>CAVZJB010000018.1:0-275581 GCA_963775425.1 uncultured delta proteobacterium | reverse complement strand
ACGTTCATGTTCACCTCGCTGAGAAAGATCAGATCACGACGGGGAGCGAACGTCACCGATCGCGTTCCCCGTCGTCGCGTCGTCCTGAGCCCATCGGTCGAGCAGCTCGAAGACGCTGGCAATCGTTTGAATGTCGGCGCGCGTGAAGCGCACGGCACCCTCAGGGTTCGCCGGCGAATACATGCGCAGGTTTCCGCTCGGCGTTTCTTCCAGCAGCATGAGCACCTCCAGCACACACGTCGGCGATCGAGCCGAGCGCGCTCGCCGCATTTCGTGTCGCCGTCGCCGTCGCCCCGCACTTCGCGGGCGATGGTGACGGCGCAGCTTCGTGTTGCTCGAGCCCGAGCCCCTGCTGCGTGTCGTCCCGCACGCGGTCACCAGATCGATGGATTTCGCCAGCGACCTCCCGCCGCCCGTCGCGTAGCGACACGCGAAGCGTGCGGTGAGCGCAGACGAGATCGCCGTTGCGAACTCGACAGCGCGGCCGGCTCGTCGCGCCTCAGCGCGACACGCGGAGCGTGCTGGCAGACGAATGCCCTTGTTGGGCGTGAGTCTGGAGGTCGCTGGCGCCACGTCAGTACGTGTCACATGCTTTTGATTCGGCGATGTAGCGCCTCAAGAAGTGTCGCATGTGCCTCCCCATTGTACTGACACCAATTGACACCAATTGACGGGACGCTGGCGTCCCGCGCCCTGGCGCGCGGGAGCTACGGGAGGATGGCGAAGTCTTCGAGTGCGCGGCGCTCGTCCGCCGTGTCCGCAAGGTTGGCAAAGAGGGTGTCGAAGTCATCGAGCGTCTCATCAGTCTGGTGCGATCGCCACGCTGCATGCGAGTCGCCAACGACGACGATGTAGCGCTCGTCATCGATGACGAGTCGAAGCTTGATGCGCTTCGCCTTTGTTCCACCGGGAAGGCCTGCGAGGACGATCTGCATCTGGCTCCGGTTCTTCGTCGAGTTCGCGTGCGCGAGTGCGCTCGTGCTCACGTAGACCGCGGGAAGCGCTGCCGCAGTCCCAGCCGACGGCGACGGTGGCTTGGCGAGCGGTGGCGCGTTCGCACCAACCGCCGCTGAGATCGAAAGCGGCCTTGCGTCCCAGATGATGCCCTCGACGCGACGCGAGACCCCGTCCGCGCCGACGGCGGCGGCAGCGGGAACCCCGCGTGCGATCGGGATCGCTGGTCCGCCGACAAACGCCATCGCCGTCAGTGCGGCAACCGCCGCTTGCAGGTCATCGTGTGTGTGGCTTCCTGGCGTCAGCGCCGGCAGGACGAACGCCGAACGCAGCGCCGCCGTGTAGCTCGCGAGCACGGGGTGCTTCTTCTTCGATGGAAGCGGCGTGAGAGCGCTTGCCCGCCAAGCGGAGGTCGGGAAGCACTCGAGAATCACGTAGCCGGTTCCGGGAGCGACGACGCCGACGTTCCCGACGACAACCCCGGGCTTCCGCGCGAGCTCGTCGAAGATCTCCACGCAGAGCTCGATCCACGGGCGCTGGTTTCCGGGAAACGTCGTTGGGTGAACGCCCGTCTTCGCCTGGGTCCGGCACTCGTATTCGCAGCGCCGCCCGACGCCCTTCAGGGATGACGGCGTCGCAGGGTCGCGCCATCCTTGCGGCCCATCGAGCGCGACCGCTGTCACCTTCTGCTTGCGAGCGAAGCCGTCGATCGCGTCGGCGACGGCGGTTGCTGTGAACGATCCGCCCGGCCACCCGAGTGCAGGAGCGACGACGCTGATGATGGACTGCGCTGCACGATCGAATTCGATCAACGCCGAGCCTGTGTTCTGCCAGCTCTGTGCGAGATCGATGCCGAGAACGCGCTCCGGAATTTCCCACGCGGCGATCGTACCGCTTCGCCTCGTTGTGCGCTTCGATGTTGAAGTGCTTCGTGGCCAGCGACCTCCCGCCGCTCGTCGCGAAGCGACACACGCTGTTGCGTGTGCGGCGAGCGATGGCATGGACGCTATTGCGGACTTGCCAGCGCGTACCGGCCCGTCGCGTCAGCGACACCCGAAGGGTGCCGGCAGGCGAATGCCCTTATTGGGCGTGAGTCTGGAGGTCGCTGGCACATCGTCAATTTGGTGTCAAACGCAGTGAAAGCAGCGGCTTGTCGACGTTGAAAGTGTCACCTCCGTACCCCCGTCATGCTGACACCTTTTTTCGAGGACGCCGGCGTCCTAGCTCGCCTTGAACCAGAGTACGGCGTTCTCGGAGATGCTGTTGCGCGCGTGGACAAGCGCTTCTTTCGTGACCGAAATTCCGATGACATCCTCAAGCGCCCATCCGACGCTAGCGCCAAGTTCGATCAGAGCGGTGGTGCTCTCGACCTCGATCTCCTGCCCTCCAGCGGTGGTCTTGTTGTTGCCGATGACGACAAAGACATCGCCGCCTGTGCGGACGACGCTCTTGAGGCTCTCGAATACCAAGCGCATGTCACGAAAATAGCGAAGGAGTAGTGCCGCCATGTTCTGCCGTCGAAACCCGACGTCAGCACTGGAATTTCAGATCGAGAATCCCGTGAATGATACCTTCGGCGGTCCGGGATCCCAGCGCGCGAAGCTTCTTCGGATCGCGGATCTCAGCCTCCAAGCGCTTTCGCTCACCGCCGCGAATCTCGCGCGATCCCGTGAGCCTTCCTTCAAGCACAGCCCGATCACTGGAGGCAAGATCGAGAACAGCGAGAAGGCTGAGGCGATCGGTATCAATGTATGGCAAGGCCGTCGCATACGGCGGACTCGTGATGACAACATCGACGCTGCTGCGAAGAGCGGTTTGTGTGGCCAGGTCGCGCGAGTTCATCTCGAAGACGTGAGCGGGCTGGAACTCGAATGGCGCCGACGCACGCTGGCGCTCAAACTGTAGGAGCCGACCCCGAAAGAGCGAGAGGCGTTCAGCAAGCATCTCAAGAACGGGCGCGTCCTCAAGAGGCTCCTTCCGACGGCGGATTCGCAGATCCCCAGGATCTGGTGTCAGACCTCCCGAATGATGCTTGAGAGCAGAACGAGCAACACAAGCCGCGCGGTCGAACTGGACACGTTCAATCTGGTGCCGCAACCAGCCGAGCTTTCGAACGACCGGCGCAGGGAACCAACTCTCAAGTTCTATCAGGAGGTCCGCGCGGAAAAAGGCTCGATCCGATTCCTTGCTCTTGTCCGAACTGGTGGCCCTCCCGAAATTGGAGAGAGCACGATTCTAGAAGAACTGCGCTCTCGAGCGCCACGGCTGTCTTCGCGCGAGAGATCAGGATGGCCAGTGGGTGAACATCGCAGCCTCCTGCGCGAAACCCGCTCAGCTGCGCTTCAAGGAGCACGGTACCGCTGCCACAGAAGGGATCGAAAACGGTTGCGCCCGGCTCCGCGCCGGAGATGTTCAGCAAGGACTTGGCGAGCTGTGGGTAGAACTTTCCTTTGTAGGGATGAATTTCCGTGCGTCAGGTATTTGGGGTCCTTGCGGTTGCTTGCAGGGTCGCTCGACTCCAGTGCCGCCTGCCATGTTGGCCGGGCGCACTCACCGTCGAGGTGCACATCACGCGTGAAGGTGAGTCGACGAACTCGATTTACCTCATAACAATCGACCTCCGATTGAAGTTCGATCGTGTCCGGCAATTTCGTTTTGAGCAACGTTGATGCTTCCATTCGCCGCAGGCGCTCCTCGTACGGCCAGAGCCGATATTTCGGCGCACCGAGGAACACCTTCAGGCGTTTCGGCGGCTTTCGTAGAAGAACGATGTCCTCTGATTCGAGCTCGACGACCCGCGACGACGAATGAGCGTTTGGTCGGGTGAACCGGCCGACGTGAGCCCACCGCCTCGAGGCCGCATGCTGCGGCTGCTTCAAGCAGAACATCGGCTGTGCGGATCGTCTTGCCCGCGAATACAGAATCACCGACAACCAGCGCTGCATAGCGTCCAGCTCGCAACGCTGCCGAGAACCGCACCAACACTCGGCGCATCTCCGTTTCGTACAGCTCGAAGCCCGCTTTCTCGCGCTGATGACGCAGGTGAGAGCCGATCTCGCGCGTGCCATCTCGTGTGGATCAAAGCCAAGCCAGAACAACCGGAATCGGTGATACAGATGATAGTCGGTTGCATTTGCGTACGGGGGCGAACAGACGACGAGGTCGATCGACCCGTCCTTGACAGCACCAACGTCATCCAGGTCGCGAGCGTCCAAGAGATGTGTCTCGACCTTCCGATAACCGAGGAGTCGCTCGAGTGGCTCATGCTTTTGCAGGTTCCGATCAAGCGCGTTCGAGAACATCGTAAGGATCTCGCCTGACGAGACAATCCTTTTCCCGCCGTGCGTACCTCGTCTCCTCGTCTTGGTTTGAAGTGTTCACGATGATTGATGAGAAGCATGCTCTCGCAAAGGCACGTGCGGTTTCACCATCAATGGTTTCGATTTCCATCAGTAGATATGAAAGTTCGCGAATCGCGAGCTGAGAGAACCAATGCTCGATGTTTGGAATTGTTGGAACGAATCGCTCAGCTCGGGCCGCGTGACGCTCCACCTGTCGACGACAATCGCCCGCCTGAGTGAGGAGGACGACTCGTTCACGAAGCTCGGCGAGCTCGAGGCGTTCTTCTGGTGTGAGCGCCGTCGATTTTGCTGGAGGTGATCAGGACGGCCAGCGGGTTGATGTCCGTGCAGACGACCCGTCGCCCAAGTCTGAGGGCCTCAAGTCCCGTCGTTCCCGAGCCGCAGAACGGATCCCAAACGAGTTCTCCACGGAGGGAAAGAGCTCGAACCAACGTCGAAGGGATCTGTGGGATGAACTTCGCCGGATAGGGGTGGAGGTCGTGGGTTAGGTACGAGGTGTCGTCGTCGTGAAATCCCCATCGACACGACCAAGTCTCTCCAGAACACCTTTTGCATCACGTAGTTGTGTCAGCGACGCGAGATCTTCCGCAGCTCGGTTCTTGGACGTTTCGGGGAGGTCATGCTGAACAGATGTTCCGGTCATAGTCTGGGCTGTACCACCGCGCCCGAGTTTCTCGCCAACGAAAAAACGAGGAGGTCCGTGACCGTGGGAAGATGGGCAGTGCCAAACATCCAGTTCTTCGCGCCACTCGATCAGCCCTTTGGCGTGCGGCGGGGGCTCGATTGGATCGAGCAGGGTCTCAAGAACAACGCGTACACAAGCCTCCGCATCGCGGTTGCCTACGCGAAGGAGGCACCGCTCCTCCGTTTGGAGCAGGCGATCACTGCGTTCTCCGCGCGCGGAGGCGAGGTCGACGCAATCTTTGGCATCGACCAGGTTGGCACGTCCGTCTAAGCCCTCAGGTTCGCGCTAGCAAGATTTCAAGACGGTAAGGATTTGGCAGCATCCAAGCTCGCTCGTTACCTTCCATTCTAAGATATACTTATTCGAAGGGAAAACGTCCGGTGCCGTGCTTGTCGGCTCGCACAACTTGACGTTAGGAGGGACGGAGACCAACTCCGAGTCGAGCATCTCGTTCGAGGCAAAGCTTCCAGGGGAAGAATCCCTGTGGGCGCCCTTCAGGGCTGGGTGGTCGTCGCTCGCCGGCCATCCGAACGCTCTCAAGGTCACAGACGCGCTTCTCGACGCCTTGATGAAAGACGGACTGCTCTTCGACGAGTCTGCGACGAGGAGCGGCGGCGGAGCGCGCCTCGGCAAAGCATGGACGACCTCAAACCCCGGTCTTTTTCCCCTCGACTCCGATTGTTGCCCGCGTCCGCGGCCGAAGGCAGCCGCTGTCCATGGCGCCGCTTCGACTGCTGCGGCCGGCGCGCCCAAGAAGAAAAGCGGTACGAAGCTCGTATCGGTGCCTCGGGCGCTGCTGATGGAGATTGTTCCGCATCACAATGGCGAGGTCTTCCTAAGCAAGCTCGCCGTCAACCAGCATCCGGCGTTCTTCGGATTTCCGTTCAAAGGCAAGACAACGCCGAAAAAGGCGGGCAACCCGTCCTATCCGCAGCAGACCCCGGACCCGCTCACGGATTGGGTGGTCTACGACAAAGCGGGCAAGGCGAGCTATGCGGTCTCAAGCTTCCCGTTGAATACAGTGTATTACGAGACGAAAAGCGAAATTCGAACGTGACCATCTCTCCGGACCTTCGCTCAAAATTCCGGAAGGCTCCCTCCTTCAAATGTCGCGCTCGACGGCCGTTGACTACACGTGCGAGGTGTTTCCACCCGGCTCGCCACATTTTTGCGCCTCATTAGCGCATGCACGTTCACGATGCCGTCCGGCGGGAAGAGTTCATCGCGGAGATTCGGCTGGCTCTGAGAAGGCGCAGTAGAACGGACGGCTCGTGGTCACTGAATGAAAGACGAGTTCGCCAACACGCTTGGACGGGTTGGAATTGTTCCCAAGCGTCCGCGCGGGAGCCCACCGTGCGGCGAGACCACCCGGCGCGCCCGCTCTTTCGTCGCGCAGCCGAGAGATCATGGAGATGAACCTGGATTCTCGGCTCACGGTCCGGTGGTCGGCGGGCCAAGGGAGGTGGGCAACCGTGCCTTGGCTGGCTGTGCTTGACGCGCTGAGACCACAAAGACAAGCGAGGGCGTTTACGTCGCGTACCTCGTGCGCGGCGCTGGACTGCACGGGCATCTACTTGACGATCAGCCAGTCTGCGTCTGGTTATGTTCTGTACTGGCGGGGACCGCCGAACTCAGACAACGCGTGGCCAAGCTGCGGGCGCACATCGCCACGCGGTTAAAACCGGTTGGGTTCGAGGTGACGCCGGTCGACCTGCGCGCGAAGAATTTGCAGGCTCGTTGGGGGATACCAATTCCGGAGTCGTCGCCGCAGTGATTCTACGCGTCGGGCGCAACTCCCGTCCGATGATAAGCTGATCGCAACATCCAAAAACCTCGTCACCATCTATGTGCGGATGGTTCCGACGCGCAGCATCGTGCCGCTGTGAGCGGCGTCTCGACAGTCGTTTCGAAAATCCTCAAGCCGGGCGCGCGTTTCCTTGTCGGCTCGCATGCGCTCGCCGAGGAGCGAACCTCCGGTTCGCTCCCCCGCGCCGGCAAAGCCGGACGCGGGCCCCCCTCACTCCCCCGCTGCGCGCCGCCTTCGGCGTCGCTTGCGTCCGGACAGCTCAGTTGTCGACGTCGTTCTTGCTCAACGCGGTCTCAAAATCGTCACACCGGGCGCGCTTCTCGTTCGATCTCGCGCGGTTGCAGGATCGCTTGCGACATCCGCATAACATCTGAATAATGTCTGCATGAGCCAGACACACGAGCTGACCTGGAGCGCCTTCCTTCGCGAGCCCACGCTCGTCGAGCCGCTGTTGGCGAAAGGTGACGTGCTGTTGAAGCGGCGGGACGCGGAGCCGCTGCGCCTGACCCGCGCTGCCGCTGACGACAACACGCGCGATGCGCTCGCGACCGCGGCGCGCTTGCTGGCGCCCGCCGCCGCCGAGGCTGCGCGCGATCGGAGCGACGTGGATGTGCGGCTTCCGTGGACGCGTTTCCTGCCCGACGACGATCGAAAACAGTTCGTGAAGGAATTCGTGCGCGAGTTCGAGGCCTGCGCGGACCTCGGCGACTTCACGTCGCTCGGCCGACTGCTGATCGAGTGGAAGAACACCGCGTCGCTCCACGCCGAGGGCCTGGCCGACATTCTCAAGCGCCCCATCGCGAAGGTTGGCAAGCGCGTCGCGCGGCCGAAGTAGACATGGCCAAGCGCGGGGATCGCGTAGCGCCGCCGCCGAAGGCCGACGAGTGGGAGCTCGTCTTTGGCAACAGCGACGCGGCGAATGGGTGGGAAGAGCTCGTGCGCCAAGCACCCGGGCCGACGCGCGATGCGTTCGATGCGATCTCGAAGGATCCTCGCGACACAGCGCGGCTCGGCCGGCAGCATCGACTCCGCGGTGAGCTGGCGACCGCCCGCATCGCTGGCGAGGACCTCGAGCAGTGGCAATACGAAGTCACCGCGGGAGGCCGCGTCTGGTACTGCGTGGATGCAAAGCGCAAGCGCGTCGTCATGACCTACGCGTCGACGAAGCACCCGAAGCTCACCGAGTAGCGCACCCAGTCCAAAAATCCTCCATCCGGGCGCGCGTCTCGAACCTATTCGCGACGTCGGCAACGTCGACGACCCGTAGGGCGGGGGCTCGTCCCCCGCCTTTTCCGTCGGCGGGGGCGCGCGTGGAGATGCGGGGGACAAGCCCCCGCCCTACGCACCGCGGTTCGCAAATCGTCACACCGGGCGCGCGTCTCGAACCCATTCGCGACGTCGGCTACGTCGACGACCCGTAGGGCGGGGGCTCGTCCCCCGCCTTTTCCGTCGGCGGGTGCGCGTGGGGATGCGGGGGACAAGCCCCCGCCCTACGCACCGCGGTTCGCAAATCGTCACACAGGGCGCGCGTCTCGAACCCATTCGCGACGTCGGCTACGTCGACGACCCGTAGGGCGGGGGCTCGTCCCCCGCCTCTTCCGTCGGCGGGTGCGCGTGGGGATGCGGGGGACAAGCCCCCGCCCTACGCACCGCGGTTCGCAAATCGTCACACAGGGCGCGCGTCTCGAACCCATTCGCGACGTCGGCTACGTCGACGACCCGTAGGGCGGGGGCTCGTCCCCCGCCTTTTCCGTCGGCGGGTGCGCGTGGGGATGCGGGGGACAAGCCCCCGCCCTACGCACCGCGGTTCGCAAATCGTCACACAGGGCGCGCGTCTCGAACACGTTGAGCCTGGGGGCGATCTCGCTCCGATCTCCGCCGGCCGCGAGCCGCTTGCCGCCGGCCGCGGATCCGATCCGGGCCGCCCTCGTGTCCCTCGTGTCCTCGTGTGCTGTTTTGGCGGGCCCTCGACCCCTCCCGCATCTCTCGCGTCGCCCTTCCCGATCGAGAGAGCGGCGAAGCTCCGCAGAGCTCCGCCGCCGAGCGGCCATCACCGGTACAGCCGCAGCATCGCGCACAGGTGATTGCAGTAGTCCTTGATGGCCGCGTGCTGCTCGGGAGCGATGACGCCGAAGTCCTCCGCGACATCCGCGATGGCGCTCACCTCGGCGGCGCTCCCGGACGCGATCCGGAAGTAGCGCCCACGCTCCGCGAGCGACTCGTGCCGGCTCCCCTCGCAGAAGTTCAACGTCACCGAGGCCGACGCGCGGCGAAGCTGGTCCTTCAGGTTGCTGAAGCCACGCGGCAGCCGGTTGGCGAGCGCGGCGGCCTCGCGGTTGAGCGCGCGAGAGGTGAGGTAGATGCGGGAGTGCTCGTGCTTCATGGCCTGGTCTCCTTGCGGATCCCCGACGTGGGGCCCTCGTCAAAAGCGCGAAGCGCTTGAGGGCCCCACGTCGGGGTTCGCGAAGACCACACGGGCCAGGCCATGAAGCGCGAGCACTCTCTCGTCGAGAACCGGCCTACGACCGACAGCACTTCCTGAAACGGCGAGTGACCCCGAGGCCATGTTCGTCCTCCTTCTCGGCCTGCGCGCGGCGGCCACGCAGGCTTTGAAGGCCGCCGTGCTCGGCCTTCGAAGGAGGATTGAACATGGACTACCGAGACACTCGCCTCTACGGGAAGTCGCTGGAGATCTACGGCCAGTGCTTCCAGCTCGCGAAGCAGTTCCCGCCGGGCTTCGCGGACCTCAAGGACCAACTGCGCCGCGCGTCGTCATCCATCACGCTCAATTTCTCCGAGGGCTGTCGCAAGCAGTCGGCGAAGGAGCGCGCGCGGTACTTCGACATCGCCGCCGGGAGCGCGCGCGAGGTGAGCGCCATCCTCGACATCGGGTTCCTGAGCGAGGCCGTCACCGCCGCGGAGCGCGACGTCGGCCAGGACCGCTGCGACCACTTCTGCGCCATGCTCTACAAGTTTCGCTGAGGCTCGGCGCGCGCGGCGGGGCTCGGCCTCGCCGCGCGTCGAGGTCCGATCTCCGCCGGCCGCGATCCGCTGGCCGCCGGCCGAGCGTCCGAGTCGATGTCGCGTCAGCGCACCTCGTGTTCTTCGTTCCTCGTTCCTCGTCTCCTCGATCTTCTCGCGTCGCCCATCACCCGTCGCCGATCCTCCGCGGGGCCGTTTGAAAAGTCGTCACACCGGGTGCGCTCTTCGCGACGTCGGCCACGATCGAGGACCCGTAGGGCGGGGGCTCGTTTCCCGCCTTTTCCGTCGGCGGGTGCGCGGGGGGATGCGGGGGACAAGCCCCCGCCCTACGCAGCGCGGTTCGCAAATCGGCCAGCGGTTTTTCCGCCAGCGGCAAGCGGCTTTATCGGACGGCGAGTAAACGTCGGCCACGATCGAGGACCCGTAGGGCGGGGGCTCGTCCCACGCCTTTTCCGTCGGCGGGTGCGCGGGGGGATGCGGGGGACAAGCCCCCGCCCTACGCAGCGCGGTTCGCAAATCGTCCAGCGGTTTTTCCGCCAGCCGCAAGCGGCTTTATCGAACGGCCTTTTCCGTCGGCGGGTGCGCGCGTGGGGATGCGGGGGACAAGCCCCCGCCCTACGCTCCGAGGCGTCCGTCGATTTTCCGTCGCCCATCCCCGATCGAGCCGGGCCTTCGCCTCATTCGAGGCTGTAGGCGATCAAGGAGAAGTAGCGCACGAAGGTCCGGTTCGCACGCACGCCCACGGCGTCGCCGTCCGGGGGCACGAGCGCGGCGGTGAGGCTGCCGCCGTTTTCCAGGTCACAGCGCAGCTCGTCGTTGCTCTCGTCGTAGTCGATCGTGATGCGTTGCTTGGCGCCGTCGTCGATCGCGACCTCGACGCTCACCTCGGGCATCGCGCCGGTGCCGTTCACCATCTCTGCGTAGCCGAGCTCGGTCGGGGTGCTGCTCGGGATGACGCCGCAGATCGGTCCGGTGCGCGACCCCGGGTCCCAGCGCGCGGCGACGCCGTAGTTCACCGGCAGCGGCGTGCCCTGGCTGAGGAGCTGGGCGACGGCCTCGACGCGCACCGCGCCGGCGGCGACGCCCGGCATGACCAGCTCCTTGCCGGCGGCGCCGGAGGTCTCCTCGATGAAGTCGTCGCCGACCTCCCACCCGCTGTGGTCGCCGTCGTACGCGGCGTCCAGCGTCACGAACGGATCGAAGAACAGGATCGCGTTCGCAGCGCCGGGCTGCGGATCGCACGCGTCCCCGACGCCGTCGCCGTCGCTGTCGCTTTGACCGGGGTCGCTCACGGTCGGGCAGACGTCGCACGCATCGCCGATCCCATCCTCGTCTTCGTCGTGCAGGTCGAAGCAGGGCTCACCCTCACCCTCACCCT
Organism: uncultured delta proteobacterium; assembly: GCA_963775425.1. Classification (GTDB taxonomy): domain Bacteria; phylum Myxococcota; class UBA727; order UBA727; family VGSZ01; genus CAVZJB01. The sequence goes on along the minus strand of CAVZJB010000018.1, from coordinate 264,413 downwards.
CACCCTCACCCTCGCCTTCGCCTTCGCCTTCGCCTTCGCCTTCGCCTTCGCCTTCACCCTCGCCTTCGCCTTCACCCTCGCCTTCGCCTTCACCCTCGCCTTCGCCTTCGCCTTCGCCTTCGCCTTCGCCTTCGCCTTCGCCTTCGCCTTCGCCCTCACCCTCGCCCGATTCGAGGGCGCCGGAGCTCTGGCAGACGTCGTCGACGCAGAGGAAGCCCGCGACGCACGGGTGGCGCGCATCGCAGCGCTTGCCGTCGAGGGACACGCTCGCCGCGCAGTCGACGAACGCGAGCATCCCGGCGCAGACGAGGAGACGCGGGATCATCGGTCGATGGTAGCGCGCGCCGGCGCGCTGCGACCAGATGCTCGGCAGTCCTGCGCAGGCGGCACCCGCGCCGGCCTACTGCAGAGTGTCGACGCGCACGGTGTAGGCAGGGATGGTCGCTGCGGCGGCGTACGTCGTCGCCACCACCGTGAGCGTCTCACCGGGGAAGATGATGACGTCCGCGAGGCGTGAGGCCGACACGCCGTTGAAGTCGTCGTCGCCTTCGATGCACTGGAGCCCTGCGCCGTCGGCGGGATCGAAGGCGCCGAAGTACACCACGAGGAAGCCATCGCCGCTGCCCCAGTTGGCGGTGATGTTCAGGTCGCGCTCGACGCTACTCGCGTTCTTGATGAGGTAGGTGTCGTAGTGGTTCTCGGCGGTGCCGCCGTCGTCGGTGCAGCTCTCCGACGGGCGGTTCCACTGCGGGTCGCTCGTGTGCAGGGCGCCGGCGGTGGTGATGCTGCCGCCGGGCGGCGCGAGCGTCGCGGTCCCTTCGGTCAGCACGTCGATGGTGTACGCGCCGAGCGTGGCGCCCGCCGCGAACGTCGAGGCCACCACCACAACGGTCTCCCCGGCGGCGATGTTGACGCCGGTGATGCGGCTCGCGTCCTGCCCGTTGAAGTCGTCGTTGGCCAGGCGGCACGACGCGGCGGGGCTCGCGGGGTTGAAGGAAGAGCCGAACACGAAGAGGAAGCCGTCGCCGGACCAGTTGCCCTGAAGCGTAAGGCGCTGCGAGGTGCTCGTCGTGTTCTTCACACGGTACGCGTCGAACCTGCGGCCGGTGGCCCCCGTCGACGAGCACGACTCCGAGAGCCGCTCGAAGGTCGGGTCGCTGGCGTCGAGGGAGCCCGCGAGCTGCACCGTGATGCCGGCGTTGCCGATGGCCGTCGGCGGCGGGCCGTTGGTGGCCACCTCGATGTCGTAGCTGGTGACGGTGGCGTTGCCGGCGAACGTGCTCGCGACGAGCACCAGGGTCTCGCCGGGCGCGATGGCGAGGTCGGTGATCTGCGACCCGGAGGCGCCGCCGAAGTCGTCGTTGCCGGTGATGCAGCCCGTGAGCGGCGACTCGGCGTCGAAGCTCGAGTGGTACGCGAGCAGGAAGCCATCACCGCCCGACCACGACGCCGTCACCGTGAGCGACTGCGCCGCGCCGGTGTTGTTGACGATGCGGTAGCCGTCCCACGGGTGGTCCGCCGCGCCGCTGCCCGAGCAGGTGGCGCTCACGCGGTCGATGCGCGGGTCCGTCGACGTCAGCGAGCCGCCGAGCGCGATGGAGCCGTTCTGGCCCGCGATGGGCACCGCCGGCGCGAGGTCCCAGCACGAGCTCTCGCTCACGGCGCTGCAGCTCGAGTTGCACGAGAGCGTGCCGCCCTGGTGACCGCGGCTCTGGCAGGTCGAGGAGCCGACGGAGGCGCCGTCGCACACCTCGTTTCCTTCGCGTACGCCGTTGCCGCAGACGGCGGGCGCGGTCGGCTGCTTGGTGAGGACCTGCAGCGAGTAGGTGCCGATGGCGGCGTCCGCCGCGAACGTGGACACCACGATGGTGAGCGTCTGCCCCGCGCCGATGGCGACGTCGGTGAGCTGCGACGCACTGCTGCCGTTGAAGTCGTCGTCGCCGGCGACGCAGCCCGTGGTGGGGTCGCGCGGGTCGAAGCTCGTGAACGCATGGAGGTAGCCGTCGCCGGAGAACGTCGCCGTGACGTCGAGCGCCTGCGTCTGCCCGGTGCGGTTCACGATCTCGAACGCGTCGAAGTAGCGCGTGGCGTCGGCGGCGCCGGCGCCGCAGTCCTCGGAGGGCCGGCTCCACGTCCCGTCGGTGTCGGCGATGTTGCCGCTCAGCACGATGGACGAGCCGCGCGGCGCGATGTCGTTCGGGCCGGCGACGTTGAAGCAGCCGGTCGCGTCGACCGCGGCGCAGCTCGCGTCGCAGCCGAGGCTGCCACGGTTGAAGCCGTGCGCGCCGCAGGTGTCGCCGCCGACGTCGCCGCCGTCGCAGACCTCGGCTCCGGCGGCGACGTCGTCGCCGCAGACGTTGTCGTCCGGCGGTGGCGGGGTGACGCTGCCGTCGTCGGTGACGACGTCGAGGGTGTACGGCCCGAGGGCGGTGTCCGCCGCGAAGGTCGAGACCACGAGCGTGACCACGGCGCCGGCCTGGATGGCGACCGCCTCGAGGCGGCTGTCCTGGGTGCCGTCGCCGTCGTCGTTGCCGGCGAGGCAGCCGCTCTCGGGAGACGCGGGGTCGAAGACGGAGCCGTAGGCGTGCAGGTAGCCGTCGCCGGTGAACGTGGCGCTCACGGTGATGGTCTGCGCGGAGCCGGTGTTGTTGACGACCTGGAAGACGTCGTAGTGGCGGCTGGTCGACGACGACGCGGTGCAGTCCGCGCCGGGCCGCGTCCACGAGGGATCGGTGAGGTCGAGCGAGCCCTGGAGGGTGACGGTGCCGCCGGGGGCGGCGATGGGGGTGGCGGCGCCGACGGGGGGCGGCGGATCCACGGGGGCAGAGGTGCAGGCGCTCAGGTCGAGCTGGCAGTGCGAGTCACAGGAGACGGTGCCGCCGGAGAAGCCGAGGCGGTCGCAGCTCGCGTCGCCGAGGTCGTGGCCGTCGCAGACCTCGCCGCCCTGGACGACGCCGTCGCCGCAGACGGCGGGGGCGGGGGGCGGGTCGTCGGGGGGATCGTCCTTGGGCGGCGGGGCGTCTCCCTCTCCTTCCCCTTCGCCGATGGGGAGCTGCGGGTCGCTTTGGGCTGGCGGGGGCTTCACCTGGGAGACGCAGGCGGCGAGCGGCAGGGCGAGGAGGAGGGCGGCGAAGCGCATGGCGGGTCCGGTCGGGCAGTAGGCCCAGGTGAGAGGTTGTCGCACCTCGTTTTCGGACCGCCGGAGAAAAGGACGCGGAAGATCGACCGAGGCCGGATCACCGACCGATGGTTTTCGACGCACCGCACCGGGCGTCCGGAATCTCCGGTCATGAGCCCGGGCACGGCACCGGCGGCGCTGCCCCGATCGAGGCCGTGGATCGCGAGCGGAGCTACTCGGCCTCGCCCTCGCCCTCGCCCTCGCCCTCGCCCTCGCCCTCGCCGACCGTGTCGTCGTCACCGGCCGCGTTGTCGTCGTCACCGACGGTGCTCTTGTCGTCGGCGCGGGCGTTGTCGCGGCTGTAGAGGTGGCGCATGTCGTGGCGGGCGGCGCGGGCGGCGCGCTGGCGGGCGCTCGCGCGCGCGCGGCGGAGCGCGGGCGTGGGGTCCGGCGGCGGTCCGCACGACGCACATGCGAGTGACGCGGCGACAACGACGACGACGACGGCGAGCAACCTCATGCAATTGGGATAGCGACCGCACTCACCGCCGCCGCCGGGATCAGCCGCTCACGCACGAACGGAGCGCGTGCTGCGAGGCGTCACTCCGTCGTCGACGGGAAGCCGGGCGCGAGCATCGCCGCGATGCGCGCGGGGCGCGCGACGCCCTGCGCCTTGAGGAACGCGTCGGCGGAGTCGACGTCGACCTTCCCTTCTGCGCCACCGGCGAGCGCGCCGGCGTGGCGGAGGGCGACGGCCTCGTGCACGGCGAGGTCGGCGTCGTGCGCGCTCGCCACCGCCTGCTCGAGGAGCGCGCGCGCCGACGCCGCGTCCCCCTGGAGCGAGGCCACCTGCGCCCGCACCAACACCGCGCGCGCCGCCGACCACGGCGTGCCCGCGCGCTCCAGCAGGTGCGCGTCGCGCTGCGCGGCGCGCAGATGTGCTCGCGTCGACGACGACGGGGCAGCGCTGTCGGCGGCCGCCGTCGCCAGCGACACGTTCGCGCGCAACTGCAGCGCGTACGTCCGGATGATCGGCACGCGCAGCAGCAGCGAGCGGCGCACGCTGTCCCACTCGCCGTGGAGCCTCGCGTGCGCCGCGGCCGCATCGCCCGCGTACAGCTCGGCGAGCACGGCGAAGTAGAGCGAGAGCCAGTGCATCACCTGATAGCCCTGGCGCGACCAACGCTCGCGCACGCCGTGAAACGCCGCCCGCGCGCCGTCGACGTCGTCCTTCATCAACGACGCCAGCGACAGGTACGTGCGCCGGCTCTCCACCAGGAACGCGTCGCCGTTTTCCACGCCCTCGACGACGTCGTCGGCGGCGCGCCGCGCGAGCTTCTTCCACTCGTCCAGCGCGAGGTATGCGCCGAGCCGCAGGAAGCCCACGTACGAGATGGTGGCCCACACGCCCGCGCAGTTTTCCCGGAGCATGCGCTCGCCCGCGTCGAGGTCGTCGAGGCTCGCGCGAAAACGGTACGCCCAGAAGCCGAGCGTCCCGCGGCTCACGCTCACGTTGGCGTCGAGCGAGGGATTGGGGAAGCGCTCGGCGAGCCCGCGGGCGACGGCGACGATGGCGTCGGCCTTTTGCGCCGCCGGCGCGCCGCTCAGCGAGACCACGGCGCCCGCCTCCGTCGCCAACGCGAGGCCCACGCGGCGGGGCTCCCCGGCCTTCAACGACAACAGCGTGCTGCGCGCGGAGAAGTCGAGGACCGCGAGCGCGTCGCCGCCGGACAGGAGGCCCGTGGCGATGGAGCGGCAGACGTCGATGCGGAACAGATCGTCCTTGTCGACGTCCTTCTCGTCGCGCTCGCGCCACTTGAGCCCGTGCAGCCACAGGCGCGCGCGGTTCCACACGAAGGACAGGCGCGTGCCCGTTTGCGTGCGCGGCATGCTCATGCCGACGCCGGCGAGGAGCCCGCGGATGATCTCAAGCCCCTCGTCCATCCGGCCGCTCAACAAGAACAGCTCCGCCGCCTCGCGCCGCAGCTCGCGCGCCTCGAGCGGCGGCGCGAGCGCCGCGGCCTCGACGAACGCCTTGCCCGCCTCCGCGCACTGGCCCGCGTTCGCGAGCGCGCGACCCGTGCGCTCGAGGATGCCGCGGCGGGCGGGGTCGTCGGCGGCGGTGGCGTCGAGCGCCAGCCCGTACAGGCGCCCGGCGCGGTCGAAGGCGAGCTTGGCCGCCGCGTCGTCCGCCGCGAGCAGCGCCTGCGCCGCGCCGCGGTCCCGCTCGCCGGCGCCGAAGAGGTGGTGCGCGAGCGCCTCGGGGTCGTCGCCGGCGCCGGCCGCCTCGAGCGCCGCCGCCAGCCGCGCGTGCGTGTCGCGGCGCGCGTCGGGCGCGAGCCCCTCGACGACGGCCTCGCGGATGCGATCGTGGTAGCTCTCGAGGAGCGTGCGCTCGCCCTCGGTGCGCGCGCGCAAGAGGTGACCCGCCCGCAGCGCGTGCAGCGCCTTTTCGTCGTCGCCGGTGACGCGGGCGGCGGCGACCGCCACCCGGCGATCCACGGGCTTGCTCGCGAGCGCCACCACCTCCACCAGCCGGCGCGCCTCGTCCGGGAGCTGCTCGATCCGCGCGAGGATGGCCGCGCGCAGATCCAGCCTTGCGCCGGCGTCGACGGGAGCGCCGTCGGACCGCGGGGCGATCACGGCGCCCGACGCCGCGAAGCGCACGAGCTCGGCGATGAAGAACGGCAGGCCGCCCGCCTCCGCGGCGATCTCCGCCGCGCGCGCCTCGTCGACGGGACCGTGCTCCGCGAGCAGCAGGCGCGCCAGTCGCGCGGCGTCGGCGCCGGCGAGGGGCGCCAGCGCGAGCTCCTCTTGCTCGACGTCGGCGAGCCACGTCTTGTCCGCCGACAACAGCCGCCGCAGAAACGGGCTCGTGTCGCGCTCCTCCGAGCGAAACACGCCGACGAGCAAGAAGGCCGGCGCGCCCGGCGGCCGCAAGATCTCGTCGAGCAGGCCGGCGCTGTCGAAGTCGCCCCACTGCAGGTCGTCGATGACCACCACGAGCGGTCGCTGCGCGGCGAGGCGTACGAACAGCTCGCGCAGCGCCTGAAAGCCGCGGCGGCGCGCCTCCACGGCGTCGGGCTCCGCGCCCACGCGCCGCCTGGCGGTCGCCACCGCCTCCACCCGGCCGAGCACGGGGAACAAGCGCATGAGCGCCGACACCTCGGTGGGCATCAGCTCCTTTTGCTCGTCGAGCGGCAGGTTGTTGAGGAAGCGGCTCAGCGCGTCGACGACGCCGTCGAGGGTCTTGTACGGCACGCTCTCGCGCTCGTAGCAGCGCCCACGCAGCACCACCGCGCTGCGGTCCGACGCCCTCACCTCCTCGAGGAAGCGGCGCACCAGCGCGCTCTTGCCGACCCCCGACGCGCCGTGCACGAAGGTGACGACGCTCGCGCCCTGGTAGGTGCGGCTGAACGAGCGATGAAGCCCCGCGAGCTCGCCCTCGCGGCCGACGAGCTCGCTCTCCGTCGACGACGCCGCGCGCCCGGGCGGCGGCGCCGCCGCCGCGTCGCCGCCGGCGAGCGCGCGGAGCACGTCGTCGCCGGCCGGCCGGTTTTGCGGGATGCGGTCGACGAGCGCGTCGCACAGCTCGGCGAGATTGGGCGGCGCGCGCGGCGCCACCGTGCGCACGGGCGGCAGGCTCGCGGTGGTCTTTTCGCGGAAGGCGTTTTGGTAGTCGCCGCGAAAGAGCCGGCGCCCCGTGAGCACCTCGTAGATCATGATGCCCACCGAGTACCAGTCGGACGCCTGCGTGACGGGCTCGCCGACGAGCTGCTCGGGCGACATGTACGGCGGGGTGCCGGAGCGGTCGATGGTGGCGGCGATGTTCCTGGCGTCGACGTCGGTGACCAGGCCGAAGTCGAGGATGACCACGCGGCCGTCGTCGTCGATGAGCACGTTTTGGTGCTTGATGTCGCGGTGGATCTTGCCGGCGCGGTGAAGCACCTGCAAGCCGAGCGCGAGCTGTCCGACGCGGTCGCGCAGGAGCGTGGCGTCGTTCCCGAGCAGCTCGGGCTTGGCGGTCCGGCGCGGCAGCCAGCCGTGCTCGTCGACGGGCTTTCCCTGCAGCGCCTCCGCGAAGTGACGGCCGTGCACCAGCTCCATGGTGAAGAACCACACGTCGCCCTCGGCGTGGAGCTCGTGCAGCGCGACGAGGTTTCGGTGCGAGAGGTCCGCGAGAGAGCGAAACTCCTTCTTGAACGCGTAGAGCGCTCCGGGCTCCGCGCTCTGCAGCGTCTTCAACGCGACGACGGCGTTGCGCTCGCGGTCGAGCGCCTCATAGACGACGCCGTTTCCTCCCTTGCCCAGCCGGCGACGCACGCTGAAGCGTTCGGTCCCCGCGAATTCGCCGTCGCTGCGCATCGACGCCAGGATAGAGCGCCCGAACGGCTGCTCGCGACTTCGAGCGCCGCCTACGCCGACGTGATCCGGCGCCCACACCCAAAACCGCGCCAGCGCGGCGACCGCTTCACGCGGCGTCGACGTCGGCGGGCGCGCCGCAGGCGTACGCCAGCGCGAGCATGCGCGCGCGCACCGTGTCCATCAGCGCGGGGATGTCGTCGCGGGTCTTTCCCTCGGTGGACACCTTCTCGCCGTACGCCACCGTCACCTTCTGGCCCGTCCACGCCCGCCACTGATCGGGCGGGATGACGTCGAGCGTGCCCTGGATCCACGCCGGCACGATGGGCACGCCGAGCTCCACGGCGACGTGGAACGCGCCCTTCTTGAACGCGTGCAGCCGCCCGTCGCGCGAGCGCTTGCCCTCGGCCGCCACCCACAGCGCGTAGCCGTCGCGCAGCAGGCGCTTGGCGCCGTCGAGCTGGCCGATGGCCTTCTCGCGGTTTTCGCGGTCGACGAAGACGACGCCGGCGTCCTCCATGGCCTTGCCGAACACCGGCACGCGCCGCAGCTCCTTTTTGGAGATGAAGCGCACCGAGCCCGGGAAGCTCGCCACGATGCACGGCGTGTCGAGGAGCGACACGTGGTTGCACAGGATGACGCAGGGGCCGCCACCGGCGACGTTGTCGAGGCCGGTGGCGACGAGCGTGAGCTCGGAGATGTCGAAGATATGTCGCGTCCAGCGCTGCAGGACCCGCTCGACGTCGTCGCGCTCGAGCTGGCCCATTGCCGCGCGCGCCGCGATCCTGGCCGAGCCGGAGAGCGTGTGCGCGAGGACGAGGTACGTCCGCCACGTCGACGGGTGGCGGGGGGCGCCGGAGTGATTGGCGATGGTGCGCTCGTTCATGACGCGCGAGCTGACCACCTTTGATGCGCCATGGCGACCGGGACCGCGCCAGGTTCCGCGCGTGACCAAGACGCGACGCTCAGGTGGCCGGCCTGAGCTCGGCGACGACGGGGTGGTGGTCAGACAAGCGCGTGCGGTCGACGTGGGCGGACACCGGCTCGAGGCCCTTCACGTAGATGCGGTCGTAGCGCTGGCTGCGGCCGAGCACCGACCAGGTCGGCGACGGATCGAAGGGCAGCACGGCGTCGACGAGGCCGGCCCCCTCGATGCGCTTCACCGTGGCCCGGTCCTCGCGGTTTTGCCCGTGGAGGTTGAAGTCGCCCATGACGACGGTGGGCCGGCTCACGGCGTCCACGGCCTCGAGCAGCAGGTCCACCTGGCGCGCGCGCACGGCGGCGTCCTTCATGGTGTCGTAGGCCTGCAGGTGCGTGGTGAACACGTCGACGTCGGGCAGGCGCGCGTGCAGGAAGCCCTTGCGCGTCCACACCGCCTCGAAGAAGCGGGCGCCCGCGTCGTAGGGCCGGTGCACGACCTCGAGCGCGGGGCCGCGCAGCGCGAGGGCGAGGCCGGAGTTGGCGTCGTCGTCGCCGGGCACGACGAGGTGCGCGCTCCAGGCGGAGACGGGGAAGCTCCTCGGGTGCGGGCGCCACAGCTCCTGCAGGCCGACGACGTCGAAGGCGCCTTGAGCGAGGAAGCCGCGCACGCGCGGGTAGCGGCGTCGGCGCGGCGGCCAGGACAAGGGCGGGGGCAGGCCCCAGATGTTGAAGGTGGCGACGCGCATCCGTCTGGTCTTGGCGATGCGCCCGACCGGCCGCAAGCGGCGCGCCGGGCGGGCGGGCGGGTGGGTGCCGGCGCCGCGGCATCCGGAGATTGGCGGAGCGGCCCGACCGCTGCCCGGAGATTGGCGATATCCTCGGTCGAGATGGGAGTGAGGTACACGACGCTCGAGCGCATCGCCGTCGGCGGCATGGGCGAGGTGTTCCTTGCGCGCCAGGAGGGGATGGGCGGCTTCCGGCGCACGGTGGTGCTCAAGCGCCTGCTGCCGCAGGTCGAGGGCGACGAGGACGCCATGCACCGCTTCCTCGACGAGGCGCGCGTGGCCGCCGCGCTCTCGCACGAAAACGTGGTGTCCATCCTCGAGGTCGGCGACGACGACGGTCCCTTCCTCGCCCTCGAGTACGTGCACGGCGAAAACGCCGGCGCGCTCCGGCGGCTCGCCAAGAAGAAGGAGATCCGCTTCCCCATCGTCGTCGTCGCGCGCATCATCGCCGACGCCGCCCGCGGCCTCGCCCACGCGCACGACGCGCACGACGTCGACGGGCGCCCGCTGCGCATCGTTCACCGCGACGTCGCGCCCAAGAACATCTTCGTGCGCACCGACGGCGTCTCCAAGATCGGCGACTTCGGCATCGCCAAGAGCGAGCACCGGCTCTCGCACACGGCCACGGGCCAGGTGCCAGGAACTCTGTCGTACATGGCGCCGGAGCAGGCGCGCGGCGACGAGACCACGGCGGCGGCGGACCAGTTCTCCCTCGGCATCGTCCTGTGGGAGCTGCTCGTGGGCGAGCCGCTGTTCAAGGCGCATTCGCCGCAGGACACGCTGCGGCGCGTGCTCGCGCGCAAGGTGCCGCCGCCGTCGTCGAAGCGCGCGGACGCGGCGCCGCTCGACAAGATCGTGATGCGCATGCTCGACCGCAACCCGGGCAAGCGCTACCGCTCCCTCGCCGACGTCGCCGCCGCCATCGAGGCCACGTTGCCGGAGACGCGCGCCGAGCTCGGGCAGCGCGCGGTGGCGGCGTTCGTCGAGGCCGTCGCCGGCGACGCGCTGCGGGAGCGGCAGGAGCGCATCGAGGCCGGGCCCGATCAGACCATGCGCGTGGTGCGCGACTACCCGCCCATCACGTCGTCGTCCTCCGGGCGGGAGCGCACCCCGTCGGCGACGCCCGTGACGCGCTCGGTCTTCGGCGGCACGGAGGCCATCACCAAGAAGGACCGGCCGGCGCCGGGCCCGAACAAGCGCGCCGCCCCCCGCCGCCTGGTCGCCGCGCTCTCCGGCGCCGCGCTGTGCGCCGCCGCCGTCTGCGCCGTCGTCTTCCTCCTGTTGCGCGCGCCGTCGGCGCAGGAGCGCACCGACGCGTACCTGGACACCGCCCTCGTCGAAAACCCGATCGTGCACCGCGCCGTGTTCCTGGCCATGGCGGACATGGCCCACGTCGACGAGCACACCTCGGCGGCCGTCGCGGACCGCCTCATCGCGCTGCTGCGCGCGCGCCTGAAGAAGCTCCGCGGGCACGGCAGCGACGCCGGCGCCGTCGACGAGGCCCGCGCGGTGCTCAAGGACCTCGGCAACGCCAAGCTTGCCACCGAGGAGCTCGACATGTGGGACTACGACTCCTCCGCCCCCGTGCGCTGGCTGCCGCCGGACACGCCCGAGGTGATCCAGCAGGGCCTCGCGCAGGGCGGGCTCGAGTACCTGCGCGCCCAGGCCGAGCTGCGCCGGCGCGCCGTCGACCACCTCATCGACGCGGGGCATAAGGACCGCGCCGTCGTCCACGGGCTCCTCGACCCGCTGGTGCTCGAGCGCGAGCGGCTGATCGAGCAGGCCACCACCGCGCCGGCCGGAGATCTCCTGGCGCTCTTCCGGCGCATCGCGGCCCTCAAGGACGCGGGCAAGGCCAGGCTCACCGTCGCCGTCGGCGCCCCCCTCGGCGCCGCGATCGCGGACATCGCCTTCCATACGGTGTCGAGCCCGGACGACTTCGACCCGCTCTACGAATACCCGCCGTCGACCTGGACGCCCCAGGCCGGCCAGGCCCCGGCGACCCACTGAGCTGCGCCGCTGTAGGGGCGGCTCGCTCAACAGCTTGGCCGAAGGGCGCCGCCCGGATCTGAGCCGACAATCCGAGGGCGGCGCAGGCGCGCCCGGGAGGACCCATGAGCATCGACCGCACCTCGCAGACCTCGGTGGCCCAGCAGCAGCGCCTGTCCTCGCTCCCGTCCAAGCCCGACGCAGACGGCGCCGCGCCGGCCGTGGGCGCCACCGCGACCCCGGTGGACCCCAAGGCGGACACCAAGACCAACGTCGCCCAGAGCATCGTCGACAGCGCCCGCTCGCTCGCCAAGAGCGCGGAGGACGCGATCCGCCAGCAGTTCCAGGGCGGCAGCGCAGACCGTCTCCCCGCGGCGAACCTCGAGCTCGTCGGGCTCCAGGGGCACTGCGGGCGCGGCGGCAGGTGCCAGGGGACCGGGCGCCCCCCGCCGCCGCGGCCGCGGCGCGGCTTCACCGCCTGAAGCAGCGAAGCTGACGCGTTGATCCGAGCCACCCGGAAGGGGACGGTGCGGAGCGGAAAGGAGCTCCGGCGGTGGCGACGAAGACGCGCGCCGAGTTGAGCGCCGGGGCGCCGAGCTCTCCGCTCCTTTCCGCTCCGGCGGTGGCGACGTTGTCTAGCCTTCGCTGATTCCGAGCGCCCAAGCTGAAGACCCAGGGCCGTGGACGACCTCATCGGCCCCGAGCACCCGGCTGACGACGAACGACGACGCCTTCCGTTGGATCGTCGGCTCACAACCTGCAGCGGTTCTTGCGCGCCGACGTGCCTCGCCACGTACTCCGCGCGGCGAGCCACCTTGTGGGCGGCTTCGCCGAGTGCTGCTACGAGCCTTGTAATTCGTCAGCCTTTCAGTCGTCGTCGTTGCTCCAGGAGAAGTCGAAGAGCTCTCTTTTGTCGATGAGCTCGAGCTCCTCGAGATCCAGAAGCTCGCCCTCGATGACGTCGAGGGCCTCCTCTTCGAGGAGCAGCACCTCCTCGGGCGGCTGCACGCGCAGCTTGGGGGAGTACAGGGCGTACTCGGTCCAGCGCGGGCGCTGTTGCGCGACGAGCGGCGCGGCGGGCGCCGGCGGCGTCCCCGAGAGGGCCGCTGCGCCCGCGACGTCGCCGAGGAATTCCTTGAAGGCGCCGCGGCCTTCGCGGTCGACGGGGTCGAAGCGAATGCCCATGCGCAGCGGGTGGTCGGCGCTCCACTCGACGACCCTCGCCGGCAGCGCCCACTCCGCGTGCGTCTTCGGGTGCACGAGCACCACGCTCACCGGCGCGCCGATCGTGCGCACCGCCGGCGCGCAATGAAACGTGCTCGCGCCGACGACGTTTTTCAGGAAGAACAACAGCAGGTCCTGTGGGTCGTCGGGCTGCACCAGGAAGCACGCGCCGCGGGCGCTCGTCCTCGTCGGCAGCGCCACGCCCGGGCTCTCGAGCGACGCCACGAAGCCGTCCCAGCGCGCCTTGGCGTCGGCGCCGAGGCAGAAGAGCTTGAGGCCCATGCCCATGGGGCCGTGGCGCAGGTCCGTCTCCCTGCGCGCCACCGTGGCCATGGCCTCGAAGGGGCCGCCGCGCAAGCGCACGGTGAGGAGCACCGCGTGGCCCACGGGCGCGGGGTCCTTGGTCTGGACGAACAGGCCGTGGCGGCTGACGTCGAGGGCGCGCAGCGGGATGCGCTCCCTCTTGGTGTGCAGATCGACGTCGATCTCGACGTCGTGGCGCGCGGCGAGGCGGCGCTCCGTCGGGCCCGGCTCGGACATGCGGACAGCCTAACGCGGCGGGTCAGCCGCGGCGCGCCCGCTCCACCGCCTTGGCCACGCGCTTCTTCAAGGCGGGGTCGCCGGGCTTCAGGCGCAGCAGGGCCTCACCGGCGCGCGCGGCGCCGCGCCAGTCCTCGCGCCGCTCGTTGACGGCGAGGAGCGCCTGCCACCCGAGCGCGTCCCGCGGGTCCGCGTCGACCAGCTCCTCGGCGAGCAGGGCCGCGTCGTCGGGCTCGCCCGCCTTGGCGAGCACGCGCACCGCGAGCAGGCGCACCTCGCGGCGCCGCGTCAGCCGCGCGGCCTCGCGCGCGCGCTGCACCGCCTCCGCGCGCATGCCCACGCCCTGCACGAAGACGTCGGCGCTCTTCACGAGGTCCACGGCGCGGGCGAAGTCCATGGTCTCGTTGAGCGCCGCGAGCCGCCGCATGACGTCGTCGTCATCGGGGGCGATCTCGAGCGCGCTCAACAACACGCGCCGCGCCGACGCAGGCTCCTTCGCCATGAGCCGCTGCGCTTCGGCGACGAGCTCCCGCACGCGATCGCTCTCGTCGAGCTGCGCCGGCGCCAGCTCCGCCTCCTTGCGCAGCGCCGCCACGCGCGCGAGCAGAAGCGGCTCGAGCTTGGCGGCGGCGCGTGACGCGGCCTCGATGCGCGCCTGCTGCGGCGGCGTGGCGTCGGGGCGCCTGGTCGAGAACAGCCGCACGAGGCCGGCGACGCGCACCTTGACCTCGTCGGCCCCGGCGGTGTCGGGGAGGCCGGCGCCGCCGAAGAGGTCGCCCTCGTCGATGCCCGTGAAGAGCCGGCGGGCGGCGGCGAGCACCTTGCCGAGCGGCGGGCCGACGACGCGCACCTCCTCGACGGCGATGTGCTCCGCCGTCCCCTGGGCGAAGCGCAGCAGGGCCTCGCGCTTCTTTTCGTCGAGGTCGAGCACCTGCACGCCGAAGCCGCGGCCGGCGTCGATGTGCACGACGTCGGCCTTGAGCGTGAGCGGCCCGATGGACACGCCGACCCGCGCGCCGAACGGGGGCCCCTGCGGGCACTCGACGAACACCCCGCCGTGCTTGAGCCCCTGCTCCCACAGCGCGGCGACCGCGCCGCGCTCGGGGCTCACCACGATCGCGGCAGGCGGCGCGAAGCGCACGGCGCCGCGGCGGGCGCGCTCCCGGCGGGCGGCCTCGACGAGCCCGTCGACGAGGCGCTGCAGTTGGGCGCGCGTCTGCTCCGAGATGCCCTCGAACTGCACGCCCATGCCGGGCGGGTGCGCCTTCCTGCGGGCCTCGTCCTCGTCGAGGATGTGGACCACCCGCCCCGTGAGGCCGAGGCTCGCGGCGGCCTCCCCGGTCCGGATGCGCAGGCGCAGGGCGCTCCCGGGCGGCGGCGGCCGCGCGGTGCGGATGAAGACGCCGCCGAGGGAGATGTCGACGAGCGCGAGCTGCTGCACCTCCGCCGCCGGGGTGACGACGTCGACGGGGACCTCCAGCGGGTAGCGCGGGTGCTTCTGGACGGCGGCGTAGGTCCCGGACATCTCGTCTGGTTGTGGCACGACAAAGGGCGCGCGCCGCGGGCGTGTCTCACGCCGGACGCCGGACGAGCGCTCGCTTGACGACGGGGGATTCCGGTTGCAGGCGCGGCGGGCCGCCTGCCGCGCTCATTGGACAACCTCTACGCCGCGGTGACGGGTTGAGCGATCTTCCCGGCGCCGTCTCCCGGGCTTCGTCGGGGAGGGCCGCGCTCGCTTGCCGGTGAACGGCCCCTGTGAGACCCGCCCCCTCGACGAAGCCGGGAGCCTTGAAGCGGCTACAGGACGTTGCGCCCGACGATGTTTGCTGACGACGACGGAGCGCCTGTCAATGAGCAACCGATCAAGGCTCCCAGCCCGGGGGACGGTACCGCAACAAGGAGGTCCGTCGTGTCGTACTTTGCAGGTTTGGATTGGGCGGCGAACGAACACGCCGTCTGCGTCATCGACGACAAGGGCAGCGTCGTGCTCCGCCTCGTCGTCAAGCACACCGAGGAGGGTCTCACCGGCGCTGTGGCGAAGCTCCGTAGGTTCACTGAGGAAGCGCCGCTGCGCATCGCCATCGAGCGGCCGACGGGGCTCGTCGTCGACACGCTGGTCGATGCGGGATTCCACGTCGTGCCGATTCACCCGAACGTCGTGAAAGCGACGCGTCCGCGCTACTCGAGCGTTGGCGCCAAGAGCGACCCCGGCGACAGCTACCTGCTGGCAGACTTGCTGCGCACCGATGGGCATCGCTTCAAGACGCTCACGCCGCTCGGAGACGAGACGAAGGCGCTGCGTGCCCTCGTTCGCGCACGCGGCGACCTCGTTGCCGAGCGGGTTGCACTGGCGAACCAGCTGCGCGCGCTCGTTGAGAGCTTCTGGGCCGGCGCCGCGTGCATCTTCCGCGACATCGACTCGCCCATCGCGCTGGCGTTCCTCGGGAGGTACCCGACACCGCAGCACGCCGAGCGCGTCGGCGAGAAGCGGCTCGAAGCGTTCCTGGCGCGCAACCACTACTCCGGTCGCAGGGACGTCGCCGAGCTCCTGGGCCGCTTGCGAGGTGCGCCCAGCGGCAAGTGCGGCGAGATGGAGGCCGAGGCGAAGGGGGAAGCCGTGCAGCACCTCGTCGCGGTCCTCGACATCGTCGTCGCACGTCTCAAGAAGCTCAACGCCGCCGTCGAACACGCCGTCGAGGCGCACCCCGACGGGCACATCGTGATGTCGTTTCCGCGCAGCGGACGCATCAACGCCGCGCAGATTCTCAGCGAGCTCGGCGACGAGCGCGCGCGCTTCGACAGCCACGAGCACCTCGAGGCCGAGGCTGGCGTGTGCCCCGTAACGTTCGCGTCCGGCAAGCACGTCGGCGTCGCGTTCCGGTGGGCGTGCAACAAGCACCTGCGCTCCGCCGTGACCCTCTGGGCCGACAACTCGCGACACAGCTCGCCATGGGCCGCCGCCCTCTACGACGCTGCCCGCGCTCGCGGCCACGACCACCCGCATGCGACCCGCATCCTCGCTCGTGCGTGGCTCCGGGTGCTGTACGCGTGCTGGAAAGCCCGCGTCCCGTACGACCCGGCCCTTCACGGCCGCGCCGCCGCGCTCGCCGCCTGAGATGGCGTGACGCAGCGCGGTGGTTGACACAGGACGTCTCACAGCCGCGGGGGGACGACGCCCTTTTGGCCCTGGTACTTGCCCTTGCGGTCGAGGTAGCTCACCTCGCAGGGCTGGTCGCCCTCGAGGAAGAGGAACTGGCAGGCGCCCTCGTTCGCGTAGATCTTGGCGGGCAGCGGCGTGGTGTTCGAGAACTCGAGGGTGACGTGCCCCTCCCACTCCGGCTCGAGCGGCGTGACGTTCACGATGATGCCGCAGCGGGCGTAGGTGGACTTGCCGAGGCAGATGACCATGACGTCGCGCGGCACCCGGAAGTACTCGACGGTGCGCGCGAGCGCGAAGCTGTTGGGCGGGATGATGCAGACGTCGGTCTCGCGCTTGACGAAGGCCTTGTCGGAGAACGCCTTGGGGTCGACGACGGCGCTGTCGACGTTGGTGAAGATGAGGAACTCCGGGGACACGCGCGCGTCGTAGCCGTACGAGCTGAGCCCGTAGGAGATGCAGCCGTCGCGCCTTTGTCCCTCGACAAACGGCTCGATCATGCCGTGGGACTTCACCAGCTCGCGGATGCGCTTGTCGCTCAGGATGCTCACGGGTTCCTCTAGTATTGCGGCGTCGGCGCGGCGAACGCCTGGGGGCACGTCGCGGGATCGTTGTCGGCGCACGAGGGGAAGGGATCGGACGCGGGCTCGCACAGGCCGTCGCCGTCGAGGTCGGTGCCGCGGCCGGGGCCGAGGCACTGCACGGGCTCGGTGACGTCGGGCTGGCCGTCGCCGTCGTCGTCGCAGTCGGAGCCGTCGCCGTCGCAGACCGCGCCCGCCTTGTCGGCGCCGAACGCGGCGCCGCAGGACGCCGCGCAGGCGTGGTACTGCTGCACGACGTCGGGGTTGTCGGGCAGGGCGAGCCCGGGGACGCCGTCGTGGTCGCAGTCGCGGCCGCCGCCGTCGACGACGCAGGGGTCGGCGAGCACCGGCAGCTCGAGCGGCCCGAGCACGGCCACGCCGGGGACCACCACCGCGCCGCGCAGGGTGCTGCCGACGGCCCCGTCGGTGGCGCTCTCGAACGCGATGTCGACGACGCCGATGGGCGCGTCGAGGACGAAGGCGTGGGTCTGCTCGTCGAGGTCCCAGCCGGTGCCGTCGGGCGGGAGCACCTCGGTGTCGCCGTCGGGCGCGAGGAACGTGGCGAGCGTGAGCTGCACCGCGGGCGTGGCGGGGACGTTCCACTGGGTGTCGATCTGCACCGGGGTGGTCTGTTGGCGCGTGGGGTCGGCGGCGGTGCGCGCGCTCTGGTCGACGGTGACCGCGACGTTCGCGTCGGCGGCGTCGGCGTCGGCGACGCCGAAGAAGAGCGGCTTGTCGGCGCCCTCGAGGGGATCGAAGGCGAAGGCCGCGACGTGCACGGGCCCCGGGGCGATGCCGGCGACGGCGAAGCTGCCGTCCGCGCCGACGCCCGCGGCGCCCTCGATGGGCCCGGCGTGGGCCTCGCCGCCGACGTCGACGTCGCGCCAGACGACGACGCGGGCGAAGTCGCCGGACGCCGCGGCCCCGAGGGTGACGGTGCCGCGCAGGGTGACGGTGGGGGCGAGGGTGACGTCGCCGAGGAGGAAGCTGGTCACGGCCTGCGGCGGGGCGCCGGTGCAGCCGTCGGTGAGGTTCCTGGGGATGCCGGCGAGCGCGAGCGTGACGGGGACGAGGGCGGCGCGCTCGGCGACGCCGTCGCCCTCGTCGTCCTCGGTGATGGAGAGCACCCAGGTGCCCGGGACGAGGCCGCGGACGACGAAGGCGCCCGCGTCGTCGACGCGGGTGACGCGGTCGCTGCCGGCGACGTGGACGAGGGCGCCCTTCGCGGGGCTCTTGTCCTCCCTTTTCACCGCCCCGTGGATCTCGCCGTCGCCGAGATCCTGTGTGCGGTCGGTGGGCAACACACAACCGGCGAACAAGCCGGCGAGGACGAGTCCACGATAAACGCGCATGGGGCGCTTCTAGCTTGCCTGGGCGCTCGTTGGTACAGAGCGTGATGCGAGATCGAATGCGGCGTTGACGCTGACCGTCCAACGTCGAAAGAGGAGCCCATGGTCCGCGCACACCCCGCCGCCGCCTTCGCCGTCGCTTTGCTCCCCGCCACCTTGCTCGCGGGGAGCGCGCTCGGGGCGGGCGACAAGATCCCCGACAAGGACACGCTCACCCCCCAGGAGATCGTGCAAAAGGCGCTCGACAAGGGCGCCGTCGGCTTCAAGGAGGGGACGGCCACGCTGCGCATGACCATCGTCACCACCAAGGGCGACGCCAAGGAGCGCACCCTCGACATCGAGGCCATGCGCGGCGACGACGGCATGCTGAAGAGCATGGTGAAATTCACCAAGCCCGCCGACGTCAACGGCACGGCGTTCCTGGTGCTCCAGAAGAAGGACGCGCTGCCCGACCAGTACGTGTACACGCCCAAGATGAAGGTGGTCCGCCGCATCGCCGCGGGCAACGCCACCTCGACGTTCTTCGGCTCCGACTTCACCTACGGCGACCTCATGCCGCTGCCGATGTCCACCAAGGACAAGGTCCAGATCGATCGCCTCGACGACAGCGACATCGGCGGCCAGCCCGTCTACGTGCTGAAGGTGACGCCCAAGATCGACGGCTCCCCCTACGGCCGCGTGATCGCCTACGTGCACAAGAAGTTCCTGGTGCCGCTCAAGATCGAGTTCTTCGACAACGCCGGCAAGGCCTTGAAGACCCTGCGCGTCCGAAAGCTCCAGAAGGTGAACGGCGAGCAGGTCCCCGTCGACGTCGAGATGAAGACGGAGTCCGGCTCGCGCACCGAGCTGGAGATTGAAAAGATCAACCCCGCCGCCAAGCTCACCGAGGCCGACTTCACCGAGGAGGCCATGCAGCGGTAGCTCGCGTGCGGGCGGGCCTCACGCGCGCCGCTTCTTCTTGCGGCTCGTGGTCGAGAGCCAGGCGTTGAGCGCCTTCACCTCGGGGAAGGGCGGGCCGGGCTTGGCGAAGTAGAAGCCCTGCAGCAGGGGGCAGCCGAGGTCGCCGACCACGCGGCGCTCGTCGGCGGTCTCCACGCCCTCGGCGACGACGAGGATGTCCTCGCCGGCGGCGAAGTCGAGGATGTGCCGGATGAGGCGGGCGGCGGTGGTGTCCCGCTGGATGCCGCGCACGAGCCCCATGTCGAGCTTGACGATGTCGGGGCGCAGCATCGCCACGGAGTTGAGGCCCGCGTAGCCCGCGCCGAGGTCGTCGATGGCCACGCGGAAGCCGGCGCCTTGCAGCGTGGAGATCACGTTGCGCATGCGCCGGTAGTCGTGGATCTGCGACGACTCCGTGATCTCGAAGACGATGCGCTCGGCGTTGCGCGCGTGGAGCGTGAGCGCCTCGTCGACGAGGGCGTCGGAGAGCTCGAGCGGGTGGAGGTTCAAAAACATCAGCGCCGGCGGCCGCAGCTCGTCGAGCGGCGCCACCGCCACCTGCCGCAGCTCGCGGCCGAGCTCGGCGACGCGACCCGCGCGCTCCGCCGACGAAAACAGCGCGCCCGCGTGCGGGAACGCGGGGTGCTGCGGCCGGCACAGGGCCTCGTGCGCAAAGACGGCGCCGGTCTCCGCGGACAGGATGGGCTGGTAGACGAACGTGGCCATGCGGCCGCGGATGACGTCGCCGAGCGCCAGCAGCCGCTCGAGCTCGGGCCCGGTCTCCGCCGTGGGCGTGTCTTCGCCGCCGAGGTCGGCGTGGTAGGCGACGACGCGGTTTCGCCCGATGCGCTTGGCCGCGTACAACGCGCGGTCGGCGCACTGCAGGAGCTCGGTGCGGTCGTCGCCGTCGTCGGGAAAGGTGGCGACGCCGATCGAGAGCGTGACGCCGGGGAGGTTCCGGTCCGCGAACGCGCGGCTCTGCATGCTCGCGCGCAGGGCTTCGGCGCGCACGGCGCCACCGGCGCGCGGCGTGTCGGGCAGGACGAGGGCGAACTCGTCGCCGCCGTAGCGGGCGACGGCGTCGGCGCGGCGCCCGCCGCTCGTGAGCAGCTCGGCGGCGGTCTTGAGGACGTAGTCGCCGGCCTGGTGGCCGTGGGTGTCGTTGACCTTCTTGAAGTGGTCGACGTCGACGAGGAGCAGCGACACGGGCGAGCGCGTGCGGCCCGAGCGCGCGAGCTCGCGGTCGAGGAGCTCGTGCAGGTACGCGTGGTTGAACAGGCCCGTCATCGGGTCGCGCTGCACGAGGTCGCGCAGGAAGTGGTTGCGCTCGCGGAGCTCCATCACCATCTGGAAGACGTTGAGCTGCGCGTAGACGTGGGCGACCAGGAGATCCTTCGAAAAGCCCGCGGGCAACACCAGGCTGGCGCCGGCCTCGAGGGCGCGCACGGTGAGCTTGTCGTCGTTCTTTCGCGCTACCGACGGGGCCACGGCGAGGATCACCTGGATGTGGCTGGTCTCCGACTCGTTCTTCAAGAGCCGGCAGACCTCGATGCCGTCGGTGCTCGGCAGTTGGTGGCGGGCCACGACGACCCACGGGCGAAACGCCTGCGCGAGCCAGAGCGCGGCGCCCGACGCGCCCTCGCTGACCTCGACGCGAAACCCCTCGCTCTCGAGGTGAGCGCGCGCCTCCGCGGCGCTCTCCGCGTTGTTGTCGACGATGAGGATGCGCGGTGCGCGATTGTCCACGGGCCGAGCGTAGCGCACCTCGCGGCGGGACGGCGGCGGACGAGCCGCCGCGCCACGAAGCACGGCGCGGACCCCGGGCGCGCCGCTCAGTGCAGCTCGCTCTTGAGGGTCTCGAGGTCGCCGGGCTCGAGCGACGAGGAGCTCTCCTTGAGCTTGTCGAAGAACGGCCCGGCCTCCTCGCCGGTGTGCGCGAGGGCGCAAGCGGGATGGAGGTAGCCGGCGCTCTTGGTGACGAACGACCCCGTGTCCACCTCGCGCTCGACGGCGACGCGCAGCTCACCCTTGGCGATGGCGTTGTTGCACTGCATGCACGAGGAGCGGCCCGAGGGCGCGCGCTCGGCGTAGGGGAACGTCGAGGGCTTCACGTGCTTGGCGGCCTCGGCGATGGTCTTCAACAGCTCGTCCTTGTCGGGGACGTCGAGCTCGGTGCTGTCGAGCGCCGCCTTCAGGGGACCGGGCTTCTTCTTGGCGGCGCAGGGGAGGTGATGCCACTGGTAGGTCATCTCGCCGGCCGCGAATTGGTTGGGAACTTCCTCCCCCAAACGGAGCTCTCCTTTGGCGATGGACTTCTTGCACGTACGGCAACTGGCGCGTCCGGACTTTGCGACTTCGATGATGTGGGCCACGGGAGCCTCCGCGTTTGACGGGGCCGAAGGTGCCACGAAAGAATGCGCGTCGTGAAGCCGACAGAGTTCTCGGTGCTGGGCCCCCTGATGGGCGGCTTCGGATCCCAGGCGTTCCTCGGGTGTCTCCACGCCGACGGCCTCGTGAAGCCGGCGGTCATGGTGTTCCTCCCCGACGAGATCGTGGACAGCCCCGATCTGTTCAAGCGCGTGTGGACCGAGACCGAGCTCGGCAGCCAGATCGACCACGTGAACGTCATCGGCGTCATGGGCCTGGCCCGCCTCGACGAGGGGTACGCCCGTGTGGTCGAGTACGCGGACGCGGAGTCGCTGCGCTCGGTGTACCGCCGGGCCACCACCCTCAAAAAGCCCATCCCGCCGAACGTCGCCTGCGCCCTCGTCGCCGACGCCTGCATGGGCGTGCACTACGCCCACGAGCTCGGCACCATGGAGACGGGCGAGCCCATGGTGCACGGCGGCATCCGCCCGGAGACCCTGCAGATCTCCTTCAAGGGCATGGGCAAGGTCACCGGCTACGGCGCCACCACCATCGCCGAGGTGCAGCGCAAGAGCCGCGGCACGGAGAACGTCAAGGACGCCTACAGCGCGCCCGAGCAGTCCTACGGCGGCAGGAACGCCGCCACCGTGCAGACCGACGTCTACGCCCTCGGCTGCGTCATGTACGAGGCGCTCACGGGCAAGGCCCCCTTCGCCGCCGACAACGACCTCGCCGAGGCCATGATCCGCGACGAGCTGTCGAACCCCAAGTACGAGGGCGTCACCGACGCCATGGCGCTCATCGTGCTCAAGGCCACGCGCAAAAAGAGCGCCGAGCGCTTCGCCACCGCCCTCGAGATGCGCCACCAGATCCTCGATCACTGCGAGCTCGCCACCGAGCTCGAGATCCGGCGCTTCATGGACGAGCTGTTCCCGCCGGACACCGTCCCGCGCGCCACACGCGACCAGATGCTCATCGCCGCGCGGGAGAAGCCGCCGGCGTCCACGGGGCGCCTGCTCACCGAGATCCCGCCCGAGCTGCAAAAGGCCACCAAGGCGCGCGCGCCGGCCCCCAGCGACGACGAGATCGAGGCGGCGCACGGCACCCATGTCGAGGTCACGCCGGTGCACCAGCAGCGGCCCCCGGGAGGGCCGCCGTCCTCGTCGGGGGGCAGCGGCCCGCTGCCGCGCTCCGTCGCCATCGACGGCGGGCTGCCGGCGTCGGCGGGGGCCGAGCCCACGGGCGAGGTCGACGTCCACAACCAGGAGACGCGACCGCCCACGCCCATCTCGGACGTCCCCACCGTGCCCAACAACGCGTTGGCGTCGCCGGCGGCGGCGGCGGCGGTGGCGGGCGCGCTCCCCCGCGAGCCGTCCGAGAAGCAGCGCGCGGCCCCGGCGCCGCCGTCGTGGAAGGCGAACCCCACCGTGCCGCCGGCGGCGACGCTGCCGCCGCCGCAGCCGCAGGCGTACCCGTACTCGTCGCAGCCGCCGGTGGTGTACCGCAGCTCGCCCATCACCCTGGTCGCGCTCGGCGCGTGCGGCGCCCTCGCCGTCGCCCTCGTCGTCTACGTCGTCACGCGCAGCGACGAGCCGCCGCCGCAGGTGATCGTGCAGCAGCCGGCGCCGCCGCCCGCGCCGCCGCCCGCGCCGCCGCCTCCGACGGCGCCCGCCGATCTGCCCATCGAGCCGCTCAAGCCGAGCGACACCCCGACGCACGAGGGCCACGAGCGCGCCGGCGGCGAGCACCACGCGAGCGCGCCGGCGGGGCCGGGCAAGATCGTGGTGAGCACGGATCCGTCGAGCATGGTCATCACCGTCGACGGCAAGGAGATCGGCAAGGGCAAGGGCACCTGGGAGGGCAAGGCCGGCCGGCACCACGTCGTGGCGCGCGATCGGGCGCTGGGGGCGCAGGTGTCAAAGACCGTGCGCCTGCGCGGCGGCGGCACCGAGGAGGTGGAGCTGACCGCCGCCAAGGGCTCGTTGACCTTCGACCAGCTCGCCGACGGCCTCGACGTCTTCGTCGACGGAAAGCGCATCGGCAAGACGCCCATGCCCGCCATCCAGCTCTACGCCGGGCCGCACAAGGTGGTGGTCAAGAAGGGCGCGAGCGAGGTGGCGCTCAAGGCGAACATCGTCGCGGCCCGCGAGCTGTACATCACCGCCACGTTCCAATGACGCCCTTGAGCCCGTTCGCGGCGTGACCCCATTCGCGGCGGGGCCGCGTTTGTGGCCCCTTTGACGGGGACGCGCGTGGGATAAGAAGCGGGCATGGTCGTCGCTCGCGTCCCTGCGACCCTCAAGCGCCGCGCGGTGCTGGTGCCGGTGGCGTTGACGCTGCTCGGCGCGCACCTCATCGGGATGTTCGTCGCGGGCTTCACGCAGGGGCGCATGGGCTTCGCCATCGCCGCCACCGCCATGGGCTTTCTGGCGGTGCCGTTTTGCGCGTGGGAGCTGTCGCGCGCGGTGGACTGGGTCATCCAGCGCGCGCTGAAGCCGACGTCGGTGGTGGGGGCGCTGCTGCGCCTGGCGCTCGGGGTGGCGCTCATCACGGCGGTGCCGCAGGTCTACTCGCTGCTCGGGCGCTCCTCGCTTCTGTGGATCGGGCGCGTCCTCGAGCTCACGGCGGTGTTCCTGTCCATCGCGGTGTTCGCGGGGCTCATCCTGCTCGGGCTCGCCATGGCGGACCTGCTGTACGCGACGACCAAGGGCTTCCGCCACGTGTCCACGCGGCTCATCGCGCTCATCCTGACGATGTCGGCGGGGACGGTGTTGTGGATCGGCTACCTGAGCGCGCGCGCCCACAACATCATCCAGTGGGCGCTCGACCAGGGTCACCTCGAGAACTACGTGACTACGCTCGACAAGGTCTACCACCTCGCCAGCGACTACCTGGGGGTGATGGCGGGCGCCACCGTCGGCCTCGAATTGCCCTTCGTGTTGTTGTTGGCGTGGCGGTTCGGCAAGAACGCGACGGTGGGCATCTCGGAATTGAGCGAGGCGTTCGAGCGCGTGGGCGCCGGCGACCTCGACAACCCCATCGACGTCGACGGCAACGACGAGATCGCCGACATGCAGCGCGGCTTCAACGAGATGTTGAAGGCCGCGCGGGAGCGACACTTCCTGGAGACGGCGTTCGGCAAGTACCTCTCGCCGGTGGTGCTCGAGCACCTGCGCGCGCAGCGCGAGGCGGGCGCGCTCGGCACCGAGCGGCGCGTGGCCACGGTGATGTTCACGGACATCCGCGGCTTCACGGCGATGTCGGGGGCGCTGGCGCCCGAAGAGGTGATCGCGCTGTTGAACCGCTACATGTCGCTGCTCATCGACGTGGTGTCGCGCTTCGACGGGTACATCAACAAGTTCATCGGCGACGCCATCGTCGTCGTGTGGAACGCGCCCCTCGACCAGCCTGACCACGCGGCGCGGGCCGTGCGCTGCGCCGTCGAGATGCAGGCCGAGCTCGCGCGCGCCAACGCCGCCGGCGCCTTCGGCCCGCGCGCGGTGGAGATGGGCGTGGGCATCAACACCGGGCCGCTGGTGATGGGGAACCTGGGCAACGATCGGGTGGTGGAGTTCGCGGTCATCGGCGACACGGTGAACGTCGCGAGCCGCTGCTGCAGCAAGGCCGGCGCGGGGCAGATTGCCGTGACGCACGCGGTGGTCGAGGGCGCCAAGGACGCGGCGACGTTCGCGTCGCTCGGGCCGGTGGAGCTGAAGGGCAAGGGCGCCGTCGAGCTGTTTTCGACGACGTGAAGGTACCCAAAGGGATGGGCCGCGCCGCCTGGTCCGGCGACGAGGCCCTTCCCCTTCGGGCGCCCCTGGTTCCCTTCGCGCCGAGAGTGCGCGCGAGCAATGCCGAAACGGTGCCGGTGGCGGGCGCAAGCGCGGCCCGCTCGCCGAGGGCGCGCGCGACGGCGAGCACACGGGCGCGGTCGCGCAGGAGCTTGTTCAGGCTCCCCTGGACATCCCCTCTATGAGGACGCCCGCACCTATTGTCATGCGACGGCGCCGACGACGACTCGCGCAAGTGCAGCCTCGTCTGGCGATGCGTCGAAGGACCCTTCGCAATCTTGAGTAGCTGCGCCGTGATGAGCGCCCGGGAGGGCGCGGTGGAGCGTTTTCGACGACGGCGTGACGGACGTCGACGGCGGCGCCCATCGAAGCGCGAGCGCTCCGCCGTCGACGAGCGCGCCGCCCTCATCGCGGTTTTTCGCTCGGCGCCCGCCTTTGTCAGGCGGCGGGGGCTTGCCTGACCTGGCACAACGCGCCGCATGAATCGCCCGCACTCTCCGGCGCCCGCCGGCCTCGCCTGGCTTGTCCCGTGGGTCGCGTTCGTCGTCGGCGGCGGCGTCGTCGGCGTCGGCGGCGGTTGCGCGCCCGCGCCGGCGCCGAGCCCGACGTCGCCGTGCGCGGCGCGGAGCGACGGGCGGCCGGTGTGCACCGCAGCGCGCGAGTGCGCGGGCGGCTCCCAGTGCGTGCGCGCGTCGGAGGGCGACGCGTGCGGCGCCTGCGTCCCGTCGGTGTGTTTCGGCGACCGCGACTGCGTCGGAGGCACCGTCTGCGACGTGGTCCGCGGGCGGTGCGAGGACGCCGGCGCTTGCGACGTCTTCGCGCCCGAGGAGGGCTGTGAGGCGCCGGCGCTGTGCGCGCCCGTCGACACCGGCGCGCAGTGCGTGGCGCCCGTTCCCTCGTCGTGCGAGATCGTGCCTCACGTCGTCGTCTCCGTGGACGGGGCGCCCGCGCCGCACATCGACGTGCTCTTCCTCGACGACGCCGGCCGCCCGCTGCCCGTCGACGCCACGCTCGACGTGCCGCCGCTTTCGTGCGCCGGCCCGGGCTCGTGCGCCGGGACGGTGAGCGCCGCGGGCGGCGGCGTCTCGTGCAGCGCGCCGCTCGTGGCGCTGCCGCGTGTCGACGGCGGCGGCGCGCGCGTCGTCGTGCGTGACGCCGAGACCGGCGAGCCGCTCGCAGGTGCTGCGGTGACGTTCGAGCTCGCCGCCGGCGCGCCCGTCGACCTCGTCGCCGACGGCGACGGCGTCGCTGCGGTCGACGCGGGCGGCGCAGGGGTCCACTCGGTGCGCGCCGCCGCCGCGGGCTACGGCACGGTGGGGCTCTTCGAGCCCGGCGGCGACGACCTCGAGCTCCTGCTCCCCCGCGCGACGCCCGGCGGCCTCGCCGACGGCGCCGCTTTCAGCTCCGACCTCGACGCCGTGGCCCTGCCGGGCGAGCTCCGCGTCGGGATCGCCACGCTGTCGGTGCCGAACCTCGTCGAGGCCCTCACGGCCGCGGCCGTGATCGGGGTCCCCGTCGACGACAGGCTCGACATCGAAGGCATCACCGCGTCCGGCGGCGACATCGTCAGCCGGCCGAGCGGCGGGGCGCTGTCGCTCGACACCGCCGACCTCTTCTCCGGCGGCGTCGCCTTCGGCGCGCCCGGCGCGCGGCTGTTGTCGATGACGGGCGGAAGCGCGCGGATCAGCGCCGTCTCGGACGCCCTGGGGCCCGTCGACGGCGGGCACCGGCCCTTCGACTTCATCGTCGCGCTCTGGCGCGGCGCCGAAGACGCCACCGCGTTCGACGTCGCCGGGACCGTGAGCACGGTCCCGGCGCCGTTGCCGGCGACCGCCGCCGACCTCGGCGCCTTCGCGAGCGCCGGCGAAGCGCCGCTGGTGCGCCCGCGGCTCGACGCCTCCGACCAGGTCGACGTGAGCGTGCAGCCGCTGCTGCCGGGCGACGACGCGGCGTGGGTGGCGCTCTACGCGCAGGTGCCCGGCCGCGGCCTCGTGCTGGTGTCGCTGCGCCTCGTCGTCGACGACGACGGCGACGGCCTCCTCGACGTCCCCACCGCCGGCGGCCAGCTCGCGCCGCCGGGCCTGGTGAGGCTGTTCGTGCCGCCGACGCTGTGGACCGCGGGGCGCCCGCTCATCGCCGTCGCCGGCAGCACCACGCGCGCGCGCATGGGGGACGGTCTCTTCGCCACGGAGCGGGCGGCGGCGCCGGTGACGACGAGCCGCGTGACGCTCCCCGCCTTCCCCGCGGCCGGCGGCGCGGACATCGACGGCGCGCAGGTGACGGTGCCGCCGCGCCGCGGCGAGCTCATCGCGGTCGACGGCGTCCTCGACGGCGGCCCGGCGCGCGTGTACCTCGGGCCGGACACCACGCAGGCCGACACGGGCCTCGACGAGGTCGACCGCGTGTGGTCCGTCACCACCCACGCGTCGGCGTCGTTCGCCGCCGGCAGCCTCGACGTCAGCGCGGCGCTGGCCGCGCCCTCGACGGTGCGCGCGCTGTTCGGCGGCGAGTAAGGAGCGCCGCCGGCCGGGACGGCGGCGAGGGTCTTCCCCGCAGGGCGCCCGCCACCGGCACCTCTTCGGCGCTCTTCGGCCCGGTCTCGGCGCGAAGAGAACCTGGGCGCCCGCAGGGGAAGGGCCTCGTCGCCGGACCAGGCGGCGCGGCCCATCGCTTTGGGGAGCATTCGCGAAGGAGCGCCGCCGGCCGGGACGGCGGCGAGGGTCTTCCCCGCAGGGCGCCCGCCACCGGCACCTCTTCGGCGCTCTTCGGCCCGGTCTCGGCGCGAAGAGAACCTGGGCGCCCGCAGGGGAAGGGCCTCGTCGCCGGACCAGGCGGCGCGGCCCATCGCTTTGGGGAGCATTCGCGAAGGAGCGCCGCCTGGGACGGGGGCGAGGGCGCCCGCCACCGGCACCTCTTCGGAACCTGGGCGCCCGCAGGGGAAGGGCCTCGCCGCCGGACCAGGCGACGCTCCACCGGGGGGGTCAGCGGCATTGGCGGACGACGGCGGCCTTGGCGTCGTCCTGGTGGAATCGGTCGAGATCGGGGACGAGCGCGCGCGCGGCGTCGCAGTCGTGGTCGTCGAGGAGCTGCCCGGCGAGGTTGTGCAAGACGGGCCCGAGGCCCCTGTTCAGCGCGTCGCTCCCGGGCGCGTCCTCGAGTCCGCGGCGCAGCTCGGCGGCCGCCGTCGCCCAGTCCTTGCGCGCGACGGCGCGGTTGGCGCGCACGGCGGCGCAGCTCTCGAGGAGCTCCGTGGCCTTGCCGGCGAGCGAGGGGTCCGCGTGCGCGGCGCGGCGCGCGCGGGCCCGCGCGGCGTCGCAGGCGCCGTCCTTGGCGAAGCCGATGGCCGCGTTGACGTCGACGCGCGCGAGGTTTCGCCGCAGCGCCGCGTCGTCCGGCGTGTGCGCGAGGGCGCGGCCGTACAGGCGGCCGGCCTCGGCCCACGCCTGCTTGTCGAAGGCTCCGTCGCCGGCGTGGGCCCAACAGTTGGCGGCGACCGCGCCGGCGGACCAGGGCTGTCCCCGGAGCGCCGCCGCGTGCAGCGCCGCCTCGCGCACGAGCGCCTCGACGACGTCGCAGCGGGAGGCCACGGCTTCGGCGTGCACCTTCTTGGTCAGCGCGTTGAACAGCGCGGCCTCGGCGTTTTCGGCGCCGGCGTCGAGCGCGTAGGCGCGCCGCGCGAATTGCAGCGCCTTGTCGACGTCGCTGGCGCTCCCGGCAGAGCGCTGGTCGAGCGCGCGCGCGAGGCCCGCGTAGCAGGTGGCGGCGACGCGCGCGGGCTTGGCGTTCTTGCAGCGCGCGTCGCTCCCTTCGAGGGCGGCGAGGGCGCTGTCGGCGCGGGCCTGGACCGGCGCGGTGTCCGCGTCGCGGGCGCCGAGGGCGGCGGCGGCGGCGGCGTGGGCGAGGGCGCCGGTCCAGTCCTCGCCGTCGAGGGCGCGGCGGGCGAGCCCGAGCTCGACGGAGGCGAGGTTGTCGGTGAGGAGCTGCTTGACGGCGCCGCTCGTCCCCTCGACGGCGAGCTCGAGGAGCGCGCGCGCGTCGTCGAGCCGGCCCTGCTCGACGAGGGCGACGGCGCCCTGGTTGAGGATGCCCGCGCGGTAGCCGGCGGTGCGCGCGCGCAGAGAGCCCGCGGCGAGCCGGTGGGCGCGGTCGAGGGCGACGGCGGCGCCCTGGAGATCGCCGCGGTGCATGAGGCCGACGGAGCGGTTCGAGTAGACCGCCGCGACCAGCGAGAGCGCGGGCAGCTCCTCGGGGTGCTCGAGGTCCTCGAGAAGCTCGGCGGGCGACACCGACGTCCCGGCGATCTTCTTCACGTACGCGGGCGTCATGAGCTTCTTGCGGTCGGTGTCGAAGCCGCCGGCGATGGTGGTCTCGACGTCGACGGCGCGCCCGTCGACGGTGACGCGCGCGAACGCGTGGTGCCTGGTGACCATCCCGCGCGGCGCGTCGAGGAGGCCCTGCGCGGCCACCACGTACAGGAGCGCAGATGACAGACAGTTGAACTCGCCGGTGCGCACGACGTCGTCGATCTCGGTGGCCGTGACGACGTAGGTGCGCAGGACGGTGTCGTGGAGCGCGCGCAACAGGACGTCGCCGCGCTTGTGCGCCGTGCGCTGCGTCCGGGCGCGCGCGACGGCGGGGGCGAGCGCGTGGCGCACGCGGGCGGCCTCGGCGGGGACGTCGGCGTCGGCGACGCCGCTGGCGACGAGGGCGGCCTCGAGGAGCCCCATGCCGTCGAGCTTCCCGTCGCGGGCGTCGTCGACGAGCTGCTCTTCGAGGCCGCGCGGCGCCGGCACCGCCGTCACGTTCGCGCCGGCAGGCGCGGGCGTCGGCTCGAGCGCCGCGGCGGGCGCGGCGGCGAAGGCGCAGGCGGCGATGGCGACGCGCGCCATGGCGACACGCGCCACGGCGACGCGGGCGGCGGCGGCCCCGGGGCGGCCGGCGCCGCGGCGGCGGGCACGCACGTCGTCACCGGCGGAGCGGGTGCGGCGCTGCGCGGAACCGCCCAGCTGCGACTGTGGTTCGCGTCGCGCGCGGGTTGTCGGCGCGCGGGCTGTCGGGCGGAGCGGCGGCGTCGCGATCGTCATCGGCGGCGCGAACATACTATCGTCGCGCCGTGGACCTCGCCGGCACCCTCGTCGACGGCCGCTACCTCCTGCGCCGGAAGATCGGCGCGGGCGGCATGGCCGAGGTTTGGCTGGCGGACCAGCCGTCGCTCAGCCGCACGGTGGCGGTCAAGATCATGCGCGGCCACGACGACGACCCGGAGCAGGTCGAGCGCTTCCGCCGCGAGGCGCGCGCCATCAGCCGCGTCAAGCACGACAACGTCGTGGTGGTGTTCGACACCGGCGGCGACGAGCACATGAGCTGGATCGCCATGGAGCTGCTCGAGGGAGTGACGCTGCGCGAGCGCATGCGGCCCGGCGCGCTGGCCCCTGAGGTGGCGGTGGAGGTGGTGCGGCAGATCGCGAGCGCGCTCGCCGCGGCCCACGGCGTCGGCATCGTCCACCGCGACATCAAGCCCGAAAACGTGTTCCTGCTCGCGTCGCCCCCGGGGCGCGTGAAGCTCCTCGACTTCGGCATCGCGCGCGCCGTACAGACCGGGGACACGCTCACCACCACGGGCATCTTCATGGGCACGCCCGCGTACGCGGCGCCCGAGGTGATGTTCGGGCAGTCGAGCAACGACCCCAAGAGCGACGTCTACTCCACCGGCGTCGTGTGGTGGGAGATGCTCGCCGGCCGCAAGCTGTTCGAGGGAAAGAGCGTGTTCGACGTGGCGGTGAAGAAGGCGAACGAGCCGACGCCGCGCCTCGCGGCCATCGCCGCCGTCCCCACCGCCGTCGACGACCTCATCGCGCGCATGCTCGACAAGGACCCCGCGCACCGCCCGACCGTGGCCGCCCTGATCCGCGCCCTCGACACGCTCGGCGACGCCTCCGGCCGCGCCCCGCCGCTCGCGCGGGAGAGCGCGGCCGACGTGAGCGCCACCGCGCCCACGCGCGTGGCGCCCGTCCCGCGCGGCGCCGGGGCTCCTGCGGTGACGAGCGCCAGGCCGCAGCCCGTCGTCGACGGCGGCGCGGTGTACGACAACCCGTGGCTCCGCATCGACGTCGACGAGGCGCGCAAGATCGTGTGCATCACGCGCAACGCGCGACACATCGAGACTCTGGAGGAGATCGACGACGCCCTCGGGTGCTTCGACGCCGAGATGCGGCGCTTCGACCCCGACGTCTACGCGCTGGTCCTCGACTTCCGCCTCGGCCCGGGGAGGAGCGACGACGCGTTCGAGGCGCGCTCGGCCGGGCACTTCATGAAGCTGCACCGCTTCAAGCTCGCGGTCTCCCTCGTGAGGAGCGCCACCGGCAGGTTGCAGATCGATCGCCACGCGCGCGCCAGCGGCCGCGGCCCCGCCTACGTCACCGACGACCGCGACGACGCGCTCGCGTACATCGCCAAGGCGCGCGCGTGAGCGAGCTCGCCGGCGCGGCCATCGGCGGCCGGTACCGCATGCTCCATCGCATCGGCAGCGGCGGCATGGGCGAGGTGTGGGTGGCTCACGATCACCACACCGAGCGCGACGTCGCCGTGAAGATCGTGAAGCCGCGCTACCAAAACGAGGGCGAGCTGGTGGTGCGCTTCCACCGCGAGGCGCGCGCGCTGAGCCAGGTGCAGCACGAAAACGTCGTCGTCGTCATCGACACGGGCACGTGCAACGACACGGGCGTCGACTTCATCGCCATGGAGCTGCTCGCCGGCGAGACGCTGCGCGAGCGCATGGACCGCGGGCGCCTCGGCGTCGACGAGGCCTGCGCGCTGGCGGCGCAGATGCTCTCGGGGCTGACGGCGGCGCACGAGGCGGGCGTGGTGCACAGGGACGTGAAGCCGGAGAACATGATCGTCGTCGACGGCCGGCTGAAGATCCTCGACTTCGGCCTCGCGCGCCGCTTCGACCCGGGCGACACCATGACCGTCCCCGGCACCTTCATGGGCACGCCCGGCTACGCCGCGCCCGAGGTCACCCTCGGCGACGGCGGGCGCGACCCGCGCAGCGACCTCTACGCCGTCGGCGTCATCTGGTGGGAGATGCTCACGGGGCGGCGCTTGTTCATCGCGCCCACGCCGGTGGCGGTGCTCCTCGCGCACACCACCGACGCGCCCGAGCGCCCCTCCAGGCACGCGCCCGTCCCGGTCGGCGTCGACAACATGGTGCTGCGCCTCCTCGACAAAGACCCCAGGAAGCGCCCGACGGCCGACGGCGTCCTGGCATTCCTCGCCGGCCGCGCCGCGCGTCCGCCGCTCGGGGGCCGCGCGTGAGGCGCGCGGGAGACCTCGTGCGCGCGTGGGCGCTCTCCATCGTCGACGGGCCCGCGCTCGCGGACAAGCTGCGCGCCCCTCCTGCCGGGCGCGGCCCCACCACGCTCGAGGACGGCGCGCTCGAGGACGGCGCGCTCGAGGACGGCGCGCTCGAGGACGGCGAGCTCGCGCCGCTGTGGCGCACCCGGCCCGCGCGCGACGCGTCCATCGCGCTCGCGCACGACGACGGCGCGGCGGCGCGTCCGCCGCGGAAGCGACGCTTGCCGAAGATGGGCGCGCTCGTCGACGCCGAGGCGCGGGTGGCGTGCCTGTCGCGCTTCGCGCACCACGAGCTGTGCGCGGTGGAGCTGTTCGCGTGGGCGCTGCTCGCGTTCCCGGCGATGCCCGCGGCCCTTCGTCGCGGCTTCGTGCAGACGCTCGTCGAGGAGCAGACGCACTGCGCCTTGTACCTCGAGCGCCTCGAGGCGCACGGCGCCCGCTTCGGCGCGCTGCCGTTGTCGGACTACTTCTGGAAGCACGTCGAGGCCATCCGCGCCGCGCGAGAGCCGCTCCTCGCGTTCCTGTGCGCCATGGGGCTCACGCTCGAACAGGCCAACCTCGACTTCACGCTCATGTACAAAGACGGCTTCCGCGCCGCCGGCGACGAGGACACCGCCCGCGTGATCCAGCGCGTCCACGACGACGAGGTGCGCCACGTCGCCCTCGCCGCCGGCTGGGTGAAGAAGCTCGCCGGCGAAGACGACGTCGACGCCTACCGCGACCACGCGCCCTTCCCCTTCTCCCTCGCCCGCGCCAAGGGCCGCCGCTTCGACGCCGCCTCGCGCAAGCGGGCGGCGCTGAGCGACGCCATGATCGAGGCCGTGCGCGCCGCCCGTCCCTATGGCTGAGCCCGGGCGGCGGCCCCCATGACGCGCGCGGCGCTCGCGAACCTCGACGCCCTCGACGGTGACGCGCAAGGCGTCGCCACGCTCGCGCGCGTCCACGCCGTCCTTCGTCGCGCGTTCGAGGAGCTCGTCGAAGATCCGCCCTGGCGCGCCCTCGCCGACGCCGCGGGCCTCGTGCCGTGGCAGGTCACGCCCGCCGCCGTCGACGAGGCCCGCGCGCGGGGGCTCCGCGTGTGGGGCGCCCCGCCGAACGTCGTCGCGCGCGTGCGTGATCCCGCGTTCTGCGCCCGCGTCGCCCGCGACAACGACCTCGACCCGCCGCTGTCGGGCCTGCCCCGCGCGCTCGACCCCGACGAGCTGTCCACGGCGGAGATCGAGGGCGTCGTCGCGGCGTGGCCGACGTGGGCGCGCGCTCGCTTCGCCGTCGTCGACCGCTCCGGCGTGCGCCTGGTGCCCGGGCGAGACGGCGTGTTCCGCTTCACCAACGACGAGGGCCTGCTGGTCTTTCGCCTGCGGGGCGGCGGCGTGGTGCTGCCCTCGCCGGCCCCGCTCGACGAGACCACCTCCTGCTGGCTCGTGGACGAGCACGGCGAGCCCCACCTGCTCGGCAGCGCGTACGCGCCGCAGGGCGAGCCCCGCGCCGCGCTCGACGGCGCGCGCCCGGCGCTGTTGCGCCGCCCCGACGTCGAGGCCGCCCGCGGCGGCGTGCTCGTCACCGCCACCGGCCTCGGCCTCGGCGCAGGCACGGCCTTCGACGATGGCGCCGTCGAGCGCGCCCGCGTCGTCGTCGAGGCCGCCGCCGCCGCCGGCTACCGCGGCCCCTGCGCCGTCGACGGCTTCACCTGGCTCGCCGCCCCCGGCGAGGAGCGCCTGCGCGGCGCGGCCGCGCTGCGGCCCCGCTTCACGCTGTCGCACCTCGCGCTCGGCCTCGTCGCCGCGTCCGCGCCGGCGCCGGGCGGCCGCTTTCGCGTGCGCGCCCGGGTGCGCGGCGGCGGCGGCGATGACGCGCTCGTCGTCGAGGAGCTGCCTTCATGAGCCGCGTGCCCTTCGCCAACGTCGGCGCGGAGAGCGGCGCCTACGCGCCCGTCACCGCGGCGCCGCAGGGGCGGGCCGCGCGGCACCCGGCGTCACCGGCGCCCGTCCTGCGCCTCGCGCGCGCGTTCGAAGAGCTCGTCGAGGACCCGCCCTGGGAGTGGCTCGAGCGCGCCGTGGGCCTCGTGCCCTGGCTGTCCACCGACGCCGCCGTCTCCGAGGCGCTCGCGCGGCGCGTCCCCTACGCCGCCGCAGCGCCGGCGATCGTGCGCGTGGTGCACGACAAGGCGTTCGCGGTGCGCGTCGCGCGCGACAAGGACCTCGACCCCGGCGTCGCGGACCTCGCCGTCATCCTCGAGCCCGACGAGCTGTCGCCCGCGCGCATCTTCGCCATCGCCGACGAGTGGCCGCGCTGGGCGTGGCGCAGCTTCACCGTCAAGCCGCGCTGGGGCACGAGCGGGCGCGGGCGCTCCTCGGGGAAGGACGGGCGCCTCGCGCCCCCGCGGGGGCGGGTGTTCTCCCCGAGCGGCGTCGTCGTCGAGCCGTGGCTCGACCGCGCCATGGACCTCAGCTCGCTGTGGCACGTCGACGTCCACGGCGAGCCGCACCTGCTCGGCGTCACCCAGCCGAAGATGCGCGCGGCCGGCGTCTACCTCGGCTGCGACGTCGTCGTGCCCGAGGGCGGCGCCTTCGCGCGCACGCCCGTCGCCGGAACGCGCTGGGACGAGCCCGTGGTCGACAAGGCGCGCGTGGTGGTGGAGGCCGCCGCCGCGGCAGGCTATCGCGGCCCCTGCGGCGTCGACGCCTTCGTGTGGCGCGACGACGACGGCGCGCTCCACCTGCGGGGCGCCGTGGAGCTCAACGCGCGCTTCACGGCGGGTCACGTGGCCCTCGGGCTGGTGCAGGCGCGGGGGCCGGCGCCGGGAGCGCGCTTTCGCTTCCGCCTCGACGTCGACGAAATGCTCGAGGAGTTGCGCTAGCTTCCGGCCATGACGTCCACCGAGCAGACCTTTTGGCGCCGCTGCAGCAACTGCAAGAAGGAGATCCCCTTCGGCAGCAAGTACTCCCTGTGCAGCGTGGCGTCGTGCACCAAGGTACGCGCGCCCACGCAGTTCTGCTCGCCCGACTGCTGGGCGGTGCACAACGAGATCGAAAACCACAAGGACGCGTGGGCCGTGGAACAGGTGGCCCCGTCGCGCGCCGAGGCCGCCGCGCCGCGCCCGTCGTCGCCGCCGCGCCCGTCGCCGTCGTCGTCGAGCGCGCCGCGCCCGGCCTCGAGCGCGCCGGCCCCATCGAGCGCCCCATCGAGCGTGCCGGCGAGCGCCCCATCGAGCGCGCCGTCATCGAGCCCCGCGTCGACGAGCGGGGACGGCGAGGTGCTCGTCGTGGTGTCTCGCCTGAAGGACTTCATCAAGTCGGCGTCCAACGGCATGTCCACCTCGGACCAGGTGCTGCAGCCCTTCAGCGTCCACGTGCGCCGGCTCGCCGACGCGGCCATCGAAGAGGCCCGGCGCAACAGCCGGAAGACCCTCCTCGGGCGCGATGTGCCCCGGCCGGGGCCGCAAGGGACCGGCGACGTGCTCGTGGTGGTCTCCAGGCTCAAGGAGTACGTGCGCGCCCGCTCCGACATGCGTACATCCGACGAAGTCCCTGCCGTGATCTCGAACGAGCTTCGGCGCATCGCGCACTTCGCCATCGAGACCGCACGCAAGGACGGACGAAAGACCGTGATGGGACGCGACGTACCCTCCTGACCCCGACGAAGTGATGCCCGACGACGACGGCAAGAGCCCCACCCGAAGAGACACGAGCGCGGCGGGGGTCGCCCTCGTCGTCGTCGCCGCCGCCGGCGCCGTGCTCGGCTTCTCCGTCGCGCTCATGTTCCTCGACCGCGCCGACGCGCGCCCACAGCGGGCCGTCGCCCGCGTCCGCATCGACCACCCCGCCGACCACTGGTCGCGGCGGGGCTACGCGCGCATGGTGCCCCCGGTGCGCTTGCCGACCGACGCCGCGGAGAGCGATCGCATCGCCGTCTGGCTCAAGGTGCCCGAACGCGGCCGCGTCACCGTGCGCACCGTCGACGGCCGGCCGCGCCTGCGCTTCCCGCCGGGCACCGAAGCCGACCGCGTGGAGTCCTTCGGCGACGCCGTCATCGACGTGCGCGGCACCACGCTCGCTGCAGGCGGCGCGATCTTTCACGTGCTCGTGCCCACCGCCGCGTCGACGGCCGCGCCGCTCGCGGGGGTTCGCTGGCGCAGCGGCGACGACGACGCGCAGCGCGTCGCCACGGGCCTCCTCGCAGGACGCCTCCGGCGCACGCGCACGCTGCAGGACGCCCGCGTGAACAAGCGCGTGCTCATCGAGGAGTACAAGCGCAACAACGCCTGCGCCCGCTGCCACACGGCCGACAAGCCCGTGGACCTCAAGGACCCGCACGCCATCCACCGCGCCACCGACGACGACGGCTTCTTCGTGCCGCAGTCGGTGCTCGAGGACGCCGTGCCCGTCGAGACCCACCGCCCGCGCGACGTGAACGCCGGCGATCCGTTCCTCTCGTTCGAGTGCCCCGGCGGCCGCGCCGCCACCCTCTTCGACGACGGCTTCGGCGCGCGCGCCTGGCGCTGCGACGACGGCGCCGTCCCCGTCGGCGTCCTCGACGTCAAAGCCGCCCTCGCGGCCCGCGACGCCCACGCCGCCGCGGTGTGCGCCTCGCGCCGCTACCTCTGGGAGCACATGGACGATCGCGCCCGCGCCGCCTTCGCCCGCGCCTTCCTCGAGTGCGGGATCTGAGCGGCCTTGCGGAGGTCAGGCGGCTACGCCCGCTCCTGCACGAGGTCCTCCGCGCGCGCCGTGCGGCGGGTGTGCCGGACGAGGTCGACGAGCTCGTCGACGGACAAAGACGCCGCCGCCGCCGTCCCCGCGAGCACGCCCTCGACGAGCGCGCGCTTGTCCTCGTGCAGCTCGAGCATCTGCTCCTCGAGCGTGTCCTCGGCGACCAGGCGCGCCACCGTCACGGGCTCGGTCTGCCCGATGCGGTGGGCGCGGTCCGACGCCTGGTCCTCCACCGCCGGGTTCCACCACGGGTCGAGGTGGATGACGTAGCTCGCGCGCACGAGGTTCAGGCCGGTGCCGCCCGCCTTGAGCGAGAGGAAGAACGCGTCGGCCTCGCCGGCCTGAAAGCGCGCGACCAGCTCCTCGCGCGCGGCGGCGGGCGTGCTGCCGTCGAGCTTGAGCGTGGTGATGCCGGCGGCCTCGGCGGCGGCGCGCGCGATGTCGAGGTGGCGCACGAACTGCGAGAACACGAGCGCCTTGTGGCCCGCCTCCCTCAGCTCGAGGAGCATCTCCACGAGCGCGCGCTGCTTGGTGCCCGGCGGCGTCTCCTCCGGCGGCGGCAGGGTGTCGCCCGCGAACATCGGGTGGCAGGCGACCAGGCGCAGCCGCGTAATGGCCGCGAGGAGCCTCACGCGTTGCTCGGCGGCGGTGAGCTTTCGTTCGCCGGCGCCGATGCGCATCGGCTTGCCCTTCTTGCCGCGGCGGCTCGCGCGGCTGCTGTCGTCCTCGGGCCGGAGCAAATCGAACAGCAGCGCCTGGCGCACGCCTTCGTAGGCGCGGCGCTCTTCGGCGTCGAGCGGCAGGTAGTGCACGACGTCGGTGCGCGGGGGCAGGTCGGGGGCGACGTCGTGCTTCTTCCTGCGCAGGACGAAGGGCGCGATGGCGCGGGCGAGGGTCCTGCGCCGGCGCACGTCCGCGTCCTTCTCGATGGGCATCGCGAAGCGCGCCTTGAACTCCACCCATGAGCCGAACAGGCCGGGCGAGACCGCGTCGAGGAGCGCCCACAGCTCGCCCGTGTGGTTCTCGAGCGGCGTGCCCGTGAGCGCGAAGCGCACCTCCGCGCGCAGCGAGCGCACCGCCCGCGCGCGCCGCGTGACGGCGTTTTTCACCTGCTGCGCCTCGTCGAGCACCAGGGTGCTCCAGCGGACCTCGCTCAGTCCTTCGCCGCGGGGCGCGCGCGCGTCGCGCTCGAGCACCGCGTAGCTGACGATGACGACGTCGCCGGCGCCGGCGCCGCGCAGGCGCTCCGTGCGCTTCGGCCCCTCGTAGCGGACCACGCGCAGGCCGGGGGCGAAGCGCGCGACCTCCGCGGCCCAGTTGAAGCACACCGACGTCGGCGCCACCACCAACGCCGGCCCCTCGCGGGCGCGGTCGACGAGCAGGCCCAGCGCCTGCACCGTCTTTCCGAGGCCCATGTCGTCGGCGAGCACGCCGCCCGTCCCCCACAAAGCGAGCCGGCGCAGGAAGCGCAGGCCCTCCTTCTGGTAGGGCCGCAGCGTCGCGCGGAGGCCCGCGGGGGGCTCGCCGTCGGCGGCGCGGGCGCGCTCGAGGTCCGCCTGCAAGGCGCGCCAGGCGGCGCCGTCATCGACGTGGGCGCCGGCGAGGGCGAGCGCGGACAGCGCCGGCCCCGACGGCGCCGCCGCCATGGGCTCGAGGGCGGCGGCGAGCGCGTCGTCGAGCGCGACCATGACCTCGGCGGCGCCGTCGCGCGCGAGGACGTAGCGGCGGCCCTCGCGCAGCGCGCGCAGCAGGTCGTTGAGCGACGGCGACGCCTTGAGCTCCTCGATGTCGAGGCCGCCCTCCACGCCGAGCCAGTCGCGGGGCTCGCCGAGGCGCACGCGCAACTGCTGCGGCGACGCGCGCAGCGTGTTCCAGCGCTCCGCCGACGACCACGCGAGTGTGACGTCGTCGCGGGCGGCGAGGGCGGCGACGACGTCGCGGGCGCGCGAGGGCGACAGCACCAGGAAGCGGCCGGGCTCGTCGGCGTCGGCGTCGTCGAGCCCGACCTCGCGCGCCGTCGCGGGGTCGCGCAGCGTCACGCGCAGCCCGCCGCCGGTGAGGAGCGCGAGGCGGACGACGGTGCCCGCGGCGAGCATCGACAACAGCCGCGCGCCCTCGTCGGCGATGGGCTCGAACAGGACGTCGCGCATGCGTTCGATGGCGTACAGGCGCGAGCCGACGTCGAGCAGCGGGCCCCGCACGGGCACGAACGACAGCGGGCGCTTGCCGAGGTCCGCGAGCATGACGGCGACGCCGCTCGGCACGCTGTCGAGCCCGCGCCCCTCGGCGTAGAAGAACGCGGGCGGGCTCTCCTCGAGGGTGAGCCGCGCGATGGCCGGCGAGGCCTCGGCGTCCTCGTCCTCGGCCCGCGTCCGCGCCTCGAGCGCGTCGAGCGCCGCCGCGAGCTTGGCGACCACGGGCGCGCCCCGCGTGGGGCGCGCCGCCGTCTTCGCGCGCCCGGGGGCCGCGAGCATGGCCGACAAGGCGGCGGCGAGCTTGTCGACGAGGACGGCGGGGATGCCGCGGTGGCCCGCGGCGGACAGCTCCGCCAGCAGGCCCGAGAGCTTGAGGCTCGGGCGCTCGAGGCCGATGCGCTCGAGCAGGCGCGCGGCGCGGCGCGAGTGGGGCAGGACGCGCGGGGCTATCTCGAGGACGCCCTGCATGAGCACGGAGCCCTGCCCGCTGCCGGTGGCCTGCCGGCGGATGAGCGAGATGGGGTGCGCCTGCGTCGCCACCGACGCCGGATGCACAAGATCGCGGCCCGCTTCAACGGCTTGCCGGCGGCCGAGCGAGGTGGGATGGCTGCGGCTCGACGGAGGCGCGGATGCAGAAGATCGAGGCCATCATCAAGCCCTTCCGGCTCGACGACGTCAAAGACGCGCTCGACAGGGTCGGCGTCGGCGGCATGACCATCACCGAGGTCAAGGGCTTCGGGCGGCAGAAGGGCCACACCGAGGTCTACCGGGGCGCCGAGTACGTCGTGGACTTCATCCCCAAGGTGAAGCTCGAGGTGGTCGTCCCCGACGACCTCGCCGACAAGTGCATCGAGGCCATCGCCGGCGCCGCCCGCTCCGGCCGCATCGGTGACGGCAAGATCTTCGTGAGCGAGATGAAGGACGCCATGCGCATCCGCACGGGCGAGCGGGGCGACGGCGCGCTGTAGGCCCGACCTCCGCGGGCACGCGCGAGCCGTCGTGCATCGTCGCGCACCGGCGGCGGGACCACCGCGCGTGCCGGCACTGACCCTGTTCCGCTGTGCGGATCACTTCTCTAGTCGGTGTCGGCGTCGATCTCCTTGGCCAGCGCATCGGCGGTGGCCTCGGCGTTGTCGGCGGTGACGGCCTCGGGCGTCGTCGCCGGGGCCGCCGCCGCAGCAGCGGCAGCAGCGGATGGCGCAGCCCCGGACGCAGCCCCGGAGGGCGCCGCGTCGGGGGCCTTGTCGCTGCTGCTGCACGACGCGAGCGCCGCCGCCGTCAGGGTCGCGAGCATGAGCTCCTTCACTTGGCACCTCCCTTGTGCTTGCCGTGCTCCCCGGCCTTGCCGTGCTCGTCGCCGGCCTTGCCGTGCTCGTCGCCGGCCTTGCCGTGCTCGTCGCCGGCCTTGCCGTGCTCGTCGCCCGCCTTGCCGTGCTCGTCGCCGTTGAGCCGCGCGAGCACGCGCGCGTGGCGGGTGTCCTCCTTGTCGCGCAGGCCCTTCGCCTTCGCCGCCAGGTCGGCCTTCATGCCGTCGGCCGCGATCTTGTCGAGCTTGGCGATGAGCGCCATCCGCCGCTCGTGCTTGTCGTTTTCGTGCGCGAGCTTGTCGGCGCCCTCGCCGCGCCCTGTGTCGGCCGCGGCGTCGTGATCCCCGTCGTGACCTCTGTCGCCGTGCTCCTCGTCGTCGCCGCGGCGCTTGTCGTCGTCCTTGCCCCTGTGGTCCTTGTCCTTGTCCTTCGCCTTCGCCTTCGCCTTGTCTTTGGCGACGGCCTTCGCCTTGTCGAAGTGCGCCTTCCCGTGGTCGCCCGCGCGCGACGGCGTCGCCAACGTGAGGCCGACGACGGCGGCGGCGATGAAGCCCGGATGCAATCGCATGTGCTTTCTCCTCGCGGCGGACTCTACCGCGCCGCGGCGACGAGAGCTCTGTTGAGACGTCCGTGCGCATGCGGGGCCCGGGCGGTTGGCACCCGGCGCCCGCGCCGCTAGGACCGGCGCATGCGCTTGCTCCCCGCCCTCGCCGCCGTCGTCGTCCTCGCCGCCGCCGCCGGAGGCTGCACCCGGGGGGAGGCGGCCGCCGCGGGCCAGCCGCAGCACCCCGCGCTCGCCGGCTACGACGCCTACGACCCCGCCGCCGACGGCGACAAGCTCATCGCCGCCGCCGAGCAGAAGGCCAAGACCGAAAACAAGCGCGTCCTGCTCATCTTCGGGGGCAACTGGTGCAAGTGGTGCCACGCCCTCGACGACCTCATGGCGCGCAACGGCCCCGTCCACGCGCTCCTGGACAAGAGCTTCGTGGTCGTCCACGTCGACAGCGACACCAACGCCCGCTTGAACGTCAAGTACAACAACCCGTTTTCCAACGGCTTCCCCGTCATCCTCGTGCTCGATGCCGACGGCACCGTCCTGCACACGCAGGAGACGGGCGCCCTCGAGAAGGAGGACAAGAGCGTCGGCCACGACCCCGACAAGGTGCTCGCGTTCCTCCAGCACTGGGCGCCGGTCTGAGCGCGCTTGTCACAGCGATCGAGCACGGCCGGTACCTCGGGCAGGAATTTTACCTCGTCATGCCCTTGCGCCCGCTGCCAACGCCGGGCAGACGGGGGCCGGAGGACTCCATGACCACCAAGAACGCCGCCGATGTGCTCAAGCTCGCCAAGGAAAAGGACGTCAAGGTCGTCGACTTCAAGTTCGTCGATCTCGTGGGCACCTGGCAGCACTTCTCCACGCCCCTGGCCGAGCTGCAGGAGGAGGTCTTCGAGGACGGCCTCGGCTTCGACGGCTCCTCCATCCGCGGCTGGAAGGCAATCCACGCGAGCGACATGCTCGTGGTCCCCGACGCCACCACCGCCGTCATCGATCCGTTCGGCCGCCGCACCACGCTGTCGGTGCTCTGCAACATCCACGACCCCATCACCAAGGAGCCCTACGAGCGCGACCCGCGCAACGTGGCCAAGAAGGCCGAGGCGTTCCTCAAGAAGAGCGGCGTCGCCGACACCTGCTTCGTCGGGCCGGAGCCCGAGTTCTTCATCTTCGACGACGTCCGCTTCGACCAGGGCAGCAACCACGGCTTCTACGCCGTCGACAGCGGCGAGGCCGGGTGGAACTCGGGCCGCGAGGAGTACCCGAACCTCGCGTACAAGGTGAAGCCAAAGGAGGGCTACTTCCCCGTCCCGCCCAACGACAGCCAGGCCGACATCCGCCAGGAGATCTGCGAGGTCCTCGAGGAGGTCGGGCTCTCCGTCGAGCGCGAGCACCACGAGGTGGCGGCGGCGCAAAACGAGATCGACTTCCGCTTCGACTCGCTCACGCGCTGCGCCGACAAGACCATGTGGCTGAAGTACGTCGTCAAGAACGTCGCCATGAAGAACGGCAAGACGGCGACCTTCATGCCCAAACCCGTGGCCACCGACAACGGCAGCGGCATGCACTGCCACATGTCCCTGTGGAAAAACGAGAAGCCCCTGTTCGCCGGCGACGGCTACGGCGGCGTCTCCGAGCTCGCGATGTTCTACATCGGCGGCGTCCTCAAGCACGCCCGCGCCGTCGCCGCGCTCACGAACCCCACGCTCAACAGCTACCGCCGCATCATCCCGGGCTTCGAGGCGCCGGTGAACCTGGCGTACTCGGCGCGCAACCGCTCGGCGGCCATCCGCATCCCGGTGGGCTCGGCGTCGCCGAAGGCCAAGCGCATCGAGATCCGCTTCCCGGACCCGACGGCCAACCCCTACCTCGCGTTCGCCGCGTTGATGATGGCGGGCCTCGACGGCATCGAGAACAAGATCCACCCGGGCGACCCGCTCGACAAGGACATCTACGGCCTCTCTCCCGAGGAGCTGAAGGACGTCCCGCACCTGCCGGGCTCGCTCGAGGACTCCCTCAAGGAGCTCGAGAAGGACCATGAGTTCCTCTTGAAGGGCGACGTGTTCTCCACCGACCTCATCAAGACCTGGCTCGACTTCAAGCGCACCCGCGAGGTGAACGCCGCGAAGCTCCGGCCCACGCCGCTCGAGTTCCAGCTCTACTTCGACGCGTGACGCCGGGGGCGTCGCCGATCTGTCCGCTC
Organism: uncultured delta proteobacterium; assembly: GCA_963775425.1. Taxonomy (GTDB): domain Bacteria; phylum Myxococcota; class UBA727; order UBA727; family VGSZ01; genus CAVZJB01. Next base: position 220,970 of record CAVZJB010000018.1, on the reverse strand, counting down.
CGGCACGGCCCGCGCGCGCTGGACTAGACTCGCGCGATGCCCCCCAGCGAGATCGACCATCGCCCCATCCCGCTGCATGGCCCCTCCTGGGGCCTGTGCGGCCTCGTCGCCGGCGTCGTCGTCGGTGTCGTCGGCGCCCTCTCGGCGCGCCACGCCCCACCCGCCGCCGCGCCCGCGCCGTCGACGTCGGTGACGACAACGCAGGCGGCGTCCACCGCGTCGCATGACGAGCGCGCGGTCTCGGCGGTGTTCGTGGCGCCGCCGTTTCCGGGCTTCGCCACCGACCGCGGGAGCTTCCCGGCGACGGGGGTCGAGAGCGGCCGCGTCGACGGCTCGGTCTGGGACCTCGAGCAGAAGGTGCGGCAGGCGCTCGCCCCGTGCAGCGCGGGGATGAGCGTCGACGAGTCGGTCGAGCAGCGCGCCCTCGGCTGCGCCACCCCCGGCGACGAGTCCCTCGTGTTGCTCGCGCCCGCCCCCGACGGCGGCACCGGCTCCGTTCGTTCGTACGCCCTCGAGGTCAAGCGCCGGCTGGTGCCCGGCGCCGACGAGCCGCCGCGCGAGGCCGGGTCGCACAGTTGCGACGTCGGCGTGCGCTTCCTGCTCGCTCCCGACGACGCCGTCATGCGCGGTCATCGGGGGAACACCGGCCTCGTCGAGGCGGGGCAATGCGGTTGGTATGCGCCGCACCCGCCGCGCGAGGCCTTCGCCGACGCCGCCGCCCGCGTCTTCGGCGCGGACGCGCCGCGCGGGGAGCACATCAAGAGCGGCGAGGTCGATCGCTTCCGCCTGTGGACCTACCGGGACGGCGTGTTCTGGATGGTCGAGGCCCTCAACACCACGTCCGGCGCGGGCAGCGACGTCAGCGTGATGCGCTTCGACCTCGTGCACCCGCGGCGCGGCATCGTCGGCGAGAGCGAATACGTCGAGGCGATGCGCGACAGCGGGATGCCGTGCGCCCGGGAGCTCATCAACTTCGCCGCCTTCAACCCGGGCCGCAGCGTCGGCCCGTGGCAAGAAGCGGCGGCGCGCTGCCTGTACGCCGTGCGCGGCGAGCCCGACGCCCCGGCCCGCATTGCGCCGGTCGTCCACTTCGTGCCTCCTCCGCCTCGATGACCAAGAAGCTCTGCGCGATTATCGGCTCGGGGAACATCGGCACCGACTTGATGGTGAAGGTGCTGCGCACGTCGGAGAAGCTCGACGTCGCGCTGCTCGTCGGCATCGACAAGGACAGCGACGGCCTCGCGCGAGCGCGGCGCATGAAGGTCGACGCCACGCACGAGGGCATCGAGGGCCTGCTCGCGCACCCGCGCTTCTCCGACGTCGCGGTGGTCTTCGACGCCACCAGCGCCAAGGCGCACCTGCACCACGCCAAGCTGCTCGCCGAGAGGGGCAAGCGCGTGGTGGACATGACGCCGGCGGCGCTGGGGCCGTACGTGGTGCCGGTGGTGAACCTCGCCGACGTCGCCCGCGAGGGCGCGATGAACGTGAACATGACGACGTGCGGCGGCCAGGCGACCATCCCGATCGTGCACGCCGTGAGCTCCGTGGCCACCGTGCCGTACGCGGAGATCGTGGCCTCTATCGCGTCGAAGAGCGCGGGCCCGGGGACGCGCGCGAACATCGACGAATTCACGGTGACGACGGCGCGGGCCATCGAGAAGGTCGGCGGCGCCGCGCGCGGGAAGGCCATCATCGTGCTGAACCCGGCGGAGCCGCCGGTGATCATGCGCGACACGGTCTACTGCTTCGCCGAGACCACCGACGACGACGCGGTCGCTCAGAGCGTGAAGAAGCGCGTGGCCGAGGTGCAGCAATACGTGCCCGGGTACCGCCTGAAGCAGGACCCGGTGTTCGACGAGGTCGAGCTGAAGATGCCGGGGACGGCGCCGCGAAAGGGCCTGAAGGTCACGGTCTTCCTCGAGGTCGAAGGCGCGGCGCACTACCTGCCCAAGTACGCCGGCAACCTCGACATCATGACGTCGGCGGCGCTGCGGACGGCAGAGCTGCTCGCCGCCTAGGGACGCCCTCGGGGGACGCACCGCTCCTTGCGGGTCACTCTCCTTCGCCTTCTCCTTCTCCTTCGCCTTCGCCTTCTCCTTCTCCTTCGCCTTCGCCTTCGCCTTCGCCCTCGCCCTCGCCTTCGCCCTCGCCCTCGCCCTCGCCTTCTCCTTCGCCTTCGCCTTCGCCCTCGCCCTCGCCCTCGCCTTCGCCCTCGGAGGGCGTGACGGTGTCGACGACGGTGCGGCCGGCGCAGCCGGCGAGGCCCGCGAGCAGGAGGGCGAGGACGAGGGCGGGGAAGCGCACGGACATGATCACTCCTGCAGGGTGCCCTCACCGGTGGCGAGGGCGTCGAGTGCCGATTGGGTTAGCCACTTCTTCGAGCCTGCGCTTCCGCGCAGGTGGATGTTGAAGAACCCGATGGCGCCGTCGCGGATCAGCGGGAACGCCTCGTCGGGCGGGATGTTCTCGGGGCCGCAGCCGTCCTCGAGGACGTTGCTGGCGTCGATGGCGAGGGCGTCGTCGATGGCGGCGACGTCGAGGATGCACAGGTCGCTGTAGGTGAAGTGGCCGGCGCGCACGAGGGACTCCCAGGCGCGCGGCGCGACCATGTGGTCCCAGAGCGACTGGGCGTCGACGTCCTCGGGGAGCGTGCGATCCTCGCCGCCGGACTGGATCATCAGGGGCTTGCCGAGCTCCTCCAGGGGCCCCGGCGTCGACGCCGTCACCAGCGTCACGCCCACGGGCGACTGCGCGACGGCGGCGTGGAAGCGGTAATCCTCGCCGACCACGATCATCGACGTCAGCGCGCCGAAGGAGTGGCCCGTCACCGCCATGTTGTCGAGGTCCATGAGCGGCTTGACGGGGTCGTCGTCGGGGAGCGCGGCGAGCTCGTCGGCGATGAACTCGATGTCGATGGGGCGGTCGATGTAGCTGTCGGTGGTGGTGGTGAAGTCCACGTCGCCGGTCTCGAGCAGGTCGACGATGGTGTCGCCCTCGTGGTCGGGGGCGACGACGACGTAGCCGTGGCTGGCCAGCGCCACCGTGTAGTACGTCGACTGCATGCGGATGCCGCCCTTGCCGTGGGAGAACAGGACGACGGGGAACGGGCCGCGATCGGGCCGCGGGGCGGCGTCGCGCACGGCGGTGGTCTCGAGCGTGCCGAGGTCGGCGGGCCCGAGCTGCGCCTGGATGTCGGCGGGGAGGGCGTCGTACAGGACGTAGTCCTCGCCGGGTTTTCCCCGGGCGGACTCGTCGGCGGGGTACCAGATCTCGGTGACCAGCGTGCGGTGGTCGTGGTCCCGCGGCGTGCCGTCACCGTTCGGGGGCGCGGGGCGCGTGTCGTCGACGAACGTCACGGTGCGCACCCCGACGGGGAACGGGCCGAAGGTCGACGGGTCGGGCGCGGCGTCGGGCCCGGCGGGCTCGAACGGCAACGGCTCGAGGGGAGGCGCACACCCGAGGGCAAGCGCGAGACAGGCGAGGGGAGCGGGAAAAGTCGTCGGAGCTGCACGGGGTCGTCGTTAGCGGCCTGAGGCGGCGATGCCAACGACTCGGCGGGACGACGGGGCCCGGGACTTTCCGAAACCTGCGTCGACGCGCAATGCTCCCCTCGGAGACCCATGTCCGAGCGCGATGCCGACTCCACGGCCGATCTGCCGACCCTCCGGAGCGCCGACGCGCTCGAGGCCGTGCCCGGCTACACGCTCATCCGCGTGCTCGCGGAGGGCACGCAGGCCCGGGCGTACGAGTGCCGCGCCGAGCGCAGCGGCGAGATCGTCGTCGTCAAGGTGCTCACCAAGCAGGCGGCCCTCGACCGCAACGCGGTGCAGCGCATGCTCCGCGAAAACCGGGTGATCGCGGGGCTGCGCGCCCACGAAAACGTCGCCCGGGTCGTCGACGTGGGCGAGGCCGCGGCGGGCCCCTACGTGGCCTTCGAGCGGCTGCCGACAGGGCGGGACCTGCGTACGCTCCTCGTGAAGAACGGCCGGTTCCCCGTGTCCCAGGCCTTGTCGGCGGTGCGCGACGCCGCACGGGCGGTGGAGGCGGCGAGCCACGTGGGCGTCGCCCACCGGGACATCAAGCCCTCGAACCTGTTCCTCCTCGACGACGGCAGCGTCAAGCTCACGGACTTCGGCTTCGCCGCGCCCCTGTCGCGGCTCGGCGGGCCCGAGGGCGTCTACGGCACCCCGGCGTTCGTCGCGCCCGAGCTGGTGCGGGGCGCCCCCGCCGACGTCCGCACGGACATCTACGCGCTCGGGGCCACCCTCTTTCAGCTCGTGACGGCGCGGCCGCTGTTCGAGGGGCCCACGCCCGACGTGCTGGCGGCGCACCAGAAAAAGCCGGTGCCCTCCATCGCCACCATGGTGCCGGACGCGGGCATCGCCGTCGTCGACATCCTCTACCGCCTCCTGCACAAGGACCCGTCGCGGCGCCCGCAGACCGCGGGCGAGGTGGCCAAGCTCCTCGACGACGCCGTCGCGCGCGCGCTGCGCGGCACGGCGTCGGGGCCGGTGGCGGCGGCGCCCGCGCCGTCGGAGCCGCAGTGGCCGACCATGGCGCCGCCGAGGCCCGCGCCCAAGCCGCGCGCGGCGCAGCAGCGGGAGGAGCGCGCGGCGCCGCCGCAGGTGTCGTCGCCGTTCGACGCGGGGTCGTCGGAGATGGAGGTGTCGAACCCGTACGCGGCGCAGCCGACGGGGGTGATGGGCACGCTCAAGCAGATGTCGGTCACCGAGATCATCCAGATGCTCGAAATCGGCAAGAAGAGCGCGAGCATCGAGGTGCACACGGCGCCCGAGACGGGCGTGCCGCTCAAGGGCGTGGTCCACGTGCACGACGGGCAGCTCGTCGCGTGCACCGCCAACGAGCAGACCGGCGAGCCCGCGGTGGTCACGCTGTGCACGCAGAAGGAGGGCTTCTTTCGCATCCACTACGAAAAGGAGCCCTGCGAAAAAAACATCCACCGGCCGACGACGTTCGTCCTCCTCGAGGCCATGCGGCACATCGACGAGACGTCGTCGAGCGCGCCGGCCCCGGCGCCGGCAGCCCATGCGCCCGCGGCGGCCCGGGCACCGGCGGCGGGGCCGGTGACGTCGTCGCCGGTGCCGCCGCTGACGGCGCCGCACTCGGGCGCCGACACGCCGGCCAAGCCCACGATGACGCCGCGGCCGCCGCCGCGCGCGGGGACGCCGCTGCCGAGCCTGGCCAAGCCGCGGGTGCGCACGGGCGAGGGCGCGCCGGTGTGGCCGCAGCAGCCGCCGGCGCAGCGGGCGGAGCCGACGCAGGCGGGCAAGCCCAAGCCGGTGAGCGGCATCGGCGACGGCATCCAGTTCGTCGACGGCGCCGGCGCGGACATCGACGACGTCACGCTGCGCGAGCCGCTGGTGGTGCAGCGCCCGCCGCTCATGGTGGCCAAGGAGCGGGCGAGCGCCCTGTGGGCGCGGGTGGCGCCCGCGCTGCGCGGGGCGTCCGCGAAGGTGACGCCGGCGGCGCGGCGAATGTGGGCCACCACGGCGCGCGAGGTGCCGGCGGCGCTCGAGCCGCTGCGCCCGGCGCTTTCGAAGGTGCACCCCAAGCTCGGCGAGGTGCCGCCCGTGGCGGTGGTGGCGGTGGCGCTCGGGGCGGTGCTGGCCGTCGTCCTCGGTGTGGCCGCGGCGGCGCACACGCAGCACGCGACCATGCCCTACGACGTCGCGCTCACCAAGGTGCAGGCGGGCGACGCCGCCGACGTGATCCAGGCGCTCGACGGCGACGGCGAGCGCTCGCCCGCGCAGGACCTCGTGCTCGCCGACGCCTACGCGGCCCTCGGCGAGCCCGGGCGCGCGCTCGAGCTGTACGAGGACGCCTTCCCCGCGGCCACCGACGCCCTCGAGGCCGACTTCCTGCTCGACCGGCTCGACGCGTCGGCGCCCGACGACGAGATCGACATGCTCGTGCTGTGGCCCGACCCCTCCGTCGACGAGCGCCTGGCCGCAGAGACCCTCGACGTACGCGCCGCGATGCGCACCAACGCGGCGGCGGTGTTGGTGGAGCGCGGCAACCTCGCGCCGCTCGACCTCGAGCAGACCGCCATCCTCGACCTGATGCCGCGCGAGGGCTCGTGCGCCTCGCGCCGGGCCGCGATGGCGGCGCTGGCGGCTGCGGGCAAGACGCGCGCGGCGCTCGACGTCGTCGACCGCGTCGGCCGCGCCGGCGACAGTTGCTTCGAGACCGCCGACATCAGCGCGGCGTACAAGGCCATCAAGCGCCGCCTGTGACGCGAGGCCGCGGCCCGCGGATCAGCGGGAACCTCGGGGCGGCGGCGGCGTGAAACAGGACGTGGCCCCTCTCGCCCTCGTCAAGGATCCCGAGCCGCCGCCCGCGCCGCGGGCGCGCGAGCTCGACGACGCCACCCTGGCCCGCGCCCGCACCGGCGACGAGGCCGCGTGCCGCGCGCTGGTGGAGACGTACCAGGCGCGGGTGTTCGCCGTGGTGGGCCGAACGCTCGGCCGGCCGTCGTCGACGGGCGGAGCGCGGGTGGAGGACGTGTGCCAGGAGTGCTTCTTGCGCGTGTTCTCGTCGCTTCGGCGCTTCGACCCCGACGGGCCCGCGCGGCTGTCGACGTGGATCCTGACCATCGCGACGCGCCTGTGCCTCGACGAGCTGCGACGGCGCCGCCGCACCCCGGAGATGCTCGACGTCGACGACGCCGGGCTCGCCTCGCCCGCCCTCGGCGAGGCCGTCGTCCTCGAGCAGGCGCTCAAGCGCCGCGTGGAGCGCGCGCTCGCGTCCCTGTCGCCGGAGCTGCGCGCCACGTTTGCGCTGCGGGTCACCGGCGAATTGAGCGTCGACGACACCGCGCGCGCGTTGGGCGTCGACACGGGCACGGTGAAGTCGCGGTTGTCGCGGGCGAGAGAGAAGCTGCGCGCGCAGATCGGAGAGGTGTGAGATGACGGACGAGCGAGCTCCCTTCGCGGGCGAGGCGCGGGCGGACGACGAGGCCGCCGGACGCATCGACGCCCTCGTCGCCGGCCTCGACGTCGCCGCGCCGCCTCCCGGGTTCGCCGCGGGCGTGGTCGCCGCGCACCGCCGCCGCGCGGCGGGCCGCACGCTTTGGCGCCGCGCCGCCGCGGCCTGCGCCGGCGTCGCCGCCCTCGCCTGCGCCGCCGTCGTCGCGGGCGCCGGCGCCCACGGCGACCTCGTGGCCGCCGCGCGCGAGAGCGTTGCCATCGGCAAGGACGTCATCGCCGTCCTCGAGCCGCAGGCGCGCGTGCGCTACGAGGCGCCCGCGTTCGCCGGCCTGTTCGGCGCGCGGCCCGTCGTCGTCGAGCAGCGCGCGGGGAAGGCGTTCTACCGCGTCGACAAGGGGACGCCCGTCACCGTCCAGACCCCCGCGGGCGACGTGCTCGTGCACGGCACCTGCTTCACCGTCGATCTCCAGGAGAAACCGATCATGCCCGTCGTCACGCGCGCCGCCCCCTCCCTTCGCTCCGGCCTCACACCGCGGGTCTCCGCCATCGCCGGCGCCGCCGCGGGCGTCATCCTCACGGTGGCCGTCCTCGAGGGCGCGGTGGAGGTGAGAAACGCCCGCGGCCACGTCGACGTCGCCCCCGGCGAGGTCGTATCCGCCGACGCCGACTCCGCGCCCGTGGTGCAGGTGAAGGCGCCGCGCGAGTCGCCGCTCGTGTACCGGCTGCGGGCCCAGAACGAGGACCTCAAGGCCGCGCTCGACAACGCGCGCCACGCCGCCGGCAGCGGCGACGTGCAGAAGGTGCTCGCCGAAAACGAGTCGCTCCGCGAGAAGCTGCGCAAGGACGAGGAGCAGCTCGCGCGCGCCGAACAGGACCGCAAGGCGACGCAGGGCGAGCCCCTGCCCTTCCCCGACGACCTCCCGCCGCGGTTCTCGCAGCAGTCGCTGTTGCGGTCGTTCACCGCGGCGCTCACGCAGGCCGGCATCGAGGGGGACGTCACCCACATCGACTGCGACGAGTACCCCTGCATCGTCTACGGCGACGTGAAGGCGACGAGCGACGTCGACGCCTCCGCCATCTCGCGCAAGATGAAGGACGCCGACGCGTTCGCCCCCTACAAGGACGACGAGGACAACTCCTCCTGGTGGCGCTCGCTGAAGAAGGACGACAAGACCGGCGAGACCGTCGACGAGACCCACTTCGGCATCGCGCTGTGGCCCAAGGTGGACCAGGACAACGACCCAAACAGCGACGCCATCGGCAGGCGCATCGGCTTCCGCAACCAGCAGATGTGGGACGCCATGAAGCCCGCGCACTGAAAGGCTGACGAAAAATAGGGCTCGTAGCAGCACTCGGCGAAGCCGCCCACAAGGTGGCTCGCCGCGCGGAGTACGTGGCGAGGCACGTCGGCGCGCAAGAACCGCTGCAGGTTGTGAGGAAACGGCGGGTCCGAGCGGTGTTGTGATCCCGCTATCAGCGCACGTGGCGGGTTCGTGCGGGTCGTGTGCGCGCCGACGTGCCTCGATGCGACGTCGGCGCGGACTTCAGGCGGTGAGCTTCGCGAGGTTCTGCAGCAGGTTGAAGGCCACGGCTGCCATCAGGGCGACCGTCGTCACCTTCGCTAGCCCCGTACGTAGAGCGTGTCGACGCCAAGCTGGGCCTTGAGCACGGCGTTGGCGTGCTCGGCGAGACCAGGGCGCGTGCGGTATCGCGCCTTCGCTGCGGCGCACTTCATCCACGCCCTGTACTGGTCCAGCCGTGGATCAGGCTTCTGGTGCTTGCGGCGATCGCCGGCCCCGCGCGGCCGCGCTTGAGCTTCACCATGCAAGGCGGATCAGCTCGAGCCGCACTTTTGGCGCGCAAATCTCGGTGAGTTGCGAGCGCTTGGGCGCTCGGAATCAGCGAAGGCTAGACAACGTCGCCACCGCCGGAGCGGAAAGGAGCGGAGAGCTCGGCGCCCCGGCGCTCAACTCGGCGCGCGTCTTCGTCGCCGAGCTCGGAGCTCCTTTCCGCTCCGCCGTGTGGCCGTAGCACCGGCCCCTTCCGGGTGGCTCGGATCAACACGTTACGCGTCAGCCTCTGAGCTCGGGCGGCCCCCATCGTCGGGCGGGGGCTTGCCCCCCGCGGCGGCGACGGTAGCGTGCCGCGATGGCGAAGCGATTGATCCTCAACGACGTGACGCTGCGCGACGGCATGCACGCGCTCGGTCACCAGTACACCCTCGAGCAGATGACGAGCATCGCCAGGAAGATCGACGAAGCGCGCGTCGACCTCATCGAGGTCAGCCACGGCGACGGCTTGAACGGCAACTCGTTCAACTACGGCTTCTCGCGGCACACCGAGGAGGAGTACCTGCGCGCAGTGAAGGCGGTGCTCACGCACTCCAAGCTGGCGGCGCTCCTGTTGCCCGGCATCGGCACCGTCGAGGACATGAAGATGGCGCGCGCGTGCGGCGTCGACACCATCCGCATCGCCACGCACTGCACCGAGGCCGACATCGCGCACGAGCACATCGAGAGCGCGCGGGAGATGGGCTTCGACACCGTCGGCTTCCTGATGATGTCGCACATGATCTCCACCAAGGACCTCGTGGTGCAGGCCAAGAAGATGGAGAGCTACGGCGCCCAGTGCGTCTACGTCGTCGACAGCGCCGGCGCGATGTTGATGAGCGAGGCGCGCGACAAGGCCAGGGCGCTGCTCGACGCGCTCCAGTGCGAGGTCGGCTTCCACAACCACGACAACCTCTCGCTCGGCGTCGCCAACACCATCGTCGCCGTCGAGGCCGGCGTCCACCGCGCCGACGCCAGCGTCGCCGGCATGGGCGCCGGCGCCGGCAACTGCAAGCTCGAGGTGCTGGTGGCGGTGCTCAACAAGATGGGCGTGGAGCACGGGGCGCAGCTCTACCCGCTCATCGACTGCGCCGACGACCTCGTGCGGCCTCTGCAAGAGCGCCCGGTCATCGTCGACGGCCGCGCGCTGATGATGGGCTACGCGGGCGTGTACTCGAGCTTCCTGCTGCACACCGAGCGCGCCGCCAAGAAGGTCGGCGTGGACCCGCGCGACATCCTCCTCGAGATCGGCCGGCGCAAGCTCGTCGGCGGCCAGGAGGACCTCATCGTCGACGTCGCCCTCGAGCTCAAGCACGGCAAGCCTGCGTGAGCGCCGTCGACGTGGCGCCCGCCGCTCAACCCGCGGGCTTGTGCGCCGTGGTCGCCCACGCCGGGATGAGGAAGGCGACGTCATCCAGGCCGGTCTTCACCTCCGCGAGGCCGGCGGCGGCGAGCTCCTTGCCGTAGCCGAGGCCGGGGCCGATATCGAGGAGCGCCACGCGGCCGCCCGGCTTCAGCACCCGCGCGATCTCGCGGAGCGCCTGCGCGCGCCCGCCCTTCGACGGCACGTTGTGGATGGCGTAGCTCGAGACCACCACGTCGAAGCTCGCGTCCGAAAACGGCATCTTGGTCATGTCGCCGGTCTCGAGCTCGATGCGCGCGGCCACGCCCTCGGCGGCGGCGTTTCTCCGGGTGACCTCGGGGTCGTTGCCCGACTGGTCCACCTTCTGCCAGAGGTCGAGGCCCACCGCGCGGCCCTCGTCGCCCACGCGCTTGGCGGCGCCGAGCAGCAGGAGCCCGCGGCCGCAGCCGACGTCGAGGACGCGCTCGCCGGGCTTGGGCGCGGTGGCGTCGAGCATGCGGTCGCGCGCGCGCAGCTTGAGCACCTTGCTGCCGAAGATCATCCACGCGCCCGTCGCGAGCCAGGCGACACCGGGCCAAAACAGCGCCGCGAGCAGGCCGCGGACGCCGGCGAGCGCGCCGTCGACGACGAGCGGGATCCCCGAGCGGCCGAGGACGCCGGCGGCGATGCAGACGACGCCGGCGATGAGGAGGTTTCGCACCACGGTGGGCGCGTCGATGCCGTAGTCGGCGCGCGCGTCGGCGGGCACGGCGGTGGCGTTGTTCGGGGGCATGGCCGGCATGCTCCCACCGCCCCGGCGGGTGCCCTAGGACGCAGATCACGCGGCGCCCGTTTCGCGTATTCCCCCTACGCAGGTCGCGTCGACGGCAGTAGTGCGGCGCCGGAGGTCTCGCTTGCTCCACGACGACGTCCCCCGCCCGCCCCGCCTTCCCCTCGTGTCCCGCCTTCCCCTCGTGTCCCGCCTGCCCCACGTGTCCCGCCTGCCCCTCGTGGTGTGCGCCGCGCTCGCCGCGGCGGGGTGCGCCACCACCGAGCACGTCACCAGCGGCGGCGACGACGCCGCCACCGCCGCCCCCGCGCCCGGCGCCGCCCTCGACAAGATCCAGCTCTGCCGCTCCACCTACGACGACGTCAAGGCGGCCCTCGGCGAGCCCTCTCAGGACGGCGCCGAGCACGGCCTCATCGTGCGCACCTGGGAGCTCAGCGAGGGCCAGCGCGACCCCGAGCCGCTCGCCATCGCCTTCGCCGACGACGGCGTCGCCGTCGACCTCTGCTTCGACCTGCCCGGCATCGTGCGCTGCGAGCTCGACGATCGCTGCGACTACGGGAGCGGCGACGGCGACGACGACGACGACGACGGCGGCGCGCGCGCGGCGCGCGCGGGGAGGTGGCTGTGACGCTCTCCGGCGACGACATCGACCGCCTCGCGGCCAGGCTCGACGAGGCGATGCTCTCCGCCGACGCGGTGCCGCAGCTCAGCGCGGAGACGCGCTTCACCGTCGAGGAGGCCTACGCCGTACAACGCGCGGGCGTCGCGATGCGCAAGCTGCGCGCCGACGAATTGGTCGGCATGAAGATGGGCCTCACCTCCAAGGCCAAGGCGGCCCAGATGGGCGTGTTCGAGCCCATCTACGGACACCTCACGCGCGCCATGATCCTCGACGACGGCGGCACGGTGCAGCGCGAGCACCACGTGCACCCGCGCACCGAGCCCGAGGTCGCCTACATCCTCGCGCGCGATCTCGAGGGCCCGGTGACGCCGGCGCAGGCGCTCGACGCCGTCGAGTGCTGCTGCTGCGCCCTCGAGCTCATCGACAGCCGCTACAAGGACTTCAAGTTCACCCTCGAGGACGTCGTCGCCGACAACGCCTCCTCGTCGCGCTTCGTGCTCGGCAGCGCGCGGCGGCCGCGCGACTTCGACTGCGGCAACCTCGGCATGGTGCTCGAAAAGAACGGCGAGGTCGTCGAGATCGGCTCGTCCGCCGCCATCTACGACCACCCCGCGCGCTCCCTGGCCAAGCTCGTAAACCTGCTCGCCCTCGTCGGAGAGCGGCTCAAGGCCGGGATGATCGTGATGACCGGCGGCGCCACCGCGGCCATCGCGCTCGCGCCGGGCGACCACGTGCGCGTCCGCGTCGACGGCCTCGGCGCGGCGGAGTTCTTCGTAACGCCTGAGGGAAAGTCATGAGCGACCTCGCCCCCGCAGTGAAGCCCAAGCCGCTCGAGGCGGTGGAAGCCACGGTGAAGGCCATCGAGAGCCCGCACAGGAACCTCTTGTGGCTCTACATCATCCAGATGCTGCTGGTGTTCCCGGCCGCGCCGTTCATCTTTCTGCCGATGTACTTCCACTATCACACGCTGAAGTACCGCTTCGACGACGACGGTGTGCACGCGTCGTGGGGCATCCTCCTGCGTCGCGAGGTGAGCCTCACCTACGCGCGCATCCAGGACATCCACCTGCGCCGCGGCCTCTTCGAGCGCTGGCTCGGGCTCGGGAGCGTGCAGATCCAGACCGCGTCCGGCGCCGGCGCGTCCGACCTCGTCATCGAGGGGCTGACCGCGTTCGACGAGGTGCGCGACTTCCTCTACGCCAAGATGCGCGGCGCCACCTCCCGGCCGCGCGCCCCCGCGCGCCCCGCCGCGCTCACGGCCGCCGGCGCGAGCGTCGACACGGAGGCGGTGAAGCTCCTCGTCGAGATCCGCGACGACCTCAAGGCCGTCCGCGACAAGCTCGAGGCCGCGCGCGGCGGAGGCGCGGGTGCTTGAGCTCGTGCGGCGCTTCTTGAAGCGCGTGCTCAAGGTGAACGAGGCGCCGCCCGAGGTGCCGCTCGGCGAAAACCCCGAGGTGTTCCGCGCCTCCACCAAGCACCTCACGTACCTGCTGGCGCTGTGGGCGTTGCGCCACGCCGCGGGCACGTTCGCGGTGCTCGTCTCCGTGGGCGCCGGCGTCGCCGGGCTGCTGCACGACGACCACACCGGCTGGGCGGCGGCGTTGGCCGCGACGTTCTCCGTGGGCTGGCTCATCGTGGTCGTGTGCGCCTACGCCGCCATCCGCATCGACTGGGAGATGCGCTGGTACGTGCTCACGGACCGCTCGCTGCGCATCCGCGAAGGCATCGTGCTCACGCGCGAGGTCACCTTGACGCTGGCGAACGTGCAGGAGCTCAAGGTGATGCAGGGACCCATCCAGCGCGCCCTCGGCATCATGGACCTCCTCGTCGACACCGCCGGCGGCGCCTCGTCGCCCGCGGCGCGGCGCGGCAGCATCGCGGGGCACCACGGCGTGCTGCGCGGCGTGGACCGTGGCGGCGACCTCAAGGAGAAGATCGCCAAGCGCGTCCAGCAGCGCCGCGGCACGGGCCTCGGCGACGCCGACGAGCATGAGCACGACCACGACGTTCACGACGGCCACGACGGCGCCGCGCTCCCGCCTGCGCCGCCCGCCGCCGATGTGGTCGCGGCGCTGCGCGACGTGCGCGACGAGGCCCGGCGGCTGCGCGACGCGGTCTGAGCGCGCCTGATCTTCCGGCGGCGCGCGCGCCCCCCATCCCTACCTTGACCCAGGGGGCTTCACCTCTCGTCGGAGGACCTCATGCTCTCCTTGCTCGCACGTTCATGGTGGGCGCTCGCGTTGCGCGGCGTCGCCGCGGTCGTGTTCGGCCTGTTGGCCGTGATCATCCCCGGGTTCACCCTCGTCGCGCTCATCTACGCGTTCGCCATCTACGCCATTGTCGACGGCGCCGGCAGCCTCGTGCTCGCCATCCGCGGCGTCGCCCACAACGAGCGCTGGGCCGCGCTCATGACACACGGGCTCATCGGCGTCGCCGCCGGCGTCGCCGCCTTCTTCTTCCCGGCGCTCGCCGCGCTCGCGTTCGTCTACCTCGTCGCGGCCTGGGCGCTCTTCGCCGGCCTGCTCACCGTGATCGGCGCCTGGCAGTTGCGCAGCGAGGTGAAGAACGAGTGGCTGTTCATGATCGCCGGCGCCCTGCAGATGCTCGCCGGCTTCGTCTTCCTCTTCCTGCCGAGCGCCGCGTCCGTGGCCATCGTGTGGACCCTCGGGCTGTACGCGATCCTCTACGGCGTCGTGCTCGTCGCGCTGGGCTTGCGCCTGCGCAGCCTGGGAGCGCGCCTGGAGCCCGCGCACCCCTGAACCGACGCGCCGTCAGCGATGGCCCCACTGCAGGCCGAGGTTCAAGATGCGCTGCAGCAGTTGCGGGTACGTGACGCCGATGTGCGCGGCCGACTCGGCGAACTCGGCGGACCTGGCGATCTCCGGGTTGGGGTTCGCCTCGATGAAGTGGATCTGCCCCGACTCCGTGATGCGGTAGTCCAGGCGCGCGTACCCGCTGAGCTCGATGGCGCGATAGACGCGCTTGGAGACTCCGACGACCTGCTTCTCCAACGCGGGCGGGAGGTCCGCGGCGCCCGTGGTGATGTGCTGGTCCCGCTGGTAGACGGGATCGTGCTTCACCTTGGCCGTGGCGATGTGCGGCACGTTGCGCGGGATGTCGCCGAAGCGGAGCTCCCAGGGCGGCAGCACCTGCAGACGATCGGTGCCGAGCACGCCGACGTAGATCTCGCGCCCTTCGACGTACTGCTCGGCGATGGCGTCGGTCATCACCGTGTCGTGGATGAAGGCCACGCGCTCGGCGAGCTTGTCGTCGCTGTCCACCACGCTCGCCTGCGCGATGCCGAGCGAAGCGTCTTCGCTCAAGCTCTTCACGATGAGCGGGAAGGCGAGCTTGGGCGGGCGCTTCACCTTCCGGTTCATCGGGAACACCGCGAAGCGCGGCGTGGCGATGCGGTGGTACGCGAGCAGCTTCTTGCTCACGGCCTTGCCGCGCGCGAGCACCAGGCCCCGCGGGTTGCAGCCCGTATACGGGATGCGCAACAGCTCGAGGTGGCTCACCACGGCGTGGTCGTAGAAGGCCTCGCCGTGGAACTCCTCGAGCAGGTTGAACACGATGTGCGGCTTGAAGCTCGCTGCCGCCTGGCGGATGGGGAGGAGCTCATCGGCCACGCCGAGCGGGAGCACCTCGTGGCCCATCTCGCGCAGCGTGCTGACGACGTCGAACTCCGTCTTCCACTCGAAGGCCTCCCGCTCCGAGAACCCGTCCTTGGACCGCGGAGGGATGAGCTCTGGGTGCATGAGCCCGAGGACGCGCAAGCGCTTCACAGCGGAATCCAGTTCTTGCGCCCTTCCGCGTAGAGGAAGGTCATGGTCTTGACGGCGAGCAGCACGGTGAAGTCCAGCTTGAGCTGGCGCTCGGAGCCGACGGCGCGGAGCTTCAGCTCGCGGCAACGCACGATCATCTCGCGCAACACCGAGTCGAGGGTGAACTGGTACTCACCGGTCCACTTGCCCACGGTGGTGCGAATCTCGACGCGGTTGCGCCACAAAAACGCCGCCGCCGTCTCGCCGTGACGGGTGGAGTGGTGCGGGAACAGCCGGTTGAGCTCGCGGTCCCAACTGTGTGGGTCCGTCTGGTAGTGGGACTGGCGCTCGCCGTAGTGCTGGCGGAGCGTCTTGCGCATCGTCGCGAGCGCGTCGGGGCGCGCCCTGCTCTTGCGCAGCGGCGGCGTATCTCCGATCTCGGCCATGAGCTCGTCGACGTACTCGAGCTTGCGCAGTGCCCCGGGCCAATCCGCGTAGCGCTTTCGCCAATCCGAGCGAGGACGCAACCACACCGCGAAGGTCTCGGCAAAATCTTCATCCGGGTGCGCCTGCGCATACCACGATCCGAGATGCACCACGTAGCGCTTCGACGTCGGCTGTGGCCGGTAGTACTCCGGGTACTTCTTGCGCGAGCTGCCGAAGAGCTGGCGCCAGCGCGGCCGACGCTGCACCTCCCACGCGTGTTGCACCGCGTGCCCGGCCTCGTGACGGAGGATGCGCATGCACTCCACCGTGGTGCCGCCCTCCACCTCCATCATCTGGCTCTTCTCGAGGCGCATGAGCCGGGGGTGCACGAGGTAGAACGGCACCCCGATGCCCGGGACGCCCGCGGGGCTGAACCACTCCGAGCTCACCCAGGCGTGGGGCCTCAGGCGAATGCCCTTCTGCTCGAGCTCCTCGTAGAGGTCGTAGAGGCGGTGCTCCAACCACGACCCCTTGAGCGTGAGGTCGAGGTCCTTGAAGCGCATGTCCAACAGACGTTGGTCGGAGGAGCGCGTCCACGCATACCGCCGCCGCTTCCGCGCCGCTGCCATCGCCCCTCCGCGGCGACTATACAGCGGAACCGGTCACGCCACCCTCACGGCGACGGCGCGCCGGCGACGTCAAGCTGGGGCAAGAGGTGCAGCTCGATGCGCCGGTTGCGCGCGCGGCCCTTGGCGCTCTTGTTGGACGCGAGCGGCTTGGTGTCGGCGAGCGCGACGGCCCTCACGCGCGCGGGCGCGAGGCCCTGGGCGGTGAGGAAGCGGGCGACGGCCATGGCGCGCGCGCCGGAGAAGCCCCAGTTGTTGTTGTGGCGTCGAGGAGGATCCGCGCTGTCGGTGTGTCCCTCCACGCGCACCTGCAGGTCGGCGAGCGGCGCGAGGGCGCCCGCGATGCGCGCGAGCGTGTTCTTGCCGTCGGCGATGACCTCGTCGCCGTCGGCGGCGAAGAGCGCGCGCTCGCCGATCTCGAGCACCGCGGCGTCGCCCTCGTCGGACATGCGCAGCGTGAAGCGCCCCGCCGCCAGCTCCGGCTTCAACGCGGCCTCCAGCACCGTCCGCGCCTCCTCGGCGCGCGCGTGCGCCGCCTCATGCGCCGACGCCGTCGACGCCGCCGACGCCTCGAACGCCGCCAGCTTCTTCTCGAGGCCCGCGCGCGCCGCGCGCGCCGCGTAGGCCTTCAGGCGCGCCTTGGCGATGCGCTCCGCGATCTGCGACTGCGCGGCGCCGTCCTCGCGCAGCAGGGGGACGATGACCGGCATGTGGAGGCCGGCCCAGGTGAAGAGCACCGCGGCCACCGCGAGCGCGGCGAAGCCCACGCCGGTGGACACCTGCCGCGGCGGGATCTTCGGCAGGTCGTCGTCGTCGTCGGCGGCCGTGGCCGCGGCGCGCGCGGGAGAGGGCGCGCTGTCGGCGGCCGGCGCGGCATCGGACGCGAAGTCGAAGAACCCCGGCGCCTGCGTGGCCAGCGGCGTGGGCGTGGGGCCGGCGTCGCGCGGCTCCATGGACGCGACGTCGCTGCGGCGCGCCGCCTCGAGCAGCAGCGCGGCCGTGGGCATCTGCGTGTTGGGCTCGAGCGCGATGGGCTCGTACTCGACGCGGAACGCGCCCTGCTTGCGGTCGACGAGCGCATAGAACGCGTCTTCGCCGGAGCGCCCTCCGAACGAGGCGTGCACCAGGCGGCCGGCGTCGAACGCGAGCTTGCCCTCCGGCCCGTCGGCGGGGAGCACCGACACCGTGGCCGTGCGCTTGGCGAGCTCGAGGCTCTGTACGATCTCCACGACGCTCATCAAGCGGAGCGTGCCGTGCACGGCCGACGGCTCGTCGACCGGCTCCGGCGCGTCCGGCGCGTCCTCCCCCACGAGCGCCGCGCGCGTGGCCTCGTGGATGAGCAGCAACACCTCGTCGTAGTCCTGCGGCCGCGCCGCGGGGTCCTCGGCCATCAGCTTCGCCACGAGCGACACGACGGTGGCGGGCGTCCCCGGCCGCGCGCTCGCCAGCGAAACGGGCTCCTCTACGCGCCGGCCGGTGATGAGGTCGATGGGCGTGGGCGTCGTGAACGGAGGCGCCCCCGCGATCATCGTGTGCAACGTGACGCCGAGCGCGTAGATGTCGCCCCGCGCGTCCTCCTGCCCGCGCGCGCGCTCCGGCGCGACATAGACCGTGTCGGGGAGCGACAGCCCGGCCTGCGTGATGCGCTTTTCGTCCGGGTCGTTGCGCTTGCCCATGCCGAAGCCGGCGAGCTTGGCGTTGCCGTCGAAGACGTAGATGTTGTCGGGGCGGACGTCCCTGTGGATGACGCCGGCGGCGGCGGCGTGCTTCAGGCCGACCGCGGTGTCGCGCGCGCGCTGCAGCGCGGTGGTGACGTCGAGGGGACCCTCGCGCGCGATGAGCCCCGCCACGCTCTCGCCGTCGATGAGCTCGCGCGCGAGGTAGGGGATGCCGCGTACGGTGCCGGCGCCGTAGATGCTGACGACGTGCGGTGAGTGCAGGAGCGCGAGGATGCGGCGCTCGCGGTCGAAGCGCAGGAGGCGCTCGCTGTCGTCGCCGGCGCCGAGGGGCGGCAAGAGCTTGACGGCGACGGCGCGATGAAGCTCGTCGTCCATGCAGGCGAAGACGGCGCCGCCGGCCTCGTCGCGCAGCCGGCGCAGCACGCGATAGCCGAGCTCGGCGATGACGTCGGTGAGCGGCGCCTGGGGGTCGCCCTCCTCGTGTGCGTCCGCGGCGCCCTCCGGCGGCGCGGCGTCTTTGCGGTCGACCTCGACGAGATCGCCGGCGTCGGCCTCCGGCAGCGGCTCCGCGAGCAGGTGCTCGACGACGCCGGCGACGTCGCCGGCGACGGCGGCGTCCGAGGCGCCGTCGGGGCGTCGCACGTACGCCGCCGCGGGCGTCGGCCCGGTGCGGTGCGCCTCGAGCGCCTCCTCGGTGGCCTTCTCGGCGACGAGCACGATCTTGAGGCCCACGAGCGCCTCCATGCGCGAAGCGCGGTTGACCAGGCCGAAGCCGCTGCCCTGGGACAGCTCGAGGTTCACGATCGCGAGGTCGGGCGGCTCGGCGACGAGGTGCTCGAGGAGCCCCTCGGCTGCCGCCGGCTGCGCCTCGAAGCCGAGCGCGCTGAGCCGCTCGGTCACCTCCCCGGCGAGGGGACCGTCGAGCTCCACCAGGAGGACCCGCTGCGACATCGCCGCAGTGTCGCCGAGGCGGCCCTGCGGATCCACCCGAGACACAGGTCCACGCCGCGCGAGCTCACGGGGGCCCCCTGACGCCGGCCCCGTCGCGCGCCGGGTTGACCGGGTCGCCGGTGAGCGCCGTGTACAGGCGCTCGCCGCCGCCCACCGTCCCGCCGATGGACGGGAACGCGGCGCTGGCGCCGGTGAAGAAGAGGTTGTCGACGGGGGAGCGCCAACCCAGGCGCCCGGCGACGTTTTGCGGTGTGAGCGCGGCGCCGTAGATGTGGCCGCGGGGCGCCCACAGGTAGCGCTTGTTGGTCGTCGGCGTGCCCGCCACGCGCATGACGACGTGCTCGCGCAGGCCCGGCACGTAGTGCTCCTCGACGATCTCGAGGATGCGATCGCGCACGGCGTTCTTCTGCGCGGTGTATTCGCGCAGCCCGCGCCCCCGCCGCTCCTCGAACGGGCGCCAGGCGCAGGTGGTGATGACCTCGAGGATCTGCTCGCCCTCGGGCGCGTGGCGCGTCTTTGCGTGCGGAGAGCAGAGCGTGGGGGTGGACATGAACAGCCACGGATCCGAGAGGTCGTCGCGCTCGTGTTGCGCCGCGTACGTGGCGTTGATGTCGAGCCGCGGGTAGTGCCACACGTTGAAGTTGCCGAAGCCGTGCTCGCGCAGGTCGACGCCGCGCAGGCCCAGGTAGAGCGAGAACGACGACGCCGAGTACTCGTAGTCGATCCTGTCGAGGAAGCTCCGGGAGAAGCGCTCCCGGCCGACGGTGTCCACGAACCACCTGGGGTCTGCGTTGCAGATGAAGCGCGCGCCGCGCACCTCGCGGCCGTCGGCGGTGCGCACGGCGGCGACGCGGCCGCGCTCGAAGACCACCTCGTTGACGACGGCGTTGGTCTCGAGCGAGCACCCGGGCGCGCGCGCGATGACGCCGGCGACGCGCTCGACGAACGTGCTGAAGTGCTCGGTGGGATAGAAGGCGCCGTCGCCGTAGCGCGAGATGAGCGCGACCCAGATGAGCAGCGACACCTCGCGCGGGGGCAGGCCGACGTCGCCGAGCTGGGTGGCGAGGATGGCCTGCACCGGCGCCGACAGCGCGTGCTCGTCGAAGAGCCGCTGCAGCGTGTGCCCGCGGTAGCGCAGCACCTGGAGCACCTGCGGTCCGCGCAGGATGGTGTCGACGACGGCGGCGGCGCCGAGCTCGTCGGGGACGCGGTCGAGCTGCTCGGCGAGCGTGGTGACGACGTGGAAGAACGCGCGGATGCGCGGAGCCTCCTCGGGGAAGCGGTCGCACAAGCGCTCCCGCCACTTGCCGAGGCCGTTGGGGATGCGGAAGCGCAGCGACGCCGCCGGGCAACTGAAGTGGTCGTAGCCCTCGGGTTCGAGCCGCTCGAAGGTCAGCTTCGCGCTCGAGGCCGAGCTTCTTCAAGAGGTTGAAGACGGGCTCGCCCTCGCCGCACGAGAAGATGTAGTGGACGGCGGCGCAGAAGCGATAGTGCTCGCCCATGGGGAACGTGTGGCAGCAGCCGCCCGGGTACTCGTGCGCCTCGAGGACGCAGACGCGCTCGCCGGCGTGCGCGAGCAGCGATCCCGACGGTGAGCCCGCCCATGCCGGCGCCGATGACGACGGTGTCGTAGTGCGACATCGCCGAGCGTCTATCACGGCGCGCCGAGGAAGCGCGCGAGGTAGCGCTCGACGTACGCGGCGGGGAGCGCGGCGTCGCGCAGGCCGTTTCGGATGCGCACCCGGTACTCGGGCCAGGCCTCGCCCTCCTCGAGCCGCGGATCGACGTACACGAGGCACGCCTCGCGGCCCGGCTCGAGGGAGACCGGCAGCGTCCTTTTCAGGTACGACGGCGGGTCGAGGTGAACGCCTTCGTGGCGGTCGAGCGCGTCTTCGTCTTCGACGGTGAGCGCGAAGACGGTGCCGAGGACGTGGTCCCCCGGCGACGACACGACGTTCGCGTAGCCGCGCGCGGAGATGGTCCAGCGATGGTCGGCGAGCCTCCCCGGCCCGAGCACGCGGCTGGCGGGGCAGCGGCGCGCCATCTGCTCGAGCCACATGTTCGAGCCGTAGGCGAAGTACGGCTTGGTGCGGTGAGACGCCACGCGGCTGCTCCTCCATCCTCGACGCTGCCACAGCGCCTGCGCGGCGGCGAGCCTCGTGGTACGAAGGGCGACATGAGACTCCCGTTGGTCGCCGCCGTCATCTTCTTCGCCGCCGCCTGCACCGCCGCGCCGCAAAAGGACACGCCCAACGTCGCGGCCTTCGTGGTCAAGGACATCGACGGCCACGACGTGAAGCTCGCGGACTACGCGGGCAAGGTGGTCCTCGTCGTCAACGTCGCCTCCGAGTGCGGCTTCACGCCGCAGTACGCGGGGCTCGAGTCCATGTACGAGAAGTACCAGGCGCGCGGCTTCCTCATCATCGGCTTTCCTTCCAACGACTTCGGCGGCCAGGAGCCGGGGACGCCGGACGAGATCAAGAAGTTCACGAGCGAGGAGTTCCACGTGACGTTCCCGCTCATGGCCAAGATCAGCACCAAGGGCGACGACATCGCGCCGATCTACCGGGAGCTCGAGAAGGCCGGCAGCGTGAAGTGGAACTTCACCAAGTTCCTCGTCGACAAGAAGGGCAACGTCGTCGGCCACTTCCCGTCCAAGGTGACGCCGGAGTCGCCGGAGCTGACGGTGGCCATCGAGAAGCTCCTTGGGTAAGGGCCCTCGAATGAACAAGTCGGTCGATGATCGCGGTCGAGGCGCGCCGATGGCGAGGCTGCGTGCTCGGGCGCGCTTTTGGTAGATTCACGCCATGGGCCTCCTCACCTTCGGTCTCAACGTGACTTTGGATGGCTGCGTCGACCACACCCAGGGGATCGTGGACGACGAGCTGCACGACTATTGGACGCAGCTCATGGATCAGAGCGGGGCGATGCTCTTCGGGCGCAACACCTACGAGCTGATGGAGGGAGCCTGGCCCGCGGTGGCGCGCGACGAGGAGGCGCCGCGCGCGATGCGCGAGTGGGCGCAGAAGCTCGAGGCCAAGGCGAAGTACGTCGTGTCGGGCTCGCGGAGCGACTTTCCGTGGCAGAACACGATCAAGGTGGAGGGTGACCTTCGCGAGGCGATCTCGGCGCTGAAAGCGAAGACCGAGCAGGGTGTCCTCGTCGGAGCGCCCAAGCTCTCGGCTGCGCTCGAGGAGTTGGGGCTCATCGACGAGTACCGCATCGTCCTTCATCCCGTCATCAGTGGCCACGGGCCGACGTTGTTTCATGGCCTGTCGAGTGCGCGGCACCTCGAGCTCCTGTCGACGCAGCGGTTCAAGTCCGGCGTGCAGGCGCTCCACTTCCGTCGCAAACAGGGATGAGCGGGGAAGGACTGCCCGACGGCCATCGATTGTGGCTCGCCGCGCATCCATGCGTGACGACGGGATCTGACGGATGATGGCGCTGCAAGCTCGCTCGAAGCACGCGCTCGTCCCCGCAGGGCGCCCGCCACCGGCACCTTCGTGGCATTGCTCACGCTCACTCTCGGCGCGAAGAGAACCAGGGCGCCCGAACGGGAAGGGCCTCGCCGCCGTACCAGGCGGCGCGGACCGTTACTTGCGGGGCCGGGGCAGCCCGTACTGGTCGAGCCGGTTCAGCAACGTACGCCGGGAGATGCCGAGCATCTGCGCCGCCTTGGTCTGGTTACCGGCGCACAAGCGCAGCGCCTCGAGGATGCGCTCGCGCTCCACCTCCTCGACGGCGTTCTTCAAGGACCCCGACGCCGCCGGCATCCCCGGCGTGGTCTGCGGGACGTCGTCGAAGCTCGACGACGCGCCGGACCGCGGCGCGCGCACGGGGCGGGTGTCGAAGGCGGGGCCCTCCATCGACACCGGCGGCGGCCGCGGCGACGCCAGGCGCACCGAGCCGGCGCGGGGCGCGCGCTTTTGCGCGAGCATCTTTTCGACGGGCAGGTGCTCGAGCGTGATGGCGCTCCCCGTGCACAACAGCACCGCGCGCTCGATGACGTTTCGCAGCTCGCGCACGTTCCCAGGCCACGAGTAGCTCTTCAACAGCTCGAGCGCGTCGCTCTGGACGCGCGGCGTGTCCAGGCGCTTGCTGCGGCGCACGGCGTCGAGGAGGAAGGTGCGGGCGAGGCCCTCGATCTCGTCGGTGCGCTCGCGCAGCGGCGGGATCTCGAGGGTGATGCCGTTCAGGCGGAAGTAGAGGTCCTGGCGGAAGCTGCCGTTTTCGACCGCCTCCTCGAGGTCGCGGTGGCTCGCCGCCACGAAGCGCACGTCGATGGAGCGCGGCTGCAGGCCGCCCACGCGCATCACCTGCCGCTCCTCGATGACGCGCAGGAGCTTGGCCTGGATGGCCGGCGACATGTCCGCGATCTCGTCGAGGAAGACGGTGCCCTCCTCCGCCACCTCGAGCAGCCCGGGCTTGGTGGCGACCGCGCCGGAGAACGCGCCCTTTTCGTGTCCGAACAGCTCGCTCTCGAGGAGGGTCTCGGTGATGGCGGCGCAGTTGATGCCGACGAAGGGCTTCTTGGCGCGGTCGCTGGCGCGGTGGATCTCGCGGGCGAGCACCTCCTTGCCCACGCCGGTCTCGCCGTGGAGCACGATGGAGATGTCGCTCTTGGCCACGCGCTCGACGAGCTTCTTCAGGCGCTCCATCGCGCCCTTCACGAGCTGCGGCTCCTCCGGCGCGGGCGCGCGCGCCCCGCGGACCTTCTCGTTGGCGGCGTCGAAGAGCGCGGCAGCGGAGCGGCCGTCTTGCGGAGAGAGCGCGATGCCGGTCGACACCTTCTTGACGTGCGCGCGCAAGCTGAGGACGAGGCGGTCGCAGCGCTGCTCGACCTCGTCGGGGGCGGCGTCGAGGAAGAGCACCTCGAGCTCGCCGGGGCCGTACTCGCCGGCCATGTCCGTCTGCGCGAGCACCCTTTGCAGCGTCTGCTCGAGGGAGCCGCTCGGCAGGTGGCCCTCGATGTGGAAGCGCGCGAGCGCGACGCGCGCGCCCGAGCGCTCGAGCTCCTCGTCGAGGCGGCTCTCCACGTAGCTGTGCGGGCGGAGCACGCGGCGGCGCGGCGGCTCCGGCGAGCCGCGGCGCTGCACGATGCACATCACCTTGCCGAGCTCGAAGGCCTCGCCGGGCACGATCTCCTCGACGTCGCCCTTCTTCAAGCTGCGGTCGCGCACGCGGGTCCCGTTCAAAGACCCGAGGTCCTCGACGGTGATGCGCTCGCCGACCCGCAGGATCGCGTGCTTGCGCGAGATGGACTCCTCGTCGATCTTGAGGTCGACGTTGTCGGAGCGCCCGACGAGCACCTCGCCCTCCGACGACAGCGCGTGCGTCACCGGCAGCCCGCTGCCGAGCACCACCAGGCGCACCGAGCCCGCCGGCCCCTCGCCGCTCGCCATCGTGTTCAACGCCGTCGCGTGCGTCGCGTGCGTCGTCGACCCGGCGTCCCGATCTCGTTGGGCTCCCATCGTCTCCGACACTACGCTTGTGAACGTCTCCGCGCAAAAAGCGCACGACGCTGCACTTCACCCCGCGCCGGGGCGCTCACCGGGGATGCGCCGCGCCCGGAGCGGCGGGCGCAGCGGCGGCGGCCCCGCCGTCGCTGACGGGCGCTTCAGCGCCCCGGTGGCGCGTGAAGATGCGCTCCCTGGGCGTGCCCACGAGGTAGGTGACGATGTCGCGCAGCTCCGAGTCGGGCAGGCGCGTGACGGTGAAAAACGGCATCTGCCGGTTGTCGCTGCCCGGCTGGTGGCGCACGCGGGCGACGAGCATGTCCGCCTCGTACAGGCCCGGCGTGAGCTCGGCGCGGACGCCGCCCTTCCTGTGGCAGCTCTTGCAGTAGACGCCGACGAGCTTCTTGCCGCGCCGGGCGTCGCCCTTGCCGGCGTCGGGGACGGGGCTGTGGAACGTGAGGAAGACCGTGTCCCAGTCGAGCGGCGGCTGCGGGTCCGGCGCGAGCTTGTTCAGGTACGCCTCGACGTCCTTCCTCACCGCAGGGGCGAGGCCCGCGGGGCGCAGCATGTACATCCGCGCGCAGATGTCCGCGGCCTCGCCCGGTGAGGTCGCGATGCCCTGCCACAGCGTGGCGCGGGCGGCGGCGCCGAACATCGTGGAGCTCGGCTTGACGTGCCCGTGCTCGAAGATGCCCTTGCGCTCGTCGCTGACCGCGTGACACGCGCGGCACGGCATGGCGTTGTGCTCTCCGCCGATCTTCGGGCTCGCGAAGGCGCGCTCGCCGCGGCCCTCGGGCGTGTTGGCCGCGAACTGCCAGCGCGGCTTGGGCTTGTCGACGACGGCGTGCGCGACCAGCGGCGGCGGCGGCGGCCCCGCGGGGATGACGTCGTCCGCGGCCGGCGCCCCCAAAGACGGCCGTCGACGGGGCCGTCGACGTCGTGGCCGTGGCCGGCGGCGGCGCGCGAAAGACGGCGCGCACGTGGACCTTCACGTCGGTGCCGAGCTTGAAGATCAGCCGCCTGGGCCGCTTGATGGCGTGGTCGAGCAGCGGCACGACGAAGTCGCCGGTGACGACGACGCGCGGGCCGGCGGGGGTCTCGTCGAGGACCGCCTTGAGCGGGATCTTCACGGGCTTGTCCACGCCGTGCAAAGACAGCGTGCCCGACGCCACCGCCTCCGCCGCCTCGCCGTCCTTGAGCGCGGGCGCGCTCGGGCGCTCGAGCGCGTCGACGGTGAGCGTGGCCTCGGTGAACTTCGACGTCTCGAAGAACTGATCGCGCAGGTCTTCGTCGCGCAGCGAGATGCCCGTGCGGAAGCTCGCGAGGTCGACGTCGATCCTGGCGCGGACCGCCGCCGTCCACGCCGACGGATCGAACGACGCGGTGCCGCTGACGCCGCGCGAGACGCCGTTGATGGTGTCGAGCGGGGCGTCGATCTCGAACGTCACCTCGCCGGACTTCAAGGAGAACGCCGCCGGCGCCGCCGCCAGCGACGCCGCGAGCAGGAGCACGCCGGTCATCGGAACCTCACGTCGACGAGCACACGGGTGCGCGTCATCAAGTCGTGCAACGCCTGGCCGCGCCCGAAGAGCGCGCCGACGGCGCCCGCCGCCGTGAGGCCGAACCACGCGGCGCCGACGATCAAGAACACGTCGAAGTTCGAGTCGCCGTACAGCGCCGACCACCCGAGGGCCAAGGGCACGTACCAGCCGTGTTGGATCAGGAAGCGCGCGAAGCCGCGGGCGAAGGAGACGTCGCCGTCGTCGACGGTCCGCAGGCGCAGGCGCATGAGCCAGATGCCCGGTGACGAGCCGAGGGCGGCGATGCCGAGCGCGCCTGCGACGAAGAACAGCAGCGGCCCGAGCCAGGGCCAGCGCGCGTAGGTGGCGACGGAGAGCGCGATGAACGGGGCGACGTCGAGCAGCCACACGAGCACGCGCAGCGGAGCGCTCGCCCGCACCTCCGGCTGCGGCATGACCCGGGCGAGGGCGTCGCGCAGGGCGGCGATGGACTTGAAGCGATCGGCGGGGTCGCGCTCGAGACAGCGATCGATGACGGCGGCGAAGGCGTGCGGCACCGCGGGCGCGAGCGTGCGCAGGCGCGGCGCGCGGTGACCCTGGGCGTAGCGGTCGATGGCCTTGCCGAGGTTGTCGACGGGCATCACGGGAGTGCCGCTCACGAGGTGGAAGAAGGTGGCCGCGAGCGCGTACATGTCGGCGCGCGCGTCGACGGGGCCGGCCTTGAGCTGCTCGGGCGCGACGTACTCGGGCGTGCCCATGACGACGCCGACCTGCGTGACGCTCGCGAGCTGGAGCTGCGAGCCGCGGCCGCTCGGCGAGGAGTGCGGGACGTCGTCGGGCGCGCTGCTCGCCGGCGGCTTGACGCGGCCGGCCTTGCGCTCGAGGGCGCCGATGGCGGCGTCGACGTCGACGACGGCGGCGGCGCCGCGCGGCGCGGTGGTGGACGCGGCGAGGCCGAAGTCCGAGAGGAGCGCGCGGCCGTCGCGGTCGAGGAGGATGTTGGCCGGCTTGATGTCGCGGTGGACGATGCCGAGGCGCTCGGCGACGACGAGGCCCTCGCAGATGGAGGACATGTTGCGCGCGGCGTCCTGCCAGCGCATCTTCTTGCCGCGCGCGAGGCCGTCGTGCAGCGAGCCGCCGTCGACGAGCTGCATCGCGAGGAACCACTGCCCGGCGTCCTCGCCGACGAAGTAGACCTGCACCACGTGCGGGTGCACGACGTTCGCCTGCGCCGTCGCCTCCCGCACGAAGCGCGCGAGGAACGCGCGGTCCTGCGCGAGCGCGGGGTGGATGGTCTTGATGGCCACCGGCCGCGACAGCGACGTGTCGTATCCGAGGAAGACCTCGCCCATGCCGCCGCCGGCGAGGCGCCTGTCGATGCGGAAGTGGCGCAGCATCGTGCCCGAGCGGGACGTCGGCGGTGACGTCAGCGCGGGCGTCGCCGCCGGCGCCTTGGGGGCCCTGTCCCCGCCCGCCGTGAAGGCCTGCGTCACCGGCGTGCCGCCGTCGGCCGCGCCGGGGGCGAGGACGGCGGTGACGACGTCGGAGTCCGTGGACACGCCCGTGACGGTCGGGGACGTTCCCCGCGGCGGACGCGGACGCCGTGACGGCGGGGACGTTCCCCGCCGCCGGGGTCGAGGGCGCGACGGCGGTCGGCGGTCGGGTGAACGACGACGTCGCCGCCGGCGCCGCGTCGGGCGTCACCGAGGTCACCGGCGCCGGCGCCGCGCCCGTCGAGGAGGGCACCGGCCGCACGCCGATCCCGACCGTGACGGGGTCCGGCGCGACCTGCCGCGCGGGCGCCCACGGCGACGCCCCCGTCACCGGCGCCGGCGCGGTGGCCGGTGACGACGACGCCGGCCCCGCCGGCGACGACGACGGCGACAGCGGCGACGGCGGCGACGACGACAACGACGGCGACGACGACGACGGCGCCGGCGACGACGGCGACGACGACGGCGACGACGACGACGACGCGGGCGAGGACGGCGACGACGCGGGCGACGACGACGGCTCTGCGTCCGGCGCGGGATCTCGAGGGGACCAGGCGCTGGTCTTGGTCACCTCACGGCTCCTCGACGACGTCGGCGCGCATGGGGGCGAGCAACGCGAGCAGCTCGCCCTGCTCGCGGTCCGGCACCTTCAAAGCGGCCAACGACCCTTTGAGGTCCTCGACGAGGGCGTCGAAGTCCGCGCCGTGGATGTGCATGCCCGCGTGCACGGTCTTCATGTCGCGGCCGGCGTAGGTGCACGGCCCGCCCGTCGCCGCGCAGAGCTGGTCCACGAGCTGCGCGCGCAGGTTCTTGAAGTCGGTGAAGAGGAAACGCATCTTGATGCGGTGGTCCGCCTTCACGCGGCCGATGAGGTCGTCGACGACGGCCTCGATGGCGTTCTTGCCGCCGAGCCGCTCATACAGGCTCTTGTGCGGCGCCGGCGGCGGCGCTGTCGCCGTCGTCGTCGTCGCGGGCGCCGGCGCCGGGGCGCTCGCGCACGCGGCCAGCCACACGAGGGCGCCGAGGGCTGTTCGCAAGCGGAGCTCGCGAACAGCGAGGCTCACTTGGCGACCGCCACGAGGTGAACGTTCAACACCACCTCGTTCTTGTTCTTCACGGCGCCGAGGAAGGCCGAGTACGGCGTGATGTTGTAGTCGCTCTGGAGGAAGCGCACCTTGCCGTCGCCGGTGAGCGTGTCGCCGTCGACGCCGACGGTGACGGGCATCTTGATGCGCTTGGTGACGCCGTGGAGCGTGAAGTCGCCGACGAGCGTGAGCTTGTCGCCGGCCTTCTCCACGGACGTCGACGAAAACGAGATGGTGGGGAAGCGCGCGACGTCGAGCTGCGTGTCGCCCTTCATGGAGTGCTCCACGGCCTTGCGGTCCTTCTCGGGGACCGTGGGATCGAGGCCGAACTTGCGGCGCGTCTGCGGGTCGTCGTTGACGAGGGTCCGGGTCTTGATGGTGACGGTGACCTTGGCCGTCTCCGGCGTCTTTTCGTCGGCGACCACCTCGCCGGTCATCTCGGTGGCCTGCACGGTGTGGTCGTGGGCGAAGGCGGCGGCGGCGCCGTCCTTGAAGACCTGGATCACGAAGAGCGAGCGCTTGGTGTCGATGGTGAACTTGCGCGGGCCCGTGGGCTCCGGCGGCCCGGCGTCGGCGGGCCCGGCGTCGGCGGGCGCGGCCGCGACGCCGCCGTCAGGCGCGGCCGCGGGCGCCGGACCTGCGTCCGCTTGGCCCCAGGCGGCGCCGGAGACGAGGGCGACGGCGACGAGGGCGACGGCGGCGAGCGCCCCGGCGAGAAGAGCGCCGGAGCCGGAGGCGGAGGGCGAGCAAGGGCGAGACATACAGGACCTCCACAGATACGGGCGACGAGGGTCAGACGTTCGAATAGCCCTGGCTCTTTACACGTCTTCGAGGAGGTCGTCCCACAGCTTGATCCCGCCCAGGATACCGGCGCTGTTGTCGACGAGCGACACGCCTTTGGGCAGCTTGAAGTCGATGCGGCGCGCGTTGCCGCCGCCGATGAACAGGTGGTCGAAGTTCACCATGGTGCGCATGTTCTTGATGGCCTCCTTGACGAGCTTGCTCCACTTCTTGGCGCCGAGCTTCTTTCGGTGCTTGTCGCCGAGGAGCTCATCGTAGGTGCGCTCCTTCTTGAACGGGTGGTGCGCGATCTCGAGGTGCACCTGCAGCTTTCCGTCGTGAAACAGCGCCGTGCCGAAGCCGGTGCCGAGGGTGACCGCCATCTCCACGCCGCGGCCGCGGATGGCGGCGAGGCCCTGCATGTCGGCGTCGTTGACGGCGCGCACCGGCGCGCCCAGCCGCTGCGACAGCGCCTTTGACAGGTCAAAGCCCGCGAACGCCTTGGTGCCCAGGTTGGGCGCGGTGATGATGCGGCCGTGGCGGATGAGGCCGGGGAAGCCGACGGAGACGCGGTGGTACGGCGGCAGCGGCTTCACCAGCTTGTCGAGGGCGTCGACCATGATCTTCGGACCGCACGGGTGCGGCGTCTCCACGCGCACCTTCTCCGTGACCATCTTGCCCGCTTCGTCCAGCACGCTCGCCTTGAGGCCGGTGCCTCCGATGTCGATGGCCAGGGTGTGCTGCGCGCCGCTTCTACCGTTTCTCGCCATGGGCCTCGTCCTCCGCGATGATGCGACGCACCATAGCGCAGGTCCACCCCGCGTCCGGCATGGAAACCGTGCCCCCGGGCCCGCTACAAGCGCCCGCGCTTGGCCCGGACGAAGGCGCGCGCGACCTCGGCGCGCGCGTCGTCGTGGGCCATCGCCAACGCCGCACGCTCGGCGATGGCCAACATGTCGTCCTCGACGACGTCGCCGCGGGTCCCCGCCTCCACCGCCGCCGCCGACGCACGATCCCACGCGGCGAGGTCCATGCGCACCGCGGCGTCGAACGCGATGATCCACCAGCACGACGTCTCCACGATGGGCTCGCTCGCCGCCGCCGGCGACGTCAAAAGCTCCGTGGCGATGATGCACGCCCCCTCGGTGTCCCCGCGCAACACGCGCACGTGGGCCTGGTTCAAACGGTACGTCCACCGTCGCGACAGCCCGCTGCGCTGCCCGATGCGCGTGGCCCTCTTGTAGTGCGCCTCGGCCTCGTCGAGCTTGCCCAGGCGGCGTGACAGCTCGCCAAGGGCGTTTTCGGCGTTGGCTTCGCCGAGCCTGTCGCGCGACGCGCGGCACAGCGCGCGCTGCTCGTGGAACAGCCGCCGCGCCGCCTCCATCTCGCCGCGCTCCATCTCGACATAGCCGAGGGACCACAGGTTGGCGGCGATGTCCGACTTCTTGCCGGCGCTCGCGAACACCGCGTTGGCGCGGGTGTAGAAGCCGGCGGCGCCCGCCTTGTCGCCGGCGAAGTACGCGACGTCGCCGAGGCCACGCAGGGCGGCGCCCACGCCCGACTTGTCGGCGGCCGCCTCGCAAGACGCGCGCGCCGCCTCGTACAGCGCCCGCGCCTCGTTGAGGTCGCCGGCGGCGAGGGACGACGAGGCCTGGATGCGCATCGCCGCCGCGCGCGCCCGCTTGTCGACGAGCACCTCCGCCGCGCGCGCCGCCAGCGCCCGCGCCTCGTCGTGCCGGCCCTCCGCGTGCGCGAGCCGCGCGAGGAGCACGAGGCCGGGCGCCACCCGGGGGTCCTTGTCGTCGGAGCGAGAGCGCCGCCCGCGCACGCTCCCAGTCCACGAGCAGCCCCGCGGCCTCGAGGGCGTCGCCCTCCTCGAGCGCCGCGCGCGCCGCCACCTGCAGCGGCTGCAGCGCCGCGGTCCGCGCGCCCGCGGCGAGCAGGTGGCGGCCGATGCGCGCCGCCGCCGCCGCCGTGTCGGTGCCCCACAGCGACGACAGCGCGCGCGCGGCGCTCGCGTGGTGCCCCGCCAATCGCTTGTTCTCCCGCGCGCGCCGCTCGACGCTGCCGCGGACCAGCGCGTGGGCGAACGCGAAGCCGCCCTCGGTGCGGCGGCCGAGGCCGTTGTCGACGAGGGTATCGACGACGTCGTCGAGGGCGAGGGCGCCCTCCGCGCCGGGATCGTGCGCCACCGTGACGTCGAGGCCGGCGTCGCGCACCGCCGCCTCCCACTCGACGAAGTCGACGGCGCTGCCGAGCACCGCCGCGATCTCGATCGCCTCCGAGGCCGGGCCGCCCTCGCCCACCGCCATGGTGATGCGCTGGTCCCACAGCGCGTGCAGCGCGTCGGGCAATTCCGGCGACGTCCCCGGCTTGAGCGCCAGCCCACCGGGCTGCATCTCGAGGAGGCCGCGCGCCACCCAGTCGCCGACGAGGTGCACCGCGAACAGCGGGTTGCCCTCCGTGCGCCGCCGCACCTCGTCGGCGAGGCCGCCCGCTTCGCCGCCGAGCAGGCGCGCGCACAGCTCGTCGTGCGCGCCCTCGTCGAGCGGCGCGAGCCGGAGCGCGACGCCGCGCGCGGCGCCGGCGCGGGCCCGGGCCAGCGCGAGCCCCTCGGCGACCGCGGCGACGTGCGCGTGCATCCCGGCCGAACCCCCCGGGCCGCCGGGCGGGCCGAACGCGCCGGGGTCGACGTCGCGCGCGTGCGCGGGCAAACGGGCGAACACGCTGTCGGGCGCCGACGACGACGACACCGGCTCCGGCAGCGTGGCGGGGTCCCGCGCGAGCGGCGCATCGTCGCCGGGCGGCGCGACGACGGCGGCGAGCCGCTGGCGCGCGTCTTCGTCGAGCAGCTCGTCCACCGCGGTCACGACGAAGAGCACCCGCAGCTCGGGGGCGTCGCGCAACACGCGGTCCACGAGGGCGAGCGCGTCCTTGCCGTGCTGCACGTCGTCGAGCCACACGAGGAGCGGCCGCTCCCGCGCGCGCGCTGCGAGGAAGCGGATGAGCGTCGCGTGGCGCTCCTCGGCGCTGCCCCACGGTGACGGCGCCGCGCCCGCGAGCGCACACAGCTCGTCGACGGAGATGTCCTCGCGCGGCAACCAACGATGAAGCCACAGGCGCGCGCGCTCGCCCGGCGCGTCGACGTCGACGAGGCCGCACTCGCGCGCCACCATCGCCGCCAGGCCGTCGCCGCGGCCGGCGATGGGCGCGAACGTCGCCTTGAGCACGACGGCGGCGCCGGTCTCCTTGGCGCGGTGCGCGATCCACTCAGCGAGCCGGCTCTTGCCCACGCCCGACGGCCCCACCAACGCGGCCACCCGCGGCCCCGGCTCGCGATGCACCGCGAGGAGCGCGCCCCACAGCGCGTCGCGCTCGGCCTCGCGGCCGACCAGCGGCACGGGCCGCAGGCCCCACAACGACAGCCCCGCGTCGATGAGCCGCAGGTCCGGCAGCGGCGCCTGCGGCGCGCGCCACGTCGACGGCGGCCGCGCCGCGCTTACGTCCACCTCGGGCGGCTGCGTGGTTTGCGAGGGCAGCGACGTCGACATCGCCGGCGGCGCTCCTCCCTCGCTGCGCGCGCCCGGGGCGGCGCCGCGCTCGGCGACCGGGGCGGCGACGCCCTCCCACGGCGCGCGCCGCTCGTCACCGCGCGGCGGCAACACCTCCGTGTCCGCGAGCGGCGAGCGCAGCACGGTGGCCGCGTCGGCGGCGACGTCGGCGGTGTCATCGGCCGCGTCGAAGGCGCGGCCCGCGTTGGCGATGCCGTCGGGCAGGCGATCACGCGGCGGCGGGGGCCGCGTGGGATCGAGCTCGGCGAGCGCGGCGTCCGCGTCGGCGGCGCAGCGATAGCGAAGCGCGGGGTTCTTCTCGAGGAGGCGCGCCACCCAATCGGTGAAGCCCTCGGGCGCGTCGACGCCGGCAGCCAGGCGCGGCGCCGGCTCGCGCACGTGCTTGACGGCGAGCTTGCGCCAACTGTCGTCGACGAACGGCGGCGCGCCCGTCGCGAGCCAATGCGCCATGCAGCCGAGCGCGTAGAGGTCCGTCCACGAGCCGAGGTCGCTGTCGGAGTCGAACTGCTCGGGCGCCATGAACAGCGGCGTGCCGCCGTCGAGCCGCTCGCTGCGCTCGTGCAAGGCGAGGCCGAAGTCCGTGAGCTTCAAGCCGGGGCGGACGTCGTCGTCCGTGCACAGGAGGACGTTTTGGGGCTTGAGGTCCTTGTGCACGACGCCGCGTGCGTGGGCGTGCGCGAGCGCGGAGAGCAGCGTGCGCAGGACGTCGCTCACCACGCCCCACGGCAGCGGCGGCCTGAGCATGTGCAGGTCGCCGCCGCTGGCGAGCTCGACGGCGAGGTAGGGGCTCCCCTCGGCGAGCGCGTGGCCCTCGCGCTCGGCGACGGCGACGGCGGCGGCGTCGATGCTGCCGGCGTCGAGGATGGCGACGACGTGCGGGTGGTGCAGGCGCGCCACGGCCTGCACCTCGTTTTTGTGCGCGTGCAGCGCCAGGCGATCGGCCTTCGGGGGGAGCACCTTGACGGCGACGGGCAGGTCGAGGCGCAGGTGGCGCGCGCGGAACACGATCCCCGCGCCGCCGGAGCCGACGACGTCGTCGAGGAGAAAGCGCCCGAGCGGGATCGGCACCGACGCAGCGTAGCGCGGCGCCCTCGACGCGGCACGCGCCCCCGACCCCGCTGTGACCTCGGCTGCACCGTCTTGGCTGCACCGCCTCTCACCGGCGACCGACGAACGTCGTGGGGCGACGCGGGGGACCTGTCAGCGAGCGCGCGCGCGGAACCACGACGCGAACGCGGGCTGTTCGTACTTCTCGGCGATGTCGGCGGCGTCCCTGCCGTCGTCGGTGCGCGCGCCCGCGTCGGCGCCGTGCGCGAGGAGGAGCTCCGCGAGCTCGACGTCGCCGCGGCTCGCGGCGCCGTGCAGCGGCGTGACGCCGCCCTGTTGGCGCGCGTTGGGGTCTGCGCCGCGCGCGAGCAGCAGCCGCATGCTCGCGTGGTCGCGGGCGGCGGCGGCGGCGTGCACGGGGGCGACGCGCTGCGCGTTGGTCGCCGCGGCGTCGACGTCGGCGCCGCGCTCGATGAGCTCGGCGGCGACGTCGGGGTGGCGCATGAAGATGGCGAGGCCGAGTGCCGGGAAGCCGTCGTCGCTGAACGCGCGCGCGAGGGAGGCGTCGCCGTCGAGGGCGCCGCGCACGCGGGCCAGCTCGCCGAGGGCGCACGCCTCGGGGAACGTGAGCGGCGCGCCGCGCGCGGCGAAGAGCTGCGCGACGTCGGGTTTGCCGTGGTACAGCGCGAGCAGGATCGCGGAGGTCTCGCCCGAGCGCGCGCTCAGGAGGGCGCGGTCCTCGTCGAGGAGCGCGGCCACGCGGGCGCCGTCGCCACGCTGAATCGCGTCGATGAGCTCGCCGGTGTCCGCCATCGTGCCCCCGTCGCGCGTCTATCACGGGGCGTCGGGGGCCGGGAGCGCTCCTCAGGTGCCGGAGGGGTCGGCGGCGTCGGGGTCGGCGCAGGCCGCGGCCTGGTTTGGCGGCTGCGACGACGAGGAGCAGTCGACGCACACGGGGGTCCGCGCGTCGCACGCGGGATCGCCGTTGGGGTTGCCGCAGGGTGACGTGAGGCGGCACTCGAAGCCGGCGTTGCACGCGGTGAGCTCGTCGTGGGCGACGCGGCAGGCGCCGCCGGGGTCGCCCTGGTGCAGCTCGTCGGGCTCGAGGCCGAGCGGGTCCTGCGCGCGGGGGTCGGCGCAGACGCGCCGCTCGACGTCGTCGAGGGTGCTCGTGCAGTCGATGCAGAACGCGCCGTCGAGGTGGGTCTCGGGGAGGACGGCGTCGCCGCACAGGTCCTGGCCGGCGGGGTCGGCGGCGGGCAGGTCGAAGGCGAGGCAGGTGAAGCCGGCGGCGCACACGTCGGCGTCGCCGGTGACGACGCGCCGGCAGCGAGGCTCGTCGGCGCCGACGGGGTCGGGGGAGCCGCACAGCGGGCACCCGGCCTGCGCGCCGGCGAGGACGACGACGACGACGACGACGACGACGACGGAGACGACGGCGGAGAGGGTGGGACGAAGGCGTTGCATGCGCCGCGCATGAGCATCGCCCGTGCCACGACCGCCGGCGCGCGGCGCCGCGTGACGTCGTGCCGGAGCCCGCGCGCGAGGAGCGCCGGCGCGCGGCACCC
The DNA here is from genome assembly GCA_963775425.1 of uncultured delta proteobacterium. Lineage (GTDB taxonomy): Bacteria > Myxococcota > UBA727 > UBA727 > VGSZ01 > CAVZJB01. The sequence continues at coordinate 185,473 of CAVZJB010000018.1, read as the reverse complement.
GCGTCCCGGTTGCTGCCGGGCGGCAGCACCCGCGCAGCGCCGTCACAGCGTGCGCAGGAACGTCTCGATCTCGGCAGCGACGGCCTGCGGGTTGTCCACGTGGATGGCGTGCCCGCCCTCCAGCTCGACGAAGCGGGTCCGCGGGCGGGCGGCGGCCATCTGCGCCAGCGCCGCGGGGGTGGTCAGCCGGCTGTCCCGGCCGCGGATCACGAGGGCGGGACAGTCGCTCGCCACCCAGTCCGCCCCATGGTCGCCGTTGATGAACCGCTGCGACTCGATCATCTCGCTCGGCTCGAAGGCGAGCTTGAAGCCTTGCGGCGTCTCGCGGAAGGAGTCGCTCAGGTAGGGCGCGAGCCTGGGGCCGATGCGCTCCGCCAGCGCCTCGCGGCTCGGGAAGGTGCCGGCCCACTGGGCGACGAAGTCGGTGCTCTCCGTGATCCGGGTGCCGATGTCCTCGATGATCAGCGCCTGCACCCGGCCCGGGTTGCGGGCGGCGAATTGGTAGGCGTTCACGCCTCCCAGCGAGTTGCCGAGCAGGATGGGGCGAGCGACGCCCAGGTGCGCGAGGAAGGCAGCGAGATCGCCGAGGTAATCCTCGCGCGTGTAGCTCGCGGCATGATCGGAGTGGCCGTGGCCGCGCTGGTCCAACGCCACGACGCGGAGCTCGGGCGCCAGCAGCGCAGCGAGCCGCTCGAAGGACGCCGCCTCCATCCAGTGCGCATGCAGGGCGATCAGAGGCCGGCCGGCCCCGCCCTCGTCGAGGTACGACAAACGAAGGGGACCGCTGGCGAAGGACGCGCGCCGCATGAGCCGAGCCTCGTCACTCCGCCGGCGGCAGGATGGAAGCATCCTCGCGCGCCGCGCGGCGGTGCGCGCGGATGATGAAGAACATGCCGGCGGCGAACAGGATGGGAGGCAGCCCGCTCAGGATGAGCGTGGTGATCCCGAAGGCCCAGTCATTGTCGGACTTGGCCCCGCCGCACACGGCGCACGCGAACGACGGCGACGCCGCGAGCGCGGTGACGAGGACGACGACGAGGGACCACACGCGGTTCATAGATAGACAAGCGTATAGAGGAGCGGCCACAGGGCCACGACGAACGTCCAGAAGATCTGCACCGCGGTCATCTGCCCCGCGTTCAGCGTCGAGCGCCGCAAGCGGAGGAAGGCCCACACGAGCGCGAGCAGGCCGCCGACGACGTGGAGCGCGTGGCAGCCGACGATGACGTAGAAGAACGCGCCGTGGTTGGAGGTGCTGAGCGTGAGCCCCTCCCCGAGCATGCGCGCCCACTCGAAGCCCTGCACGGCGACGAACAGGGCCCCGAGCAGCATGGCGAGGAGCATCTGCGTCCTGGCCGCGGCCGCCCCCTGGGGCGCCGAGCGGAAGCGCGACGCCGCGAGCGTGAGCAAGACGCCGCTGGCGATGAGGACGGCGGTGTTGACGCCCGTGACCTCGATGGGCAGGCGCGGCTGCCACGGCGGCGGCCACATCCCCGGCTTGATGCCGGCCTTGACGATGATGAACGCGCTGATGAGGCCGCCGAAGAACATGGCCTCCATGAGCACGAGGATGAGCACGGCCATGACCGCGCTGGGCACGGCGGGCGTGCGCCGGTATGCCGCTGCTGCGCCGCCGGGGCCTGGGAGTCCGTCTTGGGGCATGGCTTGATCCTTTCGTCGTCGAGCGGATCCGTCAACGCTCCCCGGAGCGAACCCGTTCAGGCCTCGGTCACTCCGCGTGCTCGTGCGCCTTCAGGCGCGCCTCGATGATCTCGTTGAGCTTCTCGCCGTCCGCGCCCTCGCGCTCGATGCGGCGGGCGGTCTCGGCCTTGGCCGCGACGTTCACCCACTGATCGCCCTCGTGCTTCATGATGTCCGGCGCCACGCCCGAGAAGAACAGACCCATCAGCACCACGGCGACGGTCACGATCATCGTGGCCAGCCGCTTCTCGACGTTGAGGTGCATGAAGTAGGCGCACACGAGGAAGCACTTCACGATGGCGATGCCGAAGGCCGTGGTGAGCGTGATCCACTTGATGCCGGCGTACGGGCCGATGAAGGAGATGGTGAGGAGCACGCAGAGGATGGCCCAGATCTTCACGTAGTGCGAAGTGGGGTGGACGTGCTCTTCGTGCTCGCCGCTGCCGTGGGCGGCGCCGGGGTCGGCTGTGGTGGTCGATGGCGACGTCATGGGTTCACCTGTCCGTCACTTCGCGATGTAGAGGAGGGGAAAGAGGAAGACCCAGACCACGTCGACGAAGTGCCAGTAGATGCCGACGTACTCGACGCGTTGCAGGTCCTTGCCCTTGGCCGCGTCCTTGGCCACGAAGGCCATGACGGTGGCGCCGGCGATGACGTGGGCGGCGTGGATGCCGCAGGCGCAGTAGTAGAAGCCCCAAAAGCCGCTCTCCGACGGCACGAAGCCTTCGGCGATCTCGTGCGGCCACTCGAGGCCGAACTTGATGCAGGCGAACAGGATGCCGCCGAGGATGGTGAGGCCGAGGAACTGCGCGGCCTTCTTGCCGTTGCCGAGCTGGGCCTGCCGGTGCGCGAGCACCGCCGCCAGCGACGACGTCAACAGCACGAAGGTGTTGGTGAGGCCGATGTACTGGTTGGTGTGCGCCGCCTGGTTGGCCCACTCGGGGTGGCCGATGCGGTGCATCACGTAGCTCATCAAGAGCCCGCCGAAGATGACGATCTCCGACGCGAGCAGCCACCACAGCGCCAGGCGCCCGGTGGGCATCCCGGTGGTGTGGCGGAGCGTGGCGATGGGCTTGGCGTGTGTGGTCATCGGAGATCAGCCCTTCTCGTTCTGGGGCCAGAAGTCGGTGTCACGGCCCGGCGACGCGTACTCGTAGGGGCCGCGGTAGACCACCGGCATGTCGTCGGCCGGGAAGTTGCCGTGTCCCGGCGGCGACGACGTCTGCCACTCCAGCGTATTGGAGTTGTACGGGTTCTTCGGCGCCTTGGGTCCCTTCCAGAAGGAGTAGATGACGTTGGCGAGGAAGAACGCCTGCGACGAGATCATGATGAGCAGGCCGATGGTGGCCGCGATGCGCAGGTCCTGGAGCTCGGGGCGGGTGAGCTCGGGGAAGTGGTCGTAGTTGTAGATGCGGCGGTGGTCGCCCCAGGCGCCGGTGAAGAACAGCGGGATGAAGATGAGGTTGAAGCCGGCGATGGTCCCCCAGAAGTGGATCTTGCCGAGCGTCTCGTTGAGCATCTTCCCGTACATCTTCGGGAACCAGTAGGTGAAGCCCGAGAAGAAGCCGATCACCGCGATGGGCACGAAGGTGTAGTGGAAGTGCGCGATGACGAAGTAGGTGTCGTGGAAGTAGATGTCCGCGCCCGACGCGCCGAGGAAGATGCCGGTGACGCCGCCGAGGAGGAACTCGCCGATGAAGGCGAGGCCCCACAGCATGGGCACCTTGAAGTGGATGGAGCCGCCGTAGAGGGTGGCGATGAAGAGGAACAGCATCTCCGCGATGGGGATGGAGATGATGAGCGTGGTGACCGTGAAGATGTTCGCCATGCGGGGATCGATGCCCGCGATGAACTGGTGGTGGGCCCACACGAAGAACGAGATGATGCCCGTGGCGAACGTCGAGTAGAGCAGCGTCTTGTAGCCGAAGAGCTTCTTGCGCGAGAAGGTGGTGATGATCTCCGCCACGATGCCCATGGCCGGCAGGAGCACCACGTACACCTCGGGGTGACCGAAGAACCAGAACAGGTGCTGCCACAGGATGGGGTCGCCGCCGCGCGTGGGATCGAAGAACGCGGTGCCGAAGTTCTGGTCGAAGAAGAGCATGATGGCGCCGGCGATGAGCGGGCCGACGGAGCACATGAACAGGATGCTGGCGATGACGATCATCCACACGACATAGGGGATGTCGAAGAGCTTCATCCCCGGCGCGCGCGAGTTCATGGCGGTGGTGATGAAATTGATGCCGCCCATGAGGAACGCCACGAACTCGAGGGCCACGGCCAGGATCCACATCGAGGAGCCGAGGGTGGTCATCGAGTAGTTGGCGTTGGCCGACAGCGGCGGGTACGCCGTCCACGCGCCGCCGAAGCCGCCGTTGGGCACGAAGAACGACGCGATGAGGATGAGCGCCGAGATGAGGAACACCTGGTACGACAGGCGGTTCAGGCGCGGGAACACCATGTCGTCGCAGCCCACCATCAGCGGGATGCAGAAGTTCCCGAAGGCCGCGATGAGCACAGGCATCGCGAACCAGAAGATCATGATGGTGCCGTGGTTGGTGACGAGCGCGTTGTATTGGCTCGGCGCCACCACGCCGTAGCCCGGCACGTGGATGCCGGGGAAGGCGAGCTGCATGCGGAAGCAGTACGCGAAGAACCCGCCGATGCAGGCCATGGCGATACCGGTCCACATGTACTGCTGCGCGATCATCTTGTGGTCCGTGGACCACAGGTACTTCATGAAGAAGCTTTGCTCGTGATGCGCGTGGTCATCGTGAGCGTGATCGTGCTTGTGCTCTGTCGTCGTCATGGCGAGCTCACTTCGGTGCGGGAGTCGGAGGCGTGGGCGTCGGCGTGGGCGTGGGCGTGGGCGTGGGCGTCGGCGTCGGCGTCGGCGTGGGCGTCGGCGCCGTGGCCGTCGCGGGGACGTCGGGGGCGTGCGCGGCCATCCACGCGTCGCGCTCCGCGGGCGTCTGCACGACGATCTTGCCGAACATGATGCCGTGCGCGAGCCCGCAGATCTCGGTGCACTGCAGGTCGTACGTGCCGGTCTGCGTGGCCTCGAACCAGCCCTTCACCACGCGGCCCGGGATGGCGTCCTGCTTCAAGCGGAACACCGGCACCGAGAAGCTGTGCAGCACGTCGCGCGACATCAGCTCGAAGTGCGTGATGACGTTCTTCTTGATGTGAAGCTCGTCGGTGACCTTGACGTCGTCGGGCGTGTCGAACTTGCCGTCGGCGCCGGGGTACTGGAAGCTCCACGCCCACTGCTGCGCCCAGATGCGGACCACGTCCGCCTTGGTGCCGTCGGTGGGCTCGGGGAGCGTCTGCTTGACGTGCACCCACGCGCGCACCGCGAAGACGATGAGCACCACGTCGCACAACAGGATGATGTTGTGCGGCATGCTGATGAAGCGCTTGTGCTTGGGGTTGCTCCCGTCGACGTACTGGGACGGCACGCCCTCCTTGGCGCGGAACTTCCAGATGAGGAAGAAGAACACGCCGAGCGTGAGGAAGAACCAGAAGCCGACGATGACCCCGACGAGGTTCACCAGGTTGTCGATCTCGGCGGCGTACGTCGAGACCTGCGGGACGATTTGGTCGATCACGGCGACCTCGACAGCACGAAGAACGCAATGGTGCCGATCCACAGCGCAGCACCGAGCAGGGTGAGCACGTAGAAGAGCTTGGAGACCTTCTCGGCCGGGGGCAGCTCAGCAGACATGGTTCATCCCTTCGGCGCCGGCGCCGGCGGCGGCGGCGGGAGAGTCTTGATGTACGCGACGACGTCCTTGATGGACTGCTCGTCGGGGAGCGTGTTGCTCATCGCCTGCATGGTGGCGCCGACAGGGTCAACCTTGGGGTCACCGCGAATCTTCTTTTTGAACTTCATCACCTGCTCGACCAGGTACCAGTCGTCGGCGCCGGCGAGCATGGGCGCGTTGAGCGCCTGGTTGCCCATGGCGTCCGCGCCGTGGCAGGCGATGCACGTGTTGAACAGTTGCTTGCCGTGGTCGACGTTGCCGCCCTGCACGGTGACCGCGTGTTGCGGCCGCGGCAACTGCGCGATGTACGCCGCCACGTCCTTCACGTCCTTCGCCGTGGGCAGCGACAGCGACATCGGCCGCATGCGCAGCCCTTCGAGGTCGTCGAAGTGATAGCCGCGCTTGCCCGCGCGGAACTTCATGAGCTGCGCCTCGATGTACCAGGCGGGGAGCCCGCCGATCTCGGGCGCCTTCACGGCAGGCGTGCCGCCGCCCTCGGGGCCGTGGCACGGCCGGCACGAAGCGTAGAGGTCCTTGCCGTGCGCGACAGGATCTGTGGGCTCGCTGCACGCCAAGGCGGCGACGGCCGTGAGCGCGACGACGAAGGAGAGACGCGTCCTCATGATCGGTGGCTCCTAGCGGCGCGAGTCTTTCCATGGAGACGCGCGTACGGCAAACGAAATTCCAGGGGCACCGCGGCGTTCTGCCGCGGTACCGTCGCTGCCGATGAGCACCAGCGAGAGAAGGATCGCGCGCGTCGAGCTGTGGCACGTGGCGGTGCCGCTTCACGCCACGTTTCGCCCGAGCTGGATCCCCGGCTTCCCCCAGAACGAGAACCGCTTCGACCTTCTGCGGGTGTTCACCGAGGACGGCGTCGTGGGCGTCGCCGCCGGCGCCGCCATGGGGGAAGAGCGCGCCGGCCTCGGCAACCTCGTGGGGCCGTACCTCGTCGGCGAGGACGCCGGCGACATCGACATGATCCGCCAGCGCATCCGCGAGATGGGCTACCTCGGCTGGCGCAACGGCTGGATGGAGCCCGCGTTCTGGGACATCCGCGGCAAGCGCGACAACAAGCCCGTGTGGAAGCTGTTCCGCGACGACGCCCCCGCGCGCGTGCCGCTGTACGCGTCGACCGGTGAGGTGAAAGATTCCGCAGGCGCGCATCGAGGAGTGCGAGGCGCGCTACGGCGAAGGCTTTCGCGCCGTGAAGCTGCGCGTGCATGAGGACGAGGCGAGCGACATCGCGCAGGTGGTCACCGTGGCCAAGGCCGTCGGCGGTAAGATGAAGATCGGCGTGGACGCCAACCAGGGCTGGCGCGTGGCGGCCATCGCCGACGCGCCGCTGTGGGACCTCGCGCGCGCCAAGCGCTTCGCGGACGCCTGCGCCGACGCGGGCGTCGCGTGGATCGAAGAGCCGCTGCCGATGGACGCCTACGACGACCTCGCGGCGCTCACCGCGTACTCGAAGGTCCCCATCGCGGGCGGCGAGCTGCACACGCAGGGCGTGCCGGAGCTGTCGATGATGATCGACAAGCGCTGCTATTCGATCTTCCAGCCCGATTGCACCTTCTGCGGCGGCATCGCGGCGGCGCTCGAGGTCGCCGCGCGCTGCAAGAGCGCGGGGCTCGCGTATACGCCCCACACCTGGACGAACGGCTTCGGCTTCGCCGCCAACCTGCAGTGCTTGGTGGCGTCGGGGTCGGAGCGCGCGCTCGAGTACCCGTTGAGCCCGCCGGGCTGGACGCCGGATCGGCGCGACGGCGTGTTGCGCGCGCCGTTTGTGCACGAGCGCGGCGAGCTCCTCGTGCCCACGGGGCCGGGCCTCGGCGTTCGCGTCGACGAGCGGGCGCTGCGCCGCTACGGCACGCGCTTCTTCGTCATGGACAAAAAGCGCCTGGTGTTCTTCGCCCTGCGCGATCGCGGCCTGAAGGCGGCGCGGGAGATCGACGCCGCGCGCAAGAAGCGCCGCGGGGCTTGAGCCGGCATCGTCGTGGCGCCGTCATCGTCGCGCCGTCATCGTCGCGCCGTCATCGTCGCGCCGTCGTCGTGGCGCCGTCGTCGTGGCGCCGTCGTCGTGGCGCCGTCGTCGTGGCGCCTTCATGGTGGCGCCTTCATCGTGGCGCCGTCGTCGTGGCGCCTTCATCGTGGCGCCTTCATCGTGGCGCCGTCGTCGTGGCGCCGTCATCCCTGCGCGGGGGGTCACTCGGCGGCGGCGAGGCTGATGGTCGCCACGGTCCCGAGGACCGCGCCGGCGGTCCCGGCGGCGAGCATGCCGGCGGGGATCAACAAGAGCTCCTGGCCGCAGACGCAGTCGCTCCCGCGGTACGCGGTGGACACGTAGAGCCGCCGAGGGACAGGACCGCGACGGCGCCGGCCGCGGCCGCGCCCGTGGCCGCGCCCAGCGCGGCGGGGATGGTCCACGACGGGAGACCCTCGGGCAAAAACAGCACGAGGCCGCCGCCGAGGAGCGCGAGGAACGCGCCGGCGCCGGCGACGCCGCCCGCCACCGTGGCCAGGTCGGGCGCGATGCGCGCCGCGAGCTCGAGGGTCGCGACGCCGGCCGCGACGCCTCCGCCGGCGGCGACGAGCGGGGCGACGATCGACGTCGTCAGGCGCCGCCGTGCCTCGTCGTCGTCCACGGGGGCGGCGCCGGCGCGGGCGCCGGAAGGGAGGAGCGCGGCCGCGACGACGATCATGCTCGCTCCCTCCAGGTCCACGCTCGGGGCCACGATCGCTGGGGCGTGGCGCGCGCTCCGGGGGCCCGCCGTGGCGCGCCCTCCGTGGCGCGCCCTCCGTGGGCCGGGCGCGCTCCGGGCGCCCGCCGCTCCGGCGCGCGCCGCTCCGGCCCCCGCAGGCGGCCGCCCGCCGTCAGCCCCCGAGGAACAGGCAGGTGTGCGACGACTGGTTGCAGATGAAGCCGCTGCAGCAGTCGCCGTCGACGGCGCAGGTGGCGCCGTTGCCGCCGCAGGTGTCGCCCTCGCCTTCGCCCTCGCCTTCGCCTTCGCCTTCGCCTTCGCCTTCGCCTTCGCCTTCGCCGCCGGCGACGGGGCAGCCGAAGGCGATGGACAGGTCGGTGACCGAGCCCGACTGCAGGGCGACGCAGGCGTTGCCCGAGAACGTCAGGTGCGTGCTGGCCGGGTCGTAGTCCCACCCGGTGGCGTGGGTGGCGTCGCGCGGCACGGGTTGGCCGTTGAAGAACACGAGGAGGGCGTCGGGGTCGTCGCCGGCGCCCGCTAGGGTGTAGTCGCACGACAGCACCTCGCCCGCGATGTCGTTGAAGATGGTGTTGAGCGAGGCGGCGGCGTCGGCCTGGTAGTAGACGGGGTCGCCGGCGCGGGGGACGCCGCCGTTGTTGGCCATGTCGGTGAGCTGGCCGGCGTCGACGCCGGAGCCGAAGCCGACCACGAAGGTCTTCACCGTCGGGTTCTCTGCGAGCAGCGTGCTCACCTCGGGCGCGGGCTCGTCGCAGGTGGCGCGCCCGTCGGTGATGAGCAGGATGAAGTTGCTGTGCGACGTGTCCTTGAGCGGCGCGTAGTCCTGCACGAGGCGGAGCTGCTCGGCGGTGGGCGTCCCGAAGCGGCAGGTGTCCATGTTGGCGACGTAGTCGGTGATGGCCTGGCCGTTGCCGTCGCCGATGTCGATGGCGACGTAGCCGGCGCCGCAGCGCGCGCCGTCGCTGCAGTCCTGGTTGGTGCCGGGGTAGGGCGCGAGGCCGAAGCGGATGTCGTTTCCGTGCGCGGCCATGAGCGCGTCGATGGCGGTGCGGGCGACCTGGATCTTGCGCCCGTCGTTGCCGTTGAGGTTGTCCTGCATGGAGCCCGAGCGATCGAGGACGATGAGCATGTTGGCCTGCACGGGCTCGGCCTGGAACGCCTCGCCCTGGCAGGCGTCGGGGATGCAGACGACGCCGAGGCAGCGGTCGCCGGAGGCGCAGTCGTCGTCGGTGCTGCACGGCGTCTCGGAGCCCGCGGCGGCGCAGGTGTCGCCGTCGCAGAAGGCGGCGGTGCCGCAGTCGCCGTTTTGCGTGCAGGACACGGGCTGATCGGTGCAGGTGCTCGCCGCGGGATCGCACAGAAGCGGCGCGGCGCAGTCCTCGGCGCTGCTGCACGCGTCGCCGGCGCTCCCCTGCGCGTGGCAGGTGTCGCCGCGGCAGCGCTCGCCGCCGACGCAGTTGGCGTCGACGTCGCACGCGCCGCCGATGACGTTGTCGGCGCACGAGCCGTCGGCGTTGCAAGCGGCGCCGACGCCGCACTCGCGGTTGGTGGTGCAGGCGACCTGGTCGCAGGTGCTCGTGTCGGGGTTGCACACGAGCTCGCCCTGGCAGTCGGCGGCCTGCGCGCATTCGGCGCCCTGGGGCTTGCCCGCCGGCGTCGGCTGCTCACAGCTACAGGCGCCGAACCGCGTCACCGCGATCACGACACCCGCGACGAGGACGAAGCGCTTCATGGATCACCCCTCGGCAGATTGTGCCCCCCGTACCTTTGGGCGTCCAACCTGTCCCGTTTCGCTGCGTCTACGCAAAACCGCGCGCCCCGCGATCGGCGGACGACGTCAGCGGCCGCGGCTGCCGTACCTCGGTGTTCTCGTCGTGGGGGCACCGGCGGCGTTCAGCCGCTCAGCAAGGATCCACACTTCCGCGCTGTGTCGAACGCACCAGGCCGACGTCGTCGCGCAATCGCGCGTCGCGCGCGGCCGCGCTATCCACTCGCGGATGACGCTGGAATTGCCGCGGACATGGATGACGGCGGGCGCGTGCCCGCAGCTTTGGGGCGAGGCGCATACGTACAAGGGCATCGCGTACGAGGCGTTGCCGAGCTTGGGCCCTCTGGACGGCTCGTTCTCCTGGCTCCCGGGCGACGCCGCCCAGGGTGGGATGGGCTCCGCCGACGGGGAGCGGTTGCCGGAAAAGCTCGCGGCGCGGATGAAAGAGGCGCAGGCGCTGGGGCTGCGCTGGCCTGCTTCGTTCACGCACTTCTTCCACGACGCGACGCTCTATGCGCGGGTGCCGTCGTGCACCGCCTGCTACTACGAGCTCGGGCAGCTCGCGCCGCTGCCCGGGCACGCGGGACCGGAGCGGCTGCTGCGCTTCCTGAACGACCAACAATTGTGCCTGGTCTGGGCTCTGTTGCTCTCGCCGAACGCCAAAGCCGTCGTCGTGGTCGCCGTCCCGGAGATGGCGGACGACGACGAGAGCGAGCCGACGTTCATCGATCCGCATACCTGTGCCGAGAGCTTCGAGGAATTCATGAAGCGCTTCTGCGTCGAGAATCAGATCTGGTTCGCGGCCGTCGATCGCGAAGAACCCCTCACCGCTGATCTGCTCGCGTACGCCACCGCTGCGCAGAATGCGGCAGCGCGCGGCCTGGTGGACGCGAGCCGCCCGTAGCGTCGTCGGCGCCTTTTGCAGACCCGCCTCGCGCGATGCTACCGCTGACGGCCGCTGGGCGGCAGAGCTCTGCGGAGCGACGCCGCGCGATCGATCCGGGAACGGCGACGGGAGAGATGCGAGAGAGAGCGAAGCGAGTCCGACAGAACGAGGACACGAGGACACGAGGGCACGAGGGCACGGGGCGCCGAGGCCGCGACACGACGGGGTGTCTGGACACCATCGTCTCCGGCTTCCCTGCGTGTCCACGTCGCCGGGTCGTCGACGACCGTGACGTCACGTCGCCGGGTCGTCGACGACCATGACGTCACGTTGCCGGGTCTCTGCGACGCGGGGGGCATGTCCCCGGCCGACGTCATGGCGCCGGGGAGCGGGCGCCGCAGGACGGCGGCGGAGGCTCCCGCAGCGCCTCGCGCTGTGGACTGGTCGAGGATTTCCGCGGAGTGCCCTTTGTACGCGTGGCGCGAGGAGAGCCGGAGTCGCCGGCCAAGGCGCGCGCGGTCTGTGGAGAGGAGGGCGACGCGGAGGCCGTGGGGTTTCGCGGAAGGAGCGCCGCCGGCGGGGACGGCGGCGAGGTTCTTCCCCACAGGGCGCCCGCCACCGGCACCTTGGCGGCGTTGCTTGCGCTCAGCCTCGGCGCGAAGAGAACCTGGGCGCCCGGCGGGGAAGAGCCTCGTCGCCGGACCAGGCGGCGCGGCCCGTCCCTTCCGGGAACGCTCACCGCTTCTTCTGCTTGCGCGCCGCCTTAGGCCGAGGCCGATGAGCGTCGTCGCGCTCGCGCTCCATCACCGTGATGTCACGCAGCATCTTGCGCAGCTCCAGTCCATGCACCTCTTCCTGGGCGATCTGGCTACGCGCGAATTCCTCGAGGTAGACGCTGCGATCCGTCACCACGTCAAGGAGCTCCTTGTAGATGTCGAGCGCCCGCTGCTCGTGGACCAGCGACTCCTCAAGGATGTCGTGGACGCTATGGCGATAGGTCTCGTCGATAGGCGCGATCTGCAGCGTGGGGTGGCCCCCGAGCCCGGTGAGGATCTCACCGGCCTGCTGCGCGTGCAGCAGCGACTCCGACGCCTGCCCCTTCATGAACTGCACGATGGGGATGCGGTTCGGCCCCGCGACCATCAAGGAGTAGTGCGTGTACCGCACGACGCCTGCGAGCTCGAACTCCATGATGCGCCCGAGCAGCTTCTGGGTCTTGGTGACGTTCAGCTCTTTCATCGTTCGCGCATCTTGCATCGAAACCGCGAGCGAGCCCAAGCAAACGCGTGGCTAGATCATGACGGAGTCGTCCGCGGGGCCGGGCAGGCGCAGCGGCCGGTTGGCCTCGGTGTCCTTGGCGTGCCGCCAGGTGGCCGTGCGCGGATCCATCGCGTAGTCGCGCGCCCACTCGGGCCAGCGCGCGGCGAGCTCGCTGACGGCGTCGAGGAGCACCTGGAAGTCCTCCTCGGTGGTGGCGGGAGAGAACGACAGGCGAAGCCAGCCGGGCTTCTGCCCCTCGTCGCCCTGCTCGAGCGCGCAGCGAATCTCGAAGCTGCGCGCGGCGCCGATGCCGAGCAGCTCGTGGCCGTATGTGCCGGCGCACATGCAGCCGCCGCGCGTCTGGATGCCGAAGCGGTCGGAGAGGATGCGCGCGGCGAGGTTGTGGTGCAGGCGCCCCTCGTCGAAGACCAGCGACAGGATGCCGAGCCGCGGCGCCTCGAGGTCGCCGAGGATGTTGATGCCCGGGCTCTCCTTGAAGCGCGCGATGGCCCGGCGCACGAAGTCCTCCTCGACGCGCGCGATGCGCTCGGCGCCGACCATCTCCTTGAGCTCGAAGGTCAGGCCGGCGCGGATGACGCCGACGACGTCGGGGGTGCCGCCCTCTTCGCGGTGGGCGAGGTCGCCGACGTAGCGCCAGTCCCACGGCGACGTGTACACGACGGTGCCGCCGCCGGGCTCGACGGGGACGCGGCTGCGAAAGAGCTTCTTGTTGGCCACGAGCAGCCCCGGCGCCTGCGGGCCGCCGAGGAACTTGTGCATGGAGATGAACACCGCGTCGAGGCGCTCGGCGGGGTCCTGCGGGTGCATGTCGATGTCGACGTAGGGCGCGGCGGCGGCGTAGTCGAAGCAGGCGAAGCCGCCGTGGGCGTGCATCACGCGCGCGAGGGCGCCGACGTCGTTCTTGATGCCCGTGACGTTGGAGGCGGCGCTGAAGGAGCCGATCTTGAGCGGGCGGTTCTTGTAGCGCGGGTCCGCGAGGAGCGCGTCGAGCTCGGCGGCGGACACGCAGCCGCCGGCGTCGAATCCGACCATGACGACGTCGGCGATGCTCTCGCGCCAGGGGAGGTCGTTGCTGTGGTGCTCCATCTTGGAGATGAAGACGACGGGGCGCTCCTCGTCCTTGATCTGCCCGCGCACCTTGACGATGCGCTCGATGGGCTCCGGCACGAGCAAGCCGATGGCGCGCACGAGCTTGTTGATGGCGCCGGTGGCGCCGGAGCCGCAGAAGATGACGACGTCGTCGTCGGAGGCGTTCAGGTGCCGCGCCGCCGTCTGGTGCGCCCGGTTGTATAGCTCCGTCATATAACCGCCGGTGGCCGACGCGTCCGTGTGCGTGTTGGCCATCCAGGGCAGCACGCGGTCGCGCACGACGTCCTCGATGGGCGCGAAGGGCAGGCCCGACGCGGTGTAATCGAAGTAGCGCTTGGGCAGCAGGCCGAACGGCGAGCGGATGACCGCGTTTTTGCCGATGATGCCCTGGCGCAGCCAGTGGAGGATGGGATCGGAGCGGAGGTCGTTCACGAGGACAGCTAAGCACGCTACAGGCTCACTGTCATGACAACTCGCGACGCGCTCCTCCCCCTCCTGCAACCGCTCCTCGACGTCGTGCGCACCGTGGACCTCAAGGATCCCGCGGCGGCGCGGGCGGCGCTCGCCGAGCGCCTGCCTCTGCAAAGCGACGCCGTCACGAAGGTGCGCGCGGCGCTGCGCGCGGGCGTCGCGGCCGGCTCCCTGTGCGAGCGCACGGCGCCCACGCCCGCCGGGGTGGTGGTGAAGTACTCGCGCGTGGCCAAGGACGCCGGCGGCTTCTCCATCGACGCCGTGCACATGAACGGCCCGGGGGCGGGGCACACGCACCCAAACGGCGAGGTCGACCTCTGCTTCGCCGTCGACGGCGACCCGAAGTTCGACGGACACGACGCCGGCTGGACCGTGTACCCGCCCGGCACGTGGCATGTGCCCACCGTCGCCGGCGGCGCCATGGACATCCTCTACTTCCTCCCCGGGGGCGCCATCGTCTTCGGCGACAAACCCGCGTGATCCTCGAGCGGCGCGCCCCCGTCGCCCGCGCGCCCGGGGTGGGTCGTTAGGATCCGGGATGGTCCACGTCTTCACCGTCGGCCACTCCACGCGCTCGCTCGACGAATTCCGCGCGATCCTCGCCGCGCACGGCATCGAGACCCTCGTCGACGTGCGCACCATCCCCAAGTCGCGCCGCCACCCGCACTTCTCGAGCGAGGCCCTCGCGCGAACGCTCGCCCCCGTGCGCTACGTGCACATGCGCCCGCTCGGCGGGCTGCGCCACGCCAAGAAGGACTCGAAGAACCTCGCCTGGAGGAACGAGAGCTTCCGCGGCTACGCCGACTACATGGAGACGCCCGCGTTCAAGCAAGCGCTCGACGAGCTCATCGACCTCGCGTCGGTGTCGAACGTCGCCGTGATGTGCGCCGAGGCGGTGCCCTGGAAGTGCCACCGCTCGCTGTTGTCGGACGCCCTCGTCGCCCACGGCGTCGCCGTCGACCACATCCTCGCGGTCGACAAGGACAGCCCGCACAAGCTCACGCCGTTCGCGCGCGTGGAGGGCGAGGACGTCTCCTACCCCGCGCTCGTGTGAGCGCTCAGGGCACGACCTCGCACTGCGCGCCGCGCTCGTCCTGCACACAGGCCGCGCGACGGCGCCCGCCGCGCCTCAGCCCGCGGCCACCCGGTCGAGCAGCGCGTCGAGATCGTCGTCGCCGGTGAGCGGGTGCGTGAGCGTGCAGCGCAGCCACAGGCCGTCTTTCCTGTGGAGCTGCACGAGGTAGAAGGCGCCCTCGTCGAGGATGGCGCGCCGCAGCGCCGCCACCCGGCCGCCGTCGAGCCCGCGGGGGCGGAAGCACACGATGTTGCACTCGGGCTCGTCGACGAGCACCTCCATCCCGCGCGCCGCGGCCTTTTGCGCCAGGGACGACGCCAGCGCGCAGCAGCGGTCGACGTGCGCCGCGAAGAAGCCCGTGCCGTACGCGCGCAGGCACGCGTACAGGGCGAACGACATCATGCGCTTGGTGCACTCGACGGTGCGGCGGCCGATGTCGGCCCAGCCGTCGTCGTCGTCGCCGGCGCCGTCGGGGAAGAGGTAACCGGCGTCCTGCGCGAACGCGGACGCGCCGTCTTTGGCGTCGCGGAAGAGCACGCCCGTGACGAGCGCGGGCATCATCATGAGCTTGTGCGCGTCCCACACCACGGAGTCGGCGCGCTCGATGCCCGCGAGCTTGTGCTTGTGCTCCTCCGACAACAACAAGGACGCGCCGTGGGCGCCGTCGACGTGGAGCCACAAGCCCTCGCGCGCGCAGACGTCGGCGACGGCCTCGAGGGGGTCGAACGCGCCGGCCGCGGTGGACCCCGCGCTCGCGACCACGGCGATGGGCCGCTTCTTCTTTTCGCGGGCGGTGGCGACGGCGGCGGCGAGGGCGTCCGGCTTCATGCGCAAGCGCGCGTCGGTGTCGACGAGGACGACGCCGTCGTCGCCGAGGCCGAGCATGCGCGCGGCGCGGGCGACGCTGTAGTGCGCGGTGTCGGCCACGAGCACGCACAGCTGCGGCCCGCCGCGCAGCCCGCGCCGCCAGGCGTCGAAGCCGGCCTTCTTCTGGCGGGCGGCGAGGAGCGCGGTGAGGTTGCCGAGGGAGCCGCCCGAGGTGAGCACGCCGCCCGAGGTGGGCGGCAGCCCCGCGCGCGCGGCCATGAATTGCAGCACGGCGCGCTCCATGGCGCAGGCGGCGGGGCCCATCTCGAACACCGCCATGCCGTTGTTCACGAGCGACGCCGCCAGCTCGCACAGCGCCGCCGCCGGCAGCGGCGTGGACACCTGGTGCCCCACGAAGCGCGGCGACTGCAGCTTGGTCGACGACGCCAGGGCGCGCTCGACGTGCCCGGCGAGGTCGCGGTCGCCGTCTGGCGAGAACGACGGCGGGAAGCGCGCGCACAGCGCCGCGGGGCTGCCGCGCGGCATCACCGGGGGCGCCGCGCGGCGCTCGAGGTGGTCGACGAGGAGGGCGAGGACGGCGCGGGCGTCGTCGGCGAAGGAGGCGGCGTCGAACGGGGTCATATCGGTGGCGGCGAAGCTACGTCACGACCACGCGCCGCGCATCATCGCCAGCGTGTCGCCCACGTCGGTGATCTCGAGGGCCACGCCGACGGCGCCGGCCACCTCGAGCGCGGCGCGAAACGCCATGGCGTAGGAGCGCACGCGGAGCGCATCGACGACGTGGGCCGGATACGTGAGCCGCGCCTCGAAGGCGTTGCGCGCGCTCGGCACGAGGACCAGGTCGACGCCGCGATGGAATTGCCGCCAGCGCGTCGCCAGCATCGGCGCCATGGACTGCGGCCGCATGATGCGAAACAGCGCGCGGTACAGGAGCCCGCCGAGCATGTCCTTGTTTCGCCGGTAGATGTAGTCGAGGTACGCGTCGTCGTCGCGGCCGAAGTAGATGTCGGCGACGGCGTAGCTGAGGGCGATGCCGTGCACCTCGCGCATCCACGTGTTCACCGGCGGCGGCCGCCGCGCGGTCTCGCGCAGCGCGGGCGGGAGGCTGTCGACGTGGGGGACCAGCGAGTGCGCGTCGTCGATGGTGTTGTGGAAGATGCTCGCCTTCTGCTCGCACCCCGGATACGCGTCCACGCCCGACGGCAGCGCCGCCAGGTACGCATCGACACGCGGGAGCGGCCTCGTCACCCGCCGGACGTTAGCACCGTCAGCCGCCGGTGCAGGAGAGGTCGCGGATCGAGAGGTCGTCGAGGACCGCGTCCGTGGTCGGCGCGGTCACGACGTCGAAGGTGCCTGCGAACAGCGCGATGTCGCTCGGGGAAAGGAGCGGGACCGTGTCCGCGCGGGCGGTCGTCCAGCTCGCCCCGTCCGGCGACGTCTCCCAGGTGACGTCGAACGTGCCGCCCGCCGCGGGGACGAAGGTGATGCGCACCTCGATGGGCGAGGTGGGTGTGGCCTGGACGTCGACGTCGTCGAAGACGCCGTCGTGGACGTAGCGGGCGCGCAGCGTGCCGCCCTCGACGACGAAGGCGACGTGGTCGTCGCCGGGGCCGAAAAGGCCGAACACCGTCTGCACCGCGGGGGCGCCGGTGGCGGCGGCGACGATGAGCACGCTGACCTGCACGGGGCCGCCGCCGTAGCCGAGCCCCGCGCCGCCGTAGGTGTCCGCCCCCGTGCCGGCGTGGATGCGGAGCGCGCCGTCCACCGTCACCTCGACGCCGGGGTCCGCTCCGACCTCCAGCCCGGGGATGAAGTCCTGGTCCGCGAAGTCCTCGGTGAGGACGCACGGGTCGCCCTCGCCCTCGCCC
This sequence comes from uncultured delta proteobacterium, assembly GCA_963775425.1. GTDB lineage: Bacteria > Myxococcota > UBA727 > UBA727 > VGSZ01 > CAVZJB01. Next base: position 168,028 of record CAVZJB010000018.1, on the reverse strand, counting down.
TCGCCTTCGCCCTCTCCTTCGCCTTCGCCCTCTCCTTCGCCTTCGCCTTCGCCCTCGCCTTCTCCCTCGCCTTCTCCCTCGCCTTCTCCTTCGCCTTCTCCTTCGCCTTCGCCGGTGTCGGCGGGCGCGACGCAGGCGCCGCGCAGGCAGACGTCGCCGCCGGTGACGCAGGGGTGGGTGAGGTCGCAGCTCTTGCCCGCCAGCGGCACGTCGAGGGTGCACGCGACCGACGCGAGGGCGGACGCGATCACCAGGAGGCGCATTGCGGGCACGCGCCAATCTTAAACGATTCCGCTTCCGCCGCGCCCACTGTACGGTCCGCGCCTCTCCCGAGGCTCATCATGCGCACGCTCGCCTTTGCCGGATCGCTGCTGTTCTCGTTCATGGTCGCTTCCTCGCTCGGCTGCTCGTCGTGCGGCGGCCCCGCCGAAGGCGAGGGCGAGGGCGAGGGAGAAGGAGAGGGCGAGGGAGAAGGAGAAGGCGAGGGCGAAGGAGAAGGCGAGGGCGACTGCGACCCCAGCGATCCCAACGGCGACGCCGACGGCGACGGCGTCTCCAACGGCGACGAGGTGGCCGGCTTCAGCACCTTCGTCGACACCCTGGGCTTCGGCCTCGACGACTCGAGCGTCCTGTCGCGGCTCGACGTCACCAGCGACCCGTGCGTCGTCGACACCGACGGCGACGGCCTCTCCGACGCGGCCGAGTTCGCGGCCAAGACCGACCCGCGCGACATCGACACCGACGGCGACGGCCTGTCCGACGGTGACGAGGTCAACCGCTGGCACACCGTGCCCATCTCCGTCGACACCGACCTCGACGCCCGCGGCGACGCCGCCAACCCGTCCGCGCCCAACGCCAACTTCTTCGACGGCGCCGAGCTCAAGCTCGTCGACGACCCCGTCCTCGGCATCAAGGTGCCCGGGCCCAAGGCCACCTCGCCCACGCTCGCGGACACCGACGGCGACGGCGTCGTCGACAGCGTCGAGGCCGGCAACCCCACGCGCTCCACCGTGGTCGCGGACCTGCCCGCCCTCGAGGTCAGCATCGAAGATCCGGTGGACCTGAGCCTCAACGTCGTCTTCTCCGACTCCGCCGGCACCGAGGAGTCGTTCGGCACCGAGAATCTCGCAGACGCAGTCGTCGTCGCTGTCGCGCTCGGACTCGGAGTCCACGGCGCTGTCGGCGGGCTTGTCGGTCACCATCGGCGCCGAGGTCACCGCCGGGGTGCCGCCGTCGGCGACGGCGAGCGTGTCGGCGACGGCGTCGGTGGGCATCGAGCACACCACCTCCACCGAGGTCTCGCAGTCCACCTCGCAGGACGTCAGCCAGGCGCAGTCCGCGCTCGAGAGCCGCAGCGCGGAGAGCACCGTCACCACCGACCGCGGCGCCATCCGCGTCGGCATCAAGGCCAGAAACAGCGGCGGCATCGCCTACCAGCTCGACAACCTCTCCATCAACGTGCGCCAGTTCCTCCCCGCGGAGGGCCGCTACCGCTCCATCACGCAGCTCACCCCCGCCAACGGCGTCACCAACTCCTTCGTGCTCGCGGCCGCCGCCGACACCGGCACCATCACCTTCGAGGACACCAACCTCGAGCCCGACTTCGTGCGGAGCTTCCTGCGCAACCCGTCGAGCCTGCTGTTCGAGCCCGTCGGCTTCGACCTCAAAAACCAGGACGGCACGAGCTTCGTGTTCCTCACCGAGAACACCTTCGCCGACACGGCGCTGCTCGTCGTCGACGAGGGCGACGGCAACCCGCTGTCGATGCGCGTCGCCACCAACGTCGCGCGCGACGCCGCCGGCAACCTCATCGGCGTCAAGCTCGGCCGCGCGCTCACCGACGCCGGCGTCGACTTCGAGACCGAGACCGACGACGCCGGCAAGGAGGTGCTCGTCCGCGTCGACGCGGCGCAGACCGAGTCGTTCACCGGTGACGCGCCCGACCTCGGCGACCCGCCCTACCCGGCCGGCCTCGAGCCGGGGCCGCGCACCGCCAAGGCCTTCTGGGTGGTCCTCGGCGCCAAGCGCGACGGCTCCCAATTCGACACCACCACGGACTTCAGCGACATCGCCCTCGAGCACGGCGACGAGATGCGCCTGGTGTTCGTGCAGGACGCGGACCGCGACGGCGTGTTCGACCGCGAAGAGTTCGGGTGGGGCGCGCTCGACAGCACCGCCACGTCCGACGGCGACCTCGTCACCACCGACGGCGACGGGCTGTCGGACTACTTCGAGATCCGCGTGGGCTGGGACGTGCAGGTCGCCGGCGAGGCCGCGTACCACGTGTTCCCGAACCCCACGCTCATCGACAGCGACGGCGACGGCCTCACCGATCGCGAAGAATTCGACGCGGGCACCGATCCGCAGTTGCGCGACACCGACCTCGACGGCCTCGACGACGCCGTGGATCCCGATCCGCTCACCTTCACCAACACGGCGCCGGTCAACAACCTCACGCCCTCGGTGACGGCGGGCACCGTGCGGCTCACCGGGAGCGTCGACGACGCCGAGGACAACGTGGTGCAGCTCACCATCAGTTGGGGCGACGGCTCGCCGAACACCAACGTCACGTCGGGCTTCGACGCCGTCGACGAGAGCCACACCTATACGTCGGCGGGCACGCGCACCATCACCGTGGTCTCGCAAGACACCGGCGGCCTGCAGGACACGGACACCATCAACGTGTCACCGCTGGCCATCCCCGTCGACGACGCGCTCTTGTTGGCGTTCGACGGCACCATCGCCGACTCCAGCGGCAACAGCCGCAGCATCACCAACAACAACGGGCTCGGCGCCGACGACTTCGTCCAGGATCGCCACGGCGCCAACGGCGCGGCGCTCGACCTCAACAACCAGAGCACGCCGTCGCTCCTGACCACCACCAACATGTCACTCGGCAACGACCTGACCATCTCGGCGTGGGTGAAGCTCGGCAACGGCTTCTTCGGCAACACCGCGCTCATCGCCGGCACCGGCGACGGCTTCGGCATCTACTCGGACTCCAACCGCGTCCGCTTCGGCGCCCTCATCGGCGCGGCGCCCGACAGCGGCACCGAGGTGAGCGAGAGCGCGTCGCCGGGCACCGGCGTGTGGACCCACTACGTGGGCGTGCTCCGCGGCGGCGCCACGGTGGAGCTGTGGAAGGACGGCGTGCTCCAGCAGTCCAAGAGCGTGAGCGGCGCGTCGGACAACACCACGTGTCGCTTCAACATGGGCACGTCGGCCACGAACTCCTGCACGGGCACGAGCGCCGACGACGTGGCCAACCCGTTCGGCGCGTCCCTCGACGACGTGCGCGTCTACGCGCGCGCGCTGTCGAACGACGAGATCGCGGCGCTCGCCGCGGAGTAGCGAGCCGCCCCGAAGGCGCGCGGTCACGGGGCCGCGCACACCTGCGTGGGCTCGTCGCAGGCGAGGCCGGCGGCGCAGTCGGCGGCGGCGGCGCACGGCTCGCCGGCGGCGCGATCCGCCGGGGGCGCGCACGCGCCGTCGCCGAATTCGCCGAAGTTGCGCTCGGCGCACACGAGGCCGGCGGCGCACGTCGAGGACGTCGGGCACGGGTTGTCGTCGCTGAAGCCGAGGCAGGGGGCGCCTCTGTCGCCGGGCGCCTCGCACGTCCTGCCGCACGGCCCGCCGCTGCACACGGTGAGGGCGTCGCAGGCGGCGCCGACCTCGGGGCACGCGTCGGGCGCGCACGCGCCGAAGGGATCGCACAGGGCGCTCGCGCAGTCCGCGTCGGCGGCGCACGCGGCGCCGTCGGGAGCAACGCAGCGCCCCTGCTCGCAAGTCCGGGCGCCGTCGCAGTCGGCGTCGCCTCCGCACGCGCCGCCTTCGCCTTCGCCCTCGCCTTCGCCTTCGCCTCCGGCGGGCGTGCAGGACTGCGTGGAGAAGATCAGGCTGGCGACGAGCGCGAGCCCGGGGAGGAGGAGGATCTTCATCCCGTGTCCTGCCACGCCGCGGCCCCGTGCACCACCGCGCGATCCCACCGCGCACGTGCTCGCGCCGCGCGTGGGGTCGTCGTCGCCGGCGCGCTTCCACACCTCGGGCATCACGTCGCGCAGCAGGTCCCCGCGCACGCCCGCAGCGATGCTCCGCGCTGTCGGCCCCGCCGTCCTCCTCGCCGGGGACGCGCCCGCCCTCGTGGCGCGCTCGTCGTCAAACGGCCGTCGCGGCAGGGAGCGCGACACCCATGTCGCGATCCTGCCCCGGCGCGGGATCTCCGTGACGCGCGCCGCAGGGGCTCGGTGAAGCGGCCGCCGCCCGAGCGCGTCGGACCGCCATGATGAACGCCTCGCGCCTCCTGTCCGCCGCCGCCCTCCTGTCCGCCGTCGCCGTCGCCTCCGGCTGCGGCGGCGCCGGCCTCGACGTCGACGAGTGGCACCGCGCGCCGGTCCACACGGGCCCCACCCGCCAGCTCTTCCTCGCCGACGCCTACGGCCCGCGCGACGCCCTCTACGAGACCCGCGGCATCGCGCGCGATCAGATCGCCGAGCGCGGCTGGTTCACGCTCACCGACAGCGACGCGCGCGCCCTCTCGCTCGAGATCGACGTGCTCGAGTGGTTCACCGCGACCAACCAGGAGGCGCGCGACGGCGTCGACGACGCGGGCAACCCCGTGACGGTGATCGTCGACGTCGAGAGCGCCCACGCCTACCTCGCCGCCACGCTCTTCGACGCCGACGGCGACGTGCTCCTCGACGACTTCGAGGTGGAGGGCATCCACACCGAGGACGGCTCCTTCGCCGACGAGCGCGCCGCCCTCGACGAGGCCGCGGGCGAGGCGATGGTGAAGGTCTTCGATCAGATCACGCCCACCCGGAGCGAGGCCTTCATCCCGTTCGACGACCGCGACGACGAGGAGAAGCCCATCCTCGAGCAGGCCCAGCAGGGCCGCGTGGCGGGCGCGCTCGGCCTCGAGGAGAATTTCATCGCGTCGCACCCCGGCCGCGCCGCGCCGCTGTACAACCGCGCCGTCATGCTCGAGGCCACCGGCGACTTCGACGGCGCCGTCGCGGGCTACGACGACGCGCTCGCGGCCCGGCCCGACGACACCCTGCGGGACCTCGCCGTCGCCGCGCGCGCCGGCTGCGTCGAGCGCCGCGCGAACGCGAGCGCCCTCGGCCTGTAGGCCGCCCGGGGCGAGCGAGAGCCGCGCCCGGCGCGATAGTCTCGCGGGATGGTCGACCGGCTCGGGCAGTACACCGTCGACAGGAAGCTCGCCGAGGGGGGCATGGGGAGCGTCTACCTCGGCACCGCCGCCGACGGCCGCCAGGTGGTCCTGAAGGTGCCGCACGCGCAGGACCGGGAGTCGGCGCTGGCGCTCGTCGACGAGGCGCGCGCGGGGATGCGGCTCAAGCACCCCGGCATCGTCGAGACCCTCGACTGCTTCACGGACAAGGGCGTGAGCGTGCTCGTCGTCGCCTACATCGACGGCGTCAGCCTCTTCGGGCTGCGCAAGCGGGCGGGCGCGCTGCCGGCGGCGGCGGTGGCGGTGGTGGGCGCCGACCTGGCGAGCGCGCTCGACGCCATCCACACCGCCGTCGACGAGCGCGGTCGCCCGCTGTCCATGATCCACCGGGACGTCTCGCCCAACAACGTCCTCGTCGACACCGCCGGCCAGGTGCGCCTCATCGACCTCGGCATCGTGCGCTCCGCGGAGCGGACGCAGAAGGCGACGATGCAGGGCATGGTCAAGGGCACGCTGCGCTACCTGGCGCCGGAGATCCTCGAGGGCGCCGACCACAGCCCGTCGTCGGACCTGTGGGCGCTCGGGGTCACGCTCTACGAGGCGGCCCTCGGCCGCTACGCCATGCCCGGCGACGACATGGACACCGTGCGCGCGGTGATGGACGGGAGCTTCTTTCGCGCCGTACACCAGACCGGCCTCGACCCGAACCTCGTCGAGGCGCTCGCCGTGCTCATCGCGCGCCCCGACGACCGCCTGCGCAACGCGCGCGCCGCGTCGGCCGTGCTCGGCCGGCTGGCCTCGAAGCTCTCCGGCGGCAGGCCTGCGCTCGCCACCGCCGCGCGCGGGCAGGCGCAGGCGGCGCCGCCGCCCGAGCTCACCGAGGTGACGTCGAGGAACGCCGTCGGCCCGGAGACCACGGCGCCGACGCTGTTGTCGAGCCGCGGCGACATCGACAGCGTGTTCACCTCGAGCGTCGGCCGCGCGAGCCTGCCCACCCTGCAGATCCCGCGGGTGGATCCCCCGCCCGCTGCGGCGCAGCCCCCGCCGTCGACGGCGCCGGCGCCGGTGGACATGGAGACGGCGCCGACCATGCAGATGCCCGCGGTGTCGACGTTCGAGACCGCCGCGACCATCCAGATGGGCGCGTGGCAGCCGCCCGCGGGCTCGGGGCCCGTCGTCGCGCCGCCGAAGGGCGTGTCGATGGCGGACGCGGCGACGGCGCCGACGCAGATCGCGCTCCCCCAGGTCGAGCTGCCGTCGGACCCGTCGTCGGCGCCGACGATGGTGCTGCCCCAGGCGGACGTCGAGCCGGCGCCGAGCCCGCCGACGTCGACCGAGCCGCCCTCGGCGCCGAAGCCGCAGATCCAGAAGCCCCACCGCCCGCCCACGCAGCCGGCGCCGTCGCTCATCCTGCCCATCGTCGTCGTGGACGAAGACGGCGAGGAGATCCCATAGCGGACGGTTACGGCCGTTGGGCGTGAAGGTACGCGTCGCGGGTCAGGGCGTTGGTGTCGTCGGTGAGCACCAAAGGCGCGTGGGCGTCGGCGACGAGCCAGGCGCCGGACTCGAGCTCGTGGTCGAGCTGGCCGGGACCCCAGCCGGCGTAGCCGACGAAGACGCGGGCGTGCTCGGGGCCGTTGCCCTCCATCACCTGGTCGAGGATGGCGGGGTCGGCGGCGACGGCGACGCCGTTGATGACGACGGAGCCGCGCGAGCGCAGGTCGTCGTGGAGCACGAAGACGCGATCGCGGCCGACCGGGCCGCCGTCCCACAGGTGCGCCAGCGCCCCGCCGTGGACCACGGCGCCGCGGGCGCGGTTGAGGACGACGCCGAGCGAGCCGTCGTCGTCGTCGGCGAGCATGTAGATCACCGTGCCCGCGAAGTACGGGTCCTGCATGTCCGGCGCCGCCACGAGGAGCTTGCCGGTGAGGGACTCGTGGGCGACGCCGACGTCGACGTCGATCGCGTCGTCGGACGCGTCGATGTCGGCGATGGCTTCCGCGTCCTCGAGCTGCGTCGCGCGGATCAGGAAGCCGTAGACCGCGGCGGCGGAAGAGACACACAGGAGCGAGGTGAGGACGATGGACGGGGCGCGCATGGGTCCGATTCTAGCGGCGCCGTCTCGGCCTCGTCGAACGCGAGACATCCTCGCCCCGACCGAGACAGCCCGCTGCGGCGGCGGGCCGGCCGCGCGGCCGTCACAGCAGGCCGGCTACCAGCATGCGGGCGACGGCGATGATCGGCGTCTGGGTGTGCGAGGACGCGCTCGAGGGGAACAGGCCGGAGTCCAAGCAGTACACGCCGCGCGTGCCGTACACGAGGCCGGCGGGGTCGCAGGCGCCGTCCTTCGCCGACGGCGCCGCGCGCATGCCGCCCTGCTGGTGCGCCGACAGCAGCGGCGCGGTGCAGGGGTCGAAGGGGATGGCGTCGATGGCGCCGAGCTCGCCTTCCGTGCGAACGACGACGGAGCGGTTCATCGGGATCTCCACCGCGGTCGCGCCGGCGGCGAGGTAGGCGCGGGCGGCGAGCTTGGCGCCCTCGCGCATCCGCGCCTTGTGGTTGTCGGCGACGTCGTAGTCGATCTTCACCTTGCCGTGCTTGGTGGACGAGACCGTGCCCGTGGGCGCGTCGGGCACGAGCACCAGGGACGCCGCGAGCTTGTTGTAGTCGAGCATCGCCTCCTTGGCGGCCACGCCCACGCGCGGCAGCAGGGACGCGACGATGCCCGGCGTCCCCATGATGGCCTCGACGCGAAAGCCCCACAGCCCGTGCTCGTCGTCGACGCGCTCGTGCTCCGTGATCGCGTACGCCTGCGGGATGCCGCGGTACGCGATGACGTCGTCGCGAAAGTGCGCCACCACCGGCAACTGCGGCTGCAGCGAGAGGTGCCGCCCGACGTGCTCGTTGCCGATGCCGCTGCGCACGGCGAGGTGCGCGGAGCCGACGGCGTTGGCCGCGAGGATCACCGTGCGCGCCCGCACCGTGAACGCGGCCTGCTCGCGGTAGCCCAGCGGGTCGAGGGTGTGCACCTCGACGCGCTTGATCTCCTTGTCGGCGTCGTCGATGCGCACCGCCCGCGCGCGCACGAAGAAGCGGGCGCCGGCGGCGACGGCCTTCGGGATCGAGACCAGGCGCGGGTTCTTCTTGGCGCCCACGGGACAGCCGATGAGGCACGTGCCCATCCCCAGGCAGCCCTCGCGGTTGTGCATCATCGCTTCGCCGCGCGCGCCGATCTTCTCGGCGCCGATGCGCAGGAGCTTGTTGGCGGCGTTGAGCTGCTCGGGCTGGATGCGGTTGGCGTGCAGGTCGGCGAGCGCCTCGTCCTCGTGGGGCTTCCACTCGAGCCCGAACCGCTTCTTCCAGTACAAGAGCGTCTCGGGGCGCATCGGGACGACGTCGCTGGCGTTGATGATGCCGCCGCCGCCGAGGACGCGGCCCTGCAGCACGGCGACGGACAGGTCGCTCGTGGAGCGGCCGCCGCGGTCCATGTAGAGCTGGTCGTACATCTCGCCGTCGCGCTGCGTGAGCCCGCGCGACGGCACCGTATCGCCGGTGCGATCCGGTCCCTCCTCCAGCACCACCACGTCCTTGCCGTGCTCGGCGAGCACGCGCGCCGCGCTCGCGCCCGCGGGCCCGGAGCCGATGACGAGAAAGTCGACCGTGACGTCCTTCGGCGCCGCGCTCGACGCCGACAGATCGACGATGGCGCCGGGCTCGTTCGCGCTCACGTCGGCATGCCCCAGAACGACGGGCCCGGGTATTTGATGGCGGGCCACACGCGCGCGTCGTCGAACGACACGAGCAGCACGAACTTGCGAAACGCCGTGGCCACCTGCCGGCGCAGGAGCAGCTCGCTCTGACACCACCCGCGCCAGTGCTCGACGCGCGCGGCGTCGTCGAGGTTGGAGAAGGTGTGCGGGCGGCGCTCGAAGATCACGGGCCCGAGCTCGACGAGCCCGAGCGCGGTCTTCAGGTCGCCCTGGTTGTCCGGGCCCTCGCCGGCGAGGAACGCGTCGAAGCGGCGCGCGACACCGAGGTCGTCGGCGCCGGCGGCGAAGGGGCCGCCCTCGGGGAATTGCGCGCGCGCGACGTTCACGAGCGTGCGGTATTGCTGTGCCGACAACACGCGCAGCCCGTCGACGGCGGGCGCGGTGCCGCGCAGCGCGAGCAGGCCGGCCGCGCCGCCGCCGGCGACGACGCCGAGCCCCGCCACGCCGAGCTTCAAGAGCGTGCGCCTGCGCAGGAAGCCGAAGGCGTCCATCCCGCCGACCATAGCGCGCGCGCTCGTGGACACTCCACCTGCGCCGTTTCGCCATGCGCGCGGCGGCACCGTGGCGTCTCGCCATGAGCGAAGCGGCGCCTCTGCGATCCCGCGGCGCGCCGCGCACGTCGACGGTAGCGTCTGTCGAGGACCCTCGTGGAGGACGCGATGCGCAGAGCGCCGATCATTGCACTCGTCGCCGCCGGGCTCGCCGCTGCGCTCGCGCTCGGGCGGCGCCGGCGGCGGCTGCGGCCGGGGCCGCGCAAGCCGTGGCGCATGAGCGCGCTCGAGAGCGGCTCGGCGCTGTTTCAGAGCTTCCGGCCCGTGAAGCAGTTCGACGCGTACATCGTGGGCTTCCACACGATGAAGGAGGAGCCGCGGGTGCAGGTGGAGACGCACCGCTACTGCTTTCAACTCGACGAGGACCTGATGCAGTGCGTGCTCTTCGACGGCAACGGCAAGGACGCGCGGCTCGTGGGCGTCGAATACGTGATCTCGGAGTCGCTGTTCGAGCGGCTCCCCGAGGATGAGCGCCCGCTGTGGCACCCGCACAACTACGAGATCCTGTCGGGGCACTGGGTGGCGCCGGGGCTGCCGGAGATCGCGGAGCGCCAGCTCATGAAGCTGCTGCTGAACAGCTACGGCAAGGCGTTTCACACGTGGGTCCCCGGGCTGCGCGGCGCGCTCTCGCAGGCGGTGCCGCTCGGCGACCCGCTGCTCGCGTGGTCCTTCAACCGCGACGGCGAGGCCCGCCGGGGCCTCGTCGAGGACCGCGATCGCCGCGTCGACGTCGACAGCCACAAGCGCCGCGCCCGCCGCGCCGGCCTCGCCGGCCAGGCGCACCCGCAGTCGGGCGCCGACGACCTCTGCTTCGCCTTCAAGACGTAGGCCGTCAGGACGGAGGCCTCCTCAAGACGTAGGGAGGGACACGTCGATGCGTCCGAGCTCTTCGTCGACGGCGGCGATGACGACGTCGAGCGCCTGGCCGAGCGGGCGCGCTGGTCCGGGCAGGAGCGCGAGCGCCCCGTCGACCTGGACGAGCGCGCCCTGCGGCTTGTTGCCGACGACGACGACGCGGCGGGTCTCTCCGATGCTCTTCTTCAGCAAGCGCGCCACGAGCACGCGCTCGCGCTCGCTCTCCGCGCGCGCCGCGCGCCGCGCCTTGTCGTTGAGCGTGGCGCAGAGCGCGTCGAGCGCCGCCGTCGACGCGGGCTCGTCGCCCGCCGCCGTCGACGCGCCGGGGCGCTCGCCGCGCAGGTAGCGGCGGAGGATGCGGTGCACGACGAGGTCGGCGTAGCGCCGGATGGGCGAGGTGAAGTGCAGATACAGGGGCGCCGCGAGGCCGAAGTGCGGCGCCGGCGTCGACGTGTAGCGCGCCGGGCCCAACAGCCGGCGCAGCATGGCCTCCACCGCGCGCTCGTCGCGCGTCCCGCGGAATTGCCGCTCGAACGCCGTGAGCGCCTGCGGCGTCAGCGGCTTCGACGACGAGAAGCCGGCGACCAGCCCGAGCGCGCGCGCGCCGTCGGCGAGGGCGGCCGTCCGCTCGGCGGTGGGCGCGTCGTGGACGCGGAAGACGCCGGGCAGGCCGCGCTCGACGAGGAAGCGCGCGACGGCCTCGTTGGCGGCGACCATCAGGCGCTCGACCATCACGTGCGCGACGTCGGTGGTGCGCCGCTCGATGCCGGTGGGCGCGCCTTGCTCGTCGAGACGAACGGAGATCTCCTCGCGCTCGACGTCGTTGCCGCCGCGCGCGCTGCGGGCCTGCGACAGCCGCGCCGCCGCCGCGCGCAGCAGGTGCAGCGCCTCGTGGGTCTCGGCGGGGACGGCCCCGGCGTCCCCGGCGTCGAGGAAGCGGGCGACGTCGTCGTAGGTGAGCCGCGCGGTGGAGCGGATGACGGCCTCGTGCACGTCGACGGCGGTGACGGCGCCCTCGGGGTCGATGCGCAATTCGGCGGTGAGCGCGGCGCGGTCGACGCCGGGCAGGAGCGACAGCCGGTCCTCCGAGAGCGCGCGCGGCAGCATGGGGAACACGTGGCCGGGCAGATAGATGCTGGTGGCGCGAGCGCGGGCGTCGAGGTCGAGCGGCGAGCCCTCGGCGACGGCGGCGCCGACGTCGGCGATGGCGACGACGACGCGCAGGCCGCCGTCGTCGTCGGGCGGGAAGGCGAGCAGGGCGTCGTCGATGTCCTTGGTGGAGGGGCCGTCGATGGTGACGGTCACCGCGCCGCGCAGATCGCGCCTGCCCTCGAGCGCGAGCCCGGGGGCGCCGGCGGCGGCGGCGGCGACGGCGGGGGCGTGGGCGCCGGCGAGGTCGTGGCGCGCGAGCAGGCGCTCGATCTCGGCCTCCTCGCCCGCGACCACCCGCTCGACCACGGCGCGCGCGCCGTCGATGCGCGCGACGACGTCGGCGCCGGCGGCGGCGGCACCCTCGAGCGGCCAGTCGGTGTTGGCGACGAGGCGGTCGACCTGGAGGAACGCGCGCCCGCCGTGCTCGACGACGGCGCCGAACAGGTGGCGGCGCGGCCGCTCGACGAGCGCCAGCGCGCGCGCCTCGAGCCGGCCCTCGCGCCCGCCGGGGACGACTTCGCAGTCGACGACGTCGTCGGCGAGGAAGCGGTTGAGCTCCGGCGGCGGCACGAACGCGGAGCCGCCGTCGCCGTCGAACAAGACGAAGCCGAAGCCGCGCGGGTGGACCGAGATGCGTCCCCTCATGGTCGCCGCTTGTCGCCGCGGGACGCACCGCCGTCAACCGAGCGCGACGACGCGCGCGTCAGGGCTTCGTGGGGTACGGGGTGAGGAGCTTCAGAATCCGGCTCTCCATCTCGCCGCACGCGTCGCAGGCCCCGTCCGTCGGCTCCGGTCCGCGCGCGCGCACGCTCACGGAGAGCGCGGCGCCGAGGTGATGCCGGGGCACGTCGAGCAGCGCCTCGCGCGCGCGGCGATACGCGTCCACGCGGCGCTCCTGGCCCGCGGTCCTCGTGTGGAAACACAAGCCGTCGACGTAGTGGTCGCTGAAGTCCTTGCCGCGACACTGAAGGCGCGCGACGGTGGCCCACAGCGCTCGCTCGGCCCTCTGCGCGCTCGCGAGGCGTTCGCCCTGGGTCGCGTCGTCGACGTACGGCGCCACCGTCACCGTCACCGCGTACACGTTCCGCTCGACGTCGGCGGCGGTGGCGGCGCCCGCGGGGTGCGTGACGACCGCCCCCGAGACGCGGAGCACGTCGCCGTCGCGCCGGACGCTCCAGCCCGGGAGCGCGACCTTGCCGATCTCCTCCGCGAGCCCCGCCGCGGGGTCCGCGGGCGGCGGCTGCGCGCGCCCCGCCGCCGGCGCGAAGACGACGGCCCCCGTGGCGAGGGCGACGCCGACGGCGACGACGGCGACGACGACATGGAGGGCGCGGGGCAAAGGACGAAGCATCGCTGTCACGGCGCTCATTGTGGCGGCGACGCTCGCCGCGACACAAGCGCGCGCGGCGACGAGGGGTGTGACGCGTGGGCGTCGCGCGCGGGGATCGGGCGTTTGCCGGCCGGGATCGCGCTGCTAGCAGACGGGGTGGCCTCGATTTCATTGCGCGCATCGCTGGTCTCGCTGCTCGTCGCCGCGGCTGCGTGTGCGCCGGCGTCGCCGCCGCCGGAGCCGGCGCCGTTTTCGGTGCGGGGCGGGGTCATCCGCGACGCGCAGGATCGGCAGGTCATCCTGCGCGGCGTGAACCTCTCGGGGAAGCACAAGACCGCGCCGTACTTCGACGACCACCAGGAAGAGGACTTCCGCGCCGTGCGCGACGAGCTCGGCATGAACACGCTGCGCTTCCTGATCGTGTGGGCGGCGGTGGAGCCGCAGCCCGACGAGTACGACGACGCGTACCTCGACGAGGTGGCCAAGCGGATGCAATGGGCAAAGGACGCGGGGCTCCTCGTCGTCATCGACATGCACCAGGACGTGTTCGGCGAGGGCTTCCCCGGCGGCGACGGCGCCCCGCGCTGGGCCTGCGACGAGTCGCGCTACGCGGCGTTCCACCCGAGCGACCAGTGGTACCTGAGCTACCTCGATCCGAACGTCGTCGCCTGCTTCGACGCCTTCTGGGACAGCGCGGACCTGCAGGACCACTACGCGCGCGCGTTCCGCCACGTCGCCGAGCGCTTGCAGGACGCGCCGGCGGTGATCGGCTTCGACGTGATGAACGAGCCGTGGCTCGGCTCGTCGACCATCGACGGCTTCGAGCCACAAAGGCTGCAGCCGTTCTACGAGCGCGTGGTCCCCGAGGTGCGCAAGGCGGCCCCGCACTGGCTGGCGTTCCTCGAGCCGTCGAGCATGGCCAACGTCGACCGCCCCTCGACGCTCGAGCCGTTTTCCTTCGACGGCGTCGTGTACGCGCCGCACTCCTACGACAGCTCGGCGGAGAGCGGCGACGCCTTCGACCCGCAAAGCCGCGACGCGGTCTTCGCGAAGCTCACGCGCCTGGCCGGCGAAGCGCGCGGCCTGGGCGCGGCGTTGTGGGTCGGCGAGTACGGGGGCGTGGCGGACAGCGGCGGGATCGCCCCGTACATGGACGCCGAGTACGACGCCTTCGCCGGCGTCGGCGCGGGCTCCGCGTATTGGGACGACAGCAAGAGCGACGGCTACGGCCTGTTCACCGCCGACGGCGCCGAGAAGCCCGCGCTGTGGGACGCGGTGGTGCGGCCGGCGCCGGAGCGCGTCGCGGGGACGCTGTCGTCGTGGGCGTACGACGACGTCGCGCGCACGCTCACGGTGAAGATCGAGGGCGCGACCGGCGCGGCGTCGGTGTTGGCGGTCCCCGCGCGCGCCTACCCCGACGGCTTCGACGTCACGTGCGACGTCGCCTGCGACATCGCACGTGACACCTCCGTCGACGGCAACCGCGTCGAGGTGAGCGCGCGCGCCGGCGCCGACGTCGTGGTCACGGTCGCCCCGGCGGGATAGACGCGGTGTCGCTGTCGCTGTCACTCGTCATTCCGACGTGGTGCGAGGCTGTCGAGATCGGCGCCGCGGTCGCTGCGGGCCGAGCGATCGCCGACGAGGTCATCGTCGCGGGGAGGACGGCCGCGGACTCGCCCGCTGCAATCTCCTCGCGTGTCCGATCGGCGAGCAGATCACGACAGCGGCGTGCGCGCGTGTGCGGCGTGCGCGGCCTTCGCCCGGGCGAGCAGCAGGTCTCGCTCGCGCACGTTCTGCGCCAGGGACGCCGCGCGCTCGAATTCGGCGCGGGCTTCGTCGGCGCGAGAGAGCTTGAGGAGGAGGTCGCCGCGTATGGCGGGCAGCAGGTGGTAGCTGCGCAACGCCGGCTCCTCACCGAGGGCGTCGACCAGCTCGAGCCCGGCGGCGGGGCCAAACGCCATCGCCACGGCGACGGTGCGGTTGAGCTCCACCACGGGTGAGCGCGTGAGCTCCGCGAGGGCGTCGTAGAGCGCGACGATCCTCTTCCAGTCCGTCTCGTCCGCCACCCGCGCGCGCGCGTGGCACGCGGCGATCGCCCCCTGCAGCGCGTAGGGCCCGAGCGGGCGCACCAGCTCCTCGGCGCGCGCGAGCGCGGCCAGGCCTCGACGGATGAGGAGATGGTCCCAGCGGCCGCGGTCCTGATCGAGCAGGAGGATCGGCTCGCCGGACGGGCTGATCCGCGCGCGCGCGCGTGACGCTTGAAGCTCCATCAACGCCACGAGGCCGTGCACCTCCGCTTCGCCCGGGACGAGCTGCGCGAGGATGCGCCCGAGCCGCAGCGCCTCGTCGCACAGCTCGGTGCGCATCCAGTCGTCGCCGCGCGTGGCGGCGTAGCCCTCGTTGAACACCAGATAGATGACCTCGAGCACCGACGGGAGGCGCGCGGAGAGGTCTTCGCCGCGCGGAACCTCGAAGGGGACGCGCGCCTCGGCCAGCGTTCGCTTGGCGCGCACGATGCGCTGCGCGATGGTCGGCTCGGTCACCAGGAACGCGCGCGCGATCTCCGCGGTGGTGAGCCCGCCGATGAGCCGGAGCGTGAGCGCCACCCGCGCCTCCGTCGAGAGCACCGGGTGGCAGGCGACGAGCACGAGGCGCAGGAGGTCGTCGCCGACGTCTTCATCCAGCGCGGTCTCGACGTCGGGCGTGCGCGAGCCGGCGGCGTCGCGCTCGAGGGCCTCGTGTTTCCGGTCGAGCATCTGACGACGACGGAGCTGGTCGATGGCCCTGTTCTTCGCGGTGGCCATCAGCCACGCGCCCGGGTTGTTCGGGATGCCCGACGCAGGCCAACGCTCGAGCGCTGCGAGGAGGGCGTCCTGCGCCAGATCCTCGGCGAGGGTGAGGTCGCGCGTCATGCGCGCGAGGCCACCGATCAGCCGGGCGGACTCGATCCGCCAGACTGTCTCGATGGCCTCGCGCGTAGCGCCGACCGTCATGCTCAGGACTGCCGCAGCCGATCGACCTCGGCGCGCCACCGATCTTCCTTGGCGCGGAGCTCGGGGGTGAGCTCCGCGCCAAAGTCTTCCTGCTCGAAGATCGGACGGATGGTGACCTCGACGCCGCCGTCGAACGGCGCGCGCTTGAGCCACTCCACGGCTTCTTCCATCGACTTCACCTGCCAGATCCAATAGCCGGCGACGAGCTCCTTGGTCTCGGCGAACGGACCGTCGATGACGGTGCGCTGCGTGCCCGAGAACTTCACGCGCTTCGCCTTCGACGTCGGCGTGAGCCCTTGGCCGTCGAGCATCACGCCGGCTTTCACCAGGTCCTCGTTGAACTTCATCATCTTGCCGATGAGGTCTTCGGTCGGCATCGCTCCCGCCTCGGAGCTCTTGTCTCCGGGGACGAACACCATCACTCGCATGGGTCACTCCTTCGTTGCTTGATCATAGAGACGTCTCTGCTCGCCGCGGCGTCGTGCGCTACGGCCCGAAGCCGGGGTCGAACATCGGCCGCACCTCGGACTCCCCCTCGAACTCGGGCCAGTGCTTCCGGTGCATCTCCATGAACTCGGTGGCGACGCGGACGGCCTCGTCCTTCGAGTCGGTCTTGAAGATCGCCCAGCCACCGATGACCTCTTTGCTCTCGGTGAACGGGCCGTCCGTGACCGTGAGCTTGCCCTTCGACAGGCGCAGGCGAACGCCCTCCTTGCTCGGCAACAGGCCGCCGGTGTCTACGAGGACACCCTCCTTCTTCGAGCGCTCCACGAACGCGCCCATGGCTTCCATGAGCGCGGCCGGCGGCGGCGTCTCCCGGTACTTCTCGCTGTGGCGAATGAACGTCAGGTACTGCATGGCTCCTCCGTGTGGCCTTTGATCGAGCGACGAACGAGACCGGGCGGGATCGACAAAGCCGGGCGATCTTTTTTCGACGCCGGCGGCGGTCGCACGAAAGCCGATTGTCTTCAAGCACTTCCACGCGGGGCTGTGCCGCGCGTGCCGACGATCACTGTGGAGAAAGTGCCTGAAGCCATTCCACTGCGGCGCGCTCGTCCCTGATGAAGGTTCGCGCTGACGACACTTCGAACGCACGCCTTGCATCCCGAGCCATGAACGGGACGCTCCAGAAGGAATTGACGACGACGGCGACCCGACGAAATGAGACGCGCGTGTCTCGGAAGAAGCCGAGTTGGTGGCGCGGAAGCCCTGTCGTCACCCAGCAGCAGACCAGGCCGCTCGCAGACGCTAGCGCGTCGTCGACGACGTCGCGCGGCGCGACGAACGGCTTCTGGCTTCCGACACCCGCACGGAGAAGCGTCTTCGTCCCCTGCGTCGGGTCGATGAGCTCCCACTTACTCAGGCCGTATCCGATTTCTGCGCGCATGTACTGCCCACGCGGAGCAGCAGAAATCGCAGCAGGACTGGAGGAGGGGATGGTGGTCACTGACAGCCGCAAGGATGACGTTCATTTTGCGCGGCTTCTTGACGGAGCACAACGCGACGGCGGCTCTGTCGTGTTCTGCTTGCCCCCGCGACTCAGTGGCGACGAGGGCTGGCCCGATGGGCGGAGCGGAAAGGAGCTCCGAGCTCGGCGACGAAGACGCGCGCCGAGTTGAGCGCCCGCTCCTTTCCGCTCCGGCGGTGGCGACGTTGTCCAGCCTACCGCACGCGCCCTGGTCTCGCCGCGCACGCCAACGCCGTGCTCAAGGCCCAGCTTGGCGTCGACACGCTCTACGTACGGGGGCGAGCGAAGGTGACGACGGTCGCCCTGATGGCAGCCGTGGTTCGTGAAAGAGCGCCGCCGGACCAGGCGGCGCGGGTCGTTCCTCAAGGGCAAAGACCCCTTGAAACCATTCGTCCCATCGAGCATCCCGCGGAAATGACCGTCGTCCACACCTGCGGCCAAGGCAGCGCGCGGCTCGATGAGGCCCTGGCCCTCGACGTCGACGGCACCCGCGACGCCATCGACAAAGCGCGCGCCCAGGGGCAACCGCTCGTCCTCGTGTCGACGCTCGCCGCCGTCGGCGGCAAGAAGGGCCTCGTCCCCGAGGACAACCCGCAGGACGCGCTCTTTGGCGGCGGCACCGTCCGCGGCCGCGACCTCGACGTCGACGGCGAAGTCGAGGCCTGCCGCGCCGCCGTCGCCCACGCGCAGGCGTCGTCTTCGTTCGCGGACAAGCTCTCGAAGATCGCCGAAAGGACCCGCAAGGAGCTCCTCGAGCTCGGCGGCGCCACGACGGGCAGCGCCTTCGATAGCGCCTGTAGGGCCGCCAGGCACAAGGACGCCGCGCAGGCCCAGGAGCGGGCGCTCTTCGAGCGCGCCGCGGGTTGGCGCTTCGCGACGGGGTCGACGTGGGCCGCGCGCGGGTACACGTGCGCGCTCGCCGAGCTCCTCGTGGCGCGGTCCGAGCTGCCGTGGGCCATCGTGCGCGCGCCGGCCTTCCTCGACGACGAGCATGGACCGCTCGCGTGGCTCCTCGAGCGCGTGCGCGCGGGCGTCCTGCGGCTGCCGCTGGTCGGGCGTTTGGATGCGTTGCCCCGCGACGTCGTCGAGCGCGCGGTGTCGGTGGTGACGCAGGGGCTCGAGGCGTCGGGGAGCGGAGGCGTGGTGCACGTGGTGCCGCGCGCGCCGCTGCCGCCGGCGCGCCTGGCGGACCTGTTGGATTTGCACCTGCGCCGCGCGCGGAGCACGGCGGGGGACACACCTTCGCGCCACGACGAGGGCTCGCAACAGTCCGTCGAGCGGGTGCTGTCCGTCGACGTCGCGCGGGCGCTGCCGCCGGGCGCCGACGTCGCCGCGCGCGGGCTCGCGCGCCTCGCGGAGAGCGCGCGGCGGGCCCTCGAGGACGGCCCGCTCGAGGGGCTCGCCGGCGCGCTCGACGCGGCGCGGTCGGTGGTCGAGGTCGCGCCCGCGGATCGCGCGCGGTGCGCGAGTCCGCCGTGGTTCCGCGACGAGACCCGCTTGTCCACGCGCGGGCTGCGCATGTTCGCGGCGCGGGCCGGCGTCGAGGCGCCGGCGCTCGACGTCGAGTGGCGCGCGCTCTTGCTCGACGAGCTCCTGCCGCGCTTCGACCAGGCGCGCCTCGAGCGCGAGCGCGCCAGGGAGACGCTGCCGCGCCCGGCGTGGGACAGCCTGGCGCACCTGCTCGTCGAGGCGGCCGCCCGCTACAAGAACCGGCCGGCGCTGTCGTACCTCGACGGCGACGACGTCCTCGACGTCACCTACCAGGAGCTCCTCGATCGCGCCCGCGCCGTGGCGCTGCGGCTCGACAGGGCCGGCGTGAAGCCCGGGGACCGCGTGGTGCTCTCGGGCGCGAACCACCCGTCGTGGGGCGTCGCCGCGTTCGGCGTGTTCCTCGCGCGCGCCGTGCTCGTGCCGCTCGACCCGCAGAACCTCGACGCCGACGCCGTCGCGCTCATCGTCAACAAGGCGCGCCCCGTGTGCGCCGTCGTCGACGTCGGCGTGCGCAAGAGGCTCGAGGGCGTGCTGCCGCAGCCGGTGCTCGACCTGGCGCTCACCACCGCCGAGGGGCCCGGCGTCGCCCCCGGCGGGGACGAGCCCCCGCCCGACGCCGCGCTCATGGGCATCCGCGGCGACGACGTCGCGAGCATCTTGTTCACGTCGGGGACCACGGGCGAGCCCAAGGGCGTGCAGCTCACGCACAGGAACTTCTGCGCGCTGCTCGCGTCTTTGCAGGCCATCTTCCCCGTCGGCCGCGGCGACCGCATGTTGAGCGTGCTGCCGCTGCACCACACGTTCGAGTTTTCGTGCGGGCTCTTGATGCCGCTGGCGTCGGGGGCGCGCATCTACACGCCCGACGCGCTCACCGGCGAGCGCGTGCTGTTCGCGCTCAAGAAGGGGAAGATCACGGCGCTCGTGGGCATCCCCGCTTTGTGGCAGCTCCTCGAGCGGCGCATCACCAAGCAGGCGGCCGAGCGCGGCGAGGTCGTCAAGGGCGTCGTCGACGCGCTGCTCGCGGCCAACCGCGCCTTCGGCAAGCGCACCGGGCTGTCGTTCGGGAGGATCGCGCTCAAGCCCATCCACGATCAGCTCGGCGGTCACCTCAAGACGCTCATCTCGGGCGGGTCGGCGCTGCCGCCGGCGGTCCACGACATGTTCCAGGGGCTCGGGCTGCCGCTCGCCGAGGGCTACGGCCTCACCGAGGCGGCGCCGGTGCTCACGGTGGCCGAGGGCGCGCTGGGGGCGCCGGCGGGGACGGTGGGGCGGGCCATCCCCGGGGTGGAGCTGAAGATCGTCGACGCCGACGCGCACACGGGCGTCGGCGAGGTGTGGGCCCGCGCGCAGAACGTGATGAAGGGCTACTTCGAAAACGACGACGCCACCGCCGTCACCCTCGTGGACGGCTGGCTCAAGACCGGCGACCTCGGCTTCATCGACGGCGCGGGCCGGCTGCACCTGGTGGGCCGCAGCAAGGACGTCGTCGTCACGGCCACGGGCGAAAACGTCTACCTCGACGACATCGAAAAGAAGCTCGAGCCGCTCAGCAAGGACGACGGCACGCAGGTCGCCGAGCTCACGCTCCTCGGCGTCGCCGACCCGCGCGGCGGGGAGCGCCTCGCCCTGGCGTACGTGTTGACGGAGGCGGCGCTCGCGTCGTCGACGGGGGCGGCGGACGCGCTCAAGCGGGTGCAGCAGGGCGTGTTGAAGCTGCCGGCGTACGCGCGGCCGAGCGTCATCGAGCGCGTCGACGGGCCGCTGCCGCTCACGGCCACGCGCAAGGTGAAGCGCAAGGAGGTGCGCGGGGTCCTCGAGGAGACGCTCGCCAGGCGCGCCGAGGCCGGCGGCGGCGACGGCGCGGCGCCTCTTCAGGCGGTGCGCGCGGCGGTGGCGGTGGTGGCGGGCGTGGACGCGAAGAAGATCGCGGGCGGCACGCGGCCGGCGGCGGACCTGGGCTTCGACTCGCTGATGTGGACGGAGCTCGGCGCGTCGCTCGAAAAGATCGCGGGCGGCGCGCTCGACCCGGAGGCGCTGGTCGCGTGCGAGACGGTCGCCGACGTCGAGGCGCTGGTGCGCGCGCCGCGGCGGGGGACGAGCGGCGCGACGGCGGAGGGCGAGGCGCTCGAGGAGGGGCGCGCCGCCGTGGACAAGCCCGGCGCGCGCGTCGGGTGGAGGGACGTGGCCCTCGCGGCGCTGAAGCCCGCGGGGCGCAGGGCGATCGCGTTCGGGCAGCGCGAGCTGTACGACTCGGTGTTCCACGCCGCGGTCACGGGGCGCGCGTTCGTCCCCAGCAACCGCAACAGCATCGTCATCGCCAACCACACGAGCCACCTCGACACCGGGCTCGTGAAATACGCGCTCGGGGCGTACGGCAAGGACCTGCGGCCGCTGGCGGCCAAGGACTACTTCTTCGAGGGCGCGGCGCCCAAGGTCGCGTTCTTCCAGCACTTCACGAACCTCGTGCCCATCGACCGCGAGACGGGCAGCGGGCTCGCCTTCGAGCAGGCCCGGGCCGTCGTCGAGGGCGGCCACGTCGTGCTCATCTTCCCGGAGGGCACGCGCCGCGAGGACGGCACGCTCGGCGGCTTCAAGCCCCTGGTGGCGCGGCTGTCGCTCCTCACCGGCGTCGACGTGTTGCCCATCTGGATGAAGGGCAACCACCAGGCCCTGCCGCGCGACGCGCTCCTCCCCGATCTGCGCCACCGGGAGCTCGAGGCGCACATCGGCCCGCCGCTCGAGGCCAGGCAGCTCGCGCGCCTCACCGCGCACCTGCCGCCGGTGCAGCAGGCGCGGGAGGCGACGGAGATCATCCGCCGCGCCGTCGTCGCGCTCTCCGAGGGACGGATGCTGGAGCTGTCGCGCGTGGAGACGCTCGCCAAGCTCGAGCGCGGCGTCGTCAGGCGCCCCGCCGCCTGAGGGGGCCGGACCGCGCGGACGGAGTCAAGACTCCCCGCGGCCGCCGGAGAAAACGGACGCTCCGGTTCGCGCGCGGCGATAAGGCGGGACAGTCCGTCCACGCGGCTTGATGCGTACATGCGAGCGTCGAAAAGATGCGGTGCTCTTCGGGAGGCACCATGCATCCGCTCTTGTTCGTCGCGCTCTTGTCGCCCACGCAGGCCGCCGCTCCCCCGGTGTCTGCGGCCCTCAAGGGCGCCCCCGCCCCGACGGCGGCCGCGCCGGCCACCGCCCCGTCCACGGCGACGACGGACGCGGCTTCGTCGACGGACGCCTCGACGGACGCCCCGAGAGACGCTTCGGGGGACGCTTCTGCGGACGCTGCCGGGGACGCGTCGACGGACGCCTCGGGGGACGCTGCGGGGGACGCTGCGGCGCCGGGGGCGAAGGCCGGACCCGGGAAGCTGGTGGCGGTGCTCGATCTGAAGGTCGAGGGCGACGCCAAGGCGCTCGCGAACGCGCTGTCGACGGTGATGGCGAGCGAGATCAGCGGCCGGCCGGGCTATCGCGCGGTGTCGCGCAACGAGCTCAAGAGCCTGCTCGCGCACAGCGCCGACGCGCGCCTGCTCGGCTGCGACTCCGCCAACTGCGCCACCGACGTCGCCAAGCTCGTCGACGCCGACCTCGTCGTCGCCGGCACCCTCGGCCAGGTCGTCGGCGGCGAGGCCGGGCCCGGCGGCAAGGCGCTGTTGCTCACGCTCTCGCTCATCGACCCGTCGGGGCCCGCGGTGGTCCAGCGCGTCGACGTCACCTGGCGCGGCGACCCCGAGGAGATGGTCACCGTCACGGCGCCCACCCTGGATCGGCTCTTCGACGGCCCCAAGGCCGCCACCTACACCGGCGCCGTCGAGGTGTTCGCGCCCGAGGGCGCCACCGTCGCCGTCGACGGCAAGGACGTCGGCACCGCGCCGCTCAAGCAGAAGATCGACGGCCTCGCCATCGGCGTGCACGTCCTCGACGTCACCCAGGCCGGCGCCGTGCCCGGGCGCAAGGACGTCGTCGTCTCCCGCGGCGAGACCAGCGTCGCGCGCGTCGTCCTCGAGGAGGAGCCGTACTACACGCAGTGGTGGTTCTGGACCGCCGTGGGCGGCGGCGCGGCCGTCGCCGTCGCCGCGGGCACCACCATCGCCATCGCCACGCTGCAGCAGCCGGTGCCCGCCACGCGCATCCTCGTGAAGACCCCCCTGCCCTCGACCACGGGAGCGGAGTGACCCCTATGAGCATCCACACCGATTCGCAGCCGTCTTGCAGGGTCCAGGGGCGCACGCGCCGTGCGGGGGACGGGCCCCGCCGCCGCGCCCCCGCGCGCGTCCTCGGAGCGCTCGCGGTCGTCGTCGTTGCCGGCTCCTGCGTGCCCCGCGGCGACGCCGGCGGGGTCGCCGTGCGCTTGCCGCAGCGGGTGCAGGCGCTCTCGGTAAAGGACGCCGCCGCGCTCGCGGCCACCGTCGAGATCCCCGGCATCCTCGCCGAGACGGCGCTGCAGATCTCGAGCGACCTCAGCGAAGCGCAGGGCAGCTTCAACGTCACCGTCGACAAGAAGACCGACGCGCCCTTCATCCTCCGCCTGCGCTACCGCCCCGACGAGGGCACCGACGTGCTGCTCGCGCGCCTCGAGGGCACCGTCAAGATCGAGCCCGCCAAGGACAACGCCCTCAAGCCGTCCGGCGACTTCGACACCTGCGGCGCCGCCGTCGCCGGCGGCCCCTGCGCGCTCGTGTTCGACCTCAACCGAAACGGCGCCGACAACCTCACCGACCTCATCGCCGGCTTCGACCCGCGGCCGCCGCCGCCCTTCGTCGACGTCGCGCCCTCGGACCTCGCCTTCCCCTCGGGCATCCGGCTCGGCACCTTCTCGCGCCAGGTCATCGTCGTCGAGAACAGCTCCGCGCACCCCGTCGAGGTCACCGCCACCCTCATCGACGCCCCCGGCGCCACGCTCTCGCCGTTCGAGACCGAGCCCACGCCCGGAAACGGCGCCACCCGCTCCCTCGACCTCGGCACGCTCGACCCGTTCCAGGAGGTCCTGCTCGCCGTCAGCTTCGCGCCCGTGAACCCCTTCCTCACCGTCGGCGACGTCTTCGTCGAGGCGCGCGATCCCGCCAGCAACGTGCGGCAGGCCACCCGCGTGCGCCTGCTCGCCAACGTCGACGGCGAGCTGCAGCCGCCGCCGCTGTCGTTCGTGCCGCCCACGCTCCCCGACGGCGCCGACCTCGGCGGCTTCTCCGGCACCGTCGAGACCTTCCCGTCGACGTCGCTGTTCAACGGCCTGCCCGTGTCGCAGGTGGCCTCGCCCGAGGGCGCCGTCGCCGGCCTCACCTTCACCGGCGACACCATCAACGCCACCTTCGCCGACGGCCCGTTCGACGTCCCCGCCGACCACGCCTACCTCGTCGAGGTCCCCAAGGACAGCAAGCTCGCCGTCAGCCTCTCCGGCCTCGAGACCGACATCGACCTGTCGGTGTTCCTCCTCGACGACGGCGACAACGTCACCAGCGACCCCACGCGGAACTTCCGCATCGGCAAGCCCGGGACCTCCGCCGAGGCCTTCGAGCACACCAACGACACCGGCAGCGCCGAGCACGCGCTCGTCGTCATCGGCCGCGTGGAGCAGGACGAGCCGCCGGCGGTGCCAGGCGGGCTGTCGGCGTCGGATCCGGCGCCGTTTTCGCTGTCGACGCACGTGACGTCGGCCCCCGAGTTCACCGCCCCCATCGCGCCGCTCGGCGGCCCGCTCGAGGGCGGCACGCGCGTCACCCTGCGCGGCAAGCGCTTCAACGCGAACGCCCGGGTCACCTTCGCCGACGCCGTCGCCCTCGACTGCACCTTCCGCCTCGACAGCTCGAGCGGCGTCGACGAGACCGTCTTTGACTGCACCACGCCGCCGGGCTCGCTCATCGTCGGGAAGAACCCCGCCACCATCGTCGTCGCCAACCCCGCGCAGGACGAGGGCGGCGACGGCCAGGCCGCCACGCTCCCCGAGGGCTACACCTACGAGCCGCCCGCGCCGCGCGTGGACCAGCTCCTGCCCGCGGCCGCGCCCACCACCGGCGGCAACGGCGTCATCGCCATCAAGGGCGCGTTCTTCTCCCAGCGAAACGGGCCGCCCAAGGTGTTCTTCGGCGGCACCGAGGTCACCGGCGTCACCTTCGTGGACTCCACGCGCCTCGAGGTGACGGCGCCGCCGCACGCCGCCGGCATCGTCGTCGTCACCGTGCAGAACATCCTGGACGCGCAGCCCGACGATCCCGCGGGCTTCGTGCGGCTGTCCCTGCCCTCCAACGCGCGCAACTTCACCTACATCACGCCCGATCAGCCGGCGCCCGCGCTCACCAGCCTGAGCCCCGCCACCGGCAGCATCGACGGCGGCGACGTCGTCACCCTCGTGGGCCAGAACCTCCTCGACGGGGCCACCGTGCTCTTCGACGGCGATAAGGCGGGCGACGTCACCGTCAACGGCGGCACCAGCCTCACCTGCACCACGCCCGCGCACAACAACGCCGGCGCCGTCGACGTCGAGGTCATCAACGTCGACGGTCAGCGCGCCACGCTCGTCGGCGGCTTCAGCTACTTCATCCCCGACCCCGCCGTGCAGACCGCCTTCCCCGACAGCTCCAGCGTCGACGGCGGCACCTTCATCGTCATCAGCGGCTCCGGCTTCCGCGCGGGCGTCAACGTGTCCTTCGTCGACGGCGCCGGCGGGAGCTTCACTTCGCCCAACGTGAACCGCGTCTCCACCACCACTCTCCTCGCGGCCACGCCGCAGGTCCCCGCCGGCGGCGACTACACGCTGCACGTGCAGAACCTCGACGGCCACAGCGCCGATCTCACGGGCGCCTTCCACTTCCTCGAGCCCACCGGCCCCGCGCCGCGCATCGACGCCCTCTCGCCGAGCGCGGGCAACAAGGACACGCCCGTCATCATCAACATGACCGGCGCCAACTTCAGGAACCCCGCGGTCATCGTGGGCAGCGCCGCCGCCGACGTCACCGACTTCTCCGACACCAGCATCACCTTCGTGGCGCCCACGTCCGGCACGGACGGGCCCGTGGTGGTGCGGGTCATCGACGACGACGGCCAGAGCGACACCACCGTCTACACCTACTTCACCGTGCTCGGCGTCCCGCCCGTCATCGACACGCTGTCGCCGTCGACGGCGCAGGCCAACACGCTGATGACGCTGTCGGGCCGCAGCTTCGACGTGCAAGGCGGCGCGCTCCTCACGGGCGCGCACCTGATCGTCGGCGGCCAGCTCGTGACGCCGACCACCGCCTCGGCGACGTCCTTGAGCTTCCGCGTGCCCAACCTCGACGCCATCGTGGGCCAAAGCGGCGCGGCCGTGGCCGTGGAATTCACCAACGTCGACGGGCAGAGCACCAGCGCCACGTTCTCGTACGTGAAGCCGAGCGGCACGCCCAACCCCGTGGTGCAGTCGGTGTCGCCGGCCATCGCCCACATCGGCGACAGCGCCACCATCGCCGGCGGCGGCTTCAACCTCGCGAGCCTGCGCGTGGGCAACGCCGTCGTCGACGGAAACAGCGCCGCGGTCACGGCCAGGAGCAGCACCTCCATCACCTTCACCGTGCCGGACCCGGGCGTCACGCTGCCCGCCGTGGTGGTGCTCAGCGTCGTCAACCTCGACGGAAAGACCGCCACCGCCAGCCTCGGCATCGACACCGTCGCCGCCGCGGCCCCCGTCATCACCGCCGTCAGCCCGCAGACGGTGCAGTCGAGCGGCGGCGACGCCGTCCTCGTGAGCGGCAGCGGCTTTTCGACGCAGGCCACCGTCAGCGTCGCCGGCACGGCGCTCGCCGCCGGGGCCGTGACGCTCACGTCGACGAGCGCGTCCTTCGCCGCGCCCGCGCACGCCGCGGGCTCCGCCGCCGTCGTCATCAGGAACCCGGACGGCCAGAGCGCGAGCACCTTGCTCGGCTACACCGACGTCCCGCCGCCGCCGCCCACGGGCACCACGGCGCGCATCGACGCCATCGAGCCCGACCAACTGCCCCTCGCCGGCGGGGGCATCACGCTCACCGGCGCGGACTTCGACAACGCCGGCGTCCTCAAGGTCGGCGGCGCCACGGTGTCGAGCCGGACGGTGACGGCGACGAGCGTGACGTTCACGGCGCCCGCGCGCCAGCAGGCCGGCATCGTCGCGGTGTCGTTCCAGAACCCCAACGCGTCCGCCGCCACCATCGCGCTCGACTACAACGACGGCGGCAACGGCGGCGGGGGCACGCCCTCGGCCGCGCTCGTGGACCCGAGCGTGGTGAACGCCGTGGTCCCCGGCGACGTCATCACCGTCCTCGGCGGCGCGCTCGACGCCGTCACCGGCGCCACCGTCGTCGACGGCGGCGGCGCGCCGATCGCGGGCGCGGCCACGCTGCTGTCGACGTCGTCGGTGTCGGCGGCGGTGCAGATCAGCGCGCAGCTCCCCGACAGCGCCTCGGCGGGGCCGCTGCACCTGCAGCTCGCCCTCGCCGGCGGCGGCACGCTCGACACGCCCTCGTTCCAGGCGCTCACGCCGAGCATCGCCGCCTCCGTCCCGAGCGGCGCGGGGCTGGTGCTGTTCGGGGATCGGCTGGCGGGCGCGGCGCTCAGCGGCGTGTCCTTGAAGAGCCCGACCTCCGAGCTGCCCATCGCGCTCCTCGGCGCGTCGGACACGTTCATCCAGACCGGCGCGCCGCCCACGCTCGTCCCCGGCAACGACTACAACATCGCGCTCCTGTACGACGACCCGGTGAACGGGGGCGCGCTCCCGCCGTTCGTCTCCAAGGGCGCGCCCGCGGCCAGCGCGCCGCCGCTCGACCTCATCGCCTCTCCCTTCGGCGACGTGATGCCCGCCGACCAGGACCCGTCGGGCCTCGTCCTCGCCGCGGGCTTCCTGGCGCCGCTCGACCCGCTCTTCGGCCAGCCGACCACGTTCGACGTCAGCGACGACACCGGCACCGTCGTCGCCTCCGGCACCTGGAGCAGCGCCACGCCGCCGAACGGCGCCGCCGGGACGGTAGCGCTTTTGGCGTTCACGTCGACGAGCCCGGTCCCGCCCGGCGAGTATCACGCGGTCCTCAAGACCGACGCCTCCGACGCGCTCGCGGTCAGCTCGAGCACCACGCTGTCGTTCGCGCCGCGCAGCATCGACGCCAGCTTCCCGTCGGTGATCCCCGCCGGCGGCCCGCTCGGCGGCGTCGGCACCGTGTTCGCGGGCGACACCATCGTCGCCGAGGACGTCAACAACGGCACCGACGTCGTCGTCGACACCATCGGCGCGGGCGCGTGCGATCTGGCGTCGCGCGGCTGCTCCTTCGTGGGCGCCTTCGAGCTGCCGAGCACCCCCGGGCTGCCCCCGGGCGACTACCGGCTGTGCGCCGTGGGCCCGGGGCAGCCGCCGGCGTGCCCGAGCTCGACGGCGGTCGTCAGCGTCGACGCCGCCTTCGCGACGCGCTTCGAATTCCTCGATCAGGGCTGCCAGATCACCGACGAGGAGGCCGTCGCCGGCGACGACCGCGGCGGCATCGCCGTCACGCCGTCGGCCGCCTACTACACGGGCGACTCCCAGACCGCGATCATCTCGCTCGACCTGTCGTCGGTGCAGCCCGCCGGCCGCATCATCGACGGCATCGTCGCGGACACCGGCAGCGGGCAGCTCTTCTCCCTCGCCAACGCCGCCAACGGCGAGCTGGCCAACGGGGTCGGCACCTTCGTCATCGATCAGCTCGAGGGGCTCGACCCGCTCACGCTCGCGCCGACGGGGTCGAGCATCCCGGTGTCCCCGCCGGTGACCGTCGACACCGGCAACTTCGCCAACGGCGTCTTCGCCGGCGCCGGCCAGATCCTGATCTTCTCGGCGCCGTCGACATGGACGCTCATCGACACCGCCACGGGCGCGACCAACACGCTGCCGGCCGCCATCGCGCCGCCGAACATGCAGAGCTGTGAGAACTGGGCGTCGTGGGGCGTCCTCGACATCATCAACGGCGACCGCGTCGTCACCTACGCGTCGTTCGGCTCCTTGTCGCAGCTCGACGTCGACACGCAGACGATCATTCGCCAGATCCCGTTCCAGGACCTGAGCGACATGTGCAGCCTCACGGTCCTGCCGTCGCTCAACCGCTGGTACTTCCACTACGAAGGGATCGGCCAGTTCGGCGGCACCGCCGAGACCTTCGGCTTCTGCCCCACCGGCACCTGCGGCGACAGCGCGTGCGACACCGGCGAGACCTTCCAGGGCTGCCCCGAGGATTGCGCCGCCGTCTGCGGTGACGGCGTCTGTGACAACAGCGTCGAGGACGACGTCACCTGTCCGCTGGACTGCCAGGCCAAAGGCAGCGTCGGCGGCGTGTGCGGCGATCGCATCTGCGAGGGCAACGAGCCGCAGACCTGTCCGTCCGACTGCGGCGGCGCCGCCGGCTTCTGCGGCGACAACTTCTGCGACCTCGCCTTCGAAAACCCCGACATCTGCACGCAGGACTGCGGCTTCGGCTCCTGCGCGCAGGGGGAGTGCGCCAGCGGCGACGTCTGCGGCCCGGACAACTTCTGCCACCCCTCGGGCGGCGGGACCAACGACACCGACGGCGACGGGCTCCCCGACGACCTCGAGCTGTCCATCGGCACCAACCCGAACAGCGGCGACACCGACGGCGACGGGATCCCGGACGGCCCCGAGGTCGGGCCCGATTTGGGGCGGCCGCTCGACACCGACGTCGACGGCACCATCGACGCCCTCGACTTCGACGACGACAACGACGGGATCCCCACCGGCCAGGAGGGCCCGGCGGACCAAAACGGCGACGGCATCCCCGACTTCCGCGACCCGTGCATCCCCGACAACACCAACAGCGCCTGCACCTCGGGCGACTTCGACGGCGACGGGGTCCCGAACCTCGACGACCAACCCGGCTTCCTCGACCCGTGCAACCCCGACCCGAATTCGCCGGCGTGCACGGGCGGCGCCGTGCAGGGCGGGGGCACGTTCGGCAGCGGCGTCGACGGCGACCTCACCGTCACCGGCGTCACGAGCTTCGACACCATCCAGAGCCCCGGGCGCAGCTGTCCGGACGCGGTGTCGGTGAACGTCACGGGCTTTCTGAGCCCGCAGGAGGCGAGCATCGACACCACGCTCGATCCCTCGTGCTTCTTCCCCGGTGACATCGTCCTGCTCATCAACCTGCAGGGCCGCCCCGGCTTCACCGCCAACGTCGGCTCCTTCGAGACGCTCGTGGCCGACGGCGTCGGCCCCACCGGCGACACCGTGGTGTTCCAGCAGCCGAAGACCGCGAGCTACGGCGACAACCCCGGCGACGACTCCAACATCGGCGTCGGCCCGGGACAGCAGCGCGTGATCCTCCAGCGCGTGCCGCAGTACGCCAACGTCGACATCCTCGACACGCTCACGACCGGGCCGTGGGACGGCCTGCGGGGAGGCGTCATCGCGTTCTTCGCGCGCAACCAGGCCCTCGTCGAGCCCACCGGCCTCATCGAGCTGTCCGGCACAGGCTTCGCCGGCGGCGCCAGCAACGACATCCCCGGCTCCGCCGGACAGGCGGGCGAGAGCATCGCGGGGCTCGCCAACATCGGCATCACCGAGAACAACGGCGGCGGCGGCGGCGGCGACGCCTCCGCCTGCACCGGCACAGGCGGCGTCGGCGGCGGCGGCGGCGCGCACACCACCAACGGCCTCGACGCCACCAGCGCGTTCAGCACGTGCAACGGCCAGGGCGGCGTCTCCTACCGCGTCGATCCCCCGGGCTCGGTCGGCCCCGTCACGCTCGGCGCGGGCGGCGGCGCCGGCGGCGCGGCCAACGACCTCGTGGCCAACCCGCCCGGCGGCGGCGGCGGCGCGGGGGGCGGCATCCTGATCATGATCGCCAACCTGGTCCAGCTCGACGGCAGCATCTCGCTCGGAGGGCTGCCGGGCGGCGACAGCGGCGGCTCCGACCAGTCCGGCGGCGGCGGCGGCGGCGCTGGCGGCATGGCCGTCATCGAGCGCGTCAACCTCGGCGGCGCCGGCGGCATCTTCGCCCCGGGCGCGCCTGGCGGCTTTGGCAACGGCCCGGCGGGCAACGGCGGCGACGGCGGCGACGGCAGCGTCATCGACCTCCCCGTCGGCCCCTGACGCCTCGCTCGCGCGGGCGGGCCGCTCGCCCGCCTGCGTGAGCCGTCGTCACGGGTCGCAGTTGCCGGTGATGCCGAACAGCGGGTCGGGCGTGCACGTGGTGCCGCCCGTCAGCGGGCAGCACCCCGCGGCGGCGCAGAACTGCGGGAGGCACGCCTCCTCGCAGACGTTGGTGATGGCGTCGCAGTGGAAGCCCTCGTGGCACTCGGTGGCGCTCGAGCACGGCTGCTTCCAGCCCTTGAGCGGGCCGACGACGCAGGTGTGGCTGCCGCTGCACTGCTGGCCGCCGCCGCCGCACTGGTTGTCCGCGGTGCACTGCACCGTCTGACACGAGCTCGTGAGGCCGAGGAAGTCGCTGATGCAACCCTGGCCGGCGGGGCAGTCGCCGTCGACGGCGCAGGTGTTGCCGCCGCCGCCGGTGGGCGACGTGCAGGTGAAGTCCGCCTGGAGCGTTCCCTGGTCGGCGCTCGTCAGGCTCGCGCCGTCCCAGTCGATGACGACGCCGCGCCACTGCGCGCCGATGGCGACGGCGTGGCTGTGCGTGGCGACGACGGTGCCGTCGAGGGAGATGCGCACGGTGGCGGTGGCGTTCACCGCGGTGGCGCCGTCGACGCCGCCGAAGTTGTCGGCGCCGACGCGGAAGTGGGCGGGGGCGCCGTCGGGGAGCGTGAGGTGCAGCGCCTCGGGGTTGTCGTGGACGACGTCGGCGACGTCGAGGAGCGGGTCGCCCGCGCTCACGGTCCCGGTGCCGTCCCAGTCCGGGCGCGCGTCGCTCGCCTGGCAGGTGCCGAAGAAGCACGTGTCGGTGGTGCACATGGTGGCCTCGGCGGGATCGCGCGACAGGTAGAGGTCCATGTCCTCCGTCGCCGGCGTCCACGACAGCGACACGCCGAGGACCGGGCCGCTCGGCGCCTGGCAGACGCCGCCGGCGCTGCAGGTGCCGGCGCAGGTGCCGCACGAGGCGCCGCAGATCGGGTCGGGGCCGCAGGTGCGGCCGCCGCACTGGGGGACGCACTCGCTCGTCTGGCACACGCCGTCGGTGCAGGTCTCGCCGTCGCCGCAGGGGACGTCGGCGCTGGCGGTGCCGTCGGCGTTGCACACGCGGCGGGTGCCGGCGTCCTTGCACGTCGTGCTCAGCGGGTCGCACACGCGCGCGGTGCAGGCGGCGGAGCCGTCGGCGCCGGTGCAGGCCTCGGCGCAGGTGGACTCGTCGAAGCCCGTGCCGCCGGTGTTGCACGTGAGGAGCGTGCGGCCGGAGCAGAGGGTGTCGCCGGGGGTGCAGACGTCGGCGAGACAGCGGCCGCCGGTGCAGGTGTCGGCGCCGCAGTCGACGAGGTCGGAGAAGCCGAGGCCGAGGGCGTCGCACTCCTGGGCGCTGTTGCCGACGCAGCGGGCGGCGTTGGGCTCGCACGAGCGCGGCGCGCACTGTCCCTCGACGCAGGAGCAGCCGAGGGGCTCGGTGCAGCCCTGGTTGCACGACGTCACCGTGGTGGCGGTGCCGTTTGCGTTGCAGACCACGCGGGAGCTGCCGGAGCACACGGCGGCGCCGGGCGTGCACACGAGGGCGTGGCAGGCGCCGTCGATGCAGAGCTGGTCGTCGCGGCAGGCGGCGGTGGTGCGGCTGTTGCCGTCGTGGGCGCAGACGAAGGCGGTGTGCTCGTCGACGCAGCCGGCGGCGTCGGGGGTGCAGGTGCCGGTGTCGCCCTCACCTTCGCCTTCCCCTTCGCCGGCGGAGGTGTCGTCGATGCACTCGCTGGTGGCGTCGTCGCAGACCTGGGCTGTCGGGCAGTCCGCGTCCTTGAGGCAGCGCACGCAGATGCCGCGATCGGAGTCGCAGATCGCGCGGTCGCCGCCGCAGCCGGAGGCGTCGGTGCACTGGACGTGGCAGCGGCCGTCGACGCACTGCTCGTTGTCGCGACAGTCGCCGTCGACGTCGCACGTGGGGAGCTGCGGCACGCGCCGCGGGCCGTCGCCGTCGTCGGTGGTCTGCGGGGCGGGGCACGCGCCGGCGAACGCGAGCACGCCGAGCGCGACGAGCCAGCGTGTTCCCTGCGAAGTGGAGCTCTGGTGCATGTGGGTCCTCGAAAGCGCGCGGATCATGCCGTCCGCGACCTCGAGCGTCGGTAACAGCCGTCACAACCGGCCGGTGCTTTTGCAGTCAGATGTGCTCCTCAAAGGACGGCGACGAGGCCCGTCCCCTCGGGCGCCCCTGGTTTTTTCTTCGCGCCGAGGGTGCGCGCATGAACGCCCGAACGGTGCCGTCGACCGCGCCCGCGCGCTCGCGGTCGCGCGCGCCCTCGGCGACACAAGCCGTACGTAAATCGAGCGGCGCCCGCGGCGACATCGTCGAGCGTGGCGTGCCGGTCGTCGATCTGGGAAGCGACCTCGTGGTAGCGAACAATCGGGCCGGCGATGAGTTGCGGGAAGAGCGAGAGATAGAGCGCGACGTCGAGGATGTTTCTGCGCGGGGCGCACCCACCGCGATAGACGTCGATCGTGTACGAGATCGAGTGGGACACGAGGAACGAAAT
Source organism: uncultured delta proteobacterium (assembly GCA_963775425.1). Lineage (GTDB taxonomy): Bacteria > Myxococcota > UBA727 > UBA727 > VGSZ01 > CAVZJB01. The sequence goes on along the minus strand of CAVZJB010000018.1, from coordinate 134,629 downwards.
CCCTACCGGCAATGCGACGGCGGTCCATGCGATGGCCGGCAACCCGATGAGCGACGCCACCGTGTCAATCTGCTCGACGGCGAAGTTCGCGTACTCGAGCGTCGATGCCGTGCTCGCGCGGAGACACTCCGGGCGCGATCACCACAGGCCGTGGCTGAGCTCAGCGGAGGTCGTCATGTCGAGCGTGCTGCTCAACCGACTCGGAGCGCGACTGGAGCGCGCGCCGGCCCGCGATCTGGCTCTCGTCGGCGACCGCCGCTGCGCCATGTACTCGTCGCCGAGCCTTCGTCGGGTCTCGGGGTCGAACGCCTTGCTCACGGCGGCGCGGACACCGTGTCGGGTGTGATCGACGTGGCGCCGAAAGAGCGCCTCGAGGACCGCGATCTCGCGAGCCGCGTCCACGCCATCGTGCTCGGCGGCGTCGATCTCGCCGAGCGTCTGCTCGATCTGCGCGTGGTGCTCGCGCGCCTCCGCGACGGCGGCTTCGATCTCCGTGTCCTCTCCGGGCGTGAGCCGATCGTAGACGACGCGATCCTCGGCCGCGCGCAACGAGAGCAGCCCCGAGCGCAGACGGCGGGCGATGTGCCGCCTGCTGCCGCCGTCCCGCGCCTCGGCGGCACGCCCCAGGTCGCGGAAGAGCGCGAGCAGCGCGGCGTGGTCCGCGTCAATCGCTCCGAGCACGTCGTGGGACCGTGCTCGCTTCGGGCGGCTCCGTTCGGTCAGTCGCGCGCCGGATGTCGACATGGCGCCTCCTCTTCGTCGCAGGCGGAGGATCCGGCTGCAACCCTCGAACCATCACCGCGCGGCGGTTCCGGCTGCGTTCGCTGCCCTCGTCGCCGGGTGTCGAATCGCGCATCTGTGTGAACGTGTTGTTGCACCCGACACACGGCATGCTGCGCGGCCGTGTCCTGACGGGGAGCGCCATCGGCATGGTCGTTGAAGCTCCCGCAGATGGAGCAGAGGAGGTTCGCCATGAGCCATGTCACCGAAGCCATCAAGACCCACGTCACGAGCGAGGTCGTCTCCGACCAGGGCGCGGTCAAGATCATCAAGATGACGGTGCCGGGAGGTGAAGAGCTCCCGGTCCACCCCGCTGCGACGGACACGGCGATCGTCGTCGTCTCCGGGGAGGGACGCATCATCGTCGGCGACACCACGTTCGCCGCCGGCCCTGGCTCCGTCGTCGAGGTTCCGCGCGACGCGCCGCACGGCATCTACGCCGACGAGACGCTCGACTTCGTGTTGATCCAGACTTGAGCGAGCCGCGCTCCCGGGGACAGCGATCCATCGCCGCGAGTGGCGACGAGGGCTGGCCCGATGGACCGTTGATCCGAGCCACCCGGAAGGGGACGGTGCTACGGCCACACGGCGGAGCGGAAAGGAGCTCCGAGCTCGGCGACGAAGACGAAGACGCGCGCCGAGTTGAGCGCCGGGGCGCCGAGCTCTCCGCTCCTTTCCGCTCCGGCGGTGGCGACGTTGTCTAGCCTTCGCTGATTCCGAGCGCCCAAGCACTCGCAACTCACCGAGATTTGCCCTCGCCGAGCACGCCAACGCCGTGCTGAAGTCCGCGCCGACGTCGCATCGAGGCACGTCGGCGCGCACACCGCTGATAGCGGGATCACAACACCGCTCGGACCCGCCGTTTCCTCACAACCTGCAGCGGTTCTTGCGCGCCGACGTGCCTCGCCACGTACTCCGCGCGGCGAGCCACCTTGTGGGCGGCTTCGCCGAGCGCTGCTACGAGCCTTATCTTTCGTCAGCCTTTCACTTCAAGAGGTCTTCGAGGAAGAACGCGGACAGCTCCGCGCGGCCCGCGAGCGAGCCCTTCTTGTAGATCGCGAGCGCTTGTTGGCGTGTGGTGCGCTCGCTCTTGCCGAGGACGGCCGCGATCTCCTTGTGACTCAGCCCTTTCAACAGCAGCGATCCCACCGCGCGCTCGGCGGCGCTCAAGGCCCAGCGATCGAACTGAAGATCGATGGCCGCGGAGAGCCCTTCCACGGCGGTGCGCGACTCGGCCCGCCAGCGATCGACCTCGGCGCGCGAGCGGACGACGTCGAGCGATGCCTTGTCGAGCGCGGCGCGCAAGTCGCGGCGCTCGCGCACAGAGCGGGACCAGACGACCGCCGCACCCGTGGCGGCGAGCGCGGAGGCCGCGAGCTCGAGGCCGATGTGCAGGGCGCGGAGCGCGCCGGTGAAGTCGGTGGCGACGTCGACCACGACAAGCAGCGCGCACGCGATGAAGAGCGCGAGCAAGCTGCGATCGAGTCGACCCGTCGGTTCAGCCACGTCAGCTCCTTGCATGAACATAGAGTCACTGCACCTTGCATGAACATAGAGTCACTGCACCTTGCATGAACATCGCGCGCGCCGCCGCCCTCGTCGACGCGGACTCCGCGGACGACGACGCAAAGCTCGCCGCGCTCTTGCGTCCGCCGAGGTACGGCTGCACCTGCCCTGCACCTCCAGCGGAGGCAACGCACATACCGCGCCGGAGCTCAGGCGGCGGGCAACGCGGGCCTGACGGCGAGCAAGCGCCACACCGAGACGAAGACGACGCTCGTGACCGCCGCAAGCCAGAGTCCTTGGGCCCAGATCGAGCCGGCGTCGCCGCCCGCGCTGAGTGCGTGCACGAGGCCGGAGACAAATCCGATGTACGCCAGCGCATGAACGCGGCGCCACGCGCGCGGGCCAAGCAGCGCGCGGGCGGCGTAGCTCGCTGCGCCGGCGGCGAAGATCGCGAGGGCCAGCCAGCCCGCGTCGAGCTCCGGCGCGACCCCGGGCCAAGGCACGCGCCCCTTCAGCGCGAGCAGCACGACGCCGTGCAGGGCGCCGAAGGCAAGCGCGAGCGCGCTCGCTTGCCGGTGAAGCTCGATGGAGATTCGCGCGGGTGACAGCGAACGACCGGCGCGGCTCGTGATGGTGGCGCCGGCGAACACGGCGAGCCACGAGAGCGCGAAGGTGGCGAAGCCGGTGGCACGCACGAAGACGTCTACGTCGACGGCGGCGAGATCGCTCGGAAGGGCGCTCATGCTGCCTCCATCCACACGTGCGCGCCGAAGCGCCGGCTGGCAACGACGCGACCGTCATCGCGAACAACGAGCGCCGCGAGCGCCGCGCGGGCATCGATGTACGCGAGCCCGTCGGCGGTGCCGAGGATGCACACCACCTTCGCGGCGATCTCGGCGTCGAGCGCGCTCGGGCCGACGATGGTGGCGGCGAGCACGTCGCTCTGCGCCGGCGCGCCGGTGCGCGGATCGATGACGTGATGTGCGGAGCGTCCGCCGCGCACGCGCCACGTTCGATAGTCGCGCCCCGAGGTCGCGACGCCGCCCGACACGACGGCGATGACCTCGAGCAGCTCTTCGGGCTCGCGCGGGTCGGCGATCCCCACCGGCCATGGCGTGCCGTCGCGGCGGGGTCCGCTGACAGCGACGTCACCGCCGGCGTCGACGAGCGCGGGGCCGGCGCGCTCGAGCGTTCGCGCGGCGGCGTCGGCCCATGCGCCCTTTGCGGTCCCGCCGACGTCGAGAGAGACGCCGGGCGGCAACCGGATGGCGTGCGCCTCGCGGTCGAGCTCCACGTCGCGCCAGTCAGGGACGGCGCCGACGGCCCGATCCTCGGCCGCGTGCACACCCGCGTCGTTCGGTTCGAACGTGCACGCATAACCCGCGTCGAGGAGCGCCGGCAGGACGGTCGGCGTCACGAGGCCGTCCGTCTCCCTGGCGGCCGCCAGCGCGACGCTGACGGCAGCGATGAGCCCGTCGCTCGCGTCGACGGTGCTGCGCCGTTCATTGAGCCGGGAGAGCTCGCTGTCTTTGCGGAAGCGGCTCAGCGTCGCGTCGATGCGCGCGAGCCAGCGCGGCAGGGTGGCGAGCGCTTGCACCGCGCCCGGCGCATCGTTGTCGATGAACGCGTTGATGGACGAGCCGAGGGCGTGGACCGAGAGCTCGCGCATGATTCACCTCGAAGAGCGAGAGACGGCGATGGGGCGCGGCCGATGACGAGCGCGGGGCCGCGGCTTGCTCGCGGCGGCGGAAGCGACCTCCGTCCCCGGCGCCGGCGCGCGCGCGAGCGGCGGTGACGACGACGACGCCTGCTGCGACGGTGTCGGCGCAGGGTTGGCGCGCGCCTCGCGCCGATCACTCGCGGCGAGCCCAAGGGCGAGCGCGATCGTTCCGAGCGTCGACGCCACGAGCAGGCCGGCGCGCAGGAAGACGCGCTCGGAGGAGGTGTGGCCTGTGACGGTCACTCGCGCTCTCCACGTTCGTGCTCGTCGTGATCGTCTTCGCGCGCGCGCCGCTCGTGCCGGCGGTCGCGATGGCTGCGTTCAACTGCGTCTTCTTCGTCGTCGTCATCGTGGGCTCGCGCCGGGTCGGCCCAGGCGACGCGCGCCGCCCCGGGGTCGGAGTCATCGGAGTCGTCGGAGTCCTCGGCGTCGTCGGCGTTCCGCGCGGCGTCGGCGGGCGGCGCCTTCGCCTCCGACGCCGCCTCGCGGCCTGAAGCGCTGCCCGCCTCGGAGGGTGAAGGGAGCGACTGTGGGGTCTGTGCGTCGACGAACGGCGCTGGGCGCTCCGGCACAGGGCGATCGGGGAGCCGCAAGAGCACGACGCCGAACGCGACCATGGCGCCGGCGGCGGTGAGTGTCGACAGCAGAACTGCGAGGGAGCGCGGGAGCTGGGGGGTCATGTGTGTTTCCTCGTGACCGGGGGACAACGGCCGGCGTGAGGAACGTGGTCCCGGGCGGCGTGTGCGGCCATCGAACATGCGACGCAGAGGCCGCACGGACGCGCTCGGGGTGGGCGCGACTCCGTCAAAGGACGCAGCGGCGGCGCGGATCGTGTGGCGCCGGGTTGTGCGCGGGGCACCGGCGCCGGGGCGAAAGGGGGAAGGACCGCCGCCGTCCGGGACGGCGGCGAGGTCCTTCCCGCAGGGCGCCCGCCACCGGCACCTTGGGGGCCTTGCGCCCGCTCTCGGCGCGAAGAGAACCTGGGCGCCCGCAGGGAAGGGCCTCGCCGCCGGGCAGGCGGCGCGGCCGTCCCTTTGGGCGGGGGTACGTTGGCAGCCAGCACCGTTGCGGCTAGGAACGGGGCGTGCGCTCTCTCGCCGTGCTCGTCGTCCTCGCGCTCGCACCTGCGGCGCGCGCCGACGCCCCCGTCGCGCGCTGGAAGCTGCTGGTGCTCGACGTGAACGCGCCGGACCTCGAAAAGAGCCAGGCGGAGACGCTGACGACGTTCATCGCGGCGCGGGCGGCGCGCTTCCCGGCGCTCGACGTGACGTCGGCGACGGACATCCGGGACATGGCCGCGCTCGAAGCGGACAAGCAGCAGATGGGCTGCGACCAGGGGAGCACCTCGTGCCTCGCGGAGATCGCGGGCGCGATGGGCGCGGACTTCGTCCTGTCCACGCACGCGGGGAAGCTCGACGGCGTCATCGTCGTCGCGCTCCAGCTCTTCGACGCTCGCGTGGCGAGCGGCGAGGGGCGCGCGAGCGTGCAGGGCTGGAGCCTCGCTGAGCTCCCGGACAAGATCGGCCCCGCCCTCGACGACATCCTCGAGAAGGCCACGGGCGGAAAACCCGTCGAGGTCAAGGCGCCGAAGAAGGCCGCGCCGGACAAGCCCGCGCTCGCCGTCAACGACACCCTGCGCTTCGGCCTCGAGGTCGGCGGCGGCGTGGGCGCGGCCGTCGGCGTCGCCGGCGCCGCGCTCGGCGCGGTGCCCGCGCTCGTCTACGGGTCCAAGAAGAACGAGCTGCGCGACGGCGGGCGTACTCCGGAGCTGTTTGGGGGCCGGGGCGATTTCGGCTGTGGTCGAGGGGGAGCGCGGCGGGCGTTCGCTCTGGCTCAGTCGTCGTCGACGGGGTCGAGCTTCACGTCAGGCGGGAGCGCGCTCCCGTGGAAGATCGTGAGGATGCGAATCTCGTCGACGTCGATCACGTAGAAGACGCGGTGGCCGTGCTCGATGAGCTCGCGAAGATCGGGGCGTCCACGCTCGGGCACCATGCGCCCGAGCTGCGGGTTGTCGACGAGGAGATCGGTCTTCTCGACGATGCGCAGGACGATCTTCTTCCCGTTCTTGGGGAAGCTATCCTCGATGCGCCCCAGGCACTCGTACGCTTCGTCGGTGAAGCGCACCTTCATCGTGAGGCGCGCTGCTTGCGGCGTTCCTCGAGGCGACGCAGGAGCTCTTCCGTCGTCATCAGGCGACCGGCCTCGGCGTCGGCGAGGCCGCGGGCGATCGAGGCGTTGAGCTGCTCGTTGTAGTCGAGGAGCTCGCGCAGCGCGGCGTTCACGAGGCGGTTCGCGTTCTCCTCGTTCTCGGCCGCGAGGCGCTCCAGGCGCTCCCGCACGTCTTCATCGATCGCCACCGGCACCGTCGTCGTCACCATGGTGTTCATCTTATCGTCTTCCCTTCGCGTTGTCGTCGTCGTGCTCCTCGTCGAGGGCGGCCAGCAAATCCGCGCGCGCCGTGGGTTCGTCGTCCGGCGGCGGCGGCGGCGGCTTCGCGGGCCTGTCGAGGTGGGCGGGGTGGGCCATGGCGTGGACGGCCTTGAGCTTGTCGATGGAGACATGGGTGTAGACCTGCGTGGTCTCAAGCGAGGCGTGCCCGAGCGTCTCCTGGATGGAGCGGATGTCGGCGCCTCCCTCGAGGAGCAGCGTGGCCATGGTGTGGCGGAAGAGGTGGCAGCTCCCGCGCTTTTTCAGGTTGGCGGCGTCGACGTGCTGGCTCACGGTCTGCGAGAGCCAGGTGGGCCCGATGGCCTCTCCGTGCTCGTTCAAGAACAGCCAGCCGTCGTCGGGCTCGATGGCCGCGCGGGGCCGGGCCTCGTCGAGGTACTTGCGCACCCAGGCGAGGGCGCGGGCGCCGATCGGAACGATGCGGTCCTTCTTGCCCTTGCCCTGGCGCACGGCGAGGACGCCCCGGTCCTCGTCGAGGTCGAACACCTTGAGCCCGCATAGCTCGAGCCTGCGGACGCCGGTGGAGTAGAGCACCTTGAGGATGGCGCGGTCGCGCACGCGTTTTCGAAGAGGCTCGTCGCCCTCAGGGAGCAAAAGGGCATCACCCAGGCCGCTCTCGCCAAGAGGGCCGGCGTCCACGTCATCCAGATCAAGCGCTACGAGGCGGGTAACGCAGAGCCCTCCCTCGAGGTCATCCGCGCCCTCGCCAGCTCACTCCGCGTCTCCCACGAGCGCGGGCAGCCCGACGAGGAGCTTCAGCTCCAGTTCGAGGCCATCAAGAAGCTCGACCGCGAGGACATCAAGGCCGTCCTCGAAGCCCTCATCCTCAACGCAGAGGCGAAGCGTTGGGCGGCCGCGTAGTGGGCGTCAGAGCTACTCCGGCGGAAAAGACTTCGACGCTTTGTCCGCAACGCGCGCTCTTCTTCGCTCGGCGTATTGTCGCTTCGCAGTCGCGGCGGCCCGGCGGTATCCGCAAGCGACTGCATTGCGAATAGTGGAGTCGCCATACATGTGGGAGTTCTGGCAACAGTTGAACGAGTTGGCGGGTCAACCTGTAGGCCACAAAGCTGGAACGCTCTGAACGTGCCAAGAACTCGATCGCGAAACCACGCTCCTTCCGGCTTCGCGCGCAGAGCAAGGCGCGGCGTGCTGTCTCGCGGCAGACAGCGGCGTCGACGCCAGACGCCGCTTGCTGAATGGCGAGATCGAACCTCAAACTTCGTATGTCGGACGTTTTTCATTATGCGCATTCGTCGATGCCGCCGCCTCAGGTTGTTCAATTACGGTCGGCGAACGTATATTCTATCTCGTCAATACTTCTCGCGCCAGTTCTTGAAACATCAACCACTTTTGTGATTAACCCGTTTAATATTTCAACATCATGCCCTTCTGATTCTAGGCCAGGAACATCGCATCTTAGTTGAATTCGGACCACACCCGAAGGCGATGGGGGCAAGAATTTCCCAGATATCAGTTGGCTACGCCACCATTCGTCATCCAACGGAAATATGAACCAAGCAAGGTGAACACTCCCCGAAGCCGTTGCGTTTTCAAACGACTGAAGTGCCCCTCTTAATGATGGAAATTCTGTGCTCCTTCCGTTCGCACGCAGCACGGTCCGCCCGCGGCAACACTCTATGTCGCCAATTTCCGTGTTACTTTCCTCGTCGCGGATTCGCACGTCGAGATCAGCTCCAAATTTTGCCACAGGATCGTGGAAGGAGAACTGTACCCGTGAGCGCAGTCGGCTGATGGGGTTCGGCCGAAACATGGACGTCGCACAAGTTACCTCTGTAATTTGCCTATCGCTGAATGTCTCGGCGAGCGTCTCGAGAAAGAGCTTGACTTCTAAGTCATCTGAAATGGGCGGGAGGGGTTGCACGTAAATGGTCGTTTCTTGCGGGTGGCTTTACCCACCATATTGTTCATGAGCCGCTTGAGCCGTGCCCTCGGGACAATTGGAATCGACGGAAAGCAGCCAATACTTGCGCTTGAGGTACGCGATCGCGCCGGTCTGCCCTTGCAGTTCTTCAAGCGCATGCAGAGCTTCTTCACACCGAAGGCGCCCCCCACGAAGAAGCCGGTGCGTGGAAGGCCAGCGATGAGCCCGGAGCGCGCGAAGCTCGTCGACGACATGGTGGAGAAACTGCGGCGCGCCCGCCAGGAGCGCGTGGGGCCGAACGCGACGTTCGAGCAGCGACGCGACGCTGACTACGAAATCATGAGGGACGCCTTGTGGAAGGCGGAGGACGACGACCTGCGCGAGTTGGTGACGAACGGAGAGGAAGTCGACGTCGATGGCAAGAAGTTCCGCCGACTTGAGCAGGCCTCGTCGGCGACGTACTTCGGCCGCTTCGGCGCGCATCACATCGAGGAGGCGCTCTATCGCGCGGTCGGCGTGCACAACGGTCCGACGATCAAGCCGATCGAGCTCCGCGTCGGTATCGTCGAGCAGATGACGCCGGACATGGCGCGCGTCGTCGGTCGCTTGACCGCGGATCACAACAGCCGCGCGTTGGACCGGACCCTCGTCGCCGTCGGCTACGTTCCACCGAGTCGCGCGTTCCTCCAAGACCACGTGACCCGCATCGGCGTCGAGGTCGCAGATGCCGCCGCGGAGCTCGAACAGGCCTCGCGCGACGACGAGGGACCGCCGCGCGGCGTCGCGTCGGTGAGCTGCGGCCTGGACCGAATGGCGGTGCGCATGAACGAGATCGTCGACGGCGCGGCGCGCACTCGCGCTGAGCCCTACGAGCGAGCGCCTCCACCGCCGAGCGAGCAGCACTACCGCATGGCGTGGGTGGGCAGCACGACGGCCTACGACACGAAGGGCGACGAGCTGGGCACGTGGAGGTGCGCAGTCGAGGCCGACGCCGATCCTGCGCAACTCGCCGACCGCGTCGCCGCCGACGTTGTGTGGCTCCTCGATGCCAACCCCCACGCGCGGGTGCACTGTGTTCAAGACGCGGCGCCGGAGCTGAGCGCGCTGCCCGAAGCCCTCAGCCGCGCGTTGCCGGTAGACGTCGAGGTCGTCGAGCTCGTCGACTTCGAGCACGTCGCCATATTCGTTGGTGGTTGTTCGAAAACAAGACGCGGCCCTTTTGTGGACGTTGTTGCGCGCGGGCGGTTCGCGCCCGAAACGTCGTCGTCGTTATCGATCATCGCGGTAAGCAACAAAGCAGCACAGAGCGGAGTGCTGAAGCACACGAGTCTTGTGCCCATCCTTCGGAGGCTTGTGCTGGCAGCAGCTTCAGCGACTTCTTCTCCAGCGGCTGCTTCGCCCGCAGACCCGCCGTTAGCGAGCTCGACGGGAGACCCGCCAGCGGGCTCCATGACGACCTTGTTCTGGTCCTGCAAACCATCGGGATCGACGAACGCGAACGGCCGCCCTGCGGCATAGCCGTAGGCCTGGGCACCGAAGTGCCCGTACGCCGTGCCCATCGCGAGTGGGTCGGGTCCGGTGAACTGTCCGAGCTCGGGGAAGGTTCGTTCAGACGCGTCGTACCGTAGCGCGACGAGGTCGCCCGGCGCGGGTGGGCGTCGTGCGACAAGAGCGCCTGAGGCGAGCTCTGCGGCCTCCACGAGGTCAAGGGTAGCGCCGTCAGCGGCGCCGTGGGGATCGTGCAACAGCGGGGCGCTGGCTTCGCCGACGAGCGCGGGGCCGGCCTCGTGGCCGGCGCGCTCGGAGGCCCTGCGGTGAACGCGAGCCCGCGCGCGCAGCGCGGGCCTCGGGCCGGCAGACTCGAGCGGCGTGCGGCGCGGCGCGGGCCGTGCGTCTCGAGGTGAGCGACGCGACGCGCGGGCTGCACGACCCGTGACGCGCACGTCGGGCTGTGCTCGCGGCGGCTGCGCGCGCGGCTGTGGTCGCGGAGCCCGCCGCGCGGGGTGGGTGGGCGGTCTCGGCGCCCCGGCATCTCTCGTCGACGGACACGGGCGCTCCGGAGTTGACGTAACGCCCTGGCGTTACGTCAAGCCCGCCGCGGGTAGGCCGCGGCGCGAGCCGTGCGAGTTTCTGAGGGTTGCACGTCGACGTGCCCGGCGAGAGCGTGTGTCGTCGACGACGGCGAGCGCAGCGAGCCGGCGGCGACGACGCACGCGAAGCCGGGCGCGGCGCGTGCTGCCTTGACGATGAGACTCTCGTCGACGGTCTGCTTGCACGGCTCGTGACGCGGGCCGTGCGCGATAATGGGCCATTATCGTCGCACGCCGCGGCGGGCGTACTCCGGAGCTGTTTGGGGGCCGGGGCGATTTCGGCTGTGGTCGAGGGGGAGCGCGGCGGGCGTTCGGCTGGGCTCACTCTCCGTCGAGGACGTCGTCGAAGGGGAACTCCTCCTGCCTTCCGTCGAAGATGGTGATCACTTCGAGGAAGTCGTCGCTGTGGATGCGGTAGAGGATCCTGTAGTTGCCTTCGAGCACCTCGCGGATGTCGTCCACGTCGAGCTCGGGCACCTTGCGCCCGAGGCGGGCGAAGCCGAGGTCTTCGAGCTTGCGGGCCTTCGCCGTGATCTTCGCGGAGATCTTCGCCGCGGCCTCGGGGTTCTTCACGCCCACGAAGGCTTCGATGTCGGCGAGCCGCTCGAGCGCCTGCGTCGTCAACGCGACGCGCATCAGCGCGCTCGAGCAGCGCGTCGACGAGCGAGCTCGGCTTCGACTTCCTCGATCGTGTGCAGGCGCCCGGCATCGGCGTCCGCGAGGCCCGCTTCGATCGAAGCGAGGAGCCTCTGTGTGTACTCGACGTGCGCACGAGTGGCGTCAGCGACGATGCTGTCCACCGGCCGGTTCGTCCGCTTCGCGAGGTCCTCGATGGCCTTCGCCAAGTCTTCGTCGAGCGAGATGTTCATCGTCACCATGGGCTCAAGCATAACGTCCTCTTCGTCACTTGTCGTCGTCGTCGTCATCGAGGCCGGCGAGCAGATCGGCGCGCGCCGCGGGTTCGTCATCCGGCGGCGGCGGCGGCTTCGCGGGCCTGTCGAGGTGGGCGGGGTGGGCCATGGCGTGGACGGCCTTGAGCTTGTCGATGGAGACGTGGGTGTAGATCTGCGTCGTCTCGAGCGAGGCGTGGCCGAGCATCTCCTGGATGAAGCGGATGTCGGCGCCGCCTTCGAGGAGCAGCGTGGCCATGGTGTGGCGGAAGAGGTGGCAGCTCCCGCGCTTGTCGAGGTTCGCGGCGTCGACGTGCTGGCTCACGGTCTGCGACAGCCAGGTGGGCCCGATGGCCTCGCCGTGCTCGTTCAGGAACAGCCAGCCGTCGTCGGGCTCGACGGCCACGCGGGGCCGGGCCTCGTCGAGGTACTTGCGCACCCAGGCGAGGGCGCGGGCGCCGATGGGGACTGTGCGGTCCTTCTTGCCCTTGCCCTGGCGCACGGCGAGGACGCCCCGGTCCTCGTCGACGTCGAACACCTTGAGCCCGCACAGCTCGAGCCGGCGGACGCCGGTGGAGTAGAGCACCTCGAGGATGGCGCGGTCGCGCAGGCCGTGCTCGTGCTCGAGGTCGACGGTGCGCATCACGGCCTCCACCTCCTCGACGGACAGCACGTGCCTGGGGAGCTTGTGCCCGGTCCGCGGCAGCTCCAGGTCGGCGGCGGGGTTCGCGGGGATGACGTTTTCGCGGGTGAGCCAGCGAAAGAAGTTGCGGATGGCCAACAGCGACGCCTTCTGCGCCGAGAAGCTCATGGGCTTGCCGTTCTTCTTTCGGAAGTAGAAGAGGAAGCGCTGGTGGCGGACGAGCACGGCGCGGGTGACGTCGTGGACGGAGACGACGCGAGCAGCTCTCGTTCAAGGCGAGCCGCAGCCTCCGCCGCTGCCTCTTCGATGGGAACGAGGTCGACCGAGCGGCCAAGCGCGACGCGCTCCTCGGCCTTGAGCAGTTCGGCCGACGCGGCGCGAACAGCGTCGGCGAGGCCCTTGTGGTGTGCGGGCAGTTCCACGACGATCATCTTCACGGGGCATCCCTCCAGTTGGACTTCAAGCACCCGAAGGGTGGGCTCTGCCCCGTGTTCGCTCAACCCGTTCTACGCCCAGAAAGCTTGCCGCCGCTCAGGATGGGATCCACACCCATTCGTCGACGCGCTGGAAGGCGCGGTCGAGGCATATCTCGCCGCGCGCGATGAACACCCAAAGCCCTTCGTGTGGACCGCGTCAGCCGATCTCATCCTCGATCGTGTGCGGCGCCATTGCGAACGAACTTCTCGCTCAGGACACTAGGCTGCGGCAAGAGCCGTGCGAGCTTTTGAGGGTAGAGGACGTGCCGATCACAGCCGGGATCGGGTCGGGCGGACGATCGATGGCGCTCGTTGATCCGCCGCCGCGGACGGTAAACATGTACCCACGATGTTCATCGTGAGGGTGGCTTAGGTGTCTCGGTGAAGGCCTTTCTGGGCTTCACTGATGTCGTTCGTGTTTTGAGCTTCACCACAACAATGTATTTCGCATCGCCGCTCATTTTTGGCAATACTACCACGTTCTTGTGATTGCCGAGTCGCTCCTCTATCGCAGAGTAAGCGACGTCTGCAAGGTCAGGATCATCAGGCCCCCGTAACAGGACGCCGACTTGGCCGAGATCCGCTTTTGCAACGATGTCATTCTCCCGTCCGTCGAGCGCCGCAACAATGCATTCCTTGTCGGCATTTGCACAATTATCAAGTGGGATTAAAATTGCGTCTGGCTCGTAGCCAAGAAGTCCCGCCAACGTTGTGCACTTCGGCACGTCATCAATTGGACGTGGCCGCCCCAAGTGTTGCTTGGAAGTGCCGAGGACTTCTGAGACGTCGCCTAACACGCGCACCGCAACAAGTATTTCGCGCCTAGATCGGTCAACTGATCTTCTTGCCAGGCCAGTGTCAATGCCAAGTGAGCGGAAGTATCCTTCTGAGGAAGCACTGAACGTCGTATCTTCCGTTGGAAAAGTGATATCCACACTGTATCTGATGCCGGGAAACGAGTGAAACATGGTTCGCAGTTGCCGTTCCGCATCCAGATGGCCTGGAATGATGTCCCCGTTACCTTTGAGGAAGAAATCATAGACATTAGTAGCGCAGTAGACTCCCACCTCTGCCCGGTAACACGGGCAGTCGTACGACCCCGCGGGTGCGGCGGCACCAACAGCTATCACTAGGAACGGAAGTATCATCGGATCCTCCGCGCTGTCCCGGTAAACCCGATGGTCTCATTAGTGCATACTTGCCAGCAGATTGGGGTGCCAAACCTCGTCTCACCATGAACCCGCTGGCTCGTTACAAGGCGGATGCGATCCTGATCATGGCGCAATGCTGACCTCCGCACGATGGAATGCCGCGTAATGATTCCACGCCGAATCCCAGCGCTCGGAGAGCACGAGGGCGCGGATCGCGAGGACGCCTCGCAGGCCCGTGGGCACCCAGGACTGCCCCGGCAGCTTTACGCGCTGCTGCATCTGCCAGCACGTGCTTTCCGTCGCGCCGCTGCCGATCGGCAGGTTCTGCCGGTAGTACGAGGCGTATCGCATCTTGTTCTTCCGCTCGCGCATGTAGCTGAGCGCGGCCGCGACGGCCTTGCGCGCGGTGGCGCTGTCATCGTCGTCGGGGAGCCGCCGGCCCTGGCGGCGGAGGTTGTGTTGGATGCGGTCGATGCCCTTGTCGTCGTCGAGCAACACGCTCCGGTACCACGACTTCATGTCGTAAATGTCCTCCGGGTCGCAGGCGTTGACGACGTTGTCGAGGTACCTGGCGACGTGCTCGAAGTCGACGAGCTCGACGACCTCGACGTCTACCGGCAACGCGCGGCTGAGGGCTTCGGGCAGCGCGCTCAGCTCCGGCGCCGCGTCTTGAACACAGTGCACCCGCGCGTGGGGGTTGGCATCGAGGAGCCACACAACGTCGGCGGCGACGCGGTCGGCGAGTTGCGCAGGATCGGCGTCGGCCTCGACTGCGCACCTCCACGTGCCCAGCTCGTCGCCCTTCGTGTCGTAGGCCGTCGTGCTGCCCACCCACGCCATGCGGTAGTGCTGCTCGCTCGGCGGTGGAGGCGCTCGCTCGTAGGGCTCAGCGCGAGTGCGCGCCGCGCCGTCGACGATCTCGTTCATGCGCACCGCCATTCGGTCCAGGCCGCAGCTCACCGACGCGACGCCGCGCGGCGGTCCCTCGTCGTCGCGCGAGGCCTGTTCGAGCTCCGCGGCGGCATCTGCGACCTCGACGCCGATGCGGGTCACGTGGTCTTGGAGGAACGCGCGACTCGGTGGAACGTAGCCGACGGCGACGAGGGTCCGGTCCAACGCGCGGCTGTTGTGATCCGCGGTCAAGCGACCGACGACGCGCGCCATGTCCGGCGTCATCTGCTCGACGATACCGACGCGGAGCTCGATCGGCTTGATCGTCGGACCGTTGTGCACGCCGACCGCGCGATAGAGCGCCTCCTCGATGTGATGCGCGCCGAAGCGGCCGAAGTACGTCGCCGACGAGGCCTGCTCAAGTCGGCGGAACTTCTTGCCATCGACGTCGACTTCCTCTCCGTTCGTCACCAACTCGCGCAGGTCGTCGTCCTCCGCCTTCCACAAGGCGTCCCTCATGATTTCGTAGTCAGCGTCGCGTCGCTGCTCGAACGTCGCGTTCGGCCCCACGCGCTCCTGGCGGGCGCGCCGCAGTTTCTCCACCATGTCGTCGACGAGCTTCGCGCGCTCCGGGCTCATCGCTGGCCTTCCACGCACCGGCTTCTTCGTGGGGGGCGCCTTCCTTGGCTTCTTCGACTGCGGCATGATCACCTCGCCGATAAGCGTGATCCTCGCGACCAACTGCCTCAAGCTGAAACCGCCGGCCCGGCGTCCTCACGCCGCCCGATCGACAAGCTCAGGATCGGATCCGCCTCGGGCTCGTTATAGGTTGAATCGGCGACTTCGACGATGACGCTATTCAGAAGACGCCCATCCGGGTCGACGTTTTCGAACGGCCTGCCCGCCCCGTAGCTGAACGCTTGCGCGCCGAAGTGCTGGTACGCGGTGCCCATCGCGCTCGGGTCGGGTCCGGTGAACTGTCCGAGTTCGGGGATGTAGTCGCGCCAGCCTTCGTTGTAGACGCCGCCGGCGTCGACGTACTGCCCAGGGTATCGCCAGTTCCACAGGGGGTTCGGCGTCGCGCTGGCATCGGTGATCTTGTCGGCACCGGAGTAGTTAGAGCTGCCCCAAGCGTCGGAGATGAAGCGCTGCATGTGCGCGCCGCTCGTCGACGAGATCTTCCGGACGAGCCCCATCCTATCCGTGTGCAGGTGGTACGCGGTCGGGCCATACGTCGTCCCGTAGACCAGCTTCGCGACTTGGGCCACGGGCGCGCTGCCCAACATGACGTTGTCGAGCGTCCACAGCAGGGTGCCCGACGCAAGCGTCTCCTCGAGCGGGAGCCTGCCGGCGCCATATCGGAAGCGTTGGACGGCGCCGGTTGGCCCAAGGAGCTCCACGCGCCTCTTCACGGCGTCGTACGAGGATGTATACGTCCCCGCAGACGTCGTCACCGTCGTCGTCTCGAGCTCCGGGCCATAGCCGAAGGTCGTCGTTCCGCTCATTCCGCCGGACCACGTGATGCTGCGCAAGAGCCCGGCGACGTCGCCCGTGGACCCGTCCCACGTGTAGTCGAGCGAAGCAGAGATGCTTCCGCCGGTGCGGCCCGCCACGCGCTCCCAGTCGGTCGAGTCGTAGCTGTAGGACCCATGTGAGTCGCTCGCCTTCGTCCCGTCTGCCGCGTAGCTGATTGTCTCTGTCGTCCCATCGTCGACCCAGGAGCTCAGCAGATCCCTGACGTCCTTGTAGACGTAGCTGCGGGTCATATTGCCGCTCGTCGTGTGGCTGAGCCAGGTGTCCGATGACGACACGTCGCGCTCCTTGACCAAGTCTCCGTCGCCATCATAGCCGTCGCCGACGTAGGTCGTGTAGTACTTCACGTCTGACCACGTCGAGCCCGCGTACTTGTCCAGGATCTCCGCCGTGCGGCCGAGGAGGTCCCGCGTGATGGTTCGCGCGTTCGACGAGTACCCCTGCCAATACCAGCCAGAGACCGCGCCCGAGGGCTCGTACGTGGCGTTCGTCAGGCTGAAGCCCCCCTGCGACGTGGAGACCCCGGTCGGCCGCTCCTTGTCGTTCCCGTAGCTGTACGTCGCGACCATGCCCGAAGGATACGTGATCGAGGCGAGCTCCTGCGTTCCGGAGTCGTTGTAGGAGAAGTCGATCGGCACGAGGTTCGACGCGCTGAACGACGACAGCGGGCCGTCGTGTTGGACGACGCTGATCACCCGGCCAAGAGCGTCATACCGGTAGAACGTCGCGTTGCCGTCTTGCACGTCCTCCACGTATGCCAGCCGGCCGCGGTTGAACTCGCTATCGAGGGTGTACGACTTGCCGGGAGGCGACGCGCTCTCGTAGGTCGAGTTGTCCTTCTCGTCCCACTTGTAGACCCGCAGCGTCGCCGCGGTCAGCCCGTCCTCCACGATGACGGGCCTGCCCAGCCCGTCGTAGCCGGTCAAGATGTCCGCGCGGATCGTGCCGCTGTTGTCCTTGACGATCCGCTCGGAGACGTGGCCGGCGTCGAGGTACGCGTACTCCACGCTCTGCCCCGCCGACGAGCGGTCCTCGGCGATCAGTCTTCGCAGCGCGTCATAGGTGTAGGTCGACGCGGGCGTGGTCTGCGAATGCTGCGAGTTGTAGTTCTCGGAGAGGAGGCCGTCTTGCGTGTGTGTGAAGTCCTGCACGGGGTCCGCGCCCGAGACGCTCGTGCCACGCGCCACCTCGATGAGGCGGCCGGTCTCGTTGCCAGTCTCGCCATACGTGTTCACCTCGACGTCGCCGTCCGCCTCCGTGACGTAGTCGAGGCGGTCATCGTTGTCGGCCACGTACGCGTAGCTGGTCGTCACCTCGCTGAAAGGGCTCGACCGGACTTCGTCGTCCACCGAGCTCACGCGGTCTTGTCCAGCGGCGCCGGTGTCGAGGTTTCGGTCGCGGCTCGAGCGCAAGACCAGGCCCGTGCCGTTCAGCACCTGCCGGTTCGTCACACGGCCGTAGGGATCCTTGCCGCTGTTCCGTGTGCTCACGGTCTTCCACAGCAGTGTCCCCGTCGAGTCGTAGTGCTCCTCGCCCACGACGGCGAGCGCCTTGGTGGCGTCCCAAGAAGTGCCGTCCCGCGGGTAGCGCACGAAATTCCCCTCGGGGATCGAGTCGGACACGCCGTCGCCGACGCCGCGCTCGTAGGCCGGGCCCCACGCGAGCTCGTTCGCATAGCTCGTGGACGTCGTGCCACCACCGCTCACCGTCATCACGCGGCGAAGCTCGTAGGGCTCCGTGTCCGACGTTGCCGTGATGGTCTCGCTGAACGAGATCGGATCCCCGGTGTCTTGCGGCACCTCCCAACAGATCGCGTGGCCGTCGACCTCGTCGTAGGCATCGCTCGAGCAGGCTTGCCAGTCGACGCGCGACTCGCTGGCCGGACTGGTCGTGGTGTCGCGATACGCCACGATCTCCGAGAGGCGGTCGTTCTCGTACGTCTCCCCCGAGGTCACCGGGAACACATGCGACAGATCGGTGTACGCCACGAGCGCGCCATCGTCGCCGTAGCGGCGAATGCCGGTGATCGCACCTCGACCGGTGTTGCTGTTCGAGTCTTCGGCGCGCTCGTAGACGATGCAGGAGGTGCGCTGGGTCGTGTCGTCGGACGACTGCGCCGCGCGCGTGACACGGGTGACGAGCATGTCGGGGAGGGCCGTGAAGAGGCTCGTCGAGCTCGAGCCCTCGTTGGTGTTTCCGGTGAGGCCGTCCCCGTCGCTGTCGTAGTCGTACGAGGTGACGTCGAAGTAGCCGCCCGTGAAGCTCGTCGTCAGTGTGTCGCAGCCGTCCTCGGGCGCCTCTCCGGCCGCGAACGGGTTGGCGTCGGCGTCGAGGTCGTCTTGGTGGGGAAACGTGACCGAGCCGGTTGTGGTGAGCGGATCGTCGACGTCGTATTTCGCGCTCGCCCGGAGGCGGCCCAGCGAGTCGTAGTACCTGCGCTCGATGCTGCGCAGCGTCGTGTGCGTGTCCCAAGTCGCCACGTCGCCGCTCAGCGAGCAGGTCGGCGGGTCCACCATGGTCTGGTCGGGCACGAGCTCGCACACGAGGACGGGGCCGCGCGTGACCACCGACGCATCTGCGTAGTCCGCGGAGTGCCAGACGCCGTCAACGTCGAGCCTCGCCGTTCTTCCGAGGGTGTAGCCGTCCGAGGTCGTGTCGTACGCGCCGTCGATGCCGCATGAGCCCGTGGCGCATCCGGTCACGTTGCCGGCGGCATCCAGGTCGAAGTCCCGGCTCGTGCCGTTCACGGTGAAAGTCATCGACGAAGACCAGGGCGTGCTCGACGAGGAGACCGTGTGCCGGTCCCACGAGTGGGTCGCCACGTTTCCGGACGTATCCCAGGTGTAGCTCGCGATCGGGCGGATTTGCACGCTCCCGCTCGTGGTCACCAACGGCCGTTGGACGTACGTGAGCTCCCAGGGCGTCGACGCGTAGTTGAAGTACGCGAGCTTGCAGACATGCGAGCTCGATGACAGGCAATTTCGGTCAGCGGTCGTCGCAGCGTCCCCCACCTTGGCCGGGGGAGCGCGCGCCGCAGGCCGGCGGCGGAGGCTCCCGCAGCGCCACGCGCTGTGGTCTGGTCGAGGATTTCCGTGAGGTGCCCCTTGTACGCGTGGCGCGAGGAGAGGCGGAGTCGCAGGCCAAGGCGCGCGCGGTCCGTACAGTCGGGGACGACGACGAGCTCGTTCGTGCTTCGTGAAGGAGCGCCGCCGGCCGGGACGGCGGCGAGGTCCTTCCCGCAGGGCGCCCGCCACCGGCACCTTTCCGGCGTTCTTGCGCCCACTCTCGGCGCGAAGAAGACCAGGGGCGCCCGCAGGGAAGGGCCTCGCCGCCGGACCAGGCGGCGCGGACCAGTCCTTTGGGGGTCCGTTGGCAGCCGGCACCGGTGCCGCTAGGAACGGGGCGTGCGCTCCCTCGCCCTCCTCGTCGTCCTCGCGCTCGCCCCGGCAGCGCGCGCCGACGCCCCCGTCGCACGCTGGAAGCTGCTGGTGCTCGACGTCAACGCGCCGGACCTCGAAGAGAGCCAGGCCGAGACGCTGACGACGTTCATCGCGGCGCGGGCGGCGCGCTTCCCGACGCTCGACGTGACGTCGGCGACGGACATCCGGGACATGGCCGCGCTCGAAGCGGACAAGCAGCAGATGGGCTGCGACCAGGGGAGCACCTCGTGCCTCGCGGAGATCGCGGGCGCGATGGGCGCCGACTTCGTCCTGTCCACGCACGCGGGGAAGCTCGACGGCGTCATCGTCGTCGCGCTCCAGCTCTTCGACGCCCGCGTGGCGAGCGGCGAGGGACGCGCGAGCGTGCAGGGCTGGAGCCTCGCTGAGCTCCCGGACAAGATCGGCCCCGCCCTCGACGACATCCTCGAGAAGGCCACGGGCGGAAAACCCGTCGAGGTCAAGGCGCCGAAGAAGGCCGCGCCGGACAAGCCCGCGCTCGCCGTCAACGACACCCTGCGCTTCGGCCTCGAGGTCGGCGGCGGCGTGGGCGCGGCCGTCGGCGTCGCCGGCGCCGCGCTCGGCGTGCTGCCCGCCCTCGTCTACGGTTCCAAGAAGGACGAGCTGCGCGACCTCACCACCGCGTTCGACGGCACCGACGCCGCGCTCGCGAAGGCGGCCCAGGTGCACAAGGACGCGCTCGACGCGCGCGACGCCTACAACAACATCGGCCGCTTCGCGGTCGCCGGCGGCGTCCTCGTCGCCGTCCTCGGCGGCGGCGCGCTCGCCGCGGGCTTCTTGCTCCCGGAGGCGGAGTGAGCCGCGCTCCGGCTTCGAAGGGGGCGGGCGCCGTCGACGGCGTCGCACCCGTCGTCGGCGCCGCCGTCGCGATCGCCGCCGTCGTCATCGTCTTCGCCGGGGGCTGCGGCATCGCGCCCACGGACCCCCTGCCCGGCATCGGGGCGGTGTGCGCCGTCGCCGACGGGCACTGCGACGTCGAGCACGTCTGCGTGCCCGACTCCGTCGGCGCCGCCAAGGGCAAGTGCGCGCCGCTCGCGTCCTTCGGCGCCTGCGACGCCGCCACGCCCGTCACGCACCCGCCCGGGCGCAAGGGCAAGGACGAGGACAAGCCCGAGATCGAGATCGGCGGCACCGAGGACCTCGCCTTCATCCAGGACGTCCGCTCCACCACGGGCCAGGTGCGCACCTTCAAGCAGGGCCCCGACAACGTCGACATCCCCGACCTCTGCGACTTCCGCGATCTGCAGCGCACCGGCGACGGCCTCGGCATCGGCGACACCGAGAACGTCACGAGCCTCGACGGCCTCCAGAGCGTCACCAGCGTGCAAAAGGGCCTCGCCATCGTCGACAACACCGCCCTCACCGACATCAGCGCGCTCGCAAACCTCGTCGACCTCACGCCCCGCGAGAGCGAGAACACCAGCTTCGACGTCATCATCGCGGGCAACCCCCAGCTCGACGACGCCGACGTCGACGCCTTCGTCGCCGACCTCAAGGGCCGCCTCGGCCGCGACATCCAGGTCGTCGCCTGCAACAACCACGGCGTCCCCTGCGGCGTCACCGAGCGCGCGCTGCTCGACGCGCTCGTGGCCCAGGGCTTTCACTGATGAGCCTCGAGGAGTGGGAGGTCGTCGTCGGCCTCGAGTGCCACGTGCAGCTCGCCACGAAGACCAAGCTGTTTTCGCCGGCGCCCGTGCGCTTCGGCCAGCCGCCCAACGAAGACGTGGACATCGTCGACGTCGGGCTGCCCGGGACGCTGCCGGTGGTGAACGCGCGCGCCGTGGAATTCGCGGTGCGCCTCGGGCTCGCGCTCGGCGCGCGCATCCGCAAAAGGAGCACGTTCGCCCGCAAGCACTACTTCTATCCGGACCTGCCCAAGGGCTATCAGAATCTCGCAGTACGAGGAGCCCGTCGTCGAGGGCGGCAGCCTCGCCGGCGTGCGCATCACCCGCGCGCACCTCGAGGAGGACGCTGGCAAGTCGCTGCACGTCGAGGGCACCGACCACAGCTACATCGACTACAACCGCGCCGGCACCCCGCTGCTCGAGGTGGTCACCGAGCCCGACCTGCGCTCGGGCGACGAGGCCGCGGCGCTGTTTCGCACGCTGCGCACCCTCGTGATGGCCCTCGGCATCTGCGACGGCAACCTGCAGGAGGGCTCCATGCGCGCCGACGCCAACGTCAGCGTGCGCAAGAGGGGCGACGCCGCGCTCGGCCAGCGCGTGGAGCTCAAGAACATCAACTCGCCGCGCTTCGTCGCCGCCGCCGTCGAGCACGAATTCATCCGGCAGGTGCGCGAGCGCGAGGCCGGCCGCGCCGTCGTCCTCGAGACGCGCCTGTGGGACGCGGACAAGCGCGAGTCGCGCGCGATGCGCAGCAAGGAAGAGGCGCACGACTACCGCTACTTCCCCGACCCCGACCTGCCGCCCCTCGTCATCGACGACGCCGAGATCGAGCGCATCAAGGGCGAGATGCCGGAGCTGCCGGCGGCGCGGCAGGCGCGCTACGAGGCGCTCGGACTGTCGGCGCAGGACGCGGCCCTGGTGTCGGCGGAGGCGGCGGCGCTCTTCGACGAGGCGCTGGTGGCACACGACAACGCCAAGGCCATCGCGAACTGGATCGTGAACGAGGTGCTGGCGCTGGAGGCGCCGGAGCGCGTGATCGGCGGGCTCGGCGAGCGGGCGCCCCTGATCACGGGGGCGGCGTTGGCGGGGCTCGTGAAGCTCGTCGACGACGGCGTCATCAGCGGCAAGATCGCGAAGGACGTCTTCGCCGAGATCGCGGGCGGGCGCGGCACCGACCCGGCGCGCATCGTCGAGGACAAGGGCTGGCGCGTGGTGAAGGACGAGGGCGCCATCGCCGCCGCCCTCGACGAGGCGGTGCGCGAAAACCCGGCCGAGTGGAAGAAGCTCAAGGACGGCAAGCGGAAGGTCGCCGGCTTCTTCGTCGGCCAGGTGATGAACAAGACGGGGGGCAAGGCGGACCCCGCCTCCGTCAACCGGCTGCTCGCGGACAAGCTGCGCGCTTGAGCGTCACCCCGCGGCGGGCGCGCGCAGGGTGATGACGACGCCGCAGATCCGGCGCACCGCCAAACGCCGGCTCCGCCCGATGACGGACCTCCGCCGGCGCCGAGGCGCGCCCGCGGTCACTCCCACCGTCAGGCGGTGGATGTTTTTGTCCGTCATCCGGCGCCGGCCTCCGATCCTGGGAGGATCCCCCGCCAGCGTGCGCACCTTTGGCGACGGCAATGCCCCGATTTCGCACGGAAACGCACGCCGGCCGCGCGGCGATACACGACCCGTAACTCAACTCCGCAGGAGCCTCGCCATGGCCATCACAGGAATCGTCCCCCAAAAGCTCGGCAAACAGCTCGACCCCGCCGGGCTGCAGGCCCTCGAGGATCTCCAGAAGCAGGAAGAGCACGGCCAGGTCAGCGCCGACGACTTCCTCAAGTACATCAACAGCGGCCAGATGCAGCGCGCGCTGCAGAACAACCCGGCGAACCAGGCGAAGCTGCAGCAGCTCATGATGCAGACCGCGCGCAAGGCGAGCACGGACCAGGGGCAGCTCGGCGCGCTCGCGCAGCGCTTCGGCCTCGGCAACAGCGGGATGCAGGGCACCCTCGCCGCCAACCAGAGCGCGCAGGCGTTCAACCCCCTCGCCGCGAACACCATCGGCACGCCCTCGCGCATCGGCGCCATCGGCGCCGACGGCGGCGCCGACGCGCAGCTCGGCCAGCTCGCGCAGCTCGGCGGCGGCGGCGGCTTCTTCGAGGACAAGGTCTTCGCGATCATGGTGAAGGTCGTCGAGGACTTCCAAAAGCAGATCGAGCAGCGCCTCGAGAAGCTCCAGCAGCAGGCGCAGGCCGCGGCGGCGCAGGGCGGCCAGGGCGGCCAGGGCGGCCAGGACACCGGCGCGGAGAGCCGCAACATCGAGTTCGAGAAGATCAAGTACGACATGCAGAAGCTCAGCCAGATGCAGCAGGCCATGTCGAACATCCTGAACTCGATGGACGACCTCGCGAAGAACGCCATCCGCCACATCAAGGCCGGCTGACGTCGACGTCCCCGCGAGCGGCCGCGGAGCCCGTGCCGGCGCCGCGGCCCTTTGCTATCGTGCTTGCATGACGAGCGGCCTCATCAACATCGGCGTGGGCGTCTTCGGCGTAGCCATGGGCCTCTCCGGGCACGTCCTCATGTTCACGCATTCGACGGAGGCGCTCGTCGGCGGTGGCGCCCTCATCGCCGCCTACGGCGTCTACCAGGTCTGGCGCGACCGGCGCCGCTGAGCTCCGGAGCCGTCGGCAACAGGGTCACGGCGCCCGCGGCTGGAGCTGCGCCGGCGTCTCGATGGTGTCGAGGCCGGGCCACGACAGCGCGCCGCGCTTCACCACCCCCGCCAACGCCAGCGCGCAGACCGCGACGAGCAAGACCTGCGAGAGCACCCGCAGCCGCCCCGCGCCCACCGCCAACGCCGGCAGCGCGCCCGCCAGCGCGAGGACGCCGAGGCCCGCGATCAACACCGGCAAGAGCACCGCCAGGATCCCGCGCCCCGTCTGCGGCAACGTCGCGCGCGCCTTCAC
The DNA here is from genome assembly GCA_963775425.1 of uncultured delta proteobacterium. Taxonomy (GTDB): domain Bacteria; phylum Myxococcota; class UBA727; order UBA727; family VGSZ01; genus CAVZJB01. The sequence goes on along the minus strand of CAVZJB010000018.1, from coordinate 110,579 downwards.
CCCCGACGCCTCGAGCTGCTCGTCGAAGGACGCCGGGTCGAGCCTCTTGAGCGCGCCGCCGATCTTGATGTGCGGGTCCGCGACGTCGATGGTGCGGCCGCCCTCCGGCGGCGCGTCGCGCAGCGCCACCACGATCTCGTCGGCGCCCCCCGCGGCGTCGTAGGCCACCAGCGCCCGCACCGACGGGTGCGGCGCGAGGAACGAAAAGGCCACGCCCATCGCCACCGCGAGCGCACCGAAGGTCAAAAACGCCACCGCCACCCACGACGAGCCACGGTCGAGCGCGCGCAGGGTCGTCGACAGCCCCGACGGGGAGCGCGTGCGCGCCGACGTCGAGACAAGCGGGGCGCGCGGGGCCTCGGCGGCCTGGGCGTCGGGGAGCTGGGCGGTGCGCAGATCGACGTCCTCGCCCTCGTCGACGTCGACGTCGACGTCGTCTCCGGCGGGCGAGGGGGGCGAGGGGCCGCTTTGGGAGTCGACGTCGGCGAGCAGGCTGCCGCCGCCGGTGCCGCCGCGCAGCTTCTTGGTGAGGGCCTCCGCGCCGGGGCCGCTCAGCTCGTCGAGGCTGAGGCGCAACGTGGCGAGCTCGTCCTCGCCCTCGAGCATGTCCTTGGGGATGAGCGACGCCGCCGACGCGATGACCACCGTGGGCGCGTCATCGTCGACGGGGGCGGGGGAGGCGGTGCCTTCGACCAGCCCGATGGGCACCGGCGTGCGCCGCCGCATGCGCGCGCAGCGGGACGCCTCGAGCTGTCCCTGCGCCGCCTCGTCGGGGAAGCGCCCCGACAGCCACGAGCCGAGGTCGACGCGGGCGAGGCCGGTGGCTTCGGGGAGCGCGTCGATGGCGGCGACGAGGGCGGCGCCGCCGCCGATGCGCTTGTCGAGGCGGCGCTCGAGCAGGCGCATGGTGAGCTCGATGATGTGCGGCGGGAGGTCGGGCCGGTGCACGCTCGGCAGCGGGATGGGCCGGTCGGAGATCGCGGCCAGCGTCGCCGACGGCGCCGCGTGCGAGAACAGCCGCTCGGCGCAGAGCGTCTCCCAGAAGAGCACGCCGAGCGACCACATGTCGGCGGCGGGGGTGAGCTTCTCGCCGAGGGCGTGCTCGGGGGACATATAGCCGAGCTTGCCCTTCAAGATGCCGGTGCTCGTGCGGATCTCGCTGTCGTCGGCCTTGGCCACGCCGAAGTCGATGACCTTCACGCGGCCGTCGAAGGTGACGAACAGGTTGGCGGGGCTCACGTCCCGGTGGATGAGCCCGAGCGGGCGCCCCCGGTCCGTGAGCGTGTGCGCGAAGTGGAGCCCGCAGGCCGCCGCGCGCAACAGCGACAGGGCCACCTCGACGGGCACGAGCTCCTTGCGCTTCTTGGCCTTGCCGAGCACATGCGACGCGGCCCGGCCCGAGAGGAACTCCATGACCAGGAGCGGGTCGCCGTCGTCGTCGTCGACGAAGAACGTCTCCACGAGGTTGTCGTGCAGCAGGCGCAGGGCCACGCGGCCCTCTTCGCGCAGCATGGCCGCCTGGTGGTCGTGGTTCGGGTGATCGGTGAGGACCCGCTTGATGACGACGAGGCCCGGGCTGACGCCGAGCGCGGTGTCGCCGGGGAACTCCGCCAACAGCACGTCGCCCATGCCGCCCTGGGCGATGCGGCGGACGATGGTGTAGCGGCCGCCGGCGAGCGTCTCCGTCATCGAGCTCCCCTGGGCCGGTGCCCACGCCGCCGTCGGACGACGCCCGCGAGCAGCGCCGCGGCCGCGCCGGCGAGCCCGGCGTCCAGGGGGGACGACGACGACGCGCAGCCGCACCCCTGCGGACCCGGCGGCTCCGCGCACGCCTCGTGCGACGCGGCGCCGAGGCAGAAGCCCTTGAAGCAGGAGCCGCCGCCGCAGTCGCCGTTGTCGCCGCAGGGCACCTGGCAGACGTCGCGGGCGAGCTCGAAGATGAGCGTGCACGTCCCCGACGCGCACTCGGGGCCGCGCGAGCAGATGGCGCCGGCGGGCTTGGTGCCGTCCTCGTTGTCCTTGACGCAGACGCCGGGCGCGGCCTCGTCTCCCTCGGGCGCGGCGAGCGCGCACACGAAGCCGGGGCCGCAGTCGGCGGCGTCGGACGCGCAGGTGCCCGCGCAGACCTTCTTGTCCTCGCCGTCGACGGCGGCGCACACGAGGCCCTTCACGCAGTCGCCGTCGCACGAGCACTTCTCGCCTTTGCGGAAGGGGCCGTCGCACGTGGACGTGTCGCCGGCCTCGGCGGGGTAGAGCGAGCGCACGCCCGCCTCGTCGTCGGGCAAGGGGAAGCGCTGCACCGCGCCGCTCCACACCGGGGTCATGATGGAGCGGTCGGCGCCGTTGCAGTTGGTCTCGTTGGGGGCGTTGCCGTCGCAGGGGTGATCGAGGCCGAGGAAGTGGCCGCTCTCGTGGAGCGCGATGCTGCCGACGTCGACGGCGCTGGGCCTGTCGTCGGTGGACCAGGAGGAGTCGAAGCCGTTGAAGATGATGTCGGCGGCGTTGCGCTTCTGGCCGGGGGTGGCGTCGCCGAGGGTGACGCCAAGGGTGCCCGGCCCGAGGCCGAATTCGCCGGTCTCGTCCCAGAAGATGCTGTTCTGGCCGTCCTCGAGGTTGGCGTCGGCCGGGCCGGGGCCGTCCTGCTCCTCGAAGCGGAGGCTCACGCCGTCGATGCACTGCCAGGCCCGAAAGGCGTCGCGCACCGCCTGCAGATCGGAGCCGTCGTCGATGTCGGCGGAGCCGTTGGGCTCGAGCACGAAGGGGATGGGCCCCTTCGAGACGTCCCAGTCGCCGCCGGGGATGGTTTTGAACGCGCCGTCGAAGCCGAGCGCGGGAGCCGCCGCGACCGAGGCGACGGCCCCATAGGTCATGAAAACGAGGGGACCGAGTCGCATTGCGAGGCAGTCTAGGAGAGGGCGCGGACGTCGTCGAGCAAGCGGCGCCCCGCGACCGGGTCCGTCATGTACACGAAGGCCGCCATCCCCTGGAGGGCCGCGAGGCTCTCGCCGGGCTTCCCGGGCTTGCCCTGCTTGCGGTTGTGGATGGCGGCCCGCAGGCGGCGGCGCACCGCGCGCGGCACCCGCGCGGGCGGGCGGCCGGGGGCCTCGTTGACGACGAGGCCGGTGACCTTCTGCCGCATGCCCTTCTTCAACACCGCGGTCTTTTTGTCGTGGAGGGTGAAGCCCTCCTCGGCCAGGATCTTGCGCGCGCTCGCCACGAGGATGCCCGTGGGCGCCTTCCGCGGATCGCCCCGATACGAGAAGGTCAGGTCGTCGGCGTAGCGCGTGTAGACGACCCCGAGCTTGCGGGCGAGGCCGCTCAGGCGCTTGTCGAGCCGCAGGCACACGGCGTTCGTGATCATCGGCGAGGTCGGCGCGCCCTGCGGCAGCGCCCGTCGCCCGGTGGCGACGTACAGCGTCTTGCCGCGGAACCTGACGACGTCGCGCGGCGCCTCGGTGGCCAAAAGCGCGCACAGCGTGGCCGTCTGCTCGACGAGGCCGGCCTTGCGCAACAGCCCCTTCACCCGCCGGTAGTCGAGCGTGGGGAAGAAATCGCGGACGTCGATCTTCACGATGACGTCGGCGCCGGCGTGCGCCCGCGCGTTGGTGACGATGCTGCGGCCGGCGAGGAAGCCGTGGGCGGCGGCGTGCACCTCGAGCTTGTCGACGATGTTTTGCAGCACCCAGCGCTGGGCGTCCTTGAGCATCGGCAGGGGCGCAGCGATGGTGCGGGGGCTGCCGTCGCGCTTGTCGATGGTGAAGCGGCGGTAGTGGCTGCCGTCGTCGACGTCCCTGTGCGTACACAACCAGCGCAGCTGCGGGATGGTGAGGCCGAGGAGCGCCGCCAGCGCCTGCGGCGTCTCGATGGCGGGGATGCCGAGCGACTGCGCGCGGGCCTCGCGCTCCTCGACGTCGAAGCGGTCGGCGTCGACGTGGTCGGACCAGTGCACGGCGCCGACGTGGTTGATGTGCGTGGCCGTGTAGGCGCGCCACGCGAGCTTCTTGAGCGCGCGGCGCTCGACGGCCTCAGCCTTCTTGCGCTCCTTTTGCGTCTCGTCGACGAAGCCCTTCTTCTTGAGCTCCACCTCGATCCACGCCTCGACGCCGCCGGCGGCCTCGATCTGCTGCCAGCGCCGCACCCGCTCCTCCACGTCGCTGTCGGGGCGCGGCCGCTCGCGGCGCGACGGCGGCGGCTCCTCGGGGAGGAGCACGGGCGCGTCGGCGGAGACGAAGCGCTCGAGCTCAGACACGGGCGGCCCGCGTGGCGACCGCAGGGAGCGGCCGCGGTCCAAAAGGTGCTGGAGAGGGGACCGGAGGGGCCACCTTCTTCCATGGGGCATTGGTCGCTTCACCGGCCCGCCGGGGGAGCTGCCCATCGGCAGTGCCCTGAAACGGCGGTTCGCGTCGTTGGCTCCGCTCAGGGCACTGCCGATGGGCAGCTCCCCCGAAGCGGGCCAAGACCAAGCGACCCTGCGGCGAATGTCGGGCGAATCCTCCAGAGCGGCGCAACGCCGCTCCTGTGCTCGAGGCACGGAGGCTGATCCGACCGATCCCCTCTCCAGCAGAATCCAAGAAAAACACCGGGAAGGGGACTTGAACAGTCCCCTTCCCGGCGCCTGAACGGAGTCGATGGCTGCCGGGTGGAAACGCACAAGGATCGACGCGCGCCGCTTGCGCGACGACGTCAATCCATGGGGTGCCGTGCTCTTCCACCATCTACCGGACGCTCCCTTCAGACTGAATCGGAGTTCACAAAACCTTGCGCTTCCAGCGCGTTGAGTCTATCGAAATATGCATCGCGAGCGGCCTGATCTGTATCGAACCACAAGCGCTGTGACCGCGGCGCGCCGGCGTGCTCCTGCCACTGCACCGCGACGACCTTGTCGTCGAGGGAGACCCGCCAGGTGACGGCCCGGCCCGCCTCGTCCCGCCGCAGATAGGTGCGGGTCTCGGCGCGGATGAGCCGCCGCCCCTCGGGCGTGTCGCGCAAGGCGGCGTCGGCGGCGCGCTTCCTGCCGTAGGCGAGGCGCAGGGCGATCATGTGCTCGCAGGGGCCCTCGCGCATACCCGCGCGCCTGACCGCGGGGCAGGTGCAGGCGGCCTCGCGCACCCGGCCCTCGGCGTCCATGACAAATCGCGGCAGGAGCGTGCGCCGGCTCTCCGCGTCCGCGACCTCCCCGGAGATCTCGACGCCGTCGGGGCGCTCGTGGACCTTGCTCAGGCGCACGCCGGCGTCGCCCTGGGACAACAGCCGGTGCGCCTGCGCCTCGCGCGCGCTGCCGTAGCGCAGCGCCGCGTCGTCGAGCGGGCTCACGAAGAGGTCGCGCGGCCGGTAGACCTGCCGGGCCACGTCAAAGAGCGCGCGCCCGCGCAACGACAAGAGCTGCGTGGCCGCGCGGAGGTCCTCGGGGGCGGCGCCGGTCTCGTCGACGAGCGCGGAAAACGGCGTGGGGCCCCGCGCGGCGAGCACCCCGTGGACGCGGTCGGCGAGCGCGTGCGCCTGCGACGACGACGGCATGAGGGCGTCGAACGCGGCCGCGCTCGACCACGACGACTCCGTCCACCCCGACAAGGCGAGCGTCAGGGAGGCGAGCCCGAGGTCGAGGCAGAAGAACGAGGGCAGGCCGGCGCCGACGAGGTGGACGTCGAGCTTGCGGGCGTAGGGCAGCACGCGCTGCAGCAGCATCAGGCGTCGGCGGCCGTACATGCGCACGATGCGCGCCTCCCGGGCCTCGACGCGCGGCCCGTGGCCCTCGAGCACGATCTCCCAGGGCTCGACGACGACGCGCGGGCGCTCGCCCGGGATGAGCTCGAAGCGGAGGCCGCGCGGCGGGACCTTCGCCCGGCGCATGCGGAGGGCGTACAGGATGTTGTAGAGGTCGACGGGCTCGAGGACCGCGGTGGCCGCGGGCAAGACGGCGGCCGACTGCACCTGCAGAAAGCCGCGCAGCCAGGGCAGCGAGAGGTCCCAGGCGCGCTCGTGGGGGCGGCCGGCGGCGGCGGTCTGCGCGTCGAGGGCGAGCGGGCGGTAGCCGGGGAGCCGCGCGAGCTGGCCGACGACGGCGGGGGAGAGGTCGACGCAGGCGGTGCCGTGGGCGGCGGCGCGCTCGAGGAAGAGCGCGTTGTCGAAGGCGAGGCGGGCGTAGGCGGACTCGTCCTTGCTGAAGACCTCGATGCTGACCTCGTCGGGGTGGACCGTGAGGACGGGGTCGAGGAAGCCGGCGTCGACGGCGGGGGCCTCGAATTGCCCCTCGAGGAACGCCTTTTGCGCCTGCCAGATCTGGGCGTTGGCCTTCTTGCCCTTCTTCATCAGGAACGCGAGGTAGGCGGCGCGGTCCCTGCCCTTGTAGCGGAGATCGCTGTCGCGGACGGCCGCGAGGGTGACGAGCGCGTCGCGCACGAGGGCCGCGTCCTTGACGACGCCGCGCACGCCGACGGTGCCGCGGCCCGTGTCGAGCGCGAGCCCGAGCGTGGCGCCGTCGCCGCCGGCCTCGACGGCGCTCGCGCGCGCGTAACGGACCTGCACGGCCCGGCTGTGCGCCACGGCGATCATCGTGCGCCCCCTCCGGTGACGCCGGTGACGACGCGGCGCGGCCACGTGCCTGCCCCCGGCACGGCGTCAGCGGGCCGCGTCTTCATCGGTCGTCTCCGTCGCCGGCATCGTCATCGTCGTCGTCACCGGCACCGCCGTCGTCATCACCATCATCGCCGTCGTCGTCGCTGTCGTCGTCGCCCCCGTCACCGTCGTCGTCGTCGTCGTCACCACCGGCATCTTCATCCTCATCCTGGCCGTCGGCCTGGCCATCGTCGTCGTCGTTGTCGTCGTTGTCGTCGTTGTCGTCGTTGTCGTCGTTGTCGTCGTTGTCGTCGTTGTCGTCGTTGTCGTCGTTGTCGTCGTTGTCGTCGTTGTCGTCGTTGTCGTCGTTGTCGTCGTTGTCGTCGTCGTCGTCGTCTGCGGCGCCGTCGTCTGCGGCGCCGTCGGGACCGTCCGCAGCGGCGAAGGCGAAGGGCGACGCCGCGGCGCGGTCGGCCGCCGCCTTCCTCCGGTTGTTCCGCCGCAGCGCGCGGTACGCGGTCTTGCGCAGGGCCTCGTCGAGCTCGTCGTCGCCGGCCATCTCGAACAACGCCGCGCGCACGACGTCGTCGTCGATGAGGGCCAGGGCCTCCATGGCCCCGCGGTCGCCCTCCTGCGCGCGGTCGAGGAGCGTCCCCGGGTCGCGCGCGCGCCACAGCGCCGGCAGCACGAAGGCCCGGCCCGCCGCCGTCGACGTAGACACGTCGCGGTCCACCAACGGCCCCAGGGCGATCGGATCGCCGCGCTCGACGCCGCCCGCCGCCTCGAGCGCCACCCCGCGCGCGGCGGCGCTCCCCGCCACCACCGCCGCCGCCGCCTGGCGCACGCCGCCGTCGACGTCGCCAGCCACGGCGGCGATCTCCACGGGGTCGCCGCCGAACGACGCCAGCGCGCGCACCGCGGCGGCGCGCACGGCCGGGGGTGCCGGGGCATGCATTCGACGCTTTGCAAGATCTAGAAGCAAGGGATCGCCCAGCTTGCGCGCGGCGATCCACACCCGCCGCCAGGTCGCCAGCTCATCGTTGCGCTGCCGCACGCCCGCCGCCGCGAACCCCACCGCGCTGCGCTCCTCGGCGGTCGCCAGCGCGCGCCCGAGCCGCGTGCGCGCCGCCGGGTCCGCCGCCAGCGACGGGGCACAGGCGCCCACGAGGAACGCGCCGTTCGCCCGCGCCCGCGCCCGCGGATCTTCGAGGAGGGCCGCGAGCGGGTCGACCGGCAAGGCCCCCCGGCGCACAAGGCCGTAGCGGATGCGCTCCCGCAGCTCGTCGTTGTTCAGGTCGGGCAAGCGCCGCAGCAGCTCGGCGGCGTCGCCCTCCTCGGCCAGGAAGCTCGCCGCAGGCCCGGCGATGTCGGCGTGGTGCGAGGCCACCGCCAGCAGCGCCACGCGCACCGCGTCGCCGGCGAAGATGTGGTCGAGGGCCCGCTTGGCCGCCTGCGCGACGTCGGCGCGCCAGTGCAGGAGCGCGCCGGCGAGGGCGGCTTCGCTCCCGGCGTCGCCGACCAGGCGGAGGCCATTGGCGGCGAGCACGAGGCTGTCGGCGTCGACGCTCGGCTCCCCGAGCACGCTCTCGATGCGCGCCCGCGCCCGCGCATCGTTCACCGCCATCAGGCCCCGAAGGGCCGCGCGCAGGAGCGCGGGGTCGCGGTCGCCGGCGCAGGCGTCGAGGAGCTGCCAGATGCGCGCGCGCGCGTCGCCGTCGCTCAGGTGGTTGTGCAGGCGGCCGAGGGCCTCCGTCGCCGCGACCTTCATCGAGGGCTCGGCGGGCGCCTCGGCGGTGCCGCCGGCGGCGATGAGCTCGAGCTCCCCGAGGGCGCGCGGGTCCCCGAGCGTGCCGAGCGCGAGCAGCGCGCGCTCGCGCTCGCCGGGCTCGCCGGCGCGGGTGACGAGGAGGAGCGGCACGAGCGCCGCCGGGTCGCCGCGGGAGGCGACGCCTTCGGCGGCCGGGAGCACGAGCTCGCGGCGGCCCTGATGGAGCACGTCGACGAGGGGCGCGGCGTCGGCGCCGCGGCGGCGCACACGGGTGGCGTACGACGTCACGGCGGCGGCGCGCACGGCGGCCTCGCGATCCGTGAACAAGGACACGAGCAGCGCGTCCGCGGCGCCGGCGTCGGTGCGCTCGAGCTCTTCGGCGGCGCGGCGCCGCAGCTCCGGGTCCTTCGCGCGGGCGGCGGCGGGGAGGAACGCGAGCTCCGCCGCCGGCTCCCGCTTGCGCCGGTCCTTGCCCACGACGGCGAGGCAGCCTGCGAACGCGCGCGCGCGCACGTCGTCGCGCTCGTGATCGAGCCAGCGCACGAGCGCCGCCAACGACGCCTCGGTCGCCGCGCCGAGGCGCGGCGCCGCGCCCGACGGCGGATCGATCGACGCCCCGCCGCCAGCGCCCGCGGTGACGTTGCCCGCGGTGACGTTGCCCGCGGTGACGTTGCCCGCGGTGACGGCCTTGCCCGCGGCGGCGACAGCGTCGACGAGGCCGAGCACCGCGGGGCCGTCGCCGCCCACCTCGTCGACGCGCGCGGCCAGCGCCGCCACGCTCGCGGGGTGGCGCAGGCCGCCCAGCGCCTTGTGCGCCCGCTTCACGAGCGAGGCGTTGTCGTGCCGCAGGAAGCCGGCGAGGACGTCGGCGGCGCGGGCGTCGCCGCGGCGGGCCAGAAGCTCGGCCGCGCGCAGGCGCAGGTCATCGTGATCCGAGCCGAGGGCCTTCTCGAGCGCCTCGAGGACGCGCGGGTCGTTCGACGACGCCAGCCGCTCGAGGACGCCCAGGCGCAGGTCGGCGTGCGGCGACGACAGCGCGAGCAACAAGGGCTCGAGCGAGCCCTTGGGCGACAGCTTCTCGACGAGCTCGAAGGCGCTCTTGCGCACCTCGGCGTTCTCCGACGCCATGCCGCGGGCGACGTCGTCGCGCGCCGACGGCCCGCGCGCCGCGAGCTCGTCGAGGGCGCTCCTGGCCACGTCGGCGTGCGGCGACAGCAGGCCCATGCGCAGCGCCTCGTCGACGCCCACCAACGTCTTCAGCCCCGCGAGCGCGGCCTTGCGCACCAGGTGATGCACGTCGTCGAGCGCGCGCGCCAGCGGCGGCAGCGACGCGGCCACGCCGAGGCCCGCCGGCGCGGGCTGGCCGAGGTCGACGATGCGGTCCACGGCGTCGCGGCGCACACGCTGGCCCTCGTCGCCGGCGACCACCTGGCGCAGCAGGCCCACGTACGCGCCGAAGGCGAGGCGGCGCAGGCGATCGTGCTCCTCGGCGCCGACCGCGGCCTCGACGGGCGCGGACGACGACGGCGACGACGGCGAGTCGCTCGCGAACAGCCGGCGGAAGAAGCCCCGCGGCTCCTTGGCTTCCTCGACGGGCGCGCCCTCCATCGAGATCGGGCGCGGGCGCGTGTCCGGCACCACCGGTGTCGAGGCCTGTCTGAGCCGCGCCACATCGGCGGCCACCCGGAAGAAGTCGCGCGGGTTCTTCTTGTGCAGGAGCGCCTGCGCGGCGGCGTAGCGGCGCTCGGCGACGTCGGCGCCGAGCGCCTCGGCGAGGGCGCGCAGGATGCGGGCGCGCTCCGCGTCCGCCGGCCAGCCCTTGTCCGGCGTCAGGTCCGACACCTTCTCGGGCCTCTTCGGCGTCAACACCTCGACGAGGTGCGCCAGCGACAGCTCGGGCTCCGTGCGCATCTCGAGCGCGCGCGCGGCGGCGAAGCGCACCTCGGAGCGCTGCGACGACAGCGCCGTCGCCAGGAAGTCCGGCGGGCGGCCGCGGCGGAACAGTTGCAGGTCGTGCGCGAGCACGATGGCGAAGACGATCTGCTCGATCTCCTCGTCGTCGTCCTCGAGCCCTTGCAGCATGCCGCTGTAGCCGTCGGGCCCGAACGCGGCGAACGCGAGGATGGCGCCCCTGCGGATGGGCAGGTGCTCGTGGCGCAGCGTGCCGACGAGCACCGGCAGCGCGCGCACGTCCCCGAGGCGCGCCAGCCCCTCGGCCGCCCACGAGCGCACCCAGATCTCGCTGTGGCCCATGGCGTCCAGGAGGATGGGCTCGTCCCCGGGGCGGCACGACGACGCCAGGCCGCGCGCGGCCTCCTCGCGCACGCCGGCGTTCGCCTCGGCGCCGGGCGCGGGCGCGCTCGTGTCCTTGATGAGCGAGAGGAAGAGCTTGACGTTGCGCTTGCTGCCGAGCGTGGCCAGCGCCCCCGCCGCGCGGCGCCGCAGCACCATGGCGGCCTCGGGGCCGACGCGGCGCGGCAGCTCGTCGTCGTCGAGGAGCGCGCGCATCGGCTCGATGAGCTGCTCGTCCCGCCGCACGGCCAGGAGCTCGGCCGCGCGCACGCGCAGGTCGAGGTGCTTGCCCTGAAGGCCCGCGAGGAGCGGCCCGCTGTCGTGTGGAAAGAGCGCGTCGAGGGACTCGAGGGCGTGGGTGCGGACGTGGACGTCGTCGTCGAGGAGCGCGCGGCCGAGCGCCGCGCGCACCGCGGCGGCGTCGCCCTCGCCACCGTCGCCGAGCCGGCGCGCCGCCTTGGCGCCGCGGGCGCGCACCGACGGGCTCGTCGAGGCGAGCGCCGCGAGCACGGGCGCGGGGTCACGCTCGCCGAGCTGCTTTTGCGCGGCGTCGAACGCGGCGACGCCGACGCCGCCGTCGACGTCGCCGACGGTGGCCACGAGCTGCTTTTGCGCCCACGCCACCTCGGCCGCCGCCGCCTGCTGCGCGCGCGCGGCGAGCTCCTCGACGGCGCGCAGGCGCGTGTCGGGGAAGCGCGCGTCGAGGGCCCGCTCGAGCGCGGCGCGCGTGTCGTCGGCGTGCCAGCTCCACAGCGTCCGGAAGGCCTCGGCGCGCACGGCGGCGCTCTCGTCCTCGATGGCTTCCTCGAGGAGGAGCGCCGCCTGCGGCGTCTCCTTGCCCGCCTGGATCAGGAGGGCGAGGCCCCGCGCGCGGATGTCCTCGTGGGACGCGCGCAGGGCGGCGTCGGCGACGAGGAGCGGCGCGCCCTTGTCGAGGGCGACGAGGGCGTCGCACGCGGCGCCGCGCACGGCGGCGTCGGCGTCGTCGAGCATCCAGGCGAGGCGCTTTTTGGCGCGCGCGTCACCGACGGCGCGCAGGCCGGCCACCGACGCGCGACGCAGGGCGGCGTCGGCCTCGCGCGAGAGCTGCAGCAGCGCGCCGAGGGCGCGGGCGTCGCCGAGCGCGGCGAGCGCGAGGGCGCCGCGCAGCGCGGTGTCGGGCGTTCGGCAGGCCATGGCCACGAGCAGCGGCTCGAGGCCGGCGTCGCCGGCGGCGGCGCCCTCGGCCACCGGCGGCAGCAACATGCGCGCGATGCCGATCTCCTCGTCGCTGGCGGTGGCGGCGACGGCCGGGTCGCCGGCCTCCAGCGCCGCCACTCGCTTCAACGCTTCCTTGAACGAAAAAGCGAGCCCGGTGACGGACGGCTCGCCGCCGGCGAGGTGCGGCGAGGCCTCCAGGCGCTCGGCGAGGTCCTTGTGCGCGAGCACGCGCAGCGCGAACGCGGTCCTGCGGACGTCGTCGTCGTCGTCGTCGAGGGCGCGCGAGACGATGCCGGCGAGCGCGGGGTGCGCGAGCAGGCCCGCGCGGGCGGCGCGGACGAGCACCCAGGCGCGCACGTCGGCGGTGCCGCGGGAAAACGCGGTGGCGAGGGCGTCGACGGGGCCGCCGGCGCCGTCGTCGAGGGTGACCAGCGCGGCCAGGGCGGCCAGGCGGACGGCCGGCGCGGCGTCGGTGAGCCTGTCCGCGACGAGGCCGGGGACCAGCGGCGAGGAGAGGCCGACGAGGGTCTCGAGCGCGCGGATGCGCGCGTCCTCGTGCTTGCCGCGGAGGGCGGCGCGGGCGGAGACGACGGGGCCGCGCTCGGGGGCGTCGAGGGCGAAGAGCGCGTCGAAGGCGGCGGCGCGGACGGCGGCGTCGGCGTCGTCGAGGGCGGCGCGGACGGCGGGCCGGAGGTCCTGGCGGAGGGCGCGGGCGGCCTCGTTGACGACGAGGGCGCGGACCTCGGCCGCCTTGTCGCCGGCGGCGGCGCGGGCGAGGAGGTCGCGCGCCTCGCGCTCGGCGAGCGCAAAGAGCACCCGCACGGCGGCCTCGCGCTTGGGCTGCGCGCCGCCGAGCTGCTTGTCCGCCTCGGCGAAGCCGTCGCCGAAGCGCTCGACGACGTCACCGAGCTTGCCGCCGGGCTCGACGGCCCAGCAAGAGACGGTGCGGGCGTCGCCCGCGGCGGTGAGCGTCCCGGCGCCGCCGGCCGGGCGGCCCTCGACGGGCGCGGCGGGGACGAAGGCGAGCGCGAAGAGCGCGTCGTGGGTCTCGACGGTGCGCGGCTTCTTTTTGTCCTCGAGGCGCCAGGCCTTGAGGGTGCCGTCGGCGGACGCGGAGTAGAGCCGGTCGGCGGCGCGCCGATCGGGCCCGGGGTCGTCGCCGGCGACGTGGAGGAGCGCCGTGACGGCCCCCTTGTGGGCGTCCTGGTCGTTGCCCTTGCGCTCGTCCTCGACGTCGCCGCTCAGGTACCACAGGCGCACCGTGCCGTCGTCGCCGCCGGAGGCGAGGCGCTGCTCGCGGGGCAGATAGGCGAGGGCGAGGACGGGCCCGTCGTGGCCGGGCATCTCCCGGACGGCGCCGGCCTCGAACGCGCCCACCGGGAACGCGCGCACGACCCCGTCGTCGCCGGCAGCAAAGGCGGTCTCGCCCTTGTCGTCGAAGGCGACGGCGCGAAGGGCCCGCGTCGACAACGCGCGGGTGCGGCGGCCTTCGGGGGGAGCGCCGGCGCCGGCCGCGCCCGCGGCGCCCGGGGCGTCGAACAGGCACGCGCGGCCGTCGGCGCCGCCCGTGAGCACCGCCCGGCCGCGCACCGCGAGCGCCGTGACCGCGGCGTCGTGCAGCCGGTGCGCCGCGACCACGGCCCCCGTGGAGAGCGCCACCGCGCGCACCACGCCGTCTGCGCAGCCGGCCCACACGACGGCGTCGTCGCCGGCCAGCGCGAGCACGGCCGCGGGCATCGACACCGACACCGTCTGCTTCGAGCTGCGGTCGTGGATGCACAGCGCGGTCGCGGGGAGCGCGCGCACGCCGCCCGTGACCATGAATCGCGGCGTGGCGTGGAGGGCCCGGACCCGCTCGAAGTGGCCGAGGTTCGTCACGCCTGCCCCCCGGAGCGCGGCAGGGCGAGCGCGCCGCCGCTCTTGTGCGCGCTCTCGATGGCCCGCACGGCGGCCAGGCACGCCTGCCACTCGCCCTTGGCCAAGGAGCCGGTCATCTCCGCCAGCACGGGCGTCACGACGGCGGCGAACGCGGCGTCGGCCACCGCGATGTCGCGCACGACCTCGACGAGCCGCCGCTTGGCCACGCTCGCGGGCACGTGCTTGCGCACCTTGTCGTCGTCACCGCCGGGCGAGGCCCCCGGCGGCAGCGCGAGCAGCACGCGGCGCAGGAAGCCGCGCATGGCGACGCCGTCGGCGAAGCGCCCGGCGTCGTCGAAGATCACGCCCGCGCGCGGCTGCCACCCCTTGGGCGTCGACCGCGGCCGGTGCTTCTCCCACAGCAGGCGCACCGCGAACGAGCGCACGTCCCGCTCCGCCGACTGCATCAGCCACGCGAGCCTGTCGACGCCGCCGAGGCGCGCGTAGTGCCGCCGGATGAGCTCCATCCCCGTCTCGCGCACGCTCTTCTTGCTCGACTCGGTGAGCGGGAAGATGACCTCGGCGTCGAGCTCGTCGAGGGTGAGCGTGGTGTCGGGGTCGGCGGCGGGGTCGCCGGCCCTGAGCATGGCGTCGAGCGCGACGTTGCGCACCTGCCTGTCATCGCTCTCGCACAGCTCCGCGAGCCGCCGCTGCGCGCCCCAGCGGCGCAGCTCGAGGCGCGCCACCGAGGCGGCGAAGCGGCGCACGTCTTCGCGCGGGTCGAACAGCGCCGGCCACAGCCGCTCGAGGGTGAACGCGTCGCGCGACAGTTGCGGCGACAAGCCGAGCTGCCGCGCCTGCGGCTCCTGCGGCCCGAGCACGGGGTGGTGGCAGCGCAGGTACGTCTGCGCGAAGCCGCGGGTGTTGTCGCTCTCCGCCGCGCCCGTCGCCATGTGGAACAGCCGCTCGACGCCGCGCGCGCCGGCGTCGCCGTCGCCGCCTGCCGCGGGGGCGAAGTCCTCGGGGCGCGTGTGCTCGAGGAGCGTGGCGTAGGCGAAGCGGTGCAGGTCGGGGTCCGCGCGCTTGGCGAGCGCCAGGAGCCAGGGCAGCCCGAGGTCGAGCGGCCGCACGAGCTTGCGGTTGCCGAGCACGCGCAGGGCGAACGCGCGCGTCTTCGACGGGAACACGAGCCCCTTGGCGCGCTCGACGTCGAGCTCGTTGGCGCGCGCGGCCTTGTCGAACAGCGCGCCCACCACCGCCGCGTGCTGCGGCTTGTGCGCCACCAGCGTGAGGAGGCGCGCGGCGTCGACGACGGCGACGGGGTCACCGCCGTTTTGCGCGCCGAGTTGACGCAGCGCGAGCTCGGCGAGGCGGTTGTCGCAGCGCTCGTCCTCGAGCACGCGCAGCCACACCTCGGCGCTGGTGGCCCCCGCAGACACGAACTTCGCCTGCGCGGCGCCCGTCAGCGCGCAGCGCACGAGGAACGCGGTGCGCGCCTCCTCGTCGACGGCGTCGAGCCGCGCGCGCAGCTTCTTGTCGACCAGCGGGACCGCCGCGGCGACGTCGAGGAGGCGCGCGAGCACGTCGATGTCGAGCGTTGCCGCCGGCACGGGCTCGAGAAGCTGCAGTCCGAGCTGCTGCACCTCGCCCTGGCCGCGCTCGACGAGGGCGACCACGGCGTCGACGGCGAGGTCGTCGGCGTGGGCGCGCGCGTACTCGACGGCCCACACCCGCGCCTGCTGCGACGGCGAGAACAACAGCGCGAGCGCGGCGTCGTGCAGGCCGGCTTCGCGCAGCTTGGCCTTCGGCAGGCTCGGAGACTTCTCGACGAGCTCGAGGAACAGCTCGTGCGCCGCCGACAGCGCCGGCTCGCGCTCGACCAGGCGGGCGAGGCGCGCCGGCGGGAGCGCGCGCAGCGCGTCGGCGTGGAGCTTTCGCAGCGCGTCGGCGGCGAAGCGGGCGACGGCCTCGATCTGCGCGCCCTCGACGAGGCGCCACAGGGGCTCGGGCGACGTCTTCCACGTGGCGTAGAGCGGGTCCGACGGCCGCAGGTACATCACGCGCGAGATCACGGTGCCCCACGAGGTGTAGTGGCGCAGCAGCTCGGCGGCCGCGGTCGGGAACATCTCGGGCGACGCGCGCCCGAGGTCGCGCAGCGTGCGCCACGCGCGGCGCGAGACGTAGCGGCGGGTGCCGGGGCCGACGTCGTCGCCGACCCCGGCGTTGTGCTCGATGGCGGCGGTGAGCGCCGCCCACAGCAGGACGTCGAAGCGCTGCTCCGCGCGCTTCCACACGCGCTTCACGCCGCCCCACAACCCGATGGACAACGGCGCCTCGCGCGCGATGCGCACGAGGAGCGCGCGCGAGGCTTCGCTGCCGCTTTCGTGGAGGGCGACGACGATGTCCGCGAGCTTCATGCGCTCGGGCAGCGCGCGCTGCTGCATGAATTTGCGCCACGCTTCGGTGCTCGCCTCCTTGCGCTGCTGCTTGTGGCGACGTCGACGAGCGGCGGCGAGCTGGCGCCGGAGGGTGTCGACGCTGACGAAGTCGGCGGGCTTCTTCGCGGGCTCCACGTCGGGCGCGGCGAGGTAGGAGCGGATCGCGGCGGGGAGGTCCAGGCTCTCGGCGGCGACGAGGCGCTCGATGTCCGCGAGCGTGAGCTTGGCCGCCGCCTTCGGCCGGGCCGGCGCGTCGCTCGCCTCTTCGGCGAGATCCTGCAGCGCGTCGGCGACGTCGACCATGGGGCTCCTCGGGAAGGGCACCCTGGATCGTCTCAGCGTTCGGGATCAACCCTTTGTCGACGTCGATCCGCGCGCGTGTCGACGTCGATGTGCGTGCGTGGCCGGCGGCTGCGGGGGAAAGCTGTGGAAAACCTCGCAACCCCGTGAAAGTCGGTCGCGGTGTTTCCGGTGCGTGCCCCGCGGCCGCTTTGGGCAGCATTCGTGCCAGTGAAGCAGGCGTGCGCTACAGTTCGCGGGAGCGGGGGTGGTGTGCCGGACGGCGAGCACAACGAGGTCTTCGGGCGCTACGAGATCCTCGAGCGCATCGCCATCGGCGGCATGGCGGAGATCTTGTTGGCGCGCTCGCTGAACTTCGGCGGCGTCAACCGCACCTGCGTCATCAAGCGGATCCTGCCCCAGTACTCCCGCGACCTCACCTTCGTGTCGATGTTCATCGACGAGGCCCGCATCACCATCGGCCTCGATCACAGAAACATCGTGAAGCTCTACGACTTCGGGCAGCACGAAGGCGTCTATTACATGGCCATCGAGTACGTCGACGGCACCGACCTCGCTGCGCTCATGCGCTCGCACCTGCAGCGCGCCCAGGGCGTCGACCACACCGTGTCGGCGTTCATCGTCCGGGAGATGTGCAACGGCGCGCACCACGCGCACACGCTGCGGGACCACAACGGGCGCCCGCTCGGCATCGTGCACCGCGACGTCTCCCCGCAAAACGTGCTGCTGTCGTCGACGGGGCAGGTGAAGCTCACCGACTTCGGCATCGCCGCCGCGCGCCACAAGCTCACGCTCACCTCCCCGGGGACGGTGCTCGGCAAGGCCGCGTACATGGCCCCGGAGCAGGCCACGGGCAAGCCCGTCAGCTACGCCACCGACGTGTGGGCGCTCGGCGTCATCCTCCACGAGATGCTCTCGGGCGAGCGCCTGTTCGCCGACGAGACGCCGCTCGCCACCATCCAGCGCGTGGTGCACGACGTCATCCCGCCGCCGTCGAAGAAGACGCCGTCGGTGCCGCCCACGCTCGATCGCATCGTGATGACGGCGCTGCAGCGCGATCCGGGCGCGCGCTACAGCTCGGCCCACGCCATGGCCGACGAGCTCGGCGCGTGGCTGCGCGACCACCCCGTGCGCGCCCCCAACGCCCGCGCAGGGGCCGGCTCCCACGCCTTCGCCGAGGCCGACCTCGCCGGCACCCTCGCGCAGCTCGCCTGGGACGACGACACCGCCCGCATGCGCCCGTCGCGAAACGCGGTGCGCGCCAACAGCGGGGAGACCGATCGCGTCGCCATCGAGGCCCCCGACGACAAGCAGCTCAACCGGCTGCTCGAGGAGCTGCACGCCGAGCCCGATCTGTGGACGCTCGTCGCCATCGGCGAGCGCTACCAGGAGCTCGACCTCGAGGCGCACGCCGTGAGCGCGTCTCGCACGGCCGCCGCCATCTTCGCGCACCGGGGGCTGCTGGTGCAGGCGCTGTGCGCGTACGACGGCGCGCGGCGGCTCCTCACCGCCGCCGAGGTGCGCATCGACCTCATCGCGCTCGGCGACCTCTCCGCCGGCAACCGCGCGGAGCTGCTCGAGCTCCTGCAGACGTTCGACCGCCACGACTTCTGGCGCATCGTGCAGCGCGCCGACCCCGAGGGCCTCGGCTCCGACGCCGAGGTCGCGCCTTTTCCCGCGATGGCCACGCCGCTGTTCGGCTCCCTCGGCCCGCTCGAGCTCGCGCGCGTGGCCAACGCCCTGCGCGTGCGTCGGGTGCGCCCCGGCGAGGTGGTCATCCGCGAGGGTGACGCCGGCGATTCCCTGTTCGCGGTCGGCCGCGGGCGGCTCGTGGTGTACTGCCGCCCGGGCACGGAGAGCGACATCAACGCCCACACCGTCGACGAAGACTTCGACGGCGCGACCAGCGTCGAGGCGGCCATCGCCAAGCTGAAGAACAGCCATGAGCGCAACAGCCGCGTCTATCTGGCCGGCCTCGCCGACGGCGACTTCTTCGGCGAGTTCAGCTTCCTCGCCGAGCGCCCGCGCAGCGCCACGGTGGAGGCGATCACGGACTCGCTGCTCCTCGAGATCGACCGCGGCGCCGTCGACGAGCTGTGCCGGGCGGACCCGCACTTCACCGAGCCGCTCCTGCAGTTCTACAAGGAGCGCGTCGTCGAGCTGATGATGGCCAAGAGCCCGGTGTTCTCGTTGCTCGAGGCGCACGACCGGCGCGCGCTGCTCGAGCGCAGCGTGCTCGTCGACTACGCAGACGAGCAGCTCGTCGTCGAAGAGGGCACCCTCAACGACCACCTCTACTTCATCAAGCGCGGCGAGGTGGAGGTGTTCCGGCAAGACCAGAAGGGCACGCCGATCTTCATCAACAAGCTCGGCCAGGGGCAGTTCTTCGGAGAGATCGCCGCGCTGAAGGGGACGCCGCGCACGGTGAGCGTGCGGGCCATGGGCGAGGTGAGCCTCTTCAAGATCGACCGCCGCGAGCTCCTCGACATCCTCGAGCGGCAGCCGCAGTTGAAACAGTTGCTCGACGACACCATCGCCTCGCGCACCGCGGAGATGCGCAACCGCGTTCTCGAGCACCAGCGCCTCTTCTTCGGGACCTGAAGGGTGGCTTCGCGCGAGCCCGGCGTCGCCGACTCCGCCCACCGCGAGTGGGCCCGCACGGTGCTCGCGGTGCTGCGCGGCGCGCCCGCCCCCGCGACAGCGCTCGACCGGGCCGCCGAAGAGGAGCTCGCCGCCCGCGCCGCCGGCGGCGACGCCGACGCCGCCGTCGCCCTGGCCCTGGGCCCGGCGCTCGCGGCGCTGCCGGGGAGGGTCGAGGCCGCGCTCGCCGCCGAGGGCGCGCCCGTCATCCTCGCGGACGGGTCGCGCCTGAGCCTCGACGACGCCGAGCGCCTGCTGGAGCGCAAGGAGGAGCGGCGCGCGCACAAGCCGCTGCGCGCGAGCGTCGACGACGCCTGGTCCTCATTTCATCAGTTTACCACCTATCGAATCGGCGCCGAGGGCGAGGGGCGGCGCGTCCTCGAGGCGTTCCTCGCCGACACCGTGGCCCTTCGTGACGCCGCCCGCGGCGCGCTCGGCACGCTCGGCGGCGAGGCCCCCGAGGATCCCCCTGCCCTGGCCCGCGCCCTCGATCTCCCCGACGCCGAAGGGACCTTCGCCGAGGGTTCCACGCTGGCGCTCCTGCGCGCGGCCCGCGACGCCGCGCGGCCGTGCCGCAAGGTCACCCGGCTGCGCGGGCCGCGGGCCATGGCCGGCGCCGCCGTCGACGACGGCGACGCCGCGACCTTCCTCGAGCCGCCGCGCATCGCGCGCTTCGACCGCCACATGCGCACGCTCGAGGCAGGCGCCGTTGCGCTCGCCGCGGGGCGCGGCCTGCGCGGCGCGGAGACCGCCGGCCTCGCGATGGCCCTGGGGCTCGCTGCGGCCCCGGCGCGCCGCGCCTGCGGGGTCGGGCGGGCGACGGCGGAGCGCGCGGCGCGCGTCGCCGTCGCCGCGGGCCTGCTCCGCGCCCGTGCGCTGGCCGCGGCGGCCTTGCTCGACGACCTCGACGGCGCCCGCGACGCCCTGGCCCCCGCCCTCGGCGGCGACCCGGGCGCGGCGTTGACCGCGACGCTCGCGGCCCCGCCATGGACCCCGGAGTCACCCGAAGCCCGCGCCCTGGCGCTCGTCCGCGCCCCCGCGTGGGCGCTCTCCCTCCGGGACGCCCACGACGAGCTCTTCGCCCTGAGCCCCGCGGCCTGGTCCGCCGCCGCCGAGCAGGAGCCGGACGGCGACGCCGACGGCTGGCTCCGCTGGGCCGCGGACCACCTGTGACGATTTCGGTTTTGGCCTGGCGGGCCTGAGGCGGGCCGCCGGCCGCGCGGGCCCGTCGCCTGCGTCAGGTCTTGGCGGGCGGGTTCGCGGCCTTCGCGGCGTCGGCGGGCGGCGGCACGGCCTTCAAGATCTCGGGACCCTTCTCGGACCGCCCGATGTTCTCCATCTTGCAGTGGCCCTCGAAGGTGACGCCGGAGTGGATGACGAGCTGCGGGCACTCGATGTCGCCGTAGAGGCGGGCGGGCGCGTGGAGCTCGACCGCCTTCTTCGCGTGGACGTTGCCGCGCAGGAGCCCGTTCAGGATCAACGAGCCCACGCGGATGGTCGCGGTGACCTCGGCGCTCTCGCCCACGACGAGGACGTCGTCGGTGACGATCTCGCCGGAGAACTTGCCGTCGATCCGGACGGCGCCCTGGAACGTGAGCTTGCCGTCGAACGCGGCCTCCGGGCCGAGAATCGTGTGGGTCTGCCCCACGGCGATGGCGGCCGCTTGAGCGGTGACGTCCTCTTTGCGCATCAAGGCCACGGCGATCCTCCGAAAGGGGCGGCCGCGTGGGGCCGCCGGCGCGAACGTGTTGGGCTCGGCGACGTCGACGATCGGCGAGACGAGCCGCGCTCGTGTACGCCATCTGCCTCACCTCACACAAGCCCGATCTCGATCAGCGACCGGAGGGAGCTGAGGGGGCGGCCGCGCGTGAGAGCGACCGGAGGAAGCGGCCGCGCGACCGGAGCGAGCGGCCGAGCTTGATCAGGCCCCGAAGCGCTCCATCAGCGACTCGAGCTCGGCGAAGCTCGCGAAGTGCACCGAGAGGGTGCCCTTGCCGGCCGTGTGCTTGAGGTCCACGCGGGTGCCCAGGGCGCGCTGCAGGCGCTGCCGGACGTCCCGCTCGGCCTCGCTCTCGCGGCCTTGCTTCTTCGGCTGCGGCGGCTGCGTGGCCCGCTCGGTCTGGCGGACGCTCCACTTCTTGGCGACGACCTCGCGGCCGAGCTTCTCCATCTCGGCGGCGTCGTCGAGCGCGAGCAGCGCGCGCGCGTGCCCCATGGTCAGCTCGCCCCCGAGCACCTGGCCGCGGACCGCGGCGGGCAGCTTCAAGAGGCGCAGCGAGTTCGCGACGGTCGTGCGGTCCTTGCCGACGGCCTCGGCGATCTCCTGCTGGCTGTAGCCGAGCTCCTCGTGGAGCCGGTGAAACGCCTCGGCCTCTTCGATGGGATTCAGGTCCTCGCGCTGGAGGTTCTCGACGAGCGCGAGCGTGAGCGTGTCCTGTTCGGCCGCGTCCGACACCACCGCCGGGATGTGGGTGAGCCCGGCGCGCTGGGCCGCCCGCCACCGGCGCTCGCCGGCGATGATTTCATACTGCGCCCCGCGCTTGCGCACGACGATGGGCTGGATGACGCCGTGGGCCTTGATGGACTCCGACAGCTCCTCGAGGCGGTGGTCGTCGAAGCGCTGCCGCGGCTGGCCATCTCCCGGAAGAATCTGCTCGATCGGGAGCGTGGGCGTGCCCTTGGTGGGGCCGCCGACGACCTCGGCGGGCTTGGGCGGAATCAGCGCGGAGAGACCTCGTCCCAGTCCGCGGCGCTTGTCGAGCATGGCGTTGTCCATCGTTCGTCTCCTCATCCGGTCACGCGGCGCGGGCCGGCTTCTCGAGCTTCCAGCGCTTCAGGAGCTCCTCGGCGAGCGCGATGTACGCCTGCACCCCACGGGAGGCGACGTCGTAGAGCAAGCCCGGCTTGCCGTGGCTCGGCGCCTCCGAGAGGCGGACGTTCCGGGGGATGATGGTGTCGCAGACCTGGCCAGGGAAGTGCTGCCGCACCTCCTCGATGACCTGGTGGCTGAGGTTGTTCCGCGCGTCGAACATGGTGAGCAGGATGCCGTCGAGGGCGAGCCGCTCGTTGAGGGAGCCCTTCACGAGCTCGATGGTCTTGAGGAGGTGCGAGAGACCCTCGAGCGCGTAGTACTCGCACTGGAGCGGGATGAGGACCGCGTCGGCGGCGGTAAGCGCGTTGACGGTGAGGAGGTTCAAGGAGGGCGGGCAGTCGAGGAGGACGACGTCAAAGGAGCCCTGCACCTTGGCGAGGGCCCGCTTCAAGCGGGTCTCCCGGGCCAGCTCGCTGACCAGCTCGATCTCGGCGCCGACGAGCTGGGTGTTGGAGGGGGCGAGGGAGAGCCCGGCGACATCGGTGGGGCGAATGACGTCGTCGAGGGACGCGTGCCCGAGGAGGACATGATAGAGCGTCTGCTCTTCGGGGGTCGCGAAGACGCCGAGGCCGCTGCAGGCGTTGCCCTGCGGGTCCATATCGATGAGGAGGGCGCGCTGGCCTTGCGCGGCGAGGGACGCGGCGAGGTTCACGGACGTCGTGGTCTTCCCGACGCCTCCCTTCTGGTTGACGATGGCGACCACGCGACCCATGGGACCTCCGCGATTTGCCCGCGATTCGAGCTTCTGTTGCTGCCGGGGCGCTCCTTGTACGCTCGGCCGGGATCGACGTCCAGCCCAAAGTGGAGACGGCTGCCACGTGGCGGGGCGCGTGGGGCGAGGGTTTCACGTGGAACACCCCAGCGACGCGAGCGAGGGCCGACCTCGTACCACCCGCGGCGTCGGCATTTTAATCCGCTGTTTTCACTCGATTTTTTTGCGTTCGTCTCGAATGTTCCACGTGAAAACCACCCCATCTTCCTTGCTGCGCACAGCGCGCGTTGCCCGTGGCACACGAAAGCCGGTCGGCCGCTGCCACGTGGTGGGTGGCCTTCACCACGTGATGGAGCTCCGCTCGCTCGCAGGGTCGCGCCTCGCGGGGTGAACGTGGTGGCCGCGCGCCTGCCCCTGCATCTGCCCGCGCGTGACCGGCGCCCGCGGACCTCGAGCGCCCTGTGCCGGGGCGTGACCTGCCCGGGATCCCAGGGCCCGCGCCCCTGTGCCGGGGCGTGACCTGCCCGGGGGTCCGTCATCCCAGGAAGCCCAAGCGGCTGTCATGCCGCTGGGCGCACCTCGCAAGCGGCCCAGGAGCTCGGCGACGTCCCTGCGACCGGAGTAGTGGTTGCGCGCCAGGAACGCTTCGAGCCGCTTCTCGCCGACGCGCTCGGCGTGCTGCGGTGTCGGGTACCTCCCGAGGAACGCCAGCGCGATGGGCGAGTCGATGTCGCGGAAGATGCACGCGGCGCCGGCCCAGAAGCTCTCAACGAGCGCGCGCAGCTGGTTCGCCAGTGCAACCCGCTCGGCAACGAGGTCGCCGCGTGCGCGAACGAGGGCACGCAGCGCCTTCGTCTCGTCTCCGAGCGGCGTGAGCGTCTTGAAGCGATGCCCATCGGTGCGCAGCAAGTCTGCCAGCAGGTAGCTGTCGCCGGGGTCGCTCTTGGCGCCAACGCTCGAGTAGCGCGGACGCGTCGCTTTCACGACGTTCGGGTGAATCGGCACGACGTGGAATCCCGCATCGACCAGCGTGTCGACGACGAGCCCCGTCGGCCGCTCGATGGCGATGCGCAGCGGCGCTTCCTCAGTGAACCTACGGAGCTTCGCCACAGCGCCGGTGAGACCCTCCTCGGTGTGCTTGACGACGAGGCGGAGCACGACGCTGCCCTTGTCGTCGATGACGCAGACGGCGTGTTCGTTCGCCGCCCAATCCAAACCTGCAAAGTACGACACGACGGACCTCCTTGTTGCGGTACCGTCCCCCGGGCTGGGAGCCTTGATCGGTTGCTCATTGACAGGCGCTCCGTCGTCGTCAGCAAACATCGTCGGGCGCAACGTCCTGTAGCCGCTTCAAGGCTCCCGGCTTCGTCGAGGGGGCGGGTCTCACAGGGGCCGTTCACCGGCAAGCGAGCGCGGCCCTCCCCGACGAAGCCCGGGAGACGGCGCCGGGAAGATCGCTCAACCCGTCACCGCGGCGTAGAGGTTGTCCAATGAGCAGCCGAGGGCGGGCAAGCCCGGGGCGCCCGCTTCGGCCGCCTGGAGCCGCGAGCAGCCGAGGGCGGGCAAGCCCAGGGCGCCACCTCGGACGCACCCCACACCGCGCGCCGCGCTCACGGCCGCCGCCGCGACAAGCTCGCCGCGCGTGACCGGCGCCCGCGGACCTCGAGCGCCCCTGTGCCGGGGCGTGACCTGCCCGACTTCCCGGGGACCGCCCGTCAACCCGCCACGAGCAGGGCGCGGGGCTCGAGGCCGGGGACCTGGTAATCGCGCAGACCGGCGGTCCACGCGCGGCTCCACCCCGAGAGCTCCGCGCGCCAGGCGGCGAGGTCGGCGGCGTGACCCCACACCGCGACGGACGCCCGCGCCGCCGCGTACGCCTCCAGGCCCTGCCGCTCTCCCGGAGGAAATGTCGCGCGCGACAGGACCCGGGCAAAGTCCCCCGCGCCAGGCGGCCGCACCTCGACCGCCACGCCCATCTCCGTCGCGGCGAGCCGGAGGAAGGACGCCCGCTTGGCCGCCGGCTCCACCAGAGTCGCCGCGGCCGCAGGCCACGCCAGTGCCGCCAGCAGCCCGGGGAAGCCGGCGCCCGCGCCGACGTCAGCGAAGGACGCGGGCGCGTCCCAGGCGAGCAACGGGACGAGGCAGTCGAGGTAGTGCCTGCGAGCCGCCTCGTCCGGGTCGGTGATGCGCGTGAGGTTATGGGTCCGGTTCCACCGCAGGAGCAACGCGAAGTGGACCGCGCACGCCTCCACGAGCGGCGCCGCCAGACCCGCGTCGCTCAGGACACCCCGGAAGCTCATCGCCGCCCCGAGTCGAGCCAGAGGGTCACGGGGCCGTCGTTCACCAGCTCCACGTCCATGTGCGCCCCGAAGCGGCCGGTGGCCACGCCTTCGCCGAGCGCGCCGAGCAGCCTGTCGAAGAGCGGCCGGGCCTGGTCGGGGTGCATCGCGCCCACGAACGAGGGCCGCGCGCCCTTCCCGACGTCGGCGGCCAGGGTGAACTGCGACACCACCAGCAAGCCGCCGCCTGCGTCGCCGACGGAGAGGTTCATCTTGCCGGCCCCGTCCGGGAAGACCCGGAGCGTCCGGAGCTTGTGCGCGAGCCACGCGACGTCGTCGTCACCGTCGCCGTCCATGACGCCGACGAGGGCGAGGAGGCCGGCTCCGATGCCGCCGACCTCCTCCCCCTCGACGACCACCCGCGCTTTCGAGACCCGCTGCACGACGCTTCTCATGCACGCCGTCTAGCGGGCCCGAAGGTCAACGCGAAGGGTGCGCCGCCGGCGGCTTCGCCGGCGCCACCTTCACGTAGGGCCGGAGACGATCGAGAGTCCTCCTTCCGATCCCCCGCACCAGCAGGAGCTGGGTGACGCGGGTGAACGGCTTCTTTCGGCGCAGCTCCACGATCGCTTCGGCTTTCTTGGGACCGATGCCGGGCAGGTTCTCGAGCTGCTGCACCGTCGCCCGGTTGAGGTCGACGGGGACCGGCTCGAGCGCCGCCACCGGCAGCGACAGCGCGAACAACAGCGCGAGGATCAACGCCTTCACGCCGTCGCCTCGACGCCCTTGCCCGTGTCCGGAGCGAGCTCGCGCGGCGGCGCCGGGTCGCGCATCTGCAACCTGCCGTTGAGCGGGAACGCCTTCAGATCGAGGCTCCAGGAGCCGTCGCGGTTTTCGAAGGCGACGCCGATCTTCGTCCAGTAGCTGCCCGCCGGCCGCTCCCCCCGCTGCGGGTAGTCCTCGACCATCCACAGGTGCTTCATCTTCTTGTCGCTCATGTCTGTCTCCATGGTTTCGCCCCGTGGGGCGTGCCTGGCCCCAAGGCAACGCCGGTGCCAGCCGCTCACCCGCGTCCGGCCGCCAAGCCCGTCGATCCAGGGTTCGGGGGAGGCCGGCCGCCGAAACGAAGAGGTGTAGGACGATGTCCGAT
Source organism: uncultured delta proteobacterium (assembly GCA_963775425.1). Classification (GTDB taxonomy): domain Bacteria; phylum Myxococcota; class UBA727; order UBA727; family VGSZ01; genus CAVZJB01. Next base: position 84,516 of record CAVZJB010000018.1, on the reverse strand, counting down.
GCTTGGGGGAAGCCCCCGGGCATCGCGCTCTTTCTCGCGTGTTTTTGACGATCTGCCTCTCCACAGCCCGCCTGGGGAAAGCGCGGCTCTCCCCATTCGCCACAGCGACGGCCGGGGAGGCGCCGGGGAGCAATCGATCGGTCTTTTTTTCCCCGGGGGAGCAAGGCCCCCGCCCCAAGCCTTTCCCCGCCCTCCCTCCACCCGCCGTCGACGCAGAGCCCGACTTCCCCCGGATTCCCCAGGGCTGATCGGAGATGACTCTTCAATTGAAACCTTGGATCGATCCTCTTTGCGCCGCGCGCAAAGCTCCGCTAGAGGCTGTCTCCGTCGAGGAGTAACTCCATGGAGCTTCGGATTCCCGTCGCCGAGCTGTCGCGCGCCCTGGCGCTCGCGCAGGGCGTCGTCCAGCGCAAGAACACCATGCCCATCCTTTCGCACGTGCTGCTCGACGCGAGCGCGCGAGAGGGCGGGCGCCTCACGCTGGCCGCCACCGACCTCGACGTCGGCGTGCGCACCGAGCGCGCGTGCGAGGTCATCGCGCCGGGCGCGGTCACCATCCCGGCCCGCGCGCTCGCCGACATGGTGCGCGAGCTCCCCGGGCCCGACGTCACGCTCAAGCGCTTGCCCAACCAGCACGTCGAGGTGAAGAGCGGGCGCACGCGCGCGCGGCTGTTGGCGTTGTCGGCGGACGAGTTCCCGTCGCTGCCGCCGTACAACGAGGCCAGCTTCGTCTCCCTCGACACCACGCTGCTGCTCGACATGGTCGACAAGACCCTCTACGCGGCGTCGCAGGACGAGACCCGCTACAACCTCAACGGCGTGCTCTTCGAGCCGCCGTCGACCGCCGAGGGCCCGCTCACCATGGTCGCCACCGACGGCCACCGCCTCGTGCGGATTGAGCGCACCTTCGAGGGCGCGAGCCAGTTCAACCTCAAGGCGCCGGTCATCCTGCCGCGCAAGGGCCTCGGCGAGCTGCGCCGCATCCTCGGCGACGCCGCCGCGGAGAAGGACGGCGACAAGACCGTGGAGCTCGGCTTCAAGGACAACCACGCTGTGTTGCGCCGCGGGCTCACGCTCCTCGGCATGCGCCTCGTCGACGGGCAGTTCCCGGACTACAAGCAGGTCATCCCCAAGCTCGCCGACAAGATCGTGCGCATCGCGCGCCAGGACCTCGCCGACAGCTTGAAGCGCGTGAGTGTCCTCGCGTCGGACCGCATGCAGCCGGTCAAGCTCGCGCTCAACAAGGATCAGCTCGTCGTGTCGTGCACCAACCCCGACGCCGGCGACATCAGCGACGACGTCCCCGTCGAGTACGCCGGTCAGCCCATCGAGGTCGCGTTCAACGCGCGCTACCTCCTCGAGGCGCTGCAGTCGCTCGACGACAAAAACGTGCTCTTGAAGCTCATCGACAACCTCTCGCCCGGCTTGTTGGTCGGTGTCGACGAGCCGCGCCACCTGTGCGTCGTGATGCCGATGCGTCTGTGACCCGCTGATGGTCTATCCGCGCGCCCAGCGTGCTCCCGTCGCGCCCCGCGCCGTCGACCTCGAAAAGCACCGCGCGGCCTTCGATCCCGGCGCCGACCTCGACCTGCGCATCGGCGCGCTCTGGGAGCTGCGCGGCGCGTCCGCGTGGACGAAGCTCGATGGGCGGACGTTGGCGGAGCACCTCGGCGAGCTGTTGAACGAGGACCTCGTCGTCGGGTCCGAGGCCCACGAGGCGCTGCTCGGGCTCGACGTCCCCGGCGGCGAGCCGGTGCGTGACCTCGCCGTCCTCGTCGATGCGCGCGGCCGCTTGTCGGTGGCAGGCAAGCCGCTCGACGCAGTGGCCGGCAGCGCGGCCGCCGCGCGGGTGGTGGCGCTCGCAAAGATCGGCGCGCTCGCGCCGTCGTCGGGGGCGCCGGTGTTGCAATGGCCGAAGACCGCGGCCGGCCACGACCTCGTCATCGAGCGTGCGCCGCACGCGCAGATGCCCGCGGCGTCGCTGCGCGTGCGCGGCGACGAGGCGCTCGTCGGCAGCCTGCGGGACGCGGCGCTGAAGCTGCCGATGCCGCAGCGCCAGCTCCGCTTTCGCCGCCAGGGCGACGGGTTCACCGTGGCCGACGTCTACGCCGAGGGACACGTGCGCATCGGCGCCGCCGCGCTCCGGCCCGGCGCCCCCAAGGCGCTCACGAACGGCACCCGCATCGACGTCGCCGGCAGCGGCAACATCGCGGCGACGACGCTCACGGTGCGCTTCGTGCCACGCCTCGAGCGCGCCGGCGGGCTGACCGTGCGCTTTCGCGACCAGGGCCGCCGCGCCGAACGGCTCGCGGTCGGCGAAGCACTCTGGCTCGGCCCCGCCGTCGATGACGACGTCGCCACGCCCACGCGGGCGCGCCTGGTCGCCACGCCCAAGGGCGCGGTGCTGGTGTCGGCGGTGGCGCTGTCGCAAGCACGGGGCGCCGTCGTCGTCGGCACGGTGGGCGTGCGCTTCGAGGGCGAAGACGTCCTGCTCCTGGACAACCCATGACGGTGGAGCCGTGAAGGCCGTCCTCACCGGGGGCACCGGGCAGCTCGGCCGCATGCTCGAGCGGCACTGGCGCGCCGCCGGCCACGACGTCGTCGTCATCGGGCGCCGCACGAGCCCGGCGTGGGACGGGCGCTCGCTCGGGCCGTGGGCCGACGCGCTCGACGGCGCCGACCTCGTCGTGAACCTCGCCGGGCGCACGGTGAACTGTCGCTACACGGCGGAGAACCTGCGGCAGATGATGTCGTCGCGCGTGGACTCGACGCGCGTGGTCGGCGAGGCGGTGGCGCAGGCGAAGGCGCCGCCGCGGCTGTGGCTGCAGATGTCGACGGCGACGATCTACGCGCACCGCTTCGACGCCGACAACGACGAGGAGCACGGGGAGATCGGCGGCAGCGACGCCGAGCGCGCGCGGGGCGCGCCGCAGAAGTGGACGCGCAGCGTGGCGGTCGCCAAGGCGTGGGAGCAGGCGCTCTCGGACGCGCCGACACCGTCGACGCGCAAGGTGGCGCTGCGCGCGACGATGGTGATGAGCCCCGACGCCGGCGGCATCTTCGACGTCATGTCGCGGCTCACGCGCTTTGGCCTCGGGGGCGCCGCTGCGGGCGGCGCCCAATACGTGAGCTGGATCCACGACGTCGACGTCGTCCGCGCCGTGGACTTCCTCGTCGCGCACGAGGAGCTGTCCGGCCCGGTGAACCTGGCGTCCCCGACGCCCCTGCCCCAGCGCGACTTCAACCTCGCGCTGCGCGCCGCGTGGAACGTCCCCATCGGCCTCCCCGCGTCGCGCTGGATGCTCTCGCTCGGCGCGTTCTTCATGCGCAGCGAGACCGAGCTGTTGTTGAAGAGCCGTCGCGTGGTCCCCGGCCGCCTCGTCGACGCCGGCTTTTCGTTCCACTTCCCCACCTGGCCCGAGGCGGCGGCCGACCTCGTCGCGCGCTCCGCTCACGCGCGCGCCTAGACCGCAGCCCGCGCGCCCTTCAGACCAGCATCTTGCCGAGCGAGTACTCGTGCAGGCCGGGCTTTTCGTGGTCGCGGTGCATCCCCTCGATGAGGAAGCCCTGCCTCATCTTGATGAAGAGCATCGGCAGGTTGTCGACGAGGATGGTGGTCATGAGCTTCTTGAAGCCCCGGCGGCGCGCCTCGTCCTCGATGGCCTTGGAGACGGCGGCGCCGAGGCCGCGGCCGCGGTGGGCGGGGTCGATGACGGTCTTCACGCTCTCGGCGAGGAAGGCGGTTTTTCTGACATAGCCGGTGCAGCCCACGCGCCCGCCGTCGTCGTCGTGGGCCCAGAAGAAGGTGGTGTGGCCGAACGCCCCTTCGTCGACGGGGAGCTCGCTGTTGTAGTGCGCGTTCACGAAGCGAACGAGCTCCGCACGAGCGTCCGCGTCACCGGCATCTATCTCGATGAGCTTCACGACTGCCTCGGGTTTCATGTTATCCCGGCGCTCCCTTCAAGAGGAGAAACCATGACATCGAAGACCTTGATGATGGCTGCGGCCCTGTTCACCGTCGTTGGCTGCGCGCAAGCAAAGAACCTCGCCAAGACCGCCGGCGTCTCCGACAAGGAGGTCGCCAGCGCCGAGAAGACCGCGGCGACGGAGACCAAGAAGGCCGCCGACGACGCGCCGAAGGACGTGTACCAGCTCGCCGCGTACAAGGGCTTCACGCAGCTCACGGCGATGTTGTCGAAGGCGGGCCTCGACAAGACGCTCGAGGGCGCCGGGCCGTACACGCTGTTCGCCCCCACGGACGAGGCGTTCAACAAGCTCCCGGAGGAGAAGCGCGCCGAGCTGATGACCGACGCGGGCCAGGCCGAGCTCCTCAAGATCCTCAACTACCACGTCGTCGACGGGAAGCTCATGGCCGCCGACCTGAGCACGGCCACCACCGAGAAGACGCTCGGCGGCGCCGACCTCGCGGTGAGCGCCAAGGACGGCAAGGTCGAAGTGGGCGGCGCGCACGTCACCCAGGCCGACCTCACCGCGACCAACGGCGTCATCCACGTCGTCGACGCGGTGTTGATGCCCCCGGCGTCGTGATCGCAGCGTCGTGATCGCAGCGTCGTGATCCCCATGCTCGGCACCGTCCGGCGTCGCCCGCCCCGTTCGCTCCGGGGCGCCGCGCCGGCGGGCCCATGGGCGGCGGCGTGAGGCCGTGGTCCACCGGCGACGCCGGATCGTTCGCGCACCGCACGTTGGCGGTGCGCGTCCCCAAGATCCTCGACGACACCGTCGCGCAGAACCCTTCCTTCCACGAAGACATCCGCGCCCGCTGCGCCGCCTTGCGCGCGGAGCTCACGGGTGGCCGGCTGCGCGGGCTCCTCGAGGAGACGCCCGACCGCGCCGCCTGGGACGTCGCGTGCGCGCCGCACGTGGGCAAGAGCTGGCTCGACGTCCCCTGGTACTTCGCCGAGAGCTTCTTCTACCGGCGCGTGCTCGAGGCCGTGCGCTTCTTCGAGACGGGCGAGGACCCCTTCCTCGCCGTCAAGCTCTCCGAGGAGCGGCGCGCCCTGCCCCGCGCCCGCCCCCTCGTCGACGCGCGCCCGCCCCTTCCCGCGCTGCTGCACGCCGCGCTGTGGGGGAACCGCGCGGACCTCAGCTACACCGCCGGCCTCGCCCACGGCGACCGCGGCGACGCCGGCGACCTCCTCGTCGACGACACCGCCGCGGCCGTGGAGCTCCTCGGCGGGCGCACGGCGATCCTCCTCGACAACGCCGGCACCGAGCTGTGCTTCGACCTGCTGCTCGCCGACACGCTCGGGGCGGTGCTCTTCGCCAAGGCGCACCCGTTCTTCGTGTCGGACGCCACGCCCGCCGACGTCGAGCGCACCCGCGCCGCCCTCGGCCTGCCCGCGCGCGAGCTCCTCGCGCACCCCTACATGACGTCGAGCGGCTTCCTCTCTCGCCGCGACATGCCCGCCGACCTCACGGACGCCCTCGCCTCGTTCGACGCCGTCGTCGTCAAAGGCGACGCCAATTATCGCAGGCTCGTCGGCGACGCGCCGTGGCCCGTGGACACGCCCTTCGCGAGCGTCGTCGACTTCCCCGCGCCCGTGGTCGCGCTGCGCACGCTCAAGGCGGAGGTGGCGCTCGGCATCGAGCGTCCGCCGGCGGACGCGGACTGGATGGTGAGTGGGCGCTACGCCGTGATTCAGTCGTCGAGGCCGAAGGGCCCGTAGAACCGGCCGTCGAGCTTCACGATGAACTGCTTCTTGACGACGTCGACGTAGGCGTCCTTCTGGGGCTCGCCCTTGGCGGACAAGCGCAGCGGTTGGAGGCTGCCGGTGCGCGGCGGGCGCGCCAGGGCTTCGCCCAGGTCGTCGTCGCGCTTGTGGAGCGCCGCGAGGATGCGGTCCTTCATCGGGCCCTTGTTGTCCCCGTAGGGCAGGTGGTGGGCCATGAAGAACGCGTTGAGCTTGCTGACGGCGCCGTCCTCGAGCTTGGGCGTGGCGAGCCTGGGCGACGGCGCGCCCGTTTTGGCGCGGAGGAAGAGGTCGGCGACGGCGCGGCCCTCTGCGTTCGACACCCCGTCCTGGCGCCCCTTCTGGGAGCGCTCGGCGGCGGTGATGACCTCCTGGATGTCGGCTTCCTTGATCACCTCTTTCCTGGTGATCACCTCGATCTTCTTGGTGACGACGTCCAGAGACATGTTGAACCCCTCGAAAACGGTGTGTCCCGGATATCGGCTGAACGGGGCGCCGGTTGCCTACATCCTGGGGAGGATGGCGGAAAAGCCAAGAAGTTTCAAGGCCCTGAACGTTGTGCGTGCCGGCCTCGAGGGACCGGCGGCGCCGCGATCGATCTCACGGGTGTGATCAGCGACCGGAGGGAGCGGCCGTCAGCAGCGCGACGGCAGGCACAGCGGCGCGTGGTCCGCCGGGCTCACGCACGAAAAGCCGTCGGGGCACGCGCCGCTCGCGTCGCACGGCCGCGTGCACAGCGTGTCTCCGTCGACGAAGGTGCAGGTGCCGCTCTCGCACTCCTCGCCGGCGCCGCAGTGCAGCCCGTCGGGGGCGGGCCTGCAGTCGGGGTCGGGCTCGAAGCAGCCCGAGGTGCACAGGCCGTCCTCGCCGCAGGTGGCGCCGTCCTGGCAGTCGGCGTCGAGGAGCTCGCAGGCGGCGCAGCCGTCGCCGCTCGCGCACGTGGCGCCGGGCGCGCCGGGGCCGGCGTCCTGGTGCTCGACCGCGGGGTGCGCGGGCAGCTCGAGGACGGCGCTCGGGGTGTCCGGCGCGCAAAGACAGCCGGCGGCGAGCGCGGCGGCGACGACCGCGATGGGGCGGGGGGACGGCACCCGGAAATCATAGAGCCCCACGAATTTCCGTGGACGTCCTCGCGCTTGGCGCCGCCCGGGGCGGGCTGGTCCCGGTCCTGCACGGCGCGGCGCATGTTTCGCGTGCCCCTCGCCCTGCTCACCGTCGTCGCCGGCGCCGCGGCCGCTCGCGCCGCCCCCGCCGCCAGCGACGCCCTGATGCAGCCCGTGCTGCACGCGAGCCCCGACGCCGCGGTGCCCGCCCGCGACGTCGTCATCCCCACCAACGCGCGGCTGCTCGCGTTCTCCGACGGCGGCGACGTGTCGTTCGACCGCGTGCGCGCCGACGGCAGCCACGAGACCCTCGTGGTCGACAAGCACAGCTCCGCGATTTCCCACACGCTGCTCGTCGCGCTCGGCGACCTCGCGCCCGGCGACGCCGTGGTGGTGCAGCCGAGCTGCGACGGCTGCAACGACGTGTTCACCTGGACCGTGGGCGACGGCCCCGACGACGACCCGCCGGTGTTCGGCGCCGACGGCCGCCAGCGCTTCCGCGCCACGCCCGTGGCCGGCGCGTCGGGGCCCTTCACGACGACGACGGGCTACACGGTGACCGGCTGTCTGCCGCGGGCGAGCGACGCGAACGGGCTCGTGCTCCACGTGGTCGTCGACGGCGGCGAGGAAGGCTTCCTCCCGCTCGGCGGGGGCAGCCCGACGTGCGGCACGCCGCTGAGCTTCCGCATCACGGGCGGCGCCCCGCGCACCGCGTGCTTCACCGCCGGCGCCGTCGACGTCTCCGGCAACGAGGCGGCGCTCGACCCCGTCTGCGTGGAGCTCGGCGACGCCGACCTGGGCGGTTGTTCGTCCACGGGGGCGAACGGCGGCGCGATGCTGACGTTGGTCTTCCTGCTCGGCTGTCGTCGACGGGCGTCATGCCCTCGCGCGGGTGGGCACGGCGCGCCGGTGTAGGCCGCGCGCGCGGGAAGAGCCCGGTCCGCCCGACGGTTCATGGTCATGCGGCTCGGCAGCGTGACTCGTCGTCGAAGCGCCCTGACTCGTCCATCCTTCCGACTCCGCGAGCGACCTCGCCACCGACGACGACGAGCCCCCGAACAACATCACCGCGACGTCCGTGGCTTGACAGGCGGTCACTCCATATCAGCTAGCGGTAGCCCTTGGCCTGCAGGTGGAAGAGCTGTGCGTACACGCCGCCCTGGTCGACGAGCGCGTCGTGGCTGCCGAGCTCCACGATCTTCCCCTGGTCGAGGACGGCGATGCGGTCCGCCATGCGCACCGTCGAGAAGCGATGCGAGATCAAAAACGCGATCTTGTCGGCGGCCAGCGTGCGCAGCCTCTCGAACAGCTCCGCCTCCGCGCGGGCGTCGATGGCCGCCGAAGGCTCGTCGAGCACCAACACCTCGGCCTCCTCGCGCATGAACGCGCGCGACAACGCCAGCTTCTGCCACTGCCCGCCCGACAGCTCCTGCCCCTCCTCGAACCACCCGCCGAGCATCGCGTCGAAGCCGCCCTTCAGCTTGTTCACGACGGGGACGGCGCCGCCCTTGTCCGCGGCGCGCTCGATGCGGTCCAGCTCCGTGAGGTGCGCCGTGTCGCCGACGCCGATGTTCTCCTTCACCGCGAGCTGGTAGCGGACGAAGTCCTGGAACACCGCCGAGAAGCGGGCGCGCAGGTCCTGGACGTCGAGGTCGCGGATGTCGACGCCGCCGTAGAGGATCTCGCCCGACGTCGGCTCGTACAGCCGCAGCAGCAGCTTCACCAGCGTGGTCTTGCCTGAGCCGTTTTCGCCCACGAGCGCGATCTTCTCGCCCGGCGCCACCGACAGCGACACGTCGTCGAGGACGATCGCCTCCGTGCCCGGGTAGCGGAAGGTCACGTTCTTCAGCTCGAGCCCGTGGCGCCCCGCGGGCAACCGGTGCGGCGGCGCCGCGCGCGGCCTCTCGCCGTCCGCCCGGGTGTCGAGGTACGAAAACAGGTTCGACATGAACAAGGCGTCCTCGTACATGGACCCGATCGAGCTGAGGATCGACGAAAACGACGCCTGCCCCGAGCGAAACACCGTGAGGTAGAGCGTCATGTCGCCGAGCGTGAGCGCGCCCATCGCCGCGCTCCCCGCCACCCACGCGTAGCAGCCGTAGAAGGCGACGACGGCGACCACGCCGAGGAGCGTGCCCCACAGGGCGCGGGCGCGCGCCAGCCGGTGGTCCTCGTCGACGACCTTGTCGAACAGCTTGAAGTAACGCCCGAGCACGAGCGGGCCGAGGCCGAAGAGCTTCACCTCCTTGACGGTGTTGTCCCGCGTGAGGATCCACTCGAGGTAGTTCAGGCGCCGAGAGTCCGGCGCGCGCCACGACAGCACGCGGTAGCCACGCGCGGCGAAGCGCATCTCGGCGAGGAAGCCGGGGATGGCCGCGCCCACGAGGACCGCGAGGCTCCACGGCGCGAGCGACACGAGGAGCGCCGCGTAGCTCGCCAGCGTGATGGTGCTCTGGGCGATGGAGAACGCGCCGGTGACGAGGTGCAGCGGCCGCACGTCGGCCTCGCGCCTGGCGTTCTGCATCTTGTCGTACAGCGCGCTGTCTTCGAAGTGCCGCACCTCGAGCGCGAGCGCTTTTTCGAGGACCTCGCGCGCGAGCAGGCGCTTGAGGGACTGACCGATGCGGTTCTTCATCAGCTCGGCGCCGCGGCCGAGCGCCATGTTGACGACGACGAAGCACAGCTCCAGCGCGACGAGGTCGACGACGTGGCCGCGGGCGGCGAGGTCGCCGCGGGCGGCGGCGGCGACGGTGTCGATGATGAGCTTGGCCACCCACGCGATGCCGGCGGGGATGAGCGCCTGCACCGCCGTCGACACCGCGAGCACCACCGTCAGCGCGGGCGCCGCCCGCCACAGCACCCCGAAGGTGCGTGGCACCTGCTTGAAGACCACGACGCCGGCCGCGATGCGCGCGCGGATGGACTTCCTGGGCTCCTTGTCGGGGTCGCTTCCGTCGGGCACGGCCCGTCGACATACCGATCAGCGCCGGCCGTTCGCAACCGGGAGCGCCCCGGCCGGAGGGCGGCGCCGCCCCGAGGGGCGGCGGCGCCGCCGGGGCCCTACCCGCAGCTCCCTGCGTCGTCGCAGCAGTCGCCGCGCTGCGCGCAGTCGGCGTCGCAGGCGCAGGAGTCCCAGCCGTTTTCGAGCGTCACGTCGCAGCTCCCGGTGACGATCGAGCAGTGCGGCGCCTCGCAGAAGCCGAGGTAGTCGGCGCAGCAATCGCCGTACTTCTTGCACAGGTCGTCGCACCAACAGCCCTGCGGCGACGCGCCGCCGCAGGATCCGTCGCACGTCGCCGCGGGGTACTTGCCGCCGGGACAGAATTCGTCGCGGTCGGCGCAGCAGTCGCCGTACTTCTCGCAGATCGGGTCGCACCAGCAGGTGTACGTGTCACCGATGCCGCCGCACGAGTCCATGCAGGAGCCCGCCGTCGGCGGCGCCTTCAACGACGCGCCCGGGAACACGAGCAACGCGCCGCCCTGCAGCAGGCCCCGCGCGCCGACGAGCAGGTCGGGGCGCCCGTCGCCCGTGACGTCGCCGGGGCTCGCGAGCGCCGCGCCGAGCTCCGCGCCGGCGCCGCCGTGCGCGACCTGCGCCCGCTCGCCGGCGGCGTCGAGCGCGAACACGACCCCGCCGCCGTTCTTTTCGCCGGGGGCGCCCACCATCGCCGTCGCGACGCCGAGCCCGTTGTAGTCGACGGGTCCCACCAGCGACGCGCCGAGGCGCGCGCCGGGCTCGCCGTAGAGGATCCACTTCGCCGCGCCGTTGGCGTCGTACAGCCCGACCGCGCCGTCTCCGTTCATGACGTCCGGCGCACCGATGAGCACACCGCCGGGGAAAAACGCGCGCGCGTCGGCGATGACGCTCCCGAAGCCGACGGCGCCGGCGCCGTCGAACGTCGTCGTGCGGATGCCGTGGATGTCCATGCCGTACGCGCGCCCGTGGCCCGGCGCGCCGACGACGAGCTCGAACGGCGACGGCCCCTGCTGCCCGTTGGGATCTCCCGCCGCGCCGCTGATCGGCACGATGGACGCGCCGAAGCCGTCGCCGTCCTCGTCACCGAAGAACGCGTCGGTGCTCGTCATCGACGTCACGTCGAGCTGGAACACCGCGCCGGTCGCCTTGCCGAGCGCGTCGCGCGCGCCAGGGGCGCCGACGTGCAAGAGCGAGCCGACGAGCGCGAGCGCCGCGCCGTAGCGATTCTGCGTCGCCCGTGCCCGAGAGCGTCAGCAGCGGCGCGTGCGCCGCGCTCCCGATGACGAGCAGCGCGCCGCGCCCGCCGAGCGCGTCCGGCGCGCCGATCGCGAGCTCGCCGACGCCGTCACCGTCGATGTCGGGCAGGAGCGCCGTCGGCGGCGCCGAGAGCGCGTTCGCGCCGAAGCCGTCGAGCCCGAGCTCGTCGAGGCCGAGCGCTTTCGCGCTGATGCGCCCGGCGAAGCCGTCGCCGGCGTGCGCGACGAGGTCGCCGTCGAAGAAGCTCCACCAGATGCCGCAGCCGGGGCCGTCGGCGATGCACCACGGCGTCGGCAGCCAGCCGGGGACGTGACCGAAGAACCGCTCGAGCTCCGGGATGGTCTCGATGGGCTCGATGCCGACGACGCTCGGGGAGCCGCTGCAGATTGGCAGGCCCGCGCCGACGCAGATGGGGTCGCACGCGTCGCCGATGCCGTTGCCGTTTTCGTCCTGCTGACCGGGGTTCGCCACGAGGCGGCAGTTGTCGTCGCCGTCGAGGACGCCGTCGTTGTCGTCGTCTGGATCGCAGTCGTCGGGCGCGCCGTCGCCGTCGGTGTCGAGCGGCCGGCAGACCGGGCCGGGCCCGGCTTCGGGCGGCGGCACCCAGTCGGGATCGCAGCTCGGCGTGTGCGGGTGCTCGTCCCACGCGCCGAACAGGCCGCCGGCGACGCAGCGCTCGACGCCGTCGACGTCGATGACGGGGTTTCTGCAACTGTCTCCGTCGGCGTCGCAGTCGCAGGCGTCGGGCGTGCCGTCGCCGTCGCTGTCCGCGTTGGAGGACGAGGCCACGCCGGGGCAGCCGTCGCACGCGTCGCCGAGCCCGTCACCGTCGCTGTCCGCCTGATTGGGGTTGTCGACGCCGGGGCAGTTGTCGAGGTGATCGGGGACTCCGTCGCGGTCGGCGTCCGCGAGGATGCGGAACAGCGCGGGCGTGGTGACCCCGGGCAGACACGCGTCCGCCTGCGGTCCGCTCGGCTCGGCGCAGAACGCGGCGTCGACGAGCTTCGGCGCGCTGCCGGTGCGCCGCGCGAAGTCGTCGAGCGGTCGCGAGAACACGCGGCGCAGCTCCACGGCGATGTTGGGCGTCCCGGCCAGGAGCGACCCGAGCGCGGGCGACGGCGGGATCGTGAAGTAGCTCGCGGTCGACGGGTCGCTGCTCGTGAGCGTGGAGACGCCGAACGCGCAGATCGAGTCCACCGTCGGATCCAGGCCGGCGAAGGTCGTGCATGTGTCGCACACCACGCAGCGCGCGTCCGGGGTCGCCGCGTCGCGGCACGAGGCCGTGTAGCCGCCGCCGCACACGCCGGCGAAGGCGCGCATGTCGAGCGACGCGCCGACGACGGACGCGCCGTTCACCAGCGCGTCGACGGTGCGGTTGGTCCACGCGCCGTCGGCGCCGCCGAGGGGCCCGACGGAGCCGTCCGGCAGGCGCACGACGATGCCCGCCACGGGCAAGCGCGCGTGGGCGGCGACCTGGTCGCGCACGCGCGCGTTGATCAAGCCGCCCATCGGGTTCGCGTCGATGAACGTGTCGAGCTGCGCGCGCGTCAACTGCGTCGTCGGCAGCGGCGGCGCGCTCAGCAGGTAGTCGAACGCGCTGCCGAGGCGCCGCACGATCCTGGTGACGCCGCCGGTCAGCTCCGAGCGCAGGAGCGCGTCGAGGCCGGCGCAGCCCGCGTAGTCGCCGCCGGCGCAGCTCGCGCTCATGCCGAGGCCGGGGATGACCTCGATCTCGATGTTCTCGGCGGTGGTCACCGCCGTGACGTGCATGTTGGCGTCGCTGAAGCCGACGTCGCCGCCGGCGCCCCGGTAGCCCTCGAAGATGGTGCGGGCGTCGCGGGGACAGCCGTGCCCCTCGCGGCAGGCCTGGACCTGCACGCGCACGATGAGGTCGAGGTGGTGCACGAGCACGGTGGCGACGAGGGTGCTGAAGCCGTCGTCGGGGTCGACGTTCACGTCTGTGGGGATGCGCACCTCGATGACCGGCGCGTCTTCGTCGGCGTCGCCGAAGCAGTCGTCCCACACGGTCTGCGTGCAGATGCCGCGCGCGCCGTCGCAGACGCCGCCCGCCGCCGTGAGGGAGGTGTTGCAGTCGCTGTCCGCCGCGCAGAAGGCGCACACGCCCGCGCCGACGTCGCAGGTGACGCCGCCGGGGCAGTCGGCGTCGGCGGCGCAGGTAACGGGCTGGTTGCCGTACACGCACGTGTCGGTGGCGTCGTCGCAGCGGAACCCGGGGCTGCAGCCGCCGGTGCACGTCCCGGGTGAGTCCGTCTCGTTGTACTGCCGCTCCTGGCACGAGAGGCGGCGGCTCGGCGACACCCAGCGCGCGGTCGCCTCGGCCGCGCGCAAGGTCACGGTGACGTCGTCGATGACGTCGTTGATGATCTGGCTGACGTGGAGGAAGTTGCACGGGTCCTCCGCGGGCCCGTACTTCGGGAACTGGCCGCCCAGGAGAGGATCGGAGCAGAGCGCCACGTACTCGTCCCGAAGCTGCGACACGGGGAAGGAGAACGTCGTGCCCGTCGGGTGAAACCAGGTGCCCGTGACGGCGTTGTAGTCGAGCATCTCTCCGGCGCCCGACGCCGTGAGGTTGCCGTAGAGCTGCAGCGAGCCGCCGATGGTGGTCGCGAGGTGCGTGGCGAACGGCGTGAGCTCCGCGTCGCTCGACGTATAGAACCCGCGCTCCACCTCGGCGGCGGTGAGCGCGCGGCCGGCGAGCACGTCGTCGTCGCCGAGCCGCGCCCCGCCCGGCGAGCTGCGCTGGTCGCGGCACGCGGCGGCGCCGACGACCAGGAGCGACAGGACGGCGGCGACGCCGGCGCGGGCGGTGCGGGGGGCCCGCGAGCCTTCGGGCGCGAGGCGCGCGCACGGCGCGCGCGAGCTGCGCGTGTGCGGCGTGGTGCTGTGTTGCTTCGTGCGGCGTTGCGTCGTGCGGTGTTGCTTCATGCGGGCACGCTACGAGCGCGCCGCCGTCACGGGGAGCGCAAGAGTTTTTGCCCCGCCCCTTTGCCCGCCCACACCGGGGTACCCTTGGAATCGAAGGTGAATGCAATCGTGCGCGCGACCGTCCTCGTGGCCTTCGTCATCGGCGCGGTGATCGTGCCGTGCGCTCCCCTCGCCTGCGGCGGAGCGCCGGCGATCGAGTGCCCCTGCCCCGTGCTCGAGGTGAGCGGGCGTGACGTCGCCGCCGCCGCCGCGTCCGTCGACGACGACGGTCGCGCCTGCGGCCGCGGATCCGGCCAGAGCTTCACGTGCGAACGGCTGCGGCCGCCGGCGGAGTGCGACGCCGAGGCCGCGGCGCTCGAGGAGGAGCTGCGGTCCCGGTCCATCGACGTCACCGTGCGCTGCGCGCCGTGTGATTGTTGAGGCGCCGTCGCCGCTGCCCGGCCCGGAGCGCGCTTCACGCGAGGCGCAGCAGGCGAGCGGCGTTGCCGAACAGCAGCTTGTCGCGGGCGGCGGCGTGGCCGTCGGTGACCATCAGCACCTTCGCGAGCGGGATCGCCTGGTGATAGAAGGGCCAGTCCGAGCCGAACAGCAGGCGGTCCTCGCCGAGCTGCTCGAGGAGCTTGTCGATGTTCGGCGCCGACTGGCTCGACAGCTCCATCCACACGTTCGGGTAGCGCCGGGCGATCTCGACGGCCCGGTCCATCTGCAGCGCGCCCGAGTGGCCGAGCACGAAGGTGGTCTGCGGGGACTCGGCGACGGCGCGCTCGTAGTGGCGCACCTGGGACAGGTAGCGGCCGAGGCGCGGCTCGATGTCGACGGGGCCGCAGTGCCAGAGCACGGGCAGCCCGCGCTCGGCGCAGAGCCGGTAGAGCTTCATGGCGCGGCGGTCGTCGGGCCGGACGAGCTGCACCGCGGGGTGGACCTTGATGCCGCGCACGCCGAGGCGCACCTGCTCGTCGAGCTGCGCGCGCATCCGCGGCGTATAGGGGTGGATGGAGCCGAAGCAGATCATGCTGTCGCCGGCGCGGCAGTCGTTCACGGCGCGGACGAAGCTGCGTGTGTTCTCCGAGAGCGGCTGCGGCCACTCGATGGGCAGCAACACCGAGCGCGTGATGGACAGCTCGCCCATCTCACGCACCAGGTTCGGCACCGTGTGCGTGCGCCGCATGCCGCCGCTCGTCACCGAGCCGAGGGTGAGGTCGCGGCTCATCTTGCGCAGGTCGTCGGGGCGGAAGTTGCGGTTCACGTAGACGTCGAAGTCGAGCGGCGCGTCCGCGGGCAGGTAGTGCTCCACTTGCGCGTGCCGCGCCGTGAGGTCGACGACGGGCGGGCGGATGTAGCTGAGCGCCAGGTGCGTGTGCATGTCGACGGCGCGCGCGACCGACGGGTCGACGACGACGAGCCGGCCGTCGCGCACCTCGAACCAGGGCAGCCGCGCGAGGTCGGCGAGCCCGGTGAAGGTGCGGGGGAAGCGTGCGGAGGCGTTCCAGGGGGCCACGCGCGCCCTATAGCACCGCGCTGCCTGAGCCGCGCGCGTTGGGCGCGCGTCGCAGGGGAACGGCGAGCGGAAACGCTAGGGGGCGTCGCGGCAGGTGGCGAACGCGCCCGAGATGTAGCCGGTGAGGCTCGCGGTCTGGATGCGGTGCCAGTCGGTGTTCCCCCCGACGCTCTGCCCGCTCACCGTCGCCAGCGCGCGCACGGTGACGCCGTCGTCGAGGGAGCCGACGGCGGCCTGCTGCGTGTTCGGGTCGCGCCGCACGTTCAAGGAACCGCCGTTGGTGGTGACCTCGACGTACGGGCAGGGGTCCGCCGGAGGCGGGCTCGGGTCCACGCTCTGGCCGTCGATGCGCGTGAGGCGAACGGCGTCGAAGACGATCTTCTTGTGGCTGCTGCCCGCCTCGCCGGTGTTGTCATCGACGCGCACGCGCTGCGCGCCGCCGGCGTCGAAGTCGAAGGTGCCGAGGTCCACCCAGCGATCGGCGCCCGTCTGGTCCACCACCACCGACGACGTCGAGCCCGCGTGGGCCACCACGTACTTCGTCTGCGTCGACGTCGCCACGCTCCCCTGCACGAACGCCTCCACGCGGTACTGCCCCGCTTCGGCGAGGTCGAGGTGCCACACCGCGAAGCTCACGGCGCTCGCGTGATTGGTGGTGCCCGTCCACAGCAGGTCGCCGTCGTTGCCGACGTTCACCGCGCGCAGGTACTGCGAGGGGCCGCCGGGCTCGAAGCAGTTGTCGCCGTCGTCGATGGTGCCGCCGCCGGCGTCGAGGGGCGCGCAGGTGTCCGCGGCGACGTCGCCGCCGTTGTCCACGGCGACGCCGCAGGGGCCGGCGAAGTCCGCGGCGTTCCCCCACCACTCGTAGTGCCAGCTCTCGGACGGGACCGTGCGCGAGAAGCCGAAGCGGCTCGCGTTGTGCGACAGCCACGACGACACGCCGGAGTCGCTCGCGTTGAGGTCGAGCGCGTGGCCGCTTTGGTGGTTGCTGTAGCCCGGGCGCGCCGCGAGGTTGCACGAGTTGCAACTGCAGTTCACGTAGCAGGAGTAGAGGTGCTGCTGCTCCGCCATGGTGCGGAAGCCGCTGACGATCCGCAGCGAGATGCCGTCGTCGGCGGCCGCGCGCTGCATGGCGACGTACGCGTTGGCCGTGGCCACCTCCACCGGGCGGCCGTCGACGGTGACGACGTCGATGGCGAAGGAGCTGCCGTGCGTGTAGCCGGTGTCGCCGCGCTCGGTGCAGTCCACCAGGCCCTGCAGCTCGACGTTGTCGCGCAGGTCGATGGGCTCGAAGCCGTCGGCGCCGTCGTCGACCTCGTTCACGCACGCGGGCGCGAGCCCCACGACGGCGACGGCGATGGCCGGCAGGCAGCGAGCGATCGGGGAGCGGAGGGAGGGGGCGCGCTTGTCCATGCGGCGCAGCATGCGCAGCGCATGCGCCCCTCGATCATCAGCCCTTCCTCGGAGGGACCGCGCCCGGGCATCGGCCCGCTGGCGGAGACGGTTGCCGTCACACTTGACTGCGCTCAGATGCGGGCGAGGACCTCGAGGGCGAGCTCGACGCGGCCGAAGGGCGGCATGAAGTACGCGCCCTGCACGCGCTTCTTGAAGGCGCCGAGGGCCTCGGCGGCGATCTTCACGCCCTCCTGCGCCGCCGCCTTGCCCTCGCCCGCGCTCTTCATGCGCGCGCGGACCTCGTCGGGGATGCGCATGCCCGGGACGTTCTCGTGCAGGAACTCGGCGTTCCTGCTGGACGCGAGCGGCAACACACCGAGGACGATGGGCAGGCCGAGGTCGCGCGTGGCGTCGAGGAAGCGCTCGAGCGTGCTCGGGTCGAACACCGGCTGCGTGAGCACGAGCTCGGCGCCGGCGTCGCGCTTTTCGTGCAGCCGCTTGATCTCACGGTCGAAGTCGAGCGCCGCCGGCTCCGCCCCGGTGGCGAGCACGAAGCGGGTGCGCTCTCCCATGGGCTTGCCCGCCGGGTCGAGGCCGCGGTTCAAGCCGTTGGCGAGGCCGAGGATGCCGATGCTGTCGAGGTCGAACACGGCGGTGGCGTCGGGGTAGTCGCCGACCTTGGGCGGATTGCCGGTGATGACGACGAGGTTCTTGATGCCGTGGACGTGGGCGCCGATGAGGTCCGCCTGCAGCCCGAGCAGGTTCCGGTCGCGGCCGCACACGTGCAAGAGCGGCTCGATCTTCGAAAAGCGGTCGCGCACGCAGCGGGCCATCGCCTGGTTGGACATGCGCACCGTGGCGCGCGGGCCGTCGGGGATGTTGACGACGTCGACGCCGCCGTCTTCGAGCAGCTTGATGCGCTCGAGCGCGCGCGCCGGATCGAGCCCCGCGGGCGGCGACACCTCGACCGAGACCACGAACTTGCCCTCGGCGATCTTCTTGCCGAACGCGCTGCGCTCGACGAGCGGCACCGGCGCCTGCCCCGCCCTGTCGGCCAGCGCGGGCCCCTCGCCGGTGCGCGCCTGCACGGTGGGCCGCCGGAAGCGCCCGCCGCCGAGCATGCGCGCCGACGCCACCACGCGGCGGATGTGGTCGGGCCCCGTGCCGCAGCAGCCGCCCACGGCGGCCACGCCGAGCTTGAACGCGCGCCGCGCGCACACGCCGTAGGTCTCGGGCGAGCTCAGGTAGATGGAGCGCCCGTCGACGACGCGCGGGTAGCCGGCGTTCGGCCGCAAGATCACGGGGAGCCCGCGGCCCACCATCTGCTCGGCCACCGCGAGCATGCGCTCGGGTCCGAGCGAGCAATTGGCGCCGACGACGTCGACGCCGAGGGCCACCAGGCGCTCCACCACCTCCTCGGGGGACGCGCCGTCGGTGGTGAGCAGGTCCTCGCCGAAGGTGCACTGGGCGACGATGGGCACCTCGACGCCGTACGCGGCCTCCACCGCGATCTCGAGCTCGCCGAGGTAGCCGAAGGTCTCGAACGACAACAGATTGCAGCCGCCGTCGGCGAGGGCCTGCGCCTGCTCCCGGAGCGCGTCGAACGCGAGGCGGCGCGTCTTGTTGCGGATGAGGTCCTTGGGCAACAGCCCCGTGGGGCCGATGGAGCCGGCGATCCAGGCCCGATCGCGGACCGTCTCGCGCGCCACGCGCACCGCCGACGAGCAGATCTCGGCGACGCGCTCGCTCAGCCCGTGGGGCCCGAGGGCGAAGCGGTTGGCGCCGTAGGTGTTGGTCTGGACGACGTCGGCGCCGACGTCGACGTAGTCGCGGTGCACCGCCGCCACCACGTGCGGCGCCGACACGCACATCTCGTCGAAGCACTTGTTGAGCGCGCCGCCCCGGTCGTACAGCTGCGTGCCCATGGCCCCGTCGAAGACCAGGGGGCCTTGCGCGAGCGCGTCGAGGAAGGGCGGGAGGGAGGCCACGGTCCCTTGGACTTACAAGCTGAGGCCGCCCGTGCCAAGCGTGACGTCTCCGCCGCGCCTAGCGGAGGCCGACGTCGACGCTGCGGCCGTCGTCGACGACGCGCACACCGAGCGCCTCGCCGCCGGGGGCGGGGAGCTCCACGGCCGCCGGCGGATTGTAGCGCACCACGCCGCAGCGGCCCTCGCCGAGGTGGACGACGTGGCGATCGCCGAGCGGGTCGACGGCCCCGCGCGGGAACGGCAGCGGCCCCGCGCCGTCACGAAGCCTGGCGTGCCGCCGCGCCCCGCGCTCGTCGACGCCGACGACCGTGTCGACGACGATGAAGGTGTGTCCGGCGCCGGGCGCGACGACGTCGCCGGCGCGCAACACCTCCGGCGCGCGGATGCGCCGCTCGTTCACCTGCGTGCCGTTGGTCGACCCGAGGTCCGCGACGATGAGCCTTCCGCCGTTGACGACGAAGCGCGCGTGACGGCGGGCCACGTCGGAGCTCTGGATGACGACCTCGACGTCGCGATGGCGCCCCGCGACGACCGCGGTGCCGGCCGGGCCGACGACGGCGACGGACGACGGCGCGCGCGCGCCCCGGTGGACGACGAGGAACGCCATGCCGTGCGGCGGCGCGGTGAGCCACGCCGGCGCCTCCGGGAGCCCGGCGGCGAGCCGGGGGGCGTGCCGGACGGGGACGACGCGCACGCCGAGATTGGCGCAGAAGCGCTCGCCGTCGCCGTCGCTCTCGAGCTCGTCGAAGGGCCGCGGGCTGGCGGTGATGCGCCCGCGCCCGTCGACGCCGACAGCGATGCGCGGGTCGAGGCACGCGAGCACCTCGCTGCCGAGCCACAACAGCGGCTCGTTCAGCGTGCCGGCGAGGGCGCGGCCGGCGGCGAAGGGATTGGGCGCGCCGCGCAAGGCGTGGACGGCGCCGACGCGCTCGGCCTCGGGGTTGTCGGCGTCGAGCGCGTGGCGCAACGCGCGCGCGGCGTCATCGTCGTCGAGGGGCGGGGCAGGGGGCAGGGCGAGCGGCGGGTACACGGCTCAGCCAGGGCCGGGGCCCGCCAGGGAGGCGAGCAGGGCGCGCGCGCCGGCTTCGCACAGGTCGAGCACCTGCTCGAAGCCCTCGGGCCCGCCTGCCCACGGGTCGGGGACGGCGCCGCCGGGGGCGCCGGGGACGTCGAGGAACAGCGAGAGCTTGTGCGCGTGCCCGTCGGGCGCGAGCCCGCGCAGCCGGCGGAGGTTGTCGTGGTCCATCGCGTAGATGCGATCGAACGCCGTGAAGTCGCCGGCGGTCATCTGGCGCGCGCGCAGCCGCGAGAGGTCGTAGCCGCGGCGCCGCGCGTGCGCGATGGTGCGCGCGTCGGGCGCCTCGCCGACGTGGTAGCCGGCGGTGCCGCAGGAGTCGACCTCGACGTCGAGGCCGGCGTCGGCGGCGAGCTTGCGCACCACGCCCTCGGCGGTGGGCGAGCGGCAGATGTTGCCGAGGCAGACGAACAGGAGCCTCACGGGGCTCGAGTGTAGCGGCGCGCCCGCGCGCGGGCACGTCGTCGTGCGTGATCGCGCCCCGCCGGCATGCTAGAGGACATCGTGGTCGCCGCCACCGTCTTCGAGGTCGATCCCCACGCCGTCGAGCGCGAGCTGGCGTCGGTGACGTTCTCGCGCGTCATCGGCGACAACCCCATGGTCATGGTGCGCGCCGCGCACTGGCACAACCTGCTCGACGGCCTCGGCCTCGGGCTGCCGTTCTTCGTCGTGCACGACCTCGGTCTGTTGCTGACGCAGCAGGTGGGCAGCGGCGTCCAGCTCGGGGCGCGCGAGCGCTCCTTGCGCATCGCCGTCGACCGCGGCGCCCTCCGCCTCGACGCCGCCGCGCAGCGCAAGCTGCAGGGCTACGGCGACCTGCTCGTCGACCTCGCGCGCAGCGAGCTGTGCCAGAAGGCGTCCACCGGCGGGCTGCAGGACGAGCTGCTCGCGGCCGTCATCGCCAAGGTCATCGAGCCCGTCCAGCAGTCCGTGGTGCGCAAGGGGCACAACCGCAAGCTGCCCCTGACCGTGCAGACCTATCAGGAGATCGAGCCCGCCCACTACGTGAACGCCAGCCTCGTCGAGGAGGTGCTCGGCGTCATCTCCACGCTGGTCGACGCGCGCACGCGCATCCGCGTGGCGCTCGAGCAGATCGATCTCGACACGCTCAAGCTCCTCGAGATGTTCAAGGGCGACGGCGGCCTCGGCGCCGACGGCGCTGACCTCCTCGACCTCTATCGCGTCCTCGCCACGCCCGCCGCACACGACATCGCCAACTTCTCGCTCGACCTCATCCCGTCCGTGCTCGAGACCAAGAAGAGCTCGGGGGTGCAGACGTTCTCCATCGACGGCTACGCCTCCATCGAGACCCAGGGCTCGCTCGACTCGCTGTTGCCGAGCGAGCTGGCGTTCGAGGACGACCTGTTCGACCGCCGCTTCGCCAACAACGAGCTGTTTTATTACGGGCGCGAAAAGCAGGACACGCAGAAGGAGCGCCTGCACTACATCCTCGTCGACGCGAGCGCCTCCATGCGCGGCCTGCGCACGGTGTTCGCGCGCGGCCTGGCGCTCGCGCTGGCCAAGAAGATGACCCTGCGCGGCGAGGACGTCTGGCTGCGCTTCTTCGACTCGCGGCTGTACGAGCGCCAGGAGCTGACGTCGTCGCGGCTGCGCATCCCGTACCTGTTGTGCTTCCGCAGCGAGCGCGGCCGCAACACCACGCGCGTGTTCACGGAGCTCGAGCGCGAGCTCGCGCGCATCATGCGCGAGAGCCCCAAGGAGGTCGTGGTCACGTTCATCACGCACGGCCGCTGCCAGATCGATCCGCGCGTCGTCGAGGGGCTCAAGTCCAAGGCCACGCTGTGCGGCGTCTTCGTCACCACGGGCACCGAGGTCCAGCTCGACTACCTCGACAAGCTCGCGCAGCACTACGTCATCGCGCCCGACGTGCTCGCCGACAAGTCCTCGCGCAAGAGCGAGGCGCTCAAGATCTTGAGCGAGCGCGGCTGACGACGTGGCTCAGAGGAACGTGCGCCAGGCCAGGCCGGCGACGGTGGTGTAGCCGGTGACGGCGTGGCGGACGTCGCCGTTTTCGTCGAGGAAGTAGATGGTGGGAAACGCGCTCACGTGGAACGCACGGGCGGTGTGTCTGCCGCCGAGGAGCACGGGGTAGTCGACGCCGCGGCTCTTCACGTACGCGGCGACGTCGTCGACGCGCTCGTAGTCGGAGGCGATGGACACGACGTGGGCGCGGCTGCCGGCGAGCGACTGCAGCGAGGAGACGTTGCCGGACTCGGCGCGGCAGACGGTGCACCAGGGCGCCCAGAACACGAGCACCGTCGGCTTCCCCTGCAGATCGTCGCCGTCGACGGTGGCGCCGTCGAGCGTGCGCAGCGTGTACGCGGGCGCGTGGCCGCGTACGGCGTGGCGGGACTGCCACGCGGAGACGCCGAGGAAGACGGCGGCGACGAGGGCGAGATCGACGGCCCAGCGCACGGGGCGCCGGCGCCAGAGCTTCCGCAGGGCGGCGGGGAGGGCTGCCACGCCGCCATGCTAACGATGTCCGGGAGCCGGGGCACGGGCGGCCCGGACCGGGGCCCGGCCTCCTCGGAGCGCACGCTGCGCACGCATGATGACGCGGGACACGATCCCGCGGGCGCGACGAGGGTCGACCGGCTTGATCCCGGCCCTGCGGCGGGCCTACGTTCCGCCCGCTCAATCACGGGCTTTCAGAGGAAAACACCATGGGTCTCCTTTCGCGTCTCACCGGATCGCAGCCGGCCAAGAAGGCCACCGACGACGTCCTCCTCCTGCACGGCATGCTCCTCATGGCCGGCGCCGACGGCACCATCGACCAGAAGGAGCTGTCCACGGTGCAGGCGTTCTTCGACACGCTTCCGGAGTTCAAGGGCAAGTCCTTCGACCAGCTCCTCAGCGACGCCAACCGCGTCGTGGCCAAGCACGGCAACCTGAAGAACAGCATCGCGGCCCTCGGCGACATCGAGAGCGGGGCCATCAAGCAGAAGTGCTTCGTGCTCGCCGCCGACATCGCCATGGCGTCGGGCGACATCGACGAGTCCGAGGACAAGCTCCTCGAGACCATGCAGCGCCTCCTCGGCGTCGACGACACCTTCGCCCAGAAGGTCATCGAGGTCCTCGGGGTCAAGTACGCGGTCTGAACCGCACATCAGAAAGAGAGGTACATCATGGGTCTGTTGTCACGTCTCATGGGCGGCACCCAGCCGCAGAAGAAGCCGACCGACGACGTCCTGCTCGTGCACGGGATGCTCCTCATGGCCGGCGCCGACGGCACCATCGACGATCAGGAGCGCTCGCTGGTGCTGGCGCTCTACAACACGCTGCCCGAGTTCAACGGCAAGGACTGGAACGAGCTCGTCGACCAGGGCCTGCGCATCGTGAACAAGGCCGGCGGTCTCAAGGAGTCCGTGAAGGCCATCGGCGAGCTGTCGACGCCGGCGCTCAAGAAGAAGCTCTACGTGCTCGCCGTCGACATCGCGATGTCGTCGGGTGACATCGACGAGTCCGAGGACGCCATGCTCGAGACCTACCAGCGTCTGCTGGGCATCGACGACGACACCGCGCAGAAGATCATCGAGGTCATGGGCTACAAGTACGCTTCGTAGGGCGTTTCGTAGGGCGGGGGCTCGTCCCCCGCTTCGCTGCGGACGGCCCGGTCGCGCCATGACGGCGCGCCCGGGTCGGCCGCGTCCGACGACGAAGAGAAGAGATCATGAGCATCGAAAAGACCCTCATCCAGGCGCGGCGTGACTCGACGTTGCGCGAGAAGCTCGAAGCGGACGACGGCGTCAAGCGGGCGCACAAGAAGATCGACGAGGAGACCAGCGGCTACGGCTTCTACGGCCGTCGCCGGCTGCTCACGGGTGCGTTGCGCATGACGCGCTCCATGGCGCCCGACGTCGCCTCGGCCATCGACCAGTGCCGCGACGTGCTCGGCTTCGACGAGCCGTTCGAGGTCTACATCAAGCCGGACCCGATGTACGGCGCCTTCATCATGAAGCAGGAGGTGGGGCCGCTGGCGCTGGGGCTCACCTCGCGGCTCGTCGAGGGGTTCACGCCCGCCGAGCTGCGCTTCGTCATCGGCCACGAGATGGGCCACGCGGTCTTCGACCACCTCTCTTTGCCGATGCCGCTCACGGCCACCATCGAGGACCTCGCGGGGCCGCTGGTCTCGCGCGCCTGCTCCATCGAGCTGTATCTGTGGTGTCGCTCCGCCGAGGTCTCCGCCGATCGCGCCGGCCTCGCCTGCGCCCGCGACCTCAACGCTGCGGCGTCGTCGTTCCTCAAGCTGTCGTCGGGCTTGTCGCGCGCCGAGGTCGGCGACGACCTGACGAGCTACACGTCCCAGGTGGACGCGCTGGCGAGCTCGCCGGTAGCGCGCCAGAAGCCGCGCGACGACGACGACACGCTCGAGTGCTTCTCCACCCACCCGTACGGCCCGCTGCGCGTGCGCGCGCTCGTGGCGTACGCGCGCTCCGACGTCTACGAGAAGGTGCTCGGCCGCTCGGGGCTCACCGGCGCCTTGAAGATCGAGGACGCCGAGGCGATCGTGGAGCGCGACCTCGAGCTCATGGAGCCGAGCTACCTCGAGGAGAAGACGCCGCAAGCGGACCTGATGCGCCGCGTGTTGTTCCTCGCGGGCATGGCGGTGGCGCACGCCAACGGCGAGCTGCACGAAAAGGAGCTCAAGGCGCTCACGGCGCTGCTCGGTGTGGACGCCATGTACAAGCCGCCGGCGCGCGAGCAGATTGAGAGCGAGCTCGACAAGAAGCTCGACGAGGCGCTCGAGGACGCCGGGCTCCTGGCGCGTACGCAGCTCGTGCAGCACCTGACCATCATCGCCGCCGCCGACGGCGTGGTGGAGCCCGTGGAGCGCGACGCCATGGCGCGCGTGGCGAAGAAGCTCGAGGTCCCGGTGCGGATCATCGACGAGACGCTCCGCGCGGCCGCTGCGCCGATGGACTGAAACGGGAGAGGCATGAGCGACTTCGTTCAAATCAAGCTGCACGACGACGGTGAGGGCATCGAGGAGGTCTGGGCCCGCGCCGTCGCCGCCGGCCTGTACGAGATCGCGAGCGTGCCCTTCCTGCACATGTCGCCCACCAGCGGCGACGTCGTGTCGGCGTCGGCGGACGACGCCGGCGGGCTTCGCTTCGACCGGGTCGTGAAGCGCGGGGGCCGCTGGGTCGCCGTGTACAACTGGTATCCCCGGGAGGGCGCCACCACCGGCGACGTGCTCGCGCGCCTCGACGCCGTCGCGGGCGGCGCCGACCTCGTCGTCGAGTCCTGCCTCGAGCCCAAGGAGGGCGTGGCCGGCTGCGTCTACGTCGCCGCCCCGACCGCGATGACCCCGGAGCAGCTCGACGCCTTGCTGGGTGGCTCCGGCGCCCCGGCCGACCTCGAGCGCGTCCTCCCCGTGGCGCTGTCGCCGGGCCGGCCCCGCCGTGCCCCGTCGTCGACGAAGAGGCCGGCGCGCACGAAGGCCGCCGGCAAGAAGGCCGGCAAGAAGGCCGGCAAGAAGGCCGGCAAGAAGGCCGGCAAGAAGGCCAAGACGAAGCCCGCCCGCAAGAAGCGCTGACCCGTCGGGGCTCGCCCTCCCGACGCACCTCCCGCGAACCTCCTCGCGACACACGCGGTTCCCGTACGTTCAGATCGTGCGCACGCGCCGGCGCCCGATTGGGGTTCGTCGCGCTTTGTGTTTGCATGCGCGCCATGCGCTCGCTCGCCGTCGTCGCCGTCCTCGCTGCCGTCACCGCGTGCGGGCCGGCCCCGACTCCGCCGGCCGTCCCGGTGACGCCCGCGGACGACGGAGACTGCCCCGCAGGCGTCACCTGCCACGACACGCTCCCCGACGTCATCGACGGGGACACCGCCGGCGGCACCACCGCCCTCGCGGGTTACGCCTGCGCCCCCGGCGCCGACGACACCGGCCCCGAGCGCATCCACCGCGTCCCCGTCGACGCCGCCGGCGTCCTCACCGTGGTCCTCGACGACGGCGCCGCCGACGTCAACGTCGACGTCCGCATCCTCGGCTCCCTCGACGCCGCCGCCTGCGTCGCCGCGGGCACCCCCGACGCCGCGGCGCCCGTCGAGCCCGGCTTCGCCTACGTCGTCTTCGACACCTGGGCCGACGCCGCCGGCGACGCGCTCGCCGGGCCGTTCTCCGCGCACCTCACGCTCGCGCCCCCCGACGACACCCCGCCCGACGACACCCCGCCCGACGACACCCCGCCCGACGACCAGAGCGACTGCCCCGCGGGCGTCACCTGCATCGACACGCTGCCCGCCACCGTCAGCGGCACCACCGTCGACGGCGCCGCCGGCTTCGACGGCTACGCGTGCGCGCCGTCGACGGACGAGTCCGGGCCCGAGCTCGTCTACCGCGTCGCCGTCCCCGCCGCCGGCGTCCTCACCGTCGCGCTCGACGCGGGCCTCGAGGCCGGCCCCACCGACGTCGACGTCCACATCCTGAGCGCCGACGATCCCTCCGCGTGCCTCGCGCGCAACGACCAGCGCGCGGCGGCCCACGTCGACGCCGGCGAGGCGTGGGTGGTGCTCGACAGCTACGTGCGCGCCGACGGCACCGACGGCGAAGGCCCGTTCTCCGCCACCTTCAGCTTCCTCCCCGACGGCGACGCAGGCCCCGACGGCTTCGGCCCCGACGCCCTCGTCGCCGCCGGCGTCCCCGCCGACGTCGCCGCGCTCGCGGTGCGCGCCTACAACGCGGCCAAGGCGCAGGACCTCACGGACAGCACGGTGTTCTCCGTCATCGACTTCGCCATGCCGTCCTGGGAGAAGCGCCTGTGGATCGTGGACCTCGCCACGGGCGCGCTCCTCATCAACGACCACGTCTCCCACGGCAGCGGCAGCAACACCGCCGGCGACCCCGCCATGGCCGACGCCTTCTCCAACACGCCGGGCTCGAACCAGACCTCGCTCGGCTTGTCGCGCACCGCCGAGACGTACCAGGGCAACCACGGCTACTCGCTGCGCCTCGACGGCCTCGAGGGCTCCAACGACAACATGCGCTCGCGCGCCATCGTCATGCACGGCGCCACCTACGCCGAGGACGACTTCCTCGCGCAAAACGGTTACCTCGGCAGAAGCAACGGCTGCTTCGCCGTCGCTCAGAGTCGCTCCGCCGCCGTCATCGACGTCGTCAAGGAGGGCACGCTGATCTTCGCGTACTACCCGCAGGACGCCTGGCTGACGTCGAGCCCGTTTTTGCAGTGAGCCGGGGCCGCGCCCCTCGCGCCGTCAGCCCTTGAAGGGCATGGTGACGTCGGTGTCGCGCTCCTGGGTGACGCTGCCGTAGAGCTGCACGCTGGTCTCGTCGAGGCGCAAGGACAGCACCTGCGCGAACGCCCAGAGGAGCTTCACGCCGAGCTGCGGCTCCTTGCGGATGAGCTCGTTGAAGCGCACGCGCTCCATGACGAGGACGCGCGAGCGCTCGAGCGCCTCGATGGTGGCCGAGCGGGGACGGTTGTTGAACAGCGCCATCTCGCCGAAGTGCGTGCCCGCCTCCAGCCACGCGATGGGCTGGCCGCCGCGCGTGACGACGAACTTGCCGTCGAGGATGGCGTAGAGCGAGTCGCCCGGCTCCCCCTCGCGGAGCACGACCTCACCCTTGTCGCACTCCTGCGCGCGCACGACGTTCAGCACCTTGCACAGCTCACCCATGTCCAGGTGACGGAACAGCGCGATGTCCTTGAGCGTGTCGAGCTTGAGGTTGACCTCGGTGGTGCGGTTCCTGTCGACGGCGTCGTCGCCCTCTTCCCCCTCGGTGCGCAGGATGATGGCGCTGACGTTGTCGGTGCCGCCGCGGGAGTTGGCGATATCGACGAGCTGCTGCGGAATGCTCTCGGCGTGATCGTTGTCCATCATGCGCGACAGCTCGTCGGGGCCCTCGGTGTGCTTGGAGAGGCCGTCGGAGCACATGAGGAACGTGTCGCCCGCGAGCAGGTCGAACAGCAGCGTGTCCACGCGGACGTTGGGCTGGATGCCCACGGCGCGCGTGATGACGTTGGCGTACGGGCCCTTCTTGAGGTCGTCGGTGGTGGCCATGCCCCGCCGCACCATCTCGTTGATGTAGGTGTGATCCTCGGAGAGCTGGTGCAACCGACCCCCGCGCCGCATGTACAGCCGCGTGTCGCCGACGTGGCCCATGACGCCGACCGTCTTCAGGACGAGCATCATGGTGAGCGTGGTGCCCATGCCGGCCTTGCCCGCCTCCGACGTCGCCAGCGCGTAGACCTCGCGCGAGGCGAGCTGCACGGCCTCGTCCACGAGCCGAAGGAGGGAGTCGCGGGCCGGGGCGCTCTCGTCGTAGGCGTCCATGACCTTCTTGTTGGACTCGATGTAGCGGCGCACCGTCTGCGCCGCGCACTCCGACGCCACCTCGCCGGCGGCGTGACCGCCCATGCCGTCGCACACCATGTACAGGCCGAGCTCCGGCGCGAGGAGCACATAGTCCTCGTTGTGGCCGCGCTTCTTGCCCACGTCCGTTCGGCCGAAGCCCACGACCCGCATCGGGTGCACCTCTTTCGCGATGCTGCCCTACGGACCGGCCGCCTTCAACTTCCGCCCTTCCCGGTATCGATGCTCGACAGCGTCGAGCGCGGCGCGCGAGGTGCGTCGAGCGAGCTGGCGCGCCGCGTCGGCCCAGGTGGCGCCGTTGAAGCCGAGCCCGACGCCGACGCCGAGCTGGTCGAGCTGTGTGGCGGGCACCTGCACGACGAAGTCGTCGTCCCACAGTCGCCGGCCCCGCGCGTCGACGACGACGACGGAGCAGCGGTCGTAGGCGGTGACGCCGCCGGTGACCTCGAAGCGGTCGCGCGCGAGGGTCCACTCGTGGCTGAGCACGACGACGGCGTCGACGCCCAGCGCCTGCGCCAACGCCCCGAGCGCGGGCGCCGCGGTGGCGGCGTCGGTGTCGACGGCGGTCATGTCGTTGACCCGCGTGTAGTCCTCCGGGTCGGACACCTCGGGCAGGTTGCCGTAGGCCTTGCGCTTGTCGAGGGCCTTGCCCGGAGGGACCATCTGCGCGCCGAAGATCTCGCCGAGGCGCACCTCGGTCTCGCCGAGCTCCATCTCGAGCACCTCGTCGCCGAGGGCGTTGCCGTACAGCGAGGGAGGGCCGCCGACGTTGGCGAAGCCGATGTCCTTGCGGGCAAATACGCTGGCGATGGCGAACGTCTTTTGATCGTAGAGACCCGGATCGATCCGCGTCGTCGCGCAGCCGGAGACGGCAGCGACGATCAACAGGGACACGCGCGCAGCGCTCATGGCCGCCATGGTAGCGTCGGCAGTCCCATCCCAGGAGCCCCGAGGAGACCTCATGTCGGTTGCCGCGCTCGTCGTCGTCACGCTGTTGGCCCCCACCCACGGGGCCGCCAAGTCCGGGCCCGCCCGGGAAGTGAAGAAAGAGCCGCCGGCCGCCGCCGTCATCGACGGCCCCGGGCCGCTCGACGATCCGCGCAAGGTGGCCGAGGCGTACCTGAACGCGCTCGCCGGCAAGGGCAAGGGCGCCGTCGACGCGCGCAACTACCTCCTCGGCGGCATCACGCTCACGGCGCAGGACTTCAGCATCCCCAACTGGACCATCGTCAAGCGCGACGCCGCCCGCGTGGAGGAAAAGCCCATCGCTGGCGCCGTGAAGGCCATGTGGCTCGTCGACAAGGTCGGCGCCGAGACCCTCAACACGGTCGTCGTGAAGGAGGGCGAGAACCTCGAGCTCACGCAGGAGCAGGCCAACAAGGTGCTCGGTCCCACGCGCGCGCAGGCGGTGAAGTTCCAGGACGACTACCCGCTGTTCGCCTACGTCGCCCGCATCGACAAGGACGTGTTCTGGCACCCGGAGAACCCGTGGCGCAAAGAGGTGAAGAAGCTCGGCAAGCAGGGCAACTACACCCTCGAGCTGCACCGCTTCACCATCGAGGAGAAGGAGAACGGCAAGCGCTCGCGCCTGTGGCCGCTGCGCGTGCTGCGCGTGCACACCAAGAGCTACGACTCGGGTTGGAAGATCCTGCCGGCGTCCGACTGGGACCCGAACTATTGACGCGGGGCTGAGCCCCCGCCCGAGAAAAGCGCGCCGCGCTCAGCCCGCGTCCTCGTCGAGGATGCGCAGCGGCGAGGACGACGCGACGACGGCGCCGGTCATCTTGCGCGGGCCCGTCGTCGACGGCGCGCTGGGGCGGATGCCGGGATCGCGGGCGTCCCAGGCCGCGCGCACCTCCGGGTCGAGCAGGTGCGTGGGGCGCACGTTGCCGATGGCGTGGTGCATGACGGCGCGGACATCGGGGATCTGCGCCTCGAGCGAGTCCAGCAGCGCGGCCATGGCGTCGCGCTTGAGCCCGTCCTGGGAGCCGCACAGGTTGCACGGCAGGATGGGATAGCCGCGCTCGGCGGAGAACGCGCGCAGGTCGGCCTCGGCCGCGTCGACGAGGGGGCGGATGACGTCGAGCGCGCCGTCGTCGGTGGTGTAGCGCGCCGGCATCGCCTGCAGCTTGCCCGCGTAGCAGAGGTTCATGAGGAGCGTCTCGAGGGCGTCGTCGCGGTGGTGCCCGAGCGCGAGCTTGTTGCAGCCGAGGCGCTGCGCCGCCGAGTAGAGGATGCCGCGGCGCAGGCGCGCGCACATGAAGCAGTACGCCTGCCCCTCGTGTGTCTTCTCCTTCACGATGGAGTAGGTGTCCTCGCGCAAGATCTCGAAGGGCACGCCGGCGTTGCGCAGCCACTCGACGAGGGAGCGGCCGTCGTAGCCGGGCTGCACCTGGTCGAGGTGGACGGCGGTGACGTCGAAGGAGAACGGCGCGCGCTTGCGGGCCTCCCACAACAAATCCACGAGGGCGTAGCTGTCCTTGCCGCCGGAGACGGCGACCATGATGTGGTCGCCGGGCTCGACGAGCCGCCAGCGATCGACGGTGCGCATCATGGTGCGCGCGAGCTTTGCGTGCAGCTTGCTGCGTCCCTTCTGCGACTGCACGAGCGCCACCCACGGGACGCTCTTGTCGTTCGGCGCGCTCATGCCGACGGCATGTCACGCCGATCGCGACCGGGCCAGGGGCGTCGGCGGGCTCCGTGTCCCCGCGGGTGACGGCAGCGCGCGGCTGCGCGATGGTGGCGTCATGGCGCTCGACGCGACCGCCCCCCGCTCCGACGTCGTCGACGAGGCAGAGCCCGCGGTGCGCTGCGCCCGCTGCGGCCATGGCCTGACCACCGAGGCAGAGGCGGTCGCTGTCGCGGGGCGCCACGCGCACGTGTTCATGAACCCCTCGGGGATCATCTTCCACGTCGTGTGCTTCCGGGACGTCCCCGGGGCCCGCGTGGAGGGCGTGCCCGACGCGGAGACGTCATGGTTCCCGGGCACCGCGTGGATCTACGCGCACTGCGGCTCCTGCAACGCTCACGTCGGCTGGCGCTACGTGCGCATCGACGCGCCCGCCGCCGGCGACGTCTTCTTCGCGCTCATCGAGGACTGCATCGTGCGCCCGTAGCGCAGCGAGCTCCGGCGCCCCTCGAGCACGACGACGACGCGCGGCGTCGAACCGTTTCGGATCCGCGCGCCTCGACGTGAATGCGCGCGCCCGCGCCCGCGTCGACGGCGCGATGATCGCCACCGGCCGTTGCGCTCGAGCGGCTCGAGGTCGACGCGCTATCGCGTCCTCCACGGCCTGCCTGGGGTCTTCGCCGCAGCCGGCGGTGCCGGCGACGAGCATGAGCATGAGCACGAGCCAACGCATGCGCCCTCCTTGGGTTCGTGCGGGCTTGGCCCCCGCGCGCAAGATCCGTTGCGCCGGGGGTCACGTGTGGCGCCGGTGTGCGGGGAATGCCTTGACGAGCGCGCGACGCGACCGGATAAGGAAGGGCCTCGTCGAGCTGTGGCGACCGTAGCTCAGTTGGTAGAGCACTGGATTGTGATTCCGGGAGTCGCGGGTTCGAGCCCCGTCGGTCGCCCCACTCGATCCTCGACGAGAAGCCACCGATCGCCGGCCTGGGCCGGCGGGTGGCCCGCCCGCTCCCGCGGCGCGACACGAGCGCTCTAAGCCGGCTCGTCCACGCCTGTTTGCGTCGACGCGTCCGCGGGCGCCGCCGCGCGCGGGAAGAAGGCGCGCGACGCGACGCCGAGCGCGAGGAAGAGCGCGCCCGCGGCGACGAAGAGCCAGGTGCCGGCGGCGCCGTACAAGACGCCGCCGCCGACGAGCCCGACGATGCTCGCGAGGCTGCCGGCGCTGCCGGCGGCGCCCTGCACCGTGCCCTGGTCCTCGGCGCCGGCCACGGCGGCGATGCGCGCCTGGAAGGTCGGCCACGACAGCCCGTTGCCGAGCGCGAACAACATGGCGCCGCCGAACAGCGGCACCGGCTCCGCGCGCGTGAAGGCGACGAACGACAGCGCGAGCAGCACCATGCCGCCGGCGAACAGGCGCCCGGGGCGGACCCGCCGGCTCGCCGCCGTCAGCACGGGCCCCTCCGCCACGACGAGCGCCACGGACAACACCGTGAAGAACGCGCCCATCTTGCCTGCGCTGAAGCCGAGCGGGCCCTGCGCGTGCACGGGGAACACCGCGTAGAAGATGTTGAACGCGAGGAACAAGAGGAACGTGCCGGCGAGCATGCGCCGCACGGGCGCGGTGAAGGTGGAGCGTTGCCGGAGGAGCACGCTCGTCGACACCCGCGCGCGGGGCGCGGCGCGCTTGTCCGGATCGCGCAGCGTCAGGCACAGCGCGGCGGCGACGGCGGACATGACGGTGGCGGCGAGCACCGGCGCGACGTACGCCGAGCCGAGCGCGCCGAGCAGCGCGGCGATGCCCGGGCCGACGGTGAAGCCCACCGACGCGGCGACGCCCATGCGGCCGTAGGCGCGCTGCCGCTTCTGCTCGTCGCCGACGGTGAGATCGGCGACGAGCGCGCTCGCCACCGAGATGTTGCCGCCGGTGACCCCGTCGAGGGCGCGCGCGGCGAACACGACGATGAGCGGCCAGGTGATCGACGCGCCGGCGAAGTGCGCGAGCTCCGTGCGCGGCAGGACGAGCGCGACGAGGAACAACAGCCACCCCGCCACGGTGCCGCCCTCGCTCACCAGCAGCACACGGCGGCGCCCGACGCGGTCGGACCAGCGACCCATCAGCGGCGCGCCCACGAGCTGAAACGCCGAATACGTGGCGCCGAGCAAGCCGTAGGTCCACGGGGCGCCGCCGAAGTCGGTGACGAGGTACACGAGGAACGGCAGCGCGATGGAGAAGCCCAGCGCGCCGATGAGCTGCACGGCGAGGATGGGGAGGAAGGCGCCCCACTCGCCGCGCGACGACGTCATCGCCGCGTCATAACACTCACGGCGCCGGGAGGCGCACCGGGCACGCGCTCTCGTCGAAGAAGCCGGCGGCGGGCACGCCGAGGCCCTGGTTGAAGCGCGTCCACGCGTTCACCTGCGCGACGGTGGCGGCGAGCACCACGATCTCGCGCGGCGAAAACGTCGACGTGAGCGACGCCCGCAGCGCGTCGTCGACGACCACCGGCGTCTGCGACAGCGCGCGCGCGTACACCGCCGCGAGGTGCTCGCGCGCGCCGAGCCCCGAGGTGTCGGCGCCCTCGTCGAGGAGCAGGCGGAGCTCGTCGGGCGAGAGGCCCGCTTCCTTCCAGGTGGCGGCGTTCATGTCGATGCAGAAGGGACAGCCGCCGACGACGCTGGCCACGATGCGCGCGGCGGCAAGCGAGCGCGCGTCGAGGTCCTTGGGCGCGTGCGCCGCCAGCAGCTCGAAGACGCCGTAGCCGGCGGCGAGCTTGGGCGCGTGCGCCAGCAGGCGCGCCGGCAGCGGATCCTTGCCGGTGATGCGCTTGGTGAGCCACAGCCCCGGCCGCAGCCACAGCGGGATGCGCCGCGGCGGATCGATCAGTCGCCCGTCGCCGCCCGTCACCGCCGCCGCCCGCACGCGGCGCGCTGCGGGGGAGCGCTGCGGCTCCCGCAGCTCGAGGCTGTCGACGACGCGCCCGTCACGCGCACACCCGCGGCTTCTTGTGCGCCCACGGGCGCTCCTGTTCGAGCTGCGCCGCCAACTGCAGGAGCGTGGCCTCGTCGCCGAAGGGCGCCATGAACTGCGCGCCGATGGGCAGCCCCGCCGCCGTCCAGAACAGCGGCACGCTCATCGCCGGCGTCCCCACCATGTTCGCCACCTGCGTGTTGGGCGTCTTTTCGAGGGCGTTGGCGCCGAGGTCTGCGAGCAGCTTGTCGAGGACGACCTTGGGCGACACCGCGCGCAGCGCCGCGAGCGCCACCCGCTCCGCCGGCTTCAAGGACAATTCGCCGATGGCCGACGGCGGGTGCGCCATCGTCGGGTTCAAGAATACGTCGACGCCGTCGGCGAAGAAGCGCGCGACGGCGAAGCCCGCGGTCTGGCACGCGTCGCGCGACCGCTGCAGCTCGGTGGCGGGGAGCTTGCGGCCGATCTGCCCGAGCAGCCACGTGGTGGCCTCGAAGCTGTCGGGCGACGGCTTCCTGCCCACCCAGCGGGCGGTCATGTCGATGCCCGCCGCCGTGCCCACCGCGACCTGCGCGAAGTACGCCGCGACGAGCGCCTGCTTGTCGAGCGCGGGCGCGCGCTCGAAGACCTCGTGGCCGAGCTTGTCGCACAGCGCCGCCGCGTCCTTGACGGCGGCGACGCAGTCGGGGTGCGTCTCGCGCCCGAGCAGCGACGACGTCGAAAACGCGATGCGCAGCTTGCGCGGCGCGGTCTTCGCCTCCTCGACGAACGGCCGCGCGCGCGGCGGCGCCGCGTACGGCGCGCCCGGCTCGTAGCCCTGCGTGGCGTCGAGCATGGCGGCGCAGTCGCGCACGCTCCTCGTCAAGACGCCCTGCTGCACGTAGCCGCCCCACCCCTCGCCGACGTCGGGGCCGAGCGGGTTTCGGCCGCGCGTGGGCTTCAAGCCGAACAGCCCGCACGCCGACGACGGGATGCGGATGGAGCCGCCGCCGTCGCCGCCGTGGCCCATGGGCACCACGCGCGCCGCCACCATCGCCGCCGTCCCGCCCGACGAGCCGCCGGGCGTGCGCCCGGTGTTCCACGGGTTCTTCGTCGGGCCCCACAGCTCGGGCTCGGTGACGCCGAGCAGGCCGAGCTCGGGGCAGTTGGTCTTGCCGATGATGACGACGCCCGTCCTCTTCATGCGCGCGATGACCTCGGCGTCGTGGTCGGGCACGAAGCGGGCGGACATCCGGCAGGCCTGCGTATAGGGCTCGTCCGCGAGGAAGCCGTCGAGGTCCTTGACGACGAACGGCACGCCGCGAAAGGGCCCGTCGGGCAGCGCGCCCCTGGCCTGCGCGCGCGCCTTGTCGAACATCTTGTGGATGAGCCCGTTCAGCTCCGGGTTCACCTTGTCGACGGCGGCGATGGCGTCGTCGACGAGCTCGGCCGGCGTGACATCGCCCGCGCGCACGCGCTCGGCGAGGGTGGTGGCGTCGACGTCTGCGTAGTCGTTCATCGCGTGAGCTGACGCCACGCCGCCGCCGCAGGCAAGGGGTTTCTCGTCCGCCGTCCATCGCCGTCCGTCGCTCGCGCGCGATGCACGGGGCCGCCGTGATGAGGCGCCAAAGCGAGGGGGGTTGAGCTTCCGCGCCGGCGTGCGCAGGTTGCGGCCGTGACCTCCACGGTGCGCCTGGCCCTGGCCCTGACGACGAGCGGCTTCGTCCTCGCCGCCACCGCCGGCGGCTCGTGGCCCCTGTCGTGGTCGGCCGTGCTCTGGGCGGTCCCTGCGCTGGTGGCGATGCGCTCGTTGCCGCTGCCGCTGGGCCTCGCCGTCACCGTCGTCGCGGGCGCCGCCGGGCGCGCGGTCGCCTTCTGGGGCGCGTCGGGCTCCGACGCCGCCACGCTCGGCCTCGTCGCCGCGGCCGCGCTCGTGCCCGCGCTCCTCGTCGACCGCTTCGTCCTCACGTGGCTGCCGCGCGCCGGGCACCTCGCGTGGCCGTGCGGCGTCGTCCTCGTCGAGCGCGCCTGCGCCGACACGCGGGTGGCCGCGCTGCTCGCGCCGCCGCCGCACCTCGAGGCGGTGGCCTTCGTCGGCGCGGACCTCGGCGTCGCCGGCGCCACCGTCGCCGTGGCGTTGATGGCGCAGGCCTTCGCGAGCCTCGCCGGCGTGCTCAACCGCAAGACGCACGACCCCTACGGCCAGAAGGAGCGCGAGCGCGGCGTGCGCTGGAGCAGCATCGCCGGCTTCGCGTTCGGCGCCGTGTTGTTGATCGCGGGCGCCGTGCGCGCCCGCGTCTCGGGCGCGCCCGCCGCCACCACCTCCGCCGGTGACGTCGTCGTCGTCGCGTGCGCCGCGGGCCTCGTCGCGCTCGGCGCGGTGGCGGCGCGGACCTGGTGGCGCGGCCGGAGCGTCCCCGTGATCGCGCCGGGCGGGGCGCCGCCTTGAGCAACCCGCGCTCGCAGGGGTCAGCGGCGCGCGGAAGCGGCCATGAGGTAGCGCTCGACGACGTCGAGGTCGGTGCCGGAGAGGTTCGCGTCGGGCGCCATCTTTTCGACGATGCGCGGCCACGCGTCGGGCGCGCGCTCGGCCGGGAGGTGCAGGTGGTGGCACGCGGCGCAGCGGGAGACGTAAAGCGTGCGGCCGCGTTGGAGGTCGGCGAGCGTGGTGCCGGGGAAGCGCGCGCGCAGGGCGCCGACGTCGGCGTCGTCGGGGACGACGAGGGCGCCGGCGCAACCGGCGGCGGCGGCGAGGAGCACGGCGGCGAGCGCGGTCCTCACAGGTGCAGCCCGAACACGAGGCGGCCCTCGAAGCGCTCGTGGTCCTCGAGGTTCTGCGCGCCCGACGTCGCCCCGAGCGGCGCGGCGATCTGCGGCAACAGCGTGGCTGAGATCCACAAGCGCGGGCCCATCCACGTCACCACCGGGCCGGCGAAGATTGTCGACAGCACCTCGGGCCCGTCGCTCTTCCACTCGATCTCGTTGAGGTCGCGCAGCTCGAGCCCCGCCGAGACCTCGGGGACGATGAAGTAGGTGAGGCCGCCGACGGCCTCGATCTCGCTCTCGTTTTCGAGCGCGTCGGCGTGGTCCCACTCCCACTCGTGGGCGAGCACGAGGTTGGCCGCCGCGAGGAAGTCGCCGAAGCGCTTGT
The DNA here is from genome assembly GCA_963775425.1 of uncultured delta proteobacterium. GTDB lineage: Bacteria > Myxococcota > UBA727 > UBA727 > VGSZ01 > CAVZJB01. The sequence continues at coordinate 47,487 of CAVZJB010000018.1, read as the reverse complement.
CGACGATGACCTTGCCCTCGAGCTCCGCCGACGCCGGCCCGATCGACGGCTCGAAGTACAGCGCGAGCCCGAACGCGTCGGCGGTGGCGTCCATCAGCTTCCACTTCACCTCGCCGGAGATGCCCTGCCACACCGTGCTCAGCGCGCGCTTCACGCCGATGTCCTCGGCGACCCCGGCGACGTTCAGGTAGAGCGAGGCCTGCACGTTGTCGACGATGCCGGCCTCGAGCTCGATGCGGTGATCGAACTCCGAGTAGAAGCCCTCGCGGCCGAGACGAACGGTCACCCAGGGCTCGAGCTCGAGCAAGCCGGGGCTCAGCACGTTGCTCTCCTGCACATAGGTGAAGTGCCGCTCGCTCGCCCGCGTCGCCCCCGCCCCCGCCAACACCGCGATCACCGCCGCCGCCACCGTTGCCCGCATCGCCGCCTCGATTCCGCATTGTTCTGATAATGAGAATGCTTCTCAACTCCAGCATAGGGCCGGCCGCGGCGCCGCGTCAAGCCCGGATTTGCGACGGGCGGCATCGCGTGCGAATGCGGCCCACGATGCCGAGCCCGCGCCCCGCCTTCCACGAAGCCGTCCCCGCCCTGGGCGCCCTGGCGCTCTTCGGGCTGCTCGGGCTCCTGGGCGCGGGCTGCCCCCCGCCCGCGGCCGGGGGCGAAGGCGAGGGCGAGGGCGAGGGCGAGGGTGAGGGCGAGGGCGAGGGCGAGGGCGAGGGCGAGGGCGAGGGCGAGGGCTGCGACCTCGCCGACGCCGGCGACCCCGACAAGGCGCGGGTGGTCCTCGTCGGCCACACCTTCACCGAGGACCCGAGCACGCCGGGCACCGAGATCCGCTCGCTCACCCTCGACGGCGAGACCCTCAGCGACGACGGCGTCCGCCTCGACGTCCACCAGGCCCCCGCGCGCATCGCCTTCGTGCCCTCGGGCGCGCTCGCGCTCGTCCTCGGCGCCGACGGGCACCTCGCGAGCGTGCAGGTGAAGAACGCCGGGGACGTCAGCGTCGTCGACGAGATCGACCTGCACGCCGCCGACTACGGCGACCTGCGCATCGACGCGACCGGCCGCCGCGCCTACGTCGCCGGCTTGAACGTCACCACCGACGACGGCGTCCACGTCGTCGACATCGGCTGCGACGGCTCCCTGAGCGAGGACACCGGCGCCTTCTACGGCGTCCGCCTCGCCGACAGCCTCGCGCTCCTCCCGGGCAGCCGCGCGCTGCTCCTCGGCGGCCAGGCGGTGTTCGACCCCGTCGACGAAAACGACATCCGCCTGCTCGGCCTCGACGGCGGCGTGGTCCACGAGCAAAACGCCTTCGACGTCTTTTCGGACTTCGTCGGCGCCACCCGCATCGGCGCCAGCCCCGACGGCACGCTCGCGGCCGTGCCCGACAACTCACTGGCGTCGAGCGAGAGCGGCGACATCGTGCTCCTCGCCGTCGACGGCGCCGCCGAGACCGTGGCCGAGCTCGACCGCGTCCACGGCTACAACGCGGCCAGCGAGGCGATGTTCTCGCCCGACGGCAACACCCTGCTGGTGAGCCAGTACGAGGAGAACCGCGTGGCGATCTTCGACGTGAGCGCAGGCACCCTCGTCGAGGGGCAGAGCGTCTCCGGCGTCGGCCTCGCCGAGCAGATGGACATGATCGCGCGCGGCGCCGAGGCCGGCCTCGTCCTCGCCGCCGCCACCAACCAGACAGGAAACGTGCACCTCTTCCGCACCGACGGCAGCGACGTGGACAGCGTCGACCTCGGCGCCGGCGCCGCCAACATCCCCACCCCCATCGCCGTCCAACCCTGAGAGAGAACATGGCCCTCATCAGTCAGAAGCGCTCGTCCGGCCCGTTCAAGAAGCTCTTCACCCTCGTGGTGGTGGTGGGCATCGCGGTGGGTGGCTTCATGCTCTACCGCCAGATCCACCTGCCGCCGCCCGCGTCCGTCGACGTCACGAGCGATCTGCCCGCCATCGGCAAGAAGACCACGTTCACCGTCAAGGCCACCGAGCCGGTGAAGGGCATCGAGAGCGTCACCGCCGCCGTAAACGGCGTCCCCGTCGAGCTCGCCGGCGACGCGAGCGGGCCCAACGGCGCCACCTTCGTCGTGGGCAAGGAGGCGATGAAGGACCTCAAGCCGGGCAAGGCGCTCGTCACGGTCACCGTGCAGGCGAAGGGCACCAAGCTCCGAAAGCCCGCGCCCGTCGTCGTCGAGAAGCCCTACGACGTGCGCTTCACGCCGCCGTCGCTGGCGGCCACGTCGCAGTTCATCCACCCGACGCAGGGCGGCGCCGAGGTGGTGGTCTACGAGGTGAGCCAGACGGCGGTGAAGGACGGCGTGCAGGCGGGCGACTGGTTCTTCCCCGGCCACGTGCTCCCCGGCGGCACCGGGCCCACGCAGCACTTCGCGCTGTTCGCCATCCCCTACGAGTGGGACGGCGTCGACGAGGCGCAGATCAAGGAGAAGGTGCTGTTGATCGCGGAGGACGACATCGGCAACCGCGCCGAGCAGCCCTTCATCCAGAACTACACGATGCGCTCGATGGGCAAGGACACCATCCAGCTCCACGACCCGTTCTTGAAGAAGGTCACGGGCGAGATCTTCGCGCGCACGCCGGAATTGCAGAAGAAGGACGTCCTCATCGACGACTACCTCACGCTCAACAACGGGCTCCGGAAAAAGAACATGCAGGAGCTCCTCGAGCTGTCGAAGAAGAGCCAGGAGAAGTTCCTGTGGTCGACGACGTTCCAGCCGTTCCCCAACGGCGCGGTCAAGGGCAGCTTCGCCGACCGCCGCACGTACGTGTACGAGGGCAAGGACGTCGACACCGAGGACCACCTCGGCTTCGATCTCGCGAGCGTGGAGCACACGCCGGTGCCCGCGTCCAACTCAGGGGTGGTGGCCCAGGCGCGCTACTTCGGCATCTTCGGCAACTGCGTCGTCATCGACCACGGCTACGGCCTGATGACGCTGTACGCGCACCTGTCCCAGATCGAGGTCAAGCCCGGCGAGGCGGTGAAGGCGGGGCAGGAGATCGGCCGGACCGGGGCGACAGGCCTCGCCGGCGGCGATCACCTCCACTTCACGGTGCTCGTCGACGGGCTGCCGGTTCATCCCGCCGAGTGGTGGGACGCACATTGGATCCATGATCGCTTGAAGCTCAAGCTGGGTGACTCTCTGCCCTGGACGGGTTGAAGACAGCGCTTGATTGTTGCGCGCGGATCGCGCTTTTATCCGTCGTTCCGCCTCGCAGCGAAGGGGTCCAAGCATATGGCAGCGAAGAAGAAGAAGGCGCCGAAGAGCAAGCCTGCGAAGAAGGCGTCGTCGTCGTCGAAGAAGCCTGCGAAGAAGGCCGCCAAGAAGGCGAGCAAGAAGCCCGCGCCGGCGAAGGCGAAGAAGAAGGCCGTGGCGGCGAAGCCGGCCAAGAAGGCGGCGCCGGCCAAGAAGCCGGCGAAGGCCGCTCCCGCCAAGGCCCCTCCCGCCAAGACCCCTGTGAAGGCCGCCGCGCCGTCGACGCCGCCGAAGGCCGCCGCGCCGTCGACGCCGCCGAGGCCCGCCGCGCCCAAGGCCGCGTCCACGCCGCCCAAGCCGGCCAAGAGGGCCGGCCTGGTCGTCTGGCACGACCTCATGACCACCGACGTGGACAAGGCCCGATCGTTCTACGCGGCGCTCCTCCCCTGGAAGACGCACCCGGTGGAGCTCGCGCCCCTCGGCGTCACCCAGCGCATCGAGGCCGGCGGCGCCGAGGTCGGCGGGCTGGTGTCGCTGCCGTCGTCCGAGGGCATCCCGTCGCACTGGATGCCCTACGTGCAGGTCGGTGACCTCGATGCGGTCGTCCGTCGCGCCAAGGAGCTCGGCGGCTTCGCCCCCGTGCCGCCGACGCCGCTCGACAACATCGGCCGCTTCGCCGTCATCGCCGACCCGCGCGGCGCGCACATCTCCCCCATCGAGCTGTCCGCGGGCGCCATGGGCGCGCGCAACGGGGCGATGCCGCAGGCCGGCCAGGTGGCGTGGAACGAGGTGTGGAGCGACGACCCCGAGGGCTCCGCGCGCTTCTTCGCCGACGTCTTCGGCTGGGGCATGCAGAAGCAGGACATGGGCGCGATGGGCACGTACACCACCTTCACCGAGGGCGAAGAGCAGCGCGGCGGCTGCGTGAAGGCCCCTGACGGCGTGCCGCCCGGGTGGGTGTCGTACTTCGCGGTCGCCAACGTCGACAAGTCGTTCGAGCGCGCGCGCCACCTCGGCGCGCAGGCGCGCACCTCGCCGATGGACATCCCGAACGTGGGGCGCTTCGCGGTGCTCGAGGACCCCACCGGCGCGGCCTTCGCGCTGTTCACCGCGAAGATGCCTGCGTGAGCGACGGGCGGCGCCTGGCCCGCGGCGTCGCCGCGCTGGCCGTCGCCGTGCTCGCCGCGCCGGCGGCGCACGCGCAGGTGGCGGTGTCGCTCGCCATCTCCGACAACGACGGCGTGCAGCGCGATCTCGCCGCCGCGCTCGTGCGCGCCGCCCGCGACGCGTGGGACCTCCTGCCCGCCACCTCCGGCGGCGACGAGCTCGCGCTGTGCAACGCCGGCGACGCCGCCTGCCTGCGCAAGCGCGCCGAGAGCCACGGCGCGACGCACCTGCTGGTCGTCGGCGTGGCCCCCCTCGGCATCCGCGATCACATCCTGGCCGTGCAGCTGTTCGACGTGAAGACCGCCGCGCCGCTGTTCGAGGACAGCGTCGTCCAGCACGGCATCGCCGGCACATCGGTGGAGCAGGTGCGCGCGCTCGCCACGCGCCTCGTCGCCGTCCCCGGACCGCCGCCGCGCAAGCCCGCGCCCGCGCCGGCGCCCGAGGCGCCCAAGGCGCGACCGGCCGGCACGCTCACCTGGGTCGGCGCCGGCCTCCTCGGCGGCGGCGGCGCCGCCATCGTCGCCACCACCGCCGCCTACGCGGCGTTGAGCGGCGCGCACGACCCGCTGAGCGCCGGCGACGCGTCGGCCATCGGCATCGGCGTGGGCGGCGGCCTCGTCGTGCTCGGCTGCGTGGCGCTTCTCGTCGACGCCCTGTAGTGCCCGGCAGGCGCGGCCTCGCCGCGCCGGGCGCCGCCGCTCAATCCAGCAGCGCCTTGCAGGAGGGCACGGTGGCCATGCACTCCTCGTAGTCGGCGAGGTGGCTCTGCGGGTCCTCCTGGAGGCGGATCACGCAGGTCGAGCAGGACTGGGCGGCGCGCACCCGCTCGCTGCGGCTCTTCACCGGCGGCTTCGGCGGCGTCGCCTTGGGCGGCTTCACCTCGTCGGCCGGCGGGGTGTCCTTCGGCGCGCCCGTGCCGTGGCGCCGGCCCTTGTGCGCCGGGGCCTTCGGGGGGTGCGGGACCGGCTCGAGGGGCAGCGCCCGGTCGTCGCCTTGCGCCGGGGGCTCCGCGTCGGCGGCGTCGTGCGCGCCGGCCGCGGAGGCGGTGGCGTCGTGGACGCCGGCCGCGGGGGCGGCGTCGGCGGCGTCGGCGGCGTCACCGTCAGCACCGTCAGCAGCACCGTCACCGGCACCGGCGGCGGGGGCGGCGTCGGCGTCGGCGTCGGCGGCGGGGCTGTCGCTTGTGCGCGCGGGTGCCGCCGGCGGTGGGTCCCCCGCGGCGGTGGGCGCGGCGGAGGCGGTGGGCGGGGCGGAGGCGGTGGGCGGGGCGGAGGTCGAGGTCTCGTCGTCGTCGCGGCTGAGGGCGAAGGTGAGGCCGACGGCGAGAGCGACGGCGGCGGCCCCCGCGAGGAGGACGGCGACGCGGCTGCTGGCGCGGCTGCGCGCGAGGCCCGCGCCGACGAGGTCCTCGTCGAGCGCGAGGGAGGTGTCGTCGTCGACGGCCCGGCGCCGAACGCGCTTGACGCGCATCGTGGCCTCGGGCTCGGGCTTCACCACGCGCGGCGCGCTCTCCTCGTCGGTGGTGTCCTTGGCCTTGGGCTTGGCCTCGGTGCGGTCCGGCCCCTCGTGGCGCCGGACGGCCTGGCGCGCGGGCCCCGAGGCCATCAGGCGGGTCGGATCCTGGTGCACGTCGCGCGCGCTGGACGGCGGCGGCATCGGCCCCACCGGCGACGACGACGACTGCTCGTTGCGCACGAGCTGCGCGCGCCTGCTCGGCTCGTCGTCGGCGCGGGCCAGGGACACGCTCTGGCTCTGCGTCTGCTCGAACTCGGTGCGAAACCCGGCGACGGTGACCTTGCCGAAGCGGGCGAGCATCTCGCGCTCGCGCCGCAGCTCGTCGGCGAAGACCTGGGCCATGAGCTCGCGCAGGCCGCGCACGCCGGTGCCCGGGAAGCGCCAGTGCAGGTGCGACGCGAGCGCCTCGCGGAAGTCGCCGCAGGTGGCGAAGCGCTTGCGCGGGTCGGGGTGGAGCGCGCGCCCGATGTGCTTGGCGAGCTCCCGGTCGAGCGTGTCCCAGCGGCGCGGCATGAAGCCGCCCTTGCCGGCGACCTGCCAGATGTCGTTGGCGCTCATGCCCTCGTAGAAGCGCTCGCCGCTCAACAGCTCGTAGGCGAGGACGCCGCAGGCGAAGAGGTCGGCGCGGGAGTCGATGGGATTGCCGCGCGCCTGCTCCGGCGCCATGTACGCCATCTTGCCCATGACGACGTTCGGCTGCGTGCGCTCGACCTTGAGCTTGGACGCGGCGAGGCCGAAGTCGATGAGCTTGACCTCGCCCTCGTAGCTGACGAGGACGTTTTGCGGCGAGACGTCCCGGTGCACGAGGTTGAGCGGCTCGCCCGTGAGCGGGTGGTTCCTGCGGTGCGCGTAGTCGAGCGCCTCGAGCGTCTCGCACACGAGGTGCAGCGCGCACGCGGGGTGCACCGTGATCTCGCGCGTGCGGCAGCGGTCCTGCAGCGTGCGCACGTCGCGGCCGGAGACGTACTCCATGGCGAGGTAGTACTCCTCGCCGACGCGGCCGACGTCGAAGACGTGGCAGATGTTCGCGTGGTTGAGCGTGACGACGACGCGCGCCTCGTCGATGAAGCGGGTGACGTACTCGCGGTCGCGCGTGAGCTCGGCGCGCAGCTTCTTCAACACGCAGGTGCGCTCGAGCCCGGCGATGCCGCCGATCTTGGCGAGGTAGACCTCGCCCATGCCGCCGCGCGCGAAATTTTCGAGGAGCAGGTACTGGCCGAAGGCGCGTGGGAACGCCTCCGGATCATCCTCCTCGGCAGTGGCCACGCGCGACATCGCCACCGCGAGCCTAGCACCCGCCCCCCGGCGCCGCCGATTTCCCGGGCACCGGCGAGGCTCGATTGGCCGACAGACCGTGTACGATGGCGACGCATCTCACATGCTGCGACTCGCCTCAGAGACCGATCCGCGCTACGTCGACGTCGCCCTCGCCGACGTCGGCCGCCTGCTGGTCGATCACGCCCACTGCGAGCACAAGGCCGCGGTCACGGCGCTCTCCTTCGTCTCCAAGTACCCCGACGACCCCGTCCTCGTGCGCGCCCTCTCGGCGCTCGCCCGCGACGAGTCCGCGCACTTTGCGCGGATGGTCGAGGTCTGCCTCGCCCGCGGCTTCTCCCTCGGCCACCCCGAGCGCGACGCCTACGTCCACGCGCTCCTCGGCGCCACGCGCCCGGGCGTGGAGGGGCAGCGCGTGGATCGCTTGCTTGTGTGCGCCTTCATCGAGGCCCGGTCCTGCGAGCGCCTCAAGCTCCTGCGCGACGGCTTCGCCGCCCGCGGCGACGGCGCGCTCGCCGCGCTGTACGACGATCTGTGGCGCGAGGAGGCCAACCACCACGCCCTCTTCGTCGACCTGGCCGCGCGCACCGCGCCCGTCGACGAGCGCCTGGCGTTCTTCGCGTCCCTCGAGGCCGACGTGCTCGCGCGGCTGCCGTTGCGGCCGGCCATCCACTGATCATGTCCCCGCAGAAACGGCCCGCACCCGAGAGCACCGACGCGCGTTGGCGCGCGCGCGCCTCCACCGGCTCCGCCGCCGAGCGCGCCATCGCCATCCTCGACGACGTCACGCTGCGCGCCGCCGCCGAGGGCGGCCGGAGCTTCGCGGTGGTGCGCGCGATCGTGTGCGGCCTGTTCCTGCTGCGCGAGCTCGTCGCCGGCGGCACGTCGACGCAGAAGACGCAGGCGGCGGTGGTGATGGCGCTGCTGGCGCTGACCGCGGCGTGGTCCACGGTGGCCGCGGTGATCATCCCGCGCTTCGAGCCCACGCGGCGAAACACGCTGCTCGCCCGCATCGCCGGCACCGTCGTCGACGCCGTGGCGTTCTTCGCGATCATCCTGACGATGGAGATCTGGGCCGGCGCCGACTACCGCGGCGTGCTCTCGCAGCCCTACATCCACTTCATCGGCGTGCTGGTGGCCGCGAGCGGCCTGCGTCTCGACCGCAGCTTCGTGTGGCTGTCGGCGGCGCTGAACGCCGCGGGGCTCGCCGTGCTCCTGCTGCTCGACCGGCTGTGGTGGGCCGACCGGCTCGCGTACGGCAGCAACGCCGTGACCTTCGAGGTGGGGCTGTTGGTGTCCGCGACGCTCATCGGCGTCGCCTACGCCGACCGCGCCCGCGCGCTGGCGTTGCGCGGCGCGCGCCGGGCCATCGACGCGGCGCGGGCGCGGGAGAGGCTCGGGGCGTACCTCGGCAAGGAGGTCGCGGCGGAGGCGCTGGCCGGCGACGACATCGTGCTCGGCGGGCAGCGCCAGCCGGTGGCGGTGTTGTTCTCGGACCTGCGCGGGTTCACGACGACGGCGGAGTCGCTGCCGCCGGAGGAGCTCGTGATCCAATTGAACGCGTACCTCGAGGACATGGTGCGGGTGATCGACGACGAGGGCGGCGTCGTCGACAAGTACCTCGGCGACGGCATCATGGCCGTGTTCGGCGCGCCGGCGGGCAAGGCCGACGACGCGTGGCGCGCGCTCGAGGCCGCGCGCGGGATGCAGCGGGCGTTGGCACGCCACAACCAGGCGCGGGCGACGCGCGGCCTGCCGCCGCTCGCCCACGGCGTCGGCGTGCACTACGGCGCGGTGGTGGCGGGGAACGTCGGGACGCGGGACCACGCGCAGTACACCATCGTCGGTGACGTCGTGAACGTGGCCAGCCGGCTCGAGAGCATGACCAAGGAGCAGGGCGTGCCGCTCTTGTTCTCTCGCGAGCTGCTGGAGGCGGCGGAGAAGACCGCGCCGGTGAAGGACGTGAAGCCGGCGGGATCTTTGCCGGTGCGCGGCCGCCGGGCGCCGGTGGACTTGTACCGGCTCGAGTGACGCGCGAAGCGTCGTGCACCCAGCAGGGGGCTCGCCCTCGAGCGCCCGGTCCGTGGCAGGAAGCCCCGCGCGGGGTACAAAGGAGCCCACCATGACGCTCTCCCCGCGCTCCCTCCTCGCCGTCCCCGCCCTCCTCGCCCTCGCGACGGCGGCGCGCGCGCAGACCGCGCCCACCGTCGACTTTTCGACGACGTCGCCCATCGCGTGCACCGAGGGCGCGCTGTGCACCTTCGACGTCACGGCCACCGACGCCGACGGCGCCGACGTCACGGTGACGCTCACGGGCCTCGATCCCACCCCGGCGTCGGCGCCCGCGCTCGACACGATCTTCCCGGCGGCCACCGGCGCCGGCGCCGTGACCCAGAGCTTCACCTGGACCCCCGCCGCCGGGGACGCCGGCAGCTTCACCGCCACCTTCTCCGCCGACGACACCGCCGGCGACGGCCCCACCGCCGTCACCTTCGCCATCGACGTCGCCGCCGCGAGCGCCGGCGAAGGCGAAGGCGAAGGCGAAGGCGAAGGCGAAGGAGAAGGCGAAGGCGAAGGTGAAGGCGAAGGCGAAGGCGAAGGAGAAGGAGAAGGAGAAGGCGAAGGCGAAGGCGAAGGCGAAGGTGAAGGCGAAGGCGAAGGAGAAGGCGAAGGCGAAGGCGAAGGCGAGGGCGAAGGCGAGGCCGGCGAGGGCGACGCCTGCGCCGTCGACATCGGCGTCTTCAACGGGCAGGGCACCTGCGCCGCGGGCCTCGTCTGCGTGGCCCCGGGCGCCGACGGCGACATCGGCTTCTGCCGCGTGCCCTGCGTCCTCGACGCCAACGACGACGGCACCATCACCAGCGACGAGCGCGACGAAGACCCGGCGGTGAGCTGCCCCGACGCCACGGCGTGCCTCACGCAGACCTCGCTGCCGAGCCTCACCATCACCGCCATCGCGTGCCTCGCGCCCGCCGGCGTGCGCGACATCGTCTGCGAGGCCGCCGGCGACGACGACGCCTGCCCCGCGGGCGACACCTGCGCCATCGCGGACATCACGAACCAACAGGTCACCGCGCTGCGCTGCAAGGAGCCGTGCGACCCGGGCGCGCCGCAGTGTGAAAACGGCGAGCAGTGCCTGCCCGCGCCCGTGCAGGGTGTCCCCGAGATCCAGATCGACGGCGCGGGCAACCAGGTGCGCTGCGACGGCGACCCCGGCGCGTGCGACGCCGGCGGCGGCTTCGTCTGCACCGTGTTCAACCTCGTGGGCGGCGGCACCGGCGCGTTCTGCAACAAGCCCGAGAGCCACTGCGCCACGCTCGTCCCCGCCGCCGACGAGCACACCCTCGACGGCAACACCGTCGACCCGGCCAACGTCTGCAACGTCATCGACGCCAGCCGCTACTGCGACCAGTCGATGTTCGACGACTCCGACGGCGCGCCGGGCAGCGACATCTGCGTGAGCATCGCGACGGACTCCAACGACGGCGTCTGCTTCGCGTTTTGTTCGTCGCCGAATTTCGACCAGAACGGCAACGGCGCCATCGAGGACAGCGAGCTCGGCCAACAGCTCTCCTGCGGCGCCGGCTTCAAGTGCTCCACCCGCGTCGGCGCCGCGCTCGGCATCGCCCGCGTCCCCGCCGGCAACCCCACCTGCGACCCGAGCGCGTGCCCCGCCGGCACCCCGTGCCGCGCCTGCGGCGCCGGCGACGTCCAATGCCTGCCGCGCGGCGACACCGCCATCTGCGCCGCGCCCTTCGGCTCCTGCGTCGTCGACGACGGCAGCGAGGGCGAGGGCGAGGGCGAAGGCGAGGGCGAGGGCGGCGGCGACGCCGGAGGTTGCCAGTGCGGCCCCTCGTCGACGTCGTCGCCGCTCTCCCTGGGGCTCGCGTTGGCGGGCCTGTGGCTCATCGGGCGCCGCCGCCGTTGAGGTGACCGCGAGCACGGCGGGCGGCGAACCCGCCGGGGGCAGGCCTCGTAGCCCCCGTCATGCTGCCCGCACTCTTCTTCGCCCTCGCGGTCCCCGCGCAGTCGCAGGTCCTCGTCGATCCCCCGTGCGGGACCGTCGTCGACGTCGACGAGACGGAGGTGGACTACACCGCCGACCTCGATTGCACGGGGGCTCCCTTTGTCTTGCGCGTGGAGGCGGCCGACGTCGCCGTCGACGGCGGCCTGAATGTCATGAACGCCGGCGCGCAAGGCCTGGTGGCCGCCGGCGCCGACGGCCTCGCGGTCTTCGACCTCACGCTGCTCGGCACCGGCGGCGTGGGCGTCGACGTCACCGCGAGCGACGTCGTGCTCCTGTCGGGCGTCGACGTCTCCGGCTTCCCCGCCGCCGGCGCGCGCTTCTCCGCGGGCAGCGGCGACGTCGTCGTGGCCGACAGCAGCTTCGCGGGCTCGGCGGCGTGCCTCGAGCTCGTCGACGTCGGCGGTGACGACGAGGTGGACACGAGCGTCTTCGCGGAGTGCTCGTCGGCCGGCGTCGACGTGTCGCTCGCCCCGGGCGCCGCGCTCGCCGTCGACGGCAACACGGTGGCGTCGACGCGGGCGGCGGGGACGGCCATCCGCGTCTCGGGGCTCGCGGGCCCCCAGGTGCTCACGGGCAACGTCGTCGCCGGGTACGCGGTCGCGTACGAGCTCGTGTCGACAAGCGACGTGGAGATCGACGCGGGAGACCTGTGCGCGGCCGGCGGCGTCGGCGTGTCGATCGTCGACTCGTCCGGGACGCTCCTGCGCGGCAGCCTGAACGGCTTCGACACGGCCGTGTCGATCAGCGGCACGAGCGCCGACACGGTGATCGAGGCCGGCCTGTCGCAAAACGGCGCCGACGTCGACGACGGCGGCGCGGGCGCCACCACGCTCGACCCGGCGCCGCTCGTCGACGCCGACAACGACGGCATCGCCGACGTGTGCGACGCCGACCCGAGCACGCCGCCGCCCGCGCCCGGCGGCGCGCTCGTCGACGTCGTCCCGCTCCCCGAAGGAGACGCGGACTGCCCCGCGGGCGGCGTGCGCGTCGACAGCGGCAGCGACGTCGACGGCGACGGCGCGCTCTCGGCCGGCGAGGTCACGAGCAGCGCCTTCGTGTGCAACGGCGCCGACGGTGCCCCCGGTGCCGACGGCGCAGACGGTGCCGACGGTGCCCCCGGTGCCGACGGCGCAGACGGTGCCGACGGCGTCGACGGCGCCCCCGGTGTAGACGGTGCCGACGGCGCTCCCGGTGTAGACGGTGCCGACGGCGCTCCCGGGGCCGACGGCTTCGTCGACCAAAACGGCGACGGGGTCGACGACCGCGCCGCGCTCGGCGGCGGCACGCAGAACTGCGCGTCGGCGGGCGCCGGGCTGTTCGGCTCGCCCTTCGCCTTGCTCGCGTTGCGCATGCTCCGCCGCCGCCGGCGCCGCGCCCGCCACGACGAGGCCGCGCCCGACGACGACGGGGGCCTGGCGTGAGGGGCGCGACGCTCGCCACCGTCGTGTCGCTCGCCGCGCTCGCGGGGCCGGCGCGGGCCGACGGCGTCCTCGACGCGCTCGCGGGCCAGGGCGCGGGCTCCATCGACGTCGAGCGGCTGCGCCCGGGGCTCGACGAAGGCGCCGTCCTCGACGTGGAGTCCGGCGCGCTGCCCGCGGCCGGCGCCGTCGACGCCGCGCTCGTCGTGAACGGCGCGCTTGACCCGCTCACGGTCTCGTTTTCGCCCGAGGGCGGCCGCGCCCGCACCACCGCTTTGGTGGACGATCGCGTGAGCGCGCACGTGCTCGCGTCGTGGGCGCCCGTGGACGGCGTGTCCCTCGGCGCCGAGCTCCCGGTCGTCGTGTTCCAGAGCGGCCCGCTCGTCGTCCCCGGCGTCGCCGGCAAGGACCCGATCGCCCCCTTCGGCCTCGACGACGTGCGCCTCGTCCCGAAGCTCGCGCTCGTCCGCTCGTCGTCCTTCGACCTCGCCGCCGCCGCCCACGTGACGCTGCCGACGAGCGTCCCGCGCCACCGCTACATCGGCGACGGCCTGCCCACGCTCACCCCGGAGCTCGACGCGTCCTTGCGCTTCGGCGCGCTGCGCGTCGCCGCCGACGCCGGCTTCCTCGCGCGCTGGCCCTCGGTGTTCGGCGACGTCGTGCAGGGAGACGAGATCGCGCTGCGCGCGGGCGCGGCCTGGGGCTTCGGCCCCGTCGAGCTCGCCGCCACGGTGAACCAGGCGCTCGTCGTCTACCCGACGCCGCTTGCCGCGGGCGACAACCCCGGCGAGGCGCTCGTCGGCGTCACCGCGCACCTCGGCGCGCTCGACGTCTTCGTCGCCGCCGGCACCACCCTCGTCGGCGCGCCCGGCACGCCGCTCGCCCGCGCGCTCGCCGGCGTCCGCTTCGTGCCCGGGCGCTCCCCGCCCGCGCCCCGGGCGGAGGCCGTCGCCGCGCCGGCGGACCGTGACGGCGACGGTCTCCTCGACGCCGCCGACCGCTGCCCCGCCGCCGCCGGACCCGCCGCCCTGCGCGGCTGCCCCGACGGCGACCACGACGGCGTCGCCGACGTCGACGACCGGTGCGCCGACTCCCCCGGCCGCGTCGACGGTGGCGGCTGCCCCTACAGCGTCGCCGAGGACAGGGACCAGGACGGCATCGCCGACGCCGACGACGCGTGCCCCGACGTCGCCGAGGACAAAGACGGCGTCGTCGACGGCGACGGCTGCCCCGGTGACGACGAGGACGAAGACGGCCTCGCCGACGCCGCCGACCGGTGCCCGAGCGCGCCCGAGACGTACAACGGCGTCGACGACGACGACGGCTGCCCCGACGACGGCGGCGTCGCCGCTTCGCTCGCGGGCGGCCGCGTCGACGTCGCCGCGCCCATCGCGTTCGCGGGCCGCCGCCGCGGCAGGCCCGTCCTCGACGACGAGGCCGCGCGGGCGCTCGACGCCGTGGCGTCGTTGTTGCGCGCGCACCGCGAGATCAAGAAGGTGCGCGTCGAGGCGCACACCGAGCCGAGCCGCGCGCGCCGCATGCAGCTCCTGCTCGCGAGCCAGGCGCGCGCGGCGGCGGTCAAGCGCTACCTCGTCGCCCACGGCGTCGACGAGGCGCGCATCGAGGCGGTCGGCTACGGCGGCTCGCGCCCGCTCGTGCACGGCGTCGACGCGAAGAGCCGCGACAAGAACCGGCGCGTCGAGCTCGTGGTGCTCGAGCGCGGGTGAGAGGTCACAGCGCGGCGGCGACGATGCGCTCGAGCTCCGCCTGGCTGCCGGCGACGGAGCGGGCGAGCGCCCACTGCCCGCGCGCGCGCAGGAGGTTGTGCTCGCCGCGGGTGGCGAAGCGCTTGTCGTCGAAGCCGAAGTAGCTCTCGACGAGCGCGTCGGCGAGGAAGCGCGCGGCGAGCTCGGTGCAGATGGTGCGCATGCCCTCGACGAGGGCGCGCTTCTCCGCGGGCGACACGAGCGCGGCGGCGGTGGAGGCGTAGCCCTCGACGGTGGCGCGGAAGACGGCGACGTCGACCTCGGCGTCGACGACGTCCTCGCCGCTCGGGTTGGTCCACGAGCGCAGCGCGTCGCCCATCTCGAAGGGCCAGATCATGCGGCCGACGGTGTCGAGGTCGACGAGGCACAGCCCCGCGCCTCCCTTGTCGAACAGCACGTTCGAGATCTTGAGGTCGCCGTGGGCGTGGCGCTCGGGCAGCGCCGACAGGTCCGGCAGCGGCGACGCGAGCAGCTCCCGCGCGAGCGGCTCCACCTCGGAGAACAGCCGGTGACCGCGGTGCGCCTCGAGCGCCCGCGCGAGCGCCTCGAGGTGCGCGCGCGTGTCGTGGACGCCGGCGCGGACATGGCGGTAATCCCACGCGAGGTCGGCGACCGCGGCGTGGAAGCGCCCGACCAGGGCGGCGCCGGCGAAGGCACGGGCGGGGCTGTCCACGCGGTCGACGCTCACGCCGTCGACGAAGCTCAGCGCGCGCCAGAGCTCGCCTTCGTGCTCGACGAACAACGCGCCGTCGTCGGCGGCGAGCACGCGCGTGGTCACCAGGCCTTTGCTGGCCAGGTGGCGCGTGACCGCGTCGATGTCCTCGTTGACGCTCCCCGCGAACACCGGGTGCAGCCGCTGGAAGATCCCGCGGTCACCGGCCTTTTCGACCAGGAACGTCTTGTTGATCAGGCCCGTCCCGAAGGGCCGGGCGGCGCCGCCGGCGAAGCGGGACCAGCGCGCGAGGACGTCTCCGGGAATCACGGCGGGGAAGCTAGCACCGCCCGCGCGCGGGTGTGCGGCAGCGCATTGCGCCAAACCCCGCCCGCGGGCGATAGAGGGGGCGGAGGTCTTCATGCCCGTCAAGGACATCACCCAGGCGCGGATCCAGCGCACCGCCGACAAGAAGCTCGATCTCGACGACGCCAAGGCCTTGCTGCAGGCGGCTGGCAAGTCGGTCTCGAAGAGCGAGATCAAAGAGCTCGAAAAGGCCCTCTCGCCCAAAAACGGCGAGTACACGGTGGCGCCGGAGGCGCTCGACTACCTCCGCACGCAGCTCTCGCAGCTCAACGACCTCGCCGGCGAGGCCAAGCGCATCAACGACTACGTCGACCGCCGCGCCCCCGGGCTCGCCGCCGAGGAGAAGGCCATCCTCCAGGAGGGCGTGAGCACCAAGAGCTACGGCGGCTCCGTCGTCCCCGAGGCCGTGAAGAAGGCGATGAACGGCATGCTCGCGGCCGGCGCCACCGTCTATGACGTGCTGCAATCCGAGGCCAAGGCCGAGCGCGACGAGCACGACCCGACGCAGTGGACGCTCACGGGCATCTGGTCGCCGTACGGCGTGCAGGACTCCATCCCGGCCACCGGGCCCATGGCGTTTTCCTATACGGAGCTCACGCCCAAGGCCATCGAAGACGACATGAAGACCTCGCGCGACCAGGTCGTGCTCACCGGCACCAAGCAGGAGAGCGGCACCGATTGGCGCACGGGCAAGCAGACGACGTGGACGGTGCCGACCTACGAGCACCGCCAGATGAAGGGCACGGGCAACATCGTCGAGCACTACGACGAGATTGGCCACTCCGAGCCGTTCGCGCTGATGTCGGCGTCCGAGGGCTACTGCAAGTGGGACGCGAACTTCGCCGTCCTCGCCGACGGCACCTTCCACGCGCTGCCGGCCATGCGCCGCTCGGACGACCCCAAGTTCCAAAACCGCATCCTCACGAACCCTTCTTTGGCTCGCGACAAGCGCATGGTCTTCAACGGCCACATCGGCATGAGGGACGGCGTGGTCACCAGCATCGGCATCTCGGGGCGCTTGCAGAAGCTCGCCGCCTCCGGCGACGCCAAGTTCGTGAACCCGCTGCCGCTGCTCGAGGCGTGGGGCTTCAAGATCGCCCCGGGGCTGCGCGTGCAGTTCGAGGGCTCCGGCAGCGTGAAGATCGACCCGCAGACCAACCTCATCGAGAAGGGCTGAGCCCTCGCGCGCCATGCGCACTCTCGCCGCCCTCGGTCTCCTCGTCGTCGCTGCGTGCGGCGGCAGGCCGAGGGCGGTCTTCGTTGACGCGCCCGACGCGGGCGTCGAGGTCGGCGAAGGCGAGGGCGAGGGCGAGGGCGAAGGCGAAGGGGAAGGCGAGGGCGAGGGCGAAGGCGAAGGCGAAGGGGAAGGCGAAGGCGAGGGCGACGTCGCCTGTTCCGTCAACGGCAACCCCGGCGTCTGCATCGACGTCGACGCGTGCGCCGCCCTCGGCGCGCACACGGCCACGCCGGGGCTGTGCGCGGGGCCCGCGAGCGTCGAGTGCTGCGCGCCCACGCCGAACGTCGCCGACAACCCTCCCGTGCCGGACGGCTACCGCTTGATGCAGCAGGCGGAGGTCACGCCCGAGATGACCACGTGGGCCGTCGCGATCCTCCACGATCCGGACACGTACCCGATCTTCTCGACGACGACGCGCACCTTCGGTGACGTCGACGTCCTCGCGCGCGTCGAGTGGCACCCGCCCGACTTCAACAACGGCGCCGTCCATCGGGGCGTCACCTTGTACGTGCCCGCTCCCTGACGTCGTGCCGAGCGGGGGCAAAGCTCCGGTGACGTCGGCGACGCCGGCGGCTTCGCGACGAGCTCACCGCGCGAGCAGGTGCTCGTAGCTGCGGTTGATGTGCTGGGCGACGACGAGCATGTCGCCGATGTCGGTGGCGACCTCCTGGCCCTTGCCGTTGTCGCAGTACAAGAGGTTGACGACGCTGCCGCGGACGACGACAGGAACCACGAGGGCGCTCTTGGGGATCTGCGCGCCGGTGAGCTTCAAAAACAGGATGTTCACCTTCTCCTTCGGCAGCGGCCCGAGGAAGTGCGCCTTGCTGTCGTGGGCGAGCTTGAAGATCGACGGCGACGAGAGCGGCAGGCGGATCTCCTTCACGGCGTCGACGCCGTCGCCGACGCCGTCCCAGCCGACCGCGGTGCGGCCTTGCACGGTCAAGAGCACGGCGCGGGAAAACAGCGAGCGACAGGAGCGCAAGACGATGAGCGCGATCTCGTCGCGATCCTCGGCGCCGGCGAGCAGCGCCTTGGCCTCGTCGAACGACAGCGGCGACGTGTCCCGCGGCGGCTCCACGAGGACGCCGGTGATGAGCGGCGCCTCGTCGACGGGCTCGAGCTCCACGAGCAGCAGCTCGTCCACCTCGTCCTCGGCGAACGCGTCGCGCGGCTCGGGCCCGAGGAAGGACGGCCAGGTCGCAGGCGCCGGCGGCAGGATCATCGGCGACGTCGGGTCGTCGAAGACGAAGCCCTCGGTGGAGCCGGCCACCGACGGCGGCGGCCCGAGGAAGGAGGGCCACGACGACAGCGGGGCGCCGGACGACGACAGCGGGGCGCCGGACGACGACAGCGGGGCGCCGGACGACGACGCCGTGCGCGGCGGCGCGGGCCGCCCCATCGGCAGCGTGGTCTCGTCACCGGTGGCGTACACCGACGGCGGGCGCGTCTCGGCGCGCGGACGGATGCGGCGGCGCCGGCCGCGCTCGTCGTCGTCGAGCGTGACCAGGCGGCTCGGCTTGGGCGCCATGTAGAACTTGTGCAGCAGCCAGCGCATCCGCGCTTCGCACACGATGACCGGCTCGATAAAGCGCCGGAGCTGCGCGGCGAGCTGCGCGCGCGCGTTGGCGTCGTGCGGGTCGCACATGAACACCAGCGCGCGCTCGTCGTCGACGCGCGCGGGCACGGCGTGAAAGGCGAGGGCGACGTTGCGATGGATGCCGCGGGTGAAGGCGGGCCGCGAGTCCGCGTCCTTGCCCGCGGCGTACGGCACCCGGTGCACGGCGCCGAGCGCACGCGCGAGGGCCGTCTCGCGCAGCGCGCCGGAGGCGAGCAGGTTGGTGCCGATGCGATCGCCGTAGATGACCTGGAGGTTCGCGGCGTCCCGCGCCTGCGACGGCGTCACCAGCCCGCCCTGCGTGAGGATCTCGAGGAGCCGTGCCATCACATGCGGTAGGCCAGGCGCATCCACTCTTCGACGAGTGCCGCGTCGGCTGCGCCCTCCCATGTGAAGATCGGGTTCTTCTTCTTGAACACGAGCATCGTCGGTACCTCGGACACGCCGAGGCCCCAGGCGAGCTCGCGGTGCTCTTCGGCGTCGAGGCGCAGGATGACGCCGCGGCCGTCGAGCTTCCTCGCGACGCGCTCGAGCTGCGCGGTCTGCGCGTGCTCCTCGGGCGTGCCGAAGATCTCGATGTCGACGAGCACGGGCACCAGCAGCGACGCCGTGATCGCGTCGAGCGCGCTCTTGTCGACGACGATCGGCTCGGCGACCGTCTTGCGCCAGGCCCGGCAATGCTTGCACTGGCCGCCGTCGACGAGCTCCTGCGGCGGGACGGCGTCGGCCATGCCGCAGCTTGGACACATCCGTCGGATCGTGCGCTCGCCCACCCGGTCTCCCTAGCACGGCAGCACCGGGATCTCGCGCCGAAGTGCCGCGCGAGGGACGACGGCCTGCCCAAGCCCCGGCGCGCGATCAGGGGCAGGCGCAGACGTCGCCGGCGGCGCACGCGTGCGCGACCCCGTCGCACGTGACGGTGCACGACGCAGCGTGCGGGCCGCAGGTGAGCGAGGCCGCGCGCGGCGCGACGCTCGACAGCGCGCACGTCGCGCCGTCGCCGCAGTCGACGTCGCAGGGGCCGCCGGCAGCGGTGCAGTCGAGCGCGCACGACGACGCGGTGCACGCGAGCGAGGCGTGGCTGCTCGTGGTCGACGCCACCCGGCACTCCGAGGCGTCGGCGCAGGTGGCGTGCGCGGCGCCCGCGCCCGCGACGTCGACGGCGCAGGAGGAGGCGTGCTCGCACGTGAACGCGGCGTCGGCGACGTCGTGGATGAGGTCGTTGCACGCGCCCGCTTCGCAGAACAGGGCGGTGGAGGTGCCGCCGGACGCGCGCCGCGCGCAGGTGGAGTGATCGCACACGCAGGTGTCGTCGGTGCAGTCGGCGAGGCAGACGCCGCACGCGTCCTGGCAGGCGCCGTGGGACGCCACGCAGCAGTCGCCGCACGTCGACGCGCAGTCGACGTCGCAGACGCCGCACGCGCCGCCGTCGTAGCTGCCGACGCACGCGCCGCCCAGGCAGCGCTCGCCCTGGGTGCAGGAGGCGCCGTCGTCGCCGCAGTCGCCGTCGCTGTGGCACCCGGGCTCGCCCTCGCCCTCGCCTTCGCCTTCGCCTTCGCCCTCGCCCTCGCCCTCGCCCTCTCCCTCGCCTTCGCCCGCGCACGACGGGGCCTCGCGCACGTCGAGCGAGAGCGTCGCGCGCGCCTCACCGACGTCGACCGCGAAGGTCGCGCAGCGGAGCGCGACGTCCGGGTGATGGACGTCGAAGACCGTCACCGATCCCGCGTGCGCGCCCGCCGGCAGCGAGAAGTGGAACGAGACGCTGCCGTCGTCGGCGGCCTCGCCCGCGCCGCTCTGCTCGTCGACGGCAACGTCGACGTGCGCGCCCGGGGCGGCGCCGGTGACGAGGAGCTCCAGGTTGGCCGTGGACACGAGGTCCTCGGGCCCCGGCAAGATTGGACAGCCGGCGGCCGTCAGCATCGCGGCCGCGGCCAGCGCGGCCAGGGCGACGCAAGGGAGCGCGGCTCTCATGGGCGGCCCCCGGCGTCCGGGGACGCGCCTTGTCGGGGGGGGCCGTTGGGGCTCGGGGGGCCGGCGACGAGCGCGCCGCGATCGAGCGACATCGACCACAGATAGAGCGCCGCGCCCGCGACGCCCGTCACCACTGCGCCGACGCCGGTGACGGTGGCGGCGGTGCGCCAGCCCTCCACGGCGAACGCCTTGTCGGCGTCGAGGACCTTGTCCCTGGCGAAGTCGCTTTGGAGCTCGCCGAACGTCACCACCTCGGTGAGCCCCAGGGCCTTGGCGGTCTGGGAGAAGCTCATCCCCTGCTCCACCCGCAGCCGATAGATGGACGCGTCGGGCTCACCAAGCTCGGCGCGCACGCGGTTCACCACGCGCATGAGCTGCTCGTGCTCGATGCGCCACGTCGGGTCCTGCGTCGAGGCGTCGGCGAAGTCGCCGAGGTCGTCGACGCCGGCCACGTTTTTGTGCTTGGCCTCGGCGCGCGCGCGGTCCACGAGCGCGTTGCGCGCGATGGTCGCGAGCCAGGCGGCGTAGGGCCGCACGCCGTCGTAGGACGCGCGCGGCACCTCGCGCCGCGGTCGGCGCGCCGCGCTTCGCCGGCTGAACGTCGTCACCCGCCGGTGACGGCGATGACCTCGAGGACGTCGGTGTAGCCCGCGAGCGCCTTGGCGAGGCCGTCGCCCTTGAGGCTCACGCAGCCCTCCTGCGCGACGCCGCGCAGCTCGTCGGTGGTGGCGCGCCGCGCGATCATCGCGCGCACCCGATCGTCGACGGTGAGCACCTCCGTCAACGCGATGCGCCCGGCGTAGCCGGAGCCGGCGCACGCGTCGCACGCGGAGGCGCGCCACAGGCGCACGGGCTCGCCGATGGTCGCGCGCGCCTGCGCCACCACGTCTTCGCCGAAGACGCGCTCGAGCGAGGCGATCTCGTCGCGGGAGGCGACGTCGTGGGTCTTGCACGTGTCGCACAGCCGGCGCACCAGGCGCTGCGACACCACCCCCGACAGAGCGTCGGCGACGGTGAGCGGATCGAGCCCCATGTCGAGCAGGCGGCCGATGGTGTCCGCGGCGCTCTTGGTGTGGAGCGTCGACAGCACGAGGTGGCCCGTGAGCGACGCCTCCACCGCGAGCGCCGCCGTCTCCCGGTCGCGCATCTCGCCGACCATGATGACGTCGGGATCGGCGCGCAAAAAGGTGCGGAGCGCGTTGGCGAACGTGAGATCGATCTTGGGCTGTACGTGCACCTGGCGCAGGCCGGCGCCGACGATCTCGACGGGATCTTCCGCGGTCCAGACCTTGAGCTCGTCGGTGTTCAACATCCCGAGCATCGCGTGCACGGTGGTGGTCTTGCCGACGCCGGTGGGTCCGACGCAGAGGATCAACCCGTGGTCGAGGCGCATCCACGACTGCACGACGTCGGCGTTGTGCGGCGACAACTGCAGGTCCTCGAAGCCGAGCCTGCGCGACGCCGTGAGGATGCGGAGCACGACGTCTTCGTTGTCCTCGATGGTGGGGACGGTGGTGACGCGGATGTCGATGCTCTTGTTGTTGTCGCCGACGACCTTGAGCTTGCCGTCCTGCGGGCGCCGCCGATCGGCGATGTCGAGGCTCGCGAGGATCTTCACGCGGTTGACCAGCGCGCTGCGATGGCGCCCGGGGATGTCCGGCGCGTTGACGCAGCGCCCGTCGATGCGCACGCGGACGCGCACGGGGCGATCGTCGCCGTGGGGCTCGATGTGGATGTCGGAGGCCCCGCGCTGCGCGGAGCTGAGGATGAGCTGGTTGACCATGCGGACGACGTCGTCGTCGCGGTAGTCGTAGCCGGCGTGCACCACCGGCGCCGGCGTCGACGGCGGCTGCGCCACCAGGAGCGCGCGCGTGTAGTGCGCGTCCTCCAGGGCCGAGCGCAACTGCGACTGGGTCGCGAGCACCACGCGCACACGGCGGCGGCACTGAAAGCGCAGCATGTCGATGGCGTCGGTGGCGAGCGGGTCGGCGATGGCCACCGTCAGCACCTTGGCGTCGACGTCGATGGGCAACACGCCGTACTTGCCCACGATCTCCGCCGGCACCTCCGCGAGCGCGGACGCGTTGACCTCCACCTCGTCGAGGTTCACCAGCGGCAACTGGAACTTGGCCGCGAGCGCGCGCGCGAGGTCCTGCTCGCTCAGGATGCCGATCTCCACGAGCACCTCGCCGAGGCGCTTCCCCTGCCGGCGCCGCTGCTCGGCCATGGCGAGCTCGATGTCCGCCGCCGACGCGAAGCCGGCTTCGACGAGCACGTCGCCGAGGCGGAGCTTCGAGTGCCGTTGCGTCGCCAGCGCGCTCTCCACGGCCTCGGCGTCGACGCGCTTCATCGACACCAGGATCTCGCCGATCGGCAGCCGCCGCCCGTTCGACTGCGCCGCCACGCCGCGCGAGACCGCATCGGGGTCGAGCAGGCCCTCGGCGATCAACATGGCGCCGAGCGGCACGTCGCGCTCGGTGCCGTTGACCGCGTGGGCATAGACGAAGAGCTCCGCCACCTTGTCGTCCTTGCCCGCCGGGGCCGCGTAGAAGCCGAGCTCGGAGCGCACGTCGTCGGGGCGCACGCGCACGTTGAGCACCGGGCCGCCGGCGACGTGGACGCGGAAGCCCTCGGCCCCGGCCGCCGGCGCCGCCGCCGCCGTGCGAAACGCGATCCACGCGACCGCGTCGCTCGGCTCTTCCCGCGTGCCGTCCGCCGACGTCAGCGAGAGCGTCCCTTGCGTGGGCGAGAAGGCGTCGAGCTTGCCGGTGACCACGAGCCCATTGACGAGATGGACTTCGACGTCGGACCCGGCGCGGGATGGAAGAGGCGGTGCGATCGCGGACCCCGTGCGTGGGCGGCCAGTCTACAGCGGCGTCCGCCGCGCAAGCGAGGGCGCTCCGAGGAGCGACACCGGCTGTATCGTGTCGCGCGGAGGTGCCGGTGAAGCCGATGTTCCTGCTCTCGCTCGTCCTCGCCTTCGGCGTCGCTGGCCGCGCCGGCCCGCCGCCGCCGGGCCACGGCGTTCACTTCATCTACCTCGTCCGCCACGGCAGCTACGACCGCGATCCGAAAGCCCACGACGACCGCGTCGCCAACGGGCTCAACCAGCGCGGTCACGAGCAGGCGAAGCTCACCGGCCGGCGCCTGTCGGAGCTGCACGTGCACTTCGATCGCCTGATCAGCAGCGAGCTGTTGCGCGCCAAACAAACCGCGGACGACATGGGCGCGGTGATGCACATGACGCCTTCGCGAGACGCGTCCCTCAACGAGTGCTCGCCGACGTCCGTCGACGCCGGCCTGCTCGCGCGCGAGGGACCCGAGCGGGCAGCCGCGTGCGACCGGGCGCGGGCGCTTCAGTGGGTGCGCTACTTCAACGCCACGCCGGCGCACGACACCCACGACGTCCTCGTCTCGCACGGAAACGTCATCCGCTGGGAGCTCCTGCGCACGCTCGGCGCGGACACCAAGCTGTGGCCGCTGCTCGACATCGGCAACTGCTCCCTGACCGTGGTCGCTGTGTGGCCCGACGGGACGCCGAGCCTCGTGTCGTTCGACGATGTGGGACACTTGCCGCCGGCGCTTCAGACGTTCACGGGTCGGGGCGTCGGCGCGCGTTGACCCCGAGAGGCACGGGCCGCGCCGCCTAATCCGGCGACGAGGCCCTTCCCCTCGGGCGGACCTCGCCCCCGTCCCCGTCTCCGCTTCGCCCTCTTCTCCACGGGCCGCGCCGCCTGGTCCGGCGACGAGGCCCTTCCCCTCGGGCGCCCAGGTTCTCTTCGCGCCGAGATTGGGCGCAAGCAGCTGCAAGGTGCCGGTGGCGGGCGCCCTGCGGGGAAGGACCTCGCCGCCGTCCCCGCCGGCGGCGCTCCTTCCGCGAAACACGCGAGCCCTCGCCGTCGCACGGTGCTCCACGGACCGCGCACGCCTGGGCCGGCGACCCCGGCTCTGCTCGCGTCACGCGTTCAAGGGGGCACTCCGCGGAAATCCTCGAGCCGTTCGCGACGTCGGCTATGTCGACGAGCCGTAGGGCGGGGGCTTGCCCCCCGCCTTTTGCGCCACGACGCCGCCGCCGACCCCGGAGAACGCGTAGTCCTCGGCGGCGTCGACGATCCCGGCGCGCACCGGATTCTCGAGCACGCATCGAATGGGACTGTCGAGGTCCTCGTTGTTTCGGACGAAGTGATCCCAGAAGCGCGGCTGCCAGAACGCACCGGCGACGCCGAGTCTCCAGGCCGCCCGCTGCGCGAGGTTCTTGAACTGGCCCACGAAGGTGATGACGTCGCATCGCTCCGACGGGGACACCACGAGATGAACGTGATCAGGCATCACGCAGTGCGCGGCGACGATCACGCCGGTGTGTCGGGCGTGGTCCCGAAGCGTGTCGGCAACCGCTTGCGCAACCGCCGGGTCCGCGAACACTGGGACGCGCCCCTTCACGGCGACCGTGACCGAACAGACCGCGTTGACATCGGCGTAGACGTCAGGCCGAAGACGCAGGGGAGCGCGGCGGGAGACGATGGTGTGCATGGCATCCGGTGTTGCCACTCGTGTACCCGGCGGGCGCCGCGCGGGGATGCGGGGGACAAGCCCCCGCCCTACGCTCCGAGCCGTCCGTCGCTTCGCGGCGCGGTTCGCAATCGTCGCACCGGCGCGCCTGTCGAACCCATTCGCGACATCGCGGCGCCGTTCGCGACGTTCGCTCCGTCGCGCCATTCGCGACGTCGGCTTCCTCAACCCGTTCGCGACGTTCGCTCCGTCGCCCCATTTGCGACGTCGGCTCCCTCGACCCGTTCGCGACGTTCGCTCCGTCGCCCCATTCGCGACGTCGGCTCCCTCGACCCGTTCGCGACGTTCGCTCCGTCGCCCCATTCGCGACGTCGGCTCCCTCGACCCGTTCGCGACGTCGGCTCCGACGACACGTAGGGCGGGGGCTTGTCCCCCGCATTTCCTGCGATGGCGGCCATCTCGTCCCCGGAGAATGCGCCCGCGAGCGACCACACGAGGGCGTTCGCGCCAGCATCTGCCCGACGCCACCGTGCGCACACTGCAGGAAGGCCCTCGCTCTACGGCGTCCCGGACGGCCAGTGGGCAGGTGACCAGTCTCGCTCCGGGTCCGTCGTTTGCCCCACCTCGATGAGATGGCCATCGGGATCGCGGAGGTAGCAACGGATCTCGTATTGGTGCTGCTTCGGCGGCGTCAAGAAGTGAGCGCCGCGGGCGCTCCACTCGGCGTACACCGCGTGGATGTCTGCGACCCGAATGTTGAGGAAGCTGCTGACGCGTTCAGGGTCGCGTGGCGTCTCCAGGGTGACCGCTGGCTTGTCGTCGGTCGGGCCGCCGCCGCGGTTGATGATGATCCAACTGTTGGAGAGCGCGACGTACGTCGGCTCGCCGGAGAACACTACCCTGCCGCCAAGCACCTCGCTGTAGAAGCGCCGAGAGCGCTCGACGTCGTCCGAGACGATGAAGTGGCCGAGAACCATTCGCAGTGCCTGTGTGGGCTCCGGCATCCGGCACCTCCGATGGGATCGCTATAGCCGCCGCCGACCCGGTATGCAGCCGGTGCCGAGCGCGAGCATCGCCGGCCCGCTGACTCCCCCGCGGCCGGCGGCTTCGGGCGATCGCCCGCGGGCTGGTATGACTCGACACATGGCCACTCCGACCATTCGCTTCGACGCCACACTGCACACGACCCACGGGCGGACGATCCTCCACTTGCCCGCGACGGCGAGCAAGAAGCTCCCCTCGCGCGGCCAGGTCGCTGTGCACGGGACCCTCAAGGGGCACCCGTTTCAGACGGTCCTCGAGCCCGACGGCGACTTCGGTCATTGGATGAGCGTCGACGGAGGGCTGCAAAAGGCCGCCGGTGTCAGCCCCGGCGATGCGGTCAGCGTCGAGGTCGAGCCGACGAAGGAGTGGCCGGAGCCGAGCGTGCCACCCGACTTGAGGAGAGCTCTGTCGTCCGCCCCTCGGAACATCCGAGAGCTCTGGGAGGCGATTACGCCGATGGCGCGATGGGAATGGGTTCGGTGGGTCAACGCGACGAAGAATCCGGATACGCGCAAGCGTCGCGTCGAGGTGAGCATCTCGAAGATGAGCAACGGGAAGCGCCGCCCGTGCTGCTTCAACCTCGCCGCCTGCACCGACCCGGACCTGTCGAAGAACGGCAAGCTCGTCGGCCCAGCGTAGAGCTCGATCGTCGACGTCGGCCGAAGCGGGGGACGAGCCCCCGCCCTACGGGTCGCGTCGTCGGCCAAAGCAGGGGTCGGCCAGCGAGGGTCGCGTCGTCGGCCAAGCGGGGGTCGCGTCGTCGGCCAAAGCAGGGGTCGGCCAGCGAGGGTCGCGTCGTCGGCCAAGCGGGGGTCGCGTCGTCGGCCAAAGCAGGGGTCGGCCAGCGAGGGTCGCGTCGTCGGCCAAGCGGGGGGCGCGTCGTCGGCCAAAGCAGGGGTCGGCCAGCGGGGGTCGCGTCGTCGGCCAAGCGGGGGTCGCGTCGTCGGCCAAGCGGGGTCGCGTCGTCGGCCAAGCGGGGGTCGTACGGGTCGCGTAGGGCGGGGGCTCGTCCCCCGCATCGAGGGCGGGTGAGCCGGCAGGTCCCACATCGACCGCCATCAAGGTGGCCGGGCGCCTGCCGATTGCAGGACCGGGAGGTGCCCGTGCGGCACGCAGCGACACCATTGCTCACGCTCGCCCTCGCGCTCGCGGGCGCCGTGCGGGCCGCGCCGCCGCAGGTGGACGCGCTCGCAGACAGCTTCGCCCCGGCCGGCGGACGCGGGTTCCTCGTCGCCGACGACGCGCGCCCCGCGCCGCACCTCGGGGTCACCGCGCTCGCCGTCGAGAGCCTGGCGCTGGATCCGGTGGTGCTGCGAGGACCCGACGGCGCCGTGGTGAAGCCGATCGTCGCGCAGCAGGCCACGACCACGCTGGCGGCGTCGGTGGGCTTGTTCGATCGCCTCGAGCTCTCGCTGCGCGCCGCCGGCGCCGTCGAGAACCGCGCGGCCTCGTTCGACGGCATCGCCGCCGGCATGGTGCCCGCGCTCGCAGACCCGCGCCTGTCGCTCAAGATCCTCATCGTCGACGCCGGCCCGTTCGCGCTCGCGGCGCGGGCGAGCGTGCAAGGCCCCGGTGACCTCGTCGCCGAGCCCGCGTTGCTCGCGTCGGTGTCGCTCCCCTGGCTGCGCGCCGGCGTCGACGCCGGCACCGAAATCGACCAAAGCGGCGTCGCGCTTCGCTGGGCCGCCGGCGCTTCGGTGCCGCTCGGCGACGTGTTCTCCGTCGGCGCCGACGTCTTCGGCGCCGCCTCCGCGGGCGACGCGCCCGTCGAGGCGGCGCTGTCGGCCGCCGCGCGCCTCGGGCCCGCCGAGGTCTACGCCGGCGCCGGCGGCGGCCTCGTCGCCGGCGTGGGCACGCCCCGCGCGCGCGCGTTCGCCGGCGTGCGCTTCTTCCTCGATCCGGCCCCGCCCCCCGTCGTCGTCGTCGCGGCCCCCACGCCCGCGCCCGCGCCCGCGCCGCCGCCCGCCGCCGCGCCCGCGAAGGTCGCGCCGCCCGCGCCGGCGCCGAAGGTGACGGTGGCGCAGGACGCCATCACGTTCTCCGACGACGTCGTGCTCTTCGACACCGAGAGCGACCGCCTCCAAAGAGACGCCGCGCCCACGCTCGGCGAGGTCGTCGAGGCGCTGCAGGCGCACCCCGAGGTCACGCGCGTGGTCATCGAGGGCCACGCCGACGCCCGCGGCGACGCCGATTACAACCGCCGGCTCTCCCTGTGGCGCGCGCTGAACGTGCGGCGCTTCCTCGTTGACGCGGGCGTGGACCCGCGCCGCCTCTCCGCCGTCGGCGTGGGCCGCGACAAGCCACGAGCGCCGAACGACACGCCCGAGGGTCGCCGGCAGAACCGCCGCGTGGAGCTGCACATCGTCGGCAGGAGCGCGCCATGAACACGCTCGCCCGCCCCACCCGCGCCTGCGCCTGTGTCGTCGCGTCCTGTGCGCTCGCCCTGCTCGGGGCGGCGCGCGCACACGCCGAGACTGCGGGCGCGCCGCTCGCGTCCTCGTTCGTCCTGCGCGGGCCCTACGACGTCGTCGTCGCCGGCGCGTCCCTCGTCGACGCCGGCGGCGCGGTGTTGCCGGCGGCGCAGACGCAGCTCGCCGTGCGCGCCGGCGTGCCGCTCGTGCGCGCCGAGCTCGTGTGGGCCGGCTCGGGCCGCGCGCCCGACGAGGACGTCCTCGTGATGCCGCCGGGATCGGTCCCCGTGCCCGTGCACGCCTCGTCCTGCGACGTCGTCGACGGCGGCGCCGACGGCTCCTTGCGCTATTGGAGCTGCCGCGCCGACGTCGCCCCGCTCACCGACGGGGTCGCCGCCGCGGGCTCGTGGACCGTGGGCGCCGTCGACGTCGACACCGGCGACCCGTGGCGCTCCGCCCAGGGCTTCGCCGGCGCGTTCGCGCTCGTCGTCGTCACCCCCGCGCCCGCCCCGGTCGCGCCGCGCGTGATCGAGACCTTCGAGGGGCTGCAGTGGAGCCGCCGCGCGCGCACGCCGTCGTCGACGCTGCCCGCCTTCCGCGTCGGCGGCCCCGGCGGCCACGTCACCGCCGTCGTCCTCGAGGGCGACGCCGACATCCCCGGCGACGGCACCTGCAGCGGCGCCCTCGACGATCCCTCCTGCGACTTCGTCGGCTTGTGCAGCGGCGACGCCTGCGACGTCGACGTCAGCCTCGACGACGCCGACAACCCCGCGGGCAACGTCTTCAACGCCTCGACCGGCGCCGCGCTCGACGTCGACACCTTCGCCCTCGGCGACGCCCTCGCGCCCGGCCTCCACGACGACGCGCGCGCCTTCGTGCAGACCGGTGACGACGCCGTCGTCGTGCTCCTCGTCGCCGTGCAGGTCCCCGACGTCGACACCGACGGCGACGGCATCTCCGACGACGCCGAGGCCGCCGCCGGCACCGACCCCCTCAGCGCCGACACCGACGGCGACGGCCTCGCCGACGGCGTCGAGGTCTACGGCGGCGACCCCGCGAGCCCCCTGTCGCGCGTCACCGATCCCCTCGCCGCCGACACGGACGGCGACGGCCTCGACGACGGCGTCGAGGACAAAAACCACGACGGCCTCTGCGACCCCGGAGAGACCGACGCCGCCGACCCGGACACGGACGGCGACGGCCTCGACGACGGCCTCGAGCGCACCGCCCTCTACCCGGGGCCCGCGTGCGCCGACGGCCACGCCGACCCGCTCGAGGCCGACAGCGACGGCGACGGCGTCGTCGACGGTGACGAGGACAAAAACCACGACGGCGTCGTCGGCGACGGCGAGACCAGCCCCTGCAAGCTCCCTCCCGTCGGCGTGCGCGACGTCGACCCCGCGGCGTCGCTGCCGCCGGTGCTCGCCGGCGCGCGCGACGGCGAGCCCGCGCTCGGCACCGCGCTGCCGTCGATCCCGCCCGAGGTGCCCGCGCCCCACGCGGCGTACGCCGCGACCACGTCGACGCCGACGCCGGAAGCGACCCCGACGGGGGTGGAGGGAGTCGCGGGGACGCTGTCGGGCTCCACGATCTGGGGTTGCTCGACGTCGACGCCCGGCGGAACCGCGTCCTTCGTGTTGCTCCTGATCGCGTTGCGTCAGCGACGGCGCCTCACGCGTCTGCCACGATAAGTCGCCGGCGAGGGCGAGGGCGAAGGCGAAGGCGAAGTCTGCGCCGCCGGTGCGCCCCGCTCTCGCTCGATCGCTCCATCGGGGCGAGTGCGCGCGCCGTTCGTGCCCGTCGCCGCAGCGCCCGCGCGCGCGACGACGACGCCCGTGTTGCGTCGGCCGCGACCGAGCAGGGCCCCTGCGCCGCCGCGCGGGCGTTTTCGCCGCCACCCCGACGTTCGTCCTCCTACGGAGAGCGGACGCGCGGCGCGCGCGCTTCGCCCATCGTGCACGCAGGAGGTCCGCATGAACCGTCCCGGGTCCCTCGTCGCCGTCCTCGCCGCGCTCTCGGCTTCGTCGATCCTCGGCGCGTGCGGCGCGCCGCCGGCCGTTCGCACCGCGTGGGCCGAAGACGGCGACGCCGAGCAACAGACAGTCTTCCTCGGCGACGACGTGCGTACGCAGTTCCACGTCGACGGCGACGCCTCCGTCTCCCCCGTGATCGAGCTGCCCGCGCCCGCGTCGCGCATCGTGTTGATGGTGGACACGCCCGCGGACGTTCCCGCGCCTCACGTGTTCGTCCGCGACCCCGAGACGGGTCACGCCGCCGACGCCGCCTGGACCTTCGACGAAGACGGCATGCGCGTCGCCACCGCCGAGCTGTCCACGCCGGTCACGCGCGTCGAGGTCGGCGTCGACGCCGCCGCCGACGTCACGCGCCTCGCCTTCCGCGGCGCGCTGCCCGCCGCCCCCGGCGGCGACGACGACGGCATCGGCGCCGACGCCCCCGGCGGCGACGCCCAGGCGCTCGACGCCGCCGTGGCCGCGGCCGGCGTGCTGCCGCGCTCGAGCTGGACGAGCGAGCCCTCGCGCTGCACCACCGTCGAGAACCACTTCTACCGGGTCGCCATCCACCACACGGCGACGCCGTCGACGAACCCCGAGGCGCGCCTGCGCCAGATCGAGGCCTACGAGCGCGGCAGCGGCTACTGCGACATCGCCTACAACTTCGCCATCGCGCCCGACGGCCGCGTCTTCGAGGCGCGCCCGCTGCCGCACATGAGCGCGGCCACGCTCCACAACAACACCGGCAGCATCAGCGTCGTCTTCATCGGCTACTACCACCCGCCCGTGAACGAGCAGCTCAGCGAGGCGCAGGTGGCGTCGGCGAGCCGGCTGTTGTCGACGCTCGGGCGCCTCCATCCGATCCCGCTCGACGCGGCCCACATCCTCGGCCACCGCCAGCACCCGGGACAGAACACCGCGTGTCCCGGCGACAACGTCGTGGCGCGGCTCCCGGAGATCATCGCGCGCTCGGCCGCGGGCGACGTCGCGCCGCCGCCGTCGACGTCGACGCCGCCGCCGAGCAGCGAGCGGATCGGCATCGCCGCCCGGCCGCAGGGCGACGGCTATTGGGTGACGACGCGCGCGGGCCGGGTGTTCGCCTTCGGTGCGGCGAGCGGGCACGGCGATCTGTCGTCGACCACGCTCGCGGCGCCCATCGCGGGCATGATGGCGACCCCGTCGGGCCGCGGCTATTGGCTCATCGCCAGCGACGGCGGCGTGTTCGCGTTCGGCGACGCGGGCTTCTTCGGCTCGACGGGCGGCACGCCCTTGAACGCGCCGATCGTCGCCGGCGCGGCGACGCCCTCCGGCCGCGGCTATTGGCTGGCGGCGTCGGACGGCGGCGTGTTCGCGTTCGGCGACGCGGGCTTCTTCGGCTCCATGGGCGGGCAGCGCCTCAACCAGCCGGTGGTGGCCTTCGGCGCCACCGACAGCGGCCACGGCTACTGGCTGGCGGCGTCGGACGGCGGTGTGTTCGCGTTCGGCGACGCGCCCTTCCACGGCTCCATGGGGGGCACGCCGCTCAACCAGCCCATCCGCGGCATGTCCGCGGCCGACGGCGGCGGCTACTGGCTGACGGCGAGCGACGGCGGCGTCTTCTCGTTCGCCGCGCCCTTCCACGGCTCCACCGGTGACCTCGACCTCGTCTCGCCCGTGGTGTCCATGGCGCGCGGCCCCGACGACGGCTATTGGCTGCTCGCCTCCGACGGCGGCGTCTTCAGCTTCGGCGCGCCCTTCTTCGGCGCCGCCAACTGAGCTCGCTGGGCTCTTGCTTGGACCGCTCTCACACGGGGGCGCGGATCTCGGGGACCGGACGCGCGATGTCCTCGAGGACGCGCTCGATGGCGTCCACGGACTTCTTGGCGTCGCCGTAGAGCATGCGCGTGTTCGGCTTCACGAACAGCGGGTTGTCGATGCCCGCATAGCCCGCGCCCTTGCCGCGCTTGAACACGATGACGTTCTTTGCCTCCCACGCGTGCAGCACGGGCATCCCGGCGATGGGCGAGGTGGGGTCCTCGAGCGCGCTCGGGTTCACGATGTCGTTGGCGCCGATGACGAGGACGACGTCGGTGCTCGAGAAGTCGTTGTTGATCTCGTCCATCTCGAGGACGATGTCGTAGGGGACGTTGGCCTCCGCCAACAACACGTTCATGTGCCCCGGCAAGCGCCCGGCCACGGGATGGATGGCGAAGCGCACCAGCGCGCCGTTCTTCTGCAGCATGTCGACGACGGCGCGCGTGGGGTGCTGCGCCTGCGCCACCGCCATGCCGTAGCCGGGCACGATGACGACGCTGCGCGCCGCCTTCAACAAGCGCGCGGTCTCGTCGGCCGAGATCGCCACCGGCTCCGGGCCCTCGCTCGCGGGCTTTGGCGGGGCCTGTCCCTCGGCCGCGCCGAAGCCGCCGAGGATGACGCTCACGAAGCTCCGGTTCATCGCGCGGCACATGATGTAGCTGAGGATGGCGCCGGAGCTGCCGACGAGCGCGCCGGTGACGATGAGCAGGTCGTTGCCGAGCATGAAGCCCGCGGCGGCGGCGGCCCAGCCCGAGTACGAGTTGAGCATCGACACCACGACGGGCATGTCGGCGCCGCCGATGGCCATCACCAGGTGCCAGCCGAGGAAGCCCGACAGCGCGATCATGGCGAGGAGCTCGACGAGGCCGCCGCCCATCCCGACGAAGCGCACGCCCAGCACCGCGCAGACGATGACGACGGTCGCGTTCAGGACGTGGCGCCCCGGCAACAACAGCGGCCTGCTCCCGAGCACACCCTGGAGCTTTCCGTAGGCGACGATGGAGCCCGTGAAGGTCACGCTGCCGACGAAGATGCCCACGAACATCTCGCTGCTGTGGATGACGGCCTCGGCGCCGCGCAGGCCTTCGGGCTTGAGGAACGACGCCAGGCCCACGAGCACGGCGGCGAGGCCGACGAAGCTGTGCAGCACCGCCACCAACTGCGGCATCGACGTCATCTGCACGCGCGCCGCCAGCACCGCGCCGATGAGCGCGCCCACGCCCATGGAGCACGCGGCCACCACGAAGCCCTGGGTGGTGACGGCGACGACGGTGGCGACGACGGCGAGCACCATGCCGGCGACGCCGAGGGTGTTTCCGCGCCGCGCGCTCTCCTGGTTGGACAGGCCGCCGAGCGAGAGGATGAACAGCGCGCTGGCCGCGATGTACGCGACGGTGATGAGGCCGGGGGCGCGCGCGGCGAGGTCCATCAAGAGCCCCGCCGGAACATCTTGAGCATGCGCTGCGTGACCAGGAACCCGCCGGCGATGTTGATGGACGCGATGAGCACGGCGAGGGCGCCGAGGGCGGTGGACGCCGTGTGCCCGGCGAAGCCGTCGGACGTGTGCAGCAACCCGCCGACGAGGATGATGCCGCTGATGGCGTTGGTGACGCTCATCAAGGGCGTGTGCAGCGCGGGCGTGACGTTCCAGATGACCTGGTAGCCGATGAAGCACGCGAGCACGAACACGATAAGGTGCTCGAGGAACGCCGGCGGCGCCGCGAAGCCGACGCCCATGAGCACGAGGCCGGCGACGAGCAGCGGCCACGTCGACGGCGCCCCCGCCGGCGCGCCGTGGGCCGCCGGCTTCTGGGCGCGCGCGGGCGCCGTGGGCGCGGGCCCCGTGGTCGCCGGCGAGGTGGGCGCGCGCTTTTGCAGGGCGGCCCCGTCGCCCGCAGGCTCGAGGGGGTAGTGCGGCTTTTCGTCCTTCTTGGGCGGCGGCGCGGGCGGCGCTTTCCTGGGCGGCGGCCAGGTGACGGCGCCCTCCTTGACGACGGTGGCGGTGCGAACGACCTCGTCGTCGAAGTCGACGCGCAACGCGCGCTCGGCGCCCGCCTCCTTGGGCTTGGTCATGTCGTCGAGGAGGTGCGCGAGGTTGGTGCCGTACAACTGCGAGGCCTGCGCGGCCATGCGCGAGGTGAGGTCCGTGTAGCCGACGACGGTGACGGCGCCGCCCTCGGCGTTCCTGGCGGTGACGGCCTCGCCGGCGACGGTGAGCGCGCAGTTGCCGCCCTGCTCCGCGGCGAGGTCGACGACGACGGAGCCGGCGCGCATGCTCTCGACCATGTCGGCGAGCCACAGCTTGGGAGCGGGCCTCCCCGGGATGAGCGCGGTGGTGATGACGACGTCGACCTCGCGGGCCTGCGCGCGAAAGAGGTTCATCTCGGCGTCGATGAAGGCCTTGGACATCTCCTTGGCGTAGCCGCCGCCGCCGTCCCCGCTCTCGACGACGCCGGTGACCTCGATGAACTCCGCGCCCATCGACTGCACCTGCTCCTTCACCGCCGCGCGCGTGTCGAAGGCGCGCACGACGGCGCCGAGGCCGCGGGCGGCGCCGATGGCGGCGAGGCCGGCGACGCCCGCGCCGATGACGAGCACCTTGGCGGGCGGCATCTTGCCGGCGGCCGTGATCTGCCCCGCGAACAGGCGCGGGAAGGCGTTGGCCGCCTCGATGACCGCGCGATAGCCGGCGATGTTCGCCATCGACGACAGCGCGTCCATCTTCTGGGCGCGCGTGATGCGCGGGATCTGATCCATCGCCAACGCGGTCACACCCGACGCGCGCAGGGCCTCGAGGAGCGGCGCGCTCTGCGCGGGCCACAGAAACGAGATGAGCACCTGACCCGGCCGGCCGCGCCCGGCCTCCTCGAGGGTGGGCGGCCGCACCTTGAGGACGACGTCGCTGTCGGCCCACAGCGTCGACGCGTCGTCGACGACGAGGGCGCCCGCGTCCGCGTACAGCGAGTCGGCGAAGCCGGCGCCCTCGCCCGCGCCGCGCTCGACGGCGACGGTGAGCCCGAGCTTCTGCAGCCGACGCACGCTGTCGGGGGTGGCGGCCACGCGCCGCTCCCCGGGGAAGATCTCCTTGAAGACGCCGACCTGCACAGACGCCGCTTAGCCGCCGCGAGCCCCCCTGCCAAGCCGCTGGAGACCGCGCGGACGGCGACGCTCCAACGCCCCGATCTTGCGCGCCAAACCGGCAGCGCCAAGGCGCCCGGCGACAGAGCGGCCGGCCACACGGCGGCTCGGGAGCCCCTCAAGGGCCCTCGAGCAGCTCGCCGACGACGTCCGCGCGCTCGCGCCCCGAGCGCGGGAGGCCGCGCGTCAGCCGGTCGGCCCCGAGCGGGTCGAGCTATAGTCGCACGCCAGCATCGGCGACGCGCACGTCGACACCGAGTGATCCGCGGAGCCCGAGACTTGGAACGTTCGACGCCAGAGTTTCTCGCCCACGTCGAGCGCCTCGCGGGCATTGGAATCTATCGGTGGCCCTTTGAGGGAAGACCCTACTGGTCCGACGCGATGTTTCGCCTGCTCGGTTATCGCCCCGGCGAGGTGGAGCCGAGCATCGAGGCACTCCATGCGCGCGTGCATCCCGACGATCTCCCGCGGGTGGTGGCGGCTCGCGGGCAAGCGCAGACGGATGAGAGGATCGCCGACCTCGTCTACCGGATCGTTCATTCCGGGGGTGAGATCCGCTGGGTTCGCGGCGCCGGTGACGTCGTCAGTCTCGACGGAGGGCCGCCGATGCTCGTGGGGACCCTCGTCGACATCACCGAGAGCCAGCGCGCGCTCGGCGCGCTCCAACAGGCGGAGGCGCTCATCGAGGCGATGCAGGTGCATACGGGCGTCGGACACTTCGTGTTCGACCCCGTCAACAACAAGCTCCACCGCTCCCAGGGTCTGCAGACCATCATCGGTCGGGGCCCCGACGACGAAGCAACGGTCGGCCTGCAGCACCTCCACCCCGCGGATTCCCTGCGACAACAGGAGTGGGCGCGGCGGGCGCTGCGCGGAGAGCCGATCGAGCCTCTGGGTGTTCGCATCGTCCGGTCCGACGGCGCCGTCAGGAGCATCGAGACCCGCGGCCGCCTCGTGCAGATCGAGGGCGCCGCTCGGCTCGTGGGCACGGTCACCGACGTCACCGACCGCGTCCTCGTCGAGGAGCGGCTCCGCCACCTGAGCAAGCTCGAGGCAGTGGGCACCCTCGCAGCCGGCGTGTCGCACGACTTCAACAACTACCTGACCATCATCGCCGGCCAGCTCGCGGTTGCGCGCGAGAGCGCCGCCGCCGCTGCGCCGGCCTTGGAAGCCGCGTCCCTCGCGGTGCAGCAATGCATGCACCTCACCCGGCAACTGCTCGCGTTCGGAATGCAGCAGGCCGTCGACGCGCGCCCGCTCGAGCTTTCGAAGATGCTCATGGAGATGCGACCGCTGCTGGAGCGTCTGGTGGGCCCCACCGTCTCCGTCACGGTGCGCGCCGCCGAGCGTTCCTTCTTCGTGCGCGCCGACGCGGGGCAGCTCGAGAGCGCCGTCGTCAACCTCTCGATCAACGCCCGCGACGCGCAGCCGAACGGGGGGAGCCTCGAGATCGACGTCGACACGATCGACCTCGACGCCGACCGTGGCAGCGAGGGGCTGCTGCCCGGGCCCTACGTGCGCGTTCGCGTCAGCGACGCCGGGACGGGCATCGCGCCGGAGCTCCTGCCGCGCGTGTTCGAGCCGTATTTCACCACCAAGCCCCTGGGCGAAGGCAGCGGCCTCGGGCTCGCGTCCGTCTACGGCACGGTCCGCCAACACAGGGGCCACATCGACGTCGAGAGCGGGCGACAGGGGACGGTCTTCACCATCCTCCTGCCCGCCGCGGAGCCGGCGATCACCGAGGCGCCGTGTGTCGAGGTGGACGCGCTGGCACGAGACATCCGTGTCCTGGTCGTCGACGACGTCGCGTCGGTGCGCGAGCTCGCCGCCTGGTACCTCCGCGCCGAGGGCCTGCGGCCCGCGGTGGCGGCGGACGGTGAAGCCGCGCTCGCCCATCTCACGCGCGAGCGCGTCGACGTCGTCATCACCGACGTCCTCATGCCGGGGATGACCGGCTCCGAGCTCGCGCGGCGGCTCGACGCGTTGTCGCCGCCGCCGGCCATCGTGTTCATGACCGGCTACGCGGATCCTCGCGACCTCGAGAAGCTGCGCGGCGTGGTGGTGTCCAAGCCCTTCGACGCGCGCTCGCTGCGACGCGCCATCGCGGAGGCGCTGCGATCGACTCCCGGCCCTTGCCGGTGAGCGCGCGTCAACCGTCGGGTCGTCGCAGGAACGCGTCGGCGAGGGCGGCCTCTTTCGAGCCGCGGGCCGAGCGGTACGCGCCGTCGACCAGGCGCAGCGGGTTCATCCCGTTCACCTGTCCCACGAACGGCGGGTGGATGCTGTAGCCGAGCATGGTGCGCCCGCGCGGCGTGTGCGCCTTCGCCTGCTCCGGCGGCACGATGAGGAGCTGCGACTCCTGCGTGCGCAGCCACGGTTGGCAATACTGCGGGGAGATCGCGAGCCGCGTGCCGCTCGAGCGATTGGCGCCGCCGCGGTGCCACAACGCGCCTTCGAAGACGACGACGGAGCCCGCGGGCATGGCCGCGAAGATCGTCTCGCGCGGCGCATCGTCGGGGTGCTCGGCGCCCCACAGGTGGCTCCGCGGGATGAGCTCGGTGGCGCCGTTTTCGGCCGTGAAGTCCTCGATCGCCCAGATGGTCGACACCGCGAGCCCCGTGCGCGGGCGCGGGACGCGATAGAAGGCGTCGTCGGTGTGCCAGGGCTGCGCGGTCTCTCCCGGATGAAGGCGGATGGACTGAAGCGTGGACAGCAACCAGTTCGGCAACAGCAGCGCGTCGAGCAACGCCAGGACGCGCGGGTGCTCGGCGAGGCGCATGAAGACCTCGCCCTTGCCGGCGAGGCTGTACACGCGATGCGTCTGCTCCCCCTCGAACTCGTTGCGTCCCATGGGGCGGCCCGCTTCGTACGGCGCGAGCGCCGCTTTGAGCGCGGCGAGGTCGTCGTCGCCGAGGACGCGCGGCAAGATCACGTACCCGTCGCGCCGAAATGCCTCGACCTCGTCGATGGTGTCCACCATGTGCGCCTCCCGCGGCGGCCCGAGCCTAGAACATCGACCCGCTGCGGCGAAGGTCTTGACGGTGATGCGCCGCGCGCTCGTAGCGAGACGTCACGTCTCGAGGAGCGCCTCTTCGACGGTGACCTCGCCCGCGCGCGCGCATTCGAGCGCCTCGACGCGCAGCCCGCGCATCCCCCGCCGGCGCGCCACCTCCCCCAGCTTCGACACCGGCGCGGCCTCGGCGATGAGCGCGGCGACCTCGTCGTCGACGGCGAGCTGCTCGCAGACGACGACGCTCCCGAGCACGCCCGTGTCACCGCACGCGGAGCAGCCGCGCGCGCGATACACGGACGCCGGCGGCTCGAGGCCGACCTTGTCGAACACCGTCGCCGGGGCCGACACCGGCTCGCGGCACGACGGGCACAGCCGGCGCAGGCGCCGCTGCGCCTGCACGAAGCGGAGCCCCGCCGACACCCTCCAGGCGTCGACGCCCGAGGCGATGAAGCGCAGCGGTGTGGACGGCGCGTCGACCGTATGGGTGGTGCTCAGGAACTTTGTGCGCCGTCGGCCCGCGGCGGTGACGACGAGGTCAAGCGCGGCGGTCCCCAACAGCTCGCGCACGTACAGCATGTCGAGCGAGGGTTCGTGCACGATCTTCTCCCACGCGTCGCCGCCGGGGTTCGTCCACATCTCTTCGTCGACGAACTGGTTGACGCCGTCGAGGGGCTCCCGCGGGTGCGATTCGATCGTAGACACGGAGAGACCCTGCGCCGCCGCCCGTCGAAGTGCGTAGTAGGCGACCGCGCTCTTGCCGTGCCCCGTCGGCCCGGAGAGGAGCACGAGGCCGCCGGAGCGATCGAGCTCCGCGCAAAGAACATCGAGCTGTTCACGCCTGATGGCGGTCCGCGCGTGGTCGAGGAGAACGAGGTCCATTCGCGTATGCTCCCGTCGTCGAATCGCGCGGCGCAAGGCGTCACGCGTCGGCGATGAGCTCGATGCGGTTGCCGAACGGATTGTCGATGAAGAAGCGGCGCACGCCGGCCAGCTCGTCGTCGTCGCGCACATCGACGCCGGCGGCGCGCAACCGCTCCCGCAGCGCGTCGAAGTCCTCGACCCGGAGCGCGGGGTGCGCCTTCTTCGCCGGACGGAAGTCGCGCTCCACCCCGAGGTGGAGCTCCACGGCGCCGTCCTTGAACCAGCAGCCGCCGCGCACCGCGAGCGGCGCCGGCTTGGCGAGCTCACGCATGCCGAGCACCTCGACGAAGAAGCGCCTCGCGACGTCCTCGCCGCCGGTCGGCATCGCGAGCTGCACATGGTCGATTCGCGTCAACACCGCGCGCAGCATAGCGCCCCCCAGGGCGCGGGCGCTCGCGTTCGCGCGCCGCCGCGCGGTGGTTGCGCGCCGCGCCCGGGCGGGCGAAAGCGGCGCCATGGACTTCGCCCTCCCCGAGACGGTCAAGCCGGTCCTCGACGACATCAACCGCTTCCTCGTCGAGCGCGTGCGCCCCGCCGAGAAGGACGTCCTCGCCGGCGGCTTCACCGCCGCCGCGCCCACGCTCGCGGCCCTGCGCGACGAGGCCAAGGCGCGCGGGCTGTGGGCGCCGCACCTCCCCAAGGAGCTCGGCGGGCGCGGCTTGTCGCTCCTCGAATTCGGGTTCGTGTCGGAGGCGCTCGGAACGTCGCCGTTCGGCCACTACGTCGTGAACGCGCAGGCGCCGGACGCGGGCAACATGGAGATCTTGAAGGACCACGCCACGCCGGCGCAGCGCGAGGAGTTCCTCGCGCCTCTCGTCGACGGCCGCGTGCGTTCGTGCTTCTCCATGACAGAGCCCGATCGCCCGGGCAGCAACCCCACCTGGCTTGACACCACGGCGCGCCGCGACGGCGGGCAGTGGGTCATCGACGGACACAAGTGGTTCACCTCGTCCGCCGACGGCGCCGCCTTCGCCGTCGTCATGGCCGTCACCGACGAGGACGCGCCGCCGCACAAGCGCGCCTCGATGATCCTCGTGCCCCTCGACACGCCCGGCGTAAAGCGCGTGCGCAACATCTCGGTGATGGGCGAGCCCGGCGCGGGCTGGGCCAGCCACGCGGAGCTCGTCTACGAAGACGTGCGCGTCCCCGTCGACAACCTGCTCGGCGGCGCAGGCGAGGGCTTCGCCATCGCGCAGGAGCGCCTCGGGCCGGGCCGCATCCACCACTGCATGCGCTGGCTCGGCATCTGCGCGCGCGCCTACGACCTCCTCGTCGAGCGCGCCGTCAACCGGCCCATCGCGCCGTTCCGCGCGCTCGGGCAGCAGCACGTCGTGCAGGAGTGGATCGCGCGCAGCCGCATGGAGATCCAGGCGGCGCGCCTGATGGTGCTCCACGCCGCGTGGCGCATCGACGCCGAGGGGCAAAAGGCCGCCCGTGACGACGTCAGCCTCATCAAGGTGCTCGTCGCCAACACGCTGCAACGCGTGCTCGACCGCGCCATCCAGGCCCACGGCGCGCTGGGCGTCACCGACGACACGCCGCTCGCCTTCTGGTGGCGCCACGAGCGCGCCGCCCGCATCTACGACGGCCCCGACGAGGTGCACCTCGCGTCGGTGGCCCGCCGCGCGCTCAAGCGCGCCGGTCTGGAGATGCCTTGAGCGCCCCGGAGGACGCCGACGCCGCGCGCAACGCCAGGATCGCGGCGGCGGTGGCGCCGGTGGTGGGCGAGGGCGCCGTCGTCGAGAAGCTGAGCGGCGGCTACTCGAACATCACCCTGCTGGCCAAGGGGAGCGCGCGCGAGGTCATCGTGCGCCTGCCGCCGCCGGGGGCCGCGCACATCAAGTCCGGCGCGCACGACGTCGTCCGCGAGGCGCGCCTGCTCGAGAAGCTCCACCCGGTGTACCCGCCGGCGCCGGAGCCGCTGTTGATCGTCGACGACGAGAGCGTCGCGGGCGTGCCGTTCTTCGCCATGGAGCGCCTGCGTGGGCGCATCCTGCGCAGCAAGCCGCCGAAGGACCTGGATTTGTCGCCGCCGGTGATGCGGGCGCTGTCGGAGAGCTTCGTCGACGCGCTGGCGGCGCTCCACGCCGTCGACGTCGACGACAGCGGGCTGTCGGGCATTGGCAAGCCCGAGGGCTACGTGCAGCGGCAGGTGGACGGCTGGCGTGCGCGCTACGAGAAGGCCAAGACGGACGAGGTGAGCGACATGGAGCGCCTCTCGTCGTGGCTCGGTGACAACGTGCCGGCGACGAAGGGGCGGGTCACCGTCGTCCACAACGACTTCAAGTACGACAACTGCGTCTTTGCCGAAGACGACGTCACCCGCATCGTCGGCGTGCTCGACTGGGAGCTCGCCACCGTCGGGGACCCGATGACGGACCTGGCGACGTCGCTGGCGTATTGGATCGAAGAGGGCGACGACCCGGCGGTGCGCATGTTGCCGCTCGGCCTCACCTACCTGCCGGGCAACCTGACGCGCAAAGAGGTGGTGGCGCGCTACGAGGAAAAGACCGGGCGCGCCGCGGAGGACCTGCTGTTCCACGTGATGCTGGCGCACTTCAAGGTCGCGGTGATTGCGCAGCAAATCTATTTCCGCTTCGCCAAGGGCTTCACCGCCGACCAGCGCTTCGCCACCCTCGGCTTCGCCGTCGCCGTCATCGCGGCCAAGGCGTGCCGCATGCTCGACGCGGGACGCATCGACGTCCCCTGAGGAGGCTCGCCATGGCCTGGGTCAAGATCCCCAAAGAGCACCACCCGCTGTTCCTCGAGGCGCTGCCCGACGATCCGCGCCTTGTGACCATCCCGATGTTCGGCTCCATCTGCGCCACGGTGAACGGCAACATGCTCGGCGGCCTGTGGGCGCGCAGCGTGATGGTGAAGCTCTCGCCCGCGGACCAACACAAAGCGCTCGCCCTCGGCGCCGTCCCGTTCGACCCCATGGGCAACGGCCGCACGATGGCGGACGCGCTCGTGCTCCCCGACGACGTCATCGGCGACACGAGACAGCTGCGCGCCTGGCTCGAGCGCGCCCTGGCCTACACGGCGACGCTCCCTCCCAAGAAGAAGGCCGCGAAGAAGGCGGGGAAGAAGACGGCGGAGAAGACGGCGAGGAAGGCGCCGGCCAGGAAAGCGCGCGCGAAGAAGGCGCGGCCCGGGTCCGTCGCCCGCCGCTGACCGGCAGCATCGGATGGCGCGCGTCGGGGTGCCATCAGCGCTTCGGCCCACGGCGACGCATGGGCGTGGCCGGCGTCCAGGTGGTATCCGGGGTGACTGCGGCGCGCTAAGGGGCCGCATGGAACACATCGCCATCGATGTCGTCGTCGCGGACGGGATCGCCGAGGTCACGCTCAAGGGGCCGGGCAAGGGCAACGCCATGGGCCCGGACTTCTGGCGCGAGTGCCCCGAGGTCTTCCGCGCGCTCGACGCCGACGACGCCGTGCGCGCCGTCGTCGTGCGCGGCAGCGGCAAGTCGTTCTGCTACGGGCTCGATCTCATGGCGATGGCGGGCGAGCTCGCGGCGGTGGTGTCCACGAGCGCCGGCGCGGTGGAGAGGCGGCGCCTCCTCGAGGTCATCGCGGGGATGCAGGCGGGGCCGGACGCGGTCTTTCGCTGCCGTAAGCCCGTGATCGCCGCGGTGCACGGGTGGTGCATCGGCGGCGGCCTCGACCTCGCCGCCGCGTGCGACATGCGCCTGTGCGCGCGCGGCGCGGTCTTCAGTCTGCGCGAGGTGAAGGTGGCGATGGTGGCGGACGTCGGGAGCCTCCAGCGTCTGCCGCACATCATCGGCGAGGGCGCCACGCGCGAGCTGGCGCTCACGGGCAAGGACGTCGACGCCGCGCGCGCGTTGGCGCTCGGGCTCGTGAACGAAATCTTCGACGACGACGCGGCGCTCTTTGCCGGCGCCCGCGCGATGGCGGCGCAGATCGCGGCCAACCCGCCGCTGGTCGTACAAGGCGTCAAGCGCGTGATGAACGCCCGCATCGAGGACGAGATTGCTGCCGGCCTGCGCGGCGTGGCGACGTGGAACGCCGCGTTCCTCGCGTCGGAGGATCTCGCCGAGGCCATCGCGGCGTTCGCCGAGAAGCGGCCGCCGGCGTTCCGGGGCCGCTAGCGCGCGCCGCCTTGGCCGCCGCGCAAATTTCGATTGTCCGCGACGATGTTCCAGATGGAGGTACTCATGAACGCGACCGACGAGACCACGGAGGAAGACCGGCTCTGGCGGAAGAACGGCTGGATTGCCCGGGTCATCAAGAACGAGGACGACGAGGGCTGGGCGGTGGAGATGACCCGCGTCGGTGACGACGAGCCGGCGCTCGTCGGCCCCTGGACCATGGGGCGCGACAAGAAGAACCCCAAGCCGCTCAACCAGAAGGACTTCGCCACGCTCGTGAAGACCGCCGGCGAGGTGCTCGAGCGCCACGCGCAGCACGCGCGCGCCCAGGTGCACAAGAGCTTCACGCTCCTCGACGACGACGGCCGCCGGGTGCGCGTGAGCCTCGACCGCTCCACCGACGAGGACGATCCGCGCTCCACCTGGAGCTGCGTCGACGACGCCACCGGCGAGGTGCTCTCCGAGGGGCGCGTGGGGCCGGAGGTGAAGCTGACGCTGCAGCGGGCGGGGGAGCTGGTGCGCTCGATTGGCCGCTCCTGAATGGAATGGGCCGCGTCGCCTGGTCCGGCGACGCTCCTCCACCGGCGCATCCACGGTCTCGTCGTCAGCCCTCGGCTCAACAGACCGCGCACGCCTTGGCCGGCGACTCCGGCTCTCCTCGCGCCACGCGTACAAGGGGCACTCCGCGGAATTCCTCGACCGGTCCACAGCGCGTGGCGCTGCGGGAGCCTCCGCCGCCGCCCTGCGGCGCGCGCTCCCTGGCGCGGCATCGTCGAACCGAGCAGCGTCGACGTTCGAATCCCGCCGGGCGCGCCAATCCTTCGCCCTTCGTCATTTCCGAGAGCACGGCGAAGGGTTTTTTCATTTCCTAACGCAGGGATGCGCCGTCGAGGCGCG
Source organism: uncultured delta proteobacterium (assembly GCA_963775425.1). GTDB lineage: Bacteria > Myxococcota > UBA727 > UBA727 > VGSZ01 > CAVZJB01. The sequence continues at coordinate 3,404 of CAVZJB010000018.1, read as the reverse complement.
GGTTCGAAAGCACCATCTCGAGCAGTTTGCGCTTCTCTGAGGGGATGCGCTGGTTCCATAGCGTTCTCGCCTGCTTGGCCAGTTCGATTGCGCCAGGAGAAGCCTGGTTGGGGAGGATGAGATGAGCTGAAACCCCATCTGTGATCCCGCGGGGTGAGAGTCCCCGCCGGCGTAAGGCTGACGACCGCGCCGAAGCGAGTCTTGCGTGCAGCGACGAGGTGACTCGTCCCACGAAGCGTAGACAGCGAGCACGTAGGCCGTGCGATTGAGCCTCGAAAAGCCATACACGCGGTGCCGACCTCGTTCGAACCAGGGAAGGCAACAGCGACGACGTCGTCATGTTAGACGTCGTCGGACCGCCGGGGTCTGAGAACACGGCATGCAGCAAGGGATCGCCCAGGAACCTGGGAGATCCCGCCGTCTCCACGAGTAAATCAGCGGCGTCAGGAGCGGCCGCAGTGAACGCGCTCCAGGCCCACGGCGGCGCGTCGACGTCGACGGGAACGAAAGAGACGCACTCGAGGTAAGCCGATGCGCGAGGAAAAGAAGCGTGCCCCGCAAGGGGTCTCGGCGATGGACGGCGGGAAGTCGGAGCGCGCGAGTACGACCGTTGAAGCGGGGGAACCAACCCGAGGGACCCCGTCGAGGAAAGGCGCGCGTCGGGCTACGGAATCGCTCGAAGGAAAGGCGCCGGAGCCACTCGCTCCGATCAGCGTCGCCACGAAACTCGAGCGAATAGCGATGAGGGCGCGTGAGCGTCCGCAAGAGGTGATCACGAGCGTGAACCACCTCATCGACGTCGAGTGGTTGAGAGAGGCATATCGGCGAACGCGCAAGGACGGCGCCAGCGGTGTCGACGGTGTTGTGGCGAGCGAGTACGCGGCGAATCTCGAGGAGAACCTCGTCGCGCTCCACGCACGCTTCAGATCCCGCACGTATCGCGCGCCGCCCGTGAGGCGCGTGCACATCCCGAAGGGCGACGGTTCGAAGACGCGCCCAATCGGGGTCCCGACCTTCGAGGACAAGGTGCTGCAGAGGGCGGTCGCGATGTTCCTCGAGGCTGTGTACGAGCAACAGTTTCGAGACTGCTCGTACGGCTTCCGCCCTCGACGGAGTCAACACGACGCGCTCGATGCGCTTCGTGCCGGACTGACAACGATGAAGGGTGGGTTCGTGATCGAGATTGATATCCGAAGCTTCTTCGACAGCCTCGGGCACGATCACTTGCGGCGCTTTCTCGATCTCAGGGTGTGTGACGGCGTGATCCGTCAGGCGATTGGTAGTTGGCTGAAAGCGGGTGTCTTCGAGAGAGGGCTCTTCGAGCGCTCCATCGACGGCACGCCGCAAGGCGGGGTTGTCTCGCCGATCCTGGCAAACATCTTCCTACACCACGTCCTCGACGAGTGGTTCGAAGACGAGATTGCACCACGGCTTTCGCGCAGGGCGTTCCTTGTGCGGTATGCCGACGATGCGGTGATTGTCGTCGACAGCGAAGAAGATGCGCGCCGCGTGATGAACGTGCTGCCGAAGCGGTTCTGCAAGTTCGGGCTCACGCTCCACTCCGAAAAGACGCGGCAGGTACGCTTCAAGCGACCCGTCCACGGCTCGGAGAGGAAGGGCCGCGATGACGACGGTGAGCAGCCCGGTACCTTCAGCTTCCTCGGCTTCACCCACTACTGGGGCAGCACGAGGCGAGGGGGGCGGGCAATCATGCGCAACACCGAAGCGAAGAGGCTGCGGCTGAAGCTGAAGGAGCTCTCCTCATGGTGCAAGGCGGCGCGACACTGGTCGGTCGCCGAGCAACACGAGCAGATCACCAAGAAGCTCATCGGGTACGACGGCTACTACGGCGTCCCCGGGAATAGTCGCGCGCTCTCCGCGGTGCGCTACTGGCTCGGGCGCATCTGGCGCTACTGGCTGAATCGTCGCTCGAACGAGCGCGACATGCCGTGGACGCGCTTCAAGCTGCTGCTCGAGCGGTATCCGCTGCCACGACCGACCACCGCGACGCGATACCGGGTCGCCGCAGCGAAGCCGTAGCTCAAGGAGCCGGATGCAGGAAATCTGCACGTCCGGATCTGTGGGGGGCCCACCGTCGACGATGGCGTCGGCGGTGGCCTATCCCGGCAAGCTCGGTCGGCGGTGACGAGGTATTTGTCGTCGAGCTCGTCGTTGGCGGCGCTGAGGCGGTCGAGCGCCGCGTGCTTCTCGCTCAAGAGCATGTCGCGCTGTCGAGCGTAGGTGACGTCGTCGAGCTTGCCGTCGACGTACATCGCCACGATCTTGTCCTCGCGCGCCTGCACGTCGTCCACGGTGCGCTTGAGCGCGGCGATCTCGCGGCGTCGCTCGGTGCGCACGACCTCGTGCGTCTCGCGCAGCACGCGTGAAATCTCGTCGGCGAGCGCGTGCGGCATCTCGATGTTCGCGATGGCCGCCTCGAACTGCGCGAGGAGCCGCGCCTCGGTGACGTGGACGCGCTTCGCGTGCACACCGTGGCCGTTCGTGCATCGGTAGTAGTCGTAGCGGCGGCCGTCGGGCTTGATCTTCGGGTCGTAGGTGATGCGGCAGCCGCACTCGGCGCAGAGCAGGAAGCCCGACAACGCGCCGCCCGTCTCGAGCGGCGAGCCGTACGGCGCGCGCCCGAACGTCGCTTGGAGGCGCTCCCATTCGTCGACGGTGAACACCGTGTCGTGCTTGCCGCGGTAGCGCTCGTCGCGCCACGTGAACCAGCCAACGTAGAACTCGTCCTTGAGCAAGCGCTCGACGTCGCCGCGCAGCACGCGGCGGTTGCGCCGGCCGAGCGCGGCCCACAGTCCTTCCTTCACGATGGTCTCGCCGATCGCCTCGAGCGAGTGGCCGGCGATCCGCAGCTCGTACATGCGGCGCAGCAGCGTCCGCCCGGCAGGGAGCAGATCGATGGTGCCGCCGCGGTCTCTCACGGCGCCGTTGGCGCCGACGAGCTTCGTGTTCTTGTAGCCGAGCGGCGGACGCGTCGGGTACCAGCCGTCCTTCGCCTTCGCGTCCTGCGACTCCTTCGCGCGACGCGAGAGCTGGCGCGAGTACGTCTTGGCGACGAGCGTGTTCATCTCGGCCTTCAGCCAGTCGCCCTCGTCGGACCCCGCGAAAAGTTGCCACCGCTCATGAGCCACGTGAAGGACGGCCTCGTCGCGGCGGATGAGGTCTTCGAGCAGCTCGTAGTCGGTGAAGTTTCGCGTGCTGCGATCCCACACCCAGAAGATCAGGTGCCGCACCTTGTCTTTCTTCGCGCGGGCGAGCGCGGCGTGGAACTTCACGCGCGCCTCGGACGACTTCGCGCTCTCCTCCAGCACAAGCACGTCGACGAGGTGGAGGCCGTGCGCCTTCGCGTGCGCGGTGATTCCTTCGCGCTGCACGCCGGGGCTGTT
>CAVZJB010000017.1:0-492281 GCA_963775425.1 uncultured delta proteobacterium | reverse complement strand
GCGCCCGGTGGGATTCGAACCGGACCAGGCGGCGCGGCCCGTCCCTCCCGGGAGAGCAACTACAGGGTGAGCACGCCGGCTTCGACCATCTGCCCGAGGAGCAGGAAGGCCTTCGCGGACTTCGAGAACTTCGAGGTCTCGTCGACGCTGTAGCCGTTGTGGTTCTTGTCCTTGGCGCGCAGCAGGACGTCGCGGCCGGTCTCCATGGCCTTGTCGAGGTCCTTCTTGGTGATGCGGGCGCCCTTCTTGGCGTCCTGGAAGTCGATGAAGCGGCCGAAGGTGCCGACGGCGAGCGCCTCGGTGCCACGGCCCTGGGCGAGCAGCGACTTGGCCAGGTCGTCGACGTCCTTGCGGGAGGTGATGCCGTCCTTGCCGGCCGCCTTTGCCAGCAGCTTCACCGTGTGCGCCAGGCCCTTCTCCGGCGTCGCATACGAGATGCGGCTGTGCTTCTTCTCGATGGACAAGACGCGGCCGAGCTCGACCAACGCCTGTCCCGTCGGCGACATCTTGGCGATCTCGGCGCGGGCGTAGCCGTTCTTGTTGATGTCGCGGTTCTCGAGCATCTTGGCCTGCACGAAGGAGCGATCGCGATCGAGGTCGTAACCGGTGACGCGCGCACCGGGCTTGGCGTCGCGCGCGTCGATCATCTTGAAGATGTTGCGCGCGGCCATGGCCTCCGTGCCCTTGCCGTCGGCCTTGAGCTGCGCGACCAGCTTCTTGGCGTCGGCGCGGGAGATGACGCCGTCTCCACCTGCCTTCTTGAGCTCGGCGGCGACGTGGTCATAGGCCTTCATGGGGACGACGTGGGCGATGCGGGGCATGTGCTTTCTCCTGTGGCGTGTCAGACCGCGGCGCGCGGCGGGGGGGGGGAGGCGTTGAGGGACGCGAGGCGAGCGGCGACCCCACCGCGCTGGGCGGGGACGAGGAGGGCGCCGAGGCGCTCGAGCATGCGCGGGTCGCCGACAAGGGCGACGGGGCGCGTCTTGTCCGGCCGTCGCTCGCCGTCGAGCAACGCTCGGAACGCGGCGAGCGTGAACACCGCGGTGCAGTCCGCGTCGAGGTCCACGTCGCGCTCGACGCGGGCCTCACCGAGCCGCACGGTCCAGGCGCCGGCGCCCTCGACGAGGACCGCGACGCTCCCCGGCGTGGGGCCCGACTGCTGAAGCGCCGCCGGCAGCACGGTCTCGAAGAGATGAGCGATGCGGTCGTCCAGCACGTGGCCCCTCCGTTGAGGGGACTATCGGTCCCATCTACGGAAAGGTGCGCATATGTCGCACATCCAAAGATCCCGGGAGATCCGCTGGTTTTTCGCGAGCTTCCACCGCCGCCCACGCGGTCGGGAGGGGCGGCCCTCAGAGGTGCTTTTTGAGCATCTCTTCGAGCTTGGCCTTGGGCACCGCGCCGACGATCTGGTCGACGGGCTTGCCGCCCTTGAAGAGGATGAGCGTCGGGATGGAGCGCACACCGAATTTCCCGGCGACGCCGGGGTTGTCGTCGATGTTCACCTTGCCGACCTGCACCTTGCCCGCCATCTCGTTGGCCAGCGACTCCACGTGCGGCGCGATGGCCAGGCACGGAGCGCACCAGGTCGCCCAGAAGTCGACGAGGAACGGCTTGTCCGCGCCGAGCACCGTGTTGTCGAAATTGTTGTCGGTGACTTCCTGGACGTTGGCGGCCATGGTTTTCCTCGTTTCGGCGGAATAGATGCACGTTCTACCGTCTCGTTTCCTGCCTGGAAAGCTTGGGATAGGTTCGGAATGCCGATGGCGGCCGTCTTCATCACCAACGCCATGCTCACGCAGTGGTCCGATCAGGGAAAGGTGCGCCTCGACGACACCACCCTGACGCTGCTGCAGGAGAACCGCACCGTGAAGCTGAAGCCCGCGGTGCGCTTCACCAAGGTCATCGACGACGGCGACGACCCCAACAAGCTGACCGGCAAGGTGAAGACCAAGGAGCAGCTCGACGAGATTGGTGCCGAGCACTACCTCGACAGCGTCATCCTCGGCGACGTCGGCTACCAGGTGGTCGAGGGCTTCCTCGGCGACCTCTCGCCGCCGCCGCGGGGGCCCAAGGCGGAGCCCACGCCCGCGCACCAGAAGAAGCCCGCGCCCGCCCCCGTCGACGCGCCCGTCGACGCACCGGGGACGCCCCCGTCGGGCGACCTCGACAAGGAGGCCGAGGAGCTGTCCAAGCTGTTCCTGACCACCGTGCGGGAGGAGCGTTGATGGAGCGCGCCCCCGCTCCGACGCGCCGCCGTCCCCGGGGGCGAGCACGGGCCGCGCCGCTCGCGCTCACCGCGGGCGTGCTCGGGCTCCTCGCAGGCTGCCCGCCCGCGCACGTGCCCGGCCCCGCCGACACCGCCGCGTACCTCGGGCTCGCCGACGGCGCCGTGCAGACCTACGCCGACGTGTCCGGGAACGGCGGCAACGTCACCGAGACGCACGAGGTCCACACGAGCTCCGTGCTGCCCGCCGCCGACAACCCCGACGGCCTCGTGTTCGACGTGCTCGCCAAGCGAAACGGCTTCGCCGTCGACGGGCGCACCTTCACGCTCGAGGTCCTCGTCGACAGCGCGCGCATCGTGCGCTTCTTCGACTGCATCGAGAAGTGCGGCCAACCGAGCGCCCCCGTGGACCTTGGGCCGGTGCCGCTGAAGGCGGGGAAGTCCACGCAGACCGAGGTCGACGTCGACGTCACCGGGGCGGACGTGGGCACCTCGCACGAGACCCACCTGTTCGTCGTGGGCGACCAGGCCGACGTCGGCGTCCCCGCCGGCGACTTCTCCGCGTTCTCGGTCACCTGGACGCGCACCGACGCGGACGGCGCGCACACGTCGATCCTGAAGATCGCGCCCGACGACGGCATCGTGAGCTGGGACGGCGAAGACGGCGCCCAGCTCCGGCTGCAGTAACGCCGCCGACACCGACACCGCCGCCGCCGACCCGCGTCAGGGCTTGATGATGAGGGAGTCGTTGGCCTTCAGGTGGAAGACCTGGGTCTTCTTCTTGCCGTCCTTCTCGATGCGGACGTCGTAGTCGCCTGCCGGCGCGGCCAGCAGGCCGTCCTCCTTGAGGAGCGCGCGGCCGATGTAGACCTTGGCGTCGGGCGAGAGCGTGACGGCGAAGTTGCCGGCGGGGATCGAGAGGAAGTCGACGGTCTTTCCGGGGACGACGGGCAGGGGCCAGGGCTCCTTGTGCCACGGGTCGTGGGCCTCGACGGTCCGGGTGCCGAGCGGGAGCTTCAGCGACGTGCTGCCGTGGCCGACGGTCTTGCCGCCGGGGAGCTTCCAGACCACGCGACGGGGCGCGCGCGCCTTGACGGCGAAGAGCGTGGCCTTGTGCACGACGGCCTCGTGCGCGCCCGCGTCGACGTCCTCTTCGGCGCCCCCGGCGTCGACGTCGGCCTCGGCGACGGCGCTGCCTGCGTCGGCGACGGCGCTGCCTGCGTCGGCGACGGCGCTGCCTGCGTCGGCGACGGCGCTGCCTGCGTCGACGACGGCGCTGCCCGCGTCGACGACGGTCGCGATGGGCGGGGCGACGACGGGGGCGCCCGCGTCGTCGGCGGCGGCGACCGCGCCTGCGTCGGCCGCGCCCCGGTCCGTCATCGCGTTCACGACGCGAAAGATGCCGTAGCCGCCCGCGCCCAACAGCACGACGACGCCCACGCCGACGAGCAACGCCGGCAGCGCGCTCGATTGCTTCGGCGGCGCGAGCATGTCGACGACGGGGTGGTTCGGCGGCGGCGGCGCGGCGGCCGACTGCTTGAACGTGGCGACGCCGGTCTCGGCGGGCCGCGGCGGCGGCGCGGCGCTCGGCGCGGCCGCGCTCGGCGTGGAGGGCGCCGTGGCCGCGTCCGCCTCCGACATCGTGATCTTGCGCGGCACCGCGGCGGCCGACTCGACGTCGGCCAGGGGGATGCGCTGCGCGCTGGCCGGCAGCGGCTCCGGCAGCGGCCGCGCGTCGTCCGGCGACGACTGCGGCGCCGTGACCACCGGGCCGCTCTGCTCCGGGGAGAGCGGCCGGGTGCTCGCGGTCTTTTCCCCGTGCTCCGACAGCGGGTTGCCGAGCCCCGTCGTCGACTGCATGTGCTGCTCGAGGAAGCGCACGGTGGTGCGGCGGCCGCTGCCCGAGCCCGGCGACGCGAATTCCTCGAGCTCGTCGGCGACGACGGAGCCGTCGGCGGGGCGCGCCTCGCGATCCTTGTTGAGGAGGTCGAGGATGAGCTTCTCGAGCTTCTGCGGGATGGCGGGGTTCAGCGTGGTGGGCGGCTTGGGTTGGTCGGAGAGCACCGCCTGCATCGTGTGGAAGTCGGTGCCGCGATCGAACGGGCGCTCGCCGCACAACAGCCAGTACATGGACACGCCCACGGCCCACAGGTCGCAGCGGCCGTCGAGCTGCTGCCCCGTCACCTGCTCGGGGGACATGTACGGAATCTTGCCGCGCAGGTTTCCCGTGCGCGTCTTCGGGCCGCCGAGGTCGCCCTTGGCGATCCCGAAGTCGAGCACCTTGGTGACGCCGTCTCGGGCGACCATGAGGTTGTCGGGGCTGATGTCGCGGTGCACGAGGTGCAGCGGCTTGCCGTCGTCGCCGACCAGGTTGTGGGCCGCGTGGAGGCCGCGGCACGCGTCGGCCATGGTGCGCACGACGACGTCGATGGGCACGGCCTTGCCCGCGTTCCACGACGCCGTGGCGAGGCGCTGCAGCGTGAGGCCGTCGATGTACTCCATGGCGATGAAGTACTCGACGCCGCCGCCCCCGACGGCGTCGCTCGGCTGTTCCCCGAGCTCGTAGATTTGCACGACGTTGGCGTGGGTGAGGCGCGCCGCCACCTGCGCCTCGCGCACGAACATGGCCACGAAGTTGGCGTCCGCCGCGAGCGACGGGAGGATGCGCTTGACGACCACGGTCTTTTTGAACTGCTGCGGGCCGTCCTGCTCGGCGAGGTAGACCTCCGCCATGCCGCCGACGCCGAGCCGCTTCAGCAAGCGGTAGCGGCCGAGCCGGGTGACCGCGCGCGCCACGGGAGCGCCGGATATCACCGTCGGATCGTTGGGGTTCGTCGGCACGCGGGAAGGATATAACCTCCCGCCATGAAACCAACGAGGAACGCCTCCGCCGTCGTCGCCCCCGTCGCCACCTTGCGCCTCATCGTCGCCGCCGCGGCCTTCGCCGCCGCCGGCGGCGCGTGCCACGGCGCGCAGGTCAAAGAGAGCACGGGCGAGGTCAAGGTGGTGCTCCGCCGCATCGACGTCGTGCAGGCCGACTTCGACAAGATGAAGCTCAACGTCATCGTGGCCGTGGAGAACGGCACCGCCGACGACGTGTCAGTCGACGGCAGCGCCGACATCTCCATCGCCGGCGAGGCCACCGACGAAGGGGACGACGACGAGGCCGGCGAGGCCGGCGACGGCGACGACGCCGACGACGGCGAGGGCGACGACGCCAAGGACGGCGACGACAAGGATGGCGACGACAAGGAAGGCGACGACAAGGACGCCGACGATGCGAAGGTCCCCGAGGAGAAGGCGCCGGCCTCGTCGGCACCCGTGGACAGCGCGCACTACAGCGGTCACGGCGCGGGCCGCGCCGCCGCGTTCAACACGAGCGAGCTGCCGATCGCCGTGGACCTCCCGCTGCCGTCGGACCCCGCGAGCCTCGAGACCGTCCTCGGCTGGGCCGCGATGAAGATCAACGTCGAGGCCACGCTCAAGCTCGGTGCGCTCACGGAGAAGAAGCTCTCGGGCGTGCGCGAGGTGGCGCCGCCGCACATCCCCGAGGTGAAGCTCAAGGAGGCGCAGGTGGCGAGCGTCGACAACGGCACCGCCGGCACCGGCTTTTTCACGCTGCTGCTCGACAACAAGAACCCGTTCCCGGTCACGATCGACAAGCTCGCCTGGACGATCACCATCAAGGACAAGCAGCTCCAGCCGCAAAACGGGCCGCTCATCGTCGACCACGACAGCGTCCCCGCGAGCGCCGCCGGCGCCTACTCCGCGGAGGTGCAGATCAACGACGCGTCCTTCGGCAAGGACCTCAAGGCGATCCTCAAGAGCCCGTCGGTGCCGTACATCGTCGACGGCACCCTCGAGGTGCGCGGGATCGAAAAGAGCTTCCACTTCGCCGGGGACATGAAGTTCCCCCGCTGAAGAGCGAGCCAAGACAGGCGCGAGGCCTCTCGGAGCGGCGCCTGCGCTGACGACGAGGGCCAAGCCCCGAAAAAAAGAGCGGCGGAGGCGCGCGGAGTCGCGCGCTGATCACCGCGCGAGCCCGCCGCAAACGCCGTCGCGCGACTCCGGAGCCGACGCCGCCGCGAGCGGAGCGAGCCGCGCGCGCAGCGCGCAAGTGAGGGCGCCGACAGGCGCCCGAACAATGGACGAGGGCCAAGCCCCGAAAAAAAGAGCGGCGGAGGCGCGCGGAGTCGCGCGCTGATCACCGCGCGAGCCCGCCGCAAACGCCGTCGCGCGACTCCGGAGCCGACGCCGCCGCGAGCGGAGCGAGCCGCGCGCGCAGCGCGCAAGTGAGGGCGCCGACAGGCGCCCGAACAAATTACTGCTCTTCGCGTTCGTCCCGGCCTTCGCCGGTGGCGTCCAGCACATCGTTCACGGACGGGAAGCGCTTGATCTCGCCGCGGGCAATGCGCCAAGCCTGCTGCACGATCCACGAGAGCGACCGATCCTGGCGGTTGGCCTCGTCCTGGATCTCCTTCAGCATCTCCTCGGGGAAGTAGAGCGATTGCTTGCGCTTATCAGCCGACGCCATGCGGGCTCCCTCTCGCGGCCTGTTTCGGACGTACGACCGCGCCGCTGTGTGTGGGGCACACTAAGACAAGGCCGGAGATGACCTCAAGCATCAGACAAGGTGAGTCACCTGCTCCCTGGCAAGCCCCCTCCCTACAGCGTGCCCCCGCCGGATGACCGCCGCCGGATGACAGCGCCCGGCCCGGGTGGCATCACGTCGGTGTGCGCGCGTTGCGCTTGGGCCTGGTGCTCGGGGTCGCCGCTGTCGGCGGGTGTCGCTGCGGAGAAGACCTGCGGACGCTCGAGGCCGACATCGCGGTGGCGCCCGCCGCCGTCGCCTTCAGCCGCAGCCGGGTCCTCGTGCCCACCACCGCCGCGGTCCAGGTCGGCAACCGGGGCACGGCCCGGCTGATCCTGACGGCCAGCGTGGACCCGCCCGATCAGGGCTTCTCGGTGGACGCCCCCGACAACGTCGCCCCCGGCCTGGCCAAGGACGCCACCGTCACCTTCACCCCGCCGTCCCGGGGCGCGTTCGCCGCCGATTTGGTGCTCGCGTCCAACGACCCCGACACCCCCGAATTGCGCGTCCCGCTCAGCGGCGAGGGCGGGCCGCCGATCCTCAGCATCGACCCCGATCCGGTGGAGATGGGGCTCGTCAACGAGGGCCCCGGCGCCACCGTCGTGGTCTCCCTGAAGAACACCGGCTTCGACGTGCTCTCCCTCGAGAGCGCCTCCCTGGCCGACGGCGGCGCCTTCGTCCTCGACGCGAGCGGCCTCCCCATCACCGTGGCCCCCGGCGACGCCGTCCCCGTCACCGTCTCCCTCTTCCCGGACGCGGACATCGCCGCTCGCGCCGACGCCGGAGAGCTCAGCGATCGCCTCGTCGTCACCCACACCGAGGGCGAGGGCTCGGTGCTCGTGCACGCCACCGTCAACCTCGCGCCCATCGCCGTCGCGGTGGAGCAGGTCACCCGGCGGGACGTCGTCAAGGTCGGCGTGGGCCGGGCCGTGGTGATCGACGGCTCGGAGACGTCGGACCCCGAGGGCGACCCGTTCCAGCTCGTGTGGTCGCTGCCGGAGCGGCCGGCGTCGTCGACGGCGGCGCTCGTGGGGCAGGGGGCGCCCACCACCCGCGTCACGCCGGACGTGGTCGGGCGCTACGTCGTGTCCTTGCGCGCCATCGACGACCACGGCGCCTTCTCCGACGCCCAGGTGGAGATCCTCCCGCGCGATCTCTCCGTGGTGCTCACGTGGACGGCGTCGGGCGCCGCCGACTGCCGCGCCTTCTCGGCGGAGCAGTGCGCGGCCATGACGCAGGCGGAGCGCGATCAGAATTGCTGTGGGCAGAGCGACCTCGACCTGCATCTGATCCGGCCGAGCGGCGCCCTCGGCGACTACGGGACGTGCCCCGCCGGCTGCGACCCCGGCTTCTGCGGGGAATTCGGCGACGACCACGCGGACACCTGCCGCCAGACGGGCACCGACTGCGCGTTCAAGAACCGCGCGCCCGAGTGGGGCGCGCCCGGGCGCATCGACGATCCGCGCCTCGACGTCGACGACGTGCGCGGCGACGGCCCCGAGATTGTCAGCCTGGACGATCCCGAGGACGGCGCCTATCGCGTGGTCGTGCATTACTGCCTGGACCGCATCGGCGAGCCCACGCTCGCCACGGTGCAGGTCTTCGAAGAGGGCGTGCTCACCTTCGAGAGCGCGCCCGAGCCGCTGGTGGAGGGCGAGGCGTGGACCGCCGCGACGCTCATCCGCCAAAACGGCGCGTGGCAGGCGCCCGTCGCACCGCCCGGCGTCGTGGAAACCGCGCCCGCCGGGCTGTGCGACTGACGTCTATGCGTTCAACTCGTCGACGGCCGGATAGGTCATGATCCGATCGCGGCTGAGCTTCCAGGCCTGTTGCATGATCCAAGACAACGGGCGCTCCTGCCGGTCCGCCTCACGCTGCATCTCGTCGAGCATCTCCACAGGGAAGTAGAGGCTCTGCTTCTTCTTGTCTCCCTTCACTCGTGCACCTCGCTGTGGCACCTATCGGCGTCCACGTGCAGAAACGTATGCGCGGTTGATCCCGGAGTCCAAAAATGTTCCACGCGACCACCATCGTCGCCGTAAAGCGCCAGGGGACGGTCGTCATCGCCGGTGATGGCCAGGTGTCGATGAACAACACCGTGGTGAAGGCGACGGCCCACAAGCTGCGCCGGCTGCACGACGGGAAGATCATCGCCGGCTTCGCAGGCTCCACCGCCGACGCGCTGAACCTCTTCGAGCTGTTCGAGAACAAGCTGAAGGAGCACGGCGGCAAGCTCGCCCGCGCCGCCGTGGAGCTCGCCAAGGATTGGCGGCGCGACAAGATCCTCCGCCGCCTCGAGGCCCTGCTGCTGGTGGCGGACACCGAGCGCATCCTGCTCATCTCCGGCAGCGGCGACGTCCTCGAGCCCGACGGCGATTGCCACGCCATCGGCTCCGGCGGCGGCTACGCGCTGGCGGCCGCGCGGGCGCTCCTCGCGAACACGGCGCTGCCGCCGCGGGAGGTCGCCGAAAAGTCGCTGCACATCGCGGCCGACATCTGCACGTTCACCAATCACGAGGTCAGCGTGGAGGAGCTGTCGTCATGAAGGTGTTCACCCCGCGCGAGATTGTGAGCGAGCTCGACCGCTTCATCGTCGGCCAGAACGACGCCAAGCGCGCCGTCGCCATCGCGCTGCGCAACCGTTGGCGGCGACAGCGCGTGGAGGGGCCGCTCAAGGACGAGATCACGCCGAAGAACATCCTGCTCATGGGGCCCACGGGCTGCGGAAAGACCGAGATAGCCCGGCGCCTCGCGCGGCTCGCAGACGCGCCCTTCGTGAAGGTGGAGGCCACCAAGTTCACCGAGGTGGGCTACGTGGGGCGCGACGTCGACTCCATGGTGCGCGACCTCGTCGACGTCAGCATCAAGATGGTGCGCGAGGAGGCCCAGAAGGGCGTGCAGGAGCGGGCGGCGGAGCAGGCGGAGGAGCGCGTGCTCGACCTGCTGTTGCCCAAGGGTGACCCGTCGTCGCGCGAGAAGATGCGGACCATGCTGCGCGACGGCGCGCTCGACGACCGCGAGCTCGACGTCGACGTGAGCGCTTCGGCGTCGCCGCCGGTCTTCTCGATGCTCGGCTCGGGCGCCGAGCTCGGCGTGGACATGGCCAGCGGCCTGCAGGACGCCATCCAGCAGGCGCTCGGCGGCGGCAAGCGCAAGCGCAAGAAGATGAAGGTGCGCCAGGCCATGGAGGCGCTGGCGGTGGAGGAGGCCAACAAGCTCATCGATCAAGAGCAGGTGAAGCTCGACGGGCTGCGCCGCGCCGAGAGCGACGGCATCATCTTCATCGACGAGATCGACAAGATCGCCGCGTCCTCCGGGACCAAGGGCGCCGACGTCTCCCGCGAAGGCGTGCAGCGGGACATCCTGCCGATCATCGAAGGCTCGACGGTGACGACCAAGCACGGGCAGCTCCACACGGACCACATCCTGTTCGTGTGCGCCGGCGCGTTCCACATGTCGAAGCCCAGCGACCTCATCCCCGAGCTCCAGGGCCGCCTGCCCATCCGCGTGGAGCTGCAGTCGCTCACGCGCGAGGACTTCGTGCGGATCCTGAAGGAGACCGAGTCCTCGCTGGTGCGCCAGTACACGGCGCTGCTGGCGACCGAGGGCATGCAGCTCGAGTTCACCGACGACGGCCTCGACGCCATCGCCGGCGTCGCCGCGGAGGTGAACGCGTCGCAGGAGAACATCGGGGCGCGCCGCCTGGCCACCATCATCGAGCGGCTCCTCGAGGACGAGAGCTTCGAGGCCGCGGACAAGCGAGGCGGCACCGTCGTGGTCGACGCGAAGATGGTGCAGGAGCGGCTGGCGCCCATCCTCAAGCGCGAGGACCTGTCGAAGTTCATCCTGTAACCGCAGCGGTCGCGCGTCCGCCGCATGAGGGCGGGGGCGCGGCGGGACGAGGGGGCCCCCCATGTGCACGCTCGCGCTCCTGTGGAAGGTGCATCCCGCGGCGCCGCTGGTCATCGCGCAGTGCCGTGACGAGCTGCTCGACAGGCCCGCGCTCGACGTCGCGCGGTGGACGACGGACAACGCCGTGGAGGTCGTGTCGGGGCGCGACGCCGTCGCCGGCGGTACGTGGTTCGGCGTCGGGCCGCGGGTGGTGTGCGGGCTGACCAACCGCCGCGACGAGGGCGGGCCGCGGCGCGGCGCGCTCTCCCGCGGGGCGCTCGTGGTGTCGGCGCTGGAGGCCCCGGACGTCGAGCGCGTCGCCCGCGACCTCGGCGGTGAAGACGGCGGCGCGTACGGGCCGTTCTCCCTGCTCGCCGTCGACGGGGCGCGGATGATCTACGCCGACAACGCGCCGCACGGGGCCGCGCCCCGCGACGTGGCCACGGCCCGGGGCGCGCGCGACGACGGGGCCACCGCCGGGGGCATCCGGGTGATGGAGGTCGCGGCCGGGGTCCACGTGCTCGGCAACTTCGGCCTCGACAACCCCGCCGACCCCGTCGTCGCCACCGTCGGCGACGGCGTGCGAGACCTCATGGCGCGCGCCCCGGGCGGCGCCGACGAGGCCGCGCTCGTCGACGGGCTCAAGGACATCCTCGCGCGCCACGGCACGGGCTGGCCCTGCGTGCACCGGCCCGACCTCGGCCCCGCCGGCTACGGCACGCGCAGCGCCGGGGTCCTCGTGTGGCGGGAGAGCGAGCCCGTGCTGTGGACCAACCCGACGGCGCCCCACGACAAAGCCGCGTGGCGCGACTCGTCGGCGCTCTTGCGCGTCGACGCCGACTGAGCGCGCGCGCCGCGTCGTCGGCGCGAGACCGGCGCGTGCGCGCGATCGAACACGAGGCGCGCGTCCACGCCCACGGGACCCGCGCCGGGCGGCGCAGAGCGGGCGCGCCGTGCGGGCGCGCCGGTTGCAGCGCCGGAGCCGCCGGCCCGGGAGGTCTCATGCGCGCCGCCGTCTTCACCGTGCTCAAGATCGCCGCCCTCGTGGCGCTCTATCTGGTCCTCTTCAGCGCGGGCGCCGCGCTCTTCGTGACCGACGCGATGCGCGGCAGCGACGCGCCGTCGGCGTACAGCGGGCTCGTGCTCGTGGGCGTCGCCCTCTTCGACGTGTGCCTCCTGGCGGTGATCGCGGCCCGCTCGCGCCTGTCCGGTTGGCGCCTCGCCGTGCTCCTCGCCGCGGTCTTCTACTTCGTGAAGACCTTCACCTCGACGCTCGAGGCCGCGTACTTCATGAAGAACGTGTCGCCGGAGATGATCCCCGCGCTGTTTTCGATGACCGCGCCGCTCGCCCTCTTGCTGCCCCCCGCCGTGGCCCTGGCGTTCGGCCCGCCGGCGGCGGCGCAGCCCGCGTGGGTGCGGCCGCCGATGTCGACGACGGAGCTGGTGGTGAAGGTCGCGGTGCTCTCCATCATCGTCTACCCGGTCCTCTTCTTCGGCTTCGGGTACTTCGTGGCGTGGCAGAGCCCGGCGCTGCGCGAGTTCTACGGCGCCGGCGCCGACGTCGGCTTCTTCACCCACTTCTCGCGCATGTTCGCCGCCGACCCCGTGGTCATCCCGTTCGAGTGGCTCCGCGGCCTGTTGTGGGTGGCGTGCGCCGCCGCGGTGCTGCGCACCACGCGCGGCCCCGCGTGGGTGGGCGGCGTCCTCGTCGCGCTCCTGTTCGCGCTCGTGCAAAACGACGTGCACCTGTTGCCGAACCCGCTGATGCCTCCCGAGGTGCGCTTCATGCATTTCTGGGAGACGTCGACGTCGAACGCGTTGAACGCCGCCGCCATCGCGTGGCTGTTGACGAGGAGCCACGCCCACTTGTTCCGCCCCGCGCCGCGCGTGCTCGAGCGGATGGCGGCGAGCCACCCGTAGCGCGTCACGGAGCCGCGAGCCCGCCCATGCCGCCGACGTCGACGACGGCGTCGACGCGGTAGCCGCCGATGTGCCCGATGCTGGCGGGCGGGCGTAGACCCCGCACGGCGTTCGTGGAAAGTTGGCCCGATGAAGCGCCGCCTGCGCATCGCGCTCGCCGCCGCCGCCGCGCTGCTCGTGGCGTACGCCGCAGCCTCGGTCGCGGTGCTCCACGTCGCGCTCACGCCGAAGCGCTCCGTGTGCGCCGTCCCGGACGTCCCCGGCGCCGAGCACCTTCACTTCCACAGCCACGACGACCACACGCCCCTCGACGGCTGGCTCCTGTCGCCGCCCGCCGACGCAGACGCACAGGGGCGCGACAAGGCAGTGGTGTTGTTGCACGGGCTCGACTCCTGCGACTGGACCGGCGCGCACATCCCGCTCGCGCACGAGTACCTGAAGAAGGGCTTCACGGTGCTCGTGTTCGACCTGCGCGCCCAAGGGAAGTCGGGCGGCGACGAGCTCGGGCTCGGGTGGCGCGAGCGCGGCGACGTGCGCGCCGCCGTGGACATCCTCCTGCAGCGCGGGTTCAAGCCCGGCCATATCGGCATCCACGGCACGTCGTTCGGCGCGGGCACCGCGCTGTTGGCCACCGCCGCCATCCCGGAGGTCGGCGCCGTCGTCGCCGACAGCGCCTTCGCCGACGTCCGCGACCTCATGATCGGCGAGCTCGACCGCAAGGTGCACTTCGGCGCGCTCTTCGCCCCGGGTGTCACCGTCGCCGCGCGCGTCATCGACGGCATCGACCTCGCCGAGATCCCGCCCATCGCCGCGGTCCCCAGGATCGCGCCGCGGCCGATCTTCTTCCTGCACGGCACCGCGGACCAGCGAATCCCCGTCGAGCACGCCAAACGCCTGAAGGCCGCGAGCCGCGGCCCCGACGACGAGCTCTGGCTGCTCGAGGGCGCCGGCCACACGCAGGGGCTGAGCTTCGACCGCGCGCAGTACCTCGAGCGCACCACGGGCTTCCTCGCGGCGCACCTGCTGTAGCCCGCGCGGCCTTTACGGGATCTTCACGCGGGCGTCGAAAGAGCGCCGCCAACGGGCGCGTTCGATGAGCACCCATGCCCAACGAGGTCTCGTGCTCAAGATGATCCCGCTCGGTCTCTCGCTCGCCCTCGGCTCCAACATCCCCGCCGCGGTCGTCGTCGGCGTTGTCGCCGGGCGCACGCCGTCGCAGGCGCAGGCCGCGCCGCCGTCGTTGTCGGTGTCCGGCGACGGTGCAGACCCGGACGGCCGCGGTCATCGACGCCGCCACCCACGCCGGCATCGGCGCCGCGGGCGTGCGCGTGACGTCGGTGGGGCTCACGCCCGAGTACGAGACCGACCGGCAAGGACAGCCCCTGTACCTGCACGTCCGCAGGTGGACGAAAAACGCGGTGGAGAGCTATCGAAGCGGCGCCTTCGTCGACGGCGCGTTCGCTCCAGGACAGATGAGCATCAGTTCGCACGTCGACGTGGTCTTCGGCATCGGGAGCTGAAGAGCGCTGCTCACGGGCGGCGCACTTGCGAGTACACCTGCTCCTTTTCGAGGTCGAGGTGCTTGCGCACATCCGCGCTCAGGCTCAGGAGCCCGGCGGCCACCGCGGCGTGCTCCCCACGCGGCAAGCGCCCGACGGCGTCGTTGAGCAGGTCGAGCAGACGGTAGAGCCGTCGGTGGTCGAGCTCGGCGCCGTCGACGAGGCCGGCGGCATCGGGGTTGCCGTCGATGATGGCGGGGAACACCTCGGTCTCTTCGCGCTCCTGGTGGCTCAGCAGCCTGAGCGAGAGCTCGTCGAAGGCGGCCGAGGCGTCCACGAGCGGGGCGCCGCTGCCGGCGGTGGCCAGCGCGCGCCGGAGCTGCGGCCTCAGCACCGTGATCATGGCCTGAGCGTAGGCGTGGTGGCGCTCCATGATGTGCCGCACGACGTCGTCGACCTGAGGGGCCTTGGGGTGGCGGTGGTCGCGTGCGGTCGTGTCCATGCTCACTGCGAAACCACGATGCGTGCCACGGCGGAGGACGCGCGTTTGGCTGAGCGCCGCGGACAACCCGTGTCGAATCGCCCGAATTCCGTGCGCGAGCGCACGGATCGGAACCGGCGGAGGGGCGCCGGTGTCGGTCGCGTACGCTAGGGTGGAGCTATGGCCTTTTCCGACGTCCCCGCCTCCTCTTTCTCCGCCGGGTCCGGCCTGGGAGGCCGTGAGCTGACCGCCGCCGAGGAGCGCGCCTTCGTGCGCCGGCGCCGCCAGGCGCGCCTGACGCTGGCGGCGCTCATCTTGGGCATCCCCGTCCTCACCGTGCTCGTCATCGCCCAGGTGATGAAGCCCAACGTCGTGACGCGCACCCGCAGCTACAGCAACGGCAACCCCGAGATCGTGGCCGAGTACGTCGGCGCGCAGAAGAACGGAGCGGTCACGGAGTACTGGTCCAACGGCCACAAGAAGGCCGAGGGGCGCTTCAACAACGACGTCGAGGACGGCCACTGGACGCGCTACTACTGGAACGGTGCCAAGCAGTCCGAAGGAACCTTCGACGTCGGCGTGCGCACGGGTCCGTGGCAGCACTGGTTTTCGTCCGGCAAGAAGAAGGCGGTGGAGGCGTACGAAAACGGCGCCGCCGACGGCCACTGGGTCACCTGGTACGAGTCCGGCCAGATCGAGGGCGAGTCGTACTTCAAGGACGGCCTCGCGCAGGGCCGTGAGCGCCACTGGAGCGAGGGCGGTCAGCTCGTGAGCGACGGGGTGTTCAAGGACGGCTACGCCGAGGGCGTGTTCACCACCTGGTACGACAACGGCCAGAAGTCTTCCGAAGGAAATTTTCTACACGGTCATCGCGACGGCCCGTGGACCGAATACAACGAGGACGGGACGGTCGCGAGGGCGCAGCGTTGGGTGGCCGGCGACCTCGTGACAGGCGTGACGGACCCGTGAAGAGGCGATAGACCGGCCGACCCATGGCCGGCGTGACGGTACTCGGCGAGCGACCCGCAGGGCGGACCCCGTCCCTGCTCGTGCTGTTCATCCCCCACCTGCGCCACGCCCTCATCGGCGTCGTCTGGCTCGCCGTCACCAACGGCCTGCTCCTCACCATCCCGCGGCTGGTGAACGAGGGCATCGCCGCCGTCGAGGGCAAGGCGCCTCACGGTGCCTCGGTGCTGTCGGTGTTCGGGGTGGACCGGCCGGGCATCTGGGGGGTGGTCATCGCCATCGCCGTCGCCGCGGCGGTCGGCGCCGCGGCGCGGGTGATGTCGCGCATCGTGCTGTTCAACGTCGGGCGTGACGTCGAGCGCGCCCTGCGCTCCGAGCTGTTCTCGCACCTGTCCACGCTGTCGCCCACGTACTACCGCAAGAGCTCCGTGGGCGACTTGATGAGCCGCCTCACCAACGACATGACGGCGGTGCGCTTGATGGCGGGCTTCGCGCTCCTCAACGCGCTCAACGCAGGGATCGTCTTCGTCGCCAACATCCCGCTGATGATCTCCATCGACGCCAAGGTCGCCGCGCTCGTGCTCCTGCCGTTCCCGCTCATCATCGTGTCGGCGCAGAGCGTGTCGCGCGCGATGTTCCGCCGCACGCGCGAAAACCAGGTGGCGCTCGGCAGGATGACGGCGGCGGTGCAGGAGAACCTCGCCGGGCAGCAGGTGGTGCGCGCGTTCTCGCGCGAGGACGGCGAGGTGGCGCGCTTCAGGAAGAGCGCCGACGCCGTCTACGAAGCCGCCATGCGCCTCGCCACCATCCGGCTCGCCATGGGCCCCGTCATGGCCGCGCTCGGCAGCGTCGCCATCGGCGTGTCGCTCTACGTCGGCGGCCGCGCCATCATCGCCGGTCGGCTCGAGGTCGGCGACGTCGTCGAGATGAACACGCGCCTCATCCAGCTCGCGTGGCCCACCATCGCCATGGGCTTCATCGTGAGCGTGTACCAGCGCGGCAAGGCGAGCCTCGCGCGCATCAACGAGGTGCTCGCGGTGCGGCCGGACATCGTCGACGGCCCCGTCGAAAAGGCCGTCACAGGCAAGCTGCGCGCCAAGAAGCTCACCGTGGAGGTGGCGCCGGGCGTGCTCGCGCTCCAGGACTTCGACGCCGAGGTGGCCCCCGGGCACGTGCTCGGCGTGGTGGGCAAGAACGCCTCGGGCAAGTCCACGCTCCTGCGCGCGGTGGCGCGCCAGGTGCCGTGTCCGCGCGACAGCCTCTTCATCGACGACGTCGACGTCAACGAGTGGCACCTGCGCGCGCTGCACAAGGGCATCGGCGTGGTGCCCGAGGACGGCTTTTTGTTTTCGGCCACGCTGCGGGACAACCTCGCCTTCGGTCGCCCCGACGCCACCGACGCGGAGGTCGAGGCCGTCATCGACCTGTGCGACCTGCGGCGCGACGTCGAGGCCTTCCCCGACGGGCTGAAGACCATGGTCGGCGAGCGCGGCGTCACGCTTTCGGGTGGGCAGCGGCAGCGCACCGCGCTCGGCCGCGCCATCCTGGCCAAGCCGTCGCTGCTGCTCCTCGACGACAGCCTGAGCGCCGTGGACGCGGAGACCGAGGCCAACATCGTAAACGCGCTGAAGAAGAGCGCGGCCACGCTCATCGTCGTCTCCCATCGCCTGAGCGCGGTGCGCGAGGCCGACGAGATCGTGGCGCTCGATCAGGGCCGCGTCGTGGAGCGCGGCACCCACGACGAGCTGTTGAAGCTCGGCGGGCTCTACGCGGACCTGTGGGGGCAGGAGCAGCTGCGCAAGGCGCTCGAGCGGCGGCAGAGGGCGGCGGAGTGACGACGACCGCGCGCCCGGTGAAGCAGCTCAGCGACTGGACGCTGATCAAGCGGCTCGCGCGCGAGCTGGTGCCGCACAAGACCACGTTCAGCATCGCGGCCGTGCTGTACGCGCCGCTCACCGCCGCCCAGATCGTGCAGCCGCTGTTCATCGGGTTCGCGGTGGACCAGGGCTTCCGCCACAAGGACCTCGACAAGACCGCGTTGTGGGCCTCCGCCTACGTCGTCAGCGTCCTCGCGCGGGCGCTCATCGAGATGGCGCAGCTCTTCATGATGCAGCGCATGGGACAGTCGGCGGTGCGGGACCTGCGCACGCGCCTGTTCGCCAAGATCCAGCGGCTGCCCATGGCGTACTTCGATCGCACACCGCTCGGCAAGGTGATGACGCGCGTGTCCAACGACACCGAGAACGTGGCGGAGTTGTTCTCCTCCGGCGCCGTCAGCATCGTCGGCGACCTGCTCTTCCTGAGCGGCACCCTGGTGATGCTGTTCTTCGTCGACGTCAAGCTGTCGTTCGCCACGCTCGTCACCATCCCCATCCTCGCGGTGGGCGTGCAGTGGTTTCGGCGCCGTTCGCGCATCGCCTTCGGCCGCGTGCGGGCGGCGCTCGCCACGCTGAACGGGTCGCTCCAGGAGATGTTGTCGGGCATGGCCATCGTGCAGCTCTTCGCGCAAGGGCCGCGCATCCGGGCGCGCTTCGAAGACGAAAACCGCGCGTACATGGTGGCCAACCGCCAAGCCATCGCCGTCGACGCCGGCGTGTTCTCGTTCGTCGACGGCGTCGCCACGATCGCCGTCGCCGTCGCGCTCGCCGCCGGCGGCTTCCTCGCCACGCACAGCGCGCTCACGCTCGGCGTGCTCGTCACGTTCATCGAGGCGCTCGGGCGCTTCTTCATTCCCATCCGCGAGCTCTCGAACAAGACCACGGTCATCCAGAGCGCGCTCATCGCGGCCGACCGCATCGTCGACCTCGAAAACGAGGAAGAGCCCATCTTCGCGCCGGCGGCCCCCAAGCCGGCGGTGTTCACGCGCGAGCTGCGCTTCGAGGACGTGCACTTCCGCTACGGCGACGGGCCGGAGATCTTGAAGGGCATCACGCTCGCCGTCGAGAAGGGCCAGCGGGTGGCGGTGGTCGGGCATACCGGCGCCGGCAAGAGCACCGTGATGAAGCTCGTGCCGCGGCTGTACGACGTCACCGGCGGCCGCATCACCATCGACGGCGTCGACATCCGCGAGATGGACCCGGGTGCGCTGCGGCGGTTGACCACGGCGGTGCCCCAGGACGTGTTCCTGTTCGCCGGCACGCTGCGCGACAACCTGCGCTTCGGCAGCCCGGACGCCAGCGACGAGCAGCTCGAGCGAGCGGTGCGCGCGTGCCAGGCGGAGCTGGTGCTCGAGCGCCACGGCGGGCTCGACGGCGTCGTGGCCGAGCGCGGCCAGAACCTCTCGCTCGGCGAGCGCCAGCTCCTTGCCTTGTCGCGGGCGTTGGTGACGGACCCGCCCATCCTCATCCTCGACGAGGCCACCGCCAGCGTCGATCGCCACACCGAGCGCTTGTTGCAGGCCGCGACGGAGAAGCTCATCGAGGGGCGGACGGCGCTGATCGTGGCGCACCGGCTGTCCACCATCGAGAAGAGCGACAAGATCTTCGTCCTGCACCTGGGCGAGCTCGTCGAGGAGGGCACCCACGCGGAGCTCCTCGCGAAGAAGGACGGCGTGTACGCCACCTACGTCGAGCTGCAGCGCAAGAGCGGCGGCTGACAGGCGCATCCCTGCGCCCGGGCGTCACAGCGGGAAGTCGTAGCTCACGATGAGCGTGGTGCGGTCCCCGGCGCCGTCGACCGTCACCGAGCAAGTCGCATCGCCACACGGGATATTGCCTTCGTCGTCTTCGGCCAGTGTCGCCAGCGCCTCGTGTATGGCGCTCGACATCAACGTCGCGTGCTGCCCGCCTGCGCGTTTGAGCAGGACGACGGCCTGCCGTGCGCGTCCCTTCAAAGACGGCTCCGGCGTCACCCCCTCGAAGCGCCACACCTGGGCGAAGTGCTCGCAGCCGCCCTGTGACACTCGCAGACGGACACCGCCGGAGAGCGGCCTGGTGAACACGGCGAAGCGCCCGTCGCGCCTCATCTTCGCCCCCGGGGGGCCGCCTGCGACGATCCCGGCGGCGTCCAGGGTGCACGAGAAGGCCTCAGGCTTCGCCCCCGCCGTCAGCGGGTAACGGTCGACCTTGTCACCCACCTTGCCGTGCTCGACGAAGCGCACCTCGCCGACGCGCTTGTTCGGGTCGAACGTCACGCGCGTGTCGATGTCGTTGTTGCGATAGGTCGACATCTGTTCGACGAGCTCTCCTGGGCCGCGGCCGCCGTCCGCGGGAGGGTGGTACGCGTAGAAGGTGCGCCACGTGGTCTGGTAGGGGGCGGTCGGATTGCCGATGAGGACGTCGAGCTCGAGGAGCGGCAGCCCCGCCTCTTGCTTCGGGATGCTGGCGAGCTTCGTCACGCGCCCTCCCTTCCACGTTCCGCCGGGTACGAAGCGCGCCTTGGCCTCACGGTCGCCGCCGAACGCATCGGGCTCGAACGCGCGCACGCGCGCCGCGAACGTGTCGGTCCAGCCGACGCTGAACCGCTCTTGCACGCCGTCGTCATCGAGGTCCGCCTCGACCAAAAACGGCGACAGCGTGGCGCCGAACACGTAGCCCGTCCGATCGCCGCGCTCTGTCTTCGCCTCCACCTGGTACCAGCAGTTGACCGCGCGCCCGAGCCTCACGCGCGGCCCGCGACCGAGGACGGTGACGCGCGTACCGAAGTCGAGTTGGCTCCGCACGGCGGCGTCTGCGCTCGCGGCCTCGCGCAGGTTGACGAGGTCCGTCCCGATGAACGCGTGCTCGCCCTTGTCCCACGTGGTCAGCTTGAAAGCCGTCGCCGGCGAGGTCCGCGCCGGCGCCGCGTATGTCAGCGCAGGGGCGGTGGCGGGGACGAACGCGAAGAGGAGCGCCGGCAGCACCGCCCGACTATACCTCCGACCCTCGGCGCGACGTCGTGACCCTCAGCGCGCGGCGCCGCGCGGCGACCTCACGGCGCGCTCGTCTCCGAGGGGACGCCGGTCGACGATCACGTCGGCGGCTTGTGGATGTTGTACACGCCGCGGCCCTGGGCGATGACGACGGACTCGTCGTCGACGCGGACCACATCGACGTTGGCGATGCAGACGCGGTTGCCCCGGCGCACGATGCGGGCGCGGGCCATGATGTCGACGGCGGGGCCTGGGAGCAGGTAGTCGACGACGAGGTCGACGGTGGACACACGCTCCCCGGCGGACACCTGCATGAAGGCGGCGGCGCCGCCGGCGGTGTCGATGAGCATGGAGATGGTGCCGCCATGGAGCGCGGGCCTCAACGGGTCGCCGATGTGCTCGGGACGAAACGGGAGCACCAGCTCGACCTCGTCCTCGGCGAGCTTCCTCGCCTTGAGGCCGAGGTGCCTGTTGAAGGGGATCTCCTCCTCCATCAGGCGCCGCATGACGTCGACGGAATAGCGGCTCACAACCTCTCCTCCTTCACCAGCCTGGACAGCGCGACGGTCATGGCGTCGAGGACCGCGCGCATGCCCTCGCACTCCGTGTCGAGCGTGCGGGTCTTGAGCGTGCCCTTCATCGCGTCGGGAACGTAGTGCGAACGCCCTCGACGGTCGATGCGACGTGGGGTGGGCATCGGTCGAACACCCGTGGTGACGACGCTCACATCGGCTGTCGAGCCGTTGACGGCGAGGCCGTTCGCGCGCACCCATGGGCCCATGACGCCCCCGGGCCCGCGCCTCGCGCTCGGCCGCTGGCGCCTCCTCGACGACCTCGGGGGGCGCCGGCTGGGCAGGCTGTACGCGGCGCGCGACGAGCGCACCGGCGCCGCGGCTTCGGTGCTCCTGCTCGACGCGCTGCTCGAACGACGCTTCTTCCTCGCCGAGCGCGCGCGCGTCTCGCTCGGCAACGCGCACCCCGGCGTCCTCGGCGTGCTCGACGCGGGGCCCGGCGCGGTGGTGCTCGAGCCCGTCGACGGGCGGGACGCGCGCGCCGTGGTGCGCGACCGCAAGAGCCGCGGACCGGTGTCGTTCGCGGTCGGCGCGCACATCGGCGCGCGCGTGGCGTCGGCGGTGGCGTGGGCGCACGCGCGAGGGACCGCCCACGGCTTCTTCGGTCCCGAAGACGTGTTCGTGCAGACCGACGCGTCGGTGAAGCTGCTCGGCTTGTTCTGCGGGAGCCCGACGCCGCTGGCGTCGCCGGAGGAGAGCGACGACACGCGCGGCGACGTGGCCGCGCTCGGCGTGCTGGTGTTCCGCCTGGTGACCTCCACGAGCCCGTACGCCACGGCGGTCTCGAGCCCTGCGCTCGGCCACCGCGCGCCGCGCGCCGAGCCGCTCGCGCCGGAGGCCGACGCGCACTTTCGCTCGATGCCGCGTCGCCTCGGCGAGATCTGCCGCGCGGCGCTGCGGCGAGAGACGCCGGCGGCGGCGGTGGAGGCGGAGCTCGCGTCGCTGGCGTCGTCGCTCCCCGGCGCCGACTCGGTGCAGACGACCCTCTTCCTGCTCTCCCGCCGCAGCGCGCCTGCGCCGTCGCCGTCGCCGTCGGCCGCCGCGGTGCCGACCGGGACCGCGCTCGCGGCCGTCCCTGCCTCGCGCGCGATCGACACCCTGCCCGCCGCGCCGCCGCGCGCCGGAGACGTCGCCGTTTCGCCGCCGCCGTCGCCGCCGTCGAGCGCGTCGACGGCGCGCAAGGCGCCTCGGGCGTCGTTTCCGCCGCCGCTGCGGGCGGCCGCGCGGCATCGGGCGGAGCGCGGCGACGTCACCACGCGGCTCGTCGACGAGGAGGCGCACGCGCTGGCGGACCTCGCGGGCCTCTACCGCCGCGATGCCACGTGGTGGATCGAGGAGGGCGAGAGCGGCCGCAGCCGCGGACCCGTGACCCTCGAGGAGCTGCGCCGGCGCGCGCAGGGCGGCGTGATCACCGCGCGCAGCCTCGTGTGGTGCAGCGGGATGGAACGTTGGCGCGAGCTGCGGCACCTGGACGTCGCCGCGGGCCTTCGCTTGTTCGCGCGGTTCTCGCCGCCGGCGCCGCCGCGGGCGCAGCAGCCCGAGGACAGCCTGCCGAACACCATCTGGGACTACGAGATCGTGCGGCGTCTCGGGGACGGTGGCCAGGGCGTGGTGTACCTCGCGCGCGATCCGACCAACGGCTACGACGTGGCGCTCAAGTCCATCCCGCTCGACAGCGAGGGGGCGCGCGCGCGGTTCGAGCGCGAGGTGCGCGCCGTGATCGGGATGCAGGGTCATCCGCACATCACGCAACTGCATCGCTGGCGGATCGACGCCGCTCAGCGGCGCGGCTTCCTCGCCTTCAGCTACATCCCCGGCAGGAGCCTCGCCGAGATCATGGCCGCCGACGGCCGGCGCGGCCTCGATCTCGAGCGCGCCGTCGAGCTCGCCGAGCACATCGCGCTCGGCCTCGCCAAGCTGCACGAGCTCGACTTCATTCATCGTGACCTCAAGCCGCAAAACGTCATGGTGCGCGCCGACCCCGGGCACGAGACCGCGGTGCTCATCGACCTCGGCATCGCCAAGCTGTTGAACGTGTCGTCGACGTCGACGAACATGGGCTCGCCCGCGTACGCCGCTCCGGAGCGCTTCCGCGCCGACGCCCGTGTCGACCACCGAAGCGACCTCTACTCGCTCGGGCTCATCCTCTTCGAGATGCTCACCGGTCGTCCCGCGTTTCCCGCCAAGGACCTCCTCGAGCTCGCCATCGCGCACGCGCAGCGGCCGCCGCCGGACCCGCGG
This sequence comes from uncultured delta proteobacterium, assembly GCA_963775425.1. Classification (GTDB taxonomy): domain Bacteria; phylum Myxococcota; class UBA727; order UBA727; family VGSZ01; genus CAVZJB01. Next base: position 469,044 of record CAVZJB010000017.1, on the reverse strand, counting down.
AGCTTCCGGGAGGACCTGCCGGAGTCACTCGTCGCGCTCACGCTCCGGCTCCTCGAGAAGGGGCCCGCGGACCGGCCCGACTGCGCCACCGTGGTCGTCGAGCGCCTGCGCGAGGCGCGGCGCACGCGCTGGACGGCGCGCGCCCGGCCGAGACGGACGCGGATCATCAGCGACGTGCTGCGGCTGCTGCGCGGCTCGCGCGCCTGAGCCGACCCGGGTCAGCGCAGGGCGGCGCGCGCGGTGACGCCGGCGGCGCCCGCGAGCGCGAACCTGCGCCGCGCGCGGCGGTCCGCCGGCGCCGCGTAGTCGATGCCCACGCGCCGGCCGCTGAGGACGCGCGCGGCGGGCCGATCGAGCCGGAGCTCGAGGCCGCCGGCGGCGCAGAGATCGTGGTGGTTGTAGCCGCCGTCGAGGGCGAGGGCCTGCGCGACCTTGCCGGGGCCGGCGACGAGCTGCGCGTCGGCCTTCCTCCCGCGGCGGGCGACGACGACGTCGAGGCCGTCGACGACCTCGGCGGAGCGGACGAGCACGGCCCGGGGATCGCCGTCGCCGCCGGTGACGAGGTTGAGCATCCAGTGGATGCCGTAGCAGAGGTACACGTAGGCGCGCCCGCCCTCGCGCCACATGGGCTCCGTGCGCGCGGTGCGGCCGAAGCGGCAGTGCGCGGCGCTGTCGCCGACGGGCCCGTAGGCCTCGCACTCGGTCACGCGCAGGACCACGCCGTCCTTGGCGAGCAACTGTCCGACGAGGTCGCGCGCGACGACGTCGACGTCGCGCAGGAAGAACGACCGCGGCGCGAGGCCGCTTGGGTCGCGCGAGGGCTCACGCGCGTCGTCGTGCGGGGGCCCAGCCATGTCGTGGCGCGGGGGCTCTCTCCCCGCCGAGGCGCCGGTCATCGCTCGAGCGTAGTGTCGAGGTCGGCGAGCCGCACAGCGAGCCCTTCGACCCGATAGATCGGCGTGCCGTCCACCCACAGCACGGCGTCGGCGCGCAGCAGCACGGCGCCGGCCTCGGCCTCGACGTCGACGAGGTCGAGCTCCACCTGCACGAGCTTGCTCCGGGGCGTCACCTGGCCGCGGTACTTCCACACGGCGGGCTCACCGACGGCGAGCGGCTCGAAGCGCGGGCGGCGCATGCCGCGGTGGTGCCCCTCGTGCACGGCGAGCCACTGGAGCGCCTGCACCATGGCCTCGACGCCGAGGGATCCGGGCTGCACCGGGTCCTGGAAGAAGTGCGCCTTGAAGAACCACTCCCCGGCGTCGACGTCCTTCTCCGTGCGGACGCGGCCGCGACCGGTGCGCGACGCGCCCGGCCAGTAGCCGGTGACGCGATCGACCATGCGCAGCGGCCCCGCGAAGCCCGCGTCGACGACGTCGAAGCCCGCGCAGCGCTCCGCCAGGCGCGCGCGCTCGACGTCGCCGGCGCCACCGACGCCCACCTGCCGCGCCAGCGCTGCCTGGGGGAAGAAGCCGAACACGGTGGTGCCGTCGTAGACGGGGGCGCCGTCGGCGGTGGTGACGGCGAACGAGAGCTCCTGGATGATCATCCCGCCCGACGATGACGACTTCAGGAGCGTCGCGCGCGTCACGAGCGTCCCTGCGTCGCGGCCCACGGTGCGGTGCAGGCGCGAGGTGCCGTCGAGGTTGCGGTAGTAGAGGTCGTCGCCGGCGGTGAGCGCGCTGCCGACGACGCTGGAGACCCAGCCGCAGGGCTGGAGCGCGACCTCGAGGAACACCGCGAACGGCATCGCGCCGCCGGCGAAGGGCGAGGTGTCGTCGAAGTACCAGGCGCCGGGCGGGACGTCGTACTCGACGACGGCGTACGCGCCCGCCGGGTCCTCGCCGCGCAGGAGCGCGCCGGCGGCGGGCCCGCCGGTGTCCACCACGCGGCTCATGAAGTGGTAGGGCGGGCCGGGCAGGCGGGGGACGCGACGTCCGTCGTCGAGGCCGGCGTAGAGCTCGGGGAACGCCTCGGAGGGGCGGCCGGTGCCGGTGGCGAGGAGCGCGTGGGTGGTGCGCGGAGAGACGCCGTCGCGGCCGGAGAAGCCGCGGGCGCTCGACAGCGGCCAGTCCACCGAGAGCTTCACTTCGACACTTTCGCAATGAAGCGACTTGAGCCCGTCCACGGTGACGAGGACGTCGGCGACGACCGCGGGCTCGGGGCCGTCGGTGATGCGCTTGATGAACGCCTCGTACACGAGGGTGCGCGACGAGGGCACGGCCTGGCCGCGACAGCGCAGCTCGAAGGCCTTGTCGACGGCCGGCTCGAAGCGGAACCCGTCGCGCGACAGCGTGTAGCCGCCGCCGGCGAGGGCGACGGCGAGCACCTCGAGGCAGCCCTCGAACATGATGGTGCCCGGCATGCACGGGTCGTCCTTGAAGTGGCCCGCGAAGAACCACCGGTCCTCGAGGTCGAGCTCGGCGCGGACGTACCCGCCCTCGAGGTCGAGGTCGGTGACGCGGTCGATGAGCAGGAGGGGGCCGGCGGGGATGCGCGGCGGGCGCACCTGCGTCCTGGCCATCTCGAACCCCGGACCAAAGCACGCGGCGGCGTCGCCCTCCGAGAACGCCACGAGCTCCTCGCGGCTCAGCGCGCGCTTCCGCGTCGGCTGCGGCAGCGGCGCGGACAGCTCCGGGGGCGGGCGGGGCGCGGGCGGGGACCACAGCACCCCGCCCGAGCGCGCGAGCTCCTGGTCGGTGAAGAAGCCGGCCTGCCCCTCGCGCACCGAGAGGAGGAGCTGCTTGCGCCCACCTTCGTCGATTCCATAGGTGTCGGAGTGGAAGAAGAAGATGCGGACGTCGCCGTGGGTGGCGTAGCCGTCCACGTGGATGTCGTGCTCGAGGGTGGTGCCGGCGAGCGGCAGCGGCGCGTGGTAGGTGAGGTCGCAGCCGAGGAGGCGGTAGACGCGCTCGCCGCGGTTTTCGAAGTCGACGCCCATGTAGCTGACGAGGAGCAGGTCCGCCTGGCCGGTCTCGATGAGGACGCCGGCGGGGCAGCGGCCCTCGTGGAGGTACCAGGCCTCCGCGGTGACGTCGGTCTCGGTGACGATGCTGCGGTTCTTCTCGAGGACGCCGGGAGAGGCGTCGATGCGCATCACGCGATCCGCGAGGAGGAGCGGTGGCTCGGGCATCCGGACCTGCCGCCGAAAGCCGTCCTGGACCGCGAACGTCTCGCCCCAGACGTCGGCGATGCGGCCCGACGCCAGGCGCTCGAGATCCGCGCGACCCCACAGGGCTCGCTGCGCGCGCGCCCGCGTCGCAACTTCGAGCGGAGCGGTGGCCTCGTCGCCGATGACGCCGCCGTCGACGACGGTGCCGGCGAGCCCTGCGTCGATGGCATCGACGTCGGCGAGCGCGACTGCGCGCCGGGTGAGCGCCTCGCGGTGCGCGAGGAACGCCTGGTGCCCGCGTGCCATCGAGGCGAGCAGCTCCTCGTGGGCGGCCAGCGCGCGGCGCCGGTTGTCGGCGAAAAACGCGGCGGCGTCCGACGACGGAGCGCCGACGTCGCCGGCGTCGGCCCCCCTGGGAGCCGGGAGCTCGCTCGCGGGGAGCGCAAGCGGCAGGGGCACGGCCAGCGACGCCCCCTGCGGCAGCACCGGGGGCAGGCGCGGCGGGCGGGTCATGCGCTCGATGACGACGGGCGCCGGCGGCAGCGGGCCCGGGAGCGCGGGCGGCGGTACGCGCAGCACGCGGGCGGGCGCCGGCCGCTCGGCGAGCGCGGCGAGGCGGGTGACGTCGACGTCCACGCCGGCGACGTGGAGCCTGGCGGCGGCCGCCGCGAGCGACGCGAGGGTGCCGTCGACGCTGACGACGTCGGCGCGCGCTCCGGCGGTGCGCGCCGCCCAGGTGCCGGCGAGGCCGCGCGGGCTCACGTCGACGATGACGCGGACGCCGGCGTCGATGACCCTGCGCACGAGAGCGGGGAAGTCCACGGCGCGCGACGCCTGTGCGAGGACGGCGTCGGCGCAGGCGTCGTCATCGCTGCAGGTGAGCTCTCCGTCGACGCCGTGCGACCACGTGCGCACGCCGGACTCCGACACGCGGCGGCGGTGAAGCGCGCGGTACGCGTCGCGCGCGGGCCCGATGAGCGGGCAGTGCACCGCCGGCATCCGCGGCATGGGCGCGCCGGTGACGCCGAGCGCGCGGCTGACACCGTCGACGGCGGCCGGGGCGCCGCCGATCTCGACCTCGTCGTCGGTGTGCACCACGAGGACGAAGCACAGGCCGCCCGTGTCCGCGCACGCGGCGCGCACGGCGTCGACCGGCGCACGCACGACGACGGCGCGCCATGGGTCGTCGGCGAGCTTGGCGGCGAGGTCGGCGACCGGCCCTCGCCCGGCGCGCCCGAGGTGCGCCCAATGCGCGCGGGCGGCCTCGAAGCCCGGGGCGCCCTCGGGCGAGGGGCCGAAGAGGATCTCGTCGAACAGGCGCGAGCGCTCCATGTCCATGAGCATGGCGCCGAGGTCGCGCCACACGCCCGACGCGAAGAACGCGTTGGACTCCCCGAGGGAGATGCCGAGCGTGTGGCCTACGCCCACGCCGAGGACCTCGCGGAGCGCGCGCGCCGAGATCTGCATCGCCGCCGACGCCATGGCGAGATTGGCGAGGCAGCCGGGCGCGTGGCGGGTGCCGGCGAGCACGCCCTCGAGGACGGCGGCGTCGACGTCCCCGGCGAGGGACGCGGTGACGTCGGGGAACGCCCGCAGCAGCTCGAGCCCGGTCCCCGGGGCGACGCCGCCGGCGGTGCCGCACAAAAGCGCGATCGCCTCGGGCCCGCGCGCCTCGGCCTCGCGCGCCCACGCCCCGTCGAGGTCCACGCGCGCGCTGGTCGCCAAGGCCTGCGCCAGCGCCGCGCGTCGCGCGGTGAGCTCCTCTGCGGAGCGAGCGACGACGGCGGCGCGCCAGCGTCCCGCGCCCGCGACCGGCGTCGACGACGGGGCGAGCGCCGCGATGAGCGACGCGCGATCCGCGGCGGCCACGGTCAAGATGAGCGGCGCGGGCGTGGGCGAGAGGGCGGCGCCGCCGTGGGTGACGACGAGCGTGCGACGCGGCGCCGAGAGCGCGTCGACGTCGACGCGCACGGTCCGGTCGGCTGCGAGCCACGGCCCGTCGCCCTCCGGATGCACGCCCGCGGCCACGCGCGCGACGGCCTCGGCGACCGCGAAGAGGCCCGACGCGGCGTGGGTGTCGCCGAGCCACGCGCGGGACGCGCGCGCGTCGACGACTCCGGCGCCGGCGCCGTCGCCGGCGAGGCCGTGCGCCGCGCGCGGGGACGCATCGATGACGGCGAGCACGGGCAGGTCGAGGGCGCGCGCTCGTGCGACGGAGGTGAGCGCGAGGACCACCGCGCCGGCGGCGCCGCGGCCGCTGTCGCGCAGGGCGGCGAGGGCGGCCTCGTGCCGCGGGTCGTCGCACGCGTCTACGGCGCCGACGAGCGCGGCGTCGATGTCGCCGGCGTCGATGAGGCCGGCGGCGACGTCGAGGGCGGCGAGCCCGGAGTGCTCCTCGGCGGACACGGTGAAGCCGGGGCCGCGTACGTCGAGCTGCACGTTCAAGCGGTTCGCCGGGATGTTCGGCATGGACCCGAGCACGCCCTGCGCGCCGAGCGGCGGCATCGCACTGTCCCGCAGCGCCTCGATGAACGACGCCGCGCCTGCGGCGAGGTCGGGCGCGAGGCGGCGGGCGATCTCGGGCGCGCGCCATCGCAGCCCCGGGGTGGTGACGCGCACGTCGGCGCCCATGCCGATGAAGATGCCCACGCGCTCGCGGTCCTCGAAGAGCGCGGCGGCGCCGGCGGCCGCGTCGCGCGCAGCCTCGAAGGCGAGGAGCTGCTGCGCGAGCGCGTCGCGCAGGTCGTTCGGCGGAAAGCGGACGCCGTCGAGGTCGACGTCGACGGTGCGCGCGGCGACGTCGTGACCGTCGACGGCGCGGGCGTGTGCGGCGGCTGCGGCGAGGCCGGCGAGCGTGCGCACCGCACCGCGCCTCACGCCGGCGGCGACGACGGCGAGGCCGCCGGCTTCGGAGCGCGCGCCGGCCTCGGGGCGGGCGGGAGGCACCTGGATGGCGATGCGCTCCGGCCGGTGCTCCTCGACGACGACGTGGGCGTTGTTGCCGCCGAAGCCGAACGCGGACACGCCCGCGCGCCGTGGGCGGCCGTCGCAGGCGGCCCACGGGGCGCGCGCTTGCTGCACGCGCAAGCCGAGGCGGCCGTCGAGGACGTCGAGGGGCTCCTCGGCGTTCACGCTCGGCGGCAGCTCTTCGCGCCGGAGCGCCTCGATGACCTTGATGAGGCCGGCAACGCCCGCGGCGGTGATGAGGTGACCGAGGTTGCCCTTGAGAGAGCCGACGGGCAGCGGGCGCGTCGACGCGGCGCCGCGAAAGGCCTCGGCGACGCTCATCACCTCGACGCGGTCGCCCATCGGTGTCCCCGTGGCGTGGCACTCGACGTAGTCCGCCGTCGACGGGTCGAGGCCCGCGCTGGCCCACGCCGCCCGGATGGCGCGCACCTGGCCGTCGCTCGATGGTGCGAGCAGGTTCTTGCCGCGGCCGTCGTTTCTGAGGCCCACGCCGCGGATGACGGCGTGCACGCGGCGGCGCTGCGCAAGGGCGTCCTCGAGGCGCATGAGCGCGACGAAGCCGCAGCCCTCGGCGGGCACCAGGCCGTCGGCGCGGCGATCGAACGGGCGCGGCACCCCCGACGGCGACAGCGCCTGCAGCGCGCAGAAGCCGACGTGGAGAAACAGGCTGTCGGCGCGGTTGACGGCGCCCGCGAGCATGAGGTCGGCGCGGCCGTCGTCGAGCGCGAGGGCGGCGAGCCGCAGCGCGTACAGCGACGACGCGCAAGCGGCGTCGAGCGCGAACGCACCCGCGTCGAGGTGGAGCGCCTCCGCGAGCAGGTGCGCGGGCAAGCCGGACATGAAGCGGTTCTTGGGATCGACGTCGAGGGACCACGGCGCGCCGAGCCGCGCGCGCGTGGCGGCGTCGAGGGCGCGCTGCTCGCCGAACAGCGTCATGCCCTCGGTGGGGAACGAGAGGTTGCCGAGCACCGCGCCTGCGCGCACCCCGCGCACGGGGGCGTCGAAGCCGGCGTCGACGAGGCAGGCGCGCCCGACGTCCTTCACCCAGTGAAAGAGCGGGTCGAGCCCGTCCGTCGTGGCGAGCGCCGACGGCGGGCCCTCCGTGACGTAGCCGCCCCTGGTGGAGTAGGTGCGGTCGACGCAGCTCCCGGGCGCGCCGGCGACGCGCGCGGCGTCGACGCGGAAGCGCCCGTGGGGGACGTCGCGCACCACGGAGCGGGACGACGACACGATGTCCCAGAGGGCGGCCGGCGACGACGCCCCCGGCAGCACGCAGGCCTGCCCGACGACGGCGAGCGGCCGAAACGGCCTCACGGGCGCGCCCCGCTCGCGAACGCGTCGTCGCGCGGCAGGCGGTGCAGCTCGACGCCGGTGAGGGCGGCGGCGACGGTGCCGTCTGCGCGCGTGAGGGTGACGTCGGCGACGGCCTTGACGCCGTCGCACCGCGCACCGCGCACCACGCACGCGAGCGGGCCGCGGCCGGCGGCGGGCGTCGACGCGGTCACGGCGGCGATGGCCGTGGGCAGGAAGGCGCCGCCGGAGCGGTGCCGCGCCCACAGGAGCGCCGCCTGGAGGGCGGCGTCGAGGGCGCCCGCGTCGAGGGCGAGCGCCTCTCCCCAGCCGGCGTCGACGCAGCCGCGGGCGCGCGCGACGAGGACGTCGTCGTCGATGCGGTCGACGCTTTGGAGCAGGTGGAAGCGCGGCCCGTGAAAGAGGCGCGCGTAGACCGGCTCGCCGCCTGCCGGCCTCGCGCCGGTTGCTGCGGTGAGCGCGCTCGGCGCTGCGGGGGGCGCTCCATGGGAGCGCACGACGCGCGCGGTGTAGCGAGGGCCGCGCTCGCCCGGGACGGAGAGCGAGAAGCGCTCACCGTCGACGACGACGTCGACGTCGTGGCCCTCGTCGAAGAAGCGCGGCAGGCGCAGGCCGCGCAACACGCGCACGTCGGTGAACGACGTGGCGCCCGCGGCATCGGCGGCGAGGGCGAGCGCGCCGGCGACGGGGAGCACCACGGTGCCCTGGATGGCGTGGTCGGCGAGGAAGGGGAACGCGCGGGCGTCGACGCGGACGCGGTTGACGGCGCGGCTGACGGCGGGGGCGCCGGCGGCCGTTTGCCCGGAGAGCGCGCCGCCGAACACCACCTCGACGGCGCCGTCGCGCGCGGAGAGCTCGTCGACGAAGTGGCGCGCGCCCGCTGCGCGGCTGAGCACGTGGACGCCGCGCTCGAGGAAGATCTTCTTGAGGGCGGGCGTGACCATGCCGCCCTCCCAAGGACCCCAATTGAGCGACTTGACGACGAGCCCGGGGCGCGTTCGCGCGAGCGCCACGGCGGTCTCGTTGAGCGCCTCGTTGGCCATGGCGTAGTCGACCTGGCCGACGTTGCCGAAGCGCCCGGCCACCGACGAAAACAGCGCGACGACACGGAGCGGGTCGTCGCGCGTGGCGGCGAGGAGCGCCTCGAGCCCGAGGACCTTGGTGTCCATGACGCGCGCGACCTGCTCGGCGGTCTTGTCCTCGATGCGCCTGTCGGCGAGGACGCCCGCGCCGTGCACGAGGCCGGTGATGGGGCCGAACGCGGCGCGCGCGTCGGCGCAGGCGGCGGCGACGGCGACGGCGTCGCGCACGTCGACGGCGCGGTAGAGGACGCGGGCGCCGGCGCTCTCGAGGGAAGCGAGGAACGCGCGGATCTCGCGCACGGCCACGACGGCGCGCGCCTCTTCGCCGACGGCGGCGAGCGACAGCGCCAGGCCCGCGCGCTTCTTGTCCGCGACCAGCGCGCGCTTCAGCGACGCTTCGTCGCCGGCGCCGGCGCAGCAGGCGGGCTCGTCGACGAGCGCGGTGCGGCCGAGCAGGAGGAGCGCGGGCCGAGACGCCCGGGCGAGCGCGAGCAGCGCCGTGGCGGTGACGCCGCGGGCGCCGCCGCTGGCGACGATGACCTCCCCGTGGGCGCCGGGGAGGGGCGACGAAGGAGGCGCCGCTCGCTGCGCGTGGGCGAGGGGGCGCTCGACGAGCGCGGGCACGAAGCGGCCGGCATCGGTGCGCTCGACCTCGAGGTCCAGGAAGCCGCTGCGCAGCTCGTCGGCGACGACGAGGCCGGCGTCGAGGCCGTGTCCGACGTCGACGGTGGCGCAGGCGACCTCGGGCCACTCGAGGGCGGCCGTCTTCAAGAGGCCGTGCACGGCTCCCGTCACGGGGTGCGCATCGGCGAGCGCGGTGACGACGACGTAGAACGCGCCGCCCGCGCGCGCAGCCTCGAGGAGGTGCGGGCGGGCGCGCTGCGCGAGGAAGAGCGAGCCCTTGGCGGCCTCGAGGGCGCCGGCGGCGTCGAGCGGGGCGTCGAGGGCGCGGGCGTCGACGAGGCCGCCGGCGTTCGCGAGCGGTTCGTCGGACTCGACGACGATGACGTCCCCGACGCCTTCGAGGGCGCGGGCGAGGGCGCGGCCGCGGGCGCCGGCGACGGCGACGGCGAGGGCGCGGCCGGGCGCGAGCGGCACGCGCTTGTCGAACGCGCGCGGGCGCGGCTCGCGGCCGAGCACGGCGCGGGCCGAGGGCCCGCCGTCGGAGGGCTCGCTCTCCCGCGTCGGCGCAGGAGAGCCGCTCAGAAAGGGCCGGTGCCCCCGAGGGCCCCGGCGATCTCGCCGATGGTCTGGAGCTGCGCGAGCTTCACGGCGTCGACGGGCGGCAGCGTGGGGACCTTGTCCTTGAGGGCGCTCAGGATCTCGACGCGCTTGATGCTGTCGACGCCGAGATCGCTCTCGAGCGCCATCGACGGCGACAGCGCGTCCTTGGGGTAGCCGGTCTTGTCGGCGACGACGTCGAGGAGCAGCTCGAGGAGCCCGCCGGGCGCGGGCGCGGCGGCGGTGGGGGCGCCTCCGAGCGCGCCGGCGATCTCGCCGAGCGTCTTGAGCTGCGCGAGCTGAAGGGCGTCGAGCGCGCCCGCCGCGGGCAGCTTCTCTTTGAGCGCCCCGAGGATCTCGACGCGCTTGATGGAGTCGATGCCGAGGTCGGCCTCGAGGTTCATCCCGTCGTCGAGGCTGTCCGCGGGGTAGCCGGTCTTGTCCGCGACCACCGCGATGAGCAGGGCCCGGGCGTCGACCGGCCCGCCGTCGACGACGACGGGCGCGGGCGTCGCCGCCGCCTGCACGGCCGGCGCAGCCAGCACCACGGCCCGGCCGTTGCCGTCGCCGTTGCCGTTGCCGTTGTGGCCGTTGCCGTTGCCGTTGCCGTTGCCGTTGTGGCTGTAGCCGTGGCCGTCGTTGCCGTTGCCGTTGCCGTTGCCGTTGCCGTTGTGCCTGTTGCCGTTGTTGTGGCCGTTGTGGCCATCGAGGCCGTTGCCATTGTGGCCGTTGTGGCCGTTGGCGCCGCCGAAGCCGTTGGCGCCGCCGAAGCCGTTGGCACCGTCGACCTGCGCGTGCCCGTTGGACCGCTCGAAGCGCGCGTGCCCGTTGGCGCCCTCGAGGCGTGCGTGCCCGTTGGCACCGTCGACGTCCGCGTGTCCGTTGCGGGCACCGTCGACGCGCGCGTGGCGATCGGCGCGGGAGGGCGCCTCGAGCATGCGCGGAGCGCGCTCGGCGACGACGGGGGCGTTCCCCGAGAGCGCGGCGACGAGCGCGTTCTGGGTGCTCTCGAACGTCTGGAGGTACGCCGCGTGCGCGTCGGTGAGCGCGCGCTGGAACGCGATGTGCGCGTCGGCGGTCTGGCGCTGGCCCTCGCGGAGCACGTCGAGCCACGAGGAGCTGAGCGGGGCAGGGGCGTTCTTGGTCGTCATGGACACCTTCCGGGTCGAGAGAGAGACGGGAGAGGGCGGGGCAGCGCGCGCCGCCGCTGCGGGGCCGGGCGCACGGGCCGCCGACGGCTCGAGGGGGCGCCCCACCGGCGAGGGCGCCGGCGAGGGCGCCGCCACACGGGCCGAAGGCAGCGCGGGCTTGCCGAGGTTGCTGCCGGTGATCATCACGCTCGTCTTGCCGGCGACCGGCGCGCGCGAGGGGACCGTGGCGGGGAGCTTGTCGAGCGCGACGGGAACACCCGCGGCGCAGAGCGACGCGAGCGCCGAGAAGAACGCGCGCAGCCCGTCCTTGCCGTCGGTGGCGACGCAGACGGCGCCGGGCACGATGCGCCGGGCGAGCCCCGTGAGCACCTGCCCCGGCCCGACCTCGACGAAGACGCGGGCACCGTCGTCGTGCATGGCGCGCACTTCGTCGACGAAGCGCACGCGCTCACGCACCTGCCGCGCGAGCGCTGCGCGGATGGAGCCGGCGTCGCCATGGGGCCGGGCGCTCACGTTGCTGTAGACGGGCGTCCTCGTCGCTTCGACGTTCATGGAATCAAGGAATTCTCCGAGAGGCGCGCAGGCCGCCTCCACCAGCGGCGAGTGGAACGCCGTGGACACCGCGAGCTTCTTCACCGTGAGCCCCGCGGCGGCGAGCTGCTGCGCGACCGCGTCGAGCGCCGCGGCGTCGCCCGAGATCACGGTCTGGTCCGGCGCGTTCTCGTTGGCGACGACGACGTCGCTGCGCCCGGCGAGCGCCTCTCGCACCGTGGCCGGGTCACCGAGCACCGCCGCCATCGCCCCCGATTGCGACGACGCCGACGCCATGAGCGCGCCGCGCTTCTTGGCGAGCAACACGAGCGCGCGCTCGTCGAAGGCGCCGGCGGCGCACAGCGCCGTGAGCTCGCCGAAGCTGTGACCGCCCGCCATGTCGAAGCGGACCTCGAGGTGCTCGAGCGCGCGCAGGAAGGCCAGCGACGCCACCCCCAGCGCCGGCTGCGCGTTCTCGGTGCGCGTGAGGTGCGCGCGCTGGGCCTCGACGCCGCCGGCGGAAAACGACGTGGGTGGAAAGACGGCCGCGCAGACGCCGGGGTCGACGTCGGCGGAGCGGTCGAGCACCGCGCGGGCGGCGTCTATTTCGAGGGCGACGGCGCCGGCCATCCCGAGCGACTGGCTGCCCTGGCCGGGGAAGAGGAACGCGACCTTTCCCGGCGCGCCTTCGCCGGTGAACAGGCCGGGCGGGCGCTTGCCCTGCGCCAGCGCCTCGAGGTGCTTCGACGCTTCCGCGATGGACGAAGCGACGAAGCAGGCGCGGAAGGCCTGCGCGGGATCGAACGCGGCGTTGACGTCGCGCGCGCGCGCCGCGAGCGCTCCCGGCGCCGCGTCCTCGTCGTCGTCCGCGAGGAGGGCCGCCGCGCGACCGCGCAGCGCCTCCGCTGACGGCGCCGAGAGCGCGAAGACCTCGACGTCACGGCGGGAGAAGCGCGGCGGGCGCGGGGCGGGGCCCGTGTACTCCTCGAGCGTCACGTGGAAGTTGGCGCCGCCGAAGCCGAAGCTCGACACGCCCGCGCGGCGCGGATGCGTCGACGGGCGCACCCAGGGGCGCGCGCGGGTGGGCAGGTAGAACGGGCTGTCCTCGAGGTTCCCCGCGGGGTTCGGCGCGGTGACCTTGATGGTGGGCGGGATGACCTTCTCGTGCAGCGCCAGCGCCGCCTTCAACAGGCCCGCCGCGCCCGCCGCGGACTTGGTGTGGCCGATCTGCGACTTGACGCTCCCGACGGCGCAGGCCTGCCGCCGCTCGTCGCCGGCCTCGCTGAACGCCAGGCGCAGGCCCTGGAGCTCCGCGGCGTCGCCCGCGCGCGTGCCCGTGCCGTGCGCCTCGACCAGCTCCACCGTCGACGGCGCATAGCCGGCGACGTCGTACGCGCGCCGCAGCGCGCGGGCCTGCCCCTCGGGGACCGGGGCGTACACGCTCTTGCTGCGCCCGTCGCTCGAGGTGCCGACGCCGCGGATGACGGCGTAGACGTGGTTTCCGTCGCGCTCGGCGTCCTCGAGGCGCTTGAGCGCCAACATGCCGAGGCCCTCGCCGAGCAGCGTGCCGTCGGCGGAGGCGTCGAAGGGCCGGCAGTCTCCCGACGCCGACAACGCCGGCGTCTTGGAGAAGCACATGTACATGAAGATGTCGTTGAGGGTGTCGACGCCGCCGGTGAGGACGACGTCGGCGCGGCCGAGCACCAGCTCGTCGACGGCCATGGACAGCGCGGCGAAGCTCGACGCGCACGCCGCGTCGGTCACGGCGTTCGTGCCCCCGAGGTCGAGGCGGTTGGCGATGCGGCCGGCGACGACGTTTCCGAGGAGGCCGGGGAACGTGGCCTCGGTCCAGGGGACCATGGCCTCGCCGATCTTCTGCACCGCGCGCTCGACGGCGTCCTCGGCGATGCCCGCGGCGCGCATGCCCGCGCGCCACTCGGGGTGCCGCAGGCGCGAGGCCATCTGGCCGAACAGCTCCTGGCCCGACGTCACCCCGAGGATGCAGGACACGCGCGAGCGATCCGCCTGCGGCAGGGGCCCGAGGGCGTCCTCGAGCGCCATGCGGGCGACGAGGAGGGCGAGGAGCTGCGAGGTGTCCGTGGAGGGCAGGAGGCTCGGCGGGATGCCCTCGCGCATCGGGTCGAACGGCACCGGCGGCAGGAACGCGCCGCGGGCGCAGTAGGTCTTGTCGGGAGCCTTGGGGTCCCGGTCGAGGTAGTCGGCGGCCCGCCAGTGGGTGTCGGGGACGTCGGTGACGAGATTGGTCCCGCGCAGGATGTGGTTCCAGAACCGGGCGGCGTCGAGGCTGCCGGGGAACAGGCCCCCGATGCCGACGATGGCGATGGGCGGCTGCCGGCGTTGGCTCATGTCGCTCCCAGGCTGCTCGCCACCGGCAGCGCGCCGGGGACGGCCGCGTCGACGTCGCCTTCGAGGGCGAGCGGGCGCGGAGTGAAACGGAAGGCGGCGTCGGGGACGGCGGCGCCAAAGGTGCGAAGCTGCTGCGCGCGCGTGAGCACGGCCGCGCCCTCGAGGAGGTTCAGGCCGATCTGCCCGACGGTGCGGGCCTCGAGCGGCTCGAGGAAGCTGCCCTGCACCCATGCGTTGAACGCGCCCATCGCCGGGCCGCACCAGAATCTGGAAGTCGAGGGCGCGGCCGTCGTCTCCGGCGATGGCCCACTTGCTCGCCTTGCCGAGGTACGCGCGGAACACGAGCGCCATCTTGTGCTTGGGATCGCGCTCGGCCTTGTCCACCTGCGCCGGGTCCCGCTCGAGGAAGAACCCGCGCGTCGAGGCCCACACCTCGTCGAAGCCGCCGCCGAGGATCTCGCGCTCCACCTTGGCGCGCTCCGCCGCGGGGACGGCGTCGAGCGACGCGCAGGAGCGGTAGAGGTCGTAGAGCTTGTGGGCGCGGGCGGCGAACAGCGTGCCGCGCTTGAGCACCTGCACCTTGACGCCCATCTCGAACATGTCCGCGGCGGGCGCCATCTGCACGTCGCCGAGCGCCGCTTGCGCGAGCAGCGCCTTTCCCCTCGAGGACAGCCCGCTCTCGACGGCGCTTTGGTTGATGGAGCCGGTGAGCACGTAGGCCGCGCCCATGGAGAACGCCGCCGCCACCGCCGCGGGGGTCCCGAGGCCTCCGGCGGCGCCGACGCGGATGGGCTCCTCGTAGCCGCGCGCGCGCGCGATGTCCCCCGCGAGCCGCTGCACCGTGGGGAACACCGCGGGCAGGGCCTGGTTGTCGGTGTGGCCGCCGGAGTCCGCCTCGACGGTGATGTCGGTGGCCACGGGCACCCGGGCGGCGATGCGCGCCTCGTCGGCGCCGAGCTTGCCCGCGCGTACGAGCGCGTCGAGCAGCGAAGCGGGCGCCGGCTCGAGGAAGGCGCGCGCCGTCTCGGGGCGGGAGATCTTGGCGAAGACGCGGTTCCTCCGCACGACGCGGCCCTCGGCGTCGACGCGGAGGCCGGTGGCCGCGTAGCGCACGACCATGGGCGTGAGCGCCATATACGCCGACGCAGAGACGCGCTCGACGCCGCGCGCGAGGTAGAGATCCACGACGGCGTCCTCGAGGTCCGGCTCGTGCGGCGAGTGGATGAGGTTGGTGCCCCACGCCTTGGACGGGCCGAGCGCGCGCTCGATCTCGTCGAGCGCCGCGCTCACCCGGGAGGGCGGCAAGCCGGCGGCGCCGAAGAAGCCGAGCAGGCCGTGCGCGTGCGCGGCGATCACCATGCGCGCCGTGGCGATGCCGTTGGCCATCTCGCCGACGACGTAGGGGAAGCGGCAGCCGTGGGCCTCGGCGAAGGACCGCGCGCCGAGGTGCTCGGGCCACAGCGCGGGCAGCGCCCCGAGCACGTCGGCGCGGGGCGCGGGGCCCTCGCCGCCGGTGACGCCGGCGAGGGTGCCGCCGAAGCCGGCGCCGACGCGGCCGTCGGCCGTCTGCACGACCAGGCAGGGCTCGCGCACGCGGCGGCACGCGGCGACGAGGCCGGCGTCGTCGACGAACGGGGGCTCGTCCGTCGAGAACCAGGGGGCGATCGCAGGGAGCCGGCCGGCCGTGAGCATGGTTTCCAGAGGGGTCGACCCAGGCTACGGGGTCCGCCCCGGTCTTTCATCAAAAACTGAAGAAACTCGAAAACGCCGCGTCCAGCCGGGGAAAAACGCGTATGGGACCCGCGTGCGGATCGCAACCCGGATCCCCGGTGTCGCGCGACGCACCGCGGCGAACGCGGCACGCCCGCGCGGGCCGGAGTCACGGTATGAAACGGGGCATGGCGAAGGCGAAGTGGTGGAAGCGCGCGCTCGGGAAGGCCGGCCGGGAACGCGCGACGGCGCTGGTGACCCAGGGCGTGGTCCACGCGCGGGAGGGCAGGCTCGTCGAGGCGCGGCGCGCCTACGAGGCCGCCGTCGACGCCGACGACAGCCTCGGCGTCGCGCATCTGAACCTCGGGCTGTGCCGCCTCGATCTCTACAACCGCGCGCTCGCCGCGCGGGCCGAGGGCGCCGCCGTCGAGGACGAGCCCGCGCTCGAGGAGATCATCGTGCCGCTGCGGCGGGCGCTCGCCCTCGAGCCGCAACACGTCGTCGGCTGGCGCGCGCTCGCGCGCGTCGAGGAGCGGTGCGAGAGCTGGGCCGCTGCGTTCGACGCCTGGGGTGAGGTCGAGGCGCGCGCGCCCGACGACAGCCCCGAGAAGAAAGAGGCGCGCGAGCGCCGCAGGTCGCTCGAGCGGAAGGCCGCGGCAGATCGCGCGCGCCGGCGGGCGCTCGCCGCGCTCGAAGCCGACGTTCCGGTCGAAGACAAGCGCGCCGCGCTCGAGGAGCTCATGCCGTTCGTCGACGAGCCCGGCCTGGTCGCGCGGGGCCACGCCCTCGCGGGCACCCTGTCGCGGCGCGCGGGGGACAGGGACCAGGCCCGCGCGCTGCTCGAGCGCGCGGCGGCCGACGACAAGGCCGACGTCGATACCCTGCGTGAGATCGCGTCGATTTGCATGGAGGAGGGAGACCTGCGGCGCGCGCTGGCCGCCTCCATCGACGCCTACCGCGAGCGGCCCACCGACGGCGGCCTCGTGTGCAACGTCGGCGTCTGTCACCTCGGCCTCGGGGACGTCGAGAAGGCCGCGGAGTTCATCGAGCTGGCCCATCAGCTTGAGCCCAAAGATCCGATCGTGGTCCGCGCGCGCGAGGCGCTCGAGAGGGCGCGCGCGGGGGCCCCGCGGGAATAGTCGCGAGATTCCGGCCCGAGCGCAGCTTTTGCGCCGGAGCGAACAGTCTTCTCCGGCGCCGGAGAGGCGAGGTAGCGTGGCTCATGTTGCTCGACATCGGCGATGAGGATCGGCGCGCGCTGCGCCTGTACTGGGAGCTGCTCGAGGCAAATCGATCGGCGATCAACGGCGCGGCGCTCGAGCGCGCGAAGGCGATTCCGGCGTTCGCGGAATTGCTGCGCAGCATGGACGCTGCACAGATGGCGGTGGAGCAGGAGCGCGGCCGCGCGCTGCAACGCGCGGCCATCCTCGAGGGCGACTGGGGGCCCTACCTCGAGGACGCTCGCCGGCAGGGCATCCGCTATGCGCGCATGGGAATCGAGTTCAGCGCGTGGTTCGAGCTGTTGCGTGTCGTCCGGGTGGTGCTCGGCCCCGTGATGAAGCAGCACTTCAAGGGCGACGTCGACAAGATCATCGGGGCGGCCAAGGGCGCCGACGTCCTCGTCGACATCGGCATGGCCACCATCGGTGAGGCGTACCTCGGCACCAAGGAGGAGATCATCGCGAGCCAGAGCAAGGCCATTCGCGAGCTCTCCACGCCGGTGCTGCAGGTGAAGCCGCGGATGCTCATCGTCCCGCTCGTCGGTGTCATCGACACCGAGCGCGCGCGGCAGGTCACCGAGAACGTGCTCCACTCCATTCGCGAGCAGCGCGCCCGCGCGGTGGTCATCGACGTCACCGGCGTCCCCATCGTCGACAGCAAGGTCGCCAATCACCTCATGCAGACGGTGAGCGCCGCCGGCCTCATGGGCGCCGCCGTCATCGTGTGCGGCATGTCGCCGGAGATCGCGCAGACGCTGGTCACCATCGGCGCCGAGCTGCGCGGCGTGCGCACGGCGGGCGACCTGCAGGAAGGCATCGAAGAGGCCGACGCCATCCTGGCCGCGCGCTTCCACGCCGAAGCCGCCGCAGCTGCGTTCGACGGCGACGCCGACGGCGCCGTGTCCGGCGGCCGCTCGTGGCAAACCGCGAGGGAGCGCTGATGCCCATCCCCATCCTCCGCCAGGGCAAGGTCCTGATCGCCGCGCTCCAGGCGGAGCTCACGGACTCCACGTGGGCGGCGCTCACCGAGACGCTGCTCAAGGAGGCCACCGGCGCGCGCAGCAAGGGCCTCGTCGTCGACGTCAGCCGCATGGAGATCCTCGACTCGTACGCGGGCCGCACGCTCTCGAGCCTCGCCAAGATGATGCGCCTGCGCGGCGTGTCCACCGTCGTGGTCGGCATCCAACCCGACGTGGCCATGGCCATGGTGCAGCTCGGCCTCCACCTCGAGGGTGCGCAGACCTCGCTCGACCTCGATGAAGCGCTCGCGCTCTTGCGCGCCGAATTCCAGCGGGGAACGCATGCCCACGGTCGATGAGCGCGTTCCCATCGGGCGCGAAGAAGACATCATCGAGGCGCGCCAGCGGGGTCGAAGGCTGGCGGAGGAGCTCGGCGTCAAGGGCGCCGACCTCACCCTCGTCGCCACCGCCATCTCCGAGGTCGCGCGCAACATCCTGAAATACGCGGGCAAGGGCGAGGTGCGCTTCGCCGCCGCGCAAGACGGCGGCCGCAGCGGCATCGTCGTCATCGCTCACGACGAGGGCCCGGGCATCTCCGACGTCGACGCGGCCATGCGCGATGGGTACTCGACGGGGCGAAGCCTCGGCCTCGGCCTGCCCGGCGCGCGGCGGCTCATGGACGACTTCGAGGTCCGGTCGGTGGTGGGGCAGGGCACCACCGTCACGATGACCAAGTGGGCGTCGCGGCGATGACGAACGAGCACGAGCCGCTCGTCGACTGGGCCGTCGCCGCACGGCCCAAGCCCGGCTTCGAGGTCTCGGGCGACGCCTGTTGCGTCCGGAGCTTTCCAGAGGGTGTGCTCGTCACCGTCATCGACGGCATCGGACACGGGGAAGAGGCACGCGTCGCGTCCGCCGCCGTCGTCCGCGTCGTGGAGAGCCTGCCCGCCGCTCCGCCGCTGCAGGTCCTCGTCGCGTCGTGCCACGAGGCGGCGCGGCGGACGCGCGGCGCCGTGATGAGCGCCGCGTGGTTCTCGAGGACGCGGCCGGTGCTCGAGTGGATTGGCGTCGGGAACGTGGAGGGCGTCGTGCGCCGCGCTGTCGTGCTCGCGTCCCGCTCCCCGACGGGCGCGGCGCAACGGGAGCGCCTGCTGTGCGTCGGCGGGATCGTCGGCGAGCGCCTGCCGCGGCTCGTCGTGCGCGACATCCCGGTGGCGCCCGGCGACGTCCTCGTCCTCGCCACCGACGGCGTGCCGGGGGCCGTCCTCGACGACGCCGCGGCGCGCGGCTCGTCGGCGGAGCAAGTCGCCCGGCTGCTCCTCGAGCAGCACGCCATCGAGAAGGACGACGCGCTCGTGCTCGTCGCGCGGCTGCGTCGCGCGGCGGAGAGCGGCGATCGTGCGTCCGAGGGGGAGCGCGATGCTCGGTGACGCCGAGGATCTCCAGGAGCGGTACCGCCGCGCGCTCGAGAGCTTCCTCGAGGGCGGCGGCGAGGCGGCGCTCGAGCGCGCCTACGAGGTCGGGCGCGCGCTCATCGACGAGGGCCGTGGCGTCGTCGAGCTCGCGGGCCTGCACGGCACCGCCGAGGACAGCGTGCTCACCGGCGTCGCCGATCGCGTCGCCGCCACGCGCGAGGCCAACCGCTTCCTCGCCGAGGCGCTCGCGCCGTTCGAGATGACCCTGCGCGGCTTCGAGGAGCTGAACTCCACGCTCGAGCAGCGGGTGACAGAGCGGACGCGCGAGCTCTACAAAGCCCAGGAGATGTTCCACCAATCGCAGAAGATGGAGACGGTGGGGCGGCTCGCCGGCGGCGTGGCCCACGACTTCAACAACCTCTTGAGCGTCATGATGATGAACGCCGAGATGGCCCTCGTCGAGCTCGCCGAGCACGCCGACGTCGACGCGTCCTCGCTGCGCACCGGCCTCGAGGAGATCATGGACGCCACGCTGCGGGCGTCGCAGCTCACGCGTCAGTTGCTCGCGTTTTCGCGCAAGCAGGTGCTGTCGCCCACCACGCTGTCGCTGAACGACATCGTCGCCGGTCTGGAGTCCATGCTGCGCCGGCTCATCGGCGAGTCCGTGGCGCTCTTCACGGAGCTGGACCCGGGGCTGCCGCCGGTGCATGCGGACAAGGGTCAGCTCGAGCAGGTCATCATGAACCTCGTCGTCAACGCGCGCGACGCCATGCCTGGCGGCGGCACCATTCGCGTGACCACGACCGAGGCCGGCGGGCGCGTGCGCTTGAGCGTCGCCGACAGCGGCGAGGGCATCGCGGCCGAGCACCTCGACCACATCTTCGAGCCCTTCTTCACCACCAAGCCCGAGGGGCGCGGGACGGGCCTCGGCCTCGCCACGTGCTACGGGATCGTGAAGCAGTCGGGCGGCGCCATCGAGGTCACGAGCGAGGCGGGCAAGGGCGCGCGCTTCGACGTCATCCTGCCCGCGGCCAGCGGCGGCGCGGCCGGGGCCGAGCGCGCGCCGCGCCCGTCGTCGCCGCGCAGGGAGCCGCGGCCGTGGTCGTCGTCGTCGACGACGACGCCGCGCTGCGGCGGGCGACGGTGCGCGCGCTCGAGGCCGGCGGCCACACCGTCATCGCCGCAGGCGGGGGCGAGGAGGCGCTCGCGCTCCTGGCCGATCCCGCGCGTCGGGTCGACCTGCTCCTCACGGACATCGCCATGCCGGGCATGAGCGGGCGCGAGCTCGCGGCGCGGGTCGAGAAGAGCCGCCCGGATCTGCCCGTGCTGTACACCTCCGGCTACAGCGACGACGAGATCGTCGCCCATGGCGTGTCCACCGAGGAGATCGACTTCCTGCAAAAGCCGGCCCGGCCGGCGGCGCTCCTCGCCAAGGTCGGCGAGATCCTCGGGCGCCGGGGGCGCTGACCCGGGGTCCTGGCGCGCCGCCGCGGGAGCGGCGAACAAGCCGCCGCGCCCCGCCCTTCAGCCGACCGCGCGCCGGCCGATGGGATCCCCATGGACGACGTGGGCGCGGCCGGCGGATCCGGCACTTCAGAATCCGGGCTCTCCCGGCCGATGGCATCCCGCAGGGAGCGGCACGGGGGGGTGGGCGCCCATGAAGGTGATGCTCGTAGACGACGAGGACTACGTCCGCCGCGCGTTGAGCCGCGTGCTGCGCGGGTGCGCCAAGGACCTGGATATCCGCGCCTTCGCCGACGGCCCTTCGGCGCTGCGTGCGCTCGAGGCCGAGCCCTTCGATCTGCTCCTGACCGATATGCGCATGCCAGGCATGGACGGCGCGCGGCTCCTCGAGCTCGCCAGCGCTTGCCGTCCGGATCTGGTGCGCATCGTGTTGAGCGGCCAGATGGACGCGTCCGCCGCGGCGCGCGCTTCCCTCCACGCGCATCACTTCCTGGAGAAGCCCTGCGCCAGCGACGAGCTGAGAGACACCGTCCGCCGGGCCGGCCGCGTCCGCGGGCTCCTCGCCGACGCCGCGGTGAAGCGCGTCGCCGGCGGGTCCGCGCGCCTGGCGCCGGCGGGCCGCGCCGGGGCCAGCACCGGCGCCCGCGCCGCGGCGGCGTGCGACGCGCTCTTCGCCGCCGCGGCCTCGTGCCCCGAGCTCGCGCGCAGCGCCCGGCTCTCCGAGCTGCGCACCCACCTCGAGGCCGGGGCAGCCCTCGCCGGCGGCATCCTCGACGAGCGAGCCGACACGTGGGCGGCCGCCCTGCTCGCGGATCTCGGCCTCCTCGCGGCGGCGATGTCGGCGCCGGCGGAGGTCGACGTCGTCTCGGCGCGGGTCGGCTCGGGCGAGGAGCGCCTCAGGGTCGAGCGGGAGGTGCTCGGCGCCACGCACCCGGAGATCGGCGCCTACCTCCTCGGCGTCTGGGGCTTCCCGCTGCCGGTCGTCGAGGCGGTGCGCGCGCACCACGATCCGCTCGCGGCCCGCGGCGGCGACATCCGCCTCACCGCCGCCTGCTACGTCGGTTCCACCATCGCCGACGGCGCCGCCGTCGACGCCCACGCATTGGCGGTGCTCCTCGGTGACACCGCCGCCAACGACATGCTCTCCCGCGTGTCGACCGGAGGTTCGACATGAGGCTCATGCTCGTCGACGACGAGATCCGCGTACTCGAGGGGCTCGCGCGCGTGCTGCGCGACCGGATCGACGACATCGACATTCGCTGCTTCACCACAGGCGCCGCGGCCCTCGAAGCGCTCACAGCGGACCCCTACGACGTCCTGATCACCGACATGCACATGCCCGGGATGGATGGGGCGCAGCTCCTCGCCAAGGTGCACGAGCGCTGCCCCGACGTCGTCCGCATGGTGCTGTCGGGGCACATGGACGAGCAGCTCGCGCTGAAGGCGGTGACGCACGCGCACCAGTTCCTGCTCAAGCCGTGCAACGGCGAGATCCTCGAGAAGGCGGTGGCGCGCGCGGGGCGCCTCCGGGATTTGTTGGCGTCGCCGGCGGTGCGCGCGGCGGTGGGCTCCGTCGACAAGCTCCCCGTCATCCCAGCCATCTACACCGAGCTGTCCAAGAAGCTGAACGACCCGAAGGCCGCCGTCGCCGACATCGTCGCCGTCGTCCGCCGCGACCCCGCGGTGTCGGCCAAGACGATGCAGCTCGCGAGCTCGGCGTTGTTCGCGGGCGTGCAGCAGGTCACCACGCTCGAGGCCGCCGTGGCGCGCCTCGGGCTGCGCACCCTCCAGGCGCTCATGCTCATGGTCGCGGTCTTCGACCAGACCCGCAACCAAGCGGCCCGGCAGATGGCGCGCTCGGCGCACCTCGAACAGATGCAGGAGCGCGCCCTCAACGCCGCCCGCGTCGTGAGCGCCGTCGCGCGAGGCAACCACGACGCGTTCATGGCCGCGCTCCTCGGCGACATCGGCCGCCTGGTCCTCGCGATGGTGTCGCCGGACGAGTACGACGTCGTCGAGCAGCGCGCGGCCGCGGGCGAGCCGCGCGAGGCCGTCGAGCGCGAGGTCATCGGCGCGACCCACCCCGAGGTCGGCGCGTACCTGCTCGGCCTGTGGGGGCTGCCGCTGTCCATCGTCGACGCCGTGCGTTGGCACCACGAGCCCACCGGGGCGCTGCCCGAGCACGGCCGGCTGGCCGCCCTGGTGCACGTCGCGATGGCGACGGCCGAGGGCGCGGAGCCCGACGTCGAACGCGTCACGAGGCTCCTCGGCGCGGACGCCGAAAAGACGCTCGCCGCGGCGCGCGGGACGGTCACATGAGTCCCCCGCGCGTCCTCTGCGTCGACGACGACACGAGGCTCCTCGACGGGATGGCTCGTGTGCTCAGCGAGGACTTCGACGTCGTGGTCGCGCACTCCGGCGCCGACGGGCTCATGCGCCTCGAGCAGGCGCCCGTGAGCGTGGTCGTCTCCGACATGCGCATGCCCGGCATGGACGGCGCCACGTTCCTCGCCCGCGTGCGCGTCCGCGTTCCCGACGTGTCGCGCATCCTGCTCACCGGGCAGTCCGACATGCGCGACGCGATCCGCGCGGTGAACGACGGGCAGCTCTTTCGCTTCTTGTTGAAGCCGTGCCCAGCGGACGAGCTCGCGGGCGCCATCCGCGCCGGCGTCGAGCACCACCGCCTCGTCACCGCGGAGCGCGAGCTGCTCGAGGAGACGGTGAACGGCGTCATTCGCCTGCTCGTCGACGTGTTGGCCCTGGCCGCCCCCGCGGCGTTCCGCGCCGCCGGCATCGCCAAGGTGATCGTGCATCACCTCGAAAAGAAGCTCGGCAGGCCGCCGAGCTGGAAGATCGAGGCGGCGGCGATGCTGAGCTCGCTCGGCTGCATCGCGGTGCCGCCCGACGTCCTCACGCGGGTGTTGCGCGGGGGGGCGGTGTCGGCCGCCGATCGGGCCCTCTTCAATCGTCACCCCGAGACCGGCAGCAAGCTCCTGACGGCCGTGCCCCGCCTCGACGAGGTCGCCGCCATCGTGGCCAGGCAGAACGAGCGCGGCGTGGACGCGCCGGGCGACGAGGTGTCCTTCGGCGCCGCGTTGGTGCGGGTGGGGGTGGTGGCGGCCGAGCTGATCCTGGAGGGGAAGAAGCCGCACGAGCTCCCGGGCCTGACGCGCCCCCAGCTCGCCGGCTTCGACGCCACGCTCTCCGAATTCCTCGCCGACGTCGTGCTCGGCGGCGAAAACGGCGTGGAGCGCGTGGTGCTCGTCGACGGCCTGCGCCCCGGCATGCACCTCGTCGACGCCGTGCGGGCCAAGAACGGCGCGCTGCTCGTGCAAGGCGGCCAGCAGCTCACCGCGCCGCTCGTCGAGCGCTTGCGCCGCTTCGCCGAAGGCGTCGGGGTCGACGAGCCGATTCGCGTCATCGCGCCGAGCTGACCCCGTCGGTGAATCGATCTTGACGGTTGACGTCGGAGTCGTTGGGCCGCACCCTCGCGCCCCGGAGACTCTCGATGACGTCCTTGCTCGAACGCCAGCGCACGCACACGAACAACCAGCTCAACAAGAGCGACGTCGGCAACGAGGTCGTGCTCATGGGTTGGGTGGATTCGAACCGCGACCACCACGGGCGCATCTTCATCGACCTGCGCGACCGCTACGGCGTCACGCAGCTCGTGTTCAAGCCCGAGGTCGATCAACTGTTGCGCGATCGCGCGCACCAGCTCGGCCGCGAGTACTGCATCGGTGTCCGCGGCGTCGTCGAGGATCGCACCGCCAACGGCGGCGCACCCAACCCGCGCCTCCCCACCGGCGAGATCGAGGTGAGCGCGCTCGAGCTCGAGCTGTTCAACGAGGCGGCCACGCCGCCGTTCCTCGTCGAGGACGAGATCAACACCAACGAAGAGGTGCGCCTGCAGTACCGCACCGTCGACCTGCGGCGGCCGCGCATGCAGCGGAACCTCGTCGTGCGGCACAAGCTCGCGCAGGCCACGCGGCGCTACTTCGACGAGCAGGGCTTCCTCGAGCTGGAGACGCCCATCCTCGTGAAGTACACGCCCGGCGGCGCGCGCAACTTCCTGGTGCCCTCGCGCCTCAACGCAGGCAAGTTCTACGCGCTCGCGGAGAGCCCGCAGTTGTACAAGCAGTTGTTCATGATGTCGGGCATGGACCGGTACTTCCAGATCGTGAAGTGCTTCCGCGACGAGGACCTGCGCGGCGACCGTCAACCGGAGTTCACGCAGATCGACGTCGAGATGTCGTTCGCGACGGAGCAGGTCGTGCAGACCCTCGTCGAGGGGCTCGTGGCGCGCATCTTCGAAGCCACCATCGGCCGGAAGCTCGAGACGCCGTTTCAGCGCATGAGCTACGACGAGGCCATGTCGCGCTTCGGCTCCGACAAGCCCGACCTGCGCTTCGGTCTCGAGCACACCGACCTCACGTCGGTCTTCGCCTCGCTCCCGGCGGACGCCACCGGCATCCTCGCAGGCATCCGCGAGGCCGCCGTCGGCGGCGGCATCGTCAAGGCGATGGTCATCCCCAAGAAGCACGAGCTCAGCCGCACCGAGGTCGACAAGCTCGAGGAGTTCGTCAAAGGCCAATTCCGCGCCAAGGGTCTCGGGCGGGCGCGGGTGGGCGACACGGGAGAGTGGACGCAGTCCCCGCTCGGCAAGCTCATGAGCGCCGAGCTGCGCGAGACCGTCAACAAGGCCACCGGCGCGCACAGCGGTGACGTCATCCTCTTTCAGTGGGGCAAAAAATCCCTGGTGCACACCGTGCTCGGCGGGCTCCGCGTGCACCTGCGCGACAAGCTCGGCCTCGTCGAGCACGACGAGGAGGGCGTGGCCAAAGACTGGCGCGTCCTGTGGGTGACCGACTTCCCGCTCTTCGAGTACGACGAGGACAAGAAGGTGCACCTCGCGGCGCACCACCCGTTCACGTCGCCGCAGCCGGGCCACGAGGACAAGCTCGCGAGCGATCCCGGCTCCTGCCGCGCCCGCGCCTACGACCTCGTGTTGAACGGCAACGAGGTCGGCGGCGGCTCCATCCGTATCCACGACCCGACCGTCCAGGCGAAAGTTTTCGACGCGCTCGGCATCTCCGACGAGGAGAAGCAGCGGAAGTTCGGCTTTCTCCTCGAGGCGATGAAGTTCGGCTGCCCGCCGCACGGCGGCATCGCTCTCGGCGTCGACCGCTTCTCCATGCTCCTGTGCGGCGGCACGTCGCTGCGCGACGTCATCGCGTTCCCGAAGACCCAGAAGGGAACCGACCTCATGACAGACGCGCCGACGGCCGTGTCCGATGAGCAGCTCAAGGATCTTCTTCATCGCGTCGACGGCGCCGGAAGAGTGACGTAGCGTGCACCCGACGGGGTGCGCGCCGTGATGAAGGACTTCGAAGGGCTCGTCGGGGCGCTGGCGGCGTACGTCGCCGTCGCCGACCCCGACGGCTCCGGCGCCTTCCGCGTGCAGTTCGCCACACGACGCGCGCAGGCGCTCGGCTTCCAGATCGGCGCCGTCGTCGCCGACGCCGTCGTCGCCGACGACCGCGGCCGCCTCGTGAACGCGCGTCAGGGGCTCGCCAACGCGGAGGCGCACACCATGTCTCTCACGCTGCGCGAGCCGCACGCGCCGGTGCGCATCGAGGAGCGCGTGCTCGAGCGCGG
Source organism: uncultured delta proteobacterium (assembly GCA_963775425.1). Lineage (GTDB taxonomy): Bacteria > Myxococcota > UBA727 > UBA727 > VGSZ01 > CAVZJB01. The sequence goes on along the minus strand of CAVZJB010000017.1, from coordinate 442,879 downwards.
AGAGGGCGGCCATCCCGCGCGGCTCGCGGGCGTGGTCGGCGAGGACAGCGAGTCTCCGGTGGAGAGCCTGCGCTTCCTCAGCGACCTGTTGAACACGCTGCCGGATCCGGTGTTCGTCAAGGACCGGCAGCACCGGTGGATCGCGTTCAACGAGGGCTTCTGCCAGTTCGTCGGGCGGTCGCGCGCGGAGCTGCTCAACCACACCGACACCGACTACTTCCCCGCGGAGCAGGCCTCCGTGTTCTGGGAGCACGACGACGCCGTGTTCAAGAGCGGCGGCATCGACGAGAACGAAGAGGAGCTCACCGACGCCGCCGGCCACGTCCACGTCGTGTCCACGCGCAAGGCCGCGTTTCGCGATCCCGACGGCCAGCCGGTGCTCGTCGGCGTCCTCCGCGACGTCACGGCCAAGAAGCGCGTGGAGGAGGCGCTCATCAGCGCCGCGCGGGCAAAGACCGAGTTCGTGGCCAACATCTCGCACGAGCTGCGCACGCCGCTGAACGGCATCCTCGGCATGACGCAGCTTCTGGCGCGACGGCCGCTCGGCGCGGTCGAGCAGGAGTACCTCGACGTCATCACGGCCTCGGGTGAAGCGCTGCTCGCGCTCGTCGACGACGTGCTCGACTTCTCCAAGATCGACGCGGGCCGCCTCGAGCTCGAGGCGCACCCGTTCTCGCCGAGCAGCGTCGTCGAGGCCGCGTGCGCGGTGTTCGCGGCGGCGGCTGCGGCGCGCGGCGTGGAGCTGGTGGTGCGGTGCGCCGCCGACCTGCCGACGCTGCTCCTCGGGGACGGCGCGCGCATCCGGCAGATCGTGATCAACCTCGTGAGCAACGCCGTGAAGTTCACGGCCGCCGGCGAAGTGGTCGTCGACGCGCGCATCGACAACGGCCGCCTGGTCATCGACGTGAGCGACACCGGTGTCGGCCTCGACGCTTACGCCAAGGCGCGCCTGTTCACACCGTTCACGCAGGCCGACGCGTCGATCACCCGGCGCTTCGGCGGCACCGGGCTCGGCCTCGCCATCTCGCAGCGGCTGGCCAAGCTGATGGGCGGCGCGATCCGCGCGGAGGGGGCCCCGGGCCACGGCAGCCGCTTCACCTTCGCCGCGCCCGCGCGGATCCTCGACGGGGCGCACCCGCCGGCGCCGCTCGTGCGCATCCACACCGCCGCCGTCCTGCTGAACAACGCCACCGCCCGCGCGCAGCTCGTGAGCGAGCTGTCGCGCCTGGGCGTGAGCGTGCTCGAGGAGGGCGCCGTCGACGTCACCTTCGTCGACGAAGGCGCGGCCGCCGCGCCCGCCGCCGCGCCCGGGCAGGGCGTGGTCGTCGGCGTGGGCACGGAGGCCAGCGCGCGGCCGGACGCTCGCCACCTGGTGAAGCCCGTGCGCCGCGTCCGCGTGGAGGCGCTGCTGCGCGCCCTCGACGGCGCGCCGTCCGTCGCGTCGCACGAGGCCGGGCTGCACGGCCGGGCGCTCGTCGTCGAGGACAGCGACGTCAGCCGCAAGGTCTTGATGCTCATGCTCAGCCACGCCGGGCTCTCCGCCGAGGCGGCGCGGGACGGCGCGCGCGGCATCGCGATGCTCGAGCGCGAGCGCTACGACGTCGTCCTCATGGATTGCCAGATGCCCGAGCTCGACGGCATCGAGACCACCCGCCGGGTGCGCGCCGGCGTGGGCAGGTCCAAGGACAGCCCCATCATCGCCGTCACCGCCGACGCCACCGCCGAGGTCGTCGACCGCTGCCTCGAGGCGGGCATGAACGCCGTCGTGCGCAAGCCGGTGCGCGTGGAGGAGCTCGTCGAGGTGCTCGCGCGCTTCGTCCCCCGGGCGGCCGCCGAGAATCGATGACACGACGCGACGCGTTGATCTATCTAGGGACCGGTGAGCAACGAACATGACGTCATCATCCTCGGCGGCGGTGTCAACGGCGCCGGCATCGCGCGCGACTGCTCGCTGCGCGGGATGAAGGTTTTGCTCGTCGAGAAGAACGACCTCGCCAAGGGCGCGTCGGGCGCCAACACGGGGATGATCCACGGCGGCATCCGCTACCTGCGCTACGACGTGCACACCACGCGGATGGCGTGCACGGACTCGGGCTACATCCAGCGCATCGCGCCCCACCTCCTGTTTCGCATCCCGTTCATCGTGCCCATCCCGCGGCCGCCGCCGGGCTCGTCGCTGAAGACCGCGCTCGACCAGATCTACCTCGAGCTCGCAGAGGTGTTCTTCGAGGCGTACGACGAATTCCAGCCGCTGAAGCGCGGCAAGCCCCACACGCGCCTCACGCGCGAGGAGGCGCTCGCCCTCGAGCCCGGCCTCGCGCCGGACATCCTCGGCGCCGTGACCATGGACGAGTGGGGCATCGATCCGTTCCGTCTCGTCGTGGAAAACGCCGTCGACGCCGTGGAGAACGGCGCGGAGATCCTCACGTACACGGAGCTCGCGTCCTTCGTGAAGGACGCCGGCGGCGCGGTGACCGGCGTCGTCGTCGAGAGCCGCACCACGGGCGCGCGCAGCACGCACACGGCGCCGGTGGTCATCAACGCCACCGGAGCGTGGGGCCCGCGGACGGCGGCGCTGGCGGGCGGGTGGTACCGGCTGCGCCCGGGCAAGGGCGTGCACATCGTGTATCCCCACCGCATCTCCAACATCGGCATCGTCATGGACGGCGTCGACGGGCGGCAGATGTTCCTCATGCCGCACGAAAACGGCTCCATCGTCGGCACCACCGACGACGACTACTACGGCGACCTCGACAACCCGCGCGCCACCGAGGACGAGGTGAAGTACATCCTGCAGGCCGCGCGCCGCGTGTTCCCCGCCATCGACAAGTACCGCATGAGCCGGACCTACGTCGGCGTGCGTCCCACGCTCTGGGCGTGGCGCAAGAACGAAGACCGGCTCTCGCGCGAGCACGAATTCTACGACCACGCGCCTCAGGGCGTGCCCGGACTCGTCTCCGTCGCGGGCGGCAAGCTCGCGGCCTACCGCCAGCTCTCCGAGGAGGTGAGCGATCTCGTCGCCAAGCGCGTGGGGAACGCGTCGCCATGCTCCACGCACACGCGGCCGTTGCCGGGCGCGGAGGAGCCCGTCGACGTCGAGGCGTGGCTCGCCGGGGGGAAGCAGCCGGCGCGAAGCCGCATCACCGTGGGGCGCATGGCCTACCGCCACGGCGCGCGCAGCAAGCGCATGCTCGCCGCCTGCGAAGCGGACCCGCGGCAGGGGGCGCACGTGTGCGCCTGCGAGCCCGTGTGCGAGGCGGAGGTGCGCTACGCGGCCAAGGGCGAATTGGTGCAGAAGCTCGTCGACATCCGCCGGCGCACGCGCTTGTCCATGGGCGCCTGCGGCGGCACGCGCTGCCTGTGGCGCGCGAGCCAGATCCTCGCCGAGGAGGCGGCGCTGTCGCCCGCGGACCAGCTCGTCGAGCTGCACGACGCCATGACGGGTCGCTTCATCGGCAAGCGCCCCGTCCTCGAGGGCGCCAACCTCGCCACGGAAGAGCTCAACCAGGCCATGCACTTCCTCACCGGCAACCTCGCGCCCTTCTTCGCGGCGGCGCAGGCGGCGGTCCGGCCCTCGCGCAGCAATCCCTCGCCCGCCCCCGCCGACGGCCCCGTGACGCGCAAGAAGCTCAAGCAGGCCGCGCTCATCCTCGTCCCCGCGTCGAGCCCCTCGCCCGCTCCCGGGCGGCCCGCGGCGTCGACGCAGGACGGCTCGAGCAAGCCCCACCCCGCCCTCCCTCCGGAGCCCACGTGAACCCCCCCGCCGTCGCCGTGCGGCGCGCCCCTGTCGCGCGCGCGCGAGTCATCGTCGCGCGCGCCGAGGGGGCGTCGTGAGCGAGATCGATCTCGTACCCGACGTCGTCGTCGTCGGCGGCGGCGTCGCCGGCTTCGTCGCCGCGGCGCGCGCGCGGGAGCTCGGCAAGAGCGTCACCCTGGTGCGCAAGCCCGGCGGCGCGCTCGCGTCGTCGTCGGGCGCCGTCGACGTCGCCGACGACTTGAACGGCCTGGTCCCCGGCACCGCGCTCGATCCGTTCGAGCGCGGGGGGCGCTGGCGCAAGGCGGTCGACGTCGTCGCCGCGCGCCGCCCCCGCCACCCCTACGCGCGCCTCGGCGACAAGGGGCGCGAGCGCCTGCGCGAAGCGCTCGCGCTCCTCAAGCAGCTCGCGAGCAACGGCGGCGTCGAGCTCGTCGAGCGCGACGACGGCCAAAACCACGTCGTCGCCACACAGCTCGGCACGGTGAAGCGGGCGGCGCTCGTCCAAAAGACGCAGTTGCTCGACCTCGGCGCCCTGGACGGCGACGTCCTCGTCGGCGTCGTCGAGCCCGCCGACCTCGCGGGCTTCTCCGCGCGCTCCGTCGTCCACATGCTGAGCTGGATCGCCGGGCACTCGGAGCGCCGCGTGCAATTCACCCCCATCGTCGTCGAGCGGCTGCTCCCCGGCCGCGCGCTCTTCGACTCGACGTCGGAGATGGCGCGCCACCTCGAGGACGCAAACGCACGCCAGGGGTTCATCGACGGCTTGCGCGACTCGCTGCGAAAGCTCACGCGCACGCCCGCGCACCTGCTCGTGCCGCCCGTCCTCGGCATGGAGCAGGCGGCCACGGTGCACGCCGACGTCGAGCGCGCCGTCGGCCGCACCGTGCGGGAGTTGCTGGCGCTGCCGCCGTCGCCGCCGGGCGAGCGTTTGCAGCGCGCGCTCACCGCCGCCGCGCGCAAGCTGGGGGTCGCGGTCCTCGACGCGCCCGCCGTGTCGGCCTCCACGACGGGCGATCGCGTCACCAGCGTCGTCGTCGAGGGCACACAACTGCGCGCGGAGCTCAAGCCCCGGAGCGTCGTCCTCGCCGGCGGTCGCTTCCTGTCCGGTGGCGTCGTGCGCGACGGTGACGCGCGCGAGGCGTTGCTCGGCCTGCCCGTCGTCAGCGACGGCGCCGTCGTGGGCGACAGCTTCATCGGCGGCCTCACCGGCCCCGTGCCCGAGGCCGACCACGCCATCTTCCGCGCCGGCGTCGCCGTCGACGACGCGCTCCGCCCGCTCGACGCCGCCGGCCGCGTCGCGTTCGAAAACGTCGCCTGCGCCGGCACGCTCGTCGAAGGCTGGGACCCCGCGCGCGACGGCACCGGCGCCGCGGTGGCCGCGCTCATGGGCTTCGTCGCCGGCGAGCGCGCAGCCCGCGCGCCCTGAGCCGCAGCCGCTCGGTGCGCCGAGGCCCGCCGGCGCCGTGCGAAGCGGGGCCGAGGTAGAGTGGAGCCGTGATCGAGAAACACGAAGCCTGGTCCGAGGGAGCCCGCGCCGTCGTCGTCGGCGTCGGCGGCGTCGGCGGCTGCGTCGTCGCGCACCTCGCGGGCGCCGGCCGCCACGTCGTCGCCGTCACCTCCAACGCCGACATCACGCGCGCCGTGGGCGAGCGCGGCCTCCAGGCGCGCCTGGTCACGGGCGCCCGGCAGGTGCGCTGCGACGTCGTCACGCGGGCGGCGGTGCTGCCGCCGGGGCCGTATGATCTCGCGCTCCTGGCCGTGCCGCCCAACCGCCTCGAGGAGGCCGCCGACGGCGTGCTGCCGTTCCTCGGGGACGCCGGCGTGCTCGTTCCGCTGGCGAACGGCTTGCCCGAGGAGCGGCTCGCCGCGCGGTTTGGCGCCGAGCGCGTCGTCGGCGGCATCGTGGGCTTCGGCGCGTCCATGCTCGGGCCCGGCGTCGTCGAACAGACCAGCGACGGCGGCCTCACCGTCGGCCGCCTCGACGGCAGCGTCGACGAGACGCTCGAGCGGGTGGCGCAGTTCCTCACGCCGGTGGATCGCGACATCGACGTCACCACCAACCTGCGCGGGGCCCGCTGGAGCAAGCTCGCCATCAACTGCGCCATCTCGTCGCTCGGCACCATCGGTGGCGACCGCCTCGGCGTGCTCATGCGCCACCGCTTCGTGCGTCGCTTGTGCCTCGAGGTGATGACGGAGGTGACGCAGGTGGCGCTGGCGCTCGGCGTGAAGCTCGAGAAGATCTCGGGCACGCTCGACCTCGAGTGGATCTCCCTCGACGACGACGAGCGCCTGGTCCAGGGCTCGCCCGGCCTGCTGGCCAAGCACACCGTGCTCCTCGCGGTGGGCGCCAAGTACCGCAGGCTGCGCTCGTCGATGCTCCTGGCCATCGAGCGGGGCCGGGAGCCTCCGGTGGAATTCCTCAACGGTGAGGTCGTCGAACGCGCGCCCGCGGTCGACGTCAAGGTGCCCATCAACGCCGCCGTCGTCGCCGCGGTGCAGGAGATCGGCCGAAAGGAGCGGGCGCCCTCGCTGCAGGGGCTGCGCCGCTTGTTCGACGAGACGCGGCCGATCTTGAAGAGCCTCTCGCTCGCGGCGTAGCGCCCAGGGCGCCCGCTCCTGTCACGCGCGCTATCGGGAGACCTCGAGGAACGCGCGCAGCTTGTCGAGCGTCTTTGGGCCGATGCCGGGTACGTCGTCGAGCTCGTCGAGCGAGGTGAAGCCGCCGCGCGCGGCGCGGGCCGCGACGATGGCGTGCGCGAGGGAGGGGCCGACGCCGGGGAGCGCCTCGAAGGCGCGCTCGTTGGCCGTGTTGACGTCGAGCTTGTGCCCCGCCAGCCAGGCGCGGGCGCCCGCGGGCGCGCCGGCGCCGTCGCAGACGAGCACGTCCCCGCGGAGCGCAGGTCGGGGGCACGGCGCGGGAGCGCGGCCGCCATGGGGCAGGCGGGACAGCGCGCCGCCGGCGGCCAGGAGCACCATGGCGCACACGAGCGCTGCGCTGCGTCGTCGCTGGGCCCCGGTGACGTCGACCATGGGCGAGTGTCCCCGATGCCTCGCCCTTGTGTCGAGCGGCCGCGTGTGGCACCGACGAGGCATGGCACGCGTGCGTGACAGCGCCTCGGGGGCGCGGCCCCGGGCCCGCGCGATCGGCGACCGGAGGGCGCGGCTGCGCTCGATCGGCGCGGGCCGCGTGCTGCTTTTGACCACGTCGTTCGCGGCGCTGCTGGCCGCCGCCGGCTGCCCGCGGCCGTGCGAGAGCTCCGCCAACTGCAAGCGCACCTGCCAGTGCATCGACGCGCAGACCCAGGTGCGCAACGACTGCACGCTCGCCTTCCGCTGCGAAGGCGCCACGCAGACGTGCGAGGACGACTTCAGCGGGCTGTCCTGCGACGACATCTGCGGCAGGTTCGCGGCGCGCGGAGAGTGCGGCTTCGAGCGCTGCGCCGCCGACGCGGAGTGCACCAAGCACCTGTCGTGCCCCGTCCTCGGCGCCGACGGCAACCCCGTCGCCGACCAGCACTTCGACTGCACGCTCACCTTCGTGTGCGATCAGGATCAGGGGCTCTGCGAGGTCGCCTCCACCGCGTCGGTGGACCAGATGTGCGCGGTATGCCGGCAGCAGGCGGGAGGCTGAGGTGCGCGAGGTCGTTCTCGACGGAAAGACGCTCGCGCTCGAGGACGTGGCCGCCGTCGCGCGCGGCGAGGCGCGCGTCGTCGTGGCTGCGGCGGTCCGTGATCGCATGGCGCGCGCGCGGGAGCTCGTCGACGAGATGGCCCGCGGCAACGAGCCGCACTACGGCATCAACACCGGCTTCGGCGCGCTCGCAGAGGTGAAGATCCCGCCGGACAAGGTCGGCCTGCTCCAGAAGAACCTCATCGAGAGCCACGCCGTCGGCGTCGGCCTTCCCCTCAGTTTCGCCGAGGCGCGCGCGCTCATGTTCCTGCGTGCGTCAACGCTCGCCGCGGGGTGCTCCGGCTGCCGCGCCATCGTGCTCGACACCGTCGTCGCACTCCTCAACGCGGGCGCCGCGCCCGTCGTGCCGCGCAAGGGCAGCGTCGGCGCCTCCGGCGATCTCGCGCCGCTGGCGCACACGGCGCGCCTCCTCCTCGGCGAGGGGGACGCCCTCCTCCGGGGCGAGCGCGTACCGGCCGCCGCAGCGTTCGCCGCCGCGGGCGTCGAGCCGCTCGCGCTCGAGGCCAAGGAGGGCCTGGCGCTCATCAACGGCACCCAGGCGATGACCGCCGTCGGCCTGCTCTCGCTCCTCGAGTCCGAGCGCCTCTGCCGGCTCGCCGACGTCGTCGGCGCTTGCTCGCTCGACGCCCTCAAGGGCACGTGGAAGGCGTTCGATCCGCGCATCCACGACAAGCGCCCGCACCCCGGTCAGCGCACCGTGGCCGCGAACCTCCTGCGCCTCCTCGCGGGCAGCGAGATCATGGAGTCGCACAAGGACTGCGGCAAAGTGCAGGACCCGTACTCCCTGCGCTGCATGCCGCAGGTGCACGGCGCCACGCGCGACGCGCTCGCCTGGGTGCGCTCCGTGATCGAACGGGAGGTGACGTCCGCCACCGACAACCCGCTCGTGTTTCTCGACGAAGACGCCGCCGACGACGAGGTCGGCCCCGATCGGTTCACGGCCCCCGAGGTGGTGTCGGGCGGCAACTTCCACGGGCAGCCCATCGCGATGGCGCTCGATCTGCTCGCCATCGCCGTCGCCGAGCTCGCGTCCATCTCCGAGCGCCGCATCGAGCAGCTCGTGAACCCGGCGCTGTCTTCGGGCCTGCCGGCGTTCCTCGCGCCGGAGCCGGGTCTCAACAGCGGCTTCATGATCGTCCAGGTGACGGCGGCCGCGCTGATCAACGAGAACAAGATCCTCTGTCACCCCGCCGTCGTCGACAGCATCCCGTCGTCGGCGAACCGCGAGGATCACGTCAGCATGGGCATGACGTCCGCCAACAAGGCGGCGCAGGTGGTGGAAAACGTCCGGCGTGTCCTCGGGCTGGAGTTGTTCTGCGCGTGCCAGGGCATCGACCTGCGCGCGCCGCTCTCGCCCGGGCGTGCCCTCACCGTCGTGCACGCGCGGTTGCGCAACGACATCGCGTTCGCTCCGGTGGACCGCGCCTTCGGCGTCGACCTCGAAGCGGTCGAGCGCCTCGTTTGCGGCGACGACGTCCTCGCTGCGGTGGGTCCGGTCGTGGTGTGACCGGCGGCGGTTCTCCTCGAGGGCGCGCGCTCGCAGCCGCCCTGATCGTCGCCTTCGTCGCCTCCGCCGTCGCCCTCGCGGGTGTCATCTGCATCGAGGTCCCGTTCCTGTCCAACGACGGGCCAAGCCACGTGCAGGGCGCCTTCATCCACGCGCGGCTCCACGACGCCTCGCTCGGCTTCGCCGAGCGCTTCGTGGCCAATTCGCCGTGGACGTCGCGCGGCTTCGACAACGTGTTTCGCTGGTTGCTGCCTGCGCTCGGCTGGCGCCTCGCGATGCAGACCTCCATCGTCATCGTCGCCGAGCTCTGGGCGGTGTCCTTCTTCGTGTTTGTCGTCGCGCTCGCGCCTCGCCGGGCGGTCGTCGGCCTCCTCGGCTTCCCCTTGGCGCTGCAGACGTCTCTGTACTTCGGCTTCTACCCGTTCATGCTCGGCACCGCGTTCGGCCTGCTCGCGCTCGCCGCGTTCGTTCGCAAGGAGAGGCCGGGGGTCGTCGACCACGTCGCCACCGGGGTGCTCCTCTTGCTGGCCGCGTACTGCCACGTCTTCGCCGCCGGCCTCGCGGGCCTCGCCGCGGGCGCGGTGGTGCTCGCGCGCGGCGAGGGGCGCGGTCCCTTGCTGCGTGCATGGCTCGCGCTCTTTGTCGCCTCGCTGCCTGCGCTCGTCATCATGGTGCTCGCGAGCCGCACGGCGGTGGACGTGCGAGGTGGTGGAGGCGAGCCGCTGTTTCCCGGGCTCGTCGAGCGCACGCTCTTCGTCGAGAGCGCCTTCCAGCCGCGCGGCCTGCTGCGTCCGTTCGCCTGCCTGGCGCTCGCGTGCGGCGGCGCCCTCATCGCGGTGCGGGGCGGGCGCCGCGGCACGGGCCGCCGGGAGGAGCGCGGCCTGGTGGTCGTCGGCGCCGCGCTCGTGTTGGTGTCGATGAGCCTCCCGCGCGACTTCTTGAGCTGGCAGCTCTTCGACGTGCGCTGCCTCCCGCTCGGGACCGCGCTGTTGTTCGCCCTCGTCGCCGTCGAGCGCGCGGGTGTCCGCGGCAAGGCGGTCGCCGTCGTGGTGATCGCCGGCTACGCCGTGGGATCGTTCGCATCCGCGGCGCGCCTGCACGCGGAGATCCGCGACGCGGCCAGGCCGGCGCTCGCGGGGCTCGGCAAGGTGAAGCCCCACCCGCTCGACTACCTCCCGGTGATCGTGAGCTTCTGGGGCGCGCGCCGCGAGAGCTTCGGCATCGACTCCTTCACGCCGCTCATCCACGTCGACGCGCTCTACGCGATGGAGTTGGGCGGAGCCACGGCGTACGCGCAGGACCGCATCGCGTCGATGCACCTCGCGCTGCGCAAAGCGCCCTGGCAGGGCGACGTGCCCGAGAAGGAGAGCTGGCTCGAGGTCGCCCGGGCGCGCACGCCGGAGGATCGCCGCCGCTTACTGCGCGTGCTGCTCTCGCACGCGTCCACCGACGAGGGCGTGATCTTCTACGGCGAGCCCCAGGATCGCGCGCTGCTCGACGAGGCCGGCTTCGTCCCCACGTTCGCCGACGGCGGTCTGTTCATCGGGACGTTCCAAGGCTGCGACGGCGTCATCGAGCTCAGCGGGCTCGACGGCCCGGCCGACGCCGTCGCGGGCTGGTGGCCGCGGCGGAGCCCGCTTCTCCGCGTTCACCTGCTCCCGGACCAAGAAGGCGTCGCCACGGCGGTGCTGCCGCGCATGGGCTGCGGCGAGGTCTGGCTCGACGTGCCCCATCACCGCTGCGCCGGCGTCGTGCCAAACAGCCCCGTGCGGGCGCGCTTCACGCGCGACGCCGCCAACGCGTTCATCTGCGACGTCGAGCGACAGCCGCCCCCGCGCCTGATTGCCTCGTGGTGATGTCGCCGCCTCAACCGACGCGCTTCTCGACGCGCGTCTCGCCGCGGACGTCGCGCACGGTGTCGAGCAAGGTGATCATGGGATCGCGCGCGGCGAAGCCCAGCGCGCGCTCGGCCTTGCGCCCGTCGACGTACCAGAAGCACGAAGCCATCTCGGCCTCGACGGTGCTCACGGGCAGCTTGGCGCCCACCGTGCCGGCGAGCCGCTCGAGCAGGCCGATGCCGAGCGTGGCGACGCGCTTGGGCAGCGGGACCCCGAGCGCGGGGCCGCGCACGCCGCTCACCTCGGAGAGGCGCGCGAAGAATTCGGCGAAGGTGCAGTTGAGCGCGCCGAGGAGATAGCGCTCGCCCGGGCGCCCCTGCTCGAGGGCGGCGACGACGGCGCCGGCGACGTCGCGCGCGTCGACGAAGGAGAAGCCGCCGGACGGGACGATGGGGAGCTCCCGGTGGAGGAAGCGCTTCACGTCGGTGGTGGAGCTGCCGCGCGTGTCACCGGGGCCGAGGGCCAGGGACGGGTTCAGCGTGACGACGCCGGTGCGGGTCCCCGCCAGGCGCGCGCAATCGTCGGCGACGCGTTCGGCGAGCCACTTGGACAGGTAGTAGGGGAAACGCGCGAGCTGCTCGAAGGGGACCGGGTCGTCCTCGCGATACACCATCGCCGGATCGGTGCCGACCGCCACCGTGCCCGAGGTGGACAGGTGGATCACGCGGCGCACGCCGCGCTCGCAGGCGAGGCCGACCACGTGGCGGGTACCGTCGACGTGCAGGCGCATCATCAGCGCGCTGTCGTCGGAGGAGCGGGAGACCAGGCCCGCGCCGTGCACCACGGCGTCGACGCCTTCGAGCGCGCGCTCGACGGAGTCCTTGATGAGGACGTCGCCGCGGACGACCTCGGCGCCCGCCTCGCGCAGCGATGGCTCGTCCCCGCGGCACAGGCAGCGCACGCGGTGTCCGGCGGCGAGCAGCGCGCCGACGGTGTGGCGGCCGATGAAGCCGGTGCCGCCGGTGACGAGGACGAGGGACGCGGATGTCATCGATGCTCCTCGGGAGACGCCGAGGCCCGGCCGCCGCCCGTCACGACGAGCGTGCCGCAGCAGCGGCAGCGGTCAACCGGGCTCACGCGTCCGTCGTGAAGGCCTCCAGGGCGGCGGGCGTGCGCGCGGCGATGAGGCGCCACGAGTTCGCGTTCCTCGACGTCAGCGAGAACGCGAGCTGCCGCCGGGCGGCCCAGCTCTCCACCTCTTCACGCGACAGGTACCGGGCCAGTTGCGGGACGAGGTGGTCGTAGACGATGTGCTCGAGATACGCGCGCGGGTACTTGAGCAGGTGACGCGCGTAGGCGTCGTAAGAAAACGACGTGGGCGTGGGGAACGCGCGCGCGTAGGTGCGGGCAGCGGCGGCGAGCTGGAGCGTGAGGACCTTGCTGAGCCCGTAGAGAACGGGATCGGGCAGGCGGCTCGTCAACACCCGGCGCACCGGGGAGATGACCGTCTCGATCCACTCGTTGTTCTCCTTGCCGTAGACCCACACCGCGAGCACGCCGTCGGGCTTCACCGCCTCGAGGAGCGCGGCGAACGCGCCCTCGGGGTCGGGCGTGTGGTGCACGACGCCGATGGAGTAGCAGGCGTCGAACACCGGCGCGAAGGGCAAGCGGAAGATGTCCGCGCGCACCACGTGCACGTGCTTGAGGTGGCGCGTGTTGTTGAACGCGGCGTGGGCCACCTCGGAGTAGTCGAAGCCGATGAGCTGCCTGGGCGCGTGCGGCGCTGCGGCGGCGAGCCATCGCCCCATGCCGCAGCCGGCGTCGAGCACCATCCGGCCCTCGAAGCGCTCGGGTTGCATGGGCGCAATCCAGTCGCGGAACAGCTCGTCGTTCAAGGCGGGCTGGGCGAGGATGACGTCGCTGTAGCGGCGCCAGTTCACGGCGAAGCCGCTGGTGGTCTGCTCCACCGCCTCGGCGCCCCGCGCCGAGACGAAGTCGGGGACACCGTCGATGATCGGCCAGCCCTCTCCGCAGCCGCCGCACACGAGCCGGCCGCGGACGACGTGCGGCCCCTCGGTGGCGCCGTCGGCCACCGCGAGCGTGCCGCGGCAGGAGGGACAGCGCAGGGTCTCGAGGAGGACGTCGCGCATCAGAGGTTGAAGAACGACAGGAACATCGCGAGCAGCTCGGGGTTGTTGGTCTTGATGGTCCCGTCGAGGAACTCGCTGATGTCGGGGGCGTAGTGATCGCGCATGATGCGCGTGAACATCTTGGGATCCGTCTTGATGACGACGGCGTCGACGCCTTCGAGCTTCTCGTTGACGATGCGGCAGCCGTCCTGCGACACCTGCACGGTCCACTTGCTCTCCAAGCTGTCGCCGAGCTTGAAGTAGAAGTTGGCCGGCTCCTTGACGGCGTCCTTCTGAAACCGCTTCTCGAGGTCGGCGAAGATCTCGCGGAGCACGCGGGCGGTCTCACTCTCGCCGCCCACGCCGTTGTTCCCGGCGCGGCCGTTGAGCCCCGCGCCGTTCGAGCCGTTTGCGTGCGGCGTGACGGCGGGCGCGCGCCCGAGGGCCTCGTCGAGGGCGCGCTCGAGATGGAACGCGCGGCGGTCGCGCAGCGCCTCCACGGCGCGTTGCACGACGACCACCGTGCGCTGGTACGCCGCCGACGGCTTCATCCCGGCGGTGGCCGCCGAGAGCGCGCGCGCGGACAGGGTCTCGCCGATGCGCACGGCGACGTGGCGATTCTTGGGGACGAAGCTGCCACGCGGCATGGAGCGGAAGGTGCCGTCGACGTACACCGGCAGGATGTCGATGCCGTGCTTGAGCGCGAGATAGGTGACGCCCGGTTTGAACGGTGCCATCTCGCCGGTGGAGGTGCGCGTCCCCTCGGGGAACACCAGCACCGTGTGCCCGCGCTCGAGGAGGCCCGACGCCTCGCGCATGGCCTCGCGCGGGTTGTCACCGCGATCGAGCGGGCGGAGGTTGGTGAGCTTCTCGAAGTACGTGCGGCGCCACTTGCCCTCGAAGAAGTAGTCCTTGGCGGCGAGGGTGACGATGTCTTCGCCGTACCCGCCGAGCGCGGTCTTCACGAGCCCCATGTCGAGGTGGCTCGAGTGGTTGGAGACCACGATGGTCTGCCGGTCCCACGGAATGTTGTGCTCGCCTTCGACCTCGACGTCGAGGCCGCGCTGGTAGAAGGCCTTCTGCATGCCACCGAGCACGCCCTTGAGCGCGTCGCGCAACGGCGCCGGCACCTCCACGGGCTCGTCGGCCGCCTTCTTGACCCGCTTGCGCCCGGGAGCGGCGAGCCGCGGCTCGCGCTCGCTCGCGCCCACGTCCCTGGGCCCGAGCACCTCGGTGGGCGTGAGGGACGTCGCCGCCTTCGTGGTGCGCCGGCTCTCTTCGGCGACGAGCGCGGCGAGCACCTCGGGGCGCTTCACCTTGCGGTCGGTGGTGCGCGGGAGCGGACGTGCCGTGGCGACGATGAGCGTCGGGCGCTCGTGCTCGTCGAGCTTGCGCGCTCCCCAGGCGACGGCGCGCTCGAGCGCGGCGAAGTCGCGCGGGGCCTCGTCGTGGTGGACGGGCTTGTCTGCCGCGGGCTTGCCGGCCTCGCCGCCTTCGCCGGCGACGACCAGACACGCCACGCGCTCGCCGCCCTGGCCGTCGGGGACGCCGACGACGCAGACCTCCAGGACGCCCTTGGTCTTTTGGAGCGCCTCCTCGATGCCGCGCGGGTAGACGCGCCGGCCGGACGCGAGCGTGATGACCTCGTTGTCGCGCGCGATGACGGTGATGCGGCCGTCTTTGTCGATGCGCCCGAGGTCACCGGTCCGGAGCCAACCGTCCTGCCCCAGGGCCTCGGCGGTGAGCTCGTCGTCGACGTAGCCGCGCATGACGGCGTCGCCGCGGGCGACGATCTCGCCGACGCCGTCCTCGCGGACGTCGCGGATCTCCACCTCGACGCCGGGCACCGGCCGCTGGCCCTTGGCGTCGCCGAGCGCGAGCACGGGCGCGGCCTCGGTGAGGCCGTAGCCCTGCTTGAGCTCGATGCCGAGGGCGCGGAAGGTGTCGGCGGTCTTCTTGGGCACCGGCCCGCCCGTGGACACGAGGAAGCGCACGCGCCCGCCGAGGCGGTCGTGGATGGGGCGGAAGATGATGCGGCCGAGGTTGATGCCGAGCGCCTTGCCGAGGGTGCGGTTCAGGAACAGCCCCGCCTGGAACGCCGCCTCCGACAGCGGCCCCGACGTCTCGAGGTCGGCGCGGATCTTCTCCTCGAGCTCCTCCCAGACCTGGGGGACGCCGATCATCGCGGTGATGCCGGCGACCTGGAACGCGTCCGCCAGCGACTCGGCCGTGACGTCGTCGACGGTGGTGACGCGGGCGCCGCGCAGCATGGGCAACAAGAGCCCACAGGTGAGCTCGAAGGTATGAAACAGCGGCAGCACGGAGAGGCCCGAGTCGCGCGAGGAGATCTTGAACAGCGGCGCCACGCTCGCGAGCACGGCGGTGACGTTCTTGTGCGTGAGCACGACGGGCTTCTGCGCGCCGGTGGTGCCGGCGGTGAACGCGATGACCGCGACGTCGTCGGGGCGGACGAGCACCTCGGGCGCCTCCACCGTGATCTCCGGCGCCAGCTCCACGAGCTCCGCGAGGTCGAAGCACGCGGCCTCCGACGGCGACGGTGCGTCGCCGCCGACGATGGCCATGTCCGCGCCCACCTCGCGCATGCGGCGGCCGAGCTCGTCGGGGTCGAGGGCGGGGTCGAGGGGGACGACGCACGCGCCCGCGCTCAGGATGCCGAAGAACGCGATGGCCCACTCGGGCGAGTTCTTGGCCACCAGGGCGACGCGCGCGCCCGGGTGCACGTGCATGTCCGCGAGCCGTGATGCGCAGGCGTGGGCGCGGCGCCGGAGGTCGCGGTACGTGACGCCGGCGAGCGTTCGGCGTCCGTTCGTGGCGGCCGCACCCCGCGGCGAGCCGGCGGCGGCGGGCTCGTCGACGAGGCGCTGGATGCAGACGCGGTTGCCCTCGCGCTCGGCGACCTCCTCGAGGAAGCTCACCAGATCACTGAAGCGGTCCTCGGGGCGCGGGCGCTTCAAGAGCTTGGCGTCGAGGTGCGGGAACACCCACTTCTTCAGGCCGCGGATGTGGACGTCGATGACGTAGTCGCGCCAGTCGATCTTCTCCGGCCACCAGGGCAGGCGGGCCTTGTCCGCGTCGACGGTGCGCGCGTACTCGCCGCGCGTGTTGTCGCAGCGGAAGGTCCACGTGTACTCGGCCATGAACGGGATGAAGGTCTGCAGGATGAAGTCGACGGTGCGCAGTTGCTTGGTCACCGCCTTGACGTTCTTGTCGAGCGACCGCGCCACCGACGACGCCGGCGTCTTCTTGAAGAGCGCGAGCCCGTCGCTGGCGGCGTCGAGCACCTTGGCGATCATCGGCGCCGACGTTGCGTTGTAGTGCTCCGGCGTCACCGGGTAGCTGCCGAAGCGGCCCCGCGTGCGGTTGATCAGAGGGTTGCCGCGGTTGCGGCTGCGCATGTGGCGCCGCAGGTGGAGCGCGACCAGCTCCGTGAGGCGGTGCAGCGTGAGCGGATTACAGTCGGCGGAGCCGTATTGATAGACGGGCGCCTGCTCGCCGCGCAGGAGCGCCGCCGCCGACAGGATGGTGCCGGCGCAGACCATGTCGACGGGGATGACGTCGAGAACGTTGCCCGGTCGCGTGGGGAAACGCGTGTGGCCGTTGAGCGCCAGGTAGATGAGCGGCGCCGACGTGTTGATGCCCTCGTTCCAGCCGCGGAAGGGGAACTCGATGCTCGACTCCACGATGGCGGGGCGCACGATGGTGTACGGCTGCCCCGACTCCGCCAACAACTGCTCGCCGATGGACTTGGTGTACGTGTACGTGTTGGGCCAGCCCCAGTGCTTGGCGCGCTCCATGCCCGCCTTGCCGAGCTCGTCGTCGATGAAGCGGTCGCGCTCCTTCTTGATGGCGTGCTCGAGCGGCTCGCCCGTGGTGGGGCGGTTGAGCTCGCGCAGCTTGGCCTTGGCGCGCTCGAGGAAGCGGCTCTCCATCTGCGCATCCATGCTGCGCTCGCGCAGGTGCCGGGCGATCTCGAGGCCCTCTTTGAGCTCGCGCTCCGGGCTCCAATGCTCGCGCGCGAGCGCGTCGGACTTGGGGAAGGGGAACAGGCGCGGGTCCTCCTCCCAGATGGTGCCGATGCGGCCGCCGGCCACGTAGCAGGTGGACGTGTGCAACAGCGGCACCGCCCGCTGCGGCGACGGCATGATGCTGTCGCGCGAGCCGATGAAGCTGCCGTCGACGGGCACCGCCAGCTCGCGGCAGAGCTCGAGGAGGTTCTTCACGCCGACGGCGTTGACCTTCAGTCCCTCGTCGAGCGGCGGATCGAAGCTCACGACGCCCGCGACGTTCAACACGGCGTCGATGCCCTCGGCGCGAAGCGTGTCGAGGACGTCGGGCGGGATGCCCGCGCGCGGCTGCACGACGTCGCCGGGGATGGGCGTGAGCTTTTCGTAGAGGTGCTCGAGCGGGTAATCGGCGCGCAGCGGATCGAAGCACGGCGTGGGCCACAGCTCCTGCTCGAAGCGCTCCTTGGGCGACAGCTTCCCCTTGCCGCGGACCATCAAGTAGATGTGACCGACGCCGGGGAAGCGGGCGAGCAGCATGCCGACGAGCACCTTGCCCAAGAACCCGGTGCCACCGATGACGAGCAGCTTCTTGCCGAGGAGCGCCTCGGTGACGTCGAGGGGCGGCAGCGTGCGCTGCCGCTCCCGCGGCGTGCGCGGCACGCGTGAGCCCGGCGCGTAGCTGCGCCCCGTGGGATCGAAGGGGTCGCTCACGCCTTCCCCGGGCCCGAGGCGAGCTGCGCCGGCTCTGCGGTCGGCGTCACGTCGACCATCATGATGGGGGGCACGTGCACCATGGTGATCTGCGGCGAGCGCGGCGCCGTGTCCTGCGCCATGGCGATGGCCTCCTGCAGGTTGGCCGCGGGCTCGTAGCCGAACAGCTCGCAGATGTACGGGTCCTTGGCGCCGGCGACGATGACGCGGCCGATGTGTTGGCGGCCGTTCTCGCCCCAGTACCACATGAAGAACGGATGACTGCCGTGGTACGCGTGGCTCTTGCGATACAGCTCGATGTACGTCGGGTCTTCCGCGAAGCGCTGCTCGTACTTCTTGTGCAACACCATGGCGTCGCGCGTCTCAGGCAGGAGCCGGTGGACGAATTCGATGTACGGCGCGTGGTGCACCGGATCGAACTTGTCCTCCATGGGGTGCGTGATGATGACGGTGCCGCCCTTCTTCAGCAGCGGCGCGCCCTTGTAGAGGTTGTGCAGGTAGCCCTGGGCCTGCACCTGCACGAGCAGCGGGTTCAGGTAGCTGTGCACGTTGTACGGGCAGACGTAGGGAACGCCGAAGATGGCGATGTCCGCCTGGCCCTTCACCGGCACGAGGTACTGCTCGAAGCACTTGGCCACCGTCTGCGCGTGGACCTGCTCGCACTCGCCGGCCCACACACCGATGAGCTCGTACGCCGCCGGGGCCGCGTACAAGAGCTGCTGGCGCGCCTGCTGCGGGAGCCTGTCGAGCGTGGCCTTGAGCGCGCGCGCCTTCTGCCAGTCGAAGTCGGTGAACGACTCTTCCTTCTTCATGAAGAAGTCGAGCTGTCCCTCGAACATGCGGTTGTTGATGGCGGTCTCGATGTGGAAGACCTTGACGTGCTTCTCGACGTAGCGCCCCTGCCGGTTCACGGACTCGTGCAGCGGCGAGCGCTTCTCGTCGGGGTCCATGTAGCTGTCGCACTTGCGCATCACGTAGGGGTTGTGATTTGCGCGCAGCGCCTTGTAGCCGGTGAGGCCGGTGGCGACGGACTTGTGCCCGCCGTCCATGGGCACGAGGTTGAGGTTCACGTAGATGACGAGGTCGCTCTCGGCCGCGCGCTTGTTGATCTGGACGAGCTCGTCCTTGTCGGTGCGGCCGAGGTCGATCATGCCGTCGGGGTCTTCGGCGTCGTGGTTGTACAGCCGGTCTGGCGCGTACTGGTTGTAGATGCGCTCGCCGACGGCGTGCTTGATCTCGTCCGGGGTCATGCGCCGGTGAACGGCGAGGGCGGCGATGATGTGGATGTCGTCGACGCCGTGGTCGCCGAGGATCTCGAGCACGATCTCGAGCACGCGCTGGCGCACGTCCGGCCGCTTCATGGGCGGCAGCGGCAGCGAGATGTCGTCGAAGGCGACGGTGACCTTCATGCCGGGGAACAAGAGCGCGTGCAGCGGCTCCATCCCGAGCGGGTGGTTGAGCGCGTAGCGGATGGCGGCGTCGGGGTCCTTGAGTCCGACGATGGGGGGCTTGGGGTACAGGACGCGTGTGCCCGGTGGCAGGTGCTCGATGAGCAGTTGCTCTCCGGAGAACATGACGCGAGCGGGGCTGTCGCTGTCGACGTAGTGAACGGACGAATGGCTCATCGCCGCTCTGTGTTGCGGGACGCCCCGTCGTCGTCAAGACCACCCGGTGCGTAAACCGCTACGCACCCCGACGACGAGCGACGGTCCCCGGCCGCGTGTCACTCGCGGCCGAGGGCGGCGGGCGGGCGGGAGGCGCCGACGGCGCCGGCGAGGACGGCGAGCGCGAGCAGGTGCGGCAGCACCTGGAGCAGTTGTGTGGGCAGCGGCACCGAGGTCCCCTGGAGCTGGATCTGCAGCGCCTCGGCGAAGGCGAAGAACAGGCAGGCGAGCGCGGCGGGGCCGGGGCGCCACTTGCCGAAGATGACGGCGGCGAGGGCGATGTAGCCGCGGCCGGCGCTCATGCCCTCGGTGAACTGGTGCTGGTCGGCGCACAGCCAGGCGCCGCCGAGCCCGGCGAGGGCGCCCGACGCGACGACGGCGGCGATGCGCACGCGAGCGACGGAGACGCCGGCGCCCTCGGTGGCCGCGGGGAGCTCGCCGGTGGCGCGGACGCGCAGGCCCCAGACGGTCTTGAAGACGACGACGTGGGCGAGGACGACGAGGGCGGCGCCGATCCAGAGCAAGGGCGCGCCGACGGCGCTGCCGAGGGTGGGGATCGACGACAGCCCGGGGAGCCCGGGGACGCCGAGCACCTGCGACGAGTTCGACGACGAGCCGAACACCGCCTTGAGCAAGAGCTTCGACAGCCCGGCGGCGAGGAGGTTGGCGGCGACGCCGGACACCACCTGGTCGGCGTGGAAGACCACGGTGGCGACGGCGTGGACGAGCGCGAGCGCGCACGCGCAGAGGACGGCGACGCCGAGGCCGCAGGCGGCGCAGGCGAGGTGGACGCCGAAGGACACGTCTTGCCCGCTGACGTCGAAGGCGGCGCCGGCGGCGTGGGCGCCGAGCGCGTAGCCGAAGGCGCCGAGGAGCAGCATGCCCTCGAGCGCGAGGTTGACGATGCCGGAGCGCTCGCAGACGACGCCGCCGGCGGCCGCGAGCGCCAGCGGGATGGCGATGCGCAGCGTGGCCGCGACGAGGAGGGCGACGGCGGCGACGGTCATCGCGCACCCCGCCGGGAGCGCCAGGCCAGGCCGGCGATGAGGAAGAAGATCATGCACGCCTGGAGCACGGTGACGAGCTCCGAGCTCACGCGGGCGTTGATGGCGAGCCCGCCTTGCGAGAGCGCGCCGAACAACAGGGCCGCGGCGACGACGCCGGCGGGGTGGCTGCGGGCGAGGAGGGCGACGGCGATGGCGGTGAAGCCGGCGCCGGCGGCAAAGCCGCTCTCGTAATAGTACTTGGCGCCGAGGACCGTGCTCGAGGCGCCGAGGCCCGCGAGCGCGCCGGCGCCGAGCATGGCCTTCATGGTGGTCGCGCGGACGGAGATGCCGGCGACGGCGGCGGCGCGCGGGTTTTCGCCGGTGACGCGCACCTCGAAGCCGGTGACCGTTCGAGACAGAAACCACGCGACCGCGGCGGCGCACACGAGCGCGATGAGGAACGCGCTGCTGGCGGTGGAGGGGCGCAGGGCGTCGCCGAGCGAGGACAGTCCGAGGCCGTCGGCGACGGCGCCGAGGCGGGGCAGGTGGCCGGCGTCGGGGAGCTCCTCGGTGCGCACGGTGGCCGTGACGGCGACGCGCGTGATCACGGAGCCGGCGGCGGCGGCGGCGATGAAGTTCATCATGATGGTCGAGATGACCTCGTGGACCCCGCGGTACGCGCGCAGCGCCGCGGGGACGGCGGCGACGAGCGCGCCGCCGGCGGCCGCGGCGACGAGCTCGACGGGGACGGCGACGAAGGCGGGGGCGCCGGCGACGGCGAGGCCGGCGAGGCCGGCGGCGAGGCCCCCGATGGTCATCTGTCCCTCGCCGCCGACGTTGAAGAGTCCGGCGCGAAACGCGACCGCGACCGAGAGACCGCAGAACACGAGGGGCGTCGCTTTCGCGATTGTCTGGCCGACGGCGTACGCGGAGCCGAGCGTTCCGACGGCGAGGTCCGCGTACACGGACAACGGGTCTTGCCCGATGGCCGCGATGAGCACCGCCCCGACGAGCAGCGCCGCCGCGAACGCCGCGAACGGCACCGCGGCCGCGCGCGCGGCGCTCCGAACGATCCCCCCGAAGCCGGGCGGCGCCTCGCCCCCGTGGCGGCGGGGCGCGCCGTCGTCGCGGGGCGCGCCGTCGTCGCGGGGCGCGCCGTCGTCGGGGGCCGCGCAATCGTCGCGGGGCGCGCCGTCGTCGGGGGGCGCGCCGTCGACGCGGTCGTCGCGGGGCGCGCGGTCGTCGAGGGGCGCGCGGTCGTCGCGGGGCGCGCCGTCGTCGCGCGCGCCGTCGTCGCGGGGCGCGCCGTGCGCCTTGTCCGCCGCTCGCGCCGCGCCGAGCATGTACGCGCCGAGCGTGCGCGCGTCCGTCGTCGACGCCGCTGTCTCGTGCACGAGGCGGCCGTTGTAGAGCACGACGACGCGGTCGGAGAGCGCGAGCACCTCCGCCAGGTCCGAAGACACCATGAGCACGGCCGCGCCGCCGTCGCGCTCGGCGAGCAGGCGCGCGTGGATGGCCTCGATGGCGCCGACGTCGACGCCGCGCGTGGGGTGCGCCGCCACGAGCACCTTCGGCTCGCGCGACAGCTCCCGCGCGAGCACCGCCTTTTGCTGGTTGCCGCCCGAGAGCGCGTGGAGCGGCAGCGACGGATCCCGCGGCCGGACGTCGAGCGCGTCCTCGCAGGCGACGGCGTGCTCGTGGATCGCCGCTCGCGACAAGCCCACCGCGCGCGCCGCCAGCGTCATCGCGAACCGCCGTTCGCGCTGCCGCCCGAGCACCAGGTTCTCCTCGACGCTCAGCGCCGGCGCCACCGCGTCCTTGAGGCGATCCCCGGGGACGTGCGCGAGGCCGCGTGCAAAGCGCTGCCGTGGCCCCTCCTTCGTGACGTCGTCGCCGCCGAGGAGCACGCGGCCGCGCTCGGGGCGCAACAGCCCCGTCGCCACCTCGACGAGCTCGGCCTGGCCGTTGCCCTCGACGCCCGCCACGCCGACGATCTCGCCCGCGCGCACCGCGAGCGTCACGTCCTTCAACGCCTGGATCCCCCGCGCGTCGGCGGCGCTCACGCCCTCGAGCGACAACAGCGGCGCCCCCGGCGACGCCGGCGCCCGCGGCAGCTCGTCGACGACGTCCCGGCCCACCATCAGGCGCGCCAGCGACCTCGGCGTCACCGACGTGTTGTCGACGGTGGTCACCAGCGCCCCCGCGCGCAGCACCGCGATGCGGTCGGCGGCGGCGACCACCTCGTCGAGCTTGTGCGAGATGAAGACCACGGCGGTCCCGCCGTCCGCCAGCTTGCGCACGATGCGGAACAGGTCGTCGGCCTCCTGCGGCGTCAACACCGCCGTGGGCTCGTCGAGGATCAACACGCGCGCCCCGCGCGCCAGGCTCTTCACGATCTCCACGCGCTGCTGCGCACCCACCGAGAGGTCCTCGACGCGCGCCGCGGGATCGAGGTCGAAGCCGAGCTCCGCCGCCAGCCGCGCCACCCGCGCCCGCGCCGCGGTGACGTCGAGGAGCGGTGCCCGCGCCCCGCGCTCGTGCGGCTCGTCGCCGAGCACGACGTTCTCCGCGACGGTCAGCGGCCGCACCAGCCGGAAGTGCTGGTGGACCATGCCGATGCCCGCGCGGATCGCGTCCTGCGCGCTCTTGAATTCGACGCGGGCGCCGTCGACGCGCACCTCTCCTTCGGTCGGCCGCAACAGGCCGAACAGCGCGTTCATCAACGTGGACTTGCCGGCGCCGTTTTCACCGACGACGGCGAGCACCTCGCCGGCGTTTGCGTCGAGCGAGACGTGATCGACGGCCGTGAGCGCGCCGAAGCGGACGGTGACGTCGACGGCGCTGACGGCGGGCGTCACTCGTACGGGACTTTCACTGCCCCGCTCACGATTTGTCCGCGCATGGCGTCGAGCTTGGCCTTCACGTCGTCGGGGATGAGCGCCTTGTTCTTGTCGTCGTACACGTAGCCGACGCCGTCTTCGGCGAGGTCGAACGTGTGCACGCCCGCCTTGAACGAGCCCTCCTTGACGGCCTTGATGGTCTGAAAGACCGCGACGTCGACGTGCTTGACCATCGACGTGAGCACGTGGCCCGGCGCGAGCGCCTGCTGGTCGCTGTCGACGCCGATGGCCAGCTTGTCCTGCTCCTGCGCCGCCGCGAACACGCCTTGTCCGGTGGAGCCGGACGCGTGGTAGATGACGTCGGCGCCCTGGGCGTAGATGGCGAGCGCGAGCTCCTTGCCCTTCGCGGGGTTCTTGAATGCGTCGCCGGTGACGCCGGCGTACTTCACGACGATCCTGGCCTTGGGGTCGGCGGCGGCGACGCCGGCCTTGAACCCGGCCTCGAACTTCTTGATGAGCGGGATCTCCATGCCGCCGACGAAGCCGACGGTGTGCGTCTTGGACACGAGCGCCGCGAGCGCGCCGACGAGGTAGCTGCCCTCCTCCTCCCGGAACTCGAGCGCCGCGACGTTCGGCGGCACCTTGCTCGCCGCCGCGGGATCCTTGGGGTCGATGGAGTAGTCGACGCACGCGAAGCGCTGCTTGGGGAAGTCCTTGGCCACGCGGTTGACGTCGTCGGTGAACAGGAAGCCGACGCCGATGACGACGTCCTTGCCCTTCGCCGCGAGCTGGCGCAGGGCGCTCTCGCGGTCGGCGCCGTCGCCGGGCTCGATGACCTCGACGTCGGCGCCGAGCTCCTTCTTGGCTCGTTGCAGGCCGCGGTCGGCGGAGTCGTTGAAGGAGTTGTCGCCGCGGCCGCCGATGTCGAACACCAGGCCGACGCGCGGCCCCGCGGGCTTGCCGGCCTGTGCGTCCGCCGCCGCCGGGCGGGTCGGCGCGGCCGCCTTGTCCTTGGTGCAGCCGCCGGCGCACGCGAGGAGGAGGGCGGCGAGCGCCGGTGCGAGCGAGATCCTGCAGGTCGCTTTCACGGCGCGGAAGCTATCACGTGTCGACGCGAGCGGTGCCCGGGACGTCGAGGACGAAGTCCGGTCCGTACGCGGTCGCCGGCGTTTGGTATCCGGGCTTCGCGTCGCCGCGTGCCGCGCGCGTGACGCACAGGAGCGCGGTCTCGACGGTGAGATTGTAGCCGTCGGGGCCGGTGAAGCGCGACGAGGCGAAGGCCCCCGCCTCGTCCTCGACCTCGCCGACGAGGACGCTCTGTGCGCGCGCGCGCTGCTCGACGCTCGGACCGCCGGGGGGGATGAACGACTGCATGAGGCGGCGAACGCGCGCGGAGCGCAGCAGCGCGCCCGCGAGGTTCGCGAGCTGCAGCATGCGCCGCACGCGCGCGGGCAGCGCGAAGTACACCTCGATGTCGGGGATTCCCGTCGAGCGCCACGCGGTGGCGACGTCGCCCCACGGCATGGACACGGCGTCGCGGTTCTTCCCGCGCACCTCGAACGTCCTGCGGCGGGCGGCGGCGGGCTCGCTCACGATGACGCCGTTTTTCCGGATGGCGCCGCCCGCGGCGAAGTGCTCGACCATGGTGGTCGCGGTGCCGTGCGAGAGCGCGCCGAGCGACGCGATGCACAGGCGCAGCCGCACGGCCGACGGCATGCGCCGCTTCAGGTGCGCCGCGAGGCAGTCGGACGGCACGACGTCGAAGCCGACGCCGGGCAGGAGCATCACGCCCCGCGCCGCCGCCTCGTCGCTGCGGCGGGCGAGGGCCTCGAACACGCCGATCTCGCCCGTGATGTCGAGGTAGTGCTTGCCGCATCGCAGGCACGCGTCGACCATCGGCGCGGCGGTGCGCGAGAACGGGCCGGCGCAATGGAGCACCGCGTCGCAGGCGCCCAGCGCGCCGTCGAGGGCGCTCGCGTCGTCGAGGCCGGCGACGACGAAGGGGAGCCCGACCCGCTCCGCGAGGGCCCGCAGCGGGGCCTCGGTCCGCCCGGCGAGCGTCGCGGGAACGCGGCGCCGGGCGCACGTCTCGGCGATGAGCGTGCCGGTGTACCCGGTGGCGCCGTAGACGAGGATCGTCATGGGGGTGGTCTGCGGGTCACCACGACGCCATGGTAGCGTGGCGCGGGACCCGCGTGAAAACCGTCGCCGATTACCTGCGCGTATTGGAACAGGACGAGGACGAGCTCAAGCGCTCCCTGGCGCCCGTGCTCGTGCAGCTCGTGCAAAACGACAAGTCCGTCGTGGATGTCACGCCCTGGGCCGGTCACGACGTCGATCGCGCGAGCGACGTGAGCCTGCTGCCGGTCTATCGCATCGAGCACCCCGCCGACGGGCGCACCGCCGTCGCGGGCGATCCGCGCGTCAGCGTCGGCCGCAGCCGATCCGCCGACGTCACCGTCAACCTCGAGCGGCTGAGCAAGATCCACGCGCAACTGCGGGTCCGCGAAAACGGCGAGCTCGAGCTCGACGACGCCGGCTCCAAGAACGGGACCTACCTCGGCGCCACCCGCCTTCAGCCCGGCCAGCCGGTGCGCGTCAAGGACGGCGGCGGCCTGCACCTCGGCCCGTATCCCTTCCGCTACTTCACGCCGGAGGGCTTCCTCGCGTGGCTCAACCGCGTTCGCGGCACCGAGGGCCCCACGCTCACGGGCACGCAGCAGGCGCGCATCGAGATCCTGGGGCAGATCGGCAAGGGCGGCATGGCCGACGTCGCCCTGGCGCGGCGCATCGGCCCCGGCAACTTCACCAAGGAGGTGGCGCTCAAGCGGCTGCTGCCGGAGATGGCGCACGACAAGACCTTCGTCGACATGTTCCTGCAGGAGGCGCGGCTCGCCGCCCGCATCAACCACCCGAACGTGGTGCAGATCTTCGACCTCGGCTGGGACGGGCAGCGCTACTTCATCGCCATGGAGTACGTGGCCGGCTGGAACCTCGCCGTCATCCAGCGAGGCGCGCGACGCGCGGGCCTCGAGATGCCGGTGCCCGTGGCGTGCAAGATCGCCGTCGACCTGTGCGCCGGGCTCAAGGCGGCCCACGAGTCCGTCGACGAGCAGGGCCGGCCCCTGCGCATCATCCACCGCGACGTGTCGCCGCAAAACGTGCTCGTGTCGCGCGAGGGCATCGCCAAGCTCTCCGACTTCGGCGTCTCGCGGGCCGCCGACTCCATCCGCCGCACCAAGACCGGGGAGCTCAAGGGCAAGCTCGCCTACATGGCGCCCGAGCAGTTGCAGGAGGGCGAGCTCCCCGTGGACCACCGCACCGACATCTTCTCGGCGGCGGTGACCATCTACGAGTGCTTCATCGGCATCCCGCTGTTCCGCCGCCAAAACGACGTCGACACCATGCACGCGCTGCTCAACGATCCCATCCTCGATCTCCGCGAGGTGCGCAAAGACGTCCCGGAGCGCCTCGCCGCCGCGCTCGCCGGCGGCCTCGCCCGCGACCCCCTCGCGCGCACGGCCGAGATCTCGGAGCTCCACGACGAGCTCGCCAAGGTCTGCGTCGAGCTGAACGTGGGCATCGGGTCGGTGTCGTCGTGGCTCGACGAGCTCAAGGAGGCGCGGGTGCTGCCACATGTAGGGTTGAGGACACCGGAGGACGCCAAGACCGAGATCGTCGACCGCTCTCCCCGAAAGCGCTAACGTCACGGCAGGAGAGGAACACCATGAAGCTCGTTCGTTGTCGTGACCACGGATTCGACTGCAACTTCGAGGCGCATGGCACTGAGGAAGAGGTGCTGCAGGCCGCCGGAGAGCATGTGCACACCGAGCACAAGCTCCAGGTGAGCCAGGAGCTCGTCGACGCCGTGAAGCAGAAGTGGATCGAGACGCCCGACGATCAGAAGAGCGGCTGACCCGCCTCAGCACGTTCCGGCGTCAGGACGTCCCCTCGTCCACCACCACGTTCTTCATCGGGCGCAGGTACGAGCCTGCGCCCGGGAATGCGCGCACGCTCTTTCTGAGCAGCACCGGGTTCTGTCCATAGCTCAGCGGCACCACCACCGCCTTGTCGGCGACGAGCATGTGGTCCGCGACGCCGTAGAGCTCCTCACGCGCACGCGGATCCGCTGTGCGTGACGCCTCCTCCACGAGCTGATCGAAGCGCGGATCGCTCCAGCCGATCTTCTCCGCCCCCTCCACCGAGTGAAACACGGCGCGCAGGAACGTGTCCGGATCGGGGTAGTCCGCGATCCAACCGCCGAGCACGACGTGCGGGGGATCGTCGCGGAGCGCGCGCTCGTAGTCGTTCCAGTCCACCTCGCGCATGGTGATGCGCACGCCGAACGCCGCCCACGCGTCGCGCACGAGCTCGAGGAGCGTGGTGTCGCCGAGGCCGTGGGTGTGCAGCCACACGAGCGGCGGCAGATCGCCGGGGGTCTGAAAGCCCGCCTCGGCGAAGAGCGCCGCCGCGCGCTCGGGATCGAAGCGCAGCGCGAGCGACGGCGTGTGTCCGGCGACGCCGGTGGCGATGAACCCGCCGCGCGCGACGAGGTGTGACGTGCCCGCGAGCTTGGCCGCGAGCGCGTCGCGATCGATGAGGAGAGCGAGGGCCTTGCGTACGCGCTCGTCGTCGAGCGGGGGGCGGTCGGCGCGCAGCACGAGGTACTGCGTGGAGTGCAGCGGCAGGAACCGCAGCTCGCCGGTGCCGGCCTTGGTGCGCGCGCGCGCGGACGCGAGGACGTCGGCGTCGGCGGCGATCATGTCGAGGATGTCGAGGTGGCCCTGGTCGAAGGCCTCGAGCGTCTCGCCGTAGTTGCGGTACGCGTTCACCTCGATCTCGGCGATGTTGCCTTCGGCGCGTCCGGTGAACAGCGGGTTTCTGCGCAGGCGCACGAGGAGGCGCTCGCGCTCCTCGAGCACGAAGGCGCCGTTGGAGACCATCACCCCAGGCGCCGTCCAGCGATGCCCGTGCTCGAAGAAGGTCTTGGCCGGGATGGGGAACGTGCACGGGTGTGACAAGAGGTTCAGCAAGTAGGCGCTCGGCGCGCCGAGCTTCACCTCGAGGGTCTTTTGGCCCGTGGCGCGCACGCCCACGAGGTGCGGGTCGGTGATGCTGCCCTCGTGATAGGCGCGCCCGTTGTCGAGCACGTACAGCAGTTGCGCCACCGGTGAGCGCAGCCGCGGGTCGAGCACGCGCTTCCACGCGAGCTCGAAGTCTGCGGCGCGCAGCGGGGTGCCGTCGCTCCACCGCGCGTTGTCGCGGATGTGGAAGAGCCAGGTGCGGCCGTCGGCGGAGATCTCCCAGCTCGAGGCGGCGGCGGGCAGGACGTTCGCGTCGACGTCGAGCTCGACGAGGCCCTCGAAGAGCTGCGCCTGGACGAAGAGCGAGTCGGAGTCGTACGCGCGCGCGGGGTCGAGGCTCTTTGGCTGGTTGGTGACGCGGATGCGCGCCGTCGGCGGCTGCGCCGACAGCCCCGCCGCGGTCCCCTCGAGCTCCGCCCACAGCGAGAACGCCCGCTGGTAGGAGCGCTGCGCGCCGGCGCTGTCGAACACGGCGGCGTGCACGAGGCCGAGCTTCATCAACGTCTTCGCCAGGCCCGCGACGTCGCCGAGCTTCTCGAGGAGGGCGCAGGCGCGCTCGTAGCATCGCTCGGCGTCTTTCAACGCGGAGAGCCGGCGCGAGCCGTCGCCGGCGACGAGCCAGTACTCGACGGCGCGGGCGGCGGCGCCGGCGTTTTCGTGGTGCCACGCGAGCTGTTCGGCGAGCGCGGGCCCGTCGAGCGCGGGCCTCAGGTCGGAGGGCGCGCGCACGGAGCCGCCGCCGTCGGCGCCGGAGCCGGAGCCGGCGGGCGCCCGCGCCTCGAGCACCGCGGCCGCGCGCCCGTGCAGGGCCGCGCGCCGCTCGCCGTCGAGCAGCGCGTAGGCGGCCTCGGCGAGCTTGTCGTGGGTGAAGCGCACGCCCTCGTCGGGGTCGTCGTCCAGGATCTGCTCGGCGCGCAGCTCGCTCATGGCCTCGAGCGCGCGCAGCTCGTCGATGCCGCTCACCTCCTGCACCACTCCCGGCTGCGCGCCGCGGCCGAGGACGGCGGCGGCGTCGAGGACGGCGCGCGCGTCGTCGCCGACGGCGCTCAGGCGCAGGCCAAGGATCTCCGCGGGCGCGGAGGGGAGCGCGGCGGCGCGCGCGTCGCGCGTGCACCAGGCGCCCGCCTCGTCGCGCTCGAGCAAATGCGCGAGCACGCCCGCGTGGAGCACCTCGCCGACCCAGAAGGGGACGCCGCCGGCGCGCTCCTCGACGAGCTGGACGAGGCCGTCCGGCGCGGCGACGCCGAGGGCGCCGTCGATCATCTCGCGCACGGCGTCCTCCGTCAGGCGATCGAGGCGGAGCACGGAGGAGCGCGGGTGATCTCCGAGCGCCTCCACGACCTCTTCGCCTTCCTCGGCGCGCACGGTGGCGAGGACGATGAACGGCGCGTCGGCGTCCTCGGACGCGGCGAGGTGATCGAGGAACGCGAGCGTGAGCTCGTCGGCCCACTGCAGGTCGTCGATGATGACGAGGAGCGGCTGCTCCTGCGCGAGGTTGTCGAGGGTGGTGCGCAGCGACGCGAGCAGGCGCCGGCGCGCCTCGGGGGCGGGCAGGGGCTCCGGATCGGGGAACAGCTCGAAGCCGGGGACGACGACGAAGGACGGCTCGTAGGCGGCGAAGATCTTTGCGTTCTGTCCGACCAGCGTGGTGGTCTTCTGCGCGCCGCCGACGGTGCACTTCTCGGAGACCACCTGCAGCACCTTGCGCAGCGGCGCGAGCGGCCGCGCGCCGCGCGCGCTCGCTTCGCCGGCGAGCACGAGGGCGCCGTCG
This sequence comes from uncultured delta proteobacterium, assembly GCA_963775425.1. Taxonomy (GTDB): domain Bacteria; phylum Myxococcota; class UBA727; order UBA727; family VGSZ01; genus CAVZJB01. The sequence goes on along the minus strand of CAVZJB010000017.1, from coordinate 412,876 downwards.
CCGGCCGCGCGCCGCGCCGCCTCGAGCGCCACGCGCGTCTTGCCGATGCCGCTCGGGCCCACGAGCAAAACCACGCCGCCGCGGTCGCCGCGCTTGTCGAGGCGCGCGAGCCTGTCGTCGAGCGCGTCGAGCACCGCGGCGCGTCCCGCGAGCGCGGGCCGGTACAGGAACGGCCGCGGCGGCGTCGCGTAGCCGCCGTCGCCGTCGTCGGCGCCGACCGCGTCGCCGGCTGCGTCCGCGCCGGCGACGTCGCGCGCGATGTCCGCGAGCCGCGTGGCGACCAGCGCGGCGTTGGCCGGGCGGTCCTGCGCCTTCTTTTCGAGCAGCGACGTCACGAGCGCGTCGAGCGCCGGCGGCACCCAAGGCGAGGCCGCGGCGAGCGACGGCGTCTCGCCGTTGAGGTGTTGGTTCAAGACCGCGAGGCTCGAATTGCCCTCGAAGGGCGTATGGCCCGTGACGAGCTCGAACAGGATGGCGCCGAGGGAGTAGAGGTCGGCGCGGGCGTCGACACCGTCGCCGCGGACCTGCTCGGGCGCCATGTAGCTCGCGGTCCCCGCGCCGAGGAGCGCGAGCTCCTCGATGCTCTCGCGGCCGACGACGCCGGTGGCGTGGAACACGAGGCCGAAGTCGACCACGACCGGGCGCCCGCCCTCTTTGACGATGACGTTGTCGGGCTTGAGGTCACGGTGCACGAGGCCGCGGCTGTGCAGGTACTCGAGCGTCAGGCACAGCCGGCGCGCGACGACGAGCACCTCGGGCAGCGCCTCGGCGGGCAGGGGCAGGCCGGTGTGTTGGCCGCGGCGGCCGGTGGTCTCCTCCCGGGAGCTCTCGGTGCCGGCGATGGGCGCCATGAGGCCGCCCGCGTGCGTGACCGTGGCGCCCTCCGTGCCGAGCCCGGTGCACACCGCGTCGACGAACGCCTCACCGCCGGGCGCGCCCTCGTCGTCGCCGCCGGGCGCCTTGCCGGCGGCGGTGTGGCGCAGGGCGAGCGCCCGCGCCCAGCCGCGCAGCGTGAGCCCGTCCACGAACTCCATCGCGTACCAGGGCGCGCCCTCGTGCGTGCCCTCGTCGACGATGGCCACGACGCCCGGGTGCCGGAGGCGCGCGAGCGCGTGGATCTCGCGGCGCACGGCGTGGACGAACTTGTTTTTGGTGCCGAGGACCGTCTTGACGGCGACGCGGCGCTCGTCGTCGCCGGCGTCGTACACGACGCCCATCCCGCCGCGCCCGAGGACGCCGCGGATCCGGTACTTCCCGATATCGGTCGGAGTCGGCGTCGTCGGCAACGCCGCCATCCTATATCGCGGTTCGCGGGCGTTGAACGTCGGCGGCGCCGGCGGCGGAGCGCGATTTCACCCGCGGCCGCACCGTCGGGTCGCAACGTCATCCGGGCGCGGTGGCGGCGCTCGCGGGGGCGCGGCTCTCGAGGAGCGACTTGAGGTTCGACAACACCCGCGGCCACTCGTCGTTCGCTTCCTGTTCCGCCGGCGAGCCCGGCTGCAGCCCCTCGTGGATGACGGTGAGGCGCACCATGCCCGCCACGGGCTCGACGAGGAACGTCAGCCGCGGCGCGGGCATGCCCGCGGGCGCGGGCTGCGTGAGCACCAGGCGCGCCGGTGGATCCATCTCGTCGATGTCGCCGGCGTCGGCGGGGGCGCCGCCCACGGGCAGCACAGCCTGGGCGTCGAACAGCGCGTTCCACGCGTCGTCGGGCGTCGACGCGATGTAGCAGACGGCGCTCACCCCGGGCGTGCGCGCGGCGTTGGCGTCGCCGGGCGCGCGAGGCGGGAGCGGGCCCCACGGCCGCGTCGTCGCGGGCAGGGGCCTGCCGGTCTCGAGGAGCGTCTTGAGGCTCGACAACACGAGCGGCCAGCCGTCGCGCATCGCCCTCTCGAGCGTGCACCCGGGATCGAGCCGCTCGTGGAGCACCGAGAGCTTGGTCGCGTCCATGAAGGGCTCGACGACGAAGGTGACGGTGGTGGGCCGCGCCAGCGGCACCTCCGACGTCATCCAGGTGAGCACCAGCCGCCGCTCGGGCTCCTCGGCGTCGACGACGACGACTTCGCCGGCCGCGTCGACGCGCCCGCTGCCCGCCTCGCGGTGCTCCCATTGATCGCCCTCCACCCAGGTGGAGGCGTTTTGGTGTTGGCCCCAGAACTGCCGCGTGAGCGCGGGATTGAAGAGCGCGGCCCACACCGCCTCCGATGGGGCGCCGACATAGAGGGTGCACGCCACCGACGTCTGCATCATCACGCTCACAGCGCCTCCCGCGCCCCTTTCACAATGAACCGTCCTGCCCGCGCAGCGGCAAGGCGTCAGCGCAGGGAGCGCGCCTGCCGCTTGGGCAGTCGGCCCGGGAGGACGGGCATGCGATCGCGGCCGAGGTCGGCTTCGAGCGCCGCGGCGACGTCGGCGGCGGCGAGGCCGCGCTCCTCGACGAGGAAGCGCGCCACCAGACCGGCGAGCCGCGCGAGCGCGATACCGTGCCGTGCGCCGGTCTCCGCGAACAGCCACTCGGAGAACGCGAGGAAGGAGGCGAACGGCGCGCCGCCCGCAAAGAGCATGCGCGCGGTGAGCGGAAAGCGCCCGCTGTTGTGCACGAGGTCGAGCGCGCGGGCGAAGCGGGAGACGCGCTGCACGTCCTCGAAGGGGAGCGCGCGGCTCTGCAGCAGCGCGTAGGGAGCGCGCTCATCGAAGACGAGGCCCCAGGCGGGGTGCTCCTCGGCGTCGCGGGCGAGCGGCGCCCCGCGCAGGCGCTTGAGGATGCCGACCTGGATCTCGGCGGTCTCGAGGGCGAAGAGCCGGTCGAAGGAGCGGCCGAACCGGGCGAGATCCTCGCCGGGGAGGCCCGCGATGAGGTCGGCGTGCACGTGGACGCCGGTGTGGCCGGCGAGGAAGCGCAGGTTCTCCTCGATGCGCGCGGGGTCCTGCCGGCGGCGGATGAGCGCCGCCGTCTCCTCGTCGAAGGTCTGGACGCCGACCTCGAGCTGAACGCTCGCCCGCGGGAAGCGCGCGAGGCGCTCCCGCAGCTTCTCCGGGAGGCGGTCGGGGATCATCTCGAAGTGCAGGAACAGACCAGGGCGCATTCGTTCGAGGAAGAAGTCGAGGATGCGGGTGGCGTCGTCGATCTTGAGGTTGAAGGTGCGGTCGACGAACTTGAAGCGCGACAGCCCGCGGTCGAGGAGCCGCTGCATCTCGTCGAGGAACGCGTCGAGGGGGAACACCCGCACCCCGCCGTCGAGGGCGCTCAAGCAGAACGAGCAGGTGAAGGGGCAGCCGCGGGAGGCCTCGACGTAGACGGTGCGGTCGCGGACGTCGCCGTCGTCGTAGAGCGCATAGGGCATGCGCACGCGCGCGAGATTGGGGCGCCCGCCGTCGACGACGCAGACCCCTGCGGCGCCGGCGTCGCGCCCGGCGAGCACGGGCAACCCGCGCCGGTGCTGCGCAGGCGCGTCGAGGGCGGCCGCGCACAGGTCGCGGAACGCGTCCTCTCCCTCGCCGGCGACGACGACGTCGGCGAGCGCGCAGATCTCCTGACGCTCGATCTCGTGGCTGACCTCGGGGCCGCCGACGACGACGAGCAGCTCGGGCCGCAGCCGCTTCAGCGTGCGCACCACCTCGAGCATCGGGCCGGCGTTCCACACGTACACCCCGAGCCCGACCAGGCGCGGCCGCAGGGAGAGGACCGCTTCGACGACGTCGGCGGGGCGGTCCTCGAGGGTCTTTTCGACGAGGGCGCAGCGCGCCTCGAGGGCGCCGAGGCTCGCCTTGAGGCAGCGCAGCCCGAACGACGCGTGCGACCAGCGCGCGTTCATGGTGCACAGGACGATGTCGGCGTCAGGCACCGCGGCGCTCCGCGAGCACGCGCAGCATGCCGCGCAGGAGCTCGACGTCCGGCTCGACGAGCGCCATGTCGTCGACGAGCGCGCGCAGCCGCGGCGCGAACGTCGCGGCCGTCGCCGTCTTGAAGTAGCCGGCGTCCTCGAGCGCCGCGAGCCAGTCGCCGACGAGGCGCTCCCTGGCCGCCGTGCCCGCTGTCGGGGCCCCGTCGCCGCGCGCGGCGCCCTCGACGGACGGCGGCGAGCGCTCCGCGCTCCGGTCCTCCGGCGTCAAGCGTCCGAGCGCGCCTTCGGCGGCGGCGAGCGCGAGGACGGTGAGCACCGCGGCGACGGCGTGGCTGAGGTTGAGGCTCGGGTGCGGCCCGGGGGTGTCGAGGCGCACCACGCGGTGGCACAGGGCGGCCTCGTCGGCGAGCAGCCCCGTTCGTTCGTTTCCGAACACGAACGCCGTGCCGCCGGCGCCCGCCGGCAACAGCGCGCGCGCGCGGTTGACGTCGAGCGGCGGCCGGTCTCGCGCGGCGACGATCTTCGTCGACGTGCCCACGGCGAGCTCGATGTCCGCGAGCGCCTCGCGCAGCGTGGCGAAGCGGGGCGCCTCGTCGAGGAGCCGCCCGGAGGGGTGGGCCATCATCACGGCCTCGCGGGCGGCGGCGTCGGCCCGCACGTCGACGAGCCGCAGCCCGCAGCCGAAATTTCCGCACAGGCGGGCGACGCTGCCGAGGTTCAGCGGGCCCTCGGTGCGGACGAGCACGACGGTGACGCGCGCGAGGCTCACGACGGCCGCACCCGCGCATCGACAGCCTCGTCACGTGGGCGGAGAGACGGTAGGATCACGCGCATGGGAAGGATCTTCGAGACACGCAAAGCCACGATGTTCGCGCGCTGGAACAAGATGTCCAAGCAGTTCACGCGCATCAGCAAGGACATCGTGATGGCGGTGAAATCCGGCGGGCCCAACCCCGACGGCAACGCGGCGCTGCGCCGCTGTATCCAGAACGCGCGCGCCGTGAACATGCCGAAGGACAAGATCGAGGCGGCCATCAAGCGTGCTTCGGGCAAGGACGCGGCGTCGTATGAGGAGGTCATCTACGAGGGCTACGCGCCCCACGGCATCGCCGTCCTCGCCGTCGCCGCCACCGACAACCCCACCCGCACCGTCGCCAACGTCCGCACCGCCTTCAACAAGAACGGCGGCAACCTCGGCAACAGCGGCAGCGTCGCCTTCGCCTTCACGCGCATGGGCGTGTTCCGCCTCGCCCCCGACGGTCTCGACCTCGACGCGCTCGAGCTCGACCTCATCGATCACGGCCTCGAGGAGATGGGCGAGAGCACGGGCGAGAAGGGCGAAAAGCAGATCGTCGTCCGCTGCGTCATGCAGAGCTTCGGACAGATGCAGCACGCGCTCGAGGAGCGCGGCCTGCACCCCCTCGCCGCCGACAGCGAGTTCATCCCGCAGAACATCATGACGCTGCCCGAGGACCAGGCCACCGAGGTCCTCAAGCTCGTCGACGCCCTCGAGCAGGACGACGACGTCCAGCAGGTTTTCCACAACCTGGGCTGACCGGTTCGTAGGGCGGGGGCTCGTCCCCCGCGCGGTCCGTACGGCGGGGGCTCGTCGCCCGCGCGGTCCGTACGGCGGGGGCTCGTCCCCCGCGCGGTCCGTACGGCGGGGGCTCGTCGCCCGCCTTGTCCGTACGGCGGGGGCTCGTCCCCCGCCTCGTCCGTACGGCGGGGGCTCGTCCCCCGCCTCGTCCGTACGGCGGGGGCTCGTCGCCCGCCTTGTCCGTACGGCGGGGGCTCGTCGCCCGCCTTGTCCGTACGGCGGGGGCTCGTCGCCCGCCTTGTCCGTACGGCGGGGGCTCGTCCCCCGCCTTGTCCGTACGGCGGGGGCTCGTCGCCCGCCTTGTCCGTACGCGGGGGCTCGTCCCCCGCCTTGTTCGTAGGGCGGGGGCTCGTCCCCCGCCTCGTCAAATCTTCGCGAGCCAGCGCTCGACGTGGACGCGCAACCGCGGCTCCTTGTGGGCCATGTCCTCGAGCTGCTTGCGCGCGGCCTTGCGCTTGCCGACGTCCCCCTCGGCCTCGCGAAAGATCGCGCGCGCCTTCACGTAGGCCTCGCGTGCGGGCGTGAGGGCCGGGTCCTGCCACGCGTCGAGCAGCATGCCCGCCGTCGACGACGCGAGCGCTGCCGCCGTGCCCGTCGTCGCAGACGGCAGGTGCGGCGCGGGCCCGGCCCCGGGCGTAGGCGCCGCGGTGGTGGCGAGGGCGGCCTCGCGCCAGAGGCGGTCGATGGCGGCGGCGCTCTCGCGCCGGATCACGTCGAGGCTCTCGCCTTTGTGCGCGGCCCAGTACGCGCTCCAGTCGCGCACCCAGGCCACGGGCGCGCGCGGAACCTCGAAGTCGAGCCCGCCCGCAGGGCGCACGGCGTCGAGCCCCGTCTTGCTCGCGCGCGCGCCGAGCGCCAACGACGTCTCCTTCGGCTCGGGAGCGATGATGCGGTACAGGATGAGCTCGCACATGAAGCGAGCCGTGGTGGTGGTGGACAGCGGCGGGCCCGGGTTCAGCGGGCCCGTGTCCACGCGATAGTCGTCGAGGAACACTGCGTCGCTCGTGTCCTGAAGGCGCTCGACGAGGAGCGGCGCCGCCCGCAGCTCGGCGGCGGTGAGCTCGTCGACGGCGCGCAGCTTGTCGTCGCGCGCGGCGACGGGATCGCCGAGGAGGACGACGTCGTACTTCAAGTCGCTCATCTGCACCCTCGCGGCGCCCCCCGCGAGCAGGAGCGCGGCGACAACGTACCTCATGCGGGTCCCATCACAGCGGAATTGACGTGCCCTCCGACGAATACTCGGCGGCGGCGAGCTTGCCGTCCTTCAAGAGCGTCGCGAGCTGCGACGAGACGTACTGCGGCGTGCCGCCGTTCAGCCTCACGTACGCCGTGCGCATGTTCTTGGTCTGCGGGAGCGCGAGCTCGACGATCTTCTGCACCTCGTCGTGGCTGAGGTCGTCGACGGACTTGCCGCCGGTCCACTTCTGCCCGGTCTTCTGCTCGTACCACTTCGCGAAGGCGGGCGTGCCGAGCCACTTGTTGAAGTCGTCGCGCGAGTGCAGCGGCCCCGCGGGCGCCGCGGTCTTGGCGTTGGCCGCCTTCAGGTACGACGCCGCGCCGGTGTTGACGACGGACGTCGCCAGCAGGCTCTCGCTGGAAGGCGTGAGGTGGCCGCCGTCGGTCATCGTCGCATAGAGCGCGGCCTGCGCCTTTTCGTCGTCGCTGAGCTTGGCTTTGTCCTTGCCGATCATCTTCGCCAACGCGTCCTGGGCCTGCGCCGGCAGCTTGCCGAAGGCGGCGACCGCCAGCTTCTTCCCGTCCGCGTCGAGGCTGTTGGCGAGCGGCTTCATGTCCGACGGCTTGTCGGCCTTGCCGTCCTTCAAGAGCGCCTTGGCCGCATCGAGCTTGCTGTCGTCGATGTGTGACGTCACCGCGCTGAGCGCGTCCCCGCTGCTCTGCAGGAACGCCCGATCGATCTCGAGCTTCTCGCGCTGGTCGGCGGTGGGCTTCTTGGCGATGAGGTCATCGATGCGCTTGGTCTGCTTGTCGACGACCTGGCCGATCTTGCGCTGCACGTCCTCCGCCGAGAAGTACTCCTGGAAGTCGGTGCCCGACTTGGCCATGATCGCGTCGGTCCCGAGCTCCTCCTGCCAGGCCTTCTCGCCCTTGATGCCGCCGGGGTGACCCCAGAACTGGCGCTCGATCTCGCCCGTCTTCGGGTTCTTGGCGAAGCCGACGTCGAGCACGTTCTCGCCGCCGTAGCCGATGCGGACGCCTTCGACGCTCACGCCGTAGTTGTGGAAGTAGCCGGCGTCGCCGGCGGCGCTCTCGCCGGCGTTGTAGCTGGTCTGCCACGGCGCGATGACGGAGCCGGTGCCGCTGAGCACGTCGTGGCGGCTGATCTGCATCGCGTACTTCACGGCGGGCGCCGCTTCCTGCTTTTGGAAGTCGTCCCAGCCTTTGCCGGGGTTCGCCTTCTTGAAGGCGTCGAGCCGCGTGAGGTAGCCCTGCGCCTTCTTCTGCTCACCGGCGTCCTTGGGGAACTCCGCGTTGAAGCGGAAGGATCCCTCGTCCTTGCCGTACTCGTTCGTGTAGTAGTCGCGCAGGCCCTTGAGCCGCATGACGTCGCGCATCTGCGCGCACTCGGTGGTGTACTTCGGGCTGTCGGCGCCGCTGAGGACGTCGTCGACGGCCTCCGCCGGCGTCTTGCCGTCGTTGAGCTTCCACGACGTCTGGTTGCGCCCGCGCACGTTGGCGCTGTCGATGGTCCAGAAGTCCGTGTTGACCGCTTCCTTTTCGTTCTCGCCGGTCTTGCGGTTGTAGTGCGGGAACTTCACCCGGTTGGTGATCATCTTGTTCCCGTCGGCGTCCGTCGCGATGCTGCCGTCGGGGTTGCGCATCCAATCGACGGGCCGGTCGTTGTAGGTGCGCGCGGCCTCGGCGGTGGCGGCGTTGAGCTTGACGGTCTTTTGGAGCTGCGGTGAGAGCGCGCCGAACGTCGACTCCCGAACGCTGCCGTCCTTGTCGAGGAAGCTGACCTTGTCGGTGGGGTCGAGCTTCCCGTTCTTGTTGCTGTCCGCGAAGATGACGCCCGTGCGCAGCAGGGTCTGCTGCTGAACCTCGTCGATCTTGTTTTCGCCCTTGAGCCCGAACCCCTCGGGGGCGTCGAGCTTGAGCTTCTTGTCGTTGGCCGCCGCCGCCGCCGCGGTGGCGTCGGCTCCGGACGCCTTGAGCGTCTTTTCGATGTCGGCGGGCGCCGTGTCGGCGGTGACCGCCTTGAGGATGCCTTGCTGCGTGGCCTTCGGCAGCACCTCGTTGAGTTGGAGCGTGTCGAAGTCGAGCTTGCCGTCCTTGTCGCCGTCGCCGACGAGCGACTTCATGAGGTCGCCGTAGGTCTTCGGCTTGGTCCCGTCGAACGCGGCGTCGCGGTCGACGCGCTTCTGCACGTCCGCGGGGAGCTTCGTGTCGAGCTTGGTGTCCGCCGGCAGGAGCCCGGCGGTCTTGAGCTGCGCGAAGGTGCGGTTGGCGAGGTTGGTGCGGGCCGCGTCCTTGTCGGTGAAGGTCCCTTGCGTCTCGAAGCGCCGCTCCATGACCGGAGGCGGCGCGGGTTTGCGCGGCGGGAGCGGCGGCGCCACCACCGGCTTGGGATTGGGTGTCGTCGTCGTCGTGGGCTTGGGAGCCGGGCGGGTTGTCGTGGGCTTCGGCGCCGGAGTCGTCGTCGTCGTGGGCTTGGGAGCGGGGGCCGTCGTCGCGGTCGGCTTGGGGGCCGGGGTGATCGTCGCGGTCGGCTTGGGGTCCGGGGTGATTGTCGCGGTCGGCTTGGGGTCCGGGGTCGTCGTCGTCGTCGGCTTGGGGTTCGGGGTCGTCGTCGTCGTCGGCTTGGGGTCCGGGGTCGTCGTTGTCGTCGGCTTGGGGTTCGGGGTAATCGTCGCGGTTGGCTTGGGGTCCGGGGTCGTCGTCCTCGTCGGCTTGGGGTCCAGGGTCGTCGTCGTCGTCGGCTTGGGGTCCAGGGTCGTCGCGGGCCGCGTCGTCGGCCGCGTCGTCGGCGTCGGCGCTGTGGTCGTCGTCGGGTGCGGGGTGGGCGTCGTCACGCGGGGGGTCGGGCGCGGCGTGGGCGCGGTGGTGGTCGTTCGCGGCGTCGGCGCAGGCGCGGTGGTGGTCGTTCGCGGCGTCGGCGTGGGCACCGTGGTGGTCGGTCGCGGGCTCGGCTCCGTGGGCGCCGCCTTCTTCGCGTTCGGGATGTTGAGCGTCTGCCCGACGCGGATGCGGTTCGGGTTCGCGCGCGTCTGCGGGTTTGCGTCGATGAGGTTCTTCAGCGAGACGCTGTTGCGCCGCGCGATCGCCGACATCGTGTCGCCCTTCTTGACCGTGTACGGCGTCGCGGCGGTCGTGTCGGTGACGGTTGTCGACCGGTTGGCGCTGGCGACGTTGGCGTTGGCGTTGGCGTTGGCGTTGGCGACGTTGGCGTTGGCGTTGGCGTTGGCGTTGTTGGCGACGTCGTTGGCAACGCGGTTTGCGATGTTGGCGTTTGCGTTGGCGACGTTGGCGTCTGCGTTTGCGTTGGCGATGTTGGCGACGTCGGCGTTGGCGTCGTTGGCAACGCGGTTTGCGACGTTGGCGTTCGTGGCGTTGGCGTTGGCGTTGGCGTTGCGGTTTGCGTTGGCGACGTTCGCGTTGGCGAGGTTGGTGGCGTCGGCGTCGGTCGCGAGGTTCGTCGCGTTGGCGTTGGGCTTGGCGTTGCGGTTCGCGTTGGCGACGTTCGCGTTGGCGAGGTTGGTGGCGTCGGCGTCGGTCGCGAGGTTCGTCGCGTTGGCGTTGGCGTTTGCGTTGGCGTTGCGATTCGCGTTGGCGACGTTCGCGTTGGCGAGGTTGGTGGCGTCGGCGTCGGTCGCGAGGTTCGCCGCGTTCGCGTTTGCGTTGGCGTTGCGGTTCGCGTTGGCGACGTTGACGTTGACGTTGGCGAGGGCGTTCGCGTCGGTCGCGAGATTGGTCGCGTTGACGTTGGTCGCGAGGGTGGCGTTCGCGTTGGCGCCGGTGTCGGGCGTCTCGGCGAGGTTCGTGGCCTTGGGGTTGGTGGCGAGACCGCGGCGGACGTTGTTTGCGCCGTTTGCGCCGTTCGCGTTCCTGCGGTCGGCGTCGTCTTGCGAGGGTTCGAGGAGCTGTTCGACGTCGGAGGGGGCGGTGGCGTTGTTGGCGGGAGGTGCGGTGGCCTGAGGGGTCCGGACGTCGCCACGGGGCTTGGAATTCGTCCCCGTGTCCTGCGGCTTCGCGCCCGCCTGTTTCTCGATGGCGTCGGCGAGCTTGCGCAGCGCCTGCGCGAGGTTCTTCACGATGCTGAGCAGGTCGGGGGGGAGTTGGTTCAGGAGCTGATCGAGCTCTTTGTTGCCCGTGATCTCCTCGCCCTGCACCTGGGTCTGCACGCGCGCTTCGTTGGCGAGAGCAGCCGCGCGGACGCGGTTGCGCGAGGCGACGTCGACGCTCCGCGGCGGCGGCGGCGGCGGCTCGGCGACGGTGCTCTTCGGCTCCGGCGACTCCGGGGCCTCCTGATTCTCTTCGCGCTCGGCGAGGGCGTTCGTGCGGGGCGGGTTGGCAGGTGCGTCGGCGCGGCGAATGGACATGTGCTCCCCTGAGGTCGTCGGGTGATCTCGGGAGTTATCGGCACATGTGCGCGCGACGTCGCTGGTGGATCGATGTAGGAGGAGGTGCCACCGGCGGAATCCTGCGTGCTGGCAGGCGGTTACGGCGTCCGTCCCTTCACTCGCGGCGGGATCGCATTTGCGCAAAGATGCGACGCAGAGGTTTCCGATGGCCACGCCCATGTCGTTCGATGACCAGCGCCCCGACGGCGGCTCGCCCTATCCGCCCTACCCCCCGACCCCGCCCACGGGCGGCTCGAAGCCCGGCGCCCTCATCCTCGCCGTGGTCGCCTCCATCGCCGGCGTCCTGTTCGCGAGCGTCTCCACGAGCGACTTCATCAGCCACCTCGACCGCCAGGTGCACTCGATCCACTGCTCCTTCATCCCCGGCGCCGGCGCCGAGATCGGGGAGAGCGGCTGCCGCACCGTCATGATGTCGCCGTACAGCTCCATGTTCCGCGACTCACTCTGGGGCGGCCTCCCCATCTCGCTCCTCGCCGTCGCCGTGTTCGCCTACATGGTCATGCACTTCTCCCGCACGCTCCTGTCCAACAAGCCGTTCACCAAGCACGAGTCGCTCTACCTCGTCGCCGCCGCGCTTCTCCCCGCGTTGATGTCCGTCATCTTCGCGACCATCGCCGTCACGAAGATCGGGGCGGTCTGCAAGCTCTGCATCGGCATCTACTTCTCGTCCGCGACGCTCCTCCTGTGCGCCATCCTCGCGCACATGAAGGCGGCGCCGGCGCCGTCAGCGCAACTGCCGACGCCGCAGTACGCCAAGCAGTTCGGCGAGGGCGTGCTCTACGTCGCCGTGCTCGCCATCTTCTACGTCATGTTCGCGCCCGCTTCGCCCAAGAGCAGCACGGGCTGCGGCACGCTCGTGAAGAAGGAGGAGGCCGGCATCATGATCCCCCTCGGGCGCGGCCACGGCACGCCCGCCGTCGCCGTCGTGGACCCGCTGTGCCCCGCCTGCAAAGGCTTCGACGCGCGCATGCGCGCCAGTGACCTCTACGAGAAGCTCGACATCAGGGCCGTCCTCTTCCCGCTCGACGCCAAGTGCAACTGGATGGTGAAAGAGTCCGTGCACCCCGGCGCCTGCGCGGTCAGCGAGGCCATGTTGTGTGACACGGGGTCCGCCGAGGAGGTCCTCGACTACGCCTTCGAGCACCAGGAGGAGCTGCGCGACCTCGCCAAGCAGGACGACGCCAGGATCCGGCAGCGCCTGGAGCAGCAGTTCCCGCGCTTGAAGGGGTGTCTGGGCTCCCCCAAGATCAAGAACACCGTGAACCGCAGCCTGCGGTGGGCGGTGGCCAACGCCTTGCCCGTGCTCACGCCGCAGCTCTTCATCGGGGACAAGCGCGTCTGCGACGAGGACACCGACCTCGGCCTCGAGTACACGGTGAACAAGATGCTCGAGGGCAGCAGCGGCGGGAGGCGGCGATGAACGACATCCGCTCCCTCGCCCTCTTCATCGGCTGCCTGGTCCTGCCGCTCGCGTTCGTCGTCGTCAGCGAGAAGGCCGCCGGCGAGCGTCTGGCGGGCTCCACCGACGCCGCCTCCGACGTCCCCATCGCGTCCGCGGCGGAGAGCTCCTACTGCACCATGCAGCTCAAACAGGTCGTGCGCCGTGTGGCCGGCGCCTGCGGCCTCCTCGAAAACGGCGCGCGCGGCTGCAAGCCCGCCGACGCCAAGAGCGTCGCGGCCCTCACGGGCGACGACTTCAACGCGCTGTTCCAGCCGCTGAAAGACCGCGCGCACATCATCCAATTCGATCAGGACAAGTCCGACCTCGACGACGGCGCCCTCTCGGAGATCGACAAGAGCTGGTCGGAGAAGCGCGGCGCTTCGTTCTTCTTCGTCGTGGCGCGCGCGTCCCCCGAGGGGGACAAGGATTACAACACGCAACTGTCGCAGGCCCGCGCGCAGAAGCTCATGGACCACTTGAACGAGAAGTTCGCCGGCGACGAGGACCTGAAGAAGGTGGGCCTGTTGTGGCTCGGCGCCGAGTACGCGCAGCTCGGCAAGGACTTCTGCGAGTGGAACCGCTCGCGCACCGGGCAGGACTGCAGCGGCCGCGACATCAACCGCAGCGCGTTCGTCGCGTGGATCGACTGCTCCATATGAGCCGCTCGTTCCCCCTCGTCGTCATCGTCGTCGCCGTCGCGCTGTCGGCCGGCTGCGACGACAAGACCGCCGGTCCGCCGCCTTCGCGCTTCGACACGGTCAAGAAGCCGGCGAAGTCCACCGCCGCCGCGCACTTCTGCGAGAAGCAGTGGCCCGCCGGCGAGGCGGGCAAGAAGTTCGTGGACCCGCCCGAGCGCCCGGTGCCGAACGCGCCGAAGGCGCCGCCGGCGCCCGCGGGCGCGTGGCGTTGGGTGAACTTGTGGGCCACGTGGTGTCACCCGTGCGTCGAGGAGATGGCGCTCCTCGGCAAGTGGAAGAGCTCCCTCGAGAAGGACGGCGTACCGCTCAACCTCGAGCTGTGGAGCGTGGACGAGGAGGAGTCCGCGTTGACGGGGTGGCTGCAGAAGCGCGCGATGCCCGGCCGGGTGCGCTGGGTGCGCTCGCCGGACGATCTGCCGGCGGTGCTGACCAACCTCGGCGCCGACAAGGCGTCCGCCATCCCCATCCACGCCCTCATCGACCCCAACGGCAACCTTCGCTGCCTGCGCGTCGGCGCCGTCCACGACGAGGACTACGGCTCCATCAAGGCCATCCTCACCGGCGCCTGATCGCGAGCTCCGCGCCGCTCGCATCCGCATTCCTGCCCCGCGCTCGACGGGGCGGTTCGCCGCGCGTGACGTGCGCCCCCTGCACAGCGCGGGCGCACGGTGCCACGCTCCGCGGATGTCGTCGCCGGCCTCGCCTGCGCGCTCGAACGCCGTCGTCACCGGCTGCGTCGTCGTCGCCGGCTGCGTCGTCGTCGCCGCGGCTGCGTGCGCGCCGGAGCCGGTGCAGCCGCAGGTGCGCCCTGCGCTCGAGCTCCACGCGTGCCCCGTGACATCGCCGATGGCCACGGTGCCCGGCGCCGCGTGCGGCGTCCTCGACGTGCCGGCGGACTGGGAACACCCGGGCGGCGCGCGTCTGTCGCTCGACGTCGCTCGCATCCCCGCGCTCGATCCCGCGAAGCGCATCGGCGTCGTCACCTTCGACTTCGGAGGTCCCGGCATCCCCGCGGTCGCACGCCTCGCGCGCCTCGCCGGCGTGGGCCTCGCGGGCGAGGGCGATGACGTCGTCGACCGCTTCGATCGCGTGGTCGTGAACCGGCGCGGCGTCGGCGTTGCGTGCGACGCCGACGTCGCCGCGCTCGCCGCCGCGCCCCGCGCGCCGGAGACGCTGCACGCGTGGGATCTCGTGTTCGACGCGGAGCGCGGCGTCGCCGCCGCGTGCGCCGCCGACCCGCGTCTCGCGCACGTCGACCTCGCCAGCGCCGCCCGCGACCTCGACGCGCTTCGCGCAGCGCTCGGCGAGGACAGCCTCAACATGGTGGCGTCGTCGGAGGGGACGCGGCTCGCGGCGGAGTACGCCACCCTCTTCCCGGATCGCGTGCGCGCCTTCGTGCTCGACTCACCGGCGCTCGCCCCCGATGAGGGCCGGCGCCACGTCGAGGAGCAGGCGGTGGCGATGGAGAACGCGTTTCATCGGTTCTTCGCCTGGTGCGCCGGCGCCGGCGTCGAGGCGTGTCCGCTCGCCGCGGCCGGCGACGCGTCCGACATCGCGAACGCGTTCGACACCGCGGTGGGCGTGCTCGACGCGTTCCCTGTCGACGTCGACGGCGTCCACGTCGACGGCGGGTTGCTCACCGACGTGCTCGTGAGCGCCGGCTTCGCGCCCGACCGGTTGTGGACGTCGGCGGCCACGGTCATCGAGCGCGCCGTGCAGGGAGACCCGCGCGGCGTGGCGACGCTCGCCTCGCTCCTCGACAGCGACGTCGACGTCGTCGCCTTTCGGGCCATCACCGCCGCCGACCGGCCGTTTTCGCCGGCGCTCGACGAGGACGGCCTCGCCGCCGTCGCCGTCGACAGCGCGCGCTTCGCGCCCCGCGCTGCGGCGCGGGCCGCGCGCTCGGAGGCGGGCAACGTCGCGTGGCCGGTGCACCCCGAGCGGCCCGCGGTGATCGGTCCGTCCGCCGCGCCGCCGCTCCTGCTGCTCGCCACGCAATACGACGAGGCCACACCGCTCGCGTGGGCCGAAGGGATGCGCGACGCGCTCGCCAACAGCAGCTTCCTCGTCGTGTACGCCGGCGACGGCCACACGCGCGCACCGGACATCGATTGCCTCGGGCGCGCCGGCGTCGACTTCCTGCTCGACCCGGCGCAGCCACCGTCGACCACGAGCTGCGCCGAGTGAAAGGGACCGGCGGTCGGGCGCCGGCGCTTCAATGCGGGGCCGGTGACGCCGCAAGGCACGCGAAGCCGCGAGCAAGCGCCGACCTGCTGCGCGACGTGGCGCGTGCCGCGCCGGCGGGGTCCGTCACATGTCGCTCGCGACGCAGGTCACGCGGACACCGTGGCGCCAAGCGGTCGATGCGCGACACGATCGACGGATGGTCTCTCGAGGACACACGCCGGCCGAGATCGTCCCCGCGCGCCCGTCGCTCCTCTCCATCCTGCTGCTCGCGCTGATCCCGCTCGCCGTCGTGGGCGCCGTCTCCGTCGCCTCGTCGCCGAAGACGACGCCGCCGCCGAAGACGACGCCGCCGCCGAAGACGACGCCGCCGAAGACGCCGCCCCCGCCGAAGACGACGCCCCGACAGCCGCCCCCGCGCAAGACGATGCCCCCGCCGAAGAGGCACGCGCCGCCGGCGTGCGGCATCGCGCCGGGCCGGCTGCGCGCGCCGCCGCCCGGGCAGCATGACGGGTTCCGGATGAACGACACGTACGACGAAGCGACGTACGACCTCTACTACGACGGCTTCCTCCTCTGGTTTCACCAGGGCCGCACCGACGACGGCCTGCGCCAGATGCTCGCCGCCGAGGCGCGCGAGGAGCGGAGGCCGCACGGTGGGCGCGCGATCCCGTTCCTGCTGCGCGACGTCGGCGAGGCCTTCGCGATGAAGGGCTGCCCCGCGCAGGCCGAGCACTGGTTCCGCACCTACCTCGCGCGGCACGCGCCGGGGGCCACCGACACCGCGCGCGTCAAGCACGACCTCGCGCGCGTTCGCGAGCAGCGGCGGCACGGCCTCCCGCACCCGGGCGACGCCGAGGAGGCCGCCCTCATCTCGCTGAGCCACCGCGTCTTCGTGCAGCCCGCCAGCGAAGCCTGCCGCGCCCGCGCCGATCGCGCGCTGCGCACGGACACGCTCCCGCGCGAGGCGTGGCCCGCGACGCGCGCGGCGCTCATCGGCTGCCTCCACGTCGCCCTCCCGCCCGGGCAGTAGGCTTGGGGCGCTGCGTCACGCGCGGCCCCGTCGGAGATGTCAGCCGATCCACCGTCGGCGGCGCGCGGGCGGCCCGCTAGGGTTCGTCCCATATGACGCGCCCGCCCCGCCTCTTCCTCGTCGTCACCCTCGCCGCCGGCGCCGCGCTCGCCGGCTGCCCCGCGCCCTCGACGTCGAGCGGCGAAGGCGAGGGCGAGGGCGAGGGCGAGGAGGGAGAAGGCGAGCGGCCGCCCGCCGACGTCGACCTCGTCCTCGACGTCACCGACGTCGCCCCCAGCGTGCACTTCTCCTTCCGCCGCTTCGCCGACGACGACTGCGACGTCACCGCGGGCACCGTCGAGCAGGGCGGCATCCGCGCGCTCATGGGCTTCGACCTCGTCATGCGCAACAACGGCACGCGGGACTTCAGCGTGGGGGCCACCAACGTCCACCTCGGCGACGCCGCGTGCGGCGGCGGCCACGCCCTGCTCGGCTTCGTCACCTGGAAGCTCGTCGCGCGCGACGGCACCGTCGTCGCCGGAGGGCCGCTCGACGTGCAGCCCGGCTTTTCGCTCGCCGCCGCCGGCGGTACGGCGCCGATCGCGTTCACGGCGTCGTCGCTCCTCGACGTCACCGACGTCCCTCCCGGTGACTACGGCCTCGTCCTCACCGTGGACCCCGACGGCGTCTTCGACGGCGACGGCTCCAACAACAGCATCACGGTGCCCGTGGTCACCGTGGACATGGTCTGTCACGACGACGTCTGCGGCGGCGCGTGCTGCCCCGCCTCCAATTGCGTCGACGACACCTGCATGATGGCCGACCTCACTGTCGACACGCAGGTGCTCGCGGACTCGGTGCGCGTCATCGACCAGTTCTTCGGTGACAACGCGTGCGACGTGCAGGAGGCGTGCGCCACGCCGGGCTCGGGGCGCTACCTGAACTTCTCGACCACCACGCCCAACCACGGCAACGCCGACCTCGTCGTCGGCCGGCCCGAGGCCAACCCGTTCTTCCACTTCTCGCCGTGCCACCAGCACTACCACTTCGATCAGTACGCGAACTACCGGCTGCTCACGCAGGACGGCGACGTGGCGGCCACCGGCCACAAGCAGGCCTTCTGCCTCGAGGACCTCGAGCCCGTCGACCAGGACGCGGGCAACGCGCGCTTCGACTGCGGAAACCAGGGCATCTCCGTCGGCTGGGCCGACACCTACGGCCGGCACCTCGACTGCCAGTGGATCGACGTCACCGGGGTGCCCGCCGGCGACTACGTCCTCGAGGTCGCGGTGAACCCGGCGCGCGTCCTCGGCGAGCTCGACTACACCAACGACGTCGTGCGCGTGCCGGTGACGCTCCCCGACGACCCGAACATCTGCGATCCGACCACCGAGATCTGCGGCAACGGCCGCGACGAGTCCTGCGACGGCGTCCCCGACGACGGCTGCGCGCCGCTCACCGACAACGCCACCTGCAAGACCGCCCACACCATCGACGGCTCCGGCCTCTTCCAGGGCGAGATCACCGCCGACAACGCCGGCGACGTCTCCCCGTCCTGCGGCGGCGCCGGCGGCGACCTCTTCTTCCAATTCGACGTGTCGACGGCGGGCATCGTGTACATGTCCACCTACGGGTCCGACATCGACACCACCCTCTCGGTCTTCCGCGGCAACGCGTGCACCGACGAGGCGCTGTGCGTCGACGACGGCTGCGGCGACGCCGCGGGCGGCGGCCACTTCCTCGGGGTGATGGAGGCCGGGCCGTACACGGCGGTGGTGAAGGCCAAGGAGGCGGGCGCCACCGGCCACGTGCAGTTCAAGCTGCAGCAGGCGGGCTGCAGCAACGCGGCGCTCCTCGACGTCGCGCAGGGCGAGGCGCACGGCGACAGCACCGGCCTCGAGAACGTCACCGCGCCTTCGTGCGTGATCCCCGACGGCGGGGACGGGCCGGACCAGCTCTGGTACTTCGCGACGTGTCCGGGCGCGCACGCGACGTCGCTTCGGACCTGCAGCCCCGACACCGGCTTCGACACCGTCCTCGAGGTCCGCGACGGGGCATGCCTGGGGCCCACGTACCAGGGCGCGTGCAACGACGACCTCGAGCCGGGGCAACAGCTCTGCTCCGACGTGGAGACCACCCTCCAAAGCGACGGCGCCGGCGACGGTCTGTGGTTCGTCCTGGTCGACGGCTACGGGGCCGGCGACGGGGGCGCGTACACGTTGCAGAGCTCGGTGCAGTGAGGTGTCCGGCGCGCGCGCGCCGGCGAGCGCAGGCTATCCTGCCGCTGGATGTGGACCCTCGCGCTCCTGATCGCCGCGGCGTCGCCGACGAGCGCGGCATCCTCGTACCTCGCGCAAGGTGACGCAGCGCTCGACGGGCTCGAGTACAAGGAGGCGCTCGAGGCGTACACCCTCGCGGTCGCGGCGGGCGACGCCACGCCCGCCGAGCTCGAGCACGCGCACCTGTGCGCGGGCATCGCCGCGCGCGTCGCGGGTGACGAGACGGAGGCGCGCATGCACTTCCTGGCGGCGCTCTCGGCGGATCCGGACGCGCAACTGCCGCCGCGCAACGAGTCGCTCTCGCCGAAGGTGAAGACGTTCTTCGATCTCGTTCGCACCGAATTGCGCGCCACGCGCGCTCCGGCGAGCCCAGGGTCGACGCCCGCCGGCTCGACGTCGACGCCCGCGGCAGCGGCGCCACCCGAGCTTGCGCGAACGACGCCCCCGGACCCGCGGTCGCCACCCGGCGCGCCGGCCGCGCCGCGGGGACCGCCGCTCGCCCTCGTCCTGGCCGGCGCCGGCGGCGGTGTCGCCGTCGTCGGCGGCGGGCTCGCGCTCGTCGCCGACGCGCTCGTTGCCGACGCCGGGCGTCCTCTCGACGAGCGGCGCACCTGGCAACAGACGGGGTGGGTCGCGCTCGGAGGCGCGGGGCTCGGCATGGCCGCAGCCGTCGTCGGCGTTGTGATGGCGGTCGCCGAATGAGCGCGCGCGCCCCCATCGTCCTCCTCGCGCTCGCGCTCGCGCCGGCGTGTCACCTCTTCTCCACGCCGTGCTCGGTCGACGACGATTGTGCCGCCGCCGCCGTCTGCCGCGACGGCTTCTGCGCGCTCGCCGCCAGCGAGGGCGAAGGCGAGGGCGAAGGCGAAGGAGAAGGCGAAGGAGAGGGAGAAGGCGAAGGAGAAGGAGAAGGAGAAGGAGAAGGCGAAGGAGAGGGAGAAGGAGAGGGAGAGGGCGAAGGAGAGGGAGAAGGCGATCCAGGGCCCATCGGCGTCGACGGCGCGCTCTCCGTGACCGGAGGCGGCGTCGCGCGCACCGCGTTGCCCGTGCGGCTCACCGTCGATCTGCGCGCGCTCGCCGACCTCGCCGGCGCGGCCGGCGCCATCGATCCCGCCGCGGCCAAGCTCGAGGGACCCGCGGGCGCGATCGACGCGTTCGCCGCGTCTCTCTCGTCGGATCGGGTGATCTTCCTGTTCGCGCCCGTCACGCCCATCGACGCAACCATCGCGTCGACGTACGTCGTGCACTTCGTCGTGAACGGCGGCGCCGCGCCGGAGCTGGTCGGCACGTCGACGAGCGACCTCGGCGGCGCGGCCGGCGCGCACCTGTCCGCCGGCGACGGCAGCCAGCCGTTGCTCATCGAGTCCAGCGCCCTCGAGATCTTCGACCGCTGCATCCGCATCCGGACCGGCGACGCGTACACCATCACGCCCACCGCCCGGAACCCCACCGGCGCACCGTTCACGGTGCATACGCTCGTCTCCGGCCCCGAGGCCATCGACGAGCCCGCGTTCCACCTCGTGCGCACCCGTGTCTCGTCGGGGCCGCTCGCGCTCACCGAGTACCTCACCAGCGACGCCGACACCGCGCTCGTTCACGCCACGTTCGTCGTGGAGAACACCGGCGCCGTCGCCGTCGACGGCGTCGGCGTCGACGAGCTCGTCGACTACGACATGGGCAGCTCCTCGGGGAACGACACCGCGAGCGTCGTCGACGGCTGCCTCGTGCAGAAGCCGGGCGATCTCGTTCCACGCGCGTCGGGCTTCTGCTTCGACGACGCGCCCTCACACCAGCTCGTGGGCGCGGCCCCCGCGCTCCACGACGACGTCTACGAGCGCGGCGGCCTCGACATCACCGAGGACCTCGGGCCCGACGACGTGGGCTTCATGCTCTCGCACGACTTCGGCACGCTCCAGCCGGGCGAGTCCGAGGCGTTCGACAGCGCCGTCGCCCAGGACGGCACCGACGAGCGGGTGGCCGAGCTGATGCGCGAGGCCGTGGCGCCGCTCGACGTCGTCGTGCTCTCCGCAAATCAGCGGTAGCGATCGTCGCGCCACGGATACGCGGTCATCGAGTAGCCGCGCTCTTCCCAAAAGCCCGGCTTGTCACCGACCATCACCTCGAGGCGCGCGATCCACTTGCTCCCCTTCCAGGCGTACAGTTGTGGCGTGATCATGCGGACGGGCCCGCCGTGCTCCGGGGGGAGCGGCCTGCCGCCGACGGTGTGGGCGAGGAGGACGTCGTCCTTGGTGGCCTCCGCGAGGGACACGTTGGTGGAGTAGCCGTCGTAGCCGTGGCACATCAGGTGCGTGGCCTCGTCGAGGGGCTCGGCGAGCGCCAGCAGCGTCGACACGCGCACCCCGCGCCAGGCGACATCGAGCTTGGACCACGTCGTCACGCAGTGAAAGTCGCTGGTGTCGTCGACCTGCGGCAGCGCCATGAACGCGTCCCAATCGAGCGTGACCGGCTGGTGCACGGCGCCGTCGACGACGACGCGCCACGGATCGGGGACGCGCGGACGAACGCCGAGGTCGAGGATGGGCCACCGCTCCGTCTTCACCTGACCCGTCGGGACCTGCGGCATGCCGTGGCGGTTGGGCGGCCCCTCTCCCTGGGGCGCGTCGTCGGCGACCGAGGGGCTCCTGCGCTGGGCCTCCGCGAAGCGCGCCTTCAAGCGCATCCGCGCCTCCACCACGCGTTGCAGCTTCTCGTTGTCGTCGGTATCGCCCATACTCGAGAGGAATACGACGCAGCTCATGGCCCCGCTACCGGTCCTCGACTCCATCCCCGACACCCCGGTCCCAAACGGCCCGGGTCAGGACGGCCCGGCTCACGAGCCCCGCGGCCGGCTGCCCGCGTACGCGCTGCGCGTCAGCGTCATCGAGCGCTGCTCCTACCACTGCCCCTACTGCGCCCCCGCGGCGCTCCCGTCGTCGCGCGAGCACCGCGCGCAGCTCGAGTCCGCCGACTACCTGAGGCTCGGCCGGCTGTTCCGCGCCCGCGGCGTGCACAAGGTGCGCATCACCGGTGGAGAGCCGCTGCTGCGCGCCGACGTCGTCGACGTCGTCGCCGCCTGGCACGAGGCGATGCCGCACGCCGACCTCGCGCTCACCACCAACGGCCAGCGCCTGGCCGCCACCGTCGACGGCCTCGCCCGCGCGGGCCTGCGCCGCGTCACCGTGCACCTCGATACGTTGCGCCCCGAGCGCTACGGGGCCCTCATGGGCAAGAGCGCGCCGGAGGCGGTGCTGGCCGCGGTGGAGAAGGCGCGCGGCGTGCTCGACGAGGTCAAGCTCAACGTCGTCGTCCAGCGCGGGAAGAACGATGACGAGATTGGCGACTTCCTCGCGCTGTCGCGCGCCACGGGCGTGCAGGTGCGCTTCATCGAGCTGATGAGCACCGGCAGCGCCGACGACTACGCCCGCTCCGTGTTCGTCTCCGGCCGCGACATCGTCGAGGCCGCCGGGCGCGCGGCCGGCGGCGTCGCGCCGGTCGAGCGCCGTCACCCGAGCGATCCCGCTGCGCTCTTCCGCAGCGGCGACGGCGTCGTCTTCGGCGTCATCGCGTCGGACACGGAGCCCTTCTGCGCGCGCTGCGATCGCCTGCGCCTCACGGCGGACGGGCGCCTGCGCGGCTGTCTGTACCAGGCCGGGGGCATCCCCCTCGGCGCGGCGCTCTTGTCGGGCGCGTCCGACGAGACCTTGCAAGCGCTCCTCGACGCCGGCCTCGACGACAAGCGCTCCTGGCACCCCCTGGTGGCGCCGCACCGCGTTCCTTTCAGCATGGCCGACGTCGGTGGCTGACCGCGGCGACGCGGCCGTCCCCGGCGCCGCACAGGCGCACCCGGCGTCGTCACGCGGGCCGTTCGAGGACTGGCGCGCGCGCGGCAGGCTCGTCGAGGTCGAGCGCAAGCGCGTCTTCGTCGTCGACACCGGCGCCCCGGCCGCGGGCGAGCGGCCGGCGCTGTGCATCCTGCACGGCTTCCCCTCGTGGTCCGGCGACTTCGCCCTCGTCGTCGACGCGCTCGCGGCGCGCTTTCGGGTCATCGTCCACGACCACATCGGCTTCGGGCTGTCGGACAAACCCGCGCGCGGGTACGGCTACTCGTTGATGGAGCAAGCCGACGTCGCCGTCGAGCTGTGGCGCTCGCTCGGCGTCGAGCGCATGCACCTGCTCGCGCACGACTACGGAACCAGCGTGTGCACCGAGGTCCTCGCGCGGCGGGAGCGCGGCCTGCTCCCCCTCGAGGTGGGGAGCGTCACGCTCACCAACGGCAGCGTCCACCTGGAGCTCGCCCACCTCCGCATCGCGCAGAAGATCCTGCGCTCGCGCCTTGGGCCGCTCTACGTCCGCTTCGCCACGCGCGGCCTCTTCGTGCGCAACATGCGTCGCATCCTGCGCCGGCCCGTCGAAGCCGAGCACCTCGACGCGATGTACCTCGCGCTCGAGCACAACGGCGGGCGCGCGGTGCTGCCGGCGGTCTCGCAATACCTCGATGAGCGCATGCGCTTCATGCAGCGCTTCGTCGGTGCGCTCGAGCGCCTCGACGTCCCAGCGCACGTGCTGTGGGCCGACGACGACCCCGTCGCCGTGCGGGCCATCGGTGACCAGCTCGCTCGTGAGATCCCGAACGCCGAGCACACGCGCCTGCCCGGCGTCGGGCACTACCCGATGCTCGAGGATCCCGGCGCGTGGGGGGCGGCGGTGCTGCGCTTCCTCGACGGCGTGAACGTTCGGGGGGCGGCGCCGGCGCGCGCGTGAGACCACGCCCCGGTGGCGGCAAGATCACAGGCCGCTGTCGGCGACCACCCACTCGGTGTGGGTCACCGACACCGCGCAGGACGCGAAGCCGTCGCAGGCGACCTCGTCGACGTGGAACGCCACGGTGATCACCGCCCCTCCGTTGGGGACGCCGGGGGCGACGTCGACGAAGAGGTCGCCGTCGTCGACGCCGACGGCGAGGACGTCCATGTTCGGCTCGCCGGCGACGGCGCCGTCGAGCACGTCGGTGGCAGGCTCCAGGTGGAAGCGCGTGCGCCAGCGATCCGCGAGCCGGACGGCGGGCCCGTCGGCGACGACGTGGTGCCGCGCGATCAGGTTTCGCCCCACGTAGCGCGCCGTCATGCCGCCGGCGTCGACGGCGAAGACGCCGTCGCGGGCTTCGTCCGGCACTTCGACGTCGTCGATGACACCCTCGAAGCGCGGGTCGCAGGTCCACGTCGGGGCGTCCGGGGCGCCGAGCGCGGAGCTGCCTGCGCGCAGGCCGTGATAGCCGCCCTGAAAGACCACGCTGGCGGTGTCGAACGTGACGGTGCCGTCCTCGAGGCCGGTGCAGTCGTCGGGCTGACGGTCGACGTCGAAGGATCCGCTGAGGGGAACGTCCGTGGGCGTGCCTGCGCCCGTGCTGAAAGAGGCCGCCTCGGGGAAGACGTCGCCGAGGTCGATGCGCAGCGGCGCGCGAGCGAGCTCGTCGGGCGCGCACGCCCCGAGGGCGGCGGCGGCGACCGCGATGGCGAGGGCGAATGGTGTGGCGGTGCGCGGCATGCCTGCGTCGACGCACGCGGCGTGCCACACACGAGCGACACACGCGCGCGCGCGAACGCTGCCCGCTCCCGTGCGGAGGCGGCGGCTACGAGGTCACGAAGCGGAAGAGGCACACGAGCCGCGCGGCGCGCTGCTCGCGCTCTTCAACCCACTGGAGCTTCGGCCCGCGCAGCGCCTCCACCGCCGCCGCGCGTGCGACGTCGTCGTCGTTGGCGCGCGGGTCCGCGGCCGCGACGGCGGCAGCGATGGCGTCGAAGGCGGGCTTCGCGTCGGCGGCGAGCCGCGCGGCCCAGGTCTCGAGGCCGGCGCGCTCGCAGCCGAGCCGGCGCGCCTCCGTGAGCGCCGCGAGGTACGGCGCCTCGAGCGCGGGCGGCAGCCGCTCCGCGTGCTCCTCGCTGGGCTTGCGGCGCGCGTGCTTCGGGAGCGCGCCCTCGAGGAGCGCCCGCAGCCGCACGTGGATGAGCGCCTCGCTCGGGGGCTCGCCGCGGGGCAAGGGCGCGCGGTCGCTCTCCTCGGGCAGCTCGACGCGGGCGCGCGCCGCGGCGTAGCGGCGGAGGCCGTCCACGGTGACCACCTGGCACACGGGCGGATCGCTGTCGTTCCACGGCGTGCAGATGTCCTCGAGCTCGCTGAACCACGCAAACAGCCCCTCGTCGCACGCCGTGGCGCCGTGGACCCGGGCGGTGAGGGTGCGGCTGCGAGCGCGGCCCTGCGCGTCGAAGATGGCCACGGCCAGCGCGCCGTGCTTCGCCTCGCACCGCAGCTCGAGGTCACCGAGGCGCTCCACCGTCCCCGCCGACAGGGCCCGCCCGATGAGGAGATCCTCGTCGTTCGCCTTGTACGGATCGTGGGTGGCGACGTAGATGTTCTTTCCGTAGCTGCGGTTGCCCGTCTCCCGAAGGCCGGCGCCCTCGATCAGCGGGTTCGTGGCCGCCGTGAAGTGGATCCGGCGCACCTTGCGGTTGAGCTGGTCGATGACGGCGTCGGGCATCGTCGTCGAGTGTGGCACGTCGCGGCGCGTGACCCGCGCGGTGCGGCGCTGCTCCGGTCACACCCGGCCCGAATCGACCGGCGCCTCTCCCTCGCGCGCAATTCGGTCCCGCGGTGCGATCCCCCCTTAAGCGGTGCGGTTTGCCCGGCTAGGGTGAATCGATGCTCGCCTCCGCCTGCGCGCTCGTGTCCGTGGCCCTCGCCGGCGCCCCTGCGCTGCCGGCGCCGTCGACAGAGACGCTCGATCCCGGCGTGGCGGCGCGGGCGGCGGCGCGCGCGGGGCTCACCGTGCTCGACGCGTTCTCCGCGTCGCGCGGCGCCGTCGTCGTCGTCGCGCCGCTGCGCTCGCTGCTCGCCGAGGAGCTCGCCCGCGAGGCCCTCGTCGGCGCCCTCGATGAGCTTACGCGCGGCGTGCGCGGCGGCGTCTTCGTGTTCGTGCGCGACGGCGCCGGCGTGCGCTCCCTCGGCACGGACCCGCGCGACGTCGACGGTCACCCCACGCGCCCGCCCGCGTCGTCGGCGGGCCCGCCGCATCGCCCGCAGCGGCGGCCCGCCGGCACCAAGCGCAAGCAGGCGCAGGCGGACGCCTCGTCGCCCGGATCGTTCGGCGCGCTCGCGGGCCTGCGCGTCGCCATCTCGGCGGGCCACGGCTGGCTCGAAGACGGCAACGGCGGCTGGGCCACGCAGCGCGAGAACTTCAAGTGGGACGGCTGCGGGAGCTGCCGTGGCATCACCGAGGACTTCTTCACCGCCGAGACCGTGACCAATCAGGTCATCCCGCTCCTCGAGCAGATGGGCGCCGAGGTCATCCCCGTGCGCGAGCCCGATCACGACGCCGCCGCGGAGGCCGTCGTCGACGACGCCGGCGACGGCTACGCGGAGAGCGCCGGCGGCTGGGCCGACGGCTCCACCGCCGGCGTCGGCTACCTCGGCCACTACCGCGTCAACGCAGACACCGACCCCGGGGCCGCCGCCTTCGACGTGCCGCCGCTCGACGGACCGCGCCGCGTGTCGCTCCGCTTCCCCGAGGGCCAAAACCGCACCGCCGGCGCCGTCGTTACCGTCGTCCACGAGGGCGGGGTGCGCACCTTCCTCGTCGACCAGACGCGCATGGGCCGCTTCTGGCTCGACCTCGGCGCGTTCTCTTTCGCGAGCGGCGGCAGCGTCGAGCTCGCGCACGGGCCCGCGACGGGCTTCCTCATCGCCGACGCCGTCAAGGCCGGCGGCGGCGCGGACCCGGACTCGCGCAAGCCCTGGTGGGAGATGGGCGCGAAGAGCTACGTCCCCTACGCCGGCGCCCCCGCCGACGTCGACGCCAAGAACGACGTCACCATCCGCCCCTCCTACGCCGAATTCGTCGGACCCGACATCTACGTGTCCATCCACGCCAACGCCACCGGCGCCGGCGCCGGGTCCACCACGCACGGCACGTCGACGTACCGGTACTCGTGCCAGCTCTACGGCGATCACTCTGCCTCCGACGACGCCGTCGACTGCGACGACCCGCCCGGCTCGCGCGAGCTCGAGGACACGGTGCACCGCGCCATCGTCGACGAGCTGCGCGGCACGTGGGACCCCGGCTGGGGTGACCGCGGGCGCCTGGTCGCAAACTTCGGCGAGCTGCGCGACCTCGACGACACGCCCGGCATCCTCGTCGAGACGGGCTTCTTCGACGACCTCGTCGACACCGCCGGCATCGCCCGGCCCGACAACGAGTCGCTCCACGATCCGCGGTGGCGCGAGCGCTTCGCCCGCGGCCTGGTCCGCGGCATCGCGCAGTACCTCGCGCCCGGCAGTGATGTGCCGCCCGCGCGCCCGGACGGCGTCGTCGCGCAGAACCTCGCCGACGGCACCTTGCGCGTCTCGTGGCGGCCCGTCGACGGCGCCGCCGCGTATCGCGTGGTGAAGGCGCGGCTCGAGAGCGGACCGGCGGGCGGTGGCCGCGGCGCGGGCCGGGCGTTCGACGACGGCGTCGTCGTCGACGCGAACGATCCCGCGGGCGCGTCGCTCGTGTTTTCCGCCGCGACGCAGGACGGTGACGGCGGCGCGGGCACCGCGACGCTCGACGCCGGCGCCGGCTACGCGTTCCGCGTCAGCGCGCTCGACGCGAACGGCGAGGGCTTCGCCTCCGAGGCCGTCGTGGCTCGGTTTCGGGGGACGCCCGTCGAGGGCGCGTCCGCCGGGAACGCCCCGGTGCTGGTGCTGTGGGCCTATGACCGGCGCGACGCGTACGTGCAGGACGTCGACAACGACCTCATGGGCGCCGTCGAGCACGGCCGCGCGCTGCTCCGCGTCGCCGGCTTCGACGGCGCGCTCGACGAGAGCGTCGAGGACGGCACCGTCTCGCTCTCCGACTATGCCGTCGTCGACTTCGCCGCCGGCAAGGACTCGGTGGAAGACGAGGCCGTGTCGCCTGCCATGCAGGACCTCTTCGGCGCGTACCTCGACGGCGGGGGCGCGGTGATCGCCTCGGGCGAGGAGATCGGCTACGCGCTCGTCGAGCGAGGCGACGGCGCCGCGTTCCTCGCCGACCGCTTCGGCGCGGCCTACGTCGCCGACGACGCCGACACGTTCACGCTCGCGGGCACCGGCCTGCTCGACGGCGCGTTCGACGACGGCGGCGTCGGCCTCGACGACGGGAGCGCGCTCTACGAGGTGCAGTTCCCGGACGTGTACGCCCCCGCCGACGCCGCGGACGCGTCCGTCAGCACGCCGCTCGTCTATCCCGACGGCAGCGGGGCCGCCGTCGTCACCGCCCACACCGCGTTGTTCGGCGCCGGCCTCGAAGCCGTCGTGCCCGAGTCCGCGCGCGCCGCGATCTTCGCGCGGCTCATCGACCAGCTCGCGCCCGGCCTCGGCGCCGAAGGCGAAGGGGAAGGGGAAGGCGAAGGGGAAGGGGAAGGGGAAGGCGAAGGCGAAGGGGACGGCGTCGTCACCATCGCCCTCACGCCGCCGCCGCCCTCAGGCTGCGGCTGCCGGTCGACGAGCGACGTCACGGCCGACGCCGCCGTCGCCGCCCTGGCGCTCGTCGCGCTCCGCCGCCGCCGCGCGCGCCGTCGCCGTCTTTGACGCTCAGCAACGATCCGTGCAGACGCCGTTCGCGCACGCGGTCTTCTTCTCGGGCACGAGGACGCGCTCGCCTTCGAGGAGGACGCGGCAGCCATCCCAGCCGCGATACTGCATCACCCGCCGCGGGTCGGCCGCGGGGTGGAGCGCGTGGGCGTCGTCGACGTCGAGCAGGCGGAACCGCGCCTTCTGTTGAATGGCGCCGCGCGCGTCGAAGACGCGGCAGTCGAACGCCGCGTCGAGCGCCGGGTCGGTGACCGGCGGCGATTGGCCGGACGCCTTCGCCTCGGCGCGCTCCTCATCGGAGACGCGCCAGCAGTCGACCCATGCGCCGCCGTTCGCGCCGCCGGCCCACGCGGCCGTGGACGGCACGGCGAGGGGGCGATGCTGCGGATGCGCGGCGTGGCACGAGGCGCCGAAGAGCAACAGGGTCAAAAGCAGCGCGCGTCGCATCAGCGCAACGCTACGCCGCCGAGCCGCGGGGCGGGGGCGCCGGACGCGGACGCGCCTGAAGCGGGAGCGACAGGCGCTCGTCGTCGGCGAACAAGATGCCGTCGAAGTCGTCGGCGTGGAACGGAAGCGACAGGAGCGGCCGGCGCTCGGCGGAGGAGAACAGGCGCGCGGAAGCGCCCTCGCCGCCGAAGCGCGACGGGTAGGTGCACGCCTCGATGACCAGCGCCCACGCGCGCAGATCGACGTCGGGGATGCGCGCGAGGACCGCGCGGCGATCGTCGTCTCTCAAGAGCCCGACAACGTCGTCGACCGCGGCGGCGTCGAAGCGGGTCTCGTCGCCGGGCTCGGACGCGCGCGCGCTCAGCGGCCGGTTTTCGTCGCCGCGCCACAGGGAGATCTCGCCCTCGGCCGCGAACGGATCGACGACGCGCCCGCCCAGGTAGACGTTCGAGTGCACATGAGGCGCCACCCACGGGAACGAGGCGAGCGCGTCGATCCCGGAGTAGCCGGACAGGGCGAGCGGCTGGCCGCGCGCGACGCGCGCGTCGACGTCCACGAGCGCGCGCGCGAGGTGGTGGTACGAGCTCATCAAGCCGCCGCCGTGGTCGACGTAGAGCTTGAGCCCGCCGCGATCGAACTCGCGGCGCAGGGCGACCACGCGCCCCGGCGCCGCCGCCGTCACGACGGTGCCGGGCGGCACGGCGTAGTCGGTGCCGTTGTGGCTGTCGTACGTGAGCGCGCCGCCGCGAAAGTCGCGGACCTGCGTGACGCGCACGGACCAGCCGTCGGCGATGGGCGTCGGCGTGCGGTTCGGCAGGTTGACGACGGGGACCGCGCGCCCGCGGGGGCGGCGCCCGGCCCATGTCGCCAGCGCCAGCTTCGGAGTGAAGATCTTCACGCTCGTGAGCCCGAAGCGCGACCGCGGCAGGTGCGGATCGCCGCGCAGCGCGCGCCACGCCTGCGCGGGCGCCTCACGGTTGATGCCGAGGACCTCACGACGGGAGAGCGGCGCGGAATCAATCATTTGTTCAGTTTACGCCAAGCCGCCTCGACTTCAAGGCGATCTGCGGCTCGCCCGTCAGCGTTGATTAGTCATCATTGACTAATCAGCGCCGGATCATATGGTGCAGCGATGTCGGCCGCGCCGAGCCCACCCGATCTCTCCCGGCTGCGCATCGCGACGGAGGAGCGCGCGCCGTCGCCCGGGCGGCGCATGGGCCGCGTGGTCGCCGTCGTCGTCGGGGTCGCGCTCGCCGCCGCACTTGGCTGGGTGGCCCGCGGCTTCTTCGTGGCATCGCCCGGCGGTGTCGCGTCGTCGTCGTCGGCGTCGTCGGCGTCGTCGGCGTCGTCGGTGCCAGCGGCGCCAGCGGCGTCAGCGGCGTCGCGCGGCGTCACGAGCGCCGCCTCGCCGGCCCCGGGCACCGTCCTTGCGGGCGGGCGCGTGGAATCGAGCGGGCGCCGCGAGCTCGCGTTCGCGCAGGCCGGCGTCGTCGGGGTCGTGCACGTCGCTCGCGGGCAGGCGGTGAAGGCGGGCGACGTCCTCATCGAGCTCGACGCGGCGGTCGAGCGCGCCGACGCCGCCGAGGCGCGCGCCGCGCTCGCTGCGGCCCGGGCGCGCCTCGAGGAGCTGCGCGATGGCGCCAGGCCGGAGGAGCGCGAGGAGGCGCAGAGGAACGTCGACGCCGCGGTCGCACTCGCCGGTGACGCGGCCGACAAAGCGGCGCAGGCGGCCGCCCTCGCCGCGCGTGGCGCCGTCAGCCGAGCGGCCGAGCAGGAGGCTGCGCACGCCGCCGCCGCGGCCCGCGCCCGCGCGGACTCCGCGAAGGCGCGGCTCGCGCTCCTCACGCGCGGCGCCCGCAACACGTCGCTGGCGGCGGCGCAGGCCGAGGTGGCGCGCGGCGAGGCGGCGCTCGCGCAGGCCGCGGCGCGCCTCTCCGCCGCGACGCTGGTCGCGCCGGCGGACGGCACCGTCGTCGAGGTGCGTGTGCGCCCCGGCGAGGTCACGGGCGCCGCCGCGCAGACGCCTCCTGCGTTGGTGCTCACGGACCTCCGGCACCTGGTCGTGAAGGTGGACGTGCCCGAGGCCAAGGCCACCCGCGTGCGTCCGGGCGACCCCGCTCGCGTCACCGTCGAGGCCCTCGCGGCGGCGCCGTTTGCGGGCCACGTGCGCGACGTCAGCGTCGAGGCGGATTGGCAGAAGGGCACGCTCGAGGTCACGGTCGCGTTCGACGACGGCGCCGACCAGGAAACGCTCGCGCGCGTGCGGCCGCGAATGGCCGCGCGCGTCGCCATCGACGTCAAGGAGTGAAGAGATGACCGGAACGCTCATCCGCGCGCAGGGGCTCGTGAAGCAATACAGGAAGGGCTCCGAGCTCATCCGACCCGTGGATGGGCTGGACCTCGACGTCGGCGCGGGGGAGCTCGTCTCCATCCGCGGGCCGTCGGGCTGCGGAAAGAGCACGCTCCTCCACCTGCTCGGTGGCCTCGATCGCGCCGACGCGGGCAGCGTCGAGGTCGCGGGCATCTCCCTGGCCAAGCTCCGTGAGGCGGAGCTGTGCCGCTTCCGCAACACGCACGTCGGCTTCGTCTTCCAGGTGTTTCACCTCGTGCCCGTGCTGTCGGCGCTCGAAAACGTGGAGCTCCCCTTGCGGCTCACGCGTCTGTCGGCGGCGCGACGGCGCGAGCAGGCGGAGCTCGCGCTCGATCTCGTCGGCCTCAAGGACCGGCTGTCCCACCGCCCGGACGAGCTCTCGGGCGGGCAACAGCAGCGCGTCGCCATCGCGCGCGCCATCGCCGCAGACCCCGAGCTCATCCTCGCCGACGAGCCAACGGGCGATCTCGACGAGAAGACCGGCGACGAGATCATGGAGCTGTTCATCGCGCTGAACGAGCAACACAAAAAGACCATCGTCATGGTGACGCACGACGTCGACAAGGCGCGCCGCGCCGCGCGCCAGCTCGTGTACTCGCACGGCAAAGTCACGGACGCCGTCGCGGCGGGCGCATCCGCGCGTCCGGCGGCGGCGCGGGCGCCGGCATGATCCACGGCGGGCTCATCGCAAGGAACCTGCTGCGCAACAAGCGCCGCTCGCTGCTCGTCATCCTCGGCGTCGCAGTGGCCATCTTCGTGATGGCGTCGCTGAAGGCGAGCGTGGACGGCATCCTCTTTCCCATCGAGCAGGTGAGCCACGAGCGTCTGTTGCACGTCCGTGAGAAGGGCCGGGCCAACGTCCTCGCCAGCCGCTTGCCGTCGTCGCTCGAGGCGCGGCTCGGGCAGGTGAAGGGCGTGGCGGCGGTCACTGGTCTGTTCACCGACCTCGCCGTGGTCGGCGATCAGCGCGTCCACATCTTTGTCTATGGTGTCGACGACGACGCCTTCCGCGCCATGAAGAACCTGCGCGTGGACGAGGGCGCCTGGGCGGCGTTCAAGGCCGACAAGCAGGGGATGATCGTGGGCAATCTCCTCGCGCAGCAGATGGGTTGGCAGTCGGGCGCGCAGGTGGACATCAAGGAGCTCTCCATGAGCTTCCACGTGAGCGGCATCCTGCCCAACCAGGGGAGCGATCTCCAGCGCCACATCCTCGTGCACCGCGAATACCTCCAACAGGCGCGCGGCTCCACCGGTCGTGTCACCGCGTTCCTCGTGAAACCCGCCGACGGCACCCGTGACGCCGATGTGGCGGCCGCCGTCGACGCCTACACGAGCGTGACGGCGTCACCCACGGAGACCGCGTCCGAGGCTGCGTACGCGCAGAAGATCGTCGAGCAGTTCGTGGGCTTCGTGGATTACCTGAAGGTGATGGGCGTCCTGACGCTGCTCATCACGCTGCTCGGAGCGGTCAACGCGGTGTCCATGAACGTGCGTGAGCGCGTGCGCGAGATCGCCGTGCTGCGCACGATCGGGTTCACGCCGGCAGCCATCATCGGGCTCGTCGTGGGCGAGGCGGTCCTGCTCGCGGTCGTCGGCGGCGTCACCGGCCTTGTCCTCGCCAAGCTCGCGCTTGGTGGGCAGGGCGCGATGTTGGCGGGGCTGCACTTCGAGACGTCCACGCTCGTTGCCGGCTTCTGCGCCGCGGTGATCGTTGGCGTGGTCGGGGGCCTGTTGCCCGCCGTGGGCGCGGTCCGCCTCACGATCGTCGACGCGCTGCGCGTGGTGGACTGAGGCAACCGAGGAGACGTTGATGATTGTCCCCGTCGCATACAACGTCCGCTCTCTCTTCGTGCGCAAGACGCGCACGCTCCTCACGGTGCTCGGCATCGGCGCGGTGGTGGCGGTCTACATCGTCATGACCGCAGTGAGCGCTCGCATGAAGACGATGTTCGCCACGACCGGCGCGCCCGACGAGGTGATCGTGATGCAGGCGGGCGCGCTCAACCCCGAGTTTTCCCAGGTGGGGCGCGGTGAGCTCACGTTCCTCGCGTCGCAGGAGCAGGTGGCCGTCGACCACGGCGCTCCGGTGATCTCACCGGAGCTGTCGCTCGCCTCCAAAGCGACATTGCCGCACGGCGGCGGCGTCGCCGACGTGATGTTGCGCGGCATCGAACCGACCGCGGTGCGCTTCTATCGCGAAGTGCAGGTCGTCGAGGGGCGTCCCCTGCCTTCCAGCGGCGCCGTCCTCGTCGGCGTGCAACTCGCGCGGGCGCATGGACTGCGCGTCGGTGACGCGTTGGAGCTCGAGCACGGCGAGTGGACCGTGGGCGGGATCTTCACCGCTGCCGGCGCGGTGTACGAGCAGGAGGTGTGGATCGATCTCGACGCCCTCGCGGCGGCGACCAACCGCGGTGATGTCACGAGCTTTCTCGTTCGCGCCAGGAGCCCTTCAGACGCCGAAGCGCTCGTGCGCGCCGTCGACGCCCAGCGAGGCGAGCCCATCCAGGCGCTCACGTCGGCCGCGGCGTTTGCGCGGATCGGCGGCATGAGCATCTGGATGGCCGCGCTCGGCCGCTTCATCGCCATCGTCATCGCGCTCGGCGCCATCTTTGGTGGAATGAACACGATGTACGCCGCCGTCGCGCAGCGCAGCCGTGAGATCGGCGTGCTCCGCGCCCTCGGTTACCGCAAGGGGGCGGTGCTCGCCTCCATGCTGTTCGAGAGCGTGCTCGTCGGCCTTCTCGGCGGGGCGGTCGGCTGCGCGCTGTCCTTTCTCATCGCGACCGTGCCGCTCAACATGCCGTTCCTCCTTGATGGCACCGTGGCGCTCGGGCCGCTTGACCTCGTCGCAGGCATGGTCCTCGCCCTCGTGGTTGGTGTCATCGGTGGCATCCTGCCCGCGCTTCAGGCGGCGGCCGTGAAGATCGTGGACGCGCTACGCTGAGCAGGCACCGATGGCTTCCTCCATGGCCCCCGACGATCGCGCCCTGCTGCTCCTCGGCATGCTGAAGGCCCAGCGCAGCCACGGCTACCAGGTGCACGAGTTCATCGAGAAGAACCTGGCGCGCGTGGCCGACATGAAGAAGGCCACCGCCTACGCCACGCTCGACAAGCTGGCGCACGAGGGCCTCATCGACGTCACCGCGGAGCAGGTGGGCAATCGCCCCACGCGCAAGGTCTACGCGCTCAACCGCGCGGGGGAGGCGCGCTTCCTCGAGCTGTTGCGCGCCCGCCTCAGCGCGGCCGGCGACGTCCGCAACGGCAGCGACGTCGCCGTGATGTTCCTCGACGACCTCGTGCCCGACGAGGCGCGGGCGGCGCTCGCGGAGCGGCTGCGGGAGACCCGCAAGCGGCTGGCGGCCTACGAGGCCGCCCCGGCGCACGGGATGGGCGCCGGCGTGGACCTCGCCCTCGACCACGTGCGCTTCCAGATGCGCGCCGAGGTCGCCTGGTTGGAGCACGCCGTGGTCACGCTCACGCCATCGAAGAAGCGCCGGAGGCACGGCTGAGAAGCCGCCTCGCTCAGGCGGCGCCGGCGTCGGCGACCTCGAGGGCTTTGTCGAGCGCAGCGACGCACTCGTCCATCTCCGCCTCGGAGATGATGAGCGGCGGCGCCAGCACGAAGTGGCTGATCCACCCGACCGCGTAGACGCCCTGCTCGATGAGCTTGGCGTTCACCTTGTCGACCATCAAAGGACGCTTCGCGACCTTGTCATGGAAGGTGTTGAAGGGCTCCTTGGTCTTTTGGTCCTTCACGAGCTCGAGAGCCCAGAACATCCCGATGCCGCGCACGTCGCCGACGGACTTGTGCTTGGCCGCCATGGTGCGCAGCTTCTCGCCGAACACCTTGCCCATGGTGCGCGCGCGCTCGATGAGGCCGAGCCGCTGGTACTCCTCGATGGCCGCCACCGCCGGCGCCAGCGTGAGCGGGTGGCTCTCGTAGGTGTGGCCGTGGGCGAACCACCCGTCCTCGAAGTAGTCGGCGACGGCGCGCGTGGTGCCGACGACGCCGAGCGGCGCCATGGCCGAGGTGACGCCCTTGGCGGTGACGAGGATGTCCGGCTTCACGCCCCAGTTGTCGACGGCGAACCACTGGCCCGTGCGGCCCCAGCCGGCCATCACCTCGTCGGCGATGAGCAGCACGTTGTGGCGCTTCAGGATCTCGGCGAGGCGCGGCAGGTAGTCGTCCGGCGGCACGAGGACGCCGTTGGTGCCCACGACGGGCTCGACGATCATGGCGGCGACGTTGCCCTCGTTGTTCAAGACGTAGTCGACGTAGTCGGGATCGAGGCCGGGGCCGGGCCGGTAGGGGTTGCACTCGGGGACGTGGATGACGCCGCCGATGACGCTTTGGACGGGCTCGGCGAACCAGCGGCGGAAGTCGCCGGTGAGCGCCGCCGACGTCGCCGTGGAGCCGTGATAGCCGTTGTAGCGCGCGAGGATCTTGTGCTTGCCCGTGACGAAGCGCGCCATCTTGATGGCGCACTCGTTGGCCTCCGTGCCCGACGTGGCGAAGAAGAACTTGTCGATGCCCTTGGGCACCACCTCGAGGAGCTTGTTCGCGAGCCGCGCGCGCACCGACGTGGCGAAGCCGGGCGCCACGAAGCAGAGCTCCTGGGCCTGCTTGCAGATGGCGTCGACGACGGCCTTGTTCTGGTGGCCGAGGTTGCTGCACATGAGCTGCGCGGACATGTCGAGGTAGCGCTTGCCGGCGGCGTCGAAGAACGTGCAGCCCTCGGCGCGCGTGACGTGGATCGGCTTCCAGCCCCTCTGGGGGCGCCAGGTGCCGTAGGTGTGCTTGGTGACGGTTTCGACGACGTTCAGCTCGCTCATGGCCCTCGCATATAGCGCGGCGTGACGGATCGCACACCACTTTGTCCTACATCGGCCGACACTCCACACAGGGGAGACGCATGCCCGTCCTTTCGCACAACGCGTTCACCGTGAACCAGGCCAAGCTCGTGCAGGTGCTCTCGCCGGGCACCACCGGCAGGCCCTCGACGCCGGGGGTCGACCTCAAGGTGACGGTGGTGCCGGGGGAGGCCAAGAGCGAGGGCGTGGACCTCCCGCACAACTACGTCGTCGTCGCGCACCTGCCCGAGGCGAACGGCGCGTGGAGCCGCTTCACGCTGCAGTCGCGCCCGCCCCGGCAGGTGGGCTACCGCGGCAGCGTCACCATCCAGGAGTTCGTCGCCGGAGACATCCCCGTGAACGCCGCGTTGGCGGTGCAGGCGGGGATCTGGTTCTCGGTGGAGAAGGCGCCCGCGGTGCACGTCGAGGAGGGCCCGTCGTCCTTGAAGATCGACACCACGCCCGGCGACACGCTCGCGTGGGGCCAGCGCTACGGCGACAACGTCAAGCCGCGTTGAGTGGCCTCATGGTGGGCGCGTGCGCCGGTGCGGAAGGAAGCGCACGGCGGGGCGGCTGCCGGGAGGCACCGAGCCGTCGGTGACGAGGCTGAAGGGACCGCAGGTGTCCACGGTCCATCCCTGCTGCGCGCCGAAGATGCTCGCGATCCCCTTGGGCGGTTGCGCGACGAGCCACGCGGTGAACTCGCCCCCGTAGGCGGCGTGGACGTATTGCTCGGGGTGGCTGTCGTCCCAGTGCGGGATGTCGCGAACGAAGCCGTCGCGGTAGCCGACGACGTTGGCGCCCATGTCGACGAAGTCGAACGGCAGGCTGCCGCCGCGGCGCGCGACGATGACGTCGGCGAGGTGGAGCGTCACCGGCTGCGTGTAGCCGCGCATGCCGCGGACCCACGACAGCGGCACGAGCGCCTCGCCGGGCCTGGCGGCGGCGGCGAGCTCGTCGATGCAGCGCGTGCTCTCGCTGAACGCGCGCCCCTCCTCGTGGGCGGCGGCCGCGAGCGCGAGCGCGGGCACCAGCGCGACCATGGGGAGGACGCGGGCGGCGCCGCGCGCGCGGGGGAGGCACGCGGGCAGGAGCACCGCGAACAGCACGACGAAGCGTGGGTAGAGGAAGAAGGCCGTGTAGTCGAGCGGCGTGGCGAAGTAGGCGAGCGCGCAGCCGGCGGCGACGAGGGCGGGGGCGGCGCGGGCGAAGGTGACGCGCGCGCGCCCGGGGCGACGACGTCGTCGACGGGGGCGCGCGAGCGGAACGATCAGGCGCGCGGCGAGGAGCGCGACGAGCACCGCGCAAGCGACGGGCAGCGCGTGCCCGGCGCCGAAGCCGGCGAGGTGCGAGGGCAGCTCCGCGACGCGCGCGAAGAACGCGGGGCCGAAGCGCGGACCGTCCTGGAGGCGCAGCAGGTGAAACGGCGTGTCCGGCCGGGAGCGCCAGCGCGCGAGCGCGGCGACGGTGACCACGCCGGCGGCGATGACGGGGAGAAACGTGCGCGGCGATCGCCGGCCGCGCGCGGCGCAGAGGAAGAGCGCCGACGGGAGGGCGACGGCCCACGCCGCGGAGTGCGCGGTGTAGGCGAAGCACAGCGCGAGCGCGAGCGCGACGCCGCGCGGTGCGGTGGAGCGCCGCGCCCAGGCGACGGCGGCGGCGACGCAGAGGGCGACGGCGTTCGCGCCGAGGACGAAGGACGCGAGGCCCCACCCGAGCGACGACGAGAACGCGCCGGCGAGGGCGAACACGCCGAGGGCAGGGGAGCGGCGCAGTGAACAGGCGGCGGCAGCGGCGGAGACCGGCAGGAGCGCCACGGACAGCGAGGTCGCGAGGAGCACCGCGCGCTCGGGGTCGACGAAGAACGCGAAGGCGCGGGCGAGGGCGAAGAACGCGGTGTAGGCGGCTGTGGGGAGCACCTGGTAGGGGCCGTCGTATCCCGGCGCCTCGGTGTCGAGGATGTGGCGGAGCGTCACGGCGTGCGCGGGCAGGTCGACGCCGGGCAGGCGCCCCGCCGTCGCGAGGGCGACGAACGTCGACAGCGAGGCGAGCGCGACGGCCGCCCACGCCGCGCGGCGCGAGGTGAGCCGGGTGAGCACGACCCGACCCTACAGCGCGGCGTCGGCTTCGGGCACGTCCGCCGTATGATCGCCGTGTGCGAACCCTCCTGTGTTGCCTCGCGCTCGTCTGCGCCGCCGGCTGCGACGACACATTCGCGCTCGCGTGTCGCGTCGACGGCGACTGCCGCCCCGATCAAGTGTGCGGCGCCGCCGGCGTCTGCGTCGCCGTCGACGGGGGCGCGCTCGGCGCGGTCGTCGACGCCGGGACGGCGGACGCGGGTCCGATCGACGTCGACGCGGGCACGCTGGGCGAGGGCGAGGGCGAGGGGGAAGGTGAGGGCGAGGGCGAGGGCGAGGGCGAGGGCGAAGGGGAAGGCGAAGGGGAAGGCGAAGGGGAAGGCGAAGGGGAGGGCGAAGGCGAGGGCGAGGGCGAGGGCGAAGGCGAAGGCGAGGGCGCGTGCGCCGGGCTTCAGCCGTTCGACGCGTGTCTCGTCGCGGACGCGTGCTTCGAAGACGGGCTGTGCACCGCGGCGGGGGCCTGCGCGGGCGTCGTCGCCGACGACGCCTGCTGCAGCGCGGGCTGCGGCGCCGCCTGCGGCACCTGCTGCACCGACTCGTGCGGCGGCGGCGGCGCGGCGTGCACGTGCAACGCCTGCGGCGCCTGCGACTTCACGTGCGGCTCGACGAGCTGCACCACGCGCTGCAACCCGGGGACGTCGTGTCGCCTGACCACCACCATCGCGAGCGGCAACACGTGCGACGGCGCGCGCTGCGACTACGCGTTCCAGCCCGCGTCGCAGTCCACGCGTCAGGTCATCACCTGCGACCAGGCGGCGGCGTGCACCGTGCAGTGCCCCAACTTCACCCAGTGCCGCCTCACCTGCGACAACCAGAGCGACTGCGCCGTCTCTTGTGCCGCCAACGACTGCACGGCGCTCGTATGCGATCACGGCAGCCGCTGTGACGTCGAGGCCGACAGCACCGCCGACCTCGTCCTCGCCTGTCACAACGCCGCCACGTGCAACGTCGCCTGTCCCAACCGGTCCGGCGGCGCCCAGCCCTGTGCCGTCCAGTGCGACTCCGGCTCCGTGTGCAACCTCACCTGCGGCGCCGGGCAGGACTGCGGGTGCAAGGGCGCCGGCTGCGCGCTCGACTGCGCCGACGGCAACAACGTCTCGTGCAGCGACGGCGTCACCTTCCTCTGCGGCAGCGCGTCGGACTGCCCGTGACGCTGCGGGCCTGGTCCCTGGTCGTGTGCCTCGCCGTGAACGCGTACCTCGCGGGCGTCATGGTGCTCTTCGCCACCGTCGTCTATCCCGGCTTCGGCGCCGTCGATCGCGCGGCGTTCGCCGCCCCGTACGCCGCGTTCAATGAGCGCATCGGCGCGCCCGTCGTCGCCTTCGAGGTCGCGGCGTTCGTGCTCTCGTTCGTCCTCTACGCGCTGCGCCCCGCGTCGACGCCCACGTGGCTGGTGCACGCCGTCGTCGTCCTCGGCGTCGCGTACTTCGTCGTCACCTTCGCGTGGCACCTGCCCGCCCACCGCGCGCTCGCCGCGGGCGACAACGGCGCCGGCGCGCTCTCCGCCGTCATCGTGAGCCAGTGGGTGCGCACGGCCGCGCAGCTCTCGCGCCTCGGGCTCCTCGCGTGGGCCGGCGCGCGCGCGATGTCGTGAGCGCTCAGCGCGGCACGCGCCGGGCGAAGCGGGCCGCGCGCAAGGACGCCTCACCAGGCGCCAGCTTCTCGATGACGGTGCGCGCGGGCAGCGACGACGACGGCGTGAACGGCGTGGCGATCTGATTCGACGAGCGCCAGCCGCGGCGCCGCAAGCCGACGAAGCTCAAGGGCACGAGGAGGAGCGACACGATGCTCGACACCACGAGCGACACGACGCCGCGGGCCCCACCGAGGCCGGCGGCCGCCGCACAGCTCTCGCACCACGGGCGATCGTTGACCAGGTAGCACACGGCGTTCGCGTCGATCTCCGCGTCACAGCTCGTGCAGCAGATGGCCCAGCGCAGCGCCGGCGGCGCAGGCGGCGGTGCGTCGGCGAGCTCCAGTGACGCCGGCGCGACCGCGGGCGCCGCCACCTCGCGCACCTCGCCGCGCGTGAGCGCGAGCAGCTCGCCGACGTCGAGGAGCATGCCGCCGCAGCCGGGGCAGAGGTCGACGGCGACGCTGCGCACGCGCTGCAATCGCAGCGGTGTCCGGCAGCGCGGGCACGGGGCGGACGGCGACCCCGCGCGCGCCATCTCGCGCAGCAGCGACGCGTCGATGCGAAGGTGCGCCTCGCGCAACAGCTCGACGACGTCGGCGTCGAGGAAGCGCGCGTGGCACTTGCCGCACGCGGCCTCGCCGAGCGCGCCGATGGTCTCCGTCATCGGGGCGCCGCAGCGCGGGCAGGGTCCGAGCTCGCTCATGCCGCGTGTGACCGCGCTACTCGGCGCCCTTGTTGAGCAAGCCGAGCGCCGTGGCCCGCCGCCAGAAGGTGGTCTTCGGCAGGCCGAGCGCGCGCGCCGCCTCCGACGCGGAGCCGAACGCCTTGAGCGCGCCCCTGTACGCCTCGCGCTCGATGTCATCCATGGTCATGCCCGGCTTGTAGACCTGCCCGACCATGGTGGCCTCGGCGAGCGTGACCGCGATGAACGCGACGTC
Source organism: uncultured delta proteobacterium (assembly GCA_963775425.1). Classification (GTDB taxonomy): domain Bacteria; phylum Myxococcota; class UBA727; order UBA727; family VGSZ01; genus CAVZJB01. Next base: position 372,236 of record CAVZJB010000017.1, on the reverse strand, counting down.
CTTTTCGGTGACCTGCTTGCCGTCCCCCATGATGAGCGCGCGTTGGATGACGTTTCTCAGCTCGCGCACGTTGCCGGGGAACGGGTGGTTCTTGAGCTTCTTCTCGGCGCCTTCGGTGAGCTTCACGCCCTTCACCGGCGACAGCAGGTCGATGAAGTGACGCGCGAGCTGGCCGATGTCGAGCGGCCGATCGCGCAGCGCCGGCAGCTTGATGGGGATGACGTAGAGGCGGTGCAGGAGATCTTCGCGGAACTTGCCATCCTTGACGCGTTGCACGAGGTCTCTGTGGGTGGCGCAAACGACGCGCACGTCGATGGAGATGTCGCCGCGTCCGCCCAGGCGCCGGACCGTGCGCGTCTCGAGGACGCGCAGCAGCTTGGCCTGCACGTCCATGGCGAGCTCGCCGACCTCGTCGAGGAAGATGGTGCCCTTGTTGGCCTCCTCGAAGGCGCCGACGCGTTGCTTGTCTGCGCCGGTGAACGCGCCCTTCTCGTGGCCGAACAGCTCGCTCTCGATGAGGTTCTGCGGGACGGCGGCGCAGTTGAGCGGGACGAAGGGGCCGCTTCTGCGCGCGGAGAGCTTGTGCAGCGCCTGGGCGACGAGCTCCTTGCCGGTGCCGGTCTCACCGAAAACGCAGACGGTGGCGTCGTGCGGTGCGACCTTCTCGACGAAGCCGAAGGTGCGGGCGAAGCCGGGGTCGGCGGTGACGAGGTCGACGCAGCGCCAGGGCCCCGCGCCGCCGGGGGCCTCGATGGGCTCTTCGGTCTCGGCGGTCTCCACCTGGATCTCGGCCTTGCCGAGCTTGAGCGTGGAGCCGACGGGCACTTCGGCTTCGACGACGCGGACGTCGCCGACGAAGGTGCCGTTGGTGCTGTCGAGGTCGCGAACGAAGAGGCGCTCGCCCTTCAAGAAGAGCTGTGCGTGGAACGAGGACACGAAGCCGTCGTCGATGACGACGTCGTTGTCGCTGTTGGCGCCGAAGCGGAGGCCCTGCGGGGGGATCTCGAGGACCCCGCCTCCGGCGGCGGCGGGGAGCCGGAGGCGGAGGTCGACGCGCGTGAGCTTCTCGCCGGAGCCGGAGGTGCGCAGGATCCCGGTGCGCTGCGCGCGCTCCGCCTTGGGCGGGATGAAGGGCTCGTCGGCGCCCTTCTGGAAGCGGGCGACGAGGTGGCCGAGCGTGACGGTGTCGCCCTCGTCGAGGTCCTTGTGCTCGTACTCGTCGCCGCCGATGAAGACGCCCTGGCCGCCGCGGTCGACGACCTGGTAGCGGCCGCCCGGCAGGGGCTCGAAGCTGCAGTGGAGCGCCGGCAGGCCATCGTCCGGGACGGAGATGTCGTTGGCGGCGGACCGGCCGACGCTCACCGCCTGCCCGTGCAGCGGGCAGCGAAGGAGCGGTTTCCCGTCGGCGAGGAGGATGAGCTCGGGCATGGGCGGGTTTTTCGCACGAAGCGGCGGTTGCGGAAAGCGCCCGCGTGCGCGCAGATCGGGGGATGCGCATCCTCGACATCGACTGGGCGGACCTCGAGCTCGCGTTTCGCGACGCCACCGGCGCGGAGAGCTGGCTCGACACGGTGAGCGGCGAGGTGCTGACGCTGGTGAAGGGTTTCGATGACGAGCGGGATATCCGGGACAAGCTCAAGCGCTTCCCCGATCGCTTCGTGAAGCTGCAACCGGTCGACAAGAGCTTCACCCACGACGCCCTCGGCGCATTTTGTGCCCGAGCCCCGAAGAGCCTCGGCGACAAGATGCGCGAGGCGCTCGCGGCGCCTGGGGGAATCGCGCGCGCCATGGCGCTTTTGCAGGATGACAAGCCCGCGCTCGCCTCCTTCGCGCGCTTCGAGCAGGCCGCGCTGGTGAAGCACGTCGAGGCGTTCCTCGAGGCCCACGAGCTCCGTGCGGGCACGGCGCCTCCGGCTCCCGATCTCTTCGAGGGCATGTCGTCGTAGCGACGCGCAGCCGGATCGATCGGCACCGCTCGGCGCGCGGCGCCGCCGCGTGAAAGCGTCGCCGCTCAGCGCGCGGCGAGCTCGGCGCACGCGTCGAGCCGCCTGAGCGCGCGTGCGAGCACGGCGCTCAGGGCGGAGTCCCCCCCTGGCCGGCGGTCCGGGCGCGCCGCGCTGTCGCCCGGCGCACCCTCGGCGGCGCCGCCCGGCGCTGCCGTCGTTGCCGGTGCCGTTGCCGGGGTCGTTGCCGGTGCCGTCGCCGGTGCCGTCGCGGGGGTCGTTGCCGTCGTCGCCGTTGCCGGGGTCGTTGCCGGGGTCGGTGCCGGTGCCGTCGCGGGGGTCGTTGCCGTCGTCGTCGTCGCCGGGGTCGATGCCGTTGCCGGGGTCGATGCCGGGGTCGATGCCGGTGCCGTCGCGGGGGTCGTTGCCGTCGTCGTCGTCGCCGTTGCCGTTGCCGGGGTCGATGCCGTTGCCGGGGTCGTTGCCGGGGGCGGTGCCGGTGCCGTCGCGGGGGTCGTTGCCGTCGTCGTCGTCGCCGTTGCCGTTGCCGGGGGCGATGCCGGGGTCGATGCCGGTGCCGTTGCCGGTGCCGTCGCGGGGGTCGTTGCCGTCGTCGTCGTCGCCGTTGCCGGTGCCGGGGTCGATGCCGGGGTCGATGCCGGGGTCGATGCCGGTGCCGTTGCCGGTGCCGTCGCGGGGGTCGTTGCCGTCGTCGTCGTCGCCGTTGCCGGTGCCGGGGTCGATGCCGTTGCCGGGGTCGATGCCGGGGTCGATGCCGGGGTCGATGCCGGGCTCGATGCCGGGGTCGATGCCGGGGTCGTTGCCGGGGGCGGTGCCGGTGCCGTCGCGGGGGTCGTTGCCGTCGTCGTCGTCGCCGTTGCCGTCGCCGGGGTCGATGCCGTTGCCGGTGCCGTTGCCGGGGGCGGTGCCGGTGCCGTCGCGGGGGTCGTTGCCGTCGTCGTCGTCGCCGTTGCCGGTGCCGGGGTCGATGCCGTTGCCGGGGTCGATGCCGGGGTCGTTGCTGGGGGCGGTGCCGGTGCCGGTGCCGTTGCCGGGGTCGTTGCCGTCGTCGCCGGGGGCGGTGCCGGTGCCGTTGCCGGGGTCGGCGGGGGCGTCGTCGTCGCCGGTGTCGTCGCCGGTGTCGTCGCCGGTGTCGTCGTCGTCGTCGTCGTCGTCGTCGTCGTCGTCGGCGCCATCGTCGTCATCGTCATCGTCGTCATCGTCATCGTCGTCGTCGGCGCCATCGTCGCCGCCTGTGGCGTCGTTGCCGCGTCGCGCAGGTCCAGCAGGCGCGACCTCGTCGAGGGATTACAGAGCTCCCCGAGCGCGTCGACGGCGGCGGTGCGCACGACGGGGTCCGCCGCGTCGACGAAGGGCAGCACGGCAGCGGCGTCGGCGGGGACGCCGTCGGTCCTCAGGTCGAAGAGCGCGGCGACCGTGTCGCGCGTGTCGTGCGCGCTCTCGAGGCGGGAGCGCGCCAGCGACGCGAGCTTCGCTTTCGACGGCCCCGGCGCGCGCGCCTCCTGGTCCTCGCGCGGCGGCAGCGTCCCCGCCACGATCAGGCGCGCCGCCGCGTCGAGGGCGGCGTCGAGCGCGCGCTCGCTGTCACCGGCGTGCAGCATCGGGTTGCGCACGGTTCCCGCCGCCGGCCGCGGCTCCTGCTTCGGCCGCAGGAAGGGCCGGTCGATGACGATCGCCTCCGTGTGCACCGAGACCACGTCGGCGCCGCCGGTCGACAGCGCGACTTCGCAGCGGGCCTCGTACACCGTCTGTTTCTTGCCGTGGCCCGCGCGCAGCCGGCAGCCGTCGATGCGGGCGACGCCCACGCGGCGCGCGCCCTCCTCGAGCGCCATGCGGTCGAACGCCGCCGACAGCGCCGCCGGCAGCCGCGCCGCGATGTCCGCCAGCTCGTCGTCGGTCAGCGCGTCGGTGCCGGCGTCGAGCGGCGCGGGCGTCTGCGCCACGCTCTCCGGCGCGACGGCGACGCCGCGCAGGGGCCCGAGCCGCAGCACCTGTCGCCCGCGCGTGTCGACGTGGGCACAGCCGGCGACGACGACCGCGGCGCAGGCGGCGCACAGCGCGCGCCACAGGGCCGCCTCCCATGCCGCGCGCGCCCCCCGGGCCGGATTGGGGGAGGAGCGCGGCGATGGGGCGTGGGGCAAACGCATGCGGTCTGCTAGCAAATCCGGACGTGGGCAGGCACGACGTCCCCGAGAGAGAGACCCGCACGTGGCGACTCGTCGTCGCGTACGTGGGGACGCGCTTTCAGGGGTGGCAACACCAGGCCGGCGCCCGCACCGTCCAGGACGTCGTCGAGGCCGCGCTCTGCGGCGTCGCCGGCGCCCCGCCCGGCACCGTCCGCGCCCGCGCGGCCGGCCGCACAGACGCCGGCGTCCACGCGCGCGGACAGGTGGTCTCCACGACGTTTTCGTCGCGCGTGCCGGTCGACAAGATGGTGCTCGCGCTCGGATCGCAGCTCCCCGACGACGTCAGCGTCGTACGCGCCGACGTCATCGACGGCTTCGATGCCAAGCGCCACTCGGTCGGCAAGCGCTACGTCTACCGCGTCCACAACGCGGCCCACCGGGACCCGTTCAAGGCCCTGACGTCGTGGCACGTGCGCCAGCCGCTCGACGTCGCCGCGATGCGGGAGGCCTCGCGCGTGTTCCTCGGCGAGAAGGACTTCGAGAGCTTCCGCTCCGCGCAGTGCGACGCCGCCCACGCGCGCCGTTACCTGTGGCGCGCCGAGGTCTCGCGCGCCGGCGACGACCCTGCGTCCATCGGGTTCGAGGTCCGCGGCAACGCCTTTTGCCGCCACATGGTGCGCTGCCTCGCCGGCACCCTCGTCGACGTCGGCCGCGGCCGGTTCTCCCCCGCCGACGTCGTGCGCATGCTCGACGCGCGTGATCGCACCACGGCGGGCGTCACCGCGCCGGCGCTCGGGCTCACGCTCGAGGAGGTCTACTACCCCGACGCCCTCGACCACGCCGAAATCCCCGCGGATGCGCGCTTCCCGAGGTTCCCCGTCGACGACGAGAATTGGCCGCCCCGGCCCTAGCCACTATGCCGCCGGAGTGCTGAGCCGCTGCGTCACCAGCGTGCGGATGATGGACGCCGACGGCTCGAGCACGCTCACGAACTCGACGCCCATGCCTTTGTCGGACGCGTGCACCACCTTGCCGAGCCCCTCGATGAGCGTGCCGCCGTCCTTCACGGTGAAGTGGAAGTAGATCTGCGTGCCGACCGGCCTCGGGGGCGCCTCCTCGATGAACATGCCGCCGACGGAGAGGTTCTTCGCGTGCATGGCCTTGAACGCCTCGATGGAGTCGCTCTTCACCTGCACGAGCATCTCGAGCGGGACGCGCGGGTGCTTTCTCTTCTCCCGCCCGGCCGTCTCCGATGGGGCCTCGCCGGCGGCGGGCGCCGCGGACTTCTTCGCGCGCTTCTTCCCGGGCTTCTTCCTGGCCATCAGGCCTCCCGCAACAGATCGGCGAGCCGGCGCCGCAGGAGCTTGGCGAACTCGAAGGCCGCGCCGTCCGCGCCGTAGTCGAGGGGTGAGCTCCAGTAGGGGAGCTGGCCGTTTTCCAGCCAGGGCACATCGACGAGGATCTCGCCGTCTCGCTTGACCGACGTGAGCTTGTCGACGTCGACGACCTCTTCGCGCAGCACCCGCCGCAGCTCGGCCGGGGCGAAGTGCAGCCAGCCCTCGTCGAGCTCCGCGAGGACGCGCGCGCGCACCTCGTCGATGGCGGCGCGCGTCTTGTGAACGCCCTGGCGCATCGCGGACATGGCGGTGTCGCTCATGACGCTCACGGCGTCGACGAACGACGCGCCGCACGAGAAGATGGAGTGGAAGACCGTGGGGTCGTGGAACGGCGTCCCCGGACCGCAGATGGCGACGATCTTTCCGACGCCGTCGGGGGTGACGTAGTTGACGAGGCTGTCGGCGTCGATGACGGCGCTCGACGCCACGAACCACGGCGTCGCCGGGTGCGGCACGTACCAGTCGGGCAGGTCCACGAGCGAGAGCAAGGCGCGCTCGCGGTCGTCGAGGTCGAGGACGCCGTAGCCGTCCCGGTGGAGCCGCGCGTGCCTGGAGTTGAGCGGGTCGGCGATCTTCTTTTGCAGCGAGTCGAGCGCGGCGACCTCGCTTCTGGACCCGTCTGCGACGGGCGCGCGGGAGCGGAGCTTCTCCTCGATGCCCATCCGCACCATCTGGGCCATGAAGCGCGGCGGCCCCACCTGGTGCTCGAGGATGGCCTGGCACATGGCCACGACGCGCGCGCGGCCGCCTTCGCTGGAGACGTCGAGGAAGCGCGGCAACACGTGCGCCGCCGCCACCGCGCCGTCGATGTGGTGCGTGAGGAAGTTGCCGCGGAACTTGGCGGCGTCGGAGAAGAGCGACGCGAGCACGGCGTCCTCGGTCACGCCTGCGCTCAAGCCGTTTTCCTCGGCGACGTCGAGGATCTGGCCGACCTCCTGGCACGCGTGGCGCCAGTTGATCTCCTCGTAGCCGATGTCGGCGCCCTCGACGTCGCGCGTCTTCCAGGCGTGGCGCAGGTCGACGAGGGCGTCGAGGATGCGGTGCGACTCGAGGGGCGTCAGGGCGGAGCACTCGCGCACCTTGGTCGCGAGGTCGATGACGTCGCCGCGGGCGCTGCGCACGCGCACGCGCCCCACCTCACGGCGCAGCGCGGTGCGCCGCTCCGTTCCCCTGAGCGGGGGAAAGAGCGCGGCGACGGCGTCCCTGCGCGGGTGCTCGGCGAAGCGCGCGTAGAGCGCGTCGACGGCGACGTCGCAGGGGCCTTGTTCCTTCAGCGCGCGCAGTTGGCGCTCGACCGTGGCGCGGCGGCGCGCGCCCTCGTCGGCGCGGGCGCGTGGGTCGGCGGGCGGACCGGAGCGGTCATACGCCTCGGCGCGGTTGGCGGTCGGCTCGCACCAGCCGTTGGCGTCGAGCGAGTACGGGTTGAACGCGCTCAGGCCGAACACCGCCACACGCGATCGGCGACCGGCGGGATCGGAGCGTGCGGGCCGGCGACGGAACGGCGGCGGTGGGTGCGACAATGGATGACACCTCTCGCGTCCACCCTAGCGCGACGAGGACGCCGCGATCGAATGCGCGGCGTCACGATCCGACGGGGCTCACGGCTCGAGGCGGCGGCCGAAGGTGCTGTGACCGAAGCGGTCGAGGGCGTCGACGAGGTCGCGCCGATCGCGCAGCGCGTCAGCGAGAATGGGATCGGCGAGCGCGCGCGCCACGAGCCGGAAGTGCTCGGTCTGGACGTCCCACAAGCGCGGGCTCATGCCGAGCTGCACACAGGCCTCGATCAGGCGCAGCGCTGCCGTGGCGCGATCGCCGTCGCGGGTCTCGGCGAAGTCGCGCAGCGCCTGCACGATGCCGTCGCCGAGCGCGTGGCCGCCGGCGGGCAGCTCGAGCTTGAGCCCGAGCGCGTGCGCCTCCTCGGCGATGGCCTTCAGCCGCGACGCCGTGGCGCGCGCGGCGAAGTCGATGTCGGCGCTCGAGAAGGGCGCTTGCCCGTGCTCTTGCTCGGGATCGCCGGCCTCGATGAGCTCGCGGACGAGGGTGTCCGCGCTCACCGAGAGGACGTGCGACGCCAACGCCTCGACGTGCAGGGGCAGCGGCACCCCGAGCTCGCGCAGCGACAGGAGCAACGCGCGGTGGTTCTCGAGCAGCTCGCTGCCTACGACGTCGAGCACCGTCACCTTCTCGGCCCCGATGGCGCGCGCCGCGCTCTGGCGGAGGTCGTGGAAGGCGTCGCGCAAGCCGTAGGCGCGGTCGCCGAAGGTCTCGTCGAGCGCCCGCATCATGGACGTGGTGGAGCCTTCGAGGGCGGCGGTGCGGATGGTCTCGACGAGGACGTGGGTGTGGGCGTCGTCGTGCCAGGGCTTGGTGGAGCAGCGGAAGTCGGTGCCTCCGAAGTGCGCCAGCGCGTAGATCGTGGACGCGGACTCGAGCGTGCGAGCGTCCTCGACGGTGACACGCCCCACCACGCACGGCACGGAGCCCTTGGTGAACGGCACCTCCTCGTGCTGCGTGACGCGGTACGCGTACAGCGCGCTCGAGCGCTTGGGCCCCTCCGACAGGGACCGGAGCGCGTGGCTGACCACCACCTTGTCGGTGGTGACGGCGACGGCGCGCGCGCGCTCCTCGAACAGCATGCGCCCGTCGACCTTCTCGCCGTGGGGGCCGGGGACGTTGCTCTCGGCGCGGGAGAGCATGTCGAGGAAGGGCTCCTCCGCGCGGTCCTCGCCGGTCGCGCGCGCGAGCTCCAACGCGCGCGCCGCGTACTTCATGAGGATGATGGACTCGCCGCCGCTGATGTCGTCGAAGAACCAGCCGCATGACGTGAACATCAACAGCGCCGCGCGCTGCATCTCGAGGAGCGAGAGGAAGCGCGTGAGCGTCTCGGCGTCGACGTCGCCGCGCCGCATGTGCTCTCGCGAGAACGCGGCCGCCCGCGACGGGTCGAGCACGACGTCGATGTACGCGTCGCGCACGGCCCATGGATCGCGGACCAGCGCCCCCATGGCGCGCTCGTAGTGCTCGGCGAGGGCGTCGCGCAGGATGTTCAGCGCCTCGCGGAGCGGCTCGCGCCACTGCTGCGTCCACTCCGGCCCGCCGCCGATGCGGCAGCCGCAGTCGCGCGACCAGCGGCCGACGCCGTGCGCGCAGGACCACGCGCTCACGTCGAGGATGTCGGCCTCCGCGCGCACCCGGTTTCGCGCGAGGAACGTCGCGTAGTTGGTGAGGCGGACGTCGGGGTCGCGCTCGAGCCTTGCGAACGCCGCGCCGAGCGCCATGTCGCCGTGCGCGAAGTGGTGTCCGTAGCTCTCGCCGTCCGTGGCGGTGTGCACGAGCCAAGGCTCGTCGTCGTCCTGGGCGCCGACGCGCTGTCGGTGGGCGTGCTCGATGGCGCCGGCGAGGTGCGACGAGTCGCTCAGCATCTGGTCGAACGCGATGCCCTTGGCGATGCCACCGTCGTAGAAGAACAGGTGGAAGGGGCGGCCCTTGTGCCCCTGATACGCATAGGCGCGGCCCGTGGGGATGTCGCCGTGCTCGGTCGGGATCCACGGGCTCCCGTCGAGGAACCGCCAGCGCTTCGCCTGGTACGGCGACAGGACGGTGAAGGCGATGTCGTTGTCGGCGAGCGCGGCGAGCGTGTCGCGGTCGACGGCGGTCTCGGCGAGCCACATGCCCTCGGGCTTGCGGCCGAAGCGGTGCTCGAAGTCGCGGATGCCCCAGCGGATCTGCGTGTGCTTGTCGCGCTCGTTGCACAGCGGGAGGATCGCGTGGTTGTAGACCTGCGCGATGGCGTTGCCGTGCCCGCGCGTGCGCTCCACCGAGCCTCGGTCGGCGTCGAGGATGGACTCGTAGGCAGTGCGGCTGTGCCGCTCCATCCAGCGCAGGAGCGTGGGCCCGAAGTTGAAGCTCAGGTGGGCATAGTTGTTTTTGAGGTCCGCGATGCGACCCTCGCCGTCGAGGATGCGCGCGGCGGCGTTGGGCTTGTAGCACTCCTCGGCGATGCGCTCGTTCCAGTCGTGAAAGGGGTTGGCGCTGTCCTCGCGCTCGATCTCCTCGAGCCACGGGTTCTCGCGCGGCGGCTGGTAGAAGTGCCCGTGGATGGCGACGTATTTCGGTTCCATCTGTCCGCCCTGCTACTCCCCTCGCGGTGACCGCCGCCAGGGGGTTCCGCCGCCGCGGAGCACGGCCTCGTCGCCGAACTTGCTCTTGATGGCGTCGACGGCGCGCCCGAGACGCTCGGCCTTCTCGACGGGGGCGCGCGCGTCGAGGTTGCCGAAGAGGTTGGCCTGGCGGGGCGCGTCCTCGTCGACGAGGCCCGTGCAGGCGACCCCGACCAGGCGGATCTTCCGGTTCACGTCGACGCGCTGCATGAGCGTGTCGATGGCGGCGAGGAGGGTGGGGGCGTCGAGCGCGGGCTCCGGCAAGCTCAGCTCGCGGGACACCCGGCGGAAGTCCGCGTACTTGAGCTTCAAGCGCACACCGCTCGCGCGCAGCTTGCGGGTCCGCAGGTCGGCGGCGACGCTGTCGACGAGCGGGAGGAGCGCGCGGCGCACGTCGACGGCGCCGCGGATGTCGATCTCGAGCGTGTGCTCGGCGCCGAGCGACTTCTCCTTGACGTCGTTTTCGACGGGCCGTTCGTCCTCACCGCGCGCGAGCGCCGCGAGGTGCGCGCCGACGGCGGCGCCGACGTCGCGGACGAGGACGTCGTCGCCGGCGCGGGCGACGTCGCCGATGGTGACCAGCCCGAGCGCGTGGAGGCGCTCGGCCGTCTTCGGGCCCACGCCCCAGAGGCGCTCGAGGGCCAGGGGCTCGAGGAACGCGCGCTCCTCGCCGGCCGGGACGACGACGAGGCCCGCGGGCTTCTTGAGGTCGCTCGCGACCTTGGCGACGTACTTGTTGGCGGCGACGCCCACGGAGCACGACAGCGAGAGCTCCTCGCGGACGGCGCGCTGGACCTTCCACGCGACGTCGACGGGGGACCCGAACAGCGCCTCCGTGCCGGTGACGTCGACAAAGGCCTCGTCGAGGGACAGCGGCTCGACATCGGGCGAGAACCGCCCGAAGATCTTCATCAGCGCGCGGGACACGCTTACGTAGCGCGACATCCGCGGCGGCACGGCGACGGCGTGCGGGCAGAGCTTGAGCGCCGCGAACATCGGCATGGCGCTCTTGACGCCGAACTTGCGCGCCTCGTAGCTCGGCGAGCTGACGACGCCGCGGCGCCCGCCGCCGCCGACGATCACCGCGCGGCCCTGCAGCTCCGGCCGGTCACGCTGCTCGACGGACGCGTAGAACGCGTCCATGTCGACGTGCAGGATCGCGCGCGTCCAGGCCACCCCCCGAGTGTAGCGCCGACGACGTCGCTGCGCCGGGAATGCCTGAACGCCGCGAGCTCGTACCTGCGCCGCGCTCAGCCGCCGGCGAAGACGCAGCTCCCGTCGCTGGCGCAGATCAGCGGGAAGCAACAGTCGAGGCTGGTCTGGCAGGGGCCGCAGTGGTTGCCGTTGACGGGGTCGACGAGGCACGCCTGCGCCCCGCACTGGTTGTCGGTGTCGCACTGCAGGCAGCCGTCGCCCTCTCCTTCGCCCTCGCCCTCGCCCTCGCCCTCGCCCTCGCCCTCTCCTTCGCCCTCGCCTTCGCCCTCTCCTTCGCCCTCGCCCTCGCCCTCGCCTTCGCCTTCGCCTTCGCCTTCACCCTCGCCCTCGCCCTCGCCGCACTCCTGCGCGGCCTCGCGGACGTTGGAGTCGAAGTGGATCTCGGTCTCACCGGAGAACTGCGCGCTGTTGACGAAGAGCGCGCCGAAGATCTCGAGGTGGGCGCCGAACACGACGTCGGCGTTGGGCGCGTAGACGAGGCCGCCGAAGGTGGTGTTCGCCTGCACGGCGAGCTGGCCGTTGACGTAGGTGCGCACCGCGGACGGGTGCGCCGTGTCGCCGACGTTGTTGGAGGACTGGAAGGACAGGTCGCCGGTGACGAAGATGTCGACCTCGGCGCCGTTGTCGAGCTGCACGTTGAGGCCGCCCGCTTTGAAGTTGCCGTCGACGAATAGCACGGTGCGGTCCGTGGCGTGGATGGTCAGGCTCTGCCCCTGGTCGATGCCGTGGATATAGAAGCGCCCGCACGGCAATGTGAGGGTGGACGGTCCGGTCTGGCCCGAGGCCCAGATGTCGGGATCGAGGGCGGGCACCGGCGGCGTGGCGTTGGCGTCGGCGAACACGGCGTTGTCGTTGTGGTCGGCGCCGAACGCGACAATGCCGGGGATGTCGAGCTTCTCGTTGTCGGCGCACGGGCACGGGTCGACCTGCGGGATGTCGAGCTGCGTGGTGGCGCCCGTCACCGAGGTCTGCGAGACGTTCGCCGGGTTGGTGATGAACAGGTTGTTCGCGATCTGGAAGCCCCGAATGCTGCCCCCGATGTAGCCGTCGTGACCGACGGGGACGCCGTTGGCGCCGTCGGCGTTGCCGAAGGCGTAGAAGTCGACGGACACGTTGTTGTTGCCGCCGTTCACGAAGCTCACGTCGCCCTCCCCGACGATCATCGAGCCGCGCACGTCCATCTGGGTGTTCAGCAGGCACTGGCCGTTGACGCCGAAATTGCCGTCGAGGCTGTCGTTGGCCTGGTACGGGCCGTTCGCCGAGTTGAACGAGTCGACATGCACCTGGGAGCCGTCGGCGTTGACGTCGCTGCACGCACAAAAGCCGAACTGGAACGTGTCGGTCGCGATGTCGCCGAGGCAGAGGTTGGTCTGGCCGATGCCGCCGATACCGACGACGCTGCCGGTGCCGAGGCAGAAGGCCTGGTAGGGATCCTGGATCGGGCTGTTGCCGCACGTGCCGTCGGAGAAACAGAGCTGGCCGGCGCCGCAGTCGGTGTCGGTGGTGCAGGGCGCGCCCGCGCAGGTGCCGTTGTCGCAGACCCGGCCGGCGCCGCAGTCGTCGGCGGTGGTGCAGCCGGTGCCGACGCAGGTGTTGTTGCCGTCGCAGACCTGGCCGCCGCCGCAGTCGGCGTCGGTGGTGCAGCGGAGCGCGGTGCAGGTGCCGCTGGCGGCGTCACAGACCTGGCCTGCCACGCAGTCGGTGTCGACGGCGCACGGCCCGTCGATGCAGGTGCCGGTGCCCGTGTCGCAGACCTGGCCGTTGAGGCAGTCGGTGTCGGTGGCGCACGGCCCGCCTTCGCCTTCGCCCTCGCCCTCGCCTTCTCCTTCTCCTTCTCCTTCTCCTTCTCCTTCTCCCTCGCTCGGTTGGGCGCAGACGCCCGAGACGCAGTCGAGGCCCGCGTTGCAGTCCCCCGCCGCGGTGCAGTCGGAGCCCACCGCTCCAGTCGGCTGCCCGCAATCGCACGCCTGGGGTGCGATCCCGATCAGAAAGAGCGACGCGCCCAGCAACGAACTTTTGGTCATGCGCATGCGCCGAGTGTACGGCGCAGATTCACTTGCATGCCCATGCTGAGACAGTGCGCGATTGCTTGCACTACAGACGGAATGCCGCCGCGACACCAACGTATCCGCCGTTGACGGGCAACGAGACCCCGCCTTCACCGACGACGAGCAGCCATGGCGTCGCGCGCCACGCGACGCCGAGCGGAATCTCTTGGAAGCCAAAGAACGGCACGGCCGCATCGCGGTTCAGCGGCACCGCGATCCCCAGCGAGATGTCCGTGTAGACCCAGAGGTCCGGCGTGGCCGCCTCGGCGACGGGGATGCCGACGATGCCGCTGACGAGCTGCTCGTGCTCGGGGCCCGTGCGCTGCTCGTAGTCCACGAGCGCCTCGCCGCCGAGGAGCAGCGTCGGCGAGAAGTGATAGATGCCGCGGATGCCGGCGCTGCCGCCGAACAGGACGTCGTCGAAGGGCTGTCCGGTGCCGGCATACGAAAAGAAGTCCGTGCCGTGCCCGCGCAGGACGAGCTCGAAGTCGGGCAGCACCTGCGCCTGCAGCCACCCGGCGGTGCCGACTCCCATCTGGTCGCTGCCGAAGTCCGCGTGCGCGCCGATGCCGCACTCGACGACGTCGTTGTCCATGGGCGGCCCCATGGGCCGATAAAACGGCGCCGTCGCGCACCCGCCCAGGAGGGCGAGCATCGCGACGGCGCCGATGACGAACGAGCGCGCAGCGCGCGCGCGGCCGCCCACGGGGTCAGCGGCTCATGCCGAGCTCGGTCGACTTGAGCTGCGGGCGCTTCGGATCCGGCCAGTCGATGTGGAAGAACTGGCCGCGGGGCGCATCCACGCGCTCGTAGGTGTGCGCGCCGAAGAAGTCGCGCTGCGCCTGCAGGAGGCTCGCGGGCAGCCTCTCCGAGCGATAGCTGTCGAAGTACGACAGCGCCGAAGAGAACGCCGGCGCCGGCGTACCGTCGAGCGCGGCGCGCGCGACGATCTTGCGCCAGTTGTGCTGCGCCTTCTCCACCTGCTCCGCGAAGTACGGATCGAGCAGGAGGTTTTCGAGCTTCGGGTTCTTCTCGTACGCGTCGGTGATCTTCTGGAGGAAGCGCGCGCGGATGATGCATCCGCCGCGGAAGATCTGCGCGATGGCCGCGAGGTTGAGGTTCCACTTGAAGTGCTTGGAGGCCTCCGCGTACAGCGCGAAGCCCTGGGCGTAGGCGCAGAGCTTCGAGCAGTACAGCGCGTCACGCACGGCGTCGACGGTGACGTCGATGCTCTTGCCGAGGTCCTTGGGGCCCTTCAGCATCTTGGAGGCGTGCACGCGCTCGTCCTTGAGCGCGGAGATGCAGCGCGCGAACACGGCCTCGGCGATGGAGCCCGCCGGGATGCCGAGGTCGAGCGCGGCCTCGCTGGTCCACTTGCCCGTGCCCTTCTGGCCGGCGGCGTCGAGGACGACGTCGACGAAGGGCTTGCCGGTGACGGGATCCTTCTGCTGGAGCACGTCGGCGCTGATCTCGATGAGGAAGGAGTCGAGGTCGCCCTGGTTCCACTCCTTGAAGATCTTGCTGCACTCCTCGGGGGACTTGCCGAGCGAGTTGTGCAGGATGTCGTACGCCTCGCAGATGAGCTGCATGTCGGCGTACTCGATGCCGTTGTGCACCATCTTCACGAAGTGGCCGGCGCCGTCGGGGCCGAGGTACGTGGTGCAGGCGACCCCGCCCTTGATGGGCTTGCCGGGCGCCGCGCCCTCGAGGGGCTTGCCGGTCTTCTCGTCGACCTTGGCCGCGCACGCCATCCACACGGGCTTGAGGTGCTCCCACGCCTCGGGCTTGCCGCCCGGCATGAGCGACGGGCCGAAGCGCGCGCCCTCCTCGCCGCCGGACACGCCGGAGCCGACGAAGAGCAAGCCCTTTTCACCGAGCTCCTTCTCGCGGCGGATGGTGTCGGTGTACAGCGCGTTGCCCCCGTCGACGATGACGTCGCCCTTGTCGAGCAGCGGCACGAGGCTGTTGATGACGGCGTCGGTGGGGCCGCCCGCCTTGACGAGGATGACCACGCGGCGCGGCTTCTTGATGGACGCGACGAAGTCCTTGAGCTCCGCGGCGGGGATGAGGGCGCCGCCGGTGTCGCCGAAGACCTTGGGCGGGTTGTTGTCGATGAACCCCTCGGTGGTCTTGGTGGTGCGGTTGTAGACGGCGACCTTGAAGCCGTGGTCGGCCATGTTGAGCACGAAGTTCTGGCCCATCACGGCGAGGCCGACGAGGCCGACGTCGGCGGAATTGGGTTCGGGCTTTGAAAGCGCCATGGAGATCTCCCAGGGTTCGGTTGGATGGGGGGGAGTAGCCCGGCCGTCCCCCGGGGGTCAACGCAGCACGGCGCCGCCGGATCCGGGCGCAACGCCGGTCGTTCTCGCGAATCGGACCATGGTCCGAATGGAGGCCCTCGTGAAGATCGCCGTATGGATCGTGTCCGCCTTGCTGGCCCTCGCTTTCCTGGGGAGCGGGTTGATGAAGCTCGTGACACCCCTCGACGAGCTCGCGCAGAAGATGGCGTTCGTCGTGCACTTCGGGGTGCTCACCCGCGTCATCGGCGCCGCCGAGGTACTCGGCGCGCTCGGGCTGCTGCTGCCGGCCGCGCTGCGCATCAAGCCGGCGCTGACGCCGGTGGCGGCGATCTGCCTCGCGGCGCTGATGGCGGGCGCGTTCGTCACGCACCTCGTCCTCGGCGAGCCGGGCGCCGTCGTCCCCGTGGTCCTCGTCGTCCTGTGCGCGTTCGTCGCGTGGGGACGGATCGCGAAGGTCCCGGTGGCGGCGCGCTGAGGATCAGCCGCTCTTGAGGTGCGTGGCCGCGGCGGTGTCGAGGAGCCACGTGGTGTGGTCGTTGCCGCGCGCCGCCAGCGCCGCCGGCAGCGCCGACGACGCGTCGAGCACGGCGGCCTTGACGGCGTCGGCCTTGTTCTGGCCCATCACGAGGAACCACAGCGCGCGCGCCTTCTTCAACAGCGGAAGGGTGAACGTCACCCGGGACGGCGGCGGCTTGGGCGAGTCGGTGAGCGAGTCGACGAGCTTTTGAGACGACAGCAGCGCGTGGCCGGGGAAGAGCGAGCAGATGTGGCCGTCGGGCCCCATGCCGACGTGCACCGCGTCGAGGGTGCCGTCGCCGGTGACGCGCAGGAGCTCCTCGGCGTACGCCGCCGCGGCCTTCGCCGGCGCGTCCTCGCCGCGCATGCGGTGCACGTTCGCCGCCGGGATCCCCACGCGCCGCAGGAAGGTGTCCTCGGCGAGCTTGAAGTTGCTGTCGGCGTGCGCGGGTGGGACGCAGCGCTCGTCGCCGAAGAACACGTGCACCTTGTCCCAGGGCAAGGGCGCCTGCGCGAGCACCGGATAGAGCTTCTCCGCCGCGGAGCCGCCCGTGAGAGCGAGGCTGAACAGGCCGCGCTCCTTCACGGCGGCAGCGGCGGCGTCGACGGAGAGATGCACGAGCTCTGCGGCGAGCGCGTCGGTGGAGGCGAAGACATGGCGGTTCATGGCGGCGGACTGTGTCACGAGAGCACCGGGGTGTCTCGAGCCAATCCCGCCGCGCCGCCGATGGGCCGCCCCTACCAGTGGCCGGAGCTGCCGCTCCCGGACGAGCCGCTGCTGAACGACGACGAGCCGCTGTCGAACGAAGACGACGTGCTGTTCGACCACGACGAGCCGGAGCTCGACGAGCCGGTGCTGCCCCGGGCGAGGAACGCGACGAAAGCGGCGAACGCGAGGATGAGGAGCGTGACGCCGCCGAGGCCGGCGAAGATCGCGAACAACGGGTTGCCGTCGTCGTCGTCGGCGTCGTCGTCGGCGGCGGCGCGCGCGGGCGCCGCCAGCTCCGGCGGGCGAGCGACGACGACGTCGTCGGCCAGGGCCTCCGCGCCGGAGACGATGGCGCCGCGGGCGTCGCCGCTCTTGAAGTGCGCGACGACAACGTCGCTCATGATGTGATCGGTGAGCCGCGTGGCGGCGGACGCGTCGTAGCCGTCGCCGACGACGATCTCGGCGTCGCGGTCCTCGAGCGCGGCCATCAACACGACGCCGCGGTTGCGGCTCGTGGCATCGACGCCGAGGCGGTTGAAGAGCTCCGTTGTCCACCCGCGCGCGTCCACGCCGTCGACGGAGGGCACCACCACCACCAGGAGCTCACCGTTCGAAGACGCGCGCTCGGCGGCGGCGTCGACGGCGGCGACGTCATCGGGCCCGAGGGTGCCGGTGAGGTCCACGACGTGGTGCGCGGGGCGAGGGTCCGCCACCCCGGACGGCGCCATGGCCGACGCCGCGCCCGAGGCGAGCGTGGTCACGAGGAGAGCGATGCGCGCACCCCGTGCGCGCCTGACGTGGTCGTTTGTCTTCATGACGATCACGATAGGCGGCGCGCGCTTCCAAAGGGCGTCGCCGATCGGAACCGCTTCGCAGCAGCGCGCGCCACCGCGGCGCGCCGGTGGCCCTACCTGTCGAGCTCGACCGCGCGATGAAGGGCCACGGCGTAGAGGCGGTCACGGCCGCGGGCGCCGAGCGACGCCACCAGGAGCTGATCGAGCCGTGGCTCGACGGCCTGCACGGTGCGCGTGGCCATCCCCGGCGACGCCGCCTCGAGCTGGCTGTTGCCCTGATCGACGAGGGAGTAGCGCTCGCCCTTGCTGGTCTCGATGGAGACCGACTTGATGCCGCTGTCGCGCGTGGTGCTCACCTTGTTGGTGTCGATGTCGACGCGAACGGCGCCGTCGCTGCGCACCGGGACACGCCAGCCGAGCTGCTCTCCGTCGGAGCGCTCGGGGCTGCCCCAGGCGAGCCGCGACGCGAGCCAGCCGAGGAGCAGCTTTGCCGCGTGCACGCCCTTCTGCGTGGCCTCGACCCGCACGCGCTTCAAGCGCGTGAGCGGCTCGGCGCCCGTGGGCGGATCGAACAGGCTGGCGATCACGGAGCGCAACGAGCCCGTGCGGAGCCAGTTGAGGTCGGTGAGCGTGAGCCCGTCGAGCAAGCCGCCGACGTGGGCGAGCCGGTGCAGGCCGTCGGCCGCGAGGTTGTTGGTGTCGAAGACGAGGCGGTCGACGCCGGACAGGAGGATGCGCACCGCGCTCGGATCCGTCGGCGGCGGCCCCGCCCACCACAGCGCCGTCGGCACGTCGGGGACCTGGAGGGCGCGGATGAGCGAAGGCAGGTGCTCCACGCCCTCCTTGCCGCGCGACTCGACGGTGATCTCCTCGGTGCACAGCAGCTTCCCGCCGCCGGGCGCCACCTGGCAGTTGGCGCTCACCCACGCCTCGACCTCTTTGCCGATGGCGTAGGGGCGCGGCTTCAGCATCAAGGTGCGCGAGGGCACGTGGCGCACCGCCTCGTCGACGGTGGCCTTGGCCTGGTCGAAGATGGCGTCGTCGCCGCAGTGCACGACGAGGTTCCAGGAGCACGCGCGCGTGACGTGCCGCTCCTTGGACGCACCTCGCCACAACGCCGCCAGCTCCTTCTCGATGGCGCCGATGTCGACGCTCGAGTCCTTGGCGAGCGTGATCTCCTCGGTGGCGCTCACGGCCGCCTCCACACGTGGCCCCCGCGGCGCAGGAGCGCGTCGCTCTCGTCAGGGCCCCAGCTCCCCGCCTCGTAGGTGGGGATGCCCTTGGCGAAGCTCTGGCGCCACTCCTCGTGGATGCGCGAGATCCACTTCCACGAGGCCTCCACCTCGTCGGCGCGGGTGTACAGCGACTGGTCGCCGAGCATGCAGTCGAGCTGAAGGCGCTCGTACGCCTCGGGCGGCTCTGCGCCGAAGCTGGTGCCGTAGCGGAACTCCATGTTCACCGGGTGGATGTCGAGCGTGTTGCCCGGCACCTTGGAGCCGAAGCGGATGGAGATGCCCTCGTCGGGCTGGATGCGGATGGCGAGGACGTTGGGCTCGGAGATGGACTTCTCACCGAACAGGCGGTGCGGCGCGTCCTTGAAGATGAGCGCGACCTCGGTGACCTTCTTGGCCAGGGCCTTGCCCGAGCGCAGGTAGAACGGCACGCCGGCCCAGCGCCAGTTGTCGATGAAGATCTTGAGCGCGACGTAGGTCTCCGTCGTGGAGCCCGCGGTGACGCCCGTCTCCTCGTGGTAGTTGGGGATCTTGCGGCCCGAGATGGAGCCCGTGCGGTACTGACCGCGGACCACGTACTCGTCGAAGCGCCCGTCGGGGATGGGGCGCAGGGCCTTGAGCACCTTCACCTTCTCGTCGCGCAGGTCGTTGCCGTTCATGGAGACCGGCGGCTCCATCGACGTCAAGGACAGCACCTGGAAGAGGTGGTTCTGCACCATGTCGCGCAGGATGCCGGCGTGGTCGAAGTAGCCGCCGCGGCCCTCGATGCCGAGCGCCTCGGCGCCGGTGATCTGCACCTGCTCGACGAAGCGGTTGTTCCACAGGGGCTCGAACAGCGAGTTGGCGAAGCGGAAGACCATCAGGTTCTGGACGGTCTCTTTCCCGAGGTAGTGATCGATGCGGTAGATCTGGTCTTCGCGCAGGTACTTCAAGCAGTGCGCGTTGAGCGCCTTGGCGGAGGCGAGGTCCGTGCCGAAGGGCTTCTCGATGATGACGCGCGTGAACGGCCCGTCCTCGGACTTGTTGATGAGGCCGCTCTCGGACAGGTGCTGCACGGCCAACGGGAAGGTCGACGGTGGGGTGGAGATGTAAAAGACGCGGTTGCCGGGGATGCCGCGCTCCTTGTCGATGGCGTCGAGGCGCTCCTTGAGGGCCTTGTAGGCGGCGGGGTCTTCGTAGTCGCCCTTTTGGTAGTGGAGGCCCTTGGAGAACGACGACCACAGCTGCTCGTCGACCGGGCGGTGGCGCGCGGACTTGTTGCACCACTCGCGCATCTCGGAGCGGAAGGTGTCGTCGGTGATGGGCTTTCTGGCGTAGCCGACGATGGCGAACGACGGGGGCAGGAGGCGCTCCGCCGCCAGCGAATACAGAGCGGGCACGAGCTTGCGCTTGGTGAGGTCGCCGGACGCGCCGAAGATGACGACGCTGCAGGGCTCGGGGAGGCGGTCTTCGACGAGCCCCTGGCGGAGCGGGTTCGGCGTGGTGTTTGAATCGCTGGTCACGTTTCCTCCGGCAGAAAGCTGAGCGGGGAGGCTAGTCCGAGGCGGCCCCGAGGGGGAAGCGGCGTTGCAACGGCACCCTCGGGTCGGCATCTCACTCCAGGCCGACCGGAGGGAGGCGCGCACTCTGACCGAGCGAAGCGAGGGAAGCCGTGCGGAACAATGGAGATCGGAGGCTCGTCGTGGCGTTGGGCCGGGTCGCTGTGTTCGTCCTCATCATGTCGAGCATCGTCGCGGGCTTCGCGTTCTACGTGGGCTGGCGCTTGATCCCGGCGGTCTGGTCCGTCCCGGCGCGCGGGGCGGCGTGGGGCGCCTTGGGTCTCCTCGTCGTCATCTGGCCGGCGTCGTTCCTGCTGCGCTTCACCCGCTTTCACCACGGCTTCGGCGCCGATCTGTTGAGCTGGGCACCGGCTACTGGGGACCGCCGCTGCCCCACACCTGGGTGACGAGCGAGGTCACCAGGCTCACCCTCGTGCGCGCTTGAGCCTCAAGGAATCGGCAGCACGAGCACGGACGCAGGGCCTTGGAAGGCGTCGAAGCCGAAGACCCCGAGCTCGAGGAACGCGGCATCGGTGACGGCGACCGTGCCCGCCTCGTGGGCGCTGTAGATCTCGTTGCCCTGGCCGTCGAAGATCTCGCAGTTGACGGCGCCGCTCTCCATCACGATCTGCACCGACCGCGCCGCGCGAAAGTCGACGCCCGGTGTGTCGCTGCCGAACGCGCCGGCCCTCGGGTTGTTGCCGTCTATCTCCAGCTCGCCGAGGCGCGACGACAGCAGACCGCAGCCCGCGCCGGTGTCGCCGCGGACCACCATTCCGTAGGGGAGGCCGGTGAGCGGATCGCGCACGGCGAACGCGAAGGCGGCGCCGCCGATGAAGGTGCCGGCGTCGAAGATGTCGCTCGTGTTGATGCGCACCGAGAAGGCGCGGTTGGTGACGGAGTAGACGTTGGGCGTGGCGTAGAAGCAGCTCGTGTCGTCGCTGGCACCCGAGACACGGAAGCGAACGCCGATGTCCTCGCTGATGAGGCAGTCGTCGGGCGCGTTGTTGATGGACTGGTCGACGGCGACGAACAACGGCGCCGCTGCACCGTCGCAAAACGTGTCGTTGAGCGCTTCGACGGAGCAGAACTCCTGGCTCCCCGCCCGCCCGTTGACGTCCTGCAGCTTCAGCTCGCTCGTGGCGCCGCCGCCCACGACCTCGAAGAACAGGTGACTGCGGGCGAACGCGGGGTCGAGCGGAAGATCGCCGAGCGCGCGCGCCGTGGACCCGTCGGCGGAGCGCGTTTCGGCGAAGATGCGATCGCCCTCGGCGCGGAGGCTCCAGATGGAGTCGACGTCCTTGTCGTACGGGGTGAAGAGCGTCGCATCCTGGGTCGTGCGCAGGCGGATCTTGCCGTTGTCGACCTCGATGAACGCGTCGAGCGGAGCGCTGAGCCGCGCGCGCAGGCCGAAGGCGACGTGGCCGTCGGCGGCGACGGCGTCGAGGACGAACGCATCGACCGTGGCGCCGCTGGAGACGATGACGGGCGCGTGGCTGATGGCGCGCGCGTCGGTGCCGGTGAGATCGAGGAACCCGCCCGAGAAGTCCTCGGCGCCGTCGACGCCGGGGGTGTACAGCCGCGCCCAGAGCTCGTCGTCGAGCGCGCCCTGGTCGAAGCGATCGATGATCGCCCCGGGCCCGTCGCACTGCGACGGGTCGACGGGCGGCGGCGCGGGACACTCGCCCTCACCTTCACCTTCACCTTCACCTTCACCTTCACCTTCACCTTCACCTTCTCCTTCTCCTTCACCTTCACCTTCACCTTCTCCTTCTCCCTCGCCCTCGGCGCCGTCCGGCGGTGCGGCCGCGCCGTCGCAGGTGCCCTCGACGCAGCGTTCGCCGGGAGGGCACTGCGGGTCGGTGTCGCAGGCGAGGCCGACGCCGAAGAGCCGGCACGCGGCCGCGACCGTCGCCACGAAGCAGAGGGCGCAGGCGAGAGCGACGCGCATGTCGGCACGGTACCACGCGCGTTCGTTTCATCGTGGGCAAGCAATTTTTTCGGCGGTCGTCAAGCGTGCGCCCGGCGGAGTGTCTCGAAGCTGATCTCTTCGTCACCGCTCGCGCGCAGCGTGCGAGATTTGGGGTGAGGGGGTGCCTCATGAACAAACGCGACGCATTTTCTTCGGTCTCCGTCGAGGAGATCCGGGCCTTGCGCGGCGACGTCATTCCGGAGCTGGTTGCCGTCATCGAGGAGCGCGCCGACGCGCGCGACGTCGGCTTCGGCAAGATCGCGCGCCGGTTGCCGGACGGCTGGCGCCAGATCCTGTTGGCGGCGCGCGCGCTCGAAGACATCGAAGAGACCGAGTGCCTCGCAGGAGCCTTCATGGAGGTCCGCCGGGAGCGCGACGTCCGCGGCGTGGAGATGCTCTTCCGCTCCATCGGCGCCACGGAGCTCGCGCGGCAGTTCCAGCACGCGCGCGAGTACACCAGCGTCCTCGTCGACGAGGACATGGACCCGTTGGACATCGAGGAGCTGCGCGACATCACCGCCGACGAGCTCGACCTCCCGGCGGCCCGGGCGGCGCTCACCAAGCGGGCCCTGTCGATGACCGCGCCGTTTCCCGCGGCGGCCTGAGGCACGCACGGCCGAGACGGTATGCTCCCGGCCATGGTGCAAAAGACCTTCGAAGGCACGCGCGCGTACCTCGCGTCCCAGGATCTGCGCGACGCCGTCAACGTCGCCGTCGACCTCGAAAAGCCCCTCCTCATCAAGGGCGAGCCGGGCACGGGCAAGACGCGTCTGGCGGAGGCGGTGGCGGAGAGCCTGGGCGCGGAGCTCCTCGTGTGGAACGTCAAGTCGACGTCCAAGGCCAAGGACGGCCTCTACGTCTATGACACCGTCCAGCGATTGAACGACGCGCGCTTCGGTGACCGGGACGTGCGCGACATCCGTCTTTACATCAAGTACGGCCCCGTCGGGCGCGCGTTCCTCGCCGCCGAGCGCGTGGTGTTGCTCATCGATGAGATCGACAAGGCCGACATGGAGTTCCCGAACGATCTCCTGCACGAGCTCGATCGCATGAGCTTCACCGTCGACGAGACCGGTGAGACCGTCACGGCGCACAAGCGCCCCATCGTCATCATCACGTCCAACAACGAAAAGGAGCTGCCGGACGCGTTCCTGCGGCGATGCGTGTTTCACTGGATCGCGTTCCCCGACGAGGAGCTCATGCGCGACATCGTGCACGTGCATCACCCCGACGTCGAAGACAAGCTCTTGAGTACGGCGCTCGTTCGCTTCTACTGGCTGCGCAAGCAGCCCGACGTGCGCAAGCGCCCGTCCACGTCGGAGCTCATCGACTGGATCGCGGCGCTCCGCCGCGCGGGCATCCCGGTCGAGCGGCTCGAGCAGGAGATGCCCTTCGTCGGCCTGTTGTTGAAGAAGGAGAGCGACGTCGAGGCGCTCATCAACGTGCGCACCGGCAAGCTGCGCGCGGTGCGGCAGTAGCGCCGCCGGCACAGGGGCGACGATGTTCACCGGCTTCTTCTTCCACCTGCGCAGCGTGGGCCTGAAGGTCGGGCTGACGGAGTGGCTCGCCGTCACGGCGGCGCTCGCGCGCGGCCACGACCGCGCGAGCCTCGCCGTCTTCTATCACCTGTGCCGCTCGCTCGTGGTGAAGCGCGAGGCGCAATACGACCTCTACGACCGCGCCTTCGCCGCCTTCTTCGGCGGCGTCGACGAGCAATTCGTCGACGTCGACGCGGCGGTGCTCGAGTGGCTCGAGGACCCCGTGATGCCGCGCGACTTGTCCGACGAGGAGCGGCGCGCGCTCGAGGGGATGGACCTCGACACGTTGCGCACGCGCTTCGAGGAGCGGCTGCGCACGCAGCGGGAGCGCCATGACGGCGGCGACCGCTTCGTCGGCACAGGCGGCACGTCGCCCTTCGGCCACGGCGGGCAGCACCCCTCGGGCGTGGGCGTCGGCGCCGGCGGCGGCCGCAGCGCCGTGCAGGTCGCCGAGGAGCGTCGCTTCGAGAACCTGCGCGGCGACCGCGTGCTCGACACGCGGCAGATCGGCTCCGCCCTGCGCCGCTTGCGCCGGCTGGCGCGTGAGCAGGGGCCGGAGGAGCTCGACGTCGACGAGACGGTCGACAAGGCCGCCAAGAACGCCGGCGAGATCGAGCTCGTCATGCGGCCCCCGAGGAAGAACCGCGTGAAGCTGCTGTTGCTGATGGACGTCGGCGGCTCGATGGATCCCTACGCCGACGTGTGCGAGCGCATCTTCTCGGCGGCGCATCAGGCGTCGCACTTCGCCGCGTTTCAGCACTACTTCTTCCACAACTGCGTCTACGAGCGGCTCTACACCGACATCACGCGCTACGCGGGCCCGCGCACGGAGGACGTCCTCAAGCAGATCGACCGCACGTGGACCGTGGTGCTCGTCGGCGACGCGTGGATGGGGCCGTACGAGCTGACGCACGAAAACGGCGGGATCTACTGGCAGTCGACCACGGGGCGCGTGTCGGGCCTCGACTGGCTCAAGCGCATCGCCGGCAAGCCCAAGGCGTCGGCGTGGCTGAACCCCGAGCCCAAGCGGGTCTGGAACGCGCCGACGGTCTCGCTCATCCGGCGGGTGTTCCCCATGTTCGAGCTGACCCTCGACGGGCTGTCCTCGTGCGTCGACCACCTGCGCGGCGCGCGCCCCGTCCTTGCCGAGCCCGGATCCGCGTCGCGCTGACGGGTCCGTCGTGGGCCCTGCATGCGCGAGAGCGCACACGACCTCGGTGCGAGCCACCACGCGCCGGGCGCTGTGCCCGGCACGCGGCGCGCCCCCACGACGGGGGGCGCTTGCACACGCTTTGCAGACGGCGGGGTCATGACCGACCAGACCGCGCTCGCCGACCTCGCCTCCCCTCCTCCCACCCGGCGCCACGCGACCGTCCTCGTCGTCGATGACGACCCCGCCTTGCGCAGGCTCTACCGCCAACGCCTGGAGTCGGTGGGCTACGTCGTACACGCCGCCGGGGACGGCGCGGGGGCGCTGGCGGCGGCGCGTGGAGGACGCGTGGACGCGGTGCTCATCGACGTGATGATGCCGGACGTCGACGGGTGGGGCGTTTTGGCGGCGCTCCGCGATGACGCGCGCACCGCCGACGCCAAGCTGATCCTGATGAGCGCCGACCAGGGCGGGCTCGACGAGCTCGCGCGCGTGGGCGTCGACGCCGACGGCTTCCTGCTGAAGGGCGGGCGCAGCGCCATCGTCATCGAAGCCGTCGACGCCGTGCTCGCGCGTCGCTTCGGCATCCTCGCGGCGCTGCCGGTCGGCGTGTGGGGCCCGCTGTCCGATGTCGGCGTGCAGCCGCTGCTCCATGCCGCGTGCGATGCCGGCGTGTGCGGGGTGCTCACCGTGGACGACGCGACCTCGTCGTGGAGCGTGGTCTTCGACGACGGCGTCATCGCCCGCGCGTCCGCGCGGTCCCTCGGCGGAGCGCTCGAGGATCGCGAGGCGTTGCTGTCGCTGCTCGAGGTGCGCGAGGCGCCCTTCTCCTTCGACGTGGTCGAGGGCGACGAGACGATCGCCGACCCCACCGACCCCGCCGGCGCCGCCGTCGACGACGGATCGTCGCCGCTGTCGGCGCCGGAGGGCTGCTCGCCCGGCGTGTCGTGGGGCGAGCTGGCCGCCGAGCTGTGTGACGAGCTGAACGCGAGGCGGGCGCGGATGCGCGAGCACTTGCTGTCGCTCGCCGGCAGGCTCGCGTTCGACGAGCGGCGCATGTCCACGTGGGCGCGGCGCTCGTCGGGGGTCGCCGTCGACGTCGCCAACGCGCTCGCCGCCGGCGCGTCGCCGCGCGAGCTGATCGCCGGCGACGATCACGAGGTCGTCGTCATCGACCGCATCGTGCAGGATCTGTTGCGCCGCGGCGTCGTCTCGCTCGCGGCTTGACCGCTCGCCGGCGCGGCCGGTGACGCGCGCGCGGGGCGGATGCTTTACGATGACCCCGATGAGCGACGACGCGTCCACCGCTCCGGCGTCCCCGCCCACCGCGCCCGCCCGGCGCCCCCGGCTGCCGCTCGCGGCGCGCGTCTTGATCGGCGTCGGCATCGGCGTGGCGCTCGGCATCGCGTTCGGCACCAAGGGCACGGGGACGCTCGGCGACCTCGGCATGCTCGTCATCCGCATGTTGAAGACGCTGGCGGCGCCGCTCATCCTCGTCGCCATCCTCGACGCGCTGCTGCGCACCAACATCCCCGGCAAGAAGGGCGCCCAGCTCCTCGGCATCAGCATCGTCAACGCCGCCGTCGCCACCTTCGTCGGCCTCGGCCTCGCCCACGCGCTCAACAGCGGCGAGGGCGCGTTCGAGGGGGCCTCTGCGCTCGTCCACGAGCACGCCGCCGCCGACCCGGCCGCAGCGAGCGCGCCGCCGACGGCGAGCGCGCCGGTGCCCAAGGCCGCCATGGCGGCCCCCGACGGCGGGCACGCCGAGGAGGTGGTGAAGAAGGCCAGGGAGCACACGCTCGACCCGCTGCAGAACGTGATGGGCTACGTGCCCAAGAACCTCGTCGATCCGTTCCAGAAAAACGCGGTGGTCTCCATCGTTCTCCTCGCGCTGCTGTTCGGCGTCGCGCTGCGCGCCGTGCGCGCGCGTGGCACCGAGCAGGCGCGGCGCGGCGTCCAGCTCATCGAGGACTTCGTCCACGCCGCGCTCGCGATGTTCAGCCAATTGCTCGCGTGGCTGGTGCAGCTCGTCCCGTTCGCCGTCCTCGGCGTCGCCGCCGCCGTCGTGGGCAAGGCGGGCTGGCAGGTGTTGCTCGGGCTGTTGCCGTTCCTCGGCACCATGGTGCTCGGGCTCGCCATTCAGGCGGTCGTCTATTACAGCTTCCTCCTCGCCGTCGTCGCGCGTCGCTCGCCGTTGAAGTTCTTCGCCGGCGCCGCCGACGCCATCGTCACCGCGCTCTCCGCGGGCAGCAGCCTGGCGACGCTCCCCATCACGCTGCGGTGCTTGAACGACAACCTGAAGATCCCGCCGGCGTCGGCGCGCCTGGCGGCGTGCGTGGGCACCAACCTCAACCATGACGGCATCATCCTGTACGAAGCGTGCGCCACGCTCTTCGTCGCCAAGGCGTTCGGCTACGACCTCACCGTCGGGCAGCAGGTGGCCGTGGCCATCTCGTCGGTGCTCGCCGGCGTCGGCATCGGCGGCATCCCCGAGGCGGGGCTCATCACGCTCCCGTTGGTGCTGACGGCGGCGGGGCTGCCCGCGCCCGTCGTCGGCATCGTCATCCCGTTGATCCTGCCGGTGGACTGGATCATCGGCCGCTGCCGCGCGGCCACCAACGTCATCGGCGACATGACCGTCGCGGTGCTGCTCGACCGCTTCGATCGGTGACTAGGGTCCCTCTTCGCTCTCGCAGACCGCCGCCGACTTGGGGAGCACGGCGGCGGCGCGCGCGGGCATGCGGTGCGCGGAGCCGAAGTTGAAGAGCCACAGTTGCAGCCCCGGATCGTGCGTGGCGGTGAGCGGCGTGGTGACGCCGGTGTCGCCGGGGAACGGCTTTTGGGAGAAGCGCAACGTTCGTCCGTGGTCCGCGACGTCGAGCGCGGTCACCTCCGCCTCGAAGGTGTCCTCATACGACGTCTCGACGGCGGGGAAGAGCGCGTCGTGGCCCGCGTGCAAGGTGTTCCCCGCCTCGGGCGCCAGGTACAGCGTCACCCACCCGATGGTGTCGCAGCCCCCGTGACGCCAATGCCCCTTCTCGCGCGTGACACCGTCGAGCGCGACGCCGCGCTTGCCGTCGCCGAACAGCTCGCGCAGGTACGACTTCATCCAGGCCTTGTCGGTCTTCTTGAAGGAAGCCGCGTTGAAGGTCTCGAGGCCGTCGATGAGCGGCGTGTTGCCGTCGTTGTCGAAGCTGCGCACCTCCTGCAGCTTGCCCTCGGCGTTCGTGACGATTCGCTTGATGTTGGCGTGCTTGGTGAATGTCGCCGAGAGATCGTCGCCATGCCCGCGGCGGAGGACGTCGATCTCACCGGCGCAGCCCCCGTGCTCCGTGCTCACGATCATCAGCCGGCGGCGCGTGAGCGACTGCGTCTGCTCCTCGAAGACGACCAGATCGACCCCTCGCTCCGGGGGAACGGCGACGCGGCCGACGGCGCGGTACGTGGCCCCGGGGATCGTCTTGCATGGGACGGCGGCGAGCGCGCCCGCCGCGAGCGGCGGTCCGGCCGCGACCTTGGCGAAGTCGACGGGCGGCGTCAGCGTGGGCAGCGCAATTTGGGGGGCCGCGGCGGCGGCGGGTGCAGCGAGCAAGATGAGGACGGCGAGATGTCGCAAGTAAGACCTCCGCGGCCGACGACGGTAGCGCGCGGCCCTCGCCCGGGCGAGCCCGTGACGGAGCGCACCGCTCGTGACGAAACCGTGAACATCCGCTGACGGCCCGGTGGCCCGGGCTCGACGCGCGGCGGCGACAGTGGGGACACTGGAGGACCGACATGACACCCATCAAGAACGCGCTCGCCCTGCTGCCCCTCGCCGCCGCCCTCGCGGGGTGCGCCGCCGCGCAAAAGGCGGTGCAGATGCCGCGGCTGTTCGCCCCCGCCACCGACACCACCGCGGCGGCGCCCAAGGCGCCCGAGCTGCTCGTCGACAACCACTTCACGCGCGACGCCATGGGCGCGCTCAGCGAGGACGACCTCAAGAAGATCCTGGCGGCGCCGGTCTTCCTCGAGGAGAAGTCGCGCCTCGGCGTGGTCCCGGTGAGCGACGGCTACGGCGCCGACGAAGACATCCCGACGGTGAGCGTGCCCGGCGCGCTCGCCAAGACACTCGACGACACGGGGCTGTTCGAGCTGGTCAGCGAGGTGTCCACCGACTTCCCCGCCACCGGCTCCATCGCCGGGCTGCGCGAGCTCGCGGCGCGCTACCGCTGCGACTATCTCCTCCTGTACCGCCACCGCTTCGTCGACCGCGTCTACGCGAGCGGCTGGGCGTGGTCGTGGGCGACGGGCGTCGGTGAGATGATCCTGCCCGCCAACGTCCTCGAGTCCGAAGGGGTGCTCGAGGCCACGCTCTTCGACGTGAAGAGCGGCACCATCCTGTTCACCACCTTCGAGCGCGTGAAGGACAAGAAGGAGGACAACGTGCTGGACACCGAGCGCAAGCAGCGCGAGCTCAAGGAGAAGCTCCTCGCCGCCGCCACCAAGAAGATCGGCCAGGACGTCGTCGACCAGATGAACAAGCTCGCCGCGGCGCGCCCCGCGGCCCTCGCGTCCGCCGCCGTCGGCAGCCACGGCGGCGAGGACGACGGTCGCGCCGTCGCGCTGGTGCACTGATGCGTCGCTCGAGCACCCGCGCCGTCCTCGTGGTCGCGGCCCTCGCCGGCCTCGGCGTCGTCGCCGCGTGCGCCTCCGCGCGCAAAGCCTCGCGCGACTCCGATGCGCCGGCGGCGGACGCGGCGCCCTCGCCGGCCGAAGAGATGCCGTCCGCCGCGCCGTCCGCCGACATGCAGGCGACCGCGGACCACCGGTTCGAGGACAAGAACATCGACGGTGACCTCGTGAAACCCGACGGCGCGTCCGTCAAGTCGAACGACAA
The DNA here is from genome assembly GCA_963775425.1 of uncultured delta proteobacterium. GTDB lineage: Bacteria > Myxococcota > UBA727 > UBA727 > VGSZ01 > CAVZJB01. The sequence continues at coordinate 342,701 of CAVZJB010000017.1, read as the reverse complement.
CGGCGACTTCGGCGAGCTGCGCGTCGTCGGCGGCGAGGCGCCGGTGGACTCGATCTTTCAGCACTACGGCGTGAACCCCACGGTCGACACCGCCGAGGAGCCGTTCTCCACGTTCTCGGTCGACGTCGACACCGCCAGCTACTCCATTGCGCGCGCCATGCTGAGCGAAGGCCGGTTGCCCGACCCGGCGGCGGTGCGCGTCGAGGAATTCGTCAACTCGTTCCGCTACGACTACCCGCCGCCCACCGCCGAGGCGGGGGCGCCTTTCTCCGTCGTCGCCGAGGCGTTCCCGTCGCCGAACCGCAAGGGCTATCACGTGCTCCTCCTCGGCCTGCGCGGCCGCGTCGTGCCGGACAAGGACCGCCCGCCGGCGAACCTGGTGTTCGTCGTCGACGTCTCCGGCTCGATGGACATGGGCAGCCGCCTCGAGCTCGTGAAGGGCGCGCTCGGGGTCCTCGTCGACAAGCTGCGAGAGGACGACACCGTCTCCATCGTCACCTATGGTGACTTCGCGCGCGTGGCCCTCGAGCCGGCGAGCGGCGCCGAGAAGGGGCGCATCAAGGAGGCGCTGCGGCGCCTGCACCCCGAGGGCTCCACCAACGCGCAGGCGGGCATCCTGCTCGGCTACGAGGTGGCCCAGCGCGGGCTCCACGCGCGGCCGCACGAAAAGGGCGTGGTGAGCCGCCTGGTGGTGTGCAGCGACGGCGTCGCCAACAACGGCGTCGTCGACGCGGACGGCATCTTCGCCACGGTGAGCAAGGAGGCGCAGCGCGGCGTGGAGCTGTCCACCGTGGGCTTCGGGATGGGCAACTACAACGACGTGCTCATGGAGAAGCTCGCGGTGAAGGGGCAGGGCAGGTACGCCTACGTCGACCGGCTCGCGGAGGCGAAGAAGATCTTCGTCGAGAACCTCGGCGGTGAGCTCGTGAACATCGCCAAGGACGTCAAGATCCAGGTGGAGCTCGACAAGAATTCCGTCGAGCGCTACCGCCTCATCGGCTTCGAGAACCGCAAGCTGCGAAAGCGCGACTTCGCCGACGACAAGGTCGACGCGGGTGAGATCGGCGCCGGCCACGAGGTCACGGCGCTGTACGAGGTGAAGCTCAAGCCGGGCGCCGACCGCTTCGGCTGGCTGCGCATCCGCGCGAAGGCGCCCGGCAGCGACGTGTCGAAGCTCATCGAAAACGAGCTGACCACGCGGCTGGTGCGAAAGAGCATCAGGGCGGCGTCGCCGATGTCGCGGCTGGCGCTGGTGAGCTCGTCGTTCGCCGAGAAGCTGCGGCTGTCGTATTGGGCGCGCACGCTGTCGTACGACGACGTCAAGGCGCTCTGGAACACGCTCCCCGCCGACCTGCGCGCGCGGCCCGACGTCGCCGAGCTCGGCTCGCTCATCGACAAGGCGCGCGCGCTCGACAGGCGCGGCGATCGGTACGAGGGCGAGCAGCCCGTGGCCACCATGGACTTCGACTCGCTGCCGGTCTTGAAGCGCCCGTGAAGCGCTGGCTCGTCCCCGCCGTCGTCGCTGCGGTGCTCGTCGCCGTCTTCGCCGCGGACCTCGCCCTGTGGCGGGAGTTCGTCGACGAGCGCGACGCGGCGGTGGCGGCGGTGGCGGACCAGCGGCGCTTGATCGTCGACGCCGCGCGCTCGGAGCTTCGCGGCCGGATCGACGCCAAGCTCGCCGACTTCGAGGCGCGCGCGCGGGCCATCGAGGCCGATCGGCTCGCACCCGACGAGGATTTGGTGCTCGTCGCCGACGGCGCGCCGGTGTTGCCCCGTCCGCGCGCGGCGCCGTCGCCGTCGCCGACGGCGGCCGAGGCGCTCTTCGATGCCGGCCTCGACGCGGCGCACACGCCGACGGCGGCGAAGGGCGGCGCCCTCGCGGGCACCGCGGCAACGCTCGCCTTCGCCGTGCGCGACGCGGGCGATGACGACGATCTCGAGCGGGCGGTGCGGACGTTCCTCGAGGCGCGCGCGCAGGAGCGCTGGACGTCGTCGACCAGCGGGGCCGCGGCGCTGGTGGTGGCGAAGGCGCTCGTGAAGAGCGGGAACGCCGACCCCGCCCTCGTGCGCGCGCTCCTCATCGAGGGGAGAGCGGTGGGCGCGGCGCGCATCGTCCCCGTCGCCGTCGACGTCTTGAACGCGCGCGACAAGGGCCAGCTCTCGGCCGCCGGCGCCGAGCGCTTCGCCGCGGCGCTCCTGCAGCTCTGCCGGGACGCCGGCGTCGACTGCGCGCGCTTTCGCGATCGCTGGCGGGAGCCCGCGGCGCCCGCGGACGCCGTCCTGGCCGCCGTCGATCTCACCGCCGCGGTCGAGCGGCCCGCTGCCGGCGCGGCCGTCGCCTACGCGCGCGCGGGCGTCGTCGCCGTCGCGGGGGGGCGCGCGCTCTACTTCGAGCCGACCGGCGACGGCGCCGGGCGCGGGGCGCTCCTCGACGCCGCGCGCCTGTCGCGCGACATCGCGGCCGACCTGCGCGGGCGCTCGCTGCTCACCACCGGCGACGCCGTCACGCTCGACCTCGGCGCACCGGCGGGCGCGGGCGGCGGCCACCCGACGGGAGCGCGCGTCGCGCTCGAGGACGTGCCGGTCGCGCTCGAGAGCCCGCGCCTCGACGCCGTCGCCGCGTCCGCCGCCGCGCGCTTCCGGCTCAAGGGCGGGCTCCTCGGGCTCATGACGGCGATGGCGGGCGCGCTCGCCGCCGGGGTCGTCGTCGACCGCCGCCGTCGCCGCCGCTACGACGAGCTGCGCTCGGGCTTCGTGGCGGCGGTCTCGCACGAGCTGCGGACGCCGCTCGCGTCCATGCGGCTCCTCGTCGAGTCCATGCTCGCCCGCTCGAGCGACGACAAAGCGCGCGAGAAGCTCGCGCGCCTGGAGCGCGACGTCGACGGCCTCGACTTCCTCGTTGAAAACATCCTGTCCTTCTCGCGGCTCGAGCGGGGCCGCCTGGTGCCGCACCGGGACCGTGTCTCGCTGGCGGAGGTGGCGGCGGAGGCGGCGACGCGCGCGCGCGCCGACGGGAACGCGGTGGTCACGGTGGACGTCGACGGCGACGTGGACGTCAGCGGCGACCTCGAGCTGCTCCAGCTCGTGGTCACGAACCTCGTGCGCAACGCGTGGCAGCACAACCCGCGCGCGGACAAGCGCGTGCGCGTGCGGGTCGCCGGCGGCCCCGCGGGCGCCAGCGTCGTCGTCGAGGACGACGGGCCCGGCGTCGCCGAGGCCGACCGCGAGCGCATTTTCCGCGAGTTCGAGCGCGGGGCGCGCGCTCCGTCTCGGGGCACCGGGCTCGGCCTCGCGCTCTGCCGGCAGATCGCGAGGGCGCACGGCGGGGACGTCGCGCTTGCCTCGACGGGCCCCGACGGATCAAAGTTCGTCCTGACGCTGCCGGGCTGAGCGGGCCGGCCTCGTGGCGCGGAGGAAATCGAGTTGGCGACGCCGCAGGACCAACCGGGCAGGGTGCTCCTCGTCGAGGACGACGAGAACCTGCGGCTCACGCTCGCCGACGTGCTGCGCGACGAGGGCTACTCCGTGGCCGCCGCCGCCGACGTCGCCGGCGCCGAGAGCATGCTCGCGTCGGCCTCGTTCGACGTCATCATCCTCGACGTCATGCTGCCCGACGGAGACGGCTACACGTTGTGCAGCGAGCTGAAGCGCCGCGCCTCGGCAGCGGGCACGCCCGCGCCCTGCGTGTTGATGCTCACCGCTCGCACCCTCGAAGACGATCTGGTGCGCGGCTTCGACGCCGGCGCCGACGACTACCTGAAGAAGCCGTACCGCCTGCGCGAGCTGCTCGTGCGCGTGCGCGCCCTGGTTCGCCGGGGCGCCGCCCTGGGCGCGGCGGGCGGCGCGCCGGCCGGGGCGGGCGGCGGCCCCGGCGTCGTCCAGATCGGCGGGATGCGCGTCGAGCGCGCCGCCCGCCGCGTGCTCGACGAGAGCGGCGCCGAAGTGCCGATGACGCGCACGGAGCTCGACCTGCTGGTGCTGCTGGTCGACAGCGCGGGGGTGGCGCTGTCACGCAACGAGATCCTCGACCACGTATGGGGCAAGGACGTGGTCGTCGACGAGCGCACCGTCGACAACTTCGTGTCGTCCTTGAAGAAGAAGCTCCGCTGGACGCCAACGTCGCCGTTTTCCATCAAGACCGTCCGCGGCGTCGGCTACCGCATGGAGCTGTCGTGACGCGCAGCGAGGGACCTTCGTGAGCTTGCTCGTCGCGCTCCTGGTGGCGGCGGTGGTGGGCGCGTCCGTCGGCGCTCTGCGCGCGCTGTGGCGGCTGCCCAAGCGCAAGCCCTACGGCCCTGTCGACGACGGCGAGGGGCCGTTTCTCTTTCCGGCGGGCTTTTTGTGGGGCGCGGCCACGTCGGACCAGCAGATCGAGCACCAGCAGCCGAGCGACTGGACCGAGCTCGAGATCCGCGCGCGCGCCGGCGACCCCAGCGCCCACATCGCCGGCATCGCCGACGTGCCGACGGTGGTGCTCGCCAAGAAGTGCGACTTCGACCGGCTCTACGTCGAGGACCTGCGCCGCGCGGCGTCCATGGGACACAACGCGCACCGCTTCTCGTTGTCATGGTCGCGGCTGTTCCCGCGCGAAGACATGGACGCGCCGGACCCGGGGGCGCTCGACTTCTACAGCCGCGTCGTCGACGAGTGCGCGCGCTGCGGCATGGTGCCGTTCGTGACGCTGCACCACTTCGCCATCCCCGCGTGGCTCGCGCAGAGCTCCGGCGGCTTGCGGGGGCTCGAGCGCCACGACGCGGTCGCGCGCTTCGAGCAATACGCGGCGGCGGCGGCGGCGGCGCTGGGCGATCGTGTGCGCTTCTGGTGCACCATCAACGAGCCCATGGTGGTCGTCGTGCAGGGCTATCTCGACGGCGTCTTCCCGCCGAACGAGAAGCGCAGCGGCCCCCCCGCGGTGGCGTCCGTCGTGACGTCGCTGCTGCGCATGAACGCGGTGGCGTACCGGGCGTTGCACGCGGACGCCGCGCGCCGGGGCACCGTGACGTCGGTGGGGATCGCCAAGCACGTGCGCGCCTTCATGCCGTGGCGCGACGCTTCGCCGCTCGACCGCATCGCCGCGGCGTTCGCCGACCGCGCCTTCGTCCTCGAATTCCTCGACGCGCTGCAGACCGGCGTGCTCCGGGGCGTGGGCGTCGTCGAGGGCGTGCGCGGGACGATGGATTACGTCGGCGTGAACTTCTACGGGCGCTCGTACGTCAAGGCGCACCCGACGCGCCCGGGCAAGGTCGACGTGCGCCACCGGGATCCCGATGAGCCCGGCGAGGAGGTGAGCGATCTCGGCTGGGCCGCGGACGAGGCCTCGCTCACGGACACCCTGGTGCGGTTCTCGGAGCGCTATGCGCGGCCGCTGTACGTGCTCGAAAACGGCCTCGCGGACAACGAGGACGACGATGTGCGCCGGCAGCGCTTCCTCGTGCGCCACGCGCAGGCCCTCTGGCGCGCGGCGGAGCACCACGGCGTCGACGTGCGCGGGTACTTCCACTGGTCGCTGATCGACAACTTCGAGTGGGCCGAGGGCTTTGGCCCGCGCTTCGGCCTGTACGCCGTCGACTACGAGGACGACTTCGCCCGCAGGCCGCGCGCGAGCGTCGAGGTCTACAAGCAGATCGCGTCACAGAACGCGCTGTCCGCCGAGCTGTGGCGCCGCCACCGCCGATGAGCGCTCAGCGAATGAGGAAGACGCGACGGCATCGAGGCTCCTCGTTCGCGTCGTTTGCGGCGTGCGGCACGGCGTCGAGCGGCACTGCGAGGGTCGCCGGGATCGCCGGGTCGGAGCGGGGCAAGGCGTTCTTCGGTGCGGTCTCGAGCGGGGGGCCGTCAACCTCGCCATCCGCGACCCTCAATCGAGGCGTTGCCGGTGCGCACTTCGGCTCAGCGATTGCCGGTGGAGAGGATGTCAACCTCGACGGCTTCGACGACGTGATCATCGGTGAGCCCGATTGGTCCAACAACGTGAACACGCCGAGTGAAGGATTGATCGAGGTCTTCTTCGGGCGCGACGGCGGCTTTACAACCGCAAACTCGTCCCAGAGCGACTGCGCAGCGTGTCGGGCGGGCGCCGCGGTGGCCATGGGGAACGTCGACGGCGAGGAACACGGTGACATCGCATGGTCGGATCCAGGAAAGAATCTTGCCGGGTATCCCGGCGAGGGGATGATCGTCGTGCGGATCGGGCGCTGGTAGACGGGATGCGCGCCTCCGTCCTTTGCTGTGTGCTCCTCGCTGGCTGCGAATGCGGCGGGGGGCGGCTCCTGCCCACCGACGCCGGCGGTGACGTGCTCGACCCGGGGACGCCGCCGCTCGACGCCGGCGACAAGCGCGATGCAGGTGGCGTGGACAGCGGAACCGACGCCGATGATGGCGGAGAGGTGCGCGATGCTGGGGTGCCGCTCGACGCCGGGCCGCCGCCGTGCATCGTCGACCTCCCCAGCGTCCCCTACGCCTGCGACGAGGCCCAGAAAGGGGATGATCGTCGTGCGGATCGGGCGCTGGTAGACGGGATGCGCGCCTCCGTTCTTTGCTGTGTGCTCCTCGCCGGCTGCGAATGCGGCGGGGGGCACCGGCGACGTGCTCGACGCGGGGACGCCGCCGGTTGACGCCGGCGAGGAGCGCGAAGGTGGCGTGGACAGCGGAACCGACGCCGATGCCGGAGAGGTGCGCGATGCCGGGGAGCCGCTCGGGGCATTCAGCGGAACACCTGCGTACGTCGTCGGCTCCGGATCTCGGCGCGCTGTCCGCCGAGCTGTGGCGTCGCCACCGCCGCTCAAGTCAGAGGCTGACGCGTAACGTGATCCATCGGGATCCGCGTCATCGAGAGCGCCGCGAGTGGCGACGAGGGCTGGCCCGATGGACCGTTGATCCGAGCCACCCGGAAGGGGACGGTGCTACGGCCACACGGCGGAGCGGAAAGGAGCTCCGAGCTCGGCGACGAAGACGCGCGCCGAGTTGAGCGCCGGGGCGCCGAGCTCTCCGCTCCTTTCCGCTCCGGCGGTGGCGACGTTGTCTAGCCTTCGCTGATTCCGAGCGCCCAAGCACTCGCAACTCACCGAGATGTGCGCGCCAAAAGTGCGGCTCGAGCTGATCCACCTTGCATGGTGAAGCTCAAGCGCCCCGCGCGAATCCAGGAACCTGAACGGCGATCGACCGCGTGATCGGCGGGCTCGACCTCGACAGGTTCACAGCCAGCGCCAAGGCCGTGCAGTTTGGCGGTGGGCGCCCGATTACGAGCCCGCGGATGCTCCTGACGCTGTGGCTGTACGCGATAGGCCAAGGGATCGGGAGCGCCCGGGAGATCGCGCGGCTGACGACGAACGACGACGCCTTCCGTTTTATCGTCGGCGATCTGCGCCCGAGTCACGATGTCATCGCCAGGTTCCGCGTCGATCGCGGCGCCGCGTTCGACAAGCTCCTCACCGATGTCCTCGCGGTGCTCGATCACAGGGGGCTGGTGTCACTGCGCACCATGGCGCAGGACGGCACACGCGTTCGCGCGTCGGCCGGCGCGCCGTCGTTCCGCAGCGAGGGTGGCCTGAAGGAGTGTCGCGAGCATGCCGAGCTCCACTTGAAAGCGGTGCTCGCCGATCCGACAATCCGGAGATCTCCGATGCGGCGCACGCGGCCCGCGCCGCGAAGGCGCGTGACTACAAGCGGCGCGTCGAGGACGCGATCAAGACGCTCAAGAAGCCGCCGCCCAGGAGCGACGGTCGCGAGGTGCGGGCCTCGACGACGGACAAGGACGCACGTGTGATGAAGATGGCCGACGGCGGCTTCCGGCCTGCGTACAACATCCAGCTCGGCGTCGTAGGGAAGAAGACCGGCGGTCCTCGGTCCATCGTCGGCGTGCGCGTCACGAACGTCGGCAGCGACATGTGCAGCGTCCTGCCTATGCAAGACGACGTCGTCCGTCGTCTCGGCCGCGCGCCTTCCGTGGTGCTCGCCGACGCGAACCACTTCAACCGCGACGACGTCAAGGAGCTCGATCGCCGTGAGATCCTGCCCGTGATCCCGCCAGCTCGGCCGCGCGGGCCGGCGATCGCCGCAAGCACCAGAAGCCTGATCCACGGCTGGACCAGTACAGGGCGTGGATGAAGAGCGCCGCAGCGAAGGCGCGATACCGCACGCGCCCTGGTCTCGCCGAGCACGCCAACGCCGTGCTCAAGGCCCAGCTTGGCGTCGACACGCTCTACGTACGGGGGCTAGCGAAGGTGACGACGGTCGCCCTGATGGCAGCCGTGGCCTTCAACCTGCTGCAGAACCTCGCGAAGCTCACCGCCTGAAGTCGCACCGACGTCGCATCGAGGCACGTCGGCGCGCACACGACCCGCACGAACCCGCCACGTGCGCTGATAGCGGGATCACAACACCGCTCGGACCCGCCGTTTCCTCACAACCCGCAGCGGTTCTTGCGCGCCGACGTGCCTCGCCCCGTACTCCGCGCGGCGAGCCACCTTGTGGGCGGCTTCGCCGAGTGCTGCTACGAGCCTTATTTTTCGTCAGCCTTTCAGCGGATCAGGAAGTGGAAGGTCTTCACCAGGCGGCCGTCGAGGTAGATCTGCATCTCGTGCGCGCCGGCGGGGTCGCCGTCGGTGATGGTCCACGCGTGCTCGAGCATGCCGTCCACGGCGACCTCGGTGCGCTCGGTGACGCCGACCTTGCCGTCGTCGGTGACCACGAGGTCGGCGCCGATCCACTCGCGCGGCGGCGCGGGCGTGATGAGCACCTCGCGCCACGTGTGCTCGAACGTGTCGTCGACGGCGAGGCTCCAGCCGAACTCCTGTCCCGTCACGAGCGGGATGACGTTGGTGGCGACGAGGTCTCCGTCGTCGTCGTAGGCGCCGAAGACGGCGCCGTAGCTGTCGTCATTGCACGCTTGCACCGGATGCTCCCGCGGCGGCGCGCGGAGGAATCCGGCGACGCCGGCGGCGATGCCGAAGCAGAGGAGTGAGCGGCAGAGAAGATCGGCGGCAAGACGGCTCATTTCGGCACCCTCGACGTCGATCGTAGCAACGGAATTCGGCCCCCGCCCGGATCGGCGGCTCATGTTCGCGTCCGCGCACGTCGCACCTGAACGCACATCGCCGCGCGATCGTCTCTCTCACGACGACGGTCAGGGGCGGAGCGCGAGGAGGCGGCGCTCGGTGTAGTCCTCGAGGGCAGTGGGAATTCCCTCACGGCCGAAGCCGGAGTCCTTCACGCCGCCGTACGGCATGTGGTCGACGCGGAAGATGGGGGCGTCGTTGTGGATGACGGCGCCGACCTCGACGCCCTCGTAGAAGCGCCAGAGCTTCTTCAGCGAGTCCGTGAACACGCCCACCTGCAGCCCGTAGCGCGACGCGTTCACGCGCGCGACGGCGCCGTCGACGTCGTCGACCGCCTCGATGAGCGCCACCGGCCCGAAGGCCTCTTCGCGGGCCAGGCGGCACGAAGCGGGCGCGCCCTCGACGAGCGCCGGCGTCACCACGTTTCCGTCGCGCGCGCCGCCGGCGAGCACGCGGCCGCCGCCGGCCCGGGCCTCGTCGATCCACTCGGCCACGCGCGCGGCGTTCCCCGCGTCGATGAGCGGCCCGCACTCGACGTCGTCGCGCGCGGGATCGCCCACGACCACGCCGGCGGCGACGCGGGCGGCGAGGGCGTCCCTCACCTCGTCGTAGCGCGAGCGCGCCACAAAGACCCGCTGCACCGAGATGCACACCTGGCCCGCGTACGCGTACGCGCCGGCGGTCACCCGCGGCAGCGCGGCGGCGACGTCGGTGTCGTCGAGGATGACGACGGCGGCGTCACCGCCGAGCTCGAGGACCACTCTCTTGTTGCCGGCGCGGGCCTTCATGTCCCAGCCCACGGCGGCGCTGCCGGTGAACGAGAGCACGCGCACGCGCTCGTCGGTGACGAGCAGGTCCGCGGCGCTGCGGTCGCTCGGCACCACGCTCAGCCCGCCCTCGGGCAAGCCGGCGTCGCGGAACAGCCCCGCGAGCGCGAGTGCGGTGAGCGGCGTCTGGCTCGCCGGCTTGAGGACGACCGGGCAGCCGGCGGCGAACGCGGGCGCGAGCTTGTGCGCGACGAGGTTGAGCGGGAAGTTGAACGGCGAGATGGCGGCGACCAGGCCCGCGGGGAAGCGGCGCACCACGCCGAAGCGCCCGGCGCCCGCGGGCGCCTTGTCGAGGGCGACGGTCTCGTCCCCGTCGCCGGCGGCGGCGGACGCGAGGTCGAAGGTCATCACCGCGCGATCGACCTCACCGCGCGCGTAGCGCAGGGGCTTGCCCGCTTCGGCGCAGATCAGGCGCGCGAAGTCGTCGCGGCGCTCCGCGAGCGCCGCCGACACCGTGCGCAGGACGGCGCGCCGCTCGTGGGACGCGAGCGCCTTCATGCGCGGCGCGGCGGCGGCACCGAGCGCGAGAGCGCGCTCCACCTGGGCGGCGTCGGCGCGGTGCACCTCGCCGACGACGGCGCCGTCCCAGGGCGAGCGCACGACGTCGACGCGGGCGCCGTCCGCGCGAGAGCCGGCGAGGAAGAGGCGGCCGTCGACGTTCATGCAGATCCTCTACGCACCGAGGACGCGCGAGGCCACCGCGTAGACGCCGGCGGCGACCAGGGCGGCGATGGGGATGGTGAGCACCCAGGCCCAGACGATGCGCGCGGTGACGCCCCAGCGCACGGCGCTCACGCGCTGCGAGGAGCCGACGCCGAGGATGCAGCCGGAGATCACGTGCGTCGTCGACACGGGCACGCCGAGGAAGGAGGCCCCGAGGATGGTGGCCGTGGCCGCCGTCTCCGCGGCGAAGCCGTGCACGGGCTTGAGGTCGATGATCTTGGTGCCCATGGTCTTGATGATGCGCGTGCCGCCGGCGGCGGTGCCGAGGCCCATGGCGGTGGCGCACACGAGGATCACCCACGACGGGATGCTGAAGTCGGCGGCGGCGTCCTTGTGAACGGCGCCGTACGAGACGAGCGCCATGGTGATGACGCCCATGCTCTTCTGGGCGTCGTTGCTGCCGTGGGAAAACGCCATGAAGATCGACGACAGCATCTGCAGCCGGCGAAACAGCCGATTCATCACCGTGGGCCGTCCGCGCCGCGCCATCCAGAGGATGGCGATCATGACGAGGAAGGCGACGATGGCGCCGACGATGGGCGAGATGATGAGGCCCTTCACGACCTTTTCGACGCCCTCCATCTTGATGGCGCCCATGCCCGCCTTCATGGCGCCTGCGCCGACGATGCCGCCGATGAGCGCGTGCGACGACGACGACGGGATGCCGAAGTACCAGGTGATGAGGTTCCAGGTGACGGCGCCGACGAGCGCGCTCAACACGAGCACCTGGGTGACCACGCTGCCGTCGAGGAGGTCGCCGCCGATGGTCTTGGCCACGGCCTGACCGGCGAACGCGCCGGCGATGTTGAGGAGCGCCGCGAGGATGATGGCGGTGCGCATGGGCAACACGCCGGTGGAGACCACGGTGGCGACCGCGTTGGCGGCGTCGTGAAAGCCGTTGATGTAGTCGAAGACCACCGCGGTGATGACGACGAGGACGACGATGGCGAAGAGGCTCACGGCGTCCTCACGCGTTCTTGATGACGATGGTCTGCAGCGCGGTGCCGACGCGATCGCACTCGTCGAGGGCCTGCTCGAGCCCCTCGAGGAACTCCTTGTGCTGGATGAGCCGGATGGCGTCCTTCTCGTCGCGGAAGAGGGCCCCGATGCGGGTGCGGAAGATCTCGTCGCCGCTGTGCTCGTACGTGGAGAGCTTGGTGGCGTGCTCGCGCACGGCCTCGGGCCGCTTGAGGTTCCGCAACAGCTTCACGGCGTCGGAGATCTCGTTGGTGGCCTGCGCGATGAGCTGCGCGATCTCGGCGCTGCCGTCGGGCACGTCGTTCATCGAGTGCGTGACGAGCTGCATGGCGGTGGCGTGGTTGACGTCGACGATGTCCTCGAGGTCGGTGGCGAGCGTGTAGATGTCGCTGCGGTCGATGGGGGTGACGAAGGTGCTGTTGAGGGCGTCGTACGTCTCGTGGATGACGGCGTCGGCGGCGTGCTCGATGTCGCGGAGGTGGGCGAGCTTCTGCTTTCGCTCCTCGGGCGTGTTGGCCGCGCAGAGGTCGCGCATGGTGGCGCCTGCGTCGCGGGCGCAGGTGGCGCCGCGTTCGAGGAGGTCGAAGAACCCCTCCTCCCGCGGCAGGAGCATCTTCACCGCCCGATCGAGAAAGGTCATGGATCCCTCCGGGCGTCGGCTACTCCGCGCCGGGCCCGGTCACAACCCTTCCGCGGCACGTTCGCAGAAACGTTGCACGATTGCGGCCTTCCCGTTGCATGCGGCGAACGGCGCTGCATGCTCGCGCGATGCACCGCCTCGCTCTCCTCGCGGCCCTGCTCGTCCCTCTCGCCGCCTGCCTCGACGACCTCGAGGAGACCCCGCCGCCCCCGCCGCCCCCGCCGCCCGCGGCCGACGATCCGGGCGAGGGAGAAGGAGAGGGAGAAGGAGAGGGAGAAGGAGAGGGAGAGGGAGAGGGAGAAGGAGAAGGAGAAGGAGAAGGAGAAGGCGAGGGCGAGGGCGAAGGCGATCCCTTCGACACCCTCGACGACACCCTGGCCGCGCTCCGCGCGGATCCGGACGGCGCGCTCCTGGCGCTCACGCAGAGCCGCGGGCTGCCGGCGCGCTTCGACGAGGGGACGCTGTTCGTCACCACCGGCGGGCTGCGCGAGCTCGCGGGCGATTTGAACGACTGGGTGCCCGAGCCGATGAACGACGAGGGGACGTTCGCGTGGTTGGTGCGCGCGGCGCCCGACGGCACCGGCTACAAATTCACCGACGGGACGACGTTCGCGGCGGACGCATTTTCACGCGCGTATACGTGGGACGACTTCGGCGAGCTGTCGCTCACGTCGCGCGCCGCCGTGGGGCAGGCCGGGCAGAGCGGCGGGCGCGAGCGGCACTTCGGCGTGGGCGGGTTCGGCCTCGCGCCGCGCACCGTGCGCGTGCTCTTTCCGCCGGGCCCGGTGACGCGCGTGATGTACGCGCACGACGGCCAGAACCTCTGGGACCCGCCGCTGTCCTTCGACGGGAGCGGCTGGCACATCGAGGAGTCCATTCCGGACGGCGTGATGGTCGTCGGGATCGACAACACCGCGGATCGCGTCTTCGAGTACACGCCGGTGCCGGAGCTCCTGGGCGGGCCGCCGCCGGGGGAGGGCGGCGGCTCGGCGGCGTACGACCAGCTCCTCGAGCAGGTGGTGCGCCCGCTCATCCGCCGCGTCTACGGCGAGCCCGGGCCCGTGGGCGTGATGGGGAGCTCGCTCGGTGGCCTCGTGAGCCTCGACATCGCCGACAGGAACCCGGGGGCGTACGCGTTCGCCGCGAGCCTCTCGGGGACGCTCGGCTGGGGCAGCTTCGACGTCGACAACGATGACACGATCATCGATCGCTACACCGGTGCCGGCCACAGAGAGACCGTCATCTACCTCGACTCCGGCGGCACCGCCTCGGGCTGCGCCGACCTCGACGGCGACGGCATCGACGACGACGTCGACGCCGGCGACAACTCCTGTGAGACCGCGCAGATGCGCGACCTGTTGCGGAGCCAGGGATACGTCGACGGCACCGACCTGTTCTACGTCATCCAGGAAGGCGCCCCGCACAACGAGAGCGCGTGGCGCACGCGCGTGGGGAACGTGCTCGACATCTTCGCGTCGCTGTAGGGCTAGCGCCGCGCGCGCTCGACCGCGGTGCGCAGGTCCGCGTCGAGGCTCTTGGCGCAGCGCGTGGCGGCGTCGGTGACGACGGCGCGGCGGCCCTTGCTGTCGTCGTCGACGACGTGGGCGGTGGCGCCGAGCGTCGCGCGGCCGCCGGTCTCGTCGTAGACGATGAAGGAGCACTCGAGCGTGACGTCGAGCTTCTTGTCCTTGTGGTGGACCACGGCCCGGCGCACGTCGCCGCGCAGGCCGACGGTGCTGTCGCCGAAGGGGTTGCTGCCGAGGCAGCCGCGGGCGCCCTTCGCCAAGGCGCTCGCCGCGCCGTAGCCGCTGTGGTCGTAGAACGGGCCGAAGCCGTCCGCGGGCCTCGTGCGCGGCGCGTGCACGATCGCCGGCGCGTGCTGCGCAGGCGTGGCTTCGGTCGCGTCGGGCATCGCGGTCGGCGGGGTCGCGTCCGGCGTCGCGGTCGGCGGGGTCGCGTCGGGCGTCGCGGTCGGCGGGGTCGCGTCCGGCGTCGCGGTCGGCGGGGTCGCGTCCGGCGTCGCGGTCGGCGGCGTCGCGTCCGGCGTCGCGGTCGGCGGGGTCGCGTCGGGCGTCGCGGTCGGCGGGGTCCCGGTCGGCGGCGTCTCGTTCGGCGGCGGGGTCGCGTCGGGCGTCGCGGTCGGTCCTTCGGTGGCCGTGCCGCCCGGCTGTGTCGTCGTCACCGATGGCTTCGTCGTCGGCGCCGTCGGCGGCGGCGTGTGGTCGACCCGGTAGCCTGAGGCGGCGACGACGATGACGACGAGGGCGCCCACGGCGACGGTGCCGAGACCCGCGAACAGCGCGATCAACAACGGCGACGTCTTCTTCTTCGGGGCCGGCGGCGGCGCTTTCAGGACCGTGGGGTCCTCGGCGATGCGGTTGCGCGACGTCGGCGGCGGCAGCGCGGCGCTCTCCGCCGCGCCCGCGACCAGCGCCCGCGACGTCGGCGGCATGAACGGCGCCGTGCGGTCCACCGGCGCGTCGCGCGCTTGCGCCGTCGGCGCCTGCGCCAGCGGCGCGATGGGCGCAGTGACGTCGGCGAGCGCCTGGGGAGCAGCAGGCGCGGCGTCGCTCGCGATCGCGGTGACGTCGGGGACGGCGGCGCCGTCGGGTTGCGTGGTCGGCGCGGCGTCGGGGCGCTCCTTCGGGAACGACGGCTCGTCGTTCCGGAGGTTTTCGTGCATGCCCGTGAGCATCGGGATCGGCGCCGTGGGGATCGACTCGATCTCCTCGGGCTTCATCGGCGGCGCCGCCTCCTGCGTGAAGTCCTCCGCCTTGCCGAGCTCCGAGACCGGGTCGACGCGGGCGCGGTCGAGATCCGAGAAGCCCTCGAACAGCGAGATGTCCGCCGCCTGCGTCGCCGCGGTCGGCGGCAGGTCGGGCAGGCGCGCCACCGTCGGCTCGTCGGGCTCTGCCCGGTCCGCCTCCGACACGAGGATGGGCTCGACCTTCTTGGTCCCCGAGCGATCGGGGCGCGACGCCGGTGGCGCCGGCCCGCCGTCGCTGAACACGCTCGACGGCGAAGCGTCCACGGGCCTGGGCGCGGCCTTCTTCGGCGCCGGCGCCGCCGCCGGGGTCAGCGTGCGCGCCGGGCGCGCCGGCACCTTCCGCTGCGCCACGTCGTCGTCGAAGCTGGCGCTCGGGATGCGAACGCGCACGGCCGAGCCCTCGTGACCCGCCGGGGGCCGGTTCACGGTCTTGTCGTCGTCGACGGCCTTGTTCGGGTCGAACACGGGCATCGGGACGGTCTTGTCGTCCGGCGCGCCCTTCTTGTTCCCGTCGTCGCTCACGTCGCGAGCTTACACCCGCGGTTCCTCGAAGCGCGTGGCCGCGAGCATCCCACACGCCGCGTGCCGGTTTCTGCCGCCCGAATAGCGCCGCACCACGGGCTGCCCGAGGAGCTGGAGCGCGTCGAGGAAGCGCGAGAGCTCCTCGGGGGCGGCGCGGGCGAAGCCGTCGGGGCGCGCGTCGTTCACGTCGATGAGGTTCAGCCGCAACGGCACCCCCGCGAGGAGCGCGCGCAGCGCGTCCACCTCGTCGGCGCCGGTGTTCACGCCGCCGAGCAGCACCCACGCCACCGTCACGCGGCCGCCCGCGCGCGCCTGGTAATCCCGGATGGCGCCGGCGACGTCGTCGAGGTCGTACTGGCCCGCCACCGGCAGGAGCGCCTTGCGCCTGTGCGCGATGGCCGAGGTCAACGAGACGATGAGGCGGAACTTGTGCCCCTCGTCGGTGTAGCGCCGGATCATCGGCACGAGGCCGACGGTGGAGATGGAGATGGCCTTCTGCTCGACGCGGCCGCCGCAGGGGTCCGACAGCACGCGCGCGGCCTGGATGACCTCGTCGTAGTTGGCCAGGGGCTCGCCCTGGCCCATGAACACCGCGCCCGAGATGCGCGTGCCCGGCGGCAGCGCGTCGCGCACGGCGACGAACGCCCCGACGATCTCGGCGGCCGTCAGGTTGCGCGTGAGGCCGAGCCGCCCCGTGGCGCAGAAGGCGCAACCCATGGCGCAGCCCACCTGCGACGAGAGGCACACGGTGAAGCGGCCGGGCTTGTGCAGCGGGATCCGCACGGCTTCGTGCAACGCCCCGTCGGCACACCGCAGGAGGATCTTCTCGAAGCCGTCGGCGTCGTCGACGACGCGCTCCACGACCTCGAGCCGCTCCCGTGACGTCGACGCGTCGACGGCGTCGCGCACCGCCGCCCGCACCGGCTTCTTCATGGCGCGCAGATCGGTCTTCCCGTCGGACACGACGTGCCCGAGCACCCGGCGCGCCTCCGCCGCGCTGCACTCGACGCCGCGCGCGGCCAGGAGAGCCACGAGGTCCGCGGGGAGCATCCCGAACAGGTGCGGCTTGGCGGGGGCGGCCTGCTTCACGCCAGCCTCATCGCCTGCTACGTCGTCAGGCGCAATCCACCGGCATGGACGACGTCGCTCCCCCCGAGGCTCCCGAACCCGCGCGACCCGCCGTTCCCGGAGGCATCGTCACGCGCCCCTCCGTCGGGCAACTGCTCGGGCTCGCCTGGCCCGTCGTCATCTCGCGCAGCGCCCAGGTCGTCGTCGGCTTCACCGACGCCGCCATGTGCGCGCGGCTCGGCGAGAGCGCGCTCGCCGCCACCACCACCGGCGCCGCCAACGTCTTCAACGTCATCGTCTTCTTCATGGGAACGACGTTCATCGTGTCGTCGTTTTCGAGTCAGCTCGCGGGCGCCGGCGACTACGCCGGCGCGCGCCGCTACGGCTGGTACGGTCTCGTCGTCGCCGCCGCCGCCGCCGTGGCCGGCATCGCGGCGCTCCCGTTCATCGACGTCGCGCTCGCGCACCTCGACTACTCGGCCGACGTGCGCCTGCTCATGACCGGCTACCTGCGCATGCGCCTCCTGTCGTGCGGCTTCGCCGTCGGGCTCGAAGCGCTCGGCAACTACTACGGCGGCCTCGGCAACACGCGGCTGCCGATGGTCGCGCAGGTCCTCGCCATGGTGCTCAACGTCGCGCTGTGCTGGGTGCTCATCTACGGCCACTGCGGCGCGCCCGCCCTCGGCGTCACCGGCTCCGGCCTCGCCGCGACCATCGCCACCTTCATCGCGTTCGCGTTCCTCCTCGCTTGCTTCCTCGCGGGCATCGGGCAGGAGCGCGCCGCGCGTCCGCCGGCGGGCGCGCCGAGCAGGCGGCTCTCCCTCGGCGAGCTCGGGCGCATGTTGCGCTTCGGCGTGCCGGCGGGCCTCAATTGGTTCGTGGAGTTCGCGGCCTTCTCGTTCTTCATGAACGTCGTCGTCGCCGGCCTCGGGACCACCGCGCTCGCGGCGGTGATGGCGGTGCTTCAGCTCACATCCATCTCGTTCATGCCGGCGTTCGCGGTGGCGAGCGCCGGCGCCATCTTCGTGGGTCAGGCGCTCGGCGCCAAGAAGCACGACGACGTCCCGCGCACAGTGCGCTTGACCATGGCGACGGCGGCGACGTGGCAGGGCATCGTGGGCCTCCTGTGCCTGGCGGCACCGGCCGCGATGCTGTCCATCTTCGTGCGCGACGCCGACACGCAGCGGGTGTTCGTCGAGATGGGCGTGCGCATCCTGATGCTGTCGGCCGCGTGGCAGCTCTTCGACGCCGTGTCGATGGTGCTGGCGGAGGCCCTGCGCGCGGCGGGCGACACCTCGTTCACGTTCCTTGCGCGCTCGGCGATTGCCTGGCTGGTGTTCGCGCCCGGGGCGTGGGTGTCCGCGCGCGTCGTGCACGCCGGCGACCTCGTCACCGTGGCGTGGCTCGTCGTGTATCTCGCGTTGCTCGCCGGCGTGCTCGCGTTGCGCTTTCGCACCGGGCGTTGGCGCACCCTCGAGATCACGCAGGGCTGACGCGACCCGTTGGTACATCCCGACATGGAGGCGTTATGCGATCGACCCGACGAATCGCACCGCTCGGCGTCGTCGCCGGCGCGGCCGTCGCGCTCGGTGCGTCCTGCGCACCGACGACTCACATCGTGGCGGAGTGGAAGGACCCGGAGCTCACGACCGGGGTCGTCGACCGCCCCCTCGTCGTCTTCATGAACAAGAGCGAGGTCCTGAGGCGCACCGTCGAGGACGAGCTCGCAGCGCGCATCCCCGGCGCTGTTCCCGCGTACAAGGTGCTCAAGGACGGCGAGATCTTCGACACGCAAAAGACGCAGCAGGAGGTGCGCGCGGCCGGCTTCGACACGATGATCGTGACGCGGCTCGTCGACGTGAACCATGAGATGCAGTGGACGCCGGGCACGCCGCCCGCGGCGTATCCGGGGCTCTGGTCGCTGTGGGGCTACGGCTGGCCCGACGTCTACGAGCCCGGCTACCTGACGTCCACGACGGTGGTGACGCTCGAGACCCTCGTGTACTCGCTGGATCCGCGCTTCGGCAGCGGCAAAGGCGAGCTCGTGTGGGCCAGCCGCAGCCAGACCTTCGATCCGCGGACCGCGAAGGACCTCGCCAGGTCCGTGGTGACGGCGTCGGTGAAGGCGATGGCGCGCCAGGGCCTGTTCGTGGCGCAGGCCGAACCGCTCACGCCTGGAAGAGCCCGACGAGGAAGTGGAGCGCGAGCCCGATGAGGATGACGACGAAGACGCCGACGCCGACGAGGACGGCGATGGGGGCGGAGTTGTCGCTCTTCTTGGCGGGGTCGTTGTTGTTGATGGCGTTCAGGAGGCTCGGGGCCTCGGCGTGCGCGGGCGCGGCCTCGATGACGCGCAGGCAGAGGTCCTTGGCGCGGGCCCACTCCGCGGCGTCGCCGGACTTCTGTGAGCGTGTGTGCAGACCGTCGGCGAGCATGTAGATGATCTCGAGGTCGAGCGGGTTGAAGCCGAAGCCGAGCTCCAGCTCGCGGATGGCGTCGTCGAGGTTGCCCGACGAACGCAGCACCTTCGCCCGCTCCTTGCGCGCGTGGCTCTCCGCGCGGGCCTGCTGGATCTCCTCGTCCGTCATCCCCAGATCGAGCGCGACCTGACGCACCGTGTCCTCGTCGATGCGACGGGACTTTTGCTCCTGCAGCTCGACGACGGTCTGCGCAAAGCGTTGGAGGTGGTCTTCGCTCATGCTAGGCCCCGGTGTCGGAACACGACGACGCGGAGAATGGCCCATGATCACCTTGCGAAGCTACCTGTGCGGCGACTGGCGAACCGGCGAGGGCGCCATGGCCAAGCTCGAAAACCCCGCCACCGGCGAGGCCATCGCGCAGTGCTCCACCGCCGGCCTCGACCTCAAGGCGGCGCTCGCGTACGGGCGCGACGTCGGCGGCCCCGCGCTGCGCAAGATGACCTTCGCCGAGCGCGGCGCCATGCTGAAGCGCATGAGCGCGGCCCTGTACGAGGCCCGTGAGGCGCTCATCGAGGCGTCCACCGCCAACTCCGGCGCCACCCGCGGCGACGCCAAGTTCGACATCGACGGCGGCACCGGCACGCTGGCGTTCTACGCGCGCCTGGGAGAGAAGCTCGGCGACCGCACCTTCGTCGTCGAGGGCCCCGGCGAGGCGCTCACCCGCTCGCCGCGCTTCGCCGGCTATCACGTGCGCGTGCCGCGCACCGGCGTCGCCGTGCACGTCAACGCGTTCAACTTCCCGGTCTGGGGCCTGTGCGAGAAGGCGGCGTGCGCGCTGCTCGCGGGCGTCCCGGTGATCACCAAGCCGGCCACGTCGACGGCGCTGGTGGCGTACCGCGCCATGGAGATCCTCGTCGACAAGGCCGAGCTGCCCAAGGGCGCCCTGCAATTCGTCGCGGGCTCCGCAGGCGACATGCTCGACGGCCTCTTGCCCGAGGACGTGCTCGCCTTCACCGGAAGCGCCGACACGGCGGCCACGCTGCGCAAGCTGCCCGCCGTCATCGAGCGCAGCGTGCGAATCAACGTGGAGGCGGACAGCCTGAACGCGGCGGTGCTCGGGCCCGACGTGGAGCCGGGCAGCGAGCCGTGGCACCTCTTCTTGCGCCACATCGTCACCGAGATGACGCAGAAGTGCGGGCAGAAGTGCACCGCCACGCGCCGCATCTTCGTCCCCAAGGCCCGCATCGACGAGGTGCAGGCAGCGCTCGTCGAGAAGCTCTCGGCCATCAAGGTCGGCGACCCCACCGCGGACGGCACGGAGATGGGGCCGCTCGCCACGCGCCAGCAGCGGGAGGAGGCGCAAAAAGGCCTCGCCGCCCTCGTCGCCGACGGCGCCCGCGCCGTGTGCGGCGGCGCGATGCTCGAGGGCAAGGGGTACTTCCTGCCCCCCACGCTCCTGCGGCACGACGCGCCGTCGTCGGCCCGGGCCGTCCACGCCACCGAGGTCTTCGGGCCGGTCTCCACGCTCATGCCGTACGCGGACGCCGCCGAGGCCGCGCGCCTCGTCGCGCGCGGCGAGGGCTCGCTCGTGGCCAGCGTCTACTCGGACGACAGCGCGTTCCTCACCGAGATGATCTCGGGCTGCGCGCCGTGGAGCGGGCGGCTGCTCATCGGCTCCACCAAGGTGGCGGACACGTCGACGACGCCGGGCATGGTGTTGCCGGCGTCGGTGCACGGCGGCCCCGGGCGCGCCGGCGGCGGTGAGGAGCTCGGCGGGGAGCGCGGGCTGTCCTTCTATACGCAGCGGACCGCCGTGCAAGGCGACCGCGGGCTGCTCGATCGCATCCTCGACGCGCCCAAGCCGAGCTGAGTCACCGGCGCGTCCGCCCGCGGATCAGGGTACGCTTGGGCCATGAAGGCCAAGGTGCTCGTCGTCGAGGACAGCAAGGCGCAGCGCGAGCGCCTCGCGACACGCCTGACCGATCGCGGCTACGAGGTGCGCGCGGTGGCGGGTGGCATCGAGGCGCTGCGCGAGATCAAGACCGATCCGCCCGACGTCGTCATCCTCGACGTGGTCCTCGACGGCATGGACGGGTACAGCGTCTGCCGCTGGCTGCGCCTGGGCGAGCGCACGCGCGACATCGTCGTCATCATGCTCACCGTGAAGACCGACGTGAAGGAGCGCGTGGAGGGGCTGCACGTCGGCGCCGACGACTACATCCCCAAGCCCTACGACGAGGAGGAGCTCGAGGCGCGCATGTACGCGGCGCTGCGCTCGCGCAACGCGCGCGTCGAGCTGCGCCAGCGAAACACCGAGCTCGAGGGGATGCTGACCAAGACCGAGCGGCTCGCGATGACGGACGCGCTCACGGGCCTGTACAACCGCCGCCACTTTCACGACGTGCTGAAGCGGGAGTGGGCGACGTCGAGCCGCTACAAGCACGCGGTCACGCTGATGTTCCTCGACGTCGACGGCTTCAAGCTCGTCAACGACAAAGACGGCCACATCGCCGGCGACGACGTGCTCAAAGGCATCGCGCAGATCGTGCAATCGAGCATCCGCGAGGTGGATGTCTGCGCGCGCTACGGCGGCGACGAGATCGTGCTGCTCTTGCCGCACACCACGTCGGCGCAGGCCGCCGCGGTGTGCGATCGCGTGCGCGCGCGCCTGGCGAAGGAGCGCGAGCGCTTCACGGGCGAGGCGCGGCGCGTCACGCTGTCGATCGGCCTCGCCTCCAACGAGGACGACTCGCTGCGTGGCCCCGACGACCTCCTGGAGGCCGCGGATCGCGCGCTCTTCGACGCCAAGCGCCAGGGCCGCGACCGCGCCGTGGTGGCCGGCCACGGCATCCTGAAGCCTGACTGAAGCGCCCCACCTCAGCGCTGCTCCTCCACGACGGCGCGGATGATGCCGACGGCGTCGGCGTCGGCGGCGCAGCGGAAGCCGACGTCGTCGGCGGGCCGGTCCTCCCACGCGGCGTTGCCGGGGTGGGCCGCTTGACCGGGCCGGTCGCGGTACGCGCCGCCGCGGACGACGCGGCCTGCGCCGAACGCCGTGGCCGTCCACTCCCACACGCCGGCGACGAGGACGCGATCGCCGGGCGCGCTCTCCGCGTCGCGCACCACGGCGCGCCCCCACTCCTCCGCGGTGGGTAGGCGCTTCCCGGCCCACGCGGCGAAGGCTTCGGCGTCCTCGGTGGAGACCCCGGTCGCGGGCTGCGCCGGCGCCGTCACCGGGCGCGGAGGGCGCTCGGTCTCGTCGAGGAAGCGCGCGAGCTCCGCTTGTGTCACCGGCGCGCGGTCGAGGAAGAACGGCCGGGCGCCGCCGACGAGCACCATCGCCCGCCCGTCGCGGCCCCACGCCTCGAGGTGGGCGTCGGGTCGGGTGGCCTCGTCCTCGAACGCCGGTCCTGCGGCGCCAGGCGGGCGGGCCTGTGCGAAGGCGTCGAGGTCGAAGCCCAGCAGCGTGATGCGTCCCTCGAGCTCCGCCGGCGGCAACATCGTCGCCGCCGCTTCTTCGACGGCCTCCGCGTCGCGCCGCGCCTCTTCCGGGAAGAGGCCATGCAGGAAGCCGGCGACCTCGCGCTCCGACGCGAGGTCGTAGCGGGCGCGAAGATCGCCGAGCGCCTCGATGACCTCCGCGACCGTGTCGGGCCGCGTGTCGCGCGTGTGCGCCATGCAGCGGTCGACGAAGGACACGATCGCTTCGGGGATGTCGGGCCGCGCGGCGGCGAGGACATCGCGGCCCCCGCCGTCGAGGACGGCGCGCACGACGTCGAAGACGGGGCCGTCGTACGGGAACGGGTGCCGCCCGGCGAGCAGGCGGTGGGCGGCCAGGCCGATCAAGTACACCAGGTGGCGCTCGTCCAGCGGGAGGCCCATCAGCTCTTCCGGGGTCAACGCCCACATCTGTCCTTGCAGGAGCCCCGGCGTGATCGCCGACATGCGTCGATAGTCGAACCCTGGATCGAGGTGCGTGCGCGCGACGCCGTCCCAGCAAGCGGTGAAGGAGCGCCACGAGAGATCCATGCGGGCGAGGTCGCCGACGGGCGCTGCGGCGGCGTCGACCAACGCGGCCGCGACGTCGGCGGCGAGCGCGAGGGCGACGCCGGGGGAGACGCGGCCCTGAACGGCGCGCATCTTGTCCTCGAGCGCCTCGAAGGTGACGCCGAGGACGGCGTCTTGAACCCAGACGAGGCGCTCGCCGCCGTCGAAGGAGGCGCGGCCGACGCTCAGGACCTTGGCGACGCTGCGGCTCCTCGCGTTGGCCGTGACGGCGAGCTCCGCGCCGACGGCGTGCTCCTCGGGGACATCGGGGATGTCCGCGGCGGCGACGTCGACGAGCCGGCCGCCGTCGGGGCCCGCGGTCACGCCCCGCACGCGCGCGATGTCGTCGACGACGGCGGGGAGCGCGTCGACGAACGCCGGTCCGATCTGGATGCGGGGCGTCACGATGGCACCGCCGCGAGGGGGACGAAGACCGCGCCGGTGCGGAGCCGGTGCCCGCGGCGCGCGTGCGGCGCCAGGCGGATGTCGATGGAGACGCGCGTCGCGCTCGTGCGGTTCACGGTGGCGCCGTGGACGTGCGACGCCGTGAACCAGAGCGCGTCACCCCGGCGCACGGGCCGCGCGCGGGCGGCGGCGCGGATGTTGTCGTCACGGTCGAAGAAGGCGCTCGCCGAGCGGGCGAGGATCGCCAGCGACGGCGCGAGGTCGATCGCCTGCAGCGCGGCCGAGGCCCGCGCATCGGTGAGCGCGATCCACAGGTTGCGCTCGTCGGGGGCGTGCCCGAGGCGAATATCCGCGTGCAGTGGCAGCGGCGCCTCGTCGTCGCCGGGGACGAGGATGCGCACGACGCCGACGCGCTGCACCCAGAGGCTCGCCGCGCGCTTCGCGAGCGCTTCGTCCTGCGCGAGCGCCTCGTTCACGGCGCGGCGCAACAACGCGCGCGGCGCCCGCTCGGCGCTCTGACGCGTCAAGCGCTCGGCAAGCGCGCGCGCCTTGGCGGGGGCGAGCGCCTCGTGGAGCGACGCGAGGTCGGTCACGCGCCGGTCGACCTGGCGCGCGGCGCCGAGCACCCAGGCCGCGAGCGCGTCGACGTCGACGCGCACCCGGTCGACATCCCACCGCGGGAGCGCTTCGATCTCCACGGCGCGAGTATACGCGGCGGCGGCGCACGCGACGGCGCTCAGAAGCGCAGAGGCACGCCGCCGGCGATGTCGACGAGGAGGGCGAGCTGGTCCTTCATCTGCGCGCCGCCGGCGACCTCGCCGCCGAACGCGGGGAGGTACACGACGTTCACGCGCACGAGCGCTTGAAACGGGTTTCCGTCGATGGGCACGGGGACGGCGACGCCGACGCCGGCTTCTGCGCCGGTATAGTGCGCCACGCCGACCGCGCTGATGCCGAGGCTGGCGCCGACTGGGTTCTTCAGCACGGCGCCCCACTGCGCCTGGTGCTCGTGGTGCAAGGCGAGCCAGAGGAACGGGCGCAGGCCGTCGACCGGGAGCACGAAGCGCGAGCCGAAGCTGAAGCGATCGATGACCTGGATGTCGTCGAAGCCGTGCAGCCCCATGCCGACGAACGCCTCGGGCTCGATCCAGTCGTTCAGCCGGTACGAGATGCCGAGCGAGCCGAGCGCCGTGCCGCCGTCGGTGAAGCGTGGCCCCACGGAGGTCCCGGGCCACGCGTACGTGCGGACGACGTCGTCGACGCCGCCGGCGGGCGCGCCGTCATCGACGACGGGCGGGTTGGGCGAAACGGACGCGAGCGCGAGCGCGAAGAACAACATGCGCGCGGGTTGGCGGCAGCAGCCGGGATCCGTGTCGCGCGCGGGCGCGGAGGTGACAGCGCTCACGGTCGGTGCGCCCCAAGCCGCCGGCGCACCCCATGACCGCGCTCAGACGGGGGCGGTCTCCAGGAGGCGGTTTTCTTCGTAGGCGCGGATGAGCGCCTCGAGGGCCCCGATCTCCTTGGCGATACGGGCACCGGTCTCGGTGTCCGCGACGAGCCGCACTTTGTCGAAGCGGCGGAGGTCCGTGACCTTGGGGACGATGTCCGCGCCCGACGCCACCGCCGCCTCCACCGAGTCGAAGTGGTGGTGCTCCGCGAGCGCCGTACGGTGCGCGTCGAGGATGAGCGTGTAGCCGCGGTCGCCGTAGGCCTCGCTGAACGCGCCGTCGATGGTCACGGCGCGCCCGCTCTTCTTCAAAGGCTCCTCGCCCTTTTCGACCTTCACGGGCACGTGGCCGTTGACGATGAAGCCCACCTTGGGATCCCCGCCGAGCTCCTCGAAGATCGCATCGCAGAACGCCACCTCGTTCTGCAGCTTGAAGTAGGGGTTCTTGTTCTCCTTCTTCGCGGCGTCGTCGGCGACGAGATAGCTCTCGAACGTGGCCATCTTGTCTTTGCCGAACAGCGGCGAGCGCGCGCCCGTCCAGAGGTACCAGAGGACGTCGAGGTCCTTCTCGCGCTTCTCGCGGAACGCCCGATGCACCACGCGCTCGAAGCCCTCGAGGAGCGCCTTGCCCGCGAGCGCTTCGCCGTCGACGGGGAAGGTCAGGAGCGCGCCCTTGTCGTCGACGGGAACGCAGCCATGGAAGATGAGGTTCTGGTCCCGCGCGAGCAGCATGCAGCCCCGCCCGCGCACGAACTGCATGGCGCGCCAGAGCTGCGGGCTCGCCAGGAAGGACTGCTTGAGGCGATCGATGCAGCGCTGCTCCTCCGGGCTCAGCTTGTCGGGGTTGTCCGGATCGAGCGTGGGCATCCGCGGGTCGCGCAGCTCGTACACCTTGCCGTCGATGGTCACCGTGCCCTTCTCGGTGTCGACGTTGCGCAGCAGGCAGCGATGACCGAGCTCCATCTCGGGGTTGCGCGCCGCGGCCTGCGCCTCGAGCTTGAACTGGAGGATGGCCATGGCCTTCTGCATGCGCGCCATGAGCCATGCGTCGCGCAGGCCCGTGCCCTTGCACTCGAAGCGGTCGGCGGGGTCGTCGCCGTAGACGTCCCGCGCGAGGCGCTCCACCGGTGCCATGGTGATGCCGAACCCCTCCTCGAGCTGCGAGAGGCGTCGGTAGCGCAGGCTCACCCGGACGACGGTGGCGATGAGCGCCTCCTGCCCGAGGCACGCCCCCATCCATGCGGCGTCGTGGTTGCCCCACACGATGGAGACGTTGGGCTGCTTCATCAGGATGGAGATCACGCGGTCGAGGCGCGGACCGCGATCGCCGAGGTCGCCGGCCACGACGAGCTCGTGCACCGAGAGGTTGCGCACGATGCGGCTCGCGAGGCGCAGGAGGTCGAGGCCCTGTCCGCGGTCCACGAACGGCTCGAGCAGCGCCTGCAGGTACGCGTCGTCGCGGTGTACGCCGCCGGAGAACGTGACGATCTCGCGGAACAGCTCCTCATAGGGCGCCGGATAGATGCGCTCCACGGCGCGCGCGGTGTGCCCCTCGGCGAGCGTGCGGATGAGGTCGCGCATCCACGACAGGCGCGTCGACAGCCAGCGGGCGCGCTCTTCGCGCGGCTTGTCGGAGACGCCGAGGTGCATCCAGCTCTCGCGCACGTAGTAGACGAGCGTGAGCAGCTCACGGCGCTCGTCTGCGGAGAGGCGCTCACCGAACAGCTCGTCGACGAGCGTGCGCAGGCGGCCGCTCGCGTTCCGGATGATGTGGCTGAGCTTCTTGTCCTCGCCGTGCACGTCGCTGACCACGTGAACGGCGCCCTTGGGCAACACCAGCACGCTCTTCAGGTGGGCGATCTCGGCGAGCGCGGACTCGCGCGACGGGAAGCGGCGGGCGAGGGCTTGCAGGTAGGCGTCGTCGCTGTGCATGGGCTCACTCCTCGGCGAGAACGATGATGGTGTCGTGCGGACCGAACGTGATGGTCTCGCTCTTCCTGGGGTTCACCTTCACGCCGTACGCCTTGTCGGCGTCGTTCTGGAACTTCGCCAGCCGGAAGCCCACGGCGGTGTGCTCCTTCTTGGACGCCGCCGCCACGACCGTGGCGTAGCGCACCGGCACGCCGAGCTTCACGTAGAGCGACGCGGGGCGCAGATAGATCTCGGAGCCCTCGGGAGAGAAGAGCTGCTGGAACACCATGTTCAGCTCCTTGTTCTCCGAGATCTGGCTCAGCATCTGGCTCACGAGGCGGTCGCTGACGATGAAGTCGTCGGCGCGGGTGACCTCCGCGAGGGCGCGGTTGTTGATGTCGAGCATCTCGCTGACGACGGGGACTCGCTTCCTGGTCTTGTCGGAGATGTCGCGCAGGTGGAGGAGCGTGATGAGCGTGGCGGCGTCGGCCTTCTGCGCCTCGAGCATGTCCGAGTAACACAGGACGATGGCGTGGTCGTACGTCTCGATGCGCAGCGCGTCGAGCGTGCGGCGGTCGGTGGTGTCGCCGCGTTGGAACGAGAGCGTCTGGCGCTGCAAGCCGCCGCAGCGCTCGGCCAGCACGTCGCCGGCGTCGGCGGAGTCGGCGACGACGTGGATGCTCGAGCCGGCAGCGACGTACGCGTCGAGCTCGTTGATGACATGCGGCGCCCGCCAGTTCCAACCGAGGAGGAGCGTACGCTCCGGCTTCCGCGCCGGCTCTTCGTGGAGCGCGATGTGGTCCGGCTCCGGCTTTTGCGTCTGCTGCAGGAAGATCTTGTCGTCGTCCTCGGCGAGGACGATGAGCTTGTCGCCGGCGTTGATGGGCGTATCCGGCGGCGGGTTCAGGATGGGGATGCCCGCGCGTGGGCGCACGCCGAGGAGCGCGCTGGTGTCGAACGCGAACAGCGCGTCGCCGTACGTCTTGCCGGCGAGAGGGGGCTGCTCGGTGAAGTAGATCTCGTCACCAGAGAAATCGAGCATCTCCTGGTACACGACGGACAGGCCGGACTGCCGGCACGCCTGCGCCGCGATGCGCGCGATGAGGTCGCCGACGAGGACGAGCTCCACCTCGTCCTTGCCCACCATCTGCGCCACCTCGAAGTTCCTGGGATCACGGATCTCCGCGACGATGTGATAGCGGCCCTTCTTGCGCGCGGGGTTGTTGGTGATGGCCAGGATGGTCTTGATGACCTCGACGTCCGGGTCTTCGGCGGGGGCGCCGTTCTTCTGCGGCGCCACGATGACGATGGAGCGCGCACTGTCGATGCCGGCGATGCGCAGGTCGCCGGACTCGATGCCGCTGCCCGTGCGACACACGATGCGCGTGCCGCGCGAGTCCGGGAAGGCCTCGCGCACGGCGTCGTCCATGTCGGTCTTGTCCATGTCGCCGAGGATCACCACGCACGCGCCGCGGCCCCGCCGGGAGACGTTGGCCTCGATGAGCTCGGTGACGATGGGGAACACCTGCTCCGACCACCCGAGGATGACGGAGTGGTCGAGCTCGACGACGCGCGAGCGCCCCTTGCGCAATTGCTCGATGCGTCCCTCGAGGCCGTTGGCCAGGATGCCGATGAGCGTGGAGATGACGAAGACGCCGAAGATGGTGATGACGAACATCAGCGTGCGAAAGAGCGCCCCGGTGTCGCCGCCCATGGTGCCCGGGTCGAGCGTGCGCATCAGGCTCTCCCAGGCGGCCTCGCCGAAGCCGAGCGGCTCCTGCGCCTCCGCGGGTCGTGCGCCGCTGACGACGACGACGGCGGCGATGAGCCCGATGACCACGGCGCTCACCATGGCGAGCGCGAGCACGAGCGCCACGGTCCCCCGCGCCAGCAGGTTGTCGAAGCGATAGTGAAGGCGTTCGCGCAGCGTGTAATCCATCAAAGCCCCGGTGGAGCGCACGCTCCCGCGAGAGGCCCCGAGAGATCAAGGGCGCAGGCGGCTCACCGGACCTGGCAGCTCGGCTGCGGCGAAAAGGGTGCCACGGGCAGGCCCGCGCAGGAGGGGAGCGCGAGGCCCACCCGGCCGGCGCCGCCGCCGCCCCCGCCGGCCCCGTGGGACGTGGTGTCGCTGATGTCGCCGCCGGCCGTGGCGCCGTTGATGTTGCCGTCGCCGGCCGCGCCCGCGCCCTTGCCGCCTGCGGTGCCGTTGCTGCCCGCGGTGCCGCCGGCGGCCTGTTGCAGCGGGTCGGGGGAGCCGTCCTGCCCGTTCCTGCCGTTGCTGCTGCCGGCGCCGCTGCCGGCCTGTGCGACGACGGCGCCGCTGACGAAGAGCCGCACGGCCTGCACGTAGATGTCGCCGCCCGAGCCGCCGCCGCCGCCGCCGCCGTCGGCGACGGTGTCGCGCGTGCCGCCGCCGCCGTTGGCGCTGACCGTCCCCGCGATGGTGACGGTGCCGCCGGCAGAGATTTGCAGCGCGCCGCCGGCGCCGCCGCCGCGGCCGTTGGAGTTGTTGGAGTTTCCACCGCGCCCGCCCGGGCAGCCCCGGAGCAGCGAGGTCTGGATGTCCGCGGCCGTCGACGCGTGCACCACGCCGGCCGTGTCGTTGCCGCTCCGGCCGCCGCGGGCGCCGCTGGTGCCGTGGCTGCCGCCCGCGCCGCCGCCGTCGTCGCCGCCGCCGCCGCCGCCCGCGCCGTTGGCGTTGCTGCACGTGCGCGCGCCCGCGCCCGCGGTGGTGCTGGCGGCGCTCACGTCGAGGCGTGACCCGCTCTCGATGTTCACGTCGCCGTAGACGACGAAGAGCACGTTCTTGTTGCCGGCGAAGCGGAGCTGCCCGCTGAGGGACAGCGAGCGCATGGTGAAGATGGCGGTGGACTGGCCGTCGCCGTCGTTGGCGATCTGCATCGGAACGCTGACGCCGCACAGGGAGGCGGCGGTGCCCGTGAGCGCGTTCATGTTCACGAGCGCGCTCGAGCAGGCGAGGTTTACGTCGAGGAAGTAGGGGCTCGTGGGCGCGGCGCCGTCGACGGGCGCGGGCTGTTGCGGGGCGCCGTGGACGAGCGAGGGGATGTCGAGCCAGCACTGCAGCGCCCCGGTCTGGTCGCTGACGCACAACTGCGCGCCGAAGACGCAGGTGACCGGATCGCAGCCGGGCGCTCCGTCGCACGCCTCCCCGTGCGCGACGTCGATGATGTGGTCGCCGCAGCGCTGGGGGGAGCAGTCGAGCCGGCAGGTGGCGTCGGGGGCGTTGCTGTTGTCGGCGCCGTCGTCGCAGACCTCGGGGGCGGCGACGATGCTGTTGCCGCACCCCGACAGGGTGCAGTTGCTGTCGCAGCCGTCGCCGCTCGTGAGGTTGCCGTCGTCGCACGCCTCGTCGGGTGCTGTCACGCCATTGCCGCAGGCGCTCACGGTGCAGTTGCTGTCGCAGCCGTCGCCCTCGACGTCGTTGCCGTCGTCACAGTCTTCGCCGGACGTGACGATGCCGTTGCCGCAGCCGGTGAGCGTGCAGTTGCTGTCGCAGCCGTCGTCGTCGTCGAGGTTGCCGTCGTCGCACGCCTCGGTGGATGAGGCGACGCCGTTGCCGCAGCGGGACTCGGTGCAGTTGCTGTCGCAGCCGTCGCCCTCGACGGCGTTGGCGTCGTCGCACTCCTCGGTCCCCGCGACTGTGCCGTCGCCGCAGACGGGATCGCCTTCGCCTTCTCCTTCTCCTTCTCCCTCGCCGGCGTCTCCCTCGCCCTCTCCTTCTCCCTCTCCTTCGCCCTCGTCGCCCTCTCCTTCTCCTTCGCCCTCTCCTTCGCCCTCTCCTTCGCCCTCTCCTTCGCCCTCTCCTTCGCCCTCTCCCTCGCCTTCGTCGCCCTCTCCTTCGCCCTCGCCGGGTGGGGCGGCGCTGCACAGCCTGGCGCTGCAGCTCTGGCCATCGGGACAGTCGCGCGAGCTGTCGCACGCGAGCGCAATGGGGTCGCAGCCGGCGGCGCACGCGCCGAGGGCGAGGACGCCGGCGACGAGGCCCACGGACAGCGAAACGTGGTGACGCCGCGGTGCCACGCTGAAAGCATCTCACGGCAGGCGCTCGACCGTGTCGCGTCGCGGGGCGTCGTCGAGCTTCGGGACACTGTGAGATCAATGCCGCACCTCGCCCGTTTGTAGGCCGAGACTGAGGTGCTCGATGGCTGATCCTCGCCGTATCGCGTGTGCTCTGATGTGTGCAGCCGCCATCGCGGCGTGCACCGGACCCTGCGCGGGGCACGCCAGCGCCAGGTCGTTGCCCGCGGACGGTGCGGCACACAGCGCCGGCGTCGTCGGAGAGGACTTCGCACCAGCCGAGGATCCGGTGGCCGCCGCGGCGCGCAAGAAGGCGGCGCGCGATGCCCGTGACGCCCGCTGGCACGCGCTCGAAGAGAGCCTGCGCAAGGCCGATGAAGAGACGCTGTGGGAGCGTGGCCAGGAGCAGGACAAGAGCCAGAACTGGAAGGACGCGCAGGAGGCGTACGAGGGCCTCGTGGTGTTCTTCCCGCACGACGCACACGCGCCCGTTGCCGTGGAGCGCGCGCTCCGTATGGCGTTTCGGCGCGGCGAGTATGGTGAGGGGTTCCGCTTCTTCGAGGACGCGCTCGGCGCGTACGACGCCCCCGCCGACGTCGTCACGCGCGCCCGGCTCCTGCGCGTGCTGGCGTCGACCAGGCTCGCCGTGCCGCACTGGGGAACCACCCGCGGCGGCGAATTCCTGCGCGGCCGCTACGACCAGGGCAAGCAGACGCAGACCTACGCCGAAGACCGCGCCGCCGCCGTCGCCGACCTCGAGGAGGCCCGCGAGCTCCTCGCGCACGAGACCGCCGTCAAGGGCAGCGAGCGTGCCGCGGTCGACATCGATCTCGCGCTCGCCGTCGCGCGCTTCACCGCGTTCGACGCGACGTGGGGGTGGTGGTGGGCGCCGGACAACGGCCCCGACGACGGCCTCGCCGACGCCGAGGGCGACGACGAGCACGCCGGCGAGTGGCGCAACACGTCGTGGAGCGCCGCGCTTCAGCAGGCCCGGCCGCGCGGGCTGCCGGTGTCCCCCCAGGGCGCGGTGCTGTTCGCCGACAAGCCGAGCGCCTACGCCCCCGCGCTCGGCGACACCGAGAAGATCAAGTTCCTCCTCGCGGAGGCGCAGTCCGTCGACGACGACGCGAACAAGGAGACCGCGGCACAGGCGCTCCTGCAGCAGGCGCTCCTGTTCCGCACGCGCGACGGCGGCGAGCGGCTGGACCGGCTGCGCAGTTGGTGGTGGCGCGGCAGCTACCCGTACAAGGACGCAGCCAAGGACGAAGAGATGTTCCGCCTCGGTGACGACGAGGTCATCACGCTCGTCGCCACCGGCGTCCGCCGTGTCACCGTGCCCGCGGACGAGAGCGTGCCGCGGCTGCTGGCGCGCGTGCAGAGCCTCTATCCCCACGCGAAGGCGGCGGACGAAGCGGAGGCGCTGTTGGGGACCTATTTCCAGTCGCGCCAGCAGTACCCGCGCGCCGTCGCCGCCTACGAGAGCTACCTGAAGGAGCACAAGGGCGGCGCCCACGAGGGCCAGGTGCGCGCGAGCCTCAACGGCATCCGCCGCCCCGAGGTCGTCTTCCAATCGAAGGGCGCGCAGTCGGCCGGAAAGCCCGCCGTCGTCTCCGTGCGGCTGCGGAACCTGCGCGGCATCGACTTCACCGCCACGCGCATCGACGCCCAGCGGGTGCTGAGCGACTTCGAGAAGCGGTGGAAGAACGGCAGCCGGCGCAGAGGTGACAACGGCGCCATCGACCCCAACAACCTCGGCTGGGCGTTCGTGCAGGCCAACGAGACCAACAAGTCCTCGCGGTACCTGACCAAGGACGTCGTCACGTTCGCCGCCGTCGTCCACCCCAATCCCAGCTTCCGGTACGCCGAAGCCACGCTGCCGACGCCGCTGTCGAAGGCCGGCGTGTGGCTCGTCGAAGCGCGGGAGAAGGGCAAGCCCGATGTCCTCTCTCGCACCCTCGTCGTCGTCGACGACGCAGCCGTCGTGCTCAAGAAGACCGCGCGCGGCACCGTGGCGTGGGTGGTGGACGCGGAGAGCGGGAAGCCGATCCCCGGCGCGTCGCTCGACGTGTTCTTCTACGGCTCGCGCTGGGTGGACGACCATGAGGTTCGCCTCTCCAAACAGGTGGCGCTCACCAGCGACGAGCACGGCCTCGCGCTGTTGCCGAAGAACGCCGAGCTGAACGCCATGGTGAGCGTGCGCGTGGGCGACGCGTTCACCATGCCCGTGGACGAGTGGCTCGGTGACAACTACTCGCCGACCGCCACGGGCGAGGACGAGGAGGTCGCCGTCGTCGTCACCGATCGCCCCGTGTATCGCCCCGGGGACACCGTGCAACTGAAGGTGTGGGCGCGTCACAAGAAGAAGGGCGCGTACGAGCCGGCCACCGGGGTGAAGCGGATGCGCACGCGCATCTACGACAGCCGCGGCGCGCAGGTCATCGACGACGAGCAGGCGGCCGGCCCCTGGGGCTCCGCGGCGCTGCGCCTCCCGCTCAAGAAGGGCGCGCCGCTCGGCGCGTATCGGCTGGAGGTCCTCGTCGACGGCCGTTACGCCGACACCGGCGGCGCCACATTCCGCGTCGAGGAGTACAAGGCGCCCGAGGTGCAGGTGACGGTGAAGGCGGCGGGGCAGGCGCGCCTCGGCGACAAGGTCCCCGTCGAGGTGCACGCCGACTACTACTCCGGCGGGCCCGTGCACGGCGCCAAGGTGCACTACAAGATCTTCCGTCGCGACCACGAGGTCACGTACGCGGCGCCCACGCCCTGGGACTGGCTGTACGGGCCGGGGTACGGCCGCATCTGGTACCCGTACTCGTGGTTCCCCTGGTGGGACGACTGCGGGCCGCACCCGATCTTCTGGTACCCGTGGTGGGGCCCGAAGCCCGAGCCGCCCAAGGAGCTCGTGCTCGAGGGTGAGGGCGTCACCGATGACAAGGGCGTGCTCGCCGTCGTCGTCGACACCACCGCCGCCGCGCACGACCTCGGCGACCGCGACCACGAATACAGCGTGGAGGCCGAGGTCACCGATCTGTCGCGGCACGTGGTGAAGGGCTCGGGCGCGGTGACGGTGACGCGGACGGCGTTCCTCGCGTCGCTCGAGCTGGAGGCCGGGTGGGCGCGCGCGGGCGACGACGTCTCGATGCTGGTGTCGACGCTGCTCCCGGACGGGTCGCTCGTGCCGGTGCAGGGCACGCTCCGCGTCGAGGAGATCCTCGGCGTCACCGAAAACGGCGCCGTCCGCGGCGAGAAGATCGTCGAGGAAAAGCCGCTCGCCACCGACGACAAAGGCGCCACGCGGCTGCGTTGGCGCGCGCCCAAGACCGGTCAGTACCGCTTCACGTTCTTCGCGCGCGACAAGGACGGTCGCGAGGTGCGCTCGAGCGCGGTGGCGTGGGTGGTGGGCCCCGACTTCACCGGCAACACCTACCGCTTCGCCGGCGTCGAGGTCATCCCCGACAAGCGCACCTACGCTCCCGGCGACACGGCGCGGCTCCTCGTGAGCGCGGACCGCGCCGGCGCGTCGGTGCTCCTCGCCACCAAGGTGGACAGCGGCACGCTGCTCGATTGGCGTGTCATCGATCTACCGAAGGACGGCAAGAGCGAGGTCATCGAGGTGCCCGTCACCGCCGCCAACGTGCCCAACTTCTTCGTCGAGGCCACCACGGTCGCGGGCGCGCA
This sequence comes from uncultured delta proteobacterium, assembly GCA_963775425.1. GTDB lineage: Bacteria > Myxococcota > UBA727 > UBA727 > VGSZ01 > CAVZJB01. Next base: position 308,174 of record CAVZJB010000017.1, on the reverse strand, counting down.
GGTGTTCGAGGAGGCGCGCGAGCTGTTCGTGCCGCCCACGGCGAGCGACCTGCGCATCTCGGTGAAGCCCGCCGCCGCCGTGGTGAAGCCCGGCGGCAAGAGCGAGCTCGTGGTGACCACCACCGACGGGCAGGGCAAGCCCGTGGCCGCGGAGGTGGCGCTCACGGTGTTCGACGCGTCGGTGCTCGCCATCGCCCCCGACGCCACCGTCGACGTGCGCAAGCACCTGTGGGGACGAAAACGCTGGCACCAGCCGTCGGCCACGAGCAGCCTCGGGCGCGCGCAGGCGGTGTGGGGAGGCGCCACCGCGCCCGACCAGCAGGCGCGGTGGCAGCTCCAGAGCCGGGCGCAGCGGCGGTTCCAGCGGCAGATCGACTTCGTGCACGCGGAGGGCGGCGAGGCCACCGCGCTCCTCGCCGACGAGGCGCTCGACGGGCTCGCAGCCAACGGCGTCGGCTTCGGCGGCGGCGGCCGGGCCAAGAGCGCAGAGACCCGCCGCGCGCGCGAGGGCGAGGCCGAGGGGGCGGCGCGGGCGGATGCGCCGGCTACGTCGGTGTCGACGGACATGAAGGACGCCGACGATCGCCAAAGCGAGAAGAAGGCGCCGTCGGGCCACGCGGCGCGCGACGAGGCAGACACGGGAGCGTCCGCCGGCGGGCCCGCGCCCCATGTGCGCACCCAGTTCGCCGACACCGCGCTGTTCACGAGCGTCGTCACGGGCGCCGACGGAACGGCGCGCGTGCCGGTGACGTTCCCCGAGAACCTCACGACGTGGAGCGTGCGCGCCGTGGGCATCGACCAGGGCGCGCGCGTCGGCCGCGGCGACGCCTCCATCGTCACCACCAAGGACCTGCTCGTACGCCTCGCGGCGCCACGCTTCTTCCGCGACCGCGACCGCGTGACGCTGTCGGCCATCGTGCAGAACAAGCGCGCGGCCGCCGAGCGCGTGAAGGTGTCGCTCGACGTGAGCGACGACCTGTTGTCCGTCGCCGGCGCGCGCCAGAGGGACGTGAGCGTGCCCGCCGGCGGCGAGGTGCGCGTGGACTTCTCCGTCTCCGTGCGCGGCGAGGGGCAGGCCAAGGTGCGCGTCACCGCCAAGGGCGCCCACGACGGCGACGCCAAGGAGCTCACCTTCCCCGTGCTGGTGCACGGCATGGAGAAGATGGTCGCGCGCACGGGATCCATCTCGGCCGGCGCCGGCGCTTCGGCGGACAAGAGCGTCGAGGTGGAGGTGCCGAAGGAGCGGCGCGAGGACCAGACCGAGCTGGTGGTGCGGACGTCTCCGTCGTTGGCCGGTGGGATGATCGACGCGCTGCCGTATCTGCTCGACTACCCGTACGGTTGCGTGGAGCAGACGCTGTCGCGCTTCGTGCCGGCGGTGTTGACGCGAAGGGCGCTCCAGCAGTCCGGCGGCGTCACCCTCGAGGGTCTCGCCAAGGCGCACCGCGACCTCGACGCGCAACACAAAGGCGGCGCGGCGGACAGCAAGAGGAACGAGCGCGAGCACCGGCAGCTCGACCGCAACCCGATCTACGACAGCGCGCTCCTCGCGGACATCATCGACCGCGGCATGACCCGCATCCGCAAGATGCAGCACGGCGACGGCGGCTGGGGCTGGTGGGCCGACGACGAGTCCTCCGTGTACATGACCTCGCTGGTGCTCGCCGGCCTGCTCGACGCCAAGGGCGCCGACCTCGCCGTCGACGGGGACATGCTCGCGCGCGGGCGCTCGGCGCTGCGCCGCGAGGTGGAGGCCGAGATCTGGCGCTACAAGCGGGACGAGGACAAGCGCTGGGTGAACGACGCCGACGCCTACGCCCTGTGGGTCATGAGCCGCTTCGGCGACACGCACGAGGAGCTCCTGAACCTGCTGTACGAGCGGCGCATCCAACTGACGCCGTACGGAAAGCTCCTGCTCGCCCTCGCCGAGAAGAACCTGAAGCACGAGGGCAACGCGAGCCTCCTGCTGCAGAACGTGGATCAGCTCCGCAAAGAGGATCCCGAAGACGAGACCGCGTACGTCGAGACCGCCACGGCCGGCTGGTGGTACTGGTACAACGACGACATCGAGACCAACGCGCTGTACCTGCGCGCGCTCGACGCCATCCGCCCCGGCGACCCGGCGGCGCCGCAGGTGGTGAAGTGGCTGTTGAACCACAGGAAGCACGGCTTCTATTGGGACTCCACGCGCGACACCGCGCAGGTGGTGGCGGCGTTCGCCAACCACATGCAGGTGTCGGGTGAGCGCCACCCGGACTACGACCTCGAGATCCTCGTCGACGGCGCCGTGAAGAAGAAGGTGCACGTCGACGCCAAGAACATGTTCCTGGTGGACGGCGACCTCCGCCTGCACGGCAAGGAGATCGGCGGCGGCAAGCACACGATCACCGTGCGCCGCACGGGGCAGGGGGCCGTCTACTTCAACGCGTATCTCTCGTTCTTCACCCTCGAGGACGACATCAAGGCGGCGGGCCTGGAGGTCAAGGTCGACCGCCGGTACTACAAGCTCGTTCGCCACGATCGCCTCCACGACGTCGCCGGCGCCCGCGGCCAGTCGCTGTCGCAGCGCGAGGTGGCGTACGAGAAGGTGCCGCTCAGGTCCGGCGCCCAGGTCAACAGCGGTGATCTCATCCTCGTCGAGCTCACGCTGACGTCGAAGAACGACTACACCTATCTCGCCTTCGAGGACCCCAAGCCGGCGGGCGCCGAGGCCGTGGCGCTGCGCTCGGGCACCGTCGGCGGCGAGGCGTGGGCGCACATGGAGCTGCGCGACGATCGCGTCGTGTTCTTCTTGAACGAGCTGACACAGGGCAAGCTCTTGCTCTCCTACCGGCTGCGGGCGGAGCTGCCGGGCGCGTTCTCGGCGATGCCGGCGACCGGGTTCGCGATGTATGCGCCGGAGATCAAGGCGAACAGCGACGAGATGAAGCTCGGCATCACCGAGGACACGGGGATGTAGGCGCGTGTATGCCGTCCGCGCCGACGCCTTTATTGCGGGGGAGCGTCGTCGTCACTTAACGTACGAGGCGAGGGATCCCAGACGACATGAAGTGTGAGGTCAAGAACGTCCAATCTGCGGAGGTCTTCGCGATCCCTCCCGAAGGGATGATCTTCGGTCGCGCGGGCGGCCCGGCCAACATCACGGTCTCCGACCAATCCGTGAGCAAGCGCCACGCGCGCATCTTCTGCAAAGACGGCCAGTGGCTCCTCGAGGACCTCAAGAGCGTCAACGGCACCGTCGTCAACAACCGCCGCATCACGGAGCCCGTGCCCCTCGCGCCGGGCTTCGTGTTCGCCCTGTCCAAGCATCAATTCGAGATCGTGAGCGTCGACGGTGCGTCGGGCCAGCGCGGCGCCATGAAGAACGGCGACGCCTCCGATCCGCGATCACGCCGCTCGCAGGCGTCGTCGGCCCAGATGCAGCGCCGCGGCGCCGGCGGGCCCTCGGGCCAGCCGATGCCGGTGCCCGACGCCGAGCCGCTCCTGCCGCCCGAGCCCTCGCAGCGATCGCGCTCCGTGTCGGCGCCGCAGGACATGGACAGCGGCGTGCCGCCGCACAACGACCCGTACCTCGACGAGCTGCAGGGCGGCGGCGGCGGCGCCGGCGCGGTGATCGCGGCTCTTCCGAAGTCCATCGCCTACTACCTCGCGGCCGTTCCGCTGATGGCGCTCAACCCCATCGGCACCATTCGCAAGGGCGTCGAGAACCCCAAGCTCAAGGCCATGGGGCCGCTCGAGCTCATCGCCTTCATCCTGCCGGCCATGTTGGCGACGACGCTGCTCGGCTCGTGGGCGGGCGCCCTCGGTACGCTCATCGCGGGCGGCGGCTTCTCCTTCTTCGGCTTCTTTCCCATCGTCTCCCTCGCCATCGGCGTCGCCGTCAGCGTCGTCGCCGGCCTCATCGCGCACCCGGTAACCAAGTTCGTCATCGAGCGCATCTTCAAGGGCGAGACCGACGAGAAGACGCGCACCAACGCCGTGATCATGGGCGAGACGGCGGTCCTCCTCGCCGCCATCCCCTCCGCGCTCGCCACGCTGCTCGCCGCCGTGATCGTCAAGCTCACCGCGTCGTTCGGCGCGGCCGGCTTCCTGCAGATCATCCCTGCACTGTTGATGGCGGTGACGGCGCCGCTGTCGCCGTTCGTCGGCTGGACGTGGGTGAAGGCGTGGCGGTGCGCGAAGTGGGCGCAGACGCTCATGCTCGTCGTCACCATCCTCGCCGGCCTCGGCGGCCTCTACCGCTGCGTCAACAGCATCGTCGACGCGGTGCACGCCGTGCGCGCGGGCGCTGCCGCCACGGTCACCACCGACGACGACAAGAAGGGTGATGACGCCAAGGCGGGCGACGACGCGGACAAGAAGGATGCCGACGCCGACAAGAAGGGCGACGACGACAAGAAGGCGGCGTCGGACGACGTCAAGAAGGGTGACGACAAGAAGGGCGACGACGCCAAGAAGGGCGACGACGACAAGAAGGCCGCGGCGGACGACGGCAAGAAGGGCGACGACGCCAAGAAGGGCGACGACGACAAGAAGAACGACGACAAGGTCGACGACAAGAAGCCGGATCACACGACTGCGGTCGAGGCCGCCGCGGCGGCGAGCGGAGACTTCGCCACGTACAAGGCGCACCGCGCCGAGATCGATCGCCGCCTCGACGAGAACCCGTTGCTCATCAAGGACCGGAACAAGACGACCCTCTCGCGCTTCGGCGTCGCGTACATGAACCTGCTCAAGGCAGAGCGCAACGTTCGAGACGACGCCCGCGCCGAGCTCGCCGGCAAGACCCGGCGTGGCCGGCCCGACTACTCCAAGCTGCCCGACGCGAAGGTCGTCGAGCGCTACACCGAGGCCGCGCTGTACGAGCGCACGCGTCGTGAAGCGGAGAACGTCTACCGGGTCCTCCCCGACAAGTGAGCCCGGCGCGCGGTCGTGCCCGTGGTGATCCGCGGTAGGCTCCCGCGGTGCGCGTCGTCTTCGGCAGCAGCTTCGACAGCGGTGCCTGGCCCGGTCCCCTCGGGGACGCCGAGGCCGCGCTCGACGATGCGTGGGTCGGCCCGCTCGGCTTCCTGAAGATCCTCGAGACCGGGCTCGGCCTCGGCGGGCTGCACAGCGATGTCACCCGCGCCGAGCGCGCGGCGTCGCTCGTGCCGGCGCTGCGCACGCGGGAGGGCGCGTGGTCGCGTTCGCTCGACGCGGATCCCCTCGCCGTGGCGCGCACGGTGCTGCGGCTGCGCGACGCGCTCGTCGACGCCGGCCTGGACCCGGCGCTCGACGACGCCGACGCGTTGCGCCTGCCGCCGCGTCTGCGCGACGTCGTCGGCGTGTGCCGCGGCGTCGTCGCAGGTCCGGGTGACCGGCTCGCGGCGGTGGTGCGGGAGCTCGGCGCTCGCGCCTGCGCGATCGACGACGTCGCGCTCTGCGATCCCGAGGACGCGCTCTCGCCCGCGTGGCGGCGCGTGGTCGCGGCGCTGCGTGCGCGGGGGACGCGGATCGCACCGGCTGCGCTCGAGGAGGGCCCGGGCGGCGCCCTCGATCTCCATCGCGCGCGGCGCGCGCCCTTCCATCCGCAGAGCGACGGCTCGCTGCAGCTCCTGCGCGCCGACTGCCCGGAGGAGGCGGCCGCGGAGGTGGCCGCGCATGTCGCGTCTTTGCCCGAGGGCGAGCCGGTGCTCGTCGTCGGCGGTGACGCGCTCCTCGACGTGGGGCTCGCGCGGCTCGGCCTCCCGACGCTGGGCGCCCGCGGCGAGCGCGGGGACGACGGTCTGCTGCAGGTGGCGCCGCTCGTCGTGGCGCTCGCGTGGCCCGAGCGCGACCCGGAGCGCGCCTTCGAGCTGCTCACGCTGCCGGCGTCGCCGCTGCGCAAGCGCATCGCCGGCTCCCTGGCGCGCGCGCTGGCGAGGGAGCCGGCCGTCGACGGCGACGCCTGGCGCCAAGCGCTCGAGCGCCGTCTGGCGACGTTGCCGCAGGCGGAGGCGGCGAAGGCGCGCGCGCGCGTGGCGGCCCTGTTCTCCGCACCGTCGGCGGACGCGGCGACGATGCCGCTCGCGGTGCTCGAGGAGCGGCTCACCTTCGTGAATCGTTGGCTGCAGCGCCGCATGGAGAGCGACGCCGACGGCGACAGGGTGCTCGGCGCCATCGCGCAGGTCGCGAGCATCCGCCGCATCGCGCGCGCGTTCGGAGCGCCGGCGTTGTCGCGCACGGAGCTCATGCGCGTCGTCGAGCAGGCGACGGCGGGCGTGCGCCCGATGCGCGCGCGCAAGGCGTCGGCGGGGCTCGCGCAGGTGCGCGACCCCGGCGCGGTCGCCGGCCCGTGCGCGCACGTGGTGTGGTGGAGCTTCACGGCCGCGGCGGAGCCGGCGTTGCGGACGCCGTCGGTGACGCGCGCGGAGCGGGCGGCGCTCCTCGAGATGGGCGTCGCGTTGCCGGAGCCGGGGCGGGCGGCGGAGCAGCGCGCGGCGCAGTTTCAGCGGCCGCTGACGTCGGCGTCGTCGACGTTGGTGCTGTGCTGTCCGCGCCGCGATCGCAAGGGAGACGCGGGGCATCCGCACCCGTTGTGGGACGAGGTCGTCGCGCGTGCGGCGGGCGCCGAAGCGGTGCGCGCGCTCGAGGTGGGGACGTTGGCGCCGCGCGGGATGGCGAAGAAGGGGTTCAAGGGCCGCGACGTGGCGACGCCGCAGGCGGCGTGGCGCTTCCCGGCGGGGAGCGTGCAGCGCCCCGTCGAGGAGACGGCCACGAAGGCGGAGTCGCTGCTCGGCTGCTCGTTTCGCGCGGTGCTCGAGCGAGCAGGCCTGAAGGCGCGGGCGCGCCGGCTGCCGTCGGGCGGGAAGCTCTTCGGCGACCTCGCCCACGACGTGCTGGCGCGGGTGCTGGCGGAGCGGCCGGCGACGGCGGCGCTGGCCGGGGAGCGCGCGCGCGCGATCTTCGACGAGCGCGTGCCGCGGCGAGCGGCGGTGCTGCTGCGGCCCGTGGAGGCCACGCAGCGTACGCGGGCGCGCGACCTTGTGGCGAGGGCGTCGGAGCACCTCGTGGAGCTGCTCCTCGAGCGGGGCTTCACGGTGCGCGACGTGGAGCTCGACATCAAGAAGGGCGTCGAGGGGCGCGCGATGCTCGGGCGGCTCGATCTTGTGGTGCAGCGCGGCGACGCGCTCGTCGTCGTCGATCACAAGAGCGGCAGCGAGCGCCGGCGCCTGCGCGAGCTGTTGCAGGGGACGGCGGTGCAGCTCGCGGTCTACGCGTCGTTGTTGCGGGAGCCGTCGTCGCCGTGGCCGGGCGTCGGCTACTACCAGATCCGCAGCCGCCGCCTGTTGACCACGGACGAGGCGCTCGGCGGCGAGCAGGCCGTCGACCCCGGCTCGCACGACGTCGCGTGGACCGCCGACCGCATCAAGCGGAAGGCGCACGACGTCGAGGCCGACATCGCCGCGGGCCGCTGCGACGCTCCCGGCGTCGGCAAGCGGCTCTACGAGCTTCGTTCGCAGGCGTTCGACGACGACCTCTTGATCGCGCCTCCGTGCCGGCACTGTCGCTTCTCCCTCCTGTGCGGCCGCGCGCTCCCCGGCGGCGAGAACCTCACCGGCCGCGCGCCCGCGGCGGCGGGCGCCGCGCCGGCCTCGGGGGGGACGGGGTCGTCGCCGGCCGCCCCGCCTGTCCAGTCGGCGCCTCAGTCGACGTCGTCCCGGGGCGCACGGTGAGGACCGAGGTCATTTCGGCCAGCGCCGGCACCGGCAAGACCTACAGGCTCGCCGAGGAGCTCAAGCGCGAGCTGCTCCGCGAACAAGACCCCATCGCGCCCGAGCGCGTCATCGCCGTCACCTTCACCCGCGCCGCCGCCGCCGAGCTCGCCGCGCGCGTGCGCCGCGCGCTCCTCGACGCCGGTGAGGTCCTGCTCGCGCACCGCCTCGCCGCCGCCCGCATCGGCACCATCCACTCCGTGTGCGCGCACATCGTCCGCGAGCACGCGTTCGAGCTCGGGCTCTCCCCGGAGCTGATGACCCTCGACGAGCGCCTCGCCGAGCAGTCGCTCAAAAACGCCCTCGAGCAGCAGGTCACCGAGGACGAGCGCGCCGTCCTCGAGGAGCTCGACCGCCGCTTCGGCGGCCTCAACTGGCACATCACCGCCAAGGTCATCATCGATCGCGCCCGCGAAAACGGCGCCGCCGTCGACCTCGACGAGTGCGCGCGCCGCAGCCTCGACGAGCTCCTCGCCACCCTCCCCGCGCCCGGCGACGGCGCCGCGCTCGAGACAGAGCTCCTCGCCGTCATCGAGCAGGTCCTCGCCGGCGAGGAGCCCAAGCTCGACAGCGCGCGCCAGGAGCGGCAGGAGCTGCGCGAGGTCCAGCGCGCCTTCAAGCGCGGCGAGCGCATCCCGTGGCCGCGCTGGCGGGCGTTCGGCGATTCGCACATGACGGTGCTCCGCAGGTTCGGCGAGATGCACGTCGACCACCCGCAGTTGCGTGCCGACCTCGAGCTCGCCGTGCGCACCGTCTTCGCCATCGCCGCCCGCGCCCGCGACGGCTACGAGGCGGAGAAGCGCTCGTGGGGTGTGTTCGACTTCGTCGACCAGGAGGCGTTCGCGCTCTCCCTCCTGCAAAACCCGTCGGTCCGCCCGCAGCTCAAGGAGCAGATCGGCCTCGTCCTCGTCGACGAGTTCCAGGACACGAGCCCGCTCCAGCTCGCCATCCTCACCGAGCTGAGCGCCCTCGCCGAAAAGACCGTCTTCGTCGGCGACCAGAAGCAGGCCATCTTCGGCTTTCGGGGCGCCGACCCGCGCCTCATGGAAGCGGTCATCGACGCCATCGCCACCAGCTCCGAGCCCTTGAGCGTCAGCTACCGCAGCCGGCCCGCGCTCGTGTCTTTGACGTCGTCACTGTTCGCGCCGGCGTTCGCCGCCCAGGGCGTCCCCGCGGATCGGGTGCACATCACCGCCAAGCTCGAGGTGGAGCCGCCCGGCCTCGGCGCGTTCCTCGAGCGGTGGCGGCTCAGCGACCACAAGCTCGTCGCACGAGAGATCGCCGCGGGCGTCGCCGAGCTCATCGAGGACGACGAGGTCACCGTGCGCGAGCGCAGCGGCGCCGTCGTCAGCGCCGCCGCCCGCCACATCGCCGTCCTCGCGCGCACCAACCGCCAGGCGCGCGACATCGCGACGGCCTTGCAGGACGCGGGCATCCACGCCGTGCTACGGCGGCGGGGCCTCGCCGCCTCCGTCGAGGCGCGCGCCCTCGCCGCCGGCCTCGCGCTCTTTCACGACGGCCACGACGCCCTCGCCGCCGCCGAGCTCGCCCGCCTCACCCGCGGCGCCGGAGACCCCGACGCGTGGCTCGCCGCGCTCGTCGCGCCTCGCCCCGACGGCGCCGCCGCGTTCGTCGTCGACCCGTACGTGGCGGCGGTGGCGGAGGTGGCCAAGGAAAACCGCCAGGCCGGCGTCGTCCTCGCCGTCGACCTCGTCATCGAGGCGCTGCGCCTGCGCGACGTCTGCGCGTCGTGGGGCGAGGCCGAGCAGCGCCTCGCGAACCTCGGCGCGCTGCGCGCGCTCGCCGTGCGCTTCGTCGAAGAGCGCGTCGCCACCGGCGCCGGCGCCACCGTGGTCGGCTTCCTCGCGCGCCTCGAGGAGCTCGCCGACGACGCTTCCCGCGAGGAGAGCCCCGACGACGAGCAAGGCGACGTGTCGGGCCAGGACGCCGTCGAGGTCTCCACCTGGCACAAGGCCAAGGGCCGCGAGTGGCCCGTCGTGGTGCTCGCGCAGCTCGTGCACCACTGGCCGCCGAGCGTGTGCGGCGTGCACGTCGAGAGCGACGGCCTCGGCCTCGACGTGAACGATCCGCTGCGCGGCCGTTGGGTGCGCTACTGGCCCCACCCCTACGGTGATCGGCAGGACCGGCCGACGGAGCGCGGCAAGGGCGGCGTCGTCGACGTGCTCGCGCGACACCCGTGGCAGGCGGCGATGGACGTCGCGCAAAAACGCGAGGAGCTTCGTCTCCTGTACGTCGGGTGGACGCGCGCCCGCGACCGCCTCGTCCTCCCGAGCGTCGTCTCCGACAACGGCCCCGGCGGACGCACCGACCTGTGGACCGGGCAGAGCTCGGTGCTGCGCCACCTCGCCGTCGACGGCAGCCAGCCGCTCGGCGAGCCCGACGGCGAAGGGCGCGCGCGCTGGGCCGGCCACGACGTCGTCATGCGCGTGCGCGAGCCGCGCGCGCGGCCGCCGCGGCCGCCGCCGCCGGGGACGCGCGCGGTGTACGCGCCGCTGCCGCCCGCCGAGCACGCGCCTGCGTTCGTGGCGCCGTCGGCGGTGGCCGAGGAGGGCGAGGCGGGGGAGCCGGTGGTGCTGGGGGCGCCGCTCATGATCGCCGACTTCGCCGACGAGGACACCATGGCCCGCCTGGGGACGGCGGTGCACGCGTTCTTCGCCGTGGACCCGCGCGTGCCCCCGGCGGGCGCGCCCCCGCTCGCGCCGGCGGAGAGCGTCGACGACAACGATCGCTTCCGTCTGGCGGAGCGGCTGTTGAACAGCCACGACGTCGCCGCGCTGTTGCAGCCGGGCGACGTCGTCACCATCGCCGACAGGCTCTGGGCCGCGCTGCTCGCGCGCTGGCCGGGCGCGCGTGTGCGCCGGGAGTCGCACGTGACGCAGCGCTTGCCCGCGGGCACCGTGGTGCGTGGGCAGATGGACCTGGTGCTCGAGACGGACGAGGGCTTCGTCATCGTGGACCACAAGACCTACATCACCGAGGACGCGGTCACGCTCTCGAGGTCGTTCGCCGGCCAGCTCCGCACCTACGCGCGGGCGCTGTCGGCGGCCACGAACAAGCCCGTGCTGTCGACGTGGGCGCACCTGCCGCTGTCCGCGATGCTCATCGAGGTGCGCTGAACCCGCGGATCTTGCGAACGAGCGCGCCGACGACGTCGGGCCTGGACGCGAGGTCTTTGTTCGGGGCCATGAGCGGGCTCAACCCGAAGCGCGCGCCGCCGTCGACGATGATGCTCGCGAGGTCCGCGTCGCTGCCCCGCGCCCCGGGGCTCGCGAAGCTCGTCGGCCGCGGCTCGAGGGCTCTTGTGGCCGGCCCGTCGGCGCGCCCGTCGGCGCCGTGGCAGACCGAGCAGCGGGTGGCCCAGACCCGATCGGCGAGGGCGCCGGGATCGAGGCGTCGCCCATCGCCCTCCGCGAGCGCGGGCGCCCGCGGCGCTCCCGACGTGAGGAGCAGCGGCGCGTGGTCGAGGCGCGCCGGCGCGGTGTGGGCGTCGGCGCCGACGGCGATCGGGCGGTCTACGGCGGCGGCGGCGGCGAGCCGCAGCGACGCGGGGCGCGGCCGCGCTTCGCGCACGAGGGCGACGACGATGAGCACGTCGACGAGCAGGACGACGGCGAGCACGGGCCAGAAGCGCTCGACGGGCGAGCCGAGCACGCGCGGCGCGAGCCGCCGTTCGAGATCGGTCACGCACGACGGACACCGGAGCCGCGTCGCCGGTTCTCGGCGCTCGATCGCCGCCGGGGCGCGGGCGACGGCGGACACAAGACGTGACGCCGCTCAGCTCACGTCGACGAGGTTTCGCAGCGCGGCGGAGGTGGGGCGCGTGGGCGCGGGGCGAAGCTCGTCGCAGGCGAGGAGGGCCTGCAGCGCCTGGCTGCCTTCGTCGGAGGCGGCGACCTCGAGGAGCGCGTCCACCAGCGCGCGGGCCTCCTCGTCGGCGACGCCGGGGGCGATGACGATCCCGTCGGTCTGCGTGTCGCCGGTGGTGGCGAAGACGCGCAGCCGGGCGCGCAACAGGTCGTCGACGTCGTCGAGCGTGCTGTGCGGCGCGGCGCCCTCCGACGTCATGTAGATGGAGGCGAGGTCGGCGCGCCGGTCCGCCACGGCCTGCAGGGCGGAGACGTAGCTGCCTGTGAACAGAACGCGCTTGAAGCCGCGAACGGCGTCGAGGTTCCTCGCCTTGAGCCAGGAGCGCGCGAGCAGGTAGCCGGCGGCGCTGTCCTCGTCGACCCACGCGGCGACGAGCGTCGCCGCGCGCGACAGGTCGAGCTGCTCGTCGTGGCGGCACACGAGCCCGGCGCGGTACGTGGTCACGCCGCCGCGCACGGCGCGGAGGGCCACGCGGCCGCCGCCCATCTCCACGCGCGCACACACGATGGGCGGCGCCCACGCGGCCGTCAGGCGCTTCGACAGCAAGTCGTCGCCGAGCGCGCCGTAGCTCGGTGCGATCTCGACGACGACGCCGGGCACGCGTTGCGCCAGGGCGGCCTGCAGCGCCGGCGCATGCACGCGCTGCGCGTCTGGGCTCGGGCTCGGCGGAATCGCAAAGAGCATGGGCCCCAAGGATATCGTACGTCCGGCCTTTCGCCCCGCAAGGAATCGAGCCGCCGCCGCCTCCCGCGCGGGCTCGCGACGGCCTCGATTACGCGAGGCGCTCTTTGCGGTAGAGGTCTTCGAGGGCCTGCGTGGTGTCGCTCTCGCCGGCGCCCTTGTCGGTGCGCAGGACGACGATCTTCGGGTCGCGCAGCGAGAGCTTCTTGGTGACGGTGTCGCGCACCACGCCCTCGCACTTGATGGTCACCACGATCTGCGGGCGCAGCTCGAGGCCGGGGCGCACGCCCGACGCCGACGCGCGCTCGATGCGGCGACCGGTGATGAGCCCTTCGCGCACGATCTGCGCCTGGATGAGGCGGTCGCGCTCGACGTCGACGCCGGCGACGTCGCCGACGTCCTCGAAGGACCCGTCGGGCCGGCGCGCGCCGATGACGTACGAGCCGAACATGCCCGCGCGCTCCTTGGTGGTCACCGCCAGCACGCCGCCGAGGAGCACGAGGTCGAGCGTCTCGAGCGGCTTGCGCTTCACCCACGACGGATCGCGCGCGGCGATCTTGTAGGGCCCGTCGAGGTCCTTGGCGATGACGCCCTCGTAGCCTTGGTTCCTGAAGTGATGGAAGTACCGGTTCACGTCGTCCATCGACTCGGCGAGCGCGCCCTCGCTCAGGTCGATGGGCACCGGCAACGGCAACGGCGCCGCCAGGAACGGCGCCAGCAGCGTCTGCAACTGCACCCGCCGCTCCTGCAGCGGCCGCGCCGTGAGATCGCGCCCGTTCAGGTACACGAGGTCGAACGCCGTGTAGCGCAGGCGCAGCGGCTTCTGCGGTTGGCCGCCGATGTGCGCGAGGATGTCGTAGACCGACGCGGGCCGCCGGCCGCCGTCGCCGTCGAGGTCGATGATGGTGCCGTGCAGCTCGCCGTCGACGATGGCGTCCCGGCAGGGCAGGTACTTCACCGTGGCCTCGAGCCCGGCGATGTCTTCGAGCCAATCTCCGCGCGTACGCGTGTACGCGCCGACGAGGACGTTGCCGCGCAGGTCCGTGGACTTGTGCAGCATCAGGCGGATGCCGTCGTACTTGCGCTCCACCCACACCGGGAGCTTGGTGATGGGCGCGTCGCCCTGCGCCGCGAGCGCGGGACGGATGGGCACCAGCGGCTGCAACTGGATCTTGCGCAGCCCCGCCGGCCCGTCCTCCTCGAGGACGGCGGCGACCCTGAAGGCGTCGGTGAGCGCCACCGCGTGCGCCACCTGCTCCGCCTCCACGGGCGCGCTCGGCGTGCCGTACGCCTCCGCGAGCGCGCGCGCGATGAGCGGGCCCTGGTAGTCGAAGCCGAACGCCGCCTTGCGGAGCAGCAGCTTGGCGAGGAAGTACGCCTCGAGCTTGCCCATGCGCGTGACGAGCGAGCGCAGCACCTCGAACTTCCGCGAGCGCGGCGCCCCCGGCAACAGGCGCAGCGCCTCGAGCACCTCGCCGGCCGTGAGCAGCGGCTCGACCTTGCCGGCGGGGCGGTGCTCGGCGAAGAGCACCGCGATGTCGCCGACGCCGGGCTGGGCCAGCCGCGCCACGAGATCGCGCTTGGGGACGAGCGACATCGACGCCAAAAGCGAGATCATCGAGTCGCGCTTGAACGTGGAGCGCCGTCCGCAGAAGGGATCGCCGAGGATGCAGGCGAGCTTCTGCACCAGGCTCAGGCCGACCTTCTTGCCGAGGAAGTCGAGCAGGAGCTGCTCGCGGGCGGCCATATCGGGCGGCGGCGGGATCTGGATGCCGAAGTAGGCGGCGGCCGCCTCCGGCTGCAGCATCGACAGCGGGAGGAAGAGGCCCTTGCACAACGAGTAGAAGGGGATGCTCGCGAGGACGTCGTCGTCGACGCTCTTGCCCTCGTCCATCCTGCCCTCGACGGCGAAGCGCAGGTGCAGCGGGAGGCCGAGCATGCGCTCGACGTACTCGTCGGACAGGTGCTTCTGCCCGATGGCGCGAAACACCGAGCCGAGGCCCTCCTGCCTGGCGTGCGCCCGGACCTCCTCGCCGGTGACGAAGTGCGGCCGCGCCGTCATCGGCCGCTCACGACTTGGGCTGCAGGAGTGGGTACTCCTTGGGCTGCAGGTCGTGGACGCACAGCTCCCCCGTGCCGTCCTTGCGATCGACGCGCACGAGACACTGCAGCGTGGGCGTGGTGACGCTCTTCACCACCTGCAACACCGAGATCTTGTCGCGGTACTTGCCGCCCCACAGCTCGGCCATCTCCTTGGACGACAGCGACATCTCCTCGAGGAGGAAGACGACGTCGGCGGTGTGCTGGAGCGCCTCGCCGCCCACGGGCTCGCCGGTGTCCTTGATCTGCCCGATGCAGATGCAGGTGACGCCCTTTTCGTGGTTGTACGTCTTGAGGGCGGAGAGGTTGTCGGCGGTGCCCTTCTTGGTCGGGTCGATCATGTTGAGCGAGTCGATGACCACGAAGGAGATGCCCTCCTTCTCGACGAGGTAGCGGTACTTCTTGATGAAGTCGTCCCACGTGACGCTCTTGTGGTACTGCGCCTCGAGCACGAACATGTTCGACAAGACCTTGTCGGCGAGCTTCTGCTCGTCGAGGCCGGTGACGGCCATGCCGACCTTGACGAGGCGCGAGCACAGGTCGTCGCGGCCGCGGCCCTCCTCGTCGTGAAAGCCCTCTTCGGCGACGACGAACGCGCACTTCTTCCCCGTGAGCGCGACGCGCGCGAGCGAGCACAGGGCCGTGCGGGTCTTGCCCATGCCCGGCGGTCCGACGAACACGATGGTGCAACCCTCGGGCACGCCGCCGAGCGCGTGCTGTCCGTCGTCGGTGAGGCACATGAGGTCGAGCACGTTGCCGAGCTTCAGCGCCCGCTGCGTCTTCACCCGGTTGTCGAGCGCCGCCGGCCGGATGATGGCGGCGTCGAGCCCGGGGTCGCCGTCGGGCTGCGCCGACACCGGCTGCGAAAACGGCATCGCGGAAGGGTCGACGCCGAAGCCGCCGCCGAAGCCGCCCATCATGGACGCCTGCTGCATCATCTGCATCAAGGCGAACATCGGGTTGCCCATCTGCGCCTGCGGATACCCACCGGCCATCTGTCCCGGGGGGAACGCGCCCGGCTGCTGCGGGTACGCGCCCGGCGGGAACTGCCCCGGCGGGAACTGTCCCGGCGGGTAGCCCGGCTGCGGGAAGGCGCCCGGGGGGACCTGCCCCGCCATCGGCTGCGGCGCGGGGGCGGGCTCCTCGGCGGGCTTCTTCTTCGTGGGCATGTCAGGCTTCCTTCTTCTTCAACGAGCCCTCGTTGGCCTTGATGAACTCGCGGATCTCGTCGGCGTGGTCGAGCAGCTTGCCCCACTGCTCCTGGTAGAGCGTGACGGGGAAGCGGCCGAGGCCGTAGACGCTGACGGCACCCTTCTCGCTCACCTTCATGGTGAACTGGCCGGGCTTCTGCTTGCTCTGCTGCTTGAGCGCCTCGTTTTCCTTCTTGAGACGCTCGAGCTCCGCCTTGAGATCTTCGTCGGACATAACGACCTCCTTCACGATTGCCGGGTTTGGGGGATGACCACGATCCTCGTCGACATCACGTGGCTGGCCCCCGCGGGGATGCTCACGTGTTGCGGCCGCACGTTGGCCGCCTCGACGCAGACGAAGCTGCGCCACGCGTCGCCGCCGACGTCGGGCATGGCCTGCGCCTTCACCAGCCACGGGTTCCACACCACCGTGGCCGCGCTGCCGGTCTTTTCGATCTTCACGTGGCGCTCGAGGAGCGGGTCCACCAAGGTGACGGCGCTCCTGGTGCCGAGGAACACGCTGTCCATCTCGGCGGTGAGCGCGACGGGGTCGCGGCCGTGGTGCTTGCTTTTGAAGTCGTCGACCTTGTCGATGTATTCGGTGCCCTCGAGGCCGAGGAGCTTCACCTGCTCGACGTCGCCGACCTCGATGTAGCTGTGGAGCGCCTCTTCGATCTCGAGGTCGCCGGCGCCGGTGTTCTTCACCTCGAGCGAGACGCCGAGCGTCTGCCCGAGGGTGGCGGTGAGCACCGCCTCGAAGGGCGCGTCCCACAGCGCGCGGGTGCCGTCGTCGTCGCGGGTGCTCATCTGCACGCGCACGCGGCCGTTGTCCTCGAGGCTCACCTCGTCGACGTCCCACGTGCGCGTGCGGACGAAGCCGTGCGAGGGGAGCTTCACGTCGGGGTCTCCCGGCTGCGGGCCCGCGCCTTTGGTGAAGCCGCCGAACCAGGGAAAGCAGATGGGGATGCCGCCGCGGATGGCCTTTTTGGGGTCGAACGCGCTCCTGGGCGACAGGTGCAGCCCCGGCCGCTGCCCCGCCGGCGTCCAGGCGGCGACGTGCGCGCCGTGCGCGAACACGCGGGCCTCGCACTGCTCGGTGCGGACCATGAGCATGGGCAGGCCGCCCGGGCCCGCCTCCCAGGCGGCGCCGTCGACGGCGTGGTCCCTCTGTAGATCCGCGAGCGTCTGGGCCATCAGCGATCCTCCGCGCGCGGCACAATGGTCCCAAAGCGGGGGCCCTGTCCATGCCCCCTCAGGGCCGGTTTGACGCGTGCACGCGGCGTCCGGACGCCGCCGGCGGCCGCTCCCCCTGTTCCGGGGAATGGTGGGCCGCGCGTGCGGCGCCTACCGTCCGTCGTCGAGGTGAGTCCATGAGAGCCGTTCGCGCCGCTTCGCTCCTCGCCGTCTCCGCCGCCCTCGCCGCCGCCCTCGTCGCCGCCGGCTGCGCCGGCCGCGCCCCCGACGTCGGCGCGCCCGCCGCGCCCGCCGCCGATGGGCGCGTCCTCGTCGGGCGCAGCGCGGACACCGACACGTTCCTCGCCGTCGTCGTCGGCGACGCCGGCGACGCCGTCGCCTACGCGTGCGACGGCACCGAGCGCGACGTCTCCATCGCCACCTGGTTCTTCGGCGCGCTCGACGGCGGCGCGTTCCACGCCGCGAGCGAGGACGGCTTCGAGCTGTCGTTCACGCTCGGAGACACGGGCGCCACGGGGACGCTGCGCACGAGCGAGGACGACGCCGAGGCCGTGAGCCTCGCGCCGGCTGGCGGCGTCGACGGTCTGTGGTGGGCCGACACCGAGGACGGCCGCGCGGGGTGGATCCTCGACGGCGGCGAGCAGCGCGGCGCCATCCGCATCTCCTCGGCGTTCCGCACGACCACCTCCATCGCGCCGGCGAGCGGCGCCACGACCACGCGCACAAGCGACGGCACCACGGCGACGCGGGCGTCGGCGTCCACCGAGCCCACGACAGACGTGCCCCCCACCGACCCGAGCGTGGTGGACGGCTTCCTCACGCCGCATAACGCGGTGCGCAGCCAGGCGGCCCCCGCTCCCGCGCCCGCGCTGGCGCCGATGGCGTGGTCCGACGACCTCGCCGAGATGGCGCAGACCTTCGTGAACGGGTGCGTGTTCGGGCACAACGCGAACCGCGGCAGCGCCGGCGAGCTCATCGCGTCGACGTCGACGACGACGGCGACGCCGGGCGACATGGTCGCCCTGTGGAGCGCGGAGGCCGGCGACTACGACTACGGCGCCAACGCGTGCGCCGCGGGACACAGCTGCGACCACTACACGCAGCTCGTGTGGCGGACGTCGACGCTCGTGGGCTGCGGCATCGCCACGTGCTCCTTCGGCAGGTTCGCCGTGTGCGACTACCAGTCGCCGGGGAACGTCTTCGGCGAGAGACCGTATTGAGGGGGCGGCGGGCGCGCGGGGCTCCTTGACGTCGACGAGAGGGCGCGCGACAACGCCGCCGTGAAGCTCTCGACGACGCTCTTCGGGGAGTCGTACTCCTTCTCGTCGGTGAAGGAGGCGTTGGCGCGCGCCAACGAGATCCGCTCCGGCGACGAGCAGGCGGGGCTGGCGGCGCGCTCCATGCGCGAGATGGCCGCGGCGAAGCGCGTGGTCTCGGAGCTCACCCTCAAGGACCTGCGCGAAAACCCCTCGGTGCCCTACGAGCTCGACGAGGTCACGCGCGTCGTCGAGGACGACCTCGATGCGCGCGCCTACAAGCGCGTGTGCGGCTGGAGCGTGGCCGAGCTGCGCGAGTGGATCCTCGACGACGGCACCAGCGGCGACGACGTCCGCTCGGTGACCCCGGGGCTCACGCCGGAGATGGCGGCGGCGGTGGCCAAGCTCATGTCCAACATGGACCTGGTCATGGCGGGCAAGAAGATCCGCGTCACCGCCCGCTGCAACAACACCATCGGCCTCCCCGGCAGGATCTCGTCGCGCCTGCAGCCCAATCACCCGCTCGATGACCCCACGGGCGTCCTCGCCGCGGTGAAGGACGGGCTCAGCTTCGGCAACGGCGACGCCGTCATCGGCGTCAACCCCAGCACCGACGACGTCGACAAGTGCGCAGACGTCCTCAAGGCCACCAAGGCGTTGATGCGCAGGTTCCGCGTGCCCACGCAAAACTGCGTGCTCGCGCACCTCACCGTGCAGATGGAGGCCATGAAGCGCGGCGCGCCGCTCGACCTCATGTTCCAGTCCATCGCCGGCAGCGAGGGCGCCAACAAGAACTTCGGCGTCAGCGTGAAGCTCCTCGACGAGGCGTGGGACCTCACCAGGCGTGAAGGCACGGCGCAGGGCGCGAACGTCATGTACTTCGAGACCGGCCAGGGCACCGCGCTGTCCGCCAACGCGCATCACGGCACCGACCAGGTCACGATGGAGGCGCGCGCCTACGGCCTCGCTCGGCGCTACAAGCCGTTCCTGTTGAACAGCGTCGTCGGCTTCATCGGCCCCGAGTACCTCGCCACCGGCAAGCAGATCACGCGCGCGGGCCTCGAGGACCACTTCATGGGCAAGCTCATGGGCATCCCGATGGGGTGCGACGCCTGCTACACCAACCACGCCGAGGCCGACCAGAACGACCAGGAGAACCTCGAGATGCTCCTCGGCATGGCCGGGGTGAACTACCTGATGGGCATCCCCATGGGCGACGACGTGATGCTCAACTACCAGACCACGTCGTTTCACAACAACGCCGCGCTGCGCGAGGTGCTCGGCCTTCGGCCCGCGCCCGAGTTCGAACAGTGGCTCGAGTCCATGGGGCTGTGGCGAAACGGCAAGCTCACCAAGAAGGCCGGCGACGCCTCCATCTTTTCGACGCGCGCGGGGGCCGCCTGATGGACAAGCGCGACCTCGAGGAGATCGTGCGCGCGGTGGTGCGGGAGTCCCTCGCGCTCGACGTCATCGGTGAACGAGCGCGCGAGCGCGCCGGCGCCGGCGCCGACGCGTGCGACGACGGCTGCGTCCCCCGCGACGCGCCGCCGCAGAGGCCGCGCGATCCCTTCGAGGCCAGGCGCATCGTCGAGGCCACGCCCGCGCGCGTGGTGCAGGGGCGCACGGGCACGCGCTATTTGACGTCGACGTACATCCAGCTCCGCGCGGAGCACGCCATCGCGCTCGACGCCGTGCACTCATCGGTGCCCGAGGACTGGCCGGCCAAGCACGGCTGCATCGCGCTGCGCACCCGCTGCAAGGATCACGCGGAGTTCCTCCTGCACCCCGACCTCGGCCGCCGGCTCGACGACGACAGCCGCGCGCGCCTGCTCGCCGAGGGCACCAAGGGCGCCGACGTGCAGGTCATCGCCGGCGACGGCCTCGCCGCGCTCGCGCTGCTCACCCAGGGGCCGGTGTTGCTGCCGGCGCTCGACGAGGCGCTCAGGGCCCAGGGCCTCAGCACGGGCAAGCCGCTGTTCGTGCGCCACGCGCGCATCGGCGTCGCCGATGACATCGGCGTGCTCCTCGGCAGCAAGAGCACGGCCATCCTCGTCGGCGAGCGCCCCGGCCTCGGCACGGGCGACTCCCTGTCGATCTACACGGCATACAAGCCGCGGCTCGGACAGGAAAACGCCGAGAAGAACTGCATCAGCAACGTCCGCGGCCTCGGCATGCCGCCGGCGCAGGCCGCGCTCGAGTGCGCGCGGCTCATGAAGCGCAGCTTCGAGGCCGGCGGCGGCGGCCTGCACCTCGTGCGGCCGCAGGTCGTCGTCGCCAAGCGGTCGCAGGCGTGAGCGACGCGCTCGTCGACCTGTGGCCGACGCTCTTGTCGTGCCGGCAAATTGACGCGGTCGACGCGCAGCTCGCGCGGGCGTTGGGGCTCGATCCCGAGCGCCACAAGAGCGCGGGCCTGCTGACCTGCGACCAGGACGACGCGATGTACGTGGCGCTCGACCACGCCACCAAGTTCGCCGCCGTCGACGTCGTTTTCGCGCGGAGCTTCTACGCCGGGAGCAAGCACGCGTCGGGGCCGCTGTCCGGGGAGATCCTCGGCATCGTGGCGGGCGCGCACCCGGACCACGTCGCAGAGGCGCTCTGGGCGCTGCGCGAGCACCTGCGCGTCGTGCGGTTCCAGACCTTCGCCGAAGGCGCGGTCGGCGCCGACGAAGCTCCTGCGTTCCTCGCGCACGTCGTCACCGAGACCGGCACGTACCTGTCCAAGGAGGCCGGCATCGCGGCGGGCGAGCCCATGGCGTACCTGATCGCGCCGCCGCTCGAGAGCGTGGTCGCCGTCGACGCCGCGCTGAAGGCCGCCGACGTCGACCTCGCCAAGCACATCCCGCCGCCGTCCGAGACGAACTTCGGCGGCGCGTTCCTCAAGGGCCCGTTGCACGCGCTCGAAGCGGCCCGCGACGCCTTCGTCGACGCCGTCCGCGACGTCACCCGCGCGCCGCTCAAGGACGCGCGCCGGCCCGACCGTCTGCGGCGCTGACGTCGGTGCCGAACAGAGCGCTGCGCGCGGCGCCGAACGAAGCTAGGGTGTCGCATGATCTACCGCGTGATCGCCCTCCCCGTCGCCCTGCAACGCTACGTCGACGCGCCGCCGGCGGCGGTGCGGCAGCGGGACATCGCGCAGGCGATGGCGTCGTCGACGAAGGCTCGCGTCGTGCTGTTGTCGTGCCAGGCAAAGCTCGGGCTCTTGCCGCAGGCGGAGACGGTGGCCGACAAACTCGAGGCGTTCAAGAAGCCCCTGCTCGAGGCGGGCGTCGAGGTGGAGGCGCTCGTGCTCGACGGGCGTCCCTCGGAGGTGTTGCCCATCGCCATCGCCAGCCGTGACTGCGACCTCGCCATCATCGCCAGCCACTCCAAGCGCAGCGCCGTCGACGTGCCGTTCGGCAGCACCGCGGGCGCGTTGGTGAAGCACCTGAAGTGCCCCGTCGTGCTCGTGCACCCCACGCCCGACGACGTGGAGAAGGCGCGCGCGATGACGATCCCGCACTACCCGGCCGTGTTCACGTACGTCTGAAGGTGCTTGCGGCGATCGCCGGCCCCGCGCGGCCGAGGTGGCGCGATCTCCCCGGCGCCCCATCCCTTGGCCTATCGCGTACAGCCACAGCGTCAGGAGCATCCGCGGGCTCGTAATCGGGCGCCCACGGGTCTTCAGCTTGGGCGCTCGGAATCAGCGAAGGCGAGACAACGTCGCCACCGCCGGAGCTCCTTTCCGCTCCGCCGTCCATCGGGCCAGCCTCAGTGGCCGAAGAGCTTCTTGGCGGCGTCCACGGCCTTGTCGGTGGTGGACTTCTTCTTCTTCTTGTCGCCGGTGGCCGCCTTGAGCGCGTCGCCCGCGAGGTCCTTGGCCGCCTGCGTGCCGGACTTCTTGGCGTCGTCCTTGATGTCGTCGACGACGCCGCCGGCGACGCTGCCGAGGAGCGCGCCGACGAGCTTGCCGACGTCGACGCCCGTGACGCGCGGGTGATCCCACGTGCCGCCGATCTTGAGCGGCACCGGCACCGCGCTCCTGGGCGTGAGCTTCCCGCCGGTCATCTTCCTGATGGTCTGCGGCGTGAGGTTCACCGTGGCGCCGAGGTCGAGGCCGGCGTCGAGGCCGGCGGCGCCGGTCCAGGTGATCTTGCCGAGCCCGCTCTCGGTCTCGACGGGCCTTTGCAGCTTGAGCCTGCCCCCGAGGAATTGCGTGGCGGCCTTGAAGCTCTGGAGCTCGACGCCCTTGTCCGACGCCGACGCCGCCTTCATCCCCGGGACCTTGCCGGTCCGCTTCACCGCGTCGGTGATGGCCGACAGCAGATCGAGCGACGACAGCGACAGCGACTTGAACGTGAGCCCCGCCGGCCCCTCCGCCGACAGCGCGAAGTCACCCGCGGCGATGCCGCGGCCCGTCACGGCGACGTCGGGTGACAGGCGCCCCGAGAAGACGTGGCCGAGCCCCGTCTGCGACGCCACGGCCGAGCCGAAGTCGATGTTGTCACCCTTGAGCTTGAGGTCGTAACCGAGCCGCTCCGCGGGCAGGTCCACGGTGGAGCCCGCGGCGCTGACCTTGCCGTCATACAGGCCGAAGTCGAGCGCGTCGAAGCGCACCACGCCGCGGGTCATGACGAGCGCGCCCTTGAAGTTCTCGAGGGGGAAGCCCTTCACCACCGCGTGCCGCGCGGTGACGGAGCCCTTGCCGTTCACGTCGCGCAGCATGGCGCGCGTCTCCCGGGAGAGGCCGTGCTTGTTCTTGTCCTTGGCCGACCGCTTCGTGGGCTTGCCGTCGTCGGAGCCGCCGAAGCTGTCGCGCAGCTTGTCGACGTCGAGGTTGCTCGACGTCACCGTGAGGTCGAAGCGCGGCTTGTCGAGGTCCTGGATGTCGACGTCGCCCCTCATGTCGCTCCCGGCGGCGACGAGCGTGTCGATCTTGACGTGCGCCTTCACCGACGACGACCGGGCCGTGTCACCGCTCATGGTCAGGCTCCCCGAGAAGCGCCCGCCCGCCGGCAGGTCCGCCGCCGACGCCGACAGCGGCCGCACGTCGTCGAACGCCACGTCGAGCGTCGGCAGCTTCACCTCGAGGACGGGGGCGGAGAGGTCCTTCACGCGCACGTCGCCGGCGATGCGGCTGTGGCCGAAGGTGGCGCTGATGTTCTTGGCGTCGACGACGAGGGTCTTGGCAGAGGTGCCGCCGCCGAGCTTGAGCTTGCCCGTGAGGCGCCCGCCCGCCGGCAGCTTGGACGCGCCCGGGACGGCGGCGCGCAGGTCGTCGAAGCCGAGGGAGACGTCGCCGAGGTCGACGTCGAGGACGGGGGTGTCCTTGTCGAGCGCGCTGACGCTGCCGTGTCCCTGGATGGTGCTCTTGCCGATAGCGAGCAACACCTTTTGCACGTCGGCGCGGTTCGTTCCCTTCTTGGCCTCGACGTCGAGGCGCAGCGGGAGGCCCGAGGGCTTGTTGACGACGAGGGCGCCGCCATCACCGTGCTTCTGCACGCTCAAGGCGTCGAGGTTGGCCCCCGCGGTGATCGCGACGCCGTCCGCGCCGGGGACGGCCTTGAGCGTCACCGAGCCGCCGCCGCGCACCATCGTCGAGGCGAGGTTGACGTCGAGGCTCTTGAGCTCCACCGCCGCGTCCGCCTGTTGCTTGCCGCCCTGGCTCGAGGCCTTCACCTTCACCTCCGCGGTGCCGGCCACGCGCTGGCCGCGGCCGATGGCCGCCTTGAAGGGCGGCACCAGGTCCTGGAGCGACGCGAGGTCCACAGGGCCGCTGTTGATGTCGGCGACGAGCGGCGCGCTCTTGTCGGTGGGCAGCGAGAGCGTGCCGCCGATCTTCGCCTTGTCGACGACGAGGGCGAAGCGGTCGACGTCGAGCGACTTGCCGCCGCGCGTGCCGTGGAGCGTGACGTTCAGCGCCTTCGACGCCGGCTTGTCAAAGAGCGCGTCGGTGGCCAGGGACGCCGGGCCGTCGTCGGGGACGTCCATGTAGCGGACGCGGGCGCCGTCGAGGTCCAGGGAGGCGTCGATGTCGGCGCCGTCGCTCTTGAGCTTGGCCTTGAGCGGACCCTCGATGCGAACGGCCTCGGGGAGCCCGCGCAGCGACGGGGGCAACACCCCGAGCACGCGCCCGAGGTCCTGCGCGGAGGCCTGCACGTCCGCCTTGTCGAGCGCGGCCAGCGACGCGCCCTTGGCGTCGAGGGTTGCGTTGAGGTCCAGGCCGTTGCCCTTCAGGGTGAGCCGCTTGATGGAGTAGCGCGGCGCCTGCTGGTCGACGTCGAGCGCGATGTTGACGTCGGCGTCGAGGGCGGTGCCGCGGGGGGCGGAGGCCTTGTCGGCGGCGCTGGCGGCGGCGGAGACGGCGTCGCGCAGGACGAGGCCGCGCGCGTACAGCGTGCCGTCGACGACGAGCTTTTTGGCGTCGTCCTTGGCGGCGATGTCGAGGGCCGCGCGGAGCGAGCCCGCGACGGGCGCGGGCGCGTCCGCCGGCGCGAGGCCGCCCCAGGGGCCGAGGTCGACGTCCGTGAGGTTGGCCTTCACGGAGACGTCGGGCAGGGGATTGAACGACAAATCCCCGGGCAGCACCGCGAGGCTCGCGGAGACGGCGACGGGGCTCTTGCGGGCGCCGTCCTCCAGCGTGCAGGCGAGCTTGACCGAGAGGGGCTTGCCGAGCTCGACGTCGGACGTGGTGACGGCGAGCGCGCCGACGGCGAGCGGGCGGCCGAGCATCTTGTCGTCGAGCTCGACGCGCCCGTCTTCGATGCGGGCGCTCGCGATGCGCAGGCCCTTGAGGAACGCGGGCGCGCCCTCGCTCTTTTCGGCCGCGGCGTCGTCGCCGGAGGACAGGTGATCGAGGATGTCCTGGAAGTCCCAGCTCCCCTCGGCGTCGCGCGCGGCCCGCACGGTGAGGCCCTGGACGTCGAAGCGCTCGACGTAGAGGTCCTTTCCGAACGTGAGGAGCGCGTGCAGGAGCGAGAAGCGCATGTCGAGCGCGCCCATCTCGAGCTGCGGCTTCTTGCTCGCGTCGGCGCCGGCGATCTGCACGTTGGCGATGCGCGCCGTGAGCGCGCCGCCGACGTGGGCCGTGACGTCGCCGGCGGTGACCTGCCGGCCGATCTTCGCCGACACCTGCTTGAGGACGTCGTCCTTCTTTTCGGCGACGAGCTTCTGCGGGTTGATGAGCACGAAGCCCGCGACCACGATGACGACGAGGAGCGCGACGACGACGCCGAGTCCGAGGAGCAGCTTGCGCTTCATGCGCCGGACTATCCCGGCGGCCTCCTCGGGGGTCAAGCGCCCCGGGTGCGTCGCCGCGCGAGCGCCACGAGCAATAGCGCGAGCGCGCCCACCGCCGCCGGCTCGGTGCCCGCGGCCGCGCAGCCTCCGTCGGCGTGCGGGCGCGTGAGCGCGTCGTTCGCCGGCGCCGGCGCGCCGGGGAAGTGCGCGCCGTCGGCGCCCGCGGGGTCGCCGGACGTGTCGCCGCCGGCGTCCCCCAGGGACGCGCCGCCGGAGTCGTCGACGTCGACGTCGCCGGGGACGAAGTCGTCGTTCGACTGCGCCTGCGCCGCCTGCCCGCAGGCGATCGTCAGGCGATAGGGCCCGGTGTTCTGCACGCCCGTGCCCGGGTCGACGTACGGGCTCACCACGACGCCGAGGCGCCGCCCGCTCGTCGTCCCCGCGATGCGCTCGTCGCCCGTCGACGACTCGCTGCGCGCCAGGATGTTCCCCTGCGTGTCCGTGACGTAGAGGTCGAGGTCGGCGCCGTTGTCGGCGTGGATGGACACGGCGATGCTGCCGCCGGCGGGAGGAACAAACGTGAACACGTCGAGGTCGGCGGGCGCGGCGACGAGCGAGTCGTCGTCGACGCCGCAGCCGGCGATGGTGGCGTGGCCGAGGTCGTCGTTTTCCTCGAACGCGTCGTCCTGCACCGGCGGCGGCTGCGTCTGCGGCGGCTGCGTCTGCGGCGGCTGCGTCTGCGGCGGCGCGCCGCCCACCGCGGCCAGCGCAGCGGGGATGTTCAGCATGGCCACGCCGCCGCAGCCGCTGCAGGACTGCCCGCCGGCCTGAAGCGCCGACACGATCTGCGCCCGCGACAATCCCGGCGCGATCGACTGCAGCAGGGAGACGGCACCCGTCACGTGGGGCGCCGCCATGCTCGTGCCCTCGAGGAACGCGTAGCCCCCCGCCTGCGGTCCGATGGACGACAACACGCCGCCGCCGACGCCGAAGCGCTCGTCGCCGCCCGGCGCCACGATCTGCACCTCGCTGCCGAAGGACGAGTAGCCCGCGATGCTCTCGTCGGGCCCGAACGCGGCCACCGCCACCGCGCCGCCGCAGTTGGCGGGGCTGCCGACGGCGCCGCCGTCGTTGCCTGCCGCGGCGACGAACACCACGCCCTGTTGGTTGATGAAGTCGATCACCTGCTGGTCGAACGACGAGCACGCGCTCTCGCCGCCGAGCGACAGGTTCATCACGCTCACGCGGTCCGCCCCGATGGCCGGCGCGCCGTCGATCTGGGCACCGGCGAGCCAGGCCGCGCCCTCCATGATGTCGACGTCGGAGCCGCCGCAGCGGCCGAGCACGCGCGCGACGACGAGGCCCGCGTTCCAGTTGAGGCCGGCGACGCCGCGGCCGTTGTTCGCGCGCGCGCCGATGGTGCCGGCGACGTGCGTGCCGTGGAACGACGACGGCTCGCCCTGGCAGGAGTCGCCGGGGTCATTGAAGTCGCCGTCGCGGCCATCGCCGTCGTTGGAAGACAACGCGTCGCTGACGAAGTCGAAGCCGGCGACGGCGCGGTCGCCGACGTCCTCGTGCGACAACAGCAGCCCGGTGTCCGCGATGCCCACGCGCTGCGACGCCGTCCCGGTCGTCACGTCCCAGGCCCGCTCGGCGCCGATGGCGTCGAAGTGCCACATCTGCCCGATGCCCGGGTCGTTCGGCACCGCGAGCTTGCGCCACCAATGCTCGGGGCTCACCGCGTCGAGCGCGTCGTCTCCCTGCAGGCGCGCGACGAGCGCCTCGGTCTCGGCCTCGCCGGGGATGCGCTTGGGCCACGCGGCGTCCCTGATCTCGACGAGCGCCCAGCCGAGCACCACCGGCCTCACCAGGGAGAGCGTCACGTCGTGGCGCCCGGCGAGCTTCGGGAGCGCCTCGCGCGCCGCCGTGTCGCTCGCGCGGGGCAGCGCGAGGCGGTGGCCGTCGATGCCCTTCAGCTTCAAAAGCGCGCGTCCGGGGACGACGCGCGACGGGCCTGCCCCTCCGGGGGCGCGGGCGACGGGCGACGGCGACGCGGCGGCGAGGGCGATTGCGAGGAGCGGTGCGAGCATGTGGTTACGCTAGCGAGCGCCGTGGCGGGTCGTGACGTCGTCCAACAACGGACGGGGGATCATCCGAGCCCCGGCCGAAGAACCGATACGCGCGCCCGCGCCGCCGCCTACAAGACCGCGACACTCGGTTGCGATTTCGCGCGGACGCACTACATCCACCCCATGCGAACCGTTCACTGCGTGAAGCTCGACAAGGACGCCCCTGGCCTCGAGAAGGCGCCGCTCCCCGGTGAGCTCGGCAAGCGCATCTTCGAGAACGTGAGCGAAGAGGCGTGGGGCATGTGGCTCGAGCATCAAAAGATGCTGATGAACGAATACCGCATCGACCTCTCCGACAAGTCGTCGCGGCAAATCCTCAAGCAGCAGATGGAGCAGTTCTTCTTCGGCGACGGAAGCAAGCTGCCCCCGGACTTCGTCCCCGAAGGCTGATCAGCGACCGGAGGGAGCGGCCGCGCTGATCGCGGCTCAGCGCGCGCGGCGGGCGTCCATCGCCCGCACGAACGCGGCGATGGCGGGGGCGACCTCGTCGTCGGCCGTGCCGATCTCGAGCACCATCTCCTCATGGGTGTTGCCCGGCACCAGCTCGAAGTACGCGCGATCGCCGACGAGGGGCGCGAGCTGCTTTTGCGCCTCGAGGAAGTCGTGCGTCACCGACGGGTAATCTTCTTCGCCCGCGAGGAAGAACGTGGGGGCCATGTGCGCGCCGAAGTGGAACATCGGCGAGGCCTTCCTCTGGCCGGCCAGCTCCCGCCCGAACAGCCCCGTGAACACGCCGTCGCGCAGCTCGGGCTCGACGAGCGGCAGCGCCGCCGGGATGTCGTAGATGCCGCTCACGGCGACCACCCCCTTCAGCCACGCGGGATCGAAGCCGCGCGCGCGCAAGAGGCTCGGGTCCGCGCCCAGCAGCGCCGCGAGGTGGGCGCCGGCGGAGTGGCCGGCCAGGTAGATGCGGTCGGGGTCGCCGCCCATCTCGCGGATGTGCGCGTGCGTCCACAGGAGGGCGCCGGTGACGTCGTCGAGCATCTCCTCGAGCGTGGCGCCCGGCCACAAGCGGTAGTTGGTGACGACGCCGCCGACGCCGAGCTCACCGAGCGCGACGCCGACGTTTCCATAGAGCCCGGTGATGGCCTGCCAGTAGGTCTTGTCGCCGCCGCGCCAGAAGCCGCCGTGGACGAACACCACCACGGGCCACGGCTTGTCTGCGTCGCGCGGGTGGTAGACGTCGAGCCGGTGCTTGTGCAGGCCGTCGTTGACGTACGCGACGTCGATGCTGGCGCCGACGTCGTCGCGGGCGCGATAGAAGCTCTGCAAAGAGGGGCAGCCGGCGAGCGCGAGGCAGCCGGCCAGGAGCGCGCACGCCAAGGCGGGGCAGAGGCGATCGACGACGACGGCGAGGCGCATGGGCGCGGACCGTACACGCGATGCCCGGGCGCCGTCGACAGGCGCGTCCGCAATGGCGCGCCGGCAATGGCGCGCCGGCAATGGGGCCCCGGCAATGGGGCGCCGGCAATGGCGCCCTCGCTTTCCCGCGAGCGTCAACCGGGGCGCGCGGAGCGGTACATGACGTCGCTGCGCAGGACGTACTTGTTGCCCGCGGTGACGGGCAGGCCCTCGTGCAGCACGATGTGCTGGAAGAGCAGGGCCATGCCGCGCTTGGGGACGACGTCGAAGCCGAAGTCGCACAGCCGGGTAGCGCCGCCAGCGACGGCGTCGTTCAGGTACACGAGCACCGTGATCTCGCTGGCCTCGCGCTCGTCGCGGCGGAAGCAGCCGTCGAAGTGCGGGAGGAAGCGCTGGCCGGGGCCGTAGCGGTAGGCGCGAAAGCGCTCGTTCAACCCCACGGCGCGGGCGCCACCGCTCCACGTCTCCGGGATGGCGCAGGCGAGGCGGCGATGGAGGTCCGCGGCGAGGTCGACGTCGTCGAAGATGGCGCGGTCGTTGTCACGGTAGCGGGTGTTGAGCTCGGTCTTCCCGTTGCCGCGATTGATGGTGGCCACGTCCATGCCCATCGACTCGACGCGCTCGACGAGCGCGCGGCACTCGGCGGCGCTGAGCACGTCGTCGACGATGCGCACGAAGGGGATGCGGAACAGACCGAGCCCCTCTTCGTCGGCGCGCTCCTCGAGGGGGCTGTGGACTCTCGTGCTCATGCCGCCAACCTCAGCGCCTGCTCGGCGCGCCGCAGGGTGACGACCTGGCCGTAGGGCAGCGCGAGGTTGTCGTCCTCGATGCCGTCCCCGAAGGCCACGCCGTCCTCGTTCATCTCCGATGTGACGATGATCTCGTCGCTTTGCTTCAGCAGGCCGTGCACGAGCTCGGCGCCGGTGGCGACGCTCGGCCACGCCTCGCGCACGAGGAACGCGAGCGTGGTCGACGTTGCCTCGGGCAGGGCAGGGCAGCCCTGGCGCCGCAGCGACACGCTCTTCGCCCAGCCGGTGGCGCCCGTGCCGCTGCACACGATGAGCCCCGACGACGAGTGGCGCTCGGCCCGGCCGGCGACGGCGAGGGTGTAGCGCGAGCTCTGGTGTGTGCGGTGACCGACGTAGATCTCGTTGAGCGCCACCAGGCTCGAACCGTCCGCCGTGCTCGCCCGCACCATGGAGCGCTCCTCGACGGCCAGGGCGCCGCGCGCGTTCATGGCGAGCAGGTCCGCGACGGCGGGGGGCGGGTGGCGCACGAGGACGCCGTCGTACAGCGACGTCGACGGGTTGACGCCGACGACGACCTGCCCGTCGAGGTACTTGGCGACGTTGGCGACGAGCCCGTCCTGGCCCACGGCGATGACGACGTCCTCCGGCTCGAACAGGAAGCGATCGAGCTCGGCGCGGGACACCTTGGCCCGCCGCCACGCCATGGGGACCTGCGCCGCCACCGCGTGAAGGGCCCGCTCCTGGGTCTCGTGGCGGTCGACGACCTCGTCGAGCTTGCGCCCGCGCGTCTCGAGGAAGAAGCGCGCCTGCTCGCGCGTGCCGTGGTGGAGCAGGAGCGCCTCGAGCTCGGTGGGCCTGGTGACGACGACGGCTCTCGGCGGAAGGGACCTGGACATCGCGTGCTCCTCTCGAGGCGGGCTCTTGTCGAGGCGGGCTCTTGTCGACGGGGGGCAAGCCCCCGCCCTACGCGTCGCGCTCGAGCTTGTCCGCACCGGCGCCGAG
This sequence comes from uncultured delta proteobacterium, assembly GCA_963775425.1. GTDB lineage: Bacteria > Myxococcota > UBA727 > UBA727 > VGSZ01 > CAVZJB01. The sequence goes on along the minus strand of CAVZJB010000017.1, from coordinate 277,675 downwards.
CACGCGCTGCAGGAGCGAGCCGAGGATGTCGGGGGTGAGGCTCAGGTGCTCGATGTTGTGCAGCTTGCCGGCGAGCTCGCGGGCGGCGAGGCCCATGAGCGCCGCGGGCGGCAGGTCGCGGTAGATGTCCATGCGCTCGCGCTCGGCGACGACCTTGGCGTCCTCGAGCACCTTGATGCTCTCCGCCTGCGCCGCCGCGTTCAGCTTCACGTTGTGCGCCGCCGCTTCGACCTCGATGCGCTTGGACTCGGCCGTCTCGGTGGCGCGCTTCCTCTCGTTTTGTCCGCGCTGCGCGATGAGCTGCTCCTCGCGGCGCGCGAGCTCGATCTGGTTCGACAGCTCGTTTTCCTGGATGGCGCGCTCCTTGTCCACCGCCAGCGCCCGCCGCCCGAAGGTCGCCTCGTCGGCCGCCTGTTGGATCCGCTCGCGCGTCGGCATCTGCAGCGCCTTCTCCATCTCGCTCGTGGGCTTCACCGACGAGATGCGCGTGGACACGATCTCGAGGCCGAGCGCGCCGACGCCCTCGTCGGTGACCAGGCCCACGTGGATGGCGTCGCGGATGACCTCGATGCCCTGGTCGAGGATGGTCTTGAGCGGCGTTCGGTTCAGGAAGGACGACGCGAGCTGCTGCGACAGCTCCTTGACGACGAGCGCCAGCTTGTCGAGCGGCTCCTTGTTGAAGAGGCCCGTGCGCGTGTCGATGGAGAAGTCCACGCGCGACGCGAGGAGCTCCGGGTCCCTCACCCGGAAGGTCACGACGCCGTTCACCACGACGTCCTGGAAGTCCGCCGACCGCCCCGAAAACAGGAACGGGAGCTCGCGGTCATCGAGGGGGACCTGCGCGATGGACGCCCCGAGCGGCGAGAACCACAAAGCGAGCCCGCGGCCGCTCGCGCGCAGCGCGCCGCCGCGGAAGAACAACACGTGCGTGGTGGGCTCGGCCCGCAGGTGGCGCACGAAAACGAAGGACCTGATCTCCGCCATGGTGTTCCTCCCTCCCGTCCTCGCCGGCACCAGGGCCGGCTCGATGCGTTTTGTTGTCATCGGCTGCTGTCTTGTTCCCATCGCTCCCTCCTACACGGCGCTCCTCCGCACGAACCGATAGAGCTCGGCGGGCCGGTGCAGCACGTCGCGCTCGCGCGCGCCCGTGGCCTCGAGCACACCCGAGGTCAACATGCGCCGCCGAAACGAGTCCTTGTTGAGCTCGTCACCGCGGACGGCCTCGTGGATCTCCTGAAGCTGGCGGAGCGTGAACTCCGCGGGCAGGAGCTGGAAGCCGACGGGCGAGTAGTCGAGCTTGCCGCGCAGCCGCTTGACCGCGAGGCCGAGGATGTCCGCGTGATCGAACGCGAGCTGCAGCGGCGCGCCGTCGTCGCCGACGACGTCGACGGGGCCGCCGGTCTCGCCCGGCCAAGGCACCGTCACGCGCGCATCGACGCACGTCTTGTTCCGGAAGCGGGCGGCGTCGACGAGGGCGTAGTAGGTGACGGCGATGACGCGGCCGCGCGGGTCGCGGCGGAGGTCGCCGAACGTGTATAGCTGCTCGAGGAAGACGTCGGTGAACCCCGCCTTTTGCGCGAGCAAGCGGGCCGCGGCGTCGTCGAGCGACTCGTCGATGCGCACGAAGCCGCCGGGCAGGGCGTAGTGCCCGCGCTGGGGCGGCTCCGTGCGCTTGTAGAGCGCCACGTGGAGCGCGCCGCTCTCGACGGTCATCGCCACCACGTCCACGGCCACCGACGGCCGGGGGAACGCGCTCAGGGACTTTGATGCTCTCGGCATATATGCATAGAACATATATGCACCATGCATTGAAGTCAAGCGCGGCCCGGGCGCGGTAGATCCGTCGCCATGCGCTCCCACGTGTTCGTGCTCCGCGGCGACTTGATGCAGCTCACGTGCGACGCGTGGCTCGTCCCGGGCAGCGAACGCTCGCCGGGAGAGAGCTGGCGCACCGCGCTCCCGCCGCAGGAGGCCTGGCTGGAATTGCCCGCCGGCTGGTCCGACGAGGGCCGGCCGCGAGCGCGGCTGCTCGCCGAGGTCTCCCCCACGGAGCCCCTGCCGTTTCTCACCGACGTCATCGGCACAAAACGCGACGGCCCCCCCTGGTACGTCGAAGGCGCGCGTCACTTCGTTCAGCTCGCGGCGCGCGTGCTCCGCGACAAGAAGCGCGCGCCGCTGTTCGGCCGCCACAAGCACCTGCTCGCGCTGCCGCTCGCGGGCACCGGCGGCGGCGGCGGCGCCCGGCTCTCGGGCGAGGTGGTGCGGCTGCTCCTGCCGGCGCTGCACGAGGAGGCGGAGGCCGCAGACGTCGACGTCGCCCTCGTGCTGCGCGACGGCCCCGCGTGGGCGGCGGCGCAACACGAGCGCGCCGCCATCGAGACGTGGGCGACGCTGTCGCCCGGGCAGCTCGCCGCCGCCGACGCCCTCGCGAGCAAGGCCAGGAGCGGCGACCTCGTCGTCTTCCTCGGCGCGGGTGTCAGCCAGGGGGCCGGGCTGCCGTCGTGGACCACGATGCTCGAAGACCTCGCCGAGGAGCGCGCCGGCGTCGACGACGCGGCCACCAAGGCGGCGCTCGCCCAGCTCGGCGAGCTCGATCGCGCCGCCGTGATTCAACGCCGGCTGCACGATCAGGAGCCGCTCGGCGCGGTCGTCGCCGCGCTCCTGCGGGAGCGGGCGCGGCGCCACGCGCTCGGCCACGGGCTCCTCGCGAGCCTGCCCGTCGACGAGGTCATCACCACCAACTACGACGACCTCTTCGAGCGGGCGTCGCTCGCCGTGGAGCGCCCGGTGACGGTGCTGCCGGGCGGCGAGGTCGCGCGCGGGCAGCGCTGGTTGTTGAAGATGCACGGCAGCGTGACCAAGCCCGAGACCATCGTGCTCACGCGCGAGGACTACCTGAAGTTCCAGGAGAACCGCACCGCGCTCGCCGGCATCGTGCAGGCGCTGCTGCTCACACGGCACATGCTCTTCGTCGGCTTCTCCTTTACCGACGACAACTTCCACCGCATCGCCCACGCCGTGCGCCAGTCCATCGGGCCCGGCAAGTTCGGCACCACGCTCGTCGTCGAGCCGAACCCGCTGGCCGAGGAGCTGTGGGGCGGCGACCTCGATTGGATCACGTTCGCCGGCTCCCTCGCGGAGCAGGCGCGCCTCGTGGACATCTTCCTCGATCGCATGGCGCAGCAGGCGGCGGCGGCCACGGCGCACCTCGGTGATCGGCGCTACGACGGCGTGTTGACTCCGGGCGAGCGCGCGTTGCGCGAGCGCCTCGAGGGCTTCGTCGGGGCCACGAGCGACGAGGAGAAGGAGACGGGCGCCTGGGCCGAGGTCGAACGCCTCCTGCGCAGGCTCGGTATCCGCCCAGGCTCGTTTGGTGTAGGTTCGAAGACCGTATGAAACGCGCCGTCCTCGTCGTGGTCAAAGGAAAGGACTTCGGCCGCTCCATTGTGGTCAATGTCGGGCACTGCGTGATGGTGGGGCGCAGCCAGACCCTCATCGGCGCCACGGGCATGATCACGCAGCACTCGTCGCACCGCCTGTCCGACGAAGACGAAAAGGCAGTCACCCGCCACCTGAAGATCCGCGCCACGCCCAAGAACGCCGGCGCGCGCGCGCTGCTCACGAGCTTCGAGCGCGACACCGACGTCGGCCTCCAGGACGACTCGGTCTCCCAGCGCCACGCCATGGTCTTCGTCGACGAGGCCGGCGCTTCGCTGCTCGACATGGCGTCCACCAACGGCACGTTCCTGAACGGCAAGCGCATCCCGTCGGCCGAGCTCGCGCTCGGGGACCTCATCCGCATCGGCGAGACGCGCATCGAAGTGCGTGGCTGAGCCGGGCCTGCAGCCGAGCCTCAGCGCACCATCCAGGACTTCTTCGACGGCCCGGCCTTCGGCTCCTCCGCGGGCGCCGGCGTCCCCTCCGTCGCGGGCGGCCGCGGCGACGGCGCGCGCGTGGGGCGCGCTTGCTGCGGGCGCCACACGCCCGGGTCGCGCTGCTCGACCAGGGCGCGCACGCGGGCGAGCGCGTCGGCGTAGCGGCGCCCGCGCTCCTCGCGGGACAGCTCTCCGTCATAGACGGAGTCCGAGCGCACCGCGCGGCTCGGGGCTTCGGCGTCGAGCGCGTCGAGGAGCGCCTTGGCGGCGGCGCCGCCGAGGAAGCCGAGGGCGAAGAGGCAGCCGTCGAGGATCCAGTAGCCGACGTCGTCGGTGACGTGGAGGTCGCGAATGCGGGCGCACAGCGTGGGCGCGGCGGGCTGCGCACGGCGGCCGAAGGCGGCGAGCGCCTTGGCGAGGTGCGCCGCGCAGACGGAGTCGGGCGCTTCGGCGAGGCAGGTGTCGAGGAGGGCGACGCAGTCGTCGGGGAGCTCGCCCGCCCGCGCCTTGTCTCGCAGCGCGAGCGCCGCCACCTGCGCCTTGTCGGGCGCCGTGTCGCACAGCTCGAGATAGGCGCGAAACGCCTTCTCGGGAGAGAGACGGCGCACCTCGTCGACGAGCGCGGACGTGGCGGCATCCATGCGCTCCGAAGCTACCGCGCCCGCGAGCCGGCGGACGAGCCGGCGCGCACGGCGTGTGCGCCGCCGGCCACGGGCCGCCGCGGGGGCGTTCAGCGGGGGTGGGAGACGGAGAGGTCCTTGAGGCGCTCGAGGCGGGCGCGGGTGACGGCGTCGAGGGGGGCGCCGCCGTTGCCGCTCTCCTCGACACGCGTGGCGCGCACGAGCCGGTCGTAGCACTCGCCGGCGATGATGGAGTGCGGCGCCTCCTCGATGCAGGCCTCGTCGTACAGCAGGTACAGGGACCAGACGTCGACGTCGCGCAAGGCCTCGTAGCTCTCACCGAGCCACGACAGCGCCTGCGCGCGCACGCCCTTCGCTTTGGCGTCCGCGGGGAGCTTGGAGAGCAGCTCGTGCAGGGCGCTGGTGGTGCGGAGGTAGAGGATGTCGGCGCTGCTGTCGTCGGGGGCGCGCGCCAGGGCGTTGGCTTGATCCATCAGGCGCTGCGCCTGCGCGTAGAGCGCCTGGCGCGTGCGCGGCCGCTGCGGCTCCGCGGCCCACGCGCGCAGGCTCGTACGCCAGCCGGCGGCGTCGCGCAGCATCCCTTCGCGCCCCTCGAGCGCGGGCGTGTGGAGCACCTGCTCGACGATCTCGAGCGCGCCGCGGGGGTCGCGGGCGGTGCGCACCTCGAGGACGAGCGCCCGCTTGACGGCGTGCTCCCAGAGCATCGGCTCCTTCTCGGCGAAGCTCTCGTCGCGGATGACGGCGCGGTATGCGGCGCGCGCCGGCTCGAAGCGACGGGTGGCGGCGAGGACGTCGGCCTGCACCCAGGCGGGGAGCGACGGGTCCACGGCAGGAAGGCGCATGCGCGGCCGCGGCGCGCCCGCGTTCGTGCGCGTGTGGCAGGCGATGCACGTCGACGCCACGAGCAGCGACGCGTCTTTCAAGCGATCCCCACGCGCGGTCTCGACGTCGGCCATCGCGCTGTCGAGCTCGCGCGCGAGGAGCGGCACCGTCGGGTCGTTGTCGGGGAGGCGCGAGGGGTCGACCATCCTGAGGTCGTGCGCGAGGGTCGCGAGGGCGCGCGTGTTCTTGCGCAGCCTCTCGTCGCGCGCCTCCTGCTGTTCGGCGCTCGACGGCGGGTCGCCCAGGGCGTCCGGGAGCAACTGCGACAGCGCCACGGCGAGCGCATCCATCCGCGCGACCCAGCCCGCGTCAGGCTGCGCGCGGGCGGCGCCAGCGCCGACGAGAGCGCCACCGGAGGCGGCGAGGAGCGTGGCGGTGGCGGCGACGACGGCGGGGGCGGTGAAGCGGCTCATGGCACCACCGGCTCTCCAAGCACCGTGCCGAATCGCACGTCGCGCAAGCGCGTCGCAGCGCGCGGCTGCGTCCACACCCGGGCGTGCCGGCCCAATGGCATGGGTGAGACCGCACGCGGGAGCCCCCAGGCCGGTCGCGCTCGTGGCGCGGCGCGTTCGAAGGGTGGACGCCGGCGTCGACGTCGATGTTCGGTCACGGGCGCGAGACGCTCACGGGCCTGCACCGCTTCGAGAGGCGGCGCTTCGTCGCGTGACCGACCGGCGACCGCGCCCGCCTTTCGCGCGCCGCGGCCGCCTGCTACCGCGTCCATGTGGCGCGCGCCGTGATCACCGTCGAGGCCGTCGTCGAGGACGTCGTCGAGGAGGTCGTCGACGAGGTCGAGATCCTCGCCCGCGCGCACGCCCTCGCCGGGCGGACCGTGTCGTCGCTCGGCGTGGCGGTGGGCAAGGGCGGCGTCGGCGAGCTCGTCGAGCGGGCGCTCGGGCTGCCGCGCTCGAGCGCACCCGGGCCGGACTTCGCCGCCGCCGGCGTGGAGGTGAAGACGCTGCCCGTCGACGGCGGCCGCGTCGTCGAGTCCACGTGGGTGTGCAGCGCCTCGCCCGAGAGCATCAAGGAAGAGACGTGGGCGACGTCGCGGGCGCGGGCGAAGCTCGCGCGCGTGCTGTTCGTTCCGGTGGAGGCGCGCGGCGAGCAGCGCCGCGTGGGAACGGCCTTCTTGTGGAGCCCCGGGGAGGACGACGAGCGCGCGCTGCGCGCCGACTGGGAAGACCTCGCCGACCTCGTCGCCCACGGCCTCGGCTTCGCCGTCACCGCACGCCGCGGCCGCTTCCTGCAGCTCCGCCCGAAGGCGCGCGACGCCCGCGTCGAGCGCAGCGCCACCGACGTCGCCGGCGTCGCCTATCGCGCGCCCCCGCAGGGGTTCTACCTGCGCCGGGTCTTCACCCAGCGCGTCGTCGACGAGCGGTTCGGCGGCGGTTGAGCGCGCGCCGCCCGACGCGCCGCACAAGCCTGCCCACGACGGGGGGAGCCGCGACCCTCAGTCGCCGTCGCCGCCGCCGCCGGATGTGCCGCCGGGCTCGCCGTCATGGTCGACGTCGTCGCAGTCGGCGACGTCGACGTCGCCGCCGCCGGCGAGCACGCACGCGCCCGCGTCGAAGCGGCCCGACAGCTCTCCCGTGTCGAACACGAGATCGTACGAGCCGGTGGCGCGCGCATGGAGGTCGATGGTGTTGACGTGCACGGCGCCGCTCGTGGCGGCGTCGTCGCGCAGGGCGGCGCAGCTCTTGTCAGTGAGCGTGAGGCGGGCGTCGGCGGAGCGCGCGCCGCCGGTGATGTCGTAGACGCCTGGGTCGATGCCGGCGTCGTTGGCGAGGGAGATGACCACCTCGACGTCGCTCGGCTCCTCGACGCCGCACCCGGGCGCAGACCTCGCCTCCGACAGGCGGAGCACCGCGCGGTGCGCATCGCCGGAGGCGGTGAGGGTGCCGCCGGAGACCTCGACGGGCACCGCGCCCACGATGCCGTTGCAGGCGGACAGCGCGAGGAGCGCCGGGAGCGCGAGGGTCGTCTTCATGCGGACGCATTGGCGGCTCCCCCGAAGATCCGTGTGCGCGCGTGTGATCCGGTGGCACGCGCGGGCTGCGGCCGCGTCTTTCCAGGGGCGTGCTACGGTCGCGCCGTGCGAAATCGCGACGAGCGCTCGAGGTCTCGACCGTCGCCACGGGCCGATGCCGGGCGCGCTCCGGCGCGTCAGGCACACGCCGAGCCCGAAGCGACGTCCGCTGCCCGCGGTGGGCGTCACCCGCGCGCGGACAACGCGCCCGAGATGAAGGTCGCCGGCAGGAACGCCTGCCGCGCGCTGTTCGAGAACCGCCGCGACGACATCCGCCGCGTGTATGTCACCGAGGAGAACCTCAAGGCGTTCGGCGACGTGCTCAAGTGGTGCGCCCAACAGCGCATCGCCTATCACGTCAAGACCGGCGACGACCTCGATCAGATCGCCGAGACGGTGCACCACGACGGCGTCTGCTTCATCGCGCGCCTGCGCCCGCCCGTGTCCGCCGAGCGCGTGCTGCGCCGGCTCGTCGAGGAAAAGGGCGCCGGCGTCGTCGTGATGCTCGAGAGCGTGAAGAACCCGCACAACCTCGGCGCCATCCTCCGCGTCTGTGCACACTTCGGCGTGCGCGCCGTGCTCGCCGCGGGCGAGACGCCCGCGCTGTCCCCGGCGGCGATGCGCACGGCCGAGGGCGGCGCGGAGCACGTCGAGGTCGTGCCGGCGGGAGACGGCCTCGCCTCCTTGCGCGCGCTCCGCTCCGCCGGCTACCGCGTCGTCGCCACCTCGAGCCACACCGAGACCCGGCTCGGCGACGTGCCGCTGCCGCGGCGCGCGCTCGTCCTGTTCGGCTCCGAGGGGCAGGGCTTGAGCCGCGCGCTGTTCGACGAGGCCGACGTCGTCGTCGCCATCCCCGGCAGCGGCGCCGTCGAGAGCATGAACGTCGCCTGCGCCTCGTCCGTGATCCTGTGGGAGCTGTCACGCCGGCCCCCTTCTCCAAAGAGCGCCTCCGCCCGGCCGCGCTCCGACCGAGGCCCGCGCCGCGCGGGCCGCTAACTCCGTCATGCATCCGGGGGTCCACGTGCACGCTCGCCGTCATCGCTTCGCCGTCGTCGCCGTCGTCACCGCATCGCTCGCGACGGCCGTCTCATGCAACCGCTGCGGCAAGCAGGAGCCCGACCTCGCGCACACCGACACGCTCAAGGTCCCCGCGGAAAAGGAGCCCCTCGAGCTGCTGCCCCTCCCCGAGCCGCCCGCCGTCCACATCCAAAGCGGCGCGTTCGCCGGCATCCCCGCGGGTCCGCTCACCGTCGTCGTCGCGCGCCCGCAAGGCGTCAACAGCAGCGGCGCGCGCCCCGCGGTCACCTTCAACAAGCCCGTGGTGGCGCTCGGCGACCGCGACGCCGCCAAGCCGCCGCAGGCGCGGATCGAGCCCGCGGTGAAGGGCGCGTGGAAGTGGATCGGCTCGTCGAGCATCGAATTCGCTCCCGACGAGGTGCTCCCCTACGCCACCAAATTCACCGTCACGCTGGGCGACGGCCTCGTCGCCGTCGACGGCGAGAAGCTCCAAAAGCCCTACACCTTCTCCTTCGAGACCGTGCACCCGCGCGTCGTGCGCAGCGACCCCGAGGCCGGTTGGCGCTGGCTCCCGCCGGACGGGAAGATCGCGCTCGTCTTCAACCAGCCGATGGCCGACGACTTCGCGCGTCACGTCACCATCAAAAGCGGCGGCAAGCCCGTCGCCTACGACGTCGTCGACGTCGTCGACGTCGAGGCCGAGCGCGCCAAGAAGCAGCACGCGGCGCCGCCGGCGCGCTCGTCGTGGGGCCGGGAGACGCGCTACGTGCTGAAGCCCAAGGCCACGCTCGCGTCGGGTGAGAAGCTCACGGTCTCCGTCGACGGCAGCCTCGCCGGCAAGGAAGGACCCATCACCGCCGAGCCCAAGCAGCTCTCCTTCGCCGTGGCGGGCGCGATGCGCTTCACGGGCGTCCGCGCGTGCGAGTCGTGGCGCGAGACGTGTCCGTACGGGCCCGTGGTCCTCCAGGCCACCAACGAGCCCGACGTCGAGAGCTTGCTGGGCAAGGTGCACTTCGATCCGCCCGCGGTCATCGACGACGACGAGATCGGCTCGCGCACCTCGGTGCACGACGGCGCCACCGCCAGCATCCAGGCGCGCTTCCGCCCGGGGCTCCACTACAAGATCGTCGTCGACGCCGGTGTGAAGGACGCGCTCGGCCAGGAGGCGCCGGCGTTTTCGGGGACGTTCAAGCTCGACGACGTCGAGCCGGACCTGCGCGTCGACAGCTCGCTGGCGCTCATCGAGGGCGGCGGCGACGACAGCTATCCCGTCGAGGCCGTCAACGTCGACGAGGTGCGCGTCTCGGTGTTGCCGCTCCTGCCCGCGGAGATGGCGGGGCTCATGCGCGATCCGCGCGCCCACGTGGTGGGCAAGGACGCCATCGCCACCACCGTCGACACCTCCGCCGAACGCAACGTGGCGGTGCGCGTGCCGCTGAAGCTCGGCGCGCTCCTGCCCTCGGGCGCGCCCAAGCTCTTCCGCCTCGCGCTCATCGCGCCCGAGGTGGGCCACGAGCCGAGCTACGTGCTCGGGCAGATCACGGACCTGGTCGCGCACGCGAAGCTCGGCGCCACGAGCGGCGTGGTGTGGGTGACGTCGCTGTCCAAGGGCGCGCCGGTGGCCGGCGCCACCGTCACGCTCTACGACACGCACGGAAAAGCGCTCGAGAGCGAGACCAGCGATGACGACGGCATCGCGCACGTGAAGGGCCTCGCCGACCTGGTCGCCGGCAGCAACATCGAAGGCTACTACTCCGCGCCCGAGGTGCTCGTGTCCGCGCAGAAGGACGGCGACACGGGCGTGTCGTTCTCGTCGTGGGAGGGCGAGATCGGCCCCTCGAGCGCCGGGATGGACGTCGACTTCGACGGAGACGTGCCGCGCGCGCTCGGCTTCGTCGCCACGGAGCGCGGGATCTATCGCCCCGGTGACGAGGTGGACATCAAGGGCGTGGTCCGCCTGCGCCGCCGCGGCGTCATCTCGCTCCCGAAGATCGACAGCGAGGTGCACGTCGAGGTGAGGACATACGGCAAGACGGTCGCCAAGCAGGACGTGCCCCTCACGCGCTTCGGCACGTTCAGCACCAAGGTCAAGCTGCCCGAAGGAGGCTCGCTCGGCTGGCACGAGCTCGCCGCGAGCGCCACGGTGGCGGGGAAAGAGATCGACCTGTCGACGTCGTTTCGCGTGGAGGAGTACCGCGCGCCCAAGTTCAAGGTGGACGTCACCACCGAGAGGCCTGCGGTGGTCGCGGGCGAGCACCTGATCGCCCACGTCGACGCGCGCTACCTCTTCGGCGGCGCCATGCCCGGAGCCCACGTGGACACCACGGTGGTGCGCGAGACGGCGGACTTCACGCCTGAGGGCTTCGACGAGTACGCGTTCGGCAAGAACGTGTGGGGCTTCGACGACGGCGAGCCCGAGGGCGCGTCGGCGGTGGTCTTCAGGAAGAGCGACGACGTCGGCGCCGACGGCACCCTCGCCGTCGACGTCGGCGAGACCGAGGCGGTCGCCGGCCGGACGGTGGCGTACGAGATCGAGTCCGAGGTCGAGGACGTGAGCCGGCAACGGGTGGCCAACCGCGCGCGCGTCATCGTGCACCCCGCCTCGGTGTACGCGGGCGTCCGCACGGGGGATGGCTTCGGGGAGGTCAACAAGCCGCTGCACATCGGGCTCATCGCCGTCGGCGTCGATGGACAGCGCGTGGCGGGGACCCACATCGAGGTGGCGGTCAAGCGGCGCGAGTGGAAGAGCATCAAGAAGAAGGACCCGGACACGGGCCGCTTCATCACCATGAGCGAGCCGCAGGAGACGCCGGTCTCCACGTGCAGCAAGGTGAGCGACGCCTCCGCCGACGTCGGCTGCGACGTCACCCCCGAACGCGCCGGCCTCTACATCATCGAGGCCACGGCCACCGACGATCACGGCAGGAAGCAGACCACCACCACGTCGACCTACGTCGTGGGCGGCGCCTGGGTGAGCTGGCAGCGCACCGACGGCGACCAGATCGACCTCGTCGCGGACAAGAAGCTCTACGAGGCGGGCGACACCGCCAGGGTGCTCGTGAAGAGCCCGTGGCCCGACGCGGAGGCGCTCGTCACCGTCGAGCGTGAGGGCGTGCTGTGGACCCGGCGGCAGAAGGTGTCGCCGTCGAGCACCGTGGACATCCCCATCACCGACGGCATGGTGCCGAACGTGTTCGTGAGCGTCGTCGTCGTCCGGGGCCGCGTCCCCGACGACGCCGCGAGCCCGAAGGACGCCGCGTCGGCCGCCGCGCGTGAGGCGGACCCGGGCAGGCCGCAGGTGCGCGTCGGGTACGCGAAGCTCGAGGTCGACAAGCGGGAGAAGCGGCTCGACGTCGCCGTCGACGCGGGCGCGGGCACGCACCGGCCGGGCGAGAAGCTCAAGCTCAAGATCGCGGTGAAGGACTTCGAGGGCCACGGCGCGCCCGCGGAGGTCGCGCTGTGGGCGGTGGACGAGGCCGTGCTGCGCTTGACGGACTACAGCGTGCCCGATCCCGTGGCGGCCATTCACCCGCCGCGCGGCTTGAGCGTGCGGCTCGGTGAGCCGCTGATCTTCCTCATCAAGAAGCAGCGCTACGGCGAGAAGGGCAGGCCCCCCGGCGGCGACGGCGGCGCCGGCGTCGGCGGCGGCTTCCGCTCCAACTTCAAGACCACGGCGTTCTTCGTGCCCCAGGTGGAGACGGACGAACAGGGCCGCGCCGAGGTGGAGGTGAAGCTCCCGGACGACCTCACCACCTACCGCGTGATGGCGCTGGCCGTCACCGAGGGCGATCGCGCGGGCTCCGGGCGCACCGACATCGTCGTGCAGAAGCCGCTGCTCGCGTTGCCGGCGCTGCCGCGCCTCGCGCGCGTCGGCGACACGTTCTCCGCGGGCGTGATCGTGCACGCGCAGCAGGCCGGCGACGTGAAGGTGAAGGTGGACGCGCAAGGGCTCGCGCTCGACGGGCCGCCGGAGCAGACGGTGCGCGTCGAGGCCGGCCGCGCGCGCGAGGTGCGGTTTTCGTTCGCGGCCAAATCGCCGGGGACGGCGCGGCTGCGCTTCGAGGTCATCGGAGGCGGCGAGCGGGACGGCGTGGAGCACCTCTTGCCCGTGGTGCTCCCCATGGTGATGGAGACGGTGGCCGCCACCGGCGACACGGACGGAAAGCGCGAGGAGGCGCTGGCGCCGCCGGCGGGGGTCTACCCCGGCGTGGGTGGCCTCCAGGTGAGCCTGGCGTCCACGGCGCTCGCCGGCTACCAGGACGCGCTCGAGCAGTTGGTCGCGTATCCCTACGGCTGCGCCGAGCAGCTCTCGTCGCGCCTGGTGCCGTTCATGGCGCTGCGTGAGCTGGAGGGCGCGTTCGGTGTGCCGCACAAGGGCGGCGACGCCGAGCAGCAACGAACGGCGCACTGGCTGGGGCTCGACGCCGACGCCGCCGGCGGCGTGCCGGACCCCGACCGCGTCGCGGACAAGACGGTGCGTGCGCTCGAGGACCTGCAGAGCGACGACGGCGGCTTCCGCTACTGGGGCTCGTCGTCGTGCAGCGACCCGTGGGCGTCGTCGTACGCCACGCTCGCCCTCTCTCGGGCCAAGGAGCTCGGCTATGCCGTCGATGACTCCGCCGTGAGCAAGGCGAAGAGGTTCCTCGCGACCAAGGTGGCCGCCGATCGTTTGCCCTCGTGCGGCTGGCAGCGGCACGCGAGCCTCGTGGAGCGGGCGTTCGCGGTGTGGGCGCTGGCGCGCACCGGGGAGCCGAAGAACAGCTTCATCGAGGGGCTCTTCGACAAGCGCGCGGACCTGCCGCTGTTCGCCAAGGCGATGCTCGCGGACGCGAGCTACGTGGGCAAGGCCGACGACGAGCGCGCGGGCGTCTTGTTGCAGGAGGTGATGAACGGGGCCAAGGAGACCGCGCGCGACGTGCACTTCGAGGAGACGGACCCGCGGCGCTGGAGCAGCTACTGGTCGAGCGACGTGCGGACGTCGGCGGTGGTGCTGATGACGCTCGTCGACGGTGAGCCCGACCATCCCTTCGTCGGCAAGATCGCGCATTGGCTCGGCACGGAGCGCAAGGGCGGGCGCTATCGAAGCACGCAGGAGGCGGCGTTCGCCTTGATGGCGCTGACGGAGGTGGTGCGCGCCAAGGAGCATGAGCCGCCGCGCTTCGAGGCGACGGTCTCGCTGGCGGGGAAGCCGCTCATCACGCAGCGCTTCGACGGTCGCAGCCTCGACATCTTCGAGAAGCTCGTGCCGATGAGCGCGCTCGGCGCCGGCGGGCAGGCGCCGCTCGTGTTCGAAAAGACGGGCTCGGGCACGCTCAGCTACACCGCCGCGCTGCGCTACGCGAAGAAGGAGATGCCCACCACGCCGCTCGACGCGGGCATCGCGGTGCAGCGCTGGTTCGAGCCGTGGAGCACCGCGCCCGGGACGGGGCGCGCCTTGAAGGTCCGCGCCGGTGAGCTCGTGCGCGTGAAGGCGCGCGTGGCGACATCGGCGGAGCGAAAGTTCGTGGCGGTGGAGGTGCCGCTGCCGGCGGGCCTCGAGATCGTCGACGAGAGCCTTGCGTCCACGGCGTCTCACGCGCCGGCGGGCGAGGAGGGAGACGAGGGCGGCGAGGGCGGCGAGGACGGTGAGTACGGCGACGAGGGCGAGGGCGAGGGCGAGGAGTACGCCGTGTGGAGCCCGTTCAACCACGTCGAGCTGCGCGACGACCGCGCCGTGTTCTTCTCCGACGACCTGCCGCCGGGCGTGCACACCACGTCGATCACCGCGCGGGCGACGACGCCGGGGACGTTCGTCTTGAAGCCGGCCACGGCCGAGGAGATGTACGCCCCGGAGACCTCGGGCCGCTCCGACGGCGGCACCTTTGAGGTCGTCGCGCCGTGAGCCCGCCGACGGAGGGCGCCACGACGAAGGCCGCGCCCACGACGACCGTCGCGCCCACGACGACCGTCGCGCGCACGACGACGGGTGGCGCCACGGGGGCGCCCCCGTGGCGCGCGCTCCGCCGGGTGACTCGAGCCCGGATCGCGCGCGGGCTGGCCTGCGCGTGCGCCGCCGTCGTCGTCGTCTCGGGGGCGTTCGTGGCGTGGCCGCTGTCCTCGTCGCTGCTGGCGCGGCGGCCGGTGACGTCGCTCGCCATCCTCGATCGCAACGGCGATCCTCTTCGCGAGATCCCGGCCGCCGACGGCGCGCGCAGCGTCCCGCTCGAGGACGATCGCGTGCCGCCGCTCGTGAAGGCCGCCTTCCTCGCGGCCGAGGACCGGCGCTTCGAGGAGCGCGCGCTGCCGATCGACCTGCGCGCCGTCGCGCGCGCCGTCCGCGACTCCGCCGGCGCCGGCCGCTTCACCAGCGGCGCCTCCACCATCCAGCAGCAGCTCGCGCGGCGGCTGGTGCCGCGGCCGCGCACGCTCCCCGGCAAGGCGTGGGAGGCGCTGTGGGCGCTGCGGTTGTCGGCGCACCTCGACAAGGAGCGCATCCTCGTCGAGTACCTGAACCGCGTCCCGCTCGGAAACGGCGTCGTCGGCGTCGAAGCCGCGAGCCGCTTCTACTTCGGCCGCCCCGCGCGGCTGCTCTCTCCCGCGCAAGCCGCGCTCCTGGCCGGGCTCGCCCACGCCCCCGCGCGCGAAGATCCTTTGCGTCACCCCGAGCGCGCCCTGCGCCGGCGCGCCGTCGTGCTCGCGCGCATGAACGACGTCCCCGGCGCGCTCGACGCCGCCGCGCTCACGCGCGCCCTCGACGAGCCGCTCGATGTCGACGCCACCCGCGCCTCCCTCCGGGCGCCGCACTTCACGAGCGCCCTCCTCGCGTCCCTCGACGCGCGTGGGCTCGGCGGCGCCGTCACCGTCGAGACCACCATCGATCCCGCGCTGCAGCGCGAGGTCGAGCGCGTCATCGACGAAGAGCTCGGCGGCCCCCTCGCCGCCGCGCGCGTCGGCCAGGCCGCCGTCGTCGTCATCGACAACAAGACCGGCGACGTCCTCGCCTACGCCGGCTCGCGCGACTTCTTTGACGTCGCGCACGAGGGCCAAAACGACGGCGTCCGCGCGCGCCGGCAGCCGGGGAGCGCGCTCAAGCCGTTCGTCTACGGGCTCGCGCTCTCGCACGGCATGACGCCCGCCACGCTCATCCCCGACCTCGAGCTGAACCTCGCCACCGAGTCCGGCACCTATTCGCCGCGCAACTACGACAAGCGCGTGCACGGGCCGGTGCGCCTGCGCGCGGCGCTGCAGAACAGCTACAACATCCCCGCGGTGCGCGTGGCCGAGATGCTCGGCCCGGCGCGCATCCTCGACACGCTGCACGCGGCGGGGTTCGACTCGCTCACGGAGCCTCCCGAGCACTACGGCGTCGGCATCGTCCTCGGCGACGGCGACATCGAGCTGTACGAGATGGCGCGCGCCTACCGCGGCCTCGCCCGCGGCGGCGTCGTGTCCCCGCTCGTCGACGTCGAGCGCGCCGAGGACGGCGACGGTCGCGCGCTGCCGATCGCGGCGCCGTCTTCGCCCCGGCGCTTCCTGCCGCGGGACGCGGTGGCGCTCCTCACGGACATCCTCATCGACAAGCCCTCGCGCGTGCCCGCGTTCGGCCCCGACAACGCTCTGTCGCTGCCGTTCCCGGTGGCGGCGAAGACGGGCACCAGCCGCGCGTACGTCGACAACTGGACGGCCGGCTTCACCCACGAGCGCACCGTGGCCGTGTGGGCCGGAAACTTCGACGGCACTCCGATGCGGAACGTCTCGGGCATCACCGGCGCCGGCGTCATCTTTCGCCGCGTGATGCTCGCGGCCATGCGGGGCGTTCACCCGGCGCCGCTGGTCGACGACACGGCCTTCGACACCGTCAAGATCTGCCCGCTGTCGGGCAAGCGCGCGGGCCCCGCGTGCGCCGGCGCCTTCGAAGAGCACTTCTTGAAAGGCACGGCGCCCACGGAGACGTGCGCCTCGCACCACATCGTCGCCGACGGCGCGGGCGGCTGCTCACCCGGCGTGCGCGCGTTGAGGTTCGAGCCGCGCTACGCCGCGTGGGCGCGCGCCGAGGGCCTGGCGCTCGAAGACGGCGCTCGCGACTGCGGCGCGCGCGGGCCGCCGGTGCGCGCCGCCGCGCGGTTCATGAGCCCCGTCGACGGCGACGAGCTGCTGCGCGAGCCCGGGGTGCCCGCAGGGCAGGGGGTGCCCGTGAAGGTGCGCGCGCCGCCGGGCGTCGACACGGTCCTGGTGCGCACCGACGGCGGCGACCTCCTCACGCTGCGCGCGCCGTTTTCGACGTGGATCGACGCGGTCCCGGGCACGCACACGGTGGCGCTGTATCTCCCCGGCGTCGCGGAGCCCGTCGACCGCGCGACGTACGCCGTCCGCTGACCCCGCGCTACGGCGCGAGAGGGAGGAGCACGGTGAACGTGGTGCCCGCTCCGGCGCCGCCGCTCACGACCTCGATGTCGCCGCCGGCGTCGCGGATGAGCGAGCGCGACGAGGCGAGGCCCACGCCGCGGCCGTTCTTCTTGGTCGTGAACGACTCCTCGAACACGCGCCCGAGGGTCTCCGCGGGGATGCCGGCGCCGGTGTCGGCGGCGACGATCGCCGCGTACCGTCCGGGCGCCAGGCCCGGGCGGTCTTCGATGAGCCGTTCTTCGACGGTGAGCGAGAAGCGTCCGCCGTCGCGCATCGCGTCGCGCGCGTTGGCGGCGAGGTTGAGGATGACGCGCTCGAGCTCGGTGCGGTCGACGCGCACGGCGCGCGCGACGGGCGGCGCGTCGACGTCGACGACCGTGTCCTTGCCGAGGACGCACGCGATGAGCCGCTGCGTATCCCGCACGACCTCGCCTGCGTCGATGCACGACGCGCCGGCGGAGGGCGTGCCGACGGCCTTCAAGCGCCGGGTGAGCTCCGCGGCTCCTTCGGCGTAGCGCAGGAGCTGCACGAAGTCGGCGCGCGCGACGCTGTCCTCGGGCAAGCCCTCGGCGGCGACCTCGGCGAGGGTGGTCATGGCGGTGAGCAGGTTGTTGAGGTCGTGGACCACCGGGAGCATCAGGTGCCCGAGCAGCGTCGCGCCTGCGTCGGCGAAGGTGGTGGGATCGACATCAACAAATCGGCTCATGGGGGACTCCCGCCTTCAACGGCGAGCGGCATCAAGCAGGAGGCGTGCCGGGGGTAAAGGCCCGTTCACAACCGCTCGTGCGGCGCCGCCTGGGTGTGGGCACCCCGTTGGCGGCCCAGCGTGTGCGCGATGGCCCTGTCACCGCCAGACCGCGTTGCCGGTGCCGCCGCCGAAGCGCGCCATGAAGTCCTTCAACTGGGCGCCGGTGAGCGACACGAAGCCCACCTCGGAGATGGGGTCGCCGACGACGTACCGTCCTGTGGCTGTGCGCCCGAGCACGAGGATGGCGTGGTGTCCGTCGAACGTGTACCGCGAGTGGACCAGCGACTGTCCGTCGGCGAGGGCGGCCGCGTAGGCCTGGTTGAAGCGCTTCTGGTACGCCGTGGGCGTGGCGCCGGCCTTGCCGGGCTGGCCGGTGAGGACGACGAGGTGCCCGAGCGAGAGCTGGTGGGCGACGCGCGCGAGCGCCGCGCTCGGGCGGAGCGCCGTGGTGAGGCCGTGCACGTGGAGGCCGATGGCGGCGGCGGCGCTCTGGATCTGCGCCCGCGTTGTGCCGGTGGTCTCGTGGAGCCCGGGGTCGTACTTGTGCCGCACGCGGTGGATGCTCTGCTCGACGCTCAGCCCCGCCGGCTCGCTGCCGAGGACGAGCGCGGCCATGGCGAGGCTGGTGGGCGCACAGTTGCCCGACGTCGAGGGGCCGTCCTTGTTGAAGCGCGCGCGGTGCAGTTGGTTCTTGAAGAACGTGTTCGGCGACTTGAGCGCGAGGTGGACGCGGGACAGCGCGGGGTTCTTCCACAAAAGCTTCGACTTCGCGATCCAGCCGGTCTTTCCCTCGTAGCTCACCTTGTAGAACCCGTGGTGCGCGGTGGCGCTCTTGAGCCGCACCGTGTGCCCCGGAGGAACGACGCCGTTGTGGTTGCCCCACCGGTGCAGCCCGGAGTCATGCACCCCGTTGTGGGGCGGCACCGACAGCAGCGACGACGACGTCGATGCCGAGCGGTGAAACGCCGCGTAGCGCTTCGTGATCATCTTCGACCCCGCCGCCGGGCCGGCGGCGGCGATGACCGCTGTGTCCACGCCGCCCTCGTCGGGGCCCGCGACGCCGTCCGCCCCGGCGCCGGCGTCGATGTCGCCGTCGTCGATGTCGCCGTCGGCCCCGTCGCCGGTGTCGCCGTCGTCGCCCGCGGCCGCGCCGTCGAGCCCGAATTCGCCGCGGCGGTCGTCGAGCGCGGGCGCGTCGCCGGAGGCGGGGTCGGAGCGATCGTCGCCGAGCTCGCCGAGGTCGAGATCATCGAGGTCGGCGGGATAGACCGCGGCGACGAGGGCGTCGGGATCGATGACGTCGCCGTCGATCGCGATCCCATCGTCGATGAGCTCGCCCACGGGGACGTCCGGGGCCGGCGCCCCCCACTCGAGCGCGCCGTCGCCGGCGAGGTCGGAGGGGTCGTCGAGCGCGGGGCCGCAGGCAGCGGCGGCGGCGAGGATGAACAACAGCGGCGCGGGCTTCACGGGTCCTCCGGACGTCATGGAAACATCAGCGTTTCAATGAATAGAAACATAGATGTTTCCATTGCGTCATGCGACGATGATCCGATGCCGGAGCGCGGAAAGTACGATCGGACCCTCACCCCGGCCGCTCGCAAGAGGGCGCAGCGGCGCGCGCTCGTCCAGGCGGCGACCGCGGTGTTCGCGCGGCTCGGCTATGCCGGCGCCAGCGTCGAGGACATCGTGCGCGAGGCGGGCGTCAGCAGGCGCACCTACTACGAGCACTTCGACGACCTCGCCGACGTCCTCGCCGCCGTGCACGACGCGTCCGGCAAGCTCGCGACGCGCTTCGTCGACGAGGAGATCGAGCGCTCGCCGGTGGAGGAGCGGCTCGAGCGCGGCATCCGCGCGCTCCTGTCGCTGGTGTCACAAAACGCAGGCCTCGCCCGCGTGCTCTTCTCCGAGGGCCGCGCCGCCGGGCCCCGCTTCGAGGCCCGGCAGGAGAAGCTGCGCGCCCACTTTGCCGCGCTCCTCGAAGAGACCCTCGCGGACGCCCACCGCCGCGGCGAGCTCCCCCGCGCGCCGCACCCGGTCGCCGTCTTCGCCGTCGTGGCCGGGATCGAGGCCGTCGGCGCCCGCCTCGCCGCGGGCGGCTCCCTCGACGACGCCACCCGCGCCATGGTCCGCCTCGCGCGCGGCGCGTGTTGACCGTCACGCCGCTCAGCTCAATGCGCCATGGCCTTCTTCATGGCTTCGCGCTGCTCGGGTGTCATGGAGTCGAGCTTCTCCTGGATCTTCTTCTGCACCTCGGGCGGGATGGCGCCCATGGGCGGGCCCATCGAGGCCTCCTGGTAGCCGCTCGGGATGTCGAACGTGGAGGCGGGAACCGCGCCCTTCTTCACCTTGACGAGCTCCATGGTGGTGGTGCCGCCGGCCTTGCCTTTGGCGATCATCTTCACCGGGAAGCCGTCGAGGTGCTTCTCCTTGAGCGCCGCCATCACCGAGCCGGTGACGCTGTTGTTGCGCCCGGCGCCCATGGCCTTGGCGTACTGCTCCGCGTCCATGATGTTCTTGGTGGTCCACAGCTCGATGGCGTTGCCCTGCGACGACGTCCCCTGGACGTGCACGCTCGGGTAGCCGGCGATGGTCTCCTTGCCGACCTTCTTGATGGTCCATGTCTCGTCGCTCTGCGGAGGCATCGGGCCGTTGGCCGGGAGCTGGACGTACGACTTCTTGGTGTCGTTGACGAGGTAGACGAAGTCGGGCTTGTCCTTCTTGAGGATGGACTTGATGGCCATGGAGCCCTGCGGGCCCTGCATCGTGAGCTCGTTGACGACGCCGGCCGAGCCGATGGTCATCTTGATGTTGCCGTTGCCGCCGTGGTCGGTGGTGATCTTCATCTCGATGGTGCCGGCGAACGGCGCGGCGGCGAGCGCGGGCCACGCGCCCAGGACGGCGAGCAGGGGAAGGGTGGCGAGGGCGGTGCGCATGGAGGACTCCTTGGTCGCGTGCTACCCGCGCGACGGCCCCATGGCAACGTCGTCGTGTCAAGGCCTCTGCGCGACGACGACCTGGTCCGGCAGCTCATTTTTGTCGTCGGCGCGCCGCGGGAACGACGCCGAGAGCGTGGCGCCCATGTCCCGCACCACGTCGGCGATGGCCGCGGGCTCGCGCTTCACCAACGCCTCGACGATGCGCGTCACGGTCTTCTGCCAGCCGGCTTCGCCGATCACGTCGTGGATGCCCGCGTCGCCGAGCACCTGCACGCGGCGTTCGAGCAGCGAGATGTACACGAGCACCCCGGAGCGATCGCGCGTGCGGTGCACGCCGCGGTCGATGAACGCGAGCCGCGCCCCGTCGGCCACGGCCGCCTCCGCGTCGTCACGCGACAACACCAGCCGCAGCAGCGCCGGCGCCGCCGCCGTCGCGTACGCCGCGATGAACACCACGGGCAGGGCGAGCGCGATCCAGCTCGCGTGGAGCGCGGGCCACAGGAGCGTCACGGCGAGCGCGAGCAGCGTGGTGACGACGATCGCCACCGCCGCGCGCAGCCCGTCATAGCCGGAGCTGCGCGGCGCCACCACGACGACGATCTCGCCCGACGTGCTCCGCTCCGCCTCGGTGACGGCGTCGGAGATGGCCTTCAAGGACGTTTCGTCGAACGCGCGCATCACCAGTGCCCCGAGGCGCCGCCGCCGCCGAAGCCGCCGCCGCCGCCGGAGAAGCCGCCGAAGCCGCCGCCGGAGAAGCCGCCGCTGCTGCCGCCGCCGAAGCCGCGGTGCGACGACCCCATCATCGACGGCAGCAACCACCACAGCATCCCGCCGCCGCCGAAGCCGCCGCGTCCTCCTCCTCCGCCTCGGCCGCCGCCGGAGGGGATGAGCGCGCCGAGGGCGACGCCCACCGCGGACACCACGCCGACGGCGACGAGCGAGCGAAAGATTGCCCAGCCGAGCACGGCGCCGGCGACGCCGAAGATGGGCGCGCGCACGAGGCGCGGCAGCCGCAACATGAACAAGAACACCAGCAAGACGGGGAAGAAGTACGACGACCAGGGTACGTGACGGCGCAACGGCGCCGGCGTCTGCGCGGGGCCGAGGCTCTCGCCCTGCGCCGCCTTCATCAGCGCGTCGGTGCCGGCGTTGAGGGCGCCGGCGACGTCGTTTTGCTTGAAGCGCGGGATCATGATCTCGCGGATGACGCGCGACGCCGTGACGTCGGGGACGGCGCCCTCGAGCCCGTAGCCGACCTCGACGCGCACGGCGTGCTCGGCCATGGCGACGACGATCAGCAGGCCGTCGTCGCGCTTGGCGTCGCCGAGGCGCCACTTCTCCGCGGCCTTGATGCTGAATTGCTCGAGCACGTCGCCGTCGAGGCCCTTGACGATGAGCACCGCGAATTGGTGGCCGGTCTGCTGCTCGTATGCCGCGAGCTTCTGGTCGAGCTGCGCGCGCTCCGCGGCGGAGAGCACGCCGGCCTCGTCGGTGACCCGCTGCGTGAGCGGCGGCACCTCCCTGGCGGCCGCGGGCGGCGCAGAGGCGAGCGCGGCCGCGACGGCGACGGCCGCGACGACGACGACGGGGCGGAGCGCGAGCGCCACTAGAACTTGACCTCGGGCGCCTTGTCGGCGCCGGGGGTGGTCGCGGTGAACGTCGGGCGCACGCCGCGCCCGCGGAGCTTGGCGCCACACATGCTCGGGAAGGTCTGCACCGTGGTGTTGTAGTCGGCGACGGCGGCGATGTAGCGGCCGCGGGCGACGGCGATGCGGTTCTCGGTGCCCTCGAGCTGCGCCATCAAGTCGCGGAACGCGGCGCTCGCCTTCAAGTCGGGGTAGTTCTCGGAGACGGCGAGCAGGCGGCCGAGCGCGCCGCTCAATTGGTTCTGCGCGGCCTCGAACTTCTTGAGCCGCTCCGGGTCGTCGATGATGGACGAGTCCACCTTGATGGACGTGGCCGCGGCGCGCGCCTGCACCACCGCGCTCAGCGTCTGCTGCTCGAAGTTGGCGGAGCCCTTCACCGTCTGCACGAGATTGGGGACGAGGTCCGCGCGCCGTTGGTATTGGCTCTCCACCTCGGACCACGCGCCCTTCACCGCTTCGTCTTTCTGGACGACGGTGTTGAAGCCGCAACCGCTCATGAAGGCAGCGAGGAGCAGAGCGAGGCGAAAGGCGCGCATGGATCCTCCGTGTGGCGCGGGACTGCACATTGTAGACCAGGCCCATGGACATCCGAACCCACGACAAGATCGACGCGGCGCTCGTCGGCAAACCGCGCCTCGTCGAGGACGGGCGTGCCGAGGTCGAGCTGCGCGTGGATGAACGAATGCGCGCAGACGTGTTGGGTCTGGCACACGGCGGCTTCCTGTTCGGGCTCGCGGACTACGCCGCGATGCTGGCGGTGAACGAGCCGACGGTGGTCCTGGCCGACGCCTCCGTGCGCTTCCTCGCCCCCGTGGTCGTCGGCGACGTCGTCGTCGCCAAGGCGCGCGTGGACGCGGCCGAGGGGAAGCGGCGCACCGTGCGCGTGGACGTCTTCCGCGGCGACGCCGTGGTGCTCGAGGCGACGTTTCGGTGCGCGGTGCCGTCGCGACACGTCCTGCTGAACACGGCGGCGTGACGACGCTCCGGGCGGCGGCGGCCCGCGCGGCGGCGGGGGAGCGCGAGGAGCGCGAGGACCACGAGGGCCAGCGCGCTCGTCGACGTGCCCGTGCTCGCGCAGCCGGCGCCGGCGATCCCGGCGAGGGACTCGGGCGCGCCGGCGCCGGAAGCGGCGACGGCAGAGGGCCCGTCGGGCGCGGAGGGGCCGGTCTGCGCGCGCAGCTCGTCGATGTTCGACACCCCGTCGCCGTCGGTGTCCTCGAGCGCGTCGCTCACGCCGTCGCCGTCGGTGTCGACGTGCAGCGGGTCGAGGTGCAGGCGCATCTCCTGCTCGTTGGTGAGTCCGTCGCCGTCTGCGTCTTCGTCCCCGTCGAGCACGCCGTCGCCGTCGGTGTCGGCCACGGCGGGATCCGTTCCACACAGCGCCTCGCCGAGCGCATCGAGGCCGTCGCCGTCGTCGTCCTCTTCGCCGTCGCCGACGCCGTCGCCGTCTGTGTCCGGGTTGCCGGGGTCGGTCCCGAAGGCGAGCTCGGTGGCGTTGTCGAGGCCGTCGCCGTCGCTGTCTTCGTCGGCGTCCGAGACGCCGTCGCCGTCGGTGTCCGCGCGCCCGGGGTCGGTCCCGAGCGCGAGCTCGAGCGCGTTGGCCAGCCCGTCGTTGTCCTTGTCCTCGTCGCCGTCATCGACGCCGTCGCCGTCGGTGTCGGCGGCGCCCGGGTCGAGGCCGAGGCGGAGCTCCACGGCGTTCGGCAAGCCGTCGCCGTCGGTGTCGCGCTGCCCGTCGCGGACGCCGTCGCCGCTGTGCGGCTGCGCGCCGCTCACGGCGCTCGCCGGGTCGAGCCCGAGCCGCACCTCGAGGACGTTGTTCAGGCCGTCGCCGTCGGTGTCTTCGTGGCCGTCGTTGAGGCCGTCACCGTCGGTGTCTGCCCGCCGCGGATCGAGGCCGAGCCGAAGCTCCTCGCCGTTTTCCAGGCCGTCTGCGTCGGTGTCCTCGTCGGCGTCGTTGACGCCGTCGCCGTCCGTGTCCCGGGAGCCCGGGTTCAGGCGCAGCGCGACCTCGAGGGCGTTGCTCAGGCCGTCGCCGTCGGTGTCCTCGTCGCCGTCTCTGACGCCGTCGCCGTCGCTGTCGGCCGCGAGCGGGTCCGTCCCGAGCGCGAGCTCGAGCGCGTTGTCGAGGCCGTCACCGTCGGCGTCATCGTAGCGGTCGCCGAGGCCGTCGCCGTCGCTGTCCTGGGCGAGCGGGTCGAGGCCGGCTCGCAGCTCGAGCGCGTTGTCGAGGCCGTCGCCGTCCTGATCGTCGAGCGGATTGGGGATGCCGTCGCCGTCGCTGTCCGCCGAGAGGGGATCGAGGCCGAGCGCCTGCTCCTCGATGTTCGTGAGGCCGTCACCGTCGGGGTCCTCGACGCCGTCGTCCACGCCGTCCTGGTCGGTGTCCGCCTCACGGGGATCCGTCCCGAGCGCGATCTCGAAGCCGTTTTCGAGCGCGTCATGGTCCGGGTCTTCGAGGTCGTCGGGGACGCCGTCGTCGTCGGTGTCGACGACGGCGGGGTTGGTGCCGGTGCGCCGCAGCTCCTGGAGGTTGGTGAGTCCGTCGCCGTCGCGGTCTTCGTCGCCGTCATCGACGCCGTCGCCGTCGCTGTCCTGCAGGAGCGGGCTCGTGCCCGTGAGCACGACCTCCTCGATGTTCGTGAGGCCGTCGCCGTCGTTGTCCTCGTCGCCGTCGGCGACACCGTCGTCGTCGCTGTCGCGCGCCTGCGGGCTCGTGCCGAGCGCGAGCTCGAGCGCGTTGTCGAGCCCGTCGCCGTCCTGGTCGTCGACGGCGTCCGGGACGCCGTCGCCGTCGCTGTCGCCGTCGAGCGGGTCGGTGCCGACGACTGTCACCTCGTCGCCGTCTTTGAGGCCGTCGCCGTCGCTGTCGGCGCGCGCGGGATCGGTGCCGGCGGCGAGCTCGGCGCGGGTGGTGAGGCCGTCGCCGTCGTCGTCCTCGTCCGCGTCTCTGACGCCGTCTCCGTCGGTGTCGGCGCGCAGTGGATTGGTGCCGGTGCCGGGGTGACTGTCGTGGCCCACCTCGTCGCCGTCGCAGACGCCGTCGCCGTCGCTGTCCGCGGCCAGCGGCGCCGTGCCGAGGGCGGCCTCGGCGGCGTTGTCCAACCCGTCGTGGTCGGGATCCTCGTCGCCGTCTCTGACGCCGTCTCCGTCCGTGTCGGCGTTCGTCGGGCTCGTCACGGTGTAGATGAGCTCGTAGGCGTCTGTGAGGCCGTCGCCGTCGGTGTCGGCGTCTTCGGGGTCCGTGCAGAGGGCCACCTCCTCGAGCGCGAGCAGGCCGTCGCCGTCGTCGTCCTCGAGCGCGTCAGAGACGCCGTCGCCGTCGGTGTCCGCCGAGAGCGGGTCGGTGTGCGTGCCGGGACAGCCGGCGCGGCCGAGCTCGTCGCCGTCAGAGACGCCGTCGCCGTCGGTGTCGGCGGAGAGCGGGTCGGTGCCGGTGCCGCCGGGGCCCGCCTCGTCGCCGTCTTTGAGGCCGTCGCCGTCGCTGTCGGCGAGCACCGGGCTCGTGTGAGTCTCGTTCACCTCGACGAGGTTCGACAGGCCGTCGGCGTCGGGATCCTCATCGCCGTCGGCCACGCCGTCACCGTCGCTGTCGGGGCTCATCGGATTGGTGCCCGTGCCGTCGAGGTCGTCGCGCATCGCGGCCTCGGCGCCGTCGGACAGGCCGTCGCCGTCGCTGTCGCTCGAGAGCGGGTCGGTGCCGGTGCCGCCGGGGCCCGCCTCGTCGCCGTCCGAGAGGCCGTCGCCGTCGCTGTCGCTGTCGACGGGGCTCGTGCCGGTCTGTGTGATCTCCACGAGGTTGCTGAGGCCGTCGCCGTCCGCGTCCTCGTCGCCGTCCGGGACGCCGTCGCCGTCGCTGTCTGTGGCGAGCGGGTCGGTGCCGATGCCGCCGTCGCCGTCGCTGCCCGCCTCGTCGCCGTCCGACAAGCCGTCGCCGTCGGTGTCGCGCTCGACCGGGCTCGTTCCGGTGACCTCTATCTCGATGACGTTCGCCAGGCCGTCGTGGTCGGCGTCCTCGTCGCCGTCCGCGACGCCGTCGCCGTCGGTGTCGGCGTTCGTGGGGTCGGTGCCGAGGACGCGGGCCTCTTCGGTGTTCGTCAGGTCGTCGCCGTCGGCGTCCTCGTCGCCGTCCGCGACGCCGTCGCCGTCGGTGTCTGCGTTCGTGGGGTCGGTGCGGAGGAGGGCGAGCTCCATGAGGTTGGTGAGGCCGTCGCCGTCGGCGTCCTCGTCGCCGTCGACGATGCCGTCGGAGTCGGTGTCGGGCGAGCTCGGGTCCGTCCCGAGCGCGGCCTCCTCGAGCGCGGTGAGGCCGTCGCCGTCGACGTCCTCGTCGCCGTCGAAGATGCCGTTGCCGTCGCTGTCGCTGTCGAGCGGATCCGACGTGCCCTCGAGCTCCTCGAGATCGGTGAGGCCGTCGCCGTCTGTGTCCTCGTCGCCGTCGGCGACCCCGTCGTGGTCGCTGTCGGCGTCATCGGGATCGGTGCCGAGGAGCTCCTCGTCGCGCTTGAGCAGGTGGTCGCCGTCGGCGTCGGAGAAGTCGGCGACCACGTCGTCCACGCTGCGGCCGTCGAGGCTCAGGAGGTACCTGGTGCTCGCCTGCGCCCCCGGCAGCAGCGTGCCGAGGTCGATGTCGATGGCCAGGCCTTCGTCGCGCACCGTGACGACGTTCTTGGTCGGCGGCGAGTCATACGCCGCGGCGGCGTAGACGTCCGTGTTGCTGAAGCCGAAGTGCGACGCCCGCGCCCGCGCGTCCGAGGACATGTAGAAGATCGGCGCCCGCGTCCCCAGGGCCACGAACAGCGGGTCCGTGTCGTCGTCGGTCTGGGCGCGCACGATCTCCAGCGGGTCGCCGTCGCGGAACGTCCGGAGGATCTCGTTGGCGGTGGCGAAGGCGCCGCCCTGGTAGACGGTGTTGTCGGGGTCGAACGAGCGCATGAAGCGCACGTGGTCCATGGTGGTGGACGAGACGTTCTGGACGATGACCTTGGTCTCGAACGCCGGGTCCCCGTCGCGGAACGAGTAGATCATGCTCAAGCGGAGGGCGGCGGCGCCGGCGTCGTCGTTGACGTTGAGCACCACGCGGGCCTGGAGCCGCTCGCCGCTCGACTCGTCGACGAGGCTCACGGGCGTGAAGCTCCCCGTGGACGCCGAGCGCGCCGCCCCGCTCGCGCGGACCTTGCTGCCGTCGGGCTCGGTGAAGCCCACGGCCCAGCGCTCCTCCGGGCTGCCCGGCAGGAAGTAGTCGACCGGCATGTCCACGCCCACGCCGAAGCCGTCGTGGTCGGTGCTCATGCCGATCCCCGCGTCGCCCGGCGTGCCGAAGAACCCCGCCGGCCTGGCGCCCGACGGACCGAAGGCGCCGTCTTGCGCGATGCCGAGCTCGATGAGCTTGCCGCCGAGGTAGAGGTTCGCGCCCGACGCCGCGCTGCGGGGCGGGGGGGCGTCGGCGTGCGCGGCCTGAGCGAGCGACAGAAAGCTGACGGCGACGACGGCGCGCATGAACCCTCCGGTGTCGGAGGTGTTCATCGACGAGCGGGCGCGGAACTTGACGTAGGACACGCGCCCACGGCGCGGGCGGCGACGTCAGCGGACGGTGAAGGACCAGCTCTCCGAGAACGGCTGCCCGCCCACGGTGCCCTCGACGAAGACGTGGAACACGGCGCCCGACGGGGCGGGGCCGTCGGCGTAGAAGGCGACGCTGTTTTGCATGAAGGCGCCGACGCTCTGGTTCGACGCGTCCACGAACGTGACGTCCAGCGTATTGCCCGCGTCGTCGACGATGTCGTGCCGTGTGAGCGTCACCGCTACGCCACGATCGAACAGCACGCTGACGATGGGCCCCGAGGGGAACGCTCCGCGCGGCGGCGCGGGCGGCTGCGGCCCCTCGTTCCCCGAGAACGACGGCGCGACGCCGGTGGCGCCCGGCGGCGGCACGAGCACCACCTGGTGCGGGTCCGCGCTGGAGCCTGCGCCGAAGTCGACGACGTCGGCGGCGCGCCCTCCGCTGCGTGCGCCGCCGTAGCCGAGGTCGCGCGTGTTGGGGTGCACGAGGGGGATGCGGTGCAGCACCGTGTTGAACCACTCGGCCACGGCTTCGTTCGGATCGTCGACGAACGCCATGACTTCGAACAGGGGCTGCCCCGCGTAGCCGGCGGCGCTCATGCGGTTGAAGAACTGAACGCCGGTGAAGCCGTCCGGGAAACTCGCGTCCTCCTCGTGCGGGCTCAAGCCGCCGCTGTACGCGTCGGCGTTGTTCACGAAGTAGTCCGCGTGCGCCTGCGACGACTGATCGAGGGCCGCGTCGAGGTGCGCACCGGGCAGGTCGACGCTCGCCCGCAGCGCGTTGATGGCCGCCAGCGCCTGGTCCTGCGCGTCGCTCTGCCCGGCGATGGGCTCGAGGTGGCAGCCGCCGTCGCAGCCGTCGCCGTCCACGTTGTTGCCGTCGTCGCACTCCTCGCCGCGGGTGCGCTGCCCGTCGCCGCAGTCCCCCGGCGGCTCGCCCTCGCCCTCGCCCTCGCCCTCGGCGCCTTCGCCCTCGCCTTCGCCCTCGGCGCCTTCGCCCTCGCCCTCGCCTTCGCCCTCGCCGCCGTCCCCCTCGCCCTCCGCCGCGTCGCCCTCGCCCTCGCCCTCGCCCTCCGAGGGGCACCCGGCGAGGCTCGTGGCGAGGCCCGCCGCGAGCACGGCGGCGAGCACGGAAGCGAGCGTGGAGGCGAGCATGGAGGTCGATTGGGTCATGCGGGTCATGATACGCAGGCTGCGTGCAGGACGACACGCTCTCCCGGTTGAGGCGCACGGCGGTGAGCACGATCTACGTCGGCGTCGACGTCGAGCGCTTCTTCCGCGAGCGCCGCGTGCGCGCCGTGGAGCACCGCAGCGTGGCGCAGGCGGTCGCGTGGGCGAAGAAGAACCCGTGGGCGCCGCACGTGCTCGAGGACCCGGGCGTCCTCGACCGGGCGCTGCACCTCGTCGAGGACCTCGAGCGCGCCTTCGAGCGCCGGCCGCTCGTCGTCGTCATCTCGCCGTCGTTGCAGCGCGGCCTCGGCGAGCTCGGCTGGCGGCGCAGCACCTACCGCGTGGGCTTTGCGCGCAGCGAGAACCTCGTCGACGATCTCTCCGGCGCGCTCGACGACCTCGTCCGCGGCGAGCCCGAGCTCCCCGGCGACGTCATGGATCGCGAGCGCGCGCTCGACAGCGCCGACGACGCCACCTCCTTCGACGTCGACGCCCTCGTCGCCGACGTCGCGCAGACGGGCGCGTGGGCCGCGGGGCTCGCCGCCCGCGTCGGTGGCACGGTGGAGATGCACGCCACGCTCCGTGACCTCGAGGGGCGCTTCGTCGCGACGTGGCTCGACCCCGCGGGCAGCCGATTCAACGTGAGCTTCGCCGCCGCGCTCCCGCCCGCGCCGGGCGCGTTCTCCGCCTGGTCCACGCGCGGCCTCGCCGGCGCCCTCGGCGGCGTGCTGCAGCGTCCGACGCTCGGCGACGCCCGCTTCGACGACGCCTTCCAGCTCCAGGGCGACGAGGCCGGCCTCGAGACGGCCCGCGCCGTGTGCGAGACGCTCGCGGTCGCCGACGCGCGCGTCGAAGAGCTCGCCGTGGTGTTCGACCGCATCACCGCCCGCGCGTCCCGCGTCGACCGCGACGCGCTCCCGCGCGTGTCGTCATGGCTGCTCGAGCTGTGGCGCGTCGTCGCCCGCCACCGCGTCGGCGCCGACGTCGACGCCGCCTGATCGTTCGCGGCGGGTGGGCCGCTTGACGCAGTGCGTTGTGGCGGGATACCAGCAGCGGCATGAACACGATCGACGCCGGCAGCACTGCGTGGATGCTCATGAGCGCCGCGCTGGTGCTGTTGATGGTCCCCGGGCTCGCGCTCTTCTACGGCGGCATGGTCCGCCGAAAGAACGTGCTCACCACCATGATGCACAGCTTCGTCGCCATGGCCGTCATCGGCGTGCAGTGGATCGTCGTCGGCTACATGCTCGCGTTCGGCGCCACCAAGGGCGGGCTGTTCGGTTGGGACCCGTCGCTGCTCGGGCTCTCCGGCCTGCCCTACACGAGGCTGTTCGGGGACAAGGGCATCCCCGAGCTCGTGTTCGTCATGTTCCAGGGCAAGTTCGCGATCATCACGCCGGCGCTCATCTCGGGCGCCGTCGCCGAGCGCATGAAGTTCCGCGGCTACCTCATCTTTATCGCTTTGTGGTCGACGCTCATCTACTGCCCGCTCGCGCACTGGGTGTGGGCGTCGGACGGTTGGCTCTTCAAGATGGGCGTCCTCGACTTCGCCGGCGGCACCGTGGTGCACATCGCGGCCGGCTTCTCCGCGCTGGTCCTCGCCATCATGGTCGGGCCCCGCCGCGACTACGCCCCCGGCGGCGGACACGCCATCCTGCCCAACAACCTGACGCTCACGCTCCTCGGGGCGGGCCTGTTGTGGTTCGGGTGGTTCGGGTTCAACGCCGGCTCCGCCGTCGCCGTCGAGACGCCGGTCAGCGGCGCGGTCGCCGGCCTCGCCTTCACCACCACGCAGGCCGCGGCGGCGTCGGCGGCGCTCACGTGGATGATTGTCGAGCGGCTTCATCACAAGAAGGCCACGAGCGTGGGCTTCGCGTCGGGCATCGTCGCCGGCCTCGTCGCCATCACGCCGTGCGCGGGCCACGTGCTCCCGGTGAACGCGCTCGTCATCGGCGCCATCGCCAGCGTCGTCTGCTACGTCGCCGTTCAGCTCAAGAACAAGACGAAGATCGACGACTCCCTCGACGCCTTCGCCGTGCACGGCATCGGCGGCCTCGTGGGCGCGCTCCTCGTCGGCGTCTTCTGCTTCACGCCGGTGACGGGCGTGCTCGGCGGCAGCTTCAAGCAGGTCGGCATCCAGTGCGTGGGCGTGGCCGCGTCCATCGCCTGGTGCGTGGTCGGCACCTTCGTCATCGCGTGGGTGCTGAACAAGACGGTGGGGTTGCGCGTGAGCGCGCAGGACGAGCGCGACGGCCTCGACATCTCCATCCACGGTGAACGCGGCTACCATCTCGATCAAACGTGAGGACCGACATGAAGCTCGTGGTCGCCATCATCCGTCCCGAGAGGCTCGAGGCCGTCCAGCAGGAGCTGCGCAACGTCCTCGACGAGAAGGACAACTACCGCCTCACGGTCGACAGCGTCGAGGGCCACGGCGCGCAGCAGGGGGAGGTGGAGCTCTTCCGCGGACGCCGCATCCTGCCGCGCCTGGTCCCCAAGACGCGCGTCTCCATCGCGGTGAACGACGCCTACGTCGAGCCCACCGTGGAGGCCATCATCAAAGGCGCGCGCAGCGACGGCGAAGGCGCCGTCGGCGACGGGAAGATCTTCGTCATCCCGCTCGACGACGTCATTCGCATCCGCACGGGAGAGCGCGGCACCAGCGCTATTTAGCCGCCGGCCTTCATCTTGGCGGTCATGTCGTCGACGATCTTCTTGAGCTCGTCGGGCGAGACGTTCTTCATGCGTTGCCCGACCGTCCAGCGCACACCGAAGCGATCGCTGAGCGTGCCCGTGCGGTCGCCCCAGAACTGATCGGTGAGCGGCTGCTCGACCTTGAGGCCGGCGTCGACGGCGCGCTTGAAGGCGGCGTCGACGTCCTTGCCGTACAGCCACAGGTCCGCGGACTGCGCCGGG
This sequence comes from uncultured delta proteobacterium, assembly GCA_963775425.1. Lineage (GTDB taxonomy): Bacteria > Myxococcota > UBA727 > UBA727 > VGSZ01 > CAVZJB01. Next base: position 245,871 of record CAVZJB010000017.1, on the reverse strand, counting down.
TGGCCGCCCATCTCGGGGAACGGATCGTTGATGAAGAGCACCGAGTCCCCGAAGCGGACGGAGGAGTGCCAGACCTTCTTGCCGCTCGGGTCCATGGCCGTGTCGAGGACTTCGGCGCCGAACGCCTTCTTGTACAGCTCGATGGCCGCGGTGGCGCCGTCGAGCGTGAGCTGCGGGGTGAGGGTGCGGAGGCCCTCGGGGATGGGGTTCACGTCTGCCATGGTGGCTCCTCGGTTCAGGAGCGCGCACGCTAGATCTCGCGCGGGGCACGAACAAGGCGAGCGCCCGCCTCGGCCGCTCGCCCGGTCGCTCCCCCCGTCGCTGATCGGCGCGGAGGCGTCTATGCTCCCGCCATGGCGGCGCTCCCCTGGGACCAGGCCCTGCGCGCGCTCGGCGTCGACCCCGCGGCGCCGGTGCCGGCGGCGGACGCGCGCGCGCTCGACGCGCGCGGCTTCGTCGTGCTGCCCGCCGTGATGGCGCCCGCGGACATCGAAGCGCTGCACGCGCTCTGCGACGGCGGGAACATGCGCCTCGAGCGCCTCGACGGCGGGCACGGCGCGCTGTTGCGCCTGCTCTGCCACTCGCGCCTGCTCGGCGCCGTGTGGCACGTGCTCCGCCGCCCGTTCGCGCTCGGCGGCGTCGCCTTTCGCGACCCGCGCCCGGGCTTCGGCGCGCAGGGGCTCCACGTCGACTCCGCCGCCGTCAGCGCGTGGCCCGAGAGCCGGGTCGTCACCGCCATCGCGATGATCGACGCCATGGACGAGGAAAACGGGCCCACGCGCGTCGTGCCCGGCACGCACGCGCAGCGCCGCGCCATCCCGAAGCGGCTCACCGATCCCGCCGCCCACGCCGACGGCGAAGAGCGCGTCACCGGCGCCGCCGGCGCCGTCCTGGTGATGAACGGCCACCTGTGGCACTCGGGCACGCGCAACCGCAGCGAGCGCCACCGCCGCGTCGTGCAGCTCTCGTTCTTCCGCCGCGCGACCGAGTCCGCGGGCACGCCTCGCGTCGCCGTGGAGCTGGACGCCCCCGCGCCCCTGCGGGCGGTGCTCGCCTGAGGCATGACGTCGTCGTCCGCGAAGGACGTACGCCGCTCGGCTTAAAGGGCGACGCGTAACGGGATCCATCGGGATCCGCGTCATCGAGAGCGCCGCCACCCGGAAGGGGCCGGTGCTACGGCCACACGGCGGAGCGGAAAGGAGCTCCGAGCTCGGCGACGAAGACGCGCGCCGAGTTGAGCGCCGGGGCGCCGAGCTCTCCGCTCCTTTCCGCTCCGGCGGTGGCGACGTTGTCTAGCTTGTGGGCGGCTTCGCCGAGTGCTGCTACGAGCCTTGTTTTGTCGTCAGCCTTCAGGGCGCTTCGATGCGACCGCGACGGCGGCGCAGCACGCCGCGCGCTTCGAGGCGGGCGAGGGCGCGGGAGGTGTTTGCGCGGGTGGCGCCGATCATGCGCGCGAGGTCGCCGTGGGTGACGGCGACCTCGCGGCGGCCGCGCAGGAGCTGCGCCAGCTTCTTCTTCGCGCGCGCCTCGATGTCGTCGTTGCGCAGGGCCTCGACGTCGTCGGAGAGGTCGCTCACGAGCTGCGCCAAAGACGCGATCATCACGAGCGGCAGCTCGGGGCGCTTGGCAAAGAGCGCGCGCACGAAGCGTCCGGGCACGAGCAGCACCTCGCTTGCGTCCGCGGCGACGACGTCCGCGGTGTGGGAGGGCGGCCGCCGCTGACGCGTCGCCGCGCGCAGGGGCGCGGTCACCACCGTCGAGAGGCCGACCACCGCGCCCGCCGCGAGCGAGCGCAGCACCGCGTCGCCGCGCGCGACGTGCAGGCGGCCCTGCAGCACGACGACGAGGGCGTCGCCGCGCTCGCCGCGGGCGAACAAGCGCTGGCGCCGGCGCAGCTTCTTGCGCACGGCGGCGCGGGCGAGCGCGAGGAGGTCGGCGTCGTCGACGCCGGCGAAGACCGGGGTGGCGGCGAGGCGCGCCGCGAGCGCTCGATCGCGCGGGTTTCTCAGCGGGGCCTCCCGGCGCGCGGGCGCGGTGCGCGCGACGCGATCAATCGATGAAGAGATCCGCGACCACCGGGCGGTGGTCGCTCGCGTCGGAGTTGACGACCTTGGCGTTTTCGATGGCGCGATCCGTGAGGATGTAGTCGATGCGCGCCGAGTCGCCGAACGTGGGCTTGTCATCGAACAAGCTGAGCGCGTCGGAGAGGCCGTCGTCCAGGAAGGGCTGCGTGTCACCGGTGTCGGGCGTGGAGTTCAGATCGCCGAGCACGAGGACGTCTCTGCTGTCGGCGACACGCTTCGCGATGGCCTTGGCGTGCGCCTTGGCCGCCCACGGGAAGACGTCGGCGTGCGCGGAGATCACGCGGGTGGCGGTGTCGCCCGTGCACACGGTGGCGTCGATGCCCACGCGCGGCTCGAAGTTGCCGACGTTCGGCAGGTCGAAGCGCTGCGCGTCCACCACCGGCAGCTTGGAGAGGAGCGCCACGCCGTAGGTGCCGCCGTCGCGCTCGAGCGCGGCCGCGAAGATGCGCTGGGCGTGCAGGCGCTCCGCGAGCTCCTCGCTCTGATCGACGCCGCCGCTCCTGTGCGTGCCGTTGTCGACCTCCTCGAGGGCGATCACGTCGGCGTCGAGCTTCTCGAGCGTGTCACCGACCTGATCGAGCGACGTCCACAGGCCGGACTTGATGTTGTAGTTGGCCACCTTCAGCGCGCGGTCGAGCCGCGGTACGCCGTTGCACGACGTGCGGCCCAGCGGCGAGTACAGCGCGTCGGAGCGCATGGCGCACCCGCTCGCGGCGATGACGACGGAGAGCGCGGCGACGATGACGGCGGCAGCTTTGTTTTGCATACGTGACGACGAGGATAGCGGGCTGCGCGACACACGCAAACTGTGTGGGTTCGCCCGTTTTCGCGTCTGGGCGTTCGGTGTCGTACGGCACCGAAGCCGTCGCACCGGGCGACGACAATCCAGGGCACCGCGCCCCGTTTCGGGGCCGGAGGGACCATGATTTCGCACCGCTTGCGCAAGATCGCCCACATCGCCGGCCCGGAGCGGGCGCGACATCTGGACGAGATCCGCAAGCAGCGACCGCTCGCCGCGCGCTCGCTCCTCGAAGGGGCGTGTCCGGGGCGCATCGTGCCTCGTGCACGACGTCGCGGGCCTGTCCCCGCGCGCTCGCTGCCTGAGCCCCACTCGGGGTACAAGGAGGCGTGGCCGCGCCGCTCGTCATCCAGGACCGCTACGAGGTCATCCGCCGCCTCGCTATCGGCGGCATGGGCGAGATCTTCCTCGCGCGGCAGCTCGCCGGCGGCGCGGCGCGCCCGCAGACCGGGCGGGGCGGCGGCTTCTCGCGCCTCGTCATCCTGAAGACCCTGCGCCCCGAGCTGGCGGAGCAGCCCGACGCGCTCGACCAATTCCTCGACGAGGCGCGCGTCGCGTCGCTCCTGAGCCACCCGAACATCGTGGCGGTCTACGAGGTGGGCCTGCACGAGGGCATGCACTTCATCGCCATGGAGTACATCGGCGGCACCGATCTCGCGGCGCTCCTGCGCAGCGCGCAGAAGAAGGGCATGAAGCTCGATCCGCGCGTCGCCGCCGTCGTCGTCAAGGACGCCGCCGCCGGCCTCGACTACGCACACCACGCCAAGGACGACGCGGGCCGCTCGCTGCGCGTGGTCCACCGAGACGTCAGCCCGCAGAACCTCATGATCCGCTCCGACGGCCTCGTGAAGGTCGTCGACTTCGGCGTCGCCGTGGCGTCCAACCAGATGCACGAGACGCAGGGCGACAAGCTCAAGGGCAAGATCCGCTACATGTCCCCGGAGCAGCTCCTCGGCGAGGAGCTCGACGGGCGCAGCGATCAGTTCTCGCTCGGCATCGTGTTGTGGGAGCTCGTCTCGGGGCGCCCGCTCTTTCGCGGCAACAACCCCATCGACGTCTTCCAGAAGATCCTCGCCGGTGACGTGCCCGCGCTCGAGGGCGTGCCCGCGCCGCTCGCCGAGGTCGTGGCCAGGATGCTCTCGGTCAAGCGCGCGGAGCGCTACGCGCGCTGCGCCGAGGCCGCGCAGGGCCTGAAGGCGTGGCTCGACACCACCGGTCCCGGCGTCGAAGACGAGCTGCAGCGCTTCGTCCACGACGTCGCCGGCGACAGCATCGCCGACCGGGTCCGCGACCTCACGCCGCGCGTCACCTCCATCGGCATCGGCGGCCCGTACGACACCGGCGGCGCCGCAGCCGCCGTGCTCTCCGAGGCCGACACGTCGGCGCCGACCAAGATCGTGAGCCTGCGCTCCGGCGCCCCGCGCTCGGGCGAGGGCGACGCCGCGCGCGCGCCCGGGGCCGCGTCCGCCGAGGGCGCGGCGGTGGCCCTGGAAAAGAGCGACGCCGGCGTCGAGCTGAGCGACGCCGGCGTCGTCCTCGACGCCGTGGAGCTGTCGGGCGTGCTCCGCGGCGACCGGCGCTTCGTCACCGTGCTCGTCGGGCTCCTGCCCGGGTGGAGCGCGCTCGTGCAGCAGATCGCCAACGTGCCGATGGGCGCGTTCGGCGTGAACCGGCTGAAGAACCTCTTCTTCCGGCAGCTCCAGACGCTCGCGCACAAGCAGGGCGGGGCGGTGGTGCGCCGCGGCCCCGACACCTTCGTCATCGCGTTCGGTCTCGTCGAGCCGGGGCCGAAGGACGCGGAGCGCGCGCTCGCGTGCGCCTTCGCCACGCAGAAGATCCTCGACGACCTCGCCAAGGATCCGCGCCAGCGGCTCACGGCGCACATGGGCGTCGCCAGCGGGCCCGCGCTCATCACCGACGCCGACGCCGGCCCCGTGCACCTCGCGGGCTCCGTGGTGGAGAAGGCCGAGCGCCTCGCCGCCCTCGCGCGGCGCTTGAACAAGGGCGTGCTTGTGAGCGCGCAGGTCGGCGAGCTCGCGCGCGGCCCCGTGTCGGTGGCCAGCATCGACGTCGAGGAGCCGCCGGAGCAGGGCGGCGAGGCGGTGCTCGAGGCCACGGGCGTTGTGAACGCGCCCGTCGTCACCACCCAGCGAAAGAAAGTGCTCATCGCCGACGACGCCGAGGTCTTCCGCCGCATCGAGGAGGAGATCCTGCGGCCGTTCGCGTATGCGTTCCTCCACGCCAAGGACGGCGCGGAGGCGGTGAAGCTCGCGGTGGAGGAGAAGCCCGACCTCGTGTTGCTCGACATCCAGATGCCGGTGATGGACGGCGTGCAGGTGCTGAGCTTCTTGAAGAAGACCGCGGCCACCAAGGACATCCCCGTCGTCGTCGTCACCACCATCGGCCGTCGCCACGACGAGGACCTCATGCGTCGCGGCGGCGCCGACGCCTTCCTCACCAAGCCGGTGAAGCCGGGCGTGCTCATCCAGACCGTGCGAAGGCTGCTCGGCGAGTGACCGTGACGCGCCCACGCCACCGCCTGTTGCTCCCGCTCGCCTGCGCGGCGCTCGCCTGGGTCGGCTGCAAGAAGCCTCCGCCGCCGCCGACCCCCGTGAAGGACGCCGGCGTCGTCGACGCCGGCTCGCAGATCGCCGCCGAGGAGCGCGCGCGCCTCGAGAGCACCCTGCAGCAAGCGCTCGCGGGCACGCCGTGCCCCGCCGGCGCCAAGCGCGTCGGCGCCGAGCCGCCCGACGGGCGCGAGACGTGGTGCGAGCGCGACGGCCCCGACGGCAAGGCCGTGCGCGACGGGCCCTACGAGGCGTGGCACGACAACGGGGTGAAAGCCATCAGCGGTGCGTACAAAGACGGTGCGCGCGACGGGCGCTGGCTCCTGTGGCACGAAAACGGCCAGCGCAAGCAGGAGGTCACCTACGTGAAGGGCAAGCCCGACGGCGTGTTTCGCGAGTGGGACGAGCGCGGCGAAACGCTCGCGGACGTCCGGTACAAAAACGGGAAGCTCGTCAAATGAGGTGCTCCCTCCGCTCGCTCATGACGAGGGGCCGCCCATGAGCGCGGGCAAGGTGGTGGCCATCGGCTGCGGCGCCGCCGTCGTCGTCGCCGCCGCGCTCGTCGCCGGCGGCGTGTTCTGGGTGCGCGCGCACCAGGGCGAGCTCGTCGAGGCGGGCAAGGGCGCGTTCAAGGAGGGCGCGCACTTCGGCGAGGGAAGAGACGCCGCCGCCTGCGTCGCCGAGGCCGAGCGGCGCCTGCCCTCGCTCGGCGGCGCGCTCGACGAGGCCACCAACAAGGTGTTCCTCGAGGGCTGCCTCAAGACCGCGACCCTCCCCGCCGGCTTTTGCGACGGCATCCCCGCGCGCAACGACATCCTCGCCAGCGTGCATTGGGCGGGCACCCGCTGCACCGGCGTGCCCGCGGCGTCCCAGGCGCGCTGCACGCGCCTCATCGGCGCCGTGCAGGAGCGCTGCCAGGCCGGCAGGTGAGCGGCGACGCGCCCTACTGAACGAGGTCGGCCGCGGTGCGGGGCTCGATGTTGAAGCGGACGGTGCCGTCCTGGGCGTCGAACTCCGTGAGGACGCCGGTGATGGACGCGAAGGCGGTGCCGTTGGTGCTGGTGGGGTCGTTGGCGAGGAGGAAGCCGTTCACGAAGAGCGTGGCGCCGTTTCCGTCCTGAACGTGGAAGTTGCCGTTCACCACGTCATCGCTCTGGGTGACGTTGTCCACCTCGATGAGCGTGGCCTCGAACGCCTCGGAGTCGGCGCCGGTGTCGTTGATGGAGTCCACCGTCTTGACCGCCGCGACGGGCGCCTCCCCGCAGCCACCGACGGCGTCGAACGCCGTGACGAACGAGAGCTGCGTGAGCCCGGAGAACTCGGTGACCTTGCCCGTGATCTGCACGCAGTCGCCGATGGCGATGCCGCTCACCGCGGGGAACGTGGCCACCTGATCGTTCTTGACGAAGACGCCGACGCCCGAGAACTCGGGGTACGTGTGCCCGCCGGAGGTGACGCCGTTGGGCTCCTGGACGTAGAGCGTGACGTTGCCGCTGCCGCTCACCGCGGTGCCGGTGACGACGACGGGATCCGTGGTCACCGTGAAGCCCGCGCCGTTGGTGCCGTCCTGGATGGATTGGATGGTCGTGGCCGTGGCGAGGACGCAGGCGGGATCCGGCGGGGTGGTGCCGTTGCCGCTGCAGGCGAAGTCGGCGCAGTCGGTGAAGCCGTTGCCGTCGTTGTCGATGCCGTCACCGCAGTTGCTCTCGGAGCAGGGCGCGGTGCCGTCGCAGGCGAAGTCGTCGCAGTCGGTGAAGCCGTTGCCGTCGTTGTCGAGGCCGTCGGAGCAGAGCGCGTCCGTGTTCTCGACGCCGCCTTCGCCCTCGCCCTCGCCTTCGCCCTCGCCTTCGCCGGTGTCTCCCTCACCCTCACCCTCGCCGTCCTCGACGCGCGTGATGGTGCAAGAGGTGCTCGTGGTGCCGACGAACAGCGTCACGAACAGCGTGAGGAGGGACAGGCCGATAGCGGTGCGCAACATGGAGGACCTCGGGTTGTCTCGCGGTGAGCATGCCCTACGAAATTCGTTTGTCATCCCCGATCCCCACGTAATGTGCCCGGATGGCCCGGCTGCTCCTGATCGAGGACGACGCGGACATCCGCGCCCTCCTCGAGCGCTTCCTGAAACGGTCCGGCTTCGCGGTCACCGCGGTGGGCGACGGCGAGGTCGGCATCAAGACGTTCACCGAGCACGCCTTCGACATCGTGGTCACCGACGGCCTCCTGCCCAGGAAGTCGGGCTACGACGTGATCCGCGCCGTCCGCGCCATGCCCAAGGGGCACGACGTCGGTGTCGTGATGATCACCGCCGCGTTCAAGGGGCCAAAGGCCCGCAAGGACGCGTTCGACCAGGGCGTCGACGCGTTCTTCGCCAAGCCGTTCATCCTCGGCGATCTCAAGGACAAGCTCGTCGAGATCCTCCTCAAACACGGCAAGGCGCTCGAGACGACGCCCGCGCCCCGTCCGGCCCCGCATCCCGCGCCGGCGGCGACGAGCGACCTCTCCCCGCCGCCCAAGAGCGATCCCGCCGCGCGCCGCGCCCCCTCGCTGCCCCACGAGATTGCGGTGGCCGCGCCGAAGGAGGTCGCCCAGGCGCTGCTCGCCTGTGCGCGCCAGCGCCTCACGGGGACCGTCGTGCTCGTCGACGAGTCCAGTCACTTGAAGCTCGCCTTCTTGCGCGGCGTGGTGGTCGGCGCCTCCGACAACCTCCGCGAGCACCTCCTCGGCGAGCGTCTGTGGAAGCAGGGCCGGCTCACCACCGAGCAGATGCGCATGCTCAACGCGCGCATGGCCAAGGAGGGCGAGCGCGTGGCCGAGGCGCTCCTCGCGCTCGGCCTGTGCAGCGCCGACGAGGCGCTCGGCTTCGTCGACGAGCAGGCGGCGACCCGCGTGCGCCGCGCGCTCATGTGGACGGGGCGGCTGCGCGTGATCGACGACGAGCAGGAGGCGCACCGGATGGCGGTGTCCGGGCTCCAGCTCATCGACGTCATCCTCTCCTTCGGCTTCGAGCCCGGCCAGCTCGAGGACGCCGACATCTTCGTCGCCGCGCACAAGGCCGAGCGGCTCGACAAGGCCCCGGACTTCGACGATCTGCTGCTCGCGTTCGCCCGTGTGAGGCCCGACGCCACGCTGCCCACCGTGGTCCTGGCCGGCACGCCGACGGTGGCGGAGGCGGCGAAGAGCTCGTCGAGCCAGGAGGTCTTCGCCGCGCACCTCGCGGGCCTCGTGCGCCTCGCTTCGGACGGCGCCCCGGATCCGCGGCCGCTGCCGGAGATGATGCGCAACGAGCTCGCCGCCGAGCTCGTCGACCGCGAGCTCGTGAACCGGATCTGCGGGATGCTCCTCAAGGGGCGCGGGCGCTCCTACTACGACCTGCTCGACCTGCCCTGCGACGTCGCGTCGGACGTCACCAAGGCGCGGCTCGACGAGCTCGCCCGCGAGATCGGGCCCGGCGCGGTGATGGGCAAGGCGCTCGGCCCGGCGACGCCCGCCGCGCGCGAGCTGTGGACGCTCCTCGACGACGCCTACCAGACCTTCGCCGATCCCGATCGCCGCGCCGCGTACGACGCGCTGCTCGCCTACCAGATGCCTGCGCAGGGCCACGAGCAGCGCGCCCGCGACGAGGACGCGTTCCTGGAGGGACAGCAGGCGCTCGCCGCCGCCGATCCCGACAAGGCGCGCGCTTGTTTTGCCCGGGCGGTGGAGAGCCGCCCCGGCGACGCCGAGTTCGAGAGCTACCTCGGCTGGGCCGAGGTCCTCACGGGCGACGCGAACGGCGTCGCGCGCCTGATGAACGTCATGCGCGAGCACCCGCAGTCCATGCGGCCCTTGTTCTTCCTCGGGCTCGTGGCGGCCAAGGACGGCGACGCCGCGCGCGCGCGCAGCCTCCTGCAGGAGTGCGTCCGGCGCGCGCCCCTGGACATCGAGGTGGCGGCGGCGCTCACCTCGCTCGATTGAGCGGGTCGCCGGGGGCGGTTGCGCGCGATTGACGCGACGCGTAAACAGCCACATGCGCGAAGAGTGCGGCGTCGGGTTCGTGGCGAACGTGCGGGGCGACAAGTCGAGGGCCATCGTCGACGACGCGCTGTCGTTGCTCGTGCGGCTCAGCCACCGCGGCGCCGCCGGCGCGGACCCGGACAGCGGCGACGGCGCGGGCATCCTGCTCCAACTGCCGCACCGCTTCTTCAAGCGCGAGGGACTCAAGCTCGGCTTCGAGATGCCGCGCCGTCGTCGCTACGCCGTCGGCCAGCTCTTCCTGCCGCGCGATCCGGGGGCGCGCGTCGCCGTGGAGAAGCTCTTCGAGGCCGCCGTGCTCGAGGAGGGCCAGCGCGTGCTCGGCTGGCGTGACGTCCCCGTGCTCGACCACCACCTCGGCGCCCACGCGCGCGCCACGCGCCCCGCCATGCGCCAGGTCTACGTCGAGCGCCGCCGCCTCCTGCCGCAGCAGTTCGAGCGCGCCCTGTTCGTCATCCGGAAGCGCGTCGAGAACCGCGCGCGCGAGCTGGGGGTGGCCGAGCTTCACGTGGCGTCGTTGTCGGCGGAGACCATCGTGTACAAGGGCATGGCGCTGCCGCGCCAGTTGCGCTCGCTGTACCCGGACCTCGAGGACGCCGAGATGGTGAGCGCCCTCGCGGTCGTGCACTCGCGCTTCTCGACGAACACGTCGCCGACCTGGGAGCGCGCGCAGCCCATGCGCCTGCTCGCGCACAACGGCGAGATCAACACGCTCCGCGGGAACGTGAATTGGATGCGCGCGCGGCGCAGCCTGCTGAAGACCGCGAAGATCGAGCGGCTCATCGAGCTGTGGCCCATCCTGGTGCCGGGCACGTCGGACTCCGCGCACTTCGACGCGCTGGTGGAGCTCCTCGTCCTCGGCGGCCGCTCGCTGCCGCACGCGATGATGATGATGATCCCCGAGGCGTGGGAGCGCGATCCCGAGATCGACGACGACCGCCGCGCGTTCTACGAGTATGCGAGCACCCTCGTGGAGCCCTGGGACGGTCCGGCCGCCATGTGCTTCACCGACGGCAACCTCCTCGGCGCCACCCTCGACCGAAACGGGCTGCGGCCCGCGCGTTGGTGCATCACCGACGACGATCGCGTGGTGCTCGCCTCGGAGGCGGGCGCGCTCGAGGTGCCGGCCGAGCGCGTGGTGAAGAGGGGACGCCTCGAGGCCGGGCGCATGCTGCTCGTCGACGTGGCCGAGCAGAAGGTGCTCGAAGACGACGAGGTCAAGCGCGAGATCGCGCGGCGCTTCCCGTACCGCCGGTGGCTGTCGCGCCACCGCTACACGTTCGACATGCTGCCGCGCGCGCCGCGGCTGCCGTCGCCGTCGCCCGCCGCGCTCACGCAGCTGCAGCGGGCGTTCGGCTACACCGACGAGGACATCTTCACCATCCTGCAGCCCATGGCCGAAGGCGGCAGCGAGCCCGTGGGGTCCATGGGCAACGACACGCCGCTCGCCGTGCTCTCCGATCGCGCGCCGTCGTTGTTCGACTACTTCCACCAGCTCTTCGCGCAGGTCACCAACCCGCCCATCGATCCGCTGCGCGAGTCGCTGGTGATGTCGACGTCCATCGCCATCGGCCCCGACGGCAACACGTTCGAGGAGACGCCGGAGCACTGTCACCAGCTCGCGCTACCGGGTCCCACCCTCAGAAACGGCGAGCTCGCCAAGCTCGCCGCCGTCGACGAGGGCGTGTTCGAGGCTCGTCGGCTCTCTACGCTCTACGCCGTCGACGGCGGCGGCGGCGCGCTCGAGACGGCCGTGGCGGCGCTGTGCGACGAGGCCGTGCGCGCGGTGGACGACGGCGCGAACATCCTGATCCTCTCGGACCGCATCGGCCTCCCTTGCGCCGACGTCGACGCGGGCGCGGACGACGCACCGCTCGTCTCCGCCGTGGACACACGCCACACGGCCATCCCCGCGCTCCTCGCGGTGAGCGCGGTGCACCAGCGCCTGGTCCGCGACGGCATCCGCATGCTCACGGGGCTCGTGGTCGAGAGCGCCGAAGTGCGCGAGGTGCACCACGTGGCGGCGCTCATCGGGTACGGCGCGGCGGCGGTGAACCCGTGGCTCGCGCTCGAGAGCATCCGCGCGCTGGCCGGCGCCGGCCACGTGAGCGGCGGCGAAGACGAGGCGCAGCGCCGCTACATCGAGGCGCTGCGCCGCGGTCTCCTCAAGGTCATGTCCAAGATGGGCATCTCGACGCTCCAGAGCTACGCCGGCGCGCAGATCTTCGAGGCCGTCGGTGTCGCGCAGGACCTCGTCGACGCGCACTTCACGGGCACGCCGTCGCGCATCGGTGGCGTGAGCTGGCGCGAGCTCCACGACGAAAACGCCGCGCGGCACGCCCGCGGCTTCCCTCCGGTCGCCCCAGGCGCCGCGCCGGGAGCCGGCGCTGCGCCGGCGCTCGCGCTGCTGCCGACCGGAGGCGTCTACCAGTTCCGCCGCGACGGCGAGCGCCATCGCTGGGCGCCGTCGACGGTGCACCTGCTCCAGAAGGCCGCGCGCACCGGCGACGCCGAGGCGTTCGCGCGCTTTTGCGCCGCCGCCGACGACGAGGATCGGCCCACCACCCTGCGCGGCCTCCTCGATATCGCGTTCGATCGCCGCGCGCCGGTGCCGCTCGAGGAGGTGGAGCCGGCGAGCGAGATCGTGAAGCGGTTCGTGACGGGTGCCATGAGCTTCGGCTCCATCAGCCCGGAGGCGCACGAGACGCTCGCGGTGGCGATGAACCGCATCGGCGCGCGCAGCAACAGCGGCGAGGGCGGGGAGGAGCCGGAGCGCAACAGCGACGAGCGGCGCTCCGCCATCCGTCAGGTCGCCTCCGGGCGCTTCGGCGTCACCGCCTCCTACCTCGTGCACGCCGACGACCTGCAGATCAAGATCGCGCAAGGCGCCAAGCCCGGCGAGGGCGGGCGGTTGCCCGGCAAGAAGGTCGACGAGCGCATCGCGCGCGTGCGCCACACCACCCCGGGCACCACGCTCATCTCGCCGCCGCCGCACCACGACATCTACTCGATCGAGGATCTCTCGCAGCTCATCTACGACCTCCAGGTCGTGAGCCCTCGCGCGCGCATCAGCGTCAAGCTCGTCTCCGCCGTCGGCGTCGGCGCCGTCGCCGCGGGCGTCGCCAAAGCCGGCGCCGGCGCCGTCGTCATCGCGGGGTTCGAGGGCGGCACCGGCGCCGCGCCGCTGTCGTCGCTGCGCCACGCGGGGCTGCCCTGGGAGCTCGGCCTGGCCGAAGCGCAGCAGATGCTCGTCGAGACCGGCCTGCGCGACCGCGTGCGCCTCCAGGTCGACGGCGGCGTACGTACGCCGCGCGACGTCGTCATCGCGGCGCTGCTCGGCGCCGAGGAGCTCGGCCTGGCGACGGCGGCGCTGGTCGCCGAGGGTTGCGTCATGCAGCGCAAGTGCCACTTGAACACCTGCTCCGTCGGCGTGGCCACGCAGGACCCGGCGCTGCGCGCGCGCTTCCCGGGGAAGCCGGAGCACATCATCACGTTCTTCGAGCTCGTGGCCGAAGGCGTGCGCGCCTTGCTCGCGCGGCTCGGCGCGCGCGCGCTCGACGACGTCGTCGGCGCGGTGGAGCTGTTGCGCCGCCGTGAGGGCGTGGCCCTCGCAAAGGCCCGCGCGCTCGACCTCTCGGCGCTGCTGGCGGCGCCGCGCGACGCGGGGACCGCGCTCGACGGAGCGTGCGACGGCGGTGCGGCGCCGATCGCAAAGCGGCGGTGCCGCGCGATGCAGCGCAAGGACACCGCCGGCCACCTCGACGCCACCGCCGACGTCGTCGAGCACGTGCGCGACGTGCTCGCCGGCGGCGCGCCGGCGGTGATCGAAGCGCGCGTGACCAACGTCGACCGCGCCGTCGGCGCCGGCGTCGCCGGCGAGGTCGCCCGGGCGTTCGGCGACAGCGGGCTCGCGGCGGGCTCGATCACGCTGGTGCTCACGGGATCGGCGGGGCAGAGCCTGGGCGCGTTCTTGCCGCGCGGGGTCGCCGTCGAGCTGCGCGGCGAGGCCAACGACACAGTCGGCAAGGGGCTGTGCGGTGGGCTCATCGTCGTGGCGCCGCCGCGTGAGGCCCGCTTCGCCCCCGAGGACAACGTCGTCATCGGCAACACGGCGCTGTACGGCGCCACGGCGGGAGAGCTCTTCGTGTGCGGCACCGCGGGCGAGCGCTTCGGCGTGCGCAACAGCGGCGCGGTGGCGGTGGTGGAGGGTTGTGGCAACCACGCCTGCGAGTACATGACGGGCGGCACCGTCGTCGTCCTCGGCAGCACCGGTCGCAACTTCGCCGCGGGCATGACGGGCGGCGCCGCGTTCGTCTACGACGTCGCCGGCAAGCTGCCGCTGCGGTTGAACGACGCCGACGCCGCCCTCGCCCCGCTGTCCGCCGACGACGAGGCCCTCGTGCGCTCGCTCGTGGAACGCCACGCCGCGCTCACGGGGAGCCCGCTGGCGGCGCGCGTGCTCGCCTCCTGGGACGACGCGCGCGCGCGCTTTCGCGCGGTGCGCCCGAAGACCGCCGCCGCCCCGGAGCGGGCCCCGCTGCGCGTCGTGGCGTAGGCGCTCCCCCGGGCGCGAGGCCCGCGGCGGTCGTGGCGCCGCTCAGTACGGCTTTTCGCCGACGACGTTTCCCGGCGGGTCGTAGTTGCAGACCCAGAAGGTCCCGTCGAAGCCGTCGACGGTGCACGACGAGGCGCCGCAGCCGACGCGCTGCGTGTCGCGCCACACGATCTGGGTGTAGTGGCCGCACTGCCGGCCCGCGGCGCAGCCGTTTTGGCCGTAGTCGTAGTCGGCGGCCTCGGAGGACCAGCCGTCGACGGTGTCTTGCGGGGTCGACGCGTCGCCGCTGAAAAACGCGAGGTTCTCGCCGAGCGGTCCGTGCGAGTGCTCGAAGACGCAGCGCGATGACCACGCCTGCGCCGTCGCCGCGATGTCTTCGTCCCACGCGAGGTCCGGCAGCGCCGGGTCCGGCGCGGGGCTCGCCGCGTGGCGCACGGCGTTGTGCGCCTCGAGGAAGGGCTGCACGTCCTCGGACGTGAACGCGCTCGGCCCGGAGCCCGCACAGGCGGTGAAAAACAGACACAGCGCGGGGCCGGCGGTGCGCACGACGAGGAGTGTAGCGGCGCTCGCGCGCCCGCGCCCGCGCCGCTAGGCTCGACGCATGAAGTACCTCATCGGGCTCGCCATCATCGGGGCCGCGGTCTATTTCGCCGTCAAATACGTCGGCGAAAACCGGCCCACCGCCGCGCCCACCGAGTCGTCGGTGCCGTCGGAGTAGCGACGAACGTCCCCGATGAACGCGCCTTTGCCCCGGGCCCAATGTCTGCGCTGCCGCCGCCCGGCCTCGCACTGCTACTGCGCGCTCATTCCACGGCTGGCGCCGAAGACGTCGGTGCTGTTCGTCCAGCACCCGCGCGAGCGCGACGTCGCCATCGGCACCGCGCGCATGGCGCACCTCGGGCTCGAGGGCTCCACCTTCGTCGAGGGCGTCGCCGTCGACGACACGCCGGCCGTGCGCGCGGCGCTCGACGCCGGCGGCGCCGCCGTCCTCTTCCCCGGCGCCGGCGCGCGCGACGTCGAGGAGTGGGCCGCGGCCCCGCCGCGCACCCTGGTGGTCCTCGACGGCACGTGGTCACAGGCGAAGAAGCTCCTCGGCAAGAACCCGCGGCTCGCGTCGCTGCCGCGGGTGGGCTACCGCCCGCCGGCGCCGGGCAACTACCGCATCCGCAAGGAGCCCTCGGACGAGCACCTCGCCACGGTCGAGGCCGTCGCCGCCGTCCTCGGCATCCTCGAAGGCGATCGCGACCGCTACGCGTCGTTGCTCGCGCCGTTCACCTTCATGGTCGATCGCCAGCTCGAGGCCGCCGCGAGCGGCGGAGGCCGCCCGCTGCGGCGCCGGGCGCGCCCGAGCACGGCGGGAGGTCGCACGCGCCTGCGCGAGCTCGACGCCGTGCGCGCGCAGCGCGCGCGCGCCGTGGTGTTCTACGCCGAGGCCAACTGCCACCGCCGCGACGCGCGCGCCGCCGGGGCCCCCGAGCTCGTGCACCTCGTCGCGACCCGAGGCGTCCGCGGCGCCGCCGCGCCTGGCGTCGGGGACGCGGGCGTCGCCTCGTTCGAGGCGATCCTCGCACCCCGCCGTCCCCTCGGCGACGAGGTGCCGGGCCGCATCCGCGTCGACGAGCGGGCCCTGCGGGCGGGCGAAGACGTGGCCCCCGCGCTCGCGCGCTTCCGCGCGTTTTGCGACGGCGCGCACCTGTGCGCCTGGGGCCCCTTCGCGCGCGATCTCCTCACGCGCGAGGGCGAGCCCGCGCACGGCTTCGTGGACCTGCGCGCGCTCACCGCCCGTGTCCTCGGGCGCTCCCCCGGCGGCATCCAGGGCGCCGCCGCCGCCCTCGACGCCGACGTCGGCGCGCCCCGCGCCCACGGCCGCGCGGGCGAGATGCTCGCGCTCCTCGACGGTGTGCTCGCGCGCTTGTTGCGCGGCTGACGCCCTCCCATGGGCGGCGGGGATCGGCGGGGGCGAGCGGGGCGCCGACCGCCGACGGCGTGGTCAGCGGCGCGAGCCCGCGGGGTGGAGGGTCTCTCCGCGCGCGAGCATGGCGACGAATTTCTCGATGCGCCGGGCGCGGGTCTCCGGCCGCTTGGCGTCGCCGACGCGATAGAGCACGGCGTAGCGGTTGGCGCTGTCGAGCCCGGCGAAGAACGCGGCCGCCTGCGGGTTGTCGTCGAGGGCGCGGCGGAGGTCGTCGGGGACGGTGGCCGTGCGCTGGCCCGCATACGCCGCGTCCCAGCTCCCGTCGGCCTTCGCCCGCTCGACGGCGGCCCGCCCGCCGGCCTGCATCGCGCCACCCGCGAGCAGCTCCTCGGCGCGGTCGCGGTTGTTCCGGGACCACTTGCTCCGCGCTGCGCGCGGCGTGAAGCGCTGCAGCCAGGCCTCCTCGTCGAGCGGGGCCTTCTGGCCGTCGATCCAGCCGAAGCACAAAGCGACGTCGAGCGCCTCCGCGTAGCTCAGCGTCGTGACGCGGGCGCCCTTCTTGGCGAGCTTGAGCCAGACCCCGGGCGAGCCCGGGTGGCGCGCGAGCCACGTCCGCCACGCGCCCTGCGTCGCGCAGGTGACCACGGGGGTGCGTTTCGCCTCCGCCACGAGAGCGTTCTAGCAGCCCGCGCACGAGGAGGACCACGCGGTCACGGTTTCGGACTGATTGACTCGACTGACTAGTCAGTCTAGGCGAGCACCTCTGGACGGCTCTCGACTGACCAGTCAGTACAGGCCGCCTGGCGGAGGTGTCATGGCCATCAGGCGCGCGGCGAAGACGGCACAGAAGCCGCGGGCCGCGAAGAGCGCGGCGCAGCGCGGGCCGAAGCCCGCGCCGACGCCCGCGCCGAAGCCCGCGCCGAAGGCACGCAAGAAGCGCGCGAAGAGCGGCGTCGACAGCGGCGTGCGCAAAGCCGCCGCCGCCCGCGCCCTCGCGCAGCGCGCCGAGAAGAGCAGCGACAAGGCGGCCGCGATCCGCGTGGCGGCCTTCCACTGCTTCGCGCAGGCAGGCTTTCACGCCACCAGCGTCGACGACATCTGCGCCATGGCCGGCGTCAGCAAGGGCACCTTCTATTGGTACTTCGAGACCAAGGAGCAGGTCTTCGTCCAGATCCTCGACGTGTGGGCCGACGAGGTCGAGGACGAGATCATGGCGCAGTTCCGCGCCGCCTTCGAGGACGCCGACCCGGTGCACGCCCTCCTGCAGGCGCTCGGGCGCGAGGGGCGGCGCGGCCGGCGGCTCCTGCCCGTCTGGCTCGACGCCCTCGTGCAGTCGCAGCGCCACCCTTCGCTGCGGCGGGCGCTGGCCTCGTTCATCGTGCGCATCCGGCGATCCCTCGCGCAGGTCGTCGCGCCCACGTTCGAGGGCTTCTACGACGCGAAGCAAATTGAGACCCTGGCCGGCCTGCTCCTGTCGTGCTTCATCGGATCGATCTCGCAGGACATGGCCGAGCCTGACCACCGCATCTACGACGAGCAGAGCCGCATGCTCCTCGTCACCGTCGAGCACTTCGGGCGCTTGCTGGCGCAAGCGCGGAGGAACGCATGAGCAGCCATGAAACCGACTTCGCCGGACCCGTGGACATGGGGGCCTCGCTGGCGCTCCTCGACGCCGAGGCCGCGCGCGCGGTGCGGGCGCGCGCCGCGCTCGCCCCCGCCGTGCCCGCCGTCGTCGACGCCGTCCGCGCCGGCCGCCGCGCCCTGGCGTTCACGTTCGCCGGCCAGGGGGCCGCGTACCTCGACGAGCTCGCCGAGCTCCATGCCGGCGGCGGCGCGCCGCGGCGCCTGCTCGAGATCGTGCGCGACGCACTCGTCGACGAGGCCGCGCACCTCGACGCCGCCGGCCGCGCGCAGCTCCCGCTCGGCATCGACTTCCTCGCGTGGCTCGCCCCCCCTCCCGGCGCGCCGGAGGCCGTCGACGCTCGCGCCCGGGCGCCCGAGAAGCCCGACGCGGCCTCGCTCGCCCGCGCGTCGTCGTCGGCGCCGCTGCTCTTCGCCGCCCAGATGGCGCGCCTCGAGCAGCTCTTCGCCGGCGGCCTCGATGCCCTCTTCGACGTCCCCTTCGGCGAGGGCGCCGCGCGCCTGCCGTCCTGCGCGGGTCACAGCCAGGGCGTCCTCGGGGCGCTCGGCTGCTCCGCGGTCTTCGGCGTGCGCGACGCCGCCGAGCGCGCCCACCTCGTCGCGCGCCTCGCGCGCGCCGCGTTGCACCTCGGCATCGCCATGGAGCGCTCCGGCGCTCCGGCGGCGCCGCCGTCCCTCGCCGTGCGGTCCGTCGAGGAGACGGGCGCGCCCCCGTCGCCGATGGCGGCCGTGAGCGGCGCGACGCTCCCCGAGCTTCGCGCGCTCTTGCACGCGAGCGGTGCGGCCGCCCACGTCGCCGTCGAGAACGCGCCGCTTCACCACACGCTCGCCGGCGCCCCCGCGGAGCTCGAGCGGCTCCGCCGCTTCGCGCTCGCGCAGGCGGAGGAGCGGCGCGCCAGGAAGAAGCGCGGCTTGGCCCCCGGCCGGATCGTCGACGTGCGCTTTCAGTGGCTGCCGGTGAGCGGCCCCTTCCATACTTCCATGTTCGATGAAGTATGCGCCCAGCTCCATGAGACCCTGGCGGCCCGCGCGCTCGCGCTGCCGGCGGGCGCGCTGAAGCTGCCGGTGCTCGACGGGGAGCACCCGATGCCGGACGACGGCGCCGCCCTCGCCCGCGCCATGAGCGCCATCCTCGTGCGCCCGCAGAGCTGGCGGGCCACGGCGTCCGCGCTCGGCGCCGACCTCGTGATCGACTGCGGCCCCGGCGTCGACGTCGCGCACCTGTCGAGCTCCGCGCTGCGCGGCCGCGGTTCGGCGGTGCTGGCGGTGGTGGAGGCGCGGGCGCGCAAGGCGCTGCTCGACGCCCGCGAGGCGCCGGAGCCGCCGGCGCCGTACGCCGAGCGGTTCGCGCCCGTCATCGAGCGCGGTCCCGACGGACGCGAGCGTTTCGTGAACCGCTTCGTGCGCGCCACGGGGCGGCCGCCGGTGCTCGTGCCGGGCATGACGCCCACCACCGTGGAGGCGCCCATCGTCGTCGCCGCCGCCAACGCCGGCTTCGTCGCCGAGCTCGCCGGCGGCGGCCAGGTCACGACGCCCATCCTGCGCGCGCGGCTCGAGGAGGTGCGTGCGACGCTTCAGCCGGGGCAGGGCATCGTCTTCAACGCGCTCTACCTCGATCCGTACCTGTGGGGCCTCCACTTCAAGACCCAGCGGACGGTGTTCGCGCTGCGCGACGAGGGCTACCCCATCCTCGGCGTCACCGTGAGCGCCGGCGTTCCCCCGTTGGAGGAGGCCGTCGCCCTCCTCGACGATCTCGTCGCCCACGGCATGACGCTCAACGCGTTCAAGCCCGGCAACGACGCCCAGCTCGACGCCGTGCTCGCCATCGCCGACGCGCGCCCGGCGATGACCCTCTTCGCGCACATCGAAGGCGGCAAGGCGGGCGGCCACCATAGCTGGGAGGATCTCGACGACCTCCTGGTGCGCCACTACGCCAAGTTGCGCGCGCGCGATAACCTCGTCGTGTGCGTCGGCGGCGGCGTCGGCACCGAGGAGCAGGCCACCGCGTACCTGACGGGCGCGTGGGTGGACGAGCGCTTCCCCGGCCTGGGGCTCCCGGCGATGCCGGTCGACGCCGTGTTCCTCGGGACCCGCTTGATGGCGACCAAGGAAGCGAAGACGTCGCCGGCCGTGAAGCGCGCTTTGGCCGCGGCCGCGGGCGAGCTCGCGCAGTGGCCCACCGACGGCGGCCGCGCCGGCGGGGTCACGAGCGGCAAGAGCTCGCTCGACGCGCCCATCTACTACCTCGACAACGCCGCCGCCCGCTGCGGCCGCCTGCTCGACGAGGTCGCGGGTGACGCCGACAAGGTCGCCGCGCGCCGCGACGAGATCGTGGAGGCGCTCGCGCGCACGGCCAAGCCGTACTTCGGCGACGTCGAGGCGATGACGCCCGCCGAGCTGCTCGCGCGCGCCCGCGCGCTGCTGACCCCCGACGGGCTCGAGGCCGACGTCACCTGGCGCTCGCGCATGGAGGAGCTCGAGCGACGTTGCGCGGCCCGCTACGGCGACGACCTCGGCTCGAGCCTGCTGCACCCCGAAGACGCGCGCTTCTTCCTGGAGGTGTGCAAGCGGCCGGGCAAGCCCGTGCCCTTCGTGCCCGTCCTCGACGCCGACGTGCGCCGTTGGTTCAAGTCGGACTCGCTGTGGCAGTCCCACGACGACCGCTTCGCCGCGGACGCCGTCTTCGCCATCCCGGGCCCCGCGGCGGTCGCCGCCATCCGCGCCGTCGACGAGCCCGTCGCGGACGTGCTCCGCTCGTTCGTCGCCCACGCCACGTCGGCGGTCTCCGCTCGCGCGGCGGCGCCGGCGACGCTCGCCCGCGCCGGGGCGGCTCGTGCGTCGGTCGGGGATGCGCGCCTCGAGCGCGCGCGCACGCTCCCGTTCGCCGTCGACGACAACGGTCTGTGGCACAAAAACCCGCTGCAGGGCGCGCCGCCGTCGTGTGTGCGCCTCGACGCGGAGAGCGGGCGGCTCGTCGCCGAGCTCGTCCACGGTGACGCGGCGCTCGACCTCTGCCTGCGTCTGGTCGACGACGATCACGGCGGCTGGCTCGCGTGGGACCGCGAGCGGTACCTCGACGCCCAGCACCGCTTCTACAGCCGCGCCATGTTCGGCGAGGACCTCGAGCCCGTGCCGCTCTTCGAGGAGGCGCGCGAGCCCGTCGTCATCGACGCCGCGCGCGTCCGCGCCTTCCGCGCCGCCACCGGCGACGACAACCCGGCGTCGACCCGCGCGCCCCTGCCGACGGCGTTCTCCTTTGCGTGGCGCGCCGTCTTTCGCGCGCTCGCCGGTGCCCGCCCCGACGTCGTGCGCCTCGTGCATGAGAGCGAGGAGGCGCGCGGTCCGGGCTTCGACTGCGGAGAGCACCTGACGGCGTGCGCCCGCGTTCGCTCCGTGGAGGGCGTCGAAGGCGGCACGCGCGTCGTCGTCGACGGCCGCCTCGTGCGCGCCGACGGCGGCGTCGCCGCGGAGACCGAGAGCCGATTCTTCATTCGCCAAAGTGTCGGAGCGCCGGCGCCTCGCCGGGAGCGCCGCAGCGTCCAGGCGCGGCTCGACGTCGGCGCTGCCGAGCTCGCGTTCCTGCGGGCCAAGCCCTTCGTGACCCTCGACGCGGCGCTGGGCGCGCCGTGCGCGCTGGTGCTCGACGCGACGGTGACCGAGGCGGAGGCCGCGGGTGCGTTCACGGTCGACGGCCGCGAGGTGGGCCGCTTGCACATCGCGTCCGGCCACGACCTTTCGACGGCGGTCTCTCCCGGAGCAGCGCTCGACGCCCTCGTGGATCTGCTCGAGGGGCCCGTCGGCGAGAGCGCGCAGGTGCCGCTCGCGCAAGAGGCGCTCATCGGCATCAAGAGCGCTCGCGCGCCCGCGGGAATGGCTGCGTACGCGGAGGCGAGCGGTGACAAGAACCCGCTGCACGTCGACGCGAACGTGGCCCGGCTCGCTGGCTTCACACAGCCCATCGTCCACGGGATGTGGACGGCGTCGATGGCCGTGCACCGCATCGCGCGCCTGGCCGCCGACGGCGACGCCTCGCGCGTGCGCCGCGCGACGTCCACCTTCCTCGCGCCGGTCTTGCCGCGGACGCCCCTCTCCGTGGAGGTGAAGGCCGTGGCCAAGCGCGCGGGCGCCACCGTGGTGCAAGCGGACGTGAAGGATGAAAACGACGTCGTCGTCGTGCGCACCCTCGCCGAGGTGGCGCCGCGGACGACCGCGTACGTGTTCCCCGGCCAGGGCGTGCAGCACGCAGGCATGGGGATGGAGAGCTACGCACAAAGCGCCGCGGCGCGCGCGGTGTGGGACGAGGCGGACGCGGTCTGCCAGTCGCACCACGGCTTCTCGTTGCTCCACGTCGTGCGCGACAACCCGCGCGAGCTGTGGGTGAAGGGTGAGCGCCTGGTGCATCCCGAGGGCGTCCTCTTCCTGACGCAGCTCACGCAGGTGGCGTTGGCCGTGATGGCGGTGGCGGACGTCGCCGCGCTGAAGGAGCAGGGCGCGCTGGTCGAGGGGGCGCCGTTCGCGGGCCACTCGCTCGGTGAGTACTCGGCGCTGGCGTCGGTGCCGGCGGTGATGCCGCTCGCCGGCGTCGTCGACATCGTCTACGAGCGCGGGCGCACGATGGATCGCCTGGTGTCGCGCGACGCCGCGGGGCGCTCGCCGTACGGCATGGGCGCGGTGCGGCCGAACCTGGCCGGGCTTGACGAGAGCGCCGCGCTCGCGCTCGTCGACGACGTGGCGCGCGAGGCGGGCCTGCCGCTGTTCGTGGTGAACCACAACGTGCGTGGCCGCCAGTACGCGGTGACCGGCGACGTGCGCGCGCTCGCGGCGCTGAAGCAGAAGCTCGCGGCGATCCAGGGCGGCGCCGGCAAGCCGGCGTTCGTCGACGTCCCGGGCATCGACGTCCCGTTCCACTCGCCGCTGTTGCGCGACGGCGTGCCCGCGTTCCGCGCGCGGCTCGACGCCGTGCTCCCCGAGCGCGTGGAGCCGGCGCTCCTCGAGGGCCGCTACGTGCCGAACCTCACGGGCACGCTCTTCCGGCTCTCACCCGCGTTCCTCAGCGAGGTGCTCGACGCGTCGGGGTCGCCGCGGGTGGCCGAGTGGCTCTCGTGCTTCGACGAGACGGCGGCGGACCGGCCGCGGCTCGCGCGCATGCTGCTCGTCGAGGTGCTCGCCTACCAGTTCGCGTCTCCCGTGCGCTGGACCGACGTGCAGGACGTGCTCCTGCGGGGCGCACACGCCGTCGGCGACGTGGTCGAGGTGGGCCCGGCCAAGCAGCCCGTGCTGAGCGGCATGGCCAAGGCCGGCGGCTATGACGGCAGGTCTCGCGTCCTGCACGCGGTGCTCGACAAAGACGTCGTGCTCGGCACGGCGCTCGTGGAGGAGGACCCCGTCGCCGTCCCGCCGGCGCCGGCGTCGGCGTCCGGCGTGGGCGAGCAGGAGGGGCCCGGCGGCGGGCAAGCAGCCGCGCCACGCAGAGAAGCCCCGGCTGCGCCGCAGCAAGCGGCCGTCGCGGCGCCCGTCCCCCTCGAGCCGGCGCGCGGCGTCGGGCCGCTCCCCGAGGCGCGCCCGTGGGTCGAGGACGCCCTCGTCACGCTCCTGTGCGTCGTCACCAAGAAGGCGCGGGAGGAGATCGATCTGTCGCGCTCGCTCGATCACCTGCTCGGCGGAAATTCCGCGCGAAGGAACCAGGTGCTCGCCGAGATCGGGGCGGAGCTCGGCGCGCGCGCCGTGGACAACGCGCACGAGATGCCCCTGGCGACGCTCGCTTCGACGATCTCGAAAACGTCGACAGCAACCGGTCCCGGCGCCGTGCTGAAGCCGCTGCAGGATCAGGCCGCGCACAAGCTGCTCGGCCACGACCTCGGCCGGTTCGACGACCTGCTCGCCAAGGAGTGGGAGCTCCCGCCCGCCCACCGCGAGCGCCTGAAGAACCGCCTGGCTCTGCGCGCCCGCGCCGGCGGCAAGAGCGACGGCGTCGTCGAGGAGCTCGTGCGCGCCTACGGCGCCGAGCTCGGCGTCGCCATCGAGAAGAAGCGCGCGGCCGCCGGCGGGGCCGCCGTCGACTCCGCGGCGCTCGACGCCCTCGAGGCCCGCGTGCTCGGCAAGGACGGCGCGCTCGCGCGCGCGGCCCGCGTGCTGCGCGACGCCGTGGAGCCCGGCGCCGTCGACGGCGTCGTGGTCGATCCCGCCGCGGGGGGACCCGCGCTCGATGACCGCGAGCACGACGAGGCCTACTTCCAGGCGACGCGCGCCGTGTTCGACGCCAGGAAGCACGCGGCGTTCCGGTCGTCGTGGGCGTGGGCGCGCCGCGACCTCCTCGACGACGCGCTGCCCCCAGCGCGCGTCGCCGGGCGCCTCGACGCCGCCGCCCGCGCGCTCGCCGCGCACATGCTCGAGGAGGCGCGGCGCGACGGCGACGCCTCCCGCGTGGAGCGGCTCGAGGCCGTGCTCGCGGTCAGCGCGGTCGCCAGCGTGTTTGCCGGGCGCACGGCGCTCGTCACGGGCGCGGGGCCGGGCTCCATCGCGCGCAGCGTGGTCGCGCGCCTCCTCGCCGGCGGCGCCCGGGTCATCGTGACGACGTCGCGACCGGACGCGGCGCGCTCGTTCAAGGCCCTGTACCAGGAGCACGCCGCGCTCGGCGCGGAGCTGCACGTGGTGCCCGCCAACCAAGGCAGCTTCGCCGACGTCGACGATCTCGTGCGCTTCCTCGCGGAGCCGCAGAAGGAGCGCGTGGGCTCGGTGGACCGGGTCGCCAAGCCGCCCATGGTCCCCGACCTCGTCATCCCCTTCGGCGCCGTCGCCGAGACTGCGGACCTCCTCTCCATGGGGCCGCGCTCGCTCACCATGTTCCGCGTGCTCGTCCTGGGCGTCGAGCGCCTCGTCGCGCGCGTCGCCGAGCTGCACGCGGCGCGGGGCACGCGGGCGCACGTCATCCTTCCGCTGTCGCCCAACCACGGCACCTTCGGCGGCGACGGCGCCTACGGCGAGTGCAAGGCCGCGCTCGAGGCGCTGCTCGACAAGCAGCGCTCGGAGGCCTGGGGCAAGAACGTCGCCGTCGTCGGCGCGCGCATCGGCTGGGTGCGCGGCACGGGCTTGATGCACAAAAACGACGGCGCGGCGACGTTCCTCGAGGAGCGTGGGCTGAAGACGTTCTCCGGGGACGAGATGGCCGACGCCGTCGTCGCCCTCATGGACGACGTCGCCGCCGCGCGCGCGCCGTTCGTCGCCGATCTCACCGGGGGCCTCGGCGCCGTCCCGGACCTCGCAGGGCTCATGCGGGAGTATCGCGACCGCGTCGCCGCCGACGCCCGCCTCGAGGCGCGCCGCCGCGTCCTCGACGAGGCGTGGGCTCGCGTCGCCGGCGCCGCGGCCGGCTCGTCGACGTCGAAGACGGCGCCGTTGGCCCGGCAGCGCCTGCGCGTGCCCGTGCCGTGCGAGGCGGACCTGGCGCTCCTGCCGCAGCTCGACCACCTCGACCTCGACGAGCTCATCGTCGTCGTCGGCACCGGTGAGGTGAGCCCGTGGGGCAGCGCGCGCACGCGCTGGGCCATCGAGAAGGACGCCAAGCTCTCCATCGAGGCGGTGCTCGAGCTCGCTTGGATGATGGGCCTCGTTCGCCCCGACGACAAAGGCGCAGGTTTCGTCGACGCCGCCTCCGGCGAGCGCGTCGCCGACGACGAGGTCATCGCGAAGTACGAGGAGCACGTGCTCGCGCACGCGGGCGTGCGCGTCATCGAGCCCGCGGTCACGGGCTTCGATCCCCGCCGCACGCCGCGTCTCGTCGAGGTGCACCTCGAGCGCGACTTCCGCTTCCCTGTCCCCACCCGGGAGACGGCGGCGGCGATGGTCGAGGACGACCCGGAGGGCACCGTCGTCGTCGACGACGGCGGCGCGCTGTTCGTCGTCAAGCGGGCGGGCTCCGTGGTGCGCGTGCCGGCGGCGTTCCGCCTGCACCGCGCGGTGGCCGGGCAGATCCCGACGGGTTGGGACGCCGCACGCCTCGGCGTGCCCAAGGAGCTGTGCGCGCAGGTCGACCCGGTGACGCTGTACTGCCTGGTGTCCACGGCCGAGGCGTTCCTCGCCGCGGGCCTCACGCCCGAGGAGCTGTTCGCGCACCTGCACCCGGGGCGCGCCGGCGTCACCATCGGCACCGGCATCGGCGGCATGACCAAGCTCAAGAAGCTCTACCGCGACTTCTACGACGGCGCCGACCGGCAAAACGACGCGCTGCAGGAGACGCTCATCAACGTCATCGGCGGGTACGTCGTGCAGTCGTTCCTCGGCAGCTACGGCCCGATGAGCTTCCCGGTGGGCGCGTGCGCCACCGGTGGCCTGTCGCTCAGCGAAGCCGTCGACAAGATCAAGACGGGCCAGGCCGACCTCGTCGTCGCCGGCGGCGCCGACGACCTCTCCGAAGCCGGCAACCTCGGCTTCGGCGACATGGGCGCCACCGCCGACACCGACGACCTCGCCGCGCGCGGCGTCGAGCCTCGCTTCATGTCGCGCCCCAACGACGCCCGCCGACGCGGCTTCGTGGAGTCGCAGGGCGCCGGCGTCGTGGTCGTGTGTCGCGCGAGCCTCGCCGTGAAGCTGGCGCTGCCGGTCTACGGCGTGGTGGCGTTCGCGGGCACGAGCGGCGACGGCCTGCAGAAGAGCGTGCCGGCGCCGGGGCAGGGGGCGCTCGCGCTCGCGACGGAGGACCGCACCGACCCCGTCGACCACACGGCGTGTGACCTCGAGCTTCGACGTCGCGCGGCGCGCGAGCTCGACAAGCGCCGGCCGGAGCTCGCGCGGCTCTTGGGCGCCGCGCAGGCGGACGCCATCGTGGCGGCCGAGAAGCGGCGGCTCGCGCACGACTTCATGCGCGACCGAAGGGACATCTCGCCGCTGCGCGGGGCGTTGGCCGTGCTCGGGCTCGTCGCCGACGACGTCGGCGTCGTCTCCAAGCACGACAGCTCCACGCAGGCGAACGACCTCAACGAGGCCCGCTTGCACGAGACGATGATGACGTCGCTCGGAAGGGCGCCGCACAAGCCGCTCTTCGTCATCTCGCAGAAGTCGCTGACCGGCCACCCGAAGGGCGCGGCGGCGGCGTGGCAGATGAACGGCTTGCTGCAGGCGATGGCCGACGGCGTCGTCCCCGGCAACGCGAGCCTCGACGACGTCGACGACGACATGCGCGCCTTCGGCCGTCTGGTGTGGAGCGATCGCGCCACGCGCTTGCCGTGGCACGCGCTCAAGGCGGGCGTGGTGACCACGCTCGGCTTCGGGCACGTGAGCGCGCTCGTGTGCCTCGCGCACCCGTTCCTGTTCTGGCGCGCGCTCGCCGAAGACGTGCGCGCCGACTACGCCGCGCGCATGGAGGCGCGCCGCAGGAGCGCCGAGCAGCGGCTGCAGCGCGTGTTGAGCGGGCGGGCCCCGCTGTTCGTCCCGCGCGAGCGTCCCGCGGGCTTCGGCGGCGACGTCGAGGCGCGCGCCCTGCTCGACGCCGGGGGGCGCGCTTGATCCGCAGCCGCGGGCCGTCGCCGTCGCCGTCGCTGTCGCCGTCTCCGTCGCCGGCGCGGCGCGCGCGCCGGGGGAGCGCGCCGTGATCGCCGGCGTCGGCATGGACCTCGTCGACGTCGGCGCCTTCGCCGGCTTGGTGGGGCCGGCGGGGGCGCGCACGCGCTTCGTCGCCGCGACGTTCACGGAGACGGAGCTGCGCTACTGCGAGCGCGAGGCGCACGGCGACCCGGTGGTTCACCTGGCGGCGCGCTTCGCGGCCAAGGAGGCGGCGCTGAAAGCGCTGGACGGGGCGGCGGCGGCGCTCGGGCTCGAGCCTGCGCCTGTGCCGCTCGTCGACGTCGAGGTGCGGCGCGACGCGCGCGGCCGCCCCACGCTCGTGCTCTCGGCGGCGGCGGCGGCGCTGTTGCGGGCGCTCGAGATCGACAGGCTGCACGTCTCGCTCACGCACGACGGCAACACGGCGGGCGCGTTCGTGGTGGCGGAGCGCGCCTGAGCGCCGAGCGTGGGGCGGCGGCGCGTGCGGGGTGGCGCGACGACGTGGGCGAGCGTTCACAGGCACGGTGCGGGATCGCGCGGGCGCGCGGCGAGCGGGGCGTTCGGTCGCGCGTGTCGTCTGGCACGGGCGATGCGAACAAGAATCAAACGAGGTGCACGATGTTTCGACCGACACGGGCCCAGGAGCTCTGGGAGACGGTCGCCGACAAGGCCGGCGCGTCACTGGACGAGGCCACGAGGACGGGCCGAGCGCTCCTCGAGCTGCTCGGCCCCTCGCTCTCGGTGCCGGCGCGCTCGGAGCTGGCGACGCTCGAAGGCCTCGACGTCGATCTGCTCGGCGCCGGCGACGACGCCCCGACCAGCGTAGACGACCTCGTCAACCGCGCGTCCGCCCGGGCGCATGTCTCCCCGTCGCACGCGCTCGAGCTCGCGCTCGTCACGGCGCGCGCGCTCGTCGACATCTGCGAGGGACCGCCGGCGGGGACCGAGGCGCCCGCGGCCATCCGCGCGCTCTTCGAGGACCGCGAGCCGGCGGAGGAGATGCCGCCGCCTCCCCCGCGCGACAAGCCGCTGCTGACGCGCCCGCGCAGCCTCGCGGAGGGGCGCCCCGGCGCCGAGCGCCCGCTCTCCGAGGCGCACGGCGTCCCGGCGCAGAGCGGCTCCGTCGTCACCGACGACAACCCCCACGCGGCCTCGAAGATGTCGAGCGTCAAGCGCGATCACACGCTGGCCGACGGCAAGCCCCGTTGACCCCCGGTTGAATTGCCCGGGCGCGTCCGCGACAAGGCGGGCATGCCGCACCCCTGTCACGACACCGCCCACCGCGGCGGCTTCCCGTTCGGCACCACGCCCATCACCACCGAGGGCGACGCGGCCGGCGACTGCGGCGTCGACTTCGCCGTCGTGCGCATGCGCGCGGGCGAGGTCATCGACGAGGCGTCGGACAAGGAGACCGCCTGGGTGCTCTTCGACGGCAAGGCGCGCGTGACGGCGGAGGGCGTCGACGCCGCCGTGTCGCGCAGCAGCCTGTTCGACGAGCGGCCGACGGTGCTGTCGCTCGCGCGCGGCCAAGGCGTGCGCATCGAGGCCGACGCTGACGTCGAGTGGGGGCGCGCGCGCTGCGACAACGCGGCGTCGTTTTCTGCGCGCCTGTTCCTCCCGCAGGAGACATCGAGCGAGCAGCGCGGCAAGGGGTTCGCGCAGGACGCGTCGCTCCGCGTGGTGCGCCTCACGTTCGATCTCGAGAAGCGGCCGCAGTCGATGCTCGTCGTGGGCGAGGTCGTGAACCTGCCGGGGCGGTGGTCGAGCTATCCGCCGCACCACCACGCGCAGGCGGAGCTGTACCACTACCGCTTCACGAAGCCGCAGGGCTACGGCCACGCCGAGCTCGGTGACGACGTCGTCAAGGTCAAGCACGGCGACACGGTCAAGATCCTGGACGGCGTCGATCACCCGCAGGTCGCCGCGCCCGGCTACGGCATGTACTACCTGTGGATCGTGCGCCACCAACCCGGCGCCAGGTACACCGGCTTCACCTTCGCCGACGAGCACCGCTGGATCCTCGACGGCAAGGACCAGGGCTTTACGCCCAAGGAGCTCCTGTGACGGCGCTGTTCGCCGGCAAGAGCGAGCGCACCACGCTCGCCGCCGCCGTCGTCCGCTTCCTCAAGGCGCAGCGCGTCTCGCGTGACGGCGTCGAGGACCGCATGTTCCACGGCATCTTCGGCATCTTCGGCCACGGCAACGTGTCCGGCCTCGGCCAGGCGCTCGAGGAGCACGGCGGCGAGGCCCTGCCGTTCCTCCAGCCGAAGAACGAGCAGGCCGCGGTGCACGCGGCGGCGGCGTTCGCCAAGGCCAAGCGGCGCCGCGCGATGATGGCGTGCACCACCTCGGTGGGGCCGGGCGCCACCAACATGATCACCGGCGCCGCCGGCGCCACCATCAACCGCGTCCCTGTGCTGCTCTTGCCCGGCGATGTCTTCGCCAACCGCATCCCCGCGCCGGTGCTGCAGCAGCTCGAGCACCCGGCGTCGATGGACGTGAGCGTGAACGACTGCTTTCGCCCGGTGTCGAAGTACTGGGACCGCCTCAACCGGCCCGAGCAGATCCTCACGGCGTTGCCCGAGGCGGTGCGGGTGCTGCTCGACCCGGCCGAGACGGGCGCGGTGACGCTGTGTCTGCCCGAGGACGTGCAGGCGGAGGCGTTCGAGTGCCCGGCGTCGTTCTTCGAGCCGCGGGTGCACGTCGTCGAGCGTGCCCCGCCAGCGCCGGGCGCCGTCGCCGCCGCCGCCGCGCTCCTGCGGGGCGCTCGACGGCCGCTGCTCGTCGCCGGCGGCGGCGTTCACTACAGCGAGGCGTGCGAGGCGCTCGCGCGGTTCGCCGAGGCCACGCGCATCCCGGTGGCGATGACGCAGGCGGGCACGGGTGCGGTGCTCGCGAGCCACGCTTCGTGGCTGGGGGCGCTCGGCGTCACCGGCACCGCGTGTGCCAACGAGATCGCGCGGAGCGCCGACGTCGTCGTGGCGGTGGGGACGCGGCTGTCCGACTTCACCACGGCGTCGAAGACGCAGTTTCAGGACGGGGGCGTGCGGTTCATCGGCGTCAACGTGAACGCCGCCGACGCGCGCAAGCACGGGGCGCTGCCGGTGACGGCCGACGCGCGGCTCGCGCTCGAGGCGCTCGGGGAGGCGCTCACGGGCGTCCGCTTCGACGACGCCGCCGTCCGCGCTTCCGTCGAGGCGTGGCGCGGCGCGCGCGCGGAGCTCGTGTCGCCGGGAGGCGCGCTCACGCAGGCGCAGGTCATCCGCGCGATGAACGACGCCGCCGCGGGCGCCACCGTGGTCCACGCAGCGGGAGGCATCCCGGGGGACATCCACAAGCTGTGGCGGAGCGTCGAGGCCGACGACTACCACAGCGAGTACGGCTACTCCTGCATGGGCTACGAGGTGGCGGGCGCGCTCGGCGTCAAGCTCGCGTGCCCGGAGCGGGAGGTCTACGCGCTCCTCGGCGACGGGAGCTGGCTGATGATGGCGAACGAGCTGCTCACTTCCATCCAGGAGGGGACCAAGATCACCGCCGTCGTCGTCGACAACCACGGCTACCAGTGCATCCACAACCTCCAGCGCGGCTGCGGCGGCCGGTCCTTCGGGAACGAATTCCGCGCGCGCCAGGGGGCCCGCCTCGACGGGGACGTCGTCGCCGTGGACTTCGCGCAGATGGCTGCGAGCCTCGGGGCCAAGGTGTTCTCCGTCGACACCGACGGGGCGCTCGCCGAGGCCCTGGCGGCGGCGCGGCGGGAGACCCGGAGCTGCGCCATCATCGTGACACTTTCCGAAGCATCGAAGTTGCCCGGGACCTCCTGGTGGGACGTGCCCGTCCCCGCCGTGAGCGCCGTCCCCGGCGTGCAGGAGGCGCGTCGCGACTACGAGTCCGCGGTCGGGCGCCGCCGCTTCCACCACTGAAAACGGCGACGCCCGACGAGATCGCATGATGACTTCGCCCGAAGCACCCCGATTGAGCCCCGCCGACGTCGCCGTCGCCGCGCAGCCGATCAACTGGATCAACGACGACTTCAAGGACCTCGGCGCGGGCACGTCGCTCGAGCAGTGTCTCGGCGAGATGCGCGAGGCCGGTTACGCGGGAACGGAGCTCGGTCACCGCTTCCCCGACGACGGCGGCGCCATCACGGCGCTGCTCGACCGCTTCGGCCTGCGCCTGGCGTCCGGCTGGCACAGCACGTTCCTGGCGGAGCGGCCGCTCGACGAGGAGCGGGCGCGCTTCCGCAAGCACGCCGAGAAGCTCAAGGCCGCGGGGAGCGACGTCGTCATCGTCGCCGAGTGTACGTACGCCATCCACGGCGACGGCCAGAGCCCGCTGTACTTCGAGGGGGGACGGCGCTTCCTCGAGGAGCGCCAGTGGCGCGCGCTGACCGAGGGGCTGCAGGCGCTCGCGGCGGAGGCGGCGGCGCTCGGGATGAAGACCGCGTACCACGAGCACATGGGCACGGTGGTCCAGGACGCCGGCGACGTCGACGCGCTCATGGCCGCGTGCCCGTCGCTGGGCCTCCTCGTCGACACCGGCCACCTCGCGTTCACCGGCGCCGACCCGCTGGCCGTCCTCGACAAGCACGCGGCGCGCGTGACCCATGTGCACCTGAAGAACGTGCGCGCCGGCGTGGTGGCCGCTGCGCGCTCCGGCGGGTGGACCTTCGAGCGCGCCGTGCGCGAAGGCGTGTTCACCGTGCCGGGCGACCCCGCCGGCGCCGTCGACTTCGCCGCGTTCCTCGCCGCCCTCGCGTGCCACGGCTACCGCGGCTGGCTCGTCGTCGAGGCCGAGCAGGACCCGCACAAGGCGAGCCCCCTCGAGTACGCCAGGACCGCGCGCGAGTACCTCCGGCGCGAGGCGGGCGTCTGATGCGCACGGAACACACGGCGGCGGGCGCTGCCGTCCTCGGGCGCGCGGAGAACACGGCGGCGGGCGCTGCCGTCCTCGGGCGCGCGGAACACGCGGTGCCGTCTCGGGGCGACGCCGCCGTCGGGCACAATGTAGGGCGGGGGCTTGTCCCCCGCGTCGAAAGAGGAGCCACGTAATGCATACCGGAAAGATGGCGGAGACGGCCAAGCGGGGCGTGGAGCTGTGGAACGACTCCTGCGCGCTCAGCGAGCTGAAGGACGCGGTGGCGCACGGCTTCGTCGGAGCGACGTCCAACCCGGTCATCGTCGCGGCCGCCGTCAACGCGGACAAGGAGCGGCTGCAAAACGTCCTCGACGTCCTGATCCTCGAGCACCCCGCGGCCGGCGAAGACGACGTCGCCTGGCGCCTCGTCGGCGAGGTGGTGCGCGAAGCCGCGCTCTTGCTCCAGCCCGAATACGAGCGCAGCGGCGGGAGGCGCGGGCTCCTGTGCGCCCAGGTGAGCCCCAAGCACTGGCGCGATGCGAAGGCCATGGCGGCGCACGCACAGGTCCTCGCCGCGCTCGCCCCCAACATCGCCATCAAGGCCCCGGCCACCAAGGCCGGCATCGCGGCCATGGAGGAGATGGCGGCCGCGGGGATCCCGGTGAACGCCACGGTGAGCTTCACGACGTCGCAGGCCGTCGCCGTCGCCGAGGCGCTCGCCCGCGGAGACGCGCGGGCCAGGAAGAAGGCGCGCCACGTCGTCACGCTCATGATCGGCCGCGTCGACGACCACATCAAGCGCATGGTCGACAAGGAAAAGCGGCTCATCGATCCCGGCCACATCGCCTGGGCCGGCATCGCCGTCTTCAAGGAGGCCGCGCGCATCTTCAAGCAGCGCGGCTTCGACGCGACGCTCCTCGCGGCGGCCTACCGGCACCACCTGCATTGGACCGAGCTCGTCGGACCCGGCATCGTCCAGACCATCCCCTACGGCTGGTGGAAGCGGTTCGAGGCGTCGTCGTTCGAGCTGCGCGACTCGCTCGACGAGCCCGTGGACCCTCGCGTCCTCGCGTCCTTGCGCACAGTCCCCGACTTCGTGCGCGCCCACGACGACGGCGCGCTCAAGGCCGAGGAGTTCGCCGCGTACGGCGCCTCGGTGCACACGCTCAAGCAGTTCCTCGACGGCTACGACGGGCTCGTGAAGCTCGTGCGCGAACGGATGTTGCCGTGACCGCGGCGCTGCCCGCTGCCGACCTCGCCCGTTTCCGCGACGCCGCCGTCGACGTCGCCCGCATGGCCGGCGCGCGCGCGGACGTCTGGTTTCGCAAGCGCGCCGAGCTCCACGTCGAGGAGAAGGGCGCGCAGGACTACGTCTCCGAGGCAGACCGGAAGACCGAGGAGCTCATCGTCGAGGAGCTCCAGAAGCGCTTCCCGGGGCACGCGTTCTTCGGTGAAGAGGGGGCGAAGACCACGCCGGCCCTGGGCCAGCCGGTGTGGGTCATCGATCCCATCGACGGCACCTTCAACTTCCTGCGCGGGCTGCCGCTGTACGCCGTGAGCATCGGCCTCGTCGTCGACGGCGCCCCGGTCGTGGGCGTCATCCACCTCTCGCAACAGGACGAGATGTACGCGGCCGCCGCCGGTGCCGGCGCCACGCTCGACGGCGTCCCCATCGTGCCCGCCAGGACGATGTCGCTCAACAAGGCGATCGTCGCCGTGGGCTCCTCCACGCGGACCGAGAACCGGCCGGTGAACGAGATCCGCACGCGGGTCTCGGACTCGGGCGCGGAGATCCGCCGGCTCGGCTCCGCCTGCGTCGAGACCGCCTTCGTCGCCTCCGGTCGCCTCGACGGCTACATCGAAAAGCACCTCAACTCCTGGGACGTCGCCGCCGGCCTCGTCATCCTGCGCGAGGCGGGTGCGCGCGTGAACGCGTTCGAAGCGCGCCCCGATTGGCTCACCGACGGCAACGCCTTCGTGTGTGCCGCGCCCGGCATCTACGACGCGCTCCACGCGCTGACCGGCTTCGAGGGCCCGGCATAACCAGCGCCGGTTCGCCACGCGCTCCCGCGCCGAGGCGCTCGCCGGACGCGTATCGCTCGCGGCGCCGGCATGGAAACCGACGACACATGCGCTACCGTTCCATCGTGAGCGGTGACGAGACACTGTGCGTGACGGCAGGCGGCGCGGCCGCCGGGCGGCCGCTCTTGTCGCAGCCCGCGCTCGACGTCGCGCCCGACGCTGCGACGTTCGCGCGCATCCTGCGGGGGTACGGCGTCGACCCGGACGCGCTCGCGCCCGACGCAAACGGCACCATCCTCGCGGAGGCGCGCACCGCGCCTCGCGCGCCGCTGCCGGTGGCGGACCTGCCGGTGCTCGTCGGCAGCGACGCCGGCGTCGAGATCGTGCTCGGCGCCGAGATCGGCCGCGGGGGCATGGGCCGCATCCACGTCGCCGAGCAGCGGCCGCTCGAGCGCGAGGTCGCCGTGAAGCTCGCCGCGCGGGGCGGCAGCGACACCGAGAGCGCGGCGCGCGACCTGCTGCTCGAGGGTCGCGTCACCGGGAGACTCGAGCACCCGAACATCGTCCCGGTTCACGGCGCGGGAAGGACCGCCGCGGGCGACGTCGTCGTCGTCATGAAGCGCATCGACGGCCACGCGTGGTCTCGCATGCTCGCGGCGCGCGCGTCGACGCTCGACGATCTCGAACGCCACGTCGGCGTGCTCATGGACGTGTGTCGGGCCGTGCAGTTCGCGCACTCGCGCGGCGTCCTTCACCGGGACCTCAAGCCGGCCAACGTGATGGTCGGCTCGTTCGGTGAGGTCTACCTGCTCGATTGGGGCGCCGCCGCCGCGCTCCCCGGGCGCGCCGTCGCCGGCCTCACCGACGCGGACGCGCCCGCGGGCGTCACCGGGACGCCCGCCTTCATGGCGCCGGAGATGACGCTGCCCGGCGAGCCCCTCGACGAGCGCTGCGACGTGTACCTGCTCGGCGCCATGCTGCATGTCGTCCTCACCGGCCGCGCGCCGCACGTGGGCGCGTCCCTCGCGGAGACGCTCCACGCGGCGTTCGTGTCTGCGCCGCCGGCGTTTCCGGCCGACGTCCCGACGGAGCTCGCGGGCATCTGCGCGCGCGCCCTCTCTCGCGACCGCGAGGCCCGCTTCGCCGGCGCCGAGGAGCTTCGCGAAGCGCTCGCGGTCTACCTCTCGCACGCGGGCGCGCGCGACGTCATCGCCGAGGCGCAGGCGGAGATCGAAAAGCTCGTCTCGATCGTCGCCGGCGACGCAGCGCAGCCGGATACGCCCGAGCGCGACGCCGCCGCCCACCGCGCGTACAGCGGCGCGCGCTTCGGCTTCACCGTCGCCCTGCGGCGTTGGCCGGAGTCCGCCGAGGCCCAGGACGGCCTCGCGCGCACGCTCCGGACCATGGCGCAGTGGGAGATCCGCCGCGGGCGCGCCGCCGCCGCCCGCGTCCTCGTCGACGAGCTCTCCGAGCCCGCCGGCGACGTGGCCCTCGCGCTCACGCGCCTCGAGGCGTCCGTGGCCGCCGCCGACGACGAGCGGCGCCGCCTCGATGACCTCGAGCGCTCGCTCGATCCGCGCCGCGGCACGGCCCTCCGCGTCGCCGTCTTCATCGCCTTGGGGATCATCTGGCTCGCGTTTTCGCTCGTCGGCGGTGTCCTCCAGCGCTCCGGCGCGTGGCACCTGGATGCGCGCCTGTTGGCGGTCTCGAACATCCCGATGTCCGGCTGCTTCGCCGTCGCGGCGTTCGTCGCTTCGCGTCGTCGGCATGTGAGCGTGGTGACACGCAACTACTTCACGGCGGGCGCGGCCGGCGCCGCGTGCAACGGCCTCATGTGGGCGACGGTCGCGGCCTTCGGGGCGCCGGTGGCGCTCGGCTTCGCCGCTGCGCAGATCATCATCGCCCTCGCCATCTTCGTGTCCGCGGCGCACCACGAGCGCGCCACCATGCTGTTCGCCGTGGTGCCGCTGCTCGGCGTCCCACCCATCCTCCGCTTCCCGGCCTACGCCTTCGACGTCAACGGTGTGTTGTTCGTGGTGATCGTCGGCCTCATCGTCGTCTACTGGGAGCGCAGGCGGCACCGGGGCGCCTGACGCGTCAAGCGAAGAGCTCGTCGAGGAAGCGGGCGATGGCGTCGCTGTCGTTGTCGCCGATGTGCGCGGAGACGCGCGCGAGCACCTCGGGGTGGCTGTTGCTCATGGCGACGCCGCGGCCGCAGGCGACCAGGAGATCGAGGTCGTTGAGGTTGTCGCCGAAAGCGACGACGTCGTTGAGCGTGAGGCCGAGGTGCCCGCACAGCGCCTCCGCCGCGGTCTTCTTGGAGACGCCGCGCGGGAGCACCTCGAGGTACTCGGGCTCGGAGTTGACCAGCGCGGCGCCGTCGCCGACGGACGCGGAGACGGCTGCCGTCATGGCGGGGACGCGCGGGGCGTCGGCGATGAGCATGACCTTGGTCGGCCGGACGTCCCCGGCGCTCGAGCGCGCGCCGCCGGTGAGCGCGCCGCCGCCGGCGCTCAGGCGGCCTCGGAGGTCCGGGACGACGGTGTGCGCCACGCCGTCCTTCTCCTCGGAGACGCGCGAGGTCTCGGAGCGTCGCTCGATCCAGATGGCGTCGCCGACATAGATGTTGGCGTGGCGCGCGTGACCGTCGGCCGCCACCAGCGCCGCCAGCGCCGTGTCCGCGGGAACCGAGCGCGAGAAGATGACGCGGCCGTCGGCGGCGTCGCGCACGACCGCGCCGTTGAAGTGGATGAGCGGCGCGTTGGGTCTCACGACGTCGACATACCGCTGCGCGCTCCCCGGCGGCCTTCCGGTGCAAAACGCCACGAGCACGCCGGCGTCCATCAAGCGCCGCAGCGCCCGCACGTTGTCCTCGAGGATGGTGCGCTTCGACGTCAAGAGGGTGCCGTCGAGGTCGAACAGCGCGAGGCGAGGCGTGCGGGAGGTCATGCGCGCTCGATGATACCCGCACGCGCCCGGCGGAGCTCCGTCGTCGCTCAATCGTACGCGCCGACGACGTTCTGATCGAAGTCGATGAGCGACCCCGTCATCATGGCGCCGGCGTCGGACAAGAGCCACGTGCACAAGCCGGCGACGTCGCCCGTGCGCAGGATGCGACCGAAGGGCTGCGCCGCCGCCGCGCGCGCGAGCCAGTCCGCGGCCGCGCCGTCGGAGGCCTGGACGGCGTGCTCGCCCGGCGTCTCCATCCACCCGATGCGCAGCCCGTTCACGCGGATGCGGTCCTTGCGCAGCGCGTGGGCGTTGTTCTTGGTGAGCGTGGCGAGCGCGCCCTTCGACGTCGAATACGCGCACAGAAATGGCTGACCGCCGTTGGCGCTCATGGACAGGATGTTCACGATGCTTCCGCCGCGGCCGCCGGCCTTCATCACACGCACGGCCTCCTGCGTGATTACGAACGGCGCGCGGACGTTCAACGCCATCACCCGGTCCCACAGCTCCACGGACGTGTCGTCGAGGTGACCGCGCGCGGTGGTGGCCGCGCTGTTCACCAGGCCGTCGACGCGTCCGAACCGGTCCGCCGCGCGTGCGACGACGGCGCGGCAGTCGTCGACGTCCTCGAGGTCGGCGCGCACGAACAGCGCTCGCGCGCCCTTTTGCTCGAGCGCCTCCGCGACGGCGCGGCCCCTTGCCTCGCTTCGGCCCGTGACCACCACCCCCGCGGCGCCCTCGTCGCCGCAGGCGAGCGCGACGGCTTCGCCGAGCCCCTGCGTGCTCCCGGTGACGATGACGACGCGCCCGTCGAGCCTGGTGTTCAAGCGGCCCCCTTGGTGAAGCGCTTGCGGTAGCGCTGCGTCCAGACGCGGATGCCGAAGGCGCCGACGACGCCGGGGGCGATCCACACGACGAGCACGGCAGGACCGGACAGCCCCAGGTGCCCGGCGTTGACGACGAGGAACGCCGTGGCCGTGCCGATGCACGACGCGAGCATGTTGCCCATGTGCTCGAGCCACCACTGCTGTTTCAGCGCCGGCGGCCGCAGCCAGAACCGGAGCTGACGGAGGGACAGGAACACGCCGAGGGCGGCGAAGACGTCGTCGAGGATGCGGCCGCCGGTGACGCCGAGCACCGCCAGGCCGACGCTGCCGACGAGGAGCAGCGCGCTCATCGCCACGTCGAGCGCACCGGCGGGCTTGTCGGTCCGCCCCCTGCTGCGGAGCACGCGCACACCGACGGCGGCGTTGTTGGCGGCGAGCAGCCCGACGAACGCGAGGAACAGCGCGTTGTGGTCGTTGGCCGGCTTCTGGTCGAGGAGACGCCCGGCGCAGACCACCCACGCGAAGAGCGCTGCCACCCACATGGCCACGGCGTAGACCCAGCCGGCGCGGCGGTGGAGCAGGCCGCCCTTCTTGGCGAACATCGGGATCCACATCGAGCCGAGCGCGATCCCGCCCGCGGCGATGTGAAACCCGCGAAAGACCGCGTCGAGGCTCACGACGACACCCCGACGGCCACGGCGCTCTTCGAGCGCAACGAGGCCTCGCACGCGTCGGCCAGGGCGAGCGCGCGGCGGCCGTCTTCGCCGGTCACGAGCGGCGCGGCCTTCCCGTCGATGACGTCGAGGAAGTGGGCGAGCTCGGCGCGGTAGGCGTCGGCGTAGCGCTCGAGGAAGAAGTGCAGCGGCTTGTCGCCGACGGCGCCGTCGGCGCCGAGCCTGACCACCGTGGTGGGCGTGGGGTTGCCTGCGAACAGCGCACCCTTCTCGCCGAAGACCTCGATGCGTTGGTCGTAGCCGTAGACCGCGCGGCGGCTGTTGTGGATGGTGACCATGGCGCCGCGCGCGGTGCGCAGCACCACCGTGGCGGTGTCGACGTCGCCGGCCTTGCCGATCTCGGGATCGACGAGGGCGGCGCCGGTGGCGAAGACCTCGACGGGCTCGTCGCCGAGGAGGAAGCGGGCCATGTCGAGGTCGTGGATCATCATGTCGCGGAAGATGCCGCCGGACGTCTTCACGTACGCCGGCGGCGGCGGCTGCGGGTCGCGGCTCGTGATGGCCACGGCCTCCACGGAGCCGATCTCGCGCAGGCGGTCGTGCAGCGACTTGAAGCTCGGGTCGAAGCGGCGGTTGAAGCCCATCAGCAACGGGACGCCGGCGGACTTCACCTCCGCGAGGCAGCGCTGCACCTTCGCCATGGCCAGGTCGACGGGCTTCTCGCAGAACACCGGGAGCGTGCGCGCCGCCGCTTTGAGGATCATGTCGACGTGCGTATCCGTGGACGTGCAGATCATCACGCCTTGCACGTCGGCGGTGTCGAGGGCGGCGTCGGCGCTGTCGAACACGCGCGCGCCCGTGGCCTCGGCGAGCGCTTCGGCGGCGGCGCGGTTGACGTCGACGACGCCCACCAGGCGAGCGGCGCCGCTCGCGAGGACGTTTCGCGCGTGGACCTGGCCGATGCGGCC
Organism: uncultured delta proteobacterium; assembly: GCA_963775425.1. Taxonomy (GTDB): domain Bacteria; phylum Myxococcota; class UBA727; order UBA727; family VGSZ01; genus CAVZJB01. Next base: position 206,468 of record CAVZJB010000017.1, on the reverse strand, counting down.
GGCCCCGAGGAGCAACAGCTTCTTCATGCGCGAACGCTACCGGGGCCGCCGCCGACCGCAATGCGCACCCCGAGGAAACGGTGTCACTCCCTGGTGCGGACCTTCCAGAGGGTGGCCGCCAGCAGCATGCTCAGCACCGACGCCCCCACCCAGCCGATGATGGGGATGGTGAAGTCGATGTGCTTCACGCCGTTCACCGTGTGGGTGCCGAGGTCGATGAGGTAGCCCGACACGAGGTCCTGCGCGGTGGCGCCGACGTACGAGATGAAGCCCACGAAGCCCATGGCCATGCCCGCGGCCCGCTTGGACGACAGGTCCACGGCGAACAGTCCGCCGAGCACCGCGAGGATGCCCGACATCGTGAACCCGTAGACGAAGAACGCCACCGACAACAGCACGGTGCTCCTGGGCCCGTAGTAGATCACGAAGAGCGCGAGAACCTCGACGAACCCGAAGAGGAACGTGGCGGGCGGCCGGCGCCCCTTGAAGCCGAGGTCGGAGATGAACCCGTAGGCGGCGGAGCCGATGAAGCCGGCGATGGTGTTGATGCCGACGATGCTGCCCGCCTCGATGAGGGTGTAGCCGCGCGCCTCCTGCAGGTAGAGCACGCCCCAGTTGTTCACCGCGTAGCGCGACACGTACATGAGCGCGGACGCGATGGCGCAGACCCAGATGGCCGGGTTCTTCACCACCTCGAGCTGGGCCGCGCGCGTCGACGCGGACTTCTCCTCGTGCGGCTCGCCCTTCCAGTCCGACACGGGCGGCAGGCCGTACGCCTGCGGGCGGTCCTTCAACACGAGCGCGGCGCCGCACGCGATGACGAGGCAGACGCCGCCGGGCCCGAGGAAGCCCGCGCGCCAACCCATGGCGGCGACGAGCGCGGAGGTCCCGAAGAAGGTCATGCCCTCGCCGACGGAGTGCGCCGCGCTCCAGATGCCGTATACGCGCCCGCGCTCGCTGCCGGAGAACCACTGCGTGAGGCTCACCACGCTCGCCGTGGCGCCGACGCCCTGGCACAGGCCGTTCACCACCCACAACAGGCACGCGACGACGAACAGCGAGTTGCTGCCCATGGCCAGGTTGGCCACCGCGGAGAGCGCCAGGCCGAGGGGGATGAAGCGCGAGACGTTCACGCGATCGGCGAACACGCCGTTGATGAGCTTGCCGAGGGCGTAGCCCCACAACAGGCAGGCGCCGATCTGGCCGAGCTCCGTGGCGTTGAAGATGCCGGCGTCAAGCAGCGGCTTCTTGACGACGGAGAGGCCGATGCGGCACGTGTAGAAGAAGCCGTAGACGATGGTGAGCGCCACCAGGATGCCGATGCGCGTGGAGCGAAAGGCCTTGTCCGCGCGCTGGGCGTCGGCGATGCGTGGAGCGTCGGGGAGGGGGCGGAGAAAGCTGGGGAGCTGCATCAGCGGATGAGCCTTTCCTGCTCGAGCTCCTCGAGCTTCACGTGAACGAGGCCGTCGTCGCCGGGGGCGACGTCGACGACGGAGAAGCTCGTGCCGGGGGCCAACACGAGCTCCTCTTCACCGGTGAACGCCGAGAACGCGCGGATGCTCACGGCGCTCCTGGGCTTGACCTCGAACAGCATCCGCTTGCCCTTCTGGCCGAGGAAGCCCTTGGCCACCGCCAGCTTGGTCGTGCATGACGACACGCCCCACCACGTGACGGTGCGGCCCGTGGGGTACTCCTTGCGCAGGTCCTTGTGCACGCCGCGCCAGAGGCTCTCGTTGCGCCGCTCGAGCTTGTCATGGGCGCTCAGGAACAACCGCAGGTAGCCGTGCCACGGCTCCGCCTTCGCGCGGCTCTTGTCGCGAAGCGCGGCGTTCAGCGAGCGGTACAGCGGCGACTCCGTCGTGTACAGGAAGAGCGCGCCCACCTCGTCGGCGGTGAGCCCGGGCACCGCCGCCGCCTTCAACAGCTCCGGCGCGCGCTCCGCCGCCTTCTTCGCGAACAGCTTGAGCCCGGGGAACAGCGCGAGGAGCGGCTCCACCGCCGCCGGCAACGTGGGGACGGAGAGCGTGGCGAGGCCCGTGATGGCCTCGAGCTCCTCGAGCTGCTCGTCGCCGACGCCCTGGAGACGCTCGAGGTAGAGCTTGTGCAGCTCGCGCGTGCTCTCGATGAAGTCGCCGAGGCGCTTGTGCTCGTCCTGGCCTGCGCCGAGGTCACCGCCCTGCACCGGCAGCCAGTCCACGGGCTTCATCGACAGCGACGACAGCGCCGCGTTGATCTCGCCGAAGTGGTCCTTGTTGCAGAACATGTCCCCCTGCGCCGCGGGGTTGCAGTGGTCGACGTGGCGGACGACGGCGTCGGGGAACCGCGGCGCGATCTTGTCCACCATGGCGCGCAGGAGCTTTGCGTGCGCGCCCCACCAGGCGAAGACCACACCCTCCTTCTGTTCGTGCTTGGCGCGCAGGATCTCGGTGACCACCGCCTCCACGACGGGCTTCCAGAAGCTCGTGTGGCGCGAGGTGGACACCGCGTTGTCGCTGCTCGCGGTGAGCGCAGCGTTCAACAAGAGCACGCCCTGGGTGAGCATGGCCTGGAACCACTGGGGCGGCGTGACGACGTCGTTTTTGGCGAGGAGCGACCGGATGGCGGCGGTGGAGGTGGCCTTCTCGATGCCGAGCTTGTTCATGCACGCCGCTTTGATGATGCAGCGGATGGAGGTGACCTTGCCGAACTGGGGTTCCTTCCAGTCGGCGAAGGCGTTGTCGAACATGGCGATGCCCGTCGCCGACTCCACGCGCGGGTACGGGTTCTGCCCGAAGATCACCACGCGCCACTTGCCGGGCGGGTTGGGCTTGAGCGCCTGGAACGTCAGCTCGCGCACGGGCACGATGCCCTTGTCGCGCCCGGGGCCGATGAAGTCGCCCGCGTCGCGTTGCTTCTCGATGACGGGCTTCAACAGGGGAAGCCAGGGCTCGCCGCCGCCGTCGAACAACGGCGTGAGCTCGAGCGTATCGGTGGGGTCGGCGGCGCTCACGAGTGCGCGACCGGGGAGAGGGGCCGTGCGTCCAGTTGCCACGTGATGGGCTGGTGTCCTTGGGCGGCGAGGGCCCCGTTGATTGCGGAGAACGGCTTGCTGCCGAAGAACTTCTTCATCGACAGCGGCGACGGGTGCGCGCCCTCGATGACGGTGTGGCGCGAGGTGTCGACGAGCTTGGCCTTCTTGCGCGCGTACGCGCCCCAGAGGCAGAAGACGAGCGGCGTCTCCCGCGCGTTCAGGCTGGCGATGACGGCGTCGGTGAACGTCTCCCAACCCTTGCCCTTGTGGGAGTTGGCGCGGTGGGCCTCGACGGTGAGCACCGCGTTCAACAGCAGCACGCCCTGGCGCGCCCACGCCGTGAGATCGCCGTGCTCGGGCGGCGTGCAGCCGAGGTCTGTCTGCAGCTCCTTGAAGATGTTCTTCAACGACGGCGGCGGCCGGGTGGGCGGCTTCACCGAGAAGCACAGGCCATGCGCCTGGCCGTCGTCGTGGTACGGGTCCTGCCCGAGGAGCAGCACGCGCACGTCGGCAAACGGCGTGACCTCGAGGGCGCGGAACACGTCTCTCGCCGGCGGGAACACGGTCTTGTGCGCGCGCTCGGTGTCGAGGAACGCGGAGAGCGAGCGGAAGTACGGCTTGTCCAACTCGGCGCCGACAGCCGCGGTCCAGGAGGAGGGGATCTTCACGGCGTCACCGTTCGGTTCTCGAGGAACACGACCGCCCGGGTACGACGCCGGTGCGGTCCGCGCAACTGGAGGCACGCCTGCTGCAGCGTCGCTCGCCGAAGACAAGGGGGCCGTGTGAAGAAGATCATCGTCATCGCCGGTGTGCTCGGGACCTGCGCGTGTGGACCCGTCGGGAGCGGGCCCGACGCCATCGACCACCCGTTGCCGGACGCGAGCGACTTTTCATGCAGCGACCTCGACGGCAGCGAGACCGCGTGCATCGACTTCAACGACGGCAACGACGCGACCTTCGCGAGCGAGGGCGGCGCGTGGGACGTCGAGGACGGCTGGTACGTCGGCACCGGCCCCGAGCAGGTCCCCGGCCCGTGCCCGGACTCGCTCATGACGCACGCGATCTGGTCCACGGCGCAGGCGCAGGACCTCTCGGTGCACGTGCGGATGGCGTCCGTGCTGCGCGTCGACAAGGTGTTGGTGCTCCGCTCGCAGGACCCCGCGAACCGCGTGCAGCTCAACTTCCGCGCGCTGTCGGAGAACGGCGCCCTCGGCGATCTCATGGTGCAGGAGATCCGGGACTGCACGTTCACGATGTTCACCGCGGAGGGGCAGGTGCCGGCCCCGCACGACGTCGGCCAGGCCATCGACGTCGACGTCGACCTCGTGGGGACACACCTCTCCGTGCAGATGGACGGCAACAGCATCTTCGACGACGACGTGCCTGTCGCCGTGCGCAGCGGGCGCGTGGGCGTCGCCGTCATCGACCACTCCGAGACCGTCTTCGACAACCTCATCGTTCGTTCGCACGACGCTGAGGCCGCCGCGCCCTGACGTGCGCGCTGGGCGTTGGCGCACATGACGGTGGGCGGCTTGACGCCTTCGATCGCGGCCCTGCATGCTGCCTTCGCATGCATGCTCGAACGGTTGTCGTCGTCGTCACGCTCATGGCTGCCTCGTTCACGGTTCGCGCCGGCGCCCCGCCCGCGCGCGCGCTGGAGAGCGCGGTGCTCGCCGAGCTCAACCGCATGCGCGCCGACCCCGCCGGCTACGCGCGCGTCCTCGAGGCGATGCGCGGCACCTTTCGGGGCGATCTCATGCTGCGACCCCGTGGGGAACCGCCCATCAAGACGGTCGAGGGCGAGCCGGCGCTCGAGGAGGCCATCGCCGCGCTGAAGGCGGCGCCGCCGGCGGGCCCGCTCACGCCCTCGCGCGGTCTGGCGTTGGCGGCGCGCGATCAGGTCGTGGACGAAGGGCCCACCGGCGCCGTCGGGCACCGCGGCACCGACGGCAGCAACAGCTTCCAACGCATCTCACGTCACGGCCGCTCAGACGGGCTATCGGGCGAGGTCATCGACTACGGCTGGAGCGACGCGCGCGACATCGTCGTCGACCTGCTCATCGACGACGGCGTCAAGAACCGCGGCCACCGCAACGCCATCCTGCGCCCGCTCTACGCGCAAGCGGGCGTGTCGTGCGGCGACCACAAGCGCTTCGGCGTCATGTGCGTCGTCGACATGGCCGAAGACTTCACCGAGAGCACCACCGTGGCGTTCGGGGGAGCGCGATGAGGGCGCTCGTCTGCGCGGTCGCCGTCGTCGCCGCTTCGGCCTGCGGGCAATCGGCGGGCGACTACACCATCAAGACCGTGTTCGACCCGTGCGAGCCCGTGGTGCTCGCACCCGAGGCGGCCACCACCGACGCGGAGCGCCAGGGCGTCGTCGACGGCGCCTCGATGTGGAACGCGCTCGCCGGCGCCCGCTACGTGGTCGACGGCGTGGACGCGGACGTGGCTGACGCGCCGCACATCCCCGTGCACTTCGATCCCGCGGGCAGCAACTTCCACGGCTTCTACGACGACTCTCGCGGAGAGATCTTCGTCAACGACTCCCTCGTGAACCGTGACAGGCTCGCCATCACCATGGCTCACGAGATCGGGCACACGCTCGGCCTCGTGCACGTCCCCGTCGACGCGCGCGCGAGCCTGATGAACCCCGGCAACCTCACGGTCAGGCCCACCGCCCAAGACCGCGCCGCCTTCGTCGACCTGTGGGGTGACTGCCCCAAAAACGACGCGGCCGGCGCGCAGCCCTGAGGCCACAACGCCGGCCGCGCCGGTCGACCAAGCAAGCGAGCGCGTCAGAACTCGAAGCCGATGCCGGCGCCGAGCTCCCACGAGTTCAGTGACGTCGGGGCGAAGCTGCTCGTCGGCGAGCCGAGGAGGTCGCTGAAGAACGCGTGGCGGTACGTCCAACGTCCGTCGAGGGTGAAGCCGCCGAGGCCGAGGTCGACGCCGACGCCGAGCGGCACCGTCATGATGTCGTCGGTGTTGCTCACGTCAGACGTGTTGGTGGGCGCGTTGGCGAGCGAGTAGTGCTGCCAGCCGACGCCGCCGAAGGTGTACGGCTCGAAGATCCCCGTGCTGTTGGTCATCGTGACGGGGACGTTCAAGCGCGCGATGCCCTCGACGCCGTTGTTCACGAGGAACGCGCTGCTCGACAGACCGAGCGCGGAGATGTCGCGGGAGCCGCCGGCGTAGTCGGCTTCGATGCCGAAGATCGAGCGGGTCCCGATGCCGATGCGCGCATCCCAGTTCCCGCCGACGCTCGTCGTTCCGGAGGCGCTCGGCTGCGTGAAGTCGCCGACGCCGCCGCCGATTTGGCCGTAGATCCCGACGGGCGTCAGCAGCGCGTGCTCGATCAGCGGCCGCTCCTCTTGCTTCGCGGCCCGCTCGGCCTCTTTCTGCTCGGCGGTGAGCATGTCGATCTTCTGCTGCTGGGTTGCCTGCTCGTGCGCGATCTGTTCGTCGGCGCGCTGCTGCGCCTCGGTGCGGACGCGCTCGAGGTCGGCCTCGTGCTCGTCGTTGAGCCGCTGCTCCTCGGCGCGGAACTCCTCGGCCGCCCGAGCACGCTCTTCAGCGCGCGCGGCTTCGACCGCGGCGGCCTGCTCGTCGGGCGAGACGCGGGCGCTGTCCTCGGTGGTCGTGACCTTCTTCTCTTCGCTGGTGCCTGCGCCCGTGTCGATCTTCTTCTCGTCGGTCACCGTGGTCTTCTGTGGCGCCGGCGTCGCTGCGCCGGTCCCTGCGTTCGCGCAGTTTGCGGAGCAGTCGTTCATACAGGTGTCGTACGCTGCGTCGTCGGTGGGCATGACGTCGTCGGCGGCGTGCGCGATGGCGGGCAGCAGAGCGACGCTGACGGCAGCGCCGATGCTCATGATCCTGGTGCTGTGCATGTTTCCTCCGGAAAGTCCTCGTCGCTGAACGTGCACGGCACATGCCGACCCATCGGTGGCGATGGAACGGTGCCAGGGTCATCGCACGGGGCTGGAAGCAACGTGTGTCCGCGGGAAAGGGCTCGCTCGACGACGAACGGACGGCTAGGGTGCGCGGGATGACACGCGTCCTCGACGAGCTGGTCATGCTCCTCGCCCTCGAGCGCATCGAGGAGAACCTCTTCCGCGGACAGAGCCAGGACCTCGGCTGGGGACAGGTCTTCGGCGGTCAGGTGCTCGGGCAGGCGTTGTCGGCGGCGGCGCAGACTGTCCCCGAGGACAGGCGCGTCCACTCGATGCACGCATACTTCCTTCGGCCGGGCGACGCCAAGAAGCCCATCGTCTACGACGTGGATCGCATTCGCGACGGCGCGAGCTTCACCACGCGACGCGTGGTGGCCGTGCAGAGCGGGCGCCCCATCTTCCACATGTCGTCGTCGTTCCAGCTCGACGAGCCCGGCTTCGACCACGCCGACCCGATGCCGGAGACGCGCGGACCCGAAGGTCTCGAGAGCGAGCTCGATCAGTGGCGGCGGCTCGCCAAGGGCATCCCCGACGGCGTTCGTGCCCGCGCGCTCGCCGAGCGCCCCATCGTCGTCGTGCCCGTCGATCCCGTCGAGCCCTTCGCGCCGGAGAAGAAGCCCGCCGATCACGCGGTCTGGCTCAAGGCGGCCGGCACGCTCGCCGACACGCCCGCGCTTCATCGCTATCTGCTCGCGTACTGCTCCGACTTCTCCTTCGTCACCACGGCGATGCGGCCGCACGGCGTCACCTGGGTGAACCCCGCGATGCAGGTCGCGAGCATCGACCACGTGATGTGGTTCCACCGCCCGTTTCGCATGGATGACTGGCTGCTCCACGTGATGCACAGCCCGTCGGCGTCGGGCGCGCGCGGCCTCGTCCGAGGCAGCATCTTTTCGCGTGACGGGCGGCTCGTCGCGTCCACGGCACAAGAAGGGCTCATTCGCTCGCGCCGTGGGTGACGACGCATCAGCACGGCGCGTGGAGCGTCCCGTTGACGGCCGCTAGCACCTCGTCGACGTCGATGCGCTTTCGGAAGCGTACGATGCGGGCGTTGTCGGGGAGGTCGCCGGCGGCGCAGGCGAGGTCGCGGTCGACGCAGAGCACGAGGTTCTCCGCGCGCGCGCGCCGGTAGCGCGCGAGACCACGAGCTCGAACGCGTCACCGAGCACGTGCATCCAGCGCCACGCCGCGTCGATGGTGGCCACGGTGATGGCTGCCATCTCGCGAAAGCCGTCGCCGTAGCGCCCCACGGCCCCGAAGCCCGCGTGCACGAGGGCGTCGTACCACTGCTCGAGCAGGACGCGCGTGGGCACGATGACGAGGGTGCGGCAGGCGGAGCGCGCGATGGCCGCGAACGCGATGCGCGTCTTGCCGCTACCCGTCGGGGCGACCACGACGCCGCGGCGGCGCGCTCCTTCCCACGCGCGCACCGCGCTGTCTTGATACGGGCGCAGCGCGAGGTCGGGGAGGGCGCGCGGACCGCCGAGCGCACGCTGCGTGTCGTCGACGACGTCGTGGCCCCGCCTCAGCAGATTGTTCAAAACCGCTTCGCGGTCGCACGCGCGCGCCCGCCATGCGTTCACGCGCGCATCGAAGCGAACGCCTTCGAACGCGCCGAGGTCGAGGCCGGCGGGGACGTCCTGGAACACCAAGGTGCCGTGGTCGAAGACGAGGCGCATGCGCCGCCCGAGGCACGCGGCGTGCCGTCACGGCAGCCGCGGCCGGATGCGGCGTCGCGGGCGTGCTCGAATTGCGAGAGGCGCGCGTCGTTTCATCCGCGTCACCGTCAGCCGCGCGCGGGGCGCCGCCGGGGCGCGGCGAGGATCGCGAGCAGGCACGTGGCGACGCCGACGCCCAGGTAGAGCCACTCGAGGAAGGACCTGTCCCGCAGCATGGCGAATTCCACCGAGATGAAGATTGTCATGGCGGCTCCGGCGACGAACGCGAAGCCGGCCGCGAAGCGGTCGTTCATCGCGACCAACACGGCGGCGACGACGTTGGCCAACCCGACGACACCGCCGAGGAGCAGCCCGGGCACCAGGAACGTGTCGAACGGGGCGTCCACGAGCAGCTCGATGGGCAGCCACGCGCCACCGTGCCGGAAGGCGACCAGCTCGATGCCGCCGGCGGTGGCGGTGACGCCGGCGAACAGGCAAAGCCCGAAGAGCGCCCAGCGCACGGCGGCTCGCACGCCACCCGTCGGCGTCGATCGCGCCGCGGGAGCGCGCAACGGGCGGGCGCGGGTGGTCGAGGCCATCTCACGCCTCCTCGCGTTGCGACGGGATCACCAGCAGGAGGACGAGGTAGACGAGGACCCCGGGGAGCACCCCCGTGAAGATGGTGAGCAGCGCGTATACGACGCGCACCACCGTGGGATCGACGTCGAGGTACTCCGCGATGCCGCCGCATACGCCGGCGATCATGCGCGAGCGCTGGGAGCGCATCAGCTTTCGTGGCGAGGTCGGAGCGAGGCTTGCGTTCGTCATGAGGGAGACCGGAGCAAGCGCCGCGCCCCGGCCCCGAGCGCATCAGGCGGCGCGCGCCGCCCGACGCGGCGGGAGGGTGCGTGCGTGCTCCGTCAGGAGGCGCGCGGCGAGCGCACAGGTGGCGACGCCCACCCCGAGGAAGATCGCGTGCGGCCAGGCGAGCACCTGCGTGCGGGCCATCTCCGTCGCGATCCAGATGACCAGCGCGAGCCCCGCGACGAGCGCGACGCTCTCGGCGATACGCGCCCCGCGCGCGAGCAACACCGCGGCGACGGCGCCGAGGCCGCCGATGGCGACGTTGAACAGCAGGCGGTGCCACAGCACCAGCTCGCCGCCCTCGGCGAACGCGATGACCGCCGAGACCGCGCACAGCAGGACGAGCGCGCGCCGCGTGCGCCGCAGGGCGCGGGCCCGGCGGACAGCCAGCCGCGGGGGCGCCGGCGCCGCGGCCAGCGCGTCGCCGACGGCGGCGGCCCAGGCGCGGGCCTCGCCGTCGCCGCGGACCGAGCCATGGCCGCGGGCCCCGACCGCGTTCATGAGCGCGCGCACCTGCGTCTCGCGCGCGGGGACGGCGGGGAACGGGCGGGGGACGGCGGCGCCGCACGTGAAGAACCACACGGGCATCGCGCGCAACACGTCCACGTTCCTGCGCACGAAGCGGCGGATCTCGCCGGGGAGGCCGTCGGCGGTCAGCGTGCCGCCCACGAGCACGGCGTCCCACGTGACGAGCTCGCGCAGCCCGCGCACCGCGCGCACGTCGGCCTGGTGCCCCGCCGCCGCGAGCGCGTCTCCCACTGCGCGCGCGAGTGGCGCCGTGCCATCTCCTTCGGGGCCGAACGCGACGAGGATCCGCATGATGACAACGGAGCAACCCGCGCGGGCCTGCGCTAGTCCGCGAACAGCTTCGGGTAGCTCGGGTCCTGTGCCACCACGCGCCGGTCGCCGTCATCGAGGCGAATGCGCGCGACAGCCCAGTATTCGCCGCGCACGGTGTCTTGCTTGCCGCCTTCGTGCTCGAGGACGAGCCCCTCGGGCCCGACGTCGACGAGCGTGCCGCGGGTGTCGCCGACGCTCTGCGCCTTCAGCGCGTCCTTGAGCGACGAGGCATCGTCCTTGTCGTAGGTGGTGACGACGACGGGCCGGCCGAAGAACGGCTGCAGGAGCGCTTTCAGCTCGGCCGCGGAGAGCTGCCCGGGGTCCGCCACAGACGGCGTGACCGCCGCGGAGAGCAGGTGGCCGAGCACGCCCTTGCCGGCGCCCACCGCCACCGGGCTCTTGTTGTCCCCGGGCAGCGAGGCCGGCAGCCGCCCTGTGCCCGCCGCCGTCCCCTTGAACCCGTCGTCCGCCGCGATCTCGACCCGCGACCGCACCTCGCCGCCGCCGCCGCCGTGCTTGACGACCTTGGCCCCCTCGCCCGTACGTTCGACGTCGGCGACGAGCCGCACCTGTACGGAGACGCCTTTGACCTTCATGTCGCCCATGTCCGCACTCTAGCGCGGCGCGCGGGGCGGTGTCGTGCGCCCGTGTGCGGGCACTGACCCTATTCAGCGATGCGGTTCTCGAGCGCGGCGCGCGGGGCGGTGTCGCGCGCCCGTGTGCGCACGCGCCCGCGCGGCCGTGCCGAATCGACCGCAGGCGGCGGCGCGAGCCGCGCCGTCGGGCTCCCGGCTCCCGGCGCGTCGCGTGCAAAGAGCTTCCGCATGGACGCAGCCGTTGCGCATGCCCCCGAGCCCGTCCCCCTGTCGCCGAAGGAGCGGCCGCCGCTCCCCCACGGCGACAAGAACGAAAACCCGCACGGCATCTCCATGCCCGCGCTGCTCGCCGAGGACTTCCGCACCCACGGCTCGAGCGTGCTCGAGCCCGGCTTCTGGGCCGTCGCGGTGCACCGCTTCGGCAACTGGCGCATGGACCTGCCGAGGCCCGTGCGCGCGCCGATGACGGCGCTGTATCGGGCGCTCTACACCGGCGTCACGCTCGGGTTCGGCATCGACCTCGGCTACACCGTGAAGCTCGGGCGCCGCGTGCGCCTCTGGCATCACGGCGGCATGGTCCTCGGCGCGCGCTCCATCGGTGACGATGTGCACATCCGCCAGAACACCACCCTCGGCGTCATGACCCGCCTCGACGACACCGCCAAGCCCGTCATCGGTGATCGGGTCGACCTCGGCGCCGGCGCCTGCGTGCTCGGCGAGGTCACCATCGGCGACGACGCCGTCGTCGGCGCCAACAGCGTCGTCGTCAAGGACGTAGCGCCGGGGGCCGTCGTGTTCGGCGTCCCGGCGCGTCCCGTCAAGCTCGTGTGACAAGACCGGGCCGCAGCTCACTCGAGCTCGGCGGCGCGCTCCAGCACGTCAAGGAAGGCGGCCGCAGCGACGCGCTTGCCCCGATTGTTCAGGTGTCCGCCGTCGGTGCTGTAGCCGTCCCACAGCGCGGGGACGGCGGCGCCGTCCATCAACGTGAGCACGCGATCACCGCTCGGCGTGGTGCTCTCGATGCGCGACAGGTCGAACAGGGGCTCGTCGGCGAAGCGCTCGCGCATGCGCTCGGCGAAGAGCGCACGCCTGGCGTTGGCCTGGTCACCCCACACCGGCCTGCCGAGCACCCGCTTCACGATGCTCCGGGGGTCGCGCGTCTCCGTGTGCAGGGCGGGCGTCACGTGGACGACGACCAGCTCGGGCCGCGCGGCGTGGATGCGGTCGACGGCGACGGCGTAGCGGGCGAACAGCGTGTCGACGTCGGTGCTCGGGGTGAAGTCGGCGAAGCAGAGCTTCATGAGCGCGATGTCCGCGTCGCAGCCGAGGGCGATCTCCTCGAAGTCGGCGATCTTGAGCGAGGGTTGCCCGTTTTCGCCGACGGCGGCCTCGGAGACGAACAGGTGCGCCTCGGGCGCGACAAGGCTCACGCCGTCGAGGATGTCCCGGCCCACCGAGTGGTGGCCGAAGAAGACGCGCTTGTTTTCGAGCGCGCCGAGCTCGCCCGCTTGTGCGACGCGCTCGAGCTGGGTGCCATCAACGCCGTCCGCGCAACCGGCCAGGAGCGCGGCGCTCAACGCCAGCTTGCTCATCGATGAATCTCCAAAACGTCCTCGATGAGGACGGCGTTCAAGTGCAGCGGACGGGTGGTGCGGCGCTTCTGCTCGATGTCCCGGTAGACGCGCTCGATCTGCTCGTCCTGCAGCGAGAGCGCGCTCGCCACCTCGGCGGCCGCGACGCCGTGGTTCTTGCCCCAGAGGCAGAGGTCCATCTGCTCGTAGGGGAGCGAGAAGTAGAAGTCGTCTTGGGTCTGCGGCAGCGAGTACGTGTCCGTCGTGGGCCGCCGGCGCAGCACCTCCTCGGGCACCCCGACCTCCGCGGCCACGGCGTACACCTGCTGTTTGTACAGGTGCGCGATGGGCTTGACGTCGCCGAGGCCGTCGCCGCCCTTCACGAAGAAGCCCTGGTCGTACTCGAGCCTGTTGGGCGTGCCCGCCACCGCGTAGTTGAGGCGGTCGGCGTGGAAGTACTCGAGCATCTTGCGGATGCGCTGCTTGAAGTTGGTGGCCGCCACCACCTCCAGGTACGCGGCCGGGCTCAAGCGCGTCCGCGACACCGCACCGTCCGGGCTCCTGGCCACCACCGAGTAGAAGCGCAGCGCGTCGCTCTCGAGGAGGTTCGGCAGCACGATCTTGCTCTTCCACCCGGGGCCGTAACCCGGGACGCAGCGCGCGATGGCGGTGTCCCTGCGCTCGTAGGCGCGCACCGATCGAAGGATGGGCGTGATGTCCTCGTGGATCGTCTCGATGCCGAGCGCGTCGCCCACGCGCTGCGAGATGCCGAGCGTCTCGTCGGCGCTCTCGCTCTCCGGCATCAACAGGCCCACGACCCGATCGGGCCCGAGGGCGCGCACCGCGAGCCCGGCGGTGGCGCTCGAGTCGATGCCGCCGGACAACCCGACGACGATGCCGCGCTTCTTGAGGACGTCGGAGACGATGCCGCGCATGCGCTCGGCGATGGCGTCGGCCGTGGCCTTGGTGTCGATGCGAAGAGCGTCCATGTTCAGGCTCACTTCATCCTCCGGGTCACTCGGACCGCCATGCTCGCGTCGGCCCCGTCGAGGTCGTCGTCGGGCGCGTCGTCGTCGTCGTTGTCGTCGTCGTCGTTGTCGTCGTCTGCGGCGCGCGCGCCGCCGCCGTGGCCACGAGGGCCCGCTTGTCGATCTTTCCGTTCAGGCTCTTCGGCAGCGCGTCCACGACGATCACGCGCTTGGGCACCGCGAAGTCCTCGAGCTTGTCCCGGCACGCCCGCAGCACGGCGCGCTCCTCGAGCTCCGCCCCGCCGGCAGAAACCACCCACGCGCGCACGGCTTCGCCGAGGAGCGCGTCTTCGACGCCGGCGACGGCGGCGTCTTCGACGCCGGGGACGGCGAGCAGGACGTCCTCGACCTCCTTGGGGCTCACCTTCTCGCCACGCGTCTTGATGATGTCGTCCTTGCGCGCGACGAAGGAGAAGAGGCCCTCCTCGTCGCGCCGGAACAGATCGCCCGTGTGGAGCACGCGCTCGCCCGGCAGCGGCCCGGGGCGGAGCTTCTGCTCGGTGGCTTCGGGCCGCCGCCAGTAGCCGCGCATCACGTGCGCGCCGCGCACCACCATCTCGCCGACGCCGACGTCGACGCGCGTGCCGTCCTCGTCGACGAGCCACGTCTCCTGGTTGGGGATGCCGCGTCCGACGGCGTCGGGGCGGCGGTCCACGTCCTCCGGCGGCAGGTAGGACGCGCGGATGCACTCCGTCTGCCCGTACATCAACACGAGCTTCACGCTCGGCAGCGCTCGACGCACCCGGCGCACCAGCGTCACGGGCATGCCCGCGCCGGCGTTGGTGACGTAGCGCAGCGAGCTGACGTCGTGGGGGCCGCCCTCGCGCAAGCCGTTTTCGATGAAGAGCGCGGCCACAGTCGGCACCATGGCGATGCCGGTGACGCGCTCGCCCGCGATCTTCTGCAGCGACACCTGCGGGAACGCGAACGACTTCTCGAGCACCAGCGTGGCGCCGGTGCAGGCGACGGACAGCCACTGCATGAGGCCGTAGCCGAACGACAGCGGGAGCACCTGCAGGATGACGTCGGCGGCGGTGTTGTCGAGGTAGTGGACGATGGAGCGCGTGGCGGACATGAGCGACGCGTGCGTGTGCATCACGCCCTTGGGCATGCCTGTGGACCCGGAGGTGTACAGGAGCACGGCGAGGTCGAGATCGATGTGCGCCTTCTCCGGCGGCGTGTCGTCACCGCTCGCGACGACGTCTTCGAACGCTTCGAAGTCGCCGAGCCGCCCGCCCGCCACGATGACGACGGCCGGGAGCCCGCGCGCGACACGAGAAGCATCGTCGGGCGTGGGCGCGGTGGGCCCGGACGCGTCCTCGAGGTACGCGGCCAGCGTGCGCGGGCCCGCGACGAGGGCCGCGGCCCCGGCGTCGTCGAGGATGCGCTCGATCTTGTCCGGCTTGGACGCGGGGTTCACGAGCACCGCCGCCGCGCCCGCCTTCCACACCGCGAACAGCGTCGTCGCGTTCGGTACGCCGTTTTCGAGGCAGACGGCGACGCGGTCGCCGCGCGCGACGCCGCGCGCCCGCAGGCGCCGGGCGAGGCGGTTGGCGGCGCGCTCGATGTCGGCGTACGTCGCCCGCTCCTGCCCGCAGACGACCGCGGTCTTGTCGGGGGTTCGCCGCGCGCTCTCTTCCAGGAACGACTCGAGCCACATCGCCGTGGTCATTGGGCGGCCGCCGACAAGGTCTTCGAACGCACGAAGCGCTCGATCTTGTCGAGCGAGTCGAGGTTGTCGGGCAGCATCTCGGCGTCGGTGACCTCGATCGCCCACGTCTCCTCGAGGAACTGCACGAGCTCGAGCACACCGGTGGAGTCGATGATGCCCGCCTCGAGGAAGCTCGGCGTGGCGGCGAGGTCGCTCTGCCTCCCGAGGAGCAGGTTGGCGATGATGAACTCGCTGACGCGATCGGCGATCTGGTTCATGTTTCCCTCTGGATGAAGGTGTCGAAGCACACCTGCGTCGACACGGCGAAGCTGAGCGCCATGCCGTCCCTGGCGCTGGCGGAGCCGGCGCGGCGAACCCGGTCCACGAGCCGCTGGACCACCTCCCCGTCGAGGACGCCGGCGGCGCGAATGCGATCCGGCGCGAGGACGCCGTCGAAGATGCGGGTGAGCGCGGCGAAGGCCTGCGCGTCCGGCGCGCGGTACGGTTGCTTGGTCCTCGCGATCACGCTGTCGGGCACCAGACCCCGCGCGGCGCGCTTCAAGAGGTACTTCTCGTCAAGCACCCGCATCTTCTGTCGCGCCGGCATCTGCGCGGCGCGCTCGATGACGCGGACGTCGAGGAACGGGAAGCGCCCCTCCACCGCGTGCGCCATCGCCACGCGATCGCCCTGCGACGACAGCAGGTAGCCGGGCAGGAACGTGGTGGCCTCGAGGTACTGCGCCTGGGCGAGCGGCTCCCACGACGAAAAGCGCGCGGGCAGCTCGTCCCGGAGCGCCTGCAGCGGGTCGTAGCCGCCCACCTCGCGAGCGAGGTCGGGCGAGAGGAGGCCGCGCAAGGACGACGCCATGCGCCAGCGGGGCAGGTGGGAGTAGAGCGGGTCGTCGACGTCGCCGGTGGAGAAGAACGCGCGCAGGAACGCCGCCGGCTGCGTCTTCAACGACGGCATCCACGGGTAGAGCCGCTGCAGGAGCAGCGGGCGCAGCGCGGACGAAGGCTGTCGGGCGCAGAAGCGGCGGATCTTCGCTTCCTTGAAGATGTCGTAGCCGCCGAGCATCTCGTCGGCGCCCTCGCCGGTGAGCACCACCTTCATCCCCGAGTCGCGCACGAGCGCGGCGAGCTTCAAAAGCGGCGCAGGAGCGGTGCGCAGGAGCGGGGTCTCGGCGGCGCGGACGACGTCGGCGAAGGACGCGGCGACGTCGCCGTTCTTCATCATGACGGTGTGATGCGCGGTGCCGAGGGCGCGCGCCACGACGTTCTGGTAGGCGCTCTCGTCAAACTCCCGCTCCTCGAACGTCACCGAGAACGTCGACAACGCCGGCACGTGCCGCGCCGCGAGCGCGGAGATCACGGAGGAGTCGAGGCCGCCCGAGAGGTACGCGCCCACGGGCACGTCGGCGCGCAGCCGGATGCGGGTGGCGTCGTCGAGCAGCGCGAGGAGCTCGTCGGCGGCGCGCGCGTCGGCCCCATCGAGATCGCCCCGGTCGCCGTCGTCCCGCCGGTGCGCGACGTCGCGCGCGGCCGGATAGTCGAGCTGCCAATAGCGCGCGACGCGGACGCCGTCGTCGTCGGCGAGCAACGTGCAGCCCGGCGGCAGCTCCTGCACGCCGCGCCACACCGTCCGCGGCGCGCGGGCGTTCCAGAACGTCAACACCTCGCTGAGGCCGAGGGGATCGAAGGCCGCGGGGACGCCCGCGGCGAACAGCGCCCGCACCTCCGACGCGAACACGAGGCCGTGACTCGTCTTCGTATAGAAGAACGGCCGCACGCCGGCGCGGTCGCGCGCGCAGAACAGGCGTCGGCGGGCGCGGTCCCACAGCGCGAACGCGAAGTCGCCGTTCATGCGCTCGACGCACGCGTCGCCCCAGGCTGCGTACGCGTGGAGGATGACCTCGGTGTCGCTGGTGGTGGTGAAGACGCGCCCGCGTGCCTCCAGCTCGCGCCGCAGCTCGACGAAGTTGAAGATCTCGCCGTTGAAGGTGACGGCGAGGTCGCCGTCGACCATGGGTTGGGCGCCGCCGGCGAGGTCGATGATGGCCAGCCGTGCGTGCGCCAGTCCGCAAGGGGGATCGATCCGGATGCCGTCGCCGTCGGGGCCGCGGTGGGCGATGGCGCCGATCATGGCGCGCAGCCGATCACGGGAAGGAGCCTCGTCGCGATCCCAGATGCCAGCGATGCCGCACATGGGTCCGCAAATAGCGAAGAGCGTGCCCGCCGGCGCTGCGCTCCCGCCTCGCCACGTCCAGCGCCCGACCGGGCCGGGAGCTCGAGGGTGTGCGCAGGGACGCGGCGCCCCGTGGCAAATGCGCCGGCGTCGCGCCGCCTTTCACGCGGCTGTTCACGGCCGCCCAGACCGCCGCGCTCACAGGTCAACGGAGAGCTCGCCGAAGGCGAGCGTCGGGTACAGCCCGAGCTCGCTGCGCGGCGCCGGACCCGACGGGGTCATGGCCGGCCGCGCGCCGACCGGCACCTCCGCGCCGAGCACGAGCTCGACGTCGTCGGCGACGGACCAGGACAGGCTCGGCCCGAGGAGCGCGCTGCCGTCCTCGAGGTTGGCGAGGGCGAACGCGGCCGGTCGCACGAGCGGCGTCACCTGCCACGACAGGAGCGCGGCCGCGTACACGCGGCCGAGGAGCCAGAGCTCGCCGCGGGCCGCCCGTGCGCTGCGGGCGACGGCGAGGTACCCCGCGGGCGACGTCGCGCCGAGGGTCTGCAGGTACGCCTCCACGACGAGCTCTGCGTTGGCAGGGAGCTGCGTGGTGGCGCCGGCGGTGGCGCGCAGGAACGCGCGCCCGCCGTCGTGCGGCAGCGTCGCGGTCGCCTCGCCGTGGAGCCCGACGCCCGCGACGTCGCCGGCGGCGTCGGCGCCGAGCACGGTGTCGCCGTAGGCGCCGGCCGCGAAGGCGCCGAGATCGATCCCCCTGACGGTGGCCCGCAGGTGCGCCGCGAAGATGCTCTCGTCGAGCGCCCACGCGCCGCCGTACACGGCCACGGCGGTGAGCGCCCCGGAGGTGCCGAAGTAGACGTCGGCGCGGGCGGCGTCGGCGCCGGGCTTGTATTCGCGGTCGAGCGCCGCGGGCGAAAACGGCGCCACCAGGTCCATCGGCGTGAAGAACACGCCGCGGCCGAAGGAGACCGCCTGGCGCCCGAGCGTGACGTCGGCGTGGGGGACGTGCGCCGTCAGGCTCGCGCGATCCACGGACAGGGACAGCGCGCCGCCGTGGGCGCGCCACGCGAGGTCCACGACCTGCGCGCGCTCGCTGCTCCCGCCGAGGCCGGTGAGAGCGGTGCCGGCGCCGGACAGCGGCGTCTGCGCCACGAGCACCGGCTGCAGCGAGCCGTCGACGATGTCGCCGCCGTGGAGCGCGAGCTTCAGGCGGCCGAACGCCGCGCCTACGAACAGCGGATTGGGGATGCCGAGCGCGTCGTCGGGGGCGACGACGACGGCGAAGGACTTCGCGTTCGCGCCGGCCTCGAAGACGTCGTCACCGTCATCGCCTGCGCCGGCGGCCAGCAGCAGCGCCAGGAGCGCCGCCGGGGTCATGTTCGATGGTCCTCGACGATATGCCCGTCCTTCATCCGGATCACGCGCCGCGCCCCTTCCATGACGAGGGGATCGTGCGTGGCGAACAGGAAGGTCACGCCGCGCTCCTCGTTGAGGCGCCGCATCGTGTCGATGAGCTCGTGCGAGGTCTGCGAGTCGAGGTTGGCGGTGGGCTCGTCGGCGAGGACCAGCGCGGGTGTGCCGACGATGGCGCGCGCGACGGCGACGCGCTGCTGCTGGCCGCCGCTCAGCTCGTCGGGGCGGCGGTCGTACAAGCCGCTCAGGCCCACCTCGTCGAGCATGGCGGTGACGCGCTTGCTCCGCTCGCCCTTGTCGAGGCCTTGCAGCAGGAGCACCAGCTCGGCGTTTTCGAACGCCGTCAACACGGGGAGGAGGTTGTAGGCCTGAAACACGAAGCCCAGGTGCTGCAGGCGCATGCGCGAGCGCTCCGCGGCGCTCATGGTCGCGAGGTCGCGCCCGGCGACGACGACCCTGCCGGCGGTGGCGGCGTCGAGCCCGCCGATGATGTTGAGGAGCGTGGTCTTGCCGGACCCCGACGGGCCCATGAGCGTGGCGAAGTCGCCGTGCGCGAGCTCGAGGTCGACGCCCTGGAGCGCGTGAACGGCCAACGCGCCGTGCGCGTAGTCCTTCCTGAGCCCCTCGACGACGACGTCGGGCTGCGCCTCCGTCAGCGCTTCAGCGCCTGAAGCGAGAACGTGCTCGCCGGCAGATTCACGTCGAACCTCAGCGTCTTCCACACCACCTCCGTGCTCTCGCCCGGCTTGTCCGCGGGGATGAGCGTCATGCGCATCGGGATCTTGCGGCCGCCGACGTCCTCGACATCGCTGTAGCGGATGGTCCGCACCAGGGCGCCGCGCCCGTCGAAGAACTTCGCCTCGATCGGCAAGAGGTCGCCGGCGCTCACGGCCAACGTCACCTTGCCCCAGACAACCGGGGCGTCGGGCTTGGGCGTCGCCTCGATCAACCAGCGCGCGTCGGCGGCCGTGGGCCGCTCGCGGACGGCGAGCTCGTAGTCGTCGGCGAAGCGCGACTCGTGCACGAGGTCGTCATTGGTGAAGTGGCTGCCCATCCACGACGCGGACATCATCGAAGCGGGGACCTTGATGACGCGATCCACCTTGGGCAGGTAGTTCCAGACGTCCTTTCCCACCTTGAGGGTGGTGACGCCCCGCTCCTTCTTCGGCGAGAGCACGCGGATGAGGGAGCGGTCGGTGCCCTGTGACCACTGCTGCAGCTCGAGGGTGCGCTCCCAGCGACTCGTCTTCACGTGCATCTCGAGCGTGCCGACGCTGGACGCGCCCCGGTAGAGGTCGTCGACGGCGTGGGCGACGATCGTCCGGGCGTCTCGCTCGCCGCCGGCGCGTGGGGCGGCGACGGCGAGGCTCGCGGAGGCGGCGGCGATGAGGACGAGCATGGCACCCGGGTGTGCAAACCCGGCGCCAGGGTGGGCGTCGGGCACGTCCCCGCGGCGCGCGCCGCCTCCCGGCGTGGCGCGCCGCTTCCCGGTGTGGGCGCGCCGCCGTGGCGCGCGTTGTCAGCCGCCTGTGCCATCTCGCGCCGGCGCTTGCGCTTCCTGGCACGCGCGCACCCTCCCGGCGCGGGCGCCGGTGCGGTGTGCCGTGGAACGGGCGATGCATCGCCGACGCCGATGCCTCTGCTCGTTCGCATCGCGTGGCGCAACGTGTGGCGTCAGCGCCGTCGCACGCTGATCACGTCGGGCGCCATGGCCGTCGGCGTGGCGTGCAGCATCGCCATGATCGCGTTCTCCGACGGCATCTACGCGCAGGCGTTCGAGCAGATGGTCACGGAGGGCATCGGCCACGTGCAGGTGCACAACCCCGCGTTCCCCGGAGAGCGCGCCCTCGGCGACGTCATCGAGGACGGCGACGGCCTCGCGCAGAAGATCGCGAAGCTCCCCGACGCGCGCGCGGTGTCGGCGCGGGTGTTCGGCTACGCGCTCGTGAGCGTCGACGATCTCCCCGGGCGCCCGCAGCGCTCCGCGGGCGCTCAGCTCATCGGCGTGGTGCCGGCGGACGAAGCGCGGCTGTCGCGCCTCGACGACAAGATCACCGAGGGCCGCTACCTCTCCCCCGGCCCCCGGCACGAGATCATCCTCGGCTCCGGCCTCGCAGAGTCGCTGCACGCGCGCCTCGGAGAGAAGGTCGCGGCCGTCACCCAGGCCGCAGACGGCTCGCTCGGCAACGACCTGTACGAGGTGGTCGGCGTCTTCAAGTCCGGCAACGTCATCACCGACCGCGGCGCGGCGTACATGCACATCGACGACGCCCGCGACCTGCTCGTCCTCGGCAGCGCCGTCCACGAGATTGCGGTGAACGGTGCGAGCGCCGACTCCGTGGACAAGCTCGTCGCGGAGGTGAACGGCGCGGCGTCGTCGTACGCGCTCGCGCACCCCGAGGAGCCGAAGCTCCTCGTGCGCTCCTGGCGTCAGGTGAGCCCGCTCATCGCGCAGATGTTGAGCATCCAGGACCTCGGCAACGGTCTGTTGTTGCTCATCGTGTTCAGCGTGGCGGCCCTCGGCATCCTCAACACCATGTTGATGAGCGTCTTCGAGCGCGCGCGCGAGCTGGGGGTCTTGTTGGCCCTCGGGCTCACGCCGCTCCGGCTGGTGGCGCTCGTGGTGCTCGAGACGCTCGTCCTCGTCGGCGTGGCCGGCGTCGTCGGCGCGGCGCTCGGGCTCGGCGCCGACGCATACCTCGTGCACCACGGGCTCGACCTCACCGGCGTCATCGGCGACTGGAGCTTCGGCGGCGCCTCGTTCCCGCCGGTGCTCAAGGGCGCGTTCCGCATCGAGGGCGTCGTCGAGACGCTCGCCGGGCTGCTCATCGTCTCCCTCCTCGCCTCCATCTGGCCCGCAATCCGCGCCGCGCGGCTGCAGCCCGTGGCGGCGATGAGGCAGCACTGAGGTCGCCATGGGGTTGTTGCTCAAGCTGGCCGTGCGAAACCTCCTGCGAAACACGCGGCGCACGCTGATCACGTCGAGCGCCATCGCGTTCGGCCTGGCGCTCCTCGTGTTTTCGAGCGGCTTCGCCGACGGCGCGCACGGCCAGATGATCGAAGCCGGCATCAAGGCCACTGCGGGCGAAGTCGTGGTGCAGGGAAGGGGCTGGCAGCAAAAGCGCGAGGTGGACATCGTCGTGCCCGACACCGCCGCCGTCGCCGCGCACTTGCGCGCGACGGCGCCCAAGGACGCGGTGGTCGTCGAGCGGGTGTTCTTCCAGGGGCTGCTCACCGCGCCGCACGGCTCGTCGGGCGTGGCGCTGGTGGGCGTGCAGCCGGGCCCGGAGGCGCAGGTCAACGACATCGACGACAAGCTCGTCGCCGGCACCTACCTTGACGACGCCCCGGACGGCATCGTCCTCGGCAAGACCCTCGCGAAGACGCTCGGCGTCAGCGTGGGCGACAAGGTGGTGTTGATGACGCAGCGGGGCGGCGAGATTGAGAGCCGCCTGTTTCACGTGAAGGGCATCTTCTCCGTCGGCATCGACGAGATTGACGGCTTCTTCGCGCACGTCCCTCTCGCCACGGCGCAGAAGCTGCTCGCGCTCGACGGCGACGTCACGCAGCTCTCGGTGCACACGCGCAGCTACCACGACGCGTCGGCGTTGACGGCGCGGGTGAAGACGGCTCTGGCGGGGCGCGACGTCGAGGTGCTGTCGTGGGACCGCGCGCTGCCGCAGCTCGCCGAGTGGGTGCGCTACGACAACGCCGGGCTTTACATCCTGCTCATCGTCATCGCGGTGATCGTGGCCATGGGCATCACGAACACCGTGCTGATGAGCGTGCTCGAGCGCCTGCCGGAGCTCGGCGTGATGCTCGCGCTCGGCTTCACGCCGAAGAAGCTCGCCGCGCTCGTCGTGTACGAGGCGTCGCTGCTCGGCGTCGGCGGCGTGCTTTTGGGGACCGCGCTCGGCGTGGGGGCCAACGCGCTGGCGTCCATCCATGGGCTCGACTTCAGCAAGCTCGCGGGCGGACAGGCCATGGAGGCCGGCGGCGTCCCGCTCGATCTGCACATCTACCCGGACCTGTCCCCGGAGAAGGTCATCGCGTTCGCCGCCATTGGCGTCGTCGTCACGGTGGCGTCGGCGGCGTGGCCCGCGGTGAAGGCGGCGCGCCTCAAGCCCATCGAGTGCTTGGAGACGCGGTGACGCCGCGCCTGCCGTCCGCCGCCCGCGCCGCGCGGCGGTAGAGTGCGCCATGCGCGACGACGCCCGCGCCGCATCCATCGGCGGGGCCCTCGCCGAGGCCCTCGGTCGCCCGCCGGGCGCGTGGCGCACGCTCGCGCACGGACACACCGGCCCCGTCCTCGAGGTGGACGGCCTCGTCGCCAAGCTCGATGAGCGCCCTCGAGGGAGCCACGAGGGGCCGTCAGCCACGGAGCTCGAGGCGCGCACGCTGCGCTTCCTCGCGGCGCACGCGCCGGTGCCGCGCGTCGTGGCGGTCACCGCGCGCGCGCTGGTGATGGAGCGCGTCGATGGGCGGCCGGGCGCGCCGGTGTCGCTGGCGGCCGTGCTCGACAGGTTGCACGACGTCACGGCGGCCCGCTTCGGCTTCGAAGAGGACACCGCCATCGGCGGGCTGGTGCAGCGAAACCCGTGGACCGCCTCGTGGCCGGCGTTCTTCGCCGAGCATCGGCTGCTCGCCTTCGTCGACGCTCTCCCGCCGCCGCTCGCGCGGCGGCTCGAGGCGCTCGCGAGGCGCATCGACGAGGTCATCGACGCCCCGGATCGCCCGCGCCTCGTCCACGGCGACCTCTGGAGCGGCAACGTGCTGTGCAAGGGCGGCGACGTCGTCGCCCTCGTCGATCCCGCGCCCTGCTTCTGCGACGCCGAGCTCGATCTCTCGCTGCTCGACCTCTTCGGCGCCGACGGCGCGTTCTGGCCCGCCTACTTCGAGCGGCGCCCGCCGCGCCCGGGACGCGACGTTCGCGCGCGCGTGTACCGGCTGTGGCCGCTGATGGTGCACGTGCGGCTCTTCGGCGGCGGCTACGTGGCCGACGTCGACGCGACCCTGCGCTCGCTCGGCCTGTGAGTCCTCACGGGGTGGTCAGGCGAGGCGCGCGACGGCGGCGAGGGCGTCGTCGGTGTTGCGGCCGTAGCCGGCGACGAGGGCGTGGGCCGCGAGGATGGGGTGGCGCAGGCCGACGCGCTCGGCGCCGCCCGCGGAGGCCACGCCGTCGGTGGTGACGATGACGAAGTCGCCCGCGTCGACGGGCACCGACTCCAGGCGGATGCGCTTGCCGCGCATGCGGCCGACGCCGACCGTGCCCGCCTGGCCGGGGAGCCCCACGGTCTTGCGTCCGCACTCCACGCGCGCAGCGACGTCGCCGATGCCGGCGTGCTCGAGCGTCCCGGCCTGTGGCTGGTGGCGCATCACGGCGACGGTGGCGCCGCGCGTCTCCTGCAGGGCGCGCTCCGCTTCCTGGAGCGTCTCGTCGGGCGCGCGCGACACGCTCGCGAGGGCCGCCGCCCGCGCCGCCCCCGTCCGCGCCTTGGTGCCGTGGCCGAGCCCGT
This sequence comes from uncultured delta proteobacterium, assembly GCA_963775425.1. Lineage (GTDB taxonomy): Bacteria > Myxococcota > UBA727 > UBA727 > VGSZ01 > CAVZJB01. The sequence continues at coordinate 182,183 of CAVZJB010000017.1, read as the reverse complement.
CGGCGACGACGAGCGCGAGACAACCGCCGTCGCGCACGAACAGGGCGTCGTCGCCGGAGGTGCGCTCGCCGGGGCAGGGCCGCGCGTAGATGCCCACCTCCGAGCGAAAGCGCGGCGGCTGCTCGAGCTTGCGCGCGCGGATGCAGGTGCCCTCGCCGACGCGAATGTCGACGTCGACCTCGTCGCTCAAGCGGAACACGGCGCCCAGGCCGGCGCCCAGGCTCGACGGCTTCGTGCTCGTCCGCGCGTGCGCGCCCTCGATGGCCGCGGCCGGGTCTTCGACGCCGGCGCCGCGGTCGGCGGCGATGACCTCCAGCCCGCGCACACCGTCCCTCTCGATGACGCGGACGAGGAAGCGGCCGCCCGAGGCGTGGCGCAGGTGGTTGTGCAAGAGCTCGCTGGCGACGAGCGCCATGGTCTCACCGAGGAGCACCGGCAGGGATGCCTCCTTCGCCACCGCGCGCACGCGCTCGCGCGCCACCGCCACGGAAGCCTCGTCGAGGATCAGGACGTCTGGCTCGGGGAGCCAGACGTCGATCAGCGACGCTTCCACTTGGTGAAGCTCACGTGGGTGCCCTTGCCGACGACGGACTCGATGGAGAAGTCGTCCGCCAGGCGCCTGCTTCCCGCGAGGCCGAGGCCGAGGCTGCGCACCGTGGAATTGCCCCCGGCGAGCGCGCGCTCGAGGTCGGCGATGCCCGGGCCCCGGTCGTCGACGTCGACACGCACGCCCGTGCGTCCGCGCTCTTCGATGACGCACACGAGCGCGGTGCCGGTCCGCGCGTGGCGCCAGGCGTTGCGCGCGAGCTCGGACGTGGCGGTGACAATGGCGGCGGTGGCGAACGGATTGAAGCCGACGCGCTCGGCAAGCTCGCGCGCCTTGGTGCGAACGACGACGACGTCATCCTCGCACGAGATGGGCAGGTTCTCCTCGGAAAGGACCGTCGCGGTCATCGCTCCTCGGACCGAAGCTTGTCGAGGCGCAGGAGGCCGGCGTCGACGTCGAGGGCGGTCGTCACGCCCTCCATGTGAAAGCCCATGCGCACGAGCGTGGCCGCCACCGTGGGCCGCATGCCGACGAGAACGGTGTTCGCCCCCATGAGCTTGGCCATCTTGCCGGTCTCAGCGAGCACGCGCGCGACGTAGCTGTCGACGAAGTCGAGGCCGGTGATGTCGATGACGAGGCCGGAGGCGTCCGAAGCGTCTAGGGCCCTCAGCACGTCCTCCTGGAACGCGTCGGCGAGCGTGTCCTTCAGATCGACCTGCACCGTCACGAGCAGCGAGCCGCCGACCCGGAGGATCGGGATGGGGCTCACGCGTCCTCCCCGCGCTCCCGCACGAGTTGCAGCGCGAGCTCGATCCCCTGGGCCAGGCGGCTCCTCGTGTGCATCGCGGTGATGTCGATGCCGAGCTTGACGATGGTCTTGGCGACCAGCGGCGAGATGCCCGTCAGGATGCTCTCGGCGCCCAGCAAGCGGACCGCCTCCGTGGTCTGCAGGAGGTGGTCGGCGACCTTGGTGTCGACGACGGCGACGCCGGCGATGTCGGTGATGACGACGGCGGCCTGGTGCTCGACCACCTTGGTGAGCACGGCCTCCATCACCTGTTCCGCTCGCTGCGTATCGACGGTGCCGACGAGAGGGAGCAGCAGCACCTTGGCGTGCACCTGGATGACCGGCGTGGACAGCTCGCGGATGGCGGCCTGGTGGCGATTGATGGTGTCGAGCTGCGCCGCGATGTACGTGTCCATGGCCAGGGCCATGTCGAACGCGATGAGCTTGGTGGCGGCGGCGAAGACCTTGTGGGCCATGCCGGGCTCGGGGACGTCGCGGACGAGCCGGGCGAGGAGCAGCCGCAGGTAGCGGCCGTACGCGCCGATGTACCACTTGGGCGCGATGCCCACGCGCTCGTGGGCGATGCCGATGCGCAAGCGATTCTCGACGTAGTTGAGGTCGCATTTGCCCGCGAAGACGCCGAGGAAATACTCCTTTTGCGCGCGCTGCACGTGCCGCAGCACGCTGTCGTTGGGGAACGCGCGGCGCGACTCCGCGTGGCCGAGGATGAGAACGTAGAGCTCCTGGACGAACTCGTCCATGTGCTTCTCGGCGAAGCCGTGCATCGACGCGAGCAGGGCGAGGTCCTCGTCGGTGATCTCGAAAAAAGCACGACGGCTCTGCAGCTCGGCCTCGTCGAGCTTCAACAAGACCATGTAATCGGGCTCGGCCACGGGATCTCCTGTGCTTGCCTGCTGGACGCCCGTGTCATATGCGAAATAGGCAGGTAACCGAAGCAGTGTCTCGTTCAATTGATGCCCTGGCTCGCTTCGCGAGGCTCCTCGCGACGGCGCCGACCTCCACCGAGCTGCAGACGCTGCTCGTGGACACGGCCGTCGAGCTCCTGGCGGCCGCCGCAGCCGTCCTCGTGCAGCTCGACGAGCAGGGGCGGCCCGGGGTGGTGGCGCAGCGAGGGTTCGGGGACACCAGCACCATCGGGGTAGCCCTCGACGACCTCGGTGCGCCGCTCGGCGAGCACTTCCTCGCGTGTGCCCAGGGGCGCTTCGCCGCGGTCGAGCAGCTCCCGCTCGTCGCCGGCGGCGGCTTGTACGGGGTGCTCGTCCTGTTCGACCCCGGCTCCATGGTGGACGACGAGCAGATGAGCCTCGCGGCAGCCGTGGTCGACATCACGGCCTCGACGCTGCTGCGGGCCAAGGAGCGTGAGGAGCTCGAGCGCGCCTACGAGGAGCTCAAGGCGTCGCGCCGCGCGCTGGGGCATGCGGAGAAGCTGCGGGCCATCGGCGGCATGGCGGCCGGCATCGCCCACGACCTCAAGAACGTCGTCGGCCCGCTGCTCATGCAGATCGAGGTCCTGTCGCGCGGCAACTACGACGTCGCCGCGTTCACGGAGCGCGTGCAGGGGATGCGGCGGCCGTTGCAGACGGGGCTCGGCATCGTCGAGCGCCTGCGCGCGTTCAGCAAGCTCGGCGCGGATGACGAGAGCGAGCTCACCGGTCTGCACAGCATCATCGACGACGCCGTGGGCCTGTGCCGGCCCCGCGCCGCGCAGGCCGCCAACGCGGTGGCCCTCGTCGTGGAGGCGCACGAGGCGCCCCGCGTGCGCGTCGAGATCGCCGACGCCGTCGCCGCCGTGACCAACCTCGTGCTGAACGCCATCGACGCCGTCGCCGACTGCGGCGGCACCGTCACCGTGGTGTTGCGCGAGAACAACGGCGGCGCCGCAGTCGAGGTCATCGACGACGGCCCCGGCGTCCCCGACGAGCTGCGCGACAAGATCTTCGAGAGCTTCTTCACCACCAAGGGCAAGGAGGGCACGGGCCTCGGCCTCGCCATGGTGAAGGAGCTCGCCCAGCGCCGCGGCGGCACGCTGAAGGTGGCGTCGCCCCCGGAGGGCGGCGCCCGCTTCACGCTCTGGTTGCCGGCAGCCGTCGGCTGATCGTCAGCGCACGAGCGGGGCCACGAGGACGCTCACCGGGGCGTGCTTGAGGACGCCGCCCGCGATGGAGCCCTCGGTCACCCAATCAACGTGGCGCCGCTGGTGCGTGCCGACGACGATCAAGTCGACGTCCATCTCGCCCGCGAGGTCGCAGATGTGCCCGTCGAGCGCGCCGTAGCTGTCTCGCACCACGATGTGTGCGCCGGGGACGTCCCCGAGGCTCTCCTTCACGTCGCGGGCGAGGAAGGAGCGCACGTCCGAGGCGAGCGGGCCTTGACCCGCGGGCGGGAAGGAGAAGTGCGCGACGATCCCCTGCACCTTGCCGAGGCGCGCCACCTCGATGAACGCGTCGCGCGCCGCTTGCGAGCTCGCGTCGAGGGCGTAGGGCAGGAGCGCCCGCAGCGTCTTCTGCTCGTCGAAGAAGCGCACCAGCCGCGCGCCGTCGCGCACCACCAGCACCGGTGACGGCACGCGCGCCGCCAGCGCGCTCGCGACGGTCCCGAGGACCCCCCGCACCGCCGCGCCCTGCGCCCCGACGATGACGATGCGCGGCGCCAGGGCCTCCACCGCCGCCCGCAGCGCCGGCACGATCGGTCCCGAGCGCAGCATGGCCTCGCATTGGCGCGGCCCGAAGTCGGCGACGCGGTCGACCTCCTCGGCCAGGCGCGCGCGGGCGCGGACGCCGCCGTCGTCGCCGTGCTCCTGGGCGTGCACGAGGATCAAAGGCTCGTCGAGCGCCTTGGCGATGCGCGCGCCGACGTCGGCGGCGACGCGGGCGCTGTCGGAGAAGTCGGTGGCGACGACGATGCTCATGCGGTCCTCCTGCCTCCGGCCCTGAAAGCAACGATCGGGCCGCCACCGCGCCGCCTGGGGCGCGTGCCCGTCCGGCGGGCCGCGCGGCGTGGTGCGCGACCGCACGCTTGCTGTGTGGGCCGCCACAAGGCCGCGCGCAGAGCGCAGGCAGGGGCTCCGCCGCGCGCTGGCACGAATCTCGATCCACGCGCGGCATGACGAGACCTGCGCTCATCGAAAAGAGTCGCGCGCGCATGCGCGTTTCCCCCAACGCGCCGGACATCGAGCGCCTCCGCGCCGACGTCCGCTGGACCTCCGGCATCAGCGGCCTCCCCGGCGGTCGCGGCCTGAACATCGCGTACGAGGCCGTGGACAGGCACGCCGCGGGGCCGCTCGCGCACAAGGTCGCCCTGCGCTTCATCGAAAAGGACGGCGCCGCCGTCGACGTCACCTACGCCGCCCTCGCCGAACAGAGCAACCGCTTCGCCAACGCGCTGCGGAGCCTCGGCGTCGGCCCCGGCGACGCCGTCTTCGCGCTGCTCGGGCGCGCGCCGGAGCTGTACACGGCGGCGATCGGCACGCTCAAGAACAAGAGCGTGTTCTCCCCGCTGTTTTCGCAGTTCGGCCCGGAGCCGCTCGCCACGCGTCTGCAGAAGGGCGAGGCCAAGGTGCTCGTCACCACCCGGCGGCTGTACGAGCGCAAGGTCCGCGTGGTGCGTGACCAGGTGCCGACGCTCGAGCACGTCATCATCGTCGACGAGGAGCTGCCCGGGCTGCTCGCGCGCGCGGACGCTCGCTTCGAGATCCCGGCCACCGACAAGAGCGAGCCCGCGCTGCTCCACTTCACGAGCGGCACCACCGGCACGCCCAAGGGGGCGGTGCATGTCCACGAGGCCGTGGTGGTCCATCACCTCACGGGCCGGCTCGTCCTCGACCTGCACGACGACGACGTCTTTTGGTGCACCGCCGATCCCGGCTGGGTCACCGGCACGTCCTACGGCATCATCGCGCCGCTCACGTGCGGCGTGACCTCCATCATCGACGCGGCCGACTTCGACGCCGAGCGCTGGTACCGCATCCTCGCCGAGCAGAAGGTCAGCGTCTGGTACACGGCGCCCACGGCGATCCGCATGTTGATGAAGGCGGGGCCCGAGCTGCCGGCGCGCTTCGATCTCTCCGCGCTGCGCTTCGCCGGCAGCGTCGGTGAGCCGCTCAACCCGGAGGCCGTGTGGTGGGGCAATGACGTGCTCGGGCTGCCGTTCCACGACAACTGGTGGCAGACGGAGACGGGCGGCATCATGATCGCGAACTTCGCGTCGATGCCCATCAAGCCCGGGTCCATGGGAAAGCCCGTCCCCGGCGTCGAGGCCGCCATCGTCCGCCGCGACGGCGACGTCGTCGAGGTCGTCGCAGGCAATGGCGAGGGTGAGCTCGCGCTCAAGCGCGGCTGGCCCTCGATGTTCCGCGGCTACCTCCACGACGAGGCGCGCTACGACAAGTGCTTCGCCGGCGGCTGGTACCTGAGCGGCGACCTCGCGCGCAGGGACGACGACGGCTACTTCTGGTTCGTCGGGCGCGCCGACGACGTCGTAAAGACGTCGGGCCACCTGGTGGGCCCGTTCGAGGTCGAGAGCGCGCTGATGGAGCACGCGGCCGTGGCGGAGGCCGCGGTCATCGGCAAGCCGGATCCCATCGCGGGCAACGTGCTCAAGGCGTTCGTGGTGTTGAAGCCCGGAACGCCCGCCGGTGACGACGTGCGGACGGACCTGCTCGGCTTCGCGCGCAAGCGCCTCGGGCCGGCGGTGTCGCCCAAGGAGATCGACATCGTCGCCGACCTCCCCAAGACCCGCAGCGGCAAGATCATGCGGCGCCTGCTGCGCGCGCGCGAGCTGGGGCTCCCCGAGGGCGACACGTCGACGCTCGAGGGCAAGTCATGACCCCCGTGGAGCTGTACCGGGAGATGGCGCGCATCCGCCGCTTCGAGGCCCGCGCGGCGGAACTCTACAGCGCGGGCAAGATCCGCGGCTTCCTCCACCTCTACGACGGGCAGGAGGCGGTCGCCGTCGGCGTCTGCCGCACGCTCGGCGACGACGACGCCGTGGTCGCCACGTACCGTGACCACGGGCAGGCGCTCGCCCGCGGCGTCCCCGCCGACCGCCTGATGGCCGAGCTCTTCGGCAAGCGCGAGGGCGTGAGCGGCGGGCGCGGCGGCTCCATGCACGTCTTCGACGTCGGCCGCCACTTCTACGGCGGCAACGCCATCGTCGGCGGCGGCTTGCCCATCGCCGTCGGCCTTGCTCTCGCCGACAAGATGCAGAAGCGCCCCCGCGTGACGGCGTGCTTCTTCGGTGAAGGCGCCGTCGCCGAGGGTGAGTTCCACGAGTCGTTGAACCTGGCGTCTCTGTGGCGGCTGCCGGTGCTCTTCGTCTGCGAGAACAACCTCTACGCGATGGGCTCGGCGCTCGAGATCGACGAGTCCCAGCAGGACCTTGCGGCCAAGGCGCGCAGCTACCGGGTTCGAGCCGAGACCGTGGACGGCATGGACATCACGGCGGTGTTGGCGGCGGCGGAGCGCGCGATCCCCGAGGTGCGCGCGGGCGCGCCGGTGTTCCTCGAGATGCGCACCTATCGCTTCCGCGCGCACTCGATGTTCGACGCGCAGCTCTACCGCGACAAGGCGGAGATCGAGCGCTGGAAGGAGCGCGACCCGCTGGTGGTGCTGAAGAAGGCGACCGCGGAGCTCGGCGACGCCGTGATCCGCGAGATCGAGACGGGCATCGAGCGGGAGCTCGACGAGGCCGTGCGCTTCGCGGAGGCCGGCACCTGGGAGCCCGTGAGCGACCTCCTCAAGCACGTGGTGGCACCCCGATCTCCGGGCGCGGGCTCGCCGCCCGACGCGGGAGAGGAGCGGCCATGACGACGACGACGTACCGTGAGTGCTGCAAGCAGGCCATTCGCCAGGCGCTCCTCGACGACCCCAAGGCGTTCCTGATGGGCGAGGACGTCGGCTCCTACGGCGGCTGCTACGCGGTGACCAAGGGGCTCCTCGCCGAGCTCGGGCCCGAGCGCGTGCGCGACACGCCGCTGTCCGAGTCCGCCATCGTCGGCGCGGGCATCGGCGCCGCCATGGGCGGCATGCGCCCGATCGCCGAGGTCATGACGTGCAACTTCGCGTTGCTCGCGCTCGACCAGATCGTGAACAACGCGGCGACGCTGCGACACATGTCGGGCGGACAGGTGGAGTGCCCCGTGGTCATCCGCATGGCGACGGGCGCGGGCCGCCAGCTCGCGGCGCAGCACAGCCACAGCTTCGAGGGCTGGTTCTCTCACGTCCCCGGGTTGCGCGTGCTGGTGCCGGCGACGCTCGAAGACGCGCGCTGGATGTTGCCGGCCGCGATGAAGGAGCGAGACCCGGTGCTCATCTTCGAGCACGCCGGCCTCTACAACATGGAGGGTGAGCTGCCCGCGGGGCCCGTCGACATCGACCGCGCGCGCCTGCGCAGGCTCGGCAAGGACGTCTCGCTGATCACGTCGGGGGCGTGCCTGTACAAGTGCCTCGAGGCAGCGTCGGTGCTGGCGAAGGACGGCATCGAGGCGGACGTCCTCGACCTGCGCGTGCTGCGGCCGCTCGACGACAACGCCATCGCCGCCACCGTGACGCGCACGCACCGACCCATCGTCGTCGACGAGGGCTGGCGGAGCGTGGGCCTCGCGGCGGAGGTCATCGCGCGCATCACGGAGCTGTCCTTCGACGAGCTCGACGCCAAGCCGGTGCGCATCTGCACGCAGGAGACGCCCATCCCGTACCCGGCGCACCTCGAGCAGGCGGCGCTCCCCCAGGTGGACGACATCGTGCGCGCGGCGCGGGAGGCTTGCGGTGCCTGACATCGACTTCAAGATGCCGTCGCTCGGCGCGGACATGAACAAGGGCCGCGTGGTCGCTTGGCTGAAGAAGCCCGGCGCCGCGCTCCACCGCGGCGACCTCATCGTGCAGGTGGAGACCGACAAGGGGCTTATCGACGTCGAGTGCTTCGAGGACGCCACGCTGCAAAGCGTCCTCGTGCAGGAGGGCGCGCAGGTGACGGTGGGCACGCCCATCGCGCGCCTGCACGTCGAGACGCTGCCGGCGGGTGCGGCGCCCGCGGCGGGTACGCCCCCGCCCCACGACGACGGTGCACCGGCGCGCGTGACGCCCGCCCCGGGGGCGACCGCGCTCCCGCCGGCGAGCCCGGCGCAGCCGCTCACGACGTTCGGCCGCACGCGACGCCGCTCGCCAAGCGACGGGCTGCGGAGCTCGGCGTCGATCTCGCCCACGTCGTCCCCTCCCACGGCGACCGCATCACGGTCGCCGACGTCCTCGCCGCCAGCGGCCCGGCCGCCCCCGCGCCGCCGACGGCGATCGAGGCAGCGCCCGCCCCGCCGGCGCGCGAGGAGGTCCCGTCGATTCGCAGGGCCATCGCGGCGGCCATGGCGCGCTCCAAGCGGGAGATCCCTCACTACTATCTATTCGAAACTGTCGACATGACTGACGCGCTCGCGTGGCTCAAGGCCGCGAACGACAAGCGCGCCGTCACCGACCGGCTGCTGCTCGCCGTGCTCTACGCCCGCGCCGTCGCGCTCGCCGCCGCCGACCACCCGGCCCTCAACGGCACGTACGTCGACGGGCACGCGCCGAGCGAGCGCGTCAACCTCGGGTTCGCCACCGCCATGCGCGGCGGCGGCCTCATCGCGCCCTGCATCTTCGACGCCGACAAGAAGGACGTCGACGCGCTGATGAGGGACATCGCCGACATCGTCCGCCGTGTCCGCGCCGGCGGCCTGCGCGGCAGCGAGATGACGTCGGGGACCATCACCCTCACGAGCCTCGGTGACACCGGCGTCGAGGCGCTCGTCCCCGTCATCCAACCGCCCCAGGTGGCCATCGTCGGTGTCGGCAGCATCGTGCCGCGCCCCTGGGTCGTCGACGGCAAGGTCGAGGTCCGCTCCGTCGCAAGCATCAGCGTCGCCGCCGATCACCGCGTCAGCGACGGCCACGCGGGCGCGCTCTTTCTGCGTGACGTCGCCATGCGCCTCGAGCACCCGGAGGAACCGTGACCGACTCCATCGAAGCTGCCGTCATCGCCGCCGTGCGCGCCGTCGCGCCCGAGGCCACGAGCATTCCGCCCGACGCCGACCTGCGCGAGGAGCTCGACCTCGACTCCATGGACTTTCTGAACGTCGTCGTCGGCATCCACGAGCGGCTCGGCATCGACGTCCCCGAGTCCGACTACAGCCGCCTGCGCACGCTCAAGACGGCCGTCGCGTACCTCGAGGAGCGCGCGCACGCATGAGGGAGCTCCCGGTCCTCTCCGCGCCGGCCCCGTCGGACGAGCGCGTCGCCTTCGTGCGCGACGCCCTCGGCGGCTTCTCCACCATCTGCGAGTCCGCCCGCTGCCCGAACCAAGGCACCTGTTGGAGCGAGGGCACGGCCACGTTCCTCCTCGCCGGCGACACCTGCACCCGCGGCTGCCGCTTCTGCCACGTGAAGAAGGCCGCGCGTCCGCCGCCGCCGGAGGCCGACGAGCCCGCGCGCGTCGCCGCGGCCGTGACGAAGCTCGGCCTCGAGTACGTCGTCCTCACCAGCGTCGATCGCGACGACCTCGAGGACCGCGGGGCCGCGCACCTCGCCGCCTGCGTCGTCGCCGTGCGCGAGACCGGCGCCCTCGTCGAGCTCCTCAGCCCCGACCTCGACGGTGACCCGCGGCTCCTCGAGACGGTCCTCGCCGCCGGCCCCGACGTCTTCGCCCACAACATCGAGACTGTGGCGCGCCTCACGTCGGGCATCCGCGACCGGCGCGCGGGGTACGCGCGCTCGCTCGACGTCCTGCGCACCGTGAAGGAGATCGCGCCGGACATCGTGACCAAGTCGTCTTTGATGCTCGGCCTCGGCGAGACCGACGACGAGGCCGTCGACACCCTCATCGACCTGCGCACCGTCGACGTCGACATCGTCACCGTCGGACAATACCTGCGGCCGTCGCCGCGGGCGGCGCCGGTCATGCGCTACGCCGACATGACGTCCTTCGAGGACCTGGCCAGCGACGCCCTCGCCCTCGGCTTCGCCGGCGTCGCCGCCGGCCCGCTGGTGCGCTCGTCGTTTCACGCTGCGGTCTTGTACGCGGCCGCGCGCGCGCGCTGAGCCTCACGGCACGGCGTCGTCGGGCGCCTGCACCCACGGGCCGAGGAGCTGGCTCTCGACTCGCAGGTGATCACGCACGGCGTCGGCGAGGCCCTGCGCGCGCGCGACGAGCGCCGGCTCCACGTCGATGCGGCAGGCGTCGCGCAAGGCGTCGACGGCGCGATACAGCTCGATCTCGTCGCGGGTCCAGGCGTCGAGCATGCCCGGGCCGCACGGGATGTTGGCCTCGTAGGCCGGGAAGATGCGCAGCTCCTGGAGGGCGTGGTGCGACGCGAGCCGGGAGGCGAGGCGGGCGACGGCCTCGCCGAGCCCGTCGTCGCGCGGTCGCGATCGCAGCAGGGCGAACAGGAAGCGGAGCTCGTCCCTGAAGGCGCTGTGGTAGCGGTCGACGATGAAGTCCGTCTCGCTCTCCCGCTCGCGCACGGAGGCGCCGGCGAGGTGGGCGGAGCGATTGTCGATGTCGAGCACGCCCCCCCCCTCAGTGGAGGTCGGCGGTGCGCAGGATGAGCACGGGAGCATCCGCGAGGTGCGCCACACGCTCGGCGACGCTGCCGAGGAAGAGCCGCTTGATGCCGCGGCGGCCGTGGGACGCCAACGCGACGAGGTCGACGTTCCTCTCCCTGGCGATCTCGGCGATGGTCTCGCCGGGGCCCTCGGTGGGCTCGACGACGTCGATGGCGACCGGGACCTTCGCCTCGTTCACGCGCGTGCGCAGCCGTTCGAGGTTGGCGATGGCCGCGCCGCGGTTCGCCTCCCAGACCTCCGCCATGGCCTGATACGCCGCCGGCGACGCGCCCCCGGTGTCGAGCGGCACCAGCGCCATGCGCGGAGCGTCGACGTACACGAGGGTGATCTTGGCGCCCTGGAGCTTCGCCAGCTCGCACGCCGCGTCCACGAGGTGCTCCGCGACGACCACATCATCGGCGGAGCCGACGGCGACGGGAACGAGGATGCTTTTGAGCTGGAACGTCATCGTGCCTCCACGTCGAGCTATCCAACCTCCGTGCCAGCGGCGCGTCAGGGCTCCGGCAGCGACAACAGGAAGCCGGCGCCGCCGAGAGGGGAGGCGCACAGGTCGAGCGTCCCGCCCATGGACACGACGAGCTTGCGCGCGATGGGGAGGCCGAGACCGGTCCCGCGGGTCTTGGTGGTGAAGAAGGGCTCGAAGACCCGCTGCCGGAGCGCGGCCTCGATGCCGGGGCCGTTGTCGACGACCTGGACGCGTGGGCCGTCGGCCGACACCTGCACCTCGGAGGCGCCCGCCTGCGTCGCGTTCTGGACGAGGTTCAAGAGCACCTGCGTGAGGAGCGCCGCGTCGCCCAGCGCGAAGCCGTCGCCGGTCACCGTCACCGCGCCCGGCTCGGCGTTCTTGATGGCGTCGAGGACGACCCGCAGACGGAGGCGCCGCGGCTTGGGCTCGAGCGGGCGCGCGAAGCTCAAGAGGTCGGCGGCGAGGGACCCGAGGCGCACCGTCTGCTCCTGCACCTTGTCGAGCACGTCCGAGCGTGGGTCCTCGTCGGCGAACGACGAGCGCACGACCTGCAGCGCCGCCCGGATGCCGCCCAAAGGGTTGCGGAGCTCGTGCGCGATGCTCGCCGCCATCATGCCGAGCTCCGCCAGGTGCTCCGCCATCTCCGTGCGCGCCTGGGCAGCCACCACCTCGGTGAGGTCCTCGACGTGGATCATCGTCTCCGCGACGGGGTGGTCGAGCGGCGCGATGGTGACGCGGAAGCAGCGCTCCTCGCCGTCGATGGTCGCGTCGACGCGGGGCAGGATGATCTCGCGGCGCGTGCTGGTGGCGCGAACGACGCGCGCGGGCAACGCCGCCGCCTCGATGATGGCCGCGGGGATGACGTCGGTGAACGTCTCGCCGGGACGCAAGAGGCCCGAGGGGTCCGCCATCGAGAGCACGCGCTGCTCACGGTCGAAGATCACCACCGGCGTCGGCAGCCGCGAGATGATCAGCTCGCGCAGATCGGCGAGGTGGGCCTGCTCGTGCACCTCCATGTACGCGCCGACCATCAGCGCCAGGTCGATGTCCATGATGCGCAGGAGCGCCGTGCGGGTGCGCTCGAGGGGCTCGCCCGCCAGCGCCCGCCCCGCGATGTCGAGGAGGTCATGGCGCAGCAGGTTCATGCTCGTGAACATGAACGCCTGCGGCAGGTGGACGAGCATGTGGGCGTCGCCGATGCGTCGCCGCCGCTCGCAGTAGGCGTCGTCCCAGGGGCCGTTCAGCAGCTCGCGCAGCCACTCGATGAGCGTCCGCCGCAGCTCGGCGACCCGCGCGGCGTCCTGCAAGAAGGCGCGCGCGCCTTCGAGCCGCGCCGCGCCGTCGTAGAAGCGCCCCGCGAGGGCTTCCGCCCCGGGCGCCACCTGCGGCCAGAGCGCCCGGAGGCTCTGCCCGTCGGCGTCGGTGAAGCCGACGTAGTCCTTGAGCTCTTGAATGTGGTGCAAAGTGTGATCTCGCCCGGCGAGTAGCGATTTCCGGGCCAATGGCACGGCCGGGCGTCGGGAGCGTCTCCTCGGGCGCGCGTCGCGCCGGCCTGGGCGCTCCCGCACCGGGGCGATGCGCCGAAACGCCCATGTCGCGGGCGGTGACCTGTCGGCCCTCATCGTCCAGCGCGCCGATCCGGCGCGCGGCGCGCCCGAAGAGGCTCGACCTCCGCCGAGCGCTCCAACGACAGCGCAATCGCGCGCGCGCCCTTCTTCCGGACCACGCGGCGCTGCATCAAGCCTGCCGCGGAGCGGACGCGCGCGGTCCAGGACGTGCAAGCCCACGGCGTGGACGAGCACGGAGGATGGCTATGGTGCGGGGAATGGTTCTCTTCGTCGCCGGCGGGTTGATGGTCGTCGCTGCGCCTCTCCTGCGTGCCACGGGCTGGTCGTTGCCGCTCGCGGCGAGCGGCGCGGCCGTGGTGGCGATCGGGGTCTACCAGCGCTGGTTCGTGGTGAGCCGCTTCCTCGACCGCCACCCCGAGCCCCGCGAGCACGGCGCCACCGCGTCGGTGCCGCGTGAGCCGTGGCCCGGGGACCAGCCGCCCCACGTGCACGATCAGGTCACACCGCACGCAGCGTGATGAGCTCCCGCACGAGCGGGCCCGTCTCGTCGAGCCCGCTGACGTAGCGGTCGATCTCCTCGGCGATCTCCCCCGGCACCACGGGCGTCGCGGTGCGCTCGAACAGGAGCGTGACGAGGTCGCCGATGAGCCCGAGCTCGCCGCGCAGCGCGTGCAACGCCTCGGCGTTCTCCTCCGCCGTCGCCGCGCGCAGGCGGGCGACCGCCTGCCGCCGCTCGGCGAGGTTCCTCACGCGCGCGCTGTCGAACACCTGCGGCTGCGCCGGCGAATCACCGTCGACGAAGTCGTCGGCGTCGGCGCGATCGGTGAGGCCGAGGAGACGATCGCTGTCGGCGTAGGACGCGGCGAGCTGTGCGTAGACCATCAAGAGGCGCTCGAGCCGCATGTAGTCGTCGAGGACGCGCTTGCTGATGCCGCTTCGGCCGATGCGTGCCTTGATCGCGGTGACGAGCTGATCGAGGCGCATGAACTCGATGCGGTCGTCGTCGCGCATGCGGTTCAACAGAAGCATCCGGGTGTCGCTCTGCTTGCGGTCTTCGAGGGCGCGGCGCTGTTCATTGACGCGACGCTGGAACCACGACGACCGTGGCAGGAGTCCGAGCATCAAGCTCTCCACGAGGACGAGGGCGACGCCGAGGCCGAGGCCCGACGACAGCGCGCAGATCGCAACGAGGGCGACACCGTGGAGCGGGTGAAGGAAGGCACGACCAAAGTAGCTGTCCCGGAAACGCGCGTGCGCCGACGGTCGAGATGAGATTTCTTCGCTGAGGGGAATCACGAGACCGTCCATCGCCTCACCTCCGCGCCCGAGATGAGCAAGCTGCGTGCCCCGCGCCGTGCACCGGGCGCTCTCACACGCACGCAGGCGTCGTCATGCGCCCCACCTTGCCTCCGTCGACGATCCGTCGGGTGATGATGCGCAGCGCGGCGGCCACCGATGCGTCGTGCGTGCGGTCGACGTCGAGGGGCGAAGCCGGCTCGCGTCCGGCTCGCGGGGAGCGAGATCTCACACGAGCGGGTGCGCTTTTCGCGCGTGTGCGACGGCGTGCACGTGCGCGTCGTCAAGGCGCGTGGCGCCTCGAGGAGGATCGCAGCGAAGAAGGAGGCAGCCTGGTGAGAGGCGTCGTCGCGCGCAGTCGCCGGCCGCAGACGCGTCTTTCGCGGCGAGAACGTTTCGCGGCGAGAGCCTCTCGCGGCGACCAATCCCTCGCTGCCGGCGCCCGCGCCGACGCGCCGGACTCACGACGCGCGGGGTCAGGCGAGCGGCCGTCGCGGGCGCGGGCCGGACGCGATAGACAGGTGGACCCTGGAGTCTCCATGCCCGTCATCGGCGGATCGAACCCCACCCCGCAGACCCCCAACGCCGGTAACGCCGGCAACGTCGTCAACGCCGGCAGCGTCAACGCGCAGGCCACGGGCGGAAACGGCGTCGACGTAAACGCCGGCGGCACCGTCCCCGCCGGCGGCGGCAACGTCGTCAACGCCCGCCGCGTCACCATCGGCGGCCTCGGTAGCGCGCGCAACGACGCCAGCGCCACCACCAACCGCTTCTCGCGCGACACCTCGTTCGACGCCTACAACGGCACCGGCGAGGGCCCCGTGTCGCGCGGCTTCGTTCGCTGCGACGCTTCGCCCATCCCCGGCGGTTGCCGCCTCCACGTCGAGAGCTTCCACGGCAACCACAACGACAGCATCACGCTCTACCTGCTCGCCGAGGTCCTCGACGAAAAGACCAACCAGTTGCGCACGGTGACGCTCTCGGTGCTCGCCAACGGCGAGAACCTCAACGGCCAGAGCTTTCGCGGGAACACGTACTTCGACATCAGCTACGACGACGTCAACAAGTGGCTCCAACAGAGAAACGGCGCGCTGCACGTGACGCCGGGCTCCACCACGCTCGCGGTGGCGGCGCGCTGGTCGGTGGGGCACCAGGCGGGCGGCTTCGGCCGCGGCGGCGTCTTCCGCTTGCCGCCCGCGTCGACGGCGCAGAGCGCGCTGAACGTCAGGGCGGCCAACGCGTCGGGCGCCACGGACAAGCTCGACGTCCCCCTCGACATGCAGGTCGGCTATCCGCAGCAGCTCGTGCAGGCCGTCCCGCAGCTCAAGCCCGACGGCGCCATCCTCTCGCGCCTCGAGAGCGAGCTGAAGGGCTGCACCTCCAAGGACGACATGGTCGCCGGCGTCAAAGAGGCTTATCGGCTGTCGGCGCTCGCCCACGAGGGAAAGACCGCCGAGGTCGAGAAGATCCTGGGCAAGGGTTGGGGCATCGAGCCTGTCAGCCGCTACTGGCTCAAGGACGACGGCGCCGCCAACCAGCCGGGCAAGCCCGGCAGCGGGCTCACCAAGGGGTATCGCGTCGACGATCGGGGCTGGCCGCTGCAAGACCCCATGCACGACACGTACATGGACAACGCCAACCTCGACATGACCGCGCACGAGGGCGCCATCCGCCTGCGCAAGAACAAGCAGGCCACCGAGGTCAACGTCAAGCCCGGCGGCGGCCGCCGCGACGACAAGACCAAGATCACGCAGCGCATCGAGTACGCGCTGATGTTGCTCGCGAAGGCCAACACCGCCGACTGCGCGCAGGTGCTTCAGATGATCGCCGGCAACGCGCAGTGGTCGGGCACCATCTTCAACCAGGCGCAGCGCGAGGTGAACAAGCTCGACGCCACGCTCAACCTCGCCCAGTGCCTGGTGCCGTGGCTCGACGTCGTGCAGGAGCGGCACAAGTTCACCGTCAAGAACGACAAGGGCGTCGAGATCGAGCTGTCGCTCGACTTCGTGAAGGCAAAGACCACGCGCCCGAACCAAGCGGGCCGAGACGGGCAGCCGCGCGAGGTGGAGTTCTGCGTGCTCGAGGCCGAGCTCGATCACCTGCAGCTTCAGAGCGCCAACCAGGCCAACTACGTCGCCGCCAGCAGCGTCGGCACCGCACATTTCTCCACGGAGCAGGAGCAGGACTCGTGGCTGAAGGCCACGTCGCAGAACGTCACCATGGACATCGAGCCGCGCCTCCACGAGGTGAAGGACCTCGAGAACAAGGCGTTTCGCGAGACCGCCTCGTACCGCGCGTTCGAGGGCATCTCCGATCGCATGCTCGGCGCGCTCTTTCCGAACGGCCTGGCCACGGGGCGGCAGAAGGCGGCGCACGCCGCGGAGCTCCTCGGCCTGGTGTCGTTCAGCGATGACGCCCTGCGCGAGGCCGCCAAGGACGCCGTCGAGGGCGCCGGCTTCACGTGGGCGCAGCCGGTGCAGCAGTGCATCGAGCACGCGCTCAAAAACGATCCCGCCAAGCGCAAGCTGCTCGCGCAGGGCATCGCCAACGGCGCGGCCAAGAACGTCCCGATGTGGCTGCAACAGCTCGCGGGCTTCCCGGTCGCGCTCGAGTACGACACGGGCAAGCTCAAGGGGCGCGTGCAGGGGCGCCTCGAGGAGCTCGGCCTGTCCGCCGACGCCGCCGCGCTCGGCATGCTCGACAACGCCACCACGCAGAACCTCCCGCCGGCGCAGCTCGAGAGCGCGTTGACGCAGATGCAGAACACGCAGGACGCGCAGGCGCTCCAGGTCATCGCGCAGTCGCTCGGCGTGTCGCCGGCGCCGGTGCCGTCCGTCGACGTCAAGCGGCTCCTCGACGGCTCCACGTGGGGCAGGGCGGTCATCGAGCGCAACCTCGAGACGGCGGCCGTCGAGCCGCGCTTCGCCGCGGACATCGCGCGCTTCATCGAGAAGGCCGCCGGCGCGGGCATGACCGCGTACGAGGTGCGTCAGCTCGTGGCGAACCTCGCGTCCAACCCGCAGGTGCGCCTCGATCAGGTGGGCCAGCAGCGCGGCGTCGCCGGCGACGTCCCCAAGCTCCGCGCGTCCGCGGAGCGCCTGGCGCTTCAGGCGCAGCCGCTGTTGCGCACCCAGTACTTCGAGGTCGACGACGCGTTGAAGAAGTTCCTCGGCGTCGTCGCGGACACCCGCGGCCCGCAGGAGGCCATCTCCTTCGTGTCCACGCTGCGGCAGAACGCGGAGCTCGTCGTCGAGCAGGAGGCCAAGAGGCTCAAGGTGCCGGGGCCCAGGCTCGCGCGCGACTGGGCGGCGGTCGACGCCATGCTCGAGCCCACGGCGCAGCAGCAGGGCTTCAAGTTCGACGATCCCCTCAAGCAGCTCGTGCGCGTCGCCGTCGACGGCGGCGTGCCCGTCCAGAACCTGCAGTACGCGCTGCAGTCGGCCGGGCAGATGTCGCTGGCCGAGGCGCTGCGGCAGCGGGGCATCTACCTCATCGGCACCAGGATCCCCGACCTCAGCTACGACGCCGCCGCGGTGGAGGCGCACATCCGCCAGAGCCTCGCCACCTACGCCCAGGCGTTGCCGCAGACCAACGAGCTGTTGAAATTCGTCGAGGCGTGCCTCGCCGCCGGGCTCGGGCCGGCGGTGGTGCAGAACTACGCCAACTGGTCTGCGCAATACGGCCACGACTACGCGCTGCAGCAGGTGCGGGCGCAGGGCCGGGGCGCTTCACTGCCGCGGCTGCCCGTCGACGAAAACCGCTTCGTCAATTCGCTGGCGTCGCGCTGGGGCCCCCAATGGACGCCCGCCATCGACGCGTTCGTGCGTCAGGAGATCGGCAAGGCGCTTCAGTCGCAGGGCACCAACACGGGCCTCGCCACGTTCTGGAACCAACAGCCGCGCCAGGTCGCCGCCGTCGTCGCGCAGCGCGCCGGCGTCCCGCTGCCCTCGGGCATCTGATCGCCTTCGTCGCGCGCTCGTCGGCGGCGCGCGCCCGCCTCAGCCGTCCACGACGGGGAGGGTGCGACGCCCGAGCATGTTCATCCGCGTCGTGCGCAGCGTGCCGGCCTCCGCCACGCGCCCGTCGTCGTATCGGAAGCGCAGGGCGTCTTCCGGGCACTGCACGACGCACGCGCCGCATTGAATGCATTGCTCCGGCCGGACGATGTCCACCTTGCGCTTCGGGCCGTTCATATGCAGGACGTCGCGCGGACAGACCTGGACGCAGTCCGACTTGCCGGTGCAGCGCTCCTCGACGAGCTCGATGTGGGCGTTGTTGTGGAAGGTGTTGAGGGTGCTCCCGTACCAGGGCGTGGTGCCCGCCAGGTCCACCGACACCACCGCCATCCCACAGGCGGCGGTGCCTGCGACCACCGCCAGGTGTCCCGCCGTCGCCGCGCCCGCGGCCCACAGGCACGCCCCGCCGCCCGCCGCCGCCAGGAGCGCGAACGCCGCGAACGTCAGGTGCCGGGCGCGCCCGGTGACGCGAAGCCACGGGAGCAGCAGGAACAAGCCCAAGGTCCCCGCGGCCACGCTGCCGGCGGCGCACAAGCCGGTGGCGGCGCCCGCGAGCCAGACCAAGAGCGGCGAGGCGACGGCGAGCATCGGCACGGACCACATCGCCGCCATCTCGGTTCGCTCCCACGGCGGAAAGCGCATGAAGCGCTCGTCGCCGTGAACGCGGCGTCCGCGCGCGAGGAACGCGGGGAGATCCTCGAGGCGCGCGGGCCCCCAACGAGGCTGCCAGCCGGCCTCGCGGATCTTCTTTCGCTCGACGCCGGTGGCGCAGAGCTGCGGCAGGATCAGCTCGCGGTGCCGAACGCGATCCGCCACGTGGAACACCCGCAGCGCGGAGACGACGTCGTGGTGGGTCAGGTGGCCGCCCCCCGCTGCGCACCAGACGTTGATGCCCTTGCTGTTGGCGACGAGGAGCCAGACGTCCTGCCCTGCGAGCGCCTCCTTCATCCGCCGGACGGTGAGCGTGAAGTTGCCCGTGAGGAGCACGGGCGAGTCGCTCCCGGGATGCCCGACGGGGACGAGGCCGGGGCGCGCGCGGTGGGGCAGCATGCGCAGCGCGGTGTCGCGGACGTAGCCGGGAACGTCACGGAGCCTCACGCGGCGCGCTCCCCGCGGCGAGCGCGGACGATCGTGAACGTGTCCGACCACATCAGCGTCTCTTCGACGTCGCAGAAGCCGTGGGCGCGCACGCGCTCGCCGAGGTGCGCGACGGGGCGCGTGGTCGTCTGCGTCAGCGCGTACGTCGCCGCCGTCAGCGCCGAGCGGCGCACGCGACACCAGGCCCGGGCCAGCGCGTCCTCCGGCAACGTCTCGTCGCCGATGACGAGCACGCCACCGGGCACGAGGGCGTCGAAGGCGACGTCGAGCGCGTAGTCCTGCTCCTCGGCGCCGAGCTCGCTCATGACGAGGCAGGAGACCACCGCATCCATGCTCGCGCGCGCGATGCGATCGGGCACCTCGGCGATTCCGATCTCCAACCAGTCGATGCGCCCGGCGGTGGGCACCGGCTTCGTGCGCGCCACCTCGAGCATGCCCGCGTCGAGGTCGACGGCCGTGACGTGCGCGCCCCGGGCGGCGCAGGCGAGGGCGACGCCGCCGGTCCCGCACCCCATGTCGAGCACGCGGCGGCCGGGGCCGGCGGCGGCGGCGGCGATCCGGCGATAGACGTCGTCGATCCGGCCGCGCGAGAGCATCCGGATGCCGCGGTCGTACCGCTCGGGCGTCGACTCCAACACCTTCATCCATACGAAGCTGCTCACCGCGGCGTCTCCATGACGTCCGTCTCGTCGCGCAACTCGTGTGCCGTGCCTGCGTGGAACGACTCGCGTGTGCCGAACAGCGCGTCGGCGACGGGGAAGGTGATGTTGAAGTTGGCGCGCTGCATGTGCGCCGGGTCGTGGTGCAGGGTGTGGTGACGACGGAGGACGCGCACCAATCCGAGGCGCCCGATGACGCTGTCCGCGGGCTGGTGGTAGCTCCAATGCAGCCACTCATAGGTGAGGAAGTAGCCGACGCCGACGCAGCCGAAGAGCCACCCCGCGTTCGGTGACACGAGGAAGTACGCGGCCGCGCCGATGGGTGTCGCCAACGCGCCGAGGAAGAACACGAGCATGACCGGCGGGAACAGCACCATCTTGAAGTCGACGTGGGACTCGGCGGCCATACGCTCATGCGTGTAGTAGCGGTGGTGCTCGAGGCTGTGGCGCCTGTGGAGCAGGCGCAGCCCGGCCGTCGGGTGGTGCATCGGTCCCCGGTGCCCGAGGTACTCGGCGACGTTGGCGACGAGGAAGCCGGCCGGCAGCACCAGCCACTCCCACCCGCGCACGTCGTGGAGACGGGACGCCGCGAAGACGACGGCCGCGAGCGCCCCCGAGGTGGTGAAGGCGAAGTGCAGCCACCCCTGGTAGCGCGGGCCGACGTTCTGACTGCGCCACTGCGCGCGGAACGCCGCCGTGCGGTCCGGGACTTCGAGAGGCGCCGTCGTCACCCGGGGATCCTAGCGGCTCCGCCGGCCGCGCCCCACGTCGGTTCGCTGCGTGACGGCGCACACACCCCTTCTTGGGTCCACGGGGACGGCGCCCGCCGGTGCTACGCTCGCCGGGTGAAGCTCTTCGGGGTGCAGCTCGGCGGTCTCAGGCGTGCGCGCGGCGCGCTCGACGTCGGCCCCGTCAAGCAACGCGGGACCGACGACACGCACGCCAACAAGAGCCCCGCGCTCGCCGGCGACGCCTTCGACGGCAGCCACGGCGTCGCGATGCCCGAGCTGCTGCGCCGCTTCCCCGGGGCCGACGGTCCCTCGCCCCACGCGGGGCTGTCGCAGCGGTCGCCGCCCTGGGACCTCGAGAAGCTCGCGGGCGCGGGTGACGACGTGGCCGCGGCCTTCGCGCGCTACCTCGAGCCCGACTTCATCGAGCTGCCGCCCACCGAAAAGACCGCCGTCCTCGACACGCTCGCGCCCGTGCTTTTCCCGGGAGCGCTCGACGAGCTGCGCAAGTTCCACCTGCCGCGCACCGTCGCCGGCACCGACAAGCCCATCACCACCGCGATCGAGAGCGAGTCGCACTCGTTGGCGACGCTCTTTCGGTTCTACGCGCCCGACCCGAGCGGAAAGCTCGACGAGCGCGCGCTGACGCCGGAGCTGCGCAAGAAGCTCCTCGCGGCGCCGCGCACGCCGCTCGCGCAGCGCTTCCCCGACGACGCGTTCTTGAAGGGGCTCCGCTGGAAGGACCTGCCGCTGGCGCTGCAGAAGCAATACCTCGTCGCCTACGGGGAGAACGTCGACCCCAAGATGACGATGCATCGCATCACCGATCCGCGCGTCACGCCGGACGGGCAGGTGGCGCCCGGGAGCTTGCAGAAGACGCTCAAGTGGGAGCGCGAGCTGCGCCTGCAGATTGGCGAGCTCATCACGGACGGCAGCTACGCCAGCCAGGACCAGCGCGTCGCCGATCGGACGTGGATCACGTCGCACTTCGGGCAACAGGGCTTCCACATGCACGGCGTCGCCGAGCTGAGCACGCCCGAGGACAAGGCGCGGCTCGGGCCCAAGCTCGCGGCGTTCGCGGCGCTGCAGGACCTGTCGCTGTTCGCCGACGCGGCGGCGGTCTCGCACCAAAACTACACGCTCGCGTTCCTGGAGCCGTGGCAGGCGGAGTCGGCGGGGGCCGTGGCGTCGTCGTTCGTGGACAAGGACGGCGGAGGCAAGATCGACGGCGACGAGATCCTGCCGCACAAGTTCCACTTCGTAGGGATGCGCACCGGCATCTACGGCGACGACAACCGCGTCGGCGTCGAGATCCGCGGCGTCTCCACCGCCGACCCCGCCAAGTTCGACCACGTATGCGCGCGCTTCGAGGAGCTCCTGTCCGGCGGAAACATCGAGAAGCTGCCGACGCCGCCGTGGGAGGGCTGGAACGCCGGCGAGCCCGGCATCTCCAAGGAGCTCGAAGCGGACACGCGGGCCTACTGGCACACGCTCACGCCCGAGCATCAGGCGTTCGAGCAGCGGGCCGAGATGTCGTTCGACGACATCTTCGCGATGTGCACGGCGGGGGCCGGCAGCAAGAACGGCTTCGCGTTCGAGTCGCCGCTTTGGAGCTACGAGTCCATTCCGGGACTCACCGACGTCGAGAAGCAGACCATCGACGCCGCGCGCAAGACGTTCTGCAACGAGATGGTTCGCTTCTCCGTGGGCCTCAGCGAGCTCATCGAGTCCGGCCGCGACACCAAGGAGATTGAGGCCTCGGTGCACACGTGGGTCTCCACGGCGGCCATGGAGTTCTTCGCGAGCGCGGGGATCCACGCGGCGCTCGAGCGCGTCCTCGACGAGACGGCGCGCGCATGAGCGACGCGTTCGGCGCCATGCGGCGCGGCGATCGCGGAGCGTTGCGCGCGCTCCTCGAGACGTGCGGGGCGCGCATGGACGCCGCGCTCGCAGCCCTCGGCGCGAGCGACGACGACGATGCGTGGCGCGCCGCGGTCAAGGCCGTGTGGGCGGAGAGCGCGCGGCTGGTGTCGCTGCCGGGCGAGGAGCCGCCCGCCGCCGACGCCGTCGTCGTCGCCTGCGCGCTGGCGTCGGCGGCGGCGCCGCTCCTCGCCGGCGGCCCGCTCGACGCCGCCGTGGCCGCGCGGCTCGCGGCGCGCGTCGCCACGGGGCTCGCCGGCGCCTCGGAGCAGGCGCTCCACGAGCGCCAGCGCCGCGAAGAGCCCGCGCTCGTCGAGGTCGCGGACAAGATGCGCGCGGGCGCGTCGTCGACGGTGAGCGGCGCGGGGCGCGCCGTCGCCCTGTGGCCCACGGTCGAGCCGCTCCTGCGCTGACGCGCGGCGAGCTTCGCGGGTCCCGGGTCCCGGGTCCCTGGGCGTCTGGGCGTCTGGGCGTCTGGGCGTCTGGGCGTCTGGGCGTCTGGGCGTCTGGGCGTTACTGCGGCCCGTGCACGATGCGTCCGTCGGCGGCGAGCAGCACGTCCACCCGGGAGAGCGTGCCGAAGCGCGGGTCACCGAGGAAGATGTCTCCACCGGTGCCGTCCGCGCGCCGCACGGCGCGCAGCTCGAGCGGGCCGTCGGCGTCGATGTCGTCGGCGATGTGGATGTTGCCCCGCACCAGGATGAGCGTGGGCGCCGCGCGACCGGTGACGACGTGGAAGGCGAGCGCGCGGTGGGAGTCGACGAAGAGGTCGCCGTTCACGAGGTACGTCGACGACGCGGCGCCGTCGGGCCCGCGGAGGTCGACGCGCAACGCGCCGCCCGGTCCGGGGAAAGGCGCCCACGGATCCTCGAGGAAGTAGCTCAGGCCGTTGTTCGGGTCGTAGAGCCCGCGGCGATCCGCGGGCGCCGCGCGGAAGGCGTGGGCGGCGTCGTCCTCCGGCACCTGGAAGCTCCGGATGCCGTCGCTCCCGGGCTCGTAGGCGCCCACGCGGGTCATCTCGGCCTCGACGTCGACGACGGCGCCTCCCCGGCTCTCCGGCGCGAGCCGATGGGGCACGCCGCCGTCCGCGATCATGATGTCGCCCGCGAACGCGGTCAGCACGGTGCACGACAGTGCGACGGCGAGGCGGGAGGGACGGGGCAGCGGCGGGGAGAGCGCGAGATCCGTCATGGCTCGAGTGTAGCGGACGGGCGCAAGCGATGTGGCGGCGGGACAGATCCCGTGTCCGCGCGCGTCGACGGGGCGGCGAGCCTCGAGGGGACGGGAGACGGAGAGCGCGCAGATCGCACGGGGCGGGTTGTGGCGCGCGCCCATGCGGCCGATCATGGCGCATGGGCAAGCCCGAGAGCCGTCGCAACGCGCGCGTCCCCTGCGGCGCCGCCGTCACCCTGGCGGGACCGCGCGGCATCATGCGCGGCACCGCGCGTGATCTCTCGCTCGGCGGCTTCTTCTTCCTGGGCGCCACGCTCCCCGTCGGTCGCAGCTTCGCGTTCACGCTCATCCTCGACGGCAGCAACATCAACGGCGTGGCCGAGGCGCGCTTCCATCACCGCTTCGACGACGGCGCCGGCATGGGCGTGAAATTCGTCCGCATCGAAGCGGAGGACCTCAAGCTCGTCCAGCGCTGGGTGGCCGCGCGGCTGTGATGGATGCCCGCGAGGCGAGCTACTTCCAGCGGTAGCGCTTCCTGGTGCAGCGCTCGACCGCGTCCTTGAGCGCCTCGCCTTTCTTCTTCGAGCAACTGTAGCGAACGAGATCCGTGATCGTCGTCGACGCGGCGAGCGCCGCCGGCAGCTCCTCGAGCGGGTTGTCCGTGAAGTAGAGCCCGACGAGCTTCGGCAGCGCGAGCACCGACGATGGCAACTGCGTGAACCGGTCGTGGCTGAGGTCGAGCCGCCGGAGCCCGTGCCCCGACGGAACGGCGGGCAGCGCGGTGAGCGGGTTTCGCGCGAGGGACAGATCCGTGACCTCGGTGTCGAACAGGCAGGCAGGCACCGCGGACAGGCCGGTCTCATCGAGGGTGAGCCGATCGAGCGCGTCGAGCTGGCACAAGACACCCGGGACCCTGCCGAGCGGGTTCCGGCTGAGGTCGACCTCGCGGAGCCCGTCGACGCCGGCGAGCTCGCGCGGCAGCTCCCGGAGCTGGTTGTCGCTCATGCGCAGCCTCGTCAGCGCCGCGAGCTTCGGGACCACGGCGGGCAGCGTGGCGAAGTGGTTGGCGCTGAGATTGAGCTTGTCGAGGTGCGCGAGGCTCGCCGTCGACGCGGGCAGGGCGGAGAGCGCGTTGTTGGACACATCGAGCGACCGGAGCTCGTGCAGCTCGCCGATGGTGTCCGGCAGCCGCTCGAGGCGGTTGTGATCGAGGACGAGCTCGCGGAGGTTCTTGAGCTTCCCGATTGCCTTCGGCAAGTCGCGCAGCTCGCCGTTCGGCACCCACAGCGAGCGCAGCGACGCGACGTCGAAGAGGTCGGCGGGCAAGCGGTGGATCTGGATGCCCGCTCCCCCGAGGGCGATGCGCACGATCTCACCTTTGTCGTTCTTCTTGATCTTGTCCGCGAGCTTCACGCGGGCGAGGACGTCGTCGAGCTTCACGGGCTTGTTCGCCTCTGCCTCCGTCACGAAGTCGCCGAGCTCGGGGCGGAAGGGGAAGGTCGTCGTGACGTCGCCGCCCTTCACCGAGAGATCGGAGAAGCCGTCGCCGTTGACGTCGGATGCGGACAGGGCGGGCAGGCCTTTGCCCGTCCAGGTCACGCACGGGAGCGCGACGAACCCTTCCTCGCCTCTGCTGCTCATGATGGGACACACCTGCACGTCCGCGCGTCGACGGGCGAGGCACACGGGATCAAGGACGTCGTCCTTGTTGAAGTCCATTCGCTCGATGTAGACGTCGCGCACCTCGGACGCGTCCCATGGATCGGGTCCGACGAATTCGGGCTCGTCGACGTCGAGGCGGGCGGCGAAGCAGCCGAGCTCGTCCGGGTCGTCGGGGCTCGCGCCGGCAAAGAGTTGCAGGGGCTCGTCGGGCGGCGCCAGCAACGTCGAGGCGCGCCCGGCTTTGCCGGCGGTGAAGGGCGGGACCTGTCGAGCGAGGAACGGGCCGAACGCCCACCCGAGCTTCCCCTGCCGTTGCACCAGGTACCAGCGCCCGTGCAAGTGGCCCTCCTGTTTGTCCTCGGCGGCGGCGCCCCACACGCGCACCGTCGCGCCGAAGAAGAGCGTGGCGACGACCGGCGCCGCGCCGTCGGGGGCCGCGCGCAGGAGGAGCGCGTCGGCCAGCACGCGAAAGGGTGGGTCCTTCATGCGGGTGAGCGTGCGCGCGGCGCCCTTCGCGATGGGCTTCAACGCGACGCCCTGGCGCTCGAGGTGCACGTGGTACGCCTCGTCGCCGAACGTCACCGTGCGCGCGTGTCCGTCCACGACGAGGTCGCGGGCCTGCGCCGCGCCGAACCAGGCGCGGCCTTTGCCGTTCCGCTCCCACGCCGGCGCGGTGACGAGCGGCTGCTTGCCGTCGAGGAAGCCGTCGGACAGCGCCGCCGCGAGGACGACGTCGGCGGCGGACAAGCCGACGGCGGCGGGCAGCGCGTCGTCGATGCGCACCCAGACGTCGCTCCCGTGGTGGAGCCGGTGCGCGGCGTCCCAGGTCCACGTGTCCCCGTCGACGCCGATGGTCTTCGCGGCGGCGTCGACGGACGTGGGCCGCAGCAGCCGCGCCGCGCGATCGCCGCTCTCCTGGAGCGACAGCTTCGACGAGGTGATGCGCAGGCTGTCGAGATCGCGGTCGTCGAGCGCGCCGCGCGAGAGCAGCGCCTTCGCGGCTTCGGCGCGCATCCACTCGCCGACGAGCTCGGCGGGGACGCGGGGAGCGCCGGCGAGGGCAGGGGCGGCGAGCAGGGCGGCGATGCCGGCGGCGGCGCGGAGGCCAAGACGACGTTTCGATGAGGCGCGCATGCGGCCGGGTTAACGCGAAACGTCGCCCCGCGTCGACCGCTGCGGGCTCGAGGCGCGCCCCTCAAGGCGCCGGCAGCGTCACGCGGCGAATCCCCGCGTCGTCGTCGCTGAGGACGACGTCGAGGTCGTCGCCGGCGGCGAAGGCGATCACCTTGCCGATGTTGCGCGAGGACACCAGGCGCGTGTCCCATGTTCCGCCGCGGCGGCGCGCCACGCGCAGGCCTCGCTGCTCGAAGAAGCCCGAAGCGGCGCACACGACGTCGACGTCGCTGCCCGAACGCGCGACCACCGCGACGTTGAAGCAGGGCTGGCGGCCGAAGTCCGCGGTGAGGCCGAGCGGCACCCGCTCGCGGGTGACGTTCCCACCGTCGTCGATGGTGGCGAGCTCGATGTCGTGCACGTCGCTCGACGGGAACGCGACGAAGACGTCGTCGCCAGCGTCCACGGCCGTGAAGTGATCGTACGGGTCGGTGTTGTCGCCGAGGGAGAGCGTCGCGTCCACGGCGCCGTCGACGACGCGCCAGGCGAAGATGGCGCCGGCGTCGTCGCGGTCGACGACGTAGACCTCGTCGCCGCGCGCGACGATGCCGGGGTGGATGCTCTCGTACGAGATGTTGAAGTCGAACGCGCTCGAGCCGGGCATCTCGAGGCGTGACAGCTCGGTGCCGCTCGTGGGGTCGAAGCGCAAGAGGAACGTGGGCGCGCCGTCGTTGGTGGTGGCGCCGTCGGCGCGCACGGGGCCGGGGATCCAGATGGCGCCGTCTTTGCCGAGCATGGAGAAGCCCGTGAACATGTCCGGCAGCAGCGAGGTCCGGGTGGCGTCGGGCGTCAGCGACGAGAACAGGGCGAGGTCGCCGTCGTAGATCGACAGCGCGTGGGCCTCGTCGTCGACGTAGACCACGCCGCTGCTCTCGCTGATGATGCCGGGCAGGAGGGTCGTGGTGGCGCCGTCCGTCTCGGCGTCGGTGACCACGATCGGGTCGCCGGGGAGATCGCGGTCGACCCAGGTGAACGCGAGCCCGCCCTGGGGCGTGCGCGTCGCGGAGAAGCCGCCCCCGCCGTCGCGCAGCAGGTCTCCCGGCGGCGTCGCGATGGCGGACGCGCGGATGCAGCGCGTGCTGTCGTGCGGGTCGGGGTACTCGTACGGGCCGGGGTCCGGGTTGTCGAAGGAGTCCGTCGGCGAGCGGCAGTTGATGTACCGGCACGAGCTCGTATCGCCGGGGGCGCTCGTCGACGGGCAGCCGGGGTCGCGCAGGCCGCACCCGCAGTCGCACGAGCTGTCGAAGTAGTACTGCGCGGGGCAGGTCCACCCGGCGGGCGGGTGCTCGCCTTCGCCTTCGCCTTCACCCTCGCCTTCGCCTTCACCCTCGCCCTCGCCCTCGCCTTCCCCTTCGCCCGGATCGTCGCGGCGATCGTGCCGGCGGCCTGCGTCGTCGGCGGTGCCGCAGGCGGCGGCGGAGAGGAAGAGCAACGTCCACAAGATCGCGGTCGAAGAGCGCATCGGTCCCTCGCTTGGTGAGCGTCTTGGTACGTGCGAGTGGGCGGTGCGATTCATCGACGCAGCGGATCATCCGGCGGTTGTCCGTCCGGTGACGGGGATCGCAGGTGCTCGTCGGCGCGCGTGTTAGCCGAAGGCGCCTGGAGTCGTCGCCTGCGCCGCGCTCGGCCTCGCAGGCGATCTCTCCAGCGACGCCGAGGCCCTCGAGGCGCTGAGGCTTCGACACGGTGGTGGGACGCGTCGCCGCCGGCGAAGGTGATCTGACACCCGCACGCATGCCGTGCCCATGGCGATGACGGTGTGGCATCATGAGCGTCGTGCCGGCGGGGTGCTTTGCGCGCTCGGCCTCCTCATCGCGGGCCGCCGCCCTGCCGTCGACGGCGCGATGAACGCCATCAAGGGCGGCGACGTCAACGCGCTGCGCACGTGGATCAAGGCGGGCGGCGACGTCAACGCCCACGACGCCACCGGCATGACGCCGCTGTCGCTGGCCGCGGTGCGCGGCAACGTCGACGCAATGGGCGCGTTGTTGGATGCGAAGGCGCGGCTCGATGTGCCGCACGCGAGGAGCGGCGCGCGACACGGCGAAGTGTTCGCGATGCTGAACGGGTCCTCACACTGAGGACCGCTTCTGCGTCGTCGCCGATGACTGCTTTCAGAACCCCGCGCGGCTGAGCTCTTCTTCGGTGGGCCGGCGCGGCAACCGGTCCACGGCGCGAACGAGCGCGGCCCACCAGTCGGCGTCGCGGTCGACCTGTGACGCGAGCGACCGATAGGCGCCGGCGGCGAGGAGCGCGGCCACCTTCGGCCCGTCCGGCCAGGCTTCCTCGGCAAATGGGTCGTATTCCTCGAGCCAGGCCTCGACCAGCGATGCAAACACCGGCCGCATGTCCGCGGCCGCCGCGAGGTGGCGCACGGCCGCGGCCAGCTCTCGAATCGGCACCTCCTCCAGGGCCAGTTGGCGCCGGCAGAGCAGCGCCAGCGCGGGCGCGTCCTCGGGGCCCGAGATCGACTCGCGGCCGATCGCGCGAAGGTGCTCGAGCATGAGCTTCTCGACCAACAGCGCCTCGCGCGTCGCGACGCTCGCCAGCGCGGCCTCGAAGTCGCTCGCGCTCTCCAGCGCTCTCTTCGTCAGCGCGTGATCAACCAGGAGGTCATGCGGATAGAAGTCACTCCCGATCTCGATCTGGTTGCGCGCAACGAGGGCCGCAAAGGCCCGCGCGGATCCGATCAGAAAAGCGTCGAAGCGCGGATCGGAACAACCGTCGACGAGGACACTCTCTTCCAGGCGGCGCACGACCCTGCCGTCGTCGCCCACGACGTCGATGACGACGTTGGCGCATGACCCCGGATCGCCGTCGTCCGCGGGTGAAAATGACAGGCGCACGTTCGCCGGCATCTCGCCGAACGCCTCGGCGAGCCTCTCCGCCAAGCTCATCACAGCCATGCTCAATCGCCTCCGGTGGAGCTGTAGAACACCGACCTGCCCTTCGCCACGGTTCCGCGCACCGAAGGAGATCGGGCTCTCGGTCACGCCGCTGAGGTCCACAGCGATCACGCGGCCGTGCATGTCGACGATAGGCGAGCCGCTCGATCCGGGCGCCGCCGTCGCGGTCGGACGGCACGCGAAGTTGTGCTAAGAGTCCCGCATGACGACCGACCTGTGGATGCTCCTGGGCAGCGTCGTCCTCACGTGGGCGCTGATGATGATCTCCTCGGCGCCCACGCTGCTGAAGCACCCGCTGTGGGCGTTGGGCAACCGAGACGAAGCGCGGCCCGCGGAGAGCGATTGGCAGAAGCGCTGGCGGCGCACGAGCAAGAACATGAAGGAGAACCTTCCGCTGTTCGCCATCCTCGTGCTGGTCGTCCATGTGCTCGGCAAGGCCAACAGCACCACGGCGCTCGGGGCCGAGGTCTTCCTCGGGGCGCGCGTCGCTCACGCGGCGGTCTACATGATCGGCGTCCCTTACCTGCGCACCGCCATCTGGGCGGTGTCCATCGCCGGCATGGTGATGATCGCGTCCGTCCTGCTTTAGCAGGCTATTGAATTGGCACGCCGTCAACGTGCCCGTGCCCGTGCCCGAGCGTCGCGGTATCGGTTGACGCGAGTGGTGCCGGCTTGGCGACTACGTGGTTACGGCGGCGTGCGTCGCGAGGGCGCGCCGCAACTCAGGGATCAGGATCGACCCCGCTGTCGGGCACGCCGCCATCGAGGGCCTCGCCGCACTTCACGATGCACTCCTCGCTCACGAACACGACCTCGCCAGGCTCCGCGGCTTTGCACGCCGTCTCCACGTCGCAGGTGGAGCAGGCCGCTTGCCATGACGACGCGAGCAGCGTCGAGAGCAGCGCAGCGCAGCGCTGTCGTGGTCGAACGATGCTCCGACGGCGGCGCGAGCTGCTTCATGAGCGGTCTTGTACCAGGCGATTCGTCATCGCGCAGGCGCGCGCCGCGGGCTCGTCGACAACAAGCAGACAAGACTGATTGTGATCGACTCCCGTCGAACGGGAAGCTGCCCTTCGGCAGGCGCAGGTGCGTGCGCGACGAGACGTTGACCACGCGCGGCGCGGGCGCCCGCAGGAGGAGCGGCAACAGCATTCGCGTCAGCAGGAAGGGGCCGAGCACGTTCGACGCGAAGAACAGCTCCATCCCGGCGGCGACGAGGGCGGTGTCGACGGCCGGCTGCGGATCGCGGTTCATGCGTCCGGCGTTGTTGAGGAGGACGTCGATGGGCGCGCCGTCCGCCCACAACGCGCGCGCGAAGCCTTCGATGGACGCGCGCAGCGACGTGTCGAGTTGTCGCGCCTCCACCTGCGCCGACGGCACGGCGGCGCGCAGCGCGTCGGCGGCGGCCTCGCCCGCCGCGGGATCGCGCGACGTCAGCACCACGGCGCAGCCGCGCCGCAAGAGCTTCTCGGCCGTCGCGAAGCCGAGCCCACGATTCGCCCCCGTCACGATCACGCGTGGCATCACCGCTCCTCCGCGCGCATCGGTTCCGGTGACGGAGCGCCGCCAACATGGCCGTGGTCGCGCGGCGCGGCGGCGACGATGCGACTCGCGTCGAGGAACGGGCGGTCATCGCCCTTGCCGGCGTCCGCGGCGACGTGGATGTCGAGCGAGACGTCCGGCGCCACCGGGGGATCGAAGCGCGCGGCCTGCAGCGCGCCGGCCACGCAGTCGCCATAGACGCGCCCGCTCCGGGGAATCGGGGCGACGGCGCCGTCGGCGCCGACGACGACGTCGCGCAACATGATGTGCTGCCCCGGCGACGCCGCCGCGCAGCGGTCGAGCGCGGGCTGCACCGGGAGGAGCGCCGCGGTGACCCGTTCAGGCGACAGGTCGCCGGTGACCGTGACGCTGGCGATGCGCGCGCGCGGCGGAGCGGGGGGCGGCGGTGGCGGCGGCGGCGCCTTCTTCGCGCGCACGAGCGCGATGCCTTCGCCGCTCCCGACAGCGACCAGGAGCGCGACGGTGCCGATGAGGAGCACGAGCACGGCAACGGCCCCGAGAACGAGGGGCGAGCGCACGTTGAAGCGCGGGCGTCGGGCAACGTCCTCGGTGGACATGTCGCGCGGTGGCTGCGGCGGCTCGTCGGAGACCGCTCGCTCTTCGTCGTTTGTCATGTCGAGGGACAAGATAGCTCGGGGGTGCAGCGCGGCGGCGGAGGCTCCCGCAGGGCGCGGCCGGCATCGGCGGGCGACAAGCCCCGCCCCACGAGGAGCAGCACCGGTCGAGGTCAGGCGTCAGGCGAATCCGGGCCGAAGTGGACGTCCCCGATGTCGAAGCCCTGCTGGACCACGACGAGGGTGATGAGGTCCGGGCCAGGAGTCGCGGTGTAGCCGTGGCACCAGCGCCGCGAACAGCTCGTCGTCGAGGTCGTCGTCGCGATCGGTCATGACGAGGTCCCTCCGGCGGTCGCGGGCGCGTCGTCGTCGGCGAGGGCGGCGCGCAGGCGCTCGCGCGCGGCGCTCAGGCGCGACTTCACGGTGCCCACGGGGCAGCCGAGCTTCTCCGCCGCCTCGGCGGTGGAGAGGCCGGCGAAGTAGCAGGCGTCGACGACCGCGCGCTGATCCGGCGATAGCGCGGTCAGCGCCTGGCGGACGCGCTCGCGCTCCATCCGCAGGCCGGGGTCGACGGCGGGGGCCTCGGTCTCGGCGGCGCGGGCGTCGTCCCAGGTGACCCGGCGGGCCATGCGCGGCGACTTCATGCGGTCGAGGGCGCGGCTGTCGGGCGTTTGAGCGCCTCGCCGTTGAGCGCCGCCGGCGGCAGCAGCAGCGCGCGGCCGCGTGAGTCGAACCGCACGGTCACGGTGGCGCCGCTGAAGCGCGGGCCGGGGCAGGGCGACGTCGTCGCCGGTGGCGGCCAGCGCGCGGCGATCGGGGGCCAGCGCGGGCACGAGCCACACGCCGTCCGGCGCGGGCGTGGTCCGGACGACGACGCCGGCCATGTCGATGTCGGCCCCGGGCGACAGCGCCTGGCGGCCGGACAGCGGGGCGCCGCCGATGCGGGTGCCGCCGCGGCTCTCGAGGTCGACGACGATGAGGCCGCCGGCGTCGTCGCGCTCGATCTTCAGGTGCGCGCATGCTCCGGTCCCGCCCCGCCCCGCCGGCGGGCCGATCACGGGGGCGCCGCAGCGTCGAGGCGTCGAGGCTACGCGGCGCGAACGGCGTCCGTCACCGGAGGGAGCCCGACGAGCCGACGGCTCACGACGTCGAGGCGGTCTACGGCGGCGTCGTCGTGCGCCTCGGGGTTCGGGGAGCGCATCGGCCAACCGCCCTTGTTGCTCGCCTTGTCGCGGTAGATGCCGAGCTGCGAGTAGTAGTCGCCGGCGTGCTCGGGCACGTCGGGGGAGAGCAGGGCGAACAGCGTCGTCTGCGCGCCCTCCCACGGCTCGATCATGCCGGCGGCGCGCAGGAAGGGACGCAGGACGACGTCCTGCATCCAGGTCGGCATCGTGGAGCGGATGAGGTTGGTGCGCACCCAGCCGGGGTGCACGCTGACGGCGGTGACGCCGGTGCCGGCGAGGCGCTTCGCGAGCGCGCGCGCGTGAAGGAGGTTCGCGAGCTTCGACTGCGCGTACGCCGCCCAGCCGTCGTAGGGGCGGCGCTCGAACATCAAGTCGTCGAAGTCGATCTTGCCTTGTCGGCCGCGCGCGACGTCGTGGTAGCAGCTCGAGAGCACGACGACGCGCGAGGGCGCCGCGCGCTTGAGCGCATCGAGGAGGAGCTCGGTGAGGAGGTAGTGCCCGAGGTGGTTGACGCCGAGCTGCGTCTCGAAGCCGTCCCGTGTCTTGCCCTGGGGCGCGTTCATCACGCCGGCGTTGTTGACGAGGCCGTGGAGTCGATCGTGCGCGGCGAGGAAGGCTTCGGCGAAGCGGCGGACCGAGGCGAGATCCGCCAGGTCGAGCTCCATGACCTCCACGCTGCCCTTGGCGCCGCGGGCGACGATCCCGGCGCGGGCCTGCTCGCCCTCCTTCACGCGGCGGCAGGCGAGGACCACGTTGGCGCCCTGTTTTGCGAGCTGCTCGACGGTGACGAGGCCGATGCCCGAGTTGGCGCCGGTGACGATGAAGGTGCGGCCGCTCAGATCGCCGGCGAACAGCTCGGGCGGGCACATATGGGGATGGGGCATGGTCGGCTCCTCTGTTCTTGGGTCCCGCGATTGGAGACCGGTGGTCTCTAAGTAAGAGACCACTGGTCTCTAGTCAAGCGATCCGTTAGGATCGCCGTGTGACGAGCTTCACCCGCGCCCGGCAGCCCGAACAGAAGGAGGAGCGCCGCGGGCGCCTCTTGCGGACGGCCCGCGCGATGCTCGAGGAGGGGACCGCGCTGCGCGACCTGAGCCTGAACGAGCTCGCCCGCCGGGCGTCGATGACCAAGTCCAACGTCTACCGCTACTTCGAGAGCCGCGAGCACGTGCTCCTCGATCTGCTCCGCGACGAGTGGACGGCGTGGTTCGTGGCGCTGACGGCGACGTGGAAGTCGCCGGCGAAGGCGACGCCGGGCGCGTCCTTGCGCGCGCTCACGGACCACCTCGCCCGCACGCTGGCCGCGCGCCCGCTGTTGTGTCTCCTGACGAGCGCGCTGCCGTCGGTGTTGGAGCAGAACCTGAGCGAGGACGCCATCCGCGAGTTCAAGCGCTTGAGCCTCGCGTTCTTCGAGCAGGCGGCGTCGTTCATGGTGTCGAAGGCGCCGCTCCTCGAGCCGGCGGACGCCGTCCAGCTCCTGAACGACGGCGCGGTGGTCGTCACGGGCCTGTGGCCCTACGCCCATCCCGCGCCGGCCGTCGACCGCGCCATCGCCTCCGCCCCGGAGCTCTGCGGCTTTCGCCGCGACTTCGCGCGGGACCTCGCGCGGCTCTTTCACGCCATCGCCGTGGACCTCGTCGCCGCCCACGGAGAACGATGAGGCGAGCTGATGAAGGCGCGCAGGCGGGACTCGAGCGACGTCGACGAGGCCGGGCGGCTCATCGCCGCCGCAGCGCCACGGAGACGCACCCGGCCGCCGTCTGCGCGCGGCGCAGACCTCATCGCGTGAGAGCGCGATGGCACCCAGGCGCCGCACCCACGCGGCGACCAAAACGAAAGGCGCCAAAGGCGCCGAGTGCTGCGGCCGAGTCGTGTCGGCGACGCCGAGTGGTGGAGGCGGCGACCATCACACCTCTTCGCGGCGCCGCATCAGGGCGCGGTGATCGGCCGGACGTCCCGGTGGATGCCCCCACGGCTGCCCCCACCCCGCCGGCGCGTCGTGCAAGGCGGCGCCCTGCGGGAGCCCGCGCCCTGACGTAGCACGGGCTCGCGGTACGCTGGCGGCGACGCGGAGGTCGGGCGTGGGGAAGTGGGCTTCCACGAAAGCGAAGAAAGTGCTCGCGGCGCTGCTGCGCATCGGCTGGGCGCAGAAGCGGCAGACCGGCTCGCATCGCGTGCTCGCGCGCGACGGCGTCCCCGACTACGTGTTCGCCTTCCATGACGACGACGAGATCGGCCCGAAGATGCTTGCGCGCATCGCCAAACACACGGGGCTCCAACCGGGCGACCTCTAAGCGGCGGTCACGTTGAACAGCGCGCCGACGTCCGGCGCGGCCTCGCCGTGCTCGATACGGTCGGCGATGACGCGCAAGGCAAGCGCCTCAGCCTTGCGGACGGCCTCGTCGCGCGTCGCGCCGTAGGCGAGCACGCCCGGGAGGGCCGCCACCTCGGCCAGCCACCGGCCATCGTCTTCTCGTTCGGTGTCGAGGTCAAAACGGGTCACCTCCCCATCGTCGCATCCCCAGCGTCGGCCAGCAAGGCGGGACCCGGTCGGCGACATGACGCTTCGGCTTGTGCGCCAGGCGTCGTCGCCGCTACTCGATGTGGACACCCCCGTGCTTGATGAGGAACGTCTTGCTGTAGATCATCTTCCCGCCAAAGCCGTTCTTCGCCCGGAACGTCATCCCGACGCGCCAACACGGGCCGTACCTCTTCGTCGTCACGAGCTGGGCGTCGGTGACACTCATGCGCTCGAACGAGTCTGGATCGTTGAGCACCTGACGAAGCGCCTCCTCGCATTCGAAGCAACCACCGATGTTCGCCCAGATCGTCGGTTTGGGGCCGGCTTCTCGTTCGAGCGCCTCCGCCTTTTCCTTCTTGTCGGCGGCGACCTTGGCTGCCGCTGCCCTCCGCTTCTCAGCGGCGGCCGCTTCCACCTGCGCGCGTTTCTCCGCCGCTGTGAGCGCCTCGTCGAGGTGCTCGGCACCGAGACGCTTGGCTGTTTGCAGGGCGCCAAGTGCGGCGGTGGCGTCTCCGGCTTTCAGCCTGGCTTGCCCGACGCTGGCGAATGCCGCAGCGCACGCGCCTCGCGACTCGTCCGGGATTTCCGCGTGGGTGTTCTCGACGTGAGCGCACTTCGCGACCCAGACGTCCGGCGGATCCTTGGTCTTCAGTGTGGCCAGCGCTGCGAGCGCAGTCGCCTTGCGCGCTTTGTCCTCGGCGTCGCGTGCCTGCGCTGCGGCGATGCGATCGTCCTCTGCCTTCTCCGACAGGTCGCTCACGCAAACGGCGCACGCACCGATGCTGGCCAGGGCGGCGAGACATCCGATCAAGGCGCGGTTCCCTCCCTTCTTCTTCGGGCTCTTCGCGCTTTTGAGTGGGCATCGGCAAGGGTGCACGGCCCGCAAGGCCGCATGGGGCCTGGCGTTTCCAGGGGCGCGTCTTGGTTGAAACCTGCGTCGAGTTGAGGGCAGGCTGGTGGGATGAAGAGCCCGGCCTCCATTCGCGCACTGTTCTCGTTGCCGGGCTTCGTTGCTGCCTCCGCTCTCAAGGGTGAGTTCGGCAATCGGTACGCCCGCGTCATCGTGCTTCGTCGGCGAAAAAAACGGCGGTGTGCTCGTGCTGTGGACATCGATGTCGAGGCCGATACGACCAGCGGACCTGCCGCGCGCGCGACCTCTCGGTGGCTGGGTGGCGCGTCTACGTGGAGTTCGAGCGCTGGCGCGTCCGGTGCCCGCGATGCCACGCGGTGTTCGTAGAGCAGCTCGACTGGCTTGCGAAGAACCCGAGGTACACGCGGCGGTACGCGCTGCACGTCGGTGCGCTCTGCCGCGAGATGACCAACAAGGCCGTCGCGGAGCTCGAGCACTTGCACGACAGCACCGTGAAGGACCTCGACAAGATCTACATGCGGCTCCAGGTCGAGCGAGCTGGTCGGTTGGCGCCCAGGGCCATCGGCGTCGACGAGATCTCGGTGCGCAAGGGGCAGAACTACCGCGTGATCGTCAGCGACCTCGACCAGCATCGGCCGATCCGGTTCGGCGGGACGGGTCGCACCGAAGCCGACTTCGATCTCTTCTTCGCGGCGCTGGGCCCGGCCAAGTGTGCCCGCATCGAGATCGCCGCCATGGACATGTGGAAGCCGTTCAGGAAGTCGCTCGCCAAGAACGCACCCAACGCGCGCGTGGTCTTCGACAAGTTCCACATCATGCGCCACCTCTCCGACGCCCTCGACGAGGTGCGGCGCAGCGAGTTCCGGCGGCTGAAGGGCAAGGACCGCGCGTACATCAAGGGCCAGCGGTACACGCTGCTCTCCCACCGCGAGAACCTCGACCACGACGGCAGGGCGAGCCTCAAGAAGCTGCTGCAGGCCAACAGGCGCCTCAACACCGCCTACGTCCTCAAGGAGTCCTTCGGCCTTCTGTGGGACTACCGCACCGAGCGTGGCTCGCGGGCCTTCTTCGACCGCTGGCGGGACAGCCTCAAGTGGCAACGGCTCGCCCCCTACGTGAAATTCGCCGCGATGATCGAGCGTCACTGGGATGGCATCGCCTCATACTGCCGCCCCGAGAACAAGATCAGCCTCGGCGTCGTGGAGGGGCTCAACAACAAAATCCGCGTCATCCAAAGACGGGCATACGGCTACCGAGACGAGGAGTACCTGGGGCTGAAAATCGTCGCGGCTTTCCTGCCCGCGCTGCCCCGAAGTGCCTGAGAGGGCCCACTG
The DNA here is from genome assembly GCA_963775425.1 of uncultured delta proteobacterium. Taxonomy (GTDB): domain Bacteria; phylum Myxococcota; class UBA727; order UBA727; family VGSZ01; genus CAVZJB01. The sequence goes on along the minus strand of CAVZJB010000017.1, from coordinate 144,546 downwards.
CGATCCGCGAAGAGCCCTTCTTCGCTTGTGGCTCCTCGTTCGGCGCACTGTTCTTGCTTTCCACTGTCTCTCCTTCCAGACGAGGAAGCGCTGGCGCGTCTCCACTTGCCACGCAGTACCGATGTGTTCTTGGCCCCCGGCGCGAACCTATCAGGTTCTAATACCGGAGAGGTCGCGATGGGACCGTCCGTCTCGAGAATGGACGTCGACGACCCGGTGTTCCTGCGCGCGCGAAGCGAGGTGCGGCACCGATTGGCGGAAAACCTCCGTGCAATCCGGGCGAGGCTCGGCCTATCGCAGGAGAAAGCTGCCGAGCGCGTTGGCGTCTCGCTGCAATACCTTCAGCGCATCGAGCGCGAGCGTCATGGCGTCCCGCTTGACACCCTCGCCGCCTTCGCGGTCTCGCTGGGCGTCGATGCCGCCGAGCTGCTGAAACCCGTGAGGGCACCGGTCACGCCCCGCCGCCGGGGCGGCCGGCGAGCGCCGACGGCCGGCGCCCACGTCCGTCGCGCTCACGGCCGTCGCAGCGTCGGTGAGACCGGCAGGCGTGCCGGTCTCGATCAGTCGGGGGCGATCTTGATGCCGAACATGCCGCCGACGGCGGCGCCGCACGCGTCCCGCAGCGCGTGTGCGGCGGCGTCGTCGGGCGGGTTCGCGTCGCCTACATAATCGTGGTCGATGGCGCGCACTGCGGCGACGAAGTTGGGGACCATCTTCTCGAACGTCTCGAGGAACTGTTCGAAGGTCACAGGTGGCTTCTTGAGGTCCGCGGCCTGCTCCCGCAGCAGCTCGAGGAACGAGCGTGGATCGAGGTCGACGAGGTTGCACAGGAACTCATCGGGAGACTGAACGTCGATGCCGTCCGGCAGATCGGCGAAGTCCTTCACGTTCGACGTCACGATCAGCTGAGCGCCGCACTTCACGGCCGCGGCCGCGACGTGGCGATCCTTCTCGTCGTTCTTCATCGCAGCGATGAGCCGCTCGAAGCCGGTCACCATCGCGTCGGGAAAGACACGCTCCATCGTTGCGCGGAGCCGCGCCGCTTGTTCCAGCGTGGTCGCGCCATTGTCGACGAGGTTGCGCTCCATCTCATCGAGGATCATCGCCGACCACTGCAGCTCATAGAGGTTCGCGGCCGCCGCGCGCAGGAGGGTGTCGCGCAGTGTGAACGGATAGAGAACATTTGCATCGAGGACGACGACGAACGCCATAACCCGACGAGACTACGGCTTCTTCTTCCGCTCGCGGTCGTACCCGCCGAGCTCCTCGGTCATCCGGGAGAGCTCGCGCACGCCGGCTCGCCGATCCTTGTCGCGGGTCGCCTTGAACGCGAGCACGTCGTCGATCTTGAGCCGGCGATGCTTCCCGGTCTTCGTGAACGGGATGCGCTCTTCTTCGAGAAGGCGGACAAGGTACTGGCGCGAGACGTTGAGCAGGTCGGCCGCTTGCTGCGTCGTGAGCTCCTTGCCGACCGGCACGACGGTGACCGAGTCGCCGCGCGCCATCACTTCGGCAACGCGCTCGAGCACGTAGAAGACCGACTCGGGCAACGCGATGGACTTGCCGTTCGGCCCGACGAGCTGGCAGCGCGGAAACTTCCGCTTCCCCGGACGACTCATGCCCTCGAGAGCGTGGAAGAGGGCGTCGACCTGCGCGATCTGCTCACGCGGTGCGGCCACCGGCGTCATCCGGCGGATCTCATCCTCGAGGCGATGCGTCGTCGTGGTCATGGTGCCATCCTGGCACCACGATAGAGACCAACCGACCCAAACGCAACCAGGGACGTCCTAAACGCAACCAGGCGCACCGAGCGGCGATGCCCGGCACGCAGGCGTTCCGGTTTCGAGCCGGCAGGGTAACGCCCCACGTGACTTTCCATGGGCGAATCCGGAACGCGGACGCGTTCCACGTGAACGAGGTGCCGACCTCGCTACTCTTGTGCGGGGATTCGATGATGTTCGACGCGGCCTCCCTTGCTGCCCGCAACCCGGTCTTGTTCCACACGACGACGCGCATGAACGCCGCGCATATCGAGCGCACGTGCAGGTTGACGTGCGCGCACGAGCTCATGCACCGGGCGGGTTGGGCGCTCACCGACCCACGTCGACGGTCGCGAAGGCGCGTCCTCGAGGCGCTCCATCTCGACGCCGGCCCGGTTACGCTGATGGACGCCCGCGCCGAGAGAAGGTCTATCCCCGCCGGAAACAGGCGATGCGCGAACCTGGGGTGCGCGATCGTGAGGACTGGAAGGACGATCCGGGCGGCATCGGCTGGGAGATTCGTCGCGAGGTCAGGGCATGCGAAGCATGCTCCGCCGCGTCCGCGTAGTGGAGCGTCGGCGGTGTGCTCGAGCCCCTCGAGCACACCACCAGACTCAGGGACCTTCAACTGCGGCGCGCGCTGTCCGAGCTGAAGCTGCCGCCTTGAGCAGTCACCTCGACGTACGGCTCGCCGAGCTCGTCGGTCACGTCGTGAAGCCACATCGAGTTGGTCGCGATGCGCTCGCCGAGCCGATTGAAGAGCTCGAGCTCCGTGGGGGCGGCGAGCGCATCGATGCGGTGGCTCTCGTAGGCGGCGGTGACCTCGAGCTCCCCATAGGCAACACCCATCGACTGGTCGCGCCCGGAGAACCGGCAGACGCCAAGGACGACGCCACGAAACACGACGACGAGGTGCTCGTCGCTCGGCGGCACGCGCGCGGGCACAGCCCATGAGCGCGCCCGCGAACATTCGAGCGCGGCAGCAAGAGCGCCCTCCGATGGCTCCAAGAACACGCGGCCGCCCCGCGGCCAGAGAAGGCACTCGAGCGCACGGGCGAGTGCGACGACGCGACTCCTCGACGCCGGATTGGAAGACCGCGCGTCGACGCGAACGTAGAAGGACTCGATCATCCCCGCGCCCCTGAAGAGGTCGAAGCGGCTCTTTCCGTCGTCGTTCCAGATGAGCCAACTCGTGTCGCTCGCCACCGGCGCCCCGGGATCGCCGAAACGCGACGTCAGCTCGCGCCCGAGCGGCTCGGCGGGAGTGGGCACCGACGACCAGGCTCGCTGCGTGTCGCTGGTCCCGTCCGGAGCGCGGAGCTCTCCCGGCGAGTGCGCCAGGCACCACGCCCTCGGAATCAGCTCGACGTCGAACTCCCACGCCGCCACGGTCTTCTCCTTGCGGACCTTTGATGCTCGCGAGAATCAGTCCGGGTCTGCTCGCGAGAAGCAGTCCACCTCCGCGGGCGGCGCGCTGTGCGCGCCCGGCGGCACGATTGGCGGATGGCGAAGAAGCGTCCGTGTTCGCACTGCGGCCACTGGTTCCGCGTCGATGCTCGCGTAGGCAAGCGCCACCACATCTGCTCGGCGGAGTGCCGACGCGAGGTGCGGGCGAAGCAGCAAGCCGAGTGGCGTGAGCGCAACGCGGAGTCGTGCGCGAACGCGCGCTCGGCGTCCATGGCAAGCCGGTGGAGGAGGTCGTCCTCCCCTCTCAGGAACGCAAAGTTCCCGGCCTGTTCATTCGCCATTCCCGAGACCCCAACCGGCGAGAATCCCCACGAGGGTCCCTGGATACACCCGGACGTGCGCTGCCGGTAGGCGGCAGCCCGAAGTGCATTGGATTGGGAATCCCAAGCGGACGGAAGACGGTCGAGAAGATGTCTTGGCTCGAAGGGGTGGATGCTTGTCGGGGTTCCGGCCTGAAGCGGGGTGTGGGGGCGCAGCCCCCACAGAGAACGCACCCGGCCGCCGTCTGCGCGCAGCGCAGACCTCATCGCGCGAGAGCGCGATGGCACCCAGGCGCCGCACTCACGCGGCGAGCAAACGAACGCCGCCAAAGGGCGCCGGGTGCTGCGGCCGACCCGAGGCGGTCGTCCGACACGACGCGTGAAGAAGCCCGCCGTCAGGCGGGCTTCTTCACGCGTCGTGTCGGCGACGCCGAGTGGTGGAGGCGGCGGGAATCGAACCCGCGTCCGAAAGGCATCCGCGATCTGCCGCTACACGCTTAGTCCGTGATTTGTGCTCGACGAGGGCGACCACGGACACCCTCCCACGCCGAGTCCTTCACCTGTTTCTCACGCCGACGACGGCAAAGGGCTCGTCGGCGCCAGCCTCACTGAACACGCTGGGACCCTTTCGAAGAGGCGGTCTTCAGGCCAGCGTCGCTAGCGGTTTTTTAGGCCGCGAGAGCGAGCTCAACGTTGTCGTTGGCTTTTGTGTTTTCCCTGTCCGTTTCAACGCGGTGGATTGGGAACCCGCGGCGTGCTGCAGAGCGCTTCCTCCCCTCGTCGAAGTCCTGGTCGCCCCCATGGCGACCCTCGCAGTGTACTCGCCCGGCGCCGCGCGACAACGCTCTTCGCAGGGGGCACGCCCACACCTGGCCTTCCGCGCCTGCTCAAGGGTCACAGCGCCGGGACCCTCGCCGCGATACGTTCAGCCGATGGCCGAGGAAAATGACGTCGCCAAGAACGCCCGCCGCGCGCTGCTCGTCGCCGCCGCGGTGTTCCTGGTGCTCCCGCACGTGCCGCTCGCGCGCATGCTCCTCCGGCCGTTTACGTGGCTGCAGACCTTCGCCCACGAGCTCGGGCACGGCGTCACCGCCACCGTGCTCGGCGGCGGTTGGTTCACGGTCACCGTCCACGCCGACGGCTCCGGCGTCACCCACCACACCGGTGCGCTCGGCGACGTCGCCAACGGGCTCGTCGCCGCCGGCGGCCTCGTCGGCCCCGCCTTCGCCGCCGCGTTCTTCTTCATCGCCGCGCGCAGACGGAAGCTCTCGCGCGTCGCGCTCCTCCTGCTCGGTGCGCTCTGCGTCGCCGCGGCCGCGCTCGTGCTCGGCAACATGTTCGGCCGCGTCGTCGTCGCCGCCTGGGGCGTCGTCTTCCTCGTGCTCGGCGCGCGATTGTCGGGCGCGCACACGCAGGTGGTCGCCGCGTTCGCCGGCGTCGACCTCGGAATGTCGGTGTTTTCCCGCGGCGACTATTTGTTCACGCGCGTGGCCCACACCGCCGAAGGCGACCTCGCGTCCGACGTCGTCGCGGTCGCCCAGTCGCTCGGGGGCTTCTATCTCGTGTGGGGCGTTGCGATCGGGATCTTCTCCGTGCTCGTCGTCGCCGCTGGCTTGTTTGGGATGCTACGCTCCAAACGATGACCGACGACACGGAAGACGCCGGCGCGTCCGAGGGCGCAACCCCGACGGGCGATGACGGCGCCCACCCGCCGGAAGAGGCACACGACGACGAGCACGAAGAGGACAAGGACGAGCGTGAGGTCGCCAACGTCGTCCGCGTCGACTTCAAGCGCGCCCAGCGCACGTCGCCGAGCGACCCCACCGCGCCGCAGAAGTACGCCGTGTTCGGCCGGTTCATCGATCGCGGCAAGGTGATGGTCACCCTCGACGCCCGCAGGGCAGGGGTGAGCGTCCCCCCGCAATACGTCGACGAGCCGCAGCTCAACCTCGACTTCTCCGAGCGCTTCGGCCTCGCCGACTTCGGCTACGACGAGCGCGGCGTGCGCGCGTCGCTGTCGTTCAACCGCCACCCGTTCTTCTGCGACGTGCCTTGGTCCTCGGTCTACGCGCTGTTCTCGCACGTCGACAACGAGCGCCTGACCTGGGCGGGCTCGCTCCCCACCGAAATCCTCGAGCAATTGCCCGAGGCCTCGGTGGAGCACCTCGAGCGCGTGCTCGACCTGCAGGTGGAGCGCCTGCTGCGCGCCACGCGCGAGCAGCACGAAAAAGAGCTTCGGAGTGCCTCGTTGGAGGACGCCCCTTCCGAGGAGCACGAGGCCGACGCCGCAGAGGGCGACGCCGCCGGCGGTGGTGACGACGACAAGCCGCCGCGCGGACCCGGGCTTCGCCTCGTCAAAGGCTGACGCACTGACGCACTGACGCACTGACGCGGCTCAGGCGGCGGACGCGCCGAACGCGCGCGGCCCCCGGACAAAAAACCGCGGCCCTGTTCTTCGAAGAAGAACAGAGCCGCGGCGGTGGCGGGGGCTGTGATCAGCTCCCCGTGACCGGGGAGCGATCAGGTCGTCGCCACCTCACGAGCCGTAGGTCTTGAACAATGCACGTTGGACCACCTCCCTTCTCGGCGAGTACCGGAGCGAGCCCTCGCTCCTGCTGCCCGTTCGGGCACGGACACGCTGCGCCGCCGATGCGCGCTACGCGCCGCCGCCGCGCGTGGAGCGACGCTCCGAACACCGCGCGACTCGGGGGCTCGTGGTCCCCTGGAGTCGCCACTATACTGTCCACCGCCAGAGTCCGCACAAACGGAGCCCGAATGAGCATGGAGCGCGTCGTCAAGCTGTTGCGAAGCCACCGCGTGCGGATTGCCCGGGCGCTGGTGAGACAGACCCGCGCCCTGGTGCCGCGGTACGAGCAGGTAGACAACACGGCGCAGGAGCGCAGCTTCCTGGCCCTGCTCCTGGGGGTCGAGCCGCTCCTCGCGCGCGGTGATGAACGCGCTCTCCTCGACGCCGCCAGCCACATCGCCCAGCTCCGGGCGTCGATGGGCTTTCGCGTCGAGGACTTCGCCACCGCGGCCCTGGGCTTCCTCCCGGTCATCCGGCGCTTCATCGTCGAGAACTCCGCCGACGCCACCGAGGGCCTCGACGACTACGAGGCCTTCGAGGCCATCGCCCTGCCGTACCTCGGCCGCGCCGCCTCCATCTTCCTCGACGCCGCCGAGGACCCCACCATCCCGAACGTCCAGCGCGCGCCCATCCCGAGCGCACGCGGCGCCCTCAAGCCCATCCGCATCGAGCGGGTCACCGGCACGGAAGAGGAAGAAGAGACGTACCGCAACCACCCGCTCTTCTCGTCGTTCGGCTGACGGCGGCTGTCGTCGTCAGGCGTCCACGACGACGGTGCGCGGCGCGTCCGTGAGGAACTGACGGACGGCTTCGTCCTCGCGGCGTCGCACCAACGCGGCGGCGCCCTTGTCCAGCGCACGCCGCCCCGCGAACAGCGCGATGAGCGACGGCACCGCGCACGACACGAGCACCGCCGCGACCGTCGCCGGCGTCGACAGCCGGTGGCCGGCGGCCACGGCGTCACCGGCGAAGAACGCGCCGAGGGAGCCGAAGAAGGCGAACATGACGCTCAGGAGCATCGTCGACAGCGCGCCGGGGCCGATGGCGAGCTCGGAGAGGCTGGTGGCGTCGAACAGCGGGTTCACCGCGCCCCGCCCGACGCCGAACGCGGCGACGCCGAGGGCGACGCAGGCGCAGATGGCCGTGCTCGCGAACCACAGCGCCGGGTGCAGGCCGAGGACGCCGCCGCCGACGACGCAAACGATCGTCGGGTACACCACCACCACCGGCAGGCTGGCGATGACCTTGGCGGTCAACAGCGCGCGCGGGTGAAGCGGCGAGCCGTCGACGATCCACACGGCCGGTCCCTCGAGTCCCACCTGCGGAAAGGCGAAGCGCACCGCGAGGCCGGCGGCGATGAACGCGACGAGCCCGGTGTGCATCCCCGGCAGGAGCACCGTGGACGCGAGCGGCATCTGCGCGAGCTGCGTGCGCATCCCGCTGGCGGTGACGAGGTAGAGCACGCCGACGCCGAGGAGCAGGATCACCTGGCCCCACTGCGCAGGGTCGCGCAAGAACGCGAGGAGGTCCTTCTCCACCACCGCCTTGAGCTCGTCGCGCACGGGGCGCACCACGAACGCGAGGGCGCGGTCGGCGGCGGAGCCGCGCAGGATGCCCACCGGCGACTCGTCGACGGCGAGCTCGCGCGCGCGCCGCGACAAGAAGCGGTGCGAGAGGAACGCGAGCGCGAGGACGCCCGCGGCCCACGCGCACATGCCGGCGAACGCGGCCGCGTCGCCGGAGATGACGAACTGCGCGCCAAGGCTCGACGGGAGCAGGTGCGGGCCCACCTCCTTGGTGCCGCGGGCGGCGGCGAGCAGGTCGGCGGCGCCCTCGGGGGTGACGAGCTTGTCGACGCCGGCGCGGCGGAACCACACGAGCACCGCCGTGACGGACACGCCGAGCAGGACGAACGAGATGCGCCGGAGCTTGCCCGCGGGGAGCACGGCGCCGCCGGCGTGCGCGAGGAAGATGCCGATGGACACCGGCACGCTCGCGACGACGAGGATGGCGACGATCGCGCGCACCATGGCGGCCGCGCCGAGCGACGCGCCGAGCATCAGGCCGAGGAGGCCGAACATGCCGAGGGCGACGGTGGTGGGCGCGGCGGCGGCGGCGGTCTCCGTGGCGCGATCGACGAAGCGGGCCCACGGCGGCACCGGCGTGGAGTCCCAGAACCACAGCTCCTTCGACGAAAAAAAGCACTGAGCGGCGTGGCCCAGCGACGACAGGATGAGGGCGCCCGACAGGAACAGGAGCGCGGCGCTCGTGAACGTCTCGACGAGCTCCGGGGCGCCCTTGAACACCACCCAGAAGCCGCCGGCGTAGCCCGCGAGGAGGATGCAGCCCGCGATGCCGAGGCCGATGGCGAAGAGGCCGACCGCGCGCCCGGTGCCCTGCGCGAGCTCCGCGGCCAGGCGGCGGCGCATCAGCACGCGGCGGGCCCGCATCCCCGCGCGCACCGCGCGCCAGCCGACGTACCGGCCCTCGCTCGAATCGTGGCGCGGCGGCTCGTCCGCCGCCGGCTTCGTCGGCGCGTTCACTTCGGCGCCGGCTCCGGCTGTTTGGCGGCGCGCTTGTCTTCCTGCGAGATGGAGTAGCGCACGAGGGCCTTGATGGCGTCGTTTCTGCGCACGTTGCCGAGGAGGACCTTCAGGTCCTCGTAGACGCTCGGGTCCGCGAGGAGGCGGCCCACGGTGCCCTTGCCGTTCTTGGCGTCGGCGACGATCTGGCGCAGGTCCGCCGTCATGGCCTTGACGTCCGCGCTCGCGGAATTCGCGTTTTGCAGGATCTCGCCGCGGTCCTTCTCGTAGATGAGGTTGTGCACGAAGCCCGGCTGCGTGCGCACGTCGCCGACGACGCCGGTGGCCTCGGCGATGAGCTTGCGCGCGTCGCCGACGGTCTGGGCGCCACCATCGGTGTACAGGAGGGCGTGCGCGAGGGAGTCGTTGCCCTTGACGTCGGCGAGGATGCCGTCGAGCCGGGCGAGGTTGCTGTCGAGCTTCTCGGACGACGTGCGCGCGTTTTCGACGATGGCCTTCACGTCCTTGGCGGACTTCTTGTCGAGGAGCATCTCCAGGCCTTTGCCCTTCTGCACCCCGTTGGCGATGTCCTGGATGGACTCCATGGCCGCCACCACCGTGGCTTCGCCGCCGGCCTTCCTGAAGCCGTCGAGCAGCGCCCGGATGGACTCGGTGGACGAGTTGACGTTGTCGATGATCTCGCCGGTGTCGGCCAGCGCCGCCGTGAAGTCGACGGCGTCGTTGGACAACAGCAGGTCACCGTCCTTGGCCGGCGGCTTGGACGTGGAGCCGATGGAGATGTCGATGTACTTGTCGCCGAGGAGCCCCTCGCCGACGACGCTGGCCTCGCTGTCGACGCGGATGCGCTGCAGGAATTTCTCCGAGACGCGCAGCACCACGTTCAGCTTGCGGACGGTGCCATCGCCCACCTGGAGGGTGGGCCCGCGCTTCTCGTCGTCGGTGTCGGCGTCCTTGAGGACGACGACGGAGACCCGGTCGATCTCCGAGAAGTAGATCTTGCCGAGCGCGATCCCCTCCGACTGCCGCAGGCGCAGGAGGATGCGCTCCTTGGCGGGCTCACCCTGGAGGTTCTTGCCCTGGGCCTCGATGGTGACCTCGAGCTTCTCGTCGGGATCGTGCGCGAGCAGGGCGAGGTTGATGGGGTGCGGGAACGTCTTGTTGGCGATGGGCAGGTCCCAGGCGGTGGCCGGGTCCAGCTTCTTGTTGGCGAGCGAGGTCCGCTTGACCACCCGCTCGTCGGCGAGGGGATCCGCGGGCGGCAGCTCGATTTTGGAGACGATGCCGATGTTGACGCCGGCCAGGCGGACGGCGCCGCCGACCTTCAGGCCGCCGACGTTCGAAAATTGGGCCCGCAGATCGACGGTCTTTTCCCACAGCCGCCGCTCCTGTCCGACGAGGAACAGGCTGGCGAAGGTGGCGGCGATGCCGGCGGCCACGAAAAGGCCCACCTTCACATCCGTCGCGCGCTGTCTCTTCTCGGTCATCCGGCGCCAGCGTGCCAAATCGGCCGGTTTCCGGCTACAAGCAACGAAATCCGCGTATCTGGAGGGGAGTCCATGAAGGTCAAGAGCACCAGCAAGAAGGTCGGCGGCCGCGCCACCGGCAGCGTCGCCAAGAGCAAGACCGCCGCCAAGACGGCGCAAAAGAGCGCCCCCAAGGCGTCGAAGGGCCAAAAGGCCAAGGCCGACCGCTTCGGCGGGACCACCAAGGGCAAGGCCGAGAAGCCCGCGGCGCAGCTCCCGCGCTCCGGGTGGGCGAGCACCGAGGACTTCAAGCGCGCCGCGCGCGCGTCGCAGCAGGTCGCGGGCCTGCGCGCCGGCGGCCTCGGCGACCGCATGATCGTCCGGCCGATGTACGGCCTGCCCGTGCCGCTGCCGCTCGACCCGGGCCTCAAGGGCAAGCACCTCGAGGCGGCCGTGAAGGGCATGCTCGGCGATCGCCGCATCACCCTCGCCGAGGTGAGCACGCTCATCGGCATCGCCAAGGAAAACGGCGTCATCTCCAAGACCGAGAAGCGCGACCTCAACAAGCTCATGGACGACTGCGGCCAGTTCTTCGACGCCGACGCGCTGCGTACGCTGCAGTCCTTCGTGAAGGACCAAAAGCCGATGCCCGACCCCGTGATCCGCCCGCTGTACGGGCTCGTGTTCCCGGTGCCCATCCCGGACGGCATGCGCAACAAGGACCTCAAGCAGGCCCTCGCGCCCATGATCGGCGACCGCCGCATCACGCTCGACGAGGTCAACAAGCTCATCGACCTCGCCAACGACAACGGCGGCCTCAGCCGCACCGAGCGCGCCGACCTCGAGAAGGTCTACGACCAGCTCTCGTCGTTCATGGAGCCCGCGGCGCATCACCGCCTCGGACAGGCCATCGGGCGCGAGCCCGTGATCCGGCCGCTGTACGGCCTGGTGATGCCCATCCCGCTGCCCGATCTGAAGAGCAAGAACCTCAAGGACGCGGCCAAGGACATCCTCAACGATTGCCACATCACGGCGGCCGAGGTGGACAGCCTCACCAAGGCGGCGATGCAAAACGGCGGTCTGAGCAAGACCGAGCGCGCGGACCTCAACCGCCTGCTCGACGAGATCCCGGAGCGCTTCGACGCCGACGCCAAGACCAGGCTCCAGGCCTTCTTGAACAAGGCCGGCGGCGACGGCCTGAAGGTCACCGAGGCCCGCCGCGAGCACATCGTCGGCGCGCTCGAGACGGCCGAAGGCGCAGGCAAGCTCACCTGGCAGGCCGGGTTCCCGCTCGGCGCGCGCATGGTCGAGGTCCCGCTCAAGAACGAAAACCACCCCGACGGCTTCAGCTACACCGCGCTCATCCCGGTGGGCGCGCTGTCGCCGACGGCGTCCACCGCGGACCCGAACACGGTGGACAACGCGTGGATCCGGCGCACCGGCGGCTTCGCCGGTCTCACGCAATACGCGCACCTCGACTTCTGACCCTGCGCTCGACGTGGCGCGCTCGACGTGGCGCGGGGGCCGTCCGCCGCCCGGGTCGAGCGCGCGCGCGAGAGGAGATTGATGGCCGAGGTCCCCGAAAAGATCGTCGGATACCGGCGCAAGAGCTACGCCGTCTGGGAGATCACGCTCGCGTGCAACCTCGCCTGCGGCCACTGCGGCTCCCGCGCCGGCGACGCCCGCGAAAACGAGCTGTCCACCGACGAGGCCAAGGACCTGATCCACCAGATGGCCGCGTGCGGCATCGGTGAGGTGACGATGATCGGCGGCGAGGCGTTCCTCCGCCCCGACTGGCTCGAGCTCGCGAAGGAGATCAACGCGAGCGGCATGGTCTGCACCATGACCACGGGCGGCTACGGCATCTCGCAACAGACGGCGCGCCGCATGAAAGACGCGGGCATCGTGCGCGTCTCGGTGAGCATCGACGGGCTCGAGGACACGCACGACTTCCAGCGGGGCAAGAAGGGTGCGTTTCGCGCGGCCTTCAAGTCGATGGAGAACATGGCCGCCGCGGGCGTGCTGTTCGGGACCAACACGCAGATCAACCGGCTGTCGGCGCCCGAGCTGCCCCGCATCCTCGAGGCCGTGCGCGACGCGGGCTCGTCGGGGTGGCAGCTCCAGCTCACCGTCCCCATGGGCAACGCCGCCGACAACGCCGCGTGGCTCTTGCAGCCGTGCGAGCTCCTCGAGGTCTACCCGGTGCTCGCGCGCGTGGTGCGCCGCGCCAACGCCGACGGCGTCACCGTCCTGTGCGGCAACAACATCGGCTACTACGGCCCCTACGAAAACCTCCTGCGCTCGGCGCCCGGCGACGAAAACGCCATGTGGATGGGCTGCCAGGCGGGTCTGTACGCGCTCGGCATCGAGGCCGACGGCGCCATCAAGGGGTGCCCGTCGCTGCCGACCAAGGCGTACACGGGCGGCAACATCCGCGAGCGGCCGCTGGCCGAGATCCTCGAGACGCGCGAGCTGCTCATGAACATGGGCGGGGGCACCAAGGAGGGCGAAAAGCACCTCTGGGGCTTCTGCAAGACCTGCGACCACCACAGGCTGTGTCGCGGCGGCTGCTCGTGGACGGCGCATGTCTTCTTCGACAAGCGCGGCAACAACCCCTACTGCCACCACCGCGCGCTCGAGATGCAAAAGCGCGGCAAGCGCGAGCGCGTGGTGCCGAAGCTCATGGCGATCGGCGAGCCGTTCGACAACGGCGTGTTCAAGCTCATCGTCGAGGACCTCGACGCCCCGTGGCCCGCGGGCGACGCGCTGCGCTTCACGCGCGACAAGGTCACGTGGCCGGCGGGCTGGGAGCGCTGGCCCTTCGTCGAGGACGGCGAGCCCCGCGGCGACGTCGTCAAGGAGTGGCTCGACGGCCTCGGCTGAAAGGCAGACGAAAAACAAGGCTCGTAGCGGCACTCGGCGATGCCGCCCACAAGGTGGCTCGCCGCGCGGCGTACGCATCGAGGTACGTCGGCGCGCAAGAACCGCTGCAGGTTGTGAGGAAACGGCGGGTCCGAGCCGTGTTGTGATCCCGCTATCAGCGCACGTGGCGGGTTCGGGCCGTCCCGCGCCTTGCCGATGGATCACATTGCTCGTCGCCCTTTGCGCTCAGCGGCGGCGGCTCCAGCGGAGCGTCGGGAGACCTCATGGGCCGAGCCGGTCTCCCGAACCGGGGCGGTGAATCGAACGTGGGCCGGCGCCGTCTACGGGGCTCCACAGGAGGAGCCCACATGGGTTCAGCAGGACTCGAACCAACACCGGTGCGCTGACCTCCTCGTCGTCGGTGCACCGCCCCCTCCCGGAGGTGCACCATGAACCGCAACGACACCGCTTTGATGATCTGCACCGACAACGGCGTCGCCGTCGCCCCCGTGGCGGCCGTGAAGCGCTGTGCCCGCTGCGGCATCGAAAAGACCCGCGAGAGCTACAACCACGAGAAGCGCAAGCGCGACGGGCTCTCGGCCTGGTGCAAGGCCTGCAAGTCCGCCGACCAGTCGCGGCGCCGCAAGGAGATCCTCGCGGGCGACGAGGACTGGAGGCAGCGCCGCCGCGTCTTCGCCCAGCTCGCCCGCCTCGTCGACAAGGGCGCGCTGGAGAAGCCCGGCGCGTGCCCGACCTGCGGCAAGGTCGTGCCCACGCGCGAGATGCAGGCGAAGTTCGCCGTGGCCACCGACCCCTTCTCGGTGATCTGGCGTTGCCGCGCCTGCGCCCTCGAGGAGCTTGGCAAGTCGATGCTCCGCGTGTGCGCCTGGTGCGACGAGCCCTTCCGCGCGCAGACCCACCAGCTCCGCCGCGGCGCCGGCAAGTACTGCTCTGTCCGCTGCCGCAACGCGTGGATGAAGAAGACCGCCGAGCACGTGCGCGCCGTCGGCGAGCGCACCAAGGCCGAGCGCGTCTACGTCGATGACCGGTTCTGAGCGCGTCGCGCGCGGGATTGGGGCGCGGCCGACGACAACAACCAGAGGAACGCGAGGGCCGCGGGCAGCTCCGGCTGCGCCGCGGCCCCGCACGAGCAGCCTTCGGGCGCCACCGGGTTCACCCCGATCGGCGGGGGCTCCTCGTCTTGTGCCAGGCAGGCGTCGACGTCGGCGGGCGCGCCGATGCACACGCGCGGGCGCACGGCGTCGGTCAACGAGCCGTTCACGATCTGGACGGCGACGTGGCCGCCGGTGTCGTCGGTGACGTCGAGGGCGCCGTCGCCCAGCGGATCCCCCGCGGCGTCGGCGAAGAGCGGCACGAGGGCGAGCCGCGCGTCGCCCGTCTCGCCGGCGATGGCCGCGCGCACCGGGCCCGAGGCCTGGATGGAGAACGTCACGTACGACGCGGGGAACAGCACGAAGCTCGCGCGCGAAAACGGCTCGTCCTCGTTGCGGAGCACGGGCGCGGGCAGCGCGGCGGCGTCGCTGAAGCCCTTGGCGGGATCCGCGCGCGGCCCGAGCGACAGCGCGGCGAGCGCGAAGGCCTGCAGGTCGTCGGCGAAGCCTGTGCCGCCGGCGGCGGTGACGACGTCGTCGATGCGGTCTGTCCAGTGCGCGTCGCTGCCGTCGTCGCAGGCCTCCCAGAGGGAACGGATGACGTCGACGCCGTGGCGCTGCGACAGGAATTCCCAGAACACCGCGGAGCCGTACGTGAACGGATCAACGGGACCGCCGCCGTCGCCGGTGAGGCCGCGGTCGGCGTTGTCGAGGAAGTCGGAGGCGAACAGCTCGAGGTCGTCGAGGCCGCTGTCGTAGTGCTCGCTGGCCCAGACCGCCGTGCCCTCCGCGATGATCGAACCCTGGTCGGCGTCGTACGCGGCCTGCACGGCGTGGAAGAACTCGTGGCTCGCGAGCAGGCGGTTGGCGTAGTCGACGCTCGGGTACGGGAAGCCGGCGAAGTCGTTCTCCTGCACCATGTAGCCGCTGCAGCGGTTGTCGCCGTCGCAGGTCTCCGACTGGAAGTGGCCGTCGGCGGAGAAGTCGGTGTCGACGAGGTAGACGTCGAAGACGCCGTCGCCGTCGTCGAGGGGCGCGCGGAAGCCCATGGCGAGGTAGGTGTCGAGGACGTCGTCGTATATGGCGGCGACGTCCTGCACGTGGTCGGGGACGCCGTCGGCGTCGGCGTCGGCGGCGGGGACCGCGTTTTTGCCCGCGCGCGTGTAGTGCACCTCGAAGCGGCCGGTGCCGCTGTCGAAGGTCTCGACGACGTCGCCGGGCTCGAACTCGAAGACGTCCCCGGCGGCGTCGTCGGGGCGGCCTGCGATAAGAGTGAGGATGGCGAGCGGCAGCACGGGTCAGTCGAGGGGCGCCCAGTCGAGCTGGATCTGCGCGGACTGGTGGCTCGCGGCGAGCGTGCCGTCGGTCTGGCACTCGGCCTGCGCGGCGTCGTCGTAGAAGTTGGTCACCGTGAGCTTGATGTGGTGGCCGTCGGCGAGCTCGACGACGTAGACGAAGCCCGTCATCTGCAGGCACTGCTGGGTCGAGTACTCCCAGAAGTTCTGCAACACCGTCCCCGGCGCGCCGATGCCGGAGCCGTCGGGGATGATGGTGCAGCCGTCTTGCGACATGAAGGCCTCGGCGTGGAACTCGAGGTTGTCATCGACGCTGTCGAGCGACGCGAAGTCCGTGTCCGGGGCCGTGCGCGCCGCGGTGACGCACGAGGGCCCGCCGGTGCCGCTGTTGAGGCGGATGACGAAGCGGTGGAACGCGATGTCCCAATCCATGGAGTCGAAGGACTCGTCGTCGGTGATGTCGACGCGCTCGAGCCCGGTGTCGGTGAACTTGGCGTAGACGTAACCGGTGCCGCCGATGCCGCCGACGCTGGCGTCGATGTGCGCGTGGAAGCGGTCGCCCTTGTCCTCGTCGGTGATGACTCCGGCGGTGACGTCGTTGGGGTTCATGTCGAGCGTCTGCTCGGTGTTGGCGTCGCGACAGACGACCTCGGTGGGCTCGGTGCACGCGGGGGAGATGGTGTTGTCCGGCGGCGGCTGCTCCTCCGGCGGCGGGCACCCCGACAGCGCGGCGACGGCGGCGACGACGACGACGCCGGCGCTGCGGCGGGACAGGAAACGGACGAACGGGGCGATGAGCGAGCGGTTCATGGAGAGCCTCATGGGGAGTCCACAGGGGGCACGTCTTCGTCGATGCCGAGCTGCGTTGCGTTCAGGGTGCAGGCAGACGGCGAGAGGAGCAGGCGGACGTCGCCGTCGGCCGGGCGCTCGATGGCGAAGTCCCACCTGGTGGTCTTCGGCGGCGCGAACGGATAGGAGGCGCCGTCGAGGTCCGCGGCGGCGAGCTGCAGGTCCGGCGTGGTGAGCGTGAGCCACGAGGCGTCGCCCACGGCGGGCAGCGGGACGTCGACGCTGTGCGCTTCGGGGAAGGTGTCGGGGATGCTGGAGTCGCTGCGCTCCATGGCGACGCTCGCGAACGTGAAGCGCAGGCCCTTCGAGGGATCGCCGTCGGCCACGGGGCGCACCTGCAGGCGGGCGAGCTCGTAGCGGAAGCTCATGAGCCACCACACGTCGTCGCGCCCGGTGAAGCCGTCGTCGACGAAGCGCGAGCCGAGGGCCATGCCCGCGCGCGGGAGGTCCGGCCCGAGCTTGCCGAAGTCCCAGTCGGTGCCGTCGTAGGCAGGCGGCGGCGCGTCCTCGAGGTTGCCCAGGGCCGAGGGGTCGGGGAGGTCGGCGAGGGCGGTGACGCCGTCTTCGCGGGCGATGCGGACGTCGCCGAAGGCGTCGGTGCCGTCGACGCTGCGCACGAAGATGCCCGGGTCGGCGACGGCGATGCCGGCGAGCGGGGAGAAGTACTGGAAGATGGCGAAGCGCACCTGCCACGCGTCCGACGCGCAGTCCGCTTCGACGTCGCCGAAGAGGTCGAGGCACACCGGGCCCTCGAGCTTGATGTTCTTCGAAGCGGTCCACGACGACTCGGCGCCCCAGGCGGCGCCGTCCCAGGTGGCGGTCGCGAGGGTGAACACGCCGCTGTCGGCGGTGTCGGCGTCGTAGATGGACACGACGCGGAAGGAGGCGAAGCGGGCGGCGCCGGTGTCGGGGTCGGTGTCGCGGACGATCCACGCCTGGGGCTTGGGATCGAGCGTGTGGCCGTCGGGGTTGTAGTCGTACCACTTGCCCGCGATGGCCGGCCGGTCCTGGACGAAGGTCTCGAAGGCCACCGGCCCGACGCGCCCCTCTTGCGGCGGCTCCGTCGGCGGCGGCCCCACCGGCGGCCTCTCGCAGCCGGCGGCCCCCGCGACGACGAGGCCGACGGCGACGAGGGCGACAGCGACCGGGCCGACGGCGACCGGGCGCCGCGCCAGCCATGCCGGCGCCCCCCATGAAACGGCCTCGCGGGAGCGTGCCATGCGCCCGAGTGTAGCCGGCCGACGCGCGGGGTACAGTGGGGTCCGATGCTCTCGTCGCTCGTCGTGATCGCGATCTCACACGCTGCCATCGGTGAAGCGCCCGACCTCGTCGCTCCCGCGAGCGCCGCCGTCGTCGTCGCGGGCGGCGCGCGCATCGAGGCCGCGCCCGGGGTGGTCGCCGCGTGCGAGGTCGAGGGCGCGCGCTGCTTCGCTTTCCGCGACGGCGGCGCCGTCCGCCTGGTGCGCCGCGTCGTCGACGACGTCGGCACCGACGAGAGCCCGGTCGAGGGCATGTTCCTCGACCCGCTGACGGGGCGAACGGCCCCGGTGCGCATCGGCGCGAGCGTCATCGTGCGCGGGGCCGTCCCCGCGGACGCGCTGCCGGTGCGCGAGATCTTCGCGGCGCTCGACATGCGCCTGGTGAAGTCCACCCGCCCGGGCGAGGACGCCGCCGCCCTCGCCGAGCGCCTCATGCACCAGGGCGTCGAGGCGTACCCCGACCTCGCCTTCCGGCAGCGGCCGCTCTCCGTCGACGTGCCGCCCAACGATCCACGCTACCCCGGTCAGTTCTACTTCGACGAGATCGACATCGAGGATGCGTGGGCGGTCTCCACCGGTTCCTCCGACGTCACCGTGCTCGTCGCCGACAACGGCTGCGACATGCAGCACCCCGATCTCGCGTCCAAGATGGACCCGGGCTTCGACCCGTTCGAAAACGACGGCGATCCCTCGTACGTCCCGAACGCCGACGGCAACGAGCACGGCACCGCCTGCGCCGGCCTCATCGGCGCCGTCACCGACAACGACGTCGACATCGCCGGCACGTGCCCCGAGTGCCGCCTGCGCTGCGCGCGCCTGCTGCCCGCCGCCGACGAGCCCGTCACCCTCGACAGCGACGTGCAGACCTACGGTTTCGCCTTCGAGCAGGAGGTCGACATCGTGTCCAACTCGTGGGGCTTCGTCGACGCCATCCCGGTCCCCACCCCGCTCAAGGACTCCATCGTGCAGGTGCAGCAGCACGGCCGCAACGGCAAGGGCGCGGTGGTGGTGTTCGCCTCGGGCAACGACGATCGCGTCATCGCCGACGACGAGCTGCTCGCGGTGCCCGGCGTGCTCGGCGTCGGCGCGGTCAACAACCTCGGCGAGCTCACGCAGTTTTCCAACGGCGGCAACTCCGTCGACGTGGTCGCCCCCACCGGCACGCTCACCACGGACATCTCCGGCCCCGACGGCCTCGACCCCGGCGACGTCACCACCACCTTCGGCGGCACGTCGTCGGCGTGCCCGCTCGTGGCGGGCGTCGCGGGGCTGCTGCTCGGACACGAGCCGGGGCTCACGGCCGACGAGGTGAACGCCCGCATCACGGCCAGCGCGAAGCAGTCGGTGTTCGCGACGCCCGACGCCGCCGGCCACGACACCTTCTATGGCTTCGGCCTGGTGCAGCCGGCCAAGGCGCTGGCGGGTGACGCGCAGCCGCCCGCGCCGCCCCCGGCGGACACCGGCTGCGGCTGCGCGACGACGCCGGCGCAAGGCGCGTTCCCGGCTGTCCTCGCGCTGTCGGTCGTGTGGTGGTGGCGCCGCCGGCGCCCGCTGCGCCCGGTCAAAGTCGACGGTTAGGCGTCGCGCTGCTGCGCGGGTCCCATCGAGCTCGTAGGTGTCCGGAGTGTGCGCGGGTTCGCTGCGCCCGGTGTCCTACGGCGTTCGTCAGCGGAGCCCGCACGCATGATCGTCCCTGTCCTCGCAGGTCTTCTCGTCGTCGCCGCCGCCGGCGACCGCGCACCCGAATGCAAGCCGCGCTCCGGCCGCGGCACCGCCGTCGTCGTCGACGAGGTGTTCAAGCACGTCACGATGGAGCGCTTCGTGCGCACCTATTTCAGCGAGGCCTTCAACGACGCCGCGGCGCCCGTCATGGGGATCAAGAGCCGTGACCTCGTCTCCGACGTCGACGACGGCGGCGTTCGCCTGCGCACGGTGCGCATGCGCCCGGCCGTGACGCTGCCGGGGCCGCTGCGCGCCTTCGGATCCGACGACCAGGTGCGCTATGACGAGGTCTCGCGCTACGACACGGGCGCGCACAAGATCGACTTCTTCATCGCGACCACGGTCTGCCGGCAGCTCCGCTACGGAGGCACCATCGCCTTCCGCGAGGTCGGCGACGGCGTCCGCCTCCACATCGACGCCGTGTTGCAGGTCGACGCCCCGATCGTCGGCCCGCTCGTGGAGGCGATGATCAAGGGCGGCGTGCGCGACGGCTACGTGAAGCTCGGCACGTTCATGCAACGCTACCTGGACCGGGCGCCGGCGACGGTGGCGTCGTCGGCGCCGTGACCCATGCGCCGATCAGGCGCGGCCGCTCCCTCCGGTGGCTGATCACGCGACGTGCACGTCGATCTTGCGGGGCTTCTTCTCCTCGGGCTTCGGCAGCTTGAGCGTCAGCACACCGTCCTTGAGATCCGCGCGCACCGCCTGTGGGTCGATGCC
The DNA here is from genome assembly GCA_963775425.1 of uncultured delta proteobacterium. Taxonomy (GTDB): domain Bacteria; phylum Myxococcota; class UBA727; order UBA727; family VGSZ01; genus CAVZJB01. The sequence goes on along the minus strand of CAVZJB010000017.1, from coordinate 124,647 downwards.
CGGCGGGATGCGGAAGGCGCGCGAGAATTCGAAGGTGGCGCTCTCGTCCGAAAACGGGTGCGCTTGCGCGCGCAACCGCAGCTCCTCGTTGTCGACCTCGACGTGCAGGTCGTCCTTCTTCACTCCGGGCAGGTCGGCGACGAGCCACGTCTCCTCGGCGCCTTCGTAGATGTCGACGGCGGGGGCGACGGTGCGCAGGCGCGACGCCTGGGGCATGCGTTCCACTTGGGGGCTCTGGCGTTTCTCGAGGTTCTGCATGGCGGTCCTCCTCAGGCGGTCTCGACGGTGATGGTGCGGGGCTTGGCCTCTGCGGCCTTCGGCAGCGTGACGGTGACGACGCCGTCCTTGGCGGTGGCGGTGACACGCTCGGCGTCGACCTTGGCGGGCAGCGTGACGCTGCGCGACAGCTCGAACGACGGGCGCTCGCGGCGATGGGCGGTGAAGCCCGCGGGGACGTCGAGCTTGCGACGCGCCTGCAGCTTGAGCACCTGACCCGTCAGCGTCACCTCGAGCACGCTCGCGGGGACGCCCGGCAGCTCGGCGCGACACACGTACGCGTCGCCGGTGTCCTCGGCGGTGAAGCGCGGCTCGACGCGCTCCTCGGTGCGGCGCTCGAAGCCGCGCCGCACGGCGTCCAGCGCGGCGAAGGTGCGGTCCAGGTCCGCAAAATTCTCGAACAAGCGGGTCTCGAACATGATCTCCTCCTCGGCGAGGCGCGTATGTGCGCTCTCGTCCACTGGTTGCCACTCTTTCCGTACCTCTCCCGTACGCACTGGCCGGGGCCGGTCAAGCGCGGCCTTCATGCAACTTCACGATCCGCATGCGCTGCGCTTCACGAACGGGCCCTACGAAAGGGAGGACGGGCCCACCTGCCGGGCCCGCAAGGAGAACGAAGATGCTCGGGTTCGTCGTCGGCACAGCGTGCCTGATCGGTCTCATCAAGGTCCTCCGCCACCACGGGGGCGGGCGGTACGGCTATCGGCGCGGCGGCTGCGGCCGCGGCGGCTGGGGCGGCTGCGGCGGCGGCTCCTGGGGCGGCTGCGGCGGCCCGTACGGAGGCGGCCGCGCCTGGCGGCGGCACCATCATCACGGACCCTGGGGCCACGGCTCCGAGGGCTTCGACGACGACGGCGCCGGCGGCGACGAGGGCGGCCCCGGCCCGGTGTTTTTGCGCGGCCTCTTCGAGCGGCTGCAGACCACGCCCGGCCAGGAGCGGGTGATCGCCGAGGCGCTGCGCGAGCTGCGCGCCGCGTTCAAGCGGTCCGCGGAGGAGAAGGCCAAGGGCGCCAAGCAGGTCGCCGAGGCGCTGCGCGGAGACGACTTCAAGGTCGAGAACATGGCCGAGGCGTTCTCTCACCTCGAGACCTCCACCGACGCCGTGCGCGACGCCTCGTTCTCGGCGCTCGCCAGGATCCACGACGCCCTCGACGCGCGACAGCGGCGCATCCTCGCCGACCTCGTCGGCCGCGGCGGCCGCGCGCTCGAGCACCTCGCGGACCAGGCCTGAAAGGAGACCCCCATGACCCCACGTAGAATCATCGCCATCGCCCTCCTCTCGCTCGGTGTCGTCGGCGGCTACGGCAGCGGCATCTGGCACCTCTCCCACCACCACCGCTGCCACGGGCAAGCCTGCGCCCACTGGCACGAGCGCTAGCCGCAACATCGCGCCCCGCAGCGCCACGTTCGCCGCTCCCACGCGGCGAGCGTGGCGCGCGCGGGGGGGATGCTAACGTGAGCCCGATGTCGACACGGCTGTTGCTCATCGACGACGACGCTCGCTTGTTCGAGCTGTTGTCGAGCTACCTCGAGCCGTTCGACTTCACCGTGGCGCACGCGCCCGACGGCGGTCGCGGGCTCGCGCTCCTCGAGCAAGGGGCGTTCGACGCCGTGCTCCTCGACGTCATGATGCCCGGGCTCGACGGCCTCGAGGTCGTGCGCCGCATTCGTCTGAAGAGCCGGTTGCCCGTCGTGATGCTCACCGCGCGCGGCGACGAGGCCGACCGCATCGTGGGGCTCGAGCTCGGCGCCGACGACTACCTTGGAAAGCCGTTCAACCCGCGCGAGCTGCTCGCGCGGCTGCGCGCGGTGCTCCGGCGCGCGAGCCCCGACAGCGTCCTCGGCGGTGTGAGCGAGACGGTCGCCGTGGGCGACGTCGTCGTCGATGTGGGCGCGCGCACGGCGGAGCGCGCCGGCCGCGGGCTCGACCTCACGGCGCTCGAGCTCGACGTGCTCGTCGCCTTGATGCGGCGCGCGGGGCGGCCCATCCCGCGCGACGCGCTGCTCGCGGAGGCGGGCCGCGCCGACGTCGTCGTCAGCGAGCGCACCGTCGACGTCCACATCTCGCATCTGCGCCAGAAGCTCGGCGAGCCTTCGCCCATCAAGACCGTTCGCGGCGTGGGCTACGTCTACGCCCGCGAGGGCAAGGAGGGGCATTGAGGGGGCGCTCGAACCACGGCGCGCATGGGCACGGGCGCCGCCACGCGTGGCACCACGAGATGCACGGGCCCGGTCCCCACGGGCGCCGCTGGCACCGCAGACACATCACGCTGCACCGGGTGCTCTTCTTCGGCGGCTTCGCCTCCATCGCCGCCACCGCCGCCGCAGTGATGTTCGTCGTGAGCCTCAGCTCGGGGCCGAACGCGTGGTGGCACGAGATGGCGCGCTTTCGAGCCTTCGCGTCGTCGCAGCTCGCGCGCACGTGGGACGACCCGGCCGCGCGCGCGCAGTTGTTGAGCGACGCCGCGCGTGACCTCGAGGTGCGTGTCGTCCTCGTGGACCGCGACGGCGCCGTGTTGTTCACGGGCGGGCGCCCGGGCGACTGCGGCGCCGCGTCGTCGTTCGCGTTCGACGTCCGCGACGACGGCGGACACAAGCTCGGCCGCCTCACCGCGTGCCGCCCGGGCCAGCACGGCCCACCCTGGCGGGGCGCGCTGGCGCTCGCGGCGGCGTTGAGCGTGCTGTGGACGGTGTCCGCGGTGTTCGCGCGCGCCGCCGCGCGACCCATCAGGAACCTCGTCGACGTCGCGCGCCGCATCGGCGAGGGCGACCTGCGCGCGCGCCCGAGGGTGGGCCGGCGCGCCGTCCTCGAGGTGCGCGTGCTCGCCGACGCGCTCTCCGAGATGGCCGATCGCATCGAGACCCAGCTCCGCGACCAGCGCGCGCTCCTCGCGGGCGCGTCGCACGAGATGCGCACGCCGCTCGGCCACCTGCGCATCCTCGTGGAGCTCCTGCGCGACAAGCCGAGCGACAAGGTCGTCGACGACATCGAGCGCGAGGTGCTCGAGATGGACGCGCTCATCGAGAAGTTGCTCGCCAGCTCCCGCCTCGACTTCGCCCTCGCCGACAAGCGCGACGTCGACGCCGTCGACCTCGCCCGCCGCGCGCTCGAGCGGGCAGGGGAGCCCCCCGACAAGCTGACCCTGCCCGTCGCCGGCCCGAGCGGCACCGGGTCGGAGGGCTTACGCGCGATCACGGTGCGGGGCGATCCCACGCTCCTGCTCGGCGCCCTCGGCAACCTGCTCGAAAACGCGCGCACCCACGGCGGCGGCGTCGTGCGCCTCATCCTCGAGCCGCGCGAGGACGAGCTCGCGTTCGTCGTGGAGGACAGCGGCCAAGGCGTCGCGCCGGAGGACGCGGAGCGCGTGTTCGAGCCGTTCTTTCATCGAGGCGACAAGGGCTCGCTCGGGCTCGGGCTCTCGCTCGTCAAGCGCATCGCCGAGGCCCACGGCGGCGTCGCCTTCGCCGGCCAAAAAGGCGGCGCGGGCCGCTTCGGCTTCACGGTGGCGCGCGACGCGCCCCGGGGGTGACGACGTGGCGGATCGGGGAAGAGCGCGGCAGGCATCGCGTGCGCGCGCGGCGCGGGAGCGGGCCGTGAGCGAGCGAGCGGGGCTGCGGCGCGGGATCACGGTGGCGCTCAACAAGCCGTACGGCGTGCTCTCGCGCTTCACGGCCGACGGCAGCGACAACGCGCCGCTGTCGAGCGTTCAGCCGGCGCTGCCGCGCGACGTGTGGCCGGTGGGCAGGCTCGACGCCGACAGCGAGGGCTTGTTGATCCTGTCGGCGGACAAGGCGCTCGTCGACAGGCTGCTCTCTCCACGGCGGCGCCACGAAAAGACCTACCTGGTGCAGGTGGAGCGCGTCCCGGACGCCGCCGCGGTCGCCGCGCTCGAGGCCGGCATCGTCCTCGACGGGACGCGCACGCTGCCGGCGCGGGCGCGGCTCGTCGACGCGCCCGCGCTGTGGCCGCGCGATCCGCCGGTGCGCTTCCGCAAGTCCGTCCCCACCGCGTGGCTCGAGCTGCGCATCGTCGAGGGCAGGAACCGTCAGGTGCGCCGCATGACCGCCGCCGTCGGCCACCCGACGCTCCGCCTCGTGCGGGTGGCGGTCGGGGCCTTTGCGCTCGACCTCGCGCCCGGCGCCTGGCGCGCCCTCGACGACGACGAGCTCGCCCGGCTGGTCGCGTCGCCGGCGGCGCACCCCGGCGGTGACGCGCGCCGCTGACACGCGGCCGTCCTCACGGCGCTCGCCCCCAGCGGGCCCCGGGGCTCAGCGGCGCCGGCGCCGGAGCGCGGCACCGAGGAGCACGAGCGCCGCGCCGAAGAAGCCGGCGTCGACGGGACCGGTCCCGCTGCAGCCGCCGCAGCTCGCAGGCGGCAGCGGCGCCGGGCCGAAGTCGCCGGTGACGGGGATGTCGTCGCCGGGCTTGGTGGTCCCCCCGTCGACGCCTTCGTCGGTGCCGGCGTCGGCGCCGGGCCCGCCGTCGACGACGGGGCCGCCGTCGCTGTCGGGGACGCCGGCGTCGTCGCCGCCGCCGAGGTCGATGACGAAGGTGCCCACGGCGGGATTGCCGGCGCCACCGAGGTCGCGCCCGCGCACCGTCCATGTCGCGGCGCCGGCGGGGAGGGGCGAAGGCACGGTGAGCTCGACCACGCCGCCCTCGGCGCGGAGCCCCGCCTGGGAGAACGCGAGTGCGCCGTCGACGTGCACGGTGACGTCGTGGGTGACGGCGTCGCCGTCGGGATCGACGGCCTCGGCGAAGCGGAGCGTGGGCGTGGCAGTGGTGACCACCTCGCCCTCGGCGGGCGCGATGAGCACGGGCGCCGCGGGCCGCGCGTTCCCCGCCTGCACGCGGAACGTGTGGACCTCGGAGAACGCCGAGACCACTCCGTCCGGCTCGTCCACGCGCGCGCGCCAGTGGTAGAGGCCGTCGTCGAGCGTGAACGTCGCGCGCGCCTGTCCGTCAACGACGCCGTCGTCTTCGTCGGCGACGTCGTCGACGGAGGTGATGAGCGTGTCCGCGGTGTCGAGGATCTCGATGTGCGCCGCCACCGGGCCGCCCTCGGGGTCGGCGGTGAGCTCGACCACCGTCAGCACGTCGTGGGACTCGACGAGCGCGTTGTTCGACGGCGCGATGAGGCTCGGCGCCGCAGGGGGGTCGTCGGTGGCGTCGACGGTGAAGCTGCCCTCGACCACGTCGCTCGCGACCACGCCGTCCGACGCGCTCGCGCGCCAGAAGACGACGCCGTCGCTGAGGTCCTGGAGATCGACGCTCACGACGCCGCCGACGGCGGAGAGCGGGCCAAAGTCGAGCCGGCCGGCGGGATCGAAGCCCGCGTCGCGCGCCACCTGCACGGTGTCGACGACGGCGGCGCCCTCGGGGTCGATGCTCTCGACGAAGCTCAGCGTGAGGTTCGGCGTAGAGACGGTCTCGCCGTCGGCGGGCGAGATGACGACCGGATCGCTCGGCGGCAGGTTGGTGACGTCGACGGTGAACGTGGATGGGCCGCCGATGCCGCCGAGCAGGCCGCGGGCGTCGCGCGACTGCGCTTCCCAGAACCAGCGCGAGCCGTCGGGCAACAGGTCCGGCACGACGAGCGAGACCGTGCCCGTGGGCGGCGCCGCGACGGGTTGGCTCTCGAACGTGGGGGGATCGCTCGGCCCGGTGCGCAGGCGGAAGATGTAGCTGACGGGCTCGTCGTCGGGGTCCACCACGGGGTTGATGCGCAGCGTGGGCGTCTGCGTCGCGACGGACGCGCCGTCGGGCGGCGAGATGAGCGTGGGCGCGGGCGCCGGCTCGTTGACGGTGTCGATGAGCACCGTGCGCGAGACGGCGGTGGAGAAGCCGACGCCGTCGGTGGCGCGCACGCGCCAGGTGTAGCGGGTGTTCTCGGCGAGGTCGGTGGCGGCGGTGAAGCTCACCTCGCCGGCCGCGTCCGGCACGCTCGCGTTGATGACGAACGAGCTCGGGTCATCGACGGGCGCCACGCGCAGCTCGTAGGAGACCGCGTCGCCGTCGGGATCGGTGGAGGGGCTCCACGTGAACGTCGGCCGGGCCACGTCGCTGCGCGCGCCGTCGGCGGGGGCGAGCAGCACCGGTGCGCCGGGCGCGTTGGAGACGAACGGGTCCTTGTTCTCGATGAATTCCTCGAGGTTGCTCAGGCCGTCCTGGTCGGGGTCCTCGCCGGCGTCGTTGCGCGTGGGGTCGAGCCCGACCTGCACCTCGTACGTGTCGGGGAGGCCGTCGTCGTCGACGTCGATGGCGGCGACCACGATGCTGAAATTCGGTTGGATGACGGCGCCCTTGCCGTCGGCGATGCGCACGGTGAGCGCGTGGATGCCGACGTCCGCGAACGCCGGCGTCCAGGTGACGAGGCCGCTCGACGAGACCGCGAGGCCGGTGGGACCCGTGGCCAACGTGAAGGTGAGCACGTCGCCGTCGGGATCGTGGGCGCCGATCTGGCTTTGGTACGGCGACGCCTCGAGCGCGGCGAGCTCGGGCGGTGCGTCGACCACCGGCGGGCGGTTCTTGTCGCGCACGGTGACGAGCCAGTCGCGCCGGGTGGCGCCCGAGCCGTTGGTGGCCACGAAGGTGATCGTGTAGCTGCCGGCCTGATCGAAGCCGGGCGTCCACGCGAACGCGCTGCCGTCGAAGGTGGCGCCCGGGGGGAGGTTCTGCGCGGTGACGGGAGGCGGCGGATCGCCGTTTGGATCGGTGTCGCTGACGGTGGCTTGCAGGAGCTGCCCTTCGTCGACGCTGGCGTCGGGCGGGAGCGTGAGCACCGGCGGCAGGCCGCCGTCGCCGACGATGATGGTGACGTTCTGCGTGTCGACGGTGATGGAGTCCGACACCTTGAACGTGAGCTCCGTGACGCCGAGGTCGCCCGCGTCCGTGGGCCAGGTGAACACGTTGCCGGTGAGCGTGGCGCCCGCGGGCAGCGGCCCGCCGTCGGACGCGGTGGCGATGAAGGTCTGCACCGGCCCGTCGGGATCGGTGGCGGACAGCGTGATGGTGACCGTGTCACCGGGCTGCACCTGCACGTCCGCGATGGGGGCGAGCACCGGCGGATCGTTCACCGCGGTCACGGTGAAGCGCGCGGTCTGTTCGACGAAGGCGCCGGCGAGGTCTTCGACGCGGACGGTGAACGTCACGGGCGACGCGGGCCCCGTGTCGGGGTCGTCGGGCAGGAACGTGAGCGCGCCCGTGTCCGGATCGATGGCGGCGCGCGGCGGGTTGCCGATGAGCGTGTAGACGAGCGAGTCGCCGAGGTCGATGTCGTCGGCGACGACGGTGGCCGAGAACAGCGCGCCCTCGGTGACGGCGGCGTCGATGGGCGCGGTGGCGAAGAACGGCGTGTCGTTGACGTTCACCACGGTGAGCGTGAACGCGAGGTCCGTGGTGGCGCCGTGCGGATTGGTGGCGCGGACGCGGACGGGGTGGTCGCCGACGTCGTCGTTGCCGGGCGTCCATGTGACGGTGTCCTTGGGGCCGCTCGCATTTCCGGCGCCGTTCACGAGCGTCATGCCCGACGGCGGCGACACGAGGCTCAGCGTGACGGTGTCGCCGGTGTCGGGGTCGGTCACCGAGGGCTTGAACGTGAAGGTGTCGTCCTGGAGCACCGCCGTGGCAGGCGCGGGGTTGGCCGCGAACACGGGCGCGTCGTTCACGTTGGCGACGACGACGGTGAAGCTCTGGGTGGCCGTCCCGCCGTGGCCGTCGTCGACCTTGAGCGCGACGTTGTGGCTTCCGACGTCCGCGTTTCGCGGCAGGTAGGTGAGCGCGCCGCTGGCGGCGTTGACCGTCATGGTCGCCGGCGCCGTGGTCAGGCTGAACGAGAGCGTGTCGCCGTCCTCGTCGGAGGTGGTGGGCGTGTAGTTGTAGGGCACGTCCTGTGTGGCGGCGGTGGGCGCGACGGAGGTGAACACGGGCGGGTCGTTCACGTTGGCTACCACGATGGTGAAGTCGTGGTTGACGACACCGCCGTGGCCGTCGCTCACGCGGATCTCGAACTGCTTGCTGCCGACCTGCGCCTGCACCGGCGTCCACGACAACAGCGCGGCCGTCGGCGACGCCGGCGTCGTGGGCCCGAGCGTGGCGTTGGACGGACCCACCGTGAGCGCGAAGCTGAGCGGTGTGTCCCCGTCGGGATCGCTGGCGGTGACGGTATAGGTGAGGAGCGCGTCTTCGTTGGCGCTCGTGGGCGCCGTGGACGTGACCACCGGCGGGCGGTTCACGTCGCTCACGGTGATGGTGGTGGTGGCGTCGGCCGTGAGACCGCCGGCGGTGGCGCGGAAGGTGGCCGTCTGGGTGCCGGACTGGTTGAAGTCCGGCGTGAACGAGAAGGCGCCGGTGGCGGCGTTGAACGTGGCGCCCGTGGGGCCGGACACCAGCGACAGCGTCACCGCGTCGCCGTCGGGATCGGAGCCGCTCACGCTGAACGAGATGAGCGTGCCCTCGGCCCCCGACGCCGTGGCCGGGGCCGAGATGACCGGCGGCCGGTCGGTGTCGGCGATGACGATGGCGAGGGGCCGCGTGTCCTGCAGCGCGCCGTCGCTGACGACGAGCGTGACGTTGCGCGTGCCGGCGTCGGTGAACGACGGCGTCCACGAAAAGGCGCCGCTGGCCGCGTTGAGCGTTGCCCCGGTGGGCAGGCCCGTCATCGAGAAGCTGAGGTTGGCGCTGTCGGGGTCGGTGGCGGCGAGGGTGAAGGTGAGCAGCGAGCCCTCGGCGCCGTTCACGGTGCCAGACGGCGTCGGGGCCACGAACGCCGGCGGATCGTTCACCGCCGCGACGGCGATGACGAAGCTCTGGTCGACGTTGACGGTGCCGTCGCTCACCCGCAACGTGACCGCGTTGTTGCCGGAGTCGCCTTCGCGCGGCGTCCCAGACAGGACGTGGGTGGACGCGTTGAAGGAGAGCCACGCGGGCAGCGTCGGGGCGCTGAACACGAGCGTGGTGCCGGGGTCCTCGTCGGTGGCGGTGGCGGTGTAGCTGAAGGCGACGTCCTCGGTCCCCGACGTGGGCGGCGACGACGTGAACACGGGCGCGTCGTTGACGTTTTGGACCGTGAGCGTGAACGACTGATCGGCGCTGCCGCCCCGGCCGTCGCTGAGGTGGATGGTGACCGCGTGCGGGCCGACGTCGGCCTGCAGCGGGCGATCCCAGGTGACCGCGCCGGAGCTCGCGTTGATGACCATGCCGGCCGGCCTGGTGGTCAGCGACCACGAGATGCTGTCGCCGTCGGGGTCGTTGCCGGCGGCAGCGTACGTGAAGACCGCGTCCTCGTTGGTGGTGGTGGGCGCCGTGGACGTGATGACCGGCGGGCGGTTCACCTCGGCGACGGTGATCTGCACGATCTCGGTGTCGGTGAACTCGCTGTCGCTGGCGGAGAACGTCACGAAGTACGTGCCGCTGTCCGTGAAGTCTGTGGCCCAGGAGAACGCCCCGGTTGCGGCGTTGAACGTGGCGCCGGCGAGGAACGGGTCGGCGCCGGGCTCGCCGACGGCGTTGAGCGTCGGGGTGGTGCCGTCGGGGTCGCTGGCCGTGACGGTGAAGGACAGCGTGACGCCCTCGTTGACGCTCTTGTCGCCGACGGCGTCGAGCACGGGCGGATCGTTCACGTTGCCGACGGCGATGTTGATGGTCTCCTGGTCCGTGAGCGCGCCGTCGCTGGCGGTGAAGGTGACGCTGTGGTTGCCGATGTCGGCCGACGAGGGGGTCCATGAGAACGCGCCCGTGGCGGCGTTGAAAGCCGCCCCCGTGGGCAGCCCCGTGACGGAGAGGGTGAGCGTGGTGCCGGGATCGGGATCGGTGGCGCCGACGGAGAACGAGAGGTTCGCGTTCTCGTTGACGGCCTTGTTGCCGATGGGCGCGAGCACCGGCGGATCGTTCACGTTGGCGACGGTGATGCTGAAGGACTGCGTGACGGCCACGGTGCCGTCGCTCACGCGCAGGGTGACGTTGTTGGCGGCGAACGCGTCGGCGTTGCGCGGCGTGCCCGCGAGCACTCCGGTGTTGGTGTTGAACAGCAGCCACGACGGAAGCGTGATGGCGGAGAGCGTGAGCACGTCGCCCGCGTCAACGTCGTTCGCCGTGAAAGCGTAGCTGTAGGGCTGGTCCTGCGTCCCCGTGGTGATCGGGGTCGACGTGATGACCGGCGCGTCGTTCACGTTGATCACGGTGAGCGTGTAGCTCTGCGTGGCGGTGCGGTTGGTGTTGTCCTTGGCGACGACGGTGATGGTGTGGTCGCCGACGTCGGCGTTGGCCGGCGTGAAGTTGATGACGCCCGAGCTGGAGCCGATGGTCATGCCCGCGGGCGGCGACGTCAGCGAGTAGGTGACGCTCGAGCCGGGATCGGGATCGGTGGCGCTGATGGTGCGCGTGTAGGGCGCGTCCTCGTCGGTGCTCTCGTCGCCGAGGGGCGCGAGCACGGGCGGCTCCTCGACGTTGGTCACCGTCAGGACGAAGGTCTGGTCGGTGCCGGTGTTGGCCGCGTCGCGCACGCGCACCTTCACGTTGAACGTGCCGACCTGGGCGTCGTCCGTGGTGCCGAGGGCGACGGCGCCGGTGGCGCTGTTGATGCTCATGCCCGGAGGCGCGCCGGAGACGATGGAGAAGGTGAGCGTGTCGCTGAGGCCGGCGGCGATGTCCGCGTCGGTGGCGACGAGGGTGACGTTGAACGACTGGCCCTCGGTGATGGTCGCGTCCGGCGGATCCTGCAGCACCGGCGGATCGTTCACGTTGGTGACGGAGACGGTGAAGCTGCGCGAGCTCTCGAGCCCGCCGCTGTCGCGGACGCGGATGGTCACCGGTACCGTGGGCGGGTTGACGTCTGCGGGCCCCGGCGTCCACGTGAGCGTCACCGAGGCGGCGCCCGGGGTGAGCACCATCGCGGCGGGCCCCTGGTCCTTGAAGAAGGTGAAGCTCTCGCCGGCGCCGGGGGCGCTGAGGTCGGCGTCGCTGACGGCGAGCGTGGCGGTGAAGGGCTGGCCCTGCGTGGCGCTGGTCGCCGACGGCGCCCCGAGCGAAGGCGCGTCGTTCACGTTGGCGACGTCGATGCTCACGGCGCGGTCGCCGTGCAGCGGCGGCGAGCCGTTGTCGGTGACGCGGACGGTGAAGCTGTTGAGGCCGGTGTCGGCGTTCAGCGGGGTGCCCGAGAGCGTGCAGTGGCGGGGCGTGGTGTTGGTGGTGGCGACGGACACCCAAGACGGCGCGCCGACGAGCGAGCACACGAACGTCTGCGCGATGGCAGAGACGTCGACGTCCGCGTCGTTGATGGAGAGCGTGGCGCTGAACGGCTGGTCCTCGGTGCCGACCGACGACGACGCCGGGCCCACCACGGGGGTGTCGTTCACGTTGGCGACGTTGAAATTGACGACCTGGGTGACCGCGTTGACGCCGTCGCTCACGCGCAGTTGCGCGCTCTTGCTCCCGACGCCGTCGTCGCCGGGCGTCCAGTCGAAGCGCGCCGACGTGGGGGACAGCGTGGTGACCGTCATCGGGTTGCTGCCGCCGTTTTGCGGCGGGGGCGTGGAGATGCTGAAGGTGACCGTGCCGCTCTCCTCGTCCACGGCGGTCATGGTGTAGCTGGTGAGCGCGTCCTCGGTGGCGAGCACGGGGTTCGGCGGCGTGGAGGTGATGATGGGCGGGTCATTCACGCGCGTGACGTTGATGACGAAGCTCTGGTCCACGCACGCGCCGGCGCCGCCGACGACGGGGTCGCCGTCGCAGGTGCGCAGCGTGACGCTCTGGGTGCCCGCCGCCGCCTGCGCGTCGGTGGGTGCCCACGACAAGGTGGCGCGCTTGCCGTTTCCGAAGAGGACCGGCGTGTTGAGCACCATGCCCGCGGGGCCGCTCTGCAGCGTGAGCGTCATGCGCGCGCGGTCGACGGCGTCGTCGTCGTTGACCTGCACGTCGTAGCTGTACGTGATGTCCTCGGTGGCGGCGGTGGGCGGGTTGGTGAGGAAGCTCGGCGGCGTGTTCTGCACAGGCAACGGAAAGGCGTTCGCCGTGGACGGCATGATGTTGTTGGTCTCGTTGTCCTCCGCGACCGTGTTGGTGGCGTCGGCGAACGCGCGCAGGGAGAGCGTGTCGGTGGCGTTGGCAGGCTTGTGCGCGGTGAAGACGTGCGTGAAGCCGGCGGTGCAACCTCCGTCGCCCAGGCCCGGCAGCGTGAGCTGCTCGTCGAACGCGGTGCTTCCCGTGGGGGGCGACGGCTGGTCGTTGTAGAAGCGCAGCACCTCCGGCGGGGACGCGGGGCAGGGCTTGGACTCCACGACGGTGTAGACGGAGACGGCGTCACCCTCGTGCGGCGACGCCGGCGTCACCGACACGATCTCACCGTGGACGTCGTTGCCCAGCTTGCGGATGGTGCCGACCACCTCGCTGAAGATCACCGGGCCGAGGACGTTGTTGGCGGAGGCGTTCACCGGCTCCGTGGTGTTGCCCCGCACCTGGACGTGGAGCGCGCGCGGCCGGAGCGTGAGGGCGTCCTGGGTGAACATGTCGTTCTCCGCCAGGGTGAACGACACGTTCTGGCTGGCGCCGACCGCCATCGCCGGGACGGCGACGGACGTGTAGGGCACGGCGTCCTGCGGGATGGGATAGGAGAGGTTGCCGTTGGTGTCGAAGAAGGGATCGACGACGAAGACGTCGAGGAACGTGGCCGCCGACGCCTGGTTGCCGCGGTTGCTGACGTCGACGTGGAACGTTCGCGGCGGCGCGAAGAGACCGTTGAGCCCGAGGACGCGCGCGATGACGATGTCGTTGGGCAGGAGCGAGCGCGACGCGGGGGTGTTGTGGCTGAAGCCGAACGCGCCGGCGACCTCCACGAAGCGGGCGTCCTCGGTCTGGAAGCCCTCGGGGTGGTCTTCGCGCAGCGACGCCGGATAGAGGTCCGAGCCGGTGAGGCCGAACGCGGGGACGTCGCGCGTGTTCACGACGAAGTAGAAGTCGTTGGTGGGATCGCCGCTCGCCTGCGCCCGCAGGCGGAAGAATTGCTGCGCGGTGCCCGCGGTGCTCGGCACGTCCCACCTGAGCTCGTCGGTGGCCGAGTCGTAGCTGGCGCCGAGCAACGGCTGTGTGCAGGCGGAGTCCGAGAAGCCGGTGCACCGGGCGAGCGTGACGGAGGCCGTGCGGTTGTAGCGGGAGAGGTCGAAGCGGATGTGCGCGCCCTCGTCGTAGGGCGCGTCCACGACGCACGCGGCCTTGCCGCCGCAGTCCGAGGGGTCGGAGAACGTGGCGCAGCCGGGGAGCCCGCAGTACGTGTTGCACTCGTGGCGCATCTGGTACTCGAGGTCGTTGCCGCCGCGCGCGTTGCTGTAGTGCAGCGTGGTGTCCGCGAAGAGGAAGAAGTTGCCGACGCTCTTCAGGTACTTGGAGTCGGCGTTGCGGGTCGGGTCGGCGCCCGAGGCGTAACCGACGACGTGGAACTTCTTGAAAAGCGGCGCGCCCACCGGCCCGAACTGTGAGAGGTCCGGCGCGTAGAGGATGGAGCTGCTGCCGCGACGGTCATAGACGAAGCTGATGCCGAGCGTGCCGTCATCGACCGGCTCGTCTGCGAAGAAGCGGCAGATGCCGGCGCCGTCGAACGCTGCCGTGGTGGAGGCGGAGCACGCCGGCGTGGTGCTCTCCCCGCTCTCGTCGTAGAGCGCGACGTGGCTGACGTTGTGGAACGTGCCCGTGTTGCCCGAGTACGCCAGGCTCTGCCCGGCGCCGCAGGTCCCGTAGGTGAAAGTCTGCGTGTCGAACTCGCCGAAGTCGCCGGTGACGTCCGGGAGCGGCGGGCTCGCGGGGAAGATCCGGCCGATGATGCGGTACTCGTCGACGGGGCCGTTCGACGCTTCGAGATAGTAGGTGCCGGCGCACGGGGCGACCTCGAGATCGAAGGCCGGGCAGGTCGTGCCGTCGCCGGTGACTGTGTCGATGACGACGACGCCGGCGCCCACCGCGGAGCACGAGCCACTGGTGTTGTCATACAACAGGCTGAGCGTCATGGCGCCCGGGCACACCTCGTCGACGCCGGTGGCGCGCGCCGCGATCACGTCGCCGGGCAGGATCTTGTTCTGGAGGAACCAGAAATCCACGTCCGAGGAGGACGAGAGCGAACCGATGGCCATCACGCCCTCGGGCTCACCGATGAAGCTCGCCGTCCCCGTGGTGCCGTTGGGCTCGTGCTCGGTGCCGCCGTCCCCGAGGTCTTCGAGCATGTAGCCGGGGGCCTGCTCGTTCGCGTCGTCGCTCACCGTGACGTAGTAGGAGCCTTCGTGGGGCGCGACGAACTCGTGGATGGCCGCGCACGCGCCGGGGTGGTCGTCGCTGTCTGCGAGCGTGACGAGGCCCCCGTTGGTGTTCTCCTTGATGACGAGGCGCATGCTCGATGACGGGCACGGTCCGCCGTGGTCTCCGACGATGGCGAAGGTGGATGGGAAGCGGGGGTCTGCGTAGAACTGGAACGTGTCGGTGTCGCCGGCGGGGTCGAGGTCGCCGCGCACCGGGCCGAATTGCGAGACGGCGCCTTCTGCGAAGACGTCGTTGCGCGGCTCGTCCTCGGCTTCGGCCGGGAACGGATCGGTGGAGCCCGCCGCGTTGTACCGCCGATCGGTGCGGACGTTGTCGGGGCCGATGAGGTGCAGGTCCACCGTGCGCGAGCCCGGCGGCGGTTGGCCCGCCGGCCCCCGCGCGCGCAGCACGTAGTCGGTGTTGCCGTTTCCCGAGGTGGACACGCTGATGAAGTGCTGCGCGTTGGACGTCATGATGAGGCTCACGCTGGCGCACACGCCGGCGGCGGCGCTGCGGGTGTTCAGCGTGTTGCCGTTGCGATCGACGATGGCCACGGTGGTGGCCAGCGATGGACAGGGGGCGACCTCTTCCGCAGTCAGGGTCTGCCCGCTCACGCCCTCGACGAAGAAGACGTCGGTGTCGCCGAAACCGAAGAGGATGTTGTGCGAAACGGAGCCGGTGACGTTGACGCCGTTGGTGATGGGGTCGGCGTTGGTGGTCGAGTCGTTCGGCTCCCGCTCGCTCGTGATGGAGGGCGGTTTCACGCGGAAGGTCCACAGGCCGGGGACCGTGCCGAACGGCGGCTTGGCGATGACGCCGTAGCGATCGGTGATGTTCGCGCCCGTGATCCACGACGGCAACGACGGTGGGGCGCACTCGGCGGCACCGGGCGGACACGAGGCGAGCTCCATGACGGTGGACGGCAGCACCCCGGAGAGCACGCTCGACTGACGCGGGTAGACGGCGATCTTGGTGCCCTTGGTGGAGCCGATGTCGACGACGGTGTTGTGCGCGCGCGCGGTGGCGTGCTCGGCCGACGACTTGGAGACGACGATGTTGAAGAAGGCGGAGCTCGAGCAGGTGGTGCCGACGCACGCCGTGACCTTCACGCAGGTCTGCGTGCCGATGCCGTAGGCGGTGTAGGCGCCGTCGTAGGTCACGGTGGCGCTGGTGCTCGGGCCCGAAGAGATGGTCGCGCCGATCACGGGCGCGAGGAACCCGATCGGCGGGAGCCCGCCGCAGCCGCGGGTCTGGATGCTCGGGTTGCGGATGATCGACCACGTGGCGTTCACGTTGGACGTCACGTTGAACGACAGCGTTTGTCCGGCGATGACGCTTTGGTCGCCCGGGCTCGACACCGTGATGGACTGCGCCAGCGCCGGGGTGCCCGCGAAGGCGGACGCGACGACGATGGCAATGGGAAACAGCGGCCTCAAGGAGCCTCCGGAAAACGGGCCTCCCAGCCTAGTTTCCTGAGCGAAAAGGGAAACTCCGGAGACAGCCGGGTGGGTCACGAGGTGATCCCCGCACGGGACACCCGGGCCCGGCGCGGCGAGCGTCCGAGACGCGGCCTCTCGTCAGCGCCGCCGGCGCCGCCGCCCCGTCGCCGCGAGCACGACGATCGCTGCTCCGAAGAAGCTCGTGTCGACGGGGCCGCTGCCGCTGCAGCCGCCGCAGCCGGGCGCTCGCTGCGCCGCACC
Source organism: uncultured delta proteobacterium (assembly GCA_963775425.1). Lineage (GTDB taxonomy): Bacteria > Myxococcota > UBA727 > UBA727 > VGSZ01 > CAVZJB01. The sequence goes on along the minus strand of CAVZJB010000017.1, from coordinate 108,390 downwards.
GCCGACGTCGGCGCTCACGGGGGCGCCGTCGCCGGCGTCCGCGCTGCCGGCGTCCGCGACGCCCCCGTCGCCGTCGCCGCCGGCGTCCACGTCGCCGCCGTCCACGGCGCCGGCGTCGGCATCCGGCACACCGCCGTCGGCGCCACCGAGGTCGATGGTGAACGTTCCCACCGCGGGGTCGCCTGCCCCGCCGAGGTCCCTGCCGCGCACCGTCCAGGTCGCGGGGCCCTCCGGCAGCGGCGACGGCACCGTGATCTCGACGACGCCCGCGGCCGCCTGCAGCCCGCTTTGCGCGAACGCGAGCACGCCGTCGACGCGCACGCTGACCTCGTGCGTCACCGCGTCGCCGTCAGGGTCGACCGCCTCCTCGAAGCGCAACGTCGGCGTCGCGGTGGTCACGACCTCGCCTTCCGTGGGCGAGAGCAACACCGGCGCCCCCGGGCGCGCGTTGCCGGCCTGCACGCGGAAGGTGCGCACCGCCGAAAACGCCGAGACCACGCCGTCCGGCTCGTCGACGCGCGCGCGCCAGCGGTAGAGGCCGTCGGCGAGCGTGAAGGTGTGACGCGCCTGTCCATCGGCGGCGCCGTCGTCCTCATCGGCGACGCCGTCGACCGAGTCGACGACGGCGTCGGCGGTGTCGAGGATCTCGATGTGCGCAGCCACGGGTCCGCCCTCGGGGTCGGCGGTGAGGTTCACCACGGTGGCCACGTCGTGGGACTCGACCAGGGCGTTGTCGTCGGGGGCGACGAGGGTGGGCGCCGCCGGCGGATCGTCGACGGAGTCGACGGAGAAGCTCCCCTCGACGAGCTCGCTGACCACGAGCCCGTCGGACGCGCTGGCGCGCCAGAAGACCGGGCCGTCGACGAGGCCCGTGAGGTCGACGCTGACGACCCCGCCGCTCGCGGACAGCGGGCCGAAGTCGGCGCGTGAGACGGGATCGAAGCCCGGATCGGTCGACACCTGAATGACGTCGGTGACGGGGCTCCCCTCGGGATCGAGGCTCTCGGCGAACAGCAGGGTGACGTCGGGCGTGCTGATGATCTCGCCGTCGGCGGGCGAGATGACGACGGGCGCGCTCGGCGCCAGGTTGGTGAGGCTCACGGTGAACAGCGCCGGGCCGCCGACGCCCCCGAGGAGGCCACGGGCGTCGCGCGACTGCGCCTCCCAGAACCACCGCGTCCCGTCGGGCAAGAGGTCGGGCACGACGAAGGAGACGGTGCCCGACGCCGGCGCGTCGACGGGAGCGCTCTCGAACACGGGCGGGTCGAACGCGCCCGCGCGCAAGCGGAAGACGTAGCTGACGGGCTCGTCATCGGGGTCGGCGACGGGATCGATGCGCAGGGTCGGTGTCTGCGTCGCCACCGTGGCGCCGTCGGGCGGTGAGACGAGCGCCGGCGCGGGCGGCGGCTCGTTCACGGTGTCGATGAGCACGACGCGCGACACCGGCGCGGAGAAGCCGACGCCGTCGGTGGCGCGCACGCGCCACGTGTAGCGCGTGTTCTCCGTGAGGCCGACGACGGGCGAGAAGGACACCTCGCCGGCGGCGTCGGGCACGCTCTCGTCGACGACGAACGACGCGGGATCATCGAGGGGCGCGACGCGCAGCTCGTAGCTGACCGGGTCGCCGTCAGGGTCGGTGGACGGGCTCCACCTGAACACGGGGCGCGCGACGTCGCTGCGGGCGCCGTCGGCGGGGGCGACGAGCACCGGCGCGCCGGGGGCGTTGGAGACGAAGGGGTCCTTGTTCTGAAGGAACTCCTCGAGGTTCGCGAGGCCGTCGTGATCCGGGTCTTCGCCTGCGTCGTTGCGCGTGGGGTCGAGGCCGACCTGCGTCTCGTACGTGTCCGGCAAGCCGTCATCGTCGACGTCGATGGCCGCGACCACGATGCTGAAGCTCGGCTGGAGGACCGCGCCGCGGCCGTCGGCGATGCGGACGGTGAGGCCGTGGATGCCGACGTCGGCGAAGGCGGGCGTCCACGAGACCAGGCCGCTCGAGGAGACGACGAGCCCGTTCGGCCCCGACGCCAGCGTGAACGCGAGCGCGTCGCCGTCAGGGTCGTGCGCCACGATGGGGCTCTCGTACAGGGAACCCTCGAGCGCGGCGAGCTCCGGTGGCGCGTCGACCACGGGCGAGCGGTTCTTGTCGCGAACCGTGATCAGCCAGTCGCGCCGCGTGGAGCCGGAGCCGTTGGCGGCGTCGAACGTGACGGTGTAGCTGCCCGCCTGGGTGAAGTCCGGCGTCCACGAAAAGACCGCGCCATCGAACGCGGCCCCGGGCGGGAGCCCCTGGGCCGTGACGGGCGGCGGCGGGTCGCCGTTGGGATCGGTGACGCTGACGGTGGCCTGCAGGAGCTGACCCTCGTCGACGGCGGCGTCGGGCGGCAGCGTGAGCACCGGCGGCAACCCGCCGTCGCCGACGATGACGGTGACGTTCTGGCTGTCCACGGCGACGGAGTCGGAGACCTTGAACGTGAGATTGAAGACGCCGAGGTCGCCGCTGTCGGTGAGCCACGAAAAGACGTTGCCGGTGAGCGACGCGCCCGCGGGCAGCGGGCCGCCGTCGGAGGCCGTGGCGATGAAGGTCTGCACGGGGCCGTCGGGGTCCGTGGCCGACAGGGTGATGGTGACGGTGTCGCCGGGCTGCACCTGCACGTCGGAGATGGGCGCGAGCACCGGAGGATTGTTCACGGCGGTGACGGTGAAGCGCGCGGTCTGCTCGACGAACGCGCCGGCGAGGTCTTCCGCGCGCACCGTGAAGGTGACCGGGGACGCGCTGCCCGTGTCGGCGTCGTCGGGCGTGAAGGTGAGCGCGCCGGTGTCGGCGTCGATGGACGCGCGCGGGGGCGCGGCGATGAGCGTGTAGACCAGCGGATCGCCGAGATCGATGTCGTCGGCCAACACGTCGGCGGCGAACAGCGCGTCCTCGGTGACGGCGGCGTCGATGGGGGCCGTGACGAAGAAGGGCGGGTCGTTCACGTTGACGACGGTGAGGTCGAAGGTGAGATCGGTGGTGGCGCCGTGCGGATCGGTGGCGCGGAGCACGAGGCCCGTGCGCACGCCGACGTCGTCGTTGGTCGGCGTCCACGTCACGGTGTCGAGCGGACCACTCGCGTTGCCGGCGCCGTTCACCAGGGTCATGCCTGAGGGCGGGGACACGAGGCCGAGCGTGACCGTGTCGCCTGGGTCGGGGTCGCTCACCGACGGCGTGAACGAGAAGGTCTCGTCCTGGAGCACGGCGCCGGCCGGAGCCGGGCTGGCCGCGAACACCGGAGCGTCGTTCACGTTGGCGACCACGATAGTGAAGCTCTGCGTGGCGCTCCCGCCGTGCCCGTCGTCCGCGACCAGCACGACGTCGTGGCTGCCGACGTCCGCGTTGCGCGGGGCGTATGCGAGCGCGCCGGTGGCCGCGTTCACGGTCATACCCACAGGCGCCGTGGGGAGGCTGAACGCGAGCGCGTCGCCGTCTTCGTCGACGACGCTGGGCGCGTACGTGTAGGGGACGTCCTGCGTCGCGGCCGTGGGCGCCGCGGAGACGAAGACCGGGGCGTCGTTCACGTTGGCGACGACGACGGCGAAGTCGTGGTTGACGACGCCGCCGCGGCCGTCGCTGACGCGGATCTCGAATTGCTTGGTCCCCACCTGGACCTGCGTCGGGGTCCAGGACAGGAGCGCCGCCGTCGGCGAAACGGGCGACGTCGGGCCGAGCACCGCGTTGGACGGGCCCACCGTGAGCGCGAAGGTGAGCGGCGCGTCACCGTCGGGATCGCTGGCCGTGACGGTGTACGTGAGGAGCGCGTCTTCGTCGGCGTTGGTGGGCGCGGTGGAGGTGACGACCGGAGGCCGGTTGACGTCGGTGACCGTGATCGTGGTCGTCGCGTCGCCCGTGAGGCCGCCGGCGGTCGCGCGGAACGTGGCCGTCTGCGTGCCCGACTGGGTGAAGTCCGGCGTGAACGAGAACACGCCGGTGGCCGCGTCGAAGGCGGCGCCCGCGGGAGCGGAGAGGAGCGACAAGGTGACGGCGTCCCCGTCGGGATCGGAGCCGCTCGCGCTGAAGCTGATGAGCGTGCCCTCGGCGCCCGACGCCGTGGCCGGCGCGGTGACCACCGGCGGCCGATCGGTGTTCGCGATGACGAGCGTCAAGGGGCGCGTGTCCTGCAGCGCGCCGTCGCTGACCACGAGCGTGACGTTGCGCGTGCCGGCGTCGGTGAACGAGGGCGTCCACGCGAACGCGCCGGTGGACGCGTCGAGCGACGCCCCGGCGGGCAGCCCGGTCATGGAGAAGGCGAGGTTCGCGCTGTCCGGGTCGGCGGCGGCGAGGGTGAAGGTGAGGAGCGCGCCCTCGCTGCCGTTCACCGTGCCTGACGGCGTGGGTGCCGTGAAGACGGGCGGGTCGTTCACCGCGGCGACGGCGATGGTGAAGGCCTGGTCGACGTCGACGACGCCGTCGCTCACCCGCAGCACCACATCGTTGCCGCCGACGTCCGTCTGCGCGGGCGTCCCGGAGAGCGCGCGCGTGGCCGCGTCGAACGCCAGCCAGGCCGGGAGGACCGGAGCGCTGAAGGTGAGCGTCGTTCCCGGGTCTTCGTCGGTGGCGGCGGCCGTGTACGAGTACGGGCTGTCCTCGCTCGCGCCGAGCGGCGGCGTCGACGTGAACACCGGCGCGTCGTTCACGTTCGCGATGGTCAGCGTGAAGGGTTGATCGGCGGAGCCGCCGCGGCCGTCGCTCACGTGGAGCACCACCGCGTGCGGCCCGACGTCCGCCTGCCGCGGCCGGTCCCACGTGACCTTGCCCGTCGCCCCGTCGACGCTCATGCCGGTGGGCTTGGTGGTGAGCGACCATGACAGGCCGTCGCCGTCGGGATCGGCGCCCGCCGCCTGGTACGTGAAGATCGCGTCCTCGTTGGAGGACGCGGGGGCCGTCGACGTGATGACGGGCGGCCGGTTGACGTCGTTCACGGTGATCTGGACGATCTCGGTGTCGGTGAACTCGCTGTCGCTGGCCGAGAACGTCACGAAGTACGTGCCGCTGTCGGCGAAGTCGGTGGCCCACGACAATGTGCCGGTCCCCGCGTCGAACGTGGCGCCCGCGAGCAGCGGATCGTTGCCGGGGCCGCCGACGGCGTTGAGCGTCGGCTTGGTCCCGTCGGGATCGCTGGCGGTCACGGTGAACGACAGCGTGACGCCCTCGTCGACGACCGCATCGGGGATGAGGTCGAGGACGGGCGGGTCGTTCACGTTGCCCACGGCGATGTTGATGGTCTCCTGGTCCGCGAGGACGCCGTCGCTGGCCGCGAACGTGACGCTGTGGTTGCCGATGTCCGCCGACGTGGGCGTCCACGTGAACACGCCGCTGCCGGAGTCGAACGCGGCGCCCGGCGGTATCCCGGTGACCGTGAGCGTGACGGTGCTGCCCGGATCGGGATCGGTGGCGGAGACCGAGAACGTCAGGGAGGCGTTCTCGTTCACTGCTTTGTTGCCGATGGGCGCGAGCACGGGCGGATCGTTGACGTTGGCGACGGAGATCGAGAACGGCTGCGTCACCGAGACCGTGCCGTCGCTCACCACAAGTGTGACGTCGTGGGAACCGACGTCGGCGTTGCGGGGCGTGCCCGAGAGCACGCCGGTGTTCGTGTTGAACGACAGCCAGGCCGGCAACGATCCGGTCGACAGGGACAGCGTGTCGCCGACGTCGATGTCGACGGCCGTGAGCGTGTACGTAAAGAGTTGGTCCTGTGTGGCCGTGGTGACGGGCGTAGACGTGATCACCGGTGCGTCGTTCACGTTGACCACCGTCAGCGTGTAGCCGGCGGTGGTGGTGCGGCCGGTGTTGTCCGTGGCGACGACGGTGATGGCGTGGTCGCCGACGGCGGCGTTGTCGGGCGTGTAGCCGATGACCCCCGAGACGGCGTCGATGGTCATGCCCGCCGGCGGCGACGTGAGCGAGTAGGTGACCGTCGCGCCGGGGTCGGGGTCCGTGGCGGTGACGGTGCGCGTGTAGGGCGCGTCCTCGTCGGTGCTCTCGTCGGTCAAGGCGTCGAGCACCGGTGGCTCCTCGACGTTTTGCACCGTGAGGACGAAGCTCTGGTCGGTGCCGGTGTCGGCGGCGTCGCGCACGCGGACGGTGACCGTGAAGCTGCCCACCTGTGCGTCGTCCGTGGGGCCGAGCGCGACGGCGCCGGTGGCGGCGTCGACGGTCATGCCGGGCGGCGCGCCGGACACGATGGAGAACGTCAGGGTGTCGTCGAGGCCCGCGGCGATGTCAGCGTCGACGGCGACCAGGGTCGTGTTGAACGAGTCTCCCTCGGTGATGGTGGTGTCGGCGGGATCCTGCAGCACCGGCGCGTCGTTCACGTTGGTGACGGAGATGGTGAAGCTGCGCGAGCTGCTGAGGCCGCCGGCGTCCGTCACCTGGACCGTGACGGGCACCGTGGGCGGGTTCACGTCGCCGGGGCCGGGCGTCCACTCCAGCGTGACGGACGCTGCTCCGGGCACGAGCGTCATGCCGGCGGGGCCCTGGGTCAGGGCGAAGGAGAACGTCTCGCCGGCGCCCGGCGCGGCGAGGTCGGCGTCACTGACGTCGAGGCTCGCCGCGAAGGGCTGCCCCTGGGTCGCGGTCGTCGACGACGGCGCGCCGAGTGAAGGCGCGTCGTTGACGTTGGCCACGTCGATGCTCACTGCCCGGTCCCCGAAGAGCGCCGGCGTGCCGTCGTCGGTCACGCGTACGGTGAAGTCGTTGCTGCCCGTGTCGGCGTTGGCGGGCGTGCCGATGAGCGTGCAGTGGCGCGGCACCGTGTTCGTGGTGGTCACCGAGACCCACGCGGGTGCGTTCACCAGGGTGCACGCGAACGCCTGGGCGATGCCGGAGACGTCGACGTCGGCGTCCGCGATGGGCATGGTGGCGGTGAAGGGCTGGTCCTCGGTGGCGATGGTGGGTGCCGCCGCGCCGGCGACGGGGGCGTCGTTCACGTTCGCCACGTTGAAGGTGACGGTCTGCAGGACGGCGTTGACGCCGTCTGTGACCTTCAAGACGGCCGTCTTGATGCCGACGCCGTCATCCCCCGGGGTCCAGGTGAAGCTCGCGGACGTCGACGACACCGGCGTCACCGTCATCGGGTTCAAGCCTCCGTTTTGCGGCGGGGGCGTAGCGACGCTGAACGTGAGCGGCGCGCCTTCCTCGTCGCTTGCCGTCATCGTGTAGCTGACGGCGACGTCCTCCGTGGCATGAACGAGCCCGTCGGGGGGAGACGTGGGCGGGGTCGAAGTGATCACCGGCGGATCGTCCACACGCTTCACCGTGATGACGAAGCTCTGCGTGGCGCACGCCCCGACCCCTCCGACCACCGGATCGTGGTCGCAACCGCGGAGCGTGACGCTCTGCGTCCCCGGCTGCGCCTGTGCGTCGGTCGGAACCCACGACAGCGTCGCTTGCACGCCGTCGTCGAGGACGGTCAGCGGACCGAGCGCCATGCCCACCGGTCCAGCGACGACCTCGAGCGTCATGCGCGCGGCGTCGACGTGGTCGGGGTCGAAGATCCGGACCGCCTCGTACAGGTAGGTCTGGTCCTCCGTCGCGTCCAGCGCAGGGGGCGTGGCTACGGGCGGTGAGGACGCGAAGGTCGGCGGCGTGTTCTGCACGACCAGGGGGAACGCGCTTGCCGTCGACGGCGCCTGGTTGTTGGTTTCGTCGCTCTCGGTGACCACGTCGGTCGGGTCGATGAACGCGCGGATGGACAGCGTGTTCGTGGGGTTATCCGGCTTGGCCGCGGCGAAGACGTGCGTGAACCCCGCGGTGCAGCCCGAGGGGCCGCCGCCGCCCGGCAAGGTGAATTCTTCCGAGCTCAGGGTCGCCTGCGTCGGTGTCGAGGGCTGGTCGTCGTACAAGCGGAGGAGCTCGGGGGGGGACAGGGGACACGGCTGCGACTCCGCGACGGCATAGACGGCCACGGTGTCGCCCGAGCTCGGGGCCGCAGGCGTCACGCTCTCGATCTCCACGAAGGCGTCGTTGGCGCGGTGGCGGTTCCTGCCGCCCGCCTGCTCGTCGAAGATGAAGGGGCCGGAGACGTTGTTGCCGATGGCGGTCTTCGGCTCGTTGCCGGGGCGCTCCACGCTCACGTACAGCGCGCGCGGGCGAGAGGTGAGCGCGCCCTGGGTGAAGAGGTCGTTCTCGGCCAGGGAGAAGCTCACGGTCTGCGTGGCGCCGGCGGCGAGCCCGCCGACGGCGATCGCGCGATAGGGGACCGCGTCGGGCGGCAGCGGATAGCTCACGTTGGCGGAGGCGTCGAAGACGGGATCGACCAGGAAGGCGTCGAGGCTCGTGGCTCCCGACGCCTGGTTGCCGCGGTTGGTGACGTCGACCTTGAACGTCCGCGTGGGATCATGGAAGTCCGCGTCGACGATGTAGCGGACGAACACGTGATCGTTCGGCAGCAGCGAGCGGGATGCCGGCGTGCTCACGGTGAAAAGCAGGCGCGTGTCGACCCCTGGCTCGAAGTTCTCCGGGTGGTCGATGCGCGTCGACGAAGGAAAGAGATCCGCTCCGGTGTCGAGGAGCGCGGCGACGTTCTGCGTGCGGACGACGAAGTAGAAGTCGGAGTTGGGCTCCGAGAACGTGCTCACGCCCTGCGCGTGAACGCGGAAGAAATACTGCGCCGTGTTTGCGTTCGACGGTACGTCCCACGCGAACGTGTCCGTCGAGGCGGTGTACGTGGCGCCGAGGAGCCCCTGGCCGCACGAGGTGTCGGAGAAGGAGGTGCACCTCTGCAGCGACATCGTGGCGTTGCGGTTGTAGCGCTTGAGGTTGAATCGGACGTGGGAGCCCTCGGGGTAGGGCGTGTCCACCACACACGCGGCCTTGCCGCCGCAGGCGGTGGCGCTCGAAGAGTTGCACCCGGGCATCCCGCAGTAGGTGGAGCACTCGTCGGTGATCTCGTACTCCATGTCGTTGCCGCCGCGCGCGTCGCTGTAGTGGAGCGTGGTGTCGCCGAGGGAGAGCGCGTTGGTGACGAAGAAGCCGTCGGCGTTGTCGCGCGGGTCCGCGCCGGACGCCATGCCGACGACGTGGAACTTCTTCAGGAGCGGCGAGCCCGGCGCGCCGAACTCGCCGGCCTCCGGCGCGTAGAGGATGGAGCTGTTGCCGTCCTCGTCGTACACGCGGCTGATGCCTCGGCTGCTGCCGTCGAGGATCGGCTGCCCCGCGAAGAAGCGACAGACGCCCGCACCGTCGCGTGCCGCGCTCACGTTCGGCGCTCCGCAGGTCGGCGCGCTCGAGTTGCTGGTCTCGTCGTAGATGGCGACGTGCGTGACGTCGTTGAACGCGGAACCGCGAATCCCGAGCTCGTCGCCGGCGGACGCGCACGTGCCGTAGGTGAGGGCGTGCGTGCTGCTGAAAACGCCGCCGGCGTCTGTCACGCTCGGCGCCGGCGGGTTGGCGGGGAACACGCGGGTGATGAGCCGGTAGTCGTCGACGGGACCGTTGGACGCCCTGACGAGGTACCTCCCGGAACACGGCGCGGTGTCGAGGTCGAAGGAGGGACAGGTTCCGGGGCCGCCGGTGACGGCGTCGAGGACGACGACGCCTGCGGCGACGTCGCCGCAGCTCCCGGAGCTGTTGTCGTACACGAGGCTGAGCGTCATCGTCCCCGGACAGACCTCGTCGACGCCGGTGGCGCGGGACGCGATGAGGTCTCCGACCTGCACGTTGGTCCCGATCTCCCAGTTGTCCACATCCGACACCGTGGCGAGCGTGCCGCGCGGGATGCGGCTCTCCGCCGGTGTGGCGGGCGAGGCGTTGCCCACCCTGCCGTTCGGCTCGACCTCGTCGTCGGCAAACCCCCGCACGATGAGGTAACCGCCGACGGTCCCGCCGCCGTCGTCGCTGACCTCGAGGTAGTAGGCGCCCTCGCGCGGGGCGGTGAAGTCGTGGATGCTCGGGCACGCGCCGGGCGCGGCGTCGCTGTCCGCGAGCGTGACGAAGCCGCTCTGCTGGTTTTCGCGGATCCTGAGCCTCAGCGACGCCGGGCAGGGACCGGCGTCGTTGGCGACGACCGTGAAGGTCTCCGGCTCGGTGGCGTCGGTGTAGAACTGCAGCGTGTCGACGTCGCCGGCGGGGTCGATGTCGCCGCGGAGAGGCCCGCGGTTGAGGTGGACAGGCTCGGAGACCTGATCGTTGCTCGCCTCGACTTCGCGCTCCGCGAAGCTCAACCCGCCGCCGCTGCTGTAGAAGCGGCCGCTCCGGCTCTCATCGGGTGGGATGAGCCGCAGGTCCACGAAGCGCGAGCCCGGCGCGGGTTGGCTCGACGGACCCGTGGCCTGGAGGGTGTACGACGTGCCGCCGGTGGCGTGGATGCGAATGAAGTGTTGCGAGCTCGACGTCATGGTGGCGGACACGGACCCGCAGGAGCCGGCGGCGACGCTGCGTGAGGCCAGGGACGTGGTCCCGTTGGACGCGAGGATGGTGAGCGTGGTGGCAACCGTCGGACAGGGCGACAGCTCCCGCGCGGTGAGCGTCTGGCCGCTGACGCCCTCGACGAAGAAGAGGTCGTTGTTGTCGATGATGGCCGAGAGGCTGCCGTGGACGTTGACCCCGCTGGTGATCGGGTCCGCCGCCGTCGTGGTGTTGTTGGGCTCGGCCTCGGAGGTGATGGCGGGCGGCTTCACGCGGAAGCGCCACAGCCCCGGCGTCGTCCCGAACGGCGGCGTCGCGATCACGCCGTAGCGGTCACCGGCGTCCGGCGTGATCCACGACGGCAGCGTCGGCGGCGAGCAGCCGCCGCCGGGCGGGCAGAGCGCGAGCTCGAGCACCTTGGACGCCGAGGTGCCGGCGGGGATGCTGGTCTGGCGCCCGTAGATGGCGACCTTGGTCCCGCCGCGGGAGCCGACGTCCACCACCGTGTTGTGCGCCCGCGCAGTGGCGCGCTCGTCGCTGCTCGACTTGTTCACGGTGATGGTGAAGTTCGCCGACGCCGCGCACGTGCTCCCGACGCACGCCGTGGCTTTGAAGCATGCGTGCGTCCCGATGCTGTACGCGGTGTTCTCGGCAGGCCACGTGACCGTCGCCGTCTTCGAGGGGCTGTTGGGGGCGATGGCGACCCCGATCATGGTCACGACGCTCCCGCCGGTCCCGGGCAGCGGGCAGCCGATGCCCGTCGACTTGATCTCCCGGCGGATGCTCCACACGACGTTGCTCGACGTGCTCGCGTCCGAGGAGACCGAAAACGAGAGCGTGGACCCGGCGATGACCGTCTGCGTTGCGGGGGTGGTGACCGTGAGAGCGTGTGCGGGGAGCGCAAGCATGAACGTCGCGAAGCCGGACCAAAGTCTCACGAACCCCCCGATCGGAAGTGGGGGGACAGTGTACGGCCGGCTGGCGCTCGCCGCCCGCAGGGAGACACCCCGCGATGCGCGGTGTCGCCCCCGCGCACACACGGCGCGCGCGCGTCAGGGGCTCAGCGAAGGACGATCCACGCCGCGCCGCCGTCGCCGTCGGCGAAGAGCACGCCCCGCGCCGTGGCGCGCGGCTCCTCGACGCTGGCGACGTCGGGGAGCTGCAAGACCGGCTGCAGCGCGGGCGCGGCGAGCGTCGCGCCGTCGATGACGAAGGCGCCGTCCGTTTGCGTCCCTACGACCACGAAGCGTCCGAAGGAATCCATCGAGCGAATGCCCGACGGGCCCGCCGCCGACACCTGCGTCACCTCGCCGGCGTCGTCGAGGACGAAGAACCCTTCGACGCCGGTGGCGTCGACGCCGGGGATGAGCGCGTTTTCGTCGCCCGCTGCGCCGCCGACGACGGGCAAAAACGAGAGATCCGCGGCGAAGGTGGCCACGGCGTCCCCGGAGGGCGCGAGCGTCTCGGCGCTGAGCAGCGCCGGCGCGGAGCTCCCGTCGCCGAGGTCGTAGACGAGCACGCCGAAGGGCTGCGTGGGGACGTACCCGCGGCCGCGGTGCAGCCGCAATTGCGTGAGCGACTTCACGTCGAGACCCGCGACGCCGGCGGCGACGGCGGCCGAGAGCGCGCCGTCGTCGTCCTCTCGCAGCGCGATGCGAAAGAGCGCCGTGGGGTGCGCGTCGCCGGAGCCTTCGCCGACGAGCGCCGCCCAGAGATCCTGTCCGTCGGTCTCCAGGAAGCCCGTGTAGCCGCTCGCCGGGAAGTCCGTGACCGCGCCCGCGAAGCCGGCGCCGAGCTCGGCGACGAGGTGGGCGCCGGCGGCGGCGTCCTCGCCGTCCTTGGCGTGCCAGAGGCCGCCCTGGTCGTCGAGCGCGAACAGGCCGAGCCCGTCGACGACCGCCGCGGCCTCGAGGGCGCGGCCGGCGGCGATGGGGCTCTCTCGCAAGACCGCTCCGTCGGCGAGGCGCACCTCGGCGAGCAGCGCCTGGCCCGTGTCGTCGCTCTCGAGCAGGTGGCCGCGCGCGCCCTCGGGTCGGACGGTGATCACCCGCCGGCCGCCCGCGAGCCGCACTTCGCCGTCGGGCTGCGGGAGGCTGGCGCTCGTGAAGCACGAGACGGCGGCGTCGGTGGCGCCGTCGACGACGGCGCACACGTCGCCGGCGGAGGACGCGACGATGCGCTGCACGTCGTCCCCCACGTCGAGGGAGGCGCGGCCCACCGCCGTGAGCGCCGCGCTCTTTTGCACGGCGAAGATGCTGTCGCCGTCGAGGCCGTGCGCGGCGGCGAGCATGACGTCGTCGAACGGCACGAGGTCGACGACGTCGGCGCTCCCCGGCAGCGCGCGCTGCGCGAGCGAGCGCAGGCAGCCCGGGCCGGCGATGCACGCGTCGAGGTCGAAGGCCCGCACACCGAGCGCGCCGAAGCCGAGCCAGAGCTGATCGTCGAGGACGGCGGCGGCCGACGGCGCGCTCGGCAGGTCGTCGCGCGTGGCGACCGCGGTGAACGGCTGGGCGCGGTGAACGACCTCGACGCTCGGCACGTTGCCCGCGCGAACGAGCACGAGCAGATCGCCGCGCGACAAGATCCGCACCACGGCGCCGTCGCCGTCTGCGACGTCCGCGGCGGCGGCGCTCGCGGCGTCGTCGAGGTCGACCACGCGGAGGCCGACGGCGGTCCCGAGGATCACGCGGCCGGGCCGGACGGCGAGGGAGCGCACGTCGTCACCGGTGGTGACGTCGACGGGCGTGCCCGGCACGCCGTCGGCGTCGAGCGGCACGCGCCGCACGCCGGCCGCGCCGCGCGCGGCGACAAAGCCCCGGCCGAAGGGGGCGACGTCGAAGGCGACGCCGCCGAGGTCGTGCGAGGCGCCGAGACGATCGATCACGGTGAGCCCGCCGTCGCCGCGGGCGAGGGCGAGGGCGCCGTCGACGCGCGCGGAGGCGACGATGCTGCCGGCAGCGTTGTCGACGGGCGTGCGACCTTCGGCGACGAACGTGATCTGGTCGGGGCGGGCCCTCACCGGCGGCGAGAAGCAGCCCGCGTTGCCCGCGGCGTCGACGCCGGCGACGTAGAGGAAGAGATCGGTGCCGGGGAGGAGGCCGGAGAGCGTGAGGTCGTCGCCGGGCGCGAACACCGGGCTCGGACCTTCCACGGCGAAGGCGGCGCCGTCGAAGCTGCCGTCGCCGGGGGCGCCGAACGGGCAGCCGCCGGAAGGGCCGCGCGCGACGACGCCGTAGGAGACCAGGAAGGCGGCGGCGCCGTCGTCGCCGGCGGTGGGCGCCGCGGGCTGCCAGGTGACGGTGACGCGGTCGCGGCCGGCCGTGGCGCCGATGCCCTCGGGGGGCGCGGGCGCGATCTCGTCGCGCACGATGTCGGCGACGGCGGCGTCGCTGCGGTTGCCGAGCGCGTCGACGCCCGTGACCTCGATGCGCCAGTGCCGCCGCGCCGGTGTGGCGTCACCGACGAGGAGCGGCAACGCCGCGGAGACCGAGCCTGGGGCCGTGCCCTCGACGCCGGTCTCGAGGGCGACGGGCGGGAGCGGGTCCGCGCCGTCGGGGATCTGGACCGCCTCGTAGGTGGCGCCGTCCACGGGGGCGAGCACGCTCACGACGACGGGGTCGGTGCCCGCGAGCAAGGACGGCAGCGGCGCCAGCGACGGCAGCGGCGGGCCGGTGCGGTTGATGGCGCAGAGCGTGACGTCGAGGATCTCGCCGACATCGACGGTGAGCTCGCGCGGCGGAGGGAGATCGAAGCCGTCCCCGCTGACCTCGAGCGAGTAGCGGCCCGGCGGCACGTTGTTGAACTGGAAGAGGCCGTTGGCGTTGGTCTTGGCCGTCTGCACGCCAAGGCCGAGGGTGGGGTCGTCGACGAGGGGCCGCAGCGCGAGGCTGAAGCCGGAGTGGTCGCCGTCGATGTCGACGTCGCACAGGCCCGCCGCGGTGACGCCGTCGACCGGCGAGCGCACGGCCTGGATCTTCCCCTCGACGACGCCGCGCTGCTGGAATTCGGGCGGCGTGTCCGGGTCGAACGGGTTGGTGGGGTCGACGGTGCACGCGGAAGCGCCAAGGAGCGCGGGGAGGACGAGGAGGGCGAGCTTGCGCATGCCGCTCTTTCGCCCGCGGAGCGGCGAACGGCAAGTGACCTGAGGCGCCCTTGCCCGCGGCGCCGGGCTCGGGGACGATGCCGGGGTGGGAACCCGCCGCGCGCTGTCGTCGCTGCAAAGACCCGTGCGCCGCAGCGGCGAGCAGCGGTGGGCGGCGGCGCTGTTCGAGGCGCTCGATCAGGCGGCGAGCGAGGACGCCGATACGCTCACGCACGGCTTCCACGCGTACCCCGCGCGCCTTCACCCGGCCGTGGCGTCGACGCTGCTCGACGCGTGGCCCTTCGAGGGCGCGTCGGGCGCGGCGTCGACGCCGCACGTGGTGGATCCCTTTTGTGGCAGCGGCACGGTGCTCGTCGAGGCGCGGCGCCGCGGGTTTTCGTCGACGGGCGTGGACTTGAACCCGGTGGCGCTCCGCGTCGCACGCGTGAAAGCCGACGTGCGGGACGCCGCATCGCGTGAGGCGTTCACCGCGCGGCTCGACGACGTCGTCGCGCGGAGCAAGGAGCGCGTGCGCGCGCGCGCGCCGGGGCGGGCGCCTGTGTCGAAGGCGCAGGCGGAGCGCTTCGAGGGGCACGTGCTCCGCGAGCTCGCCGGGCTGTACGCGGAGATCGAGGCGGTCGACGACGAGCGCGACCGGCGGGCGCTCGAGGTGGTGCTGTCCGCCATCGTCGTGAAGGTGAGCAAGCAGCGGGCGGACACCGACGAGCGCGAAGCCGCCGGCCGTCGCATCGGCCGCTTCGTGCCGACGGAGATCTTCCACAAAAAGGGCGCGGAGCTCGTGGAGCGTTGGGCCGCGCTCGCCGCGGCGTGCCCCGCGCGGAGCCCCGCGCCGGAGCTGTTCCTCGACGACGCGCGCCGCCTGCCGCGGGTGCTCTCGAGCAAGGCGGACATCGTCATCACCTCGCCTCCGTATGCGGGCACGTACGACTACGCGCGCCACCACGCCCTGCGCGCGCCCTGGCTCGGCGTCGACACGCGCCCGATGCGCGACGAGATCGGCGCGCGGCGCACGCTCACCGGGGCCGGCGCGCGCGCGCGTTGGGATCAGGAGGTGCTCGACGTCCTGTGCGCGCTCGCGGCGTCGCTCGCCCCGAAAGGCGCGGTGTTCCTCGTGGTCGGCGACGGCGAGATTGGGGGCGCGCGCGTGCGCGCCAACGAGCACCTCGCGTCGCTCGCCCCCGGCGCCGGGCTCGTGGTGACGGCGACGGCGTCGGCGCCGCGGCCGGACTGGCGGGGCGGCGCGCCGCGCGAAGAGCACATCGTCGCCCTCGCGCATGGGGCACGGCGCCGCCCGGCGCGGCACACCGGCGGCTGAACCGAGCGCTGACGGTGGAACGCGAGAGCCCGCACGGCGGTCCGCGAGGAACGTGCTAGCGTGCCGCCCCGTATTCACCGCCGTCCGCGGCATCGAGGCACGCATCATGACCGACCACACGAGCATCGCCGTCGCCAAGCCGGGTCCGCCTTCGCTGTTGAAGCGCATCGCCGAGGCCAAGCAACGGGTGGTCATCCTGGGCGGCGGGTTCGCCGGCGTGTACTGCGCCAAGTACCTGAGCAAGATGCTCGGTGGGCGCCGCGACGTGCACGTCGAGCTCCTGTCCGAAGAGAACTACTTCGTCTTCCAGCCGCTGCTGCCCGAGGTGGCCGCCGGCGGCGTCAGCGCCACGCACGTCGTCAACCCCATCCGCGACATCGTCCCCGACGCGCAGTTCCGGTGGTGCAAGGTGATCGGCGTCGACTGCGAAAAGAAGGTGGTCCTCGCCGCACAGGGCGAGGGGCGCGAGCTCGTGGAGGTCCCGTACGACCACCTCGTGTTCGGCCTCGGCAAGGTCAGCGACTTTTCGTCCATGCCCGGCGTCTCCGAGCACTCGCTCGCCATGAAGGACCTGAGCGACGCCTTCAACCTGCGCAACCACGTCTTCCAGTGCCTCGAGCTCGCGGACATCGAGGACGATCCCGCCGAGAAGCAGGCGCTCCTCACGTTCGTCGTCGCCGGCGGCGGCTTCTCGGGCGTGGAGACCATCGGTGAGCTCTCGGAGCTGCTCCACCGCTGCATCAAGTCCTTCCACAACATCGAGCACAGCGAAGTGAAGATGATGCTCATCCACTCGCGTGACGTGCTCTTGCCCGAGATGAAGCCGGACCTCGGCGCCGCCGCCACCAAGGCGCTCAGGAAGCGCGGCGTCGAGCTCCTGCTCAAGGAGCGCGTGCGCGCAGCCACGCGACACGGTGTCTACCTCAAGAGCGGCAAGTTCCTCCCCACGCGCACCTTCATCTGCACCGTCGGCAACGCCGCCAACCCCGTGGCCAAGGAGGCGCTCAAGAAGGGCGGCTTCGTCGAGGGCAAGTCCCACGGTCGCGCCGTCGGCGTGTTCGAGACCGACCTGACCCTCGGCTGCACGGGCAAGCCCGGCTACTGGGCGGTCGGCGACAACGCCGGCGTCCCCGATCCTTTCCACCCCGAGAGCCTGTGCCCGGCCACCGCGCAGTTCGCCATCCGTCAGGCCAAGACGTGCGCGTACAACATCGTCGCCAGCATCGACGGCCGGCCGCTCAAGAAGTTCAACTTCAAGGCGCTCGGGATGCTCGCGTCGCTCGGCCGGCGCGAGGCCGTCGCCGACATGATGGGCATTCACCTGAAGGGCTTCATCGCCTGGTTCGCGTGGCGCACGGTGTACCTCTCCAAGCTCCCCGGCCTGGTGAGGCGGCTGCGCGTCACCATCGACTGGACCCTCGATCTCTTCTTCCCGCGGGACATCACGCAGATCCAGACGATGCGCGCCGACCGCCTGCGCGTCGACCACTACGAGCCCGGCGAGATCATCATCGCCAAGCACGAGATTGGTCGCGAGCTGTTCATCATGAAGGCGGGCGAGGTCGAGGTGTTCCAGCCCGCCGAGAACGGCACCGCCGAGCACTCCATCGCCACCTGCAAGAAGGGCGACGTCTTCGGTGAGAAGGCGCTGCTCGAGGACACCCCGCGCGCGGCGAGCGTCCGCGCCACGACGCCCGTCGACGTCCTCGTCATGTCGCGCGACGACTTCACCGCCATGGTGAACCAGTTCCCGGTGCTCGACGACTTCTTCGAGAGGCTGATGAAGGAGCGCTACCCGGAGGCGCTCCCGGCGGCGACGTCGTTGGCCGAGCACATGGCAAAGCCGGTGGCGATGCCCGGCACGCGCACGGTCACGGCGTCGGTCCCGCTGTCGTCGGTGCAGTAGCGGCTGCGCGCAACGGCGGTCACATGGCCTTGCAGCGGCCAGGTCGGAGCCGTCGGTGCGCCGGGTCGAAGAGCCTGCCGTCGTCACCGTCGAGCGAGTGGAAGCGCTTCTGCAGCGCGCGCGCGACGTACTCGCGGATGGGGTCGCCCTCGTCGTAGGTGACCGCGCCCTGCGGGAGCTTGGTGGCTTCGCCGCCGGTGGCGAGGAAGTCGGTGGTGACGATGTCGACGTGGTCGCCGTCGGCGAGCGGCTTTCCGTCGGGGTGCTTGAGCGTGACGTGCGCCTTCTTCCCTTCGCACGAGACGTCGGCGACCACGCCCGCCACGGAGAGGATGCCGCCCTTGCGGACGCCCAGGTTGGACTCGAGCCACTCGCGCAGGATCTTCCCCGTCACCGAGATGCGCGCGTACCGGTTGTCGAAGGGCATCATCTCGAACACCTGGCCGTACGTGAGGTCGCCGGCGGGCAGGTTCGCGCGGATGCCGCCGCCGTTCATGATGGCGACGTCGGCCGGCCAGCCGGCGTCGTGGGCGGCGTCGAGCATGAGGTCGGCGAAGAGGTTGCCGAGCGCGCTCTCGGTGTCGTAGCCGCGCTTCACCTCGCGGATGACGGTGACGCCGAGCTTCTTGTGCCGCGCCTCCTCCGCCGCCTTCACGTAGGGGGCCACCACCGCGGCGACGCGCTTGTCGGGGACGACCTTGTGGCCGTCGTAGTCCGCGGGCACGCACACCGGCGCCCTGTCGTCGACGCAGAGCGCGTGGGGGTCGTGGATGGCCAGGACCTTCACGGTGCGCGCCTTCTGGTCGACGTCGAGGTCGACGCGGCCGAAGCCGCGGCCGTTGGCCCAGGACTCGATGACGGGGATGCCGTTCACGTTCTGTGCGATCTGCTGGTGCGTGTGCGCGGCGACGATGACGTCGACGATGCCTTTGGGCAGCGAGGTGGCGAGCGTGAAGATCTCGGCCTCCTTGTCGCAGGAGGAGGTGTCGTCGTGGTGCTCCACGTCCTTGCACGCGCCGCCCGCGTGGGCCGCGAGCACCACCGCGACCGCCCCACGCTTGCGCAGGCGGTCAGCCTCCCGCGCCACGGCCTCCCGCAGCGACGTCACCTCGAGCCCCTTGAGGTTGGCGGCCGTGGTGGTGTGCGGCGTCTCGATGGTGGTGACGCCGATGATGCCGATCTTCACGCCTGCGACGGTGACGATGGTGGACGGCCTGGTGTTCCTCCACGCCACGGGCTTGCCCGTCTTTTCGTCGATGAGGTTGGCGGCGAGGAACGGGAACTTCGCCTCGCGGATGCGCGCCTTGAGGGCGCCGCGCGGATCGTCCTTGGCGGTGCGCGGGATGGTGAGCGGGCCGGCGGGGCCGTAGTCGAACTCGTGGTTGCCGATGGCGGCCGCGGCGGGCTTGATGATGTTGTACGCGGCGATCACGCTCTTTCCCTCGACGAGGTTGGACTCGAGCGTGCCCTGGAAGAGGTCGCCGGCGTCGACGAAGACCACGCCGCCGCCCTCGTCCTTCACCTCCTTGCGCAGCACCGTCAGCGCGCCCGCGAGCACCGGCGTGCGCT
The DNA here is from genome assembly GCA_963775425.1 of uncultured delta proteobacterium. Lineage (GTDB taxonomy): Bacteria > Myxococcota > UBA727 > UBA727 > VGSZ01 > CAVZJB01. The sequence goes on along the minus strand of CAVZJB010000017.1, from coordinate 89,114 downwards.
CGACCCTGCCGTGCAGGTCCGAGGTGCCGACGATGGTGATCGGCGTCGCAGCGGCGGCGTCGGCGGCGAGCAGGGCGAGCAGCCCGAGAGCGGCAAAGGAGACGGCGTGTCGCATTTCGCGGACGATAGCGTGCGCCGTGGCCCCGTGCGGAAGCGATATGTCCCGCGCGTGCGACATCACCCGACAGCGGAGGCGAGGGCGGTCACAGCGGGCCCGGGTGGGGTGCGTGCTAGCGTCGTCGGCGCCATGAAGCTCACCCGCAACCCCCAAACGCCGCCGCGCTCGTTCCTCGCCGTCGCCATCGCGGTCGCCGCCGCCACGCTCGCCGGAGGCGCCGCCCGCGCCGCCGACCTGCCGCGGGTGGTGGTCGTGCTCGACGAGACGGTTGACGGCAAAAAGGCCACCACCACGTCCGCGGAGGTGGCCCTGACGGCGTCGCTCAACAAGGACGGCTACCGCCTGGTGAGCGGCGAGATGGCGCAGAAGCTGAGGAAGGCGCAAGCCGTGAGCATGGCGCTGTCGGGCTCCATCCCCGAGGTGCTGTCGTCCCTCGACGCCGACGTCGTCATCCTCGGCCAGGTCGAGATGACCAAGATCGGCACCATCGCGGAGGCGGGCCTGACCGGCTACCGCGCCGCGGCCGTGGCCAAGCTGGTGCGCGTTGACACCGCCCAGATTGTCGACGCGTTCTCCGTGGACGCCAAGGGCAGCGACTTCTCCGACGCGGGCGCGGCGCAGAAGGCGGCCAAGACGGTCGGCGATGAGCTCGCCAAGCGCGTGAAGACCTCGGTGGCAAGCCTCTCGCGCAAGCCCAAGAGCATCGACCTCGTCGTGCACGGCATGCCCGACAGAAAGAGCATCGAGGCGCTCAAGGGCGGCCTCAAGCGCGCGCGCGGCATCAGCGACGTCACCGTGCGGCAGTCGGGCCGGGGCATCACCAAGATCGAGCTCGCGTCGTCCGCAGACGCCGAGTCGCTCGCCACCAGCCTCGAGGACGGGTCGCTGCCGCTCGAGGTGGTGCAGACGTCGGCGTCGTCCATCCTGGCGCGCTACGACATCAAGCGGGGCGTGAAGCTCGGCGCCCTCCTGCTCCCGCCCTCGGTCAAGCTCGCCGCGCGCGGCCAGTGGGTGAAGGGCGTGCTCCCCGACCTGGTCGCCGCGGAGCTCGAGAACGTCACCTTCCTCGACGTCGTCGACAACAAGAGCGACGCCGACGTCGACCTCGCCATCGAGGCCACCGGCGCCGGCAAGAACGTGGCGCTGAGCATCACGGCGCGGGCGCCGGGTGGCCACGGCAAGCTCTTCGTCGCCAGCGGCACCGGCGAGCTCGACGAGCTGCCGGCGCTCGTCTCCAAGGTGGTGAAGAAGCTCGACGACGGTTTCCTCCCCGCCGTGGCACGCGCCCACTCGCGCGGGAAGAACGAGGCGCTCGCGCGCGCGGCCACCGCGGCCAGGTCGCGCGCGCCGGCGGTGGACATGCCGGTGGCCGAGCTGCGCATCGACGACCTCAAGCTCGAAAACCTCTTCCCGGCCAAGCTCGGCTACTACGCCGAGCACCCCGTCGGGCACATCACCCTCCGCCACAGCGACAAGAAGGGCGCCGCCGCCACCGACGTCTCCGTCTCCGTCTACGTGCCCCGCTTCATGCAGCTCAAGAGCGAGACCGTGGTCGGCACCGTCGAGCCCGGCGTCGCCAAGGACATCCCGCTCAAGATCACGCTCGACAACGCCACCGTGTTCGCCACCGAGGAGAACACGCCGACGCAAGCCGAGGTCGTGGTCGAGTACACCGTCGGCGGCGGCAAGATGACGGCGCGCCGCGTGGTGCCGCTCATCGTCTACGGCCGGCGCGCCATCGATTGGAGCGAGGGCACGCCCATCACCGCGTTCGTCACCCCGCAGGAAGAGAACGTCCGCAACTTCGCGCACGCGGCCCTCGTCGACGGAGACGAGACGCTGCCCCCGGCGATGAACGAGGCCATCGCGCTGTTTCAGGCGATGAGCGCGGCGCACCTCAAGTACGTGAAGGACCCGGTGGTCTCCGCCAACGCCGCCACGCTCGACACCGTCCAATTCCCGCGCGAGACCTTGAGCCTGCGCACCGGCGACTGCGACGACCTCAGCGTGCTGTACGCGTCGCTCCTCGAGGCCGTGGGGGTCGAGACGGCGTTCCTGCTGGTGCCCGGCCACGTGCTCGTCGGCGTCGCCGCGGGCGTGCCCGCGGACTCGCTCGAGCGCGTCACCTTCGACGACAAGCGCATCATCGTGCGCGACGGCAAGGCGTACATCCCGGTGGAGACCACCATGCTCGGCCGGAGCTTCCGCGACGCGTGGGCCGAGGGCGCGAGCACGGTGCAGCGGGCCGCCAGGAGTCGCGCCGACGGCCTCACCGTCGTCGAGACGCGCACGGGCTGGGCGAGCTATCCGCCGGCGGCGCTCCCGCGTGCGGCCGGCCTTGCCATCGCCAAGCCCGACCCGAATAAGGACGGCGCCGCGGACGAGGTGCGGCAGGTGGTCGCGGAGCGCGACAGCTCGCGCAAGGCCACGCTGCTCCGGCTGGCGTCGGCCGTGAAGAAGAACGCCGCCGCGCCCGAGGCCGGCGAATACGCCGCGCTCCTCGCCAAGGGCGGTGACGTCGACAAGGCGCGCGCGGTGCTGAACGCCGCGCTCGCGAAGAAGCCGGGCTCCGTCGCGGCCCGCAACAACCTCGCCAACGTCGCGGTGCTCTCCGGCGACCACGCCGCGGCGGTCGTCGGCTACCGCGCCATCCTGGACGGCGCCGGCGCGCACCGGGGCGACGTGCTCACCAACCTCGGCATCGCCTACACGCAGGCGGGCGACGAGAAGAAGGCCGTCGAGGCGTTCGACGCTGCGCTCGCGGCGGGCGGCGTCTCGGCGTTTCTGGCCACCGGCTTCGAGCGCGCGCCCAAGAAGGACAAGGTGGCCGTCGCCGCCCCCGCGGGGCGCGCGTCCGAGGAGGGCAAGCTCACCGTCGCCGAGCAGGACGTGAAGAGCGTGCTCGCCAAGGCGCTCGCCGAGCGCAAGAAGAAGGCGGCCACGGAGAAGGGCAAGCCGACGGCCGTGGCGGCGGACCACTTCAAGAACCCGCTGCCCTCGGGCGCCCGCCGCGGCGACGACGCACGATCGAAGCTGCGCACGGCGGAGCTGTTGCGCTGGATGTAGCCGGGCGCGGCCGGGGCCGCGGCCTGGAGCCGCCGGCAAAGCGGTCCGCCGTCACCCGGGCGGGTGCTACTGTCGCGGGCGATGGCGAACCGTTGGCGAAAATGGTCGGGCGCACCCGCGGGGGCCATCGTCGGCGTCGTCGTGTTCGCCGCCGCCGCCGCCGGCGTCTTCGCGCGCTTCGAGCAGCAGACGCTGGACGCGCGGCTGGCGATCCGCGGTGAAGAGCCGCTCGATCCGCACATCGTCGTCGTGGAGGTCGACGACGGCACCCTCGACACGCTGGGCAAGTGGCCGCTGCCGCGCGCGTTCCACGCGGCGCTCATCGACGCCGTGCGCGCGCACGGCGCCCGCGCCGTCGGCTTCGACATCCTCTTCCTCGACCCCACCGACGAGGACAACGACGGCGCCCTCGCGCGCGCCGCGAGGAAGTGCGCGTGCGTCGTATTTCCCGCGCAGCTCACGCCGCTGTCCGACGGCTCGGTGAAGATCGAGCCGCCCATCCCCGCGCTCGCGTCGGCGGCCGCCTCGAGCGCCCACGTCCAGATCGACAACGGCGTCGACGGCGTGTTCCGCTCCGTGCCGCTCTCGCTCGACTCGGCGGGGCGCTCGTTCCCCGCGTTGGCCGTCGCGGTCGCCCGCGTCGGCGGCGCGCCCGCCCACGGCCCCGGCCGCGGCGACCGCGCGTGGGTCGACTACCGCACCGTGAGCTCGCTCCACATCCACACGGTGCCGTTCGCCGACGTGCTCCTCGCGCAGCAGGCGCTCGAGACCGGGCAAAAGCCCGACATCGACCTCGACCGGCTCTTCACGGGCGCGCTCGTGCTCGTGGGCCAGACGAGCAAGAGCATCGGCGACCGCGGGCCGGTGCCGCTGTTCGACGACCGCCCGCTGGTGCTCGTCCACGCCAACCTCCTCGACAACCTCATGAACGATCGCGTCCTCGAGGAGCCGCCGGCGTGGCTGGTCTTCGTGCTCACGCTGTGGCTCGCGTCGACGGTCGGCCTGTGCGCGACGCGGCTGCGCGCGCTGCCCGGGTCCGCGCTGGCCGTTCTGGCCACGGCGGGGCTGTGGGCGCTCGCGACGTGGGCGTACGCCTACGCGGTGTGGTTGCCGCTGGCGTCGCCGACGGCGGGGGCGCTGGGCGCGCTCGTGGTGGGCACCGTGCTCAACCTCGCCATGCGCGACTCCGAGGAGAAGAAGCTGCGTGCGGCCTTCGAGCGCTATGTGGCGCCGCACATCCTCGACAAGATCCTCGAGCACCCCGAGGACGTCGACATCCGCGGCCACTCGCGGACCATCAGCCTGCTGTTTTCGGACATCAAGGGCTACACCACGCTGTCCAACACGTTGCCGGCGGAGGCCATCGTCGAGCTCCTGTGCACGTACCTCGACACCATGGTCGACATCCTGTTGAAGAGCGAAGGCACCGTCGACAAGATCATGGGCGACGGCATCATGGCGTTCTTCGGCGACCCGGTGCCGCAGGCGGACCACGCGCTCCGCTGCGTGCGCGCGGCGCTCGAGATGCAGAACGCCACCGCGCGCCTCGGCGAGACCTGGGTGCAACGCGGCCTGCAGCCGCTGCAGGTGCGGATCGGCGTGGCCACCGGCGAGGTGTTCGTGGGGAGCATCGGCAGCCGCCACCACCTCGAGTACACGGCCATCGGCCGCCCGGTGAACCTCGCGTCACGCCTCGAGGGCAAAGCGCCGCCGGGCGGAGTGCTCGTGAGCAACGAGACCTACGAGCTCGTCAAGGACGACGTCGAGGCGCGCCTCGTGCGCGGGCTCGACCTCAAGGGATACGTGGGTGGGCTCGACGCCTGGCTCATCACCGGCCTCGCCGGCGCCGCGCCGCTGTCCTCGCCCGCGGATCAGCGCAGCACCCCGCGGCGCGCCTTCTTCTCCGACGTCATCCTCACCCACGAGGGCAAGGACATCGCCGCGCGCTCGTCGGACATCAGCCCGGGCGGGATGTTCATCGTGTGCGACGAGGTCCCGCCGGTCGGCGCCCGCGTCACCGTGCGCGCGCTGCTCGCGTCGGCGCGGCCGACGCAGTGGGCGGTGCAGATGGACGCCGTGGTCTCGCACCTGCAGAAGGAAGGCGCGGGCTTGATGTTCACCACCGTGTTCGCCGACGACCGCGCCGCGATCCACGCGCTCCTCGAGGGTGTGCTCGGGCACGACGCGTTCGAGGAGAACCGCGTCGTCGAGGGCGGCGGACGGCTCACGTACACCATCGAGGGAGGAGACCATGGCTGATCTGGCCGACGGCGAGTCCGTCGAGGTGCAGGGCTCCGCCAGGGACCCGTACGTCCTGAAGAACGTCGGCGGCGTGTACTCGTGCAGTTGCCCGGCGTGGCGCCACCAGGGCGGCACGCTCGACCGGCGCACGTGCAAACACTTGAAGAAGCTCCGCGGCGAGGCGGCCGAAGCCGCGCGCGTCGGGGTGCCGCTCTCCGCGGGCGCCGCCGGGGGCGTCGCTTCGAAGACCCCGAAAGCGTCGAAGCCGTCCACCTCGTCAAGCGGCAACAGTTCCGCACATGTGGGATCGACTGCCGGCGGCGGCAAGGCGCCGCCGCTCCTGCTCGCGCACAAGTGGGCCAACGACGTCGACCTCGTCGGCTGGTGGATGAGCGAGAAGCTCGACGGCGTGCGCGCCTATTGGGACGGCAGCGGGTTCATCTCGCGGCTCGGCAACCCGTTCCTGGCGCCGGACTGGTTCGTGGAGGGCTTGCCGAAGACGCCGCTCGACGGAGAGCTCTGGGGCGGCCGCAAGCAGTTCCAAAAGACCATCAGCGTCGTGCGCCGCGGCGACATGAGCGACGCGTGGAAGCAGGTGCGCTACCTGGTGTTCGACGCGCCGCACCTGGCGTCCCCGTTCGAAGAGCGGCTCAAGCACGTCGAGCAGCACGTCGGCAAGAACAAGCTCGGCTTCGCCGAGGCCCACCTGCACGAGCGCTGCTCGGGGCTGTCGCACCTGAAGACCGAGCTGGCGCGCGTGGAGTCTCTCGGCGGCGAGGGGCTGATGCTGCGCCGCCCGGGCTCCACGTACGAGGTGGGGCGCAGCTCGTCGCTGTTGAAGGTGAAGTCGTTTCACGACGCCGAGGCCACCGTCATCGCCCACGAGCCCGGCAAGGGGAAGCACAAGGGCCGCGTGGGTGCGCTCGTGGTGCGCATGCCGAACGGCATCACGTTCAACGTCGGCACCGGCCTGTCGGACGCCGAGCGCGCGAGCCCGCCGCCCATCGGCGCGGTCATCACCTATCGCTACCAGGAGCTCACCAACGACGGCGTCCCGCGCTTCCCGTCCTACGTCGGCGTCCGCATCGACGGCGGCCCGACCATGCCCTCGTAGAGGGTGAAGCGACCGGAGCGGTCAGACGGGCAGGGTGTCGTGGGGCTGGCGGGGGGCGAGCATGACCAGGGAGCCGCGCGGGTGCGCGCCCTTGATGTCGACGCGCTCGAGCTGGCCTTCGGCGTCCCAGGTGACCCAACGGCCGCAGGGCATGCCGGCGTCCCAGTAGGACTCGGAGCGCAGGAAGCCCCGGGCGTCCCAGACGCGCCAGACGCCGTCGGGCGCGCCGTCGACGAACACGCCTTCCGCGCGCACGCGCCCGTCAGCGACGAACACCCAGGCGCCCGTGGGGGTGCCGTCGGGTGCGCGGGGGCCGTGGCCCTCGGCGCCGTCGGTCAGCATGGCGAGGAACATCTTCGCTTGCCGGCTCATGGACCCGCACCCTAGCAGGACGCTCGGCCGGGGATCGGATCCGGCCCGAGACCCGGCGCACACCGCACCAGAACGCGACAGATCCGGCGTGTCAGGGGCGGTGGCGCACCAGCGCGCTGACGAGCTCCTCGATGAAGGCGTCGCGCTCGGCGTCGGGGCCCTGCAGGGCGTGGGTCGCGCAGTGACGCAGGTGGTTCTTCACCAGCTCGCGAGAGACCCCGCGCAGCGCCTGATCCACGGCGTCGATCTGCGCGAGGATATCGACGCAGTAGCGATCGTCGTCGACCATCTTCTGGATGCCGCGCACCTGGCCCTCGATGCGCTTGAGGCGCAGGAGGTTCCGCCGCTTGATGTCGTCGTCGACGCCGTGCGCCTTCCGCGGCTTGCCGTCGGTGTCGGGCGCCTTGGCCCGGCGCGCCTTCACGGTGTCCTCGACGGGCGAAACAGGAGGCTCGAGAGCACCACGCTCACCGAGCTGAGCGACATCGCCAGGCTCGCCATCACCGGCGTGAACGACACGCCGAGCGGCGTGAGCGCGCCCGCGGCCACCGGCAGCATGACGAGGTTGTAGGCCAGGGCCCAAAACAGGTTGCGCTTCATCGTCGCCAGCGCGGCGCGCGCGATGGCGAGCGCCGCGGGGACGGCGAGCAGGTCGGGGCGCACCAGCGAGATGTCCGCGGCCTCGACGGCGATGTCGGTGCCGCCGGCGAGCGCGACGCCGACGTCGGCCTGCGCGAGCGCGGCGGCGTCGTTGATGCCGTCGCCCACCATGGCGACGACGCGGCCCTCGGCCTGCAGCGCGCGCACGACGTCGACCTTCCCGGCGGGCAAGATCCCGGCGCGCACGTCGTCGATGCCGAGGCCGCTCGCGATGTGAGCGGCGGTCCTGCGGTGGTCCCCGGTGCACATGACGACGCGCAGCCCTCGCGCAAGGAGCGCGGCGACCGCGGGCGCCGCGCTCGGCCGGGCCTCGTCGGCGATGCCGATGATGCCGGCGACGGCGCCGTCTTCGATGACGGCGATCGCGGTGGCGCCCTCGTCGCGCAACCGATCCGCCCGCGCCTCGAGCCCGTCGTCTGCGCGGGGGGCGCCGGCGCCGGCGCGCCCGCCGTCCCCGACGGGCGCGGGGCCGACGCGACACGCCTTGCCGTCGACGACGCCGGCGACGCCTTCGCCGGGCGTGACCACGACGTCGCGCGCGCGCGGCACGGAGAGCTTGCGCGCCTTGGCGGCGTCGACGACGGCGCGCGCGAGGGGGTGCTCGGAGCCGCGCTCGAGCGCCGCCGCCAGCGCGAGCACCCGGTCCGCGGCGCCGTCCCCGCCGGCGGCGGCGAGGACGTCGACCACGCGCGGCTTTCCCACGGTCAGCGTGCCGGTCTTGTCGACCACGACGGTGTCGACGGCGGCCGCGCGCTGCAGGGCGTCGCCGCCCTTGACGACGATGCCGAGCGCGGCGGCTTTGCCCGTCGCGACCATGACGGCGGTGGGGACCGCGAGGCCCATGGCGCAGGGACACGCGACCACGAGCACGGCGACGGCGGTGCGCACGGCGTGGACGATGTCGCCGTCCGCGAGCCACCAGCCGACGAACGTGAGCGCCGAGAGGCCGATGACGACGGGAACGAACACGGCGCTCACGCGATCGGCGAGGTGCTGGATGGGCGCGCGGCGCCCCTGCGCGTCGCGCATGAGCCGGACCATCTGCGCGAGCACGCTGTCGTCGCCGAGGGCGGTGACGCGCGCCTTCAAGACACCCGCGGCGTTGAGCGTACCGCCGACGACGCGGTCACCCTTCTTCTTGGCGACGGGCATCGGCTCGCCCGTGAGCATCGACTCGTCCACGTCGCTCGTGCCCTCCACCACCTCGGCGTCGGCCGGTACGCGCTCGCCGGGCCGGATGAGCAGGACGTCGCCGCGGCGGAGCTCGTCGACGTCGAGGTCGCGCACCTCTCCGTCGTCGGTCTCGACGCGGGCGCGCTTCTCCTCGAGAGACGCGAGCGCCACGAGGGCGCGCGTGGTGCGCCGTCGCGCGCGCGCCTCGAGGGCGTTCCCGAGGAGGACGAAGCCCAGGATGCCGAGCACGCCCTGGAAGTACATGTCGCCCTCGCCGCGCGGCGACAAGACGGCGGCGGCCGACGCCACGAGCGCGACGCCGGCGCCGAGGGCGACCAGCGTGTCCATCTGGGTCTGCCCGCGGCGCGCCGCGGCGATCGCCCGGAAGAAGATGGTGTGCGCGCAGACGCCGGCGACGACGACGGTGCCGGCGAGGAGCGCCAGGCCGGCGGGGGCGCCGCCGAAGAGCGCGTCGCGGGGCACGAAGTGCATCAGCACCATGACCGCGAGCATGCCGGCGAGGAGGATCCCCGCGCGGACGAGCAGCGAGCGCGCCTCGCGCGCCTGCGCGCGGTCGTCGTCGCGCTGGGTCTCGAGGAGGGCGGCGCGGTCCCGCGGAAGGTCGGCCTCGTAGCCGGACTTGCGCACGGCCTCGACCAGCGACGGCAGCGACGCGCGCGCGTCGTCGTAGACGACGGTGGCGGTGCGCGTGATCAGGTTGGCGCTGGCCTCGCGCACACCGGGGATGTCCTTGAGCGCGTGCTCCACGTGGGCCTGACAGGCCGCGCACGTCATGCCGCCGACCGGCAGCGTGACGACGGGGAGCCGGGCGGCGTCGGGCACGGGGACGACGGGGGCGGCACCAGCGGGAGCGTTCACGGCGCGCCGCCCCCCGGCGGCAGCGGCCGCGCCTCGTATCCGGCGGCCTTCACGGCGTCGCAGAGGGCGCCGGCATCGGTGGCGACGGGGTCGAACGTCCCGCGGGCGCTGCCGACGGCGACGTCCTCGAGGGTGACGCCGTCGACCTTCTCGAGCGCCTGCTTCACGCGGCGCACGCAGGCGCCGCAGTGCATGCCGTCCACCGCGAGGTTGAATGGTGTGTCCATGGAGACAACATAATACCCCCCGGGGGTATGTCAAGCGGCGGCCGATGCAAGCCCGGCCACCCCCGTGTAGGCTGCCGCCCGCAAGAACGAGACGAGGACACCGATGACCGACTTGACGCTCGCGCCGCACCCCCGCCTGAAGAAGCCGCAGGGCCCCGTGCTCATCGTCGTCATGGACGGCGTCGGGATCGGCAGCGGCGACGCGTTCGACGCGGTGGCGCAGGCCAAGACCCCGCACCTCGACGCGCTCCTGCAGGACGGCGCGCGCTCCATGAAGCTCAAGGCGCACGGCACCGCGGTGGGCCTGCCCACCGACGACGACATGGGCAACAGCGAGGTCGGGCACAACGCCCTCGGCAGCGGCCGCATCGTGCTGCAGGGCGCGAGCCTCGTCGACACCGCCCTTGAGACCGGCGCGCTGTTCGAGGGCAAGGGGTTCAAGAAGCTGCAGGGCGCTTTCGCCGCCGGCGGCACGCTCCACTTCATCGGGCTGCTGTCCGACGGCGGCGTGCACTCGCGCCTCGACCAGATCCTCGGCGTCGTCGACGGCGCCGTCGCCCGCGGCGCCAAGCGCCTGCGCTTTCATGTGCTCCTCGACGGCCGCGACGTCCCCGACGGGAGCGCGCACAAGTACGTCGAGGAGCTCGAGGCGCACCTCGCGAAGCTCCGGGGGCCCGACGGCGCTCCGGTCGACGCGCGCATCGCCTCCGGCGGCGGCCGCATGCTGGTCACGATGGATCGCTACGAGAGCGATTGGTCCATCGTCGAGCGCGGCTGGAAGGCGCACGTGCTCGGCGACGCGAGGACGTTCCCGTCGGCGCGCGCGGCAATCGATGCGTTCCGCAAGGACAAGCCCGGCATCTCCGATCAGAACCTGCCGGCGTTCGTGGTCGCCGACGGCGGCGAGCCGGTGGGCCGCATCGTCGACGGCGACGGCGTGCTGTTCGTCAACTTCCGCGGCGACCGCGCCATCGAGATCTCGCGCGCGTTCGAGGAGGACGACTTCAAGCCGTTCGATCGCGTGCGCCGTCCCAAGGTCGTCTACGCCGGGATGATGGAGTACGACGGCGACCTCCACATCCCGAAGACGTACCTGGTGGAGCCGCCGGTCATCGAGGGCACGAGCGGCGAGTACCTGGCGCACATGAAGGTGCGCACCTTCGCGTGCAGTGAGACGCAGAAGTTCGGGCACGTCACGTACTTCTGGAACGGCAACCGCTCCGGACGCTTCGACGACGCGCTCGAGACGTACCGGGAGATCCCCTCGAACGCGCCACCCTTCGAGGACAGGCCCGCGATGAAGGCGCCGGAGATCGCCGACGCCACGATCGCCGCGATGAAGAGCGGCAAGTTCGACCTGCTGCGCGTGAACTTCGCCAACGGCGACATGGTGGGGCACACCGGCATGCTCGCGGCCACCATCAAGGCGGTCGAGGCCGTGGACGCCGCGCTCGGCAGGTTGATCGACGCCACCCGCGAGACCGGCGGCGTCATCGCCGTCACGGCCGACCACGGAAACGCCGACGACATGGCGCTGCGCGACAAGCTGGGCGTCCCCCTGCGCGACGGCCAGGGGAACGTCCTGCCGCGCACGTCGCACACGCTGGCCCCGGTGCCGTTCGCCCTGGCGGGCCCCGGGCTGTTGCCGTCGGTGCGCCTGCGCAAGGACCTCGCCGTCCCCGGCCTCGCCAACGTCGCCGCCACCGTGCTCAACCTGCTCGGCTTCCAGGCGCCCGAGGGGTACGAGCCGACGCTCCTCGACATCGGGTGATCCGCGCGGCCGGGCGGGGGCGCGCGGGTCCCCCGCCCGCGCGCGCGGCCGACTACGATGCGGGGATGGCGCGCGTCACTCTCGTCGTGCTCGTCGTCGTCGCCGCGCTCGCGCCGGCGCCGGCGCGCGCGGCGTCGCCGGTGCTGCTCGTGCCGGGCTTCATGGGGTGGCGCGACATCGAGACCGTGGGCCCGTACTTCCAGGGCTTGCGCGAGGCGCTCGAGGACGCGGGCGCCGACGTCTATGCCATGGCGCCGCCGCCCATCGCGTCGAGCGAAGCGCGCGGCGCCGCCGTCGGGCGCGCCATCGACGACGTGCTCCTGCGCACGCACGCGGACAAGGTCGCGATCATCGCGCACTCGCAGGGTGGCCTCGACGTCCGCGTGGCGCTCGCCTCCGGGTGGGCGGACAAGGTCGCCGTCGTCGTCACGCTCGCCACGCCGCACCACGGCACGGACCTCGCCGACGCCGCCGCCGCCTGGATGCCCCGCGTCCTCGTCGAGGCCGCGCTCGCCCGCGTGCAGGCCACGTGGGAGTACGAGCAGCACCAGCGCCATCGCGCCGCGGACGTCGCGGGGGCGCTCGCGGATCTCTCGCGTGCGGGGAGCGCGCGCTTCAACGAGAGGTACCCGGGCACCGGCGGCGTCCCGTTCTTCTCCGTGGCGTCGGTGAGCGGCGGCGACGTCGACGGCGCATGCGTGCACGGCGGCAAGTGGGGCGAGCCGGCGGGCGTCGACTCGCTGCACCCGCTCTTCCTCCCGGCCCACCTCCTCATCCGCGCCAGGGGCGGCGAGGAGAGCGACGACGGCGTCGTCCCCACCAACAGCATGCGCTTCGGCACCTTCCTCGGGTGCGTCCCCGGCGACCACGTCGACTGGATGGGCTGGTCGCTCGGCGACAGCGACGCCGGCGACTCCGTGCGCTTTGACGATCTCGGGTTCCTCGTCGAGCTGTGGCGCGGCATGCGCGACGTCGAGGAGCAGGGCGACGCGGGCGCGATGGACGCCCACGTCCCCGCGCTCGCGCGCCTCGCCCACGCCGTCCCCGTCGAGCGAAGGCCCGCCGGCGGCGCGGCGCGACGCGAACAGCGGCGGCTCGCTCAGGGGGCGGACGCGGGCCCGGCGGGGACGGTGAGCGGCGTGGTGACCTCGCCCATGGGATCCTGGAAGGCGCGCTGATCAGGCGCGGCCGCTCCCTCCGGTCGCTGATCAGGCGCGGCCGCTCCCTCCGGTCGCTGATCGGCGCGGACGGCCGCCCCGTCGATCTTGGCGATGTTTCCGCCGCGAAACACCACGCGGGCGCGGCCCGGGCCCGGCGCCGCCCCGGAGCTCGTGTCGTCGTCGGCGAGGCGCGGTCCGTGGGCCCTGATGTTCATGGGAGGGATACGGGGCACGAGCGCCTCCGCTGTGTGAACGCGGTCACCGGGCGCCTGGCGCGGCGCTTGCCACGCGCCGGGCATGACCTCGCGCTCCCCGGTGGCTGGTGTGCTCCTCGTGTTCCACGCGTGCGCGCTCGTGTGCGGCGCGGCCTCGGCCGCCGAAGCGCACACGCCGCTCGTCCTCGTGCCCGGGTTCCTCGGGCAGCGGCACAGCGGCGTGCTCCAGCACTACTTCGCCGCCTCCATCGTCGAGGCGCTCGCCGGCGCCGGCGTCGACGTCACGGAGCTCGCGCCCGCGCCGGTGGCGGACAGCGACGCGCGCGGCCGCGATCTGCTCCGCCAGATCGACGCGGTGCGCGCGCGGACGGGCGCGCGCACGGTCGTGGTCATCAGCCACTCGCAAGGCGGGGTCGACGTCCGGGCGGCGCTCGCGCAGGGAGGCGCGGATCGCATCGCCGTGGTCGCCACCATCGCCGCGCCGCACCAGGGGACGGGCGTGGCGGACACCGCGCTCACGTGGCCCATGCCCGCCGTGCGCGCCACGCTCGATACCCTCGGGGTGACGTGGCAGCTCGCGCAAGGAGACGACGCCACCGCGCCCGACCCCGACGGCGCGCTCGAGAACCTGTCGCGCCGCGGGATGGCGCGCTTCGCGGCGACGCACCCGCCGCCGCCCGCGCAGGTGCCGTTCTTCTCCGTCGCCGGCGTCACCGGGCGGGACGTCGACGGCAGTTGCTCCGGCGGCCGCTGGAGCGCGCCCACCGTCACCGACGAGATGCACCCGCTGCTCGTGTTCGGGGCCGCGATGATCCGCGCGTCCTGGGGCGACGTCTCCCACGACGGCGTCGTCCCGACGAGGTCGATGCGCTACGCGACGTTCCTCGGCTGCGTCCCCGCCGACCACCTCGACTGGGAGGGCTTCGATGACACCGGCGCGTTCGACGTCGCCGCGTTCGTGCTCGAGCTGTACCGCGGCCTCGACGACGTCGCGCGCACCGGCGACGCCGCCGCCATGGACGCGCACATCGATCGTCTCGCGTTCCTCGCGCACGCGCGCCCGAACGAGGAGCGAGCGTCCGCTCCATGAGCGCGACCCTCCGGCCCGCGAGCTCCATCAAGCGAGCGTCGCGCGCCATGCTCGCCGGAGCACGTCCTTGGCATCGCGCTCGACGAGGTCGCCGTGTGCGATCAGCACCCGCTCGAAGTCCCACCCGAGGATGCGCTCGAGCGCGGCGCGCGCAGCCGCCCGATCCGAAAAGCCGCCGAAGCGGTACTCGGGCGCCACCGTGGGCCGGTTCCAGGTGCCGAGGAGCTTCCAGAGGGCGCGCAGCATCCAGTTGAGGTTGGGCGTGTGGTCGCCGAATCGCTCGAGGAGATCGACCAGCAGGAGCGTGCCGCTCGACCGGTGCAGCAGCGCCACCTCCGCGATCGCCCGGCCGCGCACCAGCGCCTGCTCGAAGTCGGCGCTCATCGACGGTGGCAGTTGCTCGCCGAGGACGCCGTCGAAGTGAAGCGCCGGCTGCTTGCGCTCGACGCCGGGGCAGATCCACGTCTCCGCGTTCGGGAACGCGCGCTGGCACGCCGCCAGATGGAGGTGGTGGAGGGTGCCCGGAGCCACGATCACGGCGACGCGACCGAGCCCGAGGATCTGCTCGCGAACGGCGTCGTCGAGCGGACCCGGTGAGTGGACGACGAGCGCGCCGTCGCTGAGCCGCACGATCGCCATGCGCGCCTCGAAGCGCGTGCCGGCCAACGAGATCGGATAGGGCATGAGCCAGATCGCACCCGGGACGTACTCGCAAAGCTCCACGGCGGCAGGATAGCAGCGCCGCGCGCCGGCCTCTTCGTGCGCGTCACAGCGCCGGCCCGAACGTCAAAAGAGCACGCTGAGCACGTCGTCGACGACGTCGACCGCGTCGCGCAGGGGATCGTCACCGATCCGCCGGCGCCCGAAGCCCCAGCGGCGCCGGTGCCGCCAGCGCTCGCGCTCGCGCTCCGTGGCCTCGTGGGCCTGCAGCTTCGCGATGGCCGCCTGCGCGCCGGGATCGATGCCGCCGGCGCGCGGGCTCGGCGGAGGCGCGCGCTTGGCGTGCTCGAGCTGCGCATGATCGAGCTCGAGGCCCGACGACGTGCGAGCCGCCGCCGCCGCGGGCGCCTGCGCAGGGGGCGCGTCGACGTCGATCTCTTCGCTCGGCAGACCGGCGAGCAGCGCGTCGCGCACCGCGAGGAGCTCGCCGCGGTCGTACCACGAGCCGTGCGCGAGGCAGGTGTCCACCTCGACGGGCCCCACGCGGAAGCGCTGCATCGCCTCACCGCACCCGGGGCACGGCGCCGCGCCGGCGGTGTTCACGCTGCGCCGGCCGCCCTGCTGCTCGACGATCTCGACGGTGGCGTGGGCATCGTCGTCCACGGCGCGGCGCACGGTGTCGACCGCTGCGGCCGCGAGGAAGGCGCCGCCGCAGCGCAGACAAGCGTCGACGTCGCGAATGCGGGTGAGCTCCGAGCGGCAGCGAGGGCATCGCATGCGTGCATCCTAGCGCGTCACACCACGCGGCGCCTGCTGCGCGCGGACTCCCACTGCTTCTTGCCGAGCTGCACGAGCTCGGCGGGGGCGTTCTTCTGCGGAACGCTCTCGACCACGTCGACGGCGGGCGGGTCCTTGAACAGCGCGACGTTCTCCTCCCACCGCGCGCTGCGGTAGCGCTTGATGACGTCGGAGAAGTGGGCGGAGTCGAAGTAGTAGAGCAACTGCCCGACGTCGGACGTCTCAGAGCGCTTCATGACGCTCCACGCCCGGTGGAGGTACGACTGGAAGTCGGCGGAGCCGCGGCGCCAGCTCCCCGACATCGTCATGCGCATGGACACGAACCACTTCTCGACCGCGGTGGAGACGTGGTGCGGGTGCGTCTTCCACGACTTCTCGAGGCGAGCCAGGGCGCGGTCCGACGCGTACGCCTCCTGGTACAGATAGCAGTAGCCGTCCATGAGCTGCTCGCGCGTCATGTGCTTCGGCTCCATGACGACGTGGCGCGTGTCGTAGCGGGACCAGTCTGTGTGATCGAGCCGCCCGGCCGCCTTGTAGTCGTCGTGGAGCTTGGTGCCCGGCATGGGTGTGAGGATGGAGAAGAACGGATAGGTGATGAGGTTGTCGTCGACGAAGCGGAGGGTGTCTTCGAATACGCCGAGCGTGTCCGTGTCGAAGCCCACGATGAAGTTGGCCATCACCGCGATGCCGCGGCGCTGGATGCGCTCCAGCCCTTCGGCGTACGGCAGGCAGAAGTTCACCTTCTTGTCCATGGACAGGAGCGTGGACTCGCTGATGGACTCGAAGCCGATGATGAGCGTGGTGCAGCCGGCGTCGCGCAACAGATCGAGGAGCTCCTCGTCGAGCGCCACGTTGAACGTGGTCTCGCACGAGAAGTCGGGCACCTTCTTTTGTCGCCGCAGCGGCACCAGCGCCTTGAGCAGCTCCTTGGTGTAGCCGACGCGCGACAGGAAGTTGTCGTCGACGACGTACATCGACTTGGACATCTTCTTGATGGGTCCCGGGTTCGGGAACGCGGCGATCTCCTCGACGATCTTCTCGATGGGCTTGAAGCGGAAGTCGTTGCCCGAGATGTCGGGCACGCTGCAGAAGCGGCACATGAACGGACAGCCGCGGGTGGTCTGCAACTGGTGGAACATGAAGTCCTTGTGCGGCACCCGCTCCCAGCGCGGGATCGGGATCATGTCCATGGGCGGGAAGCCGTCCTCGAGCATCACCTGCGGCGCCTTGCCCTCGATGAAGAGCTGCACGAAGCGCGGCCAGGTGACGTCGGCCTCGCCGCGCACCACGAAGTCCACGTGCTCGAGCGCTTCGTCGGTCCTCAAGGACGCGTGGATGCCGCCCATCACCACCTTCTTGCCGCGCCGGCGGAATTCGTCGGCGACGGCGTAGGCGTGCGGCGCGCACGACGTCTTGGCGGAGAGCGCGACGAGGTCGGCGTCCGTGTCCCACGGGATGTCGTCGACGTACTCGTCGATGATCTCGACGTCGACGCCGGCGGGGGTGGCGGCGGCGGCGGTGAGGATGCCGAGGTCGACGAGCGAGCGCTTGTAGCCGAGGACGTCGATGAGGAAGTCGAGCTCGTACAGCTCGCGCTCCGTGGGGTCCTCGTTCTTCTTGGTGGCGACGAACAGGACCTTCATGCAGTGCTCCATGGAAACGGCACCCGCTCGCCGGGGACGGGGATGTGGAACCAGGGCGGGAAGTCGGCAGGGTTGGGCGGTTTGACGTCGACGATGGCGCCCCAGGGGAACGACACGCTGCACTCGTGGTGCGTGAGCAGCGCCCCCCGGCCCGGCGCGCGCACGGAGAATTCTTCGGCCATACGCACGGCCTCGGCGGGGCTCATCACCCAGCGCTCGCCGAGGAGCGCGCCGCCGTCGCCGGGGAGGACGGCGAGGTCGACGGGCGCGCGAATGGCGAGCTCGAGGATCTCGCGCGTGGGGAGGGTGTCGCCACCGAAGAAGACGGCGCGGCCGGCGCGCTCGAAGCGGAACGCGACCTCGTCGACGTCGTGGAGCGCGCGCACGGCCTCGAGCTTCAGGCCGCGGACGTCGGCGGCGACGTCACCCGGGTTCATACCGCGCACGTCGGTGAACCCGAGCGCGCGGGCGCGCGCCTCGAGCCACGAGGGGAGCACCACGGTGGCGCCTTTGTCGACGAGCGCGAGCGCCGCCTCGTCGAAGTGATCCTCGTGCTCGTGGGTGACGAGGACGACGTCGGGGTGGATCGGGAGCGGCGCGGCGGGGACCCGATGCAGGAGGACGGCGTCGGCCGGGTCTCGCACCCACGGGTCCGTGAGGATGTGCAGCCCGTCGAGGACGATGAGGTGCGTGGAGTTGCCGATGTGCACCACGCCGTCGCGCGGCTCGCGCTCCCGCCGCACCGGGACGTCGTCGCGGCCTCCTCGCGCCGCGGCGGTTGACGTCGTCGTCGCGCAGCCTGCCGCGGCAGCGACGACGACACCCGCGGCGCCCTGGAGCACGTCGCGCCTCTTCAAGCGTCACCGGCGACGACGCCGGGGGCGCCCCGGATGACGTCACGGCGCCTCACACGGCGATCCGATCCCGGAGCGCGCGGAGGGTGATGTCGGCGCGGATGTCCTTGCGCGCCTGGGGCCGGATGTGGGCGTTGTTCGGTTGGCGCCAGCGCGTGACCTTGTCCTGCACGCCGGACCAGAAGCGCTCGCGCGCCGCCAACGACAGCAACGCGCCCCGGCGGATCTCTGCGCGCGCGTCCGCCGTCGTCGCGAACGTCAGGAGCGCCTCCTCGAGCCAACGGCCGTGGTCGACGTCCTGCAGCGTGTGCAGCGTGAAGTACCGGATCTCTTCCTCGCGGAAGCCCGCGCGCCGCAGGCCCTTGATGATGGGCGGGAACATCTTGGGGATGGTCCACTCGTGGCCGGGGCCCACGGCCCCGAGCCCGACGAGGAACGGCTCCTCTCGGCAGATGCGCAGGTGCTCGAGGATGAACCCGGGCACGTCCGGGTGCAGCGTGATGTCCATCTCGGTGTCGCCGCGCAGGCCGGCGGCCACGAGGTACTCGCGGTACAGCGTGCGGTGGTCCTTGCCCTCGGAGCCCTCGCCGTATTCGTCGACGAGCACCTTGGCGATCCAGCTCTTGGCCTCCGACGACGGCGCCCGCAGCAAGAGCTCCTCGAGGTAACGCGTGAACGTCCCGACGAGCGGGTAGTGCTGCTGCCCCGTCACCAGATAGTCCTCGCGCGTGAAGGGCACGTGCGCGAGCCGGCAGAGGAACATGTGGTTGACGGCCGGGTGGCTCTCCACCTCGTTGCGGAGGGCGGCGAGGAAGTCGGCGGCGTTCATTCGGCGGCCCCCCTGACATCGACGGCGTCGACGATCGGCAGCGCTCCACGCCGGCGCAGCGGGGCGTCGTCGCGCGCGCGCTCGGGCGCGTTGTCCGCGACGAGGTCCTCCGGGATGATGCCGATCTCGTCGCGCAGGTGGCTCTCCGCCGACGTCATCACGGGGTGATAGGCGGCGATCATCTTGGCCCACTTGATGGTGGCCGGCAGCGCCAGGCGCAGGAAGTCCGGCCGCCGCAGCAGCGTCTTGAGCGTGGCCTTGCTCAGCCATGGCCGGCGGTAGGTCTCCGTGAGCCGGTGGTAGAACTCGCGGCGCGGCAGCCTCGTCGGGCGCACCGCGTGGAGCAGATTGAAGAGCCGCACGTCCTCGGTCAACAGCTCGTCTTGCAGCGCGCGCCGGAGCTGGGTGCCGGGCAGGGGCGTGTGCACCGTGACGATGGGGAAGCAGATGCCCATCTCATCGATGGAGCGGTACATGAAGTCGAAGTCCGCATGGCTGAAGTCCGGCCGCACCATGAAGATGCCGAACTGCAGCACGCCGAGGTCGCCCAGGATCTTGGCTGCCAACTTGTTGGTGTCGCCGGCGTTTCCCTTCTTGAGCGCGGCGAGGCCCTGGTCGTCGTTGGTCTCGTAGCCCGAGATGAGCAGCGTGAGCCCCGCCTTGCGCAGGCGCGCCATCACGTCGGGGTTCTTGACGACGAAGTCGGTGCGGCCTTGCGTGCCCCAGAGCTTCTTGATGCCGCGCCGCTCGATCTCGTCGCACAAGTCGAGGAGCCGCGTGCGGTGCGTGAGGAAGTTGTCGTCGAGGAACATGACGAACGGCTCGTCGATGGTCTCGAGGGCATCGCACGTCCTGCTGGCCGAGAGGAAGCGCGTCTTCTTCTCGTAGAACTCCCAGATCGCACAGAAGTTGCAGTCGTAGCTGCAGCCGCGCGACGTCGACAGCGACGCCATGGGGCGCGCGTTCATGAAGAAGTAGCTGCCGCTGTACTTGGCGATGAGGTCGCGGCGCGGGAGCGGGAAGGAGTCGAGGTCGCGGGACTGGGCGCGCTTGTGCGTCGTGCGCCACGCGCCGTCGGCGCCGAAGAAGCGCAGGCCGGCGACGTCGTCGAGGGCGTCCCGCGGGCGGCCCGCGGCGAGGTGGTCCACCAGCTCCTTGAAGGTGTCCTCGCCCTCGCCGAGGCAGATGGCGTCGACGCACGCGTCCTCGAAGTCGGCGGGCGCGAGCGTGGGGTGGTGGCCGCCGACGATGGTGAACACGCCGTCGCCGAGCGTGCCCTTGGCGCAGGCGAGCAGCGCCTTGGCCTGGTAGCAGTCGGTGGTCATCGAGGTCGCCGCCACCACGTCCGGGCGGAATTCGAGGAGCGTGCGGTTGAACGCCCCGTCCTCCTCGAGGCGCATGTCGAGGATGACGCACGCATGCTCGGGCACCATGGCCGCGAGAGACGTGAGCGCGGCGGGCTCTGACAGCCAACATGCGTTTTCGAGGCCGAGCCGGCCCGGCTCGAACGGGGCCGGCTGGACGAGGAGGATCTTCATGGCGGCGCAGCATAGTCGGCCGTCTCGGTCCTGTGTCCTACATCTCGCACCTTCGCCGCGGGATTGCCCGATACACCGCCCATGACGACCACACGCGCCCGTCTCGACACCGTCCTCACGACCATTTCGGCAGGCCTCCTCAAGGACGCCAAGACCGCCGCCGGCGACGCGTTCCTGTCCAAGGCGGAGGCCAAGAACCTGGACTCCGCCCTCCTCAAGGAGGGGGACGAGGCGGTGCGGATGCGCAGCGGCTCCGGCAAGCACGTGGTGCCCAAGGAGGCCGCCGACGCCGCGCTCGAGGTCGTCAAGCGCAACATCGCGCGCATCAACCAGACCACGGGCGCGGGCAAGGCGCTCCTGTCGCGGGACGAGATCAAGCGGCTCCAGGGCGTCGACGGGGAGACCGCCCAGCGCGCCGCCAAGGCCTACGAGCTCATCACCGGCAAGCGCATCGTCCTCGACGGCAAGGTCCCGCCGTCGCCGCCGTCGCCGTCGGCGCTGCCGGACGCGGAGAAGGCCGCGGTGATGGACACCCTCGTGAACGACTTCGGGCTCGCCCGCGCCGCGCGCGTCGAGCTGAAGGACGTCAGCGCCGCGGAGGGCGGCTTCAAGCTCAAGATCGACAGCAACGTCTTCTCCGGCGACGCCTTCGTGAAGACCATCGACGGGCGCACCATCGTGGCGCCTGCGCCGTTCTCCGACGCCACCTACCGGGCGGTGAAGCAGAAGGCGCTCGAATTCTTCGACAGCGACTTCAAGCCCGACATGCGCGACTGGGGCTCCTCCACCCAGGAGATCCGCGACGCCCGCGCCGCCTGGTTGCCCATGCGCGCCCTGTTGAAGGGCGAGGACGATCCCGACGGTCTTACGTCTGACTATCCGCTCGTCTTCACCATCGACAACGAGAGCGGCAGCGACCACGGCATCTTCTGCGGCTACGACCCGTCCACCGGCGACGGCGAGTGCTACGCCTTCAACTGATTTGAGCGGCGTGACGACATTCACGGCGGGACGGCGTTCGTCGCTGACGACGACGTCGTGCCCCGCCGCGAATGTCTACGCCGCGCGCCTGCGGCGCCTTCCCGCATCGGGGCGACGGCCGCCGCCGTCGTCGAGGCGCCAGGCATCGGCACGTAGGGCGCCCCCTTATGGGGCGCGTCGGACGGCACCGGCGACGTCCGCGCCTGGCCTTCCGACACGGGGGACAAGCCCCCGCCCTACGGGGCGTCGACGCAGCCGACGTCAAGCCCCGCCGGGGCGTCGACGCAGCCGACGTGAAGCCCCGCCGGGTCGTCGCCGACGTCGCGAATGGACTGCCCGTGCCGCGCCGAGGCGCCGGCGCCGACGGATCACGTTGCGCGTCACCCTTTGAGCTCAGCGGCGTGACGACGTTCACGGCGGCACGATGTTTGTCGTCGACGACGACGTCGTGCCCCGCCGCGAATGTCTGCGCGTCGCCGTGGCCGGATTGCGCGCCGTGTTCAGGGCGCGGCGGGGTTCCAGTCGGCGCCGAAGCCGTGCGCCACGAACGTCCGCGTCGCGCCGTCGGCGGGGGCGACGTAGACGCCCGCGTCGAAGCCGGGGCGGTCGAAGCACGCGCGGAGCTCGAGGATGCGCGCGCCGTCGGGAGAGCCCTTCGGCACGCCCTCGATGCAGTCGGGCTCCGAAGGCAGGCTCAGGTCGGTCTCCACCTTCTGCGGCGTCCACGGATCGCTCGACAGCGCGATGAGCTTCCGCTCCGTCATCGGCGCCGCGCCGCCGGCGGGCGGCTGCGGCAGGCCGCGCGACGTGTAGATCGTCGCGCCGTCGGCGGAGAAGCCGGGGTCGGCGTCCCCGGACTGCTCGAAGCCGTCCGGGGTGCAGCTCGGCCCGCCGTCCGTCACGCGCGTGCGCTCGGTGCCGTCGGGGCGGATCTTGTCCATGCGCACCTTGAAGCACGGACCGCCTGGCTGCTCGCCGACGACGAAGAGGATCCAATCGTCGCTCGACCACGCGATGTCGCCCCAGATCCGATCGTCGTCCGCGCCCGTCGACGCAGCGATGCGGCGCGGGCTCGCGCCGTCGGCGTCCATCAGCCACAGCTCCGAGCGCGGGGCGCCCGGCACCACGAAGGCGATGGTCGACCCGTCCGGCGACCACACCGGCTGCATGACGTCGCCGCGGCTGGTCAACAGCGCCTCGCTGTCGGTGGCGAAGTCGTAGACGGCGGCGTCGGTGACGGCGTGCTGCGTCCCGTACGTGCCCGTCTCGAACTTGGTGTAGAGCACCTTCGTCCCGTCGGGCGAGAAGTGCGGCAGGAATTCGAGCGCGTCGTCGTGGGTGAGCTGCGTGCGGTTCGTCCCGTCGAGGTTCATCGCCACGAGGTCGCTCGGGGCGTCGGCCCCGGGCGGCCCGACGTCGTCGGTGGTCGGCGCCATCAGGACGATCTCGGCGTTCGAGACCACCGGGAGGAGCCCGTCGGCGCGCGGCGCCGGCCCCGGGCCGCAGGCGCCGGCGAGCGGGAGGAGGACGAGCGTGGCGAGAAAGACGCGCGGTGTATTCATGCGCGTAGGTGCCGCGGGGGCCTGCGCCGTGGGACCTCGACCGGCGTGCGCGGGTCACACGGCCCCCATCCGTCAATCGACCGACCCACGTCGTCGCAGAGCGCGCCTACGGTCGCCGGTCTCCCGAGGAGGGATCCATGAAGCGCACCGTGATGTTCTCGCTCGCCACCGCCGTCATCGTCACCACCGCTCTCGGCGCCGGCTGCGGCGTCGACGACGCCGGCACCCAGAGGCTCTGGGGCAGCGTGCAGAGGAGCCTCGGCAGGACCGGGTCGCCGGGGTCGCAGTCCCAGGCGCTCACCGCGAGCTTCGACTTCGACGTCGACTGCGCAAAGAGCGGCACGGCCTCGCTCACGGCCAAGCTCGACGTCGACGACTCCCTGGTGAACACGGTCAACGCGCTCTTCGGCTACGACGTGCGCTACGACGCCTGCCAGCCCGACGACAACACCCTCGACGGCGAGCTGCACTACGCCGCCGCCGTCGACGCCGGCTCGAGCGACACCGGCGCCGCCATCGCGGTGCGCACCGTGTACCAGGGCTCGGTGACGTCGTCCGGCGACACCAACGGCACGTGCGATATCGACGTCGTCGGCCACGTCAACGCCGCCGCCGGCCAGGCCCCCGGCGACGAGTTCAAGAGCAACGTCGACATCGAATACTCCGGCACCATCTGCGGCCACGACGCCCACGAGGTGCTGAACGCGAGCGCCTCCGTCGACGCGTCGTCGCCGTAGTGCGCGGCCGCTCCGTCCGGTCGCTGACGCGCACCGGTTGACGCCGCGCCCGGGGGCGGCGACAGATGCGGCGTGGATCCGCAGGCCGACTTCCGGGCGCGCATCGAGCCCCATCGGCGCGAGCTGCTCGCGCACTGCTACCGCGTCACGGGCTCCCTCGCCGACGCCGACGACGCGTTGCAGGAGGCGCTGGTGCGGGCGTGGAAGGGGCTCGCCTCGTTCGAGGGGCGCTCTTCGTTCCGGCGCTGGCTCTACACCATCGCCACGCGCACGAGCCTCGACCTCGTCGACAAGCGCAAGGCGCGCTCGCTGCCGCTGTGGACCACCGAGCCCGGCGATCCCGTCGCGCCGCCGCCGCCGCCGTTGGCGGAGCCGCTCTGGCTCGAGCCCATCCCCGACGACCTCCTCGTCGACGACGCGCCCGGGCCCGAGGCCGTCATCGACGCGCGTGAGAGCGTGCGCCTGGCGTTCCTCGCGGCGCTGCAGACGCTCCCGCCGCGGCAGCGAGGCGCGCTCATCCTCAAGGACGTCGCGGGTTACTCGGCGGAGGAGACGGCCGCGGCGCTGGAGATGACGGTGCCGGCGGTGAACAGCGCTCTGCAGCGCGCGCGAGAGACGCTCGCGTCGGCGCCGTCCGCGGGCGCCCGCGGGCCAGGGCAGCGCGCGACGACGACGGCGCGGGAAGCGAGCGACGTCGTCGTCGACAGGTTCGTGCGCGCCTTCGAGTCCCACGACGCCGGCGCCCTCGCCGCGCTCTTGCGCGCGGACGCCGCGTTCTCGATGCCGCCGATGCCGCTGTGGATCCGCGGGCGCGACGCCGTGCGCGCCTTCGCCGACGGCTTGTTCCGCTCGCCGCTCATGGCCGACGTGCGCTGCGTCCCCACGCGGGCCAACGGCGCCCCCGCGTTCGCGACCTACGCCCGCGCCGGCGACGGCGCGTACCACCCCGCGGGCCTCACGGTGCTCACGCTCGCCGACGACGGCCTGGCCGCCGCGCTGCACGCGTTCGTCGGGCCGTTCGACGCGCCGCGCTTCGGCCTGCCGTCGACGCTGCCGGGCGCGGCGTGACGCGCGCCGCCATGGATCCGGGCCCTGTAATGGCCGCGCGGCCGGGGCGTTTCATGCTCGGTTTCAACGGTGGGGAGCGCGGCGCACGACACGTGGGCGGCGGATGCGGCTCGCGATCACGGACGCGCGGCTCTCGGAGAGAGTGTCGCTCGCGATGCGCCCCGTGACGTGTCCGAGCGCTCGGGGGAGACCGCGCTCGCGCGCCACGCTCACGTGACGGAGACGATCTCGAGCTCGCGTACGCGCCCGCCCGCGTGAAGCTCCACGACGTCGCCGGCGCGCTTGCCCATCAGCGCGTCACCGAGCGGCGACCGCGGCGTCACCACCTGCACCTCGACGCCGGCGACGCGCGCCTTGAGGCCTCCGCCGTGCGGCGACACGAAGACCTGCTGCCTCTTTGCCGGTGGGCCGTCGTCCACGAGCTCGACGATGGCAGTGGCATCGACGGCGTCGCCGTCGGCGAACGCGCGCGGGCGGGTGGCGCGCAGGGCGGCCAGCGTGCGCCGGAGCTCGGCGGCGCGCGCCGACTGGGCGCCGGCGAGGTAGCCCGCCTCGATGCTGCGCGTGTCCTTGTCGTTCTCCGCCTTCATCTCTTCGTGCGTCGCCGCCGCGTGCGCCACGTCGGCCGCGCGCTCCATGGCTTCGAGGGCCGCGGCGACGTCGCGGATGAGCTCGTCGAGGAGCGCGCGCTTGTCGATCGCTGACAAGTCGGGACGCCGTCAGCCGGCTGTGGCCGCCGCCACGGCCAGCATGGCGCCGAGGGCGACGAGGGCGACGAGGGCGCCGCCGGCGAGGTGCGCGAGGTGTTGCAGGGCGTGCGAGAGCGGGATCGATCGACGCATCGCAGCGACTGTGCCGGGGCCAAGCCGGCGCGGAATCCGCACCCTGACGGATGGGCTCCATGGCAGCCTCCCGCCTCGCCCGTCGCCGTGGGCGCAGGGAGGTCGCATGCTCGTCGCCGCCGCACTCAGCGTTGTCCACACCGCGCTCGCCGCCGGAGGGCTCGCCGTCGGAGCGCCGGGGCCGGCCGCAGCCCCGCCTCCCGTCGACGCCGCGATCGCCGCGGCGCGGGAGGCGCACGCGCCGCTCCTGCTCGAGCTGTCGACGTCGTGGTGCGAGCCGTGCCAGGAGATGAAGAAGACCGTCCTGCCGGACCCGCGGGTGCGTCGCGCGCTCGCGCAGGTGCGCTTCGTCTCCTACGACGCAGAGGAGGGGCCGGGCAAGGAGGCCGAGGCGCGCTTCGGCGATGGCTCCTTTCCCACGTTCGTCGTCGTCGACGGCGCGGGCGTCGAGCGGCTGCGGGCGGGGGGCGCGATGAGCGTGGCGGAGCTCGTCGCGTTCGTCGGCCGGGCGATGGGCGTGTTGCTCACCGAACAGGACGTTCTGGCCCGCGTGCACGCGAAGCCCGACGACGCCGCCGCGCTCGTCGCCGCGGGCCGCTGGTATGCGTCGCGGCACCAGGCGAGCGCCGCCGCCGGCTTTTTCGATCGCGCCGAGCGCGCGGACGCGAGCGGCGCTCAGGGCGTGGCGGCCGACGCCGCCTGGGAGCGCGCGGGTGCGGTGCGCCGCCACGACGTCGTCGTGGCGCTGGCGGCGTTCGCGACGAAGTATCCGAGAGCCGCTCGCGCAGAGACCGCGGCGCAGGTAGCGGCGCTCTCCGGCGAGCTGTCACCGGCGGAGGTCCGGCGGACGCTGGACGCATACGTCGCCGGCAACGCGAACGACGCCGACAGGCTCGAGACCGCCGCGGGCGTCGCCGCCGCGGGCGGCGCCGTCGACGCCGCCGAACGCGCGGCCCGGCGGCTCATCGCGCTCGAGCCGCGGGCGTCGCGCGGCTTCGCGGCGCTCGCCGAGGCGCTCCACGCGCGCGGCGATGTGCGCGGCGCCCTCGCCGCCGTCGACAAGGCGGTCGCGCGCGCGCCCGACGACGACGCCCGCGCCGAATTCACCGCGGACCGCGAGCGCTACGCCAAGCCCGCGCCCGGTGAGGGCGAGCAGGTCCGGGCGCTGCGGCGGGCGGTGGACCAGGAGCTTCAGGACGTGTCGGATCCTGTGCTGGAGCTCGGCGACGTCGACAACGACGGCGGGGAGGTCCCTCCCGGGCTCGCCGACGTGTTCGCCTTCCAGCGCGGCGTCGCGTCTGCGTTCGACGGCGTCGGCGACGGCTGCCGTGCGTTTGCCGGCTCGCTTTCCCAAGCCTGGGTGCGCGTGGAGCTTCGCAAGGGAGGCGGGCCCCCGACGAAGGTCACGGTGCTCGAGCCGGACGCGCCTGCCAGGCTGAAGAAGTGTCTCGTCGACGCGCTCGCGAAGACGAAGCTGCCGGCGCCCCCGGACAGCCCCGTCGACATGGGCGGCGCGGCGCTCAAAGACGGGCGCTTCACCGGGCCCGTGCAGCTCGAGGCGGCGAGCGACTGACGGTCATCGCCCCGCGTCGGGATCAGAGGCCGCCGGGCAGGGCCTGGGCGTCGCTCACGAGCTCCCAGCGATCGGGGGAGCGCCACAGGCGGGAGCGCAGGAGCTCGCGCTCGTAGATGAACTCCTTCGGCAGCCGGTCGAAGAAGCGGTCGAAGAGCTCCTCGTGGGCGTGCGCCTCGTCGGTGCCCGACGAGCGCGTGACGGCCATGAGCTCCTGGAACTTCTCCTTGTCGAAGGACAGGCCGTCCCAGTGGATGTCCTCGTGGCGCGGCATCCAGCCGAGCGGGCTCTCGATGCCGTAGCCCTTGCCGGTGACGCGATCGACGATCCACTTCAACACGCGCATGTTCTCGCCGTAGCCCGGCCAGATGAACTTGCCGTTTTGGTCCTTGCGGAACCAGTTCACGCGGAAGATGCGCGGCGGGTTGGGGATGCGGCGGCCGACGTTCAACCAGTGGTTGAAGTAGTCGGCCATGTTGTAGCCGCAAAACGGGAGCATCGCGAACGGGTCGCGCCGCATCGCCGCCTGGCCCACCGCCGCCGCCGTGGCCTCGGAGCCCATGGTGGCCGCGAGGTAGACGCCGTGGGTCCAGTTGAAGGCCTGGTAGACCAGCGGCTGGTCCCTGGACATGCGCCCACCGAAGATGAACGCGCTGATGGGCACGCCGGCGGGGTCCTCCCACTTGGGATCCACCGACGGGCACTGCGACACCGGCGCGGTGAAGCGCGCGTTCGGGTGAGCGGCCTTGCTCTTCGACGACGGCGTCCACTCGTTGCCCTGCCAGTCGATGCAATGCGCCGGCGGGTCGTCGGTCATGCCTTCCCACCACACGTCGCCGTCGTCGGTGAGGGCGACGTTGGTGAAGATGCAGTTCTTGGTGAGCGTGGCCATGGCGTTGGGGTTGGTCTTTACGCCGGTGCCCGGCGCGACGCCGAAGAAGCCCGCCTCGGGGTTGATGGCGTAGAGCTTCCCGTCCTTGCCGGGCTTGATCCAGGCGATGTCGTCGCCGACGGTCCACACCTTCCAGCCGTCGAAGCCCTTGGGCGGCACGAGCATGGCGAAGTTGGTCTTGCCGCAAGCCGACGGGAACGCCGCGCCCACGTACGTCTTTTCACCCTGCGGGTTCTCGACGCCGAGGATGAGCATGTGCTCGGCGAGCCACCCCTCGTCGCGGCCCATCACGCTCGCGATGCGCAGCGCGAAGCACTTCTTGCCGAGCAGCGCGTTGCCGCCGTAGCCGGAGCCGAAGCTCCAGATGGCGCGGTCCTCCGGGAAGTGCGCGATGGTGATGTTGTCGGGGTTGCACGGCCACACGACGTCCTTGTCGCCGGGCTTGAGCGGCTTGCCCACGGAGTGCAGGCAGGGGACGAAGGCGCCGTCGGCGCCGAGGACGTCGAGGGCGCCCTGGCCCATGCGCGTCATGATGCGCATGTTGGCGACGGCGTACGGCGAGTCCGTGATCTGCACGCCGATGTGCGCGATGGGGGAGCCGAGCGGGCCCATGGAGAACGGCACCACGTACATGGTGCGGCCCGCCATGCAGCCGTCGAACAATCCATTCAGCTTCTTCTTCATGTCGCCCGGCGCCATCCAGTTGTTGGTGGGGCCGGCGTCGATGCGGCTCGCGGAGCAGATGAAGGTGCGGTCCTCGACGCGCGCGACGTCCTTCGGATCCGAGCGCGCGAGGAAGCTGTTGGGCCTCTTGTCCGGGTTCAGCTTGATGAGCGTCCCCGCGTCCACCATCCGCGCGCAGAGCTTGTCGTACTCGGCTTGCGAGCCGTCGCACCACATGACGGATTCGGGTTTGCAGAGCTTCTGGGCCGAGTCGACCCAGGCGAGGAGGGCGGCGTTCTTCGTCGGTGGCATGGGGGGGCGCATGCCGCATTCCACGACGTGGCGCCAGTGGGGGCTTCAGCGGCGGACGACCTCGGCGAGCCCCGCGCCCGCGCCCGCGAGCACGGCGGCGCCGAGCACGCTGCCGCCGATGGCGCCGACGGTGATGGGGACCCAGGGATTGTCGGGCGCGGGCGCCACCGACCAGCCGAGCAGGCCGCCGATCACGGCGCCGCTCAAGAAGCCGCCGATGCCGGCCGCCGCGGTCCACTCGGCCGGCTGGTCGGGCCCGGGCACGCCCGGGATCTTGCCGCCGGGGAGCTGCGGCGCGGCGTTTCCGCACACGCCGCCGAGGACGGTCCCGCCGACGAGGTCGAAGCCGACGCAACACCCGGACGTCGCGCACTGCATCAGGCTCGACCACTCGCCTGGCTTGGTGCGCGGATCCATCAACAAGACCGCGCCGCCGCCGGCGATGCCGACGAGGATGGGCGTGGCGAGGCCGACGGCGATGGCGACGACGGCGGCGGTGACGGTCACCGGCAGCGTCGGGGTGCCGAACGCGCCGAGGAGCACGAGCGCGGAGATGCCGACGGCGCTGCCGCCGATGAGCGCGGCGCCGCCCGCGCCGGCGGCGGCGGCGAGGCCGGCGGTGGCGGGGCTCGCCTTGCGCACGACGGGCCGTGTCCGTCGATCGGGCGCCGGGCGGCGGCGGGGCGGGTGCTTGGGCGGAGGGACCAGCACGGCGACCCTCACGGGCGCCTCGACGCGCTGGTGCGCGGGCTCGAGGACGCGCGCGGCGGCGGGTGCGCTCGCGAAGGCGACGGCGGCGAGGAGGAGGAGCGCGAGGGGGCGCATGGCGTTCAAGCTAGACCGAGACGAGCGGCCTCCGCCTGTTCTTCAACCGGGCGGGATCGCACAGGGGGTGCGACATCGCACACAGGCCGGGCGAGAAACGCCGCATGGGGCCGTACGAACACCCGGGCACGGCCTTTGCGCTTATGGGGGCACAGGAGGCACCCAATGGTTGCAAGCTCTTCTTCGAACCCGACTTCTACCCCCGCCCGCGTCGAGACCTGGATCGTGGCGCATGACTTTTCGCCGTGCAGCGACGTCGCCATCGAGGAGGCCGCGCGTGTCGTCGAGCGCCTCGGCGGCAAGGTGGTCCTCCTGCACGTGCACCCCGCGCTCGTGCTCCGCGCCGAGGAGGCGTGGGGCGAGGAGACCTACAACCTCGAGGAGACCCTGCGCGACAAGCTCGCCGGCGTCGCCGCGCGCCTCAAGGAGCTGCACCCGAAGCTCGAGGTCGACGTCGACGTCGTCCCCTCCAAGGACCCCGCCAAGGGCATCCTCGACGAGGCCGACCGCCTCGACGCCGACCACATCGTCGTCGGCACGCACGGCAGGAAGGGGCTCGAGCACCTCGTGCTCGGCTCGGTCGCCGAGCGCGTGGCCAAGGAAGCGGCGCGCCCCGTGACCATCGTCCGCGCCCACTGAACGCCGCGGGCGATCGCGCAAGGAGCAGGGCATGAGGGTCGGATCGGCGGAAGACGTCGTCGAGCTCGTCGAGAGCGGGAATCGCGTGTTCGTGCACGGGGCGGCGGCCACGCCGCGCCGCTTGCTCGACGCGCTGGTGGCGCAGGCGCCGCGGCTCGCCGACGTCGAGCTGTTGCACCTGCACACCATCGGGCCGCCGTCGTGGGCAGACAAGGCCAACGCGTCGAGCTTCCGCGTCGCCAACCTCTTCGTCGGCGAGAACATGCGCGGCAGGTTGGACGGCGCGCGCGTCGACTACCTGCCGTGCTTCCTCTCCGAGATCCCCGCGCTGTTCCGCTCCGGGCGCCGTCCGCTCGACGTGGCGCTGGTGCAGGTCTCGCCGCCCGACGCGCACGGCTGGTGCTCGCTCGGCACGTCGGTGGACGTGACGCGCGCGGCGGTGGACACGGCCAACGTCATCCTCGCCGAGGTGAACGCGCGCATGCCGCGCGTGCACGGCGACGGCTTCGTGCACGTCGACCGCATCGCGCGCTTCGTCGAGGTGGACCACGCGCTGCCCGACCTGCCACCGCGCCCGCTCTCCGACGTGGAGCGCGCCATCGGGCGCCACGTGGCCGGCCTCGTCGAGGACGGCGCCACGCTGCAGCTCGGCATCGGCGCCATCCCCGACGCGGTGCTGGCGGCGCTCCACGACCACCGTCACCTCGGCGTGCACAGCGAGATGTTCTCGGACGGGCTCCTGCCGCTGCTCAGAAACGGCGCCGTCGACAACTCGCGCAAAAAGGTCCACCCGGGAAAGACCATCGCGAGCTTCGTGGTGGGGAGCACCGCGCTGTACGACGCCGTCGACGACAACCCCGCCATCGCGCTGCTCGACTGTGCCTACGTCAACAGCCCCAACGTCATCGCGCGAAACCCCAAGGTCACGGCCATCAACTCCGCGGTGGAGATCGACCTCACCGGGCAGGTGTGCGCGGACTCGGTGGGCTCCCGCGTCATCTCCGGCGTCGGAGGGCAGATGGACTTCCTCCGCGGCGCCGCCATGTCGCCCGACGGCAAGCCCATCCTCGCGTTGCCGTCGCGCACCAGGGACGGCAAGCCGCGCGTCGTCCCGCTCCTCAAGGACGGCGCCGGCGTCGTCACCACGCGCGCGCACGTGCACTGGGTGGTCACCGAGCACGGCGCCGTGGACTTGTTCGGCCGCACGCTGCACGAGCGCGCCGACGCCCTCATCGGCATCTCCCACCCAGACGACCGCGAGACGCTCTCTCGCGCCTGGCGCGACATGGCGCACTGAGCGCGCGCCGTCTCTGCCGCGAGCCCGTCAGGGCGCCAGCGAGAAGACGGCGTCGTCGACGGGCGCGTCGAGCTCGACGACGGTGAATTTCTCCGTGGACTTCATGTCGCCCTCTTCGAAGTGCATCTCCGCCGTGCGCGCGACGGGCTCTTCCTCGGCGGAGAGCGAGAGCACGGCCTCGCCCAGCACGTCGTGCTTCACGACGACGTCGTAGGCGATGTCCGTGGCGGGCTCGCGCGAGCGCGGACGCTCGGCTTTCACCCAGCCGCGCACGCCGCCGGCGGCGTGGTCGGGGGCGGCGCCGCCGACGAGGAGGGCGGCGTTGTGCAACAGCCCCATGCGCACCAGGCCGATGACGAGGGCGTCGCGCACCTCGGGGGCCGACGGTACGGCGCCCCGGCCGCGCACCTGCATCGACTCGCCGTCGCACACGAACCACGTCGTCACCGGGCGTCCCTCGAACGTGCCGTGCACGTCAAGCCGTGCGCGTTGGCCCTCCCCGAGGAACAGCTCGCTGTCGAGCGCCGCGTTCACCGCGCCCGACGCCGTGGAGCTGGCGACGATGTGCACCGTCCTGGCGCGCATCAGCCGCGTCTCGAGCTTGTCGATGAGCACCTGGCCCGGGTCCACCTGCGGCAGCTTGATCTTCTTCTTCTGCGCGCCCGCGCACGCCGTCGACGAGGCGACGACGACGACGACGGCGGCGGCGAGCGCGAAAAGGCACCGCGGGCCGGGGGCGTGTGCGCAGCCGCCCGGCGCCGGCGCCCGGGGGCGGCGCAATGACGCGGGAGCGGACGGGCATGGGCGATGCGTGCCTTCGGTGCGCATTGCGAAGGAGGATGTCATGGCACTGGTTCGCTGGGATCCGTTTCGTGAGATCGAGGACATGCAGCGGCGTGTCGCGAGCGCGTTCGCCGCGCCGTTCGTACCCGCGTTCCGTGAGTCGTTGACGCGCACCGAGTGGTCGCCCGCCGTCGACATCGCGGAGACGCCGGAGGCATACAGCATCCACGCCGAGCTGCCCGGCGTGAAGAAGGAGGACGTGAAGGTCAGCATCGACGAAGGCGTGCTCACCGTCTCCGGGGAGCGGCGCCAGGAGCAGGAGGAGAAGAACAAGAAGTGGCACCGCGTGGAGCGGAGCTACGGCCGGTTCGAGCGGAGCTTCACGCTCCCGAGCGCGGTCAACGCAGACAAGGTGACGGCGACGTACAAGGACGGCACCCTGAACGTCCTGGTGCCGAAGACGGGGACGACGCCCGCGAAGTCCACCGACATCAAAATCGACTAGACTTCGCGAGGTGAAGGTTGCGGGGAGAGACGCCTCCATGTGGGTGAAGCGAGCGAGCGGGACGGTCGTCGAGACCTCCGGCCCGGCTTCGCCGGAGGCGCTGGTGGATCCCCCTCTGGCGACGACGGCGTGGCAGAAGACGCCGCCGCCGTCCCTCTCCGCCGAGGCCAAGCGCGCCTCCGCGCGCGAGCTGGTGGCACACACGCTCCAGCTCGGCGTCTCCATCGAGGGCGACGTCGCCAAGAAGGTGCAGGACGCCGAGCTGGCCGCCGGCAAGGGCGCGGACCCCCGCGTCTCCGCGGCGGACATGGAGCGCGCCGTGCGCTTCTCCGAGCAAGCCGCCGCGCTCGTCCCCGCCCGGCAAAGCGATCTGTTCGGCTTCACGCGCGTCGTCGACGCCAAGCTGTCGCTCGATCCAAAGACGCTCGATCTCCTCGCGCACGCCTGCGGCGACGACGCGGCGCTCCTGAAGGCCATCGACGAGGGCCCGGGCCACGGCGACGTCGCCTTCGACCGGCCGCGGACGCCGGTGGAGCTCGTCGCCTCTCTCGTCCGCCAGCTCGCGCTCGGCGCCGGCGCGTCCAAGCAGCTCGCCCTCGAGCCCAAGCTCGCGGCGTGGCTCGACGGCACGCTTGCGGGCGGCGGCGTCGCGGTCCGGCGCGCCATGGGCGGCGCCGGCGCGTTCGCGGCCAACCTCGCGTGCGCCGCCGGCGTCGACGCCACCTTCTTCTCCGCCGACCCGCTGCCACCGGGCATCGCCGACCGCTTCGCCCCCGGCGTGCGCGCCGCCGCGCGCGACGGCAGCGTCCACGACGCGCATACGTGGGTGGGCGAGCAGCCTGCGCGCCAGAACGCGAGCGCCGAGTACGACGCCGGCGTCGCCTACCCGCTGCTCGGCAGGGAGCGGCTGCGCATCAACGGCCGCGACGTCGCCGTGGTCACCGGTGGCTCCGGCCGCATCATCCTCGGTACGCGGGCCAAGGACGTCCGCCCCGGCTTCGCCGGCGTCTCCGACGATGCGCTCACACGCCTCGCCAGGAGGACCGACCTGTTCTTCTTCGTCGGCGCTCACTACCTGACGCAGGGCAGCGCCGCCGACGCCCGCGCGGAGGCGCGCGCGCTCGCCGGTGGGCTCGACGTCATGAAGCGGGCGAACCCGGCGCTCCTGCGCCACGCGCAGTACGTGGTGCCCAAGCTCCACGAAAACGAGGCGCTCGTGTGGGGGGAGCTGAAGGGCCACGTCGACTCGCTGGCGCTCAACGCGGTCGAGGTCGCGCCGTTCGTCGACTCGCTGTTCGACGGCGGGCTCTCGCGCACCGACCTCGATCCCCACCTGCCACGCGCCGCGGCCGAGGATCCGGCGCACATGCTCGAGGGCGCGCTCGCGCTCGTCGACGCGCTGTCGTTGCCGCGGCTCCAGGTGCACGGCCTCGAGGGCGACCTCGTCGTGTCCGGGCCCGGCACCCCGGGCGCGGTCAACCCGGAGCGGCAGAAGCTCGCGCTGGTGAAGGCGCGGCAGCTCGCCACCAACAAGGCCGCCGCCGACAGCGGCGAGATCAAGAGCAAAGACGACATCTGGCCCGTGCTGCCCTCGGTGCGCGGCTCGGGGCTGGCGGCGCTGCACCGCTTCGCCGACGCGGTGGCGCACGCCAACGGCTTGAGCGCCGCCGAGCGCGACCGGATCGTCGAGCGTTGGTGGTGGCAGGCGCCCGACGGCACCGTCGTCCACTTCGTCCCCTCCCGGGGCATCCACGATCGCAGCGGCGGCACGGTGAGCCTCGGCGACACGATCGACGCCTCGTCGCTCATCTTTTCGATCGACCCCACGCGCGCACCCAAGATCATGCACGCGTCGTCGTTCGCCTGAAGGCTGACGAAAAACAGGGCTCGTAGCAGCACTCGGCGAAGCCGCCCGCAAGGTGGCTCGCCGCGCGGAGTACGAGGCGAGGCACGTCGGCGCGCAAGAGCCGCTGCAGGTTGTGAGGAAACGGCGGGTCCGAGCGGTGTTGTGATCCGCTATCAGCGCACGTGGCGGGTTCGTGCGGGTCGTGTGCGCGCCGACGTGCCTCGATGCGACGTCGGCGCGGCCTTCAGGCGGTGAGCTTCGCGAGGTTCTGCAGCAGGTTTGTCGCCTTGAGTCGAGCCCACCGAGCACACGGTCGATCAGGCGAGCCGGGTGCTCGGGGCCGATGAGGTCGTCCACGGCCTGGGTCTTCAGCTTGGGCGCTCGGAATCAGCGAAGGCTAGACAACGTCGCCACCGCCGGAGCTCCTTTCCGCTCCGCCGTGTGGCCGTAGCACCGTCCCCTTCCGGGTGGCTCGGATCAACGGTCCATCGGGCCAGCCCTCGTCGCCACTCGCGGCGCTCTCGATGACGCGGATCCCGATGGATCACGTCACCACGGGATGCGCACGCGATCGCGGAAGAAGCCGCCGCTCGGGCCGTTGTCGTCGAGGGTGGCGAGCCAGACCACGACGTCGGCGCCGCTCTCCACGGAGCGCTCGGCGCCGGCGCCGCCCATGTCCGTGCGCACCCACCCGGGGCAGCACGCGTTGACCTTGACGTCGCCGCTGACGTCCTGCGCGAGCTTGACGGTGAGCGCGTCGAGGGCGGCCTTGGAGACGGAGTACGATGCCGGGCCCTCGAGCCCCTCGCCGAAGCTGCCGAACCCCGACGACACGTTGACGACGCGTCCGTAGCCGCGCTCGATCATCCCGGGGACGAAGACGCGCGAGGTGCGCAGCGCGCCCCAGAGGTTGGTCTCGAGGGACGCGCGCCAGTCCTGCCACGAGGTGGTGAGGACGCCGGCGCGGCGGACGATGCCGGCGTTGTTGACGAGGACGTCGACGGCGTGGCCCATGCCGGTGACGACGCGCGCCGCTTCCTCGACGCTGTCGTCTTCGTCGACGTCCAAGGGGACGGCGTGGACCTCGAGGCCGTCGCCGACGAGGGCGAGGGCGGCCTCTTCGCCGGCGGCGGCGTCGCGCGCGCCCAGAAACACACGCAGCCCGCGCGACGCGAGCTGCCGTGTGACCTCGAGGCCGATGCCGCGGTTTGCGCCGGTGACGAGAGCGGTCCTCATGCGGCCTCGGGATAGTCCCACGAGCCGCTCGCGTCACCGGCCGTTCGAAGCGGGGCGAGCCCCGAGCTACTCCTGCGGCGTGCTGTCGTCGTCGGGGAGCGCGCCGTCGTCCGTGTCGGGCGTCGCCGCCGGCGCGGGGGTGGCGGGCTTCGCCGGCTTGGCCGCCGTCGGCTTTTTGGCGGCGCCCTTGGCGGCGCTCTTGGTCGCGTCCTTCTTGGCGTCCTTGGCGGGGCCGACGGCCTTGCCCTTGGCGTCCTTGGCGCCGGGAGCGGCGTTGCGGGCGTGGGCCTTCTTCTTGCCCTTGCCCTTGTGCTTGCCCTTCTTCCCCTTGGCGGGCGCGGGCGTCGCCGGCGCGGCGGCGTCGGCGGCCGGGGTGGCGGGGGCGGGGGCGGCGGCGGGCGGGGCAGCGTCGGTGGGCGGCGCGGCGGCGTCGTCGTCGGCGAACGCCGGGAGGGCGAGGGCGAAGCCGGCGGCGATGGTCAGGTTGCGGATGATCGGGGTCATGCACTTTCTCCTGTACGCACACGAAGCGCGCACAGGCATCACGTTCCACGCCGTTCGTCGCGCGACAATCATTGGGACAACTGCTCCCGGGCGATTTACGAAATCGGTACGCGGCGATTGAAATCGCCCCGCGCCCAGGGGCGGACCGCCCCTGGGCGGGGGGCCCGACGGTCCCGCCGGCGCCGCCAGGCTCCCGCGGGCGGCGGCTCGGGCGGGGCGCGTCCGGACGCGGTTTACGGCGCGTTGCGTCAGCGTCACGCCCATGTCACATCGGGCGTGTCGGATCCCGGCCATGGGGCGAGGCGGATGAACGGACTGATCCTCATCGTCGACGACGAGCGCGATCTCGCCGCCGTCGTCGACTACAACCTCAAGCGCGAGGGCTTCGAGACCCGCCTCGCGGAGACCGGCGCCGCCGCGCTCGAGATCGTCACCCACGAGCGGCCGGCCCTGGTCCTGCTCGACCTCATGCTCCCCGACATGTCCGGCGTGGAGGTCTGCCGCCGCCTCAAGCAGAGCGAGGCGTGGCGCTCCATCCCGGTCATCATGCTCACCGCCCGCGGCGAGGAGATCGACAGGGTGGTCGGCTTCGAGGTCGGCGCCGACGACTACATCGTCAAGCCGTTCTCCGTCCGCGAGCTGGTCCTGCGCATCCAGGCGGTGCTCCGGCGCGCCCAGGCCGCGCCTGCGCCGGCGCCGGCGCAGGCCCCGCCGGCCGCGCCCGCCGCGACCGGGCCCGTCGTGTTCGGGCGCCTCGCCGTCGACGAGGCTGCGCACCGCGTGCGCGTGGACGGCACCGACGTCACGCTCACGGCGCTCGAGTTTCGTCTCCTCACCACGCTCCTCGCGCGCCGCGGCCGCGTGCAGACCCGCGACACCCTCCTGAACGACGTCTGGGGCATGTCCGCCGAGGTCACCACCCGCACCGTGGACACCCACGTGAAGCGGCTGCGCGAGAAGCTCGGGCCCGCCGGCGCCTACGTCGAGACGCTGCGCGGCGTCGGCTATCGCTTCGCGGAGCGCCCCGAAGACGTGCGCGAGGGCCCATGAGGCTTCGGCTGCAGGTGCGCGGCCGGCTCTTCCTCGCTTCCCTCGGCGTGGTCGGGGTCGTCCTCGTCGTCGCGGGCGTCGTGGCGCAGGGGCTGCTCAAGGGGTGGATCGAGGGGCGCATCGAGGACGAGCTGTCGCACGCGCTCGACGCCGCCCGCGTCGCCGCCGAGACCGCGCGCGCCGCGCCCGACGACGCCCTCGCCGGCGCCCTCGGCGGCGCCCTCGGCGCCCGCGTCACCTTCATCGCCGTCGACGGCGCCGTCGTCGGCGACTCCGCGCGCGCCACCGCCCGCGCCGAGGCGCCCGCCGTGCTCAAGGCGCGCCCAGAGGTCGCCCAGGCGCTGGCCGGCCAGCGTGGCCGCGCCCGACGCCCGAGCGTGGCGGCGCAAAAGGACACGCTCTTTCTCGCCGAGCGCTGGCGCACCCCCGACGACGACGCCGGCGGCGGCGTCGTCCGCGTGGCCGCCAACTACGACGACGTCGACGCCGCGCTCGCGCGGCTGCGGCTCGTGCTGGCCATGGCCGGCGCGCTCAGCCTCGCCGCCGCCGTCGTCATGAGCGCGCTCGCCTCGCAGCTCCTGTCGCGCACGTTGCGGGCGGTGGTGTTGCACGCGCGCGCGCTCGCCGGGGCGCGCGGCGAGGGCGGCGAGCCCATGCGCCACGACGACGACGACGACATCGGCGGCATCGCCGGCACGCTGCAAAAGCTGGCCGAAGACCTGTCGCGCACCGTGGGCACGCTGGCGTCGGAGCGCGATCGTTTCGCGGCGGTGCTCGAGGCCATGAGCGAAGGCGTCATCGGGCTCGACGCCGAGGGCAGGGTGGTCCTCGTCAACGCCGCCGCGCGCGACCTCCTGCGCGTCGACGCCGAGGGGGTCGGCCGCTCGCTGGTCGAGCTCACGCGCGTGCCCGCCCTCGACGAGGCCGCGCACAAGGCGCGCGAGGGCGAGGTGGCGTCGGTGGAGCTCGAGCTGCCCGCGCCGGTGCGGACGCTCCTGGTCCGCGCGGCGCCGGTGCGCGCGGGCGGCGCCGTCATCGTGCTCCACGACGTGAGCGAGGTGCGCCGGCTCGAGCGCGTGCGCCGCGACTTCGTCAGCAACGTCTCCCACGAGCTGCGCACGCCGGTGAGCGTGATCCGCGCGGGCGCGGAGACGCTCCTGCACGGCGGGCTCGAGGACCGGGACAGCTCGCGCAACTTCCTCGAGGCCATCGACAGGAACGCCGATCGCCTCACGCGCCTCGTGGGCGATCTCCTCGACCTGTCGCGCATCGAGGCCGGCCAGGTGCCGCTCGCGCGCGAGCCCCTCGACCTGCGCGGGCTGTGCAAGAGCGCCGTCGACGATCTCGCCGGCAAGCACACGCACGAGGTGACGGTGGAGGTGCCCGAGCGGCTCACCGCCGTCGGCGACGCCAAGGCGGTGGACCAGGTGTTGGTGAACCTCCTCGCCAACGCGGTCAAGTACACGCCGCAAGGCGGCCACGTCACCGTGCGCGCTCGCACCGGCGCGGGAAAGGTGCGCGTGGAGGTCGTCGACGACGGCCCGGGCATCGAGCCCAAGCACCGCGCGCGGCTCTTCGAGCGCTTCTATCGCATCGACCGCGGGCGCTCGCGCGACGTCGGCGGCACCGGGCTCGGCCTCGCCATCGTGAAGCACCTGGTGGAGGGGATGGGCGGCGAGGTGGGCGTCGAGCCCGCATCTCCCCGCGGCTCCATCTTCTTCTTCACGCTCCCGTCACAGGGCTGACACCGTGAAGCGCTATCTCCGGGGGATGCGGGCTCGTCGCGCCCTCCTCGTCCCCCTCCTGGCCGCGGTCCTGGCCTCGGCTCTCCTCGCGGCGTGTCGTGACCGCGCCGGCGGCTCCGTCATCGCCGTCGACGGCTCGAGCACGGTGTTCCCCATCAGCCAGGCCGTCGCCCGGCGCAGCCACCTCGACGTCGCCATCGGCATCTCCGGCAGCGCCGGTGGCTTCCGCAGGCTGTGCAACGGAGACGTCGCCATCAGCGACGCCTCGCGCCCCATCACCGCGCGCGAGCGGGAGGCGTGCCGCGCGCGCGGCGTCGAGCTCATCGAGCTGCCCATCGCGTTCGACGGCATCGCCGTCGTCGTAAACCCCAAGAACGACTTCGTCGACGACGTGACCGTGGACGAGCTGAAGGCCCTGTGGGAGCCGGCGGCGCAGGGCAAGGTGCTCCATTTCAGCGACGTGCGCCCGGGGTGGCCGCGTGAGCGCGTCCACCTCTATGGCGCGGGCGTGGACTCGGGCACCTACGACTACTTCACGCGCGCCATCGTCGGCGAGGAGCACTCGAGCCGCGGGGACTTCTTCTCCAGCGAGGACGACGACGCGCTCGTGGAGGGCGTCGAGCGCGACAAGGACGCGCTCGGGTTCTTCGGCCTCGCCTACTACTGGAACGACAAGGCGCGCCTCAAGCTCGTCGCCGTGAACGGCGTACGCGCGAGCGTGGAGACCGTGCGCGACGCGACCTACGAGCCGCTGTCGCGCCCGCTGTTCATCTACGTCGAGCGCAGCGCCGCCGAGCGGCCCGAGGTGCAGGCGTTCGTGAGGACGTACCTCGATCAGGGGGCGCGCATCGTCGCCGACGTCGGCTATGTCCCGCTGCCCGACGAGGGCTACGCGCTGGCCAAGCGCCGCTTCGACAGGCGGATCACGGGGAGCTTGTTCGGCGGCACCCAGATTGGCGTCACCATCGTGGACCTCTTGAGCGCTGAGGGCCGCTGAGCGGCGCTGGCTCACGAGCGGCGGACCAGCCGCCGCGTCACGCGTGAGGGGCCGGCGTGCTACCAATGGGGCCATGGTCCAGTTCACGCTCAACGGAAAGCCGACCACCGTCGACGTCGAGCCCGATACGCCTCTTTTGTGGGTGCTGCGCGACACGCTGAAGCTCACGGGCACCAAGTTCGGCTGCGGCATGGCCCTGTGCGGCGCTTGCACCGTTCACCTCGACGGTCAGGCCGTGCGCTCCTGCGTCCTCCCCGTCGGTGAGGTCGCAGGGCACAGCGTCACCACCATCGAGGGGCTCGCGCCGGGCGGGAAGCGCCACCCGCTGCAGCAGGCCTGGATCGATCAAAACGTGCCCCAGTGCGGCTACTGCCAGTCGGGCCAGATCATGTCGGCCGCGGCCATGCTCGCCGCCAACCCGCACCCCGGCGAGGGCGACATCGACCGCTGCTTGAGCGGCAACCTCTGCCGCTGCGGGACGTACGGTCGCATCAAGAAGGCGATCCTCTCCGTCGTCGACGATGAAGGAGGTGCCGGGTGAGCGGCCTGTCGCGTCGATTGTTCATGAAGGTGATGGCCGCCGCCGGCGGCGGGCTCACCGTCGGGTTCCTCGTCGAGGGCTGCGGACACGCCAAGGGCGTGCAGGTGCTCGGGGGCGGGTTCCACCCGAACGCGTGGGTGTCCATCGGCGCCGACGACAGCGTCGCGTTCGCCCTCACGCAAGCCGAGATGGGGCAGGGCGTGCTCACGTCGCACACGCAGATGCTCGCCGAGGAGCTCGAGGTGCCCCTCGAGCGCATCCAGGTGCAGTTCGCGCCCGTCGACTTCGGCGCCTACGGCGTGCAGCTCACGGGCGGCTCCATGTCGACCACCTCGCAGTGGGACGTCATCCGCACCGCCGGCGCCACCACGCGCGAGCTGTTGAAGAAGGCGGCGGCGCGGAAGTGGGGCGTCCCCGTCGAGGAGGTCACCGCCAAAGCGGGCGCGCTCCACCACGCAAAGCTCGGCGTGCTCCGCTACGGCGACGTCGCCGCGCTCGCCGCCGACGAGTCCGTCGGCTCCGTGCCCCTCAAGGAGCGCTCGTCGTGGGGCGTGATCGGCAAGTCCGTGCGCCGGCTCGACGGGCCGGCCAAGGTCGACGGCAGCGCCGTGTTCGGCATCGACGTACAGCTCCCCGGGCTGCTCACCGCCGTGGTGCTGCGCTCGCCGGTGCTGCGCGGAAGGCTCGTGTCGTTCGACGCCAACAAGGCGCTCGCGTCGCCGGGCGTGAAGCACGTCGTGCAGATCCCCCAGGGCGTCGCCGTCGTCGCAGACGGCACCTGGCACGCCAAGAAGGGCGCGGCGCTCGTCGACGTGAAGTGGGACGACGGGAGCATGGCCGGCTTCTCCACGGAGAGCCTGCGCTGGCGCCACATCTCGATGCTCA
Source organism: uncultured delta proteobacterium (assembly GCA_963775425.1). Taxonomy (GTDB): domain Bacteria; phylum Myxococcota; class UBA727; order UBA727; family VGSZ01; genus CAVZJB01. The sequence goes on along the minus strand of CAVZJB010000017.1, from coordinate 47,223 downwards.
AGCGCGACGCCAAGATCGTCACCGCCAAGGGCCGCGTGGATCGCGCGCTCGACGGCGCCAAGAAGCGCGTGCGCGCGGTGTACGAGGTGCCGTACCTCGCGCACGTCCCGATGGAGCCGATGAACGCCACCGCGTGGGTCCAGGGCGACCGCTGTCGGGTGTGGGCGCCCACGCAATCGCCCACCGTCGTGAGGGGCATCGCCGCGCGCGTCGCCGGCGTCCCCGACGCCAACGTGGAGGTGGTCACCACGTTCCTCGGCGGCGGCTTCGGCCGGCGCGCCGCGGCGGACTTCATCAGCGAGGCGGTCGCCATCAGCAAGGCGGTGGGCGCGCCCGTGAAGGTGCAGTGGTCCCGCGAGGACGACGTGCGCTTCGCGACGTATCGCCCCGCGTCGCTCGCGCTCGTCGACGGCGCCGTCGGCGAAGACGGCATGCCGGTGGCGTGGTTCCACCGCATCGCGGGCCAGTCGCTCGTCCCCGGCGCCGCCGACCTCATCGGCGCGTTCGCGCCCGAGATGCTCCCGCAAGTGGCGCTCGACATCATCGAGAGCGGCGTCGCCGACCTCTTCGTTGACGGCAAGGTCGTCGATCCGACGGCGGTGGAGGGCGCGGCGGACAAGCCGTACGCCGTGCCGAACGAGCAGGTAGAGATCGCGGTCTACGAGCCCGGCGTCCCCGTGTTCTCGTGGCGCTCGGTGGGCCACTCCATCAACGGCTTCGTCGTCGAGGGCTTCGTCGACGAGCTCGCGCACCTCGGCGCCCACGATCCGTACGCCTTCCGGCGCGCGCTCTTGAAGGACGCGCCGCGAAACCGCGCGGTGCTCGAAGCGGCGGCCAAGGGCATCGACTGGGAGAAGGGCCCGGCGCCGGGACGCTTCTACGGCATCGCGCAGCACGCGTGCTTCGGCAGCGTGTGCGCGCACGCGCTTGAGATCTCCATCGACGGCGACGGCAGCGCCGCCAACCCTGGCGGGCGCGCGCTGCGCGTGCACCGCGTCGTCACCGCCATCGACTGCGGCGTCGCCGTCAACCCCGACCTCGTCGCGGCGCAGATGGAGTCCGGCGTCATCTTCGGGTTGTCCGCGGCGCTGTCGCAGCGCATCGACTTCGACGGCGGCCGCGTGCGCCAGAGCAACTTCCACGACTTCCCGCTCCTGCGGATGCCCGCGGCGCCGAAGATCGAGACCATCATCATCGAGAGCGGCGACCGCCCCACCGGCGTCGGCGAGCTCGCCGTGCCGCCGCTCGCGCCCGCGCTGGCAAACGCCTTCTTCGCCGCCACCGGGGTGCGCCTGCGCCGCTTGCCGCTCGGCCCCGACATCGCGCTCGTGCTCGCCGGAGACAAGCCCGAGGAGGTGTCGTTGTGAGCGCGCGGCCGCTCCCTCCGGTGGCCGATCGAAGGGCGCGCGCGCCCGCCGTCTTCGCCGGGGCCCTCGCGGCGCTCGCGGCGCTGGCGGCGCTCGCCGGCGCGCCGGGAGACGCCGAAGCCGCGCCGCCGCCCACGCGCAGCGCCGGGGCGCAGGCGTTCCTCGACGTCGCGCGCGTGCTGCAGTCGCCGCGCTGCGTGAACTGTCACCCCAGGGGCGACGCGCCCATGGTGGGCGACCACCACGAGCGGCACCCGATGGAGGTGCGCCGCGGCCTCGAGCAGGTGGGCATGTCGTGCCGCACCTGTCACCGGGTGACGCCCACGGCGGTCATCGACGTCCCCGGCGCGCCGCCGGTCGCGCCCGTGTGGCGGCTGCCGCCGCCGGAGCACCCGATGATCTTCGAGGGCAAGTCCGCGCACGACCTGTGCCTCGGTGTCCGCGACCAAAAGCAAAACGGCGGCAAGGACGGCGCCGCGCTCCTGCGGCACGTGAGCGAAGACGCGCTGGTGCTCCACGGCTGGCACCCCGGCGGCAGGCGCAGCACGCCTCCGCTCGCGCACGACGCCTTCGTCGCGGCGTTCTCGACGTGGGTCAGCGCCGGCATGCCCTGCCCATGACGTCCGACGGCCGTACGATGCCGGCGTGACGCGACGCTACGCGCGGCGGAGGGCGTGGACGAGGGCGACGGCGCAGCCGAGGAGGAGCGCGCCGTTGGTCTGGTGCAAAGCGGCGAGCGTGACCGGCACGTGGTTCACCACGGTGAAGGCGCCGAGCACCACCTGAAGCACGACGGCGCACGCGAGCGCGAGGGCGGCCTTGCGCGCGGCGGGCGGGGCGCGGCCGACGAAGGCTGCGGCGAGGGTGACGGCGGTGCCGAGGGCGACGCAGCCGGCGAGCACGCGGTGGATGAAGTGCACGGTGAGCGCGTTGTGCACGAGGTTCACGAGCCACGGGCGCTCGGGGAACATGCCGTCCGGGATGTAGGCGCCGTTGATGTCCGGGAACGTGGGCGCGACGAGGCCCGCGTGCAGGCCCGCCATCATCGCGCCCCACGCGATAGTGAGCGCCACGACGACGAGCGTGGCCCACGCGAAGGGCCGGAGCTGAGAAGGAACCGAAGAGGGGCGCGCGGTGGCGCTCTCGTCGAACGCGTTCCACAGCAGCAGCGAGAAGATGAACAGCGCCATCCCCAGGTGGATCATCAGGCGGTAGGGGCTCACGTGCGGCGCGTTCTCGAGGCCGCTGCGCACCATGAACCAGCCGAGGAAGCCCTGCACGCCGCCGAGGGCGAAGATGCCGAGGATGCGCACGGCGCGCCGCCCGCTGAGGCGACGCGTGGCGGCGAAGAAGACGAACGGCACGAGGACCACGAAGCCCGTGACGCGGCCGAGCAGCCGATGCAGCCACTCGATGAAGAAGATGTGCTGGAAGGCCGCGAGGTCCATGCCGTGGTTGACCAGCCGCCCCTCGGGCGACTGCTGGTAGGCGCGGAAGGCCTCGAGCCAGTCGGCGTGCGACAGCGGGGGGAGGGCGCCGGTGACGGGCTTCCATTCGACGATGGACAGGCCCGACCGCGTGAGCCGGGTGATGCCGCCGACCACCACCATGGCGAGCACGAAGCCCGCGCACGCGAAGAGCCACGCGGCCACGGCCTTCCTTCCCTGTTGTGGGCGAAGGGACACCTGCATCGGTGTCGTCTAGCGGCATCTCAGCCACCTGCCAACGCCGACGGCCGGCCGGACTCCCCGGGAGCCGCGGGCACGGCGCTGGCACGGAACGCGTGCATGACGTCCCTCGCTGTGGCCTCTCGCCCATCCCGCTTCTCGCATCCGCTCGTCATGGGCGCGCTCGTCGCGGCCCTGGCATCGTGCGCTTCCCCGGGCTCGCCCGAGGCGCCGAGCCCGCTGCCGCGCCCTGGTCCCACGACGTCGGCGGACACCGCGGGCCCTTCGCTGGCGGCGACGGTGGCGGGCCAGGGCACGCCCGAGGGCGTGGCCGGCACCGTGTCGGTGACGCGCGGAAGGACGGCGGCGGAGCCCTTGCCGCTCGGGGACCTGAAGCTCGGGCCCCGCCGGGGCCACTGGCTCGTGCTGCACTTCGCCGCCGGCTATTGCCCCACGTGCAACGACGTCGCCCGCGACCTCGATGAGATCGCGTCGCTCACGCGGCCGCAGGGCGTCATCACCATCGTCGTCACGCCCAAGGACACCTCGGAGTGGGAGCGCCACCTGAGCGACGTCCGCGTCGAGGAGTACGGCGAGGCCGGCCGCTACGCGGGCGAGACCGCCGTGGTGGATCCGCAGGGGCGGGTGCGCCTCCTGACCTCGGAGTCGCCGTCGCCTTCACGCATCGCGGAGCTGACGAGCTCGGGCGCGCAGCGCGAGCCGGTGCGCGTCGCCGTCGACGCCGGCGCCGCCGTGCATCCGGGCGACAGCGGCGTCATCGCGGTCACGTTCACGACCGCGCCGGGGCACCGCGTGATGTCGCATGAGCCCTCCCGCCCGGAGTACTTCGCGCTCGACGTCGCCTTCGCCACCAAGGACGGCTTGAAGCTGGAGCAGCCCCTCTACCCGCCGTCGCAGATCGCGCTGACGGCCGGCGACAACGTGTCCGTCTACGCGGGCAAGTTCGTGGTCCGGGTGCCGTTCACCGTCGCCGCCGCCGCCGCCGCCGATCGCCTCGAGCTGCGCGGCACCGTGCGCTACCAGGCGTGCACCGATCGCGTGTGTCTCTTCCCGGTGATCGCGCATCCCAAGGCCACGGTGATCATCGTCCCGCGGCCGCCGGCGCGTTGACGAGCGCCGCGACGACGTCATCGGACGAGCCGCCGCGCCACGAGCCGCGCGGCCACCCGCACGCCTACGCGATGAGCTGCACGAGGTGCGCGAGCCACAGCGTGTGGCGCGCGATGTTCTGGCGCGAGGTGAGCTCTTTTTCGCTCTCGGGAGCGAAGTAGCCGGTGCCGAGGTTGGCGACGGGGATGCCCTGCGCGAGGAACGGATCCACGCCGGTGCCGCCGCGGATGGGGCGGCGCTCGGGCTCTACGCCCGCGCTCCTGGCCGCCTCGACGGCGAGCCGCGGGAGGTCCGGGAATTCCGCGAGCATGGGCCCCATGTTCACGTACTGCTCCTCGACGACGACGTTCAGGCCGAGCTCGACGGCGCAGCGGGTGACGTGGGCGGCGCGGGCGGCGAGGGCGGGCTTGTTGAAGTCGCGCAGGCGGAAGTCGACGACGAGGGCGTCGCCGTCCTTCACCGCGCGATGCGGGTTGGTGTAGCCCTCGTAGCCGTCGCTGTCCTCGGACAACAGCGGCGTGGGCCGCCCCTCGCCCGAGAGGAAGCGCTGCAGGAGCGCGAGCATCCGCGCCGCGCCGTCGTCGTCGCCGCCGGCGCCGCCGCTCACGGCCTCGAACGCGACCGCCGCGCCGCGCTCGCGCGCGGACGACACGGCCTTGTCGAAGGCCGCGCGCACCCGGTCTTCGGCGGCGGCGTCGCAGGCGACGTCGACGACGGCGTTGCACTCGAGGAGGCTGTCCGTGGTGAACGCGAGCGGCACGGCGTCGAGCCCTTCGAACGCGCGCGCGAAGATGGCGGTGGCGTTCAGGTAGCCCTCGGACTTGGCGGTGGCGCCGTGGGTGTTGACGCCCGTGATGCGCACGCGCAGCCGCTTCTTGCCTGCGCCTACGTCGAGCGGCGCGAGGGGGATGCGCACGCGGGCGCGCGCCGCCTCGAAATTCTCGACGTTGACCTCGAAGGGCGACAGGCCGTCGACGGTGTAGCCGAACTTGACGCCGCGCTTCTTGAGCGTGACCGCCAGGCCGACGACCGCCTCCATGCGCCCGATCTCCTCGTCGGGACGGAACACAAGGAGGAGCTCGCCGTGGGGGATGCCCGGCTCCGCGGCCAGGAGCCGGCCGAGGGTGATGAGCTCGGCCATGCCGAGCTTGTCGTCGAGGCCGAAGGGGAAGTCGCCCGGGCCGTGGAGCACGTCGTCGCCGACGAACGCCTGCAGCAACGGGTAGTGCGCGGCGTCGACGTGGAGCCGCTCGTTCCTGGGGTAGCGGATGCGATCGCCCTTCCACCCGGTGACGACGTTGAGCTTGGGCAACGCCTGGGTCCCGTGCGCGGTGTCCATGTGGACCATGAGCGCGACGGTGGGCGCGCTCTCCTTCCCCTTGGACGCGGGGATGCGCACGATGAGGTTGGCCGCGTCGTCGGTCTCCGACGAGAAGCCGAGCTCCTTGAAGGTGGCGGCGAGGGCCGCCGAGAGCTTCCGCTGTCCTTCGCTCGACGGGATGGTGCTCGAGCTCTCGTCGCTGGACGAGTCGATGGCGACGACGCGCTCGAGGTTCTCTGTGCCCCAGGCGGCGAGGGTGTCGAGCGAGGTCTTGGGCGCGAGGGGGGGCGAGGTCGTCATGGGCGGAACCTACGCCCACCCCCGCGCCGGTCAACCCGCGGCGCCGGCACGCGCGTCTTCGCCGTCGTCCTCGTCGCGGTGCGAGCTGCCGGCGGGCGAGCCGCGTCGTACAGTGCTCGCGTGCGCGTAATCGTCGTCGGTCATGTCGAGCACATCGAGTTCGTCCAGGTGGCGCGCCTGCCGCGGGCCGGCGAGATCATGCACGCGCGCGGGGCGTTCGAGGAAGCCGCGGGCGGCGGCGGCGTCGCCGCGGTGCAGCTCGCCAAGCTCGCGGGCGCGTGCACGCTCCTGACGGCGCTCGGCGACGACGAGCGCGGGCGCGCGGTGCCCGGGCGGCTCGCCCGCTTCGGCGTCGACGTGAAGGCCGCCTGGCGCCGGGAGCCGCAGCGGCGCGGCGTGGTGTTCGTCGACGACGCGGCCGAGCGCACCATCACCATCATCGGCGAGCGGCACCAGCCGGAGCCCGGCGACGCGCTCCCGTGGGAGCTGCTCGAGGCCGCCGACGCCGTGTACTTCACCGCGGGCGCGCCCGAGGTGCTGCGGCGCGCGCGCAAGGCCAGGGTGCTCGTCGCCACCGCGCGCGTGCTGCCCACGCTCGTCGAGGCCGGCGTCGAGCTCGACGCCGTCGTGCGCAGCGCCGCCGACGTCGGCGAGCCCGATCCGCTCTCGCCGCCCCCGCCGCAAGAGCGGCTCGTCCCGCCGCCGCGCCTCGTGGCGTCGACGGAGGGCGCGCAGGGCGGCCACTACGTGGCGCGTCCGCCGTCCGTGGCGGACGCGGTCGCGGGGCGCTGGGCCGCCGCGCCGCTGCCCGGCCCCGCGGTCGACGCCTACGGCTGCGGCGACTCCTTCGCGGCCGGCCTCACCTTCGCCCTCGCGCGCGGCCTCGCCGTCGACGACGCGCTCGCCTTCGCCGCGCGCTGCGGCGCCGCGTGCCTCACAGGGCGCGGTCCCTTCGCCGGGCAGATGCGCGGCCAGACGGCGCGCTGACCCGGGGGGAGTCGCCTTTGCCGTCGCCCTCGTCGTCGTCGTCGTCGTCGCGGCGCTCTTCCTGCTCCTGCTGGACCTCGACGTGTGCGGCGGCGTGCGGCTGGAACGACTCGGCCAGGCCGGCGAGGGCGGCGCCGGCGCCGCCGCGGGCGTTGCGGTAGTAGACGTACCCGCGGCCCTCGAGCCAGCACAGCACGCGGTGGAGGCCGTACAGGCCGATGAGCGCGGAGCCCACGACGACGACGGTCCAGGCCCAGTGCGGCACCGGCGGCATCATGAAGACGTAGGCACGCGCGGGGCTCCGACCAGCGCGGCCGGGGACCTGGGCCGGCACGTAAAGCGGCGCCGCCTGGCGGGGGTCACGGCAGGATCTCGATGCGGCTGCGCGCCCGCGCGGTCGCGCCCTTGTCGTCGTCGACGTACAGCTCGACGAGGTAGAGGCCGGGCGCGGCGAAGACGTGGTCGGCGGAGAACCCGATGACGGGGTCGCCCCCGTCGCCGAAGAGCACGAACGCGTCGCTGACCGCGCCGTCGAGGTCGGTGCTGGCGTCGCCCGACACGTGCACGCTCTCGCCGGCGTGCGCCTGCGCGGGGACGTCGAGGACCGGCACGGGCGGCTGGTTGGCCGAGGCCGTCCGCGGCGCCGGCGCGCACGCCGCCAGCGCCGCCAGCGCCGCCAGCGCCGCCAGCGCGAGCGCGCCGCCTCGTCCGCGACGACGCGCGGTGACGACGGGCAACGCTGCGAGCGTCGTCATCGGTCGCTCCCACAGTCGAACGGCGTCTCTGGCGCCTCGATGGTGCTGACGGCGCCGGCGACATCGAGCAGCTCCGCGCACGAGATCTCGCCGTCACCGTCGGCGTCGGCGTCCACGGCGCCGAAGCGCCCGTCGATGCGCACGAGCTCCACCACGGACCCGAGCGCGGCCGTGTCGGGGAGGAACGCACCGCCGATGCCGAACACGCTGGTCTCGGTGGTGGCGAGCAGGTCGCCGGGCTCGTCGCCGAGGATGTGGTTGGACGAGAGCACCGCGCCCTTGGAAGACCCGATGTTGCGGAACACGATGTGCTGATCGCCGCCCAGGGAGTTCTGCACCGTGACGCCCGGCGCGCCGTCGTCGTCGGCGTCCACCACGCGGGGATCGCCTTCGTCCGTGGGGAGGTCGTCGTGCTGCGGGTCGTCGAGGTCGGCGCCCACCACCACCACCGACGGCGGCGGTGCGTACGGCGCCCCGAGCTCGCCGGTGTCGAGCGAGAACGTCTGGTGCACGACGGGGATGGCCGCGTAGAACTCCGGCGTGGCGCGATCGGTGATGGTGCCGACGAGCGACGTCACCGGCGGGAACGTCACGTCACAGGTGGTGTAGCTGGCATCGACGTCGAGCCCGGTCTGCACGAATTGCGCGAGGATCAACGACGGCGCCACCGCGCACTGCGGGTTCGGGGTGAGCCCGCCCGACGCGAGCTTCACGCGGGCCGGCCCGAGCTGCACGAACGCGCCCGTGAGGTCGTACAGCGGCTGCCCCGCGGCGACGAAGCGCACCACGACGGACGCGGACACGCCGCTTTGCGGCTCGGTCACCGTCACCCGCGCGTCGACGGCCGCGTCGGGCACCGAGACGCGCGTGTGCGCGGTGCCGTCGTCGTCGACGACCGGGGCGGCGTCGCCGACGGACGCGCCCACGCTCGTCACCGACAGGGCGGTCCCTCCCGCCACCCGCCGGGACAGCACGGCGATGTCGACGGTGCCGCCGGCGCCGGCGACGGCCGCGGGTGGAGAGGCGTCGACGAACAGCAGCGGCGGGCCGTCCCCGGGCGGCACCGCGGTGACGCCGACGGCGGCCTCGAGGGCGTCGCCGTCTGCAACGACGACGCGCGCCGTGACCTCGAGCGCGCGCGAGGAGCGCCGGCCGAGCTCGCGCTCGAGGGGGGCGATGAGCTCCGCGTGGGCCACGCCGTCGAGCAGCGGCACCGACGACGACGACAACGCGCCCCCGGTGCTCTCGAATTGCACCACGGCGCCGTCGATGGGGTCGCGGGCGCGCGCGGTGAGCACGGCGCGCGTGACGCCGTCGGCGGCGACGGTGGCGCGGTCCACCTCGAGGACGAGGGGCGGGACGTCGGTGCACCCGGGGGCGCCGGACGCGACGACGGCGACAAGGAGCGCGGAGGCGCGCATCCGGACATGCTATGACAGCCGGCGCAAAGCGGAGCTGCGCATCGGCGGCTGCGCGACGCAGGACACGGAGTTGTGCGGTGTTTCTCTGGGTAAAGGCGCTTCACGTCGTCGCCGTCATCTCGTGGATGGCCGGCCTGCTCTACATCTACCGGCTCTACGTCTACCACGCGATGGAGACGGAGAAGGTGGTGCAGGAGCGGCTGCAGGTGATGGAGCGCCGGCTCCTGCGCGCCATCACGAACCCGGCCGGCATCGTCGCCGTGCTCACGGGCGGCTACATGTTGTCGGTGCAGACGGCGTACTTCACGCAGCCGTGGATGCACGCCAAGCTCACGCTCGTCGCGGGGCTCATCGTCATGCACGTCCTCGCGCTGCGGTACCGCGTGAAGCTGATCGAGTCGCCGCACGCGGTGCCGCACAAGGTCTTCCGGGTGCTCAACGAGGTCCCGACGCTCCTGATGATCGGCATCGTCATCATGATCATCGTGCGCCCCTGGTCCCGGTAGCCGGCGCGCGGGTCAGTCCCCGACGCCGAGCTCGTCGTCCGGCGTCGCGCTGCGCGCCAGCGCCCAACACTCGGCGCAGAAAAGCACACCGGGGAGCTTGTCGTCGTACCTGACCCCGAGCCGGGATCGGCACGCGGCACACACCGGGCGCACCTCGTGTGTGACGTCTCTGCGCGCTGCGGGCAGGGCGTGGGCCTCGTCGTCGATCTGTTCGGCGTGCGTCATGGCTCACCTCCGACGAGGACTGCCTGCACGAGGCGGGCCGAAGGGGCACTCTGCCGCGGCTCAGTGCACGACGGAGCCGCGCACGACCTTCTGGAGCTGGTCGATGTCGAGCGGCTTGTTCAGCAGCGCCGTGGCGCCCAGCGCATCCGCCTGGCGCTTGGTGTCGGCGTCGCCGAAGGCCGTGATGAGCACCACCGGGAGGTCCCCGGAGCGCGCCCGGACCTTCTCGAGCACCTGCAGGCCCGAGGCACCGGGCATGCGGATATCGGTGATGATGATGTCGGGGGGAGCGCCGCGGCGGCCCACGAGGAGGCTCGGGCCGAGGTGCGCGAGCAGCGCGCTGCCGTCGGAGACGGCGACGACCTCGTGGCCCTCGGCCTTGAGGACGTCGGTGAGCAGCCAGCGCAGCTCGTCGTCGTCCTCCGCGAGGAGCACGCGGGCCCGGCCGCGCTCGCCGTCGACGTTGGCGCGCTCGACGGCGGAGACCTGCGCCGCCGTGTGCTCGGTGCGGTAGCTCTTGAGGCGGTAGTGGATCTTGCGCTCCGAGATGCCGAGCATCTCGGCGGTGGCCTTCACCGTGCCGAGGGCCTCGTAGGTCTCGAGGATGGCCGCGCGCTCGATCTCCTTCATGGTGCGCCCGACGAGCTTGGAGGGCTCCGGGATGCCGGAGCGGGCCGGCTTGGAGAGGTAGGCGGGCAGGTCGAGGGGGACGATGCGGTCGCCGGTGGACACCGCCATCACGTGCTGCACGACGTTGTTGAGCTCGCGGATGTTCCCGGGCCAGTCATGGCGGAGGAGCATGCGCTGCACGGCCGCCGTGGACGTCGGCGGCCGGCGCCGATCCTGCTGGGCGGCGACGTCGATGAAGTGGTCCCAGAGGCCGAGGATGTCGGCGGTGCGCTCGCGCAGGGGCGGCACCTCCGTGGACAGGACGTTCAAGCGATAAAAGAGGTCGGCGCGGAAGCGGCCGCGCTCGACCTCCTCGTCGAGCCGGCGGTGCGTGGCCGCGATGACGCGCACGTCGACGCTGATGCTCTCGCTGCCGCCGAGGCGCTCGAAGGTGCGTTCCTGGAGCACGCGCAGGAGCTTCACCTGCACGCCCAGGGGGAGATCGCCGATCTCGTCGAGGAAGAGCGTGCCGCCGTCGGCGAGCTCGAAGCGGCCCTTGTGCTGCGCGGTGGCGCCGGTGAAGGCGCCGCGCTCGTAGCCGAAGAGCTCGGACTCCATGAGCGTCTCGGGCAAGGCGGCGCAGTTGACGGCGACGAACGGGCCGGCCTTGCGCGACGAGAAGCGGTGCAGCGCCCGCGCGATGACCTCTTTGCCGACGCCCGTCTCACCGGTGATGACGACGGACGACGCCGACTGCGCCGCGCGCAGCACGAAGCGCCACACCTCGCGCATCTGCGGCGTGGAGCCGACGACGAGCGCGGGGAGCTGAACCTGCACGGGGGCGGGCCCCTTGGTGGCGCGCGCCTCCTGCAAGAGGCTGCGGCGCAGGCTCACGGCGTCGATGGGGCGGACGAGGACGGCGTCGGCGTTGCACTCGGCGGCCAGCGTCAAAGACTCGCCCGAGGACTCGGCGACGACGACGACGCAGGCGCAGCGGTGCGCGGAGCGGATGCGCGACATGAACGCGGCCAGCTCCGGGTTGGCCTCGACGACGTCGAGGACCACGACGTGGGGCTGCCACGCCGCCACGCTGTGGACCTCCATGAGGTCGCCGACGACGCGGACCAGCATGCCCTCGTTCTCGATGGCGGCGCGAAGCTCTCCGCCGTCTTGCTCCCTGGAAACGAGCGCGACGCGCGGCGCCGAGTCCCAGGGCGGGGTGTGGAGCGGTCCGGGCGCTGGTTTTCTCGTCAGGGGAGCCACGCGGAGACCTCGTACGAAGACGGTTGCTGCCAGGGTACGGCATTCCGTCGTCGTCGCGATCGCAGAATGAGCAAATTGCAAATTTTGCAGTCCCGCGCCGTCAGCGGGAGCACAGCTCGGACAGCACGCGCTCGAGCCGGCCCGGGTCGAGGGGCTTGGGGAAGAATTCGGTGCTCCCGCCGAGGCGCCGGATGCGCTCCTTGATGACCTCGTCGCCGAAGGCCGAGATGATGATGATCGGCTGCTTCCAGCCGTCTGCACGCAGCTCCTCGGCGATGGACAGGCCGTTGAAGCCGGGCATGCGGACGTCGGTGATGATGAGGTCGACCTCGCGGTCCTCGCTGGCGGCCGCGGAGGCGAGGGCGTCCAGCATGTCGGAGCCGTTGCTCACGGCGATGACCTCGTAGCCGGAGAGCTCGAGGAACTCCGCGAGCGCGGCTTGTACATCGATGTCGTCCTCCGCGAGGAGGATCAGGGGGCGACGTTCCCCCTCGTAGAACGACTCGTCGTTGTCCCCGAGGTCGTTTGTCTCTCGTCCCCGCTCGGTGTCGGGAGCTTGCATCAGGGTCCTCTCGGTGACGTCACCCGGGCGCCGTACCTCTGGCGAAATAGCAACAGCCGAGCCAGCCGCCGGGGCGGAAGATCCGGCGCGCGCCGTCGGCATTTGCGGATTGCCGGCTTTGACCCGTGACCCGAGTGCAATCGATGCAGCGCCATGCTCGTCGACGAGACGTCTCATCGGTGGGCAACTTCTGGCGCCCTTCGTGCAAAAATGGCCCCGCGTTCGGTGCGAGCAATCCGCGCGCGCAGCCGTACGCGGAGTCCTCGATGGCGGAACTGTCCCAGGTGAAAGCAAGCAATGACCCCATCGAGCGCGGCGGCGTGGAGCGCGGGCTCCCGGAGCTGCTGCGGGCGGCGCACGATCGGCTCACGGGCGGCAAACAAGCGGGGCTCTACCCACGCCACGAGGAGCTGGAGATCCTTCTCGAAGGGGTGCGCGCCCTCGACGCCGATATGCGCGCGCAGTTCGAGCGCGCGACGTCGGCGCTGCGCCGCGCGCTCATGGTGATCGCCGACGAGCGGAACGTGGAGCTCACCAAGCGGCAACGGCTCGCCTTGCGCACCGTGCTGCGGACGGTGCGCACCGTGCTCGAGAACCTCGGGCGTCCCGTCGCCGGCCGCGGGCTCGCCAAGGAAGAGCTCGCCCTCGAGCTCGGCCGCATCGATTTGTCGGCGCTCACGCGCGACGTGTGCTTGCACTTCGAGAAGCTCGCCGGCGAGCGGCGCGTGACCTATCGCCAGGAGCTCCCCCCGCGCCTCATCGTCGACATCGATGAGACAAAGATGCGCAGCGTCCTGTGCAATCTCTTGTTCAACGCCTTCAAGTACACGCCGGAGGACGGCGAGATTGTCGTCAACCTCGAGGAAGACGCGTTCGATGACGAGGTGGTCATCACCGTCACCGACAGCGGGCCCGGCATCGCCAGCACGCAACGCGAGGCGGTCTTCGACCACACACGCCAGATCGATCGCAGCATCTTCGTCGACATGAACGGCGTCGGGCTCACCCTCGGCCGCTCGCGCGACCTCATGGCGCTTCATGGGGGCACGCTCACCGCCACGGGCGCCGCCGGGCGCGGCGCAGTGTTCAAGGTCCGCGTGCCGCGCTGGGCGGCGGAGGGCATGGAGGTCGGCGCGGGCGCGCGGCCCGACGACGGCATGGCGGCCAAGGTCGCGCAGGTGGCCGCGTCCGAGCTGTTGCGCGAGGCGGAGCTGCGCACGCTCACGGAGCGCAAGAGCGACCGCGCGTTGGTCCTCGTCGTCGAGGACTGCGCGTCCGTGCAGCGCATCCTCGTGGAGTCCCTGCGGCGCACCTACGACACCGCGTCCGCGTTCGACGGGTTGGACGGTTTCAAGAAAGCGCAGGAGCTCGAGCCCGATCTGATTGTCACGGATCTCAACATGCCCAGGATGGGCGGAGAGGAGATGATTCGGCTGCTGCGCGCGCAGCCCGCGCTCTCGGAGATCCCCATCCTCGTCCTCACCGGCACCGACGATCCGATGGAGCAGGTGCGCCTGCTCGAGGCCGGCGTTCAGGACGTCCTGCGCAAGCCGTTCCTGCTTCAGGAGGCGCACGCGCGCATCACGAACCTCATCACCGCCAAACAGACCATCGACGTGCTCAACAGCGTCTCGCTGCACCACGAGACCGATCCGCTCAAGCTCGCGTCGAGCGTCGCTCGCCATCAGCGCGAGCTCCGCACCGCCCTCGAGCAGGTGCGCGTCGCGCGCGATCTCGCGGAGAGCGCGTCGCGCACCAAGTCGAACTTCCTGCGCATGGTGTCGCACGAGCTGCGCACGCCGGTCACCGCCATGCAGCTCCTCATCCACCTGTTGCTGCGCGACAACGACGTGGCGGCGTCCCCCAAGCTGCGCGAGTGCTTCGACCGCATCCGGCGCTCGTCGCAGCGCCTGGTGCATCTCGTCGACACCATCCTCGAGTGGGCGCGCGTCGAGAGCGGCCGCTGCACGCGCTCCGTCGAGTCGTTCGACTTGCCCCACCTCGTCGGCGAGGTGGTCAACGAGATCCAGGACTACGCGCAGCGAAAGAAGATCCTCCTCGAGGTGCGCACGCCGCCGGGCGGCGTGGCGCCCCTCTCGAACGATCCGCGGCTGGTCGGCCTCATCATGGCGAACCTCGTCGGGCGCGCGGTGCAGATCACGGAGCGCGGCACCGTGTCCATCGACATCGCAGTGAAGGACGGCGTGCACGTGCTCACCGTGAGCGACGGCGGCGAGCGCATCCCGCCGGAGCGCTCGGCGGAGCTGTTCGAGCCCATCTCGTCGTCGCAGGACCTGCGCTGGTCCGGCGGGGCCGGCTCCGGCCTGGGGCTCTTCGTCATTCGTGACATCGCGCGCGCCATCGAAGGCGACATCTCGCTCGAGCCCGGCTCCGCCGCCGGGAACATGCTGGCGCTGCGGCTCCCCTCCATCGGGGATGCGTCGTCGTCGTCGGCGGCGCTCCCTCCCGCCTCGGGCGAAAGCGCCGCTTGAGTGGTGTCATGGCTGACGGAATTCTGATTGTCGAAGACGATCCGGACTGCCTCGACGCGCTCGCCGGGCTGGTGCGCGCGGAGGGCTATCGCGTCGTCACGGCGGGCGACGGGCGCGAAGCCCTCGAAGCCCTCTCGGCTGAGCCGCGGCCCGCGTTGGTGCTGCTCGACCTGTCCCTCCCCGGCATGAGCGGCGTCGAGGTTCTCGAACACAAGGCGCAGCTCCCCGGGGCGGCGAACATCCCTACGTTCCTCGTCTCGGGCGACGACGACGGCGTCACGGAGGCGGCGCGCGGGGCCGCCGGCGTCATCGGCAGCATGCGCAAGCCGCTCGGCGCAGACGCCTTGTTGGCGGCCATCGCGCGCGTCGTCGGGCTCCCGCGCGGCGGGGAGGGCGCGGCGCCGCCGGCGGGCCACCGTGCCGAGGACCGCGCGGCCGACACGTGGCAGCGCCTGATGGCGCGCCTCGTCGATGCGTTTCCGCAGGCGCGCGGCGGGGAGGGGACGCTGGTCGCCGCGGCGCGGGCGTGCGTGGCAGGGACGGCGCGCGCGTGCGTGCTCGAGTGGGTCGACGACGGGCCGACGCTCCGCGCGGTGGCGCACGTCGACCCGGGGCACGAGCGGGCGATGCGCGAGCTCGACATCCGGCGGCGGCATTGGCTCGCCGTGGTCGAGGGCGCGACGCGCGCCGGCGAGCCCCTCCTCGCGCGTGTCACGCCGGACGCCTGGACCGGTGAAGGGGGCGAGGCCTGGGCCGCCGTCGACGGCGCCGGCGCGTCGTTGCTCGTCGTCCCGCTCGAGACCCACGGCCACGTGCGTGGCGCCATGAGCCTGGTGCGGTCCGCGGGGGACGAGCCGTTCGTCGTCGCCGACGTCGCCGAGGCCCGTGCGTGCGCCGATCGCATCGCCGCGGCCGTCGATGTCGGCCGTTCGCTGGAAAAAGCGTCCCACGCGGTGCGTGCGCGGCAGCGCCTCCTCGCCATCGTGGCGCACGACATGCGCACGCCGCTGTCGGCCATCAGCCTCACGGCGTGTCAGCTCGAGCGCCGCAGCGACGACGCCGCGGTGGCCGCCGCGGCACAGGCCATCGCCCGGAGCGCCTGCCGCCTCGAGCGCCTCGTGCGCGATCTCCTCGACTTCACCAGCATCGACGCGGGGCGGCTGCGCATGCAGCTCGAGCGCGACAGCGTCGCCGACGCCGTCACCGCGGCCGTGGACACCCACCGCGTGGTGGCCGGCTTGCGCGCCATCGAGCTCGAGGTGGAGCCGGCCGCACGCTCGCTGCTCGTCCTTTGCGACCGCGAGCGCCTGCTGCAGATCCTGTCGAACCTCATGGGCAACGCGCTCAAGTACACGCCGGCGCGAGGCACTGTGCGCGTGCGCCTCGCCCGCAGCGCACGTGACGTGGTCATCTCCGTCGAGGACGCCGGTCCCGGCATCCCGCCCGAGGAGCTGCCGCGCATCTTCGACGAGTATTGGCAGAGCGAGCGATCGCGGGGCGGCGTCGGCCTCGGCCTCCACATCACGCGCGCGTTGGTGGAGGCGCATCACGGCACCATCTGGGTGGAGAGCGAGCCGGGCAGGGGGAGCCGCTTCTCGTTTTCTTTGCCCATCGACGACAGAGACGGCGGCACGCCGCGCGTGCTCGTGGTGGATCAGGACGCATCCACGCGCCACCAGATCGCGGCCATCCTCGCGAGCGGCGGCTTCTACGTGGATGTCGCCGCCAGCGGCGCCGACGCGTGGGATGCGCTGCAAAGCGGTGAGCCGCCGGCGGTGGTGTTCGTGGAGCCCGTGGCGCCTTCGCTCGACGGTTGGGAGCTGGGCGACGCCATCAGGGCCGATCCGGTGCTCTCGCACGTCCCCACCGTCGTCGTCGACAAGCCCATCCGCGCCGACGCGCTCCTCGACGTCGCGCGCGGCCACGCCCGCGCGCCGTAGGCGGCGTTCAGCGCGGGCACTCCACCGACGCCACCTTCCAGGCGCCGCCGTCTTTCGTGAGGCTGACGCGGACGTTGATGGGCGCGGTGCCGTCCGGGGTGACGACGGCGGTGGCGGTGGCGGCGGTGCCGGAGATGGTCTGCACGACCACGGTGGTGAGCGTGGGGTGCGCCGTGGTGCACACGACGGGGTCGACGTCGCAGGTGGGATTGGGCTTGCCGGCCTCGGCGGCGGCGGAGCACGCCTTGGCCTTGGTCTTGAGCGCCTCGACGAAGGCGGCGGCGCCGTTGTCCTCGAGCGCGGTGCGCGCCTGGTCGCCGGTGGCCGCCGTGGTGTAGCCCGTGTAGAGGTCGCGCACCGCCTTGTCGACCGGCGCCGCTTGCTCCGACGACGGCGGCGCAGCCGGGGTCGTAGGGCACGCGGCGAGCGTGAGGGCCAGGAGGGGGGCGGCGGCGAGCGTCTTTGCGTCCATCTGAGGTCAGCTCCGGTGTGCGCCGCTGTAAGGTGCGGCGCAGAGTCGCGCAAGGGCCGGGGAGAGTGGAGGCGTCGGTGGGTTTCGTGGTGCACAAATTCGGTGGAACGTCGCTGGCGGACGCCGAGCGCTTTCGGCGCGTGGCGGACATCGTGAAGGCGGAGCGCGGCGACGTCGCCGTCGTGGTCTCGGCCATGGCCGGCGTCACCGACGCTCTCCTCGAGGCGTGCGATCTCGCGGCGCGCCGGGACGGCGCGTATCTCGACAAGCTCGAGGAGCTCCGCCGGCGCCACCACGCCGTCGCCGACGCCCTCTGCGTCCCTGGCGTGAAGGACGTCGTCGACAAGGACCTCGCCGACCTGCGCGATCTGCTGCGGGCGGTCCGACTCATCGGCCGCCGCTCGCAGGCCATCGACGACCTCGTGGCCGGCCACGGCGAGCTGTGGTCGGCGCAGACGCTGGCGCCGCTCCTCGACGCCCGCTTCCTCGACGCCCGCGAGGTGCTGGTGGTGGAGCCGGGCGAGCTGTCGCCGTCCGTGCAGTGGGACGAGTCGCGGCGACGCGCGCAAGCGTTCCTGGGGAAGGCGCCGGCGTCGCCGGCGCGCGTGGTGGTCACGGGGTTCATCGCGTCCACCGCCGACGGCACGGTCACCACCCTCGGACGCAACGGCAGCGACTTCTCGGCCTCCATCTTCGGCGCGCTCCTCGACGCGGCGTCCGTCACCATCTGGACCGACGTCGACGGCGTCCTCAGCGCCGACCCGCGCCGCGTGCCGGAGGCGACCGTCCTCGACGAGATGTCGTACCGCGAGGCCATGGAGCTCGCGTACTTCGGCGCGCGCGTGGTGCACCCGCACACGATGCAGCCCGTGGTGAACGCGAAGATCCCGGTGTGGATCAAGAACACGTTCCGCCCGGAGCTGAAGGGCACCGTCATCCACGAGGTGCCGGTGCGCGGCGGCGGGCCCATGGTCAAGGGCTTCACCACCATCGACGACGTCGCCATGTTGAACCTCGAGGGCACCGGGATGGTCGGCGTGCCCGGCATCGCCGAGCGGCTGTTCGGCGCCCTGCGCGCGGTGGGCGTGAGCGTCATGGTCATCTCGCAGGCGAGCTCCGAGCACTCGATCTGCTTCGCGGTGCGGGAGGCGCAAGCGGAGCTCGCCCACAAGACGGTGGAGCAGGCGTTCGCGACGGAGCGCGCGCACGGCCTGGTCAACGAGATCACGCTCGAGCGCGGCTGCGCCGTGCTCGCCGCCGTCGGCGACGCCATGGCCCAGAGCCCGGGCGTGGCGGCGCGCTTCTTCTCCGCCCTCGGCGACGTCGGCGTGAACGTGCGCGCCGTGGCCCAGGGGAGCAGCGAACGCAACATCACCGCGGTGATCGCGCGCAAGGACTCCACCCGCGCGCTGCGGGCGGTGCACTCGCGCTTCACGCTCTCGGACACCACGCTGTCCATCGGCGTCGTCGGCGCCGGCCTCATCGGCAAGGTGCTGCTCGAGCAGATCGCGGCGCAGCGCGATGAGCTGCGCCGGCGGCACCGGCTCGACCTTCGCGTGCGCGCCGCCTGCGACAGCAAGCGCATGGTGCTCGCCGCCGACGACGCCGATCCGGCGTCGCTCGCCGCGTCGCTCGCGGACGGCCCGCCGCTCGACCTCGAGGCGCTCGCTGCGCACGTGTGCGCCGAGCACCTGCCCCATGCCGTGATCATCGACTGCACCGCCAGCGACGCCGTCGCCGATCAGTACGCGCCGTGGCTGTCGCGGGGCATCCATGTCGTCACGCCCAACAAGCGCGCGGGCGCGGGGCCGCTCGATCGCTGGCGCGCCATCGGCGCGGCGCGCAGGCGCGCGCTCTATCTCGGCGAGGCCACGGTGGGCGCCGGGTTGCCGGTCATCAAGACGCTTCAGGACCTGATGCACACCGGCGACACGGTGCGCTCCGTCGACGGCGTCCTGTCGGGCACGTTGAGCTTCATCTTCAACACGCTCGAGCCGGGGGCGCCGTTTTCGGCCGCCGTGCGAGAGGCGCGCCGGCTCGGGTACACCGAGCCCGATCCGCGCGAGGACCTGTCCGGCACGGACTTCGCCCGCAAGCTCGTCGTGCTCGCGCGCGAGATGGGGCGCGACGTGTCGCTGGCGGACGTCGTCGTCGAGGACCTCGCGCCGGGCCTGCCGTTCGCGGCGCCGCTCGAGGAGCTCTTGCGCGGCCTCGCGCCCATCGACGAGCAGATTGCCAAGAAGCAGAAGGAGGCGCAGGCGCGCGGCAGCGTCTTGCGTTACGCCGGGAGCATCCCGGAGTCGGGCGCCCCGCGCGTCGGGCTGCGCGTCGTCCCGGCCACCCACCCGTTCGCGCGCCTCACGGGCACGGACAACATCGTCGCCTTCACCACCACCCGCTACGACGCCCAGCCGCTCCTCGTGCAGGGCCCCGGCGCCGGCCCCGAGGTCACCGCCGGCGGCGTCTTCGCCGACCTGCTGCGCCTGGCGGCGCACCTCGGCGCGCCGCTTTGACGGGGGCTCGCCCGGCGCGGCGAAGCGCCGGCGCGCCCGCTACGGGAGCGGGTACTTCTCGCCCGCGGCGATCTCGACGGGCAAGCGGTTTTGCGGCGGGACCACCGGACACGACGCGTGCTCGGTGAGGGCACACGGCGGGTTGAAGCAGCGGTTGAAGTCGAGGACGACGCGGCCGTCTGCGTCCGGGAGCGGCGTGTAGAGGAAGCGGCCGGCGCCGTACGTGCTCTTGCCGTTGGTGGGGTCCTTGAAGATGACGAACAAGGTGTCGTCGTCCTCGATGACGGGGTCGAGGGACAGCTCCCTGCCGTCGAGCGTGAAGGTGAGCGTGCCGGGGCAGCGGTGGTCGACGTCGGCGCCGAGACCGACGGCGAGGGTGATGATCTTCGGCGCGCCGGTGACCCGGGCCTGGACGCGGTAGCGCGGATCGCCGGGGAAGAAGTCGACGCCACGAAAGCGCGCGAGGGTCGGGCTCTTCGGGTCACGAACGCGCACGGCGGCCTTGCCCCCCTGGCGCAGGAGCTCGTAGCGGCGCGCGCCGTGCGTGAAGAAGGGGCCCGGCCCCGGGTCGCCCGCCTGCCACACGTGCGTGTCCGCGCCGAGCTTCAAAGTCACGCGGCCGCCGTCGAGGAAGGCGCTGCCGCCGTCGACGGCGTTGTCGCCTTCGTCGAGGATCACGCGCTCGACCAGGGAGAGCCAGCCGTCGCCGGCGCCGAGCCGCTTGATGCGCGCCTCGCGGTGCTGCGCGAGCGCCGCTGCTTCGTCTTGTGGAGCACCGATGTCCGCCATGGGTGCGGAGCGTAGCATCGTCGGGTGGTGTCGTTTTTCATCGCGCCGCAGGGGACGGTGTCGCCTTCCTCCTCGACGGGAGGGGCGTGTGCTCCATCTGCGCCGCGTCGGTGGCACGCCGGGTGAAGGTCTCCGCGCGAGAGCGGAGGCACGATGAGAGCTTTGGAGCGTGAGGTCACGGTTTCCCTCGAGCGGGGCGCCATCGCGGGCTCGTGGACGCTGCCCACGCGCGCCCGGGGCGTCGTGGTTTTTGCGCACGACACGGGCTGTAGCCGCAGGAGCGCGCGCAACCGCTTCGTCGCGGGCGTCCTGCAGGAGGCGGGCTACGCGACGCTCGTTCTCGACCTCCTCACCGAGGAGGAGGAGGACGAGGAGTCGCTCTCGGGCTACCTCCGCTTCGACGTCGCCCTGTTGACCGAACGGCTGCTCGCCGGCGTGTCCTGGGTCGCCCGCTCCGAGGCGGCGGAGCTCCCCCTCGGCGTCTTCGGCGTCAGCACCGGCGCCGCCGCCGCCCTGCGCGTCGCGGCGGAGCGCCCCGAGCAGGTGCAGGCCGTCGTCTCGCGCGGCGGCCGCCCCGATCTCGCCGGCGAGTCGCTCCACCTCGTGCGCGCGCCGACGCTGTTCGTCGTCGGGGGCGACGACGATGTCGTTGTCACGCTCAACGAGCGCGCGATGCATCATTTGCAGGCGCACAAGCAGCTCGTCGTCGTGCCGCACGCGACGAGGCTGTTCGAGGAGCCCGGCGCCCTCGAGCGCGTCGCCGACCTCGCGCGGCAATGGTTCGAACGGTTCCTCTCGCCGTCACCCGAGGTGGTGGTCCGTCAGTGACGCCAACCGAGGGTGCGCCAAATCCAGCTTGCTGGTTCCCCGCTGCCGTGCCAATCGGTTCACAAACATCGACGGAGAATCCCCATGACCCAGTACGTCCTCCCCGATCTTCCCTACGACTACGCCGCGCTCGAGCCGCACATCTCGGCCGAGATCATGAAGCTTCATCACGACAAGCATCACGCCGCCTACGTGAAGGGCGCCAACGAGAACACCGAGAAGCTCGCCGCGGCGCGCGACAAGGGCGACTTCGCCGCCATCGGCGCCATCGAGCAGGCGCTCGCGTTCCACATCTCGGGTCACGTGATGCACAGCATCTTCTGGCGCAACCTCGCGCCGAAGGCGGGCGGCGAGCCCAAGGGCGATCTCGCCGCGGCCATCACCAAGGACTTCGGCTCCTTCGACAAGATGAAGACCCAGCTCATCAAGGCCACCGCGACGATCATGGGATCGGGCTGGGGCGCGCTGGTCTGGGATCCGCTCGCGCAGCGGCTCAACACCGTGCAGGTCCACGATCACCAGTCGCACGTCGCGCAGGGGAGCCTCCCGCTGCTCGTCATCGACGCCTGGGAGCACGCGTTCTACCTCCAGTACAAAAACGAGAAGGCCAAGTTCTTCGAGGCCATCTGGAACGTGTTCAACTGGGACGACGTGGCCGATCGCTTCGCCGCGGCGCGCAAGGCCGACCTGCGGCTGCCCGGCTCGTCGGACGCCCCGGCGCGCTGACCGCCGCGGCACGCACGGTGTGTGGGCTCGAGCGCGGCCTGTGCCAGGCGCAACAGGCCGCGTGCGCGCGGGCCCATCCCACCGCCGTTCGTTCGTGGCACGAGCGATGAAACGGTGAGCCCTACCTGCGAAGGGGGCCCTCCGTGCGCGCGCTCCAACTGCTCGTCGCTCTTGTGTTGGCCGTGCCCGCGGCGGCGTTCCCCCCGGTCAAGCTGGTCCTCTCGCCGCAGGTCGCGCAGTGCGCGACGCCGACGCTGGCCCAGTGCAAGAGCCCGGCGTATCGCCTGACGGCGTGCGGCAAGATCCAGCTCGCGCGCGCCCGCGTCGATCCCGAAGCCACCTGCAACCAGCTCTTCCTCAAGGCCGCGGACGCGGCGTCGCCGACGCTGCCGGTGCGGGAGATCCTGCTGCCGTCGACGGTCAGCAGCGTCGCCGGGGTGGGCGCGCCGCACGCGCTCGCGCTCGGCGACTGCCAACCCGACGCGCCCGGCCGCACCTGCGCCAGGGTGCAGCCCGTCAGCTACAACGGCCTGTTCGCGCACGGCGGCAACACGCTCGCGTTCGCGAGCACGCTGAAGGCGGCGGCGTTCGGGCCGGCGTCGAACGCGACGTCGGAGGCGGCGACGCAACGCTTCCTGCAGGCGCTCGTCGGGGCCTTCTACGTCGCCACGCCTCCCGACGACCCGTATCGCGTCCGCACCTGCAGCGAGTACGTCTACGAGAAGTACTTCGACTACACGAAGTTCGAGGAGAAGGCGGCTGCGCTCGCGTTCGACCCGCGCGGGGTGTTCCACGCGGCGTTCGCGTCGCCGGAGCTGCGGTCCTCCATCGGCACGCGCAGCCTGAACGGCATCCCGCTGTCGCAGCTCGACGGGACGCCGTTCGCGGCGCAGATCGCGTTCCCGACGAACCAACAGAAGAACGCCTTCTTTGCGCTGCCGCTCGCCGCGGAGCCGCCGCCCGACGTCACGGAGGACACGGCGCCGGCGCTCGTGGTGCCGTGTCTTGGGCGCGATCGCGTCTTCATCGACACCATCTGGCTCGAGGACCGCGACCTCTACGCCACCTTGGCGTTGGACCCGCGCCACGACGAGAATTTCGGTTGGCACAAGGAGGCGAGCGACGTGCTCGCCGGCGCCGGCTACCTCGACGAAGAGCTCTACGCGCTGGACGCCTTGAAGGACAAGCTCGCGGCGCTCCTCGACAAGCGCGCGTTCTACCAAAAGGCCTACCACGACATGTTGATCTACATGGCGATGATCCGTGTGGGCTCGCAGAGCGTCGAGGACGGCATCCCCAACGACCCCTACGAGAAGGTGGAAGATCCGTGGGGGGCCATGGCTTGGGCCATCGCCGCGCATGAACAAGGCGTCGACATCGCCAACGCGGGCCAGCAGGTGGCCGGCGTGACCATCGCCTCCAACAGCACCGCGTTTGCGTCGTCGTCGGCGCCGACGCCGGAGACGGTCCAAGCATATCTGGCGACGACCTTCGCGCAGGACGTGTGCGATGCCGGCGGCGGCGTGTACCACGACTTCTTCACGGAGGTGAGCTGGCAGCTCTCGAAGCTCGACGCGCAGATCGAGGCCGTGCTTCACGAAGCACAGGACGCCGGGTGTCTCGACGTCGACAGCGTCAGCCCCTGCGACTGGTCGCCGCGGCTGTTCGCGCAGCGCGTGACCGACTTGTACGTCGGCGACCGCGAGGCCGACTTCGGCCGCTGCGTGCAGGAGACGCACGGCAACATCGAGCAGATCCGCGCGCGCCACTTCCACATCGGGAGCAACGCCACCGCCCCCATCTACAACGCCGACGGCATCAACTGCACAAACCCGCAGTACGTCGGCGGCCCGCGCGCGGGGCAGGCGCTGTTGTGGTCGGACAGCCCGTCGGCGTTCGAGGAGTACGGCAAGTGCATCACGGCGTGGATCAAGGCCAACGTGCAGGAGCTCATCGCGCACCAGGGCAGCCCCTTCGGGCCGGACGGCAAGGTGATCGTGGGCAAGGGCACGTCGGACTCCCTGTCGCTCGGCAGCGACGTGCTCGGTGCGACGCTCGGCTACGAGGCGCGCTTCGGCGTCAACGGCTTCGACGTCATCGGCGACGCCGCCGACCCGACGCAGTTTTACTCCGAGAAGCTCAACCACAGCATCAGCGGCAAGGTCATCGCGAGCGGCACGCTGTTCGGGAAGTCGGTGCCGCTCGTCGACGCGTCGATGAAGGCGACCATGCAGGAGGTCGACGTCGACTTCATCGTGAACGGCCAGGAGCTGTACGCCGACCCGCCCGAGCAGGTGTTCCAGGGCTCGCTGGCGCCGGTGATGGACGGCCGCAGCCTGCCGCAGACCTTCGTGCAGGGCTCGACGGTGGTGCCCGTGCTCGGCATCCCGATCACCGTGAAGGGGAAGATCCAGGGTGAGATCGGCGTGACCTACACCGCCACGAGCATCCGCAACCCCGACCCGGCGAACCACTTGAACGAACAGCTCGTCGCGAGCTTCACACCGTACACGTCGGTGGATGCGTTCGCGTCGGCGAGCGTGGACCTCGCGGTGATCGACGTCGGCGTGAAGGGCAAGGTCACCATCATCTCGTTGAGCCTGCCCTATGCGGCGGGAACGCACGTCTACGTCCCCACGGGGATGGTGGACCCGGCCATCGACGTCTCGGGCGACGCGTCGATGAAGCTCGGCATGCTCGGCGGCAACCTGCGCGCCTACGGTGAGATCGACTTCGGCCTGTTCTCGGAGTCGGCGGAA
Organism: uncultured delta proteobacterium; assembly: GCA_963775425.1. Classification (GTDB taxonomy): domain Bacteria; phylum Myxococcota; class UBA727; order UBA727; family VGSZ01; genus CAVZJB01. The sequence goes on along the minus strand of CAVZJB010000017.1, from coordinate 22,590 downwards.
GTGCCGATCTTCTCCTGGGGCGGCCTCCACTACGAAAAGAAGCTGTGGGCAGACGACTACAGCGTGTCCGTCGAGCCGCTCTACATCGTGCAGCGCGACGGCTTCCCCGGCTTTTGACGACGAGGATCACATGCGACTCCGTCCCCTCCTCGTTCCTCTCCCTGCCATCGCCGCGGTCGGCCTCGGCGTCCTCGCCGCCGTCGTCCTGATCGACGCGCCGAGCGACCCCGCCCCGTCGGCGGCGCCGACGCCACCGCCGTTGACCGGCGTGTGGCCCGGGCCGGGCGTCATCGGCCGCTTCACCGTGTCGTTGCGCGCCGCGGAGTCCACGGCGCTCGCCGGCACCGTCGTGAGCGGCGCGCTGAAGCTCGACGGCCTCGTCGTCGTGCGCGGCCTCGAGCCGGACGCCGCGGGGCGCGCGCGGACGGCGTGGTCGTTGGCGCGCGTCGACGACGCGAGCCTCTCGCTCCTCGGGGCGGCCGCGGACAAGCGCGCTCTCGCGTCGCTGCTCGTCGGGCCGGAGCTGGTGGCGACGCACGACGAGGACGGCGGCGTCGCGGCGGTGTTCAGCGCGCTCCCGCGCGGGGCGCCGCCGCCGGACCAGGCGTTCGTGCACGCGATGCGGTCGCTGGTGCTCGAAGCGAACGTGTCGCTCCCACAGCACCGCGCGGGCTGGAGCGACGATGAACGCACGCCGCGCGGCGTCGCGCGCTCCGCCTACCTGCGCGACGGCAACGTCGTCACCCGCACGCGCACCGCGTACGTCCGGCTCGACGCCCTGCCACGCGCGACGGCGACGTCCGCCGTCGTTGACAGCAACACGACGCTGTTTGTCGACGACGAAGGCCTGGTCGCCCTCGAGAGCGACGAGACCGTCGCCGGCGCCGGCGGCGCGAGCGCGTTCGGCACGCTGACGCTCGAGCGCGTCGACAGCGGTACGGGAGACGCGCGCGCGCCGGTGGCGTTGGTGTCGGCCGACCCCTCGAGCCCGCGGGAGGACGTCGCGGCCGGCGGCGCAGCGGGGCAGGGCGCGCTCCCCTCGCAGGACGTGCGCGCCCTGGAGGCGCAAGCCGCGGGCGTCGACGGCGAGGACGTGCGGCGCACGTTCGCGGTCTTCGGCAGCTCCGGCGCGCTGCCCGACGAAAACCGCTTCGTGTGGGCGGCGTCGGCGCGGGTGGCCCTCGAGCCCGCCGTCGGCGACGCCCTCGTCGATGCGATGGGCGGCTTCTCGTCGCGCGGGCGCGGTCTGGTCCTCGACGTGCTCGCGTCCGCGGGGACGCCGGCGGCGCAGGCGTCCATGGTCCGCGCGCTCACCCGCGCCGACGTGCGCGGCGATCGAGACGCGTCATTGCTCGTCGGGCGCCTGGGCCTCGTCGAGGAGCCCGCGCCCGAGACGCTGGCGTTCCTCGAGGAACAGGCGCGAGCGCACGACGGCGCCTCGCAGTCGTGGACGCGGGGCGCGATGTTCGCGCTGGGCGGCGCCGTCGGTTCGGCGGCGCGCGCAGCGGACGCGGCGGCGGAGGGCGAGCGCGGGTCTCGGGCCGGGGACGACCCGAGCGCGGCCGCCGCGTGGCGGCGCGGGCACCACGTGCTCCTCGACGCGCTCGCGTCGGCGCGCTCGGAGACGGAGCGCTCGCTCGCCCTGCGCGCTCTCGGAAACGCCGGCATCGCCGACGACGACGCCGTGATCGCCGGCGCCGCCCGGACCCGCGATCCGCGCATGCGCCTCGCGGCCGCGCTCGGGCTGCGCAAGGTCGACACGCCGCTCGCGCGCGACGCGCTCTTCGACCTCGCTGGCGACGCCGACGCCGACGTGCAGGCGCGCGCGCTGCGCTCGCTCGCGGCGCGCCCGCTGAGCGCCGGCGACATCGCGGACCTCGGCGCCCTCGCGGCCGCCGGGCGCATCGCGCCCGACGCGTCCGCCGCGTTCATCGACCTCGTCGCCGCGCGTCTGGTCGCTCCCACCGGCGACGACGACGACCTCGCGCCGGCGGCGGAGGACGCCTTGCGGGCGCTCCTCGCCCAACGGCCCGTCTACCCCGACATCGAGGCGCGCCTGCGCCTGATCCTCCACGACGGCTGACGGAGGTCCTCGTGCGCATCCCTCTCCTCGACGATGTCCTCCCCCCGGTCGCCGATCGAGCGCGGCCGCTCCCTCCGGTCGCCGATCGAGCGCGGCCCCTCCCTTCGGTCGCGCTCGTCGCCGCCGGGCTCTGCGCCGTCGGCTTGTCGGCGCTCGCCGGCTGCGGGGACTGCGGCGGCGAGCCTCCTGCGGCGGACGCCGGCCGCGTCGACGCCGGGCCCGACGACGCCGGGCCCGACGACGGCGGCGTCGGCCCTGACGGCGGCAGCGAGGACGGCGGCGTCACCGACGCCGTGGTCGTCGGCGACACCTGCGCGGACATCACCGAGGACATCGTCCCAGACGTCCCCGTGCACGCGAGCACGCTCGCCGCGGCGTTCGACGTCGACGCGCCCTGTGGTCCGGGCGGCGCCGCGCCCGACGTCGCGCTGCGCTTCACGCTCACGGAGGCCGCGGGCGTCGAGGTGCGCATCCACGGCGACGACGGCGTCGATCCGGTGGCGTTCGTCGGCGCAGCCGACTGCACGGGCTTCACGGCCGATCGCTGCAGCGACGTCCTCGGACGCGACGAGCTGCTGCAGGTCGGCACGCTGCCCGCGGGCGTGTGGTCCATCGTGGTGCGGACGCCGGAGTCGGCGGGCGCGTTCGGCGCGGGCGGCTTCGACGTCACGCTGCACCTCGACGACGCGGGCCTCTGCGTCGACGACGACTTCGACCGCGGCGGCTTCGGCGACACCCCGGGCACCGCGCTGGCGCTCGGCCACTCCGACGTCGACACCGCCGACGGCCTCGCCGGCGCCGGCGGCCTCGTGTCGTGCCCCGGCGACGACGACTGGCTCCTGGTCGGACACATGGGCGGCGATCTGCAGGTGGACGTCCAGACCGTGGATGGCGCTCTCCTCGCCGGCGACGTCATCGAGGGTGTCCCCGTCCGCTCCGGCGGCGAGATTGTCGTGGGCGACGACGTCGTCGTCGACGAGGGCGCGCTCCTGGGCGGGCTCCCGTACCACGCCGCCACCGCCGCGGGCATGGTGCTCGTGCGCGTCGCGGGCGGCGGTGGCCCGTACAGCGCGCGCGTCCATCACGCGTGTCCCGCCGACGCGTTCGACAGCCCGATCGCCGAGCTCGACGACGCCACGCCCGCCACCGCCGGCACCGTCCTCACCGAGAGCGCGACGCTCGACACGCCGCGTGTGTTGTGCGGCACCGACCGGGACGTGCTGCTCGTCTCGCTGCCGAACGGCGGCGACGCGGAGGTGCGCCTCGCCGGCGGCGGCGCCCTGCGGGCCGCGCTCGCCGCGGTGGACCCGGTGACGCTGGCCGAGAGCCCGCGCGCGGTGCGCGCGGTGCAGGACGGCGACGACCTCGTCGTCACCCTGGCCGGTTCGCCGCCGGGCCTGTTCGCGCTCACCCTCGATCCACCCGCCGAGGGCTTCGCGGTCGCGTACGGCGTGGACGCGACGCTGCCGCCGCCCCCCGACCCGTGCGCGGCGACGGCGCTCAGCGGGTCCTCCGGCTCGGCGGCAGGCAGCACGCTCGGCGGCCTCGCCGCGCTCGACCCGTCGAGCGCGCCCTTCAGCCCGCCGTCGTGCCTCGCCGGCGGCGCCGCCGGCCCCGAGGTCCTCTATCGCTTCGACGCGCCGGCGGCCGCGGACACGCTGTTCACCGTGCGCGCGTCGTTCGACGCGGCGCTGTACGCGTTCTCCTCGTGTCCACCGGTCTCCTGCCTCACCGGCGTCGACGACGACGGCCGCAGCACCACCAACGACGAGACGCTCCTCGTGCCGGCCGGCAGCGGCACGGTCTTCGTCGCCGTGGACTCGTTTTCGCCCCGCGCGCGTGGCGCGTACACGCTGCAGTGGGCGCCCACCACGCCGCCGCCGCTCCCGCTGTGCGGCGACGGCGTCGTCGAGGAGGGCGAGACGTGCGACGACGGGCAGCCCGTGCCGCTCGACGGCGACGGCTGCGACGGCGTGTGCGCCGTCGAGCTCGGCTACACGTGCCCGCCCGAGGGGGGCCGCTGCCAAGCGGTGCCGGCGGCCACCGGCGGCGACACCTGCGCCGACGTCCCTTCGTTCCCGCTCCTGCGGAGCGCGCCGAGCACCGTCGTCGTCGACGCCGTCGGGCAGGGGGCGCACGCGGACACGGCCGGCACGTGCGGTGGCCTCTCGGGCCCCGAAGTGATCTTCCGTGTCGACGTCACCGAAGCCCGCACCCTGCACGCGAGCACCCGGGGCGGCGACACGGTGCTGTACGCCCGCAGCGGAGACTGCGCGGGCGGGACCGAGCTCGCATGTAACGACGACGCCACCGGGGCGACGGCGGGCGAGTCCGCTGTGGACTTCGCGGCGACGCCGGGGACGCCGGTGTACCTGTTCGTCGACTTCTTCCCGCCGGTGCCGCCGCCGGTCGAGCTCACGGTGGAGTGAGCGTCCGGTCGTCGTGGGCGCCGGCGCGGCCCGTCGGTAGGACCAGGCATGAGCCGGGAGAGAGACGTGGCGGACGTGCACGATGAGCTGCGCGAGCTCGTGTTGGCGTTGCGGGACGGGCGGCGAGCCAGCGACGCAAACGACGCCGTGACCATGCAAGACCTTGACGGCACCATCGTCGCGTGGAGCCCCGGCGCCGAGCGGCTCTACGGCTACACGGAGTCCGAGGCGGTGGGGATGAACGTCTCGGCGCTCCTGCCGGACGGCACTCGCGTCGACACGCGCCGCCGCCTGCTCACCTCGCCGGGCAGCTCGAGCGACGGGAGCGACGGCGGGCGCTCGTCGACGTCTCTCGAGGTCCGCCGCCGCGCCAAGGACGGCCGCGTGCTCGACGTGGCCCTCACCGCCAGGCTGCTCGTCGACGAAGAGGGTCGGCCGCTCGCGGTGGCGACCACCGAGCGCGACGTCACCGCGCGCAAGCAGGCGGACATCGCGAGGCGACGGCTGGCGACGGTGCTGCACGACTCCAACGACGCCATCACGCTCCAGGACCTCGGCGGAGCGATCCTCGAATGGAACCGGGGCGCCGAGCGCATGTATGGCTACTCGGAGGCGGAGGCGCTCGCGATGAACGTCGACGTCCTTTGGCCCGAGGGCGAGCAGGAGCGTGCGCGAGCCTTCCGAGCGGCGGTGGTGCGCGGCGAGGGGGACGGCCCTTTGGAGACCCGCAGGCGCGCCAAGGACGGCCGCGAGATCGACGTCTCACTGACGGTGACGCGCCTCATGGACGCCGATGGCAACACCGCGTTCATCGCCACCACGGAGCGCGACATCACCGAGAGGAAGCGCATCGAGCACGAGGCCGCGCGCCTCGTCGGCGAGCTCAACGACGCCCTCCACGCGCGCGACGAGTTCCTCTCCGCCGCCTCCCACGAGCTCAAGACGCCCTTGTCGGCGCTCACGCTCAAGCTCGACCTGCTCCTGCGGCAGGCGCGCCGCGGCGGGCCGCCGTCGGTGCCGCTCGTCGCCGGCCTCGAGGTCATCGCGCGACAGGCGTCCCGCCTCGGGCGCCTCATCGACGAGCTCCTCGACATCTCCCGGATCAACTCGGGGCGCCTTCAGCTCGAAGCGGAGGACGTCGATCTGTCGCAACTGGTGCGCGACGTCCTCGACAGGTTGAACGCCGCCATCACCCGCACGCGGACGACGGTGGAGCTCGACGTCCAGCCGGGCGTCGTGGGCCGTTGGGACCGCCTCCGGCTCGAAGAGGTGCTGGCCAGCCTCATCAGCAACGCCGCGAAGTACGGCAGCCCGCCCCTCGAGGTGACCGTGGCGGCCAACCAGAGCGAGGCGACGCTGGTGGTGCGCGACCACGGCCCCGGCATCGCCATCGAGGAGCAGGGCCGCATCTTCGATCGCTTCGCGCGCGGCGCCATCGACACCGGCGGCCTCGGCCTCGGCTTGTACATCACGCGTCAGATCGTGGAGGCACACGGGGGGAAGATCCGCGTCGAGAGCGCGCCCGGGGCCGGGGCGTCGTTCATCGTCGTGCTCCCGCTGGAGCCGCGACCCTTCGAGCAACAGGCGGAGGCGACGCCATGAGCACGGGACGAATCTTGATCGTCGAAGACGACGAGGAGCTCGCGCCCATCCTCATCGAGGCGTTGGACGACGAGGGCTACACCGCCGAAGCCGCCCACAACGGCGTCGACGGGCTCGAGAAGGTCCGCCGCGAGAGGCCCGCGCTCATCCTCCTCGACCTGATGATGCCGGTGATGGACGGCTGGCAGATGCACGCGGAGCTGAAGCGGGATCCGGCGCTCGCCACCATCCCCGTCGTCGTCATGAGCGCCGACGGAAGGACCGAGGAGAAGGCGAGCATCCTCGGCGCCGCGGGCTGTCTGCCGAAGCCGATCGCGCTCGAGGCGCTCGTCGCCGAGATCAAACGACACGTGTCGTGAGCGCTCCCTGGAAAAACGCGACGGCCCCGGAGATCGCTCTCCGAGGCCGCTGTGTTTCCTCACGCCTCTCCCGAGGCTCGCAAGGAGGGATGGCTCCGGCACCTGGGCTCGAACCAGGGACCCTGTGATTAACAGTCACATGCTCTACCAACTGAGCTATGCCGGATTGCGAAGGCGCCACTGAAGCATCCGCGGGGCTTCTCGTCAAGATGACCAACCGAGCGTTGACAGGGGGGCAGGGGCGGGTACGGTGAGCGCCCTTCCGGGAGCCGCATGTCGAACAGCCCGTCGTCTTCTTCCGAGGGCGAGCCCTCCCTGCCCCAGGCGTTGCTGGCCGCTCTCGACGGCGTGGACGAGGCCCGGTGCCGGCGCGCGTTCGCCTGGGTGAGCGTCCTCGGCGTCGCCTCGCCCGAGTCGGTCACCCCCGTCCTGCCCACCCTCGCCGCCCGCCTCTTCGACCGCTCCGTCGGCATCGACCGCCGCATCGCGCTCGGCGCCGCCGTCGCCTCCCTCCCCGCGCCCTGGACCGGGACGCTGCTCGAGCGCCTCGACGGCGACGACGAGGCGGATCGGGCCGTCGCCGCCTCCGCCCTCGCCGCCCCCCGCCACCTCGAGGCCGTCCCGGCCCTCGTGCGGGCCCTCCGCTCCTCGTCGGCGCGCACGCGCATCGCCGCCGCCGGCGCCCTCGCGGCCGTCGGGGACGCCAGCGTCGTCGGCGCCGTGTCCAACCTCCTCGACGACGACGACGCGCGCGTGCGCAAGGCCGGCGTCGTCGCCCTGCGCGCGCTCGACGGCGGCCGCCGCCTGGCCTCCACCTTTCTCCACATGAGCGCCGACGACGACGTCGACGTGCGCTGCGCCGCCCTCGCCGCGCTCCTCGTCGTCGGCGGCGCCTCCGCGTGCGCCGCGGCGCGCAACGCGCTCGACGACGCCGCCGCCGCCGTGCGCGCCCTCGGGGTGGTCATCCTCGGCCGCCACGGGAGCGCCCGCGACGCCGCCCGCCTCGACCGGCTCGTCGCCGACAGCGACGGCCGCGTGCGCCGCGCCGTGCGCGAGGTGCGGGCCGCGGCGCTCGCTTGAGCCTTCCACGGCTGTCGGCAGATGTAGGCCCACGTCGAGACGGGGCGCGGCAGGACTTTCGCGGCGCCAACGCCTTGGGGATAGAGTGCCCGCATGAGCGGGTCGATCCACGACGTGCTGCTCGCCCTTGGGGCGAAAGCGGGGCGTGACGCGCAGCGCCTCGCGCTCGACCTGTCGCTGCTCGACATGCAGTCCGTGTTCGGCGGAGATCTCGCGGGCGAGGCCGTCGTCGAGGTCTCCTCGCCCGAGGCCTTCGCGTTCGAGGCGCCGCCGGAGCTCGCGGCGTGCGGCACGCTCTGGCTCCCCGGCGTCGAGACCGCCGAGGCGCTCCTGACCGCCGTCGTCGAGGCGCACGACGCCATGCGCGCGCGCCTCGACGACGACATGGAGACGCTCAAGCGCCTCGGCCTCAAGGCGCGGCTCGTCGCGCCCGAGCCGCGGGCGCGCGCGCGGACGTCGGTGGCGGGGCGGGCGCTCCAGGTCGCCATCGACCCAAACGGTGACCTCGTCCTCGAGAGCGCCGACGGCCACGAGATCCCCGCGGAGATGGCGCGCGCCGTCAGCGCGCCCGACGACGCCGACGCCGAGCAGGTGGGAAAGAAGCTGGCACAGCTCCTCGAGCGCCTCGAGGCGAGCGGGTTGCTCTCGTCGAGCGAGAGCTTCGACGTCGACGTCGACATGGCTGACGACGGCGACGGCGAGTGGCAGGACGAAGGCTCGGTCACCACGCAGGGCGACAACGGCAACAAGACCGGCAACGCCACGCGGAACCTGTCCGACGAGCAGCTCGCCGAGCTCCACGCGGCGCTCGGCGACAGCGACGACGACGACGACGTGGACGAGCTCATCGACGCCAGCGACGAGGCCGATCCCATCGAAGACGAGCCGGAGATCGCGGAGGGCGACGCCGTCGAGCCCACGCTCAGCGTCCCCGCCGTCGAGAGCGCGCCGCCCATCGCCGCCGACGGCGACGACGACGAGCCCCGCACGGCGACGTACAGCTCGCCGCGCAAGCCGTCGTCGCTCCTGGCGGCCCTGGACGGCGGCGGGGAGGCCGCTGACGCCGGCGGGGACGCCCCGACCGGCGACGACGCGCCCGTCGACGCCGAGGAGGAAGAGGATGAGACGGGCGGGTACGACACCCCCGTCGCCGGGAGCGAGGGCGACGCCGGCGACGAAGCCGAAGTGGTGAGCGAGGACGACGAGCTCGGCGACGCCGAGATCGCCGCCGACGTCCTCGCCGCCGCCGCCCGTGACGATGGCGCCATCGAGCCCGGGACCCTCCAGTCGCCGCTCGACGCCGAAGACGCGCCGCCGCCGGTGAGCTCCGAGGAGGAGCACGACGCGTACGACGAGCCCACCGTGAGCGCGATGAGCCTGTTGGCGGCGCAGGACACGCATCAGACGATGCCGCGCGCGTCGCAGGCGCGGGTGACGGCGCCGTTCGAGCCGCCGCCGCGCCCGCAGCTCCGCGTCGACGACTTCCCGGCGCTGCCCGCGGACGCCGACGAAAACGAGCCCGCGCCGACGTCGGTGAACACCCCGGACGAGCCGCTCGTGCCGCCGACGTCGATGCCGTCGTCGGCGCCGACGATGACGCTCAAGCCGACGCGCACGTCGGACGAGGACCTCGAGTCCATCGCGCGCGGCTTCGACGACGGCGAGGGCTTCGAGAGCCGGCCCAGCGGTCCGCGGACGATGGAGGCCGAGGAGGAGCCCGCCACGCACGTCCCCACGCGCGGGACGGTGTCCATCTCCGCCGAGGACGAAGACGCGCTGCCGCCGCCCATCAGCGCGGCGGAGCCAGGCGAGGACGACGACGACCTCGCCGTAGAGGAGACCGCGACGGCGGCCTCGCCGCCGCCGACGCCCGAGTCCGCGCCGCCTCCGCCGGACGACGAGCTCTCGGTGGATCAGGACGAGGTCGAGACGCGCGCGGTGTCGCTCGCCGGCATTCGCGCGGCGTCGATCCACAAGCGCACGGACGAGGAGCTCGACGGCGAGGACCCCGACGCCCTCGAGGCGCGCGCCGGCGCGCTCGAAGAAGAGGCGCGCGCCTTGCGCGAACGCGCCGCGGAGCTGCGCGAGCGGATCGCGGCGCAGCAGGCGCAACAGGCGCATCAGGCGCAGCAGCAGCAGCCGCCGCGCCCGCCCACGCTCATCGGCGCCACGGGCGAGCACGGCTCCGCCAGCGCGGCGTCGTCGTTGCCCGTGCTCGCGAGCATGGAGGTCGAGGAGGTCTCCGACGACGAGGCGTTCGCCGCAGCCGGCGAGGACGTCGACGTCGACGTCGACGTCGACGTCGCGGTCGCCGCGCCGAACGCGCCGCCGCCGCCCACGCGCGCGTCGGACGAGGGGGTGTCGCTCGCCGATGTGCGCGCCGCCCTCGGAGACCTCGTGTCTTTGCCCGGTGAGGCCACGCAGGTGGGCGGGCTGCAGGCGGGGCGGTTCGTGGATGGGCGCAACAGCGTCGCCAACTCCGCGGACAGCGACGTCTTCTCGACGGGTACGTCGGACGCGCCCGCGCCGCACACGCCGTCGCCGGCGTCGTCGACGGGCGCCTTCGACGATCACCCGCCGACGGGCGCCACCGTCGAGCTCGAGGACAGCCTCGAGGTCGCCATCGGCAACGGCCACGCCGCCCAGGAAAAAGGCGGCAGCGGCGTCGTCGGGCTCGTGGTCGAGGACGCCAAGGCGCGCGACCGGCTGCGCAAGCACTTGTCGCCGCGTGTGCGCGAGCTCGTCGAGGCCGCGGACGCGACGCAGGCGGCCATGCTCCCCGATCTCGATCGCATCGAGGCCCTGGTGCTCGTGCGGCCGCGCCCGGACGACGCGACGCGCGAGGGCCTCGAGCAGGTCTACGAGTCGTCGCAGCACCCGCCGCGCATCTTGATCATCAGCTCGGACCACCGCTTCGACGACATGCCCGAGGTGAGCCTGCGCCTCCCCCTCGGGCAGCGCGCGAGCGAGGTGGCCCAGCAGGTCGTTGACGGGCTGCGCTCGCTCGGCGTCGAGTGCGTCGAGGGCGCCGACGTCGAATGACGCCGTGAAGCTCCCGGGCGACAAGTCGCTGGCCCACCGCGCGCTGTTGCTCGCGTCACTGGCGCGGACGCCGTCGCGCATCGCCGACCTCCCCGACGGCGACGACGTCGCGCGGACCCTCGCGTGCGTCGTCGCGCTCGGCGCCCGCGTCCCCGCGCGAGGCCGGGCGGTGACGGTGGAGCCGGCGGCGAAGTGGGTCGCGCCCGGGGGGCCGCTCGACTGCGGCAACAGCGGGACCCTCGCGCGCCTGCTCCTCGGGGCGCTCGCCGGCGAGGGCGTCGCCGCCGACGTCGTCGGCGACGCGTCGTTGTCGCGCCGGCCGATGCGCCGCGTGGCCGAGCCGCTGGCGGCGCTGTTCGGCGCGCCCGTCGTGGCGCTCGCGGAGGGCGGGACGCTGCCGGCGCGCGTGCTCCCGCGCGCGCCCGCGGCCCGCGCGCGCATCGACGTGGACACGGGCGCGCCCAGCGCGCACGTGAAGTCGGCGCTCCTGTTGGCCGCCCGCCGCTTCGCCGGCGTCGTGTGCGTGCGGGAACGGGTCCCCACGCGCGACCACACCGAGCGCATGCTCGCGTGGCTGTGCGGGCCGCGCGCGGCGCGCGCCACGGGGGCGGGCCCCACGCCGACGGAGGCCGTGCTCGAGGTGCCGCTCGCGTGGGAGGGCTTCGACGTGGCGCTGCCGGGCGACGTCTCGTCGGCCGCGCTGCTCGCGGCGCACGCGGTGATCGTCGGCGCGCCGTTCGGCGCCGAGGACGTCGTGGTGAACCCGCGCCGCACAGGCTTCTTTCGCGCCCTGCAGCGCATGGGCGCCCGCGTGGAGCTGCGTGTCGACGAGGAGCGCATGGGCGAGCCGTGCGGCGCGGTCGTCGTGCGCCCTTCGGGGGCGCTCGCGCCCGTCGTCGTCGAGGCCGCCGGCGTACCCGACCTCGTCGACGAGATCCCGGCGCTCGTCGCCGTCGCCCTGTGCGCTTCGGGCACGAGCGCGCTCCGCGGCGTCGGCGAGCTGCGCCACAAGGAGAGCGACAGGCTCGCGCGCCTCGTCGAGCTCGCGCGCGCGTTCGGTGGCGGGGCGTCCGTCCAGGACGACACGCTCGTGATCGAAGGCGGCCGGCCGCGCCCGCGGTCGCGTGTGCACGTGCGCACCGACGGCGATCACCGCCTGGCGATGGCGGCGCACGCGCTCGGCCACGCGTGCGGCGCCGACGTCGTCCTCGACGTCCCCGGGTGCGAGCGAACGAGCTTCCCCGGGTTCCTCGCCGCGCTCGACGCGCCTGCTCGCGAGCGATAACAAGCGCATGTGCTGTCGCGCCTCCGCTTCCTCACCGCCGGCGAGAGCCACGGGCCCGCGCTCGTGGGCATCCTCGAGGGAGTGCCCGCCGGCCTGCGGCTCGATCGCGACGCCATCCAGCACGACATGGCGCGGCGCCGCGCGGGCTTCGGCCGCAGCGCGCGCATGCAGATCGAGGCTGACGTCGTCGACTTCAAGGGCGGCGTCCGCCGCGGCCTGACCCTCGGCTCGCCCATCGCGTTCGTCATCGAAAACCGGGACCACGCGCGCTGGCGCGAGGTCATGGGCGTCTGGGCCGACGTTCCCCCTGCCACCTCCGAGGACGACGACGACGGTGACGACGTCGCCGCGCGCGCGCGCGCCGCGGCGGTGTCCGTGCCGCGCCCCGGCCACGCCGACCTCGCCGGCATGCAGAAGCTCGGCACCCGCGACGCCCGCGATGTCCTCGAGCGCGCCTCCGCGCGGGAGACCGCGGCGCGCACGGCGGTCGGCGCCGTGTGCCGGCAGCTCCTCGGGGCCTGCGGCGTCGTCGTCGGCAGCCACGTCGTCAACATCGGCGTGGTGAACGCCGCTCCGCGCGTGGACGAGAGAGCCGACGCGCTCTCGGCCCGCGCCGATCGCTCGCCCATCCGCTGCGTCGACGAGGCGGCGGCCGCGCAAATGCTCGAGGCCATCGCCGCCGCGCGCGCCGCCGGCGAGACCCTCGGGGGCGCGTTCGAGGTGCGCGCCGACGGCCTGCCGGTGGGACTCGGCCACTTCGCCCACTGGGATTGGCGGCTCACCGCGCGCCTGGCCGAGGCGGTGGCGTCGGTGCACGCGGTGCGCTCGGTGTCCTTCGGCGACGCCGAGACGCTGGTGTCCGGCGGGCGCACCTTCCACGATCCCATCGTGGCCGTGGAGCCTGGTGGGCGCGCCACCAACCACGCAGGCGGCATCGAGGGCGGGATGAGCAACGGGATGCCGCTGTCGCTGCGCGCGCGCATGAAGCCCCTGTCCACCGTGGCGGGCGGGCTGCCGAGCGTCGACGTCGACACGGGCGAGAGCGCGCGCGGTCACGTCGAGCGCAGCGACACGTGCGCGGTGCCGGCCGCGAGCGTGGTGGCCGAAGCCGTGACGTGCGTGGTGCTCGCCGACGCGCTCCTCGAGAAGTTCGGCGGCGACAGCCTCGAGCAGTTGCGCGCGCACATGGGCCAGAGCGCGGTGACGTCGTCGTGAGCGTATGCGCGCTGAAGGGCCCCGTCGTGCTGCTCGGGCCCCCCGGCGTGGGCAAGTCCACCGCGGGCCGCGCCGCCGCCGACAGGCTCGGCATGCGCTTCGTCGACCTCGACGCCGCGATCGCCCGGGGCGCCGCCGCGACGCCGGGCGGGCTCAGCAGGGAGGAGCGCAGCGTCGCGGCCGCGACGGCGCGCATATTTCGCGAGGAGGGCGAGGTCTCGTTTCGCGCGCGCGAGCTGCGTGCGCTCGACGCCGCCCTTGACGGGAGCGACGTCGTCATCGCCGCCGGCGCCGGCGTCGTCGACACCGCTCCCGGGCGCGCGCTGCTCGCCGAGCGCGCGCTCTGCGTTGGCCTCGACGTCGACGCGGCCGTCGCCCTCGAGCGCCTCTCCTCGTCGCCGCGCCCGTGGCTCCCCGCGGGCGATCGCGCGCGCGCCCGCGCCGTCTACGAGGCGCGTGAGGCCCCGCGCCGCGCGGCGCGCGCCTCGCTCCGGGCGTCGTCCGGATCGGGCTTCGTCGACGGCGACGGCGACCGCGACCACGTCGCCGCCGCCCTCGCCGCCGTCGTCGCCGGCCTGCGCCCCGTCCGCTGCGCGTCCCTCGAGCCCGAGGTCGTCGTCGCCGACGGAGCCGCGCTCGCGCCGGGCGCGCTCCTGCCGGCCGGCGCCGTCGTCGTCGTCGAGGACGTCGTCGCCAAGCTGCACCCCTTCCACGCCGACCTCGTCTTCACGGGCGGCGAGGGCGCAAAGACGCTCGCCCACGTCGAGCGCATCGCCCACGCCTTGCTCGAGCGCGGCATCTCGCGCGACGCCGTCATCGTGGCCGCAGGCGGCGGCGCGTTCCTCGACGCCGTCGGCCTCGCGTCCTCGCTGGTGCTCCGCGGCGTGCGCTGGTGGGCGGTGCCGACGACGCTGCTCGCGATGGCCGACGCCGGCGTCGGCGGGAAGACCGCCGTCAACGCGCTCGGCAGGAAGAACCAGCTCGGCGCGTTTCATCCTCCGGAGCGCACCGTTGTCGACGTGCGCTTCCTCGAGACGCTCGGCGAGGACGCCATGCGCGCGGGCCGCGCGGAGATGCTCAAGCACGACCTCCTCGCCGCCGACGCCCCCGCCGACGGGCGCGCGCCTCCGGCCGAAGGCGCGCTCGCGGCGGCCGTGGCGCGCTCGCTGTCGCTCAAGCTCGGCGTCGCGCGCAAAGACCCGCGGGAGCGCGGCCTGCGCGCGGTGTTGAACCTCGGGCACACCGTCGCGCACGCGCTCGAGGCGGTCACCGGGATTGGCCACGGCGACGCCGTCCGCTATGGGCTCGCGGCGATGCTGCGGCTGAGCGCCGCGCACGCCGGCCTCGACGCCGCGGCGGCCGCGGCGATGCGCGCGCGCCTCGGGCCGCTGCCGCCGTTGCTCGTCGACGTCGAGCGCGCGCTCGCGGCGTTGGCCGCCGACAAGAAGGGCGGCCGCTTCGTGCTGCTGCGCGCGCCGGGGCTGCCGGTGTCGGCCACGCCGCCGCGCGACGATGTCGTCGACGCCGTGCGCGCCATCACGCGCGGCTGACGGGGGGCAAAAGACAACCCACCCGCGCGATATCGCCCGGCGCCGTGCGCACCGGTCGCACCGCTTCGCGGGCCAAACGATGGCTCGCTCGATGCTTCGTTCCCCCTGCTCCCCAGGGAGCGGCGGAGGGACCCATGCACGCCAGGAGCCTCGTCGGCGCCGCGCTCGTCAGCCTGCTCGCCCCTCCGGGCTGCGACCTCCTCGACTTCGGTTGGCTCGACGACGGTGGCGGCGGCGGCGGCCCGCCGGCGGACACGCTCCCGCCGGGGACCCCGCTCGACGACGACATCGTCCTGGTCGCCGACCCGCTGCGCGTCACGCCCGGCGATCCCGTCGAGCTCATCCGCGACGCCGTCGAGACCGCGATCCTGTACAGCGGCTTCGGCGTCCGCGACGGCGACGTCGTCGTCATCGACGACAGCCGCTCGCAGGGCATCACCTTCGAGACCTGGGACGTCGACACCATGGCCGACGGCCTCGTCAGCGGGGTCGCCGTCACCCTCGACGACTACGCCGGCGCGTGGGCGGACCTCGCCGGCGCCACCGACGTCGGCAACTTCAAGCAGGCGCTCCTCGATGACATCGCCACCGCCGCCGCCGGCGACGCCCCCGGCCCGCGCGCGTGGGCGCAGATCATCGTCGCCATGGGACGGAACGACGGCTACGACCTCCTCGATCCGAACGTCGACGGGAGCGCCCCGCTCAACACGCTGCAGTTGGGGCTCCTGACCTACCCGATCGCGGCGGAGCTGTGGCTGTCGGTGCAGGACGCGGCCGGCTCGCAGGCGAGCCAGCCGCTGACCGCCTTGGGGCCGTGTGGGCTGACCGAGACGCAGTCCACCATCGTCGACACCGTCATGGCCGGCGAGGCGCGCGTCACCGAGAAGGTGGTCGATCACCTCGGTGAGAAGCTCGAGCCCGTGGAGAAGTACGGCCAGGCCTCGTCCCTCGCCAACGCCGCGCTCGCCTACGTCAAGCTCGTGTGGACCATGGTGGTCTTCCGGATGGACATGGAGGTCACGCCGCAGCCGCTCGTGCGCGCGCGCTCGGCCAAGCAGGCCGACGTGAAGGCGACCTTCCAGCTCGACGGCTCCGGCAAGGCGCAGGTGATCAACTGCGTCCGGCAGATGGCCAACGCGGCCAACGTCGACTTCACGGTGCCGGAGGACGGGCCCCTCGCGGGCAAACGCGTGGAGTGGGAGGTCCTTGCCAAGGGCGACGACGACGTCATTCAGACCGTGGGTAGCGATCCGCTCCATGGCGAGACCGATGAAAGCGGCGTGGCGCACATCACCATCCAGTCCACGCCGCAGCCGGACTTCGGCAACAAGACGGTCGTCGACGTCGAGCGCCGGCCGCATATGCGAGCGACGGTGAACCTGAAGAACAAGGACCTCATCGAGGATCTCACCGACCTCAGCGGCGGCATCGGCGGCGTGGGATCGCTGCTCACGCTCCCGGCGGAGATCCTGAACCGCCGGCCGCTCCTGTTCACCGGCAGCAAGGTCGTGGTGGTGAAGGACAAAAAGGAGCTCCTCGGCAACTACTTCACCATCTCCGGCGACTACACCAACCCTTCGGGGATCAACCGCGGGATCTTCGTGACGAGCGCGACGGATTACTTCGACGCGTCCCTCGAGCTGACCATCGTCAACGACGAGGTGGTCGGAAAGCTGCTCACGTGGGACGACGGCACCACCGAGACCGTCGACGACATCCACTCCATGCCCTCGGGCAGTGAGGGCTGCGCGGCGTCGACGCCGACGCTGGTCGGGAGCGAGGAGGTCTACACGTCGCGCCACCAGGAGAAGGTGGACGGCTACTACTTCCCGGGCGCACCGGGGGTGAACGAGCTCGCGGCCCTCTCGATCTCGGCGCCGGGCTACAGCACCACCCGTGGGTACCAGGTGCCCGACGACGGCCCCGGTTGCGAAGGCCTGACCGTGGAGCCCACCCACACCGGAAACGACATCACGGTCTCCTTCGACACCGCTTCGCTGGTGGACGCCGGCGGGACGCTGGTCATCGACGACACGGACGGCGACATCGGCTGGGTGTTCACGGTGCACGCCGTCCAGTAGCCCGCGCCGCCGCGGTGCGCTGGAGCGCACAACGCAGCGGAGGGCTTCATGCGCTGCTCGATATCGTTGTTCGCCGCCCTCGCCGCTTCCGCGCTCGTCGACGCTCCCGGCTGCGACCTGCTCCGCCTGCTCGACGACGGCGTCGGCGGCCCGCCGCCGCCGACGCTGCCGCCCGGCACTCCGCTCGACGACGACGTCCTGCCCGTCGCCGACGGGTCGCGCGTCACCTCCGACGATCCCGTCGAGGTCGTTCGCGACGCGGTTCAGACCGCGAACCTCTACAGCGGCTTCGGCATCCGCGACGACGACGCCGTCGTCATCGACGACAGCCGGTCGCGGGGCATCACGTTCGAGAGGTGGGACGTCGACACCATGGCCGACGGCTTCGTCGCCGGCGTCGCGGTCACGCTCGACGACTACGCCGGCGCGAGGGCCGACCTCGCCGGCGCCACCGACGTCGACAACTTCAAGCAGGCGCTCCTCGACGACATCGCCACCGCCGCCTCCAGTGACGCGCCCGGGCCGCGCGCCTGGGCGCAGCTTATCGTCGCCAGGCGGCCGAAGGCCGTCCCGATCGACACCGCCGACATGGACAACGGCACCCCGGTGGTCGACGCGCGCGACACCGCGGGGGCCGGCTGGGTCTTCACCGTGACCGTCGTTCAGTAGCCGGCGGTCGCCGGATCCGCACCGTGGCCTCTTGCCAGGAGCCCGCGGGGATGCCAGAGAAGGGCACGTCGCTCCCACGGGGTCATAGCTCAGCTGGGAGAGCGCATGAATGGCATTCATGAGGTCGGCGGTTCGATCCCGCCTGGCTCCACCAAACGAAGCGACGCGAATCCGAGGACCTGGCAAAAGCGAGGTCCTCGGATTCTTCCGTTTCCCCGGGGTGCCCCTCAAGCACCGAGCCGAACTGGCCGAGATGGACGAGCTCGAGCTCCACCAGTTGGATCGCCGCTCCCGTGGGCTCGCGTTCAACAAACGCCGCGCACGCCCCCGAGCTGCCGAGCGAGGATGCGCGCGGAGGACCATCGATGCAGCGCGTGATCGTGACGGGCGCGAACCGTGGGCTCGGGTTCGCAACGGCCGAGAAGCTCTTGCGGCGGGGCTGCGCCGTCGTCATGACGTCGCGCGACCTCGCAATGGGCGAGGCTGCCGCGGACAAGCTGCGCGCTGCCGTGCCCGGCGCGGAGGTCGAAGCGCGACAGCTCGACACGGCGAAGCGCGCGTCCATCGAAGCGTTCGTCGGTGCGCTGTTGGCGGAGGACGCCGCCGTCGACGTCCTTGTCAACAACGCCGGCCGCATGAACCGCGACCCGAACCCCGTCATCGACACCGCCCTCGTTCCGGGCGGGATCGAGCTGTTCTTCGCGTCGAACGTGCTTGGGCCGTTCTTGCTGACGCGAATGTTGTTGCCGCTCGTCTTGCGCGCTCCCGCGCCACGCGTGGTGAACGTCTCCTCGCGTACGCACCTGCGCTTGCCGAAGGGGAGCTTCTCCTTCGACGACGTCGACAGCCGCCGCGACTTCGATCCTCGGGTCGCGTACGCGCGCTCGAAGCTCGCTGTCACCTGGCTCACGTACGAGCTCGCGCGTCGCCTCGCGGGCGTCACTGTGAACTGCGTGTGCCCCGGCTTCGTTCCGAAGACGGCGGGCACGAACGTCCACGGGCTCCTTCGCTTCGTGACGCTCCACGTGATGCCGCTGATGCCGTTCGCCCACACCGTGGATGAGGCAACGGACGCGTTCGTGACGGCCGCCCTCGATCCGAAGCTCGCGGGCGTAAGTGGCAAGTTCTTCGGCGAGCAGCACGAGATTGCTTCGAGCGACGACAGCTACGACGAGACGCAAGCGCGGCGCATGTGGTCGCTGGCGTGTGGCCTCCTCGGCATCGCCGAGGACCCGCACGAACCGCCGGTGCCGGTTGCCAAGGCGAACGCATGACGACGCGCATGATTCCCTCGGGTCGCGGTCGACAAGCGCGCGCCGCCTCGACGCGGTCTCATGCGTTCACGTGCCGACGTCCCATTTCCAATTGCGGATCTCGGGCATGTCCCGCCCATGCTTCTCGATGTACCGCCGGTGCTCGATGAGCTTGTCCTTGAGCTGTTGCTTCAAGTAGACGCCCCTGTCTCCGGTCTGGGGGAGGCGGTCGATCGTGTCCATCACGAGGTGGAATCGATCCAGATCGTTCAGGACGGTCATGTCGAACGGCGTCGTGATCGTGCCCTCCTCCTTGTAGCCGCGGACGTGGATGTTGTCGTGGTTGGTCCGGCGGTAGGTGAGCCGGTGGATCAACCATGGGTATGCGTGGAACGCGAAGATGACGGGCTTGTCCTTGGTGAACAGCTCGTCGAAGTCGACGTCGCTCAAGCCGTGCGGGTGCTCGCTCCGCGGCTGCAGGCGCATCAGGTCGACGACGTTGACCACGCGGACCCTCAGCTCGGGCAAGTGTGCGCGGAGGATGGAAACGGCGGCGAGCGTCTCGAGCGTGGGCACGTCACCGCAGCACGCCATGACCACGTCGGGCGCTTCGCCCTGGTCGTTGCTGGCCCACTGCCAGATGCCGATTCCCTCGGTGCAGTGCTTGATGGCGGCGTCCATCGAGAGCCATTGCGGCGCCGGGTGCTTCCCCGCGATGACCACGTTGACGTAGTGACGGCTGCGCAGGCAGTGATCCATCACCGACAGCAGGCAGTTCGCGTCCGGCGGCAAATAGACGCGCACGATCTCCGCCTTCTTGTTCACGACGTGATCGATGAATCCGGGATCCTGGTGGGTGAAGCCGTTGTGGTCCTGGCGCCACACGTGCGAGGCGATGAGGTAGTTGAGCGACGAGATCTTGCGCCGCCACGGAAGCTCCGCCGATACCTTCAGCCACTTCGCATGCTGGTTGAACATCGAGTCGACGATGTGGATGAATGCCTCGTAGGTATTGAAGATGCCGTGGCGCCCGGTGAGCAAATATCCCTCGAGCCAGCCCTCACACTGATGCTCGCTGAGCATCTCCATCACGCGGCCCTGGGGCGCCAGGAACTCGTCGTTGTCGACGGTCGCGGCGTCCCACTGGCGGTTGGTCACATCGAAGAGAGCCACGAGGCCGTTTGAGATCGTCTCGTCGGGGCCGAAGACCCGAAAGTTTCGCTGCTCGGCGTTCTTTCGCTCGACGTCGCGCAAGAACGGTCCAAGCACACGAGTGTCACCGACGCCGAGGACGCCCGGCTGCGTGCGACGGCCCACCGTGAACGGGAAAATCGGCGGAGCGTGAACACCCGGATCGGCGGCGTGTGAACGCCAAGATCGGCATCGTGAACGCGAAAATCGGCCATCGTGAACGCCGGAATCGGCATCGTGAACGCCGAGATCGGGGCCGTGAACGCCTGGACCGCCGGGCGTGAACGGCGAGGCTCGGGCCACTTGGGCCGGGCTCTACGAGGCGACGCTGGACGACTCGAACCACACCCGCCCGCGGAGGGCGGATGTCGAACACGAGGCTGTCTATGCGCAAGGTCAGGGAAATTCTGCGGCTCACGCACGAGGTGAAGCTCTCGTGCCGCGAGGTCGCGTTGAGCGCCGGCGTCTCCGTCGGCGTCGTCAGCAAGGTCATCAACCGCGCGAAGACCGCGGGCCTGACGTGGGCGGAGCTCGCGCCGCTCGACGAGGCCGCGCTCGAAATGCGGCTCAACGGCCCCGTCGTCGAACCTGGTGTCGCGCGTGACGAGCCGGACCCGGTGTGGATCCACGTCGAGAAGATGCGGCCCGGCGTGACGCTCGAGCTGCTGCACATCGAGTACCTCGAGTCGCACCCGAACGGTCTCCGCTACACGGCGTTCTGCGATCGGTACCGCGCCTGGCTCGCGCGACGGAAGCTGACGATGCGCCAGGTCCACAAGGCAGGCGAGCGCGCCTTCGTCGACTACTCGGGCAAGCGGCCATCCATCATCGACAAGAAGACCGGCGAGCGCGTTCCGGTCGAGCTCTTCGTCGGCGTTCTCGGTGCGTCGAGCTTCACGTTTGCTGAGGCCACGCGGTCGCAGCAGGGCGTCGACTTCATTCAGAGCCACGTGCGCATGCTCGAGTACTTCGGCGGCGCCCCCGCGCTCGTCGTCCCGGACAACTTGAAGAGCGGCGTGACGACGTCGTCTTGGTACGACCCGGAGATCCAGCGCACGTACGAGGAGCTCGCCGAGCACTACTCCACGGCGGTGTTGCCGGCACGGCCAAAGAAGCCTCGCGACAAGGCGAAGGTGGAGGTGGCGGTGCAGGTTGCGCAGCGCTGGATCCTCGCGCGCATTCGCAACGAGGCGTTCTTCTCACTCGAAGCCCTCAACGAGCGCATCGCCGAGCTGCTCGAGGTGCTCAACGATTGGCCGATGCGGGCGTACAAGAAGAGCCGTCGCGAGCTCTTCGAGCTTCTCGACAAGCCGGTGCTGAAGCCGCTGCCCGTCGAGCGCTTCGTCTACTCGGAGTGGGGCAAGGCGCGCCTCAACATCGACTACCACGTGTCCTTCGACGGCAACGCGTACTCGGCACCGTACGCGCTCGTGCACGAAGTCCTGGAGGTGCGCGCGACGGCGACGACGGTCGAGCTGTACTTCAAGAGCCAGCGCGTGGCGTCGCACGTGCGCAGCTACGGAACGGCGCGGCTCGTGACGACGACGGCGCACATGCCGAAGGCGCACCAAGAGCACCTCGAATGGCCACCGTCGCGCGTGATCGATTGGGCCGGGAAGATCGGGCCGAACGTGAAGGCGCTGATTGAGGCGCTCATCGCTGAGCGGAAACATCCCGAGCAGGGCTACCGACCGAGCCTTGGCATCATCCGACTCGCGAAGACGTACGGCAACGAGCGCGTCGACAGGGCGTGCAAGCGCGCGCACCTGGCCGGCGCGCGCAACTACCGGCACGTCGCCGCGATCCTCAAGAACCGCCTCGATGAGGCACCGATGCCCGACGCCGTCGACGACAACGGGCCGCCCGTCGACCACGAGAACATCCGCGGCCCTGGCTACTACAACTGAAGGAGAGACCGTGTTGACCGAACCAACGATCGACAAGCTGAGGAACATCTGGCTCTACGGAATGGCAGACGCGTACGTCGAGCAGCAGAAGAGCAAAGAGGTGGCGAGCATGGACTTCGACGACCGCTTCGGCCTGCTCGTCGACGCGGAATGGCTGCTTCGGCAGAACCGGCGAACGAAGCGGCGCATGAAGGAAGCGAAGCTGCGGCTCACGCAGGCCTGCGTCGAGGACGTCGACACCGGCGCCGCTCGCGGCATCGAGAAAGGCGTTCTCATGCGCTTGGCGACGTGCGCCTTCGTCGACGAACACCTGAACGTGATCATCACCGGCCCCACCGGAACGGGGAAGACGTACCTGGGCTGTGCGCTCGCTCAGGCCGCCATCCGGAAGAACCGGAGCGCGGTTTACCGGCGCGCATCGAGGCTCTACGAGGAGCTGGCGCTCTCCCGCGTCGACGGAACGTACGCGAAGCTGCTCACGCGGCTTGCGCGCGTCGACGTGCTCATCATCGACGACTTCGGCCTTGCTGCGATGAAAGACCAAGACCGCCAGGGCCTCCTCGACGTACTCGAGGACCGCTACGGCAACCGATCGACGATCATCACGACCCAGCTTCCCACCAAGGCCTGGCACGACTACATCAACGACCCGACCGTCGCGGATTCGATCTGCGACCGGGTTGTGCACAACGCCCACCGCATCGAGCTCAAAGGCCCGTCGCGGCGGAAGGAGAAGGCCACCAAGGACTGAACACCGTCGGAAAGCGTCGCTTCGCTCCGATCACGATCGCCGATCCGAGCGTTCACGCCGTCCCGATTTCGGCGTTCACGATGGCCGTGACGC
>CAVZJB010000016.1:0-1333681 GCA_963775425.1 uncultured delta proteobacterium | reverse complement strand
ACGCGAAGCTGCTCACGCGGCTTGCGCGCGTCGACGTGCTCATCATCGACGACTTCGGCCTTGCTGCGATGAAAGACCAAGACCGCCAGGGCCTCCTCGACGTACTCGAGGACCGCTACGGCAACCGATCGACGATCATCACGACCCAGCTTCCCACCAAGGCCTGGCACGACTACATCAACGACCCGACCGTCGCGGATTCGATCTGCGACCGGGTTGTGCACAACGCCCACCGCATCGAGCTCAAAGGCCCGTCGCGGCGGAAGGAGAAGGCCACCAAGGACTGAACACCGTCGGAAAGCGTCGCTTCGCTCCGATCACGATCGCCGATCCGAGCGTTCACGCCGTCCCGATTTCGGCGTTCACGATGGCCGTGACGCGCACCCGGCCGCGGAACGTCGATCGCGTACGCGCTGAAGTCGGGCATCTTCAACTCGCGGAGGAACTTGCCGCCGTTTGCGTGGGGGTTCGCACCCATCCTGCGGTCGCCTTTGGGCGCGAGCTCGGCGAGCTCCGGCATCAGCCGGCCCTCCGAATCGAAGAGCTCCTCCGGCCGATAGCTCCTGAGCCACTCCTCCAACAGCGCGAGGTGATGCGGATGGGCCGCGGGATCGGAGAGCGGCACCTGGTGCGCGCGGAAGGTCCCTTCGATCTGGAGCCCGTCGATGATCTTGGGGCCGGTCCAGCCCTTCGGCGACTTCAGGACGATCATCGGCCAGCGCGGCCGCGAGATGTCGCCGTGGACGCGAGCACGCTCCTGGATCCCTCGGATCTGCTCGACCGCAGCGTCGAGCGCGGCCGCCATGGCTTCGTGCATCGGGCCCGGCTCGTCACCTTCGACGAAGATCGGCGTCCACCCATAGCCGCGAAGAAGCTGCTCGAGCTCCTCGCGGCTGATGCGGGCGAGGACAGTGGGGTTCGAAATCTTGTAGCCGTTCAGATGCAGGATCGGCAGGACCGCGCCGTCGGTGGCCGGGTCGAGGAACTTGTTCGAGTGCCACGCCGTGGCAAGCGGGCCGGTCTCCGCTTCGCCGTCGCCGATGACGCAGGCGACGACGAGGTCAGGGTTGTCGAAGACCGCGCCGAACGAGTGACTCAGCGAGTACCCGAGCTCGCCGCCCTCGTGAATCGACCCGGGACACTCGGGCGACGCGTGGCTTGGAATTCCGCCCGGGAACGAAAACTGGCGAAAGAGCCTCTGGAGCCCCTGCTCGTCTTGACCGATGTCCGGATAGACTTCGCTGTAAGTCCCCTCGAGGTAGACGTTTCCGACGACCGCGGGCCCCCCGTGGCCCGGTCCGCAGACGTAGATCATGTCGAGGTCGTACGCCTTGATGACGCGATTCAAGTGCACGTAGATGAAGTTCTGGCCCGGCGTCGTCCCCCAATGGCCGAGCAACATGTGCTTCACGTCGCGGAGCTCGAGGCGCCGCCTCAACAGCGGGTTGTCGTAGAGGTAGATCTGGCCGACGGAGAGGTAGTTCGCCGCTCGCCAGTAGGCGTTCATCTTGTCGCGGAGCTGCGGAGTCAGCGTGTCGCTCATGGTTTCACTTCCCGATGTGAGTCGCGGCGGAGAAAGACAGAGAGCTTGATGCTCGATGAGCCCGCGTTCATGGCGAGGATGTGGCCGTCGCTCATGGATGACATCCAAGCGACGTCAGCATCGCGCGGGTGGACTCGTAGCCGGTGTGGATGATCCCGCGGATCCCGAGGCCGCCCGCCACGCCGACGAACATCGGCGTGTTCTCGACGTAGACAACCTGTTCGACGGGTGTCTGCGCGATGTCGAGCGCGAGGCTGAAGATCCGCGGGTCGGGCTTGCGGAGATGGACAAAGCAAGACGAGACGAACGCGTCGACGAACGCTTCGAGCTTGAACTTGTGGATGCGATGGGCGTTGAGCTCGCGGCCTTCGTTGCTCACGACGATGATCTTCAGGCGGCCTCGGGCCTTGAGGGCAGGGACGAGCGCGAGCATTCGCGGATGCGGAGTCGATTGCGCGAACATGAACCGCCGAAACGCGGCGCGCGTGAAGGGCCGAGTCCTGTGGAAGACGACGAGATCGAGATACTCGTCGAGCGTGAGGCTTCCGTCTTCGTAGGTCTCGAACGTGAGCTGGTGTCGAGCCTCCATCTCCGCGCGCTGGAGATCGAACGTCGCCGCGGCGCGCGTGCGGGCGCGATGATCCCAACCGTCGCTGAGAAGGACGCCGCCGATGTCCAAGAACAAACAACGGACGGCAGCCGCTGCCTTCACGGCGTCCTCCAGACTGCAGGGGGCCGTCCGCCTCGGGTCTCTCCAGCGCGTCGCATGCGGCTCACAAAGCAGAATGCGTGCCGGTCGAGGAGGGTCGCGCCGCGAGCACCGTCGGCGCCCGCGTGCGCAACGGCCCGCGGAGCATGGGCGGGACGACACCCACGCGCGCTTCATCACCTTGCGAACGGCCGCTCGTCACAGCCGGCGGATCGGCGCCCGCGGCGCCGGAGCCGACTCAGCGCGGGTCGCTTCGCTGCGAGCGGCGCCGCGGCTCCCGCCCCTGAGGCTGCGTCGGGCGCTCCTGCGGGCGCAGCGCCGGGATTGGTCTCTCCACGAGCGCCTTGCCATGGAGGTGGATCGGCTCGCCGTGGTGGACGAGGTCGAGCGAGCCCGGCTCATCCAGTAGGCCGTACGTTGCCGTCTCGGAGGTCACGGTCACCCGCAGCCGCAAGCCTCGCCGGACCACCGCGAACGAGAGGCGCGTTATCTCGTCGGGCAGGCGCGGCGCGAAGGCGAGGGTTGCGCCGTGATCGCGCATCCCGCCAAAGCCGGCGACCAGTGCGGTCCACGTGCCGGCGAGGGAAGCGATGTGCAGCCCGTCGCGCGCGTTCTGCTCGAGATCGTCGAGATCGATGAGCGCGGCTTCGGCCGCGTAGTCGAAGGCGAGGCGGAGATGCCCGAGCTCGGCCGCCAGCACCGCCTGCGTACATGCCGACAGCGACGAGTCGCGCACCGTGACCCGCTCGTAGTAGCCGTAGTTGCGCGCTTTCTCCTCTTGGGTGAAGGCGTCGCCGCACAGTTGCATCGCGAGCACGAGGTCAGGCTGCTTCACAACCTGCTTCCGGTAGAGATCGAAGTAGGGGAAGTGAAGCAACAACGGGTACTGGTCGGGTCTGGTCGCCGCGAAGTTCCACACGTCGTGCGTGGTGAAGCCCTCTGCCTGCTCGTGGACACCAAGGTCCTTGGCGTAGGGGAGGAACATTCGATCCGCGGCCGCGCGCCAGTCGGCCATCTCATCAGGGGTCACATGGTGCGCCTGCGCCGCATCCTGATTTCGCTCGCAGGCCATCGCGGCCGCGCGAAGGTTTCGCTGCGCCATGAGGTTCGTGTAGAGGTTGTTGTCCGCGACCGCGCTGTACTCGTCCGGACCGGTGACGCCGTCGATGCGAAAGGCTCCGCGGAGATCGTGATGGCCGAGTGACCGCCAGAGGCGGGCGGTCTCGATCAGGATGTCGACGCTGACCTCGCGCTCAAACGCGGCGTCTCCGGTGGCATTCACGTACCGGATGAGGGCGTCCGCGATGTCTGCGTTGACGTGGAAGGCGGCCGTGCCGGCCGGCCAATAGCCCGAGCACTCTTCGCCATTGATGGTCCGCCACGGAAACGCCGCGCCCGCGAGGCCAAGCTCGCGCGCACGCTGCATCGCGACGGCAAGAGTCGAGTGACGCCAGTGAAGCGCGTTCGCTGCGGCGGTGGGGACGCTGTGCGTCAGCACGGGGATCACGAACGTCTCCGCATCCCAGAAGCAGTGCCCGTCATACCCGGGGCCGGTGAGGCCCTTGGCCGGGATCGCGCGGCGCTCCGCTCGTGCCGCGGCCTGCAGGACATGGAACATTGCGAAGCGGACAGCTTGTTGAAGCTCGGCGTCTCCCTCGATCTCGACGTCGGCTCTTCCCCAGAACTCGTCGAGGTAGCTCCGCTGGTCGGCGAGCAGTTGGTCCCAGCCGGTCAAGCGGGCCGCTTCGAGCGCGGCCACGGCCTGGTCTCGGAGCGCAGGGATGGTGCGGTCGCTCGACCATCCGTACGCCGCGAACTTCGTCAGGGAGAGACGCTGGCCAGGTTGAATGACGTCGACAACGGAGACGCGCGCAAGATCGGCCATCGCGCTCGACTCGACGTGCACCTGCGGCGATCCCCTGACGACATGCTGCATCCCCGCCGCCATCCGCAACCCGCTCTGCTTCGTCCTGTGAACAAGAACCGCGGACATGTCGGAGGAGGAGGCGTCCTCGCACACGAGCGGTGCCTCGAGCGCCAGCGCGGCGCGTGGGTCGCCCCCACGAGGCGGGAGCTGCTCATTCGCCACGAGCTCGGACTGGATGACCGCGGTGATCGGGCCGTTGATGGGCTCGACGTCGTACGAGAAGGCGACGATTGCGCGCTGCGTGAACGACACCAGGCGCACCGAGGTCACTCTTACGGTGCGGCCGGCGGGCGATGTCCACTCGGCCATCCTCGTCAGCGTCCCGGTGCGAAAGTCGAGGACGCGCGTGTGTGCGTGCAACGTTCCATACCGAACGTCGAAGGGCTCGTCGTCGACGAGGAGCCGAAACAGCTTCGCGTTGGTGACGTTGATGAGCGTCTGACCGGACTGCGGGTAGCCGTACCCCGCCTCTGCATAGGGGAGCGGACGATCCTCGTAGAAGCCGTTCAAGTAGCTTCCCGGCAGACCGTGGGGCTCGCCCTCGTCCAGGTTGCCGCGCAAGCCGACGTGACCGTTCGAGAGCGCGAACAGAGACTCCGTCTGGGCCAGCGTGTCGAGGTGGAGCTCGGTTTCATGGAGCGCCCACGGCTCCACGAGAAAAGCAGGGTGTTGAATCACGATGCGGCCATCAGCAGCGCGAGGTCGGCGACGACGACGTCGGCGCCGTGCCGGCGAAGCTCGTCTGCCTGGCCCGCGCGGTCAACGCCCACGACGAAGCCGAATCCGCCGGCACGACCCGCGGCGACGCCGGCGAGGGCATCTTCGAAGACGGCGGCGTGGGCGGGCGAGACGTCGAGGGCGCGCGCTGCGGCCAAGTAGGTGTCCGGCGCCGGCTTTCCCGCGAGGTGCTCCGCCTCTGCGACGGCACCGTCGATCCGCGCGTCGAACAAGTCCGCGATGCCTGCCGCGAGGAGGACCTCCCGACAGTTCTTGCTCGACGACACGACGGCTGTGCGCAGGCCCGCGCGCCGCACCGCGTGTACGTAGCGGAGCGACCCCGGGAAGGGCTCTATGCGCTGCGATCGCACGGCGGCGATGAAGATGCCGTTCTTCTTCACGCCGAGCCCTCGAATCGTCTCGGCGCTCGGCGGATCGCCGCGCGCTCCCTCGGGCAGATGAATGCCGCGTGAAGCGAGGAAGGAACGTGTTCCATCGTCGCGCGGCTTGCCGTCGACGTACTCGTCATAGTCCCGGACGAGGTCGAAAGGTGCGTAGGGCTCTCCCGTCTGCCGGCTCCGCGAACGGAGAAATGGGTCGAACGTCTCTTGCCATGCCTTGGCGTGGAGCGCCGCCGTTTCCGTGAGCACGCCGTCGAGGTCAAACAGGCACGCAACGATGTCGCTGGGCAGGCCTGGCGTCGTCTCGGACATCACGTGGCAATGCGTATCAACTGGAGAGGTGCGCGGAACGACAGTTTTTCCCGGTTGTCCGTGCAGACACCTCACCGGAGCTTCGCTGGAGCCCGATGCCGCGCGAGCGGCGATGCGCCGCGGGGTGCTCCCAGGCGGATCGTGCCGGGAGCGGTGCGGGTCGGGCATAGACTCCGCGCGATGGCAGCCAAGACCCCGAGCGCGACGAACGGTCCCCGCATCACCCCGGAAGCCAGGAAGCTCCTCGGGCAGCTCGTGAAGAAGCAGGACCGCGCGTGGTTCGCCAAGAACAAGGAGCGCTTTCATGCGCTGCTCACGGCCTCCGTGGAAGCGGTGCTGCGCGAGGCGGGCCCGCTCCTCATGCGCGCGTTCCCTGCCGTGGAGGACGCGCAGCCCAAGGTCTTTCGCATCTATCGCGACATCCGCTTTTCGAAGGACAAGTCGCCGTTCAAAGACCATGTCGGCGGCGAGCTGTCGCTTGGTCCGGCGTCGCTGTACCTCCACGTCGGCGTCGAGGAGGTGTTCGGCGCCGCCGGCCCGTGGATCCTCGAGCCGGAGGCGCTCAAGCGGTTCCGCGCCGCCGTCGCCGGCAGCGCCGCCGGCCCCGCGCTGCTCAAGGAGACCCACAAGCTCATCGCGGCCGGTTACGAGCTGCACTCGCACGACAAGCTCGCCAGGGCGCCGGCGGGCGTGGACCCCGCGCACCCGTGCATCGAGCTCCTCCGGCACAAGGGC
This sequence comes from uncultured delta proteobacterium, assembly GCA_963775425.1. Lineage (GTDB taxonomy): Bacteria > Myxococcota > UBA727 > UBA727 > VGSZ01 > CAVZJB01. Next base: position 1,327,337 of record CAVZJB010000016.1, on the reverse strand, counting down.
TACGCGCTCGTGCTGCCGCGGCCGAGCAGCAAGACGCTCGTCGACGGCAGCCTCCCCCGCACGCTCGCCGAGCACGTCATCAAGGCCAAGCGCGCGCTGGATCTCGTGGCCGCGGCGACGCGCCCGTAATCAGCGACCGGAGGGAGCGGCCGCGCTTGATCGGTGGTCGGTGGTCTAGGCGGTGGCTTTGAGCAGAGCGGCGCACGCGCGATCGATGGCGCGTTGCAGATCGGCGAGCATGAACGGCTTGCGCAGGAACACCGCGTGTGCCCCGAGCGCGCGCACGCGCCGCGGGATGTCGGGATCGTCGAGCGCGGTCATGACGACGAGCGGCGTCGCCACGCCCGCGTAGCGCGCGTGCTGCGCGGCCTGAATCCCCGTCATCCACGGCATGGCGACGTCGGTGACGACGACGTCGAACGGGCCGTCGTCGGCGAGGCGCTGCACGAGCTCGGCGCCCGTGGCCGCCGCCGTCGCCGTGAAGCCGACCTCTTCAAGACCGGACACCACCGCGTCGAGCAGGTCGGCGTCGTCGTCGGCGACGAGGACACGTGTCATCGCGTCGGGAGACGATGTGGCAACCGGGTTCAGGGCATCCTCCACGGATGCTCGCGACCGTGCAGTACGTGTGCCACTCGCCCGCTGGGGGAGCGCGCGTGCGTACGAGATAATGCGACGCGTCGTGCGCGCTGCTGCACATGGAAGCGGTGGGTTTCACCCTCGGCGCCGACGCCCACGAGCTGAAGCAACCGCCGATGCAGGTTGCGACCCGGCGCGGTCGGCGTGCTCACGGAGCAAGCAGGAACCGGGCCGCGACGTCGGGGAGGTCGAGCTGGGCGGGCTCGCCGATCTGGGCGAGGTACGCGTCGCAGCCGCGCGTCCCCCGCTTGCAGCCGATGGTCGAGCCGGGGAACGCGTGGCCGGCGCCCGCGACGGTGCACAGCTCGACGGGGGCCTTGGCGTGCGCGGCGCGCGCGCAGGTGGCATCGGCGACGGTGCGCGTGATCATCTCCGGCGACGCCGCTGTGGGCGCGCGCCAATCGCCGGCGATGGCCACCGCGCCTTCGCACGGCCGCGTCTTCGGGTGGGGCCGGGTCCCGAGGAACGCGGCCACAGCGCGCTCCCAGCAACCGCCGCATGCGTTGGACGGCGCGTAGGAGGCGCACTTGTCGGCGGTGCCGTGCACGATGAGGACGCGGCGCGGCTCCTTGGGCTTGCACACGCCGTTGAGCCCCGGCGACGCGACGATCACCGCGCCGGCGAAGACGTCGGGCCGCTCGCACAGCGCCCGCTCAGCCATCACGGCGCCGTTGCTGTGGCCGACGACGAAGACGCGGCTCTTGTCGATCTTGTGGGCCTTTCCGAGGCGATCGACGAGCGCCGCGAGGAACGCGACGTCGTCGACGTGCTCTTCCTGCGCGGCGCCGCAGCAGGTGGGGCTCGCGTTCCAGGTGTGGAAGCGGCCGCGCCCGATGCCTTCGGGGTACACGGCGAGGAAGCCGTGGGTGTCGGCGGCGGCGTCGAAGCCGCTGGTGTCCTCGATGTGCTTGGCGCTTCCGCCGCCGCCGTGCAGGACGATGATCACGGGCATGGGCCCTGTCGGGAGCTTCTTGGGCGCGTGCTCGCGCCAGGTGCGCGTGCGCCCGTCGGCGGTCTTGAGGCTCGTGGCTGCGGAGACGCAGGAGGCGAACAGGAGCGACGCGGCGACGAGTCCGGCGCGCGCGCGAATCGAGGTGCGGAGCGGGTGCATGAGCGCGCATAGAACACGCCGGCGCGGACCGAAACAGGCGCCGGCGGCGTTCACCGTCGAAGTTGACTGAATCATCCACCCGGCGTCGGACCGATGGGCCCATCGGCTGAGCGACCGAGCGCGGCGCTCCAAGAGCGCCCTACGGTCCGCGCCCATGTCCCAGCGCCGTTGCCTCCGCGTCCTGTCGCATGCGTCGCTCGCCGCCGCGGCGCTCGCCGTCGCCGCCGTCGCCGGCTGCGTCAACGACGTCGACGACCGCGGCCGCGGAGACGGCGGCGCGCTGTTCGTCGCCCAGGATCGCGACCTCTTCGGTCGGCTCGAGGACGCCGGCGGCGGCTGGATGGAGACGCACGTCATCCCCGCGGCGTCGCCGTTTTCGCGCATCGGCATCCGCTTCGACGCCGACGGCCCCGTCGCCGTTGAGGCGCGCGTGAGCGACGACGGTGGGCAGACGTTCACGGCGTGGACGCGAGCGACGCCGACGTTTCGCGAGGCGCGTGCCAACAACGCCTTCGTGGACGTCGTCGACGGCGCTCACACGCACCTGCAGTTGCGGATGATGGCGCCGGTCGAGAGCGGCTTGACGTTCCTCGCGGTGGAGGCGTTCGAGCGCATGAGCGACGAGGCGTCCCCGTCGAGCTCGCACGCACAGGGGCTGGCCGCGGACGGCATCGCGGTGACCCGCGCCGCGTGGGGGGCGCGCACGCGCGACTGCTATTCGCCGCAAGCGCCGTCGATGATCACGATCCACCACACGGAGACGCCGTCGAACGACGCGATGTCGACGGCGGCGCGGCTGCGGCAGATCCAGAACTACCACATCGACGTGCGCGGCTTTTGCGACATCGGGTACCACTTCCTCGTCGGGCAGGACGGGCAGGTCTACCAGGGACGCCCCGAGAACGTCGTGGGCGCGCACGCCGGTGGCCACAACCAGGACAACGTCGGCATCGCGTTCGTGGGCACGTTCAACGACGCGGCGCCGAGCGACGCGATGATGAGCGCGGCCGCGCGGATCATGGGCGCCCTCGCGCGCGGCTACGGCATCTCCTTGTCGCGCACGACGGTGAAGGGCCACCGCGAGCTCGGCAACACCGACTGCCCCGGGGACGCGCTCGACGCCCGCCTCGACGAGCTCGTCGCCGCCGCCGCCGACGCCGCAGCGGGGGACGCCGGCGCGGGCGGCGGCGCGGGCGCGGGCGCGGGCGGCGGCCTCGGCGCCGTCTACGCCGGGCTGACGCAGGGCACGGCGGAGATCCCGAGGGCCGGCTTGCACAACCACACGCTGCAGGGCGCGCTCGGCTTGAGCACGGAGCCGTACGGGGACGTCGTCACCGACGGTGGGCGGCAGTTCGTCGAGGGGCGCGTGAGCTGGTTCGGCGGCCCCGCCGACACCGGGGTGTCGTCGACGGAGACCGGCTCGGTGAGCGGTGATCGGCTGCGCAGCCTGAGCTCTCCGCTCGACGCGTCGCCCTCGACGATCGCGTCGCGCCCGGAGGACTTCTATTACCTGGCGATGCGCTGGGACTACACGCCCGGCATCGCGTTCTGGCGAGGCGCGCGCATCCTCGTCGTCAACCCCGACAACGGGCGCGCCGTCGTGCTCCGCCCCGTGGACTGGGGCCCGAACACGTCGACCCACCGCCTGCTCGACATCTCGCCGCAGGCCATGGCGGACCTCGGCACCGACACCGACGGCCGCCTCCGGGTGGCGTTCGCGCAGCCCGGCGCCCCCCTCGGCGTCGTCGCCGCGGACGCGCCGCCGGCGACCGGGGGAGGCGTCATCCCGGCGGGCGCGACGTGGCAGTGGCAGCTCACGGGCGCCCTCGATCAGAGCTTCGACGTCGACGTCTACGACATCGACCTGTTCGACAACGGCGCCTCCACCGTCGCCTCCCTGAAGGCGCAGGGGCGCACGGTGGTCTGCTACTTCAGCGCCGGCACCTGGGAGAGCTGGCGCCCCGACGCCGGCGATCTGCCCGCGGCGGCGCGCGGAAACCCGCTCGAGGCGCCGTTCTCCGACGAGCGCTGGCTCGACACGCGCAGCGACCCCGTGCGCGACGTCGTGCGCGCGCGCCTCGACCTCGCCGCCGACAAGGGCTGCGACGCCGTCGAGCCCGACAACGTCGACGCCTACCAAAACGATCCCGGCTTCCCGCTGACGTCGCAGACGCAGCTCGACTTCAACCGCTTCGTCGCCGCCGAGGCGCACGCGCGCGGGCTCTCGGTAGGGCTGAAGAACGACGTCGCGCAGGTGCCTTCGCTCGTCGACGCCTTCGATTGGGCTCTCAACGAGCAGTGCGTCGAGTACAGCGAGTGCAACGGTTACGCCGCCACCTTCATCGCCGCGGGCAAGGCCGTCCTGAACGCCGAGTACAACGGCGACATCGCCGCCGTCTGCGCCGTCACGCGGCCGCTCGGCCTGTCGAGCATCAAGAAGAACGTGGCGCTCGACGCCGCCCGCGAATCCTGCCCCTGACGTGCAGGAAGCGCCGCCGGGCGCACGTCGTGGCCGAGGCCTGCTCGGCACCGGGCGGACCCGGCCTCGGCCTCAGCGCTTGAAGACCTTGGCGGCCTCGGCCTCGGCCTCCTCGATCTGCTTGTCGACGCCGTCGAGGCGGGCGGCGAGGTCTTCGCAGCCCGCGGGCAGCGAAGCCGCGCCGCGCTTGTGCTCCTCCACGACGACGGCCCCGATCTCGGAGAGCAGGCGGTCTCGCTGGCGCTTGAGGAGCTGCACGTCGAGCTTGGCCTTGCCGGCCTGGCTCCCGCGCACGATGACGTCGCGGATCTCGTCGATCTGTCCGAGCGCCGAGTGCCACAGCGTGCCGATGGCGTCCTTGGGTCGCTCAGGCGTCGACGGCGCCTCTTTGCGCTGCTCACCGCCGTCGTCGTTGCCGTGCTCGTTCATGCCGCCTCCAGACGCGTGCGCGCGCGCTTCGGGTCGGCTATAGCGAGTCCCGTGCGCCGCTTCATCCCCTGCGCGCTGCTGATTTTGGCGTCCGGTTGTCCCAAGGCGCCGGAGGCGCCAGCGTCCATGCCTGCGCCCGGCGCCGTCAGCGTCGTCGTGGCGCCGCCGCCGGAGCGCATCGCGGCCGGCGAGGCCCGCCGCGGCGTCGGCTGGTACCCGGACGTCGAGATCGACGCACAGGACCGCGTGCACCTCGCCTTCACCGACGCCGACCTCGGCGACGTCATGTACGCGGTCTCCGCCGTCGGCGCTTCGCTCCCCGGCGCCCCCGAGCCGGTGGAGACCCACGGCGCCGCCGGCGCCTTCGTGCACCTCGCGCTCGCGCCCGGCGGCGTCCCGATCATCTCCTACTACCACCAGGACGAGCACACGCTGCGCGTCGCGCACCGCACCCGGGACATCGAGGTGATGAAGAAGGCCGGCGCCAGCGTCGACCTCGCGCCCGAGCCGCTCACGGCGGTGAAGGCGCTGTCGCCGGGCTGGGTCGGTGAGGACATCGCGTTCGGCGACGACGCCGGCGCGGGGAGCGCGCTCGCCGTGGACAAGAACGGGCGCCCGCACCTGTTGTACGGCGTGAAGGGCAACCGCGTTCGCTACGCGCGCCGGCCCGACAACGTGCCCGCGTTCGGCGCGGCCGGCGCGGGCACGTGGCAGAAGGTCGACGTCGACAAGAGCTCCGGGCAATCGCCCACCCTCATCGACTCCCTGGTCATCCTCGACGACGGCACCGCCGTGGCGTCCTACTGCGACTGGCAGGTGGTGATGGCGCACCTGAAGCTCGCGGTGCGCCCTGCGACGTCGTCGCTGTTCGAGGTCGTCCCCGCGCGTGCGGAGCCCAAGGCCGGCATCGACGGGCCGTCCAACGCGGTGCTCTTGCGCAAGGACGCCAAGGTCGACGTCGCCTCGGTGCGCCTCGACGACGGCGCCGTCCTCGTCGGCACGTTCGATCCGCGGGCGCCGGCGCCGCTCGAAGACCGTACGCGGGTCGCGACCGCCCGAGGCCCCGCGGTCATCCGCCGCGCCGCCGACGGCACGCTGTGGGTGTTGACGCGCGACCCGCACGCCAAGAAGGGCCACGTCGCCGGCCTCTACCTCGTCGAGGTCCCCGCCGCAGCCGCGGGCCGCGCGAAGGCGCCGCCGAAGCGCACGCTCCTCGAAAAGAGCACGCAGGACGATCCGTGGATCGACCTCGCGCTCAAGAGCGACGGCAGCCCCGTCGCGGTCTGGTTCAGCGAAGACGCCAAGGGCCTGAAGCTGTACGCCCCATAGCGCCAGCCGCGCCGGTGGACGCGCGACCACCCCTGCATCGGGGGTCGGGGATCGGGGGAGCTACGGTGACTCGGCGAGGGCTTTCTTCGCCGGGGTGTAGTCGGGGTCGGCCTTCACGACCTTCTTCAGCTCTTCCTCGGCGTCGGTCTCGTGGTGCTGCTTGCGAAAGGTCATCGCGAGCGAGAACTGCGCCTGCACCAACGTGGGCTCCTGGTCGATGAGGTCCTGGAGGTGCTTGGCGGCGTTGTCGAGCTCGCCGGTGAGCAGCTCGGAGCGCGCGAGGTACAGCCGCGTGATGGAGTGGTTCTTGGCCGTGGTCTCCGTGGCGAGGCGAAGGTGCTTCTTGGCCTCCTGCACGCGCCCGTCGTGGATCTCGATGACCCCGAGGTAGAGCAGGGCGACGTCGCTGAAGCGGTCCTCCGCGAGCGTCTTGTTCTCGAGCGCCTCCGCCGCGCCCACCTCGCCGGCGGCGTAGCGGATCATGCCTTCGGCGGCGAGCTTCAACGACGACAGCGACTCGTCGGTGGCGGGCACCTTGGCGTTCTTGAAGGTGTCGGCGAACGTGGCGAGATCGCTCCTGGGCGTCGGGTAGTCCGTGAGAACGGTGCGGTCGGCCGCGAAGTCGGGGTCGTTGTCGAACGCGCGGCGGATGATGGTCATCGCCTCGGTGGGCTTGTCGACCGCCATGAACGTGGCCGCCAGACCGAAGTACGCGCGCGTGTAGCGGGGGTCTTCCTCGATGACGTGGTTGTAGTTGCGGACCGCGTTTTGTGCGTCGCCGGAAGACGCCATCACGCGAGCGAGCTCCGCGCGCACGACCGGCTCGTAGTAGCTGTCCTGCGCCGCGCGCACGGCCTGCTGGAGGTCGCTCTTGGCGTCGTCGAGCTTGCCCTTCATGGCCTCGATGCGGCCGAGCACGAACAGCGCGGGCGCGTACGTGGGGTTGGTGGCCTTCGCGCGGGCGGCGAGCTTGAGCGCTTCGTCGAGGTCGCCGAGCTGCGACTTCACGTACGCCGCGTGGGCGAGCACCGGCAGGAGCAGCTCGCCGGCGGCGGTGTCGTGGCTCTTGAGCACGATGTCGAGGAAGCCGTCGGCGCGCTTGAGCGCGTCGGGCGTGTTCATCGCCTGGTACGCGATCTTGGCGCGCATCAGGTGGGCCTCGACGTCGCGGTCCTCCGCCTCGAGGAGGCTCGTGAGGTCGGCGATGGCCGCCTCCGGGTTTCCGACGTCGAGCTCGAGCTTGGCGCGCTCCTTCAGCGCGCCGGTGTTGGTCGGGTCGTCGATGAGTCGGGCGCCGAGCACGTCGCGGGCGCCCTTGAAGTCGCCGAGGCGGCGCTGCGCCGCGCCCTCGACGACGAAGGCGCGCTTGAACGCGGGGTCCTTGGTGCGCACCTGTTGCACCAGCGACAGCGCCTCCTCGGGCTCGCGGTCGAGGTGGCTCGCCGCGAGCACGAGCGTGGTGTCGACGTCGGCCGGGTTTTTGTCGTGCGCTTCGATGAGCAGCTTCTGCGCGGCGTCGACCTCGCCGAGCGCGAGGTGCAGCGCGCCCGCGGCGCGTATGACGTCGAGATCGGCGGGCGCCTTCTTTTGCGCGTAGGCGATGGCCTCGCGCGCGAGGTTGGTGCCGTCGAGGTCGGCCTTCACCGCGGGCAGGTGCGTGAAGTTCTCGACCCACGCGGCGATGGCGGAGACGTTGCCGATGTCGAGCAGCAGCGCCTGGCGCAGCTCCTCGTCCGCCTTGCGATAGCCGGCGGCGGTGTCGAGGCGCGTCTGCTGCAAGCCCGCCGTGAGGTGCTCCTTGGCGGTGCCGCTGACGTCGGGGAGCTGCCGCTCCCACGATGGGATCGCCCGCCGCAGCGGGTTTACGCCGGCGTCGGTGGTGCGCTCGAGGAGCTCGGGCTTGAACAGGTAGACGCCGGCGGCCACGCCCACGACGGCGATCACGGCGAGCACGGCGGCGATGCGACCGAACGACGGCATCGAGCGAGCGCCCACGCCGGAGACGCGCGGCGCGCGCTGCACCGGCGCCTTCGGCACGAGGATCGGCCACGAGGCCACCGGCTTGAGCTCCTCGCCGAGGGGCGCAGCCTCGTCGTCGAGGTTCACCGTGCGGTTCTTCACCAGGTCGCGGAGCTGCGGCAGCTCGACATCGGCGTCGAGGCCCGCTTTGGTGCGCACGTGCCAGCGGGCGGCCGAGGGCGCCTCGGAGACCTTGGGACCTCCAACATCGAGGTCGAGCTTGGCGAACGGGTCGTCGGCGGGCTGCGGCGGCGGGCGACCAAAGGCGTCCTCGACCGCGCCGGTGACGTTGGCGAAGGCGTCCTGGCGGGAAGCCGTGGGCGGCGTGACGACGACGACGCCGGCGGCGGGGGCGCCGCCGGGCGAGCTCATGGCGGGCCGCGCGCCGGCGTTGGCGAGGTTCTGGTCCAGGCGCGCGAACGGGTCCGCGGCCGGGCGGGGCGGCGCCGACGACAACGCCGAAAACGGGTCCGGCTGCGCCGGCGCGCCGAGCGCGGCGGCGAAAGGATCACCCGCGGCGCCGAAGGGGTTCGACGACGTCGACGACGGTTGCGGCGGTTGAGACGGCGGCGCGCCGAACGGGTTCCCCGCGGGCTGCGTCATCGACGGCGGGGGGCTCGACGCGGTCTGGAACGGGTTGCCGCCGGGCACAGTCGGCTCGGCGCCGAAGCCGGGCGGCAGGGTCGACGGCTGCGCGGGCGGCGCGAACGGGTTTCCTCCGGGAGCACCCAGTGGCGAGGGGGGCGATGACAACAGCGGCGGCGGCGGCGCCAGCGGGGGCGGTGACGACGACAGCGGCGGCGCGACGGACGTCGGCGGACCGAACGGCGACGGCGGCGCGCCGAGCGAGGGCGCGGCGAAGGGGTTGGCGACCGGCGCCTGCGCCGCCCCGCCCGGCGTCGCGAACGGGTTCGGCGCGGGCGCCGCCCCCGTCGCCGCGAACGGGCTCGACGCGGCCGGCGCGCCGCCGCCTTGCGCGAAGGGGTTCTGCCCTGCGGGCTGCGGCACGCTCATCACGGCGGTGACCGGCGCCGGCCCTCCGGCGAGGGGGCCGCCGGCGGGCTTCTTCACGACCTTCTGGTGGCCGCACTTCGGGCATTGCGCGCGGACGCCCCGCTCGGTGATCAGGGCGTCGTCGATGCTGTATGCCGCGCCGCATTGCTCGCAGTCGATGCGCATTCCGGATCCTCGGGGTGTGGGGGCACACTACGACGACAGCGCCGGCCGCCGCCAACCTGTCCCCCCTTTTCTTTTCGACGGTGGCGGGCATCGTCCCGGCGTTCTCCCCAGATCCGAGAGGTCGGTCATGACGACGGAAGAGCCCGCCGAGGGCACGCACAGCGAAGCCATCCCCGAGGGCGCCCCGCCCGCCGACGCGCCCGCGCCCGCGGCGGCGGCGCCGGAGGCCGCCGGGGCGCCGGCCGTCGAGGGCGAGAGCGCCGAGGCAGCAGCCGACGACGGCGGCGCCGAGCCCGCCGGCCGCAAGGGAAGCGGCCGTGAGGGAGGCCGGCGCGGCCGGCGCGGCGGACGCGATCGCGGCGCTGACCGCCGCGGCCCCGACCGTCGCGGCCCACGCGTCGACCACGCGCCCCCGCGCTTCAACGTCGACGAGCTCGCGGCGCTCGCGGGTCCGCCGCTGTGGCAGGCCGTGCACGACGCCACGGTCACCGACGTCACCGAGCTCGCGGTCTTCGTCGAGGTGCGCCCCATGGGGCACGAGCCGATGCGCGCGGCAGTCCCGCCGCAGGAGGGAGGCACCCTCGCCGTCGGCGACGCCGTCCGCGTGCGCCTCCTCGACCCACCGCGCGGCAACGAGGCGGTCCCCGTCGCGTCCATCGAGCAGGCCCGCTCGCTCGACAGCCTCGATCGCCTCGTCGGCGCCGTCGACGCCCGCGAGCCCGTTCCCGGCTACGTCGTGCGCGAGGTGAAGGGCGGCTTCTCCGTCGCCCTGTTCGCCGACGACGAGCCCACCGAGCTCGCTGAGCTGGGCGCCACCGTGCGCGCGTTCCTCCCCGCCAGCCAGGCGTCCCTGTCGCGCTTCGGCCCGCGCGGCGACGAGGTCGTCGGCAAGGCCGGCGCCTTCGATATCGTGGAGCTCGAGCCCGAGCGCGCCAACGTCGTCGTCACCCGCAAGCACCGCCTGGCGGCCGAGCGCAAGGCCGAGGCGGCCAGGCGCATCGAGTCCATCCAGGAGGGCGACGTCGTCAACGCCACCGTGAAGAGCCTCGTGGCGTACGGCGCGTTCCTCGACATCGGCGGCGTCGACGGCATGGTGCACCAAAGCGACCTCACCTGGGACGGGCGCGCCCGCAGCCAGGACGTGCTCAAGGTGGGCCAGCACGTCAACGTCAAGGTGCTCCACAAAAACCCCGACACGGGCAAGGTCAAGGTCGGCATCAAGCAGCTCGTCGCGGACCCGTGGGCCGAGGTGCGCGCCGCGTTCGCCGAAGGCAGCGTCGTCGAGGGCACCGTGGTGGCGCTGGCGGACTTCGGCGCGTTCGTGCGCTTGACGCTCCCGTCGTCGACGGAGCCCATCGAGGGCCTCATCCACGTGAGCGAGATGTCGTGGACCAAGGTGAAGCACCCGAGCCACAAGCTCAAGATCGGCGACGTCGTGAACGTCAAGGTGCTCGGCCTCGACACCGACGCCCACCGCATCTCGTTGTCCATGAAGGCGCTCGAGAAGAACCCCTTCGAGGCCGTCGCGGAGAAGTTCCCCATCGGCACCGTCGTCAAGGTGAAGATCAAGTCGCTCGTGGAGTTCGGCGCCTTCGTCGAGCTCGCCGACGGCGTCGACGGTCTCATCCACGTCGGCGAGATCTCGTGGACGGACCACCCGCGCCACCCGAGCGAGCTCCTCACCATCGGGCAGGAGGTCGAAGCCGCGGTCGTCAACATCGACGTGCCCAAGCAGCGCGTGGGCCTCTCCATCAAGCGCGTGACGGACAACCCGTACGACGGCTGGGAGAAGAAGTACCGCAAGGGCGCCCGGCTCAAGATGAAGGTCGTCCGCGTCGATGAGAAGGGCGCGTGGTTCGAGGTCGAAGAGGGACTGTCCTGCTTCTGCTTCGTCCGTGACCTCGTCGGCAAGGACGGTGACGGCCGCGTCGAGCGCGCGTCCGAAGCCGTGAAGGTCGGCCAGGAGATCGAGGTCGAGGTGAAGAACTTCGACCGCCGGTTCAAGAAGGTGTCGGTCTCCGCGCGCGCCGTCATCGAGGGCGACACCCGCGAGGCCTACAACGCCTACAAGAAGCAGGAGAAGCAGGCCGCCGGCAGCTTCAACCCGCTCGCGGACAAGCTGAAGAACCTCAAGCTCGGCGACTGACGTGAAGGTCCACTTCGTTTCCCTCGGCTGCCCGAAGAACCGCGTGGACGCGGAGCACATGCTCGGGCTCACCGTCGCCGGCGGCCACACGGTCGTCGGCACGCCGGACGAGGCGGAAGCCATCGTCGTCAACACGTGCAGCTTCATCGGGGAGGCCAAGAAGGAGTCCATCGAGGCCGTCCTCGAGATGGGCGCTGTGAAGGACAGGACCGGCGCCAAGCTCGTGATGAGCGGCTGCATGGCCCAGCGCTACGTGGGAGAGCTCGAGCGCGAGCTGCCGGAGGTCGACGCGTTCCTCGGCACCAGCGACTACACGAAGATCGTCGATGTCCTCGCGCCGTCGCCGGCGAAGAAGAAGCGCGGCGTGCTCCCCATCCTCCCCGACGACGTCGAGGTGCTCGCGCGCGACGGCGGAGGCGAGGGGCGGAACCTCGTCACCGCCGACCTCCAGCTCGTGGCCGGCTGCGATATGCCGCGCATCAATTCGATGCCGCGCTACACGGCCTACCTCAAGATCGCCGAGGGCTGCGACAACGCCTGCGCCTTCTGCATCATCCCCACGCTGCGCGGCAAGCAGCGCTCGCGCCCCGTCCTCGACCTCGTCAAGGAGGCCGAGCGGCTCGCGTCCGAGGGCGTGGTCGAGCTGAACCTCATCGCGCAGGACCTCACGGGCTACGGCCACGACCTCCCCGCGGGCGACGGCGGCAGGCGTCCGGCGCTCGCCGACCTCCTCGAGGCGCTGCAGGGCGTGGAGGGCATTCGCTGGGTCCGCTGCATGTACGCATACCCGCGCACGCTCTCGGACGACTTCCTGCGCATGCTCGACGAGGGCAAAAACACGCTGCCGTACCTCGACATCCCCACGCAGCACGGCAGCGACCGCATGCTGCGCCGCATGCGTCGCGGCAAGGACCAGAAGCGCTTGAGCGAGCTGCTCACGGGCGTGCGCGCGAGGGTCAGGAACGCGGTCTTGCGCTCCACCGTCATCGTCGGCTTTCCCGGCGAGGACGACGACGACTTCGACAAGCTCCTCGACTTCGCCGAGGCCGTTCGCTTCGAGCGCCTCGGGGTCTTCAAGTACTCCGACGAAGAGGGCACCACCGCGTACGACCTCGACGGCAAGCTCCCCTACAAGACCAAGCGGGCGCGCTACGACAAGCTCATGCGTCGCCAGCGCCGCATCCACGAGAAGGCCGCCAAGGCGCTCGTGGGCACGGTGCACGAGGCCGTGGTCGAGGGGCAGAGCGAGGAGCACGAGCTGCTCGTCAAGGGCCGGCTGTGGTCGCAGGCGCCCGAGATCGACGGCATGACCTATCTGTCGTCCGCGCGGCCGCTCTCGGTCGGCGAGATCGTGCACGTCGTCGTCACCGACGTGAAGGACTACGACGTCGTCGCCGAGGTGCTCGACGCCGACGACCCGCGCATCGCCGAGAGCGCGCCCTTCCTCGCGCGCGCCTCCTCCTCGGCGCGCGCCGCCTGAGCATCCGTCAGCGAGCGCGAGGTCAGCGGATGCCGCGCGGGGTCAGCCAGTGCTCGAGCCGGCCGAGCAGCGCGTCGGCGAGCACCGCCAGCAGCGCGGCGGGGATGGCGCCCGAGAGGATGAGCCACGTGTCGTTCAGGTAGAGGCCGGTGACGATGGGCTCGCCGAGGCCGCCGGCGCCGATGAACGCCGCGAGCGTGGCGACGCCGATGCTGATGACGGTGGCGGTGCGAACGCCGGCCATGATGGTCCGCGTGGCGAGCGGGAGCTGCACGCGGAACAGGATCTGCCGCGGCGTGAGGCCGATCCCGGTGGCCGCGTCGAGCAGCTCCGGGTCGACGTCGTTGAGGCCGGTGTGCGTGTTGCGCAGGATGGGCAGCACCGCGTACAGGAAGAGCGCGACGATGGCGGAGCGCACCGAGAGGCCGAGCCCCGGGATGGCGATCATGAAGGCGAGGAGCGCGAGGCTCGGGATGGTCTGCACCACGCCCGCGGTGCCGAGCGCCACGCGCTCGCCGAGCTTGGAGCGCGTGATGACGATGCCGAGCGGGACCGCGAGGAACACCGCGAGGAGCACCGCCGCCAGCGTGAGCTGCAGGTGCTGCCACACGAGGCGCAGTGTCTCTTTCCACCGCGACGCGAGGAACGTCGGGAAGGAGCCGCGCCCGCCGGTGACGTCCTTGCCCACCGACACGCTCGCGTCGAGGAGGTGTTGCTTCACGAGGAAGTCGTGGGCGACCTCGCGGAAGCCCTTGCCGTTCTCCTCCACCTCGTAGTTGAGCTGGATCATCGTCTTGTCGGAGATCTTGAAGGCGAGCGCGTCCATGACCTCCTTCAGCTCCGGGTGCGCGCGCAGCGTGGCGCCGCGCACGATGGGGGCGGCGTTGTAGGGCGGGAAGAAGCCCTTGTCGTCCTTGAGGACGCGCAGCGGGAAGCGCAGGAGCTTGCCGTCGGTGGAGTAGGCGTCGACGAGGTCGATGGAGCCGTCGTTGATGGCGGCGTAGGCGAGGCCGTGCTCGAGCGTACGCACGTCGCCGAGCTTCAAGCCGTAAAACGGCCCGAGGCCGGGCCAGCCGTCCTCGCGGTTCATGAACTCGACGCTGAAGCCGGCCTTGAGGTCTTTTTCATGCGCGACGAGATCGGAGATGGTCTCGACGCCGAGCGCCTTGGCCTTGTCCTCGCGCATCGCCAGCGCGTACGTGTTGTTGAGGCCGAACGGCTCGAGCCACTCGATGTCGAAGCGCTTGCGGTACTCCTTCTGCACCTCGAGAAACGCGCGCAGGCGGTCGCTGATCTTCTCCTTCTTCTTGAGGACGATGGACCAGCCGGTGCCGGTGTAGTCGGGGTACGCGTCGATCTGGCCGCTCTGAAGCGCGGAGAAGCACACCAGGGTGCCGCCCAGGCCGCTCCTGTGCTCGACGGTGAGGTGCGTGCGGCTCTGGACGAGCTGCGTCAGCATCTCGCCGAGGATGCGCGACTCCGTGAAGTTCTTGGAGCCGATGACGATGTGACCGCTGCTCCCCGACGTGGCGCCGGTCGTCGCCGTGGTGGTGGCGGGGAGCGCTTGCGCGCCCTGGTCGGCGCGCACGGCGAGCGCGGCCGCGACCACCGCGGCGGCGACGACGACGGGGGAGGCGAGGCGCCCGCGCATCTCAGGCCGCTCCCGCCGGCGCATGCGCCTGCGCCGCGTGCGCGCCCGAGATGAACTCCTCGACCCACGGCGTGGCGGGCCGCGCGCGGATGGCGTCGGGGGCGTCGAGCTGGACGAGGCGCCCCTTCTGCAGGAGCGCGACGCGGTCGCCCAGGAGGAAGGCCTCGTCGAGGTCGTGGCTGACGAGCACGATGGTCTTTGCGACGAGGCGCTCGAGGTCCATGAACTCCTGCTGCAGCTTGCCGCGGGTGATGGGATCGAGCGCGCCGAACGGTTCGTCCATCAGGAGGATCTCGGGGTCGAGCGCGAGCGCGCGGGCCACGCCGATGCGCTGCCGCTGCCCGCCCGAGAGCTCGCGCGGAAAGCGTTGGCCGAACTCCGCGGCGGGCAGGTTCACGAGCGCGAGCAGCTCCTTCACGCGCGCCTCGGTCTTGTCCTTCGGCCACCCCTCGAGCTCACACAAGAGCGCGACGTTCTTGCGCACCGTGAGGTGCGGGAACAGCCCGCCACGCTGCACGACGTAGCCCATGCGGCGGCGGAGCTTCACGGGGTTGAGCCCCGCGGTGGGCTCGCCGTTGACGACGATGCGGCCGGAGGTGGGCTCGATGAGCCGGTTGATGAGCCGGAGCGTGGTGGTCTTGCCGCAGCCCGAGGGCCCGAGGAGGGCGAGCGTCTCGCCCTTCCGGATCTCGAGGTCCAGGTTGTCCACGGCGGCGACCTCACGGTCCCCGCTGTGGAACGTGCGCGATACGCCCTCGAGGCGGATGGCCGCCGGTGCGGGCGCGTCGCCGGCCCCGGCGGCCTCCGTCATGCGCGGACGAGCTCGTTGAGCGAGAACCACGCGCGCTTGTCGAGCCACTGGTTCGTGAGCTTCATGTCCGCGAGCTTCGCGAGCTTGCGGATGCTCTCCGGCTCGAACTTGCGCGAGATGCCCACCTGCACGGGTTGTCCGGGCTCGAGGCGGGCCTCGATGCCGAGCTTGCGCACCCAGGTGTGCTGCGGCTCCGTGGGCGCGACGCGCAGGCACATGCGCCAGGTGGGGAAGCCGGCGTCGTGCTTCTCCTCCTGGTACACGCTCGACAGCTTGAACACGCGCGGGTCGAAGTCGGCGCCGAGGTGCTCGTTGATGCGCCGGACCATGTGCACGAAGAAGGCGCGGCACGCCTCTTCCTCGTTGTACGCGGCCTCGAGCACGGTCTCGTTCTTGTGCAGATCCATGCCGACGACGAAGCGATCGCCGTCGTGCAGGCGCGAGCGCAGGCGCTTCAGGAAGTCCACGGTGTCGGCGACGGTGTCGAGGTTGCCGATGGAGGAGCCGAAGAAGAACACGAGCTTCTTCTCGCCCACCGGCAGGTTCGGCAGCACGTCGTCGAACAGCCCCTGGCGCGGCTCGATGGTGACCTTGTCACCGAAGCGCCGGCGCACCTCCGCCTCCGTGGCCTTCAGCGCGCCCTTGGACACGTCGATGGGCAGGTAGCGCACGGGGCCGCCGCGGGCGACGCAGGCGTCGAGCACGTGGCAGATCTTGCGGGCCGAGCCGCAGCCGAGCTCGACGACGAGGCGCTCCTCGCCGAGGATCTCGGTGGCGTGGTCGCGCAGCACCTCTTCCTCACAGTCGGTGAGGTAGTAGCCGTTGGTCTGCGTGTAGCGGTTGTAGAGGCGCGACGCGGTGGAGTCCCAGATCCACGCGTGGTCGATCTTCTTCACCCAGTCGTCGCCCTCGAGCGCCTCGCGCACGGCGTCCTCGAAGCCCTCCTCGACCTCCGGCGTCTTGCGGCCGGTGACGCGGTAGCACCACACCTTGAACATCGCGTTCGGGTCTTTGTGGGGCAGGTACGGCGCGGCCTCGGTGGTCTCGAGGGGGAGCCAGGCGCCGCGGCGCTCGAGCATCTCCATGCGGGTGCGGACCCCCATGGCGTCCTCGTCGTAGAAGTCCGTGCGCATGGTGAACGCGACGACGCCACCGGGCCGCACGAGCCGGACGATCTCGTCGAGGGTCTCGGCGGGCGCCTGCCCGTACGAGAACACGCCGACGAGGACGGCCGCGTCGAACGCGTCGTCGCCGAAGGCGTCCACCGGCAGCGAGAGGTCCGCCACGATGGTCTGCGAGTAGAGGTTCTTCTCGCGCGCGCGCGCGAGCATGTCGTCGCTGAGATCGACGGCGACGAGGTCGCGGAAGCCGACGGCGGCGAGCGCTTCGCCGGCGGCGCCGGTGCCGGCGCCGGCGTCGAGGACGCGCGAGGCGTCGTGGCGCGTCATGTGGCGGGCCAGCACTTCGGCGGTGAGGCGATGTCCGAAGAAGCCGACCTTCTCGTGGTCGGCGTCGTACGTCTTGGCCCAGTCCGCGTAGAGGCGTTTCAGGTCCTCACGGGTCTTGGCGCGGTAGGCGCGTGCCCAGATGGCGTCGAGGTGCGCGTCCGCATCCTTCCTCGAGCCGTTTGCTTGGAACGGGGCAACACGTTGTTCGGCATGATCGCTCATGAGCCTCCTCGCGATGCTGGTGCGGTCGCGCCGGGCGGCCGCGGTGGAAATGCGTTGCCGCCCCCGAGCGCCACAGGCCCGAGAGTGCGGAGGAACGCGGTCCATAAAGGGGTGCCCGTCGTCGAGGGCACCGGAAAAACGAGCTACCGCGATGCGGTACGGGGCAGATCACAACATGATCCCGTCGATCATGCAAGCACGACCGCCTCGGACAGCTCCTCCAGCCGCGCGATCCGCGCGTCCGTGACGACGACGTTTTGCGGAATGACGCGCGGCGCGACAGGCGCGCGCGCGCGGCGAACGACGATGGAAATTCTCCGTGTTTGCCGGCGCGCTATCCGACCGGGCACACCGGCGTCGCTAGCTTTCGTCGGGAGGCAGCGATGAAACGCATCATGCTTTCGATGCTGCTCGCGAGCGCGCTGGCCGGAGGCGCGAGGGCGGCGCCGGCGGGCGTGCTCTTCGCCGGCGACGTCGCCGCGCAGCACCGTGGTGGACACGAAGAGCACGAGGAGCGCGGGCGCGGGCGCCGGTTCGAGCGGGGACCGCCGCGCGGGAGGCCGGAGCGCCACGAGGTGCGCCGCGTGCCCGTCCGCCGCGACCACGACGTCGACCGGTACCGCTACGGCTACGTGCATCGGCCGGGCTGGCGCACCTACGGCGTGTGGTACGGGCTGTACGGCCCGCTGGCCGTCTACCCGAGCCTCGCCTTCCTCGACGACGCGCTCCTGGTGGGCAGCTACGTCGATGCCGCGGGCGAGGTCGTGTACATCTATGTCCTCGACGTCGACGGCCTGCAGCACGAGTACGACGTCACCGCGGGCGGCCGCGTGCTGCGCGACGTGATCATCGGTCCGCGATGACGAGCCCGCCCGCGGATTGTCGGCCGTGGGCTCGTCGGCCGTGGGCCGCGCGCTTCACGGGGCGCCGAGCGTGAGGAACACGGGCAGGTGGTCGCTGACGCGGCCGCGGTAGTCCTCGACGTCGCGGTCGAGGCGCGGGATCACGGCGTCGTTGCCGCCGATGGCGGCGTTCATCGCGCTCGTGGTGACGATGTGGTCGATCACCACGCCGCCGGGCAGGAAGGACACGCCGCCGGCGTCGGCGGCGGGCTCGGTGCGGATGGCGTAGCGCGTGTCGTCGCGGAAGGGCTGAAAGACCGCGCGGCCGGCGGCGTCGGTGACGGTCTCGTTGTAGTCGCCGAGGATGACGATGTCGTCGTTGCCGGCGCCGTCGACGAGGGTGCGCGCGTAGCTCTCGAGGCGCTGGATGGAGCCGGTGCGGCGCGCGATGTCCTCGTCGGCGCCGCCGGCCTTGAGGTGCACGGCGACGGCGAAGAACGAAAACGGCGCGCCCGGGCCCTTCCAGGTGAACGGCACCTGCAGCGGCGCGCGCGGGAAGTCGCCGTCGGTCTCGAACAGCGCCGACGGGTCGCCGGCGTCGAGCACGGCGGTCTTCCAGATGAAGCCGGTCTTCTGGTAGGTGCCGTCGAAGTAGACGTCGGGCGAGAGCACGCCGTCGCGGCCCGGCAGTCGGGAGAGCACCTCCGCGAACGCGCCCTCGTCGGCGATCTCCTCCACCGCGAGCAGGTCGACGTCGAGCGACGCGATGAGGTCCGCGACCAGCGCGGGCGTGTCGGCGGCGCCGTCGCGGCAGGTGGTGGAGTTGGAGTCGTTGCCGCAGGGGAAGTTCTTCAGGTTCCACGCGCCGACGTCGAGGGTGTCGTCGCCGCCCACGGGAGCGACGATGTCGTTGCGCGCGGTGGGCCCGCCGTCGCGGGGGCCCGCGTCTGCCTCGGGGGTCAGGCGCGCGCTGATGCAGCCGGCGCCGCCTGCGGCGGCCACCAGGCAGAGCACGATCTTCGGCACGATGCTCGGCACGGCGGGGCGCGGGCGCAGGAGCGGCGGCAGGCGCATCGCGGGGACGTTAGCAGGCGCGGCCGCCGCTTTCCGCGCGGATCCCGGGTTCGCTCGACGGCGCCGCAAGCAGGATCACGCGGCGCGCAGGGTGACGAGCGCCGCCTCCGTGGGACAGTTGAGGCGGAAGGGCAACCAATGCCCGAGGCCCGCGGTGGTGTAGAGCACGCTGTCGCTCTTTCGATAGCGGCCGAGCAGGTACTTCATGGGGATGAGCCCCTCGAGGAGCGAGCGCCCGAAGAGCGCCATCTGCGCGCCGTGGGTGTGCCCCGAGAGGGTGACGGCCACGCCCTGCGCGGCGGTGGCGTCGAACGCCGTGGGGCGATGCGCGAGGACCACGCGGCAGCCGACGCCGGGGGGACACCGCGCGAGGCAGCGCGAGACGCTTCGCGCGTAGAACGCGTCCATGGACTCGAAGCTGCGCGCGGGGTCGTCGGTGCCGCCGAGCCAGAAGCGCGCCCCGTCCTTGTCGACGACGACGCCGTCGTCGCAGAGCCAACGCGCGCCGTGCGCCTCGCAGATGGCGCGGGCCTCCTCGCGCCCTCGATAGATCTCGTGGTTGCCGACGATGGCGAACGTCCCGCAGCGCGGCGCCAGCGACCGGACCAGGTCGAGCGCGGGAGGCAGCATCGCGTAGTCGTCGGCGATGTCGCCGGTGAGCGCGACGAGGTCGGGCGCGTGCGGCCGCGCGGCGTCGACGACGCTCCGCACCTGCGACACGTCGACGAAGGGGCCGAGGTGCACGTCGGAGATCTGCAGGATGGTGAAGCCGTCGAGCGCCGGAGGAACGAGCGCGCTCGCCAGCTCCAGGCGGCGAAGGACGGGCTTGCCGCTCGACCCCACCGCGCCCGCGGGGCCCGTGAGCGCCGCCGTGACCGGCACCACGCCGAGCGCGCGCCCGAGGAACGCGCGCCGTCGCGGGTCCGGCGCGAGGCGCACGCCGGCGCCGAGCGCGCCCCACACGGGCGACGTCACGAAGAGCGCGAGGGCCGTCATCGCCAGCACCGCCGCCACCGGCGCGCTCGCGCGCACGAGCGCCGTGTCGTGCGTGGCGCGCCCGAAGTTCCACGCGCACAGCGCGGCGAAGCACAGGCCGAAGCCCGCGATCCACGCCTTGCGCAGGAAGCGCTTCCACGCCGAAGGAAACACCGCCCGCAGCGCGACGCCCGCCCCCGCCGCGAGCACGCCGAGCACCACGAGCGCGAACAGGAGGCGCAAGACATGGACGGCGGGCGACATCGCCCGGTCATACCGAATCCGGCGTCGCCGTGCTGCCGGTCAGGTGCGCTTCATGCGCTCCATGGTGAGCCGCATCCGGTTCTCCTCGCTGAGCTCCTCGTCCACCGGCGTCGGCGCCCGCTCCGCGTTCGCGCGCTCCATGCGCAACAGCGCGGTGCGGCGCGTGTCGTACTCGAGGCGATCCTGATCGCGGTCCCGCTTGAGCTCCTCGCGCTTGCGCTCCTCCTCGCTCCTGGAGCGCAGGTTGGCGATGAAGTTGTGCAGCTCGGCGATCAACAGCCGCCACTCCACGCGCAGGAGGAACCGCAGGAGCCACGAGTGCGCGCCGCCGAACACCTCGGGGTGCTTGCGCGCGTGCTCGGCGATGACGACGGCCTGGTCGCCGTCGGGCTTGCCGTCGGCGGCGGTGGCCTCGGCCACCACCGTCTTCACCTCGTTGGTGCTGAGCGGCTTGCCGTCGTCCTCGCGCTTGCAGAGGTGGCGATGCAGGCGGCGGGCGCGCCAGCTCCGGTGGAGGGCGCCGTCGAGGGCATCGTCGTCGATCTCGGGGATGCTCGAGGGCAGCTCGAGCCTCTCTGAGGTGGCCGAGGCCGCGGCGCCGGACGGGACGGAGTGGACCTTCTCCATGCCGCGAGCATAACGCGGCGGGGCGCGGTTCGCCTCGCGCCGAGGCACGGCCGCGTCCTCGTCGTCGCGAGCGCCCGCGAACGCCACTGAACGCCGCGGACGCCGCTCAACGCCGCACGAGGAGGATCTCCGGGGGCGGGCGGCGCGCTTTCCAGAAGTGCCGCGCCATCGCCTTCAACAGCGCGGGCTCCTCGGGCGACCCCGCGGCCGCGAGCGCGCGCGGCGCGTCCTCACGCACGGCCGCGAGCACCGCGGCGGGCAGGGGAGGGGAGATGCCGCGCTCGACGAGGACGACGCCGTCGCCGTCGCCGTCGCCGGCGACGACGAGCACGCCCGACGACGCCATGCGCTTGCGCGCCTGCACCGTCCCCTTCGGAAACATGTCCACCGCGCCGTACGCCGCGAGCGGCTCGAGCGCGCGCACGCCGGGCAGGTGGGCGAGGCCGCCGTCGCCGTCGACGACGACGGTGGAGCCGTCGCGCAGGTCGACGACGCGATCGCGGGAGAGCCCGGCCTTGCGCGCGAGCGCCTCGTTGGCCAGGAGGTTGCGCGCGTTTCCGTGCAGCGCCACGAACGCCCGCGGACGCACCGCGGCGAGGAGCAGCTCGAGATCGCCCGAGTAGCCGTGCCCGCTCACGTGCGGCGCGCTCCTGCCGTCGACGACGTCGGCGCCGCGCTCCGCGAGGGCGTCCGCCACGGCGGACACGCGCAGCTCGTTTCCCGGGATGACCCGCGCCGAGAAGACCACGCGGTCGCCGGCGTCGACGGAGAGGCCGAAGAGGTCGCCGGCGGCGAGCCGCGACAGGGCGCTCCCCGCCTCCCCTTGTGAGCCGGTGACGGCGAAGACGAGGCGCTCGCGCGGGAAGCTCCTGGCGTCGGCCTCCGCGACGAGCACGTCGTCGACGTGGAGCATGTCGAGCTCGCGCGCGATCTTGAGCGTGTCGCGCAGGCCGGCGCCGAGCAGGCACAGCCGCCGGTGCGTCGCGCGGCAGGCCTCGGCCACGAGCGCGAGCCGCTGCACGTGAGACGCGAACAGCGCCACGAACACGCGGCCCTCGGCGCTCGCGACGGCGGCGGTGAGGGCCGCGCCGACGCTGCGCTCGCCGGGGTTTCGCCCCGGCAGCATCGCGCCGGTGGAGTCGGCGAGCAGGCAGGCGACGCCGCCGTCGCCCACGCGCGCGAGCCCCTCGAGGTCGGTGGGCGGGCCGAGCACCGGGTCGTCGTCGACGCGGAAGTCGCCGCTGTGCACGATGGTCCCCGCCGGCGTCTCGATGGCGACGCACGTGGCGTCGGGGATGCTGTGGCTCACCGCGAGCCAGCGCACGCGAAACGGGCCCGCGACGCGCTCGTCGCCGGGCGTGACGACGTCGATGGCAGGCGCCGACTCAGGGCCCCCCGCCAGCGCGGCGTCCGCGGAGGCGCGCGCGAAGCGGCGCTCGATGAGCCGCGCCGTGAACGGCGTGGCCCAGATGGGCAGCGACGGCCGCGACGCGAGCGCGAAGGGGAGCCCGCCGATGTGGTCCTCGTGCCCGTGGGTGACGACGACGCCGAGCAAGCGATCGCCGAGCGCGTCGATGCGCTCGAGGTCGGGCAAGCCGACGTCGAAGCCCGGCGTCTCATCGGCGACGAAGCGCACGCCGCAGTCCACGAGCAGCGCGGGGCCGCCCTCGACCTCGACGCACAGGCAGTTGCGCCCGAAGCGCCCGACGCCGCCGAGCGGGGTGAGCCGGAGCCGCGTCACGACTCGCGCGCCGCGGCCGAGGCCGCGCCGGCCGCCGCGCCTCGCGCGCGGAACCACGCCGCGAATTCGGCGAGGCCGCGCTCGAGCGGGTAGTCGGGCCGATAGCCGAGCTCCGCCTGCGCGCGCGAGATGTCCGCGTAGGTCAAAGGCACGTCGCCGGGCTGGTCGGGGAGGGCCTCGATCACGGGCGCCACGCCGAGCGCCTTGCCGACGGCGGCGATGAGCGCGTCGAGCGTCACCGTGCGCGAGTTGCCGAGGTTGTAGATGCGGTACCCGCCGCCGAAGCTCCCGCACGTGTCGACGGCGGCGAGCACGCCCTGCACGATGTCCGCGATGTACGTGTAGTCGCGCGCGCTCTGGCCGTCGCCGTAGCGGGGGATGGCCGCCCCGTCGGCGAGGAGCCGGGCGAACTTGTGGATGGCCATCTCCGGCCGCTGCCGCGGGCCGTAGACCGTGAAGAACCGCAGGCAGGTGACGTCGAGCGCGTGCAGGTGGTGGTACGTGTACGCGAGCACCTCGCAGGCCTTCTTGGTGGCCGCGTACGGCGAGATGGGACGGTCCACGGGGTCGTCCTCGTGAAAGGGCACCTTGGTGTTGCCGCCGTATACCGACGACGAAGACGCGATCACCATCTTCGGCCGGCGCGGGAGGCCCACGGCCTTGTCGAGGAGCAGGCCGGTGCCGTCGACGTTCTCCCGCACGTAGAGCGCCGGCCGCGCGATGCTCGGCCGCACGCCCGCCCACGCCGCCAGGTGCACCACCGCGTCCGCGCCGCCGGCGAAGGCGTCGTCGAGGACGGCGCCGTCGAGGATGTTCCCCTCGACGAGGCGAAAGCCCGGGCGCGCGAGGAGCGCGGCGTGGGCGCGCTTGACGGCTGGGTCGTAGAAGTCGTTGAAGCTGTCGACGCCGACGACGCGGTCGCCGCGGCCGAGCAGCCCCTCGCACACGTGGGAGCCGATGAAGCCGCACGCGCCCGTCACGACGATGGAGCGGGAGCTCACGCGCCGCCCACCTGCTTGGGGTGGAGCACGACCACGGTCTCCTTGTCGTCGTCGACGACGCGGACGGTGTCGACGACCAGGGAGTACGGCGGGTTCACGCCGCGGTCGTCGAAGAGCTGCTCGGTGAGGATCTGCAGCTCCTTGCCCTCGGGCATGTCCAGGGGCTTGGTGCGCCAGGTGCCCGGGTCCTTCTTGCCGTCGAACTCGATGCCCGTGCCCTTCACCTCCACCACCACGTCCTCGAGGTCGCCGGCGCGCAGGTTGGTGATGGTGATGGCGGTCTTGAACGCGAGGCCGAAGTTGATGCGCTGCTGGCTGGCCTGCCAGACGGCCCCTCGGGGCGGCGCGACAAGGACGGTCAGGAGCACGACGACGACGTAGGCGGCCGCCAGCCCCACCTTGGCCTGGAAGTAGGGGCTCTGGTCGCGGAACGCCTGATAGCGCCCCCGCGCCCAGGCACCGGCGTCCTTGGCCCTTACGGTCAGCGCAGCCCTCGAAGCCATTTGAGCGAGGGTAGCGCCCTTGACGCGGCGGGGTGAAGACCGCATATCGACGGGGTTCCCCCCGGGAGAGACCACTGATGGCCGACACCAAGAAGAAGAAGCTCGACGCCACCACGTACGACAAGCGCACGGTGGAGCGCTACGTACAGCGCGGCGTGCTCAGCCGCGCCGACGTCGAGACGCACCTGAAGAACCTGCCCGACCTCGAGGAGCAGGCCGACAACATCGCCGAGATGATCTACCCCGGCGGCGCTGCTCCCGTTGGCGCGTCCCAGGGCGACACCAGGAACTGAATCATGGCCATCGAGCAGGAGAGCGAGAAGGGCGGCGAGCCCAAGGGCTTCAAGGTCGTTGATCGCCGGCGCTTCCACGAAGACGGAACCAACCGGGAGGGCCCCGACGTCGCCCCCGACGTCCCGGTGCGCGCCCCCGAGCCGCCGCCGCCCGCCGCGGCCCCAGCGCCCGCCGGGAGCGCCGCCGCCGCCGGGGGCGCCGCCGAGGCGGCTCCCGCGCCCGGCGAGGCCCCAAAGAAGCCCGCTCCGCCCGAGGAGGCCCCCGGCGGCTTGAGCTTCTCCATGTTCCTGCAGTCGTTGGCGCAACAAGCGCTCATGCAGCTCGGGCTCATCCCCTGGCCGCACGGACAGCGCGAGCTGCACCTCGAGCAGGCCCGCGACACCATCGACATCCTGCAGCTCCTCAAGGTGAAGACCAAGGGCAACCTCAACGCCGAGGAGAACCAGCTCATGGACACCGTGCTGTACGAGCTCAAGATGTCCTGGGTCGAGGTGCAGCAGGCCATCGCGCGCAGCAAGGGCGCGCAGATGCCCAAGCCCCCCGGCCGTTAGGGCCCTCGAATGAACAAGTCGGTCGATGATCGCGGTCGAGGCGCGCCGATGGCGAGGCGCGAGGAGGGAGCGTGGCCGTCGCCACGTGACCGACGAGCAACGAAGCCAGCGGCGATGGATCGGCCGCGAGGGCGATCGAGTTGTTCATTCGGGGGCCCTTAGCCGGTCCTCGTCATCGGTCGCTCGCGCGCCGCTCCGGAACCGGGGCGATGGTGGCGCATTCGGTCACGCGTGACTCTTCCCGCGATTGAATCCGGGAGGACGTCATGCTCGCGCTCGCCTTGTTGGCCGTCGCGCTGTCACCGCAGGAGGCCGCCGACCTCTCCGCCGTCGTCGGGCGGCCGCTGCCCGCGATGGTGGTGTTGTCGACGGAGCCGCGCTCGATCAGCTTCGCCCCCGGCGGCCCTGCGCTGCCCATCTTCTTGAACAGGAACGGCGGCAGCTACTCCTGCGGCGACGACGACTCCGCCCACAACCTCTCCTCCATCGTGTGCGGCGGCGGCGGCGACGTCGGCGGCTTCCCCGGCACCGACGCGCAGTGGCAGCAGGTGGTCGGCTGCGTGCGGGAGGAGTTCTCCCCGTTCAACCTCGCCGTCACCGATCAGGAGCCGGCGAGCGGCCAGTACATCGAGGCCGTGGTGGGCGGGAGCCCGGGGCAAGCGGGCATGCCGAGCGGCGTCGCCGGCGTGTCGCCGTTTTTCTGCGGCGTCATTCCGACGTCGATCGTCTACACCTTCGCCGACGTCTACCAGGGCTCACCGACGTTCGTGCGCGACGTCTGTGAGACCACCGCGCAGGAGGTGGCGCACAGCTTCGGGCTCGATCACGAGCTGCTGTGCGAGGACCCGATGACCTACCTGACGGGTTGCGGCGACAAGAGCTTCCACGACCAGGCCGTCACCTGCGGCGAGTTTCAGGCGCGCCAGTGCTCGTGCGGCAACGCCACGCAAAACAGCGTGCAGCAGATGCTCGACGTGCTCGGCCCGTCCGCCGCCGACACCGCGCCGCCGACGGTCTCGCTCGCGGCGCCCGCCGACGGCGCCGTGCTCGCCGCCAACGGCGACATCGTCGTCGAGGCCGACGCCGACGACGACGCCGGCGCCCCCGACGTCGCGCTCGAGTGGGACTTCTCCGCCGACGAATTCGGCTGCCCCGGCTCCGACGGCGCGTGGAGCTGCACGCGCGACGGCACGCACTACACATGGCGCATCAATGTCGGCGTGGGCGCGCGCACGTTCCGCGTGCGGGCGCGCGACATCGGCGGCAACGAGGTGACCACGGAGGATCGGACCATCTGGCTGTCCACGGACGGCTCCGGCCCGCCGCACGACGACGGCGCGCCCACCATCCTCGTGGCGGCGCCGGTTGACGGCGTGGTGCGACCCGCGAACCAGACGTTGTTCATCTCCGCCACCGTCGTCGACGACGCCGGCGTGCAGGACGTCGTGCTCGACTGGCCGCACCTGAATCAGACCTTCGCCTGTCCCTTCAACGGCGACAACGTGAGCTGCACCGTGGACGGCTCGACCTACACCTGGGCGCTCGAGGTCGGCAGCGGCGATCGCACGTGGTCGATCTTCGCCTCCGACGCCGTCGGCAACCGCGCGGTGAGCGGGCCGTATTCGCTCACGCTGGTCGCGGGCGCCGCCGTGCCGGTCGACGACCTGCGCGAGGACGACGACACGTTCGATACCGCCAAGCCGCTGTCGTGCGGCGCCTCGCTCGACCTCGTCGGCGACGACGCCGACTGGTCCGCCCTCGACGTGCCCTCCGGGACGGTCGCCACCGTGACGACCGCGCCCGCGCTGCCGCTGACGGCGCGCCGAGGCCCCCTCGACGCCGACGTCGTCGCGGGCGGCGACGGCTCGCTCGAGGTCGGCGCCGACGCCGGCGGCGGCGCGCAGTTCTTCCTCGGGGTGCTGCCGTCGACGGAGGCCGGGCCGTATCACCTCGAGGTCGCGTGCGAGGACGCGCCGCCGCCCGCGGGCGGTGACGGCGGCGGCGGCGGCGGCGGCGACGGCGGCGGCGACGGCGGCGGCGGCGGATCGGGCGCGGCGCCGCAGGCGACGCCGATCGTGCACGTCGACGGCGGCTCGTGCGCGGCGGCCGGCGGATCGTCGACGGTCGCGGCGCTCGCGCTCCTCGCGGCGCTCGCGCTCCCCCGGCGGCGACGCCGTCGCAGCCCCGTGGCGGTGAGCTCGTAGTTGCCGCACGCGCCCTGGTAGCTGTCGGCGAGCAGGTAGTAGAGGCCCGGGGCGAGCGTCTCGCTGACGCGGCTCTGGAAGCCGCCGCTGCTGCATGAGGACGCGCATGCGTCGTCGTTTGACCGCTCGCGCAGCGTGCTGCCCTGCGAGTCGCAGGTGTCCCGCAGGTCGAGCGAGGAGTCGTCGTCGGTGCAGCCCGTGCAGGTGTCGAAGGTGACGTCGCGCGCGGCGCCGTCGACGACGACGTAGGAGACGCGGTCCGGCCCGCTGAGGTCGCCGTCGTCGCCGTCTCTGCAGGGGCCGCCGTCGTCGTCCCGCAGGCCGCACGTGTTGCCGGCCTCGACGGGACCGACGAACGGCTGGGGCGCCGCAGCGGTCGCCTGCGTCGGCGCCGAAGCTGCGGTACACGTCGAGCGTGACGTCGACGTCGGCGCTGGCGCCGCGCACGTCCGCGACGTAGGTGCCCGCGGGCAGGCGGGCCTGGTGCATGGACGTCCCATGTCCGTCGGCGTCGTCACGGGCAGCGGCGCGGAGTCGCCCGCGCCTTCGTCAGCGGCGGCGGCGGCGGCGGAGCGCCCCGAAGAGCGCCAGCAGCGCGAGAGCGGCGGCGCCGTCGGCCCCCGACGACGCGCCGCAGTGGCACCCGCCGCCGGCGACGCCGACGTTTTTGCCGTCGCCGGGCGTGACGTCGACGACGCACGCGCCGCTCTGACAGATCTTGCCGTCGGGGCAGGGCACGTCGTCGCGGCAGGCCACGCTGCAGGTGTAGCTCGGGTCGCAGCGGGTGGCCTCGTCGGTGCCCCCCTCCGGGCTCAGGCACACCTTGAGCTGCCCGTGGCGCGCGTCGACGGCGCGGCACACGGAGTCACCGGGGCAGGGGTCGCTGTCCTCGCAGGCCCACGCGCACTGGCCGACGCCGTCGTTCTGCAAGCCGATGCACACGCCGCGGCCGGCGCAGTCGTCGTCGCTGGCGCACGCGGAGCAGATGTCGCAACCGCCGCGGTCGTCGAGGCGACACGCGCCGTCTTTGCAGTAATCGCCGGTCTGGCAGTCGAGGTCGCTGGAGCACGTGTCGGCGTGGCCCGGGTTCGGCAGGCACACCGGGAACGCGAAGTCGCTCGGGTCGGGGTGGGCGGGGTCGTCGTCCGGGCCGCAGTCGAGCTGGAAGCACCCCTGCGCCGAGCACTGGCAGTCCGCCGAGCGGCAGGAGAAGCCGTACGGACACGCGCCCGGCTCGTCGGAGAAGCACACGTCGCCGCACAGCTCGCGCCCGCCGTCCGTCGTCACCACGAGGGACGCGCCGATCTGTGACGAGAAGCAGGCGAAGAAGTCGTTGGGCTCCCCCGCCGAAGCGTCGCCCACCGCGCAGATGGACGGCCCGCCCGGCTCCGTCAGGCGGCAGTCGAAGCCGCTGCCGCAGTCGTCGTCGGTGGCGCAGGACGTCGTGCAGATGTCGACGGGGTTGAACTCCGTGTCGAGCGTGGGCGTGCAGAAGGCGCAATCGGCCCCGCAGACGCAGGCGGCGTCGCCCGGGCTCGACGCGCAGCGCGACAGGAGGTCGGCGGGCGCGTCCCGCGGCAGCTCGCACGCGCCGAGCGTGGTGTTGCAGATGGTGCCGTCGACGCAGTCGCTCTGGCTCGTGCACCGGTCCAGGCAGCGCAGCTCCGCCGAGCAGAAGTCGCAGCCGTTTTCGCCGCACAGCCCGCCGGCCTTCCCCGGGTCCCGCGCGAGGTCCACGGCGCGCGCGGCGTTCACGCGGCCGTAGCCGAAGGCGTTGGCGTGGCCGGTGTCGTCGTAGTCGAACAAGAAGGCCTGATCGTCGGCCGAGAGGAAGTCGTCCCACGGGAGCTGGTCGCCGCCGACCTTGTCCGCGCTGCGCGTGAGCACCAGCCGCACCTGCTCCGCCGTCAGCGACGGGTTCACCGCGAGGACGAGCGCGGCGACGCCGGCGGCGACGGGGGACGCCGCGGAGGTGCCGTTGAACTCCGTCTCGAAGTCGCCGGGGGCGTAGCCGTCGTCGCCCTCGACGTCGGTGGTGACGATGCCGAAGTCGTCGTCCGGGAAGCCGTCCTGCTGCGCGGGCAGCCCCTGGCTCGGCGCGGCCACGTCCACCTGGAAGCCGAAGTTCGAGTAGAAGGCCCAGTCGTCGACGTTGGTGCTCGCCGCCACGGTGATCACGTACGGGTTCGACGAGTAGGCGTCGCTGCGCACGTCCGAGGTGTCGTTGCCGGCGGCGAAGAGGATGACGGTGCCGCGGCCGTCGCGGCCCGCGTCGCGCGCGTGGTCGAAGGCGTCCTGCTCGGACGTGGACAGCGGGAAGAACAGCGAGAAGCCCGGGCCCCAGGAGTTGTTGATGACGTCGACGGAGAACGGCGGGTCCACCGCCCGGATGAACGTCTCCGCGATGCCCAGGCTGCTGGCGGCCACGTCGCCGAGCAAGCGCACCGGGACGATCTCGCAGTGGGGGCACACGCCGGAGATGCCGATGCCGTTGTCGGCGACGCCGGCGACGGTGCCCGAGACCGAGGTGCCGTGGGACTCCTTGTAGGGCGCCGACGACGGACAGTCGGCGACCGTGTCGCGGCCGTCGAACTGCTGCGAGCACTCGGGGCGCGGATCGTCGTCGTCGTTGGCGGCGTCGAAGCCGGGGAGCATGTTGTCGACGAGGTCGGGGTGGTCGACGTCGATGCCCGTGTCGAACACCGCCACGCGCACGCCGTCGCCGCGCGTGGTGTCCCACGCCTGGTCGGCGAAGATCTGCCCGGTGCCCGGCACGTCCGAGCCCGGCTGGCGGGAGAGGTGCCACTGCTGCGCGAACAGCGGATCGTTCGGCACCACGTTCAACGGCTGGAGCTCGCGGTAGAGGTCGGGCTCCGCGGACACCAGGCCGGGCAGGTCGGCGAGCGCGCGGCTGGCGTCCACGGCGTCGTAGCCGACGGCGGCGCCGACGGTGACGAGCGCCGTGTGGGGCACCAGGCTCTTTCTCACGAACGCGCCGCCGGTCTTTTCGATCACGGCGGCGACGACGTCGTCGAGGTGGCCGGGGAGGGCGGTGACGACGAGGTGCTCGTCGTAGAAGGCGCGGCCCGTCATGCGCGACAGGGCGGGGTACACGCGCACGCCCTCGCGCGCGGCGACGGCAGAGGCGAGCGACTCGATCTGCGCGCGCGTGACCGCGTGCGCGAGCTCGACGAGCACGAGGCCGTGCGGCCGCAGGAGCTTGGCGCCGCTCACGAGGGCCTCCGGCACCTTGGCGGCGGCGGCGGCCTCGACGAGGCGCGCCGCTTCGTCCACGGAGAGGGACGAGCGCACCGCGATCATGTCGGTGCGCGCGCCGACGACGACCTCCTGGCCCGCCTTCAGGTAGGCGCGCATCCCGAAGTGCCCGGCGGCCGCCCCCGCGGCGGGCGCGGCCCCCGTGGCGCCCCCGACGGTGCCCCCGGCGGCGCCCCCGACGGCACCCTCGACGGCGGGCGCGGACAGCGGGGCGGCGGCGACGAGCGCCAGGGCGAAGAGGGTTTGCATCCCCCTTGGTGCCACGCCGCGCGGGGGGGTCAACGGGGCGCGCGGGGATGCCTTGCGCGCCCCGCGCGGTGCGGTATCGGAGGGCGATGGCCGCGAGCTACTTCGACGTCGACGGGACCCTGGTCAAGACCAACCTCTTCGACACGCTTCGCTTCTACGTGATGAACCAGCAGAACCCGCTGTTCGGGGCAGGAAGGGTCTTGAAGACGTTCGCGAGCGTGCCCGCCCTGTTCGCGGCCGAGCAGGTGGATCGCGGCACGTTCAACGAGTGGCTCTTTCGCGGCTACGCAGGCATCTCCGAGGACCGCCTGCTGGACCTCGCCGACGAGGCGTTCGACTCGGTCATGCGCCCCGCGCTCTACAAGGGCGCCTTCGATCTGGTGAAGCGCAGCCGCGCGGCCGGGCACCGCGTGGTGCTCCTGTCGGGCTCACCGGACTTCCTGCTGAACCGCCTGGCCAAGGTGCTCGACGCCGACGACGTCATCGGCAACCGCCTCCAGATCCGCGACGGCCTCGCCACGGGCAAGCTGCTGCCGCCCATCGTCGCCGGCCCGGAGAAGGCGCGGATCATCAAGGACCACGCGAAGAGCCACGGCTTCGACCTCGACGACTGCGCCGCCTACAGCGACTCGATGAGCGACGTCCCCATGCTCTCGGTGGTCGGGCGGCCGGCCGCGGTGAACCCGGACTTCCGGCTGCGCGCCCTCGCCCGGACCCACCGCTGGCCGGTGCTCGACCTCTGAGCGGCTGTCTCGCCTCGCTTGCGGCCGGCTGCCGGTGGCTGTCTCACATCGGCCGCGGTGGCTGTCTCACTTCGGCGGGCGCCGGCCGTCGCCACCGGATCGCCCAAATGGCGTCCGGACGCGGCGCGTGCAGATCTTCAGACACATCTATCCCAGATCATCCCCAGATCATGCGTCTCACCCCTGGTTCGTTGGCTCTTGGTTCGGCAATTATGATCCCCACCGCCAGATCTCAGGAGAGCCAAATTGGACGCACCCCAAAACGAAACCGAGGCCGCTCCTTCCCGTCCCATCGAGGTCCTCGTGACCGACGAACGGCGCCGTGACCTGTCGCTGACCGGCACGCTCGACTTCATGCGCCTGCTCTGGGCCGTCGACCACTCCCTGCAGTCGACGTCGAAACGGATGGAGCAGCGCTTCGGGATCACGGGGCCCCAACGATTGGTTGTCCGGATCGTCGGGCAGTTCCCGCGGGCCTCGGCCGGCGAGATCGCGCGCATCCTCCAGATCCACCCGAGCACCCTGACCGGCATCCTGCGCCGGCTCGAGCGGCGTGAGCTGATCGAGCGCCGCCCCGATCCGAGCGACGGCCGCCGGGCCCTCTTCCAGCTCAGCAAGGCCGGCACGGACCTCGACCTCCTGATCGAGGGCACCCCCGAGCACGCCGTCGGCAAGGCGCTCACCCGCCTCGCGAGCGGCGACCTCGACGGCACCCGCCGCGTGCTCGGCGCCCTGACCGCCGCCCTCGACGAGATGATCGCGGACAAGGGCCGCACCGAGCTGAAGCGCTCGGCCTGAGGCCCGGCTAGCGCAGGTCCAACGCCGCGTTCAGCGCTTCGTTGGCGCGCGGCGCGTCGCCGTCGCTGATGGCGCGGACGGCCTTGCCCATCAGCTCCTGGACCTTCTTCTTCGCGTCCGCGGACAGCGTCGACGACGACGACAGCAACAGGTCGTTGGCGCGCTGGTACTTCTTCTTCACGAACGCGGTGTCGACCTTCACGTCCGCCGTCGCTTTGACGAGGGCGTTGGCGGCGGTGAGCGCTTCGCCGTGCCGCTTGCCCTCGAGCGCCTTGCGCACCTGCCGCTCCAGCGCGAGCCCGCGCGGCACGTCGTCCTCCTGCAGGCCGCGCTGGCTTCGCAGGCGCGCGGCGGCGGCCAGGGCGGCGGAGACGTCCTCGTCCCCGGCGTCGGCGGCGGGCGCGGCGGGCGCGGCGGGCGCGGCGGGGCCCGCGGGGGCAGCCAGGTCCGCGCGGAGGCGCTCCTCCTGCGCCTTCAACAGCGCCTCGACGTCGGCGCGGGTGAGCCCCGCCGCCGGCGCCGCCGCGGCCGCGGGCAGGGCGCGCTCGCGCGCGGTGAGCGCCTGCTCGCGCCGCTCGAGCTTCTTCGCCTCGTCCGCGGTGATGGCGCCGGCGGCGAGGAGGCGCTCGCGGAGGGCGGCGAGATCGCTGCGGGTGTCGTCGAGCTCGCGCTTGGCGCCGTCGAGCGCGTGCTGCATCTCGGCGAGCCGCGCCTGATCTTCCTGGGCGCGGGCGCGGTCGGCGGCGACGACGACGGTGAGCTGATCGGTGGTCCCCGGCGGGTCGCAGCCCGCGACGAGGGTGAGGAGGAACGCGGCGGCGGGGGCGCGCATGGGGCCCATGTACCACGAGCCGGCCCCGCGGCCGCGTGGATCGCCGCAGGCGGGGACGCAGATCCGGAACCTGGTCCGGTTTCGCGCATCCGATGGTGGAACAGGAGGCAATGCATGGCGAGCGAGACGTGGGATTTTGATCTGCAACATTCGACCGTGGGTTTCTGGGTCCGGCACCTGATGGTCACCAAGGTGCGCGGCGGCTTCACGAGCTGGCGCGGCACGCTGTTCGTCGACGAGGACGCCCCGGAGAAGTCGCGGGTGGAGGTGGAGATCGACGCCGCGAGCATCGACACCGGCGACGAAAAGCGCGACGCGCACTTGAAGAGCGCCGAGTTCCTCGACGTCGACAAGCACCCGACCATCACCTTCAAGTCCAAGAAGGTCGAAAAGCCCGGCCAGGACCGCTTCCGCGTGGAGGGCGAGCTCACGGTTCGCGGCACCACCAGGCCCGTGGCGCTCGACGTCGAGTACGCCGGCCGCGCCAAGGATCCGTGGGGCGGCGAGCGCGCAGGCTTCTCCGCCGCCGCGGCGGTCGACCGCAAGGACTTCGGCCTCAACTGGAACGTCGCGCTCGAGGCCGGCGGCGTGCTCGTCGGCGACAGGGTCAACGTCGTCATCGAGGTGGAGGCCGTGAAGGCGGCCGCCGGCGCGAACGCCGCCGCATAGTTCAGCGATCGAGCGCGACGACGACCTTGGGCTTGGGCATGCCGCGCCGCGGATCGTCCTCCTCGAGCGCGGCGATGGCGGTGCCGAGCGCGGTGAACTCCACGATGGGCGGCCCCGATGACGACTGCCCGCCGTAGGTGGACTCCGACACCGTCATGCCCACGATGCCGACGGGCGTGTCCTTCTTCCCCGGCGGCCACTCCGAGAACAGATCGTTCTGGAGCCGCTCCATGGCGCTCTCTCGCGCGTCGAAGAACGCCTGCGTGTACACCTCGATCTCGGCGTCGTTGCCGCGGTGCTTGCGCAGCTCGCGCGGATCGAGGCCGTAGACGCAGTTGCCCATGGCGACGGTGACGGGGCGATACCCGGCGGCGAGCAGCGTGACGAAGTCGGCGGCGCTCAGGTCGCTGTCGAAGGGTTGGCCGTTTTGCAGCCGCAGGCTCGGGGCGTGCGTCAGGCTCTCCGGCGCGTGCGGATCGGCGGACACCGCGGTGCCGACGGCCAGGCACTTGGCCACCTGCCGCGCGCCGCGCCACAGGTGGTGCTCGACCTCCAGGCGCACGTCGACGACGCCGTCGGCGTGGAGCTCCGCGGCCTGTTTGCGCATGCGGCGGATGGCGAGCCTGCGCGCGTCGCGCATGGAGGCCGACAGCGCCGTCACCTCGCCGGTGCTCACGTCCCAGTCGTACTGCGTGCCCGCGGAGAACACGCACGAGCCCACCACCAGGCCCTTCGGCAGAAAGCCGATGCGCGAGAGCGTGAGGAACTCGGTGACCGACAGCTCCGAGAGCGCCGCCTGCGCCGCCTTGGCCATCACTCGCCCCCTTCGCCTGCGACGCGGACGGCGTCGCGCGCGGAGAAGACGAGCGCCGGCGCGCCCACGTCGCCGTCGCCGTCGCGCGCGCTGGCGGGCACCACGGCGGTGCCGATGACGAACAGCTCGAGCACCTCGCCGCTTTGGAGCGCCGCGTTGCCCATGTTCCACGGGTTCGTGCGCCAGGAGTGCTGGCGCTCGGCGACGGTGACGCCGACGATGCCGGTGGCGCCGATGGCCTCCGCCTCCTCCTGCAGCCGCTCGATGGCCAGCTCGCGCGCGTCGTACAGCGCGTGCGTGTACGCCGACAGCTCGGTGCTCCTCGTCGCCGACGCCTGCAGCATGCGCGGAGGGATGTAGTAGACGCAGTTGCCCATCACGAAGCCGACGGGGCGGTAGCCCGAGCGGATGAGCAGCCAGAAGTCCTGCCCCGACAGGTCCGACTGAAAGGGTTTGCCGCGCTTGTTCTTGTAGCCGGCGTAGCCGCTCCTGTGCCGGACGGCGGTGCCGATGGCGATGAACTCCGCGGTGTTGGCGCCGAGCTGCACGCTCGCCTGTCCGCCGGGCTGCTGCCACGGCGCGAGCGTCACCTGCGCCCATCCCATCTGCTGGCAGTACGTCTTCCACTGCGCGGTGGCGACCTTCTCCCAGCCGGAGAAGTACCCCGTCATCTGCACGTTGGGCGGCCGCCGGTAGCCGAGCTTCTTGGCCCAGCGCTGCCAAGCCCGGTATCGCTGCCAGGCCTGGCGGCGCGGGTCGAGCGAGAGGTTCACCGTGAGGCGCACGCCGACGATGCCGTCGGCCCCGAGGGCGTCGGCTTCCTCCTCCATGCGGTTCATCGCGAGCTCGCGCGCGTGATAGAGCGCCTTGGTGGTGTCGGTGAGCTCGCGTCCGGGCTCGTCGCGCGACAGCTTCGGGATCTTGGGCGCCACTTGATAGATGGACGTGCCCATGACGAGCCCGAGCGGCTCGAAGCCCGCCTCGCGCACGAGGACGAACTCGCTCACGGACAGGTCGCTCGTGAACAGGTGGCGCGCCCGCATGTCGGCCAGGCGCTCGCGCGCGTGGACCGGCAGATCGGCGGGCTGCCGCGCTCGATCGGCGGGCGTCTGGGACCGCTCGTCACTCATTCGGAGCCCTCATCCGCCTCGAGCGCGGCCTCCTCCGCCTCCTCGGCGGCGATCTTGACGTCGTCCTCGTCGTCCTCGGCGTCGACGACGGCGGCGTTCTTCCTGCCGAGCGGCATCATGGACAGCAGCAGGGGCGGCACCGAGTGGACGCTCTTGCGCGTGCCGGGGATGCGGCGGATGCCGGTGCCGAACCAGCTCACGTCGACGTCGAGGTCGTCGAGCGGGCACCCGCCGAACCCGCACGGCACCTCGCGCACCTCGACGCTGACGTCGCTGCCGATGACGAACTCGGCCTCGTGATGCGCCGCCTGCTTCAACAGCTTGCTCGCGGCGATGGAGCGCGCGCGCTCCACGGCGTCGCTCGCGGCGCGCAGCTCCTGTGCCCCCGCGGACACGCCCTTGGTCACGTGCCACACGTGGTAGCGGCAAAACTCGAAGAGGAAGCCGCACGGCTCGAAGCCGTCCGCGGACAGCGCCCACAGGTCCTGGCCGGAGAGATCGGTGATGATGGGGTCGCCCTTGTCGTGCGTGATCCACGGCGCGCGCACCGCGGTGCCGACGACGGTGAACTCGAGGACCTCGCCGCCGTCGTCGCCGCCCTTGCCCCGGGCGCCCATCGTGATCATGCGATCCCGCAGGTGAACGCCGACGACGGCGTCGGCGCCGACGAGCGCCGCTTCCTCCTTGAGGCGATCGAGCGCGAGGCGGCGCGAGGCGCGGTGCGCGTCGCTGATGACGGTGATCTCGCTGGTCTTGCCCTTGTAATCGGGGATCTGGCCGACGTGATAGATGCTCGAGCCCATCACCTGCGAGATGGGATCGCACTCGGCCTTCCGCGTGAGCAGGAACTCGGGCACGGAGAGATCGCTCGTGAACAGGCGGCCGTCGGTCTCCTCGCGCAGGCGCTCGGCCGCGCGCAGCGGGATGCCGCCCTTCTCCACACGCGCGATGCTCGCCTTCAGATCGATGGCCACGCTCAGTCGCCCACGCTGAGCACGAGCGACGGGCGCTCGATGTGGTGGTCCTCGCGGATGGGGACGACGGCGGTGCCGACCGCGGCGAACTCGAGGATGCTCGGGCCCCACGTGTGGTTGTTCTCGTCGATGACGACGCCGACGATGCCGGCGGCCTCCATCGCCTCCGCCTCCACCTGCATGCGCTCCATGGCGAGCTCGCGCGCGTCGTAGAGGGACTGCGTGATGCCGTCGAGCTCCTTGTTCTCGGTGGGCTGCCCGCCGGGCGCCTGACCGACGTAGTAGACGCAGTTGCCCATGACGAAGCCGACGGGGCGGTAGCCGGCGTTCAACAGCGTCCAGAAGTCCTGGCCCGAGAGGTCGCTGGTGAAGGGGCGGCCCTCGCTGTTTCGGTAGGTCTGGCTGCTGTCGAGGCTCTTCACGGCGGTGCCGATGGCGAGGAACTCGACGACGTTGGCGCCCCAGGCGTGGACGTTGAGGTCGAGGCGAACGGCGACGACGCCGTCGGCGCCGAGCGCGTCGGCCTCCTCCTCCATGCGCACCATGGCGAGCTCGCGCGCGCTGTACATCGCCTGCGTGAGCATGGTGAGCTCCTCGGCGATGCCCGCGCGAATCTGCTGCACACCGATGTGGTAGATGCTCGAGCCCATGACGAGGCCGAGCGGCTGAAAGCCCGCCTCCTTCACGAGGAGGAACTCGTTGACGGAGAGGTCGCTCGTGAAGAAGTGGTGCTTCTTCATCCCCTCGAGGCGCTCGCGCGCGTGCTGGGGGAGGTCGTCGAGCTTCTTGTGTTGGTGGGCCTTGGGCGGCCCCGACGTCGTCGTCACGATTCACGCTCCCCGGAGAACCCTGCCAGCGCCTGCGCCACGCGCGCGTTCTCGTTGGCGTGGGCGGCGAGCGCTTCCATCAACAGCTCCACCCACTCGTCGAGCGGGTGGGTCCTGGTCTTGAGCGCGACGCCGCGGACGAGCTTCTTGTACTGCGCGCGGACGTCCCCGCTCTGCTCGCGCTTGGCCACGAACATGTGCGGATCGAGGTTGAGCTCGACGACGACGATCTCCGCTCCGTGGCGCTTGATGCGCGCGCGCTCGCCGAGCGCGGTGGTCATGGCACCCGCGAGCCTCTCCAGGAACGCGTCGACGTCGCCGAGGTCGAGCGCGAGGCCCGCGGCGATCTGCGCGCCGTCGATGGCCACCTGCACCTCGGCGCCGCAGTAGGCGCAGACGTGCACGCGCCCGTCGCTGTTGGGCGTCATGGTGGCGCCGCAGTTTTCACATCGCACTTGCTGTCCGCTCATGAAGCGCCCCTCCTGTCGGCGGGAGTCTCGGTGGAGGCCGTCTGCGGTCCGAGGAGCAGGGCGGCCGCGAAGGTGGCGCCGGGGCCGACGATGGCGAGCGCGTTTCGGTTCTTGGGATCGACGCGGAGCTCGACGGTGGCGCCGGGGAGCACGTCGCCGCGGAGGTTGGCGGGGAAGCTGGCGACGGCGTCGACCTCGTAGGGCGCCTGGCCGGGGATCTCGACGTCGACGCGCACGCGGCGGTTCTCGATGCTCACGGGGACGCGCGCGGTGCGCGTGCCCTGCGGCGCGACGCGCAGCAGGATGCCGCGCGCCGGGGTGCCGCTCTTGCGCAGGCGATCGAAGCTCGTAGCCCCGCCCGCGCTCTTCACGACGGTGAAGACGATGAAGCCGATGACGAGGAGCGCGACGATCCCACCCACGGCGCGGCACCTTAGCCCAAGTCGCGACGGTCGGCAGGGCGGGGGCTTTCCCCGCGCCGGTCAGCGCACGCGCTTGCGGCGGCGCGCGAGGAGGAAGAGCAGCGCGAGCGCGGCTCCGGGGACGGCGCCGTGGGTGCTGGAGCAGCCGCCGCCGGCGTGCGGGCCGTTGTCGGGGTTGTCGTTGGAGGACGCGCCGTTTGCGTCGCCACCGCCGTCGCCGCCGCCGCCGTTGCCGCCGTTGCCGCCGTTGCCGCCGCCGGTGTCCGCGATGCAGGTGCCGTCCTGCGGGTGGAAGCCGGTGTCGCACGAGCAGGACTGGCCGTCCGCGTTGAGGCTCGCGTTCGCGGGGCAGGTGACATCGCCGCCACCGCCGCCGCCACCGCCGCCGCTGCCGTCGCTGACGCAGCTCGTGCCGGCCGAATCGGGGACGAAGCCGTCGTCGCAGGCGCAGGCGGTGCCGTCGGGGGTGAGGGTGGAGTTCGGGGGGCACACGGCGCCACCACCACCGCCGCCACCGCCGCCACCGCCGCCACCACCGCCGCCGCCGCCGCCGCCGCCGCCGCCGCCGGAGGAGACGCCGCCGGCGCACTGGGTGGGATTGCTGCTGTCGACCTGGAGGCCCTGCGTGGGCTGCCACGCGTCGCAGTCGTTGTACTGGCAGGCGTTGATGCTCAGGCTCGGGCAGTCGCTGTCGGGGGCGCCGCAGCCGCAGTCGCACTCGCCGTCGCCGAGCCAGCTCGGATCGCACATCCAGCTCCCGTCGCCGCCGCCGCCGCCGCCGCCGCCGCCGCCGCCGCCGCCGCCGCCGCCGCCGGCCATGGTGTCGGTGATCCACTGCGAGAAGGACGCGACGCGGGCGTACATGCCGGGCACGCCCGGATCGCCGCAGCCCTGACCCCAGCTCACGACGCCGACGAGCAGCGGGCCGCTCGGGCCGTCGACGGTGAGCGGGCCGCCGCTGTCGCCCTGGCAGGAGTCGTTGCCGTTGCCGCCGGCGGGGATCTGGTCGGCGGAGAGCTGGCCGTACACCTGCTGCGCGCTGTTGAGCGAGACGATGGGCACGTCGACGGCGCGGAGGTCGTCGGGCGTCTGGTTGTCGCCGGAGTGCAGCGTCCCCCAGCCGGAGACCGTGGCGGTGACGCCGGCGGCGTCGGTGCCCGCGCTCTCGTCGGCGGGCGTCGCGAGCGCGATCGCCTGCACGTTGCTGCCGAGGGTGAGGGGCTGCGACAGGTGGAGCAGGGTGACGTCGTGACCATATTCGGGAGACGAGAAGCCCGGGTTCTCCACGATCTGGTTGACGCCGCTTGTCTGCCCCTGGCTCTGCTGTTGGCTCAGGCGGGTTGTGCCGGCAACGATGAACAGGTTGTTCTGGCCGGCGCCCTCCATGCAGTGTTGCGCGGTGAGCACCCAGTCGGCGGCGATGACCGAGCCGCCGCAGAACTGGAAGCCGGTGTTGTCCTCGAGCGCTACCTGCCACGGGTGCTGCGCGATCGTCGTCGGGGCGCCGTTGACGATGGCGCTCTCCGCCGCGCTCTGCCCCGTGAGGAGCCCCGGCGCGCCCTGGCAGCCGGCGATGAAAGCGACCACCACAAGCCACGAGAAGGAGAGCGTGTGTTGCTTCATAGGATGTTGCCGGTAGAAAGCCGACAGAGACCCGTCAAGCCGCACATCTGGCGCCGACCTAGGACAATGTACTGGTGGGTCTTACATCTCAATTCAGCATCGGAAAGGTCAGGCTGCTCCGAATGCTTTTTCTATCCAACCGCTTGCGCCGTCTTCGTCAGCGAAAGCAGGCCGACGCTGACAAACGGCGCGGGAACGCGGCATCCGCCGTTCGACCGACGGCGGTGATCCGGATCTCTCACGCCCAAGACGCCCCACCGGGGCCATCCGCGCGCGCGCCTGGTGATCGATCGGACCGGGCTGCGCGAGGATCTGCGCGCGGCTCATGATCGGCGGGCTGCCCTTGGCTCGGAACGCGGGCGACGCCGGGCGCGCCTCCCAACGGCGGGCGCGCGGCGGCGCACGCCGCGGCGAGTCCGGCGAGCCCGAGGAGCGCGAGGCGCAGGCACCGCGTCACGGGGGCGGGCGCGCGACACCGGCGTCATGGGGCGTCGTCCGGCGACGGTTTTCCGGCGCTCGTGGCTGAAGCCGAGGAACAAGCGCGGCGACTGCGGATTGCCGGCTCCTGCCGCGCGACGCGGCGGCATCCGACTTGCTGTGGGACGGCGCGGAGGACACATGCCGCGCGCGCCGATCTTCACGATGCTCTTTTCGCTCTTCGCCCTCGCTGCGTGCGAAAGGGGCGCCTGGCAGCTCGAGACGGTGGTCAGCGCGCCGCAGAGCTTCGTCGAGGATCGGGCGCTCCAAGCGCCGTGGCAGGTCCTCGCGCGCTACACGTCGCACGACAAGGACGGCGCGCGGCAGCTCGTGCAGCCCGAGCGCCTCGGCGTGATGTGCTCCGCAGGCGGCGCCATCTTCGACGGCCACGCCGGCGAGCCCCCGAACGGCGCCATCTGCGCGTCGACCATCGACGTCGACTTCTTCGTCGTCCCCGCCGACGCCGACGTCGACTGCGGCGCCCGCGACAGCGGCGAGGCGCTCGACGCCGCCGCGTTCGACGCGCTGCGCGACGGAGCCCTGCCGCTGCTGCACGCGACGGTCACGCCGAACGACGACGAGCGCGAGGGCGCGCCGCTCGACTGCGCCAGCGTGCTCGAGCGCCACGTGGAGCTCGGCACCGACGCGCCGGTGTTCTGACGGCGCCCAGGCGAGCGCGCGAGGAGCTCCACGCGCGCCTCGGCCTGCAGCGGCGGTTTCGCGCTTTGGATGTTCACATTCCCGCGGGGCGCGTTCGATCGCGCAACACGCCGGATCCAAAGGAGATCAGGCGTACATGGCGTCGAGCAGCGCCTTGTACTTGGCCTCCACCACCTTCCGCTTCACCTTCTGCGTCGGCGTGATCTCGCCGGTCTCGATGGTGAGGTCGGCGGGCAGGAGGGTGACCTTCTTGATGGTCTCGAAGCTCGCGAGGTCGTGGTTCGCCTCGGCCAGCGCCGCGTGCACGATCTCGTCGATCTCCGGCAGCTTGACGAGCTCGGCGTAGCCGAGCCCGGCCTTGTCGTGCTCCGCGGCCCACTCGCGGAGCGCGACCTCCTCGAGGGCGACCAGCGCCGTGCAGTAGGGGCGGTTGTTGCCGTGGACCAGCACCTGGCCGATGAGCGGGCAGGCGAGCTTGAGCCTTCCCTCGAGCGCCTGCGGCGCCACGTACTTTCCGTTCGACGTCTTGATGAGGTCCTTCTTGCGATCGGTGATCTTCAAGAAGCCGTCGACGAGCTCGCCGATGTCGCCGGTCCTGAGCCACCCCTCGGCGTCGATGGTCTCGGCGGTGGCCTCGGGCATGCGGTGGTAGCCGCGCATCACGCCGCGCCCGCGCACGAGGATCTCGCCGTCTTCGGGGGCGACCTTCACGTCGGTGCCCGGCAGCGGCGGTCCTACGGTGCCGAAGCGGAACCGCTCGGGCAGGTTGATGAACGTCGCCGCGCACGACTCGGTGAGTCCGTAGCCCTCGAGGACCAGGACGCCGGCGGCGTGGAAGAACTCGGCGATCTCCTGCGACAGCGGCGCGCTGCCCGAGACGAAGAAGCGCAGCCGCCCGCCGAACTTCTCGCGCAACCTGGAGAACACGATCCTGTCCGCGAACGCCCCCTCGAGCGCGAGGATGCCGTGGGGAGCGCCGCCTCGTTGCTCGAGCGCCGAGATGCGCCGGCCCACGCCGAGCGCCCAGTCGAAGATCGAGGACTTGACGCGGCCGCCCTCGTGCGCCGACGCCACCACCTTGTTGAACACCTTCTCGAACACGCGGGGCACCGCGGCCACGAACGTGGGCTTCACCACCGCGAGGTTGTCGACGAGTCGCTCGAGGCGGCCGTCGACGGCGCTGCGAAAGCCGATGCGCAATTGCGCGACCGCGATGACCTTGGCGAACGAGTGCGCGAGCGGAAGCCAGAGGAGCTGGATGTCGTCGGGGCCGAGGATGCCGAGCGCGTCGAGCGCCTCCGCTTCGTACAGCCAGTTGTCATGCGTGATCTCGACACCCTTGGGTCTGCCGGTCGTGCCCGACGTGTAGATGATCGTCGCCAGCGCGTCCGGCTTCACCGCGCGCGCGCGCGCTTCGAATTCGAGGTGGCGACCGAGGAGGCCGAGATCCTCGACGGACCGGACCCAGCCGTCGTCGCTGGCGGTGCCATCGAAGGTGAAGACGTGCTTCACGTTCGGGAGCGCGCCGCGGTCGAGCTTCGCCGCCTGCGCCGCGTCCTCCGCGAAGACGAAGCGGCTGTCCGAGTCCTTCACGATGAAGGCGCACTCGGCCGCGGTGTCCGACGGAAAGATGGTCGCGGTGGCGCCGCCGGCGCAGTTGATGGCGAGGTCGGCGGCGATCCACTCGAAGCGCGTCGACGACAGGATCGCGCACCGCTCTTCGTCCTCGAGCCCGAGGGCGCGCAGGCCGCGGGCGATGTCGCGCACGCGCGCACCGACCTCGCTCCAGGTGACGGGCTTCCAACCGTCACCTGAAGGGACGTCGAACGCGACGGTGTCGGGCTCCGCGCTCACGCGATCGAGCAAGAGCGTGTTGAGGTTGCGGGCGGTCGCACGGGCGCCCGCCTTTTCGAACTGGATTCCCGCTGTGGTCATGCTGCCACCCCTGATCGAAGGCGTTCGTGGGGGAGCCGCAAGTCTCGTACCCGCCGCGCCGTCGCGTCCGCTCGCGT
This sequence comes from uncultured delta proteobacterium, assembly GCA_963775425.1. Lineage (GTDB taxonomy): Bacteria > Myxococcota > UBA727 > UBA727 > VGSZ01 > CAVZJB01. The sequence goes on along the minus strand of CAVZJB010000016.1, from coordinate 1,284,342 downwards.
GCGCGCGCTTCGCGCGTGTGCGCCAGCGCCCGCCGGAGCGTGTGGCGGGACAGTCGTGTCGACGCGGCGGCGCGCGTCACGCGCGAGCTGCCTGTCCGGGTGCCGGCGCAGGCGGCTCGTGCGTGTGCGGTTTGCAACCCGCCCGTGCGGGACGGCACGTCGTCGTCGCGTCGCGGTCGCTCAGTGGGCGACCGTGTCCGCGGCCTGGTCGACCCGGCTCTCCTGCGCCGCGCTCGCGGCGCGCTGTGCGGCGTGGCTGACCGCCGACGCGGTCGACCGGATGCCCTCGCCGACGTCGTGGGCGCCGGTCTTGATGTCCGCGCGCAGATCGCGACCGGACTTGGGCGCGAACATGAAGCCGGCGACGGCGCCGACGGCGACGCCGGCGAGGAACGTGGCGGAGTAGCCGAGCACCGTGACCGCGATGCTCGAGCGGCGCGGGCGAAGCAAGCGCCCGATCGCGACGGTGGAAGCGGCGGTGGCGAGCGTGGAGATGACTCTGTTCATGGGATGCTCCTCCTTGGATCGCTCCTCTGTGAGCATCCCGCGTGCCAGCGCGATCAGCGACCTGAGGGAGCGGCTGCGCTTATCACGACGGCTGCGGGGCGTCGGGCGCCATCGCCGGCGTCGCAGCGACGAGGCGTCGCGCGCGCAGCCACATCTCGACGCGGGCGGCGGCGAGGACGCCGACGCCGAACATCAGGAAGTAGACGTTCAACAGCGCGCCGTGCGGAGAGCGGGGCGCGGCGGCGTTGAACAGGACCATCTTGAGGATCATCCTCACGACGATGAGCCCGCCGATGACCGCGATGGACATCGCCGACGTCGCCGTCGTCACGCGGCGCGAGGCGGGGTCGACGGCGATCTCCGTGAAGCGCCCGCGCCACCACCCGAGCATCGAGCCGGCAGCGAGGCACGCGGCCACGAGCCCCACCTCGGCGATGCCCATCGGCACGCGCGCGACCGCGACGACGGCGGCGATGCTCCCGCACGCGGCGAGGATCATGATGGCCGGCACGATCCACAGCGTGGCCACATTCAGGGGGCGCGCGACGCCTTTGCGTGACCAGCGAAAGGCGAGGACGGCGACGGCGACGCCGGCACCGATGAGATAGGTGAGTGGGCTCGGTGCGTTCACGGCGTCGTCGACGCTAGCCAACGACGGCCCCGAAGTCGACGTGTCTCCAGCGGCGGATGCGGCCTCTTGGGGCCGGCGCGATGGATTGCGGGGCGTGCGCGGCGTCGAGCCGTCGTCGTCGTCGTCGTCGTCGTCGTCATCATCGTCGTCGTCGGCTTCAGCGGCGGCGCTCGCGCAGGCGAGCCACGACGATCTACGCGACCTCGTCGATGAACCGCGCGATCTCCGTGTTCAATTGGTCTTGTCGTGGCGCCCTTGTGCGACGAAGAGCGGCTGGCGCACGGCGGCGAGGTCGCGGCGCACCACGCGGTGCAGCTTGCAGAGCTCGGCTGCGGCGCGGCGAGCGGGAGGAGCCGGCCGCGACTGCGCACCGGTGGCGCGAGCGCGACGACGCCTGCGCGCGTGGGCGCTCCCCGAGCGGGCGCGTCTTCGAGACGCTGCCCGCGTCCCCGTGGGCGATGACGACGCCCACGCGGCCACCGTCGTTGGAAAGGGCTCGGGGGAGACGCCGGGCGGTCGAGGCAAGGGACGCGTGTCGCACGCCGTCACCGCCGCGCGCGCTTCACCCGCAGCCGCGCGACGCCCCGGGCGGCGCCATGCGCGACGGTGCGGGCGAGCGCAAGTGCGAGACCGGGCGGCGCCGTCGTGCAAGCGCCGCCCGGTCGAGGCATCCGACTACACGCCGCACACCTTGCACGTGGCTGTGCCCGTCGAATCGTCGCAAGTCCCCTTGGCTCCGCAGTCGACAACCGCGCAGGTGGCGGAACAAGTCCCGTCGTCGTCGTTGTACTGGTAGCCCCAAGCGCACTCATCGCACGCGGGTCCGGCATACCCGACGTCGCAGGTGCAGACCGGAGCGCCGCTCCAGTCGTCGCAGGGCGTGCCGTGCACACAGCGGTCCCCTTCGCCTTCGCCTTCTCCGGCGGGCCATTGGCCTTCGCCTTCTCCTTCTCCCGCCGGCCATTGGCCTTCGCCTTCGCCTTCGCCTTCACCCTCACCGGCTTGGCCTTCACCCTCGCCTTCACCTGCTTCGCCTTCGCCTTCGCCGCCCTGACCTTCGCCTTCGCCTTCGCCTTCGCCGCCCTGGCCTTCGCCTTCACCTTCGCCTTCGCCTTCGCCGGCCTCGCCTTCGCCTTCACCCTCACCGGCTTGGCCTTCACCCTCGCCCTCACCGGCTTCGCCTTCGCCTTCGCCTTCGCCCTCGCCTTCACCGGCCTCACCTTCACCTTCACCTTCACCTTCGCCTTCGCCTTCACCTTCACCCTCGCCTTCACCTTCGCCTTCGCCCTCGCCCTCGCCCTCGCCCGCTCCGGTGCAGAGGTCGGTTTGGATGACGTTCGTGTCGAGGGTCACCGCGCCGTTGCGCGCGAGCGCGCGACCGTCGAGCAGCGCTCCCGTCTGGAGGCCGATGCTGGCGAGCGCGAGGATGTTGCCGGCGAAGGCGGTGCTCGTTCCGACGGTCGCGGAGCTCCCGACCTGCCAGTAGACCTGGCAGGGATCGGCGCCGTTCAGGAGAACGACCGAGGCGGAGCTGGCGGTGGTCAGCGTGCTGCCAATCTGAAAGATGAACTCGGCAGCGGGATCGCCGCCCGCGTCGAGCGTCAAGGTGCCGGTCAATTGGGCGCTCGTCGAAAAGCAATACACCCCCGGCACGAGCGTCAGGCCGCCGAGATCGACGCTGGTCAGATCGTTGTCGCACGCCTGGCCCGCGAGAGTGACGTACGCCGTCGTCACGTCGCTCTGCGCCTGGCCCGCCACCGCGTCAGCCGCGTGCGTGGTTCCGGGCGGGAGAATCAGTCCGGGAGGAAAACCGGTAATCGCGGTTCCAGGGCTCACACCCAGATCGGCGCTCAAGGTCGTGGGACCCGTGTTCGTCACCGCCGACCCAGCGAGGACAGAGAACGAATCCGCCGTGCCGAGCAGGCTCAGGGCGGCGGCGTTGCGAGACACGCCGTTCGCGGAGGCAGCGATGGGCCGACACGAAACGACGGACATGACCGACAGTGTGACTGCTAGCAAGAGAGCGCGCTGCATCGAACCTCCCAGTTGCCTGTGTGCGTGGCGAATGCCCTGTTGCAGAAGCGGTGCCTATTTGCGCTCACACGGGATTGACGCTGGTCTCCATTTGAGCCCGGGGGGGCGCGCATTTTCTCGGCAGCCCCGGAGCGCTTCGTTGCAACCGGGTGTCGGGTCACGCAGCACGGCCTTCGCAGGTGTGCCGGAGCGCGAAACGGTGGGCGGCGGCGCAGACCCGTGCTGGCCGTGCTCGGGCGAGGCGAATCACGTCGCGGATTGCCACCACGCGAATTGAAATCGCGACACTGTCTTCGGATGCCGTCTGGTCTTGTTGATTGACGTCGACACGGTGTTGTCGACGACGAAGGCGGGCTCGATCGCGACCGTGTCGTTGAGCTCGACCGGGCTTGCGGCGCGCGCGACGCGGGCGACTACCCCGCGTGCGCTGCGATCTCGAGGTGCGTGAACGGCATCGCGGGGTCGGCGCCCGTCACTTGTTGGAGGAGCGCGCGCGCCCGGGCGTCGCTCGGCACGCGACGCAGGTAGCGACGCAGAAACAGCGCCGCTCGAGCAGGGACTCTCAGCTCGAACCAGAGGAGACCCACGCGCCACAGCATGGCCGTCGCGACTCCATCGGACCCTGTCGCCTGCGCTTCAACGTCGGCCAGGTGGTCATTGACCTCTTTCGACCAGGTTTCACCGAGGCGGCTGTGCGCAGCCTCGGACATGTGATCGCCGTATGCGTCGGCGCCTGCGAGCTGCTGCGCGCGCCAGAGCGCATAGGCCGAGACCTGACGACCATCCCCCCTGCTGTCCTCCGCCGCGCCAACGGATCGCGCCCACGCGCGCTCGGCCGCCGCCTGGCTCTCGCGGAGCGCGAGACAAACCCGGTGCGGTTCGCCGAGCGCGCGCGCAACGACGTCGGGGCAACAGCGACGGACGACGTCGCGGAGCGGCTCCAAGGCAGACAGGACCTCGGATGCCGACTGATAGCGATCGTCGAGCCTCTGTGCGAACAGACGCTGCAGCACGATGTCCAGCAATTCGGGTGCAGTCGGCAGATCCAGAAAGATCTCCGGCGGGCATGCCGTTGTGACCCGAATGGCGATCGCCCCGAGGCCGCCTTCAGCTCCGAACGGACTGCGCCCGGTCAACAGCTCGAACAAGACCGTACCGACCGCGAAGAGGTCGCTCCGTGGGTCGAGCGAGAGCCCGAGCAACTGCTCCGGGCTCATGTACCGCGGCGTTCCGTACACGGTCCCCGCCTGGGTCAGCGCCTGATCGTCCGGCGCCTTGACGACGCCGAAGTCCGCCAACTTGAGCAGACCATCTCCGGTGAGGAGCATGTTCGACGGCTTGATGTCACGGTGAATGAGCCCGGTCGCATGAACGGCCCTCAGGCCTTCGAGCATCTGTCCGACGATCTCGACCGCGAGAAGAACCGGCATGCGGCCGACGATGGCGAGCAGATCGTGCACGCTCCCACCCCGCGCCAGCTCGGTTGCGATGAAGTGGTGGCCCCGGTCGTATCCGGTCCCGATCGTCTTGAGCACGTGAACGTCGTCGACAACCATCCCGGCGCGTGCCTCGCGCTGAAACCGCGCGATCGCCTGGGCATCCGTCGTGCGCTCGGCGAGGATCTTCAACGCCACCTCATGGCCCGCCGGGCTGATCGCGGCGTAGACCGCCCCCATTCCGCCACGACCGATGAGCTTCCCGATGCGGAACCCGCCGATGATGCGCCCGCTCAAGTCCGACGGCAGCTCCCGCCCGCCGGTGGCGAACGCCGGCGGCTGGACGCCGCGTTTGGTCGTAGGGGGCGTGAACACGATGGATTCGTTCTCGGAGCGCGCGCAGCAGCTCCGACGTTCGACGGGAGCGCTGCCTGGCGCCATCACGAGCGACGCGCCCTCGTCTTCGCCGGACGCCGCCCAGGGATTGCTCGTCGTGTCGTCCAGCATCGGGTCGATGTCGAACTGAATGCTGTCTCCCGGCGGCGGGCGATAGTCGGCGATGTCGAACCCGCCGGAGGCGAGCGGGAAGTGGACGGACAGCGCCTGCTCGCCGTCATTGAAGGAGAGCTCCTGGGCGGCCGGCAAACTTTCGGAGAGGTCTGCGCGGAGAGCAGGAGCCGGCTTCGCCGGCGCCTGCGCGGCCGGCGCCTCGGGCCACACGGTGTGACGGTACCAAGCGACCTCGTCGCCGACGTATTCGACGGCAACCGAACGACCGCAGTGGGCGATTGGTTCCACGTCCGGCAGCTCGATGCCGATGTCGATGCGGCGGAGGTCGACCGCCGCGCTCTCCAGCCGCCAGGCCGGGTGCCGGAGCGTGGCGCGAAAGACCGCGTCCTCGTCACCGTGATAGTAGGCGCTCCGGTCCGCGAAGAAGCCTTCGAGGCTCCCGGGGGCCGTGCTGGCCAGTCGACCGGACGGCTCGCAGAGCACGTCGAGGACGTGGGGGGGCGCACCGCGGTGCCCGACCCCGACAAAGAGCTCCTTCGAGTCGCCGGCGCCGACCCCTGCGGCGACCGGAAACACCGTGAACTCGTCGGTCCTGGCCGCGGTGTGAATTCGTCCCAGACTGCGAGAGAGCACCCAGACCGCGCGGGTGTCGCGGTACCTCACGTAGGTTCGCACCTGGATGTTTGCGAACAACGGCGTTGCCGCGCTCTGCGGCTGGTCACCGCCGGCACCAAACGCCGGGTATGACGGTGACGTGAATGAGGTGAACGCCGTGACACCCACGAAGCAGCGCCCCTGATAGACGTCGAGGGAGAGGCGGCGGGGGATCCGCGACGCGATCTCGGCAGGATCGACGATCCAGTGCAGGAAAAGGACGTCGCGCCAGGTCATGCGCACTGGCCATCGCTTCGAAACGGGGTCAGGAGTGAGCACCATGAAAAAGGGTAAGGACTGCCGCCGTATCGATGCGTGCGATCTCGCTCCCGCGTGAATTCCGCCACGCACAATTTCGGCGAACGGTAGAATGGGCGCCCCGAGTGGCGTTTTCGCAAAGCGATTTGTTCCGGCAATCTCCTCGACGCGCGCCGTGAGACGCCGCGGACCCGAGCATCGACGTGTGCCGCCTGATCGGACTTTCCAACGCAATCGACCCCTTGCGCCTGAATCCGACCGTGTGCGGCGAGACCGACCTCCGTCAAAGCAGTGATCGCGAGTCGAGCCACGGCGCAAGTACCGAGGGGAGCAGCTCACGTGCTGGTCACGCGGCACGCTTGAGTCTCTGCGCATGATGGAATCCGAGCGCGTCGTCGAGGCGGCCGCTCTGCGCGAGGGAACGCACGTAGAGAATCGCACGAGCGCCTTCGCGGGACCGCTTCGCGCCGCTGATCTTGAGCCGCTGCGTCACGAGGGTCTTGCACGTCGCCTCGACGGCGCCGCTGCCGAGGTCGAGGTTGTCGTTCGCCGCCTCGGCGTCGTTGAGGAACGGCAGCGAGACGCATCTCCGCCGCCTCGCGCCACTCCCTCAACTGGGCCTCGTGCAATCCTTCGCGGCGGACGAGCTCACCGAGGTCGCCGTCGCTGAGCCTGCTGGCGTCGACGACGACCCGGAGCTTCTCTGCTGGCGTCCGCGTCGACCGGCGACGCGCTGTCTCCGCGCTCGGGACGACCGGCCCGATAACGGCGTGCTTGTCCGAAGCGAGCGACTCCGTGGCGTACAAGGTGGAAGTCGCCACAACCGCGCCGTTGTGCGGCGACGGCATCGTCGACTCTCCGGACGAGGACTGCGACGCGGGATCCGGCGCCTGGTTCGGCCCGTCGACGTGCACGCCGGACTGCCACGCGTCTGCATAGGGCGGCCGAGCGCGGGCACCGGGTGAGCACCTGCGCGCACCTTCTCGCATCGGCCAGCAGCGCTAAGTCCGGCGCCCCGGATCGCCTCGATAACCGGGGCACACTCTGGAGGACACCGTGGCCAGCAGCTTCAACGCCGTGAGCAACCCTGCGACCGACCAGCTCGAGCGCCTGCGCAGGCTGCAGCAAGGGACCATGAACCCGGGCGATTCCGGAACCGGGACCCTCGCGGGACCAAGCACCCTGACCACCGGCCAGCGCCTCGACCGCCTCCGGGTGTTGCAGCAGGGGGCCGTGAACCCCGGCGACGCCGGCACGGGCACGGGGATCCCGCCGAGCGCGGCCACGATGGCCGCGGGCAACGAGCAGAGGCTCGCCGCGCTGAAGTGCAAGGGCGTCGTGGGCGCCCAGGCGCGCGCCTCGGAGCCGCCGATGCCCGCGATGGCCCCGAGCGTCGCCGCCGCAAGGCACGCGGCGGACATCGACGAGCGCAACCACCTCGCGGAGAAGCTGCAGCGCGCCGGCGTCCTCAGCAAGGCCGAGCTCGACAGCATCACCAAGGGCGCGCCCGACAAGTACGGCCGCACGCCGTCTGTGGTCGCCTCCGAAGCGCAAGCGAGGCTCGTGCTGTCCCAGAAATTTGACGGTTTGCCCAACGTGGACACGAGCGACAAGCACGGTGACAGAGACTTCAATGCCTGGGTGAAAAACCACCCGGCGCTCGTCGACACGCTCGAGAAGTACCGGCCGGGCTCGCCGTTCTACCCGAACCCTCGCCACGCTGCCTGGGAGAACCGGGTGGGCGCTGCCGAGAACCGGCGGGACGACCTCGATAGGGCGATGTTGTCCGTCCGCGATGACTTCCAGCGGATGGTGGATGAGACCCCGTGACCTGAGCGCACGCGGCCGTCTGCCTCGCCGTCGAGGGCCCGATGTTGGTTCGCGACCCGCGCGCAGGAAGCAGGTGCCTCCAGAGCGATCGGCAGTGAGGCCCCTGCGAATGAACGCCGACGATACTGCCGTCGATTCGCCCAACGACGCGGCGCGTCCGATTGACTGACGGGTTGCGCGCCAGCGCGGGGCTCTGCATCACTTGCGCCGAGCGCGAGTGTTCTCAAGCGGCTGCGACGGCGTGGACGGGGATGCACGTCGGCGGGCGTCAGCAAGCGCCCGTCTGCCGACGCCGCGGCCTCCGTGTAGAGCCGCACGTGGCTTTCTTCGTCGCGGGCGGCTCGGCGTGCGCGGGCGACCAAGGCGTCGGGCGCGCCCACGGCGACGAGGTCGGTGGCGAGATCGGCGAAGGCGACGACCGCGGCGGCTTCGTCGCGCGCGCTCTCCCGCCACGAGGCCACGACGCCAGTGGGTACTGCCGTCTGGCGGGGTACGGGGCCGCGGTCGACAAGCTCGGGTCGCACGGTCCTGCGACCGCGTCGAAGCGGCCGGCCGCTGTGGAAGCCGTGTTGGGTCCAGAACGTGCCGTGCATCCAAACACCAACGATGTAGTCGACGAGCAGCAGCACATACCAGGCCACGCCAACGATCTGCGCGGCGACGGCGAAGCGCTTGGCGAGCGATGGGTCCGCGCTCGCGAGCTGCGCGCGGCGCGCGAGCGTGATGCCAGCGAGGGGCAAGACGAAGAGCGCGACCCCGACGGGAAACGCGACCTCAGTCGGAACTGGGGCTGCGTGGAGCGGGTAGAAGACGCCGGACCGCGACCTGGCTATTCCGCTGGTGGTTCTTCTCGAAGAGCGGCTCGACCTCTCGGGGAGGGTCCGAACTGCCGATATCGAGAAGATGCACCGCCGACGACTGCACCACGAGCTTCGCCGACGCGTGTAGCTCGTCGACGTGTTTCCACGCCGTCTCAAAGGGAAGGGCGGCATCGGTAGACACGAGCGCTACTCCCCGCGCCCCGCTGGCGCAGCTCCTGTCATCGGCGCAGCTTCGACGCCATCGAAATCATCGGCTTCCTCGTTCGAGTCCCACGGAGCACCGACGGCGTCGCCGGTGTCCAGCGCCGACCAGAACGGATCGTTCAACACACATCGTTGGAGAGCGCATCGCGCTTCGCCACAGCGCTCGCTCACCGTGCCGCGCATGCTCTTCGGCAGCGCAGCACCGAGCGCACGCTCGAACTCGTCGATCTGCGAGAGCGCGACATTCAACGCGGCCTGCGCGTCGACGTGTCGCTGGGTTCGAAACCGCTCCACGATACGTCGGCCGTGCACCTTGCGCATCACCGTCGGCATGCGTTCCCCTCAGTGCGAACGATGCCAGCCCCGCCGCTCCCCGTCGAGCCGGAGGGGTTTCACTTGAGCGGCAGCCCTGGCGCTCCGCCCTGGCAGTTCGGGCACTTGCGCTGGTGGTTGTCGGACCCGTTCGACCCGTAGCTGTGCCCGCAGTCGCCGCAGCGGAGCTCGGAGACCCGCTGCAGGTGATCGTTGCCAGCGAGGCCGGTGGCGCGCACCACCGTCTGCCGGTTGCGGTTCTCGTAGCCCGGAACCGTCGTCGGGTGTTCCGGCGTCGCGAGCGCCGAGCTCGTCGACACGGCCCGTTTGCGGAAGGCCGGCGTGATGCCGCGGGTGGCGCCCCAGACGCCGACGATGGCCACGATGTCGTCGTTGTACGTGTAGTAGACGTGGTAGCGGCTCGCGCGAAGGAGCATCCGATGCAGCCCGGGAATTGCGCGGGACGCGTAGCGAATGCCGACGCCCGGTTCGACGGCGAGCAACTCCACAGCGTTGGCGAGCTCCTCGACGAAGAGGTTCGGCGCGGCCGTCCTGTTCTTCATCCACCAGAGGTCGATGCTGCGGGCATCGTCGTCAGCCTCCGGTGTCGTGACGACGCGGCGCTTCTTCATCGACGCGCGCGAAGCTCTGCGATGAGGTCCTCTGCGGGACGGACCTGCCCAGCTCCGACGCTCTGCCACGACTTCTCGAGGTGCGCCTGCAATGCGGCGCGCTCTTCAGCGTCGAGGTCGTCGCCCTCATCGTCCACGACGAGATTGAGGGTTGTACCCTCGGGGAGTAGTGTCGGCTCGTCGACGACGATGCGGCCGTTGGAGACACGTCCACGGATAGCCATGTCCAATCGTAGCAGCGCCTTGCGCTCAAGGCACGCCAGCAACGGCCAACCAGCCCGGCTGTACAGCGAGGACCGTTCGGAACGCCCTCAGCGCCGGCGGCGGCGCCGCGGCAGGAGCACGAGGCGGACCGCGGCCGCGAGCGGCCGCTGCCGGTCGAGGAGGCGCATCCACCGTTGAGTGACGCTGCCTCACACCTACGTCGCCTCGCAGGAGAGGACGGCCCGCAATGTGACGCCGTCGATAACGACGACGTCGGGCTCCTCGTCGTCTTCGGCTTCGAGTCCCTCGAGGGCGGCGCGCGCGACGTCGTCGGCGCCCGCGTACACCTTCGCGTACGCCGCCATGTAGGTCTTGGGGTCGTGCGCCGCCTTCATGGCTTCGCGGCCCTCCCGCACAGCCCTGATCGCCGCCTCAGCAGCGGCGCGTTCGACGTCGTCGTGGACCTCGACTCGCGCCATCTGCGATCCTCTCTTCACCTTCCGCGGCTTCTTCTTGGAGATGCGCTTGTTCATGGCGCCAGGAACGCACGCCTCGCCCACCGGCGAATCGATCATCTACCCGATCGACACGCTCACGCGGGCGTGCTCAGCAGGCGATCTGCACCCAGTTGAAGGAACAGGCCGAGCGCGACTTGAGCGGAATGCCGACCAAAGAGACCCTTGGAGACTTCGCGCCGCGATGGCTCGAGCATACGGCGACGACGGGCAGGACCCGAAAGCACGTCGTCGAAAAACGCCTCCACGATCTCGAACGGTTCGTCCTTCCCGACCTCGGCCGGATTCGAGCTCATCCGCTTGAAGCGGTCGGACCTCGTGACGTGGATGGAGAAGGTGGCGAAGTTGCGGCAGGAAAACGGGCAGCTCTATCGCAAGGCAACGCTTCACAGCGCGTGGGCGACGCTCCGCGCCATGGTGAAGCGCGCCGTGATCATGCGGGACTTGCCGACGGACCCGACGGCGGGTCTACGGTTTGAGCTCGGGGATCACGTCGGCGGTGAGCCCCGGCCCGCGCTCGTCGAGAAGGACGCGTTGACGCTCGGCGAGCTTCAACGCCTGCTCGACGCGACGAAGCACGAGACCGAGGACATCGGCGCGATGGTCGTCGTGCAGGTGTCCACCGGCATGCGCTTCTGTGAGGTGAGCGCGCTCGAGTGGCAGGACATCGACCTCAGTGCCGGCAAGCTGCGCATCGTGCGCAGCCAGGTCGGCGGCGTCGTCGGTCCGCCGAAGACCGAGGTGACGAGGCGAGATGTGTTTCTCGCGCCCGTCGTCGTCGAGCTGCTTCGGCGCCACAGGCGTGGCAGGCGCAGAACCCGCTGCCGCGGGTGAAGGACGTGAGCCACGTGCAGCGGGACCTCGTGTTCCCGTCGCAGAAGGGCACGTACCGCCAGCCGTCGATCCTGCGGAAGCCGCTCCTGCGCTGCTGCAAGGTCGCCGGCATCGACAAGACGATCTCGTCGCACGCCCTGCGGCGGACCGCGAACGACCTCCTCCGCCGCGCCAACGGCGAGACGGTCGCCCGCGCGATGATCGGCCACGCCACGAGCGAGATGACCCGGCTCTACTCCCACGTCGATCACGAGGAGAAGGCCAAGGCCCACGCCGCCGCCTTCAAGGACGTCCTCGACGTGGGACTTCACGTGGGACTGGCCCTGTCCCACGCGAATTCGGAGTCAGCCGGAGCTCGGCGGCAAAGAAAAAGCCCCGACGTAATCGGGGCTTGCTGGAGCGGGAAACGGGATTCGAACCCGCGACATCCAGCTTGGGAAGCTGACGCTCTACCAACTGAGCTATTCCCGCGGACGCCGGGGAGTGTGCGAACGAACCGGGACGGTGTCAACGGCTCGGCCCCGGCACCGCCGTCAGCGGCTTCAGGATCCGGCAGGGCGTGCCGATGGTCGGGCATGAGGCTCCGGTCCAAGCTCGTGCTGGCGATTGTCGGGGGGGTTCTCCTGACCACGCTGCTCGAAGGGGCGGCCGGCCACGGCATCAACCTGAAGATGGCCAGCTACGGGGCGCGCACATGGCTCCGCGCGAGCAACGAGCACGGGGTGAGGACGTTCGTCGAGCTCCAGTACGAGATGCTCGAGCAGGCGGCCAAGCTCCTTCCGCCCACGATCTCGGCGGGCGACAGGAAGGAGCTCGAGGCGTACGCGGACGCGGGGCGCTTCTGGGCCGTCGTCGACGGAGGCCGTGGCGCCGTCGACGCCTCCGCCGGCGCGTGCTCCCCCGACGAGGTCCCGCTGGGCTCCGCGTCCGGCGTCGCTCGCGGCGTCACCGTGTGCGGGACGCGCGCGGCGCTCACCGTGTCCGTGCCGCTCGACCCGAACGGCCCGGGCAGGTGGCTCGTGCTCGGCCGCTTCCTCGACGCGGCGTTCCTGCGTGAGATCGGCAGCGCCACCAACGCAGAGGTCGCGCTCTACGGTCCCGCCGGCGTCGTCGAGGCCACGACCCACAACGCCGCCAAGGAGCTCATCGCGCCCGTCCTCGAGGGGGGCGCGCCCGTCGACGTGCACCAGGCCGCCGCCAGGTTCGCCATCGCGACGCTGCGCGTGCCCGGGTACCTCGGGTATCAGCCCTATGACGTCCTCGTGGAGCCGGTCGCCCGCGGCGAGCTCGACGTCCCCGTCTTCCTCTACGTCGATCGGATCCCCGGGCTCGACGCCGCGCCGCTCCGCGCCATGGTGTGGGTCCCGCAAGAGGTGATGGGAGGCGGCGGCTACTACGTCGGCCTCGTCGCCGCCGGCACCCTCCTCGTGCTGCCGCTCGTCGCGCTCATCGCCTGGCTCCTCGCGGCGCGCATCGCGCGCCCGATCTCGGCCCTCGCGCGCGCCGCGCGGCGGCTGCGCGACGGCGACCTCGACGTCCGCGCGCCGGCACAGCTCGGCGGCGGCGAGGTGGAAGAGCTCGGCCGCGCCTTCGACGCGATGGTCGCAGGGCTCGAGGAGGCACAGGCGCGCGCGCTGGTCTCGGAGAAGATGGCCGCGATCGGGCAGCTCGCCGGCGGTGTCGCTCACGAGATCAACAACCCCCTCGGCGTGATCCTCGGGTTCGCACAAGGGCTCGAGCGACGCGTTCGCTCCGACGACCCCTTGCGGATGCCCGTGGAGTCCATCGTCCGGGAAGCGCTCCGCTGTCGCTCGCTCGTGCAGGAGCTGCTCGTCTTTTCGCGTACCGGCAAGCGCGAGATGGAAGGCCTGGATGTCTCCGACATCGCGCGGGCCACCGTCACCCTGCTCGAGGCGCGCGCGCGGCCGCAGGGAGTGGAGCTGCGTTGCGCGCTCTCGGAGACCGCACCGGTGCACGGCAACCGCACCCAGATCCAACAGGTGATGGTCAACCTCGGCACCAATGCGCTCGACGCGATGCCCGAGGGTGGCGTGCTCACGATCGGCGCGAGGCAACAGGACGGTCACGTGATCTTCGAGGTCTCCGATACCGGCACGGGCATCGACGAGGCCCTGCGGACCCGCATCTTCGACCCGTTCTTCACCACCAAGGAGGTCGGCAAGGGCACCGGCCTCGGGCTCAGCCTCGTGCACGAGATTGTCAAGCAGCACGGCGGAGCCATCTACTTCACGAGCGCCAAGGGGCGAGGCACCACGATGGTCGTCTCGCTCCCGCCAGCGCCAGCGATGACGGCGGCAGCATGAAACGGATCCTGATCGCCGATGACGAGGCAGGGCAGCGCGACGCGATGCGGTTTCTCCTCGAGCCGATGGGCTTCGAGATTGTCGCGGTCTGCGACGGGTTGCAGGCGGTGAAGCACGTCGAGCGCGGGCCGTTCACGCTCGTCATCCTCGACGTGCACATGCCCGTCCTCGGCGGCGCCGAGGCCGTGCGCCGCATCAAGGGCGCGCGGGGCGAGCAGCGGGTGGTGCTCATGAGCGGCAGCCCCGAGATGGACGCGGACATCGCCTCGGGCCTGTCCCACGGCGCCTCGAGCGTGCTGCACAAGCCGTTCACGTTCGCCGAGCTGATGTGCGTCGTCGACGCCGCAGAGGTGCCCCCGTGCTGAGCGGCAAGGTGCTCGTCGTCGACGACGAACGCGGTATGCGCGAGATGCTCGCGTGGGAGCTCGGGGACGCCGGACTCCAGGTGGTGATGGCGGAGCACGGCGCGGCGGCGCTGGAGGCGCTCGGGCGCGACGCGTTCGATTCTCGTGCTCTCCGACATCCGCATGCCCGGGCTCAGCGGCCTGGACGTGCTCAAGCACGTGCGCGCGACGGCGCCGGACACCGAGGTCATCATCAGCACGGGGCACGCGAACCTCGAGACGGCCATCGCTTGCCTGCGGGCCGGCGCGTTCGATCTGCTGCAGAAGCCGTTCGTCACCGATCACCTCTTGTCGTCGGTGGACCGGGCCCTCGAGCGCAAACGCCTGCGCTCGGCGACCAGCCTGTATCGCGCGTGTCAGGTGATCTTCGCGTCGCCGCCCGACGCCCGGCTGCCTCATCACATCGTGGACGTCGCCATGGACGTCATGGCAGCGGCCGACGCTTCGCTCATGCTCGTCGGTCCTGCCGGCGACGTGTACGTCGCCTACGAGGCGGGCGCGCAGAGCTGCCCGGAGCGCGCCGGCGCGGTCATCGCCCCCGGCGAGGGGGTGGCGGGGCAGGTGCTCGTGGACCGCGCCCCCGTGCTGCGCGTCGACGACGACGGCGTTTCGAGCATCGTCTACCCGCTGGTCGTCGGCGAGCGGGCCGTGGGCGTCCTCAACCTGCGCCGCGCCGGGCGGCCCGCGTTCTCGGACAACGACGTCGAGCGCGCCGGCGTCCTCGCGTCGCAGGTGCTGCTCGCGCTCGAGAACGCGCGGCTGCTCGGCCAGGTCGTGGCCGCGGAGCGCCTGGCCTGCATCGGGCAGCTCGCCGCAAGCGTGGCGCACGAGATCAACAACCCGGCGGCGTTCACGCTGAGCGCGCTCGGCTTCGCGAAGGAGGCGCTGGCCGAGCTCGGCAGCGGGAGGGAGCCGTCGGACAACGCGCTGGCGGAGCTGCAGGAGGCCCTCGACGACGGCATCGTCGGCGCCGAGCGCATCAAGGAGATCGCCGCCGACCTCAAGTCGCTCGCGCGGTCCGGTGAGGGCGTCCCTCCCGCGTGCGTCGACGTGAACGACGTGGTGCGCTCGGCCCTGCGCGTGGCCGCGGCCGAGGTGAAGAAGCACGGCGCGTCCGTCCGCGACGATCTCGCCGCCGGCGTCGACGTGCGGGTGAACCCCGGCAAGCTCTCGCAGGTGTTCCTGAACCTGGTGGTGAACGCGGCGCAGGCGATGGCGGGCCAGGCGACGGCGAAGGAGATCCGGCTGCGCACGCGGCGCGACGGCGACTCGGTGGTCATCGACGTCGAGGACAGCGGGCCGGGCATCCCCCCGCAGCACGTCGCGCGCCTGTTCGAGGCGTTCTTCACCACCAAGGGCGCCGACGTCGGCACCGGGCTCGGCCTGTGGATCAGCCGCCAGATCGTGCGCGGCTTCGGCGGTGAGCTCGCGGTGCGCACGGCCGCCGGCGCCGGCGCGTGCTTCACCGTGGTGCTCCCGGCCGCGCAGGCGGACACGGTCGCGCTCGCCGAGGCGGCTGACGCGCAATGTGATCCGTAGGCGCCTACACCGGCACGAAGCTGCAGGCGCGCAAGAGCACCGTGCCGAGCTGGTGGAGCATCGCGACTGCGTCGGCGGACAGGGGCGGCGCGAAGGCCTCGTGCTGCTTGCGCAGGAGGTCCTCGAGCGTGTCGGCGACCGCGCGCCGGCCGTTCTTCTCGATGTCGGCGAGCACCGCGAGGCTCGCCTGGCGCGTGGCGCCCGCGTCGCGCGCGGCCGTCGCGAGCGAGACGCCGGGGCGGACCGCCGGCCGCGAGCCAAGGTGCGCCAGCGCATAGAGGAACGGGAGCTGGTTTTGAAAGATCGACGTCAGCGTGCGCGGCGACTGCACCGCCCCGCGCATCGCCTCCGCGACGCCGCCGAGCACCGAGAGCGCCACGAGCACGCCGGCAATCTCGCGGCGGGGCAGGGCGCTCGCCTGCAGGCGCAGCGTGCCGGTGAGCCCCACGAGATCGCGCACCAAACCGTGGCTCGGCTTCTCGGTGACGCCGAGGAACCTCCGGGCGGTCTCCTCGACGCGCGCCATCGCCCCGGGCTTTCCGTCGATGCCCAGGAACGCGAGCGCGAGCTGCACCTGAAGCTCCGCGTACGGCGTGTATGACGTCGCGCGCAGGAAGGGCTCGCTCTCCTCGACCACGCGGCGCTCGAGCACCACGGCGTCGCTCCACGTGAGATCGCGCGGCGCCGTCAGCGGCGGGTGCCCGTTGCGCGGGACGTGGGCGTGGTGGATCTCGAGGGCGATCTCGTCGTGGCTCGTGGCGCCGTGCTCGGTGGCGGCGTCCGCGACCTGGATGGGGCAGGTGAAGTCCGGCAGCACCGCCACGGCCTCCCCCACCGTGCGAAAGCGGACGAAGGGAAAGAGCCGGCAGCCCGACGGCTTCGCGTCCCGGCCGAGGACGCGCTCGAGCCGGCAGCGGTTCTTGCGGTCGAGGAACCAACAGCGCTCGGCGGGCGTCTGCACCGCGAGCATCGGCGAGTGGAAGAACGTCGGCACCGCGAACATCGGCGCCCGCGGCTGCGCGTGGCCGAGCGTCACCAGCTCGCGCGACACGCCGACGCCGAGGGCGGCGCCCTTGCAGCAGGGCGCGTCGCAGGTGGGGCAGTCGTAGCGCAGGACGCCCGAGAGGAACGGGAAGTGAAGCGGACGGCCGCCGAGGAGGTACGCGCGCATCAGGCCTCGTCGCCGGGCGCTTCCTCGAGGAGGGTGAGCATCGCCTGGAGCGTCTTCACCTTGCGGTCGGCGCGCGCGTAGAGCCGCGAAGACACGATGGCGCTCGCGGCGTGGCCACCGAGCAGCGAGAACAGCTCCATGTCGTTTCGCAGCAGGCGCTCCTTTTGCGAGAACAGGCCGAACACGAGGATGGCGCCGACGCACGCCTTGCCCAGGGCGAGCGGCACGGCGGCGAGCACGCCCTCGCGCGCCGGCCGCGCCGAGGTGTGCACGTACGCCGTGAGCGACCCGAGGACTTCGGCCAGCACGCCGCGGGGGCGGATGCCCGTCTGCGGCAGGCGGCCGTCGAGGCCCTGCTCGGCCGCGACGCGGAAGGTCTCGCCGTCGTCGTCGAGGAGCAAGATGGCGTAGCTGCGGGCGCCGATGAAGTTGACGAGGATCTCCTCGATGACGCGGATGACCTCGGCGAGGTCGAGCGTGGCGTGGAGCTGGAAGCTCGACACGTACATGCTCATCATCGACGAGTTCAGCTCCTCGAGCTCGAGCACGCGGCTCTCGAGCTCGGTCTGCACCTCGAGCAGGTCCTGCACCTGCTGTTGGTAGATCTGCGCTTTTTCCTGCGCGACCTTGAGGGTGGAGAGGGCGTCGTGCGGGGTGCCGCTCTCCTGCACGCGCACCAGCGCCTTGGAGAGGCGGACGTTGTCGGCACGCAGGCGCTGGCTCTCGACGACGAGGGCGGCGACGTTCTCGCGCAGCTTCTCCACGCCGCGCAGGTGCTCGACGAGCGAGTCGAGCGACGCCATGGCCGCCTCGACGCGATCGCCCGGCTCGTTTGGACCGCCTTCTCCCACGAGTCACGGATACCACGGGCCGCGACCCAGATCCTCTTGCGCGCCGTCGATGCTAGAGGATGCCGTGGACCTCCCGGCGCCCGCGCGCGTCCTCGGCCGCTCTCTCACCGCCTGGTTCGACGACAACCGGCGCGACCTTCCGTGGCGCAAACAACGCAGCGCCTATCGGGTGTGGCTGAGCGAGGTCATGCTGCAGCAGACGCGGGTGAGCGTCGTCGAGGCCTACTTCCTGCGCTTCGTGGCCCGTTTCCCCGATGTCGCGTCGCTCGCGGCGGCGTCCGAGGACGAGGTGCTCTCGCTGTGGTCCGGCCTCGGCTACTACTCGCGAGGCCGGAACCTCCACCGCGCCGCCCGCGCCGTCGCCGGCGACCACGGCGGCCGCTTCCCGAACACGGCGGCGGGCCTGCGGGCGCTCCCCGGGGTGGGCGACTACACGGCCGCGGCGGTGGCCAGCCTGGCGTTCGGCGAGAGGGTCGCCGTCGTCGACGGCAACGTCGCCCGGGTGCTCGCCCGCCTCTGCGACGACGCAGCCCCCGTCGACACCCCCGCCGCGCGTGACCGGCTGCGCGCGCGGGCGGCGGCGCTCGTCGAGGGCGCGGACGCTTCGGGGCCGGTGAACGAAGGGCTGATGGAGCTCGGGGCGCTCGTGTGCACGCCGCGGTCGCCGTCGTGCGGCGCGTGTCCATGGGCCGGCGCGTGTCGCGCGCGGGCCGCGGGCACGGCGGCGTCGCTGCCGAAGAAGTCACCCAGGCGCGCCCGCAAGCAGTTGCACGTCGCGAGCGTGGTCGTCGTCGACGACGCCGGCCGCGTGTGGCTCGAGAAGCGCGAGCGCGACGGCCTGTTCGGTGGGCTTTTGGAGCCGCCTTCGACCGAGCTCGCGCCCGCCCCGAGCGCCCGCAGCCGGGTCGACGTCGCCGGCGCGTGGCGCGCGCTCCTCGTCGCACGCGGCATCGAGCCGCCGGCGCACGTCCCCGCGCCCGTCGTCGTCGAGCGAACCCTCACGCACCGCGAGCTTCGCTTCAGCGTGCTGCGCGTCGACGTCGGCGCGCGCGAAGGCCCGTTCGTGGACGACGTGTCGCGCGTGGGCACGTCGAGCGCCGTGCGCGCCGTGCTCGAGAGTGTGGGCGTGGCTCAGCGCGCGGCGACGAGGCCGACGCCTTCGCGCAGGGGCAGGGAGCCGTAGGCGACGAACAGCTCGGCGGTGGTCCTCGGCGGCGTCGCGCCCTGGGCCGTACGCAGGTAGTGGTTCAGGGTGTGGCCCTGCGCGTCGTGGCGCGTATGCGGCTGCGCCAGGTTCATGCGCGCGCGGACGATGGCCCGGCCGACGCGGTGCACGAGCAACACCGTGCCGTCGTCGTCGACGCGCTCGACGATGGCGACGTGGGACAAGGGATCGTCGCGCAGGCCGTTGCCGTTGGCGTCCCACGTGTCGTCGAAGAAGACGAGGTCGCCGGGCAGGGGGTCGTTGCGCCGCAAGGAGCCGCTCTTCTCGGTGAGCGCGTAGAGCGCGCGAACGTCGAAGCCGCCGGCGGGCGCGCCGAGGGCGACGCCGGCCTTCTCATAGATGCCGCTCGCGACGCCGGAGCAGTCCATGCGGAAGCGCTTGCCGGCGACGACGATGGGCCCCTTGCCGACCTCTTGTCCGGCGACCCGCGCGATGCGGGCGCGGAGGGAGCGGACGCGGTCGTCGTCGTCGGGGACGGGGTCGTCGATCCACACCTGGTCCGTCTCGGCGGGCGCGAGCGCCGGCCGCCCCTCCTCGCTCAGGAGTAGCGGGTGCGACGGCCGCAGCACGCCGGCGGTGGGCGCGCAGCCGGCGAGGCCCCACGACAGGGCGACGGCGACGGTGGTGACGACGACGATCCGCATGAGGACAACGTACCCGACGGCGCGTGGTCCCGAAAGAAAGCGGACAGTCGCCGCCCGCGGGGGCCAGGGCTATGGTCGGCGCATGCGCGAGCAGTCGCCGAGCATGACCGCCGCCTGGGTCGCCGCCGCGCGCGGCCTCGGCGCCGCGTTGCCGGAGGGCGCGCGGCTCGCCGACGACCCCTTCGGCAGGCGCTTCGCCACACCCGCCATCCGCGTCGCCACGTCCATCGGGCCCGTGGGGCCCCTGTTCCCGTTCGTCCTCTACATGCAGTTGCGCACCCGGGCCATCGACGACGTCCTGCGCGCGTTCGCCGCCGACGGCGGCGCGCAGGTGGTGCTCCTGGGCGCCGGCTTCGACTGCCGCGCCGCGCGCTTCGCCGAGGCCCTCGGCGACGCCGCGGTCTTCGAGGTCGATCACCCCGCCACGCAGAAGAAGAAGCGCGCCGTGCTCGCCGGCGCCGGCGCCCGCAGCGCCCGCGTGGTCTACGTCCCCTGGAACTTCGAGGCGCGGCCCCTCGCCGAGCTCCCCGCCGCGCTCGCCGCCGCCGGCCACGACGCGTCCAGGCGCACGCTCACCGTCTGGGAGGGCGTCACGATGTACCTGACGGAGGAGGCCGTGTCGTCGACGGTGGCGGCGGTGGCCGCGCTCTCCGCGCCGGGCTCGCCGTTCGCCATGACGTACTTCGATCGCGCGCTCATCGATCGACCACGCGCCGTGCAGCGCGCCATCTCCGCCGTGGTGCGCGGCGCCGGCGAGCCCTTCACGTTCGGCTTCGCCCCGGGCGCGCTCCCTGCGTGGCTCGGCGCGCGAGGCTTTGGTGTCGAGTGGGACAAGGACGCCGTCGACCTCGCCGGCGAGCTGCTGCCGCCCTCGCTGCGCGCCCGCGCCCGCGCGTTCACCGAGCACCGCCACATCGCGCTCGCCCGCCGCGCTTGATCAAGCGCGGCCGCTCCCTCCGGTCGTGATCAGCGTCAGGCGCCCGCGCCGAGGATGAGCGCGAGGTTGCCGATCTTCCGCGCGTCGCCGTGGACCTTGAGCCGGCCGGCCTTCAACGACGCCACGACGTCGAGCGCGCCCTGCATCATGCGCGTGAACTCTCCGCCCGAGGTCTCGAGCGTCAGATCGGGGCGCTTGTTCAGGCCCTTGGTCACCGACGCCGAGGGGAAGTCGATGGTCCAGGTGCCGCCACCCGCGCCGGTGAGCTTGATGGCGTAGCTGCCGCCGAGCCGCGCGCAGGTGTCGCGCTGGGCTTCGAGGAGACGAGGACAGATGGTTTCGAAGAAGTCGCCCGGGGTCATTCAGGAGTCGCCGACAGAGAGCCACAGCATACCGCCCTCCTGCCCGATCCTGACCGGAGCTTGATCACGCAACTCGATCACGAGCTGGATACGAAAGCGCGAGTCCTCCTGCACCGAGGGCAGCACGCGCAGCACGCTCGCCTGCAACGCGCGCGCGTCGAGGATGCGGCGCACGTCGAGGTTGGCGGCGCGGGTGTTGTAGAGCGTGAGCAGGAGCTGGTTTTTGCCGCGGCGCGCGACGTTGTATTGAACGGGCTCGCGCGAGTCGACGCGGATGCCCACGCGCGAGCCGCCGTCGGTGCGCTGGACGGTGACCTGCGACAACACGCTGGAGCCGCTCTGCTCGTCGAAGGCGTCGTCGGTGAAGCCGTCGCCGCCGCCGAATTCGTCGTCGTCGCCGGTGGGCGTGAAGCGCTGGTACCGCGCCGGCGGCGTGAGATCGATGCTGCGCCCGCCGAAGCCGTAGTCGTTGTTCCCGCGGGGACGCTCGCGCACCGCCGAGACCGCGGCCGGCGCGTGCGCCTGCAGCGCCTCGCGCCGCGCGCGCTCGTCGGCCTCGCGCTGCTCCTCGAGGCGGCGCTGCTCGGCCGCCTTCTGCGCGGCCTCCGCTTGTCGCCGCTGCTCCGCGCGCAGGCGCGCCTCGGCCTCGCGGCGCTGCTCCTCGAGGCGCTTTTGCTCCTCGAGGCGCTTTTGCTCCTCGAGCCGCTGCGCCGCGGCCTTCTCCGCCGCCGCCTCCTCCACCGCCGCGGCCTTCTCCGCCGCCGCCTGGGCCGCCGCCTGGGCCGCCGCCTCGGCCGCCGCCTGGGCCGCGCGCCGCTCCTCGAGGCGCTTTTGCTCCTCGAGGCGCGCCTTTGCCGCGCGCGCCTCGGCCGCGCGCTTGTCCTCGAGCGCACGCTGCTCCGCCGCCGCCTTCTCCTGGGCCGCTTGCGCCGCGGCGATCCGGGCCTCCGCCGCGGCCTTCTCCTCGGCCGCGCGGCGCTTGGCCTCTTCGGCGAGCCGGCGCGCCTCTTCCTTCTTCTTGTCGAGGGCGGCCTTCCGCTCCGCTTCGGCGCGGCGCTCCTGCTCGAGGGCGGCCTGGCGGCGCGCCTCCTCTTGTTGCTTCTTCTTTTCGAGGGCGGCCTTCCGCTCCTCCTCGGCGCGGCGCTTCTGTTCGACCGCCGCCTGGCGGCGCGCCTCCGCCTCCTGCCGCTTCTTTTCGAGCGCCGCCTGACGCTCCTCTTCGGCCTTCTTCTTCTTGTCGAGCGCCGCCTGCCGCTTGGCCTCGAGCGCCGCCTTGCGCGCCTCCTCGGCGTGCTTCTTCGCCTCGAGGGCGGCCAGCCTGCGCGTCTCCTCTTCCTGCTTCTTCTTTTCGAGGGCGGCCCTCCTCTCCTCCTCGGCGCGGCGCTTCGCTTCGAGGGCCGCGGCGCGCCGCGCCTCCTCATCGGCGCGCTTCTTTTCGAGCGCGGCGGCGCGCGCGGCCTCGGCCTCGGCGGCGTGCCGGCGCTCATCCTCGACGCGCCGCTTGTCATCGAGCGCGGCCAGGCGCTTTTGCTCGATCTGCTCGAGCTTCTTTTCGTGCGCGCGCAGGAGCGCGGTCTTGTCACCCTCGTGCTTGAAGCGGATGTGGAGGGCGCCGCCCTTGGTATCGGCGTCGTAGTCGACGTCGCCGGCGAACGCGAGGACCACGCGCCCGGGGCCGCCTCGGGCCGGCGCCTCGACGTGGGCGTCGTCGAGCAGGATCTTCTCGCCCTTCTCCTCGAGCCCGATTTTGTCGAGCGCGAGGCCGGGCAGCTCCACCACGTAGCTCGTGCCGCCCGGCACGCGGAAGACCTGGAAGGTGGGCGCGTCGCTGGCGTCGACGGTGAGGACGACGTCGAGGTCGGGCGTCTCCTCGACGCGCAGCGCGTTCAGCGTCGCGGGCGCGGCGAGCGCCTCGTCGGCGACGAGCGCGGCGAAGATGACGGCGACGACGGCGACGGTCCCGAGCGGTCCCAGGTCGCCCCGCCGCCGCAGCCGTGCCGCGTGGGGGAGCGCATGACGGGAGATGCGGGTCTCGGGGACGACGATGCGGCGCATGCCGCAACGTAGAGCGTGGGGCCGGCGGTCTCCAATTTCCGACCGCCGGCCCCCTTTGCCCCCACACGGCGCCCGGCGGCGGACGGGGTTTGCGCCCGTCGGCGCCATGCGCGAACGTCGATCCCGATGAGCCCCTCCTCCGCTCCCGCCGCTCGCCTGACCCGGGTCTCGGGCGTGCTCGCGCTCCTCGGCGTCGCCGTCGAAGCGGCGGCCGCGTTCCTCTCCGTCACCCCCATCGGCGCCCGCGTCGCGCCGGTCGCGTGGGCGCCGTTCGTCGTCGCCGCCGTCGCCCTGGCCGTGGCGGGGACGTCGCTCGGCCGCAAAGCCCCGATCGCCGCCGCCCTCGGGCTGTGCGGCGCCGCCGGAATCGGCGTCGGCATGGCCGGCGTTCCCCTGGCGGGAGCCGGCGTGGCGTTCGCCGCCGTGCTCTTCGTGGGGGAGGCGCTGGCGGTGGCGATCTTCATGGCGGGCTCGACGTCGGAGGCGGTGGCCACGGGCGCGTCGCTCTTGTCGGCGGCCGTGGTCATCTCGCTGCTCGCGCTGTTCGGCGAGCGCCTCGACGTCGTGCTGTCCACCACCGGCGTCGCCGTCGGGGGCGGCCTCGCCCTGCTTCAGCTCGCCGCCGCGCGCTACGCCGACGGTGCGGTCGCCCAACGCTTCGGTGCCGACGACGTCGTCGCCGCCGCCGCCGCCCGACTCACCGAGGTCCCGCGGCGCCTGGTGCTTGCGATGCTCGGCGCTTCCGGTGCAGAAGGAACGGCATGACCGGCATGACCAGGCTCGCCCTCGCGCTCGCCGTCGCGTTCGTCGCGCTCTTTCCCATGGCCGCGCACGCGGACGAGCCCAAGGAGCTGGGCCTCGACCTCGTGCCGTGGTCCAAGAAGGTCGGCGACAAGAGGTACGAGTCGCCGCGCGACTACGAGGGCACCGTCAAGTTCTTCCACGACAGGTTCAAGGGTTGGCGCTCGGTGAAGTGGTCGCACGAGGTGAGCCTGCCCGCCGTGAAGTACATCCACATCGAGAGCCTCTCGAAGAGGACGAAGTGGTCGGGCATCAACATCTACGGGCTGCCCGACGGCCGCGTCCGCTACTACCTGCTCGAGCGCGAGGCCGCGCCGCCGAAGACCGCCGCAAAGCCCTGAGCTCCCGGTCGAGTGGGAGAGGGTGCGACGCCGCGGGTCGTCAACCGACCGATGGTGGGTGGGCAGCCCACGGCGGATTGGCTGAGAGCACGATCGCCGCGTGTGCCGAAGCTCACTTCGCGGAGGCCCCATGGGCAAGGTCGTCAAACGGCAAGACTTCCTCTCGTTCTTCAAGAGCAACTCGCTCGACGTCGCGGCGATGCAGAAGCACGCGAAGGAGGTCGGGCGCTCCGACAGCGTCGCGAAGGCCATCGGCTCCGCCGACCTCGACGGCGACGGCAAGATCAGCGGGGCGGACGAAGGCGCCGCGCTGTTCAAGGCGCTCGACAAGTTCGACCACGACGGCTCGTTCAACAGCCTGTCGCTCCAGACCAAGGGCCTCGACGCCCTGCTGGCGGAGGCGGAGAAGATCGCGCGGCCGACGTCGGGCGCGCCGGCGATGCCGTGCGCCCTGACGGCGTCGGGCGACACGCTGTCGGCGATGCCCGCGGGCAGCTCGGCGCTGTCGGGTGCGCAGCGGCTGAACCGGCGCTACTCCGGCGCGGGCGCCGTCTCCTTCGTGCCCACGCATGACGGCAAGGCCAAGGCGTTTCAGTACACGGGCGGGATGAACGTCGACACCGACGGCGGCAAGAGCAGGCTCGCGCGCAGCGACCGCTACTACCAGTCGCAGACGTCGATGAAGTGGGCGGGCCACAAGAGCCTCAACGCGGACAACATCCCGTACATCGTCCTGCCGCCGTCGTTGGCCAAGGCCACCGGCGCCAAGCTCGGCGATCTCGTCGAGGTGAAGAAGGGCGGCAAGTCCGTCTACGCCGTCTACGGCGACGTGGGTCCGAGCATGAAGCTCGGCGAGGGATTGCTCGCTCTCGCGCAAGTGTTCGACAAGCGCGCGGGGCCGAACATCGGCATCGACGGCGGCGTGACCTACACGGTGCTCCCCGGCTCCGGCGCCGCCGCCGGCATCGAAAACGGCGGGCCCGAAAAGACCAGCGCCGAGATCCAGCAGGCCGGCGCGGCGGCGTTCGCGAAGGCCCGCGCCGACGGCGTCCTGCGGTGACGCGCTTCAGCCCGCGCAACGACGCGTGGGGGGCGCCGGCGCGCCGCGCGCTCGAGCGGGTTTCGTCGGGCGGGGGCCCACAGTAAGACGGCGCGCGTGCGGTCGCCGACGGTCCCGCTGTTCATCGCCGCGGCGCTGGGAGCGCTCGCCGGTCTCGTCACGGCAGCTCCCGCGTGGCCCCTCGCCGCGCTCGCGCTCGTCACCGCCGGCGCCGCGCTCTTCACCGGCAAGGTCCTCGCGCGGGCGGGCGCGCTCGTCGCGCTCGCGTTCGTGCTCGGCGCGGCCGGCGGCGCGTGGCAGCGGACGGCGCACGACATGCGCGCGCGCTCGCTGTTGTCGGCCCGGCCGTCGTCGTCCGCGCCGGCGCCCGAGCTGGCCGCGCCGGGCGTCGTCGTCCCCGGCGACAGCGGGCCGGGCAACGAAGGCTGGCGCAGGGCCGTCGCCTTCGAGGGCGTCGTCGGCGACGTCACCTTCGGAACGAGCGGCGCGCGCCGCTTGATCGTCGACGTCGACGGCGCGCTCCCCGATCGCGCGCTCGACGGCACGCTCCTCGTCACGCTCCCCGCGCGCGTGCGCGACCCCGTCATGCCCGGCGACCGCATCCGCGTCCGCGGCGTCCCCCACGCGCTCGCGCCGGCGGACTCGCCGGGCACCTTCGACGAGCGCCGCTTCGGCATCGCCCGCGGCATCGACGCCGCCCTGGTCGTCCACCACGGCGCCCTCGCCGTCGTCGAGCCCGGCGCGCGCGCGGCGCCGTTCGCCCGCATGCGCCTCTGGCTGCGCGATCGCATGGCGTCGCTGTTGCCGCCGCGTATGGCCGGCCTCGAGCTCGCGCTGCTCATCGGCGACACCTCCATGCTCGGCGACGCGCAGCGCGAGATTTATCGCCGCGTCGGCGCCGGACACCTGCTCGCCGTCTCCGGTCTGCAGGTCTCGCTCCTCGCGATCCTCCTGCGGCAGGCGGCGCTCGCCCTCGTGCTCGCCACGTCGTTCGGGCGGCGCGGGCGGGGGCGCACGTTGGCCTCGGGAGTCGCGCTCGCCGGCGTCTGGGCCTTCGTCTTTCTGTGCGGGGTCCCGCCCTCCGCCGTCCGCGCCGGCGCCATGGCCACGGCCGTCCTGGCGGCGCCGCTGTTCGGCCGCCGCGCCCGCGCGCTCGACGCGCTCGGCATCGCCGGCCTCGGCACCGTGCTCGTGTCGCCGGCCAGCGTCGTCGACCCGAGCTTCCTGTTGTCCTACGCGGCCGTCATCGGCCTCGCCGCCACCGCCCCCGCGCGCGCCGCCGGCCCCGACGGCGGCTTCGCGCGCGCGCGCCGGGTCGCCTGGTCCACCGTGGTCGCGTCCGTCGGCGCCGGGCTCGTCACGCTCCCCCTCTCCGCATACCTCTTCGGCGCCGTCGCCCCCGCCGGCCTCGTCGCCAACATCGCCCTCGTCCCCGCCGCCACCATCCTGCAGGTGCCCGCGCTCGCCCTCGGCCTCGCCGGCGCCGTCACGCACGTCTCCTTCCTCGCCTGGCTCGGCGGCGAGACCGCGCTCGTCCTCGAGGCGCTCGCCGCAGGCTTCGGCGACATCCTCCCGGGCGTGCGCCCCGTCGACGCGCCGTCGGGCGCGCTCACCCTCCTGCTCCTCGCGTGCACCGTGGTCTTCGCCGCGGCGCTCGCCCAAAAGAAGGCGCGCGCCGCCCTCGCCTGCGCCGCCGTCGCGGGCGTCGCGGTGGCGGTGGCCGCGCACGAGCCCGACGGTGTGCGCATCACGGTGTTGCCGGTGGGCCAGGGCGACAGCGCCGTCTTCGAGCTCCCCGACGGCGCCGTCATGGTCGTCGACGGCGGCGGCACCTGGGACGGGCGCGTGGACCCCGGGGTGAACGTCGTGCTCCCGTTCCTCGCCCGCCGCGGCATCGATCACATCGATCTGATGGTCCTGTCCCACCCGCACCCCGATCACGCGCTCGGGCTGGCGTCGGTGGCGCGGGCCATCCCCACCGACGTCATCTGGACGAACGGCTCCGGCGAGGCGCTCGAACGCATCGTCACCGATGCGGTGCCGAAGACGGAGACGACCCCGGCGATCCTCGGCCGGCACGCCTTCCACGGGGCCACGCTCGAGGTGCTCGCGCCGGCGCCGCAGGAGAAGACGTCTCTGTATCCGGAGCTTCAAGCAAACGACAACAGCCTGGTCCTGCGCGTCTGCCGCGGCGACGACTGCGCTTTGTGGCCCGGGGACGTCGAGGCGCTCGGCGAAGACCTCCTGTTGCGCAGCGCCTACGCGAAGGACGTGCGGGCGGCGGTGGTCAAGGCCCCGCACCACGGCAGCAGCACCTCCTCCACGGAGGCGTTCATCCGGGCGACCGGCGCCCGAGACGTCATCTTCTGCACGGGCCGCGGCAACACCTTCGGGTTTCCGGTGGCGCCGGTGCTGGCGCGGTGGCGGGCGGCCGGAGCGCGGCTGTGGGACACATCCGTCAACGGGGAGATCACGATCGTCTTGACGGGCAACGGTGTCCGAATCCGGTCTTTCATTGACGCACGTTAGGGCTTTCTCCTACGTTCGCCGGCCTATGGCGGACAACCCCTGCGTCATCGGCCGCGGCATCACCATCAAAGGCAACCTGGCGGGCGCCGAGGAGCTCGTCATAGAGGGAGCGGTAGAGGGCCACATCTCTCTCAAGAACCACCTCACCATCAAAGAGAGCGGCCGCATCACGGCCGACATCACCACGGAGTCGCTGCTCGTCCACGGGCAGGTGAGCGGGAACATCGAGGCCAACGACCTCGTGTCGCTCTCCGCCGAGGCAAGCGTCGTGGCCGACATCAAGGCCCCCCGGGTCGTCCTCGAGGACGGCGCCCGGTTCAAGGGTCGCATCGAAATGGACGTCGAACTGCCGCCAGGCATCTGAGGGACACATGGCGAACACGGTCATCGGCAACACCATCGTGATCGACGGTGAGATCACGGGAGACGAGGATCTGACCATCCGCGGCACCGTGAAGGGCAAGATCGGCCTCTCGGCGAGCTTGATCGTGGAGAACTCCGGCACCGTCGAGGCCGACATCGAGACCAAGAACGTCGAGGTCTCCGGCAACGTCACGGGCAACATCACCGCCGGCGAGCGCGTCGAGCTCAAGAGCGACGGCCGCATGGTGGGCGACGTCAAGGCGCCGCGCATCCTCATCGCCGACGGCGCCGTCTTCAAGGGCAACGTGGACATGGAGCGCTGATCGATGGCGACCATTCGAACGACCCCCACGGCGGGCGACGGCGCCACCATCATCGGCGAGTCCGTCCTCATCCGCGGCAACCTGAGCGGAGACGAAGACCTTCACGTGCTGGGGCGTGTGGACGGTCGCGTGGAGCTGCAGCGCACCCTGGTGGTCGCGCACAGCGGCATCCTCAAGGCCGAGATCAGCGTGAAAAACGCCGTCATCTCCGGCGTCATCGTCGGCAACGTGCACGCGAGCGAGTCCGTCGAGATCACCAAGGAAGGGCGGATGGTCGGCGACATCTTCTCGCCGCGCGTGATCATCGTGGACGGCGCGAGCTTCCGCGGGAACGTGGACATGGGTGACATCGCCAACATGCCCGCGCGCAAGCCGTCCACCGAGCGCCCGCGCCCGATGCCGGTCAGCGTTCCGCGCGCGGCGACCACCCCGCCCGTGGCCGCGCGCAAGCCCGCGGCCGCGCCCGCCGCCGCCACCGCCGACAAGCGCGAGGAGCCGAAGGTGGCGAGCGCGCCGGCGAAGTCCGCGCCCACGCCGCTCGAGCCGCCGGCTGCCAAGGGCCTGCCGCAGAAAGCGAACAAGACCCGCGTGATCGTGAAGCGGAAGTGAGCCGGGTCGGCGATGAACGCCGCTGACGCGGACAAGGCCCGGCTGCTCGCGCTCCTGCTCGAGCACGCGTACGAAGAGCGCGAGGTCACGCTCTCCTCGGGACAAAAGAGCGGCTTCTACATCGACTGCAAGCAGGCCGTGCTGCGCGGGGAGGGCCACGCGCTGGTCGGCCGCTGCTTCCTCCGGCTGCTCGCCGCCGCGGAGGCCGCCGTGCGCGGCGACGTCCACGCCGGGTGCGGCGGGCTCACCATGGGCGCCGACCCGCTCGCGTCGGCGCTCTCGCTCACCGCGTACCTCGGCGGCCGCGACCTCCACGCCATCTACGTGCGCAAGGAGCCCAAGGGCCACGGCACGCAGGCGTTTCTCGAAGGCGTGAAGGCCGTGCCCGCGGGCGCGCGCGTCGCGGTGGTGGAGGATGTGGTCACCACCGGTGGCGCATCCAAGAAGGCCATCGAGCGACTGCGCGCCGGCGGCTACGCGGTGGACACCGTGCTGGCCATCGTCGATCGCGAAGCCGGGGGCACGGAGGCGCTCGCCGCGCTCGGCTGCACGGTGCACGCGCTGTTTCGCGTCGCCGACTTCCCCGCCGGAGCGCGCGCGTGACCGGGCGGGAGCGGCCGCGCTCCATCGGGGTCACGGCGGGCGTCCACCGCGCTCCCCTCCTGGCGCTCGGCGCGTGCGCACTCCTGTCGTGCGCGTGCGCGAGCATCCCGCGGCGCGGCGAGGCGCACCTCGCGCCCGGCGCGGGCGTCTCCTGGCAGCAGGCGTTGCGTGAGGACACGCGGCGCGTGGAGCCCTACGACTACGCCGTGCGCACGGCCGATCTGCGCGCCACGCTCGTAACCCCGCGGCTGCGCAAGGCGTACCTCGATGCGCGCGCGGAGCTCCACGGGCAGATCGCCGCGCAGCTCGAGCGCGAGCTCGTGGGGCTCGGCAACCCGGACGAGGGCGTGGACGCTCCCATGCGCGCGCGGCCCGGGGCCGAGGAGCAGGTGGTGGTCTTCGTCGCCTTCTACTCCTCCGATCAGAAGGACAGGGACCTCGCCATCAAGGCGAGCATCTGGGACGCGCGCCTGGAGCGCGGCGGCGTCTCCGAGAAGCCGTCGGCCATCGAGACGGTGCCCAACACGCCCGCGGCGGCGCGGATCTTTCCGTACATCGACCGCTTCGACGACCTCTACATCTTTCGCTTTCCCCTGGTGGACGCGCAGGGGCACTCGTTCCTCACGGCGGGCGGCGATCCCCTCCGCTTCACGGTGAAGAGCGCCCTCGCGGACGCCGAGGTGGAGTGGAGCCTCGTTGAGTGACTTCGGGAACCGGCTCGCGAAGAACCTGAAGCGCCTCCGCCCCTGGGCCAAGCGACACGACATCACCTGCTTCCGCGTCTACGACCGGGACCTGCCGGGTGTCCCGCTCGCGCTCGACGTCTACGAAGATCACCTCCACGCGAGCGTGTTCGAGCCGCGCCACGGCATCGAGGGCGCGCGCGTGGACGCCTGGCTGACCGAGGCGCGCGAGGCGCTCGGCATTTCGCCCGAGCGAACGGTGGTGAAGCGCAGAGCGCCGGGCGCCCGCTACGAGAGAGCGGCGCGCGAGGGAGGCGGCGATGCCCGCTTCGCGGCGCGCGAGGGAGGCCTGCGCTTCTGGGTCAACCTCGTCGACTACCTCGACACGGGGCTCTTCCTCGATCACCGCATCACCCGGGATCGCGTGCGCGCGGAGAGCGCGGGCAAGCGGGTGCTCAACCTCTTCGCCTACACGGGGGCGTTTTCGGTCTACGCGGCCGCCGGCGGCGCGTCCCGGACCGTGAGCGTGGACCTCTCGCCGACCTACGCGCGTTGGGCGGAGGACAACTTCGAGCTCAACGGTCTCGACCGCGGTGACGTCGTCGTTGCCGACGCGGTGACGTGGCTCGAAGGGTGCCGAGAGACCTTCGATCTGGCCGTGATCGACCCGCCCACGGTCTCCGTGAGCAAGCGCGCGGCCGGGTTCGAGGTCCAGCGCGACCACCGCCGACTGATCGAGCGGGCGATCGATCGGCTGTCACCGGGCGGCGCCGTCTACTTCTCCACGAACTTCCAGGGCTTCACGCTCGATGCGATCGAGGCCCGTGTCGTCGTCGACATCACGTCGGGGACGGTGCCCTTCGACTTCCCGCGGCGCCCTCCGATCCACCGCGCGTGGCGCATCGAGAAGTGATCGGAGCGCTCGGTGATCTCCCGATCACCGCTCGTAGGTCCCGATCGCACCCTTCGCCGGCCTTGAGTGTTCGCGCGTGAGACACTTTCCTCATCCATCACGTGAGGTTCGTTCGCGCGCGTGAGGCGCGCGAAGAAACGCTCACGCATCTCGTGCGTGACGACGTAAAAACACGCGCGCGAGCAACGCGTGAACAACGCGCGAGCAACGCGATGAAGTGCTCCGCGCGCTTCGAGCGACAAGCAGGCAACCCTTCGCTTGAAGAAAAGACTGGCGCTCGCCAGCCCTGACGGATTAAAAATAGAGCTGAGCGTGAGAGCTCACTATCGCGAGTGCTGATGAACCGGATGACCGCACGCCCCAACGAACTCCTCTTCGACGGTCTTCGATCGTCTATGTGGAGTGTGGTTGGGAACGCGCAACATCATCTCGACTCGGAAAGCAAGACCGTGAGCGGTGGGAAAGCTTCACGCAAACAAAGTCTCCGGAGCCGGTGCTCGAGCATGTGCTTCGAGCGCTTGCCGGGCCGGACGCTGAACCCCGCGAAGCATCGGCGGTTGGGCAGGGGTGCCTTCCTCGTCGAGAAACGCGGGTCCCACGAACAGGAGTAGTCGATGGCTGCCAAGAAGAAGAAGAAGAAGGCTGCGAAGAAGAAGACGAAGAAGAAGGCGAAGAAGAAGTAGTCGCCGGCGGTCGCTTGCGACCGCTTCGTCTCTTCGCGCCGCGAGGGCGGGAGCTCGGAACCCGCCCTCGCGCGCATGCCTGCTGATTTGTTGTATGCCACCGGCGAAGGTCTTGCGCAGCGCGCAGGACTGAATCGCCGGTTTTTCTTTTTTTCAGTAGTCAATGAAAACGCAGGTCCCGCGCATCGCTCGTCGCGGAGCTCGCTGACGTTCACCGCTCCACGTCGACGGCGCGCGCATGCACGGACATCTTTTGGTGCTTTGTCGCTCCGCTTCGTTGAAGCGCCGCGGCTCTCGCGCTTCATGTCGAGCGCGACCATCGATCAAGCGCGGCCGCTCCCTCCGGTGACGGCTGTGACCGGCGAGCGTTGAGCTTCGGATCGAAAGACACCGGGCGGAAAGGAAAGTTGCCCCGCTTCGGTTGTACCTTTCGATCCCCGCGCGCGTCGCGCTCCTCGAGCGTGCTCCCCCATACGGCGCGATCCATCGGAGGGCTGGATGCAGCTCGGTCTCGCCGCTTTGCCCGCCATCTTGATCTCCGCGCAGGTGAACGTCGCCCCCGACGTCGTCGACGCGCGCGGTGCTCAGGACGTCGTCATCAAGGTCCCCGCCACAGGCATGTACCGCCTGCATGTCGACAGCGAGGCGGGCACCGCGTGCAGCGTCGCCGATCACCTGCGCGGCCCCTTCGCCTCCGCCGGCGTCGCCGGCCGGGAGAGCTGCGATCTCGATCTGATGCTCGACGCCAGCCTTTACAAAGCGCGGCTCTCGTCGCCGCAGCGCGGCAAAGGGAAGGCGAAGGTCACGGTGACACCCTTCGAGGAGGTGCAGCCCGCGGTTCGCCTCGAGGACGGCGCTTCGATCCAGACGGAGCTCCATCCGCACCAGCAGGTCTCGGCCTGGCTGCACATCGACAAGCGGAGGAGCATCACGCTCGAGGTCGCAGGTCGCACCGCCGGCCGCGTCGCCCTCTGGCGTGACGGCCGCTGGCTCGAGTCGCCCGCCGACAACGTCCGCGAGTCGACGCCGCGTGAGGGACGGAGCATCTACCGGCACCGCATCGATGCCGTGGTCGACCCCGGTGACGTGAAGGTGGTGGTCTACGGCACGGCGCCCAAGGCGTGGACCCGTGGGCCCGAGGACGATGTGGTCTTCATCACGCGCGGCGCGCCTCCGGGAGGAGCCGCGCACGCGCGCGCGTTCACCCTCCCGGCGTGGGGCTTCCTCGAGGTGCAGGCGGGCGAGCGCGGGCTCGCCGCGTTCACCGAGCTCGATCGGCCGTCGGCCGCTCCGTTTTCCATGCACGTCGAAGCCGTCACCAAGGGCACCGGCGCCCGCGCCCGGGGCGGCCCCTCCTGCAGCATCGATCCCAAGGCGGGCGTCGCCGCCTGCGCGCTCACCACGCGCGGCACGTCGCCGAGCGCGGGCAACGTGATCGTGCTCGAAGGCGCGCCCGGCACCTCGGGCGAGCTCGCCTGGGGCCCGCTCGCGTCGACGACCAACGACGGCTACTGGCCCACCGGCGCCACCCGTGATCTCACCATCGGCCTGCCCGGCCGCTACTTCGTCACCGCGCCGTCCTTTCCGCTCTCGATGGACGCCGAGCCCCTCGGGTGCGCCATCGATCAGATCGACGACCGCGAGCGCTTCGTGCGCCGGGTGGCGGTGGATGCGCCGGAGGTCGACTGGACCGAGCCCTTCGAGCGCTCCTTCAACTACGCGGCCACGAGCACCGCGGTGTGGCTGAAGATCGACAAGCCCGGCCTGTACACCGTGCGCGGCGACGACAAGACCAAGGCGAGCTGCGAGGTCTTCCGGCTCGACGGCTGGAAGAAGGAGCGCGTCGGCGCCGGCGAGGACAACAAGTGCGACTTCACCCGCGCCCTCGGCGCGGGCTTGTACGAGGTGCGCTTCTACGGCGGCCGCCCGGGCATCCAGACGCTGCGCGTGGGGCAGGTCGGGCTCCCCGATCTGAAGGCGCACAAGACGCCGGCCAAGGCGGCCTGCAGCTTCCCCGCGATCGATCTCGCGCGGGGGAGATACCGGCTCGTCACGTCGTCCGAGGGCGGGGCCTCGCTGCGCGCGTTCCTCGCGCGGGGCGCGCCGATGTCGCTCGCGGGCTCGCTGCCGGTGGTGCTCGATCCGCTGCGCACGGTGTCTGTGACCGTGGCGGCGGGCGCGCCCGTGGTGGTGCACACGCAGGCGGGGCGGACGATGCGGTGCCGCCTCGGGGACACCGATCTCCCGGTGCGCGACGGCGTGTGCCGCAGCCCGGCGCTCCCGGCGCCCGCCACGCTCACGCTCGCGAGCGGCGACGACATGCCGTTCCTCGCGTTGCTCGGCCGGCTGACGCCGCCGCCGACGGTGCCGCTGCCGCGCTTCGACCCCCAGCTCGCCCGGCTGCCGACCATCACCGCGGCCGCGCCGCTGTGGATGGACTTCGATCGCGACCAGTCGCGCTCGATGATCGTGAAGGTCGATCGCCCCGGCCTCTACGACCTCCAGACCGAGGGGCTCCTCGCCACCCGTTGCCGGCTGCGCACGCCCACCGTCGCCGATCTGGTCGACGGCGATCGCAACGGGCGGGGGCGCAACTGCCTGGTGCAGGGCTACCTGAAGCCGGGCAGCTATCTGTTCACGGCGACCACCGTCGGCACGAGTCGCGGGCGCGCCGGCGTGCACCTGGTGGAGCGGCGGCCGCGGGCGCTCGGGGCGGTGGCTGTCGGCGACGACGTCTTCTTCCGCGTCGCCGCGGGCGAGCTCGCGCAGCAGACCTTCGACGTGAAGGGGACCTCTGCGCTCGCGCTGTCGACCAGCGCGCAAGGGGCCGCGCTCGCCTGCCGGCTCGACGATCACGACGGGTGGCCGGTACAGCCGGTGCCGGCCTCCTGCTCGCAGACCGTTTCGCTCGAGCCAGGCCGTTACATCCTCACGGCGATGCCGCTGACGGTGGAGAGCCGGAGGCGGACGTCGGTCACGCCGGTGGTCCCCGCGGTGGTCCTCACCGGGGACCGCGTCCACCGGATCGCGCTCAACCGGCGTTACGCCGCCGAGCTCGGCGCCGATGGCAAGGATGAGCTCCGCTTCCAGGTGCCCGTGGAGCTGGACGTCGGCATCGAGCTCGACCACGGCATGCAGGGTCGCGTCTTCCGCCTGGGCGCGCGCGGCTCGCGGGAGGTGATCGACACGGTGCCTCCGGTGGGCACGGCCTCGGGATCCGCGGCGGACGAAGGCGACGAGGGCGGCGCGTACGAGGGCGACGAAGGCGGGGACGTCGAGGGCGACGAAGGGAGCGAGACCGAGGGCGACGAGGGCGACGAGGGCGACGAAGGCGAGATGGAGGGCGGCGACGCGTACGGCGAAAACGACGGCGCCGGCAGCATCGGCACCGGCCGCGGTGGCCGCTTCTCCGCGGTCCCGCGCGCGATGTTCCGAGGGCGGGGGGCGAGCCCAAGGGCGCCCGGGCTGGCGGCCCAGGAGATGCCGCCGCTCGCGGGGCACGTCGCGCACCTCGCCCCGGGGACGTACGTGCTCGAGACCGAGCACAGCCACGGCGACGTGGCCATTCACTACACCGTGAAGATCGGCGTGCGCACGGCGGTGCCGGGCGTGGCGCTGACGGCGCCGGTCCCCGGCCGCATCGACGTGGTGATGCCCGATGTGGCGCGAAGCGGCGACGACATCGACGGCGCCGGCGTCGCCGCGGCGCGCGCCGGCTTGTTGCGCATCAAGACCCGCGGGGACGTCGACGTCCGCTGCCGCTTGCGCGCGGCCGACGGCTCCCTGGTGGCGGAGAGCGCCGACAGCGGCGCCGACTGGAATTGCGCGTTGGCGGTGCCGCTCGCGCCGGGGAAGTACACGCTCGGCGTCGAGGCCGAGGCGCTGCAGCCGGGGAGCACCGAGGTGCGCGCCGCGTTCCTGGAGGCCAAGGACGTCGGCGAGCTCAAGGACGGCGAGAGCTTCCGCGTGGTGGAGAAGGTGGCGACGGCGCCGCTGCCGGACGCGGGCCCGGGCGTGGTGCAGCAGGTGACGATGACGTCGGAGCAGGACTTCTCCTGCGCGGCCCAGGATCGCGCGGGCGCGTTGCTCGACAAGCACGTGGGCGTGCGGCGCTGCCGCTTCCTGTTGTGGCCCGGCGACGAGCACAAGGGCTTCCGCGTCTTCGCCTGGACCGCCGATCGGCCGGCGGCGGTGAAGGTGGCGCTCGAGCGCCTCGACGTGCGCCGCGGCGGCGGCGGCAAGATCGCCGCGGGCGCGGCGCTGCGGGCGACGCTCCCGCGGCGCGGGCGGTACGGCACCGGCCCCGACAGTTGGTGCCGACAGGCGTCCGCGGGCGGCGGCGCGCTCAGGCCGTGCCGCACGGCGGCGTCGTTCACCCCGGGCGACGTCGTCGTTGTCGCGCCCGGCGGCGGGCGCGTGAGCCTCGACGAACAGGTCGCCAAGCTCGGCGCGCCGCGCGACGAGCTCCGCGCGCTCGACGGCGCGCGGGCAGCCGAGCGCCAGGCATCGAACAAGGCGGCGCTCCACCTCGTGCAGGTGGAGGTCCCGTTCGGCAGCCCGGCCGCGCCCTCCTGCGCCATCGACGGCGGCGCCGGCGCCCACGACGCCGCCACGTGCGCCGCCGCCACCGGCCCCGTCGAAGAGAGCACGCTCTCGGTGTGGACGTCGCCGGGGTCGCACGTCGACGCCGTCATCGCGCGCCGCGCGGCGTCGTGGCCGACGTCGGAGGCGCCGCTCGCGGCGGGCGCGTCGACGCTGTCGTTCGCAGGGGAGAGCGCGCGCTTCGCGCTGCCGGCCGCCGGGTTCCGGGTGAAGCTCGCGCTGCCCGCCGACGCCTGGGCCGTCTCCGTCGACGGCGCCGGCCGCGCGCGCGATCTCTGCGCCCCGCACCGCGCGCCCGTCGCCGACAAACCGGGCGCGCTCGCAACGTGCGTGTTGCGCGGCCGCGGCGGCTCCCTCGTCCTCGTGAGGGGCGCGGGCGACGCGAGCCCGTTCGAAGCGCGGGCGGACCTGCTCGTCCTCGACGGCGCCGAGCCGCCGCGCGCGCTCGTGGGCCTGCGCGAGGTGAAGCCGCCCTTCCCCGGACGCGCGCGACTCCTGCTCGCCGCGGCGCCCGTGGATCGCGTCGTCCACGTCGAGGGCTGGGGCGCGCTCGCGTGCTCGATCCACATGGACGGCGGCGGCCACGTCGCCGGCTGTCACGCGCGGCTCCCGGCGGGGCAGGGCGCCGAGATCAAGGTGGAGCACGACAAGCGCGCGTGGCGCGTGTTCACGTACGCCGCGCCGCGGGCGTCGAGCCGCGCGCCCCACGGGGCCGCCCCTCACGAGGAGGACGTCGCGGCCGCCGCCGGCGACTTCTGGGCGGGCCGCTTCGGCGCGCTGCCGCCCGTGTCGTCGTCGTCATCCTTGCGCGCGGCGCCGCTCGGGACCGCCGTCGCGTTGGCGGGCCACGTCGTCGATCGGAAGATCGTGCTCACCGAGACCCGCGTGGTTCACGTGCACGCCACGGGCGGCGTCTGCGCCCTCGTGGAGGGCGGGAAGATCGTGCAGTCGCAGGGGCTCGGCGGCGGGTGCGATCTCGTGCGGGTGCTGCCGCGCGGCACCCACCGCGTGGTCGTGCGCGCCTTCGGTGGTGCGCCGTTGTCGGGCAACGTCCACGTCGAGAGCGAGCCCGTCGTCGCGCTGAAGGACGGCGTCGGCCCCGAGGCCTTGGTGGCGTCGGGCGACGCGCGGACCTTCCGCTTCACCCTCCAGGCCGACGGCGAGGTGGGCATCGGCCTCCAGACCGGCGCCGACACCCTGGTGTGCACGCTCCTCGACGACGGCCAGAGCGTCGTCGGCGACGGCTGCCACCAGTTCCACCGCTTGAGACGCGGGACGTATTACCTGCGGGTCGAAGCGCCCGACGACGAGGCCCCGCGGCGCTTCAAGCCCGTGGTGCTCGGCCTCAAGGGCGACGTCATCGACGTCCCCGACGCGTGGCTGAAGGACTTCTTCCGACGGGCCGGCATCAAGCCCGAAAAGACCAGCGAGGTGCGCCCATGAGATCGCGCTTGCGACCGCGCGTCGCCGTCCCCCTCCTCCTCGCCGTCGCCGTCGGCGCCGTGGCCGCCGAGACGATCTATACGGCCGCCGACGAGCACCAGCGGCCCGCGTCCGACAAGACCGAGATCCTCCCCGAGCGCTTCCTGCGCGGGTACGACCCGGTCACCGTCTACTTCGTCGCCAACGTCGGCCCCGCCGGCGCCGGCGGCAGCCACGCCCCCGCCGACGACCCGTCGCGGCTGGCGCGGATGAAGCCGGCGTGGCCGGGCGCGTGGACCTGGCTCGACCGAAAGACGCTCCAGTTCCGGCCGGCGGAGCCGTGGCCCGCGCTGTCGCGCTTCGCCGTCGAGGCCGACGGCGCGTCGCGCGTGTTGTCCACGATGATGACCGCGCCCATGGCGATGTCGCCGGCCGACGGCGCCGACAACCTGAGGCCGTTCCGCACGCTCACCTTGACCTTCCCCCAGGCGCTCCCGCTCGACGCGCTCAAGAAGATGCTGAAGATCGAGATCAGGGACCTCCCCGGCATCGGCGACAGCGCGCGCACCCTCGTCGACAACCCGAGCATCGCCGAGCTGCCGCGCGCCGATCAGAAGGATCCGGCGGTCTACGCCGTCACCCTCGACGACGAGGTAGGCGAGGGCAAGCAGCTCGTGGTCACGCTCGCGCTCGCCCTCGGGGACGAGGGCAAGAGCCTGTGGACCGGGCGCGCGTCCACACGCGGGGCCTTCACGCTGCTCGAGGTGTCGTGCGGCGGTGATCGGGCGAGCGTGGTGGGCGCGCCGCGGGCGCAGAAGGAGCGCGCGCTCGACTGCGGCAGCCAGGGAGAGGCCCCGCAGCTCGTGTTCTCGGCGCCGCCGGCGGAGCTGACGCTCACGGCGGTGAAGAAGCTCGTGCACCTGGAGCCGAGTGTGCCCGACCTGCGCGCGCGTGTGTTCGGCAGCCGCGTGCAACTCGAGGGCAAGCTGGTCCCGGACACGCTCTACAAGATGCGCGTGCAGGCGGCCCCCGTCGTCGACAATGAGGGGCGGCCGCTCGTCGACCCCGGCGCCGTCGAGCTCTACTTCTACGTGGGGTGGAAGCGGCCGTTTTTGCGCTTCCGCGAGGGGCAGTCGATGCTCGAGGAGCGCGGGCCGCGCATGGTCCCGCTCGTCGGCTACGGCGAGCCGCGCGCCGACGTGCGCATCTACCGCATCGATCCGCTCCACCCGGGGCTGTGGCCGTTCCCGTCGTCGCCGGTGGTGGTGAACGAGGACGCGCCGCCGCCGTTTCCCGGGCAGGAGCCGGCGATGCCGCCGGTGGGGACCTACGTGGAGGCGGGCGTGCTCGCGTCGCACCTTCGCATGCTCGGCTCGCCGCTCGTGTCCAAGGTGGTGGACCTCCCGCTCGGCGACAAGAGCGGGAGCACGTCCTTCGGCCTCGACATCGGGCCCATGCTCGACGCCGCCGTCGGCGCGCACCGGCCGGGCACCTATCTGGTCGGGCTGCGCCGCCTGCAGGGCCCGCCCGAGCGGAGCTACGTGCGGGTGCAGATCACCAACATGAGCGTCACCACCGCCGAGGAGCGCGGCCGCGCGGTGTTCTTCGTGCGCACGCTCGACGGCGCCGCGCCCGTCGACGGCGCGCGCCTCACGTTCGAGGTGCGCCTGGATCCGAAGAAGGGCGACAAGGGGCCGCGCTTCGACGAGGTCACCGTGGTCACCGACGCCGGCGGCAAGGCCGTGGTCGACGTGCACCCCGAGTGGGAGCAGGTGCTCCGCGTCGTGGTCCGCAAGGGCGAGGACGTGCTGGTGTTCGACCCGCGCAGCCCGCCGCCGCAGTTCATGCGCAACCACTGGTCGGCGGGCGGGACCTGGCTCGCGCACCTGACGGCGCCGGTGCCGCCGCCGGAGAACGATCACGCGCTCGGCTTCCTGTTCACCGAGCGGCCCATCTACCGGCCCGGTGAGAAGGTGTTCCTGAAGGGGTACCTGCGTGACAAGCGTGGCGGCGTCCTGTCCCTGCCCGTGATCGACAAGAAGACGTCCTTCGTCATCCAGATCGACGGGCCCGGTGGACAGCAGTGGAAGCTCAAGCCCAAGCGCTCGGCGCTCTTCGGCTTCGACGCCGTGTGGCAGAAGGACGATCCGCCCACCGGCAGCTACACCGCCAGCCTCGTCGAAAACGGTCGAACCCTCGCGGCGCGCAACTTCCAGATCGAGGCCTACCGCATCCCCACCTTCGAGGTGCAGCTCAGCGGGCCGCTGCGGGCGCGGCTCGACGGGCCGTTCAAGGTCAAGGCCATGGCGCGCTACTACGCCGGCGGCAACGTCGCCCACGAGAAGATCCATTGGACGGTCACGCGGCGGCCCGCGCACCACGTGCCCCGCGGGCGCGAGGGCTTCCTGTTCGCCTCGAGCATGCAGTTCGCGCGGCCCGAGGCCCGGCACCCCGACGAGCGCACCGAGAAGAGCGGCGAGCTGTCCGACGACGGCGCCGACGAGATCGAGGTGAACCCCGCCCTCGACCTCGACGGCTCGCCCCGCGTCTATCGCTTCGAGGCCACCGTCACGGGCGCGGACAACCAGGAGGTGAGCGCCGTGACGGAGGTGGAGGCGTTGCCGCCGTTCACTCTCGGCATGCGCCTGCCGCGCTACTCGAACAAGCCGCTCACGCTCGAGCCCGAGATCATCGCGGTCGGCGTCGACGACAAGTTGCTCAAGGGCCAGAAGGTGAAGGT
The DNA here is from genome assembly GCA_963775425.1 of uncultured delta proteobacterium. Classification (GTDB taxonomy): domain Bacteria; phylum Myxococcota; class UBA727; order UBA727; family VGSZ01; genus CAVZJB01. Next base: position 1,243,776 of record CAVZJB010000016.1, on the reverse strand, counting down.
GCGGCTGTACAAGCGCACCTGGCACTCGCACCTGCGCGAGAGCCAGTTCGCCACGGGTCAGGCGTCGTACGTCACGGAGCAGGAGGACGACAAGATCGCCGAGATCGACGTCGTCACCGCCGCCGACGTCATGAAGGCCAAGCTGCCCGTGGCGGAGGCCGGCGTGTACGTGGTGGAGCTGTCGGCGCGCGACAAGCTCGGCCGGGTGCAGACGTTGTCGGCCGATCTCTACGTCGGCGGCAAGCAGCCGGTGGCGTGGCAAAAGGGCGAGGCCGGCGTGTTCGAGCTCGTGCCCGACAAGGCCGAGCCCAAGAAGTACGCGCCCGGCGACGTCGCCCACGTGGTGGTCAAGTCGCCGTTCACCCACGCCAAGGCGCTGGTGATCGTGGAGGAGCCGGCGGGCAACCGCTACCGCTTCCTCGACGTCGACGGCGGCAACGCCACCGTCGACGTCCCCATCGCCCGCGAGCACGTGCCGAACCTCCCGGTGCACGTGGTGCTCATGCGGCCCCGCCTCGGCGAGCCTTCGGCCGGCGGCGACGACGCGCCCTATCGGCCGGAGACCATGGCGGCGTCCATCGACCTGCCGGTGGAGCCGGTGAAGAACACCGTGGAGGTGGTGGTGAAGCACCCGGAGACCGCGCGCCCGGGACAGACCGTCGACTTCGGCATCACGCTTAAGGACGACCGCGGGGCGCCGCTGGCCGGCGAGGTGACCCTGTGGCTGGTGGACGAGGCGGTGCTCGCGCTTGCCCCCGAGGGCACGCTCGATCCGCTCTCGAGCTTCATCGTCAGGAACGAGCGAAAGACCTCCGTGAGCGACACGCGCAACGAGGTGGTCGGCCGCCTCCTCGTCGAGGAGGCGCCGGGAGGCGACGGCGCCGACGAGAAGCAGGCGGAGGAGGAGGGCGAGGGGGCTCCGCACCGCAGGGTGCGCAAGAACTTCCAGACGGTGCCGTACTACGCGGCCACGCTGCAGGTGCCCGCCAGCGGCAAGCTCACGGTGCCGGTGAAGCTCTCCGACGACCTCACCAACTTCAAGGTGCGCGCGGTGGCGGCGAGCGGCGTCGAGCGGTTCGGGAACTGGGAGTCGAAGATCCGCGTGCGCCTGCCGGTGCTGGTGCAGCCGCAGTTGCCCCGCTTCGTGCGGCGCGGGGACACCATCGAGGGCGGCGCGGTCGCGCGCGTCGTCGAGGGCAAGGACGGCCCCGGCGTCGTGAAGCTCGAGATGTCGGGCCCCGTGGACCTGCGCAAGCGCTCCCGCGACGTGAAGCTCGCGAAGAACAAGGCCCAGAGCGTGATTTTCCCGATGGAGATCAAAAACGGGCCCGGCCCCGAGGCGCTCAAGGTCAAGGTCGACGTGTACAGAAAGAGCGACGGCGTCGGCGACGCGTTCGAGGTGAGCATCCCGGTGCTGCCCGATCGCCAATACGAGAGCATGGCGACCATGGAGAGCTGGCCAACGGGCACGCGCGCGCTGCCGGCGCTGCCGGAGCCGCCGCGGCCGGGGACCGTGCGGCAGGAGGTGGTGGCCACCACGGTGCGCGGGCTCCTCGAGGCGGTGGGCGCGCTCGAATACACGGAGGAGTACCCCCATGGCTGCCTCGAGCAGAAGCTGTCGCGGCTGGCGCCGCAGCTCGCCCTCGGCCAGCTCGGCGCCGTGCTCGGCGGCTTCGGTGAGGCGGGCGCCATCAAGGACAACGTCAAGCGGCTCCTCGAGGAGATGCCCGCCTTCCAGGACGACGACGGGCGGTTCGCCTATTGGCCGGGGACCGTCGGCGACGTGCAGCTCACCGCGGACGCGCTCGCCTTCGTGAGCATGGCGGAGGGCATCGGCCTTCACCTCGACGACAAGGTCAAGGCACGCGCGGTGGAGGCGCTCAAACGCGCGCTGCGCTCCGACTACCCCGGCTTCATCAGCGGCTACCGCTACAACGAGCAGACCGCGGCGCTGCGCTCGCTGTTCGTCATCGGCGAGCACGACGAGCACTACCTCACCGACCTGTTTCGTACGCGGCGCGACATGGACCTCACGAGCCGAACGGAGCTGGCTCTGGCGATGTTGCGCATGCGGTCGGTGTTCGACGCCGACCTGAAGAAGGCGCGCGACGAGCTGTGGGGCTCGGTGGTGTTCAAGCTCGATCACGGAAAGCGCGTGTACGTCGGGCTCTCGGATCCGCGCGTCGACTGGGGTGGCCTCATCCTGGGCTCGCCGACGTCGACGCTGGCGGGCGTGGTGCAGGGCCTGTCGGAGCTCGACCCGGAAAACGGTGACCTGCCGTTGCTGTTCGACGGGCTGCTGCGGCAGTCCAACGGCATGCGCGGCTTCGGCTCCACCTACGACAACCGGCGCGCGGTGGACGCGATCGTCACGTACCTGAAGGAGGCGCGCCCGGGCCGCGAGCCCGCCAAGGTGATCGTCGTCGACGCCGGCAAGCGACGCCGGGTGGAACTCGCGCTCGACGACCGCATCAAGGCGGCGCGCGCGAGCGTGGCGGAGGACGGGCCGCTCACGGTGACGGTGACGGGGAACCCAGTGCAGGCGCGGGTGAAGCGCACCTGGCTGCCGGCGGCCCTCGGTGACCGCGTGGGCGCGCTCAAGAACGGCTTCATCGTGCAGCGCGCGATGACGGTGCTGAAGAAGGGCGGCGGCGAGCCCGTGCGGCTCGAGGACAAGCGGGCCGCCGAGCGCACGCTCGCCGTCGGCGACGTCGTCGAGATCCACGCGACCGTGACCTCGGACAAGGCCCGGTCCAACGTGGCGTTCACGGTGCCGTTCGCCGCGGGCTTCGAGCCCTTGAACCCGGCCCTGAAGACGTCGTCGTCGGAGGCGGTGCCGTCGGAGCACGACAGCATCACGCCCACGTACGTCGAGCGGCTCGACAGCGAGGTCCGTTACTACTTCCGTTCGCTGCCGCGCGGGACGTTCAGCTTCCACTTCCGCGTGAAGGCGACGACGCCCGGCTCCTACGTCCACCCGCCGGCGCTCGCGGAGCTCATGTACGACGACACCGTGCGCGGCCGCGGCGACGGCATGCGCGTGATCATCACCCCGGCGGCCGACGCCAAATGAACGACGCCGCCGCTCCCCCGCGGTACTGGCATCGGCGCGCGGCGGTCGGGGCGCTCGTCGGTGGCTTTGCTACTTGGGTGATTGTCGGAGTGAGCTTCGCCGCGTCGCTCCAGACCCGGCTCGTGGAGCGGGGGCCCTCCAAGCTCATCGTCGATCGGCACGGTGAGGAGATCGGCGAGGTCCCCGGCGACGACGATTGCTTCGGCTGGTGGCCCGTGCCGTATATGCTTCCCGAGCGCATGGCGGTGGCCACGCGGGAGACCGAGGATCGACACTTCTATGACCATGAAGGTGTACGACTGAAGTCCGTCGGCCGCGCCGTGCTCCAGAACCTGCGCGCCCGCCGGGTGGTTTCCGGCGCCTCCACCATCGCCATGCAGGTGGCGCGCATGCAGAGCGGTCGCTCACGGTCGCTCCTCGCCAAGCTGCAGGAGGCGGTGGAGGCCGAGATCCTCGTCGACCACTACGGCCACGACGAGGTCCTGCGCCAGTACCTGACGCTGGCCCCGTACGGCAACCGCGTGCACGGCGCCGCCCGCGCCGCCCGCGCCTACTTCGACAAGCCCGTCGAGGACCTCTCCTGGCTCCAGGCCGCCTACCTCGCCGCGCTGCCGCAGGCGCCCGCGCGCATGAGCCCGTGGGACGACCAGGGGCGCGCGCGCGGGCTGAAGCGCGCCCGCCGCATCCTGCGCACCCTTCGCGCCCGCGGGCTCATCAACGAGGACGACCTCGACATCGCCCTCAAGAGCGACCTCGGCATCGTCGACCGCCGGCAGCGGGCGCCCGAGGCCATCCACGCCGCGCTCGCGTGGGCCAAGCGCGCCGCGAAGCGCGACGAGACCATCCAGCAGGCCACCCTCGACCTCGAGATCCAGGAGAAGGTGGCCGCCGTCGTCGAGGAGAACCTCGAGCGCGTTCGCGTGCGGGGGGCCACCAACACCGCCGCCGTCGTCCTCGACCTCCGCAGCGCCGACGTGCTCGCCTACGTCGGCTCCGCCGACTACTTCGACAAGGCGGCCCACGGCGCCATCGACTTCCTCGACGTCAAGCGCAGCCCGGGCTCCACGCTCAAGCCGTTCATCTACGGGCTCGCGCTCGAGAGCGGGCGCTTCACCGCCGCCACCGCCGTCCCGGACACGCCCATGGACTTCGTCACCGACGGCGGCCGTTCGTATCTGCCCAAGAACATCAACCTCGCGTTCCTCGGGCCCATGCTCCTGCGTGAGGCCCTCGCCAACTCGCGCAACATCCCCGCGCTGCGCGTGCTGCAGGACGTCGGCGTGGAGCCGGCGCTCGCGCTGTTCGACAAGGGCGGGGTGAAGGACGTCTCGTTCGAGCCGGGCCGCTACGGGCTCGGCCTCGCCATCGGCAACCTGCAGACCACGCCGCTGGAGCTCGCCGGCCTCTATCGCGCCCTGGGCGACGACGGCAGCTACCGGCCGCTGCGCTTCTTCGTCGACGCGCCGCCGGCGCCGCCGGTGCGGCTCCTCGAGCCAGACACGGCGGCGATGGTGCGAAACATCCTCTCCGACGACGCCGCGCGGCGGCCGAGCTTTCCCCAGGGATCGGTGCTCGAATACGAGTACGCCGTGGCAACAAAGACCGGCACCAGCCAGGGCTACCGCGACGCCTGGACCGCGGCGGTGAGCGACCGCCTCGTCGTCGTGGTCTGGGTGGGCAACCACGACTGGCGCCGCATGAACCACCTCGGCGGCTTCTCGGGGGCGGCGGCGGCGGCGCACGCGATCATGGACGCGGTGATGCCGCTGCGGGCGCCGTACAAGAGCGTGGCCGAGAGGTTCGACGCGCCGCCGAGCTGGCGCGCGCGCACGGTGTGCGCGCTGTCGGGCAAGCTCGCCGGCCCCGACTGCCCGCACAAGAAGGTCGAGCGCTTTCGCCCGGGCACGGAGCCGTTCGAGCGCTGCGACATGCACGTGCGCGCCCGCGTCGACCGGCGAAACGGCCTGTTGGCCACGTCGCGTTGCCCGGCCGGCGTCGTCGTGGAGCGGCCCTTCGTCAAGCTCGACGAGGCCTACGCGCCGTGGGCGCGCGAGCAGCACATGGAGGTGTTGCCCGAGGACGAGAGCCCGCTGTGCGGCGGCCACCCGAAGCTCACGGACGACGTGGCGGTGGCGCTCGTCGAGCCGCGCAGCGGCGTGAAGTACACGTGGGATCCGGACACGCCCGCCGAGTTCGCCACCATCCGCCTCCGCGCCGACGTGGAACCGCGGAGCGAAGACGTGGTCTTCCTCGTCGACGGGAGCCCGGTGGCAGAGGTGGGCTACCCCCACGAGGTGCGCTGGACGCTGACCCCGGGCAAGCACGTCATCCAGGCGGTGTTCGCGCGCCGCGCGGAGGCGTCGGCTCCCGCCGTGATCACCGTGCGCCGATAGCCGAGCGAGATCAGCGCACGGCGCGCACGCGGCCGCTGATGCGTTGCAGGCGGCTGCGCGTGGTCGCCGCCGCCGGCCCCGTCGTGTGCGCGGCGGCGCCCACCCGGCGCGGCCGGGCACCCGCCGCGGACGCGACGCGGGGAGGCGGCAGGGTGATGCCGAGGGTGGCGCAGTGGACGGCGCCGCCGAGGTCGATGAGCTCGTCGGCGGCGACGGGCAGGAGCGTCAAGCCACCGAGGGCGGCCTTGAGCGTGCGGTACGCACGTTGCTGGAGCGCCCGCGGCGCGTGCGTGTACGACGGCACGAGGAAGGCGCCGGAGATCCGGGTGCCGTTCACGTAGGTGAGCATGTGGCCGCCGGCGTCGATGACGGTCGGCACGCGGCGCACCTCGAGCTTCTGCCCGAGCGCGCGCGCGCCGGCTTCGAGGACGGTGACGGCGCCGTCGAGGGCCTTGGCCTCGTCGGGGAACCGGCCGGCGTCGAGGCTCGAGACGACGACGCGGTTGGCGGAGACGAACTGCGCCATCATGTCCACGTGGCCGGTGGAGTCACTGTAGATGGGTGGCACCAGCGCCCAGACGCGGCAGCCGAGCGTGTCGAGCAGCTTGTCGAGGTAGGCGTGGTCGTCGATGTCGATCTCGGCGCGCTCGACGCTCATGGTGGTGGAGGCGCACAGGCCGCGGCCGTTGCTGATGATGCCGCCGCCCTCGAGGGCGAGCGGGAGGCGTGAGACGCCCGCGTCGAGCTCCGGGGCCAGGCGCCGCGGGACCTCGTCGTCGTCGGGGCGGTCGGTGTAGTACCCGGCGTCGAGCCACTCGACGCCCTTCCTGGTGTGCACCTGGAGCGGGCCGTAGTCGCGCACCCAGCCGCTGTCGAAGCGCATGGACACGAGGACGACGTCGGCGTCGGCCTCGGGCCACACCGCGACCTCGCCGTCGTCGTCGCTCTCATCGAGGAGGATGGTGGGGACGCGCCCGTCGATGGCGGCGAGCAGCGCGGCCAGCGAGGTGGGCCACTCGGAGGTGGCGGCGACGAGGAGCGCGTCGGGCGTCTCGAAGTCCGAGCGCAGCCGACGGCCATGGTCGTGGCCGCGCGCGACGACGACGCCGGGCTCGACCGAGCACGGGGGCTCTGCACAACAGACCTCGTCCGGCGAGGTGGACGCGAGCGCGGTGGCGAGGAAGATGAGGCAATCCAAGGAGTCCTCCGTCGGAGGCTGCGCGAGGCGGGAGTGGGGAGGGGGCTGTGTGGGGGTCAGTCGCGGACGGCGTCGGCCGTGGCGTGAAAAGGAGCGTTGTCTCGGATGCGGTCGAGCAGAGCTTCGACCACCTTGTCCCTGGACTTGAGCGCTTGGCCGAAGACCGCGCGAAACACGTCGGCGACGCCGGCGGCGGCGTAGGCCTCGACGGCCGCACGTGCACCCGGCGAGAGCCGCGCCGCGCGCTCGCCCTCGAGGAACGCGCGCGCGACGACGCCGCCCGACCACGTCCCGGCAGGACCGAGCAGGCGCAGGGCGCGCTCGATCTCGCCCTTGGTGATGCGGCCCTTCACCTTGCCCGCCTGCTCGACGGCGACGTCGAAGCGCTCTTCGGGCGAGGGCGCGCCGACCTCGATGAGCGCGTCGCGCGCGGCGCTCGACAGCGCCCGCGCTCCCGACGACGCGAGGAAGCGGTCGACGACGGCGGCGCGCTCCTCGGGGGCGAGCGGCGCGAGCGCGTCGATGGCTCTCTTTGCGTCGACGACGCTGACGCTCTTTCCGCGCGCTCCTGCGAGCAGCGAAGTGAAGGCGGCCTCGGGCGATCGGGCGGCGCGCATGGGCTGCCCGAGCATCGCAACCGCCTCGGCCGCGCGCAACGGCCGGCGCACCCTTTCCGCAGCGCGGGCCGGCCGGCGCCGGGGCGCGGGCGGGCCGGGGGCAAGTTGTCACGCGGGCCTCACGCGCGGAGCGACGGGACCTTGAGCGAGCGAATGACGTTCGCCACCTCGCCGGCGTTCGCGGGGCGGAGCGCGCCAAGCGCGTCCCGCACCACGGCGGCGCTCTCCGGCCGCGCCGCCGGATCCTTCGCGAGCATGCTCGCCACCAGCGCCGCCAGATCGGGATCGACGCCGTCGAGCGCCGGGGGCACCTCGTTCACGATGCGGTCGACGAGCTCGAGCGGCGTCCCCTCGAACATGCGCCGCCCCGCGAGCGCCTCCCACAGCACCACGCCCAGCGCGTACAGGTCGGTGCGCGCGTCGACGACGCCGCCGCGGAGCTGTTCGGGCGACATCGTGGCGAGGTGGCCTTTGAGCACGCCCCCCGCCGTCGACGCCGACGACAGGAACCCCTCGCCACGCCTCGGCAGCTTCACGACGCCGAAGTCGGTGAGCTTCACGTCTCCGTCGCGCGATACGAGGATGTTCGACGGCGCCACGTCCCGATGCACGAGCGACAAGGGCTCGCCCGTGGTCGGGTCGAGCGCCCGGTGGACGAAGTCGAGGCCGGCGGCGACGCGCGCGGCGACGGCGACCGCGACCGCCGGGGGGCAGACGTCGCCGCGCGCCATCAGGAGCCGGTGCACCGCCGCGAGGTTCGGCCCGTCCACGAGCTCCATCGCGAAGAAGATCGCTCCGTCGTCGTCGACCGCGGCGCCGTCGTCGACGACGCGCACCACGTTTTGGTGTCGCAGCAGCGACATCACCCGCGCCTCCGCGCGGAACATGCGCACGTAGTCCTCGTTGTCGGCGAGGTGCGCGTGCAGCTTCTTCAGCACGACGCGCGGCCCGGCGTGCACGGGGAGCGCAAGCAGGAGGTCGGCGCTGCCGCCGGTGCCGATGCGGCCGAGCACGTTGTAGGGCCCGAGGCGCTCCATGGAGCCATCGTACTCCGGCGCGTCTCGCGTCCTTGCGTCGACGATCGGCCGAAAAATGGAACCGCCGCCGGTCCGCGTGGAAGATCGCCGGCATGGACGCCGCGTGCACCGATCTCGATCACGTTCGCCGGGCGCGCCGGCTCCTCGGCATCCTCGTCGACCGTTTCGGCGTCGCGCACTTCCTCACGTCGCGCCTCGACGGCAATCGCGTGAACGCGCGCGCCTGCGAGGACGCCGTCGCCCTGGCGTGCGCGTGGATCGAGCGCCGCACCGGCCGCGTCGTCGCCGACGACGTCGTCCGCATGATGCGCCGGGATCTGCGGCGGCTGCTGGCGCGCCGCATCGGCGAAGGCGCCGCCTGTATCCGCTAGACGGCCGCGCGCGTGCTCTGTGCAACCGTGTTGTTGGTGTCGACGAAGATCTCGCCGTTGGCCACGGTGACGGCGAAGTGCCTGAGCGCGATGTGCGCGGGCCCGACGATCGCGTCGCCGTTCGCCGAGAAGACGGAGCCGTGGCAGTTGCAGCGGACGGAGCCGCTCTGCTGCACGGTCCCCGCGAAGCCGCTCATGTCACAGCCGGCGTGCGTGCAGATGGCGCTCATGGCGTAGATGCCGCCGGTGTCGCGCCCGAGGAGCAGCGCGTGCCCGAAGATCTGCTTCACCTGGCCGACGTTGATGTCGGCGACGGAGCCGACGTCGAGGCCGACGGGCGGGGGATCGCCCTCGCCCTCTCCTTCGCCTTCTCCCTCTCCCTCGCCTTCGCCCTCGCCGATGGACGGGCCCGGCGGGCCGCACGCCCCGGCGATGCCCACGACGGACATCGCGCTCGCGCCCGCACCCACGATCATCAGGAAGTTTCGTCGAGTCGTCATCGAAGCGTCCTACGTCCGCCTACCGCCTGCGCGATCCGGGTGATTTCACCCGGAGCGCGCGTGATCGACGTCGTCACTGCGGCGCATTGCCCCACGCCGCCGCCGGGTCAGTGCCGGCGGCGCTTGCGCAGCTTGCGGAGGTGGCGCGTGTCCTTCGGCAGGAGCTTGTCCAGCTCGCGCTGCGCCGCCCTCGCCTTGGCGGTCTGCCCGGTGCGATGGAACAGCTCGATGAGCCGCGAGCGGTAGATCGTCGCCGTGGGGAACCGGGTGACGAGGCTGCGCAGCGCGTGCTCCGCCTTGTCGGCGTCGCCGGCCACCTCGGCCGCGTGCGCCAGCCCCATGAGCGCGGGGACGGATTGATCGTCGACGGCGAGCGCGCGCTCGTACGACGTGACGGCGGCGGCCGGGTCGCCGCGCGTGAGCAGGAGCCCGGCCTTTCGGCACAGCGCCTCGACGGAGCGCGGATCGGCGGCGATCGCGCGGTCGTAGCCTTCGAGGGCGCGCGTGACGTCGCCGTGGCGCTCGGCCCACGACGCCGCCAGCGTCTGGGCGCGCGCGTCGTCGGGCGCGAGGCGCGCACCGAGCTGATAGTGCGCGGCGACGAGGGCGGGGTCGACGCCGAGCCCCTCGGAGGTGAGGGCCCACTCGACGTGTGCGCGCGCGAGGCTCGCGTCGAGCTGCAGCGCCTGCTCGAGCGCCTTTTGCGAGCCGGCGAGGTCGCCCTGATCGCGCAGGCGCGCGCCGTCCGCCAGCAATTGCTTCGCCCGCGCGCGATCATCGTCGGTGCGGCCCTCCTCGGGGGCCGGGGCCAGCTCGACGTCGTCGCCGGGGAGGTCGAGCACCGCGCCGAGGTGCGTGCGATGCGGCGGCGGCGCCGACGCGCACCCCGCGGCGAACGCCGCCAGCGACGCCAGCGCGGCGACGACGAGCAGGGGCGGGCGGTGCAAGCGGCGCACAGCGCGGTTTTCGCAGATCGATCGTCCCGGCGCGAGCCGCGCGCGCCCTTCCGCGGCCGCTTGGCGAGCTCGGCGGTTCGAACGCGCTCCGAAGGGGGCTTCTCCACGACGACGGTGTGGGCGAGGATGTGCCCCATGAGCAGCGAGCTCGTCGCCCTGCACCTGTCCGCGCGCGCCGCGCGTGACCTCGGCTTCACCGAGGTCCAGGAGGTGCTCGCGTCTACGTGCAAGACCCCCTTCGGCCTCCTCGCCTTGCAGGACGATCCGTTCCCCACCTCGCTCGACGCCGTGCACGCACGGCTCGAAGAGGCGCTCGAGGCGCGGGCGGCGGTGGAGCGCAAGGTCGCCCCGGACTTCGGCGGCATCCACGACGTGCGCCACGTCATCGACGCCGCCGGCAAGGGGGTGGTGCTCGGGGCCATCGACATCGTCGACGTCGCCAAGACCCTCGACGCGCTCGCTCGCCTGCACGACGTCGTCACCTTCCAGGCCGAGAGCGCGCCGCGCCTCGTCGTCGTGGGCGCGCAGATCGACGACGATCGGCGCTTCGTCAAACGCGTGCTGCGCTCGTTCGACGAGCAGGGGCAGATGACCGACGACGCCTCGCCGGAGCTGCTCGCGCTCCGGCAGAAGGTGCGCGCGCTGCGCGCCGAGGCGCAGGATCAGCTCACGGCGCTCGTGCGGGACCTCGACGAGTCCGGGCTGCTGCGCGACCGCAACTTCACGGTGCGCAACGACCGCTACGTGTTGCCCGTGAAGTCCGAGTTCCAGGCGCGCGTCGAGGGCATCGTCCACGACGCGTCGCAGACCAACCAGACCGTCTACGTGGAGCCGCGCGCGCTGCTCCAGCTCGGCAACCGCATCAAGATCGCCCGCGCCGACGTCGAGCAGGAGGAGCAGCGCATCCTGCGTGAGCTGAGCCTCGAGGTGGCCGAGCTCGGCGGCCGCCTGCTCGCGGACCTCGCCCGCGCGGGCCGCATCGAGGCCGCCTTCGCGCGGGGCACCTTCGCCGCCCGCGTCGACGGCCGTCGCGCCGAGATCGATCCCACCGGGCGGATGCTCTCGCTGAAGAACGCGCGCCACCCGCTGCTCGAGCTCCTGCACGACGAGGCCCTGCGCGCGGGCCGCGCCGCCGGCCGCGTCATCGGCAACGACATCGCCTTCGGCGCCGCCCGCGCGCTCGTCATCTCCGGCCCCAACGCCGGCGGGAAGACGGTCGCTTTGAAGACGGCGGGCCTCGTGGCCCTGCTCGCGCGCGCGGGCCTCCCCGCGCCGGTCGGCGACGGGAGCGTCATCCCCGCGTTTTCGTCCGTGTCCGTCTCCATCGGCGACGCGCAGAGCCTCGAGGGCGCGCTGTCGAGCTTCTCGGGGCACCTCGTCATCCTGCGCGGCATCCTCGAGGAGATCGCGGGGCAGGTGGACCGCGGCCCCGTGCTCTGTCTGCTCGACGAGCTCCTCGCGGGGACCGATCCGGCGCAGGGCGCCGCGCTCGCGCAGGCGACCCTCGAGCACGTGGTGGAGATGGGCGCGTTTGTCATCGCCACCACCCACTACGAGCGGCTCAAGGTGCTCGGCGTCCTCGACGCCGACAAGCCCGAGGGTGCCCGCTTCAGGAACGCGTCCGTCGCCCTCGACGCCGCCGGCCGGCCCACGTTCCACGTCGTCCTCGACCAGGCCGGGGCGTCCAACGCGTTCGACGCCGCCCGCCGCTTCGGCCTCCCGCCCGCCGTCATCGAGCGCGCGGAGGCGCTCCTGTCGCCGGACGAAAAGGAGCTCCAGACCGTGCTGCGCACGCTGTCGGAGCAGAAGAGCGCGCTGCAGGCCAAGCTCGACGACGCCGAGGCCGCGCGGCAGAAGCTCGAGGCGGAGTCCCAGAAGATTCGAGCGCAAGCTTGCGGACGTCGAGCGGGAGGCCGCCCGGCTGCGCAAGGAGGGCAAGCGCGCCTTCCTCGACGAGCTCAAGGAGGCGCGCAAGGCGGTGGCGGAGGCCATCGAGGTGACCAAGGGCGGCGACGCGCGCGCGATCAACAAGGCCAGCCAGGAGCTGCGGGCGCTCGAGTCGCAGGCGCGCGCCGACGTGGACGCGCCGCCGCCGCGCGCGGAGCGCACGCGGCCCGTGTCGGTGAAGGTGGGCGACCTCGTCGAGCTGTCGAGCCTCCCCGGCAGCCGGGTGACGGTGCTCGAGGTGGACGGCGACGACGTCCTCGTCGCCCGCGGCGCGGTCAAGATGCGCTCCACCGTCGATCAGCTCCGCTCCCCGGAGCCCGAGCGCAAGTCGTCCGGAAGGAGCGAGCCGCCCAAGCAGGCGGCGCCGTCGGGCTCGCCGACGGAGCCGCGCACCGCCGACAACACCCTCGACGTGCGCGGCCGGCGCGGCGAAGAGGCCGTGGAGCTGGTGGACGCCTTCCTGGACCGGCTGCTGCGCGACGGGCGTACACGGGGCTACATCCTCCACGGCCACGGCAGCGGCGCGCTGAAGAAGCAGATCCGCGGGGCGCTGGCCACCAGCCGCTACGTCGCACGCGCCGCCGCCGCCGACGCCGACGAGGGCGGCGACAGTTGGACCGTTGTGACCCTCGCCTGAGGGGCCCCCGGATCTCGTGCTATCCCTGCAACCGCGGGGCGTCTTGCGCCGTAATCCACCCGCAGACCCCCACGGAGAAGATCGATGAAGAAGACCACCCTGCTCGCGACCGTCGGTACCGCCCTCATGATCAGCACCATCGGCTGCGCCTCGAGCTCCGCCAAGCCGGACGCCGCCCCCACCTCGTCCGACGCGGCCGCCGCCAAGCCCGCCGAGGGCAGCTGCGGCGGCGACAAGGCCAAGGAAGGGAGCTGCGGCGGCGACAAGGCCAAGGACGACGCCGCCTCCGGCGACGCGGGCGCCAAGGCCGGCGAAGGCAGCTGCGGCGAAGGCAGCTGCGGCGCCAAGCCGAACTGAGCGCGTCAGGGAATTCGCGGCGGGACGACGTCGTGCTTCATGACGACGTCGCCGCCGCGAATTCCGCCGCCGGGCCGCTCAGTACGTGAACTCGAGCAGGCCGCCGTCCTTCGGGGTGACGACGAAGACGCGGTTGTACTCGTTCTCCCGGAGGCTGACCTTGTCCTTGACGCCGAGGGCGGCGAGGATCTCCGGCACCGTGTTCGAGTGGCCGACCACCACCACCACGGCATCCTTGGGCAGCGCCGCGATCTTCGCCACCAGCCCTTTGGTGTCGCCGGCCTTCACCACCACGGGCTTCACGCCCTTGAGCTCCGCCAAAGCGGCCGCCGTCTTCTGCGTCCGCTTGTATTCGGTGACGTAGATGGCGTCGATCTTGTCGTGGTGGAGGAACGTGGTGAGCGAAAGAGCGCGATCCTCGCCGGTGATGCTCAGGTCGGGGTCCTTGCCCGCGTCTCGCTCCTTCTCTGCGTGACGGATGACGATGACGGCGCGCGCGGCCCGCGCACCGGCGCTGTACAGCCCGGTGGCGACGACCATGGCGACGAGGACGGCGGCAAGGCTTCGGCTCATGGCCGGCGAGCCTACCCCGGCCGCTGACCCGCCTCTAGCGCTGCTTATCGATCTGCGTCATCAGGAGGCATGCCCGGAGCCTTGCAGCACTTCCTCACCACCCTCGACTGGTCTCGCGTCGAGCTTCAGCAGATCCTCGACGACGCGCGCGCCTTGAAGGCGGAACCTGCGTCCGCCGACCTCGCCGGCAAGTCGGTCGCGCTCCTGTTCTTCAACCCGTCGCTGCGCACCCGCACCAGCTTCGAGCTTGGCGTCCACCAGCTCGGCGGCAAGGCCATCGTGCTCGAGCCGGGCAAGGGCGCCTGGCCCATCTCCTTCGACGACGGCGCCGTCATGGACGGCGAGGCCGAGGAGCACGTCAAGGAGGTCGCGCGCGTGCTGTCGCGCTGGGTCGACGTCATCGCCGTGCGCGCCTTTCCGAAGTTCCAGCGCTGGGAGGAAGACCGCGAAGATCGCGTGCTTCGCTCCTTCGCCCGCTTTGCCACTGTCCCCGTCATCAACATGGAGACCATCACGCACCCCTGCCAGGAGCTCGCGTTGATGCTCGCGCTCCAGGAGCGCTTCGGCTCCGTGGACGGGAAGAAGCTCACGCTGACCTGGACGTACCACCCGCGCCCGCTCAACACCGCCGTCGCCAACTCGGCGGTCATCATCGCCGCCAAGTTCGGCATGGACGTCACCTTGCTGTGCCCCACGCCCGACTACGTCCTCGACGAGCGCTACATGAGCGCCGCCGCCGACCGCGTCCGCGTCACCCACGACATCAAGGACGGCTACGCCGGCGCCGACGTCGTGTACGCCAAGAGCTGGGGCGCCCTGCCGTACTTCGGGCGCTGGGACGAGGAGAAGCCCATCCGCGAGGCCCACAAGCACTTCATGGTCGACGCCGACAAGATGGCGCTGGCCAAGCCGGGCGCGGTGTTCTCGCACTGCCTGCCGGTGCGCAGAAACGTCAAGGTCACCGACGAGGTGCTCGACTCACCGGCGGCCATCCACATCGACGAGGCGGACAACCGCCTGCATGTGCAAAAGGCGCTCTTGAGGAGATTGGTGCGATGACGACGACGAAACAGAAGGTGGTGCTGGCGTTTTCCGGGGGGCTCGACACGAGCTTCTGCGTTCCGTGGCTCAAGGACAAGGGCTACGACGTCGTCACGTGCTTCGTCGACACCGGCGCCGCCGACGCCGAGGAGAAGAGGTACATCGAGGAGCGCGCCAGGAGCCTCGGGGCCGTCGAGCACGTCACCGAGGACGGGTCAAAGGACGTCTGGGAGCAGGTTGTGGTGCCGCTCGTCATGGGCGGTCAGACCTACCAGGACGTGTACCCGCTCCTGGTGAGCGACCGCTACGTCATCGTCGAGCGCGCCCTGCGCCTGTGCGACCGCCACGGCACCCGCGTGTTCGCTCATGGCTGCACGGGCATGGGCAACGACCAGGTGCGCTTCGATCAGTCGGTGCGGTCCCTGGGCGACTACACCATCGTGGCGCCCATCCGCGAGATCCAGAAGGAGCACGACGCCGTGCGCGCCTTCGAGCAGCGGTACCTCGAGGAGCGCGGCTTCCCGGTGCGCGAAAAGACCGGCAAGTACAGCATCAACGCCAACCTCCTCGGCGTGACCGCGTCGGGCTCGGAGATCGACGATCTCAAGGCGCCCGACGACGACACGTGGACCTTGTGCGCGCACCCGACCCGGTGGCCTCGGAGCCCGTTGCGCGCCACCCTCGGCTTCGAGGCCGGCAGGCCCGTGTCGCTCGACGGACAGTCCATGGACGGCCCGGCGATGCTCCAGGCCTTGAACGAGATGTTCGGCGCGTACGGCGTCGGCCGCGGCATCTACACCGGTGACACCACCATCGGCCTCAAGGGACGCATCGTCTTCGAGTGCCCGGGGCTCATGGCGCTGTTGACGGCCCACCGGGCGCTCGAGGAGGGCGTCTTGTCCGCCCAGCAGAACAGTTTCAAACCTGTGGTAGCAAAGAAGTGGGTGGAGCTCGTCTACAAGGGCTTCTTCTACGAGCCCTTGAAGGACGACCTCGAGGCGCTGTTGCGCTCGTCGCAGCAATTCGTCACGGGCGAGGTGGTGCTCGAGACCTGGGGCGGCAGCGTCCTCCCCGTCGAGCTGCGCTCCGACCACATCCTGAAGAAGCAGGGCGCGGTCTACGCCCAGTCCGCGGACTGGGGGGCGGCGGAGGCCGAGGGCTTCATCCTCCTGTACGGGATGTCGTCGACGCTGTCGGCGCGCGTGAACCCGAAGGCGCGCCCGCGGTGACCACGCTGCTCGCGCACCTCGAGCGCCTCGTGGCGTTCGACACGCAGAACCCGCCGCGCGCTCCCGCCGGGGTGCTCGCGCTCCTGTCGTACGCGGTGGGCGCGCTCGATGCGCGCGGGTTCGCAGCCGCGTCCGGGGCGACGTCCGGCGTCCGGGAGCTCGGCGACGGCTGCGCCTGGCTCCACCTCAGGCGCGGCGAGGGCGGGCCGCTCGTCAACGTCCACGTCGACACCGTGCCTGCGGCGATGGGTTGGAGCCGCGGCGCCCACGCGCTGCAGGTGGACGGGGGGCGCGCGGTGGGGCTCGGCGCCTGCGACATCAAGGGCGCGCTGGCCGCCTTCCTCGTGGCGGCGACCGGCACCCAGGGGCCGGCGGAGCTCTTGCTCACGTCGGACGAGGAGGCCGGCTCGAGCCGCTGCGTGCGCACGTTCCTCGCGGAGCACGACGTCAAGGGGCGCACGGTGCTCGTCGCCGAGCCCACCCGCTGCCGCGCCGTCGTCGAGCACCGCGGCATCGGGACGTGCACGGGGACGTTCCACGGGGTCGCCGGCCACGCCTCCAACGCCCGCGCCCTCGCCGACAGCGCCGTTCACGAGGCGGTGCGCTGGGGGGCGCGCGCCCTCGAATACGCCGGCGCCCACGACGTCAGACTCAACGTGGGCACCATCGAGGGCGGCGTGAAGGCCAACATGATCGCGCAGCGCGCCACGCTGCGGTTCGGCGTTCGCCCCTTCGGCGATCCCGCCGCCGTCGTCGACGCGCTCTGCGCGCTCGCGCCCGACGCGTCGCGGGTCACGTGGAAGCGCGGCTACCTCGCGCCGGCGCTGCCGGCCTCCGGGGGGCCGGAGCCGGCGCGGGCGGCGGCGCGGGCGCTCGGCCTCGCCGACGGCCCCGCGGTGGACTTCTTCACCGAGGCGGCGCTGTTCTCCGAGGCCGGGGCCAACGCCGTCGTGTTCGGGCCCGGGGACATCGCCCAGGCCCACGCGCCCGACGAGTGGGTGGAGCTCGCGCAGCTCGAGGAGGCCGAGCGCCTGTACGCCGGCGTCCTCGGTGCGCGCGCCGTCGCGGGAGGAGGCGCCGCGTGAGCGACCCACAGGATCGCACCGAGGACCTGATCGTCCGGCTGCTGCAGAGCCTCGGCACCCGCAAGGAGGTCGAGCAGTACCTCAAGCTCTTTTCATCGGTGCGCCAGCGCTTCGCCGTCATCAAGGTCTCCGGCGGCGTCGTGGAGCAGGAGCTCGACGCCCTCGCGTCTTCCATCGCGTTCCTCGACAAGGTCGGCCTCACGCCCGTGGTGCTGCACGGCGCCGGGCCCCAGCTCAAGGCGGCGCTCGCCGAGGCCGGCGTCCCCGCCGAGAACGAGCGCGGCGAGCGCGTGGTCAGCGAGCGCGGCATCGAGATCGCGCGCAGGGTCTTTCAGCGCGAGAACCTCCGCATCGCCGACGCCCTCGAGGCGCTCGGCGTCGACGCGCGCCCCGTCCCCACCGGCGTGTTCGAGGCCGAGCTCATCGATCGCGAGCGCTTCGGCTACGCCGGCACCGTCAGCGGCGTGCACCTCGAGCTCGTCGAGTCGAGCGTGCGCGGGGAGCAGATCCCCATCCTCGCGAGCCTCGCGCTCACGGCGAGCGGACAGGTGGTCAACGTCAACGCCGACGAGGCCTGCGGCGCCCTCGCCCGCGCGCTCGAGCCCTTCAAGGTGGTGTTCCTCTCCCCCGACGACGGCATCCGCGACGCCGAGGGCCACATCATCAGCGCGGTCAACCTCGTCGAGGACTATGAGCACCTTGTCGACGCCGAGTGGCTGGCGCCTTCGCACAAGAAGAAGCTCGAGGTGGCGCGCGCGCTCCTCGAGGTGCTGCCGCTGTCGTCGTCGGCGGCGGTGGCCTCGCCGGAGAACCTCACGCGCGAGCTGTTCACCCACAAGGGCGCGGGCACGCTCATCAGGCTCGGGGAGCGCGTGCGCCGCCACGACTCGCTCGAGGGCATCGACCGGGAGAAGCTGCGCGCGCTCCTCGAGGACGGCTTCGGCCGCAAGCTCCACCTCGACTACTTCGACCAGAGGCCCTTCTTCCGCATCTATCTGGCGGACAGCTATCGGGCCACGGCCATCCTCACGCGCGAGGCCATCGAGGGCACGGACGGCGTCGCCTACCTCGACAAGTTCGCGGTCACCTCCGAGGCCCAGGGCGACGGCGTCGGCGGCTCTCTCTGGCAGCGCATCGCCGACGAGAACCCGCAGCTCTTCTGGCGCGCCCGCGTCGACAACGAGGTGAACGGCTGGTACTTCCAGCGCGCCGACGGCGCCATCAAGGCAGGGAAGTGGATCGTGTTCTGGTACGGAATCGACGATTTCAAAGTCATCGAAGCGTGTATCCAGCGCGCCCTGGCCATGCCGGCCACCCTCAAGGCCCACGCCATCGGAGCGCCGGTCGTGACCGTGCGCGCCGGTGTCGTCGGCGGCCGCGGCGCCGCCGGCCGGGAGCTCGTGAAGCTCCTCGAGGGCCACGCCGGCGTCGAGCTCGTCTTCGGCGAGGGCGCGCGCGCCTCCCCCGGGGAGGCCGCGGCGGCCGGGCTCGACGTGTTGTTCCTGTCCGCACCCAACGGCGCGTCGGCGCCGTACCTCGACGCCGTCGGCGACGCCGGCCCCGTGGTGGTCGACCTCTCCGCCGACCACCGCTTCGACGATGCCTGGGTCTACGGGCTCCCCGAGCGCAACCGCGCGCGCGTGCGCGGCGCGCGGCGCATCAGCAACCCAGGCTGCTACGCCACCGGCGCGCAGCTCGGCCTCGACCCGTTCCTCGACGTCGCCGCCGCTGCGCCCTCCGTGTTCGGGGTGTCGGGGTACTCGGGGGCGGGCTCCACGCCGTCGCCGAGGAACGACCCCGCGCGGCTCGCCGACAACCTGCTGCCGTACGGCCTCGTCGACCACACCCACGAGCGCGAGATTGCGCGACACCTCGGCCGCCCGGTGGCGTTCATGCCGCACGTGGCACCGTTTTACGCGGGCATCACCCTCACCCTGTCGGTGCCCCTCTCGCGGCCCATGAGCGACGAGGAGGCCTACGCCCGTCTCGTCGACAGATACGGCGCGCCCGGCGCAGGCGAGCCGCTTGTCGACGCCGTGCGCGAGACGCCGGAGGTGCGCGACGCGCGGGGCACCCACGGGGCGCGCGTGGGCGGCGCCGCCGCCGACCGAGCCGGCACGCGGGTCGCGCTCGTCGTCACCCTCGACAACCTGCTGAAAGGCGCCGCCACGCAGGCCGTGCAGAACATGAACCTCGCCCTCGGTCTCGATGAGACCGCGGGCATCCCCTGCGGCGGACCAGCCGCCGCGCCTCGAAAAGGCTGATGGAGGATGAGCGATGACAGCGCCGCTGTGGGCCAAGGGCAAGGTCGAGCTCGACGAGGCCGTGCAGCGCTTCTGCGCCGCCGACGACGTCGTCCTCGACAGAGCGCTGTTCGTGCACGACGTCCGCGCGACCATCGCGCACGTCAACGCGCTGTCTCGCGCGGACATCCTGAGCGCCGATGAGCGCGACCGGCTGGCGGGGCTCCTCGTCCAGCTCGGGCAGGAGTGGCTCGCGGGCGCCTTCGTGCTCGACGATCGCTACGAGGACGGTCACACGGCGATCGAGAGCTGGCTGACCGAGAAGGCCGGCGACCTCGGGCGCAAGGTGCACACGGCCCGCTCGCGCAACGATCAGGTGCTGGTGGCGCAGCGCCTCTACCTGCTCGCGCAGCTCGATCGCTTGTACGCGTCTTCGCGCGAGACGGCGGCACGCCTGCTCGAGAGGGCCAAGCGCTCCGTCGACGTCCCCATGCCGGGCTATACGCACCTGCAGCGCGCCATGCCCATGTCGCTGGCGATGTGGATGGCGGGCCACGCGGAGGGGTTCCTCGACGACGCCCAGGCGGCGCAGGGGGCCCGGGAGCTGGCCAACGCGTCGCCGCTCGGCACGGGCGCGGGCTTCGGGGTGAGCGTGGCGCTCGACCGAGACGGCATCGCCGCGGAGCTCGGCTTCGGCCGGGTGATCGTGAGCCCGATGGCCGCGCAGAACGGTCGCGGCAAGATCGAGCTGTTCGCGCTTCAAGCGCTTCACCTCGCGTGCGTCGACGTGCGAAGGCTCGCGTGGGACCTGTCGCTGTATGCCACCACCGAGCTCGGCTTCGTCGTGCTCCCCGACGCATACACCACGGGCAGCTCGCTCATGCCGAACAAGCGAAACCCCGACGTGGTCGAGCTGTTGCGCGCGCTGCCGGCGGTGGTGGAGGGGGCGCTCGCGGAGACGTCGGCGGCGCTGTCGTTGCCGTCGAGCTACCACCGCGACCTGCAGACCACCAAGGCGCCCCTGGTGCGTGCGTGCGAGCGCGCGCTGGCGGGCCTCGAGCTCGTGCCCGCCCTCGTCGACGCCGTCCGCTTCGACGAGGAGCGCATGCGGGCCGCCATCACCGGCGACATGCACGCCACCGACCGCGCTTTGGAGCTCGCGCGCGCCGGCGTCCCCTTCCGCATCGCCTACGCCCGCGCCGCTCGCGACATCCCCACGCTCGCGGCGCGCACGCCCGAGCAGAGCCTGGAGGCGCGCGTCTCCCTCGGTGGCGCCGCCAACCTCGGCCTCGATCGCCTCGAGCAGCGCCTGCGCGCCCTCGTCTGAATTGACCGCGGCCGCTCCCTCCGGTCGGCAATTCGAGCGGCGTCACGACATCCAGGCCGTCCCGCGCGCGCTCAGACCACGCCGCGCAGCCGCAGATCGATCAAGCGCTCGCCCACGGCGCGCGCCGACGGCGGCCGCAGCGCGGGATCCTTCTCGAGGAGCGAGAGCACCAGCTCCTCGACGTCTCCGGGGAGCGCGGGGTTGTGCTTGCGCGGCGGGTCGGGCTTCTGCGTCACCTGCATCATCAACAGCGGCACCAGCTCGCTGTGGCGGAACGGGAGCGTCCCCGTGGTGAGGTAGTACAGGATGATGCCGATGGAGTAGAGGTCGGCGCGCGGCGTGACGTTCATGTGGCCATGCGCCTGCTCGGGCGCCATGTACTCCGGCGTGCCGACCACCATCCCCGCCACCGTGAGCCCGGGCTGGCTCGACTGCTTGGCGATGCCGAAGTCGGTGACCTTGACGACGTTCTCCCGCGTGACGAACAGGTTCTCCGGCTTCACGTCGCGGTGGATGACGCCCACCTGGTGCGCCGCCTCCAGGCCCGCGCAGGCCTGGATGAGAAAGTCGACGCCCTGCCGGAGGGTGAGCCCGTGCACCATCTTGGTGTGCAGGTCCTCGCCGACGAGAAGCTCCATCGTGAGGAAGCGCGCGCCGAGCGCGGTGCCGAGGTCGTACACGCGCACCACGTGCCGGTGGATGAGCTGCCGCGCGAGCAGCACCTCCTGCTTGAAGCGCGCGAGCGCGTCTTCGTTGGTGGGCTGCGTGAAGATCTTGAGCGCCACGGTGTCGTTCAGCTCGAGGTCCGTGGCGCGGTACACGAGCGACATGCCGCCACGCCCGATGAGCTCCTCGAGGCGATAGCGCTTCGCGAGGATGACGCCGGGCGCGAACGACTGCGCCAGTCCGGCAGCGGCCGGCTCGTCCTCGGATGACGAGGTGATCACGGTCGGCGTGTCCGTGGGGGCGATGGCGGCCGAGGGCAGCGGCTTTACGCCAGGGCCCTGCGCACCGAGGAAGCGCGCATCCTCCTCGAGCACCCGCGCGAAGTCGTGCACCGCGCTGCGCGCGCCCGCCTCCAGGCGCGCGGCCTGGGCCGCGGCGTCGCGAAAGCCGGGCCGGCGGGCCTCGATGCGAAGCAGGCACTCGATGGCGTTTTCGGGGAACCCCTCGCGCGCGAACGCGGCGGCGACGCCGTAGAGGGCGTCGGCTTCGACGTCGTCGTCGGGTCCTTTGCGGATGAAGTCCGCGAGCCAGCGGTCGAGCTCCATGGTCATGGCCGCGCCGCGCGCGAGCCCGCGGGCGACCTCCACGCACGCCGCGGCGTAGCGGGCGTCGCCCCGCGGCGTCTTGGACAGGAGCTCGATGCCGCGCCCCGGATTGCCGAGGCGCACGAGCGCCGCGCCCGCGTCGAAGATCCGCCCCTCGGCGAGGAGCTTCTGCGCGAGCGCGGCCGCTTCGCCGGCGGCGCCGATCCACGCGAGGATCTCGGCGGCGCGCGCGGGCGCGTCCCCCTGCTCGAGGAGCTCGGCCGCGCGCGTGGCCCACGCGCGGTCGTTGTCGTCGAGGGGGCGCGGCCGTTGCGTGACCCACGCGATGATGACGTCGGCGGCGTCGAGCGGCCGCCCGTTGTCACGCAGGAGCCGCACGGCGTCGTCGAGGTGACCGCCCGCCATGTACGCGCGGTACGCCGCGTCGAGGTCGCCCTGGCCCTCGAGGGCGCGCGCGCGGGCCAGCTCGGCCCCTTCGGCGGCGTCGCTCACTGGGCCGCCTCCGCTTGCTCCATCGCGAGCTGCGCGATGGCGCGCTTGATGACGTCCGGGTGCTCGGCGGTGCTGACGGCGTCATCGGCGTCGACGAGGCCGTCGCGGAGGTAGCGGATGAGACACGCGTCGAGCGACTGCATCCCGGTCTCCGGCGACGCCGACTGCAGCATGCCGTCGAGCTGCGCGACCTTGTTGTCGCGGATCATCGACGCCACGGCCTGGTTGTTCACCAGCACCTCGAGGGTGGCGATGCGGCCGTCGCCGCTGGCGCGCTTGACGAGGTGTTGCGCCAGCACCGCGCGCAGGTGGACCGCGAGCGTGGCTCGCAATTGCTCGCGCGCGTCCTCGGGCGCCATGTCGAGGACGCGGGAGAGGGTCTTCGGCGCCGAGCCCGTGTGGAGCGTGCCGAACGCGAGCACGCCGGTCTCCGCCGCCTGTAACGCGAGCCGGAGGGTCTCGTGCTCGCGCACCTCGCCGACGACGAGCACGTCGGGCGCCTCACGCAAGGCCGAGCGCACCGCCTCCGCGAAGCTCTCGATGTGCGCGCCCACCTGCCGCTGCGTGATCACGCTCTGGATGGGCTCGTGGAGGAACTCGATGGGGTCCTCGATGGTGATGACGTGGCGCTGCGCGGTCTTGTTGATCTCGTGGACGATGGCCGCGAGCGTGGTGGTCTTGCCCGACCCCGTGGGCCCGCCGATGAGCACCAGCCCCGACGACAGCGCCGTGAGCTGGCGGACCACGGGCGGAAACCCGAGGACGTCGAGCTCCGGAGGGCGGTCGGGGATGATGCGGAAGGCGGCGCCGTAGCCGTGCGACTGCACGAACATGTTCACGCGAAAGCGCCCGACGTCGGGCAGGGCGTACAGGAGGTCGAGCTCCTGCGTGCTCTCGAGGCGGTCGCGCTCCTCGGTGTCGAGCATCTCGAAGAGGAAGCGCCGCGTCTCCGCCTCCGACAGCGGGCGGAACGGCAACGGCAACAGGTCGCCGTTGTAGCGGATGACAGGGACCTTGCCGGCGTCGAAGTGCAGATCGCTCGCGCCCTGTTCGACGACGAGCCGCAGGAAGGAGTCGATGCGCGCCACTCAGCCGCTCCCCAGCGTGCGCTTCACGGTGCCCGTCACCGGCCGCGCCGGCGGGGGTTCGGGCGCGCCGCGCGCGGTCTCGAGCTCACGCTTGTTGCGCACCTTGGCGGAGGCGTCGTCGACGTCGACGACGCCGCTGCGGATGAGGCGCGCGAGGTCCTGCTCGAGCGTCTGCATGCCGGCGTCGGCCGCCGTGGCGACGATGGACGGGATCTGTACGGACTTGCCCTTGCGGATGAGGTTGGCGATGGCGTCGTTGTTGATCATCACCTCGGCCGCGAGGTGGCGTGTGTTCCCGTCCTTCCCGCGCACCAGCGTCTGACACAGGACGGCGCGCAGCACGTCTGCGAGGGACGAGCGCACCTGCTCCTGCTCGCTGCGCGGGAACGCGTTGACGATGCGCTCGACGGCCTGGTCCGACGAGATGGTGTTGATGGTGCCGAACACGAGGTGGCCGGTCTCCGCCGCGGTCAGCGCCAGCGCGATGGTCTCCTTGTCGCGCATCTCTCCGATCATGAGGACGTCGGGATCCTCGCGCAGCGCCGAGCGCAGCGCCGCCGCGAAGCTGCGGGTGTGGGTGCCCACCTCCCGCTGGTTGACGAGGGAGAGCTTGGCGGGGTGCAGGACCTCGATGGGGTCCTCGATGCTGACGATGTGCCGCGAGCTCTTGCGGTTCATCTCGTCGAGGAGCGCCGCCAGCGTGGTGGATTTGCCCGACGCCGTCGGCCCGGCCACGAGCACCAGGCCGTTTTTGAAGTTGCACCACGA
Organism: uncultured delta proteobacterium; assembly: GCA_963775425.1. Taxonomy (GTDB): domain Bacteria; phylum Myxococcota; class UBA727; order UBA727; family VGSZ01; genus CAVZJB01. The sequence goes on along the minus strand of CAVZJB010000016.1, from coordinate 1,219,573 downwards.
CGCCACCGGCGCGGGCAGCCCGAGCTGCTCGAGGTCGGGCACGATGCCGCGCACGGCGTGAAACACCGCCGAGAGCCCGCCGCGCTGGCGAAAGAGGTTCACGCGGAAGCGCGCGCCGGTGGCCTTGACGGCGTAGCTGAAGTCGACGTCGCGCTTGGTCTCGAGCCGCAGCATCAGCGCCGTGGACAGAAGCGGTGTCAGGAGCGCCGAGGCGCGCTCGGCGCTCACGGGCTGCTCGGTGACGGCGACGATGCCGCCCGGCCGCTTCACGTACACCTGGCGGTCGGAGGCGAGGATGAGGTCGTCGCCGCCGACCTCGACCACGCGCGTGAGCAGCACGTCGAGCGGGGTGGTGTCGCCGCCGGCGACCGGGGCGATGCCGGGCACGGCGGGGTCGTTCTCGCGCACCACGCTGTAGCGGGCGGCCACCGAGCGGGCGAGGCGCTGCACGGCCGGGTCCGGGTCGTCGTGGAGGGCGTCGGCCACCCAGGCGTGCGAGGCGTCGTTGAGCTCCTCGACGAGCTTGAGGACCGCGAGGCGAACGTCGGCGTCGGGCGACTGCGCGAGGGGGAGCACGTGGGGCGCGGCGGCGCCCGCGTCGATCCGGCGCAGCGCGGCGATACACGCGAGCTGCAGCTCGGGGTTTCGCTGCATGAGGTCGATGACGGTCGGCACCGCGCGCGGGTCGCGGAACTCGGCGATGACCTCGATGGCCTTCTCGCGCGCCCACCAGTCGCTGTCGTTCATGGCGCAGTGGACGAGCGCGCCGATGGTCTCCGGGTCCTTCAGGCGCAGGAGCACGCTGAGGGCGAAGCGGCGGACGACGTCGGAGCCGTCCGCGAGCCACGCCACCATGTAGCGGGAGAGGCCGCGGCCCGCGAGCTCGACGAGCGCGTCCATCACGCGCTCCCGCACCCACCAGTCGTCGTCGCGCAAGGAGGACACGAGCTTGGGCCACAGCTCGCCGTGGGGATCCGGCACCGCGCGCAGGACGTCGGCGGCCATGCGGCGCACGCTCACGTCCTGGGAGCGCAGCAGCCACACGATGGTGCGCCCCACCTCCACGCGCCCCGAGCGCGCCATCGACGACATCACCTCGCTCGCGCGGTTGCGCACCGCGATGTGCGGGTGGCCGAGCGCCTTGACGACGACACCGAGGAGCGCGTCGCTGCCGGCGGCCTCCGCGACGGCGAGGGCGCTGAAGCGGAGCGTGTTGGGACCGACGGCGATCTTGCGCTCGAGGATGGCGGCGGTGCGCTCGTTGGGAAAGCGACGGAGGCCCTCGAGCGCGGCGGCGGCGAGCTTGAGCCCGCGGTTGTCCTTGCTCTCCACGAGCGGCACCGCCACGGCGAGGTAGTCGGCCTCGGTGGCGACGACGGCGAGGCCCTGGACGGCGGCGATGGCCACCTGCTCGACCGGGTCGCGCGCCGCGTTCTGCAGCGCGTGCATGACCTGTGACGACGCGCGCGCGGCGACGTGCGGGTCGCCGAGCAAGCGCGCGGCGAGCACGCGATCGGCCGGGTCGGGGTGGAGGAGCACGCGCTCGAGGAGCGGCACCGCGTGGGCGCCGCCGGCGCGGACGACGACGTCGAGCGCCTCCTTGAGGCCGGCGAAGCCCCGCTCGTTCACGAGCTTGGAGACGGCGGCGACGACGGCCTTGCCGCCCGGCCCCTGGGCGATCTCGACGAGCGAGCGCGCCGCCGCCGCGCGCATCTCGGGCTCGGGCGAGCGCAGCACGTCGACGAGCTCGGCGGTGTCGGCGTTCTGCGCGACCTTGGGCAGCAGGTCGCCGAGCACCGTGCGCACGTCGGGCGGCGCCTGCTTGAACGCGCGCACGAAGGGCCGAAAGAGGGACTCGTCGGGCCGCCTCTGCACGAGGGCGGCGAACGCCTGACGCCGCAGGGCGTGGCGCTCGGCGTCGGCGGCGAGGACCTTGTGCAGCAGGAGGTCGAGCACCTGCAGGATCTCGCCCGCGTCCACGTCGGCCCCGGCGAGCACGGCGCTCACCTCGGCGGGGCTCCGCCAGGTCGCCGCGCGGATGGCCTGGACGGTCTCCTTCGACACGCGTCGAAGCTACCTCGGGCGAGCATCCGGGGTGAAACGGGCGGGCTACTCGTACCGAAGGGCGTCGATGGGGTCGAGCTGGGAGGCCTTTCGCGCCGGGTAGAGGCCGAAGACGACGCCGACGCCGGCGGAGAAGCCGACGGCGAGCGCGATGACCCCCGGACGAACCAGCGTGGTCCAGCCGAGCTTGACAGCGACGATCTTCGAGACCCCGACGCCGAGGGCGATGCCGAGGACGCCGCCGAGCAGCGACAGCGCGAGCGCCTCCACGAGGAACTGCGCGAGGATGTTGGCCGGCGTGGCGCCGACCGCCATGCGGATCCCGATCTCGCGGGTGCGCTCGGTGACGCTCACGAGCATGATGTTCATGATGCCGATGCCGCCGACGAGGAGCGACACCGCGGCGATGCTCGCGAGGAGCAGGCTCATGGTCTCGGTCCCCTGCTGCCGCGCCGCCGCGATCTCGGTGAGGTCGCGGATGGAGAAGTCGTCCTCGTCGCGCTCCGCGAGGTGGTGGCGCTCGCGCAACAACGCCTTGGTCTGGGAGATGGTGCGCTGGGTGGACTCGCGGGCGGAGATGAGGATGGGGCCGGTGAGGAAGCGCTTCATCCCGCCCTGCACCTTGGACTGGAACGTGGAGACCGGGACGAAGACGATGTCGTCGTAGTCCTGGCCCATGGGCGATTGGCCCTTGGCGGTGAGCACGCCGACGACCTCGTAAGGGACGCCCTTGATGCGCACCGCCTGGCCGGCGGGGTTGGCGCCGCTGCCGAACAGCTCGTCGACGACGGTCTTGCCGAGGAGCACCACCTTGGCGGCCCCGTCGACGTCCCCGGGCGTGAACATGCGCCCGGTGGCGAGGGTCCAATTGCGCACCTGGAAGTAGTCGGGCGTGGTGCCGTTCACCTGCGTGAACCAGTTCTGCCCCTCGCTCTGGATCTGCTGGTTGCTGCGCAACTGCGGCGCCGCCGCCCGCACCGACGGCAGCGCGACGATGGCATCGAGGTCGTCCCAGGTGAGCGTGGGTTGGCTGCCGAAGCCGCCCATGGCGTGGCCGGAGGTGGACGCGCCGGGGAGCACGATGACGAGGTTTTCGCCCATGGAGGCGAACTGCTGCTCGACCTCGGACTTGGCGCCCTCGCCGATGGCGACCATGGCGATGACCGCGCCGACGCCGATGACGACGCCGAGCGTGGTGAGGATGGAGCGCGTGCTGTTGCGCACGAGGGCGCGCACGGCGACGCGGAGGGTGGCGAAAGGGCTCACGCGCGCACCGCCGCCACCGGCGCCTGGGGCGCGTCCTTGATGACGGAGCCGTCCTTCATGACGATGAGGCGCGACGCGCATGCGGCGATGTCGGCCTCGTGGGTGACGAGGACGATGGTGATGCCGTCGCGCGACAGCTCCTGGAACAGCGCCATGATCTCCGTGCTCGTGACGGAGTCGAGGGCGCCGGTGGGCTCATCGGCGAGGAGCACCTTGGGCTTGGAGACGACGGCGCGGGCGATGGCGACGCGCTGCTGTTGGCCGCCCGAGAGCTGGTTGGGCAGGTGGGCGTACCGGTCGCCGAGCCCGACGCGATCGAGCGCTTCGAGGGACCGGCGGCGGCGCTCGCGCGACGGGACGCCGGCGTAGAGCAGGGGGAGCTCGACGTTCTCGATGGCGCTGGTGCGCGCGAGCAGGTTGAACGACTGAAAGACGAAGCCGAGCGTGTGGTTCCTGACGTAGGCGAGCTGGGGCCTGTCGAGGTGCTGCACCGCGAGCCCGCCGAGCGTGTACGTGCCGGTGGAGGGGCGATCGAGGCACCCGAGCACGTTCATCATCGTGGACTTCCCGGACCCGGACGCGCCCATGATGGCGACGAATTCGCCGGCCTCGATGCCGAGGGAGACCCCGCGGAGCGCGCGCACCTCGACGTCACCCGTGGCGTAGGTCTTGGTGACGTCGTCGAGGTGAATGAGCATCGCCGGCTCCCGCGCTAGAACATCCGCCGCGGTATCCGCGGCGCGCGGCCGTTCCCGCTCCCGTTGGCGCCGGCGCCGGCGCTGGCGTCGGTGACGACCTCGTCGCCCTCGTGCAGCGCGTCCCCGATGAGCTCGGTGACCGTCCCGTCCGACAGCCCCGTGTGGATCCGCACCGGCTGTGGCTGACCCCCGCGCACCACCCACACCTCACGCGCGCCGTCCACGCCGCGCCCGCCGTGCGTCCCCCCGTCGCGCGTCCCCCCGTCGTGCGCGCCGTCGTGCGGCCCGCCGTGCGCCCCGTTGTCGCGCGGGGGCTCGTCCCCCGCCGCCGTCCTCGCCGCGCCGCCCGCGTCGCCGTTGCCGTCGTGGCGCGGGGGCTTGTCCCCCGCGAGCGCCGCAAGAAAAGAAGACGGGGCCCGGAAGCGCAGCGCCGCGTTGGGCACGCGCAGCACGTCGCCCTTGGTGGCCACCGTGAAGTTGACGTTGGCGGTCATGCCCGGGCGCAGCCGTTGGTCCGCGTTGTCGACGTCGATGATGACGTCGTAGCTGACGACGTTCTGCACGGTCTCCGGGGCGTTCCTGATCTGCTTCACCTTGCCCACGAAGCGCTCCGACGGCCACGCGTCGACGGTGAACGTGGCGTTCATGCCGGGCGTGATCTTGCCGATGTCGGCCTCGCCGACGCTGGTGTCCACCTGCATCCGACGCAGGTCCTGCGCGATGGTGAAGAGCGTGGGCGCCTGCAGCGACGCCGCCACGGTCTGCCCGACGTCGACGGAGCGCGAGATCACGACGCCGTCGATGGGCGAGATGATGGTGGCGTAGCCGAGGTTGATGCGCGTGCGCTCGAGCGACGACCTGGCCTGCTCGAGCTGCGCCTGGGCGGTGCCGACGTCGGCGTCGGCGACCTTGGCGTCGAGCTCGGCGGCCTCGAGCTCGCTCTGGGCGATGAGCTTGTTGTCGGCGAGCCCCTGCGCCCGCGCGAGCTGGTGCCGGGCGTTCTCCGCGCGCACCCTGGCGCGGTCGAGGGCGGCGACGCCGGCGGCGTTGTTGGCCTTGGCCTCGGTGACGGCGGCCTGGAGGAGCTGCGGGTCGAGCCGGGCGATGATCTGGCCCTTCTTCACGGTGTCGTTGAAGTCGACGAGCATCGCCTGGATGCGGCCGCTCACCTGGCTGCCCACCTGGACCGTGACGAGCGCCGACAGGGTGCCGGTGGCGGTGACGCGCACCGTGATGTCCCCGCGGTCCACGGCGGCGGTGGTGATCTTGGGCTTGTCCGGGGCCCGCGGGTAGAAGAACCAGGCCGCGAGGGCGCCGGCGGCGACCACGGCGACGACGAGAGCCCATGGGAACTTGCGCTTGGGCAGCGCCACGTCGGTCATGTGGTCCCTTCCTTACGCACAGACACGCGGGCCGGCAACGTCGTAAAGCCCGGTTGTCGGGGTTGTCGCCGGGGGGCGGCGGAGGGTATTCCGGTCGTCGACGGCGTCGTCTAGGAAGCCCGCCTGCTGGGGAATCGTCTAAAGGCAGGACATCGGATTTTGATTCCGAGTATCCGGGTTCGACTCCCGGTTCCCCAACCAGTTTCCCACAGATTCCGCAAGCACGTTCCGCGAGCACATGCAGGGTCGTTGTCAGAGCAACAGGCGCGCGAGCGTCGCCTCGTCGGCCCGGAACCCGACGAGCACGGGCTTGCCGTCGCGCTCGATCACGGGGCGCTTGATGAGCATGGGGTCCCCAACGAACCGCCCCGTCCACTCGGGGTCGCTCCACGTGTTCTTCTCGTCGCCGAGCGCGCGATAGGCCCCGCCGCTGGTGTTCTTCATCGCCGCCGCGCCGAACGCGTCGACCCAGCGCTTGACCTGCGCCGCCGGCGGCGGCGTCGCACGGAGGTCGACGAACGCGTGCGCCGCCCGCTTCTTGTCGAGCCACGTGCGCGCCTTCTTGACGGTGGCACAGGTGGGGATGCCGTAGACGGTGAGCGCCATGTCGTCGTCGTCGCTCGCCGGCGACACGACGTCAAGTGGCCCGCAACATCTCGCGCGCTCGCGAGCTCGTCGACGCGGGCGTGGGCGCTTTCCCGCGCAGTCGTGTCCTTCCGCGCACAGGCGAGGGGCGCCGATCGCATCCGCAAGCGGGTCCTCGGCAGGCACGCGCGTTGCTGAACGCGTGCACGCATCGCCGCGATGCACGGAGGTAGAAAACCATGGCAATCGTCCGCTGGGATCCCGCTCGTGACTTCGAGCAGGCCATCGACCGTTTCAACCGCATGTTCAACGACTCGCGCTTCCTGTCGCGCTTCGGCCTCGGTGACACCGAGGCGATGACGTTCGCCGAATGGACGCCCGCCGTCGACATCCAGGAGACCCCCGAGGCCTACGTCGTGAGCGCGGAGCTCCCGGACGTGAAAAAGGAGGATGTGAAGCTGTCCGTGCAAAACGGTGTTCTGATGATGACCGGCGAGCGCCGGCAAGAGAAGGAGGACAAGGGCAAGAAGTGGCACCGCGTGGAACGGAGCTACGGTCGCTTCCAGCGCAGCTTCACGCTGCCCGAGAGCGTCGACGATCAGAAGATCCACGCCTCGTACAAGGACGGCATGCTGCACTTGATGATCCCGAAGGCGCCGGCGACCACGCCGAAGACGCAAGAGATCAAGATCTCGTAGCTCTCGACACGCATTCAATCCCTGGTGACGCGCCCGTCGTCCTCACCCGAGGCGGCGGGCGCGCCGGTGTTCGTTTCACGCGTGAGACAGCAGGTCGCCGACGGGCTCGCGGCGATGGAGCGCGCGGATCGTTCGCGCCAGCAGCGGCGCCAGGCTCACGACGAACATCGCCGCGCGCTCGGAGGCCGCCTCGCGCGGGACGCTGTCCGTCACGACGACGCGTATGGGCTCCAGCGCGCGCAGCCGCTGCAGCGCGTCGGCGACGAAGAGGCCGTGCGTTGCGGCGATGATGGGCCGGCGGGTGCAGCCCCGCTCGCGCAGCGCCTGCACCGCGGCGACCACCGTGGCGCCGGTGGAGATCATGTCGTCGACGATGACGGGCTCGCGGCCGTCGACGTCGCCCACAACGCCGTGCGCGGCGACCTCCGTCGGGCTCGTGCGCACCTTGTGAACGACGGCGAGCGGGACGCCCAGCGCGCGCGCGTAGCGCTCGGCGAGCTTCACCGCGCCGAGGTCGGGCGAGACGACCACGGCGTCGCGGCTGACCACCTTGCGCAGGGCTTCCACGAGCGCGGGGACGGCGGTGACGTGCTCGATGCGCCCGTCGAAGCACGCGGTGACGGCGGGCGCGTGCACGTCGACGGCGACCACGTGGGCGAAGTGGCCAAGGTCGACGACGCGGGCCACCACCTTGGCGCCGAGGGGCTGTCCCTCCTCGGTGCGCCGGTCCTGGCGCGCATAGCCGAGGTAGGGGATCACCGCGGACACGCGCAGCGCGCCCGCGCGCCAGGCGGCGTCGGCGAGGAGCAGGAGCTCCAGGGCCGCTTCGCCCGCCGGCGACACCAGGCTCTGCAGGATGAACACCTCGCGGCGCGCGACGGCGGTCGGGACCTCCACGCGGATCTCCCCGTCGGGGAAGCGCTCGACGACGTGCGCGTGCGCTTGTGCGCCGACCTCGTGCGCGACGGCCGGAAGCAGCTCGCGCGCATACGAGCCCGCGAGCACCACGGGCTCGGTCATCGCGTCTCCGCCGCGGTGCGCTCGGCCTCCGCCGTCAGGAACAGACGGAACCAGTCGCGCGCGAGCGCGGACACCTGCTCGAGCGTGCCCTCCTCCTCGAACAGGTGGGTCGCGCGCGGAACGATGGAGAGCTGCTTTTTGCAGGTGAGCCGCGCGTACGCGCGCTCGTTGAGGCGAAGCACCTCGGGGTCGTTGGCGCCCACGATGAGGAGTGTCGGGGCGCGCACATGGGCGAGGTCCTCGAGGGCGAGGTCCGGGCGCCCGCCGCGCGAGACCACAGCGGCGATCCTCTCGGCGCGCGCCGCCGCCGCCGACAGCGCCGCGGCGGCGCCGGTGCTCGCGCCGAAGAGGCCGACGGGGATGCCCTGCAGGTCGCGCTGGGCGCCCACCCAGTCCGCGGCCGAGACGACGCGCGCAGCGAGGAAGGGGATGTCGAAGCGCAGCTCCCCGGTGACGTTGTCGAGGTGCTCTTCGTCCTTGGTGAGCAGGTCGAGCAGGAGGGTTGCGAAGCCCGCCCGCTGCAGCTCCATCGCCACGTAGCCGTTGCGTTTGCTGAACCTGCTGCTGCCGCTGCCGTGCGCAAAGACGACGATGCCCGCGGCGCCGGTGGGGATGCCCCAGGTGCCGGCGATGGAGACGCCGTTGCCGACGTCGATCGAGATCTCATGCGCGGTCATCGTCACCTCCGGTCTTGGGAAACGCCCTTGGCCCGGCAGCGCTTGCACCACGCATGCCCGCGACGGCGGGCGCATCCGTGCCGCGGCGGCGGCCGCGCATGGGGACAAGGCAGCAGCCCGGCGGAGGCATTCGACACGGTACGGACGTCGACACCTTGCTTGTGACGCGCGCGCGGGCGAGGATCACGGCCGTGTGGTTCGAGGATCCCCGGATTGCGCGCGGACTGCGCGCCTACTGCGCCTTCGCGGACATTCACCTGGCACACATCAGCGCGTTGAACAGCGCGGCCTACCAGAGCGTGCCGTCGTTCGCGCCCGTGCTCGCGGGGCTGAGCGGCGAAGCCATGCTCGCGCAAAACCGGGTGAACCTCGCGAAGATCGCCGCCGGCGCCCATGACGGCAACTGGGAGCCGTACCTGGAGTCGCTTCGCGAGCGCGGCGACGCGTACGCGCGGGCGGGCGTCGATTTCCGCGCGTGGAGCGAAGCGTTCGCCCGCCTCGTCAGCGCGCTCGTCGACTTCGCGTTCGAGAAGGTGCAGGACCGCGAGGAGCTGCGCGTGCTCGTCCTCGGCACAGCCGCCCTGTTCGATCTCATCGTCCAGGTCGTGGGCGAGAGCTTCTTCGCGACACACACGGAGCGGGTGCGGGAGCAGGCGGTCGCCATCCGCGAGCTGTCCACGCCCATCCTGATCGCGGCGGAGCGCCGCTTGCTCGTGCCGCTCGTCGGGGAGCTCGACGACGAGCGCATGCGCTTCCTCACCGCGCGCCTGCTCAAGCGCATCCGGAACGAGCGCGCGCGCGCCGTCGTCATCGACCTCACCGGCGTCGCCGTCGTGGACTCCGCGGCCATGGAGCACCTCTCGCGCATCACCGCGTCGGCGGCGCTGATGGGGGCGAACGTGATCCTCTCGGGCCTGTCGCCCGGCGTGTGCCGCTCGCTGGTGGACCTCGGCGTGGGCCTGCCCGCGGCCGAGACCGTGGCCACGCTCGCGGAGGCGCTCGAGCTCGCGGCGCTGGCTACTCGAGCGCCAGGAAGGTAGCCGCGAGGCCGCCGGCCACGGCCGCGGCGCCGCCGAGCACGCCGGCGACCACGCCGCAGGCGACGGCGGTGTCGTACGCGGCGAGCGCGGGCTTGGCGGGGACGCTCAAGTCGTACGCGACCGAGAGTTGCTGAAGGCCGAAGCCGCCGAAGCCGAGGGCGGCGACGGCGAGGACGCCCGCGCCCACGCCCGAGCCGACGACCGCGATGCCCGGACCACCCGCGCCCCCCGCCGCCGGCCGGCTACCGGTCTCGGGTGCGCCGCCGCCCGGCAGCGCAGCGCCGGTCCCGGCCGCCGCGGCTCGCTTGCGCTCCTCCTGCCGTGCCGCGCGGACCTTGGCTGCGGCGTCGGCGCGCGCGGTCTCGAGCATCCGGGTGAGCGCCGGCGGCGCGTTGTCCGGCACGGGCACCGAAGCGTCGGTCTCGACGGCACGCTTGAAGAATTGGCGGGCCGCGTCGGTGTCGCCGAGCTGCCCGTAGGACAGGCCGAGCCACACGAACGCCGCGGCGCGGGTCTGCTTCGGGGTGGCGTCGTCGAGGACGATCTTCTGGAACGAGACCACGGCCTTCTCGAACTCGAGCGAGTCGTAGAGCGCCACGCCCTCGGCGAGGGCCTCGCGTTGCGGGGCGCTGTCTCGCGGCGCCGTGTCCTGCGGGGACGCGGCGGCGAGGGCGAGGGCGAGGGCGACGAGCACGACGCAGTGTAGCGCCCGGCGCGGCTCACGTCCGGAGCGCGGCGGCCTCGGTGACCTTGCGGACCACTTCGCGACACAGCGTGATGTGCTGCTCGCCGAGGGCGCGCCACTCCTTGTCCGTGGGCGTGTAGACGAGCTTCATCTGCGGCGTGAGCCGGATGTGGCCGGGGTCGGCTGCGACGAAGGCCGCGAGCTTTTCGCCCTCGAGCTTGGCGTGGTCGCCGAGCGTCACCACCACCTTCGGCGGCTCCGCTTCCTTCTCCGCCACCTCGAGCGCCCGCGCGGCGATGGACTTGAGCTTCATCTTGAGCGCCATGACGTCGGCCAGCGCGCTCACCTCGGCGGGCGCGTCCCCGTACAGGTCCGAGAGCCCGCCGACGACGTCGTAGAGCTCCTGCGTGGACGCCGCCGTCGCCAGGCGCTGGTACGCCTGCAGCCGCTCGTGCATGTCGACGATGTACTTGTCGGGGATGAACGCGGCGACGGGGACGTTGACGTCGGGGTCGGGCGTGTCGTCGTGGGCGCGGCCCTTGAGCTCCTCGACGGCCTCGCGCAACAGCTCCGCGTACAGGTCATAGCCGACCGCCGTCACGTGTCCGTGCTGCGACTTGCCGAGGAGGTCGCCGGCGCCGCGCAGCTCGAGGTCGTGCTGCGCCACCTGGAACCCCGCGCCGAGCTCGGTGAAGCGCTGGAGGATCTCGAGGCGCTTGCGCGCCTCCGGGTGCAGGTGCTCCGTGGAGCCCTGGATGAGCAGGTACGCGAAGGCGCGCTCCTTGGAACGGCCCACGCGCCCGCGGAGCTGGTAGAGCTGCGCCAGGCCGAAGTCCTCGGCGTGGTCGATGAACATCGTGTTGGCGCTCGGGACGTCGATGCCGGTCTCGATGATGGCCGTGCAAACGAGGATGTTCAGCTCGTGCTTCATGAAGCGGAGCATGACGTCCTCGAGCTGGTGCTCGTCCATCTGGCCGTGGCCGATGCCGATGCGCGCCTCGGGGACCAGGCGCTTCACGTAGTCCGCGGTGGCCTGGATGGAGCGGACCCGGTTGTGGACGAAGTAGACCTGTCCGCCGCGCGACAGCTCGCGCAGCACCGCCTCGCGGACCACCTCGTCGTCGGACTTGAGGATGGAGGTGCGGATGGCACGGCGATCGATCGGAGGGGTCTCGATGACGCTCATGTCGCGCACCCCGAAGAACCCCATCTGGAGGGTGCGCGGGATGGGCGTGGCCGTCAGCGTGACGACGTCGGCGTTGGTCTTGAGCCTCTTGAGGGCCTCCTTTGCCTTCACGCCGAAGCGCTGCTCCTCGTCGACGAGGATGAGCCCGAGGTTCTTGAAGCTGACGTCGGTGGAGAGGAGCCGATGCGTGCCGATGAGCACATCGAGCTTCCCCTCCCGTGCCCGCGTGAGGATCTCCTTTACCTCCGACGGCTTCTTGAAGCGCGAGATCACCTCGATGGTGGCGGGCGTGCCCCGGAAGCGCTCCTGGAACGTGAGGAAGTGCTGCTGTGCGAGCACCGTCGTCGGCGCCAGCACCGCCACCTGCCGGCCGCCGGTGATGCACAGCATGGCGCCGCGCATCCCCACCTCGGTCTTGCCGTAGCCGACGTCGCCGCAGATGAGCCGGTCCATGGGGCGCGTGCGCTGCATGTCCGACAGCACGTCGTCGATGGCCTTCTGCTGGTCGGGCGTGGTCTCGAAGGGGAACGCGGCCTCGAATTCCCAGTAGGCCTCGTCGGGCGCCGGGTGCGCGGGGCGCTCGGCGAGCTCGCGCTTGGCGTAGAGCGCGAGGAGGTCCTGGGCCATCGCGACCACCGCGGCCTTGACCTTCTTCTTGGTGGTCTCCCAGCCGGTGCCGCCGAGCTTGTCGAGGCGCGGCGGCCTCCCGCCGGCGCCGGCGTACTTCTGGACGAGGTTGATGCGGTGGACGGGGAGGTAGAGCTTGTCGCCGCCGTCGTAGGTGAGGAGCAGGAAGTCCTGCTCCACGCCGCGCACCGCGAGGCGCGTGAGCTTCTGGAAGATGCCGACGCCGTGCTCGACGTGGACGACGAAGTCGCCCTCGGAGAGGTCGGTGAGCGTGGTCTTGAAGCCGCCCTTGCGGACGTTGACGGCGCGGCGCGCGCGCTTGCCGAAGATCTCCTCCTCGGCGATGACCGCGATGTTGTCGTACGGCAGCTCGGCGCCGCGCGCGGGATCGGTGGGGCGCGCGACGTACGTCCAGGCGTGGACCGCGGGATCCCCGAGCGAGCGCGCGACGTCGCCCGCTGACGACGTGCCTCCCGGGCCCGACCCGATCAGATCGGGCGGGTCCTTCAGTTGCCGCACCTCGAGGTGATGCGCGCGCAGCAGGTCGCGCAGCCGCTCGACGCCGCCGAGCGAGGCCACGGGCATGAGCACGACGCGCCGGCGTCCGCGCAGGGCCTGGATGCGCCGCACCAGCGGCTCGAGCAGCGAGTGCGCGCCGCCGTCGGTGTCGGTGCGCGTGCTCTGCCGCAGGATCTCCGCGCGCAGGTCCGCCGTGGGTGGCGTGCGGATCTCGAGCACGCCGTCGTCGCGGGCGCCGTCGTTGCGGAGGCCGTCGACGAGGAGGGGGTCGAGCTCGATGGCGCCGTGCTCCCGCAGCGTCGCGAGCGCGTCGTCGGTTTCGACGAGGAACGTCTCGGGAGTGAAGGTGAGGTCACCGCGCACCACGGCCTGGCGATAGTGCTCCGCGAAGTCCGCGTGCACGACGTCGATGCCGCCGCCGACGCCGGCGGGGTCGTCGACCACCACGGTGAAGCCGCGCTCACCCAGGGCGCGCTTCAGCACGTCGAGCGGCGTGTCGAGGCGGTCGTGGAACGCGGGCAACAGGCCTTCGAGGCCAAAGAAGGCGATGCGGTTGTCGAGGTCGTCGAGGATCTCGCGCAGCTTCTTGGTGGGGAACTCGACGTGATCCGCCAGCTCGCGCAGCTTCTTCTTGGCCGTGCCGACGGTGGCGTCGTCGAGGTGCACCTCGCGCGCGGAGCCGAACGACACCTCCTCGAGCTCCGCCGCCGTTCGCTGCGTCTGCGGGTCGAACGCGTTGAGCGTGTCGACGGTGTCACCGAAGAGATCGATGCGGAACGGACGCTCCGCGCCCGCCCAGAACACGTCGATGATGCCCCCGCGCACCGCGAAGGTGCCCGGATCCTCGACGGTGTTCACCTGGCTGTAGCCGCCAACCACGAGCTTCTTCTGCAGGGCGGCGCGATCGATGTCCTCGCCGCGCACGACGATCTCCGCCATGCGCTGCAGCTCCTCGAAGGGGAGCCCGCGCCGGCACGCGCTCTCCGCCGGCAACACGAGCACGTCGAAGGAGGCGCGCCCGTCGCCGCCGCTCGCGGTGGCGAGCTTGTGCAGCGTGGCGGCGCGCTCCATGACCACGAGCGGGTCCGGCGACGACGCGTGGTACGGCGTGCGCTCGTCCGCCGGCAGCGCGAGCACCCGGCCGGCGCGCGACGGGCCGGCGAGGAAGCGCAGGTCGCGCAGCACGTCGTCGACGACCTGTCCGCGGCACACGAGCACCACCGGGCGCGGTCCGGCGCCGGCCGGCGACAGCCGCAGCACCGCGTGCGCGATGCCGAGGCCGAACAACCCCGAGACGCGCGCGGGTCGCTGCGCGCGGGCGCGTTCGAGCAGGGCGGCGAAGGACGCGTCGGCGGACACGCCCCCGAGTTAGCGAGGCAGACGGAGCGCGCAAGGGGCGCCGGGCAGGGTGGGGCGCGCGCGGCCGCCGCCGACACCCGCGCCGCGCCCGGCGCGGTCGGACCGAGCCGAGCGAAGGAGCGCGCGCGGGGGGATCAGTTGATCGTGAGCGTGTAGTTGCCGGTGTCGCCCGCGAAGAACGGCTCCACGACGATGAACAACGGCGTCCCCGCCGTGGTGGTCACCGTCTTGCTCTCGGGGTCTCCGCTGAAGCCGACGTCCGTGCACGAGGTCTCGGAGCCGTCGTCGCCGCAGGTGGAGCGGATGCCCAGCGTGAGGTCGAGGGTGGAGGCAGCCGTGACCGTCACCGTGCCGTCGGTGTCGGGCGTGAGCTCCCAGACCTGCTCGAACGAGCGCGCGGCGCCCGAGCAACTGTTCTCGACGCCGTCGAGGGCGGCGATGACGCCGTCGTTCACGCCGGTGTTGGCCTGAAGCGGCGTGAGGCACTCCTCGAGGCGGCAGTCGCTGGTGCAGCCGTCGCCGTTGTCGTTGTTGCCGTCGTCGCACTCCTCGGTGCCGTCGACGAACCCGCCGCCGCAGCCCGGCTCGAGCAGGTCGAGCTCGAGCTGGTAGGCGAAGTTGGTGGCGCCGGTGAACTTGGTGACGCACACGAAGTAGGTGCCGTCGGCCGCGATGGGCTGCTCGAGCTCCGAGCAACGGTTGCCGCCCGCGTCGTCGTTGGTGCCGAGGCTGGTGGTGCCGTCGGTGTCGAAGATCTCGAGCTTGGTGTCCTCGGCGTTGGCCGCGCAGGCGCCGTCGCCGAAGTCCGTGGTCCGCGCACGCAGGTGCTCGCCCGCGGTGGCGGCGATGCTCACGCAGTCGACGTCGGTGTCGGAGTCGATCTTGCCGGCGAAGGGCGCGCTGAAGTCGTTGGCCGCGGCCGGCGTCTCGTTGGGCTCCACCTCCGTGTAGTCGATCTGCGAGCAACCCGACCTGTCGAGGGTGCAGTCGCCGGCGCAGGTGGAGTTGCCGAAGGTGTCGATGTCGACGGCGCCGCAGCGCTCGCCCGACGGGAAGTCGAAGATGTCGCACTCCTCGGCGCCCTCGGCGACGCCGTTGCCGCAGGAGGACTGGCTGACCGTGACCACGAGCCGGTAGGTGCTGCCGGTGGAGAAGCCGCCGTCGTTTTCGACGCAGGCGAAGTAGGTGCCGTCCGCGGCGGCCGTGGCGGTGATGTCGAAGTTGCAGCCGAAGTCGTGCGCCAACGACGTGGTGCCGTCGGTGTCGAAGATGTCCATGTCGGGATCCAGCGTGAACGCGCCGCACGCGCCGTCGCCGGTGTCCTCGACGTGGGCCGAGATGAGATCGCCCGCGCCGGCGTCGAACGAGACGCAGTCGTGGTCGCCGTCGACGTCGAGCGTGCCGACGTACGGGTCGCTGTAGACGTCTACGGAGTCGGGCGGCGTGTCGTTGGCGGCGCCCTCGTTGACGATGGGGGCCACGCAGCCGGAGTCGTCGAGGCCGGTGCAGGCGTCGCACCGCACGGTGCCGATGGTGCCGGGCTGGGTGTCGCTGCAGCGGGCGCCGCCGACGTCGAGGCCGTCGCAGATCTCGCCGGCGCCGACGAGGCCGTCGCCGCAGGTGGTGTCCTTGAAGACGAGGTCGAGGTTGTACGGCCCGGTCCCGCTGCTGACGATGACGAAGGAGTCGCTGTCGATGGCGGCCGACGCGGGCGCGGCCACGGCGCACGCCTTCTCGCTGTTGACGTCGGCGCAGTCGCCGCGCACGTAGACGGTGAGGTCGCGGGACTGCGTGTCGCGCGCGCGGGCGAAGAGCGTCCCCGGGCCCGGCGGCGTGAACGTCGACACCACGTCGAGCGTGCCGCTGCCGCCCTCGCAACTGCCGACGAAGTCGTCGAGCGTGACGCCGGTGAAGTCGCCGGCGTTCGGCCCGATGTTCACGGCGTCGAAGCTCTGGTCCAGGCAGGCCTCGAGTGTGCAGGTGGAGCTGCAGCCGTCGCCGTCGTCGAGGTTGCCGTCGTCGCACTCCTCACGGATCTCGAAGGTGCCGTTGCCGCAGACGGGGGCGGGCAGGCAGACCTTCTGGTTGTTGGTGCGCGCCCCGAGGGTGTCGCAGATCTGCGTGGCGTCACGGCAGTCGCCGTCGACGTCGCAGGCGGCGAAGCACAGGCCGACGGTGGCGGTGCCGAAGAAGTCCGTGGGATCAGGGAAGGAGATGCAGTGCCCGGTGCCGTTGCTGCAGCCGCTGTCGTCGGTGCAGTACTCGCTGCAGTAGCCGCCCTCGAAGCCGGCGTCGAGGAGACAGGCCGGGTCGTTGTTGTCGGCCTGGCAGTCGAGCTGGGTGCTGCACGCGCCGCCGACGGCGGTGTCGCCGGGGACGCACTGGCCGTTGTCGATGCAGTTGGGCTCGTTCAGGCAGTCGAACAGGCCGTTGAAGTCGTCGTCGGCGAAGTTGTTGCAGTCGGTCTCGGGCTCGATGCAGGCGGCGTCGAAGGTGCAGTCGTCGTCCTCGCAGTCGGTGAGGCCGTCGTGGTCGTTGTCGATGCCGTCGTCGCAGGTGAGCTCGAAGTCTTCGCCTTCGCCCTCGCCCTCGCCTTCGCCTTCGCCTTCTCCCTCGCCCTCACCCTCGCCTTCACCCTCGCCCTCGCCGGGTTGGCAGGCGGCGTCGTCGAGGCAGTCGGCGTCGTCGCAATCGGTCTTTCCGTCGCCGTCGTTGTCGACGTTGTCGTTGCAGACTTCGGGGCTCCCGCAGTTGCAGACCGCAATGACCAGGCATGCGGCAAAGGGGACAACGGTGAGCGAACGCAGCACGAGGACCTCCAAAACGGTCCCCCACGGTCCCCGCTGATCCGACCGTGCGCAACCCCCCCGGGGCAACATTCCGCAGGCGCGCAGCCGGCGCCCGTCAACCCGGGCTCGTCAACCCGGGGCCATCAACCGAGGAACGCGCCGCTCTCGGTGATGACGCCGTCGCGGCGGGCGGCCTCGATGAGTGCGTGCGCCTTCTCCTTGTCCGCCTCGCGCACGCACACGAGGTAGTGCGCTTCGGCCGGCGAGGGGAAGCTCGACGACATCGACGCCGCGCGCGCGATCGCCTCCACGCCCTCGTCGGCGAGCAGCAGCACGATGCGGTCCGACTCGAGGGAGCTCGCGGCCCCGTAGATCTCGACGATGTCCTCGAAGCGCAGTTCGGTCATGGCGCACCGTTAGCACGGACCCCGGTGCGGCGGCAGCCGGGACCCGAACCGGCCCCCCCGGCGCGCGCGCGGGGGGTGGCGTGCTAGCGTCACACCGACGTGGTGAAGTCGTACGAGACGGTCCAGCCGGTACCGTTCGGCAGCTATCAGCTCGTCGAGCGGCTCGCGATGGGCGGGATGGCGGAGGTGTATCTGGCGCGGCCCGACGGGCAGCGGCGGTTCGTTGCGCTCAAGCGCATCCTCCCGAACATCGCCGCCGACGACGAGTTCATCGCCATGTTCATCGACGAGGCCAAGATCGCCGGGCAGCTCAACCACCCGAACGTCGCCCAGATCTTCGACCTCGGAAAGATCAACAACAGCTACTTCATCGCGATGGAATACGTCTCCGGGCACGACCTGCGCGCGCTCTGGGACCGCACCCGCGACGCCGACAACGGCCGCTCCGCCCTGCCGATCGGCCTCGCCTGCTACATCGTCAAGAAGATCTGCGACGGCCTCGACTACGCCCACCGCCGCCGCGACTCCAAGGGCCGCCCGCTCGGCATCATCCATCGCGACGTCAGTCCGCAAAACATCCTCGTCAGCTACGACGGGGACCTGAAGATCATCGACTTCGGCATCGCCAAGGCCGCCAACCGCATCGTCAAGACGCAGACCGGCATCCTCAAGGGCAAGTTCGCCTACATGGCCCCGGAGCAAGCGCGCGGCGAGCCCACGGACCACCGCGCGGACATCTTCGCCATCGGCGTCATCCTCTACGAGATGCTCACCGGAGAGCGCACGTTCAAGGCCGACAGCGACTTCGCCCTCCTCGAGAAGGTGCGCCGCGTCGACATGCCGTCGCCGCGCTCGTTGCGCAGCGAGATCCCCAAGGACCTCGAGCGCATCATCTTCAAGGCGCTCGCCAAGGATGCCGGCGACCGCTACGCGTGGGCCAGCGCCCTCGGCTCCGACCTCGATCGCTTCATGAGCGACCAGGCCTACGCCTCGTCCAAGGAGGAGCTCGGGGCGTTCCTCCAGCGCACGTTCCGCGAGGAGTACCGCGAAGAGCAGCGCCGCCTGGCGGGCTACCGCACCCTCTTCGACGACGATGAGGAGCAGTCGAGCACGCGCCTGCGCGAGGCGCGCCCCGACGCGAGCGAGCCGTCGGGCTCGTCGTTCGAGGGCACGGCCACGGGCGACTCGGTGAACGAGTCCGACGTCGCCACGTCGTTCGAGGACGGGCCCCCCACGGCGGCGACCAGCGCCCACGCCAACACGCCAAACGGCGTCGGGCACGACACCGAGAACCTGCTCAACCTCCACGGCAAGGCGGCGCGCATCGCGGAGAGCGGCCGGAACGCTCGCGCGCCGTCGCTCTCCGGTCGCAGCTCCGCGTCGTCGTCATCGTCTCATCGTCGATGATGGCGTCCATGCCGGGGGGCGGCTCCGAGATCGACGACGACGAGATCGACGCGAGCGCGGAGGCGAGCGCCCTCGGCTCCGCGCTGCCGACCTCCGTCATCGAGCCGCCCGATCCGTGGCAGGAGACGTCGTCCAAGAACGGCAGCGCCCGGCGCAGCTCCGGGAAGGTGCGCAGCTTCGACGAGACGCAGATCGATCCCGAGGCGCCGCAGGAGCTGCGCGACGACGGCCGCGATCCGCCGCCCATCGTCGCGCGCGACGAGATGCCCAAGCGCATGCGCGTGGTGAGCGCGAGCGGCTCCCGTCCGCCGCCGCCGCCGCCGTCGTCGCCGTCGTCCTCGTCGCTGTTGGCGCCGCCGCCGGCGCCGCACACCGTGGAGCGCTCGGCGCCTCGCGCGCGCGAGCGCAGCAGCAGCGGCGTGCTGCCGCGCGCGCAACCGTTGTACCCGCAGCGGCCCGCCACGGGGCCCATCGTCATCGCTGCGCTGCTCGGCGTCGTCATCGGCGCGGGCATCGTGGGCATCGGCTGGCTCGCCGCGCAGTCGACGGCGACGACGGTGATGTTCGTGGCCACCCCGCGTCAGACCGAGGTGCGGCTCGGCGACACGGTCCTGTGCGCGCAGACGCCGTGCGCCGTGCTGCTCGAGCCCGGCAAGCACGACATCCGCTTCAAGGCGCCCGGCGCCGAGGAGCTGGCGCGCACCGTGGAGGTGAAGGCGTCCGGGACGCCCCCCATCGAGGTCGCGCTCGAGCGCCCGCGCGAGGACCTGCGCCTCGAGACGTCGCCGCCGGGCGCCGCCGTCTCCCTCGACGATCACCCGCTACCGGGGCTCACGCCCATGACGCTGCCCAGGCTGACCGTGGGCGCAAGCGTGCGGCTCAAGATGACGCACGAGGGCTTCGAGCCGTTCGAGGTCAACCGCACCGTCGACGTCGAGCCCGTCTGGCGCTACGAGCTGCCCACGTCGTACACGGCGTGGACCGTCACCACCGAGCCTGCCGACGCGCTCATCGACGGCCCCGGCCGCGACCAGGGCGGAAAGGTCGTCGTCACCGCGGGCACAAAGAAGGCCGTCGCCCTGCGCATCACGCGCCCGGGTTGCGCGCCGCGCACGGTGCAGTTGCTCTCCGACGGAAAGGCCGAGGGCGAGCAGAAGATCGTCCTCGACTGCAAGCAGATGAACGCGGGGCTCTTCATCAAGGCGCCGCGCCGCGCGCTCATCAAGGTCGACGGCACCGAGCTGCCGCGCAGCGCGCAGCGCGACCCCTACCGCCTGCCCGCCGGCACCTGGAACATCTCCATCAAGAGCCGCGGCCACACCGAGGTGCAGACCGTCGAGCTGCCCCCGAAGAAGCTCTACACGCTCACCAGCAAGCTGCGATAGCGGCGCGATCAAGGGCGGCCGCTCCCTCCGGTCGCTGCTCAAGCGCGGCCGCTCCCTCCGGTCGCTGATCCGGCAGGTGTCCTGGCGCCCGCGGCCCCGTCGCCCGTGGTCTTCCGATTGGAATGCCCGCGCGGTTGTGGAAGGGATCGGCGGATGCGCTCGGCAACCGCCGTCACCCTCGCCGCGCTCGCCGCCGTCGTGGCCGGCGCCGGCGCAGGGGGCTGCGGCGGCGTCGGCGTCGAGGCGCCGCACACCATCGGGGCGAACGAGGACACCGGCTGCCCCTCGGCGGACGACGCGCTCGCGCACACCAAGGCCGCGCTCGACTCGCCGTCGCTGCACGCGCTCAGGCCGGTGCTCACGCGCGTCCTCGTCGATGAAGGCGGGCTGCGCGTGTTGCTGCGCGCGGCGTCGGTGATCCTCGACAACACGGACGCCACCGCGTTCCGCCGCCTGTTCTCCGGCCTCGACCCGCAAAACGGCCTCGGCGACCTCACGCCCCACGTCGTCGACGTGCTCCGGTACGTCGACGGCTCGAGCCCGTACGTCCCCGGCGCCCACCCGGAGCCGGTGGCCGCGCTGCACGCGGTGTTCTCCCAGTGCGACGCCGCGCAGACCGTCGCCGTGCTGCGCGCCCTCTTGCAGCTCGAGGTCACCACCGGCCCCGACGGCAAGCTCGTCCTCGCGGCGGGCGGCACCGGTGACCAGGCGTGGCTCAGCGCGGTGCTCGACGCCGCCCAGGTCGCCCTCGACGATCCGGAGGTGCTCGCGGTGCTCCAGCAGATCCAGCTCGACGACGGCCAGGGCGAGCGCGGCTCCATCCACATCGGCAAGGACGCGTTCGAGCTCGTGGCCAAGCTGCTGGCCGCCAACCTGTCGGCGCCCGACTTCGACCCCGCCTATACCCGCACCCTCCTCGACGACGTCATCGTCTCCCGCGTCAACGGCGACGACGCCCGCGCCAAGGTGGACCACCTGCTCGACGTCATCCTGCTCATCACGGATCCCGCAGCCGACGTCTTCCCCGACACGCAGATCGCGATGGCCTGCGTGAACCACGCCGACAGCGACGCCGCCCTCCCGGGGATGATCTACGACTGGCTCACCATCCCCGAGCTGAGCGTCGACACGTTCCTCACGGACGTCACCGGCGCCGCCGGCGGCGAAGGCGGCGGCGACCTGCGCCTCGCCGTCGTCGACCTCATGGGCGCGCTCGAGCCCGAGCCGGACCTCGCGCGTGACAGCGCCGCCGTCTTCGCCAAGCTCATCGACGCCGACGCCGCCCCGGCCGGCGTGAAAGCGCTCCTCGACCTCCAGGGCAAGGGCGTCGTCGCCGAGGTCGCGCACCTGAAGGACGCCGTGGCCTCGTGCCACGCCGCCGACTTCGCCCCATGAAGGCGCCGGCGCCCTCGCTCGGCGCCGCGCGGGGGCCTGCCTGCCGCGCGCGCGCGAGCCGCGCGTGGAGCGCGGCCTTGCTGGGGGTCGCGGCCGCGCTGTTTTCGTCGTCGGCGGTGCGCGCCAACGGCACGCTCGAGACCTACGGGCCCGACCCGCGCATGCGCGCCATGGGCAACGCGGGCGACTCCGTCGACGACGTCGCCGCAGCGCACACGAACCCGGCGGCGCTCGGCCGCGCGCACGGCGCGCTCGCGTTCGAGGCCGCGTTCTCTCTCGACACGCCGGTGCTCGACGTCGAGCTCGACAAGGGCCAGCCCGCCGACAAGGGGCTCGCGCCGGCCGTGTCCGCGCCGGTGGCGGGCTACCAGCTCGCGTTCACCATCCCCATCGACCTCGTCTTCGAGGACCGCCTCTTCGTCGGCGCCGTCGGCTACTTCCCCACCAACGTGCTCGTGCGCGCCCGCGCCTACGACCCGCAGCGCCCGTTCTTCTACACCTACGACAGCTACACCGATCACTACGACCTCTCCATCGGCGCCGGCGCGCGCATCACCGACTGGCTCTTCGCGGGCGTCGGCCTTCGCCTCGCGGCGGGGCAGGGCGGCAACATCGATCTCGCCGTCGACCCCGTGCGCGGCCGCCTCACGGAGCAGAGCGCGGACACCTTCCAGTTCCCCACGGCGTCGTTGACCGCGGGGCTCCTCGTCGGCCCGCTCGGCGTCGACGACTTCCTGGTGTCGGCGGGGCTCGTGTACCGCGACAAGACCTCCTTCGACGTGTCCTTGCCGGCGGCGCTCGCCATCGACGGCGCGGGCATCGACGCCGTCCTCGACGTCGTGGTGCTCGCGAACTTCGAGCCGCGTACGGTGTCGCCGGGCCTGTCGTTCGAGATCGTCAAGGACCTCACGCTGTCGTTCGACGCGCAGTACGCGTTCTGGAGCGAAGCGCCGCCGCCCCTCGTCGTCACCACGGTCAAGATCAGCGGCGACGGCGTCGACGCCCTCGGCCTCGGCGGCGCCCTCGACGCGCCCGCGGCGGGGCAGGACCGCGTGCCCGCGAGCTCGGGCTTCGTCGACACCATCAACTGGCGCGCCGGGCTCGAGTACCGTTTGTTCAAGGGCGTGCTCGCGCTGCGCGCGGGGTACCAATACCGGCCCACGCCGGTGCCCGATCAGACGAGCGGCACCAACATCATCGACAACAACACCCACGTCGTCACCGCCGGCTTCGCCACCACCTTCAAGATGCCGCACGTGTTCGCGCGCCCGGTGACGCTCGACCTCGCCTACCAGGCGCAGATCCTGGAGCCGCGCACGGCGACCAAGACCAACCCGCGGGACGCGATCGGCAATTGGACCTCGAGCGGCGTCGTCCACGCCCTCGCCGTCGGGTGGACGTATCGGTTTTAGCGGCTGGCGCGCGCGGAACAGCCGGCCCGCCGGGCCCCCCGCGCTGCGCGCGCTCGCGGAGCTCCCTGGTCAGCTCGGCGGCGACCCGTCGATCGTGACGCTCGTGGACGCGCTCGGCGGGCTCTCCGCGCTCGGCGGCGGCGGCGGCGGTGGCGGCCTCGGCGGCTCGAGCCTCCTCGGCGGCGGGGGCGGCGGGCGGCAGACGTTCACCCTCGGCGACGTCGACGGGAGCACGGCGCTGCCGGCGAGCGCCTTCGTGTACGTCGGCTCCGCGCAGACCGACGAGGACGGCGTGGACCTCGAGCGGGTGTCGGCGCCGCTGTCCGTGCCCGAGCCCGTGGACATCGACGTCGACGGCGCGTCGTCGATCTCGGTGTCGAGCGTGCTCGCGAGCCTCGGCGCCGCGGGCGGCGGGACGCTCGCGAGCGCGGCGCCGCGCATCGACGGGCGCAGACGGCGCCGTCGGCGGCTCCACCCTCGTCCTCGACACCACCTGCACCGCGACCGTCCTCGTCCCGTGACCGGGCGGGCTTGCCCGCCGCCGCGCGGGGGCGCCACCATGGGGGATGCCCCGTGGTGGCGCCGCCTACGTCGTCGTTCGCATGCTCCACCTCGCGCTCGTGGCGGCGACCATGCCGCTCGGCCTCTGGCACTGGCTCGAGGGCCACCAGGGCGGCTTGCTCGCGGTGCTGCTCGTGCCCGTGTTCGTCGCGGGCGGCATCACCGCCCTCTTCGTCATCGCCCTCGATCAAGCCGACTACCCCGTGGGCTTCCTCGGCGCGCTGCGCAGGACGGGCCCGCTCGTGGCCAACAGCGCGGCCGCCTTCTGGGCCGGCGGCGACGTCTTCGCGGCGGCGCACTGGACGACCTCGGCGCTGTTCGCGGCGCTCACGCTCACGCTCTTCGCCGTCGTCGTGCTCGCCCGCGAAGGCGAGGCCCGGAGGCTGGCGCGGAGCATCGTCGCGCCGCTCGGGGTCCTCATGGGCGGCGTGACGGTGGCCCTGGCGTGGCCGGTGGCGCGCGCGGTGTGGTCATCGTCGTCACCGTCGTCGTCGGCGCTGGCGGCGCTGCTGGCGACGGTGACGTGGCTGTCGCAGGTGGGCTTCACCGCGCGCGCGTGGCTCGCGATGAGCACGTTTTCGGCGCTGCGCGAGACGAAGGAGGCCAAGGCGCGCGAGGCGACGTTCGAGAAGCGCTTCGCCGGCGCGGCGGCGCTCGCGATCTTCCTCGTCCTCGCCGCCGAAACCGTCGAGCTCTTCTGGCACCTCGGCTGAGCCACCATCCGGCCCGAAGTCGCTATGCTGGGGCGAAATGCTCCATCGCCGCATGCGCCCGCGCTCGCTGTGTCCTCGTTGTGAGGGCTTCATGCAGCGAAAGACCGCCATCTCCGAGGGCGTCGGCGGCCGCCACTGGGGCGACATCGATCCGTTCCTTCAGCTCGGTGGCGTCGACATCCACCACTTCATCTGCATCTCGTGCGGCAACGTGAGCGCGTACCAGGTGAAGTTCGAGTTCGAGGGCTTCAAGAAGAAGAAGAAGAAGCGGCGGCCGGTCGCTTGAGCCGCGCGCGCACCGTGGCCACCACGCGCGCGTCCGCTCGCAGCGAGAACAGCTCCACGGGGGTGCGGCCGAGGACGGCGGCGGCGCCGACGCACGACAGGGTCACGGCGAGGCCGAACACGGCGTTTTGCCAGGACGCCAGGTCCCACTGCCACGACGGCAGCCACGCGGTCTCCGAAAATGGCCAGAGGTAGACGATGGGCCAGCCGGGGCCGGAGCCGCACAGGTCCATGGCGATGTGGGAATGCAACGCGAGCAGCGCGAGGCCCGCTGCGGCGAGCCGGCTTCGGGGTGAGCAGACGGCGGCGGCGGCGAGGGTGACGACGACGGCGGCGATGACGCCGTGGGCGAGGCGGTGGTGCCAGTCGGCGTAGAGCTGCTCGCTGACCACGAGCCCGAGGCCGTCGACGTCGGGGATGACGCTCGCGACGGTGACGACGACGCGGTCGCGCCGGCGCGGCAGGGGTTGCGCGATGAGCCACCCGACCTCGGCGTGGATGAGCGGCGACATGGCTCGAGGCTACCGCCGCGCGAGGCCCGGCGTCGGGCGATCCCTTGTGGTGCGCGCGTCGGACGATACAAGGCGGCCGTGCCGACAGAGAAGCAACGCGCGCGCGCGGTGCGCATCCTCGACAAGCTCAAGGCGCGCTTCCCCGAAGCGAGGATCGAGCTCGACTATGCCGACGAGGACCCGTGGCAGCTCCTCGTCGCCGTGGTGCTCTCGGCGCAGTCCACCGACGCCGGCGTCAACAAGGCCACGCCCGCGCTGTTCGCGGCGTTCCCCGACGTGCACGCGTTCGCCGCCGCCGCCCCGGGTGACGTCGAGCCGTACATCAAGACCCTGGGCCTGTACCGCAACAAGGCCAAGGCGCTCGTCGGCGCCGCGCGCAAGGTGGTCGCCGAGCACGCCGGCGAGGTGCCGCGCGCGCGCGCGCTCCTCGAGGAGCTGCCGGGCGTCGGGAGCAAGTCCGCGGCCGTCATCGTCGCCAATTGCTTCGGCGAGCCGGCCATCGCCGTCGACACCCACGTCGGCCGCGTCACCCGGCGGCTGGGGCTCACGAAGAACACCGATCCCGACAAGGTCGAGGCGGACCTCACGGCGCTCCTGCCGCGCGCGCGCTTGCTCGAAGCGCACCACACCTTCATCTGGCACGGCCGCCGGATCTGCAACGCGAGGCTCCCGCGCTGCCACGAGTGTCCCGTGGAGAAGGACTGCAAGAAGATCGGCGTCACGCGGTCCCTCTAGGGAACACCGGTCAGGGTGCCGCGGGCGTTCGCGGCTCAGCGTGATGGCGAGCGGTCACGTGTCCGGCGAGCGCTGCGGCGCTCCGCTCACGCGCACGCCCCCGCTCGACGCCCCCGCTCGACGCCCCCGCTCGACGCCCCCGCTCGACGCCCCCGCTCGACGCCCCCGCTCGACGCCCCCGCTCGACGCCCCCGCTCGACGCCCCCGCTCGACGCCCCCGCTCGACGCCCCCGCTCGAGGCCGGTTGGCCCGACCGCGGCCCTGCCGCCTATGCTGCACCGCCATGGATCGCCCCCCTCGTTGCGCATTGAGCCCCCCTCGCCGCGCATGGATGCGTCGGCTCGCCTGCGTCGCCGTCGCCGCCGCCGCCGTGCTCGGCGCGTGCAAGATCGACAAGCGCGCGCCTTCGTCGCCTTCGTCGCCGTCGTCGCCGTCGTCGCCGTCGTCGCCGTCGTCGCCGTCGTCGCCGTCGTCGCCGTCGCCGCCGTCGTCGCCGTCGTCGTCGGCCGGCTTTCCCTCGGGCAGATCCTCCGCCGCGCCGTCGCCCGCCGAATGGGCGACGGCGACCCCCGTCGCGCTGAAGGCCGTCGCCGACGCCGGCTGTGCCGCGGTGCGCGTCCGCGAGTGGCTGCGGGTGAGCTGTCCGGGCCCGCTCGACGGCGTCGAGCTCGACGACCCGCTCGGCGACAGGAACATCGTCACCGAGGACACGCCGAGCGCGGGCGCCGTGACGCTGCCCGTTCGCCCGGGCCGCCAGGCTCGTGTGCTCTTTCGCCTGCCGCAGGGGCCGCGCTCGCTTTGGGTGCTGTGGGGCGGCCGCGGCGGCGCCCCCAGGATCTCGTTCGACCCCTCGCGGGCCGAGAAGCTCCGTTGCACTGCCAACACCCGCGCGGGCGCGTGCTGCTTCCGCACGTTCAGCGCGACGACCTTTCACGCGGCCACGTGCGACGCGCGCTACCGGACCGTCTGCGCCGCCGACGCGGACTGCGGGGAAAAAGGGCGCTGCGGCCCCGCGCCCTCGTCGTCGCCGTCGGCGCAGCCCGCCCTCCGCCTGTGCGTCCCCTAGCCCGCGCGACGAGCCGCGCGCGGCGTCGTGTTAGCGTGCGGCTGTGGGCACGGCGTTTCCCCGTCTCGAAGCGTACCTCGCAGGGCTCCCAAGCGGCCTCGACTCGTACCTGCAGGCCGAGCACAAGGCGAGCGTCTACCACGCGTTCTTCGACGACACGCACTCGCTCGCGCAGCACGCTGCGCGCCTCCCCGGCCCGCTGCAGGACATCATCGCGCGCCCGCCGCCCATCAACACGTGGATGCCCGAGTGCCGGGCGACGGCGCTCTACATGGCGCTCGCCGACGCCCACTTCCCCGACGATGACGCCTTCATCGCGTACGCGTATCGCCGGAACAAGGCGCTCATCAGCAGCGTGGCGTACCGGGTGTTGTTCAAGGTCCTGCGCCCGCAAGCGGTGCTCGCCGGCGCCGCGTCGCGCTGGGAGCGCTTCCACCGCGGCGGCGTCGAGCTCACGTCGGAGCCGCGCGGGCAAAGCGACGTCGCCCTCGTCGTCAGCTACCCGGCGGGCCTCGTCACCGAGCTGCTCGCGCGCGCGTACACCACGGCCTTCCGCGGCGCGGTCGAGGTCGCCGGCGGCAAGCACGTGAGGTTCGAGCTCGAGGAGGTCACCGACACGCACGCGCGCTTTCGCGGCTCCTGGACCTGATGTCCGGCGGCGACGTCGACGTCGCCGCCCAGCGCCGGCGCGCAGATCGCACCGCGCTCGCCCTCGCGCCGGGCGCCTTCCTCGTCGGCGTCGCCGGCGGCATCGCGTTCCCCATCCTGCCCATCGTCGGCAGACACGCCGGGCTCCCCTTGTGGCTCATCGGCGCCATCCTCGCCGCCAACCGCGCAGGGCGCGTGCTCACCGCGCCCATCGTCGGCACCCTCTCCGATCGCCTCGGCGGCCGCCGCCTGCTGCTCGGTGGCCTCGTCATCCAGCTCGCCGTCCTCGGCTTCTTCCTCCTCGGGGTCACCACCGGGCGGCCCGGCCTGTTCTTCCTCGTCGGGCGGGCGCTGCACGGCCCCGGCTCGGCGGCGGTGTTCGTCTCGGGCCAGGCGCTCGCGCTGCACGCCGGCGGGCAGCGCTTCGGGGGGCGCGCGGCGGCGCAGGTGCGCGGCGCCATCACGGTCGGCCTGCCCGCCGGGCTCGTCGTCGGCGGCGTGATGTCGGAGCGCTTCGGCAACGCCGCGACGTTCGAGTCCGCGATGGTCGCCATCGTCGCCGCCGGCGGCCTCGCCTTCTGGCTCGTCCCCGACATCCGCGCGCCGCCGGCGGCGCGCGCGCCGATCAGGGTGGTGCTGCGTTCGCTGTCCGATCGGCGCCTGGCGGCGGTGGGTCTGTTGAACGCGTCGTCCTCGTTCGCGGCGCAGGGGCTGATGCTGACGACGCTGGCGCTGGTGGTCGCGGCGCGCGCGCTTTCGTTCGGCTCGCTCGGGAGCAACATCACCGCGAGCGTGCTGATGGGCGGCTTCGTCGTCGTCACGGCGCTCACCATGCTCGCGGCATCGCGCCTGGCGACGCGCCGCCGGCACCACGCGCGGTTGGCGGCGGCCGGCGTCGTGTCGCTCACCGCGGGCCTCGTGATCGTCGCGTGGGCGCCGGGGCTCGCCGGCATGTGCGCGGGCCTGTTCGCGCTCGCCGCGGGCGCGGGCGCGATCGGCTCCGCGCTGCTCGCGCTCCTCGGCGAGCTCGTCGACGCGCAGCACCGCGGCGCGGCCGTCGGCCTCTTTCAGCTCTGCGGCGACGTCGGCGGGTCGCTCGGCCCGCTCATCGGCGCGACCTTGCTCGCGGCGGGGACGGCCACGCCGTATCTCGCCGGCGCCGGCGTCTCCGTCGCCGCGCTCCCCGTCGCGCTGTGGCTCGTGCGGCGCGTCGACGACGCTCCGGGCGCGGGTGCTCAGCTCGACGGAAGCACGAGCGCGTCGAGCTCGGCGGGCAGCGGCGCCTCGTAGACCTCGTCCGTGAGCGAGACGCGCAGCGCGTGCAGCGCCTGCCGCGGGTGCTCGAGGGCGGCGCGCTCTTCGTCCGTCAGCGCGCGCCGGGTGAATGCGTCGAACCACGCGTCGCCCATCGCGTAGAGCTTGTCGCCGACGATGGGGAAGCCGGCGATGGCGAGGTGCGCGCGGATCTGGTGTTGCCTCCCCGTGCGCGGCAGGCAGCGGACCAGGGACCGCGCGCCGTCGGTGCGCACGAGCTCGACGTCGGTGCGGGCGGGCTTGGCGCCGTCGGCCTCGTCGCCGGCGACCATGCGGATGCGCACGAGGCCGCGATCGCCCTGGAGCGCGAGCGCGGCGTCGACGGTGAACGACGCCGGCGGCAGCCCGCGCACCACGGCGAGGTACACCTTGTCGACGCGCCCCTTCGAAAACGCCGTCTTCCAGCGCACCTCGTCGGCGCCGCACGCGCAGACGAGGACACCGCTGGTCTCGCGGTCGAGGCGGTGGCAGGGGTTGGCGTCGATGCCCTCGCGGCGCAGCCACCCGGTGAGCGTGTGGTGGAGGTAGCGCGCCGACGGGTGGACCGCGAGGTCGCCGGGCTTGTCGACGACGACGACCTCGTCCGCGCCCGGCGATCCGCGGCGCGCGATGACGCGGGGGGCGGGCTCCTCGGGGCCGGGGACGCTGTCGGGCGGCATCCGCCACAGCTCCAGCAGCGTGCCGCGCCGCAGGGCTTCGTCCGCGAGCGCGGGGCGGCTCGCGTCGCCGTCGGCGACGCGCAGATCACCGCCGGCGACGACGCTCGCGGCACGCTCGAGCCCCAGCCGGCGCACCTTGTGCGCGAGCACCGCTGCGGGTGTTTTTCCGTCGCAGTCGGGCGGCACGCGAAAGCGCGTGCACACCGCGCGCGGATCCCCGAACGCTGCCTGGGGCCCGGCGTCGTCGTTTCGAGACACGCCGAGAAAGCTCGATCGCGCGATCGGCCTCGTCCAGTAACATTTGTGGTCCACGTGCTTTCGGAGTGTTCATGCCGCTGACCCGTGCCCTGCTCGCCGCCGTGCTCGCCCTCGCGCCCTTCGCCGCCTGCACCTGCGGCGGCGGCGCCGTCGGCTCGACGTGCACGACGGACGCCGACTGCGGGACCGGCCTCACGTGCGGCGGCGGGCAGTGCGCGCCGGCCACGCCGGCGGAGGGCGAGGGGGAGGGCGAAGGCGAGGGCGAGGGCGAAGGGGAGGGCGACGTCCCCGACGCCGGCCTCGTCGGCGACCCGAACCCGAACAACCAGCAAAACGCCGCGGTGGACTCCGACTGCGACGGCATCTCCGACGAGGACGAGTTCGGCGACACCTGGCCCGGCGGCGGCGCCACCGACCCCGCCGACGCCGACACCGACAGCGACGGCATCCCCGACGGCGTCGAGGCCGGCCACACCGAGCCCATCGACGATCGTTGCGCGCAGACCCCCGCCGACGCCGACCCCGCGAGCACCACCAACCCCACCGTCGCCGACAGCGACGGCGACTGCATCGACGACGGCCTCGAGGACAAGAACCACAACGGCCGCGTGGACGACGGCGAGACCGACCCGACCAGCACCGACAGCGACGGCGACGGCGTGGCCGACGGCGCCGAAGACCAAAACTGCAACGGCGCCGTCGACCCGGGCGAGACCGATCCGCAAAACCCCGACACCGACGGCGACGGCCTGTCCGACGGCCTCGAGGGCATCATCGGCACCGATCCGCTCAACCCCGACACCGACGGCGACGGCCTCTCCGACGGCGACGAATTCGACCTCGGGCTCGACCCGCTCTCGGGCCCCATCGACAGCGACGGCGACGGCATCCCGGACGCCCTCGAGACCGCCCACGGCACCGATCCGCAAAACCCCGACAGCGACGGCGACGGCCTCTGCGACGGCGCCGGCACGGTCAGCGGCGTGTGCACCGCCGGCGAGGACACGAACGCCAACGGCGTCATCGACCCCGGCGAGAGCTCCCCGCTGTCCGCCGACACCGACTGCGACGGCCTCTCCGACGCCGACGAGGTGTCGCTCGGCACCGACCCCCTCGACGTCGACACCGACGGCGACGGCTTGAACGACGGCCTCGAGCGCGGCGCCGTCTCGTCACCCGACCCCGCCTGCACCCTCGCGCAGATCGACACCGATCCCGCGAGCCTCACCGATCCCACCAAGCGCGACACCGACGGCGACGGCCTCAACGACGGCGTCGAGGACCTCAACCACGACGGCGCGTTGGCCGCCGCCAACCCCGGCGGCGCGCAGGAGACCGATCCCGCCGTGCCGGACACCGACGGCGACGGCCTGTGCGACGGCGGCGCCACCGTCGCCGGCGTCTGCGTCGCGGGCGAGGACTTCAACGGCGACAACGTCGTCGGTCCCAACGAGACCGATCCGCGCGTCCCCGACACCGACAGCGACGGCGACGGCCTCTCGGACGTCAAAGAGCTGGCCATCGGCACGGACCCGCAGAACCCCGACACCGACGGCGACGGCCTGTGCGACGGCGCGGGCACCGTGTCGTCGGGGGCCATCACCTGCGTCGCCGGCGAGGACATCGACGGCGACGGCGTGCTCGACCCGGGCGAGACAAACCCCAAGGAGCCGGACACCGACTGCGACGGCGTCCCGGACGGCGAGGAGCGGGCCGTCACCTTCACCGATCCGCGCAACCCCGACAGCGATCACGACGGCATCACCGACGGCGTCGAGACGTCGCACGCCACCGCCGTCGCCGGCACGAGCTGCACCGGCGTGGTCCTCGACGCCGACCCGGCGGCGGCCGGCACCGATCCCACCCTCGCCGACACCGACAGCGACGGCATCCCCGACGGCGTCGAGGATCGAAACCACGACGGCGCCCTCGGCGCGCCGAACCCGGGCGGCACCCAGGAGACCGATCCCGCGTCGGCGGACACCGACGGCGACGGCCGCTGCGACGGCCCGCGCACCGTGGGCGGCACGTGCACCGCGGGCGAGGACCTGAACGCCAACGGCGCCGTGGACACGGGCGAGACCGACCCGCGCGTGCCCGAGGTCGACGCCGACGGCGACGGCCTGCTGTCCACCGTCGAGGCGCTCCTCGGCACCAGCGACAACAACGCCGACACCGACGGCGACGGCCTCTGCGACGGCGCCATCGCCGTCGCCGGCGTGTGCGTGGCCGGCGAGGACAAAAACGCCAACGGCCGCGTGGACACCGGCGAGACCGATCCGACCAAGCAGGACACGGACTGCGACGCGCTCTCCGACGGCTTCGAGCGCAACACGTCGCTCACCAACCCCCTGCGCGCAGACACCGACGGCGACCTCCTCACAGACGGCCTCGAGCTCGGCGTCACCACCGCCCTCGACTGTCCCGCCGCGCCGCTCGACGCGGACCCGCTCACCACCACCGATCCGCTCAAGGCGGACACCGACGGCGACGGCATCAACGACGGCACCGAGGACAGGAACCAGGACGGCGCGCTGGCCGGGCCGAACCCCGGCGGCCTGCAGGAGACCGATCCCGCGTCGGCGGACACCGACGGCGACGCCATCTGCGACGGCCCCGTCGCCGTGGCCGGCACGTGCGCCGCGGGTGAGGACCTGAACAAGAACGGCCGCGTCGACGCCGGCGAGACCGATCCGCGTATCGCCAACGTCGACACCGACGGCGACGGGCTCGACGACGGCGACGAGATCAACACCTTCGGCACCGATCCGCTCAACCCCGACACCGACGGCGACGGCCTCGACGACGGCGAAGAGGTGCAGCTCGACAACACCGATCCCTTGAGCCCCGACACCGACTGCGACGGCCTCAACGACGCCGCCGAGATCGCGGCCGGCACCGATCCGCTGAACCCCGACACCGACGGCGACGGCCTCACCGACGGGCTCGAGGCGGGCACGCAGTGCCTGACGAACCTCACGGCGCCGCCGTCGCCGGCCGCGGGTGGGCCGCCGCTGCCGCAGACCGCGCCGCAGTGCGTGACCGACGGCCTGTGCGTCACGGACGCCGACGCGGGCGCCACCACCACCAACCCGTTGAACGGCGACACCGACGGCGACGGCGTGCTCGACGGCACCGAAGACGCCAACCAGAACGGCGCCGTCGACCCGGGCGAGCTCGACCCGAACAACGGCGGCGACGCCACCGGCAGCGACGTCAACGCGTGCGCGGCGGTGAACCTCAAGCCCATCCTCGTCGACTCCCGCTCCGACGCCACCGCCAACCTCGAGCTGGCCACCCCCACCACGTTCACCGACACCACGCTCCTGGACGCGGCGGGCGGGAACGTCATCGGGGCCATGGTGCTCGACGACGGCACGCAGGTGGCCGGCGCCGCCTTCCAAAAGGACCTCGCCGGCGCCGACGCCACCGCCAAGCTCAACACCATCCGCGCGGCCATCGCCGCCGCCGGCGTCGGCACCGTGGTGAGCTTCAACTCGCAGTCGTTCACCACGTGGGACGGCTTCCCCGCGGTCATCGGGCGCGTGGTCTGGGCCGACGCGCAGGCGGGCGACACCGTCGCCAGGTCCATGAACGACATCGTCACCGCCGTGGTCGGCGGCAGCCCGGCGGGGCTCTTGTCCACGGCGGGCTCCACCGAGACCGGTCAGTACTCGTTGCAGATCGAGGTGCTCGTCCGGAGCGGCGGCGAGACCGTCGTGGTCATGAGCATGGCGAACGCCGCCAGCGTCAACGGCGACGAGCGCGTGCTCTTCCGCGTCGACGACCTCGCCAACGGCTCGGCCATCGCCAAGTTCGGCGACAGCCAGGGCGCGCAGTGCGACCGCTTCGACGTGGTGCCGCCGCAGCTCGTGGACTTCCTGCTCATCATCGACAACTCGGGTTCCATGGGGAACGAGCAGCAGGCGGTGGCGGCGTCGGGCGCGGAGATCGGCGCGCAGCTGTCGGCGTCCACGGTGGACTTCCGCGTCGCCGTCATCACCAGCGATCTCGACAACGTGTCGAGCTCCGGTCGGAACGCCGGACAGAAGCTCGGCGACTGGAACAACGTCGACTTCGTCAACACCAACCGGGCCAAGTACTGCCGCTTCACCACCGACACCGCGGCGCTGTCGGACTGCGTGAGCGGCCTCGGCACCCGCGGCAGCGGCGAAGAGAACTTCTTCCGGCCGTTCGCCTGCGTCACCGGTAACGTCGTCCACGGCGACGGCATCGACCAGAGCCTCGACACCGCCAACGGCGAGCTCGGCGGCGGCCTCGACGGCGAGACCTGCGGCCGCGACGGCACGCGCGCCTCGTACGCCGCCACGAGCACCTACGATCCGCCGCCGGGGACGTTCCCGATGCTCCCGCGCAGCGCCGCCGGCGTCGTCGACGATCAGAAGATCCGCGACGGCGCGCAGGTGGTGGTGGTGTTCATCACCGACGCCAACGAGCAGTCCGACGGCCGCTACAGCGAGGGCTCCGTCAACGAGTCCATCGCGCTGCACTCGCTGCCGGCGTGGGAGACGTTCTTCCAGGACTTCGACGGCGCCGGCGACCCGGTCACCTCGCGCGTCCTGGTCCACGGCATCGTGTGCCCCGCCGGCACCAACTGCTCCGACGAAAACGGCAACTACATGAACACCCGCTGGCAGAAGTTCCTGTCGGACATGGGCGGCATCGAGGCGGCCATCCCCGCGGACAACTCCGGCTCCTGCATCACCGGCGGCGCCGCGTGCAACAACGACGGCGACTGCGCCGGCGCCGGCGGGGGCGACTGCCTGAACGCGCCCTCCGAGGTCATCCGCGACGAGATCTCCCAGATCCTGCGCTCGTCCATCGCGCAGGCGTCGCCGTTCGTGCTGACCAAGCCGCCGGTCTCGGCCACCATCAAGATCGCCACCGACGCCGAGGTCGTCGACGCCGCGCAGTGCACGAGCTCCTGTCAGACCGCCTGCCTCGCCGACGGTGGCTCGGCGTCGCAGTGCAACAGCGAGTGCGGCTGTGACGCCAACGGCTGCAAGGAGGTCCCGCGCTCGCGCGTCGACGGCTTCGACTACGACGGCACCACCAACTCGGTGCAGTTCTTCGGCGCGTGCCGCCCCGGCTTTGACCAGGCCGGCAAGCGCATCAGCGTCAGCTACAAGTACTGGATCGAGGGGCAGGGCGGTCAACCGCAGTGCAACTGCTCGTCGCCGTTCGTCTGCGTGAACGATCAGTGTGTGTGTCCCGCCGACTGCGGCGTGCCGGGTGGGCTCGGCGCAGGGCAGACCTGCGACCCGCAGACGTGCACCCCGCAGTGCCTGCCCGACTGCGGCGGGTGTCCCGGCGCGGAGGTCTGCGACACGGCGTCGTGCTCGTGCTCGTGCCCCGCGAATTGCGGCGGCCCGCCGCCGGGGCCGGGCTTCACCTGCGACGACACGGGCGCGAGCCCGACGTGCGACTACGTCTGCGACGCGTGCCCGGGGGCGCCGCCGAGCGCGTTCTCGACGTGCGACACCACCTCGTGCACGTACCAGTGCGACGGCTGCGGCAGCGGCGATGCGCCGCCCGGGACCACGTGCGACACCAACCCGCAGGTCTGCGACTTCGTCTGCACGCCCGACTGCGGCGGGCTCTGTGACGGCAACTTCCAGTGCAACACGTCGACGTGCTCGTGCGAGTGCCCGGCGGACTGCGGCGGGCCGTCGCCGGGGCCGGGGTTCACCTGCAACCCGCTCACCTGTGAATACGAGTGCCCCGACCCGCCGCCGGGATCGGTGCCGCCCGGACCCAACTTCCAGTGGGATCCCTCGACGTGCGACTACGTCTGCCCGGCGGACTGCGGCGGCGCCGCGCCGCCGGGCCCGGGCGCCGTCTGCGATCCGACCACCTGCGAGTTCCGTTGCCCCGCCGACTGCGGCGGCTGCAACGGCGCGTCGACGTGCAACGGCTCGACGTGCGCCTGCGAGTGCCCGGCGGACTGCGGATCGCCGCAGCCCGGACCGGACTTCGTCTGCGATCAGGCGGCGTGCGCGTGGACGTGCTCGGACACGCCGACGACGCCGTCGCCGGGCCCGGGCTTCGTCTGGGACCAGACCACGTGCAGCTACGTGTGCCCGGCCGACTGCGGGCAGGGGACGCTCGATCCCTCGCAGCGCTGCGACCCCGCCACGTGCACCGTCCAGTGCCGCCCCGACTGCGGGGGCACGTGCGGCGCCAACGAACAGTGCGACACGGCAGCGTGCGCCTGCACATGTCAGCAGACCGCCACCTGCGCCGCCGGCTTCGTCTTCGACGACGCGAGCTGCCAGTGCGTCTGCGACACCGGTCAGGCCTGCGGCGCCACCCGCGTCCTCGATCCGTCGACGTGCTCGTGCGTCTGCCATGAAGACGCCACCGGCAGCCCCGACTGCGGCGGCTGCCCCGCGGGCGAGCTCTGCCAGCCGAGCCTGTGCTCCTGCATCCCCGTCGGGGGCTGAGGCGACGTGTGTGATCTCGCGCCCCCGAGCGGGCGCGCTCGCGCCCGTGGGCAGGCGAGGCGCGCCCGCGGAGCGCGTGCGAATCGCGCGCTGCCTGAGCGCTTTTGGCCCGCGCGGTGCAATGCGCGAGCGCGATGAGCGAGCTGCCGGCCCTGGCCTTCATCGCCCTCGGCGTCGTCGCCGCGGTGGCGATGCTCCTGGCGAGCCGGTTCGCGGTGCGGCACGCGGTGATCGTCGCCGAGGGGCTGCACCTGCCGCCGTTCATCGTCGGCATCACGCTGGTCGCGCTCGGCACCGACATGCCGGAGATCGTGAACTCGGTGATCTCGTCGCGCCTCGGGCACGGCGACATCAACGTCGGCGACTCCATCGGCTCCGTGTTCACGCAGGGCGCGCTGATCCTCGGGCTGTTCCCGTTCATCGCCAACAAGGCGCTGCCGCTTCACAAGCGCGACGCGCTCTTGACGACGGCGTTGACCGCGGCGGCGCTGCTCGCGGGGCTGTGGCTGTTCTCCGACGGCTTCGTCTCGCACACCGACGGCGCGGTCCTCGTCGGCATCTGGGTCGCCGCCACGCTCATGGCCTGGCGCCTCCAGCGCCGCGGCCACAACGACGACGAGCAGGGCGCCCCGACGCACGACAAGCACCGGCCGGTGCTCTTCCACGCGATGGCGGCCCTGCTCGCGCTCGCGGCCGTGGGGGCGGCGGCCTCGGTCCTCGTCAACGCGGTGTCGTCGGTGGCTGCGTGGGCCGGGATCCCCGAGTACGTCCTGAGCTTCTTCGGCGCGTCGGTGGGCACGTCCCTGCCGGAGCTCGCAGTGGAGATCACCGCCGTTCGCCGCGGCCAGCGCCAGCTCGCCGTCGGCGACCTCGTCGGCTCGTGCCTGATCGACGCGTCGCTCTCCGTGGGCATCGGGCCGATGTTGTTCCCCACCGCCGTCGACGAGGAGCTGGCGGTGCGCGGCGCCGTCATCGCGCTCGCCGCCATGATGCTCGTGGCGCTGATCGCCGTGCGCGGACGGCACGACAAGATGACCGGCGCCGTCCTCATCGCGGCGTACCTGCTCGCGTACGTGCTGTTCTTGCGCTGAGCTCAGCGGCGTGACGACACTCTCGGCGGGACAGCGTTGGCCGACGACGACGTCGTGCCCGCCGCGAATGTCTGCGCCGCGCGCCTTCGGCGTCGACACGGCACGCACGGCATCGAGGAGTAGGGCGCCCCCTTGTGGGGCGCGTCGGACGCACCGGCTACGTCCGCCTGGCCTCTCCGACGCGGGGGACAAGCCCCCGCCCTCCGGGGCGTCGACGCAGCCGACGTCAAGCCCCGCCGGGTCATCGACGAAGCCGACGTCGCGAATGTACCCCTTTGAGGCTATTTCTCGCGCAGGCGCATGAGCCGTTCGTCGACGTCGGCGGACAGCTCCCGCAGCGCCTCCTCGCTGAGCGTGCCGGCGCGGGCGGCGTCGAGCAGGGCGGCGCGCTCGGCGAAGATGGCGATGCGCTCCGCCTCCGCGCGCTCGACCTCGAGGACGCGATCGGCGCCGAGCTCCTCGATCTTCTCCTCGGCGTCGTGCAGCCGCTCGAGGTACGGGCGCTTGGCTTCGTCGCCGGACGCGGGGAGGATCTCGCGTCGCGACACCGCGGCGTGGATCTCGTCGATGGCGGCGTGGGCCGCGCGCGACGCCGCGCGCAGCTTCTCGAATCTCGCGGACCTCCTCCGTGGCCGCGTGGGCGAGGCCCAGGCGCTTGAGCAGGAGCGCCATGGTGGAGCCCTGAAGGAGGATGGACAGCAGCACCACGCCGAACGTGACGACGACGATCATCTCCCGCTGCGGGACCTCGTCCGGCAGCGCCAGCGCGAGCACCATGGAGAGGCCGCCGCGCATGCCGCCCCACGTGAGCACCGCGGCCCACTTGGCCGGGACGGCCTCGCGGGTGCGCTTGAGCGCCATGGTGACGGCGACGACGACGAGCGCCCGACCGCACGTCATGGCGACGAACGCGAGCACGATGGGCAGCCACGCGTCGAGCAGCGCGTGGAAGCTCACGGAGAAGCCGATGAGCAGGAAGACGATGGAGTTGAGGGCGAACGCCGTGTACTCCCAGAAGGTCGCGACGACGAGGCGCGTCGGCGCACTCATCCCCGAGCGCGCCGCGTAGTTGCCGCAAAACAGGCCCGCGACGACGGTGGCGATGACGCCGGAGCCCTCGAAGTGCTCCGCCACGAGGAACGATCCGTACGCCGCCACCGTGGTGAGCGTGGTCTCGAGCATCGGGTCGTCGATGCGCTTGATGACCTCGGAGATGGCGAGGCCGACGCCGAGGCCGACGGCGACGCCGGTGCCGACGATGCGGAAGAAGTCGACGGTGGCGCCGGCGAAGGAGACGTGCCCCGAGGTGATGGCCTCGAGCACGATGCCGAACAGCACGATGCCCGTGCCGTCGTTGAGCAGGCTCTCTCCCTCCACCAGCAGGCGCAGGCGGTGCGGGGCGCCCACCGCCTTGAACACGGAGATCACGGCGATGGGGTCGGTGGCCGACACGAGGGCGGCGAAGAGGAAGGCGAGGCCCCAGGGAAAGCCGCTGCCGACGCCCTCCAGGCCGACGATGGCCGCGGCGGTGGCGACGGTGGCGACCACGACGCCGGGGAAGGCGAGGGAGGAGACGGCGAGCTTGTTGCGGAAGAGGTCGCGGGCGTCGATGGCGAAGGCGGCCTCGAAGATGAGCCCGGGCAGGAACACCGCGAACAGCAGCTCCTTGGTGAGGTGCGGCGGCGTGAGGACGCCGTTTCCGCCCAGGACGACGCCGGCGAGGACGAGTGCGACGGTGTAGGGCACGCGCAGACGTCGGGCCAGCACCGCGACGGTGGTCGCGACGGCGAAGAGGCCGACGATGGCGAGCTCGGCGGACATGGTGGCCGAATACCCCGATTCCCGGCTGCGCGGTACCCGAGGGGGGGCTGCCCCCCCTCGCCGACACGTCCCGTGATTCGCGAGACGGGGTTTCGCCGTGCGGCTAGACTGAAGGCCTTGTTGCGGAGCCAAACATGACCCGCCTCTTTCTGCTCACCGCGTTGCTCGGTGTGATCCCGTTCGCAAGTTGCGATTGTTCGAACCACGGTCCGGGTGAAGGCGAGGGCGAGGGCGACACCGGCGAAGGGGAAGGCGAGGGCGAGGGAGAAGGTGAGGGCGATGTGACGCCGCCCACCGAACCCATCCGCGACCCCGATCCCAACAGCCCCGACAACGCCACCCGCGACTCCGATTGCGACGGCCTCTCCGACCTCGAGGAGTTCACCACCGTCTACGCCGGCGGCCAAAGGACCGACCCGGGCAACTACGACAGCGACGGCGACGGCATCGCCGACGGTGTCGAAGCCGGGCGCACTGCGGCCATCGACGCCGAGTGCCCGGCGACGTGGGCGGACGCCGATCCGAGCACCACGACGAGCCCCGTCTCCGCCGACACCGACGGCGACTGCATCCCCGACGGCGTCGAGGACAAAAACGTCAACGGGCGCGTCGACCCCGGTGAGACCGATCCCGCCGCCACCGACTCCGACCATGACGGCATCCCCGACGGCACCGAGGACGCGAGCTGCGACGGCGTCGTCGACAACGGCGAGACCGACCCCGCCACCGCGGACACCGACGGCGACGGCCTCTCCGACGGCGCCGAGGACGTCAACCACAACGGCGTCGTCGACCCGGGCGAGCTCGATCCGCTCAACCCGGACAGCGACGGCGACGGCATCCCCGACGGCGTCGACCCCGATCCGTTCACGCCCAACCCCGACAGCGATTGCGACGGCATCCCCGACGACCTCGAGACCGCCCACGGCGTCACCGACCCGAACAACCCCGACAGCGACGGCGACGGCCTGTGCGACGGTCCGGGCACCGTGCAGGGCGTGTGCGTCGCCGGCGAGGACCTCAACATCAACGGCGTCCTCGATCCCGGCGAGACCGATCCCAACAAGCCCGACACCGACTGCGACGGCGTCTCCGACCTCGAGGAGATCACCGTCTCGCACACCAACCCGCGCGTGCGTGACAGCGACGGCGACTTGCTCACCGACGGCGTCGAGCTCGGAAAGACGGGCCCTGTGCCCGGGAGCGCGTGCACCGGCGTCCCCGTCGACGCGGACCCGAGCACCACCACCAACCCGCTGCGCGCGGACACCGACGGCGACGGCATCAACGACGGCACCGAGGACAGGAACCAGGACGGCGCGCTCGCGCCGCCGAACCGCGGCGGCGTGCAGGAGACGGACCCCGGCGCCGCCGACACCGACCTCGACGGCATCTGTGACGGCCCCGCCAGCGTCGCGGGCATCTGCACCGCGGGCGAGGACCTGAACAGGAACGGCATCGTCGACGCGGGCGAGACCGACCCGCGCATCCCCGACGTCGACACCGACGGCGACGGCCTCAGCGACGACGTCGAGGCGCAGCTCGGCACCGACCCCAACAAGGCCGACACCGACGGCGATGGCCTCGACGACGGCGACGAGGTGCAGCACGGGACCGATCCCCTGAGCGTCGACACCGACTGCGACGGCATCCCCGACGGCGCGGAGGTCGCCAACGGCACCAACCCGCTCGAGCGCGACACCGACGGCGACGGCATCCTCGACGGCGTCGAGGCCGGCACCACCTGTCGCGTCGGCGGGACCGATCCGCAGACCGCCGCGGCGTGCGTCGCGCAAGGGGCGCCGCTGCCGTGCGTCGTCGACGCCGATCCGTCCACCACCACGGACCCCACCAACGCCGACACCGACGGCGACACCCTCCCCGACGGCGCGGAGGACGCCAACCAGAACGGCGCCGTCGACGCCGGCGAGCT
Source organism: uncultured delta proteobacterium (assembly GCA_963775425.1). Taxonomy (GTDB): domain Bacteria; phylum Myxococcota; class UBA727; order UBA727; family VGSZ01; genus CAVZJB01. The sequence goes on along the minus strand of CAVZJB010000016.1, from coordinate 1,178,912 downwards.
CGACCCCAACGACCCCGGCGACGTCGGCGTCACCGACGTCGCCGCGTGCGGCATCGAGAACCTCCGCGACGTCACGCTCGTCACGCGCCCCGATCAGACCGCCGACCTCATCCTCGCGGTCCCGCTCGACTTCCCGCAGAACCGCATCACCGAGCTCAAGGACGCGGGCGGCAACCAGATCGGCGCCATGGTGTTCGATCCCACCGATCAGGTCGCCGGCGTGGCCATGAAGATCAACGTCGCGGGCGCCAACGCCACCGCGCAGATGGCCACCATCGAAGCGCGCCTCAACACGGTGGGCGCGGTGGGCTCCTTCGCCAGCCAGTCGTTCCCGTCGTGGGACTCGCCGGGAGGCAACAACGCCGCGCTCGGCCGCATCACCTGGACAGACGGCCAAAACGGCGTCACCGCGGCGTCGCTCAACCGCATCGTCAACGCGCTCTCGGCGGGCGCCACCGGCACCCTCGACGCCAACGGCTCCACCGATCACGGGCCCTACACCATGGAGGTCGAGGTCCTCGATCGCTCCGCCACGAGCACCATCGTCGTCGTCTCGCTCGCCGCCACGTCGCGCGTGGGCTCCGTCGAGCGCGCGGGCTTCAAGGTCGACGACATGGCCAACGGCACGGCGGTCGCGCAGTTCGGCGACGACACCGGCGTGCAGTGCGACCGCTTCACGGTGCAGCCCGTGCAGAAGGTCGACTTCCTCCTCGTCATCGACAACTCCGGCTCCATGGACAACGAGCAGACCGCGGTCGCCAACTCCGGCACCCAGATCGGCTCGCAGTTGTCCAACTCCTCCGTGGACTTCCGCATCGGCGTGGTGTCGAGCGATCAAGACTCGCTCACCAACAACGCCGCCGCGTGGGCGGCCTGCGAGCTCGGCGCCGCCGGCAGTTGCTCCATCGGCGGCGGACAGAAGACGTACTGCCCGTTCACCACCAACGCCGCCACCGTCTCCACGTGCGTCAACCAGCTCAACACCGGCGGCAGCGGCGAGGAGAACTTCTTCCGCCAGCTCGCCTGTCTGTCGGGTCGCACGGTCTCCGGTCCGGGCATCGATCAGAACCTCACCGGCACCGGTGAGCTCGGCGGCGCCGCCGACGGCGAGCAATGCGGCCGCGACGGCAACCGCGCGCCGTACCCGGCGAACGTCACGTACGCGGCGGCGCCTGCGCCGTTCACGCTCCTGCCGCGCGCCGCCAACGACGCGCACAAGCTTCGCACCGGCGCGCAGCTCGTCGTCATCTTCATCACCGACGCCAACGAGCAGAGCGACGGCCGCTACGTCGCGGGCAACCAGACCGAGGCGGTGGCCACGCACTCCGTGCCCACGTGGGTCAACTACTTCCAGAACTTCGACGGCGCGGGAGACCCGCTGTTGTCCCGCGCCATCGTCGGTGGGCTCGTCTGCCCGGCCGGCACCGGCTGCACCGACGAAAACGGCAACTACATGAACACCCGCTGGCAGACCTTCCTGTCCGCCATGGGCGGCATCGAGGCGGCGCTGCCGGACAACAACGACCCGGACAACCAGGCCAAGATCCAGGCCGCCATCGCGCAGATCCTCCAGGCGTCCATCGCGCAGTCGTCGCCGTACGTCCTCGAGAAGCCGCCCATCTCGGCCACCATCAAGGTGGCGTTGCCGGCGGGCTCCACGCAGGGGGCCTGCAACACCGACGACGTCCCGCGCTCGCGCGTCAACGGCTTCGACTACGACGGCGCCACCAACAGCATCACGTTCTTCGGCACCTGCCGTCCCAAGCTCGACAACAGCCAGGTCGGTCAGCCCTTCTCGGTCTCGTACCGCTTCTGGATCGAGGACAGCCCCGACCCCGACGGCAACAACAACACCTGCAACTGCCAGCCGCCGTTCGTGTGCGGCGCCAACAACCAGTGCCAGTGCCCGGCGGACTGCGGCGTCGCCGGCGGCCTCGCCCCGGGCCAGACCTGCAACGCGCAGTGCCAGGTGGAGTGCCTCCCCGACTGCGGCGGCTGCGCCAACGGCGCCGTCTGCGACACCAACAGCGCCGACTGCAGTTGCACGTGCCCCGCGGACTGCAACACCGGCGCGCCGCTGGCCGGAAACCAGGTCTGCGACCCGGCCACGTGCACGCCGACCTGCGCCCCCGGGGGGTGCACCGGCGCGCCGCCGGGCCCGAGCTTCGTCTGCGGCTCGGACTGCACCTACCAGTGCCCGGCCGACTGCGGGGGCAGCCTGTCGCCCACCCAGACCTGCAACACCACCACCTGCGAGCCCACCTGCGCCGCCGACTGCAACGGGCAGTGCGGCGGGTTCTCGACGTGCAACAGCGACCCCGCCGTCTGCGCCTGCCAGTGCGTCGAGAGCGCCACCTGCGCGCCCGGCTTCGTCTTCGACAACGATCCGTCGGTGTGTGGTTGCGTGTGTGATGCGGGCGCGCTGGCGTGTCCGGCCACGCACGTCCCCAACCTCGACGACTGCCGCTGCGACTGCGGCGGCCCCAACTGCAACGACGGGTGCACCGGCGCCACCACCTGCAACCCGGGCACCTGTGCCTGCGTCCCCATCGGCGGGTGACTCGCCCGGTGTCCGCCGGCGTTGGTTTCGTGATTGTCGACGCCGGATGGGATATTCAAAGCGAGCTTGTCGCGTCCTTGGTCGCCCCCCGCCTCAGGCTTCGGCCGACCGCCGAGCAACTCTTCGCGTTCGCTCACCATCGCCGCCGCGTGTCTGTTCGCGAGCGGCATGTGCGGCCTCGTCTACCAGACGGTGTGGCTGCGCGCGTTTCGTTTGATCTTCGGCGCGTCGACGCCGTCGACGGCGGCGGTGCTCGCCATCTTCATGGGCGGCCTCGGCGTCGGCGGGCTCCTGCTCGGCCGTCGCGTCGAGCGGTCCGCGCGCCCTCTCGTCACCTACGGCAACCTCGAGCTCGGCGTCGCCGCGGGTGCGGCCGTGACGCCGTTCCTCCTCGACGCCGCGCGCGCGGCCTACGTCGTCGCCGGCGGGAGTGAGGGCCTCGGCGCCGCGTCCACCGTCGTGCGGCTGCTGCTGTCGGTGCTCGTGCTCGGCGTCCCCGTCGTCCTCATGGGCGGCACGCTGCCGGCCGCTGCGCGCGCGGTCACCGCGGAGTCCGACGTCGGGCGCAAGGGCCTCTCGCTCCTGTACGGCACCAACACGCTCGGCGCCGTCGCCGGCGCGCTGTTGTCGACGTTCGCGCTCCTCGAGATCTACGGCGCGCGCAAGACCCTGTGGCTCGCGTGCCTCGTCAACGCCGTGATCGGTCTGCTCGCGCGCGCGTGTGGCAAGGCGCTCGATCCCGTCATCGCGCCCGCGCCGGCGCCGCCCGAGGAGAAGCGCAGGTTTGCGTTCTCGTCGCGGTGGGTGCTGGCGGCCGCGTTCCTCACGGGCTTCGTGTTCCTGCTCGCCGAGCTCGTGTGGTACCGCGTCGCCGCTCCGCTCCTCGGCGGCTCCACGTACACGTTCGGCCTCGTGCTCGCCTGCGCCCTGTTCGGCGTCGGTATCGGCGGCGTGCTCTACGCGTTCGCCGGTCCGCGCGAGCCGACGCCTTCGCGTTTCGCGGTCACCTGCGCGCTCGAGGCCCTCGTGCTGCTGGTGCCCTACGCCGCCGGCGACGAGCTGTCGCGCTTCGCCGTGCTCGCGACCACGTGGGGCCGCGGGAGCTTCCCGCTCCTCATCCTGAGCTGGACGATGGTCACGGCGTTGCTCGTCATGCCGGCGGCCGTCGTCGCCGGCTACCAATTCCCGATGCTCTTGTCGCTGAAGGGCCGGGCGGCGCGCGAGGTGGGCAAGGACAGCGGCGAGGTCTACGCCGCCAACACGTTGGGCTCCATCGCGGGCTCGCTCTCCGGCGGCTTCGCGCTCCTCCCCGTGGTGGACGCCGTGGGCCTGTGGCGCGCGAGCGCCGCGGCCCTCGTCGCGCTCGCCGGCGTCGTCGCCGTCGTCGCGGTGTTCCAGCGCGGCCGCTCCCTCCGCTCGCAGGATCCCGGCCGCGCGACGTCGGAGCGCCCACGCCTCGCGCTCGTCTCCGTGCTCACCGCCTGCACCCTCGTGTGCCTGATGGCGCACGGCCCGGCCGCGCGCGGCCGCGGCGCGACGGTCGCCGTCGACGGCGCGGACGAGGACGAGGCGGTCGTCGACGCGCCCGCGGGCGTCGGCGTCGGCCTCATCCCCGCGGCGCTCTTCGGAGCGCCGCGCACCGCGTTCGTCATCGGGCTCGGCAGCGGGCAGACCGCCGGGTGGCTCGGCGCGCTGCCGAGCATGGAGCGCGTCGACGTCGCCGAGGTGGAGCCCGCGATGCGGCGCTTCGCGCAACGGTGCGACCCGACCAACCAGCGCGCGCTCGAAAATCCCAAGGTGCGGGTGCACATCGCCGACGGCCGCGAGCTGCTCGCGGTCACGCACGAGCGCTACGACCTGGTGCTCTCCGAGCCGTCAGGCAACGAGAACGCAGGGGTCGCGAGCTTCACCTCGCGTGAGTTCTACGCGTCGGTCTACGACAAGCTCCACGACGGCGGCGTGTTCGGCCAGCGCCTCCAAAGCGACGAGATCGACCCGGCGGCCATGCGCCTCGTGCTCGCCACGCTCAAGAGCGTCTTCCCGAGCCTGTCGGCGTGGCAGCTCGGCGCGGGCGACATGCTCATCGTCGCCACCAAGGCGCCGCAGGTCTGGGACACGGCCGCCCTCGACGCCCTCGTGCAGACCGAGCCGTACCGCACCGCCTTCCGTCGGCTCTTCGGCGTCACCGGCGCCGAGGGCGTGCTCGCGCTGCACATCGCGTCGGACGTCACGCTCACGCGCCTCGCGCGCGGTGACGGCGACGACCTCAACACCGACGACCTCCCGCGCCTCGAGTTCCTCTTCGCGCGAGCGACGCGACGGTCCGACGCGCGCGCGGACCTGCAGGCGCTCGCCGACGCCAACCTGCGCGATCGGCCCACGGTGCGCGGCGCCATCGACTGGCGCAAGGTCGACGCGCAGCGCGGGCGGCCCTTCGTGTGGCGCAACCAGGTGCCGCCCGACCCGCTCACGGCCGCGCTGCCCACGCCGCTCATGCTCTGGTCTGCGGGCCGCGCCCGCGAGAGCGTGGCGGCGTTCTCGGCGATGCAGGAGCCGCTCGACGACGTCGAGACCCTCGCGTTCGCCGCCGCGCGCTCCGAGATCCACGAGGACGATCGCACGGCGTTCAACGACCTCGCCGATCACGCCACCGCCGCCGGCTTCGTCGCCGACGCCGCCTGGGTGCGCGTGCGCGCGGCGCTCTCGGACGGGCGCGACGCGGAGCTCGCGGGCCTCCTCGACAAGGCCATGGACGCGAGCTCGCGGGACCCGTGGCCGACGGATCGCATCGTGCTCCCCGCGCTGCAGGAGCTGGTGGAGGCGCCGCCGAGCCTCGCGTCGCTCGTCCCCGCGCCGGGCGCGCACCGCGCGGCCATGGGCGCCGAGCGCAGCCTGGCGAACACCACCGTCAGAGAAGGTCGCGGCGGGAGAACCGGAAGGCCGCCGCAGCGAGGAACGCGACGGCATAGAGGCACCCGTAGAGCGCGCTCGTGAGCAGCGGCGCCGTGGGCGCTCCGTGGTACAGCGGGGTGAGGTCGAACGCGGTCAGGTGAGGCAGCACCGCGTGCACCACCCGCAAAAGCGGCGTCGCCACCTTGAACGTGCCGTGGTCGACGAGGAGCTGCATCTCGCCCGTGAGCCGGCCGAGCACGAAGATGGTGACGGTGAACACCGCGCTCATCGTCGACGAGGAGCCCACGCCGAAGAACGTCGCGACGGCGGCGACGATGAAGCCCTCGAAGCTCGCGAACAGGCAAGCGCCCACCGCGAGCCACGGCTGCGGCCCGGCCACCCCCACGATCAGGCCGGTCAAGAGGAGCCCGAGGACCGCGTTGGTGAGCACCACGAGCATGGCGGTGGTCAGGAAGCGGCCCACCACGAATTCCGCGCGCCCCACCGGGCGCGCCAACATGAGGTGCGCCTGCTTGGTCTCGATCTCGCGGGTGACGCCGGTGATGGCAATGGTGGCGGCGAGCGCGGCGACCACGAGGGAGATGAAGGCGCAGCCGACGTCCATCAGCACGCGCCCGCCCTCGCCCGCGGAGAGGCGGTCGAACACGAAGGCGGCGCCGACGAGCGCGATGCCGGCGACGAGGATGTTGAGGTACACGCGCGTCCGCACGAGCTGCAAAAAGCCGGTCCATGCCACCACGAGCACGCGTCCGATCAGCGACTGGAAGGAGCGGCCGCGCTCGCTCACGACGCACCCCCGCCGAGGAGCTCCATCAGCCGCTCCTCCAGGCTCGCGCGCCGCGGCTCGAGCGAGAGCACCACGCCGCCCTGGTCCTTGAGGGAAGACGCGGCCGCGAGACCGTCTTTGCCGTCGACGACGGCGAGCCACGTGTCACCCTCGCGGCGCGCCTCGCGTACACCGGAGGGCTCCTTGTCCATGCGCACGCGCACGGTCCAGGCGTCGATCTCCTCGCCGAGCGCCTGCGCCGCGCTGCCCGTGTAGACGACGCGACCCTGCCGGATGGCCACCACGTGGTCGCAGAGGGCTTCGACGTCGGAGAGCACGTGTGACGAGAAGAAGATGGTGCGCCCCGCGGCCGCGTGCTCGCGCAGGATCTCCCGCACGAGGTGGCGCCCGACGGGGTCGAGGCCGCTCATCGGCTCGTCGAGGATGAGCAGGTCGGGCTGGTGCAGCAACGCGAGCGCCAGGCTCAGGCGGGTCTGCATGCCCTTCGAGAAGCTTCCGAGGCGATCGCGCGCGCGCGCCGCGAGATCGACGCGCTCCAGGAGCGCGCCCACGCGGTCGCGGCCGGCGCCGCAGAGGGAGGCGTGCAGGTTCATCATCTCGCGCGGCGTCAGCGTCGGCGGCAGCGACGGGAGCTCGGGCATGTAGCCGAAGCGTCGCCGCACCGCGGGTGAGCGGGGATCGCCGCCGAAGACCTCGACCGAGCCGCGCGTCGGGCGCGCGCCGCCGATGAGGTGCTTGATGGTCGTGGACTTCCCCGCGCCGTTCGGGCCGACGAAGCCGACGGTGGCGCCGCGGGCGACGGTGAGGCTCACGCCGTCGAGGAGGGACTTCTTGGTGCCCCAGAAGCCGACGGCGATGCTCTTCTGCAGGTCCCGGACCTCGATGGCGTTGTCGCTCACGGGCCGCCCCCGTTCGTGGGGCAGGGGGCGAGGGTGGCGCGCTCGTGGGACAACTGCCAGCACATCCCGTGCGGCTGCCACACCTGCCCGAGGTAGCCCCCGTCGACGAGCTGTTTGACGTCGGTGGCGTTGGCGCTCTTCTGCATCCGGAACTTGGTGGCGGCCAGCTCGATGGTCTTTTTCCAACAGGCCTCGAAGATATGCGCGCGCTCGCTCTTCATCGCTTCGGCTTGATACGACGACTTGCTCTCGTTGCTCTCGTTGCTCTCGTTGTAGACCTCCTGGAGGTTCGCGAGCACGGCCTCGCACTCGACGCCCTGCTTGCGCAAGCGCGCGGCGAACTGCGCGTACCACCGGGGCCCGCCCTTCTGGGCCGCCTTTTCATAGTGCTCGGCGGCCGCGATGGGGTCGAGGCGGCCGAAGTACGCGAGGAAGCCGCGATACTGCGAGAGGGTGAAGTCCTCGGGCATGGCCCGCTCGCCTCGCGCGAGCATCTCGTCGACCTTGTCGGCGCGCGCCGCGTCCGTGGTCAACAGGATGGCGCCGAAGGCGTATGCGACCGCGAACTTCTCGTCGAGCCGTGTCTCGAGGTCGATCCAGTCCTCGAGGTGCGGATAGTGCGCGCGCGCGGCGTCGTCGTCGCCGATCATCTGCACGGTCCTCAGCCACGCCACGTCCACCGCCGCGAAGCGCCGCCCGAGGTCCACCACCCGGACGACGGGCTCCGGCCACGCGACCATGGCCTCCGGCGACGCCTCGGCCGCCGGAGGAGATGGAGACACCGCCACCGCCAGCGCCGCAGCCGCGACCGCAACGGCGAGCTTCACCACCGCGACCCTCCCTTTTCAGGCGTGGGAAAAGAAAAACGCGGCACGAGGCCGCGCTCTTCCCGGCAGGAGCGAAAGGTCAGCTGCAGCCGTTCGAGATGTTCGCGACGTCGTTGAGCTGGGAGACCGTCCACTGGTCGTTGCTCAGCTCGCCCACGAACGTGGCGTTGACGGCGGCGCCGCCGGAGAACGCGGTCGAGTCGGAGCCGCTCACGGAGTAGTCGTAGCGGATGCGGGCGCCCTTGGGCTCATAGCCGAGGTCGTAGACCGCGCCCTTGCCGCACTGGGTGGTGGTGCAGTCGAGGTAGGTGTCGTACTCGGCGCGATAGCTGTCCTCGCACTCGTACAGCGCCTTGAGGTTGGTCTTCGCCTCCGACTGCTTGGAGCGGCACTGGAACTTCACGAAGTTCGGGATGGCGATGGCGGCCAGAATGCCGATGATCGCGACCACGATCATCAGCTCGATGAGCGTGAACCCCTTGGCAAGCTTCCTCAATGTGGACATCAGATCTCCTCTACGGTGTTGTGTGCGTCTCGCAGGTGCGGCGACGCTAGACCAGCACGAGCCGTACCAGCAAGCTTTGCGTCCGTCCGGCCCGACCGGACGCGGCTCGTGTGCCGTTTCTCGTCACTCGCGCGAGGCGCCGGACCGAAAAACGTCACGGCTCACCTCGAGGCGCACAAGTTGGTGCTGTTGGTGATGTCGACTTCCTGCGTGACGGTCCAGATGTCCCCGTCCATGCCCTCGCCAACCTTGCCGTCGGCTTCCGCCGTAAACGACGTCGCGTCGGCCCCGGACACCGAGTACTCGTAGCGGCGCACGCGGCCGTTGATGACCACACCGATGATGATGTCGTCCGCTGGAGGTCCGTTCAGGTAGGTGTCGAACTCGCCTCTGTAGGACTGCTCGGCGACGACGATGGCCTTCAAGAGCGTCTTGGCCTCGCTCTGCTTGGCCCTGCACGAGAACTTGATGAAGTTCGGCAGGGCGATGGCGGCGAGGATGCCGATGATCGCCAGGACGATCATCAGCTCGATCAGCGTGAACGCGGGCAGGAGGCGACGCATGGCTTGACCTCGAAAATCGCTCCATGCTGCAGCAGACGGGCCAGCGAGCGAAAGTCGAAGCCCCCCGCCGTCCGTTTCGAAACGATTGAGTTCTCGCGCTCGGGTCGGGGTTCGGCATACACTGCCCCCCCACATGAAGCCCTTTCCTGCTCTGCTCTCCGGACCCCCACGCTCATGACCATGGCCCAGTCCAAGGCCCCCCCGTTCACTCTCTATGAATACCGGCCGTCGCCCTTTTGCGTCGCCGTGCGCGTCGGCCTGAACGAGTGTGAGGTCCCCTTCACCCCCCGCGAGGTCGACCTGACCAAGCCGCGGACGGCGGCCTTCCTCAAGCGGAGCCCGTTCGGACGCCTCCCGGCCCTGGTGGAGCACCGCCCCGGCGGCGAGCTGGCCATCTTCGAGTCCCCCGCCATCCTGCTGTTCCTGGCGGAGCGTTTCCCGCAGTCCCCGCTCGGCTTCACCGATCTCACGGCCCGCGGCGAGGCGTACTCGTGGCTCAGCTACATCAGCACGGGCTTCGCCGAGGAGTTCTGGACCGTCTTTTGCGAGACCCACGTCTTCGGCGAGGGCGACAAGAGCGTCAAGGTCCTCGGGCGCGCCCGCGCGGAGCTCGATCGGCACCTGGACGTGCTCGACCGCCACCTGGCGCGGCGCGCGTTCCTCGCGGGCGACTACTCCGTCGCCGACACCCTCTCCACGCCGCTTTTGGACCTGCTCGACCAGCTCAAGGTCGATCTCGACGCCTTCCCGCGCGTGCGCTCGTGGCGCGATCGCCTGCGCGAGCGGCCGAGCTACAAGAACGCGTGGCCCAGCGACGACGACATCCCCTGAGGCTGACGTTGCGAGCGGGGCTGCGCCGGCGTAACTCCTGTGCTTCGAGCGGGAGGAAGTCGCCATGAGCCGTGAGTCGATGCTCTACCGCCGCCTGGGTCAGGCCGGCGTCAAGGTCAGCGCCCTGAGCCTCGGTGGCTGGACCACCTTCGGCAGCAGCGTCAAGGAGCAGGAGCAGGTCTCGAGCATCCTGCGCGCGGCCTTCGAGGCCGGCGTGAGCTTCTTCGACATCGCCGACGTCTACGCGCGCGGCGAGGCCGAGCGCGTGATGGGCGCCGTGCTGCGTCAGTTCCCGCGCCACGAGCTCGTCATCTCCTCCAAGGTCTTCTGGCCCATGAGCGACGACGTGAACGACCGCGGTCTGTCACGCAAGCACATCATGGAGTCCATCGACAAGAGCCTCAAGCGCATCGGCACCGAGTACCTCGACGTCTACTTCTGCCACCGCTACGACGACGACACCCCGCTCGAAGAGACCGCGCGCGCCATGGAGGACCTCGTGCGCGCCGGCAAGATCCTCTACTGGGGCACGAGCGAGTGGAGCGGCGCGCAGCTCAAGGCCGCCCACGCCATCGCCGACCGCAGGAGCTTCGCGGCGCCGGCGGTGGAGCAGCCGCAGTACAGCCTGCTCGCGCGCAAGCGGGTCGACGACGAGATCGCCCCCGCCGCCCGCGAGACCGGCATGGGCCTCGTGGTGTGGAGCCCGCTCGCGTCCGGCGTCCTCACCGGCAAGTACGACGACGGCATCCCCGCCGGCTCGCGCCTCGATCGCATCGATTGGCTGCGCGGCACCTTCCTCAACGACGAAAACCAGGCGCGCGTGAAGCGCTTCGGCGCCGTCGCCAACGAGGCGGGCGTGTCGCGCACCCAGCTCGCCCTCGCCTGGTGTCTGTCGCGCCCGGGCATCTCGAGCGTCATCACCGGCGCCACCACGCTCGCGCAGCTCGAGGAGAACCTCGGCGCGCTCACCGTGAAGATCACCGACGACCTCGCCAAGAAGCTCGACGAGATCTTCGTGTGAGCGCACCGCTGCCGCGCCTGGACGCACGGGCCGGCGCGAAGGAGGCGCTGCTCGCGGGCCTCGGGCTGCTGGTCTTGCTCGGCGCGGGCAAGCACCTCGTCGCCGCCGTCGGCTTCATCGGCCCGGCCTTCTTCACCGCCGTGGCCGGCTTTCAGAATCTACGTCCCGCTGTGGCTCACGCAGCGCCGCGGCGAGGCGCCGGAGGCGTACGGCATCAACGCCCACGGTCTCCTCCTCGGTCCCGTGGCCGCGCTGCGCCGGCACCTGGTGCTCGCGCGGCGCCGGCGGCCGGGGCGCGGTCGGCGGCCGGGGAAGCTCGCGGAGCTGTTGGCGACGTACGGACGCGGGGCGCGCTTTCGCCCGAGGGCGTTGTTCAAGGACGTCGGCCTCGCGCTCCTGATCGCCGCCGTCACCTTCCCGCCCTTCGCCGTCGGCCACCACTACTGGCAAATGCACTTCGGCGCCCCCGGCTACCATTTCACCGTCCCCCCCGACATCGTGTCCACGCTGTTGAAGAATACGTTCTTGATCGCGCTGCCCGAGGAGATGTTCTATCGCGGGTTCCTCGAGCACCGCCTCGAGAAGCTCTGGCCCACCACGCGCTACGTGTGGATCATCCCTCTCGGCCGCACGGTGTTCCTCGCGTCGGCCATGTTCGCGCTCGGCCACTTCGTCGGGGAGTACAACCCCGCGCGCTTCGGGCCGTTCTTCCCCGCGTTCGTGTTCTCGGGGCTCACGCGCAAGGGGAAGTCCATCACCGGCGCCGTCCTCTACCACGGCATGTCCAACGCCTTCTCGGCGCTCTTGTTCGCGGGCTACGTCCACTGAAGCGCGTCAGAGGAAATCGAGGTTCATCTCGACGCCGACGGTGCTGCCCTCGTCGATGACGTAGTCGTCGGGGCTGTCGCCGGCGGGGACGTTGGCGTGCCACCAGCGGCCGACGAGATGGACGGTGTTGACGAGGAGCGCGATGCGGCCCTCGGCGGTGACGACGAAGCCGGGCCCGCCGACGTGGGGGTTTGCGTAGTCGGTGATGCCCGTCTGTGACGCCGTCACTGCGCCGCCGAGGAAGAACACGAACGCCGACACCCCCGCCGTCACCGTCCCGCTGTGGCGGCCGCGGGCGCCGTCGAAGGGGAGCTGGTCTTTGGTCTCGACGAACGCGGTGAGCGCCTCCATGTAGCCGGCGCTCAAGCGGCCCTGCCAGCCCCACGACGCGGGCCTGTCGATGTCGAGCTTGCTCTTGTCCCCGCCGATCACGCCGTCGCGCTCGAGCGCGTAGAGGCGGTCGAAGTAGCGGGGCACGTAGCCGTCGGTACCGAAATTCATCTCGGCGTTGGCGTCGAGACGGAAGCCGGCGGCGTCGAGCATGAAGAGCGCGCCGGGGTGCGCGCCGCCGCCGACGACGTCGCCGGCGCCGAGCGCGTTCAGGTCGAGGTACGCGATGGTCTTCACGATCTGGTTGTCGAGGAGCGCGGCCTCGTTGTCCCAGCCGGCGGCCCAGACGTTCTGCGGTCCTCGCAGGGAAGGCGCACCCGGATCGATCACCGCCGACAAGCCGGTGACCCAGATGCCGAGCACCTCGGTGCGCGGATCGATGTCGAGCTCGTTGGGCTGAAAGGTCGCGTCTGGCGCGAGGAACCACATGATGGGGCGGCCGTAGATGCGCGCCGCCGCCAGCGACGACAGCGGGTGGAACGCGTTGGCCGTCAGCGCCTGCGCCCCGAGCCCGGCGAGGTTGCCCTCGAGGAGGAGGCCGGGCGCGCGCGGGGCGCCGTCGGGGCTGTTGGTGTAGCGGTCGACGAGGGTGCCGTGGCCGAGCGAGGTCGACAGCGCGCCGACCTGCACCTGGCCGAGCTTGTGCGGCTCGCCGATGGCCATCGACGGGATGAGCGCGGACAGGCCGTCCATGGGCTCGGCCGCGAGGGCGAGGCCGCCGGGGACCTCGAAGGACGTCGCGGTGAAGCCGGAGACGAAGGGCGACGGGCCGAGGCCGGCGCCGCCGGCGATGAGCCAGGGCAGGCGCCAGCGCAGCTTGAACAGGCGCCGGTCGTCCGTGACCGGGGCGCCGAACGAGGCGGCGGTCCCGTTCTTCAGCGCGTCTTGCGTCTGCGCCGTGCGCTCGAGGGAGCCCGCGGTGCCAAGCGCGACCGAGTCGTCAGCGTTTGCGGCGCGGGCGGAGAGGAGGGCGAGCGCCAGGCCGCCGGCGACCGCGGCGCCCCGCGTTCGCTTATGTAGATGGTTGTGTGCCTTTTTCTGCAAGCGGTGGCCACTCCTTTGCGGAGATTGGCATGACGCGGCCCGTTCCGTGGCGCGTTGGATCACTTCACACACGCGTCCGGCTGGTTAGGATGTGGGAGCAGCGCCCGCTTGGTCACAGGGCTCGACCGGAATCCTCCGGCGGGCACCTCCTCCTCGAGAGGCCAGCGCGGTTCGTTGCACCCGGAGGCAGACCGTGTCTGCCCATACCGCTCCCCTCAAAAACGTCACCCTTCGCACCCTCGCCCAGATGAAGCGGGAGGGGACGAAGATCACCATGCTCACCTGCTACGACGTCACCTTCGCGCGTCTGCTCGACGCGGCCGGCGTGGACATGCTCCTCGTGGGCGACTCGCTGGGGATGGTCGTCAAGGGCGAGCCCAACACCCTGTCGGTCACCATCGAGCAGACCGCCTATCACACGGCGGCGGTGGCGCGTGGCGTCCGGCGCGCCCACGTCGTCGGCGACATGCCGTTCATGAGCTACCAGGCGTCGCCCGAGGAGGCCATGCACAACGCCGCCGCGCTTTTGCGGGCGGGGGCGTCGAGCGTGAAGCTCGAGGGCGGGGAGAGCGTCGCGCCCACCGTCGCGCGCATGGTCGAGGCGGGCATCCCGGTGATGGGCCACGTCGGCCTGCAGCCCCAGAGCGTGAACGCCATGGGCGGCTTCGTGGTGCAGGGCAGGGACGCGGCGTCCCGCCGGCGCATCCTCGACGACGCGCTGGCGCTCGAGCGCGCGGGCGCCTACGCCGTGGTCCTCGAGGGCATCCCCGCCGATCTCGCCGCCGAGATCACCGCGCAGCTCCGCATCCCCACCATCGGCATCGGCGCCGGCCCCGCCTGCGACGGCCAGGTCCTCGTTATCACCGACATGCTCGGGCTCAACCCCGAGTTCCAGCCGCGCTTCGTGAAGAAGTTCCTCGACGGCGCGCGCGTCGTCGGCGAGGCCGTGCAGGCGTACGTCGGCGAGGTCCGCGAGGGCGCGTTCCCGGCGCAGGAGCACACCTTCGGCGCCGCGAAGCCCCCGGAGGCGCCGAAGCCGGCGGAGGCGCCGGCGCGGGCGGACGCGCCGCCGGCGGCGAGCGCGGCGCGCTGAGCGCCGGCCGCGCGGCGCGCCGTCGTCGGGGGGCGTGCTACACGTAGCTGTGCTCGCCGCCGTCGTCGTCGTGCTCGCCGTACAGGCGCAGGGCTCGCCCCCGCGCGTCAGCGGCGAGCTCGCCTTCGCCCCCGCGCTGTTCTCCACGCCCAGCGACGTGTCGTTCGCGCTCGCGGTCTCGTCGGCGTTCTTCGACGACACGCTGGACGAGCTGCGCGGACGCGTGGGCGTGCTCATGGGCGCGGGGCTCGCGTGGAGCGCGGAGCTCGGCGCCGCGTGGCGGGCGCGCCTGTTCGGGCGCTGGGAGCCCGACGTCGGAGCCTATGCCGCCACCCTCGGCGGCAAGCTCATCCGGACCATCGACGCCCACGGCGTGCTCGCCTCCGACCCGATCGCGCTCGAGCTCGGGGCGAGCCCGCTGCGCTTTCGCCTCGACGACAGCTGGGTGTCGTTCCTCTCGTTGCGGGCCGGGCCCACGCTCTTCCGCGGCGGCGCGCCTGCGTTCATGGCGTCGCTGTCGCTGTTCGAGGTGGGCACCACGTTGTGACGGGGGCCTCGACGACGACGAGGCCGTCGTGCCGGCCGGGCGACGGTGGGCCGTGCGATGTGCCTTCCCGGAACGCCGCGGGCTCTCTAGGGTCGGCGCCGCATGGCCGGCAAGAAGAAGAAGACCGACGAAGGACTCGTCGCCGAGAACCGGCGCGCGCGGCACGACTACGAGATCCTCGACACCCTCGAGTGCGGCCTCGAGCTGCAGGGCGCCGAGGTGAAGTCGCTGCGGGCGAAGGCCGTGAGCTTCTCGGACGCGTACGCCATCGTGAAGGACGGCGAGCTCCTGCTGCTCGGGCTCAAGATCGATCGCTTCAAGAACCAGTCGACCCACGTCGAGCTCGCTCCGGACCGAACCCGCCGCCTGCTCGCCAAGAAGGACGAGATCGACGAGCTGAAGGCGGCGGTGCAGCAGCGCGGCGCGACGCTGGTTCCGCTGCGGCTCTACTTCAAGGGACCGTGGGTCAAGGTGCTCGTCGGCGTCGGGCGCGGCAAGAGCCACGAGGACAAGCGCCAGACCATCCGCCGCCGCGAGGCCGACCGCGAGATGGAGCGCGCCCTCCGCCGTCGCTGACGCCCGCCCGCCGGGCCTGCGGCGCGCCGGGCCGGCGGCGCGCGTGGCCCGGGTCACGCGTCGCGCGGATCCGTGTCCCACGGCGGGCGCGCCCGGGGCACGCACCGGCATGAAGACCACGCGCTTGGCGCCGCTCGCCTGGGTGCCCTTCCTGCTCGCGCTCGTCGCCGTCGCCGTGATGTCCCAGAGCGGCTGCCGGCCCGGGGGCGCTCCCGCCGGCGGCGCCCGCGATCCCGCCGGCGCCGCCGCCGGGGCGGGGCAGGACGCCGACGCGTTCTACGATCCCGACGTCGTGCAGGACGTCGCCGTCACCATCGACCCCGCCGACATCGACGCCATGAACGCCGCGCTCCCGGCGCGGGTCTACGTCCCCGCCACGTTGTCGTGGAACGGCGTCGTCGTCGACGACGTCGGCGTCCGCTACAAGGGCGACAGCTCGTCCATCCCCGGCGTCGACATGCAGCGCAGCATGCTCATCCACACCAACGAGTACGTCGACGGGCAGACCTTCCTCGGGCTCAAGCACATCGCGTTCGACAACGGCTGCCAGCTCGGCGCCGTGTTCTCGCAACGCATCATCACCGACCTGCTCGCGGAGCGCGGCGTCCTCACCCCGCGCGCCAACTTCGTCCGCGTCACGGTCAACGGCGCCTATCAGGGTGTCTTCGTCAACGAAGAGCGGATCGACAACGTCTTCCTCGACGCGCACTTCGGCGGCCACGACGGCTCGTTGTACAAGGTCGACTACGCCGGCCCCGGCTCCGACTTCGCCCTCATCGACGACGACCCCGCCACCTACGCCGGCACGTTCGACAAGAAGAACCACGAAAGCCGCGACGACACCGGCGAGATTGTCGACTTCCTCCGCCTCGTGAACGACGGCGACCTCGAGAGCGGCTTCGACGTGCACGGCTTCATCAAGCTGATGGGCGTCATGGTCCTCTCCGGCGCCTTCGACCAGCTCACCGGCTTCAACGCGCACAACTACTACCTGCACCACGGCAAGGACGGCGTGTGGACGTACCTGCCGCACGACCTCGACGTGGGCTTCGCCGATCATGCGTTCGGCCAGATCGAGGTCATCGACGGCTGGGACGCCGGCGCCCCGCTGCCCGAGCCTCCGCGGCCGCTCCTGTCACGCATCCTCGACGACGAAGCGCTCGACGCCGAGTACCTGCAAGAGGCGCGCACCACGCTCGACGTCGCCGACTTCGACCCGCGGCTCGACGCGCTCTACGCGCAGGTGAAGGACGACCTCGCGCGCGAGCCGTGGCCGGCGGCGCGCCTGACAAACCCCGAGGACAGCTCGTGGGACGGCATCGTGCAGTCCATGCACGACTTCGTCTCCCGCCGGGGCGCCGCCGCCACCGAGGAGCTCGGCGCGCCGTGATCGCGCTGACCTATCCTGCCTTCGCCATGGACGTCGCGCGCGACCCGAGCGATCCCCCGCGCTCGTCACAGACGGCGACGCCCGCGAGCGCGCGCGACCTCGCCGCCGCGCTCGAGGAGCATCACGACGCGAGCTTCGCGTGGGCGATGTGCTGTTGCCGCTTCGTGCGCGCCGACGCCGAGGACGTGCTGCAGCTCGCGTACGTCAAGGTCCTCGAGGGGCGCGCGCGCTTCGGGGGCCGCTCGGCGTTTCGCACGTGGCTGTTCGGCGTCATCCGCCTCACCGCGCTCGAGGCGCGCCGGCGGGAGCTCGCGCGCCGGATCCTCGGCGGCCGTCTCCTCCTGGGCGCGCCTGCCGAGCCGGTCGCGCCGCCCGACGCAGCGGTGGCGACGCAGCGCGAGCGGGCTCACGTGCGCCGCGCGCTGCTCGCGCTGCCCGGACGCCAGCGCGCGGTGCTCGAGCTCGTCGCGCACCAGGGGCTCACGCTCGACGAGGCCGCCGGCGTCCTCGGGATAGCCCCGGGCACGGCGCGCAAGCACTACGAGCGGGGCAAGGTCGCGCTGCGCGCCGCGTTGGGAGGGAAACATGAACGACGATGACGACATCCGCGCGGCCCTCGCGCGCGCCCACGAGCCCGCCCCGTCCTTCGCGGCGGTGCGGGCGCGCGCTGTGGCGCCTCCGCGCCTGGGACCGGCGCAGCGGCTCGGCCTCGTGCTCGTCCCTCTGGCGGCGGCCGCGGCGGCGGTGTTCGTCGTGAGCCGCCCGCCGCCGCCCGCGCCCCTCGATCTGTCTTCCCCCGCGCTGTCGTCGGCGTCGATCGAGACGCCGCTCGACTCCCTCCTCGACGTCCCCGGCCTTGACGTGCTCGGGACCACCCCCAACCTCGTCAACGGAGATCTGCCGTGAAGCCCTTGTCCTCGCTCTTCTTGTTCGCCGCCTTCCTCGCGTACGCCGGCGTCGCGCGCGCCCAGCAGCCGCCGCCGCCGCCGCCGCCGCCGCAGCCGCCGCCGCCGCCGATGCAGCCGCACGACCCCATCGGGGATCGGCTGTTTCCGCCGGAGCTCATCATGAGCCACCAGCAGGAGATCGGCCTCGACGACAAGACGCGGGCGGCCATGGTCGAGGACATCCAGCGCTTCCAGGCGCAAGCGGTGAAGATCCAGTGGGACATGAACGTCCAGGGCGACCAGCTCGCGCGCCTCCTCGACGACGTCCACCCGAACGAGGCGAAGGTGCTGGCGCAGGCCGACAAGGTCATGTCGCTCGAGCACGACATGAAGCGCGCGCACCTCGGGCTGCTCGTGCGCCTCAAGGGGCGGTTGACGGAAGCGCAGCAGGCGACGCTGCGCGCGCTGCGGCGCCGGTGACGCCGCGAAGAGCGCCGGTGCTCGTTCGGGAGCCCGCGTACTACTTGCGGGTGTGCGTGGCGAAGGCGAGGGCCCAGACGCGGTCGCCGTCCTCGACGTGGAGCGCCTTGGCGGCGTCGGCGGGGATGTCGATGCGCTTGCCGCCGTTGTGCCAGCGGAACTCGGTGTGCGCGCAGCGCAGGTGGCCGTCCTTCCTCGCGCGCTTCTTGTCGGGCTCGAAGGCCACGAGGCCGTCGGCGCTCTCGCCGGCGGTGTCGACGATCTCCTTCTTGTCGACGACGGCGACCTTGCCGCGTTGCGTCTGCGTCACCGGCCAGACGTCGTCCACCTGCGCCTCGAAGTGGGGGCCGCCGTCGAAGGGATCGATGCGGGCGAGCTGCTCGAAGCCGACGGCCGTGAGCATCTTCTTCACGCCTTCGGTGGCGGGGCCCACCTTGCCGAGCACGTCCTGCGCTTCCTCGTCGAACAGCGACGCGTAGATGAGCCCCGAGGGGAAGAGGTTCTGGATGAATTCCTTGTTGGTGCGCGAAATGCGGTCCGCTTCGCTGTAGTCCATGCCCGTGAAGCGGCGCCCGAGCGCTTCCCACAGCGCGCTGCGCCCCTCCTTGCCGAGCGGCGGCAGGAGCTCGGCGAGGATGCGGTTGCGGAACGCGTCCCGGTGCATGGCCATGAAGACGAAGCGGACGAAGCTGAGCTGCTTGCCGAGCTTGCCCGGGGCGCCGCGGAAGTCGGGGTCGAGGACGAGGCCGCCGATCTCCGTCGGCCCCTCGTAGTCGAAGCCGATGCGCAGCACCTTGTGGCGAAAGTGCTTGTCGATGGTCTGGCTGTAGCGCTCTTCCTCGAAGACGTCGAAGTAGATGTGCGGGGCCTCGCGTGTGCCGTGTTGCGCAATGATCTGGCTGGTCCCGATGATCTTCTTCTTGTGCTCCATCACGAAGAGGTACTCACGCTCGAGCGGTGCCTCGATCTTTCCGTTGAAGGACCGCTCCGAAACATCGATGAGGGCCTTCAGCGCTCCCGGATCGTTCGGAAGATTGACCGTGTTCAGGACGGATGCGAGCCGCTGCACGCCCTTCAGGTCGTCGGAGGTGGCGCTGCGGATGACGAACATCGCAGGCAGGGTCGGCCCGCGTCACGGGTTCCGTCAAGAGTTTCACGTCTACGCAAGAGCGCGGTTGACACGAATGGGCGAAGGGGGTCTTGATGCGGCCCCTGCGCAGGAGGACCGATGGCCACACCGCTCCACGTCGATCCCGAAGGTCCGCAGATCAACGGTGATCTCTTCGTGCGAGCGGAACAGTGCGTGGCGTTGCTCCAGCGGCGGCTGATCAAGCCCATGAGCCGCGGCGGCCCGCGCAGCGAGCTCACGCTCACGCAGTACCACGCGCTCTCCTTCCTCGCGTCGCGCGGGAAGGCGTCCGTCACCGAGCTCAAGGACATGCTGGGCTTCGCGCAGTCGACGACGTCGGTGCTCGTAGAGAAGCTCATGCGCATGGGCCTCGTGGAGAAGCGGCGCGATCGCCGTGATCACCGCGTGGCGGCCGTGGTGCCTATGCCCAAGGGCCTGCGCATGGTGCAGCGCTACCGGAAGAACGCCGAGCGCAACCTCCAGATCCTGCTCGAGCACCTCGGCGAAGGCGCCGTCCGCGACGTCTTCGAATCGCTCGAGCGCGCCGTCGTCGCCACCGCGCCGCTCGAAAACCCCCACCTCGTCAGGACCGGGCTCGTGGCCGCCGAGGCAGAAGCCCTCGCCGAGGGTGACATCGACGATACCCTCGAGGCCGCAGAGTAGCCGGGGACAGGAGTCCGCATGCCCGCGAAGAAGAAGAAGCGCGCCGCCGCCATGAGCCGCGCCGGGCAACGCGCGGCGAAGAAGGCAGCGAAGCCCGCCGCGAAGAAGAAGCCGGCCTCGACGAGGAAGCCGGCCTCGACGAAGAAGAAGGCCTCGACGAAGAAGAAGGCCTCGACGAAGAAGAAGGCCTCGACGAAGAAGACGGCCTCGACGAAGAAGAAGGCCTCGACGAAGAAGAAGGCCTCGGCGGCGAAGCCCGCGCGCGCGCCGAAGGAGGCACCGGCGCACGCGGCCAAGCGCGCGCCGCGCGACGCGGGCCTCGGGCGGGGCACGCGGCTGCCCGCGCTGTCGCACCACGCGCTCTCGCTGCGCGAGATGGACGAGGTGGCGCACGAGGGGCTTCGCTCCGACGGCGAGATTGTGAGCGTCGAGGAGAAGGAGATCGCGCCCTGCCGCCTCGTCGAGCACGGCGAGGGGCGCTACAGCCTCTGCCTCGACGACTTTCGCATGCCGCGCCTGCCGCTCTTCGAGGCGCGCGGGCTGCAGGGCACCGGCTACACCTGGCAGGCCGTGGTCGAGTCGCTGGTGCGCTTGCGGCGCCCCGAGCTCGAGCTCGAGCTCGGCTACGACTCCGAGGCGGGCATGTTCGTCGCGCTCGGCACCCGCGGCGCGCTCCGCGTCGTCGCCCGGCTCATCCAGGAAGCGATCGCCGACCCCGCGCTGTTGGAGCACGCGGTCACCCACGCGGACCCCGACCGCCTCGCGTAATGCTCAGATTGGGCGGTACGCCGCTCAATTGACGCGCGGCCGCTCCCTCCGGTCGCAGCGCGGGCGCTCCCCAGCGGCCGGGGGGCGCAGCGCGAGGGCGCTGGTCAGGGAGGCACGGTGGCTGCACGATGGGCGCGGGAGGTTCCCGCCATGCGCCTGGCCCCGATGATGCGTCTGGTTCCGATCCTGTCGGCCCTCATGGTCGCCGGCGTCGCCGGCGCGCAGGTGCCGCCGCCCGCTCCCGCCAGGGACGGCACCGCCCCGCAGGCGAGCGCGTGGGCCTGCACCCGCAAGACGCTCCTCGACGAGCTCCCGTGCACCGTCGAGGGCCGCACGGAGCCGGCGTCGCCGTCCAGGGTGCGCGCGCAGGAGAACCAGCGCGCCGCGGAGGTCCTCGCCGGCGAGCTGTGCACCGCGCTCGCCAGCGGCGAGGCAGCCGCGCCCGACGCGGGCATCCTCGCCGTCTGCACCGCCCGCGTCGCCGCCGCCACACGTCGCTGCGGCGGTGACGGCTCCCGCCGCCTCACCGACGACGCCGGCCGCTTCAACCCCGGCCACGCCGCCTGCTATGCGGGGCTCGCCGCGTTGGTGAGGGACATCGGCGCCGTCGTCGGCAGCGCCCAGGGTTGCTGCGCCTGCGTCCACGACGCCTGCAACGGCGACGAGCAGCAGTGTGTCGCCCGGATGGCCGACGAGCAGGCGCCCGCGGTGTCGGCCGCGTGCCTCTCCGGCGTCTGCGGCGCGGCGTGCGCGCAGGCGCGGCTGTTCTCCCTGGCGCCGCCGCGGTCGAACGCCACCGCCCCCTCCGCTCGCCCCTCGTCGAGGAAACCATGACGTCAGCTCTCTCGTCCTTCGCGTCCTTCGCGCCCCTCGTGTTGGGGCTCGCCGCCGGCTGCGCCACGCCCGAGGCGCCACGGCTCGTCGGTGAGTCGCCCACCGTCGTGTGGGAGGACGCCGCGCCGGAGCCGCCGCGCGCCCGCACCCCGCCCATGACCGTCGACGAGGCGCGCAGCGTCGCCCTCGCCCACGACGCCGCCCACACCTGCGAGATCACGGCGCGCGCGCTGCGCGCCAAGGACAAGCAGCGGGGCTGGGCCGTGATGCAACAGTGTGTCCTCCGCCCCGACTACACCGACCTCGAGACTCTGCTGGCTCCGCCGTGGCTCGAGGACATGAAGAAGAGCCCCCACTACGCGGAGCTCGTGGGGCACGTGATGGCCGTGCGCGGCGGCGACGTCGAGCATGACCTGCGGCTGTGCCGGCGCGCGAAGCTGCCGCTGTTTTCGTTGAAGGCGGCGCTCACGGAGCCCGACGAGTACGCCGGCAAGCTCGTCGTCATGCGCGGCTCCCCCAAGAGCGGGCGCACCGTCGGGAGCTTGCGCGCGCTCGACATCGCCGAGACCAGGGTGATGGCCGAGGGAGGCTTTGTGCCCGTCGGGCCGCGAAGGACGACGACCACACGCTCCGAGACGATGGATCGCACGAACAACGGCCGGCGGCCGCAGTTCCAGGAGGACGTCCAGCGCTCCGAGGGGCTGCACGCCGAGGTCCTGCACAACGTGAGCGTCGATACCGGCCGCGAGGTGCTGGCTTCGGTCGGGACGGACGCGCCGTTCCTCGAGCCGGGGACGGACTACGTGCTGGTTTTGCACTTCGAAGGGATGCGCGAGGCGGTCGAGGACGCGCAGACGGACTCCGAGGCCACCGCGACGGTGGTCGGCTACTTCGAGCCCGAAAACGGCCTGTTCGCGCGCCTCGGGCGCTGACGACGAGGTGGACCGTGGTGACCATTGATCTCGTTCGCGCGCGGCGCCGTCCCCGGACGCTCTCGCCGCGCAGGTTGAAGCGCGAGCGCGGGTCGTCGCCGGCGGCCGGCCTGCTGCATGTCATCGATGACGCGCGGCCCAGGACGCGCGCCGAGTGCCGCTCGGGTCCGCGCCCCTGCCTGTACGTGTCGTGCCGCTTTCACCTCTATCTCGACGTCAACGAGGCCACCGGCTCCATCAAGCTGAACTTCCCGGGCGTCGAGCCGTGGGAGCTGCCGGAGACCTGCGCCCTCGATATCGCCGAGCGCGGCGGGCTCACGCTCGAGGAGATTGGCCGCCTGCTGAACGTCACGCGGGAGCGCGCGCGGCAGCTCGAAGAGGCGGGGCTCACCAAGGTCAAATCGCGCGTGTGACCGGCGCCGTCGTCACCGTGCGGATGACGTCCAGGAGATCGTCGAGGGTGACGGGCTTTCGCAGGTGCCCGGCCACACCGAGGACCTCCGCGTGCTTGGCGACGTCCTCGTGCGCCGACACCAACACCACCGGGAGCGTCGCTTCCCGTGCGCGCAGCACCTGGGCGAGGCCGATGCCGTCGAGGCGCGGCATGAGGACGTCCAGGATCACGAGGTGGGGCGGCGCCACGGGGTCGTCGATGACGCGGAGGGCGTCGAGGCCGTCGCGGGCACAGACGGCGTCGTAGCCCTGCTCGCGCACGACGCAGTCGATCGCCTCGCGGATGTCGCTGTCGTCGTCGACGATGAGGATCCGCGGCGGCGGCGCCGCGGCCACGAGGCGCAGCACCGCGTCGACGAGGTCGCGCGTGCGAAACGGCTTCTTCACGAAGAGGGCGCCGAGGTTGCCGGCGGCGAGCGCGTCGCCGAGGGCGCGCTCCTCGGCGAGCACCACCGTCGGGACGCGCTCGAGCCGCGGCCTCGCGCGCAGCGCGCGCACGAGCTGGAGCCCGCTCATGCCCGGGAGATCGACGTCGACGGTGATGACGCGTGGCGCGCGGCTGCTGCTCAGCCACGACAGCGCGCTCTCTCCGTCGCGAAACGCGGCGCAGCGAAAGCCGGCGCTCTCCAGGGCGCGCACGGTCAGGCGCCGGACGCCGGGATCTCCGTCGACGACGACGGCGAGGCGCGCCTTCTCGGGCGCGAAGTCAGGGGTCATCATGGGCCTCGCCCGTCTGCACTCTCCGCGCCACGCGGCAGCGTGCGCGCGCTCGCGCTCTTTGGTTTTCGGGCGCGCAACGGTTGCGCCCGCTCGCGCTCCCGCGCCATCGCAAGCGGCAAACCCTGCGCGCGCGTCCCGGCCGGTCGCGCGACGTCACAGGAGGGAGCGGGCGTTGCCGAGCTCCTCGAGGCGCCGCACGAAGCGCAGGAAGCCCGTGTCGTGCGCGCGGCGGAGCGCGGCGGCGAGCACCTTCTTCGCCTCCGCGGTGTTGCCCCCGAGCGCGGCGGCCTCGGCCGCGGCGCCCATGCCGAACAGCATGATGCGGTTGGCGCCGATGGAGCGGGCGGCCTCGAGGCCGCGCTCGATGTCGGCGGTGCCGTCCTCGATCTTGCCGAGGCGCGCCAGCGCCTGGCCACGGCAGATGCACGCCTCGGCGAGCCGCATGGCCGCCGACGCCCGCTCGGCGAGGTCGAACGCCTCTTCGGCCTTGTCGAACGCCGCACGGTCGTCGTCGCCGCCGTCCTTTGCCGTGAGGGCGCGGTCGAGCAGCGTCTGCGCTTCGACGATGCGGACGTAGGCGAGGCCCTCGAGCTGGTTGAGGTCCTTCAAGATGCGCGCGGCACGCTCGCACTGCGAGAGCGCGTCGCCGAAGCGCCCCTGGTCACGACGGACCACGCCGATGTTGCCGTGCGCGATGGCGAGGCTCCTGCGGTCGCCGGTGGGCTTGGCCAGCTCGAGCATGCGCCGGTAGGCGACCTCGGCCTCGTCGAAGCGCGCCTCCTCGTGCGAGATGATGCCGAGCGAGTTGACGTAGCCGAGGATCCGCAGCTTCTCGCCGCGCAGCTCCGCCTGCTTCAGCAGGCGCTCGAAGTCCGCGCGCGCCGCGCGCAGATCGCCGGCGAGCAGGTGGCGGTTGGCGACGGCGCCGCGGGCGCGCTCCTCCTCGAGCTCGTCGCCGATGGCGCGGGCGAGCTCGAGCGCGTCGGCGTAGTAGCGCTCGCTGAGGTCGAACTGACCGCGCTGCTCGTAGATCATCCCGCACAGGCTCTTGGCGCGGCAGCGCAGCGCGTGGTTCCCGCCGCGCTCGGTGGTGGCGAGGACCTCGCCGACGTGCTCGAGGGCGGCGTCGAGGTCGCCGAGGATGCGCTCGCTCGCGGCGAGCCGCAGAAGGCACTCGCACACCAGGCGCGTGTCCACGGCGCCGCGCAGCTTGGGCAGGCGGCGCTTGGCCAGCGACACGCAGTCGGTGTGGATGTTCACCGCCGCGAGCACGTCGAGGCGCAGGAGCACGAGCTCGACGTCGCAGCGGATGAGGGCGGCGTCGAGCGGCCGCGCCTTCAGCTCCTTTTGCACGAGCTCCTGCGCCTCGCCCACGCGCTGCGCGGCGGACTGCGTGGCGCTCGCGGCGAGCGAGACGCGCGCGGCCTGCATGAGCTGCTCGAGCGCGCTCACTGTGTCGCCGCCCTCGAGGTAGTGGTGCGCCTGCTCCTCGGGGTTCACCTTGCGCTTGTGACGCTTGGCGTCCTCCTCGATGGCGCGGGCCACGAGCAGGTGCAGGTGTTGGCGGCGATCCGCCGGCAGCGCGCGCATGAGGGCGTCGCGGTCATCGACGTCGGCGAAGCTGAAGTACGCCTCGCCCTTGTCCTCGGCGATGATCTCGCGCTTGATGAGCTCGTCGAGCGCGTCGAGCAGCTCATCCTCGGTGCGCAGGGCGACCCGCTCGAGCAACGAGCCCGGCACGCGGTCGCCGGCCACCGCCATGCGCTCGGCGACGTCGCGCGCGATGGGTGACAGGCGCGCGATGCGCTTGTCGTTGGGGCTCTCCCCGATGACGGGGATGGGGATGTCGGCGCGGGTGGCCGCGCGCACCTCGACGACCTCGACGGGAGAGCTCAAAGGCGCGTCGTCGAACGGATCGGGACGGCCGGGCGCCGGCGCCACGGCCGCGGCTGCAACGGGCGGCCTCTTCGGCTTTGCGTTGGGCTTGATGAGCACCCACTGGCGTCCCTTGCGGCGCAGCTCGCCGGACTCCGCCCAGGCGCGCACGCGCTCTTCGACTTGTCCGGGCACGCCCTCCGTCTCGTGGTGGAGGTAGTCGGCGAGCGCCTGGGCGACCTCGCCGCCGCCGATCATCGAGGCGAGCATCTCCTGCACCTCGACGGGCGACAGCGCGGGCAGGGCGAGGCTCGAAAACGCGCGCTCCTGCGAAAGCTTGGACAGGAGCGCCCGCGCCTCCTCCGCCTGCGTGTCCGCGGGATCGAGGGTGAAGACGAGCGCCAGCGGCGAGAAGCGCGTGGCCGGCCCCTCGCTCGCCGGCTCGCTGCGCGCGAGCGTCTCCGTGAGGTAACGCGTGAGCTGCAGCGACAGCTCGTCGGCGTGGTGCAGGTCGTCGATGACGATGACACGAGGCTGCGCGGCCGCGCATCGGCCGAGGAACGCGGTGACCGCGGACAGGAAGCGCACCTTCTCGCCCTGCGGATTGAGCGCCGGCGCCGGCCGCGGCCGCACGTCGGCCTCGAGCCTGTCGATGGCCGGCACATAGCGCGCGAGCACGCGCCCCTCGTCGCCGAGCAGGCGCTTGAGCTCGTCGGAGGCGTAGTTGTCGGCGGCGGTCTGGATGAGCTGGTCGAGGACGTCGACGTACGGCTGGTACGGCAGCCCGCCCTGCTGCGGGCACGCGCCCCAGAGGAAGTCGATGTTGCGCGCCTTTGCCTGGCCGCCCACCTCGCGCACCAGCCGCGTCTTGCCGATGCCCTTCTTGCCGGTGACGGCGACGACGGCGCCGCGTCCGGCGAGCAACTGCTCCGCCGCCGACAACAGCGTCTTTTGCTCCGCCGCCCGCCCGACCAGCGACGGCGCGAAGAGCTGGTCCTTGGCGAGCTCGAAGGGCAGCTCCTTGCCCTTGGGCATCGGCCGCAGCTTCTGGCTCATCTCCTCGACGAAGCCGTCCATCGCCTCGCGGATGGCGACGATGACGTCGTCGGCCGTGGGGAACCGCTCGCGAGGGTCCTTCTTGATCAGGCGTTCGCACACCGCCTTCAGCCCCTTGTGCACCTCGGGGTTGAAGCGCGCGACGTCCGGCGGTTGCTTGCGCGCGTGGTGGTAGGCGTAGCCGACGGAGTTCTCCGAGTAGAACGGGTGCCGCCCGGCCAGGAGCTCGTACAGGATGATGCCGAGGCAGTAGAGGTCGGCGCGGCCGTCGACGTCGGCGCCGAGCGCCTGCTCCGGCGAGAGGTACTTGAACGTGCCGACGACCATGCCGCCGCTCGAGTGCTCCGACGGACCCGAGAGCTGTTTGGCGATGCCGAAGTCCATCAGCTTCACGACGCCCGCCTTGGACACCATGATGTTGTCCGGCTTGAGGTCGCGGTGGACGATGCGGTGCGAGTGGATCTCCGCCAGCGCGTACGCCACCTGCACCATGGCGTCGGCGAGCTTCTTGATGCGCACCGGATCGTTGAGGCGCGCGCGTTGTCGGTCGGTGAGGGTGCCGGCGGGCGGCGGATCCTTGCCGCTGGAGACGACGGGGTCGTCGCCGTCGAGGTAGTGGCGGATGTCCTTCCCTTCGACGAGCTCCATGGTGAAGAACGGACAGCTCTCGTGGGTGCCGGCCTCGAAGACGCGGATGACGTTCGGGTGCTCCACGCGCTGCATCGCGCGGAACTCGCGCTTGAAGCGCAGCGCGCTGTCCGGGCGCACGAGCGCCTCCGGCGGAATCATCTTCAGCGCGGAGAGCTGCCCCGACCTGCCGTCCTTCACCTTGTAGACGATGCCCATTCCGCCCCGGCCGAGCTCGGCGAGGACGTGGAACTTGCCGATTTGCTGGGGCATCGACGGCACGGCCGCACACTACCTCTTGAGCATCGCGAGCGCCTCACCGAGGCGATGCAGGACCGCCGCCACCTGCGCGTTCGTGCCCCGCGCCTCGAGATCCATCCCCGCGAGCTGGCTCTTGAGGGTGCGCATGAGCTTCTCCGCCTCCTCGATGGTGCGGCGCAGCTCGTCCAGATCGAGCCGCGGCGGCGCGCCCGGCTGCGCCGCCTCGTCGACGCGGGTGCCGGCCAGGTCGGCTCGCGGGAGCGTGAAGACGTCCGGGCGCCCGCCGCCGGGGCCGCGGGCGTCGTCGGCGCCCATCTTCCACTTCTTCACCTCCACCGGCTCCTCGTCCTCGTCCTCGATGGGATCGGATCCGGGGTCGGAGAAGGCGAGCCGGAGCACCTCGGTGGGAGGGTTGTACGCGTCGTCGCCGAGGGGGCCGTCGCCGAACGCGTTGGTCGGGGGCGCATCGAAGCCCTCGAGGGACGGCGCCGGCGCCATCTCGCTCCTGGCTTCGATGAGCGAGACGTCGGAGGTGTTGTCGCGCCGCTCGCGCCGCGCGCGGCCCCCCGACGTGGTGAGCTCCTCGCTGGCGTCCTCGAAGACCATCCCCGAGTCGACTTCCTCGACGTGGCCCGCGTCGTCCGTCATCTCGGGACGTGGGGCGAGCACCGTCGAGTCGGAGTCGATCGGGCGTTTCGGGGCCATCCTTCGAGTCTACTCGACGACGGCCGCGAGGGTGTCGCGAAGATAGAGGCTCGCGACCTCGAGGGTGCGGCGGCCGCCGTCCCGCCCCAGGAGCGGGGCCACCTCGACGACGTCGCCGCCCACGAGGCCGACCTCGCGCCCGAGCCGCCCGATGAGCTTGCGCACCATGTCGACGGGGAGTCCCGCGGGCTCAGGCGTGCCGGTGGCGTCGGCGTCGGCGGAGTCGGTGCCGTCGATGTCGTTGCTGAAATAGACCGGCAGCCCCGTCGCCTTGGCGGCGGACACGACGTCGTCGAGCGCCTTGTCGGGGTCGGCGAGGGCGTCCGCGGCCCAGATTTGCACGACGTCGCACGTGCTCTCCCAGTGGGCCTTGTCGAAGCGCGTGGCGCGGATGCCGAGCTGGATGACCCGCTTGTTCCTGCCGAGGAGCTCGTTGGCGTGGAACGTCCACGTCGCGAAGCAGATGGGGATGCCGAGCCGCTCCGCCATGAGGTCCGTGTGGGCGTCGATCTGCACGATGCAGAAGCGGTCGCCGGCGTCGTGGAGCGCCTTCACCACCGGCCACGCCGTGGAGTGGTCGCCGCCGAGCATCAGCACCCGGGCGCGCGGGTTGAGCTTCTTCACGAGGGCCACCGCGCGCTCGGCGATGGACAGCGGCGACGCCGGCAGCGCCGCGCGGACGGCGTCGTCGACGTCGGGGTACAGCGCGCGCTGGACCCGGGCGAGCGCCGGGGGCGAGAGCAGATTGTCGGAGAGGAGCTGCGGGACAACGAACACGTCGCCGATGTCGACCACGCCGCGCTCGGCGAGGAGCTGCGCCCAGCGCGGCTCGTCTTGCAGGAGGCGCAGCCGGATGGACTGTGGCCCGAGGTTGGCGCCGCGGCGAAAGCCCGCGCCGACGTCGGAGGGCACCCCGAGGATCACCGCGCGCGCGTCGGGGATCTTGTCGAGCGTGGCGTGGAAGCGGGCGGTGACGTCTTCGTCGGTGGCGGCGTCGTAGAAGCGCCGCTGCAGCGCCTGCTGTTCCGCTTTCCCCGTGGAGACGAGGTAAAGCCCGCCGCCGGCGGGCTTCAACAAGAGCTTCAGCTCGTCGAGGGGGCTCATCCCTCGAATCTAGTTTCAACGCGGGTCGCGCGCGAGGAGGGAGTCCACGACGCGACCGGCGCCGTCGCGGCCGTCGTCCGGATCGCCGCCTGGACGGGGCGGAGCCCCGTGGTCGCGGCCCTGCGCCGGCTTGCCGCGGGCGGGAGGGCGTGCGACGCGCGGGCATGCGCTCGTCGTCGCCCACCCCCGTCAGCGCCGCCGCCAGCGCCGCCTGCGCCGCCGTCTGGGCCGCCGCCGTGTGCGGGGGGTGCGTGGCCGTCCCCGACGATCGCGTGCCGCTCCACGGCGACGCGCCGCTCACCTTCGCCGATTCTGAAGACCTGGTGGCGCGTGGAGGGCGGCGGCTGCGAGGCGCGCTGGGAGGACGACGGCGTCACCCTCGTCGGCGGCCCCGGCGCCATCGTCGTCGCCCTCGCCGGCGCCGACTACCGCGTTCACGTCGAGGCCAACGTCGAAGACGGCGGCAACAGCGGCGTTTTCCTGCGGGCCAAGGCGGGCATCTTCTTTCCGGACGGCGTCGAGGTGCAGATCGATCCCAGCGACCCGAGGAACCCCACAGGCTCCCTGTACGGCCGCGCCCGCGGCAAGGCGCCCATCCCGCCCTTCGGCGCATGGTTCACCATCGACGCCGTCGCCCGCGGCTCCCACGTGGGCGCCGCCATCGACGGCGTCCCCTCGGCGTCCGTCGACGACGCCCCCGCCGACGGGCCGCTGTTCGGCTTGCAGGCGCACTACCCCGGCTCCGTCGTGCACTTCCGCAAGCTGCGCATCGACGCGCTACAATCGCCGTCATGAGCGTCTTGGCCGACGCATTCCGCCGGCTCGCCGACGAGATCGAGTGGCTCGACGACCAGGGGTCGTTCCCGCGCAAGCTGTCTTGGCTCGCCGTCCGCGCCCGCGAGATCGCCGAGGCCGACGACGCGACCGCCGCACAGTCACTCCTCGAAGAGCCCGACTTCTACGCCGCGCGCAAAGCGGCCGAGGCCGACGTCGGCGGATACGGGAAGACCTGGGCGGGCCGCGCCATCACCTTCCTCACCGCGGCGGTGCGGGCGCTCCAGGAGGTGGAGCGGCGGGTGCCGAAGCCGCCGCCGCCGCCGTCGGTGGGAACCAGCCTGGTGGAGTCCGAGACGCGGGAAGAGCACACCGAGCGTCGCCCGCGGCCGACGTCGAGCATCATCACCACCGACGACGAGACCTGAGCCGCTCGGTCGCTGAGCCCCGGAGCCTGCTCTGGCGCGGCGGTCGGCTTGCCGCTATGACCGCGCCCATGAGCGAGCCCTACATCTTCCAGATGCACGACCTGCGCAAGGTTCACCCCGGCGGCAAGGAGGTGCTCAAGGGCATCCACCTGAGCTTCTACCACGGGGCCAAGATTGGCGTCCTCGGCAACAACGGCGCCGGCAAGTCCACGCTCTTGCGCATCATGGCGGGCGTCGACAAGGAGTTCATGGGCGACGCCAAGCTGCAGGAGGGCCGCACCGTCGGCTTCCTCTCGCAGGAGCCGCAGCTCGAGGAGGGCAAGACCGTGCTCGAGAACATCGAGGGCGGCGTCAAGAACATCCGCGAGCTGCTGCAGCGCTTCGACGAGGTGAACAACGCGTTCGCCGACCCCGACGCCGACATGGACAAGCTGATGGCGGAGCAGGCGCGCTTGCAGGACGCCATCGAGGCCGTGGACGGCTGGGACCTCAACCGCATCCTCGAGCAGGCGATGGACGCCCTGCGCTGTCCGCCGTCGGACCAGGTGGTGGACACGCTGTCGGGCGGTGAGCGTCGCCGGGTGGCGCTGTGCCGGCTGCTCCTCGAAAAGCCCGACATGCTCCTCCTCGACGAGCCCACCAACCACCTCGACGCCGAGAGCGTCGCGTGGCTCGAGCGCTTCCTGCACGAGTTCAAGGGCACGGTGGTGTGCGTCACCCACGACCGCTACTTCCTCGACAACGTCGCCGGCTGGATCCTCGAGCTCGATCGCGGCGAGGGCATTCCGTGGCAGGGCAACTACTCGTCGTGGCTCGAGCAGAAGCGCAAGCGCCTCGCCCAGGAGGAGAAGGCGGAGAGCGCCCGCCAGCGTGACCTCGCGCGCGAGGCCGAGTGGGCGAAGATGTCGCCCAAGGCGCGGCAGGCCAAGGGCAAGGCGCGCCTCAAGCGCTACGAGGAGCTGCTCGCCGAGTCCACCAAGGAGAAGGTCACGCAGGCGGACATCTACATCCCGCCCGGGCCGCGGCTTGGCGACGTCGTCATCGAGGCCAAGGACCTGAAGAAGGCCTTCGGCGACAAGCTCCTCTTCGACGGCCTGAGCTTCCGGCTGCCGCCGGCCGGCATCGTCGGCATCATCGGGCCCAACGGCGCGGGCAAGACCACGCTGTTCAAGATGGTGTCCGGCGAGGAGACGCCCGATTCGGGCGAGCTCAAGATCGGCTCCACCGTGAAGATGATGTACGTGAGCCAGTCGCGCGACACGCTCAACGACGCCAACACCGTGTGGCAGGAGATCACGGGGGGCGCCGAGGTGCTCGAGCTCGGGCCCAAGAAGCTCAACTCCCGCGCCTACTGCACCGTCTTCAACTTCCGCGGCGCCGACCAGCAGAAGCTCGTCGGCTCGCTCTCGGGCGGCGAGCGCAACCGCGTTCACCTCGCCAAGTTGTTGAAGCAGGGCGGGAACCTGCTGCTGCTCGACGAGCCCACCAACGATCTCGACGTCGATACGCTGCGCGCGCTCGAGGACGCCATCGAGGACTTCGCCGGCTGCGTCGTCGTCATCAGCCACGACCGCTGGTTCCTCGACCGCATCGCCACGCACATCCTCGCGTTCGAGGGCGACAGCCACGTCGAGTGGTTCGAGGGCAATTACCAGGAGTACGAGGCGGACAAGAAGAAGCGCCTCGGCGACGTCGGCCCGACGCGCATCAAGTACAAGCCGCTGCCGAAGACGTGAGCGCGCGGCGCGCGCGGCGTCATTCGTCGAGCGCGGCGCGCACGCGGCGCATGAGCTCGTCGGGGTCGTAGGGCTTCTGGATGGCGCGGGCGGCGATCTCGGGGTCGCTCTGGCTCACCGCCCAGGAGCTGTAGCCCGACGCGAGCAGGAAGCGCACCCCGGGCCTCTCCGCGCGGATGCGCTCGAGGACGGCGGGGCCAGACAGCTCGGGCATGACGACGTCGAGCAGCACGAGATCGATCTCGGCCTTCATGTCGTTCCACAGGGCGAGCGCGCGGGCGCCGTCCTCGGCGGCGAGCACGCGATAGCCCGCGCGCTCGAGGACGGCCTTGGTGACGCGGCGGACGAGGTCGTCGTCGTCGGCGAGCAGCACGGTCTCGTGGCCCTTGCCGGCGATGGCGGGCGCGGAGCGCTCGATGACGCTCGCGCGCCGCTCGACGATGGGCAGGTAGATCTTGAACACCGTGCCGCGCGCGACCTCGGAGTACACGTTGATCATGCCGCCGTGCTGCAAGACGATGCCGTGCACCGTGGCGAGGCCGAGGCCGGTGCCGCGCCCGACCTCCTTGGTGGTGAAGAACGGCTCGAAGACCTTCTCCGCCACGTCCGAGGGCATGCCCGAGCCGGTGTCGCTCACCGTGAGCAGGACGTAGCGGCCGGGCTTGGCGTCGGGGTGCGCGCGCACGTACTCGCCGTTGATGACGACGTTGGTGGTCTCGACGGTGAAGCGCCCTCCGCCGGGCATGGCGTCGCCGGCGTTGACGGCGAGGTTCATCAGGACCTGCTCGAGCTGGCGCGCGTCGCCGTAGATGAGCCCGAGCTGGTGACCGGGGATGAAGTCGAGGGCCACGTCGTCGCGCATCACCCGGCGCAGCAGGTTGGTCAGCCCCTGGACGAGCGCGTTCATGTCGACGTGCTCGCGCTTGAGCACCTGCTGTCGGGAGAACGCCAGGATCTGCTTGGTGAGCGCGGCGGCGCGCTCGCCCGCCTGGCGGATCTCCTCGACGTCGGCGAGGCCGTCCGCATCGTCCTTGAGCCGCTCGGCGAGCAGCGACGTGTAGCCGAGCACGCCGACGAGCAGGTTGTTGAAGTCGTGGGCCACGCCGGCGGCGAGGCGCCCCACCGCGTCCATCTTCTGGGATACGCGGAGCTGCTGCTCGGCGCGCTCGAGGTCGGCGCGGGCGCCCGCCTCGCGGCGCTTGGCCCCGACGAGGTTGGCGACGGCCTGGAGCATGTGCGCGTCGTCGTCGGTGAACGGCTTGCCCCGCTTGCGGTACCCGACGAGCACGCCGCACGGTGCCGGCGTCCCGTGGATGAGCGCGGCGACGCAGCGCGTGTACCCGTCGGCGATGAGCGGGAGCGCGCGGAAGCGCGTCTCGGCGGTGAGGTCGTCGACGAAGAACGCACCGCCGTGGAGCAGCGCGTAGCCGACGGGGCTGTCGAGGCCGGGCGCGTAGGTGCGGGCGCCGCCGGCGGTGGCGCGCGCGGCGACCACGGCGAGCTCGTCGGAGCCGTCGTTGCGCTCCACGACGTCGATGGCGTCGAGGTGGAGCATCTCGAGGACCCGGTCCACCGCCTTTTCGTCGACGTCTTTCACCGTGGACGCGGACACGGCGAAGATGCCGAGCTCCGCCAACGCCTTTTGCCGAGCCGCCCTGGTCTCGGCGTCGCGCCGCGCGGTGGCGAGGTCGGTGACGTCGCGGTAGTTGATGACGATGCCGCCGACGGCGGCGTCGTCGTTGCGGTTGGTGAAGATGGCCTGCAGGGTCCGGTAGCGGCCGTCGCGATGCCGCATGCGGTACTCGACGCGCTCGACGTGGCCCGGCTCGGCGACGGTGCGCTCCCACGCGGCGTTCCACACCTCGACGTCCTCGGGGTGCAGGCGCGACATCGTGATGCGCGCGGAGACGTCGGTGTCGCTGTAGCCGAGGACGATGCGCGCGCCGTCGTTGCGGTAGAGGACGGAGCCGCTCGGGTCGCAGATGGAGAAGCCGTCGCCGCCGCGCTCGGCGAGGGCGCGGAAGCGCGCCTCGCTCATGATGAGCGCGTCGGCGTTCTCCGCGGTGGCGGTGACGTCGCGCGCCTGGACCACCACCGCGTTCAGCCCGGGAGCGTCGAGGAGGTTTTGCGCGACGGCCTCGAGCACGCGGAAGCCGCCCTGCTTGTGACGCATGCGATACATGAACGAGACGGGCCGCTCGGGCTCCGCGAGGAGGCGCTTGTACAAGTCGGCGAGCTGAGAGCGCTCGTCTGGGTGAACGAGCTGGCGGAGGCCGACCGCGACCACCTCGTCGGGCGTGTAGCCGAGGATGGTGCTGCTCGAGGGGCTCACGAACACAGGCGCGGATTCGGCGTCCGTGAGCGTGACGAGGTCGAACGTCCGCTCCACGAACGCGCGCAGGATGCGGTCGTTGAAGTCGTGCGCCATTCAGCGTCCTCGCTTTCGCGGCAGTCGGCGCGGCCGCTGCTTCGGCGGTGGCTGCCGCTCCGCCTCGCCGCCGCCCTTGAGCGTCGCGCGACGGCGTGAGGCCTCCGAGGCGACGGCGCTCCCCGGCGCCAGCTTCTCCGCGCGCTCGAAGCTGGCGCGGGCCGCGCTCTCGTCGGTGCCGGCCTGGATGGAGCCGAGCAACAGATGTGCGTCGGCGAGGTTTTCGCGTGAAGCGATGACGTCCTCGAGCACCGCCTGCGCGCGCAGCGTGTCGCCGGCGCGGGCGGCGGAGTCGGCCTCCCATGAGCGGAGGATGGGGTCGCTCGTGCGCAGGCCGTCGACGGCGAGGAGGTGATCCGCCGCCGCGCGGACTGCGCCGAGATTGTCGCCGTCGCGGAGGATGAGGACCTCGGCCTTCACGATCTCGACGTTGCCGGCGCCGATGTCCTTGGCCTCGGCCAGGAGCGCCTGCGCCGCCCGGGCGTCGCCGCTGCGCGCCTCGAGCATGGCGCCGAGCGCGAGCGCCGCCGGGCTCTTGAAGCCGAGGGCACGCAGCCGCGCGAGCACCTTGCGCGCGGGGATGAAGTCCTCGTTGTCGTAGTGAATGCGCGCCGCCGCCAGCAATACGTGCGCGTCGTCCTTGCCGCGTTCGACGGCGGCGTCGACCGCCTGGCGCGCGCCGTCGCGATCACCCTGCCGCTGCTTCACGCGCGCGTCGAGGAGCAACACGTCGGGGTCGCCGGCGGCCTTCTCTCTCGCGCGAGCGACGGCGTCGGCGGCGCCCGGAACGTCGCCGCGGCCAAGCGCCGTCGAGCCCTTGTGGACGAAGACCGCGACGTCGAGCTTCTTCTGCACGTCCTTCGACGACAGCGCCGCCGCCAACTCGGCCTCCGGGATGACGCCCGGGTCGGGCTCGAAGCGAAAGGGGACGCCACCGAGGCCGAACGGATTGATGACCGCGCGGGCGAAGGGCAGGGCGACGGCGTCGGTGCCGATGGATTTCTTGAACGCCCCCGCGCGGCGGTGGATCTCCTCGTCGCTGAGCGCGGTGAGCGACCTCAGGCGGGCGCGGTCGAGGAGCAGCGCGGTGTTGTCGGGGTTCTCCTCGAGCGCCCGCGTGAGGAGCTCTTCGGCGGCCGCGGTGTCCCCCAGGGCGATCGACAGCTCCGCCTGTCGCGCCGCCAGCACCGCCGACGAGGCGGCGCCCGGGATCACGCGGCTCTTCATCTCGGAGGCGAGCGCGTCGTCGCCGCGGCCGGCGGCGAAGACCTCGAGGACGAGCGCGAGCACGGGGGCGTCGCGGGCGTCGACGCTGTCGAGCGCGTCGATGGCCGCCTGCTCGGGCGCGGTGTGCCACAGGGCGAGCGCCGCGCTGTCGTCGTCGTGGGCCTGGCCTGGCCGCGGCGCCGCACCCCGCTCTGCCGCGCGGTGCTTCACCCGCCGCAGCTTGAGGGAGCGCTCCTGCGGCGTCTCCTCGCGCGCGTCGTCGATCACGGCGGCGAGGATGCCGGCGATGCGCGCTTGCACGTGCCCGGGGTGCTCGCGCTCGACGTGCGCGGCGAGCGCTCCAGCCTCGTCGACAGCGCCTTGCGCGATGGACTCGCGCGCGAGCTCCACCTGCGCCCGCACCGGCGCCCCCGGTCCGAGCGCGGCGCGCCGCGCGAGCCGGACGGCCTCGTCGCGGTCGCCGCGGTCCCACGCGCGCGTGCTCCTGGCGAGCAAGCACCAGGCGTTGTCTGCGAGCTTGTCGGCGCGCTTGCCGATGTCGTCGTCGACGGCCGCGTCGGCGACGCCGAGCCGCGCGAGGAGCGCGCGCGCGTAGAGGGCCTCGGGCGCTTCACGCACGAAGGTGAGGGTGGTCCTCAAACGCGCGTCCGCCCGCTTCTCCTCGTCGGCGCCGCCCACGTGATCGCTCACGAGGAGAGCGCCGGCGAGCGCCGCGGGGGCGAAGAGCGCGGGATCGCCGCCGTCGGCGAGGGAGGCCGCGTCGGCGAGCGCGCCGCCGGTGTCGCGGGCGAGGTCGAAGCGGGCGCGGTCGGCGGCGAAGAGCGGGGGCACGTCGACGAGGAACGACACGCCTGCGCCCACGGCCAGGCCGACGGCGAACAGGACGGCGAGCACGAGCACGACCCGCTTGGCCGAGCCCGAAGGCGGTGCCGGCGCGAGCGCAGGCTGTCCCGGTCTCCGTGGCGGGACGCGCCGCCGCCGTTTCGCCATACCCTCGCTCCGCTCCTCGGTGCCGCCGACCGTAGCACGGGCGGCAAGCGCCCGAGGGGTGCCGCTCGGCGGATGTGCCGACGCGCCCAGCCCGACGCGCATGGTAGTGTCGTCCTCGATGAAGCTCTCGGAGCTCGAGGTCTTGAACCTCCACGCCCAGGGCGGGATGGCGGAGGTCTATCGCGCTCGTGTCGTCGGCGCCGACGGCAGCGAGAAGATCTACGCGGTGAAGAAGATCCTCCCGCACTTCACGCGCGATCAGGAGCTCGTGCGGATGTTCGTGGAGGAGGCGCGCGTGGCCGCGTGCCTGAACCACCCGAACATCGTGCAGGTCTTCGACCTCGTGATGTCGGACAAGGGCGAATACTTCATCGTGATGGAGTTCGCGGACGGCAAGGACCTCGCCGACGTCATCTATTACGCGAGCCAGAAGAAGCGGATCCTGCCGGTGTCGATGGCGATGATGGTCGCCGTCGATACGTTGCGCGCGCTCGACTACGCGCACAAGGCCACCGACGCCGAGGGCCGGGCGCTGCGGCTCATCCACAGAGACATCTCGCCGCACAACATCATCGTCACCTTCGACGGCAA
Source organism: uncultured delta proteobacterium (assembly GCA_963775425.1). GTDB lineage: Bacteria > Myxococcota > UBA727 > UBA727 > VGSZ01 > CAVZJB01. The sequence goes on along the minus strand of CAVZJB010000016.1, from coordinate 1,141,470 downwards.
GGTGAAGCTCACCGACTTCGGCATCGCCAAGGTGCAGGCGTCGGCGAACAAGACCATGGCCGGGGTCATCAAGGGCAAGTTCGGCTACATGTCGCCGGAGCAGGCCCGCGGGCGCCAGCTCGATCACAGGAGCGACCTGTTCAACGTCGGCATCGTGCTGTTCGAGGCCATCACGGCGGAGCGGCTGTTCGCCGGCAGCTCCGACCTGTCCACGCTCGATCGCATGCGCGCGGCGCAGGTGCCGCGGCTGCCCGCGACGCTCGGCGTGCCCGCCGACCTCGAGGCGCTCATCCGGAGGAGCCTCGAAAAGGACCCGGCCGCGCGGCCACAGGACGCGCTCGCGTTCGAGCGCGAGCTGTTGCAGATCGCCGATCGGCACGCGCTGCACCCGAAGCCCGCCGAGGTCGCGGCGCTCATGCGCGACGTCTTCAAGGAAGAGCTGAAGACGCGCGACGCGGAGCCGCGCCAGACCAGGCAAGTCGAGCTGAAGAGCCAGATCTTCAAGCCGGACGAGATGCGCGAGCTCGCGTCGCCGCCGCCGTCGCCGCCCGCGAAGGAGGCGTCGTCGGCGCGCCGGGCGCGGCCGCCGTCGTCGCGCGTGCGCGAGCCGTCGGGGCCGAAGCCGGCGCAGCGCGCGGATTCTCGCGTCCCCGCCGCGCAGCGCAGGGCAGCGGGCGCGGCCGTTGCCGGACGCGGAGCCGGCGCGCGCGCCGCAGATGGACGTCCGCGCCGTGAAGGCCGGCGGCGGCGCGCGCGCGCTCGACGCGGGGCCGGACGCCGTCGGCGTCGGCGCGCAGGCGGAGCAAAAGCGCGTGGCCGCGTTGCCCGACGCATCCAGGCGAGCGCCCTCCGAAGCTTTCGGGCCGAACCCGACGCGCGTGGAGGCGAGCCCGATGTCGCGGCCGAGCGAGCGGCGCGCGGAGCCCGACGCGCGCTCGAGGTCCGACAAGGTCGGCGTCGTCGCTGCGTCACCGTCGGTGCGCGCGTTGCCCCTCGACGCGAGCGGTTCGTCCGCGGCGCTGCCGCGCACGTCGACGCCGTCGTCGCAGCGCTCGTCGCAGCGCGTGCGCCGGCCACCGCCGCCGGAGGCGTTTACGCAGCCCGGCGCGTCGGCGTCGGCGCCGCCGCCGCCCGCGCTCGGCGCCTCCGCGATCGCGCCGCCGCCCCCGTCCGGCGTGGCCCCGGCGCCGCCGCCGCCGGCCGCGTTGGCCCCTCCACCCGCGTCGAGCGTCGCGCCGGCGGTCCCGCAAGCGCCGGCCCCGCACCCGCCGGCGCCGGTGCCGCAACCGCCCGCGCCGGTCGCGCAGCCGGCGCCGTATGCGCAGCCGCCGGCGCCGGTCCCGCCGCCGTCGACCGCGTACCCGTCGCCGCAACAGCCGGCGGTCCCGCAACCGCCCGCGCCGGTCCCGCCGCCGTACCCGTCGCAGCCGGCGGCGGCGTACCCGTCGCAGCCGGCGGCGGCGTACCCGTCGCAGCCGCCGGCCCCGCAGGCGCCGTACCCGCCGGCGGCACAGCCCGCGTATCCGCCCGCGGCGTCGCAGGCGCCGTATCCCGCGGCGCCGTATCCCGCGGCGCCGTATCCGGCGGCTCCGCCCGCGCCGGCGCCGCCCCCGCCCGCCGCGCTCGCGCCGCCGCCGCCCCCGCCCGCCGCCCTCGCGCCGGCGCCGCCGCCGCCGCCCGCGTTGGCCGCGCCGCCGCCGCCGCCCGCCGCGCTCGTGCCGCCGCCTCCGCCGAGCCTGGCCGCGCCTGCTCCACCCGCGCCGGCCGCCGCGTCGCCGGCGCTGCCGCCCGCGGGGCCGCAGCCGATCCCGGTGACCGCGCCGCCGTCGATGCAGGCGTCGCCGAGCCCCTCGGGGAGACCGGCTGCGGCGCCCGCGCCCCGCGCCCCGCGCCGGGGTCTGCTCCCCGGGACGGGCGCGCGCGTCGCCGCGGCAGCGGTCTTCGTCGTCGCGCTCGCGGGCGGGTTCTTCTCCGCGTCGACGGCGCGCGCGGCCCTCGGCGGCGCGCCCGGCGACGCGCGCACGTTGCTCGTGCGCTCCAACCCTGCCGGCGCCGCGGTCTTCCTCGACGGGAATCGTATCGGCACCACGCCGCTCGTCGACGACGTGCGCCTCGCCGACGGCGCGCACGAGGTGAAGATCGACGTCGCAGACGGCCCGTCGACCAAGCGAAAGCTCTCGCTCAAGAAGGGCCAACGCTTCGTCGTCGTGAGCGAGAACCTCACGGCGGCGGGCAAGGTCGTCATCGAGACGCGGCCCGCGGGCGCGCGCGTGTTCGTCGACGGCGCGGAGATCGGCCGCAGCCCCATCACCCTCGATCGCGTCTCCACCGACAAGACGCACGTGCTCGAGGCGCGGCTCGACGGCTACGCGCCCGTCACCACCGAGGTCCCCATCGACCGCGGCGACGTCTATCACGCGCTCCTCTCCCTCACGTCGACCGCGGCCGACGGCCGCGCCGTGTTTGCGTCGAGCCCGCCGGCGGAGCTCTTCATGGACGGGCAGCCCTGGGGCAAGACGGGCGACGCCGAGCGCTCCTGCCCCGCCGGCGCCCACGACATCACACTGAAAGCGCTCGGCGCCGCGATGACGTATACGGTGCAAGTGCCCGTGAAGGGCGTGGCCCGATATTTCTTCGACCTGCGAGCGAGCCCGTGACCGAGACCATCGCAAGAGCGCCAGGCCGCGGCATCACCGTGATGGTTGCGTCGACGCTCGTCACGCGCATCGATCCGAGCGCGGTGTTGGTGGTCGCCCGCGTCGGCGACCGGGAGCGCTCGGTGCTCCTCCGTCACGGCACCGAGATCGTCGTCGGCTCCGCCGACGAGGCCGGGCTGCGCGTCGAGGACGAGACCGTCAGCCGCAACCACGCGCGGCTGCGCGCGGAGGCCGGCGCCGTCCGCGTCGTCGACCTCAAGAGCACCAACGGCACCTACTACGAGGGCGCGCAGATCCGCGAGGCCACCGTCCCCGTCGGCGCGCAGCTCGTCCTCGGCAACGCCCACGTCTACCTGCGCGCATACGAGAGCGAGCTGCGCCCCGGCAAGCAGCTCGCGGGCGTCTCCCAGCTCGGCGGGCTCGTCGGCGAAGACCCGCGCATGCGGGAGATGTTCACGCTCTTGAAAGACGTCGCCACCGTGGACGCCACCATCATCGTCGAGGGCGAAACCGGCACCGGCAAAGAGCTGGTCGCCCGCGCGGTCCACGACGCGTCGCCGCGGGCGCAGAAGCCGTTCGTGGTGTTCGACTGCACGTCGATCCCCAAGGACCTCGTCGAGTCGAGCCTGTTCGGCCACGTCCGCGGCGCGTTCACCGGCGCCACCGGGCCGCGCCAGGGGGCGTTCCGGCGGGCGCACGGCGGCACCATCTTCCTCGACGAGATCGGCGAGCTCCCGCTCGACCTGCAACCGAAGCTGCTGCGCGTCCTCGAGGGCCGCACGGTGCAGGCCGTCGGCGGCGACGAGCCCGAGAAGATCGACGTGCGCGTGGTGTGCGCCACGCACCGCGATCTCAAGGCCGAGGTGCGGGCGGGGCGCTTCCGCGAGGACCTCTACTACCGGCTGGCGGTGGTGAAGGTGCAGTTGCCGCCGCTGCGCGATCGCCTCGACGACATCGAGGTGCTCGCGCGCCACTTCGCCCGCACGTTGCGCGAGGGCCCCACCGTCGAGCTGGTCGGCATCGAGGCGCTCAAGAAGTACGCGTGGCCGGGCAACGTCCGCGAGCTGAGGAACGTCGTCGAGCGCGCGCTCTCGCTGCACAAGGGCGGGCCGCTCGACCTCTCGCGCGTCGTGCAGGCGGTGGAGATGTCGCCGGCGGCGCACGCGTCGACGGTGGCCGTCGCGGGCGAGACGGCAGAGCAAGTGGACATCGTGCGCGGCGCCGTCGTCGACGCGCTGTCATCGGACCTGCCGTTCAAGGACAAGAAGGCCCAGGTGGTGGACGCGTTCGAGCGCGTCTTCCTCGAGCGCCTGATGAAGGACGCGGGCAGCTTGTCCAAGGCCGCGCAGACCGCGCAGATGGATCGCAAGCACCTGCGCGACTTGCTCAAGCGCCACGGCCTGCGCTCCATCGACAACCCCGACGAGTAGGACCGCTCAAAGGTCACCAAAGGGTCACCTTGGGGTCAGGTCCCGAGCGGGGGCCTCGCCTACGGTGCCTCCACTGCACGTCGAAGACGGCCAGCTCTGCGGCGGAGTGCCGCCCTCGCTGGCGGATCAGGTCGACGCCGGTCCTGACGACACCGTGCCGTGCCTTGACGTCAACCTCGATCAGTTCGTCGGTGACCGGACGCTCACGCACGCTGACGTGGCGGTGTCAGCGAACGACCCGCGCATCGCTTACCGCGCCGACTATGATTCCCTGTTCTTCCCGGTCAACTACGAGAACATGTGGCAGTCGTTCGCCGACGGCAGCTCCGAGACGCCGCTGTCGACGCCCATGAGCGCGTTCGTCGACAGGCACTTCGTCGAGCACGATATCGAGCAGCAGCTCGACGACAGCCTCGACGGCAACCTCCCCTCCCCGCTCGTTCGCGACGGCAACAGCCACGCGACCTGGACGGCCATCGGCAACCAGGGCCACCTCGGCCCGCGCGCAGGCTCCACGCGGCTGAAGCGCGAGCGCCTCGTCGCCACGGAGCACGAGGTCCACGTCCGACGGGATGTGGAGCGGCCCGAAGCAAAGACGGCTGCGCGGAGGGCTTGACGGCATGACGGCGGCGACGGAACGCAGCCAGCGTAGCTCGAACGCCGGCACCGAGGCACCCCTCCGGTCTCAGCGCAGCGCCCGCCGCAGCTTCGCCCTGGTCTTCGGTCCCTGCGCGGCGACGTCGTCGACGAGCGCGCGCGACAGCTCGCGGTAGACGCGGGCGATGTCGCGGTGCTCCTTGGCGAGCACGGCGAGGTGGCGCGCGAGCGTGCCGGCGTCGCCGCGCGCGACGGGGCCGGAGAGCGCTTTGGCGAGCGGGTGGTGCACGGCGTTTTCGGCCTGCGAAGCCAGCAGGCGCGCGAGCGACTCGCGGGCGAGGGCCGCGGGCACGCCGGCGGCCTCGAGGAGCTGCGCGCCCATGGAGAGGAGCGCGACGGGGAGGTTGCCGGCGACGACGGCGCCGGCGTGATAGAGCGCGCGCTTGTCCTCGAGCACGCGCGCGGGCTTGCAGCCGAAGCGCTTGGCGAGGAGCGTCAGCGTGGCGATGGCCGCCAGCGTCGCGCGTTGGGGCGCCTTCCCGGCGCGCGCGTCGACGGCGACGAGCGCCTCTGCCGGGATCGGGCTCTTTCCGTCCAGGGACGCCAGCGGGTGAAAGCAGCCGACGACGGCGCCGTGCGCTTCGAGCGCCGCCAACGCCGACGGCCCCTTGGCGCCCGACATGTGCACCACGAGCGGCGGCGCCGGCGGCTCGCCGTGCGGAGACGGCGCGTGCGGGTCGTCGAGCGTCGGCGCCAGCGTGATGGCGATCCGCTCGATGGTGTCGTCCGGCACGGCGAGGAACACCACGCGCGCCCGCCGCCAGCGCGCGGTGCGCAACATCTCCGGCAGCCGGCGCGCGTGCACGAGCACGTCGACGCCTGCGTGCTTGAGCGACGCCGCGAGCGACCCGCCGGCCTTTCCCTTGCCGAGCACGGCGACCGCGAAGCCGGGCCGATCGGTGCGCCTGCGCAAGGGAGCGTTCATGCCGGCCTCGCCGCGCGTCACGCCGGCCGCGGGGTGCCCGGCTGCGCCTTGCTCGGGCGCGCCGCGCGCGCGATGAGGTTTCCGTCGGCGACGTGCAGGCGGATGCGCGCGCCTTCTTGCACCTCGCCCTTCAAGATGGCCTCCGACACCGGCGTCTCCACGAGCCGCTGCACCACCTGGCGCATCGGGCGCGCGCCGGTGGACGCGTCGAAGGCGCCCTGGTCGACGAGGTGGTTGAGCACGCTGTCGTCGAAGTGGAGCGCGATGTTGCGCGTGGTCAACAGCGCCTTGGCCGACGCTTCGAGCAAGAGCCCGGCGATCTTCATCAGCTCGGGGCGGCCGAGCGGCGCGAACACGAGCTTGTCCTCGATGCGGCCCCACAGCTCCGGCGGCAGGTGCTTGCGCGCGGCCTCGAGCACGCCGTCGTGTTGCTTCTGGGTGAACGCCGCCGCGCCCGGCAGGATGGACGGCGCGCCGAAGCCGATGCCGCGCGCCCGGGGCGCGATGGCGGCGGCGGCGCCGAGGTTCGAGGTCAACACCAAGACGGCGTGGCGGAAGGTGACGGTGCGGCCGCGGGCGTCGGTGAGCCGCCCCTCGTCGAGGATCTGCAAGAGCACCGGCAGCACGTCGGGGTGCGCCTTCTCGATCTCGTCGAGGAGCACCACGCAGTGCGGCCGCGCGCGCACGGCCTCGGTGAGCTGGCCGCCCTCCTGGTGCCCGACGTAGCCGGGCGGCGCGCCCACGAGCCGGGCCACGGTGTGGGGCTCCGCGTACTCGCTCATGTCGAGGCGCACGAGCGCCTTTTGCGAGCCGAAGAGGAAGTCGGCGAGCGCCTTGGCGAGCTCGGTCTTGCCGACGCCGGAGGAGCCGAGGAACAGGAAGCTGCCCAAGGGCCGGTGCGTTGTGAAGCCGGCGTAGTTGCGGCGGATGCTGTTGGCCACGCGCCCGATGACCTGCGCGTGTCCCACGACGCGATCTTCGAGGAAGCGCTCCAGCTCCATGAAGCGCTTCTTGTCCTCGAGGAGCACGCGATCGACGGGGATCTTGGCGACGTCGGCGCAGACGCGCGCGACGTCCTCGCGCCCGATCTTCTTCTTGCCGGCGCGCCGCGCGCGCGACATCGCGAGATCGAGCAGGTCGATGGCCTTGGCGGGCAGGCGCTTTTCGTGGAGGAAGCGCGACGAGAGCTGGACGGCGGCGCAGACGGCGTCGTCGGCGGCGTCGACCTTGTGGTGCTTGGCGTACAGCGGCGCGGCGCCACGAAGGATCTCGATGGCGGCGGCGTCGTCCGGCTCCTCGACGACGATCTTGACGAAGCGGCGCTCGAGGGCCGGGTCCTGCTCCACGTGCTTGCGGAACTCGTCGTGGGTGGTGCTGCCGATGCAGGGGAAGTCGCCGCGGGCGAGGGCGGCCTTGAGCTCGTTGGCCGCGTCCTGCGGGCCGTCGCCGCTGGAGCCGGCGCCCATCAGCGTGTGGATCTCGTCGATGAAGACGATGACCTTGCCGTGCGCCTTCTGCACGTCCCGCTTGAGGCCCTGCATGCGCTCCGAGAACGAGCCGCGCAGCGAGGTGCCGGCGACGATGCGGCCCATGTCGAGCTCGACGAGCACCTTGCCGTGCAGCGGCGCGACGTCGTCGTCGCCGCGGACGAGGCGCACCGCGAGCCCCTCGACGATGGCGGTCTTTCCCACGCCGGGCTCGCCCACGAGGCAGGGGTTGTTGGCGCGCCGCTTCCCGAGGACGTCGATGAGCTGCTCGAGCTCGCGGGCGCGGCCGATGGAGGGGTCGAGGCCGCCGTTGGCGGCGACGGCGGTGAGGTTCCTGCCGAGCGCCGCCAGCCAGGGGAAGCGCTCGGGGTCGAGGTCGTACGCCGTGGGCGGCATCGTCGGCGCCGGCGCCATCTCCGGCTCCACGCGCCGCTTCGACTCCGGGCGCGGGGCGGGGGGCGTGGCGTCGAGCCGGCGCTCGTCGCCCCGTGCCTCGTCGCTGCGGCGGGCCTCGTCGCTGCGGCGGGCCTCGTCGCTGCGGCGGGCCTCGTCGCTGCGGCGGGCCTCGTCGGCGGCGGGCCGCGGCTTGTCGTCGTTGTCCAGCGGCTCGACGACGCTCACCTGGCTGACGGCGCTCTCGGGCACGGGCGACGTGTCGTCGAGCATGGTCTTTTTGGGCACCACCCAGTCGTCGCCGCGCCCCTGCCGGTGGGGGCGGCGCCGCGGCGGCGGCGGGGGCGGCTCGCTCGCCTTGGCGTCCTGGATGGGCTGCATCAGGCGACGCGGCAGGACCCCGGTGACGAACGACATCACCCGGTTTCTCAGCGGGGTGACACCGCCGAGCGCGCGATCGAGCAGCCCGAAGGCCACCGTCTCCCGCACCTTCAACAGCGCCACCAGCAGGTGCAGCGTGTTGGTCTGGCGCGCGTCGCAGACGAGCGCGGTCTCCTCGGCGACGTCGAGGAGCTGGCGGAAGGCGCTGGCGCCCTCCTTCTGCTCGGCGTCGATGAGCGCGAGCAGCGCGTCCTCGTTCACGGCGTACTCGAGGAGCAGCACCTCGGCGGGGTTCGGCACCGTGAAGAGCGCGAGCAGCAGGTGTTGGCTCTGCAGCTCCTGACCGACGCCGTCCGCGATGGCGCGCGCCTCCGTGAGCGCGCGGGAAAGATCAGCGGCGGGGGGAATGCGAAAGCCAGGGGTGGCGACGTTCGGTCTCATGTCTTTAGAAGCTCAACTCCCTCGGGGCCCCCGGGATTCGCGCGGCGCGGCGATCGCGGTCACTCGCCCTCGCCTTCACCTTCGCCTTCACCTTCGCCTTCGCCTTCGCCTTCACCTTCGCCACCGCCGCTCTGGCAGATGCCGTCACCGGCGTCGGCGCTGCTCTCGACGCACGCGAGGCCGTCGTCGCAGCGGCCGGTGCAGGCCTCGCCGTCGCCGGGGGCGGGCAGGCAGGCGCCCGCGGTGCCGGCGTTCTGGATCGGGACGCAGACGAAGCCGGCGCCGCAGGGGTCGTTGGCGGTGGTGTCGCACTGCGAGCGGCAGAACGGAGGCAGCGGCCCTTGCGAGCCGTCCTCGTCGACGCACACGAGCGCGGCGTCGTTGCACTCGTTGGACGAGCGGCAGAGCTGCCCGACGTCGCCGGGCCCGCCGTCGTGGTTGAAGTACGCGTTGGGTGTCTCCGCGTCGGTGCGGCAGGAGATGAACACCACGCCGCCGATGAAGGCGAACAGGAGGGACAGGAGAAAAACCGCACGCGCCACGTTGACCTCGACGGGGCGCAGTGTAGCCGAGGCGCTCACGCGCCGTACAGCCCACGCTTGTCGATGTAGTGGACCACTTCGCGATCGAGGACGCCGGAGACGTCCTGCTTGTCCGCGATCAGGTCGCGGACGTCGGTGGACGACAACAGCGGCAGATCGATCTGCAAGCGGGCGCCGCCGTCGTAGCCGCGGCGCGGGACGATCACCATGCGGCAGAGCCGCTGGACCTCCTCCGGCTCCTTCCAGCGGGGCAGGTCGGGCAGGATGTCGCTCCCCGCGATCCACACGGGCTTGATGCCGGGCCGGACCGCGTGCAGCGCGCGCAAGGTGTCGACGGTGTACGTCGGCGTCCCCGCCGTCCGCGGCAGGCGATCCTCGAGGTCGAGCACGGCGGCGCCGCCGGCGAGGTGCCGAAAGGCCAGGTGGCACATGCGCACGCGATCGGCGAACGGCGCGAGCGCCTTGCCGAAGGCGTGGTCGGCGGTGGGCACCACCCAGAGGTGATCGATCTCCTCGGTGGCGTACACCGCCACCGCCATCAGCACGTGCCCAAGGTGCGGCGGGTTGAAGCTGCCGCCGAGGATGCCGATGCGCCCGAGGCCGCGCAGCGGCGGCACCCACGTCGACAGCCGCTCGAGCTCCTCGGGCGAAAGCGCGGTCATCCCTGCACCTGGAGCCGCGGCCCCGCCGGCGCCGCGGCCCCGGCCTCGAACGCGTTGCCGTCGAGGTCGACGCGCGTGATGCGCAGCTCGCCGCCGGCGGTGTCGACGAGGGCGACGTAGCCCTCGGCGCCGACGTCCCCGGGCGACAGGATGGTGCGCCCCTTCACGCTCTCCACGCGGAAGGGGCCGCCGCCGCCGCAGATCCAGAGCGCGGCGTTGTCGATCTCGTCGGGGTCGAGCGACGCCCCGTCGGGGACGGCCATGCACAGCCGCGCGCCGAGCATCTCGAGCGCCCGCGGCGTCGACGACAGCGGCGGGTGCTCGGCGCCGACGGCGACGGCGATCTCGACGAGGGGGACCGGGAGGCGCGCGCGCGAGGGGACGCCGTCGACGTCGCCGGAGGCGGGCGCGTCGAGGAGCCACGCCGCGGCCGCGTCGAGGAAGCGCTCATCGCGGCGGGCGACGTCGCGGGCGGCAGCGCGCGCCGCGACGGCGGCGGCCTCGCCGAAGAGCAGCAGCCGGTCCGGCGCGCTCCCGAGGGCGACGGCGATGGCGCGCTCGGTGCGCGCGTCTCCGGCGCCGGCGTCGACGGCCGCGAGCCTCACGCGTAGCCCGGGTGCAGGAAGCCTCGCCGCACCTCGAGGAAGCGGGCGTGGTCGGGGGCGAAGGAGGCGAGGACGTCGTCGGCGCGGGCGCCGCCCTCGATGAGCTTGCGCGCGCCGTTGCCGCCGAAGAGCAGATCGACGGCGAGGCGATCGCTGACGTACTCGTAGGTGGAGCGCCGCCAGTCGAAGCCCTCGAACGCGCGCGCCGCCACGAGGAGGGCGACGCCCGTCTTCAACGAGTCGAAGCGCCCGCGATCGACGAGGTGGATCTGCACGCCGCCGCAGAGCGCGCCGGCGTGTTTCTGGAACGTGGGCCGGAAGAAACACGGGCGCAGCGCGCAGCCCGGCAGGCCCTGGTCCGTGGCGAGCTGCGCGAAGCGATGGGGGTCGTCGACGTAGGGCGCGCCGACGAGCTCGAAGGGTCGCGTGGTGCCGCGCCCCTCGGAGAGGTTGGTGCCCTCGAACAGGCAGCCCCCCGGATACACGAGCGCGGTGTCCGGCGTGGGCATGTTGGGCGAGGGGAGCACCCAGGGCAGGCCCGTGTCGTCGAAGGACATGGAGCGCCGCCAGCCGTCCATCCAGACCACCTCGAGATCGACGGCGCCGCCGTCGGCGGCGGCGAAGAAACGGCAGAGCTCGCCGAGGGTCATGCCGTGGCGGTTGGCGAGGGCGTACTCGCCGACGAACGAGCCGAACGCGGGGTCCACGACGTTCCCCTCGACGTGCGTGCCGTCGATGGGGTTCGGTCGATCGAGGACCAGACACCGGGTGCCGCGGGCCGCGCAGGCGCGCAGCGCGAACGCGACCGTGTAGGCGAAGGTGTAGTAGCGGGCGCCGACGTCCTGGAGGTCGCAGACGAGCACGTCGACGCCGTCGAGCATGTCGGGCTTGAGGAACAGCGAGTCGCGGGTGGGGCCGTACAGGGAGACGACCTCGAGGCCGGTGCGCTTGTCCTTGTGGCCGCCGACGTGGGCCATGTCCTGGGCGTCGCCGAGGAGGCCGTGCTCGGGGCCGAAGAGGCGGACGAGCTCGACGCCCCCTTCGCGGCAGGCGTCGAGGAGGTGGGTGAGGCGTGCGTCGACGCTGGCGGGGTGGCCGAGGAGGGCGACGCGCTTTCCCGCGAGGAGCGACATGCCGTCGGCGACGAGGACATCGAGACCGGTCCGTACTCTTGCCAAGGTCGCCCTCCGGCGGCCATGGTCCGCTCAGTGAACGCCGGAGCGCAAGCCCCGAGGCAGGACGTCGTGCGGCTGCGCCCCGGCCCTCTGTCTCGCTTGCGTGCGCAGCGAGCGCGCTCGGTCCTCGTGCCGGTCGCCGTGGAGCCGCGGGGGCGGCGGACCGCGGACACGCCGGTGCTCGACGACGCCGTCGCGGACGCGCTGGCCGCGCTGCGGGCCGGAGGCGTCGGCGCGGTGGCGGTGCTCGAGCACGCGGGACCGGCCGCGTCATGGTGGAGCGAGGAGCGCGCGGTGGGGCCGAGCGACGTCCCGGACGCCAAGAGCGGCCGGCGCCCGCTTGCGCTCGACGACGAAGGCTGGCGACGCGTCGAGGAGCGCTTCGGGGCGGCGGCCGCGCTCTGCGCGCTGCGAGGGGTCCCGTGCGCCCTGGCGATCGCGGACGACGGCCTGCTGCAGGCGACGCTGTCGCCGCGCACGGCGCCGCAGCTCGACGACGCCGCGCGCGTCGAGCGCGTGCTGGCGGTGCACCGCGCGTGCGGCGCGGTCGACGTGCTGCTCACGGTCGAAGAGCTCGCTCCCGGCGGGCTCGACGCCACCGATGGTGTCGCCGTCGCCCGGGCGCTGGTCGCGCAAGGGGCGCGGCGGATCTTCGTGACCGCGGGATCGAGCGTGTTGTCGGTCCTGCGCCGGCGCGGCGGCGGCGCGCGCCACCTGCTCGCGAGCGCCGGCTGGCTCGCCGGCCGCGTGGACGCCGCGGTCGTCGCTCTGGTGCCCCCCGAGGCCGCGGCGAACGAGTCAGACGTCGACGGCGTCGACGACGTCGACGATGTCGGGGCGCCGCAGTGACCGCCGCTCGCTCCCCGTCGTGGTGCGCCGCGCTCCCGCCGCTCGGCCTCGTCGCGGCCGGCCTCCTCGCCGCGTGCGCGGCACCTCGGGTCGCCGCGCCCGTCCAGCTCGCGGCGGCGGTGGCGACGCGCGCGCCGCAGCCCGCGGGCGTCCCCCGGGGCGCCGCGGGCCCGGCGCCGGTCGAAGAGACGACGGTCGCGCGCGCCGACGTCAGCGGCTTCGCGGGCGCCGTCCAGGCGCGCGACGCCGCCCGCGTTCGCGCCGCGCTCGCCTGCGCCGACGCTCATCGCTGCGCGCGCCCGGCGCCCATCGCCGTCGACGACGAGGCGCTCGCCGCGGCCCTCGTCACGCGCGCCCGCGCCCCCGCCGAGCGCGCGGTGCAGTCTTCCCTCGCGCGCGCCGTGATCGAGGACGCGCTCGCCGCCGGCGCCGCGGAGAGGGACGCGCGCCGCCGCGCGTTCACCTTCGTCGAAGGAGGCAGCGTGTTCCTGCTCGACGACGCCGAGGCCCTCGCCTCCTCCGCCAGGCGCGGTGATCGCCGCCGGTGGCTCGCCGCGGCGCGCCCGGCGCTCGCCGCCGCCGCCGGCGTCGACGCCGAGGAGCGCGCCGTCGTCGTCGACGCGGCCAAGCGCGCGGGCGTGTCGCGCGGCGAATTGCTCGCGCGCCGCGTCGGCCTCGACGAGCGCGCGCTGCGCAAGCTCGTCGACGCCGCCCTCGCCGCCACCGCGCCGCTGCTCGGCCCCGTCGCCAGCGACGTCACGCTCCTGCCGGACGTCGTCGCCGATCGCGACGGCGGCCGCGCCCGCGCCGCGCGCGCGCTCCGCGTCGTCCGCGCCGCGTCCGCCCAAAGCGCCGACCCCGTCTTCCTCGCGTCCGCCGCCGCCGCCACCGGCCTCGCCACGGACGCCGCGCGGCGCGCGCTCGTCGTCGAGGTCCGCCGTGACGCGCTCGGCGTCATCGCCGTCCTCGACGGCGCCGGCCCCGACGCCCGCGACGCCCTCGCCAGCCGCATCCTCGATCCCGCAGCGGACATCGTCCCCGGCGCCGGCGTCTTCCTGCACGCCGACGAGGGCGGCGTCGTCGTCGATCGCTTCATCGCGTCGCTCCGCGCCCCCGCGCTCGCGCAGCGCACGCTCTCCGGCGCCGATCTCGCCGCGAGCGCACGGGCCTGGAGCGCCGCGCCGCCCGTCGACGAGCAGGGCTTCCCCGAGGCCTTCGTCGAGGTCCTCAAGGTCCTCCCGGAGCTCGCTCGGTGACGCGCGCCCCGCTCGTCCTCGTGTGCGCGGCGCTCGCGCTCGTCGACGGCGCTCGCTCGGTCGCCGCGCCGTCGCCGCCGGCGCCCGTCCTCCTCGTCACCGAGCCCGCCGCGCTCGCCGCGCTCGAGGACGCCGGCCTGCGCGCCGGCGCCGTCGCCTTCGCCACCCCGGCCGCGCGCGACAACGCGGCGCTCTCCCACGATCGCGCCTACCTCGACGTCGTCGACACGCTCGGCCGCGACCTCCGCGAGCTGTACCGGAAGGACCGCGCCTGGGGCCCCGGGATGCGCTTCACGCATCGCGGCTTCGACCGGCGCTGGCTGGTCTCGCCGGACACGCGCTGGCAGCTCACGGCCGTCGTCAACCGCGTCGACCGCCGCGCGTTCCTCCCGGGCACCTGCGGCGAGGCGCGCTTCATCTACCGCCTCGCCTACACGGCTCACACCAGGAGCGGCGCGTTCTCCTCGCGGCTGCCCGCCACCCTCAACGTGGTGTTCCGCCTCCCCGCCGACCACGCCGGCTGCCGCCAGGTGCTCGCGCGCTTCGCCGCGCCGCTCGCCGTCGACGATGCGCGCGCGCTCGCGTCGAAGGACGCGCTCCTCGCCGTCGAGATCAACGCGCAGACCGCGCGCTGGCCCTCCACCGTGCGTCCCGACCTCGGCGGCCACGCGGACTACGTGCTGCGTGTGTTCCACCCGAAGGGCGGCCGCCTCGTCGAGGCTCCCCTCGAGGACACGCCCGACGTCGACAAGCTGATGAAGAGCCCCGCGCTGAAGGCCGAGCTCACGGCGTTTCTGCGGGGGCACCTCGACGACGTCGACCGCGGCACGCTGGTGGTCCCCGAGAAGTTCCTCGCGCGCCGCGCCGTGAGCGTCACGCCGCGCGGCCTCGCCCGCCCGCAGAACCGCCCGTGGACCCGCCTCCTCGACGCGCGGACCCTCAAGGCGCTCGGGCCGCTCCCGGCGGCGTCCACCATCGCCACGCCCGCCGCGCTCGTGCGCAGGCTCGACGGGCTCACGTGCATGGGTTGTCACCAGAGCCGCTCGCTCGCCGGGTTCCACATCGTCGGCGAGGAGCGCGCCGGCGGCAGCGTCGACGGCGTCGCCGTCGGCATCTCGCCGCACCTCGAGGAGGACCTCCCGCGGCGCCGCGCGTACGCGGACGCCGTCGCCGCCGGCGGCGCCGCCCTTGAGCGCCGCGCACCGCCGGAGCACGAGCTTGCCCGCGGCGGCTTCGGCGACAGTTGCGGGCTCGGCGACGCCGGCTTCGCCGCCTGGAGCTGCGCCTCGGGTCTTCATTGCACGGCGGTCGACGACGACGTCGTCGGCCAGTGCATGCCCGACGCCCCCGCGCCGGGGAGCGCGTGCCGCCCGGGCGTCGTCTCCTTCACGCGCGATCGCATCGCGCGCTCCACCAACGTCGCCTGCGGCGGCGGCGTGTGCGAGGGCGTCGACGTCGGGTTCCCCGGTGGCATGTGCGCGGCGTCGTGCGGCGACTCCGCGTCACACGCCCGCTGCGGCGGCATCGCCGTCCTCGGTCCCTTCAACGCCTGCCTCGCCCGCGGCGAGCTGTTCTCGAGCTGCGCCCAACACGTCACGCCCGCGGCGCTGCGCGCATGCGGTCCGCACGATCCCTGCCGCCCCGACTACATCTGCGCCGGCGGCGGCGTGTGCCTGCCGCCCTACTTCGTGCTGCAGATGCGCGTCGACGGACACCCCGCGCTCGCGCGCTGAGCTCACTCCCAGACGACGAGGCCGACGCCCGCGGCGACAAAGCCCGCGCTCGCGGTGAGGACGCCCACCGCGGTGAGCGGCAGGCCCCAGGCGTGCCACGCGGCGAGGTTCTCCTCGGCGACGCGGTGCGCGGAGGCGATGGCCGCGCGGTTGGCGTCGGCGCTCGAGGCGTCGCTGCGCGCGGCGCCCTCGAGCTGCGCCAGGTTCGCCGCCGCGCTCTGCGCGGTGAGGAGCGGGACGAGGCCGACCATCACGGCGACGGCGCCGAGCGCGCCGGCACCGGCGCCTCCGCCGACGGCGTAGAACCCGAGGGGCGTGGTGTCCGCCGCCGCGGGCGCCGGCCGGCCCGGCGCTCGCGCGGCCTCCTTGAGCGCAGGCGGGTCCGCGCTCGTCGAGGGCACCGCGGTGGCGGGGACGTCGACGACGGGACGCTCGCCCGGGTGCACCTCCACCGACGCCTCGAAGCTGCCTACGGTGACGCCGTGCTTTCCGGGCGAGAGCTCGGTGAGCGTCGCAGGGAGGGTCCCGCTCGGCTCACCGTCGACGACGAGCGCCGCGCCCGCCGGCCCGCGCACCTCCAGTTGCGTCGCGCGCGCGGCGGGCGCGTCGAGCGCGGTGAGCACCGCGTCGACGTCGCGTACGGTGAAGCGATCGCCCACCGGCGCGCGTGCCGATGCGAGCTCGCTCGCGTGGGCGACGTCGACGAGCCGCATGGCGAGGGAGCCTCCGGCGCCCTGCGCGCTAAAGGTGGCGACGAGCACGACGTCGGCCTCGCACAGCGCACCGAGCTGGGCGGTGCACGTGGGATTCCGAACGATCGCAGCGCACGCCGCGCGCGCCCCCCCGCTCGAGCCGCTTCACGACGGTGGCGTGGGGGATGGCGCGGCGCGCAAAGTGCGCCTCGACGGCGCGCTGCACCACGGCGTCCACGCCGCCGATCTCGTCGGCGGCGAGCCCTTCGGCGACGAGCGGCAAGAGCGCGATCCGCTCCTCGGCGGAGGCGCGGGCTCCGGCGCAGACGACGAGCGCCACTGCAATCCCGACGAGATTCCTTGCGAGGGCCACCGCTCCGACACGCACGTCGCGCTAGTGTACTCGACCGTGGAGACGAGCCCCGCGCCCCCCGGGTTTCCGCGCCGTTTTGGGTCGTACGTCTTGCTGAGCCCCATCGCGCAGGGCGGCATGGGCGACGTCTTCCTTGCGAGCACCATGGGCGTGTCGGGCGCGGTGCGGCTCGTCGTCGTGAAGACGCTGCGGCAGGACCTCGCCACCGACCCCGGCTACATCAACCGCTTCCTCGACGAGGCGCGCATCGTCATCCAGCTCCAGCACCCGAACATCTGCCAGGTGTTCAAGGTGGGCTGCGTCGACGGCGTGCACTTCTTCGCCATGGAGCACATCCAGGGCATCAACCTCCGCCGGCTGGCGGCCGCGCTCAAGCACAACAAGACGGCGCTGCCTGCGTCGGCGGCGCTCTTCATCGCCGCCGAGGTCCTCGAGGGGCTCGACTGCGCGCATCATCACAAGCACGCGCTCACGGGGCGCCCGCTGCGCGTCGTGCATCGGGATGTCTCCCCGCAGAACGTGATGATCTCGCTCGAGGGCGAGGTGAAGCTCATCGACTTCGGCCTCGCCCAGAGCGAGCTGAAGGTGGAGCAGACCGAGACCAAGGTGGTGCTCGGAAAGATCGCGTACATGTCGCCGGAGCAGGCGCGGGGCAGCGCCCTCGACGGCGCCTCCGACCAATACTCGGTGGGGATCCTCCTGTACGAGATGCTCACCGGTGACCGCTTCTACGGCGCACGAGCCCAGCCGGAGATCTGGTCTGTCGCGGGCAGGGGCTTTCAGCCGGACAAGCTCGACACGCTCGATCCGGACCTGCGCGCCGTCGTCGCGCGCGCGCTGCAGCCGCACGCGGGCGCGCGCTTCGCCTCCTGCGCCGCGATGGCGGCGTCGCTGCGCGCGCTGCTCGCGGAGCGCTACCCCGAGGCCACGCGCGGCACGCTGCGCGCCTTCGTGCGCTCGTCGCTCGCGAACGATCTCGAGCAATCGGAAAAGACGGTGCGTGCGCTCGCCGAGCTCGCGTTGAAGATCATGCCCGAGCTCGTGGCGGACGGCGGCGCCGACGCGGAGACCGGCGTCACCGCTCGGCACGCCGCGGCGCAGCCCGACCGGAGCCGTCGCACGGCGCTGCTCGCGGGCGTCGCGGCCGCGGCGCTCCTCGCGGTCGCCGGCGGCGTCGCCATTCACGCTCTGGTCCGCGCGCCTCCCGCCGCGCTCGGCCAGCGGCCGGCGCCGGTCGATGCGCCGGCGGCCCGTGACGCGCCGGGCGCGATGGACGCGGGGGACGCGCGGGCAGCGACAGACGGGGCGACGGACGACGCGACGGACGGGGCGACGGACGGGGCGACGGACGGGGCGACGGACGGGGCGGGGACCGTGGACGCCGGCGAAGGTCAGGCGGCGCCCGCGCACGCCGTCCGCCACCGGGCGCGCCACCGCGCGCATCGGCCCTCGTGGGTCCACTGGTCGTTGCAGCGAAAGGTCGCGGCGCTCGCGCACTGCCACCAGAAGTGTACGGACACCGTCCGCAACGTGCGCGCGTCGGGGGGCACGCTGATCGCCCCGTTCGTGGACAAGTGCCTGCGCGACTGCGGCGTCGATTGACTCAGGGGCAGTCGTCGGCGGGGTCGCCGTCGGTGAGGTCCTCGATGCACACGGTGCCGTCGCCGTGCTTGTGGATCACGGCGAGCTCCTGCCAACGGTTGCCGTCGTCCATCTGCACGGTGCGCGCGAACGCCGCCGTCGTCGAGCCGTCCAGGAAGATCTCGCCGAGCACAGGCGTGGCGTTGGGCGCTGCGTTCCAGAACGCGGCGGACATGAGGTAGTCGCCGGGGGCGAGCGCGCCGACGTCGACGAGCTCCGGCGCCGTGCCGCTCTGGCTGTTCGGGCTCATCTGCGGGTCTCCGGCCGAGGTGCCCGAGCCGTCGCCGTCCCAATCGGGCGGATCGGTCTCGCAGGTGAAGTAGCGGCAATCGAGCGGCGCGTTGCCGCATGAGCGGGCGAGCGGCCCCGGCGTCACCGGCGCGGTCACGCGGGTGATGCAGAAGTCGCCGTTGCCGTCGCGCCGGGTGACGTCGATGTCGACGTCGTTGATCGGTGTCCACGACACCTTGAGCCGCACGCTGCCGGGGCTGGGATCGCCTTCGCCTTCGCCTTCGCCTTCTCCCTCGCCTTCTCCCTCGCCCTCTCCTTCGCCTTCGCCTTCGCCTTCGCCCTCTCCTTCGCCTTCTCCCTCGCCTTCGCCTTCCCCCTCTCCTTCGCCCTCGCCCTCGCCCTCGCCCTCGCCCTCGCCTTCGCCTTCGCCGGCGTCGAGGGCGGCGCCGGGGACGCAGAAGCCGTCGGCGGCGGCGCAGGAGTAGCCGTCGTCGCAGTCGGCGTCCGTGGAGCACGGCTTGCCGAAGGCCGTCAGGTGCGGCTCGCAGGAGGCGGCCGCGGCGAGCGCGGGGAGGAGCATGGCGAGCGCGAGGCGCACGTCAGGAAGAATAGCGGATGCCGGCCGCGATCGCGTCGACGAGCCCGGTCGAGACGGCGCGGTCCGCCACTTTGAGGGCGTTCTTGATCGCGCGCGGCGAGGACCGCCCATGCGCCTTGATGCACAAGCGATCGAAGCCGAGGATGGGCGCGCCGCCGTACTGCTCCCAGTCGGTGGTCTTCTTGAGCTCGCGCAACGCCGGGGCGAGGAGCGCGAGCCCGGCCTTGTTCACCAGACTCTGATCGAACGCGGAGCGCAGGAGCGACTGCATCGTCTCCGCGACCCCTTCGAGCATCTTGATGACGATGTTGCCCGTGAAGCCGCCGGTGACGACGACGTCGGCCGTGCCCTTGGCGATGTCGATGCCCTCGACGTTGCCGATGAAGCGAATGCCCGGCAGCGTCTTCAGGCGCGCGTGGGCGTCGACGATGCAGTCGAGGCCCTTGCCCGCCTCGGTGCCGTTGCTCAACAGCGCCACGCGCGGCTCGTGGTTCTTCGAGATGCGCTGCGCGTACGCGGAGCCCATGACGGCGAAGCCCACGAGGTCCTCGGCCGTGACGTCGAGCGTGAGGCCGGCGTCGAGGATGAGGCTGAACGGGTCCTGCTTCTCTCCGCGGCGCGACTCGGTGGGATAGACGGCGCCGAGCGCGCACCGGCTGACACCCGGCAGCCGCTTCCATGTGCGCGCGCACGCGAGCACGACGGCGCCGGTGTTGCCGGCGGAGACGAGCGCGTCGGCCTCGCCGTCACGCACCAGGCGCGCGGCGACCAGGACGCTCGCGTCCGGCATCGCGTCGAGCGCCTCGCGCGGGTCGGCGTCCATGGCCACCGCCTGCGACGCGGGGACGATCTCCAGGAGCCTCGGATCGTGCTCCAGCGACGCCAACGCGCCGCGGATGTGGTCGGCGTCACCGACGAGCAGCAGCCTGGGGCAGCCGGCGCGCGTCGAGAAGTGCGCCGCCGCGGACAGGGGCGCCTCCGGCGCGAGATCGCCTCCCTGGACGTCCAGAGCGAGAGTCGCCATAGCGTAGAGGCTAGCACCGAACGCCGATGACCCTCCTCGTCCCCTTCGAGCGCCCCGTCGTCACCGGCCGCCTCATCCGGCGGTACAAGCGGTTCTTCGTCGACGTCGCCCTCGACGGCGGCGCCACCGTGGTCGCCCACACCGCCAACACGGGCGCGATGACCGGCCTCGTCGACGAGGGCGCGCCCGTGCTGCTCACGCGCCACGACGGCACCAAGCGCAAGCTCCTGTACGAGCTCGAGGCGGTCCGCGCCGGCGGCCACTGGGTGAGCGTCAACACGGGCGCCGCCAACGCGTTCGCCGCGAGCGCCGTCGCCCAGGGCCTCGTCGAGGAGCTGCGCGGCTACGACGAGGTGCGGCGGGAGGTGTCGCCGTCGCCGCGCTCCCACTCGCGCTTCGATCTCTGCCTCGAGCCGGGCGCCTGCTTCGTCGAGGTGAAGAGCGTCACGCTCGCGGAGGGGCGGCGGGCGCTCTTCCCCGACGCCGTGACCACGCGCGGCAAGAAGCACCTCGACGCGCTCGCGCGGCTCGCCCGCGCGGGCCGGCGCGCCGCGATGCTCTACGTGAACAAGCGCTCCGGCGTCTCGGCGTTCGGCCCCGCCCGGCACATCGACCCGGCGTACGCGCGCGCGCTCAGGAGCGCGGCGCGCGCGGGCGTCGAGGTGCTGTGCGTCTCGTGCGCCGTCGACGCGCGGGGGCTCTCGTTTGCCGGCCGGCTGCCCGTGGAGCTGTCGTGATCCCCGCGGGCGGGCGCGCCGGCGTCGCGCGCGCGCTGCTCGGGCTCGGCCTCGCGGCCGGTCTCACGGCAGGGCTCGCGGGTTGTCACCGCGCGGCCACCACGCACACCGCCACGTTGTTCTTTCGCGGCGAGCGGGTCGCCTTCGTCGACGACGACGTCGACGGCGCGCGCGTGGAGCGCCGCGAGCGCTTCACCTCCGGCGTGCGCACGCGCCTGTCCGCCGTCCTCGACGACGAGGGCTTCGCGCTGTCGGCTCGCTACCGTCGCGGCCAGGAGCGCGACGTGTCGCTCCACGGCGCCGTCGTCGAGTCCGGCGACGCGCGCGTCGCCGCCGGGCCGCGCGCGCTGCTCATCGATCTGTTGCGCTACGCCCAGCCGCGGCGGCCCACCGACGCCGCGCTCGTCGATTCTTTCGAGCGGAGAGGTCGTCGCCGGCCGCGTGGAGCGCCGCGGCGCCGAGGTCGTCGCGCTCGACGCGCACGGCGGCGTCGTCGCCCGCGCCAACGTCGAGGGCGCGCGGACAGGTCCAGGCGCGTTCTTCGAAGGGGACAGCGTTCCCCGGCTCGACGTCGCGCCCGTCGACGTGCCCCTCGCCCCCACCGTCGCCGGCGGCCGGCGCGCGGGCGTCCGGCTCATCGGCGTCGATGACGTGCTCACAAGCATGGACCTCGACGGCCCCGGCCAACACCGGGCGGGCGCGGGCGGGGGCGTCGCCGCCGTCGTCATGCTCGACGGCGCCTCGCCGTCGACGGCGGCAGGAGCTGCCGCAGCGCCCCGCGCCGCGAGCGAGCCCACGGCGCAAGATCGGGCGCCTGGCCTCTTCCTCGACAGCGCCGACGCCGGCGTCGTCGCTTTCGCGCGCAAGCACGGCGCCGGCCGCGCGCCGCTCGTCGACGCGGCCTCGGTCGCCGACGCCGTACACGACCTGGTCGACCCGAACGAAAAGCAGAGGCCGCCGTCGGCGCGGGGCATGCTCGCCCACGGCGGCGACTGCGACGGCGCCGCCGCGCTCGTCGTGGCATCGCTGCGCGCGCTCGGCCACGCGGCGCGCCCCGTCGTCGGATACGAGCTCAAGGGTGACGCGCTCGTGCCCCACGCGTGGGCGGAGGTCCTCGTCGACGGCACCTGGCTGATGGTGGACGCCACGCTCCCGAAGGTCGGCGCCGACGCAGAGCACCTCAAGCTCTTCGACGGCCTCGGCGGCGCGCTCACCATGGGCCGCGTCCTCGGGCGCGTGCGCGCCGAGCCCGTTTTCGTGACAGAGTCGGCGCCGTGAGCGGCGACGTCCTCGTCTTGCAGGAGCTGTCGCGGCGCTTCGGCGTCCGCTACGCCGTGCAGGGGCTCACCGCCAAGCTGCAGGCCGGGCAGGTGGTGGGCTTCCTCGGCCCCAACGGCGCCGGCAAGACCACCTCCATCAAGATGATCGCCGGGCTGCTCGTCCCCACGAGCGGCGGGATCTTCATCGACGACATCGACGTCGCCAAGCGGCCCGAAGCCGCCAAGCGCCGCCTCGCGTACATCCCGGATCGACCCTACGTGCCCGAACGCCTGAGCGCGCGCGAGCTCCTCGCGTACATCGCCGGCCTCTACGGCCTCGAGCCTTCGGTCGTCGACGGCAAGGGCATGGCGGAGCTGCACCGCTTCGGTCTGCGCGGGCGCGAGGACGACCTGCTCGGCACCTACTCGCACGGCATGCGGCAGCGCGTGCTCCTGGCCGCCGCGCTCATGCGCACGCCGCGCGTGCTCCTCGTCGACGAGCCCATGGTGGGCCTCGATCCGCAGGGCATGCGGCTGGTGAAGAAGGTGCTGCGCGAGGTGGCCGCCGCAGGCGCCGTGGTGTTGATGAGCACGCACACCCTCGACGTCGTGGAAGAGCTGTGCGATCGAGTGCTGGTGATGGGGCGGGGCAAGCTGGTGGCGGACGGGACGGTGGCGGAGCTGATGGCGAGGCTGCCGTCGGCGTCCGGCGTGGAGCCCACCCTCGAAGACCTCTTCATCGCGCTCACCGGCGCCTCGGACGAGGTGAGCGATCCGGGGGCGTCGACGTGACGCGCCTGCTCCTCCTCGCCGCCGCCGTCGCCGTCGCCGTGCTCGGGTGCACCGGGCCGCAGCTCAAGGACAACACGTTCGACGACGGCACCGTCCGCTACGACGTCGGCGCGCCCGGCAAGGGCTGGCAGCCGCTCCGGCTCCAGACCGCCAACGCCGCCTGGCACAACGACGCGCTCGACGCCTCGCTCCTCGTCAACTCGCACTGCGAAGGCGTCAAGGACAGCCCGCTCGCGGGGCTCACCAGCGACCTGTTGATGGGCATGACGGACCGCCAGATGCTCGCGCAGAAGGTCATCCCGTGGTCGCGCCGCGAGGCCATGGAGAGCACGGCGAAGGCCAAGCTCGACGGCGTCGCACGACAGTTCCGGCTCTTCGTCCTCAAGAAGGACGGGTGCGTGTACGACATCGTGCTCGACGCCGACCCGAGCACCTTCGCCTCCGCCGAGCCCGCCTACACCCGCGTGCGCGACGGCTTCGACGTGGCCCCGCGCCGGGACCGGATGTAGCCTTCGCCATGAGCGACGAGCCCGGTAAGCCCGACGCCCCGACCCCGCAGACCCCGGGGCCGCCGCGGCTCGACCCGTACGCGACCCGCGGCGAGATCTCGCTCGTCCCCGTCGTCGTCGCCCACGGCACCGAGGACTTCCTGCACCGCGTCGGCCGCCAGACGCGCGAGGCCATCGGCTACGTCGGCGGGCTGTCCAAGCTGTCCTGGGCGTTCATGAAGGTCTTCGCGCGGAGGCCTTGGGGCGTCTACGAGCTCGTGAGCCAGTGCGAGAGCATCGGCGTGAAGTCGATGCCCATCGCCACGCTCATCCTCTTCTTCGTCGGCCTCGTGTTCGCCCTGCAGTTCGGCATCACCCTGCAGACCATGGGCGCCGTCCCCTACCTCGGCAAGATCACCAGCCTCAGCATCGTGCGCGAGCTCGGCCCGGTGTTCACCGCGCTCGTCGTCGGCAGCCGCGTGGGCGCGGGCATGGCTGCGGAGATCGGCTCGATGCGCGTCACGGAGCAGGTCGACGCCATCCGCGCCCTCGGCGCCGACCCGGTGAAGAAGCTCGTGGTCCCGCGCGTGCTCGCGACCACGCTGATGCTGCCGATCGTGGCGCTGTTCTCCGACATCATCGGCATCATCGGCGGCATGATCATCTCCTACCTGCAGTTCGACCTGTCGATGGTCGCCTTCTACAAGTCGTCCGTTTCCACGGTGCACGTCACCGACTTCTTGTCGGGCTACATGAAGCCGTTCTTCTTCGGCTTCGGCATCGCCATCATCGGCTGCTACGAGGGGCTCACCTGCGGGCAGGGCACCGAGGGCGTCGGCCGCGCCACCACCAGGACCGTCGTCAACGTCGCGGTGATGGTGGTGTTCGTCGACTTCTTCCTCACGAAGCTGTTCACGCTGCTGCCGCGCATCTGAGCCGTGAGCGTCACGTCCCGGGCGTCGGCGCTCCGGCGCAGAAGGCCCACGCGCCTTGCTCGCTGGCGCACAGCGCGCCGTCCACCGTGTTCGAGTCCGCCGCCGCCGTCGTCGTGGTGATGGTCAGCGTCTCGCCGTCCGCCGTGTCGAACGACATGGGCGCGGTGCCCTCGTAGACGAGGCCGTCGACGATGGCGCCGGTGGCGTCGAGGAGCGCGATGGCGTCGGGCGCGCCGTTTTGAATCACGTCCTGCGCCGCGGGGAGCTGGAGGTCCGCGCCGGCGACGTTGCCGGCGACGAAGCGCCCGCCGCCCGGGATGGCGCCGGAGAGCGCGATGGTGCGGTAGATGGCGTTGCCGTTGCCGTTGACGAGCACCACGCTGGCGCCCGAGAGGTCGAACGGGGCGCTCCCGGGGTTCGCGATCTCGAAGAACTCCGCCGTGTCCGCGCCGACCATGTCGTAGTCGATCTCGCTGAAGAACGGCGTGGTGATCTCGACGACGTTGACGTCGGCGACCACGGTGGCCCCGAGCGTCGCGCTCACCGTGCCGGTGGCGGCGGCGGCGCCCGAGGTGAAGTCGAACGTCGCCGACAGCACGTCGCCGGGCACCGCGAGCGGCGTGGCGGTCGTGCCGAGCTCCGCCGGCGCCACCACGATGTCCACGCTCGCCCCCGCGGCGGGCGTGGGCACGTCGAAGGTCACGGTGAAGGAGGTTGCCTCCGACAGGCCGAGCGTCGCCGGCGTCGGCGAGATGGCGGTGGCCGTGGCGGGCGCGTCGTCCGCGAGGGTGACGACGTCGGCGGTCTTGGGCGCGTCGGCGGCGTCGAGGCGCGCCGAGATGGTGGCGGTGGCGGCGTTGGCGCTCGCGGTGAGCGGCACCTGCGCGGTGGCGCTGCCGGTGGCGATAAGCACGGAGGCGGGCACCGTGACGTCGGTCGACGACGACTCGAGCAACACCGTGGTGTCCGCGTCGACGGGGCGGTTCATGCGCACCTGCATCGCCGTCGGGAACGACGGGGCGTCGGCCGCGTTCAAGCGCAGGTACGACACCGGCGGATCCACCGCGGCCAGCGCCGGCGGCCCGAAGCCGACGTCGTTTTCGTCCCGCGGCAGGATCTTGAGGAACGCGTTCTTGAACTGCATCGGACCTTGCAGGAACACGAAGTGCTCACCGGTCAGCGGCTGCGGGTCGATGAGGAAGAGCAGGTCGTCCACGCGGAGGCCGCCCGCGATCTCGAACTCGTTGCAGGGCGCGCCTGCGCTGCCGCAGGAGTCGCCCGCGCCCGGCGTGGGTGCGGCGTCGGTGACGTCGACCTCGTCGACGTGCACGATGCACGCCTCGAGCGGCGCGCGCGCGCCGGCCGTGACGGTGGCGGCGATGTCACCGGCGGCGAGGGTGACCGGCGGCGGCACCGCGCCGGCGCCGTCGACGGTGAACGTCGCGTTCTTCAGCTCGATCTCGTCGAAGAAGTTGGACGCGGTGGCGTTGGTGATGGTCACCCGGTCGCCCGGCGCCGGCAGGGTCCCCGAGGATTGGAACACGAAAATGCAACTGTCGGCGTCGCCCGCGTAGGACGCGCTGTCGGGGTCCACGGCGAGGAAGTAGCCGTTGACCGACAGCGCCGTGACGACGACGTCGCGCACGGCCACGGTGGTGTTGTCGATGGCCAGGGGATCGCTGCCCTTGATGTCGTAGAGGCTGCGGGGGCACGCGGCGGCGCCCGGGTTTGCGTCGTTCGGGCACTCGTCACAGGCGTCGCCTTTGCCGTCGCTGTCAGCGTCGGCCTGGTCGGCGTTTGCGTCGTTGGGGCAGTTGTCGACCGCGTTGTTCAGCCCGTCGCCGTCGCGATCGTCGGGGTTGAACACCTGGCAGGTGGTGGTGTCGGCGTCGAGCGGGCAGGGGTCGCAGACGTCACCGACGTGATCACCGTCGGCGTCCCCCTGTCCGCCACCGTCGAGCGGACGGACGGGGTTGAACGTGTTCGGGCAGTCGTCGCTGTCGTTGGGGATGCCGTCGCCGTCGGAGTCGGTGGCGCTGTCGACGCCGGAGTACTGCGTGGAGCCGGCGATGATGTCGCTGGCGAGCGTGCGCTCGGGATTGCAGCTCGGCTCGTTGGAAGGCGCGGCGTCGCAGGAGACGAGCTCGTAGTGGGAGCCGTTGGCGGCGGTCTCGAGCGCGTCGAGCGTCTGTCCGGTCTCGCGCGAGGCGCACACGCGCTTGGCGGTGCCGCACACGTCGAGGGTGTCGCAGCCGCTCTCGAGCGCGTCGACGACGGCGGCGTTGCCGGACATGGGCTTGCCGTTCTTCAACACGAGCGCGACGTCGGCGTCGGTGGCCTCGATGGCGGCGCGGTAGTCGGCGCGCGCCCCGGCGTCCCCGGTGTGCTTGGCGAAGACGGCGATGTCGCCGCGGTGGCCGGCGGCGAGCACGCCGAGCTGCTCGTCGACGCCGACGGCGTGGGCCGCGTTGACGGTGGCCATGCGCCACAGGGTCTCGTTGGAGATCTCGCCGCCCCAGTGCTCGCCGTTCATGGCGATGGCGCACTGAAGCTCGCGCAGCATGTTCATGGATCCCGATGGGATCCAGTCTGTGCCGAGGGCGACGTTCACGCCGAGGTGCAGGAAGAGCGGCACCTGCGCCGTGTCACCGTAGAGCGACACGTTGCTGCGCGGCGACCAGATGAGCGACGACCCTCGCTGGGCCATGAGGGCCACGTCGGACGGGAGCAGGCCGATGGCGTGGATGATGGCGGTGTGCTCGCTCATCTGGTCCTCGCCGCCGCCGGTGTTCGACGACAGGCACAGGAACTCGTTGTGCGCGGTGGCGTCGATGCCCTCCGCGATGTGCGGCGTGTACGTGATGCCGTTTGGCGGTGAGATGATGCCGGGGTAGGCGCAGCCGCTCTCGAGCTGGGTGCCGTTGCTGTCGCCGAGCGGGAAGGTCTGGTAGTCGACGAAGTTGGCGCCGATGGCGCCCATGTCGGTGCTGTTGTCGACGTTGCGCAGGAAGCCGTCGCTGCCGTCGCCGGACGGCCCGGAGAAGCCGCCCGACGCGTTGGTGGCGGTGGCGCCGCTCAGGACGAAGCGCAGCTCGCCGAGCGCCTTGGCCTGTTGGTTGGCGCCGCCGCCGACGTGGATCTTCGGGTTTCCGCGCAGGCCCTTGCGCCAGTCGTTGCGCTGCTCCCAGCGGAGCGCCGGGTCCACGGGCGGGTTCTCGTCGGAGCCGATCCAGGGCTTGTCGTTCATCCACCCTGCGTGGTCGTGCGCGTTGATGAAGCCGGGGGAGACGACGGCGTCGGGGCACACCACCTGGGTGAGGCCGGGGTTGTCGTCGATGCAGTTGCAGCCGACGCACGTGATCTGGCCGTTGTCGTCGACGGCGACGCCGCCGCCGTCGATGGTCTCGCCGGGGAGGAGCAGCTCTCCGATGACGATGACGCCGCCGGTGCCGGGCGTGACGGCGCAGATGTCGTCGCCCGGGTTCACGGCGGGGACGTTGTCGCACGCGGTGTGCTCGCCTTCGCCTTCGCCCTCGCCTTCGCCCTCGCCTTCGCCCTCGCCTTCGCCGACGTCTCCTTCGCCCTCGCCCTCTCCCTCGGCGGGGCCGCCGCAGTTGCTGCACGCGGAGAGCGCGCCGAGCGCGAAGGAGGCGACCAGAAGACGAGCGAGGCCGGCGGGGGTGCGCATATGCACGAAGGCTTACCAGACGGATCGCAAACCGTAAGGCGCCCCCGACCTGGGGCGCGGCTTACGACGCACGGCGTCGCCGGGGTCGCGCCGGCCGTCGGCGCCGGGGGGCAGGCGGCGTGCGCGGCTTCACCGCCTGTGTGGCCTCAGGGGAAGCGCACGCCCACGGACACCGTTGCGTGCCAGTTGACGGCGCGATCCTCGAGGTGGCGTCCGCCGAGCTCGGCGCCGCCGGTGTGGAAGATCGGCGCGCCGAGGGTGGCCCAGGGCTGAAGGAAGAACCCGCATCCCGGATCCGCGGCGAGCGGAAACCACGTGTAGCCGGCGCTGAGGTGCGCGTAGGCCTCCTGCGCGATCGCCCGACGGCCGCGGGCCTCGTACGCGAGCGCGTAGACGTAGAGCTCGGGTCCGAAGAACCACCCGCGGTGCCGGTCGTCGACGTCGTAGAACGCGCCGAGCTGGATCGCGTCCTCGGTGACGGTGACCCCGTCGGCGGGGTGGACGACGAGCGGGGCGATGAGGTCCGGCACGACGACGTGGAACGCGGCGACGCTCAGGCGCCAGGGGGCGTCACGCGGCGCGCCGTCGACGCCGGCGGAGAAGCCGAGGAGCGCGAACACGACGGGGTCCGCGCGCGCGGAGAAGCTCCAGGACGACGGCTTGACGGCGGGTCGTGCGCCGGGGGGCGTCGAGGCGGGCGCGGCCGCGAGCGTGGCTGCGAGCAGCGCCTGGATCACGTGGTTCGGCACCGGGCCGACGATACGTCTTTCGGCATGAAGACCGTGACGGTCTCGGTGCGGAACGGACGGCTCGTCATCGACGGCGCCGAGCTCCCCGAGGACACGGTGTTGAACCTCGTCGTCGCCGATGACGACGCGATCTGGGCGCTGTGGTGCGAAGAGCACGGCGACGTCGTCGTGGTCGAAGAGACCCTCGCCGCGTACCTGGGTCTCGAGTCCGCGGCGCCGAGCGACAAGTAGCGTCAAGGCGGCACGCGCGAGGTGAAAAGCGCCTCCAGGTGTGCTTCGTGGCCTCGGCCCGATCCTGGCGGGCGGCCACACGTCGACGCCAAGCCCCGAATTCGAAGCGCGGCGAAGGCGGCCGCCGCGGTCTGCTGCGAGGCCGCCTTCGCCGCGGCGCGGGGATCGCGCCATTTGGCGGACCGTGCGGAGCTCGCGGAAGCGCGAGCTCCGCGAGCGGGCCCATCGAGCCTGTTCCTTGAAGCGGGGGGCCCGCGCGAAGCGCGGGGGGGCCCGGAGGGCCCGGCTGTTCGCGCGCGCCAGCGCGCTAAAACTGCACGCCGCCGAAGACCTGGAAGGTCTGGGCGAACTGCGGGCTCCGGAACTGCGGGTCGACGTCGGTGGCGCTCTGCGCGAAGGCGCCGAAGGGCAGCATGATGCCGTACTGCGCCATCAGGTAGAAGCCGTCCTCGGTGCCGTAGAAGCCGCTGAGGTCGACCTCGAGGCCGAGCGGGTTCTGCTGGCCGGGCGTCGACGACGCGAACAGCGCCTCGGCGTACATGACGTCGGCGCGCGCGCCGAGGTTCTCGGTGAGGTTGTAGCCGATGTGAGGCTTCACGTAGAACGCGTCCGTCACGGTGCCGAGCACCTCGCGGAAGAGGATGAGGTCCACCGCGTAGTCGGGGTTGAAGCGGTAGTTGGTGACGTCGTTGTCGACCTTCACGCAATCCACCACGCCGTCGCCGTCGATGTCGTGGCCGTCCGGGTCGCGCTCGAGGCACTGCCCGTACTGCTGGCCGTCGAGGTCACCGGGCTTGGGCTCCTGCTTCAGCACCGGGCGCAGGCCCATGCCGAAGGCGTCGTCACCGGAGGCGATGCCGCCGTCGAGGCCGATGGTGAGCTGATCGTTGAGGAGCTTGTAGCTGGACTCGACAGCGGCGCCGCCCTGGAACACGATGAGCGGCTGGTTGGTGAAGGCGTTGTCGCCGGTCTGGGTGGCGTCGGTGAGCACCTTGAGGCGCGGATCGAAATTCCCCTGGCCCGACACCACGGCCGTCCCGCTGATCTGGCCGAGGATGCCGACGGCCTCGGCTTCGATCTTGAGCTTGTCCCATTGGAAGCGCCCCCACAGCGAGCCGATGCCCGCGTTGGCGTCGCGCCGCACGTAGTCCTCGGGCGCTGCCACCGGGTTCGGCGAGCCCGCCGACACCCCGCCCGTGTAGTAGGCGGGATCGTCGAATTGCTGCGTGCGGTACACGAGGAAGGCGCCGTAGTTGAGGACGATGCCGCCGTTGCGCAACTGCTCCGTGATGTCCTCTTCCTTGTCCTTCTTGGCGATGACGAGGATGAAGCTGTGCACGTCGTCGCGCGGGTCGAGGTTGTAGCGGGTGCCGCCCTCGTTGGCGAACGACGAGAAGTCGGCGTCGCCGCCGATGCCGCTGCCGCCGCCGCGGCCGAACGGACCCGACGACGACCACGAGTACGCGGGCACGATGTAGTGCCCGGCGATGCGCGTGGCGAACAGGATCTGATCGGCGTTGTCGCCGTAGTCGCTGGTGAGCTTGTTGCCATCGTTGGCGAGGATGCCGAGGCCGAAGTTCACCGGCATGCGGCCGAAGCGGAGCTGGCCGAGGGGCGTGGTGACCTCGGCCCAGACGCGCTTGATGCGGATGGCGTCGTAGATGGAGTTGAGGCCCACCTGCGGTGAGTTCTGCGACTGCGTGAACAGCGGCAAGGGGAGCGTGGGGTTGCCGTTGGCGAAGCCGGGCAGGGCCTCTGGCGTGCTGCCGTAGACGAGGTTGTCGAAGACGTCGACGGTCGACTTGATCTTGATGTCGTCCGACACGTTCAGCGTCGGGTTCAGGCGCAGCCGCATGTTCATGGTGAGGAGGGTCTCGGTGTCCTCCTTCTGCGTGGAGCAGGTGTCGCCGGGGAAGTTCGGCGTGGACGCGGTGCAGTTGTCGCCGTCGAAGGGGCGGTACATCGTGGGCGGCGGCACCATCGACGTGCCGCGGCCGACGCCGCCGCCCGCGTTCGGATCGAACGTGCCGAGGTCGAGGCGGTTGAAGAGGTCGAAGCGCGTGCGGAAGTAGCCGTCGAGCTGGAGGAAGTTGAGCGTGGGCTTGACCTCCTCGACCCACTTCTCCTCTTCCCACTCCTGCGCCGCCGCCTTCTGCGTGGCCGCGTCGCGCGCCGCGGCCTCCATCTCGTTTTGCATCTGCGCCTTGAGCTCGGTCTCGAGCTCGGCCTTGAGCTGCGCCTTCAGCTTGGCCATGTCTTCCGGCGACATCCCCGCCGGCGCCGTCGGCTCCTCGGTGGGCGCGGTCGGCGTGGTCTCCGCGGGCGGCGGCAGCGCCGGCACCTCTGTGCCGGCCGGGGTCTCCGCGGGCTTCGCGTCGCCGGCCTTGTCGTCGGCCTTCTTGTCATCGGCCTTCTTGTCGCCGGCCTTCTTGTCGCCGGCCTTCTTGTCGCCGGCCTTCTTGTCGCCGGCCTTCTTGTCGTCGGCCTTGTTGTCGTCGGCCTTGTTGTCGTCGGCCTTCTTGGTGTCGGCGGGCTTGTCCGCGGCAGGCGCCGCGGCGGACTGCGCGAGCGCGGTCGAAGCGGCGAGGAGCACGGTGAGGGCGAGCGAGTGGCGCAGCATCGGGCCTCCGAGGAGGCCGGGGGTTACACCGCAATGGACGACGGGTAAAGCGCTGGAATTCGTGGACTTCCGTCGCCTGCCTCGCCTCGTCGACGCAGTGCGGCGATTCGCACGTCTAGCCGCCGAGCGCCGGATTTGGAGGGAGATCCGGCACATCCGCCCCGATCACCGCCCTTTTACCGATGCTGTGGTAGCGTCCGCGGACCTTTTGCCTGGGGAGCACGATGCTGCATGAGGATCGAAAGCTGTTGGCCGCGTATCGGGCGGGAGAAACCTGGGCTTTCGAGATCCTCTACCGTGCCTTGTGTGAGCCCGTCCGCCGCTTCCTCGCCGGCGGGTTCACGTTCGTGAGCCGAGGGCGCACCTGCCGTTATCGCGGAGGCGTCGCCGGGATCGACGCCGAGAGCATCCTGCAGGAAACGTTCGCCCGCGCCTTCGCCCCCAACACCCGCGCGCACTACGACGGCGAGCGCCCCTTCAAGAATTACCTCTTCTCCATCGCCAAGAACCTCGTGCTGCGCGAGTTCCAGCGCCGCGAGCGGGTGCTCCCGCTCGACGCCAGCGATGAGGCCACCGACGTCCTCGCGCGCCGCCGCTCGGACTCGCACCCGGGGCTGCACTCCGACGACCGCGATCCCGAGGTCGCCTTCGCCGACGGCGAGCTGCACGAGGTCACCAGGTCGTTCATCCAGACCCTCGACGACGAAGGGCGCGAGTTCTTCCTGCACCGCTTCGTCCACGGCCTCACCCAGGAGGCCACGGCGCGGGCCATGAAGGTCACGCGCGCGCGCATCAAGCTCCTCGAGAAGGGGCAGCGCGCGAGGTTCCTCGAGGCGCTGCGCGACGCCGGCTACTTCGTCGGCTACACCCCCAAGCCGCGCTGGACCCGCAAGGTCGCCTAGCCCGAGCTCGGCTCGCTTCGGACCCACGCCGCCGCCGCGCGGTGGAAGCGCTGGCGCAGCGCGCGGATCTTCTGCGGTCCGTCGCGCGTGGCGTGCACCCGATTCGTCAACAGCACGTAGGCGGCGCCGTCGTCGGGATCGACCCACAGGGAACAGCCGGTGAACGCGAGGTGGCCCACGGTGCGCGGCGACAGCGCGTCGCCGGTGGAGCCGCCGGGGGAGGCCTTGTCGAAGCCGATCGGCCGCCGCGCGCCTCCCGGCACCGACGCGAACGAGCGCAGCCGCGCCGGGACCCCCGCGCCGCCGCCGTCGCCGACGGCGTCGAGCAGCGCGCGCGCCGCCGCCTCGACGTCGAGGAGCGAGCCGAACAGCCCCGCGTGCCCCGCGACGCCGCCCATGGCGAAGGCGTTTTCGTCGTGCACCTGCCCGAACAGCGCGCGCCGGCGCCACGGGCAACGCTCGGTGGGCGCGACGTTCGGCACCGCGGGGTGATAGCCGTCGAAGGCGAGGCGCACGAAGCGCAAGCCGGTCTCGCCGTAGGCGGCCTGCGCCGCCTCCGCGAACAGGGCGTCGAGCGCGCGCCCGCTGCGCTCTTCGATCAGCGCGCCGAGCGCGATGATGCCGATGTCCGAGTAGAGCGTGCGCGCGCCCGGCGCGGCCTCCGGCGCCGCCGCGCGCGCGGCCTCCTCGACGAGGGCCTTCCCCGCGGGCAGGCCGATGCCGCCCTTTTGCCGCGTCTCTTCGAAGAGCGGCAGCCACGCAGGCAGGCCCGCCTCGTGGCGCAGCACGTGCTCGACGGTGACGCCGGGCCAGCGCGGCCACGGCTGCTCGTCGAGCGCGAGCCTCCCGTCGTCGACGGCGCGCGCGACGAGCAGGGTCGTCGACAGCAGCTTGGTGAGCGACGCGAGGTCGAACACCGTGTCCGCGTCGACCGCCGCGGCGCCGGGGGCGCCATGCAGCGCCCCCGTCGTGTGGACGAGGCGCCCGCCCGGAGAGAACACCAGCGCGGCGGCGCCCGGCGTGGTGCCGTCGCCGACGCCGGCGTCCAGGGCGATGCGCACGGCCCGCGCCGCGTCGGCGTCGCGGGTCACGCGCGGTCCTGCCCGCCGCCGGGGAGATCTTCGAGGAGCTCCAGCGTCCCCGTGCCCGCCGCGCCGCTCAAGCGCGCGCGCACGCCGAGGGGGAGGGCGGTGCACGGCGGCTCGTGGCCGACGGTGATGCCGTGGGCGACGGGGATGCCGAACGCGCCCAGCCGCTCGCGAAACACATCGAGCGGCGCGGGCGCCGGGTCGCGCGCGCCCCCGCCGACGTCGTGCGCGCGCGCCCCGAGGGGGACGGGCTCGGCGCAGTCCGTGAGGTGCCCGACGATCACGGCGCGGACGCCGACGAAGGCGCCGCTCTCGCGGAGCTGGGTCAGCATGCGATCGATGCGGTAGGGCCGCTCGCCGATCTCCTCGAGCACCACGATGCTGCCCTCGAGGCTCGGCATCGACGGCGTCCCGCACAGGTGCGCGAGCACGCAGAGGTTCCCCGCGAACAGGGTGCC
This sequence comes from uncultured delta proteobacterium, assembly GCA_963775425.1. Taxonomy (GTDB): domain Bacteria; phylum Myxococcota; class UBA727; order UBA727; family VGSZ01; genus CAVZJB01. Next base: position 1,107,771 of record CAVZJB010000016.1, on the reverse strand, counting down.
GTCGACGTCGACGCTCTCTTCGAGCTGCACGGGCAGTCGCTTCCCCTTGGCGCGGCGCATGAGGACGTCGAGGCAGTGGGCGAAGGAGTCGTCGGGCTCCGCCGCGATCGTGGTCGCGAGCGGGCCGTGTACGCACGGGACGCCTGTGCCGCTGAGCTGTGCGAAAAGCGCCGTGGCGTCGGAGAAACCGCACACCACCGGGCCGCGGCGGGGCACGGTGATTCCGCCCGCGATGCGGCTCAGGCCGTAGCCGCCGCGGGCGAGCCACACGACATCGACATCGCTGTGGAGAGCTCTTTCGAGGGACTTCTTGCGTTCGACGTCGCTGCCGTTCAGGTACGCGTGCCGCCCTCGCGGGCCCGCGTGGCTGTCGTCGACGTCACAACCGGCGTCGCGCAACCGCGCGACGCCTGCGGCGAGCCGCTCCACGGAGAAGGGGCTCGACGGGGCCTCGATGCGTACGCGCAGCATGTCGCGTTTGTACCGCTCCGAGGCCACAGGCCGCTATTCAGACGAGGACGCGGCGCTGGCGAACGGCGTCCTGCACCATCCGCTGCGCGACGCGGGCGGCGGCGACTTCGTCCTTCAGCTCGGCGAGCGCGGCCTCGTAGAAGGCGGCGGCGAGCTCCCCGACGGTGGTGCGGATGGTCTTGGTGGCGCGCTTGGTGGTGTGCATGTGTCGCTCTCCCTGGTGCGTGGGTTCAATGCACGAGCGAGGCCAACGCGCTTCGGCGCGCGACGCCGATCACAGCGCGCATGCGCGCGGCCATGGAACGCGGAGCGGAAGCGCAGAGGCGCGCGTCGTTTCGCCGGCGCGCGGCCGAAACCGTGTCCGTGCGAACCCGGGACGCGTCAACCTTGACACGGTGAGAGGAGGTGGGTGTCGCCCCGACTTTGCCCTACGCGCCTCAGGTGACGGCGTCGCGCAGGGCGGTCATGAATTCCGCCGGCCGCTCCACCGGCGGCTCGTGGCCGCTGCCGCCGACGACGTGCAGGCGCGCGCCGCTGATCTTCTTCTCGATGGCGCGCCCGCAGGTCTCGAGGGGGAAGAGCTTGTCCTTCTCTCCCCACACCAGGCGTGTCGGCACCTTCACGTCCTCGAAGCGCGTCTGGAACGTCTTGTACACGCGCGGCGACACCATGCGCGTGAGCGCGGCGTACGCCGCTTCTTTGCCGCCGGGCTGGCGTTGCACGCGCAGCATGTCCTCGAGGACCGCGTCCTCGAAGACCTCTTTGACGAAGTAGACGTCGTTGACGAGGAAGTCCTTGAGCGCCTTGCGCGTGCCGCCGAGCGCCATGAAGAGCGGCTTCCCGATGACCGGCGCCTGCAGGATGCGGCCGAGCACCGGCGGTGGCACCTCGATGCCGGCGCTGTCGACGAGCACGAGCTGCTTGACCCGCTCGGGGAAGCGAATGGCGAATTCCGTGGCCACCATGCCGCCCATGGATTGCGCGACGAGCGTGAACGGCTCGGTGAGGCCGACGGCGTCGGCGAAGGCGCGGACGCTCTCCGCATAGAAGGGCGGATCGTAGGCGGCGGTGCCCGGGTCCGGCTTGTCGGAGTCGCCGAAGCCGACGAGGTCGAGGGCGTGGAAGTGGAAGAGCTCGCCGAGCTCCTTCCACACCTTGCGATAGAGCTGGTGGCTGGCGATCCAGCCGTGCAGGAAGATCGCCCGCGGCATGCCGGGCTTGCCGCCCTCGACGTAACAGACGCGGTGCGCGCCCGCGGTGATGAAGTGCTTGGCGGGTTGCTCGCTCACGTGCTCGTGCTCCGTCGACGAAAGAAGTTGAACTCGTGGGCCATGTCGCTCGCGAGCCGCTCGAACGCGGCAGGCCCGAAGAGGTAGTGATACTCCTCGCCGTGCGCGCGGGCCCACGCAAGCAGGTAAGCGCGGAGCTCCTCCGCCTCCTGCTTTTCCTGTTGCTCCGCCGACGTCTCCGGCGCGCCCTCTTCGGTGGCCGGCTCGCCCGGCGCCGGCGTCGACGGGAGCTCGAGGCTCCACGCCGGCATCTCGACGATCTCGAGCTTGGCGTCCTTCAACCAGTCGAGGATGTGGCGGTGCAGCAGCACGTCACGGAAGGCGAACCAGCGCTTGCGCTCGTCGGGGAAGCGGCTGATGACGTCCTTGAAGCGGCGGAAGGCGCCCTTGCCGACGATGGAGTCCTGGAGGCGCTCCTTGAGCGGCGTGTGCGAGACGGTGTCGATGAACCGCTCCATCATCCGGTACTGCTCGCGCGAGGGCACCGGCTGGATCTCGATCCACGATGGGTCGGTCGTGACCCGGGTGCGCTCCTCGTCCTCGGTGTCCGCGGAGAGCGTGGCGATCTCGCCGGTCGTCTTGTGCAACCAGCTCGTGACGTCGGGCGCATGGCTCTCGAAGGCCGTCTCGAGGAGCACCCAGTCGATGCGAATGCCTGCCACGACCACTCCGTCCGGCGCCCCGTTCGGCACACGCTGCGCCGGGAAATCCACGCCGGGTCTCGCCAAAACCCGGGCGATGCAGGTATCACGCATCGGATGAAGATCGAAGGCAGGCGCGAGCAGATCCGGCGGGCCATCGAGCAGGGGCTCGATGTGGGCAAGCTGCAGGATCTGATGAAGACCACGGGCGCCACGCCCGCCGAGGTCAAGTCTGTCCTCGACGAGCTCGGCGATCGCTTCGAGCGCCGCAGCGACGTCGAGCGTCTGCTCGCCATGCCCGTCGCCATCGAGCCTTCCACGGGCGGGCGCCGCGTGCACCAGGTGCGCGCCGAGAAGCGAAAGCCCTGGTGGTCGGGCGTCGCCGACGTCCCTGGCACGCCGCTTCATCCCGAGCCGCCGCGCGACATCGAGGTCCACGGCGAGCGCTTCAGCAAGGACGACGTCGCGTCCATGCTCCGCTCCCTCGGCCGCTGACGCAAGCGCGCTTGATCGATCCGCAGCGCACGAGGCCGGGTCAATTCCCCACGGCGGGGACCGGCTTTCCCTGACACATGTCCGGCGGCGGCACGCCGAGCAGGAACGCGAGCGTCGGCGCGATGTCGCGCGGATCGATCGGCTGCGCGTAGCGGCCGCGGCGCACGCCGGGCCCCGAGAGGATGACGGGGACGCGGCGGTCGTAGGTGTACGGCGTGCCGTGATCGGTCCCCATCTTGTTCGGGTCGTCCATGAACACCACGCGCGGCGCCTGGCGAACCGCGAGCGGCGACTGCCGCCCAGGGAAGTACGAGGCGCGCATGAGCGGCTCGAGCGGGTCGACGTCGCCGGGACGGCTGAGGTCGTAGGCGCGCGCGACGCCGGCGACGCCGTCGACGGCGCCGAGGATGCCGTCGAAGAAGGCGCGCCTGTCGGGCGGCGAGAGGCCGTCGGTGTCGACGAAAATCTCCGGCGGATGGAAACCGAGCACGCGCTTGCCGCCGTCCTTGGGGCGCGCCTTCTCGGCGCCCGCGCGCGCGGCCGCGATGACGTCGTCGATCATGACGATGCCGTGTGGCCAGCGCGCGCCCTCGGCGGCGAGCTGCACGGGGACGGAGCCGTGGTCGGCCGTGACGGCGACGACGAAGCTGCGCGCCAACAGCCGGTGCTCGAGGCCGTCGATGAAGCGGCGCAGCGCGAGAATCCGCGCGGCGGAGCATGTCGAGCTGCTCGAGGCTCTCCGGCCCGAAATTGTGCCCGATGTAGTCGGTGTTGGAGATGCTCACGACGAGCAGGTCGGGCTCGTCGTCCTTGCCGAGGCCGAGCGCGTCGACGGCGTCCAAGGCGATGGCGAACGTGTCATCCATCGACTGGGGCGTGTCCCGGTAGAGCGCGCGCTTGTCGTTGTCGTCGGCGCTTTTGATGTCGTGGGGAAACGTGGCGCCCCAGGGGCCGCCGCGGACGCCCTCGCCCGGGCGATCGTCTTCGGGCACGAGGCGCTCGAGGCCGCGCGGCACCGGCAGCGGCGACCACGTCCCGGTGGCCATGGTCTTTCGTGGCAGCGCGGCGCCGGCGTCCTCGAGCCACTTGGGGAGCGTGTCGGCATAGGCCTTCGACGTCGTGAAGCGGCCGATGGCGGCTTCGTACCAGACGGCGATGTCCGCCGAGCGGCCGCCCGTGAGGATGGCCGCGCGATCCTTGAGGCTCACCGTGGCGACGAGCGCCTTGCCGAAGGAGTCGGCTTTCATGGCGTCGCCGAGCGTGGGGGCGAGGAGACTCTTGCTGCTGCGGCCGGGGACGGTGCCGTCCTTGCCCGGGGGGGCGCCGAGCACGGGAAACGCGGGGTCGTCGACGACGTAGTGCCGGTGCTTGTCCTCGAGCCAGGTGTTGGTGGCGATGCCGTGGATGCTCGGGTTGGCGCCCGTGGCGAGGGTGGCGTGCCCCGGCCCGGTCTCCGTGCCGGCGTACGCGTAGAAGGCGTCGAAGCGGGCGCCGTCGAGGCCGCCGAAGCCGCCGGGGCCGAAGAAGGCCGCGTAGCGGTCCATCTCCACCGCGCGCATTTGATCGAACACGACGAGGACCGCGAGCCGCGGCCGCGCGTGCGCCGGCGTGGCGAGCGCGGCGATGACGACGGCGGCGAGGGAGAAGGAGCGCATGGCGCGCGCACCCTACACCGCGCCAGCGGCGGGGGCGAACCTCGAGGTGCTGCAGCTCTCCGTGGGGCCGATGGCCGCACGTCGCGCCGCCGCCGCTGCGCGCGAGCACGGGCCTCAGACGCCGGCGCCCCTCAGCGAGCGGGAACGATGCCGAGCGAGACAAGGATCGCCCGGGCTTCGGCGGCGCCGCGACACACGCGCGCGGTCACCCCCGCGGCGTGCGCGGCGGCGACGTTCGCCTCCAGGTCGTCGAGGAACACCGCGGGCTCGCCGAGCGCGCGCGCGCGCGCGTAGAACGCCGGCTGCGGCTTCATCGCGCCGAGGACGTACGACGCCGTCCGGGCGCCGACGCCGGCGGGGAGCTGCGCCCGCATGCGCTCGAGGTGAATCGGGTCGGTGTTGCTCCACAGGTGTACGGTCGCTCCGCAAGCCAGGAGCTCGTCGACGAGCGCGCGCCCCGCCGTCGTCACGTTCACCACCAGCGCCCACGCCGCCCGCACCTGCGCCGGCGGCAGCGCGAGCCGCTCGGCGGCGGCGCGCGCGAAGGTCTCGCCGTCCACGGCGCCCACGGTCAGCCCGTCGTGCAGACCTCCGTCGAAGAAGGCGCGCTCGCGGGCGGCGGCGTCGATGCCGAGGGCGCGGTCCACGTTCGTGTGGTCGACGTCGGCGATGACCCCGCCGAGGTCCAGGGCGACGAGCATTCACTCCACCACGAGGGTCGCCACGCGCACGCGGTTGTCTTTGTCGTGCGCCGCGGGGTCCCCGCCGGAAAACGGCAGGCGCTCATCGCCGATGTAGAAGCCGATCCACACGTCGTAGACGCCGGGGGCGGCGTCGCGCGGCACCGTCGAGGACCAGTCGTCGCCGATGAAGTCGCCGGGCTGCCACAGCGTGGTCGCGTACTTGCCGTGCACCGGGAAGTGGTCGCCGTGGATGCGGTAGGAGCCCCGGCGCGCGTCGATGTGCACGAAGATCATCCAGTCGCGGTCGAGCTCGGCGGTGTCCTCGAAGTAGAAGCGGCACGACAGCCGCGCCCCGCGGGACAACGCGTCCTGAGGGCAGTCTGCCCCGAGCACCTTGACGGCGTCGCCGAGCTCGGCGTCGACCGTGCTCCTGGGCGAGGGCCGGATACGCGACACCGCCGCCCCGAGCGCCTCACGGTCCACGGACTCCTTCTCCTCGGAGACGGGCTTCGGGTGGGGCAGGGCGACGGCGCCCACGACGAACGAGAGCGCGGGGACGCTCAACACCGCCGCCCACTTGAGGAGGTCCTTCGCCACGACGTTCCTCTAGCGTGTCGGCGCCGTTCCCGAAAGCAAGAGCTCCTCGAGGCAGAGCTGCACCGACGCGTTCTGGGCGATGGCGGCGCGCGCCGCGGCGACGCGCTCGAGGAGCGCGGCCCCCGTGCGCCAGGGGAGCGCGCCGGCGGACCCCCCGGCGGCGTCGGCGCGCGCGGCGTCGGCACGCGCGGCGTCGGCGATCCGGCGCTGGAGGTCCTTGAGCGCGGCGTCCACGTCTGCGCGCTCCTTGCCGAGCCCCTCGGCGGCGTCGAGCCGCTCGAGCGCCGACCCCGACAGGAGCGCGCGCAGGAGGCCCTCGCCTGCGGCGGAGGGCTCGACGGGGCTCGCCGGCACCGGCGCGAACAAGACGCGCAGGCAGCGGGAGGCGATGGTCGGCAGGACCGTGCGCTCGTGAGGCACGATGAGCACCAGGAACGTCGACGGCGCGGGCTCCTCGAGGGTCTTCAAGAGGGCGTTTTGGGCGTTGGCGTTCATCCGGTGCGCGTCGACGATGATGGCCACGCGGGCGCCGCCCTCGTACGCGGTCATGCGCAGCCGCACGGCGAGCTCTCGGACGGCGTCGACGAGGATGTCCGGCGAGGGGCGCTTCTTCCCGTCGGGCTGCGCGAGGCCTCGTCGGACGGCCTCCGCCTCGGGCATCAACACGTGGACGTCGGGGTGGTTGCCGGCGACCGCCCTGCGGCAGGCGCGGCACTCCCCGCAGCCGAACGGGATCGCCTGGCGCTCGCAGACCAGCCCCGCCGCGAGGCCGCGGGCGGCGCGCTCGCGCCCGCTGCCGGCGGGCCCGGCGAACAGGAGGCCGTGCGCCAGCCGGTCACCCTGCCGCGCGTTCGTCAACGCGCGCACCACGCGCTCCTGTCCGGGGAGGTCGAGCATGCCCCCGCATAGCCGCCGTCCGGGGCGGCCGCAACCGCAACGACGAGCGCGCAGCGAGGTCCGGGCGTGCCCCGGGCGCGCCCTCGCAGCGGGATTGGGGACAGAGTTGCGTAAATAGTCGTGGCTCGAGGTCGATAAATAACGCAATCACGCAACTCTGTCCCCAGCGGAGCTTCCGTGTGATCGAGCGATCGGTGGTCGAGATCGATCTGAGATCGATCACGAAGATCGATCCGCCAACCTGTGGAAAAAGTGTGGGAATTGAGCGGCTCCACGACGAGCTTCGCCGCCGCCGCCCTCTGCCGCCCCGGGGCGCTGCGTCGAGGGAAGTTCGACCCAGGCGCGCGCCGCACGGGATCATCGACGCGCGAACGGGTTCCGCGCATGATGTGCCTCGTCGTTCGGTGACGTCGAGAGATCGAGGCCGGGCGCGAAACAAACGCGTGGACGAGACTCCCCGCGACAGGAGAGAGAACTCAATGGCCAATCCCGAGAAGGTCTTCAAGGCGGGCATCCAGCGCGAGCCCGGCTGGCTCTACTACTTCGACAACGGCAACATCATGCGCACGCGCATGGTGCGTGGCGGCCAGAAGAAGCGTCCGGGCGACAAGCCCGAGGTGGTGCTCAAGACCGACGTGAAGCGTGAAGACGGCTTCATCTACTACCTCGACAAGCAGGGCGACGTGAGCCGCTCGGTGGCGTCGCGCGGCGGCACCGCCCGCAAGCGCAAGCGCAGCAAGAAGGCCGCGAAGAAGAAGGCCAAGAAGAAGACGAAGAAGAAGGCGACGAAGAAGAAGGCCAAGAAGAAGGCCACGAAGAAGAAGGCCAAGAAGGCCGCCAAGAAGAAGAAGAAGTGAGCTCACGCTCGCTTTGAGTCGGAGGAGGGCCCCGGAGACGGGGCCTTCCTTCGTTCCGGGGCCCGGGCGCGGAGCGCACGTTCACGCGCTCCGCGCCCGGGCCTCTGCTAGTGTCCCCTCGCTCATGACGGACCCCGCCAATCTGCTCGACCGCGTGCGCGCGGTGGACGCCTCGCTCGTCGACGAGCGGGCGCCGACGCCGGGCTCCGTCGACGATCTGCTGGTCCTCCTCGAAGACGCCGATCCGCGGGTGCGCGTCGACGCCGCCGACGCCCTCGGCCTGGCCGGCGACGTGCGCGCGATGAAGGCGCTGCGGACGCGCGCGGGCGACCGCGACACGCAGGTGCGCGCCGCGGCGTTGGCGGCGCTCGTGCGGCTGGGGCGCGACAAGCTCCTGCCGGAGATCGTGAAGTCGCTGCGCTCGAGCGACCCGCGGGTCGTCATCGGCGCCGCCGTCGTGCTCGGGCGGCTCCCCGAGCGGGCGGCGGTGCCGAACCTCATCGAAGCGTTCAAGACCGAGGACGCGGGCGTCGGCGCCGCCGTGGCCTGGGCCCTCGGGCGCGTCGGCGACCGCGCCGTCGTCCCCTGGCTCGTCGCCGCGCTCGAGCAGGGCTTCGCGCCCGCGGCGGCGGCCGAGGCGCTCGGCCGCCTCGGCGATCCCCGCGGCGAAGGCGTGCTGCGCGCGGCCCTCGCCGACGACGACGCGGGCGTGCGCGCCGCCGCCGCGCGCGCCCTGGGACGCCTCGGGGCGAGCGGCGCCGCCGCGGAGCTCGAGCGCGCGTTGCAGGATCCGGTCGCGCGGGTGCGCCTGTGCGCGGCGCTGTCCCTGTACGAGCTCGGCGAGGGGGCGGCTTCGTTGGAGCAGGCCCTCGAGGATGGTTGAGCGCGGGCAGGTCCTCGAGCGGATGACGCTCGTCCAGTGCGGCGACACCGTCCTCGAAGGTCTCACGCAGTCGGGTGCGGGGAGCGAGCCCGCCTCGCCCGTCGTGCTCGCGTCGCCGCACCCCGCGCTCGGAGGGAGCATGGACAGCGCCGTGCTCGCCGAGATCGTCTGGTGTCTGGCGCGCTGCGGCCACCCGACGCTGCGCTTCAACTGGCGCGGCGTCGGGGCATCGAGCGGCGTGGCGCGCGCCGACGTCGCCGAGGCGGCGGCCGACCTCGAGCGCGCCGTCGAGCAAGCCGGGGCGCGCGCCCTGGTCGGGTACTCCTTCGGCGCGTCGGTGGCGGCGTTGGTCGGCGCGCGTCACCCGGACATCGAGCGCGTGGTGCTCGTCGCCCCCGTGATCGATCGCTTCCCGGTGGACTTCGAGGCGCTCGCGTCGTCGGGGGCGCGGGTGACGGTCGTCGCCGGCGCCGAGGACACGCTCGCGCCGCCCGGGCGCCTCGCCGCCGCCGCGCGCCAGGCGGGCCTGTGGGTGCAGACCATCCCCGGCGCCGGCCACGCCTTCACCGCCGGCCTCGCCGCCCTCGGCCGCCTCGTCGCGGACTCTGCGGGCTGACAAGCGCTCGGCCGACGAGGAAACGTCCGACGATCCGGTCGCGGCGCGCAAAGATCGTATGCTGCCGGCGATGGACGACCTGCGCTCGCTGCTGGCGCGCCCGGCGGATCTGCCGCCCACCGTGGCCGCGGTTTCCCTCCTGTGGGCCTTCGTCATCGGGTCGACCTGGGGGAGCTTCCTGAACGTCGTCATCGCGCGCGTGCCCGAGGGGCTGAGCGTGGTCACGCCGCGCTCGCGCTGCCCCAAGTGCAAGACGCAGATCGCTGCGCGCGACAACATCCCGGTGCTGTCGTGGATCCTGCTGCGCGGCAGGTGCCGCGCGTGCGGCGTCGCCATCTCGCCGCGCTACCCGCTCGTCGAGGCGATCATGGGTGTCGCCGCCATGGCGGCGGTCGCGCGCTTCGGTTGGAGCGTCCCCTCCCTCGAGCTCTACGTCTTCGTCTTCATCCTCGTCGCCATCGCCTTCGTCGACCTCGACACGTGGACGGTGCCGCACCCGTTGTGGATCGCGCTCCTATCCTCCGGCCTCGTCATCGGCGGCGGCCGCGCCATCCTCACGGACAGCTACCGCGATCTCATCGACCGCCTCATCGGCGCCGCGGGGGCAGGGCTGGGCCTCGGCTGCATCGTCGTCGTGTTCACCGGCATCTTCCGGCGCACCGGCAAGCTCGACGGCGATCAGATGGCCATGGGCTGGGGAGACCCGCTCATCTTCGCGGGCATCGGGGCCTTCCTCGGCTGGCGCATGCTCCCGCTCGTGCTCTTCCTCGGATCGCTCCAGGGCGCCGTCGTCGGGCTCATCCTTCGATCGCGCGGACACCTCGAGGGAGACAAGCCCGTCAGCGAGACCGACGACTGGATCCCGCCGCGCGGCGCGGTCCCCTTCGGCCCTTTTCTGGCGTTGGGCGCTCTCGAGGCTGCATTCTTCGGCGATGCGGTCCTCGCCCGCGTTCTGCCCTGGTTTGGCCTCGGGATCGATTGACTGTCTCAGTCGATCTGTTGAGAAATCAACGCATTACGCGCGGAGTGATAGGGTATTTTGCGGCGTTTTTGTGGTCTCTGATAGGCTGGTGCGCGATGACTGCGGAACACCCCACGCCATCCGAGAAGATGCGCAACAACGTGAAGAAGCTGCGCCACGAGCGGCTCCTCAGCAAGGCGGAGCTGGCGCGCAAGGCGGGGCTCTCGGCGCTCACCATCGATCGCGTCGAAGCCGGCATGCCGTGCCGCATGGACACCAAGCGGAAGATCATCCTCGCCCTCGGCATGACCGTCGAGGAGAAGGACAAAGTCTTCGAGAAGGGACAGGAAGATGGCGAAGGGTAACCTGATCGGCCTCGACATCGGTTCGTCGAGCGTCAAGGTCTGCCAGCTCAAGGAGTCACGGCGCAGCTACCAGCTGCAGTGCTTCGGGATCATCCCGCTGCCGCCCGAGGCCATCGTCGACGGCTCCATCATGAACCAGACCGCCGTCGTCGACGCGGTGCGCGAGCTCATCGCCTCGCAGAAGATCAAGGTGCGCGACGTCGCCGTGTCGGTGTCCGGCCACAGCGTCATCCTCAGGAAGATCAACCTGCCCGTGATGACGCGCGAGGAGCTCGACGAGAGCATCCAGTGGGAAGCCGAGCAGTACATCCCGTTCGACATCAACGACGTCAACATCGACGTGTCCATCCTCAACGACCACAACGACCAGGGCCAGATGGACGTCCTGCTCGTGGCCGCCAAGAAGGACATGATCAACGACTACATCAACGTGGTGCGCGAGGCCGGCTTGCTCGCCCACGTCGTCGACGTCGACTCGTTCGCGGTGCAGAACGCCTTCGAGATCAACTACAACCTGCCGGTGGGCGAGACGGTGGCGCTCATCAACGTCGGCGCCAGCGTCGTGAACATCAACGTGGTTCACTCCGGCGTCAGCGCCTTCACGCGCGACATCGCGCAGGGCGGCAACCAGTACACCGACGAGATCCAGAAGCAGCTCAACGTCTCGTACGACGAGGCGGAGGCGCTCAAGATCGGCGGCGGCGGCAACGACCAGGACAGCGTCGTCCCGCAAGAGGTCGAGCGCGTCATGCAGCAGGTCTCCGAGACCATCGCCAACGACGTGCAGCGCTCGCTCGACTTCTATGCGGCCACGTCGGCGGACGCGTCCATCAACCGCATCTACCTGAGCGGCGGTTGCGCCAAGGTCCCCGCGCTCTCGCGGGCGGTCGAGGCCAAGACGGGCGTGCCGGTCGAGAGCGTGGACCCGTTCCGCAACATCGACATCGCCGCGCGCGGTCTCGATCCCAACTTCCTTCGCACGCAGGCACCTGTGGCGGCAGTGAGCGTCGGACTCGCCCTTCGCTCGGGCGACGAGAGGTAAAGCATGATTCGCATCAACCTTCTTCCGGTACGCGCCAAGAAGAAGCGGAACACGAGCATCTATCAGCTCGTGGCCATGAGCGGCGTGGTGGTGTTCACCCTGCTCGTCGTGGCCATCGTCCACTTCGCCATGGCGAACAAGCTCGCCGAGCAGGAAAAGAAGATCGCCGACAGCCAATCCGAGATCAAACGTCTCGAGAAGATCATCGGCGAGGTGAAGGAGCTCGACCAGCAGAAGTCGCGGCTCCTCAACCAGCTCGCCGTCATCGACAAGCTCGAGAAGGGCAAGCGCGGCCCGGTGCGCGTGCTCGACGAGCTGTCCAACGCCATCCCCAAGCGGGTGTGGCTCACCAACTTCAGGGAGGCGGGCGGCAACCTGTCGATGACGGGCTCCGCCATCGACAACGCCGACATCTCCGAGTTCATGCGCGTCATGCAGAAGTCGCCGTACTTCTCCAACGTGCAGCTCAAGTTCACACAGGCCGACGTCCGCGAGGGCGTCAGCGTCTACAACTTCGAAGTTGGCTGCAAGGTCAACTACTCGGCGGGGTGATCAGATGGAGAAGCTCCTCGAGAATTTCGCCAAGATCCCGCTGCAGCAGAAGCTGATTGCGGTCGGCATCATCGTCGTCCTCGTCGCCATCGGCGCGTACTTCATGGACGTCGATCCCGCCATGGCGACCATGGACGACAACCAGGCGCGCATCGAGAAGCAGGAGGCGCAGCTCCTGAAGCTCCAACAACAGGCGCAGCACCGCACGCAGTTCATGCGCGAGGTCGAGCGCCTCAAGCAGCGCCTGCGGGAAGCGGAAGAGCAGCTCCCGAAGCAAGCCGAGATCCCGAAGCTGTTGCGCGACATCGCGTACGAGGCGCAGCAGTCGGGTCTGCGGCTCGATCGCTTCGAGAACCAGCCGGAGTCGCAGCAGGGTGACTTCGCCCAGCTCCCCGTGAAGATGTCGGTGCGCGGCAGCTACAACGAGATCGCGGTGTTCTTCGACCGCCTCGCCAAGATGCCGCGTATCGTGAACGTCAACGATCTGCAGATGAACCAGCCAAAGCTGGAGAACAAGAAGATCGTCGTCGGCTCGAGCTTCACGGCCACGACGTATCGCTTCCTCGACAAGACGCCGGCGCCCGCCGCCGCAAAGAAGGGCGGGTGATCCATCATGCGTAGAATCATCCTCACCGCGCTCGCCGCGTGCACCGTCCTCGCCGCCGTCGCCTGCGGAGACGACAGCGACGTCTCGGCGCCGGTGGTGAAGAAGGCGGACGACAAGAAGGCCGAGGCCGCCGCCGAGGCCGCCGCCGAAGAGCCCAAGCAGCAGGACCTCTCGTACACCTTCAACGCGGTGAACCGGCGAGACCCGTTCAAGACGTACTTCGACGAGCTCTCGCAAAACGAGCAGCAGGACCAGGCCAACCTCACGGAGCTCCAGAAGATCGACCTCGACAAGCTGAAGCTGGTCGCCGTCGTCGTCGGCACCGCGACCCCGATGGCGATGGTCGAGGACCCCACGGGTCGCGGCCACACCGTGAAGATCGGCACGCTGATCGGCAAGCGCCTCGGGCAGGTGAAGCACATCCGCCAAGGCGAGATCGTGGTGCAGGAGGAGTTCCGCGACTTCACCGGCAAGCGCATCCCGCAGCTCAAGGAGCTGAAGCTCGACGAAGAGACGACGAAGAAGAAGTAGGGGCGCGCTCGTCGGCGGGTGCAGAGAGTCCTACATCGTCGCAGAACGGGGCCCGCAAGGCCCCGTTCGCTTTTGCCGATCCGCGGACAAAAACTTGCGATCGATGCGGATCCGTCAGAGCTTGGACAGAAGCCCCAGATCCCGAGCGCCGACGCGCGGGATCCCGAGATCGGGAGAGTGCATGCGTTCCGTCCTCTTGGTCACCGCCGCCCTCGCGCTCGCTCCAGCAGCGGCACGCGCCGACGCCTCAAGCTCCGGTCGCAACACCGTCGAGGCAGTCGAGGTCACGTCGCCGACAAGCGACTCCGTCGAGGTCGCCATCCGCGGCAGCCGTGTCCCGCAGTTCTCGCTGTTCCGGCTGTCGAGCCCCACGCGCGTCGTGGTCGACATGCCCGACGCGGACGTGGCGGCCACGCGCATCCCCACACACTTCGACGGCCTCGTCACCGCGGTGACCACCACGCAGTTCCGCGGGCGCACGGGCCCCGTGGGCCGCGTCGTCATCGTGCTCAAGGGCGACGTCGAGCTCGACGCCAAGGCCGTGGGTGACGCCGTCGTCCTCAAGGCGCACGCCGTCTCCGCGGCGGCGCCCGCGGCGTCGCCGGCGACCACGCCTGCCGCGGCGCCGGCGGCGGCGCACGACGCGCCCGTCATCGAGCTCAGCGGGGACGACGGCCCGGCGCAGAAGGCGCGCGAGATCCTCGGCGTCGAGGCGCGCGAGCAGGGCGACGGCTCGCTGGTGCGCATCCGCACGGACGGCGAGGTGGCGCGCTACGAGGTCGAGGAGGCGCAGGACCCGGCGCGCCTCGTCGTCGATATCTACGGCGTCACGGTGCAAAAGGGCCTCGCGCCGTCGTTCTCCGGCAGCGCCATGAAGGGCGCGCGCACCTGGGGCTACGACGATCACGTCCGCGTCGTGCTCGACGCGCGCGACGGCTTGCCCAAGTACGACGTCGCCAGCACGGGAGAAGGCATCGCCATCCTGTTCGCCTCCAGCGCGAAGGCGCCCAAGACGGCCGCGGTCCAGCTCCGCGCGCTCTCGTTCGACAAGAAGAACGGTTTCTGGCGCTTGAAGGCAGACGTCGGTGGCGCCGTCGCGGTGCGCACCGTCAAGAACGCGCCCGACGAGAAGGTCATCGCCCTCGACGGCGTGCGCGCGTCCTCCCGCCTCCTCGGCTCCCGCGGCCTGTCCGGCGGGCCCGTGCGCGACGTCGTCGTCACGCGCGACGACAACCGCAAGGACTCGGTGCGTATGCGTCTCGTCCTCAACGAGGACGTCGAGCACAGCGTGTGGCAGAAGGACGGCGCGGTGTACTGGGACGTCCGCCCGGCCGCGTCGCGCGCGGTGGCGTCCGCGTCGGAGCGCGTGCAGCCCTCGGCGGCGCCGTTCTCCACAGGCTCCACGTCGCTGTCGCTGGCGAGCACCGGCCTCGCCGCCGCCCGCTACCACGGAAAGAAGATCACCATCGATCTGCAGGACGCCGACATCGTCAACGTCATCCGCCTCATCGGCGACGTGAGCGGCAAGAACGTGGTCGTGGCAGAGGACGTCAAGGGCAAGGTCACCCTCAAGCTCAAGAACGTCCCGTGGGATCAGGCGCTCGACGTCATCCTCAAGACCAAGGACCTCGGGCAGGAGACCCGCGGCGGCATCATCCGCGTGGTCCCGCAGAAGAAGCTCGACGACGAGCGCGAGGCGCGCCTCAAGCTCGCCGAGGAGCGTGAGAAGAAGCTCCCGACCACGGTGCGCCTCATCCCCGTGAACTACGCCGTCGCCAAGGAGATGAAGGACCAGGTCCAGGGCCTGCTCTCGGCGCGCGGCAAGGTCACCGTCGACGACCGCACCAACGTCATCATCGTCGAAGACATCCGCGACAACCTCGACCAGGCGGAGCGCCTCGTGCGCACCCTCGACACGCAGACGCCGCAGGTGCTCATCGAGGCGCGCATGGTGGAAGGCACCACGCAGTTCTCGCGCACCCTCGGTATCCAGTGGGGCGGCGGGCTCTTCTTCTCGCAGCGCGGCGGCAACCCCACCGGGCTCGTGTTCCCGAACAACATCGGCGTCGTCGGCGGCGCGGACGACGTGGCGAGCCTCGGCGGCACGCCCACCCCGGGCGTGCTGTTCCCGTCGAACTTCGCCGTGAACCTCCCCGCCAACAGCACGACGTCGGGCGTGGGCCTCAACCTCGGCTCCATCGGCAACCTCGGCTTCCTGAACGCCCGTCTCACGGCCGCCGAGGCCTCCGGCCAGGCGAAGATCATCTCGGCGCCGCGCGTCACCACGCTCAACAACAAGCGCGCGCGCATCACGCAGGGCACGGACATCGCCGTCCCCATCGCCACCGCCAACACGCTCACCATCCAGACGGTCAAGGCCGCCCTCGAGCTCGACGTCACCCCGCACGTCACGGCCGACGGCTCCATCTTGATGACCATCAACATGACCAACGACGTCCCGGACTTCGGCAAGCAGGTGGCGGGCGCGCCGCCGCCGGTGCAGACCAAGCAGGCCGAGACGGAGATGCTGGTGCGTGACGGCGACACGGCCGTGATCGGCGGCATCTACACGCGCAACCAGGGCACGGCCTACCAGCAGACGCCGTTCCTCGGGTCGATTCCCATCATCGGCTGGCTCTTCAAGAGCGTGAGCGAGAGCGACAACCGCACCGAGATGCTCGTGTTCATCACGCCGCGCATCGTGAACCGGCGCTCCGCCACGCCGACGGCGGGTGGTCTATGAGCTCCGCCACTCGTCCGAGCGGCGCCGCGGTGCACCGCCCGCTCCGGTCCGCTATCCTCAGACAGTCCGGTGACGTTCAGGAGATTCCCATGGCGAAGCCCCCGTTCCTGCCCCTGTCCCTGCTGGTGCTCGCCCTGGGCACCGCCCTCGGCGGCTGCGCCGCCGACGACGAGGGGGAGACCGTGATCGAGGGTGTGCTCGGGGTGACCGCGCCGGACTGCACCGCGTCCGCCGGCGACAACGTCTTTCAGGCCACCGCGCTGCTCGACATCGGCACCAACGCCAACAACGCATCCGACCTCATCCTACCCCTGAAGGTCGCCACCAACCTCCCGTCGACGTTCAGCACGCAGGACCTGACGCAGGACAAGACCGCGTCCCCGAACTTCAAGAACTACGGCAACACCGACAACAACATCATCACGTTCACGGAGTCCGAGGTCTTCTTCAGCACCGACGAGGACCGCGCCGACCAGCTCCAGCTCGGCAACGTCGAGGGCACCCCGGTGAACGACAAGAGCGTGCGCACCACGGGCGTCGCGGGCGTCGTGTTCAACCAGCAGACGCAGCTTTTGTCGGAGGCCGCGGTCTTCGCCACGGGCGTCACCCGCGGCGACGCGGTGCTCCTGCAGAGCGAGCCGTTCATCGCGGGCGCCATCGCCGCCGGCGGCACGGCGCGCATCATCGTCAACATGCGCCTCGTCGGGAACACCACCGGCAACGCCCGGGTCGTCACGCCGCTGTTCCCGTTCCCGGTGCAGCTGTGCGCGGGCTGCCTCATCACCGCCCCCAACTGCGGCAACGACGACGCCGGCAACCCCATCACCCCCGTGCCCAACGACAAGCTCTGCTTCAGCGGCAACGATCTGCCCTCGTTGGTCTGTCCGCAGTAGGCTTGGCGCATGTTCACCGACGTCCTCGACCGCGTCCTGAAAGAAACCCCGGGCGCCGTGGGCGTCACCCTCATGGGCTTCGACGGCATCGCCATCGACTCCCGCGAGGCTGATGACCCCGGTGTCGTGGCGCCGCAGACGGCCGCCGTCGAGCTCGGCGCCATCGCACAGCAACTGCGCGGCATCGCCGACGGCCTCGGCGCAGGCGACATCCGCGAGGTCACCGTTCACACGAGCGGGCTCATCACCGTGCTGCGCCCGCTGACGCCGGACTACTTCCTCGCGCTCTCCCTGCGCCCCGACGGCAACACGGGGAAGGGCCGCTACCTGATGCGCGTGGTGGCCCCCCAGCTCACCGCCGAGCTGTGACGCCGCTCGTCTGGGTGCTCCACGGGCCGAGCCTCGGCCTGCTCGGCGCGCGCGAGCCCACCGTCTACGGCACCACGCCCCTCGCCGACATCGACGCCGCCGTCGCCGCGCGGGCGAAGGCGCTGGGGCTCGAGGTGCGCTCGCTGCAGTCCAACCACGAGGGCGCGCTCGTCGACGCGGTGCTCGAGGCGCGCGCCGCCGCCGGCGTCGTCTTGAACGCGGCTGCGTACGCGCACACGAGCCTCGCGCTCGCCGACGCCGTGCGGGCCATCGCCCCGGTGCCGGTCATCGAGGTGCACCTCACGAACACCGCGGCCCGCGGGCGCCTCGACGCGCCGGTGGGGGCGGCCTGCGCGGGGCGGATCGAGGGGCTCGGCCCGCAGGGCTACGTCCTCGCGCTCGAGGCCATTGACCGGCTCCGGGGCCGTCCGTAGACACCCCCGCATGTACACCACGTCGGATTTCCGCCGCGGCCTCCGCATCGAGTTCGAGGGCCAGCCCTACAGCATCGTCGAGTTCGAGCACCACAAGCCCGGCAAGGGTGCCGCCATCGTGCGCACCAAGCTGAAGAACCTGGTGACCGGCCAGACCATCTCCCCGACGTTCCGCTCGGGTGACAAGGTCGGGACCCCCGACGTCGAGGACAAGGAGGGGCAGTTCCTCTTCTCCGCCGCCGACGTCTACACCTTCATGGATCCGCAGACGTACGAGCAGTACGAGATCCAGAAGGACATGCTCGGCGACCAGGTGAAGTTCCTCGTCGACGGCATGAACGTCTCCATCCTCTTCTACCAGGGCAAGGCCGTGAGCGTTGACCTGCCGAACCACGTGGTGCTCCAGATCGCCGAGACCGAGCCCGCCGTGAAGGGCGACACCGCCAACAACGCCACCAAGAAGGCCCGGCTCAACACCGGCCACGAGGTCATGGTCCCCATGTTCACCAAAGAGGGCGACATGGTGAAGGTGGACACGCGGACCGGCGACTACATCGAACGTGCGTAGCCTGGATGCTGGGTCGCTAGATGTCGATGACGACCACGCGGGGACGCTTTGCGTCCCCCTCGTTCTCGGCTGGCCGCGCGGGCTCCAGGTCCGGGATCGGGAGCCACGCCGGGGCCTCGGGAGCCGCAGGCGGGTCGCGGAGCTCCTCGATGATCCACGGCGCGGGCACATCGTCGGGTCTCAGAAAGCGCATGGGGCACCTCCTTGTATGTAGCAACGGCTCTGCCCGCGGGCCGTTGTGCGAATGAACGAGCGGATCGCCGCCATCGTCGAAGCCACCTGGGCGGAACCGCGCAGCGTCGGCACCGACATCGCACACCTCTCGCGCCTCTTCGGCGCCGAGCGCGCCGCGCGCCGTCCGGACTACCTGACCGTCCCCCGGCTGCGTGCCGCCTACCTCTCGTTCTTCCTGCCGCAGTACGCGGCCAAGATCGCGCTGCTGCTCGAGCAGGCGCAGGCGGAGGGGCTCCTCACGCTGCCGGCGCAGCCGCGCGTGCTCGACGTCGGCGCCGGCCCGCTCAGCGGCGTCCTCGGCGCGTGGTGCTTCGCGGGCGCCGTGGGGCCGAGCGTCGCCGTGGACCTCGCCCAGCGCGCGATGCAGGCGGGGCAGGGCGTGCTCGACGCCGTCGCCCCCGGCAGCGTCGTGCGGCTCGTCGTGGAGCCCGTTCAGCGCCGCCCGTTGCCGAACGGACCCTTCGACCTCGTCATCGTCGCGCACGTGCTCAACGAGCTCGGCGATCCACGCCGCGCGGTGGCCGAGCGCGCGGCGCTGCTCGAGGAGCTCTGCGGCGTGCTCGCGCCCGGCGGCCGCGTGCTCGTCGTCGAGCCCGGCACCCGCGTGCATGGGCGGGCCTTGATGGCCGTGCGCGACGTCCTCGCGGATCGCGCGCGCCACGAGGCGGTGGTGGTGTCGCCGTGCCGGGACGCGCCGGCTTGTCCGCTCCTGCGCACCGAGGGCGACTGGTGCCACGGCGAGCTGTCTTGGGAGCCGCCGGCGAAGTTCCGCGCGCTCGAGAAGGCTTCGGGGCTCAAAAAGACCGTGCTCAAGCACAGCCACCTGCTGCTCGCGCGCGCCGCCGACGTCGAGGGGCCGCCGCGCGACGGGCTGCGGCTCGTGGGCGGCCTGATGGTGGACCGGCAGGGCGTGGAGCGTCGCTACGGCTGCGGCAAGGAGGCGCTCGTCGAGCTGCGGGGACGTCCGCGCCTGCGCCCGTCGTCGTCGCGGCCGCTGCGCGGGGCCCTCCTGCGCGCGGTGGAGGACGACGTCGTCACGCCTTCACGGGCTCGCCCCGCATCAGCAGCTCCGAGAGCCGCTGGGTCGACGGGACGCGGTCGCGGCCGAGGGAGCCGACGGCCTCGATGAGCGCCGTCCTCATGCGGTCGCCGTCGAGCTCCTCGATGGCGATGCCGCCTTTGCGCGGCCCGATGAAGAACAGCGAGCCCTCGACGGGGACGAACGTGGTCTCCCGCACGAACCAGTCTTCCTCGCCGAAGTCGGTGCGCACGAAGGTGTGACGCTCGGACAGCTCGCGCGTGGCGAGGTCCATCAGGCTCGTGTGCACCCACAACGAGGTGCCCTGAAGGCGCAAGGCGCCCTTTTCGAGGAGCGAGCGCACAGCGTCGTCCCACGCGGGATCGTCGACGACCGCGCCGGCCCTGGAGCGCGTCGCCGGCCGGCGCGGCAGCAGCAAGGGCAACGCCGGCGCCGCCTGCTCCTCCGGCGGCGGCTTCTTGAAGATCCGCCGCGCCTCGAGGAGCGGCACCTCGCGATTCTGGGTGCCGCGCACGTACTCGAGCAGGACGCCGAGCGCCGTGAACTCGAGCGCGGTGACGACGAGGTCGAGGCGATCGCCGCCCGCGCGGCGCGGCAGCAGGTGGCGGGCCAGGGACTCGACGAGCTCGTCCTGATCGAGGTCCGTGCCGAAGACGTGGCGGCCGTCGATGTGCTCGTAGCTGACCGCGATCTCGTCGAGGAGCCAATGGTCCGTGCGCCGCGCCGGCTCCCCGCGCGGCGCCACCACGTGCATCACGCGCGCATCGCACTCCGTGACGGGCGCGACACGGTTGAGCGCGTCGTCGGTGATGCGGAAGCCGTGGGGATCGATGATGCCGCGCTCGACGAGCGCGTGGTACGCGGCGCCGTAGTCCTCCGGCTCCCGCTGCTCCTGCTCTAGCGCGTACAGCGGGGACTCCTCGACGAAGAACAGGTCACACGTGAAGCGCAGAAGCGCGAGCTCGTCGTCGGTGAGCGCGAGGAACGACATGTCACTTGCGACCGGGCGGCACGAGGGCGTCGGTGAGGGCACGCAGGCCGTCGAGGGCTTCGGGGGCGTCGACGTCGTCGCCGGCCGGGGGCGCGGCGCCGGCGCCCTCGCGCAGGAGCGTGAGCGAAGCGAGCGAGACCGCGGCGCCCGGGGCGAGCGCGGCGAGCGCGTCGCCGAGGCGGCCGGCGCCGGTCTCGCCGACGTGCACGCGCAGGACGGCCGTGGAGCCGTCGGCGAAGGAGCCGTACGCCTGCTCGATGGTGGACAGCGCGAGCAAGGCCCGCGACAGGCCCGGCTCCATCTGCCGCAGCTTGGAGAGCTGGGCGCCGAGCAGCTTGGCGAAGTTGGCGTCGCCGGTCTTGCCCGCCGACGCGAACGCCGTCTTCAGCCGCCGCTGCAGGTGGTGGAGGCGCTTTCTCAGCGCGGCCATCTTCTTTCGGAGCTCGAGGAGCTCATGGCGCGCCTTGTCGAGCTGCGCCGGCGAGAAGCCCGACTGAACGAGCCGCTCCACCGCGGACTGCGCCTGCTCCCGCAGCGCCCGGTGCTCCGCCGCGAGCTGCGTGCGCGCGGCCTCGAGCATGCGCACGAGGCTCTCGATGCCCGAAGGAGTGGAGGCGTGGGCGAAGGCGCCCTCGAGGACGGCGTCGAGGCGGGTGACGTCGGTGGTGCCGCGAGACATGGACTTGAAGCCGCCCTCGAAGGCGTCCGTGCGCAGCGCCTGCTCGGCCGCGGCCGGCTTGTCGGGGGCCTCGGTCTTGCCCGGGTCCGCCGCCGTCGACGGCGGGGTGGACGGCGGCTTGGGGGCCTTTTGAGGCCCTCCCGGGGGGATCTTCTTGCCGCCGCCGCCGCCAACCGTCACCGCGCACCTCGTGGGAGGTGCCGCATAGCACGCCGGCCGTTCCTGCACAGGGACACGGTGACGTCGTGGCGCGGTATGTTGCCCCCATGTCCGACGGCGGAACCGGCGAGAAGACCGAGGAGGCCTCGCCGCAAAAGCTGAAGCAGGCGCGCGACAAGGGCCAGGTGTCCAAGAGCCAGGACGCCATCCAGGCCCTCGGCTTCATCATCGTCTTTGCGACGACGGCGCTCACCTTCAGCATGACGGCGGACCGGCTGCGCAGGTTTTTGTGGGCGGCCATCGACAGCGCCGTCCGCCGCGGTGGCGACCTCCCCATCGTCGTCGACGTTCTGCAGCAGGCGCTGTGGACGGTGTTCCTCGCGTGCGCGCCCATCCTCGGCGCCGCCGTCGTGTCCGCGCTCGTGTCGAACTACATGCAGGTCGGCTTCCTCTTCACCGCGGAGCCGCTGAAGCCCGACATCAAGAAGCTCAACCCGGTCGACGGCTTCAAGAACCTCTTCTCCAAGAAGAAGCTCGTCGAGAGCCTCAAGCAGCTCATCAAGTTCCTCATGGTGAGCTACGTGGCCTACAGCAGCGTGAAGGAGAGCGCCCGCGAGGTGGTGTTGTCGGCGCGCATCGACCTGTGGACCGGCGTCGCCGTCGGCGGGCAGATCATGTACAACATCGCCGTCCGCGTCGGCTTCCTCTTCGTCATCATCGCGGTCGCCGACTTCTTCTGGCAGCGGCACGTCTTCATGAAAGACATGAAGATGTCGAAGTACGACGTGAAGCAGGAATACAAGCAGTCCGAGGGCGATCCGCACATGAAGTCCGAGCGGCGCGCGCTCGCCGAGGAGCTGATCCTGCATGGGAGTCAACAAAACGTGGCCAACGCCGATGCTGTCGTCGTGAACCCTGCTCACATTGCCGTCGCCATCAAGTACGACAAGGAAAACGGCGGCGCGCCGCGTGTCGTCGCCAAGGGCATGCGCAAGAACGCGGAGACCATCAAGGACATCGCGCGCGACGCGGGCGTCCCCATCCTGCGAAACGTCCCGCTCGCGCAGGCGCTCAACAAGCTCGAGCTCGACGAGGAGATCCCCGAGGAGCTCTACGAGGCCGTCGCCGAGGTCCTGAACTTCGTCTACGAGCTGAAGGAGCGCGAGGCCAAGGCGGCCGAGGAGCGGCGCCGACGTAAGTCACCGCAAAATCAACAGAAACAGCCGGCCACAACCCCCGGCCCCGTTCGGCGATAATCGTCGCTGAGGTCGTGCCCATGGCGGAAGAGCTACAAAAACGGCAGGTGCGCAGGTTCCCGTGGGTCTCTCCGTCCGGCGGCGCCATCGGCCCGGCGGGGATGACCGCCGACGAGCTGAAGGTCCACCAGACACCTGCCAAGGTGCAGAAGTCGGATGTCGCTCCCATCGCCCAGCGCGGGCCGGTGGAGTTCATCCAGCCTTCGACGTCGTCGGAGACGCTGCGGCTGGCGGTGCCGGAGGCGGCGAACCCCTTCGCTACGCCCACGGGCCCCCGCCACGACCACATGATGATCCGCCGGGCGCTTCAGCGTGCGGCGACGGACACCGCGAAGGCGCTGACGCAGGCGCTCAAGCTGCCCTCCGGCGTGAAGCCCGAGGACGCCGACCGCATGCGCGCCTCGGCCACCCGCGAGCACAACATGCTCCAGCTCCTCAAGCACCTCCAGGAGATGCAGGAGCAGATCTACGGCCGCATCATCGGCACCCAGGCCGGCTGAGCGCTCCCCCGCCCTCGCTCATGGGTTGAGCGCGCGCCACGGCTGCTTGCTCGCCTGCCGCGCGGCCGCTCGCTCCACCCGCGACGGCGCCTGCAGTTGCCGCGGGGCCTTCGGCGCCGCCAGCGCGCGGATCGTGAGCTGTTTGGCCACCGTCGCCGCCACCGCCGCCAGCGCCGCGCCCAGCACGCGGGCGGACATCGAGGGCCGCCGCAGCAGCACGTCGGGATCGTCGGCGACGCGGGCCACGGCGCGGCCCAGGTTCCTCGCGCGTCCCGCGAGCCGACGATGATGTCGCCGCCGCCGGCCGAGGAGCACGCCCGCGGCGACCGCGCCGGCGACGAGGACGAGCCCGCCCAGCGCGACCATGCTCGTGCGGTGCTTGAGGCGCGCACCCCAGTCCTGCCGCCGGTGGTCGAGCTCGTCGACGATGCCGATGACGTTGTTGCGGATGTTGTCGATCTGCAGCTCGAGCAGGTCGGGGGTGTCTACGCCAGTCGTTGTTTCGCCCATCGCACATTCTCCTGAAGCGTTCGCGCGGTTCGTGAGAGGGGACGGGTGCGCTTCGACCACGCGAGCAGCCCGGCGACGAGCGCGACGGCGAGAAGGCCGGCGGCGACGATCAGGGCCGCCAGCCACGCCGGGAGCGCGACGGCGAGGCCGAGCACCGCTGCCACGAGCAACGCGTCGACGGCCCACAGGACGCAGACCACGGCGACGGCGGCGCGCGCGACCATCGACAGCTCCGCCTGCACGTCGTGGCGCAGCTCGGTCCGCGCGAGGGACAGCTCGGCTTTGACGAGATCGCCGGTCTGCCGGACGAGCTCGGACACGAGCTCCCCGGTGGACGCAGTCTGAACGGGGGGGAGTGCGGGCTGCATGAAGGTGCTCCTCTCAGCGACCGGCCGGTGAGGGGGCCGCGGATTTACGACGCCACGGTTTGCTCTAACAACGCTCAGGTCCTCGACGATGACGGGACTCGTTGGTACAGCGGTCGCATGGTCGACTCGGCCTCCCGCTTCGGTGTGAACGCGAGCTACGTGGAGTCCTTGCGTGCGCAGTGGGCGCAGGATCCGATGAGCGTCGCCGACGAGTGGCGCGCGTTCTTCGCCGCCGACGTTGCGGCACCCGCCGCCGGCGACGGCGGCAACGGGGGGCCCGCGCCGCAGCATGCGGTGTCCGTCCGTCCGTCCGCGCCTGCGCCTGCGCCTGCGCCTGCGCCGCCGCCGGCGGGGTCGGCGGAGCTGCTCGTCGGCGTGGCCGCGAAGATCGTCGAGAACATGGAGGCGTCGCTCGAGCTGCCCACGGCGATGTCGTCGCGCACGGTGCCGGTCAAGGTGCTCGAGGAGAACCGCCGCGTCATCAACACGTACCTCGAGGACGACGCGCGGCCGCGCGCGAGCTACACGCACATCATCGCGTTCGCGCTGGTGAAGGCCGTGCACCAGGTGACCTCGATGAACCACGGCTTCGCCGTCGTCGGGGGCAAGCCCGCGCGCATCGTCCGCGACGACGTCAACCTCGGCATCGCCATCGACCTCCCCGGCCGCGGCGGCGGGCGCACGCTGGTGGTGCCCAACGTGAAGGCCGCGCAGAAGCTCGACTTCCGCGCGTTCCTCGAGGCGTACATCGATCTCATCGATCGCGCCCGGCGGGGAAAGCTCACCGCCGCCGACTTCGACGGCACCACCATGACGCTCACCAACCCGGGCGGTATCGGCACGGTGGCGTCGGCGCCGCGCTTGATGCCGGGGCAGGGGGCCATCATCGCCACCGGCGCCATCGGCTACCCCGCCGAGTACGAGGCCATGGCGCCGGACACCATCCGCCAGCTCGGCGTAGGCAAGGTGATGACGGTGACGTCGACGTACGACCACCGCATCATCCAGGGCGCGGAGTCGGGCGCGTACCTGCAGCGCGTGCACGAGCTGTTGAACGGCGAGCACGGGTTCTACGACGAGCTGTTCCAGGCCATCCGCATCCCGCACCACCCCTACCGGCTCAAGCGCGACCGCGCGGTGATCGGCGGATCGTTCGCCGACACCGAAAAGGCGATGCGCGTCTCACAGCTCATCCACGCGTTTCGCGTTCGTGGCCACATCGTGGCCAACGTCGACCCGCTCGACCTCAAGCCGCGCGAACACGCCGACGTCAACATCGATCAGTACGGGCTCACCATCTGGGATCTCGACCGCGAGTTCCTCACGCTCGGCGTCTGCGAGAAGCCCATCGCGCCGCTGCGCGAGATCCTCGAGCGGCTCCGCGACACGTACTGCCGTCGGCTCGGCCTCGAGTACATGCACATCGCCGACGTCGAGCAGCGGACGTGGCTCAAGCAGCGCGTGGAGCGCAAGCCCGACGTGCTGTCCATCGACGACAAGAAGCAGATCCTCGCCACGCTCTGCCAGGCCCAGGGCTTCGAGCGCTTCCTGCACAAGCGCTACATCGGACAGAAGCGCTTCTCGGTGGAGGGCGCCGAGAGCGCCATGGTCATGCTCGTCGAGGGCCTCGACATGGCCGCCGCCTTCGGCGCCACGGAGGCCGTCATCGGCATGGCGCACCGCGGCCGCTTGAACGTGCTCGCCAACGTCATCGGCAAGCCGCTCGAGGCCATCTTCGCGGAGTTCGAGGACTTCGACGCCGGGCCGGCCCGCGCGCCCGGGCCGGGCGGCGCCGAGGGCTCCGGCGACGTGAAGTACCACCTCGGCGCCAAGGGCGTTCACAAGTGGAAGGGGCTCACGCTCGACGGCAGCGCCCACGTCGAGGAGCGCGCGCTCCGGCTCGAGCTCGCGTGCAACCCGAGCCACCTCGAGGCGGTGGACCCGGTGGTGCTCGGGCAGACCCGCGCCAAGCAGGACATGACCGGCGACCGCGCCCGCAGGAAGGTGGTGCCGTTCCTCATCCATGGCGACGCCGCGTTCGCGGGGCAGGGCGTGGTCTACGAGGTGCTGCAGATGTCGGGGCTCAACGGCTACCGCGTCGGCGGCACCGTCCACGTCATCATCAACAACCAGATCGGCTACACCACCGGGCCCGAGCGCGCCCGCACGAGCATGAATTGCTCGGACATCGCGCGCGCCATCCAGGCGCCCATCCTGCGCGTCAACGGCGACGACCCCGAGGCGTGCGTTCGCGCCATGCGCATCGCGTGCGAATACCGGATGAAGTTCGCCCGCGACGTCGTCATCGACATGGTCTGCTACCGCCGCTGGGGCCACAACGAGGGCGACGAGCCGAGCTTCACGCAGCCCATCCTCTACCGGGCCATCGAGGGCCACGAGCCCACACAGGACCACTATTCCGCGCTGCTGGTGCGCCGCGGCGACCTCAGCGACGACGAGGTGAAGGCCGTCGACGCCGCCGTCCACGAGCGCCTCGAGGCCGCGTTCGGCGCCATCAAGGAGAAGGGGCGCGCCGCCGTCCCCCCGGCGCGCCGCACGGGCAGCCTGGCGCTCTCCGACGTCGTCGACCCCGACACGGTTGACACTACCGTCCCCGTCGACACGCTCAAGCGCATCACCGACCGCATCACCTACGCGCCCGAGGTCATCGAGATCCACCCGCGGGTGAAGACGCAGATCCTCGACAAGCGCCGCAGCATGGTCTTCGAGGGCAAGCCCGGCATCGACTTCGGCATGGCGGAGAACCTCGCCTTCGGCTCGCTGCTGCTCGAGGGCGTGCCTGTGCGGCTGTCCGGCCAGGACGTGGGCCGCGGGACCTTCGCCCAGCGCCACGCGGTCCTGTACGACGTCAACGACGGCCGCCCCTACATCCCGCTCAATTTCCTGCACAAGTCGCGCGACGAGGGCGAGGAGCAGTGGCACCCGTCGCGCTTCCGCATCTACGACTCGCTGTTGTCGGAGGAGGCGGTGCTCGGCTTCGAGTACGGCTACTCCGTCAGCCACCCCGACTCGCTCGTTTTATGGGAGGCGCAGTTCGGCGACTTCTGGAACGGGGCGCAGGTCCAGGTGGACCAGTTCATCGCCGCCGGCGAGGCCAAGTGGGGCCAGCGCTCGCGCGTGGTGATGCTGCTGCCGCACGGCTACGACGGGCAGGGACCCGAGCACTCGAGCGCGCGCGTGGAGCGGTTCCTCCAGCTCTGCGCCGACGACAACATGCGCGTGGCCATCGCGTCGACGCCGGCGCAGTACTTCCACCTGATCCGGCGCCAGGCCAAGCTGCCGAAGAAGCCGCTCATCGTGTTCACGCACAAGAGCCTGTTGCGCGCCGACGACGCGGCCTCCCACGTCGACGACCTCGCCGGCGGACGCTTCGAGCCCGTGCTCGAGGACCCGCGCCGCACCCGGGGCCCCGCGTGCCGGCGCCTGGTGCTCTGCACGGGCAAGCTCTACTGGGACATCGATCGCACCCGCAGGAAGGAACCGAAGGGCGACGTGGCCGTCGTGCGCGTCGAGCAGCTCTACCCGTTCCCCGAGGAGCGCGTGCGCGCCGTGCTCGACGACGTGCGTCCCGACGAGGTGGTGTGGGCGCAGGAGGAGCCCGAGAACATGGGCGCCTGGTCCTTCATGGAGCCGCGCCTGCGCGCGCTGGGCGTCACCGCGCGCTACGTCGGGCGCCCGGCGCAGGCGAGCCCGGCCGCGGGCTCGCACAAGCGGCACGTCGCCGAGCAGAAGGCGATCGTGGACGCCGCTTTGGCGTGACCAGAGAGTTGAACCGCAAAAACAAAAATGCGCACGAAGCGGCGGGCGTGCCGGCACGCGCATCGGCGGCGGGCCCACCGCGTGCCGGCACTGACCCTATTCCGCGATGCGGATCACTTCTCTAGCGGCAGCCGTCGACGGTGTTGCGGGGCAGGCCGCTCTCGTCGATCTCCCAACTGTCGCCGTTGAGCTCCCCGGCCGCCCCGGGCTTGGCCGTGGCCACGGCGTGGAAGTGCTCCTTGTCGGCGCGGTCCACGACGTAGTCGTAGCGGACGTGCACGCCGTGCGCCTCGAAGCCAAGCGCGTGGAGATCGGCGCTGAAGCCGCCGTTGTCCGCGGCGTAACCGTGCTCGGCGACCCCGAGCGCCCGCAGGTTGGCCTTGGCCTCGGACTGCTTGCTCTTGCACTGGTACTTGACGAAGTTGGGGATGGCGATGGCGGCGAGGCAGCCGACGCCCTGCAACCCGACCATGGCGAGCGACACCACCAGCGCCACCACCGAGAGCGTCTTGGCGCTGGTGCCGACGGCCGACGAGTACTTCACCATCGACACGATGGCGAGCACGAGCCCTACGGGGAAGCACAGGACGGACAAGACGATGCCGAGGACGGGCAGTGTGACGGACGGCCCTTGATCGGTGCTTGCTTGCGGGGACTGGCTCATCGTGACTTGCTCCGGGGGAACGCGGAGACGACGCCGCGGGAGCGCAGCCTAACCGGAGAACGAGCGATGAGCGAGCACAAGCCGCCGAGCGTCGACGATGTCATCGCCTTCATGCGCGAGCGCGATCCCCACACGGTGCTGCACACGCTGGGCATCCGCGCGGTGGAGATCACGGCGGACCGCGTGGTCGTCGAGACCGACGTCGACGAGCGGCTCTTTCAGCACGCCGGCATCGTCCACGGCGGCGTCTACGTGTTGATGGCCGAGAGCGCGGCGTCGGCGGCGGCGGCGCTCGCGGTGGACGTGACGCGCTTTCGCGTGGCCGGGCAGGAGATCTCCGCGAGCCACGTGCGCTCGGCGACGGAGGGCACCCTGCGCGCCACGGCGACGCCGCTGCACAAAGGCAGGACCTCGCTGGTCTACGCGATCGTCGTGGAGAACGACGGCAAGCTCGTCTCGGTGTGCCGCTGCACCATCGCGGTGCGGCCGCTCGGGGCCTGAGTCAGCGGCCCCGCTGCGTCACGGCTAGCGGCAGCGCGCCTTGAAGAGGCCCGCGGACTTCGCGACGAAGTGGGAGCCGGAGGCCGAGCGGTGCATGACCGTGAAGAGGATGGAGCACGCCTTGGCGTCGTGATTGGCGCGGAACGCGTCGACGGCGCTCTCGAACATCACCTGCCCCTCCCGCTCGCTGAGGGCCTGGGCGACGGGGGCGTCGTTCACGGCCTCGTCGTAGGCGAAGCCGCCAGCGCCGCAGGTGTGTGCCACCGGCGGGGGCGCCTCCTGCTGCGGCTCCGCGACCTGCGGTGCCTGCTCCGGCACGACGACGGCGGCGGCGTGGGCCGCCAGCGGGCAGTGCGGGGCGGCCGGGGCGCGGCTGGCGTCGAGCAGGCGCCACGTGGCGACGGCGACGACGACGAGGAACGCGGCGAAGGCCCAGGAGCCGATGATGTTGCGGATCATGTGCCCAGGGTAGCCTTGGAGCACCGTCCGGCGCCATGACGCAGCTCGTCGTGAGTGTGACGTCGACAACCGGCCGAGACCCCGCTAAGGGAACCCACGCGGCGCGCCGGGCGCCGGGACCGGAGGAGCGCGACGATGACGGCGGTGTCCAAGGACGTGCGGTCAACCAAGAAGAAGGGCCAGGAACCGGCCAAGCTCATCGCCGCCTACCGCAACATGATCCTGTCGCGCCTGCTCGACGACAAGATGCTCGTCCTCCTCCGGCAGGGAAAGAGCTACTTCCACATCGGCGGCATGGGGCACGAAGCGGTGCAGACCGCGGCGGCCATGGCGCTCACGCCCGGCCGCGATTGGGCGTATCCCTACTACCGCGACCAGGCCCTCTGCTCCGGCCTCGGCATGACCGCGTACGAGCTGTTGTGCTGCTTCCTCGCCCGCGCCGACGACCCCAACTCCGGCGGGCGGCAGATGCCGCAGCACTACGGGCACAAGGAGCTGAACATCCCGTCGCAGTCGTCGCCCACCGGCACGCAGTTCCTGCAAGCCGTGGGCTGCGCGCTGGCGTCGATGCGCCGCAAGCCCAAGAACGGCAAGGGCGCCGACTACGACGTCACCGTCGTCACCGCCGGCGACGGCACCACCAGCCAGGGTGACTTCCACGAGGCGCTCAACTGGGCGAGCCGGGAGGGCGCGCCGGTGATCTTCCTCGTCGAGGACAACGGCTACGCCATCTCGGTGCCCGTGCGCGAGCAGACGCCGGGCGGCAAGGTCGCCCACCTCGGCCGCGGCTACGACGGCCTCGCCACCGTCGAGGTCGACGGCTGCGACTTCAACGCCAGCCTCGAGGTCATGGAGCGCGCCGTCGCCCGCGCCCGGCGCGGCGACGGGCCCACCCTGGTCGTCGCCGACGTCGTCCGCCTGCTGCCGCACAGCTCGTCGGACGACCAGCGCAAGTACCGCCCGGCGGACGAGCTCGCGCACGACAAGTCGCGCGATCCCATCGTGGCCATGCGCAAGCTGGTCCCCGATCACGCCGTCATCGACGCGGAGATCAAGGCGCTCATCGATCGCGAAGCCGAGCGCGCGGAGCAGGCGCCGATGCCCGCGCGGGACACCGCCGAGCGCTGGGTGACGTCGGAGAGGCCCGAGCCGCCGCTGGTCACGCCGGTCACCACGGGCGACGGCGTCGTCATCGTCGACGCCGTCAACCGCGCGCTCGCCGAGGAGCTCGAGCGCAACCCCGACGTGCTCGTGTTCGGCGAGGACGTCGCCGGCGAAAAGGGCGGCGTCTTCACCGCCACCCGCGGGCTGACCAAGCGCTTCGGCGACCGCGTCTTCAACTCGCCGCTGGCGGAGTCGAGCATCATCGGCACGGCCATCGGCCTCGCCACCCGCGGCTACAAGCCCGTCCCCGAGATCCAGTTCGGCGACTACATCTGGACCGCCATGATGCAGATCCGCAACGAGCTGGCGTCCATGCGGTACCGCTCGAACAACCAGTGGACGTGCCCCGTCGTCGTGCGCGTCCCCATCGGCGGCTACATCCACGGCGCGCTGTGCCACTCGCAGAACATCGAGAGCTTCTTCGCGCACATCCCCGGCCTCAAGGTGTGCATGCCGTCCACGGCGCTCGACGCCTACGGCTTGTTGAAGGCCGCCATCCGCGGCGACGACCCGGTGCTGTTCCTCGAGCACAAGGGCCTCTACCGGCAAAGCCACGCGAAGAGCCCGCTGCCGTCGGAGGATTGGGTGCTGCCGTTTGGCAAGGCCGTGGTGCGCCGGCCGGGCAGCGACCTCACCGTCGTGACGTACGGCGCCATGGTGCAGCGCGCGCTTCAAGGCGCGGAGACGCTCAAGGACGAGGGCTTCGACGTCGAGGTCATCGACCTGCGCTCGCTGAACCCCGTCGACTGGGCCACGATCGAGGAGTCCGTCAAGCGCACCGGCAAGTGCCTGGTGGTGCAGGAGGACTGCCGCTTTGTCGGCTACGGCGCCGAGATCGCCGCCGAGATCGGCGAGCGCTGCTTCGCTCACCTCGACGGCCCCGTCCGCCGCCTCGCGGGCAAGGACACGCCGGTGCCCTACAACTGGGAGCTCGAGGAGGTGATCCTCCCGCAGCTCGCGGACGTCGTCGGCGCCATGCGGGACCTCGCCCGGTTCTGATCAGCGACCGGCGGGAGCGCGCTGATGATCAGCGCCGGGGCCCGCGGCCGCCGAAGGTCTCGGCGTTGGCGGCGGCGTCGGCGGCGAGCTCCTTGTCCCAGTCGCGGGGCCTCTCCCGGGCGGCGAGGAAGAGGTCGAAGTGCATGCGCGCGATGCTCGGCAGGTCGACGCCCGGCGGTGAGACCTGGATGTCGTGCTGCGCGGCGGCGAGGTCGAAGTCGATCTCGAGCATGCGCGCGGCGTCCATGCCGTAGGACTCCAACGCGGCCTCGACGACGTCGACGCCGGTGGCAAATCGCCGCGCGACGTCGTGGATGTTGGCGAAGCGAACGCGGCCCGCTCCGTCGAGGCCGAGGTGGTACGCGCAGAACAGGTCGAAGGGATCGAGCACCGAATCGGTCTAGCGAAGCAGGGGTGCGCGTGCGAGGGTGGACGCACATGCGCGAGGTGCTCCTCGTCCGGCACGGCAAAGCGGTCGCGGCCGCGCCCGGTGGCGACGCCGCGCGTCCGCTGACCGACGAGGGCAGGGCGGGGATCGAGGCCGTGGCGCGGGGCCTGGCCGCGTTCGGTGTGGCCCCCGACGCCGTCTGGCACAGCCCCTACGTGCGCGCCGCCGAGACCGCCGCCATCGTGGCGGGCGCCCTCGGCTGCCGGGAGGTCGTCGCCGACGGCGCGCTCACCCCGGTGGCCTCCCCGGAGCGGGCCGCTCAGGCGATCCTCGAGGCCACGGCGCGGACCCTGTTGTGCGTCTCGCATATGCCGCTCCTCCCCGCGCTGTGCCTCGAGCTCGTCGGCGCGCGCGTCGACTTCGGCACCGGCACCGTCGCCCACGTCGTCGCCCTGGGTCCCCTCGGCTCCGCCCCGCTCGAGCGCGGCCGCTCCCTGCGGTCGCTGATCGGCCTGTGGAGCGCGGAGCAGCTTGCCCTCGTTCGTTAGAGGAAAACGATGAAGAAAGCCGTCCTCGCCTTGTCGTTCGCCGTCGCCCTCGCGGGCTGCCCCAAGAAGAACCCGGCGTCGCCTCACAGCCCCGCGCCGGCGGCCGACGGGGGCACGTCTGCGCCCGTGGGGATGGACGTCGGCGGCGGCAAAGGCCCCCACGACTTCCAGGGTCCGCACGGCATCCACGACGCCGTCAGCCGCTCGACCATCGCCACCCTCGCCATGGACGCGCCCATCGCCCAGGTCGACGACGTCACGTTCACGCGCGCGGACCTCGAGCGTTCCATCGCGCAACACGCCGCCGTCGCCGGCATCCCCCCCGCGAACCTCGACGCGCCCACGCGCGACGCGCTCGAGGAGCCCGCGTACGAGAAGCTCATCGAGCGAAAGCTGCTCTCCGACGAAGCGCGGCGCAGGAACCTCTGGCCCAGCGACGACGAGGTGAACAAGGAGCGCGATCGGCTGCTCGGCACGCTGCCCAAGGGCCAGACGCTGCAAGACGTGCTCGCCCAGATGCACAGCGACGAGAAGACCTTCACCACCGACGTGGCCAGCGACGTCGCCATCGGCAAGCTCTTCGAGGCGCTCAAGAAGGAGACGCCGCCGCCGCCCGACGCGGAGGTGAAGAAGTTCTACGAGGAAAACAAGGCGAAGTTCGTGGTGCCGGACACCACCAGCGCCTTCCACATCCTCGTCGCCGTGAAG
Organism: uncultured delta proteobacterium; assembly: GCA_963775425.1. Classification (GTDB taxonomy): domain Bacteria; phylum Myxococcota; class UBA727; order UBA727; family VGSZ01; genus CAVZJB01. The sequence continues at coordinate 1,074,675 of CAVZJB010000016.1, read as the reverse complement.
AAGGACGCCAAGCCTGACGAGGTGGCGGCGGCCCTGAAGAAGGCCGAGGACATCCGCAAGCAGGTGGCGGGCAAGGACGAGGCCACGTTCAAGAAGGTCGCCGCGGACAAGAGCGACGATCCGCAGGCCAAGCAAAACGGCGGCGACCTCGGCACATTCGCGCACGGCGACATGGTGAAGGCGATCGACGAGGCGGCGTTCAAGCTGAAGAAGGGCGAGGTGTCCAAGCCGGTGCGCTCGCCGTTCGGCTTCCACATCCTGCGCGGCGGCGGCGTCCACAAGGGCGGCCAGAAGACGTACGCCGACATGAAGCAGACCATCATCGACCGCCAGGGCGTGAAGCAGTTCATGGCCAAGGTCGACGGGCTCATCGACTCCTTGCGCCGCAAGGCGAAGATCACCCGGCTGGTGGAGCCCCTGCCGTCGCCGTTCTCCAAGGACGACGGCAAAGGCACCCGCGTCCCCGCGTGGCGGCCGACGCGCGAAAACGCGTTGCCCGGCAGCGCCAACCCGCACGAGGCGATGCCGATGATGCCGATGCCGATGCCGCCGCCGTCGGCGCCGTCGGCCCCGTCTGCGCCGCCGCCGCCGCCGGGCGCCAAGGCGGGCTGAGGCGCGCTCGAGTCAAAACGCGGGGCACTGGTCCAGGGTCGGGTCGCCGAAAGGGACCAGCTCGATGGCCACCGTGTTGTCCTGCAGGTGCTCGGGGCCGGTGGGCCGCTGCGAGTAGTCCGTCTTGGTGGGCGTGCAGCCTCGAAAGAGGACCTTGTCGCGGACACACGTCGCGAGCGACTCACAGCCCCACACCTCGAAGCCGAGCGGGAGCGTGGTGTCGAGGTCCGCGAGCGCGAAGGTGGTCTGCTGGTCGAGCGCGACATCCCGCTCCTCCAGCTTCACGCCGTTGTCGGCGATCACGTGGAGCGAGCTCACGGCGGACGTGTCGTAGGGCTGTTGCGTGCCCGGGTCGATCCCGGGGACCACCGAGAGGAACAGATCGACGCCGTCGCAGCCGCCGAGGGCCAACGCCAGGACGACGGCGAGGGGCCTCGCGTCAAGAAGGATGCTTGAGCTTCGAGCCATCGATCGTCACCGTGACTTTCTTGGAGGATGCGTCTGCGACCAGGTAGCCGAGCACCGCGCCGGTGATGACGGCGACGGCGACGCCCGCGCCGACGCTCGCGAGGACGATGGTGCCGGTGTCGAGCTCGCCCTCGCCGTCCGCGGGGCGGTGATCGCCGTTGCCGTCGCCGCCGCCGTCTGCGCCGTCGCCGCGGCCGTCCCCGTGGCCGTCGCCGGCCGCGAGGGCGGGGACGCCGGAGAGGAAGATCGCGGAGGGCGTGGCCGGCCCCTCGCCGAGCCACGACGTCCCCGGGGGGTCGTGCAGCACGGCGGCGGCCAGCGCGTCGGCGCGCGGCTTCACCTGCGACGCCTTCTCGACCCGCGCGCCCGCCACCGTGATCTCGCCGCCGCGCACGCGCGCGACGACGAGGAGCGGGCCGCCGGCGTCCTTCACGAGCGCGCCGACGACGACGTCGTCGGCGACCTTCTTGGCCTCGGAGATCACGACCTCCCTGGCCACGGGCGAGGCGAGGGCGGCGCGCAGGCCGCGGGCGGCGATGGCGCGCGGGTCGCCGACCTTCTCCGCGACCCGCCCGTTCTCCCCGGGCGGCAGGGTCACCATCTTCTGCGCGTGCTCCCCCTCGGCGGCGAGGCCGACGAAGTGGACGCCGGCGAGGAGATCGCGCACCACCACAGGGGCCTTCCCCTGCGCCCTGCCGTCGACGACGACGTCGGCGCCCGACGGCGTGGAGCTGACCTCGATGCTCACCCGCGGCTTGGCCCTCATGTCGTCGACGATCTGCTTGTAGCGTTCGGCGACCTTGGGCGGCGTGATGGCCGGGTCCGGGACGGCGCCGGGCATGGTGGCGGCGAGCAGGCCGAGGGTGGCGTCGGCGTCGCCCTCCTTGCCGAGCCGGCGCAGGGCGAGGGCCTTGACGACGAGGGCGTCGCTGAAGCTCTTCCAGGCGGGGCCCGCGCGGTAGGCGCCGCCGCCCTCGAAGCGCGCGACGGCCTCGTCGGCTCTGGAGACGGCGAGGGAGAAGTCGCCCTCGGAGTACTTGTCGGCGGCGGCAGCCACGAGGCTCTTGAGGATGGCGTCGGGGCCGCCGGCGGTGTCCGGCAGGGGCGGGGAGCCGACGTCGACGGCGCCCTTTTTCTCGAGGGCCTGGCCGAGGGCGATGGCGGCGTGCTCGGCCGCGTCCTTGAGCGAGAGATTGCGGGCCAGGACCCCCGCGTACACCGGCGCCGCGGCGGGGGCCCCGGCTAGCGCACATGCGACCACAGCGACGAGCACGCCGGAAGGATAGCGCCGAGTGGAACCCGGGGCGCGGATTTGGTCTCATGCGGTCGTGGGCACGTCGGAGCCGGAGTATTCGGAGACCGGACAGAGCCCCTCTCAACCGGGGGACAGCCTCGGGCGTTACCGTTTGCTCAAGAAGCTCGCCCGCGGCGGCATGGCCGAGGTGTTCGCGGCGCGCAGCTTCGGCGCGCACGGCTTCGAAAAGACCCTCGCCATCAAGCGCATCCTCCCGCGCTACGGCCAGGATCCCCAGTTCGTCCGCATGATGGTCGACGAGGCCAAGATCACGGTCCTCCTCAACCACCCGAACGTCGCCAACATCGTGGAGCTGTGCGAGCAGGACGGCGACTACTTCATCGTGATGGAGTTCGTGCCGGGGCAGTCGCTGTCCACGGTGGTGAAGAAGCTCCGCGAGCGCGGCGAGCGCTTCGGCGTCCTCGAGGCGTGCTTCATCGTCGTCGAGCTCCTGCAGGGGCTCCACGCCGCGCACGTGCAGAAGGACGCGAGCGGCAACCCCGCGTACATCATCCATCGCGACGTCAGCCCGCAGAACGTGCTGGTGTCTTTCGACGGCCACGTGAAGGTCATCGACTTCGGCATCGCGCGCGCGCGCGATTGTCTCGAGGAGACCGAGATCGGGACCATCAAGGGCAAGCTCCGCTACCTCGCGCCCGAGATGATCGATCCCGCGCGCTTCATGAAGACGGGCGACTTCGACCACCGCGTCGACGTCTTCGCCGCCGGCATCGTCCTGTGGGAGCTCATCGCCAACCGCACGCTGTACCAGGGCGACGACGAGATGGTGGTCTACGACAACATCACGGACACCGACGCGCCCGACCTCAAGAAGCTCGGCTTCTGCGACGCCCCGCTGGCCAAGATCGCCAACAAGGCGCTCACGCGCGACCCCGAGCGGCGCTACCACTCGGCCGAGGACTTCGCGGACGACCTGCGCGCGTACGTCTACCGCACCGATCCCGCGTTCACGCACAAGCGCATCGCGCAGGTGATGGAGCGGGCCTTCCCCGAGGAGAAGGAGGAGCTGCTCGCGCTCGAGCGCGGACAGATCGGCGTCAGTGGTGAGCACGTGCCGGTGTCGCTGCCGCCGGCCGCGCCGCCGCCGCCGCCCGCGGGCGCGCCCGAGCCGACGGCCAAGGGCCCACCGCCCGAGGAGCGCGCGCCCGAGCGCGAGGTGGTGCGCATCCCGGCGGACGCGGAGACGCGCACGCAGTACGCGTCGGGACCGAACGCGGCGGCGCAGGCGGCGTCCAAGACGCCGCTCATGCCGGCCACGCGGCAGATGCGCTCGGGCGAGTCGAACAAGCGCCTCGCGGATCGAGCGCAGCCGCTCCCTCCCGGCGCCGATCGGCGCCCCGAGGCCTCGTTGCCCGATCGCCGCGCAGAGCCGACCCAGGGCGACATGCTCCTCACGCAGACGCTCGTGAGCAGGACGAGCCTGGTGCGCCGCAGCCGGCCCGGCAGCGAGGACCAAAGCGCCGCGGCCGCCGAGTTCGCGGCGTCCGCGGAGACGAAGACGGCGGAGGCCGCCGGCCTCGTCACCGAGCAGGAGACGCCCTACACGAGCGCGAGCTTGCGCTCGCTGCCGCGCAAGAGGCCGCGGGCCGCGAGGAAGGGCCTCGTACTCCTCGCGGCTGCGTCGGTCGCGGGCATCGCGCTCATCATGGTCGTCGCGGTGGCTCTGTCGCGTCCGCCCGCGGGGCAGGCGGCGCTCCCGGTGAAGCACCCGATGGTCAAGCCCACGCCGGTGCGCATCGTGGTGAAGTCGAGCACGCCGGGCGCCGTCGCCGCCGCCCTCGATCGCGAGGCGCCGGTGCCGGCCCAGTTCTCGGCCATCCCGGGCGACACGCTCGTCATCACGCTGAAGGCGCCCGGCTACCAGGAGCGCTCCGTGCGCATCGACGTGCCGGCGCAGGACGCGCGCGATCAGGTGGTCGACGTCGCGCTCACGGCCGCGGACGTCCCGCTCCACGTCGAGGTGAAGCCGGCGGACGCCGTCGTGCTCGTGGGCGACGAGGAGCAAAAGCCGTACGTCGAGGGGATGGGCGTTTCGCCCGGCGAGCCCGTCACGGTGCAGGCGAGCGCGCCGGGCTTCACGCCGGAGAAGCGCGAGGTCACGGCCACCGCCGGCGAGCCGCTGTCGGTGTCGTTCGACCTCGTCCCCGTCGAGAAGGTCCCGGACGACAAGCCGGAAGATACGCGGCCGCATCGCGAGCGGACGCGCGGGCGCCCCGCCATGGCCACGCTCATCGTGAAGACCAAGGACGCGATGTGGGGCAAGGTCACCATCGACGGCCACACCTATGCCGAGACCACGCCGCTCAAGGTGGAGCTGCGCGCCGGGCGCCACACCGTCACGGTCTCGCACCCGCCGAACAAGAAGACCTTCGTCGTCACGCTCAAGCCCGGCGAGCGCGAGTCGCACACCATCTCGTTCGAGTGAGGGCTACAGGCCGTCGTCGCCGATGAGCGGGCTGCCGCTCGCGTCGAGCTTCTTCACGGCGTCGTCGCCCTTGTTGACGCGCGGCTTCTGCGGCGCGCCGTCGTGTCCGTCGACCTTGGGCTTCTGCGCGACGTCGGTGGCGCGGTCGACGGTCTCGGAGAGCGAGAGCAGGGGGACGATTTCGATTTCGGCGACGTGCGTGTCGTCCTTTTTGTCCCCGAGGTACACGCTGTCGACGCGGAGTTGGACCTGGACCACGTCCTTGCGGCCGACGCGGATGTAGGTGACCGCGGGCTTGTTGTCGACGGTGAACTCCTGGCGGTCGCCGAGCGACTCGATGCCGAGCGAGGAGAAGTCGATGCCGGCGGCGGCGTCGCCGACGTCGGCTTCGGTCTTCATCTCGAACGAGCCGCGGTGGATGCGGTTGTCGTCGAAGTAGGCGCGCTCGCTGCTGCCGTTGCCGCCGAAGATGCCGATGGCGCCGATGTCCGTGGGCTTCTTGAGCTTGAGCGTGATGGTCTGACCGAGGCCGGTGCCCTCGGCGCCCTCGGCCCACGACGTGCGGAGGTCGCCGTCGATGGCCTTGTCGGGACCGTGCGAGCCGTCCTTCGACGACGACGCCGACGCCACCATGTCCACTTGTCCGAACTGGATCTCCTTGCCGTAGGTCCACACGAGCCGCTTGTCGCCCGCCAGCAGGATGCCGAGCTGGCGCCCGCTGATACGCACCTTCTCGCAGAGCACGCGATCGAGCTGCACGTGGAAGACCGGCCGCGACGATGCCCCCTTGCCGCTGAAGATGGCGATGCCGCTCTTTTGTACGGTGCGCTCGACGTCCTCGCGGTAGCACGCGACGGTCTCGTCCTTGCCGTCGCCGTCGAGGTCGCCGGTGGTGAGATCGATGACCACGAACGCCGCCGAGAGCGCGTTGAGCCACGGGCCGTTGTCGGACGCCGCGGCCCGCGCCGGCCCCGCGCCGACAGCCGCGGTGCAGAGGGCGACGACCAGCCCGAAGACGGGGCCCGACACGCGCATACGCGGCGAGTATGGATCGCTGAAAAGCCGAGTCAATTTCACTTCCGACGGGTTCATCCGCTAAGACGGGCACGTGATGGCATTGTTCAACGGGGCCGCCGCCGCAGCGCCCGTCGGGGACGGCGGGGGCCGATGACCGCGCTCATCACGTGTGGGCACACGCGCGCCGGGCTCGCGGCGGTGCGCGCGCTGGGACGCGCCGGCGTGGCGGTCGCCGTCGCGGCGCCGCAGCGGCCGGCGCTGGCGATGTGGTCCCGGTACGCCACGTCGACGCTGCTGGTGCCCGACGCGGGCGCGGAGGCGCACCGCTTCGCCGAGACCATCGCCGACGAGGCCGCCGGGCGTCGCTGCCACCTCATCCTCACCGCCACCGACGACGCGCTGTGGGCGCTGTCGCGCTGGCGCGACCAGCTCCCCGAGGGGGCGCGGCGCACAATGCCCCCCCACGACGCCGTCGCGCGCGCCCTCGACCGCACCGCCCTGCACGATCGCGCGCGCGCGCTCGGCATCCCGAGCATCCAGACCCTGCGCGTCGACGTCCCCGACGCCGTGGAGCCCGCGCTGCGCAAGCTCGACGCGCTCGGCGCCGTGCCCGTGATCGTGCGGCCGCTGGTCCCCTGGGTGGAGCGCGAGGACGGCACGCGGCGGCTGGCGCAGAGCATCCCCGTGGAGACGCTCGCGGACGTGCGCCGCCTCCTGTACGCGCGCGAAGACCTCGTGCGCGCCGGCTGCCTGCTCGAGCCGCGCCCGCCGGGCCGCTGGCTCGCTTACGGCGCCGTGTGTGACGAGGGGCGCGTGCTCGCGGAGGTGTTCCAGGAGCGGCTGCGCGAGCGCGGCGATCTCTCCGGTGTCTCCACGCTGGCCCGCACGCTGCCCGTCGACGAGGAGGTGCGGGAGAAGGCCCGCGCCGTGCTCGCGTCGCTGTCGTGGCAGGGGCCGGCGATGGTGGAGCTGTTCCGCGGCGACGACGGCGTGCTTCACATCGTGAACGTCATCGGGCGCCTGTGGGGCTCGTTGCAGCTCGCCATCAGCGCCGGCGTCAACGTGCCCGTGCTGTGCGAGGCGCTCGCGCGCGGGGCGCCACCGCCGCTGTCGGTGCAGACGGCGGAGGCGGGGCACGTGTGGCGTTGGGTGGTCGGCGACCTCGAGGTGATGGCGCGCCGCGCGCGGCGGCTGGTGGGGCGGCTCGAGGGCCGCGGCGTGCTCAAGAAGCGCCTGGGCTCCCTGCGCGAGATCGTCGACACCGACCTCTTCCTCGCCGAGCCCGACGTGTTCGCGGCGGACGACCCGCTGCCGTTCGTGCTCGAGCTCGAGCACCGCGTGGCCAAGCGCGCGTGAGCACCGCGTGGCCGGGCGCCGGAGCCGGCCCGCTCAGCCTCCGTGGACGGTGATGAGCGCGATGGTGGTGACGACGAGGAACGCCACGATGCCGGCGGCGACCTGCCCCATGTCGATGCGGATCAGCGGGAAGAGCTTCTCGGCCTCGGCGTCGCCGCTCTTGGCGAGCGCGCGCACGGCCGAGTAGTTGCCCTTGGCGAGCGCGATGTCTGCGGCGGTCTGCGGCGCCGACGGCGTCGACGACTTGTTCGCCGCGCCGGCGCTCTTGGCGTCCTTCGGGGCCTCGCCGGCCGGCTTTTTCTTCTTCTTGGCCACTACTTCACCTCGCGGAGCACGCCGCCGACCACCGTACCGACAACCCGGGTCTTGAGCCAGGCCTTCGGGTCCTTCGCCGCGGCGGCGTCATCGGAAAAGAGGCTCACGTCGAAAAACATCCCGGGCGTGAGCGCGCCGAGCTGTTGCTCCATGTCGACCGCGTACGCGGCGCCCGCGGCGAACGCGGCGAGCGTCTCCGCCTGCGTCAGCCGCTGTTCGGGCAAAAAGCCCCCGGCCGGGTGGCCGTCCGCGTCCTGGCGCGTGACGGCGGCGTAGATGCCGAGCACCGGCCGCTCGCTCTCGACGGGGGCGTCCGAGCCGAACGCGAGCCGCACCTTGTCGTCGAGCATGGTGCGCCACGCGTAGGCGCCCTTGAGGCGCTCGGCGCCGACGCGCTGCTCGGCCCAGCGCATGTCGCTGGTGGCGTGCGTGGGCTGCATGGACGCGATGACGTGCTCGTCGTGGAAGCGCTGGAAGTCCTCGGGCGCGACGAGCTGCGCGTGCTCGATGCGATCGCGCGCGCCCTCAGGCGCCGGCGACGCCTTCATGGCGTCGAGCACGATGCGGTTGGCGCGGTCGCCGATGGCGTGGACGGCGGCGGCGTAGCCGAGCTTGTGCACGCGCGCGACGCGCTCCGCGAGGTCCTTGGGATCGGTGACGAGCAGCCCGCTGTTGCCCTTGTCGTCGTCGTAGGGCGCGAGCAGAGCGGCGCCGCGGCTGCCCATGGCGCCGTCGGCGAACAGCTTGATGCCCATGAAGCGCAGGTGCTCGCTGGGCGGCCTGTCGAGGTGCGCGAGGAAGTCGAAGGAGGCGTCCTCGCTGCCGAGGAGGTACGCGAACACGCGCACGGGGAGCTTCTTTTGGTCGTCGAGCTTCTCGAGCACCTTGGCGGCGTCGACGGTGATGCCCATGAGGTGGACGCCGACGAGCCCGGCGTCGGCGCAGGCCTTCATGCCCGCGAGGTACCAGCGCTCGATGTCCGCCGGCGTCGGCGCCGGCAGCTTCTTGGCGACCAGGTCGACCGCGTTGTCGATGAGGACGCCCGTGGGCTCACCCTTGTCGTCGCGCAGGATCTTGCCGCCCGCGGGATCGGGTGTGTCCTTGGTGATGCCCGCGAGCTTCAGGAGCGCGCGGTTCACCCACGCCGCGTGGCCGTCGACGCGCTCGAGGAAGACGGGCTTGTCGGTGGCGCCCTCGAGCTGCTGCCACGTCGGCCACTTCTTCCCGGGGAAGCGCGACTGATCCCAGCCGCGCCCCTCCACCGCCGCCGCGTCGTGATGCTTCTTCGCCCACGCCTTCACCTTCCTCTTCGCCGCCGCCGGCGACGTCACGCCGAGCAGGCCCACGCCTTCGCGCGCGCGCCCGATGCTCTGCACGTGGATGTGCGCGTCGTGGAGGCCGGCGACCGCGAGCTTGCCCGGCAGCTTGACCACGGGGAGCCCTTTGGGCGGCGGGCCCTTCGCGAGCGCGCGCACGCGACCGGTCTCGTCGGCGATGACGGTGTCGGCGACGGGCACGAAGCTCTCACCGGTCACGAAGCGCGGGCCGGTGTACGCCGTGAGCGTCTTCCCGACGGGGATGTCGGGCCGCGGCTCGGGGCGCGCGTTTTCGTAGGGACCGTCCTCGTCGGGCGCGGCGTCGCCGTCCGCCGGGTCGCCGTCCGCCGCGTCGCCGGCCGCGGGCCCGGCAGGCGGCGCGGGCGCGACGACCGCGGCAGGCGCGGGCCTGGCCGTGGCGCAAGACAAGAGGGAGGCGAAGGCGGCGACGGCGAGCATTCGCATGCCGGCGGTCTTCTGCGTTCTCCGCGGCGCGTCAACCGCGTCGCCCCCCGCTCGGTGCAGGAGCTCAGAAGGTGGAGGAGCTCAGAAGGTGCAGGAGACGCCGAGCTGCCCGTTGCCCGAGGGCTCGATGAGCGGGACCGTCTCGGGGCCGGCGCTGTCGGGCGTGAGCAGCAGCGCGGCGATGCTGCCGGAGCCGTACACCGCGAAGCTGTGCGTGACGTCGAAGCGAAGACCGAACGTGGCGTTGCCCGAGAGCTGGTTGTCGATGAGGCCGACGCCGTTGATGTTCTTCACCTTGGTGACGGCGTTGTCGGGGCCGCCGACGTAGCGGCGCGCGCCGACGTCGAGCCCGAGGTAGGGCGTGAGGCTGCCGAGCGTGGCGGACGTGACGATGCCCGCGGTGCCGCCGAGCCAGGGGGCCACCGGCGTGCCCGGCGCGCCGGGGAGCACGTCGACGCCCATGCCGGCGGCGCCGCGCACCGCGATGCTGGTCCAACCCGAGGGGTTGTATTGCAGCGTGAGGTAGCTGCCGGACGGGACGATCAGGCCGGCGGAGGAGTCCTGCGCGCCGCTTTGGATGTCGAAGCCGGCGGCGATGTCGTCGCTCACCTGGCCCTCGATGCCGAAGCCGCCGAGGCCGCCCGGGATGCCCCCCGCGAGGGTGACGTGCGAGTCCGCGCGGCCCGGCTCGAGCGGCGCGGCGCCGCGACCCGGATCGATGGCGTGTTGCGGAAAGAAAGAGACGCAGGCGCTTGTGCCGAGGACGAGCGCGAGAGCGAAGAGGCGAGCCATGAGACCTCCGCGAAAAGCCGCGGGGACCATACCGCACGCGCGGTGCGACGGTCAGTTCATTCTCACGGCTTGCCGCGGAGCCGCTCGAGCCGCTCGTTGATGACCGCCTCGTGTCCGTTGCCCTTGGGCTGGTAGTAGCGGTGCCCCTTGAGCTTCTCCGGCAGGTAGTCCTCGACGACGTACGCGCCGTCGTAGTCGTGCGGGTATCTGTACTCGACGCCGTAGCCCATGCCCTCCATGAGCTTGGTGGGCGCGTTGCGGATGTGGAGCGGCACCGGCAACGCCCCGTGCGCGAGGACGTCTTTGCGAGCGGCGTCGTAGGCGAGGAGGACCGCGTTCGACTTCGGCGCCGACGCCAGATACGTGGTGGCCTGCGTGAGCGGCAGCAATCCCTCGGGCATCCCCACGAGCTGAAACGCCTGCAGCGCGTTGACCGCGACGACGAGCGCCATGGGGTCGGCGCTGCCGATGTCCTCGGACGCGAAGATCACGAGGCGGCGCAGGATGAAGACGGGGTCCTCGCCGGCCTCGAGCATGCGCGTCATGTAGTGCATGGCGGCGTCGGGGTCCGAGCCGCGCAGGCTCTTGATGAAGGCGCTGACGACGTTGTAGTGCTCCTCGCCGCCCTGGTCATAGAGGAGCACACGGCGCGAGATGGCCTGCTCGACGTGCGCGCGCCCGATGGTCACCGCGCCGTCGCTGCGCGCCTCCGGGTCGGCGTCGGCCATGTCGGCGGCCACCTCGAGGGACGTCAGCAGCCGCCGCGCGTCGCCGCCCGCGGCCTGCACGAGGACGCGGCGGGCGACGTCGTCGAGGGAGAGGCCGCGGTCGGCGAGCCCGCGCGGGTCGCTCAGGGCGCGGGCGGCGAGGGCGGAGAGGTCGGCGGCGGGGATGGGCTTGGTGACGAGGACCCGGCAGCGCGAGAGCAGGGCGGCGTTCACCTCGAACGACGGGTTCTCGGTGGTGGCGCCGACGAGCGTGACCACGCCCTTTTCGACGTGGGGCAGGAGCGCGTCTTGCTGCGCCTTGTTGAAGCGGTGGATCTCGTCGATGAACAGCAGCGTGAGCTCGCGGCGCTCGGCGCGCGCGCGCCGGGCCTCCTCGATGGCCTCGCGGATGTCCTTGATGCCGGCGAGCACCGCCGACATCTTCACGAACCGCCCCTTCACGTCGCGCGCGAGCGCTTCGGCGATGGTGGTCTTGCCGGTCCCGGGGGGCCCCCACAGCACGATGGACGGCAGCCGCCCGCTCTTGACGGCGCGCTGAAGGAAGGAGTTGGCGCCGACGAGGTGCGGCTGGCCGACGACCTCGTCGAGTGAGCGCGGGCGCATGCGCTCCGCGAGCGGAACGCCCGCGGGGTCGGTCTCGGCGGCGCGCTCGAACAAATCCACCGCGGCGGTGTAGCGGCCCCGGGCGACGCCGCCAACCGCGCGCGACGGCGGGGGCGCGGCCCCGTCACAGCAGCGTGGGCAAGGGCTCGGCCAACGAGGGCTCGTCGTTCCTCACGTTGCCCACGCGCTTGTCGACGGGGAACGCCGTGAAGCCTTGGAGCTCGCGCGGCTGCGCGAGCGCCTCGAGGTCCACGGTGCGCTCGACGTCGAGCCAGGCGGCGACGCGCTCCCCGTCGACCGCGGGGTCGAGGATGATCGGCATGCGATCGTGGACGCGGGCGGCGACGGCGTTGGGCGGCGCCGTCAGGATCGAGCACGTCTCGATGGTCTCCGTGCGGTCGGCGGAGCGCCACCGCGCCCACAGCCCCGCGTACGCGAACACGTGGCGGTCCTCGAAGCACAGCAGGTACGGCTGCTTCTCCTTGCCCTTGCCGAGCCACTCGTAGAAGCCGTCGCTGACGACGAGGCAGCGCCGCTTCTCGAACGCCTCCTTGAAGGCGTTCTTTTGCATCACCGACTCCACGCGCGCGTTGATCATGCGCGCGCCCTCGGACCTGGACTTCGCCCAAAACGGCAACAGGCCCCAGCGCAGCGGCACGAGCTTGCGCTTGCCGTCCTCGACGCGGATGCACGGCACCGGGTCCGTGGGCGCGACGTTGTAGCGCTCGGACGGGCTGTAGTCGTCGGCGTCGTCGACGTCGAACGCCGCCATGATCTGCGGCGCCTTGGTGGAGATCTTGTACCGGCCGCACATCATCGCCTCCGTCGCGCCCGCGCCGTCGGCGGCGCCGTCAGCGGGTCGTCGGGCCACGCGTGCTTCGGGTAGCGCGCGCGCAATTCCTTCTTCACGTCGGCATACGTCGTCCGCCAGAAGCTCGCGAGATCCGTGGTGACCTGGACGGGCTTGTGGCCCGGTGACAGCAGGTGGAGCACCACCGGGACGCGCCCCTTGGCGATGCGCGGGGTCTCCGTGAGGCCGAACAGCTCCTGCAAACGCACGGCGAGCACGGGCTCGGCGCCGCCGTAGTCGACGCTGATCATGTTGCCCGTGGGCACCTCGAGGCGCGGCGGCGCTTGCTCGTCGAGGAGCTTGCGCTGCGCCCACGGCAGCTTCGACAACAGGAGCGCGCCGAAGTCCACCGCCTGCACCTCCGCGAGCGTGCGCTTGCCCGCGCACGCCTCGGCGACGAGGGCGCCGACGTCGACGTCGGGCCACGGCTCCTCCGGCATGGCGCGGCGGGCGAAGCGCAGGCGGGCGTCGTCGAGCTTCACATAGCGCTCGACGTCGCGCGCGACGTGCTCCGCGAGCGCGGCGGCGGCGGCGGCGGCGGAGACGGCGATACCACGCTTCTCGTCGACGACGAGGTCGCCTGCGTAGGTGCGGCGTACGCCGATGAGCTTGTCCTCGTCGAACACGGCCTCGTCGCGCACGATGACGTCGAGCTCCGAGAGCTTCACGGCGTGGGCGACGCGAACGCGGGCGGCGGCGCCGGTGCCCTCGAGGGCGAGCGCGAGGAAGACGTCGGCGTCGACGCCGCTCTCGCGCGCGAGCGTGACGCCGCGGCCGCCGGTCATCAGCGCCTCCGGTTGCCCGGGGCGCCGCCGGCGGCAGAGCCGATCGGGGTAGCCGGCGAGCAGCGCCTCGGTGAGCGTGCGCGTGCCCGCCCGGGCGAAGCGCGCGAGGTCGCGGGCCCCGCGCTCGACGTCGCCGCGGGCGTGCCGGGGGAGATCGTCGAGGAGCGCGAGGAGGTCGGAGTCCGTGGAGTGGCGCGCTTGCTCGCGCGGCCAGGCGCGATCGTCCTCGAGGACCGCGGCCGCGCGGCAGACCTCCTCGACGTCGAAGGCGCCCGCGAGCAGCATCGATCCCGTGCGCGGGTGCAGCGGCAGCGCCGCGAGCGCCCGCCCGCGCTCCGTGAGCCTGACGTCGACGCCCGCCTCGCGTGCCCCCGGTGCCGGGGCGGGCCCGGCTGTCGCGCGCGGCCCCTCGACGGCGCCGAGCATGCGCAACAAGTCGAGCGCGCGCTCGATGCGCGCCGTCGACGGCGCCTCGAAGAAGGGGAAGGCGCGCGGATCGCCCGGGTGGAACGCGAGCACGTCGAGGAGGACGCGCGCGAGGTCGACGCGGGCGATCTCCGGCGCGTGCGAAGCCTCGAGCGTGGTGTGCTCCGTCTGCGTCCACAGCCGCAGGCACTTTCCCGGGCGCGTGCGCCCCGCGCGCCCCGCGCGTTGATCGGCGGAGGCGACGGAGATGCGCACGGTCTCGAGGCGCTCGCGATCGGTGACGGGGTCGTGGGCGGCGCGCTTCATGAGGCCGCTGTCGACGACGCCGGTGACGCCGTCGATGGTGACCGACGTCTCCGCGACGTTGGTCGCCAGGATCACGCGCCGCCGCCCGGCCGAAGGCGCGAGCGCGCGGTCCTGCTCGGCCGGGGGCAGGGCGCCGTAGAGGTCGACGACGTCGAAGCCGGCCGCGGGGCCGCCGTCTTGCGCGAGGCGCTCGTGCACCCGGCGGATCTCGGGCGCGCCGGGGAGGAACGCGAGCACGTCGCCGCCGTCGGTGGCGGTGTCCTTGAGCATCGTGCGCACCGCGCCGGCGACTCGCTCGTCGAGGGGACGCTCGTCGCGCTTGTCGACGTGGCGGACGTCGACGGGGAACGGGCGCCCCGCGCTGGTGATCACCGGACATGGGCTCTCGCCCGCACCGAGGTATTCGGCGACGGCGGCGGCGTCGAGCGTCGCGGACATCACGACGAGCTTGAGGTCGTCGCGCACCTCGAGGAGCTCGCGGGTGAACGCGAGCGCGAGATTGGTGTGCACCGAGCGCTCGTGGAATTCGTCGAGGACGACGCAGGAGATGCCGTCGAGCGTGGCGTCGCGCAGGAAGCGGCGCGAGAGGATGCCCTCGGTGACGACGAGGATCGCGCGTGCTCTTCGACGAGACGTTCTCGAAGCGCACCTGGTAGCCGACGAGCTCGCCGAGCCTGGCCCCCGCGTTCTTCGCGAGCTGCCGCGCCGCCGCCCGCGCCGCCACGCGCCGCGGCTCGAGCACCACATCTGCCCGCGCGGGACGACGTCGAGCAGCGCGAGCGGGACGCGCGTGGTCTTGCCCGCCCCGGGGGGCGCCTGGAGCACGGCGGCGCTCGAGCCGCGCAACGCGTCTACGAGCTCCGGCAGGACATCGTCGATGGGCAGGGCCACGGCGACAGTGGAACGGACGGCCGCCCCGCGCGCAACCCGTGGCCGCGCTTCGAGCGCGGGGCTCAAGGCGCCGGGTAGGGCTTGCCCGGCGTAGCCCCGACCGCGAGGAGCGTGACGCCCTCGTCGCCGGTGATCCACTTGCGCTTCACGTGCGGCGGCACGCGGACGAGGGTCCCCGCCGTGCGCGAGAGCTCCTCGTCCCCCATGACGAGGCGGGCGGCGCCGGCGACGACGGCGTAGACCTCCTCCTGGCCGTCCTTTACGTGATCGTGCTCCGGATAGCCCGAGCGTTGAGCATCGGGGCGGCGTCCGAGCCCGTTGTCCCGCGCGCGTACCCGATGGATCAGATCGCCCGTCACCTTCGCGCGCGGCGGATCCGCGTTCGCAAATTCCCGGCTGGTTTTGCGGATGTTCTTCTGGGAGAAGCACCGCCATGCTCGTCCACGTCTCGGTCACGGACATTGCGCTCATCGACCATGTCGAGCTCGCCCTGCAGCCCGGGCTGACCGTGCTCACCGGAGAGACCGGCGCGGGCAAGTCCATCCTCGTCGAGGCCCTCCTGCTCCTCCTCGGAGCGCGCGCGTCGGCGGACAGCGTGCGGCAGGGCGCGAGCGAGGGCGTGGTGCAGGCGCAGCTCCAGCTCGCCGGCGCGGACCTCAAGGAGGTCGCGCGCATCCTCGAGGACTCGGGCCTGCCGCCCCTGGAGCGCTCACGCACGGGCGAGGGAGCGCTCGTGCTGCAGGCGCGTGATCTCGCGCGAGGGGCGGCACCGCCAGTTCGTGAACGGCGCGCTCGCCACCGTGGCGCAGCTCAAGGCGGTGGCCGAGCCGTTGGTGGACTTCACCGGGCAGCACGCGCACCAGGCGCTGCTGCGGCAGGGCGCGCAGGAGGTGTTGCTCGACGCCTTCGGCGGCCAGGAGGCCCTCCTCGAAGAGATGGCGGCGGCGCACGGCCGCGCGCGCGCGCTCGCCGTCGAGCTCGAGGATCTGCGCGAGCGCAACGCGGAGAAGGGGCGCCGGCTCGACGTCATCCGCTTCTACCTCGACGAGATTGAGCAGCTCGCGCCGGTGGCGGGAGAGGACGAGCAGCTCGTCGCCGAGCAGCGCAAGCTCAAGAACGCGGAGTCGCTGCGCGCGTCGGTGGCGGAAGCGAAGGACCTGCTCACCGACGGCGCGGGCGACGCGCTGACGGTGCTCCAGCGGGGCCTCGCCGCGCTTCAGCGCGCGGCCCGTGACGACGTCGAGCTTTCGCCGCTGTGCCGCTCGCTCGAAGAAGCCGTCGCCCTCGTGGACGACGTCGGCCGCACCCTGTCGCGGCTCGACGACGTCGAGGCGGACCCCGAGCGCTTGCAGGCCCTGGACGATCGCCTCGACGCCCTGAAGCGCTTGATGAAGAAGCACGGCGGAGACCTCGCCGGCGTCTTGCGCGCGCGGGACGCGCTGGCCGTGGAGCGCGTCTCGCTCGAGGGAGCGTCGGAGCGCATCGACCAGCTCGAGGTCGAGCTCGCCGCAGCCCTCGAGCGCGCCGTCGTCGTCGCCGACAAGCTGAGCGCGCGCCGCAAAGCGGCCGGCAAGAAGCTCGCGCAGGCGGTGCAGGCGGAGCTGTCGGCGTTGGGGATGCCTGCGGCGTCGCTGGCGGTGCGGGTGGAGCCGGCGCCGGCGCCGGCGGACGCGCTCTTGTCGCGCGCGGCGGTGTCGGGCGGCGGCGGCGTGGCGCTGACGGCGCGCGGATCGGACCGCGTCGAGGTGCTGTTCTCGGCGAACCAGGGCGAGGCGCTCGCGTCGCTGGCCAAGGTGGCGTCGGGCGGCGAGCTGTCGCGCGTGCTGCTCGCGGTGAAGCGCGCGCTGCTCGTGAAGGACCCGGTGCCGGTGAGCATCTTTGACGAGGTCGACGCCGGCGTCGGCGGCGCCGTCGGCGAGGCCATCGCGGAGAAGCTGCAAGCGATCGCGGAGGGGCGACAGGTGCTGGTCATCTCGCATCTGCCGCAGATCGCGGCCAAGGCCGATCACCACCTCGTGGCCGAGAAGGCCGTCGAGGGGGGGCGCACCGTCTCCCGCGTGCGGAAGCTCGCCGACGGCGCGCGCGTCGAGGAGCTCTCCCGCATGCTCGGCGGCAAGGTGATCACCACGGCCACGCGCCGTCACGCCGAGGAGATGCTCTCGCACGGGCGCAGCCGGAAGACCGAGAAGGGCGCACGGAAGAGGCGCTCGGCGTGAGCGATCGAGGGCGCGCGGCTTCCGCGTGGCGCGGCGGCTCGTCCGTCGCTGCGGGAGACGCGAGCGCGGGCGTCGTGGGGGAGCGGTGAGCAGCGTCGCGTCGTCGCCGGGCGCGTCGTGGCTCGTGCTCGACACGGCGACGCCCATCGCCGGGGTCGGTGTGGTGCGCGGCACCGGCGTGCTCGCGGAGCATCGCTTGTCGGAGACGCGTCGACACGCCGAGGGCCTCGTCGACGCCATCGATCGCGCGCTGCTCGCGGCGGGGGTCGGCCTCGACGAGATTGCCGGCGTCGGCGTCGGCGTCGGCCCCGGATCCTTCATCGGCGTGCGCACCGGGATCGCCACCGCCAAGGGCCTCTGCCTCGGCCGCGGCATCCCGCTCGTGGGCGTCCCGACGCTCGTCGCGATCGCCTGCAGCGCCGCGCTCCCCGCCGGCCGTGGCCTCGTCGTCGTCGACGCCAAGCGCGGCGAGGTCTACGCGCAGCTCGTCGAGGCGGGCCCCGCCGGCGGCGGCTCGAGCGACCCCGGGCCGTGGAGCGTGCGCCCGCTGGAGCCGCCGCGGCCGGTGTCGCCCGCGGACGCTCGGGCGCGGGCGGCCTCCTTGGCGTTCGTCGCGGGTTACGGCGTCGATGACGTCGAGGGCGCCGCGCTCGTTCGCGTCCCCGGGCCCACCGCCGAGGGCCTGGCGCGCGCGCTCGCGGCGCGCATCGCGGGGGGCGTCGTCGACGAGCTCGACTCCCTCGTGCCCGACTACTGCCGGGCCCCCGACGCCAAGCTCCCCGCCGTCGACCCCGGCGCGCGCCGCCCGACGCTCCCGTGATCGGCGCAGGTGCGCGGCCGCTCCCTCCGGAAATCACGGGGCGCCGCCGCTGGTTCGGCCGGCATGCTCCCGCTCCTCCTCGCCGCCGCCGTCGTCCCCGCGGCGGCCCCGCTCGCGCCCCGCGCCCCGTCGTCGCCCCCGGCCGGCGGCGGCGCGAGCGCGTGCGGGCTCGAGCTGCGCGTCGAGCGCGTGCGGGCCGACGCCGACGGCGCCGTCGCGCTCCCGGTGGCGTACGCGCGCTCCGCCCGTGGCGTCGCCGCGCTCGCGCGCGCGAAGGAGACGCTCGCCCCCGAGGCGCTCCTCGACGGGCTGTGGCCCACCGGCGCCGGCGCCTCGTCCTTCCGCCTCGAGGACGTCGCCACGACGGTGCGCGCCGCGGGGCCGTTTTTCGTCGTCGACCTCGAGGTCGCCTACCGACACGCCCACGAGGACGCCGTCACGGTGCTCGCCGCCGTCGACGCGCGCACCGGCGCCCGCGTCGACGCCGCCGCGTTCTTCCCGCCGGCGTCGCGCCCTGCGCTGGCGGGGCTCCTCTCGGCCAGGGCCAAAGCCGCGATCGACGAGTTGCGCGCCGAAGGCGACCCCGACTGCGGCCCGATGCTCGAAGCGCTCGACGCCAGCTTCAGCGACGCCGACGTCGCGGCCACGCTGGCGCGCAGCGTGGTGACGTCGTCGGGAGCGACGTTCGTCCACGACTTCTCCGTGCCGCACGAGCTCGACGTCTGCGCGCCCGTGGAGACGTGGAGCGTCTCGGGCGACGCCCTGCGCGCGGCGGTCCCGGGGATGATCGCCCCGCCGTCGACGTGCGCCCGCTGAGCCCCGTCCCGCGCCGCGCCCCGTCGCCGCGGCCGGCGCGCGGGGCCTGTGCTAGCAATGGGCACCATGCGCCTCGCCGCCCTCACGCTCGTCGCGTTCGCGTCCGCCGCTGCGCTCGCCGATCCCCCGACGCCGCCCGCGACGGCTGCGGCGCCGCCCGCGACGGACAAGGCCGCCGCGCGCTACCGCCTGCTGGTGCTCGACCTGAAGGCGAACGACGTCGACGCCTCCATCGTGACCACGCTGCAGGGGCTCGTTGCCACGGGGCTGTCGCAGTACGCCGCGCTCGACGTCGTCTCCGGCGACGACCTCAAGCAGCTTGTGCAGCTCGAGGCCGATCGCTCGAGCATGGGCTGCAGCGAGGACGCATCGTGCCTCGCCGAGATAGCCGACGCCCTGGGCGCGCAGCTCGTGGTCTTCGGTAACGTCGGCACGCTCGGCGACGCGCTCGTCTTGAACCTCAACCTCTTCGACTCGCAAAAGGCCGTCGGCCTCGGCCGCGTCATCGTGCAGGCCGAAGACGTCAAGCGCATCCCCAAAAAGCTGCGCCCCAAGCTCCACGAGCTGATCGGCCGCTTCTACGAGGAGCATGGCCTGGTCCTGCCGCCGCTCGCGCCGGAGAAGGAAGAAGAGCAGCGCGCGCCGGTGGCGCAGGGGCCGGGGGCGCTGCCGTGGGTGGTGGCCGGCGGCGGCGGCGTTGCCACTCTCGTCGGGCTCGCGCTCGTCGGCGTCGGCCTCGTGCCGCTGTTTCAATACGGTGACGCCAAGGGTCGCGTGGCCGCCGCCGAGGCCGGCTTCGCCAAGGATCCCTCTACGCTCGCCGCGGCCCAGACCGCGCAGCAGGACCTCGCCGACGCGCGCCAGACCTGGAACGCCGCGGGCAGCATCGCGGTCGACGCGGGCGCCGCAGTCGCCGCCATCGGTGTGCCCGTCGCCGTCTGGGGCGTCGTGTGGGCCCTCTCGTCGCCCGATGCCGCGTCCTCGACACCGCCCCCAAACGACGACGCCCCCGACGACGCAAGGGGGTGCGCCATGAGGGCCCGCGCGCTCGGCGCGCTCGCGCCGGTCGCGCTCCTCGCGGCCTGCCCCATCCCGGCGAGCGACGCGCCCGCCTTCGGGCTGCCGTGCGACGGCGCGTGCCCGTCGGGCTACTTCTGCAGCGCGAGCAAGGCGTGCCTCCCGGGCGACGCGCCGCCGGCCCCCACCATCGACGCCTTCACCGTCGACAAAGCCGCCGTGCGCGACGCCGGCGAGGAGGAGGTCACCTTCACCTGGAGCACCGACAACGCCCTCACCTGCGGGCTCGACGCGCTCCCCGGGCAGACCATCGACGTGAACGGCTCCGCCACCGCGAGCTTCCAGGACGCGGGCGACGTCGTCGTCACGCTCGCGTGCCAGGGCGCCACCACCGACATCGTCGACGCCTCCGTCACCGTGCACGTCAGGAAGGTCCTGCGCGAGGCCCTCACGCTCGGGAGCCAGGCCGACGTCGACGCCGCCGCCGGCGTGGAGGAGGTCGACGGCGACGTCACCGCCGACGGCGTCTCCCTCAACGACGTCTCCGCCATGAAGCTCGCCGTGGTCCACGGCAACCTGCATGTCATCGGCGTCACCGGGCTCACCGGTCTCGACATGCCCGAGCTCGCCGTCGTCGACGGCGACCTCATCGTCGACAGCGACGCCGATCTCACCGCCGTCGACCTCGAGTCCCTCACGTCCGTAGGCGGCGACTTCTTCGTCGAGGCCCTCGCCCTCCTGCAGAGCCTGAGCGTGCCCGCGCTCCACGACGTCGGCGGCGGCGTGGCCTGGAGCACGTACAAGTATCCGAGCTTCCCGAGCGCCGACGGCGCTGTCGCCGCCACGCTCCCGCTCCTCGCCGCCCTCGACGCGCACCAGCTCGCGACCATCGGGGGCTTCTTCGATCTCGAGGACGCCGACAAGCTCACCACGCTCAACCTGCCCGCCCTCACCACCATCGGCGGCTCCGTCGTCCTCTTCGGCAACGACGTCCTCACGCGCGTCTCGTTCCCCGTGCTCACCGGCACCGGGACGCTGCTCCTCGACAGCAACGACAACCTCAAAAACGGCAGCGAGCTCCAGCTCGACTTCGGGGCCCTCGAGCAGATCCACGCCGTCGACGACTTCCAGTCGCAGCTCTACTCCCGGTTCTACGACGACGCGCTCGCCAGCGGCTTCTATCGGCCCGGCGACCTCCGCATCGTCGGCAACGCCTTCACCGACCCGAACGTCGGCGTCGTCCCCGACGACAACAGCGCAGTCACCTCGTTCGACCTCCACAGCCTCCGGACGGTGGACGGCACGCTCCACTACGTCGGCACCGACGTCGGCAGCCTCGACCTCGACGCGCTCACGGACGTCGGCGGCCTCGAGATCACCGCCAACAACCTGCTCACGAGCGTGAGCCTCGCCGGCCTCACCCACGTCGGCGCCGGCGGGCTCCTCCTGCCCAACGACGACGACATCCATGGCCTGATCCAGCTCGTCTCCGTCGACGGCGACGTCCTCCTCTTCCCGGCCGTCCTCGAGGACGAGCTGTCCGCGTTCACCACGGTCGGCGGAAACCTCAACATCACCGGGCTCGACCAGGCCGATCTCGCCAAGCTCACGGCCCTCGAGGACGTCGGCCAGCTCGTGTTCGACATCGACACCTTCGGCGGCACCAGCGACGTCACGGACCTCTCGCTCCCTACGCTCACCACCGCGCCCGTCGTCGTCGTCGACGGCGCGCGCATCACGTCCCTCGATCTGTGCGGTCTGGCGTCGGTGACGTCGCTGACGCTCAAGAACACCCGCGTGACCAGCGTCGACGGGCTCGCGCACCTCGGCTCCGCCACCACGCTGGTGGTTCAACAGAACCCGCAGCTCCCCGCGTGCATGGTCGACGCGCTGGCGGCGCAGATGTCGACGGCGCCGGCGCTCACCAACACCGGAAACTCCGTCGACACCACCGACTGCGCCGTCGACGCCGCCGCCGTCTGCGGCGGCTGAGCGCGCGCGGGCCACGACGTCAGCGCGCGGGGGTGAGCTCTTCGACGCCGAGGGCCGCCCGCAGGAACGCCCAGCGGTCAGCGGCCTCTTCGATGAGCTTGGAGGTGGGCTTGCCCGCGCCGTGGCCGGCCTTCACCTCGATACGGATGAGCACGGGCGCGTCGCCCCCCTGCGCCTCCTGCATGGTGGCGGCGAACTTGAAGGAGTGCGCGGGGACGACGCGGTCGTCGTGGTCGGCGGTGGTGATGAGCGTGGCGGGGTACTTCACGCCCTCCTTGAGGTTGTGCAGCGGGGAGTACGCGCGCAGCACCGGGAACATCTTCGGATCGTCGCTGCTGCCGTACTCGCTCACCCACGCGTGGCCGATGGTGAACTTGTGGAACCGCAGCATGTCCATGACGCCCACCATGCACACGGCGGCGCCCACGAGCTCCGGGTGCTGCGTGACGGTGGCCCCGCACAACAGGCCCCCGTTGCTCCCGCCGCCGATGCCGAGGCGCTCGTGTGACGTCACCCCGTTGTCGACGAGCCACCGGGCCGCCGCCGCGAAGTCGTCGAAGACGTTCTGCTTCTTGTCGAGCATGCCCGCCTGGTGCCACTCCTCGCCGAATTCGCCGCCGCCGCGCAGGGACGGCTGCGCGTATACGCCGCCCTTCTCGAGCCAAGCGATGAGCGCCGTGGAGAACGCCGGGGTGAGCGAGATGTTGAAGCCGCCGTAGGCGTACAGGTACGTGGGGTTCTTGCCGTCGTAGGCGAGCCCCTTTTTGTGCACGAGGAACATCGGGATCCGGGTGCCGTCCTTGGACGTGTAGAAGACCTGCTTGGTCTCGTAGTCGGCGGGGTTGAACTTGACCTTGGGCTGTTGAAACAGCGTCGACACGCCGGACGACACGTCGAGCTTGTAGATGACCGTCGGGTAGGTGAACGAGGTGAAGGCGTACCAGGTCTCGCTGTCGTTCTGGCGGCCGGCGAAGCCGCCGGTGGTGCCGATGGACGGCAGGACGACGTCGCGCAGCTTCTTGCCGTGGATGTCGTGGATGGTGACGACGTCGTGCGCGTTCTGCAGCCAGCGCACCAGGAAGCCGCCGCCGATCATCGTGGCGCTGTCGAGCTTGTCTTTCGGCGCCTCCGGGATGACCTCGACGAGCTTGGGCTTGTCGCCCTCCTTGAAGTGCGCGACGTCCACGCTCACGACGCGTTGGCGGGGGGCGTCGAGATCCGTTTGCACGTAGAACGTGCTCCCGACGTTGCCGAGCACGCCGTAGGCGGCGTCGAAGTCGTTGAACAGCTTGACGAGCGGCCCGTCCTTCTTCTGGTGCAGGTCCTTGAACCAGACGCGGGTGCGGCGGTCGGTGCCGTCCCAGACGTGGACCAGCAGGTAGCGGCCGTCCTCCGTGACGCCTGCGGAAAAGCCCCACGTCTTGTGGTCCTTGTCCTCGACGACGAGGGTGTCCTTGTCCTGCGGCTCGCCGAGGCGGTGGTAGTAGACCTTCTGGTGGTAGTTGGCCTGCTCGAGGTCCTCGCCCTTCTTGGGCTCCGGGTAGCGCGAGTAGAAGAAGCCCTTGTCGTCCTTGGTCCACGAGGCGCCGGAGAATTTGGACCACTTGACGACGTCGGGAAGGTCCTTGCCCGTGCGCACGTCCATGACGTGCCACTCCATCCAGTCGCTGCCGCCGACGGACCTGGCGTACGCCATGAGCCTGCCGTCGTCGCTGACGCTCATCCCCGACAGGGCCACGGTCCCGTCCTTGGTCCACGTGTTGGGGTCGAGGAGCACCCGCGGCGCCGACAGCTTGACGCCGTCTTGCGCGCGGGCGTCGCCGCCGTGGACGTCCTGCACGTAGAGCACCGCCTGGTTCTGGAGGCCGTCGTTCTTGAAGAAGAACACGCGCTGGTCCTTGCCCTTGCCCTCGACGGAGGGTGGGCTGTACCGCTCGTAGTTCCACAGCTCGGTGAGCCGCTGCTTGAGCGCGTCGCGGTCGGGGACGCGGTCGAGCCAGCCGAAGGTGACCTCGTTTTCTGCCTTCACCCACGCGCGCGTGTCGTCGGCGTCGGGGTCCTCGAGCCAGCGGTACGGGTCGGCGATCTTCTGCCCGTGGTAGTCGTCGACGACGTTGCCCTTCTTGGCGACGGGATACTTCACGGCGTTCTCCTTGCGGGGGGCGGGGGCCGCCTTCTGCGTGGACAGGCTCGGCGCGGCAGCGAGGGCCGCGATGACGACGACATGGAGCATGGGACCTCCGCGCGCCGCATATCGGCTAACCTCGTCGTGCGCCATGGCCATCCGCGCAAAGCACCCGGAGCTCCCGCAAGCGCCGCGGCCCGCGCGGCAACAACCGAAGTCGCCGCTGCAGCGGCTCATGGACTTCGGCTCGGCGCGCACGCCGACGGAGGCGAAGAAGCTCGTCGCCCAGCTCCTGGCCGGGCTGCGCGCCGCCGGCTTCCCCGTCGCCAAGACGGGCAACGCGGACGGCGAGCTCGCGCAGGCGCTGAAGCTGTTCCAGAAGGAGCGCGGCCTGCCGGAGACCGGCGTGCTCGATCACGAGACGCACGCGGCGCTCGAGGAGGCCGGGCTCATGCCGCGCGGCGCCGAGGAGGCGTCGTCGACGACGGCGCCGGCGCGAGCGGGCGAGCGGCCCGCGTCGTTCGACGCCGACGGGCGCCGGCTCGGCGGCGACCTCGGCTTGCCCCGTGGCGACGCCGGCGTCCCCGAGGGCGCCAGGAGCGCGCAGGCGGTCGAGCTCGAGCAGGCGGTGGACAAGTCCGCGCGCGACAAGCCCCCCGAGCTCGACCTGAAGAGCTTCCTGTCGTCGCTGCGCGCGGCGGGCTTCGCGGGTGGCGGCAAGGGCGCCGAGCAGCTCAAGGACGCGCTCAAGAAGCTGCAGCGCGCCGAGGGCCTCCCTGCCTCCGGGCAGCTCGACGGAAAGACCGCAGAGGCGCTGGTCCGCCGCGGCATCGTCGACGAGCGCGCGCTGCCGCTGACGTCGTCGGACAACCGCGACGCGCGCGCCGCCGACGAGGCGCGCGCCGGCGACGGACGCTCAGGCGCTCCCGCCGCCCACGGTGAGGACGCGCGCACCGAGGGGAGCGCCCGCGGCGACGACGGCGCGCGCGGCGACGGCCGCGCCGACCGCGGCGACGGCGCGCAGAGAGGCGACGGGGCGCGCGGCGCCGAGGCGCGCGACGCCCCGCAGGAGCTCGCGCACAGCGGCGCCCCCGGGGCGCACGCCGACGGCGCGGCCGGCGACGTCGACGATCCGTGGAAGGCCGGGCGCGACGGCAACGCCCCCGCCGGCGACGAGGACATCGCCGACGAGCGGCGCGGGCACACCAACGTCGTCGACGACGAGGACGAGCACGAGGAGGGGCACTGGGAGGTGGTCTCGCTCACCGAGCAGATAAGCGCCGGCCTCGCCGCCATCGTCCGCGACGACGACGGCGACGGCGCCGCCACCTACGCGTGGGACTTCACGCTCTTTCGTCCGGGCGTCTACGGCAACAAGCAGCCCGCGGAGAAGCTCTTCCACCTCGTCGTCGAGAAGGCCGGCGCGTTCGACGCCGTCTGGGAGCAGGCGCGCGCGGCCCTCAACGACAAGATCGAACAGCTCGAGCCCGACAGCGCCCGCGTCGCCGCCGCCGACTTCGCCGCCGCCCTGCGCGTCGCCCGTTACCGCGCGTGAGCGCGACCTCCGTCGACGCAGCGCCCCGGGCCACGGCCGACGGCTCCGTCGACGGTCCGTAGCGCGGGCTTGTCGCCCGCGTCGGAGAGACGCCGGGGACGTCGCCGGGCCCTCCGACGCGCCCCGCGAGGGGGGCCCTGCGGCCGATGCAGCGCGCGCGATTGGCGACGAGGGCTGGCCCGATGGACCGTTGATCCGAGCCACCCGGAAGGGGACGGTGCTACGGCCACACGGCGGAGCGGAAAGGAGCTCCGAGCTCGGCGACGAAGACGCGCGCCGAGTTGAGCGCCGGGGCGCCGAGCTCTCCGCTCCTTCCGCTCCGGCGGTGGCGACGTTGTCTAGCCTTCGCTGATTCAGAGCGCCCAAGCTGAAGACCCAGGCCGTGGACGACCTCATCGGCCCCGAGCAGTTTGGCGGTGGGTCCGCGCCGACGTCGCATCGAGGCACGTCGGCGCGCACACGACCCGCGCGAACCCGCCACGTGCGCTGATAACGGGATCACAACACCGCTCGGACCCGCCGTTTCCTCACAACCTGCAGCGGTTCTTGCGCGCCGACGTGCCTCGCCACGTACTCCGCGCGGCGAGCCACCTTGTGGGCGGCTTCGCCGAGTGCTGCTACGAGCCTTATTTTTTGGCAGCCTTTCAGCGTTCGTCGGGCTTGGGCACCGAGTCGAAGTCCTTGCACGGCTCTTTGAGGCCGATCAGGTACGGCAGCGAGCGGGCCTCGAACGCGATCTTGGTGAGGAGCTTCCTGAGCCCCTTGGGCGGCGGAGGCGGCGGCTCGTCGAGTGACAGCGTCGTGAGGTCGACGTAGTGGGTGCGCACGTCGCCGAGCCCCTCGAGGCTGTGCATGATCTCGGTGGGCTCGCCGAGCGGCGAGACGTGCTTTTTGGCCTGGTCGGAGGCCAGCACGTACTCCTTCAGCGGGACGTCGTTTTTGAGCATGCGGTGCACGAGGATGACGTCGACGCCCGCGAGCTCCTCGCGACCCTTCACCTTCTGTCGCACGAGCTCGCCCTCGTGGAGCACGAACTTCAGCTTGAGCATCTCGATCTGCATGCACGAGTCGCACGTGCACATGCGGTCCGAGACCAGCTTGTTCTTCTGTTTGAGGAAAGCGCGCCGCATGCCCGCGACGGCGTCGCCGGTGTCGTCGGCGACGGGGCCGGCGAAGAACGCGGCGTCGCCCTCGAGCTTGGCGAGCTTGAACCGGCCGGCGGCGTCGATGACCGCCTCGAGCAGGCGCGCGATGGTGTCCTGCGCGTGCGCGAGGTTCAGCCGGTGGTACGTCATGAAGCGCGTGTACCCGCCGATGTCCGCGATGAGCAGGACCGCGCGCTCGACGGCCATCAGTGGCCCGCGACGAGGGGGTGCTCAAAGCTGCGCGTCGCTCGCTCGCCGGCGCGTCGCGCGGCGGCGAAGACGACGAGGGCGACGGCGGCGAAGCGCATCATCGTCTCCGCGTGACGACGCCCAGGAGCGCGCGCGCCTTGCGGGCGAGCGCGACGTCGCGGGGCCCCATGTGCTCGAGGGCGCGGCGCAGGTCGCCGGCGGCCTCCTGGTAGCGCGACGTCGAGATGAAGACCTCGGCGCGGTTGACGTAGGCGTTCGGCGAGCGCGGGCTCACGCGGATGGCGTAGCCGAACTGCTTGAGCGCGCGCTCGGCGTCGCCGAGCTTGTGAAAGATCACGCCGAGCGCGCGGTAGTAGTAGTCGTTGCGCGGGTCGATGGCGACGAGGCCCTCGAACAGCGTGCGCGCCTCGTGGTTCTTCCCCTGCATCAGGAAGAAGTAGCCGGTGTGCGCGATGGCGTAGAGCTCGTCGTCCGAGTAGCCCTTGAGCTCCTTCAACGTGATCTGGCCGGCGGCCCATTTCGGCAGGAGCGCGGGCAGCTTCTGGGGATCTACCGGCTCGGGCATCCGCCGTATGAATAACGCGCGGGGTCGAGGCGGGGGAAATCCCGGACCCCGAGCGGACGCGGCGGCGGGCCGAAGCGCGGGAAATGTAGGATAAACACGGACTTCGGATCCGATCACACCTTCGCCGACATCCGCAACCTGGGTAACCGTCCTGCGATAACCTGTTGGTCCCGCTGGAACGGCGGTCGTTCCGCGCGACAACAACACACGGAGTACATCATGGGTTTCCTCGGCGATGCATTGGGCGCGTTTGGTATCTCGAAGACGGGCATCCTCTCGGGCGCTCTGAAGATGGTCGGCGTGCCGGACAAGGCGGCGGAGATGATCGGCCTCGCCGCCGAGCTGTCGCGCGGCATGACCAAGGACGGCTTCGACCTGAGCAAGGTCAACAAGGGCGCCCTCGCGCGGCACGCTCTCAAGGCCTTCGGTGTCAATTCCCCTGTGGCAACACTGGGTCTTACGGCTGCACTGAACGTCCTCCCGAAGGGCTTCCTTTCGGGCGGTGCCGGTGGCGGGCTCAACCTCGCCAGCCTCGCCGGCCCGGCCCTCGGCCTCACCGCCATGGGCGGCCTGGCCAACATGCAGGGGGGCATCGGCAACCTGCTCACCGGCATCCTGGGCGGCGCCACGGGCATGCAGCTCAATGACGTCGCCGGCACCGGCATGCGGCTCGCCTTCGGCAACAACACCGCCAAGGTGCGCCAGATGACCGGCATGACGCGCTCGAACCAGGGCCCCGGCTCCATGCTGGCGTCGCTGCCGAAGCCCGCGATGTTCGAGGACATCGTCGCGGCCTTCATGATCGACGTCATCAAGGACAAGCAGGAGAAGGTCGAGGAGCGCCTGAAGGAGCTCGAGGCCAAGGACAACCAGAGCAACAGCGGCGGCAACGTCGCGGGCCAGGCCACCGGCGCGGTCGCTCCCGGCGTGAACGGGGCGACGCAGGACGGCAACAGCGACAGCCGCAACATCGAGTTCGAGATCATCAAGAACGAGATCCAGAAGCTGTCGCAGATGCAGCAGGCCATGAGCAACGTGCTCAACACGATGAACGACCAGGCCATGAACGCCATCCGCCACATCAAGGCGGGCTGATCGCTCCGGGTCCTGGATGAACGGCGCTGCTTCGGCGGCGCCGTTCCCTTTTGGCAGGCAGGCGTGCTACTTGGGGTCCACGTATGGCGACGAAGACAACCCACGAATCCGCCAAGGCCTCCGCCCTCGCAAAACAGCTCGAGACGAGCAAGGCCGCGCAGGGCAAGGCAAAGAAGAAGATCTTCGACCCCCGCCGCGACCCCTCGACCTACTCGCAGGACGAGGTGATTCAGATGATGGAGGCGGGCGAGATCAACACGCCCAACTTCAGTGACGAGAACCTCACCAAGTTCGTGCTGGGCGAGATCACGTGGGCCGAGCTCACCGGGCTCACCATGCAGGACGCGTACGCCTTCGCCGAGATCGCGTACAACCTCTTCGAGCAGGGCAAGTACGACCAGGCCCAGACCATCGTCGAGGGGCTCGTCATCTCCAACCCGTACGACGGGTACTTCCACTCGCTGCTCGGCTCCATCTACGGCAGGAAGGGCATGCACGAGGAGGCGCAGGAGGAGTACTCCATCGCCATCGAGCTGAACCCCAAGGACCTCGCGTCCCACGTCAACCGCGCCGAGATCCTCCTGCAGCACGGCGAGATCGAAAAAGCCCTCCGGGACCTCAAGCACGCCGTGGACCTGGACCCCAAGGGCGAGCAGCCCTTCGGCATCCGCGCCCGCGCGCTCGCCCAGGCCACGGCCTCCGTCCTCGAGGAGGCCATGCGCGAAAAGGGGCTGGACGTCGACAAGCTGCGCGCCCAGGGCCAGAAGAAGGCCCAGGCCAAGCGCAAGTAGGCCAAGCGCCGCGGCCCTCCCGACCCGAGCGCGCGCGACGGGCGGTTGGCGTCGGCGCCGGCGCTGGCTATGAGGGGCCGTGCCGTTGCCCGTCGTCGACGACGCCGCCGATTGGCGCGCCCAGCTCCGGGGCGCGCTGCGCCGCCGCGTCGAGCTCGAGAGCGCGCTCCGCTTGAGCGAGGATGAGCGCGCCGGCGTCGAGGCGCTCGAAGCACAAGGCGGGCTCCCCCTCGGGGTCACGCCGCACTTCCTCTCGCTCATCGACCGCGACGACCCGCGCGATCCCTTGCGGCTTCAGGTGGTGCCGCGCGCGGCGGAATTCGCGCCGTCGTCGTGGGACCGCAAGGACCCGCTCGGCGAGGAGGAGCTCGAGGTGGTGCCGTTCCTGGTGCACCGCTACCCCGACCGCGTGCTGCTCCTCGCCACCGACCGCTGCGCCGCGTACTGCCGCTTTTGTACGCGCAAGCGCTTCGTCGGGCAGGGGCCGGGACCCTCCCTCGACGAGCTCGGCGCCGCGCTCGGCTACGTCCGCGCGCACGAAGAGGTGCGCGAGGTGATCGTCTCCGGCGGAGACGCCCTGGTGCTCCCCGACGAGCGGCTGGCGTCGCTACTGTCGGCGCTCGCGCGCATCGAGCACCTCGACGTCGTGCGCCTGGCGACGCGGATGCTCGCGTTCGCCCCCACGCGGGTGACCCGGGAGCTCGTCGACCTCATCCGCGCGCGGCGGGGCGAAAAGGCCGTCTACGTGCTGTCGCACTTCAACCACCCGCGCGAGCTTCAGCCCGAGGTCACCAGGCGGGCCGTGGGCGCCCTCGTCGACGCCGGCGTCCCGGTGCTGAACCAGACGGTGCTCCTGCGCGGCGTCAACGACGACCGCGCCGTGCTCGTCGAGCTGTTCCGGACGCTCACGCGGCTGCGCGCGCGGCCCTACTACCTGCACCAGTGCGACCTCGCCCCCGGCACCGAGGCGTTCCGCGTGCCCCTCGACGAGGCGCGCGCGCTGTACGGCTCCTTGCGCGGGCACCTGAGCGGGCTGTCCATCCCCACCTTCGTCGTCGACGTGCCGGGCGGCCTCGGCAAGGTGCCGATGGGGCCGAGCCCCCTCGTCGAAGAGGCCGAGGACCACGTCGTCCTGCGAGGTTTCCGCGGCGACACCGCGCGCTACCCGCGCTGAGCAAAGCGACGCGACGACCTTCGCGGCGGGACGCCGCTCGTCGTGGGCGCCGCTGGATTGTCCGTTATCACAGACGCACGGATGCTCTGACTGCCTCGGAGGAACGAGGAGGTCGCGCGATATCCGCTATTACGGATACAGATCTGTCTTATTGGTTGACAGCCATGCCGCGGCGCGGCACATGGGAAGCGTGCTCTTCGCGCTCCTCGGAACCGCCGGAAGGCTCGCGCTCGAGGCAAAGACCCTGCCGCAGATCGGCCGGCTCTTTCGCCGCAAGCGCGCCGACGATGTGAGCTCGCGCTCGCCGGCCCTCGACGTCGCGGGCCGGCTGCGCGCGCGCGAGCTCTCGTTCCACCAGGCTCGCCGCCCGGCGCCGCAGCGCGCGCGCTCGATGCCATGGAGGGGATCTGATGACCGTCATCGATGACGACGTCGACGTCGCCGCGCTCAACGCGCGGGCGGCGACGATGAGCGCCCAGCAGATCGTCGCGTGGGGCATCCAGCGGTTCGGCGCGGGGCTGGTGTTCGCCTCGAGCTTCTCGGCCGAAGACGTCGTCCTCATCGACATCGCGCAGCGCGTGTCGCGCCGCTTCCGCGTCGTCACGCTCGACACCGGCCGGCTGCACGAGGAGACCTACGACGTCATGGACCGCGTGCGCGCGCGCTACGGCGTCGAGGTCGAGGTGTTCTTTCCGGAGCGCGCCGCCGTCGAGGCGCTCGTGACCATCAAGGGCACGCGCTCGTTCCGAAACAGCGTCGAGGACCGCAAGGAGTGCTGCCGCATCCGCAAGGTGGAGCCGCTCGGTCGCGCGCTCGCCGGCGCCGGCGCGTGGGCCACGGGGCTTCGCCAGGCGCAGTCGCCCACGCGGGCCGCGCTCGCGCCGTTCGCTCTCGACGAGCGCGGCCTCGTGAAGCTCAGCCCGCTGTGGCGCATGACGGACGCGGAGCTGTGGAAGTACGTCGCGGTCCACGACGTCCCCGTGAGCGCGCTGCACGCGCAGGGCTACCCGAGCATCGGCTGCGCGCCGTGCACGCGCGCCGTCGCAGCGGGAGAAAATCCTCGTGCCGGCCGCTGGTGGTGGGAAGCGCCGGAGCACAAGGAGTGCGGTCTGCACCCGGCGCACCCGGCTATGGTCGAGCAGAGAAAGGAGGCCCCTCATGCCGCATGACGCAGCGTCCACCTCGAGGACTGACCTCGACGAGCTCGAGTCGCGCTCCATCTACATCCTGCGCGAGGCGCGCGCGGCGTTCGACAGGCTCGCCATGCTGTGGAGCGTGGGCAAGGACTCGAGCGTGATGCTCTGGCTCACGCGCAAGGCGTTCTTCGGACGCGTGCCGTTCCCCGTCGTCCACGTCGACACCAGCTACAAGATCCCCGAGATGATCGCGTTCCGCGACCGGCTCGCGCGCGAGTGGGGCCTCGACCTGATCGTGGGGCGCAACGAAGCCGCGCTCGGCGCGCACCGCGGTCTCGACGACGGCCTCGTCGCCATCGGCCGCACCTATCCAAACGGCGACGCCACGCGGGTCGAGTGCTGCGGTGCGCTCAAGACCGAGCCGCTCAACCGCGTGATCCATGAGCAGGGCTACGACGCCGTCATCGCCGGCATCCGCAGGGACGAGGAGGGCACGCGCGCCAAGGAGCGGGTGTTCTCTCCGCGCGGCGTCGACAACGCGTGGGACGTGAAGGAGCAGCCGCCGGAGCTCTGGGACCAGTTCAAGATCGATACGGCGCCGGGCACCCACGTGCGCGTGCATCCGCTGCTGCACTGGACCGAGATCGACGTGTGGCGCTACATCGAGCGCGAACAGATCCCCGTCGTCCCCATCTACTTCGCGCACCCGGGGCCCGACGGCGAGAGCGTCCGCTACCGCTCGCTCGGCTGCGCGCCGTGCACGCGGCCCATCGCGTCCACGGCATCGACGACGGCCGAGATCATCGAGGAGCTCCGCACCACCAAGGTCGCCGAGCGCAGCACGCGCGCGCAGGACCAGGAGAGCGAGCACGCGTTCGAGCACCTGCGCTCGCAGGGGTACATGTGACGGCCCGCCGCGCCGTGCGCCCCGCACCTGCCGAGGCGGCACCCCCGTCGACGGCGGCGCCGCTGCGCGTCGTCCTCGTCGGCCACGTCGACCACGGCAAGTCCACCCTCACCGGGCGCCTCCTCGCCGACTCGGGCGCGCTGCCCGAGGGCAAGCTCGAGAGCGTGCGCGCCTCCTGCGCGCGCCGGGGCGTCCCGTTCGAGATGGCGTTTGTCCTCGACGCGCTCGAGGCGGAGCGCGATCAGAACGTCACCATCGACGCGTCCACCGTCTGGCTGCGCTTGCCGGAGCGCACCCTGGTGCTCGTCGACGCGCCCGGGCACCGCGAGTTCCTGCGCAACATGGTCACCGGCGCCGCCGCCGCCGACGCCGCGGTGTTGCTCGTCGCCGCGGACGAGGGCGTGCGCGAGCAGTCGCGCCGGCACGCGCAGCTCCTGGCGCTCCTCGGCATCGAAGACGTCGTCGTCGTCGTCAACAAGCTCGATCGGGTGGACCGGTCGGAGCAGGCGTTCCGCGCGGTCGAGACCGAGCTCGGCGCGTTCCTCGCTTCGGTCGGCGTCACCGCGCGGGCGTTCATCCCGGTGGTCGCGCGCGAGGGCGAAAACATCGTGGCGCGCAGCCCGCACATGCCCTGGTATGCCGGGCGCACGGTGCTCGACGAGCTTTTGACGCTCGAGGGCCCGCGGCCGAACGAGGAGCTGCCCCTGCGGCTGTTCGTCCAGGACGTGTACCGCTTCGATGACCGCCGCATCATCGCCGGCCGCATCGACGCGGGCGTGCTGCGCACCGGCGACCGCCTGCGCTTCCTGCCGAGCGGCGCGGTGTCGACGGTGAAGACCATCGAGCGCTGGGCGGCGCCGTCTACGTCGGTGGCGGTGGCCGGCGACTCGGTCGGCCTCACGCTCACGGACCCCATCTTCGTGGAGCGCGGACAGGTCGCCACTCCCGAGCGGGCGTCGCCGTCTCCGTCGTCCACGCCGGGCGCCGAGGCGCGGGCGCACGTGGGGCGCAGGTTGCGCGCGCGTGTGTTCTGGCTCGGGAAGCGCACCCTCGACGTCGAGCGACGGCTGAAGCTCCGCCTGTGCACGCTCGAGGCGGACGCGCGCGTGGTCGCGGTCGAGCGCGTGGTGGACGCGGGCTCGCTGTCGTCCAGCGACGAGGCCAAAAGCGTGAAGAAGGACGAGGTGGCGGACGTCGTGCTCGAGACGCGCGCGCCCATCGCGTTCGACTCCGATCGCCGGTTGCAGGCGAGCGCCCGCTTCGTTCTCGTCGACGACCGCGACGTCGCTGGCGGCGGCATCATCACCGGCGCGCTCGACGACGAGGCCGCGGCCTCCACCCGCGCCGTCGACGCCGGGGAGCGCGCGCGGCGCTTCGGGCACACGGGCGCGGCCGTGGTGATCCCCGGCTCCCTCGACCCGAACGTCGTCGAGCGCGCCCTGTTCGAGCGCGGCCTCGCGGTCGCGCTCGCGGACGATCGCCGCGCGGCGCAGGTGCTGGCGGCGGCGGGCTTGATCGCGCTCGCGTGCGGCTTCGACGTCCCGGGCGCGCTGCGGCCGTTCGGCGGCGCCTCCCTCGACGCGCCGGACGCGCTCGACGCGCTCGTCGACGTCGTCGTCGCCGCCGTCAGCGTGAGCGGGCGCCGTGCGGGGAGGACCGATGCCGCTTGATTCGAGCACCGCGCTGCGCGCCGCGCGCGAGGAGCGCGGCGGGCCGAGGGCCGGCTGCGTCGCCCTCGTCGGCGCCGGCCCAGGCGACCCCGACCTGCTCACCGTCCGCGCGGCGCGCCTCATCGGCCGGGCCGACGTGGTCCTCGTGGACGCGCTCGTCGACGAGCGCGTGCTCGAGCTCGTGCGCCCCGGCGCCCGCGTCGTCGACGTCGGCAAGATCGGCGGCGGGCCGCAGACCGCGCAGGAGCTGACCTGCGGGATGCTCGTCGAGGAGGCGCGCGCGGGGCGCTTCGTGGTCCGCTTGAAGGGCGGCGACCCCTACGTGTTCGGGCGCGGCTCCGAGGAGGCCCTCGCCCTCGCCATGCACGGCATCCGCTGTGAGGTGGTCCCCGGGCTGTCGAGCGCATTGGCGGTGCCGGCGCTCGCGGGCATCCCCGTCACCCACCGCGGCGTGGCCACTTCGTTCACCGTGCTCACGGGGATGACGCGCGTGCGGGTCTCGCCCGAGGCCGCGTGGCGCGCGGCGGCGCACACCGGGGGCACGCTGGTGTTCCTCATGGCGGTGCGCGTCGTCGAGCGGATCGTCGAGGTGCTCCTCGAGGAAGGCCGGCGGCCGGACACGCCCGTGGCCATCGTGGAGAACGGCGCGCAGCTCGGCGAGCGCGTGACCACCACCACGCTCGAGCGGCTCGCCGTCGAGGCGCGCGTGCTTCGCGTGCAGGCGCCGGCGGTCATCGTGGTCGGCGACGTCGTCAGCGTGCGCGCCGCCGTCGTGGCGTCGTCGTGGGCGGCGGACGCGGTGGCGGAAGCGGTGGCGGAAGGAGGCGTGGATGTACCGGTATGACGCCTACGATCAGACCCTCGTCGACGAGCGCGTGGCGGAGTACCGCGACCAGGTCGCGCGGTTCATGGCGGGCAAGCTCTCCGAGGAGGACTTCCGGCCGCTTCGCTTGAAAAACGGCCTCTACCACCAGCTCCACGCGTACATGCTGCGCGTCGCCGTGCCGTACGGCATGTTGTCCTCGGCGCAGCTCCGCGCCCTCGCCGGCATCGCGCGCGACTACGACAAGGGCTACGCCCACTTCACCACGCGTCAGAACGTCCAGCTCAATTGGCCGCGGCTCGAGGAGACCCCGGACATCCTCGCCGCGCTCGCCAGGGCGCAGATGCACGCGCTGCAGACCAGCGGGAACGTCGTGCGCAACATCACCTGCGATCACCTCGCGGGCGTCGCCGCCGACGAGGTGGAGGACCCGCGACCCTGGTGCGAGCTGTTGCGGCAGTGGTCCACCCTGCATCCCGAGCTGTCGTTTCTGCCGCGCAAATTCAAGATCGCGGTCTCGGGCTCCCCGGCGGACCGCGCCGCCACCGCCGTCCACGACATCGGCCTGCGCCTGCACCGCCACGACGGCGCGGTGCGCTGCGCGGTGCTCGTCGGCGGCGGCCTCGGGCGCACGCCGCTCGTGGCCCGTGTGGTCGAGGAGCACCTCGATCCCGCGCACGTGTTGACCTATGTCGAGGCCGTCTTGCGCGTGTACAACCGCGAGGGGAACCGGGACAACCTGTACAAGGCACGCATCAAGATCCTCGTGCGCGACCTCGGCATCGACGAATTCCGGCGGCGGGTGCGCGACGAGCACGCGCGCATCCTCGCGGCCGGACCCGCCGACATCCGCGCAGAGATCGCGCGCATCGCCGCGCACTTCGCGCCGCCGGCGCCCGCGACGACGCCGGCGCCGGCGACCCCGCCCCGCGACGCGCGCCTGCTCGACGAGGACGAGGCCAAGGCGTTCATGCGCTGGAAGCGCTTCAACACCGTCGAGCACAAAGTGAAGGGCCTGCGCGCGGCGTACGTGTCGCTCAAGGGCACGCGGCTCGACGGCAGCACCCGGCCGCCCGGCGACGTCACCGCCGAGGAGCTCGAGGCGGTGGCCGACCTCGCCGACCGCTACAGCCGCGGACAAGCGCGCGCGACGCACACGCAGAACCTGCTCCTCGGCGACGTCGAAGAGGCGGCGCTGCCGGCGCTGTGGCGCGAGCTGCGGGCGCTCGGGCTCGCGCAGGCGAACATCGGCACGCTCCAGGACATCATCTGCTGCCCCGGCCTCGACTACTGCAACCTCGCCAACACCGCCTCCATCCCGGTGGCGCAGGCGGTCACGGAGCGCTTCGACGACCTCGACCAGCTCTACGATCTCGGCGAGATCAAGTTGAAGATGTCCGGCTGCATCAACTCCTGCGGCCACCACCACGTCGGCCACATCGGCATCCTCGGCGTCGACATGAAGGGCGTCGAGGCCTACCAGATCCTGCTCGGGGGCTCCGAGGAGGCGGACGCCGGCATCGGCAAGTGGATCGGCCCCGCCGTCCCCAGGGAAGAGGTCGCCGACGCGGTCGAGAAGATCGTGCAGGTCTACGTCGACAACCGCGAGGGCGACGACGAGCGGTTCCTCGACACCGTGCGGCGCATCGGGCTCAAGCCCTTCGCGGAGCGCGTGTATGCATGACGGGAGCCCCTCGTGACGTCGAGCCCGGCGTCGCGCCGTGTCCTCGAGATCCCCGCGGGCGACCCGCGGAGCGCGCGCTTCGTCGATCCGCCCGCCGGCGGACGCACGCTCGAGGTCGCGCCCGGCGACGACGTCGGCGCGCTCGACCTCGACGGCGTCCAGCGCGTGGTCCTGAGCTTCCCCAAGGCGAGCGAGGGTCGGCCCTTCACGCAGGCGCGGGTCTTGCGAGAGCGCGGCTTCGAGGGGCGGCTGCGCGCCGTGGGCGCCGTGGTCGTCGACGCGCTGCCGTTTCTCGGACGCTGCGGCTTCGACGAGGTCATCCTGCGCGACGCGCGCGACGAGGAGCACGCGCTCGCGGCGCTCACACGCTTCTCGGTGCGCTACCAGGGCGACGTCGGCGAGCGTCGTCCGCTGTTCGCGCGGTGCGCGCGATGAAGCCGCTGTACCCGATGTTCCTGAAGGTGGCGGGCAAGCGCGCCGTCGTCGTCGGCGGCGGCGCCGTCGGCCGCCACAAGGCCGCGGAGCTCGCGGACGCGGGGGCGCGGGTCGCCCTGATCAGCCCCGAGCTGGCTTCGGGTGGGCCGCCCCCGGCCGGCGTGGAGCACCTCGCGCGTGCGTTCGCGCCGGGGGACACGGCCGGTGCGTTCATCGTGGTCGCGGCCACGGGTGATCGCGCCGTCGACGACGCCGTGGCCGCCGACGCCCGCGCCCACGGCGCGCTCGTGAACGTGGTGGACCGCGCGGAGCAGTCGGACTTCTACAGCGGCGCCATGATCCGTCGCGGCCCGCTCGCGGTCGTCGTGGGCACGTCGGGGGCGAGCCCCGCGCTCGCCCGCAAGGTGCGCCAGCGCCTGGAGCAGGTGTTGCCGCCCGCCCTCGGCACGCTCGCCGAGGTGCTCGGCGCCGCGCGCCCGCGCCTGCTCGAGCGCTTCCCGGTGTTCCAGGAGCGGGCGCAGGTGCTCGACGCGTTCGTCGAGCAGGCGTGGTTTCGCTTCGTCACCGCGCCGCTGCTCCCCGGCGGCGAGGTGCGCTCGGAGATCAAGCGCGCCGTCGAGGAGGAGCTGCTGTGAACATCGACGTCGCGCGGTTCGAGCGAGGCGCGTTGGTTGAGCTTCGCGTGAGCGACGCGCTCTTTTCGCGCGCCCGCGTTCCTCTCGAGAGCCTGCCGCAGGCCGAGCGCGCCTGGCTCGGCAAGCTCGCGGCGGCCGCGCAGGCGGGCGACGCGCGCTCGACGGCGTTGCTGCTCGAGGCGGTGCAGGGGGCGCTCATCCTCGACGACGACGCAACGGGCCTGCGCAAGGACCGCCGCGGCGACGCCCCGACGTAGGGTCAGGAAACGAAGAAGAGCTCGACGGCGACGAGGGCTATCACCGCCAGCGGCAACAGCACGATCCAGCAGACGCGGAGGGCGACGGCGGGCGTGAGCACGGGGAGGATGTTGCGCACGCCGACCACCGCCGCCAGCGCGAGCAGGATCTTCAGGGCCGTGGCGAGCGTGTCAGGCACGGCGAGGCCCGGGATGTCCCAAGCGCCGAAGAAGAGCACCGCCAGGACGCTCGCGCCGGCGAAGAGGTCGAGGCTCTCGAAGATGCGATGTCCGAGGAGGACGGGGCCCGTGGCGTCGCCGAGCCAGGGCTCCGCGAGCGACGGCTCCGTCCGCGAGCGCGACACGTGCTGCGCGTGCACCGCCAGCGCCACCGTCGCCGCCAGGCAGGCCGTCGGCGCGACGAAGATCCCCCAGCGCGGCAGCACGCCGAGGAGCGGCTCTGCCTGCGCCGCAG
Source organism: uncultured delta proteobacterium (assembly GCA_963775425.1). GTDB lineage: Bacteria > Myxococcota > UBA727 > UBA727 > VGSZ01 > CAVZJB01. The sequence goes on along the minus strand of CAVZJB010000016.1, from coordinate 1,036,483 downwards.
CCAGCACCGGCATGTCGACGGAGCCCGCGACGTGCGCGACCGCCATGGCCGCCGCACCCACGACGACGAGGACGCTCAAACGCAGCGCGACCAGGCGGAGCGCCGCGAGGTGCGCGAGGCGGCTGCCGCTGCCGAAGCCCGCCAGCGCGACCGCCCCCGTCGACAACAGCGGCATCGCCAGGATCTGCGGGAGCGTGGCCCCGATGGGGTCGTCGGGCGACACCGGCAGCATGGTCAACAGCGCGAGCGTGGGGATGAGCGCGAGCACCGGCGCGGTCGTATGCAACAGGCGATCGGTCTCGAGCGCGCGCGGCGCGCGCTTCTCGAGGAGCTTGATGGCGGTGGCAAGCGCAGTGAACGCGCCGCGCGGACCGCTCACCACGCCCGACTGCGAGCGCCCGCGCAGGCCTTCGAGCCATGCGACGACCGGCAGCGCCACCACGGCGGCGCCGAACGTGCACAGGGCCCTCAACAGCGCGTGCGACATGGGCGCGCGCTCACTCCTCGAACAGCGCCGACGGAGGGACGACGTGGATGCGGTCGGGCGCGAGGCCGAGATCGAACACCTCGATGATCTTGTCCTCGTCCTTCTGTTCCTTCGGGACCTTGCTCGACGCATACGAGATGGGCGACGCGTCCCCCTTGTCGATGGCCGCTTTGAGCGCGTCCGCCTTCTCGGTGACGACGACGATGGTCTCGCTGCCCGGGTGCAGGTGGCGCTTGATGGCCGCGTTCACCTCGGCGCGGGTGAGCCGCGCCACCGCTTTGCGCAGTTGCTCGCGGCTGATGGAGCCCGACATCGCCGTGTCCATCTGGTAGCCGAGCCGCCGCATGGGCTCCGCTTCCTTGGCGCGCCAGTAGCCCTGAACGTAGGACCTGGCGCGCTCGAAGCTCTCGTCGTCGGGGATGCCGAAGCGCGCGAATTTGTCGAGCTCGTACGCCGTCTGCCGGAGCGCGAAGAGGCGGTTCTTGTGCTCGACGGGGCGGATCCACATCGAGAAGTACTGCGTGCGCCGCGGGATGTTGAGCTGCTCGAACGTGCCCCAGCCCGCCTGCCGGAAGTGCTCGATGTACGCATAGTCGCCGTAGTTGAGGCCGCGCTTCTCCCGCATGGCGTCGAAGAGGTGGCCGATGAGGCTGCGGTGCTCACCGAACCACGTCTCTGCGAGCTTCATGGCGGCGTAGTCGGGGCTCGTGCGGGACAGCTCGGGGAGGACGTAGCCGATGGAGATGGCGGTGCCGGCCGCCGGCTTGTCGATGAGCTCCGCGACGTTCTTCATCGGCAGCGCGGGCGTCTTCACCGCGGCCCGCGGCGCCGTCGAGAACGGGAGCGACGAGAGCCCCGCCTCGAGCTTCTTCACGAGCGCGTCGTCCGCGCCGCCGGACACGCCGAGCACCACGCGGTCGTACGTGAGGTTTTGGGCGATGAACGCGTGGACGTCGTCGAGGGTGATGCTGTCGAGCCCCTTCACCGTGCCCCACGGCGTGTGGTGATACGGGTGGCCCGGCGGATACAGCGCGGTCTCCAACGCCTCGCGCTGCAGGAGCTCGTCGTTGCCGGTGCGCAAGGTGTTTTCGATGAACGCCTTCTGCTCCGCGCGCTTGCGCTCGAAGTCACCCTTGTCGAGGCGCGGGTGCAGGATGACGTCGAGGAGCACGTCGCCCCACTCGCTCTCGTGGTCCTTGTGCACGCGGCCCATGAACACCGTCGTGTCCTTGTCGACCTGCACGCCGAGCTCGGCGGCCCAGGGAAAGAGCGTCTCCTGGAGCTTGGCGGCAGTGAGCTTCTCCGTCGCCTCGCGCATGAGGCTCGCGCTGAGCATGGCGAGCCCCTCCTTGCCCGCGGGGTCGTCGGCGGAGCCGGCCTCGAAGACCACGCGCACGTTGACGATGGGATCGTGCGCCGAGGTGGCGATCACGGTGCGGAGCGGGTGCGCGGCGGCGCGCTCCGCGCGCTTTTTGGTCGCGAGCGCGGCCTGGTCGGCGCTCGTCAGCGCCGGCAGGTCGTCGCGCGGGTCCGGCGAGCGATCGGCGATCTGCTGCGTGGTCACGCAGGCACCCATGACGAGCGCGAACGTCCCCGGCAGAAGGTTGCGAGCGAGCCGCCTCATTTGGCACCTCCCGCCGTGTGCGCGAGCGTGACGACGGCGCGCTGCGTCTTTGCGAAGTGCGCCTTGGTGAACGTGACGAGCTGCTCGGGCGTGGCCGTGGCCGCCGCGCCGAGGACGATGTCGACGGCGTGCGGATCCTCGAACGGCCCGGACCACCAGGCGAGCGTGCCGGCGACGGAGTCGGCCGACGTGAGGTCCATCAGGAGCGAGTAGCGCAGGTTGCCCTTGACCGCCTCGAAGCGCCCACTGTCGATGTTGCCGGCGGCGAGGGCGTCGAGCGCGGCCTGGATCTTGTCGAGGACGACGCCGCTGTCCTTGCCGTCCTTCATGCGCACGCTGACCGGGAAGAGCGCGGCGTCCTTGTGGATATCGTAGGAGCCCTGGACATCCTCGGCGAGCTGCTCGTCGAGGACCACGTCCTTCACGAGCGCGCTCGACGACGAGAACAGGTAGCGCTCGAGAAGGAGCGCCAGCGCGCCGTCGGTGGGGTTGCGGGTTCCTGACGGGACGCGCCAGCCCACGTGGAGCCGCTCCTGCGTGGGGTTGTCCCAGTCGACGGCCTTCCTGCGCTCCTTCTTGAGGGGCGGCTCGTCCTTCACGTCGGTGACGGCGCGGTGCCCCTTCCAGCCGCCGAAGTCCTTCTTGAAGAGGTCGAGGACGGCGGCGGGGTCGACGTCACCGACGACGTAGAACACGAGGTTGTCGGGCGTGTAGAAGCGCTGAAAGAACTTGCGCGCGTACGCCGCCTCGTTGGGCATGTTCTGGATGTCTTTCAGAAAGCCCATGGTGGTGTGTTTGTACGTGTGCTTGTCGAAGGCGAGGTCCGAGAGCACCTCGTACGCCTTCTGGTCGGGGCGCGCGTAGTTCTTGTTGTACTCGCCGAGGACCGCCCGGCTCTCGGTCTTGACGTCGTCGTCGCTGAAAGAGAGCTGCTGGTAGCGGTCGCCCTCGAGCGCCACGATCTGCGGCAGCGCCTCTTTGGGCCCCTGCAGGTGGAACACCGTGAAGTCGTCGGTGGTGTAGCCGCTCTCGTCGACGCCGAGCGACGCCAACAGCCCGACGCGCTTGTCCGCCGGCCACTTCCTCGTGCCCCGGAACATCATGTGCTCGAAGAAGTGCGCGAAGCCCGAGTGTCCCTTCTCGACCTCGTCGCGGGACCCCGTCCCGACGACGCCGTACAGCGCGAACATCCCGGCGCTGTCGGTGGGGACGACGACGAGCTTGAGGCCGTTGTCCAGCGTGTTTTCTTTCATCTCGTAGGGGAACGCCGTCGACGACGCGACGAGGAGCGGGAGCAGCGCGAGCATGCGCGCCGGTTAGCCGCAATGGCGGCGCATGCCAACGCCGGTCGCCGTCCGCGCGCTCACCAGTCGCCGCGGTCGACCTTCTGCCGGCCGCCCTTCGCCTTCCGGAAGGAGAGCTTCCGGTCGAAGCCGTGGGCCTCCGCCCTGAGCTCGTCCGACACGGGGCGCGGTGGGCCCGCGCTGTTCACGAGGTTGTTGCCGAGGAACACCGAGATGTCCTGCCAGGCCGTGTACGGGTCCACGACGCGCGCGAGCTCGTAGTCGCGCAGGCGCGGGTTCACGACGATGTGATCGTCGGTCATCACGATCACCGGCGCGTTGAAGAAGCGAAACGGCCCGTCCTCGACGGTGCGCGCGCGCGAGGCCTCGAACGCCTCCCACTCGCGCCGGGTGAGCTCGTAGCGGCTGCGCCCGTCGAGCCGTGCGAGCAGCGACGCGCGCTCGGGCAGATCGCTGTTGCGCACGGCGTCGTAGAAGCCGCGAAACGTGTGGAACGTGCGGCCGCCGAAGCGCAGGAACGGATACAGCCGGCCGCAGAAGCCGACGACGCCGCGCCCGCCGACGGGCGGGTGGTGCGGGATGGTCGCCGTGGTCCACAGCGGGCGCACCGCTTGTCGCGCGCGCACCTGCTCGGCGGTGGGACGCGCGCCGCCGAGCGCGATCTCCGCGGTCTGGCGGACGTACAGCGGCTCCGGCTCGCGATCCATGGATCGCAGGGCGTCGTAGTAGTCCTTGAAGCGGGAGACGATCCGCACGCCTCGATGGTGCCACGCATCGCGCGCGCGCCGCCCGGGGCGCGGGTCACTTCAAGCCGGGCACCGGCTTGTCGCAGGAGCCGGGCAGCCGCGAGACGTGGGTGCCCGCCGGCGGGGTGAAGGCGAAGGCGTCGTCGCCCATCTTCTTGTTGAACGCGAGGTGGTCGTAGATGAACTGGTTGACGTTGCCCGACGGGTCGACGACGACGGACTGCTTGACGCGCGACGTCTTCGGGTCCACGACGAGGATGAGCTTCGAAAACACCGCGTTCGGCTGCTTGGGCGTGAGCTCGAGGTGGTAGTCGGTCTTCTTGCCGAAGACGCCGTCGAACCAGGCGACGTCGAACTGCTCGGCGATCTTGCCCTGGCCCCAGAGGAACGCCACCGACGCCGTGAGGCCGTCCTGCTGAAAGCACGCGTTCACGAACGCGTTGTGGTCCTCGGGCTGGTGCACCCACAGTGACTTGCCGTCGACGACGAAGGCCTTGGGCGTGGGCTTTTCGTAGTCCCAACGCATCAGGCCCGGCTTCTTGAACTTCACGGTGCCGCTCGACTCCTGCGTGCGCCGCAGGAGCGTGTAGGTGTACTTCTGCGTGAAGCTGCCGCTGAAGTCGGTGGTGTTGTCGTAGGTCTTCTGGATGGCGTCGACGACCGCCTGGAGCTTGGCGTCCATCTTCTTCGGCGCGGGCGCCGCCGCGGGCGCGGCGGGCGCCGGCGACGCCGCGGGCGCGGGCGGCGCCGGCTCGGCGGCTGTCACGCCGTCGGCCGCGAGGGCGGCTGCGTCGGCGGGCACAAAGAGCTGGAGCGTGAGGGCGACCAGGGGCGAGACGGGGATGAACATCAGGGGACTCCAGCGGATCGACGTCCGGCAGGGCTAGCGATTCACGTGAGGGCCGTCACCAGGGAGCGCGTGACGCAGGGGCGCGCCCCCACCGCGGATTCACGCCTCATGGGCGCTCCTCGAAGCGCTTGGCGATCTCGGCGGGCGGCAGGTCTTGCAGCGCGGCGACGGCCGTGGGCGCCGCCGGGGCAGGGGCGAGGGCGGACAGCTCCGCGCGGAGCGCCTCGAGCGCGCCCACCGGGCGCTCGCCCTTGCGATCGGTGGCGGCGTCGAGGAGCAACTGATCGACGAGCGTCTGCGCGTTCTTGCCGCGCTCCGCCAACGCCCGCCCGACCGACGCGAGCTCCTCGACGATCTTTGGGGGGACGCCCGGCGCGCGCGCCACCCGCAGCAGCCGCTGCGCCGCCTCGAGCATCAACCCGGGCAGCGGGACCAGCGCCTGCGCACGCGTCTCGACGTCGCTGATCGCGGGCGGCGCCGCGATGACGCCGGCGTGGCTCTGCCAGCGCACCACGCGCGCCTCGAAAGACTCCACCAGCGCGTTCGCCGCCGTCACGAGGGCGGCGAGGGCGGCGTCGTCGGCGTCGTCGGCGGCGACGCGGGCGTCGAGCCGTGTGCGCGCCTCGGTGAGCCCGGCGGCCACCGCCTCCGCGCGCGCCGCCCGCCGCTTGTCGAGCGCCGCGCGCGCCCCGGCGTCGCCCAGCGCGGCCGCCGCCTCGTCGACGGCGCGCTCGAGCGCGGCGATCTCTTCGGGCAGCGTCGCGGCGGGCGCCTCGCGCGGGCTCCCGGCCGACACCGCGCGCAGCCGGGCCGCCGCCGCGAGCACCGCGCCGCCGACGGCGCGCAACCGGAACGCGAGCGCGGCGGCGAGGAGCAACGCCAAAGCCGCGCCGGCGGCGACGGCGGCCGCGGGCGACAGCGGCAGCGGCGGCGCGGCCGGGAGCGCGGGCGGCGCGGGCGGCGCGGGCGGCGTCCAGGCCTCGAGCTTGCTTTGCTCCGCGTCGACGACGGCGTCGAAGCGCGCGCGGGCCGCGGGGCCACCGTCGTCGTGGGCCTCGATGTCGACCAGGCACAGGTGCTCGCCGGCGACGCAGCGGCGCAGGACGCGCACGGGCTTTCCGTCGAGCGTGGCGTCCGCCTCGATCGTGTCTTCGTCGCGCTCCTTGGACGAGAGCTCCACGCCGGCGGGCAGGGACGCGCCCGTGGGCGCCACGAGCTTGCCGTCGGGGCGGCTCACGAGCAGGCGCTTGCCCGCGGCCACGCCGAGCTCCGCCATGGCCGGCGCGCCGCCGAGGTCGTCGACGGAGAAGGGCTTCCTGAGGTCCTGCAGCGTGCCGCCGGCGGCGCGGCGGGCGTCGCGCGCGCGCGCGATCTTCTTGAGGAGCAGCCGCTCGGCGTCCACGCGCGCGCGGTCGTAGATGAGCGCCTGGGTCGCCGGCGCCTGCGCCGCCTGCTTGATGGCGGCGAAGTCCACGCGCGGCGGCTCGATCCGCGGGGCGGCCGGCGTGCTCGCCCCCGACGACGACGTCGTCGTCGTCGTCGACGTCGCCGATGCAGCGGGGGAGCGCGGCCACAGGAGCGCCGCCACCAGCGCGGCCGGCGCGAACGCCGCGAGCACCACGCCGAGCGCGACGCCGCCGCCGAGCGCGAAGCCCGCGCGCGTCCGGTGCGCGCCGCGCGCGGTCACGAGCCCGGTCCTTCGGGGGAGGGCGCGTCGGCCACCGGCTCGCCCTCCACGCTGTCGCTCACCAGGTTCTCGGAGTCGCCGTCGTCGACGCGGCGCAGGCGGCGCAGCACGCAGAGCCGGTACACGACCTTGCAGGCCTCGAACGCGCGCAGCGACGAGATGCGCAACAGCTCCTTGATGGCGAGCGTCTCACCGTCCTTGAATACGGAGAGCACGTCGATCTCGTCGGGGGAGAGATCGTGGATGTCGTCGGAGGCGAGCACGAACCTGGCGTCGAAGGACGGCACCTGCTTTTCGATCACGCCCCACTCGTCGATGCGGCGCAGGCCCTCGAACAGCAGCATGTCGACGGAGAAGCCCGGCGTGATGTGCGTGGACGGCAGGAGGTCCTCGCCGCGCCGCAGCCCGAAGAACCCGCGGCGCGCGCGGAGCAGCTCGACCATCAGGTCCTGCGCCTGCGCGCCGACGCAGCGCCGCAGTTGCTCCGTGGTGAGGAGCCCGGCGGACACGAGGCGCATGCCGATGGGCTCGCTCGAGGACTTCGAGAGCACGGCGTCGAGCTGCGCCCGCGAAACCAGGGCCGCCCCGACGAAGTAGTTGCCGAGCAGCAAGTCGGCGCGCGCGTCCCGCGCCCGCACGGCGACGACGACGCCGGCCTTCACCGCCACCTCGAAGCGCGCCGGCGGCCCCGCCGGCGTGGGCCCGTCGAGCGCCACCTCGAGGACGCCGGTCTGCCCCTGGAACTTCAGGAGCTGGAGCACCTCGGGCAGGGGAACGGCCGCGAGGTCGCCGGTGAGGCTCGGCTGCGGGCCGCGCAGCACGTCGGCGAGCCTGGTGGAGGGCAGGCCCGCGCGCAGGTCGGCGCAGATGGCGGTGGCGACGGCGTCGGCGTCGGAGACGCCGCGGGCGAAGAGGGCGTCGGCGACCAGGCGCGCGATGTCGCGCAGGGCCTGGTCGGCGCGCGCGCGGTCGCCGTCGTTCGAGCCGTCGGCGGCGCGCGCGACGCCCGGGGTGGTGGCCTCCTCGTCGAAGTCGGCGACCGCGCTCTGCTCGGCGAGCTTGGTGACCCGCGTGGTCTCCTGGCGCGGCGCGCGGCCGTGCTTGTCGAGGCAGTACTGCACCACCGCGAGGATGGCCTCCGGCGAAAATGGCTTGGTGATGCTGTCGACGACGCCGAGCCCCTTGAGCGCGCCCTCGGGCACCTGGTCGGTGCGCGTGCACATCAGCACCACGGGGGCGCGCCCTTCATCGAGGACGTCGAGCTGCTTGACGAACTGATAGCCGTTCATGCCCGGCATCATGAAGTCGAGCAGGATGAGGTCGGGCCGCGTGGCCTGGGCCTCCTCGAGGCCCGTGTCGCCGTTTTCGGCCGTGCTCACGTCGTAGCCTGCCTGGCGCAGCACGTTCGACACCACGCGCCGGATGGTGGGCGAGTCGTCGACGACGAGGACGCGGGGCAGCCCCATGCGGCGCCGTGTAGTCCGGAGCCCTTTGCGCAGCAACCCACGCGGGCCCAGCAACCCACGCATGGCCGCGCGCGACTACAGGATGCGGACGTTGAGCTCGCGGGTGACGAGGGCGGCGGCGCCTTCGGGGAGCACCTGCAAGGCCGAGCCGGCCGGCACCGGGGCGTTCGCCTTGAGCGTGGTGTCGAGGGCGCCGAGGCAGAGCACGCCGTGGAAGCGGCGGAGGCGCTCGCGGCCCATGGACGAGTCGGTCAGCGTGGCGTCGATGCTCGTCGCCACGCGCTCCGACAGCCCGTTGAGCGTGAGGATCGCCGACGGCATGCCGGCGGCGACGTGCACCATCTCCGAGCCGTTGGTGAGCAGCACGTGGCGGGGCTCCGGGCCGCTCTCGGCGACGACCTCGCGGGTGGCGTCGCAGAGCGCGGCCGGGTCGCGGCCGTCGAGCGCGCCCTTGTGGTGCAGCCGCGCGAGCAAGGCGAGGAAGAAGGCCTCCGCCTCGCTCTGCCCGCTGACGAAGCGGCGCAGGAAGTCGGGCACGGTGTCGAGCAGCCGCTCCCGGCTGCTCGAGGCTGCGTCGGCGTCCTGCGGGCCGCCGACGATGGCGGCGGCGAAGCTGCGCGCGCGAAACGGGCCGAGGTTGGCGGTGCCGTCGGGCCCGTGGGGCCGCAGCTCGTCTCGCACCCGCACCTGCACCACCGCACATCGCCCCTTGATGGGGCCCACGGCGGCGGCGAGGCCGGCGCCGGCGGGGATGGCGGGCAGGCGCGACAGGAGCGCAGCGCCGTCGACGAGGGACGCGATGCCGATGGCGTCCGCGCCGACCGGCAGGGACACGAGCGGGGCGATCTCGTGAAGCGCGAGCTGGGCCCGCTGCGGATCGTTGACCACCATCCCGACGGCTCGCGTTCCAACCATGATGCCTTCAACGTAGCAAGGAACGAGGTGGTCTGCCCGTTTCCAGATCGCCGCTCGAACCAGGGACGTGAGGATTGACGACGCGGTGCGCCTTCACGGATGCTCCCAGCACAGAGGAGCGGGAGACCGGATGAAGCAGATCGCCATGGGCATCGACCTCGGCACCAGCAACAGCTGCGTCGCCATCGTCGAGGACGGCGTGCCGAAGGTGATCGCCAACGAGTGGGGCGAGCGCACACACGCCTCCGTCGTGACCTTCCTCGATGACGGCGCCGTCGTGGTCGGCAACGACGCCAAGAAGCACATCATCACCAACCCGCGGGCCACCATCTACTCTTCCAAGAGGCTCATCGGCCGCTACTTCTTCTCCGAAGAGGTGAAGAAGGCGCAGACGGTGTGCAGCTACGAGATTGTCGAGGGGCCCAACAACTCCGTGCGGGTCAAGACGCACGACAAGGTCTACTCGCTGCCGGAGGTCGCCGGCATGATCTTGAAGGAGATGCGCGCCATCGTGGAGGCCCACGTCGGCCACGCGGTGACCCAGGCCGTCATCACGGTGCCGGCGTTCTTCAACGACAACCAGCGCCAGGAGACCAAGAACGCCGGGCGCATCGCCGGGCTCGAGGTTCTGCGCATCCTGAACGAGCCCACGGCCGCGGCGCTCGCCTACGGCTTCGGCCAGAACATCAACCAACGGGTCGTGGTCTACGACCTCGGCGGCGGCACGTTCGACGTCTCCATCCTGCAGATCGGCGAGGACGTCTTCGAGGTGCTCGCCACCAACGGCGACACGTACCTCGGCGGCGACGACTTCGACGAGCGCATCATGCAGTGGATGACGCAGCAGTTCTACGAGCAGACGGGGCTCGATCCGCGCAACGACCGCCAGGCGCTCTCCAAGATCAAGGAGGCGGCGGAGAAGGCCAAGATCGACCTGTCGGAGCACGACAAGGTCCAGCTCCACGTCCCGCAGCTCGTCACGGACAAGCGCGGGCAGAGCCACGACCTCGACCTGCTGCTCACCCGCTCGCAGTTCAACCAGATGGTGATGGACCTCGTGCAGCGCACCTTCAAGGTGTGCGACGAGGCGCTCCAGAGCGCGCGCATCACCGCCAACGAGATCGACGGCGTCATCCTGGTCGGCGGCCCCACGCGGCTGCCCATCATCCGGAACTCGGTGCGCCACTACTTCCAGCGCGAGCCCAACATCGACGTCGACCCCGACCTGGTGGTGGCGCTCGGCGCGGCCATCCAGGCGGACGCGCTCCTCGACCAGAACACCAACACGTTCCTCCTCGACGTCACGCCGCAGACGCTGCGGCTCGGCACCGTGGGCGGCTTCACCGACGCGATCATCGAGAAGAACACGTCCATCCCCATCGATCGCACGCGGACGTTCGTCACCGCGCGCGACAACCAGGAGAAGGTGAAGATCCGCATCTTCCAGGGCGAGGGCCGCAAAGAGGAGGAGTGCCAGCTCCTCGGCGAGTTCGAGTTCGGCGGGCTGCGGCCGGCGCCGCGCGGGCAGGTGAAGATCGAGGTCACCTTCGAGATCGACACCGACGGCATCGTCAACGTGTCCGCGCGCGACGTGGAGACCGGCCAGAAGGCCTCCACCACCATTACGTTGTCGGGCGGCATGAGCGAGGACGACATCGTCGCGGCCGCAGAGAGAAACGCCGAGATGGATCTCGCGCGCGGAGCCCTGCACGAGGGCGGGTGAGGGATGGACTACACCGATCCGCAGTATTGGCCTTCGCTCAAGCAGCTCGCGGGGAACATCGACGGGCTGGACTACTTCCAGATCCTGAACCTCACGTCCGGCGCGTCGGGGCAGCAGATCCGGCAGAGCTACTACGCGCTCGCCCGCGCGCTGCACCCCGATAAGTTCTTCCATATCACCGAGGAAGAGACCAAGGCGGCAGTGCATAAGATCTACAAGCGTGTTGTCGAGTCCTACACAATCCTGAAAGACGAGCGAAAGCGCATCAAGTACGTCGCCGACATCAACGGCCCGGACCGCATGAGGAAGCTCCGCTTCAACGAAGAGTCGGAGGCGGAGCAGAAGGAACAGGCGAAGAAGGCCGTCAAGGTCGCCAAGACCCCCAAGGGTGAGCAGCTCTACCAGACCGCGCTTTTGGATATGAAGAAGTCCCAGTGGGACAAGGCGTACAAAAACATCCAGACGGCCATCATGTTCGAGCCGCAAAACGCCGAGCTGAAGGCCCTGCTCGCCGACCTCGACAAGAAGCGGAAAGGCTGACGCCGACCGCGCTGCGTAGACAGTCGCGGCGGGGCAAGACGTCGTCGTCAGCGACACGCGTCGTGCCGTCGACAATGTCGTCGCGCCGCAGAGTCCAGCCTTTGCCGGGCGTGGCGCCTCGGCTATTGCGGCCGCGTGGACATCCCCATCCAGCAAAGGCTCATCCTCGCCCTCGACACCCCGGACCTCGAGAGCGCCCTCGACCTCGTGCGCCGTACCCGTGGCGTCGTCGGCACGTACAAGGTCGGCCTCGAGCTCTACACGGCGGCGGGCCCGGCGGTGCTGAAGGCGCTGCGCAAGGAGGAGGCCGAGGTCTTCCTCGATCTCAAGCTCCACGACATCCCCAACACCGTCGCCGGCGCCGTGCGCGCCGCCGCCCGCCACGAGGTCGGCCTCCTCACCGTGCACGCGTCCGGCGGGCCGGCGATGTTGCGCGCGGCGCAGGAGGCGCTGTCGGGGCAGACGATGGTCCCCGGCGGCCACGGCACGCGCCTGCTCGCGGTGACGGCGCTGACGTCCCTGTCCGGCAAGGACCTCGCCGCCGTCGGCTTCGCGGACGGCCCCGACACCGTCGTCGCCCGCCTCGCCGGCCTCGCGCGCGACGCCGGCCTGTACGGGATCGTGTGCTCCCCCGACGAGGCCGCCGCCGTGCGCGCGATTGTCGGCCCGGACATGGCCATCGTGTGCCCCGGCATCCGGCCCAAGGACGACGGCACCCGCGACGATCAAGCGCGCACCGCCACCGCTGCCGAGGCCGTCCGCGCCGGGGCCGACCGCGTCGTCGTGGGCCGGCCCATCCGCGCCGCCCCCGATCCTGCCGAGGCCGCCGCGCGCATCCTCGAGGAGATCGAGCGCGCCCGCGACGAAGGCGCCGCGTGAGGCGTCCCCGCCCGGACAGCCGGCCCCGCGGCCGCGACGACCGCGGCCGCAGCGAGCGTGGGCCCGGATCGGGGCCGCTCGATCCCGAGCTCCACGTCGTCGGCCGCCACCCCGTGCACGCGGTCCTCGAGCACCAGCCTTCGCGCGCCAGGCGCCTGTGGCTGCAGCGCGGCGGCGCCGCCGGCGGGCTCGAGGCGCCCGCGCGCCGGGCCGGCGTGCCCGTCGACGTCGTCGACGCCGCCGAGCTCGACGCGCTGGCCGGCAAGGGCACGGTGCATCAAGGCGCGGTCCTGTCCTGCGGGCCCTTTCCGTACGTCGACGTCGAGGATCTCGCCGAGGCGCCGCCGCTCACCCTCGTGCTCGACGGCGTCGAGGACCCGAGAAACCTCGGGGCCGCCGCACGCGCCGCGTTCGCGCTCGGCGCCGGCCTCGTCGTCGTGCCCCGCGACCGCGCCGCCGCCTGCACCGCCAGCGCGCACAAGGCGGCGGCGGGGGCGCTGTCGCGCATCGGCGTCGCGCGCGTCGGGAACCTGCGCCGCGGCCTCGAGCTGTTGAAGGACAAGGGGGCCTGGCTCGTGGGCGCCGAGGCGGACGCCTCCGCCGCGCCGTGGGACGTGGACCTCACCGGCAGCATCGCGCTCGTGGTGGGGGGCGAGGACCGCGGCCTGCGACGGCTCACCCGCGAGGCCTGCGACCACGTCGTGGCGATCCCCATGGCGGCCGCGGGGACCAGCCTCAACGCCGCCGACGCGGCCACGGTGCTCCTGTACGAGTGCTTGCGGCAACGGGCCACGGCTGCTACCTCCGAGCGCACTTCCAAGCCGTGAGGTTCGAAATGGCGTCCCCGTGCAAGCAGACCGAGATCATCCGCAACCGCAAGGCCAAGCGCGGCGGCCGTTGGCGGAAGAACCGCCTGGCCAACCACGGCAGCACCAAGAGCCGCGAAGAGCTCTTCAAGGTCGTGAAGGTCTAGCCCCTGGCTCGCAGCAGAGCGCGGCGCCCAGAGTGGATCGCTTGACGGAGCGCGGGCGCCCTGACGGAGCGCGAGCGCCCTGACGGCGCCGCGGGCACCGCGCGTCACCACAGATCGCCTGACGGGCGGGTCGCCCTCACGGGTCGCGTCCCTCAAACGGATCGGGTCGCTGTGAAGGGTCGCGTCCCTCAGACGGGATCGGGTCGCTCTGACGGGTCGCGTCGCTCAGACGGGTCGCTCAGACGGGTCGCTCAGACCGGGTTTTTCACGCGGGTCGCACGGAACGGCTCCCTCGGAACCGCTGGCTCAGAAGTCCTCTTCGCCGCCGGCCGCCTCTTCCTCGGCGCCCTCTTCCTCGAGCTCTTCTTCCTCGGCAGCGTCGTCGGCGATGTCCTCGACGTCGTCGTCCGCCGCGTCGTCTCCGAACGCGGGCGCGGCCGCCATGGGAACGCCCTTGTTGGGATCGTCCTCGGGGTCCGCGCCGCATTTGGGGCACTTCGGGTTCGGCTTGTTCAAGTCGTAGAACCTGGTGCTGCACTTCCAGCACGTGAACTTCTTGCCGAACTTCGTCATGCACCTGCTCCGGGGAGTCGGGCGCTTCCTCCCACGATCGCAAAAGCTGCGTCAAGCAGCTTCGAACATCTTGCAGAACAGGAGCGGATCTCCATCGACCTTCTTGTCCACCGTGGCGCGCCGGTGGGGCTCCGTCGGGTAGAGCAAATCGCACGCTCCCTCCCGCGGGACGAAGTGCGCGCAGTCCTCACATGTGAAGGCCAGGCGGTGGCGCAGGATCTCTTCTCGCAGGGCAGGGGTCAGCGGAGACCACACAGGTACGGTATATCCCATCCCATGCGGCGCCCGACGTCATCCGATCTCGGCAAGCTCCCGCTGTTCGGCGGTCTGAACGAGGACGCGCTGCGCGCCTTCGCCGACCAGGCGGAGGTCCTGGTCATCGAGCAGGACGCCGAGATCTTCCACGAGGAGGACGCCGCCCGCAGCCTGTACGTCCTCGAGAGCGGCTCGCTCGACGTCGTGAAGCGAAAGGGCGACGGCGAGATCCAGCTCTGGCGCATCCGGCCCGGCGAGTCGTTCGGGGAGATGTCGTTCATCGACATGCAGCCGCGTTCGGCCACGGTGCGCGCGTTGGCGAGGTCGGTCCTGTGGGTGTGGCCGTACGCAGCCATCCATGACCGCTACTGCAAAGACAGCAGGTGCTACACGCTGCTCGTCATGAACCTCGCGCGCGAGCTCTCGCGTCGCCTGCGGCGGGCCGACGACCTGATCGCGTCGTCCCGCGTCTGATGGCGCTGCGCCGCGCCCACGTCGACCCGGCCGTGCTCGACGCCGTCGTCGACGGACGCGTGGCCCTGCCGCCCGACTGCGCCCACCGGTTCTTTCGCGTCCTGCGCCTCGCCGCGGGCGCGCCCGTGGAGCTGTTCGACGGCACCGGGCGCGTCGCGCGGGGCGTCCTCGAGCCCCCCGCCGGGATCGCCGGCGCCGTCGTCGTCGACGCCGGCGTCGCGCTCCCGCCCCTTGTCGTCGCGCAGGCGGTCACGCGCACCGAGAAGCTCGAGCTGGCCGCCCAGAAGAGCACCGAGCTCGGCGCCTCCGCGTTCGTCCTGGTCGCGTGCGCGCGCGGCCAGGTGAAGCTCGACGAGGCCCGCGCGGCCAAGCGCCGCGACCGCCTGCAGCGCATCGCCGACGACGCCGCGCGCCAATCCGGCCGGGCGACGGCGCCCCTCGTGGAGGGCCCCGTCGACGTCGACACCCTCGCCGCCCGGGTGCGCACCTTCGTGGGCGTCGCCGTCGTGGGGGTCGTCGACGCGCCGGCGCCGTTGTCGGAGGCGCTGGCCGCGTCGTTGCCGGCGCTCGAAGCAGGTGGCCTGCTCGTCGTCGTCGGCCCCGAGGGCGGCCTCGACGCCCGCGAGGTCGACGCGCTGTGCGCAGCGGGCGCCGTGCCGGTGCGCCTCGGCACCCATGTGCTGCGCACGGAGACCGCCGCCGTCGTCGCCCTGGCGGCGGCGCAGGTCGCCCTCGGCCGGCTCTGACACGCGCCGCCGCGCGGCCCGCGCGCTCCCTGTCACGGTGGCGCGCCAACGTCGACACTTGTGCTATCCCGGCACGCGATGTTCTGTCCGAGCTGCGGCGCGAGGAACGCGGGTGGCGCGCGCACGTGCGCCGAGTGCGGACGTGCGCTCCCCATGATGCGGCCCGCCGGCGCCGCCACCGTCCTCGACGGGCCGGCCACGCTGATCGACTCGCCCTCCACCGTCCCCGACGCGCCCGCGCAGGCGCCGGGACAACCGCCGCGCATCCTCAAGCGCCCCGGACCGCTGGCGCCTGCACCCATCGACATCGTCCCGCGAAACCCCAACGTGAGCGCCGACGATCCCACCGTCGTGCGCCGGCACCCCTCCGCCCCGTCGTCAGGCCCGTCGTCGGGCCCGTCGTCAGGCCCGCCGTCGGGTCCGTCGTCAGGCGCGCGCGCGCCGGCGCCGCGGGCGCCCGCCCAGCCCGTCGCCGTCTCGTCGCCGCCGCCCATCCAGACGAGCGCCGAGATGCTCGCGCCCACCAAGGCCATGCGCCCGTCGCCGGTGAGCATGCCGTCGCTCGACCCGGCCGCGCGCCCGCCGAGGCCGCTCGACCCGATCGCGGACCAGCCGACGCGCCCGCTGGCGCCGCCGCCCACCTCGTCGACGGCGCCGCGGCCTGGCCCGCAGCCGGCATCGCAGCCGGGCTCGCACCGGGCGTCGCAGCCGGCGCCGGGGCCGCGGCTCGATCCGATCCCGTCGATGCCGCCCACCGAGGCCTTGCCCGTCCCCGCCGCGGCGGCGTCGCGCCCTGCCGCCCCCGCGGCGGCGAAGGCCCCGGTCCGGTCCGCGCCCGTCGTCGGCGGCGCGCCGCCCGCCGACGAGGCCACGCCCGCGGGTCTGCGCCCCGCGCTGACGACGCCGGCGCGGCCCGCCGCGCGCGCGCACGACGACGACCGGGGCGGGGAGCACGCCGCGCCCGGCGGCGGGCCCGGCGGGCGCACCAGCGACGTCGAGCCGACGCCGAGGCCCGCGCTCGTCGCCACGGCGGAGACCGGCGAGGACGCCCCCGTCGGCTTCACGCCGCCCGAGCGCGTCGTCCTCGACCTCACCGGCGGTGCGCGCTGGGCGGCCTCCACCGTCGTCGACGCGTTGCTTGGCGCGGCCTGCGCCGCCGGCGCGGGCGCGGGCGCCTTGACGTCGCAGGGGGTGCGGCTCGCGGTGCAGCCCATCGTCGACTTCATCCACGCGCAGCCGGTGCTCGCCGCCGTCGCCGTCGGCGCCGCGCCCCTCGCGGGCCTCGTCGTCTACCAGGGGCTGTCGGTGTTGCTGTTCGGCGGCACCCTCGGCCAGCGCATCTGCGGGCTGCGGGTGCTGCGCCTCAGGGACGGCGCGCGCCCGGGCCTGCTGCGCGTGTGCGCGCGCGCCCTCGGCGTCGCCGTGGGCACGGCGGCGTTTTTGTGCGGCCCGCTTTGGGGCGTGTTCCTCGACAGGCGCCGGCGCGGCCTCGGTGACCTCCTGGCGCGCACCGTCGTCGCGCGCCGCCGGGGGACGGAGTGACGCCCGATCCGCTCGCCACGCTGCTCGTGCGCGAGGGGATCCTCCCGCCGCCGCGGGTGGAGGAGGCGCAGGAGCGCCAGGTGCTCATCGGGGGCACGCTCGACACGGCGTTGCTCGAGCTCGGGTATCTCGACGAGCGCCGCCTGCTCGAGCTGCTGCCGCGCGCGTACAACGCGCGCAGCGTGCAAGCGACGGAGCTGCGCGCCATCGACCGCAGCGTCACGAGCCTCTTTCCCCGCCGCCTCGCCGAGAAGCACGGCGTGGTGCCGCTCGACGTCAACGGCCGGCGGCTGACGGTGGCGCTCGCGGGGCCGCCGGACCTGGCGTTGCTCGACGAGATCGGCTTCATGCTCTCGGTGTACGTGAAGCCCGCCGTGACGACGCAGGCGCGCTTGGCGTGGGCGTTGGCGGCGCACTACGGCGTCCCGCTGCAGCCGCGCATGGAGGCGCTGCTCGGGCGTGTCGGGGAGAACCCCGCGGTGGTGAAGGCGGCCGTGGACGCGTGGCAGACGCGCGCGGCGGCGCACGTGCCGAAGGAGCCGCCGGCGCCGGCGCCGGAGGCGCTGTCGCCGCCCGACGACGGCAGCGGCTGGACGGTGGCGCGAAACGCGGGCCTCCCGCGCGAGGCGGAGTCGGCGCCGCGGCTCGAGATCGTCGACGGCGGCTCGCTCGAGGCGCAGACGGCGGTGGCGCAGCAGAGCGAGGTGGACGCCGAAAAGGAGCGCACCGAGAAGCGGCGACGCGAGCGTGTGCTGTGGACCGTCGACGACGCCATCGCGGAGCTGGCGCTCGCCGAGGACCGCGACTCGATGCTCGACGTGGTGCTGCGCTTCGGGTACCGGCGCCTGTCGACGGTGGCGGTGTTCATCTTGACCCGCGCCCAGGACGGGCACGCGTTCGTGGGCTGGGACGTCATCGATCCGCTGCTCGACCGCAAGGACATCGCGTCGTTCGCGTTGCCGGCGCAGGGGACGCACGCCCTGGCGAAGGTCCGGGAGATGAAGAGCCCGTTCCTCGGGCCGCTCGGCGCCGACGACCCGCTGCTGCGGCTGTTCGGCCGGACGCCGCGCGCGGTGATCCTGTTGCCGATCACGGTCGGCGATCGGTTCGTCGGCGTGCTCTACGGCGACGCCGGCACGCGGGCGGTGCCGCCGTCGAGCCTCGCGGAATTGCACATGGTGGTGCCGCGGCTGGGCAAGGGCCTCGGCAACCTCATCCTCAGGAACAAGAAGGCGCTGCGCGCGGTGTCGGCGCTGAGCGACGTGCCGGCGGTCGTCGTGGGCGAGCTCGTCGAGGACGACATCGGCGTGGCCGCGCGCGCTCCGGCGCGCACGCTGCCGACCATCGAGATCGACATCGACGAGCTCGACGGGCCCGACGATCCCGGTCCCATCACCGCGCCCGCGGCGCTGTCGTCGGACCCGTCGCCGCCGCAGGCGCCGGCGCTCTTCGCGGCGGCGCCGTCACCCGGGCCGGCTGCGTCACCCGGGCCGGCCCCTTCGCCCGCCGCCGCCGACATCGACGCCGACATCGACATCGACGTGGACGTGGCCGCCAACGACGACGAAGCGAGCGAGGCCGTCGCGCACGGAAACGGCGAGGCCAGGAAGCCACGCGCGTGGGCCGACGGCAAGGACGACGACGAGGACGTCAGGCTCGACGCCGCCGCGCTCTCTGACCTCGACGGCCCCGTCGCGCCGTCGCCGAACGTCGCCCGCATCGAGCTCGGGCTCGACGAGCGCATCGCCGACGATGACGGCGCAGACGATGCAGACGGCGCAGACGATGCAGACGGCGCAGACGGCGCAGACGGCGCAGACGGCGCAGACGGCGCAGACGGCGCAGACGGCGCAGACGATGCAGACGATGCTCGCGGCGCCAGCGGCGGAGACGATGCAGACGATGCAGACGATGCAGGCGATGCAGGCGATGCAGGCGATGCAGGCGATGCAGACGGCGCAGACGATGCTCGCGGCGCCAGCGGCGGAGACGATGCAGACGATGCAGGCGATGCAGACAATGCAAACGGCGCAGACGATGCTCGCGGCGCAGACGGCGCAGACCGCGCAGACGGCGCAGACGATGCGGGCGGCGCAGACGGCGCAGACGGCGCAGACGGCGAAGACGGCGCAGACGGCGTAGACGGCGCAGACCGCGCAGATCGCGCAGACGGCGCAGACCGCGCAGACCGCGCAGACGGCGCAGACGATGCGGGCGGCGCAGACGGCGCAGACGGCGCAGACGGCGAAGACGGCGCAGCCCATGCGGGCGGCGCCGACGCAGACGCCGATGCGGGCGACGAGGTCGACGAGCTCGACGAGCTCGAGGCCGACGACTTCAAGTCCATCCCCGACGGCGCGCCCGTCTCGATCCCCGAGGGCGACGGCTTCATGCCGGGCCCCAGCGAGACCGCCGTCGCCGAGCCGCCCGGGGTGCGCGCGCGAGAGTCCATCCTCGCGGCAACCCACGCCGCATGGCTCGCCCACGAGGACGCGGTCCTCGACGACCTCGTCGGCCAGCTCCACCGCCCGCTCGACAAGGAGCGCAAGGCCGCCCTCGTCGCCGTCGTCGCCTATGGCCGGCGCGCGCTCCCGTCTCTCGCACGCTATTTCCCCGGCGTCCTCGAGGTCCACCCCTTCGGCGCCATGGAGCGCCGCCCCGAGGTCGCCGAGCTCTCCGACTGCCTCGGCTGCCTCGTGAAGCTCGGCGCCGACCTCGCCGCGCCCATCCTCGTCGGCGAGCTCATCCACGAGGATCGCCTTCATCGCTTCTGCGCCGTCTACGCGCTCTCCGCCCTCAAGGTCCCCGGCGCGCTGCCGCGCCTCGCCCAGCGCGTCTTCGATCCCGAGCCCGCCATCGCGGCGGTCGCCCTCGAGGTCCTCGAGGCCTACCGCGACGACGAGGCGTTCGGGAAGGTGCTCACCCAGATCCGTGACCTCGTGCGCCGCGGCGATCCGTTCGAGCGCGAGCGCGCCATCATGGCCGTCGGCGAGCTCAAGGATC
Organism: uncultured delta proteobacterium; assembly: GCA_963775425.1. Classification (GTDB taxonomy): domain Bacteria; phylum Myxococcota; class UBA727; order UBA727; family VGSZ01; genus CAVZJB01. Next base: position 1,016,696 of record CAVZJB010000016.1, on the reverse strand, counting down.
GCGACGCGCTCCTGTCCCTCGTCGACCTCCTCGGCACGCGCCGCAAGGAGCTCGCCGACGAGGCGCGCCGCGCCCTCGTCGACATCACCAAGCAGGACTTCGGCACGGCGGAGCGCCGCTGGCGCGCGTGGATCGCCGACAACGAGAAGATCGCGCGCACGCGGTGGCTCATCGAGGGTCTCTCCGCCAAGGACGACGAGATCCGCCGCTCCGCGCAAGCGGAGCTCAACCGCATGACGGGCCAGTTCTTCGGCTACCGCTGGGACGCCCCGCGCAACGATCGCGACAAGGGCCTCGCGCTCTGGAACGAATGGTGGCGGCGGGAGCCGCAGGGGCGCTGGCCGTGAGCGCGCTTCGCGAGAGCCACGTCGACGCGCCCGGCGGGCCCCTCACCATCTTCGAGACGGCCGACGCCGAGCGCGACCTCGACGACGCCATCGCCCGCGGCGGCCCCGCGCCCTACGGCCGCGTGTTGTGGTCGAGCGCGCCGGTCGTCGCGCGCGTCATCGCCGGCATGCCGTTGGCCGGAAAGCGCGTGCTCGAGATCGGGTGCGGCACGGGCCTCGTCTCGCTCGTCGCCGCGCGTCACGGCGCGCGCGTCATCGCCACCGACATCGACGCGGGCGCGCTCGCGCTGCTCCGCCGCGCCGCCGACCACGCGGGCTTCACGGTCGACACCGCGCTCTTCGACGTCGCCGGCGTCGAGCCCCTCCCACAGGCGGACGTCGTCGTCGTCGCCGATCTCCTCTATGAAGCCGAGCTCGCCGACGCCGCGGCGCGCCGCGCGCTCGAGGCCAAGCGCGCCGGCGCCGTCGTCGTCGTCGGCGACCCCGGGCGCGTGTTCCGGCCGCGGTTCGCGCGCCTGCTCGAGGAGGGCGGCGTCATCGCGCGGTTCGAGGGCGGCGACGTCGGCGTCGCCGTGTTGTAGATGTCGCTCGTCGCCAGGGACGCCGGTGAGCCCAAGAAGCGCGCGCCCTGGCGCGGCCTCCTCGCCGGCGCCGTCGCCGCGGTGTTGTTCGTCTTCGGGCTCGCGGTGTCGGCGTGGGCCACGCGCGACACGCCGCGCGGCGTGCCGCACGAGGTGGAGCCCGACGCCGGCCTCGTGAGGCCGGCCGCCCGTCCGCGCGCGGACGCCGGCGTGGCCGTCGCCGACGCGGGCGTCGTCGTCGACGCCGGCGCGCCCCTGATCGGTCCGACGCCGCCGCCGGACGCGGGGCCGGTGATCGTGCCTGGACCGCCGGTGAAGACCGCCGACGTCGCCGCGCTCGTGGTGCCCGTCGTCGAGGAGTGCCTCAAGGCCGCGCTGCGCTTCGACCCGGCGCTCGGCGGCAAGGCCTCGGTGCGCGTCGTCGCCGGCCACGGCGCGGCCGTGGTCACCATGCCCGTGGCGCCGTCGCCGGTGCTCGCGTCGTGCATCGCGGAGCGCGGCAAGCTCGTCTACGACGCCGCGCCCTCCGGCCACGTCGTCGTCGACGTCACCCTCGTGCTCGACGGCCTGCGCCGCACGGTGAGCGTCGACTCCGCCGAGCTCGCGCCGTGAGCGCAGCGGCTACTTGGGGGCGCCGTTGCCGTCGGCGAACGAGGCCGTGGGCACGTCGCTGACGAAGGTGGGCGGGTCCTGCAAGCGCTCGAAGAGGTACGCGAGGGGCAGGGGACCGCTCACGAGCAGCAGCGAGTGGAAGCGCTTCTCGCTGTAGCCGTCGCGCCAGCGCTTGTGCGCCTCCCGGCGGAGCTGCTCGATGCGCACCTTGCCGACGAGCGCGGAGAGGCCGAGCGTGGGCGCGCGCAACAGCGTGCGCACCTGCGCCCGCGCCACCGGCAGGCGGACGCCCGCCCGGCGCACGAGGAACACGGCGGCCTGCTCGGGCGTCATGCGGCCGATGCTGAGGTTGACGTCGACGGCGGCGAGCAGCGTCGTCAAGAGCGCGCGGCGCACCATGATGAGGCGGCTGGCGGGCGACGGCCGGAACTGCATCTCGCGCATCAGCTCTTCGGCGGAGTGCGACCAGCCGTGGACCATGTCCATGCCCCACGTGCCCGCGACGCTGCCGAAGCTGCCGAGCGGAACGCCGCGGCGCGCGATGGTGGTGGCGAGGTTGGTCCACACGCTCTGCAGGTGGCGCCCGGGGTACGCCAGCGACGCGGAGGCGTTTTCGAGATCGGCGACGGAGAGCTCCTGCAGCGCCTCCGCCTGCGGCCCGAGCGGCTCGCGCACGAGGAGCAGGCTCTCCTGCCGCGGCGCCTTCGGCTGCGGCGGCAGGTGCAGGAGCGCGCGGCCCGAAGGCGCGAGCACCGTGGGCATGGCCTCGACGACGATGCGCTCGGCGTCGGTGTCGGGCAACGGCACCGCGCCCTGCTGTTGCAGCCACTCGCGTGACACGCCGACGAGGTCGCTGAGCCACGCGATGGCCTCGCCGAGGCTGGTGGGGGTGGTGGCGGCGCGCGCCTGCGCCACGGACTCGTCGACCGTGCGCGGCGGCCCCTTGCGGGTCAGCCGCTTGGCCGCGCGCGCCTGCTCGACGCGCAGCTCCTCGGCGATGCTGCGCGCGAGGTCGAGCACCTCCGCGGCGGTGAGGTCGAGGCCGCGCAGGCGCAGGAGCTCGTCGAGGGCCGGGAGGCCGATGGGCTCGTGCGGTCGCGCCTCGAGCGACGCGAGCCAGCGGCGCTGATCGTCGACGGCGGCGGCGGCGACCTGCACCGCCTCCTGCACCTCGGCGCTGACGGCGGCGGGGATGGCGCTGGCGCCCGGCGGGGGGCTCGCGGCCGCGTGGCGGCTGGCGTCGGCGACGGCGCGCAGGAGATTGGGGGCGCCGTCGAGGACGTCGCGGGCGCGCAGCACGAGCTCCGCCGAGGGCTTGTCGACGCCGGCGCGCGCGCCTTCGAAGTGGTTGCCGACGAGGCGCAGGCGCTGGGCGAGGGTGGCGAAGCGCTCCGCTTCGCTCTCGGCGTGGCCGCGCAGGTGGTACAGCAGCGTCTCGAACAGCGACGTGGCGCTGTCGGGATCGTGGCGGTGCATCGCCACCTGCTCCTCGGAGAAGCGGAACAGCTCGAGCGACGCCGCGAAGACGCGCACGTCGAGCATGCGCTCGCGCGAGTCGTTCATCTGCGTCTCGAGATCACGGCGCCACGCGACGAGGGCCTCGAGCAAGCCCTGCCGGGCCTCGACGGTGGTCTCGCCGAGCTCGGCCGCGTGCTCGGTGCCGCCGAGCTGCGTGTCCACCTCGGGCCGCAGCGCGACCACGCGGCGCAGGTGCTCCTGGTCGCGTGGATCCCAGCGGCTCGACGGCGGCGACTGCTCCGGTTCTCCCATGTCCGCCCGTTTGCCCGAGCCCCGTGCTGACGGGGCGGCCCTCGATGCCCGCGCACGGCACGAACGCCGGGCCGGGACCGCCGTCTCTAGGCGGAGTCCTGGCGCCTGTCTACCGGGCTTCCACGCAGTGGCCTAGGCTTGAACGAGATCCATGGCCAACGGCACCAAACCGGGCGACGACATGCAGGCCGCCCTCTCGCTCCAGAAGTCTCCCGACGTCCTCGACGAGGACGCCGATCTGGTGCGCCGGGCGCAGCAGGGCGACCGGGTCGCCTTCGGGGCCCTGTTCAAGAAGCACCACGGCCGCGTGCAGGCCATGTGCATGCGGATGCTCGCCGACCCCGTGGAGGTCGATGACGCCGTGCAGCAGGCGTTCCTCGAGGCCTGGCGCTGCCTGCCGCGCTTCGAGGGGCGCAGCCGCTTCACCACCTGGATCACGCGGGTGGCCATGCACACATGCTTCTCCACCCGCCGCCGCCTGCGCCGGCTGCTCGTGAGCGACGTCAACGCCGCCGCCGATCGCGCGGCGGTGCCCGTGTGGCAGCAGCCCGGCCTCGGCGCCGACGAGATCGCCTCCCGGCACGCGCGTGAGGCCGCGGTCTCCGAGGTGCTCCAGGCGCTGTCCCCCAAGAAGCGCGCGGTGTTTGTCCTCGCGGACCTCGAGGGGCTGTCGTCGACGGAGATCGCGGAGATCCTCGAGGTGCCCGACGCCACCGTCCGGACGCGCCTGTTCCACGCGCGCCGCGAGGTGGCGCAGCGGGTCCGCGGTCACAAGGGCTTCGTGGACCTGCTCGCGGGGCGCGGCAGCGCCCGGGGGGAGGACGCGTGAGCGATCCCACGCTCCCGCCCGCCGACGACGCGGCGCTCGCCGCGTTCCGGGAGGCCGCGCAGCCGGAGCCGGTCTCGCCGTTTTCGACGGCGCGCGCCTGGCGCTCCCTGGAGCGCGCCCTCGACGCCGACGCCCGATCGCGGGTCCGCTGGACGCCGCTGCGCGTCGGCCTCGTCGCCCTCGCCGCGGGCTTCGCCGGCGCCGGCGGGTTCGGCCTGGTGACGCACGCCTCCCGCGTCGAGGGCACCGTCGCCGTCGCGCCTTCGGCGGTGACGCCGGTCGCGGCCCCGTCGCGTGCCCCGTCGATGGGGGCGTCGTCGGTGGGGGCGTCGTCGGTGGGGGGCCCCTCCGTGGGGACGCCGTCCGTGGAGACGCCGTCCGTGGGCCCCTCCCCGGGGACGCCGTCCGTGGGCCCCTCCCCGGGGGCGCCGTCCGGGCTGGCCGAGGTCGCCGTCGTGGCGCCGCGCGTGAAGCCCGCGCCTCGCAGCGCCGCGACGCCCGCGCGCTCGTGGCGGGAGCAGGCCGACGCCCTCGTCGAGCGCGGCGACGGCGTGGGCGCTGCGCGCGTGCTCGTGAAGGCGCTCGCCGCCGACGACGGCGCCGGCGCGGCGCTCTCCCTGGTGGCCCGGCGCTTCCCCGACGCCCTCGACGCCGTCGACGCCGATCTCGCGCGCCTCAAGAGCGCCGAGGCCATGCGCATCCGCTGCGAGCAGAAGCTGCTCCACAAGCGTGACCGCGAGGCGGTGGAGGTGTGCCGCGCCTTCGGCCTCGAGCACCCCGAGAGCCCTGGCGCGCGCCCGCTCGCGTTCGCCGCCGGCCGCGTCGCCGAAGACGTCGGCGACCTCGCGCTGGCCGAGGAGGCGTACTCGCGCGCGCTCGTGCTCTCTTCCTTCGTCGGCGTCACCGACCCCGACCCGCTCCTCTCCCGTGCCCGCGTCCGCGCCGCCCGCGGCGACCTCGACAACGCACGCGCGGACCTGCGGCTGTATCTGCACAACGTCCCTGGCGCCAAAGACGTCGCCGACGTCGCCGCCCTCGCGGCCCGCCTCGGCCTGTAGCCACGATGCGCGCGTCGACGAAATTCGTCGGGGCCCCCGGCGCACGCTAAGTTCCCGCGGTGGCAAGCGTGCGCATCACGGGACTGCGGAGGGGCGCCGAGGGCGTCAACCTCGTCGAGGTCGAGGTCCAGGGCGGCAGCGGCCGGCTCCGCTTCGGGCAGGGGCCGGGCCCGGTCCCCGGCACCCATGCGGGCGCCTTCGTCATCGACGGCGCGCCGGCGTTCGTGGTGCTCGAGGGCGAAGAGCCCGGCGGCCTCGTGCTCCCGCCGCCCGGCGGCGCGGCGCTGCCCGCGGTGCCGCCGCTCGCGGCGCGGCCGCTCCTCGACGAGGAGACCGCGCTCGGGCTCGCGCCGCTCCTCGAGGAATTCGCCGACGGCCTGTACACCGTCACGCTCTCGCCGCGCGGGCCCATCCACAACGCGCGCGTCGGGTGGAGCGCCGACATCGCCGGCATCTTCGAGCCCGACATCGCCGCCCGCAAAGGCGCCCCCGTCTACGCCGACCTCGGCGTCGCCGGCTCCGTGCTCCTCGCGGGCCGCGACGCGCGCGGGCCGCCGTCGTTCGTGGTGCGCGCCGACGTCGTCCTCGGCGGGGCCGGCTTCGAGGCCCGCGTCCATGATCGCGGCGCCCGCGAGGCCTTCGCGCGCTCCCCCACCGCCGTCCTCGACGACACCGCGCTCCGCGACGCCGTCGCGCACCTGCGCGCCATCGACCCGGCCGTCGACGTCGGGCCGTTCACCGAGGACCGCGTGGAGCCCGCGGCGCAGCAAGCGCGCGCCCTCGCGTGGGATCTGCGCGCCGAAGACGGCATCGAGTCCGTCTCTGACCCCTGGCGCCAGCGCACCGAGGACGCCACCGAGTTTCGCTGCCGCGCGCGCGTGAAGAGCGTGACCTTCGAGGTCGCCTTCAAGAGCCCCGACGGCCGCCACGTCGACGAGGTCATGGTCAGGAGCGGCAACCGCTTCCGCGCCACCGGCCTGCGGCCTGCGGCCCGCGCCCTCGCCCGCACCTTGCGCCAGCTCGCCGACGAAGGCGCGTAGCGAACCGTGTGGACGTCCCGTTCGGGGCGTGGAACGTTGCCGCCCATGGGGGCTCTGCGCTGGGCGTCGATCGTGGCCGCGTGCGTGCTCGCCGCCGGCTGCTTCCATCACCGCGCGTTCCTCCCTGGCGTCATCGACATGCGCACGGACGGGAGCGGGCTGCCCACCAACACGCGCGTCAAGCCGGACCCGCGCCAGGTGCGCTCGGGCAGCGAGGCGCTCGCCGAGGGCGCCGGCGTGAGCGCGTCAGGGGGCGAGGTCAGCGTCGAGGATCGGCACTATTGGATCGTCGGCTCCATCCCCATCTACAACGAGAGCCCCACGCCCGAGCTTCAGGCCGCGCTCACCGCGAGCGGCGCGCTCACGGAGCTGCAGGTGGGCGAGCAGGAGGCGGTGCTCGACGTCGTGGCGGCCACGTTCGTGCCCATCGTCTTCCCGCTCGCGAGCTGGGCGCTGCCCTCGTACACCTTCACGGCCCGGGCGCACGCGCGCAGGCTCTCCCCCGGGCCCGTCGACGCCGCGGCCCCGCCCTCGCAAGCGCCGCCTGTCACGGCGGGGAGCAAGCCCCCCAAAGACGATCTCCGCGAGCCCCCGCCGGCCGTGGCGCAGGTGACGCCGTGACCGCCCGCCGCGCGCTCGTCGCGCTCGTCGCGCTGGTCGCGTGTGCGTCGTCGGCGGGCTGCTACACGTTGCGCGCCGACATCCCGGGCACCTGGCGGCCGGCGGCGCCGCACGAGGACATCGTCGTCGTCGGCCACGTCGACGAGCGCGTCTCGCACGTGTTCTTCCTCGACGGTCTCCTGCCGCAGACGCCCACGGACATCTACGCCGGGCCGCTGCTTCGGGCGGTGGAGAAGGCGGGCGGCGACGGCGTCGCCAACGTCATCCTCGACAGCGAGCTCACCACCGGGGACGTCATCTTCCGCACGCTCACGCTCGGCATCGTCACGCCGCGCAGCTATCGCGTGCGCGCCGACGTCGTGCGCATCCCGGGGCCGCCGCCTCCCGGCCGCCCGCTCCTGCACAGGAAGGTCGCGCCCGCGCCGGTGCCGCCGCCGGACGCCGCCACGCCGCCGCCGGACATCATCGCGCCTCCGCCGGACATCATCACGCCGTCGTCACCGCCGTCGTCGTCACCGGCGCCGCCCGCGGGCGCGCCCCTCGATCCGAGCGAGCCGCCGCCGCCGCTGACGCCGGAGGGCACCTCGTGAGGATCTCCGGGCAGGCGCTCGCGAAGCTCGTCGCCGCCGGCGCGCTCGTCGTCGCCTGCGCCGCCGACATCGGCTGCGCCCACGCCGTCACCATCGCCAGCCGGCCCGCCGGCGCCGACGTCATCGTCAACGGCAAGGTGGTCGGGCGCACGCCGTACCGCCTCGACGAGCAGAGCGGCCGCGACGACCTCGTGCCCGTCGAGGTGCAACACCGGGAAAAGACCGCGCGCTTCGCGTACAAAAGGACCGGCCTGAACAGCGACGCGCTCATGGCGTCTCTGTGCAGCGCCGGCGGCATGTGCGTCCTCGGCGGCGCCGGCCTCGTGGGGCTCGTGCTCGCGGTGCCCGCGGCCGTCCTCGTGCTCACCGATCCCACGGTCGCCTTGTTCCTCGTCCTCGGCGCGTACACCGCGTACCTCGTCGGCGTCATCCTCATCGCCGAAGCGCCGTACGCGGTCATCCTCGGCGTCGGCGAGGGCGCGCGGCAGGGGCCCGACCGGATCGACGTCGACTTCACGCAGCCGGTGCCGCTGGTAACCACCACGCCTGCGGACATGGCCGTGCCGTTCGTCGGCCGCACACCGCGAAGCGGGGGGCGCCCCCAGCGCTATTGATCGCCGCGCTCGGGGTCACGGCGCGGGCGGCTCCACCCGCGCGCCACCAGCGCCAGAGCCACCAGCGCGCCGATGCCGCTGCCGAGGTAGGTCAGCGGCGGCGCGACGACGATGACGATGGGGATGGCCGCGCTCAGCGCCGCGCCCGCGAGCATCCGCGGGTCCTGCGCGGCGACGGTGAGCAGGCACGCGGCGAGGAGCGTGTGGCCGATCGCGAGCATCGGCGTCGGCGGCAGCGCGAAGAGCCAACCGATGACGTGCAGCGCGTCGATGCCGGCGACGGTGATGAGCAGCGCGAGGTAGAGCGAGCGGCTGGCGGCGGTGGCGCGGATGCCGGGCACCACCAGGCCGACGCCGCCGACCAGGAGCAGGAACGCGCCCATGATGATGGCGAAGGTGCCGCTCTGCGCGCGCCAGACCCCGAAGCGCGCGAGCAGATCCATCGCCAGGAGCATCGCGAACCAGCCGGCCGCGCAGATGACGACGACGACGGCGCGCTCGCGCTCCGCGACACTGACGTCGGTCTCGTGCGTCAGGCGCGATAGCTCCACCGCCTCGTGGTCGCGTCGCTGGCGCAGCGCCGCGAGGCGCTCCTCGAGCTCGGGCGGGACCACGGCGAGCTCGGCGGCGAGGAGGCGCGCGGAGTCGTAGCGCCCGGCGTCGAGCTCGCGGCGGGCCATGCCGGCCACGGCGCGCGCGAGGCCGTCCCGGGCGCGCGTGGACTCCGGCCAGGTGCGCAGCGCGAGCGAGAAGCCGAAGCGGCACTCGTTGAACAGCCGCTGCACGTCGCCGTCGGCGGCGTCGGCCGGGAGCGCTTGCAGGCTCTGCAGGCTCTCCTCGGCGGCGCGGCAGGTCTCGCGCGACGCGGCGTGGCTCGAAAACGCAGCGAGCGCCAGCCGCAGCGCTTCGGCGCTCGCGAACCGATCGGCGGGGTCGCGGCTCATGGCGCGCCGGCAGATGTCCGCGAGCTCCTCGGGCACGTCGTCGGCGAAGGACGGCACGGCCGCGATGTGCGCGGAAAACAGGCTCTCCTCGAGGTTCCGTCCCGCGTGCGGCGGTGAGCCGGTGATCACCTCGTAGAGCACGGCGCCCGCGAGATACACGTCGGTGCGCGGGGAGATGGCGCCGGCGGGCAGGGCCATCTCCGGCGCCATGTACGCCGGGGTGCCGGCCACGCCGTCGACGTCTTTCGCCAGGGGAAGCTCGGCGGGCGGCGCGTCGCCGAAGCCGACGGCGATGCCCCAGTCGAGGAGGTAGACCTCGCCGAAGCGGCCGACCATCACGTTTTGCGGCTTGACGTCCCGGTGCACCACGCCGCGGTCGTGGGCGAAGTGGAGCGCCTGGCAGACCTCCATGAGGATCTCGATGTCGCGCCGCAGATCGCGCCCCGACACGCCGTCGGGTCGATCGGCGAGCGGAGGGAGCGGTGGCGCCTGGTCGCGCTTGTCCGTCAGGAGCCCCTTCCACGTGCGCCCCTCGATGCGCTTCATGACGATGACGGGCTTGCCGTCGGCGACGCCGAGCAGGTGGACCGGGACGATGTTCGGGTGCTCGAGCTGGCCCGCCACGCGCGCCTCGACGACGAGGTCGGCCTGGGCGAGCGATCCCTCGTCGCCGTCGGAGGCGACTTTCACCGCGACCTCGCGCCCGAGCGACGACTGCTGCGCGAGCAGGATGCGCCCCATGCCGCCGCGGGACAGCGGGCCCTTCACGGTGATCTCGTTGTTCACCGCGACGAGGTTCGTCGCCGCCGCCGCCCGCGCCGCCTCGCGCGCCGTGGCGCAGATGGTGCCCTTGTCGTCGAGGACGAGCACCTTGGTGTCGACCTCCGCCCGGCCGAGGGCCGCGGTGAAGGCATCCAGGTCCGCGAACGGCGAGCCGAGCACGGCCCGATGCTAGCAGCGGCGACGCCGGCGGACGCGCCGGCGCAGGGTCGCGTCAGCGCGCGCCGACGGCGTAGGCGAGGCCGACCTTGGCGAGCTCGAGGTCGAGCTCCGCGCGGGCGAGGTCGTTGTCGGCGACGAACAGCGCGAGCGCCGTGTCGCTGACGTCGAGAGACGTGCCGACGCCGGCGTCGAACGCCGCCTGCGCCTGCTCATGCGCCGCCGTGGCGACGTCGACCGCGTCGTGGGCGATGGCCAGCGCGCGCTCCTTCACGGGAACGTCGCGCGCGTTCCCGCGCACCTGCGCGCGCACGCGGTCCTCGAGCGTGCGCAGGCGAATGTTCTCCTCGCGGATCTTGGAGCCGGCGTCCTTGAGGGCGGCGTAGCGGACGCCGCCGTCGTAGAGGGGGACGCTGGCGGTGATGCCGACGGTGCCGTTGATGGGATCGGTGACGAAGCCCGAGGTGAACGACGTGGCGTGCGCGCTCGCCACGAGGTTCACCGACGGCGCGAACATCATCCACGCGTCGAGCTCTCCGCGCTCTGCGATCTGCAGCGTGAGCCTCTCCGCGGCGACGTCGGCGCGGCTGCCGAGCGCCTTGTCGGCCAGCTCCTCCGGCGTCCCCTGCGGCAGCGCGATGGCCGCCGACGGCTCGACGACGTCGAACGCCTCCGTCCGCCCGACGACCAGGCCGAGGCCGGCGACGGCGACGTCGTAGCCGCTCCTGGCGCTCTCGAGCTCCGCCTTGGCGCGCAGCTCGTCGAGCTGGGCCCGCTTGAGCGACAGCGGCGGCTGCGTGGCCGCCTCCACCCGCGCCTGCGTCGCCGCGGTGTGCTTGGCGGCGCCGTCCACCCGGCGCTCGGCGATGTCGACGAGCTTTCGGGCGGCGACGGCGGCGTAGTACGCGCGCGTGGTGGAGTACAGGAGCGCGTCGATGATCTGCTCGCGCGCGCGGGCGGACAGGTCCACGGAGTCGTACGCGTTGTTCAGCAGCGGAAAGGCGCGGCCGTTGAAGAGGGGCAGCGCGACGGTGAGGCTCCCCGCGAAGACGCTCGCGGGCTGCACCACCACCGGCTTGGCCGTCTGCTCGGCCGCGCGCGTGTCCTGCGCGCCCTGGTTGAGGTTGGCGGCGTCGTCGAGGAGCTGCTGCTTCTGCCCGGGATCGCTCTCGGCGCCGGCGGCGATGGTGAGGAGGTTGGCGATGCCCTCGAACAGGCTCGCTTGCGATTCGAGCTGCTTGGGGTCGGCGAAGACGGCGGTGCGGTCGGCGCACGTGAGGAGATCCTGGCCGCCGCCGGCGCAGGTGAGCGTGTAGGAGCCCTGGAGCGTGACCGTGGGCAGGACCGCCGCCCACGCGCGCCGCAGGTTGGCCTCGCTTTGGACCACGCGCTCCGCGGCGATGCGCACGTCGGCGGCGTTGTTGCGGGCGAGGTCGAGGACGTCGGGCAGGCTCAGCACCGGGCGGCCGCCCGCCGGCTCCGCGAGGCCGAGCAGCCCCGAGGCGTCGGCGGCCCCGGCGCCTGTGGAGGCGCGCGCGGGCGCGGCCGAGGCGGCCCCGACGCTCTCCTGGCCGCGGGTCGGCCCGGCGAGCCCGAGGAGGGCAAGGACGAGGAGAGCGGCCGGAGAAGCGGGAACTCGCATCGGGGACGGGGAGATGGTATCCCACCTCACCTCTCGCAAGGGCATGTGATGGATACGTTCAAGGTCGGCGACAAGGCTGTCTACCCTGCGCACGGGGTCGCGGAGGTCATCGCGATCGAGCGCAAGGAGATCTCCGGTCACGAGCAGACCTTCTATGTGCTGCGCATCCTCGACAACGGCATGAAGGTCCTCATCCCCACCTCCAACGTGAAGGCGGTGGGGATGCGGGAGATCATCTCCTCGGAGGAGGCGGAGGAGGTCTTCAAGATCCTCCGCAAGAAGGAGAAGGTCGTCGAGTCCACCACGTGGAACCGCCGCTACCGGGAGTACATGGAGAAGATCAAGACGGGCTCCGTCTTCGAGGTCGCCAAGGTGCTGCGCGACCTCTACCTCCTCAAGGGCGACAAGGACCTCTCCTTCGGCGAGCGCAAGATGCTCGACACGGCCCGGTCGCTCCTCGTCAAAGAGATTCTCGATCGCCAAGGCCATGTCCGAGGAAGAGGTCGAGAAGGAATTCCGCACGATCTTCAAAGTGTGACAACAAGGTGTGACCATGCTCGGCCTCATCGTGATCACCGCCGACAACGGCGCCGGCCTCCCGCCCCACGCCCTCCTCGACACCCTGCTCGGCGCGCCCCTGCTCGCGCGCGGCATCGCCGCGGCGCTGCCCGGTGAAGAAGCGGTCGCCGGCGTCCTCGTGGTCCCCGGTGACCTCGTCGATCGCGTGAAGAGCGACGTGGTCGAGCGCTTCGGCCTCGACGAGATCGATCGCGTCGTCGCCGGCGGCCCCGACCGCCGCGGCGCGCTCAAGGCCGGGCTCGACGCGCTCCCCGCCGACGTCGACTTCGTCCTCGTGCACGAGGCGGCGCGCGTCCTCGTCCCCACGGGCCTCGCCGATCGCGTGGCCGCCGCCGCCCGCGGCGCCGACGCCGCCGTGCCCGCGGTCGTGCTCAAGGACGCCGTGGTCGCCGAGGAGGGCGGCGCGCTCGTCCCCCTCGACGTGCGGCCGCAGCTCCGCCTGCTGCAGGGGCCCCAGTGCTTCAAGGTGCAGGTGCTCAAGGCGGCCGTGGCGTCGTGGGCGGACCAGACCATGACCGACGGCGACGACAAGAGCGAGGCCGAGCTGGTGGCGCAGGCGGGCTCCGCCGTGAACCTCCTGGCCGGTGACGACGACAACATCCTGCTGCGCGACTCCGCCGACGTCGGCCGCGCGCTCGAGGTGTTCTCGCGCCGCGCCGTCGACTACGCGTTCCTGTATCCGCGCGATCTGCTGCCCGAGGACCCGCTCGCCAAGGCGCTCGATCCGGGCGAGGCGCGCGAGGCCGACGGCGCCTCGGTCGCGCCAAGCGACGGCACGGTGGCGTCCGGCTCGCCGGTGGATACGAAGTCCGACGTGGCCTGACGGAACCCGCGCCCGCCCGGCGGGGTCGAACCCTGCGGCCGCGGGGCCCGCCAACCGGCCCGCTTCGAGGGTGAGCGCATGGACCGGGAGCTCGAACAGTTCGTGAAGGCGCCGGTCCGGGAGGGCCGCCGGCTGCGGCGCGTCCCGCCCGTGCGGCTCGTCGTCACCCTGGCCACGGCCATCGTCGTCGCCTTGGTCCTCGCGCCCACGGTCGACGAGCTGTTGTACAGCTTCCGGCGCGCGCCCCCGACGGACATCGGCGACGCGATGGCGCTGCCCTCGGGCTCGGTCTTGCCCGTGGGCTCGCGCGTGCGCGCCCACGTCATCCTCGGCAACCGCGCCGCGGAGATCCCGCTGTGGCGCAAGGGCTCCCTGCGCTGGGGCCCCATCGTGGTGCGCCAGGTGCTCGGCGCGCCGATCTGGGTCGAGTACCAAAAGGCGCTCCACCCGCACTGGGGCCCGTTCGTCGAGACCGACGTCGACGGGCGCGTGGTGTCGTTCGCTCCGGACAGCGAGCTGTCCGACGCGCGCAAGCTCGTGGAGCTGCAGGGCGCCGAGGTCCCCGTCGACGCTCGTGTGGTCATCGCCGACGAGCACCCCGGGGAGATGAGCGAGTACGCGGTGGCGTGGACGCTCGGCCTCGCGCTCGTCATCTGGTCCATCCTCGGGCTGCTGCGCGCGTCGCGGGCCCGCGTTGTCGATGTCGACCCCGTCGCGTAGACGGGACGCATGACGTTGCGCGTGTACAACTCGATGACGCGAGAGAAGGAGGAGCTCGTCCCTCTGAAGGCCGGCAAGATCGGCATGTACGTCTGCGGGGTCACCACCTACGACCTCTGCCACGTCGGCCACGCCCGCGTGTACGTGGTGTTCGACACCGTGCTGCGCTGGCTCCGGCGCACGTACCAGGTCACCTACGTCCGCAACTTCACCGACGTCGACGACAAGATCATCAAGCGCGCGCACGAAGCCGGCGAAGAGGCCGTGAGCCTCTCCGCGCGGTACGCCGACGAATTCCACGTCGACATGGAGGCGCTCGGCGTTCAGCGCGCCGACGTCGAGCCGCGGGTCTCCACGCACATCCCGGAGATCGTCGCGTTCATCGAGGAGCTCGTCCGGCGCGGACACGCGTACGTGGTGCCTTCGACGTCGACGGTTCCAGGCGCGGGCGGCGACGTCTATTTCCGCGTGAGGAGCATGGACGCCCACCGCTACCTCCGGCTCTCCGGCCGCTCGCTCGAGGACATGCAGGCGGGCGCCCGCGTCGCCGTCGACGAGCGCAAGGAAGACCCGATGGACTTCGCGCTGTGGAAGAGCGCCAAGCCCGAGGAGCCCTTCTGGGAGTCGTCCTTCGGCAAGGGCCGCCCCGGGTGGCACATCGAGTGCTCGGCGATGAGCGAGAAGCACCTGGGCGTCACCTTCGACATCCACGGCGGCGGCAAGGACCTCATCTTCCCGCACCACACCAACGAGATCGCGCAGAGCGAGTGCCGCCACGACGGCGCCGTCATGGCCCGCACCTGGATGCACAACGGCTTCATCAACTTCAACGGCGAGAAGATGTCCAAGTCGCTGGGCAACTTCTTCACCATCCGCGACGTCCTCGGCTTCGCGACGGGAGAGGCGCTGCGCATGCAGATCCTCTCCACGCACTACCGGGGAGAGGTGGGGTTCGACGTCGAGGCGCGTTGCCCGGGCTGCGATCACGAGCTCGCGCCCGAGGAGCAGACGTCGCGCTCGTGCTCGTCCTGCGGCAAGGCGTGGTCGAGCGAGCAATTGCGCGCGCACATCCGCTTCCCTCTGCTCGAGGAGGCGGAGCGGCGCGTGCAGAAGCTCTACGAAGCCCGTCGGCGCATCGCGCAGTACATCGCCAAGAACCCGCCCGAGGACGGCCCGAGCCTCGAGCACGTCTTTTCGCGCCCCGGTGATCCCTTCGTGCCGATGAAGGCCTTCACCGACGGCATGGAGGACGACTTCAACACGCCCGAGGCCATCGCCGCGCTCTCGTCCATCGTGAGCGTGGCCAACCTCCTCGCCGACGGGCGCGAGAAGGAGCTCACCGGGCAGAAGCTCAAGCCGCCGGTGCGCGCGTGCCTGCTGCGGGAGGCCGGCAACATCATCGATCAGATGTGCGCGGTGCTCGGCGTGGGCGCGGCGGACCCGGCGACCTTCCTCGAGGCGCAGCGCGCCTTGCGCATGCGCGCCCGCGGCGTCGACCAGGCCGAGGTGCGCCGCCTGCTCGAGGAGCGCGCCGCCGCCAAGGGCAAGAAGGACTACGCCGCCGCCGACGCCGCGCGCGACGCGCTCATCAAGCTCGGCATCGAGGTGCGTGACACGCCCGAGGGCGTCGAGTGGACGATGGGCGATTCACGCTGAGCCGCCCGTCGGCGGCGCCCGACACCAGCAGGCCTGCGCGGGCCTAGACCTTGGATTCGGTCTTGGGCGCGGCGACGGGGTCGCCCGACGCCGAGACCGAGCGGGAGTCGATGGTCTTCATCTCGGGCTCCTCGTCGTCCTTGGCGTTCATCGATTTCTTGAAGGCGTTCACCGCTCCACCGAGGCCGGAGGCCAGATTGGGGAGCTTCTTCGCCCCGAAGAGGAGCAGGATGATGAACAGGATGACCAGAAGCTCAGGAACGCCCAAGCCAAACATGAAAACCTCGTGGGGCCAGCCTAGGCCCTAGCGATGCGTTTGTCTCGGTGCAACGTCGTCTCGGTGCTCCTCCCGGTGCGAAACGCCGCAGCCACCCTGCCGGTGGCGCTGCGCAGCGTGCTCCGGAGTCGGGGCGTCGAGCTGGAGGTCGTCGTCGTCGAGCACGCAAGCGACGACGCCTCGCCCGAGATCGCGGCGCGCTTCGCCGCGCGGGACACGCGGGTCCGCGTCGTCACGGCGGGGCGCGACGTGGATCTCGCCGGCGCCCTCGCGCTCGGCAGGCGGGCGTGCACGGCCGCCTTCATCGCCCGGATGGACGCCGACGACGTCATGCACCCCGACAGGCTCGCCGCCGACGCCGCCCACCTCGAGCGGAGCGACGCCGCAGCGGTGGCGTGCCGCGTGAAATTGTTGCCGCGATCGACCGCGCGCGGCGCGCTGGCGTCGTACGTGGCGTGGCAGAACGCCTCGATCACGGCAGAAGACCATGCCCGCGAGATCTGGATCGAGCAGCCGCTCTGCAACCCGGCCACCACGTTTCGCGCGAGCGCCTTCGACGCCGCCGGCGGCTGGCGCACGCCCGCTGACGGGCCCGAGGACTACGACCTGTTCCTGCGCCTCGTCGCCGCCGGCGGCGCGCTCGAGAAGCGCCCCGCCGTCCACCATGGGTGGCGCCGACATCCCCTCACGACGACGCGCTTCTCCCGCGACGCGCTGGCCGCGCTCAAGGCGCGCGCGCTCGTGGCGCGCTTCGGGCTCGCCGCGCGTCGCGTCGTCGTCGCCGGCGCCGGCAAGGAGGGCGGGCGCATCGCGCGCGCGCTCATCGCCGCGGGCGCGCGACCGGCGGCGTTCGTCGACGTCGCCGTCCGCCGCATCGGCCGGCTGCGCCACGGGGTGGAGGTGCTCCCCGCGTCATCGCTCGCGTCGCTTCACGCGAGCGGCGGCGTCTTCCTCATCGGCGCCGTCGGCACCAGCGGCGCGCGGGGCGTGGTGCGCGCGCAGCTCGCCGGCGCGGGCTTCGTCGAAGGCGTGGACTGCGTCGTCGTCGCCTGACGAGGCGTCAACGACCGACGCTGGCGCCGAGCTCGCCCGCCGCGAGCCCGCCGGCGAACGCGGACACCTGGGTGCTGCCACCGGTGCCGCCGCAGTTGCCGTCCGCGGTGAGCAGGAGGTTGATGATGAGGAGCTGCCCGTTGACCACGGCGGCGACCGGCGGTGGGCTCGTCCGCAGCGGATCGCCGGGCACGCCGATGCCGACGCGCACACCGCCGGTGGGATTGCCCGGCTGCGGCCCGATGACCGTGAGCGCCGACCCGAGGCGCGACACGTCGCCGTTGACGCCGACGTCGATGCAGGGGTTGGTCGTTGCGGTGGTGGCGCCGGTGAGGAAGTCGACGCTCTTGGCGAGAGCGACGGCGCCGCCGCAGTCGCCGTTGTAGGTGGGATTGCCTCCGAGCGTGCGGCAGTGGGGATCGTTCACGGCGTCGACGCAGCGGCCGCTCGAGCACGTGAGGCCGAGGCCGGGAAAGCCGACGTTGGCGTCGTTGCAGTCGGCGTCCGACGCGCACGCGGCGCCGTTTCTGAGCAGCGCGCCGCCGCCGTCGTTGAAGGGCGCGCCGACGAGCAGGTCACCGAGCGCGTCACCGTCGACGTCGCCGACGGCGGTGATGGCGGCGCCGAAGCGCGCGCCGACCGTGTAGTTGGCGGGCGGGTCGAGCTCGACGAGGTCGACGCCGCGCGACGACAGGCTCAGGAAGGCGAGGCCCTTGCCTTCGGCCGGCGCGCCCACCGCGAAGTCATCCTCACCGTCGCCGTCGAGGTCGCCGAGCGCGCCGAGCGCGGCGCCGAAGCTCGCGACGCCGGCCGGGGCGTCGAAGGACCGCCCGACGCGCTGGTGCGTGAGCGACGAGACGAAGAACACCGCGCCGCCCGCGCGGCCGGGCGCGCCGACGATGAGATCGGGCAAGCCGTCGCCGTCCTCGTCGGGGCCGACGGCGAGCGCCTTGACCGCGCCGGTCGCGCCGTCGACCACCTGCGTGGCGTTGATCTCGATGCTCGCATTGGGCGCCGGGACGACGCCGTCGGTGACAAAGAGCGAGCTGCCCTCGGTGAACGCGAGCGCGCCCTCGCCGCCCGGCCCCGAGGGGAGCACGGCCATGGCGTCGAGCCCGAGGGTGGTGGAGCCGGCGAGCGCGAGGGTGCCGAACGGGGCGTTCACGAACGCTCCGTCGACGGTGAAGTACCAGATCTCGCCGGCGGCGCCGCGCGTGGCGTAGAAGGCGCGCGCGCCGTCGACGCCGCGGTCGCGCTCGAGGGCGATGGTGTTGCCGAAGCGGCCGTTGTTTTCGGGGGGGCCGATGGGGTTGGCCATCTGGAAGTTGGTGGCGTTGTTGAGCCCCTGCACGAGCTGAAAGCCGCTCGAGCCGGGCGCGCCGACGACGACGTCCGGGATGCAGTCGCCGTTGATGTCGCGGTTGAACGGATCGGTGGACGCGCAGCGGTCGGCGACGGGCAGCTCGGCGCACTGCGACGGAAAGCCCTGACAGGTGAAGCCGCTGTCGACGGTGCACGTGGCGCTGCAGCCGTCGCCGGGGTTGTTGTTGCCGTCGTCGCAGGCCTCGGCGCCGTCCTGTGCGCCGTTGCCGCAGGGATCGCCCTCGCCCTCTCCTTCGCCCTCTCCCTCGCCTTCGCCTTCGCCTTCGCCTTCGCCTTCGCCCTCTCCCTCTCCCTCGTCGCCCTCTCCTTCGCCCTCGCCCTCGCCCTCGCCGGGAGCGTCGGAGCAGAGCCCGTCGACACACGTCTGCCCCTCGGTGCAGTCACCGTCGCGCTCGCACGACAACACGCACTGGCCCTCGACGCACGTGGTGGGGGCGGCGCAGTCGTCGGCGGCGACGCACGGCAGCAGCCCGGGGCAGCCGGCGAGCGCACCCACGGCGACGACGAGCCCGGCGACGACAGGGGGCAGGCGCAAAGGCATCCGGCGAGTCTAGCGCGCGGTCGCCGGCGCCGCGAACGGGCGCGGGCCGCCGGGATCACGCGCGCCGCCGTCGGCTACTTTGGGCGTGAACCGGGACACAGCAGCGTCGAGGCGAAGAAGCCGTCGGTGCCGTGGATGTGCGGGAGCCAGCGATCGCGCCGGACCTGCGTCACGTCGGGGTGCGCCCTCAGCGCGGCATCCACGACGTCGTCGTTCTCTTCGCGCAAGAGCGAGCACGTGGCGTAGACGACGCGGCCGCCCGGACGCACCAGCGCGAGCGCGGCCTCGAGCAGCGCTCTCTGGAGCGCGGCGAAGCGCGCGACGTCGTCGGCGGATTGTCGGCGGGCGAGGTCCGGGGCGCGCCGCAGCGTGCCCGTGCCGCTGCAGGGGGCGTCGAGGAGCACCTTGTCGAAGGTGCCGGGGCGAAACGGCGGCGCGCGGCCGTCGGCCACCACGCGCAGGACGTCGGCGGGCACGGCGGCCAGGCGCTCGGGGGAGAGGTCGGCGGCGACGACGCGCGCGCCGCGCGCGGACAGGAAGCGGGCCTTGCCGCCGCCTCCGGCGCACAGGTCGAGCACGAGCTCGCCGGGCCGGACCTCGACGGCGGCGGCCACCGCCTGGCTGCCGTCGTCCATGGGCCACACGAAGCGCCGGACGGCCTCGGGGAGCGCGGCGATCCGCAGCGGCGCGCGGCCCTTCCGATCGCCCACGCGCAGGGCGTCCGGCACCACCGGGGAGGGCGTGGCCTCTGCGCCGCCGGCCGCGATCGCGGCCATGACCGCGGCGGCATCGACGTGGCGGGGGTCGAAGGCGAGCACCAGCGGCGCGGGGCGGCCCAGCGCGGCGACGAGCGCCGGGGCGGCGTCGCCGTGGGCGTGGCGCAGCGCGTCGTCGAGCCACGCGGGCAGGGCGCTGTGGGCCGCGGGCAGGCCGCGCGCAGCGGCTTCGTCGACGAGCGCTCGCAGCTCCGGCGTCAGGCGCGCGCGCGCGCGGGGATCGGGGTCGGCACCGCCGCCGGCTTCGGCGAGGAGCAGCGCGGCGAGGTCGCGGTCCCTCCGCGACGGCTTGATGCCGCCGGCCTCTGCGACGGCGTCGTCCACGAGGCCCTCCACGGCCCCGCGCAGCCGCGCCCACGAAAAGATCGCGTCGCCGACCGCGCGCCGCTCACGGGGCCCGAGGCGGCGGGCGCGCGAGACGTCGGCGAGGGCACGCTCGAGCGGCTCGCCGGCGGCGCGGTGCCGCGCCACCGCGTCGAGCGCGGCCGCGAAGACGAGCGGGAGCCCGGCGTCCGCCAGGGCGCGCTCGCGCCCGCGCGCCTGCCGCGTCGTCGTCGTTACCTTTCGTCGCGGCATCGGCGGGGACGATGCGACACCGGCGCGGCGCCCGCAATGCCGAGCCGCAACGGCGACGGGCGGCCGCGCCATCGATCGCGGTCGGGCCGCTCGGCGCGTTTGGCACCGGTCCGGCGCTACGGCTATTGTCGCCAACGCGCGGCGTCGACGGTGAGCCGCGGCGGAAGGCGGGCGATGCAGCGAAGCACCCTCGTGGTGGACGACGACGAGTCGAGGCGGCGCCACCTGGTGCACGCGCTGTCGCGCCGCGGCCTTCGCTACCTCGACGTCGGTGACGCGTTCGGCGCCATGGCCGCCCTCGGCCGCGCGGACTTCGGCGCCGTCGTCGCCGCGGAGGGCCGCCGCACGCTCTCCCTGCGCGGCCTCTGCCAGCTCGCGCGCCGGCGCCACCCCGACGTCGTCATTCTGGTGATCCACCGCGAGGGCAGCGATCCCGCGACCATCCCGACGGTGCTCGGCACCAAGGTCGACGTCATCAGCCCGCAGGCGACCGCCGACGCCGTCGCCGCCGCGGTTGAAAACGCCCTCATCGAGCCCGTCGACGGCGAGGACGTGTCGCTCTCCGAGTTCCAGCTCCCCGAGACCAACGCCGACAAGACCACGCCCAACGCGGTGGTCGCGACACCCACGCCCATCGACGAGGATCCCACCCTCAAGATGCCCGTGCACGCCGCGGTGGCGCCGAGCTCGCCGGCGCCCCGGTCACGGGCGCCCAACCCACCGGCGCCCAACCCACTGGCGCCCAACTCGCTCACGCCCGACGAACCCACCGAGCGGCTCATCGCCGCGCCGGCGCCGATCACGGGGGTCACGGGGATCACCTCCGCGCCCGCGCCGGTCACCACCGAGGAGGAGGGCCCGCTCCTCGAGGGGCTCCTCGAAGGTGACAGCGGGCCGGCGCTCCTCCTCGGCGTCTTTTCGCAGGAGCTCACCGGGCGCCTCGTCGTCAAGGACGGCCCCGCTGCCGGCGTCCTGTACTTCTACCGGGGCGAGCCCGTGTGGGCCGACGACCCGCTCGGCGACGCCGGCCTGCACCGTCGCCTCGTGCAAAAGGGCAAGCTGCCGCCGGACGCCCGCATCGACGCGGTCGCGCAGGGCCAGTTGCTCGGCTCCCTGGTGCAAAAGGGCGTCCTCACGGGCCAGCAGATGCACGACTTCATGCGCGAGCTCGTGCGCGACTTCGTGCTGTCGCTCGCCAACGCCGCGTCGGGCGCGTATCGCTTCGAGGAGGACCGCAAGTTCCTCGACGTCGCGCCGCTGTTGCGCGTGAACCCGTTCGGCCTCGTCCTCGAGTCGCGTCGCAGGAACATGACGCCGGCGCAATTGCTCGCGGTGGCCAACGAGATGGAGGACAAGTACGTCGCGCCCGCGCCCGGCCTCGGCAAGTCCGCCGACAAGCTCGCGGCGTTCGTGCGCGGCGCCCGCCTCGACCACATCATCGACGGCACGCGTACGGTGCGCGAGGTGCTCGAGTACACGAGCCTCGATCAGTTCATGGGCACGCTCGTGATGCTCTCGCTGCGCGACACGAAGCTCATCACGCTCGACGCCGAGCCGCACGCCAAGGACGCCGGCGGCGTCACGCTCAACGACGGCGCCTTCATGATCGCCGACGTCGACGACGAGGCCGTGACGCTCGTCGACGTCGAATTCCCCACGGAGCCGCCGCAGTCCGAGGAGGAGGCCAAGGCGCGTGAGGCCATCTTCGGTCTCTACATGCGGCTCAAGCCGCTCACCCTGCCGCGCCAGGTGCTCGGCGTGGGCTTCGAAGCCGACGCCGTCGAGATCGACGCCGCCTTCGACGCCCGCATGCGCGAGCTCAATCCCTCGCTCATCCCCGAGGGCTCCGCGCAACAGTTGCTCGCCGCTCGCGTCGAGGAGCTGCGCAAGAAGGTCGCGAGCGCGCACCAGGCGCTCAAGCTCCAGCTCGCCTCCGGTCCCGCCACGGGGACCGGTGGCTTCGACAACGTCAAGAAGTCCAACCCGTTCTGAGCGGCCAAACCGCCGCGACGGTCGGGCTGTTCAGAACGCGAGCAGCTCGCGCAGCGCGGCCTCGATGGTGTCGGCGTTCGGCAGGATGGCCTGCTCGAGGCTGGGCGCGAAGCCGATGGGGATGTCGAGCGCCGCCACGCGCTTGACGGGCGCGTCGAGGTCCATGAAGCAGCGATCGGCGATGACGCCGGCGACGGTGCCGCCCAGGCCCTGGAACCAATGATCCTCGTGGGCGATGAGCACCTTGCCGGTGCGGCGCACGGTGTCGCAGATGCCGTCGACGTCGAGCGGCTTGATGGAGCGCAGGTCGAACACCTCGACGCTGTGCCCCTCGGCCTCGAGCTTGTCCGCGGCGCGCAGCGCCATCTGGACGGTGTTGCCGTAGGTGATGACGGTGGCGTCGGTGCCGCTCCTGCGCACGCGGCCTTTGCCGAAGGGCACGGCGAAGCGGTCGCTGCCCTTGGGCGCCTTTGCCTCGGGGCGGTTGTACATGAACTTGGGCTCGAGGAAGAACGTCATGCCCTCGGAGCGGATGGCGGTGCGCAACAGGCCCGCCGCGTCGTCGGCGAACGCGGGGTAGACCACGCGCAGGCCGGGCAGGTGGCTCATGATCGCTTCGACGTTTTGCGAGTGATAGAGGCCGCCGGTGATGTAGCCGCCGGACGCGAGCCGGCAGACGACGTTGGGCGAGAACTGGCCCTTGGTGCGCCAGTACTCGTGGCTCATCTCGACGATCTGCTCCATGGCCGGCCACACGTAGTCCGCGAACTGCGCGGCCTCGATGACGCAGCGGATCTCCTTCTTGAACCGCGACATGCCGTTGGCCGTGCCGACGATGAAGTCCTCGGCGATGGGCGCGTTGAAGACGCGGCCGTGGCCGAACTCCGCGAGCATGTTCTTGGTGAGGTTGAACACCCCACCCTTGTCCTTGCTGGCGACGTCCTGCCCCCAGCAGAAGGTGTTCGGGTTGTGGCGGAATTCCTCGTGGAGCGTGCGGTTGACGGCCTCGCGCAGCTTCTCGGTGGGCTCGCCCTCCGGCGGCGTGAGCTCGTGTCCCGCCTTTTGGTGATCCACCTCGGGCGGGGTGACGAAGAGGTGCACGCTGTCGGGCGCGGGCTTGGCCGCCTCCTCGGCGCGCGCGGCGTCCTTGTCCAGCGCGGCCTCGATCTCGGCCTCCATGCTCTGGAGCCTGGCCTCGTCGCTGAGCTTCTTGTCGAGGACGTACGCGCGCAGGCGCAAGACGGGATTGAGGCGCGCGGCGTCGGCGAGCTCCTCGGGCGAGCGGTAGAGGTCCTGCGCGTCGGAGTTGCTGTGCGCGCCCATGCGGACGCACTGTGCGTGCACGAGCACGGGGCCTGCGCCTTTGCGCGCGTGCGCGACCGCCTCGTCCATGGCGCGCATGGAGTCGAAGATGTCGGTGCCGTCGCAGTCGATGATGGTGAGGCCCTTGATGCCCCGGAAGTTCTCACCGACGTTGGGGTTGGGCGATCCCTCCGCGATGGGGACGGAGATGCCGTACAGGTTGTTCTGGATGACGAACACAACCGGCAGCTTCTCGCGCGCCGCGCCCGCGTACGCCTCGAAGCAATAGCCCTCCGACGCCGACGACTCTCCTTGCGACGACAGCGCGACGCCCTCGGCCTTGTAGTACTTGATGGCGCGCGCGACGCCGGCCGCGTGGAGCGTGTGGTTGCCCGTGCACGACGACACGTTCTGGACGCCGATGGCGGGCTTGCCGAAGTGGTTGGACATGTGCCGCCCGCCCGAGCAGGGATCGGCGTCGCGCGACAGCCCGTTCAAGAACAGCTCGTAGGGCGTGACGCCGGCGGCGAGGTTGGTGCCGAGGTCGCGGTAGTACGGGAAGAGGAAGTCGACGTTCGGCCGGAACTGGAGGCCGAGCGCCACCTGGATCCCTTCGTGCCCCGCGCAGCGCGCGTGGTAGCTCCACCCCATGCCACGGCGGATGTAGCGGCTCGCCCGCTCGTCGATGGCGCGGGTGGCGAACAACAAGCGGTACCACCCGAGGACCTTGTCGGCGTCGACCTTCTTGAGCGCACCGCTCTTGAGCGCAGGCAGGGGAGCTTTGGTCTTTTCGGAGGTCGCGGTTTGCGTGGTCATGCGTTCACCTGGCTTGGCCCCGGTGGGGCTCCGTCGCGTTGCACATTCTGACATGCAGAAAAAGGCGTCGTCGCGCGCAGACTTTGCGTTGTGGAAACTCCGGGATGGACCGCGCGATCCTTCTTGCCACCGCCGGTCGCTCTGCGCATAGATGCTTCAACGTCAGTGCGTCTTCGGGGGGCCGAACGGCGCAACAAATCACCGAATGGGGGAAGTCATGGTCGTTTCCATCGCCAGCAACAGCAGCAACGCCAACGTGTCGGTTCGTGCCCGTGGGGCCGCGACGCAAAACCGCATCCTCGAGAAGGCCGTGCATATCGCCTCCGTCGAGGGTCTGTCGTCCATGAGCCTGGCCACGCTCGCCAAGGCCACGTCGATGTCCAAGAGTGGACTGTTCGCGCACTTCCGCAGCAAGGAGGCGCTCCAGATCGCCATCATCGACGAAGCGGAGCGGATCTTCTTCGACGCGGTCGTCCGGCCCGCGCAGCAGTTGCCGGCGGGCTTCGAGCGCCTCGAGGTCCTCGTCGAGGGCTACGTCGACTACTGCTCGCGCACGCCGTTTCAGGGCGGCTGCTTCTTCTCGGCGGCGGCGCACGAGTTCGACGGCCGGCCGGGCCCCGTGCGCGACCGCGTGATCGCGTTTTACGAGAGCTGGAACAGCCAGGTGCGGCTCACCGCGCAGGAGGCGGCGCAGCGGGGCGCGCTCCGCGAGGGGCTCGACCTCGACAACGTGCTGTTCGAGCTGCACGGCGTCGGCCTCGCCGCGAACTTCACCGCGCAGCTCGGCGGCGGCTCGGAGCGCGCTCGCCTCCAGGGCCGCGCGGCCGCGCGCGGGCTGCTCGAGCGGATCGGCGCGCCGCGGAACTGAGCGGCCACCGGCGCTACGCGCCCGGGCGGAACGAGATGGTGTACGGCACCGGTGGCGCGTCTCCCTTGAACGGGGGGACGCGCCACTTTCTGATCTCACGCTCCACGCAGCGGCGAAACGAGCGGTACCCGAAGCGGCGGCCCTTCGACGCCGTCACCTGCGCCTTGGCGACGGTGCCGTCCTCCTTGAAGTGCACGGTCACGGTCACCTCGCCGACGGCGCTGCGATCGCGCGCCTGCACGTGCTCGGCGTAGCAGGAGCGCACCCCGCTGCGCGTGCTCGCCGCCGCCTTGCGAATGGACGCGTCGGAGATCAGCCGCTTCGGCGCCCGCACGTGCTCGCGCGCCTCGTGGGCTTCGCGCACCTCGTGCGTCGCGCGGGCGGCGTCGTCGCGCGCGTCCGCGAGCGCCTGCTCCTGCTCCGGGACGCGGGCGGCGACGTCGGCGTCGGGCCTTTGCGCGAGGAGCTCCTTCAGCTCGGCGAGCGACTTGTCGGCCTCGTCGAGCATGCCCGCGGCCGTGCGCACGTCGACCTGCAGGCTCTTGGCGTCGGGATCCTGGGGCGCCTGCTCCACGGCGGCCTCGATGGCGTTGAAGGCCTTGCCGGTGTCGCCGTCCTTGAGGCTCGTGCGCGCCGCCTGGATGAGCAGGAGCGTGGCGGCGCGGTCCACGGGCTCGGGCTCGGCGTCGGCGACGGCGACGGCGACGCCGCCGTCGCGGGCGGGATTGGCCGGGCCCGCCCACGGCTTCCACAGCGCCAGCGTCGTGAGCGCGGCAGCGCCCAGGAACAGCCCGGCGGCGGCGAGCGCGCCGCCGCGCCGGCGCACCACCGCGAGCTCTTCCGCGCTCGGATCGTTGAGGCCGCCGTCGCCGTCGCCGCGGGACGGCGGCCCGCGCGGCGGAACGCTCGGCGGTGCCGGCGGCTCCGTCGTGGCCCGCGCGTGCGGATCGCCTGGCGGACGCTTGAGCGAGACGGTGGACGGCGTCAGGCGCTCGTCGGGCTTGAGGATGGGGAACGAGCCGGTGCCGTCGAGCAGACCGATGGCCTCGTGCGCGTCGCGCGGCCGCTCGTTCGGATCCTTGCGCAGCAGGATGTAGACGACGGCGACGAGGTCCTCGGGCACCGGGCCGCCGCGCGCCTCGCGCACGTCGGGCACGGGTTGCTCGACGTGCGCGCGCAACACCTGGAAGGTCTTTTGCGCGTCGAAGGGCGGCCGGCCGGCGAGCATCTCGAACAGCACGAGGCCGGCGGCGTACAGATCGCTGCGGCCGTCGATGGACTGGCCGCCGATCTGCTCCGGGCTCATGTACTGGGGCGTGCCCATCAGCATGCCCGTCTGCGTGAGGTGCTGTCCGCCCTCCTCCTTCTTGGCGATGCCGAAGTCGACGAGGAACACGCGGTGCTCCCCCTCGAGGTCGCCCTCGATGATCACGTTGGCGGGCTTGACGTCCCGGTGGACGACGCCGCGCGCGTGTGCGTACCCGAGGCCCGCGAGCACCGCGCGCAACACCTTCCGCGCGTGCTCGGGTGGCAAGACGCCGAGCCGGCGCAGCCGCGCGTCGAGCGACTCGCCGGGCAGGTACTTCATGACGAGGAAGCGGTCCTCGCCCTCCTGCGCGAACGTCACGAGCGGCACGATGTTCGGGTGATCCATCTGCGCGAGCGCCCGCGCTTCCTCGATGAACCGCTCGCGGATGTCGCGCTCCCGGGCCAGCGACGCCGGCAGCACCTTGACCGCCACCTCCTGCCCGCTGACGTCGTCGCGCGCGAGGTACACGGTGCCCATGCCGCCGCGGCCGAGCTGCCTCACGACCGTGTAGTGGCCGAGCATGCGCTGGCCCGTGCGGTACCGCGGGTCCTCCGACGACGTCTGCGGCGGGGCCTGCAGCTCGTCCTCGTTGGCGCCGGGCAGGGGGACGTCACCGGAGAATTTCTTCTGGGTGTCGGCGGTGACGAACAGGGGCGAGGACGGCGTCAGCCGCGCCGGGGGGGCGGCGCTCGCGACGAGCTCCCCGCACTGCGCGCAAGTGTGCGCCGTCGGCGCAAGCTCCGCACCGCAGCGCACACAGGTGGCCGCCTTGCCGTCCATCCGGTGGTCCCATGCTGACAGGGCCGTCTCCCTGTTTGCCATATTGTGGCCTACGTGAGGTGGATCGATTCAAGTTCCGAGCCCATGAAGCTGTTTCGCGGAGATGCCAGTGTCCGGATCCGCGCCCTCTACATGGGCGAGAAGCTCGACGTGCGTACCCTCGAGCAGACGCACCGCCTCGCGGCGGCGCCGCTGGCCATCCCGGCGGGTGAGCGCGGCCTCGCGGTGCTCTTCCGCTACGGCGCCGTCGTGCTCTTCCACGTCCAGCCCCTCGAGGAGGCCGGGCTCGTCGAGCAGCTCAGGCGCTACGTGAGCGAGCCCTTCCAAAACGGCGAGAGCGAGGACGTCGAGCTGCGCATCGCAGAGGACGGCAACGAGCGCATCGAGGCGGGGATCATCTACGTCGCCGACTACACCGTCGAGCGCATGCAGATCATCGCCGAGATCCTCGCCAAGAGCGTGGTGCTGGCCGGGTCGGAGGGCGTGATGCGCGAGTCCACGAGCGCCATCGAGAGCTGGGCCCGCAGCCTCGAGCGCAAAGGCGGCAGCGGCCGCCTCGAGCGTCAACTGCGCCGCCACCTCGGCGCCACGCTGCTCATCCAGAACACGCTCGCCGGGCGCATCGAGATCGGCGACAAGCCCGACCTCCTGTGGGACCGCCCGGAGCTCGAGCGCCTCTACCTGCGCCTCGAGGACGAGTTCGAGCTGAAGGAGCGCGACAAGACGCTGGAGCGGAAGCTCGGGCTCATCACGTCGACGGCGGAGATGCTCCTGAACCTCGTGCAGAACAAGCAGAGCAACCGGCTCGAGTGGTACATCATCGGGCTCATCGTCATCGAGATCGCGCTGACGCTCTTCACCATGGCCACCTCGTAGCGCTTCGGTCGCAGCGCGCGTGCACGAAAGGGCCCCCGGCCCCCTCTCGCGAGGGTGCCGGAGGCGATGCACGTCGCAGGCAGGTCGTAAGCCGGGTTCTGTCCCGCCGCCGGTTGCCCTGCGGCGGTGGCGCTCATTCCTCTAGGGGCGCCGTTGCCGGCGCCCTCGAGCAGCTTCTGGGGGTCTGGCGAGCAACCGTGACGACCCCCGCCTTGCTCCGGGTGGGGTTTGCCCTGCCGTCCTCGTCTCCGAGGACGCGGTGCGCTCTTGCCGCACCGTTTCACCCTTGCCGGGCCGAGGCCCGGCGGTCTGTTCTCTGTGGCACTTTCCTTCGAGTCACCCCGACAGGCCGTTGGCCTGCACCCTTGCTCTGCGGAGCCCGGACTTTCCTCCCGCCTCCGCCTTGCGGCGGAAGCCAGCGAGCGCCTCATCTGCTGTGGCGTGCCCGTTGTTCGTAGCATAGAGGCGCGTTGAGGCCATACCCTTGAGCCCCTATTTGCCCCTGGTCGCCGTGCACTTCTCCTCCCTGATCTGCCGCCTCGTCCTCGTCGTCACCGCGGCGACGGCTGTGGGCTGCGCGCCCCCGCCGCTGCTCGAAGCGCCGGGCGCGCGCGCGGTGGCGGTGGGCCGCACCGCCGACGCCGTGGCGCTGTGGGAGGCCCTCGGGCGCGCGCACCTCGTCGACACCGGCGTGCTGCGCGCGGCGGGGCCCGCGCTCGACGCCGGCGCCCCGATGGTCGCGAGCCTCCTCCCCGACGGCGCCGTCCTCATCGCCACGCGCGTGTCCGCAGGGGCGGCCGCGTTGGCGCCGTCGACGCCGGTGGTGGGAAAGACCGCCGCGGTGAAGCTCGGCGTCGAAGACGCCCTCGTCCGCGTCGACAGGAACCGCGCGCTGGTCGCGCTGCGCGTCCCGGCAGGGGAGCAGGCCACCGTCGCCGCCCTCGTGGAGCTGATGGCGCAGCAAAAGGACGCGCCGGCGATCGTGCTGCCCGCCCCGGGCGACGTCGCCGTGCGCATCGCCGGTGCCGCGCTGCCGTTCGCCGCCGGCGACATCGACGCGACGATCCGCGTCGGCCCGGGGACGCAGCCGTCGTCGTCGTCGTCGTCGTCGTCGTCGTCGTCACCGTCGGGGGGGCTCGCCGTCACCGTCCACGCGCGGGCGGAGCACCCGAGCGACGACGTGCGCGCGGCGTTCGCGGGGGCGCCGCCGCCGTGGGCCTGCGGCCTCGAGGACGGCGCGGCGGCGGTGGTGTCGATCCCGCCGCTCGTCGCGCCCGGCGGGGTCGAGGACTCCTTCGCCGGTCGCCTCGTCGTCGCGCTCTACCCCGGCCAGGACGGGCCGGCCTTCGCCGTCGCCGGTGCGCCCCGCGACGCCGCCGCCGCCGACGCCCTCGTCGAGGCCGTGAAGGGCGCCGGCCCCGTCAGCGAGCGCGCGGCCGGCTCCGCGCGCTTGCTCTCCGCCGACGGCAAGCGCCCGCTGCGCGCGCTCGTCGACGACGGCGTCTTCATGCTGTCCGCGGGGGCGACGCCCCTGCGCGCACGCATCGACGCCGCGGCGCCGGCGGAGGCCCGCTGCGCGCCCCCGAAGCTGCTGTCGCTGCGCGGCCCGCTCCTCGCGCGAGTGCTCCTCCCCGCGTTCGCCACCCCCGCGGCGCTGGTGCGCCTCCTCGCCGGCGCCGCCGACGAGATGCCGCTGGCCAGGCTGCGCGGCGTCGAGCGCCTCGACGTCGACGTCGTCCCCGACGGCGCCTCGCTCGCGCTCGACGCGAGGATCGAGCTCGCCCCGTGAGCGCGCGCATCTCCCACTACGAGCTGCTCGATCGCTTCGCCGTCGGCGGCGTCGCCGAGATCTTTCGCGCGCGCGACGTCCGCAGCGGCGACCTCGTCGTCATCAAGCGCATCCGCCCGGACATCTCGTTCGACCCCGACCAGCACGCGGGCTTCATCCGCGAGCTCCAGCTCGCGCTCCTGTGCACGCACGAAAACCTCATCCGCGGCTTCGAGAAGGGCTCGCAGAACGGCTCGGACTACGGCGTCCTCGAGTACGTCGACGGCATCGACCTCGCCGCCGTGCTCGCGCGCGAAAAGAAGCTCCCGCCTGCGTTGGCGGTCTACGTCGTCACCGAGGTCCTCGCCGGCCTCGACTTCGCCTTCCGCCTGAAGGACGCCACCGGCAGACAGCTCGGCCTCGTTCACCGCGATCTCGCGCCCAAGAACGTCATCCTGCGCTACGACGGCCGCGTCTGCGTCGGCGACTTCGGCTCCTCGCTCGCCACCAAGCAGGAGCCTCGCGGTGACGCCATCGTCGGCACCCTCGGCTACCTGAGCCCGGAGCAGGCGCGCATGGGCACGCTCGATCAGCGCTCCGACATCTTCGCCGCCGGCCTCGTGCTCTACGAGATGCTCGTCGGGCAGCCCGCGTTCGACGTCGCCGGCAAGCGCGACGCCGCGGTCTTCAAGCTGCACCAGCGCGGCGTCATCAAGGCCGTGCCGCGCAGCGTCCCCGAGGAGCTTCGGCTCGTCGTCGAGATCGCCACCGCCCCCGACCCCGACGACCGCTACCGCACCGCGCGGGACATGCGCACGGGTCTCCTGCGCACCGACTTCTCGCCGCCGCCGTCGGCGCGCGCGGACCTCGCGGCGCTGTTGCGCAAGCGCTTTGATGATCGGTGGAGGAAGACGCGGCTTCCGCCGTAGCTCGTCCCCGTCGAGGCGCGCGGCGCCGTGTCACTCGAGGATGAGGCGGGCGACGCCCGCGACCTTCTTGTCGACGTGCGCGGGCTTGCCGCGTACGCGCAGGCGGCTCGCGCGCCGCAGGTCGCAGCGCAGCGAGCCGTGGTCGGCGACGAGGACGTCGGCGCGGGCGGCGTTTTTGAGGGAGACATCGACGTCGTGGGCGGCGAGGTGGCGGGTGTCGATCTGGGCGCTGCCGCCGCCGCGCACGGCGAGCTTGCCGACCGTCCCCGCCACCGACACCACCGCGGCGCCGTCGGCGGAGACCGTGAGGGCCTTGCCGCGCACGCCCGTCACCTCGACGTGGGTGGCGCCGATGCCGGCGCTCACGAGGTCGAGCTGGTCGACGACGAGGGTGACCTGCGGCGGCTTTCCGCCCGCGCGCAGCGGCGCCTCGACCACGAGCGTGGTGCCCTCGAGCAGGATCCGGGCGGCGCCGTCGACGTCGAGGGAGCGCCGCTTGCCGATCGTGATCCGCACGCTCACCTCGCCGCCGGCGGCGACGGCGTGGATGACCGCGTCGCGCGGCACCTCCGCGGCGAGCGGCAACAGGAGGAGCGCGGCGGCGAGCATCGGTCAGGGAACGCGGGCGAGGGTGCGCTGGCCCAGGGGCTTGCCGCCGATGAGCTCGTCCATGAGCGCGAGGCACATGTGGATGGCCATGGACTCGCGCGCGATGGGGTCTGCGTCGGCCAGCGTGGACATGACGTGGCTGCCCGGGGTGATGTCGAGGTCCCAGCGCAGCTCGACGTCGGTGCCGCCGGGGACGGGGCGCACGAGCCAGGTCCAGCCGCCGGCGCCGGCGTCGAGGTCGCCGCCGGTGACCCTCTCGGCGATGGTGAGTCCGTCGTCGGTGTGGGCGTCGCCGCTCTCCACCACGGACGTGTCCCAGGTGACGCGGCCGCCGAACGCGCCGACGGTGTAGCGCGAGGTGCGGCCGCCGTCCTTCACGCGCGAGATGACCTCGATCTTGTCCTCGTAGCGGTGCTTGTCGCGGATGGACCAGAGCACCTCGTCGAGGGGGCGCTCCACCACGCGGCGCGCGACGACGACGGGCACCGGGCCGGGGCGGCGCAGGATGCGCATGGCGGTGCCGTGGTCGGCGAGCGCGGCGAACGCGTCCTTGCCGGCGGCGCTGCTCCTGGCAGCGGGTCGGGGCTTGGCGAAGCCCCGCGCCGACGACAGCGCGGCGGCGAAGTTGGCGGCGTCGACGACGGAGGGCTCGAGGGTCTTCACGGCGGCCACCCAGCCGCTGGCCTTGCCGGGCGTCTCGAGGAGCGAATAGCGCATGGCGCAGCCGCCGGCGACGTCGTCGAGGGTCCAGATGAACTTGGCGCCCGTCTTCACGTCGTTGAAGATCACCTTGTTGGGCGTGGGGTGGTCGATGCGCCCCGGGATGCGCGGCGCGAGCATGAGATCGAGCTGGAGCGAGTAGGTCACGCTCGTCGGCGTCCGCTCGAGGATCTCGACGTCCTTGATGGCCCAGCGCGAGGGCCAGCTCTCGACGTCGAGCATCTCGTGGGCGACGGCGGCGCACGGCTCGACGGACTGCGTGATGACGATGGCGTTGAAGGGCTGCGTGTCGGGCTTGGGCAAAAGCGCGACCTCGCCCTCGCGCGCGAGGTCGAGCAGCCCGCTCAGGGGCACCTCGCCGGGGACGTGGGCGCGCGCCGGCGGCGCGCCGGCGAGCACGGCCTGAAGGGCGAGGGGGAGGACGATGGCGAGCATGGCGGGGCTTCCATCAAGCGTACGCTCAATTTCGGCGGCTGGCTCACCGCAGTCCCGTGCCCGGCGTCGCGTCGTCGTAAGTGTCTGTTGCGTCGACGCTTCCCCCGACCCTCCGGGAAAACGCGCCGCTTCGCGGATCGGGAGCAACTCCCCACGTCGCTCGACCGATACCTGAAACGACACCCCGAAAGGCTCGAGGTGTCTCCCATCCGTCCGTGTTTGCCCTCGGGTCGTTCGCGTCTGGTGTTCGCGTCTGGTGTTCGCGTCTGGGCGCTCTCTCGCGGTATCACCACGCGATGCGTGCCACCGTCAGGGCCTTCCGCGGACTCCGCTTCGATCCCGCCCGGGTGGAGCTCGGCGCCGTGGTGGGCGCCCCCGGCGCGGCGGCGCGCGATCCCCGCCATGTGCGCGCCCTCCTCGACGACGCCCCTGGCCCCGGCGACGGCAAGGACGCACCGGCGCGCCGGGCCAAGCTGAAGCTCGCGGAGTGGCGCCGCGCGGGCGTGCTCATCCGCGACGACCAGCCGGCCCTGTACGCGGTGCGCCGCCGGGACGAGGACGGCGAGGAGGCCATCGGCTTGTTCTGCGCCGTCGGCGTCGACGCGGTGCCCCCCGCCACCGACGCCGCGCGCGAGGCCCGCCTCGACACCGGCGTCGCCGTGGAGCCGGTGGTCGCCTCGTTCGAGGAGGCCCGCGTGCGCCGCACCGTCGAAAACGCCATCGACCGCGAGGCCGACGCCGCGTGGAAGAGCGGGCGGACGCACTTCGAGCTGTGGTGCCTCGACGAGGAGTCCACCACCGCGCGCGTCGCCACGCTGCTGTCGCAGGCGGGCATCGACATCGAAGAAAACGCCGAGGCCCTCGCCGCGCAGGGCGAG
Organism: uncultured delta proteobacterium; assembly: GCA_963775425.1. Lineage (GTDB taxonomy): Bacteria > Myxococcota > UBA727 > UBA727 > VGSZ01 > CAVZJB01. Next base: position 983,443 of record CAVZJB010000016.1, on the reverse strand, counting down.
TGGTGGCGGCGCACGGCGCGCGTCGTCGACGACGACCGCCCGCGCGCGGGCGCGTTCGCGCTCGCGTTCCTGCACCCCGTCGATGAGCGCTGGCCCGAGATCCCCGTGGGCGCCGCGCTCGCGCCGCTGCGCGGCACGCTCGAGTGAAGCGCTTCCTTCGGTCGACGATCGAGCGCGCGAGGAGAGTTCGTAGGGTGTCTTCGTGATCGTCTGGTGCACCCACCCGCGCCATCTGCCCAAGGTGCCCGCGGGGCGCGTCGTGATGCTCGACGTCGCGTTCGCCGCCGGCGGGCAGTGGAAGTCGAAGACGCGCCCGTTCGTCGAGGCGCTCGGCGATCGCCTGGTGCGCTTCATCGATCATCACGAGCACAAGGAGGCGTGGGCCCACTACAAGGGCGACCCGCGCTTCCTCCTCGTGCCCAACAAGATCGCCCACGCGTGTCCCGAGCTCGTCACGCCTGAGGTGGTGGCGGCGGCGGGCAAGGTCGACGACGTCGTCGCCCACTGCGACTTCGACGGCTGCATCGCCGCCGTGAAGTTCCTGCGCGACGGCAAGGAGCCCTGGGCCGGCGCCGACGAGGACGCGCGCGCCGTCGACAGCCCCGGCCGCGGCCACGCGCTCAGCGAGCGCGGCGCCCGCTACGCCGCGGCCGTCGACGAGGCCAGCGCGCGCTACGACCGCTCCGGCCAGATGCGCTTCATGACTGCGCTCGCGCAGACGCTGGTCTCGGGCGTGGACGATCCGGCCCTCGACGACGAGATCGACACGCTCGCCAAGGCGGCGCGCGCGGCGGAGGTGGAGGCGCGCGACGTCGCGGCGAAGCACGGCGCGCTCGAGGCGCCGGGCGTGTTCGTCGTGCGGCTCGATCACAAGCCCGACAACCGCACGCGCAGGAACCTCCTCGTGAACGCCGAGGAGCGGGCGCCGGTGGGCGCGTTGTTCGAGCCCGATCCGCAGGGCGGCGCGTGGCTCATCGCCGCCACCTTCGACGAGTCGCTCGACCTCGAGCGCGTCGACGGCTTCGAGGGCGGCCGCTCCGACTACCGCTTCGCCCGCGCCCACAACGACGGCAAGGATCTCGTCCTCGCGCTCTCGGACTACGTCACGAGCGCCCACGCAGGGTCTCGCTGAGACGCGCGCCACGCGGCACGCGCGCGGGCCGGCGCCCCGTCAGCCGAGGGCGCGCTCGATGGCCTGCCGCAGCGCCGGGTCCGTCGGGGGCACCTTCGGGTCGAAGCGGGCGACGACGGCGCCGTCCTTGCCGATGAGGAACTTGCCGAAGTTCCACTCGATGGGCTTGTCGCCGTCGGCCGTCAGCCACTTGTACAGCGGGTGCGCGCCCGCGCCGTTCACGTCGACCTTGGAGAACATGTCGAACGTGACGCCGTAGCTCGTGCTGCAGAAGGTGGCGATCTCCTTCTCCGTCCCGGGCTCCTGCGCGCCGAACTGGTTGCAGGGCACCCCGAGCACCGCGAGCCCCTTTTGGGCCATCTCCTTGTGAAGCGCCTCGAGGCCCTCGTACTGCGGGGTGAGGCCGCACTGGCTGGCGACGTTGACGACGAGCATGGCCTTGCCGGCGTACGCGTCGAGCTTCTTGTCCTTGCCGTCGATGGTCTTGAGCGTGAAGTCGTGTGCGTTCATGCCCGCGCTTATAGCGCGCTGTCCACGAGAAGGGCCGGCGGCAACAGCGGGGACGGCGACGCGATGGACGTGGTGATCCAGAGCTGGTGCGCGGCCCGCGTCGCGCCGATGTGCAGCAGGTGCCGGGCGGCCACCTGGTCGGGGTACATCGCCTCGGTGACCTCGGCGAGGATGACGTAGTCGTACTCGAGGCCCTTCATGCGCGCGACGGGCCCGACGTCGATGCCCGGCGAGAACGTGAAGTCGTCGCGCCCGAGGACACAGCGCAGCCGCGGCACCTCGGCCTTCTGCAGCATGTTGGCGTAGAAGCGCGCGCGCTCGGGGTAGCGGCACAACAGCGCCACGCTCGCCTGCGGCTCCCGCGCCATCAACGAGCGCAGGCTCTCGGCGAGGAAGGCGATCTCCTCGCCGGTGTCGGCGAAGGAGAAGGCCTCGATGGGCGCGCCGTTCCTCACCGCGCGCGGGGCCTCCTTGGGCGCGAGCGGGCCGAGCACCGCGCGCGCGAACGCCACCACCTCCGCCGTGGAGCGGTACGACAGGCGAAAGGGCTCGACGGAGAGGGCGTTGCGGCCGAGCAGGTAGGGCGAGAGCTGGGCCTCGAGCTCGGGCCAGTCGTCGTAGCCGGCGTCGAACACCACCTTCTGCACGACGTCGCCGGCCAGCGTGACGCTGCGGCGGGCGCCGGTGGCGACGACGAGGGGCGCGAGCTCGATCGCCGCGAGGTCCTGCGCCTCGTCGACGACGACGTGGTCGTACGTGAGCTCCGCGGTGCCGGCGGCGGCGGCGAGGCCGCCGGTGCGCTCGATCCACATCGCCAGCAGGAGGGGCAGGTCGTGCTCGTCGAAGGCCTGCAGCGGGTCGTCGGGGTCGAGCCCGGCGGCGTCGATGGGCGCCTTGCGCTCCTCGTCGATGTCGCTGTCGTCGGGCGGCTCCTCCACCTGGCGCTTGGTGTAGCGGAGGGTGGCGTCGAGCGTCTGTTCGTCGAGGCCGGTGAGCGAGAGGAGATCGCGATCGGTGATGAGCTCCTCCCAGTCGGCGACGACGTCGTCGGCCGCGGCGAGGAACGGGTCCGTCACGCGGCGCACGCGCTCGAGCGTGTCGGGCGGGACGCGCTGCGCGCCGCCGCGGGCGAGGTCGGCGACGGCGTCGAGGAAGGCGCGCACGCGCACCGTCGTTGCGCCCGGCGCGGCCGCCGCCGCGCTCGCGCCGTACGGCTCGGCGAAGGCGGCGAGGATGGCTGCGGCGCCGGGGCGGTCGCGGACGGCGTCCTCGAGCGCGCGCGCGAAGGCGTCGAAGCGCCGGCGCCACTGCTCGCGCACCGCGGCGAGGACGCCGGGGTGCTTCTTGGTGCGGCTCACGTCGGGCGGGGGATCCTCGACGAGCCGCCGGCCCAGCACGCGCGACCTCCCGGACCCGCCGCCGCCGTCGCCGGCGCGGGCGCCCTTCCTGCGTCGGCGGCGGGCGCCGCCGCCTGCGCCCCCGGCGGCGGCGGGCGTGGAGAAGAGCCTCTCGACGGCCATGCGTGCCCAGTCGCGATAGGCGAAGACCCGCACGCCGGCGACGTCGAGGGACGGCAGGAGGCGCTCGACGTAGCGCGCGAGCTGCGGCTGCGCGACGACGACGATGGTGTGGGCCGGACGGATCGCGCGCCCCCGTCCGGGGCCGTCGTCGTCGTCGCCGTAGGCGAGGTAGGCCACGCGGTGGAGGGCCACCGTGGTCTTCCCGCTGCCCGCGCCGCCCTGCAGGATGACGAGGCCGCTGTCCGCCTGGGTCATGGCGTCGAACTGCGCGGCGTCGATCAACGCCGCGATCTCCGGGAGGTGCTTGTCCGGGCGCAGGTGCGCGTCCCCGAGGCCGAGCCTCCCGCGCGCCGCCGGCGACGGACGCGCCGGCGCGGGCGCCCGCTCCGCCTTGCCGAGGCCGCCGCGGAGCTCCGGGATCGCCCGCGCCTGCAACGCGCGCCAGGCGTCGCCGCCCGCGCGCACGAAGGTGCCCGCCGGGCAGCGAACACGGGTGAGCTTGCCGTTCACGAAGCTCACGGTGCGGCGCACGAGCACCTTTCCCTCGCGCACCTTGTCGCCGAGCTCTTCCTCGTATTCGTCGCCCTCGTCGTAGCGGTAGTACAGACGGCTCACCGGCGCGTCGCGCCAATCGACGATGACGACGCCGGCCTCGCGGTCGATCATCCCGCGCTTGCCGATGAGGACGTCGCGGCTGCGGCCGCTCTCGTCGAGCCGCATGTGGCCGAAGTAGGGCGTTTCGGGGTCGACGTTGCCGGCGGCCTTGGGGGTGTCGATGCGCGCCACGCCCGCGGTGTGGATCATGGCCGCGAGGAGCGCGGCGACGTCCTCGTTGCGCGCCTCGGCGATCTGATCGCGCAGGAGCTTGAGCTCCTCGTCGTGGCGCACGCGGACGGCGGACGGCGCGGTGCGCTCCGCCGCGCTCTGCTCCGCGAGCGAGCGGGCGATGCGGCGCGCGACACGCGCGGCCATGCCGACCTCGTCGTCGACGATGCCCCGCTCGAGCGGGGAGAGCGCATCGGGTGCCGGGGTCTCCGCCATGGACGCGTTTTACCCTTTCTCCGCGAGCATGCCGTGCTCCTTCAGCCAGGCAATTTCATCGCGCACGGCGTCCTCGAGCGGCGAGACGGTGTAGCCGAGCTCGCGCACGGCCTTGTCCGAGGAGAAGCGGTAGCCCTTGCACACCGCGTACGCCGTCACCGCGGAATTGAGGTCCACCTCGCGGTGCCGGACGCGCTCCACGACGTCGCCGAGCTTGCCCGCGAGGCCCAGCAGGCCGTCGGGCAGGACGAACCGGGGCGGCTTGTTCCCGAGCGCGCGGGCGATGACGCCGAAGGCCTCGATGTAGGAGAGGTTGACGCCGCCGAGGATGTAGCGCTCCCCGGTCTTTCCCTTGCGCCACGCCGCGATCATGCCGCGGCACACGTCGCGCACGTCGACGAAGTTGCTGGTCCCGGAAGGCGCGGCGAGCACCCGGCCCTCGGCGACGGCGAGGATGAGCCTGCCGGTGGAGGGCTTGGCGTCTCGGGGGCCGAACATGGTGCCGGGGTTGACGATGACCGCGTCGACGCCACCGGCCGCCGGCGACGTGGCCCCGCGCACGAAGGACTCCGCCTCGCGCTTGCTCTCGGAGTACGCCTCGGCGAGCCCGTGCTCCGCGAAGTTCCACGGGGCGTCCTCGCCGACGTCGGGGCCACCCGGGGCGGCGATGGCGCAGGTCACCACGCTCGAGCAGTGGACGAGGCGGCCTGCGCCGGCGCGCTTCACGGCGTCGACGACGTGAACGGTGCCGTCGACGTTGGCGCGGCGGTGCAGGCCGTCGCTGTTCCTGGTCTGCGTCGGCACGGCCGCGCAGTGAAAGACGACGTCGGCGTCGTCGAACGCGCGCGCGAGGCCGTCTTGGTCCTCGAGCGACGCCTCGACCCACTCGATGTCGAGGTCGTCGAGGTGCGCGGTCTTGCTCGTGGCCCGGCGCGTGGCGCGGACGCGGACGCCTTCCTCGAGGAGGAGCGCCGCGAGGTTGCCGCCGACGAGCCCGGAGGCGCCGGTGATGGCCGCGCGCTCGACGGTCATCCCTCGCCGGGCGCCTTCGCGCTGATCTGGAGCGCGTGCACCGCACCCGAGCCGAGCTCGGCCTTGAGCGCGTCGTTCACCAGGCGGTGGCGTTGCAGGGCGTTCTTGCCCGCGAACGCCGCGCTGGTGATGACGACGCGAACGTGGGCGCCGGACGCGCCGTGGCCGGCGTGCTCATGGGAGTCGTCCTGGATCTCGAGGGACGTGGGCGCGAGCGCCGCGCGCAGCTTGCTCTCGATGGTTTCGCGCAGGCTCACAGCACCCCTCCGTCCGCTTCTATGACCGCCGTGGCCGCGGGCGCGGGCGCGCCGGCGCCGCCGTCGATCCCGGCCGCGCCGCCGTCGACGACGTCGACGACGCCGGCGTCGAGCGGGGCGAGCGCGGCGGGCGGCGCGCAGCGGGCGCCCATGGGGGCGACGCTCAGCCGGCCGTCGCACACCAGGCATTGTTGCGCCTGATCGGCGGCGACGGCGGAGACGAGCGGCTGCGGGAAGCGGCGCGCGGCGTCGCGCACCACGGGGCTCGCGACGGCGTCCTTGAGGCGGGCCTTGTAGGCGTCGCTCACCATGCCCGTGTAGTAGAGCGCGCCGGCGCAACACTCGACGGGGCGGTAGCTGGCGCGGTCTTCGTCGGCGCCGTAGGGGACGCAGCGGGCGGCCTGCTCACCGCAGCCGGCCACACAGTAGGAGGCCGCGTTGCAGTCGCGGTCGCCACGGCAAGGTGCGCCGAACCTGGCGGCGTCCTCGTCGCAGGCGCCGAGCGCGCAGACGGCCGCGAGCGCGATGAGCGGCGGACACGCCGCCGCACCACCGGGAGCGGGCCGAAGCATCAGCCGCGCTCGTCGAGGACGTGCTCGCTCTTGGTGATCTTGGCGCGGTCGCGCAGCGTCTTGGTGAACTGCTCGACGACGGCGGCGCGGCGCCCCGTGAGGAGCTGCTGCTCGATGGTGTCGCGCTCGGTGGCGAGCTTCGCGTCGTCGGGGATCTCACGGTCCTTGAGCTTCACGAGGAACAGGCGCTTGTTCACCTCGACGACCTTGTCGTACAGGGGCTTGTCCTTGGTGAGCGAGAACGCGATCTTCACGATCTCCGGCGCCACGCCGACCTTGGGCACCACGCGCGCGCCCTGCGCGAAGAAGCCGGTGCTGTCGAGGCGCGGCGCGTAGGCGTCGCCGTCCTTGGGCGCGGGGGGCGGCGTGTCGCTGTTCATGTTGATGAGGCCGGGGACCTTGACCTCGTCGAAGGGCGTGCCCTTCTTGATGTCGGCGAGGGCCGCGTCCGCGACCTTCCTCGCCTCCGCCATCTGGGCCTCGTCCTTCATGAGCTGCTTGGCGATCTCGCCCTCGACGTCCTTGAGCTCCTTGGTGACGGGCTCCTGGATGTCCTCGACCTTGATGATGTGGTAGCCGAAGCGCGTCTCGACGATGTCCGAGACCTCGCCCTTCTTGAGCGCGAACGCGGCGTCCTCGAACGGCTTGACCATGGCGCCGGGGCCGAAGAAGCCGAGCGAGCCGCCCTGCTTGGCCGAGCTGTCCTCGCTCACCTCCGTGGCCACCTTGGCGAAGTCCTCACCGGCGTCGACGCGCTTCTTGGCGGCTTCAATCTTGTCGTGCGCCTTCTTCTTGTCGTCGTCGGAGGCGTCCTCGGCGACCTTCACGAGGATGTGCCGCGCGTTCACCTTCTTGGGCTGGTGATAGCGGTTCATGTGCTCGTCGTAGAACTTCTGGACCTCGTCGTGGTGCGCGGCCGCCCACGCCGCGGCCTCGGCGTCGGTGGGGGCCTTGGCCGCTCCCTTGTAGAAGAGGGGGTCGATCTTGAGGATCTCGATGTCGGCGCGGTTGTTCTTGCTCTCGAACTGCTCCTTGATCTCGCTCTCCGACACGTGCTGCGAGTCCCCGAGGATGTTCTCCATGCGCGCCGCGAGGATGTCGCGCCGGACCTGGTCTTCGAAGCGCGTCTCCGTGCTGTTGTAGATGCCGTTGACGATGCGCTTGTACTCCTCGGGGTTGAAGTCCTTGTTGGGGAAGAACTTCGCCTGGATGACCTTGGCCACCTCGTCGTCGCTGACGACGATGCCGCGGTTCTCCGCCGCCTGCGCCAACAGCTCCCGCGTGATGAGGCGGTCGAGCACGGTGTCGTCCAGGTGCTCTTCGCGCGCCTTCTCCGAGGTGAAGCCCGGGCGGTACGCCTGCATGGTCTGGAACGCCTGGCTGTACTGCACGTGGAACATCGACTTGGAGATGACGCTCCCGTTCACCGTGGCTGCGATGGGGATGGAGCCCGACACGTTGCCTCCGCCCCACGATCCGAACGTGAAGACGAAGACGAAGGTGATGAGCGCGAAGATCAACACCATGAACCAGTTGTTGGCGTTGTTGCGGAAGACCTGAAGCATGCGGTCGCTTAGCGAGGTTCCCCGGCGCTGACAACGGCAGTCGCGTCGCTGAGGAAGGCCGCCACGTCGAACGGGTCCCACGTCAGGCGGGCTCCCGGATAGGTGGCCACCAGGTGCTCGCGCTCGAGCTGGGTGGTCTCGTCGTCGAGGAGCAACAGCACCCGGCCCGGCATGAAGACGGGGTCCCGCATGCCGTACTCCCTCTCCCAGGCGAACAGGTCCACGAGGACGGCGGCGTCCTCGTCCACGATGGCGCGCAGCCGGGCGCGCAGCAGGTGGGCGCGGGTGTACAGCCCGAAGCGGGACAGGGCGAGGCGGCGGACCAGGCGGGGGTGCCGCCGGACGAACAGGTGGGCGAGGCCCGCCCCGGCGGCGTGGCCGTGGAGGTCGACGGCGCCGGAGAGGCTGGCGGCGATGCGGTCGACCGCGACGCTGGCCGGAACGCCCCGCGGGATGGCCTGATACGACAGGAAGAACGGTGACGGTCCGATCACGAGCGCCATGCTGCGCGGGTTGCACGCCCCGTTCCGGCCGCGGGGCGCCGGCACCGCGCGGGGCCCCTGGGTGCAGGCACACGGGTCCTGCGCCAATCGACGCGCCCCCGCGTTTGGGAGTAGGTTCCGCGCATCATGCTTGGTGGCGTCTTCGGCCTTTTCTCGTCGGATCTCGCGGTCGACCTCGGTACGTCGAACACGCGCATCTTCGTCCGCGGCAAGGGCATCGTGGTGAACGAGCCATCGGTGGTGGCCGTGCGCACCGCGCCCGGGGGCAAGCGCGAGGTCGTCGCCGTCGGGCGCGAGGCCAAGGACATGCTCGGACGCACCCCCGACCAGATCGCCGCCATCCGCCCCGTCAAGGACGGCGTCATCGCCGACTTCGACGCCACCGCGGAGATGCTCCGCCACTTCATCCAGAAGGCGCACGGCCGGAGCACGCTGGTGAAGCCGCGGATCATCATCGCGGTGCCCGTGGGCGTCACCGAGGTGGAGAAGCGCGCGGTGAAGGAGTCGGCGGAGTCGGCGAGCGCGCGAGAGGTGTACCTCATCGAGGAGCCGATGGCCGCCGCCATCGGCGCGGGGATGCCCATCACCGAGCCCTCCGGCAACATGATCGTCGACGTCGGCGGCGGCACCTGCGAGGTCGCCGTGATCTCGCTCGGCGGCATCGTCTACAGCCGGTCGGTTCGCGTCGGCGGCGACAAGATGGACGTCGCCATCGTGAACCACATCAAGAAGCGCTACTCGCTGCTCATCGGCGAGCGCACGGCCGAGCAGATCAAGATCCGCATCGGGAGCGCCTATCCCGACGACGAGCTGTTGACGATGGAGGTGAAGGGACGCGACCTCGTGGCCGGCGTCCCCAAGACCATCGAGTGCAACAGCGACGAGATCCGCGAGGCCATGGGCGAGCCCATCAACGCCGTCACCGAGGCCGTGCGCATCGGCCTCGAGCGCACGCCGCCGGAGCTCGCCAGCGACATCGTGGATCGCGGGATCATCCTGTCGGGCGGGGCGTCGCTCCTGCGCAACCTCGACGTGCTCCTGCGCAAGGAGACGGGCCTGCCCGTGTTCCACTCCGAGGAGCCCATCTCGGGGACCGTGATCGGCGCGGGCACGGCGCTCGAGAAGATCGACCTGCTGCAAGCCGTCGCGATGTCGAACTGAGCGCGGCGGGCGGCGTCTACTCCTTCGTCGCGGCGTCGATGGCGTCGAAGTAGCTCTGTGTGCTGTGCACGGCGGCGGCGCCGATGGCCGCGGCGATGGCGAAGAAGCACAGCAGCCCGAGCGCCGCGAAGAGCGCGATGAAGCGCGCCCGGGCCCGCGAGCGGGCCTCGGCGGCGAGCGTGGGCAGCGCGCGGTCGAGCGTCCCCGTGCGCTCCGCGAGGGCGACGCGCGCGGCGATGCGCTCGTCGACGACGCCGCCGGCGGACAGCGCCTGCGCGAGCGTGCCGCCGGCCGCGACGGTCTGCGAAGCGTCCCCCGCGCGAAACGAGGACAGGCCGCCGGCGGCGACGGCCGTGGGCAGGGCGAGGGTGACCGGCACACCCGCGGCGACGAGGCGGCCGAGCGCCTCGAGGCACGACGCTCGCGCGGTGTCGACGACGAGCGGCCCGTACAGGGGAACGCGCGCGAGCGCGTTTTCGAGCGCCGCCTTGGCGCCCCCGGGCAGGCGGGGGAGCACGACGAGGCCCACGAAGAGCGCCGCCGCCACCGCGACGACGCCGGGCGCGGCGCGCGCGACGTACGCGGAGAGACCGCCGGTGACGAGGGCGGGCAACGGCAGGATGACGCTCGCCATCACGACCAGGAACGCGGGGTACGCGAGCGCGAGCAGCCCGCGCCGCCGCCGCGCCGCGGCCTCGGCGATGTCGTCGGCGACGAGGCGCAGCGCGCGCGGCAGGAAGCCGCCGCGCTCGCCGGCCGCGACGACGGCGCCGCCGGCCTTGTCGACGGCGCCGCCGCGCTCGAGCGCCTCGGCGAAGCTGCCGCCGCTGCGCAGCGACGCCCGCAGCGCCGCGCGGGCGCGCGGGGGAAGCGCGCCGGCCAGGGCCGGGTCGTCGACGAGGGCCTGCGGGGGCATCCCGGCCTCGAGCGCGTCGGCGACCGCGCGCAACACCACGGCGCTCGCGGTCACGGGCGCGCGCCTCGGCGGGGGGAGCGGCACGCGGGCATCGAGCGATGCTAGAGAGCTGATCCCGTCGCGGGAAGGCCCGAGCTCAGCGGGCGAGGACGCCGTCGGCGTAGTAGCGCGCCGCGGGGATGCCCGACGCCTTCGCCGCCGTGCGCGCGCGGTCCACGGCCTGCTGGAACTTCTCGAGGGGCTGCGCGCCGACGAAGCGGCGGCCGTTGACGAAGAACGTCGGGGTCCCCTGCGCGTGCATGCGTCGGGCGAGGTCCATGTCCTCCCGGACGATGGCCTTGGCTTCGCTGCCCGCGATGCAGCGCGCCATGGCCTGTCCGTCGAGGTCGAACCGCCTCCAGCTCACGTCCGACAGGAACTTGTCGAGGGAGCGCTGGTTTGCGAACAGCGCGCGGTGCAGCGGCCAGAAGGCGCCCTGCTCGTTGGCGCACTCGGCGGCGACGGCGGCGGGCATCGCCTGCCGGTGGAACGACAGCGGGTTGTGCTTCACGACGATCCGCACGTCGGGGTTGTGCGCGCGCAGGTCCGCGAGGGTCTGCTGGACGCGCCCGCAGAACGGGCACTGGTAGTCGAGGAACGCGACGATGGTCACCCACGCGTCGGGGGGGCCCGACGCCGGCGAGCCCGCGACGGGGACGGGGTGGACGTCGTCGTCGGCCCACAGATCGCCGGGGCCGGGCCTGTGCGGCGCGCGGTCGACGTCGGCAGTGGCCCGCATATCGCGGAGCTGCTGTTCGAGGTCGTCGATGCGGGCGTCCTGCTCGCGGTCGGTGTGGCGCATCTCGAGGACGAGCGAGACCGTGCGCTGCGTCCCGATGGCGACGACGGCGATGGCGAAGGTGACGGCGAGGATTTGCTTGAGGGCGTTCATCACCGTGGAAACGGCCGACGGCGCCGAAAGGTTCCCCGATCCCGCCGCGTCCCCAGGCCGCGCCGTGGCCGCGCGGGCGGCGGCTCGACGGCGGGGCGGCGTCGTCGCTAGATTGGCGCCGTGCTGCAGCTCGTCACGCGGTACCGGGGCCTGATCGTCGTCGGGGCGCTGCTCGCGTTGCCGCTGGTGCTCCTGTACGCGCAGACCAAGAAGCCGGGCGCGCGCGGACCGGTGGTGGGCGTCTTCGTCGACGTGGCGGCGCTGCTCGAGCGCGGCCTGTTGTGGTCCGTGGGCAGCATCGTCGACGGCTTCGACCACTACTTCACGTCGGTGGCGTCGTACGACGAGCTCGTGCACCTGCGCCGCGACAGGTCGGGGATGCTGAAGGCGCAGACGCGCATCGCGGAGCTCGAGACGGAGAACGACGAGCTGCGGGCGCTGCTGCGCGAGGTGGAGCGCATCGACGGGCCGCGCCCGATCGCGGCGCGCGTGGTGGCGCGCACCGGGGCGCCGCTCACGCGCCTGTTCACCCTCGACGTCGGCACGGCGGACGGGGTGCGCCGCGGCGACGGCGTCGTCGACCGAAACGGCGTCGTGGGCCTGGTGCTGGCCGTGGGGCGGCGCTCGTGCGACGTGCTGCTCTTGTCGGATTCGAGCTCGGCGCTCGACGTCATCGATCAGCGTACGCGCGCGCGGGGCATCATCCGCGGCGAGGGCTCCGACGAGCGCTACGGCGCCAAGGTCGAGGACTTCGACAAGCTGCGCGACGTCAAGCCCGGCGACCTCGTCGTGACGTCGGGCCTCGGCGCGCGCTTCCCCGTGGGCGTCCCCGTCGGCACGGTGACGGACGCGGTGGCGCCCGACGACAGCCTGTACCTGCGCGCCGTGGTGCGGCCGGCGGCCGAGCTCGATCGCGTCGAGCACGTCGCGGTGCTCATCGATCGCCCGCCGCCCATGGCCCCGCGCCTCGGCGGCCACGAGGACGAGGACGTCGACGGCGCGCCCGTCGACGCGGGCCCCGCTCCCGAGCCCGCGGCTCCCAAGCACCGCAGGGCGCCGCCGGCGCCCGCGAAGCCGCCCGCGGCCGCCCCCAGCGCCGCCCCCGCGCCACCCACGCCCGGCGGCGCCCTGAAGCCCGACGCCGGCGCCCCCAAGCCCGACGCCGGCGCCCCCAAGGCCGGCGCCCCCGAGCCCGACGCCGGCGCCCCCAAGCCCGGCGCCCCCAAGACCGGCGCCCCCAAGCCCGGCGCCCCCAAGACCGGCGCCCCCAAGGCCGGCGCCCCCAAGGCCGGCGCCCCCAAGCCTGGCGCCCCGAGGCCCGCCGCCGCGAAGACCGGCGACGCGGGGCCGCGATGACCCGCGCCCTGGTGCTGACGGGGCTCGCGCTGCTGCTCACGGCGGTGGCGGGGGCGGCGGCGGTGATGTTCGGTTGGTCGTACGTGCCCGTCGTCCCCGGGGTGCTCCTCGTCGCGTACGCCGCCATCGTCGACCCGCCCGTCGAGGCCGCCGTCACCGCGGCGCTCATCGGCATCGTCGTCGACGCGCTCGCGGGCACCCCGCTTGGCCTGAACGTGCTCGCGTGCGTCGCCGTCCTCGTCGGCAGCCGCTTCGTGGTCGGCTTCGTGCCGTCGCCGCGCGGCTTTCGCAGCTTCCTCTTCGTCGGCGGCATCTCCGCCGCGCACGCGCTGGTCTCCCTGCTGCTGCTGTTCCTCTTTCAACGGCGCGAGAGCTTCGGGTTCTTCCCCCTCGTCCTCACCGCCGTCGCCAACGCCCTCGCCAGCCTCCTCGTCTTCCCGCTCTTGCAGCGCCTCCTCATTGCACTGGATCTCGAGGAAAAAGGCGAGACGCTCCAGGAACGCCTCGCGAGCAAATCGTAGGATGGCTCCGTGAAGAAGGCGTTCGAGCCCGCGTTCGACGCCCGCCGCACGGCGGTGGCGACCACCCTCGTCGCGATCTTCCTCTTCGGCCTCGTCGTCCGCCTCTACTACCTCCAGGTCGTGAAGGGCGACGAGTACGTCGAAAAGAGCCAGTCGAACTTCATCTCCGAGCACCGCATCGCGCACTCCCGCGGCCTCATCCTCGACCAGGCCGGGCGCGTCCTCGTCGATAACAGGCCGTCCCACGACGTCTACATCACCGTGGCGTTCCTCCCCGACAGCACCAAGACGCTCCGGCAACTGCTCGCGCCGGCGCATCCGGAGAAGGCCGTCATCAACGACGCCGATCAGCGCGTGCTCGCCGCCGTCGAGACCGACGGCGACGACGAGGTCGTCCTCCTCGACGGCGTCCCCGAAGACGCGTGCAAGGACATCGAGGCCGTCGCCGCGCAGGAGGACATCCGCGGCGTCGTCGTCGACCGCGGGATCGACGGCACCTGCCAGGTGAGCGCGCACGCGCGGGACTTCCCTTCGCGCGCGTCGGTGTTCCGCCACACGCGGGAGCTCGTCGGGCTCAACCCCGACGACATGAAGGAGCGCGTCGAGAGCGCGCTGCGCAAGTCGCACGGGCTCGGCCGCTTCAAGCCCGCGGTGCTCCTCGAGGACATCGGCTTCGACGCCTACGCGCGCCTCGAGGCGGCGGCGTCGCTCGGCGACCTCCCCGGCGTCGAGGTCGTCGACAGCCAGAAGCGCCGCTACCGCGAAAAGACGCTCGCCTCGCACGTGCTCGGCTACATGAACGAGATCAACTCATCGGAGCTCGAGGAGCGCGAGGGGCAGGGCTACCACCTCGGCGACCTCGTCGGGCGGCGCGGCGTCGAGGCCGCCTTCGAGGACGAGCTGCGCGGCAAGGACGGCATCCGCCCCGTCGTCGTCGACGCCAAGGGCAGGAACATGGGCGACGCGTTCGCCGAGGAGCTCCTCGGGCCCGACCGCAACACCCCCGCGATCCCCGGGCACACGCTCGTGCTCTCGCTCGACGAGGACATGCAACGCACCGCCGAGGCCATGTTCGGCGGCGTGAAGGGATCGGTGGTCGCCCTCGACGTCAACACCGGCTTCGTCCTCGCCATGGCGAGCTTCCCGCCCTACGACCCGAACCTCGTCAGCGGGCCATGGAGCAAGAAGTACATCCACAAGCTCAGCAGGGACCCGCTCAAGCCCTGGAGCAACAAGGCCATCCAGGACCACTACGCGCCCGGCTCCACCTTCAAGGCCATCACGGCGTCGGCGGGCCTGCGCAACAAGGTCATCGACGAGCACCAGATCCGCGTGTGCCCCGGCTTCTTCCGCCTCGGGCGCAGCGTGTGGCGTTGCTTCAACCGCGGCGGCCACGGGCACATCGCGCTGGTGAAGGCGCTGCAGTACTCGTGCGACACCTACTTCTATTCGGTGGGCTACGACCTCGGCCCCGACCGCCTCGCGGAGACCGCGCGCCTGTTCGGCTTCGGCTCGCGCACCGACATCGGCATCGACCGCGAGACGCCCGGCCTCATCCCCGATCGCAAGTACTACGTCCGGCGCTTCGGCGCGTACACGCCGGGCCTCGTCGTCAACAACGCCATTGGCCAGGGCGACGTCGCCGTCACGCCGCTGCAGCTCGCCATCGCCTACGCCACCATCGCCAACGGCGGCACCGTGTACAAGCCGCAGCTCGTCCGCGAGATCCGCGACGCCGACGGCAACGTCATCAAGACCATCGAGCCCGTGGTGCGCAGCCACCTCGACATGCTCCCGTCGGACCTCGCGCTCGTGAAGGAGGCGCTGTCGCACGTCACCGAGCCCGGCGGCACGGCGTCGGGGCTCCTGTGGCGCCACGACCAGTACAAGGACATGTCCGAGTGGCTGCGCAACGCGAACATCAAGATCGTCGGCAAGACCGGCACCGCGCAGGTGGTGCGGCTGAGCAAGAGCGTGCAGCACATCGGCGAGATGTCGCTGCCGTACGAGCAGCGCGACCACGCGTGGTTCGTCGGCTTCGCACCCAAGGAGCACCCCGAGGTGGTCGTCGTCACCATGACCGAGCACGGCGGCTTCGGCGGCTCCACGTCGGCGCCGGTCACGGCCGAGGTGCTGAAGACCTGGTTCACCCAGGTGCGCGGCACCGGGCGCTATGCGGACCTGCCGCCGCTGCCGCCGCCCAAGAACGCGCCGCGGCCGCCGCCGCCCAAGAAGGTCGAGCCGCCCGACGAAGACGAGACGCCGCCCACCGCCGTCGAGCCCGAGACGGACCCCAAGGCGCCGCCGGACGCCCCGAACGTGATGCCCACGACGCCGCCGCGGCCCGACCCCAAGGCCGAGCCGCCCGTCGAGCAGGGCCCCCCCGAGGAGCCGCAATGAGCGCCGCCGCCAGGCGGGGGGCAAGCCCCCGCGCCACGTCGAGGGGGGCGCGATGACGTCGTTGTCCACGGCGCCGGAGTCCGGCGGAGCGCGGTGGCCCATCGGGCTCATCGCCATCGCGGCCGTCATCCCGCTCATCAGCGTGATGATGGTGTCGTCGGCAGGACGCGATTCGTTCCCGGACCTCTGGTACAAGCAGCTGCTGTGGTCGTGCGCCGGCTTCGTCGTCGCCGCCGTCGTCGCGCGCGCCCGCCCGAGCTCGCTGGAGCTCGGCGCGTTTCCCCTCTATGCGCTCGTATGCGTCCTGCTCGTGGCCGTCCTCGTCATGGGCACGCCGCACAAGGGCGCCCAGCGCTGGCTCGACATCGGGCCCATCGGCGGCCAGCCGTCGGAGCTCGCCAAGATCGCGATCATCCTCGTCGTCGCCAAGTACTTCGGCGAGTACGAGGTGCCCGGCGGATACACGCTCATGCAGCTGCTGCGGCCGTTCAACGTCTCGCGCCCGTTGGGCTTGATGGCGGGCGTGGTCTGGCGGCACTTCCACCAGATCAAGAAGCACGACCTGGACATCGCCAAAGGCGTGCCGCTCGAGGAGCTCCACAAGCTGCAGCCGCACTGGGTCACCGCCGGCGCCATCGTCATCGGCGGCGTGTGGCTGATGATCGCCATCCTCGCCACGGTGCGCGGCGGCATCAGCCATCGGAAGATCGTGGCGCCCATCGACATCGTGCTCGTGCCGTTCGCGCTCGTGCTCATCGAGCCCGACCTCGGCACGGCGTCCATCGTCCTCGCCATCGCCGCCACGCAGATCCTCTTTTGCGGCATGCGCCCGCGCGACCTCGCGATCTCCTTCGTCGGCGCCATCAGCACGGCGGTGTTCGCGTGGTTCTTCGTGCTCCAAGGCTACCAGAAGAAACGCGTGCAGACGTTCTTGAACCCCGAGGCCGACATCCAGGGCGCCGGCTACCACGCGGCGCAGTCCATCATCGCCGTCGGCTCCGGCCAGATCACCGGCAAGGGCTACGGGCAGGGGACGCAGACGCAGTTGTCGTTCCTGCCGGAGAACCACACGGACTTCATCTTCTCGGTGCTCGGCGAGGAGTGGGGCTTCGTCGGCGCCGTCGTGCTCATCGTCTTGTTCTTCACGCTCATCGCGCTCATGTTGCGCGGGGCGCGCAAGGCCACCGACCGCTTCAGCGCGCTCATCGCCGTGGGCGCGGCGTCGATGATCTTCTGGCACGCGTTCATCAACATGGGCATGGTGACGGGCGTGCTCCCCGTCGTCGGCGTCACGCTCCCCCTGATGAGCTACGGGGGCTCGTCGATGATCACCAAGATGATAGCCATAGGTTTTGCGGTGAACGCGCAGGTGGGCCGAAAAACATGAGTCGCCCGGACGGGGAGCCCCAGGAGATCGTCGACGCGCAGATCGAGGAGCTGCGCGGCAACGCCAGCCACGCCATCCCCGAGCGCACCGCGCAGGCGCAGGCGCGCGAGGGCGCCATCCAGCCCGACGCCACCACCGCCCTCGTGCCGCGCGCGGAGTCGCCGCTGTTCGGGGCGCGGGCGTTCTTCGAGCGCGCGGCGGAGGAGCTGATGACGTCGACGCAGCACGGGCTCGAGCTCGCCGGCGTCGCGTTCGCCCGGCGGCGCGGTGGGCGAACCGTCCTCGTCGGCCTCAAGCGCGAGACGACCGGGCAGCCCGGGCGCGTCGCCATCGATCCCGACTGGGGCACCATCCTGTGGCACACGCACCCCGGGCTGCGCGGCTCCCTGGCCGCGTTCTCCATCGAGGACCTCGAGGTCGCCCGCCGCGCGCAGCGGCCGCTCCTCGTGATCGGCTTCGGCGGGCTCTCCCCCGAGGTGCTTACCACGCTCACCTTGCCCTTCGGCCTGCGCGCGTTCCTCGCGTCGGCGGGTGTGAAGGGGCTCATGGCCCTCGAGAAGCGAGGCGTCCTCAAGGACCGCCTGCTCAAGCTCGGGGTGGCGGCGCGCGTGTGCTGGCCGTCGGGCGCCATCCAGCCCATCCTGCGCAACAACGCCACGCCCCTTCAGGCCGCCCTCGACGAGATGAGCTTCACCGTCGACCGGGGCGTGGGGGCGGTCGAGCGGTTCGGGCAGCAAGCGCTGCGCGACGTCCTGGCGCTGATCATGGGGCAGCCGCCCCGTTGACGGTGCTCCCCGACGGCCTCATATCGGGCGGGACACCGTCGGGAGCGAGACATGCAGTTCATCCAGCTCGTGGCCAAGATGAGCGACGAGACCTTCGCCGAGCTCATTGCCGCGTCGCCGCGCAAGGTGCGGGAGACGTTGTTTCAGCGCCTCGGCATCAAGGCCAAAAAGACCATCGGGCTCAAGGTCCACGCCAAGCTCGAGGACCGCACCAAGAAGCTCCACGAGAAGCTCAAGACCGCCGACAGCGATCAAGAGAACCGCTTGTGTGAGGAGCTCGTGCGCAACTGGCTGTACACCAAGCGCCCGCTCCTCAAGGCCACCCTCGACTACCTCAACGTCAAGAACGACAACGGCCTCGTGGACGAGGAGCCGACGTTCTTCCAGGAGCTCACCGCCGACAAGGTCAAGGAGCTCGTGACGCACCTCAAGGGGCAGGGCTACCAGGCCGAGCACATCGCCCTGTATCTTCACTTCGTGAAGACGCCCCACGTCGACGACGTCGTCAAGCAGGCGGAAGCTGCGTGAGCCGGCTGCGCGCCGCCCTTGCCCTCGCGGCGTTCGGCGCGCTGGCGCTCGGGTGCGCGGCGAGCCACGGCAACAGCGCGCTGTGCACCTGCGACAGCGCCCAGCTCTACGACGACGCCACCAAGAGCTGCGTCGCTTCCGCCGACTTCGTCCCCCCCGCGGACGGCACCTGCACCGACGACGGCACCCCCGTCTGCGGCTGCGACGACCAGGGCTATACCTCGGAGTGCGCCGCCTACGCGGTGGGCGTCGAGGTGCAGTACGCGGGCACGTGCCACGCTTCGTCTTTCGGGAGCGGCGGCGGCTTCGGCTGGTGAAAGAGCGGCTGCCCACGTTGGCGACGTACCTCGAGCGCCACGGGGGGCGCCTGGATCGCTACCCGCAATGCGGCATCAAAGCGGGGCTCATGCGCATGGCGCTGCAGCGGATGACGCTGCCGCCGCTCGACGGGCTGCCCGAGGACTTCGTGCGAACGCTGCGAAACCCGCCGCCGGTGAACGTGTGGATCCCCGAGATGCACATCATCGCCTTGCAGTGCATCCACGCCGACGTCACGCCGCAGGACGCCGTCGAGAGCTGGCTCCTCGAGATGAACCGGCAGCTCCTGAGCTCCCCCGCGTATTCGGTGCTGTTCGCGCTGGCCTCGCCGCAGAGCGTGCTCAAGGGCGCCGCGCGGCTGTGGGGCGTCTTCCGGCGCGGCAGCAAGCTCGACGTCGTCATCGACGGCCCCGGCAGCGCCCGCGCCACGGTGACCTTCCCGGAGTACCTCTACATCCCCGAGGCGCCGTTTCATCACGGCACGGCGTTCACCGCGGCGCTCCTGCGCGCGGGCGCGGCGAAGGTGAGCGTGGCGGTCGAGGAGCACACCCCGACGTCCGCGCGCTACCACGCGACCTGGGGCTGAGCTGTCCGTCGATGCGCCCGTCGCGGGCGCACCGTCACTCGCACGCGGGCGGCTGCGACGCGCTCTCGAGCGGCGTGCATACGTTGCTCTTGCACGTGTTGCCGAGCTTGCAGCCGAAGCCGTTTTCACAGGCGTCGCCGTCGTCGCCCGCGTCCACGCAGGCGCCGTCGACGCAGGCGGCGACGGTGGCGTCGCACGCGCCGGCGCCGTTGCAGGGCTCGCCGAGGCCGGGCCGCGCGGCGCAGACGCCGCCGTCGCAGAAGTGCGTCGAGGAGCTGTCCTTGCAATAGAGCGTGGATGAGGGGTCGGTGCCGCACGCCTCGCCCTCAAGGACGATGCTGATGGGCGCGCACAGGCCGTCTTTGCACGCGAGCCCGGAGAGCACGCCGCCGCAGCCCGTGGCGAGCGAGCAGGCGTCGCCCTCGGAGAAGGACGCCGGCGCGGGCTTGGCGCGGCAGACCTGGGTGTCGTCGCAGAAGTCGCCGTCGGCGCAGTTGTGGTCGGCGCAGCTCGTGCCCTCGATGGCGATGGTGGTGCACGTGCCGCACGCGTCGCGATCCTGGAAGCACGACAGGCCCGCGGCGCACTCGACGCTCTCGGCGCAGACGCCGCCGCCGTCCACCTTGCCCTCGAACACCGTGGCGCACGGGCCGTTGGCGGCGCTGATGGTCTCGCAGTCGTTGTCGCCGGCGGCCGCGAGGCACGCGTCGTAGGAGGCGCGGTCGAAGGCGACCTTGTCGTTTTGCAGGTCGCGGTCGAAGGTGCCGACGGCGATCTCGATCTGCGCGCGCGACTGCGCGTCGAGGAACACCGGCTCCGCCTGCGCGAGGAAGCTCGGCGCGCACACCACCGACGCCTGAAACAGGGCCGTGATGAACGCGCGCGCGTCCGGCGGGTCCTCAGGGCACGACGCGCACGAGAGCACGACGACGGCGACGGCGGCGATGCGCTTCATCCGCCGAGGATACCCGGGCGCGGGGGCGCCGTGGGGCCGTACGCCACGTCGGCGCGCGACCCCCGTCAGCCGAGCGGGCCGGCGAGGCGCAGCCGCGCGAAGCGCTCGAAGCGCGCGGCGGCGTCGGCGGTGCCGACGGCGGCGGCGGTCTCCCCGAGGAGCATGGCCTCGAGGCAGAGCCCCGTCGTGTAGGCGACCTTGCGCGCGCCTCCCTCGAGCCCCCCGCTCTTCACCAGCGCGGCGACGCGGGCGGCGAGGGCCTGGCACGTGCCCTTGAGCGCCTCGACGCCGCCCTTGGGCAGGGAAGCCGGCAGCTTCTCCGTGCGCGCGAGGAGGTCCTTCAGCACCGCGGAGTAGGCCTGGTCCTTGGCCTCGGCGCGGAGCACGTCGAGCGAGAGCACGTTGGTGGTGCCCTCCCAGATGGGCAGCACCTGGGCGTCGCGCAGGAGCGCGGGCAGGCCCGTGTCCTCGATGTAGCCGGCGCCGCCGAAGGCCTCGAGCGCCTCCGACGTCACCGCCACCGCCTGCTTGCCCGTGGTGAGCTTGGTGATGGGGACCAGCGCGCGCAGCCGGCGCTTCTCCTCGTCGGTGGCGGTCTTGTGCTCGAGCCGACCCAGGAGCGTGGCGACCTCCATGGCCAACGCGAGGCCCGCCGCGGTCTCCGCTTCCATGTCGTCGAGCGTGGCGGCGTGCAGCGGTTGGCTCGCGATGGGCGCGCCGAAGGCGGTGCGCTTCCAGGCGTACGCGCGCGCCCAGGCTTGCGCCTTCTGCATCGTCGAGCTGGAGGCGATGGAGTTGTAGAAGCGGGTGATGTTGAGCATGCCCGCGATGCTCGCGACGCCGCGGCCGACCTCACCGATGCGCACGGCCTCGACGCCGTCGAGCGTGAGCTCCGCCGTGGGCAGCGCGCGCGTGCCGAGCTTGTCCTTCAGTCGGTTCACCTGGATGCCGCGCACGCCGCCCGTGGCGCCGCCCGCGAGCGTCTCGCGCACGACGTCGACGACGAACAGGCTCAGGCCCTTGCTGCCGAGCGTCATGTGGGGCTGTCCCTCCGGGCCGTCGTCGATGCGCGCGAGCGCGAGCGCCATCTCGGAGGTCACCGACGAGGTGAACCACTTCACGCCGTGGAGCGTGTAGACGTCCTTCTTGCCGGGCACGGGCCGCGCCACCGTGGACGTGCCGGAGACGTCGCTGCCGCCGGTGCGCTCCGTCATCCACTGCCCCGACGTGATGAAGGTCTTTGGGTCCGTCGACAGCAGGCCGGGCACCAATCGATCGCGCAGCTCGGGCGGGGCGATGTCGAGGAGCACGCGGGCGGCGGCGTCCGTCATCGCGAGCGGGCACGAAAAGATCGCCGACGACGCCGAGTACAGGTGCAGGAGCGCGGCCTGGAAGACGCGGCGGTGCTCGCCGTAGCTCTCGTCGTAGCCGCTCGCCACGATGGCGTGCTCGGCGGAGAAGCGCTTCAGCGCGTCCCACGCCCGCGAGGTGCGGATCTCGTCGACGCGCCGGCCCCACGGGTCGTACGGGACGTGGACGGGCTCGTTGTCCTCGGCCTCGACGACGAGCGCCGGCAGCTCGGCGGCGGTGGCGCGCCCGAGCGCCTCGAGCGGCGCCGCCGCCTTCTTTTGCAGCTCCGCGGGCAGGCGGCGCGAAAGCTCGGCCTGGAGGGCGCGGTCGACGGCGTAGAGGTCGGGCGGGGCGGGGAAGTCCTGGAAGAACGTCGGGTCCATGGCGAAGACATACACCCTCGCGCCGCGCCTGCCAGGCCCAGCGACGACGATCCGGCTGCGGGCGGCGCCCGGGCGTCGCTCAGCCGGTGATGGAGATGCCGTCGAGCCGCACCGCGCGCGGGCCGTGGGTGCGCCCGCGCACGGCCACCTCCGACGACAAGCGTGCGCGCGAGAAGGCGTCGAACACCGAGCCGGAGATCGATCCGCCGCGGACGGGGAGGCGGGCGCCGCCGTCGATGCGCCACCCGAAGCGGATCTCGCCCGAGAACGCGCCGGTGGTGGCGTGCGGCGAGAGCTGGGAGAAGCGTGTGAGGTGGTACAGCGGCGTGGCCCCGCGCGGGCGCAGCAGCTCCTCCTCGCTCGCCTTCCCCGGCGCCACCACGACGTTGCCCCAGGTGCCGGTGGCCGGCACGCCGAGCCAGCAGGCGTAGCGCTGGTCGCACGCGCGGGTCTTGAAGACGCCGTCGACGATGACGTCGATGCGCCGCCCGGGGAGGCCGACGTCGTCGAAGGCGAACGTGCCGAGCCCGCCGGGCAGGGTGGCGTCGCTCGAGAGCGTGAGCGCGTCGTACGCGACGTCGCGGGCGCCGGCGCCTTCGACGACGGCCTTGCCCTCCGTCAGGCGCGACCAGCCGTCGAACCTCGCCGGGCCCGAGGCGTGGGCAACGAACGCGTCGAAGATCTCCTCGACGGCGGGCCCGCCGAGCACCACGTCGGCCACGCCCGTCTCCGGGAGCACCGCGCTCGCCCCGGCCCGGGCCGCCTCCACGTCGTCGTCGATCTGCGCGCGCAGCTCGAGCTCCTTGAGGTCGCGGGCGCGGCGGCTCTGGTAGACCTCGAGCTCGTCGTCACCCTTGCCCTTCGCGAGGAGCACGTACTCGGTGTAGGCGCTGGTCTCCTCCCGAACGAGGTCGAGCCCCCGCGAGCTCACGAGGTGGACGCGGCGGTAGTCGCAAAAGACCTCGGAGGCCGACAGCTCCACGGAGCCGGCGGCGGCGACGCCGCGCACGATCTCGCCGCCGATCTCCTCGCAGGCCTCGTCGGGCACCTCGACGATGCGCGGGTCCACCGCGCGCACGGCGGCGGCGCCGCCGTCGGCGGGCGAGGGCAGGGTCCAGGGCTTGTTCTTCACCAGGCGGGCGCGCGCGAACGCCGCGTCGAGCGCGGGCGCGAGCGGCGCCTTGGCGTCGACGACGGTGAGGCTCGACTCCCCGAGCGTGCCGTCGTCTTGCTGCACGTGGACGCGGACGTCCCACGTGCGCGTCTCCACGACGCGGCGGGCCTCCACCTCGGTGAACACCTGGTAGCGCTGCGTGCTGCGCCCGCGGAGCTCCGCGATCTGCCACGCCGAGAAGCGCGCGTCTGCGCGCAGGGCCTTTGCGATGTCGTCGATCACGCGACCCTCGCCGTCAGCCGCAAAGACGGCCCACCGTCGGTGACCTTCACCCACTCCTTGTAGCCCTTGCCGCACATCCCGAGCCCGCCGATCTCGACGCCGTCGCTGACGCCGTCGATGGACATCAGGAGGTCCGGCACGTAGCCGGTGATGATCACCGGGCCGAACACGGCGCCGGTCTTCTTGCCGCCCTTGATCTCCTCGGCCATGTACGCCTCGCATTGGATTCCCCAGCCCTTGGGGTCCTCCATGCCGTTGCGCGCGTGGCGCACGAGCAGGCCTTCGTCGATGGAGGCGACGAGGTCGTCGTGCTTGTCCTTGCCGGGCCCGAAGTAGGTGTTGCTCATGCGCGTGTAGACCTTGCGCTGCACGCTCTCACGCCTGCCGTTGGCGCTCCGCTTGATGCCGAGCTTGGACGCGCTCACCAGGTCGGTCATCGGCGCGGTGAGGATGCCGCGCGTGATGATCTGCGTCGCGGACGCGAGCTGGCCTTCGTCGTCGAAGAAGTACGACGCCGCCTGCCCGGGGAGCGCGGGGTTGTCGAACATGTCGACGAGGTCGGAGGCCACGCGCTTGCCCATGTAGTCGGCGCCCTTGGCGCGGCGCTTGGTGAACATGTCGGCCTCGGTGCCGTGGCCGAACGCTTCGTGCGCGAACAGCCCGGCCATGTCGGGGTCGAAGACGCAGCGGTAGGTGCCGCCCGGGACGCGCGTGGCGCGCAGGAGCTTGGCGCAGTCCTCGACGAGGAGGTCGAGGTCGTGCTCGGGGAGCGTCAGGTTCTCGGCGCCGCCCTGCTTGCCGCGGCCGCCGTGGAGGTCCGCCGCGCGGCCGGCGTCCTCCATGACGACGACGCAGACCATCTCGGCGCGACGCAGGTCCTGGTAGAGCTTGCGCGTGGGGCCGACGAACAGCTCCTGCGTGCGGACGTGGGTGGCGCGCGCGATGGCGTTCTTCACGCGCGCGTCGCGCTTGTGGATGCCGTCCTTCACCGCGACGGCGCGGCCGAGGCGCTCGTCGAGCGAGAGGCTCTCCACCGGCACCTCTTCGGCGACGATGAGCTCCTTGTCGAGCGGCTCACCGGGCTCGATGACGGCCCCCTTGCCGGTGGACCCGCCCTCGCGCGCGACGAGGTCGACGAGCTTCCTGGTGGCGGCGGCGAGGTCGTCGTCGTCGAGCGACGGCGCCGTGACCTCGAGCATGGCGCGGCCGTTCCACGCGGACAGCACCGCGCCGAGCACCGGCGCGACCGGCTCGATGGAGGTGGCCCGCGACGTGGCCCGGAAGGCGGTGCCCTCCTTTTGTTGAGCGAGCGCGTGCGCGTAGGGCGCGTGCCGGAGGATCTCGTCGACGGCACGCGACAGCGCCGCCTTCTTGTCGCGCAGATCGCCGGTGGTGGAGGGCTGCTGCGTCGACTCGGGGGTGGCGGACATGGGGACTCCTGCGTCAGGCGTTGGCGGCCATCAGCCGCTTGAGCTGGTTCTTCAACGTAGCGCGCTCGATGGCCGCCGCCGACTGCTGCAGGAAGATCTCGAGGAGGTGGATGTCCGGGAACGGTCGGGCGTCGGTGGCGTTGTCGGCGTAGATGACGCACTCCACCCCGCGCGGCGAGATCAGCGGCGCCGTGTAGACCTCGCGCGGGCGGGGGCCGCCGAGGGTGGAGATGAGGCGCAGGTTGTGCTCGCTGTCGAAGAAGTGCTGCCGCACGCCCGCCTTCTCCTGCAGCGCCTTGGAGAACACGGTGTCGGCGGCGAGAGGGATCTTGATGGAGCGGACCAGGCGGCCGGGATCGGCGACGCCGAGACCGAACGCGCCGAGGCCGACGAGCTCTCCGCGCTTGTGATCTACCGAGAACAACGCGCCGCGCACGAAGAAGGCCGAGGCGAAGCGCAGGACGAGGAGGGGGATCTCCTCGTCGAAGGTGGGCTCGTTGAGCTCGCCGAGGAGCGCCTTCAAGGTCTCCAGGCTGCGCACGTTCTCGTCGACGATCTTGCCGCCGTCGGTGCGCCAGTCGCCGCCGGCGTCGCCGAGCTCGACGCGGAGCTCGCGCGCGAGGTCGAAGCTCGCGGCCATGAGCGGGGCGCGGCGGAGGCGCTCGAGGACGGGGTTGAGGTACGGCGCAAGCAGCGGCTCCTCGCCCACGTGCGCGCCGTTGTGCTTGGGCTTGTTGACGACGCCTGCGGCGCCGAGATCCTTGGCCATGGCTTCGGCGTCGGCGTGCGGCTCCTCCAGGGCGAGGAAGACGCGGCCCGCGAGGTCGACGTCGGCGGCGCGCTTGAGCACCTCGAGGCCGCCGAGGATGCCCTTGCCGCTCGAGCGGGGCATGACGAGGTCGACGAGCATGAAGGAGGGGGTGTCGCCCGCGCCGAGAGCGAAGAAGCGGTCGATGGCGGCGCGGGCGTTGCCGAGGGGCGCGACGTGGACGCCGGCGTCGGCGCAGCCGCGCTCGGCCGCCTGCAGGAACGTGGGGTCGTCGTCGACGAGGAAGATCTCGACGTGCTCGTTGTTCGACGCCGACCGCTTGAGCCCCCCGGCGGCCGTGGGGACGAGCGAGCCGAGCGGATCGGCGCGCTTGTCCTGCCGGCGCCGGCGCGCCTCGCGCGCGAGCTCGTCGGCGTCGATGCCGGCGGGCAGGGTGAAGGCGGTGTCGCGCGGGAAGCGCAGGGGCGGGGCGTCGTCCTCGCTCACCAGGAACTGAAAGGAGCCGGAGCGAAAGAGCATCACGCGCTGCGCGAGGGTGGAGAGCTGCTCGGCGATGACGTCGTCGATGCGCACGAGGAGCCCGCGCTCCCCGCGGTCGTCGGCGACGCGCTTGACGACATCGTCGAGGCTCTCTGCCCCCTCGGAGACGCCCGGCGGCGCCGCGAGGTCGTCCTCGTCGAGGAGGCCGGCGCGCACGAGGAGCTGCGCGACGGTCTCGACGGAGTCCTGCAGGCGGGCGCGCACCAGGCGGCCGCCGACGAAGGACAGCTCGGCCTTGCCGTCGGCGCCGTCGACCGAGAGGAGGCCCGAACGCTTGGAGAGCGCGATGACGCGGACGATCTCGTCGAGGTCGAGGTCTTCCAGGTGCCCCGTCAGGGTGCGCGTTCCCGTCGTCACTCGCCGTCAACCTCGCATGCCCGCACGGGGGGGCGCAAGTTGGTCTCCCTACAGCCGCGCGCGGACAGCCGCGACGGCGCGCGCCACGTCGTCGCGGGCGCCAAACAGCCCGGCGTCCGTGGCCGCGCGCTCGAGGGCGTCTGCGAAGGCGCCGCACGACTTGTGGCGAAAGAAACGCACGCCGCGCAGGGCCTTGTCGACGACGTTGGCGATGTTCCGGGGGACGTCGGGCTCGAGCTTGCGCAGGGCGCGCACCGATCCGCGCCGGACGCGCAGCAGGGTGTCGATCTCGTTTTCGCCCTCGAGCGGGGCGAACGGCCGCGCCGACGACAGCATCTCGTACAGGACGAGGCCGAGCGAGAACGCGTCGGCGCGGCCGTCGAGCGGGACGCCGCGCACCTGCTCGGGCGACATATACGCGAGCTTGCCCTTGATGAGCCCGGCCTGGGTCGCCCCTTCGAGGGACGCGAGCTTGGCGATGCCGAAGTCCGCGACCTTGGTGAGGCCGTCCTGCGTGATGAAGAGGTTGTCCGGGCTGACGTCGCGATGGACGAGGCCGAAGTGCGTGCCCTGCGGGCTCTTGAGCTCGTGGGCCGCGTGAAGCCCGCGCAGCGCGTCGACGGCGATGCGGATGGAGATGCGCCGCGAGATGGGCTCACCCCGGCGCCACGCGTCGGCGATGAGCCGCTCGGCGTCGAGCCCGTCGACGTACTCCATCGCGATGTAGTAGCGCCCGTCGATCTCACCGGCGTCGAGGACGGCGACGACGTTTTCGTGCCGGAGCATCTGACCGACGTCGGCCTCGGTGAGGAAGAGGTCGACGATGTCCGAGCGCTCCTCCATCTCCGGCAGCAGCCGCTTGACGACGACACCCGCCCCGCTCGCTGTGTGGCGCGCTCGGAACAGCTCCGCCATGCCGCCCTTGGCGAGCGGGCTCAACAGCTCGTAATCCCCGAACACCTCCACGTCGGCGAAGGTAGCGCGGCCGTCGAGCGAATTCATGAAAGGCGCCGCCAGCGGCGCTCCCGGCCTCCTCGTCGTCGACGCCCGCGGTGTCCGCTTCGAGGGGACCCTCGGCGCCGCTCACGGGCGCTCGTGTGGACCCTTCGCCTCGCGGCCCCGCACCACGCGCCGGCCCTTGTCGGAGCCGTGCGTCGCGGTGACCACCGTGCACTGGCGCTCGATCCCGTCGCGCTCGAAGAAAATCACGACCCAGTCGTGGGTCTTGGCGAGCTCGTGCGCCTTCTGCGTGTTGGAGTACACCGCCGTGAAGCGCCACGGGCCGCGCTCGGTGTGGAGCACCGGCAACCACTTCTCGTGGTCGGGGTTGTAGCGCGCGGGCGCGATGCGCTTGAGGGTCCCGGCGGCGGCGCGGCGGCGGTACTCGACGTCGACGTCGAGGAGGGTGTGGACCGCCGGGAGCGCGGGCTCCTCGGCCGCCTCGGCCTCCTCGGCCTCCGCGCGCTCCGGGCCCGGCTCGTCGAGGACGGCGAGGCGGCCGGTCTCGACCAGGTCGAGGATGGCGGCGCCGATGCCCGGGCCGACGTCGGGGAGCGCGTCGAGCCCCGGCAGGCCCCGCTCGCGCGCGATGCGGGCGACGGGCTCGTCGAGCCTGCGCACCTCCTCGGCGGCGCGGCGCCAGGCGCGTGCACGAAAGGGCACGGACGACGCGTGCGACACGGGCTCGTCTTCGGCCTCCAGACGCCCCGCCACACGATCGAGGGCGTCGGCGATGGAGGTGTTGTCCGCGTTGTCGATGTGGCGGGACATGGCGCGCTCCGTTCGAGCGGTGCCCCGCGATGGGGGCCGCATGCGGCGTCGAGCAACGCGCGTGCCCGGCCCCGGTGGGCCGCGCCGTCGACGTGGTGACGCTGCGGGCGAGCCTTGGGAGGCGCGGGTGCGGGCGCTCTCACCCAGTGCCTCGTGTGAGATGGTGCCGCATCGGGACCGACGGGTCGCAGCACCGCGCCGGACCCGCTGGAGGCGCCCGCGCTCGTCTGGCCGCGTCATTGCAGCGACGAGGGAGCGCGCGCCTTCGCGCGGCAGAGGTCCCCATGAAAGCGCGAACGCTCTTCTTCGCCGCGGCAGTTGTCGTCGCCATCGCGTGCCAGGACGGCACATCCCGCGCGGACACGCCGGCGCCGGCGCCGACACCGACGCCGACACCGACGCCGACACCGACGCCGACACCGACGCCGACGACGGCGTCCCCGGCGCCGGCCGCGCCCCCCACGGCGTCGAGCGCGCCGGGGGCTGTCCGCTACGACGCGCTCGCGAGGGCGTACCAGGCGGCGCCGGCCGGCTTCGGCTGGCGGGGGCGCATGATGGCGAGCCAGATGCGCACGGTCGGCGGCATGATGCCCGGCCGCGGGCCCGGCATGCGGACCGGCGCGGGCACGAGCGGCCCCGGCGGCCGCGGGATGATGGGCATGCACGGCCGCGGCATGATGCGGGGCGGCACGCCGATGATGAGCGGCATGATGCGCGAGTGGCACGCCGAGATGGCGAAGTGGCACGAGGAGCAGGCGGCCAGCGGCCCCGACGCGGCGTGGCACCGGGCGATGGCCGAGCGCCACGCGCAGATGGCCGCGTCGATTTCGTCCGAGCCCGGGCCGTCGGGCGCGCTCAGCGGCGCGCAGCAGTACGAGCGCTCCTGCGCCGCCTGCCACGGCGCGCGGGGCAGGGGCGTCCCGGGCGCGTTTCCGCCGCTCGCGAACAGCGCCGTCGTCGCCGGGGATCCCGCCGTGCTCACGCGCGTCACGCTCCACGGCCTGCAGGGCTCCATCCGGATGGAGGGCGAGCGCTACACCGGCGTCATGCCGGCGGCGGGCGCGCAGCTCGACGACGAGGCGCTCGCGAAGGTCCTCACCTTCGTGCGCGCGTCGTTCGGCAACGGCGCGGGCGCCGTCAGCGCCGCGGAGGTCGCGCGCGTCCGCGCCACGGACGCCAACCGCACGTCACCGCTGACGCCGCCGGAGGTCGGCCTCGACGAGGGCGCCGACTGAGCGCGCCGCGCTCTTTCGTCGCGCGTGCACCGCGGTGCTCGGCGCCGGCGCGCGCTCAGGGCGAGCCGTGGTGATGCATCGCCGGCGGCGGGGTTCCCGTGAGCTGCGACCAGGTCTTGTCGTCGACGATCTCCTGACGATACGTCTGGTGGCAGCTCGTGCACCTCGCGAGCGTGTTGCTGAGCGCGCGCAGCGTCTCCTCGGGGTTTTTGTGCGTGGCGGCGAGGCCGATGCCGTCGGCGGTGCGGTGGAACTCGAGCGCACGCTCGGTGAACCCCGGCGCGGCCGCGCCCATGTGCGTGCACTGCTGCTGCATCTCGTCGGACGACCCGAGCCGCTTGGCGGCCTTGGCCACGCCGTCGAAGTCCGCCTCGCTGAGCGCGGCCGTGATCTCCTGCACCGCGAGCAGGTGATCGCGCATGCTCGCGCGCTGGTGCGCGGCCATCATCGGCAACAGCGGCAGCGCCGTTCGTGTGTCGATGGGCTTCGCGACGGCGGGCTTCGCGGCGGCGGGCCTGGCGGGCGGCGGCTGCGCATGGGCGGCGGGCAGCGGATCGCAGGACGCGGCGAGGGCGACGACGCCGGCGACGAAAGGAAAGAGTTTGCGCATCGCGCGAAGGCTAACAAAGCGGCGCGGCGGGCGCCGGTCACAAGCCGTGGCGCTGGACGATCCAGTGGTTGTCGCCGCACAGGGAGCAGTCGTCGCCGTAGAAGACGCCACGGAAGCTCTCGTCGTCCATGAGGTGCAAGCGGAACCACTCGAGCATCGGGGCGCGGTACTTGGTGAGGCCGAGCGCGGCGGTGTAGTGGTCGGCGCCGATGAGGTTCCCCCAGAACACCGGGACGTTCGTCGTGTCGAACACGGGCTGTTGGTAGATGGAAGGGGTGGCGTTGTTGTCGAGGGTGCCCGACAAAAGGAGCATCGGTGACGCCACCTGCGTCGTGATCGACGCCGTGTCGAAGCCGCCCCAGTCCTGCTGCGTGTACGCCATGAGCGGCGCCGTGACGGCGACGCGCGGATCGGTCCCGGCCATGATGGCGCCGGCGCCGCCCTGCGAGTGCCCGGTGGCGGCCACCCGCGGACACACCTTGTCCTCGAAGGGGCTGCCGGCGGTGTGGTTCTGCGCGAGGACCCAGTCGAGGCACGCGAGCTGCGGTTGCCCCAATCCCTGTCCGTCCACGACGTCGGCGGCGGCCACGATGAACCCGTACGAGGCCCAATATTCGAACGCCGGCTTGTAGAGCGACACCGGCGCGTCGGTCCCGTTGCCCCAGAGGATCACCGGGTGGCGCACGCCGCCGTCGCCGAGGTTGGTGGGGTGGACGATGGTACAGTTGGGCCCGTCGTCCTCGCTCGTGAACGCGAACGGCCCGCTTTGCGTGACGTCGCTGACGGCGGGGAACGTCCCGCAGTCGACCTCGTCGATCGGCGCGCCGCTGCTGCCGGCGTCGACGGTGCCGCTCTCGCCGCCGCCGTCGGCGCCGGCGTCGACGGGATCCGTGTCGGGCGCGCCGGCGTCGCCGTCGTCGACGGGATCCGTGTCGGGCGCGCCGTCGTCGTCGTCGTCGTGGGCGTCGCCGCCGCCGTCACTCGCGTCGATCGCGTCGATCGGCGCCCCGCCGTCGGCCTGGTCGCGCGCCTGGTCGGGCGGAGGCGCACACGCGCACATCGCGATGCCGACGACGACGGGGAGCGAGGAGCGAAGCACGCGCTGCACGTACGAGAGGGAAAACGCGCTCGCAACGCGCGTGACCCGCGGCTCCGACGTTGGGCTGATGCGCGCTTTCAAGCAGTCAGCTCAGCTTGTTTTCTCCGTGCTCGGCGCGACCCACATCGTCGACCGCCCGCGCGGTCGCGTAGACTGGCCGGGTGACGAACGCCGGCGTCTCCGCTCGCCTTTCGCTCCCTGGACACCTCACCCGTGCCTCGCTCGCCTCGGAGCTCGAGCGCGTTCCGTCCGACGCGCAGCCGTCCGAGGCGGGCACCTTGCTCGTCGATTGCGGCGCGATGACCGGCTACGACCCGGACGCCCGCGCGCTGTTCGTCGAGTGGAATCGAGAGCACCGCGACCGCTTCCGCCGCGTCGCGGTCGTCACCCAGAAGAAGCTCTGGCACATGGTGATCGCCGCGATGAGCCTCGCGTCGCAGCAGGAGATGCGCGCGTTCTCGTCGTCATCCGAGGCCGAGGAGTGGTTGAACAAGTCGTGACGGGTGCATCGCCACCCGTTCCAGACGCCTCAGCGAGGTGAGGTCGCCGAGCGCGAGGAGCTGCGCGCCCCGGTCGCGCGGCCGCGCGCGATACCGCCACCTGTTCGAGACTCCGTGAGTGCGTCGCGGCCCGCCGCGACAGCTTGCGTGGTGCCGGAGGCGGGACTCGAACCCGCACGGTGTTGCCACCACCGGATTTTGAGTCCGGCACGTCTACCAATTCCATCACTCCGGCACGGAGGGATTGCGGCAGCAAACCAACACGCGGCGCCGGCGTCAACGGCGTCGCTTCAGCCGCGTCGCAGGTCGGCCGCCGCGCGGCGCTCGACGTCGAGGACCTCGTAGGCCTCGGGGCGGTCACGCATGTCGTTCATGCCGCCGTCGAGGAAGACGACGTGCGCGGCGCGGGGATCGAACCGCTCGGGCAGGCCCCGGGCGTAGCGGACGCCGCCGGCGTCGTCGACGGACATGTGCCGCAGCACACCGAGCGCGTGCGCGCCGTCGTCACACCAATCGCCGAGCAGGTCGCGGCACTTCTTGTCGCGGATGTGCCCGATGACCTGGACGATCCCCCGCGGCAACGCCCGCGGATCGAAGCGGCGCCCCTCGCGCTTCTGCTCCTCGGTGATCCCCTGTGCAGGGCGGTGGTACAGGGCGCCGAAGCCCTCGCGCTGCGCGTCGCCGGGTTGGTGCACGCCGTCGATGATCAAGGGTCCGGCGGCGCGCCGCTCGACGGCCTCGTCGAGGGCGTAGTTCAACGCGTCGGCGATCGTCGCCGGCGTCGGCAGGTCGATGCCCACCGCGTCGATCTCGCGGAGCGTGATGCCCGCGTGCACGAACAGCATGTCGCCGCGCGCGTGAGCGAGCTTCAGGCGCCGCGCGCGCAGCAGCATCTCGACGAGGTCGCGCTGCGCGGTGCGGAACGAGCAGAAGTCCCGGTTGACGACCTCCGCCGAAAAGAAGCCGTGCTCGGCGCGAAACGCCGCGTTCCCTTCGACGTCGGTCTTGTCGATGCCGTCGGCGACGGCCTGCGCGCGAACGAACGCCGCGTCGTCGACGCCGCTCAGCTCGCCGACCCTGGCGAGGTCATGGTTGCCGAGGAGGATCACCACCTGGTCGGCGGGGTGCGCCGCCAGCCACGCCAGCAGCGCCGTGCCGTCCTCGGCCGCACGGGCGCGCTCGGCGCGCGTGCCCCAGTCGAAGTGGTCGCCGGCGGAGATGAGCGCGGTGTCCGCGCGCAGCCTGCCGTCGTCGCCGAGGGCGTCATGGGCGGCCAGCACCGACAGGAACGTCTCCAGCGGCGCTTGCGGATCCCCGACGGCCAGCGTGCGCGCCCTGCGGGCGCCGTCGGCGGCGGCGGCCGCGGGTCTGGCGGCGTCCTCGTGCGCTCGCGCGAGAGCGGCCTCGACGCGCTCCTGTGCCTCGACCCGCGTTGGGGGAGCGGGGGACAAGCCCCCGCCCTACTTGGGCGCCGGCGGCGCCTCGGCGGGGCCGGCGTCGGGAGCGGCGGCGTCCTCGGACGGGTTCACCGTCACCGCGACGTCGGCGGAGAGGCCACTGACGCGACAGGTGACGGTGGTGGAGCCGGGGTTGACGCCGCTGATGGTGCCGTCGGGGCCGACCGTCGCGATGTTCGGGTCCGCGGTCTTCCACTCGACCTTCGCGTCCTTCACGTCGATGATCTCGCCCTTTTCATTGGTGAAGGCCACCTTGAGGGGCGGCTGCGGCGCGCCGACCTTCACGACCACCGCCGGCGACTCGAGCTTGATGCCCTTCAGCAGCTTGACGGTCACCGAGGTGGTGCCCGTCGCTTCGTCGATCTTGGCGCTGATGGTGGCCGTGCCGGACCCCGCCGGCTTCACCTTGCCGTCGGCGTCGACGACCGCGACGGCGGGATCGCTGGAGGTCCAGACGGGCTTCTTGTCGCCGAGGTCGATCTGCTTTCCGTCCTTGTCCTTCGCGATCGCGGTGAGGGGCTTCACGTCCGCCTCGTTCTTGATCACGACGTCCTTCGGGCTGACCTCGACGGTGGCGGCCTTCGGCGTGCAGGCGAACGCAAACAGAAGCCCGAACGACAACAGAACCGTGCGCATGCGTGGCAACCTCTCAAGCGCGTGATGCGCCGCACGACGGGAGTGTCATGCCTCGGGCCTCGCTGTCAACGTGAGGGCGCGTCGATACGCGGCGGTGCATGCTGGCACCAGCGTTGCTTCCCCGCCCGGCTCGCAGGGAGGAATCACATGAAGAACGTTGGGATCATCGCTTTCATTCTGTCACTCGCCGCCGGGACCGGGTGTGTCTCCGAACAGGAAAAGCAGGCGCGCCGCGCCTGCGCCCTCGACGTCAGCGGGGACTATTCGGAGGTGCGCCCCGACGGCGTCGCCGCCGGCTCGCTCACCGCGGAAAACGAGTCCGACAAGACCGACGTCAAGCTCGCCTTCACCCGTGGCGCGCTCTACGACGGGGAGCAGGCTTTCATCGACCGCCTGGCCAATGACGACGACAAGTCTGCCGTCGCCGCCGCGCTCGACTTCGGCGTGGGCAACGACCCCGTCGCGCGCGATCTCGTCGGTGGTCAGAACATCTCCGACGACTTCGGCGCTTCGTCGAAGGTCTCCGTCAGCGCCCCCGGCATGGCGGCGCTGCCCTCGGTGGAGGGCGCCACCGACGCCAAGGTCGAGTACGCGCTCGACGTCGCCATCGAAAACGGCAGCGATCAGCTCACGGGCAACCTGCGCGTCACGTTCGAGGAGAATCGCCCGAACGCCACCAGCGGCGACAAGGAGCTGCACACGGAGTCCAAGGACTTCGCCGTCGTCTTCCAGCGCGCCGCCGGCGTCCTCCAACAGGATCAAAGCCAGGAATGCAAGGACATCGTCGACGGCCAGTGACGGCGGTCGACGGGCCTTGCCCGGCTCGACGGCGTGGATACGGTGGTCAGCATGACCCGAGTCGACGCCGTCGAGTTCACGTGTGGCGAATGCGGCGCCACCAACCGCCTGCCCCGTGAAAAGGTCCTGTCGCTGAAGGCGTCGCCGGTGTGCGGCAAGTGCGACAAGCCGCTGCTGCGGGCCTTCGATCGCACGTTCGATGACCTCGACCCCGACAGCTACATCCACCCGCTCGACCGGGAGACGCTCGAGGCGCTCAAGCGCATCCCGGGCGTCTCCACCCTCTTGCGGAGCCTGATCCGGCACAGCTTCGAGCTCGCGCTCCGGCTGAACCACCACGCGAACTTCGTCCGGGTGTCCAAGGAGCAGATGCCCTCGCTGTACGCGCGCTTCGAGCACGCCGCCGGCTGCCTCGGCATCAAGGAGCTCCCCGAGCTCTACGTCTACCAAAACCCCATCCCCGAGGCGAAGACGCTGGGGGTGGACCACTTCCTCGTCGCCATCAGCACCGGCTGCCTGGAGCTCCTCGACGACGACGAGATCGAGGTGGTCCTCGCCCAACAGCTCGGCCACGTCCACGCCGACCACGTGCTCTTCAAGACGGCGGCGCAGGTGTTCGGCTACATGGCGTCCACCATCATCCAGATGACGCTCGGCATCGGGTCGCTCGTCGTCTACCCGATCCAGATGGCGCTCTTGCGCTGGGATCGCGCGAGCGAGCTGTCGTCGGATCGCGCGGCGCTGCTGGTGATGAAGAACCCGAACATCGTGATGCGCACGCTGATGAAGATGTCGGGCGGCACGCGGCGCTTCTCGGGCGAGCTGTCGGTCGACGCCTTCGTGGACCAGGCCGACAGCTTCGGCAAGATGCAGGACGAGGGCCCGCTCGGGCGCTACATCACCATCTTCCAGACCATCTTCCGCCAGCAGCCGTTCCCCATCTGGCGCACCAAGGAGATCCTCGACTGGGTGACGACGGGGAACTACCTCGAGGTCCTCGACGGTGACTACAAGGTGCGCGCGCTCGTCGCGACCAAGGCGTGCCCGAGCTGCGGCGCCGAGAACAAGGTGGGCGCGATGGTCTGCTCCTCGTGCGGGGCGCAGCTCATCGAGGAGCCGTCAGGCCCGGAGGCCGAGGAGGCCGCGCGCAAGGCCGCGGGCGGCGAGAGCCAGGACCCGATCTCCAAAGCCTGGGGAGACGTGCGTTCCTGGTACAAGCGCAACTTCACCGTCGACGGCGCCTGGCACGACGACGCCATCCCCGGCGAGAAGGCGGACGGCGACGAGGACGGCAACGGCAACGGGAACGGCAACGGCAACGGCGACGGCAGCAAGCCTCCCGACGCGTAGCTCCCGTCGAGCTCAGCGCACGCTCTTCAGGGCGGCGCCGTTCACGATGATCCGCTCGAATTGCCCCGGCCCTGCGGCGGGACGAGCGTGAACATCGGCGCGCCGGGCTGATAGTCGTCCGAGGTGCCCTGCACCGAGCGGCCGTCGCGGAAGGTGGCGGTCACGGGGCGGCCGGCAGCTTCGCGCGGCGCCGCGTTCGCCTGCAGGTGGATGAACACCGCCTTCACCTGCGCGATGGACACCTCTTCGGGGTGCCCCGAGCCGAGGGGCTCGAGGCGGAAGCCGAGCTCACCGCGGCGGAGGGAGCGGATGGCGCCCTGCTTCTTCTCGCCGTTGAGGAGGTGCACCGTCACGCGGCGCTTGCCGGGGATGAGCAGGTCCGGATCGGTGCTGTCGACGACGACCTCGTCGTCGGCGGACGGCAGCACGCGCCGCGCGTAGAGCACGGCGAAGTCGTCGAGGAAGGCGAGGCCGGCGGGGACCGCGGCGCTCGTGCTTCCGCCGCCGGGGCCGCCGGCGATGTCGAGCTTGGCGAGCTCCATCTCGCGCGGATCGATGGGCTTGAGGTCGCCGGCCTCGGCGGGGTCGAGCGGCACGTAGCCGTCGCTCATGAAGTCGCCGTAGTACTGCTCGAGGACGAAGCTGTCCTCGGGCGGCGTGTACGTGGCCTCGGTCTGCTGCAGTTGCTCCGCGGCCTCGTCGGCGTCCTTGGCGCGGACCTTCTTCTTGTTGGCGCGGATGGCGGCGTCGGCGCGGGCCTCGGCGTCCTCGACCTCGGCCGCCGACGCGTGGGCCTTGCGGTTCGCGAACGGATCGACCTTGGCCACCGCCTCCGAATTCGCGGCGGCGTCGATGAGCGCGCCGGCGTCGATGGCGAACGGGTTCTTCTTGGGGACGAACGGCCTGGGCGCCGCACCCGCAGGCGGCAGGTCCTCGTCGAGCGGCTCGGCGCGGCCGGGGGGCGGGATGTCCTCGTCGAGGGGCTCCGCGCGCGGCTTTCCACCCGACGTCGGCGGTTTCTTCGCCGGCAGCGGCGGCAGCGGGTCGTCGAGGCCGGCCCCGGTCGGCGTCGACACCGGCCGCGGCGCGGCCTTGGTCTGCGGGTCGCGCGGCTGCGGCACCGGCTTGGGCGCGCTCGAGCCCGCGGGCGGCCGCCCGAGCGGCACGGCCTTGGGGCCGCTCGACGAGCGGGACGGGGGCTCGCGGATGGCGGAGTCCTCGAGCGAGCTCCCGCCGCTCCCCTGCGACTCCAGCGTCGTGCGCAGGTACGCCTTCAGCTCCTTGCGACGGGTCTCGTCCAGCGCCGAGAGCACTTCGCCTGCCTTCTTGCGCGCGTTGAGCCCTTTCAGCTCCCGCACGAGGTCCATCAGGTTCGCCATCGAAGCCGAAGCTACCACGGCGTCCGTGTCGTTCGCCGCCGCCGCCCCGCGCGCGGCCCGGGCCCGGTCACTTCTTCCAGAACGCCTGCAGCGGCGACGTCCGCTCGCCCTGGAGGGGCTTTTGAGTGGCGAAGTTGCGCAGACCCTGGCGGTCTCTGAGCGGCGGCTCGGCGGCGGGAGGGCGCTCGTGGAGCACGAAGCGCAGGTCGTTCAGGACCTCGTAGCCGGCGTGGCTCTTGCCGAGCTTTTGCGGGCTGATGTCGACGTTGGCGCCCCACGTGTGACCCTCGCCGTCGTGCAGCTCAAGACGGTAGGGCACGTGGCCGAGCGGCTGGGCGCTGTTCCACTGGAGCACGCCGTTGGCGTCGATGGGGAAGCGGTTTTCGAAGCGCGTCCCCGACGGGGACATGCCCGTGACGACGAGCTCCTTGAGCTTTCCGTTCATCCCCGGCACCAGCGGCCTCGGGCGCTGGCCGTCCTTGGCGGTGGCGATGGAGCCCGACTGCGACAGCAGGAGCTCGGGCACCTGGAGGCTGGCCGGCGGCGGCGGCTTTTCCCGGGAAAGCTCGAGGTCGGTGAGCACCTCGTAGCCGCTGTGGCTCTTGCCGACCGCCTTGGGCGTGATGTCGACGACGCCGCTGTAGCGGGCGCCGTCCTTGCCGACGAGCGTGACCTCGTACGGCACGTGGCCGAGCGGCCGCGCCTGCGCCCAGTGGAGCATGCCCTTGTCGTCGACGGGGAAGTGGTTTTCGAAGCGCGTCCCCGACGGAGACAGCCCCGTGACGACGAGCTCCTGGAATTGGCCGGCGAGGCCCGGCACCAGCGGCTTTTGTTTGTCGCCGTCCTTGGCGGTGGCGATCGAGCCCGACTGCGACAGCAGGAGCTCGGGGAGGTACACCTTGTCGGCGGCGAAGGCTGGCCCTTCACCGACGCCCGTGGCCTTCCCGACCTGCGCTGCCCCGACGCCCTTGGTGTCCATCGTTCACCCCGTTCGCTTGATGAGGTCCCAGATTTCGTCGTCGCGCAGCACGCGGTTGCTGCTCTTGGCCTTGGCGAAGATGCGCTGCACGGTGTCGTCGTTGGCGTCCACGTGGCGCTTCTCGAGCCAGTAGCGCACGTTGGACAGGCCGCTCATGGGCCCGACCTCGATCTCCTGCTCCTTGCCGAACAAGCCGGCGGGGACGCCGGAATAGATGCTGTCGGCGAGGAGCTTGTCGCCCTTCTTCTCGGCCTTGATGACGGCGGCGGCGTGAACGCCCGTGGCCGTGCGGAACGCGTCGCGCCCCGCGAGCGGGTAGTTCACGGGGATCTCGACGTGCGTGGCGTCGGAGACGAGGCGGCAGTACTGCACGAGGTGGCTGACGTCGTGCTCGTAGACGCCCATGAGCTTGAGGTTGACGATGATCTGATCGATGGACGCGTTGCCGACGCGCTCGCCGACGCCGAGGCAGGTGCCGTGGACGCGGTCGGCGCCGTGCTCGAGGGCGAAGAGCGCGTTGACGACGCCGAGCCCGCGATCGTTGTGGCCGTGCCAATCGACCTTGATGTCCTCGCCGGTGGCGGCGATGAGGTCGCGCGTCCAGTCGATGAGGTTCTTGACGCCGTCGGGGGTGGCGTGGCCGACGGTGTCGCACAGCACGAGCCGCTTGCAGCCGAGATTGATGACGTGGCGGAAGAGCACGTCGAGGGTGCGCGGCGGCGTGCGCGTGGTGTCCTCGGTGACGAAGGCGCACTCGAGCCCGTTTTTCACCGCGAAGCCGATGGCGTCCTCGGCGTTCTTCTTGAGCCGGTCGAGGTCCCACTCCTCCGCGAGCATGCGGATGGGGCTCGTGCCGAGGAAGCAGTAGGCGATGATGGGGATGCCGACGTCGTCACGGACGCGGACGATGGGCTCGATGTCCTTGACGACGGTGCGCGCCGCGCAGTTGGCCAGGAGCTTGAGCTTCCTGTCCCGCATGTGCTTGGCGATGCGGGTGACGTCCTCGACGGCGCGAGGGCCCGCACCCGGCAAGCCGATGTCGGCGGTGGTGATGCCGAGCTGGTCCATCAGCTCGACTATCTCGAGCTTGGTCTCGATGGGGGGGTCGACCACGGAGGGGCTCTGGATGCCGTCGCGCAAGGTCTCGTCGCACAGCTCGATTTTCTTGGTGAAGACCTCGCCCTTGCGCTTCGCTTCGTTCCAATCGTGGATGATGTCGGTCACAGGGCAGAGATTGTGCCGCTACGCGACGTCCGGCAAGAGGGCGCCCATGGATTGCTATAGACACCCCGGCGTCGATGCCTCGAACAAGTGCTTCACGTGCATGAGGCCCATCTGTGACGACTGCACGTCGACGCGGGCGGTCGAGCTCATGTGCCGCGCGTGCGCGGACAAGCGCGCGGCCGAGGAGCGGCGCGCGGCGTCGGTGAAGATGGTCGTCGTCACGCTGCTCGGCGCGCTGCTCGTCGCGGCCGTCGTCATCGTCGTGAAGCGCTACGAGCCGCCGTACGACTATGGCCGCTTCGCGCCGGACGTCAGCCGGCTGAACACGCAGCTCGAGCGGGAGCCCTGCGATCGACAAAAGACGCTCGGCCTCCTCGACACCATGGTGCAGGCCGGCGACTACCGCGGCACGCTCACCCGCGCCGACGCCTTCTTCGCGAAGTGCGGGGACATGCCCCGCCTGCGCTGGCTCACGTACGCCGCGCACAAGCACCTCTCCGAGTTCGACCTCGCTGCCGTCGAGGCCGGCAAGCTCATCGACAGCGACAGCGGCGATCGCGACTTCTGGTGGTGGCGCGGCGACGCGTACTTCCTCGGGGGCAAGTACGAGCAGGCTCTGGCCGACTTCAAACAGGTGCAGGAGCTCTGCCCGCGCTGCACGGTGGGCTGGCAGATCGCCGACACCGCCGACAAGCTCGGCCGCCCCTGCGACGGGCTCGCGCCGCTCAGGCAGACGCTCGCGACCCACCCGGACGCCAGCGACGTGTCGGCGCTCGAGGAGCGCGTGAGCCGCCTCGCGTCCACGTGCGACCCCTCGGCGCCGCCCGCGGATCCCGCGGTGCCGCACGCCGAGGCGGGCGCGCAGCGCGGCCGGCCCGGGGCCACGCCGCTGCGCGATCGCTGAGCTGATCGCCGACCCGATCGCCGACCCGATCGCTGACCGATCGCCGGGGCGTCGTCGTCAGTCGACCGCGTCGAACATCGTGTCAGGCGCGCGACGGTCGGCGTTCGTTCGAGGCCCCGTCCACGCCCGCGCCGTCCACGCCGGCCCCGTCCACGCCGGCCCCGTCCACGCCGGCCCCGTCCACACTGGCGCCGTCCACACTGGCGCCGTCCACACCGGCGCCGTCCACGCCGGCCCCGTCCACACTGGCGCCGTCCACACCGGCGCCGTCCACACTGCCGCCGTCCCCGGGGGCGCCGCCCACGCGGGCGCCGCTTGAAGGGCCGCTCCCCGGCGCGCGGCGGCGCAGGCGGGAGAGCACGATGAACGCGGGCACGGCGAGGGCGCTGTAGAGCAGCAGCGGCTTCCACACCTCGCCGAAGCGCTCACGCTGGAAGGCGAAGAACACCGCCACGATGGCGAACGCGCCGATGAACAGGCGGGCCGCCGACCGGCGGAGCTCCGGGCTCACAGCGCCTCCACCACGACCGCGATGCCCTGGCCGCCGCCGATGCACGCCGAGCCCACCGCGGTCTTCAGCTTGCGCCCGCGCAGCGCGTGGACGAGGTGCGCGGTGATGCGCGCGCCCGAGGCCCCGAGCGGGTGACCCACGGCGATGGCGCCGCCGTCGACGTTCAGCTTGGACTTGTCCGAGAGCGCGTCGATGCCGAGGTCCTTGGCGCACGCCAGCACCTGCGGCGCGAACGCCTCGTTGATCTCGATGAGGTCCATGTCCTCGAGCTTGGCGTCCGCGCTCGCGAGCGCCTTTTTGATGGCGGGCACCGGCCCGATGCCCATCACCGTCGGGTCCACGCCCGCGATGCCCCACGACACGAGCCGCCCGATGGGCTTCAAGCCGTGCTTGTGCGCGAACGACGCCGACGCCATCACCAGCGCGGCGGCGCCGTCGCAGATGCCGCTCGCGGCGCCGGCGTGGATGACGCCGTCCTTCTTGAACGCCTTGGGGAGCTTCTTGAGCCCTTCGAGGGTGGTGCCGGGGCGGCCGTGCTCGTCGGCGTCGAACAGCACGGTCTCCTTGCCCTTCTTGACCTCGACAGGCGTCATCTCGTCGGCGAAGCGCCCGGCCTGTTGCGCCGCCGCGTGGAGCCGCTGGCTGCGCACCGAGAACGCGTCGACGTCCTCTTGCGGGATCTGGTGGGTCTCGGCCAGCTTCTCCGCCGTCATGCCCATGGGCATCCCGGTGAACGAGTCCGTGAGCGACGACCACAGCGTGTCCTCGAGCGGGCTCGGCTTGCCGAGCGGCATGCCGAAGCGCGCGCCGCGGATGGCGTGCGGGGCCTGGCTCATGTTCTCCGTGCCGCCGACGAGGACGCACGAGGCGTCGCCGAGGAGGATCTGCTCGGCGCCCGTGACCACCGCCTGGAAGCCCGAGCCGCACAGGCGGTTGAGCGTGAGCGCCGGCACGTCCTGCGGCAGCTCGCAGCGGAGACCCACGTGGCGCGCGAGGTAGATGGCGTCGGCCGACGTCTGCGCCACGTTGCCGAACACGACCTGATCGATGTCCGCGGGCGCAACGCCGGACGCCTGCAGCGCGGCGCGCGACGCGATCACCCCGAGGTCGGTGGCCGTGTGGTTCTTGAACGCCCCGCCGTAGGTCCCGAAGGCGGTGCGCTTGGCCGAGAGGAAGACGATGTCGCCGCGGTACTTCATCTTGGGGGCGTACGAAGCCGGCGTGACGACGTCAACGCCGAACCCGTCCCGCCGCGCCAGGAGCGCGATCAAGCTGAAGACCGCGGCCCGACGCCGGCGAGATCACCCAGGAGCGCAAGCCGGGTGCCGAGCGTCAGCTCCTGAGGCGGGGTTGTCATCTTGCGGCGGCGGTGGCTAAGCCGCGCCGATGGCGACGAAGAAGAAGAAGAGCGCCGGCCAGCTCAGCCTCGGCGACGATCCCGAGGCCATCAAGGCGGCCGCGGCGGCGGCTGCCAAGAAGAAGGCGGCGCGGGACGGCACCGTCTACATCGTCGACGGGCAGGGCTACATCTTCCGCGCCTACTATGCGATGCGCCGCCTCTCGACGTCGAAGGGCCAGGCCACCAACGCCGTCTTCGGCTTCACCACGATGCTCCTCAAGATCTTGAAGGACATCGAGCCGTCGCACCTCGCCATCTGCTTCGACCCCGGCGGCAAGGTGTTCCGCCACGAGATCTACCCCGAGTACAAGGGCACGCGCTCGCCGCCGCCCGAGGACCTCCCGCCGCAGATCCCGCTCATCCACCGGCTCATCGACGCGATGCGCATCAAGAAGGTGATCGTCAAGGGCTTCGAGGCCGACGACGTCATCGCCACCCTGTGCAAGCAGGCGCGCGCCGCGGGCAAGGACGTCGTCATCGTCACGGGCGACAAGGATCTGTGCCAGCTCGTCGACGACCACACCATGCTCCTCGACGAGATGCGCATGGGCCGTGGCAGCGAGACCAACGAGATCCGCCGCGAGCAGGTCATCGAGAAGTTCGGCGTGCCCCCGGAGCACGTCGTCGATGTGCTCGCCCTCGCCGGGGACAGCTCCGACAACGTCCCCGGCATCGCCGGCGTCGGCGAAAAGACCGCCGCCGAGCTCGTGCGCACCTGGGGCGGCCTCGAGGCGGTGCTCGCCCACGCCGACGACATCAAACAGCCGTCGCGCCGCGAGAAGCTCAAGACCCAGGCCGATCGCGCGCGCTTGAGCATGCGCCTCGTGGCCATCCGCGACGACGTGCCCATCGACGTCTCCGTCGGCGAGCTCAAGTACGAGGGGCCCGACAAGCAGCAGCTCAAGGCGTTCTTCACGGAGATGGAATTCCGTCGTCTCGAAAACGACCCCATCGTCCGCGACGTCACGCTCCCGCCGGAGCTGATGCCGGCGCCGCCGGAGCAGCTCCCCGCCTCCACCACCACGGTCGACCGCACCCGCTACCGCGCCGTCACCGACGCGGCCGCGCTGCGCGACGTCGCCACGCACCTCGGCGCCGCCGCGCGTTTCGCCGTGCGCACCGAGATCGCCTCGCCGTCGGGCGGCGGCCCCGGCGCGCCGGACGCCAAGCTCGTCGGCGTCGCCGCCTGCTGGGGCGAGGGCGAGGCGGTGTGGATCCCGGCGGCCGCGCACCCGGAGGGCGCGCTGCGCGCTGCGCTCGCGCCGCTCCTCGCCGATGGCGGCAAGACCATCATCGCGCACGACGGAAAGACCGACGTCAACGCGCTGTTCTTCGCGGGCTGGCCCACCTGGAGCATCGGCGGCGACCCCATGCTCGCGAGCTACCTGCTCGACCCCGACGAGGAGAGCACCCGGCTCATCAACGTCACGCGGCGGACACTCGGGCACGCGATGATCGAGCCGGACAGCGTCTTTGGCCGTGGCAAGTCCGCGGTGCGGGCCGATCAGGTGCCGCAGGACGTCATGACCACCTTCGCGGCCGAGGCCGTCGACTGCACGCTCCGCTGCGCCAACGTCCTCGAGCCGCGCCTCGAAAAGAGCGAGATGGACGCGCTCTACAGGGAGCTGGAGCTCCCGCTCGAGGCGCTCCTCGGCGAGATGGAGCGCGCGGGCATCAAGGTCGACGTCGCGCGCCTCGAGTCGCTCAGCCAGGACTTCGCCGACACGCTCGCCGGTGTCGAGGAGAAGGCGGTGGAGGCGGCGGGCCGCGCGTTCAACCTCGAGAGCCCCACGCAGATCGCCGAGATCCTCTTTCGCGAGCTGAAGCTCCCCATCGGCAAACGCACCGCGAGCGGCGCGCCGTCGACGGACTCCTCGGTGCTCGAGG
The DNA here is from genome assembly GCA_963775425.1 of uncultured delta proteobacterium. Classification (GTDB taxonomy): domain Bacteria; phylum Myxococcota; class UBA727; order UBA727; family VGSZ01; genus CAVZJB01. The sequence goes on along the minus strand of CAVZJB010000016.1, from coordinate 939,504 downwards.
CGCTCTCCGACAAGCACGAGCTGCCCGAGCTCATCCTCGAGCACCGCACCATCGCCAAGCTCAAAGGCACCTACGTCGACGTGCTGCCCAGGCTCATCGACGCCCACGGCCGCGTCCACACCCACTTCAACCAGGCGGTGGCGGCCACAGGGCGCCTGTCGTCGACGGATCCCAACCTGCAGAACATCCCCGTGCGCACCGAGCTCGGCCGCAAGATCCGCGACGCGTTCATCGCCGACGACGGGAACGTCCTGCTGTCCCTCGACTACTCGCAGATCGAGCTGCGCATCCTCGCACACGTCACCGGCGACGCCGTCCTCATCGACGCGTTCAAGAAGAACGAGGACGTGCACCGCCGCACGGCGAGCGAGGTGTTCAACGTCAAGCTCGACGAGGTCACCAAGGATCAGCGGAGCGCTGCCAAGGCCATCAACTTCGGCCTCATCTACGGCATGGGCGTGCAGCGCCTCGCCCGCGAGCTTGGCGTGCCGCGCGCCACCGCCCGCGAGTACCACGACCGCTACAACCAGCGGCTCGTCGGCGTGCGCGACTGGCAGTCCAAGCAGCGCGAGCGCGCCTACGTGGACAAGAGCGTACGCACGCTGCTCGGCCGGCGCCGGCGGCTGCACGGCATCGACAGCAAGAACGGCGGCGAGCGCGCGCAGGCCGAGCGCCTCGCCACCAACACCCCCATCCAGGGGTCCGCGGCCGACATCATGAAGCGCGCGATGATCGACGCCGACCGCGCGCTCAAAAGGCAGGTCCCGAGCGCCCGCATCCTGCTGCAGGTCCACGACGAGCTCGTCGTCGAGGTGCCCAAGCGCCACGCCGCCGACGCCATCGCGGTCGCGCAGGCGGCCATGTCGGGGGCCGCGGCGCTGTCGGTGGCCCTGGTGGTCGACGCCCACGAGGGCCGCACCTGGAACGAAGCCCATTGAGGGCGCCTGCGCCGGGGCCGGGGTAGAGTCGGGGCCATGGGCTCCCACGACCGGCCGATCACCGTGCCCGATGCCGGGGTCGTCGAGATCCTCACCGAGGAGAACGAGGCCCTCGAGGAAGCGCTCACGCTGTCGCGCAAGCGGCTCGCGGGTATGCGCGACGTCGGCTCCGCCCTGGCAGGGCGCCTCGAGCTGGACGAGCTTTTGCGCACCATCATCGGCAAGGTCTCGCAGCTCCTCGAGTGCGACCGCGCCACCTTGTTCGTCGTCGATGACGAGCGCCGCGAGCTATGGAGCCGGGTCATCGAGGGCAGCGATTCCATCCGTCTGCCGCTCGGCAGCGGCGTCGCCGGCTACGTCGCCGCCACCGGCCTCCCCCTGAACCTCGGCGACGCGTACAAGGACCCGCGCTTCAACCCGCGGTTCGACGAGAAGAGCGGCTATCGGACCAGGAGCCTGCTCGCCGTCCCCATCATGTCCATCGAGGGCAAGGTCGCCGGCGTCGTCGAGGCCCTCAACAAGCGGGTGGGCCCGTTCGGCGTCGAGGACGAGCGCCTGCTCGAGAGCATCACGGGCCAGATCTCGGTGGCGCTCAAGAACGCCTTCCTGTTCGCGCAGCTCAAGGACAAGGCCATCCGACTCGAGCGCGCGCAGGTCGAGCTGCAGCGGCGCGTCTCCGAGCTCGATCTCCTCGCCGGCCTCGAGCAGGCCATGGGCACCACCGTGTCCGAGGAGGAGCTGTTGAACGTCGTCGTCAAGCGCGTGCGCACGCTCCTCGACGCCGACGCGGCGAGCATCGCGCTCGTCGAGCCGCGCCTCACCGCTCTGCGCTTCCACGCCGCCACTGGCGTGGGCGAGGACAAGACCGTTGGCACCACGCTGCCCCTCGACACCGGCATCATCGGCAGCGCGGTCACCACGGGAGAGGTGATGCGCGTCGACGACGCCTCCCTCGACCGCCGCCACGCGCAGAAGGTCGCCAAGGAGCTCGGGTTGCTGCCGGGGCCGTTGATGGCGGTGCCGCTGGTGGTGGAGTACCCCGGCGCCCCCGACGAGGAGCGACCCTACGGCGCCATCATGGTGCTGCGCGACCGCGCCACGCGCCACCCGTTCACCGCCGACGACGAGCGGCTCTTGCGCCTGGTGGCGCCGCGGGTGGCGGCGGCGCTCCACGACGCGCGCCGCCGCGAGCGCACCAAGAACGCCGAGCAGCTCGAGCGGCTCGGCACCCTGCTCGCCGGCATCGTCCACGACCTCAAGACGCCGATGACGGTCATCTCCGGCTACGTGCAGTTGATGGCGACGGAGGAAAACGCCCTCGAGCGCCAGAACAACGCGGAGATCGTGCTCAAAAACTGCGAGCAGATGACGTCGATGATCAAGGAGCTCCTGCAGTTCGTGCGCGGCGAGAGCTCCATCCTCATCCGCAAGGTCTACATGCAGGGGTTCATGAAGGACGTCGAGGACATGGTCCACCGCCTGGCCGCCAACCGCCGCGGCATCAGGGTGAGCACGCACGTCGGTTACCGGGGCGCCGTCCGGCTCGACGACCTCCGGATGAAGCGCGCCCTGGCCAACCTGGTCAAAAACGGCATCGAGGCCATGCCCGACGGCGGCGAGCTCACGCTCAGGCTCGAGCAAATCGGCGATCAGGTGGAGATCACCGTCGCGGACACCGGGCCGGGCCTGCCCGCAGAGATCGAGGGGCGCCTGTTCGAGCAGTTCGCGACCCACGGCAAGAAGGAGGGCACCGGGCTCGGCCTCGCCCTCGTGAAGAAGATCGTCGAGGACCATCACGGAGACATCCGCGTGGAGTCCCGCCGCGGCCACGGCTGCACATTCCGCGTCCGCATCCCCCTGTGACCGTCACGCGTGCTTCGGCGTCGGCCGCGGCTGTGCCACCGCCATGCGCTCCGCGCCCGCGATCATCAGCCCGAGCGGCAGCCCGAAGAACACCGCGTGCAGCAACGCCATGGTCATCTGCTGCGAGCTCAGGAACCACGGGTAGATGACGCGCGCGATGATCTGGAAGTCGACGAGCCACAGGGCGACGCCGAACACCAGGCCGAGGCCTGCCTGCCACGCGAAGCTCGCGCGGAGCTCGCGGGACAGCGCGGCGTCGAACAGCCCGTAGATCCCGCCGAACACGCCGGACAGGATCAGATGCACGATGATGCCCGTGACCACGGGGGCGCCGCTCACGTCGGTGAGCGCGTCCTTTCCCATGACGACGCTGGCCATCAGGCGCAGCGGAGACCACATCGATTCGTTCATGGTGACCGCGACGATCATCACGGCGACGCCGAAGATGATGCCTGCGACCACGCCGTACCCGATGCCTTCTTTCAGCGCCCTGGCGGTTTCGCGATTCATGTTCCCTCCAAGCAGACGGCGACAATGAGGTCGTCCTGAAGGGGTAGGAACCCCGCGCGACGACGGCGACAGGCCGTGTTACACAGTGGCCATGCACAAGGGTGCCCTCGTCGGGATTGCGGGTGTCTTCACGCTCCTCGTCGTGGTGGCGACGTGCAAGAGCGCACCGCCGCCCGCCGCGGGCGCGGGAGAAGGCACCTTCTGCGGCACCGACCTCGAGTGCGACGACGGCCTCGTGTGTAGCTGCGGCCAGTGCGCCCAGCCCGGGGCGGTCGACGATCCGCCGTCCTGCAACGCCACGGTGATCTGCTCTGCCTTCCCCCCCGCCTGCCGCCGCTCCTGCGACGACCCCACGTTCACGGGCAACGCGGTCTGCGTCGACGGCGTCGACACCTGCCAGGACGGCGTGCTGCCGAGCACCTGCGACCTCGACGCCGGCCCGGCTTGCCCCGACGTCATCCCCACGGGCTTTCAGTGCGTGAACGGAGTGCTCTCCTGCATCCAGCCCGGCGTCACGGGCTGCCTCACCGGCGACTGCGACAACCAAACCAGCTTCCTGTGCGTCAACGACTGCAGCGACGCGCAGGCGTTCCTGGCCGAGTGCGTCGACCACGCCTTCGCCTGCGACGAGGCCGGCGCGCTCCCGCAGGACGACTGCGTCGACGGCGGCCCTGTCGACGGCGGGCCGGTCGACGGGGGCCCCGGCGACGGCGGCCCGGTCGACGGCGGCCCCTGTGCCGACCAGGAAAAGCCCCTGTGCCTGCTCGACTGCGACCCCGCCGAGGCCATCGACGTGGCCTCCTGCCGTGAGGTGGACGGCGGCCCCTTCGACTGGAGCTGCGCGGGCTTCGGCGGCGCCGACGGCGGCGTCTACGTCCCGGCCGACCAGTGCGGCGCCGGCGAGGGCGAGGGCGAGGGCGAGGGCGAGGGCGAGGGCGAGGGCGAGGGCGAGTGACCGGACGCGCGGCGTCATGCCGCGGGTCGCTGATCCGGAAAGTGCGTAAGGAAGTGCGCAGCCGATGGTGCGTCGCGTTACACTGAGACGAGGATCCCTCGACCCGTGAACGCTCCGCAGACATTGCGCCTGAACGACATCCTTGACGCGGTGACCAGCTATCACCCGCGGGCGGACGTCGACCTCATCAAGAAGGCATACGTCTACTGCGCCAAGGTGCACGCCGGGCAGGTGCGAAAGACCGGCGAGCCGTACTTGATCCACCCGCTCGCCGTCGCCGGCGTCCTCGCGCAGCTCAAGCTCGACGAGGCCAGCGTCGTCGCCGGCCTCCTGCACGACACCGTCGAGGACACGCTCGCAACCATCGAAGAGATCGAGGAGCTGTTCGGCAAGGACATCGCCGGCATCGTCGACGGCGTCACCAAGCTCGGCCAGGTCAAGTTCAACAACGCCGAGGAGAAGCTCGCAGAGAACTTCCGCAAGATGCTCGTCGCCATGGCGCGGGACATCCGCGTGCTCCTCGTGAAGTTGGCGGACCGCCTCCACAACATGCGGACGCTCGAGCACATGAAGCCCGACCGCCAGGAAGCCATCGCGCGCGAGACCATGGAGATCTACGCGCCGCTCGCGAACCGGCTCGGCATCTCATGGATCAAGATTCGAGCTCGAGGACCTGAGCTTCAAGTACATGCACCCGCGGGAGTACGAAGAGCTCAGCGAGAAGCTCGGCCGCACCAAGAAAGACCGCCAGCGCTTCATCGACGACGTCACCGGTGAGATCAGCGACGTCCTCACCAAGGCGGGCCTCTCCGGCTTCGAGGTCAGCGGCCGCCCCAAGCACTTGTGGAGCATCCACAAGAAGATGGCGGCCAAGAACATCCCCTTCGAGGAGGTCTACGACCTCATCGCGTTCCGCGTCATCGTCGACAACGTCGGCCAGTGCTACGAGTCCCTCGGGCACATCCACGGTCTTTGGCGCCCCATCCCCGGGCGCTTCAAGGACTACATCGCGATGCCGAAGCCCAACGGCTACAAGTCGCTGCACACCACCGTCATCGGGCCCAAGGCCGAGCGCATCGAGATCCAGATCCGCACGGAAGAGATGCAGCAGATCGCCGAGGAAGGCATCGCGGCGCACTGGAAGTACAAGGAGACGGGCGCGTCGCTGCCGGTGAAGATCTCGGGCGAGGGCGGCTTTCAGTGGCTGCGCCAGCTCATGGACTGGCAGCGCGATCTCAAGGACCCCACCGAGTTCCTCGACTCCGTGAAGTTCGACCTCTTCGCCGACGAGGTCTACATCTTCACGCCCAAGGGCCACGTCATCGAGCTGCCGCGTGGCAGCTCTCCCGTGGACTTCGCCTTCGCCATCCACAGCGACGTCGGCATGCACTGCGCCGGGGCCAAGGTGAACGGGCGCATCGTCCCCCTCCGCTACGCGCTCAGGAACGGCGACACCTGCGAGATCATCACGAGCAAGTCGCAGCGCCCGAACAAGGACTGGATCGAGTTCGTCAAGACGTCGCGGGCCAAGACCAAGATCCGCGCGCACCTGCGGGCGGCGGAGCGCGATCGCGCCGTGGCCATCGGCCGCGAGCTCCTCGAGCGCGAGCTGCGGCGGTTCGGGGCCAGCGTTCAAAAGCACCTGAACGACAAGCTCCTCGACCTGTTCAAGAGCGAGAAGTACCGCGACCTCGAGGACCTCCTCGTCGCCGTCGGCTACGGCAAGCTCGCGCCGCAGCTCGTCGTCGAGCGTGTGCTCCCCGAGGAGGTGCGCAGCAAGCCGCCGGAGCCGGCGCCGCGCAAGTCGCGCCTCTCCGAGCTCATCGACCGTGTCGCGCGCAGGAACGCCAGCGGCGTGAAGATCGAAGGCATCGAGGACATGCTCGTGCACTACGCGCGCTGCTGCTCCCCGGTGAAGGGCGACCCCATCGTCGGCTTCGTCACCCGCGGCCGCGGCCTCACGGTTCACCGCAAGGACTGCCCCAAGGTCCTCGAGCTCGACCCGGAGCGCCGCATCCAGGTGTCGTGGGACTCGGCCACCACCTTCGCGCGGCCCATCTCCCTGCGCGTCGTCACCGACGACCGCGAGGGCATGCTCGCCGATCTCTCCGGCGTGTTCTCCAAGAACAGCGTCAACATCAGCGAGGCCAACTGCAAGGTGCTCCGCGAGGGCCAGGCCGTGAACACCTTCAAGTGCGGCATCATCGACCTCGAGCAGCTCCGAAAGATCGTGAAGGCGCTCGAGGGCGTCAAGGGCGTCCACGCGGTGGAGCGCGCCCGCTCCCAGGACGGCTGAGCAGCCCCGCGATGGGCCCGGGGCCCCCCGGGCGCCCGCGTTTGTCCGCGGGACACCCGGAGGGCCTCGTTCCAACCACCACGCATCCGGCCGCCGCCCCACCGCCAAGAAGGGCGGCGGCCCCGGATCTCGTTCAGCGGCCTCCGCCCACGCGGCGCGCCGCGATCTGTGAGGGGTCGTCGCGCTCCGCCGTCGACGACCCGTAGAAGCCCGGGCCGGTGAGCGCGGCCTTGACGTACCCGGTGGACGCGAGCTGCGCGTCGAGAGTGCGGTCGCCGAGCGCGTCGCCGGCCTCGCGGTATTTCCGCATGACCGAGGCCGGGGCCATGGTCTCGTAGTGTGCACGCTCGTCCTCGGGCAGCGACGCAGCCGCGGCGGGCCGCGCGAGCGGCGGGCAGCTCCGCAGGGTGTCGTCGCTCACCAAAGGGTCGCGCGCGGCGTCGCCGAACCGCTCGGCGTACGCGCCGTACTTTTTGAAGTACGCGGCGACCCGGCGCTCATTCTCCGCGCGGGCGCCGTCGGGATCGGCGGCCTTCTTGTCGTCGATGAGGGGGGGCGACGCCGGCGGGGTGATGGGGGCGCACCGCCAACGCGCGTACGAGGCGGGATCGCCGAAGGACATCTCTTCGACGCCGCCGACGGAGCCGTCGGCCATGGTCATGCGCGTGTCGTGCGCTTCGGGCGTGGCGGCGGTGGGGGCCGGGTGACGACGGGTGGCGACGGTGCTGGTCACGGCGGTGCTCGCTGGTTCGGGGTTGCGTAGCGTGCGGCGCAGAGACTCAAGCTGCGTGCCACGGGGCGGGCGCGTCTTGACGCTGCGGACAGCGCCGGCAGCGGTTCGGGGTGGAACGGTGGAACGCCGGGGATTGCTGCGGCGCGCGGACAACCGCCGCGAGGCTGCGCTCAGCGGCGTCACGAGCTTAGCGGCGTGACGAGCTTAGCGGCGTGACGACATTCTCGGCGGGACGACGTGTGCGCTGACGATGACGTCGTGCCCCGCCGCGAATGTCTACGCCGCGCGCCTTCGGCGCCTTTCTCGCATCGGGGCGACGGTCGTCGCCGTCGTCGCCGCACGCGTCGACACGGCACGTCCGCGCCCTCTCCGCGGGATTCGCGGGTGAACAAGGGCCCGGGCGCGAACGCGCCGCATCGACGGTGCGGCTCCTCCCGGCGCCGCCCGCCGCCCCTCGCGTCCGAGCCGGCAGTCCGGTGCGCGTTGCCGATGGATCACATTGCTCGTCGCCCTTTGCGCTCAGCGGCGTCACGACATTCACGGCGGCAGGGCGTTCGTCGCTGACGACGACGTCTTGCCCTGCCGTTGTCGCGTCGGGGCGACGGCCGGCGCCGTCGTCGCCGCACACGTCGACACGGCACGCACGGCATCGAGGCGTAGGGCCCCCCTTGTGGGGCGCGTCGGAGGCACCGGCACGTCCGCGTGCCTTCCGACGCGGGGGACAAGCCCCCGCCCTACGGGGCGTCGACGCAGCCGACGTCAAGCCCCGCAGGGTCGTCGACGTCGCCGACGTCGCGAATGGACTGCCCGGCTCAACGCGGGCCCGGGCGCGAACGCGCCGCATCGACGGTGCGGCTCCTCCCGGCGCCGGTCCCGTGCGCGTTGCCGATGGATCACATTGCTCGTCGCCCTTTTGAGTCGACGGTGTTGCCCCACGGGGCATTTTCGACGAAGAGCCCTCCTTCACCGGAGGGCTCTTTGATGAAGCGCGTCATCTCGACGGACAAGGCACCGAAGGCCATCGGCCCCTACTCCCAGGCCATCGCGGTCGCCCCCCGGGAGCTCGTGTTCTGCTCCGGGCAGATCGCGCTCGACCCCCAAAGCGGCGCCATCGTCGAGGGCGGCGTCGAGGCGCAGACCGCGCGCGTGCTCGACAACGTCGAGGCGGTGCTCGCCGCCGCCGGCTGCAGCTTCGCCGACATCGTCAAGACCACGATCTTCCTGGCGGACATGGGCGACTTCCAGAAGGTGAACGAGATCTACGGAAAGCGCTTCACCTCCGATCCGCCGGCGCGCTCGACGGTGCAGGCCGCCCGCCTGCCGCGCGACGTGAAGGTCGAGGTCGAAGTCATCGCCGCCAAGAGGTAACCGGTGCCGAAGCGATCGAAGAAGAAGCCCGCGAAGAAGGCGCCCGCGAAGAAGGCGCCCGCGAAGAAGGCGCCCGCGAAGAAGGCGCCCGCGAAGAAGAAGCCCGCGAAGAAGAAGGCCGCGAGGAAGGCGCCGGCGAAGAAGAAGCGCGCCGGGACGATGCGGATAGGCGACGGGCTGCCGCCGGTGATGACCGTGTCGACGTCGAGGGCGTGGCCGAAGGCGTCCACGTTCCAGGAGGTCATCCTGCGCCTGCAGCGGTTCTGGGCCGACCGGGGATGCCTGGTGGTGCAGCCGAGCTCCGTCGAGGTGGGCGCGGGCACGCTCAACAAGCACACGTTCCTGCGGGTGCTCGGGCCCGAGCCGTGGAACGTCGCGTACGTCGAGCCCTCGCGCCGGCCCACCGACGGCCGCTACGGCGACAACCCCAACCGCAGCCAGCACTACTACCAGTTCCAGGTCATCCTGAAGCCGTCGCCCAAGGACGTGCAGGAGCAGTACCTCGACTCGCTGCGCGCGCTCGGCATCGACCCGGCCACGTTCGACGTGCGCTTCGTCGAGGACGACTGGGAGCACCCGGCGCTCGGCGCCGCCGGCCTCGGCTGGGAGGTCTGGGCGCAGGGCATGGAGGTCACGCAGTTCACGTACTTCCAGCAGTGCGGCGGCATCGAGCTGCCGCGCGTCTCTTGCGAGCTGACGTACGGCCTCGAGCGGCTGGCGATGTACCTCCAGGACGTCGAGAACATGTACGACCTCGTGTGGGCCGTGCTCCCGAGCGGCCAGAAGATCACGTACGGCGACGTGCACAAGCAGGACGAGTGGGAGTGGTCCCACTACAACTTCAAGCAGGCCGACGTCGCCGTGCTGCTCGAGCAGTTCGGCCAATTCGAGGGGGAGGCGCAGCGGCTGCTCGAGGCAGGCCTCGTGCTCCCCGCGTACGAGCACGTGCTCAAGTGCTCGCACACGTTCAACGTGCTCCAGGCGCGTGGCGTCGTCAGCCAAACGGAGCGCGCCGCGTACATCGGCCGCATCCGCACCCTCGCGCGCGGCTGCGCCGAGGGATATCTGGCGAGCCGCGCGCAGCGCGGGTTCCCGATGCTCTCGCCCGAGGACCGCGCGTTGTTCGCGCCGCTGTTGCCCGCCGAGGCCATCCCGCTCCCCGGGGCGCTGTCGGGCGAGGTGGCGCTCACGTCGAAGGAGGTGGGGCATGCCTGAGCTGCTCTTCGAGATCGGCACGGAGGAGCTCCCCGCGGGCTTCATCGATCCGGCGCTGGCTTTCTTCGGCGCCGCCGTCGACGAGGCGCTCACGGCGGCTCGCCTGCCACACGGCAACGTCGTCGCGGAGGGGACGCCGCGCCGGTTGTGCGTCATCGTCGGCGACGTCGCGCAGATGCAGGCGGACCTCGAGGAGGAGATCACCGGACCCGCGTGGCACATCGCCTTCGACGGCGAGGACCGGCCGACGCAGGCGGGTGAGGGCTTCCTCCGAAAGAACAACCTGCGGCGCGAGGACGTGTTCCGCAAGGAGTCCAAGAAGGGCGTCGTCGTCGGCGCCAAGAAGCGCGAGCGGGGCGCGCCCGCCGAGGACGTGCTGCCCGCGCTCCTCGAGGGGCTCATCGGCAAGATCCCCTTCAAGAAGACCATGTCGTGGGGCGACGCCCGCGCCACGCACAAGCAGGTCTTCGCGCGCCCGGTGCAGTGGCTGCTCGCGCTCTACGGCCAAAAGCCGCTCACCGTGCGCTTCGCCGACGTCGTCAGCGGCGACACCACGCGCGGTCATCGGTATCACGCGCCCGCCGCGGTGGTGGTGCGCAGCGTGAGCGAATACCGGCGCGCGCTCGAGCGCGGACAGGTGGTGCTGTCGCGCGACGAGCGCCGGCAGATGATCGTCGAGGGCGCCGAGGCGCTGGCCCGCCACGCCGGCGGCGCGCTCCGGCGCGACGACGAGCTCCTCGAGATCGTGAAGAACCTCGTGGAGAAGCCGTTCCCCGTGCTCGGCCGCTTCGACGCGGCGTTCCTCGAGATGCCCGCCGAGCTGCTCGTGTCCGAGATGCGTGAGCATCAGAAGTACTTCGCCGTCGTCGACGGTGAGGGCAAGCTGCTGCCTGCCTTCGTCGTCGTCGCCGGGAGCGACAGCCTCGACAAGGCCGCGCTCGCCGCCGGCAACGCCCGCGTCTTGCGCGCGCGCTTCGAGGACGGCGCCTTCTACTTCAAGACCGATCTGGAGCGGACGCTCGCGTCGCGCGTCGACGACGAAAAGAACGTCGTCTTCCACCGCGACCTCGGCACGCTGCGCGAAAAGACCGACCGCATCGCGATGATCACCGCCAAGATCTGCGAGCGGATCGGCGTGGATCCCAAGGCGCCCTGGCGCACCGCGATGTTGTGCAAGGCCGACCTCACGAGCGGCGTCGTCAACGAGTTCCCCGAGCTGCAGGGCGTCATGGGCCGCACCTACGCGCTGCGCGACGGCGAGGACCGCGACGTCGCCCGCGGCATCGACGAGCACTACGCGCCCCGGCACGCGGGGGCGGCGCTGCCGAGCACGGTGGAGGGCGCGCTCGTCGGCATCGCCGACCGCGTCGACACGCTGGTCGGCATCCTCGGCATCGGCCGGGCGCCCACGGGCAACGCCGACCCGTTCGCGTTGCGGCGCGCGGCCATCGCGGTGTCGCACGTGCTCATGGATCGTGCGTGGCGGGTGCCGCTGCCCGAGTTGGCGATGGCGGCGATGACCGCGTACCGCATGCAGGGCAAGCTGCCCAAGGCGGACGACGTCACCGTCATTCGCCAGGCCGCGGAATTCGTGCGCGGGCGCGTGCGCGGTGTGCTCATCGAGCGCTGCGAGGCGCGCGGGCTCGCCGGCGCCGCCGACATCGTCGACGCCGCCATGGCGTCGCGCGCGGGCGTGGAGGTCCTGCCCGACGTCGAGGAGAACGCCATCGCGTTGGCCGAGCTGCGCGCCCGCGATCCCGACGCTTTCACGTCGCTGTGCAAGACCTTCAAGCGCGTGGGGAACATCCTCAAGCAGGCGCGCAACGAGGGCATCTCCGTCGACGGGCAGGCCACGGTCGACGGCGCGCTCACGGAGCCCGCTGAGATTCGAGCTCTCGCGCGAGGTCGCCCGGGTCAGGGGTGGAGCAGCGCCGTGGGAGAGCCGGGAGCTGAACCTCGAGGTGCGGCGCGCCATGCTCGCCGAGGCGGCCAGCTTGAAGCCGCGCGTCGATCGGTTCTTCGACGACGTCATGGTCATGACCGACGACGTCGCCCTGCGGGACGCCCGCCTGGGCCTGCTCGCGCGCATCGAGCGCGTGTTCGTCGACGTCGCGGACTTCACCAAGGTGCAGGTCGAGGGCTGACGTCGAGCCGCAGGGCGGGCACCGAGCCGCCGGCGCCTACGAGCGGCGGCCGTTTCCGCCGAGGAAGCGTTGCAGGACGCTCAGGCGCGCCCGCGCCTCCGGCGACGCCTTCGAGGGCGGACGCTTCATGTCGCGGTCGGTCTCGGCCTCGTCGTCGATGACGCGCGGCGGGTCCTCGCGGCCGGCGAAGGTCTCGTCGACGGTGGTCTCCCCCGACGTGTCATCCTCGAGCGGCGGCGCCTGCATGGCCGGGCGCACCGGCGTGTCGGAGAACACGGCGCCGTCGTCCTCCTCCGCGGCCAGGGCGACCGCCTTGGTGACGACGTCCTGCACGCGCACGCCCGGGTCCGTGTGAGAGGAGCCGAAGGATCCCGCGGAGGCGTCGCGCGCGAGCCACGGGCTCGACGCGATGGCGGCGTCGAGCGCGGCCTCGTTGCCGTCCTCGCGGGCGACGTCGATGGCGCTCCAGCGCTTGGTGCCCTGCTTGGGCCACGCGAAGGCCTCCACCGCGTTGATGGGATCGTCCCCGCGCTTGAAGGAGAAGAGGAACGCGGTGCCGATGTTGCCGGCGGCGGGCTCGCCCGCGGGGGCATACGGCTCGAGCGAGGGCAACGCCCGCGGCGCCGGCGCCTCCTCCGGCGGCGACGAGCGGGAGGTGAACCCCTCGACGCCGTCCGACTCGGCCGTGGTGTGGTCGACGACGCCGACGCCGGTGCTCGGGTCGTTGAGGGCGACGACGGCGTGCTCGGCGGTGCGGAGGTCGAGGGGGTCGAGGCTCGGCAGGCTGGCCCCGTCGGTGGTGTCGTGGACAGCGGTGTCCTCGTCGACGCCCTCGGGGCGGGAGAGCACGGGCGGCGCGGGGTCGTCGTCGCCGATGAGCTCGACGTCGGCGTCGGCGGACGGGAGGTCGTCGAGCTGGCTCCACGACGTCACCGTCTCCTCGGAGAGCGCGGGGTTGTCCACCGGCTCCGGCGGCGGCGGCAACGCGCGGGCGAGGCGGGCCCGTTGCTCCTCGAGCTCGGCCGGGAAGAAGTCGGCGTCGTCGAGGGACTGCAAGAGGTCCACGTCCGTGGACCGCTGCTCGAAGGCCCCGGGTGCGTGGGGCCCGGGCATCGCCCCGGCGTCGGGCAGCCCGTCGAGCGACGACAGCTGCGGCCCGCCGTCCATGGTGGGGGCGTCGAGCGGGCCGTCTCCGGCACGGGTGTCGTCGGCGCCAGGGCCGGCGACGGGCGGCGGCGGGTCGACGACGGCCGGGCGCACGACGGGCACGGCGGCGGCCGGCGGGGCGAGCCCGAGGAGCCCGGCGAAGGGCATCGCGCCCGAGAGCGCGCCGGGGTGCGCCGCCGGGAGCTCGTCCTCAGGCTCCCCCGGGAGCCCGTCGGGGCGCCCGTCGGCGAGCTCGGGGAGCTCGGTGGACACCCGGGAGGGCGCGGCCTCTTCAGGCCCCGCGTCTTCAGGCCCTGCGTCCGCCGCCGACGCGAGCTCGGACGCGAGCTCCGACCTGAGGTCCGACCTGAGGTCCGACGTGAGCTCCGACGTCAGCTCCGACCTGAGGTCCGACGCGAGATCCGGGGGAAGCTCTGGCGGGAGGTCCGAGAGCGCGGGCGCCTCGAGGGCCGAGGGCAGGGGCTCGGCCTCCTGGGGCGGCGGCGGCGCCGGCGCCGGCAGCGGCGTGGTCTCGATGTTGAACATCCGCATCGCCATGACGCGCGGCTGCGGCGCGGGCGGCAACCCGCCCGGCTCGAGCAGCGTCGCCGGCAGCGGCGGCGCGGCCCGGATCTCGCTCACGGGCTCGACATCAGGCGGCTCCGGGCGCGCCGGGACGATCGCGGCGGGATCGGTGGCCCCCGGGTCCGTGGTGACGGGCGGCGACGGCGGGATGGTGACCGGCCGCGCGACCTGCGTCCGCGGCGCGGGGGTGGGCGCGCGCAGCGCCATGGCGGGGAGCTTCAGGCGCGTGCCGGGCGGACGCACCCTGCCGCCGGCGCCCGGCCGGCGCAGCATGCGCTCGAGCCGCCGCCGGCTCTCGTCGTCGCCGTGGCGATCGATGACGATGCCGGCGCCCGCCTCCCGCCCCGGCGGCGTCCGCGGGTGCGCCGGGTACGCCCAGGCGACGACGCCGTCCACAGTGAGGGCGCGCTCGCCGCGGGCGGTCTCTATCTCGACGTGGACGGAGGCGCCGACGTAGAGCTCATCGGCGGCGCCCAGGAGGCCGCGCGAGAGAAAGAGCGCGCCGCCGCCGATGCGATCGGCAAAGCCCGCCTCGAGCTCGTCGAGGGTGACGAACTCCAAACGGGTGGCGATGGTGAACGCGCCCGCCACTGATCCCTCGCCCTCTCGTCCCGGCGGGCCCGCCGACCCACCTTGTCGTCGCCGAGGTACGACCCTCGCACCGCCGGCCACGCCGTGTCACCTGCCGGACAGCGCCGTCCGCTCGCCGCCGGATGCGACGCCGTCCTACCCCGTCGCCGCCGGCGCCGCCTTCTTGACCAGGGCGTGGGCGAGCGCCAGCGCGTCGTCGAGCTTGGCGGGGTTCGATCCGCCCCCCTGCGCGAAGTCCGCCTTGCCCCCGCCGCGGCCGCCGACGACGGCGATGAGCTCCTTGAGCATGGCGCCCGCGTTGAGGCGCCCGACGAGGTCCGGGGTGAGGGCGACGAGCACCTTGACCTCGGCGTCGGAGACCGGCGCCCCGAGGACGACGACGCCGCTTTTGAGCTGCGCGCGCAGCTTGTCGGCGTAGTCGCGCAGGTTCTTGGGATCCACGTCGGTGACCCGCTGCGAGAGCAGCTTGATGCCGCCGACGTCGACGGCGCCGCCCGCGGCGTCGCCGGCGGCCGCCGCCTGGGCCTTGTCGCGCACCTTCTGCAGCTCGCGCTCGGCGCTCTTGAGGGACTCCTGCAGGCGCTCGACGCGCGTGGGGACCTCGTCGACCGACGACTTGAGCGCGCGCGCGGCCTCCTGGAGCAACGAGGCCTGTCGCCGGACGTGCTCGAGCGCGCCCTTGCCGGTGACGGCCTCGATGCGGCGAACGCCCGCGGCGAGCGGGCCCTCGCTGGTGATGCGGAACAGGCCGATGTCGCCGGTGCGGTGGACGTGGATGCCGCCGCACAGCTCGACGGACGGGCCGAAGGTCATCACGCGCACCGTGTCGCCGTACTTCTCGCCGAACAGCGCCATGGCGCCGCGCTTCTTGGCCTCGTCGAAGGGCAGCACCTCCTCGCCGGCCTCGACGTTTTGCAGCACGAGGTCGTTGACGATGTCCTCGACCTGCTGGAGCTGCGGCGCGGTGAGCGGCTCGAAGTGCGAGAAGTCGAAGCGCAGCCGCTCCGGCGCCACGAGCGAGCCCTTCTGCGTGACGTGATCCCCGAGCACGGTCCTGAGCGCGTAGTGCAGCAGGTGCGTGGCCGAGTGGTTCTTGCGCGTGCGCTCGAGGATGTCGGTGTTGACGACGGCGCTGACGACGTCGCCCACCTTGAGCGTGCCCGTCTCGACGTGGGTGGCGTGCAGGTGGAGCTCGGCCTGCTTCTTGGTGTCGTCCACCGAGGCCTGCACGGCCCCGTTCGCCGACGTCAGCGTGCCGGCATCGCCGACCTGGCCGCCGCTCTCGCCGTAGAACGGCGTTCGGTCGAGGAGCACGAAGCCCTGCTCGCCCTCCTTCAGCGCGTCCGCGCGCTTGCCGTTCATGACGACGGCGACGACCTTGGCGTCGTCGAGCTTCTGCCGGTCGTAGCCGACGAACTGCGTGGCGCCGAGCTCGTTTCGGAGGATCTTGAAGACGTCCGCCCCGCCGGCGGCCTTGAACGCGTCGTCGACGGCGCTCACCTCGGCGTGCTTCTCCTCGGCCCTCTCGAACCCCGCCCAATCGACGTCGAGGCCCGTCTCGCGCGCCATCTGCGCGGTCATGTCCTGCGGGAACCCGTGGGTGGCCTTGAGGTCGAACACGACGTCACCGGGGATGACGGCGCCCTTCTTCAGCGTCTGCGTGGCGGCGGCGTAGAGCTCGAGCCCCTTTTTGAGGGTGCGCCGGAACGCGTCTTCCTCGGACGAGGCGACCTTCTCGATCAGGGAGCGGGCGCGCACGAGCTCGCCGTAGTGCTCACCCATCATGTCGACGACGCTGCCGGCGGCCTCGTGGAAGAACACGTCCTTGAGGCCGAGGTGCTCGCCGAAGCGGATGGCGCGGCGCATGATGGAGCGCAGCACGTAGCCGCGCCCGATGTTCTCGGGCAGGACGCCGTCGGCGACGAGGAACGCGGTGGCCCGCGCGTGGTCCGCGATGACGCGCATGGCGACGTCGTCGGGGGAGTCCGTGGAGCCGTACTTCTTGCCGGAGCGCTCCTCGCAGAAGGCGACGAGCGGTCGCAGGAGATCCGTGTCGTAGTTGGAGGCCACGCCGTTCATCACCAGGGCGAGGCGCTCGAGGCCCATGCCGGTGTCGACGCTCGGGCGGGGCAGGGGCGACAGCGAGCCGTCGGCGGCGCGGTCGAACTGCATGAACACGAGGTTCCACACCTCGACGACGCGGTCGCCCTCGGGGTCGTCGCCGCCGAAGGCGCCCTTCACCTCGCCGCGGTCGAAGTGGATCTCGGTGCATGGCCCGCAGGGACCGGTGTCGCCCATCTGCCAGAAGTTGTCCTTGGCGCCGTGCCTCGTGATCTTCGACGGGGCGACGCCGATCTTCTTCCAGAGCGCTTCGGCCTCTTCGTCGGGCGGCGTCTGCTTGTCGCCCTCGAACACCGTGACCGACAGGCGGTCCACGGGCATCCCGAGGTCTTTGGTGAGGAACGTCCACGCGAAGTCGATGGCGTCGGCCTTGAAGTAGTCGCCGAAGCTGAAGTTCCCGAGCATCTCGAAGAACGTGTGGTGCCGCGCGGTGCGCCCGACGTTTTCGAGATCGTTGTGCTTGCCGCCGGCGCGCACGCACTTCTGCGAAGACGTGGCCCGCGTGTATGGCCGCGTCTCCTTGCCGGTGAAGACGTCCTTGAACTGCACCATGCCGGCGTTGGTGAACAAGAGCGTGGCGTCGCCCTGCGGCACGAGCGCGCTCGACGGGGCCACGTGGTGCCCCTTGCCCCCGAAGAACTTCAAGAACCGGCTGCGGAGCTCCGCGCCGGCGACAGGCTTTCCGAACGTCATGGCCGTCGACGTACCAGCGCTGTCCCCTGGGCTCAATCGCCCCGAAGCGGCGCGGTGGCGACGAGCCGCCGCGCCACGGCGCGACGCGAGACGGCGACACGGCGACACGGCGACAGCGGGCGCCGCCGGGTGCCGGCGGGGGCAGGGTGGCGGCGTGTGTGCGCCTGTCTCACCTGTGTGAAGAAAAGCGGTGTCGGCGGCGGCGGGAATGGTCCCTCGCTAGGATGTGTCTACGCTTGGACGCATCCAGGCCCAGAGGTCGACATGTCCCGTCTGTTCGCGCTCCCCGCCGCCCTGCTTCCGTTTGCCCTCGCGGCCCCGGCCGCGCTCGCGTGCCCCCACGACGGCGCCCTCGACGAGGACGGGGGGGACGACGGCGACGTCGACGGCCTCGTCGTCGACTTCGCCGACGGCCTCAGCGACGCCGACATCGAGGCCATCGAGCAACAGACGGGGCTCGATCTCGAGGACACCACCAAGGTGGCCGACGGCAACCTGTGGGTCTTCCACGGCGACGCCGCCGACATGGCGCGCGCCCGGGAGATCCTGTCCGCGCGCAGCGACGTCGAGAGCGTCGAGCCCAACTACGAGTACCGCCTGTTCGATCAGGACCTCGAGCGCGGCGCCGCCCTCGAGCCCGCCAAGCCTGGCCCGGGCAAGCCGAACGACCCGATGTACAAGAGCCAGTGGCACTTCGACATGGTCCACGCCGAGGACGCGTGGGCCGTCGGTCACGGCGAAGGCGTCATCGTCGCCGTCGTCGACACCGGCGTGTCTCCGGGCAAGCTCGCCAACGGCAAGGCCTCCAAGTACAAGCGCGTCCCCGACCTCAAGGAGACCGAGATCGTCGACGGGTGGAACTTCGTCAACAAGACCAACGATCCCTCGGACGGAAACGGCCACGGCACGCACGTCGCCGGCACCATCGCCCAGTCCACCAACAACGGCTTCGGCGTCGCCGGCCTCGCCTACAAGGCCAAGATCATGCCCGTGAAGGTGCTGTCCGACGGCGGCTCCGGCTCCGTCGCCGACATCGCCAACGGCATCCGCTGGGCCGCCGACCACGGCGCCAAGGTCATCAACATGTCGCTCGGCGGCGGCATGTACAGCTCCACCCTCGCGCGCGCCGTGAAGTACGCGCACGACAAGGGCGTCACCGTGGTCTGCGCCGCCGGCAACGGCGCGCGGCAGAAGGTCGAGTACCCCGCCGCCTACGAAGGCAGCGTCGCCGTGAGCGCGCTCGGCCCCGACGGGAAGCTCGCGTTCTACTCGAGCTACGGCAAGGAGCTCGACATCGCCGCCCCCGGCGGCGACACGCGCGTCGACCTCAACAAGGACGGCATCCCCGACGGCGTCCTGCAGGACACCATCGCCCGCGGTGACCCGAGCAAGCACGGCTTCTTCCCGTTCCAGGGCACGTCGATGGCCACGCCGCACGTGGCCGCGGCCGCCGCCATCGTCATCGGGCTCGGCGTCACCGACCCCGATCGCGTGGAGAAGGTGCTGAAGGCGTCCGCGCACGACCTGAAGGACAAGATCCGCTACGGCGCGGGTGGCCTCGACGTCGCCGCGGCCGCCAAGAAGGCCACGAGCGACCAGGACTTCGGCGGCCTCGCGCTCGCCGCGCTCTTCGGCCTCCTGGCCGTGCGCTCCGCGCGCAAGAAGGACGGCGGGCTGCCGTCGCCGCGCCGGCTCACGCTCGGCTTCGCCGGCGCGATGCTCATGGGCGCTTCGGGCCTGTTCTTCCTCCGGTTCCTCGGCGTGCCCGTGCTCGCGGAGCCCATCGCCGAGTGGCCGAGCGCGCTGTTCGGGCCGGCGGCGTTCGACTTCCCGCTCCTCGACAGCTTCCTGCTCGCCCTCGCGCCGCTCGCGTTCTTCTTCGGCGTGAAGAAGGCGCGGCCGGCCATCGCGGGCTTCGCGTTCGGCGTCGCCGGGTTCCTCGTGGTGCGCGGCCTGCTCGGCAGCGTCGACGTGAGCTTCATCCCGGGCCACGGCTTCCTCGACCACGCGTGGCTCATCGCCAACGGCGCGCTCGCGGCGGTCATCGGGCGGCTCGCGCTCGCGCGCGACTGAGGCCACGGGCAGGCGGCGGGTGCAAACGTCGCTCAGCTTTGGAACGAGGCGGCGCGTACGGTGATCCCAACTGGAGGTCACCATGCGCGCCGCGCTCTTTTCCGTCCTCGCCGTCCTTCCCTTGTCGTCGTGCGCGTGCACGCTCATCGAGCCGGGCTACGTGGGCATCGTCATCGACAAGACCGGCGACCATCGTGAGGTGACGTCGGCGGACGTGAAGGTGGGACGCGTCTGGTACAACCCGTACTCCACCGCCATCGTCGTCTACCCGGTGCGCGTGGTCCGCGTGGTGTGGACCAAGTCGCCGACCGAGGGCTCCCCCAACGACGACAGCTTCACCATCAACACGCGTGAGGGCGTGTCCCTCAACACCGACGCCAGCCTCGCCTTCCACATGAAGGAGTCGCAGGCGCCGCGCGTGTACACCAAGTACCGCCAGCAGATGGAGACCCTGAAGGACGGCGTGATCCGCGACATCGTGCGCGACTCGCTCGCCCGGGCGTCGGCGAGCATGACCGTCGACGAGATCGTCGGCGAGGGCCGCGCCAGGTTCGAGGACGAGGCCGCCAAGGCCATCAAGGACCGCCTCGAGCCCGAGGGCTTCACCGTCGACACGTTCGCGCTCATCAACGATATCCGCGTGCCGGCGAGCATCAAGCAGCGCATCGACGAGAAGATCGCCACGACGCAGCAGGCCATCGCCGCCGAGAACAAGCTGCGCGAGACCAAAGCGGTGGCGCAGCAGAAGATCGAGGAGGCCCGGGGCGAGGCGGAGGCCACGAAGCTGCGCGCGCAGGGCGAGGCGGACGCCAACGGCATCATCGCCCACTCCATCAGCCCCGAGCTCGCGCGGTACCGCTTGACGGAGAAGACGCTCGAGAAGTGGGACGGGCGGCTGCCGCAGGTCACCGGCGACCGCGCGTCGCCCTTCGTCTCGCTCGCGCAGCCGTCGGGCAAGTAGATCACCGGCTCGCCGCGATCCCGGCACGGCGGTCGCTATCGATCTCGGAGGAGGTCCCATGCGCGCGAGCGAGCACACCCCCGTGGACACCGTCGAGCTCGTGGCCGACGCCTTCATCTACGGCTACCCGCTCGTGCTGATGGACGTCACGCGCGACGTGACGCAGAACCTCGAGGGCCCGTTCGGGGGCGCGCGCACCAACCGCTTCATCCACATGCGAGCGTTCCCGGGCGCGTCGTTCACGTCGGTGGTGAGCCCGAACGCGGACACGCTCTACTCGATGGCGTGGCTCGACGTGCAGGCCGAGCCCGTGATCCTCGCCGTCCCGCCGAGCCGCGGCCGCTACTTCCTCATGCCCATCCTGTCGGCCTGGACGGACGTGTTCGCGTCCCCGGGGACGCGAACGACCGGCGAGGCGGCGCGCACCTTCGCGATCGTGGCGCCGGACTTCGCGGGGCCCGTGCCGCCCGGCGTCGACGAGGTGCTGCGCTCGCCGACGGCGATGGCCTGGGTCATCGGCCGCACGCAGACCAACGGCAAGGCCGACTACGACGCCGTCCACCGCTTCCAGGACGCCCTCGCGCTCGCGCCGCTGTCGGCGTGGCGCGGCCGCGGCCGCGGCGACGAGATGCCGCCTGTGGACCCTGGCGTCGACGTCACGCGCCCGCCGCCCGAGCAGGTCGCCCTGATGGAGCCGCTCGCGTTCTTCCGGCGCCTGGCCGCGCTCCTCGTCGCGAACCCGCCGGCGCGGGCGGACGCGCCCGTCCTCGCCCGCTTCGCGCGCCTCGGGCTCGCGCGCGGGATCCTTCGCCCCGCCTGCGGGGATCGCCGGCGAGCTCGGCGAGGGCGTGGCGGAGGCCCTCGAGCGGATCGACCGCGGGCGGGAGGCGCTCGGCGCAACGGTCAACGGCTGGTCCCTCGCGAGGGACCTCGGCCGCTGGGGCACCGACTACGACAAGCGCGCCGCCGTCGCCTGCTTCGGCCTCGGCGCCAACCTCCCGGCCGACGCCGTCTACGCGCGCGCGGCGGTCGACTCCGACGGACGGGCGCTCGACGGCGTCCACCGCTACGTCGTCCACTTCGCGCCCGGGCGCACCCCGCCGGTGCGCGCGTTCTGGTCGCTCACGATGTACGACGAGCGCCAGTACCTCGTCGACAACGCCGCCGGGCGCTGCGTCCTCGGCGACCGCGACGCCCTCGTCCGGAACGAAGACGGATTGCTCGACCTGGCGCTCCAGCACGATTCACCGGGCGCGTCGCGCGAGGCGAATTGGCTGCCGGCGCCGGCGGGCCCGTTCAACGTGGTGCTGCGCATGTACTGGCCTCGCGACGAGGTCCTCGACGGCCGGTGGTCCCCCCCGCCCATCGAGCGGCTCGCGGACTGACCCGCCCTTGAATGCGTCGCGGGCGGGGCGCGTCCCATGACGCCATGAGCTCCCTCGCCTTCGCCGTGCTGCCCGCCTCCCGGTAGTCGTCTCCGACGACGACACCGGCTGCGTTCCACACAAGAGCGACGAGGTCCCCATGTCACGCCGTCACCTCCCGCGGCGCGCCGACGCGCGTCCGCCCACCCACCCCCGCGATCCCCGCTTCACCGGCCGCCGCGGCGCGCGCGCCCGAGGAAAGGCGGCGCTCGTCGACGCGCTGCTCGATGAGCACACGCTGCCGTCGCGCCTGCGCGGCTTTGCCGCGGCCCGCGCCTGGATGAACGGGCAGCCCGACGACGTCGTCGCCGCCGCCCGCCGCGTCCTCGCACACGCCGCCGTCGTCAGCCCCGACGCGCTCACCACCCGAACGCACCGAAGAGAGATTGGCGCGTGTGTCCTCGCGCGCGCCGCGTTCCATCACGGTCGCTTCGTGCGGTCGGTGGACTCGTACGCGCCGCGCGCGAGCAGCGGACGCGAGCAGCTCTTCGAGTGGCTTCACCACCTGTTCGCGCACTACCCGGTGCCTCGTTGGACGACGTCGACGATGATCCATCCGCCGTCGGCGATGGCGCCGCGCGGCGACGCCGACGCGCCGCCGCCGTTCATCTACCCACACGTCGCCCAGGGCGACAGCTACGTGGACGCCGGCCTCCCGGTCGTCGTCACGCGCGCGGTCGCGCACGCGCTGGCGACGTCGTCGTCGTCCGGTCCGCGCATCGCCGTGCGGCAGGCGCAGGCCGCGGCCGCGCGCATCGACCCTGCGGTCGCCGGCGTCGCGGCGGGCCACCTCGCCATGGACACGTTCGGTGACGCGGCGGAGGAGGCGCTGATCACGCGCTTCCTCACGTTTCTCGCGCGGGTTCGCCTCGAGTACGCCGAGCTCGTCGACGTGTGCCGGTTCGTCGCGCACCGCCGTCGCGTCGACGTCGCCTTCTCGTTCGCGGGGCGGACCGCGGCGAGCGTCGTCGAGATCGCGCGCCGCGAGGTGCCGCGGTTCATGACGCCCTCCCGGTACCTCGGGCCGTTTCCGCCTTCGGGCGTCGCCGGCGGCGTGTTCGGCCTCGCCGAGACCGGGCGCACGTGGGCGGTGCGGGAGATCGACAGCGGCATCGCGCTGCAAGACGAGGGCGCGCGCATGCGGCACTGCGTGGCGATGTACGCCGAGCGCGTGGCGCGCGGCACGTGCGCGATCTTTTCGGCCGCGCCCGACGGCGGGGACACGGGCGTCACCATCGAGGTGGCGTTGCCCAAGCGCGTCGTCGTGCAGGTAAAGGGCTTGGCGAATCGCGCGCCCACGGCGGAGGAGATGGCGCTGTTGTCGACGTGGTCGCGCGCGTCAGGCGTCGGGCTCGCCCTCACGGTGCGCGCTTGATCGCCGCGCGCCGACGGGTCCGCTCAGGCGCTGCCGACGCCGACGGGGGCGCGCCGGGGCGGGCCGAAGACGTGGACCATGATGGCGTACAGGGCGCGGTCGTGGGCGTAGAGCCACGAAGCGTCGCGGTAGGCGCGGTTCGGCCACCGGCCGAAGAACGCGTTGGCGCCCTCGGCGAAGTATTCGCGCACGTTGCTCCGCGCGTAGGCGTCGGTGAAGGGGGCGCCGCTCCGAAGACGCGCGCCGTAGGCGGCGGCGACGGCGCGGCGGTCGTCGTCCGTGAGGACGCGATCGTGGATGGCGTGCGCGATCTCGTGGACGGCGATGGCCAGCGACGGGTACGCGTCGTCGGCGAACCCGAACAGGTTCTCCTCGGGGATGGCGACGCCGACGCGGCCGTTCGCGAGCCGCACGCCGCCCGTGCCGCGCACGCGATCCCAGAGCCGGCCGTCGAAGGTGCGGTGGCCGCGCAGGGAGGCGAATTGGGGGACGTCGGTGAGGGGCACGCGGCGCGGCACGATGATGATGGAGAGCCGCGCGTCGCGCAGGCGGTCGCGCAGGCGAGGGGCGATGCGCATCTCGCTCAACAGGCTCCGCACCGCGTGCACCGAGGCCGGGTGCGCCCCGCGCGCGATGATGTCGATGGCCGGGGCGGGCTGGGCCTCGGGTGTCGCGATGCCGAGCGCCATCACAGCGCACAAGCTGGCGAAGCCCATGCGCTCCGGGCGACGAGGCAGGACCGAGGCAAACACGCCAAATTCTAACGTCCTCGACGTCGATCTGCCGCGTAGGCATTGCGCGCACATCGGGAATTCCGACGGGCGCGCGCTATGCTCGCGTGGTGCGGCCGCTCCCCTCGGCTCTGGTCCTCTTCGCGGTGTGCGTGATCGCGTTGGCGAGCGCGTGCACCCTCGACGTCGAGCTCGCCGGCAAGCGCTGCGACGACCAGCACGGGTGCGCCACGGGCTACACCTGCGTCGCCGGCCGCTGCGTCGTTCCCGTCGAGGGCGCGGGCGAGGGCGAAGGCGAAGGCGAGGGCGAGGGCGAGGGCGAGGAAGGCGAGGGCGAGGGCGAGGGCGAGGGCGAGGGCGAAGGCGAGGGCGAGGGCGACGCGCCCATCAACGCCGTCCTGCGCATCGACACCGTCGAGACGCTCGCTTGCTCCGCCGCCAGTCACGTCAACTCCGGCAACGGCGACGACCGCGGCGGCATCGCGTGGGCCGGCGACACCGTGCTGTACACGGGCGACACCGCCACCGTGCAGGCGCAGGTGGCGGCGCTGTCGCAACAGAACCTCCTCGGCGGCGGCACCCAGCTCGACGCGCTGTTCTCGGACCTCGGCACGGGCGACGTGTGGAGCTTCGTGGACCAGGATGGCAGCCACTTCAACAGCGGCGACCGCGACGTGCAGGCGCTGCAGCGCGTGGATCTCGACACCGGTGAGCCGAGCGGCCCCATCACCGACTTCGACGTCCCCTTGATCGGTGGGCTCGACGGCGGCGACGTCGGCGTCTTCTCCGGCGTCGGCCGCGTCGCGCTCAGCGTGCAAGGCACCGTGTATCTGATCGACATCGCCACCGGCCACGTCACGCTGGGGCCCACCATCGTGGACACCAACGACGCCGTCGGTTGCGAGACCTGGGCGTTCTGGGGCGTGCTCGAGCGGTTCGACGACGAGGACTGGCTCACGTACGTCGCTGCCGGCGCGCGCCTCGTGCGCGTGCGCGTCAACGACGGCCACAAGGAGCTCGTCGAGGGCTTTGACGCGCTCGGCGACACCTGCAGCGTCACCGTCGACCCCGTCCACGGCCGCTTCCTCCTGCACGCCGAGTTCGGCTCGCAGTTCTCCAACGAGGAGGAGATCCTCGCGTCGTGCCCCGCGTCGTTGTGCACGGACAACAGTTGCGCGTGCGCTCCCCCCGCCACGCTCTGCGACGGCGCGTGCCACAGCGTCACCAGCGACCCGCTCGACTGCGGCGGCTGCGGCAACGTCTGCACCGGCGGCGAGTCGTGCTTCGGGACCTGCTTGTGCGACCCCGTCGTCTACGACGGCCGCTGCGGCGACACCTGCGCCGACTTCGACGGGGGGGACGACAACTGTGGCGACTGTCAGACCGCGTGCGCCGCCGACGAAGACTGCATCGCGCGCTCGTGCGCGCACATCCCCGAGCACCACATCGAGTCCCTCGCGACGTCGGGCTGCACCGGCCTCGATCTCGACCCCGCCCGAGGGCCGTCGGGCGGCCTCGCCACCGCGGGCGGCTCCGTGTTCTGGATGATGGACGGGACGCTCTTCGACACGGCGTCGACGGACTTCACCACCGCCAGCAACGACGGCGGCTTCACCGAGGCCATGTTCACGGACCCGCTCGACGACTCGCTGTGGGCGCTCGGCTGCAGCGGCGACGTCTGCGGCTTCGGCGACGACGCCACGGACATCATGCGCGTGAGCGTCAGCGACGGCAGCGTCCTCGAGTCGCACCCGCTCGGCTTCACCATCGGGCCGGTCGGGTTCTCGGCCATCTTTTCCGGCGCGGGCAGGAGCGCGGTCGTCGACAACCGCTTCATCTACATCATCGATCACGCCACCGGCTTCACGGAGCGCCTGGCCACGCCGAACGCATTTCCGCCGGTGCCGGAGGGCTGCAACGAGATCGGCGCCGTCGGCGTGCTCGAGCGCAACAACGGCGAGGACTTCCTCACGTACATCGTCGAGGACAGGGCCGAGATCGTGCGCGTCCACCTCCCCGACGGCGCGTTCGAGGTGGTGGCCACGCCCGACGTAGGGAACGCCTGCGGGCTGACGCTGTCCACCGAGCGCGCCGCGTGGCTCATCGTGAAGGAGTTCGGCGACGGGCTGGTGCCGAACCCCAACGGCGTCCCTCAGCTCGTGAGCTGCCCGGCGACGTTCACCTGCGAGGGCTGCCAATAGCGGACGCCCGGAGGCGCGGCGCGCTCGCCGGGGGGCGGCGCGCGCGCTCCGGCCCGTGACGCGTCAGGCGCTCATCGAGTCGAGGAACTCCTGGTTCGACTTGGTGCCCTTCATGCGGGACAGCAGGAACTCCATGGAGTCGATGACGTTCAGCGGATGCAGGAGCTGGCGCAGGATCCACACGCGGTTCACGATGGCCTCGCCGAGGAGCAGCTCCTCCTTGCGCGTGCCCGACTTGTTGATGTCGAGGCAGGGGAAGATGCGCTTCTCCATGAGCTTCCGGTCGAGGACGACCTCGCTGTTGCCGGTGCCCTTGAACTCCTCGAAGATCACCTCGTCCATGCGCGAGCCCGTGTCGATGAGCGCGGTGGCGATGATGGTCAAAGAGCCGCCCTCCTCGACGTTTCTCGCCGCGCCGAAGAAGCGCTTGGGCTTTTGAAGCGCGTTGCTGTCGACGCCGCCGGAGAGGATCTTGCCGGACGCGGGCACCACGGCGTTGTAGGCGCGGCCGAGGCGCGTGATGGAGTCGAGGAGGATGACGACGTCCTTCTTCTGCTCCACGAGGCGCTTGGCCTTCTCGATCACCATCTCGGCCACCTGCACGTGGCGCGTGGGCGGCTCGTCGAAGGTGGAGGAGATCACCTCGCCCTTGATGTTCCGCTGCATGTCGGTGACCTCCTCGGGGCGCTCGTCGACGAGCAGCACGATGAGGGTGGCCTCCGGGTGGTTGGCGGTGATGGCGTTGGCGACGTCCTGCATCAGCACCGTCTTGCCGGCGCGGGGCGGCGACACGATGAGCGCGCGCTGGCCTTTGCCGATGGGGCAGAGCAGGTCGATGATGCGCGTGGAGAAGTTCCCCGCCTTGGTCTCGAGCTTGAAGCGCTCCTCGGGGAACAGCGGCGTGAGGTTCTCGAAGGGGATCTTGGCCTTGGCGTCCGCCGCCGGCAGCCCGTTGACCTTCTCGACCTTGTAGAGGGAGTAGTAGCGCTCCTTCTCCGTGGGCGGGCGCACCAGCCCGACCAGGGTGTCGCCCGTCCGCAGGCCGTGGCCGCGGATGATCGAAGGCGCGACATAAATGTCGTCCGGCGAGGGCTCGTAGTTGTAGGCGGGCTCCCGCAGGAAGCCGTAGCCCTCGTTGGTCGTCTCGAGGACGCCGGCGCCGACGATGGCGCCCGACTGGTCGCTCTGCCACCGGAGGATCTCGAAGATGACGTCCTGCTTGCGCAGGTTTCCCGACGACAGCTCGATGGCGTTCTCCGAGGCCATGGCGTGCAGCTCGGGGATCTTCGACTGCTTCAAAGCCGACAAATCGACCGGCGCCACGTCCGGGTTCACCGTGGGCGCCTGCGGGCCCTGCGGGCGCGGCGGCGGCTGTTGTTGGGGACGGGGGCGGTGCTGTTGGGTCTCGTCGGTCGTCATGGTTCTCTGGGGGTTTTCTCGCGACGTGCCCTGTCTTGCGCGGGTGCGGCTTGGGGGCACGGGAGGCCGTTGAAGGGCGCCGTTGACTGGCTCTGTCGGGGCGAACGGAAGAAGGCGTCGCCGCCGCTGCTTGTGTAGCAAAGCAAAAGAGGCCGCAAGGGCCTCTTTTGCTCATTCCATCTACGATTACGGCCTCGAAAGGCGACGCCTGCCCTTCAGCACCCGCCGCGCCAACCACCACATCTACGCAATTCCAGGGAGTTGCGCGCGAGCGCCGGTGACAACCGCGACATCTGTGTCGCTAGTGGGGGTCGATGAGGCCGACAAGTGTCCGCACCGCGAAGCCGACGCCGCCCTTCTGCACGTACTCGGTCTCCTTGTCGGTGTCTGCCGGCCCGGCGATGTCGAGGTGCGCCCAGGTGGCGCGGCCGTCGACGAACTGCTTGAGGAAGAGCGCCGCGGTGATGGCGCCACCCCAGCGCAGGCCGGTGTTCTTGGTGTCGGCGAGGCTGCTCTTGAGCTGCTCCATGAGCGCGTCGTTGAGCGGGAGCCGCCAGAAGTCCTCGCCGGCGCGCCGGCCGATGGTGCGGATGTCCTCGGCGAGCTCGTCGTCCTCGGAGAACACGCCGGCGGTGCCCGGCCCGAGGGCCACCATGCAGGCGCCCGTGAGCGTGGCGAGGTCGATGAGGACGTCGGGCTTCTCCTGGGTGATCGCGAGGTCGATGCAGTCCGCGAGCACGAGGCGGCCCTCGGCGTCGGTGTTGTTGATCTCGACGGTCAAGCCCTTGCGCGACTTGATGACGTCGCCCGGGTGATAGGCGTTTCCGCCGACGCCGTTTTCCACGCAGCCCATGTAGCCGGTGACGGCGACGCGCGGCTGGATGCGGGCGACGGCCGCCATGGCGCCGAGGACGGCGGCGGCGCCGGACATGTCGACCTTCATGTCGAGCATGCCGTCGGCGGGCTTGATGTCGAGGCCGCCGGAGTCGAACGTGACGCCCTTGCCGACGAGCGCGATGTGCTTCTTGGCCTTCTTCGCCGGCCGGTACTCGAGCTTGATGACGCGCGGCGGGGAGTACGGCATGGCGGCGGCGCCCACGGCGAGGATCAGGCCCATGCGCTCGGCCGCGATGTCCTTTTCGTCGAGCACCGTGACCTTGAAGCCGAAGGCGCGCGCCGCGTCCTGCGCGCGCCGCGCGAATTCCTGCGGGTTGAGGGTGCCGGCGGGCTCGTTCACGCAGTCGCGCGCGAGGTTGACGCCGTCGGCGACGGCGCGGGCGCGGTCGAGCGCCTCCTCGTGGCGCGCGCGAGAGGACACGGCGATCTCCACCTCCTCGAGCGTGGGCGCGTTTTTGTCCTTGTCCTTGGTGAAGTACTTGTCGAAGCGGTAGCCCGCGAGGAGCGCGCCCTCGGCGGCCGCGGTGACGCGGGCCTCCTGGCGGATCTCGCCGGCCTCCGGGACCACCACCACCGCGCGCTTGGCCTTGGCCTTGTGGCCCTGCTTCACCGCCGCGCCCGCGAGCTTGCGGAAGGCGTCCACCGTGAGCTTCTCCGCGGCCCCGAGGCCGACGAGGAGCACGCGCGACGCCGCGACGCGGCCGTGGGTGTGCATGGAGAATGTCTGGCCCGCCTCGCCCGTGAACCCCTCGCGGGCCGCGGTCTCGAGCAGGAGCCCGCCGAGGGCCTCGTCCACGTCACCGAGGTGTCCGCCGAAGTCGGGGCGGCGCTCGCCGCCGTCGTCGTCGTCGCGCTTCTTCTTCTTCTTGCCTTTGCGCTTCTTCCCTTTGGGGCCCTTGCTTTCGGCGTCCGGGGAAGAGGCCGCAAACGCGGCGTAGACAAGGAGATTGGCGGTGCGGGCGTCGGGAGCGCCGGAGACGACGGAGAGCTTCATGGGGGGCGGACGCTACCAGGCCCCCCGGGTCACGCAAGCTTCCGATGGGTTTGTGTCGCACCTCCGTCATGTGCTTGGTGCCAGCCGCCATTCGGGTCTAGATTGGCGCGACGGGCATGGCGGACCTCTTCCTCCATCTTGCTTTCGCGCGACGCTTGCGCTTTGCGGAGGGTTTACACCCTCTGCCGGGTGAGGCGATTGGACGTCGTCCAGCTCTCGTCGCCCTCGGCGCCGCCCTCGCGGGCCTCCCCGAGAACGAGCGCCGCGGGATGTCGTGGCTGCGCAGGCTCTTCTCCCGCGGCGGCGAGGCCGCGCGCTGGCAGAAGCTGCTCGCGCCCACGCCAGGCCAGCCGCACCTCGACGTGATCATCCAGCTCCTGTCGCCGGACGACGCGGCCGTCGGGCCCCTCGCCCGGCTCGCCCTCGGGATCGGCGTGCTGTCGCACGAGATGCTCGAGGAGAAGGTCGGCGTGCTCACGGCGTCGTTGCAGGGGCCGCAGCGCGCGGCGGTGGAGCGGGCGCAGGCGCGGCTGTGGCTGCAGTCGGCGGTGCCCGGTCACCTCGAGCACGAATGGAAGCCGGTCCTGGAGCTCGCCGACGTCGACGCCAACAAGCGCGCGCTCCAGCACGTCGATCGCGCGCTCAAGCGCGTCTACGGCAGCGGCCCGGGAGAGGCCGCCCTCGGGCGCTGGCTCAAGGGTCTCGCCGCCGAGCTCGGGCCCCTCGCCGACGCGCGCGGCGCCGCGGGGGCGATGCCGCCGTCTCTCTCGATGAGCGATCACGAGGCGCGCGGCCCCCACTTCGATCAGGCCGGCTTCGTCGAGAAGACGCAGACGGCGGTGACGTGGATCGTCGGCGTGGCCAACCGCCTCGGCGAGGCGTTCACCACCGGCAGCCCGGAGCGCGGCACCCTCACGCAGGCGATCGGCCAGCTCGCCGAGGTGAAAAACGGCGAGGCCGAGGAGTCGCGCGCGCGCTGGAAGGCGTGGCTCCAGGCGTCCATGGAGGCGGCGCTCACCCGCGGGCGCAACCCGAAGCCCGCGTACCTCGACGGCGAAGAGGTCCCGGAGCAGCGCCTCCAGTCGATCACCAAGGTGATGAGCCTCGCGGACCTGCCGCCCGAGAGCGACACGGCTCCGCCGGTGCCCGAGCAGTCGGGCCCGGTGCCGCCGACGGACGCGGCCGCGCCACCGCCGCCGCCCGGGGTGACGCAGGAGGTCTCGATCGCGCAGATCGAGGCCGAGGCGCACGACTTCCAGGCGCCGGCGCACACGCAAGAGGTCTCCATCGCGCAGATCGAGTCCCTCGTGCCGGTGGCGGCGACGCCGGACGGCACGCAAGAGGTGCAGGCGCAGCAGGTGATCGACGACGCGGGCCGCACGACCCAACCGATCTCCGCCGCCGACATCGCCGCCGCCAACGCGGAAGACGAGCAGGCGCACCAGCAGACGCAGGAGCCGCCGGCGCCGCCCGCGCCGCCGCCCGTGACCGAGCCGCCGCAGCCGGCGGATCACGCGCCCGTCTCGACAGCTCCGGCAGACGCGGCGCCGCCCGCGGCCCCTGAGGCCGCGCCGCCGGCCGCCCCTGAGGACGCGCCCGCCGAGGCCGCGCCCGCCGAGGCCGCGCCCCCCGATGCCGCGCCCGCCGATGCCGCGCCGCCCGAGCCCGCCGCGCCGCAAGAGGCCGCTCCGGCCGAGGCCGCGCCCGCCGCGCCGCCCGAGGCCGCGCCCGCCGCGCCGCCCGAGGCCGCGCCTGCCGAGGCCGCGCCCCCCGATCCGGCCGTGCAGCCCGCGCCTACATCGGCGCACCCCGACGGCAACGGCGTCAACGGCGTCGCGCACCCCGAGCCCGAGGAGACGTCGGAGCCGAGCGCGCCGTCGCCGCCGGCGCCCGAACAGAACGATCCCCCCGGGAATAGCCGATCCCGGGCAAAGCCGATCCCCCGCGGGACGAGAGGATCGCCCCCCCGGGAGAGCCGGCCGCCCCCCGGCGACGAGCCCGATCCGCCCCGGAAGAGCCGATCCCCGGCAAGAGCCGATCCCCGGGAAGAGCCGGGCAGCAACACACAGGAGGTGTCAGGCGGCCTGCGCGTGCCGTGTGTACGCACCGACGGAACGTCGATGCCCGTCGTCGGCTTGCTGCAACACGGGGAGAGACCTTACGTTCACAGTCATGCGGAAGGCTCTCCTCCTCGCGGTCTCGACGCTCACGCTCGCGACCGGAATTGCGTTCGTTGCGGCTTCCACGGAAGCGCACGCCAACGACGTCGATCCCGACTACCGGCTGTCCTCGCTGCGCGTGTTCAACCGCGTGGTGCTGCTCGTGAAGGAGCAGTACGTCGAGCCGCAGCGCATCCGCCCGAAGGAGATGCTCCTGGCGTCCCTCGACGCCGTCGAAAAGAGCGTGCCCGAGGTGCTCGTCGAGGACGAGAAGAACGAGGTGGTGGTCACGGTCGGGAGCGAGACGCGCACGTTCCCGCTCGACGACGTCACGTCGCTGTGGGAGCTGTCGTTCAAGCTCCGCGACGTGTTCCGGTTCCTCGAGACGCGCATCTCGCCCGAGGTCGATCGCCGCGACGTCGAGTACGCCGCCGTCAACGGAATGCTCTCCAAGCTCGACCCGCACTCGGTGTTGCTCGAGCCGCGCTTCTCCCAGGAGATGAAGCTCAACACCAAGGGCGAGTTCGGCGGCCTCGGCATCGTCATCTCCATCCGCGACGGCGCCCTCACCGTCATCTCCCCCATCGACGGCACGCCCGCCGACCGCGCCGGCGTCAAGGCGCAGGACAAGATCGTGAAGATCGGCGAAGAGTCCACGGTGAACATGGGCCTCGACGAGGCCGTCGAGCGGCTGCGCGGAAAGCCCGGCACCAGCGTCATCATCTGGATCATGCGCAAGGGCTGGGAGGAGGCGCAGCGCTTCGAGATCGTGCGCGACACCATCCGCGTCGACAGCGTCACCCACCAGCTCCTCGACTCTCCCGCGAACGCGGACGGCACGCCCGGGCCCAAGCTCGGCTACGTGAAGATCAAGCAGTTCCAGGGGCACACCGCCGACGACGTCGCCGCCGCCGTCGCAGACATGGAGAAGGAGGCGAAGACGCACCTGTCCGGGCTCGTGCTCGACCTGCGCAACAACCCCGGCGGCCTCCTCGACCAGGCCGTGGAGGTGAGCAACCTCTTCCTGCACGACGGCGTCATCGTCGTCACCCAGGAGGGCGGCACCGGCGGTGAGCGCCGCGAGATCCGCGCGCAGAACAAGCAAGGCAAGATCGACCTGCCGCTCGTGGTGCTGGTGAACGGCGGCTCGGCGTCGGCGTCGGAGATCGTGGCGGGCGCCATGAAGAACCGCGGCCGCGCCATCATCGTGGGCGACCAGACCTTCGGAAAAGGATCCGTCCAGCAGCTCTATGACTTCCCCGACCAGAGCTCTTTGAAGCTCACCATCGGCCAGTACCTGACGCCGGGCGACGAGAGCATCCAGAGCGTCGGCATCACCCCGGACGTGCAGATCACGCCCATCCTCGCCCACGACGTCGACGACCTGAACATCCTGCCCGACGAGCACACGCGCGAGGAGGACCTCGACCGCCACCTCGACGACTCGCGCATCAAGAAGCACGTCTCGCGCTACAAGCTCGCCTACCTCGCCGAAGAGGTGAGCGCCGACGAGCAGGAGCGCCGCGACGCCTCGTCCAAGTTCCACGAGGACTTCGAGATCCGGCTCTGCCGCCGCCTGCTCACGCAGGCGCCGGTGGCGTCGCACGATCAGATGCTCGACGGCGTGAAGCCCGCCATCGACAGCATCACCAATGAAGAGGAGAAGAAGATCGACGACGCGCTCATGAAGCTCGGCGTCGATTGGACCCGCGGGCCCGACCAGAACGGCAAGCTGGCCATGAACGTGGTGTCGGCGGAGCCCGTCGACGCCGGAGGTACCCTGAAGCTCGTGGTGCAGGCCAAGAACGCCGGCGCGGCTCCGCTGTACCGGGTGCGCGCCAACACCGAGGCCACCATGGGCCTCTTCTCCGACCACGAGTTCCTCTACGGCAAGCTCGCGCCCGGCGAGGCCCGCCAGTGGACCGTGAACATGAAGGTGCCGAAGGAGCTGCAGGCCCGGCGTGATCTCGTGCGCCTGAGCTTCGCCGATGACGAGCGGTCCCTCGGCACCCTCGACATCCCGGTCACCATCAACGGCATCCCGCGGCCGCGCTTCTCGTACGCGCTCTTCATCGACGACGCCCGCGGCGGAAACGGCGACGGCCTGCTGCAGGACGGCGAGAGCGTGGACCTCGTGGTGAGCATCAAGAACACCGGCGCCGGCGTGTCCGAGGAGCCCACGGCGCTGTTGAAGAACCTCGGCGGCGCGGAGACGTTCATCGAGACCGGCCGCCAGAAGCTCGACGCGCTCAAGCCCGACAGCTCCGGCGTCGCCCGCTTCGCGTTCAAGGTGCAGCCCAACCACGACACCAAGGCCGACAAGGTCGACCTGCGGCTGCAGGTGTTCGACGCCGTCACCGGCGACGTGCTCGTGGAGCGCTTGCAGTTCCCGATCAAGAGCGTGAAGGAGACCGTCAAGCGCAAGCGCGGGGTCGTTGAGGCCAACGCGGGCGCGTCGGTGCTGGCGGCGGCGGAGTCGACGAGCGCGGTGATCGCCAAGGCGGCGCCGGGCACCCGCTTCGACGCGGTGGCCGAGGTGAACGGCTTCGTGCGCGTGAAGCTCGGGCCGTTCTTCGGTTACGTGCCGTCGGCCGGCCTGGCGCCGGCGCGCGGCAAGATCGTGCTCGGCGCGGACGGCGAGCCGCAGGGGCTCTCCTTCGTCTACGGGCGCGACCCGCCGCGCATCAGCTTCACCGGCGGCCCCGTGGCCACGGTGGACGGCGACACCTACAACGTCGAGGCCCACATCGACGACGACGGCCCGGTGAAGGACGCGTACGTCTTCGTCGGCGACCAGAAGGTCTACTTCGAGAGCCTCAAGAGCCGCGGGCCGACCAACGCGGTCCTGCGCCACACGGTCAAGCTCAAGCCCGGCGTCAACGTCATCACGGTGGTGGCGCGCGAGGACGACGAGTTCGCCCAACGCGAGGTGCTGACGGTCTACTCGAACAAGGGCGACCCCTTCGCCGAGAAGGAAAAGCTCACCGGCTTCTGAGGCCCCGGCGGGATCAGCGCAAAATTCGGCATCGCCACACGGATGTCCTTGTAAGAACGCGGCACTTTCCGTTACCCTTGAACAAGTGTTCAGGGGTCCTTCAAGGAGCACAATCGTGGCGAGCGACAAGAACGACAGCAAGAGCAACGGAAACCACAACGGTCAGGTGGACGCGGCGACGCGGAAGGAGAGGGAGAAGACCCTCGAGCTCGCGGTGGCGAACATCGAGAAGCAGTTCGGCAAGGGCAGCATCATGCGGCTCGGCAACACCGAGTCGATGGCCGGCGACATCGAGGCCATCCCCACCGGCTCCCTCGGCGTGGATCTCGCCCTGGGCGTGGGCGGCTTCCCGCGCGGGCGCGTGGTGGAGATCTATGGGCCGGAGTCGAGCGGCAAGACCACCCTCACCCTCCACGTCATCGCGGAGGCGCAAAAGCGCGGCGGCATCGCCGCCTTCATCGACGCCGAGCACGCGCTCGACGTGCAATACGCGCGGCGCCTCGGCGTCCGCACCGACGACCTCCTGATCTCCCAGCCGGACACCGGGGAGCAGGCGCTGGAGATCGCGGAGATGCTCGTGCGCTCCGGCGCCATCGACATCCTCGTCATCGACTCCGTCGCCGCGCTCGTGCCCAAGGCGGAGATCGAGGGCGAGATGGGCGATTCGCTGCCCGGCCTCCACGCGCGTTTGATGAGCCAGGCCCTGCGCAAGCTCACGGGCTCCATCTCGCGCTCGGGCACCTGCGTGGTCTTCATCAACCAGATCCGCATGAAGATCGGCGTGATGTTCGGCAGCCCGGAGACCACCACCGGCGGCAACGCGCTCAAGTTCTACTCGTCGGTGCGCCTGGACATCCGCCGCATCGGGGCCATCAAGCAGGCCGACGAGGTCATCGGCAACCGCACGCGGGTGAAGGTGGTGAAGAACAAGCTCGCGTCGCCGTTCAAGGAGACCGAGTTCGACATCCTGTACGGCGAGGGCGTCAACAAGCTCGGCGAGCTCGTGGACCTCGGCGCCGAGCTCGGGGTCATCGACAAGAGCGGCGCCTGGTACTCGTACCAGGGCACGCGCATCGGGCAGGGGCGCGACAACACCCGGCTCTTCCTGAAGGACCATCCGGAGATGGCCGTGAAGGTCGAGGCCGAGATCCGCGCGAAGCACACGGCCGCCATCGAGGCCATGTACGCGGTCGCCGCGCCCAAGGACCTCCCGAAGGATGCGCCCAAGGATGTGAAGGCCGAGGCGCAGAAGAACGGCGACGCCGACAAGAAGGTCGTCGCTCGCGCGCCCGCGGCCCGCGCCGGCGAGGCGTGATCCGCGCGGCCGCTCTCTCTGGGAGTTGATCCGCGCGGCTCCGGTCGCTCACCCATCCGCGGAGCGGGTGCGCCCGAGGCACCCCACACCCGCTCCGCCGCGCTCGGCCCTTCGGCCCGGCACCCCGCCGGGCCGAGGGGCGTGCGTCGTTCCCCGCGGGCGTCGTTCCCGGCGGGCGTCGTCGACGGGCGTCGTCCCGGCGGGCGTCGGCGACGATGTGCGGGCCTTTCGCGGCGGGGGCGGCGGCGATAGCACAGCGCCGTGTCGTCCAGCGACAGCGGCCTCGTCGAGATAGCGCCCGGCTGCGCCGCCTATCTGCAGCCCGACGGCTCGTGGGGCTTGTCGAACGCCGGCGTCGTCGGCGACGGCGGCTCGGCGCTGCTCGTGGACACGCTCTATGACGCCGGGCGCACGCGCGCCTTGCTCGACGCCGCCGGCTCGCTCGGCGTCGTCGACGTCGTCGTCAACACGCACGCCAACGGCGACCACTGCTACGGAAACGGCGCCGTCCTCGAGCGAAGGCCCGGGGTGCGCATCGTGTCCTCCCGGCGCGCGCGCGACGAGATGCGCGAGGTGCCGCCGTCGGTGATGGCGTGGGCCAACCGCGCGATGCGCCTGCTGCGCGCGCTCCCGCGCGCGGTGACGTCGGCGGTGCCGGTGGGCCCGGCGTCGGCGCACGCGCTCGCCTCGTACTGGCTGCGCGGCTTCGAGCGGTTCGAGTTCGGCGGTGTGCGCTTGGTGCCGCCCACCGAGGTGTTCGACGACGCGCTCACGCTCACCGTCGGCGGCGTCGAGGCGCGCCTCTTCGAGCTCGGGCCGGCGCACACGCGCGGCGACGTCGCCGTCTGGCTCCCGGACAAGCGCGTGTTGTTCACGGGCGACCTCCTGTTTCACCGCGGCACGCCCATCGTCTGGGCGGGCCCCGTGTCGCGCTTCGTCGCCGCGTGCGATTGCTTGCTCGCCCTCGACGCGGCGGTCGTCGTCCCCGGCCACGGGCCGGTCGCCGACAACGCCGCCATCGCCGCGCAGCGCGACTACCTGGCGTTCGTCGAGGCCGAGGCCAGACCGCGCCTGGCCGCCGGCGCCTCCGCGTTCGACACCGCCCGCGACATCCTCGGCTCGCGCGCGTTTCGCGAGGCGCCGTGGGCGTCGTGGGGCGAGCCCGAGCGCATCGCCGTCAACGTCGAGGCGGTCGCCCGCGAGCTCACCGGCGCGCCTGCGATGAAGCCGCTCGCGCTGTTTGCGTGGATGGCCGCGCTCGCCCGGTGAGCGTCAGCGGAGGGCCACGTCCTCGAGGACGGTCACGCTGCCGAAGAAGGTGCCGTCGGCGCGCGAGTAGCTGACGACGAGGTGGGCGCCGTCGCCGCCGGCGAGCTCGGGGTGGAGGTAGGCGTCGTAGACGTTGCCATCGTCGGCGTGGTCCGCGGTGAAGAGCTTGACCGGCGCGGACCAGGGGCCCTCGATGGCGTCGGCGACCCGCGCGACGACGTCACTCGACAGCGGCGCCGAGTATACGACGAGCCACGCGTGGAGGTGCGCGCTCTTCGCGAGCGTCATGATTGGCGCTCCATCGAGCACGGAGGCGGCGCGGGCGAGGTCGTCGACGTAGCCGCCGCCGTCGTAGAAGGTCCACTGCGCGCGGTCGCCGGCGTCGGCGGGCGCGACGCGCGCGAGCTTGCAGGGCGTGGACAGGCCCTCGCTGTCGCAGGCGAAGGCGTACAGGAGGCCGTCGTCGCCGACGGCCGCGGCGGTCCCGAACGCCGGCTCGTCCTCGGCGAACAGCGGCGGCTCCACGCGCTGCGGGCGCTCCTCGAGCGTCGACCAGAACGCCAGCGACGTGCCGGTGCCGTGGAAGTTGTAGTCGCCGGGCTCCGCGTGGATGCGCTGGTAGAACGTGATGAAGCGGTCGCCGACGACGTCGTGGACCGTCGTTCCCGGCCAGGTGACGTTGCGCGCGCCGCAGGGATCCTCGTCGCAAGCGCCGTCGTGATCGAGGTGCGCGAGGTTGAAGGCGTGCTCGTCCGCGGTCTCGTCGAGGAACCGCAGCGGGGAGCCCGCGTCATCGAGGGGCGCGGCGAAGTCGTCGAGGCCGTCGCGGGCGCGGAGGTCGCCGGTGACCGCGGAGGAGCTCGAGTGAAACGTCCTGCCGTCGGCGTCGGCGGTGTCGACGAAGCTGTCGCCGAAGATCCAGACGTCGCTGTCGCCCACGAGGACGCTCGCGCCGCCGTCGCGGCCCACGACGTGCTCACTCTGGATCGCCCCGACCTCTCGCGCGCCGTCGACGTCGAACGCCGGCGCGCACGCCGCCGTGAGGGGCACGAGCAGGGCGGGGACGAGGCGCATCACGTCTTTTGTACACGCCGCTCGCGCCTCTCGCGACCGGAAGGACGCCGTGTCTCGTTGGTGCGCGGTGGCCGCTCGTCGTCGCAAGGACCGAGCCGGGGGCCCGCGCGGATCGACGCTCCCGTCGACGCTCAGGGGGAAGCCTCGAGCGCGTCGGCGAAGTAGCCGCGGGGCGGCATGGCGACGACGGCGATGATCGCGTCCTCGAGCCACGACGAGACGAGCGAGCGCGCGTCGGTGGTGGGGAGCGCGCCGCCGCCGGTGGCCCATTGGCGCCGGATCCGCGTGAGCCTGCACGGGCTCTGTGCCAGCGCACGCCCGATCGACGCGCGCCGGCCCGCGTGGCGCGCGAAGCTGCGGCCGCCGAGGAGGAATGCGGCGGCGCCGTCGGCGAGGGCGCCGCAGAAGACGACGTCGGTCTGTTCGAAGTGCGTGAGGCTCGCCGGTGTGTAGACCTGAAAGAGCAGCCCCTCGGACTCCGTCACCTTCTGCAGCTTGGCGGCCGTCGCTATCTCCGGCGACGTCAGCGCGTCGCCGAGGCGGCGCCCGGCAGCGCGCGCCGCGGCGTCGTCGGCGATGAGGCGGGCGGCGACGGCGTCGTCGAGCGCGCGGTCCGTGGACCACAGCAAGCGCGCGAGCGCGCGCACCTCGTCCGACGCCGCCTGGACGTCGCCCCGCACCAGGCCCTGGACGAGCCGCGCCCGCCCCCAGCGCAACAGCGGCAGCACCTCGGGGCGCGCCGCGAGGAGCAGCGAGTCGTCGGGCGCCGCCGTCCGCGGCGGCGACGCGTCCAGGTCCCAGACCGTGTAGCGCGGCAACGGACGCATCCACGACGTGTCGAGGCCCGTAAGCGGCACCTCGTCGGCGTGCATGAACAGATTGTCGCGCGCGAGGGCGTCGGCGGTGGCCGCGGGCATCTTCGGGGGGTGCGCGGCGGGCGCGCGATCCCACGACACCCGGTCCGCCAGGTACGGCGCGGCGTCCCGCGCGGGGCCCTGCGGGAGCAGCACCGCCCACAGCGCGGTGTCGGCGAGCACGGCGTCGACGTCGGCGCGCCACTGCGGCGACACGTGCGCCGCCGCGCGCTCCGCGCGCTCGCGCTCGCGCCGCCCCCGCTCCGCGGTACGCAGCGTCGGGCGCAGCCACGCAAGCGCCGTCGCGCCGCCCACGACGACGACGATGGCGGCGATGAGGAGCGCTGCCTTGCGGTTCACCGGGGGCATTATCGCCCCTGACACCGGTCCGCGCCCCGACCGGACGGCCGTCGGGCGGGGGCGCCGTCAGAAGGCGCGCGCGAGGGCGTCGAAGAGGCCGCTGTCCTTCAGGTCCTGGTAGAGGCGGGCCGCGTCTTCGTGGACGGCGGCCATGCCGCCGGGATCGCCGAGGTGCGCCTCGGCGCGCTCCCGGGCCTGCGCCTCGGGCACGCCGGCGTCGACGAGCGCGTCGGCGATGCCCTCGATGACCTGGCCGCGATCCTTGATCTTGCCGAGGTCGCCGATGGCCTGGGACAGCGCGAGGAACATGGGCCACGCGAGCGTGAGGCGCTCCTGGTCGACGCCCGCCGGCGCCGGCAGCCGCGCGAACGGCGTCTGCGCCACCGGCGCGTCTTTGAGCGCGGCGAACGGGCCACCGGCGTCTTCGTCGAGGGCCACCAGGCCGTCGAGCGCGATGAGCGTGATGGGGATCCAGCGCAGCCGCCGCCGCAGCTCGTGGATGCCGCCCTCGAGGTCGCCCATGTCGAGCGCCTTGCCCGCGAGCTTGTCCGCCATGTCTTCGAGGCGCTCGCGGACGAAGGCGCGGTCCTCCTTGGGGCCGCCGAAGTCGATGCGCGCGAACGTGTCGACGAGATCGTTGACGCGCGGCACCCGCCCTTCGCCGTCGGGCCGCCACCCGTCGTCGACGAGGCGCGTGAGCTGCTCTTGCGCACGCGCCACGCCATGGGCGAGCGCGTCGCGCGCCGCGTCCGCGAGATCGTCTATGCGGTCGCCGGCGGCCTTCATGTCGCAGGCGTAGCCGAAGGCGCCGAGGGCGTCCTCGAGCGCCTTGATGTCGGCGAGCGCGCTCTCCATCTTCGACTTGGGCCCGCGGTCCTCATAGAAGCGCACGAGGCCCTCGAGCATGAAGAGGTGCTTGCGCACGTCCTCGGCGGCCTTGGGATCGTGGAGCATGGCCTCGAGCCCCGGGCCGCTCAGGGCGTCGTGGAGGCGGCCGGCGTGGAGCAGGAAGCGCTCGAAGGAGCGCGAGGGGGTCTTCTTGCTCGGCCGGTACAGCGCGCGCGCGCGCTCGGCCTCCGCCGGCCGCGTGGCGTCGCTGAGCCGCGCGTGGACCTCGTCGAGGCCGGCGCCCGTTCGTCGCTTCGGGGGCGGACCGGCGGGCGCGCCCTTCACGCCGCCCGTGTCGCCGAGGAGGACACGCAGGTGCGCCAGCGACGCGTCGTCGAGGTCGCGCAGGATGTGCGCGGTCTTCTTTTCGCCGCCGGCGTCGAGGGCGGCGCGCGCGGCCTCGTGCGGGCTCTCGAGCGACGAGGGGGCGAGGCCGAGCGCCTTCAGAGACGCCGCCAGATCCTTGGGCGCAAAGTGGATGGTCACGGGGCGAGTCTAGGGCGTTCGGGCTTCAGGTTCGCGTCGCTCGACCGATGGGTTGCTTGTGGACGGCTTCACCCCGATCGACACCTCCGAGCCGCTCGATACCGACGCCCTCATCGCGCGGGTCCCCGCGAACCGCCGCATCCGGGGCTTCTTCCTCCACTACCTCGTCGACTTTGCGCGACGGCAGGGCTGCGACGTCGCCGGCATCCGTCGCGTCCCCGACCCTCGTGACGACGTGTCTCTCCGGGTGGCGCTGCGCGGGACACGCGACGTCGCGCGCGCGCTTTATCCGACCGCGCCGATCCGGGAGGCCCTCCGGCGCACCGGCTGGCTGAGCATTCCTGCGCTGATGTCGTCGCCGCTGTCGCGCGTCCTGTTCGGCGTCGCCATGAGGAGCCCCGGCACGCTCCTGCGCGTCGCGCCGACGGCGGCGCGGATGTCGGGGTCGAGCGCGAGCATCCGTATCATTGAGCAGGGCCCGGGGCTCTGCGTGCTCGCGGTGCAGGACTATCTGGCGTTTCGCGACGGGCTCGTCGGCGCGGCCGAGGCCGGGCTCGCATCAGTGAGGCGCAGCGCCGTCATCGCCATGCGCGCGTTCTCCGAGGAGCGCTTCGACCTGTGTGTGCGGTGGGCGGCGGCGGCGGCGCCGCCGCCGGGCCGCTACGGCCCCTCGGGCGAGGTTCAGATGTGAGCGAGGGCGTGGCGGCGCTCGGGTCCGCCCACGCGACGCTCCCTGCGGCGACGTGCTAATCGCGCGAGCATGGAGCGCGTGCGGGTCGTCGTGGTGGGCGGCGCGGGGTTCATCGGGCGGGCCGTGGCCGAGCTGCTGCGAGCCGGCGGTCGCGAGGTCGTCGTCGTCGATCGGCGACCGGGGGCGGCGGCCGCGCCTGATCGTGACGTCGCTCCCTTGGTCGACATCGCCACGCCCGCGGCCGTCGAACAGCTCACGCCGTTGTTTCGCGGCGCGGCCGCCGTCGTCCACCTGGCCGCGCGCGTGGATCCGCCGGCGCCCGGGGAGCGGGACGCGATGCGCCGCCTCCACGTCGACGGCACCCGCAACGTGGTGCGCGCCGCGCGCGCCGCGGGCGTGCCGCGCTTCGTCCTGGCGTCGTCGGCGGTGGTCTACGGCGCGCGCCCCGAAAACCGCGTGCCCCTCGACGAGTCCACGCCGGTGCGCCCCAACGCCGACTTCCCCTACGCCGTCGACAAGGCCGCGCAGGAGGACGTGCTCGCCGCGGAGGGCGGCGGGCTCGCCCGCGCGGTGGCGCGACCGGCCATCGTGTACGGCCGCGGCGCGCGCAACTACCTCACGGAGATCATCCGCTCGTCGCCGTTGCTGCCGGCGCTCGACGGGCGGCGGCCGCAACTGCAGTTCGTCCACGTCGACGACGTCGCCCGCGCGCTCGCGTTCCTCGCCACCGCGTCCGTGGAGGGCGCGTTCAACGTGGCGAGCGCGGACTGGCTCGCGCTCGAGGACGTCGCGCAGATCGCGGGCAAACGGGTGCTGGACGTGCCCGTGCGCTTCGTCGCCCCCGTGCTCGACGCGCTCGCGCGCGTGCTGCCGCCGCACCTGCGCGCGCCGGCGAGCATGCTGCCGTACCTCATGCACCCCTTCGTGCTGTCGTCGACAAAGCTGGCGGCGGCGGGCTGCGCGCCGCGGCTGACGTCGGCGGAGGCGCTCCGCTCGATCCTCGGCTGACGACGATAGGTTTCACGCATGCAGCGGGCGACGGTGACCTTGATCGAGGACAGGCGCGGCCTCGTCGAGGCCCCGGCGCTCGGGCAGGCCGTCGATCTGCTCAGCAGCGAACGCAACGGCATCGGGCGCCTCGGGGACGTCCTTGTCCGCGTCTCCCGCGAAGCGCGGCTCGCCCACCGCGTCGACCTCGTGCAGCGCGCCGAGGGCTGGGCCGCCAACGCCTTCGGCGACCGCGCCGTCGTCGACGGCCAGCCGATCGACAACGCCGGCTGGCGCATGCTGCGCCCGGGGGCGCGCGTGGGCTGGCCCGATCTCGGCGTCACGGTGCGCTTCGACCCCGTACACGCGCGGCCGCTGGAGCGCAGGGTGCGCGTCTCGCCGAGCACCCTGCTGTTCGACTGCGCCGGCGTCGGCGCCCCCGGGCGTTGGCCGTGCCTGACCCTCGACCCCGGCGGCCGCGTGCGCCGCGGCCTCGCCGTCCTCGCGCGCGACGGCGCCTTGCGCGTGCTCGAGCCCGTCGACGGGGTGCCGCTGCGCCTGATCTGCGCGCGGGCGCGCGCGCTCGAGCCGGAGGTCGCGCTGCACATCGCCGCGTGGATCGCGCGGTGGCTCTCTCGCGCCCACGAGCACGACGCGGGGCCGGAGAGCTTCGCCGTGACCTGGGACGGCGCCCTCGCCGTGCTGCCGCC
The DNA here is from genome assembly GCA_963775425.1 of uncultured delta proteobacterium. Classification (GTDB taxonomy): domain Bacteria; phylum Myxococcota; class UBA727; order UBA727; family VGSZ01; genus CAVZJB01. The sequence goes on along the minus strand of CAVZJB010000016.1, from coordinate 896,483 downwards.
CATCTTCCCGCGCGCCCCGCTCACCGACGGGCGCGGGTCCATCGTGGAGAGCCTCGTGCGCATGCTGCCGCCGGAGGAGCCGAGCGTCCGCGACGACGCGCGCGTGCAGGAGCTCTTTCAGGTGATGCTCGACCCGTACCTCGGAGCCCTCGGAGGGAGGGAGCCACAGATCGGCGACGTCGTCACCGCCGCCCACGCCCGCGACGTCCTGGACGCCGCCCTGTCGCGGATGCGCCGGGTGGAGGCGCCGGAGCTCGCAGCCATCGCCCGTGGTTTGTGTCCCGATGCGTGGGCGCGCGAGCAGCAGTTGCGCGAGGAGCTCGGCATCCTCGACGAGGAGGGGGCCCGCGCGCTCTTCAGCGGCGGCTGAGGGCTACTCGCCCTCGCCCTCGCCCTCGCCCTCGGCGCCGTCGTTCTGATCGACGGGGAGGCACGCGTTCTCCTTGCATTCGAAGCCCGCGCCGAGGGCGTCGTCGCAGTCCTGCTGCACGGTGCAGGGCGTGATGAGCTCGTCGGTGGGCAGCAGGAGGGTGCAGCCGCCGGCGGCGGCGATGACGGCGGCGGCGACGGCGGCGACGCGGACGAGGCGGCTCATCGGGTCACCTCGGCGAGCCGCAGCGGCCTGACCGCGGGCGGCGGCGGGAGGGCGGCGGTGGCATCGGCCTCGTCGACGAACACGAAGCCCGCGAGGTAGCCGGCGGTGGCGACGACGCCGGAGGCGATGGCGAACAGATACGACATGTCGGCGGCGAGCGCCTTCTGCTCGATCTCCGAGCGGATGTCGAACAGCTCGGTGCCGACGATCTTGTTCTGCAGGCCCTTGTTGCAGTTGATGACGTCCTTGGCGCAGTCGAACTCGGTCTGCGCGAGCACGCCGAAGGTGACGCCGGAGATGAGGCTCGCGACGGAGACGCCGGTGGCGACGTACGCCACGAGGCGGCGCTCCTCGACGCTCGGCTCTTCGACGTCCTCGGTGGCGGCGGCCGCGGGCGCGGCCGGCGTCGGCGGTGGCGGCGGCGCCGCGGCGGGCGGGGCCTGCGCGAAGGCGGGCGCGGCGAACGAACAGCACAGGGCGGCAATGGCGACGAAGCGCATGCCGCTTAGTAGCGCGAAACGCAGCCGTGACGCCAGCGTCGGACGCGCCGCCGCGTCACGAAAACGCCACGACGGCGGCGCTAGATGGCGAGGACGACGCCGTTCCCCTCGAACCGCACCACGGGGATCCGGCGCGCGGCGTCGGGGAGGCCGGGCAGCGGGGCGCGATAGGGCACGAGCTGGCCGTTCCAGCCGACGAGCCGCGAGGCGTGCACGGTGACGGGGTGCTCCTGGCGCACCGGGAGCGAGATGAGCGGGCTCCGCGTGCCGAGGACCAGGCGGCCGCTGCCGCGCAGGTGCACGATGTCGAGGTCGCGGTCGCTCTCCGACGGGAGGCGGCCGTTCTCCCACACGAGCCCCTGCGTGAACGCGAGCAGCGCGGCCTCGACGAGGTAGAGCTCCTCGCTCTTGAGCGTCACGAGGCGCGGGTGGAGCTTGTCCGGGTACAACAGCGCGAGCCCCCGCCCGAGCAGGGCGACGATGGCCGCCTCGGGGCCGCCGAAGAGGCTGTCGGTGCGCTTACCCCGGTAGCGGCGGTTCACCGGCTCGATCTCGAACTGGCCCGCGAGCGCCACCAGGAGGTCGGTGCGCACGTAGCCGACGTCGGGGACCGGGAACGCGAGGATGCCGTCGTCGCGGAGCGTGGGCTCCTCCGCGGTGACGGCGGAGGCGATGATCTCGGGCAGCGTGCTCGCGGCGAGGCGCGCGCCACGCGGGGTCGCGGTGGACGACGGCGCGGTGGACGACGGCGCGGTGGACGACGGCGCGGTGGACGACGGCGCGGTGGACGACGGCGCGGTCGGCGACGGCGCGGTCGACGAGGGCGCGGTCGGCGACGGCGCGGCCGGCGCCGCGGGCGTGGCCGCCGACGGCGTCTGCGTGGGGACGAGCGACGGGGAAGGGGACGCGGAAGGGGACGGCGCCTTCTTGTTGCGCTCGTCGACCTCGAGCGTGAAGCCGAGCGACGCGCCGCGTACGCTCTGCACCGCGTCCGCCGCGGGCGGCGGCTCGTCGCGGTTCAGGTGCGCCGCGGTGGCCGCCGTGAGCGCCGCCGCCTGCGCCCCCGACGTGGGCGCCCCCGACGTGGCCGCCCCCGACGTGGCCGCCCCCGACGTGGCCGCCCCCGACGTGGCCGCCCCCGACGTGGGCGGCGTGGACGCGGCCTGTCCCGTCACCGCGTTGAGCGGCGTGATGGACGAGACCGGCTTCGGCTTCGCAGAAGCCTCCTCCTTCGGCGGCTCGGACTTGGCCGCGGCGATCATCGCCTGGAGGTTCGGCAGCGGGAACGTGCCCGTGGCCGTGGGGCGGTACGCGCGGATCTCGTCCGCGCGCTTCTTGTTGCCGGCGCGCTCGTAGAACTCCGCGGCGCGGTCGAGGTCGCCCTGGCGTTCGAGCACGAGGCCCATATAGCTGGTGGCGCGCGGGTGCTCCGGCGACAGCTCGAGGACGCGCTCGAGCTCGAGCTTGGCGTCGTCGAGGTGGCCGGTCTTCAGGTGGACCATGGCCAGGTTCAGCCGCAGCGACGGCTCCACGGGGTTGTTGTGGACGAGGTCGGCGAAGATCTGGCGGGCGCGGTCGAGCTGGTTCAGGCGGAACAAGGAGAGCCCGAGCAGGTTGAGCGCCTGCTCGTGGGTCGGGTTCATCGACAGCGCGCGCTCGAAGTGCTTGCGCGCGTCGTCGACCTTCCCGGCCTGCAACAGCTCCGAGCCCTCCGTGAGGAGGTAGTAGAACTCCTCGTCGCGTGCGGGCTTGTCCGTGTCGGCCATCCCCAGTCCTCCGGTCGGCTAGCGCGTGGAGAGAATGCCCCCATACGCCCTGCGAAGTCCAAGGACGGATTGGACGTAGGCGCGGGTCTCCGGAATGTCCGGCACCGCGCCCTCCCGCGCCACCCGGGCGGGGCCGGCGTTGTACGCGGCCACGGCGAGCTCCTCGTCGCCGAAGTGCTTGAGGAGGAACGCGAGGTAGCGGGTGCCACCCATGACGTTCTGCTCGGGGTCGAACGGGTCCTTCACCCCGAGATCGGCCGCGGTGTCGGGCATGAGCTGCATGAGGCCGAGGGCGCCGGCGTGCGACACCGCGTCCGGCTTGAACGCGGACTCCACGGCGACGACCGCGCGCACGAGGGCCTGCGGCACGCCGTACTTCGCGCTCGCCCTGGCGATGAGCCTCTCGATCGCCGGCGGCGCCAAGCTGGTGCTGCGCGCAGGGGCGCCGCGCAGGGTGATGACCACGGGAGGCCCGCCGAAGCCGTCGTCGTCGAACGCGAGGCCGCGGTGGGGGATGCCCCGTTCGTGCATCGCGATCTTTTCGAAGTCGCCCGGCGCGTAGCGGACGGCGTGCTTGTGCGGGTAGTCGGTGACCACCGGCGTGCCGTCCTTGCCGATGGACAGGTACATTTTCCCCCCGGCGGGTGCCAGCAACGCGAGGCACAGGAGGAGAGGCACGGGTGTCAGCCTACACCGCCCTCGCCAGCGGAGCGAACCTCCGCCCGTTCACAGCAGCGAGCGCACGAACCCGCCGTCGACGCGCAGCGCCGATCCGGTGATCCCCGACGCCGCCTCCGAGGCCAGGAACGCCACGAGCGCCGCCACCTCGTCGGGCGTGTTGAAGCGCTTCAACAACGACTCGCGCTCGACCAGCGCCTGGGCGTCCGCGGCGGCGTCGGCGTCGGCGTCGAGCGCGGTGCCGACGCGCTCGGTGCGCGTGGGCCCGGGGATGAACGCGTTCACGGTCACGCCGCTGCCGGCGACCGTCTCGGCGAGGCCGCGCGACAAGCCGAGCAGCGCCGCCTTGGTGGTGCCGTAGTGCACCATCTCGCCGGGGCGGAAGCCGCCGGTGACGCTGGCGTTGAACAGCACGCGCCCGAAGCCGCGCTCGACCATGCCGCGCGTGTAGTGGCGCGACAGCCGCACGGCGCTCATGACGTTGACGCGCCAGTAGCGATCCCACGCGTCGTCATCGATGTCGAAGAAGCCCGCCGGCGAAAACACGCCGAGGTTGTTCACGAGGATGTCGGCGCGCGGCTCCGACTCCACCAACAGCAGGACGCCCTCGGCGGTGCCGAGGTCGGCCACCACGCTGCGCGCCGTGGCGCCCGGGACCTCGTGCTTGAGGAGCTTGACGGCGGCGCCGAGCCAGCTCTCGTCGCGCCCGTTGACGACGACGTCCGCGCCGGCGGCGGCGAGCGCCTTGGCGACGGCGAAGCCGATGCCCGTGGACGACCCGGTGACGACCGCGGTGCGGCCGGAGAGCGCGTTTGCCATGCCCGCCGTGTACCGTGGCGCGCGCGAGCGCCACAAGGGTGCGGCGCCTCAGCTCAGCGGGGCGTCGGAGGACAGCTCGAGGCGCGGCTTCTCGCTCGGCCACGCCGCCCGGGCCCGCTCCTCGATGCACGCGGCGGCGGCGGTGAAGCGCCGCTCGGTGCGGAGGCCGTCGAGCAGCGGGCAACGACGGAGCCAGTCGACGTCCATCACGGCGATGCCGGCGCCGCGCTCGAGGTGGGCCAGCGCCTCCTCGGGGGAGCGGCGCGCGAAGACCTCGACGCCGAGCTGGCAGACATACGAGCCCGTCCGCGGCGACAGCGGGAGCTGTGCTGCGAGCGCGAGGAGCTGGCGGATCTCGTCGAGGCCTTCGCCGGTGGCGACGAGGCGCGCGTGCGTGGCGAGAAAGACGCCGAGGGCGTCGTTGGGCTCACCGATGGCCTTTTGGACATCGTCGAGGCCGGCCGTATCGCCGCAGTACTCGGCGATGCGGATGCCCACGGCCCAGCAGTCGGGGCCGTCAGCGAGCGTGCGCGCGCGGCGAAGGAGGTCGCGGGCGACGTCGATGTGCCCACGCAGGGCGTACGCGCGCGCGGCCGAGGACAGCGCGCCGCCGCACCCGGGATCGATGCGCACGGCCCGCCGGATGTTCGCTACGCCTTCGCGGACGCGGCCCACCTCGCAGGCGATGCGCCCGAGGAACTGCAGCGCGAGCGGGTGGGCGGGGGCGAGCGAGAGCGTGTCGCGCAGCCGATCGACGCACGCGGCGGTGTTCCCCTCCTGCCCCGCGAGGAGCGCCGCCGCGTAGTGCGTGTCGGGGGCGTCGGGCGCGAGCAGCAGCGCGCGCTCCACGGCCTGCGCCGCGTCGCCGGCCTCGATGGCGCTGCCGTGGAACGTGGGGACGAAGCGCGCTCGGGCGCACGCGATGGCGCGCGCGGCGAGCGCGGGGGCGTACTCGGGCGCGAGCGCGAGGCAGCGATCGAGCTGTCCGAGCACGGCGTCGACCTCGACCACCGCCGAGCGGCGCAGCGCGTGTCGCGCGCGCAGATACAGGAGCGCCGCCTCGTCGGGGACGTCGTGGTCCGACACTGCGCCGAGCTCCACGCGGAGCGCCTCGGCGATGCGCTGCGCGAGCAGGCCGTCGGCGCCGAGGAGCTCCGCGGTGCGGGCGACGAATGTGTCCGTCCACAGCACCTCGCCGCGGTCGTCGACGAGGCGCGCGTCGACGCGCAGGCCCTCATCGACGACCTCGACGGTGCCGCTCACCACCCAGCGCGCGTGGAACGCGGCCGCCGTCGCCCGCTCCTCCTCCTCGATGGGCTCGGTGCGCTTGATGCGCGCGGCACGGGGGGCGCGCGGGCGCGGCAGCTCCTCGGCGGTGGGGGCGTGGACGTCCGGGTCCGTGTGCGGCTCGAGGCCCACGGCGTGCGGCGGGACGACCTCGATGCCCGCGCCGCGGGCGAGGGCGTCGGCGAGCTCCTCGGCGAGCAGGGGGCCGATGTCTCCCCCGGCGAAGGGCCGCACCACGATGCGCTGGAAGCCGACGGCGACGCCGTCGACCTGCGTGACCTCGTCGCCGGCGAGGGACGCCATGGGCGCGTCCCCGACGCCGTCGCTGCTGGCCCGCAGGAGCCGCTCGGCGTCTTCGAGCGCCCGGTGCACCTCGGCCACGCCGGGCCGCGCCGACGGATCGCGCGCCAGGCACGCGTCGACGACGGCGGTGAGGCCGGGCGGCAGCACGGCGGGCGCGACGTCGCCGAGCCGGGGCGCGTCGCGCTCCACCCGTGCCATCAGGCGCTGGGCCTCCTCGCCGGTGAACGGCACGCGCTGCGCGATGCACTCGAAGATCACGGTGCCGAGCGCGTAGACGTCGGTGGCGGAGGTGACGGGGTCGCCCGCCACCTGCTCGGGCGCCATGTAGTCGAGGGTGCCGATGAAGCCGTGGGTCAGGGCGGGGCCGTGCTCCCCGAGATCGCGCGCGAGGCCGAAGTCGATGACCACGCCGTGGCCGCGGCGGTCGACGAGGATGTTGCCGGGCTTGAGGTCTCTGTGGACGATGCCGGCCTCGTGGATGGCGGCCAGGGCGCCGCACACGTCGGCGAGGACGGCGAGCAGGGCGCCCGGCGGCGGCGAGCCGCGCAGGAGCTTCGACAGGGACGTCCCCGTCACGAGCTCCATGGTCAAAAACAGCTCGCCGCCGTCCTCGCCGAGGTCGAACACGCGCGCGCACCGCGGGTGCACCACGCGCCGGGCCAGCTTCACCTCGCGGCGAAAGCGCGCCCCGGCGTTGGCGGCCGCCTGGTGGGTGATGAGCTTGAGCGCGACGTCCTCGTCGAGGGACTCGTCGTGGACCTGCCAGACCTCGCCCATGCCGCCCGCGCCGAGGCGGCGGACGGGGCGGTACCGGCCGGCGATCCGGCGTCCCTTGGCCACCAGCGACGACATGCCACGAGGCTACTGCGCCGCACCGCCGGACGTCTCCGCCTCGGCGGCGTCCGAAGTGGCTCGTACCGCTTGCGACCGACCGCTCCGCAGTGCTACTCCGCGCGCCATCATGGCGACTCTGCGCAGCTACACCTTCCTCGACTCGCTGCAGCCGCAGGTAGCGGCGCACATCTGCACGACGTGCCGCGGCTACTTCCCGGTGCCGGGCGTCGCGTCCCTCTTCGTCGAGATCGCGCCGGGCATGGCCATCCACCGCCTGCTCGACTCCGCGCTCAAGAACACGCGCGCGCAGCCGGCCACGCTCGTCGTCGAGCGCGCCTACGGTATGCTCGAGGTGCACCACGAGGACAAGGGCGAGGTGCTCTCCGCGGGCGACGCCATCCTCAAGCAGCTCGGCAACAAGGTCGACGACCGCATCAAGCCGCGCGTGGTGTCCAACACCATCATCCGCGCCATCGAGCCGATGCACGCGATGATCATCGACAAGATCCGCTTCGGCGCGATGATCGAGCCGGGCCTGTCGCTGCTCATCATGGAGTGCGAGCCCGCGGCGTACATCGCGTTGGCCGCCAACGAGGCCGAGAAAGCGGCCAACGTGCGCCTCGTGGACTTCCTGCCGTTCGGCGCCTTCGGGCGCTTGTACATGGCGGGCAGCGAGAGCGAGATCGACAGCGCGGCGGCCGCGGCGACGGCCGCGCTCGAAGGCATCACCGGCGTCGCTCCGGCGACGTCCAAGGACAAATAGCTCGGAGGACAGAGATGGCAGACAGCGTGGTTGGGCAGGCGTTGGGTCTCATCGAGACCAAGGGCTTCGTCGGCATGGTCGAGGCCAGCGACGCCATGGTGAAGGCCGCCAAGGTGAGCCTCGTGGGCTACGAGAAGGGCTACGGCGGGGGGTTCGTCACCGCCATCGTCCGCGGCGACGTCGCGGCCGTGAAGGCCGCCACCGAGGCCGGCGCCCGCGCGGCCGAGCGCGTCGGCGAGCTCGTGAGCGTGCACGTCATCCCGCGGCCGCACGCCAACATCGACGACGTCCTTCCCCTCGGAGCCACCAAGAAGTAGGGCGGGGGCTCGTCCCCCGCTTCGAACGGGGGCTCGTCCCCTGCTTCGTGCGGGGGCTCGTCGCCCGCTTCGTGCGGGGGCTCGTCCCCCGCTTCGTGCGGGGGCTCGTCCCCGCCTTTCGGAGTTGAGCCATGTTGATGGGGCAGATTGTCGGCACCGTGGTGTCCACGCGCAAAGAGCCGGAGATCGAGGGCATCAAGCTCCTCGTCGTGCGGGGCGTGGACCTCGACGGCAAGCTCACCAGCTCCGTCGTGGTCGCCGCCGACGCCGTCGGCGCGGGTGTGGGCGAGCTCGTGCTCTACGCGGCGGGCTCGTCCGCGCGGCAGACCGAGGTCACGCGCAACAAGCCCGTCGACCACGTCATCATGGCCATCGTCGACGAGATCACGGTGCAGGGGAAGTCCCGCTACCGGAAGTCGGAAGCGGCGAGCTGACCCATGGCGAGCTTCGACGACCGCAAGGTGGAAGAGATCGTCGCCCGCGTGGTCGAGCGGCTCGCCCCCGCGCTCGAGCGTCGCGCGCCTCCCGTGCCCACGCCCGCCCGCGGCGAGGTGTGCGCCCCCACGCCCCCCGAGCCCGCGTGGCGCGCGTCCATCGGCGGCGGGGGCGGGCGCCGGTCGTTCGCGGTGCACGGCTCCGCCAGGCGCGGCGTGTTCGACGACATCGACAGCGCCGTGAAGGCCGCCCGCGGCGCCCACGAGATCCTCGTCCACGAGATGCACCTGGCGGACCGCGACCGGGTCATCGCCGCCATCCGCGCGCGTTGCCACCAGATCGTGCAGCAGATCTCGCAGATGGCCGTCGACGAGACGGGCCTCGGCAGGTTCGACGACAAGATCAACAAGAACAAGCTCGTCACCGACAAGACGCCCGGCACGGAGATCCTCCGGCCGTGGGCGCAGTCCGGCGACGACGGCCTCGTGTTGATGGAGCGGGCCCCTTACGGCGTCATCGGCGCCATCACGCCCACCACCAACCCCACCGAGACCATCATCTGCAACTCCATCGGCATGATCGCCGCGGGCAACTCGGTGGTGTTCAACGTCCACCCGGGCGCCAAGAAGGTCTGCCGCTTCCTGGTCGAGCAACTCAACGACGCCATCGTCGCCGCCGGCGGGCCGGACTCGCTCATCGCCATGATCGGCGAGCCCACCATCGAGAGCGCCAACGCGCTCATGCGCCACCCGGGCATCCGCCTCGTCGTCGTCACCGGCGGGCCGGGCGTGGTCAAGGCGGCGATGACCTCGGGCAAGCGCGCCATCTGCGGCGGCCCCGGCAACCCGCCCGTGGTCGTCGACGAGACCGCCGACATGCGCCGCGCGGGCAAGGGCATCGTCGCGGGCGCGTCGCTCGACAACAACATCGTGTGCATCGCGGAGAAGGAGGTGTTCGCGGTCCGTGAGATCGCGGACATGCTCAAGCGCGAGATCCTCGCTGCCGGCGGCGCCGAGATGTCGCGGGCGGACATCAGCAAGCTCGAGAAGCTCGTCCTCGCCGACGACGGCGCCCACCCCCACAAGGACTGGGTCGGCAAGGACGCGGCCAAGATCGCCCGCGCCATCGGCAAGACCGTCCCCGAGTCCACGCGCGTCCTGCTGTGCGAGGTGGACGGCGAGGACCACCCCTTCGTGCAGACCGAGCTGTTGATGCCGGTGCTCCCCATGGTGCGCGTCAAGGACGTCGACGAGGCCATCGCCGCCGCGGTGCGCTGCGAGCACGGCTTCGGGCACACGGCCACGTGCTACTCCACCAACATCGAGACGCTGCACAAGATGGCCCGCGCCATCGACTGCTCCATCTACGTGAAGAACGCGCCCACGTTCGCGGGCCTCGGCCTCGGCGGCGAGGGCTACACCAGCTTCACCATCGCTTCGCCCACGGGTGAGGGCCTCACGACGGCGATTCTCGTTTTCCCGTGAGCGCCGCTGCACGCTGAAGGACTACTTCCGCATCGTGTGAGGTGCCCGGCGGCGCTCGCCCTCGCGTTGGTCCTCGCTGCGGCGCCGCCCCCGGTGAACGACCCGGCCGATCGCGTCGACGACAAGGCGCTCGCCGTGCTCGCGTCCAGCTTCGCGCCCTCCTCGCCGACGACGCGCTCGTGCTCGTGTTCGAGATCGACGCGGGCGTGGAGCGCTCCGTCGGCGCGTTCGTCGCGGACGCGATGTGCCGCCATGTCGACACGCCCGCGTATCCGGGGCTCCTCGCCGCAGAGGGGGCGGCGGTCGCGCAGGCGCCGGCGCCGTCGGCGGGGGCGCAGAGCACCGAGCTGCAGGCGCTCGACTGCCTCGCGCGGCGCGCCGCCGCGGCGCCGGGCGCGCCGCGGGTGCGCGAGGTCGCGCTCGCGGTCATCGCGCGGGAGAGGGCGGGCGGCGGCGAACGGCGCGCGGCGCTCCTCGCGCGCGCCGTCGACGCGCTCGCCGCGCGCCGGGGGCCGGGCGATCTCGGCGTCACCCTCGGCCTGCGCGCCGACGCCGCCCCCGCCGTGCGCGCCGCCGTCGCCCGTGCCCTGCGCGGCGTCCACGGCGCGGCCGACGTCCTGCACGCCCTCGCCCATGACGCGGACCGCGGCGTGCGCGCCGCCGCCACCGGAAGCGGCGACGAGCCCCCTCCCCGGAGCCCGCCGCACCCCCGACCCGGAACGATCCGGCGCTGACGGGGGGTGCTACTCTGGGGCCGTGCGCTTCGCACTCCTGCTCATCACCGCCTGCGCCGTCTCCTCCTGCGTCGACGACGTCGCGCTCGGCGGCAAGAGCTGCGACGACACCCACGCCTGCGTCTCGGGCTACACGTGCGCGGCGGGGGCGTGCATCGTGGCGCTCGCCGGCGACGAGGGCGAGGGCGAGGGTGAAGGGGAGGGCGAGTCCGGTGAAGGGGAGGGCGAAGGCGAAGGCGAGGGAGAAGGCGAAGGCGAAGGCGAAGGAGAGGGCGAGGGAGAAGGCGAAGGCGAAGGAGAGGGCGAAGGAGAGGGCGAAGGAGAGGGCGAAGGGGAAGGCGAAGGCGAAGGAGAAGGGGAGGGCGAGGGCGAAGGAGAGGGCGACCCGTGGCTCGAGCCCGGGCTCGCCTTCGCCGTCGACGTCGCGATCGACGAGGCAGGGCCGGCGACGGCGATCGTGCCGCTCGATCTCGACGGCCTGCTCGCGGCCGCCGGACACAGCGGCGCGGTCGCGGACCCGCCGTCGCTGCGCGTGCACGCCGAGGACGGCGCGCTGGTCCCCGCGTTCGCCGACCGCGGCGCCGGGCGCGTCTGGCTCTTCGCGCGGCTCCCCGCCGGCAGCGGCCCCCACCCGCTCACCGTGTACTTCGACGACGGCACGGCCGCGCCGCCGCCGACGTGGCGCAACGACTTCTGGCTGCTCTCCATGTACGCCGGCGCGGGCGCGCCCATGCGCTTCGGCCGCAACGGCGGCAACTCCGGCGACGCGCCGCTCACGCTCCACGGCAACGAGATGTTCTCCTCGCAGGACGACCTCTTCTTCGAGCGCGCCATCGGGCTCGTCGACGGTGCCGACAAGGCGTTCGCGCCGAGCTCCTGCGGCGGCTCTCCCCCTGCGCCGCCCGCGCTGCTGTCGCCGGTGAGCGGCGCGCGGCGGAAATTCGTCGACGGCGGCTTCACCGTCGTCGGCCAGAGCGCGGCCGGGCCCGACGGCCTCGTCATCCGCGAGCTCGTCGCCCTCGACGACGCCGTTCCCGGCTTCGTGGGCGTGAGCTTCATCTCCGGTGCGGCGACGACCGCGCCGGCCGAGGTGCGCCTGCTCTTCGACGTCGACGTGCCCTCCTTCGACAACAACACGTCGTTTCGCGACGCCGGCACCGGCGCCATGCGCATCTGCGGCGCTCCCGGGTGCGCCGCCGCCTTCGTCGAGGGCGCCGACGCCTTCGACAGCGACGACACCGACGCGATCCTTGACACCTACTTCGGCGCCGGGCCGGGCGCGGGGAGCCTCACCAACACCGGCCCCGCCGACCTGGCCATGGTCTTCTCCGTGCCCCTCGACCTCGCCACCGCGTCCGACGAGGCGGCGCTTCGCTGGGGCGCCGTCGGAAGCGCGTCGCAGCAGGGCCTCACCGCCGCCGCCGCGACGCTGGTCGCGCCCGCCGTCGTCGTCGGGCCGCTCCAGGAGCGGCCGTAGGGCGCGCCCTTGTGGGGCGCGTGGGAGGGCACCGGCAACGTCGACCGCGCCGGATCATGACGACGCGGGGGACGAGCCCCCGCCGTACGGGGCGTCGACGGGAGCACCCCGGGCGGTCTACAACCGCGCGCATGCATGCCTGGCACGATCTGAGCCCCGGAAGCGGCGTCCCGCGCGTCGTGGACGTCTTCGTCGAGATCCCGCGCGGGGGCCGCGTCAAGTACGAGATCGACAAGGACTCCGGCCTCCTGCGGGCGAGCCGCGTGCTCTACGGGGCCATCCACTACCCCGCCAACTACGGCTTCATCCCGCAGACCCTCGACGACGACGGCGACGCCCTCGACGTCCTGGTGCTCTCGCAGGAGGACGTGCAGCCGGGGGCGCTGTTGAGCGCGCGCGTCATCGGGGTGATGCCGATGATCGACCAGGGCGACGTCGACGACAAGATCATCGGCGTGATGATCGGCGACCCGATGTTCGACGGCGTGCGCACCCTCGACGACCTCGCGCCTTTCCGCATGAACGAGGTCATGCGCTTCTTCGGCGACTACAAGGCGCTCGAGGAGAAGGACGTGCGCGTCGCCGCGCCGCTCGGGCTCGACGAGGCCGTGAAGGTGGTCGAGCGCTCCCTGGCCGCGTACGAAAAGAAGTTCACCAGGAAGGCGCCGTCGCCGAAGGTGTAGCCGGCGACGGGTAGGGCGCCCGTGTATCGGCGCTCCCGCGGACGTCATGGAAGGTCGATGCGCTCTTCGCTCGAAGCCGTCGCCGTCGTCGAGACCGGGTCCATCGCCCGCGGCCTCGTCATGCTCGACGCGCTCGTGAAGAAGGCGCCGGTGACGGTGAAGCACGCGAAGCCGGTCACGCCCGGGAAGCTCCTCGTGATCTTCGGGGGTGACGTCGAGGCCACGCGCGAGTCGCACGCCGTCGCCCTCGAGGTCGCCGGCTCCGACCTCGTCGACGAGCTGTTCCTCCCCGGCGCGCACCCGCAGCTCCTGCCCGCGATCGATCAGGCCGTGGCGCCCGCGCCCGGCGACGCCGTCGGGATCGTGGAGATGAGCACGGCTGCCGCGGCGGTGCTCGCCGCCGACACCGCGCTCAAGGCCGTCGACGTCGCCGTGCTGCGCATGCACCTCGCCGTCGGCGTCGGCGGCAAGGGCTGGTTCACGCTCGCCGGCGCGCTCGCCGACGTCGCCGCCGCCCTCGACGCCGTGAAGGACGGCGCGCGCGAAGACCGCGTCGTCGGCATCGAGCTCATCCCGCAGCCGCACGGCGAGATCCGCGGCTGGTTGGGGTGAGCACCTACGGGCGCGTGAGCGCGCCGGTGAGGGTGACGCCGCCCTCGTAGGTGTCCACAGCCGAGTCCTTGGGGTTGTCCACGTCGACGCACGAGTCGATGTCGGGCTGGGGATCGGCGAGCACGAAGCGCGTCGGCACGGGCGCGCCCGGCGGGTCGGCGACGAGCGCGAGCCTGAGCTGCTGTTGGGCGCTGGTGTCGGTGTGGTTGCGCGGCGTGCAGATGTCGACGTCGCCGCCGTCGGTATGGATGTCGTCCTCGGTGAAGATGGTCACCACGAGCCCATCGCCTTCGTCGGAGACGAGGGCCTGGTCGACGACGCCCGTCGAGGTCCCGTCCTCGTGCGAGAAGAGGTGATCGCAGAACGTCAGCTCGAAGAGGTGGTCCTCGGCGAGGCTCTGGACGGTGGCGGTGAACGTGCCCGCGTCATCGCGCGCGAGCTGCAGCGCCACGGTCACGTTCACGCCGTCCTCGTCGACGCGCGGGTCGCACTGCACGGAGGCGCCGTCGCACTGGTGGCCGCTCTCGCCGATGGTGGTGATGGTGCACGCCTCGTGCACCTCGAGCGTGCCGCTCCACACGGCGGCGCCCGACGTCGGCTGCAGCGCGATCTGCGCGCTGCCGCTCACCGCGCCGACGCCGTCGTCGAGCGCGGCGAGCACCGTGGCCTCGCCGCCTGCTGCGGGATAGGGATCGGGCGCCGCGTAGCCGGTGCACGCCTGGCCATCGAGGGTGGACACGCTGCCGCCGGGGTCGAGGCTGCCGGGGCCGTCGAGCGCGAAGTCCACCGTGTAGGCGTCAAGCGAGGCCAAAGAGCGCCGCGCCGGCACGGTCAAGGAGCGTTCTCGCGGCTGACGAGGCGGTTGAGCTCGGCGTCGCCGAGGGCGACGGCGGCGAGGGCGAGGGCGCGCTCGGCGGCGGGGCCCGCGCCGGGGACGCCGCGCAGGCGGTTGGCGAGCGCGATCATCGCGGTGCCCCAGGCCTTCTTGTCGTCGGCTTGCTGGATGCGCTTGCCGAACGCGGCGAACTCGCCGTCAGCGAGCGTGAGCTTGCCGTCGGCGAGGGCGCAGCGCTCGAGGACCTCGGTGGCGATGGCGTTGACGTCGTCGCTGTTCATGATCCAACCCCGCCGCCGGCACCCCAGTCGGCCGAGCCGCCGGCGTCGGGCGGCGCGCCGGTGGTCTTCGCGATCTCGTCTTCGCGAAGACCGACCTCGCGCAGGACGCGCAGCACCTGATCGCTCGTGAGGTGATCGCCGTTGCGGCGCAGGGCCGCCTTGATGTCGAGGAGGAAGCCCTGGTCCTTCCTCATCTTGCGGACCTCGCCGGCGAGCACCTTCAACACGGGCGCGTTTTTGTCCTCGCGCTTCTCCGCGCGGTCGTAGACCTTCTCCGCGAGGGCGACGTCGTCCTTGGAGAAGCCGCGCTGCTTCTGCATGGCAAGGAGCTGCGTCACCGCTTCGCCCGTGAGCACGCCCTGGGAGTCGCCGACGTGGCCGCGGGCCCGGTCGATGGCGATGAGCAGGTTCTCGCCGAGGGTGTTCTTCTTGGATTGCTCCGCCGGCAGGCGCGTGGCCAGGGGCGACATGCGCCCGAGGTGGTTCTCGTTGGCGCGCATCTGTTCGCCGATGGCGTCGCCGGCCGCTTCGCCCACCGCCGCGGCGACGTAGAGCTGGATGAAGGTGCCCGGATTCACCGCCGCCGGCGTCGACGACGCCGACGCCACCCACAGGTTCTCGACGCCGTGCACGCGGAAGTCCGAGCCGATGACGTTGTTCTGCGCGTCGGGCCCCATGGAGCAGGTGCCGTTGGCGTGGTGGCCCCAGGACTGCGAAGCCTGGAATTCGATCAGGAACCCGCGCTGCAGCGCCTCCTTCATCCCCGCCGCCGACAGCGGCTTGCCCGTGACGAGCGAGAGCCCCGCGAGCGCCTTGTCGCTCGCAGGCTTCCCGTCGACGAGGAGCTTGGCGCGCGTGGACAGCTCGGGCTTCTCCGCGCCCTCCTGGCCGGGCAGGGGCGTGCGCACCAGCGTGAGCTTGTGCTCTTTGCCGTCCTTGTCGAACAGCGGCACGTCCATCTGGCGGAACCAGTCCTCGGCGGAGCGCAGATCGTCGGCCGGGTACTTGGGGAACAGGTCGGTGCTCTCGACGAAGCGGATGAGGTCCGCCTTGCTGGAGGTGGGCGCCGTGTCGAAGGGGTCCCCGGGGACCAGCTCGGTGAGGACGTCCTGCCCCTTGAACAGGTCCTTCATGCGCAGCATGGCCGAGTACAGCGGCGGGTTCTCGCCTGGCTTGGGCCGCTGGTAGTTGAAGTTGATGGAAGACTTCATGGGGTCTTCGGGGTCGGGCTGAACGGTGCCCAGCCTGTCGCGCAGCTCCTCGAATTCGCCGGACGTCATCAGCCGCTTGGTGTCGTCGGAGACGAGGTTGCCGTTCTTGTCGAGAAGCACCGCGGTGAACGTCTGCGGATACTTCGTCGCGTCGACGGCGTAGCCGGTGTCGTAGCCGCGGAAGGGACCGGGCACGAAGAAGGCGAAGATGTCCGCCTCGGGCTGCGAAGGGTCGCTCTTGAACTGGTAGGAGCAGACGACGCCGTTGGTGGCGTAGGGGCCGCGGCCGGACTTCTCCCAGACCTTCATGGCGTCGTCGTTGTGGGGGTTCTTGCCGAGGCCGAGCCCGTCGATGAGCGCGAACTTGTCCTTGGCGTGGTACATCACCGTGATCTCGCGGCGGTCCTTCAGGTTCCTGCCCACCGCCTCGTGATACGCGCCGCCCACCGGCGGGATGCCGAGGCGCTCGAGGACGTCCTTGGGGCCGTAGCCCGAGCGGATGAGGATGTTGGGGTCCTCGAACGTCCCCGCCGAGAGCACGTAGCCGTTGGTGGAGCGTTTGATCTCCATCTCCGGCGGCGTGTTGGCCTCGAGCTCCTTGAGCTTGTCGATCTCGCGCCCGATGCGGGCGTTGTAGTCCTCGACCTTGTCTGCCGGGATGTTGGGCAGGTTCTCCTGCAGGGCGTAGATGAGCTGCCGTTGCTCGAGGACCGCCTTGGCCGGCTTCAACACGCGCATGCCTTCGACGCGGGTGCCCTCCTTGTTGAAGATGAGGCTATGCACCTTGGTCTCGCACTCGAGGCTCATGGTGTCCGGCCGCGTCTGCAACACCGCCTTGAGGCGGTCGACCACCGACGAGCGCCGCCCGTCCTTGCCGACGGAGATGGGCATGTTGGTGAAGCCCTCGCGCCCGAAGTTCAGCTCGTTGTTGGAGTCGAACAGGGTCATCACGCGGATGAGCGTGTCGGCGAAGCTGTGCTTCTTGGCCGTGTACGCGAGGATGTGCAGCGTGATGTCCCTGAGCTGCGGGTCGCCGGTGAGGTCCTTCAGGCGCAGGTGGTCGACGGCGTGGGTGATCTGCTGCCAGCCGCCGGGCTCGGTGAGGCGCGCGAAGTCCTCGCGCTTGAGGCCCTTGTCCTGCAGCGCCTTGGCGACGTGGCCGACGGTCTCGAGGAACGAGAACAGCGGCCCCGTGTCCTGCGCGCGCGCGAAGTACTTCTGCAGGCTGGCCGGCGAGAAGCGCGGGTCCTTGCCCGACTGGACGAAGAGGCCTTCGCACGACTTCTTGTCGGGCGCGACGGCGACGTTGGCGTTGACGTTGCCGGAGCCGCCGGGGCCCTGGCCGCGCGGGTAGAGGATGCCGCCGAGCTCGTCGTGGAACTTGAGGTCGAGGTTCTTCTGTTGGGCTTCGTAGTGGTCGACGAAGTACGCGAGCAGCGCCATGGGCGGCGAATAGCCGTCGACGTTGAAGGAGGTGTCCGATGCCTTGGCGTGCAGCAGCGGCACGTCGTCGAACCAGTCCCGCTGCGCGGGCCCGCCCTCGAGGAACTTCACCTGAAAGCCCTGCTCGGCGAGGCGCGAGATCGGTCCGCCGCCGATGCCGGCGCCGGCGACGATGAGCTGCGCGTCCGCGGGCTGCTTGGGGTCGAACGGCGGCGGCTTCAGGATCCGCGTGGCGCTGACCTTCTGGAGCTGCGCCGACGCCTGCGCCTTTTGCAGGGGGACCGTGCCCTCGATCCGGCTCTCGGCGCGCACCTCGTCGGTGGCGCCGCTGTCGACGAGCGCCCCCACTTTAGAGAGCCCGGCTCTCGACACGTCCGGCTTTTTGATGTGCGGGAGGGCGGTGGCCTGCTTGTTGTTGATGCTGGTGGCCATGGGGAACCTCGGGACCCGGAGTCTACCGCCGGCCGCGGCGCAGCGGGCGTGACCGTCGCACGCACTCAGGGCTTTCGGTCGACGCCGGCCAGGGCGGCGAGCCGCGCGGACAGGGCCGAGCGGGCGGGGTCGGGCGGCGCCGCGGGGCCGTGGCGGACCTCGGGGTGGCCGGTGACGTTGTCGAGGCTGCGCTTGCCCGCGTAGAGCCTCCGGCACAGCGCGCCGTTGAGCTCCACGTCCTCGAGGACGACGGCCGCGACGACGATGGCCTGGTCGCGGGCGACGCCGGCGCCGGCGGCGTCGAGCTTTCGCGCGACGGCGAGGAGCTCGTGCGCGAGCTCCTGGTTGCCGGCGAGGTGCTGCGCGCGCTCCGCGAGCGACATGAGCTCGTCATCGGTGAGCGCGGGCTCCGCGCGCCCGTCGAGGAGCGGCCGCAAGAGCGCCTCGGCGAGCGGGGACAGGGCGCCGCTCACCGGCAGGCCGCCGCGCGCGCCGCGGCCCACGCGGAGAGCTCCGTCACGACGCGAGCCGCTTGGCGACGGTGCCGTCCTCGACCTCCTCGGCCATCTGCGCGTTGCGCTTTTCGACCTCGGCGACGAGGCCGCCAAACACGGCGGCGTCGACGTCGCCGTTGCCGAGGCCGCGGGCGACGGAGAGCACGGCGGGGGTGTCGTCGAGGGCGAGGCGGTTGTCGGCGCTCTTTTTGTAGATGCCGTCGACGAGGTAGTCGCCGTTTTTGCCCGGCTGCGCCCCGCGCGCGTGCGTCATCTGTCCGGCGGGCTGAAAGCCGGTGCCCGGGTTGAAGCGCATGCCGTTCACCAGGGTCTGGACCTTCTGATCGACGGCCTTGTCCGGCGGCGGGATGGACAGCTCGCCGACGTCGATGATCCTGGACGGCTCCCAGCGGTCGTTGGCCTTCAGCTCGTCGCCCTTGCCGCAGAAGATCTTGAGCTGCACGCGGAATTTCACCGGACCGCTCTCGAAGTGGCGATACAGCTCCGTGGTGAGCCCGTTTTCGTCCCTCTCGACGTCGTGACGCGTCATGCAGTCGACGGCGCCGGGCACCGGCGTGAACAACACCTTGGCGAGGTGTCCGTCGGGCGTCTTGAACGTGCCGCCGTCGAAGCTCTCGGTGGCGAGGCCGTTGACGTGCTTGAGCACGGTGTCCTTGGCGAGCTGCGTGGAGATGCGCGTGGCCTGCACGGGCCCGATCTCCTCGGTGAGCACCACCGCCTGCTTGAGCTCGCCGACGACGGAGTTGCCGCGCAGGTTGGCCTCCTTGCTGGCCTTGGTGAAGCCGATGAACTGCGGGACGTCCTCGGCGAAGGTCTGGCGGTTGGTGGAGAGGATGTCCCAGCCCTTGCCGTTCGGATCGACGAGCTTCACGGCGAGGCCGCGCACGTCGGGGCCGGCGTCCTTGAACGGGCAGCCCTGGCCGTTGGACATCCGCACCACCCCCGCCAGGTCCACCGGCTTGCCGGCGTTGGCGTCCCAAAACGGCGGGATCTGCGCCTCCTTGGGCAGCGACGGGTTCACCTTCATGCGGGCGGCGCCGCCGAAGATCTGCTTTTGGTGAAAGCCGCGCCCGACGGTCTTGTTGATCCCGGACAGCTCGAGCTGGGTCTGGGTGATGACCGCGTTCCATGCCTTTTGCTGCGGGGCCGTGGGGACCTCCTCGCGCCACGTGACCGACGGCGTCCCGCCCTCCGGCTCCGGGCCCGTGAGCTTGTCTTTGAGCTCCTCGAACGGGCCCGCGTCGGCGCCGTGGGCGACGCCGTCGAAGATGCGGCGGGCGAGGCCCGCGTGCGGCGTGCCCTCGAGGTTGTGCAGCATCTGCGCGACCTCGGTGCGCTCTTCGCGCGTCACGCCGTGGGCGAGGATGTCGGCGATGGCGTCCTGCGCGGCCTTGGTCTCGGGCTCACCGGCGCGCTCGCGCATCACCGCGGTGGCGAGGACGTCTCCGACGTTGTTCACGGGCATCGTTTCCTCCGACGCGGGGGGCGAGCCCCCGCCCTGCGACGCGGGGGGCACGCCCCCGCCCTACTCGACCCAGGGGCGCTCTTGCTTGAACATGACGTTTCCGTCGTCGAGGACCTTGATCTCGGACTCGTCGACGTACTCCTCGGGGCGCTTGCCCTCGAGGGCGGCGAAGTGGTCGCGGACGATGTGCATCGCGTCGTACACCGCGTGGATCTCGTCGTCGGTGAGCGCGTGCGCGCGCTGCGGGTCCGACGACTGGATGTTGCTCACGCGCTCGTACTCGATGTCCTGCTTGGCAGCGCCGTTCAACACGTCGTAGTTGCCGTCGATGAACGTGTCGGGAGACGCGCCCTGTTCGGGGTTGGTGACGAGGTTCTCGCCGAACTGCGTCTCGCCCGTGACGGAGAAGAAGCCGGCGAGGTCCTGGTTCACCCGGATGACGCCGTTCGCCTTCTCGTTTTCCTGGTTGGGCATGACGAGGACGGCCATGGTGACCGACTCCTCGTCGAGGTCGACGTTGTGCCACTGCAGCTCGGAGACGGCGCGGTCGTTGAAGACGGCGGCGTAGTCCTTCTGCAGCCCCTCGGCGAACGCCTTGGTGGCGTGGTCGAGGGTGTCCTTCTTGGTGCGGCCCTTCTTCCAGTGCGCGCCGTGGGAGTCGAAAGCGCCGGCCATGTTGGGCAGCTTGCCGGCGCCGCCGTCCTCGACCACCGGTGACGACGAGCGCATGCGCGCGCGGTTGAGGCCCGGGTGGTCCTCGATGTACGGCGCCGCCACCTGCTCACGGATGTCTTTCAGGAGCTCGGCGGGCATGTCGGCGTGCGCGATGTCATGGCGGAGCTTGGCGAGCGTCTGCAGCTTCCAGTCGCCGTCCTCCTTGAAGCGCGGGTCCGCCGTCATCTGCTTGATGCGGTCGGAGAACGTGACGCCGTCGTCGCCCTTGGCGGTCTTGATGAAGCGCGTGTACCAGTTGGCGGGGATGCCCATGGGCTTCAGGGGCGCCACCACCGTCGGCGCGCCCGCGCCGCCCGCGCCGGCGAACGCGCCGGACTCGTGCAGCTTGGCGAGCTCGACGACGCCGGCGGTCTTTCGGCCGTAGGCCGCCAGGGCGTCGTGGTCCCAGCGGCCGCTTCGCCCGACGAGCGCCTTCGACAGCTCGTCGAAGGTGCGCGCGCGGTTCTCGCCGAGGTTGGGCGTGAGCCGGATGTGGCCGGTGGGCTTGATGCTCTTCAAATACGCCGCCGCCTGCGCGTCGGTGGCGGCGGTGACGGTGGCGTCTTTGCCGTCGCAGGCGACGCTGACGGGCTTTCCGGCGAGCGCCTTGAGGTCCTTGAGCTCCTGGTCGGAGAACGACTTGTAGAAGTAGGGCGTGTCGTCCTGGCGGTACTTGATGCCGAGGTGCGAGTTGTACGTCTGCACCGTCGTCGTGAAGATGGCGGCGACCGGCGGCGCGTCGGGAGGGACGTCGCCGAGGAAGAGCGCCACGTCCTTGCGCGAGAGCGCCGGCATGGCCGCGCCCTTGTCGATGACGACGAGGCGGCCGACGGCGTCGCCGTCGGACAGCGCCATGTACTTGAGGCCTTTGGAGATATCGAGGTTGGACTTGACCTCGATGCCCGCCGCCTCGATGCCGCGCTTGTTGTCCTCGACGAGCTTGTCCTGGATGGGCCCGCCCGGGCGGAAGTCGACGTGCTCGCCGTTTTGCAGGAAGGAGAGCCCGCCCTCGATGGCGTCGTGGGCCTCGGCGAGCAGCTTGGCGTCGAAGCGATCCGTCGGCCACAAGGAGAAGCAGATCTGGCCCTTGTCGCCGCTGTGCGGGTCCACGTAGCTGTCGTAGGCGGTGACGGTGCCGGCGATGAAGTCGCGATCGGGCCGGTTGTAGGCGTGGGCGTCGAAGTCGGAGACGTCCATGGGCCCATGGAGGACGTTTTTGTAGAAGTCGAAGTGGAAGGGGTACTTCGGCGGCAGGAAGTAGATCTCGTGCGTCTTCCTGTCGACGAGGAACTTGAGCTCCGACGGCGCGCCCGCCGTCACCGACGCGCCCTTGGCGAACAGCGCGTCGAAGTCCTTGCGCGTGGCGATCTCGTGGATGACGTCGCCGCTGCGGCCGGCCCCGGTGGTGCGCACCGCGAGCAGGCTCGAAGCGCGCGTCCCCGACGCCGCGGACATGCGCGCCGGCATCTCGCCGATGCGCCGGCCGCCGTGCACGACGCGGTCGGCGGACACGAGCGTCGCGGGCTTGTCCGGGCCCACCTGTCCGGCGGTGTCGAGGCGCTCTCCCTCGAGGCCGGCGGGCTGGTGTCCGCGGACGTGCTTGTTGGTGCGGGAGCCGGGGATGCTCGTCATGCGCGGATGGTCCCAAGGGCGCTGCCCCGGGGCAATGCCCCGAGTCACCGATGGGCGCTCGCGCCTTCCGAGCGGTCCGCTAGAGCTCTTCGAGCTGCGCGCGCGACGTGAAGATGCGGTTGGCGAGCTTGTAGTCCACGGCCTCCTGCGCCGTGAGCCAGAAGTCGCGATCGCTGTCCTTCTCGACGACCTCGATGGGCTTGCCGGTGGCCTCGCTCACGACCTCGTTGTAGCGGTGGCGCAGCTTGGAGATCTCGCGCGCGGTGATGTCGATGTCGCTCGCCTGCCCGCGCGTGGCCGTCGAGGGCTGGTGCAGGAGGAAGCGCGCGTTGGGCAGGCTCACCCGGCGGCCCTGGGGGGCGCCGAGGAAGATGAGCACCGCCGCCGACGCCACCACGCCGTTGGCGACGGTGGTGATGGGGCAGGGCGAGAAGCGGAACAGGTCGAAGATGGCGAAGCCCGAGTCCGCGGACCCGCCGGGCGAGTTCACGAACGCCGTGATGGGCGCCTTGCGATCCTTGCGCTCGAGGAGGGTGAGCATGGTGGCCACCCGCCGATAGAGCGCGTCGTTGACCTCGTCGGCGATGATCAGCGTGCGCGCGTCGAGGAGGCGGTCCTCCATACGACCGGGCTTCTTGCTCTTCTTGCCGTCGTTGTCGTGATCGTCGTCGTCATCGTCGTAGCGCCACATCGCTGTCTCCTGTGCTTGCCGCGGCCGCGTCTGCGACGGGGCGCGGTGACCCTCTCACGGTAGGAACTTCACAGAGGAACGCAGGCGGCGTCCACCGGGAAATCCGGGAACGCGACGGATTCACACGTGAAGCCGTCGGGGCAGTCGGTGGCTGCCCCGCAGGGCAGGGTACACACCCCGCTGTTGCTGTTGGCGTCGGGCGGCAGGCAGACGCCGTCGCCGGCCCCGGGCGCGTCGAAGCCGCAGGCGGCGCCGAAGTTGGCCAGGCAGGCCGCGGCGTCGAGGGTGTCCCGGAGCGCGTCGCAGGTGGGGAAGGCGACGGCGCTGTTGCTCGGCACGCACTGTTGGCCCGTGACGACGCCGCCGCGCACGTCGACGTCGCTGACCAGCTCGCAGGAGAAGCCGCTCGGGCAGGCGCTGCCGTCGGAGCAGTCCTGGGCGCAGACGGTCTCGCTGGCGCCGTTCGGGCTCTCGGGGTGTCGGATGCACTGGTTCGTGCTGCCGCTGCCGCCGCAGTCGAGATTGTTGTTGCACACCTGACACAGCGGCGACGCCGCCGGCGGCACGGTGCACGTCCGGTTGGTGCAGGTCTCGCCGGCGCGGCAGTCGTCGTCGACGGTGCACTCGACGCAGAGGCCGTCGGTGTCGCAGGTACCGGCGCCGAACTGGGCGAAGCACGTGCCGTTGTTCTGCGCAGGGTCGCAAGTCCTGCGGCACTGCTGCGCGGGCTCGTCGCACTGGAGGTTCGAGTTGATGGCGGTGCAGTCGGCGTCGGCGAGGCAGCCCACGCACTGGCCCGTGCCGGTGTCGCACACCGGGGTGGTCGAGAAGATGGCGCCGGCGCAGTCGTCGTTGGTGGCGCAGCCGGCGATGCAGGCGCCGCCCGCGGCGTCGCAGCGCTCGCCGGCGGGGCAGTCGCGCGCGGCGCTGCACGCCGTGGCGCAGCGATCGCCGGCGCAGACCTGGTTTTGTCCGCAGCGGGTGTCGTCGCCGTTGCAGCCGAGGACGCAGGTGGTGCCGTTGTCGCAGTGCGTGCCGAGGGCGCAGTCGGCGTCGCCGGCGCAGGCGGCGACGCATTCGCCGAGGACGCCGGCGGCGGCGCCTTCGCAGACGGCGCCGGGGCCGCAGTCGTTGTCGACGGTGCAGCCGGCCTCGCAGGCGTCGTCGACGCAGACGGAGCCGAAGTCGCAGTCGTTGGACGTCACGCAGCCCACGCACTGGCCGCGCGTGGTGTCGCAGACGGCGCGGGCGGGGTCGGCGACGCAGTCGGCGCTGCGGGCGCACTGCTGCACGCAGTCGCCGTCGACGCAGCTCTCGCCGGCCTGCTGATCGCAGTCGGCGTCGCCGAGGCAGACGACGCAGGCCCCGCTTGGGACGTCGCAGCGCAGGCCGTTGTGGCAGTCGCCGTCGGCGACGCAGGGGGGCTCTCCTTCTCCTTCGCCCTCTCCTTCTCCTTCGCCCTCTCCCTCTCCTTCGCCCTCTCCCTCTCCTTCACCCTCTCCTTCACCTTCGCCTTCACCTTCGCCGGGCTCACCTTCCCCTTCCCCTTCGCCCTCGCCCTCGCCTTCGCCGGCGTCGCCTTCTCCTTCGCCCTCGCTCGCGGGGCTGGGCGGGCAGCCGAGGGAGAGCGCGCCGAGGAGCAGCGTGCACAGGAGGAGCGGCAGGGCAATCGTGCAAGAGCGCATGGGGGACCTCAAAGCGGGTCATGGTAGCGCGGCGCCGGCTCACGGGCGTCCTCTTCTTGGCGCCGTCGTCGTCACCAGCTCGTCGGTCGTCGAATGATCGCGGGGCTGGTCGCCCCGGGGGACGGCTGTTCAGTGCACCTCCGCAGCCAGGCACCGTCGTCGTCGAGCCAGGGAGCTACCGGTCCACGAGCGACATCACGCGCGGCGCGTAGCGGTCGCCCGACGTCGGCGGCAGGTTGTCGAGCCGCGCCGTCTCCGACGCCGACAGCGCGACGGCGGCGGCGCCGAGGTTGTCCTCGAGGTACGTCCGGCGCTTGGTGCCCGGGATGGGGACGACGTCGTCACCCTTGCCGAGCACCCACGCGAGCGCCACCTGCGCCGGGGTCGCCCCCTTGTGCGCGGCGATCTCCTTGACGGCGTCGACGATGCGCTGGTTGACGTCGAAGTTCTTGCCCTGGAAGCGCGGGTCGCTCTCCTTGCGGAAGTCGCCGTCGGCGTGCTGGTCGGCGCGCTTGGCGATGCCCGTGAGGAACCCGCGCCCGAGCGGAGAAAACGGCACGAGCCCGATGCCGAGCTCGCGCAGCGCGGGGATGATCCCGGCTTCGAGGTTCCGCTCCCACAGCGAGTACTCGCTTTGCAGCGCCGAGATCGGGTGCACCGCGTGCGCGCGCCGGATGGTGTCGACGCCGGCCTCCGACAGGCCGAGGTACCTCACCTTGCCCTCGCGCACGAGCGCCGCCATGGCGCCGACGACGTCCTCGATGGGCACCTGCTTGTCCACGCGGTGCTGGTACAGCAGGTCGATGTGGTCGGTGCGCAGGCGCCGCAGGCAGCCCTCCACGGCCTCGCGCACGTGCTCGGGGCGGCTGTCGAGCCCCGCCATCTTCCCGTCCTCGATGCGGAAGCCGAACTTGGTGGCGATGACGGCGTCGTCGCGCCGCCCCTCGAGGGCGCGGCCGAGCAGCTCTTCGTTCTTGAACGGCCCGTAGACCTCGGCGGTGTCGAGGAACGTGCACCCGAGCTCGAGGGCCCGATGGATTGTGGCGATGGACTCCGCCTCGTCGGCGGGACCGTAGGCGTAGGACATCCCCATGCACCCGAGCCCGATCCCGGAGACTTCGAGGCCTTGCTCGCCGAGCTTGCGCTTGTTCATGAGTCGTTCTCCATTCACGCGGAGCATACGAGCGCGCCGGGCGCGGGAGCGCCGCGATCGTGCACGGAGCCAAGGGCCTCGCACAAAGCGCCTCCCAAGGGCATTGATCGCGCGCTCGCCAAGGTTACGCTCCCCGTGCCTCCGGCTCGCCGCCCCCGGCGTCGCCGAGTGCCTTTCGTGGAGAGACCCGTGATGCAAGCCCTCGCCGCCCTCGCCTTCGCCGGACTCGCCGCCGCCGGCACCCCCGCGCCGCCCGTCGCCGTCGGCGCCGCGGCCCCCGCGTTCTCGCTGCCGGTCGCCGGCAAGAGCGAGGCCCTCTCGCTCAAGGACGAGATTGCCAAGCACAAGCTCACGGTGGTGATGTTCATCTCCACGCGCTGCCCGGTCTCGAACGCGTACGACGGCCGCATGGCCGCGCTCGCCGCAGACTACGCCAAGAAGGACGTGGCCTTCGTCGGGGTCAACGCCAACAAGGCCGAGGACGCCGCCGAGATCGCCAAGCACGCCAAGGAGCACGCCTTCCCGTTCCCCGTCGTCAAGGACGCCGGCAACAAGATCGCCGACGCCTACGGCGCCCGCGTCACCCCCGAGATCTTCGTCGTCGATCAAAAGGGCCTGGTCCGCTACCACGGCCGCATCGACGAGCGGAAGGACGGCAAGGACATCAAGTCCCCCGACCTCAAAGACGCGCTCGACGCCCTCCTCACCGGCAAGGCGCCGGCGAAACCCGAGACCAAGGCATTCGGATGCTCCATCAAGCGCGTGTGATCCTGGCGCTGTTCGCTCTCGGCGCGGCGCCGAGCGAGCTGCACCCGGTGACCGACAAGACCTTCGATGACGTCGTGCTCAAGCCGCACGAGGGCAAGGCCGTGCTCGTCGCCTTCTGGGCCTCGTACTGCGAGCCGTGCCTCAGGGAGCTGCCGGCGCTGCTCGCGATGAGGCCGCAGGTGCGCAAGGCGGGCGGCGACATCGTCCTCGTCAACGTCGACGGCGCCGGCGACACCGCGCAGATCAAGAAGGTGCTCAAGCAAAAGCACATCAAGGCTTTCGACGGGCTGCAGGTCCAAAACGAGGACCCGCAGCCGTTCATCGACCACGTCGACACACGCTGGATGGGCGAGGTGCCGTTCGCCGCCGTCTACGGCAAGGACGGAAAGCTCGCGCAGACGTTCTCGGGGGAGCAGAAGCCCGAGGATCTCAAGCGCGCCCTCGCCGCGGCGTCGGCGCCGTCGCCCGCGGCCCCGTCGCGCCCGGCCCCGCCGCCCCCGGGGAAGTGACGTGGTCGCCCGCAGCGCCTCCGAGGCCGAGCCGCGCGCGCTCGTCGAGGCGCCGGCGGGGCCGGTGTTGCTCTTCGACGGCGTGTGCAACGTGTGTAACGCCGTGGTGCAGATCGTCCTCAAGCACGAGCGCGCCCCCGAGATGAAGTTCGCCTCGCTCCAGTCCGACGTCGGCCGCGCGCTGTTGACGGCGCACGGGCTCTCGCTCGACGTCGACACCGTGGTCCTCCTCGTGGACGGCAAGGCCTTCGTCCGCTCGGCGGCGGCGGTGCGCGTGCTGTGGCGCCTCAAGGGCCTGTATCGCTTGCTCGCGCCGCCTTTGTGGATCGTGCCGGGGCCCGTGCGGGACCTCGGCTACAACCTCTTCGCCCGCGTCCGCTACCGCGTCTTCGGCCGGCGCGACGCGTGCATGGTCCCGACGCCGGAAATGCGGTCGCGGTTCCTGTAACCCCTGGCGCGGGCCGAACGAGCCGCTACGATCGCGGGATGCAGACGTCGGCCGGCATCGGGCTGCACTTCGTCGAGGGGCTCCAGCGCAAGGTGGCGCGGAGCGCCGTCGTCGAGGGGGCGCTGCGGGCGCTGGCGGGCAGCGTCGCCGCCGTGGCCGTCGCCGCGCTGTGCGCCCTCGGCCTGGCCGCGCACGACGCCACCGCGCGCGCCCGCTGCGGCGAGGAGCGTGACCACGCCGGCTTCGGCATGACAGCCGCCCTGCGCGCCATGGACACGCCCCTGGCACAGCAGCGCTTCGCCTACCGCGTGAGCCCGGATCCCGCCGGCTACCGCGTCGAGGTCGTCGCCCGGCGCGGCGCCTTCGCCGGTGACGCCTGGGAGCGCGACGCCCTCGGCCGCGTCCGCCACAAAAACGACGTGTGCGCGCCGTGAGCGCCGCCGAGGTCTCCGCTCGTCGACCGGAGGGAGCGGCCGCGTCCGATCGCCGCTTCGTCGCCTTCGCCGTCGCCGCCGCGGCGCTCGTCGCCGCGTTCGTGCTCTACCTCGTCTATTTCCGCGCGCCGTCCCTCGGCGACCACGTCGATTTGTCGTTCGTCCGGCCCTACGACGCGTTCTTCAACGGCGCCGCCGGCGCGTTCCTCCTCGCGGGGTTCATCGCGGTGCGCACCGGGCGGCGCGTGCTCCACCGCTACCTGATGATCACCGCGCTCACGTCCTCGTCGCTGTTCCTCGTCGGCTATCTCTCGTTCGCCATCCTCGATGGGCGCCACATCACGTACCAGGGGGCGTACCGCCCGCTGTACCTCGGCATCCTCATCACCCACACCATCCTCGCCACGCTGGTGCCCCTGTTCGCCGCCGTCGTCGTCTACTTCGCGGCGAAGAAGAAGTTCCGGCTGCACAAGAAGGTCGCGCGGGTGGCGTTCCCCATCTGGCTGTACGTGAGCGTCACCGGCGTCGTCATCTTCTTCATGCTGCGCGGCTGAGGCCGTCGACGAGCAGGAGCTGCGCCACGTAATACAGCGGCAGGCCGACGATGCCGTTCCACATCGAGCGCTGGACGAAGCGCTCGCGGGCGACGGTGAGGTCGCTCGCGTAGAAGAGCGCGGCGCCGGCGAGCAGCGTGAGCGGCGCGCCCGTGGGATAGACCGCGCCCGCCGCGAGGGCGACCATGGCGGTGATGGCGACGACGTAGCCGGCCACCGCGGGCTTCATGGCGCCGTCGACGTGGGGAAAGAGCCAGCGCGCGAGCGGCACGCCCGCGGCGACGAGCGCGACGGCGCCGTAAAGCACGCCGCGCGCGCTCACCCCGCGCAGCACGAACGCGAGCGAGTAGGCCAGGTGCGCGCAGAGGAAGCTCCCGAGCCCGAGGAGGAACGTGAGCTTTCTGCCCTTGGGGATGAGCAGCAGGTCGCCGACGAACGAGAGCACGAGGCCCACGAGCAGCATCACCGCCGCCCGCGACGACAGCGGGAGGAAGAGCACCCCCGCCGTCACGAAGGCCAAAGACGCCACCGGCTTGCACACGACGGCCCAGGCGCGCACCCCTCGCAGCTCGGCGAGGAGCAGGCCGCACAGCGGCACGACCATGGCGACGGCCATCCACCACAGGGGCATTCCGCTCATCCCGGTAGCGTATGGCGTCGCGCGACCCATGCGTTAGGCTCCCGGCGATGACCCGAGCTCTCCTGGCCGGTCCCCGGGCATACGCGCTGCTCGCCTCGCTGGCTCTGGCGGCGCTGCCCGCGCTGGCGGAGGGCGAGCAGGAGGGCGGGCTCGTCCCCTACATCAACGAGAGCGGGCTGCTCGTCGGCGGCGGCATGACGTCGGGCGTGCTCCTGCCCGACGGTGGCGGCTACGCGCGCGCGTGCGAGGAGGCCTTCGACCCCGCCGGCTTTCCGCCGTCCTTCTCGCTGTTGCGCAGCGACGGCGTGGTGCTCATCGGGGGCCACGCGGGCCTGTTCGAGTCGTCGGATCTCGGCTGCTCGTACCAGGCGGTGTCGGGCCCGCTCGAGGCGCGCGGCATCGGTGCGGTGGCGCTGTCGGACGACGCGCTCTTCCTCGTCACGTCCGACTTCTCGCGCGCCAACGGCGTGTGGATCAGCATCGACGGCGGCGAGCAGTGGTCGCCGGCCCTCGACGAGCAGGACGGCGTCTCCTTCGCCCGCATCGCCGCCAGCGTCGACGGCACGCGGATGGTCATCTCGGGCACCCACGTGGGCGCCAGCACCGCGCCCGCGGTGTTCACCTCCGAGGACAGCGGCGTCACCTGGCAGGATTGCTCGGCGGCGTACGCGGACTTCCCGCTGGTCATCGCCGCCACCTTCGACATCGACGACCAGGCCGTGCTCTTCGGCGGCTTCGATCAGTCCGGCGGCGGCTTCGTGCTGCAGGCGGCGCCGCCGTACGACAACCCCGTCGCTCTCGGCACGCTGCCGTCGTCGGTCACGCACGTCGCCGTCCTCGGCGACACGCGCTACGCCCTCGCCCAGTTGCGCGGCGCGTACTTCAAGATGGGCCCGGGCGACGCCGCGTTCGTCGACGCCACCTCCGACGACACGCCCACCAACTGCCTGTTCTCCCGGCGCGACGGCACCGGGCTCGTCGGCTGCGGCAGGAGGAACCTGCTGACGTCGGCGGGCGTGTTCTCCGAAAGCACGGACGGCACCACCTGGACGGCGACGGTGGGCTGGGACGACATCCGCTACCGCAAGTGCCCCACCGGCACCATCGGCGCCACCGCGTGCGCGCGCTTCCTCGAGAGCGCCTGCAACGACAACGAGGACAACGACGCCGACGGCCTCACCGACTGCGATGACCCCGACTGCAGCGACAACGCCGTCTGCGGCGGCGGCGAAGGCGAGGGCGAGGGCGAAGGCGACGTGGGCGGCGAAGGCGAGGGCGAGGGCCCTCCGCCGCCGGGCACCTGCGCGTGCGCGGGCGTCGACGGCACGGCGCTCGCGTTCGCGCTCTTGGGGCTCATCGCTGTGCGCCGCCGCCGGCTCCCGTAGCGAAGGGACCTCAGGCGCCGCGCTTCATCATCAAGGTGACCTCGAGCTTGTTGGCGCTCAGGCACTTCACGCGGCCGAAGAACCCCGGGGTGCGGCGGGCGACGGCGCGGGCCTGCGCGAGGACGTCGAGGCCCAGGGGGCGCTTGAGCTTGAGGGTGACGACGAGCGCGCGCAGCGCCGACGACGACAGCGCCGCCTGGGCGAGCGCGAGGTTCTTTTGCGGCTCGGCGATGACGTCGCAGACGAGCCAGGTGGGCCGGCGCTCGGGCGTGTAGCGGAAGGCGTCGGCGCGCACGTGGGTCACGCGCGGGTGCGCCTCGATCTGCGGGTCGAGGTCGGCGCGGTCGACGGCGACGACGCGGGCGCCGCGCTGCAGGCACGTCCAGGTCCAGCCGCCAGGCGCGGCGCCGAGGTCCAAGACGACGTCGTCTTCGCCGGGGGCGATCTCGAGCCAGGCGAGCGCCTCGTCGAGCTTCCTGTGCGCCGACGACGGCGCGTCGCGCGGATCCTCGGCGAGCGCGCGGCCCGCGGGGAAGCGCGCGGGCCACGCGAGCAGCGCGGGCCCCGGGGCGCGCGTGTGGACGCTGACCCACGCGCGCCACGCGTCGACGAGGAGGACGTCGAGCGCGCGCCCGGGGGCGGTGGGCGCGCCGTGCTTGTCGCGCCGGCCGAGGAGCTTCTTGTCGACGACGTCTTGCAGCTCGATCCGGGCCGCGGTGAGCGGGTGCTCCTCGAGCGCGCGGCTGCCGCGGCGCGCGACGTCGGGGAGCACGACGACGGCGTCCTCGGGGAGCGGCCGCGCGCCCTCGCCGCCGCGCACGGGGGCTGCGGGGTCGCGGGTGGCGGCGTCGAGGGCGCCGGCGTCGAGGGCGCCGGCGCCGAGGGCCCCGGCGTCGAGGGCCCCGGCGTCGAGGGCCCCGGCATCGAGGGCCCCGGCATCGAGAGCGGCGGCGTCGAGGGCGGCCGCGGCCAGGGCGTTGGCGTTCGGGGCGGACACGAGCGTGGCCGAGGGGAGCACGGTGCGCGCGAAGCACGGGTCGACGAGCGCGCCGGCGGCGACGGCGACGGCGCCGGCGGCGACCTCGACGCCGCCCTTCTTCCCGAGGGCGGCGAGCTCGGCGGCGAGCAGGTCGGCGACCGCGGGCGCGCCGAGGTAGACGTCGGCGCGCTCGGGCGCCGCCGCCTGCCGTGGCCTCGCGCGTGATCTTCCCCGGGCGCCGCCGTGCTGTCTTGCCATCGGCGTCGGGAGTTAGCATTCGTGAGGCGAATGCGTATCGCCTTCACCCACAACCTGCAGACCTCCCACGACGAAGCCGAGGCGGAGTTCGACCGCGAAGAGACGGTGGCCGCCATCGCGGACGCGCTGCGCGCCCTCGGTCACGACGTCGATCGCGTCAACGTGAGCGGCGTCTCCGCCGGCGAGCTCGTGCGGCGCCTCGAGACGCTTCAACCCGATCTCGTCTTCAACACCGCGGAGGGCACGCACGGCAGGTTCCGCGAAGCCTTCTACCCCGGCCTCTTCGAGGAGCTCGGCCTGCCGTACACCGGCAGCGACGCCTACGTCTGCGCGCTCACGCTCGACAAGCAGCTCACCAAGATGCTCGTCGCCCACCACGGGGTGCCGACGCCGCGCTGGGTCTTCGTCGACGCCGGCGGCGGCGGAGCGGCCGCGCCTCGCCAGGCGCTCGACGCCGCGACCCGCGCTGCGCTCGCGGCGCTCACGTTCCCCGTCATCGTCAAGCCCAACTACGAGGGATCGAGCAAGGGTGTCACCGTCGACAGCGTCGTCGAAGACGCGGCGGCGCTCGAGGTGCGCGTGCGCGACATGCTCGCCAGGTACCCCTCGGGGCTCCTCGTCGAGGAGTTCATCGTCGGCCGCGACATCGTGGTGCCGTTCCTCGAGCGCGCCTCGCCGGCCACGGGCGGCGTGCTCGCGCCGGTCTCGTACAAGTTCGACGAGGCCGTCACCGGCGCGCGCAAGTACAGCATCTACGACTACGAGCTGAAGTGCGTCTCGCCCGACGCCGTCAGCGTCGAGTGCCCCGCGCCCGTCGACGACGCCGCCGGCGCCCGCATCACGGAGCTGTCCGCCGCGGCGTTTCGCGCGCTCGGCATGCGCGACCTCGGCCGCATCGACTGGCGCCTCACCGACGACGGCCGCCTGTACTTCCTCGAGGTGAACGCGCTGCCGAGCCTCGAGCCCGGCGCGGGCATCTACCTGTCGGCGGCGCTCGCGGGGCTGACCCGCGTCGAGGACGTGCTCGGCGCCGTCGTCGACAGCGCGGCCGCCCGCTCCTCGTTGCCCCGGGGGCAGGAGCACGCGGCGCCGCGCGGGGCGGGGCGGGGCGAGGCGACGCGGCTGCGCGTCGGCGTCACGTACAACCTGAAGCGCATCGTGCCCAAGCACGCCGACGACGACGACGCCGAGGCCGAGTACGACTCCGTCACCACCATCGACGCGCTGCAGGCCGCCATCGAGTCGCACGGTCACCAGGTGGTGCGCCTCGAGGCCGGCGCCGACATCGTGCGGACGCTCCCGGACGCCGGCGTCGACGTCGTCTTCAACCTGGCCGAAGGTTTGCGCGGGCGCAGCCGCGAGGCGCACGTCCCTGCGCTCCTCGAGATGCTCGACATCCCCTTCACGGGCTCGGACGCCGCCACCATGTCGCTGGCCCTCGACAAGGACCTCTGCAAGGCGGTGATCGGCGCCGCCGGCGTCCCGGTGCCGCGCGGGGTGCGCATGCTCACCGGCGACGAGCCGCTCCCCGCGGGCATCGCGTTCCCGGTGATCGTGAAGCCCAACGCCGAGGGCTCGTCCAAGGGCATCCTCGCGCAGAGCGTCGTCGAGGACGAGCCCGCCCTGCGCGCGGCGGCGCGCACGCTCCTGTCGCGCTACCGCCAGGAGGTCATCGCGGAGGAGTACCTCCCCGGTCGCGAATTCACGGTGGGGCTGCTCGGCCCGCCGGAGGCGCCGCGCGTGCTGCCGCCGATGGAGATCGTGTTCCTCGCGGGCGGCGCGCCGCGCCCGGTCTATGCCTTCGACGACAAGCTCGATTGGTCGACCAGGATCCGCTACGACCGCCCGGCCACCGTCGACGCCGCGCTCGCCGCCGAGATCGAGCGGGTGGCGCGCGGCACGTGGCGCGCGCTCGGCTGCCGCGACGTCGCCCGCATCGATCTGCGCTGTGACGCCGCCGGCGCGCTGCGCGTCATCGAGGTGAACCCGCTGCCCGGGCTGACGCCGGGCTGGTCGGATCTCTGCCTCATCGCCGAGGGTGCGGGCATGCGATACGAGGCGCTCATCGGCGAGATCCTCGCGCCCGCCATCGCCCGCCTCGAGGCGCGCCGGCGCGCGCGAGCCGCCGCGGGTTCCGCGGGGGCCGGTCCACGAGGCGAGGTGTGACGTGACGCGACGACAAGACGATGACGCCCCCGGCAACGCCGACCAGCGCTTCGAGGCATGGACCGTCGAGGGCGAGCCCGTCGAGGAGGTGCCGTCGTCGGGGGCGCGCCTGCGCGTTCGCGACCTCGCCAAGGAGGTCAAGATCGACCTCGGCATCTACCCGCCCGGCGAGAACAACGCGATCACCGACGTGAAGGGCGTGCGCGTCGGCCACACCACCGTGGTCTTCGGCGACGGCAAGCTCGAGGTGGGCAAGGGCCCCGCGCGCACCGGCGTCACCGCCATCGTGCCGCCGGGCAACGTCTTCCTCGAGCGCCTCGCGGCCAGCGGCTGGGTGCTGAACGGTGCCGGCGAGATGACGGGGCTGACGCAGATCCTCGAGTGGGGCTTGCTCGAGACGCCGGTGGTGCTCACCAACACGCTGGCGGTGGGCGCGGCGCTGGATGCGTGCGTGCAGTACATGATCGAGAAGAACCCGGGCATCGGCCGCGAGCACGACACGGTGCTCCCCGTCGTCGCCGAGTGCGACGACAGTTGGCTCTCGGACATCGCCGGCCTCCACGTGCGCACGGAGCACGTGCGCGCCGCGCTCGAGGGCGCGACGTCGGGTGCCGTCGCGGAGGGCAACGTGGGCGCCGGCACCGGCATGACCACATTCGACTTCGCCGGCGGCATCGGCACCTCGTCGCGCGTCCTCCCCGCTCGCGCGGGCGGGTTCACCGTCGGCGTGCTGGTGCAGTCCAACTTCGGCCACGTCGTCGATCTGCGCATGGGCGGCGACCACCTGGGGCCGCACCTCGCGCCGCTGTACAAGGCGGTGGTCAAGCGCGGCGGCGAGTACGGCAGCATCATCTGCGTCGTCGCCACCGACGCGCCGCTCACGCCGCACCAGCTCAACCGCGTCTCGAAGCGTGCGGCGCTGGGCATCGGCCGCACCGGCAGCTCCGCGGGTCACGGCTCGGGCGAGATCATCCTGTCGTTTTCGACGGCCAACACCTACCCGCGCACGTCAGCCGAGCGCGTGCTCACAATCCGCGCGCTCTCCGACGAGCACATCGACCCGGTGTTCCGCGCCGTCGTCGAGTGCGTGGAGGAGGCGATCATGAACGCGGTGTGCACCGCGAGCGACATGCGCGGCGCCAACCGCCACTTCGCGCCGGCGCTGCCGCTCGACATCGTGCGCACGTTGTTGCCGAAGCTCTGATGAGTCGAGCGGCGTTACGAGCTTAGGGCCCCCGAATGAACAACTCGATCGCCCTCGCGGCCGATCCATCGCCGCTGGCTTCGTTGCTCGTCGGTCACGTGGCGACGGCCACGCTCCCTCCTCGCGCCTCGCCATCGGCGCGCCTCGACCGCGATCATCGACCGCGCCTTCGGCGCCTTTGTCGCGTCGGGGCGACGGTCGTCGCCGTCGTCGCCGCACGCGTCGACACGGCACGTCCGCGCCGCATGGATCACATTGCGCCTCACCCTTCGAGCTCAGCGGCGTTACGACGGACCGGCACCGTCCCCGGCGCCGGGCCTCTCCGACGCGGGGGACAAGCCCCCGCCCTACGGGTCGTCGACGGGTTCGTCGACGTGGAGGAGGCCACGGGTGAGCCGGCGCCGCGAGTCTTCCGACGCGGGCCCCCGCGGCCGCGTCCGATCTCGGCTTCGGCGGTCAGGCCTTCTTGATGAAGGACAGCGCGGGCTTGGTGTTCCTGCCGACGTTCGTCGGGTCGACGCCGCCGAGCGAGAGGGCGGTGGAGTAGATGTGGCCGGGCTCGGCGACAAAGCCCGTCTGGTTGCCGCTCTGCTGCCCGGTCTGGGCATCGAAGGCCGGGTCGAGGGAGCCGTCGGCGAGGATGGGGATGCTCTCCAGCGTCGACGCGCCCACGCGCCCGAACTGCGTGCCGCCGTTGACGTTGGCCCCGAGGAACGCCGCGGACGACACGTGCCAGTGCTGGCAGACGTCCTGGTCCAGGATCTGCTGGTACTTGCTGTCCGTGGCGTCGCCTGACGACAAGATGGCTTCGACGTCGCCCTGGAGGGTCCGGGACATCTCCGAGCACAGCACGATGTTGGTCCGGTCCCACAAAGACACGCCCGGCTCCCCCAGCATCTCGGTGGTCTTGAGCTTGGCGACGAACGCGATGAGCGGGTTCCAGATCTCGTCGCGCGCGAGCTGGAGCTGATCGGAGTTGGTGTCGGCGTTGAGCACGTTCCTGCGCGCGCGGTGGCTGTCGAACAGGCGCACGTCGCGGGTCTCGAGCCAGAGCGCACACGAGATCTTCGCGCGCATCAGCTCGTAGGCCATCATGGCCTGCACCCGGATGTGCGGCGACTCCTTGCTGCGGGCCGGGTTGCCGTTCACGACGGTGGCGGTGGTGAGCTCGTCGCCGTCACGCACGCCGAACTCGGTCTTGAGCTGATCGTCGGAGAACAGCGAAGCCACGTCGAAGGTGCCGCCGCGGTCGGCGAGCGACTTGTGGATCTCGAGCGCCGACGCGAACGCGCGCACGCTGGCGCTGTCGCGGCCGCGCAGGAAGCGCGCCTGGATGGCGTCGGTGTAGCCGCGAATGATGCGGCGCCGCTCCTGCGTGGCGACGTCGCCCGTGGACAACAGCCGCGCCTTCAGGTCGCGCGGGGTGTGTCCGTAGACGGTGTGCGCGTACGCGGGGCCGAGGTTCTCGTAGTAGCCGGTGCCCGGCGGGTATTGCCCGAGGTCGAGCTCGCCGTCGGAGAGCCAGCGGTGCCACGACACGTTCGGCAGCAGGAACGAGCCGCCCTTGGCCTCGGCGAACGCCTGCATCACGGTGCGCTCGTCGTCGCCGCGGAAGGCCGTCAGCGAGTGGTTGTACGTGCCGTAGTGCATGTCCCAGCGGCCGCCCGAGTGAAACAGGTTGCCCTTCACCGAAGACACCACGGCCATGTCCGGGAACAGCGGCTGTCCGTCGACGGCGAGGTAGCCGTGCTCGATGCCGTTCACCGTCTGCGGGACGGGGTAGGGCGCGTTGCCGTAGTTGCCCACGCGATAGATCTGCTGGCTCCACGGGGGCGTGGGGTTCAGCGTGTTGACGGGGACGTCGATGGCCGAGTCGTTCCGCGTGTGCACCGGGCCGAACATCGAGTAGCTGTCCCAGCCGCCCTCCACGAACCAGTACACGAGGAAGCGATCCTCCTGTTCCTCCTGGGCGCGCGCCTGCGCGATGCCCCAGTCCCTGGCGGTGCCGGGGACGCCGTGGCGACTGAAGAAGCCGAGCCACTCGGCCACCGAGATGGCGCCGGTGGCGACGGCGCCTCCGAGGAAGGAGCGCCGCTTCATGGGCGACCGGAGGGAGCGCTCGGGTGTCATGGGCGGCCGGGAGCGGTCGCGTGTCATGGGGCACCTCCGTCCGTGGGCGGGTTGGGGTTTTCGTAGGTCCTCGAGAACAGCACGGTCTTCATCACGTCGCGGAACGTGCCGTTGCCGCTGTTGGCGGCGTTCCACAGCTCGAGGTAGACGTCGCGCTCGTCCTGGTCGTGGCGCAGGTTGCGCCCGAACGAGAACGCCCAGTGCACGTTGGCCATGCGCCGGATGAAGCCCTCCTTGCGCACGGCCACCAACGCGAAGCTCTCGATGCCGGGGCCCTTGAAGGGGTAGTCCTCGACGAGCCCGTGGTCGGTGTCGTCGATGGGGCGGCCGTCGTCGAAGGTCTCTCGGTAGTTGCCGTCGTCGTCCCACTTCAGGCGCTGGTGCGCGAGCGGCGTGAGCAGGCGGTGGCAGGAGAAGCAGATGCTCGTGGGATCCACCGTCGACGCCGCCGTGGCCGTGGCCCGCGCGTCAAGCGCCTCCTGCGGCACGTTGAACACGAAGCCCATGAAGCCCGTGAACACGCGCGCAGCGTAGTTGTAGTGGGGCAGGCCGGGCTTGCCCTTGATGTACCCCTTCATGGTGAGGAGCCCGGTGGCCCCGTGCTCGGCCGAGCGCGCCACGCGGTTACCGGACTCGTCGACGGTGTAGTCGGCGGTGAGGATCTCCTTGAGCGGACGATCGTTGTCCATCACGTAGGTCCACAGCCGCGCCGGCTCGTCGCCGTCGGGCGTGCCGTCGAACTCGAGGATGGCGCGCACCTTCTGGTTGTACGCGGCCTTGAACTCGTCTGAGTGCAGCCACTCGTCGACGAGCTGCTCACGGCTCTCGCCGGTGTCGAAGCGCCCGAATTCGTCCGGCGACGGCGGCCGGTTCACGAGGTCGAGCGCGGTCTTGACGAGCAGCAGGCGCTCGCGCTCGCCGCCGACGGCCGTGTCGAACGCGGCCGGCCGCGTGAAGAGGAAGTCCGGGTGCTGCAGGAGCCCCTGACACGCGCCGGCGAACGCGCCGCGGCGATCGCCGTCGAACTGCTCGAGCTGCACCAGCGTGTCGTAGAGCGGGTTGATCTCGTCGTCGGGGCCGCCGTCCTGCACCGGCGGCCGGAGCAGGATGCGCTGAAAGATGGCGGCCAGGCGCGCCTTGGCGTCGGCGGGGCCGGTGGCGGAGCCGTCGGTGCTGCCGGGCGTGGGGCCGTCGATGGTGTACTTGTCGACGATGAGGTTGCGGTCGGCGTTGGTGTCGGGATCGACGAAGTCGTTGGTGAAGGCGACGGACACGATGTGGCTGCCGCCGTCGATGTGCGTGGTGACGGAGAAGTCCTGCAGGCTGCCGGCGGGGACGCCGAAGGTCTGCGCGACGACGCCGTCGACGGAGACGTCCATGGCGGGCAGGTCGGGCCCCGCCTCCGTGCCGCGCGCAGTGACGACGATGGTGTAGTCGCCGCCGATGGGGAACGTGAGCGTGGTGGAGATGGTGGCGTTGGTGCAAAGGGACACGGTGGTGGAGTTGGGCCCGGGCATGCAGCCGGCGGGCAGGCCCGTGATGGTCTGCTGCTCGGCCTCGAGCGACTGCAGCGCCGGCAGCGGCTCGGCGACGATGGGGGCGTCGAGGTCGAGCCCGGCGAACGGCCCGGTCTCGTCGGCGGCGGCGCGGCCGCAGACGTCCTCGGCGAGGAGGTCGAGGCCCACGAAGAACTCGGGTGCGGCGTCGCGCGCGGGGACGAACGTGGTGACGAAGTCGGCGCCGCCGAACAGCGAGATGTTCTGCGAGAACTGATCGACGCCGAGGCGCACCCAGTCGTCGTCGAAGGTCTGGATGACGCGGCCGCGGAGCTGCTCGTAGGTGAGGAAGGTGTCGTCGTAGTCGGTGACGGCCGGGCCGGTGTACGGCGACAGCAGCTCGGGCGGGAATTCCTCGTCCGGCGGGACCCCGGCGTCGTCGAGCGTGGCGAGGTCGCAGGCGAAGTTGAGCAGCAGGTCCTTTTCGTCTTGCGTCCACGCGGGGCCGCCCTGCGGCATGGAGTCATGGATGACGCGCTCGGGGATCATGCCGTTCACGAGGCGGAAGAAGCCGCTGGCGCGAATGCGGAAGAAGCTGTTTTCGGCGGTGTCGGCGAGCGTCATCAAGCGCCCGCTGTCGGCGGCGTGGCACGCGATGCAGCCGCCCTGCGCGCGCGTCATCAGCGGATCGATGTCGGTGGCGTAGCGCTGCGCCATCTCGTCGAGGCTGCCGGCGCTCGCGTCGGTGGGGCACTCGAAGACGACGCCTTCGCCTTCGCCCTCGCCCTCGCCTTCGCCCTCCACCGGCGCCTTGGTCGGGGTCGGCCCGTGGGGCAGCTTCGTCACGCAGCCGGCCGCGGCCAGCGCGGCGCCGGCGATCGCGACAATCATCGGCGCGGACCCGGCGGCGAAGGCGCGACGTTTTGTCATCCGACGAGAGTAGGCCCGGGCCGGTGCCGCCCGCGTCGTGTGGAACACCGAATTTCGCATGTATCGGTTGGTTGACTGTGAGAGCTGGTGCGCGCGGGTCGTCAGATTCCTGATGCGGGCACCCGCTGTGCGCGCCTTCACGCGGCGGAGCGCGGTGGCGTGGTCGTTGCTGTGATGCGCACATGAAGCGGCACGCGGCCTGGCTCCTCTTCGCTGCGGCGTTCGCGGCGCTGGCGGCGCTCGCGTCGGCGTCATGCGCGCCCCCCGGCGCCGGCGAGGGCGAGGGCGAGGGCGAGGGCGAGGGTGAGGGCGAGGGTGAAGGCGAGGGTGAAGGTGAGGGAGAGGGCCCGCCGCCGCCGCCGCCGCAGTGCCCGGGCCACGCGGGCGTCGGCCCCGACGACGGGTCGCTCACGGGGACGCCCTTCGACGCGCTCTCGATCTCGTGGCCCGATCCGCTCACGCTCTGCAGCGCCTGGAGCGAGGGGGCGTCGCGCGCCGACGAGCGGAACAAGAAGGTGCGCATCGTGATCCCGTCGCAGGAGCGACCGAGCTTCCGCCGCGCGGACCTCGCGGCCGCCGGCCTGGTCGGCGTGGCCGTCGAGCGCGGCGTGCTCGCCTCCGAGCGCTTCGAGACGAGCGCGTGCCCGGGCGACGCCGTCGTCGTCGACTGGCGTGTCGACGACCAGAACCCGTCGTTCGTCGTCCTGCGCGCCCAGAACCGCTACGTCCTCGGCGCCGCGGGTGACGTCGTCGAGAGCATCGCCGTGACCTCCCGGGACGCCGCCGCGCCGGCGCCGGTGGTGTACGGCGAGGGCACCGCGGTCTCGTTCGGCTGGGAGGACGCCGCCGCCGGCGTCTCCGCGTACCTCGAGCCCTGCGACGGCGGCGCGGTCTTCGAGCCCGTCGACGCCCTCGAGGTCATCACCGCCGCCCGCGGCGGCGACCGCGCGGCGCTCATCCGCCACGTCGTCACCGCCGACACCTTCGCCGGCAGCGCGCCGGTGCTCTGGCAAAGCACGCTGCTCGTGCGCAGCGACGCTCCCTTCGTCTCCTTCCGCGCCACGGGCTTCTGGGCGCACACCTACGCCGCGCAGCACCACAACTGGGAAGAGGACAGCGAGATCGACTTCGACCGCGATCTCGCCTCGTACGCCTCCTTCTTCGCGGCCGCGCCCCTCGTCCAAAGCGGGATCGCCCCGCGCACCGTGCTCCTGTCGGGAATCAACGGCTTCGGCGACGCCGCTGCTATCGACGTCGTCGACCGCGACCTCGCGACGGGCGCGGAGAGCACGAGCACCTGGAGCGTCGACCGCCCGCCTGTCCGCGTCGACGCCACGGCGCTCGAGCGCTCGCTCTCCTGTGACGGCGCCGCCGTCCGTGGCCTCGGCGTCCTCGGCTTCGACTCGTTCGTTCTGCAGGCGCTTACGTGCCCGCGCGCCGCCGCGCCCGGCTACGACGTCGTCGCCGTGGTGCCCGTGGTGTTCGGCGACGACACGAGCGTGCTCGGGCAGCGCTTCGAAAAGGACGGCGACGTGGACGTCGACGACCACCCGGGCTTCTCCTTCACCGTCGGCGGCGCGGCGGTGACCGTGAGCGACTACGGCGCCGCCGCGCGCGTCGACGTCGACGACGGCGCCGGCTTCCCCTGGGGGGCGCTCGTCACGCCGTCGCGCCTCGAGGGCATCCGGGTGGATCCCGACGAGACGCTCTCCCTGCACAGCGCCGACGGCGCCGTCATCCTGCGCGTCGTCCGCCGCGCGGTGGGGCAGGGCGCGGGGACGAGCACGCTGTACGCGGCGGTGTCGACGGAGCTGTTGTTGCCGGGCCAGCGCTTCTTCATCGATGCGTTCGACGCCCAGCGCTACACGAGCACGCACCACAACTGGAACGACGCGCTCGAGGCCGACGCGCCGGGGGACGTGGCCATTCGGTTCGCGGTGGTCCCGGACTTCGCCCAGGCGGACTTCCTCACGTACCAGGTGTCCGCGACGCGGGGCGACGACGTGATCCTGGCGCCGACGACGCTGGTCCTCGACGACAGCGGGGCCTGAGCGGCGTTCATCGTTGCGCGGGCGCCGCCCCTGTGCCGGTGGGTGCGCGCGCGCCTGTCGTGGGCTATTGGTGGGGCATGGTCCGCGCCGTCCGTATCCATCAGCCGGGGCCGCCGTCGAGCCTCGTCGTCGACGACATCGACGTCCCGCCTCCGGGGCCGGGCGAGGTGCGCGTGCGGCACACCGCCATCGGGGTCGACTTCATCGACATCTACCACCGCACCGGGCTCTACCCGCTGCCGCTGCCCACGGTGCTCGGCACGGAGGCCGCCGGCGTCGTCGTCGACGTCGGCTCGGGCGTCACCCACCTCAAGCCCGGCGCGCGCGTCGCCTACGTCTACAAGCCGCCAGGCGCGTACGCCGAGGAGCGCAACGTCCCCGCCATGTCGCTGCTCGAGCTCCCCGCGGGCGTCCCCGACGACGTCGCCGCGGCGGTGATGTTGAAG
This sequence comes from uncultured delta proteobacterium, assembly GCA_963775425.1. Classification (GTDB taxonomy): domain Bacteria; phylum Myxococcota; class UBA727; order UBA727; family VGSZ01; genus CAVZJB01. Next base: position 854,741 of record CAVZJB010000016.1, on the reverse strand, counting down.
GGCCTCACGGCGGAGTACCTGCTGCGCCGCACCTTCCGCGTCGACGCGCGGCACACCATCCTCGTGTATGCCGCGGGCGGCGGCGTCGGCACGCTCCTGTGCCAGTGGGGCCGCGCGCTCGGCGCCAAGGTGATAGGCGTGGTCTCCACCGAGCAGAAGGCGCGCACGGCGCTGCAGGCGGGCGCGCACCACGTGCTCACCGCCGGCGCGGGCCGCGACTACGGCAAGCTCGCGGCGCGCGTGCGCGAGCTGCAGCCCGCCGGCGTCGACGTCGTCTACGACTCCGTCGGCAAGGACTCCTTTCCCGAGTCGCTCGATGCGCTGCGCGCGCGAGGGATGCTCGTGTTGTTCGGACAGGCCTCGGGCCCCGTCGGCCCCTTCGATCCGGCCTTGCTCGCGCGCAAGGGCTCGCTCTTCCTCACGCGCCCCACGCTCTTCGACTACATCGCCGACGCGGGCGAGTACCGCGCCTCCGCCAACGCGTTGTTCGCCGCCGTCGAGAAGGGCTCGCTCACCCCGGCGGTGGGCGGCCGCTACCCGCTCGCGGAGGCCGCGCGCGCCCACGAGGACCTCGAAGGCCGAAAGACCACCGGCGCGCTGGTGTTGACGCCATGACGGGCTCCCCCGTCGAGCCGGCCGGCTTCTCCGAGTGGTTCCCGCTCAGCGCCGCCGGCGTCACGCAGCACGCGCCGGACGCGCCGGCGGCGGTGCAGGTGTCGCGGCTGGACAAGTCCCTCGCGTTGTACCCGAAGGGCAAGAGCGCCATGGTCTTCTACTTCTACGCCGCCCGCTCCGCCCGCGAGGCGCTGCGCCGCCTGTTCGCCGACGAGCTCGACGAGCCCGGCGCCCGCGGCCAGGGTGAGCTCGCGTTCCGCTTCTACGCCGGCGGCGACGAGGCGCGCGTGCACCTGGAGCGCCTCTACTTCGAGTTCGAGGATCGCTTCGGGGCGCCGCCGGTGCTGCACGTGTCCGACGAGGAGTGAGCCGCCCGGGGTCGTCCGGCGACTGCGGCGCCGGCGAAGCCGGCAACGCCACCTTGCTCGAGGCGCGTCCTGATGGACGTCGGTACCTCGAGCCACGCGAGCAAGTCGTCAGCTTCGAGGATGTCGCGCCCGGGAATGCACCTCGGCGCCATACGGTCGCGGTAGAGACTCACGCCTGCATCGAAGAGGGCCGCCTGCCCGTCGAGCTGAAGGGACTGCAGCGTTGTCTCGCTGCCGGGAGCGTCCACCAGCGTCCCGAGCGAGCTCGCGTCGACCTGGGCGCTCCAATTGCCGAAGGCGCGCAACGCCTGATCGAAGGCATCGATGCTGCGCGGGATCTCTGCGATGCGCGGATGGATCCGACGGGCCACACGCGAGAGACGAGCAAGCCACTGCGATGAGGGACGAGAGGCGTGGCGCGTGTTCCAAAGCGCCATCCTACTGCGTGGCGCCGCGGCCGTGGCTGGGGTGCACGCCGACTCGAGGCACGGCCGCGTCAGGTGGGTGCGTCAGGGGTCGCGCACGTCCAGGTTCAGCCACGTGAGCCCGACGGCTCCACCGAGCCCGTACCCGTACACGAGGGCGTCGATCGCGGCGCCCTTGTCGTTCGTCATCGAGACGCCGGCGGCGCCGCCCACCAGCATCCCGGAGAAGGTGCTGCCGAAGTACCCGCCCAGCATGTCCTTGCCGAGCGCCGGTGACGTGTTTGGCTTGCTCACCTTCACATCCTCGTCGTTGAAGGCGATGGGGGGCTGTGCGAATTCGGCGTCGAGGATGAAGCCGATGGCGGGGCCCGTGAGGTGCGCCACGAACTGGTGGGTCTCGCCGTCGAGGTCGCGGAGCTCCATGTCGGCGGTGGCGTCGCTGTAGCCCAGGACAACCCCGGCCTGACCGAACTGGAAGTTGCTGAGGCTGACCTCATCGATAATCAGGTCCTCGAAGCGCTCCGCGCCGCACGCGGCGGCTCCGCAGACCAACACAAGGCTCATGACGAAGCGTGCGGCTCGGTGCATCGGTCCCCCAAGCCGAGCGTAGCAGGCACGTTCGCCAGAGCGGGCGCTCGGTGACTCGTGTCTCGCCGTCGCTTCGTTCAGCCGTGAGCCGCACGTCGATGACACGGCGGCTTCGCACATGCGCGTGCGCAGCCGGGCTCTCGCATGGAACGTGCAGGAGATCGCCTCAGAGAATCGGAGGAGATTCGTCATGAAAAGCACCAACGTCATCGGGATCATCGTCGTCGCCGTCGCGCTCATCGGCGCGATCAACTGGGGCCTGATCGGGTTCTTCAACTTCAACCTGGTCGACGCGATCTTCGGCGGCGGCGCCCGCGAAGAGACGAGCACGCTCAGCCGCGTGATCTATGCGATCGTCGGCGTCTGCGGCGTGGGAGCGCTGTTCTTCCTTCCCGGGACGAAAGCGGCGAGCCGAGGCCTGCACGAGAGCCACGCCTGAGGTGGATCCCACGACGTGCGGGAGCGCCCACGCGTCGCGCGATCCGGCGCCTCCGGAGCTAAGGCGTCAGCGGCGCCTCATGAGGAACGCGATGGCGCTGCGCGCTGAGCCGTCGTTGTAGCCGAGCGCGTGGAGGCTCTTCCTGAACGTCTCCACCTGCTCGCGCTCCTTGGCGTCGATGTCCTTGTCGTCGCCGTCGAGCACCTTGAAGAAGGATTGCTCGAGGCGGAGCACGGCCTTTCTGCGCTGGTTGTAGAAGTCCTCGTTGAGGCGCTTCATGTACATGCCGAACAAGAGCTCGTAGTCGACGTTGTCGTCGGGGTGCTCGAGCTTGTACGCGCCAATCTGACCGATGAGCGAGCGGCGGAAGTCCTCGGGTGACTCCTGCGGCGGCAGGAGCACGTCCTCGACGCGCTTCATCAAGTCGGCGTCCGGCTCCACCAGCTTGCCGGTGACCGGGTCCGGGAGCTTCTCGCGCTTGGTCCACGCCGAGACGTGGCGGATGTAGCGGCCGAACATGTCCACGTGGCTGCCGGCCTTCACGAGGCCCATGGCGGTGCGGATCTCCTCGTCGAGGTCCCTCACGTACATCTCCTCGACGATGGACACGAAGTCCGAGGCGTCGCGGTAGCCGCGGGTGGGCTCGCGGCGCAGCCAGTCGTAGGTCGACTTGGCCCGCACCAGGGTCCGCAGCTCCTCGAAGACCGCGATGGGCGACAGGTGGTCGAAGTGCGGATCCTGCGCGGCGTTCAACAGCGCCGTGCGCACCTCGCGCGCGCTGGCACCGTAGCGGCCCTCGTACTCGTCGCGCGCGGCGTGCTCGTCGTACAGCAGGAAGGCCGCCTGGCGCAGCTCCTTGCGCTCCTTCTGGGTGAGGCGCTCGGGCACGCTGCCGTTGTCGTACAGGCGCATCTTCTCGATGGGCGACAGCTCGCCCACGAGGCGCTTGACGTCTTCGGGGTAGGCGTCGGGGTCAGGCGGCTCGAGCCGCGTGAGCACGGCCCAACGGGCGGCGACCTCGAGGGCGTGGGGCGCGATGTGCACGCCGGTGAGCGCGCGCGGCACCTGGTCCTCGTAGATCTTGATCTCGTCGGCGACGCGCAAGAGGTACGGGGCGGTCACGAGCTCCATGCGGCCCTTGAAGCTCGGCCAGTCCGGGTGTTGCTTGAAGGCGTCGAGGTGCAGCTCGTTGGACGACGCCACCATCACCACGTCGAGGAACACGCTCACGTGGTCGAGGCTGGCCTGCGCCTGCTCCGTGGCGACGAGGAGGTACTTCCACGCGTCGAGCGGCCGCTTGAGCAGGTCGTTGAACTCGAGGACGCCGCGGTTGGCGTCGTTGAGCGCGCCGGCCGTCTCGAACAGCGAGAGGTGCTGCAGCGCCACCGGCAGCATCGCCAAGGAGCGGTCCGCGGTGACCTGGCGCGAGTACGCGTCCACGCTCATCTGCGGCTCCACGGCGACGACGCCGGTGCGGTAGCGCCGCGAGAGGTAGAAGCGCTCGACCTGCACGTGGCGCAACACCTCGCGCACGTCGCCCTGCGTGTGCGTCATCAGCGCGTCGAAGATCTTGCGGTTCTTGACGCTGAGGTCGCCCACCTTGAGGATCTCGGGGATGGCCCAGTCGCGGGGGACCCGGTCGGCCTTCAGGAGCTCGGCGAAGAGCTGGGCGCGGTCCTCGCGCGGCAGGAGCAAGAGCGGGTGGTCCTTGAACTCGCAGGGCAGGCGGGCCTCGACGTTCTCCGCCGCGAGGTGCGCGTAGCTGCCCGACGTGCGGGAGGCGCCGCCGCCGAAGCCGAGCGTGCCCTTGGAGACCTGGCCCGTCGGGAACACCCAGTTGAAGCGGTACAGCGTGCCCTCCTCGGTGCTCGAATAGACCTCGGAGGCGCGGGTGAACGCCTGGATGATGCTGGTCTTGGCGGAGCCGTTCGGCCCGTGGAGGAGCACCAGGCGATCGATGCGGCCGGAGCGCACGAAGTTCTCGAGGACGCGCACGATCTGCTGCTGCACGCGCTCCTGGCCGGCGACGCGCCCGCGGCCGTCGTCGAAGGCGGCGTCGAAGAGCTTGTGGCGGACGAACTTGCCCGTGGGCAGCGTGACCTCTTCACTGCCGAAGTGGTCCACGACGTCCATCAGGTACTGGGCGGCGTTCCTCAGGTGGCGGCGGGGGTGCTCGTAGACGTCGTCGAGGTACTCCTCGAACGACAAGATGCTCCGCCGGGCGCGGTGCTCGCTGGAGAGCGAATCCGAGAAGCGTTCGAGGAGGGCGCGGGTGGGTTCGGCCATGGGCTCGCTTCTAACAAAAAAAGCGCCCCCGAAGGCGGGGGCGCTCTGTTCCGGCGGCCGCCCTGGAGGCGCCCACCGAAGCGGGGGACGAGCCCCCGCCCTACGAGGCGGGGGACGAGCCCCCGCCCACCGAAGCGGGGGACGAGCCCCCGCCCTACGAGGCGGGGGACGAGCCCCCGCCCTACTTGGTGGCCTTCTTGGCCTCGAGGTCCTTGATCTGGGCGTCGAGGGCACCCTCGAGCTCAGCGGCCTTCTGCGCGGCGTTCTTGTCGTCGATGCCGGCGGCGCCCTGCTTCTTCAGGTCGGCGTCGTCACCCACGGGGTTGTAGTCCGGGATGGCCGGCGCTGCGGCCGGCGGCGGCGGCGGCGGCGGCGGCGGAGGAGGCGGCTCCTCCTTCTTGGTGTCCTCGGGGCAGCCCGAGATGACCGCGACGGGAACCGCGACGAGGGCGGCGAGCAAAACACGGGCAACGATGTTCTTCATGGCGAACCTCTTTTCTGCTGGTGAGCTCACTCGGTGGCCATCTGGTGGCGCTTGGACTCTTTGTCGCTCAGGCGCTGCACCGCCGTCTTGAGCTCGGCGTTGTTGGTGGCATCGGCGATCTGCTGCAGTCGCTCGATCTCGCCCATGGTCTTGGCGTGCTGCTCGTTCTCGGACTTGAGCGCGTCGGCCTTGGCGGCCTCGTCGGCTTTGGCAGCGTCGGCCTTCTTCTCCTTGGCGGCGGCCACGGTCTTGGCCTTGTCGAGCTTGGCCTTGGACTTCTCCTTGGCCTTCTCGATCGCCTTCTCCTTGGCGGCTTCCTTGGCCTTCTTCATGGCGGCCTTCTTCGCGTCGTCCGCGAACGCAGCCGTCGCGGGGACGAGAGCGAGGGACGTCGCGAGAACCATGCTGGTGATCTTCATCTTCGCTCCTTCTGCAACGGCTCCATGGAACCGTGCTGTTGGCAATTCACGCCGGCGCGACGCTCCCATCAGATCGTTTCTCGTGTCAACTCGCGCACCGGCGCAACGGTGTCCATGCGGGAACGACTCTAATCGCGATCGGTTCTCCGCTCAGCGACGACAAAGCCCGTTTTACCCACGTTTGACCGGAGCGCTCGATGTTTACGCACGCTTTACAGAGCCCGCTTTCGCGCCGCCCCCTACGCAGGCCGCCCGCGGGTGGGTAGGGTCGGGGCAGGCGAGCGTGGCGGAACTGGTAGACGCGCTGGACTTAGGTTCCAGTGGGGCAACTCGTGGGGGTTCAATTCCCCCCGCTCGCACGCTAGCTCCCCTCCCCATATGGCAATTTCCATCCAGAGCGAAGTCAAGGAGCTCTCCTCCGTCGAGCGCGAGCTCTCCGTCGTCATCCCCGGCACCGAGGTCGCCAAGGAGCTCGATCGCGCCTACCGCGAGCTCGGCCAGAAGGTGCGGCTCAAGGGGTTCCGCCAGGGCAAGGTCCCGCGCTACGTCCTCGAGCAGTACTACAAGCAGGACACCGAGCAGCGCGTCCTCGAAAAGATCCTCGGGCAGAGCTTCCGCGAGGCGGTGAAGAGCCACTCCATCGAGCCCGTCGCCAACCCCGAGATCCAGACCGCCGGCGAGCTCATCCCCGGCATGGACTTCCGCTACTCGGCCAAGGTCGAGGTCAAGCCGGTCATCGAGCTGCAGCAGTGGAAGGGCCTCGAGATCAAGAAGTCCGTGTTCGAGGTCGGCGCCGCCGACGTCGACAAGGAGCTCGAGGGCCTGCGCGAGCGCGCCGCCAAGGTGAGCCCGATCGAGGAGCGCGACGCCGCGCAGCAGGGCGACCTCGTCGAGACCAATTGGTCGGGCACCGTCGAGGGCGAGCCCGTCAAGGGCCTCTCCGGCATCAACTACGTCATCGAGGTCGGCGGCGGCAGCTTCGCCTTCAAGGAGGCCGAGCAGGCGCTCGTGGGCAAGAAGGTGGGCGAGCAGTTCACCGTCGACGTCAAGGTGCCCGACGAGTTCCGCATCGAGTCCGCGCGCGGAAAGACCGCGGTGCTCAGCATCAAGGTGCTCGGCCTCAAGCAGAAGCTCCTGCCTGCCCTCGACGACGAGCTCGCCAAGGACGTGAGCGACGAGTTCGAGACGCTCACGCAGCTCAAGGAGTCCATCGAAAAGAACCTCAAGTCCGTCGCCGAGCAGCGCGCGCAGAGCGAGACGCGCGAGGCCGCCATCGAGGCTCTCATCGAGAAGAACCCGTTCGACCTGCCGCAGTCCCTCGTGGACCGCCAGGCAGAGCAGATCGCCGCCGATCGCCTGTCGCGGCTGCCGCAGCAGCAGGCGGAGGCCATCTGGCAGGCGCAGCACGTGCGCTTGAAGGAAGACGCCCGCCCCATGGCCGTGAAGCAGGTGCGCGTGAGCCTCATCCTCGAGGAGCTGGTCAAGAAGGAGAGCGTCGAGATCACCGACGCCGACGTCGACGCCCACATCGAGAAGCTCGCGGCCGAGGTCGGCAGCGACGTCAAGACCGTGCGCAAGGTGTACACGAAGGGCCGCCGCCTCGAGGAACTCAAGTTCCAGCTCGCCACCAACCGCATGCTCGATCGCGTGATCGAGGAGGCCAAGGTCGAGGTCGTGAACAAGTCGGTGAGCGGATGACCGAGCCCGCCGCCATCCCGCGCCCCGACACCGAGCTGCCGCCGCCGCCGGCGCCGCTGTCGCCGCTGTACACGCCGAGCCACATCGTGGTCGGCGCGCTGCTCGGCACGCCGATGGCCGCGGGCGTGATGTGGCGCGCGAACATGGTGGCGCTCGGCAAGCAGCGCGCTTGGCTCGCCGTCCTCATCGGCGGCCTCGCCACGGGGCTGTTGTGCGTCGTGGGCGCGCTCGTCACGCGCCCCATCGGGTTCATCCCCGTCATCCTCGCCATCTCGCTCAGGCAGCCCGCCCGCTTCGCCTTCCCCGCCGAGCTCGTCGCGTCCGCGGGCAAGCGGAGCTGGCGGCGCGCCCTCGGCGTCACGGTCCTCACCACCGTGGCGGTCCTGTTCGCGCTGTTCGCGGGACTCTCCGTCGCCGCCGTGCTCGGCGGCGACCCGCTCGGCGACGCGTCGGGAGCGATTGCGCCCTGACGCCTTGGCGCTACGCTCCGGCATCGTGACGACCGAAGACAGAAATCCCGACGCGGGGGAGGGGTTTTTGACGGCCCCTCCCAAGAAGGTCTTCATCGAGACCTTCGGTTGCCAGATGAACGTGCTCGACAGCGAGCTCGTGCGCGACCAGCTCGCGGCGAGCGGCTACGCGTTCACCCCGCGCGTCGACGACGCCGACGTCGTCCTCTACAACACGTGCGCCGTGCGCGAGCAGAGCGAGCAGAAGGTGCTCTCCCGGCTCGGCGTCATGCGTCAGCGCAAGGCGGAGCGGCCGGACCTCGTCGTCGGCATGCTCGGGTGCATGGCCGAGCGCACCGGGGCGGAGCTGGCGGCCCGGATGAAGCACCTCGACCTCGTCGTCGGCCCGAGCGAGCTCGACAAGCTGCCCGCGCTCCTGCAGGCGGGCGGCCGCCACGTCGCGCTCTCGGGCCACGCCGTGCGGCGCAGCAGCACGCTCGAGGCCGCCATGGACCGGCTGGAGGCGCTCGACCAGGGCCGCCTGGTGGACCCGGACGCGGCGTCCACGCAGGCGTACGTGCGCATCACCCGCGGCTGCAACAAGTTCTGCTCCTTCTGCGTCGTCCCGATGACCCGCGGGCCCGAGGTGCACCGCCCGCCCGACGCCATCGTCGACGAGGTCAACAAGCTCGTCGACGCCGGCGCCGTCGAGGTGACGCTCCTCGGCCAGACCATCAACCACTACGTGCACGGCGACACGTCCTTCGCCCGGCTGCTCGCCCGCGTGCACGACGAGGTGCCGGCGCTCAAGCGGCTGCGCTTCCTCACGAGCTACCCGCGGGACTTCACCGACGAGGCGCTCGACGTCATGGCGACGCGCGAGCGCATCTGCGCCTTCCTGCACATCCCGGCCCAGTCCGGCAGCGACCGCATGCTCAAGCTCATGAACCGGGGCTACACGCGGGCGCAGTACCTCGACCTCATCGAGCGCGCCCGCGCGCGCATGCCGGACGTGGCGGTGGTCGGCGACATGATCGTCGGCTACCCAAGCGAGACCGACGAGGACTTCGAGAGGTCGCTCTCCCTGCTGCGCGAGGTCCGCTACAAGACCGTCTACGTCTTCAAGTACTCCCCGCGGCCGGGCACCGTCGCCGACCGCCGCGACGCCGACGACGTCGCCGACGCCGTCAAGCGCGAGCGCAACCAGCGCATGCTCAAGCTGCAGCAGGAGATCGCGCTCGAGCACCACGAGGCGCTGCTGGGAAAGACCGTCGAGGTCTACGTCGAGGGCAACGCCAAGCTCGACCCGGCGAACGCGCGCGACGGCGACGGCGCCGTGCTCTATAGCCTCGGCCGCCGCAAGGCCGCCGGCGCGGCGGTGCGGCTCACGTCGAGGACCCGGGGCGATCACATCGTCGCCTTCGACGGCGACCCCGCCCTCGTCGGCACGCTCGCGCAGGTCACCGTCACGCGCGCGTCGGCGCTCTCCCTTCAGGGCCGCCTCGCCTGACGCGCAGAGCTCAGTGCGCCTGCGGCGACACGCGTGGCGGTTGCTGGGCCGCGGCGAAGAGCTGGTACGCGGCGAGCGCGGCGACGATGACGCCGAGGATCACCATGGACCAGATGGCGGCCTGGGACACGCCGAAGACGAACGGGGCGATGATGGCGAGGACGCCGGCGACACCGACCGTCCACTCCTCCCAGCTCCCCTTGTCCTTGGCGAGCGCGCGATAGCCCGCAATGACGAGCACGATCACGCCCAGGATCACGCTCGAGGACATTGCGGCGTTGTTGGTGCTGAAGCGGAACAGCCAGGGCGAGCCGACGAGCGCGAGCCCGGCCAAAGCGATGATGTAGTCCATCTTATCCTCCGTCTTTTGACGACAGAGTGAGTGCACTGGCCGTGCCGCGGAGTGCGCTGTCTACCAGCCTTCCATCATCCCGCGGCGCAGCAGCTCCTCGAGGGTGGCGATGCGTTTCACCAGCGCCTCCTCGGTGGTCCAGCGCATCGACAGCCGCGCCTGCAGCGCCATCACCTGCCGCTTGAGCGCGCCGTTTTCCTCGAGCAGGGCCGCGTTGCGCTCGCGCAGCGCGCGCGGGCCGCCGGCCGTGCGCCCGACGTCGTCGTCGCCGTCGTCGTCGTCGTCGGTGAGGATGAACACCGGCGCGTCGCCCGCGACGGGCTCGTCGAGATAGCGCAGGCCGACGCCGCCGCGGTCGACCCGCGCGACCTCGGCGGGGCGCCGCTCGTCGGCGCCGTCGCCGGCGAGGGAGAGGACGGCGACCTTGTCGCCGACGGCGAGCGCGGCGTCGGCCTCGACGAACGCGCCCGACGTGGACACGTCGCGCACGCGCCCGACGGCCCGGCGCGCCCCGATGTCGACGACGGCACGCAAGCGCGTGCTGCGGCGCGGGCTCCGCGGAACGAAATTCATGCCCACCTCCTGTCCACCCGCGCACAGCATCGTCGACGCTCCGTCGCCTCGCGTCGGCCCGCCGCCCGATGCTCGTGCGGTCTCTCGGTCGGCGTACTCAGGGGGTCGCGGCCGGCTGCGGGTCCTTGGGCGCGACGGGGGCGGGGGCGGTGTCGTCGAGGCCCAGCGCCTTGTCGCCCGCGTGCTTCTTCTTGTCGCGCTTCTTCTTGTCGCGCTTGTCGTCCGCGGCCTTGCTCGCGTCGCGCAGCTTGTCGTTTCCTTCGTGGAGGCTCGGCAGGTTGAGCGGCGCCTCGAGGATGGGGATGTTCGGCGGCGGCGCCGCGAGCGCCGGGGGAACCGGGGGCTCCTCGGGCACCTCGGGCAACGGGGGCGGCGCCTCGATGGTGGTCGAGCCCGGCGGCGGCGGCGCGGCCACGCGCTCGACGCCGATGTCGCGGCCGGCTCGAGGATCGGAGCCCTCCGGGCGGTCGCCTGCGTGAAAGACGGGGATGGTGCCGTTGACGCTCAGGCCGACGGTGGCGTCGGTGGCGAGGAAGCTGCCGACGAGACGCGTGGTGCTGAGCGCCGACAGCTCGAGGGACGCGCCGTCGGTGAATTCCCACGAGATGCTCCCGCGGTTGGCGACGAGCGCGGTGGAGACGGGGTTTTCGATGTCGACGCCGTTCACCTTGCGCGGCGGGTTCACGGAGAAGACGGACCAGAAGCCCGCGCTGTCGACGTGAAACGAGATCTCGCGCGTCGCCCGGAAGCCGAGCCCGAGGCTGGCGCTCAGCCGGTCGTCGAGGAGCGCGCCGAGCGGATCGTTGGAGAGATCGAGCCCCGCCCCGCCGTTCACCTCGAGCTTGGGGGAGCCGGCGACGTCGAGGAGCGCGTGCGCGGCCACCGCGAAGGCGGGCAGGGCGTAGACGCCGTCGTCGGCGCCGCCGGTGGTGAGCGCGACGGCGCCGAGGCCGGCGCGCGCGTCGACGCCGGAGGACGGACCGAGCTGGTGGCGCCAGCCGACGGTGGGTGCGCCGCCGACGACGCTGCCGCGCCCGTCGACCGCGAGCGAGCGGGCCTCGCCGCCGACCGTGAACGCGTCGGTGCGCCACGCTTGCCACGCGAGCGTCGCGTCGAGGCCGCCCGATGTGGACGGCGCGATGAGCGCGCTGCCGTCGGGGGAGCCCGTGACGGCGCCGCGGGCGTCGACGTCGAGGCTGACCGTGCGGGTCAGCCGCGCGGCCGCGCCCACGCCCGCGTTGGCGCTCGCGAACGAGAGGGCGGCCACCGGCGCGAGCAGGCCCGCGCTCGACGACAGCACGCCCTGCGCGGTGCCGGGGTCGAGGTCGCCGATGGAGCCGCCCGCGTTGACGCGCAGGCGAAAGCGCGGTCCGAACGGCACCTCGGCGCGGAGGTCGCCGGCGTTGAGGATGGCCGGCGCGAGCGAGGTCGTGACCATCGAGAGCTGCGGGCTGTACGACGCCGCGAGCGCGAAGCCGCCGCGCTCGACGGCGCCCGAGAGGCCCGGCCGCAGGACGAGCGCACCGAACAGGCCGCCGCCGCCGGTGTCGGTGGCGGACGTCGGGCCGGCCTCCGTGGCGCGGGTCTCGGCCGCGGCTGTGGCGTCGACGACGACACCGGCGGCGAGGGCCCCGGCGACGACGAGGCCGATCACTGCGGCGGCTTCTCGTCAGGCGGCGGCTGCGGCTCCGCGGGGACGATGGCGGTGCCGGCCTTCTTGGCGGCCTCCTCGGCGGCGCGCTCCTTCCGCGAGAGCGGACGACCCTTCATCTTCACGGTGATGCGCGAGACGAGCACCCCGATCTCGTACAAAAGCAGGAGCGGGCCCGCCATCAAGCACTGCGAATAGATGTCCGGCGACGGCGTGAGCACGGCCCCGATGATGAACGCGACGACGACGACGTAGCGGCGGTACTTGCCGAGCGTGCTGGGATCGATGATCCCTGCCATGGACAGGATGAAGATCACCACCGGCGTCTCGAACACGCCGCCGAACGCGACCAACAGCTTCAGCGTGAACGTGAAGTTCTCGTCGAGGCTCGGCAGCATCTGCACGTCCGCCGGCTGCTGGGAGACGAAGAACCCGTACATCTGCGGGAAGACCATGAAGTACGAAAAGACGGCGCCGCCGATGAAGCAGAAGGCGCCCGCGCCGACGAACCACCCGACGTACTTCTTCTCGTGCTCGTACAGGCCGGGCGCGATGAACGACCAGATCTGGTAGAGCACCCATGGGCTCGCCACGAAGATGCCGGCGACGATGGCGGCCTTCATCTGGCACACGAAGTATTCGGCGGCGCCCGTGGTGACGAAGTGCGCCGTGGGCCCGTAGTGCTTGACGAGCACCACCTGCATCGGCGCGCGGATGACCTCGAGCAGCGTATCGGAGACGCCGAAGGCGGCGACGGCGACGAGGGCGACGCCGATGAGCGCCTTGGCGAGCCGCCCGCGCAGCTCGGTGAGGTGCTCCAGCAACGAGTACTCGCGCTCGTCCATCTACGCCTCGCCCTTCGGCGCGCTCCCCGCGCCCGCGGACGGCGGCGCCGGGGAAGCGGGCGCCGCCCCCGTCGCCGCAGCCGCAGCCGGCGCCGCAGCAGCCGCCGGCTCCGCGGCGGTCGCGTCGCTGCCGGGGGAGGCGGGGCTCGAGGGTGACGCGTTCTGCGCGACGGCGCCGTCGGCGGGCTTGGGCCACACGTCCTTGAGGCGCGGGCCGTCGTCCTCGGCGGGCAGCTTGTCCGCGAGGGCGCTGTTGGGGATGTTCGCCGGTGGTTGGCGGGGCGGGGGGATGCGGCGGCGGCGCGGGTTGTCGTCGTCGAGGTCGAAGTCGATGCTGGCGCGGAGGTCGTCGCCGGCGCGCCGCAGCTCCTTCAGCCCTTTGGCGATCTGCTTGGCGATGTCGGGCAGCTTGTCGGGCCCGAAGACCAGGAGCGCCACGGCGAGGATGATCACCATCTCGCTCATCCCGATGCCGAACACGCAGGCCTCCTCGAAGGGACGACCGCGTCGACGGGTCCCAAGCGATGGGACAAGGTACGCCTCGGGCCCCTCCGCCGCAACGACGGCCGTCGCGGGCGGGCTCGTCAGCGGCGCGCGGGGCGTGCTGTCCCGCGGATCCGGCCGGCGGGCTCCCGGCCGCGGCGAGGGGTGGCCGCGGCGGTGCCTACCGGCGGGCGACGCGCTCGAGGATCTCGATCTGGCGGAATTGCGACGAGCGGAGCTGCTCCACCGCCGCCAGGAGCTGCTCGCTGCCGCGGGCCTGCTCGGATTGCGCCTGGTGGAGCTGCCGCACCATCTCGCTGATGTGCTCGATGGCGCCTGCGATCTGCTTGCTGCCCTTGGACTGCTCCTGCGACGACAGCTCCACGTGGGTGGACAGGGTCTTCATGCGTTCGGTGCTGCGCATGATCTGCTCGGAGCCGCGCGCCTGCTCCGCCGTGGCCGCCGCCACCTGCTGGACGGTGCGGGCGATGCGGTCGACGGCGTCGGCCACCACCTTGCTGCCCTTGGATTGCTCCACGGTGGCGAGCGCGATGGCCTTCACCATCTCCGTGGCCTTGCCCGCCGAGCTCACGATCTCCGTGAGCGCGCCCTCCGCGGCCTGCGAGAGGTTCACGCCGGCCTCGACGCTGCGCTCGCCGCGCGAGATGGCGGTGACGGCGTTCCTCGACTCCTCCTGCACCGAGCGGATGAGCTCGGCGATCTCCTTGGTGGAGGCGCCGGTCCTCTCGGCGAGGTCCTTGATCTCGTCGGCGACGACGGCGAAGCCGCGGCCGTGCTCGCCGGCCTGCGCGGCGATGATGGCGGCGTTGAGCGCCAGCAGGTTGGTCTGCTCGGCGACGTCGTCGATGACGTTCAAGATGTTGCCGATGGCGGCGATGCGCTCGCCGAGCTGCCGGATGACCTCGCCTGCGGTGCGGGACGACTGGCGGATCTCGTCGATGCCGAACAGGGTGCGCTTGACGGCGTCGGCGCCGCGCTCGGCGTCGCGGATCACGTCCTCGGACAGCCGCGCCGTGGCCGTGGCGTTCTCCTCGACGTGGTTGATGGAGGCCTCCATCTCGTTCATCGACGTCGACGTCTGCTCCGCCGCCAACGCGAGGTCCTCGATGTTCTTGGCGACCTCTTTGATGGAGTAGATCATCTGCTCGATGGAGGCCGCCGTCTCCTCGATGGCGCCGGCGAGCTCCTGGATGTTCTCCGCCATCTCGTCGTTGATGGCGCTCATCTCGAGGATGCTCGAGCCGCTCTCCTCCGCCGACGTGGCCAGCGAGTCGACGCTGGCCGCGATGGTGCGCACGGTGGCCGCCATCTCGGCCATGGCGGCGCTGGTGTCGTCGAGGGAGCTGCCCTGGTTCTGTGCGTGCCGCTGGGCCTCGGCGAGCACCGTGATGATCTCCGTCGGCTGTTTGGGCGCCTCGCTCTTGGCCGGCGCCGCCGGCGTGGCCGGGACGAGGGCCCCGGGCCGGGGCGCGTCGCGGGCGATCAGCGAGTTGATCCGGCGGGCCAGGGCGCCGTGGACCCCCGGCAGGCCCTCGGGGACCCGCTCGTGGGGGTGATCGAGGAGGTATTCGGTCCAACGGGCGAGCAGCTCCGCCTCCGGCGCCGGCATGGCGAGGACCACCCAGGTGCCGAGGAGGGCGCCGGCGCCGGCGGCGACGGCCGCGGCCCACCACGCCTCGACGATGAGGCCCGCGAGCAGGCCGACGAGCGCCGCGGCGACGCCGACCAGGACGGCGCGGAACCAGGGGGCGGACAGCGGGCTCGGCTCGTACTCGGGGGGCACCACCGCCGGTCTCTAGCATGCGTTTGGCGCGCCGGGCCAGTACAGTGAGGGCTCCGGAGCAGAGACCTTGGCCACGCTCATCGTCGACGATTGCATCAACTGCGGGCTGTGCGAGCCGGCGTGCCCGAACAGCGCCATCTCGCCGGGGGAGCAGCTGTACGTCATCAATCCGGTGCGATGCACCGAGTGCGTGGGGTTCCACGACGAGGAAGCGTGCGCCCGCGTGTGCCCCGTGGACGCGTGCCTGCCCGACCCCGATCGCGAAGAGCCCGAGGTCGAGCTGCTGCGCCGCGCCCAACGGCTGCACCCGAAGAAGGCCTTCCCCGCGGGGTTCCCCTCGCGCTTCCGGAAGGGCTCGTGAGCGAGGCGCGCGGGGCGGGCGACGACATCCCCCCGCGCTACGAGCACAAGTTCCTGCTGACGCTGGCGCAGGCGGAGGCGGTGCACCGGCTGATCGCGCCGTTTTGCGTCGAGGACGAGAGCTCGGCGAAGGAGCCCGGCGGCCGCTACCTCGTCACCAGCCTCTACCTCGACTCGCCTCGCCTCACGTTCTGGCGCGAGTGGGAGCTCGGCACCGGCCGGCGCTTCAAGCTGCGCGTGCGGCGCTACGGGGAGCGCCTGGGCGACAGCCCGGTGTTCCTCGAGGTGAAGCAGAAGCTCATGGACATCACCGTCAAGCGCCGCGCCGTGATCCCGCCGGAGGCGTGGCTCGAGCGGGCGCGCGGGATGGGCACCACCGCCGTCGAGCGCGACTTCTGTGCGCGCCGCGACCGCTTCCGCTGTGAGCCCGCCCTCCTCGTGCGCTACGAGCGCAAGGCCTATAAGGGCGTCACCGAGAGCTACGCGCGCGTGACCTTCGACTCCCGGCTCCAGTTCCAGCGCTGCCGCGACTGGACCCTCGCGGGCGATCCCGCGCACTGGTGCGCCGCCGACGACCCCGTCGCCATGGACGAGAGCGATCCGCGGGTGCTCCTCGAGGTGAAGTTCGAGCGCGAGGTCCCGCGTTGGATCGTGCACATGCTTCGTACGCTCGAGCTCGATCGCCGCGGCTTCTCCAAATACGGCGTCGGCGTGCTGCGCAGCTACGCCCGCGACACCCTCCTCGACGCGGCGCGCCGTGAGCCCGTCGCCGCCGGCTGATCGCGGACCGGCTGGATGCGCGTAACTTGAGGATCGGAGGCGGGGCTGCTCTCCTCCGCGAACCGATGGATACCTGGACCGAGCTCGGCGCTCTCGACGTCGCCACCATGCGACAGGCGGTGGCGTCGATCCTCGTCGCGTACCTGATGAGCCAGACCATCGGCGCGGTCTACGCGTGGACCTATCGCGGCTTGTCGTACTCGCGCTCTTTCGTGCAGGCCCTCGTCGTCGGCGGCATCGTGGCGGCGATGTTGATGCTCGCCATCGGCAACAGCCTCGCGCGCGGCATCGGCATCGTCGGGACGCTGGCGCTCATCCGGTTCCGTACCAACCTGCGCGACCCGCTCGACATGGTGTTCATCTTCGCGGCGTTCGGGTCCGGCATCGCCGCGGGCACCGGCAACTACGCCACCGGGGTCGTCGGCACCACGCTGTTTTGCGCGGTGGCCGCGACGCTGCGCCTGACGGGGTTCGGCGCGCAGCGGCAGTACGACGGCATCGTGCGCCTGCGACTGCCGTCGGGGAAGGAGCCCGGCGAAAAGCTCCGGGAGGTGTTGCGCGCGCACTGCACACGCTTCGCCCTGGTGACGCTGCGGGAGGTCGCGCAGGGGAGCGAGATGGAGCTCGCCTACCAGCTCTCGTTCAAGAAGCTCGACGAGGAGCAGGCGCTCATCCACGCGCTGTCGGCGCTGCCGGGGGCGCAGGACGTGGCGATCTCGATGCAGGAGTCCACGGTTGAGCTTTGATCCGCTGCGCAAGCACCCGAGGATCAAGCGCGCGTCTCCGTGGATCGCCTGGGCGGCGGTGCTCGTCGTCGTGTTCGTGCTGGCGCCGGGCATCGGCACCGTGGGCGTGGTGGCCGCGAGCGCGGAGGTGCGGGAGGCGTCGGTGACTGCGCCGCGCACCGCGCGCGTGTTGAAGGTGGCGGTGCGGCCCGGTGACGTCGTCGCCGCGGGCGATCCGCTGGTGGAGCTCGATCCCGCGTCCGTCGACTTCGAGCTCGCCATCGCGCGCGCGGAGCTCGAGCGCACCAAGGCGGGCGCGGTCGCGCGTGAGCTGGATCTTCAGGGGAGCGACCTCGAGAGCGCGGCGCGCCTGGCGCAGGAGGCGGAGAGCGCCACCGTGGACCTCGCGGCTTTGGAGGCGGAGGCCAAGCGCGATCGCGCGGAGCTGACGCAGTTGGACGAGCTGATGGCCAAGCAGGACAAGCTCATCGAGCAGAAGCTCGCGTCGGCGGCGCAGCGCGACGAGCTGAAGCTGCGCCGGGCGTCGCTGGCGCAGCGGGTGGCGGAGTACGACGGCCTGTTGAAGGCCGCCCGCGATCACGAGGCGGCGACCCACGATTGCCTCGGGACGTGGCGGGAGGGGCACGCGAAGGCGGGCCCGCTCGAGGAGCGTGTGGCGCCGGCGCGGGCGGAGGTGGCGGCGCAGGAAGAGCGCGTGCGGCAGCTCGAGAACCTCAAGGGCAGCCTGGTGTTGAAGGCGCCGATTGCGGGGTCGGTGGCGGACGTGCTCGTGAGCGAAGGGGACACGGCGCGGCAGGACGAGGCGCTCGTGAGCATCGTCGACGATCACCCGCTGCGCGTGGTCGCGTACGTCGACGAGCGCGCCGCGCCGCGGGTGCACGTCGGGGACGAGGTGAGCATGCGGCCGTCGGACCGGAGCGGGCCGCCGCGGCGGGGCGTGGTGCGGGCGTTGGCGCCGGGGATCGCCGAGGTGCCGCCGCGCTTTCGCGTGGTGCCCACGCAGCCCACGTTCGGCCGCGCCATCTACATCGCGCTGTCGACGGCGGACGGGCTCCCGGCGCCCTTGCCGGGGCAGGCGTTCGACGTCGTGTTCGCCGGAACCGTCGTCGGGCTTCGTCGATGACGCTCCCGGCAGCGGCGCTCTGGCTCGTCCTGTCGTCGTGGGGCGCGGCCGGCCCGGCCGCTCCAACGGCCGCGTCCTCGTCGCCGGCGCCGGCCCCCTCGGGACCGGCACCCCCCCGCGCGGGGCTCACACCCGACGACGCCGTGCGCCTCGCGCTCCAGCGCAGCGGGGCCGTACAGGCGGCGAGGCTCGGCGCCGAGCGCGACAAGCTCCGGCGCGGTTTGTCGTACGCGCCGTTTCGCCTTCGAGTCGGCGACCGCAGCGCCGATGGTCTCTTCGGCACGCCCCACACCGACAACAACGGCAACGCCTACGGCGTGCTCGACGACACCTTCATCACCCTCGACTGGAAGCCCCCGAACCCCGCGGAGCTCACCGATCTCCTCGCCGACGACGCCGCGGCCCAGGCCGACGACCTCGACGTCGTCGATCGCGAGCGCGACCTCGCCGCCGAGGTGCGCACCCTGCACGCCCAGGTGCTCGCGCTGCGGGGGGAAGAGCGCCTGGCCGAAAACGCGCTCGCGATCGCGGCGCGGCTCGAAAAGCAGACGCAGGCGCAACTGCAGGCGGAGGCGGCCACGGCGCTCGACGCCCGCTTCGTCGCGCTTCGCCGCCTCGACGCGGCCGCCGACGTCGAGGACGTGCGCAGCGACGCGGATCGCGCCGAGCACCGGCTCGCCGCGCTCGTCGGCCGGGCGGCGCCCCTGTCGCTGGCGCCGCCGGCGACGCCGCTGTGCGCGGGCGCGCCCGCCGACGTCAACGCGCTCGTGCGCCGCGCGCGCACGCAGTCGGTCCGCCTGCAGGCCCTCAAGGCGCGCCGCGATCGCGCGCACATCCAGGCGTCGCTCGCGTGGGCGGCCTGGGCCCCGTACGTCGAGGACGTGCTCGTCGGCTACTACGACGAGCCGCTCGACAAGCAGAACAGCGTGCGCGCCCGCCTCTCGATCGCGCTGCCGTTCCTCGAGCCGCTCTCCGACACCGGCCGCGCCGCCGCCATCGACGAGCAACGCATCGACGCGCTCTACGCCGACGCCGCCCGCGAGCTCGAGGCCGACGTGCGCAGCGCCTTCGATCGCCTCCAGGGCGCCGCCGCGCTCGTCAAGCTCTACGAGGACAGCCAGAAGGAGATTGTCGAGGAGGGCCTCGCCGACGTGCAGCGCGCCCTCGACGCCGGCCAGGCCGACGTGGTCCGAGCCGCCGAGGTGCAGGCGCGCGCCGTCAGCGCCCAGCGCGGCCTCGTGCACGCCCGCGCCCGCTGCGACGCCGCCGCCGTCGACCTCATGCGCTTCACCGGCGACGTCACTCGCTGAAGGATCGCGACAGGCGCGCGGCGAGCGCATCCTGGCGATCGCGCAGCTCGAACGCGAGCAGCACGAACATCCCCGCGGACACCGCGTTCACCGCGACGCCGACGAAGCCGGCGGCGGTGGGGCCGTCGTCGCCGAGGACGCCGCACAGGGTGATGAGCCACCAGGCGAGCAGCTTGAGCGGCGCCTTGGTCTCGACCCACGCCGCCGGATCGCGCGCCTCCGGATCGCTCGCGCGCCAGATCTCGGCGAGCACGCGGTAGCCCATCCACAGGTTCGCGATGGGCATGAAGAACCACGCCACCGACGTGAACGGCGTGTAGCGGAGCGCCTCGCGGCGGAGCGCCACCAGGTTCCGCGCGCCCGCGTAGATCCACAACAGCATGGTGGCGAGCTCGAGGACGCTCGCCACCACGAACAGCCAGGCGTTCACCAGGTCTCCGAGGGGAGCCTGCGGGTCCTTCACGACGTCGAGCGGGCTCCCGGGGACGAGCGTGTCCACGAACACCGCGGCCAGGCCCACGGCGGCGCCGGCGGCGGCGGCCACGGTGCGCGGGGTGAGGGAGCGGTACGCGAGGGCCATGCGCACGACGTACACAAGCCCGAGGGGGTCGACAACGGCGCGCTCAGAAGCTCCAGTCGGAGAAGAGCTTCTTCTTGAACGTCTGGAACTCTTCGATCTGCTCGTGCGGCGCGTTGTTCTCGTTGCGCTCGGCCATCTCGGCGAGGCGCGCGTTGATGTTGCGCAAGCGCGACGCCAACACCCGGGCGAGCGCGTACATGAGCTTGTAGGCGACCGCCGGGTTCTGCTCGAGCAGCTCCTCGAAGTCCTTCCACGACACGCGCAGCGCCATCGCCTGGTCGGTGGTGACGACGGCGGCGGCGGAGCGCTTCTCCCGCGTGAGCAGCGACATCTCGCCGACGATGCTGCCGCCCGACAGCGCCGCCAGCGTGGTGGTGTGGCGGTTGCCGGTGGTCTTCACGATCTCCACCGTGCCCTCGGCGAGGAGGAACAGCGCGATGGGGTCGTCGCCCTGCTCGAAGAGGTGGTCGCCCTTCTTGTACAGCTCGCGGCGGCTGATCATGAACAGCTCGCGCGCCTCCCCGTCGGTCAGGTCCTTGCCGATGACCGACTTCAACCAGAGCTGATGCGAGATCTCGGCCTTAGAGCCCACGCAACACCCGCGCCTTTCCCACACGCCCGATGGCGACGATGAACGCCGCCGTGCGCAGCGACACCTTCCGCTCCGTCGCCACGCGCCAGATCGTCTCGAAGCCCTTCACCATCTTGGCCTCGAGCTTGTCGTTGACCTCCGCTTCCGTCCACGTGAAGTGCTGGAGGTTCTGCACCCACTCGAAGTAGCTCACCGTGACGCCGCCGGCATTCGCGTAGATGTCGGGGACCACGAGCACGCCGCGGCGCTCGAGCGCGTCGTTGGCCTCGGGGTCGATGGGGCCGTTCGCCCCTTCGACGACGAGGCGCGCGTGGATGTCGGCGACGTTTTGCATGGTGATGACGTTGCCGAGGGCGGCGGGCACGAGGACGTCGACGGCCTCGTAGAGGATGTCCCCTCCGTTGAAGCGCTCGCCGGCGTCGAGCTCGGCGATGTGCCCGTGGTGACGCTGGTGCGCGGCGGCCTTGTCGACGTCGATGCCGTCGCGGTTGCGGATGGCGCCGGTGTGGTCGCCGATGGCGACGACGCGCGCGCCCATCTCGTTGAGGAAGCGGGCGGCGTAGCTGCCGACGTTGCCGAAGCCCTGCACGGCGACGGTCGCGCCCTCGAGGGGCTTTCCCTGTGCCTTGAGCGTCTCGCGGGTGGCGATGGCGACGCCGCGGCCGGTGGCGGCCTCGCGGCCGAGCGAGCCGTACAGCTCGACGGGCTTGCCCGTGACGACGCCGGGGCTGTGCATGTGGAGCTTGCTGTACTCGTCGAAGATCCACGCCATGTGCTGGGCGTTGGTGTTGACGTCGGGCGCGGGGATGTCGAGGTGAGGCCCGATGACGTCGTGGATCTTGCCGATGAACTTGCGCGTCAGCCGCTCCACCTCGGCGGTGGACAGCTCCTTCGGGTCGACGGTGATGCCGCCCTTTGCGCCGCCGAAGGGGACGTCGATGACCGCGGTCTTCCACGTCATCAGGGACGCCAGCGACTTCACCTCGTCAGGGTCGACGTGCGGGTGGTAGCGCAAGCCGCCCTTGAACGGTCCGCGGCTGTCGTCGTGCTGCACGCGGTAGCCCTGGAACGTGCGCACCTCGCCGTTGTCCATCTCGACGGCGAGCGCGACCTTCACCTCGCGAGACGGCGTCTCGAACACCGCCTCGATCCTCGAGCCGAGCTGCATGATGTCCGCGGCCCTGCGGAAATAGAGGTTCGTCGCCTCGAACGCGCTCATCGCCATATGCGTGCTGTACCACCCGGCTCATGGAACGGTCATGACGTCACGCGTTACGACGCAATCCCCGTCACGCCCGCCCCGACGGGCGGTCGCGGCCTCGGTCATGCGCGCGATGCGGCGGGCGGCGACGGGCCCGGAGGATGTCGGGACCGGCGCCGGGATCCGCCTCGCGGTCGGCCGCCGGCCTTTTCGGCGCCGCCCTCGACCGGCCGTGAACGCGCTCGTCGTCGTGGGGCGCGCCTGCGGCGCTCGCTCAATGCCGGAAGTGGCGGGTCCCCGTGAAGACCATCGCGACGCCGCGCTCGTCGGCGGCCGCGATGACCTCGGCGTCGCGCTTGGAGCCGCCCGGCTGCGCCACCGCGGTGACGCCGGCGTCGGCGGCGGCGAGCAGGCCGTCGGGGAAGGGGAAGAAGGCGTCGGAGCCGAGCGACGCGCCCTTCACCTCGTGCTTGTGCTCGACGGCCTTGGCCACCGCGATCTTCACGGCGTCGACGCGGCTGGTCTGCCCGCCGCCCGCGCCGATGAGCAGCGCGCCGCCCTCGGGGAGCCCGCGGGCGAGGGTGATGGCGTTGGACTTCACCGGCGCGCACAGCCGGAAGGCGACGTCGAGCGCGCGCCACTCCTCGTCGGTGGGGGCGCGCTTGGTGACCACCTTGGCGCCGGGCACCTCGACGGGCGGGCGATCGCTCTCCTGCACGAGCAGCCCGCCGGCGATGCTCCGCGTGGACAGGCGGGGCAGGGGCGACGTCACCAGGTTGCCGATGGCCAGCAGGCGCAGCGCCGTCTTCTTGGCCAGCACCGCGCGCGCACCCTCGGTGAACGACGGCGCGATCACGACCTCGAGGAAGACGTCGGTCATCCCGCGCGCGGTCTCCTCGTCGACCGGCTCCGAACAACACACGATCCCGCCGAACGCGCTCACGGGGTCACCCGACAGCGCGCGCCTCCACGCCTCCACCGCCGTCGGCGCGCGCGCGGCGCCGCAGGGCGTGTTGTGCTTGAGCACGACGCAGCCCGGCAAGGCGCGCGCGGACCCGAGGATGGCGCCGGCGCCGGGGCCGCTCGCGGCGTCGGCGGGGGGCGCGTCGACGAGGCAGCGCAGCGAAAAGATGGCGGCGTCCGCGTCGAGGAGGTTGTTGTACGACAGCTCCTTGCCCTGAAGCGGCACCGCGCCGGCGAGGTCGACGCTGTGGCCGTCGTCGCGCACGCCATACCCGGCGGCGAGCTGGTGCGGGTTCTCCCCGTAGCGCAGCGACGAGGTGCGCTCGGCGACGACGACGTGGACCGGACCGAGGCCGCCCTTGGCGCACGGCTCCACCTCCTCCGGCGGCCGCTCGAGCTCGGTGCGCAGCGCGAGGCGGGACGCGATGGCGCCGTCGTACCGCGCGGTCTGCTCGAAGACCTTGAGGGCGAGCTTGCGCCGCTGCGCGCGCGTGGTGGCGCCCGACAGCTCGAGCGAGGCGATGAGCTCCGTGTAGTCGGCGGGGTCGCAGACGACGGCGACGGCGTCGTGGTTCTTGGCCGCCGAACGCAGCATCGACGGCCCGCCGATGTCGATGTTCTCGATGAGCTCGCCCCACAGCGCGTCGGACTGCCCCGCGACCTTCTCGAACGGGTAGAGGTTGACGACGACGAGGTCGATGGGCTGCACCCCGTGCTGCTCCATCTGCGCGAGGTGATCGGGGAGGTCGCGCCGCCCGAGGAGCCCGCCGTGGATCTTCGGGTGCAGCGTCTTCACGCGGCCGTCGAGCATCTCGGGGAAGCCCGTGAAGTCCGCGACGTCCTTCACCTCCACCCCGGCGTCGCGCAGGGCCTTGGCGGTGCCGCCCGTCGACAGGACCTCGACGTGTCTGGCGGCGAGCGCCTTGCCGAGGGCGGCGATGCCGGTCTTGTCGGAGACGGAGATCAGTGCGCGGCGGACAGCGACGACGTCGAGGGAAGGCATGCGCCCCGGGTAGGAGCGCGGGGCCCGCCGGTCAACCCCGAGGGCCGCGCCGCGATTGGCCGCGGCTCAGTAGTCTTCGGAGGGATTGTAGGGGTCCCAGTCGATGTAGACATCGAGCCCGCCGAGGTCCTCCGGGACCTCCTTGAGCTTCTCGAGCCCACGCACCTCGACCTGGCGGATGCGCTCCCGGGTGAGGTTCATGATGGCGCCGACCTCTTCGAGGGTGATGCCGCCGCGATCGGCGACGTCGAGGGCGCAGGTCTCCTCGAGGTCCCACGGCTCCTTGTCGGGGAAGTTGAGCTTCACCGAGCCGGTCTCGGGGTTGACGTCGAGGTAGAGGTGGTGCCGGCAGGAGACGAAGAGGCATGGCCGCTCCATCTCGAGGCACTCCGAGCGCGAGGTGGGGCGCCAGTAGTCGACGATCTCGAGGATCTCGCCGCGGGCCCGCATCTTCCTGTGCTCGCGCGCCATCTGCTTGCGCGACATGGTCCGCGCGCGGCGACGCTTGTCGTCGGCGCCTTCTTCGACGCCGTCGCCCTCTGCTTCGCCGTCGAGGGCCAGCTCACCGTCGACGTCGCCCGCACCCTTCGGGGATGGGAGCGCGCTATTCGCCTTGGTCGTCAACCCGCGCCTCCGGTCGCGGCCACCGTAACGCTGACCCGGATTGCGCGTCAACGTGCGGGGCCGGAGGGTCACCCTGTGCAAGACGAGATCGCGACGCTCGCACGACAGCTCCAGGGAGTCCTGGAGGTCGCGCGCCTCGGCGGCATCGAGACGCTGCCGCGCCCGGTGTTCTCACGCGCGCCCGCCCCGAAGCCGCCGCGCGCGCGGGAGGCCGCGCCGTCGAGGCCGGCAGCGCCGCCGGCGGCGCCCGCTGCGGCGGCGCCCGCGAAGACGGCGCCTGCGAAGACGGCGCTGCCCGTCGTCGGCGACGACATCGGCGCGCTCCTGGGGCTCGACGCGCCGGCGGCCGACAAGCTCGAGCGGCTGCGCACCGACGTGGTCGGCGACTGCAAGCGCTGCAAGCTGCACCGGGGGAGGAACAAGCTCGTGTTCGGCGTCGGAAACCCCGAGGCCGATCTGGTGTTCGTCGGAGAGGGCCCCGGCGCCGACGAGGATTGCCAGGGCGTCCCCTTCGTGGGCCGCGCCGGGCAGCTCCTGACCAGGATGATCGAGGCGATGGGCTTCGCCCGCGACGACGTCTACATCTGCAACGTCGTCAAGTGTCGCCCGCCCAACAACCGCGACCCGGAGCCCGACGAGGTCGAGGCGTGCGAGCGCTTCCTCAAGGCGCAGCTCCAGATCGTGAAGCCCCGGGTGATCGTGTGCCTCGGCAAGTACGCCGCGCAGACGCTCCTGCGGAGCAAGACGCCCATCTCGCGCCTGCGCGGCGGGTGGCATGTGTACGAGGGCATCGACCTGATGCCGACGTATCACCCGTCGTACCTGCTGCGCGAAGAGGCCGACCCCGACAAGAAGAAGAAGCGCGAGGCGTGGAGCGACCTCCAGAAGGTCATGCAGGTCTTCGGCAAGCCCCGCGGCTGACGTCACTCATGCCGGCTTGGGCGTGGCCGCCGGCTTGTCGCCGAGGTTGGGCATCGGGATCGGCCGCGTGTCCTTGTCCGGCAACAGCGAGTCGGGAGCGAAGACCGCACCGCACTTGTCGCCGAGCGGCTTTCGAACGTGGTCGTCGACGAGCCCGAGCAGCATCGCCGCGGGCTCCGGTAACGCGAACGCGACGCGCTCCACCTTGGCCGCCATGAGCACGTCGACCATCCACGCGAGCTTCTCGGTGGCACCGTCGAGGAGCGTGGCCTTCGGGCCCCAGCCGAACAGGAAGACGCGCTTGGCCGGGATGAGGCCGAACGTGGGCACGAGCACCTGCTCGCGGAGCTTCCCCGTGATCACGCCTTGCTTGACCAGCTGCGAGAGCCTGCCGCACAAGCGCCAGTCCAGGACGCCGGCGAGGCCTGCGAGCGGGCGCACATCGGAGGCGAGGCCGACGGCGAGGGCCTCGCAGTCGAGCTGATCGACGGCCTGGAGCGTGGGCTCGACGAACGCGGCGCGGGGCTTCCCGGTGCCGACCGCCGTGGACTGCACGACGGGCTCGGCGGCGCGCGGGCGCTCGCCGGTCCCGCCGTTGCCCCCGCCGGACGACGACGAGGACGAGGACCGCGGCGCCGACGATGACGACGACGACGACGACGATGGTGACGACGACGACGATGGCGACGACGACGACGACGACGACGACGATGACGACGACGACGACGACGACGACGACGGCGACGGCGACGGCGACGGCGAGTCGGGGCGCGTGCCCTTCCCGCCCTGCTTGTCCTTCTTGCTCACGGGCGTCCTCCGTCGACCTACTTCGGCGCGAGCCTACCCAGAGCCCGGGCCGCGCTGTCCAGCACTCCGTTCACGAAGGCCGCCGACTGCTCGGCGCCGAAGCGCTTGGCGATCTCCACGCCCTCGTCGATGACCACCGCCGGCGGCGTCTCCTCGTCGAACAACAGCTCGTGCACGCACAGTCGCAGCACGTTGCGGTCCACGAGCGCCATGCGCTCGATGCGCCAGCGCGGGCTGTGCGCCGCGATGACCTCGTCGATGCGCGCGCGGTGCTCGAGCACGCCGCGCACCAGCGACTCCGCGCGCTCCCGTGCGCGGGCGTCGGCGTCGAAGTTCTCGAAGAAGCGCGCGATGGCCTCCTCGACGTCCACGCCGGCCATGTCCACCGGGTAGAGGATTCTGAAGGGCGCACTCGCGCGCCTGCCGTTTCACGCCCACGCTCAGCCCTCCGTTCGCTTCGCTGCGGCCACCGCGCGCCCCTGGGAGACGGCGGCGCGCGCCTCGATCAGCGCGAGGGCGGCCTCGGCGCCCTTGTTGCCCACGGGCCCGCCCGCGCGGTCCCACGCCTGCTCCACCGTCGCCACGGTGAGCACGCCGTTGCCGACCGGGGCGCCGGCGTCGAGCGAGACGCGCATGATGCCGTCGACGGTGGCGCGGCACACGTGCTCGTAGTGATCGGTGCCGCCCCGGATGACGCAGCCCACGCACACCACCCCGGCGTCGGGCGCGCGCGCCAGCACGGTTTGCGCGACCACCGGCAGCTCGAGCGCGCCGCCGACCCACACGACGTCGACGCTCGCGGCGCCGCGGCGGGTCAGCGCGTCGCGCGCGCCGTCGACGAGCTTTTGCACGATCTCGCCGTTGAAGCGGCTGGCGACGATGACGGCGTGGAGGCCGTCGGCGCGGACGTCGCTCTCCGCAGCGGGGGCGGCCTTCACGTTCGGGTCTCGATCTCGATGGGCACGGTGCCTTTGACCTCGATGCCGAAGCCGTGCAGCGCGTTCAGCCTGACGGGGTTGTTGGTGAGCAGGCGCATGCGGGTGAGCCCGAGCAAGCGGAGGATCTGCGCGCCGGTGCCGTAGTGGCGAACGACCGGCGATTGGCCCTTGGGCGCGCGATCGCGCTCGGGCAGGCCGGTGCCGGCGGCGCGCGCGGCCTCGAGCTCCTTGAGCGCGTCGACGAAGCGAAGCGGCGCGGGCTCCTTGGGCAGGTAGAGGATGACGCCGCAGGGCTCGGCGGCCACCTGGCGGATGGCCCCGTGCAGGTGGAGGCCGCCCTTGTCGAGGATGCCGCCGAAGACGTCGGTGAGCGGGTCGCCCGAGTGGACGCGCACGAGGGGCGTCGACGACGCGAGCTGCTCGTCGCTCCCCTTCACGAGCGCGAGGGCCTCTTCGTCCATGCCCGACGCGCCGCGCACGAGCGAGCGGAACGACATGGCGCGCAGCGGGCCGTAGGGCGTGTCGACGGTGGCGAGGGCGGTGCGCTCGACGAGCAGCTCGTGGCGCAGACGGAACGCGATGATGTCGGCGACGGACAGCACGATGAGTCCGTGGCGGTCGGCGAAGTCGACGAGGTCGGGCAGGCGCGCCATGGAGCCGTCGTCGTTGAGGATCTCACAGATGACGCCGGCGGGCTTGAGCTCGGCGAGGCGGCAGAGGTCGACGCTGCCCTCGGTCTGGCCGGTGCGCACGAGGACGCCGCCGGGCTGGGCGCGCAGCGGGAAGACGTGGCCGGGCTTGACGAGGTCGGACGGCTTGGCGTCGTCGTCGATGGCGACCTGGATGGTGCGGGCGCGGTCGGCGGCGGAGATGCCGGTGGTGACGCCGGTGCGCGCCTCGATGCTGACGGTGAAGGCGGTGCCGAGCGAGGCCGTGTTGTTCTCGACCATGGGGGGCAGGTCGAGGGCGCGCAGGCGCTCGTCGGTGAGGGAGAGACAGATGAGGCCGCGGCCCTCCTTGGCCATGAAGTTGATGAGCTCGGGCGTGGCCTTCTCGGCGGCGATGACGAGGTCGCCCTCGTTTTCGCGATCTTCATCGTCGACGAGGATGACGGCCTTGCCCGCGGCGAGCTCCGCCATCCCGCGCCGCACGCGCGTCTCGGCGGTGGACCCGTAGCGGGCGAGGAGAGAGCCTTCCTTGGGCACGACTTCGAGCTTCACGGCGTTCATGCACTCGTCATAGCGCGCGCGCTCGTTGCCACAAGGGCCCGGGGCGTTTGGGGCGTGCTTCTTGCGACGACGGCGGCGTGGGCCTTCGACTTCTCCTGCTTCCCGCCGGCGCGCACGTTGCGTGGCGGCGCCGCTGCGCCCTCTGTGAGGGCGCCGCGTGCGGGAGCGACGCCGCGGCCCCGTAACCACGAGGACGACGACCATGAAATTCCAGAGACTCTCTGATCTCCGCCCCGCGCACGGCTTGGTGAGGACCACGGCGCAGGTGGCGATCGTGGCGGGCGCATTCGCGCTTGGCGCATGCCAGAACTGGACGGGGAAGTCCGAAAAGCCTGCGCCCGAAGGCACAAAGCAAGAGCAACCCGCGCCCGGCACCGGGGCCGGCTCGAGCATCACCAACCCGGAAGAGGACAAGGCGCCTGAGGCCGGCACCGGCACCGGCTCGAGCGCCGCGACGCCCGAGGAGAAGACGCCCGAGGAGCAGACGCCCGAGGAGCAGACGCCCGAGGAGCAGACGCCCGAGGAGCAGGCGCCCGAGGCGCAGGCCCCCGAGCAGGCCCCGGAGGCGCAGGCCCCCAAGCAGGCGCCCGAGGAGCAGGCCCCCGACGCGTCGGGCCAGGGCTCGCAGGAGGGACCGACGCCGCGCCCGATCACGCCGCAGCCGTGAGCGGCGGCGACGCCCCTCCGAGCCGAGCGCGGAGGGGCGTCGCGGCGGGTCGCGTGCCTTGCGGGAGCGGGGCAGGCATGCGCGCGGAGGACGTCACGCGCATGTCGACCACGCCACCGTCGTCACGACGACGACGACGTCTCGTTCTCCGGCGGCTTCTGCAAGCCCAACAACCGTGCTCGCGGATCCGACGCGCGAGTCCTACGCGTTCGGCTTCGACGACACCAAGACGAGCCCGAAGCGCAATGACGACAATGGGCAATTGACCATCACCGCGCGCGACAAGAAGCACCGCGCGTTGTCATTCAATGCACGCGAATCGTTCGGCACCGGCACGCTGACGTCACGCTCGAGGTCGTGCCGCCCACCGTCAACGATCAGGGCGCGCCGGTGACGGAGGTGCTCGGGATCTCGATGTGCCTTAGCTCGAGGAGCGAGGCAGCAGCTTGTCGATGTACTTGCCGACGAGGTCCGCCTCGAGGTTCACGCGCGCGCCCACGGTGAGCGACCCGAGGTGGGTCTTGTCGAGCGTGTGCGGGATGAGGCCGACCTCGAAGGCGTCGTCGTCGACGGCGTTGACGGTCAGGCTCACGCCGTCGACGGCGATGCTCCCCTTGTGGATGCACAGACGCGTCACCTCGCGCGGCGCGCGGATGCGCAGGAGCAGCG
The DNA here is from genome assembly GCA_963775425.1 of uncultured delta proteobacterium. GTDB lineage: Bacteria > Myxococcota > UBA727 > UBA727 > VGSZ01 > CAVZJB01. The sequence goes on along the minus strand of CAVZJB010000016.1, from coordinate 825,239 downwards.
CGTCGCCCTTCGCCTCGCGCCGCTCCACCGTGCCCACGCCGTCGACGTGGCCCTGCACGAGGTGACCGCCGAGCCTGTCCGCGAGGCGCACGGCGCGCTCGAGGTGCACCGCCGTCCCCGGGGCGAACGCCCCGAGGGTGGTCACCGCGAGCGTCTCGGGGCCGAGGTCGAACGCCACCGTGCGCGCGCCCTTGTCGACCACGGTGAGGCAGCAGCCGTCGACGGCGATGGAGTCGCCGAGCCGCGTGTCGCCGAGCTCGAGCGCGGTCTCCACCACGATGCGCGCCCCGTCCTCGCGCTGGTCGACGGAGGTGACGCGTCCCGTGTGTTCGACGATGCCGGTGAACATCTCGCCGGTATCCCTTCGGAACGACGCGCGCGCAACCGATTCCACGCCCGTCCCCGCGCCTTCCGGCCCCGCGTACGCACGCGGCGCGCCCGGGGCACGCGCCGTGAAGAGCGAGGGCCGATGCAGCACACCGTCATCAGCGCCACGTTGCGCGGCGTCGAGGCCATGCCCGTCGGCGTCGAGGTCGACCTCGGCGGCGGGCTGCCCTCGTTCACCATCGTCGGCCTCGCGGAGGCGGCGGTGCGCGAGTCGCGCGTCCGCGTCGAGGCCGCCATCCGCGCCACCGGCCTCGTCTTCCCCGTCGCGCGCATCACCGTGAACCTCGCACCGGCGCACGTGAAGAAGGACGGCACGGGGTTCGACCTCCCGATGGCCCTCGCCGTCCTCGCCGCGCAGGGGAGCGTCCCGGCGGCGCGCCTCGCCCGCTGCCTCGTGAGCGGCGAGCTCTCCCTCGCCGGCGACGTCCGCCCGGTGCGCGGCGCCATCGCCGCCGCCGAAGCGGCGGTGCGCGCCGGCCGCGACGTCGTCCTCGTCGCGAGAGACAACGCGCCCGAAGCGGCGCTCGTGCGCGGTGTCGAGGTGCGGGCGGTGAAGACGCTCGCCGACGCCGTCGCCTGGCTCGCCGGCGACGACGAACGCGCGCCGGTGGTGCCCGAGGCCGCCGCGCGCGTCACCGCGGCGGCGCCCGACCTCACCGACGTGCACGGGCAGGGGGAGGCGCGGCTCGGGCTCGAGCTCGCCGCCGCCGGCGGCCACAACGTGCTCTTCGTCGGTGGACCCGGGAGCGGCAAGACCATGCTCGCGCGCCGGCTGCCCGGGATCCTGCCGCCGCTCACGCGCGAGGAGGCGCTCGAGGTCACGCGCGTCCACTCGGTGGCGGGCCTCAACATCGGCGGCGGCCTCGTCGCCGACCGCCCGTTTCGCGCGCCGCACCACTCCACCACGCCCGCCGGCCTCGTCGGCGGCGGCGCGGCGCTGCCGCGGCCCGGCGAGATCACGCTCGCCCACGAGGGCGTGCTCTTCCTCGACGAGGTGCCCGAGTTTTCGCGGCCCACGCTCGAGGCGCTGCGCGAGCCGCTCGAGAGCGGCGAGGTGATGCTGTCGCGGGCGTCGGGGACGCTGCGATATCCGGCGCGCACGCTGCTCGTGGCGTCGATGAACCCGTGTCCCTGTGGATATCTCCATGACACGCGCCGCCGCTGCCGCTGCACGCCGCGCGACGTGCAGCGCTACCAGGGCCGCATCTCGGGCCCGCTCCTCGATCGCATCGACATCCACGTGAGCGTGCCGCCGGTGGACCTCGCGGCGCTCGAGGGCAGGGCTCCCGGCGAGCCCTCGCACGTCGTGGCGGAGCGGGTGGCGCGCGCGCGGGCGACGCAAAGGGCGCGCTACGGGCGCGGCTGCACCAACGCCGGCGCCACCCCCGCGGAGATCCGCGCGCACGCGCGCCCCGATCGCGAGGGGCGCCGCTTCCTCGCCGCCGCCGTCGACCGCATCGCGCTGTCGGCGCGCGGCTATGACCGCATCCTGCGCGTCGCGCGCACCATCGCCAATCTCGCCGGCAGCCGCGGCGTGGCGGCGGAGCACGTGCACGGCGCGGTCGGCTTTCGCGAGGCGGCGGCGTTCACCGCGCCCGGCGCGCCGGCCCCGGAAATCGCGCCGTCATGATGGGCGTCGCGGCAGCTCTCGTGAGCGGCGGCGCGGGCCGCAGCACGAGCTCGACGCCCGGCGCCGACGGATCGGCGACGCGGCGACATTCGCGGCGGCGCGTAGCGCGGCCCCTTGTGGGCCGCGTCGGAGGGCACGGTCCGCGGCGCCGGGCCTTCCGACGCGGGGACGAGCCCCCGGATTGCGGTCGACGTAGCCGACGTCACGACGCGGCCGGGTCGGCGACGTAGCCGACGTCGCGAACGGGCGTCGGTCGCGGACGGCGACGAGGACGCCGACCCGACGGCCTGACGAAGCTCATCGAGCTCGAGCGCAGGGCAGCCGGCGACGTCATCGGGCAAACGTCCGATGCCCAATCCGTGCAGGAATCCACGTTTGAGTCAGATCGCCCCTGCGGAACGAACCCGTCAGCCGGATCCGCTCTTTGCGGACTGGTTTCCGGAACATAGGGTCCGCGCTTCCGCGGAGGTTTCAAGATGCGTGTCGCGGCTGTCTTCGTCATTGCGCTGCTCGCCTCGTTGGGGGCGCAAGCGCGCTCGAACTACCCCGGCTACCTGCCCAACGGCAGCACCATCGACGGCAACGGGTGCATCAACTGCCATACGTCGCAGTTCGGCGGCGGCGCGCGCAACGCGTTCGGACAGGACATCTCGGCCAACAGCGGCTTCACGCCGAGCTGGTCCGCGGTCTGCCACCTCGACAGCGACGGCGACGGCCAGACCAACGGCCAGGAGCTCGGCGACCCCGACTGCATCTGGACCCGCGGCGCCACTCCGGCGCGCACGACGGCCATCAGCAACCCGGGCCTCGCGAGCTCGACGTCGTCGAACCCCACCGGCGGGAGCGGCGGCGGCACGGGCGGCGGCACGGGCGGCGGCACCGGCGGTGGCACGGGCGGCGGCACCGGCGGCGGCGGCGGCGGCACCGCGACCTGCCCCCCGAACTCCTCGCCCACGCCGGACGGCACCCAGTGCCAGTGCGACGCGGGCTTCGTCGTCGATCCCTCCGGCACGAGCTGCGTCGCCGGCGGCGGCGGCGGCGGCGGCGGCACCGCTCCGGGCGGCTGGATGTGCGATCCGACCTGGCTCGGCGACGGGGAGTGCGACTGCGGCTGCGGCGCCCCGGACAGCGACTGCGCCGACCCGACGATCAACTCCTGCCAGTACAACGACTGCGACGCCTGGCAGCCCACGCAGGGCCTCGAGGTCGACACCAACAATCCCACCCAGTGCGCCGGCGGCGTCTCGTCCGGCGGCGGTGGCGGCACCGGCGGCGACACGGGCGGCGGCACCGGCGGCGGCACCGGCGGCGGGACCGGCGGCGGGACCGGCGGCGGCGGCGGTGGTGGTGCGACGACGGGCGGCTGCCCGCCGAATTCCACGCCGCAGCCCGACGGCCTCACATGCCGCTGCAACGACGGCTACCACGCCGACGCCAGCGCCAGCGCCTGCGTCGCCAACACCGGCGGCGGCGGGACCGGTGGCGGGACCGGTGGCGGGACCGGCGGCGGGAGCGGCGGCGGCACGGGGGGAGGCACCGGCGGCGACACCGGCGGCGGCCTGACCGGCGGCGACACCGGCGGCACCGGCGGCGACGTCACCCCCACCCGCCCCGACGACGGCAACAGCCCCGGCCCCCGGGCCGGCGGCGGCTGCACCGCGGCGGCGGGGGCAACGCCGCTCGCGGGGCTCGCGCTCCTGCTCGCGCTGCGCCGCCGCCGCCGTATTTGAAGCTCGCCGGCGAGCGAGCGTGAGGCGAATGGGAAGGCGGCGACGGCGACCTCGGGAGCTGCCCGTGCGGCCCCTCGTCGTCGGCCTCGAGGCGCCGCTGACGCAGATCGCAGATGACGCCGCCGCTGACCCTGCGGCGCGCTCAGAGCGCGCAGCTGCGCAAAAGCATGAGGCCCGCCACCGCGCCGACGAGGAGCGCGCCCGCGGACGCGTACAGCCCGCGGACCAGGACAGCGCGGACCGGGACAGCCGGAGCGCTTGATGAACGCCGCCGTCACCACCGTCGTCACCCACGCCGTCACCGCCGACGGCGCGCCGGGGGACGAGGGCACGAGCAGGGGCGAGCCCGCGGCGGACGCGCCGTCGTCGAGCATGGCGCGCACGTCGGTGGTGCCTGTGCCGCGGGCGCGGCCGATGACTGTGCTGCCCCCGCGGTCCGGCGCAGCTCCGCCTCGATGGCGCGCAGGTCCTCGTCGAGCTGCGCCGCCACCGGCTAGCGCTCGTCGCGGTTGCGGCGCGAGCGCGCGCGATGCAGCGGTCCACCGACAGCGGAGGAGCGCCCCGGGCCCGGTGGGCCAGGTTGCGCGCGCGCGGTGTTGGCCGGGGTGCGCCGCGCGCACGGTGTGTGTTGGCCGGGGTGCACCGCGCGTACCGTGTGTTGGCCGGGGTGCGCCGCGCGCACGGGGATTCGGTGTCGGGTCAGTAGCAAGGATCGATGCAATACCCGTCCGAGCAATAATAGTTGCAGTAGGTGCAGTCCTCGGCGACGCAGTACGTCCACATGCCGTTGCAGACATTGGGGTCGCAAGGAGGAAGAACCGAGTGCGGCTCCTCCGGGCACAGCGGCGCGCCGATGTCGGCCATGAGCTTGTCGACGCGCTGCCGTCCGAGCGGGCCCTGCCAGAGGTTCCGGAACGGAACGAAGGCATGCGGCATGACCGTCGGGCCGGAACCGGGCGTGGGGCAGGTGTAATCGTGGACGGCGGGCGCGTGCGCCTGCAAGTTGCCATAGTCGGTCCAATCGAAGACGGGGCGCGCCAGGTGGCAGAGCTGGCAGTACGGCTTGATGATTGACGTGTACGTCGATTGTCTGAACGCGAGCGCGTAGCTCCTGGGGACGAAGGCGGCGGCGACGGAACCCGGGGCGTCGACGCCGTCCGGGTACATCGATTCGACGTAGTCCTTGACCGACGCCGCCTCCGGCCTGGTCTGCGTGTGGACCCAGGCGTTGATCTGGCGCAGGGCGTCCTCCTGTACGGTCCGCGGCCGCACCGGCGAGTACACGTGGGTGGAGGGATCCACGGGGACAAAGACCGCGCCGATGTCCGCGCTCGCGGGATCGGGGTAGGTCTCGGACGGCGTGCCCCCGTGGCAGCCGGTGCACACGTTGGGGACGAACTTCTCGCCCTGCGGGTCGAAGGCGGTGGAGAGCTTGCGAACCCCGCTCGGCGCGAACACATAGAACTTCACGACGTTGCCGATGCCCCTCCCGGGAACCCCCGAGAACTCCATCGCCACCGTGTCCCCGGGATCGACGTTCGCGAACATGTCGTGCAACGCCTTCTTCGGTGTCTCTCCGGGGTGCCCGTACTTCCGGAGATAGCAGGCGAAGTTGCCGTTGCCGTTCGCGGCGCAGGTGAGATCGCGGCCGAGGCCGAGCTCGTTTTTGTTGAAGAACTCCGCGTTGACGCCGGGGTTCTGCGTCGAGAAGCCGTTGACCGCCTTGAACGCAGAGAGCGAGGCGCGCAGGGAAGCCGGGTCAATCCTCGCGTAGTAGGCCGCGGCGCTCGCGCTCGAACCGGCGTCCGGGAGCGAGAGGAACTGCGGCCACGGCGGGTGGGTGGTCGCCAACTCCGCGCTCTGACACTGCGAGACGGGTGGGTACGGGGCGCTCTGTCCTGCTCCCGTCTGCACCGTCCACGAGCTCAGCAGCGTCTCGGCGTCGCCGGAATAGACCTCGAATTTGTAGCTCTGATTCTCCCCCATTCGGTAGATCGCGTGCTTGTCGTAGTCGTCGAAGTCCAGGAAGCGTACGAATTTCCAGTCCTCGTAGTTGTAGCGGAACCGGTAGAGCGCGACGACGACGGGGACCACGGTGGTCTCGCGCTCGATGCGAACACCGAGGCAGGCGGGCGCTGTGGCGTACGGGACCAGATCGACGTCCCAGACCTCGTCGAGCGACTCGATCGTCGCGAGGTACGCGAGCTTCCGCGCGTCGTACAAAGCCACGGTCCCACCCGACCGCCACGCCCCGCTCCCGTCGTCGTAGCTCGATGTCCCCGCGCGCGTGTTCTCCGCCGCGACACCCCTCATCTCCTCCGCCACGCCGATCTGCGCGCTCGCCTGCACGCCGCGCACGAGGTCGTAGGCGACGCCGTCGTCGTCGTGGACGGCGATGGAGAGCGCCGCGATCGACTCGACGGTGGCGTCCTGGCCGCGCCCGTCGATCGCCGCCCCGTCGCCGGGCGGCTGCGGCGCGCCGATCCGCCCGACGTCATACGTGTGCAGCTCGACCCACACCCGCCCCGTCGGCCGCGCGCCGCGCGCGCTGACGAGCGCGTTCGGCGGCACCGTCACGCTCGAGCCGTGGCGCGACTCGCGCACCGTGAAGCCGCGCAAGGGCGCGTCCACCGCGACGCGCTCGACGGCCGGCATCTGCACCTTGATGCCGCTCTGGCTGCGATCGCCGACGTGCGTGACCGGCGCGTAGCCCGCCTCCTCGAAGGTCGCGATGATCCTCGTGGCGTCGACGACGGTGGCGCTCCACGCGCCGCCGCGGTCGGTCCGCGTCGCCACGCCGTTGACGGTGACGCCGGCGTCTGCGACGGGGCGGCCGTCGTCGTCGACGGCGATCCCGCTGACGGTGGCCGTGCGGTCGCGCGGCTCCGCCGGCGTGTCGTCGCGCGGCGCCTCGGGCACGGTGCCCGGATCGAGGAGCAGCGGCTCCACGCTGACGCCGTCGCCGAAGTCCGCGGCCGGGGAAGGCCCGCCGCCACAACCCGAAGAAGCACAGGCGACGATCACGCCGCCGACGACAAAGGCGTGTTTCATGGCTCCGCAGTCTGCGACCCCGGCGCGGAGCTGAAACTCCCCCGAAACAGGGGGGTGCCGACCGTCCGGCCGTCGTCTCGAGAGAGAGCCTCAGGAAGACGGCGGCGCGGCCCGGGCCACGGCCAGCGCGCCGTCGGCGCCGAGGGTGACGTCGACGGGGCCGTCCCACCCGGTGGCGAACACCGCCCCGCGCAGGTGCTCGGTGACGAAGCCTTTCACCTTGATGCCCACGAGCACGTCGACGGGCCTCCGCCGCAACTTCACCGCCCCCTCGAGGAGCTGCACCGCCTGCTCGCGCGGGTGCCCGAAGGCCCACGCGGTCCATGGGTGCTCGCGATCGGGGGAGCCCACGGAGATCAGCGCCACGTCGGGCGTCACCGCGCGCATCAGGTCCGGCGTGGTCCCGTTGTACGAGCCGTGGTGCCCCGCCTCGAGGACGTCGGCGTCGAGGAGGCCGGTCCCCGCGTACTTGTCGACGAGGTCGTGGATGGCCACCTCCTCGAGATCACCGGTGACGAGGAACGACGACTTGCCGAAGTCGAAGCGCACCACCAGCGAGTGGTTGTTCATGTTGTCGACCTCGCGCTTGCCGTAGCGGTTGCGCCCCCAGCCGGGGTCGCCGTCCACGCTCCCCGAGAGCACCCGGATCACGGGATCCACCGGCGCGCACGCCAGCGGATCGATGACGTCGTCGGTGAGCCCCGTCTTCGCGGCGACGTCATCGCGGTGCACGCCGCGGTAGCCGGCGTGGTGCTCGGCGACGAACGCGCGCAGCGCCTCCTCCTCGGGGTGCACGTTCCGCGCGCCCATCAGGCCGTCGTCGACGACGTTCTTCACCGTGTAGCGCGAAAGCACCGACGGGACCCCGCGCACGTGGTCGATGTGCGGGTGCGTGATGAACAAGACGTCGATGGTGCGCGCGAGATCCGTGCGGCGCGCGAAGAACGCGTCGAGCTGCGCGTCGAGGGCCTCGACCGAGTCGAAGTCCTCGTCCTCCTCGCCGCCCGTGTCGACGAGGACGGCGCCGCACGGCAGCTCCACCAGCGTGGCCGCGCCCTGGCCGACGTCGAGGAGGTGCACGATCATCGCCGGCCCCTGCGGCGCGGGCCGGGCGTCCACGGCGACGCCGGCGTCTTTCGCCGCGGCGCCGGCGGGGCGCTTGTGCACCACGACGAGCGGCGGCGGCTCGCCCGCCGGGAGCTCGTCGGGGGGCGCGGTGTGGGCCGGCGTAGGAGCGGTGGCGCACGCGGCGGCGAGGGCGACGACGGCGAGGAGCGCGCGCATGGCGCCGGCTTAGCACGTCGAGCTAAGCTCGGCCGCGATGAGCAACTACCCGGTCAAGTTCGGCAAGTACCTGCTGCTCGAGCGGGTCAACGTCGGCGGCATGGCCGAGGTCTTCAAGGCCAAGACCTTCGGCGTCGCGGGGTTCGAGCGCATCCTCGCCATCAAGCGCATCCTGCCGAACCTCGTCGAGGACGACGAGTTCATCCGGATGTTCATCGACGAAGCGCGCATCGCCGTCCAGCTCAACCACGCCAACATCGTCCAGATCTACGAGCTCGGGAAGCACGGCGAGCACTACTACATCGCCATGGAGTACGTCCCGTCTCGGGACCTGCGCGCCATCCTCGATCGCATGCGCAGCAACGGGCAGCTCATGCCCATCCCGCAGGCCGCGTACGTCACCAAGAAGGTCTGCGAGGGGCTCGACTACGCGCACAAGAAGCGCGACCCGTCGGGCAACCCGATGAACATCATTCATCGCGACGTCAGCCCGCAGAACATCCTCGTCGGCTTCGAAGGCGAGGTGAAGGTCATCGACTTCGGCATCGCCAAGGCCGCCAACCGCGCCTCCAAGACGCAGGCGGGCGTGCTCAAGGGCAAGTTCGGCTACATGTCGCCCGAGCAGGTGCGCGGGCTCCCCACGGATCGCCGCAGCGACATCTTCGCCGTCGGCGTCCTGCTGTACGAGATGCTCACGGGCGAGCGCCTCTTCATCGGCGAGTCGGACTTCTCCACCCTCGAGCGCGTGCGCAACGCCGAGGTCATCCCGCCCACCAACTTCAACAAGAAGATCTCGCCGGCCCTCGAGCAGATCGTGCTGCGCACCCTCGCGCGCGAGGTGGAAGACCGGTTCCAGTGGGCCAGCGACCTCGCCGAGGAGCTCGAGCCGTTCCTCGTCGAGGACAAGCAGGTCTTCAACATGAAGCGCCTCGCCGCCGTCTTGAAGGACACGTACGCGGCGGAGATCGCGCTCGAGCGGCAGAAGATGGAGGACTTCCTCCGCATCACCGCCGACGACGCCAAGCCCGAGAAGCAGCCCGGCATGTCGAGCATCCTGCCGCTGCATCCCGCCGAGACCGATCCGCACGCCAACGCGCGCACGCTGCAGCCGCCGTCGGAGGACGTGGTGCCGCCCTCCGCCGACGACGCCGGCGAGTGGGGCGAGGACAAGACCTTCGTCATCGAGGCCTCCGCGGCCGGCATGGCGATGCAGAACCAGGTCACCGACGAGAAGCCGCCGGCGACCGCGGCGCGCACGTCGTCGCTCGACGGCTCCGCGCCGAGCCCCGCGCGGAAGGCGAGGACCGGGTCGGGCACGGCCCCGCGGCAAGCGGCCCAGGGCAGGCCGGAGACCACCAACGACGACTTCCTCGGTCAGGTCTCCCTGTACGGGGACGAGGGCTCGGAGGAGGACGATTCGCGCACGCTGGTGAGCGCGCCCAACCCGTTCTTCGAAGGTGCCAACAAGAGCGACCCCACCGGCGAAGAGGACGACGAGATCGACGCGTCGGAGATGAACGACAGCGCGCCGCCGGGCCGCATCGATCCGCCGCGCCTGCGCACCGCCGAGGAGCTGTCCGACGCGCCCACCATGGCCGCGCCCGCGGGCAGCGTGCCGGCGCCGCCGGGCGAGGGCACCGACACCCGCACCCTCGCGCCGCTGCGCCCGGCGTCCGCGCCGCCCACCGCGGCGCTCGACCCCGTCGCCGCCGCCATGGCGGAAGAGGAGCGCATGGCGATCGAGGCGCTGCGCGGCACCACCGGGGGGCGCGACAGCGCGCCCTCGGCGCCGTCGCCCTCGTCGCGGCCCTCCGCGCGCGCGTCCGGGCCCGACGTCGCTGCGCCCATGAACGATCCGGAGCCGCCTGGCTTCGACGCCACCCAGCAGGGGCCCGCGGTCGAGGACGACTTCGACGACGGCGCCGACGGCACGCCCGCCGACGGCACCGTGGTCCCCATGGTCATCCCGCCGCAGATGATGCGGCTCGTGCTCGCGGGCGCGGCGGTGTCGCTCTTGATGTTCCTCGCCGTCGTCGTCGTGGGCGTCGTCAAGTGGACAGGGCATCGCACCACGCACCTCACGCTGTTCGCCGTGGGCGAGGTGGCGCCGCCGCCGGACCTCCACGTGCGCGTCGACGACAAGGACATCGCCAGCGGCCTCGAGGCGCCCATCTCGCTCAGCCACGGCTCGCACATCCTGCACGTCGAAGGCAGCGGCGTCCTCCCCGTCACCCGCACCCTCATCGCGCGCGGCGGCTCCATCCGTCTGCCCGTGGTGCTCATCGCCACCAGCGCGGAGCCGGCCTCCGGGGCCTGGCGCCTGAGTATTTCCGCGGTCGCCGACGACACGGGCAAGCCTCTCGACGGCGCGGAGGTGCTCGTCGACGGCGCGCTCATGGGCCGCACGCCCCTCGAGGCCGAGATCGATCCCGGGCACGACAAGGTCACCGTTCGCATCAAGAAGGACGGCTACGTCGCCAAGGAGATCCCGGTCAGCCGCGCCGGTCGCGCCGCCGTCGGTCCCGCCTCGGTGCGGCTCGCTCCCGCGGGCGCCGCCGACGCGTCGGGCGGCGGCGCGGACAAGGACAAGGTCGCCAGCGCCGACGACGGCAAGAAGCACGGGGCCGACGGCGGCGGGCCTGCAGCGGCGGTGAAGGACCACGACGACAAGCCCGCCGATCACACGTCCGATCGCGGCGGCGACAACGCGAGCGACAAGGCGAGCGACAAGGCGAGCGACAAGGCGAGCGACAAAGGGAGCGACAAAGGGAGCGACAAAGGGAGCGACAAAGAGAGCGACAAGGCGAGCGACAAGCGGCCCAGCGAGCACGACAAGCCCGTGGAGCACAAGCCGCGGCAGCTCGCGGGGCTCGGCATCGGCTCGCAGCCGTTCGCCGAGGTCACCATCGGCGGGCACCGCTACGGCTCCACGCCCCTGTACAACAACCGCAAGGTGCAGTTGCCCATCGGGCGTCACCGCATCGAGCTGTACGACAAGCAGACGCGCAAGAAGTATCGCGCCGAGGTCACGCTCACCGCCGACGACCCCAACAACAAGGTCATCATCCTGCTCAACAAGGGCGAGATCAAAACCATCGGCAAGGGCGTGCAGGCGCGGATGTTGAACTGATGGTCGACTTCAACTTCGACGACGACGACAGCCCCGCCCCCCAGGGCAAGGCGTTCGATGAATTCGACTGCCCCGACTGCAACGCCAACAACCCCTACCCGGACGGCTTTCGCGGCGGCAGCGAGGTGCTCTGCTACTACTGCGGCAACACCTTCAAGGTCGTCATGCTCGGGGAGAGCCGCTTCAAGCTGAAGGAAGTGTAGCGGGGAGCGGGCGGAGCCTCCGCCCGAAGAACACCGCGAGCAGCGCGGCGGCGCCCGAGGCGATCAGCACGGCGAGCTTCGCCGAAGCGACGTGCTCCTCGTCGACGAAGGCGAGCTCGGCGATGAAGATCGACATCGTGAAGCCGATGCCGGCGACCACACCGACGAGGGCGAGCCGCGGCCAGGTGACGGCGTCGGGCAGGGTGACCAGGCGCGCCCGCGCCGCCAGCCACGAAAACGCCACCACGCCGAGCGGCTTGCCGACGACCAGGCCGGCGACGACGCCGACGATCAACATCGGCTCCCCCTCGAGGGTGCCGGCGGTGATGCGCACGCCGGCGTTGGCGAGCGCGAAGAGCGGCATGATGCCGTAGGCCACCCAGCGCACGAGGGAGTGCTCGACGTTGTCGAGCGGCGAGACCGCCTCGCGGCGCGCCGTCGCGACCCGATCGAGGCGGCGCTGCACCGTGGCGGAGTCGCCGCCGCCGCGCAGCGCGCCGAGCGTCGCGCGGGCCTCCTCGAGGAACCCCTCGAGGCCGAGCCACGCGCGCGTGGGTGTCAGGAGCCCGACGACGACGCCGGAGAGCGCGGGGTGCATGCCGGCGGCGAGCGCGCCGGCCCACACGACGACGCCGGGGGCGACGTAGGCCCACGGCGGGCGCACGCCGGCCCACTGCATGACGAGGATGATGCCGATGCCGGCGGCGGCGACGACGAAGCCGACAGGGGCGAGGTGGCTCGAGTAGAAGATGGCGATGACGAGGAACGCGCCGACGTCGTCGATGACGGCGAGCGCGAGCAATTGGACGCGCAGCGCGCGGGGCACCCGCTCGCCCAGCAGGGCGAACACGCCGGCGGCGAACGCGATGTCCGTGGCCATGGGGATGCCCCAGCCGGCGGCGCCGGGCCCCCCCGCGTTGAGCGCGAGGAAGATGCACGCGGGCACGACCATGCCGCCCGCCGCGGCGACCGCGGGGAGCGCCGCGCGCCGCAAGGTGGACAGCTCGCCGCGATGGAGCTCGCGGCGGATCTCGAGGCCGGCGAGGAGGAAGAACACGGTCATCAGGCCGTCGTTCACGACGAAGCGCAGGTCGTGCTCCAACAACAGCGAACCGACGTGCAACGACAGCGGCGTCTCCCACAGGGCGAAGTAGCGCTCGCTCCACGGCGAGTTCGCCCAGCAAAGCGCGACGGCGGCGGCCACGAGGAGCACGATGCCGCCGGCGGCCTCTACCGCGAAGAAGCGCTCCAAGGGGGCGAGGGCGCGCTTGGCGGCGTGCACGAGCACGCGCGAGCTGCCCGGCGGGAGATCGGTGCGGGTCGCCATCGGCCAACGGCAACCGAAATCCGTGCCAACGGCAGATGACCGGCGTCGGCCGCTGCGCTGATCAGAGACACGCGGCTCACCCCGACGGCGACAGCCGGGCGAGCGTGTTGGCGAGGAGGCGCAGGTTGCGCAGGTGCGCGCCCAACGACGGCTCGCGCTGCTCGAGCGTGGTGATGGCGTCGATGGCGGCGGTCAGCGTCCAGCGCAGCGGCTCGAGCTCCTCGGGCAGGCGGCCGCCGCCGCCCTGGGCCATCTGCATCTGCAGCGCCTGGAGCTGCTGCTGCAGCGCGCGCACCTCGTCTTGCGCGGCGGCGAAGGCGCGCGGGTCGGGTCCCTGGCCCTGCGCCGCCTGCGCCTGCGCGGCCTGCGCCTCCGCCCGCGCCTGCTGCGCCTCGGCCCGCGCCTGCTGCAAGGCGTCCTGGGCCTCCTGCATCGCGTGCTGCGCTTGCTGCACCTGCTGCCGCGCGCTGTGCGCGGCCGCCTGGGCCTCGGCGAGCGCGCTCGGGTCGGCGCCCTGCGAAGGCTGTTGTTGGCGTGCGGCGTTCAGCTCCTGCTCGAGCCCCGCCGCGCGGGCCGTGAGCTGCTCGACCTGCTGCTTGGCTTGCGACAACTGCGCGTACAGCTCCTGCGACTCTGCGCCGCGCGCGTGGATGTCGTTGGCGAGGGCCGTGGCCTGCGCCGCGAGCTGGTCGCGCTCGACGCGCAGCGCCTCGAGGTGCACCTGCGCCTGTTGGACCCACGCCTCGGTCTCGGCGAGGCGCTGGCGGTACGCGTCGCGCTCGGCGAGGGCGTCGGTGGCGGCGCCCGGGTTGCCCTCGGCCGCGTCCTTGAGCCGGACCTCGTAGTGCTCGGTGAGCGATTTGTGCTGCGCCTCGAGCTCCTGCTGCATCGTGACCAGCGCTTCCTTGGCCTCGTTGGCGGCGGCCTCGCGGTCGATGATGGTGTCCTCGAGCTTGCCGATGCGCTCCTTGAGGTCGGCGACGAGGGCGTCGTTGTCGCCGTCGAGGCTCCTTTGGTGCTCCAGCTCGTCCTGCACGCGCAACAGCGCGCCCTCGGACTCCGCGAGCTTCTCGCCGAGGCGCTCGGCCTCCTTCTCGAGCGCGTCCTTGGCGGCGGTGACGTCGGCGAGCTTGTTGTTGATGCTGCCGGCGTCCCCGAGCGCGCGCTCTGCCTCGAGCAGGCGCTGGCGCTCCTCCTCGAGCGACTTCTCGAGGCCCGCGGCGCGCTGCTCGAGCTGCGCGCAGCGGTCCTCGATGGCGCGCCTGGCCCCCTCGGCCGTGTCGCGCTGCTGGATGGCCTCGGCGCGGATGATGGCCGCCTGCTCCATCTGCAGGGCGGCGTTCATCTGCGCCTCCTCGCCGGCGGTCGCCTTCTGCTCGAGCGCGACGCGCATGGCCTCGAGCTCGGCGTTTTGCCGCTTGAGCACGGTGTTCTCGTCGAGGAACTTCTGCACCTTCTCGAAGGCCTCGCCGGAGCCGGACGCGGCGACCTCCTTCTCCTCGATGAGGCGCAGCTTGTCCTTCTTGAAGGTCTCCTCGGCCTTCGTCGCGCGCTCCTTCTCCTTTTCGACGTCGCTCTCGAGCATCTCGATCTTGAGCTTGAGCTCGTCGAGGACGAGCTCGATGTCGAGGGCGCGGCCGACGGCCTGCTCCCGCTCCGCGATGGCCGCCTGCAGCTCCTGCTCGAGCGCGCCCTTCTGGCCGCCCGCCTCGGCCTGCAGCCGCTTGCGCTCGGCGTCGATGGCCTCCTGGACACGCGTCTGCACGGTGGCGCGCTCGATCTCGACGTCGCTGACGGCGCGCTTGAGCGCAGCCTCGTGCTCCTCCTTGAGGCGCGCGAGCGCTTCCTCGTGCTCCTCCTTCAGCCGCGCGACGGTCTGCGCCGCCTCCTGCGTGGCGCGCTCGGAGTCGCCCTGGGTCGCCGCCTGATCCGACGACACGCGGCTCAGCTCGCGCTGGAGGTCCGACAGCTCGCCGTCGTGCTTCTGCTCGAGCGCGACGACCTCGGCGCGCGCGAGGTCGAGCTCTTCGCCGCTCTCGGCGAGCCGGCCCTCGAGGACCATGATCTCGCTCTCGAGCTCGGAGACGCGATCCTTGAGCGCCGCTCCCTCGAGGGAGTCCTCGTTCTTTTCGTCGAGGCGCCCCTCGAGGCCGGTCACCTTCTTGCGCAGGGTGTCGACCTGCTCCTGCAGCTCGCGCCGCACGGAGCGGATGCTCGACAGCTCCTCGCGCAGCGCCTCGACCTCGGTCTCGAGGACCGTGGCCATCGCGAGGCGCTCCCGCAAACGCACCGCCTGCGCCTCGTCGAGGTCACCCTCGAGGACACCGACCAACGCGCCGCGCACGGCCTGGAAGGCCTTCGCCTGCTCGCGCGCCTTGCCGATCTCCTGTTGGAGCAGGTCGTTTTGCATGCCGATCTCGACGAGCTGGCTCTCGCGATCGGCGAGCTGCGTGTGGAGGTCGGTGAATTCCTGCGGCCGCGTGGTGAGCTGCGTCTCCCCCGTGTTCATGCCGTTGCCGCCGCCGCCCCTGAGGTGGCGCTCGACCTCGAAGAACAGCCGATCCTCGTCAGGGGGCGTCGGCAGGTAGCCGTCGAGCCCCGCCTGCAGCGCCTTCACGATCTGGCCGGCCTTCGAGGCGTCGTCGAGCAGGAGGAAGCTCGCCTGCGCGTGGGCCTGCCGCGCCGCCATGAGGAACTCGGTGGCGGTGAGATCGCCCAGGTTGAGCTCGAGGATGACGATGTCGCGCGGCTCGGCGTCGAGCGCCGTCATACCCTCGACGCCCTTTTGCACCGCGACGCAGTTGTACCGCCGTGCGTCGAAGAAGGGCTTGAGGTGCACCACCCGCGGCCCCACGAGGAGGATGCGGGATTGGGACGGATCCGCCGACATAGACGGCGGCAGCATCGCATCGTTTGCACCCACAACCCATAAACTGGACGGGTTGCCCCGGGCGCCGCGGGAGCGGCGGGGCGATGTGGGACTGTGACCTACACCACTCTGTCAGCCGGGCTCCCGGTGACGGATCGCAGTTCGGCTGGTAGCCCGGTGACCATGCGCTCTCCTCCGTTCCTCGTCGCCGCCGCCCCCCTCCTCGTCGCCGCCGTCTGGGCCGGCGGCGCCCACGCCACCGTCGTGGTGGTCCCCTCCCTCGAGGAGATGGCGGTGGCCTCCGACGTCATCGCCGAGGTCGAGGTGGGCACCGGGGTCGCGCACAAGGAAGCGGGCCGCATCGTCACGCTGACCCCGGTCACCATCAAGAACGCCATCAAGGGGCAGTGGAAGACGGGCGAGCGCCTGGTCATCTACCAGCTCGGCGGCACGTACGACGGCAAGACGGCGTGGATCGCGGGCGCGCACCACTTCGACAAGGGCGAGCACCTCGTCATCTTCGCGGTCAACAGCCTCCACCAGAAGCGCTACGGCGAAAACGTGGTGGTCCCCTACGGCATCGGCTTCGGCCTGTTCAAGGTCGTCGATTCGCTCACGGGCCCACAGGTGGAGGAGGACGTCGGTGACGTCGTCACCACCGAGATGAAGCCGCCGGAGGTTCGCCGCTACGACTCGCTGGCGTCCTTCGAGAACACCGTTCGGGCCGCCATCGTGATGAAGGACCTGCCGCAGCCGCCGCACAAGAAGGTGCTCGCGCCGCGGCTCCCGGGGAGGCACTGATGCGCGCGCTCCTCGCTCCCGTCGCCCTCGTCGCGCTGGCGTCTTCGCCGGCGTTGGCCCAGCAGGAGTTCCGTTTCCTCTGCGACGGCATCGACGCCAACGGCAACCCCAGCGGCGACGGCTGCGGCGCCTGCAACGCCACCACCGCCGCCCGCTGGCAGCCCGCCGTCGTCGCGTACAGCTACGACAAGACCACCCTGCCGTCGGGCGCGCGGGGCGTGTCGTCCACCCGCTGGAACAACGAGATCGCGGCCGCGCGACAGTCCTGGATGTCCGTGTCGAGCCTCCAGCTCTCCGACGACGGGCGGCAGGCCATCCGCCAGTTCGGCGTCGACAACGGCAGCAACTCCATCTTCTGGGTCACCACGGTCCAGGACTGGACCAACCAGGGCCTCGACCAGAGCTCGCTCAACAACGCCCTCGGCGTCACCATCGCCATCAACGACCGCTGCTTCAACGGCGGCAACGACATCTCCGACGCCGACACCGTCATGAACGGCGTCTGCGACACCAGCGGCAACTGCGCCTTTGACTGGAGCGCCAACTCGTCGCGCTCCACGCTCACCCACGAGATGGGCCACGGCCTCGGCCTCGGGCACCCGTGCATCGGCTGCGGCGCGCTGATGTCGGCGGTGTCGTCGGGCGGCTTCTCCGGTTGCGGCAACGCCACCCCCAACGACACCTGCGGTGACCCGCTCGGGCCGCAGCAGGGCGACATCCAGGGCATCCAGCAGCTCTACCCGGCGCCGGGCCTGCTCGGCAGCCCCTGCGCGGGGAGCGGCGACTGCGACAGCGGCGACTGCCTCACCGTCGACGGCGCGAGCTTCTGCTCGGAGAGCTGCACGGGGACCTGCCCGGGCGGCATGGTGTGCTCCTCGGTCGGCGGCTCGCAGCAGTGCGTGTTCTCGTCGACGGGCGTGGCCCAGCCCGGGGACGCCTGCAACCCGCCCGGCTGCGCCTCCGCCTGCGACGGCGCCAACATCGCCCCGGGCTGCAACGTCTGCCTCGACGCCGGCAACAACACCAACCAGTGCTTCGCCGGCTGCAACTCGCAGACGAACACGGGGTGCGGCACCAACGAGGACTGCGTTCAGCTTCAAGGGCAGGGGGTGCCGGCGTCGGCGGGCGTGTGCGTCCCCGGCGGCAGCCGCTTGCGCGGCCAGGCCTGCGATCAGCAAAACGGGTGCGTGTCCGGCCTCGCCTGCGTTCTCGACACGCAGACCTCGGGCTTTTGCCGCGCGACGTGCGATGGCACCACCGGCTCCGGCTGCGACAACACCGAGAACTGCCTGGCGCTGTTCGGCGACGGCTCCGCCGCGTGCTTCCCCCACGGCGACGTCCCCGAGGGCGGCTCCTGCGGCGCGGGGAGCACCGACGAGTGCGGCCGCGGCCTCATCTGCCTGAACGACGGCTTCTGCCACGGGCTGTGCAGCCAGGGCTACACGTGCTCGGACCCGAACGCGACCTGCACCGCCGCGCAAGGCGGGCTGTCGTTCTGCGGCGGCGGCGGCGAAGGCGAGGGCGAGGGCGAAGGCGAGGGCGAGGGCGAAGGCGACACGCCGCCGCCCGACGGCGCGTGCCGCGTCACCCGCGGCAACTTCGACTGCCCCGACCCGCACGACGCCTGCGCCGTCGCAAACCCCAACGATCTGCTCGGCACCTGCACGGGCACGCCCGGCGATCACAAGACGTTCACGCTGTGCGCCGAGGACGGCGACTGCACCAGCGGCCTGTGTGAGAAGGGCGTGTGCACGCGTCCCTGCGATCAGGGCGACTGCCCCTCGGGCTACACCTGCGACGAGGGCAAGGCGCCCGCCGCGCAGCCCGGCGGCCAGGGCGGCATCTGCGTGCCCGACGCGTGCGACACCAACCACGGCGTGTGCGACGCCTCCGGCGGCTTCGCCTGCGTCTTCGACGACGCCAACCAGTACGTCTGCGCCAAGGACGGCACGCCGGTGTGCGGCTGCACGTCGGTGGCGGACACGGCGCCGGCGTGGTCGGGCCTCGCCGCGCTCTTCGGCCTCACGGCGCTTCAGTCCCGGCGCCGCCGCCGCCGCCGCCGCCGCCGCCAGTGACGACGACGACGACGTCGACGGCACCTGCGACGATGCCCCGATCCTCGACGCGCGCCCGCTCGTTCGCCGCCGCCGCCTTCGCCGTGGCGGCGGGCGCCGCGTGCGCGCCGCCGGCGCCGGAGCTCGTGTCCGTGGGGCCCCTCGTCGACAAGGTCGATCCCACCATCGGCACCGGCGGCTTCGCCTTCGCCTACGGCGCGTCGTTCCTCGGCGCCGCCGCGCCGCACGGGCTCGTGAAGGCCGGCCCCGACACCACGGGCTCCTTCGGCGAAGTCCGCTTCGTGCACACGTCGGGCAACTGGGCCGAGGACCCGACCATCCTGTGCTTCTCGCACCTGCACCTGCAGGGCACGGGGCTGCCCGACGGCGGCGTCATCGCCATGATGCCCACGACGTCGTTCGACGCCGCTCACCCGCGCGCGGTGCAATACGCGGCCACGCGCGACCGCGAACGCGCGCGCGCCGGCAGCTACGCGGTGCACCTCGTCGAGCCCGACGTCTCCGTCGAGCTGGCCGCGCCCGGGCCGCATGTCGCCGCGTGGCGCGTCACGTTCCCCGACGGCACCGCCGACGCCGTGGTCGTCGTCGACCTGTTCCGCACGCTCGTCGAAGGCACCGTCGACGACGCGCACTACGACGTCGACGGTGCGCGCATCACGGGCACGCTGCACACCGAGGGATCGCTGTCGCCCGCCGGCGGCTACGACGTGTTCTTCGCCCTCGAGAGCGCGGCTTCCTTCACCGCCGCTGACACCGGCTTCGGCGCCGCGCTCCACTTCGGCCCGCGCGACGCGTCTTCGCCGGTGGAGCTGCGCGTGGGGCTCTCGCTGGTCGACGTCGACGGCGCCGCGCGGAACCTCGAGGCGGAGCTGCCGTCGGGCACCGCGTACGCGGCGTCCCAGGAGCAGGCGCGCGCGGCGTGGGACGCGATCCTGTCGCCGGTGAAGGTGAGCGTCGCCGATCCCGCAGCCGCCGCCGGCCACGACGTCACCATGCTCGCGTCGGCGCTGTATCGCTCCTTCCTGATGCCCGACGTCGAGAGCGACGTCGACGGTCGCTTCCGCGGCCCCGACGGCGGCGTCCACCACGCCGACGGCTTTCGCATGATGACGGACCTGTCCTTGTGGGACACGTACCGCACGGTGCAGCCGCTGTATTCGCTGGTCGCGCCCGCCGACGCCCACGACGTCGCCAAGAGCATCGCCGTGTGGACCGAGCTCCTCGGGCACGGCCCGCTGTGGCCGATGGCCACCGGCGACGCCTCCGTGATGATCGGCAGCCCCGGCGAGGTGGTCCTCGCCGACGCGCTCGCGCGCGGCGACATCGCCGCGGACGATCCCGACGTCGTCGCCGCGTGGGACATCCTGCGCGGCGCCGCGCTCGACGCCGGCGATCCGCCGAGCGGTCGGGGCGGGCGCGGCGACGTCATGGCGTACGACGCCCAGGGCGGGTGGGTGCCGTCGCCGCTGCGCGCGCCGGTGTCCGCCACGCTCGAGTACGCGGAGGACGACACGGCGCTCGCCAGGTTCGCGGACGCGCTCGGCCACGACGACGACGCCGCCCGCCTGCGCGCGCGCAGCACGGGGTGGCGCGAGCTCTTCGACGCCGACAGCGGCTTCCTGCGCGCCCGCGACGCCGACGGCGCCTTCACCATCGCCGAGAGCGAGTTTGCGCCCGAGCACTTCAGCGACGACTACGTCGAGGCCGACGCCTGGCAGTCGCTGTTCCCGCTCGACGACGTCGAGGGCATCCGCGCCGTCTACGGCGGCGACGACGGCGCCGCCGCCCGCCTGCGCGATCTGTTCGATCGCACGCGCGACGATTGGGACACGCGCGCGTCGTCGTCGGCGTCCACCCTCGGGGTGCAGCCGCTGCCGTTTCACTGGCAGGGCAACGAGCCGTCGCTCCACGTGTCGTCCCTGGCCTATGAGCTCGGCGACGACGCGCTCGCGTCGTCGTTCGTGTCGTGGGTGATGTCCACGCAATACGGGCCGGGCCAAGACGGCCTCCCCGGCAACGACGACGGCGGCGCGCTGTCGTCATGGTGGGCCCTCGCCGCGTTCGGCCTCCACCCGGTGCCGGGCTCCGCGGACTGGGTGGTGGGCGCGCCGATGTTCCCCCGCGTCGACGTGCGCGGCCTCACGGTCACGCGCTCGGGTGACGGCGGCGTTCCGAAGACCCGCACGCTCGACGGCGCCGTCGTCGGCGCGCGCGTGGGCCACCTGGGCGCCGCGCTCGACGTCGAGCTCCGGCGCCGCTGACAAGCGACGTCACCTGCGCGCTGCGTGGATGGCGGCCCACGCGATGACGCCGTAGAAGGCCGCGCTCATCCCCGCGAGCCCCAGGAACACGGCGAGGACGACGCCGACCACCCTCGGGATCGAGCGCGGCTCGCGGGTGGTGTCCCTGTGCTCGAGCAGGAGCGCGATGTTCCGCGTGTTGCTCTGAAAGAGCACGTCGAGGAAGTCGCCGGCGACGGGGACGACGCCGAGGACGATGTCGAACAGGATCCACAACGCCATCCTGGCCACCACCACGAGGGGGACGCGGTGGCGCAGCGCACCTACGAGCAGCGCCGCCGACACGGCGCCCGCGGCGAGATCACCCGCGCCGGGCAGGAGGCCGAGCACGGCATCGAGCCCGAGCTCGATCGGCAGGCCGGGCACCTTGACCGCGCGATCCATCGCCTTCGCGAGGCGCTCGAGCGCCTGGAGGTCGGCGGGGAGCTCCTGGGTCGCGCTCGGTCGCTGGATTTCGGGCATCGGCATCTACGATAGACACGGCGTCGGCGCCGTCGAGGATCGTGAGCGTCAGCGCCGATAGACCGTGTAAAGCGGGACGCCGTCGACGGCCTTTTCGGTGATGGGCGTGAGGTGCTCGAGCTCGGCCTTGAGCGCGGGGTAGGTCGACCAGCGGCGCTCGTGCGTGAGGACCACCACCGAGGCGTGGGCGAGGTCGCCGACGAGCTTCAACTTCGAAGAGATGACGCCGTCGCGCTGCAGCCAGCGGTAGGTGCGCACGTACTCCTTGTGGTTGGGCTCGAAGTGCACGGCGCACATCGTGGGCTGCCGCGCGCACTGGGCGTCGAGGAGACGCGCGAGCGGCTTGTCCGCGACGTCGTAGTAGGTGCGCTCGTCGCCGCGCGCCACGGCGCCGCGCAGGCCGCCGAGCAGCTCCCCGTAGTAGCTGAGCGCATAGCCGCCGAAGAAGCGCGCGGTGCCGGCGACGCCCGGGGCGCAGGCGAGGGCGACGACGACGGCCGCGGCGAAGGCCACGCGGCGTCGATCCGGTCGCCGGCGCCGGGCCGCAGCTCCGGCGGCGAGGCGGAGGGTCGCGCGGGCGACGACGACGGCGCCGTCGGCGGCGAGGGCGCACCACAGGGGAAACAACGGCATGAAGAGCTTCTCGCCGCCGTAGCGGGGGATGCCGGGGTTCATGACCACGAGCATCGAAAACGCCGCCTGCAACAGGAGGAGCGCACGCAGCTTGTCGCCGCGCGTGACGTCGGGGACGCCGCCTTCGTCGTCGGCGAGCCGCGCGATGCGGGCGAGCGCGCGCGCGCCGCGCCACGCGCCGAGGAGACCGAGGGCGACGACGGGGAGGGGGATGCTGCCGAAGCCGAGGAACAGCACCGCGTGCCACGGGGCGAAGGGCTTGTCCCAGATCTCGCCGTCGTAGAACAAGTAGATCGGGTAGTGGTGCAGGTGGAAGGCGACGTACGCGCCCAGCCGCTGCAAGGTGTCGAACCACAGCCACGGCCACGTCGCCACGAACACCAGCGGCCCGAGGACGATCATCCACACGAGCGAGCGCGGCACGGGGGGGATGACGAGCGACGCGCCTTCGACGCGAAAGCCGCGCCAGCGGCCGAGGAGCGACCACAGCGCGCACGGGACCACGGCGAACGGCGCGTTGAGCTTCACGCCGAGCGCGAGCCCGAAGACGACGCCGGCGACGACGGGGGCCCAGGCCCTGCCGTGGCGCGCCGCCCCGCCCGGCGCCTCCGCGAAGAAGTAGACGGCGGTCACGGCGAGGACGGCGAAGGCGACGGGCACGTCGAGCGTGGCCACTTCGCTGTGGAAGAAGAACCGCGGCAGCGACAGGAGCAACACCGGCGCGGCGAGGGCCTGCGCGCGGCCGAGCGTGTCCCACAGCAGGAGCACGAGGAGCGCGGCGACGGCGGCCGCGAAGGCGGCGCAGCCGAGGCGGGCGGCGTCGAGGTCGCCGAAGGCGCCGTGGGCGACGGCGTGGGCGACGCCGAACACCACCTTGGCGACGGGCGGGTGCTCGTGGTTCGCGCGGAACGCGGCGTCGACGCCGCCGCGGGAAAACGCCGTCGCCGGTGCGGTGAAGACCTCGCCGAGCCAGTGCGCGTACGAGATGCCGGCGGGCGCGTAGAAGTCGTCGTCGTCGGTGAGCCCCTGGCTCGGCAGGAGCGCCGCGTGCAGCGCGAAGGTCGCGAGGAAGATGAGGGCGGCGCACGCGGCTCGGGACCGTCGAGACGGCGACGCCACGGCGTGGACGATGGCGGCGACGGCGGGCGTCACGGCGCCTCCGACGTCGTGAGCCGGAAGCACGTGTGGCGCTGGCCGTCGTGGGGCGTGGTGATGCGCAGCTCGACGGACCCGTCGCGCGGCGCGCCGTCGACGGCCACGGTGCGGCTGACGAAGCCGCGGCGGCCCGGCGGCTTGTCGAGCGTCGCCACCGGGACGCCGTCGACGGCGAGGGCGGCGCTCACGGGGGCGGCGGTGGTGTTGTCGGCGGCGCCGTCGGTGAGCGCGAGCTCGAGCTTCAGGTGCGCCAGCAGGTGCGCGTGGGGGAAGTCGACGACGACGGCGCCCCCCGTGATCGGGTGCGCCCACGTGCACGCCACCCGCTTGCCGTCGATCGGGAGCTGCTCGACGCCGACGTGCATCCACGCGGGCAAGCCGGGGCACACATGGCGTCCCTGGAGCGCGTCCCAGGGACAGCCGATCAGCGACGGGGGGGAGCGGCCGCGCTTGATGCCGCCCAATCCGCCGGGCGCCGTCGACGGCGGAGGACCCGCCGCGGGCGCCGGGGGCAGGAGGGCGGGGCCCGGCGGCGGGCGCGGCTCCATGCGCACCTCGACGTGCGCCTGGGCGATGTCGTCGGACAGGTCGCGCACCCCGACCTCGTCGTCGCTGGCGGACGCAGCCAGGCGGATGATCTCGACGCCGCCCTCCTCGAAGCGCGTGCGCTCCTCGACGAGCCCGCGCAGCGCGCGCGGCAGCGGCGGCCCGCCGGCCTCGCGCACGACGACGAGCGGCGCCAGGGGATCCCCGTGGCGCGGCGCGAGCGCGTCGGTGATGACGACGCCCGGCGGCAGACCGGGCACGCCACGCAGCGCCTTGACGACGTCGTCGCGCCACGGGGGATGCACGAGCACCAGGTCGTGAGGCCGGAGCGCGCCGACGTCGTGCGCGAGCGCTTCCTTCCATACCCCCGGGTCCGGCACGCGATCGCGCTCGCACCACGGCACCGCGACGACCATCGCGACAGAGAGCGCGAACAGGGCCACCACCGCGGCCGCGCCCGCGGCGCCCCCGTCTGCCCCGGCGTCGTCGTCGCCCACGCCCGCGGCGGCGGCGCGCGGGGCGCCGGCGGCGGCGGCGGCGGCGGGCGGTGCGCTCGAGGCGCGCACGGCGGCGGGCGGTTCCCTCGAGGCGCTCACGGCGCAGGCCTCGCCGTGGCGAGCGCGCCGTGCGGCCCGTGCGCGCCGTCCTGCGCGGGCTCGCGCGGGCGCGTGCGCCACAGGCGGTACATCAGGATCGACCACAGTTGCTTGCGGTGGTTCGCGCGCCTCTGCATGTGCTCGTCGACGAGCGCGCGCACCACACGAGCGTCGAGCGCGCCGTCTTCCTCGAGCGCGCGCCGGGACAGGAGCTCGTCGACGAGCGGCCGCAGGGGCCCCGCGAGCCACGACGCCACCGGCACGCCGAAGCCCTTCTTCCTTCGGTGCACCACCTCGCGCGGCACGCCCGCCGCCACGGCGACGTCCTTCAGGATCGCCTTGGTGCGCAGCCGGTGCAGCTTCTCCGACGACGGCAGCGCGAGCGCGAGGTCGACGACGTCGTTGTCGAGGAGCGGCGCCCGCACCTCCAACGACGCCGCCATCGACGCGCGGTCCACCTTCTGCAACACGCCCGCCGCCAGGTACGTCCTCGCGTAGCCCACCTGCAGCACGTCGAAGGTGTCGCGGGCGCCGGCGCCGGCGGCGGCGCGCTCGAGGTCGTCGAGGACGGCGAGCATGTCGCCGGGGCCCGGATCAACGGCGAGCAGCCGGCGCACGCGCGCGTCCGTGGCGCCCGTGAGGAAGAGCTGGTGGCGCCGCAGCGCCGACGGCTCCGCGAGCCCGTCGAGCGTTCGCTGCAGCTTGAAGTCGAGCGAGAAGTCCTCGTGGGACACTGGCAAGCGCCGCGCCACCGCCAGCAGCCGCGCAAACGCCGGGCGCGTCGCGAAGGTGGCGTGATCGAAGGCGGCGGGCCGCAGCGCCTCGACCTGGAAGGTCGGATAGCCGAGGAACAGCTCGTCGCCGCCGTCGCCGCCGAGGGCCACCGTCACGCTCTCGCGCGCGAACGACGACAGCAGGTACGTGGGGATGATCGAGTGATCGGCGAAGGGCTCCGAGAGGTGCCGGGCCAGCCGCGGCAGCACGTCGAGGAGCGCGCGCTCGTCGAGGGTCTCCTCGTGGTGCGCCGCGCCGATGTGGGCGGCCACGCGGCGCGCCCAGCGGCTCTCGTCGTAGCTCGCCTCGCGAAACGCGATCGAAAACGTCTCCACCTTGGAGGAGCGCCGCGCCGCGAGCGCGGCCACGAGCGACGAGTCGACGCCTCCCGACAGGAAGATGCCGACGGGGACGTCGGCCACCATCCGCTTGGCGACGGCCTGTACGAGCACGGCGCGCAGGCGCTCGACGCGCTCGTGGTGCGTGCGGGGCAGGGCCGCGGCGCCGCGCAGGAAGCTCAGCGCGCGGTAGGGGCGGGCGCGGCCCGCGAGATTGGACCAGGCGCTCGTGTCGTCGAGGGGGAGCTCGAGCAGCGTTCCGGGAGGGAGCTTGATGACGCCCTGGTAGATGCAGTCGGGGTCGGGGACGAAGTCGAAGGCGAAGTAGCGCGCGAGCGCCGCCGGGTCGACGGCGCGGCGCGCGCGGGGCAGCCGCTCGAGCGCAGAGAGCTCGGAGGCGAAGGCGAGCCGCGGCTTGCCGTCGTCGAAGAAGCCGGGGCCGGCGACGTACAGCGGCTTTTGCCCCATGGGATCGCGCGCGAGGAGCAGCGTGCGCCGGCGCGTGTCGACGGCGGCGAAGGCGAACATGCCCGACAGCCGCGCGCAGAAGGAGGCGGCCGCGTCGCCGTCGCCGTTGCCGTTCGACGCCTGCGCCGCGGTCACGCCCCAGAAGCGGACGCCGTGCACCAGCACCTCGGTGTCGCTGTGGTCGCTGGCGAACGCGGCGCCGAGCGCGGCGAGCTCGGTGCGCAGCGCGAGGTGGTTGTAGATCTGTCCGTTGAACACGACGACGACGTCGCTGCCGTGCATGGGCTGCGCGCCGCCTCGGTGGTCGAGCACCGAGAGCCGGCGGTGCGCGAGCCCGACGTGCGCGAGGCCCGACGTCGACGGGCCGCGCCAGGTGCGCCCGTCGTCGGGGCCGCGGTGCACGAGCGCGTCCGCCATGCGGCCGAGCGAGGCCTCGTCTACGGCGGCGCCGGGAGCTTCGATCAGGCCGGCGATGCCGCACACGACGGAGCGCCCCCGGGCTACGCGCGCTTCGCGGTGCCGGCCGCGAGCGGCAGCGGCGGCGCGGGGACGGGGAGCCCGACGGTCTCCTTGACGAGGTAGATCGGCTTCTGTTGGCTCTCGTGGTAGGTGCGCACCTGCAGCTCGGCGAGGAGCCCCATCATCACCGACTGCATGCCGACGAGGATGAGGAACGCGCCGAGCAGCCCGAGCGAGAAGGTGTGCTGCCAGACGATGCCGGCGAGCTTGATGGCGACGACGCCGAGCCCGCACAGGCCGCCCGCCGACAGCAGCACGAAGCCGATGAAGCCGAAGAAGTAGATGGGCTTGGTGGCGTAGCTGCCGAGGAGCTTCACGGTCAGCAGGTCGAGGATGACCTTGAACGTGCGGCCGATGCCGTACTTGGATACGCCGGCGGTGCGCGGGCGGTGGTTGACGACGATCTCGGCGACGCGGCCGCCGGCCCACGAGGCGTAGATCGGGATGAAGCGATGCATCTCGCCGTAGAGGCGCACGTGCTCGATGACGCTCTTGCGATACGCCTTGAGCGTGCAGCCGTAGTCGTGGATGTCGACCCCGCCGACCTTCGCGATGAGCCGGTTGGCGATGACCGACGGGAAGCGCCGCGACAAGAGCTTGTCCTGGCGGTTCTTCCGCCAGCCGCTGACGACGTCGTAGCCCTTGTCGATCTCGGCGAGGAGGCGCGGGATGTCCGCGGGGTCGTTCTGCAGGTCGGCGTCGAGCGGGATGATGACCTCGCCGGCGGCGTGGTCGATGCCCGCGACCATGGCGGCGGTCTGCCCGAAGTTGCGCCGGAACACGACCGCCTTGTAGCGCGGGTCCTTCTCGGCCTGGGCGACCACGAGGTCGCGCGTGCCGTCGCGGCTGCCGTCGTCGACGAGGATGACCTCGGCGTCGAGCTGGTGCTCGCCGATGACCGCGTCGATCTCTTCGATGAGGCGGGGGATGTTCTCCGCCTCGTTGAAGCAGGGCACGACGAGAGAGACGCGCATTGCCTGGTGATAGCATGTCGGGCGTGACGAGCACCTCCCGGCCCTCGTCGACGTCCGCTGCGTCGACACCCTCGACGTCGACGGGCCCGGGCGCGGCGGGCGCCCGCGTCCTCCTCGCCGCAGGCGTCCCCGGGCTCGTGGCGTTCGTCGTCTACTGCGTGTTCTCCGTCGCGCGCCACGAGCGCTTCGGCAGCGGCTCGTGGGACATGGGCTGCCATGTGCACAACCTCTTCCTGCTCGCGTACGCCAAGCCGCCGGTGTCGAGCGTGCTCGGCGACGCCAACTTCTGGGGCGGCACCAACCACTTCATGCCCTCGCTCTACCTGGCGGCGCCGCTGGCGTGGACGGGCGTCACATCGTCGCTGCTGGTGCTGCAGGCGGCGCTGGTGGCCGCGGCGGTGCTGCCGCTCGCGGCGCTCGCGCGCCGGCGCGGGCTTGGTCCGCTCGCGGTCGCCGCCGTGTCGCTCGCGTATCTCTTCGCCGTGGGGACGCAGACGTTCATCGAGTTCGACGTGCACGAGACCGCTCCGGTCCCGCTGCTGACGTTCTGCGCGCTCCTCGGGCTCGAGACGGCGGCGGACGCTCCGGGCTCCCGCCGCGCGCGGTGGGCGCGCGTGGGGGCGTACGCCGCGCTCGTGGTGCTCGCCGGCACCAAGGAGTCGGCCATCGTCTACGCCGCCGCCGTCGGCCTGTGGCTCGCGCTGTTCCCTCCGGGGACGGCGACGTGGAAGAGACGCATCGAGGGCGCGGGCATCTTCGCGGGCTTCATGGCGTGGTTCTTCGTCGTCACCGCCGTGATCCAGCCGGCGCTCCTCGAGCCCGGCGCCACCATGATGCACGTCGCGCGCTTCAAGCAGCTCGGCGCGTCGCCCGCGGACATCGCCCGCTCCATCGTGGAGCACCCGCTGCACACCGTGGGCTTGCTGTTCTCGCCCGCGCAAAAGGCGCGCACGCTCGCCGTCACCGCCGGCGGCTTCTCGTTTCTGCCGCTCCTGTCACCGCAGTCGCTGCTGCTCGCGGCGCCCACGCTCGCCGCGCGCTTCCTCTCGGACAAGCGCGAGATGTGGGGACTCGGCTTCCACTACTCGCTCCCCCTGGTGGGATGCTTCGCCTTCGGCGCCGTCGACGCGCTCGCGCGCCTCGAGCGTCGCGTGCTCTCGTTCGCCGCGCGGCGCCTGAGCGCGCTGTCGCCGGCGGTGCTCGCGCGCGCGTTCGAGGTCGCCGCCGCCGTCGTCGTCGTCGCCGGCTGCGCGCTGTCGAACGCGGCATCGCCCGCGCCGCCGGAATTTTCGTCGCTGCAAAAGCCGTACATGGCCAAGCCGGAGGAGGTGGCGCGCTACCGCCGCGCGCTCGCCGTCATCCCCGACGCCGCCAAGGTGGTGGCGCAGAACCACTTCCTGCCGCACCTCGCCTTTCGTCAGTTCATCTGGCAGCCCCAGCGCCGCTTCGTCGACCGCGCCGACTTCGTCATCCTCGATCCGCGCGCGTCGCCGTGGCCGAACGACGCGCGCTACGTGCGGGCGCTCGTCGACGAGCTGCGGGCGAGCCCCGCGTGGACGGTGGCCTTCGAGGAGGGCACCACGGTGGTCTTTCGCCGCGTGGGCGCATAGGGCGCGGCCCCGCAGGCGCGCCCGTCACGCCTCGTTGCCGTCGCGCAGCCACGCGCCGCGCTCCTTCACGTAGTGCGGCTCAGCATGATGGGCGAGCGGGGAGCGGTCACGTGTACGGCAAGCGCGTGCGGCGCACGTGCGCGGTCACCGGCGACCGCGAGTCGCACGCGCCGCCCGTCCACGCTCCCGCTCGCCTTTTCCCGTTCCCGCTGTCCGCTCCCCGCGGGACTCGTCGCTGACCTAGGGCGCGTCGTCGGCGGTGACGAGCTGGCCGCAGGCCCCGCGGACGTCGCGGGCGCGGTTGTTGCGGACCGTGCACAGGCAGCCGAGCTCGGTGAGGCGGCGGGCGAAGCGCATCACGTGGTCGTCGTCGGGCGCGCGGTGGGCGGTGCCGTCGTGCTCGTTGAGCGGGATGACGTTGACGTTGTGCCGGAGGCCGCGCGCGAAGTCCGCGAGGCGGCGGGCGTCGTCGTCGGTGTCGTTCTCGCCGCGCAGGAGGACGTACTCGAGGAGGATCTTCTCGGCGCGCCGGAGCGGGAAGCGCTCGAGCGCCGCCCGCAGCGCCGCCAGCGGGTACGCGCGGTTGACCGGCATGATGCGCGAGCGCGCGGCGTCGGTGGTGGCGTTCACCGAGAGCGCGAGCAGCGGGCGCACCTTCAAGCGCGCGAGGCGATCGATGCCGGGCACGAGCCCCGACGTCGACACCGTGATGCGGTTGGGGCTCATGCCCACGCCTCGCGGGTGGCAGAGCACCTCGACGGCGCGGGCGACGTGGTCGAGGTTGTGCAGCGGCTCGCCCATGCCCATGAACACGAGGTTGAGCGCGTGGCCCGTGCGCGGCCCGAGGGCGTGCATGAGCGCGAGCACCTCGCCGACGATCTCGCCGGCGGACAGGTTGCGCACGATGCCCATGGTGCCCGTCGCGCAGAAGGTGCAGCCCATGGCGCAGCCCACCTGCGACGAGACACAGAAGGTCACGCGGGGGTTCTTCACCGCGCGGGGCATGTGGACGCACTCCACGCGCGCCGCGGCGGCGCCGTCGACGTCGAGCACGACGCGCGTGGCGCCGTCGGCGGCGCCGTGCCGCTCGGTGATGCGCGGCAGCGACGCGTCGCACGACGCCAGCAGCGCGCGGGCGGCGCGGCCGACGGCGGGGGCGCCGCCTTCCCACGCGGCGACGCGCTGGATGCGGGAGAAGAGCGCGCCCGGGTCGCCGCGGTGGCCGAGGCGCGCGAGATCCTCCGGCAACAGCGCCCACAACGACGGCGGCGCGGCGCGCTCGGGGGCGGGCGCGAAGCGGGCGTCGTCGACGACGGGGAGGGGGCCGAGGGGCACGAGGCGATGCTAGTCCGGCGCTCCGGGCGCGCAACGGGAGGGGCAAGCGTGCGCGTGTCGGGCGAACGCGTGCGGATCACGGTCGCGGCGCCGGCGACCACCGCCGCCGACGACCGGCAGCCCTGACTGCAAGTGCGCGTTTCTCGCGCGGCCCTCTTGCGCCCTCGGGCGCGCGCGCGAGCATCGCGAGATGCGCTTCGTCCTCGCCGCCGCCGTCGCCGTGTCGTGCGCCCTCGGGTGCGCCCCCGCCGAGAAGAAGGGCGCCGCCGCCGCCGACGTCCCGCTGTTCACGCCGCGCTGGGCCTTCGAGCCGTGGATCTCCAAGGACATCTCCACCGGCGACGACATGCAGGAATTCATCGCGGGCTTTCAGGAGCGCGACATCCCCGTCGGCGTCGCCGTGCTCGATTCGCCCTGGGAGACCAACTACAACACGTTCATCCCCAACGAGGGCCGCTACCCCGGCTTCGCGCAGATGGTCGCCGACTGGCGCGCCGAGGGCATCCGCACCGTCCTGTGGACCACGCAGATGGTGAACGAGTCGAGCTTCGACATCGAGCAGGGCGGCGACAGCTACGACGGCGCCGCCGCCAACTTCATCGACGGCGAAGACCACCACTACTTCGTCAACGACGGCGACACGTACCTGTGGTGGAAAGGCACCGGCGCCGCCGTCGACTTCTTCAACAAGGACGCGCGCGCCTGGTGGCACGCGCAGCAGCGGTCGCTCCTCGACGCGGGCGTCGCCGGCTTCAAGCTCGACTTCGGCGAGCAGTACGTCACCGGCGACACCATCGACACCGCGGCGGGGAAGAAGACGCTGCAGGAGTACAGCGAGGCCTACTACCGGGATTTCCTGGAGAACGGCGTTCGCACCGCCGGCACGCAGGAGTTCGTGATCATGCCGAGGCCGTACGACGAGAGCTACGGCTTCGCCCCTCGCTTCTACGCGCGCCCGGGCGACGCGCCCGTGACCTGGGTCGGCGATCAACACCGCGACTGGGGCGGCATGCAGGACGCCCTCGATCACATCTTCCACTCCGCGCAGGCGGGCTACGCCGTGATGGGCAGCGACATCGGCGGCTACCTCGACGAGCGCTCCGGTCAGTCGCTGCCGTTCGACGCCGAGGTGTTCTGGCGCTGGACGGCCATGAGCGCGCTCACGCCGCTGTTCCAGTTGCACGGGCGGGCGAACCTGGCGCCGTGGACCGTGCCGGGCGACGCCACCGTCGTCGACGAGACCGTCGCGCAGTATCGCTACTGGGCAACGCTGCACCACGCGCTCACGCCCTTCTTCTTCTCGGCGGTGCGGGAGGCGCAGTTGCAGACGCCGGCGCGGGCGCGGGCGAACGAGGGCGCGGTGCCCGTGCTGCACGTCGTCGGCGACGGCCCGGAGCAGTGGGCGAACGACTACCGCTTCTTCGCCGGCGACGCCTTCTTCGTGGCGCCGCTGCTCGCGCCGGGGGCGGCGCGCGACGTGGCGTTGCCCGTGCGCGACGACGGCGCGGGCTACGTCGACTGGTGGGACCTCGGCGGCGACGCGCTCGCCGGCGGGACCACGGTGTCGTTCACGGCGCCGGCCGACGACGCGGCGCGCCGCATGCCGCTGTACGTCGTCGAGGGCGCCATCGTGCCCATGGTCGTCGACAGCGACGCGTTGGCGCCGCTCGCGCCGCTCGCGCCGGAGGACCCGCGCGCCTTCGCGGACGCGCTCACGGTGCTGTGCTTCCCGGGGCCGTCGCCGACGTCGTTCACCGTGCACGCCGACGACGACAGCACCGGCACCGTCTCTGTCGACGGCGGCGCGGTCACGCTCGACGGCGTCTCCGGCCGCGTGATCCTGCGCGTGCGCATGGCCGACCCCGCGTCGCGCTCCGTGGAGCTCGACGGCGCCGTCGTCCCCGCCGCCGCGGCCCTCGACGAGCTCGGCGGCGGCGCCGCCGCCCGCTTCGACGACGTCGCCGGCCGCGCCGTGTGGGTGAGCGTCCCCGACGGCACGGCCGCCGCGCTCAGCGTCCGCTGACGCGTCGCGCCCGGGCGAACGAACGGTGACCGGATGGTCACGAATGTCTTTACCCGGGGAAACGGACGGGTTAGCCGGCGGCCGGGGGTGGCCGTGCGGCACTTGATGGTCTTTCCGTGGGTCTTCGCCCTCGTCGCCGGCGGCGCGGCGTGTCCCTCTGCAGCGACGCTGCCGAGCGCGGCCGCGGCCGACGACGCGGGGCCTCCCGATGCGCGCGACGCGGGCGCCGCGGAGCCCGCGGACGCGGGCGGCGACACGCGCGACGCCGGCAGCGACACGCGCGACGCCGGCGGCGACACGCGCGACGCCGGCGGCGACGCCGGAGGGGATCGATGCGCCGCGGGCCCCCGGCGTCGGCCTGCTGCACACGGAGGCCCAGCTCGATTTCATGCGCGCGCACGCCGGTGTGGAGCCTTGGGCGAGCGCCGTCCACCAGGTCCTCGACGAGGCCGAAGCCGCCCTCGCGCGGACGCCGACGGCGACGGAGGACTTCGACATCCCGTTTTATTACGGGGACCCTGCGGCCTCACAGGCGGCCAAGGAGGGCCTGCGCCAGGACGCGATGGCGGCATACGCCTGCGCCCTCGGCTATCAGCTCGCGGGCACGCGCGAGCAGAGAGAGGCGTACGCGGCCAAGTCGGTCGAGATCCTGAGCGCCTGGGCCGGCGTGAACCACAGCGTCTCCGGCAGCGACGGCCCGCTGGTCGTCATCTACACCGGCATCCCTTTGCTCTACGCGGCGGACCTCGTCGCCAACGACGACGCCTTCGACGCCGCGAGCCGCGCGGCGTTCCTCGCGTGGGTCGATGAGGTGTTCTCTCCGAGCGCGAGCTCCATCAAGGACCACGTCAACAACTGGGGCGACTGGGGCACGCTCGGCGTGGTGGCCGCGGACGCGCTGCACGGCGACGCTGCCGCGCTTGCGAGCGAAGCCGAGCGCATCAAGGTGCGCATCGGGAACAACATCAACGCGGCCGGCGAGCTGCCCGAGGAGAACAAGAGGACCAACAGCGGCATGTGGTACACGTTCTTCGCGCTCACCTCGATGACGACGGCGGCGCAGATCATCGAGAACGCGACAGGACAAGACCTCTTTTCGTACACGTCTCCGGAGGGCCGCAGCTTTGCGCTCGCGCTCGCGCGGGAGTTTCACTACGCAGAGCACCCGGACGAGTGGCCCTACCACCTGCCGGCGGGGATCGCGGGTGACGCCTGGAGGCTCGTGTATCCCTGCGACGACACCGTTCAGATGCCCACGCCGAGCGGATGGCCGGGCAGCCTGTTCGAGGTGATGTCGGATCGCTACCAGCAGCCCGACTGGGAGAGCTGGGTGAGCGGGTCACGTCCGCAGCA
Source organism: uncultured delta proteobacterium (assembly GCA_963775425.1). GTDB lineage: Bacteria > Myxococcota > UBA727 > UBA727 > VGSZ01 > CAVZJB01. The sequence continues at coordinate 791,666 of CAVZJB010000016.1, read as the reverse complement.
TGGGTGGCATGGGTGGATCTACTCGACGCTCATGCGACAGAGCCCGTGACGCTCCACGGCTACGGGCAGGCGCCCCGGGGGAGCCCGACGAGGTCGAGCACCTCGCCGCAGTCGAGGCCCTCACCGCGCAGCTCCTCGAAGAGCACGCGCGCGGCCTCCATGCGCTTGTCGGTGCGCCCCGTGGCGGGGGCGTCACAGACGGCGCGCGCGGCGTCGCGGGCTTCGGCGGAAATCGAATCGCTGTGCATGAGCAGGGGGATCATCGAATAGCCCATGGCGTCACCTCTGGGCGCTTGGATGCGCGTTCCCGCCCGTCGTCGCACGGGGATCGAACCGCGCGCGATAGGGATCGAAGCCGCTGCTCCGCATCTTGCGCCAGGATTTCTGGCACTTGCCTGCGAGCAAGCCCGCCGGCGCTTTGGCTTACAAGAAAGCCCGCCGTCTCCGGCGGGCTATCAACGTTGGTGGAGCCGACGGGGATCGAACCGCGCGCGATAGGGATCGAAGCCGCTGCTCCGCATCTTGCGCCAGGATTTCTGGCACTTGCCTGCGAGCAAGCCCGCCGGCGCTTTGGCTTACAAGAAAGCCCGCCGTCTCCGGCGGGCTATCAACGTTGGTGGAGCCGACGGGGATCGAACCCGTGACCTCTAGAGTGCGATTCTAGCGCTCTCCCAGCTGAGCTACGACCCCACGTGGTCGACGGCAGCGTGTCCGGTGCCGCGTGGGCTGTCAAGGTGGGGCGAGGGGGTGGAATGGGGAGCGAACGACGCCGAGCACGGAGGCCCGCGAGCGTCGCGCTCGCGATCCTCGCGGCGGGCTGCGCCTCGACGCCGGCGTCGCCGGTCGACCAGCAGCGGGAGTTCGCGCGCGTCCTCGAGCCGGAGTCCCTCGCGCCGCCGGCGCGCCCCGCGGCCCTCGCCCGCCGGGGCGTCATCCGCATCCGCGCGTACGTCGACGACGCGTACCGCTCGGCGACCCGCGACCCCGACGCGCGGCTGCGCCAGACCGTCGACGACGCCTCCGCCATCCTCGAGGCGCAGCTCGGCGCGTCGCTCGAGCTCGCCCAGATCCGGCCGTTCCCGCCCGGGCGCGACCCGGCCGGCGAGGAGCTCCCCGCCGCGCTCGAGGCGCTCCGCGGGCTCGACGACGCCGCCGGTGTCGACCTCGTCGTCGGCTTCATCGGCGCCGCCCCCGTCGTCACCAACGCCCTCCACCGCCTCGGCTACGCCGACGTCCTCGGGCGCTACGCCGTGGTCCGCGCCCTCGACGACGCGGCCGAGGCGCGCGCCATCGCCGACGCGCTCAACCGCATGCCGGACGACGAGGTGGCCGGGCTCCTCGCGCGCCGCCGGCGTCACAAGGCGGCCATCGTCCTCTTGCACGAGATCGCGCACGACCTCGGCGGCGTCCACGTCACCGACCCCGAGGTGGTGCTGTTCCCGTCGTACTCCATCGACCAGAACCGCCTCGACGAAGACGCGCTCGCGCTCCTCGAGCGCGGCCTCGCCTGGCTGCGCGCCACGGACGACGGCGCCCGCGTCGCGCTCGCCAAGGAGCTCGAGGAGCAGGTGAAGATGCGGCGCGATCGCCTCGATGCCGCCGGCGTCGACGAGGCCGTCCAGGTCTTCGAGGCGCGGCAGGCGCCCGCCGATGTGCTCGTCCTCGCCCCCGACGCCGCGCGCGCGTTCAACGAGGCCGTCGCCGCCGCCCGCAGCGGCGACGTCGCCGGCGCGTGGCGCACCCTCCGGCCGCTCGCCGACGAGGACGGCGCCGACCCTCGCGTGCTGCGCTTCGCGTGCGCGCTCGCCTCCCGCGACGGCGTCTTCATGCTCGACGGCAAGGCCCGCTGCGATCGCGCGCTCGCCGCCCGCCCCGACGACCTCGCCGCCGCCGCCGCCGCCGCGCGCTTCGCCGTGCGCAGCGGAGACGGCGCGGAGGAGGCGCAGGCGTTCGACACCGCCGCCGCGCGCGTCGCCGTCCTCACGGCGCGGCCGGCGCCTGCCGGTCATGACGTCGACGGGCTCCTCGACGTCGCCTCCGTCGCGCGGGTGCGCGGGCGCCTCACCCTCGCCGAGGACGCGCTCGCGCTCACAGGCGCGGCGGGCGACGACGAGCGCGAGCGGGTGCGCCTCGCCGGCGCCGCGCCGGTCTGCCGCGCGGCGCGGTGGCGCCCGCCGACGAGCCCGCCGTCGCCCGGGAGGTGCTCGCCGTCGAGCGCGCCGCCGGCGACACCTCCGCCGCGGCGCGCAAGCGCATCGACGACGACATCGCGCGCTGGGGCGCCGTCGCCGGCCTGCTCGCCGCGCGCTGCGACGTCGCCTTCGTCGCGCGCCGCTTCGGGGACGCCGAGGCCGCCTGCGCGGCCGCGCTCGCCAAGGACGACGAGGTCGTCGCGGCGCACGCGCTCACCGGGCTCCTCCACGCCGTGCGCGGCAGGATGAAGCCCGCGGTGGCCGAGCTCGAGCGCGCCCTGGCGCTCGACCCCGAGACCCGCGCGACCTGGACGGCGCTCGCCGCCGTGCTCGAACGCGCACACGACCGACCCGCGCTCGCCGACCTGCGCGCGCGCTACCGGGCGCGCTTCGGTGAGGATTTGTCGGCGCCGGGATCGCACGCCTCGGGAAACTGAGCCCTCGCGCCGCGGCCCCGCCCGCCCGCCCGGGCTCGCGCCGGTGGCCCGCGGGGTGCAAGAACGGACGCCATGCGCTCCTCCTCCTTTGCCGCCGTCGCCGTCGTCGCCGTCACCGCCACCGTCCTCGGGCCCGCCGCCCGCGCGCGCGCCTGCGGGGGCCTGCTCCAGCCGGAGGCGGGGACGGTGGCGCAGGCCGGGCAGGTGGCGCTCCTCGTGGTCGACCGGGGAAAGACGGGCGTGGTCCTCACGCTCGACGTCCCCGACGCCGGAAACGCCTTCGGCGTGCTCGTGCCCGTCCCCGGCGAGCCCGACATCGACCCGCAGCCGGTGTCCGACGAGGCCCTCACGGCGCTCGAGGCGCGCACGCGCCCCGTCGTCGGCGTCCGCGACGACGGCGGCGGCGACCCCGGCTTCGGCTGCGGCCTCCCGCTGTCCGGCTCGCGCGACTTCGCGGCCGAAGACACCGGCGTCCTCGTCGGTGACCGTGTGGCCGTCGGGCCGGTGAGCGCGCAGTGGGTGTCGGGGGAGACGGGCGCCGCGGTGTCCGACTGGCTCGCGCAGGAGGGCTTCGTCCTCCCCGCCGGCGGCCAGGCGATCGTCGACGGCTACGTGAACGGCGGCCTGTCGTTCCTCGCGTTCACGCGCAACGACACCGCGAGCGGCGCCGCCCGCGTCGGCGTGCACTTCACGCTCGACGGCGATCACCGCGCGTACGCGCTGCAGATGAGCACGCTCGGCGCCGCGGACGCCATGGCGTTCACCATCTTCGTCGCGACCGACGACCCCGACGGCACCGCGCCCGACAGCCCCTACGCCGCGCTCACCGTCGCCCAGCTCGACGCGGGCCTCCTGCACAGCGACTACGCCGCCGCCGTGAAGAAGGGCGTGGCGGCGGTGGGCGGCAAGGCCTTCGTCGTCGAGACCAAGGCGAAGGCGGGCGACCTCTTCGGTGACGGCGTCCTCGCCGGCCTCGTGCCCGACGGGCACACCATCACGCGGATGTCCTCGGTGGCGGCCCCCGCCGACCTCGACGCCGACGTCACCTTCACGTCCAAGGCGCCCTCGGATTCTGGCGGCGCCCATCGCGTTCGCCGGCGTGACCGCGCCGCCGGCGTCGCGGCCGCCGAGGCTCGGCGACGCCGCGCTCCTCGCGTCGCTGTTCGCGTCGCTCGCGTTGCTCTCGCAGCGCAGGCGCGCGCGCCGCCTGCCTGCGGGGCGCGGCCTGGCTACGGTCCGCGCGGCTTGAGCATGGCTTCGAGCAGGTGCTCGATGGCGCCGCGGTCGCCGACCTCGTCGTCGAGCTCGGGCACCACGAGCAGCTTCTCCTTGCCCGCGATCTCCGCGAGCCGCGCGAGCCCCTTGCGGTCGCGCCGGGCGAGCGCCGCGCGCAGGCGTTGGGCGCGCTGAAGCGCCTCCGCGAGGGCGAGCTTGTCGACGGACGCCGCGCCGGGGAAGCCGACCAACGCCTCGTTCAACACGCCGCCGTCGAGGTGCGCTTGCGCGTCCACGCTCGCCGAGCCGTGAACGCGGTTGGCCACGAAGCCGCGGGCGGTGATGCCGAGGCTCGTGAGGGTGCGCGCGAACTCCTCGGCCTCGGCGACGCGCACCGGGTCGGCGCCGCTGACGACGAGGAACGCGGTCTGCGGGTCGCGCAGGATCTTCTCCGCCGCGAGGCCGCGCTCCTGAAACGCCGCGAACAGGCCCTGAAACGCGGTGGCGAAGTCGGTGAGCTCCTCGACGAAGCCCTCGCCGAGCGCCTTGCCGAGGACGCTCAGCGCGAGCTCGCCGGCGCGGTCGCGGATGCGCTGGATGATCCCTTTCTTCTCCTCGCTGTGGCGGACGAAGAAGCGCGTGATGCGGTCCGAGAAGAAGGCGGCGATGCGGGCCGGGGCGTCCAGGAAGTCGAGGGCGTTCACCGTGGGCGGCGTGTCGAGCACCACGATGTCGTAGCGGGCGTCGGTGATGAGCGCGTAGAGCCGCTCCACCGCCATGTACTCGTGCGTGCCGCCGAGCTGCCGCGCGATCACCTGGTAGAGGCGGTTTTCGAACAGCCGCTGGCGCCGCTGCTCGTCCGGGACCAGGCGGGCGACGAGGTCGTCGAGGGCCTCGGGGGCCTCGAGCATCATGGCGTCGCAGGAGCCGGGGGACACGAGCTCCGCCGCCAAGGGCCGCGGCTCGTTGCCCATCTTCTCGACGCCGAGCGCCTGCGCCAGCCGTCGCGCGGGGTCGATGGTCAACACGGCGGCCTTGCGTCCGCGCCGCGCCGCCGCGATGGCGAGGGCGGCGGCGGTGGTGGTCTTGCCGACGCCGCCGGAGCCGACGGCGACGAGCAGCCGGCTCGTGGAGAGCAGCCGCTCGAGGTGGTGGACCGCGGCCTCCGACGTGGTCACGGGCGCTTCCCCCCCGCGGCTCTGTCGGCGGCCGGCCGGGGCGCCGTGTGGCGCGCGAGGTGGTCGGCGATGCGCTGAACCAGGTCGTTGGCGGCGCCGTCGTCGATGAAGAAGGGGACCGTGATCATCTCGGGTGCGCCGCGCGTCTCTGCGAGCGCGTGCAGCAGGCGATCGTGCTCGCGCGTCGACCGCCGCGCCCACGCGCGCAACGCCTGCAGGTCGCGGACGGCGTTCCTCGCGAGCGCCGGCCCTTTGCCGACGTGCTCGAGGAGGTCGTCGGCGACGTCGGGCGCGGGATCGTCGAACATCCCGTTGAGGATCACCGGGCCCTCGGGCGCCGACAGCTCGCGCAACGTCTCGTGCAGCTCGAGGAGCTCGGTGACGGGCAGCTCCTCGGGGAGCGCCACGGTGACGAACGCCGTCCGCAGCGGGTCCTGCAGCAGCTCTTCGATCTTCTTGGCGCGGTCGTAGAGGATGCCGGTGCGCAGCACCTTCATGATGCCGCCGGGCGCGCGCAGGAGCGAGACCGCGTGGCCGGTGGCGTGCAGGTCGACGACGATGGGGCCGTCGGCGCCGTACTTCTCCGCCAGGATGGCGATGCGGCCGACGAGCGCCATCTCGCTCACCGACGGCGACGCGCGCAGGAACATGCGCGCGATGCGGTTTTCGAAGAGCAGGTCGGCCACGGCGCGCGAGGGCAGCGTGGCGGCGGCGTAGTCGCGGATGGCGTCGTCGCTCTTCTGGTTGATGCCGAGGATGCCCGGCGCGACCTCTTCGACCTCGTCGGACGCCGGGCGCCCCTTGGGCAAGAGGCTCTGGCGCGCGGGGGCGTCGCACTCGAACAACAGCGGGCGCAGCCCGAGCGCGCGCGCGCGCAAGGCGAGCGCCGCCGTGATGACGGACTTGCCGACGCCGCCCTTGCCCGTCACGAGGATCACCTGGCGCGAGACCAGGATCTCGTCGAGCTTGCGCCGCGCGGCCACGTCGACGTCGTTCACCCGATGACCGCCCCGCGCCCGTCAGGGATGGCAGCGGGCAACTCCGGCGTGGCGCGGGGGCTCGTCCCCCGCGGCGGGCAAGCCGCCGCGCCACGACGGTGGTGGCCGCTCAATGCACGCTGATCTCCGAGATGCACGTCTGGTTGCCCCTGCCTTGACGGATCGCCTTCCCGAGGATGACTCGTACCTTCTTCGCTTCCTCTTTGCCGTCGAAAAACACCAGCGTGGTCTTGGCCCACGGGCGATCGGAGAGCTTCACCAGGTTGTCGCTGAAGGCGCGAATCTCCCCGTCGAAGTGGCCGCGCTTCCTGCGGTCGACCTCCTGCTCGGCGCCGTTGTCGAGCTGGATGTGGAAGCTCTCCGGCACGTTGTGCGAGCGAAAGTCGCGCTTGGTGTTCACACAACCGAGCACCAGCCGAACCATGTGGATGGGGTGGACGCCGTCGAGCGTGACGTCGACCCACTCGCCCTTGCCGTCGTTCTTGGCGTCCTCGATCCACGCGGTCTCGAGCTTGCCGTCGGCGGCGGGCTGGATGAACGGCGTGAGGTCCACCTTGGGATCGTCGGTGAGCTTCTTGGCGGGGCCCTTGCCGGTGGCGTCCGTCGCCGCCGCCGTCGACAGGGCGTCCGACAGCGCCTGCGCCTTGAGCTCCTTCAGCGTATGCGGCTCCACCCACGCCGACGACGCCGCCACGCTCGTCACGGTGTACGCGGGGAGGAAGTCGTACAGGCGCTCGGCGCCCTCGGTGTACCGGCCCTTGTCGACGTCCCACGACCAGACGCGCTCGCGCACGCCGGTGAGCAGCTTGACGGCGCCGCCGCCCTCTTTGGGGATGCGGATGATCTGCGCGCTGCTGTTGCGGCGCACCGCGATCTCCATGACGCCGTCGTCCTGGAGGTCCTCGAACACCCAGCCCGCGCGCGCGTCGCCGTACTGGATGACGTCCTTGTCCGTCTCCCACTCGGGCCGGTCGTCGACGCTCTTGCTGCGCTCGATCTTGGCCGTGAAGATCTCCTTGATCTTCACGTCCTTGCCGCCGCCGTCGCCGCCGTAGATGCGGATGCGCTTGACCTTCTCGTCGGGGGTCTCGTCGTAGACCTCGACGAGGAGCTGCGCGCTGTCTTTGGGCGGCACCAGCGACTTCACCCACACCCTGCCGAGCGTCTTGCCGAGGGCCGGCGGCATCACCTGCGTGACCACCGCGCCCTCGTCGTCTTCGCCGATGAGCACGACCTGCACGCCCTTGGGTCCGGTGCAGACGCCGAGGAGCTCCTTGCGGCCGTCCCCGTCGAGGTCGGCGTCGACGGTCTTTTGCAGCGTGAGGCCCTTGAGCTTGACGGCGTCCGCCGTCATGCGCCGTGACTTCTCCGCGTGTACGCCCGAGGCGCCGACGACGCCGCATGCCACCACGAGGGCCCAGGCGCCGCCCATGTGGAGACGTTTCAACCGGCACCTCCCGCTTCGGCGTAGAAGTCGTCGAAGATGTCCTTGTAGCGCTCGTTGCACAGCTTGCGCTTCACCTTGAGGCTCGGCGTGAGCTGGTCGCCCACGATGAAGTCGTGGTCGAGGATCTTGAACTTCTTCAACGTCTCGTAGCTCGCCAACGACGAATTCACGTCCTTGACGACGCCGCCGATGGCGGCATTCAGCTCCTTGGACTGCGTCACGGCCTTGTAGTCGCCGCCGAGCCCCTTGTCCTTCGCCCACTTGGTGACGCCCTCTTCGTCGACGGTGATGAGCACCGAGAGGAACTTGCGCTTGTCACCGTGCACCACCGCCTGCGAGATGAGCGGGCTCTTGGACTTGAGCAGGTTCTCGAGGTTCTGCGGCGCGACGTTCTTCCCGCCCGCGGTGACGATGATGTCCTTCTTGCGGTCGGTGATCTTGACGAAGCCGTCCTTGTCGATGACGCCGATGTCGCCGGAGTGGAACCAGCCGTCGCCGTCGATGGCGTCGGCGGTGGCCTCGGGCTTGTTGTGGTAGCCCTTCATCACGCCGCGGCCGCGAATGAGGATCTCGCCGTCGCCCGCGATCTTCACCTCGGTGCCGGGGATGGCCCGGCCGACGGTGCCGATGCGGAGGTCGTCGGGCAGGTTGACGCAGCTCGCCGCCGACGTCTCCGTGAGGCCGTAGCCCTCGCAGATCTTGAAGCCCGCGTACTTGAAGAAGAACGCGATGTCCTTGGACAGCGGCGCGCCGCCGGAGATGAAGAAGCGCATGCGCCCGCCGAAGCGCGCGTCGAGCTTTTGGTGGAGCTTGGCGAACACGAGCTTCTGCGCCAGCGACCAGCCGAGGCCGCCGGGCCTGCCGCCCGCCTGCTCCACCTTGGCCGCGCGCGCGCCCTGCTCGAGGCCCCACCGGGCGATCTTGCCCGCGAGGCCGGGGGTGGCGTCGACGTCGCTGACGACCTTGGCGTAGACCTTCTCGAAGATGCGCGGCACCGCGCACATCACCGTGGGCCGCACCTCGCCGAGGTTGTCCACGATCTTCTTCAGGTCGCCCTCCCAAAACGACATGGTGTGGCCCGCGCGCAGCCACGCGGCCTCGAGCACCTTGGCGAAGACGTGGGCCATGGGCAGGAAGAAGTACTCGATGTCGTCGGGCGAGATGATGCCGATCTTCTGCGTGGCGTCGCTCTCGTAGAGCATGTTGTCGTGGGTGATGATGGCGCCCTTGGGCTTGCCCGTGGTGCCCGAGGTGTAGATGAGCGTGAGCACGTCGTCGGGGGTGAGCGTGTCGGCGCGCGTCTTGACCTCGGCCTCGTGCTCCGCGAGGTACGCCTCGCCGTCCTTCAGGAACTGCTCCCACGAGATCTCGTCGGGCCCCTCGACGGTGCCCTTGAAGGCGATGACCTTCTTGATCTGGGGAACCTCGGCTTTGATGTTCCGCATCTTTTTGAGCTGGACGTCGTCCTCGACGATGATCGCGACGCTGCCGGCGTCGTTCAGGATGTACGCGACGTCCTCGGGGGTGTTGGATTGGTAGACCGGCACCGTGGTGGCGCCGGCGCCGAGGATGCCGAGGTCGGCGGCGATCCACTCGATGCAGGTGTTGGACATGACCGACACCATCTGCTTGGGCTGCACCCCGATCTTGACGAGGCCGGCGGCGACGGCGCGCGCCTGCTTGTCGAGCTCCCCCCAGGTGATGTCGCGCCAGGCGCCGCCGGCCTTGACCTGCGCGGCGACCTTGTCCTTCCGCGTGGCGACAGTGTTCTGGAAAAGCTCGTAGACGCTCTTGGCCATGCCGTTCCCCTTGTGAGACGTCGCGGGTTTACGGGGCCTCGACGACGTCTGTCAACGTGCGGAGCGACTTCGGGGACCCTCTGCGCGGCTCGTCAAGGGGGCTCGTCGTCGAGCCGGGATCGTTCCGTTTGCCGAGGCCTGGCTCCGGCGCGTTCTGCTAGCCTGGGCCCGTGGCGCAGACCGTCGAGCTGGGCAAAACCGATGACGCGCGGGGGCCCGGGCCCGGGCCCGACCCGCTGATCGGCCAGTCGCTGCTGCACTACAGGGTCGTCGAGGTCATCGGGCAGGGCGGCATGAGCGTCGTGTACCGTGGCCACGACGAGCACCTGCACCGCGACGTCGCCATCAAGGTCCTGCACCCGTTCCTGGCGGAGAAGTCCGAGTGCCGCCAGCGGCTGGCGCGGGAGGCGCGGGCGGTGGCGCGCCTCGAGCACCCGCACGTCCTCAAGGTCTTCGACTTCTCGGGCGACCCCGACACCATCGACGAGCGCCCCGGCCCCGTGGGCAAGCACGGGCGGGTGCGGGGCTTCGCCGAGGGCTTCATCATCGCCGAGCTCGTCAAGGGGCCGACGCTCAAGCGGTTCGTCGAGGAGCACGAGCTGTGGCGCTGCCCCGAGGCCGGCGCCATGGTGGTCTGGCAGGTGGCGCGGGCCCTCGAGCACGCCCACGAGCACGGGGTCGTGCACCGAGACATCAAGCCCGAAAACGTGATGGTCCGCGAGGACGGCTGGCTGAAGCTGATGGACTTCGGCATCGCGCACGTCGCCGACCAGAAGGGGCTGACCATCACGGGCACGCTGCTGGGCTCGCCGGCGCACATGGCGCCCGAGTGCATCGACGGCCACGCCGCCGACGAGCGCTCCGACCTGTTCTCGCTGGGGACGGTCTTGTACTGGATCGTCACCGGCGCCTTGCCCTTCGAGGCGCTCACGCCGCACGCGCTCCTGAAGCAGATCGTCGAGGGGAAGGCGCTGCCGGCGCAGCAGCGCTCGCCCAAGGTCTCGGACGATCTCGCCCGCGTCATCCAGAAGGCGATGGCCACCAAGCCCAAGGATCGCTTCGAAGACGCCGGCGCCCTCGCCGCCGCCCTCGAGGACGTCCTCGAGCGCTCCGGGCTGCCCGCGGACCCCGTGCGGCTGCGCGAGCTCCTGGCCGATCCGGACGCCGAGCTGCCGCGCGCCACCGCCGAGGTGCGCGCCGCGTTCCTCGCGCGCGCCGAGCAGCACATCGCCGAGGGTGCGCCGGCGCGGGCGCTCGCGTGCCTGAACCGCGTGCTCGCCGAGGACAAGTCCGACGGCGCCGCGCAGGCCCTCATCGAGAGGGCCAACGCCTGCGACGACATCACCGGCGACGACGCGCCGTTGCCCGCGGGGGAGGCGCCGGCGGAGCCCCTCGCCGAGCCGCAGACGGCGCCCACGGTGGCGGGGCTGGTGCCGCCGACGACGACGGGGGTGGAGCGGCCGGCGGTCGGGCGCGTCCTTCAGCAGGCCGCGCTCGTCGTCGTCGCCGTCGTCCTCATCGCCGGCGCGTTCCTGGTCGCGCGCCGGTTCGACGACGACCGGGCCGTGGTCGCCGAAAACGGCGCGCACGGCGCGCGCGACGACGTCGTCGCGGACCGCGACGCCCGTGACGCCCGTGACGCCCGTGACGCCCGTGACGCCCGTGACGCCCGTGACGCCCGTGACGCCCGTGACGCCCGTGACGCCCGGAGCGGCGCAGGGGCCCCCGGGGAGGAGCGCCCCGCCATCGGCCCCGACGACATCGAGCTTGGCAAGCCCGCGCTCCCGGCGGCGGACGTCGCCGGCGACGCGCGCTCCCACAAGGCGCACGAGGACAAGCACGACGGCAAGGGGACCACCCGCATCGTCGCCGTGGCGCCGCCGCGGGTGACGCCGCCGGCCGACGCGGGCGCGACGCCCGCCGTGGTCGCCACCCGCAAGGTGACGCTGCGCGCCAAGCCGTACGCGGACATCTACGTCGACGGAAAGCGCGTGGCCGCCGGCAAGCCCCTGTGGGACGGCGATCTCGCCGTCGGCAAGCACACCGTCGGCTTCCGCAACCCCTTCGGGAAGGACGTCGACGTCCCCGTCGACGTGCCCGCGGAGGGAGGCGTCCCCGACGTCGCGGTGGAGATCGAGCCGCGCCCCGCGCTGCTCATCGTCACCTGCAGCGAGCCCGACGCGTTCGTCTCGGTGGGCGGCAAGGGCGGAAAGACGGCGGGGGAGACGGTCCACTCCGGCGCGCTGGTCGTCCCGCTCGGCAAGCACTTCCAGGAGCGGCTCGACGTCACCGTGTACAAGAAGGGCTTCCGGCCGCTGTACCGCAAGGTGAACTTCCAGGCGGGCCAGACCCTGCCGCTCACCGTCAAGCTCGAGCCCGAAGTGGCCCGCCCCGCGCCCGCCCCCGTGCCGTGACCCTCGTCGTCGGTCGGGCCCGGCGCGTGGCGGACGGCGCCACCGTCGGCGCGCCGGGCCGGTCTCGGTTGGGCGTGCGAGCGCTCGTGGTAGAAGCGAAGGCGCATGCCCGCCGTCGCCGCCGTCCTCACCGCGCTCGCGCTCCTGGCGCCCGCGGTCGATGCGCCCGCGCCCTCGACGACACCTGCGGCGACACCCCCGGCGGCGACGCCCCCTGCCGCGCCGCCCCCTGCCGCGACGCCCGCGACGACGCCGGCTGCCCCCAGGGCGGAGCCGGCGTCGAAGCCGATGACGCCGGAGCAGATCTACAAGCACGGCAAGAACCTGTTCGAGTACCAGGACTGCCCGGGGACAATCGAGACGCTCGCGCCGCTCGCGGTGCCCGGTCAGCTCCAGGACGAGGACGAGCAGCTCGACGTCCACCGCATGCTCGGCATCTGCTACGCGCTCGCCGACAAGCCCAAGCCGCTCGAGGCCGCGCGCGAGTTCTCGTCGCTTCTGAGCATCAACCCGGACTTCGCGCTCGATCCGTTCCTGACGCCGCCGGCGGCCATCGAGATCTTCGATCGGCAGAAGGCCGCGATGAAGGTGCAGCTCGAGGAGCTCCGCCGCGCCCGCGAGCGCGCCAAGGCCGACGCCGTCGACGAGCACGGCGGCGTGCTCATCGAGCGCACCACCGTCGTCAAAGAGGTGCCGCTCGCGGTGGCGTTCATGCCCTTCGGCCTCGCCCAGGCAGCCAACGGCTCCACGACGAAGGCCGTCATCGTCGGGGCCGCGGAGGGGGTGACGGCGGCGTCGACGGTGGCGCTGTTCTGGACGAGCATCCTCATGCTCCTGCTCGACGACAAGGTGCGCACGGACCAGCCGGAGCAGGACGTGTACCACGCCGTCCTCGACGCCCAGTTCATCAGCGCGCTCGCCTTCGCGGGCCTGTACGTCTACGGCGTCGGCGACGCGCTCTACGACCGTGACGACGGCGGCGTCGTGGACACCAAGCAGACCCGCCGCCGGCTCACACCCGAAGAGCTGCGCCACGCGGACAAGATCGCGCCCACGCCGAAGGCCACCCCTGACGACGCGAGCCGGTAGCCGTGTGCGCGCACGGCGTCCCTTGACGGCGCCTCCGGATCGGCCTGCCGTGGCCGGCCCCCGCTGGCGATCGCGTGTCGGTGGTGTACACACCAGCCCGTGGCGACCCTGGTAACGCTTCATCGAGACGGCACCGAGACCCGCACCCCGGTCTTCAAGAGCCTCACCACCATCGGCTCCGATCCCGAGAGCGACGTCGTCGTCGCCGACCTCCCGGCGCTGGTCGCGCACATCGCGTACGACGGGCATACGTTCACCATCGCGGCGCAGAAGGCGGACATCCTCGTGTCCGGCCGGCAGATCAGGAAGCAGACGCTCGTCGACGGCGACGAGATCGTCATCGGCGCCGCCCGCATGCGCTTCGCCCTCGAAGAGCGCCCCAAGGTCGCCGCCGCCGACGTCGCCCGCGCCCGCGAGATCGAGGCCTACCGCCGGCTCGTCGAGTTCTCCAAGAAGATCGGTGAGGCCACGGACGTCACCCGCGTCCTCGAAGCCCTCATGGACGAGGTCATCGCGCTCACCAAGGCGGACAAGGGCTTCCTCGTCCTCGTCGAGGACGGCGACGACGGCGGCGTCCCCCACGTCAAGATGGCCCGCAACCTCAAGGGCCAGAGCATCGACGACGACGTCCAGAAGCTCTCGGACTCCATCCTCAAGCGCGCCATCGAGACCGCCCAGGCCATCGTGGTCTCAGACGCGCTCACGTCCACGCAGTTTTCGTCGAGCAAGAGCGTCGTGTCGCTCAAGCTCACGAGCGTCATGTGCGTGCCCCTCGTGCACCTCGGCAAGGTGTTCGGCGCCATCTACGTCGGCAACGATCAGGTGGCCTCGCTCTTCGACGAGCGCTCGCTCGAGGTGCTCACGCTGTTCGCCGCGCAGGCGTCATTGCTCGTGCAAAACGCGCTGCACATCGACGCCCTCACCGTCGAGAAGGCGGGCCTCAAAAGCGAGCTCGAGAAGTCCCGCTACGGCGAGATCATCGGCGCCTGCGACGGCATGCGCGAGGTCTTCAAGAAGATCGAGAAGGTCGCCCGCGCAGACATCTCCGTCCTCGTCACGGGCGAGACCGGCACCGGCAAGGAGCTCATCGCGCACGAGGTGCACAAGCGCAGCGGCCGCGCCCGCGGGCCCTTCGTCGTCATCAACTGCGGCGCCATCCCCGAAAACCTCCTCGAAAGCGAGCTGTTCGGCCACGTGAAGGGCGCCTTCACCGGCGCCGTCGCCACGCGCCCCGGGCGCTTCCAGGCCGCCAACGGGGGCTCGCTGTTCCTCGACGAGATCGGCGAGATGCCGCTGCACCTGCAGGTGAAGCTCCTGCGCGCACTGCAGGAGCGGCAGGTCACCAAGGTCGGCGACAACAAGTCCGAAAACGTCGACATCCGCGTGGTCGCCGCCACCCACAGGAACCTCGAGCAGATGGTGCGCGAGGGCACGTTCCGCGAGGACCTCTACTACCGCTTGAACGTCGTGCAGTTGCACTTGCCGCCGTTGCGCGAGCGGGGCGAGGACGTCGTCGTCATCGCCAATTTCCTGTTGCAGAAGTACGCCGAAGAGTACGGCAAGAAGGTCCGCGGCTTCGCGCCCAAGAGCCTCGTCGCGCTGCGCAAGTACGCGTGGCCGGGCAACGTGCGCCAGCTCGAAAACCGGCTCAAGCGCGCCATCGTCCTGTGCGAGGCCAAGGAGCTGAAGCCGGAGGACCTCGACATCCAGGCCGAGGACCTCGAGGACATCCTGCCCTTGTCGGACGCGCTCGAGCGCTTCCGCCGCCGCTACATCGACGAGGCGCTCGAGAGAAACGGCGGCAACCGCACCAAGACCGCCCGCGAGCTCGGCGTGGACCCCCGGACCATCTTCCGGCACCTCGAGGCCCAAAAGGACGGCGAGAGCCCCGACGACCCCGGGGGCCCGGCGACGTGAGGGGCCCGCCGCCGACCCCGGTGGCGCGGGGGCTCCCCACGACGCGCCGGAGGGCGGGGGCTTGTCCCGCGCCCCGGATTGGCGGAGACAGGACCCCACGACGCCGGTGTCGCGGTGTGGGAGGCTCGGGGGCGTGACGAGCGTGGGAGAGCCACAGGGGATGCGGGCTTGCCGAGTGGCACTCGGGTTGCTCTCCCCCGTCGTGATGGCGGGCTGTTTGAACCCCTTGTTCCTCGACCGCGCGGTGCCCGACGCCGATCACGCGCCCGTGCTGGTGAACATGCAGCCGCCGCCCAACGTGAACGTCGCCCAGTGCCCGCTGGGGTCCACGGCGTGTACGGCGCCCTTCGGTCGGCTCGACGTCAACGTCGGTGACGGGTGCGCGCCGTTGACCACCTTCGCCGCCGATCGCCTCGAGGACGCGGACCTCGATCCGCTCACGGTGCGCAAGTCCATCATCTTCGCCAACGGCGTCGAGGACGCTCCCAAGAGGCTGCGCCTGTCCGACACGGAGATCGATCCGAGCGCGGAGCCCGTCGACGGCTCGTTTTACGACTTCCCGCCCTTTCAGCTCGACCAGGCGACCGTGACCGACATCCTGCCGGCCGCCGTCCTCGACGAGCAGGTCGACGCGGACCACTCGAAGCTCGGGCAAATCTTCGAGCTGAGCATCAGCGACGGCGGCTTCAAGGGCGACGACACGGCGGCCCCCGAGGGTTTCGCCGTCACCACCGTGGCCTGGCCTATCCGGCTCAAGTCAGAGAGCTGCATCAACCCATGATCCGCCGCTTTGCCCCCGGCTTGCTCGCGATCGGCGCCGCTTTGGCGCTGTGCGTGGCGTGCTCGCTCCCGCTGCCGCAGGCGACCTCCTGCAGCGGGGACGCGGACTGCCCGCGGGCCGACGTCTGCGCGCTCGGCTCGTGCGTGAACCCCGCCGACCAGAGGCTCGGCGCCGTCGACGTCGAGATCGATCCGAGCGCCGCCGGCCTCCCCGTGCAGAGCCGGCTGGCGCTCAACCTGCGCGACAACCCGCGCGTCGACGTCTCCCTGGCCTCCGGTGTCACCTGGAGCGGCCGGGTCCGCCACGGCGACGGCGGGCCCGGGGTCGCCGCCCAGGTCCTGGCGCGCCCCGAGGAGTTCATCGCGGGGCGCGCGCTCGCCCCCAACGCGCAGACCGACGACGCCGGCAACTTCTCGGTGCTCCTCGTCGACGGCGAGCGCTACGGCGTCACCGTGGTCCCCGGGGACGCCGCGCTGCCCCCCGCGTACGACGACGCCGGCTTCGTCGCCAACGGCGACTCGTCGGGGCGCGTCACGCTCGATCCCCCCTTCGTCGACGACGCCGCGGGCATCCGCGTGCGGGGCTTCGTCAAGGCCGGCGAGGGCGCGGCGGAGCAGGGGATCCCCCAGCTCGCGCTCCACGTCGAAAACCAGGCCGGCCGGCGCGTCTCGTCGACGGCGCGGACCGCGGCGGACGGCTCGTTCACCGTGGTCCTCTCAGGCGTCGCCGGCACCGCCGGCGACCCCCTCACGCTCACCGTGAGCCCCACGAGCGACAACCCGTCCTTCCCGAGCCTCGGCGTCCCCGTGGACCCCGACAAGGCGCACGAGGGCGTCCTCGACGCCGGCGTCGTCAGCCTCGGCGTCGTCCTCACGCCCGCCCACTTCGTCGCCCGCGTCGTCGACGAGGCCGGGCACGGCGTCCCGGGGGCCACGGCGACCCTGCAGGCGGAGGTCGGCAACGGCGCCTTTCAGACGCTGGTGCAGGCGGATGGCGCCGGTGTCCTCGACGCGCAGCTCCCCCCGGGCACCTACACGGTCGTGGTCGTGGCTCCCGAGACCTCGGCGGCGGGCTTGCTCGTGCAGGGCGACGTGGACGTCCCTTCCACCAACGCCGACCTCGAGCTCACGCTCCCCGCCCGGGTGCGCTTCGCGGGCGCCGTCCTCGACCCCGACGGCGCCACGCTGCCGGGCGCCCAGCTCACCATCACGCGGGTCGTCGATCCGGCCGGCCCCGACGCCCCCCTGGCCCACACCTTCGTGTCCTTTACGACGCAGAGCGGCGACGACGGCACCTTCGAGGTCTCCGTGGACCCCGGCCGCTACCGGGTGTCGACGCGGCCGCCGCGCGGCAAGAACGCGCCGGCCTCGTCGGAGCTGGTCACCGTGCCGGACGGCGGGCTCCAGGCCGACGTCCGGCTGCCCGCCCGCGCCGTCGTCGCCGGCACCGTCCTGTCGTCGGGGGCTCCCGTGGACAACGCGTATGTGCGGGTGTTCTCGGACTTCCTCCTCGACGAGCAGGGCTCCGCCATCCTCGTGGGCGAGGCCGTCTCCGGGTCGGACGGCGCGTTCGAGATGGTGGTCCCGGACTTCGTCGGCAGCGGCGTGCAGAACCCGACGCCCCCGTGATGAGGGCCCCTGGGCCGCCCTCCGCCTGTGGCTCCGGCCGACCGCCGAGCAAGCCGGCGCGCGCCTTTGGCGTGCTCGGCTTGTCGCCAGGTCGTCTCCGCATATATTGATGCGAGGCCCACGGGCCAAGGAGTGACATGACCTCAAGGAAGCGCGACCGCCCCGAGTTCAAGCCGCAGGACTTGCCAGGCGAGCTCCCCATCCTGCCGTTGCGCAACAGCGTGTTTTTTCCGGGCGCGGTCATGCCGCTCACCATCGGGAGAGCCAAGACCATCCGGCTCATCGAGGAGGCCACGCGGGAGAACTCGCTCCTCGGCATCGTCACGCAGCGGGCGCCGGAGATCGACGACCCCACGCCCGACGATCTCTACGAGATCGGGACCGCCGCGCGCATCATCAAGCTCGCGCGCACGGGCAAGGATGGCTTCAACATCGTCGTCGAGGGCATCTCGCGGTTCCGGGTGGACGAGTTCACCCAGGAAGAGCCGTTCTTCACGGCCAAGATCACGCCGCTCGCTGACGAGGGCAACGGCGACGTCGAGGTGGAGGCGCTCGCGCTCAACCTCAAGAACACCGCGCGCGAAGTCATCGACATGCTCCCCGAGATCCCGGTGATGGCCAAGCAGCTCCTCGAGAGCATCCAGGCCCCGGGGCACCTCGCCGATCTCATCACCGCCAACATCGACGCCACCATCGAGGAGAAGCAGGAGGTCCTCGAGGCCGTTCACCTGAAGCTCCGCCTCAAGCGCGTGCTCGAGCTTTTGTCGCGGCAGTTCGAGGTGATGAAGCTCTCGAACAAGATCAACTCGCAGGTCAAGGGCGAGATGTCCAAGACGCAGCGCGAGTACTACCTGCGCCAGCAGCTCAAGGCCATCAAGGAGGAGCTCGGCGACAAGGACGACGACGAGAGCGGCATCGAAGAGCTCGAGCGTCGCTTGAAGAACGCCAACTTGCCGGAGGAGGCCGAGAAGGCCTCCAACCGCGAGTTCAAGCGCATGCGCAACATGCAGCCGTCGCAGGCGGAGTACACGGTCGCGCGCACGTACCTCGAGTGGCTGGCGGACCTGCCCTGGTCCAAGTCGTCGCAGGACAACCTCGACCTCAACAACGCCCAGCGGCAGCTCGACGACGACCACTACGGCCTCGCCAAGATCAAGAAGCGCATCGTCGAGTACCTCGCCGTCCGCAAGCTCAAGAACGACATGAAGGGCCCCATCCTCTGCTTCGTGGGTCCTCCGGGTGTCGGCAAGACGTCCCTCGGCCGCTCCATCGCGGACTCGCTCGGGCGCAAGTTCCACCGCATCTCGCTCGGCGGCGTCCGGGACGAGGCGGAGATTCGCGGCCACCGGCGCACGTACATCGGCGCGCTGCCGGGCCGCATCATCCAGGGCCTGAAGAAGGCGGGCACCAACAACCCGGTGTTCCTCCTCGACGAGATCGACAAGCTCGGCCACGACTTCCGCGGCGATCCGTCGTCAGCGCTGCTCGAGGTGCTCGATCCCGAGCAGAACAACTCGTTCTCGGACCACTACCTCGACGTGCCCTTCGACCTGTCGAAGGTGCTGTTCATCGCCACGGCGAACCAGCTCGACACCATCCCCGCACCGCTGCGCGACCGCATGGAGATCATCGAGGTCCCCGGCTACACGTTCGAAGAAAAGATGAACATCGCCAAGCAGCACCTGGTCCCCAAACAGATCAAGGAGCACGGCATCACCAAGGATCACGTCGAGTTCCCCGACGAGACCATCCTCAAGCTGGCCACGGCGTACACGCGCGAGGCAGGTGTTCGTCAGCTCGAGCGCGAGATCGCCGCCTGCTGCCGCTCGGTGGCGGTGTCGGTGGCCAACGTGCCCAAGGACTCGGGGCCGTTCCCCAAGCAGGTCATCACCGAGGACAACCTCGGCAAGATCCTCGGGCCCGAGAAGTTCTACAACGAGAGCGCCGAGCGCACGTCGGTCCCCGGCGTCGCCACGGGTCTCGCGTGGACGGCGGCGGGCGGCGACCTCTTGTTCATCGAGGCCACGCGCATGGGCGGCAAGGGCTCCATGATCCTCACCGGTCAGCTCGGTGACGTGATGAAGGAGTCGGCGCAGGCGGCCATGTCGTGGATCCGCTCCAAGGCGCACGAGATCGGCATCTCCAAGAACGTCGACGACCACTTCCTGGAAAAGACCGATCTCCACCTGCACTTCCCGGCCGGCGCCATCCCCAAGGACGGCCCGTCCGCCGGCGTCACCATCACCACGGCGCTCGTGTCGCTCCTCACCGGACGGTGCGTGCGGCACGACACCGCGATGACCGGCGAGGTCACTTTGCGCGGCCTGGTGCTGCCCGTCGGCGGCATCAAGGAGAAGGTCCTCGCGGCGCACCGCGGCGGCATCAAGCGCATCATCATGCCCGCGCGCAACGAGAAAGACCTGCAGGACATCCCGAAGAACGTCCGCGATGAGATCGAGTTCCTCTTCGCCAAGAAGGTCGACGAGGTCCTCGATTGGGCGCTCGAGGGCGGGTACCCGGGCAAGTCCGTCGCGACGCAGGCCGCCGCCCAGGCGTAATTGTGAGGTCGCCTGTCGGCGACCTCACGGCGCCTCTCGGCGCGGCGCGCTCCGCGCGCGGGCGGCGGAGCCCGCCGTGCGTCGCGCGGCGGCGTTGTTCGCGGGTCGATACGGCGTACAGCGCGCGACTCCGGCGGCCTCCGCCGCGCTCGAATCGGGGCTTGATGTCGTCGCCACCTCGCGCCGCTTGCCACGCAGCGTCGCTTCGATCGGCGCTCAGGGATGGCTGCTGTACGGTGGGCCCGTGAGGCGGCGTTCGCGGGTCGATACGGCGTACGGCGCGCGACTCCGGCGGCCTCCGCCGCGCTCGAATCGGGGCTTGATGTCGTCGCCACCTCACGCCGCTTGCCACGCAGCGTCGCTTCGATCGGCGCTCAGGGATGGCTGCTGTACGGTGGGCCCGTGAGGCGGCGTTCGCGGGTCGATACGGCGTACAGCGCGCGACTCCGGCGGCCTCCGCCGCGCTCGAATCGGGGCTTGATGTCGTCGCCACCTCACGCCGCTTGCCACGCAGCGTCGCTTCGATCGGCGCTCAGGGATGGCTGCTGTACGGCGCGTGAGGCGGCCGGTTACGCGGCTGGGAAGATGGCGTCGAGCTTCGCGCCGAGGGCGTCGTCGATGGGCAGCGACAGCGCCGTCAGGTTCTCCTCGAGCTGCGCCACGCTCGACGCCCCGGTGATCACGCTCGAGACGCCCGGGCGCGACAGCGCCCACGCGAGGGCCACCCGCGCCGGCGGCGCGCCGAGCTCGGCGGCGAGCGCGACGAACGCGTCGACCTGGGCGCGGTGCTCGTCGGTGAGCACCGTGTCCCGGAGCCACTCGATGCGATCGAGGCGCGAGCCCTTGGGGATGCCGTCCTTGTACTTGCCGGTGAGCACGCCCGACGCGAGCGCGCCCCAGACGAGCAGCCCCATGCCCGCCTCCTGCGCCGCCCGCATCAGCGCGCGCTCGATGTCGCGACACATCAGGCCGTACTCCGGCTGCTCGGCCACCGGCGCCGCCTGCGAGCGGGCGTCGGCGAGGGCGTGCGCCTCCTTGAGGTGCGCCCCCGTCCAGCAGCTCGTTCCCCAGTAGAGGATCTTGCCGGCGCGGACGAGGTCGTCCATGGCGCGCAATGTCTCGTCGAGGCGGACGTCGTCGTCGTAGCGGTGGCAGAAGTAGAGGTCGAGGTAGTCGACGCCGATGCGTGCGAGGCTCTTGTCCACGCTCTCCACGATGTGCTTCCGGCTCAGCCCGCGGTCGTTCACGTCGTCGGACATGGGCCAGTACACCTTGGACGCGATGACCAGCCGGTGGCGCGGCAGCGTCTTCAGCACGCGCCCCATGCTCCGCTCGCACTCCCCCTGCGCGTAGACGTCGGCGATGTCGAAGAAGTTGATGCCGGCGTCGAAGGCCGCGCGCACGATGTGCTCGCCGTCCTCGGGAGCCAGCGCACCCGAGCCGAACGTGGTCCAGCCGCCGAGGCCGATCGCGCTCACGTGCAAGCCGGAGGCACCGAGCCGTCGATAGTCCATGAGCCCCCCCTGTGCGAGCTGCCAGCGCGCGGCCGGCAACGCCCTCAGCGCACGAACCCGCCGATGTGAACGAGCCCCGCGAACATGTGCACGAGCGGCTGCGGATAGACCCCGAGGCCCACCACCAGCAGGGCGATGACGACGAGCGGCAGCGTCCACAGCGCGCCTGCGCGGATCCGCTCCGTGTGGCGCGGCGGGTCAACGAGCACGTGCTTCAAGAGCACCAGGTAGTAATAGAGGGACACCACGCTCGTCACGAGGGCGACGATGACGAGCCACAGCAGGCCCATGCCGCTGTCCGCGGAGACGGCGGTCGAAAACAGGTAGAACTTGCCGAAGAAACCGGCGAGCGGCGGGACCCCCGCGAGGGAGAGCACGAACAGCATCAACAGCACCGACAGCAGCGGCGCCCGCTGCACCATGCCGTCGAAGTCCTCGAGATTGTCGCCGCCCGCCTTGCGCGTGAGCGCCGCGACAACGCCGAAGGCGCCCAGGTTGGTGAGCGAGTAGAGCACGAGGTACGTGAACATCGCGGTGAGGCCGGCCTCGTCGGCGGCGAGGAGGCCGATGAGGGTGTAGCCGCCGTGCGCGATGCTCGAGTACGCGAGCATGCGCTTGATGTTCTTCTGGCCGATGGCGGCGACGTTGCCCCAGATCATGCTCGCGGCCGCCATGGGCGCGAGGACGAGTATCCAGCCGGGCTCGACGTGCAGAGCGCCCAGCCAGCCGTACATCAAGTCGTGCCAGTCCCAGGACACGCTGCCCTTGAGCCCGCCGAAGCCGACGACGAGCAGCTTGGCGGCGATGGCGAAGCTCGCGACCTTGGAGCCGGTGGCGATGAACGCGGTCACGGGCGTGGGCGCGCCCTGGTACGCGTCGGGGGCCCACGCGTGGAAGGGCACGGCGGCGAGCTTGAAGCCGAGGCCGACCACCACGAACACCAGGCCGAGGATCAACAGCGCGGGGTGGCCGCCGCCGCCGGCGGCGCGCGCGACGGCGCCCGCGAGGTGCGGGATGTCCATGGCGCCGGTGGTGCCCACGACGTAGCTCATGCCGAACAAGAGGAACGCGGAGCTCAGCGCGCCGATGAGGAAGTACTTGGCGGCACCCTCCGCCGAGCGCGGGACGCCTTTGTGGAAGGCCGTGAGGATGAACAGGCACACGCTGAGGAGCTCGAGCGCCACCACGAACATCAGGAGGTTCTCGGTGGACACGAGGAGGTCCATGCCGACGAGGCCGAACAGGGTGACGGCGAAGTACTCGCCGACGTGTTTGGTGAACTCGTAGCGGATGGACAGCAGGCACACGCCGGCGGCGAGGCCGACGAGCACCAGCCGCAGCGTGAGGCTCAAGCGATCGACGACGAGGATGCGGTCGGCGTCCCGGTAATAGATGTCGAACGTCACCGAGAGCTGCTGCAACAGCACGGCGCCGGCGGCGATGAGGCCGGCGACGGCGCCGAAGCCGCACACGAGCGCGCGGGTGCGGACCTCGCGGCCGCGCAGCAGCGCCACGTCGACGATGAGGAACACGAGCGCCGTGCCGATGATGATGCTTTCGGGCGCGAGGGTCTGGGCGACGTCGACGGCGCTCATCGGTTCACCATCAGCCGCACGCTGTGATCGATCATGTCGAGCAGGGTGGCCGGCGCGAGGCCGACGACGAAGAGGAGCGCGACCAGGGCCAGCGACGCCACGCGCTCCTGCCACGTGATGGGGGGCAGCGGATCCTGCGTTTTGTCGGGCGCGGCCGGGTCACCGTAGAAGGCGGCGAGGATGGTGCGGAAGGTGTACCAGACGGTGATCACGATCCCGCCGCCGGCGGCGACGGCCAGCCAGGGGAACACGTCCCAGGCGCCCACCAGGACGTGGAGCTCGGCGACGAAGCCCGACAGACCCGGCAAGCCCATGGAGGCCAGGCCGCCGATGATGAACACGGCGGCCACGAACGGCATGCGGCGCGCGAGGCGCATGGGTCCGAGCTCGTCGAGCTGGCGGGTGTGGGCGCGGTCGTAGACCATGCGGCCGACGACGGCGAACAGGAGGCTCGCCACGATGCCGTGCGAGAACATCTGCAGGACGGCGCCGTCGATGCCGATGCTGTCGAGCGTCATCAGGCCCAGCAGCACGAAGCCCATGTGGCTCACGCTGGAGTTGCCGATGACGAACTTGAAGTCCTTCTGCACGAGCGCCACGCCGGCGCCCCAGATGATGCCGGCGACGGCGAGGAGCGCGAAGAACCACTGCCACATGCCACCGTACGCGGAGAGACCCTGCGGCAGCAGGAGCAGGCCCACGCGCAGGCAGCCGTAGGCGCCGAGCTTCATCACCACGCCCGCGAGGAGCATCGACGCGGCGGTGGGCGCGGCCGAGTGGCCGGTGGGCGCCCACGTGTGGAACGGCCACATGCCGGCGAGCACGCCGAAGCCGGCGAAGATGAGCGGGAAGCAGAAGAACTGCATCTCGGCCGGCAGCGCGTCTCTGAGCGCGAGCAGGTCGAAGGTCTTGGCGCCGGCACCGGCGTAGAGGATGACGATGCCGGCGAACACGAGCGCGCTGCCCGCGAAGCTGTAGAGCACGAGCTTCATGGCCGCGTACTCGCGCCGGGTGGAGCCCCAGATGGCGATGATGAAGTACTTCGGGATGATGGCCAGCTCGTAGAACGCAAATAGAAGCAGGAGGTCCAGCGAGAGGAACACGCCGTAGACGCCGCTCACGAGCAGGAGCAGGAAGACGAAGAACTCCTTGGTGCGATGCTCGACGTTCCACGAGAACAGCACGCCGGTGACGGCGACCACGCCGTTCAACACGAGGAGCGGGAGGCTCACGCCGTCGGCGCCCAGGTGAAACGAAGCCCCGATGGCCGGGATCCACGGCGCCTGCACCTCGAACTGCGCGAACGACGCGTGCAAGGCATCGGCGCCGCTCGCGGCGCTGCCGGGATCGATGCGGTAGGTGAGGAAGCCGTAGAGGGCGACGACGAGGCCGGCGAGGGCGGAGGCGAGGGCTGTGACGCGGATGGCGCCCTTGTTGCCGCTCGGGATGAAGAGGATAGCGAGGACCCCCAGCCACGACAGGTAGATGGTCCAGTCGAGCCGCGAGAGGGAGAAGAGCGCGCTCATGGGACGTTGGCTCCCTGCGCGAGCAGCGCGCCGAGCGCTTCGACGGCGCCGTTGCCCTGCGCGGTGAACCACGCGGGCAGGACGCCGACGGCGACGATGAGGAGCACGAACACGCCCGCGGGGACGAGCTCGCGCCAGGAGAGGTCGCGCATGTCGCGGAAGCGCTCGTTGAGCGGGCCCCACCACACGCGCTGGATGACGCTGAGGAGGAACACCGCGGTGATCATCACGCCGACGAGGGCGACGGCGGCCGCGGCGGGGGCGAGCGCGAAGGTGCCGCGCAGCACGAGGATCTCGCTGACGAAGCCGGCGAGGCCTGGGAGGCCGATCGACGCGAACGTGACGACGCCGAAGACGCCGCAGAACCACGGCGCGACCTTGCGCAGCCCGCCGAAGTCGTTGAGCCCGAGGACGGCGGCGCCGCCCTCGGAGGGGCGCGGGGGCCGGTCGCCCGCGGCCTGCGCGCGCGCGGCGACGCGTCTTTCGAGGGCCGCGAGCAGGAAGAACATCAGGGCCGCCTCGATGCCGTGCACGAACATCTGCAGGACGGCGCCGTCGAGCGCGGCGGCGCGGTCGTCGGCGGTGATGTCGACGGAGGCGCTGGCGGCGGCGAAGAGCGCGAGCAGGCAGAGGCCGACGTGGTTGATGGACGAGTACGCCATCATGCGCTTGAGGTCCGTCTGCGCGAGCGCCGAGAACGCCGCCGCCACCACGGTGACGAGGGCGAGGCCGACGAGCACGGGCGCCAAGCGCGCGGCGCTCGACGGAAACAGCGGCAACGCGATGCGCAGCAGCGCATAGACGCCCATCTTGGACATGCCCGCGGTGAGCAGGAGCGTGGCCGGCGTGGGCGCCTCGCCGTACGCGTCGGGCAGCCAGGTGTGAAACGGCCACAGCGGCGTCTTCACCGCGCACGCGAGGACGATGCAGGAGAAGGCGACGGCGCCGCAGGTCCTGGCGGTCCAGCCGATGTGGGCGTGGGCGGCGACGGCCGCGAGCTTCTCGTCGAGGGTGCCGGCGGTGCCGAGGCGCGCGAGCTCGATGAAGTCCATGCTGCCCGTGGCCCAGAAGATGGCCTGGAACGCGAGCAGCATCGCGACGCTGCCGACGAGCGTGTACAGCAGGAACTTGAGGGCGGCGCGGCGCGCGTCGTGGCCGGCGGCGCCGCCGCTCTTGATGAGGAAGAAGGCGGGGATGAGCACCATCTCCCAGAACACGAACCAGTGAAAGAAGCTCTCGGCGGTGAACACGCCGAACATGCCGGCCTGCAACAGCATCACGAGGGCGAAGGTGCGCCGCTTGTCGACGCCCGCGGGCCACGACGCCACCAGCGACAGCGGCACGATCACCGCCGTGAGGATGAGCAGCAGGATGCTCAGGCCGTCGACGCCGACGGAGTAGTCGGCGTGAAGCGTGGGGATCCACGAGACGCGCTCGGAGAGCTGCCGGGCGGCGTCGTGCGGGTCGAACAGCGACGCGGCGCGCAGCGCGAGCGCGAGCGCCACCGCGCACCCCGCGAGGGCGACGGTGCGCGCGCGGCTGCCGGGCGGCGCGTCAGGGGCGGCGGCGTCCACGCTGGCGGGGGCGCGCTCGCCGAGGACGAGCACGAGGATGGCGGTGGCCGCGGGCACCAGCACCAGGAGAGAGAGCAGGTGGGCGTCGATGAAGGTCATCGGGAGAAGAGCACCAGGAGCGCGAGCCCCACGAGGAGGGTGGCGCCGAGGGTGATGGCGGAGAGGTAGTCCTGCACGCGGCCGCTCTGGGCCTTGTGCAGCCCGCGGCTCAGGAGCGTGACGAGCCAGGCGACGGCGCGCGCGCCCGGGCGCACGGCGTGGTCGTCGAGCCAACGGGTGAGGTTGGACAGCAGCGAGGCGACCGCGGCCACGCGCTCCACGATCCAGTCGACGACGGCGTCGAGGAGGGCGGCGGCGGACGCGAGCAGGAACACGGCGCGCACGACGGTGGCCGCGTAGATCTCGTCGAAGTACCAACGGCGCTCGAGGGCGCCCCACAGCGGCAGGCCCGCGAGCGGGTCGGCGTCGCCGGCCTTGAGCGCGCGGCGCCCGTAGGCGAGCCACCCGCAGCCGATGCCGGCGAGCGCGAGGGCGGTGGCGGCGGCCATGAAGCCGATGTTGGCCTCCTCCGCCGCCGGGGCCGCGGCGCCGGCGGCCGTCGACAGGAACGCGCCGAACTTGTCGGCCCAGGGCGTGCCGATGAAGCCGAGGCCGGCGGCGAAGATCGCGAGCACCACCAGCGGCAGCGTCATCACCGCCGGCGACTCGTGCGCGTGCTTGTCCGAGCGCGACTCGCCGAAGAACACGAGGAGCACCTGACGCGTCATGTAGAAGGCCGTGAGGAACGACGCGAGCACCGCCATCACGAACGGCGCGTAGCCGATGGCGCCGTGGGCCGCGCCGAAGTGCCGCGCGGAGGACAGGATGGCGTCCTTGCTCCAGAAGCCCGCGAACGGCACCACGCCCGCCAGCGCGGCGGTGCCGCACAGATAGGTCAGGAACGTCACGGGCATGACCTTCCTCAGGCCGCCCATCTTCATGATGTCCTGCTCCTCGTGCATGCCGTGGATGACGGACCCCGCGCCGAGGAACAGCAGCGCCTTGAAGAACGCGTGCGTGATGAGGTGGAACATGCCGACGACGACGCCGCCGGCGCCGAGGCCGAGCATCATGAAGCCGAGCTGCGACACGGTGGAGTAGGCCAGGATGCGCTTGATGTCCCGCTGCGCCACCGCGATGGTGGCGGCGAGGAGCGCGGTGAAGCCGCCGAGCCACGCCACCACCTCGAGCGAGGTCGGGCCGGCGGAGAACAGCGGGTACATCCGAGCGACGAGGAAGACCCCGGCAGCCACCATGGTGGCGGCGTGGATCAGCGCGCTCACCGGCGTGGGGCCCTCCATAGCGTCGGGGAGCCAGACGTGCAGAGGGAACTGGCCGCTTTTGCCGACGGCGCCGCAGAACACGAGGAGCGCGAGGCCGCCGGCGAGGGTGAGGCCGCCGAAGATCCCGGTGCCGCCCGCGACGTGGGCTCCGGCGAGCGTGGTGAGCGACGCGGGCTCGAGGAGGCCGGTGCCGCCGTGCGCGTACAGCAGCGCGGTGCCGCCGTGCCGCACGAGGAGGAGGATGCCGGCGAACAAGCCCATGTCGCCGAGCTTGGTGACGAGGAACGCCTTCTTGGCCGCCGCCGCGGCGCTCGGCTTGTGAAACCAGAAGCCGATGAGCAGGTACGAGCAGACGCCGACGAGCTCCCAACTGATGAAGAGGAGCACGAGGCTGTCGGCGACGCAGACGCCGAGCATGCCGGCGCAGAACAGCGCGAGGAACGAATAGAAGCGCGCGTAGCCCGGGTCGTGGGCCATGTAGCCGTGCGAGTAGATGAAGATGAGCAGGCCCACGAAGGTGACCATCGCGACCATCACGGCCGTGAGGGGGTCGACGATGAAGCCGAGCTCGATGCTCGTGTGGCCGAAGGTGAGCCAGTCGATGGTGGTCAGCTCGGGCGCGCCGCGGCCGCCGGAGAGGACGTGCCACAGGAGCGCCAGCGCGCACACGCACGACGTGGCCAACGCCCCGGTGGCCAACACGAACGCGAGGCGACGCGCCGAAAGCGGCAGCAGCACGCCCACGACGCCCGCGACGAGCGGCAGCAGGGGGATGAGCCAGACGAGATCGGACACGGCGAAGAGCTCCTCGTTGTCGTCAGCCGCTCAGCGAGTCGATCTTCTCGACGTCGACGCTCTTGAGCTGGCGATAGATGCTGATGACGAGCGCGAGGCCCACGGTGGACTCGGCGCCGGCGATGATGATGATGAAGAGGGCGAAGAGGTTGGCGCTGATGGGCAGCGCACCGTACCTCCAGAACGCCACGAAGTTGATGTTGGCGGCGTTCATCATGATCTCGATGCTGACGAGGAGCAGGATGGCGTTGCGCCGCGTGAGCGCCCCCGCCACGCCGATGGCGAAGAGGAGCGCGGACAGGATGAGGACTTCGTTGAGGCTCACCGCTTCCTCCGCCGGGTCTCGTCGAGCGCGATGACGACGGCGCCGATGAGCGTCGCAGTCAGGAGCACCGAGGCCACCTCGAAGGGCACCACGTAGCGGGTCATCAGGGCCTGCCCGATCTCCTCTGCGCCGGCCGTCTGTCCGGGGGCGGGCGGTGCGGCGACGTCCGGGTTCTTCAAGATGACGCCGATGATGACGGCGGCGACGGCGACGGCGGTGGCGATGCCGAGCGGCCGCCACCCCGCGATGCGCGCGACGTCGGCGGGCGTCTCCATGGCGCGCGTGAGGACGATGGCGAAGATGATGAGCACGGCGATGGCGCCGACGTAGACCAGGAGCTGCACGACGCCGACGAACTCGGCGTGCATCATGAAGAACAGCCCGGCCACGCCGAAGAAGAACGTCACCACGCTCAGGAGCGCGCGCGCGATGTTCTTGATGATGACGGCGCCGAGCGCGCCTGCGACGCAGACGGCGGAGAGCACGAGGAAGCCGATGTGCGCGGGGGTCATGTCACAGGTCCGCGTAGCGGTAGACGCGCTTTTTGACGGCGGGGCCGGCGTTGAGCTTGGCGAAGAGGAAGTATGCCGCCACGAGGAGCGCGGCCGACCCGAGCCAGCCCGCGGCCCGATGCAGCACGTCGCCCTCGTGCCAGACGGACCACAGCGCGGTGGCCACGATGTTCACGAGGGTGAGCGGCAGGAGGAACTTCCACGAGAAACCCATGAGCTGATCGACGCGCAGGCGCGGCAGGGTGCCACGGGCCCACATCATCAGCGCTATGAGAAAGAACATCTTGCCGAAGAACCACAGCCACGACGGGATGGGCGCGGGCCCCTCGAAGCCGCCGAGGAACAGCGACGACGCCAGGCCCGCGAACGCGATGGCGCTCAGGTACTCGGCGAGGAAGAAGAGCGCGAACTTGAAGCCGGAGTACTCGGTGTGGAAGCCGGCCACGATCTCGCTCTCGCCCTCGGCGATGTCGAACGGCGAGCGGTTGAGCTCGGCCATGCCCGCGACGAAGAAGAGCGCGAAGCCGAACAGGCCCCAGGGCGTCCAGATGAACCAGTGCGAGATGCTGCCGAAGGCCTCCCCGGGGACGCGTGGGCCCTGGGCGGCGACCACGGCGCCGATGCGCAAGGAGCCGACGATCATCACCACCGGGACCGCGGCCATGACCACGGGGAGCTCGTAGCTCACCATCTGCGCCACCGCGCGCATGGCGCCGAGCAGCGAGTACTTGTTGCGGCTGCCCCAGCCGGCGATGAAGAGCGCGAGCGTGGACACGGAGCTGACGGCGAAGAACAGGAGCAGCGAGACGTCGATGTCCGCCGGCGTCATGTTCTTTCCGAACGGCAGGAGCGCGAACACGGAGAACGCGGGGATGACGATGAGCGCGGGGGCGAGCCGGTGGAGGACGTGGTCGGCCAGCCGCGGGACGATGTCCTCCTTGGTGAGCATCTTGATGCCGTCGGCGATGGGCTGCAGCAGGCCGAAGGGCCCCACGCGGTTCGGCCCGTAGCGGTTCTGGATGCGCCCGAGCACCTTGCGCTCGAGCCAGGTGAGGAACGCGAAGAACAGCGGCCACACCATCAGGCACAGCGCCGCCGGCAACAGCAGCGAGACGATCACGGCGAGCCAGGGCAGGCCGAGCATGGCCACGAGCGCCACGAGCTTGTCGTGCGCGAGCACGAAGATCTGATCGAGCGTCTCGCTCATGTCTTCGACCCATCCTTCGCGTCACCGCCGGCCTGGCCGGGCGGCCCCGCGGCCGGAGCTGGCGGCGGCGGAGGCGCCGCGCTCACAGGCGGGTTCGACGCCGGCGGCGGCGGCAGCGGCGGCGCATCGGCGCTCGGCGGCGCGATGACCTCCTGCTCCCCCGGCGGCGGCGGCGGCGGCGGAGGCGGCGCGGCCGCGGTGGGCGCGCCGGAGCCCGGCGGCGGCGGCAGCGGCGGCGCATCGGCGCTCGGGAGCGCGATGACCTCCGCCGGCCCCGACGGCGGCGGGGGCGGGGGCGGCGGCCCCGCGGCGGGCTTGGCGTCGGGGCGCGGGGCCTTGTCCCCCGCCGGGGCCGGCGCGGCCTTGGCCGCGGGCACCGGCGAGGTCGGCGGCGTCGCCGCGGGCGCCGGCGCCTTCTTGGCGGCGGACTTCTTGGCCTTGGCGGCGAGGCGCTCGTCGACGTCGCCGGCCTCGGTGGGCTTGATCTGGTGGTAGTACTCGTTGGACTTCAGGAGCCGGTGGAGGTCGGCGAGCTGTCCGTTGAAGCGGTCGGTGCTCGCGAGCTCGAACTCGTTGTCCATCTTGATGGCGTCGAAGGGGCAGGCCTCGGCGCAGATGCCGCAGTTCATGCACACGGTGAAGTCGATGTCGAAGACCTTGGGGGTCTTCAGCGAGTTGCCCTCGGCGTCGAAGGTGCCTTCGATGTAGATGCACTGCGGCGGGCACTCCTGCTCGCAGATCTTGCACGCCACGCAGCGCATGCCCTGGATGGCGTCGGCGCCGTCGTAGAGCAGGAACGGCACGTTCCTGAAGTTCTCCTTCGTGTGCGCCTTCTCCTCCGGGTACTGCTGCGTCACCAGGCGGTCGGCCTCGAAGTAGCTGCCGACGAAGTTGCGGGCGGTGACCATCAGGCCCTTCAAGAGCCCTCGTCCGGCGCTCATCGGTCCACCTCGCCGAGCACGATGTCGACGGCGCCGAGGATGACGACGACGTCGGCGACCTTTTGCCCGATGCACATATCTTCGAGGATGGTGAGGTTGATGAAGCTCGGCGGACGCACGTGGTAGCGGTACGGGTTCTTCTCGCCGGTGCTCACGATGTAGAAGCCGAGCTCGCCCTTGGGGCTCTCCACGCGGCCGTACGCCTCACCCTTGGGCGGCCGGAAGTTCCGCAGCCGCGCCTTCGGGTCCATGTGCGGCCCCGCCGGGATGTCCTTCAACGCCTGCCTCAGGATCTTCAGGCTCTCGTGCACCTCGAGGAGGCGGACGTAGTAGCGGTCGTAGACGTCGCCGTGGTCCCCGAGGGGCACCTTGAAGTCGAAGCGGTCGTAGATGCCGTACTTGTCGATCTTGCGCACGTCGTACTCGACGCCGCTGGCGCGGGCCATGGGACCGGTGACGCCGGCGTCGATGGCGAGCTCCCGCGGGAGCGTGCCCACGCCCTGCGTGCGCTCCATCAGGATCTCGTTCTCCGTCATGAGCTTTTCGAATTCCTCGAGGAACTCGGGCAGCCCGTCGACCAGGTCGCGCACGGCCTGGAGGTCCGCGTCGGTCATGTCGGCGCGGACGCCGCCGAAGCGGAAGTAGTTGCACATCAGCCGCGCGCCGCTGACGGCCTCGAAGATGTCGAGGATCTTCTCGCGCTCGCGGAACGCGTACAAAAGCGGCGTCATCCACGCGCCGCAGTCGTTCAGGAGGAAGCCGGCGACGCAGGTGTGGTTGAGGATGCGCGTGAGCTCGCACATGATCACGCGGATGTACTCCGCGCGCTCGGGCACCTTGATGCCTGCGAGCTTCTCGACGGTGAGCGCGAAGCCCCAGTTGTTCGCCATCGAGTTGAAGTAGTCGAGGCGATCGGTGAACGGCATGCTGCCGAGGTAGGTGGTGTGCTCGGCGATCTGCTCGTGGTTCCTGTGCAGGTAGCCCATCACGGGCTTGAGCTTGGTGACCACCTCGCCGTCGAGCGTGACGTCCATGCGGAACACGCCGTGCGTGCTCGGGTGCTGGGGCCCGATGGCGATCTCGAGCTGCTGGCCCTCCAGAGAATTCTCGACGGGCGCGAGCTTGTAGCGCTCGTGCTCCTCGGCGCCGCTCATGACGACACCTTGTGGTGGTCGCGCGCCTTGTCGAGGACGTGGTCGTGCGCGGTGGGCTCCCACTCGTAGTCGTCGGGAGGTGCGTAGTCCTTGCGCATGGGGTGGTCCTCGAAGCCGTCCCACATGAGGATGCGGCGGAGGTCCGGGTGCCCGTCGAAGATGACGCCGTACAGGTCGAAGGCCTCGCGCTCCTGGTACTCGGCGCTGCGCCACACCGGGGTCACGGACGGCACGTGGACGTCCTCGCCGCGGTCGCCGGTGCGGCACTTGAGCGTGAGGGGCCCGTGGCGCTTCTCGACGGAGAACAGGTGGTAGACGACCTCGAGCCGCGGCGCGGGCTTGAGCCAGTCGACGGCGCACAGGTTCGAGAGAAAATTCAGGCGAAGCGCGTCGTCCGTCTTGAGGAAGCGGCAGACCTCGACGAGCGCGTCCCGCTCGATCACCAGCGCCGGCGCCTCCACGCTCACCTTGCCGGCGGCGGCGGGGACGGCGGCCTCGATGCGCGCCTTGATCTCCTCGAGCGTGCCGAGGGTGGATGGCTCGCTCATGCGGGCTCCTTGGCCTTTTCGCCCGGCGGCGCCGGCGCGGGCGGCACGTCCTCGACGATGGGCAGCGTGCGGCCGAGCTTGGGCGGGTGCCAGACCGCGGGGTTCGACGCCGGCGTGAGGTCGTGCGCGCCGAGCTCGGGGATGGGGTACTCGGCGGGGCGGTCGGCGATGTGCGTGGGCACCGGCTCGCTGAGCTTCTTGAAGCGCTGCGCGTCCATCTTCTTCTGCAGCGTGATGAGCGCGTGCAGGAGCGCCTCGGGCCGCGGCGGGCAGCCGGGGATGTGGACGTCGACGGGGATGAAGCGGTCGATGCCCTTGAGGACGTTGTAGCCCTGCTTGAACGGGCCGCCGGCGATGGCGCAGGCGCCCATGGCGATGCAGTACTTGGGCTCCGGCATCTGGTTCCACAGGCGCACCACCTGCGGGGCCATCTTCTTGGTCACCGTGCCGGCGACGATCATGAGGTCCGCCTGGCGCGGCGACGCGCGGAAGACCTCGGCGCCGAAGCGCGACAGGTCGAAGCGCGCGGCGGCGGTGGCGATCATCTCGATGGCGCAGCAGGCGAGGCCGAACTGCAACGGCCAGATCGAGCTCTTGCGGCCCCAGTTGTAGAGCTGCTCGAACGTCGTGGCGACGATGCCGGACTTGGCCAGCTCGCTCTTCAGTCCTTCATCGATGGGCACCGGTCACCTCCACTCCAGCGCCCCCTTCTTCCACGCCCACGCCAGCCCGACGACGAGCACCGCGATGAAGATCATCATCTCCACGAACGCGAAGACCGAGAGCTTGTGGAACACCACGGCCCACGCGTAGAGGAACGGCGCCTCGAGGTCGAAGGCCACGAAGGCGAGCGCGTACACGTAATACTGCACCTTGAGCGCCACCCACGGGTCGCCCTTGGACTCCAGGCCGCACTCGTAGGTGTCTTCCTTGGTCTGCGACGGCTTCTTCGGCGCGATGATCGAAGCCGCGACCAGGGGTGCGATCGGAAAGAGCGCTCCGACGACGATGAACACGACGAGGGAGCCGTACTGAGCCGCGTAGCCTTCCACGCGGCGGACCCTAGCACCGCTTCTCCCGATGTCGTCCGTTCCTCCACCCGCTCGTCGTTATTTTGTCTCCTATGTAACCAAGCCGGCCGTGAGCGCGCCCCTCGTCGCGCTCACGACCCGGGCCCGCACCGCACCAGGGGCGCCGCGTCGGGCGACAGGACGGCGGAGCCGCAGCCGGCGACGGTGACGGCGCCGCAGGGGACGCGGTCGACCCTGGTGGGGCCGTCGACGTGGGCCACCCGCCGCAACAGCGCCGGGCTCTCCGGGGCCATCGCGATCGAGACGTCGCGGGGCGCAGCGCTGTCGACGGTGAGCGAGCAGCCCGTGAACCGGGCGAGCAGCACGCGGCCGTCCTCGAGGTCCACCGTGAACCCGCGCGCCTTCCATTGGGGGTGATCCGCGGGGCGCTCGATCACGATCACGCCGTCGACCTGCATCGCCTGGCTCATGAGCACGGCGAGCGCGCGGCGGCGCTCGACCGGATCGTCGTCGGCTCTCAGCGGCGTCACCCACCGCGATCGCAGCGGCGGCGGGGGCAGGGCCTCCTTCACCTCCGGCTTCAGCAAGAGCGTGTGCGCCTGCGGGCTCACCACGTGCGCGTACGCGACGAAGCCCCCCTGCACGAGCGCGAAGAGCGAGCCGAGCCCGCGCTGCGGATCCCAGCGCACCATCCCCGCGCGCTCCACGGCCGGCAGCGCCGTGAGGATGAACGGCCAGCGGTAGCCGGTGTTCGGCGGCGCGCGCGCGAGGACGCGCAAGACGTCGGCGGACTCGCGCGCGACCTCGACGTCGAGGGCGCGCGCCCACAACGTCGCGGCGGCGAAGAACGCGCAGGCGGCGGCGGCGGCGACGGCGCGGCCCGCGCGCGGCAGGCGCTCCACCGGCAGGAGCGCCGCGAAGAGCGCCACGGCGAGGGGCAGCGGCCGCGACGCGACGTTTTGCCAGCCGAAGACGCTCCAAGGCACCACCCACGGGACGACGGCGAACGCCGCCGCGAGCGCGCCGAGCGCGATCTCCACGCGGCCGCGATCGCGGCGGGTGACGACGAGCGCGACGCCGGCGGCGCCGGCGGCGGCGAACACGGGGAGCTGACGCCACCAGGGTCCCCCGACGGTGCACATCCCGAGCGCGCCGAGGCGGACGGCGAGCGGCGCGCTCTCGTCGACGTCGGGGAGGCCGCCGACGGCGCCGGCGGCGAGCACGGCGGGGATCGCCGCCGGCAGACCGACGGCGGCGACGGCGACGAGCTCGCGGAGCCACGCGCGCGGCCCCGCGCCTCGTTCGACGCGCGCGAGCCAAACGACGGCGACCGTGAAGCCCGTCAGCGCCGCCGCGAGGAAGTGCACGAAGCTCGCGCCGAGCAGGAGCGCGGCCACCACCACCCGCCGCGACGTCGCCGGCGGCGCGACGGGCGAGCGGATCGCGAGCGCCAGCGCGAAGAAGCCGATGCCGGTGGCGAGCGCGAACTCGAAGAAGCCGAGGTAGAGGTTGAAGCCGAGCGCGCACGCGCCGGCGACGAGGCCGACGAGCGCGCGGCGCGGGTGCACAGACGCCGCCAACGCGACGCTGCCGGCGATCCAGACCGCGGCGATGACGACGACGGTGAGCTGGTGGGCGAGGCGCCAGCCGACCGCGGGCGCGAGCCACGCGAAGAGGTCGGCGACGCCGTTGGCGCTCGGCGGGAGGTTGCCGTGGAAGTAGCGCGCGTAGCCGAGCGCGGGATCGTCGAGGTGCGCCCGGCCCCACGCCGAGAAGATGTGGTGGAAGCCGTCGTTGGAGAAAAACAGCGGGGCCGCGAGCACCGCGTCCGCCGCCAGGGCGATAGCGACAGCGGCGGCGGCGGCGACGACGACGAGCCAAGCGCCGCCGCCCCCCGCGTGCCGCGGCGCGGCGGCTCGTCCGCCGCCGGGGGACATCAGGGCTTCTTCGGCGCGCCGACCATCATCCCCATCACGAGCTTGGGGAACGTGCGGTTGAGGCTCTTCGAGTGGAAGTCCGTCATCACCAGCGACTGGTTCACGGTGACGACGTCGCCGACGGCCACGGGCGTCTTGGTGACGGCGACCCAGGTGTCGCCGTCGCCGGTCTTCACGCGCATGTACGTGTACTCGGTGACGTCCATGGTCTCGAGGACCGGGCCGCTGAGCACGACGTTGGCGCCGCCGCTGGGGTCGCCGGCGCCGGGCATGGCGCCCATGGCGCCCGGCATCGCCGGGTGGCCCGCAGGCATGGCGCCGCTGTCCGCGTCGCCGCCGCTGTTGGCGCCGGGGATGGGCGGGTGCCCGGGCGGGAGCTGCGTCGACGGCGTGCCTCCGGACGGCGTGGCGACGGGGACGCCCGCGCCCGGCAGCGTGAGCGGCTGACCCGTGGCGGGCGCGCCGGCGAGGCCGGCGGGCGGGAGCTGCTCGGGCTTGGCCTTCGGCGGGCAGGCGGTGAGGAGGAGGGCGGACGCGCTGAGGGTGGCGACGACGAAGAGACGAGTCATGCCGCCGAAGGTAGCGGCAACGGCGGTCGGTGCCAACGCGATTGATGCGGGCGAGACAGGACGCCCCCCGATCAATAGCCGCGGGTGGCTTCGGCCTCGAGCATGCCCTCGATCTCCTCGAGCGAGAGCGCCTTGGGTCCGGGGCCGTCCTTGCCGAGCACGCTCTCGGCCGCGGCGCGCTTGTCCTCGCCGAGCAGCAGCATGCGCTCCTCGATGGTGTCCTCGCAGGCGAGCTTGATGACGTGGACCGTCTTCTCCTGGCCGATGCGGTGGGCGCGGTCGGTGGCCTGGTCCTCGACGGCTGGGTTCCACCATGGGTCGTAGTGGACGACGGTGTCGGCGGCGGTGAGGGTGACGCCGGTGCCGCCGGCCTTCAGCGAGACCACGATGACGCGCGGGCCGTTTTTGTCCTGGAACTGCGCCACGACGTCGCCGCGGTTCTTGGTGCCGCCGTGGAGCCACAGGGCGTTGTCGGCGCCGACGGTCCTCAGCACCTCGTGGATGAGCTTCTGCATCTCCACGAACTGCGAAAACACGATGACCTTGCGCTCCGGCTCCGCCAGCGCCTCCGTCATCACCTCTTCGAAGAGGTCGAGCTTGGCGGAGGGGACGCCGGCGGCGTTGAGGCGGTCGGCGGCCTTGGCCTCCTCGTCGGCGTTGGCGAGCACGAGGCGCGGGTCGCAGCACACCTGGCGCAGGCGCATGAGCGCCGCGAGGATGGGGGCGCGGGCGCGGGCCCTCGTGTGCACCTGCAGCGCCTTCTGCACGTCGGCGCGCACCTCGGCGAGCACGCGCAGATAGAGCGAGCGCTGTTCGGGATCCATCTCGCAGCGCAGGATGGTCTCGATCTTGGGCGGGAGGTCCTTGGCCACGTCCTCCTTCTTGCGCCGCAGGATCACAGGCCGCGTGCGGCGGCGCAGCTCGTCGAGGCGGACGACGTCGCCCTTGGCGATGGGGCGGCCGTAGCGGCGCTCGAAGCTGCGCTCGCTGCCGAGGAGGCCGGGCGCGACGAGGTCGAGGATGGACCACAGCTCCTCGACGCGGTTCTCGATGGGCGTACCGGTGAGCGCCATGCGCTGGTCGCTCTTCACCTGTCGCGCGGCCTTCCACGCCTCGGTGGAGCTGTTCTTCACGTTCTGCGCTTCGTCGAGCATCATATAGCGGAAGTCGACGGCGCCGAGGGCGCCCTCGACGTCGCGCCGCAGGAGCGCGTACGACGTGACCACCACGTCGGCGTCGAGCGCCTTTTGATCGAGGCCGCGGCGATCGCGGCCGTGCCACTTCAGGACGTCGAGATCGGGCACGTGGCGGCGGGCCTCGTCCACCCAGACGTCGAGCACGCTGGTGGGCGCGACCACCAGCGACGGCTTCTTGCCCTCTCCCTCCTTGGCCTTGGCCACGAGGGTGAGCGCCATCAGCGTCTTTCCGAGGCCCATGTCGTCGGCGAGGATGCGGCCGACGCCGAGGCGGTGCAGTTGGGACAGCCAGGCGACGCCCTCCTCCTGGTAGGGCCGCAGCCTGGCGTTCAGGGTCTTCGGCAAGGCGCGGTCGGCCTCGTCGGGCGCCTTGAGGAACTCCTCGACGCGCTTTTGGATGGACGGGTCGTCGGCGTCGATGTGGACGCGGCCCTCGAGGCCGGCGACGAGCATGGCGAGCTCCGCCGGCCCGAGCTCGCGGGCCGACGACGCGTCCTTGAGCTCGAGGGTGTCCGCGATGAGCTCGAGCGAGGTGCCGGCCTCGGGCGTGAAGCCGAGCACGGTGTCCTCGTCGAGGAGCAGCGAGCGGCGGCCGGCGACGACGGCGCGCACGATGTCGTCGAACTGAAGCGCGAGCTTGCGCGCCTCTTCGCCGAGGTCGAGCCGCACCGACAACAGGCCGCGCTTGTCGCCGGGGATGCGGCGCACGTTGAGCATGGGCACCGAGGGCAGGCGCACGATGCGGGGCAGGGCGTCGGCGTCGACGTGGACGAAGTCGGGGAGGCCCTCGCGGCCCGCGATCTTCACGAGCATGTCGAGCGAGGGCTCGCCCACGGCCGTGAAGCCGCGGTGCGACGCCGCGGCGTGCAGGCCGATGTCGAACAGGGCGCGCCGGGCGATCTCCTCGTCGGTGGACGGGCGTGCGACCAGGATCGCCGAGCCCTCCTCCTCCTCGGCCGCCGCCTTGGCCTTGGTCCTGGCGCGGCCGTTGGGCTTCTGGGCCGGGACCTCGATGGCGTGGACCGGCGGCAGGGCGCCGCGCGAGCTGACCTCGACCTCGTCGTCGAGGCCCGCGCAATGAAGCTCGGTGACGAGGTGGACGCGCAGGGCGAAGCCGGGCCCGTCGTCGGCGCGCGTGAGCATGGCGCGCAGCACGATGTGCGGGGCGGGATCGGACTGGCGCGCGACCTCGACGAGATCGGCGAGGTCGGCGCCGAGGCCGACCACCGCCTCGAACCCGCCCTTGCCCTCGTCGGTGGTGAGCCCCTGGAGCATCAAGGGCTCGCAGCCGAGCAGCGCGCCCGCCTCGCCCGGGAGCAGCGGCGGCGCCACGCGGAAGAGCTTGAGCTGCTCGTCGAGGAGGAAGGCCTCCCGCTCACCGAGGATCTGCGGCTTCTCGACGGTGCCGCCGTCGGCGTCGACGGCCTCGAACACGAGGGCGGTGCCGCCCTCGAGGTCTCTCACCCGGCCCGTGATGCGCGCGGGCCTCGACATGACGGCGATCCCGCCCTTGCCTTCGACCTCGAGCGGGACGTCCTGGGCGAACGCGAGCAGCCGCCCCACCTGCGCCTTGGTGAGCGAGAAGCGGCCCTTCTTGGCGTGGCTCGGGCCCGCCTCGTGGAGGATCTCCACGGCGGCGCGCTCGCGCGCCGACAGCGGCGTCTGCCCGGTGAGGAGGGCGCGGGTGTCGACGATGGACTCCGAGCGTGGCCCGTCGTGGAGGCGGACGAAGCAGCGCTCCCCGCCAAACGCGGGCTCTTCGAGGACGATGCGGAGCTTGCGGACGGAGGGCCGGAGTGCGTCGGCGAGGTGGACCCAAGGCAGTGGCGCATACTTCACAGTCCGTCTCCCAAAGCACATTCGACGCGAAGCGGCAATTGCTGACTGCGTGCACGCAGCCGACGGGGGCGCATCGCTCGTGGTGACTCGCGGACGCTAGCGACTCGCCGCCCGTCGCGCCGCCGGCCGCTCCTGTCGTCATGGCCCTTCCTCGTGGGGCGCCCCTGCAGCGCGCGGACGCGGGCGCGGG
Organism: uncultured delta proteobacterium; assembly: GCA_963775425.1. Taxonomy (GTDB): domain Bacteria; phylum Myxococcota; class UBA727; order UBA727; family VGSZ01; genus CAVZJB01. The sequence continues at coordinate 752,238 of CAVZJB010000016.1, read as the reverse complement.
CGCCGGCGTGGGCGATTTGTGGCGCCGGCGTCGGAATCGCACCTAGGATGCCCCGTGGTGAAGCTCGGGCGGCAGATCGAGGACGCGCTCGTCGAGGAAGCCCTCCGCGCGCGAGACAAAGCGTACGCGCCCTACTCGCGCTTTCGCGTGGGCGCAGGGCTGTTGTGCGAGGACGGCACCGTGATCCCGGGCTGCAACGTCGAAAACGCGAGCTACGGCTTGTGCGTCTGCGCCGAGCGCTCGGCGGTCTCCACCGCCGTGACCTCGGGCCGGCGCGCGTTTCGCGCCATCGCCATCGCCACCGCCAGCACCCCGCCGTCGCCGCCCTGCGGGATGTGCCGCCAGGTGCTCGCCGAGTTCGCTCCGGGCCTCGAGATCGTCCTCGTCAACCCCGCCGGCGCCCGCGTCCGAACCACGCTCAAGAAGCTGTTCCCGGGAAGCTTCACGCCGGCGCTCCTCGACAGCGGCCGCCGGCGGCGTCCGGGGCCGGCGTGAGCGCGCTCGACCTGGTCCTCCAGGGCGGCACCGTCGTCACCTGCGACGGCGACGACCGCGTCGTCGAGGGCGACGTCCACATCCGCGACGGCCGCATCGTCGGCGTCGGCGCCATCCAGGCGGCGCCCGGCGCGCGCACGGTGGACGTGCGCGGCTGCATCGTGATGCCCGGCTTCGTGCAGGCCCACCTTCACCTGTGCCAGGCGCTCTTTCGCGGCTTCGCCGAGGACCTGCCGCTCCTGGACTGGCTCACGCAGCACATCTGGCCCTACGAGGGCGCGCACACGCCCGAGAGCATGGCGGCCTCGGCGCGGCTCGGCATCTCCGAGCTGCTCCTCGGCGGCACCACGGCCGCGCTCGACATGGGGAGCGTCCGCCACACCGACGTCATCTTCCAGGTGGCCGAGGAGAGCGGCATCCGGCTCACGTCGGGCAAGGCCATGATGGACAAGGGTCACAGCCGGCCCGGCGGCTTGAAGGAGTCCACCGACGACAGCCTCAAGCACAGCGACGACGTCGCGGCGCGGTGGCACGGCAAGGGGAACGGCCGGCTGCGCTATGCTTTTTCGCCGCGCTTCATCCTGTCGTGCACGGACACGGCGCTGCGCCAGGCGGCGTCGCTCGCGCGCAAGCGCGGCTGCCTCGTGCACACGCACTCGAGCGAGAACCCCGGCGAGCTCGACGCCGTGCGCGCGGCCACCGGCAAGGACAACGTCGTCGCGCTGGCCGATCTCGGCGTCAGCGGCAAGGACGTCGTCCTCGCCCACTGCGTATGGCTCACGTCCGAGGAGCAGCGCATCCTGCGCGAGGCCGGCACCAAGGTGGCGCACTGTCCGTCCGCCAACCTCAAGCTCGCCTCCGGCGTCGCCAAGGTGCCGGAGCTCCTCGAGCAGGGCGTCACCCTCGGCATCGGCGCCGACGGCGCGCCGTGCAACAACCGCATGAGCGCGTTCACCGAGATGCGCTTGTGCGCGCTCTTGCAGAAGCCGCGGCTCGGGGCGGCGTCGATGCCTGCGCGCGACGTCGTCAAGCTCGCCACGCTCGGGGGCGCGCGCGTGCTCGGCATCGACGCCGAGGTCGGCAGCCTGGAGCCCGGCAAGCGCGCCGACGTCACGGTCGTCGACACCAGCGCGCCGCACATGCGCCCGCGCACCGACCCGTTCACCACGCTCGTATACGGCGCCGAAGCCGGCGACGTCCGCCACGTGTTCGTCGACGGGGAGTGGCTCGTGCGCGATCACGCGCTCGCGCGCTGGGAGATCGAGGACGTGCTCGCCGCCGCCGAGCGCGCCGTCGATGACGTGCTCGAGCGCGCGGGCGGCTCGAGGCGCGCGTGAGCGCGGGGCGTCGCTGTCCCCGCTGCACCTTCACGCTGGTGCCACAGCAGAGAAACGACGTCACCGTCGACGTCTGCCCCCGCTGCCAGGGTGCGTTCTTCGACGCCGGCGAGGCGCGCGCGCTGCTCGGCGAAAACGCCGAGCCGTCGACGTGGGAGCGCACGAGCGCGGCGCGCTTCGTGGGCCGGCGCCGGCTGCTCTGTCCCGCGGGCCACGGGCGCCTCACCGCGTACGCGCTGAAGGCGCCGCCGGAGACGGGCACCGAGGTCGAGGTCGACGTCTGTCCGGTCTGCCTCGGCATGTGGCTCGACGCGTGGGAGGGGGCGCGGCTGGCGCAGGCCACGCGGGATCTCGCGCGCTCGGGCGCCGTGCCCGCGGGCGACAAGCGCACGGGCGCCGGCTGGTACGCGTTCCAGTTGCTGACGTCGTTGCCCGTCGAGGAGTACCAGCCCGTGCGCCGCCGCCCGCTGGTCTGCTACGCGCTCATCGCGGCGTGCACGGTGGTGTTCGTCCTCGAGCTCGCGTCGAGGAGCCCCGAGGCGTTCACGCGCTTGTACGGCGTGGTGCCGAGCGATCTGCTCGCCGGGCGCCACCGGTGGTCCGTGGTGACGCACATGTTCCTGCACGGCGGCGTCGCGCACCTCGCGTTCAACATGTATTTCCTCTACACCTTCGGCGACAACGTCGAGGACCGCGTGGGCCGCCTCCGGTTCCTCGTGCTCTACCTCGTGTTCGGCCTGTGCGCGATGACGTCGCAGCTGATCTTCTCGCTCGACAGTGACCTGCCGCTCCTCGGTGCGTCCGGCGCCATCGCCGGCGTCATGGGCGCGTATCTCGTGCTGTTCCCGCGCGCGCGCGTGTATCAGGTGCTCTTCTTCATCCGCTTCAAGGTGCCCGTCTGGTTCTACCTGCTCGCGTGGCTCGGCCTGCAGGCCTGGTGGGGCTTCCACGAGCTCCAGGTCCACCAGACCGGCGGCGTCGCCTGGTGGGCCCACGTCGGCGGCTTCGCGGCGGGCGCCTTGTGGGGCGCGCTCAACCGGCACAAGTACGCCGACGGCGCCGAATTGAGCGCCGCCGCCCCTCCGGTCGCCTGATCCCGCATGCGCGCGCGCAGATCGTCTCGCCGGGCGGGACGTTTCGTGAGGCCATGCACGCCCTCGCCCTCCTCGCCGTCCTCGCGACGTCCGGTCCCTACACCGCCACCGCCGGCCACAACACGCCGGCGCCGGCGCCCGCGCTCAAGACGGTGGTGCTCGAGGACGGCACCATCGAGACCCGCACCACCTGGGTGCGGCCCGCGAACGACGCCTACGGCAACGCCCAGGGAAGCCAGTACGATCTCGCCGTGGACGGCGCCTTCGACGGCCAGACGGTGGCGGTCCTGCAGCTGTACACGGGCGAGCGCTTCGACTTCCACCTGCCGCGGGCGGCGCTCGCGCACAAGGGCTTCTCGACGTACCGCTGGATCGACACGCCGCCGTCGCCGGCGGAGCTGAAGGAGAAGCTCCAAAAGGCGTGCGAGCTGTGGATCATCTCCAACGCCGATCGGCGCCTGAGCGACGAGCACATCAAGGTCATCAAGGAGTTCTTCGACGCCGGCCACGGCGTGTACATCTGGGGCGACAACGACCCGTACTACGGCGACGCCAACGCCGTCGGCAAAGCGCTGCTCGGGGTGCAGATGCACGGCAACGTGCCCGGGGGCCAAAACGTGGCGGTCCAGCACAAGGGCGGCCACGTCGGCGTGCTGGCGAACCACCTGTTGTCGACGGGGCTCGAGAACGTCTTCGAGGGCGTCACCATCGCCACCATCGACCGGAACCAGTCGCTGAAGCCGCTCATCTACGGCAGCGCCGGCAACCTCGTCACCGCCGTGTACGAGAAGGACGGCAAGCGCGCCATCTTCGACGGCGGCTTCACGCGCCTGTACCTCGGCTGGGAGACCGCGGGGACCGCGCGCTACGTGAAGAACGCCGCCGCGTGGCTGGTGAACTACGAGAAGTTCGGCGCCGGCGTCACGGCGCAGCGCTGATGGGCGGCGTCCCGTCCGGCGTCACCGCCGGCGGACGCCCCGCGATGAAGCGCGAGACCACCGTGGCTGCCACGACGAAGACCGCGATGCCGGCGGCGCCCATGACGCTCTCGGTGAGGAGCATGCCGCGCGAGCCGAAGTGGGTCTGCGCCGCCGCGAGCACGAGCCCGGTGTACCAGATGGGTGTGTTCGAGAGCGACGCGAAGCCGTTGTACTTGGTGGCGGCGTGGCCGGCGCCGATGGCGTCGAGCACGAACGCGGAGAACGCGGCGTAGCAGAGGCCGACGATGAACGCGTAGACGATGTTGAAGCCGATGTAGACGCCGACCGTGGCGGGGAGGAAGGCCATCACCAACGTGGACGCGGCCATGAGCCCGCCGAAGACGGCGTAGGCGGCGCGGGCGTTGAGCCACCGGGAGCACACGGTGCCGCCGGCGAGGCAGCCCACCATGGAGATGGTGCCGGTGAGGAAGCCCTGCACGAGCTCCACCTCGTGGGCGCCGGCGCCCCAGTGCTTGGCGACCTCCGCCTGCGCGAGCACCGCCTGCGCCGCGCCGGTGCCGACGGGGACGATGCACAGGACGCCGCAGAGGATGCCGTTCGGGGACTTGACGACTTGCCACAGGTCGACGCCGATGTGCTTGACCGAGGCCAGGACGCTGCCCTCGCTGCGGGTGGCCCCCACGTCGCGCACGAAGGGCAGGGCGGCGCAGCAGACGAGGCAGAAGCCGGCGATGACGACGCCGCCGATCCAGGGCGCGGGCATCTCCTCGAGGAGCCACAGGCCGAGCCCGCCGCCGATGCCGGCGCCGCCGAGGTTGCCGGCCTGAAACCAGCCGCTCACGGTGCCGCGCTGCGCCTCCGGCGTGATGTGCGCGACGAGCGACTCCACCGAGAAGCCGACGAACGTGGCCGCGAAGCTCGACACCAGGACGATGACGGTGATGAGGGGCAGCGTCTCCGCCTTGAGCGGGACGACGGCCATGCCGAACATGGCCGCCGAGACCACGGTGTTGGCGATGAGGTACCAGCGCTTGCGCGTGAGCGTCTTGTCGGCGATGGGTGCCCAGAAGAACTTCCACACGTTGGGGAAGATGCTGGCGGCGACGAGGCCGGCGCCCTGCTCGACGGTCAGGCCGTTCTTGGTGGCCAGGAAGGCGAGCGCCACGGTGACGAACCCGCTCGACGCCCCGAACGGCACGATGAGCAGCGTGTACACGAAGGGGTGCGGCGGCCGGCGGCCGTCGTCGAGCGGCGCCTCGTGAAGGGGATCCATGGCCCGCAGCCTTCTTGCCCCGGCGGCGCTGTGCAATCCCCCGGCGCAGGCGGGGAGGGGCCCCGCGCCCCTCGCGGCGCCTCGGGTCTGCTAGGCTGCGCCGCGTGAGCACGGGCCCCCGCGGCACCCGCTTCGGCAAATACAGCCTGCTGAACCGCATCGCGGTCGGCGGCATGGCCGAGATCTTCCTCGCGAGGCAGGAGGGTCTCGAGGGCTTCGAGAAGACCATCTGCATCAAGCGCATCCGGCCGCACCTCTCGTCGCAGCCGAACTTCGTGCGCATGTTCCTCAACGAGGCCAAGCTCGCGGCGCAACTGAATCATCCAAATATCGTCCAAATCTATGATTTGGGCCGCATCAATGACTCATATTTCATCGCGATGGAGTATATCTCCGGGCGCGACATGTCCCGCATCATCCCCAAGGCCGAAAAGGCGGGCATCCCGTTCCCGATGATCTACGCGCTGCGCATCGCGTCCAACGTCTGCGAGGGCCTGTTCTACGCGCACACCAAGTCCGACGCCTACGGCAACCCGCTGCACGTCGTCCACCGCGACGTCACGCCCGAGAACATCCTGGTCGGCTTCAACGGCACGGTGAAGATCGTCGACTTCGGCATCGCCAAGGCCAACACGCAGATCGAGCAGACGCGCGCCGGCGAGATCAAGGGGAAGCTGAGCTATATGTCGCCCGAGCAGGCGATGGGCGCGCCGCTCGACGCCCGCAGCGACATCTTCGCCCTCGGCTCCGTCGTGTACGAGTGGATCACCGGGTACAAGCTGTTCACCGGCGAGAACGAGATGGCCATCTTGAAGTCAATCATTGACGGCAAGATCTACCCGCCTTCTTATTTCAAGGAAGACGTCCCCGAGTCCGTCGAACGTATTTTGATGAAATCGCTCGAGAAGGACAAGGAGAAGCGCTACCAGTCGGCGTGGGAGATGCAGTTCGACATCGACACGTACCTGGCGTCGTCCGAGTTCACCCCGTCGAACATCCACCTCTCCAACTTCCTCAAGCAGATCTTCGGCGACGAGATCGAGCGCGAAAAGGAGCTGCTCATCCGGGACAAGGAGCAGCGCGAGAGCTCGGCGCGCGCGCAGCGGCCGCCGGAGGGCGACGTCGGCGTCGACCACGAGGACGAGATCCTCGAGCTCGAGGAGGTGGGCGGCCGCGCGCTCACCGACAGCGCGATGCCGTCCGCGCGGAACGGAAACGGTCACGGCACTTCGCCCGGCCGCCCCGGCAAGGGCGGCGAGCTGCGCGTCAAGCTCAGCGCCTCGGACCTGGAGGCCCTCCGGCGCCTCGCGGACGCGAAGAACACGACCGTTGATCAGATCGCGCGCGACCTTTTGCACAGCCACTTGAAGTGGACGTGAGGTCTCGAGAGCCGCTCGGCCGGCATTGCCCTCGCCGCACGTCGCGGTACATCCTCTCACCATGAGCGACGCGCCGGCACCAGCCCCGCAGGACGATCTTCCGCTCGAACCGCTGCCCGCCGGCGCCGTGCCGGAGCAGTTCGCGAAGAGCATGGACCCGAACAGCCCGCCGCCCATGCGCATGATGGCGGCGCGGGCCATGGCGCCGATCCCCCCCAAGAACCTCGTGCCCATCATCTACCAGTTGATGATGGACCCCGACCCCAAGATCGCGGCGGCGGCCACCAAGACCTTCCGGACCCTCGACGACAAGCTCCTCGCGCCCCTCCTCGCCGACGCCCAGACGCCGCCGCAGCTCCTGCAGGCGCTCTGCCACACGCTCGTCGACAAGTTCGCCGCCGTCGAGCGGCTGCTGCTCAACAAGGCCACGCCGGACAAGGGCTTCGTCTACGTCGCGCGCCACGCGTCCGACGAGAAGATCATCAACGTCGTCCTGGAGAACCAGGAGCGCCTGCTCCGCGAGCACGACATCGTCCGCGGGCTCCAGAAGAACCCCAAGTGCCTGCGCTCCGACCTCGACCGCGCCATCGACTTCCTCGTCCGCGAAGGCGTCTTCCTCGACGACATGTCCGAGTTCGAGGACAGCTTCCTGCGCCTCGGCAAGAGCGAGATGCTCGAGGCCATCAAGAAGGTGAGGGTCACCCGCGACGACCTCACCCCCAAGCAGCAGGCCAAGCTCGACGCGCAGGGGCTCACGCCCGAGCAGCTCATCTTCGGTGACGAGGCGGAGGCCAACGAAGAGCTCCTCGACGCCATCGCCGAGGGCAAGAGCCCGGAGCACTCCGTCGACGACGTGGGCGGCTCGCTGTTCGCGTACAAGCTCCCCGTGCAGATCAAGCTGGCCCTCACGGGCAGCCACGCCCGCGCGGTGGAGGCGCTCACCTCACCCAACCGCATGGTGGCCGGCGCCGGCATCCGCAACCCGAAGATCAAGGACAACGACGTCGTCAAGATCTCCCGTTCGCGGTCCATGCACGAAGACGTCATCCGCTTCATCTGCAACAACGGCGATTGGACCAAGAGCTACGCCGTCAAATACAACCTCGTGCAGAACCCCAAGACGCCGCCGACGCTGGTGATGCGTTGGCTGCCCCTGCTGCGCCAGAACGATCTCCGCTCGCTCGCGCGCTCCAAGCAGATCCCCTCGCAGGTGCAGATCCAGGCCAAGCGCCTGATGGAGCACCGCCACTGAGCCGATCCCGACGTGGGGTCAGCTCGCGCACGCCGACGGCGTTCCGCCGATATGATCGACGGGCGTGATCGAGACCTGGCCGCCGGCGACGTCGATGCGGGCCACGTGCCAGAACTGGTTCCTCGCGTCGAGGTGGCCGAGGAACTGTTGCACCAGGGCGCCGCCCACGAAGACCTTCACCGTCACGTCCGCGGGCGCGAAGCCGGGTGCGCCGCCATTGCCGTCGTAGGCGTGAACGACGATGACGTAGTTGCCGTCGACGGGGGCGTCGATGCTGATGTTCTCGGGGCCGAAGCCGCGGGTGTCGTCGATGTCGAGGGTGGGGTCGCCCGCGTGGCTGCCGGGGCCGTCCCAGTCGAGCGCCGAGCCCTCGCAGTTGCCGTAGTAGCAGTCGTCGTGGCCGCACCAGTCCACGGGGATGTCGCGCCCGAGGTGCAGGTCGAGATCGTCCTCGTCCACGCTCCAGGTGAGCTGGAGGTGCAGCCCCTCGGTGGGCACCGCGTTGAGGGTGACGGCGGCGTCGTTTTGGGAGACGGCGCCGGTGGAGTCGGTGACGGTGAGGCCGACGCGGAAGGTGCCGGCGACGTCGACGCCGGAGACGTCGCCCGCGGCGCTCGAGAACACGAAGCCGGTCTCCACGGCGTCCGGCGCGGACAGGACCACCGACGACTCCGCGGGCTTTTCGAGGAGCGTCCAGTGCCAGGCGGTCACGAGGGCCCCGCCGTAGCCGGCGCTCTGGTCGCCGCTCAGCACCACGTCGTCGAGCGGCTCCACCGCGGGCGTGCTCGACGCGTTGTCGGTGCCGTTGATGCGCGCGACCCGCGCGACGGCGGTGGGCGCTTCGGCGCCGCGCACGACGAAGGGGACGTCGACGACGGGACGCTCGGGGTCGTCGCTCGCGACGTGGAGGGTGCCCGTTCGCGCGTCCACGTCGACGGGGACGGCGGCGAAGCTGGCGGTCACCGCGGTGCCCGGTTGGATGTCGGCGGGGAGCGTCGGCGCGGCGTCGACGCTGAAGACGCCGCCGTCGTCGAGGTCGAGCCCGCTGACGCGGAGCGCCCGGGTGCCGGTGTTGGCGATCGAGAGCGCGCACAAGGCGCGGGCGCCGAGGCCGACCGGGCCGAAGTCGCAGGCGCCGGGCTCGACGGCGACGGCGGGGGCGCCGGCGTCCACGCCGCGGCCGGCGACGTCGATGACGACGTCCGCACCGGGATCGAGGTTGCCGGCGTCGCTCTTGACGACGATCTCGGCGCTCTCGTCGGTGGCGGCGGCGGGGGTGAAGCGCACGGTGACGACGGCGTGCTCGCCGGGCTCGACGTCGCCGGGGATGACGCCCTCGAGGGCGAAGCTCGGCGAGCCGGTGATCGTGACGCTCTGCACGCGGAGGCCCGTGCGCGAGGGGTCCTCGATCGTGAACGAGAGCAGCGCGGAGGCGCCGGCGACGACGTCGCCCAGGTCCGCGCGGCAGTCGCGGACGCGGGCGGTGGCGCAGACGGACGCCGCCGGGTCGATGGGGTCGCCGATGGCGATGGCGGGGACGAGCGCTTGCAGGGGTTCGCCCTGGCAGGCGGCGAGCGCGACGACGGCGAAGACGATGGCGATGCGCACCGGGCACCTCGTGTGTGTCGAGTGCGTTATCGGGGCGCCCCGCCGCCGCCGCCGTCGTCGCTTCGCCGTCCCCGCGTCGCGCTACGACACCCGCCCTAGGCGCTGCGTGGAGCGTCGTCGTGCGTTCCGGGCGGCCTCACCCGCCGGTGACGTCGAACAAGCCCTTCTTCGGCTTCGGCAGCTTGATCCGCGGCGTGTCGGGGTGCCGCCGATAGAGGATGACGACGCGGCCGAGGCGGGCGACGAGCGCGGCGCCGGAGCGTTCGGCGAGCGCGGTGGCGTCGTCGTCGAGGCTGCCGCCCTCCTCCGCCGCCGCGAGGCGGACCTTGATGAGCTCGTGCGCGAGGAGCGCCCCCTGTGTCTCCTTCACGACGGCGTCGGAGATCCCCTTGTGCCCGACGAGCACGATGGGCTTCTTGTCGTGCGCCAGGGCCTGGAGGAACGTGCGCTGCTTCGGGGTCAACGAGGTCATCGTCGCGCCGATGCCGCGTCGACGCGGCCGCTGCAATGCACTAACGGTCGAGCGCGATGGCGGACGATCGCGGCGCGGCCGCACCTCCCGGTGGCACCGCGGCGCCCGACAAGGGGGGCCGCCGCCGCCCGCGCGGCGCCAACGGGGCGGAGAAGGCGGAGGACGCCGCCCTCATCGCCGCCGCCGGCGTCAGCCTGCCGCCGTCGGCGCGCGTCACGCCCATGCTCAAGCAGTGGCTCGAGGCCAAGGCCAAGGCCAAGGACGCGGTGCTGCTGTTTCGCATGGGAGACTTCTACGAGCTGTTCCACGACGACGCCGTGCTCGGCGGCCGGGTGCTCGACCTCGCCGTCACCACCCGCGATCGCGACAAGGGTGACGACGCCATGCCCATGGCGGGCTTCCCGCACCCGCAGGCGCCCGTCTACATCGCCAAGCTCATCGCCGCCGGCCTCAAGGTCGCCGTCTGCGATCAGCTCGAGGACCCCGCGCTCGCCAAGGGCATCGTCAAGCGCGACGTCACCCGCATCGTCACCCCCGGCATGGTGCTCGAGGACGAGAGCCTCGAGGCGCGCGCCAACAACTTCCTCGCCGGCGTCGTCGTCGCCGGCAGCGTCGACGACGGCTTCGGGCTGTGCGCGCTCGACGTCTCCACCGGCGAGATGCTCGCCACCCTCGTCCCGGGTGAGCAGGCCCTCGTCGACGAGCTGTCGCGCCTGTCGCCTCGCGAGGTCGTCGTCGACGACACCATGCTCGCCCCCGTGCGCGCCGCCCTCGACGGCAGGCTGCCGGGCGTGCGCACCGAGAGCCGCGCGGCGCCCGCGCGGCACCCGCTCGTCGACGCCCTGGGCGCCCCCGACGCGTGGCTCGCCGGAAAGCGCCACGCGCTCCTCGCGTGCGAGCTCGCGCTCGAGTACGTGCGCGAGACGGGGCAGGGCAAGCTGCCGTCGCACCTCCTGCCGCCGCGCGCGTTCGTCGTCGACGACCAGCTCCTGCTCGATCCCGTCACGCGCGCGCACCTCGCGGTCACCGGGCCGCCCGGCGAGCTGCGCAAGGACGGGACGCTCCTTCACGTCGTCGACCGCACGAGGACCGCCGCCGGCGGCCGCCGCCTCCTGCGCACTCTCGTCGCGCCGTCGGCGGACCTCGACGTCGTGCAGACGCGGCTCGATCGCGTGCAGGCGTTCGTCGACGATCCCGCCCGGCGCGCCGCGCTGCTCGATACGCTCACCGGGTTTCCCGACGTCGAGCGCCTCGTCGCCCGCGCCGCCGCACGGCGCGCCTCGCCGCGCGATCTGATGCGCCTGCGCGCCGCGCTCCGCGCCGCGCCGGACATCGCCGCGTGGGGCGCGGCCGACGACAGCGTCGGGGACGGCTGGGGCGCCGCCCTCGATGACCTGCGCGCGCTCCTCGACCGCGCCCTCGTCGACGAGCCGGCGACGTCGCTCGGCGCCGGCCCCGTCGTCGCCAAGGGCCACGACGCCGCGCTCGACGAGCTCGGCGACGCCGCCGGCGGCGGCCGCGGACGCATCGCCGCGCTCGAGGAGGAGGAGCGCAAGGCGACGGGCATCCCGACGCTCAAGGTCCGCTACACGAGCGTCTTCGGCTACTACATCGAGGTCACGCGCTCGCACCTGCAGAAGGTCCCCGAGCGGTACAAGCGCAAGCAGACGGTGGCCAACGGCGAGCGCTACGTCACCGAGGAGCTCGCGGCCCTCGAGGACCAGGTGGAGGGGGCGGAGGCGAGGCACGCGGCGCGCGAGGCGGAGCTCTTCGAGGACCTGCTCGCGCGCGTCGCCGCGGAGAGCAAGCGCCTGTTGTCGCTCGCCGAGCGCGTCGCCGACGTCGACTGCTCCGTCTCCCTCGCCGAGGTGGCCGCCGCCGAGCGTTGGTGCCGGCCCTCGCTGGTGAAGAAGGAAGAGCGGCGGCTGGCGCTGGTGGACGCGCGCCACCCCGTGGTGGAGCGCGCGGCGCAGAAGCGCGGCGAGCCGTACGTGCCTTCGAGCGTGGAGCTGTCCGGAGATGAACGGCAGATCCTCGTCGTCACCGGGCCGAACATGGCGGGCAAGTCGACGATGATGCGGCAGGTGGCGCTCATCCAGTTGCTCGCGCAGGCGGGCTCCTTCGTCCCGGCCCGGAGCGCGGAGCTGTCCGTGTGCGATCGCATCTTCACGCGCGTCGGCGCCAGCGACGACCTCGCTCAGGGACGCTCGACCTTCATGGTGGAGATGACGGAGACCAGCCACATCCTGCGCGCGGCCACCCCGCATTCGCTGGTGCTCCTCGACGAGATCGGCCGCGGGACGAGCACCTACGACGGCTTGTCCATCGCGTGGGCGGTGGCGGAGCACATCCACGAGGTCACCGGCAGCCGAACGCTGTTCGCCACGCACTACCACGAGCTCGTGCAGCTCGAGGAGCACCTGCCGCGCCTGAAGAACGTGCACATCGTCGTCAAAGAGTGGAACGACGAGATCGTCTTCGTCCGCACCCTCGCCGACGGACCGGCCGAGCAGAGCTACGGCATCCAGGTCGCGCGGCTGGCGGGGCTTCCGCCGGCGGTGTTGAAGCGGGCGCGCGAGGTGCTCGCGTCGCTCGAGGGAACGCTCGTCGTCGACGCGGCCGCGCCGGTCCCGCGCCCGCACGCTGCCGGCCCGGGCCGCGCGGCGCCGCAGATGTCGCTGTTTTCGCCGCCGTCCGCCCCCGAGGACCGCGCGCCGCCCGGCAGCGAAGCCGCCTTGCACCTGCGGGCGCGGCTCAAGGAGCTCGACGTCCTGCGCATGACGCCCCTCGAGGCCATGAACACCCTCGCCGCCCTCGTCGACGACGCCCGCGACGAGTGATCGCGGCGCACCTCGGGGTGCCAAGGGCCGTCGCCGAGCGCGCCCCCCCGCGGGCGCACGACGTGCGAAGACGGCGGCGCGCGCGAACGCTACATCCAGGTATGCGCATCGAACGTGACTCCATGGGCGAGATCGAGGTCCCCGACGACCGCTACTGGGGGGCGCAGACCCAGCGCTCCCTCGAGAATTTCAAGATCGGCGGCGAGCGTTTCCCAAGAGAGCTCATCGAGGCCCTCGGCGTCGTCAAGCAGGCCTGCGCGCTCGCCAACGCCGACCTCGGCGTCCTCGCGCGCGACAAGGCCGACGTCGTCGCGCGCGCCGCCGCGGAGGTCGCCGCCGGCGCGCTCGACGACCACTTCCCGCTCGTCGTCTGGCAGACCGGCAGCGGCACCCAGACCAACATGAACGCCAACGAGGTCATCGCCAACCGTGCCATCGAGATGCTCGGCGGCGTCCTCGGCTCCAAGGTCCCGCTCCACCCCAACGACGACGTCAACCGCTCCCAGTCGAGCAACGACGTCTTCCCGAGCGTGATGCACGTCGCCGCCGTCTCGTCCCTCCGGCGCCGCCTCCTCCCCGCCGTCGAGAGGCTGCGAGGGACGCTCGCCCACAAGGCCGCCGCCTTCGCCGACGTCGTCAAGATCGGGCGCACCCACCTCCAGGACGCGGTGCCGCTCACGCTCGGCCAGGAGATCTCCGGCTGGGTCGCGCAGCTCGACGCGTCGATCGAGGCCGTCAACGACGCGCTCCGCGGCTTGCACGCGCTCGCGCTCGGCGGCACCGCCGTCGGCACCGGGCTGTCCGCGCCGCCCGACTTCGGCGCGCGCGCGGCCGCGCACGTCGCCACGCTCACGGGTGAGCCCTTCGTCGCCGCCGACAACCCCTTCGCGGCGCTGGCGGGGCACGAGGCGCTCGTGCGCGCGCACGGGACGCTCAAGCTGCTGGCGACGTCGCTGACCAAGATCGCGAACGACGTCCGTTGGCTGTCCGCGGGGCCGCGCGCGGGCCTGCACGAGATCGTGATCCCCGAAAACGAGCCCGGCTCCTCCATCATGCCGGGCAAGGTGAACCCCACGCAGGCCGAGGCGCTCTTGATGGTGTGCGCGCAGGTCATGGGCAACGACGTCGCCGTCTCGATCGCGGGAGCGTCGGGCAACTTCGAGCTCAACGTGATGAAGCCCGTCATCGTCCACAACGTGTTGCGCTCGAGCGCGTTGCTCGGCGACGCCTGCGCGTCGTTCGAGGAGCACTGCGCCCGCGGCATCGAGCCGGACCGCGCGCGCATCGCCGAGCTCGTCGAGCGCTCGCTGATGCTGGTGACGGCGCTCGCCCCGAAGATCGGCTACGACAAGGCCGCCGAGGTCGCCAGGAAGGCGCACAGGGAAGGCACGTCGCTGAAGGCGGCGGCGCTGGCCCTCGGCGTCGCCGGGGCCGAGGAGCTCGATGTGCTCCTCGACCCGCGCCGCATGGTGCGCTCGCACTAGATGGGCTGTTCGGCCGCGGCGGTGACCGAGTCGAACGCCCTTTGCAGCGCCGCCTCGAGGTTCTGCGGCGAGCGATCCGAGATGAACAAGCCGCTCTTGCCCTCGCCGAGGCCGCCGAGGTCGAGCACCTTGTTCGCGTCCTGATCGTAGACGGCGGTGCGCACGATGACGACGGGGTCTTTGAAGAGGATGCCCGCGTCGGCGATGCTGATGTCGGCGAAGGCGAAGTACTCCTTTTGCCCCTCGACCCTGAGCTTGCCGACGATGTCGGCGGGCTTCACGAACAGCGAGTCCACCTGCTGCGGCGTCCAATACGACGCGTCGGGGTGGCGCCACTGGCCCGTGAGCGCGGCGGTGCCGGCGTTGCTCGAGATCTCGACGGCGTCGAGCTTCCTCGCCCGCGCGCCGTCGTAGCTGGCGGTGTAGCCGCGGGAGGCGAGGGCGTCGGCGAGCAGGCCGGTGGCCTTCTTGCCGAGCTCGTCGAGGCCCGCGTTCTGCGCGACGTCGGTGGCGGCCTCGAGGAGCGACTTCTTTTCGCCGTTGTCGTCGAAGTGCACGACGAAGCCGGCGACGAGCACCGGCGAGGGCTTCTGCGGCGGCGTCCCCGACGCGCGCTTGAGCCAGGGGGAGAAGCAGCCGCCGAGGACGAGGACGGCGGTGGCGAGGGCGGTGACGACGACGGCGCGGGTGGTTGTCAAAGGAGCTCCTGTGATGGCCGCTCAAGACGCGGCTGCCACAGGTGCGATTCACGCCGCCACGTGGATCCGGTGGACGCCGGCCGCGGCCTCGCGCATCCTCACGCGCGCCGGCCGGGCTTTCCGGTCCTTTTTGCGCGGCCTCGCCGCCGGGTGTCGTCTCGCATGCTCCGTCTCATCTCCGTCGCCTCTGCCGTTCTCGCCGTCGCCGTGGCCGCGCTCACCATGCAGGTCTACAACGCCCAAAAGCGCATCACCGCGCTCGAGCAGGCGCCCCCCGCGGCGGCACAGCCCGCGCGCGCGGACCGGGAGCGCGGCCAGGCCGCCGAGCGCGCCGACGACGACGCGGACCCGGGGGCGCGCTTCTTCCCCGCGCGCAGGCCCGGCGCGGTCGGCTCCGCCGCCGCCCCGCCACAGGCTCCGGGCGCGGCGGCGGCCGCGGGGAGCGACGCCGAGGAGGAGGCCGAGGGGCGCGTCCCCGACCTCGTCCGCAGCGAGCTCAAGCGCATCGACGACGAGCGGCAGCAGGCGCGAGAGGAGCGGCAGCGGGCCCGCGTGGATCGCGAGCTCGACGCCCTCAAGGACGACGCCAAGCTCTCGGACGATCAGCGCGCGCAGCTCGGGACCATGCTCCAGGCCGAGCTCGTCGAGATGCGGCAGCTCTTCGCCGACGCGCGGGACAGCGGCGAGTGGTCCGGCCTGCGCGACAAGCTGCGCGCCGTCCGCGACAAGACCGACGAGAACGCCGACGCCGTGCTCGACGACGACGATCAGCGCGCCGCCTTCCAGAAGATGCGCGACGACGAGCGCTCCCGGTTCCTCGGCGGCCGCTCGGGCCGGAGCGCGGCCGGCGGCAACGCCAATTGAGCGCCCGCCTCACTCGCGCGTGGCGGGCGCCTCCTGGATGACGTGCACCTGCTCGTCGCCCTTCCCGTCGGGCGGCGTCACCGTCACCTTGCGCTCCATCTCCCACTCGGGCACCGGCGGCGGCGGCGGGTTCAACAGGTCGATGACGCCCCAGGCGAGCACGGCGGCGCCGACGCCGCCGACGACGAGGCCGGCGACGGCGGCGCCGTTGGCGCCCTTGCCGGTCAGGAGCTTGTCGACGCCGTTGCCGACGCCGTAGAGGACGCCGGCGGTGCCGATGACGCCGCCGCCGGCGATCTTGGTCCACGCGCCGACGGTGTGCCATTGGTTCTTGTCGCGCCACGCCGTTCGCCGCGCCTCGAGGTTCTGCTCGGCGAGCTTGCGCAGGATGCGCATCTGGGCGTTCACCTTGGTGACGCCGCCCGGGTAGACGGGGACGTCGACCTCGACGGGCTCGTAGTCGTCGCGCAGCAGGCGCAGCTTCTGCGTGCCCGTGGCGAGGTTGTCGATCTTTGTCGGCGTCTCCCCCATCTCGGCGCCGCCGAGCACGATTTTGGCGCCGCGCGGGTCGCTCTCGATCGAGACGGAGCCGGCGTTGGCGACGACGCGGCCGCTGGCGGACGCCCCCGTCTGCTGCACGAGGTCGGTGGCGAGCCGGGTGACGGCGTCGACGAGGGCGTTTTCGTCGTCCTTCACGCGGTCTTGCGCGCGGGCGATCGGCTCGAGCGTCTTGCCGTCGAGCTCGGCCATCGTCACCATCCAGCCGTCGCCGATCTTGTCGAGCGAGCCGCTGACGATGCGCTCCGCGTTCAGTGCCTGTCCGATCTCGGCGAGGCACTTGTCGCTGTCGCAGCCCATGGATTGCTTGTCGGCCTCGAGCTCGAGCACGCGTGTGATGTCGTCGCGGCCGATGACGATGCGGCGCCCGTCGGCGGCGTAGACGCCCTGGAGCACGTCGGTGAGCGCGGCGGCGAGCTTGGTGTCATCGACGCCCCGCCGGGGCTTCAGCCCGAGGATGACCGTGCGCATCCTGTCGTCGGTGGGCGCCGCCTCCGGGGGCGGCGGCGGCGCGGACGCGAGGTGTGCGAGCAGGAGAAGCGGGAGCATGAGCGAATCCTCCGACAGAATCCGGCCGGCGGCGCAAAAGCGCGCGCCTCCTGCGCAAACTTCGACCCGCCGGGACGGATGTTCCCAAAAGGGGTTATGACGGATGCACATGCGCCCGAACGTGAAGTGGAAGGAGAGGAACGCCGCCGCCGCCGCCGTCAGCGCCGTCGCCGCGGCGTCCGGCCTGCCCCCGCCGCTCGCGCGCGTCCTCGTCGGCCGCGGCGTGGACGACGCGGACAAGGCGCGGGCCTACCTCGCCCCCCAGCTCAAGGACCTGCCGGAGCCGCTGCGCCTCGCGGGCATGGACGCGGCGCTCGATCGCATCGCGCGCGCGGTGACGCAGGGCGAGACCATCGGCATCTTCGGCGACTACGACGTCGACGGCGTCACCTCCACCGTCGTGTTGTGGGACCTGCTCGAGGCCCTCGGCGCCACGGTGCGGGCCACCATCCCGGACCGGCTCCTCGAGGGCTACGGCCTCAACAAGGCCGGCGTGGACCGGCTCGCGGACCAGGGCTGCTCGCTCATCGTCACCGTCGACTGCGGCGTCACCGCCCACGAAGAGGTGCTCTACGCGAATTCGCGCGGGCTCGACGTCGTCGTCATCGACCACCACACGGTGCCGGTCGAGCTCCCGCGCGCCGTCAGCGTCATCAACCCGCACCGGCCGGACTGCACGCGCGGCTCCGAGATGCTCTGCGCCGTCGGCGTCGTGTTCAACCTGTGCCTGGCGCTGCGCCGCCACCTGCGCGAGCGCGGGTTCTTTTCGTCGTCGCGCCCGGAGCCCGACCTCAAAGACGCCCTCGATCTCGTCGCCCTCGGCACCGTCGCCGACGTGGTGCCGCTCGTCGGGGAGAACCGCGTGCTCGTGTCGGGCGGCCTGCGCTTGTTGCGCATGGGGCGGCGGCCGGGCCTGCGCGCGCTCCTCGACGTGAGCGGGGAGGACGCTGGCGACGCGAGCGCCTCCACGCTCGGCTTCCAGCTCGGCCCGCGCGTGAACGCCGCGGGCCGCCTCGGCGACGCCATGAAGGCGGTGACGCTGCTGCGCTCGCACGACGACGACGAGGTGTTCCGCCTCGCGCAGCGCCTCGACGGCGAGAACCGCTCGCGGCGCGGCATCGAGAAGAAGATCCTCGACGAGGCCGTGCGGCAGATCGAGGACAGCGCCCTGCTGCGGAGCGCGCCGGTCCTGGTGGTGGGCGACGAGGGGTGGCACCCGGGCGTCGTCGGCATCGTGGCGTCGCGGCTGGTGGATTGGTTCGGCAAGCCCGCGGTGGTCGTCGGCGAGGGCGGCCGCGGCTCGGGGCGAAGCATCGAGCGCTTCCACCTCTACGACGGCCTGCGCGCCGTGGCCGGGACGCTCGACGGCTTCGGCGGCCACGCCCACGCCGCCGGCGTCCGCGTGAAGCCCGCGTCCCAGGGCGGCGGGCTCGACGCGTTTCGCGACGCGCTCATCGCCCATGGCGCGTCGGTGCTCACCGAGGACGACCTGCACAAGGTCATGGTCTACGACGGCGAGCTCGACGTCGCGTCGGTGGACGTCCCGCTGTGCCAGGCGCTCGAGCGCGCCGCGCCCTTCGGCCGCAAGAACCCCGAGCCGGTCTTTCTCTTCAAAGGCGTCCAGCCCACGGCGGTGCGCGAGGTGGGCACGGGGCACTTGAAGGCCGTGGTGGAGACCGGGCGGTATGTCGAGATGATCGCGTTCGGCGCCGCGGAGCGGGCGCCGCAGCTCTCGCAGCCCGTGGACCTCCTGGCGACGCCCGAGATCAACGAGTTCCGCGGCGCGCGCACGCTCCAGCTCCGCGTGAAGGACCTGCGATGAACGGCCTGCGCCCGTGACACCCGCGCTGCTCCTCCTCGCGCTCGCGCTGCCGCCGCCGCCGCCGAGCCTCGACGTGGTGTTCGTGCCGGACGCGCCCACGGCGCCGCTCGTGTTCATCGCCGTCGAGGACACGGGCGTCCACCGCGCGCTGGTGTGGGCGCTCGCGGCGCCGGTCGCCGGCGGGAGCGCGCGCGGGGCAGGGGCGCTCGCCGACGATCAGCAGGGCCGCGGCTTTTCGACGCTGCCCGCCGCCCCCCGGGGCGCCACGGTGCTCGACCGCGGCGGCGCCGTCAGCATCACCATCGACGACGCCGGCGACTGGGCGGAGCCGCTGCAGGCGCTCCCCCACGGCGGCGAGGGGCTCCCGCTGCCGGGGCCGCGCGCGCTGCGCCTGGTCGTCGACCCGGCCGCCGGCAGCCCCGCGCCGGCGGTGCTCTACGGCGCCGGCGTCCGCCTGCCGGGCCGCGCCGTGGTCCGGCGGGACGCCCCGGCCGTGTGGGCCGTCGTCCTCGCGGGCAAGGACGTCGTCGACGCCGCCGGCAGCGCCGTGGACCTCGTCGCCGGGTGCGGGCGCACGGTGCCGTCGGCGGTGAGCGCCGTCGCGCCCGCTCCCTTGAAGCTCCTCGCCAGCGGCCCCGCGGTGTGCGCCGGGGATCGCGCCCTGGTGCCCGTGGCCGGCAGCCGCCTCGACACCCGCAAGGACGTCCCCGCCCGCGGGGTCGTCGTCAGCCGCTGAGGATCCGGCCGCAACCCTGAAATGGGGGTGCCGAAACTACATGTGCCCACATACCCGGAGCCCATGATGCCGACCTTGCGCACCACCCCCACCGTCGACAAAGCCGCCAACGCCTGGACCCGCGGCTTCGCCGCCGCCGTGCGCGACGCCGCCGGCGACAGCGGCCGCCTCACGCCCCACAAGGCCGAGGAGATGACCGGCCCCTACGCGGACAACGCGCGCAACTACTTCGATCACACCGGGAAGCACTGGGCGAACGCCGACACCGTCATCGACAGCGGCGCCCGCTACGTCCGCGCCAACCTCAGCACGGCCGCGGGCAAGGACGGCAAGGTCAGCCTCGCCGACATCCGCAAGCTGCCCGCGGACCTCGTCGACGATCTCCTCATCCTGCGCGGCCGCGCCCCCACCGGCGCCGGCGCCGGCGCGGCGCTGCAGAAGCTCAAGGACGCCGTGAAGGGCACCGAGATCCCGGACATCAACGACTACGGCAAGTACATCGAGGTCTCGACGTATCCGAAGAGCAAGTCGCGCGCGGACATCCTGCGCGACATCGTCGGCTACGACGACCTCACCGACAAAGAGGTGTCGGACTGGTTCGACTCCACCCGCGGCTCGGCGGCCATCGCGGACTTCGCCGGCACCCTCCGCGACGTCGGCTCCGAGGAGCGCGACAACGCCGACGATCCCGACGTCGGCAAGGACATCGAAAAGCGCCTCGGCAACGTCGCCACCGCCGCCGAGCGCGCCTTCGCCCCGGCCTCCCAGTACAAGAGCCTCGAGGTCCTCGATCACGGCATCGAAGAGGACGGCGACACCGAGCACCACCTGCTGCTCGCGCACCAGAAGGACGACACCTGGCTCGTCCTTCACTACTCCGACTTCCCGTTTTGAGCGCAGGCGGGCTCGTCCCCCGCGATCAGCGACCGGAGGGAGCGGCCGCGCTGATCAAGCCAGCGGCCGGCCGGCCTTCTGCGCGCGCACGGACTCGATGAGCCACGCGCGCAGCCGGCGCTCGTCGCCCGGGGCGAACTTGCGGAACGCGGCGCCCGCCATGAACGAGCCGTTCAGGTCCTCCACCCAGACGACCTCGGAGGCGACCTTCAACAGGTCGAGCTCCTTCTTCACCGGGATGTAGAGCAGCACGTTGACGAGATCGCCGACGCGGAACTCCTGGTTGGACTCGAAGCTGATGCCGCCGAGGGCGATGTTGCGTGACGTCGTCGTGAAGCTCTGGTTGCGCGCCGTGATCTCCACACGGATTTCGATGGGCGCGCGCAGGTGGCGCGTGGTCTTTTCCGTCGGATGCGCGACCTTGCCCTCCACCGGTGGTGCCGTCGCCGGAACGGTCGGCTCGGCGGGGGGCTTGTCTGGGGCGTCGGTTGCGGGATTCGGCTTCTTGGCCATGAGACCTCGGTTGAAACGGCGCACATCCTAAAGACCGGCCATGAAAAGCTGCAAGCTTCCCGCCCCAAACGGGATCGACCGCGCCGGATGCCGGGGCAGGCCGGTGCAGCCCGAGGGATGCTAGAAGAGCAACGACATGCGCGTGGTGGTCCCCGAAGAGCTCGCCGGCCAGCGCCTCGACGTCGTCGTCGCCAGGCTCCTGCCGCAGATCTCGCGGCGCCAGGCGCGCCGCCTGGTGGAGGACGGCAGCGTCTTCGTCGACGGCAAGCGCGTGCAGGTGTGCTCCCGCGCCGTCCGCGCCGGCGCGCGCATCGACGCCTCCGTGGACGCCCCCGGGTCCTCGCGCCCCGCCCCCGCGCCGCGCATCCTCGCGTGCGACGGCGCCGTCGTCGTCGTCGACAAGGCCGCGGGCGTCCCCACCGAGCCCACCCGCGAGGGCAGCCGGGGCACGCTCAAAAAGGGGCTCGAGGACGCGCTCAAGGCGCTCGGCGAGGACACCGCCTTCCTCCACGCCGCCCACCGCCTCGACACCCACACCACCGGCGTCGTGATCTTCGCCCGCAGCTCCGACGCCGCCCACAGCGTCGGCCGCCAGCTCGTCGAGGGCACGGCCGAGCGGCGCTACCTCGCCCTCGTCGCCGGCCAGCCGGAGTGGACGCGCGCCCGCCTCGACTGGCCCCTGACGCGCGCCCGCGACGGCGAGGGCCGCATCCGCGTCGACGCCGACGGCGTCCCCGCCGTCACCCTCGCCACCGTCCTCGCGCGGGGGACCACCGCGGCGCTCGCCCTGTGCGCCCCGCGCACCGGCCGCACCCACCAGCTCCGCGTCCACCTCGCCGAGGCCGGCCACCCGCTCGTCGGCGACCGGCACTACGGCGGCGGGCGCGCGGCCCACATCGGCCTGCACGCGCTGTCGCTCGCCCTCTTTCACCCGGGCGGAGCGCCGGTGCGCTTCGCGGCCGCGCCGCCGCCGGAGTTCCTCGACGCGGCCCACAAGGGCGGCATCCCCGCCGAGGTGGTCCTCGAAGTGGCGCGGCACCTCGCGCCCGAGATGGCGTGAGATGAAGATGGACATGACCGTCCTGGACAACGGCGTGCGGGTGCTCACGGCGCAGTTGAAGTCGTTGTCGCGCGCGCACGTCTGGGTGCAGTTGCGCGGCGGCCCGGTGCACGAGGACGACGAGACGTGGGGCATGAGCCACCTCGTCGAGCACATGGTCTTTCGCGGCACCGACAAGCACAAGGACGTCCGCGCGCTCACGTTGTGCGCCGACGACTTCGGCGGCGACGTCGCCGCCGCCACGTACCGCGACCGTGTCACCTACGACACGCGCGTGGATCCCGACCGCCTCGACGACGCCTTCGACCTCCTCGCCGGCATGATCGCCGCGCCCCGCTTCTCGTCGTTGGCCGTCGAGCGCTCCATCGTCGAGGAGGAGATCGCGGAGCTGTTCGACGAGCAGGGGCACGACATCGATGCCGAAAACGCGCTCTTCGCCCGCGTGTTCGCCGGCCACCCGCTGGCCCGCTCCATCGAGGGGACGCCCACGCTCCTGCGCCGCTTCGATCGGATCGCCGTGCGCGACTTCCACCGTCGCGCGTACGTCGGCGACAACGTCGTCGTCAGCATCGCGGGGCCGCTGTCGCCCCGGGCGGTGGCGTCGGCGGCGCGGCGGCGCTTCGGCCGCGTGCCCCGCGGATCGCACCCGCCGTACGGGACCCCGCCGCCGGCGCCCAAGCGCAGCCGCGTCCAGCTCATCGAGACGGAGGCGCCGCAGACCACGGCGCGCCTGTGCGCGCCGCTGCCGGGCTTTCGCCACGAGGACGCGGCGGCGGCGCAGGTGCTCGCGCGGCTGCTCGACGACGGGCCGGCCTCGCGGCTGCAGGCGCGCATCGTCGATCGCGACGGCCTGGCCTACTCCGTGTGGGCCATGGCCGATCTCTATGAGGACAAGGGCGTGCTCGAGCTCGGCGGCAGCGTGCGCCCCGATCACGTCGGGCCCCTGGTCGACGCCCTGTGCCGGGAGCTGCGCGGCGTCGTCGCGCGGCCGCCGACGCCCGACGAGATGTCCCGCATCGCCGCCCGGTACGCGCGTGACATGCGCGACTCCCTCGACGATCCGTCGGCGGTGGCGGAGGCGGCGGGGAAGGGCGTGCTCTTCGGCGAGCCGTTTCGGCCGCGCAAGGCGGTGGGCGAGATCCGGCGCGTGAAGGCGGAGGAGGTGCGGAGGTTGGCGCGCGCGGCGTTGTCGTCGCCGGCCCTCCACCTCGTCCTGTCCGGCGCGGCGTCGCGGCGCGCCATGGCGGCGTCGCGGCGGGCGGTCGAAAAGCTGAGCCCCTGACGAGGCCGTCGCGGTGTCGATGTCGGTGTCGATCGCACCTCGTCGTCGGCTCCGTCTCCCAACACGACGCCCGCTGCAGCTTCTTTGCGGACCGGCGACGTCCGAGGGAGACTCCGGGGCGCACGTGCCTGCAATTTGACTCCCGGCCGCAGCCCGGGGTCACATGTGCTCCCGTTCGTTTGGAGGATCCTCATGCGTGTCGCCCGTTGTTTCGTTCTCGCTGGAATCGCCGTCGGCGCCATCGGCTCCGGCTGCGACTGCGGAGGCGGCCAGGAACCCCAGATCGGCGGCCAGGCGTCCCTCGTCGCGCGCTTTCCGGGCGGCTCCTCGGTGCAATCCGACGGCGTGTCGCGCCTGCAGATCTCGCTGTCCGCCATCGGCAAGGACAGGAAACCCGACACCAAGGCCATCACCGTCACGGTGCCCGCGGGGCAGGGCTCGCTCGCGCCGCGCGACGGCGACATCGTCGCCGGTGACAGCCTGACGGCGGATCCCTCCGCGCAGGGCGCGCTCGACCTCGACTTCATCTGCACCCAGGACGCGAACGCCGGCGTCGTCCTCACGGCGACCAACGGGGATGCCTCGGCGTCCATCACCGTCACCTGCGTCCCGCCGCAAGGGGACGTCGTCGTCACGATCAACACCAACGCCTGCAACGCGATCCAGGGCGACGGCGCGAGCGTCTGCGACATCGAGATCGACGCTTCGCAGACGTCGCAAGGCGTCACCATCCCGTTCGACAAGGCGCTCGCCGTGTCCGCCACCGCGGTCGCCGACGGCGTCAACCCGCAGACCAACGTCTTGTCGCAGACCGGGGCCGCGCAGGGCACCGCCAACATCAACGTCACGCCCACCGACGGCGTGGCGCACCTCGATTTCCACGCGCCGAGCGTCGCGGAGACGGCGACCGTCACCGTCGCCACCGGGAACGCCAGCTTCAGCGCCGACATCATCGTGCGCGCGTTCGTGAACCAGGCCACGCTGACCCTGACGCTCGACAAGACCAGCATCAAGGGCGGGAGCCCCGACACCCTCACCGTCATCGGCAACGACAGCGACGGGACGCCCGCGGCCGGCGCGGTCGTGAGCCTGACAATCAATTCCACCGCCGCCAGCTTCGGCGGCAACGCCACCCTCGACGTCACCCTCGACGGCTCCGGCCAGGCAACGGCCGACATCGCCACCACCGCGGTCACGGACGTCACGAACGCCGTCATCGACGGCACCTTCCAGCCGAGCATCGGTCCGGCGAAGACGGACGAGGCCACGCTCGTCGTCAACCCGCCGGGCCAGCTCACGCTCAACCTGAGCAACGATCCGCTCACGCTGCTGTCGACCGGCAACGCCGCCCAGCGCACCACCACGGTGACGGTCTCCCTCACGAAGGACGACGCGGCGGTGAGCGGCGGGTCCGTGCAGCTCACCATTCCCGCGAG
Source organism: uncultured delta proteobacterium (assembly GCA_963775425.1). Lineage (GTDB taxonomy): Bacteria > Myxococcota > UBA727 > UBA727 > VGSZ01 > CAVZJB01. Next base: position 727,651 of record CAVZJB010000016.1, on the reverse strand, counting down.
CTCCACCGGCTTCATCCGCTTCGCCACAGGCGATCCGGCCGCGCAGACCATCTCGACCTTCGACGGAAACGGCGAGGCCACCGTCGACGTCGTGTGTCAGGACGGCGACCCCGTCCCCACGAGCAACGCCGACCTCATCGGCACGGGCAGCGACGGTGCGGGCGGCACGGCCGACGCCGAGCTCACCATCCACATCGATCGCGGGCCCATCCTGCAGAACATCGAGTTCGTCTCGGTGGTGCCCGACGCCGCCCTCGGCGTCCTCGGCAGCTCGCTCCCCTCCACGGCGCAGGTGACCTTCAGGCTCACCGACGACAGGGGCCAGCCGCTGCCGAACGTGCCCGTCACGTTCAGCAAGAACGTGAGCGCCGACCCGGCCATCACGGTGCAACCCGAGGACACCTCGGCCGCGGACGGCACCGTGTCCACCACCCTGTCTGCGGGCACCAACCCCGGGCCCGTCACCGTCATCGCCACGGCGGTCGCCGCGCGCGACTCGGACGGCAACCCGGTCATTCGGGTCGGCACGTCCAGCCCGATCGCCATCGTCAGCGGCCTGCCGAGCTTCGAGACGAGCTTCTTGGTCTGCGATCAGACCGCCGTGTCGGTGCCGTGGACGGCGTCGTGCACCGCGGAGCTCGTCGATCGCTTCACCAATACCGTGGACGGCCTCATCGTGCAGTTCAACGCGGAGGCGGGCAACGAGGCCGCCGCCGAGACCACGCAGGGCGGCGCCGCCACCGTGTCCGTGGGCTCGAACAACTTCCTCGATCCGAGGACCGATGTGTCGTCGTGGAGCTACGCGCCCATCCTGCCGCAAAGCGAGAGCGAGCTGCAGACGGCCGCCACCGGCAACCCCTTCACCGTCGCTGACGCCCAGGCGTGCTTCGACGACACCATCACGACGCCGTGCAACCTCATCGCGCTGTGCAACGATCCGGGGACGGCGGCGTTTTGTCCGCTCATCCCGGACGGGCTCGTCGACGCCACCGACGCCGCCAGCATCCTGCTGAGCCCGCCGACCGCGCAGGACGTCGCCAACGACACCACCGGCACCGGCGCCCGCGCCGTCATCCGCACGTACATCGCCGAGCATCGCGCCGGCGGGTTCCCGGTGAGCTGCTTGACCGGCGTCTCGGGGGGCATCTCTTTCGTCGACGGCGACGACTGCCCCGCCAACCTCGGCTGCTTCGACTTCACCGGCGTGACGACGTGCCCGCAGGACGGCCTGCGCACCATCATGGCCTCCACGCGCGGCGCCGAGGCCTTCTCGGACACCAACGGCAACGGCGTCTTCGACTTCGACGATCGCAACTCGAACGGCCGCATGGACGAGGGTGAGCCGGTCCTCGGCGACGCGTTCGTCGACCTGCCCGAGCCGTTCCTCGACGTCAACGACAACTGCGTGCGCGACGACTTCACCAACGCCGTGCGCTTCGAGAACACGCCCATCGAGAAGGTGGCCAACACCGACAAGTTCCTCGACGTCGACGGCCAGGGCGTCTTCGGCTTCCCCACGCTCGCGGGCACCACGCGCACCAACAAGGTGTGGGACGCGGACACCCAGAATCTTCCTCACCACCCACGTCCTCGAGGTCGGCAGCGGCTTCGCCGAGATCGGCGAGGCGTGCACCGAGACCCCGGGAACCAGCCACAGCTGCGCCGCGGGCGGCGGCATTACCGCCGTGTGCACGGAGACCGCCGGCGGCCAGAGGATCGCGCGGTGCCCGCTGCCGAACCTCAGCGCGACCGGCTCGTTCGAGCTGTCCTATCTCTTCTCGGATGGGAACGGGAATTGCCCGAACCCGGGCTTCACCGAGCGCGCCTCCGTCACGCTCGAGGGCCAGGGGGCGAAGGTCGTCGGCGACGTCGACGCCGCCGTGGACGCCGCCGCGTGCGGCTTCGGCGACCGCGTGAGCCGCATCTTGCCCGAGTGCAAGTCGATGCCCGCGCTGCACGCGCCCGTGTTCAAGGCGACCCTCGTCGCCGACTGCGGGAACGTCACCGGCAACCAGCTCAACACCGTCACGGTGCGTCTGGGCGGGCTGGTGCAGACCGACTCGTTCATCGTGCAGTGCAACTGAACGACGCGGGCGCTCCCTCCCGTCGCGTCACAAGCTGAAGAGGCGGCAGGCGTTTTCGCCTGTCGCCTCGACGAACGCGCGCCGGTCTTCGCCGCGCACCTCGGCCACGAACGCCGCGGTGAGCGCCACGAAGGCCGGCTCGTTGCGTTTGCCGCGGTGGGGCACCGGCGCCATGTAGGGCGCGTCGGTCTCGACGAGCAGCCGGTCGCCCGGCGCCATGCGCGCCACCTCGGGGAGCTCGCCCGCGCTCTTGAAGGTCACGACGCCGGGCATGGACAGGTAGAAGCCGAGGTCGAGCGCGCGCTTGGCCTGCTCCACGGTTCCGGTGAAGCAGTGAAAGACGCCGCCGGCGTCGCGCGCGCCCTCGCCCTCGAGGATCTCGAGCGCGTCGTCGAAGGCGTCGCGGCCGTCCTTGGGGCGGATGTGGAGCACGAGCGGCTTGTGCGCGCGCAGCGCCGCCGCGATCTGGCGCGCGAAGACGGCGCGCTGCACGTCGCGCGGCGACAGGTCGTAGTGGTAGTCGAGGCCGCACTCGCCGACGGCGACGCAGCGCGGGTCGGCGGCGAGCGCGACGAGCGTGTCGTCGAAGCCGTCGGGGGCGAGCTTGGCTTCGTGCGGGTGGATGCCGACGGTGGCGAAGATGTCGGCGTGCGTGTGGGCGAGGCCGAGCGAGCGCTCCGACGACGGGAGATCGCAGCCCACGTTGACCATGCGCTCCACGCCCGCCGCGCGCGCGCGCGCGATGGTGGCGGCGCGGTCGCCGTCGAAGCGCTCGGCGTCGAGGTGGGTGTGGCTGTCGACGAGCACGGCGTTGTCCTTTTGTCGCTGACGGGATCCCTGGGGCGGCGTGGCGCGGCGGCTCGTCCGCCGCCCCGGGGTGTGGCAATGCGAGCGAGCGCGTGCAATGCGGGCGCGTGCCCAAGGACGCCGACACCTTCTTCGAGATCATCGAGGGCCGTGAGCTGCCGCCGGTGGTGGCGATGGGCGGCGCCGAGCGGGTGTACGTCGACGACGCCCTCGCGATCGTGCGCCGCCGCGCCCTCGAGGGCGGCATGGCCGACTTCAACCACGATCGGGTGAGCGCGCGCGAGCGCGGCATGCCCGAGATCGCCACGCTCTGCCGCACGCTGCCGGTGATGGCGCGGCGGCGCCTCGTCGAGGTGCGCGACGCCGAGCACATCAAGGAGACGGGGCTGTCGGCGCTCGATGAGTACCTGGATCGGCCGTCGCCGGAGACGGTGCTGGCGCTCGTGTTCGGCGATATGGACATGCGCGACAAGCTGCCCAAGCTCGTCGACAAGAAGGCGCTCCTGTGCCGCTTCGGTCACCCGAAAGAGCGCGAGATGCCCACGCACGTCTTGCGGCGCGCCAAGCGCCACGGGCTCAAGCTCGACAGGGACGCCGTCGACGCGCTCGCGGCCACGGTCGGCGCGGACCTCACGCTCCTCGAGCGCGCGCTCGAGAAGCTGGCGCTCGTCGCCGACGACGGCGGCGCCGTCTCCGCGGGGCTCGTCGAAAAGCACGTCGCCGACACGCACCTCGAGGACGCCTTCGCCTTCGCGCGCGCCGTCGCCGTGCAGGACGCAAGGAGCGCGCTGTCGGCGCTGGCGGCGCTGCAGGCGGCGCGCGAGGAGCCGCTGCGCATCGTGGGGCTGCTGGCGTGGCAACTGCGGCAGATCGCGCGCGCCCGCGCCATCCTCGACGACGGCGGCGACCCGGCGCGCGCGCTCAACCTCTTCGGCGACCGGCTGTCGGCGACGATGAAGGCGGCCAAGGCCCTCGACATGCGGGGCCACGGCGCGCGGCTCGCGCGCCTCGCCGAGTCCGATCGCCTGCTCAAGGGGTCGCGGCAGCCCCCGTGGCTGGTGATGGCCCGCCTCGTGATCGAGCTGTGCCCGGCGCCCGCCACCAAAGCGCGGCGGTGATCGTTCGCCCCCGCGGGCCGCGCTGGCGTGGCGCGCGCAGTCCCCTTACGCGCCCGCCTGCCTCGAGCCGTGAGGGTCCCGCGCGCGGTGCCGCGTGCTCCGGATACCGCGGGCGACGACGGCGAGGTTGAACACGAGGAGCCCGCCGAGGAAGGCGAAGTAGAGCCAGGGCGGCGTGCGCACCCCGAGGAACACCAGCGGGCCGTGCGACGGGAACATGAGGGCGCCGAAGACGACGGCGCCGACGCACCACGCGCTCGCGGCGATGGCGCCGGACAGCCGGCTCTTGGTGTGCACCGCGGCGACGACGAGCAGCGACGCCAGCAGCGCCACCTGGAAACCGTGCATCACGGCACCCTCCGCTCGTCGTCGACGCGGCGCGACGGCATGGTCGCCGGCTCAGGCCGACACGGGCGCCGGCGTGGAGCCCTCACCGTCCTTGGTGTCCCGCTCCGTGGACGCCTCGCCCTCGGGCGCGGCGGCGTCCTTTTGCGGCTCGGCGTCGGCCTGCGAGGCCTCGGCCGCGGGCGCCGCAGCCTGCGGCGCCTCGGTCTTGGCCGCCTCGCTGTGGGCCTTGGGCACCTCGGTCTGGGCCGCCTCGGTCTGGGCCGCCTCGGTCTGGGCCGCCTCGGTCTGGGCCGCCTCGGTCTGGGCCGCCGCCTGGGGCGCTGCCGCCTGGGGCGCTGCCGCCTGGGCGTCCTGCTTGCCGGCGGGCGCGGCCTCCTGCGGTGCGCTCGTCGGGGCGCCCTCGGACGGCGACGCGGCGCTGCCCTCTTCGCCCTCGGCGCCCTCGTCGTCGGCGCCCTCGTCGTCGGCGGCCTCGTCGTCACCGGCCTCGTCGGCGGCACCCGCCTGGGCACCCTCACCGGGCGCGCCGGTCTTCTTGCGACGACGGCGGCGGCGGCGCTTCTTCTTTTCGCCGCCCTCTCCGGGGGCCGCCGCCGCCGACGCGGGCGCCGGCGTGCCCGCGCGCGCCACCTGGTCGGTGCCGGCGACGACGCCCTCGGCCGCCTTCTTGGCCTCGTCGTCGCTGCCGGCCTCGACGCCCGCCACGAGGGCGAGCTCGCGGCACACGGCGAAGTAGCGCCGCTGCAGCTCCTGGAAGCGATCCTGGGCGAGCTGGAGCTGGCCCTGGGCGACGGCGTAGAGCCGCTCGAACTCCTCGCCCTTGCGGAAGTAGCGAGCGAGCTCCTGCACCGCTTCGGGCGGCAGGCTCTTCAGGTCGAGCGCGGTGCCCGGCACGTCGGGGCGCTCGCTGTCTTTCTTCTTGGCCGTGCGAAGCTCTTCGAGCGTCTTCTTCAAAGCGGCGTTCTCATCCACGAGATTCTTCCTCTGGCTGGTGGCCTCTTCGCGGGCCTTGTGGGCTCCCTCGGTCTCTCCGCGCGCGTCCACGCGAACGCGATCGAGCTCGGCGGTGGCCTTCTCGACGTCGCGCTTGGCGGCGTTGAGCTGGGCCTCGAGGGAGGAGAGGCCCTTCTTGAGCCCCTGGATCTCGACGTCACGCGGGTCCGCGCTGCCGGACTTCTGCGCCTCTTCGCGCTCGGCCTTCTTGCCTTCGCGGCGGAGCTTCTTCTTGGTCTCCTCGCGCGCCTCCTCGAGCTGCTTGGACTTCCGCTGGGTCTCCTCTTTCGCGGCGACGAGCTCGGCCCGCGCAGCCTCGAGCTTCTTTTCGAGCTCGGGGTTGTTCTGCGCCGGCGCCTTCAACTGGCGCAGCGAGTTCCACTGCACGGCGAAATAGATCGCAGCCAACGCCGCGACCCCGAAAAAGACGAACCCAATATCCATGACGCTACTCGAATGCCAGGCCCGTAAGCCGGCGGAACACGGCCGTTTTCGAGCCTGCTAGACCACGGAATCGGCGGGGTAAACACCCCGTAACGCCGCGCACAAGCCAGCGCCGGTGCCGGGCTGCTACACTGGCCCCCATGCCTGAACAGAACTTCCTCCAGCGCGGGCTCTCGGGCATGCGCGAAACCGTGCGCGAGCTTCGGACCGGTCAGGGGAAGGGCGGGGCGGCGCAGGTCGGGCGCGCGGCCAAGGGCGCCGTCGGCCGTGCCAAATCAGGCCTCGGCAAGCTCAAGCGGTCGCTCGGCTTCTCCGGCGTCGATGAGTGGACGCCCGAGGAGCAGGATGAGCACCGCCGCAGGAAGCGGGCCCGCCAGCTCCTCGGCGACGACGAGCCCACGTTCACCGGCGCGCCCCAGAAGGACCCGTCCCGCGATCTCTCCACGGTGGCGCCCGAGTTCCGCGCCCAGGTCTCGGCCGGTCTGGCCGCCGCGAACTCGATGACCACCGGCTCCACCCTCGTCGACAGCGGCAACAAGGATCCCGGCGAACGCTGGTGAGCCGAGCGCGCCGCGGGCGCGCGCTCTGACCCTCCGCTCGTGCCGCACCTACTCGGTCGGCGCGGGCTCGGCGACCTTCGGCGGCGGCGCGGCCTCGGGCGCGGCCCCCTCGCTCGCCCCTTCGCGACGGCGTCCGCGGCCCCCGCGGCGGGAGCGGCGGCGGCGGCGCGGCTTGCCGTCGGGCCCGAGCGCGGCCTCGCCGGCGGCCTCCTTGCCCTCTTCGTCGCCCTCGTCGTCCTCGCGTCCGCGGCGGCCGCCTCGACGGGCGCGGGCGCCTCGCGGAGGTGACCGTCGTCGTCGTCGCCGCGGCCCTCGTCGTCGTCGCCTTCCGCGGCGGCGCGCTCGGCGTCCTCGGGCTCCTCGATCTCGTCATGCTCGTCGCCGTGCTCGTCGGCGCTCTCGTTGCCCTCGGCGCCGGCGGCGGCCTCGCCCTCACCGGCGCGCCCGCGCCCGCGACCGCGACGGCGGCGTCGACGGCGACGGCCCGCGCGCTCGCCCTCGGCCGCGGCCGCGTCGGCGTCGCCCTCGGGCGCCGGCGCTTCGGCGGCCTCGAGGGGGACGGCGGGGGCGGCGCCGAAGAGCGCCTCGCTGAACGGATCGTCGTAGTGCTCGGCGGCGGCGGGCGCCGCGCGCGGCTCCCGGCGCGGGGGGCGGTCGTCGCTGATGCGCTCGCCGACCTCCGCCGCGCGCTCCTCGGCGCTCAGCTCGGCGAGGCGCGCCTCCTCCTCGGCGGCGCGCTTGTCGGCCTCGAGGATGGCCTCGTCCTCGGCGAGGAACTGCGGCAGCGGCCCGATGGACGGCGGCGGGATGGTCTGGCCCGCGAACGCCGACGTGTTGTCGTCGCGGCGGTGGCGGCCGCGGCGCCGCCCGCGCTCACCCTCGGCGAGGCGGGGATCGCGCACGGCCTGCGCGGCGTCGAGGCCGGCGCGGCCGCGCCGCTCCTCGTCGTAGCGGATCTCGCTGGCCTGAAGGCGCACGTCGGCCTGCACGTCGACGACGCACTGGTGCTCCTCGCTCATCTCGAGGAGCTCGCGGCGCTTGGTGGTGTTGATGATGTTGGCGACGTCGACCGGCACGCGCACGGTGAGGCGGGCGAGGTGCTGTGCGGTCTTTGACACGCGGTTCGAGAGCTGGCGCAACGCCGACAGCGCGAGACCCTTGGGGTCGCGCACGACGCCGGTGCCGGCGCAGTGGGCGCAGGGCGTGTACGAGACGAGGCGGTGCGCCTGGCGCAGCCGCTGGCGCGTGATCTCGAGCGTGCCGTTTTCGGAGATGCGGCCGACCTTGATGCGCGCCTTGTCGTCGCGCATCGCGTCGCGCAGCGCGCGCTCGACGTCGCGGTCGTGGCGGCGGTTGGCCATGTCGATGAGGTCGAGGACGATGATGCCGCCCATGTCGCGCAGCCGGAGCTGCCGCGCGATCTCGCGGACGGCCTCGACGTTGGTCTTGTAGACGGTGGCCTCGTGGTCGACCTCCTTGGTGGAGCGCCCTGAGTTCACGTCGATGGCGACGAGGGCCTCGGTCTGGTCGATGACGAGGTAGCCGCCCGACGGCAGCTTCACCTGTCGCTCGAACAGCTCCTCGATCTCGCCCTCGATGCCGAACTTCTCGAAGATGGGCTGGCGGCCGGTGTAGTGCTCGAGCAGGTCGAGCGCGTCGGGGCTGCGCTCCTCGAAGTAGCTCTTCAGCTCCTCGTACTCGTCCTCGTTGTCGATGACGACCTTGGCGATCTCGGGCCCGAGGTAGTCGCGGATGGTGCGGACCACGAGGTCGGGCTCGCGATACAGGAGCGTCGGCGCCCTCCCGAGCTGGGCGCCGCGATCGATCTGCTCCCACATCTTGGCCAGGGCCTTGAGGTCCCGGTAGAGGTCGATCATCGGGCGGTTCATGCCGGCCGTGCGGATGATGACCGCCATGCCCTCGGGCACCTCGATGTGGCTGAGCATGTCGCGGGCGCGGCGGCGCGCGTGCTCGTCGTCGATCTTGCGCGAGATGCCGCCGCCGCTGTCGTCGGAGTGCATGAGCACGACGTAGCGGCCGGGCAGCGAGAGGTAGGTGGTGACGGCGGCGCCCTTGTTGCCGATCTCGTCCTTGGTGACCTGGACGACGATCTCCTGGCCGCGCTTGAGCACGTCGGAGATCTTGGGGCGGCGCTGGCCCTTCAGCTCGGGCGGGTAGAGGCTCGGCCTGATCTCGGAGAGGGCGAGGAACGCCTGCTTGTCGTCTCCGAACTCGATGAACGCCGCCTCGAGGCTGTCCTCGACGTTGGCGACGATGCCCTTGTAGATGTTGCCTTTTTGCTTGCTGCGGCTCGTGTTGTCGATGTCGAGGTCGACGAGCCGGTCACCCTCGATGATCGCGACGCGGATCTCTTCGGATGCGCTCGCGTTGATGATCATTTGCTTCTGCATGCAGGACGCCTTTGTGTTGGCGACCCCGTGCTTCGCTGGGTAGATGTTCCCCGGTTGTCGACGTGCGAATCATTTCGGCGTGCGTCGCTCGGGCGGGTGCCCGTGAGGAAGGTCGTCCGCGAAGTCCGTGCGCCTTCAGCGCCCCCATGATGGGGTTACGGGGCCTTCGGTGCCCTTAGGTCGAGCGCCTCCCCGTTTCGGGGGACCGCGGCCGGCCAGCGGGCGGAAAGAGTTGCCTACCCGTAACAGACGCCCCGCTGCCGCGCAAGCCGCTACGGCGCGGGCTCGAGGTCGCCGGCGGGCTCGATCTCGGCCCACAAGTGCCCCGCGTACAACGAGAATCCCGCCAGGCCCCCGCCGCCCTCGAGCCTGACGTGCCGATCGTTTTCGAGGTCGTAGCCGCACAGGCCCACCAGCAGCGCCGCGCTGTCGTGGGAGCCCTCGTAGCCGCCGAGCAGGTCCGAAGCCGTCACCGTGCCCGCTGCGCCCAGATCGAACTGCGCGCCGTCGAAGCTCTCGATGGCGAGCTCGAGCATGGAGCCCACGGTGCCGACGTTCACGTGGACCTTGCCAGAAAACGCGTTGCCGTCGACATCCACGAGGCTGATGCGCCCGTCGCCGCCGCCGAGCCCGCCGAACACGGTGACGTCGAGCGTGCTGAGAGAGACCAGCCGCGCCTGGGACACCTGGACGTCCGCGAAATCGACCGGCCCGCAGCCTGTCGCCAGCGCCAGCACCAGGGGGACGAGCGCGCGCCTCATGCGCCACCCGCGTCGGCGTCGCCCGCGTCGACGACGCCCGCGTCGGCGTCACCGGCGTCGAGGTCGCCCCCGTCGAGGTCGCCGGCGTCGACGACGCCCGCGTCCGTGCGCCGCTCGCACGCGAACACCTGGGCGCAGTCGGGGTCGTCGCAGTCGACGGCGCCGTCGAGGTCGTTGTCGACGCCGTCTTCGCAGTCCTGCTCGACGCAGGCGCAGTCGCTGTCGGCGCAGTCGACGTCTCCGTCGCCGTCGTCGTCGAGGTTGTTGCCGCAATCTTCCGCGGACACATCGAACGTGACCCACTCCTCGCCGGCGAACAGAATCGATGCCCAGGTCGAGCTCGAAGCCGCCGATCTTCACCACGGCGTGGCGGTCGTTCTCGAGCGAGTGGAAGCCGGCGCCGGCGAACATGGCGCCGTCGGCGGTGAAGCCGTCGAAGGGACCGATGAGGTCGTCGCCGTGAGGGTCGTCGACGGCGGAGAGGTCATACTCGCCGTCGCCGTCGAGGAGCGTGAAGCCCATGCCGAACGCGGGCCCGGCGAGGGCGCCGCTCGCGGTGAGCCCGGCCTCGTGCGTGGTGCCGTCGGGCTCCTCGATGTGCAGCCGGGCGCCGCCGACCTCGCCGCCGGCGGTGACGGCGAGCTTGCCCAGGCTCAGCTCACTGAGCGTGGCGCGGGCGACCGGGATGGAGGCGAGGCCGGCGGGCCTCCCGCACGCGGCGCCCGCGATCACCAGGACCAGGAGGGCCGCGCGGCGCACGCCCCGAGTGTACCCGGGCGCGGGAGCGCCGCTATGGTGCGGCATGCTCTCGGACGCTCCACTTCATTCCGTCGCCCGCTCGCGCGTGGAGATGACCGAGCACGTGCTGCCTGAATTCTCCAACTCGCTCGGCAACATCTTCGGGGGTCAGATCGCCGGCTGGATCGACATCTGCGCCGCCATCGCGGCCCAGAGACACTGCCGGAGCGTCGTCGTCACCGCGGCCATCGACGCGCTGCAGTTCCTCCTGCCCATCCGCCAGGGTCACATCGTCATCCTGCGCGGCCAGGTGAACGCCACCTTCAGGACGTCGATGGAGTGCGGCGTCTCCGTGTGGAGCGAGGATCCCCTCACCGGCGAGGTCAACAAGGCCATGAAGGCCTACGCCACCTTCGTCGCGCTCGACGCGCACGGCAAGCCCACGTCGGTGCCGGCGCTCATCCTCGAGACCGACGAGGACCGACGCCGCGCCCGCGAAGCGCTCGCCCGGCGGCAGGCGCGGCTCGCGCAGCGCCCGACCAGCGCCTGAGTCAACCGATGAGGCCCCAGGCGTCTCGCACCATGAGCACGACCATGAGCCCGAGGAGCGCCAGGAGGCCGAGCGCGTTCACCCAGACCTGGAAGCCCGCGTGGAGGTTTCTGCGAATGGCACCCTCGACGGTCAGGAACAGCATCTTGATGCCGTCGAGCGCCGGCACCGGGAGCAGGTTGAACAGGCCGATGCTCACCGACAGCAGCGCCAGGAAGCGCAGGAAGAAGCCGCCGCCGCGCGCGATCTCGTCCTTCATCTGGGACACGATCTTCACCGGGCTTTGGAGCTGGACGCCCGGCTCCCGGCGGAACAGCGCGCCGATGGCGGACAGCTCGCTGACGGTGGCGTCCTTGCACCACACGAGCGTGGCCGCGGCGGTGAGGCCGAGGCTGGCGGCGGGGTAGCGCACCTCGGGCTCCACGCCGATCACGAAGCCGTCGCCGAGCGGCGCCGGCGTCACCGGGATGGCGACGCGCTGGTCGGTGCCGCGCAGGATGTCGAGGGTGACGGGCGCGCCGTTCTTTTTGCCGATGAGCTGCTTGAACTCGCCCACGGAGTCGAAGTGCTCACCGTCGACGTCGACGATGAAGTCGCCGTCCTCGACGCCGGCCGCGGCGGCGGGGGCGCCCGCGACCACGCCGACCTGCACCGTGGTGGTTGCCAGCGGCGAGGGGTACAGGACGAGGTAGAGGAAGAAGAGCGCGGCGCCCATCAGGTAGTTGAAGCCGGGGCCGGCGGCGAGCACGAGGAAGCGCACCCAGCGGGGGCGCATGATGAAGCTCCTGGGGTCGCCGACGGCGCCCTCCTCGAGCGGCGTCATGCCCTTCATCTGGACGAAGCCGCCGATGGGGACGACGCCGATCTGGTAGTCGATGTCCTTGCGCCGGAAGCCGAGCCGCCACAAGCGCGGTCCGAAGCCGATGGAGTAGCGCAGCACGCGCACGCCCAGCAGCCGCGCGACGACGTAGTGGCCGAACTCGTGCCAGGCGATGAGGACGCCGACGCCGACGATGGAAATCGCCACCTGCAGGGCGCTCATCCCGTGAAACATCGCGCCATCCTAGCGGTTCCCGCGCCGCTCCGCCTGCATTGACACCCCCGGCGGGTGTGCGTACCCCGCGCCCAGACCCTCGCCCGGCAATTTCGCTGGGCCCGCGGTGACAAGGAAGGTTTCAACGATGTACGTGGAAAAGAAGCGCGAAATCGTCGAGAAGTTCGCGCAGAAGACCGGCGACACCGGCTCCCCCGAGGTCCAGGTCGCGCTCATGAGCGAGCGCATCAACAGCCTCACCGAGCACTTCAAGATCCACAAGCATGACCACCACGGGCGCATCGGGCTCTTGAAGCTCGTGTCCCAGCGCCGGGGCCTGCTCAACTACCTGAAGGGCAAGGATCTCGAGCGCTACAAGAAGCTGATCGATCAGCTCGGACTTCGTAAGTAACGGTTCGTCGGGAAGCGGGGCCTCTCTGGCCCCGCTTTTCTGTTTCCCTGGTCGGAGTCCCGGCCAGGCTTTGCGCCAGATGAAGTATGCGGCGCGCTCGCGAACGACGACGACACTCGCGACCCCGCCGCATCCGTTCATCTGGCTTTGGAGAGTCAGATGTCGTTTGCCAAGCCGGGTGAGATTTCGCTCGCCCACAATTCCGAGAAGTTCCACTCCGTCTCCGTCGACGTCGGCGGCGACGCCCCGCTGAGCTTCGAGATCGGCCGCGTCGCCAAGCAGGCGAGCGGCGCCGTGTGGTGCCGCTGGGGCGACTCGGTCGTCCTCGTCACGGTGTGCCAGAGCAAGGATCCCAAGGAAGGGATCGACTTCTTCCCGCTCACCGTCGAGTACCAGGAGAAGACCTACGCCGCGGGCAAGATCCCGGGCGGGTTCTTCAAGCGTGAGGCCCGGCCGCGCGACGCCGAGATCCTCAACTGCCGCATCATCGACCGCTCCATCCGGCCGCTCTTCCCCGACGGCTACCGAAACGACGTGCAGGTCATCGCCACGGTCGTGTCCTTCGACGGCCAGCACGACACCGACGTGATGGCGCTGTGCGCGGCGTCCATGGCGCTCAACACCAGCGAGATCCCGTGGTCGGAGACGGCGGGCCCGCTCGCGGGCGTCCGCGTCGGCCGAATCGACGGCAAGCTCGTCGTCAACCCCACCCGCGACCAGCGCGCCGAGTGCGACCTCGACGTCGTCGTCAGCGTCAGCAAGGACGCCATCGTCATGGTCGAGGGCGGCGCGGGCGAGATCGGCGAGGAGCAGCTCGTGGACGCGCTCTTCTTCGCCCACAAAGAGGGCCAGAAGATCATCGGCGCCATGAACGAGATGCGGAAGGTGATGGGCAAGCCCAAGCTCACCTTCACGCCGCCGGTGAAGGATCAGGCGCTGTTCGACATCGTGGAGAAGGCCTGCGCGAAGGAGCTCGAGGCCGCGCTCGCCATCCGCAACAAGATCGAGCGCTACGGCGCGCTCGACGCGTTGAAGAAGAAGGTGGGCGAGGCGGCCAAGGCCGCCCTCGGCGAAGAGCAGTACCTGCTGAAGAAGAAGGCCGTGAGCGAGGCGTACGGCGAGGTCAAGTACGACGTCATGCGCGGCAACACGCTCAAGACCAAGAAGCGCCTCGACGGGCGCGCCTACGACGAGATCCGGCCCATCAACTGCGAAGTGTCCGCGCTGCCGCGCACCCACGGCTCGGCGCTGTTCACCCGCGGCGAGACCCAGGCGCTCGTGTCGGTCACCCTCGGCACCAAGGATGACGAGCAGAAGATCGACAACCTGCTCGGCGAGAGCTACCGGCGCTACATGCTCCACTACAACTTCCCGCCGTACTCGGTGGGCGAGGCGCGCCCGCTGCGCGGCACCTCGCGCCGCGAGATCGGCCACGGGGCGCTGGCGGAGCGCGCGCTCTCGCGCATGATCCCGAACGAAGACGAGTTCCCCTACACCATCCGCGTCGTCAGCGAGATCACGGAGTCCAACGGCTCCTCCTCGATGGCCAGCGTGTGCGGCGGGACCATGGCGCTGTTCGACTGCGGCGTGCCCATCAAGGCGCCCGTCGCCGGCATCGCCATGGGGCTCATCAAGGAGGGCGATGACCTCGCCGTCCTCTCCGACATCCTCGGGGACGAAGACCACCTCGGCGACATGGACTTCAAGGTGTGCGGCACGTCCAAGGGCGTCACCGCCATCCAGATGGACATCAAGATCGAGGGCCTGTCGCGCGACATCATGACGGCGGCGCTCAACCAGGCCAAGGAGGGCCGCGCCGCCATCTTGAAGCAGATGGCCGACGCCATCGCGGCGCCGCGCACGGAGCTGTCGCCGTTCGCGCCGCGCATCACCACCATCCGCATCAACCCCGACAAGATCCGTGACGTCATCGGGCCGGGCGGCAAGGTCATCCGCGACATCGTCGCCAAGACCGGCGCCAAGATCGACATCACCGACGACGGCACGGTGCGTATCGCGGCCGTCGGCGGCGAAGCGGGCGAGCGCGCCAAGCAGATCATCGAGGACCTCACCCGTGAGGCCGAGGTGAACCGCATCTACAAGGGCCTCGTGCGCAAGGTCGTGGACTTCGGTGCCTTCGTGGAGCTCTTCCCGGGCACCGACGGCCTCATCCACATCAGCGAGCTGTCGGACAAGCGCGTGGCCAAGGTCACCGACGTGGTGCAGGAGGGCGACGAGGTCGTCGTCAAGGTGCTCTCCATCGACCGCGACGGCAAGATCCGCCTCTCGCGCCGCGCCGCCGTGGGCAAGCAGCCCGGCGAGCTCGACCGCGGTGAGCGCAAGCCGGCCGAAGCGCCGCAGGCCTGAGCGGCTCCGGTGCCCACCGCCCTCGTGCGTGGGGTCGCGTCGACGCTCGCGGAGTGCGAGCTCACGCACCTCACGCGCGCACCCATCGACGTCGACGTCGCACGCCGCCAACACGCGGCGTACGCCGACGTGTTGCGCGTGCTCGGGCTCCACGTGCTCGAGGTGCCGGCGGATGACGCGCACCCCGACTGCGTGTTCATCGAAGACACCGCGGTCGCGGTCGGCCCGGTCGCCGTCATCGCGCGGGCGGGTGCGGAGAGCCGTCGGGGCGAGGTGGCGCCGGTGGCGTCCGCGCTCCTGCGGCAGGGCAAGCGCCTGGTGGGCATGGAGGCGCCGGCCACGCTCGACGGCGGCGACGTCCTCGTCGTCGGCGCCGACGTCTACGTCGGCCGCACGGCCCGCACCAACGACGCGGGGATCGAGGCGCTGTCCCGCGCGCTCGCGCCGCTCGGAAAGACGGTGCGCGCCGTCGACGTCACCGGCTGCCTGCACCTGAAGACGGCGTGCACGCACGTCGGCGGCGGCGCGCTCCTCGTGAACCCCGCGTTCGTGGCGCCGGCGGCCTTCGAGCACGGCGACGGGCGGCGCTTCATCGAGGTGCACCCCGACGAGCCGGCCGCCGCCAACGCGCTGCTGGTCGGTGACGTCGTCGTGTACCCGCGGGAGCACGAGCGCACCGGCGCGCGCCTCGGGGCGCAGGGCGTCCGCGTCGTCCCGGTCGACAACAGCGAGCTTGCCAAGGCCGAGGGCGGCGTCACCTGCTGCGCGCTCTTGGCGTGACGGCGTCGTCGCGGGGCGCGCCCCTTTCGCGCGCGTGATCTCCGGCTACGGTTGGTTCTGCCGGGCCGCGGCGCGCTCGTTGCGCTCGGTCAGGATCGACGGTCGTGACGCGCTGTCCTTGCCGCGGTGCGCGTCGCTGCCGGCGGCGTGCGGGAGCGCGCGGTTCACGAGCGCGGCGACGTCGCCGCTGAGCCCCGGGAAGATCCCGTGAAGCTCCGCGACGAGCCGCGCCGGGAGCGACACGAAGACCTCGGACGCGCCGTTTCTGCACGCGCGCACGATGCGGGCGGCGGCGCGGTCCGCGGCGATGGAGAGGCCCGGCGCGGCCGCGGTGACCGCGAACCACGCGTACTCGTCTCGGTGCTTCCCCTTGAAGGTCGCGTTGCGTGGGCTCCCGGTGCGCATCGGCCCCGGGCACACCGTCGTGACGGCGATGCCCTCGCGCGCGAGCTCGGCGCGCAACCCCTCCGACAGACCGACGAGCGCGAACTTGCTCGCGGTGTACGGCAGCATGTGCGGCACGGCGAGCTTGCCGCCGAGGGAGGCGATGTTCACGATCCGTCCGCCGCCGCGCCTCCGCATCACCGGGAGCACCGCGCGAACGGCGTCGAGCGCCGCGAAGAAGTGGATGTTCATCGCGGCTTCGTAGTCCTCGCGCGTCATGTCGTCGGCCGCGCCCACCTGGATGATGCCGGCGTTGTTGACGAGGACGTCGACGCCGCCGTACCGCGCGACGACCTTGTCGACGAGGTCCGCGGCGGCGCCGGGCGCCGTGAGGTCGCACGCCAGACAGAGCGCGCCGGGCAGCAGCTGTTGCGCGACCCGCACCTCGCTCTCATCGCGCGCGCACACGGCGACGCGCGCGCCTTCAACGAGGAAGCGGCGAGCGAGCGCGAGCCCGAGCCCGCGCGTGCCGCCGGTGACGACGACGACCTTGCCACGCAGCCACCCCCTCCGGTGCGTCCGCACGACGCCGCGCGCGAAGAGCGCGACGCTGGTCGCCAGCGTGGCTGCGGCGATGGCCCGCCTGCGCATGTCCGCCTCCTGCGCCCCCTCTAGGTCGACCTACCAACGCGGCGCGGTGAACGCGGAGCGCGGGCGCGCACGCCGCCGGCGCGCTGACGTCGTCGAGCGCGCCGGTCTCGGCGCGTGTCGACATGGGCGGCCTCCTCGATGAACGAGCCGATCGCGTCGCCCCACATCGCCTGCACGCGCGCGATTCTCGCGTCGGCCGTCCGCGTCGCGCCTCGTCCCTCGGACCGAGGCGAGGGCGCGCGCGAGCCGCGCGCGCGCGCCGGGGTCGTCGAGGTGGACCGCCGGCAGCCCGCGCTCCGCGACGTTCCTCGTCTGCTCCGCCTGGTCGCCGAGGAGGCACACGAGCGGGGTCCCCGTCGCGCGGGCCTGCTCGAGCGCCCCCATGCCCGCGCCCGACACGAACACCTCGGCGGCGGCGACGACGTCGACGAACGCGCCGTCGGCGGCGCGCCACCCCGGCCGCCCGGCGAACACCTCGGAGACGCCGCACAGCGCCAGCCCGGCGTCGGCGACGGCGCCCTCGACGAGGTCGGCGATGAACGGCGCGCGGTAGTGCGGGTTCAGGTACACCGCGGCCAGGCCCCTCGCCGACGGCGCGAGCGCGGCCCGCACCGCCCCGGGCGCGCTCGAGGGCAGCGCGATCACCGGCGGCAGACGCAGCTCGCCGCGAGCGCCCACGCCGGGGACGTCGTCGAGGGCGTGCACGATCTGCCGCGCGTGCGACAGCCAGCGATCGACGCGCAGCGGGCGGGACTGCGCGCGCACCGTCTCGCGCAGGTTCTCGCCGTGCACGTGCACCACGAACAGCTCCGGCGCGAACAGGTGCGCCCCGAGGAGCGCCGGGTGAAACGAGTCGTTGACGACGAGCGCGCACCCCGCCGCCCGCGCCCGCAGCGCGTCGACGTCGCGCCGGAGCTCGCGCATCGCATAGCGCAGCACGCGGCGCCGGGTCGCTCCGAGGCGGAGGTCGTGGCGCGGCCCGAGCTCCATGCCGAAGCCGCCGGGCAACACCGCCGCCGGCGTCCCCAGCGCCGCGAGGAAGCGCGCGCCGTCGTCGCTGGTGGTGACGATGTCGACCTCGACGCCGCGCCCCGCGAGGACCCCACGCAGCACGTGCGCGCGCATGAGGTGCCCGCGCGCGTCGGCGAGGGCGAGGTAGAGGATGCGCGTCGTCGTCGTCACGGAGCCCCCTGCGATCGGCCCCGCACGCGCGGGAGCTCGACGGCTGCGGGGACAACGGGGGCGCGCCCGCGGCCATTTCGAGATCCGCCGCACCGCGTCACCCTCAGGTGCGATAATCCCCTACGCCGAATGCGATGTCGGCTTCTAGCGGAGATCCGTATGGCTCCCTGGCGCTGCTTCTGGTTCAATCGAGGGTACATGTCCCCTCGACGCTCCCCCCTCGCGCGCGCGGTGATGCTCGCGCTCGCACTCGTCGCCACCTACGGCTGCGGCGGCGGGCTCTCCTGCGGGAGCTCGAGCGGCTGTCAGAGCGCCTACGACTTCCCGCAGACCAACGCGCAGGTGCCCAACGGCGACCAGTTCGTCGACGAGGGCGTGCGCATGCGCATGACGCAGAACGCGCTCGACTTCCTCGTCGAGAACATCCGGCCCATCCTCGGCAGCCTCCTGGGCACGGACCCGGCGTTCCCGGGGATGCTCGTCATCCACGATAGAAACCGCCACGACCTCGGCGCCGGCATCTCCATCAACGCCGACGACAACGAGACGCGCCCGCTCTCGCTGGTCATCGACGGCGACGCGCTCGCGAACGGCCTGCAGGTGGAGTTCGTCGGCGTGAACCCCGGTGAGCCCGACGGCATCCACATCGTCGCGCAGAACGTCCCCGTCGGCATCGAGGCGCGCATCTTCTCGGACTTTGGCCTGGGCGCGGCGGCGTGCGACCTGTTCGGGACCAACGGCGGCCTCGGCGGGCGCCCGATGTTCACCACGCTGTCCATCGACGCCACCATCAAGCCGCGCGTGGGCAACAACGCCGAGTGCGACAACAACGCGCCCGAGTGCCTGAAGATCGACGTCACGGTGAACAGCGCGTCCATCGGCGGCTTCGGCGCCGGCGACCTCGCGCTCGACAAGCCGCCCAAGTGCCCCGGCGGCGGCTGCGACTTCGCCGTGAGCTGTCACGACGGCACGCCCGACGGCGACGGCGTCTGCTCCGAGGAGTGCAGCGACTACAACGCCCTCGTCGACACCAACGGCGACACCGAGTGCAGCGGCGTCTGCGCCATCGGCAACGTCTTCGTCGACATCGCCGCCGCCTTCGCCGGCCTCGTCAACAACCTCATCCAGGGCTTCCTGCCCGGGCTCCTCGAGACCGCGCTGCGAAACGCGCTCGACCAATTCGACGGCTCGCCCATCGCGGCGTCGGGCCGCCTGAGCCTCGCGGGCTTCGCGCCCGGCATCCTCCCGTCGTCCGCGCTCGACATGGGCTTCGCTGTCGGACCCACCGCCGGCGCCTTCGACGTCAACGCCCCCGACCCGTCTCCGGGCGCGCAGGGCATGGACATGATCCTCAAGTCGGGCTTCGAGGCCGCGCCCTCGCTCACCGACGACACCCCCGTGCCGAACCCCTGCGTGCGCCACATCGAGGGCAACGACTTCTCGGACCTCTACGGCGGCTTCGAATTCGAGGTCCCCGACGCGCAGCCGCTCACCGGCGTGTTCGACGGGCAGGTCTACTCGCTCGGCGCCAGCCTGGCGGCGCCGGCGCTCAACCAGGCGCTGTTCGCGGCGTACAACTCGGGGGCGCTGTGCATCGAAGCGTCCCCGGACGCGGTCCATCAGCTCACCAAGGGCGCGTTCGAATTGAAGGCGGGCCTCATCGACGTCCTCACCGGCGGCAAGCTCGGCGCGTACACGTCCGACAACTCGCCGGCGCTCATCGCCATCGCGCCGAGCCAGCCGCCCGTGCTCACCTACGGCGAGGGCACCGACACCGACGGCCACATCAAGATCACCTGGCCCAACACCGAGGTGAGCTTCTACGTCCAGATGAACGAGCGCTTCTCGAGGGTGTTCGCCGTCGCCACCGACATCTCGATGCAGCTCAGCGTGTTCAACGACCCCGCCACCAGCTCGCTGCGCATCGCGGTCGTGGACGGTCCCAACATCGAGAACTTCACCGAGCGCTACAACGAGCTCCTGCCCGGCGTGGCCTTCACCGAGGTGCTGCAGTCCCTCATCGGCACGGTCTTCGACGCCGCCATCGGCAACAACCTCGAGTTCAACTTCGACGTCGGCCCCACGCTCTCGAGCGCCCTCGGCGGCGCCCCCATCTTCGTGCAGTTCGTCGGGCTCGAGACCACGCCGCCCGAGGATCGGCAGTTCCTGAACGTGTACCTCGGGCTCACGTCGGAACAGCCGCAGCCGTTCACCGCGCGCACCCTCGACCTGCGCATCGCGGACGACGCGGGTGTGCTGCGGATGCCGGACGCGGAGCAGTTGCCGCCGGGGATGACGGGGATGCCCACGGGCCAGGTGCGCGTCGAGACCGACGACGCGTTCGACGGTCACGAGTACTTCGCGCGCGTCGACTTCGGCATGTGGCGCGGGCCCATCGAGCCGGGCGCCGACGGCGTCGTCGTCATCAAGGATCCCAAGCTGTTCCTCGTCGGGGAGCACACGGTCACCCTGCGCGCGCGCACCATCGGCGATCCCAACTCGCTCGAGCCCGAAGACGGCGCGCAGAGCGTGAAGGTCTGGGTGGACCCGGAGCCGCCCAAGGTGGACCTCAAGGTCGTCGGCGAGGACGTCGTCGCCCACGGCTTCGACGTCGGCAGCCCCTTCGAGGCGCTGCGCTGGCAGTGGCAGCTCGATGACGGCGACTGGAGCGATCCGGGCACCACGTCCGTGCGCTCGGTGAAGGAGCTCGCGCACGACGGCGCCCGCCGCGTCGCCGTCCGCGCCATCGACGCCGCCGGCAACGTCAGCCGCGCCGCCGGCCTCGACCTCATCGTCGCCGGCAAGCGCATCGACGAGGAGGCCGCCGCCCGCGGCGGCTGCGCCCAGACCGGCGCCGACGGCCTCTGGCTCGGCGCCCTGGCGCTCGCCTCGGCGCTCGCCTTGCGCCGTCGCCGCCGCTGAGCCGTACGACATCCGACCGATGTGGGGGAACGTAGGCCGGGCGCGGCCGATAACCCCGCATGCGCCTTCCCCTCGCGCTCCTTCCGCTTTGGCTCGCCGCCGCGTGCGCGAGCGACGTGAAGGGCCCCGACGGCGCACCCCCGAACCCCGGCGCCTGCACCGACGCGGCCTGCGCGGATCCGCTGCCCGTCGGTGACCCCGGCGGCGAGGGCGAGGGCGACGTCGGCGGCGAAGGCGAGGGCGACGTCTTTGCCGGCGAAGGCGAAGGCGAAGGCGACGTCGTCGGCGGCGAAGGCGAGGGCGAGGGCGAGGGCGACCCCGGCCCGAGCGGCCCCCAGACGCTCCTGGCCACCGCCGGCCCCCAGCTCGTCGACGCGCTCCCGGGGTGCCCGTGCACCCCCGCGGTCCCCGCGTCCAACGTCGACATCGCGCTCGTCGCCCAAAGCGGCGGCACCTGCGCCAAGCCCGCCGACCAGTCCTGCGGCATCGACGGCGGCAAGTGCTCCTGCGGCCTCGCCGGCGCGCAGTGGTTCGTCTCGCGCCAGGAGGAGCCGCGGACCAACGAGGTGTGGCCCGTCGACGAAGCCGTCGAGCAGGACACCGCCGCCGACGGCACGTACACCGTGCGCGCCTCCGTCGTCGACGACTGCCTGCTGTCGCCGGCCTCCACCGCAGAGAGCGTGAACTACTCCTGCTTCGACCTCGACTGCGAAGGCGACTTCGGCGCGCCCGCCGCCTGCTTCGACTACACGCAGCTCGGCGGCTCCTGCGCGCTCGCCGCCAGCAGCGCCGCCAGCGTCGTCACCAACGCCGACTGCATGGCGCGCGGCCCCGTCCCCGTGCGCGTCCACGTCGAGGTCCCCGGGGGCTTCACGCGCGAGTTCTGCACGACCATGTCGGCGGGCGGCACCGTGAACGCCGTCCAGCTTCGCCGCAGTAACGGCGTCTACACCGTCGTCAGCGTCGACCCCGCGATGACCGAGGTCGCCGTCGGCGCCGCGTGCCCCTAGGTTCTTGCGACTCTCGCGGTAGCGCGCTCGTCGGCTCCTGCGCTTAGCGACGTGGGCGAGATGGTGCTCGACGCGGGTGCGGGGAGCATTGCCGTCGCCGTCGATGTCCATCTCGAGGAGCTCGCCCGAGGGGTGAAAAAGACGGCGCGCCCTTCCGCTCCTCGGCTGACGCGACGCCACCTCACCTGTAGGCTGCCCGTCGTGAACCGGACGGAATTCGCCGCGCTCCTCGACGGGTGGCTCAAGCCCGCGGCGTTCAACGACGTCGCCGAAAACGGCCTGCAGGTCGAGGGCAAGGCGGAGGTCACGCGCGTGGTGTGCGGCGTGTCGGCGAACCTCGCGCTCCTCGAGGCGGCGCGCGCCGCGGGCGCCGACGCCGTCGTCGTGCACCACGGCCTCGTCTGGGGCGGCGGCATCCGCCGCATCGACGGTTGGCTGAAGAAGCGGGTGGCGCTCCTCGTCGACAGCGACATCAACCTGTTCGCGTTCCACCTGCCGCTCGACGCGCAGCCGGAATTCGGGAACAACGCCGGCATCGCCGCGGCGCTCGGGCTCGTCGAGACCGAGCCGTTCGGCACGTACAAGGGGCAGCTCATCGGGCTCAAGGGCCGGCTGCCCGCGCCGCTGTCGGCGGAGGCGCTCGCCGACGAGGTGCGGAAGCGGATCGGCCCGCCGCTGGTTTCGTTTGGTGCGCGCGACGTCTCGACCTTGGGCGTCTGCACGGGCGGTGCGCCGGAGCTGTTGCACGACGCCATCGCCGCGGGGCTCGACGGGTACCTCACCGGCGAGGTGACGGAGTGGGTGAAGGCGGTCGCGGAGGAGAGCGGCACCGTGTTCGTCGCTGCGGGGCATCACGCCACCGAGCGCTTCGGCCCGCGCGCCCTCGCATCGAAGTTGCGCTCCGTGGGCCTGGATGCGAGCTTCGTCGACGTGGAGAACCCCGCGTGACCTCAGCGCGCCGATCCGGTTGGCATCCGTCGCCGGCGCGTCACGGCGCCACGACGCGGGCGCTGCACGGGGCCCACGCGTCGGGCCGTCGCGGGCACCTGCGGCGGGCGGCGCTCGCGCTCGCCGGCCTCGCCGCGCTCGCGTTCGCGGGCGCGTGCGTGGAGTCGCCGGGCGGGCTGGACGTGGACCACGCGCCGGTCGCGCGCGTGATCGTCCCGCAGCTCTGGCCGGCGTCTGAGCCCGTCACCGCCGACGGCAGCCTCTCCGACGACATCGACGGCGACGCCCTGCAGTTCCGCGTGGACTGGGGCGACGGCACGCCCGAGGCCCAGGACGACGACGGCATCGCGCAGCACACCTTCGAGGCGCCAGGCACCTACTCGCTCGCGCTCACCGTCGAGGATCCCGACGGCGTCCCGGCCGCCGTGCAGGCGCAGGTGGTGCTCGTCGGCGACGACGGCTCCGGCTGCTCCTGCGAGCTCGGCTGCTTCGACGACGCGGTCTGCACCCAGCGCGGCTGCCTGCTGTTCCGCTCGTCCAACGCCGACGAAGAAGCCCCGCCCGCCGCCTTCGCCGACGCGCTCGAGTGTAGGTAGAACCTTGCGCGCTTCGCGCGGGGCCCTCGGGCCCCCCACGCTTTCGCGCGGGCCCCCCGGGCTTGGTGTTTGTGATCGCG
This sequence comes from uncultured delta proteobacterium, assembly GCA_963775425.1. Classification (GTDB taxonomy): domain Bacteria; phylum Myxococcota; class UBA727; order UBA727; family VGSZ01; genus CAVZJB01. The sequence goes on along the minus strand of CAVZJB010000016.1, from coordinate 704,472 downwards.
TGGGCCCGCTCGCGGAGCTCGCGCTTCCGCGAGAGATGCGCCGCGCGCCCCGACATCGCGGTACCCACGACGCGGAGGCTCAAGGCACGAGGCCGAACGCGCGCACGCGGCCGTCGACGACGCGGACGGCGCCGGCGGCCGCGGCGGCGAGGACCGCGGGGAGCAGCCGGTGCTCCTCACCCTGGATGCGCCGCTGGAGCGCGTCCTCGTCGTCGTCGTCGAGGACCGGGACGGCGGCCTGCGCGAGGATGGGGCCCGTGTCGACGCCGGCGTCGACGAGGTGGACCGTGCAGCCGGTGACGCGCGCGCCGTGCTCGAGCGCCTGCCGCGCGGCGTGCATCCCCGGGAACGCGGGGCAGAGGGCGGGGTGCACGTTCACCACGCGCCGCTCCCAGCGCGTGAGGAACGACGCCGTGAGCACGCGCATGAAGCCCGCGAGCACGACGACCTCCACGCGGTGTGCCTCGAGGTGCGCCTGCACCGCGTCCTCGAACACCTCGCGCGAGCGGCCCTTGTGGCTCTCGACGACGGCAGCGACGCCGGCGTGCTTCGCCCGCTCGAGCGCGCGTACGCCGTCGACGTTGCTGACCACGACCTCGACGGACAGCGGCGCCGCAGCGACCACCGGCCGCGCGCGCTCGAGGATGGCGGCGAGGTTGCTGCCGCTGCCGGACACGAGCACCCCGAGCCGCAGCGGCTCTCCGGCGGGGCAGGGGGCGCGCGCGACCAGGGGGACCCCGGGGAGCCTCATCGCTGCCCGCCCTCGCAGGCCGCGCGCGCGGCGCCGGGCCGCGCGAACCCGGACCCGGAGCGCGCGGGGGTGGGGTCACGCATAGGTGACCTCGCCGTCGCCGGCGACCACCTCGCCGATCACCTGCGCGCGCTCGCCGTGCGCGTTCAGCACGTCGACGGCGCGGGCGGCGTCGGCGGCGTCGACCACGGCGCAAAAGCCGATGCCGCAGTTGAACGTGCGGCGCATCTCGTCGGGGGCGACCGGCCCGCCGTTGCGGATGACGTCGAAGATCGCGGGCGCGGCCCAGCGCTTCTCGTCGACACGCGCCGCCGTCCCCGGCGGGAACGCGCGCGTGAGGTTGAGCGGCAGGCCGCCGCCGGTGATGTGCGCCATGGCGTGGACGTCGACGGCCTCGAGGAGCGCGAGCACGGGCTTGACGTACAAGCGCGTGGGCTCGAGGAGGACGTCGGCGGTGGTCTCGCCGTCGACGAGGACGTCGTCGAGCTCCTTGTTCATGACGTCGAGGACCACCTTGCGCGCCAGGCTGTAGCCGTTCGAGTGGAGACCGCTCGAGGACACGCCGACGACGGCGTCGCCCGTCCGCACCTTCTTGCCGTCGATGATCTTGTTTCGCTCCACCGCGCCCACCGCGAACCCCGCGAGGTCGTAGTGGCCGCCCGCGTAGAGCCCGGGCAGCTCCGCGGTCTCGCCGCCGATGAGCGCGCAGCCGCTCTCTTCGCAGGCGCGCGCGATGCCGAGCACCACGCTCTCCATGTGCGCGGGCTGAAGCTTCCCCGTGGCGTAGTAGTCGAGGAAGAACAGCGGCCGCGCACCCGTGGTGAGGACGTCGTTGACGCACATGGCCACGAGGTCCTGCCCGATGGTGCCGTGCTTTCCTGCAGCCACGGCGACGAGCAACTTGGTGCCCACGCCGTCGGTGCCCGACACGAGCACCGGGTCCTCGAGCGAGCCGAGCGCCTCCTTCAAGGCGAACAGCCCGCCGAAGCCGCCGACGCCGCCGAGCACGCCCGGGATGTGCGTGCGCCGCGCGCCGGCCGCGATGCGCTCCACCGCCTCTTCACCGGCGTCGATGTCGACGCCCGACGCTGCGTACGTGACGCCCTTTTCGGTCATGCGGCTCCGGTAACGGATCCGCCGCGCGCGCGCCACCGGGCTCGTCGGGCGCGCCTGCCTCGCGGGGCGACAACGGCGCGACCGGCGAGGCGCGCCCCTCGACGCGCCCTCGACGCGCCCTCGACGCGCCCTCGACGCGCCCTCGACGCGCCCGCGACGTCCCCGCGACGCGCCCGCGACGTCCCCGCGACGTCCCCGCGACGCGCCGCTCGAGGGCGTGGCCCTCGGTGCAAGCGGGCGGTCTGCGCTACAAGGGCGCATGCGTGTCGCCATTGTCATCCCGGCCCTCGACGAGGAGCAGAGCATCGGGCCCGTGGTGCGCGCGATGCTGGACGCCGTCGTCGCGGCTGGCCACGACGCCGTCGCCATCGTCGCCGACAACGGCAGTCTCGACGCCACCGCGGACCGTGCGCTCGAGGCTGGCGCCTTGGTGCACAAAGAGCCCGTGAAAGGCTACGGCGCGGCCTGTCTGCGCGCGCTCTCCGAGGTCCCCGAGGGCACCGAGGTCGTGCTCTTCGCCGACGGGGATGGCGCCGACGACCCTGCCGACGCTGCCTCGCTCCTGCACCCGATCGCGCGCGGCCGTGCGGACCTCGTCATCGGCTCGCGCACGCTGGGCGAGCGGCTCGGCCTGGTGGAGCCCGAGGCGCTCACGGCGGCGCAGCGCTTCGGCAACCGCCTGGCGACGCTCATCCTCCGTGCGCTCCTGATGCACAGCGCCACCGACCTCGGGCCGTTCCGTGCGGTCACGACGGCCGCGCTCGCCACGCTCGAGATGGACGATCACGGCTTCGGCTGGACGGTGCAGATGCAGGCGCGCGCGGCGCGGCAGGGCCTGCGCGTCGTCGAGGTCCCGGTGCGCTACCGCCGCCGGCGCACGGGGGTGTCCAAGGTGTCCGGCGACATCAAGGCGAGCGTCCAGGCGGGCGCCGTGATCTTGACGACGCTGGCGCGCGAGGCGCGGCGTCCCCCACCGCGGCGCCTCTCCACGCCCGGCGCGCGTTGAGCCCGGCCGGCGTTGAGCTCCGCGAGCGGGCGCATGCGAGCGTGTCCTCAAGCCGGGCGGCACACGCGAAGCGCAGGGCCCCGCGCGCAGCGCACAAGCTGTACCATCCCCCCGTGGAGACCCTCGTCCTCTTCGCCAAGGCGCCGGTACCGGGCGCGTCGAAGACCCGCCTCGCCAAGGAGCGCGGCGAGCGCGACGCCGTCGTGCTCTCGGCGGGCTTCCTCCTCGACACGGCGGCGCTGTGCGCGCGCTGGCGCACCGAGAAGGTCGCCGTCGATCAGAACCGCCGCGTGGCCGTCTACGCCTCCCCCGACGTCAACGACCCCGTCCTCGCCGAGGCCGCCCGCCGCTCCGGCGCCCGCCTCGAGGTGCAGCAGGGCGCCGACCTCGGTGAGCGCCTGCGCGCCGCGTTCGACGCCGAGTACGAGCGCGGCGCTCGCGCCGTCTGCGCCATCGGCGCCGACAGCCCCACGCTGCCCATCCAGATGCTCGACGAGGCGTTCCGCGCGCTGGTCTGGGAGCGCGTGGTGCTCGGTCCCACGTTCGACGGCGGCTACTGGCTCGTCGGCGCGCAGCGGCCGGCGCCCGACATCTTCAGCGACGTGCCGTGGTCGACGCCGGCGGTGCTGCCGCACACCGTCAACAAGCTGCGCGCGGCCGGCGTGGAGCCGCACATCCTGCCGTTTTGGTACGACGTCGACGAGGCCGCAGACCTCGAGCGCCTCGTGTGGCACGCGCGCTCGCTGCGGGTCCGCGAGAACACCGCCGTGGCGTCGACGTGGCGCGCGCTCACGCAGATCGGTCTCGTCACAGGAGCCCCGCGATGAGTGAGGCGACCCGCAAGCGCTACATCCCCGTCGCCCTGGCGCTCCTGCTCGGGCTCGGCGCCGCGACCTATTCGTGGCTCGAGACGCTGCGGGCGTGGGAGCACTCGCCGATCCTGGCGTGGGACCGAAAGCTCCTCGACCTGAAGTTCCTCGTGCGCGGTCGCGTGCCGGTGAACCCGCAGGTGGTCATCGCCGCCGGCGACGAAAAGACCATCTCCAAGTTCGGCCGGTGGGGCACGTGGGACCGCGCGCGCTTCGCCAGGATCCTCGACAATCTCTTCGACGCCGGCGCCGACGTCGCCGCGTTCGATATGGTGTTCGCCGACCCTGCCGGTATCGACCACACGTCGACGGCCGCGCTCGCGGAGCTGTTGCAGTCGGCCAAGCTCTCCGAGACCGCGGGGACGCTCGCGCTCGGCGCCGCCGACGGACACAAGCCGTCGCCGCAGGAGATCGCCAAGGTCGCCATGGCCGCCAAGAGCGTGGAGGACGCCTTCGCCGGCTTCACCCAGGGCGACAAGACCTTCGCCGACGCGCTCGACCGGCACACCACGCGCGTCGTGCAGGGGTTCATCGCGGAGCCCGAGCCGGACCCGGGGCTGCCGCCGCACGCGTCGTACAAGGACGAGCTCGAGGCGCTCGATCCGTTCGTGATCCAGGGCTACGGCGAGGGCTACCGCTACGTGCAACTCGACGCCAAGGCCAAGGCCGCCGGCGCCGAGCAGAAGATCGCCGAGTTCATGAACACCAAGGGCTCGAAGGCGTCCGACCTCAGCTACGTGACGGCGGTGCACGGGAACCTGGTCTTGCCTGAGCAGCCGTTCCTCGACGTCGCGAACAACCTCGGCTTCTTCTCCGCCTTCACCGACCCGGACGGCACGCTGCGCCGGCTGCCGCTCGTGTACCGCGTCGGCGACGTGTTCATCCCGTCGTTGTCGCTGTCGGCCGCGGCGCAGCACTTCGGCGGTAGCCCCGGCGTCGTCGTCGGCAAGATCTTCCCCGAGGGCATCCTGCGCATCGGCCTCCCCCGCGGCGACGGCACCGTGTCCGACGTGCGCACCGATCTGTCCGGCAAGCTCTTCATCAACTACTACGGGCCGTCGGGGCCGAACGATCCGCGGCTGCCCGAGGCCGAGCGCGGGGCGTTCCCGCGCATCTCCCTCGCCGACGTCTACGACGGTGCGTTCGACAAGAGCGTCGTCAAAGGAAAGGTGGTCCTCATCGCGGTGACCGCCATCGGGACGTTCGATCAACGTGTCACGCCCTTCTCACCGAACGTCCCCGGCACCGAGGTGCACGCCGCCGCCATCCAGAACATGATCGACGGCGTCGAGATCCAGCGCCCGCCGCTCTTCCTCCAGCTCGAGATGGGGCTGTGCCTGTTGGCAGCGCTGCTGCTCGGGTTCATCCTGCCGCGCGTCAACGTCGCCGCCGGCGTGCTGGTGTTCGGCGGGATGTTGCTCACGTGGCTGCTGGTGGACTTCTTCGTGTTGTTCCCGAGGAACATGTGGTTTCACGACCTGCCGCTCGTCATCGAGATGAGCCTGTGCTGGGCGAGCGTCACCGTGTTCGGCTACCTCACCGAAGGCCGCGAGAAGGCGCAGCTCAAGCGCGAGTTCTCCACGGTGCTCGCGCCCACCGTCGTCGAGCAGTTGCTCAAGGACCCGAAGCTCGCCGGCCTCGGCGGCATGGAGCGCGAGCTCACGGTGATGTTCTCCGACATCCGCGGCTTCACGACGATGTCCGAGAAGCTGACGCCCGAGGGGCTCACGGAGTTCTTGAACGAGTACCTCACGCCCATGACGGAGATCCTCCTCAATCGCGAGGGCACGCTCGACAAGTACATGGGCGACGCCATCATGGCCTTCTGGGGCGCGCCCCTCGAGCAGAAGGACCACGCGGCGCGGGCGGCGCTGGCGGCGCTCGACATGATCGATCGCCTCGAGGAGCTGAAGGTGCGCTGGCGCGCCGAGGGCAAGCCCAACATCGACATCGGCATCGGGCTCAACTCGGGTCCGATGCGCGTCGGCTTCATGGGCTCCGCGCGCATGCGCAATTACACGCTGCTCGGCGACAACGTGAACCTCGGCAGCCGCCTCGAGGGAACCAACAAGAACTACGGCACGCACATCATCGTGAGCGAGACCACCTACGAGCTCGCCAAGGACGCGGTGTTCGGCCGCTGGCTCGACGCCGTGCGGGTGAAGGGCAAGCACCAGCCGGTGAACATCTACGAGCTCCTCGGCCGGCGGCCTGCGCCGGGGGCGATGCCGCCGCCGGAGATGCGCAAGCTCGTCGAGGTCTTCGAGGCCGGCTTGAAGTCGTACCGGACGCAGAAGTGGGACGACGCCGAGCTCGCGTTCCGCGAGTGCCTGAAGATGCGCAACGGGAACGACCCGCCGAGCGCCATCTACCTCGAGCGCGTGGCGCACTTCCGGGCGGAGGCCCCGCCCGACGGCTGGGACGGCGTGTTCGAGTTCAAGACCAAGTGACGTCCGGGCGGCCGCTCCCTCCGGTCGCTTGATCAGCGCGGCCGGGTACTTGCCGCGCGCCCGCGGCGGGACGAGACTGGCTCGGCATGACGTCACTCATCGAGCGGTTCGGGCGAACGGTGCCGGCGGGGCAGGTGCTCTTTCGTGAGGGCGACCCCGGCAAGGAGATGTACGTCATCCAGTCGGGCAAGGTGCGCCTCACCCGCAACATCCGTGGCGTGGAGAAGCTCCTCGCGGACCTCCCCGCCGGCGAGTTCTTCGGCGAGATGTCCATCATCAACGACAAGCCGCGCACGGCCACCGCCGTGGTCCTCGAGGACGCCCACCTCCTCGTGCTGGACCCGCGCACCTTCGAGGCGATGATCAAGGCCAACACCGAGATCGCGGTGCGGATGATCAAGAAGCTCGCGCGCCGCCTCGACAACGCCAACCAGCAGATCGAGAACCTGCTCCTCGGTGACGCCAACAGCCGCATCGTCCACGCGCTGCTCCAGCTCTGCCACACGGCGCCGCGCGACGCGCAGGGCAACGCCCTCCTGCAGGTCACGGCCGGCGACATCGCCCACCGCACCAGCGTCGAGGACGCCAAGGTCAACGAGGTCCTCGCGCGCCTGGAGCGCTCGCGCCTCGTGCACAACCCCGACGGCGGCCTCGTCGTGCCCGACGTGAAGAAGCTCGAGGAGTTCCTCGAGTTCCTCGAGATGCGCGAGCGCTTCGGCGAAGTGTGACGCAGAGCACACGTTTCCGTTCCCCGTCGGGGCGCACGGATCCTTGACCTGACCCGTCGCGTGCTGCGACCGTCGACACTTATGCGAGTCCGCGTCCTCGGGTGCCACGGAGGAGAGACACCGCGTCACCGGACGACGTGTTTCCTCATCGACGAGCGCATCACCATCGATGCCGGCGCCGTGTGCCGCAGCCTCAGCCTCGACGAGCAGGTGAAGATCGATCACATGCTCATCAGCCACAGCCACATGGACCACGTGAAGGACCTCGCCCTCCTCGCGGACCAGGTGATCGGCCGTCGCAAAGCCCCGGTCGCGCTTCACTGCGGGCCCGAGACGGCGGAGACGCTGCAGTCGAGCTACTTCAACAACTATTTGTGGCCGGACTTCACGAGGATCCCCACGCCGCAAGCGCCGGTGATGAAGATCCACGTGCACACCGAGCCCTTCCGCATCCCCGGCCCCAGCGGCGACGTCGTCATGAGCCCGGGCTCGTCGATCTTTGGTGCGGAGCCGGCGCCGCCGCAGAAGCTCAAGCGCGTGGCCTCCAAGAAGGCCAAGAAGGCGCCGCCCAAGAAGAAGCCGACGGGCAAGGTGAGCGGGCGACGGCTGCTGCCGCCGCTTCAGGCCGGCGAGTACGACGTGCGCTACGTGCCCGTCACGCACCCCGTCGAGTCCATGGCCATGATCATCCGCGGGGTGAACGGGGCCATCCTGTACACGTCGGACACGGGCCCCACCACCAAGCTGTGGCAGGTGGCCAACGAGACCGAGGACCTGCGCGGGATGTTCGTGGAGCTGTCGTTCCCGAACCACATGCAGGCGCTCGCCGACGTCGCCGGCCACTACACGCCGCAGACGCTCGACGTGGAGATGAAGAAGATCGCGCGCCGCGACGAGATCCCGCTCTTCGTCTACCACCTGAAGCCCTCGTTCTATGAGGTCACCAAGAACGAGCTGTCCGCGCTTCGCCTGAAGAACATGCACCTCGTCGAGCTCACCGACGAGTTCCAGTTCTGACGCGCGCCCCGATATGAGCCCGGACGCCCGCACGGCCTACGAGAGGGCCCTCGCTCGTCTGCTGTCGTCGCCGACGCGCCCCAAGCTCGGGCTCGAGCGCATGCGCGCGTTGCTCGCGCGCCTCGACAACCCCGAGCGTGCGCTCCGCGTGATTCACGTCGCCGGCACCAAGGGGAAGGGCAGCACCTGCGCCTTCATCGAGGCCATCGTGCGCGCCCACGGCCTGCGCACGGGGCTCACCACGAGCCCGCACCTGTGCACGGCGCGCGAGCGCATCGCCGTCGACGGCACGATGATCGACGAGGCGACCTTCGCCGCGCTCGAGGCCCGCGTGCGCGCGGGCGCCGACGCCCCCGTGGCGCGCGCGACGGGCGGCGCCGGCGGTGCCCTCGAGGTCAGCTTCTTCGAGCAGATGATCGCCATGGCGTTCCTGCACTTTCGCGACGTCGGCGTCGACGTCGCGGTGGTCGAGGTCGGGCTCGGCGGCAGGCTCGACGCCACCAACGTCTGCGCGCCCGCCGCCTGCGCGCTCACCCGCATCGGCATCGACCACGTCGAGCACCTCGGGCCGACGCTCGCCGGCATCGCGCGCGAGAAGGCGGGCATCCTCAAGCCCGGGGTGAACGCGGTGTCGTCGCCACAGGAGCCCGAGGCCGCGTATGAGCTGCGCGAGCGCGCGCGCGAGGTGTCGGCGCCGCTGCGCTTCGTCGAGGTGGACGACACGCTCACCCCGTCGCTCGCCGGCGCGCACCAGCAGCAAAACGCCTCCGTCGCCGTCGCCGCCGTCCACGCCGCCGGCCTCCGCGTCGACGACGCCGTCGCCCGCCGCGCCGTGGCCTCCACCGTGTGGCCCGGGCGCTACGAGACGCTGTCGACCGGGCCGCTCCTCGTCGTCGACGGCGCCCACAACGAGACCGGCGCGCAGGCGCTCGCCGCCGTCGCCGCCGCCGACGCGCGCCGCGCGGGGCCGCTCTGCCTGATTGTCGCGATGACGATGGGCAAGGACCCCGCGGCCTTCGGCCGCGCGCTCGCCCCACTCGCGCCCGCGCGCACCTTCGCCGTGCCCGCGGGCAGCCCGCGCTCGATGTCGCCCGGCGAGCTCGCCCGCGCGCTCTCCCGCGGCCTCGGCGTCGCCGAGCCCGCCACGCTCGAAGAGGCGCTCGCGCGCACCGGGGGGCGTGACACGCTCGTGTGCGGCTCGCTGTACGTGGTCGGCCAGGTGCGACACCGGATCCTCGGGGTGCCGATGGATCCCGCCTTCCCCCTCTTTTAGCCGCGCGCGGCCGCTTTTTTTCGGCCTGCGCCGTCCTCTGCTAGCGTGCACGGGTCCCGGAGGGTCCTCATGTTGCGCGCGTCGCTGGTCGTGTTCCTCGCTGCCACCCCCGCTTTCGCGGGGGCGACGCTCAAAGGCATCGACGTGCGGCCGTCGGCGGAGCGGGTGGACGTGGTGGTGAAGGCGAGCGAGCCCTTGACGTTCCAGTCGTGGGCGCGGTCCGCGCCGCCGGTCCTCGTCGTCGACCTCCTCGACACCGCGGCGGAGCCGGGCCCCGTGCGCTTCGACCACAAAGGCGGCGCCATCGAGGGCATCGAGGTCACCCGTCACGACACGCGCTCCTCGCAGATGTCGCGCCTGTCGGTGAACCTCCGAAACGCCGTCGACTACGACGTCTCCGCCCACGGAAACGAGATCACGCTGAGCCTCTACCTCAGCGCCAAGAAGGACTTCAAAGACGCGGCGGGCGTGCAGCTCGCGATGAACACGCAGCGCGGCGTCGCCACCGACGCGCCCGCCTCCGTCATCGAGGGCAGCGTCGGCCGCGCCACCAGCGACGTCGAGCTCGCGCAGGCGGGCGACGGGCCGCGGCACATGACGTACATCGGGTTCAAGAACACGGCCACGGAGTCGCGCATCTATGCGCGCATGAACGCCGGGGCCAAGTTCACGGTGCGCAAAGAGGGCGACAACCTCGTCGTGCTCGAGATTCAAAACGCCACCATCCCGCTGCGCAACAACAAGAACCACCTCGACACCACGTTCTTCGACAGCCCGGTCAAGATGATCACGCCGTCGGAGATCGACGACGCCACGCCCACCATCCGCATCACCATCGAGATGAAGGAGGCGGCGCCGTACACCTCCAAGCTCGAAGGCCGCGAGGTCGTGGTCACCTTCAAGAAGTAGCGCTCGTCAGGGCTTCTGCAGCGACGCGAGGAAGTGCTCTCCGGCGGCCGCGCTCGACACGTCGCCGGCGGCGACGAGGATCCAGGCCTCTTTGGCGCCGAGGTATGCGCGAATCCGCGCCGCCCTGGGTGCCGGCCGCGCGTCATCGGAGCCCCGCTCATCGGCGCCCCGCTCATCGGCGCCCCGCTCATCGGGCAGCAACACCGGGCCGGCGCCCTTGATGACGCGCACGTCGCCGATGCGCACGCCCGCCTGGGTGACGTGGGCGCCGGCGCCGTAGATGTCGCTGATGACGACGTCGATGCCCTTGCCGGCGGGGAGCTGCGGCACGTACACCGCTTCGAGCACGCCCTCGCTCTTCGCCGACGTGGAGCGAACGGCTTTGGCAAAGGGGAGCTCGAGCGAGAGCCGCTCCACCGGCGCGTCCCAGAACATCGCGGTGCGGCCGCCGCCGACGTCGGTGACGGGGGGCTGGCGCACGGCGCGCACGGTGAGGAACGCCGCCGCAGCGACGACGAGCACGAGGAGGATGCCGAGCTTGGCGCCCACGGACATCCCGGTCTGTCCGGCGAGGAGCATCGCGTCGCGAGAGCTGCCGCGCTTGGGCGCGCCCGCGTGCGGCTTGGAGATCTCCCGCGCCTTCGCCTTCGGCGGAAGCTGCAGATCGGGGTCGAGCGAGGGATCGAGCGAGAGGCGCGGCTCGGGTTGCCGCTGCGGGCGCGGGGCCTGAAGCGGGTCGATGAGCCCCGCGCTCGGCGGCGGCGCCGACGGCAGCGGCGCGATGTCCTCGACGAGGACGGCCGGCGTGGTGGCGGGCCTGCCATCCCCTCCGGGCGGGGGCGGGGGCGAGGGCTGCGGCGCGGGCGAGGGCTGCGGGGCCGAAGGCCGCGGCGGCGGCGGGTCGGTGGACACGCCGGTGAGGCGGTCGACGGCGCCCTTGTCCAGCCAGAACGCGCCGCAGGTCACGCACGCGTGCACCAGCTCGCCGCGCAAGGGGAAGGTCGTGAATGGCTGGCCGCAGGTGACGCAGGGCCGGATCTTGCGCCCGTCGCGGGCGAGGATCTCCTGGAGCTGGGCGCCTTCGACGCCCGCCTTCTTGAGGGCGGCGAACGCCTGGGCGAGCGGAATGAACCCGCCGCCGCACTGCGCGCACGAAGCGATCCCCTTGCCGCGCACCTCGACACGGCCCGGCATGCATCGAGGACAGCTCTCGGTCACGCTCGCTCCGCAGACGTCACGTGTCGACGGTAGCGCAGCGACAGGGCGCGCTGCACGCGCCCGGTCGCCGTGTTCGGCTTCGATGGTACAACCCCGCCATGACGCAGCTCCCTCCGGTCATGGACCGTCTCGCCTCCGGCGTCGTCGTCGTCGACGCCCGCGCGCGCGCGCGCGTCCTTTTGCGCGGGGCCGACGCGCGGGTGTTCCTCCACCGCATGTCCACGCAACACGTGAAGGACCTCCAGGCAGGCGACGGCCGGCTGAATGCTTTGCTCACCGACAAAGGGCGCCTCGTGGACCTCGTGCTCCACCTCGATCGCGGCGACGCCGGCGTCCTCCTCGTCGGCAGCCCGGGGCGCGGCCCCGCGATCACCGCCTGGCTCGACCGCTACCTGTTCACCGAGAAGGTCGAGCTCGACGACCACAGCGCCGCCGGCGCCGCCTTCGACGTCTGCGGCGCCGGCGCCCCCGCCGTCGTCGACGCCATCGCCCCCCAAGCGGGCGCGCTGCCGCCGTGGGGCTTCGTGGAGCGCGACTGCACGCTCGTCGCTCGCGGCTTCGATCGCGTCACCGGCGCCGGCGAGCGTGTGCCCGGCTTCGTGGTCGTGCAGCTCGGAGGCTCCGCGCCGGCCGACTTGGGGTCGCTCGCCGCCGACACCGGCGCAGAGGACGCCGAGATCGCGCGCATCGCCGCCGGCGTCCCCGGCTCCGCCGAGATCACCGACGCGTTCACCCCGCTCGACCTCGGCATGCACGACGCCGTGCACTGGGCCAAGGGCTGCTACATCGGCCAGGAGGTCATCGCGCGCCTGGACACCTACGGCAAGCAGCGCAAGCGCCTCGTCGTCATCGAGGGCGCGCGCCTCGCGGCGGGCGACGCCGTCCTCGGCGACGGAGACGCCGTCCTCGGCGCGGTGACGTCGGCGGCGGACGGGCGCGCGCTTGCGGTGGTGAAGCTCGCCGATGACGGCCCGGTGCGCGTAAAGAGCGCCGGCGGCGCCGTCGTCGAGGCGCGCGCATCGACCCCGCGGACGGCGCAGCAGCCGCACGCGTAAGGCGCGCGAGCGGGCGCGACAAATCCAATCGAGCCCGGAAACGTCTATACCCGGGCCATGACCACACGACGCCTCGTGCTCGTGGGGGCCGCAGGCGCGGTCCTCGCCGTCGCCGCCTTTGTGGCGGCATCGTCGCACACGTGCTTTGGCGCGTGGTTTCGTTGGGGCGTGCACGTCGAGCAGTGCCCCGCCGGCGAGGTGCAGCCCGTCATCGACGTCGCCGTCGAGAGCCTGCGGCGCGGACACCCCGGCAGGGTCGTGGTGCACGCGCGCATGATGTACGTCGTCGGCGACAGCGCGTCGGTGTTGTCCGCGCCCGTCGACGTCAAGTCCGTCCAGCTCCGCCTGGTCGGCGACCTCCACCGCAAGGACCTCGGCAAGGCCGCCGGCAACGCCCCGATTCCGCTGCGCCTCGACCGCGAAGGGGCCCCCGAGATCCCCCACGCGCTCACCGGCGCCGTCACGCTGCCCGCTGATTTGGGGGACGGCGACTACGAGCTCGAGGTCCTGGCCAGCACCGCGGCCGGCTCGGCGTCGGCGCAGCTCGCGCTGCCCGTCTACGCGCCCGCCCGCATTCACGTGATGACGGACCGCCCCCTGTACGAGCCGGGCCACACCATCCAGTTCCGCGCGGTGGTCCTGCGCGCGCGTGACCTCGTCCCCCTCGACGGGCGGCCGGGGCGCTTCGTGGTGAAGGACCCGAGCGGCACCACCGTCCTCGACGAAAAGAGCGACGCGGGCGAATTCGGCGTCGCCGCCGGCGAGCTGCCGCTCGACAAGAGCTCCCCCGAGGGCGAGTGGCACGTGCGCTACGAGAGCGGCGGGGCGTCCGATGACGTCGTCGTCAGCGTGAAGCCGTTCGAGCTGCCGCGCTTCACCGTCGACGTCGCGCCGGCCAAGCCGTTTTACGCGCCCAAGGCGCAGCCGCGCCTGCGCGTACACGTCGCCTACGCCTCCGGCGTCCCCACGCGCGCGTCCCTCGAGATCCAATGGCGCCTCACCGGTGCGTGGCCGCCGCCGCCGGAGTGGGTGGCCGCGTTCCCCAAGGAGGCGAAGACCGACGCCGGCGGAAACGCGGAGCTCGCCTTGCCGGCGGTGCCCGCCGATCTCCTCAAGAAGGTGCGCGTCACGGCCACGGTCACCGCGCGGGACGACACGGGCGATCGCCAGGTGGGGCAGGGCACCCTCCTGCTCTCCCACGACGCCATCGACGTCGACGTCGTGAGCGAGCTCGGCGACAACGGCGAGCTCGTCGCGGGCGTGAACAACCGCGCCTACCTGCGGGCCACCACGGTCGCCGGCGCGCCCCTCGACAAGGTCAGCCTGGTGGTGAAGCGCGCCTGGGATCCTGCGGACAAGGGCACCACCGTCGACACCGACGAGGACGGCGTCGCCGCCATCCAGCTCGACCCGGGGCCTGCGGTCAACGTCCTCATCCCCCCGATGCCCGTGCGGCTGCCGCCGCCGCCGCCGGTGGTGCAGCGCACGTCGCTCACCGAGAGCGTGCGCGGGGACGCGACGCTCGCCGAGATCGCGGCCGTCGATCGTTGGAACCCGCTCGTGGCGTCGTGCGCGCGCTTCGCCCAGAGCGCGGGCGCGAGCACCTCGGTGCAGGCGCGGGTGCTGCCGTCGGGCGCGGTGTCGCGCGTGCGGGCGAGCGGCACGGCCGGGCCGTGCGTGGAGCAGGCGCTGCGCGGCCGGAGCGTGCCCCCGGGCGGCGCGCGCATCTTCCGGCTCACCTACGCGTTCACGCCGTCGCTGGCGGGGCTGCGGCCGGAGCAGGCGGGCGACGACACGCTGCCCGACGGCCTGCGGGCGGAGCTCGACAGCGCCGTGCTCGACGCGCGCTCGTGCCTCGGGCGCATGACCACGGCGGCGCGGCTCCCGCGCCTGCTCGTGTGGCAGCTCGACGGGCGCCGCTTCTTCGCCGACTTCGAGAAGGACGCCGGCGACGTGCAGCAGCCGCTCGACGACAAAAGGGCCTTCTGCGTGGAGCAGAAGCTCGCGACGTTCGCGCGGCCCCGCACCCTCGGCGCCGGCGCCGGCGCCGACGAGGACACCGGTGACGACGCCGGCTCCGGCGCGCCCCGCTTCGGCGCGCTGCGCTTCTTCGTCGAGCCCGTCGCGCTCCCCGGCGGGCCCGCGCGCGCCGTCGCCACGACCATGCTCGGGTACGAGCTGAAGGTGACGGCGCGCGCCGGCGACGAGCTCGTCGGCGACACCGTGGTCCGGCTCCGGCCGGGCGCCGTGCCGCGCATCCGGCTGCGCGCGAGCGAGGTGATCGCCGCGCCCGGCGACGTCGTCACCGTCCAGATCATTCGCGGGCCCGGCTTCTCGGGCACGCTGCCGAAGAAGCTCGTGCTCGAGAGCCCGGGGGCGCGCCTCGAGGAGCCTGTCGACGACAAGACGCGCTCGGCCAGGTTCACGCTGCCGAAGGACAAGGACGGATGGTACGAGGCGCGCTTCGACGCCGGCGTCGCCCGCGTGTTCGTCCCGCGGCAGGAGACGCTCCTCGTCGACGTGACGCCGCAAAAGCGCGTGCTCCGTCCCGGCGAAAAAGCCGAGCTCGACATCAGCACGCGCGATCAGAAGGGCGGCGTCAAGGCGGCCGTGGGCCTGTTCGGCGTCGACGCGACGCTCGGGCAGCTCGCGCCGCTGCCGGGCGTGGACGCGATGGACAGGCTCGCCACCGCCGTGCAGATGCGCCACGACGCGTTCGGCGTGCTCGACGCCACGGCGCTGTCGCTCGGCCACATCCGCGGCAAGAACGCGGCGGCGGCGACGGTGCTCCTCGTGCAGAGCACGCCGGCGCCGGCGGACATCGACGCCACCGTGAGCGCGCGCGGGTCCACCTCGTTCGATCCGCTGCTGCCGTTGGCCGATCGCTTCTACAGAGTGCTCGACGCGCTCTACAAACAGACGCGCACCTTCGAAAAGACCGCGCCCAAGGACGAGAAGCTGACACCGGACAAGATGCTCGGCCTCTGGGACAAGGCCGTCGCGGACGCGGCCAAGAAGGGAGCCGTCACCGACGCCTTCGGCCGCCGCCTCGCGCTCGCGGTCTTGCCGGACAACCTCATCGCGCTCACCGACCCGCGGCTGATCGTCGCCGATGGCACGCGGCTGCCCGAGGACGTCGAAGCGTGGGTCCCCTTCGTGCACAGGAGCTCCCGATGATCGCCGCCATCACCCTCCTCGTGCGGCGCCGCGCGGCGCTCCTCGCGGCCGCCGTCGCCGTGGCGCTGCTCGCCGGGTGCGGCCGGAACGACAAGAGCGCCGCGCCCGCCATCGTGCCGTTGCCTCCGCCGCCGGCGCCCGCAGCGGCAGCGGTCGGTGGAGCGGGAATCGCGGCGAACATGGATGTCGCGCAGACGGCGCCCCTCGAGAAGAAGGCCGCGGCGCCGCGGCACCGCGGGCGCGTCGCCGCGAAGGAGGCGGCCGCCCTCGACGCCGAGAGGGACCTGCCGGCGGCGCCGCCGTCTCCGGAGCCGGGGCCGGCGCAAAACGCCGCCCCCACCCGCGCGTGGTTCCCCGAGACGTTCCTGTTCGCGCCCAGCGTCATCACCGACGCCGCCGGCAAGGCCACCCTCGACGTGCTCGTGCCCGATCGGCTCACCACGTGGCGCGTGCTCGCCCTCGCCCACTCCCGCGCGGGCGCGCAAGCGGGGGCGGTGACCACCATGCAGAGCCAGCTCCCCGCGTCCATCGACCTCGTCGTGCCGCACTTCCTCGTCGCCGGCGATCACGTGGCGCTGCCGCTGCAGATCACCAACACCACCGAGGCCGCGCGCACCGAGGTCATCACCGCCAAGGTCGAGGGCGGCACGCTGTCGCGCGTGCCGGCGTCGCTGCGCGCGGACGCGTCCTCCACGGCCTCGGCCACCGCGTGGCTGGATACGCCCTCGCCCGGTGAGGTGGTCGTTCAGGCCGACGCGGGCGGCGACGACTCCGTTCGGCGCACCATCTCCGTGAAGAGCCCGGGCCGGCCCATGCACGTCGAGGCCGGTGGCACGCTCGCGGTGCGCCGCGCCTTCGACATCGAGCTGCCCGGCGGCGCGCCGCTCCCGGCGAGCGCGCGCGTGAGCCTCCAGGTGTTCCCCGGCGCGCTCGCGCTGTTGCGCGCGGAGCTGGCGTCGGCGCCGGACCGCGCGGGGCTCGACGACGATGCCTACCTGCTGGCGCTGGTGGGCCGCGCGCGTGAGCTGTCGGCCAGGCTCGGCGCTCCCGTCGACAAAAAGACCCTCACGCACCTGTCGCGCATCGCCGCGCAACGGCTGGCGCGGCGCGCGCTCAACCCCGATCCCATCGCGGCGGCCGCGCTGGCGCCGGGCGCGCTCGCGTCGCCCGGCGACGGCCTCATCGGCCGCAGCGGCGAGCACCTGGCCGCGCTGGTGGCGCGCTCGCAGCGGCCCGACGGCACCTTCGGCGGCGGCGACGGCTGGCCCGTGCCGCGGCTGCTCGTCGCCACCGCCGACGGCATCGCCGCGGTGCGCGCGGCGGCGTCGGCCGACGGCGCCGACGACGAGGACAACAGCCGCGCCGCCGCGGCCACGCTGCGCGCGCGCGGCGCGTTCGAGCGCTACGCGGGTCAGATCCACGACCCGTACACGGCCGCCGTCGTCGCCCAAAGCGGCGTCGTCGGCGACGATCTGCTGAAGAAGCTGCGGAAGCAGGTGATGGACGCCCTGGTGCAGCACAAGGACGGCACCCGGGTGTTGCCCGTGCCCGCCGGCGCCCAGCGCAGCGACGGCGCGCCGCCCTCGGAGATCGAGGCCACGGCGGTGGCGGTGCTCGCGCTTCACGCCGCGCCCGAGGCGAGCGCGCTGTTGCCCGACCTCGGCGCGGCGCTCCTGTCGGCGTATCGCCCGGGGAGCGGCTTCGGCGACGGGCGCACCAACCGCGCCGCGCTCGACGCCGTGGCGCTCCTGTTCGCGCAACCGCTGCCGTCCAAGGTCACGGTGTCGCTCGCCGTCGACGGGAAGAGCGTCGGCACCGACACGCTCACCGGCGCGCGGCTCCACGAGGTGATGACGCTCGACGGCCCGGTGGAGCCGGCGAAGAGCAAGGACGGCGCGCCCGCGCGCGTCGCCGTCGTCGTCGAGGCAGACCCGCCGCTGCCGGGCCTGAGCTACGTGCTCGCCGTCGACTACGCGGTGCCGTGGCCGGCGCCGCCGCCCGACGCGGGGCTCACGCTCGATGTGAACGTCGACAAGGCGCTCGCGGTGGGCAAGGCCGCCAAGGTCGAGCTGCGCGCCGTGGCGCCCGGCGGCGCCGCGCTCCACGTCGTGCAGGGGTTGCCCGCCGGCGTGGACCCGGTGCGCTCGTCGCTCGAGGCGCTCGTGCAAGACGGCGTCATCGACGACTTCGACGTCACCGACGGCGTCGTCACGCTGAACGCGCCCGCGCGCGGCCAGGGCGAGCTGTTCGACGCGCGTTACGAGGTGGTCCCCACGCTCGCGGGCGCGCTGCACGCGCGGGTGGCGAGCGTCTCTTTGAGGAACGCGCCGTCCACGGAGGTGTTCTTCCCGCCGTCGACGTGGAAGATCGCGCCGTAGCCGCTCGGCTCATAGAGGCTGACGCGTAACGTGATCCATCGGGATCCGCGTCATCGAGAGCGCCGCGAGTGGCGACGAGGGCTCCGAGCCACCCGGAAGGGGACGGTGCTACGGCCACACGGCGGAGCGGAAAGGAGCTCCGAGCTCGGCGACGAAGACGCGCGCCGAGTTGAGCGCCGGGGCGCCGACCTCTCCGCTCCTTTCCGCTCCGGCGGTGGCGACGTTGTCTAGCCTTCGCTGATTCCGAGCGCCCAAGCACTCGCAACTCACCGAGCTTTGCGGGCCAAAGTGCGGCTCGAGCTGATCACCTTGCATGGTGAAGCTCAAGCGCGGCCGCGCGGGGCCGGCGATCGCCGCAAGCACCGGAAGCCTGATCCACGGCTGGACCCGTACAGGGCGTGGATGAAGAGCCGCAGCGAAGGCGCGATACCGCACGCGCCCTGGTCTCACCGAGCACGCCAACGCCGTCGACACGCTCTACGTACGGGGCTAGCGAAGGTGACGACGGTCGCCCTGATGGCAGCCGTGGCCTTCAACCTGCTGCAGAACCTCGCGAAGCTCACCGCCTGAAGTCCGCGCCGACGTCGCATCGAGGCACGTCGGCGCGCACACGACCCGCACGAACCCGCCACGTGCGCTGATAGCGGGATCACAACACCGCTCGGACCCGCCGTTTCCTCACAACCTGCAGCGGTTCTTGCGCGCCGACGTGCCTCGCCACGTACTCCGCGCGGCGAGCCACCTTGTGGGCGGCTTCGCCGAGTGCTGCTACGAGCCTTGTTTTTCGTCAGCCTTTCAGCGCACGGCGACGAGGTGGCCGCTGATGGTGCCGTTGCCGGCGAAGACGTGCTCGCCGACCATGACGCCGGCGCGGGTGAAGCGCTCGCGGACGACGGCCATGTCGCCGTCCTCGGTGAGGTGGCGCTCGAGGATGTCCGAGAACGCCTTGTGCGGCAGCACCGCGACCTTGGCGACGGTCTTGGCGACGGCGCCGAGGTCGGTCTGCGCGGTGTCGACGCGGGCGAGGCTGCCGACGTAGTCGCCGGGGCGCAGCTCGAGGCCGTGGATGGGCTCGATCTTGCCCTCCTTCTCCTTGCCGACGCCGACGCGCCCCTCGAGGACGACCCACAGCCCGTCGTTCTCCGCGCCCTCGAAGAACAGCTCGTCGCCGGGCTCGTAGTCGCGGTCACTGAAGCGCTTGACGATGTCCTGCCGCGCCGACGCCTCGAGGCTCTGAAAGAACGGCAGCGATGCGAGGAGCGACAACAGCAGGCGCTCGCGAAAGAAGCGCTGCAGCGTGGCCTTCATGGCGGGGTGCTTCTGCACGAGGTCGTCGACGGCGTCTCTGTCGATCTCGAAGTACTCGAGGTCGGTGACGGCGGTCAGGCTCGCCTGTCGCGTCTGCGCCGCCATGAGCGCGAACACGCCGGCGATGTCGCCCTCGGACAGTTGCATGAGGTCGACGGCGCCGCCCTTTCCGTCTCCGCGCGTGACGAGCGCGCGCCCGCGGGCGATGACGATGCAGGAGTCCCCGGGCTGGCGCTCCTCGAAGATCACCGAGCCCGCCTTGGCCTTCTGAAACATCATCGAGTGGCTGAGGTGGACGAACGCCTCCGGTGACAACGAGGAGAACAGCGGCACCTGCGGCAGCAGCACGTCACCCGTGGTCATCTGGCCGATGACCTCGTAGTCGTCGCCGAAGTCGACGTCGGCGATGATCTCGGGCTCCTCTTCGCCCTGCGTCATCGAGCGCCGCTTGAGGTCGAGCGCGGTCTCCTCGACGACGTCGCTCTGTTCGACGGGCACCTCGGCGGGCTTCTCGAGCGTGCTCGCCGCGACGGGCGAGATGGCGCGCCAGATGCCGGTGGAGGTGAGCGGGATCCCCTCGTGGAGGGTCTCGAGGCCGCCCTGCATCTCCGAGGGATCGAGGATGGGCACCGCCACGCGCCCGCGGTTGGTGGTGTCGGCGGCGCGGGTGCGCGCGTAGAGCTTGGCGAGGAACAGGAGCGTCTCTTCGTGCTTGGGATCGACCTGCAGGAGCTCCTTCAACACGGCGATGGCCTGCAGCGGGTGTCCGGCCAACGAGAGGTAGCGGGCGACGGCGGCGTAGTGGGCGACGGCGTCTTCACTGCGGTGGAGCAAGCGATACGTGCGGGCGACGCGCATGCGCGCGTCCAGATCCATCGGCCGCTCCTGCAGCCGCTGCTGCAGCACGCGCAGGTTCTTCTTCAGCTCCGCCTTCGTCGGCATCCCGTCGGCCATGGCGCAGCGCTAGCGTGCCCCCGCGACGCCCTCAACGGGGGCGTGACGCGAGGCGGCGAAAGGGGGATCCCCGATTTACCGTCGGGGATGACGGGACTAGACATCGGGCGTTTCCCCGGGGAATTCCATGCGCTTTGTCCATGCTGCCGCCCTCACCGCCGCCGTCCTCGGCGCAGCCGCTTGTGTGAACACGCCCGCGCCCGACGACGTGAAATTCGGCGAGAGCGAGGGCGTGGCCGCCTGCGACGAGGCCACCATCGCCGCCCACCCCGACGCCCGCTGCTTCACCTACCGCGCGGTCGCCGGCGTCTCCATGGGCGGCGGCACCGCCGCCCGCATCGGCTTCGCCCACCCGGAGCTGTACGACATCGTCGCGGACATGGGCGGGCCCGTCACCGACGTCGAGTTCTTCGTCGGCATGCTCGAGTCCAACCACCTCACCGGCTTCTGCCCCAAGGACAAGCTCGAGCAGCTCGTCGCCGACGGCGTCGACCTCGACGACGCCAGCAACCCCGACATCTGGTGCGGCGTCCACGACAGTTGGCCCATGAACGGCCCCGACCAGGTGACGCCCGGGTACCTCGTGAGCGCCCCGGGGAGCCAGTGCGCCATGTTCCGCTCGGACTTCAACCACTGGTACCGGGGCCCCGACGAGGGGCGCGGCGGATCGTTCTCGCGCAACACGTTCATCGAGAGCATCGCCGACCTCACCGCCATCTACGGCAACCTCCTGTACGACAACCCCGACGACGCGTATCTGCCGCCGGGCGTGCCGGCGAGCTTCCGCGTGGACCCGCAGGGCGACATCGGCGACCGGTGCAGCAACCCGGTGCACGTGCACAACTTCTACAACAAGGAATACAACCCGGACGGCACCTACGACGCCATCACGTTCTGCGACGGCACCAGCGGCGGCTCGGGTGACTACGATCCCACGAACCCGGGGCACCAGAACCACGTGATGGACTTCGGGCTCGCCCTCGACATCAACGGCAACGGCAAGCGCGACTACGCCGAGCCGGTGCTCGCCAACGCCCACGAGCGCTTCGAGGACTTCGGCGTCGACGGCCTCGCCGACGCCGACGAGCCCGGCTTCAACGCCGACACCAACCCCGACCCTGCCCACGACGACTTCGACCCCTTCGACAACCCCGACGGCACCGAGGGCAACCTCAAGCACGACGACGGCGAGGCCTTCGAGGACTTCGGCCTCGACGGCGTCGCCGGCACCGGCGACCTCGGCGAGGGCGACGGCCTGTACACCGTGGCGCCGCACATCCAGCGCGCGTTCGATCGCTCGCCCATCCAGACCTTTCGCCACATGAGCGACGCGCAGGTGAAGCGCCTCGACATCTGGATGGACGCCGGCATCCGCGACTTCCTGAACACGGCCCAGAACGAAAACGCGCTCTTCGACGAGGTCCAAAAGCGCGTGCCCGACGCCCAGTCCTTCACCGACTTCAAGAACCTGCCCGGCATCACGGGCAGCTACCTCTACCTGAACGCCGACTACTCGCGCAAGGCGATGGGGCAGGTGGCGTACCTGCGCTACGGAGACCCGTCCATCTGCCCCTCCAGCGACGACGTGCAGGGCAGCGGCAACCACGTCGGCCCGCAGGTGGTCGACCGCCTCTTCACGCTGTTTTCGTTCCTGTCGGCGCGCATGCCGGCCGAGGGCCGCGACGTCGCCATCGGCGGCGACATCTCGGACATGGAGTCACCGAACGGCACCCTCACCGACTTCTCGCAGATGTCCTCGTACCACAGCGACGTGCTCGGCCATGATCAGGTCTACGCCGTCATGCTCCCCCCGGACTACTTCCTGCCGGAGGCCCACAAGACGCGGTACCCCGTCGTCTACTTCTTCCACGGCCAGGGCATGAGCGCGCAGAACATGTCCGCCACCGGCCTCGCGCTGTGGGGGCCGATGAAGCAGTCGGCGCGCACGGATCGCATCGCCGACGGAAAGACGGACCTCCAGCGCGCCATCGTCATCTGGGTGGACGGCCAGTGCCCGCCCGGAGTCTGTTGGACGGGCAACTTCTACGCGGACTTCGAGGGCGCGCCCCGCCAGGACCGCCAGTTCGAGCAGGCCTTCTACGAGTTGGTCCGCCACGTCGAGAAGACCTACCGCGTGAAGAAGCCTGAGCTCATCCCGCTCAGTCAGCTCGAAGACTGACAGGACCTGACAGCCCCGGTTGAACGGCGTCCGCGAGCGGTGTAGCCGGCGCGCTCACATCGTCAGGGGGCTTCATGCGCACCAGCCTGTCCTTCGCCTCGCTCGCCGGGCTCGCTCTCCCACTCGGGCTCGCGCTCGCGTTGGGCTTCGCCGCGCCCGCGCACGCACAGATGAACGACGGCGTCATCATCGGCGACGTCGTCGACGGCGACACCGGCGAAGACGTCGCCGGCGTCACCGTCACCGCCACAAGCCCCGCGATGCAGGGCAAGCAGTCGGCGGTCACCGACGGGCGGGGCCGCTTCCGTCTCGACGGGCTGCCCATCGGCTCCTACGCCCTGGCCTTCACCAAGGAGGGCTTCTCGGCCGAGCCCATCGGCGACATCAAGCTCCGCGCGGGCGCCACCCTTCGCTACGACGCCGTCATCTACAAGTCGTCGAGCTCCCTGTCGGCGGGCGCCGGGGACACGGTGCGCGTCGTCGCCACCGCGCCCGTCGTCGACGTCGGCTCCACGCAGAGCGGCGGCACCTTGAACAGCGACGTCACGCGCCGCGTGCCTCTGGTGGCGCCCGGCGGCCGCGGCGGCGCGCAGCGCTCGTTCGAGGCGGCGGCGCACGCCATGCCGCAGGTCCAGGACGACGTCTACGGCGCCGGCGTCAACGGCGCCACGTCCGTCGAGAACCAGTACGTCATCGACGGCATCAGCGTGAACAACACGGGCTACGGCTACCTCGGCTCGCCCCTCTCGCTCGAGTTCATCGACGAGGTCAGCGTCATCACCGGCGGCTACATGCCCGAGTACGGGCGCAGCATGGGCGGCCTGTTGAACGTCGTCACCAAGAGCGGCGGCAACGAGACCCACGGCTCCGTGTTCGCCAACGGCTCCCCCGGCTTCCTCGAGGGTGAGCGCCAGCTCGCGGCCAACAACGGCTCGGCCATCCGTGTGCAGCCGAGCCTCAACTACGTCGGTGACGTCGGCTTCGAGCTCGGCGGCCCCATCCTGCCGGACTCGCTCTGGTACTACGTCGGCGCGGACCTCAACCAGCAGTCCTTCAAGGTCACCCGCCGCCTGTTCAAGAGCGACGGAACCGAGATCCAGGGCACCCGGAAGGACTTCTTCGCCGAGGGCACGGGCCTGCAGGCCATCGCCAAGCTCACCTGGCTCGCCAACGAGGACAACCGCCTGAGCTTCACCTTGCTCGCCACGCCCACGGTGTCCGGCGGCAACGGCAAGCTCAGCATCGATCCCCTCACCGGCCGCCCCGAGCAGGGCATCGGCGAGAACCAGTTCGAGGGCAGCTTCCCCGCGCTCGCCCACATCCGCCGCTCGGGCGCCGTCGACGCCGAGGTGAAGTGGACGTCGTCGCTGTTGAACAAGAAGCTCAAGCTCGACACCAGCATCGGCTACCACAACGAGCTCGGCGGCGAGACGCCGTCGGACGGCAGCGCCATCGGCTCCGGCAAGGGCCTCGCGGCCATCCCGCGCGTGTTCTTCCGCCGCTCGAACCCCGGCCCGCACTCCATCACGGACTTCGAGGTCGTGCCGGACAGCGCCGGCTGCGATCCCGCGGGCACCGACAACGCCACGGAGTGCCCGGTGACGTCGTACCAGTTCGGCGGCAACGGCATCATGGAGGAGCAGCAGTTCAACCTCGTCCAGCTCCGCCACGTCACCACGTACCTCGCGGATTTCCTCGGCCTGCACGTGCTCAAGGCCGGCGCCGAGGTCGGCTACGGCGCCTACGACGAGCTCAAGGCGTACGGCGGCGGCCTCCTGTTCAAGGAGAGCACCAGCGGCAGCAGCTACTCCGACAACCGCGGCTTCGGCTTCCTCACCGGGCCGGACACCGATCCCAACAACGTCGTGCACCTCGACTCCCTGCACGCCGTCACCCACGACTTCTTCGTCGCAGGCTTCCTGCAGGACTCGTGGAGCTTGAACGATCTGCTCACCGTGAACCTCGGCCTGCGCTACGACGGTGAGTGGCTCCAGGGCGGCGACAACGTCACCGCGCTCGCCATGCCCAACGAGCTGTCGCCGCGCGCCGGCGTCATCGTGGACCCGCTGCAGTCGGGCAAGCTCAAGATCTTCGGGTCGTACGCGCGCTATTACGAGACCATCCCGCTCGACATCGCCGACCGTCAGGGAACGCCCGAGCCTTCGCCCATCGCCGTGCACGACGCCTCGGCGTGCGACCCGCGCGACCCCAAGCAGCTCAACGGCGCGGACTCCGCTTGCCGCACCGACGCCAACCGCTTCGTCATCAACGACCCGAGCGCGCCCAACCAGAAGTACCTGATCGTCGGCGCCGGTCGCACGCCCATCGACCCGGACATCCAGCCGTCGGCGTCCGACGAGATCATGCTCGGCGCCGAGGCCGAGGTGTTCAAGGACGCCCGCGTGTCGGCCACGTACACCCGCCGCTGGATCGGCTGCCCGTGGAACGGCGCCGAGAGCGTCGGCGGCGGCGCGCTCTGCACGCGCACCATCGAGGACATGAGCCGCGACGAGGCCAACACCTACTTCATCGGCAACCCCGGCTTCGGCATCGCTAGCGACTTCCCCATCGCCCAGCGCAACTACGACGCCCTCACGCTGCAGTTCTACAAGCAGTGGGGCGACGAGTGGCTGGCGGAGGCGAGCTACACGCTCTCCTCGTTGACCGGCAACTACGCGGGCCTCTTCCGGCCCGAGACCGAGCAGCTCGATCCGAACATCAACTCCGACTTCGACTTGAAGTCGCTCGTCGTCAACCGCAACGGCCCGTTGCCGTTCGACCACACGCACACCGTGAAGTTCTTCGGCGCTCGCGAGTTCCAGACCGCGTACGACACGCACTTCACGGTCGGCGCCGCCGGCTCCGCGCAGTCGGGCGCGCCCTCGAACCTCCTCGGCAGCCACCCGGTGTACGGCGGCAAGGAGGTCTTCATCCTCCCCCGCGGCAGCGGCGATCGCCTCCCGCCCTCGTTCTCCCTCGACGGGAAGGTCGGCTTCACCTTCAGCCCGTTCAAAGGGCAAGCGGTGGAGCTCACGCTCGACGTGTTCAACATCTTCAACTTCCAGTCGCCCATCCTGCTCGACGAGGAGTTCACCGCCGCCGACGTCAACCCGCTCATCAACTGCCAGAAGGGCGTGCAGGACTCGTGCACCAGGAAGGACCTGAGCAAGCTGAAGAACGCGGACAACACGAGCTTCGACCCGGTCGACAAGAACCCCAACTTCGGCCAGCCGTTGCAGTTCCAGGCGCCCCGCACCGTGAGCCTCGGCGCTCGCTGGTCGTTTTGAGGAGGACACCCATGAAGACCACCATCCTCTCCCTCCTCGCCGTCCTCACCGTCGCCGCCCTCGCGGCCTGCTCGCAGCCGCCGCCGGGTTGCCAGGTGTCGGCGTTCGCGCCGTACGCGGCCAAGTACGCGCAGACCACCGCCGACGACGGCAGCCCCTGCTCGGGGATGGCCGGCGATCAGCTCGGCATGTCCTCGTACAGCCCGAAGAACAAGGAAGGCACGGCGGAGGACCTCACGAAGGTGTCGATGGCCATCCGCACGCTCGCGCTCGGCTCGTTGGTGGCCAACGCCGTGAAGGACACCACTTCGGGTGACAACCCCTTCGCGTTCGGCGCCTTCAAGTCCGCCATCCCCGACGCCAACGACATTTGCTCGCCCACATTGGCCTCGTCGCACCAGGTGCTCGACGCCATCCCCGCCGACGACGCGGGGACGCCCAACGACCCGACGGACGACATCCCCGGCCAGGACGCCGTCGACATCCAGGAGGACTGGAACGACGTCGGCGTCTACGTGACGGCGGCCGCGGAGGGCACGCAGGTGAAGGCCCACTACAAGATCACCGACAACGTCGCCGGCTGCAGCGCCGAGTACGATGTGCTCGCGCTGTTCCCGGCGGTGGACTGCAGCGACGAGGACGCCGACGGCAACCTCATCGCCAACGAGGACTTCTGCAGCCCGGTGGCCATCCCCGACAAGGGCATCGCCGTCGGCTCGGGCATCAGCCCCGACTTCCCGACCAAGTGCGAGCCCATCGGCGGCACCTTCCTCTGCGTCCTCGACGCCGACCCCTCGAAGGCATCGCTGCCCATCCTGAAGTAGGGCGGGGGCTCGTCCCTCGCCGCTCCGCCTCGCCGCTCCGCCTCGCCGCTCCGCCGCGCCCGCCGCCGCGCCCCCGACGTGGTGGGCTCGTCTGGCGACACGTTGGCAGGGGCGACGGATGCGGCTACGAGGGGAACACGGGTCGGTAGCTCAGTTGGTAGAGCAGCGGACTTTTAATCCGTTGGTCGCGGGTTCAAGTCCCGCCCGACCCACCAACCGCCTCTTGGGCCGGCGCCGGCCACGCTGCCCGCGCGCAACACCTGGCCGCCGTCGAGCCCGATGCGCGACGCGGCCCAGGCGGTGAGCATCCCCGCGGCGAGCAGCTCGGCCTCCTCGGGGACACCCGCGGCGGGCCGCGTCTGGAAGTAGAGCGGGTTCGCGCTGAGCTCCCTCACGCGGCGCTCCCGGCGTCGCTCGCTCGCCGCGCGGCGCGCAGCGCGTGGGCCCACCACGCGAGCTGATCGAAGGTGCGGTGCGCCTTGTCCCGCAGCGGTGCCCACAGCGCCGGGTCCGCGGGATCCGGGGCGTTGCGCGTGGCCAGGAAGACGTCGAGGGGGATGTTCACCGAGAGCTGGATGGGCGCCATCTGCAGCTCCACGGCCACCTGCCGCAACTGCTCGATGGCGCGCGCGCCGTTGGCGCCGCCCCAGCCGACGAACGTGACCGGTTTGCGCGTCCACTCGTGGTAGAGGCAGTCCAAGGCGTTCTTGAGCACCGCCGTGTAGCCGTGGTTGTACTCGGCGGCGGTGACGACGTAGGCGTCGGCCTTGGCGATGCGGGCGCCGAAGCGCCGCACCTCCTCGTTTTCGTAGCCGCCGTCGGTGACGCGCATGGGCGCGATGGGCTCGTCGTAGAAGGGCAGGGGGTGGTCGCGCAGGTCCACGATCTCGACGTCGACGTCGCCGCGGCCTTTCAGCTCCTCGACGACCCAGGCGGCCGGCTTGTCGGCGTAGCGGTTCCTGCGCGTGCTCCCGATGATGAGCTGAACCTTGATGCGTTCCATGGAGCGACGCTACACCGAAGCATCGCCGCGGTAGGATTCGCGCATGACCGACGGCCGCAAGCGCTGCACGTGGATCTCGTCAGACCTGATGCGCACCTACCACGACGAGGAGTGGGGCGTCCCGCTCCGCGACGACGAGAAGCTCTTCGAGTTCCTCGTCCTCGAGGGGATGCAGGCGGGCCTGTCCTGGAGCACCGTCCTCAACAAGCGCGAGAGCTTCCGCGCCGCGTTCGACGGGTTCGACGTCGAGAAGGTCGCGCGCTACGGCGAGCCCCGGATCGCGAAGCTCATGCAGAACGCCGGCATCATCCGCAACCGGCAGAAGATTGTCGCCGCCGTCAAGAACGCGCGCGCCTTCCTGGCGGTGTGCGAGGAGCACGGCAGCTTCGCGCGCTACTCGTGGCGCTTCGTCGGCGACAAGCCCAAGGTGAACCGGCGCCGCGCGTCGCGGGAGATCCCGGCCAAGACGCGGGAGTCCGATGCGTTCAGCAAGGACCTCATCGCCCGCGGCTTCAGCTTCGTCGGCAGCACCGTC
The DNA here is from genome assembly GCA_963775425.1 of uncultured delta proteobacterium. Classification (GTDB taxonomy): domain Bacteria; phylum Myxococcota; class UBA727; order UBA727; family VGSZ01; genus CAVZJB01. The sequence continues at coordinate 676,435 of CAVZJB010000016.1, read as the reverse complement.
GTGTACGCGCACATGCAGGCGACGGGCATGGTCAACGACCACCTCGTGGGCTGCTTTCGCTGGAGCGAGGTCCAGCGCTGACGCCCCGACGCCCCCGGCCGGAGCGCGCGCGGCGACGTCGCGCGCCTGCGCCCACGGCGCCGCCGCGCGAGCGCATCGTGGGCGCGGCGCTCACCGCGTTCGCGGAGCACGGCGTGGGCGCGACGAGCATCCAGGACGTCGCCGAGCGCGTCGGCATGAGCAAGCAGGCGCTCATGCACCACTTCCCCACCAAGCAGCAGCTCCGTGCGGCCGTGTACGCGCTCCTCTCGGAGCGGCTGCGGGCGCTCTTCCCCGTGATCGTCGGCGACCTGACGAGCCAGACCATGGAGGGCTACCGCCTCGTCGTCGACGCCGTGGTGCGTTTCACGGAGCGGGCGCCCGAGGAGTGCCGCTTCGTCCTGCGCGAGCTCCTCGACGACCCGCGCGCCGCCACCACGTGGCTCAAGGAGCAGTCGGACCCGTGGCTGCGCGCCGTCGTCGACATCGTCGAGGCCGAGGGCGCCGCCGCGGATCCCGCGCTGAGCGACTTCGACGCCGAGGCCCACGTCACCGCCATCGCCGGCCTCCTGTTGACCGTCGGTGCGCTCGTCCACGGCGGCGGCCGGGGAGATCCCGCGTGGCGACGCCGGGTGAACGACGCGGCGATCCGCCTCATCCGCCGCGGCAGCCACCTCGACTGAGCGCAGCGACCTTCGCGGCGCCCAGCCGGACTTGCCAAGTGGCAAGTCCAGCCCTAGCTTCGAGGCATGGTCGCCGTCACCGAGGACGTCATCGCCGCCCGCGCCGCCCGCCCCCGCGATCCCGCCGGGCCGCGCGGCTGGCCGCTCGTCGGCAGCATCCCCGAGATCCGCAAGAAGGGGACCATCGGGTTCCTCGAGGAGGCGTGGCGCGGCCACGGCGACGTCTTTCGCGTCAACATGGGCATGAAGGCGGTGTGCGTCGCGCACCCGCTCGGCATCGCGCGCGTGCTCGCCGACAACCGCAAAAACTACGTCAAGGGCTCCACCTACGACGGCGTCCGCCGCATCATCGGCAACGGGGTCCTGACCCTCGAAGGCCACGAGTGGCGCAAGCGCCGCAGCCTGATGCAGCCGTCGTTTCACCGCGCGGCCCTCGCCGACATGGCGCGCATCATGGTGGAGACCACGGCGGCGTTCCTCGACAAGCTGCACGCCGAGCTGCCCGAGGACGGCGCGCCGCTCGAGATCGACGCGCACCGTCACATGGTGGCGCTCGCGCTCGACGTCGTCGTCGGCGCGCTGTTCGGCCGCGACCTCGGTGGCGTCGGTGACGTCTCCTACGAGTCCCTCGGCGCCGCCCTCGAGCTCGTCTCTTCCCGCGCCAACGGCATCAGCCTGCCCGAGTGGATCCCCACGGCGGGCAACCGGCGCATGCGGCGCGTGATGAACGAGCTCGAGGGCGCCGTCATGCGCGTCATCGCCGCAGGGCGCAAACGCCTGGCGGCGCACCCGGAGGGCGACGGCACGCTCCTCACCATGCTGTTGCAGAGCGTGGACGCGGACACCGGCGCGCCGCTCACGGATCGCGAGGTGCGCGACGAGGTCTTCACGCTCTTCGTCGCGGGCCACGAGACCACGGCGTTGACGCTGACGTGGATGTTCACCCTGCTCGAAGGCGAGGACGATCTCGTCGCGCGGATGCGGCAGGAGGTCGACGACGTCGTCGGCGCGCGCGCCCCCGCGTTCGACGACGTCCCGAGGCTCGGCCTCTTGCGGCGCGTGGTCGACGAGACCCTGCGCCTGCGGGGGCCCGTCGCCGTGAACGTGCGCACCGCCGTCGCCGACGACGTCATCCTCGGCCGGCGCATCCACGCCGGCGACTTCGTGATGCCGTTCTTCTGGGGGGTGCACCGCCACCCCGACTTCTGGACGGACCCGGAGCGCTTCGACCCCGATCGCTTCACCGAGGACAACAAGCGCGCGCGTCCCCCGTGGTGCTACCTGCCGTTTTCCGGCGGTCAGCGCATCTGCATCGGCAACAACTTCTCGCTGCTCGAGACGGTGCTCATCGTCGCCATGATGCTGCAGCGCTTCGACGTGCGGATGGTGCCGGGCCAGCGCATCGATCCGATGATGATAGCGACCGTGCGCCCTTCGAGCCCCGTGAAGGTGCTCGCGCGACGCCGCGGCGCCGGCGGGCTCACGCCGTAACGTCGCGGAGGATCTGCGCGAGCCGGTCGTTCGGGCACGGCTTGGCGACCAGGCGGAACGGCGTCTCGATATGCAAGGCCTCGTCGAGCGTGCCGGTGAAGAGGAGCTGCGGCGTTCCCGGCGCGATCTTGCGCGCGGCGTCGAGGAAGTCGAAGCCGTCCATCCCCGGCATCTGCAGGTCGCACATGACCGCGGCGAACGCGCGCTCCCGCAGGAGCGACAGGCCCGCCTGTGGCGATGTGCACACCTCGATGTCGAACTCGCGGCGCAGCGCGCGCTTGAGCGCTTCGAGCATCAAAGGCTCGTCGTCGATGACGAGGATCCGGGGTCTCGGGTCGGGCATCGCGCCTCCACACCCGTCAACGGCGCGGCGCCGCCGGACTGAAGCGGGCCGGATCCGAGCGCCCCCTTCAGGCCCGCCGGAGAGCGGCGATGCATCGGGAGGAGGTCTCATGCGCCAAAGAGCGTCCGCCGTCGCGCGCCGTCCGAAGATGTCCCTGCAGAGGCGGGCGGTCCTCTTGATCGTGGGGCTGCTCGCGCTCGCGGCGACCGCCCAGCTCGCCGTCACCACGGCCGTCTTCGCGTACGGAGCGCGGCGCGGGGCGTTCGAGTGGCTGCGCGGGTCGCTCGCGAACGGGGGCCGGCAGCTCGACGAGGAGTACTTCCACCACCTCGAGACCGACGCCGCCGATCTCGCCGCGGACCCCGTCGTCGCCGCCGCCATCGACGCCGGCGACGGCGCCGGCGTCGTCGAGAGGGCCGCTGCGCTCAACCGCCTGAACGCGCGCGGCGAGCTGATCGTCGCCGTCGCCGCCGACGGCACGCGCGTGGCGGCGCCGCCGCAGTGCCCGCGCGCGGTCCTGCCCGCCCGTCCTGCGCACGTGGTCGCGCGTTGTGGGAGGGGCATCGCGTTCTTCGCCGGCGCGCGCACCGCCGGGGGAGGGCACGTCTTCGGCGGCCGCGTCATCGGGCGCGAGTACATCGATCGCTTCAGTCACATCTCCGGCTCCGAGGCGGCGCTCGTCGTCGACGGGCGCGTCGTCGCCTCGAGCGCGCTCGATCGCGACGGCCGCGAGATCCCGCTGGTCGAGCCGTCCGCGGTGGACACCCTCGAGCTTGCGGCGCCGGACATCTCCTTCGACGAGGTGAAGCTCGTTCTCCCGGGGTACCGCGGCTACACCTTCGGCACCGTCCCGCTCGACACCGGGGATCGCTTCTCCGCCTACGCCATCGCCGCGCCGGTCGCCGTGAACGCCGTCTCGGCGTCGGACACGGTCCCCGGCGCCCGCGTCGTCCTCGCCGTCCCCGCGAAGATCATGGACGCCGGCCTCGTCTACGGCATCGCCACCATCGCGATCGCGTCGTTGCTCGTCCTCGTGGCGTTCGTGCTCATCGGGCGGTCCCTCCTCCTCAAGCTGACCTCCCCGATCAACGCGCTCGTGCGGGCAGTGGTGTCCGTCGGCAAGGGCGACTACAGCGCGCGCGTCCCTCCGCAGGACGAAGGCGAGCGGGAGATCGCCTTGCTCACCGACGCGTTCAACGGCATGGCGGAGGCGCTCGACGAGAGCCGGGCGCGCGCCGAGGGCTCGTTGCGCGCGGCGATGACGGCGCGCGCGAACCTCGAGGACGTGGTCCACTCCATGGGCGAGGTGCTGGTCGTCGCAGACCGGGCGGGGCGCATCACGATGATGAACGAGGTCGGAAGGACGCTCTTCCCCGACACGGACACGCCGGACGTCGCGGCCCTGCTCGCCGGCACCACGTTCGAAGAGCTCTGGGCGCGCACGGCCGCGAGCGCGCCGGAGCCGCTCCGCCTCGACGGCGAGGCCGTGCTGCCCAAGGGCCACCGCCGCCTGAAGCTGAGCGCGACGCTGCTGCGGGACGCGTCGGCGCTCGTCATCGTGGCCGACGACGTCACCGATCGCTTGATGATGGAGGCGGAGCTGCGCAGCGCGCAGAAGCTCGAAGCCATCGGCCGGCTCGCCGCCGGCATCGCCCACGAGATCAACACACCCATCCAGTTCGTGATGGACACCGTGACGTTCTTGCGCGACGCGTTCACCGATCTCAGCACCACCGTCGTCGCCGACGACGCCCTGCTCGCGAGCCGCACCGGCGAGGAGCGCGACGCGGCGATGGCCGCGGCGGTGCGCACGCGCGCCGACTGCGACGTCGAGTACATCATCGAGAACATCCCCGGCGCCACCGACACGGCGCTCAAGGGCCTCGAGCGCGTCGCCGAGATCGTGCGCTCCGTGAAGCGCTTCGCTCACCCCGACGGCGAACAGCGCAAGCTCGTCGACCTGAACGAGGAGCTCGACTCCACCATCACGATCGCGCACAACGAGATCAAGTACGTTGCCGACGTCGAGCGCGTCGCCGGCGACGTCCCCCTGGTCCCGTGCAACGCAGGCGAGATCAACCAGGTCTTCCTGAACCTGCTCGTGAACGCCGCCCACGCCATCGCCGACAGCGCGGCGCCGGGCGGCGAGCGACCACGCGGCACCATTCGCGTGTCCACGGTGTTCGACGGAGAAGCGGTCGTCGTCTCCATCGCGGACACCGGCACCGGGATCCCCGACGCCGTGCAGCCGCGCATCTTCGAGCCCTTCTTCACCACGAAGAGCGTCGGCCGCGGGACCGGCCAGGGGCTCGCCATCGCCAAGGCCGTGGTCGAGAAGCACGGGGGCACGATCACCTTCGAGACCGCCGCGGGAGCGGGGACCACGTTCCACGTGCGCTTGCCGGCGCAGAGCATCGAGAGGAGAGCGGCATGATTCGTGTGCTGTTCGTCGACGACGAGGAGATGGTCCTGCGCGGGCTCAAGAACGTCCTGCGCCGGCGTCGCGCGGAGTGGGACATGGTCTTCGCGTGCGGCGCCGACGCCGCCCTCGCCGAGATCGCGCGGGCGCCCTTCGACATCATCATCAGCGACATGCGCATGCCGGGGATGAGCGGCGTCGAGCTGCTGGCGGCGGTGAAGGAGCGGGCGCCGGGCATCATCCGCATCATCCTGAGCGGGCACTCCGAGAACGAGTCCATGGCCAAGGCGTTCATGGTGGCGCACCAGTTCCTCAGCAAGCCCTGCGACGGCGCCACGCTCGAGCGCACCATCGAGCGCGCCGCCCGTCAGCGGCGCGTGCTCACCGACGAGCGCCTCCGCACCATCGTCGGCGGGCTGAGCAGCGTCCCGATGCTCGAGAGGGAGTACCAGCGCCTGACGACGCTCATCGGCCAGCCGACCCTCTCCGCGGCTGCGCTGGCGCAGATCGTCGAGCGCTCGCCCGCGATGTGCGCGAAGCTCCTTCAGATCGCCACGTCGGACTATGTCGGCTCCGCGGCGCGGTCCTGTGACGTCGAGGGGGCGCTCGGGGTGTTGGGGCTCGACTTCGCGCGGGGCCTCCTGCTCTGCTCGTCGATGTTCGACCTCATGCGCTCGGACAACAACGCCGCGGCCATCGCGGAGGTGGAGGCGAGCTGCGTCGACGCCGCGCGCGTGGGGAGGGCCCTCGCCGGCACGCGGGAGACCGCGCGCGACGCGTCGTGGGCGGCGCTCCTGCAGGAGGTGGGGTGGCTCGTGCTGCAGCACGCGTTCCCCGGTGACAGCGGGCTCCGGCGGGAGCGGAGCTGCGACGAGGAGCGCGCGCGCTACGGGGCGTGTCACGCGGAGGTCGGCGCGTACCTCCTCGGCATGTGGGGCTTGCCGCTGGCGGTCGTCGACGCGGTGCACGCCCACACCGGTCAGGTGGAGCCGAGCTCCGACGCGGCACGGTGCCTGCTCGAGGCGCGCCGCGTCCTGCGCGCCGAGGGGCGCGACCTGCCGTGCGGGCCCGGGCAGGGCGAAGCGGCGGCCGGCGTCTGGGCCTGAGCCGCGTTCCGGAGGAACGGCGTTTCACCCTGGAACGGGGCCGAGGGGGAAGCTTCGCGTCCGGACGCGGCGGCGGCGCGGCACGGGGCCTGCGTTCCTGCGCGCACCACCCGAACGGAGAACACCGCCATGTTCATCGCCCCCCTCCTCGCCCTCGGCCTCGCCACCCAGTTCGTCGAAGGCAACTACGTCGACAGCGAAGGCTGCTTCTCGGTCATCACGAGCGCGGAGACCATGGTGGTCGCCGCCAACGTCGGCACCGCCTACGCCGCCGGCACGCAGTCGCCCAAGCAGGGCGACGTGTTCTACGTCTACATCAACGTCCTCGCGTTCCCGCAGCCCTGCGGCACCTCGCTCACGGTGCGCCCCGGCTTCAAGCTGCCGCCCGGCCTCGAGCTCGCGCCCACCACCGGCGCCGGCTCCACGCCCACCCAGTGCTTCATGGGCGCGCCCGGCCACATGACGCAGCGCACCTGCCCGTCGGCGCCGACGCAGGTGGCCGCCGACGGCACGCTCATCTTCGACGCGCCGAGCGGCCTGTGGCAGATCCCCGACCAGCAGCAGCTCCAGATCGACATCCCCGTGCGCGGCCGCGCGGTGTCCACCGGGCAGCTCGTCGGCTCCGTGGACTTCGCCGCCTTCGACTTCCAGCGCAGCGCGCTTCACCCCACGGTGCCGGTGACGGTGTTCTTGAACCCGCCGTCGGTCAGCTACCCCACGGGCCTCGAGGTCACCGGCCTCGGCTCCTACGTCGCGCACGTGCACGGCTACGTCGACCCGCACTTCAACGCGGGCACGGTGCGCCTCGAGGTGGCGCCGGCGAACGAGCACCTCGCCGTCGTCGACCAGGCCCACCTCGACGCCGACCAGTTCGAGAACAACGTCGACGAGCAGCTCGAGGACCTCCTGCCCGACACCGACTACGACTTCCGCTTCTCGTACCAGATGGACGGAAGCGCCTCGGTCACCGCCGGCGCCATCCAGCACTTCCACACCTTCGCACCGCCGCGCTTCCTGTACTCGCAGACCGTCACCGGCGCGGGCAGCATCGTCGCGTCGGTGCCGTCCGTGGGGAACACCTACGCCGACCGCACTGAGGTCACCTTCGCCGCCGTCCCCGCGCCCGGCAACGAGCTCGTCGAGATGCGCGTGAACGGCACCCTCGTCGACGGCGACACCGCCTCCGTCACCGTCTCGGGCGCGCTGCACATCGACGCCACGTTCGACGCGCTCCCGGCGCCGGCCGGCGAGGGCGAGGGCGAAGGCGAAGGCGCCGTGACCTCGCCGGAGGGCTCGAACGACACGGCGACCGACCCGGAAAACGATCCCTCCAACGACAGCGCCACCGACCCCGCCGGCGACCCCGCGAACGACGCCTCCAGCGCCCCGTCGACCGACCCTGCCGGCGACGCGGCGAGCGACCCCGCGGCCGACGACGGCGCCACCGACCCGGCGAACGGCGGCGACACGGGCGCGGCCGACGACGGCGCCCCCGGGGCCGGTGGACTGCATCACGTCCCCGCCGATCAGGGAGACGCCGGCAGTGACGCCGGCAGCGACGCAGGCGAGGCCGGCGGCTGCGCGGCCGCGAAGCCCGCGGGCGTCCCGGTGGCGTGCTTGATGTTCCTCATCGCCTGCCGTCGCCGCCGCCGCCGCGCTTGAAGAAACCCGGCGAGAGGACAGCGCGCCCCGGTGCCCCCGGGGCGCGCTGTGTATTTTGCGTCGCGGCAGGGCGCGTCACCGGCGGTACGCGGGGAGCGTGCCCGCTCCCCGCTCGCCCATCACGCTGAGCCGCGTCCCAACGCTCGCGGCAACCTGATCGGTGCTCTACGGGGCGCAGTTGCCGCCGAGGCACTGGGAGAAGCCCGTGAGGAAGCAGCAGTTGGGGCAATCGTTGTCGTTGCATTGCTCGGTGCAGAAATCGAGGGCGCAGGCGTTCAACCCCGAGGTTGCGCAGCAGTTGTTGGTCTCGAAGTCGGCGCCGAAGCACAGGTCGTCGCTGCAGGTCTCCGTGCAGGCGCCGCGCGTCTCGCCGTCGAGGATGAAGCATCGCAGCGGCTGCTGGCACTCGACGTCCCGCGCGCACAGGCCGTCCTGGCCGCGGGGCGACGGCTGCGCGCTGACACACTGACGCGTGCCCGCGCTGCAGATGTCGCCGGCGCCGCAGTTGTCGTTGCCGGCGTCGTCGATGCGGCAGCCGGGGGCGCACAGCAGGTCCGTGTTGATGAAGCCGAAGACCGCGCAGCGCTCGTCGGCGCCGCAGTCCGCGTCGCTGTTGCATCGATCGAGGCAGACGTCGCTCGCGCACGCCTGCGACAGCGCGCAGTCGCCGTCGGCGGTGCAGGGGGTCCGGTCCCCTTCTCCCTCGCCGCCGCCCTCGCCCTCGCCCTCGCCCTCGCCGGTCGCGCAGCGCTCGTGGTGGCAGGTGGTGTCGCTCGGGCAGTCGCGGTCGTCGACGCACGGGATGGTCGTCGAAAACAGGCGGCACCCGCTCAGGCCGGTGACCACGATCAAGAGCGAAAGACCCGCTCTCATTCTCCGCCTCCCGCGAGGACGAGCGCGCCGCCGCCGACACCGCCGGCGACCGCGACGGCCGCGGCGACGCCCATGACGGCGAGCGCCAGGCCCTGCCGGCCCTTGTATTGCGCGGACGTGAGGGTCGCGGGCTGGCCCAGCGAGAGCTCGCCGACCACGCCCGCGCCCACCGCCGTCAGCGCGCCGAGGCCGGCGACGCCGAGCACGACGTCGCCGGCGAGCGCCATGGGGCGCGGCCCGCTCGAGGTGGCCGCGCGCTCGCGGTGCGCGGGCGGGCTGTCGTCCGCGAGGCCGGCGGCGCGGAGCAGACCGTCGACCGCTGGGTCGACTTCGTCGGCGAGCGCGCCCACCGAGCCGACCTTGCGGGTGGCGCGGCCGGCGGCGGCGTTCTTGTTCCCATCGAACAACGACAGCTGCATGACGACGATGTCGCCGAGCCGGCTGATGCGCCCGCTCACGACGTAGTCGGCGGCGAGCGCCCCGGCGAGCTCCGACAGGCAGGCGTTGTCGTCGCAGCCCGTCTCGACCTTGTCGGCGGCGAGCGCGGCGAGCTGGCGGATGTCGTCGTGGGAGATGACGGTCAGGGACGCGCGCGACGACACCGCGGCGATCACGAGCTCGCCGACGGTCTTTGTCTCGTCCGCGTTCACCCCGTTGCCACGCTGCAGGTCGAGCACGAGGACGCGCGGCGCGGCGGGGGACGCCGCGGGGACGACGGCGGAGGCGGCCAGGGCGAGGGCGACGCCGAGCACGGCCGAGACGGTATCGCACGGGCCGGGGTCGTCGATGAGCGCGCTCACGTCGTGCGCCCCCGGACAATGTCCTCCGCCTTCCTCAGGACTTCCTTTTGTCGCGCGGGGTGCCAGACTCGGCGCGTGCGGTCCGCCCCCGTCACCCGTGCGTTCGTCGTCGTCGTCTCGGCCGTCTTCGCCGCGTGCGCGAAGACGCCGGCGCCGCCTGCGCAGCTCGTGCCGCTGCCGCCCCTCGCGTCCGCGCCGCCCACCGCGCGCGAGCGCAGCCTCCAGCCGGCGCACGCGCCGTCGGGCGGCGGCGCCAACCCCGCGCTCCCCGAGAACCTCCCCGCCTACCTCGACGACGACGAGGGCGCCCTCGCGGAGGGCCCCGGCGACGACGTCGTGGTCCGCACCGTCGACGGCAGCGACGCGCCGCCGCCGGGGCCGAACGCGCATCGCCTGGTGCGCTTCGTCCACCTCGCGGACATCCAGCTCATGGACGACGAGAGCCCGGCGCGCGCCGCCGACTTCGACTCGCCGTCGGTGTCGTCGGCCATCCGCCCGCAGGACCCGCTCATCTGCCGCATGCTCAACGCCGCCGTTCGCTCGGTGAACGCGCTCGACGCCGAGGACCCCGTCGACTTCCTCCTCCTCGGCGGCGACAACAGCGACTCGGCGCAGGAGAACGAGGTCCGCTGGGTGATGCAGATCCTCGACGGCGCGGGCCGCGTCGAGTGCGACAGCGGCGCCGACGACGACATCGACCCCGGCGCCGACGACGGCAAGGACCCGTTCGCCGCCGCCGGCCTCGACGTGCCGTGGTTCTGGGTGAACGGCAACCACGACGTCACAGTGCAAGGGACGTTCGCCATCGACGACACCCAGCGTGCCATCGCGGTCGGCAGCGAGGCGCAGTTCGGCACCCGCGACTACTCCGGCGGCGGCCTCGGCGTCGTCGTCGACGGCGGCGGCATCATCGCGGACCCGCAGCGCCGCCTGCTCGACGGGCCCGCGCTCCTCGACTTCGTCGGCGGCGACGGCGACGGGCACGGCCTCAAGGCGCTCGCCGCCAGCGACGCGGGCGCGCGCGGGAAGGCGTTCTACTCGTTCGACGTCCCGGGGGCGCCGATCACGTTCATGGTGCTCGACACCACCCACGCGCGCGGCGGCGGCGAGGGCGTGCTCCAGCGCGCCGACGTCGAACGCTTCGTCCTGCCCGTGCTCGACGACGCCCAGGCGCGCGGGCGCGTGGTGGTGCTCGCGTCGCACCACGCGGTGTCGTCGCTCACCGCGGACGGCGGCACCTTCGGCGTCGCCGAGGACGACGCGCTGCTCGGCGACGACTGGCGCGCGGTCCTCGCGGCGTACCCCAACGTGCTCTTCTCCATGGTCGGCCACGCGCACAGAAACCGCATCATGCTCCAACAGGCCGTGGACCCGGCGAGCGGCGACCCCGGCCACGCCTTCTGGGAGGTCATGACCAGCGCGTTGGCGGACTTCCCGCACCAGTTCCGCATCGTCGAGATCTGGGACGACGACAACGGCACCCTGCGGCTGTCGACGTCGCCGGTGGACTTCGCCGCGGACGACGATCCGCCGGCGGCGCTCGGGCGGGCGCTCGGCGTCGTCGACTTCCTGACGGGCTGGCAACCCAACGACGGTCGGGGCGACGCCGGCGACCGCAGCGTCGACCTCATCGTCCCTGTGCCGCCCGGGGTGACCCTCTGAGCGCCGGCGGCGTCCGGGGGGGCGCGGCGTGCGCGACATCGTTCGCGACCTCAAGGTGTTCGGTCGTCGCGCCGGGGAGCAGGAGAGCCGGCCGATGGAGCTGAGATCCGCGTCTCCACCTGCACCGGCGCCGACGGCTGGGCGCTGATCGAGGTGGCGGACACGGGGCCCGGGTGCCCCCGACCTGCGCAACCGCATCGTCGACGCCAGCGCGTTCCTCAGCACCGTGAAGAACCCGCGGATGCACAAGCGCTTCGACCTCGAGGAGCTGCGGGCGGTGGTGGCGGCCCTGGTGGTGGGGCCCTCGTAGCTCTCTTGCGATGCGCCAGCGCGCACGGTAGGGGACGCCGTCTGTCCCCATCGTCTAGAGGCCTAGGACATCGCCCTTTCACGGCGGTGACGGGGGTTCGAATCCCCCTGGGGACGCGTTTCTCCTCCTCCCGCGCCGCCATCGGCAGATCCGCCGACGCCGTGCGCTTCGTCACCCGCGGGAGGGGGGCGGAACCTCCGTCGGGGCCGCTCCCTCCGGTCGCAAGATCGAGGCTGCGGGCCCACATCGGTCATTGGCCTGATCAAGTAGCGCACGGTGTGAGTGCGCAAGTTGAGCAATGAGGTGCACAAGGCTCCGGCCGGGGGGAGCAACCTTGCGCCAGGACGCGTCGAAACAGCCCATTGAGTTTTGGCACAGCCGCTGCTTTACATCGGTCACGTTTCGGAGGTCCCATGCGCCGCTACGCCTTCCCCATCCTCATCGTCTTCGCCTGCGCCGGTACCGTTTTCGCGATGACACGCCCTACCGCGAGCGACAAGGAAGCCAGCGTCAAGTTGCCGGTGAGCGCCGCCAAGGCCCCGGAGATCACGCCCTGGCTCACGGCCGCCGCCCAGGACCTCGGCCACAAGACCGTCCGGGCCTACGACGGCAGCGTGTACATCAACGTTGGCGACGACAAGATCTCGTTCTTCAAGGAGAAGAACCAGATGGAGATGCACGTCGAGTTCGCCTCCAAGTACCGCCACGCCATGGCGGACCGCGAGCCGGCGCTCAAGGCGCTCGAGATGAAGGGCCAGGCCATCTTCGAGCACGCCCTCTCGATGCAGGCCCGCGACGCCGCCCGCCAGCAGGTTGCCTCGCGCGTGACGACGTCGCCCGAGGGCTGAACGCAGCGCCACGCGCGCCGCGCGCTCGAACCGGGGGCCCCGCGAGGGGCCCTCGTTTCGTTCAGTGCACGAAGGTGGTGCGGACGGGGGCGTCGCCGTCGCCCCAGCAGACGACGCCGGCGCCGTCGGACTCGCGCGCGCAGGTGTGCGTGCGGTGGACCGCGAGGCTCGAGAAGCGCAGCGGGGCGGCGGCGCCGGGGACGTCGAGGACGCCCTGGCAACGCGTGCCGAGGCCGGCGACGCTGCCGCCGCAGTCCTCGAGGGCGAGGTCGCTCTCGTCGCGGCCGGTAGACAGCTCGAGGGAGCGGCCCCAGCAGACGGCGCGGCCGTCGATGGTGAGGGCGCAGGCGTGCTGGAGGCCGACGGCGACGTCGATGCCCGCGGTGACGCTGGTGAAGCCGATGTCGTCGTCGCTGCGCGCGCCGGGGTCCGCGGCGCCGTAGGTGTTGACCCCGGCGCACTGCACGTCGGTGGCGGTCTCGGCGCAGACGACGTCGTGGTCGAGGGAGAAGCGGTCGGCGGCGGTGAGGAGCGCGCACGGGGCCCCGTCGGTGCAGCCGAAGTGGCCGACGGCGCCGGTGCCGAGCTGGGTGCACACGACGCCGCCGGGGGTGCGCGCGCACAGCGCCTCGAGGCTGACGAAGACCTGGGTGGCGCCGTCGAGGGCGGGGACGGCGACGGGGATGGCGTTTTGGGCGTCGTAGCCGGGCATCCGGGGGCCGAAGCAGGTGACGTGGCCTGCGTCGTCGGCGACGCAGGTGACGCCGCCGTTGTTGTCGGCGTCGTCGTCGATGTCGACGGCGCCGCGGAGGGCGGCCACCGGCAGGTTGGGCTCGACGACGGTGAAGGGCGGGGCGGTGGTGGTGCCGAGGTTGCCCTGGGTGGCGTCGCCCCAGCAGGCGACCGTGGTGGGGCCGCCGTCGAGGCTGCCGATGGCGCACGTGTGGGCCTGGGCGACGGCGAGCCTGGTGACGCCGCTCAGGCCCGGGACCTTGTGCGGGACGGGGTCTTCGGCGCCGAAGTCGAGGTCGCGCCCGAGCTGCCCGTCGAGATCGGTGCCCCAGCATTGGACGTCGGCGTCGGCGTCGAGGGCGCAGGCGAAGCCGTTGCCGACGTCGACCGCGAGGACCTGGACGGGCTCGCCCTCTCCTTCGCCCTCGCCCTCTCCTTCGCCTTCGCCCTCGCCCTCTCCTTCGCCTTCGCCCTCGGCCGCGACGCACACGCCGACGCCGCCGCGCCCGGGGACGGAGCAGGTCTGGCCGTCCTCGCACTGCGCGTCCTGGTGGCACGGCCGCTGCGCCGGACACCCCGCGAGCGCGCTGACGATCGCGGCGACGAGGGGTAGCGCGCCGGGGCTCGTCGTCGTCGCAGGCCGGCGCGCCGTCACGGGCCCTCCGAGGACAACGCGACGATGCCGACGACGACGAGGCCGGCGCCGGCCAGGTAGCCCGCCACCGGCAGGCCGTACGCGAACGGGCGCGCCAGCTCCCAGCCCCGCGCCTGGTCGCGCGTGTAGGCGGCCTTTTCGTAGTCGGCCTCGAAGACGCCGAGGGCGACGGCGTGCGCCGCCAGCGAGCCCGCGAGCACGACGGCGCCGCCGGCGAGCGCGCCATACGCGAGATACGGCGGCGCCTTCACGCGCTCCACGACGACGCGCAGCTCCGCCGCCTTGGCCGCCTCGACGACGGCGTCGGGGACGGCGTCGACGAGGTCCTCGGCCCTCTCCGCCTTCCGCTGCGCCTGGCCGAGGAGCGCCGCGCGGTGCCCGTCGTAGACCGCGATGGTGAGGATCCGCGTGTGCCCGAGCCGCGCCAGCGTCGTCCGCACCACGTAGTCGACGCCCATCCCCTGGGCGAAGTCGACGACGCACGCGGCGTCGTCTCCGTCGCCGCGGCAGGCGGTCACCAGGTCGATCTCGAGCTTGGTGTCGAGCGCGCTCGGCGTCACCACGTCCGCCTCCACGACCTTCTTGAGGACCGCGGTCTCCACGGCGCTCGTCAGCGCCTTCGCCGCCGGCGCGTCCTCCTCGGTCGGCGGCGGCACCGGCGCCACGAACAGGCTGGCAGCGTGCGCCGGTCCGCAGGCGACCGCGACGAAGGCGAGGAGCGCACGGCGCTTCACGAGCACGACCCCGAAGTGTAAGCCGCGCACAAGGAGACCGCACAATGAAGATCGGCGTCGTCGGGGCAGGGAACATGGGCGCGGGCATCGCGCAGAAGTACGCCACCGAGGGGATGGACGTCGTCGTCGTCGACGTGGATCAGGCTTCGGCCGATCGCGGGCGCGAGCGCGTGAAGAGCACCCTCGCCGAGGGCGTGGCCCGCAAGGTGTTCAGCGCCGACGACGCCGAGCGGATCGTCGGTCGCATGCAGTTCACGTCGGATCGCGACCAGCTCAAGGGCGCCGAGCTCGTCGTCGAGGCCGTCTTCGAGGACAAGAAGGTCAAACAGGACCTGTTCAAGGACCTCGACGCGCGGCTCGGCCCAAAGACGCTCCTCGCCACCAACACCTCGAGCTTCTACGTCGACGACGTCGCCGAAGTCTGCAAGCACAAGGACCGCGTCCTCGGCCTGCACTACTTCTACCACCCGGCCAAGAACCGCCTCGTCGAGGTCATCCGCGGCAAGGCCACGTCCGACGAGGCGTTCGCGCGCGCGTGGGCCGTCCAGGAACAGTGCGGCAAGATCGCCGTCGAGAGCGCCGACGCCCCCGGCTTCATCGTCAACCGCTTCTTCGTCCCGTGGCTCAACGAGTCCATGCGGCTCGTCGAGGAGGGCGTCGCCGACGTCCCCACCGTCGAGCGCGTCGCCAGGGAGGCGTTCGGCGTGGGCATGGGCCCGTTCGAGCTCATGAACGTCACCGGGCCGCCGATCACGCTGCACGCGGCGACCACGCTCGGCGAGAACCTCTCGAAGTTCTACGCGCCGTGCCCGCTCATCAAGCCCCTCGTCGCCGACAAGCGCATGTGGGATCTCGGCACGCCGCCCTCCGGCGTCGACCCCGGCGTCCGGCGGGCGGTCGAGGACCGCTTGTGGGGCGTCGTCGCCCAGATCGCGTGCACCCTCGTGTTCGACGAGAAGGTCTGCACGCTCGAAGACTGCGACCTCGGCGCGCGCGTGGGCCTGCGTTGGCCGCGCGGCCCCTTCGAGGCCATGAACCAGCTCGGCTCGCGCCGGATGCTCGGCGCCGTGCAAGCGCTCGTGAAGCGCTACCCCGATCTCAAGGTGCCGGCCGCCCTCGTCGACGCCGGCGAAAACGACCGCGCCTTCGACATCCGCCTCGTCAGCACCCGCGTCGACGGCGGCGTCGGCACGCTCACGTTCCAGCGGCCCGACGCCATGAACGCGCTCAACGAGGCCGTGGTCGCGCAGCTCGCCGCGGGCTTCGACAAGCTCGACAAGGACCCGGCGGTGAAGGGCATCGTCATCGAGGGGCGGGGCAAGGCCTTCGTCGCCGGCGCCGACACCAAGTTCTTCGTCGAGCGCATCGAGGCCCACGACGTCCCCCGCATCGTGAAGTTCGCCGCCGACGGCCAGGACGTGTTCCGGCGCATCGACGTCAGCAAGAAGCCCGTGGTGTGCAAGCTCCACGGGCTCTCGCTCGGCGGCGGCAGCGAGCTCGCGCTCGCGTGCGACTTCATCGTCGCGAGCGCCAGGGGATCGCTCGGCTTCCCCGAGACCGGCATCGGCATCTACCCCGGCCTGGGGGGCACGCAGCGCACCGCGCGCCGCGTCGGCGTGCCGCTCGCGCGTTGGCTGGTGCTCACGGGCGAGGCCGTCGACGCCAGGACCGCCCAGGCGCTCGGCCTTGTCGACGAGGTCGTGGATGCAGACGCGGCCGCGCTCGACGCCGCCTGTCGCAAGCGCGCGCTCGCGGGCGAGACCCGCAACGGCGACGCGGCGCCGCCGACGAAGGCGCCCGCGGGCTTCGAGGCGGCGTGGGAGGCGTTCACCTGGACGTCGAGCTACGACCTGTTGCGCGGCCTCGCCAGCGTCACCGACGAGAGGCTGCGCAAGAGCGTGAAGAAGGCGTCGTTCAAGGCGCCCCTCGCCGTCGGCGCCGCCGACGAGCTGATCAAGGGCGCCGCCACGACGTCGCTCGCCGACGGGCTCGCCGCCGAGACGGCGGGGCTTCGACGCATCTTTTCGTCGAAGGACGCGTACGAGGGGCTGTCGTCGGTGGGCGTGAGGCGGCCGAGCTTCAAGGGCGCGTAGGGCGAGGCGGGGACGCCCGCGCGCTACCTGGGAACGGCGAGGAGGGCGTTGGGGACGCCCCAGCCGCCTTTGACGGAGAGCGTGAGGCCCGGCAGGGCGACGTCGAGCTGCGTCGAGGGGCCGCCGTCGAGGTTGAGGGCGTCGC
This sequence comes from uncultured delta proteobacterium, assembly GCA_963775425.1. GTDB lineage: Bacteria > Myxococcota > UBA727 > UBA727 > VGSZ01 > CAVZJB01. The sequence continues at coordinate 659,840 of CAVZJB010000016.1, read as the reverse complement.
GGCAGCCGAGGCCGCCCTTGTTGCGGGGCAGGGCGAGGAAGCGCGCGAAGGTGGCGGTGTCGGCCTCCGTGGCGACGACCAACGTCACCCGCGTGTCGGCGGCGCACACCGCGGTGCGCTCCGCCGAGGCCGGCTTGAGCTTCGGGACCTCGCCGCCGACCACCAGCCGCGGGATGCCTTGCACGACGACGTCGCCGCCGCCGCCGTCGGCGGGCAGGGCGCTGCCGAGCACGACGCGCGCGTGCTTGCCGTCGACGATGAGCGCCCCCCAGGGCGCGCGGCGATCCTTCACCAGGGTCTGGCCGTTGCTGACCACGCGGCCCATGGCCGCGTTCTTCTCGTCGAAGAAGCTCGCGTTGACGGCGAGGTGGTGCGGGAAGGCGCGCGCCAGTGCGTCGACCGCGGCGCGGCCGGCGGCGGGCACCACGTGCAGGTCCGCCTTCTCGAGATCGACGTCGAAGGCGTGGCCCGAGAACTTGTGCGGCACGTCGAAGACGGCGTGGGAGATCCCCGGCGCCACATCGGTGAACACGAGGGGCTTCTTGGCCGCCGACGGTTTGCACGCACCAAGCGCGCAAGCGGCGAGGCCCGCCGCCAGGAGAGCGCGCCGGCGGCGGCGCGCGGGGATCAGGCGAGCTCCGCTACGCCGTTCTTCAGCACCACGACGTCGCTCTGGTTCTTGACGCGGATCTGCCACGGGCCTCCCTCGGGCCCGCGCGCCTCGATGGTGAGCACGTCGCCCATGAGCACCGGCCGGGCGAAGCGCACCGCCAGCCGCCGGATCTTCATGGGGTCGCCGCCGGCGCGGCGCACGCAAGCGTTGTGCACGAAGGCCATGGTGCACAGGCCGTGCAGGATGACGCCGGGGAGCCCCGCCATCTTGGCGACGTCTTCCTCGAGGTGGATGGGGTTCCTGTCGCCGGAGGCCTCCGCGTAGCGCTTGCTCTGGTCGGCCGCCACCGTCTCCGTCTCCGTCCACGCCGCCGGCGCCGACGTCCACGCCGCCTCCTCGGCGTCGCGCTCCTTGCGCTCGGCTTCGACGTTCTCCTTCTTGCGCGGGCCGCGCACGAAGAGGCCGCTTTTGGCTTCGAGGACGACGTCGCCGTCCTGGTTTTTCGCCGTGATGCCGACGGTGACGATCTCGCCGGAGGTCTTTTCGACGATGTCGACGATGCGGGAGGTGGAGGTGATGACGTCGCCCGGCTTCACCGGCTTTTCGAACGTCATGTCCTGGTCGCCGTGGACCAGGCGCATCATGTCGACGTGGAGATCGGGGTCGAACAGGGGCGTGCCGAGCGCGGCGAAGGTGAACGCCACGCCGTACATGGGCGGGGCGATGTCGCCGCAGGCGGTGTTGGTGGCCTCCGCGTACGCGCGCGCCGCCTCCGCCGTGATCGGAAACGGATCCAGCTTTGAATACTCCTTGCCGACCAGCGCGCGATTCATTCCCATGGCTGCCCTCCGGGCCCGCGGGTAGGACACGCCCCGCCCGAGGCCGAAGGCACGTGGTACCACGGTCTCGCATGAACAACCCAGGGGCTCGCGCCGTCCATTCCTTCGTGCCGCGCGTGCTGCTCCTCGACAACCGCGACTCCTTCACCTGGAACATCGCCCAGGCGTTCATGGAGCTCGGCGCGCTCGTCGAGGTCGCCGACGCCGCCGCGGCCAGCGCGGCCGCGATCGTGGCGGGCGCCTGGGACCTGGTGTGCATCGGCCCCGGCCCGCGCGGCCCCCGCGATCTCCCGCAGCTCGTGGCGCTCGCGGGCGCGCTGTCGGGGCGCGTGCCGCTCCTCGGCGTGTGCCTGGGGATGCAGGCCCTGGTGCGCGCGCACGGCGGCGCCGTCGCCCGCGCCGCCGCCGCCGTACACGGCAAGCGCGACGCGATCGCCCACGACGGCGTGGGCGTCCTCGCTGGGCTGCCGAGCCCGCTGTGGGTGATGCGCTACCACTCGCTGGTGGCGGCGGAGGTGCCGGCGCGCTTCAGCGTCACCGCGCGCGACGCCCACGGCCAGCCGATGGCGATGCGCGACGCGGCCGCGCGCATCGAGGCCGTCCAATTCCACCCCGAGTCCGTCGGCACCGCCGGTGGGATGCGCATGCTCGCGAACGCCCTCGGCGTCCCGGTCCCGCCGCGAGCGGAGCGGGCCGGCGGGGTGCCGCCGCCGTCGTCGCTCGGTCCGGGCTTTATGGAGGCGTTGTATGGTCGATCGCATGATGAACCGTCGTGAGCTGATGCGTCTTGGTGTCGCGTCCGCGGTGCTTTTGCCCGGCACCGGCTGCGCGACGCTCATGAACCTCTTCCAGAAGTACCTGCCCAAGCTCTCCGTGAGGGGCATGAACGTCCTCGGCATGACGCTCTCGACGATGTCGGTGCGGTTCAACTGCCTCATCTCGAACCCCAACCCCATCGGCTTCAAGCTCGACGGGCTCGACTACGCCCTGAAGATCGCCGGCAGCCAGCTCGCCAAGGGCAGGGCGCCCAAGGGCATCGTGCTCAAGCCGCGCGCCGGCTCCAAGACCGACCTCGACATCGACTTCAACCTCGGCCAGACGGCCGCCGCCATCCTCGACCTCATCGGCAAGAACGCGGTTCCCTACGAGCTGTCGGCGACGGGGCGCTTCTTCACCAGCCAGACCGGAGGCATCGACGTGCCGGTGGGCTTCAAGGGCTCCATGCCCATGCCCAAGGTGCCGAATTTCTCCGTGAAGGGCTTCAGCCCCACGTCGGTGAGCCCGTCCGGCGTCGGCTTCCGCGTGGACACCACGCTGCACAACAACATGGACTTCGCCATCCCCATCGACGGCTTCAAGTTCGACGTGAAGCTCGACGGCCGCAAGGTGCTCGACAACAAGGGCGTGCGCGGGCTCCGTGTAGCGCCCAAGAAGACCGAGAGCGTCCCGCTCGACTTCCACGTGAGCCTGGCCCAGCTCGGCGTCTCCCTCGCCGAGATCGCCGGGGGCAAGCGCATGAATTGGGAGCTCGGCACGGAGCTCAAGAGCGGCAAGCTTGTCGTGCCGTTCACCAACCACGGCGCGCTGCGCTTCGGGTAGCGGCGGCTATTCGCTGACGCGGACGACTTCGACGTCGAGGGCGCTCACGTGGAAGAGCTTGGACGTGAGGGCCAGCGTGATGAGCGCCGAGCCCAACGCGAACGCGAGCACGGTGACCGCGCGCGTCCCGGCCGAGACGTTGCGCAACAGGAGGAAGCCGAGGGCCGCGATCAGGGCGCCGACGAGGACGCCGAGCACCACCGCCAGCTCGTGGACGGTGATGATGAAGGTCATGAGCCCGCGAGCGTCCATCTCACCCCTGTAGCATCTCGCGCCCCCGATCGAACCCCTGAGGCGCCGGTTCCCCCTACGCAGCCCGGCGCTGAGGCACTAATGCCCCGTCCCATGCCGTTGCCCGGCTACGGCCGTGAGCTCTTCTCCACGTTCGTGCCGTCGTCGGCGCGGGCCCGTCTCGACGCGCGCGGGTCGCGGGCCGCGCTCGTGTCGGGGGCGCTGCTCGCGCGGCACCGGCCGGGTGTCGTCGTGGAGGCCACCTGGGCCGGGCGGGCTGCGCTCACGGGCGTGCTGCGGGCCGCGCGCCACGCCGACGCGGTGGTGGCCGTCAGCGTGCCCTCCGCGACGCGATCGGTGTCGCCTTCTGCGCCCGCGCACATCGTCGACGAGATCCTGAGCGCCGTGGACGCCGCGCTCTACGACCGCCCGCTGGTGATTGTCGCGCGTGCGCAGCCGTTGCCGCCGGGCGCCTCGGTGGATCGCTTGAGCGAGGGCCTCTACCGCGACGTCGAGGCCGGCTACACCGCCATCGCGTTTTCGCCGACGGCGCTGCAGGGCGACGTGGAGGCGCTGGTGCGGGTCACGGCGCCGCTCGTGGAGCAGGACCTCGGGCTCGAGGTGGAGCTCGACGGCAGCGCCGACGCCGCCCTCATCCTCGCCCGCATCGACGACGCCGGCCTCTCGCTGTCCGCCGTCCGCGGCGCCGCGCCGTACGACGAGCTCGGCGGAGCGCTGCTGGTGGTCGACGTCGACGACACCGTCGCCGCGCGCCCGGAGGACGCCGCGCTGCGCGTGGTGATCGACCGGCGCCTCGAGCGCGTCCTGCAGAGAAACGCCGGCGACGACGAGCGCATCGAGGCGGCCGCCTGGCTCGAGGCCGGCGCCCAGCTCGCGGCCGTCGGGGCGGCGGGCGCGTCGAGCCGCCTGCTCGACGCGCTCGCCCAGAGCCTGCAGAGGTAGCCGTCGCCGTGGCGGGCGTCTTGCGCATCACCGGAGGATTGCTGGCGCGCCGGCGCATCGCGGTGCCGCCCGCCGCGGACAAGGGCCGGCTGCGGCCGACCTCGGACAAGGTGCGCGCCGCCGTGATGTCGTCCCTCGGCGCGGCCCTCGACGGCGCCCGCGTGCTCGACCTGTTCGCCGGCAGCGGCGCCCTCGGCTTCGAGGCGCTGTCGCGCGGCGCCGCCCTGGCCGTCTTCGTCGAGTGCGACAAGCGGACGCTCGCCGTCGTCGAGGACACCGCCGCGTCCCTCGGCGTGGTCGAGCGCTGCCGCTTCGAAAAGAACGACGCCGCGCGCGCGCTCGCGGGGCTGATGCGCGGATCCGTCGACGTCGCGTTCGTCGATCCGCCCTACGCGTTCGACGTGGCGCCCCTGCTGCCGGCGCTCCTCGCGGCGCTGGCGCCCGGGGGCACCCTGGTGCTCGAGCGGGACCGGCGCTCCGACGTCCCGGCGCCGGCCGGGCTCGACGTCGTACGCGATCGCGTCTATGGCGATACCCGCGTCCTCACCCTCGTCAAGAGCGACGGGAGCGGCGCACAGACGGAGGAGGCGGGCACATGACCGCGGCGATCTATCCGGGAAGCTTCGACCCGCTCACCAACGGACACGAGGACATCATCGAGCGCGGCATCGCGTCGTTCGATCGCGTCATCGTCGCCGTCGCCAACAACCCACAGAAGAGCCCGCTGTTCTCCGTGCCCGAGCGCATCGCGCTCGCCAAGGAGTGCCTGGGCGCCATGCCCCGCGTGGAGATCGACACGTTCGACGGGCTCATCGTCGACTACGCCAAGAGGAAGGGCGTGCACGTGTTGTTGCGCGGCCTGCGCGCCGTGAGCGACTTCGAGTACGAGTTTCAGCTCGCCAGCATGAACCGCAAGCTCGCGCCCGACGTGGAGACGGTCTTCATGATGACGTCGGAGGAGTCGTTCTACCTGTCGAGCCGCCTGGTGCGCGAGGTGGCGAGCTTCGGCGGCGACGTGAGCAAGATGGTACCTGCGCCGGTGTACGCAGCGCTCCGAAAGAAGTTCGCCAAGAAGTCGAAGGGTTGAAGATGCTCACGCTGAACACAAAGAGGATGTCCGCCGTCCGCCCGTCGGCCACGCTGGCCATGGCCCAGAAGGCCAAGGCGCTCGCGCGCTCCGGCGTCGACGTCGCCAACCTCTCCGCGGGCGAGCCCGACTTCAAGACGCCCGCCTGCATCGTCGCCGCCGCCGTGAAGGCGCTCGAGAGCCGCTCCGCCCACGCCTACACCCCGTCGCGAGGGAGCGAGGAGCTCGTCGAGGCCATGCGCGCGAAGCTCCTGCGGGAGCAAGGCGTGGAGTTCCCCGTCGCCGAGGTGATGTCCACCATCGGCACCAAGGGCGCCTTGATGCTCGCGCTCGACGCCCTCGTCGGCGAGGGCGACGAGGTCGTTCTCTTCTCGCCGTACTGGGTCACCTACGCCGACCTCGCGCGCCTCGCGGGCGGCGTCCCCGTCGTCGTGCCCACGCGCCGCGAGGACGGCTACCGCCCGCGGCTGGAGGACTTCGAGGCGGCGCTCACGGAAAAGACCAAGGTCGTCATCGTCTCCTCGCCCAACAACCCCACGGGGGCGGGGTGGCCCGAGAGCGTGCTGCGCGGCATCTACGAAAAGCTCGCGGGCCGGGACGTCTGGGTCATCTCCGACGAGATCTACGAGCGGCTCGTCTACGACGGCTTTCGCCACGTCTCGCCCGTCACCTTCGGCGAGGACGCCAGGAAGCGCACCCTCTGGGTGGGCGGCGTGGCCAAGGCGTACGCCATGACGGGGTGGCGGGTGGGCGTCGCCGCCGGGCCCAAGCCGCTCATCGACGCCATGCTCACGCTGCAGTCCCAGCGCACCACCTGCTGCGCCGCGGTCTCGCAGGCGGCGGCGGCGTACGCGCTGCGCGAGCCGCCCGAGGTCACCGAGGCCGTCGAGGGCATGCGCAAGACCTACGAGAGGCGCCGCGGCCTGATGCTCGAGCGCGTGCGCGCGCTGGACGGCGTCCTCGTGCACCCGCCGGAGGGCGCCTTCTATGCCTTCCTCGACGTGAGCGCGCGCGTGAAGGACGACGTCGCCTTCGCGGAGAAGCTCCTCGTGGACCACCACGTGGCTTTGGTGCCGGGCACCCCGTTTGAGGGGCCCGGGTCGCTCCGGCTCAGCTACGCGGCGAGCGAGGACACGATCGACAAGGGCTTCGACCGACTGGCGGCGGCGCTTACGCGCTCATCTCTTTGATCACCTGGGCGTGCAGGTCCGCGGCTTCCTGGAAGTCGGGGGCGATCTGCACGGCGCGATCGAGGAGCGAGCGGACGACGGGCAGGGTCCCCGCCCGCTCGTAACGCGGGTTGGACAACAGCACGCGGGCGAGCGACGTCAGGTACTCGGGCTTGGACGCGTCGAGGCGCACGGCTTCGCGCAGCGTGACCTCGGCCTCGTCGAGGCGGTTTTGCGCCGCCTGCTCGACGCCTTCCTTGTACTTCAGGTCGGCCACCGACAGGCCCTGCTGGCTGTCGCGCGCCTTGCCGTTGCCCGACGACGCCGCGGCCGGCGGCGACGATGTCGGCGACGCGGGCGGCGGCGACGACGGCGCGGGCGACGGCGGCGCGGACACCGACGGCGACGGCGGCGGCGACGGCGCGATGGTGGGCGGTGCGGCGTCCGCCGCCGGCGTGGTGCCGACGGTGACGGGCTGCGACGCAGAGCCGCCGCTGTGCACCGAGCTGAACGGGCTCGGCGAGCCCGACGACGACGGTGAGCGGCTCACGGGGGACGCGCTGCTCGGCGCCGAGCCGACGCCTGGCGTCGGCGACGACGTGGGGCTTCGCGAGGCCGACGAGCCGCCGATGGGCGAGCCGCCGAACGGGGACCCGCTCCCCTTGTCGGAGGACGGCGAGGACGACGACGAGGACGATGAAGAGGACGAAGACGAAGACGAAGACGAAGACGGACCGCTCGAGTCCATATGCGCCGACAGCGCGCCGCCGCCGAGCTTGCTGAGCGCCTTCTCGAAGGCCTCGAGCAGGCGGCTCTCGCGCGAGCGCGCCTCGGCCATCACGTTGTTGATCTCCTCGGCGTGCCGCTGCTTCTCCATGCGGATGCGCGAGCGGAACTGCTCGACGCCGGGGCTCCACTCCTCGACGAGCTCGAGGGCCTGCAGCGCCGAGAGCAACCGCGCCGACGCCTCGGCGCTGGTCTGGGCGCGCTCGACGGCCTCCTCGACGGTGAGGGCCTCGCCGAGCAGGCGCAAGAGCCGCTCGTCCTCGCCCGAGAGGCCGAGCTTGGGCCGGTAGGAGGCGAGCCGCGCGTTGGCGATGAGGTACTTGTCGCGGAGGCTCTCGTACGCCGCCATCATCTCGCTGGTGGGCGCGTAGCGGCGGTAGCCCTGGACGTAGATTTCGCCGGGGCCGAAGTCGAAGGTGGCCGTGTCGGGGTTGGGGGTCGCGCCCGTCTGGACCGTGAACCGCCCCTGCACGAGCTCGAAGCTCTGGATGATCTGGTCGCGCGCGAGGTTTCTCTGCTCGACGGCGATGGTCTCCGCGTCCATCCAGCCAAGCTCGACGAGGGCGTCGGTGAGCTTGATGGACCGCTCGACGGAGCGCGTGGTGGCCTGCATGTACTGCGCGTCGGTGATGCGTCCCTGGGTGACGAGGACCTTGCCGATGCGCTCGCCGGGCTCCGACGAGTGAAAGGCGACGGGCAGGCCGTCTTTCAAGTACACGTTGCGGGTGGCGCCGCCGGACTGCATCGCGATGGCGCCGGTGAAGGCGTCGGCGCGGCAGCGGGCGAGCAGGGCCGGGTAGCGAAGGTCCTCGAAGACGCCCTCGGAGGGCACGCCGCCGGCGACCTTGGGTACGACGTCGCCGACCTTGGCGAGCTTGGCTTCGAGCTCCTCGACGCGCTTTTGCGCCGCCTCGCGCTGCTTGCGCTCGGCGATCAGCGCCTTCTTCAGCTCGTTTTGGGCCTTCTGAAAATCTTGCGAACCAGCTTGCACGGAGTCCCCCTCGTCGAGAGCGGTCGCGGTGGCCGCCCCGGCATTGGGCTTTTCACTCTTCTGGGAGTCGTCAGGTGGGGCCAGGACCGAGATTGGCGACGGTGACGCCGGGCGGTTCTGGACGGAGGTCGGTTGCGCCTGCAGGAACTCGACGTCGGCCTCGCCGCCGGGGGCGGGCAGGCGTGAGAGGTCGAGCAGGCCTTCGGAGGTGGGGTTGTCGCCGCCGAACTCCGCCTCCTGCGTCACCGGGTGCGGGCCGTCCTTGGTGGACGTGGGCGCGGTGATGGGCTCGCGGCCGTTCTTGCCGCGGGCGGCCGCGCCGGAGGTGCGACCGGAAGCGGCGGCGGTGTTGCCGTTCTTCATGTCGGCGGCGGCCTCGTCGTGGATGGTGCGAGGCGCGCCGTTGTCGCCGCGCAGGCGCGCGAGCTCGGCGGCGTTCACCTCGACCGTCTTCGGCTCGTCGTCGTCGTCGAACTCGACCTCGCCGGCGCCGAAGTCCGTGGAGGGTCCGACGCTCTCGATGGAGATGTCGAACGCGTTCTTCTCTTCATCGGGGTGGAGCACGACGTCGAAGTCCTCGTGCCCCGCCGCCGTGGCCACCGCTTGCGCGATGCGGATGGGGTTCTCCGCGATGCGGATGAACTCCTTCACCTTGTACTGCTTCTCGAGGACGAGCCGGTCGCCCTGGGGGATGTCGCCCGTGAGGAGCACCACCGCAGGCACCGCTTCGGTGCGCGCGACGCGGATTTGACGCAGGATGGAGGTGGCGGCTTCGCCCGACGGGTAGCGGTCCTGCAGCGCGAGCGCGGCCACACCCTTCTTGGCCTCTTCCACGAGGCGCGTCGGCTTGTCGACGACGACGCCGTCCACGCCGTCCTTCATCAGACGGGCGGCCACGACGTGCGCGACGCCGGTGTCTTCGATACAGACGAGAACCCTCGGGGCCAACCGGTTCCTCCGGACGCGAGCATCCCACAACGGTGCCCTCGGGCGCGAGTTTGTGTTCCGGCGAGGGGAACGACATCCGTGGCCTGAACTGGCGCCGAGCGGCGGATTTCGTCATCCTTCCAGCCGGGAGGTCCGATGCGCTCCTACCTGGTGCTGCCCCTGCTCTTGTTCGCTACGACGGCGTCGGCCAAAGGCGTCTTTCTGAACGGCGTCAACATCGACGGCGTCGTGAACCAGAAGTTCGAAAACGTCACCGTCGTCATCGACGACAAGGGAAACGTGCTCATCGCCGCCAAGGGCTACGAGGTGCAGGCGGTCCCGCCGAAGACGAGCCCCGCCACCTCCGCCGTGGCGCCGGGCCCGGTGACCAAGCGCTACTTCCTCGTCAGCGAGATCGCGGGGCCGGGCATGGCCCAGTACGACATCGACGTGTTCGTGAACTCGGTGTGGATCAAGCGCTTCTCGTCGTCGGACCCGCAGGCGCAGACGGTCGCCGAGATCACGCGCCACCTGCACAAAGGCAAAAACACCGTCCACTTCACCGCCACCAAGGTCATGGGCGAGCAGCGCAAGAGCGCGTCCCCACAACACTATATTAAGATATACATTGGTGAGGGGAACATGGGTGGTAACAATGTCATGATTGACAACCCTCTCCTGGAGTACAAACGCGACGCGTCCGAGACGCAGAACTTCGCCGACGAGTTCGTCATCGAGGGCAAGTAGATGTTCACGCATCTGCCGGGCCGGCTGTCGCTGGGGATCGGGCCCGAGCGCGTCGTCGCTGTCATCGAGTCCATCAACACGCCGAACATCTCCATCCCCGAGCTCGGCACCGAGCCCACGAAGGCGTACCTGGTCGGCGTCGCCACCCCCGCCGGCGGCTACGGGATTTTTTGTTATCTTTTGTTCCTCGATAACAATATCCCTGTTGTCTACATCTCGAACCCGCCGGAAGTGGCGTTCGATCAGTATGGCGCGCTCGAGAGCGAAGCCATCCAGTTCGCGGAGTCCATGGGCTTCATGCTCGACAACACCAACTTCCGCGCACAGCCGCCCGAGGTGCAGGCGCAGATGGTCGAGCAGTTCCCGTTCTTCCGCGATCAACACCCGCGCCGCCGGACCCAGCCGGTGATGGCCGGGGTGTCGCAGCAAAGTGAGAGCCTGCTGGTGGCGCGGCTCCTGTCGTCGTTCTAGAAGGCCGCCATGCGCCTGCCTTCGCTCCTCCTCGCCGTCCTCGTCGCCGCCGGCTGCGCCACGCCCTCCGCGGAGGAGAAGCGCGCCGCCGACGGCCACCGCGAGGTGGCGCTCGCCCTCGTGCACGAGGCCGACAAGGCCGGCGCCGCCGGCGACAGCACCACCCAGGACGGCAAGTTCCGCGAGGCGCTGCGGGAGCTGCTCGAGGCGGAGAAGGGCGGCGCCATGGACTCGGACGGGCGCTACCTGCTCGCGTACGTCTACTTCATCGGCTTCGGCCGCCACGACGAGGCGCTCAAGAACCTGCAGACCGCGATCACGCTGCGCCAGCAGGAGCGCCAGGAGGAGTACCCCGAGGCGGAGAACCTGATGGGCGCCGTGCTCGTCGACGCGGGCCGCCCGCAGGAGGCGCTCCCGCACTTCGACAAGGCGCGCACGAACCTCCTGTACGCGACGCCGTACTACGCGGAGCAGGGCATGGGCGAAGCGCTGTTCAAGCTCGGGCGCCAGGACGAGGCCGCGCAGCACTTCCAGCGCGCGCTCGTGGCGCAGCCCGACCTGTGCGGCTGCTACGTCAAGCTCGCCGAGGTGGAGATCCAGAAGGGCGACGACACCCGCGTGCAGAAGGTGCTCTCCGACTTCCTCACGCGCTGCGACAGCGACCGCCTCCGCGCCGCCGCCGGCTCCCGCCTCCTCGCCCCCGCGTACCTCGAGCTCGGCAAGTCGCGCCTGCGCACCGGCTCGAGAGACGGCGCCGTCGACGCGTTCAAGCAGTGCGCGACGCGCTTCCCCGGGGAGCCCGCGGCCAAGGAGTGCGACGAGCAGATGCGCGCCCTCCAATCCGGGGAGTGAGCGCGATGCGGGCGCGCGGCGCCGCCGCCACGTTCGCCTCGTTCGACGACGTCGTCATCACCGCAGCCGTGCCCTACGGGGACACCGACCTCGTGGTGCGCCTGTTCTCGCGCGAGCGCGGGCGCATCGGCGCGTTCGCGCGCGGGGCCCGGGCGTCGAAGAAGCGGTTCCCGGGCCTGTTCGCGCCGTCGCTCGGGCGCGCGGCGTTGTCCCCGCGCCACGCCGCCGACCTGTTCGACATGCGCGAGCTCGACGTCGAGCCGGCCGTGCTCGGGCTCGCCGCCGACCTGCGCGGGCTGGCGCACGCCAGCTACCTCGCCGAGCTCGTGGAGCGCATGTTCCCCGAGCACGAGCCGGCCCCCGAGGCGTTCGCCCTCGTGTTCGAGGCGCTGCTGCGCATCGCGCGCGCCGGCCCGTCGCCGGTGCTCCTGCGGGCGCTCGAGCTCAAGCTCCTCCTGCTCGTGGGCTACCTGCCGGACCTGCGGGACACCGACGAGCTGCCGGACGAGGCCCGGGCGCCGGCCGCGTCCCTGCTCACGGCGGCGCTGTCGGACCTGCCAGCCGTAGACCCCGCGATGCTCCGGACCGTGAGCCGCGTGTTCGCCGCCCACCTCAAGCGCCAGGGCGGTCCCCCGCTCAAGAGCGTGGCGTTCCTCGACTCCATTGCGAGGGCCGAGGGGAGCCGTTAGTCCGACGTCATGCTCGTCGTCCTTTATGCCCTCGCCGCCGCGCTCGTCGTCGGAGTGGGGGCGTCGTTCATCCCGTTCGTCGGGGTCATCGGCGCCATCCTGCCCGCGTTGGCCGTCGGCGTCGGCGTGTACTTCCTGCTCGTGCGCACGCTGAACAACCGGCTCCAGCGAGAGATGGGCGGGCTGCAGGCGCTCCTCGCCAACCGCAACATCGACGGCGCGCTGGCGCTGCTCCAGGTGCTCAAGAAGAAGTACGCCAAGATGATCTTCCTGCTCGGGTCGCAGCTCGACGGGCAGATCGGCTCCATCTACTACCTGAAGAAGGACTTCGAAAAGGCGCGGCCCTACCTCGACAAGGCTTTCGTCCGCATGTGGGATGCCAAGCTCATGCTCGCGTGCCTGCTGTCGGGCGAGGTCGGGGCGGCGAAGAACAAGAAGGCCGGGGATCTCGCGGCCGTCGACAAGCTCCTCGACCGCGTCGCCCGCTACTCCTCCAAGCAAGGCCTGCTGTACTCCACGTGGGCCTGGCTGCACTGGAAGGCCGGCGACAGCAAGAAGGCCATCGAGGTCCTCGCGCGCGGCAAGGAGGTCCTCGGCGAGACGGACCCGCACCTCACCGCGAACCTGCTCGCCCTGCAGAACGACAAGAAGATGAAGATGAAGGGCTACGGCGAGGTCTGGTACTCGCTCCAGCTCGAGCAGCACCCGATGGTGATGCAGCAGCAGCGCGGCGGCAACGTCCGCTTCGCGCGCCGCTAGCCTCGGCGGTGTGACAAGCACACACGGGGTCGCAAGTTTGTGCGCCTGGGGCGCCGGTGGTAGCACTGTCGCTCCACGGGGCGACGGATGGCGACGAAAAGGGTCGGGCCCACGACGGACAATATGGAGGCGGGGGCGCTCGACTCGCTCTTCAACGACGTGGACGTCGACCATCCGGCCACCGGTCCGTCCGAGCTCGAGCAGGCCGCCGTCGCCATCCGCACGAGCCCCACCACCGGCGACCCCATCGACAGCGGCTCGCACCCCATGCTCGAGCAGGCGCGGCTCGAGTACGTCGCGCCCGACGGCACCGCCCACACGCGCATCCTGCGCGAGACCACCACCATCGGCCGCCACACCGACAACGACATCCAGCTCCTCGACCCCGAGGTCAGCAAGGCCCACCTCGTGGTGCGCCGCCTCAAGGAGGGCTTCATCCTCGAGGACCTCGGCTCGGCCAACGGCACCCTCATCAACGGCATGCGCCAGGCGCGCGCCAAGCTCGCCGACAACGACGTCATCGTCGTCGGCAACAGCGTGCTGCGCTTCCGGCTCGAGCTGCCCAAGCGGCCGCCGCCGTCGGATCCGAACGCGCGGCGCATCGAGAGCATCCATGAGGCCAAGCGCAGCGACCCGTCGCTCGCGTTCCGCTCCATCTCCCTGACGACGACGCCGCGGCGGCCCGCCGAAGAGGAGAGCATCGAGCGCACCACCGTGACGCTCGTCCCCGAGATCTCCAACGAGAACGAGAGCGTGTTCGCGCAGCCGATGGAGCCGGACTTCCGGCCCGCGGAGTCCGTGCGCGACGACCGCCAGCTCAAGCGCGACTACGAGCGCCTGCGCGTCGCGTACAACATCAGCAACGCCATCGGCCTCGAGACGGACCTCGCGCAGCTCGGCGCGCGCATGGTCGAGGGCATCCGCGACGTCCTGCCCGCGGACACCATCGTCGTCATGCTCCGCGACCCCGCGCTCGCCGCGCGCGGCGGCAACGAGCTGGTGACGCTCGCGTCGTGGGCGGATCGCGGCCACGAGGTGCGCATCCCGCGCGCCATCGTCGAGCGCGTGGTGCAGACGCGGCGCGGCTTGCTGACGTCGGACGCGCAGCGAGACCTCCAGTTGCGGCGCAGCGAGACCGTCGTCGGCCAGATGATTCGCTCGGCGCTGTGCGTGCCGCTCCTGATGCAGGGCGAGGTGCTCGGCGTGATGCACCTGTCGTCGTCGTCGGCGGCGGGCGCGTACGAGGAGAAGGACCTCGCGCTGTTGCGCGCCATCTCGCAGCCTGCCGCGCTCGCCGTCGCCAACGCGCGCCTGCTGCGCAAGGTGGAGGAGGACGCGGCGCAGCGCGCGGAGCTCAGCCGCTTCCTGTCGCCCGCCCTCGTCGAGAAGGTCGTCAGCAACGAGCTCAACGTCCACAAGACCGGCGACAAGGTCCAGGCCACGGTGCTGTTCAGCGACATCCGCGGCTTCACCACCATCTCCGACGGCGCCGCTCCCGAGGCCGTCGTCTCGATGCTCAACGAGTACTTCGAGGCGATGGTGGAGATCGTCTTCGAGATGGGCGGCACCCTCGACAAGTTCATCGGCGACGGCCTCATGGCGGTCTGGGGGACGCCCATGCCCGGCCCCGACGACCCCGTCCTGGCGGTGCGCGCGGCCACGCGCATGCGGGCGACGCTCGAGAGCGTGGTGAACGCCGCCCGCGTCCGCCGCGGCGAGGCCCCGCTGATGGCCGGCTACGGCATCGCCACCGGCAAGGTGATCGCGGGCGCCATGGGCGCCCGCCGCCGCCAGGACTTCACGGTCATCGGCGACACCGTGAACCTGTCGTCGCGGCTGTGCGGCCAGGCCAAGCCCGCCCAGATCCTGCTCGACGAGGGCACCGAGCGGGTGTGCCGCCGCGCGGGGATGGCGCTGCAGGCGCTGGAGCCGCGGGTGGTGAAGGGGGTCGCGCGGCCGGTCCCGGTGTGGCAAGTGCCGCGGGAGCCGAGCTTCCAGGACAGAACGCCCGCCGACCGCGAGGGGCCCTAGCGCATGGAACGTTGCCCCGCGTGTGATGCGATGGTGGACGACACCGGGGTGGCCCCCGGGGGTCCCCTGCGCTGCGACCGCTGCAACACCCGCTTCCCCAAGGCGCGCGCGCGCGTCCCGGTCGTCGAGGCAAAGCGCACGCGCGACGACGTCGACGGCCTCGGCATCCACCCGGCGCTCGCCAAGAGGTACCGCGACCGCGCGTCGATGCCGCCGGAGCCCTCCGAGGTGGGCGAGGTGAGCGACACCGACCCGGAGTCCTTGCCGCACGCGCCGCCCATCAACGATCGCCCCGACGCGCCCGCGGCCGAGCGCCGACCGGATGGCGCGGCCGCGTTCGAGCTGTCGCGGCCGCTCCCCCCCGTCGCCGATCACGTCGACACCCGCGTCCTCGTCGACGAGCCCGGCACCACCAACCCCGGCCGGCCGGCGCCGCGCCGGTCCCACGAAGGCGGGCCGCCCGCGAAGGCGGGCGCGGAGCCGCGGGCGCGCTCGCCGCTGGCCCCGCCACAGGGCGCGCCGGAGGCCGCGCGTCCGCCGCCGCCGTCCGAGCCGCTGCCCGTCATCCCCGAATACGACGTCACCGAGCTCGTCGGCAAAGGCGCCATGGGCCGCGTGTACCGCGCGCGCCACACCACGGGGCGCGCGAGCGCCATCAAGATCCTCGCGCCGGAGCTCGCGGCGCGGCAGGACTTCATCCAGCGCTTCGAGCGCGAAGGCGCGGCGATGCGCGCGGTGAACCACCCCGGCGTCGTCGCCGTCATGGACGCGGGCTCCGCGCGCCAGCCCGACGGCTCGGTGGCGCACTACATCTGCATGGAGTTCGTCGAGGGGCCGCCGCTGCGGCGCTCGCTCGACAAGGGCGCTTTGTCGCCGGACCTCGCCCTGCGCTACGCGCGCCTGATGATCCAGGGTCTCGGGGCGGCGCACGCCCGCGGCGTCATCCACAGAGACCTGAAGCCCGAGAACATCCTCGTCCACCGGCCCGACGAGGACGGTGAAGAGCGGCTCGTGCTCGTGGACTTCGGGCTCGCGGGGATGCTCGACGAGAACAACGATCCCCATCCGAACCTCACCAAGAGCCGGATGACCATGGGCACCGTGAACTACATGGCGCCGGAGCAGCGCACCGACGCCAAGCGCGTCGACCAGCGCGCGGACCTCTACGCCGCCGGCGTCATCCTCTACGAGCTGTTGACGGGCGACCTGCCGCTCGGCCGCTTCGCGCTGCCGACGGAGCGGGGCGTGCCCGTGCCGCTCTCGGTGGACCGCTGCATCGTGCGCGCGCTCGCGCGAAACCCCGACGAGCGCTACCAGGTGGCGGCGCAGTTCGACGAGGACCTGCGCGCCATCGAGGCGGAGCTGCGGCGCACGGCGGCGCAGGACACCGTCATCGGCCGCGCGCGCGGGACCGGCACCACCAACCGCCGCGCCATGCTCGACAGCGACGGGTCCGCGGCGGGCTCCCCGCTCCTGGTGCCCTCTTTCCCGGGCGCGCCGTCGGCGGTGACGGCGTGGGTGACGGCGGCGCCGTTCATCAAGCGCTCGGCGCTGTACTGGTCGGCCGGCGCCCTCCTCGTCGGGGCGGTGGCGGGCCTGGTGCTGCTCCGCGGCTGCGCACTCTGACGCCGCTCGCGCACGCGTTGCTCGTGGCCGAAGCCGCCGCGCACGGGGTCGTCGTCGCCGCCCTGGCCGCGCTCGCCGCGTGGGCCCTGCAGCGCGCCGTGACGCTCGTGGACCTGGCGCGGGCGCGACGGCCGGACCCGTGCGAGGCCGGCGTCGCTCCGGCCGGCATCGGGTCGGTGACCGTCCAGGTGCCGCTGTTCAACGAGCCCGGTGTGTGCGTGCGCGTCGTCGACGCGGCGTGTGCGCTGCGGCCGCCGGGGGTGCCCGTCGAGGTGCAGGTGCTCGACGACAGCAGCGACGAGACCACGGCCCTCGTCGCCGCGGCCGTCCGCCGCTGGCGCGCCCGCGGCGTCGACGTGCTCCACGTGCGGCGCGAGACGCGCGAGGGGTTCAAGGCGGGCGCGCTCGCGCACGGGCTGGCGCTCGCCAAGGGCGACTCCGTCGCCATCTTCGACGCCGACTTCGCGCCGGCGCCCGACTTCCTCGAGCGCACGGTGCCGCTCCTCGCGCGGGCGGACATGGTGCAGGCGCGCTGGGGACACGAAAACCGCGACGCCTCGCTCCTCACCCGTGCGCAGGCCGCGCTCCTCGACGCGCACTTCGCCGTCGAGCAGCGGGGGCGCGCATCCGCAGGCCGCTTCTTCGGCTTCAACGGAACCGCGGGCGTGTGGCGCAAGCAGGCCATCGTCGACGCCGGCGGCTGGGACGCGCGCACCCTCACGGAGGACCTCGACCTCTCGGTGCGCGCGTGGGGCAGAGGAGCGCGCTTCGCGTACGCCGCCGACGTCGTCGTGCCCGCGGAGCTGCCCGACGACGTCGACGCGTGGATCGCGCAGCAGCAGCGCTGGGCCAAGGGCGCGCTGCAGACGGCGCGGGCGCGGGCGTTCGGGCGGCCGGCCAAGGGCGCGCTCGCGCGCGCGGACGTCGCGCTCAAGCTCACCCAGAACCTGTGCTTCACGCTGCTCGCCGTCGCCGTCGCCGCCGCTCCGGCCGCGGCCCTCGCCGGCGACGCGTGGTTCCCCGCCGCCGCAGCGTTGCCGGCGCTCCTGTCGCTCGCGCTCGGCCTGCGCGGGCGGGGCCGGCGCGCCGTCGTCGACGCGGCGTGCGCGGTGGCGCTGTGCTGCGCGCTCTCGCTGCGCATCGGCGCCGCCGCCGTCGCCGGCGCGCTCGACGCGGGCGATCGCACGTTTCACCGCACGCCCAAGAAGGGGGCGCCCGTGCGCCGCCGCCGCGCGCCGTGGCTCGAGCCCGTCGTCGGCGCCGCGCACCTCGCCGCGGCGGCGCACCTGTGCAGCGCGGGGCACGCGGCGCGCACGCCGTTTCTCTGGCTGTGCGGCGCCGCGCTCGTCTTCGTCGGCGTCACCGGGGCGCGCCGTCAGGGCTCGAGGCGTCGTCGGGCGTCGACGAGCGCGCCGGCGGCGAGGGCGGCGACCATGAGGAGGCGCGGCCAGACGTCCTCGTGCCAGCCGGCGTCGCGGGCGTAGGCGAAGACCGGCTGGTACAGGACCGGCGCCGCCGCGGTGAAGAACAAGAGCGCCCGCGACGACGACAGCGCCGCGAACGGGACGATCCAGACGAGGTACCAGGGGTGCACCGTCGGCGCGAGCAGGAACAGCGCGCACAGCGCCGCGCCCACCTTGGCCTCGGGCGTCGCGCGCGCGCGCGCGATGACGACGAGCGCGACGCACAGCAGCGCCCCGGCGGCCAGGCGCGCGACCAAGCCGGCGTCGACGAGCACCGGCCGCGGGAGGAACCACGCGTCGAGGTGCGTGTAGATCCCGCGCGCCGCCCGCGCGTCGAACAACGGCCGCAGCGGCGCCTCGAGGAGCGCATAGACAAACGGCGCCGCCCGCCAGCGCGTCCCGTACTCGAGGAGCCCGCGGAACAGCGGCGCCTTCACGATCGCGTACGGCACCACCGGCGCCGCCAGCGCCACGGCGCACCCCGCCGCCGTCCGCGCGAGGTCCTTGCGCGTCGACGCCAACAGGCCGAGGAGGGCCACCGGCTTCACGTGCGCGCCGAGCCCGAGGAGCGCGCCGCGCAGCAGCGGACGAGAGACGCTGAGCGCGGCGAAGAGCGCACACACGCCGAGGCCGTCGAGGTGCGCGCCGAGCGCCACCTCGAGCAGCGGCAGCGGGTGCGCCCCGTAGATGGCGAACGCCGCGGAGCGCCGCCGCCAGAGGATCAACACGACGGCGGCGTCGGCGAGCGACAAGAAGAGCCGCAGCGGGAACAGCGGGTGCCCCACGGCGTCGCCGAGCGCCGTCGTCGCCAGCAGCACCAGCTCCACGCCCGGCGGGTACGCCGCGGGCACGTCCTTGTGGTTCACCCGTGCGGTGGTGCCGTCGTCGGGCGGCGGCACGATCTCCGACGGCGGGGTCGAATACGGGACGGCCAGGCCCAGCCGCTGCGCGCGGCCCTCGTGCACGTAGCGGAAGGCGTCGTCGGAGAGCGTGGGCCCGCCGACGAGGGCGAGCGCCCGGACCCCGAGGAGCCCGAACAGGAGCAGGCGGCGCAGGCCGGGCGCTCCCGCGGCAGCCGCCCGCCACACGAGCCCCCATGCAGCGAGCGCGACGGCGAAGAGCACGGCGTCCTGGCCGGGGTGGGCGCGGAGGTCCCCGAGCACCAGCGCGCCGACCAGGGCCGCGCCGAGCAGGAAGATTCCGAGGGCGGCCGCGCTACGCATCGGCGGTGCGCTATAGAGTAGCCCGTCATGATCCGCACCCTTCTGCCGGCCCTGTTTGCCGCCACCGTGTTTCTGGCGGGCGCCGCGCGCGCCGACGACGTCCCCTTCGACAAGCAAAAGGGCGTCCGCGGCCGCGTCGTCGTCGCCCAGGAGCTGCTGACGTCGCCGGCCGCGCTGTCGCCGGCGCGGGAAAAGGCCCTGCGCGGCAGCGCCCTGGTCCGCCGCCCCGTGGGCCGGGCGCTCAGGCCGCTGCTCGAGCCCGCCCCGGCGCTCGTGGTGATGCTCGAGGGGGACGGCATTCGCCAGGAGGACGTGCCCACCCCCACGATTCGCTTCGAGGGCCGGCGCTTCCTCCCCGGCAGCCTCGTGATGCCGCGGGCCGGCGTCGTCCACATCGAAAACCACGACGCCGAGACCGTCACCATCGTCGACGAGGGCGGCTCCGTGCTCGCCAAGCTCGCCGGCGGCGCCGCCGCCGACGCCAACCTCCGCACCGGCGACCGGACGCTCTCCACCGTCGAGATGCCGTATGCGACGGCGGCGGTGAAGGTGCTCGATCAGGGGCGGGTGTTGCCGTTGAAGGGCAACGAGATCCCCCTCACCGATATCCCCGGCGGCGAATACACGCTTACCTTCTTCTTCGGGGCGGAGCCCCTGCGCATCCAACCCCTGCAGGTGCCCGATCAGGGGCTCGTTTTCATCGACGCAACGGTCTCCGCGCTCAAGGTCGTCGAGGTGTCCATCAAGGATGCCTCCATGCGGATCGCCGTTCCGCCCTCGGGCTTGCCCAAAGAGGACGGGACGCCATAGCTTTCGGGCGGCTGGGAGGGCGAAGGGAAGAGCATGGGATTGCAACTGCGGCTCTGGCTGACGGTCGTCGTGCTGGTGGTGGCCGGCGTGCTCGTCCTGCTCCTCGGGACGAGCGCCCTGTACGAGCGCGTCATGCCCCCGTTCGAGGCGATGTCCACCCAGTCGGTGAGCGCGGTCAACGGTGCGCTGACGCAGGCGGCGGCCGAAGAGGTCGAGGCCGCCACCAAGGCCACCGTCGACAAGTCCGTGCGCGACGCCATGAAGAAGGGCGAGCTCACGCCGGAGGCGGAGGGCGTCCTCCTCGGCCGCGCGGGCATCCAGGGCGCGCCCGTCTTCGCCGCCCTCGTCAAGCCTGACGGCACGGTCGCCGCCCACGCCGGCGCCGACGTGAAGCTCGACGGATTGCTGTCCGGCCTGCCGGAGTTCGCCGAGGCCGCGTCGGGCATCGCGCGCGACGGCATCAAGGTGTTCGCGGGAAAGACCTATCACCTCGCGGCCGCGCCCGTGTTCGACGGCGCCGACCTCTCCGGCGTCGTGCTCCTCGGGTGGCCCTTCGACGCCGCCTTCGCCGACCGCCTCTCGCAGCGGCTGTCGACGCCGGTGTTGCTCTCCGTCAACGGCAAGCGGCTCGGCGACGCCTTGAAGGACCTCACGGCCGAGGAGCTCAAGCTGCGCGGCGCCGTGGGCGCCCTCGATCTCAAGCCGCTGCCGGCGGCGTTCCCGATCCTGATGGATCACGGGCGCTACAACATCACCGCCATCCCGCTCGGCTTCGGCGGGGACAGCATCAGCGTGCTCGTCGCCACCGACCGCAACGAGGGCTTCCGCGCGCTCGCGTGGGCGCAGGTGCTCGTCCTCGGCGGCACCCTCGTGATCGCGCTGCTCCAGACCGTCCTGATCCTCGCGACGCTGCGCTCGGTGAACAAGCCCATCGAGGTCATCGTCGACCACCTGAGCCAGGTGTCGCAGGGCAACAGCGTGGGCATCCTGCCGGAGGCGTCGCTGTCGGGGCAGTTCCTGCGGCTCGGCAAGCAGGTGAACATGATCCTGCAGACGATGCCGTCGGCGAGCCGGCCGGGCGCGCCGCTCGGCACGCTGTCGAGCCCCTCGCCGCTGCCGGGCACCCCGCCGGGCGTGCCCACGCCCTCGCTCGGTCCCTCCAACGGCGCGCGCGAGCCCTCGGGGCCGAGCGCCGCGTCGCCCGCCTTCGGAGACTTCGACGCCCTCGGCGCGCCCGCCTCCTCGCCGCGGCCGCCGCCGCCCCCGCCGGCGGAATCCGCCGAGCGGGCTCTCGGGCCTCTTCGACGACGGCGCCGCCGACCCGCTGGCCGCGTTCCGTGTGCCGCCGCCGTCGTCGCAGCCGCCGCAGCCGGCGCAGCCGCCGCCGCAGCCGGAGCCGCCTCCGGAGATGCAGGAGCCCGGCCCCGGCCCGCAGGCGTCGATGAGCCCCGAGGCCACGGTGATGTTCCAGGTGCCGCAGGAGCTGTTGAACCAGTCTGCGCAGCCGAGCACGGGCAGCCACCAGGCGGTCCCGCCGCCCATGGCCCAGCCGCCGCAGCCCGCGCGCGCGGACGATGCCCGCACCGTCGTCGCCGAGGTGCCGCAGGAGCTCCTGTCCGCGGCGGCCCCGCGGCCCAACGTGCCCAACGCCGACGAGCAGCACTATCGCGACGTCTACGACAAGTTCGTGGAGACGCGCGTGCAGTGCGGCGAGGACACCACCGACCTCACCTACGATTGCTTCGTGGCCAAGCTTCTGAAGAACCGCCAGCAGATCATCGAGAAGCACAAGGCGAAGAGCGTTCGCTTCCAGGTCTACGTGAAAGAGGGCAAGGCGGCGTTGCGCGCCCTCCCCGTCCGCGAGTAGCCCCATGACCGTCGCGCGCGCCGTCGGGGTGGGGCTCGTCGTCGCGCTCCTGTGTGCGGGCGGCTGCGTGCTGCCCATCGGCGATCCCTGCTGCGCGGCCGACGCCGACTGCGCCGACGGCGCCCGCTGCTTCGAAGGCGCGTGCGCGCTGCGCTGCAACGACGACGCCGAGTGCGACGAGGGCAGCGTCTGCGTCGAGCCCAGCGGCGTGTGCCGCGTCGCCGATCCGCAGGACCCGGCCCTCAGCCGGTGCCCGGGGTCGGCGTCGACGACGAGCGCGGGGCGGCGATGAGCCACGCGCCCCCGCCGCTGCCCAAGGCCGGCTCCGCGCCGCAAAAGCAGCTCTGGGAAGATCTCAAGCGCGCGCTGGACGCGCCGCGCACCATCCTCGTCCTCGAGGGCGCGCTCGATCGCAAGTCCCTCGAGGAGGTCCTGCAAAAGCAGATGCGCGGGGCGGCGCCGCGCCCGGGGCAGATGCCGCGCGCGGAGCTGGTCGGGCGGCTCGCCGACGCCTTCCACAGAAACGCGGACATCGCCTTCGCGCTCATGAAGGAGCTCGACCGCGGCTGCCACAAGGAGCGGCACATCGTGGCCTCCATCGACGAGGCCCACGTCGACGAGCGCCTCGCCACCTACCGCGCGCTCGACTTTCGCCGCGAGCGCGCGCGCATCGTGTGGGCGCTGTTGCGCGACGGGCGCGAGGCCCACAAGAAGGCCGCCGACAAGGTGCTCACCGAGGCCTTCGCGCAGGTGCAGAAGGCCGCCGACGCCCACGCCGCGGCCGCCTCCGCCGACGCCGGCGACGGCGCGCCCGGGGGCGGCGTCGAAGAGCGGCTGACCACGTACGAAAAGGCGCTCGAGCAGCAGCAGCGGGAGCTGAAAGCGGCGGTCGGCGTGAAGGAGTCCGCCGAGCGTGAGCGCAGCGAGCTCATGGTGCGCCTCGGCCAGCGCGAGCGCGCGCTGCGGGAGGAGGAGGAGCTACGCCGCAGCGTCGAGGCCGAGCGGGACAAGCTGCGCGCCGAGCTGGAGTCGGTGCGCGCGGCGCTCGAGCAGAGCCAGCCGGCGCGGCTGTCGTCGACGCTCGAGGAGCTCGAGCGCATGAAGGAGAAGAACCGCTCCCTCGAAGCGAGGGCGGAGCGCGCGGCGCGGCTGGCCGAGCTCGAGGAGGAGCTCGCGGCCCACGCGCGCGCGCACGACGACGCGGCCCGCGGCTGGCAGCGCGCCCGCGAGGAGCTCGAGGAGCAGCTCCGCCTGATCGCGGGCCGCGAAGCTGCGGCCCAGGAGCGCATCGCGGGGTTGCGCGAGGAGCTGAAGGCGGCCCGCAGGCAGCTCGCGGCGGCCGACGGCGGTGCGCCCGCGGGCGCCGTGGAGGGCGGCGCGGCCGGAGACGCCGCGCGCGTGGGGGTGTTCGTGGACGCCGCCAACCTCTCGGCCAGCGCGCGCCGCGACTTCGGCAGCAAGCTCGACTACCGCGCGCTCCTCGACGAGGTCCTCGACAAGCGCAACAAGGCGAGCGCGGTGGCGTTCGTCGTCAAGGACGGCGACGAGGGGCTGCACCAGGGCTTCGTGAAGTCGCTCCGGGAGGCGGGCTACGACGTGCGCGAGAAGCGGCCCAAGGAGCGCAGCGACGGATCCCGCAAGGCCGACTGGGACATGGGCATCGCCATGGAGATCCTCGATCAGCTCGACGACGTCGACGTCGTGGTGCTGTGCTCGGGCGACGGTGACTTCATCCCCCTCGTGCAGCGGCTCAAGCGCGAGCGCAAGCGCGTGGAGGTCGCGGCGTTTCGCGCGTCCACCGACGACGCCCTCATCCGCGCCGCCGACGCCTTCGTCCCCCTCGACGGCCGCTTCCGGATGACGACATGAGCCGCGCCTCGTTCCGCTGCCTCGAGTGCGGCACCGCCGTGGCGGCGCTCTCGGGCCACCCCGAGTGCCCCGCGTGCGGCGGCCTGCTCGAGGTGGCGGCGGTGGGCCCGTTCGTCGACGACGCGGCGCCTGCCAAAAAGACCCGCCGCGCGGCGTCGACGTCCCGGGGCGCGCGCGGGGGGGCGCGCTGGCGGGCGCTGTTCGACGAGCGCTCGAAGACCGCGACCTCGGGCGTGTGGATGTGGAAGGACTGGGTGCTGCCGGAGCTGGCGGCCCGCGACATCGTCACGCTCGGGGAAGGGCGCAGCCCCCTCGTCGACGTCGAAAAGAACCTTCGGGTGAAGCAGTGCGGGCAGCAGCCGACGGGGTCGTTCAAGGACCTCGGGATGACGGTGCTCGTGAGCGCCGCCCGCGCCGTCTCGCGCAAAAAGAAGGTCGAAGCGCTCGTGTGCGCCTCCACCGGCGACACCTCCGCCGCGCTCGCCGCCTACGGCGCCCGCGCAAAGATCCCCGTCGTCGTCTTGCTGCCGAAGGGGAAGGTGAGCCCCGCGCAGCTCGTGCAGCCGCTCGCGCACGGCGCGCGGGTGCTCGAGATAGACGGCGACTTCGACGCGTGCATGCGCGTGGTCGCCGGCGTCGGCCGCCGCCCGGGGATGTTCCTGGCGAACTCCAAGAACCCGCTGCGGCTGCTCGGGCAGATGACGGTGGCCTTCGAGATCACGCGCGACCTCGGCTGGCGCGCGCCCGACGTCGTCGTGGTGCCGAGCGGAAACCTCGGGAACGTCTACGCCGCCTGGCGCGGCTTCTCGGTGCTCCGGGCCGCCGGCGTCATCGATCGGCTGCCGCGTCTGGTGGCGGCGCAGGTGGCGGCGGCGGATCCGCTCCACCGCGCGCGCGCGTCGGGCTACGCGCGGCTCGATCCGGTGGTCGCCGGGGACACGCTCGCCACCGCCATCCGCATCGGCGACCCGGTGAGCTTCCCGCGGGCGCGCATCGCGCTGTCGGAGACCGGCGGGACGACGACCTCGTGCAGCGAGGCGGAGCTCGTCGACGCCATGCGCGCGCTCGATCGGACGGGCTTGTTGTCGTGCCCCCAGACCGGCGCCGCCTACGCGGGCGTGCGCCAGCTCCGGGGCAGCGGCTTCATCAAGAAGCGCGACGAGGTCGTCGTCGTGAGCACGGCCAACGGCTTGAAATTCACCGAGGCCAAGGCGCGCGTCGAAGACAACAAGCCGGTGCTCGTGGATGCGAGCGTCGACGCCGTCGTGGCCGCGCTCGCCCGGGGCGCGCGGTGAGCGCTCCACGACGACGAGCGCGGGGGCGGCGGCCGCTGCTCGCGCCGGCGCTCACCGCGGTCACGGCGCTCACCGCGGTCACGGCGCTCCCTGCGGTCACGGGGCTCGCGGGCGGGGCGCGGGCCGAGGCCACCGGCGGCATCGTCGTCGATCTGTACAGCCACCGGCTGCTGTTCGCGCCCGACGGGCGGCCGCTGGTGCCGGTCGGGCTCATGCAGGGCGCGCGCGACGTCGTCGTCGAGGCCGCCGGCGGGCTCGTGGTCGTGGTCGGCGACAACCGGCGTGAGCTCGCCGGGGGCGACAAGGTCGTCGTCGAGAAGTCCGGCGGCGCCCCCGCGGTGGTCGAGAAGGTCCTCGTCCTCGAGACCCTCGAGGGCGACGCGCGCGCCGAGAAGCACGAGGCCGCGGCCCGCTGGAAGGACAAGGGCGTCGACGTCGAGCTCATGGAGGTCGGCGGCGTCTACGGCGTCAAGGGCACCGTCGTCGACAACCGCGCCGTCCTCGTCGTCACCCGGAGCTCCGACGTGGCCGCGCTCGAGAAGCTCGGCGCGCGCCCGGCGCCCATCGAGCGCCTGGTGAAGCTCCCCACCGGGGGCGTGCGCGCCGCGGGCCTGCGCGGCCCCGCCGCGCGCATCACCGCGAAAGACGGCGGCGTCCTCACCGTCCACGACGTCGAGCACGGCGTCGGCTACGCCGAGCACGGCTACGCCGACCGCGTCCTGCGCGGCGAGGTGGTGGTCCTCCCCGACAAGAAGGGCACGCTCGCGGTGGTGAACCTCGTCGACGAGGACCAGCTCGTCGCCGGCGTCCTGCCCTCGGAGATGTTCGCGTCCGCGCCGCTCGAGGCCCTCAAGGCCCAGGCGGTGACGGCGCGCGGAGAGCTGTTCGCCAAGATCGGCCGGCGGCACTTCGCGGATCCCGAGCTCGTGTGCAGCGAGCAGCACTGCCAGGTCTACAAAGGCGTCAGCGCCGAAGCCCCGCGCGCCACCGAGGCCGCCCTCGCCACCCGCGGCGAGCTGTGCTTCTCGGGCGGAGAGCTCGTCGACAGCGTCTACTCCGCTTGCTGCGGCGGCCACACCGAGGCCGCGGACGTCGTCTGGGACCGGCCCCCGCAGCGCGCGCTCATCGGCCGCGCCGACGCCCCCGGCGCCCACGACGCCGTGCTCTCCTCCGCGTTCGCCGTGCGCGCCGTCCACCAGGTCCCAGTGGACCTCAGGAGCGAGGCCGCGGTGCGCGCGTTCTTGAAGCTGCCGCGGTCGGCGGCGTTCTGCGGCCGCTCCTCGTTCAACCAGAAGGGCGACGCGTGGCGCTGGACCCGACACTTCACCCGGGAGGAGCTCGACGCCGCCTTCGCCGACCTCGGCGTCGGCGAGGTGCAGCGCATCTCCATCGACGAGCGCGGCGCGGGCGGCCGACTGCGCTCCCTCCTGGTGGAGGGCAGCCGGGGCAAGGCCCGGGTGCTGCGGGAGCTCCCGGTCCGCCGGCGGCTCTCCCACCTGCGCTCGGGCCTGTTCGTCATCGACGAGGAGCGCGACGCCGGCGGCGCCCTCACCGGCGTGACCCTCGAGGGCGCCGGCTTCGGCCACGGGGCGGGCATGTGCCAGCAGGGCGCCATCGGCATGGCCGAGGCCGGCTACGGCTACCGGGAAATCCTCCGCCACTACTACCTCGGGGCCGAGGTGCGCCGCGTTTTCTGACGTGCAAACGCGCACTTGCACGATACCCGCCGCCCGCGCTAACCAGGGAAGGTGACGAAGTCCGAGCTCATCGAAGAGGTCTCCCGGCAGGTGCCGGACATGTCGAAGCGGGACGTGGAGATTGTCGTCGACACCATCTTCGACAGCATGCGGGCGGCGCTCGCGCGGCACGACCGCATCGAGATCCGCGGCTTCGGCAGCTTCATCGCCAAGCCGCGCCGGGCGCGCGAGGGACGCAACCCGCGCACGGGCGCCAAGGTGCAGGTGCCGCAGAAGTGGGTGCCCTTCTTCACCTGCGGCAAGGAGCTGAAGGATCGCGTGAACCTCGCGGTGAACGACGCCGCGGCGCCCGCGCCCGCTCCCGTCCCCGACGCCGCCAAGGGCTGATCGTGGATCGCATGTACGCACCCTGGCGCCTGGCTTTCTTGCAGGGCCAGGCCAAGGACGACATCCCGCGGCCGTCGGGCTGCATCTTCTGCGACTACCCGCTCGCCGCCGGGGCCGCGCCCGCCGACGGCACCTCCCGCCGCGACTGGGATCGGCGGCGGCTCGTGGTGACCTCGCGGGCGCACGCGTTCGTCATCCTCAACAAGTACCCGTACACCAACGGCCACGTGATGGTCGTGCCGCGCACCCACACCGATCGGCTCGAGAGCCTCCCCGACGACGTCTTCCACGGGCTGCAGGCGCTGTTGAAGGAGACGGTGGCGGCGCTGCGGGAGGCGTACGAGCCCGCGGGCATGAACCTCGGCATGAACATGGGCGAGGCCGGCGGCGCCGGCATCGCCGAGCACCTGCACTGGCACGCGATGCCGCGCTGGCGGGGCGACGTGAACTTCATGCCCGCCATCGCCGACACCAAGGTCATCAGCGAGGCCCTCGAGGACACCTGGGAGCGCCTGGCGTCACGCCTCCGCTCCCTTGCCGAGGACGCCCCGGCGGGCATCCCCTAGGCTCGCCGCGTGCCCGTCGTTCGCGTCCCCGGCAGCCCCACCGCCCCGCGCATCGCCGACGTGCGCGAGCGGGTCGTCCCGGACGGCGACAAAGGCGGGGAGGCGCCGCTCGACGCCTGGGGCGGCGGCGCGGGCGCGGGCGCCGCCGTCGCGGGCGCCGCCGTCGGCGCCGGCGACGGGCCAAACGGCACCCCGCTGTCGGTCCTGCGCGCGTCCAAGGCGGACGCGCTCCTGCCGCCCGTCCTGATGAAGAACGTCGTCGTCCGCTCGCGCGCCGACCTGCGGCAGCTCGCGGGCGTCCGGTCCATCGACGGCGACCTCACGCTGTGCGCGCCGGACATCGACGAGGCCGACCTCGCGGCGCTCTCGCCGCCGCTCGAGCGCGTGTCGGGCGACCTGATGGTGCACGGGTTGTCCGTGGCGGCGCTGCCGCTCGCCGGGCTCACGCGCGTCGACGGCTCGGTGCGCATCGAGGAGTGCCCGAAGCTCGCGCGCCTCGACGGCCTCGGCGTCGCGCGCGCGGGCTTCGTCGTCATCGGCGATCTCCCCGCGCTCACCACCCTGCGCGGGCTGCGGCTGCGCGACGCCGCCGGGCTCCAGCTCAACCGGCTCCCCGTCACGGGGCTCGCCGGGCTCGAGGGCATCACGCAGCTCGACATGTTCCTGAGCCTTCACGACAACCGCGCGCTCACGGACCTGTCGGCGCTGTCGTCGCTGCGCGCCGTCGGCGACGTGTTCATCGAGGGGAGCCCGGGGCTCACAGACCTGTCGCCGCTGTCCCGCCTGGCGCTCCGCCGCGGCGCCGACCCGTTCGTGCGCGGCACCGGCGTCGACGCCGCCGACGTCGCCGCGGCCTTCGCGCGGTGGCGCGGAAACGCCGCAGCCCCGCCGCCGCTGCCGCCGGCGCTCCTCGGGAGCGTCCCCCGCGCGCCGTGGACGTTCTTCGTCTACCTGAACGCCGACAACAACCTCGACGGCGCGGGCAAGGCCGACCTCGCCGAGATGGCGCGCGTCGGGTCGCTGCCCGGCCAGATGAACGTGCTCGCGCTCGTCGACGGGCGCGCGGACAAAAGCCGCCTCGTCTTCGTCGAGAAGGGCAGCCTGAAGACCCTCGACGTCGATCCGGCCTCCTCCCTCGGCCGGCTCCTCGCGGCGGGCGACGGCGAGCTGGACATGGGCGATCCGCGCGTCCTGCGGGCGGCCGTGCAGTACGTGCAGCAGGCGTTCCCGTCGGAGCACTTCCTCCTCGACGTGTGGGACCACGGCCGCGCGTGGGACATGGCCGGCATCGACGACACCAGCGGCACCTTGCTGCGCGTGGCGCGCGGCGATCTCACCACCGCGCTCGAGGGGCTCTCGCTCGACATCATCGCGTTCGACGCGTGCCTCATGGCCAGCGCCGAGGTCGCCTCCGTCGGCGAGCGCCTGGGCGCGTCGTGGCTCGTCGGCAGCGAAGAGGTGGAGCCGAGCACGGGCTGGCCGTACGCCGCGCTCCTCGAGCGCCTGGCCGCGCTCGCCCGCGACGGGGGAGCGCTCGAGGCCGGCGACGTCGCTCGCAGCATCGTCGACACCTACGCCGGCGGCGGCGCCAGGAACATCACGATGTCGGCCACGCGCCTCGACGCGCTCGCCGCAGTGCGCACCGGCGTCGAGGATCTCGCCCGCGCCGTCGTCGACGCCGGCGGCTTCTCGGGCAACCCGGCCCTGCGGTCCATCTACCTCGAGACGCTGCGCTTCGGGGGCACGCTGCAGATGGACCTCGGTGACTTCGCGGATCGCATCGCCGGGGCGTTCCCCGACGGGCCGCTGCGCGCGGCGGCGTTCGCGCTCCTGCACGCGCTCGCCGCGTCGAGCTACGCGGCCACGAGCGCCCGGGTGGGGCGCACCACCAACGCGCGCGGCCTGTCGGCGTACGCGCCGCTGTCGCCGCTCGAAAACGGCTACCCGTCGACCGAGCTGCCGGGGTGGCAGGACATGCTCCGCACCTACCTGGCGCCGCCGCCGGGCGCGCCGCCGCCGCCGTGGGCGGAGCCGCGCCGCGACTTTACGCCGGCGCCCCCGCCGTGGCCGGCCACGCCGTCGACCGCGCCGCTCGCGTCCGCTTCGCGCCCGCCGTCCCGCGCGGCGACCGGCGTCGTCGTCGAGGATTGGCCCGGCGGGCCCTGGGATTGGCGCCGCTCCCTGCGTGGCATGCTCGACGTCGACAGGGGCGCCCTCCACATCCGCGGGACCGTCCCGGACCGCCCGTGGCACATCGCGCACTCCGTCACCGTCGACGCCGCCGCGCGCGTCGTCACGGTGCACCTCGACACCTGGTGCACCGAGGCCGAGCGCGCCGCCGGCCGGGAGCTGCCCGCCGTCGTCGACGTGACCGTGCCCCTGCCGCCGCTCGCCGGCGGTTTCACGGTCGAGGTCGTCGAGCGAGGCTTCGCCACCCCCGTCGCGCGCTGGAACGTCGCGTGAGCCCTCGGCTCACGGCTTGGCGAACGGCCAGGTGAGCTCGAGCGTCTGATCCTCGAAGCCGGGCGCGGTGTCCGCGGGCGAGGGCATCGGCGTCGGGCTCCTCACCTCCGCCGGCTCCGACGACGACGGCCGCGCCGCGAGGACGCTGCTCACGAAGCGCGCGAGGTGCGTGGCGCCGCCCATCATGCCGGTGGCCGCGCAGAAGGAGTCGAGCGCGAGGTGGAGCGCGTGCGCGGACTGGAAGCGCTCGCGCACGTCGTGGGCGGTGGCGCGCGCGACGATCTGCTCGAGGGCGCGCGGCACGTCGCCGCGGCTGAGACCCACCGGCGGGCAGGCCATGGTGAGGATGGCGTTCATGGCCTGATTGGCGGTGGCGCGCTCGAAGGGGTGCTCGCCGGTGAGGCACTGGTACAGGACGATGCCGGCCGCGAACACGTCGGTGCGGGCGTCGGCGGGGGCGCCGCGGATGTACTCGGGCGCGAGGTAGTGCGCCTTGCCCTTGAGCATGCCGGGGATGGTCTTGTCGAGCGCGTCGGCGCTCTTGGCGACGCCGAAGTCCGCGAGCTTCACCTGCCCACCGCTCGACAGGAGCACGTTGTGGGTGCTGACGTCGCGGTGGATGATCGGCACCGGGCGCCCGGTCTCGTCGAGGTGCGTGTGCGCCGCCTTCAACGCCGCGCACACCTCGCCCACGACGTACGCCGCGATGTCGATCGGCACGGAGATGCCCGCGCGCCGGGCGTCCTGCAGGAGGCTGTCGAGGTTGGGCCCGTCGACGAGCTCCATCACGAGGTAGTACTCGCCGTTGCTCTCGCCGAGGTCGTAGATCTGCACGACGTTCGGGTGCGCCAGCGACGCGGCGATGCGCGCCTCCTCGAGGAACATGCGCACGATCCGTGGGCTGCGCGACAGCTCCTTGTGGATGCGCTTGATGACCACGCGCGTCTCGACGTCGCCGGGGCCCACGCGCCTGCCGAGGAAGACCTCGGCCATGCCGCCGACGCCGAGCGGACCGAGCACCTCGTAGCGGCCGAGCTGCTCGAGCCTGGCCGCCGCCGGCCGCTCCTCCTCGACGAGCGTGGCGCGCGCCTGGTCCACCTTGCGGCGCAGCTCGTCGAGGCGCGCGAGGACGCCGGTGTCGGCGTCGGCGTCCACGTTGAGGGCGGCCATGCGCCGCCGGTACGCGGCGTCGACGTCGGCGGCGGACGCGCCGGCGGCGACGCCGAGCACGGCGTACGGATCGCGGGCGGGCTTGAGCTCGACGTAGAGGCGGTCGACCTGCTCGCGCAGCGCCATGGCCTCGGGCAGGGTGTTGTCGACGAGCGCGGAGTTCTGCTCGCCGAGCACGAACGGGTTCGGCGCTGCCCGGATCTCCCCGAGCGAGATGGTGGCCGTGCGCGGCGGCGCGTCGTCGCTGAGGGTGACGAGGCGGGCCTCGGCGAGGGTGAGCACGACGAGGGTGCCCATGAGCGGGTCGAGGCCGACGTCGGCGAGGAAATGCTCGACGGTGACGCCGTCGCCGCGGAGCGCCTCGGCGATGCTCTTGTCGCGGGTGAACTGGCGCAGGCGTGCGTCGGCGCGGTCGAGGCCGACGCCGGCGGCCATGTAGCGCCCCGCCATCTGCGCGTGCAGATCGAGGAGGCTCGCGGGCGTGGTGCTCTTCCTGCGCGCGTCGAGGATGAGGCCGAAGGGGCTCACCTTGGAGAGCAGCCTGACGTCGAGGAAGCTCCGGTCCTCGACGAAATTGAAGGCGCCGGTGTCCTGCTCGATGAAGTCGACCACACGCCGGCGCACCTTGGCGCGGTGCGCGTGCAGGACCTCGCCGGGGGTGCCGGTGTGGCGCGCGGTGGGCTCCTCGTCCTCGTCGACGGCGACGGGCTCGCCGGCGGCGAAGTAGAGGACGCCGCGCGCCTCGCCGTCGGCGACGGTGAGGCGGCCCGTGAGCTCCTGCGCGAAGATGCCGGCGAGGATGCCGGCGCCGGCGCTCCCGGCGAGCGTGCCCTCGAGGAGCGGGGCCGCCGTGCCGGGCAAGGGGAGATCGGGGCTCGTGACGTCGTCGAAGGAGGCGTCCGCGTCGTCCACGGGCATGACGTCGACGGCGCGGGCGGCGATCTCGTCGTCCGTGGCGTCGAGCGGGACCTCTTCGAGGCGCGACTCCGGGTCCTCGTCGACGACGACGGCCGCGGGGCCGCGCATGACGACGACGCCGATGCCCGCGTGCCGGTGCCGGGCCACCCGACACAGCACGCGCAAGGGCAGGGCCGCGGACTTGTCGTTGCCGAGCACGATGAGGGCGCGGAATCTCGCGCGGCCGAGGGCGGCCATGGCGGCGACGGTGTCCTCGACGGCGACGGCCCCGATGCCGCGGCGCTCGAGCGCCAGGACCAGGCTCGCCTGGCGTTCGGCGCCGCCGACGATCAACGCGAGAGCGCCAGCCTGCATCGAGGCTCAATAGCCCGCCCTCCGCTTTGCTGCCAACGCGCGCAGCGCCGGGCGCGAGGTCGCTCGAGCCGCCGCGGCACCGTCGAGGAGCGCGCGTGTCCCGAGGGAGAAGCGCCCGCGCTGCCGGTCGGACGGCGTCCGGACGCGAAGCGTCAAGTGGTGGTTTTTCTTATGGATCCGCTGCGACCGCGAGCACTTGACACCGGACCTGTGATCTCTTAAGCCGCGACACGTCGGTTTCCACAATCCGTGCCATGCCCTTTGCTCCGTGCCACGCACGGGTGGGGGGCGTCATCACCGAGGGTCCATCCGAATGCCTACGGCGATCCAGCAGAACTTCTCCCTTCGAAAGAACTTCGCCAAGATCAAGTCCCTCGTTCCCATTCCGAACCTCATCGACATCCAGCGGAAGAGCTACGAGAAATTCCTTCAGTTCACCGTCGATCCCGAGAAGCGGGATCTGATGGGGCTGCAGGCGGTGTTCAGCTCCGTCTTCCCGATCAAGGACTACAACGAGACGGCGTCGCTCGAGTTCGTGAGCTACCACCTCGAGAAGCCCAAGTACGACGTCGACGAGTGCCGTTCGCGCGGCATGACGTTCGCGGCCCCGATGAAGGTGATCATCCGCCTCGTCATCTGGGACAAGGACGAGGTCTCGGGGACGCAGTCCATCCGCGACGTCAAAGAGCAGGACGTCTACTTCGGCGAGATCCCGCTGATGACGGAGCACGGCACGTTCATCGTGAACGGCACCGAGCGCGTCGTCGTTTCGCAGCTCCACCGCTCACCCGGTGCGTTCTTCGACAGCGACAAGGGACGTACGCACGCCAGCGGCAAGCTCCTCTACAACGCGCGCATCATCCCGTACCGCGGCTCGTGGCTCGACTTCGAGTTCGACCACAAGGACATCATCTACTGCCGCATCGACCGTCGACGGAAGTTCCCCGCCACGGTGCTCTT
Source organism: uncultured delta proteobacterium (assembly GCA_963775425.1). Classification (GTDB taxonomy): domain Bacteria; phylum Myxococcota; class UBA727; order UBA727; family VGSZ01; genus CAVZJB01. The sequence goes on along the minus strand of CAVZJB010000016.1, from coordinate 626,418 downwards.
GAAGGCGCTCGGCTTCTCCGCCGAGGAGCTGCTCGCGTACTACTACAAGACCGAGACGCTCCAGCTCGAGGGCAAGGGCAAGTTCGCCAAGGTCATCGACTACGACCTCTTGAACGGCCAGCGCGCCACGCGCGACATCAAGGATCCCGACTCCAAGGAGATCATCGTCAAGAAGAACCGCAAGTTCACGCGCGGTGCTTTGAAGAAGATGAAGGACAGCGGCATGGACACCCTGCCGCTCGCCGACGAGGAGGTCGCGGGGCTCATCTGCGCCGAGGACATCGTCAACATGGACACCGGCGAGGTGCTCGCCGAGTCCAACGAGCCGTTCACGGTGGAGAAGCTCGAGGAGCTGCGCAAGGCCGGCTACAAGGAGGTGAAGGTCCTCTTCATCGACGGCCTCAACGTCGGTCCCTACCTCCGTGACACGCTCGCGGTCGACAAGGTCGGCACCCGCGAGGAGTCCATCCTCGAGATCTACCGGCGCCTGCGCCCCGGTGATCCGCCCACGCTCGAGACGGCGGAGAACCTGTTCCACAACCTGTTCTTCAACCCCGAGCGCTACGACCTCTCCGAGGTCGGCCGCCTCAAGCTGAACCACAAGTTCAACCTGCAGGAGCCGCTGAAGAACCACGTCCTCACCAAGCAGGACATCCTCGAGGTGGTCCGCTACCTCATCGAGCTCCGCAACGGCCGCGGCTCCACGGACGACATCGATCACCTCGGCAACCGCCGTGTGCGCGCCGTCGGCGAGCTCCTCGAGAACCAGTACCGCGTGGGCCTGGTGCGCATGGAGCGCGCCATCAAGGAGCGCATGTCGGTGCAGGAGATCGAGACCCAGATGCCGCACGACCTCGTCAACGCCAAGCCCGTTGCCGCCGTCGTGAAGGAGTTCTTCGGGTCCTCGCAGCTCTCTCAGTTCATGGACCAGACCAACCCGCTCTCCGAGGTGACGCACAAGCGCCGCCTGTCGGCGCTCGGGCCGGGCGGTCTCACGCGTGAGCGTGCGGGCTTCGAGGTGCGCGACGTGCACCCGACGCACTACGGCCGCATCTGCCCGGTGGAGACGCCTGAAGGACCGAACATCGGCCTCATCGCGTCGCTCTCGACGTACGCGCGCGTAAACGAGTACGGCTTCGTCGAGACGCCGTACCGCAAGGCCGCCGACGGCAGCGTCATCGACGAGGTGGAGTTCTTCACGGCGCTCCAGGAAGAGGCCCACACCATCGCGCAGGCCAACGCCCCGCTCGATGCCAAGGGCGCCTTCACCGAGACCTTCGTGCAGTGCCGCCGCGCGGGCGAGACCATCATGGCCAAGCCCGAAGAGATCACGCTCATGGACGTCTCACCGAACCAGTTGGTGTCGGTGGCCGCGGGCCTGATCCCGTTCCTCGAGAACGACGACGCCAACCGCGCGCTCATGGGATCCAACATGCAGCGCCAGGCCGTGCCGCTGTTGCGCTCCGACGCGCCCCTCGTGGGCACGGGCATGGAGCTCAACATCGCGCGCGACTCGGGTGTGTGTTTGCTCGCCAAGCGCGCCGGCGTCGTCGACTACGTCGACGCGTCCCGTGTGGTGGTGCGCGTCGACCAGAAGGCGCTGGATGACTCGGGCAGCCAGGTCGATATCTACCGGCTCAACAAGTACATCCGCTCCAACCAGTCCACCTGCTTCAACCAGAAGCCCGTCGTGCAGCAGGGCGATCGCGTGGAGCCCGACGACGTCATCGCCGACGGGGCGTCCACGGAGGTCGGCGAGCTCGCGCTCGGACGCAACGTCACCGTCGCGTTCATGCCGTGGCAGGGCTACAACTTCGAGGACTCCATCCTCATCAGCGAGCGCATCCTCAAGGAGGACTTGTTCACCTCGATCCACATCGAGGAGTACGAGTGCATCGCGCGTGACACCAAGCTCGGGCCCGAGGAGATCACGCGGGACATCCCGAACGCTGGTGAAGAGGCGCTGGCCGACCTCGACGAGGCGGGCATCATCCGCATCGGCGCGGACGTGAAGGCGGGCGACATCCTCGTCGGCAAGATCACGCCCAAGGGCGAGACCCAGCTCTCCCCCGAGGAGAAGCTGCTGCGCGCCATCTTCGGTGAGAAGGCCGGCGACGTCCGCGACACCTCGCTGCGGATGCCACCGGGCACCTACGGCACGGTCATCGACGCCAAGGTCTTCACCCGCAAGGGCGTGGACAAGGACACCCGCGCGCAGACCAACGAGGACGAGGAAGAGGCCAAGCTCCTCAAGGACCAGAACGACGAGATCCGCATCATCCGGAACTCGGCGCTCGAGCGCGTGCGCTCGCTCTTGAAGGGTCAGGTCACCACCAACAAGCTCGTCGACGACAAGGGCAAGGTGCTCTTGAAGAAGGGCGACACGCTCGACCCGGCGCTGCTCGAGGGCGTGGACTGGAAGTACTACGGCGACATCCCGATCAGCGACGAGGCGCTCCTCGAGCGCGTGCGCAAGATCGTCAAGATGATGCAGGAGCAGACCGAGCTGGTGCGCGTCGCCTTCTCGGAGAAGATCGAGCGCTTGAAGCGCGGCGACGAGCTGCCCCCCGGCGTCATCAAGATGGTCAAGTGCTACATCGCGGTGAAGCGCAAGCTTCAGCCGGGCGACAAGATGGCCGGCCGGCACGGGAACAAGGGCGTCGTCTCGCGCGTGCTCCCGTCCGAGGACATGCCGTACCTCCAGGACGGCACGCCCGTGGACATCGTGCTCAACCCGCTGGGCGTGCCGTCGCGCATGAACGTCGGGCAGATCCTCGAGGTCCACCTCGGCTGGGCCGCCAAGGGCATCGGCGATCGCATCAACCGGATGATCGACGAGTCCATCAACGGCGACGGCGCCGACGAAGTGCGCAAGGTGCTCGACAAGGCGCTGCACGAGGGCAAGCACACGGAGTTCGTCAAGAAGCTCAGCGACGGCGACCTCTCGCGGCTCGTGAGGAAGCTGAAGAAGGGCTTGCCCATGGCCACGCCGGTCTTCGACGGCGCCAAGGAAGCGGAGATCCGCGACCTCCTCGAGCTCGGTGGGCGTGACCGCTCCGGTCAGTCCATCCTGTTCGACGGACGCACCGGCGAGCCGTTCGACCATGATGTGACGGTCGGGACCATGTACATGCTCAAGCTGCACCACCTCGTGGACGACAAGATCCACGCGCGCAGCATCGGGCCGTACTCGCTGGTCACCCAGCAGCCCCTCGGCGGCAAGGCCCAGTTCGGCGGGCAGCGCCTCGGCGAGATGGAGGTCTGGGCGATGGAGGCCTACGGCGCCGCATACGCGCTGCAGGAGTTCCTCACCGTCAAGTCCGACGACGTCGTGGGCCGCACGCGCATGTACGAAGCCATCGTCAAGGGCGAGCACGTCCTCGAGTCGGGCATCCCCGAGTCGTTCAACGTGCTCATCAAGGAGCTGCAGAGCCTCGCGCTCGACGTGCAGCTCCTCGAGGACCAGGACCCGCTCTACTACTGAACGCCACGCCGTCGGGCGGGGGCTCGTCCCCCGCCTCGCGGCCGGCTCGTCCCCCGCCTCGCGGCCGGCGCCGGGCGACATCGCACGACGAGGATTCATCATGAACAGCATCCGAGACGTCTTCGCTTCCATCGGTCACGCCTTCGCCGGCGTCGACTTCGAGGCGGCCTCGTCGTTCCTCGCTGACGACGAGGCGCGGCTCTCGCGCAAGTTCCGCGTCACCGTCGCTCTCCCCACGGAGCGCGGCGGTGCCCGCGCGGGGCAGCGCTGGGTCGTCTACTCGCGCGTGGCGCCCGACGCCGCGCTCCTCGAGTCGCACGTGAAGCACACCACGGACTTCGACGCCTTCGAGGTGGCGGAGACCGGTGAGGTGCTGAACCTGCTCGTGGAGCCCGGCTACCACCGCATCCACGCCGTCCCGCTCGCCGCCGGGCGCCACGGCTGGCTCGGTACGCGCGGCATGCTCGTCGCGGTCCCCGACGACCCCGAGCACGGCGTCCTTCTCTTCGCCGGCGACGTCCACACGGACGTCGGCCTCGCCTGACCCCTTCCGCACACCCTTTCTCCGATTCCACTGAGGGCAACACGTGAAAGACATCTTCAACTTCTTCGAGAAGCCCAAGGATCCGCTCTCCTTCAACGCCATCCGCATCCAGCTCGCGTCGCCGGAGAAGGTGCGCGACTGGTCCCACGGCGAGGTCAAGAAGCCCGAGACCATCAACTACCGCACGTTCAAGCCCGAGCGTGACGGCCTCTTCTGCGCGAAGATCTTCGGGCCCATCAAGGACTACGAGTGCCTCTGCGGCAAGTACAAGCGCATGAAGCACCGCGGCGTCGTCTGCGAGAAGTGCGGCGTCGAGGTCATCCAGTCGAAGGTGCGCCGTGAGCGCCTCGGCCACATCATCCTGGCCACCCCGGTGGCGCACATCTGGTTCCTCAAGTCGCTCCCCTCCAGGATCGGCAACCTGCTCGACATGACCATGAAGGACCTCGAGAAGGTCCTGTACTGCGAGAGCTACGTCGTCATCGACCCCGGCAGCACGCCCTTCACCATGGGCGAGATCCTCTCCGAGGACCGCTACCAGAAGGCCCTCGACGACTACGGCGAGGACGCGTTCATCGCCGGCATGGGCGCCGAGAGCGTGCGCGAGCTGCTGCGTCAGCTCGAGCGCGGCAACAACAACGACGGCAAGGGCCTCGACTCCCTCGCGAGCATCCTGCGCCGTGAGATGGAAGACGCCACCTCCGAGGCGAAGCGCAAGAAGATCGCCAAGCGCCTGAAGGTGGTCGAGAGCTTCCGCCAGTCGAACAACAAGCCCGAGTGGATGATGCTCGAGGTCATCCCGGTCATCCCGCCGGACCTGCGCCCGCTGGTCCCGCTCGACGGCGGCCGCTTCGCCACGTCGGACCTGAACGACCTGTACCGCCGCGTCATCAACCGCAACAACCGCTTGAAGCGGCTCCAGGAGCTGAACGCGCCGGAGATCATCATCCGCAACGAGCGGCGCATGCTGCAGGAGGCCGTCGACGCGCTCTTCGACAACGGCCGCCGCGGAAAGACCATCACCGGTCCCAACAAGCGCCCGCTCAAGTCGCTGTCGGACATGCTCAAGGGCAAGCACGGCCGCTTCCGCCAGAACCTGCTCGGCAAGCGCGTGGACTACAGCGGCCGCTCGGTGATCGTGGTGGGGCCGGAATTGAAGCTGCACCAGTGCGGCCTCCCCAAGGCCATGGCGCTCGAGCTGTTCAAGCCGTTCATCTACAACAAGCTCGAGGAGCGCGGCTACGTCACCACCATCAAGTCCGCGAAGAAGATGGTGGAGCAGGAGAAGCCCGAGGTGTGGGACGTCCTCGACGAGGTCATCCGCGAGCACCCCGTGATCCTCAACCGCGCGCCCACGTTGCACCGCCTCGGCATGCAGGCGTTCGAGCCGGTGCTCATCGAGGGCAAGGCCATCCAGCTCCACCCGCTCGTGTGCACGGCGTTCAACGCCGACTTCGACGGCGATCAGATGGCGGTGCATGTGCCGCTCAGCATCGAGGCCCAGCTCGAGGCTCGCGTGCTGATGATGTCCACGAACAACATCCTGTCCCCGGCGTCGGGCAAGCCCATCATCGTGCCCACGCAGGACATCGTGCTCGGCTGCTACTACATCACGCGCACCAAGCCCTTCGCGCAGGGCGAGGGCATGACGTTCTCCGGCGTCGACGAGGTGCGTGCGGCGTACGACCAGGGCGTCGTCGACCTCCACGCCGAGATCAAGTGCCGCGTCAACGGCAAGCTCGAGAAGACCACCATCGGCCGCGTCCTCATGTACGACGTGGTTCCGAAGGAGGTCCCCTTCAGCGCCGTGAACAAGGTCATGGGTAAAAAGGAGCTCGCGGCCCTCATCGACCGCTGCTACCGCCTGTGCGGCCAGAAGGAGACGGTGCTCCTCGCCGACCACCTCCGCACCCTCGGCTACACCGAGGCCACGCGGGCCGGCATCAGCATCGCCATGATCAACATGGAGATCCCCGAGGCCAAGATTCACATCGTGAAGCGCTGCCAGGAGCAGGTCGAGGAGATCACCAACCAGTACATCGAGGGCCTCATCACCAACGGTGAGCGCTACAACAAGGTCATCGATATCTGGTCCAAGGCGGCCGAGGAGATCTCGATCGAGATGATGCGCAACATCTCGACCATCGAGATGACCTCGCCGGACGGCAAAGAGAAGCGCATCACGCCGTCGTTCAACCCGATCTTCATCATGGCGGACTCGGGCGCCCGCGGCTCCACCCAGCAGCTCAAGCAGCTCGCCGGGATGCGCGGTCTCATGGCCAAGCCCTCGGGCGAGATCATCGAGACCCCCATCACGTCGAACTTCCGCGAAGGGCTGACCGTGTCCGAGTACTTCAACTCGACGCACGGCGCCCGCAAGGGTCTGGCCGACACCGCGCTCAAGACGGCCAACTCGGGTTACCTGACCCGTCGTCTCGTCGACGTCGCCCAGGACGCCATCATCACCGAGTTCGACTGCGGCACCATCGACGGCATCGAGATCACGCCGCTCGTCGAGGGCAACGACATCATCGAAGGCATCGGCGACCGCATCCTCGGCCGCACCGCCCTCGAGGACGTCGTGGACCCGGTGACCGGCAACGTCATCGTCCCTGCCGGCGGGCAGATCGACGAGGACAAGGTGCGCGAGACGGAGGAGGCGGGCATCACCCGCGTCAAGATCCGCAGCGTTTTGACCTGCCAGACGCGTCGAGGGATTTGCGTCCAGTGCTACGGCCGTGACCTGGCCCGCGGCCAGGCGGTGAACGTCGGCGAGGCCGTCGGCGTCATCGCGGCGCAGTCCATCGGTGAGCCCGGCACGCAGCTCACGATGCGTACGTTCCACATCGGCGGTATCGCGTCGGGCTCGGCGCAGCAGTCGAGCCACGAGAACAAGGGTGAGGGCACGGTCAAGTTCGAGAACCTGCAGACCGTCAAGCGCAAGGACGGCGTCCTCGTCGCCATGAACCGGCAGGGCGAGCTGAAGATCATCGACGAGTCCGGGCGCGAGCGCGAGACGTACCCGGTGGTCTACGGCTCGGTGATCCGCGTGGCCGACGGCCAGAAGGTGAAGTCGGGCACCACGCTCGTCGAGTGGGACCCCTTCTCGACCCCGATCCTCACCGAGGTCGGCGGCTTCGTGAAGTACGGCGACCTCGTCGAGGGCGTCACGATGAACGAGCAGGCCGACGAGACCACGGGCATCAGCCACAAGGTCGTGTCGGAGTCCAAGGATGCGTCGGCCCGGCCGCGCATCTCCATCAAGGACGCGGAGGGCAACACCATCCCGTTGCCCAACAACCGCGGCGTCGCGCGTTACCTCTTGCCGAAGGGGGCCATCCTCCTCGTCGACGAGACCGACCGCGACACCGGCAAGCCGGTGATGGTCACCCCGGGTGACGCCATCGCCAAGGTGAACCGCGAGGCGTCCAAGACCAAGGACATCACGGGCGGCCTGCCGCGCGTGGCCGAGCTCTTCGAGGCGCGCAAGCCCAAGGAGACCGCGGTCATCTCCGAGGTCGACGGCGGCGTGACGTTCGGCAAGGACACCAAGGGCAAGCGCAAGATCATCGTCACCCCCGAGGTCGGCGACGCGCGCGAGTACCTGATCCCGAAGGGCAAGAACATCACGGTGCACGAGGGCGACTTCGTGAGGGCCGGCGAGGCTTTGATGGACGGCGCGGCGAACCCGCACGACATCTTGCGCGTCCTCGGTGAGAAGGCGCTCGCCAAGTACCTCGTCGACGAGATCCAGGAGGTCTATCGGCTGCAGGGCGTGAAGATCAACGACAAGCACATCGAGGTGATTGTTCGCCAGATGCTGCGTCGTGTTCGCGTGAAGCGCTCCGGTGACTCCACGTTCCTCGCCGACGAGCAGGTCGAGAAGCACGTCTTCGAGGCCGAGAACGAGCGCGTCCTGCAGTCCGGCGGCGAGCCCGCGGTGGCCGAGCCCTTGTTGCTCGGCATCACCAAGGCGTCGCTGTCGACGGAGTCGTTCATCTCGGGCGCGTCCTTCCAGGAGACCACCAAGGTCCTCACGGAAGCCGCGGTCTCGTCGAAGATCGACTACCTGCGCGGCCTGAAGGAGAACGTGATCATGGGCCGACTCATCCCCGCGGGGACGGGCCTGCCGCACTACCAGTACCTCAACGTGCAGGTCGACGACGCGAGCGCGTACGAGGACACCGGTCTCCTCGAGGACATCCCCGCGGAGCTCCTCGAAGCAGGCTGAGCCTCAACGCACCCGACGGCGGCTCAGCGCCGCCTCGAGCGCGCCCCGGTGTCCCCGGGGCGCGCTTCTTTTTTGCCGAAGACCGGCCACGCACGGGGCCTCGCGGTGCCGTCGAGGACAGCGCGTCGAGGACAGCGCGTCGAGGACAGCGCGTCGAGGACAGCGCGTCGACGCGGCGGTACCATCGCGCATGGCTCTCGCGAACCGCCACGTCCTCGTCACCGGCGCCGACGGCGCGCTCGGGAGCGCCGTCGTCGCGGCCTTCGGCGCCGCCGGCGCCGTCGTGCACGCGCCCGCCCGAAACGCCGTGCCCGCGGGGGTGCAGAAGCTCCCCCGCGTCGACGTCACCGACGACGCCGCCGTGCGCGCGCTCTACGCGGCGCTGCCGCCGCTGTGGGCGTCGGTGCACGTGGTCGGCGGCTTCGCCATGGGCGCGCTCGTCGACGCCACCGTCGACGACGCGCGGCGCATGCTCGACATCAACTTCACGAGCGCGTTCCTCTGCACACGCGAAGCTGCGCGCCAGATGCGCGGGCGCGCCGGGCGCATCGTGAACGTTGCCTCGCACGCGGCCGAGGCGGCGCCGGCGCAGTTGGCGCTCTATGCGGCGTCGAAGGCCGCGGTGATCGCCTTGACGCGCGCCGCGGCCGCGGAGCTTCGTTCGGCGGAGGTCCTCGTGAACGCGGTGGCCCCGACCACGATCGACACGCCCGCGAACCGCGCCGCCATGCCCGGCGCCGACCGGTCGCTGTGGGCGAGCCCCGCCGACATCGCCGCCACCATCGTCTGGCTCGCGTCACCGGACAACCACATCGTCACCGGCGCCGTCGTCCCCGTCGGCGGCTGACCGCCCGCGATGCCCTTCGTTCGGGCGCGCTACAGTGAGGGATGCGCGCGTGCGTCGACCTGATCGTCCTCGGCGCCCTCCTCGGAGCGCTCCTTGGCGTCGCCGCCTGTGGGGGCGATCCCGGGTTCCTCCGCGTGTGCGCCGGCGACGGCGATTGCGCCGCGGGTGAGGTCTGCTCCGCCGGCCGCTGCTCGCTCCCCGCGCGCATCGATGCCGGCTCGCCCCGCGCCGTCGATGCCGGTCCCGGCCCCCCCGTCGACGCCGGGGCCGACGCCGGCTCCGGCCAAGGCGAAGGCGAAGGCGAAGGCGAAGGCGAAGGCGAAGGCGAAGGCGAAGGCGAAGGGGAAGGGGAAGGGGAAGGGGAAGGGGACTGCGACGACGGGTTCGCGTGCACGCAGCGCGACACGCTCGAGCCCGGCGGCGTCTGCATCGGCGCCTACGACGGGACGGCGGCGTGCGGCGGGGCCTGTCCGGACGACTGCGCGACGACGTGCTCCCCGTGCTGCACCGCCGGCAATGAGTCCTGCAACGCCGGCTGCGGCACCTGCATGATGGTCTGCGACGGCGGGTGCGACCTCCGCTGCGACGCCGGGAGCGTATGCACGACGCTGCAGACCGGCGGCACGCAGCCGTCCCTCGTCTGCAGCGCGGCGACGTGCCGCGCCGACCTCAGCCTCGGCTCGACCGACTCGCGCGTCGACTGCGACACCGGCGCCTCCTGCGACAACACGCTCCACGGATCGCCGGTGTTCATCGGCACGTGCGACGCCTCGACGTGCCGCTTTGCGCTCAGCGACGGCGGCAGCGCCCAGAGCGACTTCACCTGCCAGAACGCTGCGCAGTGCAAGGTCGAGCCCCAGGGCGCTACCGCCACCGTCGCCCTGGCTTGCTCCACCGGCTCCACCTGCACGCTCACATGCACCGCGTCGCCGTGTGCGCTCACCTGCGCCGCCGACGCGGCCTCGTGTGCGCTCTCGTGCGACGGCGCGAGCGCCGTCTGTTCCCCCGGCACGAGCTGCGCCTGCCCCTGACCGTCCGCCGCATGTGATGCGCGGGCGCGCTATCGTCGAGGATGATGCCCGCCGCGTGGCTCCGTCGAGTCGCATGCGTCGCCGCGCTCGGCGCCGCGGCCGCCGCCGGCGCGTGCTCCGTCGACGCGGACTTCGCGCGGGCGTGCGCCGCGCTCACCGACTGCTCCCAGGGCGAGACCTGCTCCGACGGGATCTGCCGCGTCCGGCCGGCGCCCACGCTCGCCGCCGACGCCGGCGCCCCCGTCAACGACGACGCCGGCACCGTCGACGACGCCGGCTCCGTCGAGGACGCGGGCACCGTCGACGACGCGGGCAACGTCGACGACGCGGGCAACGTCGACGACGCGGGCACGGTCGAGGACGCGGGCAACGTCGACGACGCGGGCACCGTCGAGGACGCGGGCGCCGTCGACGACGCGGGCAACGTTGACGACGCGGGCACCGGCGCGCCGCCCGCTACGTGCCTCGAGGTGCTCGAGGCCGATCCCGCGGCGACGAGCGGTGTGTACACGCTCGCCGGCGGCGCGGTGGAGTGCGACATGCAGACCGACGGCGGCGGCTGGGGCTTGCTGCTTCGCTTCGACGAGGGGCAGCCGTGTCCCTCCGGCTGGGTCGCGTCGTCGCGGGGCTGCCGACGGCCCGACGCCGGCGGCGCGTCGCAGGCGTCGGCGTTCTTCCCGCCGCCGTATGCGTGGCGCGAGATGCGCGGCGTCGTGCGCGCGTTCGGCTTTGGCGGCGCCGACGCGTTCCGCGACGATCAGGGCAGCATCGATTTGTCGTTCGTCGACGGCATGGGCATCCTCGTCGGCGACCCGCGCGAGCACGTCTACACCTTCGCGCACGGCTGCACCGACGTCTTCGCGAACGACGCCTGCTCCTGCCCATGCGTGGGCAGCATCGCCGCCTCACCGCCCGCCTTCGTGGGCAGCAACTACCTGTGCGAGGAGCCGGCGGAGTCGGTGGACCCGCAGGACACCGGCACGCGGTTCTTCGACGAGACCGACACGCTCTTCGACGGCCAGGACCTCGGCGACGCGAGCTGCGTGGGCGCGCCCGAGTCGGCGCCGTCGTTCCTCGTCGACACCGGGGCCGTCCACGACGCGTCGGTGCCCGTCGAGATCCGGTTGATGTTCACCGAGGGCTCGGACAACGAGGACATGGAGGTCGTGCACATGGACCTCTGGGTCCGTTGACCGATGACTGCGCCCGGCTGACGCGCGCTCGTTGTCGAGCGACCGATGCGCTTTGAGGATCGACCGATGATGGAGGGAGGCACCCCCGCGCTACGAAGGGCGCGGGAGGACGAAACACACATGAGGCACGTTCCCGGCATCTCTCTCCTCGCGGTGGCCCTGGCGTCGGCCGCCTGCATCAACGGCGTCGGCTCAGGCGACACCATCAACGTCCCCGGATCGTTGGACGGCTCGCGCGTCTCCGATCCGGCGGACACGCCGTCGCACTCGAGCGCCGACGATCCCAAGACCGATCCCGGCGACCCCGGGAACAACACGGTGCAGCCGCAGCTCCCGCCGTGGGACGACACGCTCCTGTTCCGCGGCGTCGCCGCGGGACACATCAAGGGCCACGTCGGGCCCATCGGGGTCGACGCGCCCACCGACCTCGCGTCCGTCTACGACGACGGCTACTACACCGAGGTCAACGTCTACGCCCTGCGCAGCGACGGCATCCGCGTGATGCTTCAGCTCGCCGTGCAAAACGGAAACAACGGCGCCTTCCTCCGCCCGGGCGTGGGTAAGCGCATCGAGGTGGGCGGCCACGCCAACGGCGCGGACATCCTCGGCCTCGGCTGCGAGGGCCCCGACAGCGGCGTCGCCTACGACGCGTTCGCGTACACCGACTACGACGAGGAGCCGTGCGACGTCAGCGTCGACACCGAGCAGGATCCGGACAACCCGCAGGCGCTCGTCGTCACGCTCGGCGCCACCTTCGCCGACAACAACGGCAACTGCGAGCCGCTCCCCGGCGACGACAACGGCGACGGCAGCGTCGACCTCCCCGACGACGACGGCGACGGCGACGGCGACCTCCCCGGGTGCGGCGGCGACACCGGCACCCCCGGCGACGACACGCAGCCGGGCGACCAGACCCAGCCGGGCGACGACACGCAGCCGGGCGACGACACGCAGCCGGGCGACCAGACCCAGCCGGGCGACCAGCCGCAGCCGGGCGACGACACGCAGCCCGGGGACCAGACGCAGCCGGGCGACCAGACCCAGCCCGGCGGCGACGCCCCGCCCACCGACGACACGCTCCCGGGCAACGACCCCGCGCACCCCTACGCGGTGACGCAGTTCGTGCTCACGCGTTGAGCGCGCGACGGCCCCGAGGGTCGCCGCGCGCGACCCTCAGGGGCCGTCGTCGAGCCCCGCGCGCGTGGCGAACACCACGACGGTCGCGATGACGGCGCCGGCGGCCACCACCCCGAGGGAGTCGGCGGTGATGGCCTCGGCGAGCGCGGTGTTTCGGTGGTCGTTGCGCGCGAGGTCGGTCTGCACGGCGGCGTTGGCGCGGTCGTTGTCGTCGTTGGCGAGGACGCCCGCGAAGCCGCTGCCGACGCCGGCGGCGACGGCGCCGCCGAACAGCAGGTAGCCCCAGCCGTTGGCGAACCACGGCGCGTCGGGGCGCGTCTCGACCTCGGTGCGCGGGCGCGGCGCGGCCGGCGTCCCCGGCGACGCGGGCGCGACCTCGACGGTGCTCTTGCCCGGCGGCACGGGGATCTTGGAGCCCGGGGCCGGCGCGAGCACGGCGAGGAGCGCAGCGAGCGCGCGCTCCGGCCAGGGATCGGCTGCCTGGGTGGTGGGCCCCGTGAGCCGCACGCCCTTCAGCACCTTGGCGCTCTTGGCGTCGACGACGGCGAGCTCGAGGACGCCCTTTCCCTCGACGGCCTGTCCGGGCGCGGCGGGCGCAAGCGAGAAGCGGCCGATGAGCGCGTACGCCATGCCGGCGCCTTGCGCGCGTCGGGCCGCGGCCGCGATCTGCTCGTGAAGGGGCGTGGGCTTGCGCTTTTCGTCGACGCCGGCCCGGCCGGAGTCAGGGCGGTAATAGCCGACCCGCTGAAAGAGCAGATTGAAGAGCGCCGCCGCGGTGGTCGCCGGCGCGCCCCCCTCGAGGTCGAACGGCAACAGCAGGATCCCTGGCCCGTCGCCGCGTTCGACGTACTCGCCTGTGCCGCCGCCGCCGTTGTCGGAGGAGCCCGGGGCCGTCGCGCCGGCGGCGGCGTTGCGGAGCTGGCAGGCGCGGTTCATGTCGCCGCTCTTCACGAAGCCGACGAGATTGGCGGTGCGCACCGCCGCCCACGTCTTGCCCTCCTTGAGGATGTTGACGTCGGCGCCGGTCTTGATGCGCCACGACTTGCTGTCGCTGCGGTTCTGCTCGTACATCAGCACCGGGCTGCGCAGCGTGCACATCCGCAGGGTCCCGCTGCAGGCGCTGTCGAGGTCGGCGAACGCGACGTTCGCCTTGACGTCGCCGGCGCGCACGCGGGCGATGCCGGTGTCGCTCACCGAGATGAGCTCCACGTCGGAGCCGCGCTCGAGGGTGTCCTCGATGCTCCCGGCGCGGCGGTAGATGGTGACGGTGAGCGGCGCCTTGAGCGAGCAGCGCCCGCCGGGCTCGATGGCGCCGGCATGCGCGCCCGCGAGCGACACCGCCAACAAGCAGACGACGCTCATCGCGGCGGGCGCGGAGGTCCGATGCATCACGGCAGCTCCCTGGGCAGGACGCGCACGTCGCCGCCGTCCACGTACGCGACGTGGGCGACGGCGCCCGCGAGCGCGATCGCCGGCGACAGCGCCGCGACGGGGCCGACCACGCGCGGCGCGCCCGCGGGCCCGTCGAGAGCGGATGGCGCGGCGAAGCGAAGCAGCAGGCCGTCGACGTCGTCGTCGACGAGGACGGCGACGGCGTCGCCGGCGGAGCCGCCGGGGTCCGCGGCGAGCGCGAGGCCGGTGGTGGCGCCGGCGCCGGCGACGACGACGGGCTCGTGCGCCGCGGGCGCGGCGAAGAAGGCGTCGTCGACGGTGGCGACGACCGCGCGCGCGGCGCCGGCGCCCTCGTCGATCCAGCCGACGGCCGCGGCGCCGCCGGTGAGCGCCGCGATGCACGGCGCGGTGGAGGCGCCGTCGACGAAGGCGCCGCTGTCGCCGGAGACGAGCGCGGGCGCGCCCGGCGCGCCGTCGAGATCGAAGCGGACGGCGACGATGTCCGCGTCGTCGTTGCCGTCGCCGTCGCGATCGGTGGTCTCCTGCCAGACCACGGTCACCGTGTGGGTGCCCGGCGTCGCGGCGAGGCCGACGTGCTGCGCGCCCGGGGGGGACGCCGCGGCGGTGACGGCGTCGCTCACGGTGACGGCGGGATCCCACGCGCCGGCGGCCGCGCGGCGCGCGACCTGGACCGCGCCCACGTCGTCGACGAAGGCGACCACGGGCGCGCCGTCGTCGAGGAGCGCGAGCGACACGGACTCCGCGTCGACGGGCGTGACGCCGCCGCCGGCGACGGTCTCCTCCGCGCCGAGCGCGCCCCCGCCGGGGGCGCTGCCGTGCTGGCGATAGACGACGGCGTGCGCGAGGTGGTCGGCCCAAGCGACGTGGACCACCGCGGGGCTCGCGGCGCGCGGGTCGCGCGCGAGGGCCACGGCGCCGACGGACAGCGGGACGCCCGCGCCGAACGCCGCGGCGTCGACGACGGGGCTGTAGCCGCCGCCGTCGTCGACGGCGAGCTCGAGCGTGCCCGTGCCGCCCCCGTCGGGGACGAGGAACGCCGCGGCCGCGTCGAACGGCGCGCCGCCGGCGGCCACGGCGACCACCTCGGCGCCGGCGGAGCCCGCGAGGGTGCCGGGCCCCTGCGCGCGCAGCACGGCGCGGCCGACCGAGACGGCGTTGCCCCACTCGTCGACGGCCGTGACGAGCAAGGGCAGCACGGCGTCGTCGGGCGCGCCCGGAGCGAGCGCGGCGACGTCGTCGATGGTGGCACTGAACGTCGCCGTGTCACCCACCGGGGCGTCCACGCCGGCGACGACGGGGGGGGTGCAGCCGCCGCTGTCGTCGGTGCAGACGCAGGCGCCGGCGCCGTCGTCGGCGCAGACGGTGACGGTGACGGGGCCGCCGATGGCGAGGTCGGCGTCGGCGACGCTCCCGCTCACGGTGATCGCGTCGAGGACGAGCGGCGCGTCACCGTCCGCGGGCGAAGCGACGTTGAGGACGGGCGGGTCCGCGTCCTCCACGCGGAGGACGGGGATCTCGACCACGTCGCTCTCGTTGCCCGCGATGTCGCGCGCGGCGAGCCGGATCTCGTTTCGTCCGATGACGGGCAGGGGCACCTCGATGGTGAAGCCCGCGCCGCTCGTCGCGACGACGGCGCCGTCGACGACGAGGCGATCCGACGGGTTCACGACGGCGCCCGTGATCTCGAGCGTGGCGTCGAGCGTGCGCAGCGGGAGCACGGAGATGTCCGGCACGCCGATGACCGGCGCGTCCGGCGGCTCGGTGTCCAGGATGATGGTGACGACGTTTGGCGTCGAGCTCTGCCCGAGCGCGTCGCGCGTGGTGACCGTGATGTTGTTGGTGCCCTCGACGAGGTCGACGAGCGCCGTCCACGTGGTGGCTTCGTCGAGCGGCGCGACCTCGGCGCCGTCGACGTCGACGGCGGTGGAGGCCGGCTTGGTGCCGCGCAGGAGCTGTTGCGCCGACGCCGTCGGGCTCTCGACGACGGCGAGCCCCGGCGGCTCCGGCGGTGCCACGGTCGTGGCAGGGAAGCAGCCGGCCGTGAGCGCCCCCAAGGTGAGCGCGCCGGCGATGAGACGCGCGCGGGTCACGGCGTCACCTCGACGCCCGCCACGTACACCCCGGCGAGCGTGGTGAGGACGCCGCTCACCTTGCCGTCGGCGGGCGGGCCGGGATCGAGCGCGGTCCAGGGCGCCCCGGCCCCGTCGGGCCGACGGAACACCGCGCAGCCGGCGCAGCCGCCGTCGACGGGGAGGGCGATGCTGGCGCCGTCGACGGAGGCGTCGGGGCTCACCGCGTAGAAGCCGGAGCGCTCGTCGACACCGACCGGGACGTTGGTGGCCGACGCCCGCTCGATGATGACGTGGACCTCGTCGCTCAGGGCGTCCGGCGGAAACGTGACCGTGACGTCGTCGACGCCCGCCACGGTCCCGCCCGCCTTGCCGACGTCGACGCCCGGCGGTGGCGGGGCGTCGGCCTCGTCGGCGGCGGCGCAGGCGCCGTCGACGCAGGCGAAGCCCGACGCGCAGTCCTCGGCGGCGGCGCAGGGCAGGGGCGCGTGGAGCTCGTCCTCGACGACGATGTAGGTGCAAGCCGTCGACGAGAGCGCGAGGGCGAGGGCGGCGAGGCCGGCGCCGTGTGGAGGGCGGAGCACGGGCATGGGCGCAGCTTGGCACGCGAGCGAAGCGAGGCGCCAAGGGCGCGCCGTGTTGTTGCACAGCTAGACGACTGTGGGCGTTTGACGGCATGGTATGGCATGGCGGACCTGCGGCCCGAGGCGCTGAAGAACCACTCGAAGCTCTTCGGCCTGCTCGACGAAGGAGGGCAGAAGCGCCTCGTCGCCGTCGCGGCCGAGGAGCACTTCCCCGCGGGCCACTGCGTCGTCAAAGAGGGCGAGTTCGGCGACGCGTTCTTCCTCGTGCTCGAGGGCTCCCTGTCCGTGCGCATCGGCGGCATCGACGCCACGCGCGAGGTGGCGCGGCTCGGCAGCGGCGGCTTCTTCGGCGAGATCGCGGCGCTCCTCGGAGAGGCCCGCTCCGCCAGCGTCATCTGCCTCGCTGCCACGCGCGCGCTGCGCTTCGACGGCCCTCGCGTCCAGGGCATCCTCAAGGACTATCCGAAGATCCGCGAGGTCCTCGTCAAGCTCGCGCTCAAGCGCTCCGAGGAGAACCTGCAGCAGATGATGGAAGACGACTTCCCCGGCGTCCCCGTGACGACGGGCGAGGGCGGCCCGCTGATGACGAGCGAGCGCACCCTGATGTCCTCCACCGACGACTGACGCGACGGTCCGCCGCGGCCGCGCACCGGTCGACGATTGCTCGGGGCCGGGGCTGCGCGGACGCCTCGTTTCCGCTAGACGACGCGGGTGGCGCGCTCCCTCATCCGGACCATCTATTCGACGACGCGCTCGCTCGGCGTCGTGGTCAAGGACGCGCGCCGCGCCCGCCAGATAGCGACCGTGCTCGCGCGACACGGCTTCGGCGCCCTCCTCGCGCGAAACGACGGCGGCGCGGCGGCCCGCCTCGAGGCCGCCCGCGAGGAGGTGCTCTCGGGCGAGACGGCCACCGACGAGCCCGGCGCCGACGTCGCCGGCCGCCTCGTCTCGCTCCTCGAGGACCTCGGGCCCACGTTCATCAAGTTCGGGCAGATCCTCTCCACGCGCCCGGACCTCATCCCCGAGCGCTACGTCGCCCGCTTGCAGGAGCTGCAGGACCACGTCACCGCCGTGCCCTGGCCGGAGATCGAGTCGCAGGTGGAGCTCGCGTTGGGGGCGTCGCCGGCGACGCTGTTTCGCTCGTTCGACGAGGAGCCCATCGCGTCGGCGTCCATCGCGCAGGTGCACGGCGCAGTCCTCAAGGACGGCACCGACGTCGTCGTGAAGGTGCAGCGCCCCGGCCTGCGCCCGGTCATCGAAGCGGATCTGTCGCTGCTCCGGTTCTTCGCACAGCAGGTGAAGGACGTGTTCCCCGAGGTGGAGGCCTTCGATCTGCAGGGCATGGTGCGCGAGTTCGCCGCCAGCCTCGGACGGGAGCTCGACTTCGTGGTGGAGCTCGCGAACATCGAGCGCTTCGAGAAGAACTTCCGGGACAAGCCGCACATCCACATCCCGCGTGTGTTCCCCGAGGTCTCGTCGGGGACGGTGCTCACCATGGAGCGCATCCACGGCAAGAAGCTCACCGCCATCGCCGACGAGGCCACCCGCAGGAGCGTCGCCCACAACTATCTCGACGCCGCCTACCAGATGCTGTTTCGCGACGGCTTCTTCCACGGCGACCTGCACCCCGGCAACGTGTTCCTCGAGAGTGACGGGCGGCTCGGCCTCATCGACTTCGGGATGGTCGGCCGCCTCTCGCGCCAGAACCGTGAGCGCCTCGTCGACGTGCTGTTCTCGTTGATGAGCGAGGACCTCGAGGGCGTCGCGCGCATCTGGTACCAGATCGGCAAGCCAGGCACCGACGTCAACTACGCGCAGTTCGAGGTCGCCGTCGTCGACGTCCTCGAACGCCACATCGTCGGCCGGCCCATGGAGGAGTGGGACCTCGCGCTCTTCTTCCGCGACCTCGCCAACGCCGCCGTCAAGCACGGGGTGCGCTTGCCCTCCGACTTCACCATGATGTTCAAGGCCATGGCCACCACGGAGGGCCTGGCCCGCACCATCGCCGCGGGCATCAACCCCATCGAGGCCGCGCGCCCCTACATCGAGGCCCTCATCCGCGATCGCTACTCGAGCGAGCGCATCAAGAAGCTGGCGGTCATCGAGGGCATTCGCCTGGTGGACTTCGCGCGCGAGCTCCCGCACTCGATCGAGCGCATCATCGGCAAGCTCGAGCAGGGCGACCTCGTCCTGCGCATGCGCCACGACGGCGTCGGCGCCGAGGTCACGCGCGTGGTCCGCGCGATGAACCGCGCGAGCGTGGCGCTGGTGTCGGCGGCGGCGTCGGTGACCGGCGCGTTGACCATGGAGCGCGGGCCGCACCTCTGGCACGGCTTCTCGCCCATCTCCATCGTCGCGTTCGCCATCGCGCTCGCCGGCCTCGTCTGGCTCGGCGTCGGCGTCTTGAAGGGCAGGTGAGGGGATGCTCGGCCTGACGTCGCCGCTGTTGTCGTCGCTGCCGGGGGTGTCGCACCGCTTCTTTCAGCGCATCGGCGGCACCTCGCCGAGCCCGTGGCGGGCGTTGAACACGAGCGTCGCCGTGGGGGACGCCCCGGCCCGCGTCGAGGAGAACCTCGCGCGCGTGCGCTTCCAGATCGGCGTGCCGCGCGACGCGCTCTACGCGTGCACGCAGGTGCACGGCAGAGACGTGGTGGTGATCGCGGGCGGCGAGGACCCGCTCGAAGTGGCCGCCCGCAAAGCCGACGCGCTGGTGACGCCGGCGCCCGACGTCGCCGTGGCCGTGCGGACCGCGGACTGCGCGCCGGTCCTGCTCGCCCTCGACGACGGCAGCGCCGTGGCCGCGGCCCACGCCGGCTGGCGCGGCGCCGTCGGCGGCGTGCTCGAAGAGACCGTCGCCGCGCTCTGCGCGCCGTCGGCGTCGTCGCGGGCGCGCGTGGTCGCGGCCGTGGGCCCCTGCATCGGCGCGGACGCGTTCGAGGTCGGCCCCGAGGTCGTCGACGCCGCGCGTGCGGCCGCCGGCGACGTCGACGGCCTCGTGCGGCCATCGCCGGCGGGGGGAGACCGCGCGCTCCTCGACCTGGGCGGGCTGTGCGTCGCGCTCCTGCGGAGAGCGGGCGTCGAGCGCGTCGAGCGCGTCGGCGGCTGCACATTCACGGAGGAGGACGCGTACTTCTCGCACCGCCGCGACGTCACCAGGAGGAAGGGCGCGGCCACCGGCCGCCAGATGTCGGCCATCGCGCGGACGGCGCCGCCGGCCCTGGACGACGAAGCCTTCCGCTGACGACGTGAAGCGTCACGCCGTGAAGCGTCACGCCGTGAAGATGTCCACGACGATGGCGGTGGCGTTGTCGCGGCCGCCGCGCTTGAGCGCGTGCTCCACCAGCGCCCGCGCGCTCTGCTCGTTGGTCATCGTCATCTGGCACAGCGGCAGGATCTCGGTCTCGTCCTCGAGGTAGCCGTGGACGCCGTCGCTGCACAGGATGAAGCGGTCGCCGGGTTTGCACTCGAGGTCGAAGGTGTCGACCTCGACGTAGTCCTTCACGCCCACCGCGCGCGTGATGAGGTTCTGGTACGAGACCGTTCGCGCCTGTTCGCGCGTCAACGCCCCCGCCTTGATCTGCAGGTTCACCAGCGTGTGGTCCTCCGTGATCTGCACGGGCACGCCGCTGCGCACGAGGTAGACGCGCGAGTCGCCGACCTGCCCGGCCACCGCGGTGGGCCCGACGAACAGGAGCGTGGAGATGGTGGTGCCCATGCCTTTGCGCGCCGGATCCTGCTCGGCGATGCCGAACACCATGTAGGTCGCGGCCTGGATGGCCGCCTCCACCGCGCGGCGCACGGCGGCGCGGGCCTCGTCGCTGTTCGCGCGGCGCAGGGCCTCGATGACGTCGCTGCGCTGCTTCACCATCGAGAAGATCTGATCGATGGCCTCCGCCGACGCCACCTCGCCGCCGGCGTGCCCCCCCATCCCGTCGGCGACGACGTACAGCCCGAGGCCGTCATCGATGAGGTACGAGTCCTCGTTGTGCTTGCGGACGCGACCGACGTCGGAGACGCCTGCGGAACGGGCGATGAGCACCACGGCAACGTTGTAGCCCAACCGGCGATCCGACAGTGAACGCGCGGGCGGACGCGCTCAATATGGAAACCCGAGGACCGCATACGGTTGGTCCACGCCGCCCGCCGAGACGCCGCGCGCGTAGCCGATGCGGACGAAGAACAGTCCGTAGTAGGCGAGCACCACCTGCATGCGCAGCTCGACGCCGACGCTGGCGAGCACCCGCGTGGGCACGGGGGCGCCGTCGAACGCCATGCCGAGGTCGGTGAAGGCGGCCGCGTGGATGCGATCGAGGAACAGGGGGAGCGTGGAGGCGCCGTGCTCGACCTCGAGGAGCGGCAGGCGGTACTCGAGGGTGCCGAGGGTGAACGCGTCGCCGACGACGACGCCGCGCGGGTAGCCGCGCAGCACGCCGGCGCCGCTGCGGGCCCCGGTGAGGAGATCGCTCGTGATGTCCCGGTCCGAAAAGCCGCCGAGGAAAAAGCTCGAGCGCACGCGCTTGTCGCCGAACGCGACGCCGCCCTGGAGGTACAGACCGATGACGTGGCCGCCGAGGCCGGGGACAGGCACGAAGTCGCGCGCGTCGACGCTGACCTCGGTGAGGTCGACCTCGGAGAAGGTGAAGCGGTCCGCGTGGCGGAGGTGGAGGAAGCTGGTGAAGCCGCGCTCGTTGCTGATGGAGTCTCTGTAGGACTCGATGCCCGAGTAGCCCCAGTCGAGCGTGAGCGCGCCGATGTTGCGGTTCGGCGGGTACTGCGGGGCGTGGGCGGCGTCGGGCGGAGACGTCAGCGGGTTTTCGACGACGTGGAACTCGCGGTTGTAGCCGATGGCGAGCGAGTGCGCGTAGCGGCGGCTGCGCATGAAAGGCAAAGAGAAATTGGCGCCGGCGGAGAGCACGGTCTCCTGCTGGACGTCGGGTTGGCCGTCGGTGCGTCGGAACCGGCTGCTGCGATCCGTGCGCAGCTCCGACGAGACCGTGATCGGCAGCGGGGAGTCGAGGAAGCGCATCGAGGCGGCGAGGTGGGGGCGCTCGACGGCGAAGCCCCACGACGCCTGGGCGGCGAACGAGAGCTCGCCGACGGCGTCCTGCCCGACGACGGAGAGCCCGAGCGCCGTGCCGCCGGCGGCGTCGGTGGCGAGGAGCGGGATGTAGTAGTGCGGGACGAGCGTGGGGAAGGCGTTGTAGCGCTCCGCGGGCGCGGTGCTCTCACGCGTGAGCGCGTGCGGCGCGGGGGCCGGCCGCGCGGGGCCCACCACCGGGGCGTGGGCGATGTCGAGGGGGGCGGCGTAGAGGTCGTTTCCGTCGAGGTGCGTGTCGACGTAGACGACGCCGCGCTCGTCGGGCGTCGGGCGCGGCGCCTTGGCCAGGCCGAGCGAGTCGACGATGCGGCGCACCTCGCGCGTCACGCGGTTCACGGCGTAGATGGAGAACAGCCCCTCGCGGTCACTGGAGAACAGCACCCAGCCGTCGTCGTCGCCGTGGCACCAGGCGGGGTCGAGGTTCTGGGCGCCGTCGTCGGTGAGCACGCGCTCGCGGTGTACGCCCTGGGCGTCCGCCGCCATGTCTATCTCGACGACCTGCCGCGCGCCGCCCGGCGTCCATCGCGACGCGGCGACGCGCGCGCCGTCGGGCGACACGTCGGGCGAGTACCACAGGGTGCCCGTGTCGGAGCGAACGAGGTCGCGGGTGGCGCCAGTGTCGACGTCGACCACCACCAGCGCTGCGCTGCCCGCCGAGCGCTGCTCGGCCACGACGAGCCGCGTCCCCGGCACCGCGCTCGGCGCCCGCAGCCTGGCCTCGCGGGTGACGCGCCGCAGCGCCGGTCCCGCGGCGGACGTGCCGCCGCGCCACGAGGCCGGCGGGCCTCGGGCGGGGGCACGCGGCCCGCCGGCGAGGTCCGCGCGCCACAGATCGTGGAAGGAGTAGTACCCGCGCGTGGTCTCCGTCTGCGCGAGCACCAGCGTGTCGCCGAGGAGTGCGAGGTCCGCGGCCTCGTTCACGCGCAGCACCGGCGCGGCCACGGGCACGGCGCCCGGCAGCCCGGCGATCGCGTAGACGCCCGCCGCCTGGTCGGGCGCGTTCAGCCCGAACAACAGCGCGCCGCCGTCGTCGAACCGCGGCGTGTGGATGACGCCGCCGAAGCGCGTGAGTCGGCGGGCCCTCGTCGGGCCTCCGCGCGCCGCCGCCGCCGCCCGTAGCCGCTCCGCGTCCGCGCGCACGTCGTCGAGGAAGAGCCGGTAGTCGTCGTCGAGGCTGTGCCCCGTGACCTTCTCGATGCTCCTCTGCACGGCGAAGGGGATGATGGTGCCGCCGTAGTCGCGCGCCACCGCCGCCCAGATGCCCGCGCCGTACTTGCGCGACAGCCAGTCGATGAGCTCCGCGCCGTAGGCGTACGCGCCGCCGCCGCCGGGGTTTCTGCGCGAGTAGCTCGAGACGTCGTCGAGGGACCACAGGTCGCCGTTCAGCGCGGCGATGAGGAGGTCGCTCGAAAAGAGCGTGGAGCGCAGCCGGCCGCCGCCGGTGAAGCGCGTCTCCGCGAGCACCGCCAACCCCTCCACGACGAAGCGCGGCTGCACCAGGTTCGGCGGCCACACCTTGCCCACCACCAGGTTCACCACCGAGGGGAAGCCGTGGATGTCGTCGAGGTGGACGATGTGCATGATCTCGTGCTGCACGAGCAGCCGCAGGTACTCGTCGGTGTTCGACAGCTCGCTGTCGCTCTCCGGCGTGATGGTGCGCAGGTCGACGCTGTCGTAGGGGACGACGTTGGTGAAGCCGTTGGGCGTGTCGAGCACGTCGTGGAGCACGATCTGTACGCGCTCCGCCGGCGCGCTCTTCAGGAAGTCGCTCGCGTTCTTGACGCTCTCGTCGGCGATGACCGCCACCCGCCGCGCGACGTGCTCGAGCTGTCTCGGGTAGTGGACGTCGCAGCAGGCGGTGTGCAGCGTGTGCCACTCGAGGCCGGGCGCGGCCACGCTCGCCACGAGCGCGGCCGCCGCCAGCCCCGCGCTAGCCAGCATCGTCGACCGGAGGGAGGCGGGCGAGCAGGCGGAGCAGGGCGCGCTCCACCAGGCGCGGCTCTTCGATGGGCGCCGTGTGCGAGCCCTGCACCAGGCGGAGGATCTCGCTGTCGGGGATGAGCCGGTGCATCTCCTCGGACACCCACAGCGGCGCGAAGCGATCGCGCCCGCCGCCGACGATGAGGGTGGGGACGTCGATGTGCGGCAGCAGGTCGCGGGTGGAGTGCTCACTCAACGAGCGCGCGAGCCGCGCGAACACGCGCATGTCCATGTTCGCGAGGTGATGCATGTAGGGCCGGAAGTCCTCGTGGCGCACGAGGTCCGGGTTGAGCTCGCTGTTCACGGTGGCGCCGAACACGAGCTCCGACGACACGATCGCGCGCCACACCGGCTGCAGCTTGCCCCAGTGCTCGATGAAGGTGCGCGTGAGGTCGGGGAACACGCGGCGCATCAAGCGGTTGCCGAGCGGGGCGTCGTCGCCCTCGAAGAACGCGTGGTGCCACGTGTCGATCGGCCTCTCGAAGGAGCCGCACAGCAGGCCCAGGCCCGTCACGCGCGCGGGCAGGCGGCGCACGGCCTCGAGGCAGACCTGCACGCCCATCGAGTGGCCGAGCCACACGCCCTTGTCCACGCCGACGGCGTCGAGCACCCAGGCCATGTCGTCGACGACCACCTCGATGCACGCGCTGTCGAGGTCGCGCGGGACCTCGGAGCGCCCATGGCCGCGGTAGTGCACGTGCACCAGCGGTCGCTCGCCCGCGAAGCGCTCGACGATGTAGCGCCACACGAAGCCGTCGCAGCCGAGCCCGTCGCACAGGATGAGCGGCGCGCCGCCGGGCGCGTCCCACGCGCGCACGAACAGCGACGTGCCGTCGGGCGCCTGGATGCGCTCCTCCCGCGGCTGCGTGCGCGCGGCCGCGCGCGGCCTTGCGTGACGTTGCGAGCCGTCAGGCGCCATGCACGGCTCCTTCGCCCTGGGTCTCGACGGGGTCGCCGCGGGCGACGCGCTCGTCGCGGCAGATCTGCGCGAAGCGCGTGAGCACGGAGGACGCGTGCGGCGTGGCGCGCACGCGCGCGATGCGGCGATCGCACGCCCCCGAGCCGAGCTCGCCGTCGAGGACGTCGCGGCGCACCTCGAGGTACAGGCGCATGGTGACGTCGTCGAACTCGGGGTGGAACTGCAGCCCCCACGCGCGCGGCCCGGCGCGCACGACGTGGTGCGGATCGTGCGACGACGTGCCGACGACGCGCAGGCGCGCGCCCGCCTTCTGCACGACGTCGCGGTGCGTGCACTGCGCCTCGAAGCGGCGGGGCAGGTGGCCGAGCAGCGGATCGCCGTCGTCGGGGGCGAGCTCGATGTCGATGGTGCCCATCTCGCGGCCGCGCGGGTTGGGCCCGACCTCGGCGCCGAGGGCGAGCCCGAGGAGCTGGTGCCCGAAGCACACGCACAACAGCGGGATCTCGCGTTTCAACAGGAACCCGAGGAGGTCTTCGCCGTAGCGCATCCACGGCTCCTGATCGCCGACGAACGCGGGCGAGCCCGTCATCACGGCTCCGTGATAGCGATCGAGGGGCGGCATCGCATCGCCCGACCGGCGACAGGTGACGTCGAGCTCGTCGACGGCCACGTGCTCTGCGTGCCCGTCCGCGTTGAGCCCGCGCTCGAAGAGCTGGAAGAACGGCCCGCAGTGGGCGTGCACCCGATTGACCGCTTGACCGGTGCGGAGGACGAGGACGCGGGTCATCCACGACGATGCTAACCGTTTCGGGGATGGCTGGCGATGCCGCGCGCGAGGGCGGCTCATGAGGAGGCGACGCGATGGAGCTCGTGCAATGGATCGTCCCGCGCGCCGACGGCTCGCTCGGCGTCCTGTGGGCGCCGGTGTGGGCGGATCGCGTCCAGGGCGCCGGCGACGAGGTCGTGCGCCGGCGCGGCGCGCCGCTCGTGTCGCGCTGGCTCCCCGCGCCGCTCGCCCTCGGCTCGACGGAGGCGCCGCCGGATCCCGAGGCCGCGCCGCTGCTGCGCGGCACGCTGGCGGCGGTGTTCTCCTTCGCGGCCGACGCGGCGGATCCGCGTCCCGTGCTCGGTCACCACGTCGACGACGTGCGCTTCGCCTCGGTGCTCGCGGAGCTCGTGCGCGTCGTCGCCGATCTGAGCGAGGCGGCCGGGCTCCCGGCGGCGCAGTTGCGGCCCACGCCGGAGCGCACGGGTCTCGAGGTGCGCTTCGGCGCCGTCGGGGTGCTCACGGGCGCGCAGGTGGCCGACGCGCTCATCCTGCTGCGCGCGGCGGTCGAGTCGTGCCTCCTCGCGCGCGGGCTCATCCTCACCGGCGCGCGCGTGCGCAACGACGACGGCGCCGCGCCGCTCGACGGCCGCGTCGCCGAGCTCCTCGTCGCGCCGCGGGGGCCGCGATGACCGCGCGCGATCCCGCCCCGGGCGCGCTGCGCGTCGCGCTCTGCACGGCGCCGGACGCCGACACCGCCCGGCGCATCGCGAGAGCGCTCGTCGAGGAGCGCCTGGTCGCGTGCGTCAACCTCGTCGCCGGCGTGACGAGCATCTATCGCTGGCAGGGGGCGGTGGAGGAGGCCGGCGAGGTGCTCCTCGTGATGAAGACGGTGGCCACCCGCGTCCCCGCCGTCACCGCGCGCGTGAGGGAGCTTCACCCGTACGACGTGCCGGAGCTGATCGCGCTCCCCGTCGACGCGGCGCTGCCGGCCTACGCGAGCTGGGTCGCGGCCGAGACCGGCGGCTGACCCGAGACGGCACCGCGCGTGGCCAGGACGAGCGCGGCGGCGAGCAGGACCAACGACGGCGCCAGCGCGTGCGGCGTCGCGCAGCACAGGGCGACGCGCGCCCCATGGAGCGCGACGACGACGCCGGCGCGGCGCCGGTCCGCGCCGGCGACGGCCAGGAGCGCCAACGGCAGCGACGTCGTCGCGGCGATCCAGCCCACGCCCCCGTTCGCGGAGGCCGCGAGGCCCGCGTCGAGCGACGCCTGCACAGCGGCGGGCAGCGCGCCGCCGAAGTCCGCAAACACGGGCATCGCGAGCGTCGCCGCCAGGAAGAACGCCGGCACGCACAGCGCCGCGGCCATGACGAGGCCAGCGCGCGAGAGGCCGGCGCGGCGGACGGCGAGGAGGGTGGCGACGCTCGCGACGGAAGCGGCGGCGATATCCGCCCACGTCGACAAGAGCGGGTGCGCCGTGTGGAACGACGGCAGCGCCGCCAGCACCGCGGCCTGGATGCCCGCGGCGACGAAGATGGCCGCGGCGCCGCCGACGGGGAGCGGACCGCCGCTGCGGCGGGTGGCGCCCGCGAGGAGCCGCGCGCAGCCGACGACGAGCAGCAGTTTGGCGAAGATGACGACGTCACCATGGAACGGCCGGAGGGCGGACACGACGACGGCGGCCACCCCGAGCGCGGCGGCGGCGAGCGCGCCGACCCCCGCCGCTCGACCCGAGGCGCGCCGCTCCTCGAGCGCCGCGACGCAGAGCGCGAGCCCGAACGGGAGGAAGAACGCGGCGTCCGGCAGGTCGACGCTGAACGCAGCCCAGCCCACCGCCCACGCGGCGGCAGCGACCGTGAGAGACACCCCGACGAAGCGCCGCGACCGGCCGATGACGGGCAGCGCCAACAAGACGGCGAGCAGCGGCAGGAACGGCGACGCGCGCGCGCTGTCCTCGACGGCGAGGAGCACGGCGGCGACGAAGACGGCGGCGGCGGAAGCAAGCATGCCGCGAGCCTAGCCCGTCGGCGCCGGCGACGGGCGCGTGAGACGCCGCGCCTACTTCTTCTTGAAGAGGGCCTCGAGCTTGCGCCGGGCCTCGTCCGCCGGCTCGTCAGCGGGCGCGGCCGCGCCGGAGAAGAGCGCCGCGAGCTTCGCCTTGGCGCGGGCGGCGTCGTCGCCGGCGTCGTCGTCGTCGCGCGGCTTCCAGTACTCGCAGAGGTTCCTGCGGTCCTTGTTTTGCACGGGGTCCGCCTGGTCCTCGCGGCACTCGTTTTCGGCGTAGCGGTCGTAGAAGCGGCACGTGAGGCACACGTGGAGGTCGGCGCTGCACGCGTCGCACTCGGCGCGGAACGGCACCATGCCGTCGAAGTCGTGGACCTTCTTGCACGCGGGGCAAGCGACGTGGATTAGAGCCATACCTGCTTCCCCCGCGATTCTACGAGCTCGTCGACGTCGTGTTGGATCCGCGTGCGCACCTGCGACGCCAGCTCGCCGACGGAGATGTCGTCGGCGCCGTTTGCGAGGGCGGTCTTCGGATCGATGGGCGCGCCGATGCGGATGCGCCAGCGCGCCGGCAAGGGGAGCAGGCCGAGCGGCCCGAGCAGGGGGAACGTCGGCGTCACCGGCAGGTACGGCACCAGCCCGCTGCCGCGGAAGAACACCTCGACCTTGCCGAGGAGCGGCGCCGTGTCCTCGGCGCCGACGATGGCGATGGGCAACAGCGGCGCGCCCGTCTTGTGCGCGAGCCGCACGAAGCCGCCGCGGCCGAAGCGCTGGAGCTTGTGGCGGCGCCGGTAGAGCTTGCCGAGGCCGAGCATGCCCTCGGGGAACACGGCCACGGCCTCTTCGCGCTCGAGCAGGCGGACGGCGTTGTCCTGGCTCGCGCGCACACAGCCGAGGCGGGTCATCAGCGTGCCGAGGAACGGCGCCGTCATCACCGGGTCCTCGACGAGCGGGCGCACGGTGCGGCCGAAGCGCGAGAGCGCCACGCAGAGCACCAGCGCGTCCCACGGCAGCGCGCCGCCGTGGTTGGCGACGAGCAGCACGCGGCCCGCCGCGGGCAGGTTCTCGGCGCCCTCGATCTGCACCTTGAAGACCTTGTCGACGAGGGCGTCGAGGAACGGGCGCAGGCGCGCCTCGATGTCGGGGTCGCGCCCGAACGGATCGAAGCCCGCCTCGTCGAGCCAGTCGGAGCTCGTCTTGTCCGCGCCGCGCTTGTGCGCGTCGTGCGCCGTCGTCATGCGACCTCCTCGAACGTCACCGGCGGCGCGCGCAGCGAGGGGCTGCCGCGGGTGCTGCGGAAGATGGCGAGGGTGGTGGCGATGTCGTGGGCGGCGGAGAAGCCGGTCTCCTTGCGCAGCCGCTCGCCGTCGCAGACCCACGACCAGCGCAGGAAGTCGAGGAAGTGCTTGGGCATCTCGACGAGCTGCGCGCTCCACAGCGCGCCCACCAGGCTCTTGCCGAGTCCCGCGGGCAGGTACAGCGGCGCGCGGCCGAGCCGCGTGAGCACGTGCGACAGCGGGAGCACGCCGCGGCCGACGACGTTGAACGCTCCGCGCGCCCTCGCCTTCCACAGGGCGACGATGCCCTCGGCGGCGTCATCCGGCAGCAGGAATTGCAGGAGCGGATCGTAGCCGAGCACCGCAGGAACGACGGGGCGCGCGAAGGTGCGCGTCCAGAAGTGATCGGGCGCGGTGCCGAGGACGGCGCCGACGCGGGCGACGGCGACGGCGACGTCCTCGTGCTCCTCGCCGAAGCGGAGCACGGCGCCGTCGGCCTCGGCCTTGTCGCGCAGGCCGCGGTGGTCGGGCGGGCGCAGCGGCTGCTCCTCCGTGATCCACGCGGGGTTGTCGGGGCGGGCGCCGTAGCACATCGACGACGACAGGGAGACCAACGACGCCGCCCGCGCCTCCGCCGCCGCCCGCAGCACGTACAGCGTGCCGATGGTCTCGAGCTCGTGGGCCATCTCGTGCGCGTGGGTGGGCGTGGAGAGGAACGCCAGGTGGATGACCGAGCCCGCGCGCTCCGCCGTCAGCACCGCCGCGAGCTCGCGATCGGCGCCCGCCTCGGTGAGGTCGACGCTGTGCGCCGACAACCGCGTGTGCGCCTGCAGGTAGCTCTTGGGATTGGTGGGCTCGCCGTCGCGCGCCGCGAGCTCCATGGCGTTTCGGACGTCGACGGCGACGATCCGCTCGACGTCCGGATCCTGCTCGAGGAGCCGGACCACGCGACGCCCGATGCTGCCGAACGCGCCGGTGACCGCGACGACCCGGGGGTCCGGCGCCGCGGTCGGCTGTGCGCTCGGTTGCGCGGCGCGCGAACGCCGGCGGGGCGGCCCCCCGCGGCGCGGGCTTGCCCGCTTCGACGTCTTGCCGGCCATCGGGGCGCGGTAGCCGCGGCTCGCCCGGTGGTCAACCGATGATTTCGGAGCTGCCGGCCGGCTACACTCGGGCGGTGCGAGTGGCGACGGTCGTCCGGGCCGCGGGCGTTCTCCTCTGCGTGAGCATCCTGACGACGGCGCGGCCGGCGGAGGCGCGCCGCAGGCACCACCGCGCGCCGAGCCGCCTGCTCGCCGTCGCCGTGCTGCCGTTCACCGGCAAGGGGGCCGGCGGCACCGACACGCAGGAGGCGCTGGCGCTGGAGCTCGAGCTCGTCGCGAGCATCGAGGTCGTCGACGCGGGGCCGCTCGAGCGCGATCTGCACCGGCGCGGCCGCCGGGCCTTCGAGCCGGGTCCGCTCGGCGCCGCCATGGCCGCGCGCAACGTCGACGTCGTCGTGCGCGGCGAGCGCGGCCCCGGGGACAAGTCGCCGGACGCGCTGCTCGTCACCGCGTACGGCAAGGACGGCAGGGCGCGCTTCTTCGACGAGCTCTCGCTCGGCAGCGCCCCCGATGTGGCCGCGGGCTCCATCGCCTCCGCGCTGCGCCCCGCGCTCGAGCACTGGTCGTCGCAGCGGCCCATCGAGCGGCAGAAGCCCAAGAGCGGCGGCGGCAGCATCCTCGACGAGGTGCTCGTCGACGAGGACCAGGATCACGCATCGAGCTCCAAGGGCCACAAGGGGGACGACGACGGCGGCTCCTCGCGCGGCCGCGCCGTCGTCCACAGCGTGCTCGACGACGATCCCCCGCCCACGCACAAGGTCGTCCACGACGCGGGCGACGACCACCACGCGAGCCCCCTCGACTTCAACCGCTCCGCGGACCCCGCCGACACCCCGTCGCACACCTCGTCGCACAAGCACCACGCCCGCCTCGACGACGATGGACCGCGGAAGATCGCGCGCGTGGAGATCGACGCGGACGGCCACAAGCACGCGGTGCTCGACGACCTCGAGGACACGGCGGACGCGCCGGCCGAAGGCACGCCCAAGCTCTCGCACAGCTTCGCGCTCTCGGGCGCGTTCGACGGCGCCACCTGGTACTACGGCTTCGATGGCGGCGGCGTCGGCGACACCAGCGTCGCCGCCAAGTTCTACCCGGGCGGGAGCTTCTTCGCGGACGCGTGGCCGTTGCCGTGGCTCGGCGTGGATGGAGAGATCGCGGTGGCCACCGTCCCCTTCAAGATCAGCGGCGGCGACATCGCGGTGACGCCGGCGGAGTTCACCTCCATCCAGACCCGCGCCGGCGGCGCCGTGAAGCTGCGCTACACGCTGAAAAACGGCATCGGCCTCGGCGTGCGCGCGGGCTACCGCTACTTCGGCGCGAGCGTCGAGAGCCAGACCGTCGACGTCGGCGGGCAGCAGCAGAACCTGACGGTGGTGCCGGGGTACACGCTGCACGCGGGCTGCGTGGGGCTCGAGGTGTTCGTCCCCGTGCTGCTCGGCGCGCACCGGCTGGAGCTGGAGGCGCGGGGCGAGGGACTGCCGCTCACCTTCTACGAGGAGGCGCCGGACAACCCGGGCGCCAAGACCCTGGCCCTCGGCTGGAACGCCTCGATCGCGGGGCGCTTCGACGTCGCGTCGGGCTTCTTCGTCGAGGTGCGCGGGCAGACCACGGGCGTGAACGTCACCTACAGCGAGCGCGGCTCGCGGCTCGCGCTCGTCGGACGCCAGCTCGAGCAGCTCAACGGCGGCAGCGTCTTGAACCTCACCGCCGGGTTCTCGCTCGGCGCGGGCTTCATGTTCTGACGGCGGCGCGGGCGGCGAAGCGGGCGCGCATCTTCTCTACGATGTCGACGAGGTCCTTGCCCTTGAGGACACCGCGCGCCTCGTCCTTCCTCTGGTAGAGCTGCTCGACCACCGCGCGCCACAGCATGTGCAGCGCGTCGACGTGGGCCGGGGTGGGCGCCGCCTCGCGGTGGAGGTCGTTTCGCATCGTGTGGTCGATGGCCTCGATCTCGTGCTGCAGATCGAGGGTGACGATGCGCGCGAGCAGCTCCACGAAGGGCGCGTCGAGCCGCGGCAACCCGGCCAGCCGTCCGCGCAGCCGCTTTTCGAGCGCGGGGTCCTCCCACGCCACGTCGGCCTCGTCCGGGGGGAATGCCTCGAGCATCTCCACGAGCTCCCTGGCGACGAGGTCCTTCACCGCCTCGGCCCCCGAGATCGGTTTTTGCTCGAGCAAGGGCTCGTACTTCTTCCACCACATCCCGGCCCGTGCTAGCTCGTCCGCCCTGAGGGCGAAACGATGAGCGACATCATTCACATCCAGGCGCGCGAGATCCTCGATTCCCGCGGCAACCCCACCGTCGAAGTGGACGTCATCCTCGCCAGCGGCGCCGAAGGCCGCTTCGCCGTGCCCTCGGGCGCGTCCACCGGCGAGCACGAGGCGCTCGAGCTGCGCGACGGCGACACCAAGCGCTACGGCGGCAAGGGCGTCGAGAAGGCGGTGCACAACGCCAACGAGATCATCGCGCCGGAGCTCGTCGGCATGGACGCCGACGACCAGGTCGGCCTCGACCAGGCGATGCTCGCGCTCGACGGCACGCCCACCAAGAGCAAGCTCGGCGCCAACGCCATCCTCGGCGTCTCCGTCGCGTCGGCCAAGGCGGCGGCGGACGAGCACGGCGTGCCGTTTTATCGCCACGTCGGCGGGCTCACGGCGCGGGTGCTCCCGGTTCCGCTCATGAACGTCGTGAACGGCGGTGAGCACGCCGACAACAACCTCGACATCCAGGAGTTCATGATCGTGCCGCTCGGCGCGCCGTCGTTCAAAGAGGCGCTGCGCTACGGGTCGGAGACGTTCCACGCGCTCAAGAAGATCCTGAAGGGCAAGAAGCTCAACACCGCCGTCGGCGACGAGGGCGGCTACGCCCCCGACCTCAAGAGCAACTCCGAGGCGTTCGACATCCTCCTCGAGGCCATCCAGGCCGCGGGCTACAAGCCCGGTGTCGACATCGCCTTCGCGGTGGACGCGGCGGCGTCGAGCTTCTTCGACAAGAAGGCCGGCACCTATACGTTCGGCGGCAAGGCCATCGGCCGCGACGAGATGATCAAGTTCTGGGCGGACGCGGTCGCCAAGTACCCGCTCGTGTCCGTCGAGGATCCCCTCGACGAAAACGACTGGGACGGCTGGAAGGTCATCACCCAGGAGCTCGGCGGCAAGGTGCAGATCGTCGGCGACGACTTCTTCGTCACCAACCCGCGGCTGTTGCAGAAGGGCATCGACACCGGCGCCGCCAACTCCATCCTCATCAAGCTCAACCAGATCGGCACGCTCACCGAGACGCTCGACGCCATCGATATGGCGCACCGCAACGGGTTCCGCTCCATCGTGTCGCACCGCTCCGGCGAGACCGCCGACACCACCATCGCCGACCTCGCCGTCGGTGCCGGCTCGGGCCAGATCAAGACCGGCTCGCTGTCGCGTTCGGACCGCGTCTCCAAGTACAACCGCCTGCTGCGCATCGAGGAGGACCTCGAGGGCGGCGCCCGCTACCTCGGCCGCGGGGCGCTGTTGAAGGGCGCGCGCGGATGAGGCGGACAGCGGCCGGCCTCTTCGTCGGGGTCGCGTGCGCGGTCGTGGCCGCGTGGGCGGCGCCCGCGTCGGCGTACACCGTGGCCGCCGGCGACCTGCTCGTGAAGCCCGTGGCGGGGGCGGCCGTGAACGTCGTCCGCTTCCCGGCGGCCACGCGGGCTACGCCGCAGGGCGGCATGGTGCTCGGCGTCGACGTCGACTACTCCTTCGACGGTCCGCTCAACTTCACGGCGGCGTTTCGCCCCGTGATTTCGCCGAATTACGTCAGCGGCGACCTCGGTGCGGGCGTGAAGTACCGCGTCGTGCAGCTCGGGGCGCCCTTCATCCCGTACGCCTCCCTGCTCGTGACCACCGCCCTCGGCGGGCCGCTCGGGGCAGGCGACGTCCACTACAACCTCGGCGGCCGGTTGGCCGGCGGGGTCGACTACTTCGTCATGCGCAACTTCGCCGTCGGTCTCGAGATGAACGCGTCGGTGACGGCGCTCTTCGTCCCCGTGGTGCAGCCCGAAGCCACCACCGAGATCCTCGCGGGTGTTTCCTGGCGCTTCTGAAGTGGTACAAGCGCAGCCGCATCTCGAGGAGCCTCATGATCCGCGCAGTCCTGCTCGCCCTCGTCGCCGCATGTGCGGCCCCTGCTCTCGCGCAGGATGAAAAGCCGGCCGACGCCGCCCCCGACAAGGGGGGCAAGAACACGCCGGAGACCTTCCAGCGCGTCGAGGAGCGCGCGCCGCGGCCGGGCACCCCGCTCATCGCCAACAAGCTGTACCCCATGCAGTACCGTCTCGAGCTGACGGGTGTCTTCGACTACTCGTTCAACGACAAGTACGTGCAGCACACCGGAGGCCACGGCGCCATCGCCTTCCACCTCTTCGACTGGCTCGCCCTCGAGGGGTTCGGCGGCTACCTCCTCGGCCAGGAGACCGGCATCGTCGGCAACGTGCGCAACGACGGCAGCAGCGCCAAGCGCTTGCGCGACAACCTACCCTGCTTCCCCGGCGTCCCCACTTGCGAGCCGCAGCTCCCCGACATGTGGATGACGACGTGGTTTGCGGGCGCAGACGTGCAGTGGGCGCCGATCTACGGGAAGATCTCGGCGGTCTCCGAGTACGACCTGAACTTCCAGCTCTACGCGCTGCTCGGCGGCGGCGCCGAGGGCATCCAGCGCGCGCTCAACACGCCCGGCGCCTTCGAGGACGGCGGCATCCGTTTCTCGGCCAACTACGGCATCGGCGTCCGCCTCATCCCGTGGAAGTACGTCGCGCTCCGCGCGGAGCTGCGCAACTACAACGGCCTCAACCCCAACGTGCAAGAGCACGAGACCCGCGACGAGCAGGACTGTCAAAACGGCTACACGCTCGTCGTCGGCACGGACAGGCAGTGCTACCCGGACATCTCCAACAACACCATGCTCCAGGTGGGGCTGAGCCTCCTTCTCTGAGGGCGAACCGATGACCAAGCACCTGATCCTCGCCCTCGCCACCACCACCGTGCTCTCCGCCGGCGCCGCCTTCGCGCAGGATGACGTCCTCGACAAGGCGCCCGACTCCGGCGACTCCGGCGACGCCTCCGACTCCGGCGACGCCGGCGACGCCTCCGACTCCGGCGACGCCGGCGACGCGGGCGACGCCGACAAGCCCGCGGACGCCGGCGGCGGCGACAAGGCCGCGTCCGGCGCGGGGGACGCCCCGCCGCAGCAGGCGCCCGTCGAAGAGACCATCTACGTCGTGCAGGGAAAGCCGTTCCTCGCCAAGGGCAAGTTCGAGGTCGCGCCCCAGCTCGCGCAGAGCGTGAACGACTCGTTCACGTCGCACACGGGCATCCTCGTGTCGGGCCTCTACCACCTGCAGGAGAACGTCGCGTTCGAGGTCGCCGCCGGCGCGTTCGGCTGGTGGGACGTCGGCGGGCCGCGCTTCGGCGGCCGCGACAGCGAGCTCACCGTCGAGCTGCGTGAGAAGGAGGCGCTCGCCCCGGAGCGCGTGAAGCTCTACCAGTTCCCCTGGGTCGTCGCCGGCGACGCGCAGTGGAGCCCGCTGTACGGCAAGGTCGACATCCACGACCTCGTCCTGGGCCAGTTCAACCTCTACCTCTCCGTCGGCGCCGGCGTGTTCGGCCTGCAGCTCGAGAGCCTCACGCAAAACGGCGTGCAGAAGGCCTACGTGAACCTGCCGCCCACCTTCGGCGCGCTCCCCACCATGGCGCTGTCGACGACGTTCGGCGGCGGGCTCCGCTTCTACTTCACCGACTGGCTCGGCGTCCGCTTCGAGGTGCGCGACTACGTCATCCCGCTGTCCGTGCGGGAGCAGGACGTCGAAGACGCGGACGGGCCGAGCTTCGACGTCACCAACCTCGTGCTGGGCCAGGCCGGCGTTTCGTTCGTCTTCTGAGGCAGCGACCATGAAGAATCTGTGCGCAACCGTCATCGTCGCCATCGGGGCGCTCCTCGCCTCGCAGGGGGCGCAGGCGCAGAACATCGACAAGGCCATCAGCGCCTTCAAAAAGCAGGACTACGAGGTCGCGGCGGCGCAGTTCTACGCCGTCCTGCGCTTCAGCGAGGAGGGCGACCAGGGCGACATCGCCGAGGCCCAGTACGGCCTCGCCAAGTCGTTCGAGAAGCTGGGGCTGCCGCTGGCGGCGCTCAAGTACTACGAGGACATCGTCAAGGTCGGCAACGATCACCCCCACTTCGACAAGGCCGTGGAGGGCCTGGTCGACGTCGGTGAGCAGCTCCACGACGACCTGAAGACCCCGCAGATCCTCGACTCCATCTACACCAACGAAAACGCGCCGGCGCTGCAGCGCATGAACCCCGAGATCCTCCAGCGGGTCCACTACGTCCTCGGCCGCTACGCGTTCAACCGCGCCAACTACAAGGACGCCAAGGAGTTCCTCGGCACCGTGAAGCCGGGCAACCCGAGCTACCCCGAGGCGCAGTACATGATCGGCCTCGTGCGCCTCGGCGTCGGCCGCAGCGACAACTACGCGCCCAAGTACGACGACGCCATCGACGCCTTCGAGCGCGCGCGGCACGCGGTCCCCGACGGCACCACCGACAAGCGCCTCCTCGAGCTCAAGGACCTCGCCGGCCTGGCCATCGGCCGCACCTACTACGAAGAGGCCTACCAGCTCGACGACGGCGACCCCAAGCGCGCCGACGGCCTGCGCAACGCGCAGATCGAGTTCACCAAGATCCCGCGCTTCTCCGACAACTGGGCCGAGGCGCTCTTCGAGCGCGCGTGGGCGTACGCCGTGAGCGGCAAGGGCAACGACTACGGCCGCGCGCTCGGTGCGCTGCACTCGCTGCACGCGCCGTACTTCAAGGACGAGTTCTACCCGGAGGCGCAGATCCTCCAGGCCATCATCTACTACTACAACTGCCAGTGGGACCGGGTGAACACGATCATCGACGAGACCAAGGCCACGTACGAGCCGATGACCAAGCACCTGCAGGACATGGTGGGCAAGAACTTCTCGCTCGACGAGTGGTACCCGCTGCTGCAGAAGTCCATCAAGAGCCCCGACGCCAACAAGGACCTCCTGCCGCGCCAGGTGGCCCTCGCCATCTCGAAGGATCCCCGGTTCTCCAAGATGGAGGACTTCCTCAACGAGATCGATCGCGAGGCGAAGGTGTTCGGCAAGAACGAGACCTTCGCCAAGAGCGACATGGGCCGTGAGATGACGGACTTCGCCAACGACACCCGCGACGCCTACCTCGCCGTCGTCGGCAAGTACCTGAAGACCAAGGTCAGCGACATGGCGGGCGAGCTGAGCGACATCACCACCCGCGCCGCGCTCGTGGCCCTCGAGACCAAGACGGCGGAGGCGGACTGGCTCGAGCAGGGCAAGGCCATCGTGAACGCCCAGCGCAAGCGCCAGCCGCGCCCCTTCATCCCCGACGACACCTTCCAGTTCTGGTGGTTCCGCAACGAGTACTGGATCGACGAGCTCGGCTACTACGAGTTCACCATCAAGACCGAGTGCTTCGATTAGTGCGCGCTGACGCGCGCGGACAGCCGGGCCCTTCGGGCCCCCCCACGCTCCGCGTGGGGCCCCCCCGCTTGTTCGTCAGCCGCGGTGCGCCCGCTCGCGGAGCTCGCGCTTTCGCGAGAACCGATCGCTCCTCCGAATGACGCGGTCCCCGAGACGCGGCGAAGGCGGCCTCGCAGCAGACTGCGGCGGCCGCCTTCGCCGCGTCTCCACTTGGGGGCTTGTCGTCGTCGTCCGGCACGAGCCTGCGCAGCGCCGGCAGGTGCACGGCCCCCGCCTCGAGGAGCTCGGCGTAGGTCTGAAGCGCCAGGCGCGCGTAGGGCGGGGCTCGTCCCCCGCCTCGTCCCACCCGTCGTTCGCGCCCCGCCTCGCCGGGCTCGTCGCCGGCCTCCTGTCGTCGCCGGGCTCCTGGTTGGTGCCGGGGGCCGGGCTCGTCGTCGCGCGCGGCCTCGACGCGGCGTGCGGCGCGCGTGGCGTCGTGCGTCTCGCGCAGCACGCGGGCGATCTCATCTGTTCCGCGGAGTGCCTTTTGTACGCGCGGCGCGAGGAGAGCAGGGGGCTCGTCCGGCCCCTCGTTCGCGCCCCGCCTCGCTTCCCGTGCCGCGCTCGTCGTCGCCGCCTTCCTGGTTGGTCCCGGGTGCCGGGCTCGTCGTCCCCGGCTTCGCGTGCGTGGCGACTTGTCGTCGTCGCCCGCGTGCGTGCCGCCATGCGGCGGCTTGTCGTCGTCGCCGGCTTCGCGTGCGTGCCGCCATGCGGCGACTTGTCGTCCTCGCCGGCCTCGCGTGCGTGCCGCCATGCGGCGGCTTGTCGTCGTCGCCGCTTCGCGTGCGTGCCGCCATGCGGCGACTCGTCGTCGTCGCCAGCTTCGCGTGCGTGCCGCCATGCGGCGACTTGTCGTCGTCGCCGGCTTCGCGTGCATGCGCCATGCGGCGGCTTGTCGTCGTCGCCGGCTTCGCGTGCGTGGCGCCATGCGGCGACTTGTCGTCGTCGCCGGCTTCGCGTGCGTGGCGCCATGCGGCGGCTTGTCGTCGTCGGATTCTCGCCGCCGCGTAGGGCGGGGGCTCGCCCCCCGCCTCGTTCGGCCCGTTGTTCGCGCCCGGCATCGCTCCACGGGCCCGCGCATGTCGGCGCCGGGATGCCGGGGCTGTCGTCGTCGTCGCCGGCTTCGCGTGCGTGCCGCCATGCGGCGACTTGTCGTCGTCGCCGGCTTCGCGTGCGTGGCGCCACGCGGCGGCTTGTCGTCGTCGGATTCTCGCCGCCGCGTAGGGCGGGGGCTCGTCCCCCGCCTCGTTCGGCCCGTTGTTCGCGCCCGGCATCGCTCCACGGGCCCGCGCATGTCGGCGCCGGGATGCCGGGGCTGTCGTCGTCGTCGCCGGCTTTGCGCTTGTGCCGGCGACGACGAGCCCGGCCACGCGGCACCGCTCGCGTCCACCCCGTCGACGTCATCCTCACGCGCACGGCCCAGTTTGCGCCGCTGTTCGCGCTCGGCTCTCGAAGCAGACCTTCGGCGCCTGCGCCGCCTTCATCTCCCTGTGGGCCATCCCGCTGCACGCCAACGTGCGCTTCCGCTTCGGCCGACGCCGCAGCTCCACCACCGGCACCACAGCCTCGCCGACGTCGACGCACCGGCAGGCTGCAACTTCGCAGGTCAGCTCCCGCTCCTCGCTGCCGCCTTCGGTACGCGCTCCACCTGCCAGCGGTGGCGCGGCCCGCGGCGGACGGCGCAGGCGAGCCTGTGCCCGAGCGCTCCGCGACCAGATGCGCGCCGGCTTTCGCCCGCGCGGGGCTGTGTAGGTCCGTGTAATACCTGCGGTTCTCGACGGCGACGGCGGTTGTGTTTGCCCGCTCAATTCTCTAGGCGTGAGCTGGCTCACCCCACGTCGAGGATCGCATCCATGGCGCAGTCCGCCTTCCGCGTGTTCGCCCTCTCTTTCGTGCTGTTCCTCGCCGGGACCATCGACGTCACGCCCCAGGGGCTGTCGTTCCCGGCGGCGATGGCGAAGAAGAAGAAGAAGAAGCACCACCGCCGCGACGACAAAAAGGCCGACAAGAAGAGCGACAAGAAGGCCGACGCCAAGAAGGGCGACGACAAGAAGGACGACGCCGACGAGGCCCTGCGCACCACCGGCCCCGCCACCATCCAGCGGCAGGACGCGCTGTCGTCCAAGGAGTTCGACAACTCCAAGAAGGCCGACGCCAAGCGCGACGAGGAGATCGCCGAAATCAAGGGCCTCCTGCCCAAGGTGCACGGCAAGTCACAGGAGGGCGAGCTCGTCTTCCGCCTCGCCGAGATCTACTGGGCCAAATCCAAGTTCGCGTACCAGGGCGAGTTCAAGGAATTCCAGGACGCCTACGACCGCTGGGTGGACGGCGGGCGGCACGGCAAGGAGCCGGGGCTCCAGCAGTACACGAAGAAGAGCGACGTCTACAAAAAGCAGGCGCTCGAGAACTACCAGATCGTCCTCGACCGCTTCCCCGACTACCCGCGCCTCGACGAAGTCCTCTACATCATGGCCTTCAACCAGCAGGAGGCCGGGCGCGAGAAGGAAGCGATCCAGAACTACTCGCAGCTCATCCGGCAGTACCAGGAGAGCGAGTACGTCTCGGACAGCTACGTGCAGCTCGGCGAGTACTACTTCAAGCACAACGACCTGACGAAGAGCACCAAGGCGTACAAGCGGGCCTACGAGGTCGCCACCAAGTGCAAGAACGCGGACAAGGACCGCAGGGCGCGCTGCGAGGGCACGGCCACGTACGCCTACTACAAGCTCGCGTGGTGCGACTACAACGCGCAGACCTACGACGAGGCGCTCAAGAAGTTCAAGGACGTCATCCGGCGCTCGCGCGGCAAGGACGGCATCCAGCTCAAGCGTGAGGCGCTCAACGACATGGTGCTCACGTACTCGCAGCTCGACCAGACGCGTGACGCGTACGAGTACATCAAGAAGGAGGCGGGGGCGAAGGAGGCCTACCGCCTGACTGGCAAGCTCGCCGCCGTCTACAAGGAGCAGGGCAAGCGCCCGCTGCAGATCGACACGCTGCGGCTCCTCATCAACCTCGACCCCGACAACGCGCAGGCGCCGGACTACCAGTCGAGCATCGTGGAGGCCTACGCCGGCCTCGGCGACCGCGCCAACGTCAAGAAGGAGGTCGGCCGCCTCGTCGAGCTGTACCGCCCGGGCTCGCCGTGGTGGCGCAAGAACGAGGCGAACAAGGTCACCGTGGAGCGCGCCCGCGCCGTCGCCGAGAGCCGCATGCGCGAGCTCGTCACCGACTACCACCGCTACGCGCAGAAGTTCAAACACTACGACGACTACGAGGTCGCCGCCGACATCTACGCGCAGTACCTGAAGGCGTTCCCCGACTCCGACAACGCGTATCGCCTGAACTTCTTCTACGCCGAGCTCCTGTGGGACCTCGGCAAGTGGCGTGACGCGGCCCAGCAGTACGACGCCGTCGTCAAGCGCGACGCCAAGGGACAGTACACGCGGCAGTGCGCGTACAACGCGGTGCTCGCGTGGGAGAAGATCGTCGACAAGGTCGCGCCTCCGGACGTCAGCAAGAACGGCATCGTCAACATCAACGATTGCACCCCCGATCAAGAGAAGGCCGGCAAGTGCAAGCCGAAGAAGTCGAAGGGCACCATCGAGAAGAAGCACGTCACCATCAAGCACCTCAAGAACGAGAAGAAGGGTGACACGCGTTTCGCCGAGCAGGAGATCCCCGCGGACGAGGTCTCGCTCGCCGCGGCCTGCGACGCCTACGTCTCCGTCGTGCCGCAGAAGGACATCACCAAGGACCCCAAGCTCAAGGAGGAGCTGGAGGTCGTGAAGTACAAAGCCGCGTACATCTACCAGAGCCACTTCCACTTCGACGAAGCGGCCAAGCGGTTCGGCGAGCTCATCGAGCGCTGGCCGGACTCCGAGTACGCGCGCAGCGGCGCGGACCAGATCCTCGACAGCTACGCGTTCCGCGAGAACTACCCGGCGCTCGAGAAGTGGTCGCGCACCTTCGACGGCAAAAAAGAGCTGATGAAGGACGCGAAGTTCGCCAAGGAGGTCGCGCAGTTCATGGAGGGCGCGAGCTTCAAGAACACGGACAAGCTGCGCGAAGAGGCGGAGAACACCAAGGACGCCGACAAGACGCTCGCCGCCGCCGACAAGCTCGACGGCTTCGTGAAGGAGTTCCCCAAGTCCACGTATGCGCCGCTCGCCGTCTACGACATGCAGCTCCTCTACGCGAACATCAACCACGAGGACGACGCGCTCGAGGCCGCGCAGCGCCTCCTCAAGGACTACAAGAAGGAAATCACCGACTACAAGATCCT
This sequence comes from uncultured delta proteobacterium, assembly GCA_963775425.1. Taxonomy (GTDB): domain Bacteria; phylum Myxococcota; class UBA727; order UBA727; family VGSZ01; genus CAVZJB01. Next base: position 584,896 of record CAVZJB010000016.1, on the reverse strand, counting down.
GAAGAACGACGGCAGCGTCGAGAAGGATCTGAACGACAAGCTCGAGCAGGACACGTACGCGAACATGCCCGCGTATTACGAGAAGGTCGCCAAGTACAAAGAGGCGGCGGACTGGTACATCAAGTACGCCGACAAATACAAGAGGAGCCCCAAGTCGCCGGACTCCGTCTACAACGCTGGCATCTTCTATCTCGGTCTCGGTGACACCGAAAACGCCGTGAAGCTCTTTGCGCGTTACATCAAGGAATTCCCCAAGCAGAAGGACATCCCTGATGTCTATCTGCGCATGGCCGCGGTCTACGAGGACAAGGGCGACTGGAAGCGCGCCGCCGCCCTCTACGGCGACTTCGACAAGCTCCACGGCAGGGACGGCACGCCGGAGCAGGTGCTGACGTCGCGCTACAAGACCGCGCTGATGCTCGAGAAGGCAGGGCGCGACAAGGAGATGCTCGAGACCTGCAAGGACATCATGGGCGGCTGGAAGAAGGTCGACGCAAAGGTGAAGAAGTCCGACATCGGGGCCACCACCGGCGGCTACTGCGCCTTCCACCTGCTCGAGCCCGACTGGCTCGACTACAAGGGCATCAAGATCGAGCAGAAGAAGGGCGTCTCCGGCCGCAAGGGCATGAAGATGGTCAAGGAAGCACTCGATCTGAAGAAGAACAAGCGCGATGAGATCGCCAAGAAATACTATGCACTGAAAGACTACGGCAGCGGCGAGTGGGCCGTCGCCGGCCTGCTCCGCGTCGCCGACGCGCTGCTCGACTACGTCGACACGCTGCGCAACGCGCCCGATCCGCCGGCCATCGCCAACAACCCCGAGGCGCTCGACATCTACCACTCCGAGCTCGAGAACGTGGCGTTCCCCGTCGAGGACCAGGGCATCAAGGCCCTGGAAGCGGCGCTCGACACCGCGTTCAAGCTCGGCATCTACTCGCCGTACACCATCGAGATCGAGGACCGGCTGAAGAAGTTCAAGCCCGCGAAGTTCGGTCGCATCTACGAGCTCCCCTTCTTCCCGAGCGCAGCGGTCGCCGCACCCACGCGCACGGCCCAACGGTGAACCCGATGAAGCCCCCGATGAACCTCCTCTCCCGACTCGTCGTCGTCGTCGTCGTCGCCGCTGCGAGCTTCCAGCTCGCGGCGTGCGGCACGACCAAGGCGGCCACCAAGCCCACGGGCCCGAAGACCACGTCCGTGACGCCCAAGAAGCACGCCGAGGACTCCCTGCAGGGCCTCATCGCCGACGCCGGCAAGCTCCTCAAGGACGGCAAGGCCCAGGAGGCCAAGGCCAAGTACGCGCAGGCGCTGAAGAAGGACGGCGGCAACTTCGACGCCAAGCTCGGCATGGCGAGCTGCGACATCAAGCTCGGGCTCTACGACCAGGCCAAGTCGGAGCTCGGCGGCCTGCAGAAGGACAAGCCCGACAGCCGCGAGGTCATCATCCTCCTCGGCGTCCTCGCCAAGGAGAAGGGCGACTACCGCGCGGGCATCGACCTGTACGAGGGCGCGCTCGCCAAGCAGGAGAAGGCCGGCGGCGAGGCCGATCCGGACATGCTCAACAACCTCATCGTGCTCTACCGCCTCAACAAGGATTACGACCAGGCCGAGAAGGCGTGCCGCAAGCTGTTGTCGCGGCAGCCCGACAACGTCGACGCGCTGAAGAACCTCTCGCTCATCTACTTCGATCAGGAGAAGTACGCGCTCGCCGAGACCATCGCCATCAACTCGCTCAAGCTCAACGACAAGGACGCCGCTCTGTACAACAACCGCGGCATGATCCGCGTGAAGCGCGGCAAGTATCCGGAGGCGGTGAGCTTCTTCAAGAAGGCCGTGGAGATCGACCCGAGCCTCATCTCGGCGCACCTGAACCTCGGGTCCATCGCGCTGCGCTACCGGGACTACGACACCGCCGCGCTGCACTACGGCGAGGCCATGAAGCTGGAGCCGCGGCAGCCGGAGGCCAACCTCGGCTACGGCTTCGCGCTCGCCGGCCAGCAGAAGGCGGACGAGGCCATCAAGCAGCTCCAGCGCGCGCTCGAGATCGACCCGAGCGCCGCCGAGGCGTACGGAGAGATCGCCGAGGTCACGAACCTCCAGCTCAACAAGCCCAAGGACGCCCTCGACTGGTGCAACAAGTACAAGGACGCCAAGGGCGGCAAGCTCGACGACAAGGATCCCGTCGGCAGTGACTGCAAGAACATCGAGCAGACGCTGAAGAACCAGGAGATCCTGAAGAAGCAGCAGGAGATGCTGAAGAAGCAGGCGGCCGCCGACGCCGCCGCCAAGGCCGCCGAGAAGCCCGCGGACAAGCCCGCGGACAAGCCCGCGCCTGGCGGGAAGTAGGCCCGTCCCACCGTCCGCCGCCTGACCGGCTTGTTCCGCTTTCGCAGATGCTACAGTGAGGTCGCCATGAAGAAGCTCGCGCTCGCCGCCCTCGTCGCCGCCCTCGTCGCCGCCCTCGCAGCCCCCGCCGCGCTCGCGCAGGACAAGACCATCCAGGAAGACGACAAGACCGTCTACAACAAGAAGACGGTCATCGACTTCTCCGACGTCAGCATCGAAGGCGAGCTGACCAAGCCCGAGGGCAGCTACATCAAGAACCGGAAGAAGACCCGCTTCCGCAACCTGATCGAGCTCCGCGGCAACTTCCGTCCCGAGCTCAAGCGCTCCGTCTCCGCGCTCTGACCTCCGACCTCCGCGCGCCGACACGCGCGGTGACAGGCCTGAGCAACGCCGTGCGCGGCGAGCGCGTCGTGTCTGCGGCGCGCGCCTGACGGCTCGGGCCCAAGGCATGCGCGCTTGACCGGGGCTCGACGTCGGCGAACCGGGGCGCGGCCGATGGTGTCCGACGGGGACCGAGGGAGGTCCCGTGCTGTTGCTCGCGCTGTTCTTTTCCGCACAGGTCAACGCCGCGCCCGTCGATTCGCCTGCGCTCGACGCTGCTGTCGACGCCCCCGTGGCAAGGCGCGTCACGCGACTCGAGTTCACCGACGCCACCCTCAAGGGCCGGCGCGCGCTGCCGAGCATCGGCGTCGTCCGCGCACGACCCGGGGCCCACTTTCGCAACCTCATCGCGCTGCGGCCGAGCTTTCGCCCCGAGCTGTCCCGGAGCGCGGACAGCCTTTGACTCCGGTCGCTGACCCAAGCGCGGCCGCTCCCCGGGGCCGGTCCGCCTGGCGACGTCGTCGGATCCGGTGACGCTGCGCGCGATCCGGAGGTGCGGGGGAACTCCGCGGGCCGCGCCGGTGTCCATCCGTCGGTCATGTGCGCAAGTGTGCGCCCCGAAAATCGCTTTCTCGCCGACGCGTGTTGACGAAACCCGCGTGTTCTCGAATGACAGGAAACAGATATGGCCGAGAACAAGCCCTCGATCAGCCTCACCATCAACCTCGCCGACGGCGCCACCAAGGTCCTCGAGTTCAACTCGATGGATCCCATCATGGTCGGCTCCGGTGCATCGGCACACGTGCGCATCGAGGGAGACGACGTCAGCTCCCTGCACTGCATGATCAAGCCGCAAGACGGCAAGGTCGCGGTGCTCGACCTCGGGAGCGACGAGGGCACGGAGCTCAACGGCAAGGAGCTCAAAGGCGAGACCGACGTGAACGACGGCGACGTCATCACCGTCGGCAAGGCCAAGATCTCCGTGCACTTCGGCGGCGACGTCCTCGCGCCCACCGTGCCCATCCGGCGCGCCACGGGCCACGAGGTCATCAACCCCGAGGTCACCGCGCCGCTCGCCGACGTGCCGCCGCTCATGGAGCGCGACACCGCGGACCTGCAGGCCGCGCCCAAGGCGGTCTCCGCGCCCCCGCGCAAGCAGGAGCAGAAGACCGAGGTCGTGCGCGACCGCGGCAAGGCCGACCCGAAGGACAAGGCGTCGGAGAAGGACAAGAGCGCCAAGAACGACAAGAGCGCCAAGAACGGCGTGCCGTCGTCGAAGGAGGCCGAGAAGACCGCGCCGGCCAAGGCCGCGCCGCCGTCGGGCCGCGCGTCCGAGAAGGGCAGCGGCAACGGCGCGCCGCCGCGGACGGCGACGTCGATGGCGCCGCGCACCGTGCACCGCGAGGTCTCCAGGTCGGGCTTCCGCCTCGGCCGCGGCGCGCCGAGCGCGCACCGCAAGATCAGCGAGACCAGCGGTCTCGCCGGGCGCCTGTCGCCGGAGCTCGGCGCCGACGAGCGCCCGAGCAACAAGGGCCACGTCGACGTCACGGCGATGTGGGGCGGCACCGTCATCGGCGTCAGCCGCCTCGCCGGCGTGGGCACGGTGACCATCGGCCAGGCCCCAGGCAACAGCTTCCAGATCGCGCACCAGTCCATCCCGGCGCCGTCGTTCGCCATCGTCACGCTGTCGCCGCAGGGCGCCACCGTGAACGTCGCGCAGGGCATGGAGGCGAGCGTCGACGGCCGGCAGGCGTCGGGCTCGGTCACCCTCGACGTCGGCCAGAAGGCCAACGTCCGCGTCGGGCCCATCGAGCTCGTCATCCAGTACTCCAAGCGGTACACGCCGCTGCAGATCGTCAGCGACCTCGACTACAACTGGATGAAGGTGCTGGCGCTCGCGCTCATCGCGCAGCTCGGCCTCGTGCTCGCCTTCTTCGTCACCGCCCAATTGCCGTCGCTCGACGACGACGACCTCTTCAAGAACCAGCAGGACTTCACCAAGCTCATCCTCACGGTGGAGCAGAAGAAGAAAGAGAAGCAGCTCTCCGGCAAGAAGGCCGCGAAGCACAAGGACGAGGCCGGCGTGTTCGGCAAGAAGGACAAGCCCAAGGAGGACAAGCTCGCCTCCAAGAAGGGCGCGCCCACCGTCGACAAGGACAAGCGCGAAGAGGACCGCAAGATCGCCATGGACGCCCTCGCGCAGCTCGGCCTCAAGGGCCCGCAGGGCGCCGTGTCCAACGTCTTCGGCCCCGGCGGCCTCGGCAGCGGCATCAACAACGCCCTCGGCGGCCTGAAGGGCGCGTCGATGGGTGACGCCGGCGGCGCCGGCGGCCTCGGCTCCCGCGGCACGGGCGCCGGCGGCGGCGGCAACGGCCTCGGCATCGGCGGCCTCGGCTCCGGCACCGGCCGGGGCAGCGGCGGCAACGGCAACATCGACCTCGGCGGCCGCGGCAAGGGCATGACCCGCATCGTCCCCGGCAAGATCATCTACGAGGGGGGTCTGACGCGTGAGCAGATCCAGCGCGTGATCAACCGCGTCATGTCGCAGATCAAGTACTGCTACGAGAAAGAGCTGAACAAGGACCCGAACCTCGAGGGCAAGCTCGTCGCGAGCTGGGTCATCACCGGCTCCGGCGACGTCACCAGCCCCCAGATGGCGCAGAACACGTTCAGCGGCTCCTCGGCCAAGCCCGTCGCCGCGTGCGTGACGCGCATCATCCAGCGCTTGAAGTTCCCGCAGCCCAAGGGCGGCGGCCAGGTGTTCGTCACCTATCCGTTCGTGTTCAGCTCCTCGGGCTGACGCGCGGAGTCCCTGAGCTTGCTGCGAGGCGCCGGCTCCATGCCGGCGCTTCGCGTTCAGGGACGACGACAGACGACGACGAGGGCCGGCGGGAACCGCGTGCGGCGCGGCGATGTCGGGTCCGCTATGCGAGCGCAAGCACAGTCCGCCGTCGACGTCGTCGTCACCTGGGGCCGCACGGCCATCGCCGTCGAGCGGCTCGCGGCCGGTGAGGTGTTCACCCTCGGCTCCGCAGCCGCCGCCGATCACCACTTCGTGTGGCATGACGCGACGCTGCCCGCGCCACGCTTTCCGCTCGTCGAGAACACGCCGCGGGGCATCCGCGTCCGCACCGCCGACGGCATGGCGCTGCGCGTCGCCTGCGCGCCGGCGGACGCGCCGCCGGGCCACCCGAGGAGCATGCGTGACGACGAGGGGCAACGGCTCGACGCGGCGGACGTCACCCTCGCCCGCGGCGCGCGCGCCGTCATCCGCGTCGGCCCGCTCGAGGTCAGCGCCGCCGTCGACCGCCGCGCGGCGACGGTGCTCGACAGGATCTTCGACGTCGTCGACGCGCGCCTGCTGCGGGTCTCGGGCACCGCGCTCGCGATCCATGCCGGCCTCGTCGTCATGATGCTGCTCGCGCGCGCGCCGCTCGACGCCGACGCGCTGCACACGATCCCCTCGCGCTTCGTCACCGCCGCGGTGGCCCCGCGTCCGCAGGCGCCGCGCGGGGCGACGCGGCTTGCGTCGTCGTCGTCGTCGTCGTCGTCGTCGTCGTCGTCGTCGTCGTCGTCGTCGTCGGTCGTCGTCGCGGTCGTCGTCGACGTCGACGTCGCACGTCGCCCGCGCGGCGGCGGCCGTGCGCACCGCGGCGGACCGCGCGCGCGACGCCCTGCGCGAGCTCGGCATCGGCGACGCCCGCGCGCCCGACGACGTCCTCGGCGCCGGCTTCGGCGGCCTCACCGGGCTGCGCGGCGCCGCGCCGGTCGGGGCAGGGCTCGCCACGCGCGCCACGGGCGCAGGCGGGGGCGGCCCCGGCATCTCCCTCGGTGGAATCTTCGCCGACCGCCACGGCGCCTCCTGCGACGACGGCTGCGCCCGCGGTCCGCTCGCGGGCGTCGGCCGCCACCGCGGGGCCACGGTCAAGCCCGAGCCGATGGTCGTCACCGACGGGCTCACCCGCGCCGAGATCCAGCGCGTCCTCGATCGCGTCTTGCCCCAGATCCGCTCCTGCTACGAAAACGAGCTCGGGCACGCCCCGGACCTCGAGGGCAAGGTGGTGACGTCGTGGACCATCACCGCCGCCGGCTCCGTGGCGAGCCCCGGGGTCGTCCAGTCCACGTTCGGCGCCGCCGGCGCTCCGGTCGGGGCGTGCGTCGTCCACGTCATCGGCAGGCTGAAATTCCCGAGCCCGCGCGGCGGGGGGCAGGTTGTCGTCAGCTACCCCTTCGTCTTCTCTGTCGCGGGCTGATCTGCTAACGCACGCGCATCATGCGCGCCTCTACCCTCGCTGCGTTCGCCCTTGCCGCCCTCGTCGCCCCCGCGGCCCTTGCCCAAGACGACGAGGACGTCCCCGCCGGCGGGGACGAGGAGAAGACCCGGGCCGACGAGTCCACCTCGCTCCCCGACAAGGAGGTCAAGGTCGGCGGCGCGGTGCTCGGGCAGTCCATCGGCGGCGCCACAGGCTTCGAGTTCAAGCAGGGCTTCTGGACGCAGAGCGACCTCGGCGGCTTCTTCCGCCTCGGCGGCTTCACCATCGACGACAGCTGCGGCGGCGTCCCCTGCGTCCCCGTCAGCACCAGCCAGCTCCAGCCGTACATCGGCCTGTCCGCCGGCTACGACCTCTTCGCGTGGCTCGGGCTGCAGGCGTCGTTCGGCACGGGCTTCGTCGCCAACGCGGCGCCCTACGGCAACAAGTCGCCCAACGTCCCGCGCGACTACGGCATCACGCAGATCGACCTCGGCGCCACCTTCTCGTTCTACCTGCCGCCGCCCGTCGACCGCCTCGCCATCGCCGTCAAGCCGTTCGGTGGCGTCACGTTCCTCACGCCCGAGCCCGACGTGAACGAGCCCACGCTCGGTGGCAACGTCGGCATCGGCATCGGCGTCCGCTACGCCACGCTCCTGCCCAACACGTTCGTCGGCATCGACTGGAACACCGTCTACGTGCTCGTCCCCACGAGCGGCAGCCCCTCGCTCATCCCCATGGGCTTCAGCACCGATCCCAACGCGGACCCGCCGGGCATCCTGGCGTTCTCGTTCGCGCCCGTGATCAAGTACGTGTTCTGAAGCGCGCGTGACCGTCAGCCAGTACCGCGTCATCTACGGCGACACCGACCAGATGGGTGTCGTCTACTACGCCAACTACCTGCGCCTGTTCGAGCGCGGGCGCTGCGAGTGGCTGCGCGAGCACGCCGTGGACTACGGCCGCATGGAGCGCGAGGACGGCGTGGTCATCCCCGTCGTCGAGGCCCGCGTGCGCTATCGGGCGCCGGCGCGCTTCGACGACCTGTTGAGCATCGACGCCGACATCACCCTGGCCACCCGCGCCACCTTCACCTTCGGCTACCGGATCCTGCGCGACCAGACCCTCCTGTGCGAGGGAGCGACCGTCCACGCGTGCATGACCCGGGAGGGGCGGCCGACGCGAATGCCCCGACACCTGTTGCAAGCCGCCGGCCTCGACGCGAAACGGGGTTCACCATGACCAGCTCCATCCCCTCTCCCGCAAACCTCGGCCGCGCCACCCTCGACAGAAACCTCGCCCTCGAGGTCGTTCGTGTCACCGAGGCTGCCGCCCTCTCCTCCGCGCGCCTCATGGGCCGCGGCGCCAAGAACGAAGCCGACGAGGCCGCCGTCATGGCCATGCGCCGCGCGTTCGACGGCTTGCAAATCCGCGGCACCGTCGTCATCGGCGAAGGCGAGCGAGACGAGGCGCCGATGCTCTACATCGGCGAGAAGGTCGGCGGCGGCTCCGAGCACGATCCCGAGGTCGACATCGCCGTCGATCCGCTCGAGGGCACCAACCTGTGCGCCTTCGGCCTGCCCAACGCCCTCGCCGTCGTCGCCATCGCCGAGAAGGGCAACTTCCTGCACGCGCCCGACACGTACATGGACAAGATCGCGGTCGGCCCCGCGGCCAAGGGCGTCATCGACCTCGACAAGTCGCCCACGGACAACCTCAAGGCCATCGCCGACGCCAAGGGCTGCTACGTCGAGGACCTCACCACCATCATCCTCGACCGCGAGCGCCACCAGAAGCTCATCGCCGAGGTCAGGAAGGCCGGCGCGCGCATCAAGCTCATCAGCGACGGCGACGTCTCCGCCGCCATCTCCACCTGCGTCGAGGGCACGGGCATCGACGTGCTCTTCGGCTCCGGCGGCGCCCCCGAGGGCGTGCTCGCGGCGGCGGCCCTGCGCTGCACCGGCGGCGACTTCCAGGGGCGCTTGATGTTCCGCTCGGACAAGGAGCGCGATCGCGGCGCGGCCATGGGCATCAAGGACCTCGATCGCAAGTGGGGGCTCATGGACCTCGCGCGCGGCGACGTCATGTTCGCCGCCACCGGCGTCACGTCCGGCGACATGCTCAAGGGCGTTCGCTTCTTCAAGGGCGGCGCGCACACGCACTCGATCGTCATGCGAAGCAAGTCGGGCACCATCCGCTTCATCGAGGCCGAGCACCACTTCGACAGGAAGCCCAATTACGGGAGTTGACCGATGGGACCGAAACCCACATGACTCCGGCGCCTTAGCGCCCACATGTGATGCACATCGGTGGCGGATCCGGACGGCGGCTTGCTGCGCCTCCTTCCCACACGGCATGATCGGCAGAGGAAGGACACTGCGTGAAGCCGGAACCCTGGATCATCGACGAGCTCGAAGAGGAGCAGCGCCGCCGGGAGCAGGAAGACGCCCAGCGGAACCGCATCGAGCTCCCTCTGGCTCCCTCCGAGGGGGCCGCGCCCGTGGAGGAGCGGGGACGGGGTGCGCCTACCGCGCGCGTCGTCGTCCTCGACATCTCCCCCGGCGACGACGACAACGTCGTCCCGGTGTAGGCCGGTCTCCCCCTCGCACCTCGCGATCCTCGCGATCGCCGGATACCCGTCGCCCGCGCGCCACCTTCGCTATGGCCAAGGACCTCAAAGACCAGCTCAGGGACTGGAAGCGCGCCCACCCCGCCGCGCCGGCGCCGCAGGCCCGGAGCAGGGGCGGCGGACACGCGGCCGCGCCACGCGCGCGGGCGCCCGCGAAGAAGAAGAGCGACGAAGAGCTGTTCCGCGAGGCCGTCGCCGGCGTCGAGCAGGACGCGATCGAGCGGAAGTACGACGAGACGCCCGCCGCCGCCCGCGTCGACGACAAGAAGGCCGAGGAAGAGCTCTTCGAGAGCTTCGTCGGCACCGTCAAACGCTGACAGTCAGCTCAGTCCCATGAGCCGAGGACGGTCGTCGAGCACGCCTGTGTGACCGAGCCGGCGCTGACGCCGCCGCCGGTGAAGCACGAGGTGCCGCCGTGGTTCCACACCAGCGGCTCGGTGGTGGTGCAGGTGCACGTGGAGGGGTTGGCGCCGTCGACGATGACGCCGGTGCAGCCGCCACCGGAGGTCGGGCAGGCGTCGCCGCAGGTGGTGACGCCGAAGTGGGCGTTGCACGCGTCGATGGCGCCCTGGAGCGAATTGACGTCCGACGCCGCGTCGTTGGTGAACGTCTCGCCGTTGACGCCCGTGTGGTGTGTGATGCTGCCGCCGCCGCCCCCGCCGCCGCCGTCGCCGCAGGAGATCGGGTCGGCGCTGCAGCTCCCCGACGTCGTGAAGTTGCAGTCGATGATGCTGGAAGCGCCGGTGCAGTGGGCGACGACGCCGCTGGTCGTGAACCCGCCGGTGTTAAAGACCGAGCCGGTGGCGAAGCCCTGGCTCTGGCAGACGAGCGTGGCCGTCGTGGCGGTGATGTCGCAGAGGTTCTCCGAGAAGCCGCCGGCGGAGACGCTCACGAAGGTGAACGCAGGGTTGCTCGTTTCGATGCTGATGGAGCCGTCCGACAGGCAGGTGGAGTCCACGCAGACGTCGGTGCCGGTGCAGTCGGCGCCGCCGTTGCAGACGCACTGGAAGAGCTCTTCGCCGAAGTCCCCGCACGACGTCGAGCACGACGTCTCGCACGAGCCGCAGCGCGACGACGTCGTGAGATCGAAGCAGGCGTTTCCGCACAGGCCGTTGCCGTTCGCGTCGGGGCGGTCGTTCGCCGACGTGCAGGAGCCGTCGCCGCAGCGGGCGGCGCCGCAGTCGCCGGCGCAGGCGGGGGAGCCGTCACAGGTGAGGCTCAAGGTCGCGGAGCGCTCGGCGACGTGGCCGGCGACGTCGAAGAAGCGGGCCTGGAAGGTGCGCGAGCCCGTGTTGGCGAAGTCGATGGGGGCGACGACGTTGACCTGATCCCAGGTGAGCGACAGCGAGTAGCTGCCCTCGGACGCCGACGTTGAAAACGCCCCGTAGGCCGCCTGCGTGCCGGGATCGACGAGGCTGCCGCCGATGACGTCGTCGACGCCGTCCGGGTCGGTGAGCACCGCGGTGAAGGTGATGGTGTCGAAGCGGTGCACCGTGGTCACGTTGGTGGCGAACTGGAGGAACTGCGGGCCCTGCGGGTCGGACGGGACGTCGCCCTCGCCCTCGCCCTCGCCCTCGCCCTCGCCGGGGTCGCCCCCGCCCTCGCCCTCGCCGGCGCCGCGCAGGGGTCGGCAGGAGCCGCCGTCGCAGATCTCGTCGTCGGCGCAGTCGCGGCTGTGCTCACACTCGGCGGCCGGCCCGCCCCCGAGGAGGTCCTGGAGGTTCGGCAGGCCGCAGCCGGTCGAGGCGGCGAGGGCGGCGCAGCACGACAGGAGCAGGCGGGCGGCGGCGGGGCGGGGCAGGGTGCGGGTCATGGGCGCCTTGTACCCCCCGGATCCCGATGTGGCGGTGACCGAGGTCGCGGCCGGGTGACCCGGCGCACACGCCCTTGCGCGTCGACGCTCCGACGGGCATGCCCCGTCGCGTGAGACGAACGGACCTCAGGAACATCGCGATCATCGCGCACGTCGACCACGGCAAGACCACGCTCGTGGACGCCATGCTTCGGCAGGCGGGCACCTTCAAGGCGCACGAGAACACCGAGTCGCGCACGATGGACAAGCTCGACCAGGAGCGTGAGCGCGGCATCACCATCATGGCCAAGAACACCGGCGTCGTCCTCGAGACGCCGGAGGGCCAGCGGCTCCGCGTGAACATCGTGGACACCCCCGGACACGCCGACTTCGGCGGGGAGGTGGAGCGCACGCTGCACATGGTCGACGGCGTGTTGCTCCTCGTGGACGCGGCCGAAGGTCCGCTGCCGCAGACGCGCTTCGTCTTGAAGAAGGCGCTCGAGCTGAAGCTCGTGCCCATCGTCGTCATCAACAAGATCGATCGCGGTGACGCGCGCCCCGAAGAGGTGCTGCAGAAGGTCTACGACCTCTTCATCGACCTCGGCGCCGACGAGCACCAGCTCGACTTCCCCGTGCTCTACGCCGTCGCGCGCGACGGCTGGGCGGTGCGCGGCGAGCCCATGGGCCCGGTGCCCGAGGCCGCGCAGCTCCCCGGCGCGGCGGAGCAGCGGGGCAAGCTCGACCTGCGCCCGCTCTTCGACACCATCCTCGAGGTCATGCCCGCGCCGCTCGACGAGAGCGACGCGCCGCTGCAGATCCTCGTGAACGCCATCGACTACGACGACTACGTCGGCCGCCTCGCGGTGGGCCGCGTGCACCGCGGCCGGGTGCAGAAGAAGGCGGACATCGTGCGGCTCGGCGAGGGCGACACCGTCGAACGCGGCAAGGTCGTAGCGCTCTACCTCTTCGAGGGCATGAAGCGCATCGAGGTCGACGAGGCCAAGAGCGGCGATCTCGTGTGCCTCGCGGGCCTCGAAAACGTGGTCCCCGGCGACACCATCGCCACCCCCGACGGCGCCGGCGCGCTTCAGCGCATCTCCGTCGGCGAGCCCACGCTCGCGATGATCTTCTCGGTCAACGACGGCCCCTTCTCAGGCCGCGACGGCAAGTACGTCACCTCGCGCCACCTGCGCGACCGCCTGAAGCGCGAGCTGCGCGGCAACGTGTCCATCCGTGTCGAGGAGACCGAGAGCCCCGACAAGTTCAAGGTGCTCGGCCGCGGCGAGCTGCAGCTCGCCGTGCTCATCGAGTCCATGCGACGCGAGGGCTACGAGATGTGCGTCTCGCGGCCCGAGGTCGTCATCAAGGAGGTCGACGGCAACAAGATGGAGCCGCTCGAGGGCCTCGTCGTCAACATCCCGGAGACCGCGGTCGGCCCGGTCACGGAGCTCGCCGGCAAGCGCGGCGGCAAGATGATCGGGATGGAGCCGGCGGTGTCGGGCTGGACGGTCGTCGAGTACGAGATCCCCACCCGCGGCCTGATCGGCTTCCTCGGTACCTTCCGCACCATCACGCGCGGCGAGGGCCAGATGTCGACCTACCTGAAGGGCTGGATCCCGTCGCTCGGCGAGGTTGAAGCCCGGCAGGCCGGCGCGCTCATCTCGACCGACCTCGGCAAGACCACCCCGTACGCAATCTTCAACCTGCAGCCGCGCGGCATGATGTTCGTCGGCCCCGGCGAAGAGGTGTACGAGGGCATGGTTGTCGGCGAGCACGCCCGCGACAACGACCTCGACATCAACATCATCCGCGAAAAGAAGCTCACCAACGTCCGCGCCGCGGGCCGCGACGAGAACATCATCCTCACGCCGCCGAAGAGGATGCGTCTCGAAGAGGCCATGGAGTGGATTGACATGGACGAGCTCATCGAGGTGACGCCCACGGCCATCCGCATCCGCAAGCGCGGGCTCAAGCCGAACGATCGCCCGAAGAAGAAGAAGGCGGCCGAAGACGCGGCCTAGTAGCGCATGCAGACGACGTCGTCGTCGCCGCCGCCGGCCTCGCCGACGACGGCGTGGCGCTTGTCGGCGGGCAGCGTGACCTTGACGGTGGCCGGGAGCTTGAGGCCGCCGGCGAGGAAGAGCGGGACGCCGCCGACGGCGCCGCAGCACGTGAGGGTGAGGCAGGCGGCGGCGACGATGGGGAGCGCGTCGGGCTCGGTGCGCTTGAGCTCGATCACCCGGGTCTGGTGGTGCGGCGCCTTCACCTCGAAGTGCTCGCTCTGCCAGATCCACATCTTGGACTCCCAGGTGAGGGGCGTCTTTCCCAGGGGTTTCTTGTCGTCGAGGTTGGTGACCGTGGCGCCGGGCGGATCGCTCACGATCTTGGTGGTGGTGGCGCAGGACACAAGGGCCAGGGCGAGGACGGCGACGACGGCGCGCATGGCGCTTCGTATCGCACCGCAACGTGCTATGGAACGGCACCCCAGGAGGCTCCCGTGGATCTCGGCGCAATCATCCAGGCACCCATGCAGGACAAGGAATGGCTCAAGAAGTGCGCGCTCATGGGCCTTCTGACCATCGTGCTCTGCATCGTCCCCATCGCGGGCGGCATCATCGCGGGACTGAACGCGGCCGGCTGGCTGCGCACCTACGCGGACTCCCGCCTGCGCGGCGAGACGGACCTGCCCCCCGCCGGCCTCGGCTACATGGGGCCCGGCTGGCGCCTGTTCCTCAGCTACCTCCCGCTCATCGGTGTGATGATCGCGGTCGAGATCGTCACCGTCGTGCTCACCATGATCGGCGCCTCGGCGCACGTCCCGGCGCTCGCCATGATCGGCAGCGTCGTCGGCGTGGTGCTGCTCCTGCCGCTGTCCTTGTGGAACATGGTGATGATGCCCGGCATGCTGTTCCTCCACATCGTGAAGGGCGAGCCGTGGTCGTCGATGCAGATCGGCAAGCTCTGGCGCCTCATGATGGCCGGCGGCACCGAGTACCTGCTGTTCTGGGTCGCCATCCTGGTCGCCGGCATCATCAGCGAGCTCGGCATCATCGCCTGCGGCGTCGGCCTCATCGTCTCCATCCCCTACGGGATGGCGATGTACGGCGCCTCCATCGCCGAGTTCGAGCGCGCGGCCCGCGATCGCATCCCGGCCTAGCGTCCTCGGCGCCTTGAGCTAAACGGCTGTTCAGGACCACCGCCGGCGCGGTACAACCGGCGCACCATGGCGCGCGTCTTTCAGCTCAAGAGCTCCGCGGTCGCCGCCCCCAGCCGGTTGGGCATCGACTACGGCGTCGCGCTCAACGACGAGCAGCGCGCCGTCGCCCTCGCGCCGCGGGGGCCCGTGCTCGTGCTCGCCGGCGCGGGCTCGGGGAAGACCCGGGCCCTCACCTACCGGGTGGCGCGCTTCATCGACGAGGGCATCCCGCCCGAGCAGATCCTGCTCCTCACGTTCACCAACCGCGCCGCCCGCGCGATGCTCGAGCGCGTCGCCGGCCTCGTCGGGCCCGCCAGCCAACGGGTGATGGGCGGGACGTTCCACCACGTCGCCAACGCCATCCTGCGCCGGCACGCCGAGGCCATCGGCTACGGCGAGAATTTCACCATCATCGACCGCGAAGACGCGCGCGACGTCATGGACGCCGCCGTCGTCGACGCCAGGATCAAGGTCACGCAGGAGCGCTTCCCGCGCGCCGACGTCCTGCTCGACCTCGCGTCCACCACGTTCAACACGCAGAGGCCCGCGCGCGAGATCGTGCAGCAGCGCGCGCCGCGGTTCATGCATCTCGCCGACGAGATCATGGCGGTGTGCCAGGCCTTCGTGAAGCGCAAGGTCGAGCGCAACCTGATGGACTTCGACGACCTCCTGATGAACTGGAAGGTGCTCCTCGAGGAGGGCGGGCCGCTCGCCCAGCAGATCACCAAGGCGTACTCCGTCGTGCTCGTCGACGAGTACCAGGACACCAACGCCTTGCAGGGGCAGATCGTCGATCTCATGTCGGCCGGGCACCGGAACGTGACCGCCGTCGGCGACGACGCACAGTGCATCTACGGCTTCCGCGGCGCCGAGGTGAAGAACATGCTGGAGTTCCAGGCGCGCTGGCCCGACGCCACGCTGTTGCCGCTCCAGGTGAACTATCGGTCCACGCCGCAGATCCTCGACGTCGCCAACGCCGTGTTGAAGAAGGCGCGCCAGGGCTTCCGGCACGCGCTGCGCGGCGTGCGCCCCTTCGGCCTCACGCCCGCGCTGGTGCCCACGCGGGACGCGCACCAGCAGGCGGAGTTCGTCGCGGAGCGGGTGCTGCAGTTGCGCGACGAGGGCGTCGCTTTGTCGGAGGTGGCCGTCCTGTATCGGGCGCACCGCCACGTCCTCGAGCTGCAGGTGGAGCTCACCCGGCGGGGCATCCCCTACGTGGTGCGCTCGGGCCTGCGCTTCTTCGAGCAGGCGCACATCAAGGACGTCGTCGCCCACCTCCGCGTCGTCTACAACCCCGACGACGAGCTGAGCTTCCGGCGCATCGTCAAGCTCCACGACGGCATCGGCAACGCCACCACCGACGTCCTGTGGCGACGCTTCAAGGCGAACATCGCGGGCCGCGTGGGGGGACAAGCCGCGGGCAAGGCTGCGCGCGCGCTCCTCGACGACGACGAGGTCGTCGGGGGGACGCTGGGCCGCCGCGCCAAGCCCGGCGTCGAGCGCTTCGCGCGCACGCTCGGCTCCATCACCAAGGCCGACGTCGACGGGAAGCCCGGCGAGATGATCCGGGTGCTGCTCGACGGCTTCTACGCCGAGGTCCTCGGAAAGACCCAGGCCAACGCCCGCGAACGCATCGAGGAGATCGAGGAGCTCGCCGACTACGCCGCCGGCTTCGCCGACCTCGAGGCGTTCCTCTCGGAGCTCGCCCTCGTGCAGAGCTTCTCCGCCGAGGAGGTGGTCGCGGCCGAGGATCCCGACGAGAAGCTGACGCTGTCGTCGGTGCACCAGGCCAAGGGTCTCGAGTGGAGCCGCGTGTTCGTGGTGTGGCTCGCCGACGGCGCCTTCCCCTCGGACCTCGCGCTGAAGGATCCGGGCGGCGAGGACGAGGAGCGGCGCTTGTTCTACGTCGGCGTCACGCGGGCCAGGGACGAGCTGTACCTGGTGCACCCGCTGGTGACGCGGGCGCGCGACACGTCGATGGTGCTGCACCGCCCCTCGCGCTTCGTCGACGAGATGGACAAGCCCGGCGTCGACGAGCACGGGGAGCCGTTCGGCTTGTACGAGGCGTGGGAGATCGAGGTGCTGCCGCCGGAAGCGGCGCCGCCCCTCGAGGCCGGCGCCGCGCCCCGGGCGCTCGTCGAGGGCGGCGACGAATGAGGGTGCGCCCGCGCACGTGCCCGTGGGTGAATTACCCGACCCACCGAAAGAACCGCGAGCTGCAGGTGAACGGCGAGCGGCCCATCGTCTACGGCTACTGCCCGCAGGAGCCCGACTGCGGCTCGTGTGCGGGGACCCTCTACAAGCCGAACCTCATCATCGAGCAGGGCAGGTCGTTCACGTTCGTCGAGTGTCCCTTCTGTCAGCCCGAGGCCTATCGCCGTCGCGTCGAGCGCCTCAAGCCGGCGCTGCCGCCGGGCTCGGGCCCCGACCGCACGCCGCTCGACGCTCCCGAAGAGCCGCCGCGCCGCCGCCGCCGCTAGCGACCACGCAAGGATCTCGACGGGAACACGCGCGCCGCCGGCGTTGTTCAGGCGGCGTGCGCGCCGCTTTTCCACCTCGCCTCGCCCCGGGCATCCTCGTCCGCGCGGCGCTCCTCGTCGTCGCCGGCGCCGGGCTCGGCGTCGTGCAGAACGCCGTTCGGCGCGACGGCGTCCGCGTCGCGAGCTACGCGCCGCCGTCCGCGTGCACCGTCGACGCCGACGCGCGCGGCCCCGAGGTCCTCGACGCCGCGGCGTGCGCGGAGCTCTGTGCGCGTGAAGGCGCGCTGCTCGTCGACGCGCGGCCGGCGCGCGCCTTCGCCGAGGGGCACGCGGCCGGCGCCGTGCACCTGCCGTGCGACGCCGCGGGCCACGCCGCCGCCGAGGTGCTCGCGCGCTTCGACGGCGCGCCCGCCGTCGTGGTCTATGGCGCCACCACCGACGCCGCGCGGCCCGTCGCCGAAGGCCTGCTGCAGCGAAACACCGGCGCGCGCGTCGCTCTCCTCGACGGCGGCTTCGAGGCCTGGTCCCGCGCGGGGCTCGCGTGCGCCTCGGGGCCCTGTGACGACGTCAGCGGTGGACCGTGAGCCGCGCGCGGGTGGTCGTGTCGTGGTTTTTGCGGCTCGGCCTCGGGGCCGTGTTCGTCGCCGCCGGCCTCGCCAAGCTGCGCGATCCCGCCGGGTTCGCCGACGAGATCGCGAACTACCGGCTGCTTCCGTCTTTGGCGCCCCTCCTCGCGATCACGCTGCCGGCGGTGGAGCTCGTCGTCGGCGTCGCGATCGTCGTCGGCCCCGCGGCGTGGCGGAGGGCCGCGGCCGTCGCGTCCGCCGCGCTGCTCGCGGTGTTCACCGTCGCCGTCGCCCAGGTGGTCGCGCGCGGGATCGACGTCGACTGCGGCTGCTTCGGCGTCGGCACCGGCCCCGTCACGCCGTGGACGATCGGGCGCGACGTCGTCCTCCTCGCTGCGGCGGTCGCGCTGTTGGCCTCGATCCCGCCGGAGCGCGCACGCGGCTGACGCTCTGTTCGCGCCGGGGAGCGGGTGTATGGTCGGCGCCCCATGGGAAGGCTGAAGGATCGCGCGGTCATCGCGTCGCTCAAGGTGCTGCCGCAGCGAACCATGTCGCACTTCATGGGCGTCCTCGCGTCGACGCCGCTGCCGCGCCCGGTGCGTCGCCCGGCCCTGCGGGCGTTCGGCGGATACTTCGGCGTCGACTTCGGCGAGGTGAGGGACCCGCTCGACACCTTCCCGTCGGTGCAGAGCTTCTTCACCCGCGCCCTCAAGGAAGGCGCGCGGCCCCTCGACGACGCGCCGGACGCCTTCGTGTCCCCCTGCGACGGCGCGTGGGGCGCGGCCGGCGTCGTCGACGCCGGGGCGGCGCTCCAGGTGAAGGGCCGGCCCTACTCGGTCGCGGCCTTGCTCGACGATCCCGCGCTGGCCGCCCGCTTCGACGGCGGGCCTTTCGCCACGCTCTACCTCTCCCCGCGCGACTACCACCGCTTCCACGCGCCCCTGAGCGGCGACGTCGTGGCCGCCCGCCACGTCCCCGGCGCGCTGTGGCCGGTGAACAGCGCGGGCATCACGCACGTCGACGGGCTCTTCGCCAAGAACGAGCGGATCATCGCCCTGGTCCGGCCAGACGGCCGGCCCGATGCGCTCCTGGCGATGGTCGCGGTGGGCGCCACCATGGTGGGCAAGGTGCACGTGGTCTTCGACGACCTCACGACCAACGACGGCGGCGGCGCGTCCACGGCGCGCACGTACGACCCCCCGAAGCGCGTCGAGAAGGGCGCGGAGTGGGGGCGATTCGAGCTCGGGTCCACCATCGTTGTCGTCGCCACCCCGGGGTGGCTCACGCTCGACGCCGGCGCGCCGGGCAGCCCGCTTGTCCTCGGGCGCCGCATCGGTCGCATGTGACGCAGGCGGCCTGGGCGGATGGCGCCCGGCGCCGAGCGGTCGCTACACTCGAAACAGCGCGGCCGCTCCCCCCGGCCGCACGGAAGATGCGACGCCTGCGCCTTGCCGTCGTGAGGAGCGCCATGAACGAGCTGCCGTCCACCCCCGCCGCCGATGCCGATCTCGCCCCCGTGTGGTGGCGCGCCCTGGTCCGGCAATCGATGAGACAGCGCGCGGGGCGCGCCGCGCGCATCGCCGTCGGCGTCACCGTGGTCCTCGCGGGCGTGAGCCTCTACCTCTCGGAGCACGGCGTGCGGCGCTGCGAGACGCGCGACGACGCCGTCGTCTGCCACGAGGTGCGCTTTTATCCCTTCACCGTCCAGCGCCGTTCGGAGATCACCACCGTCGACGGCAGCCTCCAATCGCGGCGCGAGTGGCACCCGTCGGGCCACCTGTGGATCGAGGGCGACTACGACATCAAAAACGGCAACCGCGTCGGCCTCTGGCGCGAGCTGTACGCCGACGGCACCCCGCGCTTCGAGGGCGTCTACGCCGATGACAAGCTCGTCGGCACCGAGACCTGGTACTTCGCAAACGGCAACAAGGAGTGGGAGATTGGCCGCAAGGACGGCGAGCGCGACGGACAGGAGCGGTGGTACCGCAAAGACGGCACCCTGCGCCGCGTCGGCAGCTACAAGGACGGCGCCCGCGACGGCACCTTCGCGCTGTTCGACGACGACGGCAACGCGTACATCCGCGGCGAGTACATGGACGGCGTGAACATCAGCGGCCAGGCCGTTGACTGATCGCCGGCCCGGGGGGGCGGCCGCGCTTTGCCTCCCGTTCGCGACCCGCTCGTTCGCGACGCTCTCGTTCACGATCCTCTCGCTGGCAGCGTGCGCCGCGGATCCCCCGGCGGCGCGCCCGACGGCGACGACGACGATGACGATGACGGCGACCGCGGCGCCTGCCGCGGCGACCCCCGCGGCGAAGCCGCTCGAGGTCACCTGGGACGTCACGCTGTCCCCCGCGTTCGAGATGCACGAGCGCGTCTGCTGGAGCGCCCCGAGGACGCGGCTGATGCCGCAGGTGTCCGCGGGGCTCCCGTACGTCGACGCGGCCTTCGACGGCGCCGGGCGAAAGCTCGCCGTCGGCGACAAGGGCATCGAGCTCGCCGGGCTCGGCGCCGACTGCGCCGATCTCGACCTCGATCTCGGCCGCGCCGCCGCCGAGCTCGACGACCGGGACAACATCCAGGAGCGGGCAGGGGTGCTCATCACGTCGCCGGACATCTGGCTGTGGCGGCCGGTGCCATGGCCCGCCGGCGTCACCGGCACCCTGCGGCTGCACCTGCCCAAGGGGATGACCGCGAGCGTGCCCTGGGCGCAGCACGACGACGGCCGTTACGTCGTCGGCGAGACCACGTGGACGATGATGTGCAAGGCGGCCTTCGGCCCGCTCGAGCACCAGACGCTCGCCGTCGGCGGCGCCACGTTCCGCGTCGCGCGGGTCCCCGGCGCCATCCGCGCGAGCGACGCCGGCCTCGTGCGCTGGCTGAGCGCCGCCGCGAGCGCGGTCAGCCTCGTCGACGGCCGCTTCCCCGTGCCGCGCGCGCAGATCCTGCTGCTGCCCGTCAACGGCGGCCGCGCCGTGCCGTTCGGGATGGCCATCCGCGGCGGCGGCCCCGCGGCGGTGGTGCTCGTGTCCGCGCGGGCCCGCGACGCCGACCTCCTCGGGGAGTGGGTCGGCGTGCACGAGCTCTCGCACCTGTTGATCCCGCCGGTGAAGCGCCGGGACGCGTGGCTCTCCGAGGGGCTCGCTTCGTACTACCAACAGATCGCGCGGGGGCGCGCGGGGCTCCTCGACGACGACGTCGCCTGGGCCGCGCTGGTGGACGGCTTCGACCGGGGCAAGGCGCAGAGCGTGGAGCCCACCCTCGCCGACGCGAGCCACCACATGGGCGATCGCTACGAGTACGTCCCCGTCTACTGGGGCGGCGCCGCGATCCTGCTGCGCCTCGACGTCGCGCTCCGGCAAAAGGGCCGCTCCCTCGACGAGCTCGTGGCGGGCGTCCGCGTGCGCGAGCCCGCCGACGTGACCTACCGTGCCGCCGACGAGATCGTCGGGTGGTGGGCCGAGGCGGCGCCCGAGGTGGATGTGCGCGGCATCGTGGCCCGTGGGCTGCGCGCTCCCTTCCCGCCGGTGGACGACCTGCTCGCGGCGCTCGGCATCGTGCGCGCCGGCGAGGACGCGGTCCACCTCGACGACCGGGCGCCGCTCGCGTCGATCCGCAAGGCCATCATGACGCGCCCGCGGGATGACAACGCGCGGCGGAACGTGCTCAACTCCGCCCGATGAGGGTCATCCTCGCTCTCCTTGCGGCCGTGGCGTTGTCGGCGGCCGGCTGCCCGGGAAAGAAGGCGGCGCCGCCGGGCAAGCACGTGCTCGGCAGCGAGGGCCGCGAGCGCTGGATCGTGGCGTTCGACGGAGGCGACGGCGACCTGGGCGCGTACCGGGAGCTGCTCAAAGACGGCGACGACGACAAGGCCGACGCCTTCGCGGAGAAGGCGCGCGCCAAGCTCAAGCAGGCGCACTCCGACGTCGAGGGGCAGGTGGTCGCGCTCGGCGGCCAGGTGGTCGAGGTGTGGTGGATGTCGAACGCCATCACCGTCGAGATCGAGCCCGGCAAGGTGGAGTCTCTGCGCGCGCTCGTCGGCAAGCTCGGGGTGAAATCCGTCACCCCCGACGTGCCCCTGGGCGGTTGACCGCGCTACGCTCGCCGCATGGCCGAGCATCGCCGGGTCGAGCCGCGGGGGATCGTCGGGACCGGGATGTCGACGGACCCGGAGAAGATCCAGGAGCTCGAGGAGGAGGCCGCGCGGCACAAGCGCGCCTGGCACAAGGCTCCCGAGAAGGGCTTCGGCGACGTGCTCAAGGACGCGCCCGCGCGCGCCGTGCTCGCCGACGAGGACGAGGCCCCGGCGCGGCCGGGCAAGCGCCCCACCGGCGCCCCCGACGCCGCCGCCATGGCCACCGGGGCGATGGAGGCCCCCGACGCCGCCGCGCCCGCCGCCGAGGCGCCCGGGAAAGCGGTGCCGCGCGTGCCCCCGGATCCCCGCGAGGCGCTCCTGCGCAAGAAGCTCGCGCGCGCCCCCACCGCGCCCAAGCCCGTCTTCGCCACGGACACGCCGCCCACCGGCAGCACGCGGAAGCCGCGATGAAGGCGCTCCTCGGGCTCGTCGCCTTCGCCGTCGTCGCCGGCTGCGAAAACCCGCCGCCGGACGTGCTCGAGGCCGCCGTCGTCAGCGACACCTCCATCGAGAGCGGGCCGTACGAGGCGCGCGTCATCGCCCACGACGACGACGGCATCGGCGCGTCGACGCTGTCGTGGTCGGTGGCGGGCCCGCTGACCGTGCCGCGCGCGGGCACCGTGCCGCTGGCCGTCGTCGTCGACGAGACGCTCCAGAAGGGCACGCGGCTGAAGGGCCTCATCCCCGGGCAGCCGCTCGGCAGCGTGGTGCAGTGGACGCTCACCGTCTGCGACACGGGCGATCGTTGCGCGCAAAACCCCCTCGGGGATCCCTACGCGTTCCGCGTGGGGCCGGTGCCGTCGGCGCCCGCCATCGCCCGCATCGACCCCGACACCGGCCCCGCGAGCGGCGGGACCCGCGTCGAGATCCACGGCGACGACCTGCGGCCCGGCGCCGTGGTGCTCTTCGGCGCCGTCGAGGCGACATCGGTGGAGTGGCTGCGGGAGGACCTCGTGGCCGCCGTGACGAGCCCCGAGGACCCGGGCGTCGTCGACGTACGCCTCACGAACCCCGACGGCCGCGTGGCGCTCCTCGAGAGCGCGTTCACCTTCGTGCCGTCCCCCATCGTCGACTCCGTCGAGCCCGCGTCCGGGCCCGAGGCCGGCGGCACCGCCGTCATCATCCGCGGCGGGAACTTCGTCGACGGCGTCCGCGGCTCCTTCGACGGCGTCCCCTGCCGTCACCAGCGGCTCGTCGACGACACCGAGCTCGACTGCGACACGCCGCCGGGCCACCACGGCCTCGTCGACGTCGTCGTGCGCGACGAGGTGGGCGCCACCGGGCAGGGCGTGTTGCCCGACGGCTACGAGTACATCCAGGCGCCCCTGGTCACCGCCGTCGATCCCGGCCAGGGCTCGAGCGAGGGCGGCACCGTCGTCACCGTCGACGGCGACGGCTTCCGCGACGGCGCCGTCGTGACCATCGGCGGCGCGCCGTGCACCGACGTGGTGGTCCTCGATGCGGCCACGCTCACCTGCGCCACGCCCGCGGGCACGCCCGGCGCCGCCGACGTCACCGTGGAAAACGACGACGGCCAGCAGGACACCCTGCCGGGGGGCTACGGCTTCCTCGGGCCGCCCATCGTCGTCGAGGTGGTGCCGTCGCTCGTCCCCGTCGCGGGCGGCGTCGAGGTGCGCGTGCTCGGCTCGGGCCTCTCCGACGCCGACGACGTCAGCTTCGGCGGCGCCGCCGGCGAGGTGATCTCCCAGACGGGCTCCGCGGAGCTGCTCGTGCGCGTGCCCCCGGTGCCGGCCGGGCTCGACCCGGCGCCCTCGAGCGGCCTGCTCGCCGTCGACGTCACCGTCACCCGCACCGAGCCCGGCGACACGCGCAGCGGCACGCTCCCCGCGGGCCTCGTGTACTTCTGGCCGCCCGAGGTCACGGCGGTGGCGCCGCCCTCGGGGCCCACCGCCGGCGGCACGCGCGTGGTGGTCGAGGGGCGCTTCTTCCGGCAGATCGAGGGCGAGGACTTCACGGTGCTCTTCGCCGACGGCGCGTGCACCGACGTCGAGGTCACCTCGACGTCGTCGCTGCAGTGCACGACGCCGCCGGGCGATCCGGGCTTCGCCGACGTCACGGTGCAAAACCACCCGCTGTCGTCGGGGACGGCGGCGGACGCGTACCTCTACATCGCGCCGCCGCGCGTGGACTCCGCGGACCCGCCCGAGGGGCCCACCTTCGGCGGCGAAGAGGTCACGGTGAACGGCGACTTCTTCCAGGAGGGCGCGCTGGTGTTCATCGACGGCGCCCCCTGCAGCGGCGCCGACGTCGTGAGCGCGCAGGAGATCACCTGCACCACGCCGCCGGGCGCGGAGGGCCCGGCCGACGTGCGCGTGGTGAACCCCGACGCGCAGGAGGACACGGCCGAGGGCATCTATCGCTACCTCGGCGTCGCCGTCACGCCCGACCACGGCCTGCCCGTCGGCTTCACCCGGGTGCGCGTGCGCAGCGCCGGCATGCAAGCGGACGCCGTCATCACCTTCGGGGGCGTCGCGGCCGATTGCACCTTCGTGTCCTCGCGCGAATTCGTCTGTCAGACGCCGGCGTCGGCGCTCGCGGGAAACGGCCACGGCGACGTCGACGTGCGCTTCGTGAACCCCGACGGCACCAGCGAGACGGGCACGGCCGCGTTCCACTACCGCACCTACGCCGCGCACTCGTCGGACTTCCCGATGAACGGCGAGAACTGCAACGACGTCGACCTCGCGGACTTCGACGGCGACGGCGACCTCGACGCCGTGGTGGCCACGGGCAACGTGATCCAGGACCGCTTCGGCAACACCCAGGAGATCCCGCAGGACACGAGCGTGTGGGAGAACGACGGTCACGGCGTGTTCACGCGCCGCGACATCAACGTCTTCACCGTCGCCAACAACACCTCCGTCGCCGACGCCGACGGCGACGGCCGCCCCGACGTCCTCATCGGCGCCACCAACGGCAGCGGCCCCATCCTCATGGAGAACCGGGGCGGCTTCGTCTTCGAGCGCGTCGACCTCGGCACCGGCTCCGCCGACGACGCGTTCGACGCCGAGTTTCTCGACGTCGTCGGCGACGGCCGCCCCGACATCTACAACCTCTCCGCGGGCTGCGACCCCAACGAATTCGGCGGCGGCGGCTGCGACCCGAGCGTCATCGGGCCCGACGTGCTGCTCGAGCAGGTGGACAACGGGTTCGACGACCGCTCCGACCTCGTGCCCCACCGGACCGCGTGGGTGCACGATCACAAGGTCATCGCCGCCGATCTCGACGGCGACGGTGACGGCGACATCGTCATCGTCACCAACAACACCACGTTCCCCTCGGAGCAGAACCGCGTCCTGCGAAACCGCGTGAACGAAGGGCTCGGCTTCGTCCCGGAGTTTCCCGCCGGCCTCTTGAACATCTTCGGCGACCTCTATGACCTCGACGCCGGCGACGTCGACGGCGACGGCGACCCCGACATCGTCACCACCGTGTGCGACGGCGACTTCGGCGAGGTGCTCTTGAGGAACGAAGGCGGAGACCTCGTGCGCGACACCGCGGCGCTTCCGTCGCTCACGCAGAGCTGCACCGTGGGCAGCGCGCTGGTGGACCTCGACGACGACGGCGACCTCGATCTGCTGTTCGGGGGCACGCGCGACCTGTTCGACACCCACGCGCAGCTCCGGGTGTTCATCAACCGCGGCGACGGCACGTACGTAGACGGCAGCGGCGCTTTGCCCTCGTTCGGCAACGAGCACCTGCAGCTCAACAACTTCGCCGCCGGCGACATCGACCGCGACCGCGACGTCGATATCCTCATCGCGGGCGGCGCCCCGTACTTCGAAACCGACCGGCCCGGGCGCGTCGTCGTGTACCATCTCGAGTAGGAGAGGGCGCGCAGATGAGGGTGGGCTTCCTGTGCATGGAGAGCGTGTTCTCCGTGAGGCCGCTCGAGGCGTTGCTCGAGGCCGGGCACGACGTGCGCTTCGTGATGCGACCGATGGGGGGCCTCGACACCCGCAGAAAGCCGGTGCTCAAGCGCCACCGCGGCTTCGACGTCGCCGTCAAGCGCGCACTCGGCATGACGCGCGCCGACGACGGGCGGCGAAACCCCTTCGTCGTGGCGGCGCGGAGCGACGTGCCTGCGTACCTGGTCGGGGACGCCTCGTGCCCCGCCGCCGTCGACCTCGTGAAGCGTGAGGCCGTCGACGTCGTGGTGGTCTCCTTCTTCAATCAGCTCTTGAAGCCCGCCTTCCTTCGCGCCGCGCCGCTGGGCGTCGTCAACCTGCACCCGTCGCTGCTGCCGTCGTACCGCGGGCCGGCGCCGTTGTTCTGGACGTTCCGCGACGGCGTGGCGGAGACGGGGCTGACCCTCCATCAGGTCGCGCCGGGCGAGGACGACGGGGACGTCCTGTTGCAGGAGGCGGTGGCCTTGCCGTTCGGGACGGCCGGCGAGGACCTCGTGGACGACCTGGCGCAGCGCGCGGCGCGCATGACGGTGTCGGCGCTCGCCCAGCTCGGCGCGGGGACGCTTCGTCCCCGCCCGCAGGACGCTGCGCGGGCCACGCACGCGCCGCGGCCCGCGCCCGCCGATCACCTCGTGGATCCCGCGCTCGGCGCGCGGCGGGTGTTCACGTTCGTCCGCGGCGTCGGCCGCTGGAACACGCTGTACGCCGACGCCGGCGGCGCCCCGGTGCGCGTCGTCGACGCCGTGGAGCTCGACGAGGACCGGAAGATCCCGGGCGAGACCGCGTTGGTCGGCGAGCTCCTGCACATCGGCTGCGACGACGGCGTGGTGGTCCTGCAGACGCGCTCCCAGCCGTACCCTGCGGTGTGACGAGCGCCGCGCCGCGCCGACCACCGGCGTGCCGGCCTCGGTGCGCTGCGTCCGGCGGCGCGCTCAGGGGTGGACGCGCCAGCTCGGCTCGCAGAGCACCCGGTGGCCCCGCAGGCTCTCGAGGTCGTCGTCGACGGAGGCCGCCGCGCGCAGCTCGGGGACGCGCTCCTTGGCGTAGGCGTCGTGGGCCGCGGCGGCGTCCCAGCCGGTGACGACGAGGAAGCGCCGCGGGTCCTCCTGAGAGACCGAGAAGAAGCCGCCGCGCATGCCCGGCGCCGCGGCCATGCCCGGGAGCCAGACGCGCAGCTGCGCGTCGACGAAGTGGTCCGCGCGGCCGTCCCTCACGCGGCAGTCCGCGACGCGAATGACCGTGGCGTCGACGACGGCGTCCACGACGGAGGCGAGCGAGGCGCGCGCGCCGCTCGCCGCGCGCATGCGCAACAGCGGGCGAAAGGGCGTGGTCTCGAGCGACTCGTAGGTCCGCTCCTGCACCGTCCCCGCGACGATCGGGTCGTGGAGGTGGGCCATGAACGCCGCGAGCGCGGGCTCGTCGGACCAGAGCGCGGCGACGCACGCGTCGTCGCCGGCGAAGCCGCCGGCCTGGCCGAGGAAGCCGACGGCGTCGGCGCAGGCGCCCCACGCGCGCTGCGCCTGCGAGAACGCGGCTGCCTTGTCGGCGGCGACCCGGCAGACGATCCACTTGAGGAGCACGGTCACCTCCGCTTGAGCGCTTCGAGGTCGAGGAAGCGCAGGAGCCCGAGCGCCTCGAGCTCCGGCCGCGCGACATGGAGGAGCACGGCGTCCTTCACACGCTCGTTGTACGCGTCAACGACGGCGCGAAGCAACGCTCGCACGTGCACCGGCGCATCGACGGCGGGGACCTCGTGATACGAGCCGCAGCTCCGGGCGTAGAACACCACGCCCAAGCGCAGGTCGAGCGCGTACGGATAGCGCGCGCACGACAGCGGCCAGTGCGGATACGCGCCGCACAAGCGATCCTCGGTGAGCAGCGAGCAGGTGCCGGTGTCGTCGCGGGCGAGCACCGGGAAGACCTGGTGGAAGACCGAGCCGTCGGCCTCCTGCCGCGCCCACGTCACCGCCTTCCGCTCGCGGCGCGTCGACGGCGCGAGCGCCGGGCGCACCGCCGACGACGGCGCGATGTGGCGCTCGAGCCCCGCGTCGACGAGCGCCGCGATGTCGCGCAGGCGGAGCGAGACCACGGCGTCCGGCCCCGTGCAGCAGATCTCGGTGCAGGCGTCGCAGTCCGGGGTCTTGCCCCGCGGCACCGCGACCTTGAGCTGCCCGAGGCGGAGGAAGCGCAGATGAAAGCGGCGCCGCAAGGCGAGCGACTCGCGCCAGTACCGCAGCGTGTTCACCCGCCGGCCGGCCGACTGCCACAAGGCGGCGAGCCCCGACTCGAGCGAACCGGGGACGTGCTCCGCCAAGGCGGGCCGGTCGTCGACGACGGGGAGCGCGCTCACCGGGCGAGGCTACGCGACCGACACCAGCGGGACCATGCCCGGGGCCGAGCGCCCACCCGCCGCGGCGGCGCGCCCCGTGTCATGCGTCGGCCGGGCCTCGTCGAGGGCGCGCCCGACCGGCGACGGAGGGCTCACTCCGGCGCGAGGGCGGCGGCGTCGTCGACGGCGGCCGTCCCCTGGCGCGCGCCGGCGGCGAGCGCCACGGGCAGGCGCGTGCCGCGCTCGAGGTGCAAAAGCGCGTCGTGGGCGGGGCGGTTTCGCTTGAGGGCCTGGAGGAAGCGAAGGCCGCCGGGGCCGCACACGGGCAGGCGCGCGCGGCCCTTCTCCTTGAGCGGGTCGCCGATGACGAGGATGCCGGCGGCGCGCGCCGGATGGGCGCTGTCCATGACGACGAGGCGCTCGGGATCGGCGCGGTCCATGACGAGGAACGACAGCGCCATGTGCTCGTCGTCGCGGCCGACGGCGCGGGCGAAGCGCGCGAGCTTGTCGGGGAGGCGCTTGTCGATGCGGGTGTGGCACCAGTCGCGGGCGCGCGCGAGGGCGGGGCAGCGGTCCGTGTGCGGACACGGCGCGCGCACCACCCGGCCCTCGGCGACGAGCGCGTCGCGCAGCTCCTGGACGCGGCGGGCATGCGCGCGGTCGCCGGCGTCGACGAGGACGTGCGCGGCGCCCGGGGCGGCGCGCTCGAGGGCGGCGAATGCGGCGCGCGCCCGCTCCTTGGCGTCGTCGTCGCCGCCTGCGCCGCCTGCGCCGTCCACGAGCTCGCCGAACGCGAACGCGGACAACACGAGGCCCGGGCCGGCGCCGCCGCGCCCCGACCCCGCGAACGACCCCGCGAACGGCCCCGCGAACGGCCCCGCGAACGGCCCCGCGGACGGCCCGGCGGCGGACGCGCCGCCGCGCCACGCGTCCGTGTGGACGAGCTCGGCGTCGAGGCCCTCGAGGAGCCGGCGCGCGAGGGCGAGCGCCGGCTTGCTTCGTTCGACGAGGGTCACGCGACGCGCGCCGGCGGCGAAGAGCGCCAGCGCCGAGGCGCCGGAGCCGGCGCCGACGTCGATGCAGTGCGCGGGCACCGCGGGGACGAACGAGAGCGCGTGGCCGGCGGCGGCGACGGCGCGCGGGCCGAAGTGGGCGAGGTAGGCGACGCTCCCGGCGGCGCCGTCGTCGACGGCGCCCGTCCGCGTGTACGCCTCCGACAGCGCGCGTGCCTCGGCGTGCAACGCGCGATCGTCGGCGAAGCCCGGGTGCGCCTGCTCGAGGAACGCTTCGAGGCGGTCGAGCGCGTTCATCGCCGGACGCGCCGGGGGAGGCCCACGCGGGGGGCGGGGCGTGTCACGCGGCGGGGACGGGCTTCAGCGACGGGCTGACCTCGAAGGCGCAGCCGGTGGCGGCCACGATGTCGTCGACGCTGACGCCGGGCGCGTGCTCGACGAGGGTGAGCCCCTCGCCGCGCTTCACGTTGAACACGGCGAGGTCGGTGATGATCATGTCGACACACGCGCGCCCCGTGAGCGGCAGCGTGCACTCGTCGACGATCTTCATGTCCACCTTTTGCGGGTCTTTCTTCGAGCGCGCGACGTGCTCCATGGTGACGATGACGCGCGGCGAGCCCGCGACGAGGTCCATGGCGCCGCCCATGCCCTTCACCATCTTGCCCGGGATCATCCAGTTGGCGATGTCTCCCTTCCGGGACACCTGCATGGCGCCGAGGATGGTGAGGTCGACGTGGCCCCCGCGGATCATCGCGAAGCTGTCCGCCGACGAAAAGAAGCTCGTGTGCGCCGTCTCGCTCACGGTCTGCTTGCCGGCGTTGATGAGGTCGGGGTCCTCGTCGCCCTCGAGCGGGAACGGGCCCACGCCGAGCATGCCGTTTTCGCTCTGGAGCACGACGTCGATGCCCTTGGGCACGAAGTTGGCGACGAGCGTGGGCATGCCGATGCCGAGGTTGACCGTGAACCCGTCCTTGAGCTCCAAGGCGGCGCGCTGCACGATCTGGTCGCGGGTGAGGCTCATGACGCGCTCCCTTCTGCGCGCGGACGGACGGTCCGCTGCTCGATCCAGTTGGCCTTGTGCTCGACCTTGATCAGGCGCTTCACGTAGACGCCGGGGACGTGCACCTCGTCGCCGTCGATCTTGTCGACGATCTGCTCGGCCTCGACGATGCACACCCGCGCCGCCGCGCACATCATCGGCGAGAAATTCCGCGCGGTCTTTCGGAACACCAGGTTGCCGTAGGCATCCGCCTTGAAAGCCCGCACCAGGGCGAAGTCCGCGAACAGGCCGGTCTCGAGGACGTACCGGCGCTCCTTGCCGGTGCGCGGGTCCACCAGGGCTCGCACCTCCTTCTTGGGCGACTCCACGAGGACCTTGCCGTCGGCGCTGTACCGGATGGGCAGGCCGCCCTCGGAGACCGCGGTGCCCACGCCGGTGGCCGTGTAGAAGGCCGGGATCCCGGCGCCGCCCGCCCGGATGCGCTCCGCCAGGGTGCCCTGGGGGTTGAGCTCCACGTCGAGCTCGCCCGTCAGGTAGCGCCGCTCGAACTCCTTGTTCTCGCCGACGTACGAGGACACCATCTTGTTCACCTGGCCTGCGGCGAGGAGGATGCCCAGGCCCTTGTCGGTGGTGCCGCAGTTGTTGGAGATGATGTGCAGCCCCTTTGTGCCCCTGCGGTGCAGGGCGCTGATCAGCGACTCGGGGTTCCCGCACAGGCCGAAGCCGCCCACCATCAGGGTGGCCCCGTCCGCGACGTCCTTGACGGCCTCGTCGGCCGTTTTGAGGAGCTTGTTCATGCGGGCGGGATCACGCGGGGGCTTGTCGACGTCAATGCGGGAAGCACCCCGGGAGCTTGATTGACGCGGGGCGGCGGCTCGGGGCACATTCCCCGCGTGCACATCGTCGCGGTAGGCAAAACCGACGTCGGGCAGAAGCGCGACCACAACGAGGACACCATCCTCCTCGATCCCGCGCTGAACCTCTTCATGGTCTGTGACGGCATGGGAGGCCACGCGGCCGGCGAGGTGGCGTCTGCGCACGCCGTCCGCACGGTGCAGCGGGTCATCGCCGACAACAAGGCCACGCTCGACGAATTCAAGAAGCGCAGCGACGTCGGCGAGGTCCGCGAGCGGGTGGTCCAGCTCCTCGAAAACGCCGTCAACCAGGCGTGCTCGGAGATCTTCGGCATGGCCACCGCCGACAGCGGCAAGGCCGGCATGGGGACCACGCTGGTCATGATGATCGTCTGCGGCGGCAAGGGGCTGATGGCCCACGTCGGGGACTCGCGCCTGTACATGGTGCGCCAGGGACAGATCCATCAGCTCACCGAGGATCACAGCTACACCGCCGAGATGATCAAGCGCGGGAAGATGACCCGCGAGCAGGCCCGGCAGTCGCCGTACGCCAACGTCATCACGCGCGCCGTCGGCATCCAGAAGAACGTGCAGGTGGACACCCTGCTGTTCGACATCATCCCCGGCGACACCTTCCTGCTCTGCTCCGACGGCCTCCACGGCTACACCGAGGACCCCAACGACCTCGCCGACAGCCTCTCCGATCAGGAGGTCGACAAGCTCCCGCAGAAGCTCATCGACCTCGCCAACGGCCGCGGCGGCAAGGACAACATCAGCGCCGTCGTGCTCCGGTCCGTCGCCGACCCCGAGGACAAGGTCCTCGAGGAGCAGCGCGCGAGCGAGGTCAACCTCAAGCTCGACACGCTCAAGAAGATCCCGCTGTTCCGGTATTTGACCTATCAGGAGCTCGTCAAGGTCCTGAACATCACGTACCTCGAGACGTACGAAGCCGGCGCGCAGATCATCAAAGAGGGCGACAGCGGCGAGGAGCTCTACATCGTGCTCGCGGGGCGCGTCGTCGTCTCTCGCGCCACGCAGGAGATCGTCGAGCTCCACCCGGGTGTGCACTTCGGCGAGATGGCCCTCGTCGACCAGTCGCCGCGCTCGGCCACCGTCACCGCCAAGGACCCCACGCGGCTCCTCGTCGTGCAGCGCCGCAGCTTCTACACGCTCATCCGCAAGGAGCCGGTGCTCGCCGTGAAGCTCCTGTGGAGCTTCGTGCAGGTGCTCTCGCGCCGGCTGCGCGAGACCAACGAGCAGCTCTCTGGCGCCCGCTCAGCGCTCGAAAACCGCGACATCCCGTTCATGGAGATCGAGGACATCGACGAGAACGCCGACACGCAACCCAAGGGCAACGGCGGCGTCTCCCCCGGGCCGAGCCTGCCCGAGGAGCCCGAGGAGCCCGAGGAGCCCGCGCCGGCGGCGCCCGCTCCCGTCGAGGCTGCGGCCCCCGCAGCCGCCGTCGGCGCCGGTGCTCCTGCGCCCGCGCCCGCGCCCGTGGCGGTCGGGCCCGAGCCCGTCAAAGAGTGATACGGTCCCCCCGTGGTCACCCGCGAAGAGAAGACCCGCGTCTCCCAGGTCAGCAAGATCGCCGACAAGCGCCTTGCCGGTGGCATCCCCTGCTTCGTGCAGATCTACGGCAAGGACATCGGGCGCAAGTACCCGCTCGACAAGGTGCAGACCACCATCGGCCGCGGCCCCGACAACGGCATCGTCTGCGACATGGACAACGTGTCGCGCACGCACTGCAAGATCTACGCGGGCGCCGGCGGCAACTACATCGAGGACATGGGCTCCACCAACGGCACCTTCGTCAACGACGAGGAGCTGACGTCGAGGCGGAAGCTCAAAAACGGTGACTTCGTCAAGGTCGGCGGCGTCATCTTCAAGTTCATCGACGGCGACAACATCGAGCAGCTCTACTACGAAGAGATCTACCGGATGGCCATCATCGATGGCCTCACGCAGACCTACAACAAGCGCTACTTCCTCGAGTTCATCGATCGCGAGATGGCGCGCTGTGCTCGCTATCAAAGACCCCTGGCGCTCATCATGTTCGACATCGATCACTTCAAGAAGGTGAACGACGAGTACGGGCACCTCGCCGGCGACTTCGTGTTGAAGAAGCTCTCCATCTCCATCTCGACGAAGAACATCCGCAAGGAGGAGTGCTTCGCCCGCTACGGCGGCGAGGAGTTCGCCATCCTCCTGCCGGACACGCCCGCCGACCGCGGCGTCATCCTCGCCGAGAAGATCCGGCAGATGATCGAGGAGACCCGCTACGAGTTCGAGGGGAACATCATCCCGGTGACCATCTCCATGGGCGTCACCCAGATGGCCAAGGGCGACAGCGTCGACAGCTTCATCGAGCGCGCCGACGAGAAGCTCTACGAAGGCAAGCAGGGCGGCAGAAACCGCGTCGTCAGCTAGCCTTGCGCCGCTTGAGACCGAGCGACGCTGCCCGCGCTCCCTGAAGGGCGCCGAGCAACGAGAGGCCGCCGCCGACGACGAGGCCGACGGCCGCCTTGAGGATCAGCGCGTCGCGCAGCGGGAGCGCCGGCGCGAGGTGCGGCACGGCGAACAAGAGGGTGACGCCGAGGGCGGCGCCCGCGAGCACGGGGCCGGGGAGGGACGCGGCCGTCTTTTCGACGACGACGAGGCCGGCGGACTGCTCGCCGTAGGCCTTGAAGAAGCCCGCCAAGCCGAGGAGGAGCGCGTACGCGAACGTGGTCATGCCGAGGTGGCGGGCGAGCTCGCCGGGCGTGACGACGTCGAGGTTGCGCAGCCGCAGGAACGCGACGCAGACGCCCACAGACGCGGCGACGATCCCCGCGGGCAGCGCCGTGTCGAGGACCAGCCACGAAAAGCGCGTGGTGGGCCGGGGGCCCTTGGGCCTGTCGTCGGCGAGGGCGAGGCCCGCGCCGGCGAGGGCGCCGAGGAGGCCGGCGACGAGGACCTCGAAGCGCGCGTGCACCGCCGGCAACACCAGCAGCGGCGCCCCGAGCACCGCGCCCGCGGCGGCGGCGGGGACGCTCACGAGCAGGAGCCGGTGACGGGGCGCGCCCTCCTGGACGACGAGCAGCCCGCGGCGGGCGGCGATGAGCAGCAGGCTCGAGCGCGCCGACAGCGCCGCGAGCGCCGCGACGACGAGCACCACGACGACGCGGGCGACGCCGGGCAGCGGTGGCCGCGCGAGGGCGGCGAGCAGGAGCGACATGACGGCGAGCGACCCGAGCACGCGGCCGGCGCCGAAGGGGAGCTTCACGCGGTCACGCTAGAGCACCGCGCGCGCGGAATCGAGGCCGTCCCTCCGCCCCCGAAACGCCCCGGCGCAGGATGCATCGGGCCCCTCTTCGTCGCCGAGCGAGGCACCCCGGGCTTCTTCATGGGCGGGGCTGGACGCCCGCACTAACATCCCGACCGTGCGCTCCGTTGTGCTCCCGATCCCCCTGTGCCGCGCCGCGCCCGCCGTGGCGGCGCTGTGGTGCGCGGCGGCGTCCGCTGCGTCGAGCAACCCCACGAGCACCACCGCGCTGTTGCGGCTGAACGGCGCGGGCGAGCAGGTCGTGAGCGGCGACTGGGTCGGCACCGCGCAGGCCCCGGCGTTGAACGACAGCTACCGCTTCTTCATCGAGGTGCCGCCCGGCCTCTCGCAGCTCGTCGTGGAGGTCTTCGACGCGGACGTCGGCCGCGGCGGCAACGGGGAGGGCACGCGCGATCTGCTCACCGGCCGCCGGTTCAACACGTCGGTGGCCTACTCGCTGTTTGCGCCGAGCGGGGCCCAGGTGGGGGGCACCGTCGTGTGCAGCAACGCCAACACGCCCGCGGTCTGCGTCGATAACGCGTGGTCGGCGCTGTTCGGGACGGTCCAAAACCCCGCGGCGGGCCACTGGGAGCTCCGCATCGATCCCAACAACAACGGCGACGAGACCGCCGGCTACGGCGTCCGCGCCCACGACGGCGATCCCGGCGCAGGCGGCGTCGAGATCCCGGTGTACGCGGACAGCTATCTCGGCCTCGGGCCTACCACCGCGTCGCAGCAGGTGAACACGTTCCACCCCTGGGTGACCTCCGGCTGCACCGCCGCCTCCAACGACTTCGACGCCGACGGCGCGGCCGGCACGAGCTACACGCTGACCGGCAACGTGAGCTTCTCGCAGGCGTTCACGAACGTGTCGGGCAACGGTGTCTGGCGGAGCAACGCGTCGGCGCCGTTCACCAGCGACAACACCGCGCAGAACTACGGCGTGTGGACCGCCGCCGCCGACGTCCGCAAGGCCGGCGGCGCCGCCGCCAACGTCATTACCTACTCCGTGGCAGGCCAATTCGCTGCGGTGGCCGGCAGCGGCAACCCGCCGAGCCCGCGCAACCAACCGGAGCCCGGCGCGTTCCGCCTCTACCTGCCGAGCGACAGCGGCGCCGCGCCGGCGAAGCCCATCGTCGAGCAATTCGTACGCGCCAAGGGCGGGCCGAACCCGCCCGCGCCCGGGAGCACGTCGACGCTCACGGTCACGGTGCGCGTGCGGAACCCGACGTCGCTGCCGATCACGTTCTCCGCCACGCACACCGTGACGTCGACGGTGCCGGCGGGCGTGTCCTTCGCCGGTGCGCTCGCGGCCACGCAGGGCACGGCCACGTCCCCCGCCGTGGGCGTCGCGGGCGACGTGGTCTGGAACCCCGGCGTCGTCATAGCGGGGGCCACGGCGCTCATCGCCTACGACGTCGACGTCACGCCGGCGTCCGCGGGCGAGCGCATCGTCGTCACGGGCGCCACGGCCGCGGGCACGACCGCGCAATACGTCGACGAGACCGGCAACAGCACGCAGGGGCGCGCCACGTTCACCTTCGGTCCGCTGT
Organism: uncultured delta proteobacterium; assembly: GCA_963775425.1. Classification (GTDB taxonomy): domain Bacteria; phylum Myxococcota; class UBA727; order UBA727; family VGSZ01; genus CAVZJB01. The sequence goes on along the minus strand of CAVZJB010000016.1, from coordinate 549,202 downwards.
GCGAGCTGGCGGTCACCGCGGGCCTGGAGACCTACGCGTCCGTCGTCGACGTCGCCGTGGAGCGCTCGCCCGGCGGCGTCGACGTGTCGTGGCGCACCGCCGGCGAGGCCGGCACGCTCGGGTTCTCCGTCGAGCGCGTCGGCGCAGACGGCGAGCGCGCCCCCGTCGGCGATCTGGTGCCGAGCCCGATGCACGCGGAGGGCCACGCCTACGCCGTGCACGACGACGACGCGGCCGCGTTCGGCGCGGTGGCCTACGTCATCACCGAGCACGACGTGCGCGGCAACGCCACCGCGCACGGCCCCTACGACGTCGTCGACGTGCGCGCGGTCTTGCCGCGGGGGCCGAGCCTCGCCGGGGGCGCGCCGCAATGGAGCGGTGTCTCGGGCGCACCGCAGCTCGCGATGATGGCCGCGCCCGCCGCGCTGCCGTCCGCGGGGGCGCCGTTGCGCGCTCGCCCGCCCGCGCGGCTGCGCGTGCTCGTGAAGGACGACGGCGTCGTCGGCGTTCCGCTCGCGCAGATCGCGCTGCTGCTTCAGCGCCCCCTGCAGCGCATCGTCGACGACGCGGACCACGGGCACATCGCGGTCGAAAGCGACGGGCTCGCCGTCCCCGTCGACGTCCGCGACGGCGCGCTCGTCTTCATGGGCCGGGGCTCGACGAGCCCGTTCGCCGCGGCGCGCACGTACTTCCTCTCCGAGGCCGCCGGCGCGCGCGCGGGCGTCGTCGACGCCGATCCAGGCGTCGCGCCGGTGACACGCCGCAGCGCCCGCGCCACGGCGGTGCGCGCCGACGACGTCTTCCCCGGCACCAGCGTCGACCTCGACCCGAACGCCGACGTCTGGTTCGCCGCGTCGCTCGCGGCGGGCTACGCGGGCTACGACCACTACGAGACCGACGTCGACGCGCCCGGCGCCGTCGAGGCCGGCGCCGCCCCGCGGCTCACGCTCGCCCTGCAAGGCGCCACCGACGCGGGCAGGCCCGACGACCACCACGTCCGCGTCACCGTCGACGGCGTCGCGGCCGGCGACGTGTTCTTCTCCGGCGTGGCCCGCGTGGAGCGCTCGCTGGACCTCCCCGCCGACGCGGTCGCCGGCGGCCACGTCCACGTCGCCGTCGACGCCGTGCTCGACCCCGGCGTGTCGATGAACGCCCTGTTCCTGGACGCAGTCCGCGTCGACTACGAGCGCACCCTCACGGCGGCGCCGCGCGTGTTCGCGGGCGGGGCGGGGGACGTCGTCGCGCTGGCCGGGGCGCCGGCGTCGTCGTGGCTGTACCGCGTCGACGGCGGGCGGCTCCTGCGGCTCGCCGGCGCGCGCGTCGTCGACGGTGCGCTGCGCGCGCGCTTGCCGGCGGCCGGCGTGTTCGCGCTCGCGGACGGGCGCGCGCGCCCCGCGCTCGTGGTGCCCGCGGCGGGGCCCGCGCTCCCGCTCGCCGCCGGCGGCGCCGACGTCGTCGTCATCGCGCCCCACGCGTTCCTGGACGCCGCGGCGGACCTCGCCGCGTGGCACGCGGAGCGCGGGCTCGTGAGCCGCGTGGTGGACGTGCAGGACGTCTTTGATCGGTACGCGGCCGGCGACCCCGATCCCCGCGCGCTGCGCCGGTTCCTCGCCGCTGCGGTCGCGCGCTGGAGCCCCGCGCCGCGCTACGCCGTCTTCGTCGGCGACGGCGACGTCGACTATCGCGACGTGCAAGGGCGGCACGAGGACTTCATCCCGCCGCTGCTCCAGCAGACCGGCGGCGCCGGGCTGGCCGCCGCCGACTCCCTGGCCGGCGACGTCGACGGCGACGGGGTCCCCGACGTCGCCGTCGGCCGCATCCCGGCGCACAGCGCGGCCGACGTCGAGGGTTACCTCGCGCGCGCGCGCGCCTTCGCCGGGCCAGCGTCGGCCACGTTCCTCGCCGACGGCCCGCGCGACGGCGCCGCGTTCGCGGCCGAGGCGGCGAGCTTGCGGCAGCAGGTGACGGTCTCGTCGTCGCTGGTGTCGGCCGGTGGCGCGTCGTTGGATCAGACGCGCGCCGCGGTGCTCGACGCCCTCGCGCCTTCGTCCCTCCTGACCTTCGTCGGCCACGGCGGCATGGACCGCATCGGCAACGACGGCATCCTGATGGCGCGCGACGAGGACGCGCTCGCGGCGCGCGGCCCGTGGGCGCTGCTCGCGCTCACCTGCCTCATCAACCGCTTCGAGCTGGCTCCGTTCCCGGGGCTCGGTGAAGACCTCATCCGCTCCGGCGGCGCCGTCGTCGCGCTCGCGCCCACGACGAAGACCAGCGACGCGCTCGCCGGCAATTTCGCGGCGCAGCTCTTCGCGCGGCTCTCGCAGGGCGGGACGGTGGGCGCCGTCCTCGTCGACGCCGGGCGCGGGTACGTCGACGGCGGCGGCGACGCGAGGCTCCTCGGCACCGAAGAGCTGCTCGGTGACCCCACCGTGCCGCTCGCCTCCACGGGGGACTCGGCGTCTTGCGCGCAGAGCGGCGGCGCACCGCTCCTCGCGGCGCTCGCGCTCGGGCTCGCGCTGCTGCTGCGCCGGAGGCGGCGTTGAAGGCCCCCACCCAGGTCGCGCCGGACACAGCGCCGGACAACCGCGGCAACCCCGAGAAGAAGCCGTACGCGGCGCCGCGCGTGGTCTTTCGCGAGCGCATCGAGGCCATCGCCGCGGTGTGCGCGCCGGCGCCTCCCGCCAAGGGCAACCCCGGCCAGTGTCCGAGCGGACCTATCTCGAGCTGAGCGCGTCGTCAGTCGAGCACGCGGAGCTTGCCGCGCACCACGAGCGCGGCGTCACTGCGACGCCGGGCGTTGAGGTACGGAGCGAGCGGGTCGCCGCCGAGGCTCTCGGCCGTTCCGGGGCAAAAGCCCATGAACGCGCCGGCGTCGTGGGACTGCACCATGCGTTTGACGTCGACGGTGAGCGCGCGCACCTCGGCGAGGACGGGCGAGCTTCGCCACAGGGCGGACAGCGCGCCATCGCGCACGTTGCCCGCCGCGCGCCGCCACTGCACGCAGGGGTAGACGTTGCCCACCGGGTCGATGCACAGCGCCGATGACCCGGCGCCGCAGTGCTTGTCGGTGCGCGTGTCGCACGCCTCGTGGTGCACGCCGGGCACGAGCCCCCGGCCGGCGAGCGCGCGCAGGGCGTCGTCGCTGGCGGCGAGGGCGAGCGGTGAGCGATCGCCGTCGTCGCGCGGCGTCACGTCCGGGTCCACCGTGAGCGGGAAGCCGAGGGCGGCGGCGAGCGCGAACATGGCGTCGAGCTCGCCCTCGTTGAAGCGGGTGAGCGTGCTGTTGATGCGCACGCGGAGCCCGGCGTCGCGCGCCTCGCGCAGGTTGTCGACGAGCCGCTCGAAGCTGCCGGGCACCCTGGTCTGCCTCTCGTGCGTGGCGGCGGTGGCCCCGTGCAGGCTCACCTCCACGGCGAGGGGCTCCACGTCGGTCATCATCCGCTCGAGCGCCTCCCCGCGGAGCAGGTGCCCGTTGGTCTTCACACGCACCACGAAGCCGCGCTCTTTGGCGGCGGCCCCGATGTCGAAGAAGTGGGGGTGCACCATGGGCTCGCCGCCCGACAGCACCACGTTCAACACGCCCAGGGCGGCGAGCTCGTCGAGCACGCGCAGGTACTCGTCGAGCTCGAGCTTGCGCCCCGCGAGGGACCGATCGTTGTAGCAAAAGACGCAGTCGTAGTTGCAGTCGTAGGTGAGCTCGAAGAGCACGACGAGCAGCACGTTCTTGTTCCAGGCGTTTTCGATGACGTCGGCGTAGCTCACGCGCGCACCTCGAGCAGGCCGCCGCCGACGAGCTCGCCGAAGAAGCTGCGCAGATCGCTCTCGAGCGTCCTGCGCTCGACGTCGAGCTCGCCGTCGAGCGCGTCGACGATGGCCGCGAACGAGGCGCCGCGCGCGGCGAGGTCGAAGGCCCGCGAGCCGGTGCCGTTCAGCCCCACGGCCTCGCCCGACGTCTGCAACACGATGAGCGCCTCTCCGTCGACGACGCGGTAGCGGACGCCGTGGGCGAGCGCGAAGCGCGAAGCGACCTCGATCCCCGCGAGGACGACGCGCGGATCGTCGCCGAGGCGCAGGGTGAGGCGCGACACCGGGTGCGCGCGCGCGAGGCGCTCGAGCGAGGAGAAGAGCGCGTCGCGGCGGAACGGATCGACGTTGACGAACGGCGCGCACGCGAGGAGGGCGCCGACGGCGGCGGCGTTGCCCATGGGGTCCACGCGCGAGGCCGGGCCCTGGTCGAGGCGCGAGAGCCCCGCGAGCGGCACGCGGGCGCCGGGGACGACGGCGGCGGCGACGTCGCCGGCGAAGGGGAGCTGCTCCACGACGTAGCCCGTGCCCTCGGGCTCGAGCGCGCACAGCTCGTCGCTCAGGAGGCTCCGGCCCCGGGCGAGCCAGTCCGCCGCCACCGTGGACTTGCCGATCCCGGAGGGGCCGAAGCACACCCGCGCCGCCCCGCCGTCGACCAGGCCGGCGCAGTGCAGGAGCGCGCCCCCGCGCGCGAGGCACAGGTAGGCGGACAGCACACGCAGCGGGTTTTCGAGGGCGGCGATGACGTGCTCGTCGTCGAGCCAGGTGGCCACGGTGGCCTCGTGTGCGTCGGGCGCCACGCGGGCGACGAAGTCGCGGCCCACGACGACGACGACGTCGGGCGCGTGCTCGAGCGCCATGGTGTTGTCCCAGCCGCGGGTGTCTATCTCGACGAAGCCCTCGCGCGCCGCGCGCACCACCCGCACCCGGACCGCCGGGTCGGGCGCGGCCGCTGGGGGGAGCGCGCCGAAGCGGGCCTCGGCGTGGACCGCTTGCGCCGGCGACAGCCCGGCGAACGAGACCTCGGCGCTGCCGAAGCGGGCGTCGACGCGGGCGGCGCCGCAAGCGGCTCCATCGAGCGCGCGTTCGACGACGTCGGCCGCGTGTACGAACGCGGATCGCGAGGGCATGGTGTGCACCATAGCGCGCGCCGCACGGACGCGCGGACACGTGTGCCTCGAACGGGCCGCGCTTGCGGCGCTCTCACCACGCTCGATGCTTGGGCCGTGACGCGCCCCGCCGAAACCCAGGACGTCCTCGCAGGCGGTGCGCCGAGCGCCGCAGGGGAGGAGCCCCCGCTGCTCCCGGGGGTCCGCCTCGCGGGCGTGGTGCACCGCGACCTCAAGCCGGACATCGGCCTGGATCTCTTGACGACGACCCCGCGCTGTTCGCGGGCACCGCCCCGGACATCGGCGCCCGCGAGAGGGGGACGGCGCGCCGCTATGGCGGCATCTTCAGGTGCGCCGGCCGAGGCTGTCGACGAACACCGGCCAGAGCCCGGCGAGATCGATGCCGGTTGCCGCAGCGAACGCGCGCGCGACGCAGCCGGGCCCGCCGGCCTTCGCCGCGCGCCGGATGATGTCGGCGAACAGCGACGGTGACGACGGCGCGCGCGCCTGCACCCAGGCCATCGCGTGGTGCGCGGCGGCGTAGGCGATGGCGGGGTCGATCGAGAAGAACGCGCGATCGAGGGCGTTCGCGGGCGCGTGCCGCAGCACCACCTCGAGCGGCGCGCGCTCGCCGCCCTGGCCGGCGACCACCGAGCAGGCGCCCTCGGCGAACGCGACCGGGATGCGCGCGTCTCGGGCGCGCGCCGCGGAGCCGAACGCTTGATAGAGCGCGGCGTGGCACAGCTCGTGGGTCAGGCGCGTGACGACGTGCGCGTCGTCGTGGTGGCGCCACGCCTGGAGCGGTGCGAGGTGCACGACGTCGTAGGTGGTCCACGCGCGCAGCTCGGGCACGTCCTGTCCGGTGACGGCGATGAAGCCCTCGAGCGTGGGGTGGACCTCGACGCGGGTGTGTCGCGCGAGCGCATCGACGTCGAAGCCGTGCGCCCTGAGCCGCCGCAGCGCCGCCGGGAGCGCGCGTGCGACGGCGTCATGGCCCGGCCCCACCACGGTCGGCGCAGCTCGCGCGGGCGGCGCCGCGGGGGTGGCGCCGGCAGCGGGGGTGGCGCAGGCTGCGGAGGCGGCGGCGAGGAGCCCCGTGACGATCCCCGTGACGATCCGCGCGCGCCCGTCGAGCCGTGGCATCGACGGACGATACAGCGGCCCGCCGGCCCCGCCGCGCCCGGGGCTTGACCGGACGCCCGGCGCTCTCGATGCTTCGCCCGTGCCCCTCCCGCTCATCGTCTCCACCCTCCGCGCGGCCGCGCTCTCCGCCGCCGTGCTCGCGGCCGGCCTCTTCGGGGGCGCGGCGTGCGCCGGCCCCGCGGCCGAAGCGCCCGCCGCCGCGCCGCAGCCGAAGGTCGAAGCCGCCGCGAAGATCGACGCGCCGCCCGCCGCCGTGCACCTCGTCGACGCGCCCGGGCTCAACGTCGAGGACCTGTCGGCCCGGCTGCGGGACGCCGTCGCGCTGACGAGCGGCCTCGACGTCGTCGACGAGCCCTCCGTGCGCGCCGAGCTCGCGGCCTGCACCGAGGCCCCGTGCCCCGACGCCGTCGCGTCGAAGTTCAAAGACGCCGCCTTCATCGTCGCGAGCAGCGTCTCGCGCATCGGCGACACGTTTCTGTGCACGGTGCGCGTGCAGCGCGGCGCCAAGGAGCTGGTGCGCGCGGTGGCGCAGGCGCCCGACGCCGGCGTCTCGATCCAGCAGGCGGGGCACGAGGCGGGCGCCAAGCTGCGCGAGGAGCTCCTCGCCGAGGGTGCAGCGGAGAACGTCGCCACCCCGCCCGCGCCCGACGCCGCCCCCGCGGGCAGCGAGCGTGACGACGAGGGAGGCGCAGGGTGAAGCGCGCCGCGGGCGTCCTCGTCGTCGCCGGCGCGCTCTTTTCGGGGTGCAGCCCCGTGGTGGTCAGCGGCGACTTCGGCGGGCGCGCGCTCGACATCGGCGGGACCGCCGCGGCCTGGCTCGACGAGACGGCGTACGTCGCCGACGCGGGCGGCGACACCCCCGTGCTCAAGGATCGCGCCACCGACGCCGTGGTGCTGCACCTGATGTTCAGCCAGGCCGTGTTCGACCCGCGCGTCGACCTGCGCACGCTCTCCGCGGCCGATCGTCAGGCCATCCTCGACGACATCGCGCGCGGCGACGAGCTGCTCGTCGACGTCAGCCGTGGAAACGTCATCCGCGAGGGCGACAAGAACATCACGCTCGTCAAGAGCGACGGCTCGCTGCCGCCCGAGGTGCTCCCCTTCATCAGCGACGTCACCATCCACCTCCGCTCGCCCGTGATCAGCGAGGCGGATCGCTACCCCGACCGCGTCGCGCAGGTGGCGTCCGATCGCACGGCGCGCCTCGTCGTCGAACAGACGTCGCCGGAGCTGTCCGCCACCCTCGAGATTGGCGCCAAGAAGAGCGACAACGAGAACAAGGGTTTCCTCGAGGGAAACATCAAGGTGCAGTTCACGCTCGAGCTGCTGCCGGAGCGCCTCGCGGAGTGCAACTTCGCCCGCGGCGACGCCGGCGTCGTCGACGCCTGCGACCTCGAGTAGGCCGCCGGCGCGCTACGAGGGAGCGCCGTGGGGGGTGCGGGCGCGTCCGAGGACGTCGACGATGCGGGCGCGTTCAGCGTCGTCGATCTCGGACGTGAGCGCGACGACGTTTTCGACGATGGCTTTGCTCGCGGCCTCGGCGCAGCGGATCTCGCCCGCGAGCACGTGCGCCTTGAGCGCGTCGAGGAGGCTGCTCTCGAGCGCCTTCAGCTCCGCCTTGTCCTCGGGCGGCGGGCCCGGCGGGAGCGCGACCAGGCACGCGTGGTACGCCTCGACGAAGTTCAGGATGAGGTTCTTCGCGAACCTGCGCGCGGCGCGCGCCTCCGGCGTGTCCGGCGTGACGATGGTCTCGCCGGACTGCTCGAGGAAGCCGGCGGCGATGCCGTTCCTCACGGCCTCGTCGAACAGCTCGTCGAACGTGACGCCGACCCGGTAGATGAACTCGATCTTGAACGCGCGCGAGAGCGTGCGCGCCGTCTCCGCCAGCGCCGCCCGCGCCGCGGGGCCGGGGCCGGCGGCGGTGATGGCGGTGGCCACGATGGCCTCGGGCACCACGTGATGCAGGATCTGGTTCTTGAACGTGTCGAGGGGAAACGCCGCCTCCGGCGCCATCTGGTACAGGACGCGCGGGCCGGCCTCCGCGCGCAGGAGCAGGCCGTCGTCGACGAGGCGGGCCAGCGCCGCGCGCAGCTCGAGGTCGAGCGCGGCCGGGTCGCTGACGTCGAGGCCGGGTTGCCATCGCACGCTCGCCGCGGGCTTGTTGTTCAGGTGCCCGGTCAACAGACGCGCGCCGTTGAGGAGCACGTCCTCGTCGACGCCCTTCTTGCGCGAGCCGAAGAAGGCGGTGGCCATCACCGACGTCGACGTCACCACGCCGCAGCGGTTGATGCCGTAGACGATCTTGTGCGCCAGCGTGGAGATGGCCAGGCGCCGGTCCGGGTCGGGCCCGCGTGACGCCAGGTGCGCCTTCAAAGAGATGGCCTCGTCGAAGGTGACGTACACGCGGCCGTAGCGCCCACCGAGGACGCCCGCCGTCTTCACCAGCCCGCGCGCCGACTCCTTCTCCTTCTGCTTGCCCGCGAGCTCGCCGATGTAGCTGCGGGCCTCGATGACGCGCTCGTAGGAGATGTGGCAGGGGACGAAGATGGCGTCGTCCTCGCGCGACTCGAGGTACGCGTCGACGAGCATGGACAACAATCCGAGCTTGGGCGGCAGCGTCTTGCCCGTGCGGCTGCGGCCGCCCTCGATGAAGAACTCCTGGGTGAAGCCCTCCACGAAGAGCTTGCGGACGTACGCGCGAAACACCGCGGCGTACAGCGCGTCGCCCTTGAAGGAGCGCCTGAGGAAGTACGCGCCGCCGCGGCGAAACAGCGGGCCGAGGGGGAAGAAGCTGAGGTTGTCGCCGGCGGCGACGAGCGGCGGCAACAGTCCGGCCTTCAGCATCACTTGCGACATCACCATGTAGTCGACGTGGCTGCGGTGCGACGGCACGAGCACCAGCGGCCCGCGCTTGGCCACCTCGCGCAGCTTGTCGACCTCCTCGGCGGACCAATGGATGCCGTCGTAGATGCGGGACCAGATGACGTCGAGGATCCGGGAGTACAGCCGCGTGATGTCGACGTCGAAGCGGGCGGCGATGGCGTCGTGCATGGCCCCCGCCTTCTTTTCGAGGAGCGCCTTGGGGGTGCCTGTCGACGTCGCCAGCTCGTCGATGGTGCGCTGGAGCGCGTGGTCGCGGAGGATCTCGGCGCGCATGCGCGCGTGGCTCTTGAGCGCCGGCCCGTGCGCCACGCGCTCCACGCGCGCGAGGTGGTGGAGGATGGACCAGCGCACCTTCTTGGCGATGACGGCGTCGCTCGCCGTTTCGTGCTCGCCGACGAAGGTCTTGAGGTCGACGTGCTCGCTCACCTCGAAGCGCGCGGCGTTGCCGGCGGCGACGACGCGCCCGATGGCGCGCAGGAGGCCGGGCTCTTCGACGGTGCCGAAGATGGCGTCGAGCGGCGTGGGCTCGAACTTGCCGGGCCGCTGCTTGAGCGCGAGGAAGCAAGGCACGAGGACGATGGGGCGCTCCATCGTGCGCTGCGCCCGTACGAGCACCTCCATGAAGCGCGCCTTGAGCGCGCTGCCCGACGACAAGAGCGTCAGCGGCCGTCGCAGGAAGATCTCGGCTGCGAAGCCGGCGCGCACGCAGCGCTCGAGGAGGTCCTCCTCGCGGGCGGCGCTCTTGGGCCACGAGGGCCACACCCAGAACGGCTGCAGCCCGGCGACGTTGAGCCCGCCGACGTATCGCGCGCGCGGCAGATCCTCGCGCGCGAGCACCCGGGTGAGCGCGAGCAGCTCCACGGGGTTTCGCGCCCGGTGCACCCAGACGACGACGGCGCCGTCCGCGGCGAGCGAGCGGATCTTGTCGGCGGTGGCGGCGGGGAAGGGGATGTGGTCGAGGAACCGCTTGGCGAACGGCGACAGAAACGGCCCCAGCCGCTTCGGCATCCCGCGTCCCGTGAGGCCGGGCACCCTGGCGACGAGCTGCGTCACGCGCGGAAACTAACCCCGTCGCGGCGGTGTCGGTTTGCTAAGGTGGCCCGAATGCGCGCGCTTTTCGTCCTGACCCTCCTGGCGGCCCCGGGCGCATGGGCCGGTGAAACGGCCAAGAGCGCGCGCCCGGTCGCTGATCAGCGGCCGGAGGGAGCGGCCGCGCCTGACAAAGCCGCCCCGGCGGGCGCGAGCGATCCCGTGGACATCCGCTGCGACGGCACGAACGCGGCGTTCTTCGAGGAGCTCGACGAGGCCCAGCAGCACAAGGTGGGCTACGGGGAGACCTGGGACGAGCACGTCTGCGACCAGGGCGTCGCCGTCTACGCCCCCGGCGCCGACGGCCGGTGGAAGGACATGCGGACGCCGCGCTCGTTGCACGTCTCCGACGAGGACCAGATGCTCGCCCTGGTGATGCCGATGGCGGCCGTGGGCGGGCTCGGCGCCATCTTCCTCGGCGCCGCGGCGTTGGCGGCGGTCTCGCGCCTGAAGCGCCGCGTGATCCTCGAGGTGCCGTGCCCGTCGTGCGAGGCGCCGTTGCCCATCCCCGTCGACGACAAGAGCGGGCACCAGATGTTCTGCCCGATGTGCGGCGCCGCGTGCAGCGTCGCGGTGACGGGCAAAGGCAAGGCCGCCCAGGCGAGGGTGCTCCGGTGATGATCGCCGCGCTGCTCGGCGCGGCCCTCGCCGTCGCGGCGAGCCCGCCGCCGCGAGTGGTCTGCGGCTGCCCCACGGCGCGCATCCTCGAGCGCGGGCCCGCGCAGCTCGCCGGCGACCACACGGTGACGGCGTGGCTGCACGACGACGCGCAGCTCGAGCTGTTCCAGCAGGACGCGGTCAAAAAGCAGACGCTCACGCCGGTCGACGACGCCCCCGTGTCGTTCGACGTCTTCGGCGACCAGGGCGCGAGCCCCAGCCGCTTCGTGAAGGTCAGCGCCACGGGCGCCATGCCGGAGCGCGCGTACCTCGGCATCCTGCGAAAGAGCGACAAGCTCCCGCGCGACGCCGTCGCCGTCACGAGCGAGCCGCCCGCGCCGCGGGCGCCGGGCCCGTCGGGGGCGCCGGCGCGGGAGTCGTCGACGAAAGGCCCGGCGTCGCCGAGCGCGGGGCCGCCGGTGCTCACCGCGCTGTGGCTCGCGCCCCTCGAGGCGCGCGAGCGGCCCGGGTGCGGGACGTGGCTCACGCACCGCATCGCCTTCGAGACCGCGCCCGGCTCGCCGGAGCCCGAGGCGTTCCTCGTCGAGGACGCGCACACCGGGCGCTCCGCCGTCGTCGACGCGCGCTACGCGGGCGTCTTCGGCCTCGGGCGCGTCGAGGTGTGTGACCAGGGGCTCGCGTTCGCGCCCAACAAGCCCACGCACATCACCGTGAAGCCGGTGTCGGCGTCGTTCGGCGTCGGCGAGCCGTGGAAGGTCGACTCCGACGGCACCGGCGCCACCGACCTCACGCGCACGGGCATCCCCGCGAGCGCCGACCGCTCCCGCATCGAGGACCCGTTCCCGGTGCCGGGCATGGACGATCACAAGGGCCCGCCGCTCAAGACGGTCGCGGTCGCGATCATGGGCACCGCCGTCGGCGGCGCCGCGCTCGTCGCGCTCTTCGCCTGGGTGATCGTGCCGATGCGCCGCCGGCGCATCACCGACGTCCGCTGCCCTTCGTGCGGCAAGAACGTCCCCTACGACGCGCTCGACCCCGAGACCGACGGCTTCTTTTGCCCGTCCTGCGGCGCCGCCGGCTTCTGGAAGGGCAAGGGCGCCGCCGCCGAGGCCACCGTCGTTACGCCCTCCGACCCTGCCGCGCCCGGAGACGGCGCCAAGGCGGGTCACGATCCGCCGTGAGCGCGCCGCCCGAGGGCGACCCGCCCGTAAAACAGCGCACCGGCGAGCGCCTCGAGCTCGATCTCGTCGTCGTCGCTCGCGCCCTCTGGCTCGTGACCGCCGCCGGACTCGCGCTCGCGTTCGTGCTCGCGCGGCTCGCGGGTCACGCTGGCGTCGACGCCGTCGCCCAGGAGATCCCGAACGCCGCGCTGCGCGCGCTGGCGGCGCTCTTCCTGCCGCGCCGAAAGAGCCGGGCGCTCGCCGTCACCCTCGTCGTCGTCTCCGCCGGCGACGCGCTGGTCACGCTGTCCCACGGCCATGTGCCGTGGGCCGACCTCGCCACGCTCGCGGTCGGCGCGCGCGCCATCCAGGTGGCGTTCGCGTGGCATCGGCGCGAGGACACCGAGCTCCGGCCCGGCAACATCGTCGGCGTCGCGCTGGTCGCGGGGCTGTTGAGCGTCGCCGCCGCGGCCGCCGCCGAGATGGCCCTCGCCGGCGTCGTCGCGCCGTCGCTGGTCGACGCCGCCGCCGCCGTGTCCTTCATGGCCGTCGCCACCGTCGGCTGCCTCGGCCTGCTCCCGTTCACCGGCCACCGGCCGTTCGCCGTGGTGCACGAGCCGGAGCCGCCCGCGATCTCGACGTCGAGCTGGGGCGAGGCCCCCGCGCAAACCAAGACGTCGCCGTCGCTGCTGGGCGCGCTCGTCGTCACCCTCGTCATCGCCGTCGGCGTCCTCGTCCTGTCACACCCGTGGTCGTCGCGGCCCGCCGCTCGCCGCGCCGCTCCCGTCGCCGCTCCCGTCGCCGCCGCGGCCCGGGTCCACGCGGCGCCCGTCGAACCGGTGCGCGGGCTCTCGATGCACTTCCCGCCCTGCTACACGGGGGCCGCCGGCGAGCGCTACGCGTACCGCGACGAGGGCAAGGAGCTCGTCGCGGCGCGGATCACCGACGTGCCGTTCGCCGTGCGCGCGAGCGCCCGCTGCGTCTCGCCGCCGACGGCGGCGGGATCGCCGGCTGTGCCGGGCGAGCGATTGGGTATGGTGCGCCCGTGACCACGCTCCGCATCGCCTTCGTCGACGACGCCGCCAGGAGCGACGCCGCCGCCCGCGAGCTCCTGCTGCCCCGTCGCGCCACGGCCGGCGCCGCCGGGCTCGACCTCGTCGCCGCCGCGCCCGCGACGCTCGCGCCCGGTGCGCGCGCGCTCGTGCCCACCGGCGTCGCCGTCGCCGTGCCCGACGGCTTCGAGGCGCAGGTGCGGCCGCGCTCGGGCCTCGCCCTCAAGCATGGCGTCACCTGCCTGAACAGCCCGGGCACCATCGACGCGGACTACCGCGGCGAGGTGAAGGTCATCCTCATCAACCACGGCGACGTCCCGTTCGTCGTCGAGCGCGGCATGCGCATCGCCCAGCTCGTGGTGGCCGCGGTGGCGCCCGCCGCGGTCGAGGTCGTCGCCGCCCTCGACGACACCGCGCGCCGCGATGGAGGGTTCGGCTCCACGGGCTCGTGAGCGGGCTTTGAGGCCGGGTGTAGGCCAAGGTCCGACATCAGGGCCGCTGACGACGACGGGGATTTACCTCTCGCCATGAGAGGGTAGAAGCCAAGGATCCGATGCTCTGTTTCCGCTGTGGCTCGTACAACCCCGAGAACGCGCAGAAGTGCACCGTCTGCGGGCAGGGGTTCATCGACGAGAGCGGCAACGTCGTCGGGCCGCCGCGCCGCGAGTCCAAGACCAGCACCCCCGCCGCGATCTTCGTGCCCGGCGAGACGGTGGCCGGCCGCTACCGCATCGGTGAGCTCCTCGGGCAGGGCGGCGTCGGCGCCGTGTACCGCGCGCGTGACCTCGAGATCGACGTCGACATCGCGCTGAAGGGCATCACGCCGAACCTCCTGCAGACCGAGGAGGAGCAGAAGAACTTCAGCAAGCAGATCAAGGGCGCGCGCAAGCTGCAGCACCCGAACATCGTGCGCATCTACGACGAGGGCCACGAGGGCACCCGGCGCTTCTTCACCATGAAGCTCCTCGAGGGGCTCACGCTCAGGAAGATCATCCGGCTGCGGCACGAGAAGGGGCAGCCCTTCACCGCCGAGGAGCTCGTCCCCATCTTCCACCAGCTCGGCGCCGCCCTCGACTACGCGCACAAGTCGACGTGGCACGGCGATCTCAAGCCCGAGAACATCATCATCCTCCCCGACCTGTTGAAGGTCACCGACTTCAACCTCGTCAAGGCGCTGCCGCTCAAGCCGTTCCTCGGCATCGCCAAGTCGCGCAGCAAGGGCTTCCCGTACATCGCGCCGGAGCTGCGCGTGGAGGCCCAGAGCATCGACGGCCGCGCCGACCTCTACGCGCTCGGCGTCATCCTCGCCGAGATGCTCACGGGGATGGTGTTCGAGGGGCACTACACGCGCGCGATGACCGCGGCGCTCGAGCAGCTCCCGACCAAGCTCGACGGGCTCGTGCGCAAGGCGGTCACCGAGCACCCCGACGGGCGCTTCCAGCGCGGCGCCGATCTGGCGCGCGACCTCGAGGCCGCGCTCGGCGCGATGACCGGCCCGCTGCCGCCGCCCGCCAAGCCGCCGGCGCCGCTGCTGTCGGGGGCGCAGACGTTGCCGAACCCGCGTCACCCGCCGCATGGGGCGCAAGCCGCGAGCGCGCAGTTGCCCACCACGCAGCCGCCGGCGCCGCCGCCCGCCGACGACACCGGGCCCATGCGCGGGCCGCCGCCGATGTTGTCGTCGGACGATCCCGGGCCGCCGCCGCTGCCCGACGGCATCGAGGACCTCCGCGAGCCGAGCGAGATCCTCGAGATTGGCCAGAGCCAGGTGCTGCTGCTGCAAAGCGGCGTCACCGAGGCGCCGCCCGACGTGCTCGCCGAGGCCGCCCGCCGGCTGATGGGCGCCGGCCAGAACCCCGACGACACCCTCGACGAGGGCGGCGCCGGCTCCGACATGGAGACCGCGCCGCGCGGCGCGCCCTTGCCGAAGGAGATGGTGGTCGAGCCGCCGCGCGAGACCAACGGCCTGCTCGCCTCCGGCGAGCTGCCGCCGGATCCCGACAAGCTCGTCGAGGCGCTGTATGCCGACGAGAAGGACGAAGGGCTCATCCCCCCGCCGCTGCCCGAGGACCCCGTCGACAACAGCCTCGATCAGCGCGTGCGCCTCCCCGGCGACGACGATGACGCGCTCGACGACGAGGACGAGCGGACCGACGAGCGCCTCCCCCAACTGAAGCGCAGCGACGCCGGCAAGGACGGTGGCGAGATCCACGACGCGCTCACCGCGCTCAAGCTGCACCCGCCCGAGCTGATGGACGACGAGGTGCGCGCGCAGCACGAGGCCGACGCCGAGGCGGCCGAGCGTGAGCGCAAGTCGCCGGTGAAGACGGGCAACGTCGCCTCCGAGCGGACGGACAAGGTGCGCGAGCGCAAGTCCGATCGAGCGCGGTCGCTCCCGCCCGCCGGACCAGACCGGCCGCCGCCCATCGCCGACGACGACTCGCTGCAGGAGACCTTGTCGGCCGAGGTGCTGCGCGCGGCCAAGGAGCGCAGCTCGCCGGGCTTGCACCGCGCCGAGCCGCTGCCGCCGCCGGTGATCGCGCCGCCGCCGGTGCTGCGCCCCGTGGCGCCGCCGCGCCGCCCGGGCCAGAGCTCGAGCGGGCTCGCCGCCGCCGCCATCATCGGCGTCGTGGCCATCGCCGCCGCCATCGTGGTGTGGCGCTTCGTGTTGCCGCACGAGGACAAGCCGCGCGACCAGGTGCTCGTGAGCCCCGCCGCAGACGCCGGCGCCGACGTCCGGCTCACGCCGCCGCCCATGGACGACGCCGCCCACGAGGGCGAGGCGACGCCGGACGCGGGCGCCGTCGCCGTCGCGGACGTCGCGGCGCCCGAGCACGCGCCGGACACGGCGCAGGGGGACACGCAGGGGGACACGGCGCAGGGCGAGCACGTCACGCCGCCGGACCACACCCCGCCGCAAGACCACACCGCCCCGCCGAGCGACCACACCACGCCGCCGGACCACGCGGTGGCCGACCACGCGCCCGTCGAGGTGGACCACCACGACGCGACGCCCGACGAGGGCGACAGCACGAGCGGCGACGAGGGTACGCAGCCCACGGCGCCGGTGGTGGCGACGGCGGTGCGCGGGACGTGTCCGCGCGGCATGGCGTTCGTGCAGGGCGGGACGTTCTCGCTCGGCAGCGCGCGGGGCGATCCCATGCGCAACTTCGGCGAGGCCGTCGACACCAAGGTCGACGTGAAGCCCTTCTGCATGGACTACTACGAGCAGCCCAACGGCAAGGACGCGCTGCCCACGGTCGGCGTGTCCTGGGGCGCGGCGAAGAACGCCTGCGAGCGCATCGGCCGCAGGCTGTGCACGGAGAAGGAGTGGGAGCGCGCGTGCAAGGGGCCGTCGGGCTCGCGCTTCCCGTACGGCAACACGTACAACGTCGACACGTGCAACACCGAGGACGCCCAGGGCAAGGCGCGCCCGTTGGCGCCGGCCGTGTCCTACAAGCATTGCCGCTCGCCGTTCCGCGTCTTCGAGCTGTCCGGCAACGCCAACGAGTGGGTGCTCGACTCGGTGAACGGCAACAAGATCACCAAGGGCGGCGCCGCCGACCGCCCCGACTTCTCCTCGCGCTGCGCCGCCCGTTGGGTCCCGCCCCGCGGCCAGCTCAAGAACGTCGGCTTCCGCTGCTGCGCCGACCCGCACTGACCTGACCGCGCGCACACAGGGCGCGCGCGCGATCGCGGTGTGGTAGGTAGCGGCGTGCGCTTCTCCGTCCTCGGCAGCGGCAGCAAGGGGAACGCTCTCGTCGTCGAGGGCGGCGGCGTCACCGTCCTCATCGACGCCGGCTACAGCCCGCGCGAGACCCGCCGCCGGCTTCAGCACCTCGGCATCGAGCTGCGCGCGCTCGACGGCATCCTGCTCACCCACGGCCACGGCGACCACATGAAGGGCGCCAAGCAGATCGCGGGCGCCCTCGGCATCCCGACGTACGCCACCGAGGAGACCAAGCGCTTCTGCGCGGGCTTCGGCGGGCTGAAAAACCACGTCCCCATCGCCAGCCAACAGCGCTTCAAGGTCGGTGGGCTCGAGGTGCTCCCCGTCGCCACGCCCCATGACGCGCCCGGTTCGGTCTGCTTCGTCGTCGACGACGGCATGGAGCGCGTCGGCGTCTGCACCGATCTCGGGGTGCCCTCGGAGCGCGTCGCCGCCGCCCTCGCCACGTGCGACGCCTTCCTGCTCGAGCACAACTACGACGAGCCCATGTTGCGCAAGGGCCCGTACCCCGAGTCGCTCAAACGCCGCGTCGCGTCCGCGCGCGGACACCTCTCCAACGAGGACGGCGCGCGGCTGCTCGCGATGGCCATGCACAACGGGCTCTCGCGCGTGCTCCTCGGGCACCTCTCCGAGGTCAACAACACCCCGACGCTCGCGCTCGGCGCCGCCCGCCCCGTCGTCGACGGCTGCGACGTCGAGGTGTCCATCGCCCCGCAGCACCACCCCACCGACTGGCTGCGCCCGCATCGCGCCCGCCGGCCGGCGGCACCGCAGAGCGCGCCGCAGGGGACGAGCCCCCGCGCCCCCCACGACGAGCCCGCGTCCGCTCCTGGCGCAGGCCGCAGGCACGCGGCGCTCGAGCGACAGCTCTCGCTCTTTGCGGCGTCGTCCCCCGTGGCGGCGACGACAACGACAACCACGAGGCGACGATGATCCCGCGATACACCACCCCGGAGATGGCCCGCATCTGGTCCGACGCGCACCGCTTCGAGGCGTGGCTGCGCGTCGAGATCGCCAGCGCCGCCGCGTGGGAGGCGCGCGGGCTGGTGCCGGCGGGCACGTCCGCGCGCCTGCACCAACGCGCGGCAGCGGTGGACTACGAAGGCCTCGCGGCGCGCGCGGCGGAGATCGAGCGAACCACGCAGCACGACGTCATCGCGTTTCTCAGCGCGTGCGAAGAGGTCCTCGGTGAGGACGCGCGCCACCTGCACTTCGGCATGACGTCGTCGGACGTCGTCGACACCGCCTTCGCGCTGCTGCTGCAGGAGGCCGGGCGCGAGCTGCTCGTCGCCCTCGACGCCCTCCTCGGGACGCTCGCGGCGCGAGCGCGAGAGCACAAGAAGACGCCGTGCCTCGGGCGCACGCACGGCCAGGCCGCCGAGCCCACCACGTTCGGCCTCAAGCTCCTCGGCTTCTACGCGGAGCTCTCGCGCGGCCGCGCGCGCCTGGTGGCGGCGCTCGACGAGGTGCGCTCCGGCAAGCTCTCCGGCGCGGTCGGCAACTACGGCAACATCCCGCCCGAGATCGAACGGCACACGGTCGACGCCCTGGGCCTGCGCGTGGAGCCCGTCGCCACGCAGGTGGTGCCGCGCGACCGGCACGCGATGCTCTTTTCGACGCTCGCCGTCATCGGTGGCGGCATCGAGCGCATCGCCGTCGAGGTGCGGCACCTGCAGCGCACCGAGGTGCGCGAGGCCTTCGAGCCTTTCGGCAAGGGGCAGCGCGGCAGCTCGGCGATGCCGCACAAGAAGAACCCCATCTTGAGCGAGAACGTCACCGGCCTCGCGCGCCTCCTGCGCGCGTACGCGGGCGCCGGCCTCGAAGACATCGTCTTGTGGCACGAGCGCGACATCTCGCACTCGTCGGTGGAGCGCGTGATCGCGCCCGACGCCACCACGGTGCTGCACTTCGCGCTGCGGCGCATGGGCGGGATGCTCGAGGGTCTCGTCGTCGACGTCGACGCAATGAAGCGGAACCTCGACGCCGCCGGCGACCTCGTCTCCTCCGGCGGGGTGTTGTTGGCCCTCGTCGAAAAGGGCGTCATGCGCCAGGAGGCCTACGGTTGGGTCCAGCGCTGCGCGCTCGGCGGCGGCTCGTTCCGCGACCGTCTGAAGGCGGACCCGGACGTGAAGAAGCATCTCGACGACGCCGCCATCGACGCGCTGTGCTCGCTGGAGTCGCAGCTGCAGCACGTCGACACCATCTTCGCGCGCGTGCTTTCGTAGATCCTGTCGTCAGCGCTGCGGGTCGCTCTGCCACTCGGCGCGGGCGGGGGTGAGCCGGCCCGACGACTTCATCACCATGAGCGCGGGCGCGCTCTCCTCGGTGGTGACGGCCTCGCCCGAGCGGGTGGTGCGCTCGAGCTGCACGAGGAGGTCTTTGTAGAGCTGCACGCCGTCGTCGTAGTCGATGGCGAGCTTCAGGTGGCTGACAGCCGCGGCGCGGTCGCCGGCGCCGAGCGCATCGACCGCCTTCATGTAGAGCTTGCGCGCGCGCTCACGCGCGACGACCGTGACCTTCGGCCGCGACGGGATGCGCACGATGACGGGCACGGCGGCGGCGCCGCGGGCCTTGAGCTTGGGCCGCTCGACGGGGAGCGCCTCGCCTTCGTCCTCGCCGAGCGCTTTGAGGACGGCGGCGCGGCGAATGGCGCTGACGTTCTTGGGGATGGCGTAGTCATCGACGACGGGCTTCCCCTCATCGGAGGGGATGGAGACGTCGACGACGCTGCGCAGGCCGAGGGCGTGCGCGAGAGCGTCGAGGTCCTGGATGCCCTCGAGCTGCTCGAGGTCGTTCAGGTCGGTGCTCTCGACGCCGTCGAGCCCGAAAGGCGACCGGTGAAAGCCGCCTTCTTCGATCGGGTCGGCGAGCCCGGGCGACTCCCCGGGCGGGGGCGCGCCGGCGTTGACGACGGGCATCGGCACGAGGGACGCGAGCGCCGGCAGGGGACGCGCCGGCGTGTCCTCGAACTCGAGCTGCAGGCGGTACATGTCGCTGCTGCGGAGCCTGCCGCTCGACGACGACGACGACCCCGGCATGGTGACCTCGTCGAGGACGGTCATCAGCTTCGGCACCGGCGCGATGGCCACCGGCTTCGGCCTGGGGCGCGGGGGCAGGGGGGGCGGACGCGGCAGCGGCTTTTTCCCCGTGAGCGTCACCGGCCGCGGCGCGTGGTCATGGGCGAAGCGCGCGGGGTCCGAAAGCTCCGGCATGGCGACGAGCTTGGGCGGCGGCCTGGGCGGCTCCGGCAGCGACTGCGGCGGCATCTCGCGGGTGGCCTCCGCGGCGGCCATGGCGTCGAGGATCATCGCGTCGAGCGCGTTTCCCCGATCGATCTTCTTGGTCTGGGCCTGCATCTCGGAGGCGAGGGCGTCTGCGGGGGCATGCACGAGCGGCGGCGGTGAGGACACGGCGGCGGGCAGCTCGCGGCGGGCGCGCATGCCGTGGGCAGGGGTGACGCCCGCGAGCGCGACCTGGTCGAGCCGACGATCGAGCGCGGCGTCCAGCCGTCGCGGCGGCGCCGCCACCGCACGGGCCGCCTGCGGCGGGCGCGGAGCCTCCGCCTCGAGCGCCTGCTCGATCATGGCGCGGAAGGGCTCGGGGCGGTCTGAACGCGACATCGGGTATGCGACCTTCACGCGTATGTATCACGCAGGCCTACATCATGGCGCGCCGAATCAACGGGGTGATCTCGACGCAGAGCGTCGACGGTCGGACGCGCGTCTTCGGGCGTATCTGTGGACGATGCACGCGCCTCGGTCCTTCGCCCTCCGCCGCATCACCGGCGGCGTCGTCTCTGTCGTCGTCTCTGTCGCCGCGTGTGTCGGCGCGTGTGTCGCGGTCTGTGTTGTCGTCGCGGGCTGCGCATCCCCGCGCGCGCGCGTCCAAAGCGCGCCCCGCGGCGGCGCCGCCCACGACGCGGCGGGCGCGCGCCACGCCGCGGTCGCCGCGATCGCGTGGCGGCACTGGGACCGCGCGAGCTTCGACGAGGCGCGGGCCGACCACAAGATCATCGTCGTCACCGTCGCCACCGAGTGGTGCCACTGGTGCCACGTGATGGACGACGAGACCTGGTCGGATCCGGCCGTGCGCGCGCTGGTCGCCGACCGCTTCGTCGCCGTGCGCGAGGACGCCGACGCGCGCCCCGACCTCGCCGAGCGCTACGCCGACTGGGGCTGGCCCGCCATCGCGCTCCTCGGCCCCGACGGCGCGCCCATCACGGAGCTGCGCGGCTACCAGGAAAAGACCGCGTTCCTCGCGCTCCTGCGCTCGCTCGTCGACAAGATCGACGCGGGAGAGCACCTCTCGCGCGCCAGCGTCGCCGGCCCGCGGGCCTCCGTCGCCGCGGGCGCCGCGCCGACCGCCGGCGGCGCCGCGGGCGCCGACCGCCTCGCCGCCACCGAAGCGTTCGCGCGCGAGCAGCTCGACGCGGTCTACGACGAGGCCCAGGGCGGCTGGGGCCGCGTGCAGAAGTACCCGCTGTACGCGCCGCCGGAGGAGGCGCTGTTGCGCGCGTTCCTCACCGGCGACAACGGCGCGCGCGATCGCGCGTTGTTCACGGTCGATCGCGAGCGGGCGCTGGTCGACCCCGTCGACGGCGGCATGTTCCAGTACTCGCTGGACGGCGTGTGGACCGCGCCCCACTACGAGAAGCTCGCGGCGATAAACGGCGACGCGCTCGGCACCTTCGCCCTCGCCGTCCGCGCCGCCCGCGCCGCCGGCGACGACGCCGCGGCCGCGCGCTTCGAGGCCGCCGGCCGCCTCATCCACCGCTACCTCACCACCACGCTGCGGGCGCCGTCGGGGGCGTTCTACGCGAACCAGGACGCCGACGTCGGCACCCGCGGCGATCGGCCGTTCGTGGTGGGGAAGAGCTGGTACGCGTTGTCCCGCGCCGACCGCGACAAGGCCGGCGCCCCGTTCGTCGATCGCCACGTCTACGCGTCGCACAACGGGCGCATCATCACCGGCATGGCCCGCTTCGGCGCCGCGGTCCACGACGACGCCGTCGTCGCCGACGCAACGCGCGCCTTCGACGCCGTCTGCGCCACCCATCGCCACGACGGCGGCTTCCTGCACGACGCCGGCCGGCCGTTGGAGCACCTCGCGGACGACGTCGCCATGGCGCGGGCCGCGCTCGCGCTGTACGAGGCCACCGGCGACGCGCGCTTCCGCGTAGAGGCCCGCGCCGTCGCCAAGGCGTTGCTGCGGCTGCGCGACGGCGAAGGCGGTGCCCTCCTCGAGCACGCGCGCGACGACAGCGTGTTCGACCTCGACGCGCGCCGGCCGCTTCGCGCCAACGCCGAGGCCGCGCGCTTCCTGCAAAAGCTCGGGCGCCTTGACGACGACGCCGCGCTCGAGGGCGCCGCCGCGCAGATCCTCGCCGCGTTCGCGGACGAGCCGGCGGTGCGCGAGGAGGGGCGCATGATCGGGCCGTATGTGTTGGCGCTGGAGGAGGCGCGGGCGGAGCCGCTGCACTTCGCCGTCGTCACCGCCCACGCCGGCGACGCCGCGAGCCGCGCGCTGTACCGCGCCGCGCTCGACGTCTACGCGCCCCACCGCCTCATCGAGACGGTGGCGCCGGGCGCAAAGTTCCCGGACCTCGGCAAGCCCGCGCTCTACCTGTGCGGCGCGTCGTTCTGCTCGCCGCCGATGACGGACCCGGCGAGCGTCGCCCGGCGGGCGCGCCCGTTCCTGCGGCCCCGCACGTAGCGCAGCGCCCGCTCCCTCCGGGCGGGGATGTGCGAAAACGGCCGGGTGCTGCCGTTTCGCGCGATCCTTGCGACGCTCGTGGAGACGCACGCGCCGGCGTTGTGTGCCGCGATCTTTTGCGACGAGGAGGGCGAGCGCGTCGACAGCTTCGCCCTCGACGGCGTCGACCCGTACGACCTCGACCTCATGGGCGCCGCTTGCGCCGCCGTGGCGCCGTCCATCCCCGAGGGCTGCGCCGTGCGCGTGCTGTTCGACGGGCGCGCGGTGTGGATCGCCACGGTGGACAGCGGCTATTACCTCTTGTGCCTCGCGGCGCGCTCCCGCGACGGCGCGGTGCGCTTCGACATCCCGCGGGCGGCCGCGGCGCTCGCCGCGCACATGTAGCGGCCGTCCGGTGGCGACGGCGGCGCCCGCGTGGCACTATCGCCGGATGCGCGCCGCTGCGGTCCTCGTCGTGTGCACCGTCGCGCTCTTCGGCTGTCCCACGCCGCCGCCGGACAACCCGCCCGAGCACCAGCCGCTCGACGTGAGCGCGTCGGTGGCCGCCGACGCCCCCGCCGCCGACCCCGGCGACGCGCCCGACGTGGAGGCGCTGCTGCCGACGGACGTGCCCGACGGCGTGCAGGTCATCGACCTCGGCGTGCTCGGCATCAAAGACGGGCACAGCGGCGACATCTTCGTCGACGTCAGCGGCCTCGGGGCCATGACCGTCCTCGTGTACGGGCACCCGGGCGACACGGTGATCCTCGAGCGCGCGGAGGACCCCGACGGCGCCGCCGTCGTCAGCGACGAGGATCCGCCGCAGCTCGACGCCGCGCACCTCTCCTTCGCGCGCGGCTTCCCCGCGCAGGTGTACTCGATCAACCGCGTGCTCGGCTCCGAGGGCTCCGGGGCGTTCCTGTTGCCGAACACGCCCGACATCGAGCCGCTGTCGGGCCGCTGGACGCTGCGGGTGGGCCAGTACAGCGTGAACGTGCTCGCGCAGCCGCCGCGGAAGGCGCCGGTGGATTGACCGGTGCGCGTCGTGTTGCTCGTGAAGGGGAGGGCGCCGGCGCACGGCGTCCTCGATCTGAACGTGCACTTCACCGGCGGCATCACGGCGGACAACGCGCCGAACAACGCGCTGGTCCAGGGCGCGCTCGACGTCGTGCGCGAGGCGTACGGCCAGGTCGGCATCGACATCGGCACGGTGCGGCTCAAGGACATCGATTCGGGCCTCGCGAGCGTCAACCTGCTCGACAACCGCTGCGAGGGCGGCGACCTCGACTCCGTGGTGGGCGCCGGCGCCGGCGACGAGCGCGGCGTCGACCTGTTCTTCATCGACACCTTCCACTGCGTGGTGAACGGCGCCGACGTCGGCTCCGCCATCGGCGGCATCGCGGCGGGCATCCCCGGCTTGCCGCTGGTGCACGGCTCGCGGCACTCCGGCGTGGCGGTGGCCACGAGCTTCGCCGGCGGTGACGCGCGGGCGCTGGGCGTGGTGATGGCCCACGAGATGGGGCACTTCCTCGGGCTCTACCACACGAAGGAGTCGAACGTGTTCGGCGCCAACCCCGTCGTCGACAGCATCACCGACACGCCCGACGACGACAGCGCGCGCAACAACCTGATGTACTTCGCGGCGCAGGACGACACGACGCTCACGGACGGGCAGGGTGAGGTGCTGCGCAGCTCGCCGTTCGTGGTGCCGGTGGAGTGACGCGCTCCCGCCGGCTCAGGACGTGAGCTCGACCAGGCGCTCGAGGACGCCGGCGGCGGCGAGGCTCTTCTGGGCGAACGACTCGGTGATGTTCACCGTGAACTTGAGGCAGGCCTGCGGCCGCTGCTGCTGAAGGCGGCCGAAGTCGCGGCGGGGGATCTCGAGGAGGAGGACGGTGCCGCGCGCCTTGGCGGTGACGCGGCGGGGGCCGGGCTGCAGAAGCGAGAGCTCGCCGAAGGAGTCGGGCGCGGTGAGGATGCCGATCTCGCGCTCGACGTTTTGCCGGGTGGCGTGGAGGGTGACCTCCCCGTGGCACAGGAGGAACGCGCTCTCGCCCATCATGCGCTCGACGAAGATGGGCATGCCGTCTTCGAGCTGGCGGGGAGCCGCCACGGCCTGGATGATGCGCACACCGTCATCGGAGAAGCCGCGCAGAAGCGGGTTCGCCTTGAGGAACGCAAACACATCATCCATGCGCGAACGACTCTACTGGGAACGCCCCCTTTGAGGCCAACAAACGCGCGGGTACACGGGGGCGATGGCCGGGAGGAAGAAGAAGGCGCGCCTGAGGGCTGCGCACACCGCGGGCGCCCCGTCGTCGCAGGCTGAAGCGGCGCCGCAGGCTGAAGCAGCGCCGCAGGCTGAGGCAGCGCCGCAGGCTGAGGCAGCGCCGCAGGCAGCGGCAGCGCCGCAGCCTCCGGCTGTGCCCGAGGACGTGTCCGAGGTCGAGGCCATCGAGATCGACCTCGACGCCGACGACGACCTCGGGGAGTACCCCATCGCCCGGCGCGACCCCCGCGTCCCCGTCGACGCGCCGGTGCAGCTCAGCGGCTTCTTCGGGCTCGACGCGGGCGACCGCGTGCGCGACGCGTCGATGCACGGGGTCTTCATCGAGACCGCGCGACCGCTCGACGTCGGCGACCCCGTCGTGCTCCACCTGCCGCTCGAGGACGGCCGCCGCCTGCGCCTCTCCGGCCGCGTTCGTTGGGTCACCCCGTTCGGTGGCCTGAGGGACGCACGCGCGGGCATGGGCATCGAGCTCGTCGGCATGGCCGACGACGCGCGCTCGTTGCTCGGCGAGCTGCTGCGCAGCCGCGCGCGCTAGACTCGACGCGTGCCCGACGACGACGACATCGACGAGGTCGTGCCCGCGGGCTTCGCCGTGGTCGTCGAGCGGCGCGAGCCGCCGGGCGACGCGCGGCCGTACACGCTCGAAGCCATGAAGGGCGAAGACGTCGTCGTGCGCGCCAACGGCTTCACCTACCGCGGCCGCCTCATCGGCGCCGACGAGAGTGATCTCTACCTGCGCGGGGAGATGCGCTGGATCGTGTTGCCCCTGAGCAGCGTCACGCGCGTGGCGCTCGAGGACAAGCGTCCCCGCCACCTCGGGCTCCCGCCCGATCTCGAGGCGGGAGAGGAGTGAGCGTCGAGAGGATCCTCGGCTTCTGCGAGGCGCTGCGGAAAAACGGCGTGCGCGCGGCGGAGCAGGAGGTCATCGATTGCTTCCGCGCGCTCGCCCTCGACGCGGACGGCGACATGCTCGCGGGTCGTGAGCAGGCGCTCGCCGTCTTCGCCGCCACCCTCGCCAAGTCGACCGCCGAGGAGGAGATCCTCGAGCGGGTCTTCGCCCTCCACTTCGGCTTCGCCCTCGACGCCGCCGCCGGCAAGCCCCTCGCCGCGCTGTTGCGCGAGCGCGGGCTCGGCGAGGAGGACATCGCCGCCGTGCTCCGCGAGCTCGAGGGCGCGGACCTCGTCGGCGCCCTCGCCGCCGGCGACGCCGCCCGCCTCACCGAGCTCGTGCGCGAGGCGCTCGAGGAGAGCGATCTGTCGGGCCTGCAGAGCCCGCTGCAGATCGCGTACTTCACGTCGCGCGTGCTCACGCGGCTCGGCCACACCGGCGTCGAGGAGCGGCTGATGCGCGCGCGCGCCGCCCTCCTGCCCGGCGACGCCGCCCGCGATCGCGCGCTGGCGTCGGCGGCGTGGGAGCTGCAGGAGCGCCTGCGCCGCACCGCCCGGCGCGCGGTGGAGCTCGAGCACGACAAGCGCACGGTGGCCCGACCCGCGCGCAAGGGATCGCTCCTCGATCGGGACCTGCGCGCGGTGCGGGCCGAGGAGGTCGAGGAGCTGCGCGCGCTGGTCCGGCGGCTCGCGGAGAAGCTCAAGGCCCGCCTCGTGATCCGGCGGCGGCGGTCGCGGCGCGGGCGCCTCGACATCCGGCGCATCCTGCGCGCGAGCGTCGCCACCGACGCGGTCCCCATGCGCGTGCACCTGCAACGCAAGCGCCCGGAGCGCCCCGACGTGATCCTCCTGTGCGACGTGAGCGACTCGGTCCGCCAGGCGAGCCTCTTCATGCTCGAGCTCGTGGGCGCCGTCTCCGACGTCCTGCGGCGCGCGCGCTCGTTCGTCTTCGTCGATCGCATCGGCGAGGTGACGTCCCTGTTTGCCTCGCGCGCCGGCGACCCGGTGGAGGCCATCCTCGGAGGCGACGTCGTCCCCGTCGGCGCGAACTCGGACTATGGGCGGGCCTTCAGGGCATTTTGGGACGCCTGCGGCGGCCAGCTCACCCGCAAGACCACGGTCGTGATCCTGGGTGACGGCCGCAGCAATTACCGGCCGCCGGAGGACTGGATCCTCGGGGAGGTCCGTCGACGTTCGCGGCGGGTGCTGTGGCTGTCTCCGGAGGACCGCGGGACCTGGGGCTTCGGCGACTCGGAGATGGTCCGGTACGCGCGTCATGCCGATGCGATCTTCGTGGTGAGAAGCGCCTCCGATCTCGCCCGGGCCATCGATCGCATCGCCCGCTGACTCGACGAGCTTGAAACTATGTGACGCACGAACGCGTGGATTCGGTTGACACAACCTTGGATCCTCGTGGAGGATGCGCCCGCCCGTGCACCAACCACACGTGGCGAATGGAGATTTTCGATGAAGAAGCTTCTCGTTGCTCTCGTTGCGTCGCTCGCGCTCACGACCATGGCGTGCCAGAGCGTCGAGTCCGCCAAGGTCGATCCGGCGACCATCGCCACCTCGAACGGTGAAGCCGTCGCGGTCGTGCAGTGCACCGCGCTCGGTCTTACGGCCATCTTCCACTTCATCACCATCACCGAGGCCAGCCTCGACACCGTCGTCAACAAGATGATGGTGGCGGAGGCCAAGGCGCTCGGCGGCAACAAGGTGCAGATCCTGACCGCGATGGAGATGCCGAAGCACGGCCTCATCTTCGCGCTCGCGGGCGGCATCATCTCGCTGCCCCCGGCGATGGCGAGCGGCATCGCCGTCAAGTAGGCGAGGTTCGATCCACGACGAGGCGGGCCTGCTTTCAAGCAGGCCCGTTTCGTTTTAAGGCCACGCATGCATCGCTTCGCCGCCGCCCTCGCCGCCCTCGCCGCCCTCGCCGGCTGTCACACGCACGCGCCCGGGGTGGATCCCAAGGCGGTGACGTCGGCGCTCGACAGGCGCTTCGCCGCCATCACCGACTTCTCCCTCGAAGGCACGGCGGAGCAGGGCAGCGAGAAGCTCCCCTACGCCTACGCCATGAAGCAGCCGACCTTCGTGCGCGCGGCCATCGGGCCCATGACCATCACCTTCGACGGCAAGGCGCTCCTCGTCCTCGACGGCGACAAGAAGACCGCGCAGCGGCAGGATCTCGGCGCCTATCCCGAGGCGCAGCGCCTGTTGGTGCTCCACCAGGCGTTCTCCAGGTTCGTGTGCGAGGGCTGGCGGCCGCCGCTCCTGCGGCCGTCCGGCTTCTCGGTGGCCGCCGACGGCGCAGATCGCTGGGTGGTCACGGTGCCCATCGAGGACGCCAGGCTCAAGGAGCAGCGGCTGGTGTTGAAGGCGCCCGGGGCCGAGCTCGTGGAAAAGACCATCGTCGACAAGGCGGGCAAGGTCGTGGCGCGCACAAGCGTCGTCGAGGAGCTCAAGGACGAAAAGACCGGCCTCGTCTTCCCCAAGGACTGGAAGAGCGACGACGTCCACATCCACGTCGACAAGGCCGTGGTGAACGGCGGGCTGGCCGCGGAGCTTTTCAAGACCGACGTCCCCGCGGGATATTCCAGCCCATGAAGACCCCCGCGCCCGCCGTGATCGTCGCCGTCGCCGTCGCCGCCCTCGCCGGGTGCACCAGCTTCGCGTTCAAGAACAGCGGAAAGGGCACGGCACCGGGCGACCTCATGAGCCGCGACGCCATGGTGAAGATCCCGGGCGGCGTCTACGACATGGGCGCGCAAAACGCCGAGGCCGACGAGTACCCGCCGCACAAGGTGGAGCTCAAGGGCTTCTACATCGACAAGCTCGAGGTCACGCGCGGCGACTACGCGCGCTGCGCCGACGCGCGCGTGTGCCGCCACATCCCCAAGAACGACGCCGACGCCGATCTCCAGGATCCCGACAAGCACCCCGTCGTCGGCGTCAACTGGTACGACGCCGAGAAGTATTGCGAGTGGGTCGGCAAGCGGCTGCCCACCGAGGCCGAGTGGGAGTACGCGGCGCGGGCGCCCAAGATGGACAAGTTCCCGTGGCCCGGCTTCTGGGATCCCCAAAAGGCCAACGCCGCCGGCGTGCGCGACGGCTTCGAGCGCACGGCGCCGGTGGGCTCGTACCCGGCGGGGGCCTCGGGCTACGGCGTGATGGACATGGGCGGCAACGTCGCCGAGTGGACCGCCGACTGGTACGAGGCCACCTGGTACCAAAAGAGCCCGGGCACGAACCCCAAGGGCCCGCAGGAAGACACGGGCAGCAAGGTGGTCCGCGGCGGGTCCTGGTCGAGCAACGGCGAGTACCTGCTGCGCTCCACCTCCCGGACCTCCCTCAATCCCCACATCTCCAAGGACAGCGTGGGGTTCCGCTGCGCCGCGGACCGCTGACATCCCCGCGGGTCGCAAACTTGCCTTCGCCCCGGACCCCCCCTACCCTCTGTTCACGCGCACGGAGGCGGAGACGGCATGGCCCGCAAGACGACCAGCAAAGGCAAGACCGCCACCACCGCGACGACGGAGAAGGTCAAGGAGACCCGCCGCGTGACGAGCCTGGAAGCCAAGTCCGGAAAGGTGCTCACCTCGCTCGAGGAGGCCGTCGTGCGCATGCACCACGGCGTCTCGGTCAAGGCGCAGGCGCAGCTCCCCACAAACGGCGTCACCGACGAGCTGATGGCCCAGCTCTTCGAGATGGAGGTGCGCGCCTACGTCGAGAGCGGCCGCATCGACGACCTCCCCGACGTCCCCGCCGGCAAGTCGCGGCGCGGCCCGCGGGCGCAGAACGCGCGCACCGCCAAGGTCGTCGCCGAGCTGAAGAAAAAGACGTAGACCGGGGCGGGTGAAGCTCGCCCACGACGTCATCGGCGACGGCCCCCGCACCGTCGTGTTCCTGCACGGCATCCTCGGCTCGAGAAACAACTGGCGCAGCTTCGCCAAGAAGCTGGTCGCGGCGCGTCCGGCGTTTCGCGCCGTGATCGCGGACCTGAGGAACCACGGCGACTCACACGGCTTCTCGCCGCCGCACACCGTCGAGGCGTGCGCCGGCGACGTGGCCGATCTCCTGCCCGGGCTCGGCGCCGGCGACGTCGTCGTCGGGCACTCCTACGGCGGCAAGGTCGCGCTCGTGTGCTGGCGTGACCACCCCGCGATCACGGCGTGGATCCTCGACGCGCCCCCGGGCCCGCGGGCCCTCGCCGGCGGGAGCGACGTGGAGCGCGTGATCGCGATCGTGTCGTCGTTGCCGATGCCGGTGGAGAGCCGCCGCGCCCTCGTGGAGCAGTTGCGCGCGCGGGGGCTGTCGGAGCCCCTGGCGCAGTGGATGACCACCAACCTGCGCGAGGCGGACGGCGAGGGCTTCGTCTGGCGCTTCGACCTCACGGCGATCCCGGAGATGCTGGCGTCGTTCGGCGCGCTCGATCTGTGGCCCGCCGTGGAGCACCCGCCCGCCGGCGCAGCGCCGCTGCACCTGGTGCGCGCGGCTCGATCGGATCGCTTCAACGACGACGACGTCGCGCGCGCGGAGCGGTCGCCGGCGGCGTACCACGCGCTCCCGGACGCGGGGCACTGGCTGCACACCGACAACCCCGAGGGCCTGCTCGCCCTGATCCTCGGGGGGACGCCGTGAGCGCGCGCGAGGGCACCGCGCCGTATCCGGGCAGCGACCAGCGCGAGCGCGAGCTCGAGGACCTCTGCGCCAAGGCCGGCGGCGAGATTGTCGTCGTGGGCGAGAGCGCGGGCGGCCGCCCGATCCGCGCGGCGCGGGTGCCGTGCACGAGCGACGGGGCCCTCGAGCCTCGCGCGCGGGTGCTCGTCGACGCCAACATCCACGGACCCGAGTGGATTGGCTCGCGCGTGGCCATGGGCGTCTTGCGCGCGCTGGCCGAGGGGCACCCGCTGCGCGCGCGGGCCGAGGTCGTCGTGCTCCCGTGCGTCAACGTCGACGGATACGCACGCGTGGAGGCCGCCGGCGGCGCGGGCACGCTCAAGGCCCTGCGCACCAACGACCACGGCGTGGACCTCAACCGGAACTTCCCCGTGCCCGCGGGCGTGCCGTCGTCGGCGTTCGTGCGGCA
Organism: uncultured delta proteobacterium; assembly: GCA_963775425.1. Lineage (GTDB taxonomy): Bacteria > Myxococcota > UBA727 > UBA727 > VGSZ01 > CAVZJB01. The sequence continues at coordinate 518,659 of CAVZJB010000016.1, read as the reverse complement.
CGTGAGCACGCGCTTCTCCGGCTCGGGCTCGAGCGATCCGTGGTCGTCGACGTACCGGGGCAGCGCGCCGCTGTCGGAGCCGGAGGCGCGCGCGCTCGACGCCTTTTGCGAGCGCGAGCGCTTCATCGCCTGCCTGAGCCTGCACTCCTTCATGGGCACCTGCATCCCGCCGTGCGTGCGCACCGCCGAGGAGGCCCGCGCGTACAAGAGGCTCGCCCACGCGGCGCGGCGGGCGCAGCGTCGCGCGCGCTACGTGCGCCTCGCCAACCGCTTCGTCGACGTCCTCACCGGCGAGCTCGAGGATCGCCTGCACCACGACTACGGCTGCTGGGCCATGACCCTCGAGTGCTTCTCCATCGCGCAGAGCGTGGCGCAGCACCTGCGCGCGCCGTCGCTGTTTTGGCGCTTCAACCCGCACGACCCGGCCGTCGTCGTCGACAACGACGTCCCGGCGGTGCTCGCGTACCTCGAAGAGGCGCTCGCGATGCCGCACCCGCGCCGCCCGCGTGACCAGGCGGCGACGCCGGCGCCGGCGCGGGCGTGATGGCGCGACGTCGTCGGCGCAGGCTAGATTCCCCGTCGTGAGCGAGAGCGACAACCCCGAGGCCTCGAACGCCGGCGCCGAGGCCCCCGCCGACGGGGCCGAGGAGGAGGAGGCGCCGGCCGAGAAGGTCGAGGACAAGACGCAGCCGTACAAGCTGAAGGCGCTCGCCGACAAGGCCGCCACCAGGCGGCGCCGGACCACGGCGGCCGAGCTCCTCGTCAAGCGGCCCAAGCACCCCGAGGTGCGCGTCCCCCTCGACCGCACCGAGACCGTCATCGGGCGCGACCCGCGCTGCGACATCGTGCTCGCCGAGGACAGCGCCAGCCGCCGGCACGCGCGCATCAGCCGCAACGCCGGCGGCTACTTCGAGATCGCCGACCTCGGCAGCCGAAACGGCGTGCTCGTCGACGACGAGCGGGTCGAGCGCATGACCCTCCTCGACGGCGACAGCTTCGTCATCGGCGAGACCACCTTCACCATCGCCGTCGGTCCCATCGTCGGCACCGAGGCGTCGACGTGAAACGCGCGCGTCCCGGCGCCGGATCGCCGTGATCGCCCTCGCGCTCTGCCTGGCCGCCGCGCCGATCGGGTCGCCGCCGTCCTCCGCGGGGTGGGCGCTGCAGCTCGAGCCTGCGCGCGCCGGCACCGTCGACCTCATGGCCGCGTCGGGGCTCGCGTTCACGTCGTCGCCGGTGGCGCCGGTGGCGCCGAGCGTCGCCCTGGGCGCGCGTTGGGGCATCACCGACAACGTGCAGCTCGCGTTGCCGCTCCTCGTCACGGGTAGCTTCTCCGTCGACGACATCGGCGGCGTCGGCGGCCTCTCGCCGCGCTTCGCCGTCACCACCGGCCTCGCGGGCGCCGGCTACAGCAGCGCCGCGGGCGTCATCCTCGCGCCCGCGCTCGCCGGCACCGTGTCCCTCGTCGGCAGGCGGATGGCGCTCGTCTTCACCGCCGATGCGAGCGCGCAGACCGCCGGCGGCGACGTCGTGGACGAGGCCGGCGGCGGCGTCGCCGGCGTCGTCGTGAGGCTCGACGACCGCTGGTCGCTCGGGTTCTCGGGCCGGCTCGCCGCCCGACACGACACCGCGGGCGGGCGCGACAGCGCCACCATCGGCGTCGGCTCCCCCGGCGGCGCCGTGCCTGCCGACGTCCCCACCGTCCGCGTTCGGCTCACCGGCGCGTGGAGCCTCGAGCTGTGGGCGTTCGCCGCGGCCACCACGGTGAAGGGCGGGCCGACGAGCCCCGTGACCGTCGGCGCGAACGCCGGCGTCACGTGGCACATCGGAGCGCTCTAGCCGGTCCCGGTCAGTCGCGGACATCGACGCTGACGCCGCCGAGCACCTGTCCGGAGGACGTCTCGACGGTGCAGCGATAGCGCCCGGGCTTCGGTGCGGTCTCGCGCGACCACGTGCGAAAGCCCGCCTGGCGCCCGCCGCGCACGTCGAGGGTGACGGCGTCGTACGGCTTCCCGTCCCGCTTCCACACGTGCACGAGCGCGTCCTTGAGGCCGAGCGGGGCGGCGATGGCCGAGTGGCAGTACAGCGCGGCCGGGTGATCGAACGCGCCGCCGGATCCGACGAGCTCGCGGTGCTCGACGTTCGTGCCGACGGCGACGCTTTTGAGCTCGAGCGGCGCGGGGGGCACGAGCGGGGCGGCGAGGCGCAGGAGCACGACGACGACGACGGCGCCGCTGACGGCGACGACGCGGTCGCGCACGACGGTGGAGGAGCGCGGGCGCAGGAGGAGCACCAGGAGGGGCACCCCGATGCCGGTGGCGGCGCCGGCGACGACGAGGGCGACGCCGTTCGACAGGCCCAGCACGGGGAGCACCATGTCGAGGCCGACGAACACGGCGAAGGCCTGCAGCGCGAACGCGGCGGCCACCGACGACATCGCGCGCTCGAACAACGGATCCCACATGACCACGGCGAGGGCGCCTGCGTAGACGAGGAAGAACACGACGTGGCCGAGCTGGACGTGAGGGAGGTTCGCGGCCTTCACGTAGAAGGGCAGGGGGAACAACAGCGCCTGCTGCATCGCCATCTGGTTCGACAACAGCAGGGCGAAGCGCGCGCCGCGCTTGGTGACGGTCTTGTCGGCGCGGCTCCACGCGCGCTCGGCGAGGTTGAAGACGACGAGGGCGACCCAGCCCGCGATGGACGCGACGACCACGAGCCACGCGCGCTCCGGCGTGCGGTGCATGAGCACGGCGCCGCCGATGCCGGTGCCGAGGCTCAGCCACGGCAGGAACGGCCGCACCTTGGCGAGCGCTTCCTTGATCCGCCCCATGGGCGCACAAGCTAACATCCGCGACGGCGCGCCGGCTTCGGAGGGGGACGTCGCCGTGGCGCGGGAGCCCGCGCCCGCGCCCGCGCCGCGCGCGCAGGCTATGGTCGGCGCCGTGCTCAAGCGCCGCGACCTCCTCGTCGTCGCCGCCGGCGCGGGCGCCGCGCTCGCGACGGGTGGGGCGCGCGCCCGGGAGGCCGACGCGGCGACGCTGCGCATCTTCCGCGTCCGCGGGCGCACGCTCCTCGTCGATCTCGGTGGGCGCCGCGTGCTCGTCGATCCGTGCTTCGCCGAGGACCTCGGCGCGTCGGTCCTCTATGACGCGCCGCCGGCGTCCATCGCGCCCGAGGACACCGGCGACGTCGACGTCCTCCTCGTCACCGCGCGCGAGCCCGGCGCGTTCGACGGTGCGTCGACGGCGCGCCTGCGCGGCCGCCGCGCGTCGTGCTTCGTCCCCGACGAGCAGACGGCGAAGATCCTCCGCTACCAGGGCTTCCGCCGCGTGCGCGTCGTCCGCGCCGGCGACGTCTTCGAGACGCGCGACGTCGTCGTCAGCATGTCGCCGTCGGGCTCGCTCCTGGGCGCCGACGCCGTCGGCTTCCACCTCTCGCGTGGCGGCCGCACCCTGTGGCACGCCGGCGCTCCGCCGCCCCTCGACGTCGCCGCGGGCGCCGCGCAGTTCGCGCGCGACCACGGCGCCGAGGTGGTGGCCGCGTGCGCGCTCGGCCTCTCGTTCGCTGGAGCACCACGGACCCTCGACCGCGAGGACGCCTTGCTCCTCGCCGGGCTTTCACACGCGCGCTACGCCGTTCTCCTCGGCGACGACATCGGCCTCAGCGCCCTCGGTGGCCTCGTCGTGAAAGCCGAGCCCGGCTGGCGGCGCGTGCCGCAAGGGGTCCGCGTGAGGCCCATCGTCGTCGAGGAGGGGCGCTGGTACAGAATTCTCCCCGGTTGAAGGGCCACAGTCGCATTTCCCCCCGAACCGGTGCCATCCTCCCCGAATGTCGGAGAAGATCCGCAAGCTCAAGGACACCGCGTCCCGCCTCATCGCGAAGGGCAAGCTCGGGGACGCGGCCGACGAGTACGTCAGGATCGTCAAGCTCGATCCCCGCGACCTCACCGCGCGCCAGAAGCTCGCGGAGATCTATGCGCGCATGGGCCGCGTGCGCGAAGCCGTCCTCGAGTACCAGAGCGTGGCCGGCAGCTACGCCGCCGACGGCCTCCTGCTGAAGGCCATCGCCGTCTGCAAGATCATCCTGCAGATCGATCCGGCGCACAAAGAGACGCAGCACATCCTCGCCGAGCTCTCGACGCGTCGCCGCGGTGAGGGCTCCGGCGCCGTCGCCATGCCCAAGGCGATGAGCACCGCGCTCGCCCCCGGCGCCAAGCGCTCCGCAGCGGACATCCGCGGGATGCCCGCGTCTCAGCTCCAGCCGCGGCCCGCGCCGGGCACGGCGGAGGCGGCCGCGCTCGAGGCGATGCAGGCCCAGCGCCGACAGGCCGACGACGAAGACCACGGCGACGCCATCGCCATAGACGTCAGCTTCGACGCCAACGACGGCGGCGCCGTCGTCGGCGCGCCCATCGAGATCAGCATCATGTCCGGCGAGGGCGTCCCCGTGGTCGTCGGCACGAGCGCGTCGCAAGAGGGCCGGCCGCTGCCGCCCGACCTCCCGCCGGACGAGGCCGCGCCCACCGACGCCGCCATGCTCGCCGCGCTCCAGGGCTTCGCCGGCGCCCCCCACGTCGAGCCGCCACCCGTGCCCCAGGACGAGCCCGCCTTCGCCGTCGAAGAGATGGCGCCGGTGGTGGTGGGTGAAGATGAAAGCGACATCATCGAGCTCACCGAGCCCGCGCAGATCGACGTCGATCAGGTGCCGCCCATCCCGCTGTTCTCCGATCTTCCGCGCGAAGCGTTCATCACGCTCACGGAGCGCATGGACCTGCGGGTGGCCGGCAAGGACGAGGTGCTCGTGCAGGAGGGCGAGCGCGGCACCTCGATGTTCATCATCATCCAGGGGCGCGTCGTCGTGAAGCGCACCTCGCTCGAGCTCGGTCAGCCCGACATCCTCCTCGCGGAGCTGTCGGACGGCGCGTTCTTCGGGGAGATGGCGCTCCTCTCGGACGCGCCGCGCATGGCGAGCGTGGTCTGCGCCGACGACACCATGCTCTTCGAGATCTCGCGCGAGCTGCTCGCCGACATCACCACCGAGTACCCGTCCGTGGGCGAGGTGATGAAGCGTTTCCACAAGAACCGCCTGCTCACCAACCTCCTGAAGACGAGCCCCATCTTTCAGCCCTTCTCCACCAAGGACAAAAAAGAGCTCATCGAGCGCTTCAAGTCGCGCTCCGTCGACGAGGGCACCTACCTCATCACGCGAGAGCACCCGGGCGAAGGCCTCTACGTGCTGTTGTCGGGCCGCTGTGACGTGCTCGACGCCAAGGACCAGGGCGGGGAGGTCCTGCTCGCAGAGCTCAAGGAGGGCGACGTCTTCGGCGAGATGTCCATGCTCTGGCACAAGAAGACCTGTGCGTCCGTGCGAGCCTCGTCGCCGTGCGTGGTGCTGCGGCTGCCGCGCGAGTCGTTCAACGAGATCATCATGACGCACCCGCAGATCCTCGAGACGCTCACGGCGCTCTCCGAGCGGCGGCAGAAGCTCAACCAGGAGCTCAAGCAGCCCGACGTGGTCACGGATTTCCTCGTGTGAACCGCGGCGGCGACGCGGGGGACAAGCCCCCGCCCTACGAGGGCGCGCCCCACGCCGACAGCGCCGCGCGCGAGCAGGCCGCCGAGGGCGCGCCCCACGCCGACAGCGCCGCGCGCGAGCAGGCCGCCGAGAGCGCGCCCCACGCCGACAGCGCCGCGCGCGAGCAGGCCGCCGAGAGCGCGCCCCACGCCGAGAGCGCCGCGCGCGAGCAGGCCGCCGAGAGCGCGCCCCACGCCGAGAGCGCCTCGCGTGACGAGGCCGCCGCAGCGGTGGAGCACGTCGTCGTCGTCGCGGGCGGGGTCGGCGTGGACGTGTGGCGCAGCCGGGACGCGGGCGTCGACGAGGACGCGCCCGCGATTGTCGTGTGCCACGGCTACATCCAGAACCGCATGAGCTTCGAGTGCCACAAGCGCTCGCTGCTCGCGCACCTGCGCGGGCTCGGGCTCGTGGTGTACGTCGTCGAGCTGCGCGGGCGCCGGGGCGTGGGCACCGCCGCCGGCCTCCACGAGTACACCGACGCGGACGGCGCCGCCGTCGTCGCCTACGTGGCGTCGCGCCACAAGAGCGTCGCGTGGCTCGGGCACTCCATGGGCGGCCTCGTCGGCGCGCTCCTCCCCGACGCCGCGCGCGACAGGCTCGACGCCGTCGTGACCATCGGCGCGCCGCTGTTCCCCGGGCGCCCCGAGCTGTTCCGCCTGATGCCCGCCGCGCGCAGCGTCCGCGCGGCGCGCTTCGCGCATGCGCGCGGCTTTCGCTTCGAGGGGCGCCGCTGGAGCGGCTTCCTCTACGCGATGCGCGGCGCGCTCGACACGCCCGCGTTCCCCGCGCCGGTGCGCATCTGGGCGCCGGGCTCGCTCGACGAGAGAATCGCTCGCGTTCACGCTCCGGGAGAGCTTCGCCGACGACAGTTGGGCCGCGTTCGCCGACCTCCTCGAGCTCGTCGCCACCGACGCCGGCCGCGCCGGCGCCGTCGACGCCGGCGCGCGCCTCGCGCGCTTCGACCGCCCCATCCTCGTCGTCGCCGGCGACGCCGACGACCTCGCGCCGCCCTCGGGCGCACGGCCGCTCTTCGAGCGCGTCGGGAGCGCGGCGCGCACGTACCTCGAGGCGCCCGCGGGGCACATCGACCTGCTCATCGGCGACAACGCGCCGGGCCGCGTCTGGTCACCGATCACGCGGTTCCTCCGTCGACATCTCCCGCTGCAGCGCTAGCCTGCTCGGATGCCCCGCACCCCAGCACCCGCTGCCGTTGTCAATCGTCGAAGTGCCGGAGCGCTCTCCGGTCGGCGCTTCGGGCTCGCCGTCGCCGTGGCGGCGCTCGGGCTCACCGGCACGTGCACCTGCGACAACGCGCCCACCTTGCCGCCGCTCGTCCTCGACAACGTGCCCGGCGCCGGCGAGGTGCGCTGCGGCGCCGTCACCAAACAGAGCGAGCTCATCGGCGGGCCGCAAGCGTTCGCGCAGGTGGGGCGCTCCTTTCGCTGCAACAACGCCAACATCCGCTTCATCATCCAGGACGCCTCGCGCCCCGCCGGCAACTCCGCCGAGGGCGGCAACCTCATCGACGTCGACCTCGCGCGCAAAGACGGCAGCGGCGAGGACACGTTCCGCGAGCACGTGAGCGCCATCGGCGCCAAGGAGATCCACGTCGACAAGATCGAGGTCATCGCCGACGGCCGCGCCGGCGGCGACGGCATCATCCGCGTCACCGGCACGCCCACCGCGCTCACGCTGGCGCCGCAGGCGTACTACCTGTCGCAGGACTACCAGGGTCGCCTGCAGACCGACTACATCCTCCACCCCGACGTCAACTACATCGAGATCGTCACCACCGTCTTCAATGACGGCCCGCCCATCCCGAGCCTGCAGCCGGCGGACTTCGTCGCCTTCGGCGGCGCCAACCGCCCGCACACGCCGGAGTCGGGCTTCGGCGATGTCCCGCTCTTCTCCGACGTCTCGTTCCTCGCGGGCACGCGCGGCGACAAGGTGAGCTACGCCATCGTCTCCGCCGACGGCGACATCACCATCCCCTTCGTCGACCAGGGCACCACCGCGCCCTTCTACGGCACCGGCGTCCCCGTCGGCAGCGAGCACGAATTCACGCGCTACTTCCTCGTGGGCGACGGCAGCGTCGAGAGCACCAGCAGGCTCGCCATGGAGCTCAAGGATCTGCCGCGCGGCACCGCCCGCGGCGTCGTCGTCGATCCCGAGGGCGCGCCCACCGCCGGCGTGCTCGTCGCGGCGCTCTCGGGCGCGCTCGACGCCGACGGGACCCACGTCGTCAACGAGGCGCGCACCGCCGCCGACGGCACCTGGGAGCTCACGCTCGCGCCGGGCAGCTACCAACTGCTCGCGCACGCCGAGGGCAGGGCGCGCAGCAGCGAGGTATCGGTCACCGTCACGCAGGGGCGCGCCAAGCGCGCGCAGCCGCTCACCATCGGCGCCACCGGCCACGTCCACGTCGAGACCAGCTTCACCGACCGCGCCGGCGCCGACATCGGCACCCTCCCCGCCAAGCTCACCCTCGTCCCCACCGGCGACACCCAGCGCGCCAGCGACGTGCTCGCCGACTTCAGCGCGAACGGCGCCGTCAGCTACGCGGTGACCAGGGACGGCGTGTTCGACGCCGACGTGCCGCCGGGCGCGTACACGGCGTACGTGACGCGCGGCTTCGAGTTCACGCGCTTCGAGGCCCCCGTCGTCGTCGACGCCGGCGCCACGGCAACGCTGCAGGCGAGCATCGCCCACGTGCTCGACACCACGGGCCTCATCGGGGCCGAGTTCCACCAGCACTGCCTCGGCAGCATCGACGCGCAGGTGCCCGTGCCGCGCAAGGTGATGGAGAACGCCGCCGAGGGCATCGAGCTCGGCGCCTCCACCGACCACGACGTCATCACCGACTTCGCGCCCTACGTCGCCGCCATGGGGCTCGAGCCGTACCTCTCGGTCATCCCCGGCAACGAGGTGAGCTACCAGGGCATCGGGCACTTCAACGTGTACCCGTGGCCCATCGACCCCGCCGATCCCCTGCGCGACGTCGGCTCGCGCATGTGGTGGTTCAAGACGGTGCCCGAGATGTTCGCCGACGTGCGCGCGGCGGCGGGCGATCCCATCATCCAGATCAACCACCCGCGCTCGCAGCTCACGGGCTACTTCGCGTCGCTCACGCTCGACCCCACCACGGCGAGCCGCATCCCGCGCCAGCCGCCGAGCATCCCCACGTTCCCCGCGACCATCTACAGCGACTGGGCCGGCGACTTCGACGCCATGGAGGTCAACGGCAGCCTCGGCGACGTGAACCTGTTCACCGAAGACGGCCGCGCCGCCCTCGCCGGCCTCGCCCACAGCAACGCCACCAACGTCCCCGTCCTCGCCGACTACTTCGCGCTGCTCGGCGCCGGGATGAAGATCGTCGCCATGGGCAACAGCGACAGCCACCACATCGACGGCGGCGTCGGTTACCCACGCAACTTCCTCACCATCGGCACCGATGACCCGGCGGTCGTCACCGGCGACGACGCCAAGCGCGCCATCCGCGCCCAGCAAAACGCGGTGGGCGAGGGCTGCCTCCTGGAGCTGTACGTCGACGGCCAGCGTCGCCAGGGCATCGCCCAGATGATCACCGCCGCCGACCTCGACCGCGTGAGCGTGAAGCTCCAGGCGCCGCCGCACGTGACGCCGGGAGCGCTCGAGCTGTTCGCCAACGGCGTCGCCCGCCCGCTCGACGTCGGCCCCGACGCGGTCGTGGTCGACGACGCCGGCGCCCTCGACGCCCCCGTCGCCGCCGCCGCCGGCTCCCTCACCGACGACGTCGCGCGCGTCAACCACCCGCTCTCGGGCCTGCCCACGGGCGAGGGCGACCTGCTCGTGGTCGCCGTCAGCAAGGGCGGCAGCGGGCTGGCGCCCACGGGCGGCGGCAGCGTCTTTTGCTATTCGGCGCCGCTGTACGTCGACGTCGACGGCGACGGCGCCTTCACGCCGTGGCTCTCGGACACCCAGGACGTCACGCCGTAGCGGGCTCCGCCCGTGGCTCGTCAGGCGAGGACGACGCGGGCCCAGCGCAGCTTGCCCACCTTGATGGCGTGCGTGCCGACGGCGAGCTCGGCCTTGGGGTCGTTGACCCGCTCGCCGTCCACGGCGACGGCGCCTTGCGCGATCATCCGGCGCGCCTCCGAGTTGGACGCCACGAGGTTGGTCTCCACGAGCGCGCGCACGAGCGGCATGCCGGCGCCGGCGGCGTCGAGCGTGAAGCTGGGGGCGTCCTCGGGGATCTCGTTTTTGTTCTCGGGGCTGAAGCGGCGCGTGAATTCGGCCGCCGCCTGCTCGGCTGCGACCGGGCCGTGGAAGCGCGCGACGATCTCCTTGGCCAGCGAGACCTTGGCGTCGCGCGGGTGCCGGCGCTTCAGCTCGCTGACCTCGGCGATGGAGCGGTCGGACAGCAGCGTGTACCAGGACCACATGGTCTCGTCCGGCACGCTCATGATCTTGCCGAACTGCGAGTCGTGGTCCTCCTCGACGCCGACGTAGTTGCCGAGCGACTTGGACATCTTCTTCACGCCGTCCGTGCCCACGAGGATGGGCATGGTCATGATGCACTGGGGGTCGAGTCCGTAGCCGCGCATGAGGTCCCGCCCGACGAGCAGGTTGAAGCGCTGGTCGGTGCCGCCGAGCTCGACGTCACTCTTGAGGGCGACGGAGTCGTACCCCTGCGCGAGCGGGTAGAGGATCTCGTGCACCGAGATGGGCGTCTGCTCCTCGAGGCGCTTCTCGAAGTCGTCGCGCTCGAGCATCCGCGCCAGCGAGTACCTGGCGGCGAGGCGGATGACGTCGTCGAAGCCCATCTTGCCGAGCCACTCGGAGTTGAAGCGGATCTCGGTCTTGTCCTCGTCGAGGATCTTGAAGACCTGCCGCTTGTAGGTGGCGGCGTTCGCGAGGATCTCGTCTTCGGACAGCGGCGGGCGCGTGGCGCTCTTGCCCGTAGGGTCGCCGATGCGGGCGGTGAAGTCGCCGATGAGGAAGACGATCTTGTGGCCGAGCTGTTGGAACTGCTTGAGCTTGTTGATGACGACGGTGTGGCCGAGGTGCAGATCGGGCGCCGTGGGATCGCAGCCGAGCTTGATGGACAGCGGCTGGTTCTCGAGCCGCGACTGCTCGAGCTTCTTTCGAAGCTCCGCCTCCACCTCGAGATCCACGATGCCGTGCTTGAGGATCTCCAGTTGATCGTCGACGGACCGGAATTCGTGCATATGGTCCGCCGCTAGCAGATCAGCGCGGGACCCGAAACACGCCGTTCGAGGGCGCGCACAGGCGGCGCAGGCGCACGTCGCCGGGGCCGTGGGGGACGCGGTCGACGAGCTGCTGGTCGTAGCCGACGCCGACGACGCGCTCGAGGTCGACGCCGGCGAGGGCGCGGTCGTAGAAGCCCCTGCCGTAGCCGATGCGCCACCCGTCGCCGTCGAAGGCGAGGCCGGGGACGACGACGGCGCTGCAGCGGGCGAGGTCGACGACGGGGAAGCGGTGGTCGTCGGCGGGAGGCTCGGGGGCCCCGAAGTGCGCGGGGGGCAGGGCGGCGGCGCGCACGTCGCCGGGGACGGCGCGGAAGACGAGCTCGTCGCCGGTCACGCGCGGCAGCACGCGGGCGACGCCGTGGGCGCGCAGCGCCTCGTCGAGGGGCTCCGTGGACAGCTCGTGGCCCATCGACGCGAAGAGCGCGACGGGCCCGCCGCCGGCGACGGCGAGGAGCGGCGCGACGACGGTGCGGGCGGCGGCGTCGCGCGAAGCCTCGTCGAGGGCGGCGAGGACCGCGCGCATGCGCGACCGGAGCGCGCGCTTGTCTCCGAGGAGATCGCCGGTCAACACGAGCCGGCTCTGCCGGGCGCGCGGTCGGTCCCCGCGCCGCAACCCCGCTTGCGCGTCACATCGTCGGTCGTCATCGCGAAGGCGCCCCCTGAAGATCCGAAGCGCGGCGGAGGCAGCCGCCGAAGTCGCTCCGGCAACAAAGGCGACCTCGGGAGCCGCCCGCGAGCGGAGCGAGCCGCGCGCGAAGCGCGCGAAGCGCGCTCGTGAGGTCGGCGATGGCCGACCGAACAAAAACGCCGGAGGCCGTTCGGGGACGATGTCTTGAACCTGGCTCAACCAGGTGGGTGCACAAGAGTACGGGGGAAGGCTTCTGCGACGTGGCAGCTTGCACAAACCCGTACGGAGCGGCTCCCGAAGACATGAGTACGGTTCAGAGCATTTTTCCCGACGCGGCCCTCCGGCAAGGATCAATCTAACACCGACGGGTGACGACGTCAGCGCTGAGACATGCCGGACGAACGCCCGATCCGCGAAAAGGTCAGATCTGACGGTGGACGACCGCGACCTCGTCGCTGTCATCCTCGACGAGATCCCCGAGGGCAGCTTCGCGGAGCGCCCCATCTCGCAGCGCCGCTTCGCCGAGGACGGCGGAGAGCTTGCCGATCATCGCCTCGGTGTGCCGGCGCACCTCGGCGCGGGCGCCGGCGGAGCGCTCGACCTCTTCGAAGAGCTCGTCGGCGAGGCCGAGGGCGACGAAGAGCACCTGCTCCTCCCGCGAGGCCGTGCGCATCTGGCGGCGCGCGTCCTCGAGGCGGCGCGCGAGGTGCGCGGCGAGCCGCTGGACCCAGGCCTCGTCTCTCTCTGTACGAACCGTGAAGCGGTGGCCGAGGAGAGTGACGTCGACCTTCCGCTTCATCGTCCCCTCGTCGGCAAATGCGAGAGTGCGACGGTACGAGCGGCGGCCTCGCGGTGTCAACGTTCTCGTCGCGGATGTTCGGGATCCATCCGGCGGATGCACGACGCGCGCTGACCGCGCGGTGAATGGCGAGCGTATGCTGTCGTCAGAGATCCGACACGGAGCCGCGTGATGCCGATGCGTCAATTCGCTTATGCAACCTTGCTCATCTCCGGCGTCACGGCGGCGGCGCCCGCGATCGCGGGGCCGCTTTCGGGCACGTTCAGCTCGCCGCTCGGCCGGGTGGCCGTCCGGGAGAAGGGCGGCATCGTCACGGGCACCATCGCCGAAAAGAAGAACCCGTGCGGCTTCCCCAAGGGCCAAAAGGTCCTCGACGGCTCTCGCCTCGACGACTCCATCGTGGGCACGTTGCACGCGTGCAAGGTCGGCACCGGCTGCAGCGGGCCCGTGCAGGGCGCCGCCATGCTGCTCATCACGCACGGCGGCGCCGCGCTCTCGGGCGCCGTCCACCTCGAGACGGGCAAGTGCGAGACGCCGCTCAAGGGCGACTCCGTGGCCTTCCGCAAGTCGGCGCGCGCCGGCCACGCCGCGAGCGTCAGCAAGGGGAGCGGCACCCCGCGGCAGCGGGCGGAGAAGCTCGCGGCCGAGGCCAACGCCACCCTCAAGGAGAACGACGGCGACGCCGAGGCGGCGCGCGCCAAGTTCATCGAGGCCACCAAGGTGGACCCGAACTACGCCGAGGGATACATCGGTGTCGGCGTCACGTATTACGCCCGCGAGCGCTACGACGAGGCGCTCGACTGGTACAAGAAGGCCATCGAGGCCAACCCGGCCATCGGCGACGCCTACTACAACATCGCCTGCGTCTACGCGCTCAAGGGGGATACCGCCCAGGCCCTCCGCTACCTGCGCATCGCGCTGCTCAACGGCTACGTCCAGCTCAACACCCTTCAGTCCGATCCGGACCTCAAGAGCCTCCAGGGCAACCCGACCTTCGAGAAGTACAAGACCGGCCAGGCCGGTTGATCGCGGTCGCTTCTCAAGCGCGGCCGCTCCCTCCGGTCGCTTCTCGAGCGCGGCCGCTCCCTCCGGTCGCTTCTCGAGCGCGGCCGCTCCCTCCGGTCGCTTCTCGAGCGCGGCCGCTCCCTCCGGTCGCTTCTCGAGCGCGGCCGCTCCCTCCGGTCGCTTCTCGAGCGCGGCCGCTCCCTCCGGTCGCTTCTCGAGCGCGGCCGCTCCCTCCGGTCGCTGATCCGTGTGCCGCGGCCGCGCCTCTCGCCGCACCCACGACGACATGGGCGCCCTCGGAGCGTGCGCGCGACGCACGCTTTTTCGCGGCATGTGGTTTGCTGTGTCTAACGCCAGTCTTCGAGGGGGCCGCATGCGCCGCGTTCTGATCTGCCTCGCTCCCGCCGCGCTCTTCGCCGCCGCCGGCTGCCCGCAGCAGCAGGCCGCGGCGCCGCCGTCGTTCTGTCAGGCGTGCGATATCGACAACCCCATCAACGCGTCGCTGTTGCCGTCGTTTCGCGCGCTGAAGGTCGAGCCGAAGATCGCGACGCCCCGGGAGCTCTGCGCGCGGCTCGCCGTCGATCTGCTCGGGCGCCCGATGAGCGCCGACGAGGCCGACGCCACCTGCAGCGGGCGCCCGCTCGACGAGGTCGTCCTCGAGATGCAGGGCACCGACGACTACCTCGTCACGAGCGAGCGGCACTGGGCCAACCGCTTCCAACTCAACGACGTCGTCGGCGACTGGCGCTCTTTGAAGGACCTCTACGGGCTCGTGGATCAGATGCAGAGGGGCGAGCTCGACTACGCCGAGTTCGCCATCGAGGCCATCGCGCACCCCGGCCTCATGACCGATCTGACCGACCTCGACGCCCGCGGCCGCGTGCGGCGCGTGTTCCGCACGTTCATGGGGCGGCCGTCGACGGAGGCGGAGGAGGCGGAGCTGGCCGCGCTCTTTCGCGAGTGGCTCGTGCGCTACGACGCCGACCCCGACTTCCCCGTGCTCTACCGCTACACCCCGGTGATCACCCCGGGCCTGTGTGAGCCGCTCGCGCGCTGCTCGACGACGATGCTCGGCGGCGCGGCGCTCGAGTTTCCGGAGTCCGTTCGGACGAATTACGACGGGATCGCGATGGAGGACCTCGACGACGCCACCCGCGCGGTGCTGCGCGTGCCCGGCGAGCTCTTCGTGTCGCAGCCCACCTTCGCCGAGGCCGCCGCCGACGACATCCTCAACCGCTTCCTCGACTGGGACGAGGGCGAGCGGGACCTGCGCACGCCGGGCTTCCTCTTCCCCGAGGTCCGCCAGGTGATCGCGGACTACCTCACCGACACCGGCGACTACCCCGGCGCGGAGCGCATGGTGCTCACGTCGTGGCTGTACACGCAGACGTCCGACGTCAAGGACGGCGTCAGCGTCGACGACGACGGCGCCGACCCGCCGCCGCCCCTGCTCGTCGGGCCGTCCAAGTCCGTGCCTGCGGAGGTCTGGCTCGCGGGGCTTCAGCAGGTGACGTCGTACGACATGGGCGGCTGCGACAACCGCTACGGCGACGGCTTCCCGTACTTCCAGCTCCTCCAGGCGGTGCAGGACGGCACCATCACCGCGCAGCAGAACAACGAGATGGCGCAGCGGCTCTTCGACATGCGCGAGGACCGGGGCCGGCTGACGCCCTTCAACGGCGTGCTCGTCTACGACACCACGTACACGCAGTACGCGCGCATGCTCGGCGGCTGTCCCGGCTTCCAGGCCACGCGCCAGAAGCCGGCGGGCGTGTCGTACGCCATCCTGCAGGAGGGCATCGCCCAGGCGTTCTGCGCGCCCGGCGTCGACGACCTCGCGGTCCCCGGCGGCGACGTCACGCCGCGCTCCGTGATGGAGCACCTGGTGCCGCTGATGCTGTCACGGCCCGCCACCGACGATGACGTCGCGGCCATCGAGGCGGCGGCCCCGCCGGGGGTCAGCAAGGACGAGCTCATCTCCGAGGCCTGCACCGCCATCGCGGGCAGCGCCGAATTCCTCTTTCGTTGAAGGACGGGTGAACGCATGAAGATCAAACGCCGCTCCTTCCTGAAGCTCGCCGCCTCGTCGGCCGCCGTCGCCGCGGCTCCCACGCTGTTGCTGCCCAAGCGCGCCCGCGCCGCCACGGAGGCCTTCGGCGCCGTGCGCCACGTGCTCGTCTTGAACGCGCAGGGCGGCTTCCGCTCGCACTGCACCTTCAACGCGGTGGGCGCCTTCCAGCACAACCCCTTCGGCACGCAGCCCGCCGCCGACGGCACGGAGTGGACGCTCGGCGCCGCGTGCGGCCGCAAGTCCTACGCGTCGTCGCTCGGCGAGGTCCCCGCGTTCGCCGACGTCACTGCCGACGTCGCCGTGCTCGCCTGCGTGGATCAGAACCCCGACGGGCCTGTGGAGGTGGACCACGTCGCGGGCCACCGCCGCGCGTCCACGGGCTTCACCGAGGGGGAGACCGGCATCCTGTCGCTCGTGGGCTTCCACCACGCGCTGTACGCCGACGGCTTCAGCCAGGACGTGATGCCTCCCGTCGAGATCGTGCCCACGGACATGGGCCTCGGCGCAGGCATCTACGGCGAGCGCCGTCCGCTCACGCTCCTCGGCGCGCGCTCCGGCGCCGCGAGCGCGCTGAGCGTGAAGGACGGGTGGCATTCCGACCTGCGCAAGGGACTCGACGAGAAGTTCCTCGCGCGCAGGAGCCGCGCCTACAGCAAGCGGCTGCGCAACTACCGCATCGCCAAGCAGAACGCGGGCGTCTTTTCGCACATGCTCCTCGACCCCAAGCTCGACGTGTTCGGCCACCCCGAGGCCGTCGACGCCGGCGTGAGCAACGCGCAGCTCATCGAGGTGCTCGGCGACCACGACCTCGCCGACATCGGGGACCCGCAGCCGGGCATCCGCTCCTGGGGCGGCGACGTCGCGCTCGCGCTGCGCTGCTTCTCCGGGGGATCGCCCATGTGCGCGGTGACGCGCGCCATCTACGACATGCACGACATCGAGCACGACGCCTACGCCGCGCGCAGCGAGGACCTCGTCCGGCAGTTGACCGGGCTGAGCTTCCTGCTCAAGCAGATGCCGCACCCCGAGGGCGGCACCTATTGGGACAAGACCCTCGTCGTCACGCTCAGCGAGTTCTCCCGCAACAACACGTTCGAGGAGACGGGCTTCAACTCCGGTAACGGCAGCGACCACGTGCCCACCGGCGACGGCCCCGCGCGCAACCAGGCGCTCGCGGTGATGGGCGGCGCGGTGACGCAAGGGGGCAAGCTCATCGGCCACACCGACGAGCAGATGAACGCGGTGGAGGGCACGGTGGACATCCGCTCGTTCCTCGCCACGCTCCTCGACGTCCAGGGCATCGACGGCGCGTCCCTCGTGGGCAAGGCGCCGGTCGCGGAGCTGTTTTCATGAGCCGCATCGTGTCGTCCCCATGGATCGCCGTGGCGCCGCGGCTCGTCCGCCGCCTCGCGCCGTTTTTCGCCGGCCCCGCGCTCGCCTTGGCGGCCGCCGGCTGTGCCGGCAGGGCGCCCGACGTCGTCGACGGCCCCGCCGTCGCGCGCGACGAGCCCGCCGTCGTCAGCGAGGCGCGCAGGCTCTTTCCGCGCACCATCGACATGCACCAGAAGATCGTGTCGCGCAGTTGCTCGCCCAACGCGGGCGTCTGCCACAACACGTCCAACTACCCGGACCTGTCGACGACGGGGTCGCTGCTGCAGACGGTGGACGCGTGGTGCAACCTCGAGATGCCGGACCCCACGCAGGGCTTCGATCTCTGCGAGCGCCCCGGCGATCTCGTCGTCATCGACAACGTGATGATCTCCGAGATCGCGTACGCCCACCGGGACGCCGTCGACCACTGGACCCTCACGCTGCGCGACCCCGCGCCGTCGGACGTCGTGGCGCACACCGTGTATTTCTACGAGGACGTGCCGGACAAGCCGGTGCTGCTGCCGGCGGCGGACTGGCAGGTGCAGGTGGACATGGCCGCGGGCAGCAACGTCGCCGTCGTCACCATCAACGGCCTCGCCGACAACCCCTTCGTCGATCAGTACGTCGACGAGGTGCTGGCGAGCCTCGTCCCGGGTGACCCCAACGAAAACGGCGTCTTCGGCGCCGACACCCACGACATCGACGCCGGCGCGCGCATCGTGGAGCCCGGCTCGCTCGACCGCAGCTACCTGTGGGGCCGCATCACGGGCACCGTGCCCGGCAGCAGAATGCCCCTCGCCAACCAGGCGCTGTCGGACGCGGAGTACGTCGCCGTCGCCTGCTTCATCGAGACCCTCGGCGCCGCCACCCCTGACGGCAGCGGCGTCGTCGTCGCGTCGCCGGAGGACCCCATCGACTACGACAACTGCCAGTACGCGAAGAACCCGCAGCACCTCGCGCTCGACCCGTGAGGGCGCAGCGGGGATGTCGCTGCGGGTGGGGCCGCGCTAGCGTGTCGCGTCATGAGCCGGGTGAATTGGTCGCGCGATTGGCAGGAAGTCATCGGTGACGATGAGGACGCGTCCTTCGCCTCTTTCGCGCAGGAGATAGCCGACATCGCCCGTGACGTGGCGCGCCGCACGCGACGCCCCGTGGGTCGGGTCTTCCACCTCAAGAGGCACACGGGCGTGGCCGGCGTGATGCGGGTGCTGCCCGACCTGCCGGAGCCGCTCGCGTCCGGGGTGTTCGCGGCGGCGCGCGAGTGGCCCTGCTACGTGCGGTTCTCGAACGGCGCCGTCCGCAAGCAGCCCGACGGCATCCTCGACGTGCGCGGCTGCGCCCTCAAGCTCGTGGGTGTCCTGGGCGACAAGCTGCTCGACGGCCACGCGCACGACGTCACGCAGGACTTCCTCTTCGTGCAGACGCCGGCCGTGCCCACCGACTCGTTCGACGAGTTCCTGGCGCTCGCGCGCGCGAGCATCGGCGGCCCGCTGCTCCTGCCGCTCAAGCTCGCGCTCGCCGTCGGGCCGCTGTCGGCGGCGCGCATCCTGGTGCGGCTGGCGCAGGTGCCGCAGCCGCCGTCGCTCGCGGGCGCCACGTTCTTCAACGCCGTGCCCGTGAAGCTCGGGCCGGCGGCGGCCAAGCTCTCGCTGGTCCCCGAGCGTCACGTCGGGGCCAGGAGCGGCGCCACCTTCCGCGAGGACCTCGTGGCGCGGCTGCGCTCGGGCCCGCTGCGCTGGCGCGTGCAGGCGCAGCTGTTCACCGACGAGCGGCGCACGCCCATCGAGCGCGCGTCCGTGGCCTGGCGGGGCCCGTTTCACGACGTCGCCGTGCTCGAGCTCCCCGAGCAGGACGTCGAGGGCGCGCGCGGGCGCGAGATCGACGAGCTCGTCGACACGCTCTCCTTCGACCCGTGGCACGCCCTGGAGGACCACCGCCCCCTCGGAAAGACCCAGCGCGCGCGCAAGGCGGCGTACCGTGTGAGCTCGTTTCAGCGGGGGGCGGCGCTCGAGCCGACGTCGGTGCTCGCGGTGGGCGGCGGGTCCGCAGGGGGTGCGCCGTGAGCCCCGCGGCCGCGCTCCTCGTCTGCGCGAGCTTGATGGGCGGAGGGCCGACGTTCCACCCGAAGCCGTCGTTGCCGCCGGCCATGACGCCGGTCCCGCGTCTGGTGGGGGTGCCCGTCTCGCACCAGGCGCCGTCGACGGACCTGCCACCGCTCGTACCCGACGCCAAACCGACGCCGCGGCGCGGGCCGCCGCCGCTGTCGCTGTCGCGCCGGCCACGCGCGGGCGAGCCGCTGTTCGGGGCGGCGGGCGACATCGCCGAGCTGCCGCTGCGCCACCCGCAAGCGGTGTGGCTGCCGCTCGAGATCGGCGCCGGTCTGCATCTGGTCACGCACGTGCTCATTCAGGGCAGGGACACCCGCGTGCTCCTCGACACCGGCGCGAGCACCACGGCCATCTCCGCCCGTCTCGCGGCTGCCCTCGGCCTCGATGCGCCCGGCGTCGTGCACTACCCCGCGAAGACGCACGACGCGCACGGCCGCCTCATCGACACGTACGACGTGGACGTGGGCATCATCACGCTCGGCAAGGTGCGCGTGCACGGCGTGCGGGCCACCGTGGTGGACGGCCTGCAGGCGGACGCGCTCGTCGGCTACGACGTGTTGCGCGAGGTGGACATGGTGTTCGCCGTCGACCAGGGCGTGCTCGGCATCTACCCGCCCGGCACCGGCTTCCTCACCGCCCGCGACAACGTGGTGCGCATCGCGGTGGGCCCGGGGCCGATGCTGCTCGCGCCCCTCGACGAGAGCGGCCGCGCCGCCATCCCCTTCCTGCTCGACACGGGCGCCAGCCACACGCTCGTCGACGAGAAGCTCGGCGAGGCGTTGGATCTGCCGGTGCAGGGCGGGCTGGCAGCGGACATCGCCAGCCTCGACGGCACGCGGCGGCGCAGCGAAGGCGCCTTCGTCATCGACCACCTCCTGCTCGGCCGCGAGCGCGTCGACGTCGGTGCGGTGCGCGCGTGGAAAGGAAGGGGCGCCATGAACCTCCTCGGCAACGACGTCACGCTGCGCCAGCGCGTGCTGCTCACGTCGGAGCACGCGGAGCTGCGGCTCGCCCCGATGCCGATTCGCCCGGCCACGCGCGGCAAGGGCCCCGACGGCAAGCCGTGCGCCGAGGGCCCGTGCGTGCGCACCGCCGTGGGCGTCGCGCGCGGCGCGCCCTGCGTCGGCCTCGCCGTGGACAAGGTGTGGGCCGGCCGGCGCATCGAGGCCGTCATCGAGGTGCTCGACGACAAGGACGAAAACGCGCTCGCCGGCGGGTTGTTCGTGGTGCGCGCCGTCGTCCCCGAAAACGGCCTGGCGATGTGCGCCGACGCCGGCGGCGTCCTCCCTGCCTACGGCGTGCGCGCGGGAGCACCCGCGTCGCTGATGCGCTTCGTGGCGCGCGCCTCGTCCGGCTCGGCCCCGGCCGGGGACGCGTTCTCGTGCCGCGGTGACCTCTGCCTGCTGTTCACGGGGGCGGCGCCGGCGCGCGAGCAGGCGCCGGCCGCGTCGCCCACAGGAGCACCACAAGCCCCGTGAGCACGACGGCGCTCCCCGCGAGCGTGAAGACGCCGGGGATCTCGTCGAGGACGAGCCACGCGAGCGCCGTCGAGATCACCGGCTCGCCGAGGATGCTGCCCGACACCACGGGCGCCGGCAGCCGGGCGAGCGCGGCGTTGAGCGCCGTGTGGCCGATGAGCTGCGGGCCGAGCGCGAGCGAGCAGACCCAGAACCACGATGAGGGCGTCGGCGGCAGCGCGGCCGCGGGCGACGCCGACGACAACACGAGCGGCACGGCGAGGCTCGCGGCGGCGACGAGCGAGACCGTGGCCGAGTAGGCCATGACGTCGACCTTGCCGGCGCTCCTGCGCCCGACGAGGACGTAGACGGCGATGGCCACGGCGCCCACGAGGGCGAGCGCGTCACCGCCGAGGTCGTCGCTGCCGCCGGTGGCGTCCTTGGCGATGAGGGCGGCGCCGGCGAAGGCGACGGCGATGCCGACGAGGCCGAGGCGCGGGGTGCGCTCGCGCAGCACCACGTGGGCCAGGAGCGCCACGAAGATGGGCTGTGTGCACACGAGGACGACGCTGGCGGCGACGCTGGTCTTTTCGAGCGACGCGATCCAGGACCAGAAGTGCACGCCGAGCAGCAGGCCCGCGATCACCGCGCGGCGCAGGTGCTCGCCGCGGGGGATGCCCGGCGGCGGGCGGGCGTCCGCGCCACCGGCGGAGCGCGGGCCCAGCCGCTGCCGCGCGGCGACGACGAGGGCGAGGGCCGATCCGCCGAGCACGGTGCGCCAGAAGGCGATGACGAGCGTGGGCGCGTGCGCCTCGCGAATGAGGATGGCGGCCGCGCCCACCGAGAGGACGCCGACGCCGAGCAGCAGGTAGGGCCTCACGCCGACAGCGCGCGCCCCGGCGGCGCGCCCCACGCCCACGCTGGAGCGGACATCACGTGGGGGGGATGACGTCGACGACGATGGTGGTCAGGGCGCCGGCGCCGTCGTGGTGCACGAGCACGTTCATGATCTCGTCGGAGGCGCCGGCGTCGCCGCCGGTGGACTCGTCGTAGGTGAGCACGATGTCGGCGTGGTCGCCCGGGGCGATGGCCGTCTGCGAGGGCGCGCCGAGGGCGTAGTCGTCGATGATGCCGGCGTTGCCGTCCTTCTCGATGGTGCCGAGGTTCACCGTGGCCTGGCCGGTGTTGGTGAGCCGCAGCGTCACGGTGCCCGCCCACGTCGAGAAGTCGGCGGCGTCGCCGGTGGCGTGCACGCAGGCGTCGGCGTCCGGCCCGCCGGTGCAGTCGCCGTCCGGCGTGGAGGCCTCGATGATGCCGATGGAGCCGCCGATGATGGGCGCCGTGAAGATCCTGTTGCCGAGGACGTTCGAGTGCAGCGCCAGCACCGCCGTGGCCGGGATGCGATCCGCGCCGGCGGCGGGCGCCCAGGTGACGGCGATGTTGCGCTCGTCGGCGCCGCCGTCCACGGCGTCGGTGGCGGCGAGCACGAAGCCGTGGCTCTCCAAGGAGCCGTCGGTGGTGGTGACCTTGCACGTGAGCGTGCCCGACAGCGCGGAGTCCGACGCCTGCCCGGTGCACGGCGCGTCGCAGGTGCCGTCGTTTTCGACGTCGATGCAGGCGTCGTTCACGCTGGCCTGCGACGTGCCCACGTTGGCCACGCGCACGTCGACGGTGTCGCTGTCGCCCTCGGAGAGCGCGCCGAAGTTGACGGTGGCCGGCGTCATCACGATGCCGATGTCGGAGCCCGCCCCGGACAGCGGCACGTCCACCTCGGGGCTGTCGACGGCGTCGGTGGTGATGACCAGCGTGTCGACGTCGGCGCCCAGGGCGCTCGGGGCGTAGTGCACGTTGAACGTGGCGACGTTGGCGTCCGTGCCCGTGGGCTGCCCGCAGTCGGTGGAGCGGCCCGGCGGCAGGGTGATGGCGTTTTGCGGGAAGTCCGTGACGACGGAGCTGCCGAGGAGCACGCTGTCGAGCGTGAAGTCCGGGTTGCCCTCGTTGATGGCGGCGAACGAGATGTGCATGTCGGCGTTGCCGTCGTTGACGACCTTCACGCCGAGGGTGATGCCCGAGCCGTTCACCTGCGTGGCCCCGAAGTCGAGGCTGGCGCACGGCGAGACCTCGGCGTCCGCCGCGCCGCAGCGCGTCTTCACGGACGCCGCGGGCTCCGTGGTGACGATGGCGGTGATGGTGGCGCGCAGGATGCCGTTGTCGTCCGCGTCGTCGGTCTGCAGCTTGATGCCGGTGGACTGCAGGTCGCCGTTGTTGCCGTTGGCGGTGTAGTCGACGAGGAGGTCCTCGGCCGCGCCGATGCGCACGAGCGCGGGCGCCTTCTTGAGCGTGAAGTCGCCGTTGGTGTTCTCGAGCGAGGACCCGCTCACGGAGAGGTCCTCCTGGCCGTGGTTGGTGACCTGCAGCAGCGCCTGGCACTGGCTGCCGGCGGTGAGCGGGCCGAACTCGAACACGGCGGGCTCGATGGCGCCGGCGGCCTTGACGGCGCCGAGGTTGTCGCAGTTGCGGCAACCCGCCCCCACGCCCACCGTGACGACGGCGAGGAGCGCAGCGCGGGTGGCTTGCGCGGACGGGAGCGAGGCGCGGGCGAGGCGGGGGAGGCGCAGCATGCGGGAGGTGTAGCCCGCGTTTTCGCCTTGCTCAACGCGTGTTAGGCGGGGCCATGAGCGGGGCTCCCACGCCGACGCGGCCCTGCCCCCAGTGCGGGGCGGAGTGGCCGGACGAGATCCGCTTCTGTGGCGAGTGCGGCGGCAGGATGCCCGACGCCACCGTCGTCGCGTCCCCCGTCCGCGTGCAGGTGGAGGCCACGGCCGCCGCGCCCCCGGCCGCCGCGCCCCCGGCGCCCGTGCCCCCGGCGCCCGTGCCCCTGAGGGCCGCGCCCCCGACGGCCCCGTCCCCGGCCCCGCCGGCGCCGGCCGGTCCCCCGCGGATCGTCTCGGTCGTGCCCGCCACGCCGCTCCTCGTGGCGCCGGAGCCCGCCACCCTCGAGACCCGCAACGACGTCGCTGTCGACGCCGTCAAGGAGGCCTGGGCGCTCGTGAAGGGCCGCCTCGGGCCGCTCGCGGTCGGCACGGTCATCATCGGGCTCGCGTCGAGCGCGCTGTCGAGCACGGGCATCGGCGTGCTCGCGCTCGGCCCGCTGCAGGGCGGGGGCTTCGGCACCGTCGCGCTGCGGGCGGCGTCGGGGCGCTCCGTCGAGCTCAACGACTTCTTCGCGGGCTTTTCGCGGTGGAAGCGCCTCGTGGTGAGCGGCCTCCTCGTGGGGCTCGTCGTCGCGCTCGGCCTCGTCGTGCTCGTGGTGCCCGGGCTCTACCTCGCCATGGCTACCGCCTACACGCCGCTGCTGGTCATCGATCGCGACGTCCCCGCGTGGGCCGCGCTCAAGACGTCGGTGGAGGCGGTGAACGCGCAGCTCGGCGCGCACGTCGTGGTGTTCCTCGTGCTCGGCGCGCTCAACTTCGGAGGCTCGCTCGCCTGCGGCCTCGGTCTCCTCGTCACAATTCCGCTGACTGTCGTCACGCTGGGCGTGTGCTATGGCCGG
Source organism: uncultured delta proteobacterium (assembly GCA_963775425.1). GTDB lineage: Bacteria > Myxococcota > UBA727 > UBA727 > VGSZ01 > CAVZJB01. The sequence goes on along the minus strand of CAVZJB010000016.1, from coordinate 494,841 downwards.
CTCTTCGGATTCGCCGGCGGCGTGGACCGCCTGGACAGGTAGGAACATGCGTCGAGCCAAGATCATCTGCACGTTGGGCCCGTCGTCGTCGTCGGCGGAGGCCATCGAGGGCCTGATCGCGGCGGGGATGGACGTCGCCCGGCTCAACTTCAGCCACGGTGACCACGACTTCCATCGCACGCTCGTCAATCGCGTCCGCGCCGCGGCGGGCAAGCTCGGCAAGCCCGTGGCCATCCTCCAGGACCTCCAGGGCCCCAAGATCCGCTGCCTCACCATGGAGGGCGGCGCCATCCACCTCGCGGAGGGGTCGCGCACGGTCATCACCGTCGACGATGTCGTCGGCACCGCGGAGCGCTTCGGCACGCTGTACAAGGCGCTCCCGCGGGACGTCTCCGAGGGCGAGCTCGTGCTCCTCGACGACGGCAACCTCACCCTCAAGGTCCTCGAGCGGACCGATCGCGACGTCACCTGCGAGGTCATCCACGGCGGCGTGCTCAAGGACAAAAAGGGCATCAACCTGCCGAACACCAAGGTGTCGGCGCCGTCCCTCACCGACAAGGACATCCGCGACGCCCACTTCGGCGCCGAGGTCGGCGTCGACGCCGTGGCGCTCTCGTTCGTTCGCGCGCGCAACGACGTGCGCATGCTCAGGCGCGAGCTGGCCCAGGGGAAGTCGCGCCCCCTGGTCATCGCCAAGCTGGAAAAGCCGCAGGCCATCGATCAGCTCGACGGCATCCTCGAGGAGAGCGACGGGGTGATGGTCGCCCGCGGCGACCTCGGCGTGGAGATGCCCACGGAGAAGGTGCCCACGCTCCAGAAGATGATCTGCGAGCAGGCAAACCGCCGCGGCAAGATCGTCATCGTGGCCACGCAGATGCTCGAGAGCATGATCACCAACCCCCGCCCCACGCGCGCCGAGGCGAGCGACGTCGCCAACGCCGTGCTCGACGGCGCCGACGCCGTCATGCTCTCGGGCGAGACCGCCGCGGGCAAGCACCCCGAGCGCGTCGTCGAGACCATGGCGCGCATCGTCAAGGAGGCGGAGCAGAGCGATCGCGCGCGCTATGTGAAGGTGGACTTCCTCGCGGCGCAGGAGGCGCAGGACTTCCAAAACGCCGTCTCGCAGGCCGGCGTGCGCGCCGCCCACGAGCTCGGCGCCGAGGCCATCGTCGTGTACTCCACGAGCGGCAACACCGCCCGGCTCGTGTCGGACTACCGGCCCAAGGTGCCCATCCTGGCGCTGGTGCCGAGCCCCGCCGAGCAGCGTCGGCTCGCGTTCGCCTGGGGCGTCGCCGCCGACGTCATCGACCCACCCAAGACCTCGGAGGACCTCTTCGCCGCCATCGACCAGCGGCTGGAGACGCGCGGCTTCGGCAGGCCCGGCGACACCGCCGTGGTGTTGTTCAAGCAGCCGCTTCAGTCGAGCCAGCGAACCAACACGCTGTTGCTCCACGTCATCGGCGCGGCCCGCTCGCACGCCTGAAGACCTCCCACGCGGCCGCCCCCTGCGGTCGTAAATACCCTCTTGCCTCGCGTCGTCGGAGCAGGGAGACACAGCGCATGACCCGCTTCATCCTCGCCGTCCTCGCCCTCTCTTCGGGCCTCGCCGTCGCTTCCCCCCTCCGCGCCGAAGACACCAAGCTCGGCTACGTCGACCTCCAGCGTGCGCTGAACGAGGTCGACGAAGGCGCCACGGCCAAGGCCAAGCTCAAGAAGGAATTCGACGAGAAGCAGAAGACGCTCGACGCCAAGCAGAACCAGCTCAAGGCGCTCAAGGAAGAGCTCGACTCCCGCGGCACCATGATGAAGCCCGAGGTGAAGCAGGACAAGCTCAACGACCTGCAAAAGCAGCTCATGGAGACGCAGCAGCTCTACTTCCAGCTCCAGCAGGAGCTCAGCAAGCGCGAGCAGGACGCCACCGCCGGGATCTTCAAGAAGATGGGCGTCATCCTGCAGACCATGGGAGAGGAGCAGGGCTACACGCTCATCGTCGAAAAGTCGGCGGTGCTCTACGCCAAGGGCGCGCTCGACCTCACCAACGAGCTCATCCGCCGCTACAACGACGCCTACGGCAACAAGCACACCAAGAAGAAGTAGGGCGCGGGTGGCCCCCGCCTCCGGAGGCACGCGCAGGCGGGCCATGAAGCTGTCGGACCTCGCGGAACGGATCGGGGCGCGCCTGCTCGGCGACGCGGACCTCGAGGTCGGGCGCGTCCGCGTCGTCGACGAAGCCGGCGCCGGCGACGTCGGCTTCGCGCACTCCGCCCCCGAGCGGAAGGCCGCGTTTTCGACGCAGGCCACGGCGCTCCTCGTCGACGAGGGCTTCGCCGCCGAGCACGCCCACGAGCTCCCGTGCGCCGTGCTCGCGGCGGCGTCGGCGCCGCGCGCGCTCGCCCTCGCCATCGACGCGCTCCACCCCGCCGGCGGCGCCCCGCGCGCGGCGGGGGTGCACCCGAGCGCCGTGGTGGACCCGGCCGCGGTCCTCGGCGGCGCCGCCGCCGTCGGCGCCCTCGCGGTCGTCGGCCGCTGCACCCTCGGCGCAGGCACGTCGATCGGGCCGCTCGCGCACGTCGGCGACGGCGCCGTGGTCGGCCGCGACTGCCGCGTCGGCGCCGGCGCCGTGGTCCTCGGCTGCGCGCGCCTCGGCGACCGCGTCGTCGTCGGCCCCGGTTGCGTCGTCGGCGACGAGGGCTTCGTCTATGCGCCGGACGGCGACCAGAACCTCCCCGTGCGCCACGTCGCGGGCGTGGTCCTCGAGGACGACGTGGAGCTCGGCGCCAACGTCTGCGTCGATCGCGGCGTCCTGCGCGACACGCGCGTGGGCCGCGGCACCAAGGTCGACAACCTCGCGCAGATCGGCCACGACGTCGTCATCGCGGAGAACGTCGTCGTCATCGCCCAGGTCGGCATCGCCGGCGACGCGCGCATCGGCGCCGGCGCCGTCCTCGCGGGACAGTCCGGCGTCAAGGAGCACGTCAGCGTCGGCGCCCGCGCCCGCGTCGGCGGTCAAGCGGGGGTCACACGCAGCATCGACGACGGCGCCGTGGTCTCCGGCACCCCCGCCATCCCGCACATGACCTGGCTGCGCGCCATGGCGCGCATGCAGCACCTCGAATCCCTCGAGCGGCGCGTGCGCGCCCTCGAAGCAAAACCCCGGGAGCCAAGCGATGAGCGATGACACCACAGAGCCCGGCACGCAGGAGGCCGCGCCGTCGACCCCGCTGCGCTGGGCCGAGATCACCCGCGTGCTCCCGCACCGCTACCCGTTCCTGCTCGTCGATCGCGTCGTCGCGCTCGAGCCCGGCAAGCGCGTGAAGGCCTACAAGAACGTGAGCGCCAACGAGCCCTTCTTCAACGGCCACTTCCCGGGGCTGCCGGTGATGCCCGGCGTCCTGCAGATCGAGGCGCTGGCGCAGGCGGCGGCGGTGTTGACCTCGACGTTTTCCGGCTTCGATCCCACCACGCACGTCGCGTACCTCATGTCCATCGACGACGTGAAGTTCCGCCGCATCGTGGTGCCCGGCGACCGCCTCGACCTCGACGTCGAGGTGCTCCACCAAAAGAGGTCCATCGCCAAGGTGCAGGGCAGGGCCACCGTCGACGGCGAGCGCGCGTGCGAAGCGGTCATCACCGCCGCCATCCGCGAGCGCCCGGCGTGAGCCGCGCGGCATGACCTCCTCGCGCGGGGACCTGCCGGCGCTCACGGGGCTGCGCTTCCTCGCCGCTTTTCACGTCGTCATCTACCACGCGTTGCGCCCCGTGGTCGTCGACGAGAGCGGGCCGCTCGCGCGCTTCGCCGCCGCCGGCCCTGTCGCCGTCACGCTGTTCTTCGTGCTGTCGGGGTTCGTGTTGTCGTGGGTCTACGGCCCCGCCGTCGACGACAAGCGCGCCTTCGCCCGCGCCCGTTTCGCCCGCATCGCCCCGGTGTATTGGCTGGCGCTGCTGGTGGCCTTGCCCATCGGCGCCGCGGCGCGGAGCAAGGGCATCGTCACCGACGCCCTCGGCGCGCGCTCGCTCCTGCTCGTCGCGACGGGGCTGCAGGCGTGGGTGCCGCCGGCGGCGCTGCGCTGGAACCCTCCCGCGTGGTCCCTGTCGTGCGAGCTGTTCTTCTATGCGCTCTTCCCCTTCGTCCTGCCGCTGCTGCACCGTCGGATGTCCGCGCGCGCCGGCGCGCTCGCCGCGGGGGCGGTGTGGCTCGCGGGCCTGGCGCTCCCGATCGTCTACCTCGCGCTCGACCCCGACGGCCTCGGCCACGCCCCGCGCATCGTCGACGAGGGCTCCTGGTTGAACGCCGTGAAGCTGAGCCCGCTCGCGCGCCTGCCCGACTTCCTCGTCGGCGTCGCCGCCGCGCGCTTCTTCGTCGACGGGCGCCGCGTGCCGGCGTGGGCGACGCTCGTCGCGCTCGCCGTCACCGTCGCCGTGCCCGCCTCGGGCCTGGTGCCGTCGCTGGTGGTGCACAACGGGCTGCTCGCGCCCGTGTTCGTCGTCGTCGTCATGGGGCTCGCCGGCGGCGGCGGCCCGGTCGCGCGCGCGCTCTCGGCGAAGCCCATGCGGCTCCTCGGTGACGCCAGCTACGCGCTCTACCTGCTGCACGTGCCCGTCTTCCTGTGGGCGCTCGCGCTGCTGCACGTCCGCGAGCTCCCGCCGGCCACGGCGCTCGCCGCGGGGGTGATCGCGGTCCCCCTCAGCGTCGCCGTGCTGGTCTTCGTCGAGCGGCCGCTGCGCGCTCGCCTGCGGGGCTGAGCCGCGCGGCTGTGCGCGTTGCACAGGGGCGGGAAATCCTTCGGCGCTATCGTCCGTTCCCACCCCTGATGCGCGCGGCGCTCCTCCTCCCGATGTTGCTGCTCGCCGCGCTGCCGGCGGCGGCGGCGCCGAGGCAGCTCGTCGACATCGCCGGCGCGCAGGTCACCTTCACGCCCGCCGTCGCCGCCGTCGAGCGCCCGCTGCGGGTGCCCCTGCGCATCTCGGCCACCGCGAGCCCCGCCGTCGAGCGCGGCGGCGCCCGCGTCGTCGATGTCGCCGTGTGCGCGAGCTGGCGCTGCGCGGTGCGCCACACCGTGCACGTCGTCGTCGGCGGCGCGCCCGTTGACGTCGAGGCGCCCGTGGGTCCGGACGGCATCCACGCCCGCCTCAGCGCCGCCGGCGAGGAGCGCACCTGCTGCTCGCCCACGGTGCGTGCCGCGCACGTCGTCGCCACGCTCGAGCCCGGGGCGCGGGTGCGCGCCATCCAGCTCGCGCCGCAGGAAAAGACCAACGCGATGGGCGGGCGCGACGTCGTGGACGGCGGCGTCTCCGAGATCCCCGTCACCGCCGAGATCCTCGTCGCGCACCCCGGGCTCCTCGACGGCTTCAGCGCGCTGATCGTCGACGGCCCGCTCGACCCGCGGCTCGCGCCCGCCGTGGCCGCCTGGGTCGCCCGCGGCGGCGTCGTCACCCGGCCCTCGCTCCCCGGCGGGCGGGGCGCCGACCCGTCGTCGTCGACGAGCGCCGTCGAGGCGGCGCCGGCGGCCGCGCTCGACGACGGCGCCCCGCTGACCCTCACGGTGCCCGAGGGCACCGTCGCCGCGCCCGCGGGCGCCGGCCTCGTCGTTCGCCTCGCGCCCGGCGCGGACGCGGACGGCGCGCTGGCGAGCGTGCTGGCCGCGCGGCCGAGCCTGTGGTCGTGGCCACAGATGCTCGACGTCGACGGGCTCCCGGCGGTGCACACGGCGGCGGTGGCGCTCGCGGTGGCGCCGCCGCGCGGCGCGGCGTTCGCGTTGGCGCTCGCGGGCCTGCTCGCCGTGGTCGTCGTGCTCGTGCGCGGGCGGCGACGGAGCGCGTGGCGCGCGGTGCTCCTGCGCGCCGCGGCCGTCGCCGTCGCGACGTGCGCGGCGCTGTGGGTCCTGAAGATCGCCACCGTCCCGCGCGAGGCGCGCGCCCGCGTGGTGACGTGGACCGGCCCCGACGCGTCGTGGGAGACCGGCGTCGACGCCGCGCGGCCGCGCAGCAACGCCGTGACCGAGGTGCACGGCGCGGCGCCGCTCGTCGCGGTCACGCTCGTCGGCGAGACCAGCGGCAGCCACGCCGAGCTCCGTGCGCCCGCCGGCAGCCTGGACGACACCCGCGCGGCCATGGAGGTCCGCTCCGACGCGGGCCTCGTCGGCGTGTGGAGCCGGCCGTCGCCGCGTCCGGGCGCGGTGCAGCTCAGCGGTGACGTCGTCAAAGACGGGCTCGAGGAGCCCCTCGACGCCGTGCTGCTCGACGGCCCCTGGCGCTTCGCGCGCGGCGTCCCCGCGCACGGCGCGAAGGCCACCGCCGTGATCGAGTCCGGCGTCCCCTACAGCGGCGCGTTCACCGCGCTCCCCGTCCCCGAGCAGCGCCTCGTGCGCGAGATCGTCGCCGGCTGCGAGCGCGACCGCGACGCGGGCGCGCCCGCGGAACCCCCGTCTCACGCCTGCGGCGCCGCCGTCGCCCGGCGCGCCGACGGCGCCCTCCTCGGCGTCGAGCTGCGCGCGCAGCCGGCGCGGGGGGCCCCGTGAGCGCCGCCGCCGCGCCCGTCACCGTCGGCGCCGCCGCGGGCGCCGTCGCCGTCGCTCTCGAGGTTCAGGCCGTGTCCCGCTCCTACGAAGGGACGCGCGCGCTCGACGGCGTGAGCTTCTCGCTCCCGGCCGGCGCGCTCTGCGGCCTCGTGGGCCCGAACGGCGCGGGCAAGACCACCCTGATGTCCATCCTGGCCACCCTCGACGAGGACTTCGCCGGCGAAGCCCGCGTCGCCGGCGCCTCCGTGCGCGAGGCGCCCCTCGAGGTGCGGAAGCGGCTCGGCTTCGTCCCCGACCACGCGCCGCTGTACGACGCGCTCTCGGTGCGCGAGCTGCTCGCGTTCTTCGCGGCGGCGTCGGGCCTGCCGCGCGCCGCGCGCCGGCGCGCCCTCGACGACGTCGTGGGTCTGTGTGGCCTCGCCGCCATCGTGGACAGGCCCGCGGCCGGCTTGTCGCGCGGCCAGACGCAGCGCGTGTGCGTCGCCCGCGCGCTCCTGCACGACCCGGCGGTCCTCCTCCTCGACGAGCCGGCCAGCGGGCTCGACCCGCGCGCGCGCATCGAGCTCAAGGAGCTCTTGAAGAAGCTCGGCGCGCGCGGCAAGACCGTCCTCGTCTCCTCGCACATCCTCAGCGAGCTCGGCGACTTCTGCGACTCCGTCGTCGTCCTCGAGCGCGGGCGCGTCGCCGCCGCCGGCCGCATCGACGACCTGTTGCGCGCCCTCGGCGGCGGCAACGAGATGCCGCGGCGCGTCCTCGTGGAGGTCGACGGCGACGCGGGCGCCGCCGCGGACGCCGTGCGCGCCGTCGCAGGCGTCGTCGACGTCTTCGCCGACGGCCAGATGCTCGCGTGCACCGTCGAAGGCCCGCCCGCGGTGCAGGCGCGCATGGCGCGCGCGCTCGTCGACGCCGGGGTCGGCGTGGTGCAGCTCGTGCCCGAGAAGATCAACCTCGAGGCTTTGTTCCTCACCGTGACCGGCCGCCCCGCGCGGGCCGCCCGCGCCGAGGGGGTGTCATGACGTCGTCGCCGCGTCGCTCCCTGCGCTCCACGCTCGCGGCGCTCGTCGTCGACAACGCCGTCCTCGACAAGGACGCCGCCGTCGCCCTCCGCGGCGCCGCCGTCCCCGTCGTCGCCGCCGGCGCCGGCTGCGTCGCGCTGCTCGTGGCGCTCGCCGTCGAGCTGGGCGCGGAGCCCGGCGCCGCGTCGTTGGCGTCCTACGGCACGCCGACGCCGGCGGGCCGGGTGATCCTCGCGGCGGTCGCCGGCGTCGTGCTCGCGCTCCAGTCGCTGCTCCTGCCGTCGGCCGCTTCGAGCGCGCTCGCCGGCGAGCGCGAGCGCGGCACGTTGCCGCTGCTGCAGGTGAGCGCGCTGTCGCCTTCGCGCATCGTCGTCGGCAAGCTCGTCGCGCTCCTGGCCGCCGCGGCGCCGGCGGCGCTCGCCTGCCTGCCCGCCTTCGCGCTCGCCTTCCTCTACGGCGGCGCCTCCGCGGCCGACGTCGCCGTCGTCGCAGGCCTCCTCGTCGCGCACGGCGTCGCCCTCGCCGCCGTCGGCGTCGGCGCGTCGTCGCTCGCGTCGCGCGCGCGCTTGGCGGCGCCGCTGTCGATGCTGTTCGCGGCTGCGCCGACGGGGCTCGCGGGCATCCCCGGGGCGGTGGCGCTCGGCGCGTACGTCAGCGGCGACAACGCCGCCGGCTTCGCGCCCCTCGTCGTCGCGGGGCTCGCCATCGACGCGCTCCTCGCCGCCGCCGCGCTCCTGCTCGCGCGCTCGCTGCTCGCGCCGCGGTCGACGCCGCGGCGGCTGTTGCGCCGCACCGTCGTGACCGCCGCCCTCGCCGGCCTGCCGCCGCTCGTCGCCGTCTCGCTGCACTTCCTCGACGCGAGCAACGTGCGCGACCGCACCGGCGTCGAGATCGCCGCGAGCTGGCAGGTGCTCGCGTTCATGGCGGCCGTGGTGCTGTACGAGGTCTGTTGCGCGTTCTCGCCGTCGTCGTCGTCGTCGTCGTCGTCGTCGTCGTCGTCGTCGCCGTCGTCGTCGCCGTCGTCGTCGTCGTCGGAGGGTGGGGCTCCGGCGGGACGCGCGCTCTTTGCGTCCGCCGCCGCCGCCGCCGGCCTGGTGCTCGCGTGGGCCGTCCCCGGGCCCGCGCGCCTCCCGGGGGCCGCGGCGCCCATGCCCGACCCGTCGCCGGCGAGCGCGGGGTGGTTCAGCGACGTCGTGCCGCACGCGCTCTCCGTCGACGAGCTCGCCGTGCTGGTGCTCTACGCGGCGTTCATCGCGTTGTTCGCGGCCGCGGTGACGCGCCGGGTGCGCCACAAGGCCACGCGCCTCGTCGTCACCGTCGCCGCGCTGCTGGCGCTGTTGTCCGTGTCGCCCGTCCTTCACGAGGTGACCGCCGTGCTCGGCGGGCCCGAATGGCCGCTCGGCTTCACCAACCCCGTGGTGGCCATGGCGCACGACGCGTCCCGGCTGGGCGCATGCGCGTTCTTCGCCCTGTCGAGCGTCGCGTGCGCGGCCTTGGCGCGGCGGCGGCGCTGACGTAACAGCGCCTTGAATGCACGAGCCCCCGAAGAGCGCAGCGCTCGTATGCCTGCCCACGTACAACGAGCGCGAGAACCTCTCGTCGCTCATCGAGGAGATCCTGCACACCGTCGCCGTCGACGTGCTCGTCATCGACGACAACAGCCCCGACGGCACCGGCCGCGTCGCCGACCTCATCGCCGCCCGCGAGCCGCGCGTGCACGTGCTGCACCGGCCCGCCAAGCTCGGCCTCGGCACGGCGTACATCGCGGCGTTTCGCTGGGGGCTCCAGCGCGGCTACGAGAAGCTCATCGAGATGGACGCGGACTTCTCGCACCAGCCCCGCTACCTGCCGGAGCTCCTGCGGGCGAGCGAGAACGCCGACCTCGTGCTCGGCTCCCGCTACGTCGACGGCGGCGGCACCGAGAACTGGGGCCTCGTCAGGCGCTGCGTGTCGCGCGGCGGCTCCCTGTACGCGCGCGGCATCCTCAAGATCCCGGTGAAGGACCTCACCGGCGGCTTCAAGCTCTTCCGCCGCGAGGTGCTCGAGGCCATCGACCTCGACGCCATCGACACCACGGGCTACGCGTTCCAGATCGAGCTCACGTACCTCGCGTACAAGAAGGGGTTCCGCATCAAGGAAATCCCCATCGTCTTTTACGAGCGGGTCGCGGGGCGCAGCAAGATGAGCGCGGGCATCATCGCGGAGGCGGTGACCAAGGTCTGGGCGATCCGATTCGAAGATTAGCCCCCGCCGTGTTGGCCCCGGGTCACGACCGTGGCATATGACGACGATGGCCAACGTGGGCGATCCCCCTGACTCCGGCGACGACGAGACCGACATCCATCGGTTGGTGAAGCAGCGGATGGAGAAGGCCGCCAAGATCCGCGAAGGCGGCCTCGACCCGTACGCCAACGACTTCCGTCCCGAGATTTCCTGCGACGAATTCCGCGCGGAGTACGGCTCGCACACCGCCGAGGACCTCGAGAAGGTCAGCACCGTCTGCACGCTCGCCGGGCGCGTGATGTGGCGGCGCTCGCAGGGCAAGGTCACGTTCCTCGGGCTGCGCGACGCCTCGGGCGACCTCCAGGTGTTCGTGAAGCTCAACCGCGTCGGTGAGCGCACCTACGAGCAGCTCAAGCTCCTCGACATCGGCGACTTCCTCGGCGTGGCCGGGACGCCGATGAAGACGAAGACGGGTGAGCTGTCGGTCGCGGCCGACGGCCTCCGCGTGCTCACCAAGTCGCTGTACCCCATCCCGTCGCAGCACTTCGGCCTCGCCGACGTCGAGCAGCGCTACCGCCAGCGGTACGTCGACCTCATCGTGAACCCCGACGTGAGGCGCGTGTTCCGCACCCGCGCGCGCATCGTGCGCGGCATCCAGAGCTACCTGGACCGGCGCGGGTTCCTCGAGGTGGACACGCCCATCCTGCAGGACATCGCGGGCGGCGCGGCGGCCAAGCCGTTCCACACGCACCACAACGCGCTCGGGCAGGACCTGTACATGCGCATCGCCACCGAGCTGCACCTGAAGCGGCTCGTCGTCGGCGGGCTCGAGCGCGTGTACGAGATCGGCCGGAACTTCAGGAACGAGGGAGTGTCCACGCGGCACAACCCGGAGTTCACGTCCATCGAGGTCTACCAGGCGTACGCCACCTACACCGACATGATGGACCTCACCGAGGACCTCGTCTCCGACCTCGTCGTCGAGATCCACGATCGCCGGCAGCGCATCCCCTTCGGGGATCGCACCGTCGACTTCCAGCGCCCGTGGCGCCGCGCGCCCATCGCGGCCCTCGTGGGCGAGCACCTCGGCCTCGCCGAAGACCTCACCGGCATCGACAGCGTGCAGAAGGCGCTCTCCATCGCCGTGGGTCACACCGCCACGCCGGACGAGCCGCTCCACATCGTGCTGCGCGAGCTGTCCGACGACGAGGCGCAGGCGCTCATCCCGGGGATGCAGCCCGCGTCGCCGTTCACCGACGGCCCTGAAGGCGCCGGAGGCCCCGGAGGCCCCGGAGGCCCCGGAGGCTCGGGAGGCTCGGGAGCCTCCATCGCCGAGCGGGCCAAGGCGGCGCGCGAGGGCGGCGGCGACGCGTTCTACAAGAACCTCGGCGCGGCGCTCGACAAGGCGTGGGCGTCGCTCCCGGAGCTTGCGGACGTCAAGACCAGCGGCGAGGACACCATCAAGGGCGTGCGCGCGGTGCGCTCCTCGGACTTCGACGACGACACCGGCGAGATCCACGTGCGCCCACGCAGGCTCGACACGGCGCGCGCGCGCCGGCGCAGGCTCGCGCTGTCTCTGTTGTACGCGGTGTTCGATCACGAGGTCGAGCGCACGCTCACGAACCCCACGTTCATCACGGACTTCTCCGTGAGCGTGAGCCCGCTCGCCCGCAAGCGGGACGGCGACCCCGCCGTCGTCGATCGCTTCGAGCTCATCGTCGCCGGCATGGAGCTCGCCAACGCGTTCTCGGAGCTGAACGACCCGCAGGACCAGCGCCAGCGCTTCCTCGAGCAGCTCCGCGACCGGGAGCGCGGCGACGAAGAGGCCCACGACCTCGACGACGACTTCGTCCATGCCCTGGAGGTCGGGATGCCCCCGACCGCCGGCCTCGGGATCGGGATCGATCGCCTCGTGATGGTGTTGACCAACCAACAATCCATCCGCGACGTGATCTTGTTCCCGCAAATGCGCCGCCTCGGCTCGTCGTAGCGGCGGAGGCGAGCCCCGTCGGGCGCGGGTGAATACGTTGGCAGCCGGCGCCGTTGTCGGTACAGGGTGCTCATGATCCAAGAGCCCGTGAACGTCCTGGCTGCCCTCGGCGTCGCAGCCGCGTTCCTCCTGCTCGCGCTCGCAGCCACCACGGTGCGCGCGGCCACGCTGCGGGGCTGGCCCATCGGGCTCGCGGTGGCCATGGCCTTCCCGCCGTTCCCCGTCGTCACCGCGCCCATCGCCGTCATCGCGGCGCTCCTGCACCCCCCGGCGGAGCTGCGCGCCCGCGGCGGCGGCTTCCTCAAGTCGGGGTCGTCGGGCGGCCTCTCGGTGCTCGCCGTCGTCGTCGGCTTCGTCGGCGTCGTCGCGTGCATGGCGGGCGCCTTCCTGTACGCCCGCGCCCACGGCGTCTCGGGCGAGCCCATGCAGGGCCCCGTGATCCGCGCGCTCCTCCTCGGCGGCTTCGTGCTCGGCGTCGTGATGTCGTTGCTCGCGCACCGCGTGGCCTTCCTCGAGGCGCTTTGGGTCACCGGCCTCGCGTCCTTGGTGCCGGTGCTCGCGTCGGGCTCGGTCATCGAGATGTTCACCTACGGCACCGCGCCCGCGTACTTCGCCGTCATCCTCATCACCGGCTGCCTCGTCCTCTTGCTCATGCTCGTGCTCGGCGGGTCCATCGGCTACCTGTTCACCGGCGACGGCGAGACCGAGGTCTCGTGGAGCTACGAGAGCTTCATCGGCCGGCGCTTCCTCATGGGCAAGCGCGGCGACAGCGTCGTCGGCATCATCACCGTCATCTCGGTGCTCGCGGTCGCCGTCGGCACGTGCGCCATGGTCGTCGTCATGAGCGTGATGAACGGCTTCTCCACGGACCTGCGCCAGAAGATCTTCGGCGCCAACGCCCACCTCCTCGTGCTCAAGTACGGCAGCGACTTCACCGAGTACGAAGACGTCATCGACAAGACCACCAAGCTCAAGGGCGTCGCCGGCGCCACGCCGTTCGTGCTCAACGAGGTGATGGTCAGCTCCGACTCCAACATCACGGGCGCGCTGTTGAAGGGCATCGACGTGCCCACGGTGGACTCGGTGACGGTGCTGCGCTCCGAGATGACCAAGGGGAGCCTCGACTACCTCGATCACCCGGACAAGATTCCGAAGCCCATCGCCGCCCCCGTGCCCGACGTCGACACGCCGGACGTCGACGGCGGCAAACCGGCGGACGACGGGCCGGCGACGTCGCCGCACGCGGCGCCGACACACGCGCCGCCCGGGCCGACCGCGGCCACGGGTCAGCTCGACGCTGCGCTCAAAGCCGCCACCAAGGGCGTCGTGCCCGACACCGCGGCGGAGAACATCCCCGGCATCGTCATCGGCGCCGAGATGTCCAAGAACCTCAAGGTGTTCGTCGGTGACGTCATCAACGTCGTGAGCCCCGTCGGCGAGCTCGGACCCACGGGGCCGGTGCCCAAGGCGCGCGCCTTCCGCGTGGCAGGCATCTTCTACTCGGGGATGTACGAGTACGACTCCAAGTTCATCTACATCCAGCTCGCGCAGGCGCAGGACTTCTTCACGCTCAAGGGCGCGGTCACCGGCGTCGAGTACAAGCTCCACGACGTCGACGCCGCCCAGGCGGTCGCGCACGAGATGATGAAGACCCTGGGCGGTTACCCGTACCGCACCAAGGACTGGATGGAGATGAACCGGAACCTCTTTTCGGCGCTGAAGCTCGAAAAGATCGCCATGTTCATCATCCTCACCTTCATCATCATCGTGGCCAGCTTCCTCATCGCGGCCACGTTGATCGTCTTCGTCATCGAGAAGTCGAAGGAGATATCCATCCTCAAGACCATGGGGGCCACCGACACGGCCATCATGAAGATATTCATCACATACGGGGTGATAGTCGGCACATTGGGAACGGCGGTGGGCATCATCGCCGGGCTGGCTGTGTGCTTCTTGATAGCCAAGTTCGGCATAGGCCTGGACCCGGACGTCTATTACATCACCGCGCTGCCGGTCCACGTCGAGCCCTTCGAGGTGGTGCTCGTCGGCGCGGCCGCCGTGGTGCTCTCGTACCTCGCCACCATCTATCCGGCGCTGCTCGCCGCGCGTCTCCGCCCCGTCGAGGGCCTGAGGTACGAATGACTCCGACGACGACCCCCCTCGACGCCGGCAGGGCGCCATGAAGATCGAGATCAAGCGTCTGTCGAAGAGCTATTGGCTCGGGGAAAACGAGATCCCCGTGTTGCGCGACATCGACGTCGTCATTGAGAGCGGCGAGTACGTGTCGCTGACGGGGCCGTCGGGCGTGGGCAAGTCCACGCTGCTGCACGTGCTCGGCACCCTCGACGTGCCCTCGGGCGGAAACGTCATCTACGACGACAGGGACATCTGGACGCAGCCGCCGGCGGCCGTCGCGCGGTTCCGCAACCGCTACATCGGCTTCGTCTTCCAGTTCCACCACCTGCTTCCGGAGTTCTCCGCGCTCGACAACACCATGATGCCGGCGCGCGTCCAGCGGATCCCCGTGTCGGTGGCGGAGAAGCGCGCCAAGGAGCTCCTGGCCGAGGTGGGGCTCGCGCACCGGCTCGAGCACCGCCCCGGCGAGCTGTCCGGTGGCGAGCAGCAGCGCGTGGCTCTCGCGCGGGCGTTGATGAACGAGCCCAAGGTGCTCCTCGCCGACGAGCCCACCGGCAACCTCGACGAGAACACCGGCGCCGGCATCCACGAGATCATCGAGCGCCTCAACAAGGAGCGCGGCATCACCGCGCTCGTGGTCACGCACAACCCGCGGCTCGCGGAGCGCTTCCGCCGCCGGCTGCACCTCGACAGCAACGGCCTGAGCGACTCGGGCCTCGAGGCCGGCGCGCGCGCCCCCGCGCCACCGGCGTAGAGGCGCGCGCCCACGAGCAGGCGCGTCAGTTGCCGGTGGCGGCGCCCACGATGTCGGCGGCGCTCACGGTGTAGGTGAGCGTCACGGAGAGCGCGACGCTGCCGTCGCCGGTGGGCTTGAGCACCGTGGCGGGGTCGCCCTGCTTGGTCGCGAGCTTCATGCCTTTGCCGTCGGGGACGGCGGTGACCACCGTGAACTTGGCGCCGGTGACGGCGCTCGTGAGCAGATCCTCGCCACCGTCGACGAACGAGAGCGGGACGTCGTCGGTGGAGCCGGCCCGCTGGCCGACGTCGAAGACGCCGTCGCCGTCGAGGTCGATGCCCACGGTGCCGACCTTCTTCACGGTGCCGTCCGCGATGAGCGCGTCGGCGTCGATGGCGTCCGCGGGGCCGACGTCGTCGGTGGTGACGTAGAGATCGAGCGGCGGCGCGTCGAAGGTGAGCGAGTTCTTCGGCCACTGCATCGTCACGTCCGCGATCTTCACGTTCTGGATGGCGTCGGGCGACTGCACGCCCTGGTCCGCGAGCGCGGCGCCGACGTCGACGGGCAGGCCGATCTTGAGCTCGGTGGCCTTGGTGACGCCCATGTCGCCCATGAGCTGGTTGGCGTCGACGGTGTTGCCGTCGACCGTGATTTGCCCCGGGAACTCGGCGGGCATGCCGTCGTCGGGACAGGTGGCCCCGGCGTCGGTCTGGCAGATCGCGGTGAGCGCCTTGCACCCGGCCGAGTCGGCGGTGGTGCAAGCCTCGCCCTGGGCGCTGTCGACGGCGTCGGTGACGCTGAAGTCCTGCGGTGGCGAGGTGAGGGTGACGGGCAGATCGACGGACTGCTCGAACCACGACGTGATGAGGTCACAACCGGCGAGAGGCAGACACACCACAACGAAGGCAAGGCGCAATTTCATGCTTCCTCCACGAGGGGACCGTACCACACGCCCGCGCGTGCCGCCGTCGGTGCCGGCCCGGCGCCGCGCGGAGCGTCTCTAGATGAGCCGCTTCATCTGCTGGTACTTGGCGGCGTTGGTGGTCTTCGGCGGGTTGCGCATCTTCGCGATGCGCGCCTTGGCGGCCACGATGCGCTCGCTCGGCAGGGGGTGGTCGGAGAGGTAGGTGAGCATCTTGGGCCCCTCGCCCTTGACGAGCTTCTGGAAGAAGCGCACGAGGCCGTTGGGGTCGTAGCCGGCGGCGACGGCGTAGGGCAGGCCATGCTCGTCGGCCTGCTCCTCCTCGGCGTGGGTGAAGCGCAACAGGGCGCCGCCCTCCACGAGCTGACTGACGATCTGCGCGAGCGCGTTGGGGTTCTTTCCGAGCGCGAGGCCGAGCACGGTCTCGATGCCGTACTGGGCGACCAACTTCTGCGCCACGTGCCGCTGGGTGACGTGGGCGATCTCGTGCCCGAGGACGTCGGCGAGCTCGGCCTCGTCGTCGAGCATCGCCAACAGGCCGCTGTAGACGTAGATGTGCCCGCCGGGCAGGGCGAAGGCGTTCACGGTCTTGTCGTCGTCGATGACCTTGAA
Source organism: uncultured delta proteobacterium (assembly GCA_963775425.1). GTDB lineage: Bacteria > Myxococcota > UBA727 > UBA727 > VGSZ01 > CAVZJB01. Next base: position 478,688 of record CAVZJB010000016.1, on the reverse strand, counting down.
CGTGTAGGTGATGCCCTTGGGCGTGTCGCGCGCCTTGCGGGCGACCTTTGCGCCGACGGCGGCGACGTAGGCCTGCAACTGTTTGTTCGGGTGCAGCTTCTCTTTCTTCTCCACCTCGGCGGCGAGCGTCTTGCCGAGCTTGTTCTCCTGGGGGACGGGCAGCAGCACGTCGGCGGCGGCGCGCCCGAGCCCGAGGGAGGCGCAGGCGGTCTGGGTGCCGAGCACGACGGCGGCGACGGCGAGCATGCGCATGACAGTCCTTCTCCTCGTTGAGCGGGCCTATTTGCGGCTGAACGGAGCGGCCGCGGTGGGTTTGCCTCTTTTTGGTCCTAACCGCGAGAGCACGTCGAGACAGGCGCGTGACATCCCCTGGACGTCTCCGGCCGCGTACGTCTTCAGCGCGACGCGGGCGTCGCCGGAGAGCGCGCCGCCCGCTTGTGCCTGCAGCGCCGCCTGCACGAGGAAGAACGCCCCGGCGTCGCGGGCCCCGTCGCCGTCGCCGGCGGCCAGGCCCAAAGAGGGCAGCGTCGTGAGCGTCCCCTCGGACTGCAGCGCGTTTTCCACGAGCACGACGTGGCCTGACGCGCACTCGCGCACGAAGCGTGGGACACAGGCACGGTCGGCCTCGTGGATCAGCGCGACCGCGCGGCACGAGGCGCCGGCGCCTTCGAGCGCCGCCGCCAGCGACGCTGCGGAGGGCTCGACGACGACGATGGCCGCTCGGGCGCGCTTGAGGGCCACCGCCGCCTCGCGGCAGCGGCGGTCGACGTCGTCGGGCACGGCCTCGCAGCGGATGACCAGCGCGCCCTCGCCGGCGGGCAGGAAGCCCTCGCCGCGCTCCGCCTCGAGCCGCTCGGCGCACACCTCGTCGTCGGCGAGGAGGGCGGCGGCGCCGGCGTAGACGTCGTCGTCGTCGGCGCGGCCGCCGGCGTCGCGCAGAGACCTGCCGAGCGCGCCGAGCTCGGCGCGGAGCCGCCGGGCGTACGGCGACAGCAGGTCGTGGACACGGAGCGCGCCGGCGCCGCACACGACGTAGACGGGGCGATCGCCGGCGTGCAGGGCGACGGCGCGCGGGTCGACGCGCGGCCGCGCAGGGGCAAGCGCGAGCTCGCGCGCGGCGCCGCCCCACTCGAGCGCCGCGACGGCGGCGCGGGCGTCGTTGGGGGTGGCGAACGAAGCGCGGAGCGCGTCCGCCGGGGGCTTGAGGCCGTGCGCGAGCTTGGCGGCCTCGAGGGAGAGGCCGAGCGCGAGGAGGAGCGCGTCGCCCGGGGCAGCGTCGCCGGCGGGCGCCACGAACGCGACGTCGCCGCTCGCGCCACGCGCCGCGGCCGCGGTCACGCGCAACGTCGAGCGGGCGGGGCCCTCCTCGACGACGATCGTGCGCGCGCGCAGGAGGGCGTCGCCCCCCAGGGCGCGGCAGCGCCTGATGAAGTCGACGTCGACGGCGTCCGCGCGCGCGCCGGCGTGGGTGGGCGGCGCGAGCGCGCGGTACGCGGGCAGCAGCCCCTCGAGCGACAGCCGGCCCTCTTCGACGAGCGCGCGGGTGGCGCGCGCGAGGAGGCGCAGCGCGTCTTGACCGTCGGTGGAGGGGTCCGCCATCGTGCACCGACGCTAGCTTGAGAGGTGGATGATGAGCGAGACGGTTGCGGTGTTGGGGGCGGGCTCGTTCGGCACCGCGCTCGCGAAGCTCCTGGCCGAGGGCGGGCACGTGGTGCGGCTGTGCGCGCGCGATGCTGCGGTGGTCAAGGCCATCAACGACGACCACGTCCACCCGCGGCGCTTGAAGGGCGTACGCCTGCCGCCGGGCCTCAAGGCGCTCACCGACGTCAAGGAGGCGGTGCGCGGCGCGGGGCTCGTCGTGAGCGCCATGCCCACGGTGGCGGTGCGCGAGGTCTGGGCCGAGGCCGGCCCCTGTCTCGATGACGGCGCCTACGTGATGAGCGCCACCAAGGGCATCGAGAGCGGGTCCCTGAAGCTCGTGAGCGACATCTTGTCGTCGTCGGTGCCGGAGAAGCTGCGCGGCCGGCTCTGCTACCTCTCGGGGCCGAGCTTCGCGGCGGAGATGGCGCGCCGGCTGCCCACGGCGGTGACCATCGCGGCCGCGGAGGAGGCGGTGGCGGAGCACGTGCAGGGGATCATCTCCACCGACTACTTCCGCGCGTACACCACCACCGACGTCAACGGCGTAGAGCTCGGCGGCGCGTTGAAGAACGTCATCGCCATCGCCGCCGGCGCCGCCGACGGCCTCGGCTTCGGCGCCAACACCAACGCCGCCCTCATCACCCGCGGCCTGGCGGAGATGACGCGGCTGGCGACCAAGATGGGCGCGCGCCCGCTGACGATGGCGGGGCTCGCGGGCATGGGCGACCTCGTGCTCACGTGCACCGGCAACCTCTCGCGCAACCGCACCGTCGGCGTGCAGCTCGGGCAGGGCAAGAAGCTCGACGACATCCTCAAGGCCCTCGGCGAGGTGGCCGAGGGCGTGAACACCGCGCGCTCGGTGAACGCGCTCGCCGAGCGCGAGGGCATCGAGATGCCCATCGCGGCGGCGGTGCACCGGCTGCTCTTCGCGGGGACCGATCCGCGCGAGGAGGTCTACGGGCTCATGGGGCGCAAGCTGAAGGCCGAGAACGCCTGACGCCCCGGGAGCGCCCAGGGCTGAGAGGCTGACGTGATCCATCGGGATCAAGAGCGACGAGGGCTGGCCCGATGGACCGTTGATCCGAGCCACCCGGAAGGGGACGGTGCTACGGGCACACGGCGGAGCGGAAAGGAGCTCCGAGCTCGGCGACGAAGATGCGCGCCGAGTTGAGCGCCGGGGCGCCGAGCTCTCGGCTCCTTTCCGCTCCGGCGGTGGCGAAGGTTGAGCTGAAGACCCATGCCGACCTCATCGGCCCCGAGCACCCGGCTCGCCTGATCGACGCGTGATCGCACGAAGCCGCCACGTGCGCCGATAGCCGGATCACAACACCGCTCGGACCCGCCGTTTCCTCACAACCTGCAGCGGCTCTTGCACGCCGACGTGCCTCGCCACGTACTCCGCGCGGCGGCGACGAGGTGCGAGACTTCGGCGAGTCCGATATCGATGTCCATGTGATTCCTCCGGTGGGCGCGCGGAGGACACCAAGACGCGTGCCAGCTATCGCATCATGCTCCGCAGGGCCTCGAGGGCGGTGTCGAGGAGCGCCTCGGCCTTGTGCCGCGCGGCGGGGGCGTTGATCCATCGAACGATGCCGGCGAGGGGGTAGGCGAGGTAGCTCATCTTGTGGCGGGCGACGGCGTCGTCGATCTCGGCGGCGGCCTCGTTGGAGAGCCACGTGCGATCCTGGTGCGCGGAGAGCGTGCCGAGGACGGCGGCGCGCGCGAGGAGCGGCTGCGCGTTCACGCCGCGCTTCGCCTTGAGCCACGCCGCGAGGCGGTGCGCGGACGCTACGGTGTTCCTCATCTCGACGCCGGCGTTGACGACGTCGACGTGCTGGATGATGCGGGTGGCGATGGCCTCGGCTTCCCCCTCGCGGCCGAGCGCGAGGACGAGGAAGCCGAGCATGAGCAGCGAGTGCACGTTCTCGGCGCTGTTGAAGTCGAGGCGCGAGAGCCACTTCTCCTTGTAGCTCTTGAGGAACGCATCGGTCTCTCCCTCCGCGCGGTACGTGCTCGGCACGAGCGCGCGCAGGCCGGTGCGCAGGACGCGCACGCCGCGCGCGGGCGGGTGCGCGCGCATCGGCAGCGGCGCGTGGCTCCTCGCGCCGCGGTCGGGCGCGGCTCTCGTCGTCGCCGCCCGCGGGCGCGGCCCGGATGAGGTCCCCGGGCGAGGCGCGTCCGCGGGGGCGGCCTCCGTCGTCGCCGCGCTCGTCTTGCCCGCCCTCGCCTTGCCCGCCTTCGCCTTGCGCGCGTTCGCCTTCGCCGCGCTCGTCGCCGCCTTCGTCCTGGGCGCCTTCGCCCTCGCCGCGATTGTCTTCGGCTTGGCCGCGCTCGTCGTCTTCGGCCTCGTCCTGGGCGCCTTCGCCTTCGCGCTCGCCTTGGGCGCGCTCGCCTTGGGCGCCTTCGCCCTCGCCGTGCTCGCCTTGGCCTTCGGCGCGCGCGCGTTCGACGCCGGCGCGCTCGGCTTTTTTGCTCGCACCGCGCGGGTCTTCGGTGCGTTTGCCTTCCCCATGGACAAATCGTACCGGGCCGGCCGGCCGGGCGCGATTTCTCGCGTGCGAGCTCGGGGGCGCGTCGCGCGCGGTCGGCCATGCCGCCGCCCGCTCGAAGGTGGCAGGGCGGCGACGTCGAACGGCGAGAGCGTGGCGGGCACGGCAAGCGCGTGCGGCGCGCGCGCGCGGTCACGGAGAGGCCCGTGAGGCGTGTGGTGCGCGTCGGCGGCGCCGGCCCCCAAGGGGCACGACGACGAGGCGACGGCTCCTTCGACGCAGGCACCCGCGACGACGGCGCCGCCGCTCGCCGCCAAGGGCGACGGCCCGCCTCACATACCGGCGACAAGGGCGACGGCGCGCCTCGACGCACCGGCGACAAGGGCGACGGCGGCGAAGCCCCTCGAAGGCGGCACGACGTCGACGTGGACGTCGACGGTGGGCGCTTGGAGGTGAGCGCGCGGTCACGGGGAGGGCGGTGGCGCGCGCCGAGGGGCTCAACGCGGCATCAGGACGGCGACGGCGCCGCTTTCGCGGACGACCACCGCGCCGCTCACGCCGTACAGGGCGTCCACGGACGCGGCGCTCAGGGCGTCGTCGGGCGCGCCGTCGACGACGACGCGGCCGTCGCGCAGGCCGACGAGCCGGTCCGCGAACGCCGCAGCGCCGAGCTCGTGCACGCTCGCGACGACCGTGGCGCCGGCGCGCGCCCGGGCGACCAGCGCGCGCGAGACGAGCCCCTGGTGCCGCACGTCGACGCCGGCGTGGGGCTCGTCCACGATCAGCACCGGGGCCTCGTCGTCGACGAGCGCGCGCGCCACCTCCACGCGCCGCCGCTCGCCGCTCGACAGCGTCCCCAGCGCTCGACCGAGGAGCGGCGCGACGCCGAGCGCCCCGGCGGCCGCCTCGATGCGCGCGCGCGCCGCGCCGTCGACGAGGGCGTGGCTCCCGCGGCGCGGCGCCAGGCCGTGGGCGATACGCTCCGCGGCCGTGATGTCGTCGACGTCGACGGGGCGCTGCCCGAGGCTCGCGATCCGGCGGGCGCGATCGCGGGGGGCGAGGGCGGCGACGTCGAGCTCGCGCGCCGACGCGTCGGTGAGGCGGACGGCGCCGCTCTTCGGCGCGAGGACGCCCGAGAGCACGTCGAGGAGCGTGGACTTGCCGGCGCCGTTTTCGCCGACCACCACCGTGAGCGTGCCCGGGACGAACGTCAGCGTCACGTCGACGAGGCGCGAGCCGACAGACACGCCGAGCGCGCTCAAGCTCATCGGCGCACCTTCCGCCACAAAGCGAACGCGAACAGCGGCGCGCCCACCACCGCCGTCAGCGCCCCCGTGGGCAGCTCGCTCGAAAACAGCGTGAACGACGCGCGCGCCGCCGTATCGAACAGCACGAGCGCCACCGCGCCCGCCAGCGCCGACGCCGGGACCACGAGGCGCTCGTCGCGGCCGAGCGCCAGCTTGCACGCGTGGGGCGCGATGAGCCCGATGAAGCCGATGACGCCGCTCGTGCTCACGGCCACGCCGACGAGCAGGCTCGCCGCGCCGTACGACAGGAGCTTCGCGCGCCGCAGGCTCACGCCGAGCCGCGCGGCCTCCTCCTCGCCGGCGCGCATCAGCGCCAGGTCCCCGGAGGCGACCACGAGCAGCGCGAGCCCGACGACGGTGGTGACCGCGGCGATGACGAGGTCGGAGACGGCGGGGTAGCCCACCGTGCCCACCAGCCACACCGAGAGGATCTGCGTGCGCTCCGCCGGCAGCGCCGCGCGCACCACCGCCACGAGCGCCCAGGAGAAGGCGTTGAGCGTGACGCCGACGAGGAGCGCGGTCTCGCTGCGCCCGCCGCGGTCGCGCGCGAGGAACCACGCCAGGAGCGCCGACGCGAGGAGCGCGCCGCCCGCCGCCGACGCGTGCAGGCCGAGGCCGGCCGCGCCGCCGACGGCGATGGCGAGCGCGCCGCCCATGGCCGCGCCCCCGGAGACGCCGAGCACGTAGGGGTCGGCGAGCGGGTTCTTCATGAGCGCCTGCAGCGCCGCCCCGGTGGCCGCCAGACCCGCGCCGACGACGACGGCCAGGAGCACGCGCGACAGCCGCAGCGCCGCCAGGGGATTGCCGAGCGGCGAGGACGCGCCGTCCGGTCCGATTGATACTCCCATGACTATCGAAGTGAGTAACGCGAGCGCGAGGATCCCGAGGGCGAGCCGGCGGCGGCGCGGCGTGAGCACCCCGATCCGCGCCGCGGCCGGCACGCCTGAGGAGCTAGCGGGGCCCAGGGGGCGCCTCCCGGGTCCTGGCCGCCGCCGCGAGGACGCGGGCGAGCTCAGGGTAGTCGTCGACGAGCGCGGGCCCGGGACGCATGAGCAGCGCGTGCGTCGACGACACCACCAGCGGCCGCGCCCCCGCGGGGAACGCGCGCGTCACCAGGGCGTCGAGCTTCTTGCGGGCGTCGGGGCCCTCGGCGGCGACGAGGATGTCCACGTGCGCGGCGGCGAGGGACTCGAGCGACCACACCGGCCACTGAGGCGCGCTCTTCGGCACGGCGAGGGTCAGGCCCGTCCGCGTGACCGCGTCCGCGGCGAAGGTGTGGGGCCCGGCGACGACGAGCGGCTCCGTGCCGACGACGACGGCGACGCGCAGGGGCGGCAGGTGGAGCGCGGCGAGCGCGCGCTCGGCCGCGTCGAGGGAGGCGTCCACCGCGGCGGCCCTCGCCTGCGTGCCGAGGACGTCGCCGAGGCCGCGGAGCATGGCGTGGACCTCGGCGTCGTCGTCGCCGAACACCACGAGCACCGGCACGCCGTGCTCGCGCAGGCGATCGAGGACCTCGCGCTGGCCGAGGCTCGGCATGGCGACGACGAGGTCGGGCGCGAGCGCGAGGACGCGCTCGAGGCTGATGTCGACGTAGCCGCCCACCTTCGGCACCGCCTTGGCGGCCGCCGGCCGATCGCAAAAGCGCGTGTCGCCGACGACGCGGTCGCCGGCGCCGAACAGGAACAGCGTCTCGGTGACGACGGGAGCGAGCGAGACGATGCGCTTGGGCGCCCCCGCGGGGCGCGCGTGCGGGAGCGCCTCGCGGTGCCACACGGGCGCCCGCGGAGCGGCGAGCGCCGGCGCGCACGCGAGCGCCACGAGGGCGAGCACGCATGCATGACGGGCGGCGCCGGGCGGCGTCACGGCAGCACCTCGTGCAGCCGCAGCGGGGCGAGCTCGCTGCTGAGCGCGAAGACCGCCGCGGCGTCGACGTCGCCGAAGCCCTTGCGCACGTCGAGCGTGAGCAGGCCGTGGAACGCGGCGCCGCCGGGGCCGGCCTGGACGACGCCGTTGACCGCGTCGCTCTGAACGGGCGCGAGCGGGTCCGTGACGTCGACGACGAAGATCGCGTCCTTGGAGAACTGCGGGACGAGGAGCGTGTGCTCGTCCCACCGGGCGACCTCGAAGATGGAGTCGACGTCGGGGCCCTCGAGGTGGAGCACCGGGGCGAGGGTGTCGTCGCCGGGGCCCGCGGCGAGCAGGTCGGGCGTGACGATGCTGCCGGCGACGACGGCGTCGCCGAGCACGGCGGGGGTCCCCGGCGCGAGGCGCGCGGCGTCGATGACGCGGCCGACGGCGAGGTCGTCGCCGAGGAGCTTCACGAGGGCGCCGTCCTCGACGGCCCGCTGGTGGAGCGCGCCGTCGGGGCCGAGCGGGCCGCTGCACGAGGCCCAGACGTCGGCGCCGTCGACGACGAGGCCCTGCGGGTTCTTGCAGGGCAGCGTGACGGCGGGGCCGGCGACGAGGGCTTCGCCGTCCAGGGTGAACGACGCGACCACGCCCGGGTCGACGACGGGCGGATCGGCGGGGCTCGTGCTCGTGTGGAGGACGTTGGTGAAGCCGACGACGAAGCGGGCGCCGTCGAAGACCACGGGCTCGGGCTTGCTCACGCCGTTGACCGCCGCCCTCGAGGCGACGCGGCCGGTGCACGGATCGATGACCGCGAGCCCGTCCTGGCCGTTGAGCGTGACGACGGCCAGGCCATGGGTCTCGTCGACGACGACGGCCCAGGGGTCGGCGGCGTTCCCCGAGACGTCCGGGAGCGCAGCGCTCGCCACGACGGTGCCGGCGGGGACGGCGTACGTGGTCACGCGCGCGTCACCGGACTCGGTGACGACGACCACCGGCTGTCCGTCGCACGTGGTGAGCGCGGCGTCGTTCGGCGAGGATCCCACCGGAAAAGGGGCGCACACCGCGCCCTCGCAGGGCGGCGCCTGCGCGGCGGGACAGCCCGCCAGACAGCTCGCCAGACAGCCGGCGAGCGCGGCGATGACCAGACGGCTCATCCGCGCACCTCCAGCGAGAAGAACAAGAGCCGGCCCGGCAACGGCATCTGGTTGGCGTCGCGGGCGTCGCGCGCGTCGAGGGCGTTGTCCAACGACGCCCCGAGGGCGAGGTGCTCGCCGAGCGGCCAGCGCAGGAGGAGGTCCACCAGGTGGTACGGCGCCGCTTTGAGAGTTCCAAAAGCGTTTGATGCAGCCGCGCCGCGCGAGCGCAGCACGGCGGTCAGCGCGGGGGCGCCGGCGCGGGGGCCCGCCCGCACCGCGATGCGCGACGAAAACGGCGGCGCCAGCGGCAGCGGCGCCCGGGTGACGGCGACCTCGCTCGCGAGCGCCTCGCCCACGGCCTCGAGGCCGCACCAAGGCGACGGTTCGACAGACAACGAAATGTCGATGCCGGCGCGCCACGCCGGCCCGAGGTTCTCGGGCGCGATCTCGAAGGCGTTGCGGTTCACGTAGGCGATGCCGTCCTCGACCATCCCCGCGAAGCCCACCGCCTTCGCCTCGAGCACGCGCCCGGGGGCGAAGGCGACGGCCGCTTCGACGTCGTCGACGGCCTCGGGCCTCAGCGCCGGGTTGCCGAGCACCAGGCCACGCGGGGCGTAGAGCTCGTCGAGGGTGGGCGCGCGGCTCGCCCGCGAGACGCCGACGGACCCCCGCAGGATCCCGCCGGCCTCGGCGCGCAGCTCGCCGGAAAACAGCGGCCCGGCGTCGCTGAGGGCGCGCCCGTCGAGCACGGCGCGCAGGCGCACCGGCCCGAGCGGCGCCCGCGCGCGCACCCGCGCCGACGCGCCGAGGCGCCCGGGGGCGTCCGCGCCGACGAGCGAGGCGCCGTCGACGCCGGCGTCGACGTCGACGTGCGCTGTGCCCATCGCCATCGAGGCCACGCCGGCCTGCACGGCGCCCCCGGCCGACTCCACCGCCGAGCGCGGCGCCTGCGGCCCGAAGGTCGCCCGGTGCGACGCGCGACCGTCGACGACGAGGGAGATGCGCGCGCCGCTCGCTGCGCGGGTCGCGAAGGCCGCGCGGGCGCCGGCGAGCGCGTCCTCGCCCCGCAGGCCGTGGGTGGGGCTCGTGGCCATGCCCGCGATGCCGCCGTCGTGGGCGGCGGCGAAGGCGAGCGCGTCGACGTCGACGTCGCCGGCGCGCGCCCGGGCGGCCCCGAGGAGCGACGCGCGCCGCTGGTCGTTGTCGGTGCGGATCGCGTCGAAGCCCGCGGGCGCGGCGACGGCGCTCGTCGGCCGAAAGGCGAAGTCGCCGCGGGTGACGCCCGCGTCGAAAGCGACGAGTGCGTCGGCGCCCGCGGCCGCGACGGACAGCCGCGCCGTCGACAGCGAGCCCGTGAGGACGCGCGCGCGCAAGGCCGGGCCGCGCAACAGCGACAGGTGGAGCGCGCCGCCCTCGCCCTCGCCCGGCGCGGCGCCGGTGTCTATGACGAGCGAGGACGCGGCGCTCCACGGGAGCATGGCGGCGTCGAGGAGGCCGGTGCTCGGGTCCGACAGATCGAGGCCGCCGACGTCGACGCCGAGGCGCGCGCCGGACAGCCCGCGGATCATCGGGCGCGCGGGCGACAGCGGGCCGCCGTCGTGCACGAGCGAGGCGCCGGCCGCCTCGAGGAGCACGTCCTCGGGGTCGGCGCCGGCGCCGTCGACGGCGACGCGGTCGTCGTCGATGTCGACGGGGCGCGGCGCGGCCACGGTGGTCTCCTGCGCGCTCGCGCGCGACGCCGCCAGCGCGCCGGCGCAGGCGAGGCCGGCGAGGACGGCTGCCGCCCTCGCCGAGCCCCGGGGCGCTCGTGCGCTCACCGCTTGCGCACCTGCACGAGGCGCGCGCCCGCGGCGTCGTGGACGCCGACGATGAGGTCGCCGCCGGTCTGCGCCAGGGAGAGCACCGATGTGCACGCGGCGCTGCCGCCGGTGAGCACGGGCACCGGCGCCGCGGCGGTGACGGTGGCGCCGTCGGCGAGGCCGATGAAGCTCACGCCCACGCCCGCGAACGTCGTGAGATCGACGTCGACGAGGGCGACGCCCGCGCCGACGCCGACCACGCCCGCGGAGAAGCCGTTGAGCGCGCCCGTGTACAACGGCGCGGCCGCGTCGAGGTCCGGGGCGGCGCCGCCGGCGAGCACCGCGTCCACGGTGGCCGAGGGCAGGGCGAACAGCTCGTTGTCCGCGCCGGCGAAGCGGCCGACGACGAGGACGCCGTCGCTCGTGACGGCGAGGTTGCCGCTGGCGACGGCGCCGTCGCCGAGGCCGCCGAAGAAGGAGGCGGCGCCGGCGGCGGCCGTGTAGACGCCGAGGCCGCCGGCGGCGGGGCCGAGGCCGGCGGCCTCGATGAACAGCGTGTCGTCGCGCGTGACGGCGGCGAAGTTCGCCGGCGCCTCGATGTAGCTGGTGGCGCCGGTGAGGGCGTTGAAGGCGCCGACGAAGCCGCCGAAGTCCGTGGCGCGCGTGTAACCGGCGCCGATGAGCGCGCGGTCGACGACGAGGAAGCTCGGGAACACGTCGCCGGTGCGCGCGAGCCCCTGGTCGTCGGGGGCGAGGGCGTCGAAGACCTCGGGGGGGAGCGCGGGCGTGCTCCCGGGGTAGACGCCGAGGTCGACGACGTGGAGGTCGTCCGTGAGCCCGATGAGCTCCACGGGCGAGCCGTCGCCGAGGTCCTTCAAGCCGACGCTCACGATGTTGTCGGGGAGCCCCTGGCCGCCAACGAGGATGAAGCCGTCGGCGACGCCGAGGCTGCCGAGGATGGGGTCGTCGCCGCAGCCGGCGTCGCCCTCTCCTTCGCCTTCGCCTTCGCCGGTGTCGAAGGCGTCGGGCGGGCAGCCCGCGAGCGTCGCCGCCGCGGCCACGGCCGCCACCCACGTCGCCCACGTCGCCCGGCCTGCGCACTTCGCCCGCGTCGCTCGCGTCGCCCGGCCCGCGCTCTTCGCCCACGCGCGGGCGTGCCAGAGACTCTCGTTCCTTCGGTTCATCAGGGGCCCCAAGGCACCGCGGAGCCCTCCCAGCGAAATGCCGGGACGACGACGTGAGGACCCGTTTCCCGCAGGTCCTTCACCGCTCCGGACGGGGCCGGTCTCCTGGCTCACGCGGCACCGGATCGAGGAGACCTCGAGCCGATGAAGCCCGCCGCCTTCCCAGCGCTCCTCGACGGAGACGCCAGTGGCGATGGCGGGCCTGCCCGCGCTCACAGTGGCGGAACCGCGTCGGATTTGCACCGACCTTCCCGTCACCCCGTCAGCGTGCCGCTGACATCGTCGCGCGCGGTCGTCGCGAGGTCAACGCGGGTGGAGTACGGTCCGCCCCCATGCCGACCGACCCCCCGAGCCCCGACCCCGACGCGCCCCCGGCCGCTCCTTCATCGACGCCGTCGTCGTCGCCCGCGACCGCCGAGCCGCCCGCTCCCGGCGCGCCACCGACGGGCGCGCCGCCCCCGGACGGGTCGGCCACGGTCGCGTCGTCGCCCGCGACGTCCGGGCCGGCGCAGGCGGCGCCCAAAAAGAAGAGCTCACGCGGCGGGATCATCGCCCTCCTCGTCATCGTGCTGGCGGCGTTCGCGATGTGCACGCCCCTGTGCTTCATCGGGGGCACCCCCTCGGTCGGCGGCGACACCGTCTTGGAGATCGACCTCGAGCAGCCGCTCGACGAGACCGCCGGCGCCGGGCCCATCCCGTTTTTGCCCGGCGGGACCGGGAAGACCCTCCTCGACGTCGAGCGCGCGCTCGACAAGGCCAAGTCCGATCCGCACGTGAAGGGCCTGGTGGCCCGCGTCGGCTCGGGCAACTCGCTGGCCACGGTGCAGGAGCTGCGCGAGTCCGTGCTCGCGTTCCGCGCCGCGGGCAAGCCGGCCATCGCCTGGAGCGAGGGCTTCGGCGAGATGTCGCCGGGCCTCGGGGCCTACGACCTCGCCACCGCCTTCGACGAGGTCTGGCTCCAGCCGTCGGGCGACGTCGGGCTCGGCGGCGTCTTCTCGGAGACGATGTTCCTGCGCGGCGCGCTCGACAAGCTCGGCGTGGAGCCGGAGATGCACGGGCGCAAGGAGTACAAAAACGCCGTCAACCAGCTCACGGAGACCACGTACACGCCGGCGCACCGGGAGGCCCTCGGCCGCATGTTGCAGAGCTACGAAGAGCAGATCATCGACGACATCGTCGCGGCGCGGCCCAAGCTCGGCGACAAGGCGGCGGTCAAGGCGCTCGTCGAGAGCGGGCCCATCTCGGCGCAGGAGGCGCTCGACAAGGGGCTCGTGGACAAGCTCGGGTACAAGGACGAGGTCATGGCGTCGCTCAAGGCGCGCTTCGGCAAGGACGAGGAGCGCTTGTGGGTGCGCCGCTACGCCGAGCGCGCCGGCGTCTCCGACGAGGACAAGGGCGCCGGACCGGTGGTGGCGCTCATCGTCGCCAAGGGCTCGGTGACGCGCGGCCAAAACGGCGTCGACCCGCTCGGCGGCGGCGAGAGCTTCGGCAGCGACAGCATGCGCGCGGCCATCAAGGCCGCCGCCGACGACGACGACGTCAAGGTGATCCTCCTGCGCGTCGACAGCCCCGGCGGCAGCTACGTCGCGTCCGACAGCATCTGGCGCGCCATCAAGCAGGCCCAGAAGAAGGGCAAGAAGGTGGTGGCGAGCATGGGCGACCTCGCCGCGTCGGGGGGCTACTTCGTGTCCATGGCGGCCGACCGCGTCGTCGCCGAGCGCGGCACGCTGACGGGGAGCATCGGCGTGTTCGCGGGCAAGATGGTCACGGCGCAGATGTGGCAGAAGCTCGGCGTCAACTTCGAGCCGCTGGCGGCGTCCCCCGACATCGACGTCTCCAACTACTCAAACGATGTGCCGTACAGCGAGGCGGCGGAGCAGAACCTCGAGCACACGCTCGATCGCATCTATCTCGACTTCACCAAGAAGGCCGCCGACGCCCGCAAGATGGACTACGACAAGCTCGAGGCGCTCGCGCACGGGCGCGTGTGGACCGGCGCCGACGCCAAGGAGCGCGGCCTCGTCGATGAGCTCGGTGGCTTCATGGCCGCGGTGGACGCCGCGCGCGAGCTGGCGGGCGCGCCCAAGGGCGCAGCGGTCCGCCTGCGCCCGTTCCCCAAGCGCCGCTCGACGCTCGAGGAGATCCTCGCGCAACTGCGCGGCGCGCCCGGGGACAACAGCGACGACCTCGACACCGAGGCCGTCGTGCGCCCGAGCCCCGCGGTGCTGCGCGCGGCGCGGGCGTTGGTGCAGGCGGCGCACGCGGAGAGCGCCGGCGTCCTCGAGGCGCCGCCGATGGAGGTGCGCCCGTGATGCACCGCGAAAGACCCGGCCGCGCGCGCCACGAGGCCGCGCTCCCCGCGAAGGTCGGTGCGGCGCTCGCGCTGCTCCTCGCGGCGGCGGCGTGCCGCCCCGTGGGGCTCGCAGGCGACGCGTGCACCGAGGCGCCGTGCGCCGACGGCCTCACCTGCAAGGCCGGCGTCTGCACCCTCGTCACGCCTCCTCCGCCGCCGCCGCCGCCGTGCACGCAGGACAGCGACTGCGTCCTCGACGGCAGCGCCGACGGTCGCGTCTGCAACACCGACGACGGCAGCTGCGGCTTCGCCTCGTGCGCCATCGACGCCCAGTGCGGCACCCGCATCTGCGACAACGGCCAGTGCGCGCAGAACGTGCCCTGCTTCGCCGACGGCGACTGCGCCTCCGATCAGATCTGCAACAACGGGAGCTGCCGGGCCGCCTGCACGAGCGACGCCGACTGCCCCGCCGTCGGCGGCTTCAACCTCGCGACGTGCGTCGACGGGCAGTGCCTGCAGCGCTGCCTCAACGACACCACCTGCATCCTCGGCGGCATCTGCGAGCAGAACACGTGCGTCGACCCGCAGTGCAGCGTCGACGAGGACTGCACCGGCCCCGGCAACCACTTCTGCAACGCCGGCCGCTGCGAGCAGTTCACCCCGTGCGCCGTCAACGCCGACTGCTTCGACGCGAATTTCCAATGCAACGACCTCGGCCGCTGCGAGGAGCGCCCGGCGTGTACCGTCGACGGCGACTGCGGCCTCGGCCTGTGCGTCACCCAGCACTGCCGCGATCCGGTGCCCTGCGACACCGGCGCCGACTGCGCCGACGGCGACGAGTGCGTCGCCGGCCGCTGCGTCGCCGCCCCCGCCTGCCGCACCGCCGCCGACTGCGACGCCGGCGAGGTCTGCAACGGCGGCCGCTGCGCCGCCGCCCCCGAGAGCGAGGACGCCGCCGTCGTCGTGGTGCGCACACCGCTCGGCGCGTGCTTCGCGCAGGGCGCGGGCGCGTGCGCGGTGCCGGCGCTCGTCGGCGCCGTGGTGCCGCTGTACGCCCAGGGCTTCGGCGACGACGGCGCGCCGGTGCTCGCCGCGCTCAGCGCCACGCCGGACGGCGCGGGCCTGTCGGCCTCCGTCGACGACCAGGGGCGCGGCAGCGTCACCTGTGACGCCGCCGGCACCGCCACCGTCGCCGTCGTCGGCGGCAGCGCAAACGCGGCCCACGTCGACGTCACGGTCCGCTGCCTCACCTCCGGCGGCGCCCTCGACGTCGTCGCCTACGACGCCGCCACCGGCGCAGCGCTCGAGGGCGCGCACGTGTTCCTCGACGACGCCGAGGTCGGCGTCACCGGCGCCGGCGGCCTGTTCTCGGACGCGTCGTTCACCGGCGGCGCCGTCGGCGTGCGCACGGACGACGGCCGCGGCTTCGTCCTCGTCGACGCCGCGCCCGGCGCGCTGTTCGTGCCGCTCGCCGCCGCGGTGTCGCAGGACGGCGCCGCGGGCTTTCGCGCGCTCGTCAACGGCACCGGCGACGAGCTCGGCGACATCGGGCTCGCGCTCGCGCTCCCCGAGCTTTCCTCGCCGCTCGACGCGTCGCTCGAAAACGTCATGGGCGGCCCGTTCCCCGGCGCGGTGACCGTCGCCGTCATCGGCGCGCTCCCGATCACGCTGCCGGCGTCGTCGATCATGGACGCCACCTTGCCGTTGTCGGGCTTCCAGGACGTCAAGCCCGAGGCCTTCGACGTCGCCGCCGCCGGACCGTCGACGGCGCTCGCCTACGAAGGGCGCTTCGCGCAGCAGTTCCTCTTGAACGTGGCCTTCGGCGGCACGGCCACGAGCACGGCGCTCGACTTCGCCGCGCAGGCGGAGGGCATGGACATCAAGCTCGCCGCCGCCGGCGTGCTCGAGGCGCTGCCGCTCGTCGTCGACGACGGCGACATCGACGGCGACGGCAACACCACGGAGCTGGTGCCGGACTATCAGTCGTTCCCCGAGATCTCGGTGGCCCCGGAGACAGGTCCGAGCGAGCGCGTCGGCGTGAAGACGTCGGCGCCGCCGCAGGGCGCGGACGCGCGCGCGCTCGCCGTGTGCGGCGTGGAGCTGCCCAACGGCTTCCTGCCGCTCGGCATCGCCGCGCTCGTCGGCTCGGACGCCGGCGAGCAGGTGAAGGTCGTCGGCGCGCCGGCCGGCGTCCCCGGCGCGCCGCGGACGTGCACGGTGCACGCCGTCACCGGCGATCCCGCGACCACCAGCGCGGTGGTGGCGCGCGCGGGCGCGGGCTTCGCGCCGCTCGTAGACGCGGGGCCGCTGCTCGCGCCGCCCGCGGGCGCGTTCGTCCTCGACGGCGTGCCCGTCGCCGGCGCGCAGAGCGTGGTGGTGCCCGGCGTCCCCGGCGCCGACGCGCTGTCGGTGCTCGTCTTCGACGGCGGCACCACCTGGACCGTGCTCGCGCCCGCGGCCGGCTCGGTGCCGCTGCCGGCCTACGTCGACCCCGTCGTCGTCGCGGGCACCACCGCCTACCGCCTGGGCGCGCCGCCGCCGTCGGTGCTGTCGGCGGCGCTCGGCTCCGTCGACGACGTCGCCGCGGCGGTCGCCACCTCGCCTTGAGGTCGTGACCGGCCGGCGCGGGAGACGAGCGCCATGGCGGTGCACGCCACCGGCTGCGCCAGCAGACACGCCAGCGCCGCCGGCACGCCGAAGCGGTCGGCGACCAGCGCCAGGAGCACCGGGGCGGCGACGTCGACGACGTTGAAGGCCTGACCGGCAGCGTTCACGAGGGCGGCGCGGCCGGGGGCGCAGCGATACGCCTGCGCCTTCGACAGCGGGTAGAGCGCGGCGGCGCCGAGGCCGGTGGCGAACGCCCACGCGGCGGCGGCCTCGACGCGCGCGCACGCCACCAAACCGAGCACGCCCCCGGCGCCGAGCGCCGAGGCGGCGACGATGACGGCGGCGGCCGTGAACCGCCCGAGCAGCCGCTCGACGACGACGGCGCCGGCGGCGGCGCCCGTGCTCAGCGCGGCGAGGACGAGCGTGGCGCTGCCGAAGCGCTCGACGGAGAAGAGCCCCGCGAGCGCGGTGAGCGGCTCGTCGAGCAGCACGCACAGCGCGGTGACGACGAGCCACGCGAGCATCGCGCGGTTGCCGAGCGCTTCGCGCACGAGGCCGCGCAGGCCCGCCGGCCCACCGCCGGCCGCGTCCGCCGCAGCAGCGCCGGCGCCGTCCCCTGCGTCGCCGGGCTCTGCCGCGTGCGCGCCGCGCGCTCTCCGGGCGGCGCGCCACAGCGGGAGCGCCGCCACGACGTGCAGCGCCGCCACGCCCACGAGCGCCGCGCTCGTCGACGACGCCACGGCGCCGAGGGCGAGGCACAGCGGCGCCGCGATGTCGCCGGCGGCGCCGAGGAGCGTGAGCCGCGCCATGGTGCGCTCGACGCGGTCGGGCGCGGCGTCGACGAGGAGGCCCTCCGCGAGGCCGAGGGCGAGCCCCGCGCACGGGCCGTAGAGCGTGACGCCGAGGGCGAGCCCGAGCGGTCCACGGGCGGCGGCCTCGACGAGCAAAGCCGCGCCCATGCCGAGCGTGCTCAGCGCGATGATGCGCGGGCGCAGGTGCGGGCGGCCGTCGCAGAACGCGAACAGCGGCGCCTCGATGAGCATCGCGATGGCGGCGGGCACGGCGAACACCGCGACCGCGTACATCGTGGTGGACAGGTGCAGCGCGGCGATGAAGGACGCGGCGCCGGCCGTGGGCATCCCCGAGGCCAGCTCGTCGAAGAACGGCACGGCGAACAGCGCGGCGAGGCCGCGCGTTCCCCATCGGGGCACACCGCCGGCCGCCGCGCTCGGCCGGTGGCGGCGGGCGACGCGTCAGATGAGCTCGGTGAACTGACGGAACATCGAGGACCTCCCTGTCAGGCTCGGACGTCAGGCTTCGAACGTAAGATAACCCGCGCCGTAGACGAGACAACCGACGCCGTCGTCGAGGCGACTGGTGGGCTGCAGGCGGCTCGGCCGCGAGACGTCGCGCAGCCCGTAGCGGGAGGCGAGGTCGAAGGCGAACACGCCCTCGTCGATGCCGAGCACCATGGCGTGCACGCGTGACAGGCCGTCGTTTTCGTCGAAGCCGCGCCCGAGGACGCAGCGCCGCGAGCGGCCGATCAACAGGCCGCGGCGCAGCTCTTCGTCGGTCACCTCGACGCGATGCAAGCCGCCGCGCGTGCGCAGCACCAACGTCCCGCCCACGCCCGGCTGCTCGTCGACGCTCTGCACGAGCGCGGGGATGGCGTGCCCGCCGCCGCCGGGCCCCGTCACCGACGAGACCACGTCGCCGACGTTCTTCACGGAGGCTCCGGCGTAGAACGAGAGCTGCTGGCCGAGCGGGAACACCTCGAGGACCTCCGGCCCGTGGGCGTCGAGCGCCGGCGTCTCGAGGGACGCGCGGACGTCGAGCGCGTAGCCGTCGAACAACAGGCGCATGCCGTCGCGCGACACGGCGCCGCCGACGCCGAGGTCGTCGACGCCCAGGATGCGCGGGGGCGCGCCGTCCGGAGGCGTCTCGATGGGCGCGACGTGCAGGCCGCGCTCGGGGTGCAGCGACAGCGCCCGCAGGACGACGCCGTCGGCCCGCGGCACCGCGAGGATGGCGACGTGCCGGGGCAACAGGGGCGTGACCTCGTGGCCGGGGACGTTGATGTCCACCCGCTCGCCGCCGGAGCCCACGACGTACGCGCGCGGTCCGTGCGTGGTCTGCCTGGACGACGCCACCGGCGCCGACGTCTCCGCGCGCCGAAGGGTCATGCCGAGCTGGAACGCGCGGCCCGCACGCCGTCTTTCGAGGGAGTGCACGAGGCGAAGCAGGGGTCCGGGGCGGGCCACGACGAATGTATCGTAGCCAATCCGCGGCGCCGCCGCGCAACCGACCCCCGGCTGAACGCGTTCTGTTACAAGGCGGGTCGCATGTTGCGTTTCCTCGTCGCCACCGCCCTCCTCCTCGCGTCGCTGTCGGCCGACCCTCGGCCCGCCCACGCCGGCGGAGCGCGGAGCGCGCGGGTGCTGATCTCCGGGGTCCACTTCGACGGGGTCCTGCTCGGCACCCCCGAGCCGGACAGCGCCGTCCGGTTGGTGAACACCGACCTCCACCACGCCGCCAACGTCGGCGGCTTCGCGCTCTCCGAGGCGTTCACGCCCCGGAAGGGCCGGCGCCACCGGGGCGACACCGGCTCCGCCGACGCGATGATGCACATCGACGCTGCGCACCCGGGGGCCGCGTCGCACAGCCGCACCGGGCGGGTCGTGCGGCTCCCCGACGGGGCGCGCATCCCGCCCGGCGGCGAGATTCTGGATCGCGGCGTCCGGCAAGGGCTTCGCGAAGGTGTTCGGCGAAAAGCCCGCGTACGAGGCCACCGACACCGACGTCGACGTCCCCGACGCAAGCGCGCCCCAGGGCTTCCTCATCCTCCCGGCCGAGCACGGGACCGTCGCGCTCCTCGACGAGAGCGGCAACGTCGTCGACTTCGTCCCCTACGAGGTGGACAAAGCGCACCGCTACTCCGAGGGCGACTTCGACGGCGTCCCCTGGAAAGGCGAGCCCGTCCGGCTCAAGAAGCGCAGCTTCTACGGGTGGAAGGGGCAGGTGCTCGCCCGCGATCGCGACGAGCAGGGCCACGTCCTCCCCGACACCGACAGCGCCGCCGACTGGGACTCGGGCTTCTCGCGCAAGGAGCTCGGCGAAGAGCCCACCCATCGCATCGAGATCGCCGGGCAGTCGCACTTCGTGGCGCACCCGCTCCACCACGTGCGGGCCAAGGTGCTCGCAACCTCGGCGCCGGACAACAACTACGCGGAATTCATCAAGGCCCTCCGCAGCGCCAGGAAAGAGCTGCGCGTTCGCGTCTACGAGCTCACCAACCCCAAGATCGCCGAGGAGCTGGTGAAGGCGCAGCTGCGCGGCGTGAAGGTCACGCTCTACCTCGAGGGCTCGCCCGTCGGCGGCATCGCCGACCAGGAGCGCTTCCTCGTCGACCGCGCCGCCAAGGCCGGCGTCGGCGTGTGGTTCCTCGCGTCACCGAAAGGCTCGCGCATCAAGCCGCGCTACCGCTTCGACCACTCCAAGTACGTCCTCGTCGACGATCGCCTCGCCGTCATCGGCACCGAGAACTACGGCCGCACCGGCGTCCCCGTGTTCAACTCGTACGGCAACCGCGGCTGGATGGTGCACGTGCAAAACCCGCAACTGGTCAAGGAGCTGCGCGCCGTCTGGGACGCCGACTTCCGCCCGGGTGTCATGGCCGACATCACGTCCATCGACGCCTCGCCCACCGACGCCTACGGCCTCCCCTATCGCGATCCCGCCTTCAAGCCCGACGACACCCTGCAGCGCGGCCTCTACCCGCGGCCCGAGAAGCCGGTGTTCGCCGACGAGCCGATGGACCTCGAGCTCGTGCTCTCGCCCGACACGAGCTTGAACGAGCACACCTCCATCATCGGCATGATGGAGCGCGCCAAAAAGACGCTCTACATCGAGCAGAACTCCGTCCGCCGCCGCTGGGGGAGGAAGAAGGACTCGAGCGATCCCGACACCGACAAGATCGACGACACCGAGAACACGCCCAACCTCCCGCTGCAGGCCGTGGTGGCGGCGGCGCGGCGGGGCGTTCGGGTGCGCGTGCTGCTCGACAGCACCTGGTACAACGTGCAGGGCAGCGAAGACCGCGACAACGACGACACCGTGGCGTGGCTCAACGAGCTCGCGCGCACCGAGGGGCTCGACCTCGACGCAAAGGTCATCAACCTCGAGACCACGCACCTCGAGAAGATCCACGCCAAGGGCATCATCGCCGACGACGCCGTCTTCGTCGGCTCCATCAACTGGACCGAGAATTCCTTCAAGGGCAACCGCGAGGTGGGCGTCATCGTCGGCGACCGCAAGATCGCGGGCTACTACAAGCACCTGTTTCGGCGCGACTGGGCCCAGAGCCGCATCTACGCCGCCGACGTCATCGCCAAGACCACGGTGCACAGCGCCCAGGACGCGCGCAGCCACGTGCTGCGCCACCTCGGACGCGGCGATCGCGTGAGCGTCGTCGGCGAGCACGGCGCCGTGAAGGACAGCGACCACAAGCGCGCGCAGTGGGCCGAGGTCGCGCTCGGCTTCGGCGAGACCGGCTTCGTCGAGCTGAACGCGCTCGGCGTCCCCGAGGCGAGCCCCGGGGAAGCGCTGCACGTCATCGGGCGCGAGGCGGTGATCATCGGGCGCGTGGCCGCCACCAACGTCAACGAGCACCGCATCCAGCTCCGCTTCGCCGACGAGAAGCGGCCGCCGTTCACCGCGGTGATCTTCGCGAGCAACGAGGCAAAGTTCACCGCCAAGGGCCTGTCGCCGGCCACGGCGTTTCAGGGGCACGAGGTCAAGGTGCGCGGGCCCGTGACGACGTATCGGGGGCCGGAGGTCGTCCTGCAAAACCCGGAGCAGATCGAGATCCTGCGCTGACTGTGCGGCGTCACACATTGGGGTGGGGCGCCGGTCCCCGCCTCGTCGTCGGTGGTCGCGTTCGATCCCCCGACGGCGTCGAGTTCCCCGGGGCAGCGGCGGGGTCTATGCTCGCGGCGGCGGAGGAGACGCGCGCATGTACCCGGCCGAGTACGACGGCAAGAAGGTGAAGGAGTGGGCGGGCGACAGCCAGCTCCGCGCGCTGCGCGCCGATCTCGCGCGCTTCAAGAAGTGGGGCTACAGCGGGTGGGGCACCGAGGGCTTCTGGGCGCTCGCGCTCTATCGCCTCCAGCGAAGCACACGCGACTTGAAGCCGAGGCCGCTGTTCACGCCGCTTCGCAAGAGCCTCGGCCTGGTGAAGAAGGTCTTCACCCTGGTCACGCACATCAACCTCGAGCCTGACGCCGACATCGGCCCGGGCACGCTGATCCCGCACGTCGGCCCGGTGCGCATCAGCGGCGACGCCAAGATCGGCGCCGACTGCGCCATCCACCACGTCGTCACGGTCGGCGCCGGCACCAAGCCCGGCGGCGCGGTGATCGGCGACCACGTGATGATCGGTTGTCACACCGCGGTGCTCGGCCCCGTGCACGTCGGCGAGGGCGCCATCCTCGCCTCCGGCTCGCTCATCCTCGCGGACGTGCCGGCGTGGTCCACCGCCATCGGCGTGCCGGCCAAGGTCATCCCCAACACCAAGCGGAACGCGGACCACGCGCCTCCTGCCCGCACGGAGGCTGCCGTGCCGCCGCTTGGTGCCGCCTCCAACGAGCCCGCGGTCGTCTCGACGCCTCCCGCCGTGCCGCCGTCGACGATCACCGCGTTCCACGCGACCTTGCGCAACGCCGCCGAGCGCCCGCGCTCGGCCGCGCTCGCCGAGGCGCGCGCCGACGGCACGTTGCGGACGTGGACGTGGGCGGAGCTCGCGTCGCGCGCCGCCGTCGCCCGCGGCTTGTTGTCCGCGGCGCTCGCGGAGGATGAGCACGCGCTCCTGTTCTCGCGGCGCACGCCCGAGTGCGTGGCCCTGATGCTCGGCGCCGTCGGCGCGCGTCGCGCGTTTTCGTGCTTGAACCCGCGCTGGCGTTGGCCGCAGATGAAGCGCGTGCTCGCCGCCACCGGCGCGCGCATGATCTTCGTCGACGCGGAGGGCCTGCAGGCCATCGAGCGCTCGTCCACGCCGGCGGAGCGCAAGGGCATCGTGCTCGCGCGCATCGACGAGATCGACTTCGACGAGCAAGCCGCCGCCGGCGCCCTGGCCGGGCCGCCGCCGCCGCCGAGCGCGGAGCGCGTCGGGTGCACGCTGTTCACGTCGGGCTCCACCGGGGAGCCAAAGGGCGTGTGCATCTCCGAGCGGGACCTCGCGTGGCGCGCGGAGACCGAGGTGCGTTGGTACGGGCTCGGCCGCGGCGACGTGCTGCTGAGCTTGCTGCCGTTTTCGTTCGACGTCGGCCTCAATCAGCTCTTCGCCGCCGCGTTCGCCGGCTGCGAGACCGTGCTGTGCGAGTCGTGGATGCCGATGGACGTGTTGGCGGCGGCCGCGCTTCGCCGCGTCACGGGCATCCCGTGTGTTCCCTCGGTCTGGCAGGACTTCATCAACGCGCGCCTCGCGTTCGACACCTCGAGCGGAGCGCCGCACGCGTCGCTGCGGTTCATCACGGTGTCCGGCGGCGACCTCCCGCGCGCCCACCTCGACGACCTCCGCGCGGTGGCCCCGGGAGCGCACATCTACAAGACCTACGGCCAGACCGAGGCGTTTCGCGCCGCGTCGCTCAGGCCGGAGTCGTTCGACGCCAAGAAGACCAGCGTCGGCCGCCCGTTCCCGGGCGTGTCCGTGTGCGTCGTGCGCGCCGACGGCACCGTGGCCACGCGCGGCGAGGTGGGCGAGCTCGTGCACGCGGGGCTCGGCGTGATGCTGCGCTATCTCGGCGACGAGGCGAGGACCGCGAGCAAGCTGCGCCCTGCGCCCTTCGACGCCGGCGTCATCGCCGACTTCACGGGCGACAACGCCTTCATCGACAACGACGGCTTCATTCACCTCGTCGGGCGCATCGATCAGATGCTCAAGGTCCTCGGCAACCGCGTGTACCCGAGCGAGGTGCGGAGCCTGCTGTGCGACGTGCCCGGCGTCCACGACGCCATCGTGCTCGCCGAGAAGACCCCGCGGGGCGCCGGCGCCTTGGTCGCGTTCCTGAAGCTCGCCGACGGCGCCGACGAAACCACGGTTCGCCGGGAGATGCGCGCGCGCCTGCCGGGCTACATGGTCCCTGCGCACATCGAGCTCGTGGACGAGCTTCCGCGCACGAGCAACGGCAAGCCCGACGCAGAGGCGCTTCGCGCGCGGGCCCGCGCGCTCGTCACGGCGAACGGCGCCAACGGCGCGAACGGCGCCAACGGCGCGAATGGGGCGAACGGCGCGAATGGGGCGAACGGCGCAAACGGCGCAAACGGCGCAAACGGCGCAGGCGCTGCGCGCGATGCCATCGCGGGCGCGGTCGAGGCGCGCATCGAGGCCATCGTGCGCGAGCGCATCGACCACGGTTATGCGCCCGAACGCCAGCCGCTGCGTGAGCTGCTCGACTCGGTGGCGCTCATCGACCTCGTCAGCACCGTGGACGGCGAGTTCCACATCGGCGTGGACCTCGCACGCCTGAGCGCGAGCGCGCTCGAGTCGCCCGCCGCGCTCGCCGAAGCGTTGCTCGCCGCGCGCTGACGCCGCTCCCCCGGAGCCCTCAGCCACACTGCGGGAGCCAGCCGTTTTTCCGAAGGAACGGGCGGGACGCGCGCCGGATGTCGGCGATGCGTCGGACCACCTGTTGGCGCGACAGCCCCAGGCGAGCGCCGAGCGTGGCTTGGTTTCCCCGGGGTCTTCGATGCGCGCGTCGAGGACACGCCGCTCCTCGTCGGTGAGCCGGGCGCGGAGCTCGTGGAGCAGACGCTCGGCGTCCGCGTCCTCGATCGGGTCGGGTGGCGTGGCACCCGCGTCGCCGTGGAGCGGCACCTCGCGGGACCGGCGGCTCGCGCCCTTGAGCGCGAGGTGGACGGCGATCCCCGTCACGTATGGACGCACCGGCCGCGCGCGGTCGAACCGGCCGGCCTGGTAATGCTCGAAGAAGATGGCAAACGCGTCATGGGTGATGTCTTCGGCGTCGGCGGCGTTGTCGACGCGCCACAAACCGCCCCCAGCGAACGCTCCGCGACGTCGATCACCCGCTGTGGCTCGCCGAGCTCGTAGTAGGCGGCCGCGAGGAAGATGAGCAGCTCGGCATCGTCGGGGAAACGCTTCACCGCACCTTCGAGGCGCCGCGCGGACTCGCCAAGGTCCGGCGGCTCGCGCACCGCAGGCTCGAAGCCGTCGGGGAGCGCCCGATCGCGCGCGTCGAGCTTGGCGCGCAGGGCGACGGCCTGCGCGTAGTGCTGGCGTCGCACGAGCGGATCGGTGGATCCGACCGAGACGATCCACAGGTGCGCCTGCGCGAAAGGAGCCGTGGTGCGTGGGCCGGCCGCTGCGGCACCGGCACCTGCGAGGGCGGGGGCGACCCGGCGCAGGACCTCGACGCCGACGGCGTCGCGGACGTCACCGACAACTGCGTCGACGTCCCGAACGCCGCGCAGGCGGACGTTGACGGCGACGGGCGCGGGGACGCGTGCGATGCCTGCCCCTCGCTTCGCGCGGGAGACATCGTCGCGATCGACGCCTCCGGCTCGGTGCCGCGCATCATCGTCTTGGATCCCGACACCGGAGCTTCGAGCGTGATCGCGGCCGGCGGGCTGTTGGAGAGCCGCAGGATCTCGTGGTGACCGCGAGCTGCGACATCGTCGTCGCCGACGCCGGCGCATCGACGACCTGGTTCGTCGACGACGGCAAGCTGATCGACGTCAATCCGCAAAACGGCGTCAAACACTTGATTCGCGAGGGGAGTCCGCTGCGGAATCCCTGCGGCATCGACGTCGACCATACGGGGGCGCTCCTCGTCGCCGACACGGGCGCAAACGCCGTCTTCCGCGCGGAGCCGACGGGGCGGATCGCCGAGCTCGCCCACGTCACGGGCGTCGGCGACGTCACGACGCTCGCGGACGGCGCCGCGATCGCGACCATGCGCGCGAGCAACTCCGCCGCGGGCTTCAAGCCGGGCGTTCGGGTGGACGTCGCCACGGGCGCAACCACGCCGGTCGTGGGCATCGAGTCGCCGGACCGCGTGGCTGCGTCCCCCGACGGCGGCGCGCTCTTTTCCGACGACGACTCCGCGCAGGTCGCGCACCTCGGTGTCACCGGCAGCGTCGACGTTGTGTTCACGAACCCGTCATCGACTCCGGTCGCCGCGCTGGCCCTTGAGCCCTCAGGCGCCGTGGTGTTCGCCGACGCGTACGACGTCTTTCGCTGGGACGGAGGCGCGTCGTACACGCAGCTCCCGCTGTCGCACGTCGTCGAGATGGCGGTCGTGCCGGGCGCGACGAGCCACCATCGCTGACGCCACGGGCTGCGCCGCGCCGCCCGGGGATCGGCGCGTGCGCCTCGACGAAGCCGTCAAGCTGTGCGCGCCGCGGGCGGGCTCGCGCGCAGCGCGCCGAGGACGTCCTTCGCGTTCTTCTCGCTGTCGAGGACGTGCCACAGCACGACGGAGCCGCCCTTGTCATCACGCTCCGCGAGGGCAGGGGCGTCGGTGGTCTCGGCGTGGGGCTTCACGCGCTGGGCCCACGCGTCGAGCCAGCCGTCCGGCAGGCGCGCCTCGGGCGCGAGGTAGACGCCGACGGCGTGGACGGGCGTGGACCAGCCCGCCGAGGGCGGGTGGGACGTGGCGAGGAACAGGATCGCCGAGCGACCCGGCCACAGCTCACCCGAGAAGCAGTCGAGCACGCTCACGTGACCCGGCAGCGGCAGCGTGACGGGGCACTCGGGCAGGCGCTTGAAGCCCTCCCGCTCGAAGAACGAGCGCGCCCTGGTCCGCAAAGCGATGCCGACACCGGCCATCACGGCGATGCCCGCGAAGAGAGCGACGACGATGGCTGTTCCCATGGCACGGCATCCTACACCCGCTCCGGGGCCCCGCCGCGCGCCCCGTGCGGGCGAGCGGGCTCGCGCTTCGGACAAACGATCTACGAGCTCCGGCGTGGCCGCGGCAGCTTCCACCGCGCGTTCGCGTCCGTGCCGGCGAGCGGTTTCCACGGCAGATCTCCCTCGGCGAGCAGCAGCTCCACGGCGGCGCCGTCGCGGCGGATGAGGCCGTCACTCTCGAGGTCGCGCAGGTTGCGCGCGATGGTCTTGCGGTTGACCCCGAGCGCGTCGGCGAGGTCGACCTGCGACAGCGACGCCACTCGACGCGCTCCGCGCTCCGGCGTCGCCGCCGCGTCCCACAACAGGCGCAGGATCTTGTGCCGCACCTTCTGAAGCCCGTGCACTTGCATGACCTGGACGGCGAGGAGGAGGCGCACGCACGCCTCGCGGTACAATGCAGCGGCTGCCGCGCCGTCTCCGGCGACGAGCCCGTCGTACGCGGCGTTTGGCATGTGCACGACGAGGGTGTCGGCGACGGCGGCGGCGGAGACCATCCACGGGCTGTGCGCGTAGAGCTCGGCGTCGCCGAACGTGGCAGGCGCGGTGACGACCGCCACGAGGATCTCCGTCTTGGCCTCGCGGTTTCGCCGGTACAGGCGCAGTGCACCTTGCGCGACGATGAGCACATGGGTCTGCGCTGCTCCGGCGCGCACCACCTGCTGGCGCGCCGGGTAGTGCCGCACCTCCGACTCCGCCGCAGCGCGCGCGAGCGCACCGTCCTTTGCGTGCGCGAACGCGGGGATGCGACGGAGCCAGGGGAGCGCCTCGTTCACAGGGCGAGCCTACACGGCCTCACGCGATCGTGACCGCCGACGGGTAGACGAAGCCGGCGACGATCTTGGCGCCGGGCTCGAGGTGCTCGACGTCGAGCTTGGCGAGGGGCTCGGTGACGTTGCCCTCGACGAGCGCGCTCATCTCCACGCGGCGCGGCTCTTTGCGAGAGCCCTCCTGCGTGAGCTCGAGCGAGAGCAACAGCGTGTGGAGCCCGGCGTGCGAAGCGCGCGGACCGCGGCTCCTGTCCACGAAGTCGGAGTGGAACGAGACCTCGAGGACCTCGACGTGGACCGCCCGCGGGTCGAGCCCGTGCTTGCGCGCGTAGGTCTGGACCGCCGGGTGACGCGCGAGCGCCGCGGGGGTGAACAACGTCCGCGCATCCGGTGCGTCGCCGGCGAGCGCGCCCGCCGCGCTGAGGTTCACGAGGATGGCGCCTTTGTCCTTGTCGGCGATGCCGACGATGTATCCCGCGCCCGCGCCGCCCCGGGCGTAGCCCGCGGACGCGTTCTCCCCGCGCGTGCCGTAGCGCTCGACGCTGACGGCCGTGGCGTCGTCGCGCTCGTTCGGCGCCACGCCCTCGAGCACGATGCGCTTGGCGTATTCGCCGGTGCCCGGGTGTTTGCTGATGTCGAGGGTGAAGACGAGGTCCTTGCCCTCGGCTCTGTGATCGATCGCGATGTAGCCCGTCACCGGCGCGCGCTTCACTGCGCGCGCGGTCACGGCCGAGCTGTTCGCGCTGCCGACGATGGGCGCGCGGCGGTCGCGCACGTAGGCGGAGACGCGTTGCGCCTCGGCGCGGCTGAGCACGCCGTCGTCGTCCACCGCGGCAACGCGGGCCAGGCGCTGGAGCTCGTCGAGGTGCACCACCCCGGCGTCGTCGGCCATCGTCGCGAGCTTCTTCTGGCCCAGCCTGGCGAGCCCATGATCTTCGGCGAAGCGTTGCGCCGAGAGCCAACTGCGGGGGTCGGTGGCGATGCGGATGACGGTCACGGGAGCCTCCAGGGTTGCGACGCGGCGTGCGGCGCAAGCAGGTTTTCGGTGCTGGTCGCGTGCGGCTCGCGGCGCCGTGGGACATTTGTCCCGGCCTTTTTCGCCGAGATAAGGAGCGGCGACTCGGCGCCACGAGCTCTTCGACCTCCTCGCGTGTCAGACGCACTGTTGATGATCCGCGGCGAGAGAGAAGCGTCCTCGCTCGCGGGCGCCACGCCCTGAGAGCAATGCACGCGCGGGCGAAGGGGCACGCGCGCTTCGGCCGCTTCTTGGTGGTGCGCGGGGCTTGGCCATTGGGCTTCCATCCCAAAAAAGAACCCGGCGCGATCTCCGAAGAGACGGCGCCGGGTTCCCACTGGAGCTGCCACCCCGGATTGAACTGGGGACCTCGTCCTTACCAAGGACCGGCGAGGCAAGTCGGTCGACGATCTCGTCAACGATCTTGTGGGCTTGCTCGACGAACGGCGCAAGATCGTTCAGGAAGGCCTCGCTGATGTCGCCGCAGGGCGCACCGTCGACAACGCGGCGATGAAGGCCTGGCTCGAGAGCTGGGGGAGCGACGACGAGAAAGACCCGCCCTCGTGCCCCGAGTAAGGTGGTGAAGACGGGCTCTCTCCGACGTCACGCAGATTCGACACCGCTACAAGAACAAGGACAAGGCGAAAGCCGTCGCCGCTCGACTCTTCGCCATCGCCGTGCACCTCGAGGAGCACCCCGAGCTCGGTCGTGCTGGTGCCGTCGCTGGCACCCGCGAGCTCATCGTCGGCGGAACGCCCTTCATCCTCGTCTACGTCGTGAGCGACAACCGAGGCGAAGTCTCGGTCCTCGGTGTCCTCGACGGAAGAAGCGACTGGAAGTGAGCGAGAGACGCACGCAGCGCGCGGCCGCTCTCCGCGACGCTGAAAGCGAGAGGGACCGCTCGGCGGCGACCCAGAACATCGATCAGGTTGCTGCGAGCGTTGGGCGCGGCTCAGCGAGATGGGCGAGCGGGGAGCGGCCACGTGTACGGCAAGCGCGTGCGGCTCACGTGCGCGGTCACGGGGAGGGGCCGGGCGATGGGATCTCACCCGGCACGCCGCAGGGGAGGTTCACAAATGAGCACTACAACCACGTGTCCCTGGAC
Organism: uncultured delta proteobacterium; assembly: GCA_963775425.1. Taxonomy (GTDB): domain Bacteria; phylum Myxococcota; class UBA727; order UBA727; family VGSZ01; genus CAVZJB01. The sequence goes on along the minus strand of CAVZJB010000016.1, from coordinate 449,569 downwards.
GAGAAGCACAAGGCGCTCGACGCCGCGCTGGGCTCGCTGCCCGGCGGTTTGTTGGGGTTGGCCGTTGGGGTTCGGCCGAATTCGGCCCCGACCCCAACACGTGATGCCGATGCATCCCAAAAAAGAACCCCGCATTGCTGCGGGGTTCCCACTGGAGCTGCCACCCAGGATTGAACTGGGGACCTCGTCCTTACCAAGGACGCGCTCTGCCATCTGAGCTATGGCAGCATCTCGCCCCCGCCGGGCTGGGGCAAAACACTGGAGCGGGGAACGGGATTCGAACCCGCGACATCCAGCTTGGAAGGCTGATGCTCTACCAGCTGAGCTATCCCCGCGCGCTGTGCTCCTCGTCGTCGTTGGTGGTGGGGGTAGGATTCGAACCTACGAAGTCTATCGACGGCAGATTTACAGTCTGCTCCCGTTGGCCACTTGGGTACCCCACCGAAACCTTCCGCACCTCCTCGCCGTCGTGGTTCTCGGCCGGTGGAGCTGGCGACGGGACTTGAACCCGTGACCCCCTGCTTACAAGGCAGATGCTCTACCAGCTGAGCTACGCCAGCGTCGGCGCATAACTAAGGGTGCTGATGCCCGGGTGTCAATGCCAGTTGCGCAGGAGATGAGCGCGGCCTAGAGGGCGCGAACAACCTCGGAGCGGAGCGCATCATGTCGAAGGAGAAGTTCAACCGGGACAAGCCGCACGTCAACGTCGGCACCATCGGCCACGTCGACCACGGCAAGACCACGCTGTCGGCGGCCATCACCAAGGTGCTGTCGGAGCAGGGCAAGGCCCAGTTCGTCGGCTACGACGCCATCGACAAGGCCCCGGAAGAGCGCGAGCGCGGCATCACCATCAACACGGCGCACCTCGAGTACGCCACCGACAAGCGCCACTACGCGCACGTCGACTGCCCCGGCCACGCCGACTACGTGAAGAACATGATCACGGGCGCGGCGCAGATGGACGGCGCCATCCTCGTGGTCTCCGCCGCCGACGGCCCCATGCCCCAGACCCGCGAGCACATCCTGCTCGCCCGTCAGGTCGGCGTGCCGTACATCGTCGTGTACCTCAACAAGTGCGACATGGTGGACGACCCCGAGCTCCTCGACCTCGTCGAGCTCGAGGTCCGCGAGCTCCTCAAGAGCTACAAGTTCCCGGGCGACGACATCCCCGTGATCCGTGGCTCGGCGCTCAAGGCCCTCGAGGGCGACAAGAGCGACATCGGGGTCCCGTCCATCCTCAAGCTGATGGACGCCGTGGACAGCTACGTCCCCACGCCCGAGCGCGCGATCGACAAGCCGTTCCTCATGCCCATCGAGGACGTCTTTTCGATCTCCGGCCGCGGCACCGTGGTGACCGGACGCGTCGAGCGCGGGCTCATCAAGGTCGGTGACGAGGTCGAGATCGTCGGCTTCAAGGACACCGCCAAGACCGTCGTCACCGGCGTCGAGATGTTCCGCAAGCTCCTCGACGAGGGGCGCGCGGGCGAGAACATCGGCTGCCTGCTGCGCGGCACCAAGAAGGAAGACGTCGAGCGCGGCCAGGTGCTGGCCAAGCCCGGCTCCATCACCCCGCACAAGAAGTTCAAGTGCGAGGTCTACGTGCTGACCAAGGAGGAGGGCGGCCGCCACAAGCCGTTCTTCACCAACTACCGGCCGCAGTTCTTCTTCCGCACCACCGACGTCACCGGCACCATCACCCTCAAGGAAGGGACCGAGATGGTCATGCCCGGCGACAACGTGCAGATGACCGTCGAGCTCCTGACCCCGGTCGCCATGGACGCCCAGCTCCGCTTCGCCATCCGCGAGGGTGGCCGCACGGTGGGCTCCGGGGTGGTCACCGAGATCATCGAGTAGGCGTTCGGCCGCCAGGCGCCCCGGGCGGGGCGCCTCGAGACGCCGGTGTCGCCGCGCTCAGGCGCGGGGGCGCCGGCGTCGTCGCATGATCGCAGCGAGGGCGAGGGCGGCGAAGCCGTCGGCGCCGCTCGCCGCGCAGCTCTCCGGGGCCGGGGCGCGGCAGAGCCCGCCGGGGATGACGCCCGGCTCGCAGGTGTCGCCGGCGGGGCAGCCGCTGTCACAGGGCTTGGTGCACTCGCCGCGCTCCCCCGCCGGGCGGTCGCACAGGCCGCTGTTGCAGTCGTCGTCGACGGTGCAGCCCTCGCCCAGGCGCGCACGCCCCTGGACGCCGGCCGCGCACACGCCGTCCCGGCAGCCGGTGCCGGCGGGGCAGTCCCAGTTTCCGCGCGAGGGATCGCAGGCGGCCTCGTCCGCGCCGTCGTCGCCGGACGCGCCGTCGGGCGGGTCGGCGCTCGCGTCGGCCGGCGCGCCGGCGCTCGGGGAAGCCGCGTCGCGGGCGCGGGCGACGGCGTCGTCGGCCTGCAGGAAGGCGCGGTCGTCGCAGCGCTCGCAGGTGTAGGGGCTGTCGACGAGGATCGCCCGGATGTCAGCCGGCGACAGCGCCGGGTTCACCGCCTGCATCAGGGACACCACTCCGGCGACGTGCGGCGCCGCCATCGAGGTCCCCTCGAGGTACCTGGTGCCGCCGGTGGTGGCGCCGTCGACGGAGAGGACGCCGTTTTCCTCGGCCAGCTCCATGTCGCCGCCGGGGGCGAGGACGTCGGTGCGCGCGTCGAAGCTCGAGTACGACGCGAGCGTCAGAATCCGCGTCCACGGCGCCCACCGCGATCACCCCCGGGCAGCTCGCCGGCGATCCCGTCGCCCCGCCGTCGTTCCCCGCGGCGGCCACGAGCACCACGCCGGCGTCGAGGATCTGCCCGGTGACGTCGCGCTCGAAGGCGCTGCACGGCCCCGCGGCGCCCAGGCTCATGTTGATCACCGAGACCCTGTCGTCGCCCACGTCCGGGACGCCGTCGACGGAGAAGCCGGCGAGCCACGCGGCCGCCTCCATGATGTCCACGATGTCGCCGCCGCCCGAGGTCCCGAGCGCTCGCGCGGTGACGAGCTTGGCGCGCCAGTTGAGCCCGGGGACGCCGTGGCGGTCGTTGCCGCGCGCGGCGATGGTGCCGGCGACGTGGCTGCCGTGGAACTCGTCGTCGCCGCCTTCGTCGCTGTAGTCGGCGTCCCGGCCATCGCCGTCGCCGGCGTCCCCGGGGTCGGACACGAAGTCGAAGCCCGCCGCGTCCTTGGCGGCGAGGTCCACGTGGTCGCGCCGGATCCCCGTGTCGACGACGCCGACGCGCTGCCCGGCGCTGCCGGTGGTGATGTCCCAGGCGGCCTCGGCCTCGACGGCGCGGAAGCCCCACAGCGCGCGGAAGCCCGGGTCGTTGGGCGTCCGCAGCGCCTTGAGCCGGCGCGCGGGCTCCACGGCCTTCACGCCGGGCGCGGCCGCGATGCGGGCGGCGGCGCCGTCGGGGGCGTCGACGACGGCCCAGCCGAAGAGCGTCTTCTTCTCGACGCGCAGCGGGACGTCGACGCGGTCGAGGCTCCCCTTGACGAGCAGCCGCTCGCCGGCGAGGGCGGGGGTGGTGAACAGGATCGATGCGATGAGCCAGCGAAACATGCGGACCTCCGGAAGGTCCGCGGCGCGAGGCAACCGCGGTGCCAGCGCCGGAGCCCCGTCCGCGCGCCGCGCCCGCGGATCGCCGGGTTCCGAGGGTGAACCGGCGTTCCGCAGCCCCGTAGGCATTGACGCGCAGGCGAAACGGCGCCATCCAGGGGCAGTCGATAGGTCGTTAGCTCAATTGGTAGAGCACCGGTCTCCAAAACCGGGGGTTGCAGGTTCAAGTCCTGCACGGCCTGCCATTCGCATCGAGGTTCTCAGGCGATGAAAGCCAAGGCGACTCTGGTTGGAATCTTTTACGTCTTCGCGGGGATCATCCTCGCCTGGGTGCTGGCCACGGCGTGCGCCACGCTCTTCGGCACCCTGCGCATCAACGACACGCCGCTGCTCGGTGACCGCGTCACGCTCACGCGCGCCATCGGCGTCGCGCTCGCCGCCGCCATCACCATCGGCTGCTACGTGTGGCCCAAGAGCAAGGACTTCGTCGACCACGTCGCCGACGAGCTCTACAAGGTGAACTGGCCCGACTGGCCGGAGACCAAGACGTCCACGCTCGTCGTCATCGTCACGTCGGTGCTCTCCGCGATGATCCTCGGCGTCTTCGACATCACCTTCCAGATCCTCAGCAACTGGCTGGCCACCCACGTATGAACACCACGATGAACGAAGCCGCCGCAGCGCAGCCGCCCGAACAGCCCAAGAGCGACAAGCTCAAGTGGTACGTCGTCCACACGTACTCGGGCTTCGAGAACCGCGCCAAGAAGTCCCTCGAGGAGCAGATCAAGCAAAAGGCGCTCGAGTTCGTCTTCGGCGAGATCCTCATCCCGATGGAGACCGTCGAGGAGCAGCGCAACGGCCAGAAGCGCACGCAGAAGCGCAAGTTCGCGCCCGGCTACATCTTCGTGCAGATGGAGATGAACCGGACCACCTGGCACCTCGTCAAGAACACGCCCAAGGTCACGGGCTTCATCGGCGAGGACAAGAAGAAGGCGGGCGACGAGCCCAACGTCCCTTCGGTCCCCGAGAAGCAGGTGCTGGCCATGACCCAGCAGCTCACGGAGACGGCGCAAAAGCCGGTGCCCAAGATCGACTTCGAGTCCGGTGACAACGTCCGCGTCGTGGAGGGGCCGTTCGCCAACTTCAACGGCAGCGTGGAGGAAGTGAACCACGCCAAGCAGAAGGTGCGCGTCCACGTCACCATCTTCGGGCGCTCCACGCCCGTCGAGCTCGACTTCAACCAGGTCACCAAGACCTGACGGGTGGTGCGCGAGCCGCGCACATCGCTCCACAGCGATCCGCCGGGAGCATCGGCCCGGTGACGGTGCGACAGTCGATCGGCTGAGAGAGCGGGCGCGCGCGGCTCCGATACGTCCCGCGTGCGCGCCACCATCCTCCTCGCCTTCGCCGCCCTCGCCGCCGCCGCCGCCCACGCGGACGCCACCTGTCGCCTCGGGGACGCCACCGGCTGCGCGCGCGCTTGCGACAGCGGCGACGCCCACGCGTGCCTGGTGTGGGGAAACATGCTCGTCGACGGCGTCGGCGTGGCCGCCGACCCCGCCCGCGGCGACGTCCTGTTCGTGCGCGGCTGCCGCAAGGGCGACGCCGACAGTTGCAACGCCCACGGCGTCTTCGTCCGCGAGCGCGCGCTCGACGGCAACCGCGACTGGCGGTCGGTGCTCGGCTTGTTCGAGCGCGCTTGCGACAAGGGCAGCGCGAAGGGCTGCGAGAACGCCGCCGAGATCCTCTTCGACGGCCGCGTCGACGGCCGCTCGCCGCGGGAGGGGGTCGCCCTCCTGCGCAAGAGCTGCGAGCTCGACGACGGCGCCGCCGACGGCTCCGGCTGCGTCGCCTACGGCGAGGCCCTGAAGACCGGACGCCACGTCGACAAAGACCCCGTGCTCGCGGCCAAGTGGCTCGCCAAGGGCTGCCGCCTCGGTGTCTCGTCCGCGTGCGACGAGGCCGGCGAGCTCGGCCTCAAGGTCGAGCTGAGCGCAGAGATGCTCCGCACCATCGACCGCCGCCGCTGCGCCGCCGACGATGTCAAGGCGTGCGCTCGCGTCGGCGCCCGCCTCCTCGCGTCCTCGCACCCGGGCCGCGCCGCCGGGCCGCTCGCCACTGCGTGCGTCGGCGAGCAGGCCGGCGCCTGCGCCGCCCTCGGGGCCGCCGAGCTGTTCGGCCGCGTGCAGGGCGTCGTCGACGGCGCCTGGGCCCTCCTCGAGAAGGCCTGCGGCCTCGACGACGCCGCGAGCTGCCGCCGCATGGGCGACGCCCTCCTGGTCGGCCACTTCGTGCCCCGCGACGAGACCCTGGCCAAGAAGATGCTCAAGAAGGCCTGCCACAAAGGCGACGACGTCGCCTGCGCCCACGAGAGCAGCCTCGCCCTCGCCAAGAGCGCCAAGCGCCCCATGGACCAGGTGGTGTCGATGGTGCTCGGCAAGGACTGCAAGGGCGGCGACAGGGAGGCCTGCGCCGAGCTCGCCGGGTTCCACAAGCCCGCCAAGGCCGTCCGCCCGGGCGTCCGCCGCATCGCCCTCGACGACACCGAGCGCGCCTGCGAGGACGACGCCAACGCCCACGCCTGCTTCAAGGCCGGCGGCCGCTACGCCCGGGGCGCCGCCAAAGACGACGACAAGGCCCGCTACTTCTTCGCCCTCGGCTGCCGCGCCGGCTACCCCCGCGCGTGCGCCGAGGCCGGCCTCGACCTCGAGAAGGGCCGCGGCGGCCCCGTGGACAAGACCGCGGCGCTCGACGCCTTCGCCAAGGGCTGCTCGCTCGGCAACGCCGCCGCCTGCTCCGGCGCCGCGCGCGTCGCCAAGAAGGTCGGCGGCGACGCCATCGCCCACGCCCGCCCCATCCTCGCCCAGGCCTGCTCGGCTCGCGTGGCCCCGGCGTGCTCGGCGGCCGAGCGGCTCGAGTGACGGCCCAGCGGCGGCGGACACGCGCAGCGACAACGACCAGCGGTTGACACCGGCGGGACGTCAGGCACTCTCCGCGCTTTCGCGTGGGAGGCCCCGCATCGAGCTGGGCCGCTGACCACGCGCGGAGCAAGTCGTGGCAAAGAAGATTCAGGCATACGTCAAGCTGCAGTGCCCTGCAGGCAAGGCGAATCCGGCGCCCCCCGTGGGCCCGGCGCTCGGCCAGCACGGCGTCAACATCATGGGCTTCTGCAAGGAGTTCAACGCGCGCACGCAGGATCAGGCGGGTCTCATGATCCCCGTCGTGATCACCGTGTTCTCGGACAAGTCCTTCACCTTCATCACCAAGACCCCGCCGGCGAGCATCCTGCTGAAGAAGGCCGCGGGCCTGAAGCTCGACAAGAAGCCGGGCGGCGGCGCCAAGAACCCGGGCAAGGAGAAGGTCGGCAAGGTCACGATGGCGCAGGTGCGCGACATCGCGAAGACCAAGCTCAAGGACCTCAACTGCTACGACGTCGAGGCCGGAGCCCGCTCCGTCGCCGGGACCGCTCGCTCCATGGGCATCGAGGTGTCGGAATGACCGCCGGAAAGAAGCGCGAAGCTGCGTTCAAGCGGGTCGACCGCGCCACCCGTTACAAGGTCGCCGAGGCCTTCAAGCTCGTGAAGGGCTGCAAGACCTCCAAGTTCGACGAGTCCGTCGACGTGGCCATCAACCTCAGCGTCGACCCCCGCCACGCGGACCAGATGGTGCGCGGCGCGGTGGTGATGCCGAACGGCACGGGCAAGACCGTGCGCGTCGCGGTGTTCGCCAAGGGTCCGAAGGCCAAGGAGGCCGAGGACGCCGGCGCGGACATCGTCGGCGCCGACGACCTGCACGACCGCATCGCGGGCGGCTTCATGGACTTCGACAAGATCATCGCCACCCCGGACATGATGGGCGTCGTCGGCAAGCTCGGCCGCGTCCTCGGCCCCCGCGGTCTGATGCCGAACCCCAAGGTCGGCACGGTGACCATGGACGTCACCAAGGCCGTCAAGGAGTCCAAGGCCGGCAAGGTCGAGTACAAGGTCGAGAAGGCCGGCATCGTCCACTGCGGCATCGGCAAGACCTCCATGGAGTCCGACAAGCTCGTCGAGAACTTCAAGGCGCTCTTCGAAAACGTGCTGCGGCAGAAGCCGTCGTCGACCAAGGGCGCCTACGTGAAGGGCGTGACCGTGTCGTCGACCATGGGCCCGGGCGTGAAGGTCGACATCAGCGACGCGACGTCGATGTCCGCCGCGGAAGGCTGACGCCCCGTCGCGGCGACAAGGGCGCGCCCTCGCGAGGGGGCGCGCCTTTTGTTTTGCGCAAAGGGCTTGTCAAGCGAGCGCCGCCATGCAACAGGCAGCGCGTACCGTCGAAGACCGCCGGGGCGCTCGCGCTCAAAACCCTCTCTCGAGAGGGACCCTGCCGAGACGAGGACACCGCCTGTGCACAGCGCGCGCGGGGTCCATGTCTCCTTCGGCGCACGATTTCTCGTTGTCGCACCGGAGTGGAAGACATGGCTGAGACAAGAACCGAGTTCCCGCAACAAAAGCTCGACCAGCTCGACTTCCTGAAGAACGCCTTCAAGAAGGTCGAGAGCGCGGTGCTCACGAGCGTGAAGGGCCTGACCGTCGCCGAGGTCAGCGACCTGCGCCGCCGCCTGCACGACGCCGGCATCCACTACCGCGTGGTGAAGAACACGCTGGCCAAGAGGGCCGTCGCCGGCACGCCGCTCGAGGCCATCAGCAAGGACTTCAAGGAGGTCACGGCGGTGGCGTGGAGCGAGACCGACCCCGTCGGCCCCGCCAAGGTCATCGCGGGCTTCAAGAAAGACTTCAATAAGTTTATCATCAAGTCCGGCTTCCAGGGCGGCATCCGCCTCGACGAGGCCGCCGTCGACACGCTCGCCAAGATGCCCTCGATGGACGAGCTGCGTGCGCAGCTCCTCGGCGTCATCCAGGCCGTCCCCGGCAAGCTGCTCGCGCAGATCAACGCGCCGGCGCAGCACGTCGTGGGCGTCCTTCAGGCCAAGCACGACGAGGACCAGAAGAAGGCCGCCTGAGCCTTCGGGCACCGCTTCCGTTTCAACAAGCTCGCGGCCCGCGGGGCCGCACAAGCAGGAGAAGAAAGACATGGCAGATCTCGCAGCATTGAAGGACCAGCTCTCCCAGCTCACCCTCATGGAGGCCTCGCAGCTCGTGAAGGACCTCGAGGAGGCCTGGGGCGTCAAGGCCGCCGCCGGCGGCGGCATGATGATGGCGATGCCCGCGGGCGGCGCTGGTGGCGCGGCTCCGGCCGCCGAGAAGACCGAGTTCACCGTCGAGCTCACGGCCGCCGGCGACAAGAAGATCCAGGTCATCAAGGTGGTCCGCGAGATCACCGGCCTCGGTCTCAAGGAGGCCAAGGAGCTCGTCGACGGCGCCCCCAAGGTCGTCAAGGACGGCCTCTCCAAGGCCGACGCCGAGGCCCTCCAGAAGAAGCTGGAGGCCGAGGGCGCCAAGGTCGCCCTCAAGTAGGGCCGGCCGCGTCCCCGTGACGAGGAGAGCCGCCCGCGAGGGCGGCTCTTCGCATCTTCCGTCGGGTCGAGGAGAGGATCCATGCCGTCCACGTCCGAGATCGCGCGCGGCGTCGCCAGCCGCCTCGGCGACGCCGCGCTCGTCGACAAGCTCGCGGGCCTCAAGCCGAGCGAGCTCACGTCGCTCCTCCTCGCCGTCCTCGCGGAGCAAGCGCGCGCCCGCCCCTTCGCCGAGCTGCGGCGACACTTCGAGCGCGCGCCGGCGACGCAGCCGTGCGACGTCGACGGACGCGCGCTCGCCCGCGCCGAGCGCCTCTTGCACGAGGCCGCGCCGGGCTTCGACGCCGTCGAGCTCGCGCCGGTGGCGCCCCTCGGCTTGTGCGCCGCCACCGGCATCGACCCGAACAACGTCCTCGGCGCGCTCCGCTCCCTCGAGGTGCTCGCCGATCCCACGGCGTCGCTCGCCCTCGAGGTGGCCCGGCGCCGGCGAGCCGTGCCCGGGGCGAGCGGCCGGCGCTGCGGCTGCTGACGTCGGCGCGTGTGCTGCGCCTGCAGCCGCTGCCCGACGTCCCCGGCTTCTCGCAGCATTTCCGCCTCTTTTGCCTGGTGAGCGCCGGCCGCGGCGCCGGCTTCGAGAGCGCCGCGCTGGTCGAGCACGCGCAGGCGTGGCTCTCGCTCCTGCGCGCCCTCGGCGCCCCCGCCGCTCGGGTGCGCGTGACCCGGCCGGGCAGCGGCGACCTCGAGGCGCTCGCGGCGGCCGGCGTCGACGCCGTCGAGGACGACGCCCGCACGCAGGGCCGCGGCTACTACGACGGCGCCCTCTTCGGCGTCGACGCGCAGGATCGCGAGGGCCGCTGGTTCACCCCCGCCGACGGCGGCGCGGTGGGCTGGACCCGCGCGCTCCTCGCCGACGACAAGGAGCGGCTGTTCACGAGCGGCTTCGGCGTGGAATTCGCGCTCCGCCGCCTCGGGCGCGCGGCGCCGACGTAACCCCGGGAGGCACCGAGCGAATTTCTGAGGGTGAGGCCGCCCGCCGTCGTTCGGTAGAGTGCCGCCGATGGCGGCGCGAACCCCGAAAGCGGTCGGTCCCTACGAGATTGGCGAGGTCCTCGGGAAGGGCGGCATGGGCGAGGTCTACCGGGCGCGCCACGACACGCTCGATCGCCCGGCCGCGCTGAAGAAGCTGGTGCTGCCGCTCGACGTCACCGACGCCGACCGCGAGATGTGGCGCGAGCGCTTCCTGCGCGAGGGGAAGGCGCTCGCCAAGATCCAGCACGAGGGCATCGTCGCCGTCTACGACCTCCTGGAGCACCGCGGCGACCTGTGGCTCGCCATGGAGCTCGTCGACGGCTTCGGCGTCGCCGAGCTCACCAAGGGCGGCGCCGTCCCCGTCGACATCGCCGCCATGATCGGGCTCGGCGTGGCGCGCGCCCTCGAGGCCGCCCACCGCGCCGGCGTCGTGCACAGGGACGTGAAGCCGCAAAACGTCATCGTGTCGCGCACGGGCTCGGTGAAGCTCATGGACTTCGGCGTCGCCCGCGACGAGTCCCTCGATACGCTCACCAAGACCGGCGGCGTCGTCGGTACCCCGAGCTACATGGCGCCCGAGCTGTTGAAGGGCCAGGCGGCCTCCGCCAGGAGCGACGTCTACGCCGTCGGCGCCATCCTCTACGAGCTGTTGAGCGGCCGAAGGCTGTTCGCGCACGCGACGCCCGAGTCCATCTGGGGCCTCGTCGCCACGGGCAAGTGGCCGCGGCTCGGCAAGGTGGCGCCGCACGTCCCCTGGCGCCTCACGCTGCTCGTCGAGCGGTGCCTCAAGCTCGACCCCAAGCGCCGGCCGCCGAGCGCGAGCGACCTGCGGCAGGCCCTCGAGATGTTCCTCTCCACCCACGGCGCCCCCGCCGACGAGAGCGGCCGGCTGGTGAGCTGGCTGTGCGCGGTGGGCAAGATCGTCGAGGCCGAGGCCCTCACCATCGTCGAGGACACGTCGCTGTTCGTGGAGGTCGTCCCCCTGAAGCGCCGGGGGCACTTCTGGCGCACGGCGGCCCTGGTCAGCGTGTTCATCTCGGTGACGCTCGTCTTCGTGCTCACGCGCTACACCGACCTCGTCGACCAGCTCCGCGCGCACCTCCCGTTTTGACGCGCTCGCCGGCGGCGCGGTCGGCGTGGCCCGGGGCCGCGCTGGAGGGGGACACGTCGCCCGGTCCTCGACGTCGTCGCCCGTCCCTCGGCGTCGGAGGCTTCGCAGGGCGCTCGTTCGACGGCGGTCCGCTCATCGACGCGGGCTGGCGCCGGCCGCCGTCAGTACGGTGGGTTGAAGCAGCGGCTGCCGACGGCGCCGTCGCAGCAGCCGGTCTCCTCGTTGCAGACCTCGGTGAGGGCGTCGCACGGCGCGAGCTGCTCGCAGACGTGGTCGGCGTTGCAGTGCGGGGTGCCGTTGCAGAAGACGTCGTCGGCGCAGTCGGCGTCCGCGGTGCAGCCCTCGCCCTCGCCTTCGCCCTCGCCCTCGCCTTCGCCCTCGCCCTCGCCTTCGCCCTCGCCTTCCCCCGCGGCGCCGTCGTCGCGGGCGCCGTCCTCGGTGCCCTCCTGGATGCAGCGGTCGGTGCCGTCGAAGGGCAGGCACTTGAGGCCGCCGGCGCACTCGCCGTCCTCCTTGCAGGGCGCGCCGAAGGTCGGGTTGTGCTCGGGGACGCAGGCGAGCGCGGTGAGGACGCAGGCGAGCGTGAGCGAGGCGCGGGCGGCGCACAGGGGCCTCATCGTCACTCCCCCGCCACGATGACGATGCTCGAGGCGAGGCCCACGCCGCTCGTCGCGAGCGTGACGCCGCTCGCGACCCACACGCCGACCTGATCGCCGAGCGCGTTTTCGATGCCGTGCATGCCGGAGCGCGCTCGCTCGGCGTCCTTGAGGAACGCGGCGTCCGGCTTCTTGCGGAATTCGATCTGCGCCTTCTGCAGCTCGCCCGCGTACTTCCAGTAGTCCCACGGCGCAGGCACCTGCGCGAGGCCGACCACGACGGCGGTGAGCGCTCCGGCGACGGCGGTGGCGCTGCCGACGATGCCGGTGATGGCCGCGATGTTCGGCCCATCGGCCGCGGGCGTGCCGTCCTCCTTGCAGCCGTCGTCGCCCTCCTGCGCGAGGGGCTCGAGCGGCGGCGGCGCGGACGCGGCGGGGCACGGGACCACGCGGCCGACGCCGTCGTGGCAGGCGGCGTCGACGCGGTCGGGGCTCGGCGGCGGCGGCGGCATCGGCGCCGGCTCGGCGGTGAACAGTAGGCAGGCCACGAGCAGCATGTGCGGAGCTCCTCCTCCCCCGGGTACGGACCCCGCGGCGGGTTTCGATCGCGCCGCCCGCACGCGCGCTTCGGCGGGGCGCTCGACGCGCCGCGCGGTCCCCGGGGCGGGTGTGGCGGGCGGCGACCCCTGCTACAACACGCAGGATGATGCGCGTCACCGTCGCCGCCCTCCTCGTCACCGGCCTGGCCATGGGGTGCCCGGCGCCGCCCGCAGGCGAGGGCGAGGGCGAGGGCGACGTCGGCGAGGGCGAGGGCGATGTCGGCGAAGGCGAGGGCGAGGGCGAGGGCGAGGGCGAGGGCGAGGGTGAGGGCGAGGGCCAGGCGGACGTCACCTGGTACCGCGACGTGCTCCCGGTCGCGCGCAACCACTGCGAGGTGTGCCACACGGCGGGCGGCATCGGTCCGTTCGACATCGAGGACGAAGCCGCCGTCGTCGGCGAGCAGGACCTCATCGCGGCGTTCGTCGAGAGCCGCGAGATGCCGCCCTGGATGCCCGCGCGCGACTGCGGCAGCCACACGTACCAGGGCGACCGCAGCATGAGCGACGCCGAGATCGCGATCTTCACCTCGTGGCGCGACGGCGGCTTCGCCCTCGGCGACGCCGCCGCCGCCAACGGCACCGTGCCGGAGCTCGTCGGGCTCGACCGCGTCGACCTCCAGGTGCAGCCCGACGAGGCGTACACGCCGGTCGGCGGCCCCGGCGACGACGACTATCACTGCTTCCTGCTCGATCCCGCGCAGGCGACGCCGCCGGTGACCACGCAGAAGATGGTCGTCGGGGCGAACATCCTGCCGGGCACCGCGTCCATGGTTCATCACGTGATCCTCTTCTCCGTCGATCGCGCCGCCGCCGAGCAGCGCGACGCCGACGAGGCCGGGCTCGGCTGGACCTGCTACGGCGGCCCCGACGTGAGCGGCGCCTCGCTGCAGGTGCTGGCGACGTGGGCGCCCGGGTCGAACGCCCAGGTCTACCCGGCAGGCACGGGCATCGCGCTCCCCGCGAACCAGGTGATCGTCATGCAGGTGCACTACAACTTCGACGCCGCGCCGACGCCCACGCCCGCGGACATCACCCACGCGGAGCTCGAGCTCGAGGACAGCGTGCCCACGACCGCGCTGCTCGTGCCGCTCATCGACCAGAGCTTCTCGCTTTTGCCGGGGCAGGTGACCACGGACCAAAAGACCTTCCCCGGCGCCGGCGCCAAGGTCTGGGGGCTCCTGCCGCACATGCACGAGCTCGGGCAGCAGATCACCGTCACGAGCGCCGCGCACGGCTGCCTCGTCGACGTCCCGCAGTGGGACTTCCACTGGCAGCAGAGCTACTTCTTCTCCGACGTCGACAACGTTCAGCTCGGCACCCTCGAGCAGGTGACGCTCACCTGCCGATGGGACAACGAGACGGGACGCACGGTGACCTTCGGCGAAAAGACCACCGACGAGATGTGCATCGCCTTCGCCTACGTCACCCGATGAGGCCGCTCGCCGCCCTCGCCGTCGTCGCGGCAGCCTCGTGCACCACGGCCGCTCCGCACGCGCCCGCGCGAGCGACGGCGCCCGTCGCCGTCGCGCCCCCCGCCGTCGCGCCCGCCGCCGCGGTTGACGACGCCGACGACGCGAGCGAGTGGCCCGCCTGGCGCCTCGCCCTCGGCGGCGCCGGCGTCGCCGCCGACGAGCCCCGCGCGCTCGCCCTCTTCCACGCGCGCTGCGAGCGCGGCGACGTCGACGCGTGCGCCGCCGCCGGCCACATCCTGTCGCGGCCGCGGCGCACCACCGCCGACCTCGCTGCGGGCAAAGCCGCGCTGCGCGACGCGTGCGCGCGCGGGGCCTGGATGGGGTGCGCGTGGCTCGCGGGGCTCGCGCGCTCGGGGGCCACCATCGAGCGCGCGTGGCTCGAGGCGGGGCCGAAGACGCCGGCGTCGCCGTCGCAGCTCGAGCGCGCGTGCGACCACGGCTTCGCCGTCGCGTGTCGCGCCTGGGAAGCGGCGGCGCCGGAGCGCGTTCACGAAGCGCGCGCGCGCGCGTGCGCCCTCGGCGACGCCGAGAGCTGCGCGGCCTACGCGCGCGACGCCGCTCGCGGGCCGGGCGCGCCCGCCGGCGACGGCTCGTTCACGCCGCTGTCGACGGCGGAGGCCCTCGCCGTCGCGTGCGATCACGGCTGGCGCGACGCGTGCCGGGCCCAGAAGACGCCCGCGGGCACGGAGCGCGCCTGCGCGCTCGGCGACGAGGACGCCTGCAAGGAGGTCATCGCGGGCGGCGGGCGCGCGCTCGCGGTGGCGCCGTGGGCCAAGCACGGGCTCGAGGCGCGCCTCGGCCTGTGCGAGGAGGGAGGCGACCTCAGGATGTGCGGCGAGGCGGGCATCGATCTCCTCGACGGCGAGGGCGTGGAGCCGCGGCCGGCGGCGGCGGCGGCGCTCCTCGAGCGCGCGTGCGACGGCGGGGAGCCGAGCGGCTGCGCCGGCCTCGCCTACGTCCTCGACGCAAACCCCGCGCTGCCCACGGCCACGGGCGTGGTGGCGGCGTCGTCGACGGCGTGTCAGCTCGGCGTGCCGCAGGCGTGCTGCATGTGGGAGCGGCACGCGCAGAGCTCGAAGACGCGGGCGCAGGCGCGGGCGCTCGGCGAGCGCTGCGTGGCGTTCTTCGGCAGGTACCTCTCGCTGCGCGATCTGCGCGTGCACCGCTTCGCCACGACGACGCCGGGGGGCGAGTACGTCCGCGGCAGCGTCATCGAGGGCGAGTTCGTCCCCGACGGCGACGTCGAAGGACGCCCGGCGGCGACGAGCGACGGCGGCCGCCCCGGCTACCTCGAGCTCGGCCCGGGGACGTTCATGGGACAACAGGAGGCGCGCAAGCCGCGCCCGCCGTACCTCGAGGGCAGGCTCACCGACGAGGGCTTCATCCCGTCGTCACGCAGCGTCCATCGCACCTAGACAGCGCGAGCGGGGGCGTGGGCCGGCAGCGCGTGCGACTCGCGGTCGCGGTCCCCCCCGTGACCGCGCACGCGCGCCGCACGCGCTTGCCGTACAGGTGACCGCTCCCCGCTCGCCCGTCACGCCCAGCCGCGCTCCAACGCTCAACGGCGGCGGATGCGCTTGAAGACCTTGCTGTCCTGCTTCGTCGACGGAGCGACGCGCTTGAGCTGAGGGTCCTCGACGCCGACGCCGAGGTAGCGCTTGACGCGGGCCTCGTCGAGGCGATGGCCGAGGCGCGCGAGGCACAGGAGCATGTGAAAGCGCGTCGAGCCCGACAGCTCGGCCTGCGTGTCGGCGAGCTCGTGCTCGATCATGCGCGCGAGCTGGTCGCGGAGCGCGCCGATGTAGCGGACGTGCTCGCGGTTCTTGTCGAGGATCATCGCGAGCCCACGCACCGCGGCGTCCTTCTGCTCGGGGAACGCCGAGGTGAGGTGGGGCGTGCACGCGGGGATGGAGGTGATCATGCCGATCTTGCCGATGGCGATGAGACAGTCGACGACGCGAAACGCGTTGGACAGCGCGATCTCGAGCGCGGGCAGGGCGGCCTCGTCGCCGATCTCCCCGAGCGCCCAGATGACCCAGCGCGACTCGTAGAGGTGCTCTGGGCTCACGAGGCCCTTCAGCACCGGCACCGCCGGGCGGAACCGGCCGAAGCCGAGCAGGCGCGCCGCCGTGGCCACGACCCCAGGGTCGTCGTCACCGAGGCGGCGGAGCTGCTCCTCGAGCGTGGCGTCGTCGCCGGCGATGGCGAGGGTCTTTTCGAGGAGCGCGGCGATGTCGCTGTTGTCGGTCTCGGCGAGCTTCTTCTTCAATCGCGCGGAGGCGTCGCGGTCCTGCGTGCCGAGCAGGATGTGCGCGAGGGCGTCGATGGCGTCGACCTGCTGCCGGTCGCTGCCGGTGTCGACGAGGGACATGAGCTGGTCGATGGAGCGCGGGCCGACCTCGATGAGGTGCGCGAGCGGGTGCGGCGCCGCTCCCGGCAGGAGCGCCCGATCGATCTGCGCCAGCGCCTGCACCAGGCCGTCGGCGAAGTCCCGGTCCGCCTTTTTCTTGAGGCCGAACGCGCGGAGGTACGTCGTCTCGTCGAAGGCTGGTTCCATCCGGCCTTGTACCACGCGAGAGCAGCCCCGGGGGCAAGCGCCGCGCCCCGCTACACGTCGATCTTCAGGCCCCAGGAGACGAGGTTTCCGACGTCCTGGCCCGCGAGATCGACGACCTTGAGCTGCCAGTCGCCCTTGGCGTCCTTGCCGTTGAGCGCCTTCAGGTCGTCGACGGCGCGGAGGTCGTCGCCGTAGGTGCCGACGATGTCGTCGGTGGCGCCGCCGCCGCGGGCCTGCAGCTTCACCTTGGTGCCGTCCGGCGCGATGAGCGAGATGTCGAGGTCGCCGATGTACGTGTGCTTGACGTCGATGTCGACCTTGACGTCCTTGATGGCGCCGCCGCGGTCGACGGTGAGCTTGTCCGTGATCCCCGTAGGGTCGTTGTCGGGCACGGAGACCATCGGCCGCCGCGTGGACACGATCTGCGACGCGTTGCCGCCGTTGGTGTTGCCCGAGCTGCCCTGCAGCTTGTCGACGTCGGCGCGCCACGCGGCCTCGTCGGTGTAGACGTAGCGCTTGCCCTGGTCGACGATGGTGAAGAGCTTCTTGTTGTCGCCGGCCTTGAGCCCCAGGTAGATGAGGTCCATCAGGTCTTGCATGGCGCCGAGCGACGCCAGCTTGCCGCTGCCCGTGTCCACCACGCCGCGGTCGGCCATCGCCTTGTTCACGTACCAGTTGCCGCGCTCCGAGATGAGCGGCGCGATGCGCGGCGTCTCGGACCAGTAGAAGTCCACGGCGGGGTTCACCTCCATGGAGTCCACGATCTTGCCCTCGTCGTCGAGCTGGTGGATGAAGGTGCCGACGTGCATGGAGCCGAACGTGGCGTCGATGGTGACGCTCTCGCGCTCCCACTTTCCGTCGGGGCTCCTGTACTCGAGGCTGCGCTTGATGGTGTGGATCTCGCCGTTCCACACCTGCGAGCCCACGTAGCTGTCCGTGGCGATCTTGCGCCCGGTGCGCACCGCCTCTTCGAGCATGGCCAGCTTGCTCTTGACGTCGTCACCGGCCTGAAGCTCCTTTTGCAGCGTGAGCCCGGTGAGCTTGCCCAGCGAGCGGCTGTTGCCCTCCTGCGCGGTGAACTTGCCGTTTTGCTCGACGAACGTGGTGTCGACGAGGCTCAGCTCCTTGGTCTTGGGATCGTAGTAGATGCGCTGGAGCTGGCGGCCGTTGATGTCGGTGAGCTCGGTGCCGATCAGCACCTTCTCGCCCGTGGTCACGGTGGGATCGATCTCGAAGCGCGTCTTGGACTCCACCGGGCGGCCGCTCTCGTCGAAGGTGTAGCCGTCGGTGGTGCCGCCCATCTTGCGGCCCATCGCTTCCATGGTGGCTTCGTCGGGGTTGTTGGGGTCGACGGTGACGTCGGCGTTGTCGGTGAAGGTCTGGGTCTGTGCGTCGGCGACCTTGGGGTTGAACGCCTGATCCACGTTCAGCAGCGTGCCCGGGGCGCCCTTTTGCGACAGCGTGTCGAGGCGAACGGGGAGCTGCAGGCTCGTGCGGTCCGTCTTGATGCCGAGCACCGTGGGGCGATCGTCGAAGCGGCCGCCGGCGAACTGGCTCTCGCCCATCCGCACCTGGCCGCCGCCCGAGGTGGACTGGTAGACGGTGTCGAAATTCAAGAGCGCCGCGAGGGCCTCGAGCTGCATCTCGCGCGAGAGCTCGATGGTCTTCTTGTTGTCGCTGCGGAACTCGGTGACGCCGGCGGAGCCGTGCATGTCTGCGAGGAGCGTCTCGATCTCGGCCTTGATGTCGCAGTGACCCCACCACCCGGTGTCGATCTCGCGGGCGTTGAGCATCCGGTTTTTGTCCCAGTCGTAGCGGAAGCTCTGGCGGAGCTGCTCCCCGCTCGCCGCGCGCCGGAACGTGATGGTGTCGACGGGGGTGTGCTTGAGCGCGCCCACCTCGGCCGCGGTGAGCTCGGTGCGGCCGCCCTCCCAGAAGACCTGCGTGCCGTCTCGGTACGCCCAGCGCTCGGCGCCGTTTTGCGACGACGACAGCACCTCGTAGCGCGCGGAGTTGCTGTTGTCGGAGTCCTTGGTCATGGACGCGACGTGGCGCGAGCTCTTGTCGATGGCGACGAGGTCGAGGCTGCCCTCGATGTCGTTTTCGTCGACGGAGCCGTGCGGCGTGTACTTGTTGGACAGGATGAAGTCGATCTGGTTCTGGATGAAGGGCCGCTTGGGGTCGTCGTCGGGCAGGGCCTCGAGCATCTTTTCGAAGACGTGGACGAAGGCGGCGTCGTGGCCGTAGGACCAGTAGGTGCCCGTGTCCGCGCGATCGAATTCCGCGGGGCGCCCGCGGAACGCGTCGCGGTACTGCTGGTTGATGGCGACGCGCGCGGCCTTGGCGTCGTCGCCCGTGAGCGACGTCCTGCCGAGCAGGCGCTGCATCTCGTTGAAGAATTGCTCGATGCGGCGGCCGGTGATGTTGAGGTACGCGTAGTTGCTGCGGTCGCCCTCGGGCAGCTTCTGCAGGAGCGCGGCCTTGTCGGGCAGGAGGAAATTCTTCTGCGCCGCGAGCTGCTGCGTGAGGAGCGCTGCGAAGTCCGCGCCCTTCTTGACGCCCTGGAGCTGGGCGTCCGTGAGCGTGTTGATGGTGTCCATCTGCTCGGGGTCGCCGATGTCCCGCCGGGTGACCTGCAAATCCGGCAGCCCCTGCGACGACGTGAAGGCGATCTGGTGCGACGCCGTGGACGCGATCTTGGTGCCGTCCTCGGGCAGCAGCGTTCCCTTCAGACCCGTGTTCGCCGCGCCGCCCGCGCCGCCGGCCGCAGCGCCGCCCGCGCCCGCGGGCGTGCCGCCGATGGAGGTGAGCCACTGGTCGAAGCCGAGCGCCCGGGCGGAGCTGCCGATGGTGACCCCCGAGGCCCTGCGGGCGATGGCCGACAGCAGCGCGGCGTCGGCGTTCGGATGCGTGCCCAGCTCGAGCAGCCACGCGGCCTCGGCGCGGGAGATTTGCGTACCGACGAGCCCCCAGGAATTGTCGAGCATCTGCAGGAGCTGGGCCGGCGTGGCCTGCGGCGGGGTGGCCGGGAACTTGGAATCCGGGCGGCCGAGGCCGGAGCGAAGATTCTGGACGTTCAGGACGGGCACGAAGTCACCTCGTACGGCACTCTATCCGCGTACCGTTCGTATTGGCGCGCTTCCCCGACGCGCGAAAGCGCGATAGGAAGCCGTCCCACGAGGGAAGAACATGCGTTTGCTGCCGCTCGCCCTGCTGTCCGTGCTCCTGTTGTCCGGGTTCAACGCCTGTGCGACCGATCCGATCGGTCTGTGCGAGGCGCAGGCCAAGGCCCGCTGCGAGCTCGCGTTCCAGTGCTGCAAAGACAAGGAGCGCATCGAGAACGCCGCGGCGCTCGGCCTCCAGCAGTACATGAACAGCGAGGGCGAGTGCGTCGACCGACTGAGCGGGGTGTGCACGCTCGCCGCCGGCGGCACCAACGACTCCGTCAACCTCGGCCGCACGAAGTTCGACGTCGACAAGGCCAACGCCTGCGTCGACGCCCTCAACACGGCGCGCGACGCCTGCAGCATCAACGACTTCAACGCGGCGCTCGTCGGCGACGACTGCGGCTCCACGCTCGAGGGCCTCGTCGCCGACGGCGACGACTGCGCCAACGACGGCGAGTGCGCCGACCACGGCTTTTGCAATCTCGGCGACCTCAGCGATCCCGACGTCGACAAGGAGCTCGGCTCATTGGTCGGCCAATGCATCGGTCCGTCGGGAGACGGCGAGAGCTGTGAGGCCCCGCGCTCGTGCGCCGACGGCCTCGAGTGCGACTTCAACACCACGCCGCCGAGCTGCTTCACGCCGCCCGGCGCGGGCGATCAATGCAGAAACGGCGCGTGCGCCGAGGGCCTGTTCTGCAGCTTCGCCGACAACACCTGCCAGACGCCTCCCGGCGGCGGCCAACCGTGCCCGGACTTCGTGTGCGCCGACGGCTTCACGTGCGCGTTCGACAGCGCGGCGGGCACCGACACCTGCCAGCCGCTGCCGGGCATCGGCGAGCAATGCCCGAGCTTCGCCTGCGCCAGCGGCGCCTTCTGCGACAGCTCCGCGGGCTTCCCGGGCACGTGCGCCGCCCAGAAGAACGCCGGCGAGACCTGCACCGGCAACGACGCCGGCGAGTGCAAGGGGGACACCTCCTTCTGCGACACGAGCCAGTCCCCGCCGCGCTGCGCCAGCTTCGACGGCACCCCGCCCACCGACCTCGACATCTGCACGGGTAAGTGAAACATGCGCCACACCACCCTCCCCCTGTTCGCGGTGCTCGCGGGCGCCCTGATGTCCGCCGGCTTCGCGTGCCCCACGGGTCCCACCGACTACTGCGAGCAGCAGCTCAAGGCCGCGTGTCACTTCGAGTTCACGTGCTGCAAGGACAAGGAGCGCATCCAGGGGCTCGGCTTCTTTTTGCCCTACGTCACGAGCGAGGGTGAGTGCGTCGATCGCACCAAGGACATCTGCAAGACGCAGGAAGGGTCCATCGAGGACTCCATCAGCCTCGGCCGTATCCAGTTCAACGGGGACAAGGCCGCGGAGTGCCTCGATGCACTCAGCGCCGCCACCGACTCGTGCGTGGCGAGCGACGGCGTCGTCGTCGCCTGCGACGAAGTGATCAGCGGTCTTGTCAAGGACGGCGACACCTGCAGCCTCAACCAGGAGTGCGGCAACGGCGGCACCTGCGCGATCGATTCCGAAAACCCCGACGTCAACAAGGACACCGGCGCCACCGAGGGCGAGTGCCAGGGACCGGCGGCCAAGGGCGACGACTGCGGCGACGTGCAGTGCGAGCGCGGCCTCGTGTGCGACGTCGGCGGGAACGGGCAGGGCACCTGCAAGTCCGCGCCGGAGAAGGGCGACGACTGCATCTTCGGTCAGTGCGCCGCGGGCCTGTTCTGCGACACCGCCTCGAACACCTGTAAGAACCTCAAGGACGACGGCGACAGTTGCGACACCGCGTCCGAGTGCAAGACCTCGAGCTGCACCGACAACGAGTGCGGCTCCGGTACCTGCGACGGCAAATGAGACCCGCGGGGGTCACTTTGTCGTGAGCGCGAGGACGCCGTCCCACGTCGGCGGCGGAATCCTTCGCCAGGCTCCTGCAGCGCGCGGCGAAGGCGCGCGCGGCGCCGTCTTCGGGGATGGCCGCGGCCAGGGCGTCGAAGCGCTCGGCGGCCTCGTCGAAGCTGCCCTTGCGATAGAGCGCGAGCGCCGCCTCGAGGTCGCCGCGGGCGGCGAGCTTCGCGGCGCGCAGGGACTTGTCGTCGGCGTCGACGAGCTCCACGAGCGCGAGCGGCTCGCTCTTGCCCTTGGCCCGCACGGCGTCGAGCGGACGCAGCCCGTGCGCCGCGGGGTCCTTCAAGCCCGCCATGGTGGCGCCGCTGATGAGCGCGACGGCGCCGTACATCTTGGTGATGCCCTCGAGGCGCGCGGCCGTGTTGACGACGTCGCCGACGACGCCGCTGTCGAGCTGGTCGCCGCCGCCGATGGTGCCGATCATGAGCGGGCCCGTGTGGATGCCGATGCCGATGCGCAGCGCCGGTGCGCCGTCGCTGGCGCGCTCCTGGTTCAGCCCCTCGAGCGCGCGCGCCATGCCCACGGCGGCGTCGACGGCGGCGTCGGCGCCGTCGGGGAACAACGCCATGATGCCGTCGCCGAGGTACTGGTTGATGAAGCCGCCGGCGGCGTGGATCCGCGGCTCCATCTTTTCGAGGTAGCGGTTGATGAAGCGGAAGGTGTCGCCCGGGCCCATCTTTTCGGCGAGCGTGGTGAAGCCGCGCAAGTCGCAGAACATCACGCTCATCTGTGTGGCCGCGGCGTCGCCGCGCTTCACCTCGCGAACGCTCTCGCGCGACAGGGCGCGGAGGAACGCGAACGGCACGAAGCGCTGGATGGAGGCGTTGGTCTCCGCGAGCTCCTTCGCGCGCGCGTCGACGGCGTCGAGCGTTCGCCCGAATTGCACCGCGAGCGCCACCGCCATGGTGACGAAGAAGATCGCGAGCGCCGCCTGCCCGGGACCGATGGGCATCTGGATGGCGCGGGTCTGCACGAACCACTGAAGCGGCGCCCCGGCGACGCCCAGGGCGAGGCCGACGATGAGCACGCGCGCGTCGCGGTTGGTGCGCGCCATGCGCACGATCTCGAAGACGGCCCAGGGCAGGATGGCGATCTTCAAGATGACGACGGGCGCGCTGACGGTCCAGCCCACGCCCACGGCGGGGATGAAGCCGACGCAGGCGCACGCGAACAGGAGCGCCTCGGCGATGCGCCAGCGGCGCGGGGGCGCGTGCTTGGTGAGGAACCACCAGAAGAACTCGATGAACGTGAGGTTGGCGAGGCTGCCGACGAAGTTGCCCACGATGGCGGCGGTGCGCGCCGTCCACGGCAGCGTCGGCGTGCCCGCGAGCACGACGATGGAATTCCACGCGACGGCGGTGAGCGCGAAGACGCCGAACCACAGGTAGCCGCGCAGGTCGCGCCGCAGCCACCAGATGAGCACGTGATAAAAGCCGATGAAGAAGAACAGCGCGGCGAGCGCGATGGTGGCGGCGGTCTGCGAGAACACCCGCGCGTGCACCTCGGCCACGGCGCGGTCGGCGACGCCGGGCATCTGCCCCGCGCTCACGGGCCCGCCGACGACGGCGCGGCGATCCTGGGTGGTGGCGAGCGCAGCGGCGTCGCGCACGACCTCGATCTCGAGGTCGACCTCGCCGTCGGCGACGGTGCGCGCGGGCAGGGCGAACCCCGCGCCGGCGCGCACGGCGTCGTCGAGCGGCGCGAAGCTCCCGCGCTCGCCGACGACGACGCCGTCGGCCGTGACGCGGTAGGCGCCCCGCACCTCGCCGGGGGAGATCCCGAGCGGCGTCGCGCGCATCGCCTCGGGGACGACGAGGGTGGTGCGGAACACGACGTGCGCACCGGTGCAGACGGGGGCGTCCTTGTCTTGCGGGAGGCCCACGGGCTTGAAGTCCACGGGCTTGAAGTCCGCCGGCAGGCGCGGCCCGGTCGCGCGCGCGCCGTCGTCGGGGACGTCGGCGCAGGCCCAGTGCGGGCCGTCGAGCGGGGTGGGCGGGTCGAGCGTGCTCAGCGTGACCCGCGCCTCCGGCGCCGGCCCGCCGCCGGCGTCGGTGGCCGACGCGACGGCGACGAGCGCGCACACGAGGGCGGGGGTCATGGCGGGAGCACGCGGAACTGCACGCGGCGGTTCAGGGCGCGGCCCTGCGGGGTGTCGTTGGGCGCCAGCGGCTCCTTGTCCGCGAGCACGGCGATGAGGAAGCGCTGCCGCGGCAGCCCGGCCTCGACGAGGATGTCGATGACGGCCTTGGCGCGGCGCAGGGAGAGGTCGTTGTTGACCTTGTCCGCGCCCTGGGCATCGGAGTGCCCCTGCACCTCGACGCGCACGTTGGTGTTGTGCTTGAGCGCCTCGGCCACCTGATCGAGCAGCCGGCGGCCCTCGGTGGTGACGTCGATGCTGCTGGTCTTGAAGTAGATGCGCTGCGGCAACGTGATCATCGGCGGCGGCGCAGGCGCCGGCGCCACCAGCGGCGACGCCTCGGGACAGCCGTTGTCCGGGCCCTTGGTGTTCGGGCACTTGTCCTGGTCGTCGGGGACGCCGTCGCCGTCGTTGTCCGGATCGGGGCAGCCGTCGTCGTCCTGGAAGCCGTCGCGGTCCTCGGGCTGGTCCGGGCACTTGTCGATGTCGTCGGAGATGCCGTCGCCGTCCTTGTCGACGTCGGGGCAGCCGTCCTTGTCCTCGAAGCCGTCGTGGTCCTCGGGGACCTCGGGGCACTGGTCGATGTTGTCGGGGATGCCGTCCCCGTCGGCGTCGACGTCGGGGCAGCCGTCCTCGTCCTGGATGCCGTCTTTGTCCTCGGGGATGTCGGGGCACTTGTCGAGGGCGTCGACGATGCCGTCGTGGTCGCGGTCGAGCGTGGCCGGGTCGGCCTTGGTGACCTCGCCGCCGGGCAAGGTGAACGTGAAGGTGTAGCCCACGAGCACGCGGAACAGCGGCGTGCCGTAGCCCGCGGTGATGCCGAGGCTGCCGGCGGCGCTGACGTCGTGGCCGGGGAGGAGCTGGTAGCGCGCGCCGACCATGCCCTCGAGCGGCGCGGTGGCCGCGCTGACGGCGACGCCGGGGTCCGCGGCCACGCGCCCGGTGAGCGCGGCGATGACGTCGAGGTTGGCGATGGCGTTGTAGGACGCGCCGGCGCCGTAGCTGAGCTCGTTTCCGACCGCGAAGCCGAGGAGCTGCTGGCGGGGGCGCACGAGGTAGCCGAGGTTGAGGAACGCGCGCGCGCGCTGGCCGAAGCGCCAGCCGGCGATGAGCTTGGGCTCGACGGTGAGGAAGCCGTAGCCCTCGAGCTGGGCGGGGTCGCCGGTGGGGAGGGAGACGGCCGCGGCCAGGGCGAGCGAGGGGCCGCCGCTGTCGTCGCCGAAGAACGTGTAGCGGCCGTCGACGCGCATGTCGCCGAGCGCGACGGGCGAGAGCGCCACGGGGACGAAGATGTCGTCGACGCCGGCGGACTGAAAGGCCGTGAGCGGCAGCGCGATCCCGACCTCGGCGCGCTCGAACAACGACAGCGACGCGAGCACGTCCGCGTTCAGCCGGTTTTCGAGGAGCGCCACCGACGCCCCCGTGCGCTTGTCGGAGACGGCGAGCGTCCGGTACGCGTAGTCGACCACCAGCCCCGCCGACGTGCGCAGGTGGCCGTTCACATCGGTGCCCTGCACGGCGATGAGGTCCATCGGCCCCGCCGTCGCCGGGTTGAGCTGCTCGACGGCCAGCCCGTCCGCCGCGCGCGCGTGGGACGCCCCGAGCGCGCCGGCGACCATGACGACGACGAGCGCGCCCCACGCACCGCGCGCGCCACGGGGCCGCGACCCACCCCTGCGGCGGCGGCGCAGGGTTGCGCCGAGGGCGAGGCCGAACAGGAGCAGGGCGGGGGCGACGTCGGTGCCGGAGTCCGGGCCGGCGGCGCAGCCGCAGGAGGACGCGATGCCGCCGCCCGTGACGGCGATGTCGGTGTCGCAGACCGAGTGCGTGCCGCCCGCCGTCGAGGTCTTCACGATGTCGACCAGCCCGTCGCAGTTGTCGTCCACGCCGTTGCACACCTCGTCGTGGTCGCAGTTCAAGGTGCAGTCGTTGTTGCACAGGTCGTCCTCGTTGGTGTTGCCGTCGTCGCACTGCTCGGGCTCCTGCACGCGCCCGTCGCCGCAGACCTCGAGGCAAGCGTCGCCGACGCCGTCGTGATCCTTGTCGATCTGATCCGCGTTGGCCGTGATGCGGCAGTTGTCGGCGTCGTCGAGGATGCCGTCGTCGTCGGAGTCGGTGTCCTGGAAGTCCGGCGTGCCGTCGCCGTCGGTGTCCACCGGGCGGGTCCCGAGGATGTCGTCGCCGGCCTCGTCGCTGTCGGGGACGCCGTCGTCGTCGGAGTCGGTCTCGAGGGCGTCGATGGTGCCGTCGCCGTCGCTGTCGGCGGCGGCGCGCGGGTCGCCGACCTCGTCGCCGTCGAGGATGTTGTCGCCGTCGGTGTCGGGGTTTCGCTCGTCGAGGCCGAGGCCCGCCTCGAACACGTCCACCAGGCGATCACCGTCCTTGTCGTCGTCGCACGCGTCGCCGATGTTGTCGCCGTCGAGGTCGGCCTGATTGTCGTTGGCGACGGTGCGGCAGTTGTCCGCGCCGTCGTCGCGGGCGTCGTTGTCGGAGTTTTCGTCGCGGAAGTCCGCCAGGCCGTCGCCGTCGCTGTCGGGCGGCGGCGTCGCGAGGTCGGTGTCGCCGGCCTCGTCGCTGTCGGGGACGCCGTCGTCGTCGGAGTCGTCGTCGAGCGCGTCGATGGTGCCGTCGCCGTCGGTGTCTACCGGGGTGCCGAGGTCGTCGATGGGACCCGTGAGGCCCGCCTCGTCGGCGTCGGAGATGCCGTCGCCGTCGCTGTCCGCGGTGGTCGGGTCGAGGCCGAACTGCACCTCGTACGTGTCGGGCAGGCCGTCGAGGTCCGCGTCGATGAAGGCCACGTCGATGGTGACGTCGCGCTCGTCGGTGGCGCCGCTCGGGTCGGCGACGGCGAAGCGCGCGGTGTACGTCCCGGCGTCGGTGAACAGCGGCGTGAACGACAGCGTGTGCGCCGCGGCGTCGAACACGGAGCTCGCGTCCACGCTGGCGGGCAGCGTGCTCGCGGCCAGGTCGAAAGAGAACACGAGGTCGGCGGCGTCGTTGTCGACGTCGTCGGCCGCGAGCTGGATGGAAAACGCCGTGCCCTCGAGGGCGGTGACGGGCGCCCCCTCGTCGGGCGTGGGCGCGACGAAGACGGGTGCGTCGTTCACCGGATCGATGATGATGCGCAGCGTGCCCGTGCCGCTGGAGAAGTCCGCGTCGGCGCCCGTGGTGACCGCCACCTGGCCGCCGGCGGTGCCGCCGTGGCCGTCCCAGGCGCGGATGGGGATGTCGGCGGTGGGCGTGCCGTTCAACGGCGGCGCCAGGCGGACGCGCCCGTCGTGCGGGACGAGCGTGGCCTGCTGGTCGTCGGCGGCGGTGACGGGCGTCCAGGTGACGCCGTCGTCGAGGGAGATCTCCACCGCGCCGGGGTCGCCGCCGGTGCCGCCGGCGGGCGGCAGGCCCACGATGGCCACGCCGAGCGCGTCGCCGCTGTCGGGGTCGGTGGCGAGCGCGTCGGTGAGGTCGGACACCAGGAGCCCCGCGGCCGCGGCGTCGTCCTCCTGCTGGTGCACCTCGAACGGCGTGGCGTCGAGCGCGGGGTCGTCGTTGACGTTGTTGACGGTGAGGAGCACCTCCTGCGGCGCGGAGTTGTTGGTGCCGTCCGAGGCCTGGTAGGTGAAGCGCACCTGCCCGGCGAAGTCCACCGCGGGGGTGAAGACGAAGGAGCCGTCGGCGGCGAACGACAGCACGCCCTGGTCGGCGGGGACGTCGTCGGCGAGGATGGCGGAGAGCGTGTCGCCGTTGTCGTCCTGATCGTTCTTCAACACGCCGTCTGCCACGGCCACGGTGAGGACGCCCTCTTCGTCCACGGCGTAGGGGCTGCCGTCGGCGAAGCCGTCGAGCTGGTTGTCGAGCGTGTTGGTGGTGGGGCCGGAGTCGTCGTTCTTGATGATGCATGTGCCGGCGCCGGTGCCGCTGACCACGGCGTTCACGACGTTTTGGAGCCCGACGATGAACTGCTCGTCGGCCTCCTCGCCGGTGTCGCCGAAGACGTCGACGGTCACGGTCTGTTGCGTGGTGCCGCGCGGGAACGTGAGCGTGCCGGAGCGTGCGCCGTAGTCGACGTCGGCGGTGGCGCTGTCCACGGCGCCGTCGCCGGTGGCGAAGTCCGCGGTGACGTCGCGCCCGGACACCGCCGACAGGGTCACCGTGAACACGGCCGGCTGCGAGCCGGTGTTGCCCTCGGGGTCGATGACGACGTCGTCGATGGACAGCGTGGGCGTGGCGTCGTCGTCGTTGATGACGCCGAAGCCGGTGCTGGTCCCGGCGCCGAGGGCGGCGTTCACCGGAGAGGACAACACCACGGCGAAGCGCTCCTGATCGGCCTCGTCGAACACGTCGGACTTCACGGTGACGTCGACGTGCTTGACGGTGTCGCCGGGGGCGAACGTGAGGAGCGTGTCCGGGAGCGGGACGTAGTCGTCCTCGCCGGGCCCGCCCGCGGGGTTGGCGTGCGCGGTGTCGTCCTGCGACGCCACGTGCACCGTCACCTCCTGGCCCGTGGGCGCGCTCAGCGCGATGTCGAAGCCGAGGGTGGTGGTGCCGCTGTCGCCCTCGGTGGCCGGCTGCAGCGGCGCCACCACGCTCAGCGTAGGGGCGACGTCGTCGTCGACGATGGTGCCGACGGCGTTGGTGCGGCCAGCCTGCGCGTTGGTGACGTTGCTGACGGTGACGTTGAAGGTCTCGTCGGGCTCGTCGATGGTGTCGCCGCCCACGACGATGTTGACGGTGGTCTGGCGCGTGCCGGCGGAGATGGCCGCCGAGCTGTTGGTGGCGACGTAGTCCGCGCCCTCGGTGGCCGTGCCGTCGGAGGTGGCGAAGTCGAACGCGATGACCTGCGACGAGGGGTTCGTGAGCGACACGACGAAGCCGAGGTTGCGCGCGCCGGTGTCCCCCTCGGGGTCGAGGGTGGCGTCCGCGATGGAGAGCGTGGGCTCCGCGTCGTCGTTGCGGATGGTGCCGGTGGCGCGGTCGTCGGGGTTCGACGGGAGCGTGGCGTGGCTCGCGCCCGACAGGCGGACCGTGAGCGTCTCGTCGGGCTCGAAGAGGTCCTCACCGACGACCGGCACGTCGACGCTGGCGGCGACGTCGCCGGGCTGGAAGGTGAGCGTGGTGGAGGTCTGCGCGTAGTCGCCGGGCTGGTGCGCGGTGCCGTCGTTGGTGGCGGCGTCCACGGTGATGACGCGCCCCGACGGCGCGGACAGGGCGACGACGAACGACATGGTGGTGGTGCCCGTGTCAC
Organism: uncultured delta proteobacterium; assembly: GCA_963775425.1. Classification (GTDB taxonomy): domain Bacteria; phylum Myxococcota; class UBA727; order UBA727; family VGSZ01; genus CAVZJB01. The sequence continues at coordinate 420,784 of CAVZJB010000016.1, read as the reverse complement.
CCTCGTCGACGCTGACGTCGGCGATGGAGAGCGTGGGCTGGTTGTCGTCGTCGTTGATGGTGCCCGTGCCGACGTCGCGCCCCGGCTGGATGGTGGTGTTCACCAGGTTCGAGAGGGTCACCGTGAACGTCTCGTTGTCCTCGTCGAGGACGTCGCCGGTGATGGGCACGTCCACGGTGAGCGTGCGGAGGCTCGGGTCGCCGCCGAAGTCGAGGGTGCCGCTGGTGGCCGTGAAGTCGGCGCCCTCCGTCGCCGTCCCCGACGCGGCGGCGAAGTCCACCGTGACGTCCTTCTCGCTGCCGGCGCTGAGCGTGACGTCGAAGCTGAGCGTGGCGCCGCCCACTCCACCGTTGCCCTCGGTGATGCTCCGGCTGCCCTGGATCTGCACGGTCGGGTCGGCGTCGTCGTCGTGGATGATGCCCTCCGCCGTGCCCGCGGTGGTGGAGATGCTCGCGTTGGGGCTGGCGTTGGACAGGTCGACGAAGAAGTCCTGGTCCGGCTCGGCGACGTTGTTGTTGTTGGTGTCCACCTGGAACGTCCGGGACGTCTGGCCGGCGGGGAAGGTGACCGAGGTGTTGGTGTTGTCGTAGTCGGCGCCGTTGGTGTTGCTGCCGACGGCGGTGCCGTCGCGGGTGTCCGCGTCGACGGTGATGTCGGTGCTGCTCGGGTGATCGAGCGTGACGGTGAACGTCACCTTGTCGCCGCCGCCGCCGGCGTTCTCGGTGGCCTCTCCGCCGCTGATGCTGATGATCGGCGGGTCGTCGTCGTCGACGATGGTGACGTTGGCGCTCTTGTGGGCCGCGTCCACCGAGGCGCCGCCGGTGGGGCTCGCGGGGTCCAGGTCGAACGAGAAGAGCTCGTCGGGCTCGTCGATGTCGTCCTGCGTGATGTCCACGGGCCCGGTCTGCGACGTCTCACCGGGCGCGAAGGTGATGGTGCCGGCCGCGGAGGTGTCGAAGTCGGCGCTCGAGGCCTCGTTGGTGACGAGCGCCGTCGCGAACGCCACGGTGACGGGTTGCCCACTCGGCCGGTCGAGGGTGACCACGACGCCGGCGGTGCCGACGCCCTCGGAGAAGCTCTGGTCGAGCACCGCGATGGTGGGCGGGGTGTCGCCGTCGTCGACGATGGTGCCGGTGGCGGTGTCGTCGGGGGACGCGGCGACCGTGACGTTGGCGCCGTTCGAGAGGGTGGCGGTGAACGTCTCGTCGAGCTCGTCGAGGGCGTCGTCGTGGATCGGGACGCTGACGGTCCGGCTGTCGTCGCCGGCGGCGAAGGCGACCGTGACGCTGGTGGCGTCGTAGTCGGCGCCGGCGGTGGCGGTGACGTCCGCGGTGGCGAAGTCGACGGAGAGGTCGCGGCCCGCGGTCTTCGACAGCGAGAGCGTGAAGACGAGGTTGCCGTCCTGCTCGGTGATGGACGCCGGGTCGGCGATGGACACCTCGGGCGGGGTGTCGTCGTTTTGGATGGTGCCGACGCCGATGACCTTGGTGCCGAGCACGGCGTTGGCCGAGGGGCTCGAGAGCGTCACCAGGAACGTCTCGTCGATCTCGTCGAGGTCGTCGACGTTCACCGTGACGTCGATGGTGCCGGTGGTGTCGCCGGCCGGGATGGTGAGCACGTCGGTCTGCGCGACGTAGTCCTCACCGGCGAGCGCCTCCACGTCGGACGTGGCGAAGTCGACGGTGGTGTCGTTGGCGGTGTCTGCCTCGCTCAACGTGACCGTGAACGACAGCGTCGTCGAGGCGGCCGGCGCGTTGCCCTCGGCCGCGCTGACGTCGTCGATGGTGATCTCGGGGACCGCGTGCGCCGGCTGCGCGGCCAACGCGAGCCCCGCGACGGTGACGGCGACTGAGACGGCGGTCCGCAAGGGTGGGCGGGCGCGGGACGGCATAGGGGAGCGGACGGGCATCGAGCCTCCAGCACGAAACGTCAGGGCAAACGGTAATGGAACGACACCTCGAGATAGTCGGTCTCGACGTCGTCGCGGTCGGCGAAGGGCCCGCTCGGCTGCCGCTCGGCCACGGCCACGGCGAGCGTCTGCGCGTCGCCGAGCAGCGCAGACGGGGTGAGGGTGGCGTCGATCTCCGCCGGCGCCGCGGCGTCGTTTTCGCCGAGCTCCTCCCACGCGCCGGCCACCCACTGGTAGACGGCGACGCCGTCGACGGGAGACGTCCCGCCGCCCGCGGTGCCGATGGCCGCGTGGCCCGCCGCCACCACGCGCGCGGAGACGTCCTCGACGACGGCGCCCCCCGCGCCCGACGCGGCGAACGGGATGCGCGCGATGTGCGCGGCGCGGTCGCCGCCGCCGCCGCGCCACTCCCACAGGTCGTGGGTGGCGGAGACGCCCTGGATGCCGCCGAAGAAGAACAGCCGGCCTCGCACGGTGTCGGCGGCGAACGCGCCGTCGAAGCGCGCCGGGGGCGCGTGCGCGGGCGCCGCGTCGCGCCACACGCCGGCGCGGAACGCCCAGGTGTCGGCGAGCGCGCCGTCGGCGCCGTTGCCCCCGAAGAGCACCACCTCGCCGCGCCGGTTGTCGTACGCGGCCACGTGGCTCGCGCGCGGCGGCGGGGAGACGGCGGGCGCCTCCTGCGTCCACTGCGTGCCGTCGAACGTCCACGTGTCGTTGCAAAGCCCGCCGTCGCAATTGCTCGACGAGCCGCCGAACAGGAGCGCCGCCGCCGCCGACGCCACCGACGCCGCCTGGCCGAGGAAGCTGATGGCGGGGTTGCTGCGGCTGTCGGGCGCGGGCGTGTCGGTGGCCCAGGTGACGTCGGAGAGGTGGCCTGCCTGCGTGCCGGCGCCGACGACCAGCGCGCCGTCGAAGCCGACCGCGAGCGAGCCGCCGAAGTTGATCTGGCCCGAGGCCACGGCGCTGGTCCACGACGAGCCCGTGAACCGCTCGACGCCGCCCGCCGCGCCGACGAGGAGGACTTCGTGCGCCGCATCGACGGAGAGCGCGCCCTGGCTCCCCGTGTCGGTCGCGAGCCGGGACCAGTTGACGCCGTCGAAGGCCCACGTCTGTCGGGTGCCCGCCGCCGTGCCGACGACGATGACGCGGGCGTTTTGCTCGTCGAAGGCGGCGCTCGGGTTTTGCAGGTCGGGGGGCTCCGTGGTGAGCACGCTCTCGAGATTGTCCTGCACGAGCACCGTGTCGGCGAGGAGCGACTGGCCCACGTCGCGGCCGGCGGCGAGCACGGCGTCGTCGACGACGGAGGCGAAGACGGCGCCGCTGCGGGTGGCCACGGGCGTGGCGAAGGTCTGCGCGCTCCAGGACTGGCCGTCGGCGGACAGCGCGAACATCCCGATGGCGCCCGTGTTGTTGTTGCCCGCGAGGACGAGGGCGCCTGCGTGGCGGACGAAGGTGAGCGCGGCGTCGCCCTGCGCCGGCGGCGCGCCCGTGCCCGCGCTCTGCACCCAGTCGCCGGCGGCGGCGTCGAAGATCCACGTGTCGCCGAGCGGCGCGCCCGTGTCATCGACGCCGCCGAACATGACGGCGCGCTCCCCGGCTTCGTCGAAGCCGAGCGCCATCCGCTTGCGCGCGGGGACCGGGCTCGTGGTGAGCTGCGTCCAACGGCGCGCCCGTGTGTCGAGCTTCCACGTGTCCGAGAGCGCGTGGCCGTCGGCGCCGGCGCCGCCGAAGAGGATGAGCGCGCCGTCGGCGCCGCCGGAGAAGGCCATGCGCGCGCCGCTGCGGCCGTCGGGACGCGGGTCGCCGGTGTCGACGGGCGTCCAGTTGACGCCGTCGAAGAACCAGAGGTCGTCGAGGGGCGCGCCGCCGCCGTCGCCGCCGAACAGGACCGTGACGCCCGCGGCGGCGTCGTAGGCCATGGCCGCGTCGCTGCGCGCGGGCGGGTGCTGCTGCGGCGCGCGCTGGGCCCAGACCTCACCGTCGAACGCCCAGGTGTCAAAGAGCGGGCCGGACGCGCCGAGGCCGCCGAACACGATCGCCACCCCGCGCGCGACGTCGCTCGCCACGCCCGGGCGGAAGCGCGCCGGCGGGCCCGCGGGGAAGACGCGCTGGCGCCAGTCGCCGGCCGTGCGCGCGGGGAGCGTGCCGCCGCCGGGCGCGCCGGCGCCGGCGGCGGCGTCGACGGCGACCATGGAGTCGTCGACGAGGGTGGCGCCGAAGTGGGGCGCGACGTCGATCTCCACGGGGTTCTGCGGGCTGCCCGCGGGCCGCGCGGGGACCGCGATCCACACGCCCTCGCGCACGGCGACGCCGTCGCCGACGTTGCCGGCGGCGTCGACGGCGCGCACGAACACGTCCGCGAGATCGCCGGCGGGCAGGGCGGCGCTGAAAGAGCCGTCGCCGCCGCGCTCGATGACGTCGAGCACCGAAGCGCCGGCCTCGTCGCTGGTGACGACGAGCCCGGCGCCTTGCTCGACGGCGCCGGCGGCGGCGTCGACGCGGGTGAACGGCGCGCCGCCGTCCTTGCCCCAGGGCGCGCGGGTGAGGACCACGGAGCCGGGCGTGTCGACGTCGGGCGCGCCGGGCGCGTCGAAGTCGACGGTGAAGGCGTCGTCGAGCTGCACGGTGAGCGCGTTGCCGACGCCGTCGGTGGCGGTGACCTTGACCGCGCGGGCGCCCGCGGCGGTGGAGGCGGCGTCGACGGTGAGCACCGCCGTGGCGAGGCGCCCGTTGTTGGTGGTGTCGAACGGCTCGTCGCCGGGCGGGCCGCCCGCGACGGAGACTTCGGCGTCCTCGTCGGTCGCGAAGGTGAGCGTGACGATGGAGCCGTCGCCGGCGGCGGCGCGCTGCACCCCGTTGCGGACGATGTTGGTGGCGAGGAGCGTGGCGGTGGGCGCGGTCTTGTCGACGATGAGCGAGAGCTGGGCCTCGGCCGTCCTCCCGAAGGCGTCGGTGGCGACGACGGTGATGCCGTGCACGCCCTCGGCGTCGGCGCCGGCGACCGTGCCCGTGCAGGTGGCGTGGGCGGCGCCCGCGGAGGCGCAGGTGACGGCGATGTCGCAGTCGGCGCGCACGTCGGCGTCGACGTTGGTGTGCACGTCGATATGGAACGTGTCCTTGCCCTCGTGGTCGCTGCGCACGCCCTCGCCGTCGGCGAACGCCGGAGGCGAGGCGAAGGCCACCGCCGGCGTGGCGAGCTGCTCCTTGGTCAGACAAAAGCCGGCGACGCAGGTGCGATCCGACGGGCAGTCGGCGTCGCCGCCGCACGTGAGCTTCTCGTCGCCGGCGAGGCTCGTGTCGACGAGACATCCGCTGAGCGCGACGAGAGAAGCAACGAGGAAGAGGTGCGCGCGCATGGGCGCCGAAGATAGCCCGTGACCGGACCCACGGTCACACGTGCGACGCTCTCGCGCGGTTTCGACCCGCTCACGCAACGTCACGGCGGCCGCTCTCCGGCGCAATTTCTCCCGGCGCGCGCGGAGCTGTCACGGATTGCGCGCGCGAGGAGCCCGGCGTGATCGCGCGGAGGGCTTTTGGCCTACGCTTCCGCCATGCGCTTCTCCCCCACACTCGCGCTCTGCGCGCTGGTCGCCGCGCCCGCCCTCGCGGACGCGCCGGCCGCCGATCCCGTCGCGCCGCCGGCCGCGTCGCCGGCCGCGTCGCCGGCCGCGTCGCCGGAGAGCGCGCGCCCGCGGAAGCTCCTGCGGCTCGCGGTCTACGATCTCTCGGTCGACGGCGTCGACAAGCGCGTCGGCAAGCTCGTCACCAATTCCCTCGTCCAGGAGCTGCGCAAGCTCGAGGGGGTCTCCGTCGTCGGCATGGGCGAGGTGCGGGCGATGCTGCAGTACGAGGCCGCGAAGCAGCTCCTCGGGTGCACCGAGGGGGACTCCTGCGTCAGCGCCATCGGCGAGGCGCTCGGCGTCGACGAGATTGTCGTCGGCGAGCTCGGCGTCGCGGGCACGGAGAGCGTCATGTCGCTGCGGCGCATCGACCAGAAGAACGCGCGGGCCAAGGACAGCTTCACCCAGCGGCTGGCCTCCGACGGCGGCGAGGAGTTCCTGGCGGCAGTCGGCCCCGGGGTCCAGAAGCTGTTCCCCGAGCTCGGGCTGCGGCGCGGCGCGGCGCGCGGCGTCGCGCCCGAGATCGCGCTCGCCGTCAACCCGCCGCCGGTGCCGACGTGGGCCACCATCGGCACCGGCGTCGCCGGCGGCGTGCTCTTCGCCGCGGGCGTCGTCGCGGGCGCGTCGGCGCTCTCGGAGCAGAACACGTTCAGCGCGCTGAAGAAGCGGGCGACGGCAGCCCCCGTCGACGGCAGCCTCGTCACCGGCGCCGCCGATCGAGCGCAGGGCTGGGCCACCGCGGCCAACGGCCTCTACGCCGGCGCCGTCGTCGTCGGCGTCGCCGCCGGCGTGATGGTCCCGTTCACGGACTGGAGCGGCGCTCGCGACGCGCGGATCGAGTGACCCGCGGGGTGGGGGCTACTCGCCGCCGTCGCGGCGCAGCTTCTCGATGACCTCGGAGTACGACGTGGCGGTGACGAGCGTGGACATCTGGCCGCGATAGCGCTCGACGAGGTCGCTGCGGCGACGCTCCTTGGCGTCCTTGAGCGCGAGGTGCAGTTGTACGTAGGCGCGCTCGGAGTTGATGAAGAAGGTCAGCGCGTCGAGGGCCGTGCGCACCGAGGAGCGCGTGACCGACGGCGTCTTGCGCTCGAACTGGAACTCGATGCCCTCCGAGTTCTTCACCCGCAGCGTGGCCACGGCGAGCGCGTCCGACTTGCGGCCCTGCGCTTCGTCGAAGCCGGAGCCGAGGCGGAAGTCGCTCACGGCGATGGTCTTCAGCGACGGATATTCGTCGGCGAAGCGTTTGATGATGGAGTCGAAGAACGCGTCGATGAGGCCGACGCCCCTGCCTTCGACCTCGATGTCCTCGCCCGATTCGGAGCGCGTGAGCGTGGCCTTGGTGCGCACCCCCTCCTGATCTTCCACGAGCTCGAGCCGCTCGAGGCCGAAGTGGACGTAGTTGTCGCGCAGGATGTCGCGCGCCAGGGTGTCCACGCGCTGGGCTTCGGGATCGAGGAGCATGGTTGTGGACATCGGCGTGGTCATGACCGAATGGTATCACTGCCACTTTCTGTGAGCATCCGTCCCCGATGCCGATGCATTCTGCCCCTATGTCAAGACGCATCGCTCCGTTGACGCGCGGCGGCTCCCGGCCACCGATGATCGTGCTCGCGGCAGCGGCGGTGCTGGCGCTCGCCGCCTGTCCGGGACGCAGCCCCGTCGTCGACGACGGCGTCCTCCCCGGCGGCGACGACGGCGGCGTCACGGACGCGGGGCCGGCGGACGGGGGGCTCGTGGACGGCGGGCTCCCGGACGCGGGCCCTGAGGACGCCGGATTGGAAGACGCCGGTTCGGTCGACGCCGGCCCGCGCGAGCACGGCATCGAGGCCCGTGTGGAAGACACCACGTGCTTCCTCGACGGAACGCCGCCGGTGCACATCGTCCCCGTCGACAACCAGGCCGCGTTCCCAGCGCTCACCGCGGTCGACGCCGTCGGCCTCGCGCGCGACGCGGATCAGCTCGCGGTCGTCGAACGCGCGGGCCGGGTGCGCGCCTTCGACGAAGCCGGCGACGGCTCGGACGCCCACGTGGTCCTCGACGTCAGCGCGGGTGTCCGCTCGCTCGTCGCGGCCGCGTACTCCCCCGACGGCGCCGTGCTCGTCGCGTCATTCATCCCGTCGGATGATCCGCTGCGCCTCGTGGTCGCGCGCTTCCCCGCCGGCGCCGGCGGCGCGGCCGACGCCGGCGACGAAGAGGACCTCGTCTCCGTCGACCTCGTCGACGACACGCGCGCCGGCGGCGCGCTCGCGTTCCTCCAGGACGGCACGCTCGTCGTCGCGCTCGGCGACGGCGGCGACTCCGCGGCCGCCGCCGACGGGCTACAATTCCCCGGGAAGGTGTTGCGGCTCGACGTCGGCGGCCCTGCCGGCGCCGGCTACGCCGTCCCCGTCGACAACCCCTTCATCGGCTCCGACACGCTGGCGCCCGAGGTGTACGCGACGGGGATGCTCGCGCCCACGGCCCTCATCGTCGATCGCATCACCGGCAGGCTGTGGTCCACCGACGCCGGCGATCCCATCCGCGATCGCATCGCCACCGTGTTCGCGGGCGCGTTCCCCGTGCGCCCCATCCGGCAAGAGCTGCGCGCGGGCTGCGGCCTCGTCGCCGGCTTCGTCTCCCACGACAAGACGCTGCCGGACATCCAGGGGGCGCTCGTGTACGGCGACGCCTGCGGCGCGGACCTCACCGGCCTCCGCTACGACGGCGCCGTCGTGCGCAACGTCTCCGTCACCACCACGCTGCCGGCAGACATGGCCGCCCTCGGCGAGGACAGCGCCGGACGCGGCCTCGCCGTCGACACCTCCGGTCACCTCCACGTGCTCGTCCGCCCCGCGGGCGTCGACCCGCCCACGTTCCCGACCACCGTGAGCGCCACCGGCTGCCTCGCCGACGTGCACACGCAGCGCCCGGCGGCGTCGCTCATCCCCTACGAGGTGCGGACGCCGCTGTGGTCCGACGGAGCGAGCAAGCGCCGGTTCCTGGTGTTGCCGGGCGAGGAGACCATCGGCTTCACCGAGAGCGGCTCGTGGGACTTCCCCGTCGGCACCATCATCATGAAGGAGTTCCGGCTCGACGACGACGAGGACGCGGCCACCCCCGACCCCATCATGGAGACGCGCTTCCTCATCAAGCGCACCGACACGCTGTGGGAGGGCTACAGCTACATGTGGGATCGCGATCGTGACGACGCGTATCTCCTCGACGGTGGCGAGATCCAATCGTTCCCGATGCAGCCCGGCCACGTCGACGCGGGCGGCAACGCGCGGCACCGCCACACCTTCCCGAGCCGCTCGCAGTGCCTGCTGTGCCACAGCGCGGGCGCCGGCCGCGCGCTCGGGTTGCAGACGGGGCGCATGAACACGGAGCACGACTACGACGGCTTCGTGGAAAACCAGCTCCAGGCCATGGACTACGTGGGCCTCTTCGGCGGCACGCTCACGCAGGCGCCCGAAGCGCTGCCGCGGTTCCCCGAGCCCGGGGACGAGACTGCCCCGGTGCAGGCGCGCGCGCGCTCGTGGCTCTACGCCAACTGCGCCCACTGCCACCAGCCCGGCGGCACGACGCCCGTCACCGTCGACTTCCGCTTCGAGACACCGCTGCCGCTGATGCAGATCTGCGACGTCACGCCGCGCTTCATGATCGCGCAGATCCCCAACGCCAAGATCCTGGACCCCGGCAACTCCGCCAACAGCGAGATGTTCTTTCGCCTGTCGCGTCGCGATCGCAACGCGATGCCGCCTTTGGCCACGCTGCTCGTCGAGCCCGTCGGCACGCCGGTGATCGCCCAGTGGATCGACTCGCTCACGAGCTGCGACGAGGAGCTCCCGGACGCCGGGACGGAGATCGACGCCGGCACGGAGATCGACGCCGGGACGGAGATCGACGCCGGCACGGAGATCGACGCCGGCACCGAGCTCGACGCGGGCCCCGACGACGGTGGCCCGTAGCAACGAACGCGGGGCCGTCGCCGGCCCCGCCTCCGTGCGCGTCACGCCGCGCGGGTCAAAACGAGCCGGTCACGCAGGCCGACGCCGGATCCTCCGGCTGGCACGTGGTGGTGCCGGTGGAGCCGGGGTCCGCGCAGGCCTGGCAGGCGCCGCAGTCGGCGTCGGTCGCGCAGGTCTTGCCGGTGCACTCCGCGGTGTCGGCGCCGTTCACCTGGATGGCGGTGCAGGTCTCGCCCGCGTCGCAGTCGGCGTCGCCGTTGGCCGTGTCGCAGAAGCGCGCCGGCGACTGCGTCTGGCTCTCGCCGCTGAGCGCGCCGCCGCCCTGCAGCGTGTGCACGTACATGTAGACGGCGGCCTTGTCGTCGACGGTCATGTTGCGCAGCGTCTGAAACGGCATCGGGAAGCCCATGGGGTGCGGGTCGTTTCGCAGGGACACGCCCGACACCATCGTCGTCATGAAGTCGGCGAGCGTGCCGTCGAAGCCGTTGTCGGCGCCGATGAGGTCCGCGCTCATGGTGCGCACCTGGCCGATGACCGGCTGCAGCGGCGGCGGCACCGCGAACGCCTGGCCGCCCTCGAGGAAGATGTTGGTCGCCACGGTGCCGTCGAGGTTCCTGCCGCCGGCGGTGTGGCACTCGTTGCACAGGCCCGGGCCGTTCACGAGGTAGCTGCCGCGGCCGTAGAGCGCCTGGTCCCCGGGCGAGAGGCCGGCGACAGTGGCGCCGTCGTCGAGCGGCGAGATGGCCAGGCCGCGCAACACGTTGCCGTCGTCGAACGCCTCGGCCGCCGCCGACGTGGGCGCCGGCGGCGTCTGCGTCGGATCGAGGGCGGACGGCAGATCGCGCGCGACGTCTCCGTCGCCGAAGGAGACGACCTTGTCCTGCTGGCCCTTGTCGCCGAACGGCCCGGCCGCCACGGGGATGACGGGCTTCACGTCGTCCTGGACGGCGTTGCTGACCGCGGGGATCTGCTTGAGGTAGCGGAAGATGTCCTGCAGGTCCCCGTCGCTGAGCCAGCGGGTGTTCTGCCACGGCATGACGAGGAGCTGCTGATCGACCGCGCTGTCCTGGAAGTCCTTGCCCGTGCGCAGCGCCTCGACGAACTGCTTCTCGTTGAGCTTCATGCCGGTGATGGCGTCAGGCGTCAGGTTGCGGCCAAACACGTGCCCGTCGACGGTGTTGCCGCCGACGGTGACGGGGCCGAGCGGGAAGTCGCCGTTGCCGGCGAGGTAGAGCGTCTCGCCCATGGGGCCGACGCCGTTGTGGCAGCCCTTGCAGTCGGCGACCGCGTTCATGAGGTAGGCGCCGCGGCCGATGCTCTCGATCTGATCGCCGCTCAAGCCGTTGTTGGCGAGCAGCTCGGGGTCGAGGCCCGCCTCGTCGATGTCGTAGCCGATGCGCGCGCGCTCGGAGAGCACCACGTTGTTGCCGTTCACGCCGTCGACGCCGTCCTGGCCGTTCTGCCCGTCCTGCCCGTCCTGCCCGTCCTGGCCGGGCTGGCCGTCCTGGCCGTTGGTCCCGTTCTGGCCGTTTTGGCCCGGGTCGCCCTTGTCGCCCTGATCCCCCTTGGCGCCCGCCTGTCCCGCGGGTCCCGTGCACGCCGCCATCGCTGCGGCGATGAGCGCCGCCGTCACGAGCTGAAATCTCATGGTCTTCCACTCCCTGTTGGCCGCCGCATCTAGACCTGGCTCGACCGGCCGTCCATGGGGGACGGCAACGTGGTCGCCTGCACACTTGTGCGAACAAACGAGCGCGATTAGGGTCCGCCGCGTCATCGCCCCGACGAGGGCGTGGAGGTTGAACGACGATGGCCAAGAAGAAGCTCGCGATGATCGGCGCCGGTCAGATCGGCGGAACCCTGGCACTGCTGGCCACCCAGAAGAACCTCGGTGACGTCGTGCTCTTCGACGTGTTCGGCGGTGTCGCCAAGGGCAAGGCGCTCGACCTCAACCAGCTCTCGTCGCTCGGGCACAGCGACATGCAGATCGCCGGCACCGACTCGTACGCCGACATCAAGGACGCGGACGTCTGCATCGTCACCGCCGGCTTCCCGCGCAAGCCCGGCATGTCGCGCGACGACCTGCTGGCCAAGAACCTCGAGGTCATCCACCAGGTCGCCGACGGCATCAAGCAGCACGCGCCCAACGCCTTCGTCATCTGCATCACCAACCCGCTCGACGTCATGGTCTACGCGCTGCAGAAGCGCTCGGGTCTGCCGCAGAACCGCGTGGTGGGCATGGCCGGCGTCCTCGACAGCGCCCGGTTCTGCACCTTCCTGGCGTGGGAGCTCGGCATCTCGCGCGACGACGTCCGCGCCTTCGTCCTCGGCGGCCACGGCGACGACATGGTGCCGCTGCCGCGCTTCTCCACCGCCGGCGGCATCCCGCTGCCCGAGCTGGTCGAGATGGGCATGCTCAAGCAGGACAAGCTCGACGCCATCATCGAGCGCACGCGCAAGGGCGGCGGCGAGATCGTGGGGCTGCTCGGCAACGGCTCCGCGTTCTACGCGCCTGCGCTCTCGGCAATCACCATGGCGGAGGCGTACCTCTACGACAAGAAGCGCGTCCTCCCCTGCGCCGTGAAGCTCGACGGACAGTACGGCGTGAAGGACCTCTTCATCGGCGTCCCCGCCGTCATCGGCGCCGGCGGCGCGGAGAAGGTCATCGAGGTCAAGCTCAACGCAGACGAGAAGGCGGCGTTCGCCAGGTCCATCTCGTCGGTGGAGAAGGTGCTCGCGGAGGCCAAGCTCCGGTGATGTCACCGATCAGCGGGGTCGCGCGTCGATAGATAGAGAGGTCGTTATGGCTGACACGGAGGAGGGCTCGCGGGGCGCGCTGACGGCGTCTACGCTGGTCTTGGACTTCTTGCGCTCTTCGGTGGGCGCCAAGGTGATCATGGCGGTCACGGGCTTCTGCCTGTGGGGCTTCGTGCTCATCCACATGCTCGGCAACCTGCAGCTCTTCCAGGGCGCCGAGGCCATCAACGCGTACGGCGTCTTCCTGCGCCACATCGGGCACGGCGCCTTCATCTGGGTCGCGCGCGGCGGGCTCCTGTTGTGCTTCGTCGTCCACATCTTCTTCGGCATCCGCCTCGCGGCGCTCAACCGCGCCGCGCGCCCGGTGGCCTACGCCGTGAAGAAGCGGATGCGCACCACGCCCGCGGCGATGACCATGGCGTCGTCGGGCCTGCTCGTGCTCACGTTTCTCTTCTTCCACCTGAGCCACACCACGTGGGGGTTGGTGCTGCCGCAGTTCTTCACCGAGACCACGCTCAAGGACGGCACCCCCGCCCACGACGTCTTTCAGATGATGTGGCACGCGTTCAAGATCCCGTGGGTCGTCATCGTGTACTGCGCGGGACAGATCGTGCTGCTCTCGCACCTCTACCACGGCTCCGCCAGCCTCTGGCAGTCCATCGGCTGGCACCACCCCACGTGGTCGCCGGCGCTCTCCCTGCTCGGCCGCGCCGTCGCCGCCGTCATCATCGTGCTCAACGTGAGCATGCCGCTGTACGTCTTCTTCTTCTGGGGCAACCCGTGATGCTGTTCCGCACGCCTTCCCTCGCAGCGCTCGGTCAGAGTGCGCGCCTCCCTCCGGTCGGCACATGATCGCCGCCACCAAACAGCCCGAAGTCGCGGAGAGGACCGGCGCGCGCTGGGACGAGGTCGATCTCAAGCTCGACGCGCGCGCGCCCGAAGGGCCCATCGCCGCCAAGTGGGACCAACACCGCTTCAGCATGAAGCTGGTGAACCCCGCCAACAAGCGCCACTTCCGCGTCATCGTCGTCGGCAGCGGCCTGGCGGGCGCCTCGGCCGCCGCCACGCTGGCGGAGCTCGGCTACAACGTCGACTGCTTCTGCTTCCAGGACTCGCCGCGGCGCGCGCACTCCATCGCGGCGCAGGGCGGCATCAACGCGGCCAAGAACTACCAGAACGACGGCGATAGCGTCTTCCGGCTCTTCTACGACACCGTCAAGGGCGGCGACTACCGTGCGCGCGAGGAGAACGTCTACCGGCTCGCGCAGTGCTCGACGTCGATCATCGATCAATGCGCGGCGCAGGGCGTCCCGTTCGCCCGCGAGTACGGCGGCCACCTCGCCAACCGCTCCTTCGGCGGCGCGCAGGTGTCGCGCACGTTCTACGCGCGCGGCCAGACCGGACAGCAGCTCCTGCTCGGGGCGTACTCGGCGCTGTCCCGCTCCATCGAGAGCAAGCGGGTCACCATGCACCCGCGCACGGAGATGCTCGACCTCGTCCTCGTCGACGGGCACGCCAAGGGCATCATCACCCGCGACCTCATCACCGGTGAGGTCCGTGCCTGGGCCGGCGACGCCGTCGTGCTCGCCACCGGTGGCTACGGCAACGTCTTCTATCTCTCCACCAACGCTCAGGGCTGCAACGTCACCGCCACCTATCGCGCCTACAAGCGCGGCGCCGCGTTCGCCAACCCGTGCTTCACGCAGATCCACCCCACGTGCATCCCGGTGCACGGCGACCAGCAGTCCAAGCTCACGCTGATGAGCGAGTCGCTGCGCAACGACGGCCGCGTGTGGGTGCCGAAGAACAAGGGCGACAAGCGCCCGCCCGACCAGATCCCCGAAGAGGATCGCGACTACTACCTCGAGCGCCGCTACCCGAGCTTCGGCAACCTCGTGCCCCGCGACGTCGCGTCGCGCGCGGCCAAGGAGCGCTGCGACGCCGGCTACGGCATCGGCGGCGGCGAGGCCGTGTACCTCGACTTCAAAAACGCCATCGCCGAGAAGGGCGCGCCGTGGGTCGCGGACAAGTACGGCAACCTCTTCGACATGTACGCGAAGATCACCGGCGAGAACCCGTACAAGACGCCGATGCGCATCTACCCCGCCGTCCACTACACCATGGGTGGGCTGTGGGTGGACTACAACCTGATGTCGAACATCCCGGGCCTGCACGTGCTCGGCGAGGCCAACTTCTCCGACCACGGCGCCAACCGCCTGGGCGCTTCCGCGCTGATGCAGGGGCTGTGCGACGGCTACTTCGTCATCCCCTACACCATCGGCGACTACCTCGCGCGGCAGAAGGCCGGCTCGGTGACCACCTCGCACCCCGCGTTCGAGGAGTCCATCAAGGCCGTGAACGCGCGCACGCACAAGCTCCTGTCCATCCAGGGACAGAAGAGTCCGCGTTGGTTCCACAAGGCGCTCGGCAAGGTCCTGTGGGAGAAGTGCGGCATGGCCCGCAACGCCGCCGGCCTCGAGAGCGCCATCGAAGAGGTGCGCGCGTTGCGTTCGGAGTTCTGGCAGAACGTGAAGGTGCTCGGCGAGGACATGGCGGTGAACCCGTCCTTGGAGATGGCCGGCCGCGTCGCCGACTTCCTCGAGTTCGCGGAGCTCATGTGCATCGACGCGCTCCATCGCGAGGAGAGCTGCGGCGGGCACTTCCGCGAAGAGCACCAGACCGAAGAGGGCGAGGCCAAGCGTGACGACGAGAAGTTCGCGTACGTCGCCGGCTGGATCTTCCGCGGCGACGCCAAGCCGCCCGCGCTCGCCAAGGAGCCGTTGCACTACGAAAACGTCAAGCTGACGCAGCGGAGCTACAAGTGAGCAGCGACAAGCGCATGAACCTCACACTCCACGTCTGGCGGCAAAAGAGCGCCAAGCACGCGGGCGAGATGAAGACCTACAAGGCTGCGGGCATCTCCCCCGATCAGTCGTTCCTCGAGATGCTCGACGTCGTCAACGAGGAGCTCATCGGGAAGAGCGAAGAGCCCATCGCGTTCGACCACGACTGCCGCGAAGGCATCTGCGGCATGTGCTCGTTGATGATCAACGGCGAGGCGCACGGTCCGGAGCGGGGGACCACCGTCTGCCAGCTCCACATGCGCAGGTTCAAGGACGGCGACGAGATCACCATCGAGCCCTGGCGCGCGCGCGCGTTCCCGGTCGTCAAGGACCTCATGGTCGACCGCAGCGCGTTCGATCGCGTCATCCAGGCCGGCGGCTACGTCTCCGTCAACACCGGCGGCGCGCCCGACGCCAACGCGCTCCCCATCCCCAAGCGCGAGGCCGATCTCGCCATGGACGCCGCCGCCTGCATCGGCTGCGGCGCGTGCGTGGCCGCGTGTCCCAACGCGTCGGCCATGCTCTTCGTGGGCGCCAAGATCTCGCAGCTCCGCCACCTGCCGCAGGGCCAGGTGGAGAAGAAGAAGCGCGCGCTCAACATGTTGTCGCGCGCGGACAAAGAGGGCTTCGGGTCCTGCCGCAACCACTTCGAGTGCGAAGCGGCCTGCCCCAAAGAGATCCCGCGTCGCGTGATGGCCGAGGGCTACCGCGACTACGTCGTCGCCACCGCGCTTCGCCGCTGACGCCCGGCGTCCCCTACGACAGCATCCGCGGGCCGAAGAGCCTCACCGTGAGCGCGACGAGGACGGCGGCGACCACGACGTCGACGCCGGCGTTTACGACCCAGTAAAGGGCCACGATGTCTTCGCCGCGCAGCAGGCGCTGCGCGAGGATGCTCTCGCCGAGCGTGGGGACGGCGCACAGCGCGAGCGTCGGCTGCCGGGGGAACATGGTGACCATGACGCCGGGCACGATGGGGATCATCATCATCAGGCCGAGCGTCGCCTGCGCCGCCTTGGGCGTCTTTGACAGCGTGCCCACGAAGATCTGCAGGCTCGCGGCGAGGAGCGTCGTCGGCAGGAACAACAGCGCGTAGCCCGCGATCACCGACGGCGCGACGTGCAGGTCGACGCCGATGCGCGCAAACGGAACGCTCGGGATGACCACCGCGAAGGCGGCGATGCCGGCGGCGACGCCGATGACGGCGAACACCATGGTGGCCGCGACCTTGGCCAACACGATCTGCAGCGTGGACACCGGGTTCAACAAGAGCGGCTCGAGCGAGCCGCGCTCGCGCTCGCCCGCCGTGATGTCGATGGCGATGTACAGGCCGCACACGAAGCAGGACATGAGGACGAACAGCGGGAGGCTCGCGAGGAACAGCGCCTTCTGCGCCTGCGGCGCGCTGACGACGTCGCGCTCGACGCGCAGGGCCTCGACGATGGACGGGTCGACGCCGCGCACGAGCAGGCGCAGCGATCCGATCTCGTGCCCGTACCCTTCGAGCAGGTGCTGAACGCGATCGAGCGTGGGCACCGCGTCCTGGCGCGCGGGGTCGCAGACGAGCTCCACCGAGGCCGGCGTGGCGTCTCTCAGGTGGGCGCCGAAGTCCGCCGGGATGCGCAGCACCACGTCGGCTTGCTGCGACCGGACCGCGGCCTCGGGATCCGCCGGCGCGGCCTCGACGACGACGCCCTGTCCCTCGAGGAAGTGCACGAGCTCGGGCGCGTTGTCGGCGCCGACGACGGGCACGTGGGGCTCCCGCGTCTTCTCTTCCGCCTGCTGGATGGCGAAGAACGCCGCCACCAGCGTCAGCGGCCCGAGGAGCGGCATGATGAGCGCGGTGGTGAGCGCGCGCCGATCGCGCAGGTTGTCCCGCACCTCCTTTTGGAAGATCACGCGAAACGCTCTCACGCCAGCCCCTCCTCGCTGCCGACGGCGGCGACGAACGCGTCCTCGAGCGACGCCTTGCCGGTGGTGGCGAGCAGCTCGTCGGGCGTGCCGGCCGCCCGCACGCGCCCCTCGGCGATGACGATGACGCGGTCGCAGAGGGCCGCCACCTCCTGCATCACGTGGCTGGAGAAGACCACGCAGCGGCCCTCCGCCTTGAGGCCGCGGATGACGTCGCGCATGGCGCGCGTGCCTTTGACGTCGAGGCCGGCGGTGGGCTCGTCGAGGATGAGGTTCTGCGGCTCGTGGACCAGCATGCGCGCGATGGCGACCTTGAGCTTCTGCCCCTGGGAGAAGCCCTCGGTGCGCCGGTCGATGAACTCGCCCATGTCGAGGCGCTCGACGAGCCGCGCGATGCGCTCCTGGATGACGGCGTCTTCGAGCCCGTGCAGCCGGCCGAAGTAGACCACGTGCTCGCGCGCGCTGAGGCGCGGATAGAGCCCGTGCGCGTGGGGCAGGGCGCCGATATGGCGCCGCACGTCGTCGCCGCCGGCGCGGGTGGCGCGGCCGGCGGCGCCGGTGGTGGCGATGCCGTCGACGCGCGCGGTGCCCTTGTCGGGCGGCATGAGCCCTGCGGCGATGCGCAGAGACGTGGTCTTGCCGGCGCCGTTTGGTCCGAGCACGCCGGTGATGACGCCGTCGTCGGCGCGCCACGTGGTGCCGCGCAGCGCGTGCACGTCCTTGAAGGACTTCTCGACGTCCCGAAGCTCGATCATGGCGCATCCCATGAAGCCGCCACGCCGCTCACGGCGCCGGCCCCGTGGCGTCGACGAACGCGGGGAACGGGCGCATGCGGCGCGCGCACGCCGAGATCGGATCCGCGCCGCCGTCGTCGCCGCGAGGGTGTTCGCCGGTGGGATCGTCGAGGAAGCGGGCGATGGCGTCGGGGAGGCAGCCCTGCATGCCGGGGTTGTGTCCCATGCCGCGCGCGATGAGAACGCGGGCGCGCACGAGGGTCTTCTTCACGGCGTCCGCGGTCCACGGCGGCGTCACCGGGTCGCCGCCGCCGGCGATGACGAGCGCGGGCGTCTGCGACTGCGGCGCGTCGTCGTGGAAGGAGCGTTCGACGGCGGCGTGCGGCCAGACCGCGCAGACCCGCGTGAGCTCGTCGGCGGTCGCGGCGAACGGAGAGCCTCCCTCGGGCGCCGGCGGCAACAACGGCGCGTCCTCGGCGCACAGCACCGAGAGCTGCATCGGCTCCGAGATGCTGTCTGCCTCCTTGTCGGCGAGCCACAGTTGCGCGGCGAGCGGGCGCAGGTCGCCGGCGTCGGCGGCGTCGAGGAGCGGCGGCAGGACGGCGGCGGTGGCGTCGGAGTACAAAAGCAGGCGTACGGTCGACGCGAAACCCCGGCCGTCAAGGGAGAGCGCGACCTCGGCGCCCGTGGAGGGGTGGGGGACGACGACCTTCGCGGGCGCGGCGGTGAGGCGCGCGCGCACGTCCTTGACGATGTCGAGGAGCGGGCGTTTGCCCGTACGACCGCTGCGCGCGTCGAGGGCGTCGAGCGCCGCTTCGGCGTCGCGCGCGGCCGTGGCGCCGACCACCATCGAAAACGGCACCGTGCTGTCGAGCACGAGGGCGCGGGCCCGTCCGGGGAAGGCGCGGTCGTAGGCCAGGGCGAGGCGCGTGCCGTACGAGATGCCGAGCAGATCGAGGTGCTCGACGCCCAGGGCGACGCGCACGGCCTCGAGGTCCTTGGCGATGCGCCCAGTCGTTATCGAGGCGGGGTCCACGGCGCCTGAGCGGCGCGCGTCCGACCGGAGCGCGGCGGCGCACGCCGCGAGCCGCGCGCGCTCGTCGTCGTCGCTCGCGGCCAGCTTCTGCGCGACGGTGCGCTCGTCGCGGCAGCTCAGCTTCCCCGAGCGGCCGGTGCCGCGCGGATCGAAGAGCACCACGTCGCGCTTGGCGAGGGCCGGCCCGAGCTCCATGGTCGCGAAGCCGGCGAGATTGGTGGCCGCCTGTCCCGGTCCGCCGGGGAGGAGTACCACGGGGTCGTCGGCCTTTTCGTGCCCGGTGGCCTCGAGCACCGCGAAGGCGACCGCGACGCCGTCGTCGACGATGACGCTGCCGCAGCGCGCCTTCTCGCGGGCCATCCCCGGCGTGTCCAGCGTGCACGGCGACAGCGGTGCGGCAGCAGCGACGAGCGCGGCGAGCGCGAGCGCCGTCGTCACGACGCGGGCCTCGCCGCGTCCACCGGCGCGGGTGTGGCGGCCGCGTCTGCGTTCGCGTCGGCGCGCGGCCCCGCCGGCGCGCCCGCGGCGTCGCCGACGGCGGCGGAGTTCACACCGACGCGCACGACGTCGACGTCGCCGGCGATGCCCTTGACGGCGCGCTTGTCCGCGTGGACGGCGTCACCGCCGCGCTCGACGTCGTCGAGCCACGCGCGCACGTCGCGGTCGCCGGCGGTGCTCCACGACAGGACGACCTCGTCCGGTCCGGCGAGGCTCTCGACGCGTGCGGCGATGTTCACCGTGCGCCCGAAGTAGTCGACCTGGCCGTTGGCCTCGACCGCGAGGCACGGCCCGGTGTGCACGCCGACCTTGAGCGCGAGGCCGGGCGCTCCGCCGTCCTTGTCCCGCAGGCTGCGCAGCGCGACGACGCAGGCGCGGCCCGCGCGCACGGCGTCGACGGGGGAGTCGAACGACGCCATCACGCAGTCGCCGACGGTCTTCACCACGCGGCCGCCGTGCTTGTCGACCGCGGCGAACAACAGCCGGAAGTGCTCGCGCACGAGGCCGTAGGCGGAGGCGTCGCCGACGCGCTCGTACATCGCGGTGGAGCCGCAGAGGTCGGTGAACACGATGGTCCCGCGGCCGACGTCGAGGTGCTGGTCCGGCGCGAGCGCTTCACCCCCGAACAGCTCGCGGAACAGCCCGACGGCCGTGACGTCGGCGGCGGTGGCGGCCTTGGACGCGAACGCGCGGTGCGCGATCTGGACGCGTCGGGCGTCGTCGCGCGTGTTTTCGACGAACAGCTTGAAGCTCCCCGCCTTGGCCGCCGGCACCTGCGCCGGCAGCCGGGGCTGCCCCTCGAGCGTCTCGATGGCGACGCGCACGTCGGCGGCGCCGTCCTCGTCGACGTCGATGAGGGTGCCGCGCGCGATGCCCTGCGCCTGCAGCCGATAGCGCCCTGCGCCGAGCCGCAAGGTTATCTCCTGCTTCTCGCGCGGCTCCACGACGAACTGCGCGAGCCACGACTTCGTCGACGACGGTGAGCCGTGGCAGAACAGCAGGCGCTCGGCCTGGCGGATGGCGGGCTCGGGGGAGAACGTGGCCTCCACGTTCTGCTCGAAGCTCGTGGTGAAGTCGATGTCGCACGCGGGGCAGTGACCGCCCTCGGGCAGGTCCTTCAGCGACTTCACCGAGCTCGGGGCCTCGCACGACGGGCACAGGAGGTCCCAGCTCAGTCGCAGCAAGCCCGCCTGCGTCGCGCGCAGACACGCGGCGAGCGCCTTCTTGCGCGAGAGGCCCCATGCGTCGGCGAGCTCGTAGGGGCGCATGCGCGCGACGTCGGCCTCGGGGGCTTCGGCGACGTGGCGCACGATGCGCTCGAGCGCCTGCCGCTCGGCGTCGTCATCGACGCGCATGCCGGCGACCACGGCGGCGGCCCGCTGCGCCACGGCCTCCGCCTGCGGGTTCGCCGGCGGCCACGCGGGGGCGACCGCGCCCGGCTCGGCGGCCATCTTCGCGAGCATGGCGCGGATCTTCGCGAGCCCGGCGCGCGTGCGGCGCACGGTGACCGCGCCGGCGACGGCGCCGAGGGGGCCGCCGACGGCGTCGACGCGGACGGCGTAGTCGACGACGGTGCCGCCGCCTGTCTCCTTGAGCACGCACTCGCTCTCGAGGCGCTTCAACAGGCCGCCGTCGAAGACGCGCAGGCTCTTGTACCGCCGCGGCACCTCGAAGACCCACGGGTACTCGTCGTAGACGGGCGCGAGCGGCCCGAACGAGCCGCGGATGCGGGCCTTGTCGACGTCGCGCGACTCCACCGTGGCCGCCGACAGCCCGAAGAAGAGCTGGTTCAAGTGCTGCGTGTCGGCCATGACGTCCCACGCGCGCTCGATGGGGACGTTCACGGTGAACGACTCGCTGTACGTCTTGCGCCCCATGCCTAGCGGCCCTGGAAGAAGGGCGGCCTCTTTTCGGCGAAGGCCTTGAGCGCCTCCTGGCGGTCTTCCGTATAGAGCGTGACCTCGTAGGCGCGCTGCTCGAGGAGCAACCCTTCGGAGATGCCGACGCCGACGCCGCCGTCGACGGCGGCCTTGGCGGCCTCGACGGCGAGGGGCGCGCACTTCGCGATCTCGGCGGCGATGCCGCGCGCGTGGGCGACGGCGCCGCCGGCGTCGACGACGTGGCTCGCGAGGCCCCACTCCTTGGCCGCGGCGGCCGTGAGCCGGCGCGCGGTGAAGATGAGCTCCTTGGCGCGGGACGCGCCGATGAGCCGCGGCAGCCGCTGCGTGCCGCCCGCGCCGGGGATGATGCCGAGGGAGCACTCGGTGAGGCCGAGGGTGGCGGATGCGCCGAGCACGCGGATGTCGCAGGACAGCGCGAGCTCGCAGCCGCCGCCGAAGGCGACGCCCTCGATGGCCGCGATGGTGGGCTGGGGCACGCGCTCGACGAGGTCCATGATGCCGCGGATGCGCCGGAGGAAGGCGCGCGTCTGCTCCGGCGTCATGGTGCGACGCTCCTTGAGGTCGGCGCCGGCACAGAATGCGCGCGCGTTGCCCGCGAGGATGAGCGCGCGCACCTCGCGGCGCACGCAGACCTTCTCCACCTCGGCCCACACCGCGTCGATGAGCGCACCGTTGAGCGCGTTCATGGCCTCGGGCCGGTTGAGCGTGAGAGTGACGACGTGATCCTGCTCGTTGACCTCGACGAGAGCCATGGCTTCCTCCGCGGCGCACCATACCTGAATGTCGCCGCAAGCGGCACGGCGTCAGGCGGGCGCGCCGGGGAAGCCGCGCTCGACGACGAGCGCGCCGGCGTCGACATGGACCAGCGCCACGAGCTCTTCGCCGCGGTGCGCGAGGCCGGTGCCGGCGAACGCGACCTCGGTGCGCACGCGCTTCCCCTGGCGCAGCGCGCGGGCGTCGTCCTCGCCGACGACGACGAGCGGCACGCCGCGGACGGCGCCGGGCCCCGTGAGCAGGGACGACGGCGCGACGTCGTCGAGCGCGACGGCGTCGGCGAGCGTGAACGCGCCGGACGCGGTCCTGCGCAGCGCCGCGAGGTGCGCGGGCACGCCGAGCGCGTCACCGAGGTCGCGCGCGAGCGCGCGCACGTAGGTGCCCTTGCCGCAGCACACGTCGACGACGGCGCGGCGCACCCGGGCGCCCTCGAGGGGGGGCGCGGCGCCTCGTCCGCCGCCCGGCGGCTCGAGCGACGTCAGGGTCAACGCGTGGATCACGACCTCACGGGCCGCGACCTCGACCGCTTCGCCGCGGCGGGCCTTCTTGTAGGCGCGCTCGCCGCCGACGTGCACCGCCGAGTACGCCGGGGGGCGCTGCGCGAGGGTCCCCACGAAGCGCGCGAGCGCCGCGCGCACCGCGGGCTCGTCGAGCCGCGCGAGCTCCTCGTCTTCCGCGCGGGCGACGACGTCGCCCTCGGCGTCGTCCGTGGTGGTCGACGCCCCGAACCCGATGGTGGCGGTGTAGCGCTTGTCGTCGGCGGTCAACACGCGCACGAGCCGCGTGTAGCTGCCGACGGCGACCACGAGCACGCCGGTGGCGAGCGGATCGAGCGTGCCGCAGTGGCCGATCTCGCGCGTGGAGAACACCCGGCGCAGCCGCGCGACGACGTCGAACGACGTCGGCCCCAAGGGCTTGTCGACGACGACGATCCCGTTCACTCGGCCGGGCGCAGGTGTCGCCGGGCCCGCCGCTTGCCTTCCGGCCGGCGCGTCTCGGGCCGGCGGGTGTGCAGCGGCGCCTGCCGCGCCAGCGCCGAGAGGAACGCATCCACGACGAGCGCGCGCGTGTCGCCGATGGGCCTGTCGAGGTGGAAGTTGGCCGCGTTTTTGTGCCCGAGCGCGCCCAGCGACGACGCCACCGGCGCGACGGCCACGTTTCCGCGCGAGCGGATGATGACCTTGGTGCCCTGCGCCGTCTCCCGCAGCAGGATGGCCACCTCCACGCCCTTCACGGCGCGCACGTGGTTGACGATGCCCTGCACGTGATCGTCGCGCGCGCCGACGGCGCTGACGTCGTCCGTCTTGAGCTCGACGACGCCGACGCGGCCGCACGCGGACACCCACAAAGATGCCAGCGCACGCCCGAGCAGCCGCTGCCGCGCCTCGTCCTGCGACTCGTAGATCCGCTCGGTCATCTCCCACGGATCCACGCCGGCCTCGACGAGGCGGGCGGCGAGCCGGAACGCGCGGGCGGAGGTGTTGCCGTAGCGGAAGCCCCCGGTGTCGGCGAGCAAGGAGGCGTACAGGCAGCGCGCGACGCCGAGCGAGAGCGGGTGCTCGAGGGCGTCGAGGATCTCCGCGACCTGCTCGCCGACGGCGGCGGCGGTGAGGTCGACGTAGGCGACGTCGCCGGGGGCGTCGCTGATGCGGTGGTGATCGATCCACACCCAGGTGCCGCGGCGGGCGGCGCCGGGGAAGTGGCGGCCGAGGCGATCGGGGCGGGCGGCGTCGACGACGACCGTGACGTCCCAGCGGTCGTCCGGCGACAGCGTCGTCACGACGAGCTCGCCGCCCGGAAGCCACACATACGCGTCCGGGTATGCGACCTCGTTGTAGACGACGACGGTCTTGCCGCGCTCGCGCAGCGCCTGCGCGAGGCCGAGCGAGCTGCCGCAGACGTCGCCGTCGGCGCCGGCGTGGCCGAGGATGAGGATGCGGTCGCCGGCGTCGAGGACGCGAGCGACACGTAGCGCCGCCTCGCGGGCCTCGTCGGGAACCTCGCGCGTATAGCGGCCGAGTGGGGCACCGGTTCCGTGCACGATCCCTCCGGCGGACGCCGAAGCTTACCCGGAACCGGGGGTCGCGCCCACTGCAGGAGCCGGAGTGTCTCTTCGCCCGTGCGCGTCGCGCGCCGGCCGCCAGGTCGTGCCGCGCACAAGGTCCCAGAGCGGCAGCGAGACGTTCATGTTGAAGCGCTGCATCCGCCGGGGATCATGGTGTGTGGAGTGATGCCGCGCGAGCGCACGAATGACCGGATTGCGTCCGACGAAGCTATCGACCGGAAGGTGATACGACAGATGCAAAAGCTCGTAGCTGACGACGTAGACCATGCACGTCGCCTCGAAGAGGTACGCGACGTTGGGTGACAACACGAAGTACAGCGCGGTGGCCAGCGGGATCAAGCCAACGAACAGTGCGACGGCGGCCCACGGCGGAATCAAGATAAACTTGAGCTCGCGCCACTCACGGATTTGCATGTCTTCGCAGACGTAGATCCTGTGGTGCTGGGGCGTGTGCTGGTCGAAGAGGGCAGGGAACAGGCGGCTGCGCTTGTGGAGCAGGTCGCGGTGGAGGCGCCACTCGCTCATGTTGGACAGGAGCAGGACCACGGGCACGGTGGCGAGCTCGGCGCAGGTGACGTCCCGCACGAGGGCCGCGCACGCGCCGAGCACGACGAGGCCCCACACCGACGGGCAGAGCGCGTGCAGCAGCGGGCTGTACCGGGGCGAGAGGGCGGCGAGCCTCCGGCGGCGGTACGCATCGCGGTCGCTGCGATCGGACATCGTTTCCTCCCCGTTTCCTGAAAGCAGCCTACGCCGCGTACGTGGTGGCGCCAACCGTTTACCTGACCCGCCGGCCACGCCTATTTCCATGAGAAAACAGCGGATTACGTCGCCGAGGCCGTTGACAGAAGGAATGACTGCTGTTTCCTATCGGCAATCGTGGAGGCTCGCATCCGTCCAACGCTCGCTCGCGCCCCGCAGGGCGGGCGCCCGCTGGGGGCGCTCGTGATCGAGCGCGGCCGCTCCCTCCGGTCGCTGATCGAGCGCGGCCGCTCCCTCCGGTCGCTGATCAAGCGCGGCCGCTCCCTCCGGTCGCTGGTCGTCGTGGGCGCCCTCGCGGCGTGCGCGCCCGCGGGGACCGCGACCGGGGCGCTCGAGCTGACGCTCGGCGCGGCTACGCTCCCCGCCGACGGCGTGGCCCGCACCGCGGTCACGGCCATCGTCCGCTCCGATCCGGCCGGGGTGGTCGTGTCGTTCTCCTCGACGGGCGGCCTGCTGTCGTCGTCGGCGGCGGTGCCCGGACCCGACGGCGCGGCCTCGGTGACGCTCGTGGCCGACCGGGAGGCGGCGCTGTTCGGCCGCGCGCAAAAGCCCGTCACCGTGCGCGCCACGGTCGCTCGCGGCCAGGGCGACGTCGAGTCCGCCACCGCGGAGCTGGTGTTCGTCGCGCCCACCGACGGCGCGCCTTCGCTCGGCGTCGACGCCGAGCCCCCCGCGGCCGTCGCCGACGGCGACAGCGTCGTCACGCTCACCGTCCACGGCCGCCGGCTCGACGCGGGCACGCACGTCACCGTGACGTCGTCGGCGGGGGCGCTCTCGGCGGGCGACGTCGTCCTCGCCGACGACGGCGCCGGCGGCCTCGCCGCGAGCACCACGCTGCAGGCCCCGCCGCAGCCGGCGGACGCGCTCGTCACCGTGCGCGAGCCTTCGGGCGTGACGGCCACGGCGACGGTCTCGTTCGTCGCGGAGGGCGCCGCGCAGTTCGACCTCACGGGGACGTTCGCGCAGCTCTCTCCGGCGCGCATCCGCATGCGCGCGGCCACGCTCGTGCCGAACCCGCAGTGCGTCGTCGCCCCCGCGTACATCAAGGTCGAGCTGGTGCAGACCGGCGCAGACATCGACGCGACCTTCACCACGTGCTTCGTCACGCTCGCGCCGGTGAAGTCCATCGCGGGCACGGTCACGGAGGAGGCGCCGCCGGCGTTCGTGGGGGCCATCCCGCCGGTGCACGCGCACTTCACGCTCGAAGACGTCGCGCTCGGGGCCGTCTTCGATCCGCCGGCGTCGGTGGTGGTGAGCGGCGCCGCGCTCGCGGATCCCGGCACCGACGCGCTGCCGACGTCGGCGGACGATCCGCGCGTGCGCGACAGCGACGGCGACGGCGCGCCCGGCGTCACCATCCACAACTCCCTCGCCGGCGACCAGAACATCACCTTCAGGAACACCGGCGACACCCGCGGCCGCGTCGAGAGCGGCAACCGCATCGTCGGCGACAGCGCCGGCGACCTCAGCGCGTTGCCGGAGTCGAGCGTGCTCGGCGCCGGAGACGCGTTCCTCCCCGACGTGGAGGGCGTGCCGAGCGTCTGGGAGATGGTCCGCGTCGACGGGCAAAACGGCGCCCCCGACATGGACGACAACGGCGACGGCGAGGTCTCCTGCCAGGAGATTGTCGACGCCGCCGACTTCCTCTTCTCGCTCGAGCCTCCGTCGACGCCGCTCGACTGCGCGGGGGTGCCCTGATGGCTGCGCCCGCCACGCCGGACCGCGAGCGCGCCGCGGCGGCGGCGCCCCACGTCGTGGCCGCCGCCGTGGTGGCGCTCGCGACGGCGTGCGGCGGCCCCGCGGGCGGGCCGCCGATCACGGCGGACCAGGAGCCCGTCGCCGTGCTCGCGCTGCCGGCGTCGGCGCAGGCGCGCGTCCCCGTCACCGTCGACGCCGGCGGGTCGCTCGACGTCGACGGGGCGCTCGCGGCCGCCACGCTCTCGTTCGGCGACGACACGCCCGCCGTCGCCGTCGACCTCGCCGGCGCCGGCGGCGCGAAGGGCGGCGCGCTGGCGTTCACGCACACCTGGGACGCTCCGGGCCTGTACGACGTCGAGCTCGCCGTCACCGACGACGAGGGGCTCACCGGCCGCGCCCGCGCGCGCCTCGCCGTCGCCCCGCCGCCCGACGCCACGCCCCCGGTGATCGCGTCGGTGGCCCTGAGCGTCGACGGCGCTCCGCTCTCGGGCGGCGCCCGCGTCGCCGCCGGCAGCGCCGTCGACGTCGACGTCCACGCGTCCGACCCGGACGGCCACCTCGCGTCCGCCGACGTCACCGTGTCCTCGAGCGACGACGTTGGCGGCGTCTCCATCGCGCTCGCCGGCGCCGATGACGAGGAGCGCGGCGCAGTCACCCTCGACGCGCCGGGCGACGTCGTCGTCACCGTCACCGCCGTCGACAGCTTCGGCAACACCTCCGCGCCCGCTACGATCAGCGTGCACGTCCTTGCGCCCGACGAGGACAGCGACGGCGACGGGCTCCCCGATGTCGACGACCCCGCCCCCGATCTCTACAACGGGCTCACCGCCTCGCTCTATGTGCTCGCGGAGGACATCCCCACGGACCTCTTCGGCAACCAACGCGCCGAGGCGCTCGTCGACGACCTCGACGCGCTGTCGCCCGCGGCGATGTTCTCCGCCGCGCGCGGCTACCTCTCCGTCGAGGCGAGCGCCGCGCCCGTGGACACGCTGTGGCCCGCGCAAGGAGACGTCCCCGACGTCGCCTCCGGCTTCGCCGTGCGCTTCCGCGGCTCGCTCGTGCCGCCCACCGGCGCCGACCACGTCGTCGTCGACGTCGCCGCCGACGACGTCGGCGTGGTCTTCCTCGACGGCGCTGCCGTGGCGTCCGCCGACGGGGAGTACGCGACCGACTTCCTCCGCCTCGACAAGGTCCCGGCCACCAGCGACGCCGTCGCCGTCACGCCCGGCCGCGCCGTCCCCGTCGAGATCGTCGTCGCCGACGGCGACGGCGCGTATTCTTGGTCCGTCCGCTTTCGCTTCGACGCCGGCGATGTCACGGTGTTGAGCCCCGAAGCCGTCACGCAGAGAGAGTTCGAGGTGATCCCATGATCCGCCCGCCCGTCGTCTTCGTCGCCGCCGCGCTGCTCGTCGGCGCCGGCCCCGTGCGCGCCGACGAGCTCGGCGATCTCCTGCGGGGCGGGCCCATCGTGCGCATCGAGAGCGACAGCGCCGGCAAGCTGCGCTCTGCGACCTGCATCGCCGACGTCGACGCCCCCATCGACACCGTCTGGAAGGTGCTCACGGACTACGACGCGTATCGCTTCTTCATGCCGCGCATCAAGTCGCTCGAGGTCAGCCACGAGGGCGGCGACGCGCTCCTCGCCATCAAGCTCGACACGCCCCTCGTGTCCACGAGCTACACCAACCGCCAGCACGCCGACGCCGCCACGCACACCATCAACGTGAAGCAAGTGGAAGGCGACCTCTCGGGCAGCCACTACCAGTGGCGCCTGGTGTCGCTCGGGCCGTCGCGCACGCGCATCTTCTACGCGGGCATCGTGAAGAACTACTCGTCCATCGCCGAGAGCTTCGAGGACGATCAGCAGACGCTCAGCATCGGCATCAACGTCGTGTCGCTGATGGCCTCGGCGAAGGCCGTCAAGGGGCGGGCGGAGCAACTGCAGGAGCAGGTCGCCAAAGGGGGGTGACGCGCGTCACGCGCATATCCGACATTGTGCGCCTTGACAGCAGGCGCGCACACCCCAGCCTCCGCCGCAGAAACCGGAGGTCACCGTGCGCCCGCTTCCCCTCGCCCTCTGCGGCATCGCCCTCGCCTCCTGCGCCCCCGCCGCGCCCCAGGCCGCGTCCTCGTCGACGTCCCAGGCGATCATCAACGGCAGCGACTGCGACGAGAGCACCGACCCCACCGCCGTCGCGATCCTCTTCGACGGCACGCTCGACTTCTCGAGCATCGGCGGCGGCACCATGGACGTCACCACGGTGATGTGCACCGGGACGCTCATCGCGCCCGACACCGTGCTCACCGCCGGTCACTGCACCAAGCCCGAGCTGTTGACCGGCGGCTTCGGCTCCGTGCAGCGCGCCGACTACTACGTCACGCGCCAGGCGGACCTCGAGGCGCTCGCCGAGTCGCAGCAGCAGCCGCCGCCGCAGCTCCCGGAGACCGCGATCCCGGTGCGGAGCATGATCGCCAACGAGCAGTTCAACCTCGACGACCTCAACAGCGTCAACGGCGTCGGCGCCTTCCACGACGTCGCGCTCATGTTCCTCTCGGCCACCATCGACGACGTCGAGCCCGCGCTCATCATCACCGACGACGAGGCGGCCAAGCTCACCGAGGGCGCGTCGGTGGAGATCGCGGGCTGGGGTCAGCAGACGGCCACGGGGCAGTTCCAACAGCCGCCGCCGGGGACCGTGGGGATCAAGGAGTGCGGCGCCAGCACCGTGAACGAGCTCGGCGACGCCGAGATGCAGATTGGCGGCGACGCGAGCACCACCCGCAAGTGCCACGGCGACTCCGGCGGCCCCACCTACCTCGACGTTGGCGGCCCGCACGCGAAGACCCGCCGCGTCGTCGGCATCACCTCGCACGCCTACGATCAGCAGGACTGCGCCAAGGGCGGGGTCGACACCCGCGTGGACATCTGGCGCACGTGGATCGACGGCAAGATGAAGGCGGGCTGCGCCGACGGCTCGCGCGCCTGGTGCGACGTGAAGGGAGTCATCCCGCCGTCCTTCTTCGACCCCAAGCCGAGCGGCGATGACGGGGCCGGCGGCGGGAGCGCCGACCCCCACAAAAAGCCCGGGTGCGCCGCGGTGCCGGCCGCGCCGTTTTCGGCGCTCGGCCTGGCCCTGCTGGCGCTGCGCCGCCGCCGCCGCGCTCGTCGCTGACGCGCTACTTGAAGACGCGCTTGGCGAAGCTCGACAGCGTCGCGGTGATCTCGGACGCCGCTTGCTCGAGATCCCGCTGGAGATCCGCCCCCGCCTTGCGCAGGTCGGAGCTCTTCTCCTCGGCGCTCTGGGCGGCGTCCATCTGGGCGAGGTGCGTCTTGACGCGGGCGGTGTCGATCTCGGCCTTGAGATCGGTGGCGCCCCTCTTCACGTCGGTGACGACCTGCTCGATGGCCTTCTCGAGGCCCGGCCACTGCGCCTTCACGTCGTTGAGGCCGAGCGTGGCCTGAAGGCGCGCCTTCTCGGCGACGTCACCGAAGCCGGCGGCGGCCTCGTCGAGCTTCTTTTCGACGCGACCGATGCGCGGCTCGAGCTCCCTCCAGGTGTCCTCGGCGTCCTTGCGGGCGAGGTGCAATTTGACGCGAAGCTCGTCTCGCACCTGGGCGAGATCGCGCTTGGCTTGGTCGATGGATTCGCGTGTGCCCATAAGTCCTCCGGGGGTCTGTCGGGTGTCTCCCGATGTGTTGCATCTTGCGCACCCGCCGGAGTCGGGAAAGGCTCGCGGTCCCTGGAGATCACACCATGCACAAGCTGCTCGCCTGTTCCTTCGTCCTCGCCTGTGTCGCCGGCTGCAACCCCGCCCAGGGCATCTGCCAGAAGGAGTTCGACTGCGCCGACCAGCTGAACCTCAACCTTCAAGACGACTACGTCGACGTCTGCGCCGCCGAGCGCGACGGGGCCATCGCGGCGCTCAAGCAGAACGCGGAGAAGCAGTGCAAGGACCTCGCGGACGCCGAGGTGGCGCTCGCCACCTGCGAGGGCACGCTGTCCTGCGACGACCTCGTCAAGGAGCGCACCGGCGCCGGCGACACCGTCTGCAAGACCTTCCTCGACGACTTCAAGACCGCCAACGACGCCGCCAACGGCGGCGCGGACTGCCACGGCATCGCCGGTGAGGGCGAGGGCGAGGGTGAAGGCGAGGGCGAAGGCGAGGGTGAAGGCGAAGGCGAGTGAGCGTCACTCGCTGAGCAGCAGCACCGCCCCGCCCGCCGCCGCCGCCGCCACACCTGCGGCGGCCACCACCAGGCTCGCCTGACCGAAGAAGAGCTTGTCGCTGCGATCCGCGTAGGGCTCGGGCGTGGCGAGCAGCTCGTTGGTGACGAAAGCACCCGCGACGCCGGCGGCCGCGACCCCGCCGCCCGCCGCGAGCAGGACGGCGCCGCCGAGGGGGAACGGGGCGGCCCGCGGCGCGCCTCGTGGCGCGGCCACGCGCGCGCCCTCCCCACGCGCGTCCGCGACGGGCGCGGCGAGGACGGCGGCCAGCGCCCGCGTCGCGAGCTGGCGGGCGGCGGCGCGCTGCGCGTCGTCGGGGCCCACCGGCAACAGCGAGCGCACGTCCGCCGAGCGCGCGCCGCCGTCGACGACGAAGAGGCTCACGGTCATCACGCCGCCGGTCCGCGTGGCGGACGGGACGAGCAGGCGCTCGACGCCCGCGAGCACGGCGAGCTTTCCGAGGCACGCGCGGTCGCGGCCGCCGCACGCGACGCCGGCGCCCGCGGCGGCGTCGATGTTTGCGCGGGTGACGCCGGCGTCCTGGAGGTGGACGCCGGGGACGGAGGCGACACCCTTGCGCAGGGCGCCGTCGAGGTGCTCGAACGCGGCGAGCTCGTCGAGGGACGCGCGCTCCGCGATGAGCGGAGCCAGGGCGACCTCCTTCGGCTCTGCAAGGGTGTCGGCGCCTGCCAGGTGCATGACCAGGATCACGGGGACGAGCACGACAAGGGTATACTCCGGGAATCTTCCGCGATGTCCGCTGAGGCGCTCACCCCAGACACGATTGACAGCTCGGACGACGAGTGGGTGGGGGATTTCCCTGCGACGTACGGTCAGTACCTGCTGCTGCACCGGCTCGCCCGCGGCGGCATGGGCAACGTGTTCCTCGCCAAGACCGGCTCGGTGATGGGCATCGAGAAGCACTGTGTGGTGAAGACGCTGCGCAGTCGCTTCTCACAGGACCCCGAGTACGTGAAGCGCTTCATGCAGGAGGCGCGCTTCGTCGTGCAGCTCACGCACCGGAACATCTGCCCGGTGTTCGACGTCGGCTGCGTGCAGCACAGCTACTACCTGGCGATGGAGCTCATCCTCGGGCGCGACGTGCGCACGCTGTTGAACGCCCTCGCCGACCGCGGGCGCAAGCTCCCGCGCGCGCTCGCGCTGCACATCGCCGCGGAGATCCTCGACGCGCTGGACTACGCGCATCGCCACGTCGACAACACCACGGGCGTGCCGTTGCACATCGTGCATCGCGACGTCTCGCCGCAAAACGTGATGGTGAACCTCGAGGGGGAGGTGAAGCTCATCGACTTCGGCCTCGCCGAGAGCGGGAGCCCCGTCGGCGCCGCCGAGGCGCCGGTCGTGGCCGCCACCGTGATGGGCAAGATGAGCTACATGGCGCCCGAGCAGGCACGCGGTGAAGCCGTCGACGCGCGCGCCGATCAGTTCGCGGCCGCGGTGCTCGCGTACGAGCTCCTGACGGGGCACCGCTACTACGAAGGCATGACGTCGGAGCAGGTGTGGCGGCAAGCGGGCGCGGGGCAGTTCAGGCCCGCAGGCATCTCGGAGCTGCCGCGCAAGCTCCGCGACGTCCTCGACAAGGGCCTCGCCGCCGCCCGCGACAAGCGCTTCCCCACCTGCGGAGACTTTCGCGACGCGCTCCTTGATTACGCGCGACACCAGAACCTGCACGAGGGCGCGCGCGAGCTGCGGGCGCTGATGGCGGAGCTGTTCTCCGACGACCTGCGCGAGACGCGCGAGCTCCTGCAGCGCTTCTCCAGCGTCAACACGCTGAGCGTCAGCTTCGCCGACGACACCATCAACGACACGAGCGACGTGTTCTCCATCGCGAGCTCACACGCTGCACGCACCACGCTGCACGACCCCACCGAGCTCGTCGCGCGCAGCGGCGCGTTCCCGGTGGCCGCGCCGCCGCCGCCGAAGAAGCGCAGCAAGGTGCCGCTCCTGGCGGCGGCGCTCGCGGCCTGCGCGGCCGTCGCCGTCGTCGTCGGCCTCGTCGTGTCCGCCACGTCCACGGAGGGCTCGGTGGTGATGCCGGGCGACCCCGTCGCCGGAGTCGCGGCGGACGGGAGCGGTGCCGGCGCCGGGAGCGACGACGAAAACGCGGGCGCCGCCGGCGCAGCAGGCGGGGACGACGCCAAGGCCGGCGACGCCAAGGCCGGCGACGCCAAGGCCGGCGCAGCAGGCGGGGACGACGCCAAGGCCGGCGACGCCAAGGCCGGCGACGCCAAGGCCGGCGACGCCAAGGCCGACGACGCCAGGACCGACGAGGAGGGCGCCAAGGTCGCCAAGGGGGCGCACAAGGGGGCGCGGCGGCGCGTGCGGCACGACAAGGCCAAGGCGCCGGCGCCGAGCGTCGTCACCTTCCAGACCAAGCTCGCCTTTGTGAAGAAGCACTGCCCCGACGCCGGCTGCACGAAGTCCGCCGCCGTGTTCTTCTTCGACCTCAGCGACAAGCCCACGGACAAGATCCGGCTGTACCGCAAGGCGCTCGACGTCTGCTACGACCGCTGTCGGAAGTAGGGCGTCAAAACGGGTTGCCGATCAGGATGTAGAGCGACGGCGCGTAGTCCTCGAGCGGAGAGACGCCGAGGTCGAAGCGAACGACGAAGTTCTCGTTCCACGACAAGCGCAGCGCGCCGCCGAAGCCCGGCAGGAGCTCCATCGGGCCGGGGTTTGTGACCTCCGCGCCGACGAGGCCGAGGTCCGCGAACGCCGCAGCGGTGAAGCCGAAGTGCTGCTCGAGCGCCGTGACGTCGAGGAAGCGCCAGCGCAGCTCGTTTTGATCGAACACCCGCAGCTTGCCGATGTAGCGCTGCGCGCGGATGCCGCGCCCGGCCTCGGAGCCGCCGTACACGTAGTAGTCGTTGCTGCCGCCGACGCGCACGAGCTCCTGGATGGGCGGATCGCCGACGACGCCGTCGACGACGAAGCGGTTGGCGAGCACCAGCCTGTGGTTGTCGCGGAGCGGGACGTAGCCGCGCAGCGTGAGGTTGGCGCCCGCCCAGTCCCACGTCGACCCGATGAGCTTGGACGACGCGCGCACCGACGCCTCGAGCCACACGCCCTCCGTCGGCGCGGGCTCGTTGTCGCGGCTGTCGTACATGAAGCCGCCGGTGACGGTGCTGCCGAAGCCGGGCTCGCCGTCGGGGTGGTCGCGCGCGTAGAGCGAGCCCGGGTAGGGAAAGAGGTCGGGCTTGCCGTCGCCGTCCTCGTCGTCCCACGTGCCGGGGATGAAGTAGAAGCCGCGGTAGCCGGCGGTGAGCTCGAAGCGCGACGGCGACGTGACCAGCGCCCAGCGCGCCTGCACCGTGCCGTACGGATCGATGAAGCGCCTCTGCGTGAAGCGGCGGACGAAGGCGTCGGCGGCTTCTCCGTCGAGCCCTTCGTCGGCGGCGGCCTTCGCGGCCAGCGTGGTGTCGCAACTGACGCTGCCGCCGATGCCGCAGTAGTTCTGCGTGAGCGACTGCAGGTAGCCGACGCGCGTGTACAAGCGCAGCGGCAGCCCGGCGACGTCGAGCCAGTCCACGACGATGTTGTGGTCCTGCACGAGCTTCGAGGTCATGAAGATCTGCAGCGTGACCGACGCGCGATAGGGGCGCGTGTGGCCGTCGTAGTAGAAGCCGGTGGCCACCACGCCGAAGCCGAAGCCGTTGTCGGCGTCGAAGTTGATGGCAGGCACGCCGCCGAAGCCGAGGCCCTCCGGCAACGGGGCGGGGGTCTTTGCAGGGGGGGGCGGCGGCGGCGGCGGCGGCGCGCGCTCTGCGTCGGGATCGGGGCGCGGCGCCACATGCTCCACCACGGGGGCCGCCGGGTCGACGACGGGCGCCGCGGGATCGACGACGGGCGCGCCCTCGTCGCCGGCGGGCTCGACGACGGGCTGCGGGTCGACGGGCGCGGCGGCGGCCGCGTCGGGGTCGGGGACGGGGCCGGCGTCCTGCGCCTGCGGCTGCGCCTCGACGGGCACCGCGGGCCCGGCGTCGAGCGGCGCGGGCGGGAGGTCGACGGACAGCGGCACGGTCTCGTCGACGTCGCCGGGCTGCGGGCCGGCGTCCACGTCGCCGTCGTTGTCGGCGTCGGCGGCGGCGAGCGAAGCGAGGAGCACGAGAGCGAGCATGTTCATGCCTCCGGCGGCGCATCGTCGTCCGACCGCGGGGGTTGAGGATAGATCGCCGGTGCCGGTAGCATCGCGCCATGCCCGAAACCCGCTACAAGCGCCGGTTGATCCCCATCGTCGACCGGCGCTTTCAGTTCAAGTACACCGCCATCATCGTCGCCATCGCGGCCGTGGTCTCGACGGTCCTCGGGTACTTCCTCCTCAAGAGCTACTGGGAGATGAACGAGGTCATCGACCTCGCTTCGCTGTCTCCCGAGGTCAACGACAAGCTCAACACCGACGACGCCAAGAAGGTGTTCGAAATCACCGTCGGCTTCCTCGTTGTCGAGGTGGTCGGCCTCGGGGTCATGGGCCTGCTCATCACCCACCGCGTCGTCGGTCCGATCTTCGTCCTGCACCGCCACCTCTCCACGCTCGTCACCGGCAAGTACCCCATCACGCGCCCGCTGCGCGCCGGCGACGAGTTCCGTGAGACCTTCGAGGTCTTCACCAGCCTCATCGACGCCATGAAGAAGCGCGACGCCCACGACCTCGAGCGCCTCAGGAGCGTGCTCGCCGAGGCCAAGAACAAGGGGCTCGGTGAGGCCGAGATGAAGCTCCTCGAAGAGCTCGTCGACGAGAGGCAGGCGCGCGTGGCGCCGCCCGCGTAGGGCGGCGCGCCCATGGCCACGTTCGCAGACTTTGCTCTGCTCAAAGCGGTCCCGAGCTACGGCGGCGCGGAGATCGTCCTGGCCCGCCGCGCGCGGCCCACGCCGATCGATCGGGCGCGGCCGCTCCCGCCCGTCGCCGATCCGGTGCACCTGGCGCTCTTCGGCGACGCCGAGGCGGCCGAGGCGGCGCGCATCATCGCCGTGGCGTCGTCGGCGGCGCAGACGGCCCACGAGCAGGTCGCCCGCATCCTCGAGGTCGGCGCCCACGACGGCACCCTGTACGCCACGGCCGTCGCCGTGGACGGCGTCGACGTCGCCGCGACCGTCGAGCACGATCGACGCAGACAAGCGGCGCCCGACGTCGCGTTCTCGCTCGCCGTGGCGCAGCAGCTCGCGCAGGTGGCCCTCGACCTCCACGAGCGCGGCGATGTCTGGGCCGAGGACGACGGCACCGGCCTGTCCGCGCTCTTCCCCGCGGGGTTGCGGCTCGACGCGCTGGTCCTGCGCAAGGACGGCAGGCTCGCGGTGCGCATCCTCGCCGGCGCGGCCGCCGACCCCGCGCGCCCCACGGCCTTTCGCGCGCCCGAGCTCGCCACGCACAAGCCCACCGTCGCCAGCGACGTCTTCGTCGCCGCGCAGGCGCTCCGCGCGCTCCTCACCGGCGACGCCGCCGCCATGAGCGCGCCGCGCTTCGGCCCGGCCGCCGCGCAGCTCGGCCCCCTCCTCGCCGCCGCCCTCGCCAAGAACCCCGACGAGCGCCTGGGCTTGTTCATGCTCGTCGAGCGCCTCGGCGTCGAGCTCGAGCGCGTCGCGGGGAGGACGCCGGCCGCGGCGGTGGCCGCGTCGTTTTTGAAGCGCGAGTACCGCGCGCTCGTCCCCGATGACGCCGACGACTCCTCCACCACCACGCCCTCGCTGCCGCGGAGCGCCGGGAAGGCGCCCACCGTGTTCTGGCCGGCGCCGAAGAAGAAGGACGCCGTGGCCGCGCCGGTGGCCGCGGACACCTTCGACCTCGACGCGGGGCTGACCGCGGAGCTGCCCCTCCTGCCGGGCGGGGACGACAGCTCCAGCGCGGTGGGCCGCGTCTTCGACGAGCTCGAGGACGACGACGAAGACTTCGTCACCGAGCCCATCGCGCGGGCCGACCTCGAGCGCGCCGCGGCCGGCATCACCATCACCGAGCGCCCGGCTGCACACAAGCGCTCCGAGGGCACCTCGGAGAGCGAGCCGCCGTGGATCTCGATGAGCGAGGACTTCGCCCTGGTCGATGGGGCGTCGCCGGAGGCGAAGGGGGCGCCGCCGCCGGACATCGCCGAGCTCGAGACCGGCCCCACCGTGGAGATGCGCACGCTGTTCGACGTCGACGGCGACGCCACGGACTCCGGCGGCGCGCCGGTGCCGAAGGACAAGAAGCCGCGCGGGTGACGCGAGCGGAGAGCGGCCGGCTACTTCACCGACACCGCGAGCTTGGCGAGCTTGCTGGCGCAGCGGACCTCGATGTTGCAGTCGCCGTCGGACAGCGGCTTGACGAAGCCCTCGTCGGAGACCTCCACGCAATAGTTGTCGGCGTGGTAGGCGATGACGGGGTCTTTGATGACGTTGCCCTTGTCGTCCTTGACGGTGACGTGGAGCTGGACGCCCTTGTTGTTCAGGCGAAAGGGCTTGGGCAGGTCGTCGTCGACGCTCACGGATCCGACGATGACGCTGTCGACGTCGGCGCTGACGCTCAGGCCCCAGGCGCTGGCGATGATCTGCGCCTTGCCCGAGCCCGTGGCGGTGACGGTGCCCTTGTCGTCGACGGTGGCCACGGACTCATCGGATGATTTCCACGTCGCGGGCACCACGTTCACGTACGGGGACTTGCCGGTGAAGGCGGCCACCTTCACGGTCTCGGTCTGGCCCTTCCGCTCGAAGCGGTAGGGCCCGTTCGGGTCGAGCGTGAGCCGGTCCGGCTTGGCCTCGGTGCACCCGAGCGTGCCCACGAGCGTGAAGACGGCGACGGCGGCGGCGGCGAGGAGGGAGCGCGTCAGGGTCTGCATGGGGCCCCTTACCACGTTCCCGCCGGCGGGACGCCCCTCTTGCCCCCGCCGGGGGCTTTGCTACGCGCTCGCCATGCGATCTTCCCTCCTCGCCGCCGCCCTCATCACCGCGTCGGCGCTCACCGCCTCCGGCGCGGCCCACGCCGCGTGGTCCAACGCGCAGTCCATGGTCACCGAAGACGGCGTCGAGATCGCCGTCGACGGCCGCGTGTTCACCATCTTTTCGATGTTGAACGCGCTCGGCTTCGACGACGACACCGTCCGCGGGCCCGCCCCCATCCACAAGCCCATCTTCGCGGCCGCGCGCGTGAAGGTGCGGGACAACCTCGGCCGCCCCGGCCCCTCGCTCGCGGCGCTGCAGAAGGTGTTCGACAAGCACCCGCTCGAGCGGGACGCCTTCGTCGCGGCCGCCCTGGAGCTCGGGCCCGCGCCGAACTTCGAGGACAAGGGCGCGTCGCCGCTCGCGAAGGCCATCGCCGGCCCCATGCGCGACTGGTACAACGAGGAGGGCGGCGTCGGCATCCACCGGCTCGTCGGTGACGAGGCGCGCGCCTACCAAAAGAAGCTCCTCCCCGTGCTCGACAAGGCCGTGAAGGCCACCACCGCGCTCGTGCGCCTCGGTGACAAACAGGATCAGCTCCTCGATGACAGCGGCGCCGTCGGCCGCGTCGTCGTCGTCGTCAACGACCTCGACGCCCACGGCACCGTGCAGCGCGTCCAGCACGGCGACGTCACGTACGTGGTCGCCGGGCCGAGCCGCGGCGACGCCGACGACCAGGCGCTCGTGACGGCGTCGGTGGTGGCGTATGCGCGGACGTTGGTGGCGCGCGAGGCGCAGAAGGCCGCCAAGGCCGGCACGCTGGCCGACGCCAGCAAGCTCTCCGGCAAGAAGCTCGACGACACGGGCTACGCCACCGAGCTCCTCGCGTGCGCGTTCGCCCGCAAGGTGCGCGGCGACGTCCCGTGCGTCGGATCCCCGGTCGCCGGCGACGGCGCGGCCACGGCGGCGCTCAAGGTGCTCTCGCCGCGCGTCGACGCGTTCGCCAAGGACACGGCGGTGCTGTCCGCGTCGGTGGAGCAGTTGCTCGCCCCGGCCCCGCCGGAGGACGGCGCCGACGCCGGTGACGAGGCCACGGCCGACGGCAAGAAGGCAGACGCCAAGAAGGCTGGCGACAAGAAGGCCGGCGACAAGAAGGCTGGGGGCGGCAAGAAGGGCAACAAGGGGAAGAAGGGCTGACGATGATCAAAGACGCGCTCACCTTCGACGACGTCTCGCTCGTCCCCGCCGAGAGCGAGGTGCTCCCGTCCGAGGTGGACACGCGCACGCAGCTCGGGCGCGGCGTCACGCTGCCTGTGCCGTTCCTCTCGGCCGCGATGGACACCGTCACCGAGGCGGGCACCGCCATCGCCATGGCGCAAAGCGGCGGCATCGGCGTGTTGCACAAGAACCTCACCGTCGAGGCCCAGGCCGAGATGGTGCGCCGGGTGAAGAAGTACGAGGCCGGGGTGGTGAGCGATCCCATCACGCTCGCCCCCGACGCCAAGGCCGCCGAGGCCTTCGAGCTCATGGAGCGCCGGGGCGTGTCGGGCTTCCCCGTCGTCGACGACGAGGGCCGCGTCGTGGGCATCGTCACCCGCCGCGATCTGCGCGCCGCCGACGCATCCACGCCGGTCGCGAGCGTCATGACGCCCGCGACGCGTCTCGTCACCGCGCGCGAGGGCGTCAGCAAGGACGAGAGCCTCGCGCTGATGTACCAGGCGCGCATCGAGAAGCTGCTCGTGGTCGACGAGCAGATGCACCTGCGCGGCCTCATCACCGCCCGCGACCTCCAGAAGGTGCGCGACTTCCCGAACGCCGCGCGCGACGGCCGCGGCCGCCTCCTCGCCGCCGCCGCCGTCGGCCCCGGCCGCGACCTCGAGGCGCGCGCGCACGCGCTCACCGACGCCGGCGTCGACGCCCTCGTCATGGACACGGCCCACGGCCACAGCAAGGGCGTCATCGAGGGCCTGAAGGCGCTGCGCCGGTGGTTCCCGGACCTCTGCCTCGTCGGCGGCAACATCGCGACGGCGGAGGCGGCCACCGCCCTCGTCGACGCCGGCGCGGACTGCGTCAAGGCCGGCATCGGCCCGGGCTCCATCTGCACCACGCGCATCGTCGCCGGCGTCGGCGTGCCGCAGGTGACGGCGGTGATGGACGTGTCGGCGGCGGCGCGCGCGCGCGGCGCCACCACCATCGCCGACGGCGGGGTGAAGTACTCCGGCGACTGCGTGAAGGCCCTGGCCGCCGGCGCGGACGCGGTGATGGTCGGCTCGCTCTTCGCCGGCACCGAGGAGGCGCCCGGCGAGGTCGTCCTCTACCAGGGCCGCTCGTTCAAGGTGTACCGCGGCATGGGCTCGCAGGGCGCCATGGCGACGGGGCAGGGCAGCCGGGAGCGCTACGGCCAGAGCGACGTCAAGGACGCGCAGAAGCTCGTGCCCGAGGGCATCGAGGGCCGCGTCCCGTACCGCGGCCCTCTGCAGAGTCAGCTCTTCCAGCTCACGGGCGGCGTGCGCTCGGGCATGGGCTACCTCGGCGCCCGCACCCTCGCGGACCTGCGCACGCGCGCCCGCTTCGTCCGCATCACGGCCATGGGCCTGCGCGAGGCCCACGTCCACGACGTCATCATCACCAAGGAAGCGCCCAACTACCGCACCGATAGTTGAGCGCTCCCCGGTGCGCGCCGGTCACTCGGGGATCGGCTGGGGGCTCGGCGCGTGCTCGGGCATCTGCTGCTCGGGCATCTGCTGCTGCGGCATCTGCTGCTCCTCCTCGGGCTGCGCCTGTTGCTCCTCGGGCTTGTTGCCCGCGGAGCCCGCGGCGCCGGTCTCCGCGGCCTTGATCTCGCCGACGATGCTCGCCGCGATGTCGCGGTGCTTCATCAGGCCGTCCTGGACCTTCGTGTAGTAGCTCTTGAACGCATCCGACTTCGTCGCCGCCTTGGCGCTGTCGAGGAGCGCGATCACGTCGCTGTGGTCCTGCAGCATGGTGCTCGCGAACTCGCGATCGAAGTCCGGCCCGCGCAGGCTCATCAGGTGGTCCGCGCTGGTCTTTTGCGCATCGAGCATCTGCTTGACCTCGCTGTTGCCCGGCGTCGGCGCCTCCACCTTGAGGTCTTGCTTCTTGGCGAACGACATCAGGTCCTTGTCGGCCTTGTCGTGGTCCTTCACGAGGGTCTTGCCGAAGCTCTTGACGCTGTCGAGCGCACCGCGGTCCTGCGCCGCCTTGCCGAGCTGAATCTCCTGTTGGTTCACGTGGTGGAGGATGTCCACCATCTGGTCGTCGGGGATGACGGCTGCCTCTTCGGGCACCTGCTCCTGCATCTGGCCGGGCATGCCCGGCTGCGCATGCTGTTGCGGCTCCATGCCCGTGGCGGGCCCGGGCTGCTGGTTTTCCGGCATCGTGTCCTGGGCGAGCGCGGGGACGGCGCAAGCGAGAGCGAAGCCGGCGAGTGCGAATCGAATCATGGAATCCTCCGGCGCGGCCGGCGGGAAGACGCCCGCGTGGCGGCGCTCCTCAGAGACGTAACGGGTCCGACACGTCGGTCCACGTGAGCCATCCGGCACGCCGCGCCGCGCGGCGCGCGGCCGTGACGCGCGTCTTTGGGTGACGGAGATCCACGGGATCTGCGGCTCGTTGGGAACCTGCATGCAGGCCAACGTGTCAGACTCCCACCTTATGGCACGGTCCACGCCCCGGCCGGTCTGGCGCATCGCGCTCCTGTGGAAGGGGACCGTCCTCGACGTCGTGACCCTCGAGCGCGCGCGCGGCAGCCTGCGGCTGCGCACCGGCGAGGTGCTCCGGGTGCGCGCGCTCGGCGCGGGCCTGGAGGTCACCGTCCCCGGAGAGCCGCCGTTCGTGGTGGACGCCGCTCAGATCGGGGAGGGCGCCCACGCCGACCTCCCTGCGGGCCACGCCCTGGTCGCCAGCCGCGAGATCCCCGAGGCTCGGGTGGGCGGCCTGTCCGCCGTCGACTCCACGCTCTTTCACGCGACCATGATCGGCGTCGCCGTGCAGGCGTGCGTGGTCTCCGCGCTCGTGCTCGCCCCGGCCCCGGCCTTCGACAGCGAGGCGGGCGCGGGGGTCCCGGGCCCGTGGCGGCGCTACCTGGTCTCCCCCGGCGGCACGGCCCCGCACACGGGCCCGGCGTCGCTCAGCATGGTGGGACGGCCGCCCGACGAGGTCGAGCGGCCGGCGCCTGAGCGGCGCCGCGGCCGGCGTCCGGACTCCCGCACCGGCCAGGGCATGACCCTCGAGCAGGCCCTCGACGAGATGAACCGCGCGCTCCACCTCGGCGACGACGGCACCGAGCTCAAGGAGGCCATCGGCGACTGGGCCCAGGCGGTGGCGCGCGCCCCCGTCTCCGGCGCCGACTTCGGCGGCCTCGCCCCAAAGGACCCCGCCACCGCCGGCCCCGGCAACGGCCTCGTCGGCGCCGGCGAGTCCCACGTGATGCAGGCGCTCAAGCGCCGCATCCAGGACAACCTCAAGCAAGCGAACGCCATGCCCGTGCAGGCGCCGCGCCCGGCCATCCCGGTCAAGCTGATGGAGGTGCCGGCCACCGACATCAAGCTCGCGCCCGACGAGGGCTTCGATCCCGTCGTCAAGGACACGCTGTTCGACGCCGTCAAGCGCCGCGACAACGCCGTGCGCGCTTGCTACGAGGACCGGGGGTTGCGCATGGACAAGAGCCGCGCGGGCCGCCTCACCCTCGAGCTCACGCTGCTGCCAGACGGGCACGTCGAGCGCCCCACCGTCGAGGTCTCGAGCCCCGAGCTCGCCGCCGTCGGAGACTGCGTGCGCGAGCGCGCCGGCGAGTGGTTCCTCGGCGGCGGCCTCGTCGACGCGCCCACGCGCATGAAGTTCCCCTTCATCCTCACGCCCCACAACGAAGTGCAGGTCTTCGACTTCTCCGGGTGATCAGCGACCGCAGGGAGCGGCCGCGCTTGATCGCGCCGGCCGACGTCGCCGGCAGCAAGCCGCCCGCGGCGA
Organism: uncultured delta proteobacterium; assembly: GCA_963775425.1. Lineage (GTDB taxonomy): Bacteria > Myxococcota > UBA727 > UBA727 > VGSZ01 > CAVZJB01. The sequence continues at coordinate 378,247 of CAVZJB010000016.1, read as the reverse complement.
CGGCTCTGGCGCTCTCGGTGACAAGGGGCTACGCGCGCCGCATGTCTTCCCACGGGCGCAGCGTCGTCATCCTCGACTTCGGCTCGCAGACCACGCAGCTCATCGCGCGGCGGGTGCGCGAGCTCGAGGTGTATTGCGAGATCGTGCCGTGCACGACGCCCGCGGACGACCTGAAGGACGCGGGCGCCCTCATCCTCTCCGGCGGCCCCGCCAGCGTCCACGCCGACGGCTCCCCGCGCCCCGACAAGGGCATCTGGTCGCTCGGCGTCCCCGTCCTCGGCATCTGCTACGGCATGCAGGTGATGGCCGAGGAAAACGGCGGCCACGTCGCGCCGGGGACGCACCGCGAGTTCGGTCGCGCGCGCATCAGCGTCGACAAGGAGCAGCCGCTGTTCTCCGGGCTCGGCCGCGAGCTCGACGTGTGGATGAGCCACGGCGACCAGGTCGACAAGCTCCCCGCCGGCTTCGAGGTGCTCGCCCGCTCCTCCACGTGCCCAAACGCCGCCGTGTTCTGGCCGGCGCGGCGCTGGGCGGGCGTGCAGTTCCACCCCGAGGTGGTCCACACGCCGCAGGGCAAGCAGGTCCTCGCGCACTTCCTCTTCGACGTCGCCGGCCTCCAGCGCGGCTGGCGCATGAGCACGTTCCTCGTCGACAAGGTCGCGGAGATCAAAGAGCGCGTGGGGGATCGGCGCGTCGTGATGGCGCTCTCCGGCGGCGTGGACTCGAGCGTCGCCGCGGCCCTCATCCACAAGGCCGTCGGGCCGCACCTCACCTGCGTGTACGTCGACCACGGTCTGCACCGCCAGGGCGAGGTCGACGACGTGCGCAAGCTCTTCGCGGAAGAGCTCAAGATGGACGTCCGCGTCGTCGACGCCTCGGAGCGCTTCATGGCGGCGCTCGAGGGCGTCATCGACCCGGAGCAGAAGCGCAAGCGCATCGGTCACGTCTTCATCGACGTCTTCGACGAGGTCGCCCACGAGGTGGGGCGCGTGGACTGGCTCGGGCAGGGCACCCTGTACCCGGACGTCATCGAGAGCGTCTCCTTCCACGGCGGACCGAGCGCGGTCATCAAGAGCCACCACAACGTCGGCGGCCTCCCCGAGCGCATGTCGCTCAAGCTGCTCGAGCCGCTGCGCGAGCTGTTCAAGGACGAGGTGCGGGCGCTGGGCCGGGAGCTCGGGCTGCCCGACGCCGTCGTGCGCCGCCAGCCGTTCCCCGGTCCGGGGCTCGCCATCCGCATCCTCGGCGAGGTCACCCGCGCCCGCTGCGACCTGCTGCGCCGGGCCGACGCCGTGGTGCGCGAGGAGATCGACGGCGAGGCGCTCGGGCTGTGGCAGTGGTTCGCGGTGCTCCTGCCGGTCAAGAGCGTGGGCGTGATGGGTGACGCGCGCACCTATGACGAGACGGTGTGCGTCCGCTGCGTGAAGTCCACGGACGGCATGACCGCGGACTGGGCGGATCTGCCGCACGCGATCCTGAGCCAGATCTCGAACAGAATCATCAATGAAGTCAGGGGAGTAAACAGGGTGGTCTACGACATCTCGTCCAAGCCACCCTCTACGATTGAATGGGAGTAGATTGCGCCCCGTCTCATGATGTTTCGTTGGGTCCAACCGACATGTACGCGTGAGACGACGCACTGGCCTGGAGCAAGAAACTGTTGTCAGTGTGCGTCCCAAGCTGGGTCTCGAGAGTGAAGGAGAGGGTGATGCTCAAGCGAACGATGATCATCGCGGCCATGGTGCTCGCGGGCGCGGCCTACGCGGGTGACAAGGATCCCGCCGCCGCCGCCGACGACTCCGTCGTCCAAAAAGTGGGACACGGGGAGATCAACTGGTCCAAGAAGGTCGTCACCGCCACCGGCTCGGGCGCGGCCAACCTGAAGGACGCCTCCGTGGCCCAGGCCCGGTTGATGGCGGAGCGAGCGGCCAAGCTCGACGCGCTCCGGAACATCATCGAGACCATCCAGGGCATCCAGGTGTCGGGTAAGCGCTCCGCCAACGACCTCATGACCAACGGCGAGGTGAAGTCGCGCATCAGCGGCATGGCGCAGGGCTTCAAGGTGGTGCACACCAAGTACTACTCGGACGGCTCCGTCGACGTCGTCGTCGAGATGCCCATCGACGAGAACCTCACCAACGCGCTGGTCGAGCGGCCCAAGAAGGCGCGCAAGCTGAGCGAGAGCGGCGCGGCCTCCTTCACGGGGCTGATCGTCAACGCCCGCGGCCTGGGCCTCACGCCCTCCATGGCCCCGCGCATCGTCGACGAGAGCGGCAAGGAGGTCTACGGCACCGAGGTCGTCTCGGAGAGCGGCCTCAAGCAAGGCGGCATCGTCGGCTACGCCAAGCAGGACGCCCAGGCCAAGGACCGCACCGGTGACAAGCCGCTGGTGGTGAAGGCCCTGCACCTCGCGGCCAAGTCCAAGACCGACGTCGTCATCTCCAACGGCGACGCCGACAAGCTGCGCGACCCCAATTCGAACCTGTCGTTCCTGGCGGACGGCAAGGTCGTCATCCTCGTCGACTAGGAGCACACACCGATGAAACTCAATACCGCAAGCTGGCTCGTCGTCGGCGCGCTCCTCGCGCCCGTCGCGGCGTACGCGCAGGACATCAAGACCGTCACCGTCGAGGGCGAGGCGGCCGTGGTGCCCGGCGACGAGCAGCAGACGGAGAAGAACGTCAAACGGGACGCGCGCCGCAAGGCCGTGGAGCAGGGCGCGGGCACCCTCGTGGAGTCCAACACCATCGTCCGCAACTTCCAGCTCGTCGCCGACGAGATCGCCACGTCCGCCAAGGGCGTGCTCGTCGACGAGCAGTGGGGCCCGATGACGGACGGCCCCACCAAGAGCACCAAGAAGATCAAGCTGACGGCCAAGGTCTCCCGGGAGGCCATCTCCAGCTCCATCTGCACGGTCATCAAAGCGAACCACGACCCCAAGGTGTCGCTGGTGTTCGTCGAGAAGATCGGTGACGAGTCCAAGTGGAGCACCGAGCGCGGCATGATCGAGGCGATGTTCGCGTCGGCCTTCAAGGACGACTGCTTCACCCTCGTCGAGTCGGGCATCAAGGTCACCGAGGTGAGCGCCAACGGCGACCTCACCCAGGGCGACATCGAGAAGATCGTCAAGAACTCCAACGCCCAATACGTCGTGCTCGGCAGCGGCAAGGTCATCAAGAGCGACAAGCCCAACAGCATCTTCGAGGGCACCAAGATGAACTCCTACGCCGTCAGCGCCAACGTGAAGCTCATCAACACGTCCAACAACGAGATCGAGGCGGTGGCGTTCAAGAGCGCCAACATCCTCGGCATCTCGCCGGAGAACGCGCTCAAGGCCGTCGAGCGCTCGGGCAACAAGAACCAGCAGATCGTCGAGTCGGTGATGGACGAGCTGATGAAGAAGGTGGCCGCCCGCTGGACCTCCGACCTCGTCAACGCCGGCCGGGTGCAGGTCATCGTGAAGAACGTGCCGAGCTGGGGCGCGGCCCGCTCGTTCAAGCAGATGGTGAAGAAGGCGCTCTCGCAGGCCAAGGTCGAGCAGCGCGACGTCAAGGGTGGCCAGGCCACCTTCGATATCGACGTCGACGGCGGCGCCGAGGCCCTCGCCACCGCCATCGAAGGCAAGAAGGCCGGCCGCTACACCATCGAGGTCCTCGAGGTGACGCGCGGCAAGGTCGTCCTCAAGCTGAACGGGTGAACGAAATGCGGAACTCACTCCTCATCACGTTGCTCGCGGGCGCGTTCGTCATGGTGGCGGCGCCCGCGGACGCAGGCGCGACCAAGGGTCCCAAGGCCACGTTCGTCAAGGGCGAGGTCACGAGCTCGGCGGACGGCAACACGTGGAAGCCCGTGCGCCGCGGTCGTCACGTCGACGCCGGCTCCCTGATCAAGACGGGCGACAGCTCGCGCGCGGAGCTCACCTTCGCCGACGGCAGCGTCGTGCGGGTGGGGCCCAAGTCGCAGCTCAAGGTCGAGGGCGCTGCGTTCAACGGCAAGTCCAAGGAGGTCAAGGTCGAGGCCACGCTGGTGGCCGGAGAGGCCTGGGCCAAGGTGGCCAAGCTCGTCGGTGACGACAGCAAGTTCCAGGTGAAGACGGCCAACGCCGTCGCAGGCGTGCGCGGCACCGTCTTCCGCGTCAACGTCGACCGCGACGAGGCCACCGTGGTGAAGGTCTACAACGGCGCCGTCGCCGTCGCCGCGCCGCTCCTGGCGGAGCAGGGCAAGCCCGATGACAACGGCTCGCCCATTCGCTCGGACCGCAAGGCCATCGCCCCGCCGTTCCACGAGGTGGACGTCCAGACCTTCGAGAAGCTGCTCGGCAAGATGATGGAGGTCCGGATCCCCAAGGGCCAGACCATCCACGACGCCGACCCGCGCGCCTTCAGCATGGACGACGACAAGAAGGACGAGCCGGAGTGGGTGCGCTGGAACACCGAGCGCGACGCCGGCAAGAGCACGGAGAAGTCCGACTGAGGTCGGTGCCCGTCCCACAGGTCGCAAGCGGCGCGGGTCACCCCCGCGCCGTTTTCGTTTCTGGCGGCCGGTTTTTTGCGCGGGGCCGCCCGGTGACCTAAGGAGACAAGAGGCGCCCGGCGGCGCCAGATGGGGACCGCGTGGTCAGACGCAAGCAGCTCGGCAAGCCCGCGACCCTCCTCCTGCCGCACATGCCGGCCCCCTCGATCCCTGCGCTGCGCGTGGTGGCCATCGACCTCCACATGCTCTTCGTCGCCCTGGCGCTCGCCGCCGGCGCGTACGGCTTCTGGCTCGTGCGCGACGTGGTCGTGCCGCTGCTCCTCGTGGGCGTCGTCACGTTCGTGGGCGCGCCCGTCGTCGCCTGGCTCGAGGCGCACCGCTGGCCCCGCGGCCTCGGCGCCGCGGCGTTCGTCGTCGGCGCGGTGCTGTTCGTGGCGGCGCTCCTGTCCATGGTGGTGCCCGCGCTCGTGAGCGACCTGTCGTCGCTGTTCGAGCAGCTCCCGGAGGCGCTGCAGCGGGCGGCGGCGTGGGCGCACCGTCACCTCGGCGTCGCGCTGCCCACCCGCTTGAGCGACCTGTCCAGCGAGGCCAGCCGCGAGCTCCTCGGCCAGCTCAGGGGCGGCGTCGGCTCCACCACCGCCGGCGTCCTCCGCGGCGCCGCCAGCGCCGCCGCGGTGTTGACCGAGGCGGTGCTCGTGCCCGTGCTCGGTTACTTCGCGCTCACGGAGCTGCCGCGCATCCAGGTGGTGGTGAAGAACCTCGTACCCAAGCGCACGCGGCCGGTGCTCGGTTACTACGTGCCGCTCATCGAGGTCACGCTGTCCAAGCTCGTCCGCGGGCAGCTCGTCGTCGCCGCCATCGACGCCGTCCTGTACGTCGTCGGCCTCACCATCTCGGGGGTGCCGCTGGCGCTCGCCATCGGCGTCATCGCCGGCGCCGCCTACTTCATCCCCTTCGCGTCGGGCTTCGTCTCGGTCATCCTCGCGGTGGCGTTTTCCATCGTGGAGCTCGGCAGCGCGTCCCTGTGGCCCATCGTCGGCGCCGTCATCACCATGGCCGTCGTCCAGTCCCTCGAGGCCTACATCCTCACGCCGCGCATCGTCGGCGAGAAGGCCGGCCTGTCCCCCTTCGCCGCCATCCTCGCCGTCGTCCTCGGCGGCGCCGCCGCGGGCCTGGTCGGCGCTTTGTTCGCCCTCCCCGTCGGCGCCGTCGTCGCCCTGATCGTCCGGGAGGAGGCCCGCCGCAGGGCCCCTGCCGGCTCGGAGCCCACGCTGTGAAGCCACTCCCGTTGCCCGCCTTCGCCTCCGCCTCCACGCGCATCGGCCTCGTCGTCGCGCTCACCCTGTCCGCCGCCGCGCCCCTGCACGCCGACGCCGACCCTTCCATCGCCGCGTTCGGCGAGCTCAAGAAGGACGTGGAGGCGCTGCGGCGCGACCCCGCCAAGAAGCAGTTCCGCCACAACTACGAAAAGCTCATCGTCCGCCTCCAGGCCGTCGCCAACACGTACAAGGAGGGCAGCAAGGCCGACGACGCCGCGTTCGTGGCCGCGCAGCTCGTCGAGGAGCTGTACAGCGTCTCCCGCGTCGACGCCGACAAGCTCGCCGCGGTCGACGCGTTCGAGTCCTGCGCCGACCGCTTCCCCGACTCCAACCTCGCCGACGACGCCCTCCTCGCGGGCGCGCGGCTGACCGAGGACCACGCGCGGGCGCGCAAGATGCTCGAGCGCATCGTCGCCATGGGCTCGGCCGCCGACATGCGGCACGAGGCCGAGCACGCGCTCGCGGCGCTGCCCAAGGAGGAGCCGCCCGCGCGCACGGCCGAGAAGGACGCTCCGGCGGCGACGGGCGCTTCTGCGCCGGCGGTGCTCACGCCCGTCGAGGTCCTCCCCGAGGCGCCCCCGCCGGGGACGCCGTCGCGCAAGGTGATGGTGATCAAGCACCGAAAGACGGCGACGCAGTCGGTGGTCACCGTGCGCGTCTCCGGCGCGGTGGGCATGACCCGCGGCGACGTCCCGAAGGCCGACGGCGGACCGCACCGCATCTTCTACGACCTCGCGCCCGCCAAGCTCGGGCAGCGCAACATTCAGCCCATCGACGTGCACGACGGCGTGGTCGCGCGCGTGCGCGCCGGCCAGTACGACACCGAGGTGGTGCGCATCGTCATCGAGCTCGAGGGCGACGCCGAGCCGTCCTTGCACATCCAGCAGAAGCCCACGTTCGAGCTGACGTTCACGGAGCCGTTGCAGCCGCCCGCGCCGCCCGCCGTCGTGGCCGCCGCGGGCGCGCCGGCGAAGGTGGCGCCCCCGGCCGCGACGGCGCCCACGCCCGATCCGGCGGCGGTGAAGAAGAAGTTCGAAAACGGCACCCCGGGCGGCGTCTCCATCTCGCAGCAGATGGGCCTCGCCGTGCACCGCGTGGTGATCGACCCCGGCCACGGCGGCAACGACACCGGCGCCATCGGCCCCGACGGCGTGAAGGAGAAGGACATCACGCTGCAGATCTCCAAGCGCGTACGCGACAAATTGCTCGCGGAGATGCCGGACCTCGAGGTGGTGATGACGCGCGACGACGACCGCACGCTGGCGTTGCAGGACCGCACCAACACGGCCAACTCCGCCGCCGCCGACCTCTTCATCTCCATCCACTGCAACGCCAGCCCGCTCCGGCGCGTGCGCGGCGTGGAGACCTACACGCTCAACATCACCCACGACAAGTACGCCATGAAGCTGGCCGCGCGAGAAAACGCCGAGATGGGCGAGGGGTCCATCAGCGACCTCGAGTACATCCTCGCCGACCTGGCGATGAAGTCCAACGTCGACGACAGCGTGCGCCTCGGCCACGCGGTGCAAAAGAGCGTGATGAAGAAGCTCCACAAGCGTTGGAGCGACGTGCCCGACCTCGGGCTCAAGCACGCGCTGTTCTACGTGCTGATGGGCAGCCGGATGCCGTCCATCCTCGTCGAGACCTCCTTCGTGTCGAACCGCGCGGAGGAGAAGCGCCTCACGACCACGGCGTACCAGGACAGCATCGCCAACGGCGTGGTCGACGGCGTGCGGCAGTTCATCGAGGAGCGCCAGGCCTTCTACAAGTAAGCCCGTCCGGGGCCCGGTGAGGCCCCATGGGGACTGTGGGGCGCGGGGCGGCGACGCTACGATCCGCCCGTGGTGACACGGGAGCAGTTGCACGAAGAGGTCGCGCGGATGCTGCGCGCCGGGGAGGCCGGCGACACCGTCGCGCGCGCGTTCTCCGAGGGCGTGGAGGCGCTGATCGGGGCGGCGGCGCCCGAGGGCTCCGGCGTCGCCGTGCTCGCGCAAGGCGGGCTCGCGCGGCGGGACCTCGTGCCGTTCTCCGACGTCGACGTGCTCATCGTCGTCGACGGCGACGCCGCAGCCGCCGGCGAACGCGCCACCCGTCCGCTCTACGCTTTGTGGGACGCCGGCTTTCGCGTCGGTCACGCCGTGCGCGGCGTCGACGAGCTGCCGTCGCTGTTCGAGCGCCTGAGCGCGAAGGACGGCCACGCTGCCACCGCCCTCCTCGAGGCGCGCCCGATCGCCGGCGACCTCGCGCTCGCCGAGCGCGCCCTGCGGCACGTGCGCCGCGAGCTCTTCCCGGCGCGCCGCGGGGCGCTCCTCGACGAGAAGCTGCGCGAGCTGCACGCGCGCCGCGAGCGCTTCGGAGGCTCGCCGTGGCAGCAGGAGCCCGACCTCAAAAGCGGGCCCGGCGGCCTCCGCGACCTGCAGGCGCTCCTGTGGATCGGCCTGCTCCACGCCGGCGAAGGCGCGCGCGACCCGTCGGGCGATCTGCTCGCGGGGCTCCTCGGCGTCGGCCTCCTCCACCCGCGCGAGGCCGCCGCGCTCAAGCACGGGCGCCGCGAGCTGCTCGCGCTGCGCGCCGCGCTCCACGTCGCCGTCGGCCGCGCCGACGATCGGCTCCACGGCGAAAACGCGGGCCACGCCGCGCCGCTCCTCGACACCTCGCCGGGCCACGCGGGCGAGACCGCCGCCGAAGCCCTGTGTCGCCGCGCCGTCACGGCCATGGCGCTCGTCAAGCGCACCGTCGACGACGCCCTCGCCCGGCTGCAGCCGCGCCCGGCGCGCGTGGGCCACCGCGATCTCGGCGGCGGCTTCGTCGACGTCGACGGCGAGCTCCACTTCCACGCCGACGCCTCCCTCGACCTCGCCGCGATCGTCGAAGCGGCGCGGCTCATGTCCGAGCACGACCTGGTGGCCGCCGACGCCTTTACGGCGCGGCGCTCGGCCGCGCTCACCGAGCGCGCGGCCGAGCCCGACGAGCGCGCCCGGCGGGCGGCGGCGCGGGCGCTCCTGCGCCTGTGCTCGTCGACGAGCGCGGGGCCCGACGCGGACGGCCACGGCCCCTTCACGCGGCTCCTCGAGTGGGGCGCGCTGCCGCGCATCCTCGTCGAGGTCGAGCGCCTGCACGCGCGCGTGAAGCTCGACGGGGTCCACGCGCTCACCACCGACGCCCACCTCGCCCGCTGCGCGGACCTCGCGCTCTTCCTCGTGTCCGGCGCGTCGCCGCCGCCGGCTCCGCTGTTGCCGTCGGCGGGGCGAACCACGCGTACGCACATCGTGGTGCTGAGCGCGCTGTTCCACGACATGGGCAAGGGCCTCGTCGAGGATCACTCCGTCGTCGGCGCGCGCGTCGTGGGGCGCGAGGCGGGGCGCATGGGGCTCCCCGCCGACGACGCGGAGCTGCTGCGCTTCCTCGTGCTCGAGCACCTCGTCCTGTCGCGCGCGTCGCAGCGGCGCGACCTGTCGGATCCCGTCGTCATCGACGAGCTCAGCGCGGCGGTGCGCACGCCGGAGCGCCTCGACCTGCTGGCGCTCCTCACGTGGGTGGACATGTGCGCGGTGGCGCCCGGCGTCGGCACCGCGTGGAAGGCCCGGCTGCTCGGTACCGCCGTGGAGCGCGCGCGCGAGGCGCTGTTGTCGCCCGGGGCGGCCGTGGCGCGCACGGTCGACGAAGAGGTGCGAAGGGCGGCGCGCGCCGCGCTCGCGGGCGTGCGCGACGACGTCGCCGCGCGGTTCGTCGACGGCGCCACCACGAGCTTCCTCGCGTCCCGCAGCGAAGACGAGCTCCGCGACGACGCGGCGGCGTACGCGCAGGCGTTCGTCGGCGTCCCCGTGGCCGGCGACGTCGACGCGCCACCGCCGTCGGACCAGGGCCGCGACGAACGAGGCCCGATCGCCGTGGTCGTGCGCGCGGCCCTCGAGACCATCCACGAGGTGCGGCTCGTGGCCCGCGATCGGCCGGGGCTGCTCGCGGACCTGGCGGCGGCGCTCGCCTCCGAGGGGGCCAACGTCCTCGGCGCCACCCTCGACGTGCGCAGCGACGGCCTGGTCCTCGACGCGTTCATCGTCGACGACAGCCGCGGCCATCGGCTCGTGCGCGAGACCGCGGCGCGCCTGCCGGCCGCGCTCGCCGCCGCGGCCCGCCCGCGCGCCCCCGGGGCCCCGGCGCCGCCCCGCGGCGGCTTCATCCGGCCCACGCGCGTGGCCCCGCGGGTGCGCGTGCTGCCGAGCGACTCCTGGGGGCGCACCGTCGTCGAGGTGCGCGCCGCCGACCGCCTCGGCCTCCTCGCCGACCTCGCGCGCGCCTTCGCCGCCCGCGGCTTCACCATCGCCCTCGCGCGCATCCACACCGAGGGGCCGCGGGTCACCGACGTCTTCACCGTCGAGCGCGACGACGAGGGTGGGACGAGCGCCGCCGAGCTCGCCGCCATGGAGCGCGCGCTCCTCGCGGCCATCGCGCCCTCGTGACCGAGCCGCGTCGTGGGGGCCGACGTCTCGAGGGCGCTTCGGTGTAGGCTCACGCCGTGGACGTCGGCAGCGCCGTCGATTCGTTCCTGTCCTGGGCGCGCGTGGAGCGCGGCCTCGCGGACAACTCCATCGAAGCCTACGGCCGCGACCTCGGCTCGTTCGCCGCGTTCCTCGGCAAGCACGGCGTCGAGGACGTCGAGGACGTGCGGAACACCCACGCGCTCCAGCACCTGATGGAGATGTCCAAGCAGAAGCTGGCGGTGCGTAGCCAGGCCCGCCACCTCGTCGCCATCCGCCAGCTCTTCAAGTTCCTCGTGAAGGAGCGCGTGCTGAAGGAGGACCCGGTCGCCGAGATAGAGCTGCCGCGGCCCACGCGCACGCTCCCGACGTTCCTCGACGTCGACGAGGTCGGCCGCCTCCTGGCCGCGCCCGACGCGTCGACGCCGCGCGGCCTGCGCGACCGGGCCATGCTCGAGGTGCTCTACGCCACAGGGCTGCGCGTGAGCGAGCTGGTGGGCCTGCCGCACGACGGCGTCGACCTCGAGCGCTGCTTCATCATGGTGCGCGGCAAGGGCAACAAGGAGCGCGTGGTCCCCTTCGGGGAGGTGGCGGCCGACGCCATGCGGGCCTACCTCGACCGCGCCCGCGAGACCTTCGCCAACGGCCGCGTGAGCCCCGCGCTCTTCCTGCGCGCCGGCGGAGAGCCCATGACGCGCCAGGGCTTCTGGAAGCTCCTCAAGGGCTACGCGCGCGACGCGGGGATCACCAAGCCCATCTCGCCGCACAAGCTGCGCCACAGCTTCGCGACGCACCTCGTCGAAAACGGCGCCGACCTGCGCGCCGTGCAGGCGATGCTCGGGCACGCCGACCTGTCGACGACGGAGATCTACACGCACGTGAACCGCGAGCGCCTGCGCCGCATCTACGGCGCCCACCACCCGCGCGCGCGTTGAGCCCCGACGCCCTTCGCCGGGAACCGCGGCCCGGGCGCAGGTGTCGGTGCCCGCATGCATCCCCTCGCCGCCGCGCTCGCGCTCCTCGCCTCCGGGCCCTTCGACGCCGACGGTGCCGCGGCCGCGCTGGCCGAGAGCATCGCCAAGGAGCGCGCCGTCGCCGATGACGCTGCCCGCGCGAACGCCACGCCCGCCGCGGACGCGCCGCCGCACGACGGCGTTGCCGCACGCGGGGACGGCGCACGCGGGGACGGCGCCCGCGGGGACGGCGCCGCCGTGCACGGGGACGGCGAAGGGCCCGCTTGTCCCGACGGCGACGCGCCCGCGCTGCTCGAGGAGATGGCCGAGGGCACCTCGACGGAGACGCTGACGGTGCACGAGGGCTGGGCGGCGCTGGTGATCGAGCAGAAGCTCTTGAACGTGCCGCACGGCCCCGGCTTTCGCACCGACGGCGTGGAGCTGCCGGCGGGCGCGGGCGTCGTAGACGGCGCGTTCGTCGCCGAGAACGAGGGACCCTTTCGGCCCGCCGCGCTCGAAGACGCGGGCGTCGCCGAGATGCAGTTCGCCGAATACAAGCGGGTCCTCGAGATGGGCGTGCCGCCCGAGCAGGCCAAGGCCGGCCGCGATCGCGCCGCGGTGCTCGTCGCCGACGACGGCGCAGGCGTGAGCATCGACGTCGCCGCCGCTTGCTCGGTGCGCATCGTCACAGTGCGCATCGAGGCGCGGCTCACGAGCCTCCCCGTCGACGGCGCGTGGCGCTTCGAGGTGCCCCGGGCGGCGCCGTCGCTCACCATCGACGGCGCGCTCCCCATGCGCGTCAGCGTCGACGGCGCCGCGTGGCATCCGCGCGTCCTGTCGATGTTCCCCGCGCCGGGGGGCGAGGCCGCCGGCGACGCCCTCGTGGCCGACCCCTTCGCCGTCGTCGACGTTCGCCCGCTGACGGGCCCCAAGCTTCGCGCCCGCGGCTACGCCACCGTCGTCGACCCGCTGCCGCCGCGACCCACGGAGGCCAACGACGCGGCGCCGGTGACGACCGAGGGCGACGCCCCGGCGGGCGCGGTCGTGGCGCGGGCGGAGCTCGACCTGCCGCGGCCGCTGTCGGACGCCCCGGCGGGGCTGCGCCTCGTGTTCGTCGTCGACGCGTCCGTGAGCGTGGGGACGGCGGCGCTCGCCAAGGAGTGGCAGATGCTCGACGGCATCCTCGACGCCGCGCCGCCCGACGCGAAGTACGCGGTGGTCGCCGCCGCGCGCAAGCCGCGCGTGGTCGTCGGACCCTGGCGTGACCGCCGCGATCGCGACCGGCCTGCGGTGGCGCTTGGAAACGGCAGCGACGTCGTCACCGCCCTCGCCCGCGCCCGCGGCATCGCGTCCGACGTCGAAGAGGGGCAGGTCGCGCGCGTCGTCGTGCTCTCGGACATGAAGCTGCCGTACGCCGTCGACGACGACCACCTCGTGCGCGCCTTCGCCGGCGCCCCGCTCACCCACGTCGTCGTTACCGCCGACAACGCCGACATCGAGCAGAGCATCGCCTGGCGGCGCTCCTTCGTCGACGAGGACGCGCGCGCCCGCGGCCCCGAGAGCACCGGCGGCATCTGGGTGGAGACCGGCTTCGGCCCCGACGACGAGGCGGCGCTGTACCCGCACCTCATCCACCCGACGCGCATCGACCTCCCGCAGGTCACGCTCGCCGGCGACGACCTCCTCGCCGAGGGCGTCACCGCGTGTGTCATCGAGCGCTCGCCGCGCGACGCCGCCGAGGTCGAAAACCAGGACGACGGCCTGCCGATGTTCCTCGTGGGCGGCTCGGGCCTGCGGGTGGAGGCCGCGCGCCCGCTCGCCGCGAACGACGCGCGCGCGCGCCGCGCCGCCGTGCGCGGGCTTCGCGTCCAGGGCTTGTTGTGGGCCACGCCGTTTCGCGAGCGCGTCCGGCAAGACGCCTCGCTCCTCGGCGTCGCCGCCGTCGACGCGGTCGGCGCCGCCCTCGACGACGACCTCGTCCGCTCCGTCGCCACCCGCGCCCACGCCGTGTCGCGCACGACGTCGTTCGTCGACATCCCCGCGTGGCGCCCGGCCACCGTCGACCTCGGCGGCTTCGGCATCAGCGGGTGCGGCTGCTCGTGCGGCTGCTCCTGCCTCGGCTACGGCGCGAGCTCGCGCTGCGGCGTCGGCACCGGCGTCGACCTGCACGAGCGCGAGACGCTCGAGCGGCTCCTCGCCGCCGACGCGCGCGCCTGCCTCGTCCCGCGCGCGGCCCTCGACGTGGAGATCGGCGACCTCGAGATCCTCCGCGTCGACGTCGCGACGGGCGGCGCCTGCGTGCGCGAGCGCTTCTGGGAGCACCGGCTGGACCTCCTCGTCGTGGGCCGCGACCGGGATCCCGGGGCGTTCGTCGGCCACGACACCTTCAACGTCGCGGCGGACGCGCGGGATCGCTAGGATCGGGGGCGTGCCCGCCGCCCTCATCGTCACCGCGCTCAGCGCTGCTCTTTCCTGCGCCGCGCCCGACGCCGCTCCCGATCCACGCGCGGACCCCAGCGTGGTGCCCCTGACCGCGCGCGACGGCGTCAACGGCCTCCGCGCAACGTTCGACGTGAGCGCGCCGCCCGACGTCGTCCTCGAGACGCTCTGGGACGTGAGCCGCTTCCGCTCCATCTTCCCGGACATCCACTCGCTCGACGTCCTCGCCAGGCGCGACGCCGAGGTGGACGCGCGCTTCACCGTGGACGCCGTGCTCGCCACCGTCAGCTACACGCTGCGCCGCCACGTCGACCGCGAGCACCGCGTGGTGAGCTGGAAGAACATCGGCGGCGACCTGAAGACCGTGCGCGGGAGCTGGACCGTGCGGCCCGACGGCAAAGGCGGCTCCGCGGTCGCCTACGAGAGCTTCGTCGACGTCGGGACGTTCGTCCCCACCGGCCTCGTGCGCGACATCGCGATGAAGAAGGTCAACGAGATGGCCGGCCGGGTGCGCGCCGCGTGCAAGAAGGCGGTGCTCGCGACCCTGGTCCCGCGCGCACCCTGAGCGCTGCGGACGTGTCGCCGCGGCGCGCGGCTCAAAACGGGCGGATGTCGGAGAGGACGCCGTCGTCCTCGGCGCTCATGACGTCGTCACAGGTGGCGCCGTCGGGGAGGCGCGCCTCCTCGAAGTAGCTCTTCTTGGGATCGGGGTGCGGCTCGGCGGAGCCCTCGCTCTGGCGGTCGACGAGGGGGTTGTCGGCGCCGATCGTGAGCGCCTCGCTGGTGTTCTTGGCGAGGCCCATCATGTGGTCGCTCGAGGTGGTGATGCCGTCGAGGTCCACGGTCTTTCGCTGAAACGCGTACACCTGCCCGGAGACGAGGCCGCTCACGAACAGGGTGATGCCGGGGTTCCCGTCGCCGTCCATGTCGAAGATCCGCTCGTCCCACGGCGTCACCGCGGCGTCCTCCTTCGTGGTGGGCAGCTCGGTGGTGAACGGGTCCGGGAGGTCGCGCAGCCCCCACAGCTGGATGTGGCCGGTGGACGTGTAGTGGCCGGCGTCGTCGATGGTGACGGTCTCTTCCTTGGACTCGGGCACCGCGCGGTATGTGGACTCGGGGCACGACGTCGTCACGCCGGCCACCTCGAAATTGAAGCCGCCGCACAGGGTGCTGGTCTGGTGGTAGACGTCCGCGTCGGCGTCGTAGGTGCGGGTGACGAGGCGGTAGTTCTGCCCGCCCCCCTCCTGGTCGCCGAGGCCGGCGGGCAGGTGGACGAGCGTGACGTTGAGCGTCTTGAGCGCGAACGTGCCCGCGGCGCTGCCCGGCTCGATGGGGACGGCGGGCACCCCGATGTCGCTCGAGAAGAACGGCTGATCGGCGGGGCACGCGGCCGTCCCAAGGGCGACGCCGGCGCACCCGAAGAAGGCGGCGAGGGCGGGGAGCACGCGCATCGACGGATCTTGACGCGCGCCGGCGCCCCGCGCCAGGGGGATCGCCGGGGCGACGCGGGGACCACCGCCCCACGACGCGCCTACGCGAAGAGCTGCTCGGGGGTGGTGATGGTGCCCTTGAGCGCGCTCGCGGCGACGACGCGCGGCGACGCCAGGTACACGAGGCCGGGCCCGGAGCGCCCGGGGAAGTTCCGGTTGATCGCCGACACCGTCACCGTGTCCTTGGTGCGCGACACGCCCGGTCCGGCGTTGATGCACGCGCCGCAAGAAGGCTCGATGACCTCGGCGCCGGCGGCCTTGAAGATGTCCAGGTAGCCCTTGTCGACGGCGTAGCGCTTGATGCGCTGGCTGCCGAACTGGATGAACATCTTCACGCCGTCCTTCACCTTCATCCCGCGATCGAGCCCGCGCTTGAGGACGTCGGCGTACATGTCCATGTCCGCCATCTTGCCGCCGGTGCACGAGCCGCCGTAGGCGATCTCGACGACGACGTCGCCCGCGGGACCCGCGCGGCCGAGCTCTGCGACGGGCACGCCGTTCCTCGGGTCGCCCGGCGTCGCCACCATCTGCGGCACCCGCGCGAGGTCGATGTCGAAGGTGGCGTCGTAGACGGCGTCCTTGTCGGCCTTGAGGTGCCCCTGCTGCGCGCGCTCGCGGCTCCAGCCGCGGAAGTCCACGAGGTAGTCCTCGGTGACCTTGTCGGCCTCGATGATGCCCGTGGTGGCGCCGCACTCGACGGCGAGGTTGGTGAGCGTGGCGCGCTCGTCCATGTTCATGTGCAACAGGCCGGGCCCGGAGAACTCGAGCACCTTGCCGATGCAGTTGCCCTTCTTGGAGTACTCCTGCGCCATCACGTAGAGCATGACGTCCTTGGCCGTGACGCCGGCGGCGGGCTTGCCGGTGAGCACGTACTTCACGCTCGACGGCACCTTCACCTGGATGTCCGCGGTGAACCACGCGTTGGCCATGTCGGTGCTGCCGACGCCGAAGGCGAAGGCGCCGAGCGCGCCCGCCGTGCACGTGTGGCTGTCGGTGCCGACGATGATCTGGCCGGGGCCGCCGAGCTCCTCCATCACCGCGTTGTGACAGATGGCCTCGCTCCCGATCTCGCCGGCGGCGTTCTTCACCTCGCCGAACAGGCGGATGCCCTGGCGCGTGCAGAAGTCCTCCTGCACGCTGGCGAGGTTGTCGACGAGGACGTTGAGGCCCTTCTTCTTGTCCGCGTCGGACATGATCTTGTTTCGGAACGTGAGGTGATCACGGAAGGCGAAGACGCTGTCGACGTCGCGCACCCTGGCGTCCTTGCCGAAGCCCTGCACGAGCAGCGACTCGCACATGGCGGTGGTGTAGTCGTGCGAGAAGCGCACGTCGGCGTGGGCGAAGAGCGCGTCCCCGGGCTTGACCGCCTCGATGCCGATGGCGCCCGTCTTGGCGTCGGCGATGGCGCGGGACGCGATGATCTTCTCGACGAGGGTCATCGGGCGCTTGCCGGTCTGTACCGCCGGCGGCGACACCTCGCCGGCGAGGCGCGCCTTGTTGTAGGCGAACAGGCCGCCGTGCTCGACGATGCCCTTCTCGATGGGGTTCAGCCCCTTGGTGAACTCCTCGAGCGGGATGGCCTCGCCCTTCTCGATGCGCTCGAGGACGCCGAAGTCCGTGGTGGTGAGAAGCCCGATGTTGCGGCAGTTCTGGCCGTAGATCTTCTCGATGTTCTTGGCGACGACGAGCTCCACGCCCGCGACCATCTCCGAGTACGGCGCCGTCTCTCGCGAGGAGCCGCAGCCCTTGGACAGCCCGCTCACGATGACCGACGGCTTGGCGTTCTTGATCGAGTCCTTCTGCACCTTGCCGCCGCGGAGGCCGACGAGGCAGTAGTCGCCGAGGGTCTCGTCGTACCAGAAGCACACCCAACCCGGGGTGAGCTCGTCGGTGGAGATGTTGTCGATGAGCTTGCGCGCCGGATCGTAGCGGAGCACCTCACCCTGGTGGAGCTGCCGATCGAGCAGGTCGAGGTCTTCGGTGAGGTACAGGACGCGGCCGGAGAATTTGATGAGAGCGTCGCGCATGTCGACGGGATAATGAGGCTGAGCACATGAGGCAAGCGGGGCTCGTCGTCATCACAGGCAGTCGGCTGGGCGGCCCGCGTGTCTACGAGGCCGCCGGCGACGCCGGGGCGGGTGACGACGTCCGCCTGGCCCTCTCGGGCACCCCCGACGACGGCGCGCGCGTCCGTGACGCGCTGCGCCTCGCCGAGGCCGAGAGCGCGAAGGGCCCCGTGCTGCTGCTGCTGTCGTACGAGGCCTGCGTCTCCCTCGACGCGCGCGCGCCCCGAAAGCCCCGCGCGCCGGCCCTGGGCCCCGACGTGCTCGTGCGCGCGCTCCGTGCGCGCGACGCGCGCGGCGGCGAGGGACCCGCCGGCGGCGTGCCCGGCGCGTCACTCGCGGCCACCTTCGGCCTCGACGCACAGGCGGCGTCGCCCCCTCGAAGCCGGCAGCGCGACGGGGCCCACGACGCGCACGTGGAGCGGGTGAGGGCCGCGCGGGAGCACCTGCTCGACGGGGTCATCTACCAGGCCAACCTCGCCCACCGCCTCGTCGTCGAGCCCGCCACCTTCGCCGAGGGCCTCGCGTTCTTCCTGGCGCGCGACGCGCCCTGCGCCGCGCTCGTGGACGTCCCCGGCTGGGGCTCGATCGTGTCGCTGTCGCCGGAGCGCTTCGTGAGCGTCGACGTCGAGGGCGAGGGGCGGGTGGCGCGCGCGTTCCCCATCAAGGGCACGCGCCCCCGGAGCGTACACGGGGAGGAGGACCGCCGCTTGCTCGCGGAGCTGTGCGCGTCGGAGAAGGACCGCGCCGAGCACGTGATGATCGTGGACCTGTTGCGAAACGACCTCGGCAAGGTCGCCGTCGCCGGCGGTGTCACGGTCGAGCGGCTCCTCGAGGTCATCAGCGTGAAGAACGTGCACCACCTCGAGAGCACCGTGGCCGCGCGCCTGCGCCCCGACGTGGGCCTCGCCGAGCTCCTCGAGGCCACGGCGCCGGGCGGGTCCATCACGGGCGCGCCCAAGTCGAGCGCGGTCGAGGTCATCTGCGCCCTCGAGGACGGCCCGCGCGGGCCCTACACCGGCGTGCTCGCGCTCCTCGACAGGGGCACGCTGCGCTCCTCGCTGCTCATCCGCACGTGGCTTCGCCCTGACCAAGGCGAGGGTGCGCTGCATGTGGGCGGCGGCATCGTCGTCGACAGCGAGCCCGAGGCCGAGTGGCAGGAGACCCTCGACAAGGCGGGGGCGTTCGCGCGGTGAAGGCTCTGTGAAGGCGGGGGACAATCCCCGGCCCGTCGCGTTTCCGTCGTCATCGACGCGGGAGCGTGAGCGGGGAGCGCGCGGCTGTTCATGCGCGTCAGCGCATCATTACGGCAGGCCCCAGGGGTAGCGGCGCTTGACCCACTCTTCCTTCGGGAGCTGGATGAGCACGGGGTGCTTGTCCGGCTCGAGCCACTCGAGGATCTTCTCGATGTCCCAGCGCGCCATGGCGGTGGTCCCGTCGGTGGCGCGGCCCTTGCGCTTCCACACGTGGAGGAAGGCGCAACTGCCGCGGCCCGGGATCACGCGGCGCTTCACGTCGCCGAGGCCGTTGTGGTCGACGAGGAGCGCGACGTCGTAGAGGCCGTCGTCGCGCAGCAGGGGCTCGGCGCTCTCGAACGCCGAGGAGCCGAGCGCGGGCGGGCCGGCGTCGGCGTCGGCGGAGGCGTCGACGATGCGATTGTAACGGGCGCTCTTGGGGTCGTCGACGCACACGAGCGACGGCGTCGACGACAGCCACGGCATCTTGGTCTTCACCGCGGGCGCCCCTCGCCCGAACGCCGACGCGATGGCGAACACGCCGGCGGGCGCGCGGGCGTCGCCCTCGAGCTTGCGCGGCTCGCCGACGCCGAGCGGGTGAAGGCCGAGGCCCCAGCCGAGCCCGTTTTCCCCGACGACGATCTCGATGGGCGGCCCGAGCTGCATCCAGCGCTTGCCGACCTTCTCGAAGCGCTTGAGCGTGCCGATGGTGGAGTGCCAGTCCTCGGTGACGACGAGGATGGCCTGCTCGGCCCCCACCGCCTGCAGCGAGAACGGCACCGCCTCCTCGAAAAACGACCTGCCCGGCGTCACGCGCCCCCCCATCGACGAGGCCCCCATCGACGAAACCGGCGTCGGCGAGGCCGGCGTCGGTCTGGGCGGCGAGGGTCAGCGCGAGCGCGAGCAGCATGGCCTCGGCTTTAGCATGGCGACGGACACGCCGCCGCGCCACAGCCGGAGCCCCCGCTTCAGAGCACGCGGGTCAGAGCACGCGCGTCAGAGCACGCGGGTCAGAGCACGCGCGTCAGAGCACGCGGCTCAGGGGACGCACTGCGGCGTGGCCGTGCGGAAGCCCGCGCGGTACGGCATGGCGCCCGTGGTGTTCGGGATGGGCGTGCCGAGCTCGCTGATGAGGTCCTCGATGTACGGGTGCTGGTTCCAGATGCCGCGCGCCTGCGCCCACCCCGTGCCGGTGTTGGCGTAGGCCTTCAGCCCGTGGGCGACGCCGATGAACGGGTCGTTGCTGCCGATGAGGAAGTTGGCGTGCCCGTCGTTGTTGATGTCGGCGAGGCTCGGGTACTCGTACATCGTCACGCTCTGCCGCGCGGCCTGGTACACGACGCCGCCCGTGGAGTTCCAGCCGAACAGGTGGCTCTCGTCGGCGAACACGACGTTTTGGTAGCCGTCGGCCTCGAAGTCGAAGCCCATCGGGCCCGAAGCGCCCGTGCCGTCGTAGATGGTGCCGCGCCACATCTCGTTCAGGTTCATGTCGTAGCAGTCGAGCTGCTGCTGCGCGGGGACCGCGATGTCGAGGTGGCCGTCGTGGTCGATGTCCATGAGCGCCGGGTTGGCGGGGATGATGTTGCAGGGGTCGGTGTCGTCGCCGGCGCTCGGATCGTTGCCCGCCTGAAAGTCGCAGTCGGGGCCGGACATCGACGAGCGCGTGGCCGGGTAGCGCGGGCCCGCGAGCCGCTGGCCGGTGGGGCCCTCGAACACGTCCACCTCGCCGCTGCGGAACACGACCTCGTTGATGCCGTCGCCGTCGAGGTCCGCCACCGCGGGCAGGCCGTCGTAGCCGACGTCGTCGAGGTGATCCCACAGGATGGAGCCGTCGGCGCGGTACACCGTCGGGCCCGCCACCAGCTCGAGGCCGGGCTGGCCGTCGACGTCGGCGAGCACGCTCACCGGGCCGTGGCCCGCGCTGCCGATGCCGCGGCCGCCGCGCCACAGGAGGTGGCCGTTGTGGTCGTAGAGGTGGTCGGCCACGGCGATCTCGGCGAAGCCGTCGCCGTCGACGTCGCCGACGGCGATGCCGCCGTCGTCCTCGAGCTCGTTGGCGCTGCGGGTCCACTCGTCGGAGATCCACTTGAAGGCGCCGTGGCAGTCGAAGGCGATCAGGTTGCCGCGCGCGAACTTGCCGAGGACCTTGGGCCCGTTCGGGATCTCCTCGACGCCGGGCAGGAGCACGTACTTCTCGCCGATGATGTCGACGCAGCCGTCGCCGTCGATGTCCGCGAGCGCCGGCGTCACCGAGGAGTTCAAGCGGTGCTCGGGGTCGTCGTTGCCGGCGGTCCACACCTCGGCGCCGGTGGCGCCGTCGACGGCGCGCAGCAGGCCGGGGATGGGGTCGTTGATCTGGTCGCTGCCGCCGATGCCGACGCCGCTCAACAGGTGCGAGTCCGCCTTGTCGAAGGACAGGAAGATGACGCGCGGCATATCGGCGCGGGTGACGGCGCCGTCACCGTCGGTGTCCTCGAGGCGCGACACGAGCGCCGTGGTCCACACCTGGTTGGAGCTCGGCGCGGTGGTGCCGCCATCCCAGTTCCACACCTCTTGCGGGTCGAACGTGCTCGCCGTGGGGCAGGGCGGCAGGTCGTCGTCGACGCCGGTGCCGCGCAGGCCCGCCGTGAGCGGCGCGCCCGAGCACGTGTTGGCGCCGAGGCTCAGGGTGGCGCTGTCGTCGCCCGCCGCCGTGGGCGCGTACTTGACGCGGATGACGGCCTGTCCGTTGGGCGGCACCGACGCCGGCGCGCTCACCACCGTGAACGGATCCGAGATGCCGCTCGGCGACAGCGTCACCGTGGTGTTGGACGGGTTCACGCAGATGATGGATTTGACGAGCGAGCCGTCCACCTCGACCTCGCCGAAGGCGACGTGGTCGGGGCGGCACACGAGGCCGTTGTTGCAGCCGTCGGGCGCGTTGGCCCGGAGCGACACGAGCTGCGGATCGACGTCGGAGAGCACCTCGAGCGTGCCGAACATCGCGCCCGCGGCCTGCGGCGCAGCGCGCACCGTCACCGTCTCCGCCGCGCCCGCCGCGATGACCGTCGGCACGGCCGGCGCCGCGCTGACGGCGAAGCCCGGGTCGGACCCCGTGCGCAGCGAGACGCCGCGGATGGAGAGGTCGACGCCGCCGCAGTTGCGCACGGTGACGTCGCGGTCGGCGGTGGCGCCGGCGGCGACGGTGCCGTAGTCGATGTCCTGCGGCGTGACCGAGATGCACGGCGCCTGCGCCTGGCCGGAGAGCGGCACGTCGAGGGTCTGGTCCGGGTTTCCGAAGCCGAAGAGCTTGTAGGTGATGCGCGCGGTGCCCGTCTTGCTGCCCGCGCTCTGCGGGCGGAACGTGGCGACGACGCCGACGCTCGAGCCCGAGGGCACGGGGGTGATGGGCAGCGCGGGCTCGAGCACGGTGAAGTCGGGGGCGCCGGCGGCGAGCTGCGCGTGCTTGAGGATGCAGCTGTCGGTGCCGACGTTGGTGAGCGTGACGGTGCGCTCGACGGAGTGGAGGATGGGCTGCACGCCGAAGTTCAGCGCGGTGGGCTGCGCCTCGAGGAAGCAGGGCGTGACCTCGACGCTGGTGCCCTCGAGGGGCACGGCGATGGCGGGGTTGACGGGGTCGTCGGTGACGACGTCGAGGAAGCCGTTCTCCACGCCGTTCACCGCGGTGGGCGCGAAGGTGACGTCGACCTGACCCGACTGCTGCGGCTGCAGCACGTCGCCGCCCGCGAGGCTGACGAGGTTGCGCGTGAACGAGCCCGCGGGCTCGCGGATGTCCGCCGACGTGAACGTGCAGGCGAGCTCACCGATGTTGCGCACGAACACCGACTGCGTCGACGTGCGGTCCTGGCCGATGTTGCCGAACTGGACGACGTCGGGGACCACCTGGATCTCGCACGAGGGCGGACGGCGGGCGGTGCCGACGAGGTCGACGCGATAGTCCGCGGCCTGCGGCGCGTCCGTGGTGAGCGAGATGGTCCCGGAGGTGCCGTTGTTGATGGACCAGGTGCCCTCGACGAGCGGCGCGAAGGTGACGGGGATGTCGATGGCGTCGCCGGGCGCGAGCGGCGCGCCGGTGGCGACGGCCGCGGCGGTGAAGGGATCGGGGAACTGCTCGTTGAGGGTGGCGCCGGTGATGGTGATGGGGCGCGTGCCGCACGAGGTGAGGTGGACGGTGTCGTCCTTGTGATCGCCGACGAAGACCTCGCCGAAGTCGATGATGCCGCGATCGGTGCACAACTGCGGGGCGTCACCCTGGCCGGTGATGACCGCGCGCAGGACGGGGCTCGCCGGGTCGTTGCTGTGGACCTCGACGACGGTGCAGCCGGGGGCGCCCGAGGTGGGGGTGAAGCCGACGGTGAGCGTGCGCCTGGTGGTCTTTTTGAGCGTGAAGGTGCGCGGCGCGGGGCCCTGCGGGTCCTCGATGGTGAAGGCGCCCGACGGCGCGGGGCAGAGGTCCGGGTCGCTGCCGAAGACGACGTCGGAGACGACGAGGTCGGCGTTGCCGTCGTTTCGCAGGTCGAGGTCCACGGTGGCGGTGGTGGCCAGCGGCGTGGGATCGAGGCCGACCTGGACGATGTCGAGCGGCGGGGTCTCGTCGGCGCCGTGCGCGAGCACCGCGAGGGGCGCGGGGAGCTGGCCGAGCACCTCGTCACAGTTGCAGGCGGAGAACACGAGCGGCAGAGCAAGGGGAGCGAGCCGGGCGAAGCGCAACACGATCGGCCTCCGTCATTGCACCTAGGTCCAGGTGCGAAGGCGGCTGACATAGCGCCTGAGAATTGACCTTTCCAGGGTGTTCACGGCGTTTTGTATATCGTGGGACCCGGGGCCTATCGGTCGTTGATCCGATGTCTCCTCGTCGACGACGTCGCTGCGGGAGGCGCGACAAGGGTTGACCCGAGAGTCATTCGTGGCCATTTAGTATATCCGTCAGATCTGACCGCATCCGTGAAAACGGATTGCTCTCCGCGACCCTCCGCGCCGCACTGCGTCGCCGGCGCCGCTCGGGGTCATTCGATGACGACGAGCGCGCCGCGTCGGGGCGCGCGATGGAGCCGCCCAATCCGGCGCAACAGCGCGTGGGTGTCGGTGACCCGCGGGCGCACGTCGAGGGCGGCGAGCGCCCGCGGCGTCGACGCGGCGAGGGCGTCGAGCCGCTCGATCTCGTCGGCGAGCGCCGGGCGGACAGCGGCCGCCGCCGGGAGCTTCCGCGCCTCGGTGAGCAGGAAGAGCAGCTCGTGCAGCACGCGCAGCGCGCGGAAGGCCTCGTTGCGCAACGCCGGGTCCGCGACGTCGAAGCGGGTCGCGCGCTGGCCGGCGCCGTAGCAGTCGAAGATTGCGCAGCCGCGGAAGCCGCGCGCCTCGAGCGCGTCGTGGATGCGGCAGCGGCAGTCGGCGGCGAGGTGTGGGCAGGCGGTGTCCGCGCCCTTCGCGACGGCGAAGTCCTCGCAGGCGTCGAAGGGCAGGGCGACGCAGCACACGGCTGCGCAGCGCCCGCAGTCGGGCGCGAGGTCGGGTCTTCGCATCGGATCCTCGTCGAGGGCGCGGCCGGCTCGAGGGGCAGGTGGCCGCGAACGCCGCGCGGCGTTCGACGACACGAGCGCCGTCGCGGACGCGCCGGGGGCCGGCGCCGCATGGGGAGTCGCGTGGGGAGGCGCGATCGGAGCCGCGACCGGAGACGAAAAAACGCGCCGGGTGGCGCGTGCTTCGATCGTAGGCGGCGGCGGGGCGCGTCGTCAACGGTGCTCCACGTCAGCGCGCCGTGGAGCAGAGCAAGGCGCGCGTGCGCGCGGCATCAAGGTCATCAACCCGTGGGGAGGGAGCCCGGCTCTGCACGAGTTGACGGAATTCGCATTACGTCAACCGTTGACGAGACCTGAACAAATGTATAGCTCAGGGTGTGTCCGACAGTCGCAAGGCGCGGATGGATCCCGCCACCCGCACGGTGCTGGAGCCGGCGGCGCCGTCGACGGTGACGCCGCTGGCGCGGGCGCGCTCCCCGTTCGTGGAGCTGCTCGGGCGCACGGCGTTTTCGGGCATCACCATCGAGGGCATCGGGCCCGTCGAGGGGCGCTCGCTGCTCGACGCCGAGGCGGCGTGGCCCGGGGCAGGGCTGCCCGAGCGCGTCGTCGAGCGCGCGGCCGTGTTCGAGCAGGACGCCGTCGGCGTCGCCGACGTCGACACCCTCGCCGGCGTCGTGCGCGCGCACGCGGCGGGCAAGGAGCTCGGCGTGCGGGTCGTCGTCGGCTGCGAGCTCTACCTCGACGAGGGCCCGCTCGCGCTCTTCGCCGAAGACGCCGCCGGCTACGCGCGCCTGTGCGAGATCCTCACCGAGGCCAAGCGCGGGCTCGACAAGGACGACGTCGACCACCGCCTCTCCCGCGTCCTCGAGCGGGCGGCGGGGCTGTGGGCGGTGACGCCGGGGCTGTTCTTCGAGGGGGCGCTCGGAGACCTGCGCGACGCCTTCGGGGAGCGCCTGTCCTTCGGCGTGTGCTTCCACGACGTCCCCGAGGACAAGGCGCGCCTGGCGTTCGCGCGCGCGCAGGCGGCGCGCCTCGGGGCGCCGCTCGTGCTCTCCGCGCGGCCGTTCCTCGTCGACAAGAGCGACAAGCGGCTCCACGACGTCGTCACCTGCATCCGCCAGCACCTCACCCTCGAGACCGCCGGCCATCGCTTGTTGCCGAACGCCCGGGCGCACATGAAGAGCACCGAAGAGATGATCGCGATCGCCCGCGATCGCGGCCTCGAGCCCGCGATCGCGCGATCGCGCGCGATCGCGGACGCGTGCCGCTTCGAGCTCGGCGCGATCGCGTACGCGTTCCCGGCGTCGCGCGCGCCGCCGGCGGCGCCGCCGGCGCGCGAGATCGACAGGCTGCGCGCGGCGGTCGAGGCCGGGGCGCGCGAGCGCTACCCCGAAGGCGTCCCCGCCGACGTGCGCGCGCAGCTCGAGCACGAGCTGGTGCTCATCGACGAGATGAACGTCGCCGCCTACTTCCTCACGGTGAAGGACATCGTCGACATCGCCCGCGACAAGGGCATCCTGTGTCAGGGCCGCGGCTCCGCCGCCAACAGCGCCGTCTGCTGGTGCCTGGGCGTCACCTCCATCGACCCCGTGCGCATGGGCCTGCTCTTCGAGCGCTTCCTGTCCAAGGAGCGCGGCGAGCCCCCCGACATCGACGTCGACTTCGAGCACGAGCGCCGCGAAGAGGTCATCCAGGCCATCTACGACAAGTACGGCCGCGACCACGCCGCCCTCGTCGCCGAGGTCATCAGCTATCGCGGACGATCGGCCGTGCGCGAGGTCGGCAAGGTCCACGGCCTCTCCGAGGCGGTCACCGCCCGCATCGCAGACCTCATGTTGCACTCGAGCTTGAGGGAGATGTCGAAATCCCAGTTGCGACAGTCACTTATCGCGTCAGATCTCGACCCGCTCGACAGACGAATCGCGCGGACTTTGGAGCTGTCCTGGCGGCTGCAGGGGCACCCGCGGCACCTGGGCATCCACGTCGGCGGCTTCATCCTGACGGACGCCCCCATCACCACCCTCGGCCCCGTCGAGCCCGCGCGCATGGAGGACCGCACGGTCTTGTGCTGGGACAAGGACGACGTCGAGACCCTGGGGCTGTTCAAGATGGACGTGCTCGGCCTCGGGATGCTCACGTGCATCCGCAAGGCCCTCGAGCTGCTCGCCGCCCACGGCGTCGGCCGGTGGAGCCTGGCGACCATCCCGCCCGAGGACCCCGCCGTCTACGACGCCCTCGGCCGCGCCGACTCCCTCGGCGTCTTCCAGGTGGAGTCGCGGGCGCAGATGGCCATGCTCCCCCGCCTTCGCCCGAGGAGCTTCTATGACCTCGTCGTCGAGGTCGCGATCATCCGGCCGGGGCCCATCCAGGGCGGCATGGTCCACCCGTACCTGCGGCGGCGAAACGGCGAGGAGGCCGTGGAGTACCCGCACCCCTCGCTCGAGCCCATCCTCGCGCGAACGCTCGGGGTGCCCCTGTTCCAGGAGCAGGTGATGAAGCTCGCCATCGTCGGCGCCGGCTACTCCGCCGGCGAGGCCGACCAGCTCCGGCGCGACATGGCGGCGTGGCGAAAGACCGGGAAGCTCGAGCGGCACCGCGGGCGGCTCCTCGAGGGCTTCGCGCAGCGGGGGATCCCGCGGGAGTTCGGCGAGCGGCTCTACGAGCAGATCAAGGGCTTCGGCGAGTACGGCTTCCCCGAGAGCCACGCCGCCAGCTTCGCCATCCTCGTGTACGCGTCGGCGTGGCTGAAGACGCACCACCCAGCGTTCTTCGCGTGCGCGCTCATCAACTCGCTGCCCATGGGCTTCTACGCGCCGGCGCAGATCGTCTCCGACGCGCAGAAGCACGGCGTGGCCGCGCGGCCCGTCGACGTCAACCACAGCGAGTGGGACTGCACGCTCGAGGAGGACGCGCCGGCTTCGGGGCGCGCCGGCGACGTCGACGAGCCCGGGCGCGCAGCCTACGCAGGGCGGGGGCCTGCCCCCCGCGTCGAAGGGGCCGGCGCCGGCGACGACAGCGGGCCGTCCGCGCGCGTCGCAAAGGCGCGCCCCCCGGCGGCCCCCGGCAGGGCGTTCGCGCTGCGCCTCGGGCTCCGGCTGGTGAAGGGGCTGCGCGAGGAGACGGGCAGGGCGATCGCGGAGGAGCGGCGCGCGCGGGGGCCCTTCGCCGACGTCAGCGACGTCGTCAGGCGCTGCGGCCTCGACAGAAAGCAGAAGAGCGCCCTCGCCCGCGGCGGCGCCTTCGACTCGCTCGCGGTGCACCGCCGCGCGGCGGTGTGGGCGGCGATGCAGAAGCAGCCGCCGCTTCTGCGCGCGGTCCCCGACGACGACGCCGGCGCGCTCCTGTCGCCGCCGCCGTCGGCGGAGCTGTTGCTGCTCGACTACGACACCGTGGGGCTGTCGCTCGACGACCACCCGATGCTGCACGTGCGCCCCCTCTTGCCGCGCGGCACCCTCAGCTCCCGCGACGTCGCCGGCACCCCCGCGGGGACCCGGGTGCACGTCTGCGGCCTCGTCATCGGCCGGCAGCGCCCCGGCACCGCCGACGGCACCTGCTTCGTCACCCTCGAGGACGAGCACGGCATGGTGAACGTCATCGTCTGGGGCCGCGACTTCGACCGCTGGCGCCGCACGGTGGTGACGTCGACGTTCCTGATGGTCGACGGCGTCGTCGAGCGCCAGGGCATCGTCATCCACGTGATCGCGAAGGGCGTGAAGGAGGTCCGGCCCACGCGCCAGCCCTCGCTGCCGTTTTCGTCGCGCGACTTCCATTGAGCGGCGTTACGACATTCACCTAGCGGCGTCGCCGGCACGCTCCCTGAAACGCAGGGGCCGCCGTGCTCGTCGTTCCCGTCCCGCGTGCGTCGAGCTGCTCCGATTCGAGCAGCGGCTGCGCAGATCTGCGCACGGTTTCATCCCGCGCCGTCGACGTGTCGAAGGCGCAAAGGAGACAACACATGAAGCGCTCGACCCCCGTCCTCGCCTTGCTCGCCCTCGCCACCCTCGCCACGGCCACCACCGCCTGCGGCCGCCGCGGCGACCCCGGGGCGAACATCCCCGACGAGGAGACCTTCTACATGTCGCTCCCGGAAGACGAGGGCGACGCCGGCTCCACGCAGACCCAGGCGGAGTGCGTCGACACCGGCGCCTACGACGCGCTCAAGGAGCGCATCCTCGTGTACAACGCGGCCATCCAGGCCCGCATCGCGCTCATCAAGCTCATGATCCGCGCCGCCGACCGCGCCGGCGGCGGCCAGCTCGTCGACCGCACCGCCAGCCGCAACGGCTTCACCGCCGAGCTCGTCGCCGAGGACGACGGCGCCGGCAGCGTCGGCTACACCGTCACCCTCACCGATCCCGACGGCAACACCACCACGCTCCTCGACGGCACCTCGGCGTCGGACCTCACGAGCGGGAGCTGGGACTTCCAGGGCCTGACCCAGAACCGCGCGGTGCACGTCGACTGGACCCACGTCGACGGCACGCTCACCGTCGACCGCACCGCCACCGGCGACTTCGGCACGCGCACCAGCCACTACGTCCGCACGGACACCGACGCCGACGTGACCTTCTCGGGCCCCAACCACGACGCCACCGCGCACTGGAACCGGGACACCAAGGACGGCTCGATCATCGTCGACGGCAACGAGACCTGCTGGGACGCCGCCGACGACCTCAGCGACTTCTGCAACGTCCCCTGTGACGCCGGCGAGGGCGAGGGCGAGGGCGAGGGCGAATAGCGCCACCGGCGCGCCCATCGGCGCGAGCGCCCCCGTGGCGCCGCGCCGGCCAGCGCGCGGGACCGTTGGCACCGGGCCGCCGAGCGGATAGAGCGCGCATGGAGGTTCTCCATGCGCGCTCGCGTCTCGGTCCGGTTGAAGCCCGCCGTCCTCGATCCCCAGGGAGAGACCATCGAGCGCGCCTTGAAGGGCCTCGGCTTCTCCGGCGTGAAGAACGTGCGCGTGGGCAAGATCGTGGAGCTCGACGTCGACGGCGACGAGGGCCTCGTCAAGGCCGAGCTCGGCGCCATGGCGGACAAGCTCCTGGCGAACCCGGTGATCGAGACCTACGACGTCGAGATCCTCCGATGACCGTCGCGGTCGTCACGTTCCCCGGGAGCAACTGCGACCGCGACGTCGTGCGCGCCGTCCGCGACGTGCTCGGCAGCGGCGCGGTCGCCGCCTGGCACAAGGACGCGGCGCTGCCGGCGGACACCACGGCGGTGGTGCTCCCGGGCGGCTTCTCCTACGGCGACTACCTGCGCTGCGGAGCCATGGCCGCGCTGTCCCCCGTCATGGCCGCGGTCAAGCGCTTCGCGGACGCCGGCGGCCCCGTGCTCGGCATCTGCAACGGCTTTCAGATCCTCTGCGAATCGCGGCTGTTGCCCGGGGCGCTCCTGCGCAACGAGGACGGGCTCTTTCATTGCGAGGACGTCGCCCTCGAGGTCAGCGCCGGAGGCAAGGGCCTGCTGTGGGGCTACGACAGAAAGCAGCGCATCACGCTGCCGGTGGCGCACGGGGAGGGGAACTACTTCGCCGACGACGCCACCCTCGACGCCCTCGAGCGCGACGACCGCGTCGCCTTCCGCTACCTGGGCAAAAACCCCAACGGCTCCCGGCGCGACATCGCCGGCGTCGTCGGCGGCCCGGCCAGAAACGTCATCGGCTTGATGCCGCACCCCGAGCGCGCCGTCGGCGCCGAGCTGCGGGGCACCGACGGGATCCCGCTCCTGCGCGCGTTCGCCGCGGCGGGCGCGCAGGCGGAGGTGCGCGCGTGACCGGCCGCGATGAAGACGACATGGCCCGCGATTCCTCGGGCCGCCCGGTGGACCTCATGGGCCTCGCCGACGACGAGTACGAGCGCGCCGTCGAGATCCTCGGCCGCGCGCCCAACCTCGTGGAGCTCGGCTGCTTCGCCGCGATGTGGAGCGAGCACTGCTCCTACAAGTCGTCGCGCGTCCACCTGAAGAAGCTCCCCACCGAGGGGCCGCGCGTGCTCGTGGGGCCCGGGGAGAACGCCGGCGTCGTCGACGTCGGCGAGGGCTGGGCCGTGGCCTTCAAGGTCGAGAGCCACAACCACCCGAGCTTCATCGAGCCCTACCAGGGCGCCGCCACCGGCGTCGGCGGCATCCTGCGCGACGTGTTCACCATGGGGGCCCGGCCCATCGCCGCGATGAACCTGCTGCGCTTCGGCCGGCCCGAGCACCCGCGCACGCCTGAGCTGCTCTCGGGCGTGGTGCGCGGCATCGGCGGCTACGGCAACTGCTTCGGCGTTCCCACCGTCTACTCGAGCGCCGACTTCGACGCCGCCTACGACGGCAACATCCTCGTCAACGCCTTCGCCCTCGGCGTCCTTCGCCACGACGGCATCTTCAAGGGCACGGCGTCGGGCGTCGGAAACCCCGTGATGTACGTCGGCGCCAAGACCGGCAGGGACGGCATCCACGGCGCCACCATGGCGTCGGACTCCTTCTCCGAGCACAAGGAGGCCGAGCGGCCCACGGTGCAGGTGGGCGACCCCTTCAAGGAGAAGCTCCTGATGGAGGCCTGCCAGGAGTGCTTCCGGACGGACTGCCTCGTCGGCATCCAGGACATGGGCGCCGCCGGCCTCACCTCGAGCGCGTTCGAGATGGCCGCGCGCGCGGGGTCCGGGGTGCTGCTCGACCTCGACAAGGTGCCCGCGCGGGAGGCGGGCATGAGCGCGTACGAGCTCATGCTGTCGGAGTCGCAGGAGCGCATGCTGCTCGTGGCCCGCCGCGGTCAAGAGGAGCGCGTGCGCGCCATCTTCTCCCGGTGGGACCTCGACTGCGTGGTCATCGGCGAGGTCACCGACGACGGGCGCGTGCGCCTGATGAAGAACGGCAAGCTCGCCGGCGACCTCCCCGCCCGCGCGCTGGCCGACGAGGCCCCGCGCTATGAGCGGCCGTTCACGGCGCCGGTCAAGCTGCCGGCGCTCGACGAGGGCCCGCTGCGCGCCCTCTCGCTCGACGCCGCCGCCCGCCGCGTGCTGCTGGCGCCGGCCGTCGCCCCCAAGACGTGGATCTACGAGCGCTACGACCGCGAGGTGGGCGCCGGCACGCTGCTCGACGGCGGCGAAGCCGCGGCGGCGCTGGTGCGCCTCCCCGACACCGAGCGCGCCGTGGCCATGGCCCTCGTGTGTGACGGCCGCGTCTGCGCCGCCGACCCCGAGGAGGGGGCGCGCCGCGCGGTGGCCGAGGGCGTCATGCGCGTGAGCGCCGTCGGCGCGGTGCCGCTCGCGGTCACCGACTGCCTCAACTACGGAAACCCGCAGAAGCCCGAGATCATGGGCCAGATCGTCGCCGGCGTCGCCGGCATCAAAGAGGCGTGCCTGGCCTTCGACGCGCCCGTCGTCTCGGGGAACGTGTCCCTGTACAACCAGACCGACGAGCGCGGCGTGCACCCCACGCCCGCCATCGGCGTGGTGGGCCTCGTCGAGCGCGCCGCCGACGTGGTCCCGCGGGCGCCGGTCGCCGACGGCGACGTCGTCGTGCGCATCGGGCCCGCGCCGTCGACGCTGGCGGGGTGCGTCGCGGTCTCGGTGGTCCACGGCGGCGCCCCCGCGGGCGGCGTTCGCTCCCTCGATTTGGCGAGCGTCAAAGTGACCTGCGCCCTCGTGCGGGATCTCGTCCGCGCGCGCCTGTGCAAGGACGCGCGGCCCGTCGTCGCCGGCGGCACCCTCGCGGCGCTGTTCGACGTCGCGCGCGGCGCCGGGCGCGAGGCGCACGGCGTGTTCGCCGACCTCCCCGTCGACGAGGACCCGCTGGTGGCGCTCTTCGGCGAGGACGCCCCCGCGTTCGTCGCCGTGCTGCCCGCCAACAAGCTGGCCGAGGCCGCGGACCGCGCGGCCGTCGCCGAGGTGCCGCTGTTGACGCTCGGCGGCGTCGGCGGTCGCTCGCTGACCGTGGCGCAGGGCGAGCGGGTGCTGCTGGAGCTCGACGCGGCGTCGCTCGTGGCCGAGGCCGAGCGGGTCATCCCCGGGGTGCTCGCGGGAGGCGGGACGTGAGCGTGCTCGACGGCTTCCTCGACGAGATCGACGGCGGCGACTGCTTCCGCGACCGCTGCGGCGTGGTCGGCGTCCACGGCGACGACGAGGCCGCCAACCTCGCCTACCTCGCCATGTACGCGCTGCAGCACCGGGGGCAGGAGAGCGCCGGCATCGTCGCCGGCGACGGCGAAGAGCTCAAGCGCAAGGTGGGCGTGGGTCTGGTGGCCGACGTGTTCTCCGAGCAGGACCTGGCGGCGCTCGCCGGGCGCGTCGCCGTGGGGCACGTCCGCTACGCCACCGCCGGCGACAGCACCGACACCGTGCGGGATTGCCAGCCGCTCCTGGTGCGCTGCCAGGCCGGCCCCATCACCGTGGCCCACAACGGCAACCTGGTGAACGCCGAGACCATACGTGCACAGTTCGAGGAGCGTGGAAGTATCTTCCAGACCTCGTCGGACACCGAGGTCATCCTGCACCTCGTCGCCACGTCGCACGGCTCGCTGCTCGAGCGCCTGCAGAAGTCGCTGAAGCAGGTGCGGGGCGCGTACTCGTTGACCGTCACCGGCGACGGGCGGCTCTACGGCGTGCGCGACCCGTCGGGCGTGCGCCCCCTGGCGGTGGGGCGCCTGGCGCGCGGCGGCTGGGTGCTCGCGAGCGAGACCTGCGCCTTCGACCTCATCGGCGCCACCACCGTGCGCGACGTGGAGCCCGGCGAGATCGTGGTGATCGACGACGACGGGCTGCGCTCGTTCCGTCTGGAGAACCCCGAGGGGCTGCCGAAGGCCGCGTGCATCTTCGAGCACGTCTACTTCGCGCGGCCGGACAGCCTGGTGTTCGGGCGCTACGTGCACGAGGCCAGGAAGGCGCTCGGGCAGCAGCTCGCGAAGGAGTCGCCGGTGGAGGCGGACGTCGTCATCCCCGTGCCCGACAGCGGGGTGTACGCGGCCATGGGCTACGCCAACGAGAGCGGCGTGCCCTTCGAGATGGGGCTCGTGCGCAACCACTACGTCGGCCGCACCTTCATCGAGCCCGAGCAGCGCATCCGCAACTTCGGCGTGAAGCTGAAGCTCAACCCGGTGAAGAGCATCCTCGACGGCAAGCGCGTGGTGGTCGTCGACGACAGCATCGTGCGGGGCACCACCTCGAAGAAGATCGTGGAGATGGTGCGCGGCGCCGGGGCCAAGGAGATCCACGTGCGCATCTCGGCGCCGTCGACGACCGGCCCTTGCTACTACGGCATCGATACGCCCACGCGCGAAGAGCTCATCGCGAGCCGGATGTCCGTCGACGAAATCGCGGCGTTCATCGGCGCCGACTCCGTGGCCTTCCTGTCTCGCGAGGGGCTTCACCAGGCCGTCCACGGCTCGGCGTCGACGACGGGCCACTGCGACGCCTGCTTCTCCGGCGACTACCCGATCCCGATCGGCACCCACAGAGCCCGCAACCGCGGCTGAGCTGCCGGGCCGCCGACCGGAGGGAGCGCCCGCGCCGATCGCCGACCGGCGGGCTGCGTCACCGAAAGGCGAACGGGAAGTTGATGGCCGTCGGCGCGCCGGTGGCGCGGAAGGTCCACGACGAGACGTGATCGATGACGCACTTGCCGACGCCCGTGCGGGCGAAGTCGGTGCGGGTGATGTGCGCGAACGTGACCTTGCCGTCGCCGGCGATCAGGAAGCGCACCGCCACCCTGCCGTGCTTGCCTGACTTGCGCGCGAGCTGCGCGCACGCGCGGAGCTCGCCGCGGTGGCTGCGCACCACGGTCTGCACGTCGGCGGGGCGCAGCGGGCGCCCCGCGTCTCCCGCGGCGCCCTCACCGACGGGGCGGCCGAGGGCGCCGAGGCCGCCGAGGCCGGCACCCGAGCCGCCGCCACCGCCGCCCACGCCCCTCAACCCGAGGCCGCCGGCGTCGCCTGTGGCGTCCCCGATGGCACCGCCGGAGTCGTCGCCCAGCAAGTCGGCCACGCGCGCGTCGTCGCCCGTCGGCGCGCGGGGGGCGCTCGGGCGGGCCTTCGCCACGGTCTTCGATGCGCCGCCCGCGTGCTTTGACTTCGCCGCGCCCCTCGAGGCGGTGTCCTGGGTCGGCGCGCCCGTCGTCGACGCGCCCGCCGTCGACGCGCTCTTCGTCGCCGCATTCTTCGCCGAGGGGGGGCGGGTCGATGCGCCGTCAGCCGACGCGTCCGCGAGCAGCCCGCCCACGGCGGCGTCGAGCTTGTCGGGCATCTGCTCGAGCTTCTCCGTCTCCACCGCGGCGCGGGCCACCGGCACGCCCTGGACGACGTCGAAGAGCGTGAGGTTGACGACGGTGAGCGCCCCGAGCTTGCCGACGTCGGCAAAGACCGCGAGCGGCGCGCCGAGGGCGCCGGTGAGGTCGTTGACGCAGTCGTCGCTGCCGCAGGCGGCCTTGTCGGCCTCGAGGGACATGAGCCGCTTGAGCTCCGCGCCCGACAGCGCGTCCACGCCCGGGCGCGCGTCGAGCCGCGCGACGATCATCGAGGTGAGCGTGCGCGCGAGGCTCGGGTCGACGCCGTTGGCGACGGCGTCGGCCACGAGCACGCGGCGCTTGTCGTCGCCGGCGGCGTGGGCGGCGGAGAACACGGCGAGGGCGAGGACGGCGGCGGAGAAGCGGGGGGACATGGACGGACCATAGCCCCCGGCGCCGGCTCCGCGGCGGTCTGCCCGTCGCCGGGGCACGAAGAAAGAAGCCGGGCGCCGTCCACACGACGCCCGGCCGCTCAAGGCGCCCGCGCGCTCAGCGCCAGAAGCCCTCGCGCTTGCCGCCGCCGGGCGTCACAGACCCCCTCGACGGCGTCATCCCCGCGGCGCGCGCCAGGACGTCCTCGGCGCCGACCAGGGCCTGCTCGACGCGCAACGAGTCGCCGCTCAGCACGGCGTCGCGCAACGAGCGTTCGACCTCGTCGAGCGGGCGCCGCTCGTGCGCCGGCACGCCCGCGTGGGCCATGTCCTCGAGGAGCAGCCGCAGCCGCTGCTCGAGCTCGCGCGCCACGCCGAACAGGTCCTGCGCCTTCCTTCGCGCGAGCTGCACGAGGTCTTCGAGGCGCGCGCGGAACGACGAGACGCCCGCCGCCGCTTCCTTCTTGCCCCCGAGCGCGTCCTTCATCGCGCCGAGGAACCCGCCGCCCTTCCGCTTGGCGAGGTCCGCGCCCGCCGGCTTGGCCCTCGGCGGCGGCGGCGCCATCACCCGCGACGGCGCGCGCGGGGCCGGCGCGTCCATGTTCGACTCCTCGTCGAGCACGGCGCTCCGGCTCAGATCGGCAGGGGGCCGCGCGAGCGCCGCCTTGTCGAAGGACTCGGCGCGCGACGCGCTCGGCGCTGCCGAGCGACGGCTGCGCCCGCCCATCGAGGCCTCGGGCATCGAAGCCTGGGGCATCGGGGCCGGGGCGCCGGCCGGGGCGCCGCCACCAAAGCCCGCCGGCTGCTCCACGGGCTGCGTCGCGTGGTGCTGCCAGCCGCCGCGGTTCACCACCTCGCCGTCGACGGCGACGAAGGCCGTGAAGCGGCACAGCACGTTGTTCGCGAGCGACACCTCGACGATGCGGCGCTCGAGCTCCGCGCGGTTGCCCATGCTCGCGTCGAAGCGGTCCTCGAGGTCGCGCAGGTGCAGCCGCGCCCACGCCGTGCGCACCGCGGGGTTCGTCACCGGGTCGGCGTAGATGCGGTCCTCGAAGCGCCCGCCGTCGGCCGTGCGCCCGCGCACCACGAACACCGGCCAGCGCCCGCCGCGGTTGTCGAGCCGCACGCGGCCGCAGACGGTGGCGGGGACGCCGGCGAACACGTCGGGGAGCTGCGCGGGCGACAGCGTGCCCGGCAGGAGCTGCGCGCCCTCGACGTCGACGCTGAGCTCCGCGATCACCGGGGCGTCGACGCGCCGGTGCACCCGCTGGAGCACCTCGTCGAGCCGGTCCTCGCTCTCCACCAGCTCGGCGTCGCCCGCGCCGCCGAGCGCGGCGAGGCGGTTCAGGAAGCCCGCGTTCACGGCCTGGTCGATGCCGAGCGCGAACACCCGCGCGCCGCGCAGGCGCGCACCGAGGAGCTTCATGAGCTGCGCCTCGTTGCCGACCTGGCCGTCGGTGACGAACACGAGCACGCGATCGCGCTCCAGCCGAACACCTCCGTAGGCGGCCCCGCCGAGGAGGTCGGCGGCGCGGGCGAGGGGCGCGGCCATCTCGGTGCCGCCGCGCGCGTCGATCTTCGCGAGCCACTCGGAGGCGCGGTAGCGCTCGCGGTCGCTGGCCTCGACGAGCCCGGCGTGGAGCTCGCTGACGACGTTGTCGAACGCGATGACCCCGAAGCGGTCGTGCGCGCGCAGCGCGTCGATCATGCGGGCGGTGGCGCGGCGCGCCGCGACCATCTTCCACCCCTGCATGGAGCCGGAGCGGTCGATGACGAACACGACGTCCTTGGGCTTCTGCGACACGTGCAGCGTGGGCGGCAGGAGCGTGAGCGCGAAGGTGGCGTCCTCGGTGAACCCGGGTGCGCCGAAGAGCGCGCCCGGGACGCCGCGCCCGCGCGGCAGGGGCATGGCGCCGTCGAGCGCGATGCGCGCCGACGTGTGCGCGGCGTCGTCGCCGAGGTGGAAGCGCAGGATGAAGTCGCGATCGAGGCGCTCGCCCGGCGTGGTGCGAACGACGAGGCGGCCGCCGCGCTCGTCGGCGTACGCCGCGTGGAGGCTCGAGCGCACCTGGGACAGCGGCAGGCCGGCGGCGTCCAGCTCGACGGCGAGCGAGAGCCGCACGGGGCTCTGCATGCCGGGCAGGAGCACGGGCGGCGAGATGCGCGAGGCGTCGGGGACGGCGTCGGTGTCGTGGGCGACGCCGTCGCCGACGTCCTCGCCGCCGAGGAGCTGGCCGGGCATGTAGCGGGGCGCGACGACGAGCGGGAAGCGGTACGTGACCTCGCCGTCGGCGACGGGCAGCGCGCCGGACATCTCGAGCGTCACCGCGGCGGCCTCGCCGGGCATGAGGTTTCCGACGCGGATGGTGAAGACGCCGGGGCGCTCCTCCTCGGCGATGGAGGCGCGCTTGCCGCTGGCGATGGCCTGGTCGTAGGTGCGGCGGGCCTGCATGCGCTCCTCGAGCACGCCGTCGACGACGCGGCCGGCGACCTCGAGCGTGAAGCGCGTGACCGCGGCGCGGTCGGGCAGGGGGAAGATGTACGTGGCCTCGAGCGGGACCCCGAGCGTGTTGACGAACACCTGGCGCAGCGTGGTGTGCGCGAACGTGGCGATGACGCGCGCCTCGACGTTCATCTCGCGCAAGGGGAGGGCGCCGCGCTCGGTGCGCAGACACCCGTAGCCGCACTCACGGTCGCCGGCGAAGTCGCGGAGCTCGCTCTCGGTCATCAGGGGCAGCGGTGCGGTCATTTCTCGTTTCCTCCGGGGCCGATGAGGCCCCGCGCGCGCAAGATGTCGACGACGCCTGACAAGGCCGCGCGCAAGGCCTTCGCGTCGTCGTCGTCGACGGCGCGCGCTGCCGGAACGGCGAGCGTGACACCGTCTTTGAGCTGGATTCCAGTGACCACCGCCGCGGCCGTGACGTGGCGCGCCGGCGCTTCCGCCTTGTCGCCGTCGTCGCCGGGCGTGACGTGGCGCGCCGGCCCTTGCGTCGCCGTCTCGACGTCGGCGCTCCAGAAGCTGCGCTCGCGGCGCGAGGCGACCTTCTCGGCCGGGCCGTGGAGCGCGCGCTCGACGTCGTCGGGCAGGGCGGCGAGGGCGGCGAGCTTGGCGTCGTCGAGGCCGACGAGCTCGCCGGCGATGTCGGCGAGGACCTTGCCCTGCGCCTGCAGGCGCTTGATGGCGATGAGCTGCTCGAGGTGGCGCCGGCCGTACGTCGCCACGCGGCCTTTGGGCGTCGGGCGGTCGACGAGGCCGATGGTCGTGTAGTAGCGGATGGTCCTCGCGTTCGGGACCTCGCCGACCTGGCCGTTGACCTTGGCCGCGTCGATGCCGGCGGTTCCGAGCACGGCCTGCATCCGGGCGGTGAGCTCATCGAGGGTCCAGCGGCCTTCCATGGTCTCATCATAACACTGTCAATGACAGTGTCAAGATGCGGGCGAATTCCGGGATCCGGCGCATCCGGACGCGATCAGGGCGGTGCATGACCAGGCGGGGGACGAGCGCCCGCCCGACATGACGGGGCGGGGGACAAGCGCGCGCCGCGTCCGGTGTCGGGACGAGGCGGGGACGAGCCCCCGCCCGACGTCCGGTGTCGGGACGAGGCGGGGGACAAGCCCCCGCCCGACGGGCCACATCGAGGGATTTCCGGCGCGAGCGGGGGCCGTAGTAGGGTCCGCCCCGTGGGCGCTGGCGACGGGAAGAACGGGGACAAGGGCAAGGACAAGAGCCTGCCCACGCTGCCGGTGCAGCCGCGCGATCCGTCGTCGTCGGCGGCGCCCGAGGACCCCACGCCCCAGGCGCTCGGCGCCCCCGAGCAGCTCGGCTTCGACCTGCGCTTCGAGGCGGGGCGCACGCTGCTCGCGCTCAAGGACAAGACCGTCGAGCCCGGCGTCGGCGTCGCGCGCGCGCTCTTCGAGGTCCCCGACGTCGACTACCCGCTGAACGTCTCCGGCGGCCCGCAGCAGTTCAGGAACCGCCGCCTCACGCTGCGCGCCATCGAGCTCACGCTCAGCCACGCGTCGCTCTACGTCTCCGACAAGCTCAAGGCCGCGGGCTTCGTCCTCGCACGCGAGCGCGCGCGCGCCGGCGGCATCGAGCTCCTCGTCGAGATGCAGGGCCCCGCGGGCCCCGTGCCCATCCGCGCGCGCGGCATCTTCGCGCCCGTCGGCGAGGCCGGCGTCGCCCTCGTGCTTCACGAGGTCATCTCCTTCTCGCCGCTGCCGCGGCCGCGCGCCGCCATCGCGCAGTCGCTCCTCGATGCGCTGCATCTGCCGGGCGCGCTCCCCGCGCGCGCCATGGTCCGCCGCGCCGATCCGTTCCGCGCCGTCCTCGGCCGGCTCTTGCCGCAGTACGGCTGGAAGGTCCCCGCCGTCGGCGACGTGCGCGTCCACGAGGTCGTCCTCGGCAAGGGCGAGGTCACCCTGCGCGCGTGGGCGCGCGAGCTCCCCGAGGGTTGGAAGGCGCCGCGCAACCAGAAGCGCGGGCCGCTCGAGGAGGCCGTGGCGCTCGCGGTGTTCGCCGACGGCCTCGTCGGCGCCGACAGCGACGAGGCGCGCATCGCGCTCGTCGACAAGCTCAATGACGAGGGCGCGCTGTCGCCGAGCGTCGTCCCGTTCGCCGCCGAAGTGCTCCGAACCGATCCGCGGCGCCGCGCCGAGGGGGACGACCTCCTCGACGCCGCGCTGCAGAAGGCGCCGGAGCACCTCGGCCTCCTCGCCGCGCACGCGGAGCAGGAGGGCAAGGAGCCCGCGGAGCGCGCGCACCGCCTGCAGGCGCTCGGCAAGGCCGCCGACCTCGCCGACGAGCCCTGGGTCGCCGCGCGCGCCTTCCTCGTCGCCGCGAGCATCGCCAAGAACGCCGGCGACGACGCCCTCGCGCTCTCCTGCGCCGAGGCCGCGTTCCTCGCCGACCCGAGCGTCCCCGAGACGGGCACGCTCACCGCCCGGCTCCTCGCCGAGGCCGGCGAATTCGCGCGCGCGCTCGCCACCGGCCGCACCGCCCTCGAGCGCGCCGAGGACCCCGCCGCCGCCGACGCGTTCGCCGTCGAGCTCGCCGCGCTCGCCAAGCGGGTCGAGGGCATCGACTCCGCGCGCGTGTTGTTGCGCCGGGCGCTGCGCCGCGCGGATCGCAAGGACGCCCTCGTCGCCCTCATCGACGTCGAGGTGGAGGCCGGGGCGCTCGAGCGCGCGGCCGAGCTGCTCACGCGCCTCCTCGTCGTCGTCGAGGACGACAGCGCCGCCCGCGCCGACGTCGAGATCCTCGCCGCCCGGCTCGCGGAGGCCCGCGGCGATCGCGAGGCGGCGCGCATGCACCTCGCCAACGCGCGCGAGCTCCGGCCCGCCGACCCCATCGTCGCCGTGCGCCTCGCGGGCTTGATGGAGGACACGCCGGAGCGCGCGCTCGACGTGTTGCGCGAGGCGGTCGACGCGGAGGACGCGCCCGCGGAGCCCTTGGTCTTCGCCGCGCGCCTGCTCGTCAAGCGCGCCGGGGCCGGAGACGCGGAGCGGGCGCGGGCGCTCATCGCGCGCGTGCCGCCGGTTGACGCCACCGCCGCGGTGAAGCGCATCGACGCCGAGGCGCAGGCGCTGCTCGGGGCGCCGGGCCCGCTCGCGGAGCTGTTGCTCGCCGAGGCCGACACCGACACCGCCGGCGGCAGCACGCCGCCCTCGCTGTCGCCGAGCGCCAAGCGCATCGAGGCCGCGCGCCTCTTCGTCGCCGCCGGCCGCGTCGACGACGCCGCCGACGCGCTCGTGCGCGCGTTCCCGCAGGACGCGCAGGCGGTGGCCGCGGCGCTCGCCGCCGCACCGGACGCGCCGAACGCCGCCGGGCTCGTGAGCGCCGTCGGCGCCCGCGCGGCGGACGTGCCCGTCGAGCAGCTCCACGCCGTGGCGCAAAAGCTCGCCGGCGCCGGCCGCCCGCGCGACGCGCACGCGCTGCTCGCGGCGCGCGACGACAAGCAGAGCCTGGAGCTGCGCGCGTCGTTCGCCGACGCCGCGGGCGAGACCGCGCTCGAGATCGAGGAGCGCGAGCGGCTGCTGCCGCTCCTCGAGGACGACCCGCAGAAGGCGGCGCTGGCGCTCCGGCGCCTGGGCGCGCTGCACATGCGCGACGGCGGCCGCGGCCCGGGCGCGGCGGCCGACGCGCTGCAGGAGGCGGCGGACAAGGGCTCCGTCGACGTGGGCGCGTGGCTCGAGGCGGCGCTCGCGTCGCAGGACGGGTCCCGGCTCGCGGCGGTGCTGCGCCGTGACGACGCCGAGGTGCACAACGTCCCTTCGGGGCCGTTGCGCGCGGCCGTGGCGGCCCTCACCGACGACCCCACCGCCCGGTTGCGCCTGGCGGGCGTGCTCGCCGCGCGCGGCGAGCAGCTCGAGGACGTCGAGATGTACTTGAGCGAGGCGCGGGCGCTGCCTCCGTCGCAGGCCGCCGACGTGCTCGCCGACGCCGGCGTCCGTCACGGCCGCGGGGCCTGGCTGCTCGAGGCCGCCGGCATCCTCGAGGCCGCCGGCGACGCGCCCGGCGCCCTCAAGCGCTTGCTCGACGCCACGGGCGCCGCGGCCGCCGACGGGGCGGTCGCACACAAGGCGTTCTCCCTCGCGGTGGCGGTGCAGGACGCCGGCGCCATCGACACCGCCGCGCGCGCGCTCCTCGGCCGCCACGACGTCGACGCCGCCGCGCGCGTCGCGGTGCACGCCCAGCGCGCGCGCGCGCTGCTCGCCATCGACTCCGGGCGCGGGCGCACCGCGCTCGGCCTCTGGCTCGACGAGGACCCGCGCTCCGACAGCGCGCTGTCGTCGCTCATCCCGGAGCTCCTCGGCCGCGGAGAGCTCGCGTACGCGCTCGATCGGCTCGAGAAGGCCTGCCGCGCCGAGGGGGACGGCGCCGCGGATGGAAGCGCCGCCGAGGGCGACGCGGCCCGCGCCACCG
Organism: uncultured delta proteobacterium; assembly: GCA_963775425.1. Classification (GTDB taxonomy): domain Bacteria; phylum Myxococcota; class UBA727; order UBA727; family VGSZ01; genus CAVZJB01. The sequence continues at coordinate 336,719 of CAVZJB010000016.1, read as the reverse complement.
GCGCCGCGCTCGCGGCGCTCCTCGACAAGCTCGCCGGCGCCGCGCAGAAGAAGGGCGACGTCGCCGTCGAGATCCGGGCGCGCGAGCTGGCGCTCGGCACCGGCGCCGGCCAGGCGCGCGCCGTCGAGCTCGAACGGCTCGCCGACCTCTACGGCGAGGCCGGGCGCACGCAGAACGCCGTCGACGTCCTCGGCGCGCGCATCGAGCTCGGCGGCACCGACGAGCAGCTCGCGGGGCTCTACTCGCGCATCGCCTCCCTCGAAGAAGACCAGCTCAAGAACAAGCCCGCCGCCGCCGACGCCTGGCGCGGTCACCTGCGCCACGCCCCCGACGACGCCCAGGCGAGCCGCCACCTGCAGGCGCTCCTCGGCGAGCTCGGCGACGACGGCGGCCTCCTCGACGAGTGCCTGCGCCGCGGCGACCGCCTCAAGCCCGGCGCCGAGCGCACCGATCTCTGGCTGCGCGCCGGCGACGCTGCCCTGCGCCTCGACCGCCACAGAGACGCGCGCGACATCTGGCTGCGCGCCTTGAAGAGCGCGCCGTACTCGGGCGACGCGCTCGATCGCCTCCTCGATCTCGCGCGCGTCACCAAGAACCACCGCCTCGTCGTGCGCGCCCGGCTCGCCGCCGCGCAGACGCTCGCGGACGGCCCGCTGGCCGCCGAGCAGGCGGCGGAGGCGGGCGCGTACCTCTACGGCTTCGTCGGGCGCACGCGCCTCGCGCTCGCCGCGTTCCGCTTCGCCGAGACGCACGACAAAAAGCCGCAGAAGCACACGCGCGTCCGCGTCGATCTGCACCGCGCCCTCGGCGACGGCCCGTCCGCCCTCGACGCCGTCGACCAGCTCCTCGAGCGCGCGCGCATCACCGAGAAGGCGCTGCTCCTCGAGACGCGCGCGGAGATCCTCGACGAGCTCCTGCACGACGCCGCCGGCGCCGCCGAGGCCCGCCGCCAGTGCCTCGAGGTCGATCCCACGCTTCGGACCGCGGCGCGCTCGCTGTCGCGCTGGTTGCGCGACGGCGGTGACCTGCGGGGCGCGCTCGACGTCGACCGCGCCTGGGCCGACGCCGCCCTGGAGGGCGCCGCCCGCGCGTCCGCCTACGCGTTGCTCGCCGCCCGCGCCGACGAGGAGGTGCACGACCCCGCGCTCGCCGCCGACCTGTGCGCGCAGTCGCTCGCGCTCGCCGACAGCACCGACGTCCTGCGCCGCTACGCCGGCGCCCTCGCCGACAGCGGCGCCGACACCGCCGCCGTCGACGCCCTCGGCAAGCTCCTCGCGCGCAGCATCCCCGTCGAGGAGCGCATCGCGCTCCTGCGCCGGAAGGCCGTGCTCGAGTCCGGGCCGCTCGGGCAGAAGAAGGAGGCCCGGCGCACGCTCGAGGCCGCCCTCGAGGACGCCGACGTGATGGCTCACGAGGACGCCGACGGCCTCGTCGACGACCTCGTCGGCCTCGACGAAGAGCTCGACGATCCCGGCGCCGCCGCCTCGCTCCTGCTCTCGGCGCTGCAGCGCAGCCCGGACGGCACGCGCGCCCTCGGCGACCGCAAGGCCGTCATCGAGCGCGCCGCGCAGCTCCTCGACGACGCCAAGGATCGCACCCGCGCGCTCGAGCTCCTCGAGGAGATCGCGGCCGGCAGCCGCGAGCTGTCACGGCCGGCCGAGATGCGACGCGCGCGCATCGCCGAAGAGCTGTCGCGCTTCGACGTCGCCGTCGCCTCGCTCGAGCGGCTGTTGCCGCTGGCGGCGGAGGCCGAGGAGCGGGTGGCGCTCCTCGGGCGGCTCGCGCTCGCCGCCGAGAAGTGCGGCCGCGCCGACACCGCGCTCGGCGCGTGGCAAGGCAGGGCGGAGCGCCTCCCCGGCGACGTCGAGAGCCTGCGGGCCGTCGAGCGCCTCGCCCGCGATCTGTCGCGGCCGGCGGAGGCGCGGGCGGCGGCGGACGCGCTGTTGCTCCTCGACGCCGGCGACGACGACGAGCGCTTCGCACGCCTGTTGTCGTGCGCGCGCGACAGCCGCGATCGCCTCGGCGACGCCGGCGCCGCGGTCAAGCTCCTCGACAAGGCGCGCGCCATCCGCACCGACGCCGAGCTGCGCAAGGAGACGCTCGCCTGCGCGGAGGCCGCCGGCGACACCGACACCGCGCTCGCCCTCCTCGACGAGATGGGGTCGCGCAACGACTCCCTCGACGCCGCCGACCTCGTGCGGCGCGCCGAGCTGCGCTTCGGCGCGGGTGAGGACACGAGCGCCGCGCTCGAGGACGTGCTCGCGGCGCTCGACGCGGGCGCCACGCCCGACGAGCGCGTGCGCTCTCTCGTCGCGCGGGCGGCCACCGCGGAGCCCACGCTGGCCGCGCAGGCGCTCCTCGGGCGCGCGCACGCGCTGCCGTCCACGGGCGCAGAGCCCGGGCCTTTCTCTCTCGGCACGCCGGCTTCGGCGTCGGCGCTGCGCGACGCGTTCACCGCCGAGAGCCTGCGCGACGGGCGCCTCGAAGACGGCGTGCTCGTGGCGCTCGCCGACGCGTGCCCGGGCGACGTCGACGTCGTGCTCGCGGCGGCGGAGCGCGAGGCGTCCGCGGGCCAGGGGCTGCGCGCCGCCGACCGCATGTGGGCGCTGGCCGAGCGCGTCGACGACGAGGGGAGGCGCGCCGTGCTCCGCCAGACGGCCGCGGAGGCGCTCTTGTCGGGGCCGGGCGCCGACAGCGCCGTGCTCGGCCGCCTGCACGAGCTCAGGCCGTCGCTCGTCGACCGCGCCGACCTGCGCGGGCAGGCGCTGGTGCTGCTGCGCGACGCCGAGGCGTGGGACGCGGTGGCGCTGGTGCTCGAGGACGCCATCGCCGCGGCCGACGCGGAGGCGGGCCGCCCCGAGGCGGGAGACGGCGCCGGCGACAAGCGGGCCGCCCTGCGGCGCGCGCTGCGCCTCGAGCTCGTGAGCGTGTTGCGCACCGGCCTCGACGACGAGGCGCGCGCGGTGACGCACCTGCAGGCGCTCGTCGACGAGGACCCCGATGACCGCGAGGCGTGGGGCGAGCTGCTCGAGTGCCTCGATGCGCTCGGCGACAAGCCGCGCCTCGCCGAGGCGCTCGGGCGGCGCGCCGAGCGCTCCGCGGGGATCGAGAAGCGCGAGATCGTGCGGCGGCGGGCGGCGCTGCTCCTCGAGATGCACCGCGGCGAGGAGGCGCTCGATCAGCTCGTCGAGGTGCGCGCCGAGCTTCAGGCCGGCGGCGGCGCGGACGGGGAGCTCAAGGTCCTCGAGCGGCGCATCCACGAGGAGCGCGGCAGCGCGGCCCTCGGCGCGTTCCTCGCGGCGGAGATGGCGCGCGCGCCCGACCCCCTCGACGCCGAGGCGCTCCTGGCGATCGAGCCCGACGCCGTGGACCCTGCCGCGCGCGTGCACGCGCACCTGGTGCTCGCCACCGACGAGGACCGCGCCCGCCACCGCGCCCGCGCCATCTTCGACGCCGCCATGTCCCCCGAGCGGCGCATCGCGGAGGCGGTGGCGGTGGCGACGGCGTCGTCTCTCGCCGGGGCCACAGCCGCGGGCGCGCCTGCCCGCATCGACCTCAGCACGGAGGCCCCCGCGGCCGTCGACGTCGGCGCGCCCGCGGGCGTCGAGCTCGGTGGGGGCGACGGCGGTGGGGGCGTCGAGCTCGGCGGGGGCGGCGGGGCGCCTCCGTCCGGCGGGCCGTCGTCGGCCGCGCTGGCCGCGCTCGCCCTCGACGACGGGCGCCGCGCCGCGTTCCTCCTCGGCCTCGCCGCCGGCGCCGGCGCGCTCGGCAGCGCCGGCGCGCTCGAGCTGTCCGACGCGCTGTTCGCCGCCGGCGTCGACGCCGCGGACGCGTTCGGCGTCGCCGCCGCGCGCCGTCGTTGGCGCATCGCGGGCCCCCGGCGCGCCGCGGGCGACGTCGAGCGCCTGGTGGCGTCCGCCCGCAACGACGACGACCGCCGCCGCGCCGCGCTGGTCGCCTTCCGCCGCGCCGTCCGCATCAGCGACGCCGACGCCGCGGTCGCCGCCGCGCGCGACGCCGCGCTCTCGGGCGAGGCCGCCGAGGCGCTCGCCCAGGCCGTCGACGATCGCACCGGGGTCGCCGCCCGCGCGCTCCTCGAGGAGCACGCGCGCCGCGCCGTCCGCCGTCAGGCGCAGACCTCCGCCGCCGTCGTCGCGGCCGTGCGCGTCGGCGACGCCGCCCGCGGCACCGCTCGCCTCGACCAGCTCACGCGTCAAAACGGCGTGCGGGCCGACGACGTCGCCCGCGCCGCGCGGCGCGCGAGCCACCTGCGGCTCACGCCCGAGCGCCTGGCCCTGCGCCTCGCGTTGTCGGCGTCGCTCCCCGAAGACGCCCGGCAGACCGAGCTCCACGCGGCGGCCGCCGTCGCGCTCCGCGCCGAGCGCTGGCGCGAGGCCGCGTTCGCCCTGGACGGCACCATCGACGCGCGCACCGCCGGCGGCGCCGTGGTCGACGCCGAGACGCTCTCGTCGCGGGCCGAGGTCGCGTGGCACCTCGGCGCCTTCGACGCCGCCGAGTGGTCGACGCGCGCCGCCGACGCGCTGCCCGTGGGCCCCGAAGCGCTCAAGCACAGAAAGAAGGCCGTCGAGGGGCTGTTGCGCTCGTCGACGAGCCAGCTCTCGGAGGTCGGGCTCGACAGGGCGCTCCTCGCGTTCGCCCGGTGCGCGCCCGACGACGAAGGCGTGCAGGCGGAGGCGTTGGGCATCGCGCAGGCGTCCGGCCTGCACGACGTCATCGACGAGCTGATGGCCGAGGCCGCCGAGCGCTCCGCCGGCAGCGAGGCGCGCAGCGAGGTGGTGCGACGTCGCGCGGAGCACCGCATGACGGCGCTCAAGGATGCCCAGGGCGCCTTCTCCATCCTCCTCGGCGGCGCCGCGGGCGGCGACCGCTCCCTGCGCGAGGCCGCCTATCGCCTGGCCGCGGCCGAAGGCCTCGTGGAGGCGCAGGTCGACGTCGTCGACGACGAGCTCGCCAAGGCCGGCCTGCTCGCGCTCCTCGGCAAGAGCGACGCCGCCGTCGCGCTCGCGCGCGAGCTCGATACGCCCGCGGCGTGGCTCCTCGTCACCGAGGTGGCGGCGCTCGAGGGTGACACCGACACTGAGGCCGCCGCGCTCGAGAAGCTCGGCGCGAGCGGCGCCGCCGACGCGGCCACGCTCGGCCTGCTCGTCGGGCTCGACCGCCGCCGCGGCCGCCTCGACGACGCCGCGCGGCGCGCCGCCGACCTCGTCGAGCGCTTCGGCGCGAGTCCGGAGCGCGTCGCGCTGCTCCTCGACGTCGCCGGCGGCGGCGCCGGCGCCGAGCGCGCGGCGCCCATCCTCAAGGACATCGTGGAGGCCGGTGCCGAGCCGCCGGGGCTCGCCGGCCGCATCCTCGACGTGTGGGAGGCCGCCGCCCGCGCCGCCGGTCTCCCCGAGGACGCCCGCGCCGCGCGCCTGCGCCGCTGCCGCAAGAAGGACGACGACGGGCTGTGGCTCGAGCTCCTCGTCGCCGAGATGCCGGGGACCGGCGCCGACGAGGCCGCGCTCTGGTTGCGGCCGCTCCTGTTGCGCCGCGGGCTGTTCCAAAAGCTCGTCGAGGCCGGCCCGCGGGGGCTCGCCGAGGCCGTCGGCGTCCTCGTCATGAGCGGCGACGCCGCGCTCGTCGTCGACGCCCTCGGCGCCCTCGATGACGCCGGCGGCTCCACGCCCCCTGTGGACGCCGCGTCGCCGCCGGAGCCGCTCGCCTGGCCGCTCCGCTCGGAGCTCGCGAGCGCGCTGGCGGTGCTCGGGCGCCCGGCCGACGCCGCGCGCGTGCTCCTGCGCGGCGTCGTCGACGAGGGGTCGCGCGGCCGGCGGGCGACGCGCGCGGCGCAGCTCTTCCTCGACGCCGGCGACGTGCCCGGCGCGGTGGAGGCGCTGTTGGCGGCGCCGCTCGCGGAGGCGGACGACGAGCTCGTCTCGCTCGCGCGCGACGTCGCCACGCAGGCGGGCGGCGACGGCGCTCCGCTGCTCGTGCGCACCGCGCTCGTGACGGCCGACGAGGGCGACGTCGAGGCGGCGCTCGGCCTCGCGACGCAGGCGGCGCCCGACGTCGCGCGCGCGGTGGCGGGTTGGCGCCTGCGCGCCGATCCCACCGACCACCGCGCGTGGCAGCTCGCCGCGATGCACCCGGGCGGCGCGCAGCAGCACTTCGCCGTGGCGCTGGCGCTGCGTGGCCGCGGCGCCTGGCCGGCCGACCTCGTCGACGACGCCGCGCGCGCGCACCGGCTGCGCGACGGCATGCTGCCACCGCATGTGGCGCGGGCCTGGGTGGAGGCCAAGGCGGGGCGGGCGGCGGAGCCAAAGGAGCTCGGGCTCGACGCGCCCGCGCTGCTCGCGCGCGCCCGCCGCGGCAGCGCCGACGAGCGCAAGGTCGCGTGGCGCGCCCTCGCCGCGCGCGCCGCCATCGACAAGGACGACGTCGCCGCCGCGCGCATGCTCGCCCGCGCGGGCGTGCCGATGTCGGAGGCGCCCATCGAGGTGCGCCTCGCCGCGGACCCGGAGCTGGCGACGCCGTCGGCGCGCATCGCCGCCATCGCCGCCGCCGCGGTCAGCGACGAGGTGCTCGGCGATCCCGGCCGCCGCCGCGCGCTGGTCGCCGCGTTCGACGAGCTCGACGACAAGGGCTACGCCGGGGCCGCGCTCCGCCAGGAGGTCCACGGCGCCCGCCGCGGCCTCCCGGGCCTGATCGACGGCCTCGACTCCGCTTCGACGGGGGCCGCTTCCACAGGGGGCGCTTCCACAGGGGGCGCCGCCGCCGACCTCGCCGGCGCCTTGAGCGGCGCCGACGCGTCCCCCGCGTCCGGCTCCGGAGGCGCCGTCGACGCCCGCGCCGTGCTGCGGGCGCTCGGCCGCCGCCCCTCCGCCGCGCAGCGCGCCACCGCCGCCGCGCTCCTCGCCGTGAGCAGCGCGCCCGGTGGCGCCGGCGGCGCGCGCGGGGCCCTCGCGCGCTTGCTCGATCCCCGCATGTTCGCGACCGTGCGCGAGGAGCCCGGCGCGGCCGACCTCGAGGCCCGCGCCCGCGCCCACGCCGACGCGCACCGCTTCGCCGAGGCCGCGGGCCTGCTGCGCCTCGTCGCCGCGCTCGCCGGCTACGACGCGGCCCGCGAGCGCGACATCCAGGAGCTCGCCGAGAAGGGCGGCCGCGTCGACCTCGTCGTCGAGAGCCTGGGCCGCATGGCCGGCGCCGCGCCCGACGCCGTCGAGCGCGCGGGGCTCCTGCGCGAGCGCGCCCTCGTGCGCGCCGGCCAAAAGGAGATGCTGCAGGCGGCGTCGAAGGACGCGCGCGGCGCGTTCGCCATCGTCCCCGACGACGTCGACTCGGCGCGCCTGTGGCTCCAGCTCGCAGAGATGGCCGGCGACGACCGGGACGTCGCCGACGCCCTCGGCGCCGTCGCCGCCACCACCGAGAAGCCCGCGGAGAAGAGCGAGTCCGTCGCGCGCCGCGTGCGCCTCCTCGTCGAGTCCCTGAAGGACAACGACGCGGCCCTCGTCGCCGTCGACGAGTCCCTCGCCGTCCTCCCCGGCGACGCGGCGCTGCTCGAGGAGCGCGCCCGCGTCCTCGCCGCCCTCGCCGCGGCCGCCGCCGGGCGGGCCGCCGAGCGCGCCGCCGGTGACGACGACCGCGGCGACGACGGCGACGTGCGCGAGCTGTTCGCGTCGGCGGCGCGCGCCTTCGACGACGCCGCGCGCGAGCGCGAGCCGGCTGCGCGCGGGCCGCTCCGCCGCTCGGGCGCCGACGCCTGGCTCGGCGCCGGGGACGCCGAGGAGGCGGTCGCCACGCTGTGCACCGCCGCCGCCGAGGGCGACGCGGAGGCGCTCGGCGTCGCCGAGCCGCTCGCCCGCGAGCGCTGCGGGCCCGGCTCGCTCGCCAAAGTGCTCGAGCTGCTGCTCGGCGTCGTCGAGGAGCCGCAGCGGCGCCGCGTGCTCACCCTCGAGCGCGCCCGCCTCCTCGCCGAGAGCCTCGCCGATCGGCACAGCGCCATCGCGCTCCTCGAAGCGCAAGCCGTCGCCGACGCGCACGACGTCGGCGCGCGCCTCGCGCTCGCCGAGTGGTACCTCGAAGGCCGCCGCGTCCTCGACGCCGCCCTGGCCTACGAGAGCGCCGCCAAGATCCCGGGGCTGCCGCCGATGGCGGTGGGGCCGGCGGCGCGCGAGGCCGCGTGCCTGCTCGCGTCCCTCGGCGACCTCGAGCGCGCCGGGCCGCTCGCCGAGACCGCCATCGCCGACGGCGTCATCGACCACCGCGTGCTCGCCGTCGCCGCCGCCTGGCACCGCGCCCACGGCCGCTTCGCCGACGTCGATCAGCTCCTCGGCCGCGAGATCGACCTCGAGCCGGACCCGTTCGCGCAGGCCACCATGTGGATGGAGCGCGCCGACCTCCGCCGCGAAAAGCTCGAGGACGACGTCGGCGCGCGCAAGGCCATCCACCGGGTCCTCGAGCTCGTCCCGGACCACGAGGGCGCGCTCGACGCCATGCGCGTCGATGCGGAGCGCGAGGGCACCTGGGGCCCGCTCCGGGCCGCGCTGTTCCGCGCCGCCGACTTCGCCGGCAAGAAGGACTTCCAGAAGGCGCGCATGCGGGAGATCGCCGTGCTCGACGCCGACCGCTTCCAGGACCTCAAGGCGGCCGAGGCCACGGTCGATCGCGCGCTCGAGATCGACCCCGACGACGCCGACACCCTCGTGCTCAAGGCGCGCCTCCTTGTGCGCGGCGGCCACGTCGACGGCGTGCCTGCGCTCATCGAGCGCGCGGAGCAGGGCGGCGCGCGGGAGCTGCCGGGCATCCTGCAGCTCGTGCGCGGCGACGGCCTCCTCATCAGCGGCGACCGCGACGGCGCCCGCGAGGCGTTCATCAAGGCGAGCCGCGATCCGGAGACCTCGGCCAAGGCGTGGGATCGCCTGATCGACCTCGCCGACGGCACGCCGCACTTCGCGCTCACCCTCGAGGAGGCGCGGCTCGCCAGCGACGACAAGAAGCGCCAGGCGACGCTCCTGAAGAAGGAGGCGCGTGCGCGGCAGAAGGGCGGCGACGACGACGGACAGGTCGCCTGCCTCGAGCAGCTCCTCGCCCTCGAGCCCGGCGACACGGACTCCCTGCGCGTGGTGCGCGACGTCTACACGCGCAAGCGGAAGCTCCAGCCGCTGTTGCCGTTGCTGTCGGCGTGGGCGCGCAGCCTCGACCGCGAGCACTTCGGCAGCGAGCGCGCGCGCCGCCTGGGCGAGCTCGGGACCTTCGTCCTCGACGAGCTCGGCAACGAGCAGCTCGCGCGCGAGACCTTCGAGGAGGCGCTCTCGGTCGACCCCGACGAGAACACCGCGCTCCTCCGCCTCGCGGACATCGCCTGGGCCGCCCGCGACGACGAGCGCGCCCTCGAGATCCTCGACCGCATCCAACCGGCGCAGTGGCCGCGCGATCCCGTCGACCTCGTCTACCGCCGCGCCCGCTGCGCCTACGCCCTCGGCCGCGACGACGCCCAGGAGCGCTTGCGGGCCGTGCTGCGCCTCGACGCCAAGCACCAGGACGCCCTGGAGATGCTGGTCAAGCTCGCGCTCCAGAAGAAGGACGACGACGCCGCCGAGCTCGCGCTCGAGGCGCTCACGTCGGCCATCCCCGCGCGCGAGGACCCCGTGCGCGCCGCGCAGGCGTACGTCGAGCTCGCCAACCTGCGCGGGCGCCTGTCGCGCTGGAACGAGGCCGTCGTCGCCGCCGAGCGCGCCTTCGAGCTCGACCCGGCCAACGTCCAGGTCCTCGAGGTGGTCGCCGTCGCCCGCGACGAGAGCGGCAAGCACCTCGAGGCCGCCGAGGTCTGGCGCCGCCTGGCGTCGACGCGTGTCGGCGCCGCCCGCATGAAGGCGCTCGAGAGCCGCGCGCAGAGCCTGCACAACGGCGGCCGCGTCGCCGACGCCGTCGAGGTGCTCATCGAGCTGCGCCGCGAGACGGGCGAGCAGCGCTTCCGCGAGCAGGCGGAGGCGTGGGCGCAGCAAAGCGGCGACCGCGCCGTGATGAAGAAGGTGGGGCTCAAGCCGCCGCCGCCGCCGCCCGGCGTCGCGGCCACCGCGTCCGACCCGCCCGAGATCACCAGCACGCAGACGATGACGTCGGACTCGGACCGCGCGGCCAAGCACGGCTTCAACGCGCTGCACCTGCAGGTCCGCGCCAACCTCTCCGAGAACGACCCCAAGACCGCGCTCGACCTCGTGGAGCAGGCCGTGGCGCAGGGGGCCGCGGACCTCGAGCTGCTGCAGCTCGGCGTGGAGGCGGCGGAGAAGGGCAACCAGCCGCAGCGGCTCGTCGACCTCGTCGACAACCGCTTGAAGAGCGCCACCGACCCCGTCGAGATCAAGCAGTTGGCGCGCGCGGCGGCGCAGGTCGCCAAGGAGCGCCTCGTCGACCTCGACCGCGCCGCGGGTCTGCTGTACCAGGCGCACCAGGCCGACGCAGAGGACGTCGAGGTCCGCCTCGACCTCACCCGCATGTACGCGCAGATCCCGCGGCTCGCGTCGCACGCCGTCACGGGGATCCTCCAGCTCCTTCGGCGCACGCCGTCGGACGCGCGCGTGTTCGCCCTCGCCGCCGACCTCGCCGAGAGCCAGCAGCAGGGCGAGCGCGCGCGCGCGATGCGCGCGGTGGAGAGCATCCTGCGGGGCAAGGGTGTGCCGCAGGAGATCAACAAGAACCTCCTCGACGAGCGACCCCAGCTCTCGCCCCTCGACGCCGAGTCCATCCAGGCGCGCATGGCGCCCACGGGCTGGAACGGGCCGATGCAGCAGCTCCTCGCGGTGCTCGGCGCCGCCGCGGAGACGGTCTTCGGCGACGCCGCGCCCCCCGCCGACGCCGTCCCGCTCCACGAAAAGAGCCCGCGCGGGGCGCTGGCGCTCGACCGCCTCGAGCGCATCCTGGCCGGGAGGCCCTTCCGCGTCCTCGTCGGCAACGTCGATCGGCTCACGGTGGTCCCGGGAGCGGCGCCGGCGGTGGTGCTGCCGCTCGACCTCCTGAGCCTCGGCGACACCGCCCTCCTCGCGGGCGTGGCGCGCGCCTACGGCATCGTCCGTCTCGGCGCCGTGCTGCCCGAGATCCTGAAGCCCGGCGACGACGTCGCGCTCGTGAACATCATCAGGAACGCCTTCGGCAACGCCCCCGACGCCCACGGCCAACGCATGCTCTCGCGCCTGCGCGAGGACGAGCTGCGCGTCGCCCGCGGCCTCGCCCACCAGGCCGTCGCCAACAGCGCCGACATCGCGGGCACCATGAGCATCCTGCAGCGCGCGGCGGATCGCTTCGCCCTGGTGGTGAGCGGCTCCGTCGTCGCCACGCTGCACGCGGGCGCGCTGCCCTCCCTGATGCGCGAGCCGCCGCAGCGCGCCGCCTCCATCCTGCAGGGCAGCTCGCGCGGCCTCGAGCTGGCGGCGTTCGCGGCGCGCGACAACGCCTGGCTCCTGCGCCGCCAGCACGGCCTGTCGAGCTAGCCCCCGGCGCGCGCTCCCGCGGACGTTGCCCCGGGGGAGCCCGGGTGTTACCGCCATCGCAGGAGGCCTCCATGCGTCAGGTCGTCGTCGTCAGCGCGGTCCGCACCCCCATCGGCTCGTTCCAGGGCGCCCTCGCCCCCCTGCCGGCGCCCAAGCTCGGCGCCGTCGCCATCAAGGCCGCGCTCGAGCGCGTCAAGGTGGCCGGCGCTGACGTCAGCGAGGTCATCTTCGGAGAGGTCCTCACCGGCGGCGTCGGCCAGGCGCCGGCGCGGCAGGCGGCCCTCGGCGCGGGCCTGCCGACGAGCGTGCCGTGCACCACCATCAACAAGGTGTGCGGCAGCGGGCTCAAGTCGGTGATGCTCGCGCGCCAGGCCATCGCCCTCGGCGACGCAGAGATCGTCGTGTGCGGCGGCCAGGAGTCCATGTCGAACGCCCCGTACCTGCTCCCGACGGCTCGAAACGGGATGCGCATGGGCAACCAGACCGTCGTCGACTCCATGATCCACGACGGCCTGTGGGACCCGTACGGCAACTCGCACATGGGCAACTTCGGCGACCTGTGCGCGCGCGAGAACGACTTCTCGCGGGAGGCGCAGGACGCGTTCTCGAGGACCTCCTACGAGCGCGCCCTCGCGGCGCAGGAGCAGGGGCTGTTCAAGGGCGAGATCGTCGCCGTCGAGGTGCCTGCGGGCAAGGCGGTGAGCACCGTCGCCGACGACGAGGAGCCCGGCCGCTACAAGCCCGAGAAGATGGGCGCGCTCAAGCCGGCCTTCGGCAAGGACGGCACGGTGACGGCGGCCAACGCCTCCAAGATCAACGACGGCGCGTGCGCGCTCGTGCTGATGAGCGAGGACGAGGCCAAAAAGCGCGGGCTCACCCCGCTGTGCACCCTCGTCGCCGACGGCACCAACGCCAAGGACCCGTCGCAGTTCACCACGGCGCCCGCCGGCGCCATCGACAAGGCGCTCAAGAAGGCGGGGCTCAAGGCCGGCGACGTCGACCTCTACGAGATCAACGAGGCGTTCGCCGTGGTCACCATGGTGACCATGAAGCAGCTCGGCCTCGCGCACGACAAGGTGAACATCTGGGGCGGCGCCGTCGCCCTCGGCCACCCCATCGGCGCCTCGGGCGCGCGCATCTTCACCACGCTGCTGTCGCAGATGAAGCACCTCGACAAGCACGTCGGCTGCGCCTCCTTGTGCATCGGCGGCGGTGAAGCGGTGGCGGTCATTGCCCGCCGCTGAAGCCTCGACCGCTTCCCCGGGGCGCGGGGGCTCGCCCCCCGCGGCAGGCAAGCCGCCGCTGGTCGCGCTGGTCGTGCTCGTCGCCGTTGTCGTCGGGGCGGGCTCGACGGCTGGCTGTCCCAACGTGCCGCCGTCCGAGCAGCTCTCGCTCAAGGGCAAGATGGAGCGTGACGGCGTCGAGGGCACGAACCTGCAGGACGTCGACGTCGACTACGCGTCCAGGAGCGCGCGCGGCGAGTGGTGGTCGTGCGAGCTGAGGCTCACGGCCGGCGCCTGCGTCGGCGACCACCACGTGAACGTGTGGCTCGCGCTCCCGGGCGCCACCACGTTCGACGACCTCGGCGGCGCCGGCTGCGTCGACGCCGACGGCAACCCGTTCGGCGTCTTCGAGCTCCTCACCGACAAGGTCACCCACGGCGACCCCATCGAGATCCCCGGCGACGTCCAGGCGCTCGTCCTGGTCGCCTCCGACGTCGACGGCAACGGCTCCGCCGACCTCGAAAACGACGACGAGACCACGGCCGCCAGCCGCTACCTCGAAGGGCTCGTCGAGGTGCAGTCGCTCGGTTCCTTCGACGATCCCGTCGCGCTCACCATCAGCGGCATCACCTCGGGCGACTCCCTCCAACTGGACATCGCCATGAACGGGCCCACGGCGCCTGTGCCGAACCCCCCCAAGCTCGACGTGGCACGCACCTGCGTGGGCGGGGACGCCGTCCAATGAGCGCGACGTGGCGCGGCGCTCGTCCGCCGCCGGCGAAGCGCCCTCGTCCCGGTTGACGCGCGCCGGCCCCGCGCGCATCACCGCGCCATGAACGTGCAAACCCTGGGAGTGGTCGGCGCCGGCCAGATGGGCGCCGGGATCGCGCAGGTCGCGGCGCAGGCGGGCCTGTCCGTCATCGTCACCGACGTCAACGACGCCGCCCTCGACAAGGGCAGGAGCGCCGTCGCCGGCAGCCTCGCGCGCCTGGTGAAGAAAGAGGTCCTCACGCAGGCCGTCGCCGACGAGGCCGCGGGCCGCATCACGTGGGGGCTGCACCTCGCGGCGCACGGCAAGGCCGACTTCGTCGTCGAGGCCGTCAGCGAGAACGAGGGCTTGAAGAAGAAGATCTTCACGGAGCTCGACGGCATCCTGAGGCCCGAGGCGCTGCTCGCCTCCAACACGTCGTCCATCAGCATCACGCGCCTCGCCGCCGTCACCAAGCGCCCCGAGCGCGTGATCGGCATGCACTTCATGAACCCGGTGCCGGTGATGAAGCTCGTCGAGATCATCCGCGGCATCGCCACCGCCGACGACGCCTTCGCCGCCACCGACGCGCTCGCGAAGAAGATGGGCAAGACCACGACGTGCTCGCGGGACATGCCCGGCTTCATCGCCAACCGCATCCTCATGCCCATGATCAACGAGGCGTTCACCGCGCTCATGGAGGGCGTCGGCTCCGCCGAGGACATCGACACCACCATGAAGCTCGGCATGAACCACCCCATGGGGCCGTTCGTCCTCGCCGACTTCATCGGCCTCGACACCTGCCTGGCCATCATGGAGGTCCTCCACGACGGCCTCGGGGATCCGCGCTACCGCCCGTGCCCGCTGTTGCGGCAGTACGTCGACGCAGGGTGGCTCGGGAAGAAGACTGGCCGGGGGGTCTACACGTACGAGGTGAAGCGATGAGCCGGGTTCGATTGTTCGAGAGGATTCTTTCGCCGTCTTCGTGGGTCCGCCTGGGCGTGGCGGTGGCTGCCGTCGTCGTCATGGGCGCGTCGGCGGGGTGCGGCTTCGACTGCACCGTCGTCGGCGAGAAGCAGTCGTTCGCCGGGTGCGATGACCTGCAGGCCGCCTTCGACAAGGAGCAGGGCCAACCGAACCCCGACGGCGCGGTGCTCGACGACCTCGACACCTGCGGCGCCGCCAACGGGTGCAACATCAAGCCTTGACGTCGAGCCCCGACGTCTCCGGACCGGAGAGAGCCGTGACGAATGCAGCGACGTCGGTGCGCGGGTTGCGCACCGTGATCTACCACGCGCCCGACCTCCACAAGGCGAAGGCCTGGTACGCCCAGGTCCTCGACAAGCAGCCGTACTTCGACGAGGCGTTCTACGTCGGCTTCGAGGTCGGCGGCTTCGAGCTCGGCCTCGTCCCGGACGCCAGCTCCCCCGGGCGCGGCGGCGTCACGGCGTATTGGGGCGTGGGCGACGCCAAGGCGGCCACGGCGCGCCTCGAGGAGCTCGGCGCCAAGGCCGAAGAGGCCCCGCACGACGTCGGCGGCGGCATCGTCACCGCCACCGTCATCGATCCCTTCGGCAACGCCTTCGGCGTCATCGAGAACCCGCACTTCAACCGAGAGAAGGTGAAATGAGCTACGAGACCCTGCTCGTCGACGACGACGGCCCCGTCCGCACGATCACCGTCAACCGGCCGAAGGCCCTGAACGCGCTCGACCGCGCCACCCTCGACGACCTCGCGCGCGCCGTCGAGGACAGCTTCAACCGCGCCGGGCTGCGCGCGGTGATCGTCACCGGGGCAGGGGACAAGGCCTTCGTCGCCGGCGCCGACATCGCCGAGATGAAGAGCCTGTCCCCGGAGAAGGCCGAGGCGTTCAGCCGGCGCGGCCACGAGGTGTTTCGCGCGCTCGAGTCGCTCGAGGCCCCTGTCATCGCGGCGGTGAACGGCTTCGCCCTCGGCGGCGGCCTCGAGCTCGCGCTCGCCTGCGACTTCATCTGGGCGGCGGACACCGCCAGGCTCGGCCTCGTGGAGACCAACCTCGGGCTGCTCCCGGGCTTCGCCGGCACCGTGCGCCTCCCGCGGCGGGTGGGGCGCGCCATGGCGTCGGAGATGATCTTCTCGGCGGCCACGCTCAAGGCCGACGAGGCGCTGCGCGTCGGCCTCGTGAACCGCGTGGTCCCCGCCGCCGACCTCGCCGGCGAGGTGAAGAAGCTCGCCTCCACCATCGCCGAGAAGGGCCCGCGGGCCATCGCCATGGTGAAGAAGCTCCTACGCGAGGACGACGCCGACCGCTTCGTGCACGCGGCCACCCGCGAGCAGCGCGCGTTCGGCGCCGTGTTCGGCACGGCGGATCACGACGAGGGCATCAAGGCGTTCCTGGAAAAGCGCAAGGCCGCCTTCACCGGCACGTGACCGCGGGGCTCGCGTGACCGACGCCCTCGCCGCCCCCGAGCTCATCGACGACGTCATCCACGGCGTCCGCGTCTTCGAGAGGCTCACGCGCTTCCGCGGCCGGCGCCGCGCGAGCCCGTTCGAGAGCTCCTGGGTGGAGGTGTACCGCGGCGTCGACCGCGGCCGCGTCGTGATGCTCCTCTGCGCGCGCCCGGACCTCCGCGAGGGTGACGACGTCGCCGCCCTGCAGCGCGCCATCGCCGACGACGCCCGCGGCTGGATGGGCTGCGGCTGGCCGGGCGTCGCGCGCGTGGTGCTGAACGGCGCCGCGTTTCCTGCCTCCGTCGACGTCGAGGACGACGACCCGGGCGTGTCGTACGCGGTGCTCACCGACGTCCCCGGTGTCCGCCTGCGCGCCATCGTCGACGCCACCGTCGCCGAGGGCGCGCTCCTGCCCGCGGAGGTCGCGCTCGACGTGTGCGTGCGCACCGCGGAGCTCATCGAGGCGCTGCACCCGCTGCGGCCCGCGGACACCATCGTCGGCTGGGACGGCGCGCTCACGTTGCTGCCGCGGGCGCTCGCGTGCGTGCGCGCGGAGACGCCGCGCCTTACGGGGACGGAGATCTTCGACGGCATGGTGCTCACGGGGCCCGGCATGCTGCGCGAGGTGTTCGGCGCGCCGCCGCCGGAGATCTACGGCCTCGTCGTCGACGCCGCCGCCGAGGTGCCGCGCGGCCTGCCGCCGGCGGTGGCGCGGTTGGCGTCCGCCGAGCAAGCCGCGCCGTTTCGCGATCGTGCCGCCGGCGCCCTCGAGGAGCTCGGCCGCCCGCCGCCGCGCCTGCTCGGCGACATCGCGCGTCGCTTGTTTCCCGAGATCCACCAGCGCCAGCGCGACGTTCTCGAGGACCTCGAGCGATGAGCCGCGCGGCGGCGGCGTTCGCGCTGTCGTCGCACCCGCCGCGTCGGTCGCGCTCGTCGCGTCGGTGCCCCGCTCAGGTGCCGAGGGTTCGCCGGAAGAAGGCGATGACGCGCGCCTCGTTTTCGTCGCCGGACTTCTGGAGCACGTGTCCCTCGCCCGGGTAGGTGTGGACCTCGGGGTGCTTGCCGGCCTTTTTCAAGCGCGCCTCGAGGCGCTTGGTGTTGTCGACGTCCCAGGTCTCGTCGGCGGTGCCGTGCGAAAGGTAGATGGGGCCCTTGAACTTCTCGACCTCGATGGGCCCGGGCGCCTTGGGCTTTCCGTGCAGAAGCCAGCCCGGCTGCTCCCTGCCGTGCGCGTCGTAGACGGGCTCGCTCTTTCCGAGGACGCAGGAGCCGACGACGGTGGCGTGGGGCGCGTGCGCGGCGACGGCGGAGAGCAGCTTGGTGTCCTTCTGGAGGCTGGCGAGGATGAGCGCTTGCTCGGCGCCGCGGGACCACCCGTACAGCCCAAGCTTCTTGCCGGCGACGTTGGCGTTGGCCTTCAACCAGCGCGCCGCGGCAAGCGTGCGGTCGAGCTTCACGTTGGCGAGCTGGTGCGGGATGCCCTTGCTCTTGCCCGCGTAGTCGAACGACAGCACCGTGAAGCCCGCCCTGGCGAGGTACACGGCGGCGAGGTCGTTGAAGCCCGCGTCGCCGCCCTCGCTGCCGTGCAGCAGCAGGATCGCCGGGTGCGGCTTGCCGTCGCCGGGCGTGTACAGGTGGCTGCCGGGGAACGGCGGGTCTTGCTCCTTCACCCCGGTGGCGGCCATCGCTTCGGTGACCCACGCGCGCGGGATGTGGTCGAGCTTCGGCGGCGCCTGCGTCGTCGTCGGCGGCGCCCTGGATAACCCACGGGTCGGCGCGCGCGCCGCCGCCGGCACGGGCGGCTTCGTCGCGGGGCGCATCGACGCCCTCGCGCGGGCAGAGGACGTGCGCGGCGACGACGGCGACGACGGCGACGATGGCGACGACGGCGACGATGGCGACGGCGGCGACGACGGCGACGACGGCGACGGCGATGGCGACGCGGCTTCGGGAGGGACGTCGGCGGGCGCGGTGTCGTCGACGACGGGACGCAGGGGGGCGCGCATCGGAGCGGGGCGCGGCGAGGGGACGGCTGCGGAGCTCATGCGGAGGTTTTCGTGCCCCGTGCGCACCCCGTGCGGCCGGGGAGCATCGCCGCGACGGACGATGCGAGTGACGGAGCGACCGCCGGGCGAGCGACCGATGCGCCCGGTTGTGCCACGAGCGCGCGCTCGATAGACGCGGCGCGTGGGGGACAGCATGCGTTTGTTCGGGTCGTTCGTCGTCGTCGTGGGCCTCGTGCCGCTGATGGGTGTCTTCGGCTGCAAGCAGCCCGTGCCCGAGAACAACACCTGCGACGGCGACTGGTTCAGCCAGTTCCTCGCCGACGAGCCCGCGCCCGAAGCCGATTTGTCGTGCGCCGCCGGCGCGCTCACCGACGAGGACCCCTTTGACGCGTCCTGCGCGGTCGCCGCCACTCTCGACGCGCGCACCGTCGATCATCAGTCCAAGGATCCCGTCGGCGGCATGAGCGTCGACTTCTTCGCCGGCGACGACCTCACCGCCGCCCCGGACTGGAGCGCCACCTCCGACGCCGACGGCAACCTCTCGCACGACGACGTCCCGCTCTGCGCGCCCATCGCCTACGTCAACGACAGGAACGACAACGACTCCCGCGTCACGGTCGGCCAGCACGTGGTCCTCGAGCCCGGCGACGCCGGCGCCGCCCCCACGTTCGACTTCCGAAACGTCGCCAACGGCACGCTCAGCCTCGTCACGCTCATCCTCGGCGTGGACCTCAAGGACGAAAATGGCTTCCTGTTCGGCAAGGTCGCCGGCTGCGACGGCGACGTCGCCGTCGACAAGGTCCAGATCCTCGTGCACGACGACAACTGCTCCGTGCCGAAGGCGTTCTCGTCGGGCTACACCGACAACGAGCTGCCGAGCGCGTTCGTCCGCTCCACCACCGCCGACGGGTTCTTCTTCGGCGTCAACGTGCCGCCCGGCGACTGGACCGTCGACGGCTACGTGAAGGACGGCGACAGCTTCCGCCTCATCGCCTCCGCTCCCATCTCGGTGAAGGCGGGCCAGGTCACCCTCGCCGACCTCCAGATCGGGCGCAGCGACGGGCTGCGCACGTTCACCAGATGCACCGGCTCGTGCGGGTGACGCCCGTCGACGAGGGCGATTTGCTGCGCTAAGCGGCGGGCATGTTCAAGCTCAGCGACACCCACGAAGAGATCAGGAAGCTCGCCCGCTCGTTCGCCGACAAGGAGCTCACGCCCGTCGCCGCCGAGCTCGACAAGTTGCACCAATACCCGGCGACCCAGGTGAAGAAGCTCGCCGAGCTCGGGCTGATGGGCGTCGCCGTCCCCGAGGCGCACGGCGGCGCCGGCCTCGACACCCTCGCCTACGCCGTGGCCATGGAAGAGATCTCCCGCGGCTGCGCGTCCACCGGCGTGGTCATGAGCGTCAACAACTCGCTCTACTGCGACCCCGTGATGCGCTTCGCCACGGACGCGCAGAAGAAGACCTGGCTCGACCCGTTCGCCAAGGGCGACAAGCTCGGCTGCTTCGCGCTCAGCGAGCCCGGCAACGGCAGCGACGCCGGCGCCGCCCGCTGCACCGCCACGCTCGACGGCGACCACTGGGTCCTCGACGGCACCAAGTCGTGGATCACCAACGGCTACGAGGCCGACGCCGCCATCGTCTTCGCCACCACCGACCGCTCCCTGAAGCACAAGGGCATCTCGGCGTTCCTCGTGCCCATGCCCACCCCGGGGCTGTCGCTCGGCAAGAAGGAAGACAAGCTCGGCATCCGGGCGTCGTCGACGTGCAACCTCATCTTCGAGGGCTGCCGGCTGCCGAAGGACAACCTCCTCGGAGACCCGGGCATGGGCTTCAAGATCGCCATGTCCACGCTCGACGGCGGCCGCATCGGCATCGCCGCGCAGGCCCTCGGCATCGCCCAGGCCGCGCTCGACGCCGCGGTCGGCTACGCCAAGGAGCGCCAGGCGTTCGGCGAGCCCATCGCCAAGCTCCAGGCCATCCAGTTCAAGATCGCCGACATGGCCATGCGGCTTGAGGGCGCGCGCCTGCTCACGTGGCGGGCGGCGTCGCTCAAGGACGCCGGCGGCAAGTACACCAAGGAAGCGGCGATGGCGAAGCTCGCGGCGAGCGAGACGTCGACGTTCGTGGCGCACCAGGCCATGCAGGTCTTCGGCGGCAACGGCTACGTCACGGAGTACCCCGTCGAGCGCCACTACCGCGACGCGCGCATCACCGAGATCTACGAGGGGACGAGCGAGATCCAGCGCCTGGTCATCGCGGGCCAGGTGCTGAAGGGATGATGGACGCGCTCGGCTTCTCCATCGCGCCCGTCGGCGTCGTGCGCAGCACCCGCAAGGAGCCGCGCGACGACGGCTGGGACGCGGAGACCGCGCGCATCGAGCTCGCCCCGCCGTTCGGCGCCGACGCGCTCGCGGGCCTCGAGGGCTTTTCGCACGTCGACGTCGTCTACGTCTTCGACCGCGTCGACCCCGCCGCCGCCGTCACCGGCGCGCGCCACCCCCGCGGGCGCACGGACTGGCCCGCGGTCGGCATCTTCGCCCAGCGCGGCAAGAAGCGCCCCAACCGCGTGGGGGTCACCACCTGCCGCATCAAGCGCGTCGAAGGTCCCGTGCTCGAGGTGGAGGGCCTCGACGCCGTCGACGGCACCCCCGTCGTCGACATCAAGCCCGTCATGCGCGAATTCCTCCCGCGCGGCGAGGTGCGCCAGCCGGCGTGGGCCACCGAGCTCATGCGGAGCTACTGGTGAGCGCGCGGCGGATCCTCGTCGTCGTCGTTGTCGTCGCTCTCGTCGCCGGGAGCGGCTGCGCCACGCCCAACCCGCACGTGGAGATCCCGCGGGCGCCGTCGCCGACGTCGCCGTATGCGGCGCGGGCGCAGTACTACAAGACCTACGCCCTCGACACGCGCGAGGCGGACCACATGTTCCTCCACGGCGGCGAGCGCGTGTACTGGCCGGAGGACCTGCTGCCCGCCGTCGACGACAAGTCCCCCGCCGCCATGGCCATCCGCGACCACGTGGCCGCGCGCAAGAAGGTCGAGGACTACGCGTGGCTCGCCGACGCCAGCAGCATCGGCATGGGCGCCGGCCTCGCGGGCCTCGTCGGGATGCTCGTCCCCCTCGTGCTGCCCATCCCCGACGACCAGCAGACGGGCGCCGTCGTCGCCATCGCCATCGGCGCCGGTGTCCTTGGCGTGGGCGGCCTCGGGCTCGGCCTGCTCGACGTCGCCATCGTCGGCAAGGACGCCAACGCGGCCGGCGAGGCCGCCGACCGCGCCGCGCGCACGTACCCGCAGGCGCTCTCGGACCGGCTCGGCATCGGCGTCGACGCCGACGGCCGCCTCGTGGATCAGACCGGGCCGTCGGTGATGACCCCGGCGCAAACGAAGGGCACGGAGTCGCTGTGACGTGCCCGCCAGCAAAGAGGACCGCATGATCGGCTCCGTCCCGCTCACCGACGAGCAGCAGCTCATCTGGGAGACCGCGCGCGACTTCGCCGACAAGCGCGTGGCGCCCGACGCACACAAGCGGGATCGCACCGGCCGCTTCCCCGCCGACCTCATCCCGCAGCTCGGCGCGCTCGGCCTGCTCGGCATCAAGGTCCCGCTCGACGACGGCGGGGCCGGCGCGGACATGACGAGCTACGTCATGGCCGTCAGCGAGGTGTCGCGGGCCTGCGCGTCCACGGGCGTGACCATGGCGGTCTGCAACCTCGCCGCCGACATCCTGGCGCGCCACGGCACGGCGGCGCAGAAATCGCGGTGGCTCGAGCCGTACCTCGCGGGCAAGCTCGGCGCCGGCACCTTCGCCCTGTCGGAGCCCCACTGCGGCAGCGACGCCAGCGCGCTGTCGACGACGGCGGTGAAGGACGGCGGCGACTACGTCCTGAACGGCAGCAAGCAGTGGATCACCAACGGCGGGTTCGCCGGCATCCACCTGGTGTTCGCCAAGACGTCGCCGGACAAGGGCAGCCGCGGCATCACCTGCTTCCTCGTCGAGCAAGGCCAAAAGGGCCTGTTCGCGGGCAAGGAGGAAAAGAAGATGGGGCTGCGCGCGAGCAACACCGCGCAGCTTCACTTCGAGGACTGCCGGGTGCCCGCCAGGCAGGTGCTCGGCGACGTCGATCGCGGCTACGGCATCGCCCTCGGCGCCCTCGACGGCGGCCGCCTCGGCATCGCGGCGCAGGCGCTCGGCATCGCGGAGGCCGCCCTCGCCGAGGGCGTCAAGTACGCGCAGGAGCGCCGGACCTTCGGCAAGCCGCTCACGGCATTTCAAGCGACCCAGTTCGCCCTCGCGGACTCCGCCCTCGACGTCGAGCAGTCCTGGCTCCTGCTGTTGAGCGCGGCGGCGGCCAAGGACGCGGGCGCGGAGCGCACGGCGGTGGCGTCGTCGATGGCCAAGCTGTTCGCGTCCGAGGCCTGCGGCCGCGTCGTCGATCGCATGCTGCAGCTCCACGGCGGCTACGGCTACGTCGAGGACTTCCCCATCGAGCGCCTGTACCGGGACGCGCGCGTCACGCGCATCTACGAGGGCACCAGCGAGGTGCAGCGCATCGTGATCGCCCGCGAGGTCCTCGGGCCATGAGCTCCGCCGGCGGGCCCTCGACCGGCCAGGGCGCGCCGGTCGCGGCGTTGACCGTGCCCCCGCCGCCGCGGACCGTGCAGGGCGGCCTGGTCTACCCGCCGCCGCCGGCGGACAAGGCGCTGCGCAAGCCCGCCCTCGGCCGCTTCGGCGCCCTCTACGGCGCTGCCATCGTCGCGAGCGTGCTCGCCGCGGTGCCGCTGTCGGCGCTTTCGCCCGCGCTGCTCATCCTCCCCGTGATGACGCTGCTGGTGCCGGGGCTCTATCTGCGCCGCCACATCCGCGCGGCCAACAAGAGGCTCGGCGCCGCGGGCGCGCTCACGCAGGAGCGGCGCCTGGTCGACGCGGCGACGCTCCTCACGGAGATCGCGCACCGAAATCGCGGCAACGAGCAGATCCACGGGCTCGCCGTCCTGCAGCTCGCGGGCGTAAAGGGCCTGCGCGGCGACGTCGAGGGGCAGCTCGAGCTGTTGGCGGTGGCGTCGAGGAGCCGGTCCATCCGCCGCTTTCAGCCCCACCTCGCCGAGGCCATCCCGTTTCACATCGCGCGCGCCTACGCCGTGCTCGGCGAGACCGCGGCCGCCGAGGA
Source organism: uncultured delta proteobacterium (assembly GCA_963775425.1). Lineage (GTDB taxonomy): Bacteria > Myxococcota > UBA727 > UBA727 > VGSZ01 > CAVZJB01. Next base: position 313,654 of record CAVZJB010000016.1, on the reverse strand, counting down.
CTGGCTCGCGCTCGGCAACAAGAAGCGCAACATCGTGCAGGAGCACACCGCCGACGTCGTCACCGCCGTGCTGCGGGCGCGCCAGGGCCGCTTCGGCGAGGCCGCGGCGCTCCTCGACAAGCATTGGGAGCGGCTGGAGACCACCGCGAGCGGCGACGCGATGAAGGCCCAGCGGGTGCTGCTGGCGTACTGCCTCGACCGCGCCGAGGGCGCGGGGGCGTCGGCGCGCGTGGAGCGCCTGCTCGCCGGGGCCCGGCCCTTCGGCGCCGAGGTCCGCGCGCTCGTGCAGCCGTGGCCGGAGCTCCGCGAGTTCCTCGTGGCGCAGGTCCCCGACGAGCGCGTGCCCGATCCCATCTGAGCGCGTCATCGGCGGCGCCCTGTGCGCGGACGTCGTCACGCGGCAGGGATCAACGCGGCGACGACGCAGCTCATCCCGAACAGGTAGGTGGCGGCGCCGTACGTGCACAGCTCGCCGCCGCCGGCGACGCCGACGACGGGGACATCCGTGCCGAAGCGCGCGAGCAGTTGCTGCGCGTCGTGGTTCTGCACGCCGAAGAGGCCGCCGTCGCGCGCGGCGCAGTCGAACAGGACGAACGCCAGGGGGCGCGTGCCGCCGAGGACGTCCTCGAGCCCGTCGATGACGTCGAGGAGGTCGTGGCGTGCGGCGGTGCGGTCGCGCATCGTGAAGACGATCTCGGCGCCGACGCGGGCGACGCCGGCGACGGCGACGGCGCCGGTGGTGGGGTCGAGGCCGACGACGTGGCGCATGAGCAGCGCTTCGCCGCCGGCGGTGCCGATGCCGGCGCAGAGCGCGCCGCCGAGCTGGGGGATGCGGCTGCGCAGCGACGCGGGCAGGTCGCGCAGCAGGGCCTCCACCGCCGGGCGGCCGTCGAGCTCCTGGATGACGTTGCCGGTGGCGGCGGTGACCGAGCGCGCGGGGCCGAGGGGGCGGGCGGCCTGGGCGACGCCGAGGACGGCGCTGACGCCGTCGACGTCGAGGAGGGCGGCGGCGGGCTCGGGCCCGTCGCCGCTGCGGGGGAGCTCGGCGGCGAGGATGCTCGGGCGCTGGCCCGCGGGCGGGACCGAGAGGCAGCCCGCGACGGGGACGTGCTGGTCGTCGAGGGCGGGGAGGAAGTCGAGGAGGGCGCCGGGGGTGCCGGCGTCGGCGGCGACGGAGAGGAAGCGAGAGGCGCCGCGGGGGGCGTCGGCGAGGAGGCCGCCGGCGACGTCGGCGGCGGCGCCGGCGAGGGCGGCGGTGCGGGCGTCGCCGCGGGCGCCTTCGAGCACGAGCATCGAGAGCGCGGGCTTGCGCTCGCGCAGGCGCGCGTCGTGAACGGCGGTGCGGCCGACGAAGCCGACGAAAGGCACGTCGTCACCGAGGAGGTCGCGCACGGCCGCCGACAGCGCCACCGGGTCGCGCGCGAGGTGCGTGGTGGCGAAGACGAGCGCGCACGACGGGGCGCTCCGGTCGAGCTGCAGGGCGCGCAGGCGCTCCCCCACCTGCAGCACCGCGTCGGCGGGCAGCGAGGCAGCGCTGGACGCGGCGAGGGCGCGCACCCCTGCGGGGTAGTGCGGCGGGCAGCGGCTGCCAATGTGTGCGGCGGAGGGGCCGCGGGGAGCCCGATGGACCGTTGATCCGAGCCACGGCGGAGCGGAAAGGAGCTCCGGCGGTGGCGACGTTGTCTCGCCTTCGCTGATTCCGAGCGCCCAAGCTGAAGACCCAGGCCGTGGACGACCTCATCGGCCCCGAGCCCCTGGCTCGCCTGATCGACCGTGTGCTCGGTGGGCGCGACCTCGACGGGTTCACAGCGAGCGCCAAGGCCGTGCAGCTTGGCGGTGGGCGCCCGATGACGAGCCCGCGGATGCTCCTGACGCTGTGGCTGTACGCGATAGGCCAAGGATCGGGAGCGCCCGGGAGATCGCGCGGCTGACGACGAACGACGACGCCTTCCGTTTTATCGTCGGCGCACGACGTCATCGCCAGGTTCCGCGTCGATCACGGCGCCGCGTTCGACAAGCTCCTCACCCTGATGGCAGCCGTGGCCTTCAACCTGCTGCAGAACCTCGCGAAGCTCACCGCCTGAAGTCCGCGCCGACGTGCCTCGCCACGTACTCCGCGCGGCGAGCCACCTTGTGGGCGGCTTCGCCGAGTGCTGCACCGAGCGATATTTTTCGTCAGCCTTTCAGTGCATGTGCTCGACGACGGCGCGGCCGAACTCGGAGCACTTCAACAGCGTGGCGCCGTCCATCATGCGGTGGAAGTCGTAGGTCACCGTCTTTTTGCCGATGGCCCCGTCCATGCCCTTGATGATGAGGTCGGCGGCCTCGGTCCAGCCGAGGTGGCGGAGCATCATCTCGCCCGACAGGATCACCGAGCCCGGGTTCACCTTGTCGAGGTTGGCGTACTTGGGCGCGGTGCCGTGCGTGGCCTCGAAGATGGCGTGCCCGGTGACGTAGTTGATGTTGCCGCCGGGGGCGATGCCGATGCCGCCCACCTGCGCCGCCAGCGCGTCCGAGAGGTAGTCGCCGTTGAGGTTCAGGGTGGCGATGACCGAGAACTCGCGGGGCCGCGTGAGCACCTGCTGCAGCGTGATGTCGGCGATGCTGTCCTTGACGAGCAGCTTCTCCTTCCACTTGCCGCCGCCGTGGCTCTTGCCGATCTTCTCGATGACGCCCTTCACCTCGTCGACGATCTTCTTTTGGGCCTCGGGGTTCATGAGATCGAAGCCCGGGTCGATCTTGCGCGCGTTCTCCTCGGGGGAGAGCGTGGGGGTCTTGTCGACGTTGTCGATGATCCAGCTCTCGCGCTCGGTGACGACCTGGTCGCGGTACTCGCGCGTGGCCAGCGCGTAGCCCCAGTCGCGGAAGGCGCCCTCGGTGAACTTCATGATGTTGCCCTTGTGCACCAGGGCCAGGCCGCTGCGCTTCGCCTTCAAGCAGTACTCGATGGCGGCGCGCACCAGGCGCTCGGTGCCCTCGCGCGAGACGGGCTTGATGCCGAAGCCGCTGGTCTCCGGGAAGCGCACCTTCTTGTCGCCGCCCCCGGGGATCGCCTTCAACGCTTCGAAGAGTTGCTTGGCCTCGGGCGTGCCCGACCGGTATTCGATCCCGGCGTAGATGTCCTCGGTGTTCTCCCGGAAGATCACCATGTCGACGTCGTTGGGCGCCTTCACCGGGCTCGGCACGCCCTTGAACCAGCGCACGGGCCGCAGGCAGACGTAGAGGTCGAGCATCTGGCGGAGCGCGACGTTCAGGGAGCGGATGCCGCCGCCGACGGGCGTGGTGAGCGGGCCCTTGATGCCGACGAGGTAGTGGCGGAACGCGGTGAGCGTGTCCTCGGGGAGCCAGTCGCCGGTCTGGCGGAAGCTCTTTTCGCCCGCGAGCACCTCGAGCCACGTGATCTTGCGCTTGCCCTTGTAGGCCTTCTCGACGGCGGCGTCGAAGACCACCTGGCTCGAGCGCCAGATGTCGGGACCGGTGCCGTCGCCCTCGATGAAGGGCAGCACGGGGTTGTCGGGGACGACGAGCTTGCTGCCTCCCGGGGAGGACGTGTCGACGCGGATGGCCTCGCCGGTTGCGGGGGCTTTCAAATTCTTGAACGCGGGCGTCGTCGTCATCATCGTCTCCGGGGTTGAAACGGGTGTGCGCCCCGCTTAGCGCCCCCGACCCGGATCGGGAAGCGCCTCGCGCCGGTGTGCGATGTGCCCCTCTGCGGCTCAGGGCAGGGAGCGCCGGTGGCTCCACACGGGGAGGCGCGCGCGGACGTCGTCGAGGAAGTCGAGGTCGATCTCCGCGAACGCGACGCCGAGGCCGTCGCGACACTGGGCGACGACGGTGCCCCACGGGTCGACGACCATGGCGTGCCCGAACGTGTCCCGCCTGTCGTTGTGGTGCCCGGTCTGCGCGGCGGCGACGACGTAGCACTGGTTCTCGATGGCGCGGGCGCGCAGCAGCGCCTCCCAGTGCTCCTTGCCCGTCACCAGCGTGAACGCGGCGGGCACGAGCAACACCTGGGCGCCGCGGCCGTCGCGCGCGGGATCGGCGAGGCCGCGGTAGAGCTCGGGGAAGCGCAGGTCGTAGCAGACGCTGAGGCCCAGGCGCCCCGCGGGGCTATCGGTGACGACGACGTCGCCGCCGGACTGCGTGACCGCGCTCTCGCGGTACACGGTGCCCGACGGCAGCGTGACGTCGAACAGGTGGATCTTGCGGTACACCGCGCGCACCGCGCCGGTGTCGTCTACGACGACGTGGGCGTTGTGGTTGTGCTCGTCGTCGATCTTCTCGGGGAAGCCGCCGAAGCTCACCCAGATGCCCGCCTCGCGCGCGACCTCGCGGAAGCGCGCGAACAGCGGCCCGTCGAGCGGCTCCATCACGCGGCGGGTGTCCGCGTCCGAGGCCCCCATGAAGGCGAAGCACTCCGGCAGACACAACAGCGCCGCCCCGCGCGTCCGAGCTCGCTCGGCGAGCTCGGCGCACAGGGCGACGTTGTTGTCGACGTCGCTCGTCGACGTCATCTGACCGACGGCGACGAGCGACGTTCGGCTCACGGGGCGCCGGGCGAGAAGTCGTCGGGCACCACGGCGTCCTGCTTGATGGTCCACTCGGTGACGTCGAACGTGGTGGTGGGAGCGACGACGCCGGCGCCGCGGGTGGCCACGCCGTTTGTGTAGTCCCAATCGAACCCGGCGGCGCCGCCCTCGCCGACGCGGCCGAAGATGTCGATGTCGACGCCGTTGGCGCGCAGCAGGTACACGTCGTTGCCGTTGCCGGAGACGCCCGCGGTGAAGATGTCCGCGACGCCGGTGCCGAAGTCGGCCTCGAAGTCCGCGCGGTTGTTGGCGATGACGAACCGGCCGCCCGCGGGCACCACCGAGCCGTCGGGGATGGCGACGGGGGTCGAGGTGTCGCGGCCGTTGGAGAAGCGCTGCAGGTTGGTGCTCTTCAAGGTGCCGTCGACGCTGGTGACGTTCAGCAGCTCGACGAAGCGCGCCCCGCCCGAGGACGGCGTGGCCGGGTCCGCGACCTCGCTGATGAGCAGGCCGGGGACGAAGTCGCCGAAGACGCCGATGCCGCTGATGAGGTCGGTGCCGTTGAAGGCGTCGACGCACACCGTGTAGCTGCCGGCGTCGACGTCGGTGAACATGAACGAGCACGGGCTGTTGCCGCCGGTGGTGTCATCGTCGTTCTGATCGACCACGGCGCCGGTGTCGTCGAACAGCGTGAGCTGCGTGTCACCGGGGCAGCCGTTGAAGCTCGGCGGGCCGTTGTCCGTGAGGAACACCACGGAGCCGACCACGGGCGTGGTGACCGCGAAGCAGTCCTGGTCGCCGGCGAAGTCGAGGTTGGCCACGAGCTGGTCGGGGAAGGGGAACTCCTCGCGGGTGGGGTTCTGCAGGCCGCCGAAGTCGTCGCCCGCGGTGGCGGTGACGGCGAGGGTGACGCCGGTCAGCGTGTCGTCGTCGAGGAACTCGTGCACGCACACCTCGTACGAGCCCGCGGCCAGGTCCTGGCCGAGGATGTCGCCGCACGCGTCGCCGCCGGGGCCGCCCGTGTCGTCGACCTCGGTGATCTGCTGCCCGGCGCTGTCGAACAGGAAGACGTCGGTGTCGAAGCTGGCGGTGCTGCAGGTGTTGCTGCCGTTGTCGGTGACGATGTCGACGGTGGAGTCGAGCGCCAGGTCGAAGGACCAGCAGTCGACGTCGCCCGCGGGGTCGAGGTTGAAGGTCTTGTTGGCGGGGAGCGGCCCGAGGGGCGTGGCCGTCTCCGGCGTGTTGCCGGCTTCGTCGTTGCCCGGCGCGTCGCTGGCGCTGATGGTGAGGGTGACGCCGAGCTCGGTGTTGTCGCCGTTTCCGCCCGTGGGATCGAAGTCCGCCACGCACGCCTCGAACGTGCCCGCCGGGAGCGCGACGCCCGCGGCGTCGCCGCAGCGGTCGGCGCCGCCGTTGCTGTCGTCGATCTCGGTGACGGGGTTGAAGCTCGAGTCGAAGAGGTCGAGCACCGGGTCGTACGGCGACAGGCAGGCGTTGTTGGTGCCGTCGGTCATCACGAAGGACACGAGCGAGGCGTTGGCGAGCGTGAACGACCAGCAGTCGATGTCGCCGGCGGGGTTGAGGTCGAACACCTGGGTGCCCGGGAGGTTGCCGAACGGGGTGGCCGTCTGCGGGGTGTTGTTGGCTTCGTCGACGATGGGCTCGCCTTCGCCTTCGCCTTCGCCCTCGCCCTCGCCCTCGCCTTCGCCTTCGCCTTCGCCCTCGCCGCCGTCGGCGCAAGCGGTGTCGGTGCCGGCGGCGGCGGCGGCCGCGTCGGCGTAGCAGAAGCTGCAGCCGTCGACGACGCTGTCGATGCCGCAGCCCGGGTCGGCGCAGCCGTCGGTCTGGCTGTCGGCCTGGCAGTCGGGGTCGAGCGCGCCGCAGCCGCAGTCGCAGCCGTCACCGGAGCCGAAGAACGCCGCGGGGCAGGTCCACTCCGGCGGGATGGTGACCGGGGGGTTGCCGTCGAAGCAGGGCGCGGCGCCGTTGTTCACGAGGTCGTCGAGGGCGGCGGACTCCGTGGGGCAGTCGGTGCCGTTTTGCAGGTCCGTGCACGCGGCGGTGGACTCGCAGGTGAGGAGGGCCTCGAGCGCGTCGGCGGCGCTGTTGCAGGTGGCGTCGCCGACGCCGCGGGCGGCGTCGAGCCCGCCCTGCTCGTCGGACGCGCACGTGGCCGGGTCGAGGGCCGCGCCGCAGTCGGTGATGACGTGGTCGCAGACGGCCTGGGCGGCGGCGCCGATCTCGCCTTCGCCTTCGCCCTCGCCCTCGCCCTCGCCTTCGCCTTCGCCTTCGCCGCCGCCGGAGCAGCCGTTGGTGTTGAAGGAGCAGGCCACGTTGCAGCCGAGGTTGCCGCCGGCGAAGCCGAGGCTGGCGCAGCTCGCGCCGCGCAGGTCCGTCCCGTCGCACTGCTCGGCGCCGGTGGCGACGCCGTCGCCGCAGACCGGCTGCTCGCCCTCGCCCTCGCCTTCGCCCTCGCCTTCGCCCTCGCCCTCACCCTCGCCTTCGCCGAGGAGCTGACACGCCGGGTCGTTGGCGCAGTCCGAGTCCTCGCAGTCCACGGCGCCGTCGTTGTCGTCGTCGTCGCGGTTGTCGCAGATTTCGGGGGTGTTCTCCGGGGTGCCGGTGCCACAGGTGCACGCGCCGAACGCCAGCGGCGCCAGCAGCGAGAAGAGGAGGGTGATTCGCAAAAACATGATGTCCTCGAGGAAAAGCCTGGCCCCCTCTAGCCGGCCTGGCGGGGTACGACAACCTCCTACAGTGGCGCCATGCCCCAGCGGTGACGATTGCACGGACAAAAGAAGAGCCCCGGCGCGGAGCATCCACGCCTCGGGCAGCGGGGCTCGACGTCGGCTGCGTCGACGTCCCGTACGGCGGGACCTGTCCCCCGACGCCCCGTAGGGCGGGGGCTTGTCCCCCGCGACGGAGAGCCCAGGCGGACGTTGCCGGTGCCTCCGACGCGCCCCACAAGATGGGCGGCCTACGTGCCGTGCGGGCCGCGTCGACGCGGGCGGCGGCGACGGCGCCGCCCGCGTGCCGGGGCTCTCGAGCGCCGCCAGGCGCGCGCGCGGGCTAGCGCTGGCCGAAGCTGAAGTCGGCGTTGTCGGCGTCGGTCTGGATGATCCAGGCGTTCTCGTCGAAGCCCGTGGTGGGCTCGGTGACCACCGGGTGCCGCTGGGCGAAGCCGTTGGTGTACTCCCAGGGCTGGCCGGTCCCGTCCTCGCCGATCACGCCGTAGACGTCGGTGGCGGTGTCCACGCCGCCGTTCGTGAACACGAGCTCGTAGACGTCGTTGCCGTCGCCGGTGACGTCGGCGCTCGCCTGATCCGCCACGCCGAATTCCGTCGTGAGGGTGTTGGCGATGACGTACGTGGCGCCCGCGCCGATCTGGTTGAGCAGGGGCGTCACCGCGATGGTCGCCGTCGGGGTGGGGCTCCCGTCGGTGTAGACGTTGATGCTGGCGTTGCTCATGTCCTGCGCCGCCGCGGTGGCGTTGAACAGCTCGACGTAGCGGGTGTTGCCGCTCGGGGCGTCGGCGACCTCGCTGATGATGACGCCGGGCGTCTGCGCCGGGTCCACCACGAACGTCCCGCCGACGTGGAGCGCGAGCTCCGTGGGCGGCACCTCGAGCTTGATGTTCCCGAGGCCCTCGGTGGGGAACGCCAGCGTGGTGGTGGCGCACACGGTGTGGACGCCCGGGCTCACCGGCAAGCCCTGGCCGGCGCTGTCGGGATCCTCGAGGCGCGCGCACGCATTCACTCCGGCCTCGATGTCGTCGGCGACGCTGAGCGAGGCGCCGGCGTCGTCGAACAGCTCGAGCCGCGGGTCGTAGAAGTCCGTGGGCGCGTCGCAGCCGCCGGCGCCGTCCGCGTCGGCGGTGACGGTGAGCCGGCCGGGCAGGGGCACCGTGAAGGCGTAGCAGTCGGCCTCGTCGCCGGGGAAGATGTCGGTGACCTCGGCGAAGTCGAGGCTCTCGGCGCGGGCGTTGGCGAGGTCCCCGGCGCTGTCGGCGTCGAGCGTGATGTCGGTGGCGCTGACGTCGACCTGCACGCCGAGGATGGTGTCCCCGGGGGTGGCCGCCTCGATGCAGCCGACGTACGCGCCGGCGGGCACCGCCATCACCGACGCGCGGCAGAAGTCCGTGGGCGTGCCGGTGCCGTCGACGACGTTGTCTTGCACGTCGACCACCTGCAGGGAGCCGTTGAAGAGCACGGAGACCGTGTCGGAGTTCGCGTCGCAGGCGCCGCCGGCGTGGCTCGGCTTGACGCTGACGATGGCGTCGGCGCCGACCGTGAAGGCGTAGCAGTCGACGTCGCCGGCCGGGGTGAGGTCCGTGGTGGTGCTGAAGGCCGTCGTGTCGACGGGATCGGGGACGACGTTCGGGTTGTTCTGGTCGTCGTCGCCCTCGCCTTCGCCTTCGCCTTCGCCTTCACCTTCGCCTTCGCCTTCACCTTCACCTTCCCCTTCGCCCTCACCTTCGCCCTCCCCTTCGCCTTCACCCTCGCCTTCACCCTCACCCTCACCCTCACCCTCACCCTCACCCTCACCCTCACCCTCACCCTCACCCTCACCTTCACCCTCACCTTCGCCTTCACCCTCACCTTCACCTTCGCCTTCACCCTCACCTTCGCCTTCGCCGGGGTTGCAGGCCGGGTCGGCGTTGCAGTCGCTGTCGGCGCAGTCGGCGGCGCCGTCGCCGTCGTTGTCGACGCCGTCGTCGCAGATCTCGGCGCCGCCGCAGGAGCAGGCACCGAAGAACGAGGGAATTGTGAGCGCGGACAGCGCGAGCAAGAGGCGAATGCGATTCATCGTCGACTCCATGTGTGGTCGGGGTTGGCGGGGCCGCCTGGGGCGGATACGCCTTGCCTGACCCATGTACGGCACCCCAGGGACAGATCGATCGGAGCGCGCCGATCTACTCGCGATGGCTCCCTCGGAGCTAGAGGGGTTCGTGCGCGCGCTCGGCGAACGCTCGTTTCGCGCGCGGCAGATCTTCGCGTGGCTCCATCAGCGAATGGCCTCGTCGTTCGAGGAGATGACCGACCTTCCGCGCGTGCTCCGCGAGCGGCTGGCCGAGCGCGCGGCCTTGCACAGCCCCACCGTGGACGAGGTGCGCGTCGCCCGCGACGGCACCCGCAAGTACCGGCTGACGACGCACGACGGCCACGCGGTCGAGGCGGTGTGGATCCCGGACGCCTCGGGCCCCGGCAGAAACGCCCTGTGCATCTCGAGCCAGGTCGGCTGCGCCATGGGCTGCACCTTCTGCGCGACGGCGTCGCTCAAGCTCGTGCGCGACCTCTCGCCCGGCGAGATTGTCGGCCAGCTCTACGCCGTGTGCCGCGATCTCGGCGACGACGCCAAGGGTCGTGCGCCGGCCGCCGCCCCTGCCGGCCCCTTCGACGCCGACGACGACGAGGACGACGCAAAGCCCGCGGGCGCGCTCCCGCGCAACATCGTGTTCATGGGCATGGGCGAGCCGCTGCACAACGTCGACGGTGTCATCGCGGCCATCGGGCTGCTCACGCACCCGCAAGGGCCCGCGATGAGCCCGCGGCGCATCACCGTCTCCACGTCCGGCCTCGTCCCCGCCATCGCCCGGCTCGGCGTGGAGACCGACGTGCACCTCGCGGTCAGCTTGAACGCCAGCACCGACGAGGTGCGCCGCAGCATCATGCCCGTCGACAAGCGCTGGGACATCGCTGCGCTCCTGGAGGCCTGCCGCGCGTTCCCGCTCAAGCCGCGGCGCCGCATCACCTTCGAGTACGTGCTCCTGAAGGGCGTCAACGACAGCGACGACGACGCCCGCCGTGTGGTGTCCCTCCTCAAGGGCATGCCCACCAAGGTGAACCTCATCCCCTTCAACCCGCACCCGCTCTCCCCCTTCGAGCGCCCCGACGACCAGCGCGTGGAGAGCTTCCGCCGCATCCTCGACCGCGCCCATGTGTCGTGCTTCGTGCGCACCACCCGCGGCCTCGACATCGATGCCGCCTGCGGGATGCTCGGCGCCAAGAAGCTCGACGAGGCGCGCCGCGCGTCGCTGCCGGTGGTGGACTAGAAACCGATCAGGTTGCGAGCGTGGGGACGCCGCACGCGGTCACGGTGAGGGACGGCACAGACCGCGACCGCTGCCGTGACCGCGAGTCGCACGCGCTGGCCGTCCACGCTCGCCTGTTGTCGCGGCGCGTCGCGGACGACGCGGGGCGACGCGTCCGCCGTCAGGCCGATGAGGCGCGCCGAGGTTCCGCGTGCGGGGAGGCCGGCGAGGCGCCATCCTTGTCGCCCCGAGGCCACGATGGTTTTGCACCGCTTGTCACCCACCGGAGTCCTGCTCGTGGCCGCGCTCGCGGCCACCGCGTGCCGCACCACCTCCATCGGCTTGCCGCCGCTCGACGACGAGCTGCGAAACGACGGGAGCGCAGGCGCCCGCGCGGCGCTCCAGCGCCGCTACGAGCTCACCCTCGAGGACGGCACCATCCGCCGCCCGGGCGTGACGCCCACCGTCGTCGCGCGTGAGACGCACCGGGCGTGCGCCGAGGTCTCCACCCCCGCGTACGACGACGCCGCGGTGCTGTTCGTCTCCGCGTCCCACGTGGCGCAGGAGCACATGCTCGCGCCGGAGGTCGCCGTTGATCGCGGCGTCACCCGGATCGGCCCCGGCGTGGCCGTGGCCACCGGGTTCCTCTCCGGCGTCGGGCTCGGCGCGGTGCTGTCGTTGGCCGCGCCGGCCTCGGGCTCGGCGAGCGGAGGCGGGGGCCTCGCGAACGCCATGAGCATGGGGACCGCCCTCGGCATCAGCCTGATGCTGCCTGCGCTCATCCTCGAGAAGGTGCTCGTCGAGCCCGTCGCTCACGCAGCCGCCGCCGCCACGTACCGCGACGCGGTGATCGCGTGGAACGGCGACCTCGCCGCCCGCATCGCCCGCGCCGCCGGCGCCGAGCGCGACGCGAAGGACCCCGCCGAGCTGCCGCGGCCGCTCGCGGCGCCGCAGCCGCTCGCTTCGACGGACGTGGGCCGCATCGAGCGTTGAACGATCGCGCGTCCTGCGATACCGACGGCGCCATGCAAGCGCACCTGGGTGTCATCGGCGGCAGCGGCCTGTACGACATGAGCGGCATCGCCGACGTCGAGCGCGCCGCCGTGGAGACTCCGTGGGGCATGCCCTCGGACGACCTCATCCTCGGCACCCTCGAAGGCACCCGCGTGGCCTTCCTGCCCCGCCACGGGCGCGGCCACCGGCTCCTGCCCACCGAGGTCCCGTACGCCGCCAACATCTGGGCGCTCAAGCACCTCGGCTGCTCCTTCGTCGTCTCCGTGAGCGCGGTGGGCTCGCTCAAGGAGGCCATCGCCCCCGGGCACCTCGTCGTCGTCGATCAGTTCATCGACCGCACCACGCGGCGCTGCTCCACGTTCTTCGGCGACGGCGTCGTCGGCCACGTGCCGTTCGGGGACCCGGTCTGCGCCACGCTGCGGCCGCTGCTGCTCGCGGCCGCGCGCGCCACCGGCGCCACCGTGCACGACGGCGGCACCTACGTGTGCATCGAGGGCCCCGCGTTCTCCACCCGCGCCGAGAGCAAGCTCTACCGGCAGTGGGGCGCCGACGTCGTCGGCATGACCAACGTGCCCGAGGCCAAGCTCGCGCGCGAGGCCGGTCTCAGCTACGCCACCCTCGCGCTCGCCACCGACTACGACTGCTGGAAGGAGAGCGAGGAGGCCGTCAACGTCGACGCCGTCATCGCGGTGCTCCACAAGTGCGCGGCGGTGGCGCAGGAGGCCGTGCGCGGCGTGGCGCGGGCGCTGGCGCAGCCGGGCGCGCCCGACAAGAGCCCCTTCGCGGACATCGCGCGCGGCGCCGTCATGACGTCGAGAGACGCGGCGCCCATCGACAGCAAGCGCAGGCTCGCCGGCATCGTCGGCGACCTGCTCGGGTGAGGTTTTTTCGAGAACAGTGCGCGTTCGGACGAGGGCGTACGGAAAGGTGAAGAAATGAGCATCGTCGTCGTCGGCTCCGTCGCGTTCGATACCCTCGAGACCCCCTACGGCAAGCGCGACCAGGCGCTCGGAGGGTCCGCCAACTACTTCTCGCTGTCCGCGTCGTTCTTCACGGGCGTCAAGCTGTGCGCCATCGTCGGCGAGGACTTCCCCGAGGACCACGTCAAGGGCCTCGGCAAGCGCGGCATCGACACCGCCGGCCTGCTGCGCGTGCCCGGAAAGACCTTCCACTGGAAGGGCAAGTACGGCCTCGATCTCAACGAGGCGCAGACCCTCGACACCCAGCTCAACGTGTTCGCGGGCTTCGACCCCAAGCTGCCCGACGAGTACCGCCGGGCCGAGACGGTGTTCCTCGCCAACATCGACCCGGACCTCCAGCGCCGCGTGCTCGAGCAGGTGAAGGAGCCGCGGCTCGTCGGCATCGACTCGATGAACCTCTGGATCAACACCAAGCGCAGCGCGCTCGTGGAGGCCATGAAGGGCGTCGACGTGGTGTTCATGAACGAGAGCGAGGCGCGCCTGTTCTCGGGCGAGCACAACATCGTCAAGGCGGCGCGGGCCATCCAGCGCGTCGGCGGCCGCATGGGGCCGCTGAACGTCGTCGTCAAGCGCGGCGAGTACGGCGCGCTTTGCTTCCGCGGCGAGCACATCTCGTTCGTGCCCGCGTTCCCCCTCGAGGACGTCTTCGACCCCACCGGCGCGGGCGACACCTTCGCCGGCGGCTTCATGGGGTGGCTCGATCGCCACGTGTCCAAGGGCGAGGTCCCCGACGACATGCTGTGGCGGCGCGCCATGGTGATGGGCACCGTGATGGCCAGCTTCGTCGTCGAGCAGTTCAGCTTCGACCGCATGCTGCCGCTCGACCACGAGGAGATCGGGCAGCGCTGGCAGCGCTTGCACCAGCTCTCCGCGTTCGAAGGCAACGTCAACCTCGCATGAAGATCCCCGACACCCTCGCCGCCACCCTCGACGCCGCCGTGCTCGGCGTCCTCGAGGAGAAGCTGGCGCCGCCGCCCGAATTGCGGGCCAAGGCCCGCGTCGAATTCGAGATCGAGGCGGCGGGGGAGGGCACCTTCACCATCGTCGTCGACGGCGGGAAGCTCTCGGCCAAGAAGGGCTTCGCCAAGGCCCCCCTGGTCGCCGCGGCCATCCCGCGCGGCGGCTGGGCGCTGTTGCAGCGTGAGCTGCAGGCGGTGGTCGACGGCCTGCCCGCGGCGCCGCAGCTCAAGGCCGAGCTCGACAAGCTGCGCGCGCCCAAGCCCGGCGACCTCGACGTCGTCGTCGCCGCCGTGCAGAAGATCGACGACGCCCGCGTCGACTTCGACATCAAAGGCGCCGGCGCGAGCGGCAAGTACAGCGTGGCCCGCGGGCCGGTCGACGAGGCCACCCGCGTGCTCGCCGTCTCCCTCGACGCCGCGGCCATCGACGCCGTCCTCGCGGGCGCCTCACCCACCACGCTGAAGGCGTCGGTGGGCGGCGACCGCGGCCTGTTGACCGCGGTGCTCGCGGCGCTCGCTCCTGTCGTCCGTCTCGTGAGGTGAACCCGTGCTCGCGCTGATGCTCTCGCTCGCCGTCGCCGGCCCGATCGATCCCGAGGCCGCCCTCAGCGACGCCCGCCGCGCCTACGCCCATGACGAAAAGTCCGCGGCGGTGCGCGCCGAGCTCAAGAGCGCGTTCCTCGAGGCGCGGCACGCGCTCATCGATCGCACCCGCGACTTCGAGCGCGTGATCATCACGTGCCCGTCGCTGCGGGGCTCCATCAGCACCGAGAGCTGCGTGCGCGATCACGTCGAGCACATCGCGTACGCCTCGGCGTTCGTGGAGATGCAGGGCGACGAGCTGGTCACCGCCCTGGTCCTGCCCGGCTACGAGGAGCTGTTCCTCACCGAGGGCGTGGTCCGCGGCGTCCGGCCCGAGGGGGACAACGTGCAGGTCGACCTCGACGTCATCCGCGCCCGCGGCCCGCGCGACCCGGCCGTCGAGCGCGTGCTGTTCGCCGGCTTCCCCCAGCACCACGCGCCCGTCCCGCAGTTCACCGGCCCTGTGTTGTCGCGCGCGAGCCGCCAGGCGCTGGCGTCGCTGCCGCCGTCGTTCACGGTGCTGTCGGGGGTGCCCAGCCGCCGCTACGTGCAGGAGATCTGCGGCAAGCCCACGCCCCGCATCGCCTTCGCCCAGAGCCTGCTCGGCCAGGGCGCCTTCTCCGAGGGCGACGCCGTCGTCGCCATCACCGCGGCCCACCACACCGCCGACGGCGTCCGCGTCGAGCTCAAGAAGGGAAAGCCCGTGGAGCTGCGCTGGCCCTCGCCCGAGCCCGACGTCGCCCTCCGCGGCGACGCGGCGTGGGCCGCCGCTCCGGCCAAGTTCCCCGTCCACCCCGCCAAGAACTGTCCGCGCTGATCAGCGACCGGGGGGAGCGGCCGCGCTTGATCAAGCCGCGAGCGCGCGCAGGGCGTCGAGGTCCACGATCTCGACCTGGCCGTAGGCGAGCTTCACGACGCCCTTTTGCTCGAGGTCCTTGAGCGCCTGGTTCACGGACTGCCGCGACGTCGAGAGCATGGACGCGAGCTGCTCCTGCTTGACGTCGAGGGCGCGCAGCTTTCGCGCGTGCCAGTCACCGTAGCCCTCGGCCATCAACAACAGCCGCCGGGCGAGCCGCGCGGGCAGGGGCTGCGTGGTGACGTCCTCCATCGCGAGGAACATGAGCCGGAGCTTCTGGGTGACGAGGAGCGCGAGGTCCCGCCACCACACGGGCTGCGCGGAGAGGATCGCGTCCATCGCGGCCTGGGGCACGTGGAGCACGCGGGCGGCGCCGTCGGCGACGCCGTCGTGGGTGCGGGCCTGGCCGTCGAACACCGCGATTTCGCCGAACCACGCCGGCGGCTCCTGGAGCGTGAGGAGCGCCTCCTTGCCCGCGTCGGTGCTCGCCGTGATGCGGACGATGCCGTCGACGACGGCGTAGATGCCGCCGGGCGGGTCCCCCCGCGAGAACAGCCGCTCCCCCGAAGCGAAATCGCGGACCACCGCGCGCGCGAGGAGCGCCTCCTGGAAGGCCTCCGGGATCCCCGAGAACCAGCGCCCCTGCAGCAGGAGCGCGCGATACGCGCCGGCGTCCACGCGCCGATCCTACCCGACGCGGGATCAGCCCGGGGCGGCTTCACGCAGGCGCACGGGGCCGGACCGGCGCTCGATCTCTTCCTTCACCTCTTCGCGGAAGCCGGCCGCGAAGCCCGCCTCGGCGACGACGAAGAGCGGGCCGACGACGAGGCCGACGAGGTCGTCCACGAACGCCGGCTTGCGGCCCTCGAAGAAGTGGCCGACGAACTGGATGATCCAGCCGACGACGAACAGGCCGAGGCCCGCCCCGAGCCACACCGCCGTCGATTGCGCCGCGAGGAAGCTCGCCAGCACCCCCGTGCCGCCGAGGATGACCGTCATCACCAGGGCGAAGCGGCGGTCGAGCCGGGCGTAGAACACGAGCACGCCGAGGATGAGCAGCACGGCGGGCGACAGGGGCACCGGCCCCACCGCGATCGCCGGGCGGGCGAGCAGCGTGGCGACGGCGACCATGATCATCGGGATGCCCACGAAGTGGGTGGCGATGTTCCGCGGGTCCCGGTGGTAGGCGGCATAGCTCGAGAGGTGGTCGGTGAGGGAGCGCATGCACAGAGCATCGCCGCCCCCGCCGCCGCCGTCTGTCGGCCCCCCGACAAAGCCGCGCCTGCGCGTCAGGGATCCTGGCTGTGGCTGATGTGGTTCTCGCGGCCGTCGCCGGCGTGGGAGAACTGTCTCTCCACCGTCTCCACCGTGACGTCGCCGGTGACGTTGACGTCGGTGGCGCTCGGTTTTTTGGGGTGAAAGCCGGTGATGTTCTTGTTGGCGTAGCGGTCGCCGTAGGGGAAGCCGTAGGCGCGGTCGAGGTCCAGGTTGACCTGGTTCCACGTCCTGTCCGTGACCGTCATGTCCATCGAGGGGCGGAACGTGATCTGCCACCAGCCGTGGCCGGACGCGTAGTCGGGCGCGTAGACGTTGTCGGTGGCGCCGCGGATGTTGCGGTAGCAGTTGCCGGAGCGGTACTGCCCGTCGACGCCGAGGACCTCCATGAACGGGGTCATCAGGCCGCCGAACACGGTGGACTGCTGCACGCACATGCCCGTGCCCTTGATGGCCTGGCGCGCGACGTCGCGGTTGCCCTGGGGAGCGCGGCCGGGGTCGTCGAAGGGCCGGCCGTCCTCACGCGGGTACTTCATGTTGATGGAGCGGAAGACGGTCTCCACGCACTTCTTCTGCAGGTCCACCATCTTCTGCGCCACGTCGCCGCGGCCGAAGACGTTGATGCCGCTGCCGCCCTCGGTCTTCTGCTTGCTGAAGTCCAGCTTGCCCACGAGCTCGTCCATCTTGATGGCGACCTCGCACAGCTTCGCGCGCGCCAGCGGCGACGCGTAGTCCATGTCCCACGTGGTCCAGTTGTAGGGGAGCTCGCGGTGCGTGTCGGACTTGATGTACTCCTTGCCCAGCTCGTGCGGCTGGTTGTGCTCGAAGATGCTCGCCTTCGTCACCGAGATGGGCTTGTCGGAGCCGTCGACCTTCACGAGGAAGTTCTTGTCGTTGTTGGGGTCGGCGCCCACGAGGGTGGCGCGGTAGGTGACGGCCAGCTTGCCGTTGGGGTCGTAGGAGCCGATCTTCTTGCGCTGGGTCTCGTAGGTGACGTCGCTGCGCGCGGGGACCTTGGCGTAGCAGGTGGTCTCCACGAGGACCTGGCGGCCCGGAAGGTAGCGCGCAGACTTCTGCATCTCCTCGATGCCCTGCGGCGCCTTGGCCCACAGGCCGGCCTTCACGAAGTCCGTCGCCGCCATGCCGGGCTTCACGACGGGGAGCTGCTTGAACAGCGCCTCCGCCTCCGCCTTCAGCGCGGGGTCGTCGACGGCGCCGATGGACGCGTCGTAGTACTTCTGCAGGTCGCCGCTCTTGATGAGCTCGCGCAGCTTGGTGGCCGCGATGACCTCGGGCGCGTTCTTGTCGGCGACGATCTCGGGCGCCTTGTGGACGTCCGCGGCGCCGCCGGACGCCGGGCCGCCCGACGGGGTGTGCGCGAGCGCCTCGAGGCCGAGGAGGGCGCGGAGGAAGTTGGTGGCGGCCGGGTCGAGCGTCTTTTTGAACGCGTCGTCGTTCAACAGCTCCCTCAGGTCCGCCTTCTCGCCCTCGTCCAGGCCGGCCTTGGCGAGCTCGAGCTTCTCGGCGGCGCTGAGATTGCCCCTCTCGAGCGTGCGTGCCACGGCCGCCGAGGTGGTGGTGGTGAAGCCGAGGACCTTCTTGTCGCCGACGATGGAGACCAGCTCGTCGAGGTCGAGCCGCTGGCCCGGTGAGCGGGTCAGCTTGTCGTACATGGTCTGGAGAGCGGGCTTTTGGATGCGCGGCATGGTTTAGAACCCCGGGGGAAGCATTCCGAATTGGCGGAAGTCGTCGAGCTCGCCGTTGGTGATTTCGAGGACCCAGTACTCCGTGATGCCGGCGTCGGCGTCACCGCCCTTGAGCTTGTTCATCAGGGTCTCCGCCTCGCCCTTGCTCCTGGCGAAGCCGCGCAGGGTCGGGTGGCTCTCGCGCTCCGAGTGCACCGTCCACACGCCACACTTCTTCTCCCAGTCCATCTGGAACCTCCGGCCCTCGTTCTATCCCGCCCGGGGCGTGTTTGGCGCACGGCCAAATCGGCAAAGTTCCTGATAAATCCAGGACCATGCCCACGATCAACGACCGCTTCCGGCCGCAGGTGCCGCAGACCCCCGACAAGCCCACGGGGACCGACAAGCCGGCGACCTCCGAGACGCCCGCCACCATCGACGTGACCCCGCCCGCCGCCGTCCCCGCGGCCGAGCGCGACGCGGCGGCGCGGACGGCCGCGCAGAAGCTCATCGACGTGGTCACGCAGCACAAGGATCGCGACGGCAAGATGGGCCTCGAGGGCCGTGGCAAGGGCGATCCGGCCGTCACCGAGCGCCGCAGCGCCGTCTCCACCCTGATCGCGGACAAGAGCGGCTTCGCGGTGGATGAGGCCACGCTGCGCAAGATCTCCGACGAGGTGGGCAAGGACATCGACTTCCTCCGGGCCACCGACGAGAAGGAGTACACGCTCGAGGGCGCCGGCCAGTTCGACTGGTACAAGCCGTTCAACAACAACACCGTCACCGCCGACATCCTCCAGCGCGAGTACGAGGGGCGCGTCACCAAGCAGAAGAAGCGGGCCGAGGACCTCGTCGCCGGCACCTCCCACTTCTTCGACGTGTCCGACATGTCCGTGGTCGGCCTCGGGCTCATCCCCAACGGCGCGCTGCGCGACGACGCCATGATGGACGCGCTCCTGCAGTTCCGCGCCCGCACCGACGTCGCCAACCAGCGCGAGGACGGCTGGACCACCCGCATCGACCGCTTCGGCCTCGCCATCCTCGCGGAGCAGCACGTGCTCCTGTCCGGCGTGGACCTCACCAAGGGCGACGCCCAGAGCGGCCGCGACTACGCCCTGCTGCGCGAGCTCATCTCCTCGCACCCCATCTCGTCCACCAACGGCATCTTCGAGGCCCGCAACGCCATCTCGTCCATCCTCACGGACCAGGGCCGCACCGCCGAGCGCGAGACGTCGTACGGCAGCCCCACGAAGTGGGTGTGGAAGGAGAAGCCGCCGGGCGCCACCGCGTCGCCGTACTCCTCCATCCACCACAACTTCTCGCGCGATACGCCGAGGAACATCCAGCTCTTCATCGAGGAGTGGATGTTCCCCGTCGGGCCGCGGGACAAGCGCTGCACGATCTTCACGGCGCTCACGAGCGCGATGGGGGCGGCGCGCAAGGGGGACGGCGAGCAGGCGGGCAAGGCCCTCGCGTTCGCCACGGCCGCGCTCAAGACGGGCGACGCTTCGGGCAAGAAGCTCGCCGAAGGCCTCGAGGCGCTGTCGGCCGGGAGCAACAAGCCCGAACAGCTCCCCGCGCTCGCCGACGGCCTGCGCGATCTGCTCAAGGGGACGTGCACCAAGGACCTCGGCCACAACGTCGAGGCCAACATCGAGATGGCGGCGCGCACCTACGTCGCCGTCTGCGCCGGCCAACCCACGGCGGCGACCCTCGAGCACGACCTCTTCCGCGCCGGCCCCGCCTACACCGAGGTCGCCGACGTCATCGCGGCCCTGGACGCCAAGAACGACAAGGGCACCCTGCGCGAGCTCGGTGAGGCGCGGCTCGCGCTCAAGGACGCCATCTACCAGGCCAAGAGCGGGTTCGAGCGCCACGAGATGATCAAGCTCGACGCGCAGCTCCTGCGGCTCACCAACGAGCACCTGGGCGCCGCCGTCGACCGCGTCGGCACCCTCAAGACCGACGGCGACAAGGCCGAGTGCCTCCTGGCGCTCCAGACCGCGCTGCGCTCCGCCGTCGCCAGCGGCCTCGGCGACATCCGCTCCGACGCCGACGCCGCCGCCGCCCCCGCCGGCGGGCTGCAAAAGGCGCTCGCCGGCGTCGACGCGCTGCTCGCCAAGGGCAAGTGCAGCGAGGACGACTACCGCAAGGCCATGTCCACGGCGTACGTCGCCGTGCGCGAAGTGGTGCAGAACATCCGCGCCTTCGCCGACGAGCGCGCCGCCGAGGTGGCCCGCGGCGGCATGCAGATCGACCCGGAGTTCATCGATCAGTTCATCAAGCAGTCGCCGCTTCACTACGCCACCGCGCTCGCCGAGAAGGGCATGCGCGTCGGGCTTCACGAAAAGATCGGGCCGAGGAAGGTGGAGAACGTCGAGGGCATGCGCGTGTTGAACGGCATCGGCCCCGTGGTGTTCACCTCGGTGGTGACGGCGGAGAACGGCAAGGACCTCGCAGCCATGGGCACGAGCAAGGACCAGCTCGCGGTGCTCTATCACCTGGAGGAGAAGAAGATGGTCGCCGTCGGCGGCCTCTTCGTCGACACCGAGCAGGCCCCGGGCGGCAACAGCCACCTGAACATGTACGCGATGAACAACGGCATCCCCGTGGTGGCGTTGCCCGAGCTGCGCACCAAATACGCCGAGCTGTTCAAGAACGCGCAGAAGGAGGGCGGCCTCTACGTCGACGACAGCGGCGACGGCTTCGTGATGATGACGCTCGACAAGGCGCGCGAAGAGGGCCGCGTCGGGAACACCCAGGAGGCGCTCGACAAGCTGCGCCCCGGCGTCAACCGCAAGATCACGTACCTCAAGCCCACCAGCGACGGCGAGTCCTTCGCCGTGGCCGCCAAGCACGACGCCATCATCAACGCGCAGCGCAAGACGCGTGAGGTGGAGCTGTACATCCCCGAGGAGCAGGTGAAGGGCATCGGTCGCGGCGTGCCCACGTTCGAGGAGCTCGCCAAGCTCGGTGTGCGCGCGCGCCACCTCGCGGGCGAGAAGGGCACGGTGCTCGCGCTCCTGTCGCAGCACCCGGTGCTCGGCAAGTACGTCCCCAAGGGCAGCGAGATCACGCCCGGCGACATCCGCGACATGTTGCGCGGCGCCAAGCTCGTCGACGGGCGCACCCTCGAGCAGGCCTGGGACGACGTCTGGGACAAGGATCCCAAGGTCGGTGTCGTCGACGACAGGAACTTCCTGCAGAGCGAGTTCTACACGAACCCGCGCTACCGCAAGCGCACGCGGGAAGAGCTCCAGAAGGTGACGCGCGAGGGCTTGACGAGGAGCCTGATCGACTCCGCGTCGGGCAAGCTCACGCCGCAGGGCGAGGCCCTCTACAAGAACATCATGAAGAACCCCGCGCTGTCGGAGGCGGAGACGGGGTCCATCATCTTCCGCTCTAGCTTCACCGGCGAGGACAGGCCCGGGAAGAGCGGCGCCGGCCAGTACGAGAGCTACGTCGATCGCAAGATCGCCAACGAGATGCTCGGCAAGGACAAGGTCGACGCGGAGTTCGCCAAGCTGGACGCGGCGCGCCACAGCGGCGACCCCGCCGCGCTCAAGAAGGCGCTCGAGGCGCACAACGCGTTCATGGGTCCGGCGCGCGTGAAGGCGGCCATCGGTGTCGTCGAGTCCACGTGGATGCCCGAGCCCGTCGAGAACAACGCGGCCGAGCAGTTCTTCCTGAAGCACATCGGGCCCACCGTGGTGGTGCAGGCGTGCATGACGCCGGACATCTCCGGCGTGATGATCTCGCGCAACGTCGAAAACGGCGCCCGCAACCAGGTCACGTTCCAGCTCGTGAAGGGCTTCGGCGGCGGCGTCGATGGCGGCAAGGCCACCGAGGGCGTCATCAAGCAGGGCGGGGCCGAGGTGAACCACGTCGACGGCACGCCCGCCGACGTCGACGCCTCGGTCACGGTGGGCGGCGTCCCGGTGTCCGACGCGGACATGCAGAAGCTGCGCGAGATCGTGCTCGAGACCGAGAAGTTCTTCCATGACGTCGTCGAGCCGGGCAAGGGCTACGCCGTCGACATGGAGGTCGCCCGGCAAAACGGGGAGTGGCGCATCGTCCAGGCCCGCGTCATCTTGATGGACAAGTAGGGCGGGGCTCGCCCCCGCTTCGGATGGAACCATGCCGTACACGCAAACGACCAAAGAGCTGTTCGAGACCGCGGTGCCGGCGCTGGTGCAGTCGGCGTCCGTCGACATCGCGGGGCCGGTGCTCTTCGAGATCGCCGGCGCCGAGGGAGGCACCTGGGTCGTCGACTTCGGCGCCCGCACGGTGACCGCGGGGCCGTCGCCGGCGCAGCCCAAGGTCATCGTGCGCGCCGCGGAGCGCGACTTCATGGCCCTCGTCGAGGGCCGCATGAGCGCCGACGACGGCATCGTGACCAGGCGCCTGCACCTCGCCGGCGACGTGGCGGCCATCGCCCACCTGATGGACGCGGTCGCGCTCCTCCGCACCGCGTAACCGCCGCCGGTCGTCGTCGTGTCAACGCCAGCGGCGCTCTCGTCCCCGATGCTCGACGTCGAGTCCTTCCACGCGCGCGGGCTGACGGTGCTGCGCGGGTTCTTCGACGCGCGTGCGCTCGCCGAGGAGGTCGACGCCGCGCTCGACGCGGGGTGCGCGGGCGCGTTCGCCGCCGCCGTCGAGGGCGGCGCGGTGCAGGTCGCGTACGTGCCGATGATGTGCGCGCGGACGCCGCGCAGCCTCGCGCTCCTCGACGCGCTCGAGCCCGTCGCCGCGGCGCTCCTCGGCGGGCCCGTCGTCCCCACGCGCGCCAAGGGCGTGCGATACACGGGCGACACCCCGGCGCACGTCGACAGCGTTCGTCCGGTGGCGAGCGTCGGCGTGGCCGCGTACCTCGAGCCGCTCGACGACACCTCGGGCGCGCTGCGCGTCCTCCCCGGCTCCCACCGCGCCGCGCCGGCAGACTGGGTCTCGCTCCCGACCACGCCCGGCGACGTCATCCTGTTCGACGAGCACCTCCGCCACGCGAGCGCCGGCGGCGGCGTGCGCCGGCAGTGGCGCGCGGACTTCGTGAGCGATCCGCGCGACGACGCCGACGGGATCGCCGCGGTGCGCGCCTACTTCGCGGACATCTTCCCCGACGGCGCACCGCCGCCGTACGACGCGGCGCTGTTCCCGAGCTACGGCCCCGACTGGCGCGCCTCCCGCCGGGCGTCGGTGGCGCGCCTCGACGCGCTTGGCGTGTACGCCCTCGCCGCAGGCCGGTGACGTCGGCGCGCGCCGGCCGGGAACAAGCGGCGCCGCCCGCGTGTCTCCTGGACATGCTCGCCCTCGCCCTCCTCGCGGCCATCGCCACGGCGCCTCCGGCGGCGGCCCACGAGCGAACGCCCGCGTTCCGGGTCATCGCCCCCGGCGTCGAGCTCGCCGTCGTCGACATCGGCGCTGGCGAGATGCTCCACGCGGTCCGCATCGATCCCGCGGTCGCCCACGTCGTCGCCGCCGCCGCCGCCGCAGAGGACGGGAGGAGCCGCACCGCCGGGCAGTGGGCGAAGGACAAGCACCTCTCCGTCGTCATCAACGCCGGCATGTTCGCCCTCGAGGACATGTCCAGCCACGAGGGCTACTTCCGCGCCGGCGGCCGCGTGCTCCAGCCAGCCTGGAAGCGCGCGTACAAGAGCGTCCTCGCCGTCGACGACAAGTCCGCCACGATGGCCGACTGCGGCGCGCGCTGCCCCTCGTTCGACGGCGCGCCCGTCGTCGTTCAGAACCTCCGGCTCATCGGCGCCGGCAAGGGTGTGTGGAGCGAGAACGGCCGCAAGTGGAGCGAGGCCGCCGTCGCCGTCGACGGCGAGGGCCGCGTGCTGTTCCTGTTTTCCCGCGCGCCGTTTTCGATGGCCCAGTGGAACGCGCGCGTCCTCGCGTCGGGGCTCGGCGTCGTGCGCGCGATGCACATGGAGGGCGGCCCCGAGGCCAGCCTCTCCATCCACGTCCCCGGCGTCGACCTCGACCTCTGCGGCAGCTACGAGACCGGCTTTCGCGAGTCCGACGACAACCGCGCGCAGTGGCCGATCCCGAACGTCCTCGGCGTCGCCGCGCCCTGGAAACACCGATAGGTGCCGCGAGCGTCGCGGGCGAGCGGGGCGCGGTCACCACTCAGCGCGTGCGCGCCAAGGTGCCCGCCAACGCGATGGAGATGGCGCCGAGCCCGAACACGATGGTCGCGAGCGCGACGAGCACGCCCACGACGGGGATGGCGGCCACGAGGAGCAGCACGAAGAGCGCGAGGATCATCGGCAGCCAGTCCGCGCCCGCGGAGATCTTCAGGGCGTGGAACGCGAGCCGGCCGAGCAGGAGCGCGACGAGCGGGAACGTGAGCGCGACGGCGATGGAGTAGACGGACGCCCCCATGAACGCGAGCCACCAGCCGCCGATGAGGACGCCGGCGGCGAGCACGAAGGCGAGCACCAGGGGCGCGCCGAAGAAGGCGACGGCGCCGAGCCCGAGACAGCGGATCGGCTGCTCGCGCAGGACGCCGACGGAGCGCTGGGCGAAGTTGCGGAACACGAAGAGCCACAGGAGGCCGAGGATCATCGAGCCGAAGAGCAGTTGCATCCAGGCGAACACCGCGCCCGCGGCGGAGCGCGCAGGCGCCTCGAGCGGCACGCGATGCACCTCGCCGCCCACCACGGCGCCGGGCGCGCGCTCGATGTCCCGCGCGGTGGTGGCGTCGATATCGCCCGTGACGCGCGCGCCGGGCCCGAGGGTGAGGAGCTGGCCGCGCGCGAGCACGCCGCGCCCCACGGGGCCCTCGACGTCCATCTCGCCGCCCGCGACGTAGACGCGCCCGTCGACGGCGCCGACCAGGTGGCTGGTGCCGCCGGCGACGAGGGCGTCTCCGCCCACCCGGCCCTCGATGGTGACCTCGCCGCCGGCGGCAGCGGCGTCGCCGCCCACCGCGCCCAGCAGCGCGATCTGGCCGCCGACGGCGCGGACGGCGCCGCCGACGTCGCCGGAGATCGTGATCTGGCCTCCGAACGCGAGGACGTCGCCGTGGACGTCGCCGTCGACGACGATGGTCCCGCCCGTGGCCACGAGGTCGCCCTCGACGTCGCCGTGCACGATGACGCTGCCGGCGGCGGCGTAGAGGTTGCCCCGCACGGTTTCGCCGCTGTCGACGATGACGCTCTGGCTCGAGCGCACGTCGGCGGCAGCGGGCAACGACATGAGGAGCGCCGTGGACGCGGCGAGGACATGTGTGTTCATGGCCGGGGCTGCTTCAAGCCCTGTGCCCCGGCGGCGCGCGCGGGGGATCGCGGCGCGCGCCGCCGCCCATGTGCCGACGCGCGCGGCGGCGCGAGCGAAACGCACGTCGCGCGAGCATCCGCGCCGTGTGCGTGCCTTCCTCTCGGGCGGCGCGCGCGACGCCGGGCGGGGAGAAGCGCGCGGGATCAGCCTCGACGCGCGTCACCTCGGCCGGGGGGAGCGGCGCTTTGTGGCTGACGCGCTCCCCGGCGCCGGGCAGGGACGCGCACGCCTTGCGCACCCGCGCGAGCGCCGCCGGGAGCGCGCCGTAAGCGCGAGCGCCGCCGGGAGCGCCCCGCGCTTACGGCGCGGTCCCGGCGTCGGCGTCGTTTTCGAAGCGGAACGGATAGCTGACGTCGACGGCGCCGCCGCCCGCCGGCGCGTCGAAGGGCGTGCCCGCGATCTCCTGGAGCACGCACGCCTCGAAGAAGGGGGACGCCATCTCTGTGTCCGGCACTTCGCCCGACGTCACCGCGCCGCCGCCGTCCACGGCTTCGATGCGGAAGTGCACCACGATCCTCCCGGCGAGGCTCGGGTCCTGTTCGAGCGCGCTGTCGTAGCAGGCCTTGACCTTGGGCGTGACCGCGCGGATGGCGCTTTGGATGGCCGTCTTGTCGAGCGTGGCGCCCGCGCCGTCGTCGTGGCCGGGGCTCCGGCTCGGCTCTCCGTCGACGAGGACGAGGCCGCGCGCCGGCAGCGGACGGGCCTGCCGCGGGGGACCGCCGTCGTCGGCGTCGCCGGGGGCCTGCGGGGCGGCTGCGGGCGTCGCAGGCGCGGCCGGGGGCGGACCGCTCGCGCTCGGCGCCGTCGTCGTCGTCAGCGGCGGCGGCGGCGGTGCCGTCGGCGGCGTCGGTGCCGTCGTCGGCGTAGGTGCCGTCGTCGTCGCCACCGAGCCCGGCGCCAGCGGCCGGCGCGACACGAGCATCACCAGGGTGAGGGCGGCGCCGACGATGGCGAAGATGACGACCTTGCGCATGGTTTCTCCCCCCGGGGGTGTGGGTGCCGGCGACACAGGACACCAAGCGTGGCGACGGGGTTCTTGCTACGCTGCCCGCGGTGACCGCATCCACCAAGCCCATCGACGCGCAGGCCCTCGCGCGGCGCAACGAGAAGCTCCAGGGGCTCCTCGAGGTCGCCAAGTCGCTCGGCGCCGAGAAGGACGTCGACAAGCTCCTCGTCACCATCCTGAAGCACGCGACCGAGGTGGTGGAGGCCGACCGCTGCTCGCTCTTCATCGTGGACCGCGACAGGAACGAGCTGTGGTCCAAGATCGCCCAGGGCATCGGCGGGGGCGAGATCCGGGTCCCCCTCGGCAAGGGCATCGCCGGTCAGTGCGCCGCCACCGGCAAGATCATCAACATCCAGGATCCCTACAGGGACGAGCGCTTCAACCCCGACGTCGACAAGGCCACCGGCTACCGCACCACGTCGCTGCTCACGGTGCCCATGCTCGACAACGAGGGCAACACCACCGGCGTCATCCAGGCGCTCAACAAGAAGGGCGCGCCGTCGTTCACGCCCGAGGACGAGGAGCTGTTGCTCGCGCTCGGCGGCAGCGCCGCCGTCGCCGTCGAAAACGCGCTCCTGCACCGCGACATCGAGCACCTCTTCGAGGGCTTCATCAAGGCGAGCGTGTACGCCATCGAGGCGCGCGACCCCACCACGAGCGGCCACTCCGAGCGCGTCGCCGTGCTCACGGTCAGCGTCGCGGAGGCGGTCAACAAAGAGGCACCGCCCGAGCACCGCGGCGTGCACTTCGACGAGGGCGAGCTGCGCGAGGTGCGCTACGCCGCCCTCCTGCACGACTTCGGCAAGGTCGGCGTTCGCGAAAACGTCCTCGTCAAGGCCAACAAGCTCTACCCGCACGAGCTCGAGCTGTTGCGGGAGCGCTTCGAGCACGCGCGCGCCCGCGCCGACGTCCACTACCTCGAAAAGAAGCTCGAGGTCGTCTCGCCCGCGGGCCTCCACGGGGACGCCTGCGACGCGTGCAAGCGCCTCGACGAGGAGCGCGCCCAGGCGCTGGCCGAGCTCGAGGAGATGTGGGCGTTCATCCAGACCTGCAACCGACCCACGGTGCTCGAGCAGGGCGGCTTCGAGCGCCTGCAGGACCTCCGCAAGCGCAGCTTCCAGGACGGCCGCGGCGCCGTCGTCGAGCTCTTGCGCGAAGACGAGCGCCTCAACCTCTCCATCCCGCGCGGCTCGCTCAACGCGCACGAGCGGCTCGAGATCGAGAGCCACGTGACGCACACCTATCACTTCCTCCGGCAGATCCCGTGGACGCGGGACCTGCGGCGCGTGCCCGAGATTGCGTTCAAGCACCACGAGAAGCTCACCGGCAACGGCTACCCGCGCGCCATCCCCGCCGACGACATCCCCCCGCAGACGCGCATCATGACCATCGCCGACATCTACGACGCGCTCACGGCGAACGATCGCCCCTACAAGAAAGCGCTGCCGCACGAGAAGGCCCTCGACATCCTGATGACCGAGGCCAAGAAGGGCATGATCGATCTGCCGCTGTTGAACGTCTTCATCCAGTCGGCGGCGCACAAGCGACTGACAGAGACCACGCTTTGGGAGGGACAGGCATGCGACATCCGTTGAGCCCAGCGAGCACGAAGCCACGCGGAGCGCGCGCGCGCCTGATCCCCGGCCGGGCGCCCGCCTGGGCCCGCGCCGGCGCCGGCCTCGCCGCCGTCGTGTCGCTCCTGGTGGCGGCCGGCTGCGACGGGCCCCCGAGCGATCAGCGCATGCAGTGGGTCGCGCGCGACGCGTGGGACCACACCTGCGCCGAGAAGGCCATGGTCGAGCAGTGGAAGGTGTCGAACGGGCACTGGAAGATCAAAGGCGAGGTCTGGGTCGCGGACGTCGACGCCGTCTTCCGCCTGACCGACGACTGCGCCTCCGGCCTGCCGCTCATCGGCAAGAAGTACAAGACGCTCGAGAAGGCGCCGTTCAAAGGCACCGTCGAGATGTCCAGGTGCAAGAAGGACGGCGAGACGGGCTGGTCGCTGCCGGGCAAGGAGGGCTCGCGCTGCTGGACGGGACCCACGCTGCTCGCGTCCGGCGGCGGCGTGGACGTCCACGTGCACGTCGGCGACAACAAGCTGCACGTCGACGTCAACGGGCCCGGCGGCTCCAACGGGTCCGACGGCTCCAACGGGTCCAAGTGATGCGCCGGGCCACCCTGCTCGCCGCCACCGTCGCGCTCGGCGCGCTCGCGGGGTGCCTCAGCGACGCCACCGGCGACTTCGCGCTGTGCTGCACGTGCCTGGACCAGCGCTCGCCCATCAACGACGCGCAGGCGGTGGATTCGTCCACCAACTGCCTGCCCGACGCCACCGCCGACAGCGCCGGTGAGGCCGAGCAGTGCAACCAGGAGGCCGCCGACGCCATCAGCGACCCCGGCGGCGCCCACCCGATCCACGTCGTCGACGAGCTGTGCACCACGCAGACCTGCCTCGACGAGTGCCGCGGGGCGACGCTGCAGGGCGCCACGTTCGCGCAGACGGATCAATCGCTGTCGCAATGAGCGGGCTGTTCGCGAGCGAGCGGATCGTCGAGCTCCCTCGAGAGCTCGACGACGGCGAGCGCGAGAAGGTCCGCGCCTCGCTCGCCCCGCTCCGGGCGCGCGTCCACGAGCTGGTGTCGCCGGCGGAGCCGCCGCCACCGGAGAAGCCGCGCGAGGCCTGGGTCATCACGCGCGCTGGCGCGACCACGGTGCGCATGCGCGTCGACCACGCCAACGACGGCCGCGCGTGGGTCTTCGCCGGCGCGGTGATGCCGGTCTTTTTCATCACGGTCCTCGACATGCTCGGTGATGCGCGAAAGCCCGACGACACCATCTCCGGCGCGGTCGTCGCCGTGGCCTTCGCCGCGGCTGTCCTCACCATGGGGCCGCTATGGGTGCTGCGGCGCGCGCGCGCCCGGGCCGCCCTCGCGCGCGCCGCGGCCGAGGTCGCCGCCATCGGCGCGTGAGCGGCGGGGCAGCAGCGACGCCGCGATGGAGCCGCCGATGAGCGCGGCGATGACGGCGAGCGAGACGCCCACGGACACGTCGAGGACGGTGGCGAGCGCCATCTTCGAGCCGACGAAGATCAACACGAGCGACAAGCCGACCTTCAAGAAGCGCAGCTTCACGAGCGCGCCCGACAGCACGAAGTACAAAGAGCGAAGCCCGAGCAGGGCGAAGATGTTCGACGTGAACACGATGAACGGGTCGTCGGTGACGGCGAAGACGGCCGGCACGCTGTCGACGGCGAAGACGACGTCGGTGAGCTCGATGGCGACGAGCGCGAGGAACAGCGGGGTGGCGAGGCGCTTGCCGTTTTCGATCGTGAAGAAGCGTTTGCCGTCGAGCTTCTCCGACGTCGGCAGCCTCGCCGTGAGGAAGCGGAAGGCGCGGCCGCGCTCGGGGTGCATCTCGCCCTTGGCGAGCACCATGCGGACGCCGGTGAAGACGAGGAAGATGCCGAGGGGGATGACGGCCCAGTGGAAGTGCTGGAGCAGCTCGGCGGCGCCGAGGATCATGCCCGCGCGCATCAGGAGCGCCCCGAGGACGCCCCAGAACAACACGCCGTGCTGCAGCGGCTGCGGGATGCCGAACGCGGCGAACAGCACCACGAACACGAAGATGTTGTCGACGGAGAGCGACTTCTCGACGAGGTAGCCCGCGAAGTATGCGAGCCCCGTGTCGGCGCCTTTCCAGACGGTGACGCCGACGCCGAACGCGAGCCCCAGCGCGATCCACACCGCGCTCCACACGGCCGCCTCGCGCACGCTGACGGCGTGCGGCCGCCGGTGGAGCGCGAGATCCACGGCGAGCAAGGCCACGACGAGCGCGACGAACCCGGCCCACAACGCGGGCGACCCGATGGACTCCACGAGCACCTCGCCGCAGACGTACGGTGCCCCGCCTCCTGCGGCCATGGTGATCGACGGCCTTGTTTGGAACGCGCGAGCGGCGCTCAGGCTTCCTCTTGGTTGCCTCGCAGGG
The DNA here is from genome assembly GCA_963775425.1 of uncultured delta proteobacterium. GTDB lineage: Bacteria > Myxococcota > UBA727 > UBA727 > VGSZ01 > CAVZJB01. The sequence goes on along the minus strand of CAVZJB010000016.1, from coordinate 283,469 downwards.
CCGCGATCACGGAGAGGTCCTCGAGCGAGGTCATGTCGCCCGTGACGCGGCCCTGCGTCGCCAGCTCGCGCAGCAAGCGGCGCATGATCTTGCCGGAGCGGGTCTTGGGGAGCGCGTTGGCCCAGCGGATGTCGTCCGGTCGCGCGAAGGAGCCGATCTCGCCGGCGACGTGTCGCTTGAGCTCCTCGATGAGCGAGTCCCCCGGGACGCGATCGGACTTGAGCGTCACGAAGGCCACGATGCCCTGGCCGCGGATCTCGTCGGGGCGGCCGACGACGGCGGCCTCGGCGACGGCGGGGTGGAGCACGAGGGCGCTCTCGACCTCCGCCGTGCCCAGGCGATGCCCGGAGACGTTGACGACGTCGTCGACGCGGCCGATCACCCAGATGTAGCCGTCCTTGTCGCGGCGCGCGCCGTCGCCCGTGAAGTACCAGGGCTCGCCGGTCTCGGGGTTTTTCACCTGCACCCAGTAGGTCTGGCGGAAGCGCTCGTCGTCGCCCCACACGGTGCGCATCATCGACGGCCACGGCGACCTGGCGACGAGGAAGCCCTGCTCGTCGTCATCGCAGCCGGTGCCGTCCTGGTGCACGACGTCGAGCTCGATGCCGGGCAGGGGCGTGGTGCACGACCCGGGCTTGGCGGTGGTGAAGCCGGGCAGGGGCGAGCACATGATGGCGCCCGTCTCCGTCTGCCACCACGTGTCGACGATGGGGCAGCGGCTGCCGCCGACCACCTTGTGGTACCAGCGCCAGGCCTCGGGGTTGATGGGCTCGCCCACGGTGCCGAGCAGGCGCAGCGACGACAAGTCGTGGTGCGTGACGTGCGAGTCGCCCATGCGCATGAAGGTGCGGATGGCGGTGGGCGCCGTGTAGAGGATGGAGATGTGGTGGCGCGCGATCATGTCCCAGAAGCGATCGGGGCCGGGGTACGTTGGTGCGCCTTCGTACATGAACACCGTCGAGCCGTTGGCGAGCGGGCCGTAGACGACGTAGCTGTGCCCGGTGATCCAGCCGACGTCGGCGGAGCACCAGTAGATGTCCTCGTCCTTCAGGTCGAACACCCAACGCGCCGTGCGCGCCACCTGGACCATGTAGCCGCCGGTGGAGTGCACGACACCCTTGGGCTTCCCCGTGGTGCCCGAGGTGTAGAGGATGAACAGCGGGTGCTCGGCGTCGACGGCGACGGCCTCGCGCATGGGGGTGACGTCGCGGACGGCGTCGTGCCACCACACGTCGCGGCCGGGGACCATGGTGATGTCGTGGCCGGTGCGCTTCAGGACGACGACGCCGCGGGTGACGCTCGGGCATGCTCCGCCCTCGAGCGCCTTGTCGACGGTGTCCTTGAGGTGGACGATCTGCCCGCGGCGCGCGCCGCCGTCGGCGGTGATGACGAGCTTGCAGGCGGCGTCGTTGATGCGGTCGCGCAGAGACTCCGCGGAGAAGCCGCCGAAGACGACGCTGTGGGTGGCGCCGATGCGCGCACAGGCGAGCATGGCGACGGCGGCCTCCGGGACCATGGGCATGTAGATGGCGACGCGGTCGCCGATCTTGACGCCAAGCTTCTGCAGCGCGCCGGCGAAGCGGCACACGTCGTCGTGGAGCTGGCCGTAGGTGATGGTGCGGACGTCGCCGGGCTCGCCCTCCCAGATGATGGCGGCCTTGGTGCGGCGCCACGTGCCCGCGTGGCGGTCGAGGCAGCTCTCGGTGGCGTTGAGCGTGCCGCCGACGAACCACTTCGCGTGGGGCGGGCTCCAGTCGAGGACCTTGTCCCAGCGCGAGCGCCACACGAGCGCGTCGGCGGCGGACTCCCAATAGGCGAGCCGGTCGGCCTCGCTCTGGCCGGCGCCGTCTGCGTGGGCCTTCCAGGTCGCGTGGTTGATGCGGGCGCGCGCGGCGAACGAGGCGGGGGGAGCGAAGATGTCGTCGGCCATGTCCGCGCTTTAGCCCGGGGCGGCACCCGCTGCCAACGCCGCCTGCGCGGTGCGCGGCCGCCGGCCGCGGACCCTTCGTGCCGGGTGGGACCCTTCGTGCGACGATGGGCTCCCGCCATGGCCATCCGCCTCCCGCTCCTCGCCGCCGCGCTCGCGCTCGCCCTCATCGGGTGTCGGGAGCGCCCGCGGGCCCGGCCGTCGGCGCCGCCGGACGCGCCGTGCACGGGCTGCGGCGGCGCGCCCGGCAGCGTCTCCGGCAGCGCGCCCGGCAGCGCGCCCGGCAGCGCGCCCGGACTGCAGCGGGACGCGTCCGCGGCGCACGAGGCCGCGCCGCGGACGCGGCTGGTCACGCACCTCGTCGACGGCAAGGTCTACGTCGAGGAGGTGCCCGTGGAGGCGCAGGCCGCTCCTACGGCATCCCCCGTCGTCGCGCCGCCCGCGCCGTCGTCGGCGGGGACGGCGGGGACCGCGTCGCGGCCCGCGCCGGCGCACGACGAGGCGGTCGCCGCGGCCGAGCGGCTGCTGGCGACCGCCCGCGGCGTCGACGACCTCGCGGCGCGCGCCGAGCTGCTCGAGGACGGCGCCGACAAGCTCGGGCCGTCGCTGCCGACGAGCTGGCGGGCCGGGCTGCGCGCGGCCGCGGGCGAGGCGTACGAGCTGCAAAACGACGGCGTGCACGCGCTGTACGCCTATCAGGACGCCGCCGAGCTCGATCCGCGCTACGCCGCGCGGCTCGCGGACATCCGCAAGAGGCAGAGCCTCGAAAAGGGCTTCTCGGGCGTGCGCTCGCAGCACTTCATCGCGCGCTTCGAGGGCGACGACGACGAAGCGCTCGCCAGGCAAGCCCTCGCCGTCCTCGACGAGGCGTGGGACGAGCTCGGTGAGCGCCTCGGGCTGCGGCCGCGCGCGCCGGTCACCGTCGTGTTCTACACGGGCGCCGAGTACACCGGCACCATCGCCGCGCCCGACTGGAGCGGCGGCATCTTCGACGGCAAGATCCGCGTGAGCAAGAGCGCGTCGGACCTCGCGCACGGCGCGCTGCGCGACCTCCTCGTCCACGAGTACACGCACGCGCTCGTGCACACGCTCGCGCACGGCGTGCCGAGCTGGATGAACGAGGGCATCGCGCAGCACATGGAGCAGCACAAGTCGCGCTGGTTCAGCGGGCAGCTCCGCATGCGCGGTGGCCGCGGGCGCCTGCCGCCCCTCGCCGAGCTCCGCGGCGGCGGCTTCTACCGGCTCGAGGGCAAAGACGGCATCTCTCGCGCCTACGCCTACGCCCTCGACCTCGTCGACATGCTCGCCGAGATGCGCGGCGAGGACTCGTTCAAAGCGTTGTTCTCTGCCATCGACGACGGCAAGCGCTTCGACGACGCCGTCCTCGACGTCTACGGCGTCACCCCTGCGCAGCTCGAGGGCAGGTGGCGCGCGCGCTACGCCCCGTAGGCCCTCGGCGTACGACGCCGGCCTTCAGCCACCAGAGCCCGGCGCCGCGGCGTTTTTGGCGCCCAGCTCGTCGGTGACCCAGCCGCGCACGCTGGCGGCGTCGAAGTACGGGCCGTGGCCGGGGAAGAAGGTCCTGGCGCCGAGGCCGAGGATCCGGTCGAGGTGCTCGGCGTCGGCGCGCACGTCTTCGGAGTACAGGTGCGTCGACGCGCGGCCCATGTGGCCGTCATCGCCGGCGGGGTCGTGGCGGGAGCCTTCGTCGACGCCGCGCACGAGGTCGCCGACGAAGGCGTCGCCCGTGTCGAGCACCAGCGCGACGGAGCCCGCGGTGTGGCCCGGCACCGACAGCACCTGGCCCGGGATGCCGAAGTCGTCGAGGCGGACGTCGCCGTCGAGGAGGATGTCCGGCGTGAACGGCGGGAAGCGCGTGTCCAGGAACGGCCGCGCGAGCTCGCCCTCGATGATGAGCGACCTGGGCGGGACGCTGTCCCCGCTCTGCACGAAGTCGAGGTCGGCGGCGCCGAGCGCGACGGGCGCGTCGAGCGCCTTCTGCATCTGCGCGCCGGCGCCGGCGTGGTCGAAGTGGCCGTGCGTCAGCAACACGAGCGTGACGTCCTCGGGCTTCCTGCCGATCTCGTCGAGGCACTCGAGGATGGCGTCGCCGTCGCCCTTGGTGGAGAGGTCGACGAGCGCCAGCCCGGGCGCGCCGTCGGTGCGCTCGACGGCCCAGACGTTGCCGATGCCGACGAGGAAGTGATGAATGGCGAGCCGGTCGCGCTCGTACGTCCGCACCTCGGGAGCGCACGCGAGCGCGCAGCAGGCGGCGGCGCACCCGGCGAGCGCGCGCGCCGCCCGCATCGACGGCGACGAGCACGTCACTCGGGGACGCCGATCTTCGGGAGCGCCTCCTGGAGGGCCTCCGGCGTCCAGCCGCCCTTGGGCGCGGTGTCGACGCCGTCGGACTGGGTCATCTTGTACTCGAAGACCTTGTCGCCGTGGACGCCCATGATGCGGCCGGTGACGTCCTTGGCGACGTCGCTGGCGAGCCAGCCGACGACGTTGGCGACGTGCTGCGGCCCCATCTGGTCCGCGGAGACGCCGCTCATCAAGGGGATGTCCTCGGTCATGCGCGTGAGCGCGACGGGCGCCACCGCGTTCACGCGGCAGCCGAGCTTCTGCAGCTCGATGGACGAGGTGCGGGTGAGGCCGAAGATGCCGGCCTTGGCCGACGAGTAGTTGGCCTGGCCGAAGTTGCCGAGGAGCCCGCTCATCGACGTGGTGTTGACGATGGCGTAGTCGCCCGCGCCCTGCTGCTTGGCCGCCCGCGCGAAGGCGCGCGTCATCAGAAACGAGCCCTTGAGGTGCACGTCGAGCACGGCGTCCCACTCGCTGACGGCCATGTTGAGCATGGCCTTGTCGCGCAGGATGCCCGCGTTGTTCACGAGGCAATCGACGCGCTTGAACTTGTTGAGCGCCGTCCAGACGATCATCTCCGCGCCGTCGAGGTCCGACACCGATGTGTACGTGGCCACGGCGCTGCCGCCGGCGTTCTTGATCTCGTCGACGACGGCGTCCGCCGCCTTCTGGTCCTTGCCGGTGCCGTCACGCTGGCCGCCGACGTCGTTGACGACGACGTGGGCGCCGTTGCCGGCGAACCACATGGCCTCGGCGCGACCGATGCCGTTGCCCGAGCCTGTGACGATGACGACCTTGCCGGAAAACAAACCCATGACGACCTCCGCTTTTGAGAGGCGGCTACCACGGCCCATCCGTCTTGTGACCGGGCTCATCCGATCGACCGAGAAGAACGGGGTTGCCCCATCGGTTTTCACGGGGTCCACTCGCGCGTCACCTCAGCCCCGGGGTCTCGATGATCGCACTCGCGCTCGCCCTCGCCGCCATCGTCCCCACCCCGTCATCGTGCGAGACCACGGTGAAAGCCGGCGTCGCGTTCGTCGACGACGGCGACCCCGTCGCCGCCGGCCTCGTCGAGGACGCGCTGTCCCGGGGCTGCTTCGACCTCGTCGAGCTCAAGGCGGGCAGCGACGAGCAGATGCTGCGGGAGGCGGCCGACGCTCGCCTGCCGTGGCTGCTCGTGGCCCGCGCAGGCCTCGTGGAGGCGCTGGAGGACCGCACGCAGGGCACGCTGTTCTCCGTCGACGTCACCGCGTTCGACACGGCCGCCGGCGAGCGCCGCGGCCGCGCCATGCGCAGCGCCAACCTCCTCGGGCGCGCCTCCCGGGCCACCGGCTCGCGCGAGGCCATCCGGGTGGTCGACGACGCTGTCCACGTGCTGCGCCGCCAGATCACCGAGCCGGCGCCGCCGGTAGTGGTGCATAGCTGCGCGCAGAAGACCGCCATCGTGCTCCTGTGGAGCAAGAGCGTCGACGAGGGTGCCAAGGCCGCCGTGCTGCGCGGGCTCGAAGCCCGCTGCGTGGAGGCGCCGGACCAGTTCGTCGCCGACCGCGCCGGCGCGCTCGAGTTCGCCCGTGACCTGAAGCGGCCGCTCATCGCCATCAACACGCACGTGGAAAAGCCCCACGCAGCGGTGGTGAGCCACGTGCTCACGCTGAACGCCGACGTCGTCGACGCCGACGCCGACGCGCTCATTGTGACCAAGCACGTCAGCGAGACGCGCAACGCGCTGCGCGCGGACGACGACGCCGACGCCTGGAGCAAGGTCGAGGTCTCCCTCGTCGGCCGCGTGCTCGACGAAGTGCTCCCCCGGCGCTGACGTCAGCGGATGCGGTCTCCGGGCTTGGCGCCCTCCGCCGACAGCGGGGTGGGGACGTCGTCGCCGGCGGCGAGCATCATGCCGTTGCTGGTGCCGAAGCGCATCTTGCGCGGGGCGAGGTTGGCGACGATGACCACCATCTTGCCCACGAGGGTCTCGGGCGCGACGTGCGGGCGGAGCCCCGCGAAGATCTCGCGCTCGCCGAGGGGGCCGACGTCGAGCTTCACGGCGATGAGCTTGTCGCTGCCCTCGACGGGCGCGGCCGACAGCACCTTGGCCGCCCGCAGCTCGACGCGCTCGAAGTCGTGGATGGTGATCACCGACGGCGCGCCGGCCCCCGGGGGCTGAGCGCCCGCGGCGCCGGCCTTGTCGCCGCCCTTGTCGCCGCCCTTGCCGCCGCCCTTGTTGGCTTTGGTGGCCGCGGGCGCCGCCGCCGCTGGCGCGTCGGCCGGCTTCACCACCGCGCTCACCTTCGCCAGCTCGAGGCGCTCGAACAGGCGCTCGTACGGCTTGATGGGCATCGGGAACAGCGGCATCAGCGCGCTTTCGAAGTTGAACGGGTCCACGCCGAGCATCTTTTCGAGCTTGGCCACCACCGCCGGCACCACCGGCTTCAGCATCGCCAGGCACGCCTTGCCCACCCACAGCGCCGTCGTGAGGATGGTGCGCGCGCGCTCGGGGTCGCTCCTGGCGACGTCCCACGGCGCCGTGTCCTGCAGGTACTTGTTGGCGAGCGAGGCTGCGTCGACGACGCGGCGCACGGCGCCGGCGAAGTCGAGCGCCTCGTACAGCTCCGGCACGCCCGAGAGGAGCCCGAGCACCTCGTCGATCATGCCGCCCGCGCTCTCGTCCATCTCGCCGGGCTTGCCCTCGGCCACCTTGTGCAACTGCGGCACCGTGCGCGACACCAGGTTCACCACGTTGTTGACGAGGTCCGCGTTCACGCGGTTGACGAAGTCCTCGAAGGACAGGTCGATGTCGTCGGCGGCGCGCGTGAGCTTGGCCGCGAAGTAGTAGCGCAGCGCCTCGGGCGGGGCGTGCTCCGCGAAGTCGTCGGCGTTGATGAAGGTGCCGCGCGACTTGGACATCTTCTGTCCGTCGACGGTGAGCATGCCGTGGACGTGCACCGCCGCCGGCAGCGTGTCCCCCGACGCCATCAACATCGCCGGCCAGAACAGCGTGTGGAAGTAGAGGATGTCCTTGCCGATGAAGTGGTGGATGCGGACCGTGGGATCCTTCCACCACCTCTGCCAGTCCCCCCCGGCGGCGCGCTCGGTCAGGGAGACGTAGCCGATGGGGGCGTCGAGCCAGACGTAGAAGTACTTGTTGGTCTCGCCGGGGATGGGGAAGCCGAAGTACGGACCGTCGCGCGACACGTCCCAGTCCTTGAGCCCCTCCTTGAACCACGTCTCGAGGAAGTGGCGCAGCCCGTCGTCGAGGACCCCCTTGTGGCCGAGGTAGTCGTGGAGCGCGGCCGCGAAGTCGCCGAGCTTCACGAAGATGTGCTCGGTCTTGGCGAGCTTCGGCACGGCGCCGCTGATGGCGCTCCTGGGCTCGATGAGATCGGTGGCGCGGTAGGTGGAGCCGCAGCTCTCGCAGACGTCGCCGTACTGGTCGGGCGTCTTGCACACGGGGCAGGCGCCCTTGACGAAGCGGTCGGCGAGCCAGCGCCCGTCGGTGGGGTCCTGGAGCTGCTCGACGTCGCGTCGCGTGATGTGGCCCTTGTCCTTGAGCGCCTGGTAGATGCGCGCCGCGTGCCTGGCGTTTTCGTCGGTGTGGGTGGAGCCGTAGCCGCCGTCGTACTCGCACAGATACCGGGCGAACGTGCGCGCGTGGCCCTCGCGAACCTCGGCGACGAGCGCCTCGGGCGCCTTGCCCGCCTTGAGCGCCGCGATCTCGATGGGCGCGCCGTGGCTGTCGGCGCCGCAGACGCACAGGACCTCGGTGCCGGCCATGCGCATGGCGCGCACGTACGTCGACACCTGCACGTGCTCGACGAGGTGGCCGATGTGGATGGGACCGTTCGCGTAGGGCAGGGCGGGGGTCACCAGGAGGCGGGGGGCGCTGCTTGCGTGCGACATGCGCGCCTTATAGTCGGAGCGTGTCCCTCAACAAACGCTCCTTGCGGCGCGACGCGCTCCCCGCGGAGCCGCTCGAGGACAAGCTCGCCCGCCTCGGCAGGCACATCAAGACGCGGCGGGGCGCCAACCGCCGCGCCGCGTTCGACGCGCTCGCCACCGCCGACGGCGCGCGCGCCGTCGCGGTCGTCGAGGGGCTCGCCCAGGAGGCGAAGGGCAAAAACCAGGCGGAGCTCGGCGGGCTCCTGGCGTCCACGGGCATCCCGCACCTGGTCGACGCCTGCGCCCGCGGGCGCTTCGGCGACGTCGACGTGCACGCGTGGGCCCCGCCCGACGCCCTGGCGCGTGCCGTCGAGGGGCTGCCCGACGCGCTCCGGCGCATGGCCCCCGCCGAGGTGGAGCGCCGCGCGCGCGCGCTCGGTCTGCTCCCGCTGCGGGCGCCGCGTTCGCCGGCGGTGGAGCGCGCGCTGTTGGTGATGCTCGACGACGCGCGCCTGCCGTTGCCTCTGCGCACCCGCGCGGCGGAGGCGGTCGCGCGCATCGCGCCCGCGGCGGTGTGGGCGCGGCGCGACGAGGAGCCGGTGCCGTGGGACCTCGGCGTCGCCGCGGGGCTCGCCGCGCGCTATGTCCCCGTCGACGGGCTCGACGACGCGCGCCTCGAGGCGGCGCTCGCGGCGCTGCCCCCCGCCGCGCGGGTGGAGCGGATGGCCACCGCGCGGCTGCCGCGCTCCCTCGAGCGCTTCTCCGCCGGTGCGCAGCTCCGCCTGCACACGCTGCTCCTCGACACCCCCGGCGCCGACGACGAAGGGCGCGTCGCCGCCGCGCAGCTCCTCGCGCGCCTGGGCACGCCCGAGGCGCGCGACGCCGTGCTCGCGCGGCCCGGGGTGCACCTGCCGTCGACGGTGGCGGTGTGCGAGAGCGTGCACCCCGAAGAGGCCCGCGACGTGCTCGGTCCGTTGCTGCGCGCGCGCGCCGACGCCCGCGACGCCGTCGCCGCCAGCGACGTCGCCTGCGCCCCCGGCCTCGTCGACGACGCCCTGGCCGTGCTCGCAGAGGACCCGGTGGGCGCGCTGTCCCTGCTCGCCCGCATGGGCGGCGCGAGGGCGCGCGGCGAGATCGTCCGCATCTTCGAGGCCGTCGACGTCGACGACGCCGGCCCGCTCCTCGCCGCGCTGACGCTCGTGTCGCTGAGCCCCGCCACGCGCGCCGCCGCGGCGCGCACCGACGCCCGCGCCGCGGTCAGCCGGCTCGCGGCGCTCGCCCCCGGCGCGCGCCCGGACCGCGCCCTGCGCGTGAAGGTCCTCGAGGCGCTCTTGCCCCGCGCCCGCTCGCTCACCGCCGACCTCCGCCGCGCGCTCGACGGCCTCGACGCGTAGCGCCTCACGCATCGATGTCGTCGTCGTCACCGTCGTCGTCGTCGTGGGGGCGACGCGAAGCCGGAAACTTGCGTCGGTTCTAGAGCCGTGGAAGCGTGGACCCATGGGCAAGAAAGACAAGAAGCGCCGCAGCAACGACACCTTCCGCCCCAAAGTTCGCGCCAAGCGGAGGCCCGCGGGCGCCGAGCGTTTCCGCGACGAGCCCAAGGAGATCGCGGTCTTCGACCCCGAGAACGTCGAGCGCGTGCTCGACGCCATGCCCGATCACGAGCGCATCCTGCGCGCGGCCGATCGGTTGCAGGGCCTGGCCCACCCCTCGCGGGTGCAGGCCATGCTCGCGCTCGCCGCGAGCGAGCTGTGCGTCGGCGACGTCGCCGCCGTCCTCGGGCTGTCGCTGTCGGCGACGTCGACGATGCTCAAGCAGCTCCGCAACCTCGGCTTCGTCGCCACCCGCCACGCCGGGAAGCAGACCTACTACCGGACCGCCTCCGGCCTGCCCAAGCAGGTGCTCGACGTGCTGTTGCGCGTGGACTAGACGGCGCGCATGGCGACGTCTTTCCGGCTCGAGCACCAGTTCCCCGACATCCCCGTGGACCTCTTCGAGAGGTACCTCAACCACCCCGAGCTCATCGCGATGCTCAGCGGCATGCCTGCGTTTCGCAGCCGCGACCTCGTCGACAAGAAGGACCTCGGCGACGGCCGCGTCGAGTGGCGCTTCAAGGTCGTCGCCGGCGGCGACATCCCCGCGAGCGCGCGGCGCGTCGTCAACGAGGACATGCTCACGTGGCACGAGGACACGCGCTTCGAGCCCACGGAGCACGCCATCCACTGGACCATCGTTCCCTTGAAGGACAAGGTGAAGGACATCCTCGAGGCCCACGGCGTCTGGAAGCTGGAGCCGCAGGGCGAGGGCACCCGCCGGATCATCGAGGGGCACATCAACGTCAAGATCCCCTTCGTGGGCAAGGTGGTGGAGCAGTTCCTCGCCAGCGAGCTCAAGAAGAACTACGACGTCGAGCCCGACATCCAGCGGAAGTTCTACCGGATGATGAAGGACCGCGAGCAGAACGCGTCCTGAGCCGGACGTGGTAGACCGGGGAACCATGAAGCTCGCCTATCTCGCCGCCGGTGTCCTCGTGGGCTCGCTCGCCACCGCGGGAGCGCTGTTCGCCCAGGGCACCAAGAAGAACGTGGAGCCGACGCCGTCGTTGGAGACCAGCCACCCGTTCGAGATCGTCGACACGCCCGGGTCGACGTACCTGCTGAACAAGAACACCGGCCAGGTCTGGCGCATCTCGTTCACCGACGTCGGCGGCAACAAGTACTGGTACGCGTTGCACGTGCCGGTGCAGCAGCCCGGCTCCTTCGAGGAGTTCCAGACCAAGTTGCGCCGCGAGCTCGCAGGCTCGCATTGATGGCGCTGCAGGTCGCCGCCTGCCCGCGCTGCAAGGGTGCGCTCGTCTTCGGAGAGCGCGCGTGCCGGAGCTGCGGGCAGACCTTCCAGTACGGGCAGAGCCCGCCCCCCCAGCCGACCTTCGCGCAGATCATCGAGGCGCTGCAGGCGGCGGGACTGCCGTTGCCGCCGGGCGCGGTGCCCACGCCCGCCACGCGCGCCGACCGCCCCAACCCCTTCGACATGGCCATCGAGTCGGGGCGCTTCAAGAGCGTCGGTGAGGTACCGGTCGAGGACATCCCCGGCCTCATCGACAGCTCGCTGTTCAAGCGCTTCACCCCCGATCACGTCGACGCGCAGCCCGTCTTCGGCCTCGACAGCGGGCGCTTCGCCGAGGTCGGCGACGTGCGCGGCGGCGCGCCGGGCCTCGAGGTCACGGGGCTCGAGGCGACGGGACGCGACGCCGTCGGCGACGTCTTCGCGCAGCCCGTGAGCGGGATCTTCCACTCGGACATCTTTCGCGTCGACGCCGAGGTCAGTACGCTCCCGGTCGACGGCTTCGAGCCGTCGCCGTCGGCCACCCGCCCGCCTCCCCGCGCGTCGCGCCCCGAGGCGCCGGCGGCAAAGCGCAACAAGCGCGCGGACCTCGGCACCGTCATGTGCCGCTGCGGCGAGCGCCACCACGAGCCGCGCTGCCCGAGCTGCGGCACGTCCCACCCGGACGCGCCCTGATGCCCGCCACCGCGGACGCCCCGCTGCGGCTCCCCGAGCGCCTGCGCCGGCGGATGAAGCCGGCGTGGGGCGGCGGCGTCGACGGCGTGCGCGCCCTGATGCGCGCGCGGGGGCTGTCGACGGTCTGCGAGGAGGCGCGCTGCCCGAACCTCGGCGAGTGCTTCGCGTCCGGCACCGCCACCTTCATGATCGCGGGCGATCGCTGCACGCGGCGCTGCCACTTCTGCAACGTCACCACGGCCCGCCCGCGGCCCCTCGACGCCGGGGAGCCCGACAAGCTCGCCGACGCCGCCGCCTCCCTCGGCCTCGCGCACGTCGTCATCACCAGCGTCGACCGCGACGACCTCCCCGATCGCGGCGCCCACCACTGGGCCGCCTGCGTGCGCGCGGTGCGGGCGCGGCTGCCGCAGGCGGCGGTGGAGGTGCTCGTGCCCGACTTCGGCGGCGACCTCGCCCTCGCCGACGTCGTCCTCGACGCCGGCCCCGACGTCTTCAACCACAACCTCGAGACCGTCGAGCGGCTCTACCGGCAGGTGCGCCCGCAATCGCGCTGGGAGCACACGTGCGCGCTGCTGGCCCACGCGGCGCGCCGCGGACACGGGTCGGTGAAGAGCGGCATGATGGTCGGGCTCGGCGAGCGCGACGACGAGGTCCTCGCCACGCTCGACACCATGCGCGCCCTCGGCGTGCACATCGCCACGGTCGGCCAGTACCTGCGGCCCACGCTCGCGCACTGGCCCGTGGACCGCTACGTCGACGACGACAGCTACGCGCGCTTCAAGGCCCACGGCGAGGCGGCGGGGCTGCACCACGTCTTCGCCGGCCCCTTCGTCCGCTCGAGCTATCACGCGGCCGAAGCGGCGCAGGCCCAGTCCCGCGCAGCCGCTGCCGCCGGGCACCGGCCGCGCGCGCTCCGGGTGATCCCGTGAGCGCCCGCGCCGCCGCGGCGTCGTCGCGCTCTTCGCCGGCGCCGCCCTGGGGGCCGCGGCGTGCCTCACCACGCTCAACCCGGTGAAGCTCGACAGAGACAGCGGGGCGCCCGCCCTCGAAGCGCGGCCGGGCGGCTGCCACGTCGACATCTTCGAGGACGGGCAGAAGGTGACCCGACCGCACGTCGACATCGGGCGCATCGTCCTCGACTGGCCGCGGGACAAGCTCAAGGAGCAGGGGCCCGACGGCGCCATGAAGACGCTCCGCGAGGCCGCGTGCGAAAACGGCGCCTTCTTGATCACGAACCTGCGCGGCCTGCCCACGGCGGACCAGGGGATCGTCTACGACGGCACCCTCGCCACCCTCGTGGGCGCGGACGGCAAGCCCGTCAACCCGAAGGCGGACGCGCCCGCGCACAGGCCGGCGCCGTCGTCGCCGCCGGTGGCGTCGGGGTGGTGAGGGTGCGCTAGAGTCCCGGCATGCTCCGCCACGCCTCCGCCGCCGCCGCCGTCGTCGCCGTCCTCGTCCTCGGCGCCGGCGCGGCACGGGCCGATCCGGTGATCACCGAAGTGGCGTGGATGGGCGACGACGCGAGCTCCAGCCACGAGTGGATCGAGATCCAAAACCCCGGCGCGCAGCCCGTCGACCTCTCCGGCTTCGTCCTCATCCAGGGGAGCACCGTGCGGCCGCTGCCCGCGCAGAGCCTCGACGCGGGCGCGTTCCTCGTGCTCCAGCGAACCACCGATGTGCCGCTCCCTGCGCCCGGCGGCGTCGACTTCTCCCTCGGCGGCGGCCTCACCAACGGCGGCCAGGCGCTGTGCCTTTGCCCGGCGCCCGGCGGCACCTGCGCCGACGCTGGCTGCGACATCGCCAACGCCGACGGCGGCGCCTGGCTCGCCGGCGACAACAACACCCCGAAGCGGACCATGGAGCGCGTGTTCCCCCTCGCCGACGGCGCGCTCGCGACGTCGTGGCAAGACGGCAGCCCCTCGAGCCCCGGCGCGGAGAGCCCCGCGTCGGCGGGCGAAGGAGAGGGCGAGGGCGAGGGAGAAGGCGAGGGAGAGGGCGAAGGAGAGGCGAGGAGAAGGCGAAGGGGAGCCGACGCCGAACACCCCGCCCACCGTCAGCGTGGCCGAGCCCGCCGGCGCCGAGACCGCGGCGCTGGTGAACGTGGTGTATTCCGCGTCCGACCCCGACGTGGGCGACGCCGTCAGCGTCGACCTCTTCTGGTCCCTCGACGCCTCCGGCAACGCCGGCGTCCGCTTCGCCCAGGGCCTGCCCGGCGGCGCGGGGGCGTCGGCTTCGTTCGACACGACCGGCTTGCCGCCGGGGACCGTGCACATCTTCGCCCGCGCCAGGGACACCCGTGGCGCCGAGAGCTTCGCCTACGCCCCGGGCACGGTGCAGATCGGCGGCACCGGACCGACCATCGTCGACTTCAAGCTCGACAAGCCCGACGGCGTCAACGACGTCCAGGACGGCGCCGCGGCGATCACCTGGACCGTCCAGCTCCCGGAGGGCGAGACGGGAACCATCAGTCTGTTCGACGACAACGACGATCGCGGTGAGGACGGCTCCCCCATCGCGGGCGGGCTGTCGGCCGGGCCGGACGGGGCGCGGGTGTTCCGCTGGGATCTCGCCGGGCTCGAGCCCGGGGAGCACTTCGTCTACGGCGTCCTCGAGCACACCGGGGGCCGCGTGGCGTCGTATGCGCCGGCCTCGGTCCAGGTCAGCGCCGCGGGCTGCACATGTACCGAACAGGGCAGCAGTGCAGATGGAAGCTTGCTCGCGCTCACAACCCTTGCCATCCTGGCCACTCGGTTCAAAAAACGATGCGCTACGGGATCATCTCCGACATCCACGGGAACATAGAAGCCCTCACCGAGAGCCTGAAGGCCCTCGAGAAGGAGCACATCGACAGCTACATCTGCCTCGGCGACATCGTCGGCTACGGGGCAAACCCCGAGGAGTGCGCCCAGCGCGTGCGCAGCCTCGTCGATGTCTGCATCGTCGGCAACCATGACGCCGCCGTCTCCGGCCGCATGGACTACAGCTACTACTACGACGCCGCCCGCCACGCGCTCGACTGGTGCAAGGCCCAGGTGAGCCCCGAGACGCTCGACTGGCTCAAGAACCTCCCGTACCGCCACCGCGTCGACGGCTCCGGCAACAACGGCTGGGCCGGCGACATCGACTTCTGCCACGGAAGCCCCGTATGCCCCGAGGAGTTCGAGTACATCTTCACCAAGGAGAAGGCCAAGGAGCTGCTCAAGTTCCGCGAGCAGCTCGCCTGGGTGACGTTCATCGGGCACTCGCACCTGACGCGCTCGTTCGCCCTCGGCACCGACGAGGCCTACAACGTCAAGGGCCCCGAGTTCGTGGTCCGCAAGGACTTCAAGTACATCATCACCGTCGGCAGCATCGGGCAGCCCCGCGACTACGATCCGCGGAGCTGCTGCGCGGTCTTCGACACCGAGACGTGCCACTTCAAGTACGTCCGCTCCGAGTACAACATCGAGGCCCAGATGAAGAAGATCATCGGGGCCGGCCTCGCGTACAACTTCGGCGCCCGCCTCCTCGTCGGCATTTGATGCGCGGCCGCTCCCTCCCGTCGCAATCGACGGTGCCGGCGCCCACCCTCAAGG
Organism: uncultured delta proteobacterium; assembly: GCA_963775425.1. GTDB lineage: Bacteria > Myxococcota > UBA727 > UBA727 > VGSZ01 > CAVZJB01. Next base: position 268,205 of record CAVZJB010000016.1, on the reverse strand, counting down.
TCCACCTCGACTGGCCCTACGACGCCGCGCTCGCGCAGATGCGCGCGGCGCGCGACGCCGTCGTCGCGGCCGCGCACCCGGGCACGGTGTTCGTCGGCAGCCACCGCGAGGAGGTCGTCACCCTCGGGCGACACGCGCCGGAGTCGCAGCTGATCGCCCGCGGCGCCCTCGACGCCCGCGGCGTGCTCGTGCGCCGCATCGAGCGCGGGGGCGGCGCCACCGCCCACGGCCCCGGCCAGCTCGTCGTCTATCCGGTGATCCCGCTTTCGCGCTTCGGCCTCGACGTCCCCGGGCTCACGCGGGCGCTCCTCGCGGCGGCCGTGGACCTCGCGCGCGACAACGGCGTCGACGCCGAGGCGTGCCTCGAGGCGCGCGGGGCCGGGGTCTATACACGGGACGGCTGCAAGCTCGCGTCGGTGGGCTTCCGGGTGGAGCGCGGCGTCGTCACCCACGGGCTCGCGATCAACGTGGCGAATGATCTGTCGCTCTTCGAGCTCATCGCGCCCTGCGGCGTCTCCTCCGCACGGATGGCCGCCCTGGGTGACTCAAAATCGTTGATCGACCAAGCGGACCGTCTCGCCCTCCACGTCGGCCGGCGATGCGTGCTAGGTTGGGCCGTGACGCGGCTCACGAGTGAATTCAAGGCATCCGGGGGGATGGTTTCTGGGTCGGGGACGGGAGCAGACGCGTGAATCTGCGGCGGAAGACCGTCGTTACCGTCATCTCGAAGATCGGCGATCGAAAGCCGAAAGCGGACGCCTGCCTCGTCGTCATCTACGGCCAGGCCATCGGCCACAAGTACGTCCTGAAGCCCGGCGAGATCCTCATCGGGCGGTCCTCCCAGGCCGCCATCCAGATCGATCACGAGAGCGTCTCTCGTCGTCACGCGCGGCTGTTGCTGTCGGAGAGCGGGGTGACGCTCTCGGACCTTGGGAGCACCAACGGCACCTACGTCAATGACGAGCCGATTACAGAGCGCACGCTCTCAACCGGCGACCTGCTGAAGGTCGGCCGCACCATCCTCAAGTACCTCAGCACCGACAACATCGAGGCCGCGTACTACGAGGAGATCTACCGCCTCACCACCATCGACGGGCTCACCCGCTGCTTCAACGCCCGCTATGCCCGCGAGGCGCTGGTGCGCGAGGTCTCGCGCGCGTCGCGCTATCGCCGGCCGCTGTCGCTCATCATGTTCGACGTCGACGACTTCGCGCGCATCAACGAGGAATTCGGCCACCTCGCCGGCGACGCCGTCCTGGCGCAGCTCGGCAAGCGCCTCGCGCGCCGCATCCGGCGCGAGGACATCTTCGCCCGCACCGGCGGCGGCGAGTTCTGCATCATCACGCCCGAGGTCGACAAGGACGGCGCCGTCGTCCTCGGACAACGGATCCTGCGCATCATCGGTGAGACCGCCTTCGGCTTCGACGACGTGCAGATCCCGGTGACCCTCTCCATCGGAGCGGCGGGCTTGCTCGAGGTGATCGAGGCGGACGCGGACTACCAGACGGCGCCGGGCGGATCGCTCGCGGCAGGCACCCAGCCGGGCGCCGACTCCCTGATGTTCCAATCCGCCACGTCGCAGACGGACATGGGTGACAGCGGCTCGAAGACGGGATCGGGCGAGGTGCTCGACCGCTTCCACACGCTGTCAGACAGCCTCATGGCCCTCGGCCGCCAGCGCCTCGCGCACGCCAAGACGCACGGCAAGGGCCGCATGCAGAGCTGAAAGGCTGACGAAAAATAAGGCTCACTCGGCGAAGCCGCCCACAAGGTGGCTCGCCGCGGAGTACGTGGCGAGGCCGTAGCACCGTCCCCTTCCGGGTGGCTCGGATCCACCCGAATTTCCAGGTCGCGGTGATAAGCCCGTGACGACGCGTTCCTAGGGTGGTCCCCATGAACGCCGCGCAGCGCATCGATCCCATCCGCCAGATCCCGATGGTCCTCGTGCACCTGCTGCCGCTGCTCGCCTTCTTCACGGGCGTGAGCTGGCAAGACTGGGTCGTGTGCGTGGCGCTCTATTACGTGCGCATGTTCGCGATCACAGCGGGCTACCACCGGTACTTCTCGCACAAGACGTACAAGATGGGCCGCGTGATGCAGTTCTTGATGGCGTTCCTCGGCACCACCTCGGCGCAGAAGGGCGTCCTGTGGTGGGCCGCGAACCACCGCCACCACCACCGCTACTCCGATCAGGATCAGGACATCCACTCGCCCAAGCGCGGCTTCATGTGGAGCCACATCCTGTGGATGCTCGTGCCCGACTACGAGGACACGCAGTGGGATCGGATCAAGGACTTCGCCAAGTTCCCCGAGCTGCGCTTCCTGAACAAGCACTGGTGGATCCCCCCGACCATCCTCGGCGTGGGGACGTTCCTCGTGGGCGGCTGGTCCATGCTCCTCATCGGGTTCTTCCTGTCGACCACGCTTTTGTGGCACGGCACCTTCACCATCAATTCGCTCTCGCACGTGTTCGGGTCGCGGCGCTACGCCACCACCGACACCAGCCGCAACAACGCGCTGCTCGCGCTCATCACGTGCGGCGAGGGGTGGCACAACAACCACCACCACTTCTGCGCCTCCGCCAACCAGGGCTTCTACTGGTGGGAGATCGACATCTCCTACTATGTCATTCGGCTCATGGAGGCCCTCGGCCTCGCCTGGGACGTGCGCACGCCCTCGGAGTCGGCCCTCACGCGCAACCGCCTCGATCGCCCCGGCGCCCCCGCCGACCTGGCGTTGTTGCCGCCGGTGCTCTCGCCCGCCGACGCGGAATGACGTCGAGCGCGCGTCAGCGCAGCGCTTCGGGCTGCTCGCGCTCGAGCACGCTTCGCCACGTCGGGCTCGCGCGCAGGGTGACGGTCTTTTCCTGCGCGTCGATCCTGCGGCACACGATCATCTGAGGCGCCAGCTTCACCTGCGCGGTCACCGCGCCGACGAGGCCCGCGACGAGGCCGACGGCAGCGCCGACGCCGCCCGCGCCGACGACGGTGCCCGCGGCGCCGAGCACGACGGGGCCGAGCACGACACCGAGGAGGCCGAGGGCGGCGAGCCGTCGGCCGCGGCGGTCCGCGGCCGCGCAGTCGGCGCACAGCGGCAGCGCCGTCGTCACCCGCACGCGCAGCGTGTAGTGGAGGATGACGACGACGATGAGGCTGATCAGAAAGGCGAACCAGATGAACGGCGACACCCACTGAAGGGTGCGCGGCGGCGTGGTGCCGGCCGGGTTCGCGCCGCACTGCGGGCAGGTGTCGAGATGGAGGCCGGCGGCGAGGGCGTCCTTGTCGAGCAGAACGTCCACGGGCCGCGGCGGGCCGAGGCGCTCGAGCGGGCGTCGTCCGCGGCTCCCGGGCGCGACGGGCAGCGTGGGGTGCATGCCGCGGCGATACGCGAAAAACCCGCCGTTGAGCAGTGGATCCGCGTCTGTTAGGCCCGGCCCCATGAAGATCCACGAGTACCAGGGCAAGGAGATCCTCCGCAGATACGGCGTGCCGACGTTGACGGGCGTCGTGTGCACCAGCGTGCGGGAGGCGGAGGAAGCGGCGGAGCGGCTCGGGTACCCGTGCGTCATCAAGGCGCAGATCCACGCCGGCGGCCGCGGCAAGGGGGGCGGCGTCAAGCTCGCCAAGACGCGCGAAGACGCGCGCAAGCACGCCAACGACATCCTCGGCATGATGCTCAAGACGCACCAGACGGGCCCCGAGGGCCAGCTCGTGCGGAAGGTGCTCGTCGAGCAGGGCTGCAAGATCGCGCGCGAGCTCTACGTCGGGCTCGTCATCGACCGCGTCACCGCTCGCGTCTGCGTCATGGCGTCGACGGAGGGCGGCGTCGAGATCGAGAAGGTCGCCGAGGAGAGCCCCGACAAGATCCTGAAGGAGTGGGTGGACCCCACGGTGGGCCTGATGCCCTACCAGGCGCGCAACCTCGCCTTCGGCCTCGGCCTCGACGCCAAGCAGGTGCGCAAGGGCACGGCGTTCCTCGTCGGGCTCTACAACGCCTTCGTCGGCAGCGACGCGTCGCTCGCCGAGATCAACCCCCTGGTGGTCACCGAGGACAGCGAGCTGCTCGCGCTCGACGCCAAGTTCAACTTCGACGACAACGCCCTGTTCCGCCACAACGACATCGTCGACATGCGCGACCCCCACGAGGAGGATCCGCGCGAGAGCGAGGCCAAGGCGTTCGACCTCAGCTACATCGCGCTCGAGGGCAACATCGGCTGCATGGTGAACGGCGCCGGCCTGGCCATGGCCACCATGGACATCATCAAGCACGAGGGCGGCGAGCCCGCCAACTTCCTCGACGTCGGCGGCGGCGCCGACGAGAAGAAGGTCACGGCGGCCTTCAAGATCATCCTGAAGGACCCGTCCGTGAAGGCGGTCTTCGTCAACATCTTCGGCGGCATCGCCAAGTGCGACGTCATCGCCAACGGCGTCGTCGCCGCCGCGAAGCAGGTCGGGCTGAAGGTGCCGTTGGTCGTGCGCCTCGAGGGCACCAACGTGGACCTGGGCAAGAAGATCCTCAAGGAGTCCGGGCTCGCCATCACCGCCGCCGACGACATGGGCGACGGGGCCAAGAAGGCCGTGGCCGCCGCGCGGGGTGCCGCATGAGGGGAGAGCGGACCCCGCCGCGCGGCCGGCTCGCCGTGGGCATGTTGAAGAACCTCGGGTCGCGGCTCAGCTCGGGCGAGCGGCCGCCGTACGAGATGCCCGATCACGACGACCTCGTGAACCTCGACGACCCCACCGACGACCTCATCCTCGAAGCCAGCGAGAAGAAGAAGTGAGCATCCTCCTCGACAAGAACACCAAGGCGATCGTCCAGGGCATCACGGGCGACGCGGGCAGCTTCCACGCCAAGCAGATGCTCGAGTACGGCACGCAGAACAGCCCGGGCTCCTCGCACGGCTCGTCGCCCTTCATCGTCGCGGGCGTCACGCCGGGCAAGGGCGGGCAGACGTTCGAGGGCAAGGTCCCGATCTTCAACACGGTCGCGGCTGCCAAGAAGGCCACCGGCGCCAACGCGTCCATCATCTACGTGCCTCCGCCGTTCGCCGCCGACGCCATCCTCGAGGCCGTCGCCGCGGAGCTCGAGCTCGTCATCGCCATCACGGAGGGCATCCCCGTGCTCGACATGGTGAAGGTGAAGCAGGTCCTGAAGACGCAGTCGAAGACGCGCCTGGTGGGCCCGAATTGCCCCGGCGTCATCACGCCCGGCCAGTGCAAGCTCGGCATCATGCCGGGGCACATCCACAAGCCCGGCAACGTCGGCGTGGTCTCCAAGTCCGGCACGCTCACGTACGAGGCGGTGGGGCAGCTCACCGCGCTCGGCATCGGGCAGTCCACCTGCGTCGGCATCGGCGGAGACCCGGTGAACGGCACCGACTTCATCGACGTGCTGTCGTTGTTCAACGCGGACAAGGACACCCACGCCGTCATCATGATCGGCGAGATTGGCGGCTCGGCCGAGGAAGAGGCCGCCGCGTGGGTGAAGGCGAACATGAAAAAGCCCGTCGTGGGCTTCATCGCCGGCCGCACGGCGCCTCCGGGGCGGCGTATGGGACATGCCGGCGCCATCATCTCGGGCGGAAAGGGCACGGCCTCGGAGAAGGTGAAGGCCCTCGAGGCCGCCGGCATCCGCGTCGCGCCCACGCCCGCCGAGATCGGCAAGACCCTGGCCGCCGCGCTCCCGTAAGCCGACGCGCGAACGGCCGTCGGCGCCCTCGTGGTCGTGGGCCGTCGCCGAGCTGCCCCGGCGACGCGCGTCCCCGTCGTCGGGTGGCGCGCGCGCGAGGCGTGGTTCGTATTACGCTCCGTCCGTGCTCACCGCCGCCCTCGCCGTCTGCGCGTCCCTCGCCTCTCCGGCGACACCCTCGCCGCTCGCCCAGGGAGCTGCGCTCCTCGAGGGGGTGAGCGCGGCGCCGGTGGACCTCTTGCGGCTGGCGCGGCTCGACGTGCCCCGGCTCCACCTCGACGTGCCCCGCCTCTCGGGCGCGCTCGCTGCGTCCACGGCGTCGCCCGGCCTCGACGCCGGGCGCGCCCTCGCGGCCGCGACGCCGTCGCTGGTGGTGCCGCCGCGCTACGGCTGGATCCTCGACGACGGGCGCGCCTTCTGGTTCGCCGCGGGCGCGTCCAGCGTCGTCGCCCTCGGCACCCACGTCCTCGTCGGCCTCCCCACCGCATACATCGGCATCACCGGCGCCGCAGCGCTCGCGAGCAGCTCGCCTGCGACGCTCGCGCCGTTCATCATCGGGCTCGCCGGGGGCTATCTGTTCCTCGAGTCCGCCGGGGCGGCGCTCGCGGCGTACCTCGTCTTCAACAACACCAGCAAGGTCTACGACGGCAATTACCTCGTCGCCCTCGGCGCCCACATCGCCGGCTCGCTCCTCGGCGCCGGCGTCAGCGCCGTGACCTTCGGCGTGGGCCTGATGCTCATCGGCGGCCTGCAGGGGCTCGTGGAATTCACCGGCAGCGCCGGCGTCGGCGCCATCGTCGTGTTCTCGCTCCTCGGCTCCTTGCCCGCCATCGTCATCGGGGGCATCGCGCTCGTCGGCGTCCCCGCGCTCATCGGCGCCTGGGGCATGTCCGTCAGCGCCACGCCAAAGAGCGGCTACGCCGTGAACCCGCACTGGAAGGAGCCGCCGTCGTCGGCGGCGCTCCTGCCGTCGTCGCCGTCGCGGTCGGCGTCGTTCGCGCCGGCGATGCCGCTGTTGACCATCCCGCTGCCCGGATGACCTGCCGCACGGCCGTCGCCGTCGCCCTCGCCGTGTGCGCGGCGTCGTGCGCCGACGCCGACTACCTCGTCGAGCAGGGGCTCGGCCAGGCCGAGGTCCTCGCCGCCGCCCGCCCCATCGCGCCGCTCCTCGCCGATCCCGATACCCCGCACGCGGTGAAGCACCGGCTGTCGCTCGCCGTGGCCGCGCGCGACTTCGCCAAGGAGGAGATCGGGCTCGACGTCGGCTTTCAGTACCGCACCGTGGTGTTCCTCGACGCCCCCGCCGTCGTCTACGTCGTGTCGGCGGCGCCGCGCACCTCGCTCGATCCGTACACCTGGCGCTACCCGGTGCTCGGCGCGCTGCCGTACCGCGGCTCCTTCCACCTCGACGCCGCCGAGGGGCTCGCGCAGGAGCTCGCGGGGCAGGGCTACGACGTCGACGTGCGGCCCGTGACCACGTACTCGCTGCTCGGGTTCGCGCCGGACCCCGTCCTGTCGACCATGCTGTTTCACGGCGACGAGCTCGACATCGTGGAGACCGTCATCCACGAGCTCGCGCACGCCACCATCTTCGTGCCGGGGCAGGGCGCGTTCAACGAGGGGCTCGCGACCTTCATCGGCAAGGAGGGGCGGCGGCGCTTCGTCGTCGAGCACTACGGCGAGGACTCGCAGATCGCCAAGCGCATGGTGGAGCTCGACCGCGACGACGACGCCTACGTGCGCGCCGTCGGCGCCCTCGCGTTCGACCTGCGCGTGTTGTTCGCGCAGAGCGGAGCGCTCTCCGACGCCGAGATCCTCGCCCGCAAGGACCGCATCTTCCTCGAGCACCAGCGCCACTGGCAGGACGAGGTGGCGCCGACGCTCCTGTCGTATCACCTGCGCCACGCGCGGCTGCCCGACAACAACGCCGAGCTGTCGGCGTTCGGCATCTACTCGCTCAAGCAGCGCGTCTACCAGGAGGCCTACGCCTCGTGCCGCGAGGACATGCGCTGCTTCCTCTCGGTGCTGCGCGCCGTCGCCGGCGAGCCCGACCCGGAGCTGGCGCTCGCCGAGCGCGTGCGCGGCCGGCGCGCCGAAGTGGTCCTCCCGTGACGGGCCCTGCGCGGCCCCCCGGGGCGCCCTCGAGCGGCGCCGCGGACGACGTGGGCGTCGTGGTGCCCGGCGAGCTCGACGGCGCGCGCGCGGACCGTGTCGTCGCCGCGCTCCTCGATCTGTCCACCGGCGCTGCGCGCCGCCTGCTCGAAGCCGGCCGTGTCCGCGTCGACCGACGCAAGGTGAAAAAGGGCGACGCCCTCGCCGCCGGCGCCGCCGTCGTCGTCGAGGGTCACGGCGCGTGGCTCGTTCCCGGGCCCGACGTGGTCCCGCGGCTCCGGGTCGACGACCGCGTCGTCGTCGTCGACAAGCCCGCGGGCATGCCGTGCCACCCGCTCGTCCCCGGCGAGGGCGGCACCGTCGTCGACGCGCTGGTGGCGCTCTTCCCCGAAATCGCGGCCGCGTCCGAGGACCCGCGCGAGGGCGGCCTCGTGCACCGCCTCGACACGGGCACGTCAGGCTGCCTCGCGCTCGCCCGCGACCGCGGGACGTGGCGGTCGTTGCGCGCCGCGTTCGCGGGCGACGGCGTCGACAAGAGCTACCTCGCGCTCGTGCACGGCGTCGCGCGCGCCGCGCTCACCACGGACGCGCCCCTCGCCCACGACCCGCGTGACCCGCGGCGCATGCGCGTCGACGTCCAGGACGCCCGCGCCCGGCCCGCGCACACCGCGGCGACGCCCCTCGCCCACGGGCCCGCGCACACGCTGCTCGAGGTGCGCATGCGTGGGGGCAGGAGGCACCGAATCCGCGTCCACCTCGCCGCCGCAGGCCACGCGCTCGTCGGCGACGCGCTCTACGGCGCCCCCGTCGAGGAGGGCGTGCCGTGGCACCTGCTGCACGCGTGGACCCTGGCGCTCCCGGAGCGGTCCCCGGTCCGGGCGAGGATCCCGCCTGCATTCGCACAGGCAGCCGCCGAGCGTGGACTTGTCCTCCCGGAGGGCGTTATCTAAGGCCGGTCAGTCCGTTCCGTCGTATTCGATCTGGAGCCATCGCGTATGCGCAAGGTCCTCGCCCCCGTCGTCGCCGTCCTCTTCCTGAGCGCGTGCTCCCACGCCGTCATCATCGACAGCGACCCCACCGGCGCCGAGATCAAGGTCAACGGCGAGAAGGTCGGCAAAGCGCCGGTGACCTACAACGAGACCACGGGCTGGGAGAAGGTCTACGACGTCGAGGCGACGCTCCCCGGCTACAAGCCCCTGCGCAAGCAGCTCAAGCAGGAGGAGTGGAACATCCCGGTCGTCGCCAGCGTCGGCGGCTGTTCGCTCCTGCTCGGCACGCCGCTGTTCCTCATCGGGGCGGTGCCCCTCGTCGGCCTCTTCTGGTCGCGCCAGCTCCCCGATCGCGTGCTGCTCCCGCTGGACCGCGGTGGGCCGGGCGTCGCCGACCCCAACACCACGCCGCCGCCCTCGTCGTACGGCTACTGATTCAGCTCCTCACCGCCGCCAAGCGAGCGACTAGACGTCGCTGGGCTTTTCGAGCCGATCGCGGCTCGCGCGCAGGCTGTTGATGCTCTCCTGCAGCCTCCGCGTCGAGCGCAGGCGCGTGGCCGCCAGCTCCGTCGCCGCCGCCTCCGCCGCCTCGCGCGTGTCGCCGTTGCCCCGCGCGACGATGGCGCCGGGGGAGACGTTGTCGACATGGCAGATCCAACGCGCGCCGAGGCGCCACGACGTCACGCGCGCGGGCCACCCCTCGATGGTGGTCTCGACGACGCGATGCTCTTCGGGACGCATGATCGGCATGGCGCGCCTCACTTCTCGATGGGAGCGGCGACGAGGTTGCCCCACTCGGTCCACGAGCCGTCGTAGTTCTGAACGTGCGGCAAACCGAGCAGGTACTTGAGCACGAACCACGTGTGGCTCGAGCGCTCCCCGATGCGGCAGTAGGCGATGGCGGGCTTGTCCACGGTGACGCCGCGGGCCGCGTAGAGCTGGATGAGCTCGTCGTTTTGCTTGAAGGTGCCGTCGGCGGCGCATGTCTCGTCCCAGGGGACGCTCTGCGCCGAGGGCACGTGGCCGCCGCGCTGGCAGGTCTCGGGCAGGCCGGGCGGCGCGAGGATCTCGCCGGAGTACTCCGCGGGGCTGCGCACGTCGACGAGCGACACGCTGCCGTTGGAGGCGAGCATCACGTCCTTCAGGAAGGCCCGCTCGGTGAAGTCGGCCTCGCGCGCGCGATAGACCGTCGGCGCATGCGCGGGCGGCTCGTCGGAGAGCGGGCGGCCCTCGGCGATCCACTTGTTGCGACCGCCGTTCATCAAGCGGACGTCGGCGTGGCCGTAGATCTTGAGCTGCCACAGCGCCCAGCACGCGAACCAGTTGTTGTTGTCGCCGTACAGGACGATCGTGGTGTCGTTGGCGATGCCGGAGCGCGACAGCAGAAGCTCGAACGCCCCCTTGGGCACGATGTCGCGCGTGCGGGTGTCGCACAGCTCCTTGGACCAGTCCCAGCCCACGGCGCCGGGCAGGTGGCCCTCGTCCGCGTACGAGCGGGTGTCGACGTCGACCTCGACGATCCGCACCGCGGCGTCGTCGAGGTGCTCCTCGACCCACGCGGTGTCGACCAGGACTTCGGGGTGCGCGTAGCTCGCCATATGGCTTGACCCTAGTCGAGGGGCGTCCCACGGAAAAGCAACAGGGTCGTTGCCCCGCGGCGACCGACCCTCTAAGGGCGGGCGCATGACGGTCCGCGTCCGCATCGCGCCTTCGCCCACCGGCGACCCGCACGTCGGCACGGCGTACATCGCCCTGTTCAACACCGCGTTCGCCCGCCAACGGGGCGGCCAGTTCGTCCTGCGCATCGAGGACACCGACCGGGAGCGCTCCACGCGCGAGAGCGAGGTCGCCATCCTCGACAGCCTGCGCTGGCTCGGGCTCTCGTGGGACGAGGGTCCGGACGTCGGTGGACCGCACGCCCCCTACCGCCAGAGCGAGCGGCTGCCCATCTACAAGGAGCACGTCGACAAGCTGCTGGCGTCGGGGAAGGCCTATTGGTGCGACTGCACCAAGGAGCGGCTCGACGCCGTGCGCAAGGAGCGGGCGGCCCGCAAGGACGGGACACAGGGCTACGACGGCCACTGCCGGGAGCGCGGGCTGTCGACGGGCTCGGTGGTGCGCCTCAAGGTGCCGCGCGAGCCGGGACGCGCGTTCTCTTGGACCGACCCCCTGCGCCCCGACCAGAAGCCCATCGCGGCCTCCGAGGTCGACGACCAGGTGCTCCTGAAGAGCGACGGCTTCCCCACCTACCACCTGGCCAACGTGGTCGACGACCACCTCATGGAGATCACGCACGTGCTGCGCGGCGAGGAGTGGATCTCCTCGGCACCCAAGCACGTGATTCTCTACGAGAGCTTTGGGTGGCAATGTCCTGAATTTATTCATCTTCCCTTGCTGCGCAACGCCGACAAATCCAAGGTGTCCAAGCGCAAGAACCCGGTGAGCCTCTCGTGGTTTCGCGAGGCGGGCTACCTGCCCGAGGCGATGGTGAACTTCCTCGGGACGATGGCGCACACCTTCGAGGATCAGCGCGAGGTCTTCTCGCTCGCCGAGCTCATCGAGGGCTTCAGGCTGGAGCGCGTGGTGCTCGGCGGTCCGGTGTTCGACTTGAAGAAGCTCCTCGATCTCAACGGCCGGTATCTGCGCGAGAAGATGAGCGACGCCGACATCGTGCGCTACTTGAAGGAGCGCCTGTTCGACGACGCGACCCTCGAGCGGATCGTGGCGGCGTCCAAGACGCGCTGGGAGAAGTCCGAGGACTTCGTGGACTACGCGAGCTACTTCTTCGCGGGCTCGGTGAGCTTCGACCTGCAAAACGCCGTCATCCGCGGCAAGACCGTGCAGAAGACGCCGGCGGAGAGCGCGGCGCTCTTCGCGGAGCTCGTCGAGCGCGTGGACGCGCAGTTCGGCTGGACGCAGGAGACCGTGAAGTCGCTCGTCGAGGGGTTCTGTGCCGACAAGGAGCTCGGCAAGGACCTGCTCGGCCCGCTGCGCTGGGTGGTGACCGGCAAGAAGGCCACGCCCGGGCTCTGGGACGTCCTCGCCATCCTCGGGCGGGAGCGGGTGCGCACGCGCATCCGCGCCGTCCTCGATCCGCTCAAGAAGCTTACATAGGAGACAACATGGCCACCGAAAGAACCCTTTCCATCATCAAGCCCGACGGTGTGAAGAAGGACGTGATCGGCAAGATCGTCGCGATGTTCGAGGACAAGGGCCTCAAGATCGCCGCCGCCAAGATGATGCAGATGACCAAGGCGGAGGCCGAGGGCTTCTACGCCGTGCACAAGCAGCGCCCGTTCTTCGGCGAGCTCACCACCTTCATGCAGTCGGGCCCGGTGGTGGTGATGGTCCTCGAGGGCGAGGACGCCATCGCCAAGAACCGCGAGATCATGGGCGCCACGGACCCGGCCAAGGCCGACGCCGGCACCATCCGCAAGCTGTTCGCCTCATCCATCGGCGAGAACACGGTGCACGGCTCGGACGCGCCGGAGACGGCGAAGACCGAGATCGCCTGGTTCTTCCCCGAGTGCGAGATCCTCGGCGGCCGTTGAGCCCACCGTGTCCGCCGCTCGGGCTCGTCGCCCGGGCGTGGGAGGGCGCATGCCTCTTTTGACGTCGCCGGCGGCGGCGCGGAACAAGGGGCCGATCCTCGAGGTGCTGCGGCGCGTGCTGCCGGCGTCGGGGACGGTGCTCGAGCTCGCCGAGGGCAGCGGCGAGCACGTGGTGTTCTTCGCGGAGCACCTGCCGGCGCTGTTGTTCGTCCCGAGTGACGCGGACGCTTCGGCGCGGGAGAGCATCGCGGAGCGCGTCCGTGTCTCGGGGCTCGAGAACGTGCGCGCCCCGCTGGCGCTCGACGCGACGGCGCCCGCGTGGCCGGCGGCGCCGTCGTCGGTGGCGGCGATGGTGTGCATCAACATGGTCCACATCGCGCCCTGGGCGGCGTGCCTCGGGCTCCTGAGGCACGCGGCGGCGCTGTTGCCGAAGGGCGGGCCGCTCGTGCTGTACGGCCCCTACGTTCGCGACGGGGTGGAGACGGCGCGGTCGAACCTGGCCTTCGACGAGAGCCTGCGCGCGCGCAACCCTGCGTGGGGGGTGCGCAAGCTCGAGGACGTCGTCGCCGCGGCGGAGGGCCTCGCCCTCGACGAGGTGGTGGAGATGCCGGCGAACAACCTCACCGTCGTCTACCGCCGCCGCTGACGAGCGGCCGGAGGGAGCGAAGGGAGCGAAGGGGGAGCGCGGGGGGCGTTCGCGTGGAAGCGCGGGGGCCTGAAGCGGCCGGGGACGACAAGCCTCGAAGGGGGGCGCGGCGTGTGGAAGCGCGGGGTCCTCAAGCGGCCGGGGACGACAAGCCCTCGAAGGGGGGCGCGGCGTGTGGAAGCGCGGGGTCCTCAAGCGGCCGGGGACGACAAGCCCTCGAAGGGGGGCGCGGCGAAGGCGGCCGCGGCAGTCTGCTGCGAGGCCGACTTCGCCGCTGCTTTCGGACCGCGCCATTTTGCGGGACGGCGGTCTCTCGCGAGAGCGCGAGCTCCGCGAGCGGCATCAAGCCGTTCGCGCGCTCAAGCCCGGGGGGGCCCGCGCGCGCAGCGCGTGGGGGGCCCGGAGGGCCCCGCGCGAAGCGCGCCAAGAAATCAGTGCTTGATGCCGAGCTGCGTGAGGAAGGCGTCCTCGTTGGGGGCGCGGCCGAGGAAGTCCTTCAAGAGCGCCGCCGGCTCGACGGTGCGGCCACGGGAGATGACGCGGTCGCGGTACTCGCGTCCGACCTTGCTGCTCAAGACGCCGCCCTTCTGGAAGCGGGTGAACATGTCGGCGGCGAAGACCTCCGACCACAGGTAGCCGTAGTAGCCGCCGTCGTAGCCGCCCATCATGTGGCCGAACGTGCCGGCGAAGTGGGCGTCCTTGTCCTCGGGGAACTTGAGGATCTCGGCCCAGAGCTTCTTGGCCACGGCGTCGACGTCGGCCTTGTCGCTGGTGTGGATGTCCTGATCGAACGTGGCGAGGAACACCTGCCGCGAGTAGCGGACGCCGGCGTCGTAGCGGCGGGCGGCGTTGAGCTTCTTGGCGAGGTCCGCGGGCATGCCCGACGAGATGATCTTCAGGACCTCGGGCTGGTACGCCCAGTTCTCGAGCATCTGCGAGGGCGCCTCGACGAAGTCGAGCGCCACGTGGGTGCCCGACATGGACGCGTAGCGCGCCGTGGTCAGCGACTCGTGCATCACGTGTCCGAACTCGTGGAACAGCGTGTCCACCTCGTCCATCGACAGGTGCGACGCCTTGCCGTTTTGCGGCGGCTGGAAGTTCACGACGAGCGCCGCCAGCGGGATGCGGTAGCCCTTCTTCACCGCGTGGCCGGGCGAGAGCGTGAACTCGGCGGCGTGGCCGTACTTGCCCTCGCGCGGGTAGAGGTCGACGTAGAAGCGCGCGAGCAGCTTGTTGCTCCGCTTGTCGTGCACCTCGAACAGCTTGACGCCGTCGGCCCACACGGCCGGGTGCTTCACCTCCTTGAGCTTGATGCCGAAGAGGGTGGAGTAGACCTTGAACATCCCGTCGAGGACCTTGTCGGCGGGGAAGTACTGGCGGACCTTCTCGTCGTCGATGGCGTACTCGGTCTTCTTGACCTGGTTCATGTAGTAGCGCCAGTCCCACGCGTTGATGGGGGCCTTGCCCTTGAGCTTCACCATCTTGGCCGTGTCGGACGCGAGGCCCGGCTCGAGGCCCTTCTTCATGCGGGCGAGGAAGTCGCCGATGGTCTTGGCGTCCTTGGCCATGCGGTCCTCGGCGACGTAGTCCGCGTGCGTCTTGTAGCCGAGCAGGTGCGCCGCCTGCGCCCGCAGCGCGACCGCCTCATCGAGGAGCTTGAGGTTGTCGGGGCCGCCCTTGTTCATGAAGGCGGTCTCCATCTTCTTGCGCGTGCCCTCGACCGAGCAGTTCTCCATCACCGGGTAGTAGTCCGGGTACTTGGTGGTGAGGACGTAGACGCCGGGGCGCTTGTTGTCCTCGTGGGCCTTGACGAAGTCGTCGGGCATGCCCGCGAGCTCGTCCTTCTTGACGTCGAAGTGCGTGGCGTCGTCGTTGAGGTTCTTGGAGTACCTGGTCTCGAGCTCGGTGAGCTTCTTGCGAACCTCGACGAGCTTCTCGCGGTCCTTGTCGCTCAGCTCGAGGCCGTTGCGCTTGAAGTCGAGCATGGTGAGGTCGACGAGGCGCTTTTGCTGCGCGTCGAGCTTGTCCTTCTTGCCCGCGTGGTCGAGGTAGCCCTTCATGGCCATGTAGAGATCTTTGCGCGCGGACAACGCGACCGAGTACTTGCCCGCCCGCTCCTCACACGCGGTGGCGGCGTCGCGGACCTTGGCGTCGGTGTGCACCTGCTCGAGGAAGGTGAGGCGCGCGATGGTCTCACCGTAGTCGCCGGTGACGGCGTCGTACGCCTCGAACGAGTCCTTGAAGGTGCGCTTGTCGTCGGGGACGTCGACGAGCTTCTTGAGGGCGGCGTCGGTGTCCTTCTCGGCCTGCTCGCACTGCTGGGTGAGCGCCTCGGGCGTGATGTGGAAGGCGAGGAGCGGGACGTCGACGGGGGTGGGGGTCGCCAGGGCGGCGAGGGTGAGGGCGAGGGAGATCATGCGCGGCCTTATGCCCGCGCGGCCGCTTACGCGCTACCCCCGCCGCGGCGGCTGCCAGGAGATGTCACTTGGCGTCGAAGTGGGCCGAGCCGAGGATCTCCCGCACCATGGGCTGCAAGGCGTTGAACTCGATCTTCTCCATGGTGATGACGACGGTGAAGCCGTGCATGCCGGGCTTGCCGTCGGGCGCCGTGGCCGTGTCGAGCATCAGCAAGGCCTCCTGGCTCACGTCGCGGCTCTGGCCGTCGGGCGTCTTCACGGTCCACTCGTCACGCACGTGGTACAGCGGGCGCCCGTCGCGCCTTGAGGGCTCGGCCTCGACGTGGCGGATGTTGGCGCCGATGACCGCCTGGTTGGCCGCGCGCTGCGCCACGAGGTAGTCGACGCCGGTGGTGCCGACCGGGAGCCAGGCGTCCTGGAGCACCTGCAGCATCGGCGTCACCAGCGTGCCCGGGAACGGCGTCGCCGGCCGCGCCACGAGGAGCGTGCGCGTGTGCAGCTCGATCTTGTCCTGGTTCGGCGGGGGCGGCGGGAGCTTGCCCGGGTCGGGCATGTCGAGCACCCAGCCCTTGGGCAGGCTCACGACGATGTCGGTGTCGGGGACGCGCCGCGGGACGAGCGCGGGCATTCCCTTGGCCGGGGCGCCGGGGGCGTCGGCGGGCTTGTCCTTGGTGCAGCCGCCAGCGACGGTGAGGGCGGTGACGACGGTGAGGGCTGCGACGACGGTGCGGGCGGCGGAGCGCGGGCGGAGCATGCCGGATGGTAGCGCGTGCACGCGCACAGGACACCGGCCCCCACGGCCGCCGCGGGAACGATCTCGCGCAAGACAAGGCGCGGGCCCTCGACGATGATGCGGGCCATGCAGGAGAGCCCACCGCCGCTGCACGTCGTCCTCGACAGGCCCGCCATCGCCGGCAACGTCGGCGCGTGCGTCCGCCTGTGCGCCGGCACCGGCGCCGCCCTCCACGTCTGCGCCACCACGCTGCACGAGACCGACCCGCGGCTCACCGAGATGCGCCGCGCCGGGCTCGACTACTGGGCGGAGGCGCGCGTGCACTTCCACCGCTCGCTCGCCCGCTGCCTCGACCTCCTCGAGCGCCCGCCGTGGGTCGTCGAGGTCGGCGGCCGGCGCGCGCCCTGGGACGCGCCGCTCGCCCCCGGCGACGTCGTGGTCCTCGGCCCCGAGAAGGGCAGCGTCGACGACGCCGTCCTCGCCCGCGCCCGCGAACGAGACCGCGTGCTCACGCTGCCCATGGTCGCCGGGCGCTCGCTCAACCTCGCGCAGTGCGCCGCCGTCGTCGTCTTCGAGGCCGTTCGACAGCAACGCTGACGCCGCCGTGGCGCCCCCGGTCAGCGCGCGGCGGACGGCAGGCTCGCGTGGATGAGGCGCACGCGGCGGCCGAGGTTCTCGTCGCTCTTGGGATCGAGGACCTCGCCGCACTGAAAGAGCATGAAGAAGGTGAGCTCGTTGAGCGCCTCGGTGAGCGTGTTCCCCGGGTCGTGCCCCTGCGCGTGCAGCGCGCCGAGGTTCCCCACGAGCGGCTCCACCGTGAGGCCGCCGCTGTCGTCTACGTCGACGAAGCGGAACAGATCGGCCCAACCGCCGTTGGGGTCCGCGAGGTATTTGCGCACGCCGTCGATGAAGCTGTCGAGGTGGCCGGCGCGGGCGAGCTCGTCGCGGATCTCGCGGAAGGCGAGGTTGTAGATGTCGATGCGGTCGCGGTCTTCCTGCGACAGCGCGAACGACGGACGCGCAGGCGCCGACGGCTTCACGATCTCGATGAGCCCGGCCTTGAGGAGCTGGTAGCACAGGCGCGTGGCCTCGAACTCGTTGGTGTGAAGCGCGCGCGAGACCTCGGCGACGCTGGCCTCGGGCGCGACGGCCTCCATGACGGCGCGCTCGTCTTCGGGGAGGTCGGGGCGAGCCGCCTTCTGCGTGCGCCGCAGGCGGGTGTTCACGCTGGCGATGCGCTCACGGAACACGCTCATCTCGTCCGCCCGGCGCACGGCCTCGAGGAGCAGGCCCTGCATCGACAGCGGGGGCGTCGACGGGAACGGGTGCTCCGCGGGCACCCGATACAGGACGAAGCTGCCCTCCGGCCACTGCGTGACCTCGGCGAACAGCTCGGTGATCTGCTCCTGGATGCACGCCCAGAGCTCGTGCGGCTCGACCAGCTTCTGCTGCACCAGCACCTGGCCGATGCGCTGACCGGTCTGCGCGCAAATCTGCTGCGCGCGCTCCAGGTCGACGTCGCGGACGCGCCCGAGGCGCACGAGGAAGGTGCCCAGCCGATCACGCGGGAGGTTCGAGCCCACCGACGCGACGTCGCCGTTTTTGAGGAGCACCACGCGCTCGGCGTCCCGGTGCTTGACCACGAGGCGGCCGGTCTCCCGCGACTGACCGAGGAGGTTCATGAGCGACAACAGCGGCACCGTCTTGACGTCGCCGGCGAGGGCGAGGGACTCGCCGTCCTTGAGCGCGGTCCCGGTGTTCTCGTCGAGGACCATGAACAGCACCGCGCCCGCGCGCACGACGCGATAGGTGCCCGGCAGCGCCTTGAGCACGTCGCGCGTGGCCTGCTCGACGCGAACGATGGCGCCCGCGCGATCGATCAGGAGGCTCGGCCCGGCCATGTGCCCACCATCGTCGGGTACGGCGGCGCCCGCAATCAACTATTCCGTGACGAAGCGCTCCACGACGCCGCGCACACGGTCGACGGCGGCGCCCTCGGCGGGGGCGTAGGGGCGGCCAAGCGCACGCTCGGTGAGCTCCCAGTAGTGCAGGGCCAGGTCGACGCGGACGTCGTCGGTGAGCGCGGGAGCGGCGCCGTGGCCGGAGAAGCCCTGGGCGAGCAACCAGCGGCGCAGGCGCTCCTTGTCGAGCATCTCGGGCGCCTCTCCCCGGCGCAGGCGCTCCGCGTAGCTGCCGGCGACCCAGAAGCGCGAGGAGTCCGCCGTGTGCACCTCGTCGATGAGCACCACGCGGTCGCCGACGAGGCCCATCTCGTACTTGGTGTCGACGAGCAGCAGCCCGTTTCTCTCCGCGTGCTCCTGGCCGAGCGCGAAGAGCGCGCGGGCGATCTCGACGCAGCGCTCGAGGTGCTTTCGCGACACGCGCCCTTCGTTGATCAGGTCGTCGAGGGAGCACGGGCGATCGTGGAGGCCGGCCCTCTCCTTGGTGGTGGGCGTGACGATGGCCTCGTCGAGGCGCGCATAGTCGGCGAGGCCGGGGTCGAGCTTGAGCCCGTAGGCGGCGCCGCGCGACTCCCTGGGCTCGCGCAGCAGCGAGCCGGCCAGGAAACCGCGCACGACGAGCTCGACGGGCAGGGGCTCGGTCTTTCGGCACAGGAGCGCCTGCGGGTCGGGGCGGCCGAGCAGGTGGGTCTCGGCGACGGCGGCAGCCTTGTCGAGCCAGAAGGCCGCCTGCTCGGTGAGGAGCTGGCCCTTCATCGGGACGGTGCCGAGCACCACATCGAACGCGCTCACACGGTCGGTGGCCACGAGGAGGATCTCTCCGCCCTTCTCCCAGATGTCGCGCACCTTGCCGCGGTAGCTGGGCGCGGGCGCGTCGAGGCCGGCGAGGGTCTTGTCGAGGTGGGCGCGGAGGATGTGCTCGTGGTTCACGGAAATGGGGCTACACTCGCGGCCCGCCCATGGCCAGCGCCCCCACCTCCTCCGCCCTGCCGCCCGCCCGGCTCCAGCCGCTCTTCCCGAGCGAGGATCTCGAGTCCGTCACCACCGCGTTCAACACCGTCCGGGTGCGGCGCACGGGCGAGCGTGTGGACCTCGAGGTCGAGGGCGCCACGTTCGCGAGCTGGCACCCGCGCAACAAGATGACGGGCTTTTCGTGGGACGCGCTGTCCTGCGGCGCGCTCCTCCACGGAGACGGCCCCCCGAAGAACGTCCTCGTCCTCGGCCTCGGCGGCGGCACCGTCACCCGCCAACTGCGCGCGCTGTTGCCCGCCGCGCGCATCGTCGGCGTCGAGATCGACGACGGCATCGTCGACCTCGCGCGCCGCTACATGGACCTCGACGCCCAGCGGCTCGAGGTCCACGTCGAGGACGCCTACCGGTTCCTCGCGGACGCCGGCGAGCGCTTCGACGCCATCCTCGACGACCTCTTCCTCACCGGCCCCACCGACGTCGTGCGCGCGCGGACCCCCACGGGCGACACGCTGCGCCTGTTCCGCGATCGCCTCGCGCCCGGGGGCATCCTCGTCGCCAACCTCATCACCGACGGCGGCGTGCACCGCACCGCGCGGCAGGACACCCGACGCGCGTTCCTCGACGCGTTCCCCTCCGTGCGCGCGGTCATCCCGCCGCGCGGCTTGAACGAGATCCTCGTCGCCGGCGAGCGCACCCGCCCGCGCTCCACGCTCGACGCGTACGTCGCCCGCTTCTCCGAGCCGCACGATCAGCAACGGGTGCGCGAGATCCTGGTAAAGCCCGTGCGCCGCCGGTAGCGCGCGGCCCCTACGACCGTCGACGAAGCGCGAACGCGAGGAGGCCGAGCAGCGCGAACGCCGCAGCGTCGCCGGGAGACGCGCCGGCGCTGCAGCCGCAGCCGGGGCCCGCCGCCACGGCGTCTTTGCCGCCGGCGCCGGGGTCGGGGATGCCGTCGCCGTTGGCGTCGCTGTCGGACGCGTTGGGGGTGCCGTCGCCGTCGGCGTCGGGGTCGGCGGCGTTCGGTGAGCCGTCGCCGTCGATGTCGGGGTCGTCGGCGTTCGGGATGCCGTCGCCGTCGACGTCGGGGTCGTCGGCGTTCGGGATGCCGTCCCCGTCGACGTCCGGGTCGTCCAGGTTGGGGATGCCGTCGCCGTCGACGTCGAGGTCGTCGCCGTTTGCGATGCCGTCGCCGTCGACGTCGGGGTCGGTGGCGTTCGGGATGCCGTCGCCGTCGATGTCGTCGTCCTGCGCGTCGGGGATGCCGTCGCCGTCCTTGTCGGTGTCGAAGTCGTCGGGGATGCCGTCGCCGTCGATGTCCGGGAGCCCGAGGTCCGGCGAGCACTGCAGGCCGCCCTCGACGTTGATGGTGCAGCCGTCCGGGATGCCGTCGCCGTTGGCGTCGGTGTCGACGAAGCCGTCGTGGGTGTCGGCGGGGTCGGGCTCCACGGGCGGGCTCCCGGTCCCTTCGCCTTCGCCCTCGCCTTCGCCTTCGCCCTCGCCCTCGCCCTCGCCCTCGCCGGAGGTCAGCAGGAGCGAGGTGGTCAGCTCGAAGTTCGACTGCGTGGTGTGCCGCTCGGCGTGAAACATGTCGAGGTCGTAGGCGCCGCCGATGTCGAGGCCGAGCGCCGCGGCCTGGGCGTCGAGGTCCACGGTCCCCGACTGGGCGCCGTGGACGCCGCCGAGGTCGAGGGCGAGCTTGTGGTTGACGAAGACGAAGACGTCGTCGTCACCGGTGAAGTCGAAGACCTCACCGCCGCTGTAGGTGAAGCGCGCGTGGATCTCGGTGGTGAAGTGGAAGTTGTGATCGCGGCCCTGGTTTCCCTGGAGCTGGTCGTCGACGGGGAAGAACGCGTTGGACGAGAACTGCAGGAGGCCGCCGCCGATGTCGGTGAGCGGGATCTGGATGGTGGTGGACTCGTTGACGCCGGGGACGTCGCGGTACCACTGATCGAAGTTGGCCTGGCCCGACGTCGTCGGCGTGGTGGGGTTGCCGTTGTAGACGGGCAACTTGTCGGCGCCGAGGGCGTCCTTGACGATGCCGTGGTCGGTGCCGTTGAAGGCCTCGAAGTCGGGGTGGTCGTCGCGGAAGTCGCGGATGGTGGCGGTGAGGTTGGTCTGCGCGGCGGCCGGCGTGGCGGCGGCGCACAATACGAAGAGGAGGATGCCGCGCATCCTCCGAGCCTACTCCCCCGGACGCCGCTTGCGACGGCGCGAACACCGGGAAACGCGAAGCCGGTGAAGGCCCAGGGAACACCATGGGCGTTGTCGTCCGACACGCTGCCGCGCGGGGGCGTCGACGTCAGCGCCGGTGGACGGCCTGGGTGCCGAGCTGGTCGGTGGCCATGATCATCATGTGGTCGAGGGAGACGTGGCGCGGGCGCGTGACGGCGAACGCGATGCACTCGGCCACCTCGGCCGCGCTCACGGGACGCATGCCGGCGTAGGTCTTGTCGGCCGCGGCGGCGTCGCCGAAGTTCCGCACCACCGAGAACTCCGTCTCGACCATGCCCGGCTCGAACGTCAGCACCCGCACGTCCTTGCCCAGGAGCTCCGCGCGCAGCGAGCGCGAAAACGCCGACAGCGCCGCCTTGCTGGCGCAGTAGACGCTCCCGTTGGCGTACGGCTCCACGGCGGCGACGGAGCTGAGCATGACGATGTCGCCGCCACCCCCGGCGCCGCCGCCCCCGGCGCCTGTGTCCCCGTCGCCGGCCTGGGCGCGCGCGAGCATGCCGGGCAGGAGCTTTCGCACCACGCGAAAGGCCGCGCGGACGTTGACGTCGAGCACCGTGTCCCACGCCTCGAGGTCGGCCTCGTCGATGCGCTGGCGCCCGAGGGCGAGCCCGGCGTTGTTGACGAGGATGGAGCACGGGCCGAGGGAGGCCCCTTCGTCGATCCACTCGTCGAGCGACAGCTCGTTCGTGACGTCGAGGGGCAGGGCCAGCACCCGGGCTCCCGGCACCTCGTCCTCGATGCGCGCCTGCACCGCCTCGAGCTTCGCCTGGCGGCGCGCGCCGATGACGACGGCGGCGCCGAGGCGGGCGAGCTCCTTGGCCGTGGCCGCGCCGATGCCGGCGGAGCCGCCGGTGACGTAGGCGCAACGGCCCTCGAGGGGGCGGGGAGCGGGGGTGGCTGTCGTCATGGCGGCGTCCTCGATTTGCCCCCGCTCGCTACACCGTCATCGCCGCGCCGGAAACCGGACTGGGCCCGGCGCCGGCCCCGGCGATCCTGGGCGGCGGCGGCGGCGGGGGAGAGGGCGAGGGCGAGGGAGAGGGAGAGGGAGAGCCGGCCCCGTCGTGCGGCGTATCGAACGACTGCGTCATCGCGAGCTTCGCCGGCGGCAACGACCGGCTGCAACAGCAACGACGCGTGCAACCAGGGCACCATCGGCAACAACGACGCCTGCGTGAAGGACTCGCTCGGCGACGGCTGGTGCGTGCTGAAGTCCCAGGACGCACAGGGCCTCCCCTGCGAACAGATGCCGGTCAACCCGCGCCTCACGTCCGTCACCGGCACCGACATGAGCGGCGCCACCGTCACCTCCTGCGCCGTGCCCGCCGGCGTGTTCTGCAGCGCGGTGACGTCGACGTGCAGCGGCGGTCCGTTTCCCTGATCGCCCGCCGCCTCGGTTGCGCCCGGTCGCTAGACCGCCATGGTCGAGTCGAAAACTGGACCCGCGCCCACAGTGCCCCCATCCTGACACCGGAGGCGCACGCCGGCGCAGAGTGAAGGCAAACGGATGCGGAACCTGATCGTCCCCGTCGTCGATGACACCCTGGCCGCGCTGAAGGCGGCAGGGCACCTGCGGCTCGAGAGCGCGCCCGCGTACGTGGTGGAGCCGCCCAAGAACGCTGCCCACGGCGACCTCTCCGTGAACGTGGCGATGGTCATGGCCAAGCCCGAGGGCAAGCCCCCGCGCAAGATCGCCGAGCTCATCGCGGGCGCGCTCGTCGACAAGGCCGGCGTCGTCGCCAAGGTCGACGTCGCCGGCCCGGGCTTTTTGAACATCACCCTCAAGGACGCCGTGGTGCAGCGCGTGGCGCGCGAGGTGCTCGCCGCGGGCGCCGCCTGGGGCCGGCGCCCCGCTCGCTCCACGGGCAAGCGGGTGAACGTGGAGTTCGTCTCCGCAAACCCCACGGGCCCCGTCCACATCGGCCACGCCCGCGGCGCCTTCACCGGCGACGCCGTCGCCCGGCTCCTCGAGGCCGCCGGCCACGACGTCACCCGCGAGTTCTACATCAACGACTTCGGCAACCAGGTCGAGGTGCTCGGCCGCACGGTGCACAAGCGCTACCGCCAGCTCTGCGGCGAGACCGGCATCGAGCTCGCCGAGGGCGAGTACCCCGCGCAGTACGTCGTCGACATCGCGCAGAAGCTCAAGGACGAGGACGGCGACAAGTGGCTGCGCGCCGCCGCCGACGAATGGCTGCCGCGCTGCAAGGCGATCGCCATCCGCGAGAACATGGCGGCCATCCGCGGCACGCTCGCCAAGGCCCACATCCACCACGACGTGTTCTCGTCGGAGGCCGCGCTGCACGAGGCGGGAAAGGTCGTCGCCGTCGTCGACCACTACCGCGCGCGCGGCGTGACGTACGAGGCCGAGCGCGCCCGCGGCACCGAGGACAAGATCCGCCGCGAGGGCAGCAAGGCGGGGCAGTACGAGGACCGCCAGCAGGGCGGCACGTTCCTCGAGACCACGCGCCTCGGCGACGACGAGGACCGCATCATCCTGAGGAGGGACGGCTCGCCCGTGTACCTCACGGCCGACCTCGCCTACCACAAGGACAAGCTCGACCGCGGTTTCGGCCGCTGCGTCGACGTCTTCGGCGCCGACCACGCCGGCCACGTCCCGCGCATGCGCGCGGGCGTGACGCTGCTCGGCTTCGAAGACGCGCAGATGGACTTCGTCCTCGTGCAGATGGTGCGCATCGTGCGCGAGGGGCAGGAGGTCAAGGTCTCCAAGCGCAAGGGCACGGTGTTCGAGCTCGACGACCTCATCGACGAGGTCGGGCCCGACGTCTGCCGCTTCCTGTTCCTCTCGAAGACGACGAATTCGCAGTTCGACTTCGACCTCGCGCTCGTCGCGAAGCAGTCGAGCGACAACCCGGTCTTCTACTTCCAGTACGGCCACGCCCGCTGCGCGCAGATCCTCAAGCGCGCCGCCGAGGCGGGCCACCCCTTCGACGCGAACGTCGCGCTCGGTGATGCAGCGCTCGCGCGGCTCGCGCTCCCCGAAGAGCGCGCGCTGCTGAAGAAGATGGCGTTGTTCCCGGACCTCGTCGTCGGCGCGGCCGAGGCGCTCGAGCCCCATCGGGTGCTGTCGTACTGCGGCGAGCTGATCGCGGAATTCCACTCGTACTACACCCTGGGCAAGAGGACGGGCGAGCGCGTCATCTCCGACGACGTCGTCAAGACCCAGGGCCGGCTCGCGCTGATCACGGCCGTGAAGCAGACGCTCAACAACGCGTTCGCCATGGTCGGGGTCGACGCGCCCGACTACATGCCGTCGCTCGAAACCGACGACGGCGCCGAGGAGGAGGGCTGATTTTGCGAGACGCCTCGAGGACCATCCTGGAGCGGGCGAGCGTGTTGCCGCGCGGCGTGTTCTTCGCCGTCGGCGTCGGCGCCGCCTTCGGGCTCGGCATCGTCGTCGCCGGCGGCATCGGCGAGGCGCGCGGCTCCGCGCTTCCCACCGCCGACGTGCTCGCGCGCGCCGAGCGCACCGCGCAGGTCTACGAGCAAAAGCGCGCGGCGCTGAAGCTCACCTATGCGGCGGAGCTGCAGCGGCCCGACCCGGTCCGCGCCGAGAAGCTGGGGGAAAAGCCGGCGTCGGCGGTGGAGCCCGCGGCGGAGACCGCTCCCGCACACCTCGAGACCCCGCCCGAGGATCCCCCGCCGGCCCCGCCCCCCGCGTCGCCGCCCGCGCCGGCCCCCGCAGCCGCCCCCGCCGCTGCCGCGCACGCCACCGCCGCGCACGCCGCGAGCGACGACGACGACGACGACAACGACGACAAGGCCGACGACCGCCGCATCCAGCGCGCGCTGGCCAAGGTGCTCGGCACCGTGCCCGCCGGCGTCGACGATCACCGCGCGTCCGCGCCCACGTACGCGCTCCAGGTCGCGTCGTTGCCCACGCGCGAGGGCGCCGAGGCGTTCGCGAAGAAGCTCCCCGGGGCGCGCGTCGCCGAGGGCGAGGTCGGCGGCAAGTCCGTGTTCCGCGTGCGCCTCGGGGCCTACGCCGCGCGCGCCGCCGCCGAAGCGGCGAAGGCGAAGCTCGCGCTGCCGTCGTTCATCGTCGCCGAATAGCGGGCGGAATCACACAGAACAGGGGCGCGGCCGCACGCTTCGACCCTGCACCACAGTGCCCCATCGCGCAGCGGCCGCGGTGGCGTGCGCCCGCGCGACCGCGCGGTTCATCCCACCTGGGTGGCCTCGCACTTGCTTTGAGGACGCCATCAGGAGGTCGGCATGAGCAAGACGGCATGGGGCGTGACGATTCTGGCCGCGGCGTGCACCGCCGCGTTCGCGGCGGTCGCAGCCCCGCCCAAGGACCCCCCGCCCGCCGGGTTCGCCATCCGCGGCGACGTGGCGAACGGCAAGAAGCTGTTCGTGGTCAACTGCGCGAGCTGCCACGGCAAGCACGGGCTCGGCAACGGGCTCGCGGGTCAAGCGCTCAAGCCGCCGCCGGCGAGCTTCTCCGACGCCAAGCGCTTCGCCGACGTCACCGACTGGGAGCTGTTCGTCGCCGTTCGCGACGGGGGACCGGCCGTGAAGCTGTCCCCCGCGATGCCGCCCTGGGGCCCAGCCCTCACGGACAAGGGCGTCGCCGACGTCCTCGCGTACGTGAAGACCGCGTTCATCGAGCCCGCTTTGAAAACCCAGGGGAGCCACCCATGAAGACCCGCAGAATCCTCACGGGCGTCGCGCCCGTCGCCTTCCTCTCTTTCGTCGCCTTCCTGTCCTTCGGCCCGGTGCTCGACGCGCTCGCCCCCGTCCATCGCTGTCCCATCGCCGGCCCGCCGCCCGCCCACGACGACGCGGCGGCCATCCCGGCGTTCGCCCGCAAGTTCAACGTCCCCTGCCAGACCTGTCACATTGCGCCGCCGTACCTGAACGCCACCGGCCGCAAGTTCATGGAGGCGGGCTACCGGCTCCCCGACGAGGACGGCCTGATCGACGAGGACATGCAGAACCACCAACAGATCAACGACAACCTCGTCCTCGAAAAGATGCTCCCGCTCGCGATGCGCGTGCGCTCGACGCCGGTGAAGCTGGAGCAGGGCGGCGACCCGCAGTTCGTCCCGCTCGACGACGTCGAGCTGCAGGGCTTCGGCAACTTCTTCAAGTACGGATCCTTCCACTTCGCGCTCGGCGGGGGCGCGGAGGACGACTTCGCCCTCGGCGTCGACGGCCGCGTCGGCATTCATCCGTCGCGGTACCTCAACATCGTCGCCGGTTTCGGCCCGCCGCTGTCCGCGGACCCGTACAACACCTTCCGCACCGGCGACATCGGCCTCACGCAGACCGACAAGAGCGTGCTCACCGACGGCCACCAAAGCGGGGTGAGCTTCGACAGCGACACCGAATTCCTCGAGGCCTACGGCCGCGTCGGCATGGTCTTTTACGAAGGCGGCGTCACCGGCGCGCCCGACGTCCTCACCGAGGGCATCCCGCGGATTGGCGTGCTGCGCCTCGCGGTCGACCCCATCGAGAACCTGAGCTTCGGCGCCTTCGGCCTCGGCGGGCGCACCACGGTCGGCGAGGGGCGCGGCGCGAGCGACGCCACCTCGTGGCGGACCGGCGTCGACGCCGACGCCACCTACGGTGACCTCACCGGCGTGGCCGCGTTCGTCGTCGCCGGCGATCAGATCGACAACCAGGCCGCGCAGACCAACTTCGGCGGCTTCCTCGAGGGTCTGTACGCCGTGCGCGTCGACGGCCGCCCCATCCTGCTGCCGCTGGCCCGCCTCGACTGGGTCCAGCAGGACGACGGCAACAACCACCTCCAGGGCACGCTCGATGTGTCGACCTGGGTCATCGAGAACGTGCGCCTCGGCGTCGAAGGCAACTACGGCCAGACCCTCGGCCAGTCCGACGGCGGCTTCGGCGGCGCCGTGTTCGCGGACCTCGCCTTCTGAGCCGTCAGCGGCCGGCTTCGGTCGCCCAGTCGAGCTCGCGCGAGCCGTCGGCCCGGGGCTTGACGGCTCGCTCGAGCAGCGCGACGACGACCGAGGCGTCGACGGACGCGGCGAAGCCGGCGCGCAACCCGTCGACGATGAGCTCCATCAGCGACGCGACGCTGTCCATGTCGACGAAGAGCGGCGCGTCCTCGATGGCGCAGCCGTGGCGCATGGCGACGGAGCGCAGCACCAGATAGACGGCGGCGCGGCCCTCGCGCCAGACCTGATCGAGGCGGAAGCAGAGCCGCTCGGGGATGGCCTTCACGCGCTCCTTGTCGTTGGGCGTCTGGGCCAGCGGCGCCAGCTCCGCCCACTTCCTGCCGACCACCTCGAGGTGTGCCGCCTGCTCGCGCACGTAGGCGGCGCCGTAGAAGTCGAGGGCGACGGCGACCGCGTCTTCGACGTTCGGCTCCCTGAGCTGCTTCGCGAGCTGCGCGGTGAGGTCCGGCTCGAACGCGATGACGTCTTTCAGGTCGAGATCGCTCTCGTGGCCGTGAAAGGAATAGAGCATGGTCCATGTGTCGCATGCGACCACGGCGCGAGCCATCCGCTCGTCGCCGGAGCGGGTGACGCCCGTCAACGCCGGTGTCGTTCTCGCTGCCACCTGCGGCGGGGCCTACAGCCTCACCGGACGCGAAAAGGGGCGCGATCCCGTCGCCGAGACCGCGCCCCTCCGCTGTCGCGCCGCCGTCAGTTGCGGGGCGCCTCTTCGTACTCGGCGTCGACGACGTCGTCGCCGCCCTTCTTCTCCTCGCCGCCCGCGGCGCCCTCCGCGCCCGGAGGCGGGGGAGCGTCGCCGCCCTCGGCGCCGCCGCTGGTCTTGTAGAGCTCCTCGGCCATCTTGTGGCTGGCCTTGGTGAGCTCCTCGAGCGCCGCCTTGACGACCTCGGCGTCCTGGCTGTCGAGCTTCTCCTTGGCCGCCTTGAGCGCCGCTTCGACGGGCTCCTTGGCGGCGTCGGAGACCTTGTCGCCGCTGTCCTTCAGCATCTTCTCGAGCTGGTAGATCATCGAGTCGAGCTTGTTGCGCTCCTCGACGAGCTCACGGCGCTTCTTGTCGTCCTCGGCGTGGGCCTCGGCGTCCTTCACCATCTTCTGGATCTCGGACTCGGAGAGGCCGGAGCTCGCGGTGATGGTGATGTGCTGCTGCTTGCTCGTCGCGCGATCCTTCGCAGAGACGTTCACGATGCCGTTGGCGTCGATGTCGAAGGTCACCTCGATCTGCGGCAGGCCGCGCGGCGCCGGGGGCACGCCGTCGAGGTGGAAGCGGCCGAGGGTGCGGTTGTCGCGCGCCATCTCGCGCTCGCCCTGCAGCACGTGGACCTCGACGGAGGTCTGGTTGTCGCTCGCCGTGGAGAACACCTCCATCTTCTTGGTGGGGATGGTGGTGTTTCGCTGGATGAGCACCGTGTTCACGCCGCCCAGGGTCTCGATGCCGAGGCTCAGCGGGGTGACGTCGAGGAGGAGGAGGTCCTTCACCTCGCCCGCGAGCACGCCGGCCTGCACCGCGGCGCCGAGCGCCACGACCTCGTCGGGGTTCACGGAGCGGTTCGGCTCCTTGCCGAACAGCTTCTTCACGGCCTCCTGCACCATGGGGATGCGGGTGGAGCCGCCGACGAGCACGACCTGATCGATCTCACCGGCCTTCAGCTTGGCGTCGGCCAGGCACTTGCGGCAGGGCTCGAGCGTGCGCTGCACGTACGGGTCCATGATCTGCTCGAGCTTGGCCCGGGACAGGCGCAGGTTCATGTGCTTGGGGCCCGAGGCGTCGGCGGTGAGGAAGGGGAGGTTGATCTCCGTCTCGCTCACGGACGACAGCTCGATCTTGGCCTTCTCCGCCGCTTCCTTGAGGCGCTGGACGACCATCTTGTCGTTGCTGACGTCGACGCCCGTCTCCTTCTTGAACTCGCCGATGAGGTACTCCATCACGGCGTGGTCGATGTCGTCGCCGCCGAGGTGGGTGTCGCCGTTGGTGGCGATGACCTCGACGACATTCTCGCCCACCTCGAGGATGGAGATATCGAACGTGCCGCCGCCGAAGTCGAAGACGGCGATCTTCTCTTCCTTCTGCTTGTCGAGGCCGTACGCGAGCGCGGCCGCCGTGGGCTCGTTCACGATGCGCTTGACGTCGAGACCGGCGATGCGGCCGGCGTCGCGGGTGGCCTGGCGCTGGCTGTCGTTGAAGTACGCGGGGACGGTGACGACCGCCTCGGACACGGTGTCACCGAGGTACGCCTCGGCCGCGCGCTTGAGCTTCTGGAGCACCTTGGCGCCGACCTCGGGCGGGGTGAGCGTCTTGCCGGCGACCTTGAAGGCGGCGTCACCGTTGTCACCGGTGCCGACCTCGAAGGACACGCGCTTGATCTCGTCGGCCACCTCGTTGAGCTTGCGCCCGATGAAGCGCTTGGCCGAGTAGATGGTGCTTCCCGGGTTGGTCACCGCCTGGCGGCGTGCGACCTGGCCCACCATGACCTCGCCGTCCTTGCCGTAGGCGACCACCGACGGCGTGGTGCGCGCCCCTTCCTCGTTTGCGATCACCTTCGGCTCGCCGCCTTCCATGATGGCGACGACGGAGTTGGTGGTCCCGAGGTCGATGCCGATGATCTTGCCCATGACTGTGTCTCCTCGCTGTGTCGCTTTTCGTGCAACACGCGGAAGATAGGCAGGGCCCCGGGGGCGTCAAGCCGCGGTGGGCATGTCTTGTGCTGTCTCGTGCGGGCTCGGGCCCGGCCGGCCACGACACTTCCCCCGCCCACCTTGTTACTCTGCCCCCCGTGAGCGTGCAGCGCTGCCCGAACTGCGGCCGTGCCTGGGACGGCCTTCTGTGCTTCGCCTGTGGCCACGAGGCCGGCAAGCCGGTGACCGCCCAGCAGCGCCCCGCCGCGCTCGATCCCGCGGCGCTCGCGCCCGCCCCCGTGACGTCCGTGCCCGCGATGGCGGGCGCCCCGTCGTTCCCGCAGTCGCCGCAGCCGGCGTCCCCGCAGCCGCCGTCGCCGCAGCCGGCGTCTTCGCTGCCGCCGTCGCCGCAGCCGGCGTCCCCGCTGCCGTCGATCCCCACGCCGTCGATCGCGAACCCGTTCGGTCAGTCGTCGTCGCGCCCCTCGCCCTCGATCCCGCCCCCGACGTTCGCCCGCAGCCCCACGCCGGGCCCCCAGTTCGCGCCGCTGCCGCCGCTGCCGCCGCTCGGGCGCGGGCCCACCGCGTCGACGGCGCTGCCCGGCGTCGGGGCCTCGCTGCCGGCGCCCTTCGGCGCGAGCGGGGCGCCGCACGGCAATGGACAGCCGGGCGCGCTGCCGCCGCCGCCGTCGTTTTCGTCGTCGCTGTCGACGCCGGCGCGCACCGGCGCGGGGTCGCCGCCGTCGTCCTTCCCGCCGCCCGCGACCGGCGCCCGCACGGACACGGCGCCCGCGCCGTTCCCCGCGCCGGCGTTCCCGCCGACATCGCCGGGGACACAGCTCCCCGCGGGCTTTCGCGACGGCCCGGCCGGCGGGCAGCAGCCCATGACGCCGATGCCTCCGGTGCAGCCGCGCACGCCGCCCCCGCCGGGCGCGCGGCGGCCGCTGCCGTCGCCGGTGGCCACGCCGCCGCAGCCGTCGTCGCCCGCCGCGGCGGCGTCGGTGTTCGACGAGGACGCCACCGCCGAGGGAGAGCTGCCGTCCGTGCCGCGCTGGCAGGTGCTGCTGCGGCGGCTCTACGTGAGCCCGGCGGTGTTCGGCGCCGCGTTCCTGCTCGGCTTCCTCGTCACCTTCGGGCCGGGCGCGCTCATCTGGCTGCGCGCGCCGAGCGCCGAGGAGCTCCTCGAGCAGCGCCGCTACAACGACGTCATCGCGATGATGAAGGCGCGCGAGGACCAGGGCAGCATGCGCGCGGGCGACTGGGTGGTCTACGGCCACGCGCTCGAGCGGCAGTACGGGCCGCTGCGCTGGGACGCCATGCTCGACAAGTATGCGGTGGCGGCCAAGGAGAAGAAGGTCGACGCCACGGCGCTTGAAAACACCATCGCCGCCCTCGGCGACGCCGATCGGCAGAGCAAGGCCATCGAGGTGCTGATGTCGTGGCCGAGCAACAGCGACAAGCGCATGGATCCCACCGAGCGCCTCGCCCAGCACGCCGTCGACGAGAGCTTCCTCGTGCGCCACGGGGCGGCGCAGGCGCTGATGAACCGCAACGCGCCGGCGGAGCTCGTCGACGACGCCTGGGCCGCGGTGGCGCAAAAGGATTTCTCGGCCAGGTCCTGCGAGAAGGTCACCGCGGGTCAGGACGGCGGCGTCAGCCATGTCGGCATGAAGCTCGCGCTCAAGCTCATCGACAAGGGCGCCAAGAAGGCGTTGAAGCGCCACAACATCAGCGACCTGCTCGAGCAGTACGACGACCGCAGCATCGGCGACAAAGCGTGCGTCGACCACGCCCTCGCGGACAAGACGCTCCACGAGTACGCCGGCCTCCTCGAAGGACGCTAGACCTGCGGCGCGCAGACGTCAGCGGCCGCTGACCTGGAGTTCGGCGAAGCGGATTGGCGGCGCGCGCAAAGACGAGCGGAGGTCGAGGTCGGCGCCCGCGCGGTCGATGGTGCGCATCATCTCGAGCATCTTGCCGCCGACGGTGACCTCCTCGACGGGGAACGCGATCTCGCCGCCTTCGATGAAGAAGCCGGAGGCGCCGCGGCTGTAGTCGCCCGTGACCATGTCGGGCCCGCGCCCGAGCAGGCGCGTGACGAGCAGCCCGCGAGGCGTGTCGCGGATGATGGAGGCCAGGTCTCCCGTCCCGCCCTCGACGGTGGTGTTGGTCGGCGACGGCGACGGCAAAGAGCCCGCGCCGCGCGACGCGTGGCCCGTCGGCGCCTCGCCCAGGCGGGCCGCGCTGCGGGCGTCGTGCAGGTACGTGGTGATGCGGCCGCCGGCGTCGATGACGGCGAGCTTGTCCGTGACCAGGCCTTCGCCGTCGAAAGGGCGCGAAGCGAAGCCGCCGGGCAGGGCGGGATTGTCGACGAGCGACAGCCCCTTGGCGAGCACCGCCTCGCCCTTCATCCCGCGCAGGAACGACTGCTTGCGCGCGAGCGTGTCGCCGCAGAGCGCGTGCAGGATGGAGGCGAAGAAGCCGCGCGCCATCTGCGCGTCGAAGATGACGGGCACGCGCATGGTCTCGATCTTCCGCGCGCCCCGGCGGGACAGCGCCCGGCGCGCGGCCTCTTCGGCGACGCCGGGGGCGGGGGCGAGGGCGCCGAGCGCGCGGGCCGTGGCGGACCAGCCCTCGATCTGCTTCTTGCCGCCGCCGTCCTCGACGACGGCGGAGCACGACAGCGACGCGCGCGTGCCGCGGTACGCCCCCGAGAAGCCCCACGACGACGCCAGCGCGAAGATGCCGCGCCGCGCGTACGCGGAGACGTCGCGCACGCCCGCGATGCCGTCGGTGGCGCCGAGCACGCGCTCCATGGCGAGCGCCTGCTCGATGGCCCACGCGGGCGTGGCCTCGGCGGTGACCTCGTCCCACGTGCCGAGGTCGGGGGCGCCGGCGGCGTCGAGCGAGGGGGCGCGCGGGATGACGTTGTGCTCGCTCGGCGTGGACGCGCGCGCGAGCTCGAGCGCGGCGCGCGCCATGTCGTCGACGGCGGCGGCGTCGAGCGGGGCGTCGGCCCAGGTGACGAAGCCGAGCCGGCCGCCGGCGACGACGCGCAGACCGGCGGTGCGCGAGGTCGCCCGCGTGATGTCCTCGATGGCGCCGTCGCGCGCCGACGCCGACAGCGCCGACGACATGCCGACGGCGGCGTCGCAGGCGTCGGCGCCGGCCTTCTTGGCGGCCTCGACCAGCGACCGGGCGAGGGTCTCGGCCTGCTCGAGCGACGGGACCGGGGGGCTGGCGCTGGTGGTCACGACGCGCCTCCGCCGACGGTGATGCCGTCGATGCGCACGGTGGGGAGCCCGACCCCCACGGGCACGCTCTGGCCCTCCTTGCCGCACGTGTACACGCCGGGCGCGAGCGCCTCGTCGTGGCCCACGCGGACGATCTTGCCGAGCACCTCGGGGCCGTTGCCGACGAGGGTGGCGCCCTTCACCGGCGCCGTGATCTTGCCGTCTTCGATGAGGTAGCCCTCGCGCACCTCGAAGACGAAGTTGCCGTTGGCGATGTCGACCTGGCCGCCGCCGAAGGCGCGGCAGTACAGCCCGCTCTTCACCTGCGAGAGGATCTCGGCGGGGTCGTCGTTGCCGCCGGCGAGGAACGTGTTGGTCATGCGGGGCAGGGGCGGGTGGCGGAAGCTCTGGCGGCGCCCGTTGCCTGTGGCCTCGATGCCCATGAGGCCGCTGTTGAGCTTGTCGCTCATATAGCCGGTGAGCACGCCGCGCTCGACGAGGACGGTGCGGCCGGTGGGCTGGCCCTCGTCGTCGACGTTGAGGCTGCCGCGCATGCCGGGCAGCGTGCCGTCGTCGACGACGGTGCACAGCTCGCTCGCGACGCGCTCGCCGAGGCGGCCGGAGAACAGCGACGTCTTCTTGCGGATGAAGTCGGCCTCGAGGCCGTGGCCGACGGCCTCGTGCAGCAGCACGCCCGAGGACGCGGGGCCGACGACGACGACGCGCTCGCCGACGGGGGCGGGCTTGGCGCCGAGCTGGGCCTCGGCCATGCGCACGGCCTCCTCGCCGATGCTCTCGGGGGTCTGCGCGAGGAAGTGGTCGAAGCCGACGCGGGAGCCGCCGCCGCATGAGCCGGTGCGGCGGCCGCCGTCGCGATCGCGGACGATGACCTCGAGGGAGAGGCGGCAGAGCGCGCGGCGGTCGGTGACGACGAGGCCGTCGGAGTTGACGATGAAGACGTCCTCGTCGACGTCGGCCCAGCGGCCGAGCACCTGCTCGAGCCCGGGCTTGCTGCGGTTGGCGCGGGCGGCCTCGTCGGCGCGGCGGAGCAGGGCGAGGCGCTCGTCGAGCGCGACGTCCGCGGGGATGCGCTCGGGGTCGGCGTGGTGCGGTCGGCCGCGCGTGGTGAGCGGCTTGGGCACGCACGCCAGCTCGCCGGAGGAGGAGCCGGCGACGTGGCTGGCGGCGTCTGCGCACTCGAACAGCGCGGCCTCGCCGAGGTCGTCGCTGTAGGCGTACGCGACGCTCATGCCCTTGATGACGCGAACGCCCACGCCGAAGTCGCGCGACGACTGCGCCGAGCGGATCTGGCCGTCGTCGAGCTCGAGGCCCGTGGTGCGGCGGCGCTGCACGTAGATCTCGGCGAACTCGCCGCCGTGCTGGAGGGCGCGCCCGATGAGGCGCGACGCGAGACCGAGATCGATGAGGGCGCTCACCGGGACGAACGTATCCGCAGGACCGGTCCCGTGCCACCTCGTGTTAGCGTCGCGTGCATGCTGCTCCTCGGGCTCGCGCTCGCCCTGGCCCTCGACACGCCGCCGTCGACGCCGCCCTCGACGGCGCCCTCGACGAGCGATGCGCCGGCGGCGCCGGCCGGCGACGCGAAGGCCGGCGACGCGAAGGCCGGCGACGCGAAGGCCGGCGACGCGAAGGCCGGCGACGCGAAGGCCGGCGACGCGAAGGCCGGCGAGGCCAACGGGGCGGCTGAGGTGACGCCCGTCGTGTCCGAGCCGACGCCGCGCGTGATCGATCCCGCCGCGGAGGCGGACGCGCCGCCGAGCTTCGTGTCCGACGACGCGCTCGAGAAGATGGCCGCGACCGACATCACCGCCGCGCGCCCCCTCCTGCGCCGCTCGGCCCGCAGCGCCGAGCAACCGGCCACGCGCGCGCTCGCGCTGCGGCTGCTCGCCACCGACGACGCCGGCACCGCCACGGCGCGCATCTGTGCGCGCGCCCTGCGCATCGACATCGAGGCCTCGGTGCGCCGCGCCGCCGCCGAGTGCCTCGGGCGCCTCGGCCCCGACATCGGCGGGCAGCACACCGCGCCCCTGGTCGCGGCGTTGAAGGACGGCAACCTCGACGTCGTCACCATGGCCGGCTGGGCGCTCGCCAACGTCGGCGACGCCGCCAGCATCGGCGCCATCGCCGCCGCCACCCACCACCCCGACGAGCGCGTGGCGCGGCTGTTCCTCGGCTACGCCGAGCGCATGCGCGCGCGCCTCGGCCTCGTCTACGAGGCGCAGCCCGAGGAGACCATCGAGCACGACGCGCAGGGCCGGCGCCTCGTGCCGCCCGGCATCGTCCTCGTCACGCAGGCCCACGGCCTCGACCTCGCCGCCAGCACCGGCTGGCTCGGCCTCTACGGCGGCGTCGTCGGCTGGTACCACGGCGCCTATCTGCTGTCCGCGCACGGCGGCTCGTCCGGCGCCGAGGCCGCGGCGCTCGGCGGCCTCGGCGGCGCCGCCATCGGCGCGGCCGCGGCGTCGGCGTACGCCTTCACGCGCGCCGACACCCTCCCGCTCGCGCACACCGTCGTGCAGCTCGGCACCCTCGGCACGTTCGCCGGCTTCGGCGCCGGCCTCGTCTCCGGCTTCCCGCCCAACTCCGCCGTCGCCGCCGCCAACCTCTCCTTCGTCGGCACGCTCGCGGGCACCGCGGCGGGGATCGCCCTCGTCGAGGAGCGGCCGCCCACGCTCGGCGCGCTCGGCGTCGGCATCGTGGCGGGGCTCACGCTCGGCACGGCCACCGGCGCCGTGTGGCGCGGCTACGGCCTGCGCGACGACAGCGCCATCGGCGCCGCCCTCCTCGTCGGCTCGCTCGCCGGCGGCGCGGGCACCATCGCCACCGCGAACCTCGACGTCGGCCTCTTCCCGCTCTCCGGCGGCGCGCTCGGCGGCATGGTCGGCGCCGGCGTCGGCTCGGTGGTGTTCTTCCTCGCCGAGCCCCAGGGCTTCACCGAGGAGACGGGCTGGGGCATCGCCGGCTTGACCCTCGCGGGCGCGGCCCTCGGCGCCGCCGGCGGGCTCGCGCTGCCGCGCGAGATCGATCCGCTGCTGAACAAGGAGCTCGAGCTGTTCCCGCCCGCGATCGCGGCGCTGCCCTCCATGAAGGGCGGCGATCCGGTGCCGGCGGTGCTCCTCGCCGGCCGCTTCTGAGCGCGGCCGCGAGCGCGAGGATCACCCGCCGAGCTTGGCCTTGAGCGCCTCGAGCTCGTCGTCGATGGCGGCGGCCTTGCCGTCGGCAGGCTTGGCCGCCGGCGGCGCGCTCGACGACGGCGACGCGCTCATCTTGGCCTTGAGCGCGGAGAGGGCGTCGTCGGCGGTCTGCTGCGCCGAGAGCTTCTTCAGCTCCATGTCCACCTCGGGCGCCTTGTCACCGAGCAGCTCGCGGCGCGCCTCGGCCTCGGCCTCGGTGTTTTCGATCTTCTCCACCATGCGGTTGAAGGTGTCGAAGGCGGCGTTGTCGCCGACGGCGCTGGCCGCAGAGGTCCCCGAGGTGCGGGCCGCGGCCTGCTTCTTTTGCATCTCGGCGGCGTTGAGGCGGGCGAGGAGCTCGTCCTTCTTGCGCTTGGCCTCGCCGATCTTCTCCTCGAGGTTCTTGATCTGCGCCTTGAGCTCCTCGGTCGACGCCCGCTGCGACTCCACGCCCTGGATGGCCTCGGCCACGAGCTCCTCGGTCTTCTGCTTCTCGCCGAGCGCCGCGCGGGCGAGCTCTTCGTTGCCCGCCTTGAGGGCGGCCATGGCCTTCTGCTCCCACTCGGCCACCGACTTCTGCATGTTCTCGGCTTGCTTCTCCGTCTGCTTGGTGAGCGTCATGGACTCAAGCAGCTTCTGCTTGGCCTTCTTGTGCTCGCCCTCCATGTCGAGGATGGTCTGCTCGAGGACCTTCCGGGGGTCCTCGGCCTTGTCGAGGGCGTCGTTCACGTTGCTTTTGACGAGATCACTGATGCGCTTGAAGATGCTCACGCTCGCTCCTAGAAGCTGACCGACGGGAGTCTAGCAATGCTCAAGGTGGGCGGGAACGTCGATAGCTGGTGTGGCAAGTGCAATCTGATGCTCGCCCACACCATCGAGGCCATGGTCGGCGACAAGCCTGCCCGTGTGCAGTGCAATACCTGCCACGCGCAGCACAATTACAAGCCCTGGAAGCCGGGCGAGGCGCCCCGCCAGGTGCGGGAGCGCGAAGAGCGCGGGCCGCGCGGTCCGCAGCCGGGGCAGGCGAGGGCGTCGCACTACAAGGACCTCCTCAAGGGAAGGGAGCTGGCGATGGCCCGCCGGTATTCCCCCAAGGAGAAGTTCAAGCCCGGCGACCTCGTGGAGCACCCGAGCTTCGGGCTCGGCGTGGCCACGGCGCAGAAGGACAACAAGATCGAGGTGCTCTTCGAGGACGGCCCGAAGGTCCTCGTGCACGGCCGGTAGGCGCGTGCCCCGGGCTCCGCTCGCTCCAGCGCGCGGCGCGCGGGACCTCGTCGCCGCCGCCCTCGCGCTCGCCGTGGTCGCCGGCGCCCTGTGCGTCGCCGGCGTCGAGATAGCGCGCTACCTCGGGAGCGCCGCCTACCTCGACCACAACGAGGGAAACGTCGTCGTCATCGGGCACCTGTGGGCGTCCGGCGGCGAGGCGCCGTACGCGCCGCTCGCGGGCGGCCTCCCCCGCATGTGGGCCGTCTACGGGCCGCTCTGCTACGTCGTCGAGGCCGTCGCGGCGGCGCTGTTCGGGGGCGGCATCGCCGCGGGCAAGATCGCGTCGGCGCTCGCCCTGGCGGCGGCGGCGGCGCTCATGGGGTGGCGCTGCCGCAGGGAGCCCGTCGCGCTCGCGCTGTTCTTCGGCGGCCTGCTCCTGTTCAACCCGACCTTCTTCTGGGTGCGCCCCGATCCCTTCGAGCTGCTCGTGGCGGCGCTCGCGGTCGGCGCCCTCGGCCTGCGCCGCGCCTGGCTCGCTCCGGCGGCGGCCGGGCTGTGCGCGGGCCTCGCGTTCGGCTTCAAGGCGCACGCGGTCCTCTACGTCGCGCCCGTCGTCGTCGACGCCGTCGCCCGCGAGCGCGGCCTCGGGCGCCGGGCGCGGGCGCTCGCGGTGGCGGCGGCGGCGACGGCCGCGGCGGCGCTCGCCCCGTTCCTGCTGCCGCGGCTGTCCCTCGTCGACGAGGTCCACACGCTGGCCCTGCTCGGCGGCACGCGGGCGTTCCAGGCGGCGGCGGTGGTGCCCGTGGTCGAGGTGCTCGCCGCGGTGTGGCTCCCCGTCGTCGTCGCGGCCGCGATCGCGCCGCGGGAGGCGCGCCGGGCGAGCGCGCCGCTCCTCGCGGCGGCGGCGGCGGCGTCCCTGCTCGTCGCGATCCCCGCGTCGTTTCCGGGCGCCGGCAGCTACCACCTGCTGCCGCTGTTGCCGGTGCTCGCCGAGGCCCTGCGGCGGCTCGGCGGCCGGTCGCTGCCGGCGCTGGCCCTGCTGCCGGCGCTGGCGCTGGCGGCGGGGTCGCCGCTTTGGCCCGTGGTGTTCCGGCGGCTGTCGGCGCTGCCGGCGGAGGCGGCGCTGGCGCAGGAGGCGCTCTCCTTCGCCGACGACAACGCCGCGGCGACGGTGCAGATGGGCTACGGCGCGACCCACTACCAGGCCACGCAGACGGCGCGCGCGCTGCTGGTGCTGCACGGCAGGCCCGCGCTCGTGGACGCGGTGACCGTGATGGAGAGCCGCGCGAGCGGCGTCGACGGCTCCGCGCCGCTGCTGCCGCTCCTCGAGCGCTGCGCCGCCGACGTGTGGCTCGTTCCCGTCGACGAGCCGCCGTTTTCCCTCGTGAGCATCTACGACGGAAAGCCCGTGTTCTCCGACGCGTTCCGGGCCGCGTTCCTCGCGAAGTACCGCCGCTGGGGCCGCACCGATCACTTCGACATCTGGATCTGTGCCCGCTGACGCTCAGCGTCCGCGCAGCTTCGTGAGCACGGCGCGGGCGGCGGCTTCGACGGCGGCTTCGCCGGCGACGAGCGCGCCGCGCTGCACCACGGGCCGCCCGTCGACGAAGACGTCGCGCACCGAGGCGCTCGAGCCGCCGACCAACCAGGCGTCGAGGCCGGCGGCGGCGTCGCCGGCCTGGCCCTCGAGGGGCATGG
The DNA here is from genome assembly GCA_963775425.1 of uncultured delta proteobacterium. GTDB lineage: Bacteria > Myxococcota > UBA727 > UBA727 > VGSZ01 > CAVZJB01. The sequence continues at coordinate 229,015 of CAVZJB010000016.1, read as the reverse complement.
CGACGACGACGCGGTCGGCGCTTTGCCCGTCGAGGCCCAAGGCGGCGCGGCCGTCACGGGTGCCCGCCGGCAACAGCGCCTGCGCGAGGCGGGCGCCGGGCTCGACGAGGACGTTGCGGCGCTCGGTGCGAAGGCGCTCGTGGTCTTCGAGCGAGCGCAGCTCGTCGACGACGTCGATGCGTGCGTGCGAGTCGGTGCCCACGCACAAGCGCACGCCGGCGGCGCGCAGCGACGCGATGGGGCAGAGGCCGTCGCCGAGGTTCCGCTCCGTGGACGGCGTGAGGCACACGAGCGCGCCGCGCGCGGCGAGGAGCGCGACGTCGTCGTCGTCGATGTGGGTGGCGTGCACGACGGTGGTGCGCGGACCGAGCGCGCCGCACGCGTCGAGGAGCGCGATGGGGCCCACGCCGTGCTCCGCCCGGCACGCCGCGATCTCCGCGCGCTGCTCACACGCGTGCACGTGCAGCGGCAGGCCGTCTTCCTCGGCGTAGCGCGCGACGGCCTCGATCCAATCGCGGGGGCAGGCCCGCACCGAGTGCAGGGCGACGCCGGGGGTGACCGTCGCCGCGCGTCCCACCACGCTCGCGCAGGCCGCGCGGCTGCGCTCGACGTGGGCGAGGAAGGCGTCGACGGTGGGGAAGGCGAAGCGGCGCTGGGCGGGGGCCAGGGCCGTGTCCGGCCCGCCGCGGGCGTAGGCGGTCTCGAGGAGGACGAGGCGGATGCCTACGGCCTCCGCCGCCCGCGCGAGCGCGAGCGACATCTCCGGCCGCGCGTAGGGCGCGCCGGACTCGTCGTTGTGCAGGTAGTGGAACTCGCCGACCGCGGTGAAGCCGGCCCGCAGCATGTCCGCGTAGGCCCAGCACGCGAGCGCGTAGACGTCGTCGACGTCGAGGCGGGCGGCGTCGCCGTACATCGTCGTTCGCCACGACCAGAAGGAGTCGTTCGGGTGATCGGCGCTCCGCGTCTCCACTCGCCCGCGCAGCGCGCGTTGGAAGGCGTGGCTGTGCGCGTTCACGAAGCCCGGCAGCTCGAGCGCGTCGCCGTCACCGCTGATGCCGCCGTCGTCGTCGACGCGCACGATCAACACCGCGCGAGAGGATCACGCATCGGCGCGCGCCCCGCGCATCTTGGCGACGATCTTCCCGAGGTTGGACTTGTAGTGCAGGTTCTCCGGGTCGATGTCGATGGCGCGCTGGATGGCCTGCACCGCGCCCTCGTAGTCCCGCTTGCGCAGCGCGAGGATGACGCCGATGCGGTTGTGGAACGCCGCCGCCATCGGGAAGCGCGAGACGCCCTGCTCGAGCACGTCGAGGGCCTCGTCGATGTCGCCGTCGTCCTCGTAGCGCTGCGCCTCGTCGTACAGCGCCTTGATCTCGATCTGGCTGTCGTCGGACGGCCGCGACGACGAGCTCATCGCCTGCGCCGTCTGCATCGTCGGCGGCCGCGCCGGCGCCGCCGGGTTCTCCCACGCCAGCAACTGCTCCTTGTACCTGGGCGTGTCGGGGTCATAGATGCTCGCGAGCTTGGCGTTCATGCGCGCCGCGCCGAGCCGCCCGCTCTCCGCCTCCTTCACGGCCTCGTCGAACAGCTTGCGCGCCTTCCGGCGGTTCTCGTCGGTGACGCGCGGCCGCGACTGCGTCTGCTCGGGCGCCACCGCCACCTGCGAGAACCCCGACGGGATCGCGGCGACGCCGCCGGCGCGCCCGCCGGCGATGAGCGGCCCGTCGCCGCGCGCGGCGTCGAGGCCGCGGCGCTGTTGCTCGTCGCGGTCGATGTTCACCGTCTCCTCGCTCGACTCGAACGGCACCTCCGAGCTCGACGACGGCGGGTCGAGCTCGATGCTCCCCTCGAGCGAGCGCGCGTAGGTGGCGTTCGGGTCGTCGCGCTTGCTCGCGTTCACGCGCGAGGCCATGCGCGGCGGGCCCGGCGGCGGCGGCGGGCTCTTGCGCGGATCGGCGACCGGAGGGAGCGGCCGCGCGGGATCGGCGACCGGAGGGAGCGGCCGCGCGGGATCGGCGACCGGAGGGAGCGGCCGCGCGGAATCACTCGTCGACGCCTCCGACGACGCCATCGCCCGCCGCGGCGCAGACGCCCGCCGCTGCAGCGGGTTCGCCCTGGCGGCCGGGCGGATGACCAGCCCGGAGTCCACCATCTCGACGGAGCCGTCGTCCTCGCTGTCGTCGGGCGCGGAGATCTCCGAAGGGTCGCGGCGCGGCGCCTCGCTCGACGACGGCGGCTCCTGCGAGGGCGGCGCCGTCTCCAGGCTCGAGTCGTGGACGGACCTCACCTCGATGGACTGCACCATGGCCGACGGCATCGACGAGGACACGTCCTCGCTGCCGCTCGACAGCCGCGGCCTGCCGCGCGCCTTCGGCACCTCGGGGCCCGTGGGCGCCAGGAAGCCGTCCGACCCCTCGTCGAAGATCTCGTCGACGGCGCCGGTGGCGCGCCGCTGCGGCCGGTCGCCTGCCGCAGCGGGCGGCCGCCCGTGGTCGACGTCGTGGAGCCCGGAGGTCTCGTCGAGCGCCTCCTGCACGCCGTCCTCGTCGGGCATGGACACCATGGCCGACTGCCGCGGGCGCCCCACGCGGCTCGACGACGTCGCCTCGGCCACCGGCGCCGCCTGCGCGGCGCGCGGGCCCACGCGGGGCAGGGGCAGCGGCGGCGGCGGCTGGCCCGCCGCGGTGGGCTCCTCGAAGGAGCTGTCCTCGTCGTCCTGCGCGCGCCGGTGCTGGCCGGCGGCGATGAGCCTCTTGGCGTGGTCGGGGGGGAGGTTGGCGGTGGCCTCTTCGTCGTTGTCCGACAGCAGGTCCGACAGCGACGCGGACGCGGCGGTCCTCCGCTCGCCCTGTGACGTGGGCGGGCGCGGGCTGCTCCCGGAGCTGTTGTCCCAGACCTCGCCGCTGGCGGCGCGCCGCTCGATCTCCACCGACAGCGAGTCGTCGATTTCGCTCGAGCCGATGGGCACGGGCTCGTCGTTGCGCGGGTGCGCCCCGCTGTGCGACGACGCCATGTGCGGCGACGGCCGCGGCCCGACGCCGGTGAGCTTGGGCCTCACGACGAGGCGGCTGTCGGCGAGGCTCTGCACGGATTCGATGGGCACGCCGCCGTCGAGGTCCGAGATGTCGGCGAACACACCCGAGCGCGGGCGCTCGCGCGCGCCGGTGGGCGGCCCGGGGTTCGACGAGTCCGAGAACTGCTGCGCGACGACGGCCGTGGAGACGTCGGAGGGCTGGCCGAAGTCGTCGAAGCCGTCGCTCTTGTCGACGATGGAGCGCTCCACCGCCGACGCCTCCGCGGACGCGTCGATGCCCTCCTGCGAGTCGTCCGGCGGCGGCCGCGGCGGGATCTTGCCGCTCGGCGCGCGGTTGACCGCCGCCTTCTGCGCGCTCGGCCGCAGCGTCGACGAGGTGTGCTCGCCCGCGAGCCGCTTCTTCTCGATCTCGTCGGTGCCCTTCAGGCCGACGAACTGGTCGACGTCGCTCGGCAGGTCGGAGAGCGCGCCGGTGACCTCGCGCGGCCCGGTGTCGCGGACGCCGCGCTTGGCGGGGCGCGCGTCGAACACGTCGCCGTCGGCGACGCCGGCGGCGCGGGAGGCGGGCCCGAGCGGCGACAGCGCCACCTGCGTGCGAAACGCCTCCTCGATGGCGCGATCGGCCTCGTCACCGACGAGCGCGACGGCGCCGACCATGCTGCCGCGCATACGGTGCCGCTGCGGCGCGCGCCGGGGCGCGGTCTCCGTCCCCGGATCGAAGTCGGCGAGGGCGCGGCCGACGACCTTCACCACGCCCTTGTCGGCGAGCGTGGCGAGCGCGGTCTTGACCTCGGCCTCGTCGAGGCCGGCGGCCCGGCGGATGACCTCGACGGGGCGCTTGCCGTCGATGAAGGCGAGCACGTGCTTCTCGAAGGGTGTCAGGCGCACGCCGTCGCCGGCGTCGATGCCGGCGAGCGCGGGCACCGCGTCGGGCGACATCAGCGCCTGGCTGCGGCCGGAGACGTACAGGCGCGCCTGCATGTGCTGCTGCATGTGGAAGCCGGAGTCCGACGTCTCGAAGCTCTGGCTGTCGTCGTCGATGTTGCCGAGGATGACGGCGTCGGCGAGGTTGAAGGCGCCGGGGTCGACGCCGCCGGCGCCCGGGCGCAGCGACTGCTCTTCGTCGAGGATGCCGTCGCCGAGGAAGCCGGTGTCGAGGATGAAGTCGCACCCGCGGCAGATCACCGCGTTCTCCTCGACGGGCCGGCCGCACTTGGGACAGATCAAACTTACGCCTCAGCCTCGGAACAGGATGAACTTGCTCATGTCCACGCCGAGCTGCTTGTTCTCCTCGTCGACGTACTCGTTGTGCTCGTCCACGCGGCTCTTGAGGTACGCGTTGTGGACCTCGAGGTACGTCGCCACCGACTTGAACGTGGTGCGCTCGAGGACGTCCATGGCCTTGTTGAACAGCGCCAGGCCGTCGCCGCTGTGCTCGCGGAACTTCTCCTGGATCATGGGGCGCACGGTGGCCATGATGACGAGGTGCTTGTGCACGATGTCGCCGACCTGGAAGGACTGCGACACGCGCACCTTGGCGAGGAACTTGAAGTAGGTGCGCTGGCTCTCGTCCTCGCCGGTGACCAGCAGGTCGGTGTAGGCCTCGAGCAGGTACTCGAGCGACTGGCGCAGGTCGTTGCGCGCCACGCGGCTGTACGCGGGGATGTCCTTGGGGATGCGCGCCAACAGCGCGGTGAGGATCTGGGCGCGGTTGTTCTCGAAGAAGTTGTACAGCTCGATCATGTGCGGGGCGCCTTCCGTCACGGCGCCGCGCTCCTCGTGGCGCGCGGGCTCTCACCTAGTCGTACCACCGTCGAAGATCCGCGGGCAAACCTGCGCCGTCCGGTGTAGACGTCGTCACATGCGACAGCGCCTCACACGACGCACCCTGCTGAAGGCCGGCATCGGCTTCGGCGTGGTCGCCGTCGCCGCCGGCGGCGGCGCGCGCTGGTTGGTGTCCGACAGGCCCTCGGCGCCGGGGCGCGTCGCGCTCTCGGCGCGCGAGGCCGGCGTCGTGCAAGCGCTCGCCGAGGCGCACTTCCCGCCGGGAAACGTGCTCGGCGTCTCCGCCGCCGACGTCGACGTCGTCGACGGCGCCGATCGCTACGTCGCGTCGCTCTTGCCCGAGGACCGCCGGCTGTTGCGCGCGCTGTTGACGGCGTTCGATCAGTGGCCGCGCGTGTCTTTGTCGTCGACGTCGACGTTCTCGGCGCTCCCCGTCGACGAGCGCGTCCGCGAGCTCGCCGCGTTCGAAGGCAGCCCGCGGCTCGAGCGCCGCTTGATCGCGTCGCTGTTGCGCACCCTCGTCGGCATGCCGTTCTTCGAGGACGAAAGAGCGCTCGCGGCGGTCGGCCACACCGAGGGCTGCGTGCTCGGGAGCCCGACATGAGCCCGCCGCTCCTCGTCGCGCCCAACGCGCCCAGCGTCTCGCAGGTCGGCGCCGTGTCCGTCGCGCAGCCCGGCACCGTCGAGACCGAGGTCGTCGTCGTCGGCACCGGCGCCGGCGGCGCCGCCGCGGGCGCGGAGCTCGCGCGGGCGGGCAAGCGGGTGCTGTTCCTCGAGGCCGGCGGCGCGTACGCCCAGCCGGACTTCCAGCGAAAAAAGCTCTCGTGGTCGACGGCGCACCTGTACGCCGCGCACGGCCCGCAATCCGCGCAGGGCGACGCCGTCATGGTCATCCCGCAGGGCCGCGTGGTCGGCGGCTCCACGGTGCTGAACGAGGGCATCTGCTTCCGGCCGCCCGTCGAGCGCCTGAACGAGTGGGCCAAGGCCGTGGACGCGCCGCACCTGTTGCCGGACGCCATGGCGCCGTTCGTCGACGAGATCTGGCGGCGGCTCGGCGTCGCTCCGGTGCACGAGGGCATCGGCCGCAGGAACAACGCCGTCATGCGCGACGGCCTCACGCGCCTCGGGCTCGCCGAGCACGGGTGGATCACCCGGAACGCGCCCACGTGCCTCGGCTGCGGTGTCTGCCACCTCGGCTGTCCCTCGGGCGCCAAGGCCAGCGTCGACAAGTCCCTCCTGCCCGAGGCCGTGAACCTCGGCGCGCGCATCCTGTGCCGCGCGCGCGCGCAGGCCGTGATCATCGAGGGCGGTCGCGCGCGCGGCGTCGAGGCCGTCGTCGTCGACCCGGCCACCGAGGAGCCGCGCGGCACGCTCAAGGTCAAGGCCGACCTCGTCATCATCTCCGGCAGCGCCCTCGGCACACCGCTCGTGCTCGAAAACAGCGGCGTGCAAAACGAGCACCTCGGGGAGCACCTGGCGCTGCACCCGGGCTTCGGCGTCTTCGGCGAGATGCCCGACGTCGTGAACCTCTGGGACGGCGTGCCGCAGGGCTACTACGGCCACGTCCCGGGCGACGACCGCATCACCCTCGAGGCGCAGGGCCTCGGCCCCGTCGAGCTGTACGGCCTGCTCGGGCGCGCGGGCCACCCCGAGGGCGCCCTCGACTACAAAAAGCTCGTGCTCGCCGGCGCCATGATCCGCGATCGCGGCGGCGGCCGCGTGCGCCTCAAGAAGGGGACGACGACGTTTCGTCCCGACATCTCCGTCAAGCTCCACGACGAGGACTTCGACGCGATCAGGAAAGGGGCGAAGATGCTCGTGCGCACGTGGTTCGCCGCGGGGGCCAAGCGGGTCGCCCCCACCACGGCGCCGTTCGCCTTCTATTCGGACGAGGCCTCCGCCTTCGCCGCCATCGACCGCGTGCAGAGCGCCAGGGACATGCTTCAGGTCTACGCGTCCCACCCGCAGGGCACCTGCCGCATGGGCGTCGAGGGCGAAGGCGTCGTCGACAAGAACGGTCGCGCGCTCGACGGCCTCTACGTCATGGACGGGTCGATCTTCCCGACAACGCTCGGGACCAATCCGCAGATCACCATCATGTCCCTCGCCACCATGCTCGCCCGTCGGCTGGTCACGTGAACGGGCCTGTTGTCACCGCCGCCCGGCGCGGCTAACCCGGATCCGTCGTGCGCGCTCTCGCCATCGCCGCCCTCGTCTTGAGCGCCCCTGCTTTCGCCCAGGTAGGCGAGGACCCGTTCGGTCCGGGCGGTGAGACGCCGGGGCCGGGGCAGGGGCCGCAAAAGCCCAAGGAAGAGCAGTACGTCCGGCCCAAGGAGGCGCTCGAGCCGCTGCCCGAGCCGCTCACGCCCGCCGAGGAGAAGGCGCGCGAGCGGGCCAAGGAGCGCGGGGTGCTCCTCAGCGACAAGCCGCGCCCGGGCTACATCAGCGAGGTGCGCATCCAGGGCGCCAAGAAGATCGAGCCCGACGCCGTCCTCGTGCAGGTGCAGACGCGCATCGACAAGAAGCCGGACGCGCGCACCATCCAGGCCGACATCCGGCGCATCTACGCCATGGACATCTTCGACGACGTCGTCGTCCGCTCGCGCCCGGGCCCGAAGGGCAGCATCGTCATCGTCTTCGACCTCAAGGAGAAGCCGGCCATCGACGAGGTCATCTTCGAGGGCAACAAGGACATCTCCAAGGACGACATCTCCGACGTCGTCGACATCAAGCCCTTCCAGGTGCTCGACATCTCCAAGGTGCGCGCCAACGTCTCCAAGATCCAGAAGCTCTACGTCGACAAGGGCTACTTCCTCGCCGAGGTCAGCTACGAGATTCGCCCCTCCACCGGCACCGCCAAGCCCCACGAGGAGGAGGGCCTCCTCGACCTCTTCAAGAAGCCCGCGGCGCCGGAGCCCGGGGACCAGAAGGACGCCGCGCCGGCGCGGCCGGACAAGCAGGGCGAGGGCGAGTTCGTCGACGTCATCTTCAAGATCACGGAGGCCCAGAAGGTCAAGATTGAGACCCTCACCTTCGTTGGCAACGAGCACGTCCCCGCCGACGACCTCACGCAGTACATGCGCACCCACGAGGCCCACCCCCTCGGCGTGCTCAACGAGTGGGGCACGTACAAAGAGGAGCAGCTCGACACCGACCTCCTCGCCATCGAGCAGATCTACCAGGACAAGGGCTACATCAACGTCAAGGTCGGCAAGCCCCGCGTGCAGCTCTCCGCGGACAAGACGCGCATCGCCGTCGAGATCCCGGTCACCGAGGGCAAGAGCTACACGTTGCGCTCGTTGACGGTGAAGGGCGACCTCATCATCGACAAGCCCGAGGAGGCCGCCGCCGCCAAGGAGGGCATCACCTTCCTGCGCTCGGACCTGTTGTCGCGCACCCACGTCAAGTCCGGCGACGTCTTCTCGCGCACGCAGGTGGCCATCGACGTCAACGCCATCGCCGACCGCTACCGCGACAAGGGCTACGCGTACGTCAACATCCAGCCCGAGACCGTGGTGCACGAGGAGGATGACAGCGTCGACCTCGCGCTCAACATCGAGAGCGGCCCGCGCGTCACCGTCGAGCGCGTCGAGATCACCGGCAACAACAAGACGCAGGACAGCGTCATCCGCCGCGAGCTGCGCATCTACGAGGGCGAGTGGTACTCGGCGAGCGCCCTGCGCATCAGCGAGCAGCGGGTGAACGCGCTCGGCTTCTTCGAGAAGGTGAACGTCACCACGCGCCAGGGCAGCAAGCCCGACCGCATGATCCTCGTCTTCGACGTGAAGGAGAAGTCCACCGGCACCTTCCAGCTCGGCGCCGGCTTCTCCAACGTCGAGAACATCCTGTTCACCGGGCAGATCGCCTACAACAACTTCCTCGGCCTCGGCACCACGGTGTCGGGCTCGGTGCAGTGGTCCGGCCTGCGCCGCATCTTTGACTTCCGCTACATCGATCCCTACGCCTTCACCATCAACCAAGAGCCGGTGACGCTGGCGTTTTCGCTGTTCAACACGTCGCAGTTCTTCCTCGATTTCGCGCGCGACTCCACCGGCGCCGACGCCACCATCGGCTATCCCATCGGTCAGCCGCTGACCCCGCTCACCAAAGACATGTTGTCGGAGGCGTCACCGGCGCTTTTGCCGTACATCCCAAACTTCGAGAACCTGCAGCTCTTCCTCTCGGCGAACATGGAGCGGGTGGTCATCGGGGACACCAACTTCAACGCGCGGCTGGCGGCGCTGCAGACGCACCTGCCGCACTGGACCACCTCGGTGAAGGGCGCGGTCGTCTTCGACCAGCGCAACAACCGTCTGTTTCCGTCGGCGGGCTGGTTCCTCCAGGGCTCCGTGGAGCTGGCGAGCCCGCTGTTGGGCTCGGCGCTCATGCCCGGGGCCGAGAAGTGGGTGAAGGACAGCCTGGAGGGCGCCGGCGTGAAGGACGGCCTCGGTTTCTTGTACAGAAACGGCGACGCCAACGACTTCCAGCGGTACACGCTCACGGCCCGCGCCTACTGGAACTTCGACAATATTCTTCCCGTCAAAGGGATCGTGCTGAAGACCAACACCGAGGTCGGGTTCATCAACAGCACCAGCAATCTCGTCTTCGAGAACTATTATATGGGTGGTCTCAACACCATCCGCGGCTATTTCCTCCGCTCCATCTCGCCCGTCGCGCGCGTCGGCGCCATCGGCGATCCCTCGAGCCCGCTCACGGACTTCCTCACGGGCGGGAACAAGGAGATCTTCGAAAACCTCGAGCTCGAGTTCCCCATCCTCGAGCAGGTCGGCATCCGCGGCGTGCTGTTCTTCGACGCGGGCAACGTCTACGGCCCCGACGAGAACTTCTTCTACATCGGCAACGGCGAAAACCCGCTGCTCAAGTCCTCCACGTGCGCCGGTGGCCCCTGCTGGGATCCGCGCACGCAGCTCCCGCTCGGCCTGTTCTACTCCGTGGGCGCCGGCATCCGCTGGTTCTCCCCCATCGGCCCGCTGCGCTTCGAGCTCGGCTTCCCGCTCACGCCGCGGCCCGCCGGCACCTTCGGCTTCGCCGCCGGGGACCAGCCCTACTCGTTCGAATTCAACGTCGGCAACTCGTTCTGAGCGCCACGACGCCGTGGCTCCGGGCGCCGCGACGTCGTCGCGCGGGGGCTGCTCAAGCTTCGGTGCTGTTCCAGAGCGCGGCGGCGTCGCCGACGTCGACGCCGGCGTAGCGACACACCACGATCCAGCGCCGGCGGCAGCCGGCGAGCAGGGCAGGGTGGGCCTCGAGCTTCTTGCGCTCGTCGACGAGGACGTCCTTGCCGGTGGTGCGCAGCCAGCCCTCGGGGGACTCGATGCCCTCGCGCTCCCAGATGCCCTGCCAGCCGATCTCGTCGTACCAGGACTCGCCGGCGAGGAAGAGCGACAGCTCCCGCACCGAGCCGCTCTGCGCCTCGCCCTCGGCCGCCGTCGACGCGCTGCCGGAGCCCCCGTTGGGGGACGGCGCGTCGTCCTTGTGGCGCTCTCGCCGGCGGCCGTCCCGCTCGGCGAGCACCTTGTTGCGGAGGTAGAGGAACGCGGCCGTGCCCACGGCGCCCGCGGCGACGATGAGCAGGCGGCGGGGGACGGGGGCGAAGGGGCCGGTGCGCATAGCTTGAAAGCTACGACTAGACCGGCTCACACGCCATGCTAAGAAAGGTTGCGCGGTGAGGTAGCTCAGTTGGTTAGAGCGGTGGTCTCATAATCCACAGGTCGGGAGTTCAACTCTCCCCCTCACCACCACAAAACCGTCGAAGCGCCGCGGGGTTACACCTGCGGCGCTCGCGTCTTCAGCGGCGCGCCGCCGGGGGCGGCCTCGACTCGGCGGCGTGAGGGGGGCTCAGCGCGTCGGCCGCTCGAAGTCCCACAGGGGGTCGCCGGCGGCGTGGCGATCGAGGCGCTCGAAGTCCACGCCGTGGGCGCCGATGGGGATCCGCCGCGTGTCGCCGAGGAGGAGCGTGAGCGGCGCCGCTCCCGACGCGAGGCTCGCGCGCAGGCCGTCTTGCACGACGAAGCTCGTCCACGGGATCGACGCGCCGCTTCCCGTCGAGGAGCGCCGCAGCCCACCTCCGCCGCTCACCGCCAGAAACCGTCGAAGCGCCGCGGGTTTACACCTGCGACGCGCGCGTCCTCCGCGCGCGCGCGCGCCGTCGGGGGCGGCGGGGGCGGCGCGCGGGCAGCCGCGGGCGAGCGGCGGTCGACGGAGAAAGTCGGGTTGTTCCGACCTGGAAGCGACTTCCGCTATGGTGAGCGCATGGCGCTCGTTCGTTGTCCGCAGTGTGGCCGCGTCGCTGATGGACGGAACTGTTTCGCCTGCGGCTACGAGTGGCCCCGCGACGGCGCCGCCGTCGCGCCCCCCGCCGCTGCGCCGGCGCCGCCGAGGCCCGCGGAGCGCCCGACCACGAGCCCGTTCACGCTGCCGCCGCAGCAGCGCACGCCCGCGCCGGCATCGAGCCCGACCCCGTTTTCGCCGGCGAAGTCCTCGCCCGGCTTCACCCCTCCGCCGGGGTTCCCCGGGCGGCCGCCGTCGTCGTCGCCGCCGGCGAGCGCGTCGCCGGCGTTCCCGTCGCCGCCCACGGCGTCGCCGCCGCCGTCGTCGTCGCCGGGCTTCCCCCCGCCGCCGCCGCCGTCGAACCCGTTTTCGACGGCGCCCCTCGGGGCGCCGCCGTCGACGAGCCCGCTCGGCACCCCGCAACCCCAGAGCCCCTTCGCGGTCCCGCCGCCGTTTTCGATGGCGCCCCCGAGCGACATCGGCATGCCGCCGCCGCCCGACGAGATCGTCATCGACACCGACATCTCGTTCAGCCTCGAGCAGCCCGCCCTCGACCCGAGCGTCGGCAGCGGGGCGCCGCCGCCCGCGCCGGCGGGCGAGGGGACGAGCCTCGACAGCATCTTCGACGGCATCGACATCGCGGCGCCCGCGCCGAGCCCGATGAGCGACCCCGCGCTCGACGCGGGTGACTTCCTCCCGCATGCGCCGCCGCCCGTCCCCGGCGGTGACGGCGTGGATTGGGGCGGGTCCGCCGCGCCGTCCAGCGGCGACCTCGGGCAGGACCTCGTCGCCGCGTTCAACGCCGCCTCCACCGAGAGCCTGCCGGCCCCGGGGCCCGCGCCGCTCGACACGCGCCTGCGCGCGCTCGCCGAACGGTTGCGCGCCGAGGGCCGCAGCGACGACGCCGACATCCTCACCGAGGCGATCCTCTCCCTCGGCGGCGACATCCTGCCGTAGCGGTTCGACGCGCGCCTTCGGTGTCGACGACGACGCCGCGCGCGTGTATCGACGGGACATGCGCTACGACCCGAGCCAGATCGAGCCCAAGTGGCAACGTGCGTGGGAGGAGCAGAAGGCGTTCGAGGCGCCGCGCGACCTCGCCACGCTCGCCAAGAAGCCCAAGTTCTACGTGCTCGACATGTTCCCGTATCCGTCGGGGGCAGGGCTGCACGTCGGACACCCCGAGGGCTACACCGCCACCGACGTCGTCGCGCGCCTCAAACGCATGACCGGGCACTACGTGCTGCACCCGATGGGCTGGGACGCCTTCGGCCTCCCCGCCGAGCGCGCGGCCGTGCGCGAGGGACGCCACCCCGCGGTCATCACCAAGGACAACGTCGACAACTTCCGCCGGCAGATCAAGTCGCTCGGGCTCAGCTACGACTGGAGCCGCGAGATCTCCACGACGGACCCGAGGTACTACCGCTGGACGCAGTGGATCTTCCTGAAGCTCCACGACAAGGGCCTCGCGTACCTCTCCGAGGTGCCGGTCAACTGGTGCCCTGCCCTCGGCACCGTCCTCGCCAACGAGGAGGTCAAGGACGGCAAGTACGTCGAGACCGGCGACCCCGTCGAGCGCAGGACCATGAAGCAGTGGATGCTCAAGATCCCGGTCTACGCACAGCGGCTCCTCGACGACCTCGACGGCCTCGATTGGCCCGACGGCGTCAAGGAGATGCAGCGCAACTGGATCGGCAGGTCCGAGGGCGCGGAGATCGACTTCCCCGTCGTCGTCGCCCATGACGTCAAGCACCCGAGCGCCAGGGACGCCTCCTTCCGCGTGTTCACCACCAGGCCGGACACGCTGTTCGGCGCCACCTACTGCGTGCTCGCGCCCGAGCACCCGCTCGTCGACGTCATCACGGCGCCTTCGCACAAGGACGCCGTCGACGCGTACGTCGCCCAGGCGAAGCAGAAGACGGACCTCGCGCGCACCGACCTCGCCAAGGTGAAGACCGGCGCCTTCACCGGCGCCTACGCCGTGAACCCGGCGAACGAGCAGAAGATCCCGATCTGGGTCGCCGACTACGTGCTCATGACCTACGGCACCGGCGCCATCATGGCCGTGCCGGGGCACGACGCGCGCGACCACGAGTTCGCGCGCGCCATGAAGCTCCCCATCAAGGAGGTGGTCGCGCGCCCCGTGGGCCACGGGGCGGGCGGCGACGCGGTCGTCGAGGCGCCCCCGTCCATCGAGGAGTGCGCGTTCGTTGACGACGGCGCCGCCGTCAACAGCGCAAACGGCGAGGTCTCCCTCGACGGGCTCGGCACCGCCGACGCCAAGGCGCGCATGATCGACTGGCTCGAGAACAGCGGGAAGGGCGACCGGCGCGTGCAGTACAAGCTGCGCGACTGGCTCTTCTCCCGCCAGCGCTACTGGGGCGAGCCGTTCCCCATCGTGCACACCGACGACGGCGAGGTCGTCGCCGTCGGCGAGGATGCCCTGCCGGTCGCACTCCCGCCCATCGACGAGTACAAGCCCACGGGCGACGGCAAGCCGCCGCTCGGCCGGGCGCCCGCAGAGTGGGCGCGGGTGACGCTGCCCGACGGGCGCACGGCCACGCGCGAGCTCAACACGATGCCGCAGTGGGCCGGGTCGTGCTGGTACTACCTGCGCTTCATCGATCCGGGCAACGACACGGCGCTCGTCGACCCCGCGCTCGAGAAGCACTGGATGCCCGTCGACCTCTACGTCGGCGGCGTCGAGCACGCCGTGCTGCACCTGCTGTACGCGCGCTTCTGGCACAAGGTCCTGTTCGACTGCGGCGTCGTGTCCACGGCGGAGCCGTTCCAGAAGCTCTTCAACCAGGGGATGATCCTCGCGTATTCGTTCCAGGACGCGCGCGGCAAGTACTGGGGCTACGACGACGTCGAGGAGAGGGACGGCAAGCCGTACCTCAAGGCCACGGGTGAAGCGCTCACGAGCCAGGTCGAAAAGATGTCCAAGTCGAAGGGGAACGTGGTCAACCCCGACGACGTCGTGCGCGAGCACGGGGCGGACACGCTGCGGCTGTACGAGCTGTTCATGGGGCCGCTCGACCAGGTGAAGCCCTGGAACCCACGCAGCATCGTGGGCGTGCGGAACTTCCTCGCGCGGGCGTGGCGCGTCGTGGTCGACGAGGAGACGGGCGCCCTCTCCGGGCGGCTCACGGACGCTCCCGGGCCGAGCGCGGAGGCGCTGTGGAAGAAGCTCCACCGCACCATCAAGAAGGTGCGGGAGGACACCGAGGCGCTCCGCTTCAACACGGCCATCTCCGCGATGATGGAGCTGGTGAACGACGCCACCGCGGCGCCGTCGGTGCCGAAGGAGGTCGCTTCGACGTTCACCAAACTGTTGTCACCGTATGCGCCGCACGTCGCCGAGGAGCTCTGGCAGCGCCTGGGCGGGCAGGGGCTCGTGTGCCAGCAGGGCTGGCCGCCCCACGACGAGGCGCTCTGCGTCGACGACGCCGTCACCATCGGCGTGCAGGTGCAGGGCAAGCGCCGCGGCGAGATCACGGTGAAGAAGGACGCCGACGACGCCACCGTCCAGGCGGCCGCGTTGGCGGAGTCCACGGTGCAGCGCTTCATGGAGGGCAAGCCCGCCAAGAAGATCATCGTGCCGCGCGACAAGGCGGGCACACCCAAGCTCGTGAACGTGGTCGTATGAGCACCACCACCACGCGCTGCGGAACCGTGGCAATCATGGGGCGGCCCAACGTCGGCAAGTCCACGCTCTTGAACGCCATCCTCGGACAGAAGGTGGCGGCGACGACGCACAAGCCCCAGACCACCCGGCGGGCGCTGCGCGGCGTGGAGACGCGGGGCAACGCGCAGATCGTCTTCGTGGACACCCCCGGGCTCCACAAGCCCACCCGCGGGTTGCACGCTTTCATGATCGGCGAAGCGATCGAGGCGGCCAAGGGCGTCGACGTCGTCGCGTTCGTGGTCGAGGCCGTGAGCGGCCCCCGCCACAAGGGCGCGCCGCGCGACAAGGGACACAACGGAGGGCCGAGGGGAGGGCCGAGGGGAGGGCCGAAGGGCGCCGACGCCGCCGCGGGGTCACCCGCAGGGGCGGCCGCCGCCGGGCGGATCCACCCCGCCGACGTCGCGGCGCTCGAGCAGCTCGAGCGGGCCGGGGCGCTGAAGGTGCCGGTGGTGCTCGTGGTCAACAAGGTCGACACGGTCGCGGACAAGCGCCTGCTGCTGCCGCTCCTCGACGCGTGGAGCAAGGGCGACCGCTTCGCGGCGCTCATCCCGTTGTCGGCGGCCAAGGGCCAGGGCGTGGACGTGCTCGTGGACGACCTCGCCGCGCGCATGCCGGAGGGCCCGTTCCTGTTCGAGCCCGACGCGGTCACCGACACGAGCGAGCGGGAAATCGCGGCCGAGCTCATCCGCGAAAAGGTGATGCTCGAGCTGCGCCAGGAGCTCCCCTACCGCGCCGCCGTCGTCGTCGAGGCCGTCGACGAGAGCCGCCGCGAGGACAAGAAGAAGCCGCTCGTGACGGTCTCCGCGGTCATCCACGTCGAGCGCGACAGCCAGAAGGCCATGGTCATCGGCAAGAAGGGCCAGCGCATCAAGGCCATCGGCGAGCGCGCCCGCAAGGAGCTCGAGAAGCTCCTCGGCTGCAAGGTCCACCTCGAGCTCCTCGTCCGCGTCGAGCCCGACTGGACCACCAACGCCAAGGGCCTGCGCAAGCTCGGCTACGCCCCCCGCTGACCGCGGGCGCGGCTCGCGCGCTAGTGCGGGCGGGACGCGTCGATGGCGGCGATGGCGCGGGAGACGCAGCCGACGACGCCGTTGTCGCTCTGGCGCAGGTAGCCGAAGTTGCGACCGTCGGCGAGGGTGAGGGCGTACAGCGCCGTGGCCGCGACCACGGGGTCGCGGTCGGACGCGAGGCCTTGCAGCGTGCGCTCGAGGCGGCTGTCGCCGACCTCGGCGACGATCCAGGCGCGCTCGCGGGCGGGCAGGCGGGCGTCGTCTAGGATCTTGGCCGCGACGTCGCGGTCCTTGGAGGCGAGCGCCCGCAGAGCCAGCAGCGAGCGCTCGCGCAGCCCGAACAGCGAGGCCTGCAGCGTGGCGAAGGCCTCGCCCTTTTGCGGCCGCGTGGCCACGGCGATGAGCGGCTCGAGGAGCGCCGGCGTGGGCGCGCGCTCCGCCGCGAGCAGTCCGGCGAGCACGACGCGGTCGTCCTTGTGCGCGAGGGCGGCGAGGATCTTGTCCGGCGCGGGCGCCGGCCCCGTCTCCGCGAGCGCGGCGAGGGCGTAGGCGTTGTCGACGGTGCCGAGGGGCTTTTCCAGGTTGGCCTTCAGCGCCTCCTTGGCGTCGGCCGGCGCGAGCTGCGACCAGCTCCCGTCGGGGTTCTTCTTCTCGAAGCGCCCGTTGAAGCGAACGAGCCCGGGCGTTTCGTCCTTGAACCAGGGGTTCTCGGCCTTCTCGCCGTCGGGGAGCTTCAGCCGCGCGAACGCCGCGGAGCGCTTCTTCACCTGCGCGAGCAGGATGTCGTCGGGGGCGCGCGCGTCGATGGAGCCGATGATCTCGCTGTACAGCCGCGAGATCTCCGCGGGCCAGGCGCCGCCGAGCACCGCGGAGACCACCGCGCGCGAGTCGACGCTGCCGACCGCGAACGGGCGGGGCAGGGACACCCCGCGCAGGTTCTTCTGCGCCGGCGCCACCGCCGCGCGGTAGAGGTCGTCATACAGCGCCGCGGTCTTGAACGCCGCGCGCCGCCCCCAGAATTTGTCGCCGGTCTGCACCGCGGCCTTGTAGCGGGCGGCCAGGCGCTGGAGCCGGTCGCGCGCCTCGCGGCCTTCGTAGGTCGCGACGCGCGACAGCCCGAGGGCGCCACACGCGGCCGCGGGCGGCGTCCGCACCTCCTCGAGCTGCGCCACGCGGTAGCGCACCTGCGCCGTCAGCCGCCGCTGCGCGCGCCGGGGGGCGCCGTCGGCGAGGCTCTTGGCGTCCGAGAGCGCCGACGCGGCCTCGTCGAAGCGGCCCTGGATGGTGAGCGCGCGGGCGCGCGCGAGCTTCAACAGCGCCCGCAGATCGGGCCGGGCGCCGAGCACCTTGTCGTCGACCCACTGCGTGGAGACGGACTCGAGCGCGTGGGCGTCGCCGGGCTCGGCGGCGAGGAGCCCGTTCACCTCGTCCTCGAGCTTCTCGGCCTTCTGCACGATCTCCGGCGGCGGCCCCGCGGGCTTCTTCTCCTCGACCTTCGGCGCCGCCCGCGGCGCCGGCCGCGCGGGCTCCGGCTTGGCCTTTTGCTCGACGTGCCTGGGCGCCGCATGGACCTTCGGGGCGGCCTTCGGGGCGTCGCCCGCCGGCGTGCTCGGCGTGGGCCTGGGCGTCGACGGCGGCGTTGACGTCGACGGCGGCGTGTCCGTGGGCGGCGGCCCGTCCTTCGGGGCGGGCGCCTCGGTCGCGGCGTCCGACGCCCCAGCCTCCTTGCCGGTCTCCTTGCCGGCCTCCTTGTTCCCTGGCGCGCCCTTGGCGCCGCCCTTCTTTGCGCCCTTGCCGTCTGCGTCCTTCTTCGGCTTGGCCCCGGCGTCCGACGCGTCCGTGACGACGCCGAGGTCCTCGAGGGACGGCGGCGGCGTGTGCGTGTCGCCGAGATCGTCGGACTGCGCCGACGCCGGCGGCGACAGCGCGAGGGCCATCGCAGCGGCGGCGAGGAGGCGCACGACGCTCACCGTGCGCTCAGTGCGTTCCGGCGGCGGGCGACGGCGTCGCGGGCTTCTCGGGCTTGTCGCCGCCCTTGGCGTCGCCGACCTTGTCGCCGTCGGCCTTGTCGCCGGCCGCGGGCGCGACCTTCGCCTCGCCGGGCTTGATCCGGTAGACCTTGTACGACGCCTGCTTGCCCTTGACCTTGACGAGGCCGGCCATGCCCACCGACTCCGTGCCGTCGAGCATCACCCAGCGCACGGCGTCCGCCGGGCCGGGGTTCAGGTAGAACGAGTCGACGTAGGTCTCGGCGGCGACGCGGGTCTTGCCGCTCAGGTCGGTGGCGTAGCCGCCGGCCTCCTGGATGTTGCCGAACAGGCCGAAGGGGAAGAGCGTCGGGTTCTTCTGCAGCAGCTCCGCGAGCGCGGGGTCGCCGACGTTGGCACCCTCGTGGATGCGGTCGATGGCCAGGGGGCCCGCCTGCAGCGGCGGCCCGTGCGAGATGAGGATGTTCACCGGGCCGGTGGCGGCCTTGGCGACGTCGGGGAGGGCGTTCACGTCGTCGGGCGTGTATTCGCAGCCGTCGGCGCAGTGGAGGTACGCGCGGTTGTAGTAGCCGGGCATGGAGACCACCGACGCGTCGTCGGTGTTGAACACGCGCACGAGGTTCATGTTGATGACGTTCTTGAAGTCCTTCTGCACCGCCTTCACGGCCTGATCCCAGTGATCGCGGCACTCGCGGTTTCCGATGATCGCGAGCACGGGGACGCCGACGCCGGCGACGTCGTGCAGCACCTTCTCGATGGAGTCCTCGGTCTCCCCGAGGTCGCCGGTGACCGCGATGGCGTCGACCTTCTCGTTCTTCATCCAGCCGAGCAACACCTGCAGGTTGGCGGCGTTGTCGGGGTTGTGATCCTTCACGTCGCTGATCTGGCCGAGGATGAACTCGTCGTCGGCGTCGTTGCCTTCGAGCGTGATGGTGGAGCCCTTGCGGTCGTAGGTCTTGCCCGCGATCTCCATCTTTTCTTCCGGCGTGGTCGTGGGCTTGCCCACGCAGAGCGGATCGGAGCCCTTGGGGGCCTCGGGCGCGGCGGGCTTCTTCGGCTCGGCGGGCTTGTCGTTGTCGTGCTTGGTGCAGCCGACGGCGGCGGCGAGGGACAGGAGCAGGATCAGGGTACGCATGGTGTCAGTCCTCGTCTTCGTCTTCGTCGTCTGCCTGGTACACGTCGAACGCGCCGAGCGCCTCGATGAGCTCCGACAGCGTGTCGATGGTCTGGCTGGTCTCGGCCGCGATGGCAACCTTGGGTCCTCGCACGCGCGCGCGCGGCGGCTCGGGCCAGTCGATGTCGCCCTCGTCGATGACGTAGTCCTCCGTGGACAGACCGAAGTCGTCGAAGAACGGAGGCACGTCGCCTTCGCGGTCGCCCTCCATCAGCCACGTGAAGAACGCATTCAGCGCCTTGGCCACGGCGCGCGCGGTCTCCTCGCTGTCGAAGGTCCCGATAATCTCGACCTCTTCCATCGACGCACTCCCGCTCGGTCCCCGCCGTCGCGGGACGAAAGCACCATCGGGGCCCAACCTGCAAGTGGGCAGAGTGGTACGATGCTCGAATGCGGCCCGCCGCGCGCTTCGCGCCCGTGATTCTGGTGTCCGGGGCGCTCCTCGCCTCCGGGGGATGCGGCGAAGATCCGGTGTCCGCCGTGGTCGTCACCCTGCGCATCGCGCCCGGGTCCGTGGATTTCGGCTCGGTGCCCGTGGGCGCGGCCGCGCACCGGGCCGTGGCCATCGCCAACGACGGCAACGGGCCGTACGCCCCCGACGCCGCCCCGGAGCTGTCCGGCGACGGCTTCCTCGAGGCCGCGCCCTGCGCGCTGCCCCTGGCCCCCCGGGCCTTCTGCAGCGAGGACGTCGTGTTCCGGCCCCAGGTGGAGGGCGACCTCCAGGGCAGCCTCGTGGTCCACGGGCCCGACGGCGACGTCACCGTTCCCCTGACCGGCCACGCGGCCCCCGCCCAGGTGGTCGTGTCGCCGGCGGCGCTCGACTTCGGCTCCATCGACGCCCTGCGCTCGGCCAATCTCCCGGTGCGCGTCGAAAACACCGGCGACGCCGCCCTCGACGCGCCCCTGGTCGTCAGCGGCGAGGGCTTCGCCGCGGGCGGTGCCACCCGCGTCGACGTCCGCGTCGAGCCCGGCGCCGCCGTCTCGGTGCCCGTCACCTTCGCGCCCGCCCACGGCGGCAGCTTCTCCGGCCGCGCCGTGCTCGAGATCTGCGGTCCGGACTGTGGCCCGGAGGTCGCGCTCTCCGGCCTCGGCACCGCGCCGCGGCTCGACATCGAGCCACGCACCGCGGACTTCGGCGCCGTCGCCGTCGGCGACACCGGCACGGTGGTCCTGGCCGCGCGCAACAGCGGCGTCGGCGATCTCGTCATCACCAGCGTCGATCTGCTCACGGCCCACGGCGACCAGCTCTCCGCCGAGGACGTCACGCTCCCGGTCGTCATCCACGAGCGCGGCGTCGCCACGCTCACGCTCCGCTACGCGCCCGCGCACGCCCTCGGCGCGCTCGAGTCCACGCTCCGCGTGCGCAGCAACGACCCCGTCTCGAGCGACGTGCTCGTGCCGATCGAGGGCTCGAGCGACGGCCCCGCCATCGAGCTGTTGCCGCAGGTCGCCAATTTCGGGGTGCTCGATCCGGGCGACAGCCGCACGCTCGACGTCGTCGTTCGCTCCGTCGGCACCGTCGCCGCCGACGTCGGCGCGGTGACCGTGGTGGGCCAGGCCTTCGCCTTCGATCTGGCGGCGCCGCCCACGGGGCCGCTCTTGCCTGGGGAGAGCCTCCTGTTCACCGTGCGCGCCACCGCCGCCCCCGCCGACGCCGACGCGGGCGGCGCCGCGGGGCGGGTGGTGGCCTCGGCCGCCGGCCTCGACGACGTCACGCTGCCCATGTCCTTCCTGTCGGGGACCACCGGCTGCCAGCCTCGCGCGCCCGCGCCCAACGCGGCGCTCGGCTCCATCAAGATCGGGCAGGGGGCCACCGGCAGCGTCGTGGTGCAGAACATCGGCGACGCGCCCTGCGTCCTCGACGACGCCGGCCGCGCGCCCGGCTTCGCCTTCGATCCCGGCTTCTCGTTCTCCGCCGTCAACGCGCGCACCATCGACCCGGGCCGGAGCGCGCCCATCTCGTTCGCGTACCACGCCGCCGAGGAGGGCCAGCGCAGCGCGTTCGCCTCGGTGACCTACGCGGGGACGCCCGGCCCGCTCCTGGTGTCGGCCACGGCGCGCGGGGTGACCGGCACGCTCGTGGGCGAGCCGGCGCTCCTGTCGATAGGCCCCGTCGTCGAGGGGTGCACCGCCGCCGATCGCACCGCCACGTTCGTGAACGCGGGCAGCGACACCGTCGTCGTCAACGACATCGTGCTCGACGACCCGGCGGCGCCGTTCGCGCTCGGCGTGGGGCACCTGCCGGCTTCGGTGGTGGCGGGCGGCTCCGTGAGCGTCGGGGTGTCGTCCTTTGCCGCGGCCCCGGGCGTGTACGACGCCGCCGTGCAGGCCGTCACCGACATCGTCGAGGCCGCGGTGCGCGTGGAGCTCACGGTGGTGCCGCAAGGCGAGGACATCACCGAGCACTTCACGGCCGCCGACGTGCAGGCGGTGGACGTGCTGTTCGTCGTCGACAACTCGGGCTCCATGGCCGACGACCAGGATCGGCTCGCGCAAAACTTCGACACCTTCATCGACTCCGCGTTCGCCGGCAGCGTCGACTTCCACATCGCCGTCACCACCACCGACGTCATCAACGGCACCGGCGGGCCCGAGGTCGGCCCGTTCCTCACGCGCAACAGCCACAACGTCTCGGCCACCTTCGCCGACCAGGCGCGCGTGGGCGTCGACGGCGCGGGCATCGAGCTCGGCCTGGAGGCCATGAGGCGGGCGCTGTCCGACTTCGCAGACACGGACAACGCCGGCTTTTTGCGCGGCAACGCCGCGCTCTCGGTGGTCATCGTGTCCGACGAGGACGACAACGGCGGCGACGAATCCCTCGCGGGCTTCGACGCGAGCCTGGTCCGGCCCGTCGACAGCTACATAGAGCTCCTCGGCGGGCTCAAGGGCGGAAACCTCGACAACACGCCGGTGCTCGTGTCGGTGGTGGTCACGCCGGCGTTCTCGCCGCGCTACGAGGCCGTGGCGTCGGCGTTCGCGGGCGTCGTGCTGAACATCCAGGACGACGCCTGGGGCACGCAACTGTCGCAGGTCGGGCAGGCGACCTTCGGCCTGCAGCGGCGCTTCCGCGTGGGCGCCGATCCCGATCCTTCGACGGTGACGGTGACGGTGAACGGCGCCCCGGTGAGCTTCACGGTCGACGGCCGCGACGTGTTCCTCGACGACGACCCGCCGGCCGGCGCCGACGTCGCCGTCACGTACCGGGCGGGGTGCGGGACATGACGCGCGCGCGCGCCGTCGTCGTCGCCGCCGGGCTCGCCGCCGCCGCCGTCGCCGGGGGGTGCCGGCCCGAGTGCTCGCACAACCGGGACTGCAACGTGGGCTTCGACTGCAGCGCCGACGGGCTGTGCGTCACGAGCCAGGCGGGCCAGATCCGGTGGGTGTCGCCGCAGCCCGGCGACAGCGTCGACGACGTGTTCACCGCAGTCGTCGAGGTCACGTTCGCCGGGCCGAGCGCCACCGTCCACGTCGATCGCGCCGTGAACCACCCCGGCGATCCGTGCGCGCCGTTCCTGCCGCACGACGTGGAGGTCCAGGGCAAGGGGCCCGGGGAGTCCGTGACGTCGCAGGTGACCATCCCGGGGCTGCGCGCCGTCGGGCAGGACTTCCACATCGCCGCTTCGCTCACGTCGGCGGGCGGCCTGCACTCCATCGAGGAGGAGCTCCACGGGCCGCCGAACGCGTACGAGGGCGCGACCATCGCCGCGGACCACGAGGCGGACGCGGGCCGGCTGTTGACGCTGCCGATGTCGGCGACGTTCGACAGGCCGGCGGCGCGGGCGTTCGTGTTCACGGAGCCGGTGGTCGGGCTGCCGTCGCCGCACGTGCTGGTGGGAAACGGCGTGACCAGCGTGAGCGACGTGGCGGTGCCGCTGGTGCACGGCGCGGAGATCGTGTGGCTCGACCTCGCCGACGCCGACGGCGTCGCCCACCGCTGCGGCTTCGGCGTCGTCGGCACCGGCGACGACGGCGCCGGCCTCGAGCTCGGCCTGGCGTTTTCGGGGCCGGACCCGGGGCAGCTCCATCTCGCCGTCGAGCTCGACCGCGAGGAGCCGGTGCTGTGCTCGTTCGCGGACCCTGCGGCGGGCTGTGAGCCGCTGTTTCAGAGCCGCGCGCCGGCGGTGCGCGGCGACGAGGCGTTGCGCGTGGACACCCGCGACGGCGACGTCGTGCGGGTGGCCGTGGTGCCGGGGGCCGCGGGGCCGCCGATGACCGCCATGGTGCGGGTCTCGTTCAATGGGGAGCACGTCGGCTGGTTCGGACCGGTTGCGGTCAACCCCGCGCTCGGTCAGAGCTGGGTCGCGGGAACAGTCACCGTGCGCGGCGCGTTGGCGGGCCTGCAACACACCGACGCTTTCGTCGAGGGGTCGCCGTTTTGAGCCGGACTGTTCTGAGCCGAAAGGCCATCGCCAGCATCGTGTTCTTCGTCGTCATGGGCGGCGTGCTCACGACGTTCATCATCCTCGGGGCCCAGGGGCACCCGCCGGACATGCCCAAGGGCACCGCGCCGCACACGCTGCGCTTCAACCTGAAAAACGAGCTCATCGGCGTGGAGACGGACCCGGCCGTCGACCTGGCGGCGCCGGCGAGCACGCCGGGCTTCGTCTACGACAAGAAGGCCGTGGAGGAGCACATCAACAGCGGGTGCATCTCGTGCCACGCCGTGTGCTCGGACCCGCCGGTTCCCGGCGCCGCCCCGTGCCGCGGCCGCCACCACCCGCCGAAGACCGAGTGCATCAAGTGCCACCGCATGGGCCGCTGACGCTCGCGCTCGTCTGACCCCCGCTGACCCCGGGGCCGGCCCGAGCCCGCACGCGGCTGACCTGAGCCCGCGCTGGGTCGGTCGGTCTCATGCGGCGTGAATGTTCGATAATGCATCTTATGTTAACTTGGTGGTTCGGGGGGTGCAGCGGGCGCGGGTGCCGGGTTCGCGGGTGTGCAGCGCAGTCGGGCGCGGTGCCGGGTTCGAGGGGTGCAGCGGGCTAGGCGGGCGGGTCGTCGCCAATCAGCCCGTGCGCCAGCCCGTGGACGAGCGGCATGTCCGCCGGCAGGAACTCGCGCTCCTGGATGCGGCGCTCCTCGACCCACTCCCAGTTGTGGACGTCGAGCGCCTGCGGGACCCCTTCGATCAGCCGGCAGCGGTACACCAACAGGTGCATCTCACGGGCGCCGTACTGGTGCCGGGTCTCGAAGCAGCGCGAGCCGACGGTCACCACCACCCCGAGCTCTTCGCGCATCTCGCGGCGCAAGGCCTCGTCGTCGGTCTCGCCGGCCTCGACCTTGCCGCCCGGAAACTCCCAGGACAGCCCCAGGTGCTTCCCGGGCTTTCGCTGCGTCAGGAGCACCTTGCCGCCCTGGCGGATGAGCGCCGCGACGACCCGGATGTGCTTCTTTGAACGCGGCGCTCCCGTCACACGGGCTCCTCGGTCAGTGCCGGTCTTGCACCAAACCGCGGAAGGCGTTGCTCATGGCGATCACGTCCCCCGCGGTGGTCGTGGCGAAGAGCATATCGTTCCAGAGGAACGGATCGGCGGCGAAGCCGACGCCGGAGCCGACGTACTGGAGCGGACGGCCCGAGAACAAGTCGAGGATGTACAGCGAGCCGCGGTCGCTGCCGACGTGCGCGCGCCCGCCCTTCACCACGATGCGCGTGGGCGCGCCGCGGTCGAACGTGAAGCGCCAGCGGATGGCGCCGGAGCGCGCGTCGAGGCCGAGCACCTTCTTGGCGCCGGCGGCCACGATCATGTGGTTTCCGCCGCGCGCGAGCCGGACGATGCCCGTCTCCGGTTGCCGCCACAGCTCCGCGCCCGACTGCAGATCGAGCGCGAGGACGCCGCGGGTGTTGGAGGCGACGACGAGGTGACCGTTTTGCACGAAGGGGTCGGCGTCCAGGTCGCCGAAGGGCGCGTCGCCGGAGATGTTGAGCTCGTCGACGACGGTGCCGGTGTCCCTGTCGAGGATGGTCAAGCGTCCGCTGGCGTGCCCGACGAACACGCGGCGCTTGGGGCCGTCCGACGTCGGCACCACGGTGACGAGCGGCTTGGACTGGCCGCGCAGCGTGATGCCCTGCGGCAGCGGGTGCTTGTAGGACCACGCGGCCTCGCCGGTCTTTCGCTGCAGCGCGTACAGCGTGTCGGCGCCCGTGACGACGAGGACGAGGTCGTCGTCGATGACCGGCGGCTCGTCGACCTCGGCGTCCACGACGACGTCCCAGCGCGTGCGGCCCGACGTGACGTCCGCGCGTACGACGTGGCCGTCGTCCGTGCCGAAGAAGACGCCGTCGTCGAACAGCGTCGGCTGCGAGACGACCGCGCCCGGCGTGGGCACCCTCCACATGAGCGATCCGTCATGGGCGTCGAGGGCGTGAAGCATCTTGTCGCTGCCGCCGACGACGACGACGCCGGTCTCCGGGTGGAACGCGGGGCCCGCCGTCTCCCGGCGCGTCCACGAGATGCAGTGCTCGTTGTCCGACGGCGGCAGGAACGCCGACAGGAAGCACGGGTACCCCTGCACCACCTGCGCGCGCCAGATCTTGGCGTAGACCTGTCGCGCCTCGGGCGACGCGGCGCCGCACAGGAGAGCGACGCCCGCGAGGAGCGCCAACCCCTTCGCCCGGCTCACGGCGCGGCGCCGTCGTCGCCGGCCTTCTTGTCGTCGCCGGCCTTCTTGTCGTCGCCCGCGGCCTTCTTGTCGTCGTCGGGCTTGGCCGCCGCCGGCGGCAGCGAGGCCAGAAGATTGTCGGCGCGGCTCTTCAGCGACGAGTCCGGGAAGTCCTTGTCGAGGCGCTCGAGCGACGTGCGCGCCGCGTCGGTGTTGCCGTCCTGCTTGTAGAGGCGGCCGAGCTCGAGGAGCGCGGCGTCCTCGTCGATCTTGTCGGGCAGCGCCACGAGCTCCTCGAGCTTGGCGATGGCGCCCTTGTGATCGCCTTTGCCGTCGAGGGCGGCCGCGATGCCCGACAGCCCCGCGAAGCGCAGCGGGTCGTCCTTGCTCGTGGCGTCGAGGTACGCCTGGTACTGCGCGACCGCGGCGTCGTACTCGCCGAGCTTCAAGGCCGTGTGGCCGGCGTACAGGTGCGCGATGCTCGCGGCGCCCGTGCCCGCGTGCTCCTTGGCGGTCTTTTCGAAGTCGGCGAGCGCTGCCTTCTCGCGCGCGGTGGCGTCGGCGAAGTGCGGGCCGTCGCCCTCGGGCTTCTCGTCGCCGATGGGCGCCTCGTACGCCTCGAGCCCCTCGTGGAGCGCGTCCGACGCCGTGCTGTTGCGGTGGGCGGACACCACGGTGTACACGCCGTACGCGAGGCCTCCGGCGATGACGAGCGCGATGAAGCCGAGGACGTAGGCCTGCTTCTCATGAATCCATTCCACGAGCTCGAAGCCGCGCGCCTGGAACTCGTCCTGGATTCCGGCGGCGGAGCGCGCCGCCTCTTCGGCGGCCTTCGCCTTCTCCTCCGGAGTCTGTTCCTGTTTCCGCTTGATCTTCTTGGCCATGCGCGCCGCTTAAGCCGCTTTCACGGGGCGGTCAACGCGGCCGCCGTCGCCGTCGTCGCCGTCGCCGTCACCCTGCCGGCGGCGCCGGCCCGGGCCGCCGTGTGGACGCCCGGCGTGGACGCCGGCTACGCGTTCCGCAGCCAGCCGGACGGCCGAAACCACGGCGCGGCCGCGGCCGCCTACCTGGACATCCCCCTGCCCGGCCCGTTCGCGCTGCGGCCGGAGGGCCTGCTGCTGGGCTTCGGCGGATTGGACGCCGCCCCGAGCCCGCTCGGGCTGTTCGCCGGCGCGCTGTCGTTGGTCTATTCGTTCGACGACACCGACGTCCAGGCGCTCGCCGCCGTCGGCCCCCTCGCCGGCGTCTCCGTCGCCGGCGGGCCCCCCGAGCTGCGCGCCGGCGCCCTCGCCAGCCTCGGCCTGCGGCTGCCCGTCGCCGACTTCGCCGGCCTCGAGGCGCGTGTCGCCCTGCCCCTGGTCCTCTACGGGCCGAAGGGCCTGTCGCTGCCCGGCCAGCCGGCCTTCGCGGACGGCAGCCCCGTGGACTTCCCGCTGCAGACCGCGTTCTTCATCGGGGCGACCTTCGACCTTGGCCGCCTCGCCGGGCCCTAGCGTGATGGGCGAGCGGTCCGCTCCAAAGCGTCACACCTAGAACTGCAGGGACGCCCCGAAGCCGAGCGCCGCGCCGCCGGCGCTGTTGGTGCCGCGGCCGACGTAGAGCGCGGAGACGTCGAGGAAGGCGCGGTCGATGACGCGCACGCTGAGCTTGGGGCCGAAGGCGGCGTAGCCGCGGCCGGTGACCTCGTCGGGGCGGGCGGCGAAGGTGATGACGGTGTCGAGGAGCACGCTCAGGAAGAAGCGGCGGTCGAAGGCCCAGATCCCGACGCGGCCGCCGCCGACGACGGCGTCGGTGACGTCGCCGCCGCGGAAGCGGTAGCCCGCGTAGAGGTCCATGGCGCCGTCGAACGGCAGGCGCGCGACGAGGACGGCGGCGGTGGTGATGTCGGTCTGGCCGTCGCCGACGGCGGGCTTGCCGGCGGGGGTGCGGCCGCGGACGGACGGGACGCCTTCGTACAAGGGTGCCTTGACGTCGAGGGAGACGGCGAGGTCGATGGGGGCCTCGAGGAGCGTGAAGAGGCCGCCGACGTCGAAGTCGCCGCCCGAGGGCTCGGGGACGAACACGAGCGGCAGGGTGGCGTCGAGCGTGAGGTGCGGGGCGACGCCGACCTCGGCGGAGGCGCTCACGGTCTCGGTGGTGAAGCCGGGGTCGTCGACGAGGTTGCCGTCGTCGTCGTAGGCCCAGCCGGCGGCGAAGGTGTCCGAGCGCAGGCGGACGACGCCGTCGCCGGGGCTGTGCGGCAACGGGAACGCGGCGAGCGACAGGAGCACCGGCAGGAGCACGTCACGACAGCATGCAACCGCTCCGGCGCCGCCGACAAGCGCCTCGCCTGACGCGGAAAGCGTTCGCCCCTTGTCGTCGACCCCCGATTGGCGCGATTGTGTCGGCCATGCTGCACCTCGCCCTGGTCGCCCTCGCCGTCTCCGCCACCCCGCCCGCCGCCGGTGACGCTGCGCCCGCCGCGCCGGCCGCCGCGACGACGACGCCACCGGCCGACGGCGCTGCCGCCGCCACCCCGCCCGCCGACGGCGCTGCCGCCGCCGCCCCGCTCGCCGACGGCGCCGCGCCCGCCGACGCCGCCGCGCCCGCCGACGCCGCCGCGCCCGCCGCGCCCGAGAAGAAGTCGCCGCTGCCGCCGCCGACCAAGCCGCGCCTCCTCGCCATGGACCTCGTCGACAAGGGCGCGGGCCCCGAGGTCACGAACGCCATCACGCAGGCCGTGCAAGGCCAGGCCGTCCAGAGCCACCTCGGCGAGACCGTCACCGCCACGCAGATCAAGCTCGTCCTCGACGCCGCGTCCAACCAGGCGATGCTCGGCTGCGAGTCCGAGGGCTGCATGACGGACATCGGCAAGACCGTCGAGGCGTCCATCATCCTCGGCGGCTCCGTCGCCAAGGTCGGCGACGACTACCTCATCACGATCCTCGCGGTGAACGCGCGCGACGGCTCGCGCATCGCCCAGCAGCAGCGCAAGGTGCCTGCCAACCGCGAGCTCTACTACTACGCGGCCAAGCAGCTCACGTCGCTGGTGCTCACCGGCCGCGCCGTCGACCCGCGCGTCCCCGTCTTGATCAAGGTCGCGGCCGAGGACGGCGATGCCACCATCATCGTCGACGGCAAGGAGCTCACCACCGCGGCGCAGACCACGGTGCAGCTCGACCCGGGCAGCCACGAGATCCGCGTGCGCAAGGGCGGCAAGGCGGAGTGGAAGTCCGTGGTGAGCGTCGAGGAGGCCACGCCCGTCGAGGTCACCGCGGACCTCGTCGACGCGCGCATCACCCTGTGGCCGGTCGCCGCCGTCACGGGCGGCGCCACGATCATCGCCGCCGTCGCCGCCATCGGCGTCGGCCTCGACGCCCAGGACGACTTCGACGGCTCCGTCGGCACCTTCCTCGGCCTGTACACGAAGCAGAAGGCGGACAGCTATTCCTTCGTCAACCCGGTCGACAGCCAGACGCTCTTCACGCTCCAGCAGGGCATCGAAGGCAAGGCGCTCGCCGCCAACGTCTTGTACGCCACCGCCGGCGTCCTCGGCGCGGCCTCCGTCGGCCTCGTCGCCACCGACCTCATCCTCAACGCCACCGCCGAGTAGGCGCGGGGCTCGTCCCCGTCAGTGGATCCAGCGGAACAGGCGATCCCAGCGGAAGCGCGGCAGGGTGAACTTGCCGAGGTGCACGCTCTCCTCGGAGCCGTCGACGCTGACCCAGATGAACAGGGCCTTGCCCTTGATGTTGTCGACGGGGACGGCGCCCCAGCGGCGCCCGTCGGCCGAGTTGTCGCGGTTGTCGCCCATGACGAACACGAAGCCGTCCTTCACGGTGCACTCGCTGTCGGTGCACGTGAGCCCCTCCTGGTTGGGGAGCGGCTCGCCCGGCGACGGCCAGCTCCCCGTCGTCGGCGGCATGTCTGTGAAGGTGTCGTGGATGACGCCGGCCGCGTCCTCCTGGTGGTAGGTGGCCGTGCGCTGCTCCCATGTGCCGTGGCTCGGCCCGAGCTCCCGGAAGTCCATGTAGCGCATCATCTTGCCGTCACCGAGCTGCGTGTAGGGCTTGTCGTCGACGTAGACCGTGGTGTCCACGCGCTTCACGCGCTGGCCGGGCAGCGCGATGACGCGCTTGATCCAGTCGTCGCCCGCGTTCATCCCCACCCACGGCGGCGCCTCGAACACGATGACGTCGCCCGGCTTGGGCATGGCCCAGCGCGCCCAGTACGTCGGCGTCTTGCCGACCGGCGACTGCAGCCCGTACATGGCGCGGAACACGAAGAGGTGGTCGCCGATGAGGAGCGTGGGGATCATCGAGCCCGAGGGGATCTGGAACGGCGCCACGAGGAACAGGCGCAGGGCCACCGCGATGGCGAACGCGATCCCGAGGCTGCGCACCTGCGCGAAGACGGCCGCGGAGCCCTTCTCGGTGCCGAAGGAGCCTTCGACGAGCTTGTCGACGGCGGTGGTGGCCTTGTCGAGCCGTTCGACGCTGTCGCCGTCGGCGGCGGTGCGCAATTCGCCGACGGCGGCCGCGAGCTTCTCCGCGATCTCCGCGGTGAGCTTCCGCTTGGCTGCGCGCTTCTTGCCGTCTTCCTTGATGGCGCGCTCGACGTCGTCGGCGAGCTCCCACGCGGTGCGCTTGCGCTTGCGCAGCGCCCGGTTCTTCTTGGGCAGGATGGCGTCGTCGACGGACGGGCCGAGGTTGGTGGCGCCCAGGTAGATGACGGCGACCGCGACGAGCAGCCCGAGCACGACGTTGCTCCCCGTGCCGCCCTCCTCGAAGACCTTGCCCCACAGCTCGTACACGATCACGAGCAAGACGAGCGTGGCGATGCCGTGCCCCGGGGTCAGCATCCGCCGCCATTTGTGGAGCAGCTTCTTCATCAGTCCACCTTGAGCACGGCGAGGAACGCCTCTTGGGGTATGTCGACCGAGCCCACCTGGCGCATGCGCTTCTTGCCCTCCTTCTGCTTTTCGAGGAGCTTGCGCTTGCGGGTGATGTCGCCGCCGTAGCACTTGGCGGTGACGTCCTTGCGCAAGGCCGACAGGGTCTCACGCGCGATGATCTTGCCTCCGATGGCCGCCTGGATGGCCACCTGGTACTGCTGCTTGGGGATGAGCTCCTTCATCTTTTCGCAGAGCACGCGGCCGCGCTGATACGCCCGGTCCTTGTGCACGATGATGGAGAGGGCGTCGACGATGTCGCCGTTGACGAGGACGTCCACCTTCACCAGGCGGTCGGTGCGGTAGCCGGCGATCTCGTAGTCGAAGCTGGCGTAGCCGCGGGTGGCCGTCTTGAGGCGATCGAAGAAGTCGAACACCACCTCGGCGAGCGGCAGCTCGTAGGTGACGGTGACGCGCGTCTGCGTGATGTAGCTGAGCCCCTTCTGCGTCCCCCGCCGCTCCTCGCACAGGCGGATGACGGAGCCCACGTGCTCCGAAGGCGTGTGGATGGTGGCCGTGATGACCGGCTCCTCGACGCGCTCGATCTTCTGCGGGTCCGGGAGCTTGGCGGGGTTGTCGACGGTGACCATCTCTCCGTCGCGCAGGAACACGTGGTAGACGACGGTGGGCGCGGTGGTGATGAGGTTGAGGTTGAACTCGCGCTCGAGCCGCTCCTGCACGACGTCCATGTGCAGGAGCCCGAGGAAGCCGCAGCGGAAGCCGAAGCCGAGCGCCTGCGACGTCTCCGGCTCGAAGTGGACGGCGGCGTCGTTGAGCTTGAGCTTGAGGAGCGCCTCTTTGAGGTCTTCGTAGTCCGCGGCGTCGATGGGGAAGATGCCCGCGTACACCACGGGCTGGACCTCCTTGAAGCCCGGCAGCGGCGCGGTGCGCGGGTGGTCCGTGCCGGTGATGGTGTCGCCGACCTTGGCGTCGTGGACGTCCTTGATGTTGGCGATGATGAAGCCGGTCTCGCCGGCGGCGAGCTGCGCGAGCTTCTTCGGGTGGGGCGTGAAGGCGCCGACCTCCTGCACGTCGAAGTCCTTGCCGTTGTGCATGAGCTGCACGCGGGTGCCCGCCTTCACGGTGCCCTCGAACACGCGCACGAGGCAGATGACCCCGCGGTAGGCGTCGAACCACGAGTCGAAGATGAGCGCGGCGAGCGGCGCGTCGACGTCGCCCTTGGGAGGCGGGACCTTCCTGACGATGGCCTCGAGGATGTCGTGGATGCCGATGCCGTTTTTGGCGGACGCCATGATGGCGTCGCTGGCGTCGAGGCCGATGATGTCCTCGATCTCCTTCTTGACGCGCTCGGGCTCGGCGCTCGGGAGATCGATCTTGTTGAGCACCGGGACGATGGCGAGGTCGCCGTCGAGCGCGAGGTACACGTTGGCGAGCGTCTGCGCCTCGACGCCCTGGGACGCGTCGACGACGAGGAGCGCGCCCTCGCACGCGGCGAGCGAGCGGGAGACCTCGTAGTTGAAGTCGACGTGCCCGGGCGTGTCGATGAGGTTGAACACGTAGGACTTGCCGTCGTCGGCCTTGTAGGTGAGGCGCACCGCCTGCGCCTTGATGGTGATGCCGCGCTCGCGCTCGAGCTCCATCTTGTCGAGGAACTGGTCCTGCCGCTCGCGCTGCGTGATGGCGCCCGTCTCCTCGAGGATGCGGTCGGCCAGCGTCGACTTGCCGTGGTCGATGTGCGCGATGATGGAGAAGTTGCGGAGCAGCTCGCTGGCCATGTCAGCCCGCTCCGGCGTTGGCGGCGCGCCCCGCGAACCACGCGAACGTGCGCCGCAAGCCCTCGGTGACGTCGACGCGCGCGCCCCAGCCGGTGGCGGTGCCGTACGCGCGCGGGTCGATGACGCTGCGCTGCTGCTCCCCGGGGCGCGCCGGGGCGTGTTGCACCGGCGACCCTCCCGCGGCCGCGCTCGTAGCCGGCTCGCTCGAAGCGGCCACGAGCGTGCGGGCGAGGGTGTTCACGTCGGTCTCCACGCCGGTGCCGACGTTGAACCCGCCGTGCGGCCGCTTGTCCACGGCGAGCACGTTGGCGGCGACGACATCGTCGACGTAGACGTAGTCGCGGGTCTGCTTGCCGTCGCCGAAGACGGTGAGCGTCTTTCCCTCGAGGATGCGGCCGCAGAAGATGGCGACGACGCCCGCCTCGCCGTGCGGGTTCTGTCGCGGACCATAGACGTTGCCGTAGCGCAGCGACGTCGACGTGATGCCGTACATGCGCTGGTACCAGTCGAGGTATTGCTCGCTCACCGCCTTGGCGAGGCCGTACGGGCTCTCGGGCCTCACGGCGTGGGACTCGGCGGCCGGCGGCTCGTCGGGCGCGATCTCGCCGTACATGGCCCCGCCCGACGACGCGAGCACCACGTGCTCGAGGGCGCCGCCGGCGCGCGCCCCCTCCATGACGCGGCACAGCCCGACGAGGTTGACGTCGGCGTCGAACGCGGGATCCGCCACGCTCTTCCGCACGTCCATCTGGGCCGCGTGGTGCACCACGATCTGCGGCGCGGCGTGCTTCACGACGTCGGAGCACGTGCGCACGTCGGCGACGACGAGGCGCGCGCCCCGCTCCAGCGCGGCGGCGATGTTGTCGCGGGTGCCCGACGAGAGGTCATCCAGCACGGTCACATCGTGACCGAGCTCCACGAAGCGATCGACGAGGTGGGACCCGATGAAACCGGCGCCGCCGGTGACCAAGACGCGCATGGGCCGGCTCGGTGTACGGCTTGACGGCAGCGACGGCAAGGCCGA
Organism: uncultured delta proteobacterium; assembly: GCA_963775425.1. Classification (GTDB taxonomy): domain Bacteria; phylum Myxococcota; class UBA727; order UBA727; family VGSZ01; genus CAVZJB01. Next base: position 195,755 of record CAVZJB010000016.1, on the reverse strand, counting down.
GATTCACGGCATGAACGCGCCCCGCATCGTCATGTTTTCCGGCGTGCTCGCCGCCGCCGCGTGCGTCTTCGGCGCCGGGTGCACCACCGACGACGCGGCCAAGAAGCCCGACGCTCCCGCCGCGTCCGCCGAGGGCAGCGTCGGCGCCACGCGGCTCGCCGACGACGCGTTCGACCCCTCTTGCTGCCACAAGCACGAGTTCGACCTCAACCGCGACGGCCGCCCCGACAGCTATCAATTCACCAAGGTCATCGACAACGAAGTCGTCGTCGTGCGCAAGGAGAACGACGTCAACTTCGACGGTCGCATCGACCTCATCCGCAACCTCACGGACAAGGGCGAGCTGAAGGAAGAGCGCCTCGACAACGACTTCGACGGCCGCATCGACCTCGTCGTGTTCTTCGAAAAGGGCGTCATCGTTCGCAAGGAGTACGACACCAACTTCGACAAGAAGGTCGACATGTGGCGCTACTTCGACAAGGGCGTGCTCACGCGCGAAGAGGCGGACCTCGATTACGACGGCAAGGTCGACTACTGGGAGTACTACGAGGGCGGCAAGCTCGACCGCGTCGGCATCGACCGCGACCACGACGGCAACGTCGACGAGTGGATCCAGAGCCAGGCGGACTCCGGCTGAGTCCGCGCCGCGATGGGAGGGGGCACATGGAGACTGGAAACGGGGCTTCCTCGTCGTTCGAGCGCGTCTTGTGGCGGCTCGTGCTCGTGTTGCTCGTCGTCGGCTGCGTGCTCTCCGTCTTTGCCGCGCTCGGCGGCGACCTCTCGCCGCGCCAGGTGCGGATGCTGGTCTCGTCGTACGGCGTCGCTGTCTACGCCGGCATGGGGCTCGCCTGCGCCTCGGTGGTGCGCCGGCAGCCGACCTCGCTGGGGGCGCGCGCGGGCCTCGTCGTGGCGTTCGCCGCCGGCGTGCTCCTGCTCCTCGGCGTGTGGACGGAGATCGCGCGCCTGACGGTGTGGTGGAAGGCCTTCGGCATCACCAGCATCGACGCCTTCGCCGCCTGCCTCGCGTCGCTGCTGCTGCTCGTCACGCTCGACGATCGCTTCGGCCCCGTCCGCGCCGTCACCCGCGCGGCCATCTACGCCTGGGCCGGCCTGCTCACGTTCATGATCGTGCTCGAGCGCGGCGACGACGTCCTGTGGCGCATGGTCGCCGTCACCGCCGCGCTGTCGGCCTTCGGCGTGCTCTCGATGCCGGTGCTGGCCAAGCTCTCGCAGCGCTGACGGCGCGTTCAGCGCCGGCGGCGCACGAAGACGAGGCCAAGACCGAGGAGCGCGAGGGCGGCGGGCCCGCCGGCGCCGGTCGACGCGCAGCCGCCGGGGTCGGCGTTGCCGGTGTCGCCGGGCAGCGGCTCGCGGCCGTTGTCGGGGTTGTTCGTGTCGCCCGGGTCGCCGGGGAGGCTGGCGGCGTCGCCGGGGGCGGAGACCGTGCCGCTGGGGTCGGCGTCGCCGGGGGCCCAGCCGCAGCCGGGGTCGGCGAGCTCGGTGCCGTTGCTGGCGCCGTCGCCGTCGCTGTCGAGGTCGCAGAGGTTGCCCCACTGCGGGCCCTCGCCGTTGTAGCCGAGGTTCTGGTTGTTGGGGTTGGCGTCGGGGTTGGCGCCGCCCTCGCGCAGGATCTCCTGGCCGAAGTCGTTCCAGCCCTCGCCGCCGCCGGAGTGCGTGTGGCAGGTGAGGCAGCCGATGGAGCGCCCGTTCGGGACCTTGGTCTCGAACTGCGGAAAGGCGGCGGATGACGTGGCGAGGAGGAGGGCCGCGAACGGCAGGGTGCGCATGAGCATGGTGGGCACGCTAACACACGCCCCGCCGTGCCTCCCGGCCGCGGCGGCGCGCGGTCAATCGAGCATGAGGGCGAACGACAGCCAGCCGCCGTCGAGGTGCTCGACGAGGTCGAACCCGCGTTGCACGAGGATGCGGTAGGCCTGAAATGCCCGCTGCCCGGTGCGGCTGACGAGGACGATGGGTCTGTCGCGCGGCAGCTCGCCGAGGTGCTCGCGCAGGCTCTCGAGGGCGATCCGCCTCGTGCCCTCGGGCCACGCGGTGTCGCGGCCGGTGCGCGACACGTCCACGAGCTGGAGCGCCTCGCCGCGGGCGAGCCGCGCCGCCAGCGCCTCCGCCGACACCGGCCGCGCCTCGCCGACGAGCGTGAGCGCCGCGATGCGCGCGGCCGTGTGCAGCGGGTCGACGGCGGGGCCCAGGGACGGGGCGTAGGCCATGTCGACGTCGGAGAGCCGCGCCGGCGACCAGCCCGCCTCCACGGCGGCGGTGAGCACGTCGACGCGCCGGGGCACGCCCTCGCGGCCCCAGATCTCGCCGCCGACCACGGCGTCCCGCTTCTTGTCGACGACGAGGCGCACGCACAGCGGGTCTCCCCCAATCCATGGCTCGCCGGCGTAGCCGTGGATGGTCACGACGACGACGCCGTCGTCGCCGAGGAACGCCCGCGCCTCCGTCTCCGACAGCCCCGTGCGCGCGAAGCGGCTCTCGCCCACGCGGTACAGCGCGCCCCCCGCCAGCGGCGGCAACAGCTCGCGCGGCGCGCCGTCGACGAGCGCCGCGTTGCGCCCCGCGATCTGCGACGTGCGCGTCGCCAGGGCCGCCTGCGGGTTCCACAGCGGCGCGCGGGTGACGGCGTGGAGCACGCTGACGGCGGTGCCGCACGCGAACACCGCGGGCAGCGTGGTCTGCATGTCGGGGCTTGTGCGCACCGAGCCGTCGGCGTTGAGCGACGCGCCCGCGTCCTCGAGGAGCGCGGTGCTCGGAACGAGCCCGGTGGCGACGACGACGAGGTCAGCGGCGAGCGTCACCCCCGCGCGCGTCTCGAGCGTGAGCCCGGGGCCGCCGGCGCTCCGCGCCGCGATCACCTCGTCGTCGAGGTGCAGGCGCACGCCGCGCACCGCGACGAGGTGCTTTTGCGCCGCGCGCGCCCCGAGCGCCGACAGCGACGGCAGGATGCGCGGCGCGCGCTCGACGACGTCCACGTGCAGACCGGCGGCGGCGAGCCCGGCGGCGGCGTCGACACCGGTGGGGCCGGCGCCGAGGACGACGGCGCGCTTGGCCCCGTGTGAGACGGCCCGCTCGATGGCGGCGAGGTCGTCGGCGGTGCGAAAGCCGATCACGCGGGGGCCCTCGAGGCCGTCGACGTCGGGCGGGACGATGTCGGCGCCGCCCGAGAAGATGGCGGCGTCGTAGCGGATGGCCTCGGCGCCGGCCGCGGCGCCGACCGCGCGCAGCGCGATGCGGTGACTCTCGGGATCGATGCGCACGGCCTCGGTGCCGGTGCGGACCTCGACGCGGTGGCGCTCGTGGAAAAAGGTGGCGCGCTCGTCGTCGAGGTCGCGCAGGCGCTGCACCTTGCCCTCGAGGTGGTGGCGCAGGCCGGCGTGCACCCACGCCACGCGCGGCTTCTTTTCGACGAGCACGATGCGGGCGTGCTCGTCGACCTCTCTCGCGCGCGCCGCCGCGGCCGGCCCGCCGCCGGCGCCGCCGATGACGACGATGGTGCGCACGCTCACGCGGCGCGTCCCGGCGCGGCCCGCATCAGTGCTGTCCGCCGAGCGGGGCGCCGATGCCGACGGGCGCCCCGGGCATCTGCCCCGCGCGCTTCTGCAGCTCGGTGAGCGGATCCTCGATGAGCGCGTAGCCCTTGGGCACTTCGAACTCGCTCTTGGGGATCTTCATCTCGCGGTAGGTCAGGAGCGTCTCCGACGTCGTGATGAGCCCCTGCGGCGTGCGGATCTGGGTGACGTTCTGCACCGGGTAGCCCTTCAAAGACGCCCACTGCCGAAAGAGCGTCTCGTACGCGGGGCCCTTGGGGTCGCCGAGGCTGAGCCGCATGATGTCGACGAGGCGCGAAGGATCCACGGGGACGTCCTTGCTCACCCAGATCGACGTCGTCACGCCCGGCGGCAGCGGCGCCGCCACCTTGAGCTCGGTGGCTTTCCTGCCCTCGATGGTGGCGGTCTGGCCGGTGGGCGCGAACATGGGATCGGGGACGACGGGCTGCCCCTGGGGGGTGAGCTTCACGCCCATGACGACGAGCGAGACCACCGCGAGCTGCTGATACTTGTCGGCGGAGAGCTTCCAGTAGGTCTTCTTGGCGCTGTTGACGCCGTACACCTCGCCCTTTTCGAGGTCGATGATGACGGTCTCGTTCTTGAGCGGGCTCTCGCGCTTGTAGCGCTTGCCCTCCTGCCAGGAGTGCAGGGTCTGCTTGATGGACTTGGTCATGTCCGCCGGGTTCGGCAGGACGGCCTCGTGCTCCATGTAGATCCCCGCGTGGGCCGCGGTGGAGACGAGGGCGGCGCAGGCGGCGGCGACGACGATCTTCATGCCGTCGGCCTATCACGGCCCTGCGGCGGCGTCGCCGGGGACCGTCACACCGCGAACGGCCGGCTCGTATACGGGGGCATATGCTTCCGCTCCTCCCCGCGCTGGCGCTGGCCGCCGCGCACCCCGTCGCCGTCGTCGAGCTGTTCACCTCGGAGGGCTGCTCGTCCTGCCCGCCCGCCGACGCGGTCTTGAGCGAGCTGGCGCGCGATCCGCGTGTGATCGCCCTGGGCTTCCACGTCGATTACTGGGACGGGCTCGGCTGGAAGGACCCGCTGTCGTCGCCGCAGGCCTCGGCGCGTCAGCACCGCTACGCGCGGGCGCTCGCGCGCGGCGACTACACCCCGCAGATGGTGGTGAACGGCCGCGCGCAGCTCATCGGCTCCGACGGCGACGCCGCGCGCGCCGCCGTGAAGCGAGCGCTCGCGGCGCCCGCCGCCGTCGACGTGGAGCTGTCGCGCGCCGGGGACACGCTGTCGTGGAAGCTCGACAAGCCCGCGCCCGGCGCCGCGCTCACGGTGGCGCTCGTCATTGACGACGTGGTGCACCGCATCCCGCGCGGTGAAAACGCGGGGCGCACGCTGCACCATGACCGCGCCGTCCGCTCGGTGACGACGTCCACGCTGTCGTCCACGGCGACGTCGGGGACGGCCCCGCTCGAAGAGGCCAGTGCGGTGGTGGTGCTCCTGCAGGACCCGAGCTCGCTCGCGATCCTCGGCGCCGCCCAGCTCCGCCTCTAGAGAAGTGATCCGCATAGCGGGAAAGGCTCAGTGCCGGCACGCCCGCCGCTTCGCGACCCATTTGTTTTTGCGGTTCAACTCTCGAGCCGCGTCAGACCTGCGACGCGATGAACCACAGGATGCCGGCGGCGCCGGCGAAAGCGCCGAAGACGGCGGCGACGGCGGGGGCGAACAGCGACGGCCACGCGCGGGTGCCGACGGCCTTGCCCCGCGCGTCGCGCCCGGCGCTCTTCCTGGCCAGCGCGGCGAGGCTCCTTTGGGCCTCTTCGTCGAGCAGGATGATGCCGCTTTGCAGCGTCGGGTCGGGGAAGTAGCCGTGGCCGTCCGACAGGAGCGCGGCGCGGCCGAAGGGGTCGCCCGCGTCCTCGGCGGTGGCCGTGATGACCTCGCGATAGACCCAGGCGAGCGTCTCCGACTCGCAGACACGCTGCCAGCCGGGCATGCCGCGGCACCACATGCGGGTGCGGCCGTGGATGTCGCCGGCGCCGCACAGGAAGCGCACGTCGTCTTCGGAGAACGGCCCGCGCGGTGCGGCGCCGATGGCGGCCCACCACGCGCCGGTCTCGGGGACGAGCCCGACGACGTGCATGGTGCGCTGGCAGCGCTTGCAGCGGACCTTCAAGAAGCGGCCGGCGACCTTGTCGTCGGGGATGTCGTAGCGGGTGTCGCAGTGCTCGCAGGTGTGGTGCATGGGGCCTCCGGTGACAGAAGGAGTACCGCCGGCTCCACCGGGCTCCAAAAAAACGACCGCCGCCGTGCACGGGCTACGTGGGGACGGGGCGGTCGGGCGTGGCCAGGAAGACGTCGCGATCGAGCAGGAACGCGACGAGGCCGTTTCCGAAGGACACCGCGGCCATGCCCCACGCGAGCCACAGGAGCACCTCGGGCGACACGTGCCCGTAGCGCGCCAGCGCGCCGACGACGACGGCGGCGAGCATCGAGGGTACGGGCGAGCCCTTGGCGAAGCGCGCGCGCTCCGCCGCCACGCCGTTGTCGATGCCGCCGTAGGAAAGCTCGGAGCAGAGCGCGACGATGGTCGGCACCACGATCGCCGGCGTCTCCGGGAGCAGCGGGACCAGCGCGAGCCCCTGCACCACCGACGACGCCGCGCGCAGCACGTCGCCGACCCGCAGCCCCTCCTGGACCAGCGCGCGGCCGGCCCCCCACAGGTAATCGGCGCCGCTCACCCACGTGAGCACGACCATGGTGATGAACTGCCAGAACCCCACGTCGCGCGGCTCGAGGAAGAGCGCGAGCGCGAACACCGCGAACCACAGGGGCGTGCCGCCGAGCAGCCACGTCGGCGGCAGGAATCCCTTTCCGCGCCGCGCGTTTCTGGCGCCGAACACGAAGCACAACACGAGCATCCCCGACGCGCAGGCGAGGTGGACCCAGGGCATCACGTCGCGGGGCACGAAGAGCGTGAGGTAGTACGTCGCAATCCCGCCCATCTGCACGACGGTCTTGAGCTTTCCGAGCTGGCTCGTCTTCAGGCTTCGCTTGCGCACCGCGAGCGAGGTGCGCAGCGCGGTGATCAACAGCTCGCGAACGAACAGCGCCCCCGCCGCCCAGCCCGGACACTCGTCGGAGGCGACCAGCGGCAACAGCAGCATGGCGATGAACAGCTTGTCCGCCACCGGGTCGAGGAGGGAGCCGAGCACGGTGGGACCGTCGCGGCGCGCGAGCCAACCGTCGACGAAGTCCGTGGCCCCGACGAGCACGCCGAACACGAACGCCACCCACATCCACGGCTGGTGCGGTCGCACGATCAGCGCCCAGCAGGGAAAGGGCAGCGCCAGGATGCGCGCGACGGTGATCTGGTTGGCCGTGATCTTCACGGCCCGCCGTCCCCGGCCGCTCCATCCCGGGCCGCACCGTCTCCCGCCACGAGCCCTGCCCCGCCGCCCCCGTCGGCGGGGTCGGCGGGGCCGGCGTCGGCGGGGCCCGCGTCGGCGGGGCCAGCGTCGGGCGGCGGCGGGGGAGGCGGCGGGGGCGCCGGCGGCAGCAGGAGCGCCTCCACCGCCGCGTAGCGCGCCGGCAGCGCGACCTTCGCGCGCTCGAGCCAGCGGGCGGTGATGACGCCGAGGGGGGTGTCGGCGCCGAAGTCGCGCGCCCCCGTCACGAACACGGCGTCGTCGATGTCCGACAAGAGCAGGCGGTCGCGCGCCTTGTCACGCGCGAGCTTGGCCGAGGCGTCGAGCGGTCTGGACGAGAGCTTGTCGACGAGCGGTGAGGTCTTGCAGTCGACCTCGCCGGCGAACAGGCGCGGGTCCTTGTCGAGCGCCACCGCCGCGTCGTGAAACGGGCCCGCCACCACCGGCCGCAGCGCCTCCGAGGTCTCCGCCAGCAGACCCGCGGCGTTCACGGCGTCGACGAGGGCGTCGGCGTCGATGAGCCGGCGCACGCGCTGCAAGCAGAGCTGCGCCGTGCCCGCCTGCGGATCGTGCGCGAGCTGCGCGGCACACGCCCTGGATGCGGCGGCGTGGTCGCCGTACGCGTCGAGCACGGTGATGACGTTGACGACGGCGTCGGCGGGCTCGGCGGGCAGCTTGAGCGGGTCGATGCGCACCAGGCCCTTGCCCTTGCGCAGGTCGTAGATGGCGACGTGCTGCGCCACCGAGCAGGCGGCGTCGCCGTCGGTGAGCAGCTCGGTGGTCGCGAGGGCGATCTCCTTGTGACGGTCGAGGTCGGCCTGCACCACCGACGCCGTCCCCGTCGACGCATAGCCCGGCCGGCCGACGCTCTGCAGGACGAGCGACGCCGTTCGGTGCAGCGCGCCGTTCGCGAGCTCGGCGACGGAGAGCAGGCGAACGCCTCCCTCGGTGCGCTCCTCGACGAGCAGCTCCTCGCCGGGCGCGGGATCGACGTCGCCGGCGCCCATGACGCGCCGCGCGGTCACGGCCGACTCCTTGAGCGCCACCTCGCACGCCGCGCAGCCCGGCGCGGGGGCGTCGTCGAACAGCGCGCGCTTGCCCTTGGGGCCGATGGCGACGACGTCGGTGGCCCCGCTCTCGGTGAGCGCCGTGGAGGCGATGGCGAGCGCGCTCTGCGCCGGCCCGCCGAAGAACACCGCGGGCGCGCCGCTTTTCAGCCTGAAGGAGAACAGCGCGCGCGCCTGCGCGGGCGTGCCCCGGCGGCGGTCGGCGTCGTCGTGCGACAGGACGAAGAAGCGCGGCGCGCCCCCGGGCTGCGGGTCGAGCCAGCGATCGAGCGGGCCGCCGGGCGCCGTCCACTTCGTCGCCAGCGCCACCAGGCGCGCCTCGCTGTCCTCGTCGCCGACGCAGACGCGCCACCAGACGCCGCGGGCGCCGAGGTCGGCCTTGACGACGTCGACGGGCACCGACAGCGCCTTCTCCACGGCGTCGGCGACGCGCCGGGCCTCGCGCTTGTCCTTGACGCTCTTGACCTGGGCGCAGCTCCCCGTGCGCGGGGGCACGCGGGCCGCGAGCGCCGCGAGCGGCTGCTTGGGCGGCGACGCGCGCCGGGCCACCAGCGGCTTGTGCGGCGCGGCGTGCTTGCCGTCCTTGCCGTGACACCCCGCGACCGCGAGCGCCGCCCACAGCGCGCCGGCGACCAGGGTGGCGTGTGCACGAAGCGTGGTCACGCCGCGTGGTTACAGCTTCTCTTCGATGTCGTCGAGGAGCGCCAGGATCTTCTTGGCCTCACGCTTGAGCCGGCCCGCCTGGCGACCGATCTCCTTGAGGTCGCTCTTCGCGGGGAGCTGCGAGAGGTTCAGCATGCGGGCGGCGGCCTCGTCGACGGCCTCCCTGCCCTGCTGGACCTTCTGCACCGCTTTCATCACCCGCTCGGCGCGCTCGGGCTTCTCCATGAGCTTGCCCATGGCTTTCATCCCGAGCTGCATCCCCTTGTCCTTGATGCTCATTTGTCCTTCTTTTTGTCCTTGTCCTCGACGAGGCCCTCTTCCTTGAGCTGCTCCTCGTCGACGGCCTCGACGGGCGCGTCCCAGGAGGAGCCGGGGGCGCCGCGGATGCTGGGATCGACGGGGAGGTCCTTCCACGCGAAGTCGACGGGGATGGTGCTGCCGCCCTCGTCACGCGTGTTGAAGTGCATCTCGAAGTTGTACTTGGAGGCCTTCGGGTGAAAGAGCGGCAGGCCGATGTAGTAGCCGACCATCACGCCCGGCGGCCACTCGGGGATCCACTCCCACGGCTTGTCGACGAGGACGTAGGGCGTCGCCGTGCCGTCGACCTTCATCAGGCCCACCTTGGGCTTGTTCGGGTGCTTGGGGTCGTCGACCTCGATGGCGCTCTTGATGCTGAGCGGGCCCGCCGTGAACTGATCCTTCACGGGGCCGTAGAACAGGACGTCCATCCGGATGCCCTGCTGCCCGCCGTCGTTGCTCTGCTTCATGGACAGGATGTCCATGCGGATGCCGTGCGAATACCCCGTGAGCACCGGCTTGTACGTGCCGGTCTTCAGGTAGTCGTTCCAAACCTTCTTCACGTAGTCGTAGCGCTCGCGGTACTCGGCGGTCTTGGCCTTGTCCTTCTTGCCGGCCTTGGCCTTCTCCTCGAGGTCGAGGATGAAGGCGTCCTCTTTCGGCTTTTGTCCCGGGTACTTCTTGAAGGCTTCCTCGATGCGGTCGAGGTGCTTGCGCATGAACTGCTGCCGGTCGTAGCCGATCTTGTCGTCCGCGGCCTGGATGAAGATGGGGAGCTGACGCGCGGTCTCGGTCCGGGCGTCGTTGATGTCGCGCCACATCTCGGCCTCTTCGGCGCGATCCTGCAAGCCCAACACGATGTAGAGCCCACCGGCCACGAGGACCAGCGCGCCGACGATGAACGCGAACGTGTTCTTCACGCGAATACCTCTCGGCGGGGACCCTACCCCGGTGTCGGCCTATTCGTCACCCACGGTCAGCGCCGCTACGGCGCCGCCGCCGACGGCGGTCCCGACGGTTCCGCCGAGGGCGCCGCCCACCAGGGCTCCGACACCGCCGAACGTCAGCAGGTTCACGTTGAAGTCGTTGCCCGATACGTCGCTCTTGTTGGCCGCCTGGTACGCGATGCCGGCGCCGATGCCGGACACGAGCCCGAGGAAGAGCCCCACGTAGTGGCCGAGGAGCGCGCCGCCGGTGTTGGCGAGGGCGCCGGGGGCGTCCGTGACGAACGTCGACGCGATGTATACGGCGAGCCCGACGATGACGGGCATGCCGATGATGGGGATGAGCAAGGCGCCGGTGCCGATATAGCCGGCGGTGAGGAAGGCGCCGCCCATGAGCGCCGCGTAGCCGACCAGGTTCACGGCAGCGCCGCTGATGCCGACGACGGCGGCCGCGTGCGTGCGCGCGTGGGCCGTCGTCTCCTTCGCCGCCGGGCGCGTCGGCGGGTTGACCGGGACGGGGACGGAGACCGCACGGGGTGCGGGCGCAGGTGCGGTTGCGGGTGCGGGTGCGTCGGCGGCGGCGTGGGCGGCGGCGGAGGCGAGCACGGCGAAGACGAGGAGGGCGCGCATGCGCGCACGCTATCCCGAGATCGGTCAGTCGGTCATGCGAACCGCGAGGCGCCCGACGCGCCCGGGGGGGACGCGGACGCGCCGGCTGACGACCTTCTTTCCGTAGACGAGCTTCACCCAGTAGATGCCCGCGACGAGGGCCTTCGGCTTCAACGGGGTGACGCCGAGGTCGGCGTGGCCGAGGTAGACGTGGGCGTACGGGAGGGCGCGGACGTCGAGGGTCCCGTGCGGCAGGCGGTCGTAGTCGACGGGGCGGCCGACGGGGACGATGGTCGACGCCCAGACCTCCGGGTCGAACGCGACGACGTGCTTCGCGCCGGCGGGGAGCGCGAGCGTCCCGCTGCCGCGCAGCAAGGGCCGCCCGCGCATGCTCCGCCACACGATGCGCGCCGGCGCCTTCACCCGCAGCCTCGCCGCGCGCGCCGAGGGGCCGGCCGCAGCGCGATGGCTTGCGGCCGCGTCGTCGGCTGTGGCGCCGGCTGCGTCGTCGGCTGGGGCGCCGGCCGCTGCGGCGTGGGCTGCGTCGTCGGCGACCGAGGCGTGGGCTGCGTCGTCGGCGGCTGCGTCGTCGGCTGGGGCGCCGGCCGCTGCGGCGTGGGCTGCGTCGTCGGCGGCTGCGGCGTCGGCTGGGGCGCCGGCCGCTGCGTCGTCGGCGGCTGCGGCGTCGGCTGTTTGGTCGCCGGCTGTTTGGTCGCCGGCTGTTTGGTCGTCGGCTGCGGCGTCGGCTGCGGCGTCGCCGGCCGCGTGCTCGTCGGCCGCGGCGACGGCTGCGCCTGCGGTGGTGGCGGCGGGGGCTGACGCGGCGCGCGCGAACGGGTCAGCCGAGGACGTGTCCCCGCTCGACGACGCCACGATCGCGAACGTCACGCCGAGCACCACGAGCGCCGCGGCCGCGAGCGGGATGCGGAGCGCCCGGCTCTTGCGGGGCCGGGCCGCGGAGGCGGTGCTGATGGGGGCGTCGCACGGATCGTCGACCTCGCCGACGGGGCGCTCCGGCAAGGCGAGCGCGTGCTCCACCACGCACTGCGACAGCGCGGTGTCGATGGCGAGGTGGTCGGACAGCGCGCGGTGCAGCTCCTCGCCCGTCTGAAACCGCGCGTCGGGGTCCTTGTCGAGGAGCTTCATCACGAGCGCGTCGATCTCGGGCGGCACCGACGGCGCCACCTCGCTCGGCGGCGCCGCCTCGTGTCGCAGCGCGAGATCCATGGTGACGTAGTCCGACGCGCCCGCGAACGGCCGCCGCCCGGTGAGCAGCCAATACAGCGACACCCCGAGCGCGTAGAGATCGGCGCGGCGATCGGGGCGCTCGCCGCGGAGCACCTCCGGCGCCATGAAAGCCACCTTGCCCTTGGCCTCGCCGGTCTTGGTCAATGACTCCGCGTCCTCCGGCCGCGCGATGCCGAAGTCGAGCACCTTGGTGATGCCGCCCTTGGTGATGATGAGGTTGTCGGGGCTGACGTCCCTGTGAACGATGCCCCGCTCGTGCGCGTGGTGCAGCCCGAGGGCGGCGTCGGCGACGGCGCGCAGGCTCACCTCGAGCGGCAGCGGCTTGCTCGCGCCCCACAGGCGCCGCGCGAGCTGGTGAAGGGTGATGCCGTCGATGTACTCCATCGCCAGGAAGTACTGCCCGCCCTCTTCGCCGAGCTCGAAGACTTGAACCACGTTCGGGTGCGAGAGCCCGGCGACGATGCGCGCCTCGCGCGCGAAGAGCTCGACGAACCTCTCGTCCATCGCGAGGTGCGGCAGCAGCCGCTTGAGGACCACCTTCTTCGAAAAGCCCGCGGGCCCCTGCCTGTCGGCGAGGAACACCTCGGCCATGCCCCCCATCCCGAGGCGGCGGCGCACGAGGTACCGCCCCAGGCGCCGCGGGATCGGCAGCGGCGTAGGGCGCGTGTCGAGCGTGCCCTGGAAGGCGTCGAAGACCTCGGTCAGATCCGCGTTGGCGAGGAGGTCGAGCGCCTCCTGCCGAATGATCTCGTCGGTGCTCGGCGGCTTGGTCACGCCGGGCGAGTCTACGGGAGCAGCAACGAATTCCGCCGCCTGTCTCACAGGCGGTCATTCACGCGATGAACTGGCGGAGCTCCTGCATCTCCTTCTTGGACAGCTCCCGGTAATCGCCGAGCCGGAGCTTCTCGGTGTCGAGGGCGCCGAAGCGTGTGCGGACCAGCTTCAAGACCGGGTGCTGAATGCGCCAGAACATCCGCTTGATCAGCCGGTTGCGACCCTCCGTCACCGTGATCTCCACCCACGTGTTGACCTTGGCCTTCTCGACGACCTCGATGTGGGCGGGCTTGGTCGGGCCGTCTTCGAGGTAGATGCCGCGGCGCAGCTTGTCGAGCTTGTCCTCGCTCGGCGAGCCCTTCACCTTGGCGAGGTACGTCTTGGGCACGTGGTAGCGCGGGTGCGTCAGGAGGTTCGCGAGCTCGCCGTCGTTGGTGAGCAGGAGCGCGCCCTCGGCGTCGAAGTCGAGGCGGCCGACGGGATAGATGCGCGCCTGCGACGCCCCGATGACGAGGTCCATGACGGTCTTTCGCCCGCGGTCGTCCTTGGTGGTGGTGAGGAAGCCGGCGGGCTTGTTCAGGAGGAAGTAAACCTTCTCCTGCTTGTCCGGGCTCGTGACCTGGATGCGGCGCCCGTCGACGCGCACGTCGTCCTTCCCCGGATCGATCTTGGTGCCGAGCTCGGTGACGACCTTCTCGTTCACCCGGACCCGCCCGGCGACGATCATCTGCTCGGCCGCGCGGCGCGACGCCACGCCTGCCCTGGCCAACGCCTTCTGCAATCTCTCTTCGACCATCTACCCCGCCTCGCTCCGACTCCCGTCGGTGCTGGAGAACCGTGTCACCCCTTGTCGTCGGTCTTGGGCTTGTCGTCGCCCTTCTGCTCGCCTTCCTCGTCGACGTTCATGCCGAAGACGAGGGTGGAGGCACGCTTCGCGACGTCCTTGGCTTCGCCGAGGGCGCGCTCGAGGGCCTCCATGGCCTCGGTGCTCTCGCGCTCGGTCTCGGCGGAGACGGCGCTGACCTGGTCGGCGTTGAACAGGTCCATGACCACGGCCGGACGATCGTCGTCGACGGCGGGGGCCTCGACCACGCCGTGCTCGAGCTCGTGCAGCTCCTTGAGCGTCGGCAGGTCGGTGAGCGAATTCATCTCGAACAGCTCGAGGAACGTCTTGGTGGTGCCGTACAGGAGCGGGCGCCCGATCTCCTCGGCCTTGCCGAGGACGCGGATGAGCTTCTTGTCGAGGAGCGTCTTGAGCGCGCCGGAGCTGTCGACGCCGCGGACCTCCTCGATCTGCGGCTTGGTCACGGGCTGCTTGTACGCGATCACCGACAGCGTCTCGAGCGTGGCGCGCGAGAGCTTCTGCGGCTTGCCCATCTGCATGCGGCGGATGAAGCGCGCGTTGGCGGCGACGGTGCGGAAACACAGCCCGCCGTCGACCTCGACGAGGCGGAAGCCGTGCGCCACGGCGCGCGTGGGATTGCTCCAGCGCTCGAGGAGCGTGCGGAAGCACGCCTTGACGTCGGCGAGCGTGGGCTGTGCCTTGCCCTCCATGGACTCCATCGTGGCCATCTCGCCCGCGATCACCTCGCGCGCCCGCGACGGCGACAACGGCTCGTTCGACGCGAACGCCAGCGCCTCGAGCGCCCCGAACACCCACTCCTCGGCGACGAACGCGGGGCCCTCGTCGCCGGTGCCGGGCTCAGGGGGGACGTCGCCGTTCGCCTCGACCGCGGCCTCGGCTCCGGCGACCTGTGCCTCGACGGCACCGCCGTCAGCTTCGGTCGCGCCCGGCTCGGCAGGCACGCTCTCGGCGGGTTCGCCAGAGGCGGCGTCGACGGAGGCGGCGTCGACGGCGTCTGCAGCGCTTGCTTCGGCTGCTTCGGGTGCGTCGGCTGCGTCGCCGTTGTCAGCAAGCACCGCGTCGCCGTCCTCGTCGTCCTCATCGAAGCCGTCGTCGTCGGCCTCGGCCTCGTCATCGGCCTCGTCGTCGGCCTCGACCTCGTCGTCGGCCTCGACCTCGTCGTCGGCCTCGATCTCGTCGTCGGCGTCGTCGGGGGGAGCGTCGGCGGGGTCGGTCATGCGGCTTCCTCGGGCTGCTTGTCGTAGTCGTCGACGACGGCGAGCTCATCGTCGGCTTTGAGGTTGTCCATCACGGGCTCGATGGTGATGTTGCCCTCGGCGTCCTGCGCGACGCGGACGAGCTTCAGGCGGGTCATCTCGAGGATGGAGAGGAACGTCACGATGATCCCGCGCTTGCTGCGCGGGCCGAACGAATCGCACAGCTCGGCGAAGGACGCGCCGCGGGCCCTCTCGACGAGGAGGTCGACCATCTCGTTGATGCGCGCGCCCACCGAGATGCGCTCGACGAGCACCTCGTGCACCACCAGCTTCTGCTGCTTCTTCAGCATCTGGTCGAGCAGGCGGATGAGGTCGAAGGGGTCGACGGCCGCGAGGTTCAGGGCCGTGCGCACGTCCTCCACGACCTCGTCGACGGGGCCGTCGTACGCGACGGCGCCGGCGTGGTCGAAGACGTCACGGCCGAGCATCGGGAGCTGGTTGATGCGCAGCGCCGCGTCCTTGAAGCGCTGGTACTCGAGGAGCCGGCGGGCGAGCTCCGCGCGGGGATCGAGCTCGGGCTCGACCTCCGTGGGGCGCTCCTCGCGAGGCAGGAGCATCTTCGACTTGATGTGCGCGAGCTGCGCCGCCATCACGAGGAACTCGCCGGCGACGTCGAGGTTCGGCTCGCGCATGTCGTCGAGCGCCTTCATGTACTCGGCGACGATCACCTTGATGGGGATGTCGAAGATCTGCAGCGCGTGGTTGCCGATGAGGTGCAGCAGCAGGTCGAGCGGGCCCTCGAACTGCGAGAGGCTCACCCGGAGGTGATCGCTCTCGGGGGAGGGCATGTAGTCCTTGACGTCGCCCTCGCCGAAAGCGCCGCGGGCTTCGACGTAGAGGTCCTCCGTGCCGGCCTTGATGGCCGCCAGCGGAGGCGCCGACTTCGGCGTCGTGGGCTCGCTCATCGGGTCAGGGGGTATTTCAGCGAACGACGAGGAGCAACAGGTCGATGACGAAGCCCTGGATCGGCGCCAGGACGTAGCGCGCTCCGCCGGCGAAGAGGGCGATGAGGAGGACCCACGACAGTTGCTGGGCGATCACGGCGTAGCGATCCGCCACGGCCCGCGGGAGCACGCCCTCGAGCACCTTGCTCCCGTCGAGCGGCGGGATGGGGATCATGTTGAAGATGGCGAGCCCGATGTTCAAGAGGGCGAAGCGAAACAGGAGCGACGCCGCAGAGTGCGGCGCGTAGACGGACATGCCCGCCTGGTTCAGCGCCACCACGGCGACGACGGCGAGCGCGGCGAGCACGACGTTGGACGCCGGCCCCGCGGCGGCGACGAGCGCGGAGCCCGTGCGCATGCTGACGCGCTTGCCGCGGAATTTCCGGTCGAGCTTCACGGGGTTGTAGGGCGCCGGGCGCCCGGCGCCGAAGAAGGGCACCGGGAACGTGGCGCCGGTCTGCATGAAGACGAAGACCGCCGGTACGAGCAGCGTCCACACCGGGTCGATGTGCACGAGGGGGTTCAGCGTGAACCGGCCCATCGCCGTGCCGGTGCTGTCGCCGAGGAAGCGCGCCATGGCGACGTGGGCCCACTCGTGCACCGCGATGGCGAGGATGAGCGGGATGAGGATGGTCACCTCGTTGAACACGAGGCGTTGGATGAACGAGGCGTCCATGGGCTCGGCTATCCTAGCGGCCTCGCCGCGTCTCGTCAGGACGGATCGCGCGCCGTCGGCCGGCGCGGAGAAATCACCGCAGCCGGCCGACGATGTTGCCGTCCCACACCTCGAGCACCACGATGGCGCCGGCACCGGCGTGCACACCGTCGATCGCGTCCGCGAGCGTCTCGTGATCGGCGAAGGACACGACGTCGAAGGCGGCGGCGCCGTCGCGACCGGGCAGCGGGCGGACCTCCGAAAGGACGGCGAGCCCGCGGAGCGCGTCGCCCACGCCGGCGTCGTCGTCTCCGTGCAGGCCTTTGATTGTGATCGTGAAGGGCCGCGGGCGCCACGAGGCCGCGATGGCGTGCACGAAGGCGTCGCGCCAGGCCACGATGGCGGCGGCGTCGCCGACGCCGGTGCGGGCGGAGACGACGTCGACGGCGCGGTCGGGCACGACCTCGCGCAGGCGCAAGGCGCCGCGGAGCTCGCCGGAGGCGTCGCGCGCCACGGTCCCCTCGACGAGCCACCGCGCCTGCGTCGAGCGACGGAGGGGATTGCCGGGCACGCGCCGCTCGCCCGCTCCGATCTCGCCCTCGCGCGGCGTCGCCGTGACGGCGGAGGCGCGGATGCACGCGTCGGCCAACGCGCGCGCCAGGCGGTCGCCGGCGTCGGGTGCGCCCCCGCCGTCGGCGAGGGCGACCTGCAGGGTGGCGTCGTGGTTCGCCGCGACGCGCGCACACAGCCGAGCGGCGACGGCGTCGACGTCGACGTTCGCCTCGAAGCGGCGGACGCCCCCGTCGTTCGTCAGGCGCTCCGCTTCGAGCGGCCGGTCGCCGGTGGTGATCTCGTCGACGGTGCGCGGCTCGAGCAGCAGGAGCGGCAGGCGGTCCGGCGCACGCGCCGCCGCCTGGAGGATCGCCGCGGCCCGGGCCGCGCGCATGTCGGCGCGCACGGGGACGTCGACCAAGACGGCGACGCCCCGGCGCGCCGCCGCCTGGCCGCGCGGCGCGACGACGGCCAGCGCGACCCCGAACGCGACGACGCCGGCGGCGATGAGGACGGCGCTCGCGCGAAACGCGAAGCGGCGCCGGGCGTCGCGCTCCTCGGGATCCGGCGGCGGCGCAGGGCGCGCCTGCAGCGCCGGCGTCCCTACCGGCGCCGCCGACGGCGCCTTCCCGGTGGTGCGCTCCACGGCCCCGTTCATGAAAGCGAGTCTAGCGCCGCTGTCTTCATGCGAACGCCGCGCGCACGCGGTCGAGGACGAATTCCGTCACGGCCGCCGTGGTGGCGTCGCCGCCGAGGTCCGGCGTGTGCGGGCCGTCGGCGACGCAGGCGGCGACGGCGGCGTCGATGGCCTTCACGGCGCCGCCCGCCTTTGTGGGCGCCACGAAGTCGAGGAGCAGCGCCGCCGTCGAAAACGCCGCCAGCGGGTTGGCGATGCCCTTGCCCGCGATGTCGGGCGCGCTTCCGTGCACCGGCTCGAACAGGCCGATCTTTCCGGGGTTCACGTTGGCCGACGCCGCCAGGCCGAGGCCGCCCATGAGCGCGGCGCCGAGATCGGTGAGGATGTCGCCGAAGAGGTTGTTGGCGACGACCACGTGGAAGCGCTCCGGCTTTCGCACCATCTCCATGGCGCAGACGTCGACGAACAGGTGATCGGTCTCGACGTCGGGGAAGTCCTTCTTCACCGCCTCGAAGGTGCGCTTCCACAGCCCGCCGCCGAAGCGGATGGCGTTGTGCTTGTCGGTCATCGTCACGCGCTTCACGCCGTCGTGGCGCGGGCGGCTTCGCGCGACCTCGAACGCGTAGCGCAAGATGCGCTCGACGCCCTTGCGCGTGTTGACGCTGACGTCCTGGGCCACCTCGTCGGCGGTGTCCTGCTTGAAGGTGCCGCCGACGGAGACGTACATGTCCTCGGTGTTCTCGCGGAACACGAGCATGTCGATCTCCTTGGGGCCCTTGCCCTTCAGCGGCGACATGCGTTCGTGGGGACACTTCACGGGGCGGAAGTTGGCGTACAGGTCGAGCCCCTGGCGCATGCCGAGGAGGATCTCGCGGCCGTGGGCCATGTCGGGGACGCGCGGGTCGCCGAGGGCGCCGAAGTACACGGCGCGGGTGGTGGCGCGCAGCTCGTCGAGGGCGCCCTTGGGCAGGCCCACCTTGTCCTTGAGCCAGCGCTCGGCGCCCCAGTCCTTGCGCTCGAGGACGAGGCCGAGATCCAGCTTGGCGTCGACGAGCTCGAGGAGCTTCTCCCCCTCGGCGACGACCTCTTTGCCGATGCCGTCCCCGGGGACGACCGCGATGCGAATGGGGCTCATCAGCGGGCGCGTATCAGAGGCGCGCGCCTGCTGCTAGATCGATGGGATGGTGGAGGTGCTGGCCGGAATCGAACCGGCGTACGCGGTTTTGCAGACCGCTCCCTGGCCACTCGGGCACAGCACCGCTGTGCAGACGGGTATCGCGGCGACGTCGCCAAGGCAAGCGCCGTGAGCCGGCGGGAAAACGGCCACCGCCGCTGCGTCGCGTGCAAGATGCTCGACGACGGCTGCATCTGCGCCCTGGTGCCGCGCATCGAGACGCCGACCCGCCTGGTGCTCGTGATCCACGAAGACGAGCTGAAGAAGACCACGAACACCGGCCTGCTGGCGGCGCGCTGCCTCGTGAACAGCGCCGTCCACCGCGTCGGCGACGGCCCGCGCGCGACGGTGACCTTCGGCCCCGGGGAGCGCCCGCTGCTGCTGTTCCCCGCCGCCGGCGCCGTCCCGCTCGAGGGCGCGGCTGCGGGGCCCGGCCCGGTCACGCTGGTGGTGCCCGACGGCACCTGGCGCCAGACGCGCAAGATGCCCGCGCGCGTCCCCGGGCTGTCGGGGCTGCCGTGCGCCGTGCTCCCGGCGGGCCCGCCCACCGGGTACCTGCTGCGCGCCGAGCGGCGCCCGGGGGGCTCGCGACGCTCGAGGCGATCGCGCGCGCCCTCGAGATCCTCGAGGGCCCCGCCGTCGCCGAGGCGCTCCTCGTCCCCTTCCGCGCGATGGTCGAGCGCACGCTGTCGACGCGCGGCCCCGCCCGGCGCGCGCGTCCGTCACCCTGATCAGCGACCGGAGGGAGCGTCGGCGCGGCCGTTAGAAACGGACGCCGATCGCGAACGACGACGACACCTCGAGCTTGAGATCGCGGACGCCGGCGGCGAGCTCGAGCGTCGTCGTCACCTGGTGGATCTCCACGCGGCCGCCGGCGCCGGCGCGCGCGCCCCAGGTGCCGAGCGCGCCGACGCGGCTGTCCTTGAACGCCTCGATGTCGACGACGCCGCCGCCGCCGAGCAGCCCCACGAAGCCGTAGGGGACGAAAGCCGAGTACGTCGACGACAGCCGCCCCGGTGACACGAGGCCCCTGCCCTCCACGGCGAGCAGCGCGCGGGTGGCGGCGACCGCGTTGGTGCCGTCGCGCGCCCACGAGCCGAGGAGCGCGACGTCGAAGCCCCACGCGGAGCCGCCCGGCGCGAGCGGGAACAGCGCCCCGGCGCGCACGGAGAGCCAGGGCACCAGCGAGGTCCCCACGTTCGACGCGGGCGCGCTCGCCGTGAGCACCAGCGGCACCTCGAGGGTGAAGCCTTCGACCGCCGGCGCGCGCTCCGTCGTCGGCGCGGGCGCCGCCGCCGCCGCCGACGACGACGCCGTCGACGTCAGGAGCACCGCGAGGAGGCCGACGACGCGCGGAGGGCCCCGCCCGGCGGGCGTCGAGGGCCGCGTCAGAGGCACCCGGGGACCTTGCCGGCGTCGAGGACGCTCGTGAAGCGCTCCTCGAGGCGGGCGCAGACCGCGTCGCGGCGAGCGCCGGGCGGCAGCTCGTCGACCAGCGGGGCGAGGAGCACGTCGACGTCGAAGAGCGTCCCCGCGGCGAGCGTGTCGCCCACGCGGGGGAGCGCGCGGTCCACGGCCGGGAGCACGTCGGCGCGCAGGGTGGCGATGTCGTTGTCGCTGCCGTCCCACAGGGCTCGCGCGAGCACGGTGCCGAGGCAGTAGAAGTTGAAGCCGTCCTCGGCGAAGAGGTCGTCGCTGCCCGCGGAGTTGCACGCGCGCAGGAACTTGGCGTCGAGGGTGTTCGTTCTCAGCCCGTCGTACGTCGCGGCGTCGGCGAATTCGCCGTCGAGCGCGCGGCGCTCGCCCTCGGCGACGAAGCGGCCGCCGGCGAGGGTGAAGGTGCGCTTCAAGCCGTCGGGGTCGCCGGTGGCGGCGAGCGAGTAGAGATTGGCGAGGCCCTCGTCGACGCCCTGGAGGATGCGCGTGGCCGTGCGCTGCGGCTGCGTCTGGTCGAGCACGCGGCTCTTCCAGACCTCGAAGGCGGCGTCGCTCGCGAACACGTTCCTGTGAAAGACGCGGTGGTGGAACTCGTGCGCGATGACGGGCAGCGCCATGGCGAACGGCACCCCGTCCTGCGTCACCGCCCGCAGCGTCAGCCAGGCGTCGAGGGGAGCGGCGTAGGCGGCGTTGTCGGCGGTGAGGATGGGCAGCGGCAGGAGGTCCGCGGCCACCACCGACGAGTTGATGCCGAGCAACGAGTGCTCCTTCACCGCCGGCGACGTGTCCTTCAGGTCGTCGCGCGCGAACAGCCACGCCTGCTCGAGCGCGTGCCACGCCGTGAAGTACGTGAGCGTGTCGAGGTCCTCGGCGACGTAGCGCGTGCCGTCGAAGCTCATGTTCGGCGCCATGGAGCTGCCGCCGTCGCCGCGCGTCTTGTCGCGCATGACGGTGAAGCTGTCGTCGGCCTTGGCGGAGTCGCTCACGGTGAGCCCCGCCATCTGCAGGCCGCCGCGGGCGTCGAACAGCGAGCCCCTCCCCGTGTTGATGTCGAGCAGGGTGGTGAGCTCGACGTCGTCGAGGCGGACGCCGTCGTCGGCGGACGGGTCCGCGACGAGCGCCTCGACGACCACGGGCCCCGACGGGGCGCACCCCACCCACCCGACGGCGAGGACCGGGACGAGGACGGCGACGACGGCGAGGGCGGGCGCGCGCATCAGTACCTCACGCCCCCGCGGCTGCTCGCCGCCTGGGGCGAGCTGAGCGCGGCCGCCTGGATGACGACCTTCGGCGGCACGTTCTCCGCCATGAACGCGAGGCCGAGCGGCGCGAGGCCCACCGCGCCGCACGACGTCGAAAGCGGCAGCGTCAACCACGACGGCGCCACGCACGACGCCGTCAGCGCCGACACGTCGCCGGTGAGCGCGAAGACGAGCGGCGCCCCGAGGACGGCGGGGTTGGCGATGCAGAAGCCGGCGGCGGCGAGGGCGGGCGCGCCGCACGCGGCGCCCGCGACGCCCGCGGCGACGAGCCACCACACGGGCTCCGTCCGCGGGATCTCGCCGACGACGCTCCTGCCGCCGTCGCGCACCTCGTAGCGCAGCGGGGTCATCGCGGGGCGGATGGCGACGTTGGCGCCCTCGTCGGGGACGGCGCCGATGTCGGTGCCGTTCAGGAGCACCTGCGTGTGCGGCGCCTCGACGCGCAGGTTGACGTCTTCCGCGCACGCGCATGCGGCGACCGCAAAAACGACGAGGAGGAGGGCCGCCCGGCACACCGCGTGAGTGTAGCCGGCCGGTGCAGGCGGCGCAGCGAGCGCGCCGCGTCAGTAGCGGTCGCCGTCGAGCAGGCTGAAGGCAATGGCCTGCGTCATCCTGAAGGGCGTCTCGACGTCGCCGACGATGGGCGGAAAGGCGTGCGCCTTGGCCATGCGCAGACACTCTGCGTCGAGCGCGTCGTGGCCGGTGCCCTTCAACAGGCGCGGCGGGCGCGCGAGCGAGCCGTCGCGGTTGATGATGAGCGTGACCAGGCACTTGCCCTCGAGGCCGAGCACGCGCGCGCGCCGGGGGTAACGCTTCTCGTGGTTCATGGTCTGGTAGACGCTCTGTCGGTAGCCGGCCAGGTCGAAGGGCTGCAGCACCGGCTCTTGCACCTGGGGCGGCGGCGTGAGCTTCTCCTTGTCGGGGTCGCCGTAGGTGGTGTTGCCCACGCGCACCTGCGGTCCGCCGTTGTTGGCGGCGACCACCGACTCCTTGGTCACGCCCGTCACCGGCTTCACCTCTTCGACGGGCGTCGGGTCCGGCGGCGGCGTCTCGTTGGGCGGCGGCGGCAGCTCCTTCACCTTGGGCGGCGGCGGCGGCTTCTTCTTGGGCGGCGGGGGCGGCGGCGGCTCCGGCGGCGGCGGCGGCGGGGGCGGCGGCGGCGGCATGGCGATGGCCATGGTGATCGGGACGTTGTGCACCTGCTGGGGCGCCTTCTCGCTCATCACGAACGCGACGCCGTGAAACAGCATCGCGAACGCGATGGCCGCGGGCCAGGTCACCTGCCACGCGTCGTCGTTCTCCCAGAAGGAGGTTCGGTGCTCCGAGGCCTCGGGGCTCATGGGCCGACCAGCGCAGCGAGGATGGGCGTGCGGACCGTCATGACGGGGTGAACGTTTCCATGGCGCGAACGACGTGTCATGGGGGGATCTGATGACGCTCGACGTAAACGCCCCCTCGTCGCCCGATTCGGAAATGTACGGGCTTGTGACACCGATCGCAGACGCGCTCGTGGTGATTGTGCCCGTGCCCTTCGAGGCCACGGTCTCATACAGCGCGGGGACGGCGCGGGGGCCCGCGGCGCTGCTCGCCGCCAGCCGCCAGGTGGACCTGCTCGACGCGGACGTCGGACGCCCATACGAGGCGGGCATCGCGCTCGCCGCGCCGGTGGCGGCCGCGCGGGACAAGAACGCCGCGGCGCGGGCGGCGGCGCAGCGGTGCATGGAGGCCGTCGTGGCGGGGCGCGAAGCGCCGGCGGCGGATCGCGCGCTCGTCGACGAGGCGGGCGCCGCGATCAACAAGGAGCTGACGGAGCGGGCGAGCGCGCTGCTGCGCGACAACAAGATCCCCGTCGTCGTCGGCGGCGATCATTCGGTGCCCTACGGGGCCATCGCCGCCTGCGCCGCGCACGTCGGGGAGCGCCCCCTCGGCGTGTTGCATCTCGACGCGCACGCCGACCTGCGGCCGGCGTACGAGGGCTTCACGTGGTCGCACGCGTCCATCATGCGAAACGTGATGGACCGCATGCCGCTCGTGCGGCTCGTCCAGGTCGGGATCCGCGACTTCTGCGAGAGCGAGCTCGACTTCATCAAGGCGCAGCCGGGGCGCGTGACCACATACTTCGACGCGCACCTGCGGGCTGCGCGGCAGCGCGGCGACTGGGCCACGGTGTGCCGCGCCATCGCCAACGAGCTCCCCGAGAACATCTACCTGAGCTTCGACATCGACGGGCTCGACCCGGGCCTGTGCCCGCACACGGGGACGCCCGTGCCGGGCGGCCTGTCCTTCGACGAGATCGTCGCGCTCCTCGACGCCGTCGTCGCCGCGGGCAAGCGCATCGTGGGCATGGACCTCGTCGAGGTCGCGCCCGACCCCGCCCTGTCCGACGACGCGCTCGCTTCGTCCTGGGACGGCAACGTCGGCGCCCGGCTGCTCTACAAGATGATCGGCTTTGCGCTGTTGAGCAAAGGCGCCGCCCGCCCCGACCTGCCCCACGCGCCCGGCGTGCGCTGAGCCCTGCGCGCGCCGAGCCCTGCGCCGGGCGACCGCGCGGGCGCGCGGCGGGATCAGGCCGCGTCGTCGAAGTCGACGGCGTCGCGATCGACGGGGCCGGGGATGGGCGAAGCGCCGGCGGACGCGAGGGACGCGGCGGTGCGCGGGGAGATTGTGGCGAGCGCGCGGCCGAGGATGGCGTCGCAGGCGGCCATGCGAGGGAGGCTGGCGATCGCGTACGCGGCGAGCCCTGCGCCGACGGAGACGATGGGGGACAAGCCGCCGGCGCGCACACACGCGAGGACCACGGCGAGCACGACGGCGACGCGGGCGACGTCGACGAGCCACATCGAAAACCGCGCGCGGGCGACGACGCGCCGGTCCACCGTCGAGGACCGGGCGGCGAGCTTCTGTTCGCGGGCGCGCAGGCGGCGGGCGAGCTTCGACCACGGCATGCGTCCTGATCGCGGCCCACGCCGCGCGGCGCAACCACCGTCGTCGTGCGGGCGCCGGCGTTTCGCGCGGCGCGGGCGAGCCTTACGGTTCGGGAAACGGGGCGTGGCCGTCCCACGCGTAGCGGGCGGTGAAGCGGCTGCCGTCGCCGCAGGTGCACGTGGCTTCGACGGACTCGCCGAGCTTCGGAGCGTCGCAGGTGCCGCCGGCTTTGCACGGCGTGCGCGCGGTGTGCGCGAACGACGCGAAGCCGCCGTCGACGGTCACGAACCACGCGCGCTTCGGCGTCCAGCCGACGAGCACCGGCTCCACGCGCGGGCGCACGATCTTCCACACGCGCAGCGTGCCGACGTCGAGGGCGCGCTTTTCGACGTGCACCGGGTGGCACTTGCCGTCGGTGTCCTTCCTGAACACGAGGGTGGCGTTCGGCGCGGTCATCACCACGAACGGCTCCGCGAGACGGATCCCGGTGACGTCGGTGCGCTTCTCGTGGCAGCGATCGAGCGCGGCCTTCTTGGCGTTTTTCTCGATGTCCTTGGCCACCGGCAGGCGCCTGTCGGCGTCCCGCGACAGCGCCATCGCGATCTCCGGCGGCACGTCCCACCCGGCAAGCTCGGCGTCGTGGGCGGCGCGCTCGATGCGATCCTCGTCGTTCTTCACCGCCTGCTGCAGGGCGCGCGACTCGCCTA
The DNA here is from genome assembly GCA_963775425.1 of uncultured delta proteobacterium. GTDB lineage: Bacteria > Myxococcota > UBA727 > UBA727 > VGSZ01 > CAVZJB01. The sequence continues at coordinate 170,784 of CAVZJB010000016.1, read as the reverse complement.
CGAGGTCGCGCGGGCCGGCGGCGTCCTTGGGGCCCGCGCCCGGCGGCGGCGGCATCGCGTCGAGCCACTCGATGCCGGCCTCGACGTGCTTGAGCGCGTCGTCGAGCGACGCCCGCGCCTCCTTGAAGGACGCTTCGACGGGAGCCTTGGCCTTGTCCGCCCGCTCCACGGCGCGCTGGGCGTCGGCGAGCTTGGCCTTCGCCTTCAGGCACAGGGCGCCGTCGTAGCGGCGCAGGAAGCCGGGGCGGCTGTCCTGCGCGTTGGCGTCGTCGAGGGCCCTGTTGGCGAGGGCGTCCGCCTCCGCCACGGCCTTCTTCGCGAGGCCCCCGGTGGCGGCCTTATCGAGCGTGGCGAGCGCGGGGGCGAGCTCGCAGTCGGCGGGCCGCTTCTGGCATCCCGCGACGGCGAGGGCGGCGAGAGCGACGACGGCGAGCGCGCTGACGGGGGGGCGGCGAGCGGGTGTCGACCACGGCATGCCCCCCGATGGCGGCCCGAGGCCGGACGCGCAACCCGCTCCAGGGAGGCGCCCTGCCTCTCCCGGGCGCGCGGAGTGGTCGACGACGTCAAGCCCCGTGATTCGAACGCGGCGAGAGGGAGCCGCGCGCGAAGCGCGCTCACAATCAACTCACGGGGATGTCGATGCGGTTGAAGTTCAAGGCCTCGTCGTAGACCTCGCAGGACACCGCGTCGAGCTTGCCGCCTGCGTCGAGCTCGACGTCGAAGCTCTCGCGCGGCCCGTCGATGATGCCGTCCTTGGGATTGAGCGGCACCCAGTCGTCGCCGCCGGCGGAGCAACGGACCACGGTGAGCGGCAGGGCGCCGGCGACGTCGAGCTTCACGTGGATGCCGTTCTTGTCCCGGCGGGCCTGCGCGCCCGACAGGCGCGGCGGCGCGTGGCTCACCACGAACGCGGGGCTCACGTCCTCGTCGGTGAGCTTGCGGGCGGGGCCGTTGGTGGGGAGGTCGTCGACCTCGACCTTGACCTTGTAGTCGCCGTCGGCGAGGCGGCTCGCCTCGAAGCTCACGAACGGCTCGTCGGACCACTCCTTGAGCGGCGTCCACTTCTTCACGCCGCCGGCGGCGTCGACCTTGCCGAGGAAGAAGCGGTAGCGCAGCGCGTCCTTGTCGGCGTCTTCGACGTAGGCGTAGACGGTGCGGTAGCCGCTGTCGAAGCTCTGCTTGCCGAAGGGCCGGTCCTCGAGCGTGGGGTTCTGTCCGCCGCGACGGTCGAGGAACTTGGCGAAGGGCTTCTCGTTGAACGTCACCGAGCGCGTCTCGGACGCGTCGTGTTGGCTCGCGATCACCTTCCAGCCGGGCGCGAGCACCTCGACGCGGTCGATGTCGGGGGCGCGGTTGTCGACGAGATAGCTCAGCGTCAGGCCCTCGAGCGACGCCGCGCCCGAGAGCTGCGCGCGCACCTGGGCGTACTGGCCCGCCGGCGCCGCCGACGGCGACGACGCCCACGACGACCACGTGTCGTCGGGCTCCTTGGTGTTGCCGGTGCGCACCGAGAGCTCGACGGAGCCGCGGCTGCGCGCGGTGACGGAGCCGTAGCGGGCGAGCGCCGACGCGTCGAGCGCGCCGCTCAGGTACGTCCCGCGCGCGGCCTTCGACGACGCCGCGCGCGCCACCGCCGCGGCGTGGGCGGTGCCGAACACGAGGCCGGTCTTGTCGACGAGGAGCGCGGTGACCTCGTCGTGATCCTTGATGCGCGTGAGGATGCCCGCGGGGCGGCCTCCCGCCGGGTCGAGCTCGTAGATGCGCCCTTCGGGGCCGGTGCCGGCGACGAGCTCGCCATCATAGAGGGCCAGCGCGTACGCGCCGTGGTCCTTGGATTGCCACAGCACCGTGGCGCGGCCGTGCGGATCGATGCGCCAGATCTCGGCGCTCTTCACCTTGCGCGCCTTCTGATCCTTCTTGTCCTTCTTGTCGTCGTCGTCCTTGACCTTGCTGACGGCGCCCTTGCTGAGCTTGCCCTCGCCGTCGACGGCGGCGGCGTAGATGGTGCCGTCCCTGCCGAGCGCGAGCGACGTGATCTCCGACGGCGCCGCGTCGACGAGCGCGCGCACCTTGCCGGCGGTGACCTCGTAGACCACGCCCTCTTCGCCGCCGCCCACGACGATCTTGAGCGCGCCCCCGACGCGGCCGACGGCCACCGAGCGCAGCTGGGCCTCCTTGGTGCGCGCGAGCACCTCGAAGGCCTTGGCGCCCGGGGCGAGCTTCATCAACACGCCCTCTTCGCCGCCGCCGACGGCGTAGACGGTGCCGTCGAGGACCGCGCCCGCGAGGAGCATCTTGGCGTCCTTGGCGAGCACGGTGTCGTGCTTCTTGGTCTTGAGGTCGATGACCTCTGCGCCGCCGTCGGGGGCGGTGAGCGCCACGAGCTTGTCCTTGCCGACGGGGAGGAGCGCGGTGACGAGCGGCTTTTCGGTCTCGAAGACGGACTCGGGGGCCTTGCCGTCGACGATGCGCCACACGCGGCCGGGGCTGGCGCTGGCGGCGTAGAGCTGCCCGTCGCCGCCGCGGGCGACGGCGAGCACGGGGCCCGTCAGCCCCTCGGCGATCACCGACGTCTGCGGCGCGACCGTGACGACGCCGGCGGGGGAGATGCGGGCCCCGTCGAGGTCCCCGTCCATCAGGTCCTTCAACCCCTCGACGACGTGCACCTGGCTCTGGCTGGCCGCCGCCGGCATGGCCGCGGCCAGGGCGACGAGGACGACTGCGATTCGCTTCACTTGTCTTCTCCGGTTCCTTGCGAGGTCGTCGACGGCGCCGTTACTCGTCGTCGTCGCGGACGTGGACCTTGGCGGTGCTCTGGCCGACGATGACGCCGTCCTCGACGATGCGCGAGATGCGCGCGGCCTTGGCCTCGACGGTGCCGCCGGAGAGGCCGCCGCCGTCGGCGAGCAGGCCCTGCAGCGACGCCGGCAGGTTCGGCAGGGGCTTCCCCTCGATGCGCAAAGAGGGCTCGTCGGCGACGAGGTAGACCGACAGCGACCCCGGCGGCGGCGCCGCGAGGAGGTTTTGCAGGTAGCCCTTGAAGTTGGTGGACAGCGGCACGAGCCCGCCCTCTTTCTCGACGTGCGCGGCGTCCTGCTGGCCGGCGGCGACGAGCTGGTAGGCGCCGGCCGAGACGCCCGCGGGCACGCGGACCGCGACGCGCTTTTCGACGATGGGGCCCTGCCACGTCTGCAGCCGCACCCGCACCTCGCCTGGCTTGCCGGCGACCAGCGGACGGGTGGCGTCGACGGAGACCACGCGGGCCTTGTCGACGACGGAGCGGCTCTTCACCGTGACGTCGACGGAGGCGAGCTTGGCCTTCACGAAGTCCTGGTCGATGGCGGCGTTCAGCAGGCCGAGCACGCCGAACGCCACCGGCATCTCGAAGCCCTGCCCCTCGTCGGCGGCGCGGAACGTGTAGGGGAGCGTGTCTCCGGTGTCGAGCTTGGCGTCGAGGGTGACGTCGACGGTGCCGCCGGACTTCTCCGCGGCGACGCGGTTGGCGAGCGTGTTGGCGACCGCGATGGCGACGAACAGCGGCGTGTCGGTCTCGTGCTGAAAGACCTGGTAGCGCAGCATCTTCTTGGCGTCGGCGGCGCGCCGAGGGCTGGCGAGCTCCATCTTGACGGTGAGCGGAACGAGCGGCGGCGTCTCCCCCATGGTGCCGGCGATGGCGTGCAGGCGATTGTCGGAGAGCATGCCGACGGGCGCCGTGGGCTGCCCCATCTTCCAGCTCCCGGCGTCGGACGCCACGGTGGTGATGATCTCGGCGTCGGCCACGGGCATCGACGTCTCGCCGGTGCCGAGGAAGGGGTGGCCGAAGGCGAGGAAGCGGTCGCCCTTCACCCAGGTCACCGTGCCGATGGCGCCCATGTTGATGTCGCCCTCGATGAGGTTGCCGGCGATGGGGCCGCCCGCGTACAGGCGCATCGGCTTGTGATCGCGGGCGGAGCCGGCGCCGCCGGCGGCGACCACCGGCCCGAAGCCGCGCTTTTGCAGCTCGGGGCGGAACGCTTCGAGGATGGCGGGCGACAGCCCCGAGATGCTGATGGGGGTGGCGATGGGCTCGCCCTGCCCCCACGCCGTCATCGCACCGGCCACCCGCGGCGACGCCGGTGAGCGATGCGGCGACGGCGTCGCCGCCGTCATCATGCGCTCGATGGGCGTGATGCCCGCGATGGGATCCTTGGTGAACTGGCCGAAGCGGTAGCCGACGGCGCCGACGAGCTTGCCGTCGATGTACACGGGGCTGCCCGACATGCCGGCGATGACACCGGTGCGCTCGATCTGCTTGCCCTCGAGGCGCGCGATGATGAGGTCCTCGCCGGGGCCGAGGTAGCCCTGCATCACCCCGAGGATGACGACGTCGAACGACTCGAGTCCCTTGCGTGACTCGAAGACGGTGTAGCCCGTGCCGTGCAGGCCGGCCTTGATGTCCTTCAACGGGAAGACAGGTGGGTCCTCGACGACGGCGGCGCCGGCGGAGGGGTCGGGGGGGAGCGCGAGCGCAAAGAGCAACGGCAGCGAGAGCACGCGAGGTTCCTCCGGCAACAAGAAGCTTAGCGCATGACGGTTTGCGTTCGCGGCGTGAGTGTGTGACGTAGCGTCGGCGAAGGAGTGCGCAAGATGTCGATGGATTGACGGTGGACCGTGCAAGACAGCGCCGAGCTGTACCACATCCCCGCCTGGGGCAGCCCGTACTTCGGCGTCAACGAGCGCGGGCACCTGACGGTCCGCCCGCGGGGCGAGCCGAACGGCGGTGGCGACGAGATCGATCTCAAGGACCTCGTCGACGACCTCTGCAAGCGGGGGATCAATGCCCCGATCCTGCTGCGCTTCAACGACATCCTCGAGAGCCGCGTCGCGGACCTCACCGGCGCCTTCAACGCGCGCATTCAGGAATACGGCTATCAGGGCAGCTACCGCGGCGTGATGCCGATCAAGGTCAACCAACAGCGCCACGTCGTCGAGGAGCTCGTCCGCGCCGGCAAGAAGTACAACCTCGGCCTCGAGGCGGGCAGCAAGGCCGAGCTCCTCGTCGCCATGTCGCTCCTCGACGGCGACGAGCGCCTCCTGATCTGCAACGGCTACAAGGACAGCGAGTACGTCGAGACCGCGCTGCAGGCACAACAGATAGGCCTCAAGCCGTTCCTCGTGCTCGACCGCTTCGCGGAGCTGGAGCTCGTGCTCCAGCTCGGCAGGCTCCTCGGCGTGCGGCCGCACATCGGTATCCGCGCGCGCCTGTCGTCGAAGGGCGCCGGCAAGTGGCAGGAGTCGAGCGGCGAGCGCAGCAAGTTCGGGCTGTCGGCGTCGGAGATCTGCCGCGCCGTGGACGTGCTGCGCGAGCGCGACATGCTCGACTGCCTCGAGCTGTTGCACTTCCACATCGGCTCGCAGATCACCGCCATCCGCTCCGTGAAGGACGCCATCCGCGAGGCCTCGCGCGTCTACCAGGACCTCCGGAAGATGGGCGCCGAGAACCTGAACTACGTCGACGTCGGTGGCGGCCTCGCCGTCGACTACGACGGCAGCAAGACCAACTTCCACTCGTCGAGGAACTACTCGAACCAGGAGTACGCGGCCGACATCGTCTCCGCGATCCAGGACGCCTGCGACCAGGCCTCGGTCCCCCACCCCAACATCGTCACCGAGGCCGGCCGCGCGCTCGTCGCGCACCACGCGGTGCTCGTGTTCAACGTCCTCGGCACCAACGAGATGGCCAACCCCAAGGTGCAGCCGGACATGAAGCCCGCGGCGGGAGAGCACGCCACCATCGAGGCGATGTGGGAGGCGTACCAGGGCGTCAACAACAAGACGTTCCAGGAGAGCTACAACGACGCCGTCACCATCAAGGACGAGGCCGAGACGCTCTTCTCCGCCGGCGTCATCGACCTGCGCACCCGCGCGCGCGTCGAGGACCTCTTCTGGGCGGTCTGCGAGAAGGTCCAGCGCACCACGGAGGCGCTCGACTACGTCCCCGACGACCTCGCGGGCCTGAAGAAGACCCTCTCGGACACCTTCTACTGCAACTTCTCCGTGTTCCAGTCGCTGCCGGACTCATGGGCCGTGGACCAGCTCTTCCCCATCGTGCCGCTGCACCGGCTCGACGAGGAGCCGCACCGCGAGGCCATCCTCGCCGACCTCACCTGCGACTCCGACGGCAAGGTCGACAACTTCATCGACCTGCGCGACGTCAAGCCCACGCTTCGCTTGCACGCCATGAACGGCGAGCCCTATTTCCTCGGCGCGTTCCTCGTCGGGGCGTACCAGGAGACCCTCGGGGACCTCCACAACCTCTTCGGCGACACCAACGTGGTGCACGTGGCCCTGCCCGAAGGCGGGCGCGGCTACCAGCTCGAGCACGTCGTCGAGGGCGACCGCGTCGGCGAGGTCCTCGAGTACGTCGAGTACGACCGCGCAGAGCTCGTGCGCCGGGTGCGCCAGGCCGCCGAGCGGGCGGTCCGGGCCGGCCGGATGAGCTTCGAGCAGTCCGCCGCCTTCATGCGGCGCTACGAAGAGGGCCTCGCCGGCTACACCTACCTCGAAGACATCGACTGATCCTTGCGGTAGACCCGGGTCGTCCCTATATTGCTGCGCCCCTCAAGATGGAGGCACGCAATGGCGGCCCGTCCCCGTGAAAGAGATCTGACCCCCGCGCAGCAAAAGGAGCTCATCGCGGCGCTCCACTCCAAGCGCGAAGAGCTCATGGCCGCGCTCAAGAACCGCCGGTCGGGCAGCCAGCAGGGCGAGCAACGCGCGGGCACCGGCGACGAGGCCGACCAGGCGAGCGAAGACGCCGAGGTCGCGCTCGAGACCCGCCTGATGGACCGCGACGCCAAGCTGCTGCGGGAGGTCGAGCGCGCGCTCGACAAGGTGAAGAACGGCACCTACGGCCTGTGTGAAGGCACCGAGGAGCCCATCGGCTACGCCCGCCTCAAGCTCCGTCCGTGGACGCGCTACAGCGTCACGTACAAGGAAGAGCTCGAGCGCGAGCAGAAGCGCCAGGGCGAAGGCTGAGCTCGCTCAGTGTGCGGGGACCGCGCAGCGCGCGGTCGTTCGGTACCGCTTGGGCACCTTGCCGAGCGAGTCCACGATGACGTCGTGGCCGCGCTTGTCCTTGTAGGCCCAGAGCGCGCCCGCGGCGCGGCACTCGTCGGTGTCGGCCAGCGCCTTGCGGATGAGCCCCGCCTCCTGCTCGGCCTTGCGCTCGAGCGCGTCCTGCGTCTCCTGCTGCTGCTTTCCGTCGTACCAGCGCCACGCGAGCGTGCCCCCCACCAGGAGCACCGCCAGGACGACGACGGTCTTGAGGGCGTTGCCCAGCGCGCTGTAGTCGCGCTGCGGCCGCGGGTACCACTCGTTGCTGCCCTGGATGGTGCGGTTCTTCGGCGGTCGCGGCGCCATCGCCAGCTCGAGCGGCGCGTCGTTTGGCCGCGGCACGCCGATGGGTCCCGCCAGCGGCCCGGCCAGCGACGGCGGCGGCGGCGGGAACGAGGCGGGCGGCGGCAGCGACGACAGCGACGGCGGCGGCGAAGGGGACGGCCGCGAAGGGGACGACGGCTCGACGGACGGAGCGGTCGCGCCGAGGACATCGGTGGTCCCTCCGCCCGTCCCGGGCGGCGGCGCGATTGGCGCGGGCGCCTGCGCGAGCGACACGGGCGCCGGCGCCGGGCCGGCGGCCTCGGCGGCGGCGGCGGCGGCCTCGGCCTTCGCCATCGCGCGCGCCGCGCGGCGGCCGAGGTCGCCTTTGGCCGGCCCGTCCTCGACGCCGCGCAGGGCGGCGGAGAGCTCGTGCGCCTCCTGGAAGCGCGCGGCCGGCGACATCGCCGTCATGCGCGTGAGGACGGCGGCGAGCCGGGGCTCGATGCGCTTGGCGGCGTCCGACGCCATCGCGCCCTTGGTGACGATGGCGGCCGCGATCTCGCTCGGGACGCCGGTGAAGACGGGCACGCCCGTGGCCGCCTCGATGAGCACACAGCCGAGCGAATAGAAGTCCGACGCCGGCGACGCCGGTACGCCGTCGATGAGCTCCGGCGCCATGTAACGCAGCGTCCCGAGCACCATGCCCGTCTCGGTGCGCGCGTCGCGCAGCTCGTCGGTGCGAGCGATGCCCAGGTCGATGAGCACCGCGTCGCCGTCCCGGGTAACGAGGATGTTCCGCGCGCTGACGTCGCGATGGACCGCGCGCAGCGGGCCGCCGTCGTCGCTGAGGGCCGCGTGGATGGCGCCGAGCGCCTCGGCGATTTGGCAGCCGAGGCGCGCCACCGCCCCCGCGGGCAGCGGCGCCGCGCGCCGCAGCTCGTCGACGGTGACGCCCTCGACGAAGCCGAGCGCGAGCACCGGCAGGCCCTCGTGCTCGAACGCGTCGAGCGTCTCGACGAGGCTCGTGTGGAAGATGCGCGCCCCGAGCCGGCCCTCGTCGCGCATGCGCGCCAGGAGCTCCGGGTCGTAGCTGCGCGGACGCTTGAGGACGACGACGCGGCCCGTCGGTGAACGCGCGAGGAACGCGTCCGACATCCCGCCGGACCCGAGCGGGCGCACGACCTCGTAGCTGCCGAGCCTCATGCCGCGAATCTAGCAGAGCCCCGACGTGGCGCGCCGGCCCTCTCCCGGCGCCGGCTCACTCCGCGGCGGCGCGGGCGCCGTCGTCGGCGAACAGGGCCGACAGGAAGTCCTCGGGCGAAAACGGGCGCAGGTCGCCGATCTTCTCGCCGACACCGATGTAGCGGACGGGCACCTTCATCTCGTCGATGATGCCGAGGACGACCCCGCCCTTGGCGGTGCCGTCGAGCTTGGTCAGCACGATCCCCGTGAGCGGCGCCGCCCCGCCGAACTCCTTGGCCTGCGCGATGGCGTTCTGGCCGACGGTGGCGTCGAGGACGAGCAGCACCTCGTGGGGCGCGCCCTCGACGGCCTTGCCGATGCTGCGCGCCACCTTCCTGAGCTCCTCCATGAGGTTCACCTTGGTGTGCAGGCGGCCGGCGGTGTCGCACAGGACGACGTCGAAGCCCTCCGTCTTCGCGCGCTTGCAGGCGTCGAACAGCACGCTCGAGGGGTCGGCGCCGTCGGCGCCGCTGACGACGGGGACGTCGGCGCGCTTGGCCCACACCTCGAGCTGCTCGGCGGCGGCGGCGCGGAAGGTGTCGCCGGCGCCGAGGAGCACCTTCTTGCCGTCGGCCCTGAGCTGCGCCGCGAGCTTGCCGATGGTGGTGGTCTTGCCCGAGCCGTTGACCCCGAGGACGAGGATGACCCGCGGCTTGTCGCCCTCGAGCGCGAGCGGCTTGTTCTCGACGGCGGCGAGGATGCCCTTGGCCTCGTCGCGCAGCGTGTCCTCGACCTTGTCGAGCGACGACAGCTCCTTCGCCGACAGCCGCTGCTTCACGGCCTCCACGAGGCGGTTGGCGGTGCGCGCGCCGATGTCGGCGCCGAAGAGCACGGCCTCGACGTCGTCCATCACCGAGGCGTCGATTTGCTTGCCGCCGATGGCCTTGTGGAGCTTGCCGACGATGCCTTCCCGTGTGGCGCTCAGGGCGACGCGCAGGTTCTTGGCGCGGGCGCGGGCCTCGTCGGCGGCGGCCGCGGCGCTGGTCTCCCTGGCCTTGGCCTCCGCGATCGCGGCGGCGTCGGCCTCGTCCTTTTCGAGGCGCTCGCGGGCGCGGCGGGCCTCGTCCTCCTGGGCGCGCTTGAGGAGCGCGTCGCGCTCGGCGGCGGCGAGGGCGTCGGCCTTGGGCGCGCCCTCCGGGCTCGAGGTGGCCGGCCGGGGCACGGGCGCTTCGGCGCCCGGCTCCGGCAACTGCGGCGCGTCCTCCTCGACGGGCTTTTCGAGCTCCCGGGCGAGGACGTCGATCCGCTCCGCGCGCTTCTTGCGCAGGTAGACGAAGCCCAGCACGGCGAACGCCGCGAAGAAGAGGATGATGGTGAGGAGGGCCAGCGTGCTGCCGGGATCCGACATGGGCTTTGTCTCGGATCGGAGCCTGCCCGTGTCAACCGCGTGGACCCGGCCGCGGCTTTCGTGCGACGCTGCCGCCCGTGACGAAGGCGTTCTTCCAGCTCGCCCTCCCGTTCGACGCGCCCGCCGCCCCGGAGCGGCCCGTCTCGCGCACCAAGCGCCTCGTCGACGCCATCCAGCACGCCATGCCCGGGGCGCGTGTCGTCATCACGGACAACCGGACGGTGCTGCTGTCGCAGGCGACCAAGGGCGGCGTGCGCACGGTGCGCGCGCACCAGATGTTCCTCGACGCGCCCGAGCCCGTGCGCAAGGCCGTCGGGCACTTCCTCGCCCACGGCGACAAGAAGAGCGGCCGGGTCGTCGACGCCTTCGTCGACGCGCAGGAGCACCTGCTCGAGATGGCGGTGAAGCCGCTGCCGAAGGGCGCGCACCGCGGATGCGTTCACGACCTCCTGCCCATGTACGACGGCCTCAACCGCGACTACTTCGCGGGCGTCGTCGACGCCGAGATTGGGTGGGGCCAGGCCGGCTCGCCGTCGCGCAAGAAGCGCCGCAGCATCACCTTCGGCAGCTACGACGCCCGCGCGCGCCGCATCGTGATCCACCCGGTGCTCGACCAGCGGGACGTCCCTGCCCTGGCGGTCGCGCGCGTGGTCCACCACGAGATGCTCCACCAGGTCCACGGCGAGGAGCGCGCGCACGGGGGCCGCCGCGTGGTCCACTCGCGCGCCTTTCGCGCGGATGAAGCGCTCTTCGCCGGGGCCAAGGAGGCCGACGCGTGGTTCGACGAGCACCTCGACGCGGTCCTGCGTTGGCGCCCGGGGCAGCGGCTGTGACGCGGGTCCTCGCGCTGGCATCGGGGGTGGGCCTCGCCGCCTTGCTCGTCGGCTGCGGGCCGCCCACCTTCAACGTCGGCGAGCCCTTCACCATCGTGGGCACCGTGCCGCAGGCGGGCCTCGAGGCGAGCCAGGCCGTCGAGGTCGGCGTCCAGCCGCAGGTGCTCTTCAACAAGGTCGTCGACGTGGCGAGCACCGGAAACGGTGGCATCACGCTGTCCGCCGACGGCAGCATCGTCGACGAGGTCACCCCGTTCGCCACCGAGGGGGGCGGGGGCAAGGTCATCCAGCTCAACGTGCGTCGCGCCCTCCCCGCGGACACCGACGTCGACCTCCGCGTCGCGGGGACGGTCAAGAGCGCCGACGGGGTGAAGCTCGACAGCGAGCTGACCGTCTCGTTCCACACCGCGCCCTGACGCCGCCGGTGGGGCGCGTGGCACAGCCGCGGTTCGATCGACGGGAAACCCGTTGACGGCGCTCCTCCGGCTCGCTTAAACCAGAGGGAGCCGCTGCGGGAATAACTCAGTGGTAGAGTGCAACCTTGCCAAGGTTGAAGTCGCGAGTTCGAATCTCGTTTCCCGCTCCACCGAACCCCTGATGACCTCAGGGGTTTTTCTTTGGCCGTTTTCGGTCCGGCCTCAATTCTCGGTGGGACTCGACGAGAGTCCCACCCTTCGTTCCCACTGCCCGCTCGAGGACATCCCCGAACGCCGCGGCGTGCGCCCTGGCGCGCTCGTCGTGGTCCACGTTGCTGTACAGGCGCGTCATCTCGCTCGTGGCGTGCCCGATCATCGCGCGGACGACGGTGTCGCCGTTCGCGCGCCTCAGCAGGTCGTTGGCGGTGCGCCGCAGCCCGTGCGACGAGAGCCGCTTGTCGATGCCCGCGATCTGGCAGCAACGCGTGAGCGGCTTCGTGAGCATGGCCGGCGTCCGGTACGTGCCCGCCCTCGACGGAAACACGAGCCCGGGCACGTCGCACGGCGGTCCAGGGTCGCGCTCCTGCTCGGCCTTGTGGCTGCGCAGGACCTCGACAACCACGTCCGGCAAGTACACGCGCCGTCGCGTGGACTCGGTCTTCGGCGCGCCTGCCACGCCGCCGACCTGCGAGCGCTCGATGCGCAGCGAAGCCTTCTCGAGGTCGATGTCCCGCCACTCGAGCGCGGAGACCTCGCAGAAGCGCATGCCCGTGGCCACCTGCACCACGATCATCGCCCGCACGTCGAGCGCTTCGTCCTTGGCGGCGTCGATGAGGCGACCGACCTCGTCGAGGGTGAGCGCGTCCTTCGGCTTCTTCGCGGGCCGGCTCTCGCCGCCCATGTGATCGCCGATGTCGAACACGATCCCCGACGTCGGGTCATGCTCCAGGTCGCGCAAGATCACCGCGCGCCTGAGCATCGCCCGCAGCGTCGACCAGGCGCCCATGAGCGTGACGCGCCCATAGAGCTTGCCGCTTTGTTGGCGGAGGCCCGCCGCGGCCTGCATCCATGCGGCGACGTCGGACCGACGCAGAGCGCGCAGCTCTTTGTCGCCGATGAACGGCAGGATGAAGTGCTCGAGGTGATGCAACCGCTTCTCCACGACGTGCTTCCTGGTCTTCCCGGTCGTCGCCGTATGCTCGAGCCATTGCGGCGCGAAGGCCCCAACGGTCTCTCTCGTCGACGTCCCCTTCGCTTCGGCCTTCGCTTCCTGCCGGAGCTCCTCGCGCAGCTTCTCGAGCTCGTCCTCGAGCAGCCGCACCTCGGCGCGCTTCGTGTTCTCGTGCGCGCCCTCCATCTGCTTCTGTTTCTCGTACCTCCTTCCGTTCGGGCCCTTCACCACGGCCCGCAAGATCCACTTCGTTCCGTCCCGGGTGATCCCCGGGATCTCCGTCGGCGTTCCTCTTCTCGGCATGTGCAGTCTCCGTCGCCGAGTCGAGCACCACGGACCGCGCCTCGATCCTAGCGCCGTGGGTGCTCAACTGGCGATGCAGGTCATCGACGGTGAAGAACAGGCGCCGGCCGATCCTGCCGGTCGGCGCGAGGGTGCCGCGGCACAGCGCCATGCGCAGCGCGTTCACGCTGAGCCCGAGGTGCGCGGCGGCCTGTGCGCTTGTCAGGTAGGCCGCGTTCACGTCGCGCGCCGCTCACCCGCCGCCGCCAAAGCATCGACGTCGGCGAGCCGCACGCGCACGCAGCGGCCGATGCGGACCGGCGTGAGCCGGCCGAGCCGCAAGAGCTTTCGGATCATGGACTTCGAGACCGCGAGCCGCTCCGCCGCGGTCGACACGGTGATGAGGTTGAGCATGCTGACCTCCTACAAGGACACGTCGGAGATCGAGGGCGCATTGCTCAGCGGCGAGTGATGAAGATGTTTAGGGCTCGGTCTCCGGCGATGGCCGCGTCGACGTCGCCCGCTTCGCTGAGGGCGACGTCGACGGCGATGGCTTCATGTGATCGGTCCAGCGTGTCGCGCTGAGCGCGAGGCGCGGAGCCTCCGACGTGTCCCTTTAGAGGGACACATCGTCCCGAAACGGAGGCGCTATGCACGAGGACACCGAGGTCACGGACAAGATCAACATGAACGCTCGCGAGCGTGTTGGCGGCGAGCTCGTCCACCTGCCGCTCGATCGGGTCGTTCCGTCGACAAGCAACCCGCGGCTTCACCTCGACAAAGAGCCTTTCGCCGAGCTGAAGAAGAGCATCCGCGAGAACGGCCTCTTGCAGCCCATCGTCGTGCGCGCGGCGGGCGACCGCTACGAGATCATCGGCGGACACCGGCGCTTCGCCGCGGTGAGTCAGCTTGCACGCGAGCAACCCGATGACGCGCGCTTCCGTCGCATCGCATCCATGGCCGTGGAGGTCGACGATGCGCTCCTGCCCGTGCTGCAGCTCGCTGAGAACGTGAACCGCGCCGACCTCGCGCCGCTCGAGATCGCCGAGGGTGCGGCGCGCGCCATCGAGAACGGCGCGAGCGCGGACCAAGTGGCGGCGAGCCTCGGATGGAACCGACGGCAGTTGAACCGCTACCTCCAGCTCAACGAAGCGCCGCAGTGGCTCAAGGACGCGCTCGTCGAGGTGAAGGTGCAGAAGCAGCGGATGGACGCGACGGGTGCGGCAGCGATCGATCCGGTCACGCGGCGCCCGGTCGTCGACGTGGAGCGTCACGCGGGCCTCGCGTTCAGCCACGTGTCCGAGCTGATCACGAGCTACAACGTGTTGCGCGAGGAGGATGCGCTTCGCCTTGCTGAAGGAAGCGACGGCGACGGCGACGGATTCCAGCCGCGCGCCGAGCGGATCGTTCGGCGCCTCGCCGGCCTCGCTGCCGCAGAGGGGTGGGGCATCACGAGGCTGCGCGCGGAGATCAAGAAGGCGCGCGAGACCGCGCCGCGCGAGCGAGCGCCGGCAGCTTTGATATCGCCGCTCGACGTGTCCAACGAGAGGGCCGTGCTCCATCTCGGCCGTGCACGGTCAGCGACGGGAGCCGCGCGCGAGATCCTCGCCGCCGAGATCATGGACGTGCTCACGGACGTGGGCTTCCGCGTCGTCGTCGTCAAAACCTGAGATACGCGGGTCGACGTCGACCGAGGTCATCGACAACCACAGCGATGCACCCGGCATCGCGCCGGACACCACGCGCACCGCGCGCACCGACGACGACGGCGTGCACCACGACTGCCTTGTCGTGTCCTCATGACGTGGGACCAGAGAGGACATTTTCAAGTGAGCCAAAGGCTTGAAAAATCACATGTGGACATGGTGAGGACATTTGCCAGGACCACCTGCCTCACGCCCAACAGGGGCGCTCGGCAGCCGGCACGCTTCGCGTGTTGCGCAGGAGCGCAACGGGCCGGGACGCGATGGTCGAGAGCGCAAAGGCGCCCTCGGCCATCGCTCGCCGCACGCGCAGAGCGCGTGTCGCAACAGCGACGTGCGGCGCGAGGTCCCTGGCAATGTCGGAAGCGCAACGGCGGGCAGACCTTCGTGTGTGAGGTAAGCTGAACGTGCAACCAATGGGACCATCCATGCGGCTTCTAAGCTCGACGCGCCCGGCGCGTGACACCGTGACGGGGATGCAGCTTGTCGCTGTCGCGATCGCGTTCACGCTCACCGGCGCGTGTACCCCGTCGAGCGAGTCGCCCGCGACGCCGGACGCCGGCACCCCCGGCGATGTCGCGGGCCTCGATCTCAGCGCGCTACCGACCGCCGAGGAAGCGGCGTCCACCCCGCGCCCGGGCGACGTCGAGCTCGAGTACATCGCGCTCGTGCACACGCCCGAGCGGTGGATCGCTGACGACGACACCTACGCCCGCGTGGCTCGCGACGTCCCCGCCGCGCGCGCAGCTTTCCCAGAGCTCGACTTCGACGTCCGCCAGGCGCGCCTCGCGCAAAACGCCTTCGTCATGTGCGTCGACGCCGACGCGGCTGCGTGCACGCGAACGCTCACCGCCTTGATGGCGCCGTTTGACGGCAGCGTGCAGCCCTACGCCGTGCCGCCGAACCTCGGCAACGAGGTCGGCGGGCTGCTCTCGTGGCCCGGGATCTTTCAACCCAACAAGACCGCATCGGTCCTCGCCGGCGTGACGGCGCTGTCGGAGAGCCACGTCGGGCCCGACGACTTCGAAGAGGGTCCCACGATCGACCTGTTCTCCGTCGACGCCGACGGAGACAGCGCCCGCTATCGCTTCCTCAATTGGTCCGAGGATTGTCCCGAGGGTTGCCAGCGGCTGCAGGCGTCACTTGTCGAGGTCGTGGGCGGCACGCCCACGATCGTCGACACCTACGCGAACGTGCCCGACGCCGTGTGCCCCGACTGGCTGGTGGGGTGCCCACCGGCGTTCCTGCCATGACCGCCGTAGGGATGCGCCTCGTCGCCGCCGCGCTGTCGGCGTTCCTTGGTGGCGGCGCCGGGTGCGCTCCGGACAGTTGCCCTGACGTGGGTCAGTGCTTCTCCCCGGGTCCCCTTTCGGTTGACGCGTGCGCCGAGCCTGCGAACGAGGTCAACGGCCGCGTCATCGGGGGCGTGACGGGATGCGCGCTCGACTTCGGCGAGGTTTCGTCGCCGACCCGTCGCGACATCACCCTTACAAACACAGGCCAGCTCAGCGTCAGCGTGATCGTCGACGTCGAGCTGCCGGGCGGGACCGGCGTGGTGTTCGCGCTCGCACCGCCCGTGGAAGTTTCGGTGCCTGCCGTGTCCACGGCCGTGGTTGGAGTCGTCGCCTCCAATATCTCTGAGGGGCCGGGCTCGGCCGTGCTGCGGATCTCCACGGACGCGGCCAACCTTCCACCGTCGTCGCAAGGCAGCGTCGCGATCGCGCTCACCGCGACGGGGCCTTGAGCAACGAAGTCGCGGGTCGTCGGATTCAACGCCGATCGTTCCACACGACGGCCCAGCTCATCGGGCTCAGCGAATCGACGATCTCTGCTTTCTCCCGCAGCAGCTGTAAGGCTGGCGCAGCGCAACCGCCGTCGTCATCCCGTGGGGCATTGGGCGTCGCAGAGCGACACGAACGTCGCCCCATCCTGCTCTCCCCCTTGGGCACAATGAAGGCCGTTGGCGCCAACCCATCGGGCTCGTCGCAAGGACTGCCTGCGAGGGATACGCGGTACGCGTCCACGCTGTCGCCGGGATTCAGGGGAATGTGGACCCTGAGTGTTCTCCCGTCTTCACTCACCATCAGAGTTGAACATGAGTCCAAGAAGATCGTGTCATGTGGATCCAGCGACAGGTCCATAGACACCGCGTTCGGGACGTACTGTGGTGGGTGCTCGAGGATGTCTACCAGCCGAGACGAGAAGTCGAGGGTCGCCCCACCACAAGGCTGGCCGATGTCGTTCGCTTCACCCGCATAGCGCAAGCTGATGGCGAACTGAGAGCTGCCAAACGTAAAGACTGGCGCGGCGACACGGATATCAAGGTCAAAGTACGCCGCATCTTCACGAGACCATGTCTCTATGAAATCACGAGTTGGCGAGATACTGCTGTTGTCGCCCATCGTGTCGCAGAGGTCCGCGTCACTTTCGCACGGCCAAGCCTCGCTACTGAAATCGCCCAGGCAAGAGCGACCTGCGTCCTCGCTCGGCAGCCCCGCGTCCGGGGCAACTCCTGAGTCAAGCGGCCCCGCATCCAGCTCGGTGCCTCCGTCGATGACGGAGGTGCCGACACCGGCGTCCGTGGGGCCCGCATCGCCCGGCGCGCCCGCGTCGACGGCGACGACGAATAGCGGGTCGCATCCCAAACCGAAGACGAGGAGACCGGTGACGAGCTGTCGCACCTCGCAAGTCTGCCGCATCGCGCTCGCTTTCGCCTCGAGCGCTCGAACGAGCTACGCTTGCTCATGCGCCCCACCGACGCTCTCGCGCTCGTAGTTGCAAGCGTCGTCGGGCCGCTACACGCCGGGTGTGGCCCAGGATCGCTCAATCCGAATGACTATGACCGGACGTGCACTGCAGCCTCGGACTGCGTGGCGGTGTCGTTCGCGACCACTTGCAACCCGGGCTGTGGGCCAGGCCCCGACGGCGCGATCAACCAGGTCTCTCTCGCCCGGCTCGAGGAAGACACGCGAAGCGCGACCGCGCTCTGCGGCCGCAGCTCGTCGAGTGCGCCCTCTGCGGTGGGCCGGATGTGGTGACGACGTGCGAGAGTGGTGTGTGCGGTATCGAGCCTGCGCCGATCCCGACGAGAGACGTCTCGTGGAGCTGGGCGAACCCCATCGCAGCGACGACGATCCCGACCGACACCATCTTCGCCGGCGTCATCGCTCCAGGCACCGACCCCGCGCAAGAGCTCACCGTCACCCTCGCGGTCGAGGGCGAGGACGCGCCGCGCGCCGTGACCATTAGGACCGACACTGCGCGCTGCGCTCGGTCCGGCTGCCCGAGCGCCCTCGACGTGGGCCCTCCGTTGCCCCCGCACGCCAACATCGCGTTCCACTTCGCGCCGTCATCCGGGATCGACGACATCTCTTGGACCACGGGCGACGGCGACGATGTCACCGCGCCCAGCGTGGTCCCGTTCACGCTGATCGGCGCAAGCGTCGCGAAAGCAAACGGGATCCTCGTGAAAGTGGTCACGCTCGACGCGAGCCTGCCAGTCGATGACTACGGCGTCGCCACCATCGACGTCTTCCGCACGATCGACGGCGGCGAGGAGCATGCGCTCGATCGCTTGAGGCCCGACTTCCTCGAGGTCACCGACCAGATCCCGGCCGCGTCCGGGGCCAAGAGTGCGTGCTACTCCCTGTCCGCGTCGGACTGGGCCGGCAACGTCGCACGCGCGGAACCCGTGTGCGTCGACGTTGTCGTAAGCCAGGCCGAGGCCGCGTCGCTCGACGGCGGGTGCGCGTCTTCGGGCGGCGCCGCCCCTGTGCCGGCAGCGGCAATGCTCGGCCTCCTGATGCGGCAGGGCCGTCGCCGGACTCGGGGCTGCGTGCCTTGACCGCCTGGGGCTGCTAAGATCGGACATGGCTATTCGGGGACGCGTTTCCAACGGTCGCATCGTCGTCGACGAGCCGACCCTGCTTCCCGAGGGCACAACCCTCGATCTCGTGGTCGATGACGAGGGCGACGACCTCGACGCCGAGGAGCGCGCGGCTCTCCACGCCCACCTTCAGCAGTCGTGGGAGAGCGTCGGGGCCGGTCGCGTCCGCCCTGCCGAGGACCTGATCGCAGAGCTCCGCGCCCGCCGATGAAGAAGCGCCGCGTGGTCACGACGCGCGAGGCTGACGACGATGCCCGCGGCATCGACCTGTGGTGGATGAGCAACCGGCCAGCTGCACCGAATCTGTTCGTCGAAGAGCTCGCGGACGCCATCGCGTTGCTCGCCATCGAGCCCGGCGTCGGGATTCGCTACGCATCGCGCGCGATTCCAGGGCTGCACCGCATGCTGCTCAGGGCGAGCCGCTACCACGTCTACTACACGTACAACGACGACATCGTCGCCATCGTCGGCGTGTAGGGCGCGACCCGCGGGATCACGCCGAGCTTCCGCAAGCGCGCGACGTCGACACGCGGCGCGCTCGCCTCGCCGGAACACCCGACGACGGCCCCCGGCTTCGTGAACCGCAACCGCCAGGAGGTCGTTCGAGCGACCGGACTCGCTGGCAACGATCATCTGCAGCGCGTGTACGAGCTGCGTTGCGGAGACTGCGGACACAGCTACGGCTCGAACGGTTCCGACAACTTCCAGCGGAAGTGCCCCGAGTGCCAGGGCGGTGCGCCGGGCCTAGCTCTCTCGTGACCACTCATTCTGCTCGACGCCGGCGACCCGGCGGACGACGTCGCGGACTGCCGCTTCGACTTCGGCGGACGCTAGCCGCCGATGAGGCGCACCTATTCTTTGAACGCCGTGACGATGGCGCCGTGCGGGCCGTCGCTGCACGCACCGCCTATGCCGCATGTGCACGACGGCCCCGCATCGCACGCGAACTCGCCGCGACACTCGAGGCATTCGCACGTCGACACCGAGCAACGCTCGGGCAGCGGCACGCAGGAATAGGAATCGGTGTTGATGAGGTTCGGGTTGCCGTCTTCCAGGAACCCATAGGCCGCGCTGAACACGCAGAGCTCGTCGGCCGCGCAACCGGATGGCTGCCCGCAGTTGGGGTCAGGACGCGCGCTGCAGGCGGGCCCGCCGATGACGAGCAGGAGGAGGGCGAAGCGCTTCACCAGGGTGAGTGTACAGAGCATGGCGCGTCGCCGCGACGCGAACCCGAGAGTGCAAGGCCGACCTCAATCGCGTCGCGCCTTCGCACCTCGACGTCCAAACGCGCTCGTCGGCACCGTCGTCGGTGGGAGCGAGCGCCCGGTGGGAGCGTTCGCCGCTCCCACCGGGCAGTCCCAATTCGGTGGGAAATTCCGCGTGATCTGGGGTGGCGGTCCGTGGTGTCGACGTCAGCTAAGCTGTTGATTCTCCACGAATCCCCTCGTCACGCGGAACCCCCTGGCTCGTTTGCCAAGGTTGAAGTCGCGAGTTCGAATCTCGTTTCCCGCTCCAAGCAACCCCGCTGAGAAGCGGGGTTTTTCTTTGGCGAACGCTCAGGCCGGCAAGCGCTTTTCGGTGGGACCGCTCCAGGTCCACCGGGAACTCCCCCCGACCGCTCGAGGACGTCGCCGAAGGCCGCGGCGTGGGTCCGTCTCGGGAGCGCAGCAGCGCGAACGGTCTTGTTCACGAAACACGCAAGCAACGTCTCCATGCCTGCCGACGGCGTCTTCGTCGACGACGTCCTCCATGTGCTCGCCATCCACGACGAGCTGCACGCGCACGACGACACCGGTCGGAAGTGGAGGGCCGTCGGGAACCTGCTGTCCGGTCTGCGCTGCGCCGATGACGTCGCCGTTGTCGTCACTACCCACCCGAACACGCGAGGGGTCTCATGACCACGACCATCAAGAGGAAGATCGCCGGTCGCAAGTACTCCGTCGACGTCGCCGATGAGGCCGACCCGGAGACCGGCGAGAGCCTCGTCAGCGCCAACGAGCTCGCCCGCGCGGAGATCGCCATCGCGGCCGCCGTCGCCGTCGACGGCCCGCCGAGCGGCGAGGCGTTCGCGTGGATGCGTCGCGCGCTCGGGCTCACGGCCGAACAGCTCGCTGTGCTCCTCGACGTGAAGCCCCGCACGGTTTCGCGCTGGGAGACCGACGCCACCGAGGTCGCGCGCACGGCGTGGCTCGCCCTTGGCGACCTCGTGCTCGAGGCCGCCGGCAAACCGGTGCAAGCGCGCGCGCGGATGGAAGACATCGCGCGCGGGAAGAAGGTGCCGAGGGAACGTCGGGTCGAGAGCTGACCTGGAGCAACGCCGAGCGCCTTTCCGCGCGATATCTTCGCATCGTGAGCGTCATCCTGGGCGCGGGATGTGCCTTCGCCGCACTTCAGGTCATTGGCTACTACGTCGGGGACCGGCACCCGAGTGGCGACGAGGGCTGGCCCGATGGACCGTTGATCCGAGCCACCCGGAAGGGGACGGTGCTACGGCCACACGGCGGAGCGGAAAGGAGCTCCGAGCTCGGCGACGAAGACGCGCGCCGAGTTGAGCGCCGGGGCGCCGAGCTCTCCGCTCCTTTCCGCTCCGGCGGTGGCGACGTTGTCTACATCGACGCCTCCTCGACGAGGTTTCGAGCCGCGGCGTGCTGCTTTGGAAAGAGCCCGGCGAGCACGCGCGTGATCTCGGGGTGGTGCCCTGGGAGCTTCGCGTAGTGGTGGGCAATGCGTAGCGCGTTGCCGGTGAGCAGGTTGAGGGACGCGGGATCCAGCTGCACGGTCGAGGTCAGCGCAAACTCAGCGATGAAGTCCTCGTTCCCGAGCGACCGCGCTTTCCGGAGCTTCTCGGCCGAGGTCGCGGTCGCGTCGTAGTGCCCGAAGACGAGGCGGCAGAGGTTCACGCCAACGCTGTGGAGCGCGTCTTGGCCGGGTCCAACCGCGATTTCAAGCTCGTAGTCGCCGTTCCACGTCGCGTAGCGCGGCAGGAGCGCCGGCAAACCGGTGACGGTGCCGTCGAAACCGAGCCATACGAGGCTCGACCTCGGTACGTCGCGCGCCTCCGCGCGCGCGACGTTCATCAACGCCCTTGCAACAGCGAGGCAGAGCTCTTTGGGCGGCTGTCCTCGCTGTGCCGCGTTCTCGGTGAGGAATCGATCGAGCCGCAACCCGGGATACGCGGGACGCACGGTGAGGGGGAGCCCGCCGCGATGAAACGCTCGGAGCCTCGGCTCTGCCTGCGCGCGAACACCGATCTCCTCGAGAAAACGGCGACGGTCGCGCGATCGCTTGCGCGACTCGTCGAGATCCTCGACGAGCGCCAACGCTCCGTTCCCGTCGATTCCCCAACGGCTCCGGACCACGCCCTCGTTATGACCATCGGCGAGCTCGGTCGTCACGACGATATCGTCGACACGATAGAGTCCTTGCACCAGGCAATCCTATCGCGGACAAAAGAAGGCTTGGCAGATCGTCGTGGTCGTTCCTGTCGACGCGCACGGCGATCCACCAAAGGTGGATGAAGACGCCGATCTGCGCCAGGACGGACGGCACGAGGGCAAGAACATCGTCGTCATCGTCACCACCCACCCGAACGCGCGAGGGGTCTCATGACCACGACCATCAAGACCCTCGTCAGCGCCAAGGAGCTCGCGCGCGCGGAATGCCAGCGGCGGAGGTGAGCACGCTGCCGGTGAGATGAAGGCTGTGCTGGTAGTCCCAAACGGTCAGAGGCGTCTGTGCATGAACAAGCAGCGCGCGCATCGTGAAACCCCTCGCTCGTAGACAGGTGCGAACGAGGGAGGACTGTCCGTGCGTGTCGGCGGCGGCCGAGTCGGCGATGCGCTTCCCGTTCGGCGCCGCCTCGACTTCGTCGATTCGTCCATCGAATCACGGCGAGTCTTTCGGAGCGTGGGGCACCTTTCCCGCTCACGGCGGCGCCGTTGCAGGCACGACTCCTGCTGACGCACTCAGGTGCACGAGTCCGCAAACGTGGCGTCGCAAACGATGACTCCGGAGCTTCGCCGTGCCTTGGGCGGCGGCATCACGCCGAGACGGGAGGTCTCTTTCACATGACGAGCACGACCCAGCAGATGCCGAAGATCCCCGCCCTGCCGAGACACGCGAAGAGACAGCCGAAGGCCAAGAAGGCTCATGGGAGTGTGCCCGTCGACAGGTCGGCCAACGACGCGCTGAAGTCGCTCCCGATGCCGGAGCTTCTGAAGAAGCTCGAGTCGTCGGCTGATGGGCTGAGCGAGGCCGAGGCGCAAAAGCGGCTCGCCGACGTAGGGCCGAACGCGATCGAGGACAAGAAGACCAACCCCTTCCTCAAGTTCTTGACGTACTTGTGGGGCCCGATCCCATGGATGATCGAGGCAGCGGTCGTCTTGTCGGCCGTCGCCCGCCATTGGCCGGACTTCGGCATCATCCTGGCTTTGCTCCTGGCCAACGCCGTCGTCGGCTTCTGGGAAGAACATCAAGCCGGCAACGCCATCGCCGCGCTGAAAGCGAAGCTGGCGGTCAAAGCCCGCGTGAAGCGCGATGGAGAGTGGACGGACCCCGAGGCACGTGACGTCGTGCCGGGCGACGTCATCCGCGTTCGCCTCGGGGACATCGTGCCGGCCGATGCGCGCTTGCTCTCGGGCGACCCGCTCGAGGTCGATCAGTCGGCCTTGACCGGGGAGTCGCTGCCCGTCTCGCGCAAGGTCGCCGACGCCGTGTTCTCCGGTTCGATCATTCGCCAGGGTGAGGCCGATGCCGTCATCTATGCCACAGGCTCCAACACGTACTTCGGCAAGACTGCCGAGCTGGTGCAAGGAGCGCGAACCGCGAGCCACTTTCAACGCGCGGTCTTGAAGATCGGGAATTACCTGATCGTCCTCGCGGCGACTCTGGTCGCGGTGATCATCGGGGTCGCCATCTTCCGCGGCGACCCGATCCTGACCACGCTGCAGTTCGCCTTGGTTCTGACGGTGGCCGCGATCCCCGTGGCGATGCCCACCGTGTTGTCCGTGACCATGGCCGTGGGCGCGCGCCTGCTCGCCAAGAAGGAGGCCATCGTCACGCGCCTGGCAGCGATCGAGGAGCTCGCCGGCGTCGACGTGTTGTGCGCCGACAAGACCGGCACGCTGACCCAGAACAAGCTCACGCTCGGCGATCCGTTCTGCGTCGACGACGTCCCGGCGGATCAAGTCCTCCTCAGCGCGGCCCTCGCGTCGCGCGCCGAGAACAAGGACACCATCGATCTTGCCGTGCTCGGGGGCGTGAAGGACGACGCTCTGCTCAAGAGCTTCGAGGTCACCCACTTCCAGCCGTTCGACCCCGTGCACAAGCGAACGGAAGCGTCCGTCAGAGACGCCGACGGCAAGGAGCTCAAGGTCACCAAGGGTGCCCCGCAGGTGATCATGGCGCTGTCGGCGAACGCAGCGGCCGTGAAGGCCGCCGTCGACGAGGCCGTCGACGGCTTCGCCGCGCGCGGGTTCCGGTCGTTGGGCGTTGCGCGCGCGGACGGCGACGGGCCCTGGCAATTCGTCGGCGTTCTGCCCTTGTTCGATCCCCCGCGCGACGAAGCCAAGGCGACGATCGCCACGGCCCGCAAGATGGGTGTGAAGGTGACGATGGTGACGGGCGACCAGCTCGCGATCGCCCGGGAGACCGCCACGAAGATCGGGATGTCGACGAACATCCTCGACGCGAGCGGCTTCGGTGACACCAAGCACCACGAGACGGCGCAGTTGGCGGACTCCATCGAGAAGGCCGATGGCTTTGCGCAGGTCTTTCCGGAGCACAAATTCCACATCGTGGACGTCCTGCAGAAGCGGGGCCACATCGTCGGCATGACCGGGGACGGCGTGAACGACGCGCCGGCGCTCAAGAAGGCGGACTGCGGCGTCGCCGTCTCCGGCGCGACGGACGCGGCGCGTGCGGCAGCGTCGATCGTGCTCATGGCAACGGGCTTGTCGGTGATCATCGACGCCATGAAGGAGAGCCGGAAGATCTTTCAGCGCATGAACAGCTACGCGATCTATCGCATCGCCGAGACGCTGCGCGTGCTGCTCTTCATGACGCTCGCGATTTTGACGTTCAACTTCTACCCGTTGACCGCAGTGATGATCGTGATGCTCGCGCTCCTCAACGACGGCGCGATTTTGTCGATCGCCTACGACAACGTGCACTTCAAGGACAAGCCCGAGTCCTGGAACATGCGGATGGTGCTCGGGGTCTCCTCGGTCCTCGGCGTGATCGGCGTCGTCGCCGCGTTCGGCTTGTTCTTTCTGGCCGAGCGCGTCTTTCACCTGGACCGCGCGCACATCCAGACCATGATGTACCTGAAGCTGTCGGTGGCGGGCCATCTGACGATCTTCCTCACGCGGACCCGCGGCCCCTTCTGGTCCATCCGCCCTGCGTGGCTCCTCGTCGGCGCGGTCTTCGGCACGCAGACCGTCGCCACCCTCATCGCGGTCTATGGGCTGTTCATGACGCCGCTCGGATGGGGATGGGCGCTCCTCGTGTGGGGCTACGCGCTCGTTTGGTTCCTCGTCAACGATCGCATCAAGCTGCTCGCCTACCGGATCTTCGATCCGACGGCCGCGCCGCTCCTGCAAAAGAGCGGCTCCGACTCGGCCCCGCGAATTGCCGAGCGCGCGTACGAGCTCTACGAGCGCGGGGGACAACGAGAGGGGCACGCCCTCGAGGACTGGGTCGAGGCGGAGGGCGAGATTCGACAAGCCGACGCAGCGCGATCCCATTCGAGCTGAGGTTGCGATGGCACAGCCGCGGGATGTTCGCGCGCCGAGCACGAGCGGGTGCGCGCCTCGCCGCTGGCATGCTTCTTGGTGAACGCGGCGGCGATGCGGGAGCGAAGCCCGCGAGGAGAAGCGATCATGCCGCTGCGTTTGATTGAGACCGTGATGGCGGGGCAGGACAGCGCCGCGCTCCTCGATCTCCTCAAGGAGCACGAAGTGCTCGAGCATCGCCAGGTGCAATTGGCCGACGACCAGATGCTGGTGCGCATCCTGGTGGAGGCCGAGCAGAGCGAGTCGGTCCTCGATCTCCTGGAACAGCGCTTCGCCGATGCGCCCGGGAATCGAGTCGTGGTCCTCCCCGTGGAGGCGACGCTGCCGCGCGCTCTGCCGGAGCAAGCGCCTCCGCCGAATGACAAGCCCGCAAGGGTCAGCCGAGAGGAGCTCGTCGAAGACATCCGCGGCGCGGCGGAGTGTACGCGCGTCTATCTCGTGATGGTCTTGCTCTCGACGATCGTCGCGATCGTCGGCGTGGAGAACGGCAACGTCGCCGTCATCATCGGCGCCATGGTGATCGCACCGTTGCTCGGACCGAGCGTCGCCTTGGCGCTCGGCACCACGCTGGGCGACTTGTCACTCCTGTGGCGCGCGTTCCGCACGACGCTTGCCGGGGTCGCGGTCGTCGCGGTGTTGTCGGTGATCGCAGGCGCCGTGACCCCCGTCGACGCGTCCGCGCCCGAGCTCGCCGCCCGCACGCATGTCGCCGTCGGCGAAGTCGCCGTGGCGTTGGCGTCGGGCTGCGCCGGCGCGCTGGCGTTCACGACGGGCGTGTCGGTGGCGCTCATCGGCGTGATGGTGGCCGTCGCGCTCCTGCCCCCACTGGCGGTGTCCGGCTTGCTGCTCGGAAGCGGCCAACCGGGTGCGGCGCTGGGAGCACTCTCGCTGTTTCTCGTGAACCTGATCTGCGTGAACCTCGCGGGCGTCACCACGTTTGTCGTTCAAGGCATTCACCCCGTCAGTTGGTGGGAGAAAGGCCGCGCCACCAAGGCGACGCGCATCGCGATCGCCATCTCCGCCGCGCTGCTGGCGGTCTTGATCGGCATGATCCTTCTGTTCCAGACGAGGCGGTGAAGGGCGCCCCCTCCCATGCCGCTGTGGCATCGGCATCGGTATTCACGTCGCCGCGAGCGATTCCGGCTAGCATCCGGCCTCGCCTTCGGAGGAGATCCGCGCATGCCGAGTCAGATGTTCCGCGTCGCCGTCGTCCCGTTCGCCCTGGCCCTCGGCGCGTGCCCCTCGGCACCCGCCCAGCAGGCGGCGGCACCGGTGCCGCCCGAGGAGCAACCGATCGTGGGCGAGGAGGAGGCCGTCCTCACCGACGCCCCCAACGTCCCGCCACCCATCACCCGCAAGCACCCCACCAAGGTGGTCGTGCACCTCGAGGTGAAGGAGCTCGTGCAGCGCCTCGCCGACGGCGTCGACTACACGTTTTGGACCTTCGGCGGCCATGTGCCCGGGAAGTTCATCCGCGTCCGGCAGGGCGACCTCATCGAGCTCCACCTGCAAAACCACCCCGACAACAAGATGCCGCACAACATCGACATGCACGCGGTGAACGGCCCGGGCGGCGGCGCCGCCAGCACGTTCACGGCGCCCGGCCACGAGTCGACGTTCTCGTTCCGCGCGTTGAACGCGGGGCTGTTCGTCTACCACTGCGCCGTCGCTCCCATCGGCATGCACATCGGCAACGGCATGTACGGCCTCATCCTCGTCGAGCCGCCGGAGGGGCTGGCGCCCGTCGACCACGAGTTCTACGTCATGCAGGGCGAGCTCTACACCAAGGGCAAGTACGGCGAGCGCGGCCTTCAATCGTTCAGCATGGAGAAGGCCATCGACGAGAAGCCCGAGTACGTGGTCTTCAACGGCTCCGTCGGCTCCATGCTCGATGACAAGGCGCTCAAGGCCGACGTCGGTCAGCGCGTACGGCTCTTCGTCGGAAACGGCGGCCCCAACCTCGTGAGCTCGTTCCACATGATCGGCGAGATCTTCGAGACCGTGCGCCCCGAGGGCGGCACCACCGTCAGCCATGACGTGCAGACCACGCTCGTGCCCTCGGGCGGCGCCACCGTCGTCGAGGTCAAGCTCAACACGCCGGGCACGTACATCATGGTCGACCACTCGATCACGCGCGCGTTCAACAAGGGCGCCATGGCCCAGCTCAAGGTCGCCGGCCCCGAGAACAAAGAGATCTACTCGGGCAAGATCAGCGACACCGTGTACCTGCCCGAGGGCTCGGCCATGCGAAACGTGGAGCTGGCGTCCACGGCGGCGCCGCCGGCCAAGACCTTGAAGGAGCGCATCGCGCGCGGCGAGCAGGTGTTCCAGCAAAACTGCATGGCGTGTCACCAGGCGACGGGCGTGGGCATCCCGCACGCGTTCCCGCCGCTCGCCAAGAGCGACTTCCTGAACGCCGACATCAAGCGCGCCATCAAGGTCGTCACGGGGGGCCTCAGCGGCAAGGTGACGGTGAACGGGCAGGACTTCAACGGCGTCATGCCCGCGTGGCACCTGCCCGACGAGGACCTGGCCAACGTGCTCACCTTCGTCTCCCACAGTTGGGGGAACGCGGGCGTCGAGGTGACGCCCGCGGACATCGCCGCCAACCGGGCGAAGGACGGCAGCGTCCACGCCGAGTGACATGCTCGCCGCGCCCCTCTTCTGCCTGGCCCTCGGGTCGCTGCCGCACGGGATGGTCGCCGTGCCCGCGGGGACGTTTCGCCGGTTCCTGAAGGACATCCCCGCGGCGCAGACGTCGTCGACGAGCGCGAGCGCGCCGGAGCCGCCGCCGCAGAGCGCGGAGATCCCTGTGGCGGCGTTCGCGCTCGACGCGGAGCCGGTGACCAACGGCGCCTTCGCGTCGTTCGTGCGGGCGCACCCCAGGTGGCGCCGCTCGCGCATCAAGCACCTGTTCGCCGACGTCGGCTACCTGCGCTCGTGGAAGTCGGACCTCGAGCCCGGCCCGAAGAACCCCGCGACGTCGCCGGTCACAGAGGTGAGCTGGTTCGCGGCCAAGGCGTACTGCAGGTCGCTCAACAAGCGGCTGCCGACCGAAGCCGAGTGGGAGCGCGCGGCCGAGAGCGCGTCGGTAAAGGAGGCCAGGGAGACGTCGGAGCGCATCCTCACCTGGTACGGCGCGCCCACCCCGGACGTCCTGCCCGCCGTCGGGCGCACGGCGGCCAACCGCTTCGGTGTGCACGACCTGCACGCGCTCGTCTGGGAGTGGGTGCTCGACTTCAACGACAGCATGACCTCCGACGAGGGCCGCGGCGGCGCCTCGCAGTTGTTTTGCGGCAGCGCGGGCGTCCGCTCCGTCGACCCTTCCGACTACGCGACCTTCATGCGCTACGCGTTCCGCGGCAGCTTGAAGGCGCGCTACACCGTGCGGAACCTCGGGTTTCGCTGCGCCAAGGAGATCCACCCATGATGCTCGCCCTCGCCCTCGCCGCAGGCGCCGTGGCCGCCCCTGCCCTCGCCCCTTCGGCTGGTGGGGGAGACTCCATCTACGCCCTCGAGAGCACGTGGACGGACCAGGCGGGGAAGTCCATGAAGCTCGAGGCGCTCGCGGGCGAGCCCGTCCTCGTCGCCATGATCTACACGACGTGCCGCGCGGCCTGCCCGCTCACCGTGCAGGACATGAAGGCGGTCGAGCGCAGGCTCGACCCGGCCACGCGCGCCAAGGTGCGCTTCGTGCTCGTGTCCTTCGACCCCAAGCGCGACACGCCCGCCGCGCTCCTGAAGCTCGCCAAGGGTGACGGCCTCGACCTCGCGCGCTGGACGCTCCTGACCGGCCGCGACGACGACGTGCGCGAGCTCGCCGCCGTGCTCGGCATGAAGTTCCGCGCCGCCGGCGCCCAGTTCGTGCACTCGAGCATCATCTCGGTGCTCGACGCCCAGGGCGTCATCCGGGAACAGACGGCGGGCGTGAAGCAGGACCCCGCGGGGAACGCGCGCCTGCTCACGGGGCTCGTGCAGGGGAAGAGCGCGCCCACAGCCCGCGACGCGGGTGCGCCGCCCACAAGAGCAGCGCGAGGGGAGTGACCCCGGCGGCGGCGCGGACGGCCGCGACGACGGCCACGGCGCGCAGCGGGCGCGGGTCGACACGCTCACCACGGCCAGCCCCGCACGATCACGACGCCGAGTCCGACGGCCACCAGCGCGAGGAGTGCCTCGACGCGGCCGAGCAGCGAGGCGCGTCGGCGCAGGCGCTCCGCCTCGGCCGACGCAGGGTCGCGCTCCACGGCGGCGGTGGCGCGCGGGCCGAGGACGAAGTCGTGCACCGCGCTCGCGCCCAAGATGGCGGCGAAGGTGGCGAGCTTGAGCACGATGGGACGGGCGGCCGCGCTGCCGAGCCACGCCGCGCTCACGAGGTCGGCGGCGTGGACCCCGCGAAACGAGAGGTTCACGGCGCCGGTGACGAGGAGGACGGCGAAGCAGGTCCACCCGACGGCGCGAAAGCGCGTCCCGCTCTCGCGCAGGAACGCCGCGGCGGCGGCGCGGTCGCCGCGGCGCAGGAGCGGAACGACGACGACGACGAGGAAGATCATGCCGCCGGTCCACGTCATGGCGGCGAGGATGTGGAGCGTGACGGACAGCAGATAGACGGCGTGCATGCGAGGGGCGGGCTGTGCGCGCCCGATACACATGTTCAATGCCGCGCGGGAGGGGGTGCGTGGTTAGGCTCAGGGGGTGGGAGCCCGACTTCGCCGCGTCGACTTCGCCACCGGCCACCGCCTCGAGGAGTATCGCCTCGTCGACGGCCAGGACGCCCTCGTCGACCCGCTCATCGCCAAGGCGCACGCGCTCGCCGACAGGCTCAACGGCAGCCGCATCTGGATGCTCAGCTCCACGTCCACCGGGGGCGGCGTCGCCGCCACGCTGCCGCACACCTGCGGCAAGCTGCGCGAGCTCGGCCTCGACGTGCGCTGGCTCGTGCTCGAGCCCGATGACGACACGTTCTTCCCGCTCACCAAGCGCCTCCACCACCTGCTGCACGGGCGCGGCAGCCCCGAGGGCTTCGCGGCGAGCGCCCAGGCGACCTTCGCCCGCGTGTCGGGCGAGGGGGCGCGCGCGCTCAAGGAGCACCTCGAGGTCGGCGACGTCGTCGTCGTGCATGACCCGCAGCCCTGCGGCATCGCGGCGCTCCTGCCCGAGCCGCTGCGCCGAAGGCTGGTGTGGCGCTGCCACATCGGCGTGCCGTTCAAAAACGAGGGCACCGAGGCCGCCTGGACGTTCCTTCGGCCGTGGCTCGAGCCGTATGCCCGCATGGTGTTCACGTCGGCGCGCTACGTGCCCGCCGCGTACAAGGACCTCACGACGGCGATGCAACCCACCATCGATCCGCTGTCGCACAAGAACCGGCCGCTGTCGCCGTACAAGCTCCTGGGCATCCTGCGCGCGTCGGGGCTCGCTCCCGGCGACGTGCCGGATTGGGCGCGCTTCGAGGCGCAGTCGGAGCAATACGTGGGTGGCCGCTTCGCGCCCGTTCCCATCGACGCGCTGCTGTCGGCGCCCATCGTCCTGCACGTGTCGCGCTTCGATCCGCTCAAGGGCTTCGAGTGCTCGCTGGCGGCGTTCGACGCCGTCGTCGCCACCGGCGCCGAGCGTGCGCGCCGGCTGCGCGCGTCCTCGGCGAGGGCGTTTGACGAGCTGTCGCGCTGCCGGCTCGTGCTCGCGGGCCCCGACCCGAGCGGCGTGAGCGACGATCCCGAAGCCACCGCGGTGCTCGCCGACCTCTGCCGCCGCCGTGACGCGCTGCCGCCGGCGACGGCGGAGCGCGTGCACATCGTGAGGCTGCCGATGACGCGGGCGAAGCAGAACGCGCTGATGGTGAACGCGCTGCAACGCATCGCGTCCGTCATCGTGCAGCCGAGCATCCAGGAGGGCTTCGGGCTCACCGTCACCGAGGCCCTGTACAAGGCGGTGCCGGTGGTGGGGACCAACGTCGGCGGCATCGCCCAACAGATCCGCGCCGACGTCGACGGCAAGATCATCGACCGCGCCGACGACGTCGACGCGTTCGCCGCGGCGGTGACCGAGACGCTCGTCCTCGTCAAGGAGGCCGAGCGCATGGCGCGCTCGGGCCGGCGGCGCGTGCGCGACCACTTCCTCCTGTTGCGCGAGGTGATCCACTGGGTCGACCTCATCGCCGCGCTCGTCGCCTCCGGCTGACGCCCGCGCCCTGGCAAGGGACTTGCGTGCGTTCGAGCCGAGATGTTTCCCCTCGGCGATGAGAACCGGACGTTTCGCACCCCCGTGGTCACCATCGGGTTGCTCGTGACGATGCTGGCGGTGTGGCTGTTCGTTCAGGGCGCGGGGCTCGACGCCACGCGGCTCGCGGCGAGCGTGTGCAATCTCGGCATGGTGGCCGGCGAGATCACCCACCGCGCGGCGGTGGGCACCGCGGTGCCCATCGCGCCGGGTCTGTTGTGCGTGGTCGACAACGACCCCATCAACGTGCTCACGCCGCTGACCTCGATGTTCCTCCACGGCAGCTGGCTGCACATCCTCGGCAACGGCATCTTCCTGTGGGCGTTCGGCAGGACCGTCGAGGACAGCATGGGGCGCTTCCGCTTCCTCGCCTTCTACCTGCTCGGCGGCCTCGTGGCGGCGGCGGCGCAGATCGCGGGCGGGCCGGCGTCACCGGTGCCGATGGTCGGCGCGTCGGGCGCCATCTCGGCGGTGATGGGCGCGTACCTCGTGCTCTACCCGCGCGTGCGCGTGCGGATGCTGCTCATCATCGTCATCTTCCCGCTCTTCTTCTTCGTGCCCGCGTGGCTGGTGCTCCTGTACTGGTTCGGGCTGCAGGTGGTGTCGGCGCTGCCGCAGCTCGCGGGCGTGCAGCAGGCCGTGCCCAACGGCGTCGCCGTGCTCGCACACATCGGCGGGTTCCTCGCGGGCGCCCTCCTCGTGAAGCTCTTCGAAGACCGCGGGCTCGTGGCCGATCACCGGCGTGTGCTGTGGCTGCGAGCGCACCCCGCCGCGGGCTGAGTCACATCACCCCGCCGCAGGCGGAGACGTCTGCGCCGCCGCGTCCAGCGCGGCGAGGAACGTCTCGGGCTCGGGCCGGACCCGATAGTTGTCGGTCTGGTCGGAGAACATGATGGTGCCCGCGGCGTCGGCGAGGACGGCCGTGGGCAACACCGTGTCCTGGTCGTAGCCGAGGACGTCGAGGGTGGCGGGCAAGCCGCCTTCGTGGAGGATCCCGAGCGAGCGCGCGGCGCGCGCGTCGGGGTCGACGAGGAAGTCCATGCTGACGCCGAACTTCTCCGCGAGAATCCTTGGAGTGCGTCGCGGGCTGCGGGCTCACGAGCACCACGCGGCAGCCGCGACGCTCGAGCTCGCCGTACGCCTTGGCCACCTCGCGGATCTGCGCCATGCACAGGGGGCACCAGTTGCCGCGATAGAACAGGAAGAGCACCGGCCCCCCGCGATAGGAGCCGCTGTCGACCGCGTTGCCCGCGGCGTCCTCGACGGTGAACGCCGGCAGCGGCCGGCCCACGTCGAGCGAGACCTGGTGCGCCCGACCCAGCCGCGAGTACCACAAGACGTAGGTCACCGTGCCCGCGACGCCGAGGGCGGCGGGCGCGAGGGGCGCCCACGCGCCCGACAGCGCGCCGGTGACGGCGGCGGCGAGCGCGGCGCCCGCGGTGAGCGCGAGCAGCAGGGGCATTCGCGGCGACGTCGTCGGCGTGGTGACGGCGTAGTAGACGCCGATGCGCGCGGGGAACGCGACCGCCGCCGCCGCCGCGCACAGCCAGGCGACCACCGGCAGCCACGACGCGCCGCTCGCCCGCAGCCTGACCGCCTCGTAGACGGCCGCCACCGCGGCGACGCTGTGGACAGCGATGCCGATGCTCAGGAACCAGGACTTGGCGCGCGCCATCGTCCCCAGTGTACGGGGGTCCGCCTTGCCCCGTGACGCCTGGATCGCCGACGATCTGCGTCCTTTTGGCGGCAGCCGCGTCTTGGTGGGGGAACAGAGAGGAAGCCATGGCCACGAACGAAGACGAGATCCGTGCCGTTGTCCGCACCCACTACGCCGAGGTCGCCCGCACCGACGGCGCCTGCGGCTGCGGCCCGGGGTGCTGCGCGCCCGCGCCGGGGGCGTCGCTGCGCTTGGGGTATGCCGCCGACGACCTCGCCGCCGCCCCCGAAGGAGCCGACCTCGGGCTCGGCTGCGGCACCCCGCTGTCCTTCGCCCGGCTCGCCGCCGGCGAGGTGGTCGTCGACCTCGGCAGCGGCGCGGGCATCGATTGCTTCCTCGCGGCGCGGCAGGTGGGCGACGGCGGCCGCGTCGTCGGGGTCGACATGACGCCCGAGATGCTCGCGAAGGCTCGCGAGAACGCGGCACGGGTCGACGCCAAGAACGTCGAGCTCCGCCTCGGCGAGATCGAGCGGCTGCCGCTCGCCGACCGCAGCGCCGACGTCGTCATCTCCAACTGCGTCATCAACCTCTCCCCCGACAAGCGCGCCGTGTTTCGCGAGGCGTTCCGCGTGCTGCGCCCCGGGGGCCGCGTGGCCGTGGCGGACATCGTCGCGTCGGCGCCGATCCCCGCGGCGCTCCGCGACGATCCCGGGGCGCTCGCCGGCTGCGTCGCGGGCGCGCCCGCGATCGACGAGCTGCGCGCCATGATCGAGGAAGCCGGCTTCGTCGACGTCGTCATCGACGTCAAGGAGGAGAGCCGCTCCTTCATCCGCGACTGGCTCCCCGGATCCGGCGCCGAGGGCTTCGTCGCCTCCGCCGAGATCCGCGCGGTGCGCCCGCAGGGGGGAGGTTGCTGCGGGTCCGCGTCGACGTCATCGTGTTGCTGACATGATCGACCGCCGCACCCGCGCGTCCTGGAGCGCGCTCGCCGCCGAGCTGAGGCGCTTCGTCGCCCGCCGCGTGCCCGCCGCCGACGTCGACGACGTCGTGCAGGAGATCCTCCTGCGCGTCCAGCGCGGCGTCGCCGGCCTCGAGGACGCCGAGCGCTTCGGCCCGTGGGTGACCCGCATCGCCAGAAACTGCGTCGCCGACCGCGGCCGGGCCCGCGTGCGCGCGCCGGTCGCCGTCGACATCGACGCCGTCGACGTCGACGCGGGCCCGCCGTGGGCCGCGGGCGACGACGACGACGATGAGCAGCGCGACGTGCAGCGGGGCCTGCTCGCGTGCCTGTCCGGGCTCGTCGCCGAGCTGCCGGGCCCGTACCGGCAGGCCCTCGTCCTCACGGAGCTCGAGGGGCTCACGCAGGAGCGGGCCGCGCACATGGAGGGGATCTCCGTCTCGGGCATGAAGTCGCGCGTACAGCGCGGCCGGCGCATGCTGCGCGCGCTCTTCGAGCGCTGCTGCCACACGCCGCAGGACGCGCGCGGCAGGGTGGTCGCGTGCGAGCCGTGGCCCCGCGCCGCCCAGCCCTGCGCGGCGGAGAGTTGCGCGTGCGGGTGCGCGGAGTGAGCGCGCCGCTCGGGAAGCGCGTCCTCGCCGAGGCCCTCGCGAGCGCCGGCCTCGGCTGCGCCGTCGTCGGCTCTGGCATCATGGCGCAGCGGCTGACCCACGACGGCGCCGTCGCGCTGCTCGCGAACACGCTGGCGACGTCGGCGGCGCTCGTGGTGCTCATCTGGACCTTCGGCCCGATCTCCGGCGCCCACATGAACCCCGCCGTCACGCTCTTTCAGGCCGCGCGCCGTCGCCTGCCCGCGCGCGACGCCGCCGCCTACACCGGCGCGCAGATCGCGGGCACCGCCGCCGGTGTCGTCGTCGCCAACGTGATGTTCGGGCTCGCGCCGGTGACCCTGTCCGCCCACGCGCGCGCGGGCGCGCCCTTGTGGTTGAGCGAGGCGGTCGCCACGTTCAGCCTCATCCTCGTCGTCGCGCTCGTGTCGCGCTTCCACCCGCGCGCGGTGCCGGCGGCGGTGGCGGCGGTCATCGGCTCCGCCTACTGGTTCACCGCGTCGACGTCGTTCGCCAACCCCGCGATCACCCTCGCGCGCACGCTCAGCGACACCTTCGCCGGCATCCGCCCCACCGACGCGCCGGCGTTCCTCGTGGCGCAGGGCGCCGGGACCGTGCTCGCCGCCCTGGCGCTCCGGCTGCTCGTCGACGCCGAGGAGCTCCCATGACAGCCGCCTCGTCGCGCTCATGGCCGCGGGCGACCTCGATGGCGTGCGCGCCGTCCGCGACGAGATCGCGTGGTGCGATTTCCACCGGGGACTGCGGGCGAACGCACACGCGCCAGGCGCCCGGACCGCGCCCGGGCGGGTGGCACGGTCGTCGCTTGCTCGAGGCGTGAGGGAAATGACACGTGCGCTCGTCGTGGTTACTCTCGGGATGCATGGCACGCGGTGAGCCCCCCAGGCCCGACGTCCGCCGGCTCCGCGCCGGCGGCTGGCTCGCCGCGCTGCTCCTGCCCGTCGCGCTGTTGACGAGCGCCGGCGCGCACCTCGAGGTCTTCTCCTGCTCGATGGACCGCGCCGTCCACGCGCGCTCCTGCTGCTCCCACAAGCACCACGCGGCGCCTGCGCAGGACAGCGTCGGCCGCCGCGACTGCTGCACCGGCGTCGAGATGGACGCCACGCCCGCCCCGGCGCAGGCCGGCGTCGCGCGCGTCGTCGTCGACGCCCCGCCGGCCGTGGCGCTGGTGGCGCTCGCGCTGCCCGCGCGCGCGGCCCCGCTCCCCACCGGCGACGCGCCGCCGCTCACACCGCGCTCCACGGCGGGGCCGCCGCTTCACCTGAAGAACTGCGCGCTCCTCATCTGACGGGCACGACCGGCCCGCGCTCGTGCGCGGACCGGCGCCAAGGCGCGCGCCTTGCGTGCGCGCGCTTGCCCTGCAGACCAGGAGCTCCGCATGTCTCGGTTCCTCCGGTTCGCGCGCGGACCGGCCGCGCTCGCCGCCCCCCTCGTGGGCCTCCTCGTGGGAGGCTGCGCCAGCACCACCCACGCCGACCTCATCGAGGCCCAACACACCTTCCAGCGCGAGGCCGTCCCCGCGGCGCCGCCCGCGGGCCGCGGCGCCGGCGGGGCGCGCGACGACGACGACGCGTGCGACGACGGCGGCTGCGTCGCCGGCGACGACGGCGCCCTCGACCGCGCCGCGCTCGTGCGCGCCGTCGCCGCGCGCAACCCGACCCTGCAGGCGGCTCGCGCGGCGTGGCGCGCGGCGCTCGCCGAGGTTCCGCAGGACACGGCGTTCGAGGATCCGATGCTCTCGTACAGCTTCGCGCCGCTGAGCGTCCCGGGGATCGTCGGCGTGGGTCCGGTGCCCTTCGGCCACAACGTCAAGCTGAGCCAGAAGCTCCCCATCCCGGGGCGCCTCGACGCGGAGGGCGGCGTCGCCCTCGCCGACGTCGAAGTCGCGCGCCAGGGCTACCGCGAGGCCGCGCAGGCGCTCGCGGAGACGGCGGGTCAGCTCTACGCGGCGCTCTACGGAAATGCGCGCGCGCTCGAGACCAACACAGAGTTCACGGCGCTGTTCGCGGCGCTCCGAAAGAGCGCCGCCGGCAGCTTCGAGGCGGGCCGCGCCGGCCTCGCCGACCCGCTCCGCTTCGACGTCGCGCTCGCGCACTCCGAGCGTGAGCGCGTCATCCTCACGCACCAGCACGACGACGTCGTGGCGCGCATCAACGCGCTGTTGCATCGCCCGCCAAACGCGCCCCTTCCACCGCCGCCGAAGGCGCTCGCCGTGCCCGCCATCGTCGACGAGGCGCCGCAGAAGCTCTTCGACGACGCCGCCAAGGCGCGGCCGGAGCTGCAGGCTGCGCGCGCGCGCATCGAGCGCGCGGAGGCCGAGCGGCGGCGCGCGAAGCTCGCGTACATCCCCGACGTCACCGTCAGCGGCAACTACGACTCGATGTGGCCGATGCCGCAGCATCAATGGATGCTCGGGGCGTCCGTCGCCCTGCCCTTGCAGATCCCGCGGCGCGACGCCGCCGTCGACGAGGCGGACGCGCGTCGCGCCAACGCCGAGAGCGAAGAGGCCGCGCTCCTCGACCGCGTGCGCACCGAGATCGAGACCGCGCACAACGACGCCCAGGAGGCCGTCCAGGTCGTGCGCGTCTACGAAGAGCGCCTGCTCCCCTCCGCGCGCGCCGAGATCGAGGCGGCGCAGGCGGCCGTCGAGGTAGGCGCGGCACCGGGGAGCTGGCGCGACCTGGTCGACGCCGAAACCGAGCTCTTGCGCCTCACCCTCGACGAGAAGCTGGAGTGGGCCGAGCTGTTCCGCCGCGTCGCCGCCCTCGAGCGCGCCGCCGGCGTCTCCCTCCCGCACCCTCCCAAAGACACCGCCGCCGCCGCCGGAGCCCACCATGCACGCTGATCCGCGCCCCCCCGCCGCCCCCTCACGCGTCGTCGTCGTCGTCGCCGCCGTGCTCGTGAGCGCCGCGCTCGCCGTCGCCGGTTGCTCCGGCGGCGGCGCTCCGGTCGAGACCCGCGCCGGCGGCGTCACCTTGCGCGCGCACCTCGACCCCGACCCGTCGCGACAGGAGAACAACGCGCTCGTCATCGACGTCGAGCGCGGCGGCGCCCCGCTCGCGGGCGCCCACGTCGCGCTCACGGCCGTGATGCCCGCGATGGGCTCGATGTCGGAGATGCGGTCGCCGGCGACGGTGGTCGAGGAGAAGCCCGGCGTATACCGCGCCTCGTTCGACCTCCCGATGAAGGGCGCGTGGACCCTCGACGTCGACGTCGCCGGCGCGCGCGCGCGGTATCGCATCACCACCGGGATCAAGGGCCTCACCGCCGACGGGGCCGCGTCGACGAGCGGGACGACGACGGCGCAGCCGGCGGCCAGCGACAGCGGCGCGGTCGTCATCGAGGCCGTGCGACGGCAGAAGCTGGGCGTGCGCACGACGCCCGCGAAGACGGGGCCGCTGTCGGCGACCCTCCACGCGGTGGGTCGCGTGACCTATGACGAGACCAAGCTCCACGACGTCACGCTGAAGATCGGCGGCTACGTCGACAAGCTCCTCGTCGACAAGCCCGGGCAGAAGGTGAAGGCGGGCCAGACGCTGCTCCTTTTGTACAGCCCCGAGCTGTACGCGGCGCAGGTGGAGCTGCTCGCCGCCGAGCGCATCGACAAGACCGCGGCGGGCGCGATGCAGGCGAGCCTCGCGCAAGCCGCGCGGCGGCGCATGGACCTGTGGGACCTCTCGCCCGCGCAGATCGACGACGTGATCGCGTCGGGCAAGCCCAAGCGGCGCTGGCCGATCACGGCGCCATCATCGGGTGTGGTGGTCGTGAAGGACGTGGTCGAGGGCTCGAAGATCGACGCCGGCAAGACCGTGTTCCGCATCGCGGGCCTCGACACGGTCTGGGTGGAGGCCGACGTCTACGAGCAGGACCTGCCGCAGGTGCACGTCGGCGATCCCGCCGTCGTCACGCTCTCCTACGGGGCGCGCACGCTCCCGGGCAAGGTGTCGTTCATCTACCCGTACCTCGACGATAAGACGCGCACGGGCCGCATCCGCATCGAGC
Source organism: uncultured delta proteobacterium (assembly GCA_963775425.1). Lineage (GTDB taxonomy): Bacteria > Myxococcota > UBA727 > UBA727 > VGSZ01 > CAVZJB01. The sequence goes on along the minus strand of CAVZJB010000016.1, from coordinate 132,297 downwards.
TGCCGAACAAGGACCACTCGCTGCTGCCCGACATGTTCGCCGACGTCGCCATCGAGGAGCGCGGCCCCGACGTGCTCCAGATCCCGCGCGAGGCGGTCATCTACACCGGCAAGCGCCGCATCGTGTTCGTCGACCGCGGCGGCGGCAACCTCGCCCCGGTCGAGGTGCGGCTCGGTCGCGAGACCGCGGACGCCGTCGCGGTCACCGCGGGGCTCTCGCCCGGCGACCTCGTCGTCACGTCCGGCAACTTCGTGGTCGCCGCCGAGAGCCGCCTGAGGAGCGCCACGGGCTTTTGGAGCGAGGGCGAGACGCTGGCCCCCGAGGCGGCGCCCCACGATGACGTCGCGGCGCCTCACGACGACGTCGCGGCGCGCCCCCGTGAAGCCGCCACGCGGCCGAAGCGCCCCCCCGAAGCCGCCGCGCCCCCCAAGGGCGCGGCGCGCCCCCCTGACGCCGGCACGCCCTCCAAGGGCATGGCGTGCGGGGCCTCGATGGGGATGCCCGACGCCGGAGGTGCGCCGTGAGCGCCGGCGAGGCGAAGGGGCCGGTCGCGCGGGTCATCCGGCTGAGCGCCGAGAAGCCGCTCATCACCATGCTCCTCGTCGTGGCGATGGGGGCGTGGGGTTTCTTGTCCTTGAAGAAGGTGCCCCTCGACGCCATTCCCGATCTCTCCGAGGTGCAGGTCATCGTCTTCACCGAGTGGCCGGGACAGAGCCCCGACCTCGTCGAGGACCAGGTCACCTACCCCATCTCGTCGTCGCTGCTGGCGGCGCCGCACGTCAAGGCCGTGCGTGGCCAGAGCATGTTCGGCATGTCCTTCGTCTACGTCATCTTCGACGACGACACCGACATCTATTGGGCGCGCAGCCGCGTGCTCGAGTACATGAGCTCCGCGCAGGCCAAGCTGCCGCCGGGCGTGGTCCCCACCCTCGGCCCCGACGCCACCGGCGTCGGCTGGGTCTTCGAGTACGCGCTCGTCGACAAGACCGGGCAGCACGACCTGCAGGAGCTCCGCTCGCTCCAGGACTGGAACGTGCGCTACGCGCTCGAGAGCGTCCCCGGCGTCGCCGAGGTCGCCACCGTCGGCGGCTTCGTCAAGCAGTACCAGGTGCAGGTGGACCCCGTGCGCCTCTACGCGCGCGGCGTCACCATCCAGGAGGTCATCCGCGCCGTCCGGCGCTCCAACAGCGAGGTGGGTGGGCGCACGCTCGAGATAGCCGGGCACGAGTACGTCGTCCGCGGCCGCGGCTACGTGAAGGACGTGAAAGACCTCGAGGACGCCGTCATCAAGGCCGGCAGAGACGGCGTCCCCGTACGCGTCAAAGACGTCGGCTTCGTCACCCTCGGCCCCGACGACCGGCGCGGCTTCGCCGAGCTCGACGGCAACGGCGAGGTCGTCGGCGGCATCGTCGTCATGCGCTACGGCGAAAACGCACTCGACGTCATCCACGCGGTGAAGGACCGCCTGGCCTCCATCGAAAAGGGGCTCCCGAAGGGCGTCGACGTCGTCGTCACCTACGACCGCTCGGAGCTCATCGAGAAGTCCATCGCCACCCTCGAGCACACGCTCCTCGAGGAGATGCTCGTCGTGAGCCTGGTCATCCTCTTGTTCCTGCTGCACGCGCGCAGCGCGCTCGTCCCCATCATCACGCTGCCGCTCGCGGTCTTGATGGCGTTCGTGCCCATGTTCTACCAGGGGCTCAACGCGAACATCATGTCGCTCGGCGGCATCGCCGTCGCCATCGGCGCCATGGTCGACGCCTCCGTCATCCTCATCGAGAACGTCCACAAGCGCCTCGAGAGCGCGGGCGAGGGCGGCCGGCCCTACGACCGCCGCGAGGTGATCATCCGGGCGATGCAGGAGGTGGGGCCCTCGCTGTTCTTCTCGCTCCTGGTCATCACCGTGTCGTTCATGCCGGTGTTCACCCTCGAGGGCACCGAGGGGCGGCTGTTTCGCCCGCTCGCCTTCACCAAGACCTACTCGATGGGCTTCGCCTCCATCCTCGCCGTCACCGCCACCCCGGCCCTGGCCGCGCTCGTCATCCGCGGGCGCGCGTTCGCCGAGGGGAGGAACCCGCTCAACCGCTTCCTCGTCGCCGTCTACGAGCCCGTGGTTCGCTTCGTCGTGCGCCGGCGCGTGGTGGTCGTCATCGTGGCGGCGGCGGTGGTGGTGGCGACGGTGCCGGTGGTCCTGTCGCTGTCGAGCGAGTTCATGCCGCCCTTGAACGAGGGCGCCGTGCTGTTCATGCCCACGGCGCCGCCGGGGATGTCGACGACGGAGGCCGAAAACGCGCTCCAGGTGATGGACCGCGATCTGAAGGCGATCCCCGAGGTGAAGCGCGTGTTCGGAAAGATGGGCCGCGCGGAGACCGCCACCGACCCGGCGCCCATCGGCATGGTCGAGGCCACCGTGCTGCTCAAGCCCAAGGACGAGTGGCGCGAGGGGCTGTCGTGGGACGACCTCATCAAGGAGATGGACGCGAAGGTCCGCACCCCGGGCATGCCCAACGTGTTCTGGATGCCCATCCAGACGCGCACCGAGATGCTCGCCACCGGCGTCCGCAGCCCGCTCGGCGTCGAGATCTTCGGCGACGACCTCGCCGAGATCGAGCGCGCCGCTGTCGCCATCGAGAAGGCCGTGAGCGGCGTCCCGGGCACGCGCAGCGCGTTCGCCGAGCAATCGACGGGCGGCTTCTACGTCGACGTCCACGTCGACCGCGCCCGCGCCGCCCGCTACGGCCTCAACGTCGCCGACATCAACGACGTGGTGCAGAGCGCCGTCGGCGGGATGAACATCGATCAGGTCGTCGAGGGCCGCGAGCGCTACCCGATCAACGTGCGCTACCCCCGCGAGCTGCGCGACGATCCGTCGGCGCTCGGCCGCATCCTCGTCGCCACGCCAGGCGGCGCGCAGGTGCCACTGTCGGAGGTGGCGTCCGTGTCGTTCGTGACGGGGCCGCCGATGGTGAAGAGCGAAGGCGGCTCCCTCGTCGGCTACGTCTTCATCGACACCACGCGTCCGATCGCGGACTACGTGAAGGACGCCAAGGCCGCCGTCGACGCCGCCGTGACCTTGCCCGCCGGCACGCGCATCGAGTGGGTGGGGCAGTTCAAGTACTTCGAGCGCGCCAAGGACAAGCTCCTGTGGGTGGTGCCGTTCACCCTCGTGCTCGTGGCCATCCTGCTGTTCATGAACACGCGCTCCGTCGCCGAGACGGGCATCGTGCTGCTGGCCGTACCGTTTTCGCTCGTCGGCGCGTTCTGGCTCCTGTACGGGCTCGACTACAGCGTGAGCGTGGCGGTGTGGGTGGGCCTCATCGCGCTCGCCGGCCTCGACGCCGAGACCGGCGTGGTGATGCTCCTGTACCTGAAGCTCGCGCACCGGAGGCGCCTCGACCACGGCTTGCTCGTCCACCGCGGCGACCTCGAGGACGCCATCGTCGACGGCGCGGCGCGCCGCATCAGGCCGAAGCTGATGACGGTGTTGACCATGGGGATCGGCCTCGTCCCCATCCTGTGGAGCGACGGCACCGGCGCCGACGTCATGAAGCGCATCGCCGCGCCCATGGTGGGCGGAATCGTCACGTCGTTCCTGCTCGAGCTCACGGTCTACCCCGCGATCTTCGCGCTGTGGCGCGGCCGCGGGCTGCCCACGGTGCCCCCGCCCCCGCCCCCGCCCCCGCCCGTCGTCGACGAGCGCACCGAAGAGGTGGCGCTGCCGGTCACGGCCCCGACGGGCGAGGCCGAGCCGGGGTGACGGGCCGCGGTGACGGGGCCACGGTCAGCGGGCCGGGTCACGACTGGACGGCGCGGCGCGCGCGGCTATGGTGATGCCATGGCCGACGAACGCGACACCGAGCGAGGCGAGAGCTACGGCGCGCTCCTCAAGAACGTGCCGCTGTGGTTCTGGATCGCCATCATCGCGCCCATCGCCGTGGGCGTTTGGATGGCCCTGGGTGGCCGCCTTTAGCCGGTGACGTCGTCGATGACGCGCCGGACGGCGGCGGCGGACAGGCGCAGCGCCGCGAGCTCGCTCGGCGTGATCTCGGGCCGAAGCACGTGGGCTACCCCGGTCTCGTCGACGATGCTCGGCAGGCTCAAGCACACGCCCTCGATGCCGTAGGCGCCGTCGATCACGCTCGACACCGGCAGGACGCTGCGCTCGTTTCTGAGCACGGCCTCGACGACGCGCACGAGCGCGGCGGCGATGGCGTACGCGGTGGACCCCTTGCGCTCGATGATCTCGTACGCGGCGTCGCGGGTGGCGGCGAAGAGCTTGGCGCGCGTCTGCGGATCGCACGCGGCGCCGCGCTCCTCGCAAAACGCCGAGAACGGCGCGCCGCCCACGGTGGCGAGCGACCACAGGGGCACCTCGCTGTCGCCGTGCTCGCCCACGATGTGCGCGTGGATGCTGCGCGCGTCCACGCCGGCGTGGGCCGACAGCATGGAGCGAAAGCGAGCGGAGTCGAGGACGGTGCCGGAGCCGAACACCGCGCGCGGCGACAGGCCGGTCTCCTTCCACAACAGCCACGTCATCGCGTCGACCGGGTTGGTGGCGACGATGATGATGCCGTCGGGGCTCTTGTCCGCGACGCCGCGCGCGATGCCCCTGAGGATGCCGGCGTTTCGCCTGGCGAGCGCCACGCGCGTCTCCCCCGGGCGCTGCGCCACGCCCGCCGTGACGACGGTGACGTCGGCCCGGGGGACGGCGTCGAGCGGCACGGCCTCGACCTCGATGGGCGGGCCGAACGGGACCGCGTGCGCGAGGTCCATGGCCTCGCCCTGCGCCCGCGGCAGCTCCGCGTCCGTGAGCACGAGGCGCTCGACCAGCCGGCTGCGCAGGAGGGCGAAGGCGAACGCGCTCCCGACGTGACCGGCCCCGACGACGACGACCGTGGCTCCCTCGCTGTGCATCTCGTCTTCCTCCCCCCTCGGTGATGCCTCTTTCGTGCCCGTCGTGGGCAGGCCGCCGGTCGCCGTGGCAGGCGCGGCGCACACGCCCGGCGTGTGGAGATTCGCCCGCAGCGTGCCCCCACCGACGCCGGCCCGTGCGCATTGACACAGGGGGCGGGCTGAAACGCACGAATCCGTCCGAACGACACGTCAGTGTGCGCCGACGCAGGGCGGCACGGATGTTGGATTTACCCCGGGCGTGGCAGAGAGCCTCGAGCCTGCGTCCTTGTTGCCCGTGCGCGGCCACGTGTCGGGCGTGCGCGGCACCGTCCTCGACATCGACATCGACGGCGCGCCGCCGCCGTTGTCGAGCGCGCTGCGCTGCGAGCTCGCGGGCGGCGGCATCGTCACCGCGGTCGTCCACGCGCACATCGGCGGCGGCCGCGTGCGCGCCATCGCCGTCGACTCCACCCGCGGCCTCCGCCGCGGGGCGCTCGCGCGCGGCGACGACGGGCCGCTGACCGTCCCCGTCGGCAACGCCCTGCTCGGGCGCGTCGTCGACCTCGAGGGCCGGCCGCTCGACGGCGGCCCCCCGATCACGGGCGCGCCCCGCTTGCCGCTCATCCGCCCGCCGCCGCCGCCGTCGGAGCGCCGCCCGTGGGGGGAGGTCTACGAGACCGGCATCAAGGTCATCGACCTGTTCTGCCCGTTCCTGCGGGGCGGCCGCGCCGCGGTCTTCGGCGGCGCCGGTGTCGGCAAGACCATCGTGCTCACCGAGTTCATCCACAACGCCGTCGACCAGATGAGCGGCGTCGCGGTGTTCGCCGGCATCGGCGAGCGCTCGCGCGAGGGCCTCGAGCTGTGGGACGAGATGAAGCGGCGCGGCGTCTTCGACCGCACCGCCCTGGTCTTCGGGCAGATGAAGGAGACGCCCGGCGCGCGCTTCATGATCGGCCTCGCCGCCTTGAGCGTCGCCGAATACTTCCGCGACGACCTCGGCCAGGACGTCATGTTCGTCGTCGACAACCTCTATCGCCACGTGCAGGCGGGCATGGAGGTGAGCGGGTTGCTCGGCCGCCTCCCCTCGCGCGTCGGCTACCAGCCCACGCTCGCCGCCGACATCGCCGCCATCGAAGAGCGCATCACCGCCACGCACCGCGGCGGCATGATCTCGGTGCAGGCGGTGTACGTCCCCGCCGACGACTACGGCGACCCCGCCGTCACCCACGCCTTCTGGCACATGGACAGCGCCCTGGTGCTCTCGCGCGACGTCGCCGCCGAGGGCTACTACCCCGCCGTGGACCCGCTGACGTCGTCGTCCAAGGCCCTCGACCCGGCCATCGTCGGCGCGCGCCACCACCAGGTCGCCGAGGACGCCCGCCGCACCCTCGCGCGCTACGACGAGCTGCGCGACATCATCTCGATGCTCGGCATGGACGAGCTCACCCCCGACGACCGCGCCCTGGTGCTGCGCGCGCGCAAGCTGCGGAACTTCCTCACGCAGCCGTTCTTCGTGACGGAGTCGTTCACCGGCGTTCGCGGCAAGCGCGTCTCGATCGCCGACACCGTCGAGGGCGTCGCCGCCATCCTCGAGGGCCGCTGCGACGACGTGGCGGCCGACAAGCTCTTCATGATCGGCGCGCTCGACGAGGTGCGCCATGCCTGACGCACCGCTCCGCCTCGTGATCAGGACGCCGCACGCGGCCGTCCTCGACGAGGACGTCGCAGGCGTGCGCGTGCCCACCGAGACCGGCCTCGTCGGGCTTCGGCCGGGCGGCGAGCCGCTCACGCTCGTCGTCGAGCCCGGCCTCGTCGTGGTCCACACGCGCGGCGGCGGCGACCGCTTCGCCGCCTCCGCCGGCGGCCTCCTCGAATGCACCCGGGAGCGGTGCACGGTCTACACGCCCTTCGTCGTCGTCGGTGGTGAAGACGAGGTCGTCGACGCCCTCGGCAAGGCGCTCGCCACGCCGGGCAGCGAGATCGACGCGCGCCGCCGGCTGGGTGAGCTCGAGCAGCGCATCCTCGAGGAGGTGCGCGAGCCTTCGCGGCGCGTGCAGCGCGGCAGCAGCCGCACCCTCGACGTCGACGCCGACACGGGGAGGCCTTGATGCCCGTGCTCAGCCCGCCCCGGCGCGACGACGCCCGCGAGCGCACGGCCCGCGACGTGGCCCGCCGCAAGCGGCGCGACCCGAGCGGCGGCTTCTGGAAGTCGCTGGCTCTCGTCGGCAGCGTCGGCTGGCCCATCGTGCTCCTCGCCACCGGCGGCGCCTGGCTCGGCTTCCTCGTCGACCGCCACTTCGACAGCGGCGTCCACTTCACCCTGATGTTGCTCACGCTCGGAACCGCGCTCGGCACGTGGATCGCGTTCCGCGTCGTTCGGAGGCCACCGTGATCCCCGTCGCCACCGTCGCGTTCCTCCTCGCGGGCGTCGCCGCGGGCGCGCTTCACGTCGTCGCGGTCGCGCGTGCCGGCGTCGGCCTCGGCACCCTCGCGCGGCTCGGCGGCGTCGCGGTGCTCCTCGTCGCCGCGGCGCTCCTGGGCCACGTCGTCGCGTGCGCCGCCGGCTGGGCCGCCGCGTTCTTCGCCGGGACCTTCGCCGTCGCGCGACACATGCGCCGCGCCGTCGCCGCCGAGCGGAGGACCACGTGACCCCGGAGGTCTTCGCCAGCCCCGTCGTGTTGCAGCTCGGGCCGTGGCCGCTCACGCGGACCATGATCATCACCGCTGCCACCAGCGTGCTGTTGCTGGTCGTCGCCGCCGTCCTGTCGCGCGCGGTGACACGAAACCCGTCGACGCGCGCGGCCTCGGCGGGGCGCATGACGTTTCGCTTCCTGCACGACCTCGTCGAGCAGGCCGCCGGCCGCCCGGCGCCCGCGCTCGAGGTGTTCGCCGGCAGCCTGTTCCTCTTCATCGCCGCGTGCGCCGTCGTCGGCCAGCTCCCGGGGGTCCCGGCGCCGACGTCGAACCTGGCGACGACGAGCGCGCTCGCGGCGCTGGTGTTCTTCGCCGTCCCCGTCGCCGGCATCCACGCGCGCGGGCCGCTCGGCTACGTGAAGGAGTACTTCCGGCCGAACCCCCTGCTCTTCCCGCTGCACATCATCAGCGAGCTGTCGCGTACGCTGGCGCTCGCGCTCCGCCTGTTCGGGAACATGATGAGCGGCCACCTCGTGGTGGGCCTCATCGTCGCGCTGGTCGGCCTCGTCCTGCCCATCCCGCTGATGGCCCTCGACCTCGGGATTGGCCTGCTGCAGGCCTACATCTTCACCATCCTCGCCAGCGTCTACATCGGCGCGGCCATTCGCATCGGAGAGGAAGCATGACGGAACACACCTGGCTCGCGTTCGCCTCCATCGTCACCGCGGGCATCACCATGGCGCTCGGCGCCATCGGCGCGGCCCTCGGCGAGGCGCGCATCGGCGCCTCGGGGCTCGACGCGCTCGCGCGCCAGCCCGACGAGGGCGCTGCGATCACCCGCAATCAGTTCGTCGCTTTGGCGATGGTCGAATCGACCGCCATCTTCTGCCTCGTCATCGCGCTGGTGCTGCTGTTCGCGAACCCGCTGATCCCGAGGGCGTGACCGATGCCGACGTGGATCGCCGACCTCCTGTTCGCCGCCGTGAACTTCCTCCTCCTCGCGGGGGGGCTCGGCTGGCTCCTGTTCAAGCCGGTGCGCGCCGCCATCGACAAGGAGCGCGCGTCCCACGACGCCGCGGTCGCCGAGGCGGAGACCGCGAGGACGCAGGCCGAGGCCCTGCGCGACCAGGCGCGAGCGGCGCTCAGCGCGGCCACGGCCGAGGCGGATCGCGTGCGCACCGCCGCCGCCGCCGACGCGCGCGGTGAAGCGAACCGGCTGCGGGAGGCCGCGCAGCGCAAGCAGGCGGACGAGCGGCGCGCCTTCGACGTCGAGCTCGCGGCCCGCGAGCGCAGCCAGGCCGAGACGGCGGCCACGACGCTCGGGCGCATCGCGGGCGACGGCGTCCGCCGGCTCCTCGAGGACGTCCGCGGGCCGAGCCTCGATGACGCGCTCGTGCGCAGCGCCTGCGAAGCCCTCGGCGGCCTGCCTCGAGGAGGCGCCGACGGGGGCGACGGCCGTGTCGTCGTCGAGAGCGCGCACCCGCTGTCCGCCGAGAGCAAGCGCGTGCTCGCCGCCGCCGTCGGCCGCGCGTTCGACGAGCGCGTCGTCGCCGACCTCGGCGCCGGCGTCCGCATCATCACCGGCGCCGGCGAGATCGACGCGAGCGCGCTGTCGTTCGCGCGCGAGGCGGCGCACGCGGTCACCGCCCACGCCCGCGGCGCGACCGCGGGCGGGTCGTCGTCGGTGTCGGCGCCGCGCGCGGGCGACGCAGGCGGCGCACGCGCGGCGGTGCGGGAGAATTCGTGAGCGCCCTGCGCGATCTCCGGCTCGACCTGCGCGGCGCGCTCCGGCCGCGCGGCGTCGTCGTCGACGTCGGCGACGGCGTCGCGCGTGTCGCCGGCCTCGGCGAGGTCGGCTTCGAGGAGCTCGTCCACTTCGACGGCGGCGCCATCGGCATGGCGTACGACCTCGCCCCCGAGCTCACCGGCGTCGTCCTCCTCCGCGAAGCCGAGAGCGTGCGCGAGGGAGAGGGCGCCTCCGCCGCCGGCGCCGCGCCGTCTCTGCCCGTGGGGACGGAGCTCCTCGGGCGCGTGATCGATCCCCTCGGCCGCCCGTTGGACGACGGCCCCTTCCCGAACGGCCCGCTCGAGCCCGTCTACAAAGACGCGCCGCGGCTGGTGACGCGCGCGCCGGTGGAGCGCCCGTTGCACACCGGCGTCCTCGTCGTCGACGCCGCCGTCCCCATCGGCCGCGGCCAACGCCAGCTCCTGGTCGGCGACCGGAACGTCGGCAAGACCGCGCTCGCGCTCGACATCGTCGCCGCGCAGCGAGCCGGCGACGTCGCGTGCGTCTACGTCGTCATCGGCCAGCCCATCACCCGCGTGCTCAGCATCCGCGCCGCGCTCGACGCCCAGGGCGCCCTCGCGAACACCGTCGTCGTCGCCGCGGACTCCGCCGACTCCGCGGGCCTGCAGGTGCTCGCGCCCTACGCCGGCGCCACCGTGGCCGAGGCGTTTCGCGCGCAGGGCAAGGACGCCCTCGTCGTCTACGACGACCTCACCAAGCACGCCGACGCGTACCGCGAGCTCGCCCTGCTGCTCGGGCGCCCCCCGGGCCGCGAGGCGTTCCCCGGCGACATCTTCTACATCCACGCCGAGCTGCTCGAGCGGGCCACCGCGCTGTCCCCCGCCGCCGGCGGCGGCTCGGTGACGGCGTTCCCGATCGTCGAGACCACCGACGGCGACATCTCCTCGTACATCCCCACCAACCTCATCTCCATCACCGACGGCCAGCTCTACCTCGACGCCACGCGCTTCGAGAGAAACCAGCGCCCGCCGGTCGACGTGGGGAAGAGCGTGTCGCGCGTGGGCGGCGCCGCGCAGTCGCCGTTGATGCGGGTGGCCGCCAAGAACCTGCGCATCCAGATGGCGCGCTTCGAATCGCTCGAGGCGCTCACGCGCGTGGGCCTCGACGTCGATCCGGCGACGCAGCAGGCGGTCGCGCGCGGGCGCGTCGTGCGTGAGCTCTTGCGCCAGCCGCGCTTCGCGGCGCGCGACCAGGCGGGCGAGGTGTTCATGCTCGTCGGCGCCGCCTCGGGCAAGCTCGACCACCTCGCGCTCCCCGCCGTCGCCGACGTGGTCGCCGCGGCGGTCACCGCTGCGCGCGCGCGGCTCCCGGAGCTGTTCGCCACCCTCGACGACGGGCGCGTGCCCGACGGCGACTGGCGGGCGGCGCTCGAGCAGGTGCTCGCCGACCACCTCCCCGCCGCACCCGCCGGCGCGCCGGTCCCGCCGGCCAAGGCGCCCGCATGAAGCGACGCGAAGAGCTCACACGGCGGCTCAGGTCTTTGGAGGGCCTGTCGGCGGCCGTGAGCGCCATGAAGAGCCTGTCCGCGCACCACTTCCGCGCGGTGCGGGCCGAGGTCGAGCCGTGCCGCAGCTACCGCGAGGGCGTCGAGCGGCTGCGGCCGTTCGCGCTGCGCCGGACGCCACCGTCGGCGGGCCCGGTCGGCCTCGTCGTCATCGGCGCCGAGCTCGGTCTGTGCGGGGGCTACAACGCGCACGTCGTGGCGGCGGCGGCGCAGGAGCGCGCGGCGCGCGGGCCGGGCCGCACGCTGTGCGTCGGACGGCGCGCCGCGACGTTGCTCGCGCGACGGGACGTGACGGTCGACGCGATCTACCCGGGCCCCGCGAGCGCCGCCGGCATCACCGACGTCCTCCTCAGCCTCGCCGAGCACGCGCTGTCGGCGTACGAGGCCGACGGCATGAGCGCGCTGCACGTGGTCTCCAGCCGCTTTCGCGGCGTCGGGGTGGACGCGCCGACGGTGACGCGCCTGTTGCCCCTCGAGCGGCCCGCCGCCATCGACGAAGCGCCCTCCGCGGGCGGCGCGCCCGGGACGCCGCGCTACGTCGCCGCCGACCACCTCGCCGCCGCGGTCACGCGCGAGCTCCTCTACGTCGAGCTGTTCGATCTGCTCCTCGACGCGCTCGCCTGCGAGCACGGCGCCCGCATCGTCGCCACGCAGGCCGCCGGCGACTGGCTCGACGAGCGCACCGGCGAGGTCCGCCGCCACCTGGTCTCCGCGCGCCGCGAGGCCAGCACCCAGGAGGTCATCGAGATCGCCGGCGGCGTCCGCGCCCGCGCCCACGCCTGACGCGCGGCGGCGCCTGCGCTGGTAGCCGCCGCGCGCGGCGTGGCGTAGACACCGGGCATGCCCCTCGACCTCCAAGCCACCTCCGCCGGCGTCGGCATCGACCGCTGCCGTTGCTTCGGGCCCATCGACAAGACCCGCTTCGTCGTCGTCACCGGCGGCCCGGGCGCGGGCAAGACCGCCATCCTCGAGCTCGCCAAGCGGCGCTTCTGCGAGCACGTGCGCGTGCTCCCCGAGGCGGCCACCATGCTGTTCGGGACGGGCTTTCCGCGCAGCGACAAGGTCGAGGTGAAGAAGGCGGCGCAGTCGGCCATCTACCACGTCGAGGTCGCCCTCGAGCGCGCCACCGCGGCGCTCGGCGGCGTCAGCGTCGGTCTGTGCGATCGCGGCACCCTCGACGGCGTCGCCTACTGGCCGGGCACGTCGGGGTCGTTCTTCGTCGAGCAGGAGACCACCCTCGAGCGGGAGCTCCTGCGCTACGGCGCCGTCATCCACCTGCGCACGCCTTCAGGCGCCTACTACAACCACCAAAACATCGTCCGCACCGAGGACGCGGACCGCGCCCACGCCATCGACCAGCACATCCTCGAGATCTGGTCGGCGCACCCGCGCGTCCACGTCGTCGAGCCCACCGAGGACTTCCTGGACAAGGCGCGCCGCGCGCTCGACATCATCCACGACGAGCTGACGATGTCGTGGCAGGAGGCTTGACGGCCACCCAGACGTTGTTCAGCCCGAGCTGAAAGCGCTCGTGGGCGAGCACGTCGAAGCCCGCGTCGCGCAGGATGCGAGGCGTGTCGGTGGCGTCGAAGCCGTGGTGCTCCTCGAGGGCCATCCCGTCGGCGAGGCGCAGCTTGACCAGGACGTCGAGGATGGCGTCGACGCGTGCGTCGGGGACCGTGAGCACGAAGCGGCCGCCCGGGCGCAAGACCGCCGAGACCGCGCGGGCGAACGCCACGGGGTCCTCGACGTGCTCGAACACGGCGAGCATGGTGACGACGTCGAACGGGCCGTGTCTGAGCACGCGCTCGTCGGGGAAGAGGCCGCGGTAGAGGACCACGCGCGCGTCCCGGCGCTCCACCGCCACGGGATCCACGCCGACGCCGGCGGACACGCGCGGCCCCAGGCGCGAGAACAGCTCACCCTGGTGCGCGCCGATGTCGAGCACGCGCGCGCCCCAGGGCACGTGGCGACGGACCTTGAGCATGCGCCACTCCTGCAGCGCGCGGTCGACGGGCGTCATCGTCCTCCCGACGTGCACGGCCCCGGCACGGGCCCGGGCACCGCGAACACCTTCTCGAAGCGGTCTTCATACACCGGCGCCCCTAGGGCCGAAGGCAACGCGTCGAAGCGCGCCTGGGCCGCGGCGTCGAAGCGCCCCCAGCCCCGCCGCTGCCACGCGCGCTGCGCGCCGTTGCCGAGGAGGACGTGGGTGGCCCCGGTCTCCCGGATGCGGGCGACGACGTCGTCGACGCTCGCGGCCTCGGCCACGATCTGCGCGGCGAAGGGGCGCGCGTAGACCTCGGAGAGCACCGCGGGCACCTCGAGGTACGCGACGCGCGCGTCGCCGCCGGCCAGAAAGACGCAGCCCGCGTGATGCTCGTTCAGCCATGTGTACGCCGAAAACGGCTCCAGGGCGCCGCGGAGGAACGCGCGACGGTCGACGCGCTGGGTGAGCAAGGCGTTCGGGTCGCGCAACAGCACGTTGTCGGCGGCGAAGCTCCACGAAAAGTCGACGACGCCGGCGAGCAGGACGGCGGCGGCGACGGCGGCGCGCGCAGCGCGCGCGCGGACGGCGGCGAGGCCGGCGCCCCCGGCGACCCCGAGGACGACCCAGAGCAACGGGTCGTAGCGGGGCAGCGCGTGGGTCGCGAGCCAGAGCGGCAGCGTGAGGGCGACGGCGAGACCCCAGACGGCGAAGACGCGGCCGGTGCCGGCCGGGCGCAGGACGAGGAGGACGGCGACGCCGAGGAACGGCACGGCGCCGAGCACCTCGTCGGCGGTGGGGTCGGTGGACGCCATGAGCGTCCACGGCAGCGAGAGGACGTCGAGGACGCCGTGGGGCCGGTGGGCGTCGGCGTCGAGCAGCGCGCGGGTGTGCACCGCCCAGGCGGGGCCGCCGGCAAAGGGGAAGAGCGGGTCGCCGAAGGCGACGAAGTTGCGCGCGTAGGGGAGCGCGCCGGCGACGACGATGAGGACGAGGCAGACGGCGAGCGTCCGCCAGCCGTCGCGACCCGCGAGCGCGCCTGCGACGCCGCGGCGCGCCGCCGCCCGCCGATCGACGAGCACGACGGCGACGGCGACGGCGACGGCAACGGCGGTCCACAGGACGAACGGCGTCTTGGTGGCGCAGCCGAAGCCGAGGCAGAGGGCGCCCAGGCGCAAGAGCGGCACGCGCACGCCGCCCTCGACGTCGACGACGCGCGGGGTGGCGAGGGCCGCGAGCGCGCGCAGCACGACGACGGCGAGGAGGGCGGCGAACAGGTCGGGCTTGGTGCCGCTCGGCAGGAACACGGCGAGCGGCATCGACGCCGTGGCGAAGGCGCAGGCGCCGCCGGCGGCGGGGAGCGCGGGGAACACCCGGCGCGCGAGCGTAAAGACGGCGGCGGCGAGGAGGATCCATTCGAGCGCGTAGACGAAGCCGAGGCCCTCGGGGCCGCCGAGGAGGAGCGCGGGGCTCGCGGCCATCTCGCCGAGGAGCGGCATGGCCGTGAACATGTCGTGCACGTCGACGACGGCGGCGCCGCGGGCGGCGAACTGCATGGGGAGTCCGAGGTGGTACACGAGCGCGTCGAAGAACGACGGCGGCGCCGCTGCGCGGAGCACCACGAGCGCGCCGAACGGGGCGAGCGCGGCGAGCCAGAGCGCACCCCACGTCGAGCTGCGGCCCGCGCCGTCAACGCCGGCGAGGTCCGCGACGAGGGAGCGGCCGTGGCTCGCGAGCGCGACGAGGCCGGCCGCGACGACGACGGCGGCGGCCGGGCGCGTGAACGCGTGCGCGTGCGCGAGCAGCCACAGGCACATGCCTTCGACGCCGAGCCCGACGACGGCGGCCCACGCCCAGCGTTCGGCGTCGAGCACCCGCCACGCGCCGCACAGGCGCAGCGCGAGCATCCCGAAGCCCGTCGCGGCCGCGAGCGTGAACAGCGCGGGGACCGCCATGAGGAACGACGCCGGCAGCGCGAGCCGCCCGGCCACGAGCGCCGCGACGACGACGAAGCCGAGCACACCGACGCCCGCGACCATCCGTTCCCGCGCGCTCACGAGCGGCACACTACCCCGCGGCGTGGCCCCATGGCTCGTGGGGCGCGCAGGCTCTCAGGCGAGGGGGAGCTCGACCGTGAAGCGGGAGCCCTTGCCGACCTCGCTCTCCACGCGGAGCGTGCCGCCGCAGCTCTTCACGATCTCGTCGGCGACGCACAGGCCGAGGCCGGTGCCCTGCCCCGGTGGCTTGGTGGTGAAGAACGGCACGAAGAGCCGGCGCTTGGTCTCGTCGCTCATGCCGACGCCCGTGTCCTCGACGTCGATGCGGGCCCGCTCGCCGTCGCTGGTGCTCCGCACCGTGAGCGTCCCGCCGTCGGGCATCGCGTGGACCGCGTTGATCGCCAGGTTCACGAGGACCTGCTGAAGCTGCGCGGCGTCGCCACGCACCACGGGAGCGCGGTCGGACGCCTGCGCATCGACGACGAGGTTCACCTTGGCGTGCTCCGCGATGGGCTCGAGCAATTGCGTGGTGCGCTGCACCACCTCGGTCACCACGGCGCGATCGCCGGGCTTTCCGCCCTTGCGCGAGAAGTCGAGGAGGCGGCGCACGATCTGCGTGATGCGCTCGCTCTGCTCTCGCGCGATGCGCGCGTTCTCCATCACCTGCGCCGGCGCCGCGGAGTCGCGCTCGATCATGCGCGCGCGTCCCGCGATGACCTGCAGCGGCGCCCCCAGCTCGTGCACGAGGCTCGACGCCAGCCGCCCCACCACCGCGAGGCGGTCGGCGTGGCGGAGCTGGTCCACGGCTTCCTTCCGCCGCTCGCGCTCGATCTCCGCGCGCACCTGCGCTTCGGTGCGCGCCGCCACCTCGGACTCGACGCGCGCCCTCGCCGCCGCCAGGTTCCCACGCATCTGATCGAGGGCCGCCGCCAGCCTGCCGAGCTCGTCGCGCTGTGGCAGCGAGATGACCGTGTCGAGGTCGCCGCGGCCGATGCGCGACGCCCCGGAGATGAGCTGGCTGGTGGGCCGCCGCACGAACCAGGCGCCGACGATGAAGAGGATGAGCGCGGTGGCCGCGAGCGTCCCGGCCGCCGCCGCGAGCGTCGTGATGATGGAGCGGTCGACGTAGTCCTGCTGGTCCTTGAGCGAGCCCGCGATCTCCACGACGCCCTCGAGGTCGCCGTCGGGCCTCACCGGCACCGCCACCACCACGATGCGGTCGCGCGTCTCCCGCACCGAGTTGGGCTCGGCGCCGTAGGTGACCGGCTCCCCGGCGGCGAGCTGCTTGTGCAGCTCCATGCCGTTCGGCATCGCCGCGAGCGCGCGGTCGAGGTTGGCGTGCGGCACCCAGCGCAGGTCGAAGTGCGGGATGGCCGAGCGCATCTCGTCGAGGACGATGCGCGCCTCTTCTTCGCCGCCGCGGTCCCAGGCGCGCTCCATGCCGATGGCGACCGCGCGGCCGAGGCCGCGGAGGTCGCCGGCGAGATCGGTCTCGAACAGCCGCAGCTCGCGGTCGACGCGGAGGTATCCGTTCAGGGCCTGGACGACGGTGATGCCGACGAGGGCGGCGAGCAACAGCTTGAGGGTGAGCCGCATCCGTGCTCCCGAGCTCTTTCGTCACTTCCCCGAGGCGGGCACCGAGCCCGGCAGGGGCTTCACGAAGGGTTTGACGAGGACGCGGAAGATGCCGCCACCCGCCGCGCCCAGAAGGAGGGACATGGGAACCACGGCCAGCAAGTGCAAGGGCTCGAGCGGGTGGCTCGACTGCAGCACGAGCAGCGCGAACATCACGTAGAACGCCGCGCCGATGCCGACGTAGCTCTTTGCGCCTTCTTTGACGCGCCGGTCCACGCACGCGCCGATGAGGGAGAGGATGCAGCCCACGATGAGCACGAGGGGATCCGACGGTGGCGAGTGGATCACCATCACGTGCATCGGGCCTTTCAGGTTCCCGGCCTCCTGGGTCACCGTGATGCTCACCTTCTTGCCGGCGTACTCGGGCTTCAGGTCGTGGCGCCCCTCGAGGTGCTTGACCTCGATCTGCGTGACGCCCTTCTTCATCACCCGCCGCGTCTCGACGTGCTGGTCGAGGGTGCCGTCGAACGCCTGGATGAGCTTGCCGTTTTCGCGCATCTCCACCGAGTACTCGCCGCGGCCGCGCACGCGGGAGCGGACGACGTCCATCTGCCCGTGCACCACGAGCTCGTAGTCGCCGGTGGGGATGGTGACCTCGAGCGTCTTGCCGCCCTTGTCCACAGGCGCGAGGTCCGCCTCCGCCACCGGCGCCGGCGCGTACACGATCTTGTACGAGACCCAGCCCGCCACGGACGCGCTGGCGGCGAAGACGAGGTACGCGAGCAGGCTCAGGCGGCGATCGCGGCCGAGGCCCTTTTCGCGGGTCACGAGGAAGATCGTGACACCGATGATGTACGCGGCGCACATGCCGATGAGCGGGATCTCCGTTGCCATGACCGCTTGTCTAGCCCTTTCCGGAACCTGCGCCAGAGAGGTCCGCTAAGACAGCGGGCGCCCCACCGCGCCCGCCACCAGATCCATGAGCTCGTCGACGTCGAGGGGCTTGTCGAACACGGCGAGGGCCCCGAGGCGGTGCCCCTCGGCGTGGACGGCGTCGTCCCCGAAGGAGGTCATCAGGATGACCGGCAGCGACCAGCGCGCCCGCCGCAGGAGCGCCAGGGCCTCGATGCCGGTGGCCCCCGGCATGCGCACGTCGCTGACGATGAGGTCGAAGGGCGCGTCGGCGTCGCCTTTGAGGTCGTCGAGGCGCAGGATGAGCTCCCGGCCGTCCTCGGCCTGCTCCACGGTGTAGCCACGGCTCTCGAGCTCGTCGACGATCAGCCGGCGCATCTCGCGGTCGTCCTCGGCCACGAGCACCCGCGCGTCCCCGCCGGCCCGGCGCGCCGGGTGGGGGTCGTGCGGGGTGGCGTCCGCGGGCGTGCGGAGGGCGCCGAGGGAGGCGGCGATGGCGCCGTCCTCGTCGACGACGCCGGCCAGCCCGGCCGCGCGCGCGGTGTGGGCGACGTCCTCGCGCATGCCGGTCATCCGCCGCGGCAGCACCAGGATGAACGGCACGCGCACCCCGGCGGTGCGGGCCATCGCGAGGGCGTGGGCGGCGGTGGGGCCGGCGAGGTCGACGCTGCCGACGACGAGATCAACGGGCTCGGCGAGGGCGTCGAGGAGCGCGGCGCCGTCGTCGACCAGGGTGACGCGCGCGCCCTGCCGCTGCAGCGCCATCGTCAGGTCGACGACGAAGCCCGCGGGCCTGCTGGCGATGACCACATGCATAGGCTCGACCCGGCGCCCGGCGGCGCCCGGGTCACTGCTCCTCGTGCTCTGCGTTCTCGGCCGCGCCCCAGCGGACGAGCTTGCGGTAGAGGGTCTTCCTGTCGATGCCGAGGATGCGGGACGCCTTCTTGCGGGCGCCCTGACAAGCGTCGAGCACGCGCAAGATGTACCGCTTCTCGAGCTCGTCGAGCGGGATGAAGGTCTGCGGGTTGTCCGAGTCGACCACGAGCCGCGTGGCCTTGTGGTGCTGCACGCGCTCCGGGAGGTCGTCGACGGAGATGTGGTCGAGGTGCGTCAGCGCCACCGCCCGCTCCATGCAGTTGGACAGCTCGCGCACGTTCCCCGGCCAGTCGTAGGCCATGAGCTTCTCGGCCGCCTGCGGCGAGATGCCCTTCACGGGCTTGCTCGCCCGAGCGGCGAACACCTCGAGGAAGCGCTGGGCGAGCAGGAGCACGTCGCCGCCGCGCTCGCGCAGCGGGGGCAGCTCGATCTCGACGACGTTCAGCCGATAGAAGAGGTCGTCGCGGAAGCGGCCGTCGCCGATGGCCTCCTCGAGGTCCTGGTGCGTCGCCGCGATCACGCGCACGTCGAAGGGGATCTCGCGATCGCCGCCGATGGGCAGCACCTTCTTCTCCTGCAGCGCGCGCAGCAGCTTGGGCTGCAGCGACAGCGGCACCTCGCCGACCTCGTCGAGGAACAGCGTGCCGCCGTCGGCCTGGACGAAGAGGCCCTTGCGCTCGCCCTTGCCGTCGGGGCCCTCGCCGCGCGCGGAGCCGAAGAGCTGCTGCTCGAGCACGCCCTCGGGGACGGCGGAGCAGTTGATGCCGACGAAGGGGCCGCTCTTGCGCTTGCTTTTTTCGTGCAGCGCGCGGGCGACGAGCTCCTTGCCAGTGCCGCTCTCCCCGGTGATGAGCGCGCCGGCGTCGGCGCCCGCGACCTGCGTCATCAGGTCGAACACCTTCTGCATGGCCCGGCTCTGCCCGAGGATCTCCTCGAAGCGTCCGCCCTCGGCGACCGCGCGAGAGAGGCGCTTGACCTCGAGGCGGAGGGCGCGGTGCTCGAGGGCGCGCTTGAGCACGATGTCGAGCGCCTCCGTCTCGAACGGCTTGGTGATGAAATCGTACGCACCGGCGCGGATGGCGGCGACGGCGTTGTCGAGGCTGCCGAAGGCGGTGATGACGATGACGAGGACGTCGGGGCGCGCGAGCTTCACGCGGCTGGCGAGCTCGGTGCCCTTCATGCCCTTGAGCTGCACGTCGGTGACGATGATGTCGGCGTCCGACGACGGCAACGCGGCGACGGCGTCCTCCGCGGAGGCGTAGCGCTCGAGAGCATAGCCGCGGGATTCGAGGTCGGCGCCGAGGAGATCGCGGAGCGCGTTGTCGTCCTCGATGAGCATGATTTTGTTCGTCATGGCATCCGACTTAACGCGAAGCGCGCCGGCCGCAATCCCGCCGTTCGATCTTCGTTCGATCTTCGCTTCGTCGACGTCGCGAGGGGCTTTACGCCTCGCTGTGCGACGTGGCCCTGCGCCCCCCGGGCGGCCCTGCTGCGCTCACTGCGGAGCGAGGGAAGCCAGGGCGCGGCACGCGTCCGACGACGTGAAGATGCCGGCGAGCCTGCCGTCTTCGGTGACCAGGAGCGACGAGATGTGCTTGTCCGCCATCATCGCTGCCGCGGTGGACACCGACGTCTCCAGATCCACCTGGACGGCTTCCTCCACGCAGACGTCCTCGACCCTCACGCGCTGAAGGTCCGCTTTGCCGACGAGGCGAATGTCGCGGTCACTGATGACGCCGACGAGCACGCCTCCCTCGAGCACGGGGAGGTGATGGCAGTTGAGCTTGCGCATCAGCTCGTCGGCGGCGGTGACCGACTCCCCGGCGCGCACCGAGTGCGGGTGCCGGGTCATGAAGTGCTCGACAGTCATCGTCGTCATGTGTGCCTCGGCGGCAGAAGGAGCACCGGCACCGGGGACAGGTGCGCGGTGCGCTCGGCGACGCTGCCGAGCACCACGCGCCGGATGCCACGGCGGCCGTGGGTGGCGACGACGATCAGGTCGGCGCCGAGCTCCTTGGCCGTGTCGATGATGAGCTCGGGGACGTTCCCCGCGCGCGTCACGAGGTGCGTCTCGCAGTTGCGCCCGCCCCGCTGGGCGTGCTCCTTGAGCGCCTCGAGCGTGCGCGCGGCGGCGGCGTTCCTGGCCTCCACCACGTCGAGCATCGCGCGGTACGCCTCGCCGAAGGTGTCCACGGGCGGCACCGCCGGCGACGCCGCCGGCAGCGCGACGTGGATGAGCGTCAGGCGGGCGTCGAGCTTGTTGGCGAGGTCGGCCGCGGCGTCGACCAGCTCCTCGGCGAGGAGCTTGTCACCGGTGACGTCGGCGTCGACGGGGACGAGGATGTGCTTGGGGGCGAACATCACGAGCCTTTCACGACGAGAACGGGGACCTGCGACAGCCGCATCACGCGCTCGGCGACGCTGCCGAGCAGGAGGTGGGACAGGCCTTTGCGCCCGTGGGTGCCCACCGTGATTCGCTCCACGCCGCGGTCGGCCGCCTCGGCGAGGATGCCCTCCGCGGGCGCGTCCTGCCGCACGGCCACCTCGACCGCGACGGGCGGGGAGCCGGGCCGCTCCGCGCGCAGCTTTTCGATGTGCTCGCGGAGCGCCGCGGCAGCCCGCTCGAGGCGCTGTATGGCCTCGACGGCCACGGCGCGCTCGAGGGTGACGATGCCGCCGCCGGGGACGGCCCCGTCGAAGCCGGTGGGCAACGGCATCACCTGGTAGACGTGGCACAGGACGACGGTCGCCGGCGCGTCCTGCCCGACGAGATCCCCCGCGGCGACGCGGGCCGCCGCGTCGGCCGACGGCGAGAAGTCATGGGCGACGAGCCACTTGCGTTCCATCGGACACCTCCACGGTCAGGAGCTCAGGAGAGCTTGAACTTCTCCATGCGGTAGCGCAGCGCGTAGCGGCTGATGCCGAGCAGGCGCGCGGCCGCGGACTGGTTGCCGTTGCTCCTCGCCAGCGCCTGCGCGAGCAGCCCCTTCTCGACCGCCTCGAGGTCCACGCCCTCGGCCGGCAGCTCGAAGGGGCAGCCCTCCATCGCCGCCGCCGACGACCCGCCCGCAGCGGCGCCGAAGCGGATCTCGGCCGGCAGGTCCTCGAGGAAGATGGAGCCGTCGCCCTGCTTGAGGATGACGACGCGCTCGAGGACGTTCCTGAGCTCGCGCACGTTGCCCGGCCACGGGTAGCGGGAGAGCGCGGTGAGCGCCTCCTCGCTCATCTTCGGGATGGGGCGCCCGAGGTCGCGCGCGGTGCGCTCGAGCAGGTGCGCCGCCAGCGCCTCGACGTCCTCGACGCGCTTGCGCAGCGGCGGGATCTCGATGGGCACCACGTTGAGGCGGAAGAACAGGTCTTCGCGGAACCGCCCGGCCTTCACCTCTTCGCGGAGGTTCCTGTTGCTGGCGGCGACGATGGCGGCGTCGAGCGGCAGGTCGACGACGCCGCCGACGCGCTTGAACTTCCGGTTCTCGAGGGCGCGCAGCAGCTTGGCCTGCGTGGCGAGGCTCATCTCCCCAATCTCGTCGAGGAAGACGACGCCGCCCTTGGCCAGCTCGAACAGGCCGCGCTTCTGCGAGCGCGCGTCGGTGAAGGAGCCCTTCTCGTGGCCGAACAGCTCGGACTCGATGAGGGTGTCCTGCATCGCCGCGCAGTCGATCTCCATGTACGGCTTCTCTTTGCGCGGACCGCGCGCGTGGATGGCCTGCGCGACGAGGTCCTTGCCGGTGCCGCTCTCGCCGCTGATGAGCACGGTCGGCGCGTCGACGCTCTCGAGGCGGTGGAGCGTCTCGAACACGCGCTGCATGGCCGGGCTCTCACCCACCAGCCGCTCGTACCCGTGGCGCGCGCGGAGATAGCGCACCTCGCGGGCGAGGCGGCCCTGCTCGATGGCCTTCTTGAGCTGCAGCGACAGCTCGCGCAGGTCGAACGGCTTGGCCAGGTAGCCGGTGGCGCCGAGGCGCGTGGCCTCGATGGCGCTGTCCACGGCGCCGTGGGCCGTGATGACGAGCGCGGGGATTTCGAGCTCCAGCTCGCGCATCTTCCGCAGCACGCCGAGCCCGTCGATCTTGGGCATCTTGAGGTCGACGATGAGGGCGTCCGGGGCGTGGGCCGCCAGCTCGTCGATGCACGCCTGGCCGTCGGCCGCCAGGACGACCTCGTAGCCCTCGCCGCGGAGGTGCTCGGCCACGGACCAGCGGATGAGCTCTTCGTCGTCGCACACGAGCACGCGCAGCGACGCGGACTGGGCCTGCTTGTGCTCGTCACCACGGGCGGCGGCGGGAGCGGCCGGTTGAGGAGGATTGGGGGGGGCGATCACGGAGCCTGTCGTCATGGAAACCTCGGGGGTCTGCGCTGCTCTTGGCAGGGGGTGTGCCAACTGCTGTGCGAGGCCGCACGGCGCCAATGGCCGCCACCCTCGCCCCTTTCGGCTGGGGGATATCACACAGAGCCCGTGCGTTCTTTGCCCCAAGGCGGGTTGTGCCCGAAAATCCGCCAGGAATGCAGTCTCCGATGGACGAGCTGAAGGACTACGTCGGCTTCACCGACGCCGACACCGCCCGCCTGCAAGCCATCTGGCCCCGCATCGCGCCCGAGGCGCGCGCCATCGCCGATTGCTTCTACGACGCCGTCCTGCGCTTCGAGAGCGCCAAGGCGGTGTTCGCCGACCTCGCCCAGGTGGAGCGGCTCAAGGCGAGCCTGGTGCGTTGGATGGGCGAGCTGTGCGCCGGTCCCCACGACGAGGCCTACTACGAGCTGCGCCAGCGCATCGGCCGGATGCACGTGCGGGTGAAGCTGCCGCAGCAATACATGTTCACCGCCATGTGCCTGCTGCGCCAGGACTTCGTGCGCCACGCACCGGATCCCGCCACCGTGCTGTCCATCCTGCGCATCACGGACATCGAGCTCGCCGTCATGCTCGGCACCTATATGGAGACGCGCGAGGAGGAGGGCCTCGCGGGTCTGCGCGAGCTGATCGTCTCCCACCTGCCGATGACGGTGCTCGTCCTCGACAAGGACGGCCGCGTCGCGTCCTCCACCCACCCGCACAGCCGCGCCCTCGTCGGCGACGCCTTCGTCGGCAAGCGCTTCGACGAGGTCATCGCCGGCCCGCTCCTCGACGCCGCCGAGCTCCCGCGGCGCATCGCGCGCGCGATGGAGACCGGCCGAGAGACCGTCCTGCCTCGCGTGGACGCGGTCCTCGACGGCACCGACTGCGCTTACCGCGTCACCATCGCGCCCCTCGAGCACCCGATGGCCGCCACCATGATCCACCTCGAGGACCTCACCGACGTCGTCGCGTCGGAGGCGCGTGCCAAGCGCGCGGCGCACCTCGCCAAGCTCGGCATGATGGCGGCGTCGGTGGCGCACGAGATCAGGAACCCGCTCGCGGGCATCTCCGGCACCGTGCAGGTCGTCCAGGGCACGTTGCCGCCCGACGACAAGCGCAGCATCGCCCTGCAGAAGGTCCAGGACCACATCGTCCGGCTGGGGGCCCTGGTCGGCGACCTCTTGAGCTTCTCGCGCCCGATCACGGTGCAGCCGCGCCCGCTCGACCTGGGCATCATCGCGCAGGCGGCGGCGTCCGCGGAGCCGGCGGCGAAGGTGGAGGGGGGAGGCACCGCGCAGGGCGACGCAGCGCTCGTCACGCAGGTCCTGTTGAACCTGATGCAGAACGCCGTCCAGGCCGGCGCCACCAGCGTGCGCGTCCGCGTCGACGACACGCGCGTGTTCGTCTTCGACGACGGTCCGGGCATCCCCGGCGACGCGCGCGAACGAATCTTCGAGCCGTTCTTCACCACCAAGACCCGCGGCACCGGGCTCGGCCTCCCCATCGCGCGCAAGATCATCGAAGCGATGGGTGGCACACTCTCCCTGTGCAAAAGCCCGCTCGCCGGTGCGGGCTTCGTGATTGCGCTGCGTCCCATCGACGAATGAGCGGGTGGCACGCCTCGTGGACTTCCCCGAGGCATGCTTCGCGACCTCGAGCGCATTGTGAATGAAGCCGTCGCCCTCGCGCGAGGCCGCGGTGGCGCCCTCGCCGCCGTGACGCTGGCGGCGCCGGCGGCGTCGGAGGCGGTGCGAGAGACCGCGCGCAAGCTCCTCGCGCGCCGGGGCGCCGTCGACGTCGAGCTCGATGTCATCGAGGAGGAAGGGCCCGGCCGCGTGGTGGCCGTCGAGGTCCGGCGCTGAGCGTTCCGGCGGCTACTGCGCGGGCAGGAAGTCGACGCAGGTGTGGTCGGCGCCGGGCTTGCAGTTCTTTCCGAGCAGACACCCGCCGCCGACGCAGGTGATGACGTCGCACTCGGCGTCCTCGAAGCAACTGCGGCCCGACAGCTCGCAGTGCCCGGCGACGGGGTGCTGCAGATCGCTGACGTCGGCGCCCTGGCAGGTGTCGGAGGGGCAGTCGGAGTCCCTGGTGCACGAACAAACCCCGAAGCTCGCGCCCTCGCGCTGCCGGCACTCCTGCTTGAGGCACGCCCCGAGGCTCGGGCAATCGTCGTCGCTGCTGCAGGCGGTCCCGGTGCTCAGCTCGCAGTTGCCGACGTCGGCGCGCGGACAGTCGCTGCCCGGCGGGCCCTCGGGGCAGTCCTCGTCGACGCCGCACACAGCGCCCGTGCGCGCGCAGTGTCCGTCGACGCACGCCTCGGGCAGCGCGCACGTGGGCAGCGTGGAGCGCGGCAGGATGATGACGTCGATGCACTCGTAGCCGAACGGACACGTCTGCCCCTGCGCGCAGTCGACGCCGCAATACGAGCCGCCGTTCACCGTGTCGAGCAGGCAGAAGTTGCCGAAGGTGCCGCAGTCGTCGCTGTTGACGCCGCCGCTGCAGCCGCCGCAATACGGCCCGCGGTTGTCGTCCTCGCAGGTGCCGGTGCTCAGGTTGCAGAGCTGGCCGAAGCGACACTGCAGCTCCGAGGTGCACGCCGTGCCGCAGACGCCCAGGCGGCCGAAGCCCGCGCCCTGGCACCCCTCGCCGATGAGGCAGTCGGCGTCGTCCCGGCAGCCGGCGACGCACGTCTGCGTGACGACGTCGCAGATCTGCCTGAAGGGGCATTGGTCGTCGAGGGTGCAGCACGTATTGCCCTCGCCGCAGCCGTGCTCGGCGAGGCACTGCGACGTGGTCACGTCGCAAAACAGCCCCGCCCCGCAGTCGTCGTTGGCGGCGCAACCGCCCGTCGCCTGGCAGCGCCCGGCGGCGTTGCACAGCTCGCCCGCGGAGCACCCCGCGTCGTCCGTGCAC
The DNA here is from genome assembly GCA_963775425.1 of uncultured delta proteobacterium. Lineage (GTDB taxonomy): Bacteria > Myxococcota > UBA727 > UBA727 > VGSZ01 > CAVZJB01. The sequence continues at coordinate 106,866 of CAVZJB010000016.1, read as the reverse complement.
AGGCAAAGCCCGCTGTCGACGTCACACTTGTTGGATCCCTGGTGGAGGATGTCGCAGTCGGCGTCGCTGGCGCACTTGCCGGCGGCGCGCGTGCAGCCGCCGGCGACCGCGGCGAGCGCGAGCACGGCGACGACGACCGGCAGGCGCGCGGGCGGGAGCGTCACGGCGACGTCGAGCTCTGCACCTGGGCGCAGCTCCGATCGTTGGCCGGGGCGCAGTTTTGCCCGATGAGGCATCCCCCTTCGACGCACGCGATGAAGTCGCACTCGCTGTCCTGGAAGCAGGGGTGGCCCGACAGCTCGCAGTGGCCGCGCACCGGGTGCGCCGGGTCCGAGACGTCCGCCTCCTTGCAGGTGTCGGCGGGGCAGTCCGAGTCCTTGGTGCAGGTGCAGAAGCCGACCTGGCCGCCCTCGCTCCCCGCGCACTGCGTGACGTTGCAGCCGCCCTCGGGGCAGTCGGCGTCGTTCGCGCAGTCGATGGATTGATCGACCGCGCAACTTCCGACGCGCCCCACCTTCGCCGGACAATCGCCGCCCGGCGGCCCCTGGGGGCAGTCCTCGTCCACGGCGCACGCCGCGCCGGTCCGGGAGCACGCGCCCGCCGGCAGCAGACAGGTCTCCGGCCCGACGCACTGGTGCGTCTGCAGCACGATGATCACGTCCTGGCAGGAGTAGCCGTTCGGGCACGCCTGTCCCTGGGCGCACTCCACGCCGCAGAACTCGGCGGGGGGGTTGAATTCGTCGACGAGGCAGAGGTTGCCGAACTGGTCGCACTGGTCGCTGTTGGCGCCGCCGGTGCAGCCGCGGCAGTAGGGCCCGCGGCTGTCGAGCTCGCACAGCCCGGTGCCGAGGTTGCAGAGGTCCTGGAACGGGCACTGGTTGTCGGCGGTGCACGCGGTGCCGCAGGTGCCGAGGCGGCCGAAGCCGGCGCCCGCGCAGCCCTGGCCGAGGATGCAGTCGCCGCTGTCCCGGCAGCCGTCGGTGCAGGTGCGGTTGACGTCGTTGCAGATCTGGCCGAACGGGCATTGGTCGTCGAGGGTGCAACACACGTGGCCCCCCTGCGGGTTGCACTCCTGCACGCTCAGGCACTGCGACGTGGTGATGTCGCAGAACAGCCCGCTGTCGCCGCCGTCGCCGCAGTCGTCGTTGGTCTCACAGCCGGCCTCGGCCTGGCAGCGGCCGGCGCCGTTGCAGAACTCGTTCGGCCCGCAGGCGCGGCTGTCGACGCAGATGCAGATGCCCTGGTCCTGGTTGCATTTGGAGAAGCCCTGCCCCGTGGCGTCGCACTGCGCGTCGTCGGTGCACGGCCCGGCGCCGCCGCCGCAGTTGCAGGCGCCGGCGGCGAGGAGGCCGAGCGCCACGACGAGGAGCCTCGCGCTCATGCTTCCCCCTCGCTCAGCGGAGATCCGAGCACTGCAGCCCGCTCGAGGGGCCGCAGGTGGACCCCTGGACGCACGCGCCGTTCGGTCCCGGGTTCACGCAGGTGACGCCGATGGGGCAGTCCGCGTCCGACAGGCACGAGCACGAGCCGTTCTCGTTGAGCTCGCCCGCGGCGTCGGCGCTGCACAAGGAGCCCGCGCCGCACTGGCCGCCGCCGCGGGTGCAGGTGTTCTTGGACACCACGATGAGCGTGAAGCAGGAGTAGCCGCGCGGACACGGGTTGGTCGTATCGTCGCACGAGCCGTTGCCGCAGAAGAAATCGCCGCAGTGGCCGGTGCACTCGCCCGGCGTGAACAGCCCACCGCCGCTGCAGGTCTCCCCGTTCGGACAGTCGTTGCTGGTCAAGCACGGGAAGTGCACGCAGTAGCCCTGGGAGCACTGGCTGTCCGACGAGCACGGCGTCGACGGCACCGCGGGATCGATGAGGCAGGTGTCGCACGTGCTCTGGAGGGGGTCGTCGCCCTTGCACGGCTCGCAGAGGGTGTTTCGATCGGCGTGGTCCTGACACGTGTCGTTCGCCGTACAGAGCTGGCCGAACTCGCAATAGCCGGGCTCGTTGCAGGCCCCCTGCGTGGGGTTGCACTGGTTGTCGATGCAGGGCTCGCCGAGGGGGCAGTCGCCGTTGTCGCGGCAGCCCACCTGGCAGACGCCGCTGTCGCAATAGAAGCCGAAGGGGCAGTGCGAATCGATCAGGCACTGCGTCGTGGACGAGTTCAGCGTCACGCACTGGCCGGCGGTCTTGGCGTGCACCTGATCGTCGGGGGCGTTCGGGTCCTCCTGCAACTGGCGCGTGTCGCAGATGGCCGACGGGGCATCCGCGCTCCGGCAGTCGTCGTCGGTGAAGCACTCGAGTTTCTGCTGGCAGGAGCCGGCGAGGTTGCAGAACTCGGAGGCGTCGCACGCGTCGTCGCTGGTGCAGCGACAGACGCCGGTGGGGTCGCACTGCGTGAACTGCGGGCAGTCCGCGCTCGAGTGGCACAGGCCGTCGGCGAGGTCGGTCCCGCGCGGGCACGCCCCGAGCGCCAGCACCGCCGCGGCAGCGAAGAGGACGCGGGGGCTCATCCTCCGCACCGGCGGTTGGCGGGCTTCTTCAGGTAGCGCACCTCGACCTGGGTGCCGGGCTCCGGAATGAAGCCGCCGTTGAAGCGGATGGAGTTGGTGGCGACCTCGAGGGTCCAGCCGCAGTTGTCGTCGCGCGGGACGAGGTGCGCGCTGTCCGTGGACTCGCAGGCGCCCTGGATGCCGAGGGCCTTCACGCAGATGGGGCCGTCGAGCGGGCCGTCCTTCTTGCCGTCCTCGTCGCAGTCGAGCGCGATGTCGTCGGCGGTGTCGGGGATGCAGTCGCTGCCCCACTCGATGTCGGCCTGGTTCAAGCTGAGGGTGAACTTGCGCAGGAGGCCGGCGGCGTTGGCGCCGAGCGCGTCGAGGGCGGTGCTGTAGTCGGCCTTGCACATGTCGGCGATCACGCCGCCGGTGCGGCAGGCGAGCTCGATGTAGCGGCCGCCGGTCTCGGCGAAGGAGTTGCTGTCGTTGGGGCCCGCCTGCTCGTCGTTGCAGCCGTCGGGGTAGTTGCGCAGCGCCTCCACCAGGGCGTTGGCGCGCGGGTCGTCGTTGGCGTTGTTGGCGTCGAAGGTGGTCTGCAGGATGCTGCAGACGTCCGCCAGCGGCGCCGGCGGGTCGGCGTCGGGGAAGCCGGTGATGGCGGCGACGGCGACCTTGTTCTCGTTGCCGGCGCCCTTGAGGCTCTCGAAGAGGCGCTGGTAGTAGCGGACGGGCGCGCCGTTTTCCTTCTCGCCCTCGTCCTCGTCGGAGACGAACACGATGTACAGCGCGGCCTCCGGCCGGAGGAAGCCCGCATTCTCGGTGGGGACGTCGTTGAGCGGCATCCCGGTGGCCGGGTCCACGTCGGCCACGCCGAGCGCCTGGGCCGCCTGCAGGAAGCCCTTCTCGTTGGGCGGCCCGTCGCTGCCGGTCTGGGCGAGGTTTCTGAACACGAGCTGCGCCGGGCACTCGGTGGCCAGCTTGTCGTCGATCTCCTGCTCCGAGCTGAGCCCCGAGATGTCGACGGAGGGGTTGTCGCAGGGCGTGTCCTTGGTGACGAAGCGGCACCCGTTGCAGCCGCCCACCGGCGGGCCGGTGTAGGCGCGCAGCACGCCGCCCTCGGCGGCGTCCGACGAGATGACGCCGATGTGGTAGTCGACCGCGGACACCAGCAGCTCGTTGAAGAAGTCGTTGAAGCGCTCGGCGATCTTCTTCTGCTCCGCCTCCATCGACGGCGAGTTGTCGATCATCCACAGGACGTCGACCTCGGCGGCCTGCTTCTGGTCGAACACGTCGACCTGATCGACGGCATCCGGAATTGAGGTGATGGGCTCGACGGCGCAGCGGTCGCAGCCCGCTGCCAGGGCGCCGAGGGCCAGGGAAAGAGCGAGGGCGCGCTTCATCCCCGGGTTTTGCCCTTTGGATTCTCGCTTTACAACGGGCTGCTTCCGGGTAGGGTGGTCGGCCGATGAGCGAGACCCCCGACGCCGCTCCCGCAGACACCCAGACGCCGAGCGGCTCCTTCGACGAATTCGACCTCGATGAGGCACTCCGCCTCGGGCTGAAGGACCTGGGCTACGCGAGCCCCACCCCGGTCCAGCGCGCGGTCTTCGCCCCGGTGAAGTCCGGGCGCGACGTCATGGTCCAATCCAAGACGGGCTCCGGCAAGACCACGGCCTTCTGCCTGCCCCTCCTCACCAACATCGACCCGGCGGTCCGCTCGCCCCAGTCGCTCGTCCTCGCGCCCACCCGCGAGCTGGCGCTGCAGGTGTCGGCGGAGGCCGCGCGCCTGGGGCACCACAAGGGCGTGCGCGTCGTCACCATCTACGGCGGCGCCTCCATGCGCGCCCAGATCGACGCCCTCCACGCCGGCGCCAATTTCGTGGTGGGTACGCCCGGCCGGGTGAAGGATCTGTTTCGTCAGGGTCACCTGCGCTTCGATGACATTCGCTTCTCGGTGCTCGACGAGGCGGACGAGATGCTCTCGCGGGGCTTCTGGGACGAGGTCACCTCCATCCTCGATCAGCTCCCCGACAAGCGGCAGACGCTCTTGTTCTCCGCCACGCTCCCCGAGCAGATCGAGCGCGCGGCATCCCGCTACCTGCATGAGCCGGCGCGCATCGATCTGTCGCGCGACACCGTCAACGTCACCACCATCCGGCACGTGCTCCACAACGAGAGCGAGCGCTGGAGCAAGCCGCGCAACTTCCTCTACGTCCTCGAGCTGCACAAGCCCACGTCGGCCATCGTCTTTTGCAACCGCAAGGACGAGACCGAGATGATCACCTCGTACCTGCGCCGCTTCGGGTGGCGCTGCGAGGCCTTGAACGGGGACATGCCCCAGCGCGCGCGCGAGGCCACGCTGGCCCGCGTGAAGGCCGGCGAGCTCGACTTGATGGTCGCCACCGACATCGCCGCCCGCGGCATCGACATCAGCGACCTCGGCCACGTCTTCAACTACGACCTGCCCGAGTACGACGAGGTCTACGTCCACCGCGTGGGACGCACGGGGCGCATCGGCAAGAAGGGCGTCGCCGTCTCCCTGGTGCGCGGCAAGTACATGGCGCACCTGTCCAACCTCAAAAAGCAGTTCAAGGTTCCGTTCGAGGAGATCGATCTCCCCGACGAAAAGGAGATCCTCTGGATGCAGGCCGAACGTCTCGCCGTGCAGATCCTCGAGGCCGCTGACGGCGTCGAGATGGAGCAATACCGCCCCGTGGCCGAGTCCATGCTCGCCCGCGGCGACGCCAAGGAGATCCTCGCGTTCCTGCTGCGCACCCACTACGCGCAGGAGCCGCGCCCGGCGTCGGAGCCCCGCGGCGAGCGCGAGGGCGGCTTTCGTGAGCGCGAGCGCGGCCCGCGCCGCGAGCGCGGCCCGCGCTCGGACCGGCCGCGCCACGACCGCCCGCCGGGCGAGGAGGGCGCTCCCGTCGAGGCAGCCGAGGAGGCCGAGGCCCCCGAGAGCACCTCGCGCAACCTCTACGTCACGCTGGGGCGCGAGGACGGCGTCCCCGACCTCACGGCGCTCATCGAGAAGCTCGCCGCGATGTCGGGCGTCGACGCCGGCCACTTCACCGGCCACGGCGACGTGCGCGATCACTCGAGCCACGTCGAGGTCGACCTCGAGGTCGCCGACCAGGTGATCGCGGGCGTGAACGGCAAGCCCCGCGGCGACAAGACGTGGGTCCCCGAGGGCGAGACCGAGCCGGTCCCGATGACCATCGCGTGCGAGCCCGCCAAGTCCGGCCCCGGCGGCGGCGGCGGGCCCGGTCGACGTCGCCCGCGCCGAGGCCGAGGCCCCCGCAGGTAGCGCGGCGCCGAGCGCTCGTCGACACCGCCTTGTCCCCTGCCCCCTGGGCGGGGCTTGTCCCCCGCTTCGGAGCCCTCGTGCCGCGCGCGAACAAGAAGAAGCCCCCCAAGAAGCAGATCCACAAGCCCCCTCGCGCGAAGGCGCCGCCGAAAAAGAGCGTGGCCCCGCGCAAGGCGCCGTCCAAGCAGACGGACCTGTCGCGCGCCGAGGTCTCCATCATGGCCCGCATGCGGGAGCTCGACGCGGACTCGCCGCGCTACCGCGTGCTCGAGGCCGCGCTCGCCTTCAAGTCGAGCTGGATCATCCTCGGGGAGCACCTCGCCGACGTGCTGCGCACCGGGCTGTGGCGCGGCTGGGGCTACGCGAGCTTCGAGCGCTACTGCGCCGACGAGGTCCACGTGACGTCGTCGACGGCGAAGAAGCTCGTGCGCTCCTTCCAGTGGCTCGGCGAAGAGGCCCCGGAGCTCTTGCCGCTGAAGGCGCAAGCGTCGAAGCGGCCGCCGCACACCCCGGACCTCGGCGCCGTGAACGTGCTCGCGGAAGCCAAGCACCACTACGACGAGCAGCGCGTCCCCGAGGACGCCTACCTCGCCCTCAAGCAGGCCGCCCTCGACGGGGAGACCGCCAGCGCGCTGCGCCGCACGCTGAAGGACTCCATCCCGGCGCACCTGCGCCCGAAGAGCGCCAACGACAAGGTGCGCCACCTGCGCCGCGCGCTCACCGCCTGCGTGAAGGTCATCGACTCCCTGCGCGAGTGGGACTCCGCCCCCGACGGCGCCGACGACGACGAGGGCGACGCCCTCATCGTCGAGGCCGAGCGCCTGCGCGACGCCATCGCCCTGCGCCTGCCGCGCACCGACGTGACGACGACCCAAGACGCGTCCGCGGGCCCTGCCGACGCCGCCGCGTAGCGCATTCCCGACGCCCGTCGTCGAGCGGCCTGCTGCCTCGACGTGAGCCGCTCGTGCATCGCCGGTGCGTTCGGCGGTAGCGTCGCTCGGTGGCGACGCGCGGAGGCCGGAGAGGCGGCAAGGGCCGGGACGACGAGACCGACAGCCTCGACGTGCGCGCGGCCCTCGCGAGCCTCGAGCCGCCCGCCGAAGACGTCGAGGTCAGCGCCGGCTTCTTCCACCGCACCCTCGCGCGTTGGCTCGGCCTGCCCGCGGGCAAGCAGCCGGCCCGCAAGACCGCCGCCCCGCCCTTGTGGGACTACGACTTCTGGAAGGCGGAGCTCAACGAGGACGCCGTCGACGTCGAGCCGGGGCCCGGCCGCCGTGAGTTCACCGCGCGCATCTTCCGCGCTCCCGAGGGGGCGCCCGAGGTCGTGCGCTACTGGGTGAGGCTCGACGCCGCCGGCCGCATCCGCGCCTCGGGGTGGCTCACCGCCGCCCCCGTGCTCGTGGACGACGGGCCGAAGGCGTTCGCCCCGGCGCCGGCGCTCGAAGCCGGCGCGCTCGAGGCGCTCTACCGCGACACCGACTGATCCCCGCGGGACGCGAGCGAGTAGCCGCGATCGCGATAGACGGCGGCGGTGGCGGCGACGTCGTCGACGATGAGGCCGTCGACGCCGAGGTCGAGGAGGCGCGCGGTGTCTTCGTCGCCGCCGACGGCCCAGGCGTGGACGCGCATGCCTGCCTGGTGGGCCATGGCGATGAAGCCGCCGTCGATGAGGGAGCTCGGCGGGTGGATGGCGTCGGGGAGGAGCGCGGCCGCGGCCCAGCCGGTGCGGAGCGGCAGCATGCTGTGCGGGCTCACGAGGAGCCCGATGGGGACCTCGGGCGCGAGCATGCGGATGGCGAGGAGCTGCGCGGGGTGGAAGCTCGACACGATGACGCCCGCGTCCGCGTGCGCGCGGATGACGTCGAGGACGCGCCGCTCGAGCCCGAGGGTGAGCGGCGTCGGCCCCTTGAGCTCGACGTTGACGACGTGGCCGGCGCCGAGCGCGTCGAAGACCTCGGCGAGGCGCGGCACCTTCTCGCGGGGCCAGCCGGGGAGCCAGGAGCCGGCGTCGGCGTCGTCGAGCTCGTCGGCGGCGTAGCGGATGGGCTTTCCGCTGAGGTCGGTGGTGCGGTCGAGGGTGTCGTCGTGGAGGACGACGGGGACGCCGTCCGCGGTGAGCTGCACGTCGAGCTCGAAGCCGTCGGCGCCGTCGTCGACGGCGGCGCGGAAGGCGCCGAGCGTGTTCTCGGGCGCGCGCGCCATGGCCCCCCGGTGGCCGAGGAGCAGCGGCCGCACGGACCCGCAGCGGCGATAGAGCGCCTCGGTCGCCGCCTGTGACGCCGGGTGCTCGCGCCGCCGCGCGCGCGCCACCGTGAGCATGGCGTCGCGCACGATCGGATCGAGCTGCGGCGCCCAGGGGCGCTTCACGAGGCGGCGAACCAGCGACGTCATCGTCGCCTTCTAGCCCCCGCACGACCGCGCTGCCACCGCGCAGCGCGACCGGATCCGCGTGTCGATCCGGCCGCGTCCCGTTCGTCGCCTCGACGAACCCCAGGAGATCCCATGACCACCGGCACCCTCACCCCCGCCGCTCCCCGCGCCGCCGGCCGCCTGCGGCCCGTCGCCGTTCCCGTCGCCCGCGTGCTCCTCGGGCTCGCGTTCCTCGTCTTCGGCCTCAACGGCTTCCTCGACTTCCTGCCGCACCCGGAGACGCCGCCGTCCGCCGGCGCCGGCGCCTTCCTCGGCGCGCTCGCGCAGACCGCTACATGCTCCCGCTCCTCGCCGTCGTCGAGGTCGCCGCCGCCGCGCTCCTGCTCGCGGACCGCTGCGTGCCGCTGGCGCTCCTCCTGCTCGCGCCGCTCCTCGTGAACATCGTCGCCTTCCACGTCGCGCTCGCGCCTGAGGGCCTCCCGCTCCCCGTCGTCATCGTCGCGCTCGTGCTCGCGCTCGCGTGGGCCCACCGCGCTGCGTTCGCGCCGCTGTTCGCCGTGCGCCGTTGAGCCCGGGGCGGCGGCGTGCCACGCAGGGTGCCGTGAAACCGTGGCATATCCAGGTCGGCGACGACGTCACGCACGCGCAGCTCGATGAAGCGCCGCACGTTCCGCGCGCCGACGACGTCTTCGTCTGCGCCCACGGCGCCGGCGGGAACATGGACGATCGCGCGATGCTCGCGCTCGGCGGCGCGCTCCGTGATCGCGGCCTCAGCGTCGTACGCTTCAACTTCTTCTACGCCGACAAGAAGTCCAAGCGCCCCGACCGCATGCCCCGGCTCATGGAGTGCACCAGCGCCGTCGTCGAGCGCGTCCGCGCCGAGCTGCGCCCCAGGCGCCTGTTCATCGGCGGCCGCTCGATGGGCGGCCGCGCAGCGTCGATGATGGCCGCCGAGGGCTTCCCCTGCGACGCGCTGCTCCTGTACGCCTACCCGCTCCACCCCGCGGGCCACCCCGAGAAGCTCCGCGACGCCCACCTGCCGGCGATCACCGTGCCCGTCCTGTGCGTGAACGGCACGCGCGACACGCTCTGTACGCGCGCCCTCATGGAGCGCGCCGTGAAGCCCCTCGGCACCCGGTGGCGCCAGGTCTGGATCGACGACGCGGACCACGGCTTCCACGTGACAAAGGCCTCCGGGACCAGCGACGGCGCCGTCGTCGCCGCCATCGCCGCGGCCACGGCCGACTTCGTCGCCGGGCTCGCGTAGGCCGGCGGCGCTCAATCCCGGCGCGCGACGGCGAAGTGCAGCGCGTCCCCGTCGAGGAGCCCGTGGTAGCGCGCGGGCAAGAGCGTGCGCGCGAGCTCGTCGAGCGACGCGTCGAGGGCCAGCGAGAAGCCGCGCGCCTGCAGCCACGCCGGCACGGCGTCGGGGACGAAGGCGAACGTGAGCGGCTCGGCCTTCCCGAGGACGACCCGCCGCGCGAGCCGGTCGAGGAGGCCGCGCGGGCGCAACGCGCGCGGCGTGAAGTACGTGAGCACGAACGTCGAGCGCGGCGCCGAGAGCGCCGCCACCGCGCGCACGGTGGCGTCGACGGCGGCCTCGCTGAGGTACATGGTCACGCCCTCCCAGACGGTGAGTGACGGCGCCCCGGCGTCGTGGCCGAGCGCGGCGAGGGCCCCGGGCAGCGCGCCGGCGTCACGCGCCTCGAAGTCCCACGCCAGGCTCGCCACCGACGGCGGCGGCGGCACCAACGCCCGCTTCGCCGCCTGCGTCGCCGGGTGGTCCACCTCGAAGACGCGCCCGCTCGCCTGGGCGATGCGGTCCTCGAAGCGCGCGGCGCGGCAGTCGTAGCCGGCGCCGAGGATCACCACCTGCCGGCCGTCCTCGCGCAAGAACGCGAGCAGCAGGTCGTCGATGACGCGGGTGCGCACCTGGACCGTGAGCAGCATCCGCTCGACGAGCGGCGCGAACAAGCGCGCGTGGCGCACGACGAAGCGCAGCCAGCGCGTGGCGAAGCGGGTTCCGTAGGGATCGACGGCGAGGCGCGCGTCCTCGGGGAGCACCTCCCCGAGCCCGCGCGCCGTCGCGATCATGGAAGCGGTGAAGCTCGCTTCCGCTTGCAATCAGAGGCCGCCGAGGATGCCGCCGCCGCCGCCGCCGCCGAGGATGCTTCCGAGCAGCGACTTCACGATGCCGCCCAGCATGCCCATGATCTGCTGCAGGATCTGGCCGCCCGCGCCGCCGGCCGCGCCGCCGTCGGAGCTGCCGCTCGACTGCACGCCGTCCTTGCCCATGTTGCTGGTGACGTTGGAGGCGCTCTCGACGTCGAACTGGTTCTTCTTGCCGTTGTTGAGCTTGGCGAGCAGCTCGTCGATGTCACCGCCGGGCATCGCGGGCGCGCCGGGCACCGAGGCGGTGCCGCCGGTCTTGTTCATCGAGTCGGTGCCGAAGAGGTTCAGCGGGTCGAGCGCGTTGATGTTCGTGCCGGGGATCTTGCCGCCCATGGGATCGAGCTGCTGGATGTTCTTGAGCACGTTCCTGGGGTCGAGCGGGTTGATGGCCACGAAGCACCTCCGAAGTTGATTGTTGTCGGGCGAGTTATCGGCGTCATGTGCCGGACGGTCCGTGAAACATGCGCTGCGTCTCACCTACACGTAGGTCCACGTCGCGCCGTGTGCGCCTGACGACGACAGCGGTGCTTTGCCGATCGCGTGCAAAACCAGCCGGTTGCCCGCGAAGTGCCCAAACCGGGGTGGGGGCGCGTGTGCCTTCGGAGGATCCGTGCGCCCTGTCCCCACCCCGGCTGTCGTCCACCGAACGGGGCACCGCGGACGGCCCGTGCGTGTTCGACGCGGCGAAAGAAAACGGCGCCCCTTGCGCCTCGCGTCCGACGGCGGCCGCGCGTAGCCTGCGCCGGTGACGAGCCGTTCGCGACAACGCTGCGCAGCCTGCGTCGTCGTGGGCGCCGCCGCGCTGCTCGCCGTCCCCGCGCGCGCGGCGGAGACCGACGCGTATTACGCCTGGTACGTGCGCGTCCCCGACGGCACCCGCGTCATCGACGACAAGGTGAACGCGGGGTTCGCCGAGGGCCTGCGCGAGGTGAACCGTTGCCGGCCCGAGGCGCGCACGTGCTCCGAGGTGGCCCTGCACCTCATGGGCAAACAGTTCCGCACCGCGGTCTGGTTCGCCGTGGGCGCGACGCGGGACTGGCACTTCCCGTATCGCCCGGCGACGACGTCGGAGCTCCTCGATCGATACGCGCCCGTGAGCATGTATCGCTACTTCGGGCTGCAGCCGTACGGCGTCTTCGTCGACATCGATCCCACCATCAACGTCGCCGGCGTGACCTTCGGCACCGACAAGATGGGGCACTTCTTCACCAACGGTCCGCGCTACTGGAACGCGTACGAGCGCGCGCGCGCCGCGGGCAAGAGCGTCGACGACGCGCTGCGCGCGGCGGTCGACGTCGGCATCCGCCAGGAGTCCGGGATCCTCGGCGGCGCGTTCTGGAACGTCTTCAGCTACGGCGACATGGAGGCGAACTTCCAGGGGCTCGAGCTCATGCGCTCGTGGTGCGAAGGGCCGCACCCGGGGCTCGTCTTCGGCGGCGGGCGCTGGCGCCTGGCGCGCCCCTTTCGCTTCGCCGACTGGGTGAACCCGTGTTGGAACGAGAGCTTCTACCCGACGGTCTACAGCGGGCCGCTCGGTGACGGCGTAAAGCGCGCCCTCCCGGGCTACTGCCGCTTGCTCCACCGGCCGGACATCGTCGAGCGCCGCCGGCGCTACCGCGCGCAGGGGTGCTCGAGCTTCTCGGTGCGCACCCTCGACGCGCTCATGGACGACAAGCGGGTCCCCGATCCGACGCCGTTCACCATCGAGAGCGTCTGCGGGGATCCGCCGCTGCGTGTGCGTACGCGCCCAGACGCGCCGTCGCCCTGATCAGCGCGGCCTGCCGTTCGTGCGCGCAGTGCGTATGGTTGCGCGGCGGCATGAGCAAACATCGAGAGCACCCGCGGCCGGCGGCGCACACGCGCAGAGGCTTCCTCCAGCTCGGCGCGGTCACCGCCGCCGGCATCCTCGCCAAGGCGGGCGCCGCGCACGCGCGCGCCGACGTCGCGCCCGACGTCGACCCCGGGTCCGTGCCCGAGGATCCACGCGCGTTCTCCCTCGGCGTGAACGCCGGCGATCCGACGCCCGACAGCGCGCAGCTCTGGACGCACTACGACGGTGACTCGGCGCTCCTCCTCGCGGTCTGGCGGCACGACGGCGACGGCTGGCGACAGGTGGTCCACCACGAGGTCCCTCGCGGTGCGCGCGGCGCGGTGCAGGTGCACGTCGACGCGCTCGAGCCGTTCACGGAGTACCGCTACACCTTCTACGCGCTCGCCGGCGACGCGCCGTCGCGGCGCAGCCGCGTGGGCCGCTTCAAGACCGCGCCCGTCGACGACGCCCTGGTGCCGGTGCGCATCGGGGCCACGTGCTGCACCATGAACGGGATGGATCAGAGCGTGCTCGCCCGCGCCGGCGAGCGCAGCGACCTCGACATGATGATCCAGCTCGGCGACGCCGTGTACGCCGACGGCTCCGAGGACCTCCGGGCGTACCGCTCGCGGTGGCGCGAGAACCTCTCGCAGCCGGGCTACCAGGCGTTTCGCGCGTCGACGGGCTTCATGGTCACCTGGGACGATCACGAGGTCGACAACGATTGGTGCCCGGCCTCGGTGTCGCCCGACAAGCTCGCGGCCGCGCGCGCGGCGTTCTTCGAGCACATGCCCGTGTGCCGCCGCGCGCCCTGCCCCGATCGCCTGTGGCGCAGCAGGCGCTTCGGCAAGACCGCGGAGGTCTTCGTCCTCGACTGTCGCGGCGAGCGTGACCGCTCGCAGACGCCGCACCAGTACATCAGCCCCGAACAGATGGACTGGCTCAAGCGCGGGCTGGCGGAGAGCCCGGCCGTGTTCAAGATCATCGTGAACTCCGTGCCCATCACGCGGTTCCCGCCGATCTTCTCGACGTCGATCCGCGATCGCTGGGAGACCTTCGCCGAGCAACGCACCGAGCTCCTCGGGCACATCGAGCACAACCACATCCCCGGCGTCCTCTTCCTCTCGGGCGACTTCCACCTCGCGATGATCGCGCGCGCGAGCGCGTGGGGCGTCGGCGGAAAGACCATGGAGGTGCTCGCGGGGCCGGGCGCACAGATCCCCCATGCCCTCGTGCCCTTCCTCTTCGGCGCGCAGTTCGACTGGGCGAGCGGGCGGAACAACGTGACCACGCTCGAGCTCGATCCGGGTCGCCAGCGCGTCGACGTCCGCTATCACGGCCACGACGGAGCGGAGTTCCACCACGCCGCCTACCGCGTCCGCGAGAGCGGCGGCTTCGACCGCCTCGACGCATGGCTGCTCGCAGAGACCTAGCGGGCGGTCCTCCGAACGCTGCGGCGTCGAGGCGGAGCTTTGGTAGCCTTGCCCATGGCGTGGGCCATGGTCCTCGAGGCGCCGCGCGCGCCTCTCGTGAAGCGTGAGATCGAGCCGCGCGCGCCCGGCCCCGGCCAGGTGCGCGTGAAGGTGCTCGCCTGCGGCGTGTGCCGCACCGATCTGCACGTCGTCGACGGCGAGCTCGATCACCCCAAGCTGCCGCTCGTGCCCGGCCACGAGGTCGTCGGCGTCGTCGAGGCGCGCGGCGAGGGCGTGACTTTGGAGCCGGGCGCGCGCGTGGGCATCCCGTGGCTCGGCGCCACCTGCGGCGCTTGCCGCTTCTGCGTGCGCGGGCGCGAGAACCTCTGCGACAACGCCGTGTTCACCGGCTACACGCGCGACGGCGGCTACGCCACGCACGCCGTCGCCGACGCCGCGTACTGCTTCCCGCTGCCGCCGCAGCTTGGCGACGTCGAGGCCGCGCCGCTGTTGTGCGCGGGGCTCATCGGCTACCGGGCGTACCGCATGGCGTTCCCCGAGGGGGACGCGCCCCCGGGGCGCGGCGAGGCGCTCGGCCTGTACGGCTTCGGCGCGGCGGCGCACATCCTCGCGCAGATCGCGGTCCACGACGGGAGGCGTGTGTACGCGTTCACGCGCAAGGGCGACGGGGCCGCGCAGGCGTTCGCGCGTGGGCTCGGCGCCGTGTGGGCCGGGGGCTCCGACGAGCCGCCGCCCGAGGTCCTCGACGCCGCCATCCTCTTGGCGCCCGTGGGCGCGCTCGTGCCCAAGGCGCTCGGCGACGTCGACAAGGGCGGCGTCGTCGTCTGCGCCGGCATCCACATGAGCCCCATCCCGTCGTTTTCGTACGACCTGTTGTGGGGCGAGCGCGTGGTGCGCTCCGTCGCGAACCTCACCCGCAAAGACGGCGAGGCGCTCCTGTCGCTCGCGCCCGAGGTGCCCATCCGCACGACGACGACGAGGTATCCCCTCGAGGACGCCAACCGCGCCCTCGACGACCTCAGGAGCGGTCGCATCGAAGGCGCCGCCGTCCTCGTTGTGGGGTGACCGCTTACGCGTCGATGGCGAGGCGGAGGGTCTGGCGGGCCTGGAAGTGGTCGTCGCTGACGGCGTAGGCGACGAGGTCGGCGAGGCGGGGCTCGCTCTCCAGGGTGCCGGCGAGCTTGGTGGCGTCGGACGCGAGCGGGCGCCCCTGCTCCTTCGCGATGAGGCGCACCGCGGCGTCGAAGGCGCCGGACACGAGGAGGCCCGCGCGCTGCTCCGACAGCGGGACGGCCTCGAGGAACGCCTTGAGGTCCACGGGCCGCGACAACGCCGTCAGCGCCGCCACCGGCTCGGCCAGCGCCGCCTTGGTCCTGCGCGACAGCGCGCTGCCCACCTTGCGCGTGAGGAGGTCGAGGTCGTCGGTGGAGGCCAGCAGGGGGAACGACTTGTCGACGTTGCGGCCGATGGCGGTGATGAGCGCGCCGAGGCCGCGCGCGTCGAGCCCGCGCAAGAGCGTGTGGCCCGCGGCCAACGCGAGCATCTCGCGCCCGAGGAGAAAGCGCTGTTCGCGCGTGGGCTGCAGCTTGGCGACGTCGACGCCAACGACGACGACGGCGGGGACGGCGGCGTAGGCGCGCACGAGGCTGCGGCGGGTCTCGCTCTTGTGCACGTCGAAGCCGCCCCAGCCCTGCTGGCGCGAGCCGAAGTTGTTGGCGATCTCGTCGGCGAGGCGCCGCACCGGGTCATCGGCCTTGGGCCGCAGGAGCAGGCGCTTCTCGACGGGCTCGAGGTCGCCGTCCGCCAGGGGCTTGCCGAGGTCCACCGCGGCGGCGGCGAGGATGTCGTGGACGGCGTTGCGCTCGCCGGGGTGGAGCACCCAGCCCTTCACCTGACCGCCGTCGAGCCCCTCCTGCGACTCCTTCTTCAAGCGCTTCTTGTTGTCGTTGAAGAAGAGCTCCTCGGCGTCGTTGGCGGCGCCGAGGAACGAGAGGATCTCGGCCGCGACGAACGCGCGATCGTGCGCCCGCTGCGCCTGCCAGGCCTTGAACAGCCCGCGGATGCTCTCCGGCCGCACGCGGCCCGCGCGCAGGATCTTGCGGTGCTCCTCGATGGCGAGGAGCTGCTGGTTGGGGATGCGGGCGTAGAGGTCGGCGAGGAAGCCGCGCAGCTCGACGTCATCGGGGTTCACCTCGAGGCCGCGGCGGGCGGACCTCAGCGAGCCGTCGGCGTCCTTGATGCGCTCGAGCTGGATGCGCGCGTTCCTGAACATCAGGTCGGCGGCGCGCTTGGGGTCGACGGCGGCGAGCTGCTCCGCCTGCTTGGCGCTGGTGTCGATGAGGCCGGGGAGGTTGCCGGCGCGCTCGTACAGGCCCGCGATCTCGTCGAGGAGCCGGTTGCGGTCGCCGGCGTCGTCGGTGAGCGCCATGGCCTCTTCGAGCTGCGAGCCCGCCTGGGCGAGGTCCGAGAACGCCTGCTCGAACAGCCGCGCGAGGATGATGTGCAGCTCGCGCTTCTCGGCCTTGTCGTTGGAGCTCTCGCAGAGCTGGCGGTACGCCGCGAGCGCCTGCGCCGGCGAGCCCGACAGGGCGTAGCTGGCCGCGATGCGCTTGCGCGCGTCGCGGTTGTCCGGCTGCATGGCGAGGCAGGAGGTGAGGTGCTGGATGGCGCGCTGCGCGTCGACACGGTGCTCGGAGAAGATGACGCCCAGGTTGTAGTGCACCGGCACGAGCATCATCGGGTCGCCGGCCATCTGCACGAGCTGCGCGTAGGCCTGCACGGCGCCGTCCCACTCCTGCAACGCGAAGCGGAGGTGGCCGAGCTGCATGAGCGCGCCGGAGTGGTTGGGCACGAGCTCGAGCACGCGCTCGTAGGCGTCGGCGGCGGCGCCGAAGCGCTTCAAGCGATCACCGAGGATGTGGGCGGCCTTGACGAGCAGCTCCACCTTCTGCGGGAGCTCCGCCACCGACGACGAGCGCGTCACATAGAGCTTGGCGAGCTCCTCCCACCGCGAGTTGTTGACGAGGAGCGTCTCCAACGACTGGTAGGCCTGCGAATGCAGGGCGTCGCGCTCGAGGACGCGCGTGAAGCACTCGACGGCGGCGTCGACGTTGTTGAAGCGGTCGCGCTGCAGCGCGCCCACCTCGAGCAGCGTCTTCACGGCGTGCGCCGGGTCCTTGGAGGTCTGCGCCTCCAGGGAGAGCATGCGCAACTGGTCGCTGGAGCGGCCGAGGGCGCCGTACAGGTCCTTGAGCCGGGTGATGGCCGCCAGGTTGCCGGGCGCGCCCTCGAGGACACGCTCGTAGCACGCGAGGGCGTCGTCGAGCTTCTTCAGGCGACGCTCGGCGATCTCGCCCATCTTCATCGAGAGGTCCGCGACGATGCCCGGGCGCTGCGCGCGCTCGCGCTCGCGCTCATACAGGGCATAGAGCGCGTCCCACGCCTGGCGCTCGACGTACGCGCGCTCCACGGCACGAAGCGCCGTGGGGTTTTCGGGGTCGAACTCGAGGGCCCGCACGTAGCTCGGCAGGCTGTCCTGCGGGGGGTCGAGGTGGCTCTCCTTCCACACCGCGACCTGCAGGTGGAGGTTGGCGACCTCGTCGGCGGCGGGCTCCACGCGGGCGAGCTTCTCCGCCAGCTCCACCGCGAGCTTGTAGTCGCGCAGGCGCAGCGCGCAGTGCAGCCCGAGGCGGAGGGCGGCGCGGTCCTGGCCGCTCTCGAACAGGATGCGCTGGGCCGCGTCGAGGGACGCCGCGGGATCGTCGAGGCGGTGCAGCGCGTGGTTGGCGAGCACGCGCAGGTTGGCCACGCGGCTGTCGGTGTCGGGCAGCACCTGGTGCATCTGCTCGCGCGCGCGCACCTCGTCCTCGGCGCGGCCGAGCCGGGCGTACAGCGCGACGAGCTGCTCGTGCGCCTGCAGCAGGTAGCTCGAGTCGGCGATGGCCTCCTCGAGGGTCTTCACGGCGTCGTCGACGCGGCCGAGGCGGCGGTCCTGGAGCTCCGCCATGCGGCAGCGCAGGAGCGAGCGATCGCGCGCCTCGGAGAGCACGTCGAGCTCCATCTTGTAGACCTCGAGCAGGTCCTCCCACGCGCCGTCCATGGAGGCGATGCGGGCGAGCGCGCGCATCGCCGGGTGGTAGCGCGCGTCCTCCTTGAGCACCTCCTGGTACGCGGCGACGGCGGCCTTCCGGTCGCCCAGCTTCTCGTCGTGGATCTGCGCCACCATGTACAGGAGCTGGGCGCGCTGCTCCGCGCGACGGGCGACCTCGGCCTCCTCGCGGTGCATGGCGATGAGGTCCGTGAAGCGGCCCGAGCGCGCATAGATGGAGCCGAGCGCCTTGAGCGCCGGCAGGTAGTTCGGCATCAACTGCAGCGCCTGGCGATAGGCCGTGATGGCCTCGTCGGTGCGGCCGAGCTTCTCGGCGAAGATCTCGCCGTTTTTGAACATGAGCGAGACGATGTGGTTCTGGTCGCCGACGATCTGCGACTCCTCGGCGTTGACCGCGATGAGCTCTTCCCACTTCTCGAGCCGCGCGTAGAGGCGCCCGAGCGAGCGAAGCGCCGGCAGGTAGCCCTGCTGCACCTCGAGCATCCGCTTGTAGACCTCGACGGCGCGCGCGGGATCGTCGAGCTTGTCCTCGACGACGCTGGCGATCTTCTCGAGGAGGAAGATGGCCTGGTCGCGATCGGGTTGCCCGCCTTCGGACATCGACTGCAGCTCGAGCTCGTAGGTCTTGAGCAGCTCCTCCCAGCGCCCCATGCGCGCGTACAGCGACGACGCCAGCTTGAGCGCGGGCACCCAGCCCTGCTGCAGCCGGAGGACCTCCGTGAGGCGGAGCAGCGCGCCGTCGGCGTCGCCGAGCCGATCCGCGAGCAGCTCCGCCTGCTTGAACAGCAGGTTCACCTTCTGCTGCGCGTCCGCCGCCGACGACACCTGGACGTCGTAGACGCTCGACAGCTCGCGATAGCGCTTGGTCTTGGCGAAGAGCTTGCCGAGCGCGGTGAGCGCCGGCCCGTAGCTCGGATCGACCTCGACACAACTGCCGTAGAGGCGGATGGCGCGCTCGACGTCCTGGAGCTTCTCCTCGGCGAGCTTGCCGGCCTCGGCGAAGAGCGCGAGCAGCTCGGCGCGGTCGTGGGTGCCGCGGGCGTGCGCCTCGAGCGTCTCCACGAGCGACGGCCAGACCTCGAGCCGCTCGTACAAGCGCGCGAGGTCGCCGAGGATGAGCGCGTCGTCGGGGGCGCGCTCGCGGGCCTCCTCGAGGGCCGCCACGGCCTGCCGCTCGTCGCCGGCGGCCGCGAGCATGCGCGCGCGCTCGCACAGGAACGTGACGGCCTCGCCGGCGGAGCTGGCGCCGTCGGCGAGGCGCTCGAGGACGGCGCCGAGCGCCGAGGCGTTCCCCGCGCGCGCGTAGAGCCGGCGCAGCGCCTCGAGGACGGGGCGGCGCCCGGGGTTTTCGGCGTCGGCCTTCTCGTACGCGGCGAGCGCGCCGGCGTCGTCGCCGAGGCGCGCCTCGAGGATGCGACCGACCTCGAGGAGCCAGGCGGCGCGCTGCGCCGGCCGCGGCGTGCGCTCGGCGCCCTCGCGCAAGACCTTGGCGATGTCGCCCCAGGCGCCTCGCTGCTCGAGGTGGCGCACGACGCCGTCGATGGCGGGGGCGTAGCCGGGATTGATCTGCAGGGCCTGCTGGTAGAGGGCGACGGCGTCCTCGGGGCGCGCGAGGCGCGTTTCGTGGATGCGGGCCTTCTCGACGAGGAGCGCGGTCTGCGGCGCACCGGGGAGCTTCAGCTCCTCATCGATGAGGACCACGACCATGCCCCACTTGCCGAGCGTGGCGAACAGGCGGCGGGCCCCGTGGATGACGGGGAGGAAGCCGGCGTCGGCCTTGTGGGCCTCCTGGTAGTGGCCCGCGGCGTTCTTGAAGTCACCGAGCTCGCTCTCGTACAGGCGGCCGGCCTCGAACCACAGCGGCGCGGCCTCGGCGCCTTCGGTGGCGCGGGCCTCCTTCACCAGCCCGTCGATGCGGTCCTTGGCGCGCTGGGCGTCCTCGGGCGTGGGCTGAAACGGCGGGGCCCCGGCGGCCGGCACCGGGAGCGGAGGCGCGACGGGCTGGGCCGGCTCTCCTGCCGCCGCGGACGCGGGCGCCGCCGCCTGCTGCTTGTGGGAGAACTCCCCGGTGGCCTCCTCGACGAGCAGCTCGGGATCGCCCGCCGTGTCTCCCGGAGGTGTGCCCTGCGCAGGAGCCCCGTCGAGGTCGGGTTGCCCGTTGCTCATTCGCCGGAGTTAGCACCGACGACGAGAGCGGTTCAAGCCGTGACGCGAAAGCGACGCAGGACGACATCGCGGGGCGGCCCGAGCAGGCCCGCGCCCTCGTCGTCGAGGGCGGCCATGCGCCTTTTGAGCTGGCGGCGCGCGCGCAGGCCCGCCCAGGCACACACGAGGGCGGAGAGGACGTAGGCGAGGTCCGCCTGCATCCCGACGATGGCCCAGGCGCGCGCCTTGGGGATGGAGCGGGCGACGTCGACGTCGACCTGCCACGTGCGCCTGCCGACCACCCGATAGAGCGCGTCGTCCACGCTGGCCCCGGCGCCGAGCGCCCGGAGCAAGCGGGCCACCGGGGCGATGCGGCCGGCGGCGGCGCCGGCGCCGTCGTTGCCGGCGTCGTCGATGACGCGCACGGCGCGCGCGGACTCGGCGTAGGCGACGGCGGCGAGGTCGCCGCGGGCGGGGAAGCCGTCGGCGAGGGCGGCGAGGGGAAAGAGGCTGTCGGAGATGCGCGCGCGCGCGAGGGCCTCCTCGTCCCTGCCCTCCTCGCCCGCGAGCGTGCGCGCGACCCCCTCGTCGAGCCAGCGCGGGACGGGCGCCCCGCCCGCGGCCTCGCGTACGCCGAGGTGCGCGAGCTCGTGCAAGAGGATGCGCTCGCGATCCTGCCGCTCGCCCTTGGCGGTGACGGCGACGACGATGCGGCGGTCGCCGGGCTCGGCGGCGCCGGCGGCCCAGGCGGGCAAGAGGAACGGCGGCTCGAGGTCGGCGGCGCCCTCGATGGCCGGCAGCAGCTCGACGGTGATGGGGGCGCACGACGTCAGCGACAGCGCCGACGCCACCTTGCGCTCGAGCGCCGGCGCCGCCGCCGCGAGGTCACGCTCGACGCCGGCGGGCACGCCGTGGCCGACCACGCGCACCGGGGCTTCACAGGGGGCTGCCGCGAAGAAGAGCGCGGCGAGGAGCGCGAGCATCAGGGCACCGTGGTCACGACATAGCGAATGGACAAGCGGACGTACGCCGCCGGCGTCGCGGGCCGGGGGGCTGCGGCGGCGCCTCAGGACGTATCTCATAGTAGACAAAATCAATGAAATGACTAAAATGAGATACATGCCTGCGCCCGCGCCCCCGACCGGCCCGACCGCGGCGGAGAAGCTCGCCGCCATCGGCGCCCGCCTGCGCGCGCGGCGCAAGGCGCTCGCGGTGACGGCGACGGAGGCGGCGGAGGCGGCGGGCATGTCCCGGATGACGCTCCACCGCGTCGAGCGCGGGGAGCCCTCGGTGACGATGGGCGCGTACATGAACGCGGTGGCGGCGCTGGGGCTCGAGCTCGAGCTCGTCGACGCGCGCGCGCCGAAGCCGAAGGCCAAGCTCCCCCGGCGCGTCGCGCTCGCGGCGTACCCGGAGCTCAAGCGCCTCTCCTGGCAGCTCGGTGACGCGAGCTCGCTCACGCCGCGGGAGGCGCTGTCCGTCTACGAGAGGAACTGGCGCCACGTCGACCAGGCGCGGCTGAGCGACGCCGAGCGCGCGCTGATCCGGCGCCTCGTCGAGGGGCTCGGGGGGGCGCGGCTCCTTGTTTGAGCGCGAGCACCACCGCCGGATCGCGACCGTGCTCGAGGCGCTCGACGCGCAGATCCTCGAGGACAACGCGTGCCTCTTCGGCGGGGGGACGGCCATCGCGCTCCGGTACGGCGAGTACCGCGAGTCGCTCGACATCGACTTCCTCGTCTCCGAGGTCGCCGGCTACCGCGCGCTCCGCCAGCGCGTGGTCGCCGGCGGCGTGCGCGCGCTGGCGCGGCCGAAGGCGTCGCTGACGCAGGCGCGCGAGGTGCGCGCGGACCAGTACGGCGTTCGCACGCTGCTCGCGGTGCGCGGCGCCGAGGTCAAGCTCGAGATTGTCCTCGAGGGCCGCATCTCCCTCGCGCCGCCCGAGGATCGCATCTGCGGGGTGGCCACGCTCACCGCCCTCGACATGGCGGCGAGCAAGCTGCTCGCGCTCTCGGACCGCTGGGCCGACGACAGCGTGCACAGCCGCGACCTGATCGACCTCGCCATGATGAACGTCGACAAAGACACGTTGCGGCGCGCGATCGACAAGGCCGCCGGCGCGTACGGCGCCAGCATCGAGCGCGACCTCGGCAAGGCGATCGACGCCCTGCGGCGCCGCCCCGGGCGCCTCGACGCGTGCATGCGCGCCCTGCAGATGGTGACGCCGCCGCCGGGCCTCGTCCCCGTGCCCCCGGCGGTCCTGTGGAAGCACATCCGCCAGCTCGCGCCCAGGCCGAAGCGCCCCCGCTGACGACCTCGACGCGAGGCACCGCGGCCGCTCCACGACAAGGCGCGCTCCACCGACGTGACGACGTGAGGCGCGGGCCCTCCCGGCGCCCCACGTCGTCACGCGAGCGCCGGCGGGGTAGCGTTCGCCCGTGGTCGCGCTTGTCGTCCTCGTGCAGCTCCTCGCCGGGGCGGGCCCCCCGGAGGACGCCGAGCCGCTCACCGCGGCGTCGCAGCCGTTGACGCCCCGCTGCAACGCCGAGGCCGAGCGCGCGATCACGCGCGGCCGCTCCCTCCGGTCGCCGATCGCCGGGAAGCGCCCCGGGCTCACCGCGTGGACCGCCGCGCACGCCGCCGACCCGAGGTGCGCCCGCGCCGCGTTCGGCGTCGCCCTCGCGCGCCTCGCCGCCGGCGACGTCGACGGCGCGTTCGCCGCGTGGGACGAGCTCGGCGCGCTCGTCCCCGCCCTGCCCGCCGGCGACCGCGGCCGCTACACGTTCCTCCTGCGCAAGGGCCGCCTGCAGACCTGGCGATTGCTCCGTGCGGCGCCGCCGCCGGCCCCGGCGGCGCAGGCGCCGGCGCCGACGGGCACCGGCCCGCGAGCAGCGCCCACGCTGCGCATCGCCGCCGTCGGCGACGTCCACCTCGGGCGCGGCGACGACGGCGTCGTCCCGCCCGACGACGGCCGCGGCTCCTTCGACGACGCCGGCGGCGCCCTGAAGGCCGCCGACATCGGCTTCGGCAACCTCGAGACCGCCCTCGCCGACGAGGGCGAGAGCAAGAAGTGCGCGTCCCTCGACGAGGACGTCTGCGCCGCGTTCCGCGCGCCCACCCGCCTCGCGCCCGCGCTCAAGGCCGCCGGCCTCGACGTCGTCTCCGTCGAGAACAACCACGCCCTCGACTTCGGCTTCGCCGGGCTCGCCTCCACCGTCGCCGCCCTCGACGACGCGGGCATCGCCGCCGCCGGCGCCGCCCGCGCCGTGCGCCTGGTGCGCCGAGGCCTGCGGGTGTCCGTGGTGGGCTTTTCGACCTACGCGTCGTCGCTGTCGGTGCGCGACCCGCGGCTCGCCGCGCGCGTCGTCGCGTGGCTCAAGGCGCGCAGCGACGTCGTCGTCGTCGCCTTCCACGCCGGCGCCGAAGGGCCGTCGGCGCGCCACGTGCCGCCGGCCGCGGGGGAGGAGGTCTTCCACGGCGAGCCCCGCGGCGACGTCGTCACCTTCGCCCACGCCGTCGTCGACGCCGGCGCCGACCTCGTCCTCGGCAGCGGTCCGCACGTCCTGCGCGCGCTCGAGGTCCGCCGCGGGCGGCTCATCGCCTACAGCCTCGGCAACGCGTGCTCGTGGAAGACCTTCGACGTCCACGGCCCCGACGGCGAGAGCGTCGTCCTCGACGCCACCGTCGCCGCCGACGGCCGCCTCGTCGGCCTGGTGCTCCACCCGATCTACCTCGACGGCCGCGGCGTCCCCCACGCCGACGACGGCGCCGCCGCCGTCGCCACCATCCGCGCGCTGTCGTTCGCGGACTTCGGCGACCCCGTCGTCGACGAGGCCGGCCGCCTCCTGCCGTTCGCGGGCCGCCCCGTGCCGGGCATCGCAGCCGTGCGCCGCTGAGGCGTCAGCGCGCGAGGCGCGCCTTCACGTCCTCGAGGTCGTCGGCGTCGATCTCGAGCACCTTGTGGCGGCTGGTCTCGCCCGAAAAGATGCGCACGGCGCTCTTTCTGACGCCGAGCTTGTCCGCCACCACCTCGAGCACGCGCTCGTTGGCCGCGCCCTCGACGGGAGGGGCGCGCACGCGCACGACGACGCCGGCGGCGGAGACCTCGACGCCCTCCTTCTTCGAGCGCGGCTTCACGCTGACGGCGACGCGCACGCTCACGGGGAGGGCGAACGCCTACCCGTTGCGCGCGCGGGTGGGGTCCTCGGCGCCGGGGGTGCCGGCGGGCAGCGTGCTCACCGGGGCCGGGCGCGCCGGGGTCCGGCGCATCACGGCGAGGTTCTCCTCGACGCCGCGGGCGTTTTCCTCCTCGCTGACGTCGAGGAGCTTGTGGTGCGTATTCAGCACGCCGCGGAGCTGCGCCATGAACTGCGCGCGTTGCCGCTTGAGCTCGGCGATCTCGAGCAGCAGGTCGCTCCTGCGCTGCACCGCCTGCTCCTGGATGCGCTCGGCCTCGAGCTCGGCGCGACCGATGATGATGTCGGCCTCCTTCTCGGCGCCCTTCTTGATCTCGTCGGTGACCCGCTGCGCGGTGATCATCGTCTCCTTGAGGGCCTCTTCGCGCGCGCGGTGGTCGTCGAGGAGGCGCTTCAGGGTGCGCTCCTCCTCCCTGAGCTCGTTGTTTTCGCGGATGAGCCGCTCGACCTCGGCGGCGACGGCGTTCAAGAACGCGTCGACCTCGACCTTGTCGAGCCCGCCGCCGAAGCGGGTGCGGAAGCGCTGCTGCTGGATGTCCAGGGGCGTGATGGGCATGTGGGCATCTTATGCCCGCCCGGATCCGCCCGCGAGTTCCTGGCTGCGCGCCACGGCGGCGCGCACGGCCTCCTGGAACGCCGCGCGCACGCCGGCCCGCTCGAGGGCGGCGTGCCCCGCGGCGGTGGTCCCCGCCGGCGACGTCACCAGCGCCCGCAGCGCCTGTGGCTCCGCGCCCTCCTCGAGCCGCGCGGCGGCCGCCTCGAGCGCGCCGCGGGCGAACGCGAGCGCGTCGGCGCGGGGCAGCCCGGCCTCGACCCCGCCGTCGACGAGGGCTTCGACGGCCACGAGCAGCCACGCCGGCGCCGAGGCCGCCACCGCCGTGGCCGCGTGCAGGTGCTTTTCGTCGAACACCTCGCGCACGGGGCCGAGCGCGCCGAAGACCTCGAGGATGCGCGGCAGGTCCCGCGCGGGCACGCAGCGCTCCGAGAGGAACACCGCGGTGGTCGACGCGCCCACGGCCGCTCCGATGCTCGGCATCGCCCGCGCCGCCGCCCCCGGCAGGCTCGCCGTCGGGATGCCGGCGGCGCACGACACGAGGACGGCGTCGGGGCCGAGGGTCAGGGAGCGCGCCAGCGCGGCGGTGGCCTTGGGCTTGACCGCGAGGACGACGACGTCGGCGGCGGCGGCCGCGGCGGCGGGGTCCGCGTAGATCTCCGCGGTGGCCGAAAACGGCTCGAGCTTGTCCGGATGCCGGTCGGCGAGCGCCAGCGCGATGCCCTGCCGCGCGAGGCCGGCCGCCATGGCCGAGCCGAGCCCGCCGACGCCGAGGATGGCCACCTTCATGCGGACTCCTTCTTGGCGGGCCGGGGCCCGAAGATCGCCGTGCCCACGCGAACGAGCGTGGCCCCCTCGAGGGCGGCCTCGCGGTAGTCGCCGCTCATGCCCATGGACAGCTCCGGGAGCTGCGGCGCGAGCCTGTCCCGGAGCGCGCGGACCGCGGCGAAGGCCTCCCGCGCGGCCACGCCCGGCGGGGGCATCGCCATGAAGCCTCGAACCGCGGCGCCGTCCACCTCGAGCAACCCCTCAAGATCGCGCTCCAACTCGGCTTCCATGAAACCATTTTTGGATGCCTCCCCCCACAGGGAGACCTGCAGGAGCGCGGCCACGGGGCCGTGGCGCGCCAGCGCCTCCAATTGGGAGCGCGAGCCCACCCCATGCACGAGGGCGGCACCTGCGATCTCTTTGGCGTTGCCGGACTGCACGCGGCCGATGAAGTGCCACTCGAGGTCTTTGGTGTAACCCGCCAACTCTGTGCGCTTATCTCGCATCTCTCGCGCGTAGTTTTCGCCGAAGAGCCGCTGGCCCGCCGCCGCCGCCGCCCGAATCGCGGCCGCGGGCTGGCCCTTGCTCGCGGCCACCAGGCGCACGCTCCCGGCCGGTCGTCCGGCGGCGCGGCAGGCGTCGGCGAGGGCGGCGCGGACACCGGCGAGGCGGTGGGCGACGTCTTCGGGGGGGGTGCTCATGCGACCTCGCGAACGGCGGCGACGACCTCCGCCACCGGCAGGCCCACCACGTTCGGGTAGGAGCCGAAGACGGCGTCGACGAGGGCGCCGCCCCTGCCCTGGATGCCGTAGGCGCCCGCCTTGTCGAGCGGCTCCCCGGTGGCCACGTAGGCCTCGATCTCGGCGGCGCTCAGCGGGCGGAAGCGCACCTCGGTGCGAACGAGGCCCACCCGCTCGCCCCGCGGCCCCCGCACGCAGAACCCGGTGAGCACATCGTGCGCGCGCCCCGACAGCCGCGTGAGCATGGACACCGCGTCGGCGGCGCCGTCGGGCTTTTCGAGCGCACGTCCGTCGAGGACGACGGTGGTGTCCGCGGCGACCACGACGGCGCGGTCGTCGACGTCGACGGCGCCGGCCTTCGCGTGCGCCAGCCGCTGGACCATCGCCGCCGGCGCCTCCCCGGGGAGCTTCGCCTCGTCGACGCCGGGCGCGCGCACCTCGACGTCGAAGGCGCAGCCCTGAAGGAGCTGCAGCCGCCGGGGCGACGCGCTGGCGAGGACGATCCGCATGCGGCGGCAATTGAACACAAAGCGCAGCGTCCGGCACCCATCATCGACTTGACCGGGCCCCGGCCCCTTGCCAAGGTTGAACCGATGCTCCCGCGTCCCCTCGCCCTCATCCTGCTCCTCGGCGCCGGCCTCGCCTTCGCCCAGGAGACCCCGCCTGCGCCCGCCGACGCGCCCGCGGGCGCCGAGGACCTCAAGAAGGACAGCGACGAGGAGGACCCGGCCAACGCCGTCCCCATGGAGAAGTACCTCGACGTCGCGCAGCAGAGCGTCGAGAGCATGCGCGCGAGCCTCAGCAAGGGCCTCGACGAGCTCAAGGACGCCCGCGAAAAGAAGGACGCCGTGCAGCTCACCTGCGTCAACGAGCAGGTCACCGCCATGAAGGGCATCCTGCGCGTCTCGGAGGACGCCATCGTCTCCCTGCAGGAGGCGCTCTCCGCCAACGACACCGAGCGCTCGCGCTACGAGTTCCGCAAGATCCAGGTGAGCAAGCGCAAGATGGACGACCTGCTGCAGGCCGCCGTCAACTGCGCGGGCGCCGAGGCCACCGAGTCGAACACCTCGGTGGAGATGACCGTGGACCCGAACCTCGCCATCGTCGACCCGTACTACGGGGACCCGTCGTTCTTCTTCGATCCCTCGACCACGCTCCTGGAGGGCGGCACGACGACGCTGACGCAGGAAGACCCGCCCGAGGTCCGGCCGGCGCCGGCGTCGAACACGTTCTGATCAAGCGCGGCCGCCTCCCTCCGGTCGCTGATCAGTTCACCCAGCGATCGTTCTTGGGCACCACCGTGAGGCGCGGGCGCTTCTTCAGGTGCAGCTTCACGAGCAGGTCGTCGACGAACAGCGAGATGCGGTTTCTGCGCGCGGTGGCGAAATAGACCGCGAGGCCGAACACGATGCCGCCGAAGTGCGCGGCGGCCGAGACGTTGGAGACGCTCACGGCGTCGAAGAGCCACATCGCCACCGCGAGCCACAGCATGTGGATGCCGCGCATGGGCACTGCGAAGAACAAGAGCACCTGGGCGTTCCTGTTC
This sequence comes from uncultured delta proteobacterium, assembly GCA_963775425.1. Lineage (GTDB taxonomy): Bacteria > Myxococcota > UBA727 > UBA727 > VGSZ01 > CAVZJB01. The sequence continues at coordinate 79,238 of CAVZJB010000016.1, read as the reverse complement.
TGCAGCGCCCAGACCACGGTGCACGCCTCGACGGCGCCGGAGAAGCCGATCGCGCCGTGGTGGAAGAAAGGCGACACGGCGGTGACCGCGACGCCGCCCGCGAGCACGGCGCCGACGAGGAACGCGACGAAGCGCGCGGGGCCGTAGCGGCGCTCGAGGTCGCGGCCGAAGAAGAACAGCATCAGCGCGTTCATCAACACGTGGAACGGGTTCGACGGGTCATGCAGGAGGCCGTAGCTCAACAGCCGCCACACCTGGCCGTGGTGGAGCACCGCGTCAGGGTCGAGCGCGAGCAAGGCGAAGACGTCGTTTCCGCCGCCGGAGACGTTCAGCAAGATGCCGACGACGACGTACGAGACCACGAGGAGCCCGATGACGACGAGGACCACGGGTGAGCGCCACCCACCGAGGCGCAAGCGCGAGGAGACCATGGCAAAAGCTTAGGCTCTTGAGGCGTGCGGCGCACGCGGTTAGCGTGCGGGCATGAGCGACACGTTCCCGATGACCGTCGAGGGCCACAAGGCCCTCAAGGAAGAGCTTCAGCGCCTCAAGGGCGTCGAGCGTCCGGCGATCATTACGCAGGTCGCCGAGGCGAGGGCGCACGGGGACCTGTCGGAGAACGCCGAGTACGCCGCCGCCCGCGAGAAGCAGGCGTTCATCGAGAGCCGCATCGCACAGGTGGAGGCGCGGCTCGCGCGCGCCACCGTCATCGACACGACGAAGCTCTCGGGGGACAAGGTCGTCTTCGGCGCCACCGTCACCATCATCGACTACGACAGCGACAGCGAGCAGGTGTGGACCATCGTCGGCGACGACGAGGCCAACCTCGAGCTCAAGAAGATCGGCATCTCGTCTCCCATCGCCCGCGCCCTCATCGGCAAGACCGAAGGCGAGGAGATCGAGATCCGCTCACCCAAGGGCCCTCGCAAGGGCGAGGTCGTCAAGGTCCTGTTCCGATAGGCACGCGCCCGCGCGCTAGCGGTCGGCGTCGCGGAACTTCTTGGCTTGCGCGTACAAGGGCGCGAGGCGACGGGCGACGCTCGCGTCGACGAGCGGCATGAGCTTCTCGAAGGCGTCGCAGGCGGCCGGCCAGTCCTTCTGCTGCATCGCGATGGCGGCGAGGCCGGTGAGCGCCTTTTGCGACGCCGGGTCCGCGGCCACGGCGTCGGCGTAGGCCTTGCGCGCGGCGGTGATGTCCGCGGCGTCCATGGCGCGCTTGGCCCGCGCGAGCGCTTCGTCGCGCACCACCGGGTCGACGCTGACCGTGGCGAGCTTCTGGTCGAGCTTCTCCTTCTCGCGGTCGAGGCCCGTCGTCGTGACCTTGATCTTGTCCTTGTCGACGACGTTCATGACCTTCCCCTTCTTGTCGAAGAAGCCGGTCTGCACGAGATAGAAGATGGTCACCCCGCTGCCCGCCAGCAGGACGGCGCCGAGCGCGGCGATGCTCAGCACCAGGACGCCCGCCGTGCCGAGCCGCTTGCGCCGCCGCGGCGGGGGCGCGGCGACGGGCGGCGCCGGGGCCGCGCTGCCGCCCGCCTTGGCGAGGCCCTCGATGGTCACCACGCGGGGCGCCACGCCGCCCGCGGGCACCTGCGGCATCGGCAGCGGCTGTGCCACGTGCGGCGCCGGCGGCGCCGTGATCGGCGGCGCCCCGAAGCGCGTGGCCTCCGCGGCCATCGTCACCATCGGTGCTGGGGCCCCCGCCGTCACCGGCGTCGCAGGCGGCGCAGGGGCCGCGGGCGCCGCCGGCGCCGTCATCAAGGGCGGCAGTTGGTTCTCCGGCAGCGCGAGGGTGGCCGAGCGGCTGTCGTCGAGGGTGGCCGGCGGCGCGCTGCCGTCGGTGGGCAGCCCGCTGAGCGGCCGGCGGGGCACCTCGGCGTAGCTGCCCGCGACGTAGGGCCGGAACGCCTCGAGGAACGAGGCGGCGTCGGGGTAGCGGTCGTCCCTGCGCTTGGCCATGGCGCGCCGGAGCACCGCCTCGAAGCCCGCGGGCATCGAGAGGTTCGGCCGCTCCGCCCCCGGCGCCGGCGCCTCGTCGGTGAAGACCTTCATCAAGGTCTCGCGGACGCTGCCCCCCCGAAACGGAGAGCGGCCGAGCAGCATGTGCCAGAGCACCACGGCGGCCGAGTAGAGGTCGCTGCGCACGTCGAGCGTCTCGCCGCGCGCCTGCTCCGGCGACATGTACTCGGGCGTGCCGAAGATGGTCCCCGGCACCGTGAGCGCGCCGACGTCCTCGGGGGTGTTGGTGGTGATCTTGGCGATGCCGAAGTCGACGACCTTGACGATGTCGGGCCGCCCGGGCTTTTGCGTGAGCATCACGTTTTGCGGCTTCAGGTCCCGGTGCAGGACGCCGGCGGAGTGGGCGGCGTCGAGGGCCTTCAGGAGCTGAACGCCGATGCGCGCGACGCGGTCGGGCGGAAGGGGGCCGCTCTTCCTGAGCTCGTCGGCGAGGCCGTGGCCGTCGATGAACTCCATGGCGATGTAGAACGTGCCGTCGGCGTCCTCGCCGAAGTCGTCGACGTGGACGCAGTTTTCGTGCTCGAGCCGCGACGCGGCCATGGCCTCACGGCGGAAGCGCGCCACGAGCTTCAGATCCTTGCTGAGCTGCGGCGACAGCAGCTTGATGGCGACGTGCTTGTCGGTGTGGACGTGGACCGCTTCATAGACGGAGCCCATGCCGCCATGGCCCACCAGGCGGATGAGGCGATAGCGGCCCGCGAGCACGCGCGTCACGGCCGTGGCATCGGAGGGCCCGGTCACCGCGTGAGATTACCGATATGCTTGCGGGGAATGAAGATTTGCCCCGATTGCCAGGAGCGGTACGCCGACGACGTCGTGACGTGCCCCAAAGACGGCGAGGAGCTGGTGGATCTGCCCGCGGAGCTGTCGGGCAACCCGCTGCTCCAGGAGCCGGTGCCGGCGTCCCCCGCGGACCGCACGTCGATGATCGACCTCGAAGCCATCGAGGCCCAGCGTGAGGCCAAGAAGGCCGCCAAGCGGGCCGAGGACGGCGACGACGACGAAGACAAGACCCCGCCGCCCGAGGAGCCCCTCGAGGAGGACGGCGAGGCCACGGGCACCATGCAGCGCAGCGGCCGGCGGCGCCGGAAGGACCCGAGCCGCATCGCGGAGGAGGCCGAGGAGGGCGGCGACGAGGAGGAAGACGGCCGCTACCCCGCCGACCGCCGGGTGAACGAGGAGCTCACCGACCGCGAGATGTCGCGCGCCAGCCGCTCGCGCTCGCGGATGTCGAGGGCGGAGCGCAGCGCCCTCGCCGAGGGCTCGCGCACCTCCATGACGCGGCAGACCCACGCGGGGACGCGCGCGGGGACGCAGGTCGCCCAAAAGAAAGCCAAGCGTTCGCTGTCCGCGACCCAGGCCGCGTTCCTCGTGATGTTCGGCGTGGTGGCGCTCGTCGGCGGCATCGCGTTCGTGGCGCGGGCCACGGCGGTGCTCACGGTGACGACGGTCCCCCCGGGCGCCACGGTCGTCGTCGACGGGAAGACCCTCGGGACGTCGCCGGTGCAAAAGCGCCTGCGCACCGGGTCGCACGTCGTGGAGCTGACGCTGATCGACTACGAGCCGTACAAGGAGGTGGTCGAGGTGCCGAGCGGCGGTTTGCCCTTCCTGCAGCCGCTTCACAAAAAGCCGCCGCCGCCGCCGCCACCGCCGACGCCGGCGGAGATCGCCGTCGACATGGCGAAGGCCGCCGCGCAGCTCCTCGGCGCGGGCGAGCTCGACGCCGCACAGAAGAAGCTCGCCGACGCGCTGCAGCTCTCCCCGGGGTGCGCGCCGTGCGCCGCGCTCAAGGACAAGGTCGACGCGGCGTTGAAGAAGCGCGACGGGGACCTCGCGCGGCAGGAGGCGGCGGGGGCGCGGGCGGCGCGGCTGCGTCGCGCGCGGGTGCTGGCCGCGGAGGGCCAGCAGCTCTACCGCGACAACCACCTCGCCACGGCCAAGCAGAAGCTCACCGAGTCCCTCACGCTCGACCCGGGCAACCCCGAGCCGCACCGCACCCTCGCGCGCATCTTCAACCGGGAGGACGAGGTGCAGAAGGTGCGCTACCACCTGCAGCGGTACCTCGACCTCGGCGGCGCCGACGGCGACTTCAAGGTGCGCGAGTGGTTGAAGTCCCACCCGAAATGACGGAGATGGCGGCGCTCGTCCCGCCGCTGCGCTTCGCGTCGCGGAACGCGTCGCGGCTCGTGGGCTTCGAAGCGCTCCTCGAGCGAACCGTGAAGGGCGCGCGCGGCAAGATCCCCGACGACGTCCTCGACGAGCTGCTCGCCGTCGGCCGCGGCTTCGACGCCGGCGACGACGACGACAAGCGCGCCCGCGCCGCCCGCCTGCTCGCGATCCTCGAGCGCCCCGAAGGCGCGGCGCCGCGCGCCTCGGCCGTCCTAGCGCGCGCCCCCGCGGCGCCCGCGGAGCGCCCCGCCTCGTCGGAGACGGCGCCCTCCCGGCGCGCCGCCTCCGACGTCCTCGCCGTCCCCGTGCGCTTCATCAAGGGCATCGGGCCGCGGCGCGCCGCCGAGCTCGACAAGCGCGGCATCGCCACCGCCGGCGACCTCCTCTACACGCTCCCGCGCACCTACGAGGACCGCCGCGCCACCCGCCGCATCGCGGACCTCACGCCCGGCGTGCTCGCCGCCGTCTCCGGCACCGTCGTCGCGTCCGGCCCCGTCGGCGCCCCAGGCCGCGGCCGTCGCTACGAGGTCGCCGTCGACGACGGCAGCGGTCAGCTCCGCCTCGTGTTCTTCCACTTCCGCCCGCCCGAGATGCAAAAGCGCTTCCCGCGCGGCGCCGTCATCACGGCGTCCGGCGAGGTCCAGGCGTACGGCCCGCGCCTGCAGATGGTCCACCCCCGCGCCGCCGCCGGCGCCCGCGTCGAGGAGCTCGGCGGTGTGCAACCCGTCTATCCCGAGCTCCTCGGGCTGCACCCGCTCGAGCTCGCGCGCTGCGTGAAGGCCGCCCTCGAGCGCGCGCGCGCGGACGGCGTCCACGATCCCCTGCCCGACGACATCCGCCGCGCCGGCGAGGTCGAGCCCCTCGCGCGCGCGTTCGACGAGCTGCACGCCCCGAAGGACGACACCGGCGCCGAGGAGCTGCGCGCCCTCGTCGAGCGGCGCTCGCCCGCCCACCGGCGGCTGGCCTTCGAGGAGCTCTTCGTCCTCGCCACCGCCCTCGCGCTCCGGCGGCGGCTCGCGCACGTCGACCCCGCCCTGCCGCTCGCCGCCGTCGACGGCGAAGCCGAGGCCGTCGCGCGCCTGTTGCCCTTCGCGCCCACGCGCGCCCAGGCCCGCGCCATCCGCGAGGTGCTCGCCGACCTCGACAGGCCCGTGCCCATGGCGCGGCTCCTCCAGGGCGACGTCGGCGCCGGCAAGACCGCCGTCGCGGCCGCCGCCTGTCTGCGCGCCGTGCGCGCCGGGGCGCAGGCCGCGTTCATGGCGCCGACCGAGCTCCTCGCCGAGCAACACGCGCGCACGCTCAAGAAGCTCTTCGTGCCGCTCGGCGTGCGCGTGGAGCTCTTCACCGGCAGCATGGGAAAGAAGGCGCGGGCGGTCGCGCTCGCCCGCTTGCGCAACCGCGACGTCGACGTCGCCGTGGGCACACAGGCGCTGTTGTCCGACGGCGTGGACTTTGCGCGGCTCGGCCTGTGCGTCGTCGACGAGCAGCACCGCTTCGGCGTGGTCCAGCGCGCCCAACTGCGCGACAAGGGCGCCGAGGGGAAGGTGCCGCACCTGCTCGTCATGACGGCGACGCCCATCCCGCGCTCGCTCGCGCTCACCGTCTACGGCGATCTCTCCGTCAGCGTCCTCGACGAGCTCCCGCCCGGCCGCACACCGGTGGCGACGAGCGCCACGCGCGACGTCGAGCGCGCCGTCGCCATGGTCCGCGAAGTGGTCGAGCGCGGGGAGCGGGCGTTCGTCGTGTACCCGCTCATCGACGACAGCGAGAAGGTCGACCTCGCCGCCGCCACCGCCGGCTACGAAGACCTCCGCGGGCGCTTCGGCGACGACGTGGCGCTCCTGCACGGGCGCATGAAGGCCGCGGAGCGCGAAGCCACCATGGCGCGCCTCACGCGCGGCGACGTCAAGGTGCTCGTCTCCACCACCGTCATCGAGGTGGGCGTGGACGTCCCCGAAGCCACGCTGATGGTGGTGATGAACGCCGAGCGCTTCGGCCTCGCCCAGCTCCACCAGCTCCGCGGGCGCGTCGGCCGGAGCGTCCACGCCAGCCGCTGCGTCCTCGTCGTCGATGGCGGCGGCGAGGACGCGCTCCGCCGCGTTCAGGTGCTGTGCGACACCAACGACGGCTTCAAGATCGCCGAGGAGGATCTCGCCATCCGCGGCCCCGGCGACGTCCTCGGCACGCGCCAGTCGGGCCTGCCTTCGCTGGCGTTTTCGGACCTGGTGCGGCACGCGCCGCTCATCGAGCTCACGCGCAGCCTCGCGCAGACGCTCGTCGACGACGACCCCGCCCTCGCCCGCGCGGCGCACGCCGGGCTGAAGAAGCTCGTGTACGAGCGCTACGCCCGGCGGCTCGCGCTGGTCGCGGCCGGCTGACCGTACGCCGTCGGCACGCCACCGCGACGACGACGTCAGCGCCGGCCGTACGGATCCTTCACGCCCGGCGCCGACAGCGCGGGCGTCGCGTCCTTGGCGAGCTCGGCCTCGAGCGCGGCGAGCTCTCTTTCGAGGGCCTTGCGCTCGTCGATCTCCGTCCAACCGAAGTCGCGCGTGGCGAGCTCCTCGCGCAAGGCGTGCACGCGCTTCACGCGCTCGACCACCTTGTCGTCGATGAGGATGATGCGCTCGCACCCCGCGGGGTCGACGAGCGGCAGGCGCGCCATCATCTCCGCCACCGTGAGCAGCACGGGGCCCCCCGCCGTCATCCGATAGTTCTTCACGAGCGGCTTGTTGCCGCGCCGCTGCGCGCACACGTCCATGCGGTGGAGCGCGATGCGCTCGACGTCGTCGTCGATGGCCGTGATGCTCGCGAGCTTCTTCTCCGCGGCCTCTCGGGCGTCGCCCCCGGCCCCCTTGTCCACGAGCGCGTCGAGCCCCTCTTGCGCCCGCGCCAGCTCCACGCGCAAAGCGAGGAGCGGCATCGTCGCCGGGTCGAGGTGCGCCTTGTCGAGCGCTATCTCGAGCTTGGTCTTCGGCGGCGGCGGCGGCGCCTGCGCCGCTTCCTCGGCCGCCTTCATGCGCGCGCGCAGCGCCTGCGCCTCGGGGCTCATGTCCCGCAGCGGTCCGGCGTCGGCGGGGGCTTTGGCCTCCTTGGCCGCGGCCTTCAACGCGAGCGCTTCATCGCAGCTTCGCCAGACGCCGTCGTCGCCCTTGATGACGCAGCCGCCGTCGTCGGGGAGGGCCTCGGCGGGCGCCTCCGCCGCGTCGTCGGTTTGGGCGCCGCCGAAGCCGGGGTCGTCGGCGGCGACGAGGGCAAGGAGCGCCAGCGCGAGCATCCGCGAACGATCCTATGACGCGGCGAGCGCGCGCGGTACTTTGGCGCCATGCCGTCGCCCGCGCGCCTCGTCGTGGCCTCCGCCGCCTGCATCGCCGCGGCGGCGCTCGCCGGCTGCGGCGGCGAGGTGAGCTGCGACAACCTCTGCCAGCACACGCTCGCGTGCGAGGTGACGTTCCGGCCCAACGACGACCTCGACGGCAAGCGCATCGAGAGCGGCGAGCGCACGGACCTCGAGGACTGCGCGCTCGGCTGTCAGGAGAACCCCGCCGTCACCGTCGACAGCGCCCACTGCGTCGACGACGTCACGCGTGCGAGCACCGATCCGGCGGTGTGTCAGCCGCAGGTGCTCGACTGCTTCGGCACCTCGGTGCCCACCAGCACTTGACTCACTGGCCGATGGGCGTGTCGAGCGCCGCGCGCAGCTCGGAGCGCGGCAGCGAGAACGCCACCGTCCAGCGGCCGCCGCAGGGGTCGGCGTCGCTGAGGGTGTCGGCGAAGGCGACGCGGAGGCCGTCGTCGCAGACGTCGACGCCGTCCTGCTTGCGGTCCGCGATGCAGCGCGCCGTTTGTTGGCGCAAGCCGCTCGAGACGAACACCGCGTCCGTTGTGAAGTCGACGGCGTCGACGAGCGCCTGCCGCTGCTGATCGGTGTCTTCGGGCAGGCAGTCGTCGAGGAGAAAGCTCGCGTAGGTGGCCGCGTCGTCGAAGTGGATCTCGCCGTCGAACGTGGACGACGCGGAGCACTGCAGATCGATGGTCTTGACGTCGATGCCGCGGCAGGCGGGGCCGCAGCCGGCGCCGGCGGCCACGGCGCACGCGAGCGCGGCCACGAGGGCGAGGCGGCGACGCGTCACAGGGTCTCCCGCATGGCCTGCATCTCCCCGAGGGCGTGCTCGTCGCCGGCGGCCCGCGCCGCGTCCATGCCGCGATCGAGCTCGGTCCTGGCGTCGTCGACGGCGCCGCGCTCGGCGTGGACCTGGGCGCACATGAAGTACGCGGGCACGTAGCCCGCGTCGAGCTCGTGCACCCTCGCGAAGGTGGCCACGGCGTCGTCGAGCCTGCCGAGGGAGCGGTACTCCATGGCCAGGCCGTACCACGGCAGCGGCTTCTTGGACTTCTTCGCAATGCCTTCGAGGTCGTCGACGCGCGGCATGGGATCCTCAATACGGCGTCGACGGCGGCGGGGTCGAGGGGGCGTTGCCCCCCGCGCCGTTCGGGGGGCCGTTCGGGGGCCCGTTGAGCGGGAGGGCGCCCGTGGGGAGGCCGGCCGCGAAGGCGCCCGTCGTGCCCTGCCCCGGCGCGCCCGGCCCGGACGCCGGCGGCCCCGGCGGCAGGTCGTCGGGCTGCTCCGCGCGCCACCGACACGACGAGAGCATCCCGGCGCTGCGGTCCTTGGCGGTGCTTCGCACGCACAACTGCGCGAAGCGCTTGCCGGTGGCCTTGTCGCCCGCGGCGTCGGCGGCCCGGGAGATGCCCCACAGCGGGGCCGCGGTCTTCGGCGCCTTGGCGAGCGCCCGGCGGAAGGCGACCAGCGCGCCTTTGGCGTCCTTCTTTTTCAGGAGCGCCTCGGCCTTGCCGAGCTCCTTCGCCGCTTCGGCCGCGGCGTCGGCGGGGGCCTCGGCCTTGCCCGGGGCCTTGATGCCCGGGAGCACGGCCTTGGCCTCCCCGGAGCGGCCGTCGTCGAGGAGCTTCTTGGCGACGACGCGGTCGACGAAGGAGGCGGCGCTCCCGTCCGCAGCCGGCGACGACGACGGCGCCGCCACCGACGACGACGACGACGGGGGGGCCTGCGCCAGCGACGCGAGCGCACACAACAGGCCGGCAGCGGCGAGGCTCACGCCGCGACTCTACCGTACGCCCGGGCCCCGCGCGATGTCGGCGGGGTCAGATGCGCTCGACGACCGTGGCGGTGCCCATGCCATAGCCGATGCACATCGTCACGACGCCGAACGTCTGGTTGCGTCGCTCGAGCTCGTTGATGAGCGTGGCGAACAGCATCCCGCCGGTGGCCCCGAGGGGGTGGCCGAGGGCGATGGCGCCGCCGTTCACGTTGACCTTGTCGTGCGGGATCTCGAGCTCTTGCATGAACGCGAGCGGCACCGACGCGAACGCCTCGTTGACCTCGAAGAGGCTGACGTCGCCGAGGGAGAGCCCCGCGCGCTGCACGGCCTTGCGGGTGGCGGGCATCGGGCCCGTGAGCATGATCTCGGGCTCGCTGCCGACGACGGCCATCGAGCGGATGCGGGCGCGGGGCTTCATCCCGAGCTCCTTGGCCTTCTTGGCCGACATCACGAGGACGCAGGACGCGCCGTCGACGATGCCGGAGGCGTTGCCCGCGGTGACCACGCCGTCTTCCTGGAACGGCGGGCTCAGGGCCGCGAGGCCCTCGAGCGTGGTGTTCGGGCGCGCGTGCTCGTCGCGCTCGAGGCCGTTGACGACGACGATCTCGTTTTTGAACCGGCCCTGCTCGATGGCCGCGCCGGCGCGCTTCTGGCTCTCGAGGGCGAAGGCGTCGCAGTCGGCGCGGGAGAGGCCGTATTTCTTGGCCACCATCTCCGCGGACAGGCCCTGGGGCACGAGGCCGGGGAAGCGCTCCACGAGCATCTTGCTGTTGGGGCCCTCGGTGTTCCTCTCGCTGTTGCCCACGGCGTCGCTGCCCATGGCCACGCGCGACATGGACTCGATGCCGCCGGCGAGGACGACGTCGTTGACGCCCGACATCACGGCCTGCGCCGCGAAGTGCACGGCCTGCTGGCCGGAGCCGCAGAAGCGGTTGAGGGTGACGCCGGGGACCTCGATGGGCAGCCCGGCGGCGAGCGCCGCGCCGCGGCCGACGTTGAGGCCCTGCTCGCCCACCTGGGTCACGCAGCCCATGATGACGTCGTCGATGAGGGTGGGGTCGAGCTTGTTCTTCTCCACCGCCTTTTGGAGGGTCTGCGCCAGCAGCTCCTGCGGGTGCACGTCCACGAACGCGCCCCCCTTCTTCTTGCCGCGGGCGGTGCGAACGGCATCGACGATCACGGCGTCACGGTCTGCGAGAGTCACGGCGGCCTCCGGTGAGTTTGACATTCTTGTCAACCGTGACCCTAGCCTCCCGACGCGGCGGCGGCAAGCGCCATCTCGGCCTCGTCCACCGCGTAGGCGACGACGACGGTGATGTTGTCGTTTCCACCGCGTTCGTTGGCCAGGTCCACGAGGACCTCGGGGACGCGGTGCAGGAAGTTGTCGTCGACGGCCTGTCGGATCTCCTCGTCACGGACCAGGCTCGACAGGCCGTCGGAGCAGATGACGAAGGTGTCCGCGGAGCAGACCTCGACGCTCACGATGTCGACCTCGACGTCGGCGGCGATGCCGACGCCACGCATGATGATGTTCCGATAGGGGCTCCGCTGCGCCTGCTCCTCGGTGATGAGCCCGGCCTTGAGCTGCTGAAAGACGAAGGAGTGATTGTCCGTGAGCTGCACGATGCGCCGGCCGCGCACGAGGTAGACGCGGCTGTCGCCGACGTGCGCGATGACGGCGCGGTCGCCGGTGAACAAGAGGCTCGACGTGGTGGTGCCCATGTTGTCGAGCTCGGGGTCCCTCTGCGCGAGCTCGTGGATGCGGCGGTTGGCGGCCTGCACGGAGCGAGCGAGGCGGGTGGCGGCGTCGCCCCCGCTTTGGCGCACGTTCTCCTCGAGGGTACGCACGGCGAGGTCGGACGCCACCGCGCCGCCCTTGTGTCCCCCCATGCCGTCGGCGACGGCGAAGAGCTTCAGCTCGTGCGCGATGAGGAACGCGTCCTGGTTGTCCCCCCGCTTCCTGCCGATGTCGCTCAAGGCCCACGCATAGACGAGCATCCGCCACCTCCTGCCGGCGCGTCGCCGGCGATGAGGAGACCGTACGCGCCGCCCTCGCGGCGAGAGAGCACCCGAGGGATGGCGCTGCGTGCGCTGAGCGTGCGCGCGTGCGCCCGCTCACACGACGTGACCGCTATCCTCGAAGGATGGACGCGCTGTGTCTCGCCTGTCGAACGCACCCTCGCGAGCGCGGTCTGCTCTGCTCGACGTGCGCGCGCGACGCCCGCGTGACCACCGAGGGCGGCGACGGCGCGGGAGACGTCGAGCTGTGCCCCGAGCAGATCGCGGCGCGCGCGGCCGAGCCCGTGGCGGGCGCGCGCAACGCGGTGCTCGTCGACGCCTTCGGCGCCGGGCACGCGGTCGCCGTCGTGGGGTACGAGTCGGCGACCGTCGGCAGGTCGCGGGCGTCGGACCTGTGCATCGCGGAGCGGACGGTGTCGTTGGCGCACGCGCTATTCGAGCACCGTCCGCGCTCGAACGCGTGGTTCGTGGCGGACGCGCAGAGCGAAAACGGCACATTCGTGAACGGGGAGCCCGTCAGCCGGCGCTTTCCGCTGGAGCCCCTGGACCGGATCTCCTTCGGCCGGCGCGTGTCGTTCCTGTTCGTTCCCGTCGACGACGACGACGTCGACGCCGTGGCCGAGGCGCTGCGGGCGCAGGCCCGCGAGCCGCCGATGGACACGCGGCGCGACATGCGCTTCGACGACGGTCGGCCGCTGAAGGTGTGCGCGGTGACGGAGGGTGGCGCCATGGCGCTGTGGGGCGACGAGCGCGTGCAACTCTCTGAGCTCGAGTACGAGCTGCTGTGCGTGCTCGCCCGCCGCTTCGACGACGAGGGCGCGCTCGACGCGGCGGTGCGCGGCTTCGTCCCTGCCGCGCTGCTCCTCGAGACCCTCTCGTTCAAGTCGGAGGCGCCGACGCACGCCAACCTGCGCGGCCTGGTCCGCAAGGTGCGCGGCAAGCTGGCCGCGGGGAACCCGTCTCTCGACGTCATCGAGTCCAGAAAGGGGCTCGGCTACCGCCTCGCCCGTCCCCTCGAGCTCGCGTGAGCGCGCGCCCTCGTCGTACGGGCCCGTCGTCACCGCGCGTCGTCACCCCGCTGAGCCCGCCGTCACCCCGCAGAGAACGTGTGCACCGCGATCTTCTCTTCGCGGCCCTTGGCCTTGACGTCGCCCATGGGCTGCAGCGCGGGGAGGCCCTCGACGCCTGCGAGCTTGTCGACGACGGCCTGCGAGACCAGCACCGAGACGCCGACGTCCTTCGTGCAGCTCTCGAGCCGCGCGGCGACGTTCACCGTGTCGCCGATGACCGTGTACTGCGCGCGCGCTGCGGTCCCGATGTTCCCCGCCACGGCCGTGCCGTAGTGCACGCCGATGCCGTGACGCAGCGGCTGCAGCCCGCGCTTTTCACGCGACGCGTTCAGCGTCTCCAGCGCCCGCTCCATGCCGAACGCCGCGCGCACGGCCCGCGCGGCGTCGTCGTCGCGCTTCACCGGCGCGCCGAACACGGCCATGATCGAATCGCCGATGTATTTGTCGACGACGCCGCGCTCCACCGTCACCGCCGCCACCATCAGCTCGAAGTATTCGTTGAGCTCGCGCACGAGATCTTCGGGGTCCATCTTCTCGGACGTCGACGTGAAGCTGCGCAGGTCGGAGAACAGGATGGCGACGTCCTGCCGCACGCCGCCCAGGCGCATGCTGTCCGCCTCGAGCGCGTGCTCCGCCACCTCCTCCGAGACGTAGGAGCCCAGGCGCGCCCGCGCCCGCTCCGCGAGCAGCGTCTGCGCGGCGCCTTCGAGCACCAAGGCGTGCGTCCGCGTGGCGATGAGCCACGAAAAGACGCCGGCGGTCACCACGAGGGCGCCGATGGTGACGACGTTGCCGAGCGTGTCGTGCACGCCGTTTCGCATCACGTCGGTCATCATGAGGGCGGCGATGCCGGCGGTGAAGATGATGGCCGCGAGCACGGCGCCGCGCTTGGACAGCCGGATGCCGGCGGCGAGGATGGCGAAGTACGCGGCGCCGATGCCCGAGATGCGGCCGATGCCGAGATAGCCCGGCGGCGGCAGCGCCACGAAGCTCGCCAGCAGCCCGAGGACGATGGCGGCGTCGGCGAAGATCGAGAGCGTGCGGACGCCGCTCGAGACGGTGCCTCGGCGCAGCCGCAGCAGCATCCACCCCGAGAACACGAGCGCCGCCAGCGCCAGGCCGATGACGGCGAAGTCCGACGGCACCCCGGCCTGCAGCTCGTCCCACGTGGCCACCGGCCAGAGGAGCGCGATGACCCCGGCGAGCGCGATGCGCGCGTAGCAGACCATGCGCTCGCCGTCGCGGCCGGCGCGCCCGAGCACCTCGTCGACGACGGCGCGGGTGCGCTCGAGCGCGCTCGAGGTGAGCTCACGACGCTTCTGCGCCTCTCGATCCAGCCGTTCCCCACCCGGGGTGACACGCCGAACCTCGCTCGGCGTCGCCTGCGTCATCCGAGCGGATCCTCGAGGAAGAGCTCCTGCCCGCGCCCAGGGCCGACACCGACGATGCTCAAGCGGACGCCGAGGCGATCCGCGATCATGTGGACGTAGCTCCTCACGTTCTGCGGCAGCTCGTCGAGCGTCTTGGGCGCCGGCGCCCCCGGCTTCACGAGCGGCTGATCGCCGAAGCCGGGGAAGGTCTCGTAGACCGGCTTGGCGCGGGCGAGCACGTCGGCGTCGTGGGGGAAGCGCTCGATGCGCTCGCCGTCGAGCTCGTAGGCGGTGCACACCTGGAGGTCGCCGAACCCGACGAGCACGTCGAGCTTGGTGACGGCGAGGTCGGTGACGCCGTTGAGCCGCACGGCGTACTTGAGGGCGACGAGGTCGAGCCAACCGCAGCGGCGCGGGCGGCCGGTGGTGGCGCCGAACTCGTTGCCGAGCTTGCGCATCTTGTGGCCGGTCTCCTCGTCCATCTCCGTGGGGAACGGGCCCTCGCCGACGCGCGTGGTGTACGCCTTGGCGACGGCGAGCACGCGTCCGAGCACCTGCGGCCCGACCCCGGTGCCGACGGCGGCGTGGGCGGCGAGACAGTTGGACGACGTCACATACGGATAGGTGCCGTGGTCGAGGTCCAGCAAGGTGCCCTGCGCGCCCTCGAAGAGCACGCGGGAGCCGCGCGCCGCGGCCTTGGCGACGACGTCGCCGGCGTCGTCGACGAACGGCTTGAGCTGCTGACCCTGGGCGCGCGTGCGCGCGATCATCTCCTCGATCTCGGAGCCCTTGTAGGGCTCGCCGTCGAGCGCCTCGAGCATCGACGAGGCGAACATGGCGCCGTCGCGGATGTGCTGCGCCACCTTCACAGGGTCGACGAGGTCGTGGACGCGCATCCCGCGCCGCGCGGCCTTGTCCTCGTACGCGGGGCCGATGCCGCGGCCGGTGGTGCCGATCTTGCCGCGACCGCGCGCGGCCTCGCGCGCTTTGTCGATGCGCTTGTGGAACGGGAGGATGACGTGGGCCTGATCGGAGATGACCAGGCGGCGGCCGCCGCCGACGTCTCCGCCGTCTTGGCCGGTGCCCTTCGGCGGCGCCGCCACCGCCGCGGCAGGGACCCCCGTGGCCGGCACGGGCGCAAGCGGCGGGAGCACGCCGCGCGCGGCGAGCATCTCGAGCTCCTGGATGAGCACTTCGGGATCGACGACGCAGCCGCTGCCGATGACGCAGAGCTTCCCGGGGTGCAGGACGCCGGACGGCACGAGGTGGAGCACGGTGGTGACGCCGTTGACCACCACGGTGTGGCCCGCGTTGTTGCCGCCGTGGAAGCGCACGACGACGTCGCAGCGCTCGGAGAGCCGGTCCACGATGCGACCTTTGCCCTCGTCACCCCACTGCGCGCCGATGCAGACGACGTTGTTCATGAGCGCGTCACTTCTTTTCGCTCGTGCACTGTGACGGAGCCGCGCCCGAGGCGATGAGCTCCAGATAGGTGCGCGGCTCCTCGTACGAATCGCGCGCCTTCACCGCGGCCTCGAAGGCCTTCTTGGCGTCGTTGAGGCGATGCTGGTGCAGGGCGATGCAGCCGAGCTGGAAGTGCGCCTCGGCGAGGTCCGGCTGGTTTTCCACCGCCTTTTTGAGCGACTTCTCCACGGCCGCTTCGCCTCGGCCTGCCTTGTTTTGCGCGAACGCGAGGTAGAACCACGCCTTGCCGAGCTTGGGTGCGTCCTCGGTGGCGCGCTTGAGCTCCTTGAGCGCCTCGGTGTTCTTGTCCTCGACGTACAGGATGCGCCCGAGGTCGGCGCGGGCGTCGGTGAGGGTGGCGTCGAGGGCGAGCGCCTGCTTGAAGAGCTTGATGGCCGTCTTGCTGTCGCCGCCGAGCTCCGCGAGCTTGCCGGACGCCGCCAACGCCGGCGCGTTCTTCGGATCGAGCTTGAGCGCCTGATCGATGCTCAGCTTGGCCCCCGGCAGGTTGCCCTGGTCGAGGAGGAAGCGCCCGAGCAACACGTGGGTGCGCGGGTCCGCCGGCATCACCTTGGTGCCGGCCTCGAGGACCTGCTCCGCCCGCTTGGAGCGCCCGTATTGCACCTCGGCCTCGGAGAGCGCCTCGCGCACCTCGAGCGCCGAAGGGTCGAGGTCGAGGCCGTCGTCGCCGAGCTTCACGGCGCGCCGGACGTCTCCCTCGTCGTTGCGGACCAGCAGCACACGCATCAACTGCGCGCGGTTGGAGGTGTCCTTCTCGTCGGCGTCGACGGCGGCCCAGTACTCGCCGATGGCCAGGCTGACGTCGCCCTTCTCGAGGTAGATGTCGCCCAGCCGGCGGTGCGAGGAGCCGTCCTCGGGGTTGCTGCGGAGCGCCTCCTTGTAGACCTGCAGCGCCTTTTTGTGGTCGCCGAGCTGGTAGTAGACCTCGCCCAGGTAGAACTTGGCGTCGGCCATCTCGGGATTGATGGTGAGCGCCTTCTCGAACGCGGCCCGCGCCTCCTTGAACTTGTGCAGCTTGAAGCTGACGAGGCCGAGGTTGTAGGCGGCGTCGGCGAAGCGCGCGTCGAGCTCGACGGCCTTCTGGAAGGCCGCCATGGCCTCGTCGTGGCGCCCGGCCTTGTCGAGGGCGACGCCGAGGTTGTTGTGCCCCTTCACGAGGTCGGGGTCGATCTTGAGCGCATCCTTGAACGCGTTCACGGCGGCGTCGTTCTGGCCGAGCCGCACGTAGAGCACGCCAAGGTTGTAGAGCACCTCCGCGGACCCGGGCGCCTCGGAGCGGGCCTGCGTGAACAGCCCGAGCGCCTGCGTGTTGTTGCCGCGGTCTGCGAGCATGCGCCCCTCCTCGAGGAGGATATCGATGCGCTTCTCGCTGCCCGGCTCGGTGGCCAGGGCGAGCGCCCGCTCGTAGGCGGCGGACGCGTCCTCGTAGCGGCCGAGGTCCTTGTAGGCGTCGGCGAGCGCGAACTGCACGTCGACGTCGGCGGCGAAGCTCTGCGCGATGTCGTTCCACACCGCCTCCGCCCCGTGATCACCGCCAATCTTGGACTGGAGGAAGAGCACGCGGGCGAGGTCGAGCTTGTACTCGACGTTCCCGTCGGCGGCCGTGGCCTCGTTCAGCTCCTTCTCGGCGGCGGCGAGGTTGCCGGCGCCCTCCTCGACGAGCGCCAGCGCCTGGTGCGCCTCCGCCACCGCGGCCCTGGCGCCCTCGTCGCCCGGGTTGAGCGCGGAAGCGAGCTCGATGGCCCGCCGCGCCTCCCGGCGGGCGTCGTCGGTCTTGCCCTGGCGCGCGAAGGCGGCGGCGAGCTGCTGGTGCGCGTTGGGATTGCCCGGCGTCTTCTTCACCAGGTCTTCGTAAAACGGGATGCCGGCCTTCTTGGGGGGCACCTCGGCGGGGCCGTCGGAGAGGTGGACCTCGTCGCGCGAGCCCCCCTCGACAGGAGCCGGCGGCGGCGCGGGGACGCCCGCATCGGGAGCGGCGGCGAGGGCGAGCACGAGGGAGGCGAAGATCACGGCAAGGGGCCTCTGTCACTGCGACCGGCGGGAGCGGCCGCTTGCGAAACTAGCTCAATCGAGGAGATTGGCCCAGGGGCCGCCGTAGGCGCCCTTGGAGGCCTTTTGCAGTTGGACGGCGAGCGCGATGTAGGCCTCGCGCGCGGCGAGCATGGCGTCCTCGCGCTTCTTCAAGCCCTTGAGGACCTCCTGCTCCTTCGCCTCCCAGTCCTTCACCTGCTCGTCGAAGTCCGCGAGGTCGATGTTGGCGCCGCCGGCGGGGTTGAAGTCCTTGACCAGCTTGGCCTTGGCTCGCTCGTAGCGCGCGCGCGCCGCCCACAGCCGGACGCCGGAGGTGCTGAGCTCCTCTTCGCGCAGCGCGACCTCCTTCTTGCGCATCTCGATGCGCGCGTCGTTCCATTGCTCGAGGAGCTGGAGCACCTCGGCGCTGTCGATGGCGGCGCCCGAGGTGCGGCGCTCCTCGATGACCTTCTTGTAGGCGTCTGCGCGCTTGAGCGCCTTGCGCGCGTCCTCGAGGTTGCGCGTGGCGAGGTCGGACTCGTCGCGCGCGATGAACACGGCGTTTTCGGCGTCGAAGAGCAAGAGCAGCTCTTCGTTGGGGACCTGGTCGAGGAGCGAGCGATCCACGCGGTGGGACAAGCCCGCGCACCCGCTCGCGAGCCCGAGCGCGAGGACGGCGACGAACGCACGCATCAGCGGCCTCCTTTCGCGGCTGCGGCGCCGGTCATGACGTCGGGCGACGACGCGTCGAAGTTGCCCGCGTGGAAGAAAGCCTCCCGCGCGCGGTCCTCGTTGCCGTACAGCGAGTAGAGCGTGCCCAGGTTGGCCCACGCCGCGCTGTTGTGGCTGTCGAGCTTGGTGGCCTTCTTGAACGCGCCCGCCGCCGCCTGCATCTGGTTGGAGCCGGCGAAGGCGACGCCGCGGAGGTTGTTGAGCGCCGAGCTGCGCTCGTCGATCTCGAGCGCGCGCTCGGCGAGGACGCCCGCGAGCGGGTAGTCCTTCACCGAGATGGCGGCCCGGATGAGCTGCGTGAGGGTGTTCACGTCCTTGGGGCTCTCGACGAGCTTGGCCTCGAGCTTGTCGCGGTTCGGGATGGCCACGCCGGCCGGGCGCGGCCGGGGGTTGTCCCCGTCGTCCTGCACCTGCGCGCCCGACATGCACGCCTTGGTGAAGCGGTTGAACGCCTCCAGCTTCTTCGCCTGGTCCTTGCACGCCTGCAGCGCCTCCGCCGCCTGCTTGCGCAGCGGGCCGGAGCGCTCGGCGAGGGCCGCGCGGTACTGCTTTTCGTCCTCCGGCGACGCGCCCTGCGGCGACGGCGCGTTGTCCAGGAAGTCGGCGGCCTGCTTGTACGCGTTGGCCACGCGGTAGAGGCCGCCCATGGCCCACTCGGGATCGCCGACCTTGATGGCTTCGACGTACGTGGCCTGCAGCTCGTCGAGGAGCTGGAACTTCTGTTGGAGCGCGGCGCCCTCGTCGCCGACGCCGAACTGCACGCGCTCGTAGTCGGTGCGCACGATCTCGCCGAGCAGATAGAGCGCGCGCGCGACCCACTCGGGGCCGTCCTCGTTGCCGCGGTTCTTCTGCGCGGCCATGACCGCGGCCTGGAGCCGCTCGTTGGCGACGTCGGGCTTGGCGGTGCGGAGCGCGGCCTCGCCCGCGATGCAGTTGGCGAGCACCGCGTGGGCGCCGTTGTCGGCGATGGCGAGCGCGGCGTCTTCGGCGCGACGCCAGTCGCCGCTGCGCGCCGCGATCTCGGCGAGCTTGGCGAACCACCCCGGCCGCCTGCCCTCTTCGCCCTGCTTGGTGAGGCGCTCGTAGTCGCTCATGGCCTCAGGGAACTGACCGAGGCCGGTGCGGATGCCGGCGGCGCCCTCGAGCAGGTCGTCGGAGGCCTGGCCCTCGGGATAGCGGCGCGCGTACTCCTCGTACAGCTGCGCGGCGTGCTCGATCTGGCTGACGCGGATGGCCTGCTCGGCGAGCCCGGGCAGCACCTCCTTGGCGTACTTGGTGTTGCCGTAGTCGGCGAGGAGCTGGCGCCCGGTCTTCTCCATGTCGGAGATGTTCCGGCGGTCCTTGGCGATGACGAAGGCCTGGTACAGCGCCTTGGCCGCGACCGCGTCACCCTTGTGCGCGCCGACGAAGGAAGACAGCGCCTCGGCCACCTTGCCGCTCTCGGCGTTGATGGTCTTGCGGTTGATCTCTTCCTGCTCGGCGTCGCTCGCCATCTTGGTGAACTTGGCGGCGTCGGGCAGCGGCATGGTGGCGAACTCCTTGGCCTGCTTGGCGAGGCCGAGGAAGTCCTCCTTCTGGGAGTACGAGTCGAGCGTGAGCTCGGCGGCGGTGTTGGCGTCCTTGTTGGTGGGGTGCTCTTTGACGAACGCGACGAACAGCTCGATGGCCTTGTCGTACAGGCCCTGCTCGTAATACGCGCGCGCGACGTTGAACTTCACGTTGGGCGTGTTGGGATCGTCGGGATACTTGGCGACGAATTTTCCGCCGAGGTCCTTGATGCCCTCGCGCGCCATCATGGAGTCGAAGCGCGTGCCCTTCTCCTCGTTCTTCAACGCCTCGAAGTAGCTGAGGATGGCCGAGTACATCGCCTGCTTGCGGTCGCCCTCGAGGGAGCCCGAGGTGTTGGCGAGGTCCGACGGCGCCGGCGCCGTCGGCTTGGCCTTCTTGTCGTCCGCCTTGGCGACCTTCACGTCACCCTTCTTGGCGTCCGGCTTGCCGGCCTTGGCGTCCGGCTTGCCGGCCTTGGCGTCCGGCTTGCCCTTGGCGTCCGCGGGCTTCTTGCCGGCCGCGGACGGCTTGCCGGCGGGCGAGAGGTCCTTGAGCACCTGCTCGTACTGGCGGCCCGCCTTCACGAACTGCTTGGCGGAGAACAGCGTCTCCGCGTAGTTCCACTCCATCGCCAAGCGCTCGGGGCTGTCCTCGAACACCGAGAGGTAGCTCTTGTACGCCGTGGCGGCGCGCGCGTAGAGGTCGGGATCCTTCTTCTCCTTGGCCAGCGCGTGCAGGCGGGTGGAGAGATTGCGCGTGAGGAGCTCGAAGTCCTTGAGGACCTTCTTGTCCTCCTCGTTCGCACGCCACCAGTACTTGTAGCGGGCGGACACCTCCGAGAGCATGACGACGTCGTCGTCGGCGTGCGCGAGATCCTTGGCCGCCACCGCCGCCTCGTAGACCGCCTCCGCCCACTCGAGGTCGCGGTCGACGTCGGCGGACACGCGGATGAGCTCGCGGTACACCTTGGCCGACTCCTCGTACATGGTCTTGATCTGGAAGCGCTTGGCGAGCTTCTCGAGCGCCATCTTGTACTCGGACCTCGACACCGTGAGGTTCTGGAAGAACGGCAGCGCGGTGCGCGGGTCACGGGCCTCGGCGTAGTAGTAGGCGAGGTCGCGCAGCGCGTCCTGGCGCACGTCGAGGCGCGCGGGCTTCTCGATGAGCGACGACCCCGTCTGCTCCGCCCCCGGCTCCGGCGGGGTCGGCGTCTTGACCGCCTGTTCCCACAGGTCGACGGCGAGGTTGGTCTTGTCCTTGTTGATGTAGCACCAGGCGAGCTTGTAGCGCGCCATGTTGTGCGCGTACGTCTCCGGCCCCTTCAGGATGGAGCGATAGTTGGCGATGGCCTCGTCGATGTCGCCCTTGTCGAAGTGGTAGTCGCCGAGGATGAGCCACGCCTCGAAGCGGAAGTTGCTCTTGGGGTACTTGGAGATGAGCTCCTCGTACGTCTTGATCATCTCCTGGAAGTTGCCGAGCTCGCGGTACTCGTGCGCGATGAAGAACGTGATCTTGTCGTTGTCCGGGTAGTCCGGGAACTCCGACAGGATGCGCCGGTACACGGCGATGGCCTGGTCCTTCAACAGGCGGGCCTCGGGCGCGACCACCGCGGCCTTGTCGTCGGCGCCTGCCTCCTCGAGGATGCGGAAGTACACCAGGCGCGACTTCTCAATGTAGAGCTCGGCCAGGCGGAAGTAGAGGTCGGGGAGATAGCGCTCGCCCTTGCTGCGCTGGATGAGCTGCTTGGTGACCTCGACGGACTTGTCGACCTTGACGATGTCGCGCTTGAGGCGCATCAGCTCCTGCTTCTCGCTCTCGAGCTTGCCCATGGCGCCGCTGGCGGCGGTGGTGGTGCCGCAAGACGTCGCAAACGTGCACACGACGGTGCCGCACAGGAGGGCGCCGGCGAGCGCGACCGTCGGGCGCGCGACACGGGAAGGAGCGCGGGGCCTCATTCGAACAGCTCCTCGCCGAAGCAGCGGTTGTCGATGCGGAAGCGGTAGTCGTGCAGCTCGTCGTTCCAATATTCACCGTCGAAGCGGTAGTAGACCTGCCGCGAGCCGAGCGGGATGGGTGGCTCCTGGTCCACCACCTTCTTGCCATTGCCCTTCTTGAGGCGCTTGAACACCTCGAGGCTCACCTCGTAGTCGACGAGGCGGGCCTGCTCCTCGTAGTCGAGCAGCTCCGTGGCCACCTTGACGGCCTCGTCCTTGACCACGCGATTGAGGGAGCGATTCACCTCGGCGATCTTGAGGTCGTAGATCCGGGCCAGGTGGGTGGCGAGCCCGAACTCGTCGGAGAAGCGGTCGACGTTGTCGCGCTCGTGCTGGAGCGAATCGAGGAACGCGTACATGCGCTTGGGCTTCTTCCTCTGCACCGCGGCGGTGCGCACGACGGGATCGGTGAGCGGGTCGCGTGAGCGCCGGATCTCCTCGAGCGACGACCCGTAGCGCCGCAGGAACTCCCGCGCCGCCGCCTTGGCCGCCGCGTAGTGGCACAGCGACTTGTACGCGAGCGCCTTCAGCACGAAGCGCTCCGGCTTGAAGAACTTGCGGTACGACGGCGCGTCGAGCGTCAGGAGGATGCCGAGCGTGCCGCGCGCGTCTCCCTTGTAGTAGCGGGTCCACGCCTTCTCCAGGAAGAGGTTGGCCTCCTCCTCGGACAGGAACGGCACCTCGATGGAGTTGTACATCTTGAGGGCGCCGTCGAAGTCCTTCTCCTCGAACAGCAGCTCCGCCACCACGCGCTTGGCGTCGTTCTTCACCTTGAAGTCGTCGATCTTGGACTTGGCGACGTCGACGAGCATCTCCTGCGCGTGCATGCGCTTGTCGCGCTTGGCCTTGGTGTCCTGCGCGTGCGTGGCCTTGAGGTCGGCGATGGCCTCCGCCAGACGCGCCCGCAGGGCGTAGCGCTGCACGCGTTGCTCGTCGTCACTCGTGTGGGCGAGGCGATCAAAGTGGCGCTGGGCCCATTCGCGCCGGCCGTCGAGCAGGTCGAGCCGGCCCTGCTGGTATTCGACGAAGCTCTTCACGTCGGGCGGGAGGGCGCCGAAGTCGCCGCCGCGCAGGAGGTCCGTGTCGAGCAGCTCCGAATCGAAAGGCACGGTGTCGCGGATGTGCTCGATCTCGCGCAGCGCCTCCGGCAGCAGCTCCGGGCGCTTGCGCTCCTTGGCGACGTTGTACAGGTACTCGACGCCGGCGTGGTTCAGGCCCATCCGCAGGAACGAGCGCGCGATGTAGAACTCGGCCCACTCGTAGTGGTCGGCGGTCTGCTCGTTGCCGCTCAGGTAGTGCCAGAACTTCTCGGCGGCGCTCTTGTATTTGCCCTGGTCGAAGTCCTGCACGGCCTCGTCGAAGACGCTGTCGGGCACGGTGGAGACGACGGTCTCGTTGTCGTCGCCTTCGCCTTCGCCCTCGGCGGGCTTGTCGGCGTCGGCGGGCTTGTCACCTGGGGCGGGCTGCGCCCCGGCGGCCGGCGCGGCCGCGGGGGCGGGCGACGCCTTGGCGTCGGCGCCGGCCAGCCCGAAGGAGAGGGCGACGGTGAGCGCGAGGATCATCGTCAGCCTCCGAGGTTGAAGGACGCGCCCACGCCCAGATAGAGGACGCCGTCGAGGGTGGCGTCCTTGTCGACGAACGGGATCTTGGAGAACACGACCGCGTGGCGGATGTCGAAGCGCAAGCTGAACCACTCCGCGAGGAAGAAGCGGATGCCGCCGCCGTAGTTGGGTCCGTAGCGCAGCGAGTTGTCCGTCCAGAACGACGCGGTGCCGCCGACGGCCAGGTAGACCTCCTGGTACAGCAGCGTGCGGTTGGCGAGGGCGAACTTTCCGTAGAACGGCTTCATGATGTAGTCGCTCTCGACCATGAACTGCAGCCCCGGGAGCTGCGCAGCCTGCACGCCGAAGTTCTTCTCGAGCTGATCGGTGAGGCTCGAGTTGAGGTTGAAGCTGTAGGTGCCGCCGGCGACCTCCCAGGCGTTGAAGTCGTTGAAGTGGAACGTGAGCCGCGCGGTGCCCGCGATGCCCTTGTAGAAGGGATCGAGCGGGAGGGTGGCCGCCTCGAACGTCAGCTCCGTGCCGAGCTTGTACTTGCGGTTTTGGATCACCACGCGCGTGGGCTCTTTGATGTCCGTGTCATCGTTGTCGGCGAGCGCGGGCGCCGCCGCCGCGAGCGCGAGGACGGTGCAAAGGACGGTGCGAAGGACGGCGGGCATCAGCCGCCTCCCACGTTGAACGAGACGCCGGCGAGCAACTGCAGGACGCCGTCGACCTGCGCGTTCGGGTCGAAGTAGGGGATGCCGTTCATGACGAGCGCGTGCCGGATATCGAAGCGCAAGGACAGGAAGTCCCAGACGAAGAAGCGGATGGCGGCGCCGAAGTCGGGTCCCGGCCGGAAGGAGCCGTCGGACCAGTAGCTGACGGTCAAGCCCGCGTTCAGGAAGAGCTCCTCGTAGATGATCATCTTGTTGAAGAGCGCGAACTTTCCGTAGAACGGTTTGGCGACGTAGTTGGTGTCGGCGACGACGAGGAGCTTGGGCAGGATCTCGGCCTGCACCGCAAACTTGTCGGCGAGGATGCCCGACAGCCCGCTGTCGAGGTTGAGGCTGTAGGTGCCGCCGATGATCTCCCAGGCGTTGAAGTCGTCGAAGTGCAGCGTGTAGCGGGCCGTGAGCGGGATGCCCTTCTGGAACGCATCGAGCGGCAGGATGCCCGTCGACAGCGTGAACTCGTTCGCCATCTTGAACTCGCGCTCCTGGATGACGACGGCGTTGCCGCCGCTGTCCTCATCGTCGTAGTCGGCGCGCGCATGCGTTGAGGCCAAAAGAGGCGTCAACGCGGCGAGGACGGCGGCTGCGGTGCAGGCACGACCGCGTGGTGCGGTGGGGTTCGCGATGGAATGCACGTCGTGGTTCTACATCCGTTCGGCGCCTCGGCGCGAGCGTGGGACGTTCTTTGCGGCGCCACGCCGTCCGCGGCGGGCGACGTACGCACGGCGTTCGCGCGGAGGCGCACACCCGGCGCCGACATCGCGCCTGCCCGGCCGCACCTGCGCGCAGCGCGGGTCGCGCGCACGCCGTCGCACGGAGTCCTCGGGGCGCGGGGGCTGCGCTACGGGGCCTTTTCCTCCGTGTCGGGGAAAAGCTCCGCGACGGCGTCGGCGACGAATTTCAACGCGTCCTGCTCGCTGCCCGCGAGCGTCGCGGCGTCATCGCTCATCTGCGGGCGCAGGGCGCTGATGCGCGTGAGCGCGAGGAAGTAGGCCCCGGTTCGGCGCGTGAGGCGCACGGTGACGACGATGTCCGCGCCGATCTCCCGCGCCGCGGTGGCGAGGCAGCCCGCGTCGTCGGCGCAGCGCGACAGCTCCTTGTCACCGCGCGCGTCGAGGCGCTTCCTGCCGTCGGAGATGCGCAGCACGCGCACGCCGCGGAGCTTCTCGAGCGCGGCGACGGTGCGCGTCAAAAACGCCCCCGGCGCCTGGTCCTTCACGATCCGATTGTCGAGGGCGATGACGACGGCGTCCTCGGCACGCGCCGCCGCCGCCGGCGCCGGCGGCGGCGCGCCGATGGGCGTGGGTGCAAGCGGCGCCTGCAGCGCGACGAGGAGGGCGAGTGACAGCACGGCTTAGACGGTGTTGAACACGAAGGGGAACACCACGGTGACGGACCCGCCCTTCGGCGACGGGAACTTCCACCGCTTCACCTTGGACACCATGCAGCCCGTGGCGGCGGCGCTCGGCAGCGACGAGTTCGCCACCTTGACGACGGTGACGCGACCTCCGGGCGCCACCACCCACTCGAGCTGCACGCGACCCGCGAGGCCCGGCTGCGTCCGCAACTGCTTCTCGTAGCAGTACTGAATCTCGCCGATGTGCCGCTGGATGACCTTCTGGATCTCCTCCTTCGACAGCGAGCCCTCGCCCTTGCGCACGATCTGACGGGGCAGCGTGGTGACGCGTCCGGCGACCTTCCTGTCCCCCTTGCCCCCGAGCGCGCCCGCCTGCCCGTCCTTGCGGAACAGCGAGTTGATGCCGCTCGTCGACAAGCCGCCCGCCGCGCCGCCGATCTGCACGCCCGACGTCGGCGCCTTGCCGATCAGCGCGCTCACCTTCACGCCGGCGGCGCCGCCGGGCACGCGCACGCCCTTGATGTTCGAGAGCGCCGCCGTGAGGTTCTGGTTCGACGCCGACGAATTCACCTTCGGGATGTTGTTGAGGATGTCCATCACGCCGGGCTTCTTCGCCGCCTGCTCCTTGGGCGCGGGCTTGTTGTCCGCCTTGGTGACGGGCGTGGGGTTCTTGTCGGGGACGGCCTCGGGCTCCTTGGTCTCCACGGGCTCCGGCGGCTTCTCCGGCTCCGGCGGCTTCTCCATCTCGAGGGGCTTCATCTCCACCTCGGCGAAGCTGTCGTCCTCGAGCGCGATGATCTCCTGATCGGCGTTTCGGTACTGCAGGATCCACGAGATGAGCGCGAAGATGAGGAACAACCCCACCGACGCTCCGGCGGCGATGCCGTTCAAGCGGCGGTTGAAGCGATCCTCGGCGGCGTCGTCGCGCGTCCACACGAGCTGAGGCGCGCCGGCGAAGCGCAGGAACACCCGCTCGTTGCCCACGCGCAGGCTCGCGAGCTCGCCCTCGGTGATGGGCACCGGGCCGCCGCCGGGCTTCACCTCGGTCTGCTGGTTGCCGCGCAGCAAGCGCCCCGACACCTCTTCACGCTGAAACACCTCCGCGACGCCACCCTTCTTCAGGCGCGCGATGGGCACCACCTTGTCGATGCCCGCCTCCCGTCGCTCGGCGCGGCTCATGCCCGCGCCGAGGCGGAAGGTGTCACCGGGACGCAAGACGCTGTGGTCGACGACGTGCTCGCCGCGGTAGTGCAGCACCTCGAGCAGCGGCTCCTTGCTCTTCTCCGGGCCGCTCGGCTTCACCAGCCGCTGCACCAGCGACCACACGGGCTCGGTCTCCTCCTCGACGAGCTCCTCCTCGAGGAAGCGCGGGGCGAAGCGCAGCGCCGGCAGCGGCTCACCGTCGGTGTTGACGGGCGCCGCGGGGATGGGGAAGTCGTCCATCGCCATCGGCATCGGCACGTCGGGCGCCGCCGGGCGCGGGAGGTGCCGGCCCGGCGCCGCCTGCGGCGTCGGGCTGGTGAGCTGCGGCCGCTGCGTGCCCCTCGGCACGGTGGGCGCCTCCGCGAGCGCCGGCAGCGACGCCTCGGGCGCGGTGACGTCGGGGTGCGACTCGAGCTCGGGCCGCAGGCTCGGCGACGACGGCTCCGACATCGACATCGGCACCGGCGGCGGGCCGGGCACCGTCAACGTGGCCTCGCTCGAGCTGCCCGAGATGGCGCCGGGCGTCGACGCCTCGGTCATCGCCATCTCGAGGCCCACGGCGGTGCGCTCGTTGTCGGCGCTGCCGATGGCGAGCGAGCCCGCGCTCGGCACCGGGGCGCGCGACGGCTGCGGCAGCACCGGCTGCGGCACCTGCACGATGCGCGTGGGATCAGGCGCCATGGGCGCCGGCGCCGCCGCGCGCGCGGCGCCCGACATCAGCTTCACCTTGAGCATGAAGACGCCGACGGCGATGTCGTCGCGCGGTCCGATGAAACGCCCGTTGCCCACCGGCTCGCCGTTGATCCGCGTGCCGTTGGCGCTGCCGAGGTCCTGGATGGCGAGCTTGCCGTCGTGCTCGAAGATCGCCGCGTGGCGGCGCGAGCAAGACTCGTCGTCGAGGACGAGCGCGTTTTGCGGGTCGCGGCCGATCTCGATGCGATCGCCGGTGACCATCTCGGTGCCCTCGAAGGCACCGTTTCTCATGATGAAGACCTGGAGGACGAGCACGCCCTACTCCTTTTTCACGTTCGAACGGCGAGGACCGGGCGGCTACTCGAGGGTCTCGTCGATCTCTTCGTGGAAGTTCGTGCGCTTCTTGAGCAGTGACCGCAGGGCGCTCGCGCGGCGCTCGAAGAGATAGATGGCGTTGGCCTTGTTGGTCTGCCCCTGCACGAGGCGATCATCGAACTCGATGCGGGACATCCCGTGCCGCGCCTCCGCCGCCGGCGTCACCGCCGCGGGGGCCGCCGCGCGAGGATCGGAGTGGGGCCCGGGCCGGTCCGCCGGCTCCGCCTTCTCCTTCTCCTTGGCCTTGTCGGCTTTCTTCGAGTGGCGCGACCTCTTGGCGAGCTTCACCGACGACGACGCCTTCGCGTGCGGCGCATGGTGGGCCGCGAGGGCCGAGCCGGAGAAACAGACCAGGGAAGCGACGAGGAGCGCCTTCAGCATGGCGGCAGCATAGCGGAGGCCGGCCGCCGAAGACGAGGGCACCGCTGTAGGCGTCAGGGCGATACGAAGTCCGTGTCGCTCAGGCGGGTGCTGAGCACCGATTCGCCGTCGACGGGAAGGACGAACGGTCCGCGCACGATGCGGCCGCCGCCGCCGACGGCGATGAAGGTGGCGATGGGATCGCCCTTGGGATCGTCGTCCGGCGGCGCCTCGAAGCCGTCGATCCCGCGCATCTCGGCGTCCTCCGCCACCGTGGTGAGGCTCCAGGCCCCGCTGCCGTCGCGATGGAAAATGTCCTGGCCGAGGCCGACCGCGAAGATGTTGCCGCCGTCGACCCACACGTCCTGGAGGAACACGGGCGCCGGCGTGCGGAAGCTCTCGTCGTCGTAGTCGTCGGCGCCGTTCCTGAACAGCAGCACGCCGTCGGTGGCCGGCATCCACACGCCCGACTCGGTGAAGATCCCCGCGAGCGGACGCGTGGTGCCGGAGTCCTCGCGCTGCCAGCGGCCGCTCACCGGATCGCCGTCGGCGTCGAAGCTGTAGACGGCGCCGCGCGCGCCGACGGCGAGCATGGTGCTGCCGCCGCCGACGCCCTTCAAGGGCTCGGGGATGGGGAAGAAGCTGTTGCACGTGCCGCCGTTGCAGACGCTGCCGCCGCCGCAGTCCGTGTCGACGCTGCAGGTGAGGCCGACGACCAGCTGCAGCGTCTGCGTGGTCTGATCGACGAGCTGCGTTCCGTCCCAGCGCAACACCGTCCCGGCGTCGCCGACGACGAAGCCGTCGGTCTCGCTGCGAACGGCGACGGAGAACAGCACGTTGGTGGTGCCCGACGGGACCACCGCCCAGGCGCCCGGATCCGTGCGCTGCAGGACGACGCCGTTGAAGCCGCACGCGAGCATCACCTCGGTCTCGGTGTCGCTGCCGGCGTCCTTGAGGAAGCCCGAGATGGACTCGAGATTGTCGGTGACGCCGCTGTCCTCCTTGCTCCACGTGGTGCCCGTGAGCTTGAGGATGGTGCCGCCGGTGCCGACGGCGTAGGCGAGGCCGGGCTTCAGCACGATCACGTCGTTGAGCGATCGCACGTCGGGAAACGGCGTCGACAGGAACGTGCCGGGCTGGGGCTCGGGCGGCGGCTTCGCCGGCTGCAGCACCTCGCAGCCGCAGGCGAGGAACAACAACGACGCGGACGACGACGCGAGCCAGGCGTTGCGCATCCCCGCATCCTAGCCGAAGCCGCGGGCCGCGCGCCCGCGGGCCGCGAGGCGCACACGGGCACACGCGGGGCATGCATCCCCGTGCTGGGCGGGGCCGCCGCCCCCAGGCGCCGGCGTGCGGCAGCCACGACGAGCGCGCTATGCTCGCGCGATGCGCCGAGCCCACCTGCAAAACTTCGCCGCACGCGTGTCGCTCGTCGCCCTCGTCGGGGTGGCGGCGCTGTGCGTGGCCTCGTGCTCCGCCGCCACGCTCTACGACCCCGTCGACGTGCCGTCGCAGGCGGACAAGGTGGCGTTCGTCGGGCAGGTGTGCACCGACAACCCCGCGGAGCGCAGCTTCCCCTTGCGCGTCGTGTTCGTGGTGGACGCGTCGGCCAACGTGCCCATCGATCAGCCGGCAGACCCCACGGTGCTCGCCGCGTATTCCACGCAGCGCGTGAACGCCATCCGCGACGAGGTCGGCATCCTGCGCGCCCCAGACGCCGAGTTCGCGCTCATCCGCTACGGCGGCGAGAGCCAGGTCGCGCCCGACGGCGGCTTCACGTCCAACACGCAGGCGATCGTCGAGGCCGCCGGCGCGCTGACGGTCCCCATGCCGCCCACCACCGACGGCGGCCGCCGCCTCGGTGAGGCGCTCTCGCTCGCCACCAGCCTCGTCGACGGCGATCTGCTGTCCACGCCCAAGGGCCCGCGCTCGCGCACCAAGTACGTCATCGTCGTCGTCCAGGGCGGCCCCACCGACGACAACGTCCTGTCCACCACCCCCGACTGCGACACGGCCTGCGAGCTGTCCACGCGCGTCGCCAGCCTCCGCCAGTTCGTCCTCGACAATGGCGGCGCCGACTTCCAGCTCCACGCCATCGACCTGTCGGAGCTGTCGGCCAACCCCGCCACCTTCCAGCCGACGGCGACGGAGCTGCAGGGGATGGCCTTCGCCGGCGCCGGCGAGTACCGCCCGATCTGTCAGCGCGACGACACCGGCGCCATCGTCTCCGGCAACTGCTCGCCCACCGCCTTCAACCTCGTCTCCGTCGACATCAACAGCGCGCGCAACGTCTTCCTCGAAAAGACCTTCATCGTCACCAACCTCAACGCCATCGCCACCGACGACGGCGCCGTCGCCGACAGCGACGAGGACGGCCTGTCCGACGACGACGAGCTCATCTACGGCACCGATCCCACCAAGCGCGACACCGACGGCGACGGCATCGGCGACAAGGTCGAGCTGCTCTTGTCCACCGTAGGCCTCGACCCGCTCGTGCCCGACACGCCCACGCCGTGCGAGCCCATCGATCCGGCGGTGGTCACCACCCTCGACAGCGACGGCGACGGCCTGACCGACTGCGAGGAGGCCCTGCTCCGCCTCGACGCCACGCTGTTCGACACCGACGCCGACGGCAGCCCCGATCTCCTCGAGGTGCTCTCCGGCACCAACTTCCTCCTCGACGACGGCCTCACCGACAGCGACTTCGACGGCACGCCCAACAACGTCGAGCTCAAGAACCACACGGACCCGCGCAGCGCCGACGCCAAGGCGCGCAACGAGCTCGGGTACCTCTACCGCGAGACCGACCTCGGCATCCGCGATTTGGTGTTCGCGTCGCAGCCGCGCGACATCACGGGCGTCACCATCGAGGACGTCAGCGCCGGCTCCACCCTCGGCAACGGCCAGCTCAGCTTCGCCATCGCGCCCGACGGCCGCCGCGTCCTCGCCTGGCGCGACGCCGCGGAGGCCGACTTCGGCGCCGCCGTCGACGTCGGCAAGGACGGCACGTACACGCTGCGGGCCAAGTGCAAGGACGTCGACCCGTGCAAGCGCAGCATCACGGTGACGGTGTCTCAGGCCATCCTGCCGCCCTTCCCCGTCGACGAGTTCCTGCGCGTCGCGTCGGCGCAGCGGCAGTGCATCGACTTTCGCGTCCGGAACGTCACGCTCGTGCAGACCCTGGCCGCCGACGGCCGCCCGAAGGGCTTCAACGACATCCGCATCTACTTCGGCGAGGTCCCCGGCGAGGTGCCCGACGCGTTCGGCATCTTCCGCGTGGCGCAGCTCCCGTACACGTTCATCAAGCCGGACAAGAAGGACCCCGACCTCGCCGAGCAGTTGGTCGACGACTTCCGCTTCGTCCTGTTCGAGTGACCCCCATGCGCACCACCTGCACCCTCATTACGCGCGGCCGCTCCCTCCGGTCGCTGATGCGTCTGCTCACCGGCGCCCTTGGCACCGCCGCGCTCGCGGCCACGCTCGGGTGTGATTTCGGGAGCGAGGCCGCCTTCATCGACAAGGCCACGCTGTCGGACTGCCTCGACGAGATCCCCATCTGCAACACCACCGCGGGCTGCAAGATGGTCGAGGAGGAGTCGTACCTGGAGGGCAACTTCCCCGGGCAACGCTTCTTCATCGTTCCCACGGAGGGCGAGGCCGTCATCCGCGTGAAGCTCTTCTGGCGCACCCAGCTCGGCCCGGGCGCCGACACCGAGATCACCTGGTTCGAGCCAGCGTGCGTCGACGACTTCGACTTCGACAGCCAGGGCGCCGACATCTTCCGCGACACCAACGAGCAGGGCGTGTTCGTCAAGGAGCAGCGCGTGTTCCGCGCGGGCGATCACCTCATCGCGGTCCGCTCCGACGCCACCGCCGAGTACCTGCTGCGCACCGAGGTGCTCACCAAGGACGAGTTCGCCGCGGAGCAGAAGCAGAAGGGCGGCCTCTTCTAGGCCAGCTTCTCGGGCAGGTGCCGGAGAAGATGGCGGGCGCGAACGTCAACGGATGTCGAGCTTGAGCTCGAGGGTCTCGCCGCGGTGCCCGATGGTGAAGATCTCTTCGACGGCCGGCTTGCCCTCGACCTCGACGCGCACCTTGTGCGGGATGCCGGCCTCGACGTCGCGCAGGAGCGCGGGCGTGGTCTGGCCGGTGGGCTTGCCGTCCACGCTCACCTCCGCGCCGCGGGGCTCCGAGCGGATGATGAGCGTCGCCGGACCGCTCCTGGACCACGTGGCGTAGCCCGCGTAGCCACCGACGACGGCGACGGCCGCCAGCGCCCCGGCACCGAGCACCGCCCAGGGCATGCGCACGCGCTCCCCGCCCCGATCGCGATCCCGCCGATCGCGATCGCGGGCCTGATCGCGATCGGCGCCGCGATCGCGGGGTCGATCGCGGGGTCGATCGCGATCGCGGCGTCGCGAGTCGCTGCGGTCCTCGCGCCGGGCGTCCGAGGTGCGGTCCTTCGGCCTGGGCTCGTTGGCGACGGTGGGCTCGGTGTTGCTGTCGGCGGTGGCCTTGGGCGAGGTCTCCGGCTTCTTGGACGCGGTGTCGTCCTTGCTGCGGGCGTTCTTGCGATCGGCGGTGGTGGCGTCCGGCGGCGGTGGCTCCGCCGCCTTTTCGAACGCGGCCGCCGCCTCCCCCTGCGCCGGCAGCGTGAACGGAGTGAAGTTCTTGGAGACGCTGCCGTCGGGGTTCACGAGGCCGAGCGTGGCCTCCTCAGCGAGCGCGTCGGCGAACAGCCGGCGCATGTACTGCGCGAGCCGGCTCTGCGAGTGGACGACGCCCTCCTTCGCCAGCGCGTCCTCGAGCGCGAGCGCCATCTCCTCGCAGTCCGCGAAGCGGTCCTTCTTGTCCCTGGCCAGGGACTTCATGACGATGTCGTCGATGCTCTTGGGCAGGTCCTCGCGAAAGCGCGAGGCCTTCGGGATGTTGCCCATGATGATGGCTTCGAGCGTGAGCACCTCGGTCTCGCGCTTGAAGAGGCGCCGCATCGTCAACAGCTCCCACAGCACGATGCCGAGCGCGAACTGGTCGGTGCGCGCGTCGACGACGTCGCCCTGGGCCTGCTCCGGGCTCATGTACGTGTACTTGCCCTTCAGCACGCCGGTGGACGTATGCGTCGTCTGCGTGGCCGCCTTGGCGATGCCGAAGTCGACGATCTTGGTGGCGCCCTCGTAGGTGACGAGGATGTTCTGCGGGCTGACGTCGCGGTGCACGATGGACAGGGGCTGTCCCTGCAGGTCGACCTTCTTGTGGGCGTAGTGGAGGCCTGCGGCGCCGTCGATGGCGATCTGGCAGCAGTGCCCGAGGGGGATCTGCTCGCCCCACGCCGCGTTCTTGCGCTGCATCTTCCGGACGTCCTGCCCGTGCAGGAACTCCATGACGATGTAGTAGGTCTCGTTGGTCTTGCCGACGTCGATGACCGTGACGATGTTCGGGTGCCGCAGATCGCTCGCGAGCCGCGCCTCGTCGAGGAACATGCGCACGAAGTCGGTGTTGGAGTGGCCCGACGCGAGCTGCGGCAGGATGCGCTTGATGACGACGAGCTTTTCGAAGTTCCCTTCGGAGAGCTGCTTGGCGAGGAACACCTCGGCCATGCCGCCTGCGCCGAGCTTGCGCAGCAGCGTGTACTTCCCGTCGATGACCGGCGCCCGGGTTACCATAACGTCGAAACCGTCAACTCACCATCGTCCTCCCGAGACTACGCCGAATCGGAGGGCTCCGCCTCTTGTCCGACGGACCCCCACCGGCGTGGGGCCGAAAACCACCAGGTTCACCCCTACTCCCCCCGGAGGCCCTCATGGCGATCAAGGTTGGCGGCGGCGCAGGCGGGCTCGACCCGCAGCAGCTCGCCGAAATCGAGCGACTCAAGGAGAAGATGGCAATGGACGCCGCGGCCGCGACCGGGACGTCGTCCGAGGTCCCAGCCCCGACCTCCACCGGCCCGAAGCCCGTCGACCGCGCCGGCGCGCGCGGCGTGCTCTCGAGCCAGGGCATGCAGCGCGTCGAGATGCCGCCGCCGCCGTCGCCGGAGGAGCAGGCGCTCACCCAGCAGATGACCGAGAAGCTGCAAAAGCTCGGCTACCTGCCCAGCGACGGAAAGATCTCCAAGCCGCAGTTCGACGCCGCCGCCAAGAAGTTCATCCAGGATCACAAAGACGATCTCTCCGGCGTCAACGACATCGACGATCTCTTCGCGCTGCTCGACCGCCTGATCGCCGAGGACAACGCCCGCAACAACCGCGCCCCCGCGTGGAGCGGCCAGAGCCCCGCGCGCCGCCCGGGCATGCTCCCGTCGAGCGGCAGCTACGCCGCCCAGGGACCGTCGAAAAACAGCGGCGCGCTCCAGCAACAGGCGGCCCAGGCCATCGCCACCGCGGACCCGCCTCCGCCCGCTGGCTCCATCAACGCCCGCATCGCCGATGCAGCCAAGAACTACATGGGCACGTCGACGGCGGCGGGCCCCGACGGCGGCAACCTCGCCTGCGCCTGGTCCGTGAACAACATCCTGTCGAACGCGGGCCTCGCCAAGGTCGGCTCCAACCCGAACTACGTCCCCTCGGTGGAGGCCGCGCTGCAAAACGGCCGCGGCGTCGCCGTCGCGCAGAAGGACTTGAAGCCCGGGGACGTCGTGATCTTCCCCAACGGCCACCACATCGGCATCTACATGGGCAACGGGAAGGTCGCGAACAACTCCTCGTCGCACGCGGCGTTCGTGAACCTGTCGAACATCCAATCCGGGATGCACTTCTACCGCGTCACGAGCTGAGCGGCGCGTCAGCGACCCGTGAACTTCGCGGGTCGCTTGTCGACGTAGGCCTTGATGCCTTCCATGGCGTCGGCGGACGTGAAGAGGCGCTGCTGCAGCTCGCGCTCGAGGGCGAGGTGGCCCTCGAAGCTCATCTCGCCGCCGGACTGCACCGAGCGCTTGATGAGCCCGGCGGCCAGGGACGGCGACGCGGGCGGACACAGCGAGCGGGCGAACGCGACGACGTCATCGAGGGAGTCGACGACGCGGTTGACCAGGCCGAGCGCGAGCGCCTCGTCGACGGCGACGGTCTTTGCCTCGAGCATGAGCTCGAGCGCCTTGGACTTGCCGAGCAGGCGCGTGAGGCGCGCGGTGCCGCCGGTGCCGGGGAGCACGCCGAGCTTCATCTCGGGAAGGCCGATCTTGTACGGCTTGCCCGCCGGGCGCACGGCGAAGCGGAGATCGCACGCGAGGGCGACCTCGAGGCCCCCGCCGACGCAGTGGCCGTTCAGCGCGGCGACGACGACCTTGGGCGTTTGCTCGAGGCGGTTGAGCGTCTCGTTGGCGTGGAGGCAGAAGGCGTACTTGAACGCCGGCGTGGCCGTCTCGAGCATGGCGATGTCGGCGCCAGCGCAGAAGAACTGCGGCTTGTCGGCCGCGCCCGCGGCGCCGGTGACGACGACGGCGTGGACGCTCTCGTCCATACGCACGTCGAGCACGGCGGCGTCGAGCTCCTTCATCATCTCGTAGCTGTAACAGTTGGCCGGCGCGTTCTCGAGCGTGAGCACGGCGACGCCTTCGCTCTTGTTGATGTCGACGAGGGTCATGCCGCCGTCTACGACGAACGCGCGCGCGGGGCTACTCGAAGCTCCACGACGAAAACGCCTTCTCGAGCAGCGCGCGGTCGGCGCGCCAGGCGGCGGCGTCGAGGGGCGCCGGCGCCACCGCCGTCGCCGCGGTCTCGCCCGCGTGGCGGGTGAAGCCCCACGTGAAGCCGCCGACGGCGTCGACCTCGGTGCCGTGGGCGACGACGGCGTAGCTGCGCGCGGCCCAGCGCTGGTCTTCCTTGGCGGCGTCGAGCCAAGCCGGGTTGTCCCAGAAGGTGCCGTCGTCGCTGCCGTTCACGAAGGGCGCGTTGTCCTTGCGCACCTCGGGGGCGACGTCGAGGAACACCCAGCGGTGCGGCGCGCGCACGAGGGTGAGCGGCGCGCCGGGGGCGTCCTTGTCCGGAGCGGGCACGTCGACGTCGACGACCTGGATGAAGCGCAGCCCCTTGCCGGCGGCGGCGTCGACGAAGATCCGGCCCGGCGCCGGACACGTGGGCGCCGCCTCGTTCGCGAAGCGCACGGCGATGGCGCCCCCGGTCCACAGCGGCACCGACGCCGTCGAGGTCGCCGCCGCCCGGCACGCGGGGACGTCCGGGTGCTCGTTGAGCTTGGCGTGCTTGGGGCACCCCGCGGTGCACACCGCGAGCGCCGCGGCGCCGAGCGCGCAGGCCGCGGGCCCGCGCCGCGAAGGCGCGCTCGACGTGGGGCGCGGGCCCGCCCCGCGCGGCCCCATCGAAGCGAACACGGGACGCGCGCCTGGGCCGTTCACGCGAGGTGCTCCTGCAGCGACTTGACGTCGAGCTCGCCGTGCGTGAGGCGGAGGATGGCGCGGCTCGCGGCGTCGGCGGCGGCGATGGTGGTGTAGTAGGCGGTGCCGCGCACGAGCGCCTCGCGACGGAGCGAGAACGAGTCACGCACCGACGCCGCGCCCACGGTGGTGTTGAAGATGAGCTGGATGTCTCCGCGCGCGATGCTCTCGAGGACGTGCGGAGACCCCTCCCGCACCTTGTTGATGCGCTGCGACTTCACCCCCGCGCCCTCGAGAAAGCGGTGGGTGCCGCCGGTGGCGACGACGTCGAAGCCCGCCTCCGCCAGGCGCCTCACGGCCGGCAGCACGGCCTCCTTGTCGACGTCGGCGACCGACACGAAGAGCCTCCCCGTGAGCGGCAGCCGCAAAGACGCGCCGAGCTGGCTCTTCCAGAAGGCGGCCTCGGGGTCGTCGGCGATGCCCATGACCTCGCCGGTGGAGCGCATCTCGGGGCCGAGGATGGTGTCGACGCCCGGGAACTTGATGAACGGGAGCACCGCCTCCTTCACCGCGAAGTGGCCGAGGCCGCTGCGGGTCATCGGGCGCTCGAGCGGGCCGCGCCCCGCCGCTTTGCGCTCGGCCTCGAGGTCGTCGAGGCTGGCACCGCACTGCAGGCGCGCCGCGAGCTGAGCCAGCGGCAGGCCCGTGGCCTTGGAGACGAACGGCACCGTGCGCGACGCGCGCGGGTTCACCTCGATGACGAACACGCGGTTTCGCCGGACCGCGAGCTGGGCGTTCATCAGGCCGACGACGCCGAGCTCGAGGGCGAGGCGGCGGGCGGTCTCCATGATCTCCTCGACGACGGGAACGTCGAGCGTGTGCGGCGGCAACACGCACGCGGAGTCGCCGGAGTGGATGCCGGCTTCCTCGATGTGCTCCATGACGCCGCCGACCACCACGCGCTCGCCGTCGCACAAGACGTCGACGTCCACCTCGACGGCGCCGTCGAGGAAGCGGTCGAGCAGCACGGGCTTGTCCTCGGTGGCCTGCACCGCGCGGTCCAGGTAGCGCTTGAGCTGCTCGGTGTCGTGCACGAGCTCCATGGCGCGCCCGCCGAGGACGTAGCTCGGGCGGATGAGGATGGGGAAGCCCAGCTTCTGCGCGAGCGCCTCCGCCTCCTCCTTCGAGCGCGCGGTGGCGCCGGGCGGCTGCAACAGGCCAAGCTTGGCGACGAGCTCGGCGGACCGCTTCCTGTCCTCCGCGCGGTCGATGGCGTCGGGGGAGGTGCCGAGCACGTTGACGCCGGCGGCGAGCAAGCCGCGGCTCAGCTTGAGCGGCGTCTGGCCGCCGAACTGCACGATGACGCCCCAGGGCTTTTCGACGTCGACGATGTTGAGGACGTCTTCCAGTGTGAGCGGCTCGAAGTAGAGGCGGTGGCTGGTGTCGTAGTCGGTGGAGACCGTCTCCGGGTTGCAGTTGACCATGATGGTCTCGAACCCGGCCCTGCGCAGCGCCAGCGCCGCCTGCACGCAGCAGTAGTCGAACTCGACGCCCTGCCCGATCCGGATCGGGCCGCTGCCGAGGATCATGACCTTGTGCGGGTGGTCCGTCGGGCGCGCCTCGTCGTCGAACGCGCTCACCGGGGCGCCGCCGTCGACGATCTCGAAGGGGCGCTCGTACGTCGAGTAGAGGTACGGCGTGTGCGCCTCGAACTCGCCCGCGCAGGTGTCCACGCGCTTCATGGACGGCACCACGCCGCGCTCCTTGCGCCGCGCGCGCACCTCGGCCGCGGTGGTGCCGGCGAGCTGCGCGATGCGCGCGTCCGAGATGCCGAGCTGCTTGGCGCGCCACAGCTCGTCGTCGTCGAGGGCGTCGATGCCGCGCAGGGCGCCCGGGGGCTTCTCGGTGCCCGAGCCGGTGGTCTCGTCGACGAGGCAGAGCTTGCGCACGTGCTCCTGTTCGTTCACCAGCGCCTTGATGTGCGCGAGGAACCACGGGTCGATGCCCGTTGACTGCGCCACCTCGTCGACGGTGGCGCCGCGGCGGATGGCCTCGGCCACGAGCCAGGGGCGCTCCGGCGACGGCACCGCCAGCCGCTCGAGCACGGCTTCGCGCGTGAGCGTGGAGGCGAGCGGCTCGCCGCCGGCCTTGGTGATGCCCTCGTGCTCGAGGCCGGCGACGCCGAGCTCCAGCGAGCGCAGGGCCTTGCCGAAGGCCTCGGGGAAGGTGCGCCCGATGGACATGGCCTCGCCCACGGACTTCATCTGCGTGGTGAGCATGCGCTCGGCGCCCTTGAACTTCTCGAAGTCGAAGCGCGGGTGCTTGACGACGACGTAGTCGATGCTGGGCTCGAAGGCCGCCTTGGTCTTCTTGGTGATGTCGTTTTCGATCTCGTCGAGGGTGAAGCCCACAGCGAGGAGCGCTGCCACCTTGGCGATGGGGAAGCCCGTGGCCTTGCTCGCCAGCGCGCTCGAGCGCGACACCCGCGGGTTCATCTCGATGACGACGAGCCTGCCGTCCTTGGGGTTCACCGCGAACTGCACGTTGCTGCCGCCGGTCTCGACACCGATTGCGCGCAGGATGGCGATGCCGGCGTCGCGCAGGCGCTGGTACTCGCGGTCCGTGAGGGTCTGCACCGGGGCGACGGTCACGGAGTCTCCCGTGTGAACACCCATGGGGTCGAGGTTCTCGATGCTGCACACGACGACGACGTTGTCGTGCTTGTCGCGCATGAGCTCGAGCTCGTACTCCTTCCAGCCGACGAGGGACTCCTCCACGAGGATCTCGCTCGTAGGGCTCGCGTCGAGGCCGTGCCGCACGAGGGCGAGCAGCTCGTCGGCGGTCCTGGCGATGCCGCCGCCGGTGCCGCCGAGGGTGAAGCTCGGGCGCACCACCAATGGGAGCCCCAGCCGCTCCCGCGCCGCCAGCGCGTCCTCGACGGTGTGGCAGATGGCGGAGCGGGCGCTCGCGAGGCCGATGGTCTCCATGCACGCCTTGAACTGTTGGCGGTTCTCGGCGCGCTCGATGACGTCGGCGCGGGCGCCGATGAGCTCGACGCCGAGCCGCTCGAGCGTGCCGTCCTTGTCGAGCGCCATGGCGAGGTTGAGCGCGGTCTGCCCGCCTACCGTGGGCAAGACGGCGTCGGGCTTCTCTTTGGCGAGCACGCGGGCGACGACGTCGGGGGTGAGCGGCTCCACGTAGGTGGCGTCGCACAGCTCCGGGTCCGTCATGATGGTGGCGGGGTTGGAGTTGACGAGGATGACCCGGTAGCCGCACGCCTTGAGCGCCTTCACCGCCTGCGTCCCCGAGTAGTCGAACTCCGCGGCCTGGCCGATGACGATGGGGCCGGAGCCGAGGACGCAGATGGACTTGATGTCGCGGCGGGCGGGCATGGCGCTGACCTACCCGAGGAGCGCCGCCGACGCCAGCGGGCGAGGAGCGCTAGCTGGAAACGAGGCGGCACGCGAGCGCCCGCAGCTCGGGGAAGCCCGAGATCGGGTCGCGCCCGTCCCACGACGTCAGGCGGTTGGCGTCGGCGTCGCCGGGCCAGCCGTGGGGGACGACGACGACGTCGGGCGCCACGTCCTCGGTGACCTCCGCGAAGAACGTCGCGCGCCCCCGCGCGGTCTCGACGACCACCGGGGCGCCGTCGGCGACGCCGTGGGCCGGGTGCAGGCGGGCGAGCGGCCGCGGGAGCAGCCGGGCGACGGCCCGCACCTCGTGGAACTGCGAGTTGATGTACGCCCGCTGCCGCGGCCCCGTCACGAGCCGCAGGGGGAACGCTGGCCCGGCGCCGTCGACGCCGGCCCCCGAGGGGGGCGCGCTCGAGGGCACCGCGCAGGGGAACGACAGGTCGATGGGGTCGCCGAAGCGCGGGACCTGGGCCGCCACGATGTCGCTCGCCCACTTGTCGTCGACGACCGTGCGCGGGCCGCGGAAGGCCTCGGCCATTCCCCGCCACGGGAAATACGCGCCGAGCCCGCAGGCGCGCGCGAGCGAAAACAGGATGTCCGCGTCGGTGCGGCTGTCCCCTTGCGGCGGCACCACCGCCGGGCCGTCGCCGGGCGTGCCCTCGGCGAAGCTCGCCGCCGGCAGCGCCCAGTGCGCGAGCGCCGCGGTCTCGGAGAAAAACGGATCGACGACGACGGCGAGGTCGAGCTTCGCGAGCGCGCGTCGCACCAGCGCGCTGTCCGGCGACGTGAGCGCGGGGTTGGCGCCGAAGCACACGAGCCCGCGCACGCGGCCGTCGAGGATGCCCGGCCACAGCGCGCTCGCGTGCGCCTGGCGATGAAGCGCGCAGAACAGCGAGTGCTCCTCGACGCCGAGCGGCGGGGTGCTCGGCGCCGGCGGCACGGGGCCCTGCTGCTCGATGCGCAACAGCGGGTCCGCCCGCTCGAAGCGCTGGGCGTCCTTGTGCCCGCACACGGCCACCAGCGCGGAGATGGCGCGCGCGGTGTCGACGCCGTCTTTGTGGTGCTCGACGCCGAGCCCGTCCCAGACGCCGGCGGGGGCGCGGGCGAACAGGGCGGCGACGGCGGTGACGTCGTCGCCGCCGCAGCCGGTGACCTCGGCGGTGCGCTGCGGCGTCCACGGCTCGACGAGCTGCCGCAGCGACGCCACGTTCACGGTGTGCGCGGCGAGGAACGCCTCGTCCTGCAGACCCGCGTCGAAGACGGCGCGGATGAGGCCGAGCGCAAACGCGGCGTCGGTGCCCGGTCGGACCCGGACCCAGCGGTGGGCGTTTTTGGCGAGCTCGGTCTTTACGGGATCCACGACGACGAGCGTGCGCGCGCGCGCCACGAGGAAGCCGAACGGCGGTGCCGTGCGCGGCGGGTCGGCGCCCCACACGAGGAGGGTCTGCACCTTGTCGAGGTCCGGCGTGTAGCTCCTGCCCCACAGAAGCGTCCGCCCCATGCGCCCGGCGGCCTCGCAGAGGCTCGCGACGGTAGCGAGGTTCGGGGTGCCGTACGCGCGGCAGAAGCGGTGAAGCAGGTGGATCATGGGGTGGCGGACGAAGGGCCACCCCGTCATCACCGCGAGCGACTCCGGCCCGTGGGCGTCGCGCAGCGCGCGCAGGCGCCCGCCGATGTCGTCGAAGGCGCGCTCCCAGCTCGCGCCGCCGGTCATACAGTTCCATGGTTGTGAAAGTCTCGCATCCCCGTTGATGACCTCGGGGAGCGCCCGGCCGTGGGCGCAGAGGAAGCCGCGCGTGCGGGCCTCGGGGTCACCGCGCACCGACGTGACGCGGCCGGCGCGGACGGTGGCGAGCGTGCCGCAGTGCATGGTGCAGAAGCGGCACTCCCCCTTGCGCTCCACCTCGCGCGCGGCGACGGTGCCGGCGACACCGAGCGCCGCCGCGGCGGCCCCTGCCCCGCCGACCACGCCGAGCTTGAGCGCGTCGCGCCGCTTCCACCGCGACGGTGGGCCCGCGGTCATGTGCGGGCTCCTTCCGGCGGGCGGATGCGGATGGCCTGCGGCTCCACGGGGCACGCCTGGGTGCATTGGCCGCAGCCGACACATTTTGAATTATCAAAGTGAGGACGGAGGCGCCCATCGAGGACGACGGCGCCGTCGACGGGGCACACGTCGGAGCAGAGCGAGCAGGGGCGCGCGCGCCAGGCGCGGCAGGCGTCGGCGTCGAGGTGGGGGCTCCCCATGCGCACCACGCGGGCGACGTCGTCGAGCGCGACGACGCCGAGGGCGCCGGTGGGACACGCCGGGCCGCACTGCATACACAGCGTGCACGCGCTGCGGGACGGGTCGATGGAGGGCAGCGGCGTGAGCCGGATGGCGCCGGGCGGGCAGACCTCGGCGCAGCGGAAGCAGCCGATGCACGCGGCCGCGAACGCGGCGCCGGGCAGCGCCCCCGGCGGGCGGAGCGCCTCGAGGCGCCCCATGCCCGCGAGCGCGGCGGCGGCGCCCGCGACGCCGACCGTGGCGAGGGCGGCGACGCCGGCGGCACCGGCGGCGAGGGCTTCGCGGCGGGTGAGGCGGGTGAAGTCCCCCGTCATGGCGTGGGTCCTCTCCGGCGCGGCCGGCCGATGGCGACGAGGTCGAGCGCGCCCGTGGGACAGGATGAGACGCAGCGCGCGCAGCGGTCGCAGCCGGCGTCGACGGCGTCGGTCATCGGGGACTCGCCCATGTTGCAGACGGCGTCGCAGACGCCGCAGTCGGTGCAACGCGCCGGCGTCCGGCGCACGCGCACCGGCGAGAGCACGGAGAGCGCGCGGAACATCGCGCCGCCGGGGCACAGCGATCGGCAGAAGCCGGCGCGCGAGACGAACGTGTCGAACGCAAAGAGCGCGACGACGACGACGGCCCCGGCGCCCGCGCTCCCGAACGCCGCGAAGCTCCACAAGGCGCGGCCCGCGATGGCGGGCGGGTAGACGAGCGGCGCGAGCGCGAAGCCGGCCACGGCGCTGGCGGCGAGGAGCGCGGCGAGCACGACGAAGGCCGTCGCGCGCGGCAGGCGGACGTCGAGGAGCGGCACGCCCGCCTTGCGCAGGATGCTGCGCGCGGCGTTGCTGACGGCGACGACGACGGCGTACGGGCACAGCCAGGCGCAGAAGTAGCGCCCGAGGAGCATCACGAGCGCGATCACGGGGAGCGCGCCCAGCGCCGCCGCGGCGAGGGCGTGCGCGCCGGCGCCGGCGGCGGCGAGGCTCGCGAGGGCGAGCGGGTCTGTGAGCTCGAG
Source organism: uncultured delta proteobacterium (assembly GCA_963775425.1). Classification (GTDB taxonomy): domain Bacteria; phylum Myxococcota; class UBA727; order UBA727; family VGSZ01; genus CAVZJB01. Next base: position 36,425 of record CAVZJB010000016.1, on the reverse strand, counting down.
GCCGAAGAGCGACACCGACCACGGCGCCCCGAGGAGCGGGGGGCGCGGGAGGCCCGCGGCGGCGCGGCCGTCGTCGACGGCGTTGGCGGCGGCGTGCGCGAGCGGCACGACGACGGCGAACCCGAACGACGCGGCGAGGCAGGCGCGCCGCGCGAGCTGGAGGCGCCGGGCGCGGCGCAGGCGGACGTCCGTCGGGTCGAGCCGCCGGCGCGCGCGCGGCGCGGACGCGTCTCGGGCGGGGCGCGAGGGAGGAGCGCCTGCGGTCGTCAGCAGCGGAGGCAAGTCGCCGTCGCTCGACATGCCTCGATCGTACGACCGGTGCGCCGGCGTCGACGAAGATCGCCCCCGTGATGTCCATCGCACACGAGCGTGTTCGGTTCGACACAGCGGCCGGGCCTGTTGGCACACGAACGCTGCAGGTGTAGCCCGCGGTGACGACGAGGAGGCCGCCGTGCTCATGGGGAAAAAGGTTCGACTGCGGGCCGTCGAGCGCGAGGACCTGCCGGCCATCACCGCGTGGTTCAACGATCCGCAAACGCGCGCGACGCTCGCGTCGTATCGGCCGTTGTCGCTCGCCGACGAGAGCCGCTGGTACGAGGCCATCCAGACCAGCCAGACCGATCAAGTGTTCGCCTTCGAAGCCGAAAACGACGGAGCGCCCCGGCTCCTCGGCACCTGCGGCATCCATCGCATCGACTGGAAGAACCGCGGCTGCCTCGTGGGCATCCTCGTCGGGCGCGCCGCCGACCGCGGCAAGGGGTATGGCACCGACGCCATGCACACCCTCGTCAAGTACGCCCACGGCGAGCTCGGGCTCGTGCGCGTCGAGCTCGAGGTCTTCCCGACCAACACGAGCGCCGTGCGGAGCTACCAGAAGCTCGGCTTCTTGCACGAAGGCGACAGGCGCCACGCGTACTTCCGCGACGGCCGTTTCCAATCGCTGTCGTTGATGAGCGTCCTGCCCGGCGAGCTCAAGGACGTGCCGTGAAGCGCCGCCAGGCCCTCGCCTTCCCGCTCGCGCTCGCGCCCGTCCTGTCGCCCGTCCTGTCGGGGGGCGCGCGAGCCGACACGCTCAGCATCCCCGTCGACGCCGACACCAAGCTCCGCGCCCTCCTCGACCTCTCCGCGCGCGAATGGACCGCGGGAGACATCGACGCCTTCTGCAGCCACTACGACGACGACGCCGTCTTCGTCTCTCCCTCGGGTCTCACCCGCACGCGCCAGGCCGTCCTCGAGCGTTACAAGAAGAAGTACGCCAGCAGGGAGCAGATGGGCGCGCTGTCGTTCGAGATCCTCGACGTCGCCGCGGGCCCGCAGGCGGCATCGGTGGCGATGAAGTGGAAGCTCGCGTTCGCGAAGAAGCCGCACGCGGAGGGCTACTCCGTCATCGGCCTCGTAAAGCCGCCGGGCGCAAAGGCCTGGCGCATCAAGCACGACGCCTCGATGTGACGCCGCGGGGCCCGCCCTACTTCCAGAGCTTGTTGTACCACTTGTCCCCGGCGGGCTTGGCGCCGAGGTTCATCTTCTTCTCGATGTCGGCGAGCTTCCAACCCGTGAGGTCGGCCAGCGTCTGCGCCTGCTTCTTCTCCCGCTCCCACACCTGCTTTTTGTAGGCGCCCGCGGCCGAGCAATTCATGGGGCCGCGCCAGGGGTGGCGCATGATGTAGCGCCCCTGGAAGTTCTGGCGGTCGCTCGTCTGTTGAAAGACGAGGTCCTCGGGGAAGTGGGCCTGGTCGTAGCGCACGTGCAGGCGCGTAACGAAGGCGTTGTTGCCGCCGTAGCCGTGGTAGCCGTCGCCCTGCCCGATCCACCACACGCCGAGCGACCTGAGCTCCTGCGTGGACAGGGGCTGCGCCGCGCACGGGTCGCAGAAGCTCATGTCCCACGCGTACTCCGTGATCACGGAGCGCATGTCGTTCTTCTCGACGGTGCGGGCGAAGAGCGCCTTGTAGAATTCGCCGAAGACGTCCTTGGTGTACTCCGGGATCTCGGCGTCGGACGGCAGCTTGACGGTCTTGTAGTTGGTGGTCTCCACGCGCCCGCTCTTGGTCAGCGCGTAGACGATCAGGTCCTGGGTGCCGTCCGCGTTCACCGTGCCGAGGCGGATGGGCAGCATGAACTTCGGTGACTCGTAGGCGATCTGGATGGGCCGGAGCTTGCCGCCGCCGAGCTTGTCGTGCTCCGCGAGGTTCACCTTGGCCACGAACCAATGCATCTTCTGCTTCAGGTAGCTGTCGACGACGGGGCCGGCGCCCGCGGGGATCTTGTAGTGCTCTTCGGTGAGCCAGGTGATGAGCCCCGTGCTCTGCTTGGCGCTCAGGATGAGGATGTCGTACTCGCCGACGGTGTAGCTCGCCTCGATCTTCACGCCGAGCGCCTTCGCGCGCTCGGCGGCGCTGTCCTTCTTGGCGGACTCCATCATCGGCGCCATCTTGGAGTAGCGGCGCGCCTTGTCCTTGTAGATGGGCTCGCACGGGTTCCGATCCGAGTACTCGACGAGGCGCGGCACCGTGTAGCCGTCGAGGTGATCGATCACCTTCATGTCGCCGATGTGGATCTGCTGCTTGGTGATGGCGGTGGGCACCGGCACGACGACGGCGAAGTCCTTGACCTTGCCCTGGTAGTCGTTGGCCATGGTGAGGACGGTCTTGTCCTCGTCGCGCACCAGCACCACCTGCGAGGACTTGTTGAACAGCTTGGCGTCCGCCTTCGCCACGAAGAAGCCGCAGAAGGCGCTCGCCTTCATGCTGAAGAGGACGGTTGCGGCGACGACGGTGAGGGTGCGTGCGTTCATCGGTTCACTTCCAGAGCTTCTGGTACCACGTGTTGTCGTCGGACGGCGCTCGGCCGAGGTGCATCTTTTTCTCGATGTCGGCGAGCTTCCAGCCGGTGAGGTCGGCCAATGTCTTGGCCTCCTTCTTCTCCCGCGCGTACAGCGCGCGCTTGTACTGCTTGCCGGCGGGACACGACAGGTCCCCCTTGAACGGGTGCTGCAGGATGTAGCGCCCCTGGAAGTTCTGCCGATCGCTCGTGGCCTGGAACACCAGATCCTCGGGGAAGTGGCCGCGGTCGTAGCGGACGTGCAGGCGCGTGACGAACGCGTTGTTGCCGCCGTAGCCGTGGTAGCCGTCGCCCTGCCCGATCCACCACACGCCGAGGTCTTTGAGCTCCTGCGTCGACAGCGGCTGCGCCGCGCACGGATCGCAGAAGCTCATGTCCCAGGCGTACTCGGTGATCACGGAGCGCATGTCGTTCTTCTGCACCTGACGGCCGAACATCGCCTTGTAGAAGTCGCCGAAGACGTCCTTGGTGTACTCGGGGACGTTGAGGTCGCTGGGGAGCTTGACGGTCTTGTAGTTGGTGGTCTCCACGCGCCCGCTCTTGGTGAGCGCGTAGATGATGAGGTCCTGGGTGCCCTGCGCGTTCACCGTGCCGAGCCGGATGGGCAGCATGAACTTCGGGGACTCATAGGCGACCTGGATGGGCCGAAGCTTCCCGCCGCCGAGCTTGTCGTGCTCGGCGAGGTTCACCTTGGCGACGAACCAATGCATCTTCTGCTTGAGGTAGCTGTCGACGACGGGCTCGGCGCCGTCGGGGATCTTGTAGCCCTCCTCCTTCAGCCAGGTGACCAGGCCGTCGCTCTGTTTGGCGCTCAGGATGAGGATGTCGTACTCGCCGACGGTGTAGGTGGCCTCGATGGTCACGCCGAGGGCTCGCGCGCGGTCCGCCAGCGCCTCGCTCCTGGCGGCTCCCGCGCCCCGCCGCGCCGCCGAGGGCGCCATCATGGGGCGCGGCGGCGGCGGCCGGTAGCACGGGTCGCCGTCGAAGTACTCGACGAGCCGCGGCACCGTGTAGCCGTCGAGGTGATCGATGGTCTTCATGTCGCCGATGTGGATCTGCGCGCGGGTGATCTCGGTGGGCACCGGCACCACCATGGCGAAGTCCTTGACCTTGCCCTGGTAGTCGTTGGCCATGGTGAGCACGGTCTTTTCCTCGTCGCGCACGAGCACCACCTGCGACGCCTTGTTGAACAGCTTGGCGTCGGCCTTGGCGACGTAGAAGCCGCAAAACGCCTTGGCGTCGCCGGCGCCGAGAGCGACGAGCGCGATGACGGCGATCGCCACGGGCGAGGCGAGCACACCGCCGCGCGAGACACGCGCGGTGCGCGCGCGGGCCCACACGTAGCGCTCCCCCTTGAAGAAGCGGTCGATGACCGGGACGAGGAACGCGCACAGAAACAGGGACCACAGGATGCCGTTGGTGCCGAACAGGCCGAACTGCACGAAGAGCGCGCCGGCGGCGACGATGAACGCGTAGAGCACGCGACCCGCGCGGGCGTCGGGCGTGGTCTTGGGGTCGCTGATCATGAAGAAGGCAAACAGCAGCAGGCCGCCGCTCTGCAGCCGATGAAGCGGGATGGTCATCGGCTCTCCCACCCACAGCGAGCGCGCGACGAGCCCGAGGGCGAAGAAGGCGAGGAACGACAGGGCTACGTCGGCGCGCGCGGACCGCATCACCACGAGGCCCCCGAGGCAGGCCATCAGGAACCCGAGGAACGCCACGTTGCCCCATTGCCCCGGCGACACCCACGCGGGCGCGTGCACGAGGAGGAGGATGACGAGGGCGCCGCCGCTGGGGTTGAGGACGTGCTTGCCGCGGAAGCGCACGATGAACTTGGACGCGATGGCGATGGCCGCACCGGCCGCCGCCCACGGCAGCGCGTCCACGCGCAACAGCAGGCACAGGGAGAGGCCGGTGATGAGGGCGCTCTTCGGGTCGAAGCGCGGCAGTCGCCACAGGCGCGTGCAGGCGAATTGCACGAGGAGCGCCGTGGCCAGGGTCACACCCGCCTGCGGCGGCGGCACCTCGAAGCCGAGGCCGAGGAGCCCCCACACGAGGAGTGTGCTCAGGCAGATGATCTGGTACCAGCGCGGATCGAGCGAGCGCAGACGAGCGAGCATCGGGCCTCCCAGGCGGCGAAACGGTAGCACGGGTCAACGGACCACCGGCCGCGCCGGTCTATCCCCTCGCTGTGCGCGCGCCGCGCCTCGATCCCGGGCCCGCGGCGCGTTTGCCTCGACGACCGGCGTCACGCTCCGCGGGCGCGCATCACGAGGTCAAACGCCCGCTGCAAGGCGTTGCCGGCGCTGCGCGCGAGGGCACGCTCGAGGGGCGGATCCGCCTCTCCCTGGAGGAAGCGCTCGAGGCGCTCGACGAGCTCCGGCGGGAGCGGCGTGTCGTCGAGCGCGCGCGCGAGGGGATTGTCGGCGACCCACCCCTGCAACATCGCGCGGCGCGCCGTCGACGGCGCCGCGCCCGCCGCGCGACGCTCGCGCAGCCACGCCTCCAGCCGCTCGAGCGGAAGGGAGTTGCCCACGAGCTCCTTGCCGATCCAGCCACGGCGCGCCTGGCCGAGCGCATAGCCGAGCCGCGGCGCCATCTGCTCCGGCGCCGTCGCCTCGCTGGCCACGGACAACAGCGCGCCCACCTCGGTGTTCGTGCGGCAGCCGCGCGCGTCGAGGTCGAGGCGGCGCGGATCGCCGCCGACCTCGATGAGGACGCGCGCGCGGGCCGCCGCCTTCAACACGGTCCAGATCTCGACGTCGAGGCCGGGCTCGTCGTCGTCCTCGGGCAAGAGCACGCGGCCGGTGGGATGGTGGAGCACGTCGACCGCGCCAGAGGTCACGGCCTTCACCACCCGCGCCGTCATCTGCGCCGCGGGCATGGCGCGCTCCCCCTCGACCACGCCGACAACGAGGTCGACTCGCTCGCGCAGCTCGTCGACACGGGCCCCGTCGACGCCGCCGTCGACGGCGATCGGGACGAGCGCGCCCAGGAGCGCGCGCACGCCGACGGTCTCTTCGACGAGCGCCACCTCGCGCGCGAACGACTCCGCGTCCGGGGCCCGCAGCTCCTCGAGGGTGCGCACGAAGCAGACGTACGCGAGGCCCGCCGCCTTGGCGGCGTGGAGCATCGCGGACGCTTCGGCGAGCGAGCGCGCGCGCAGGTGGAGATCGCCCTGGAGGTCGCCGGCGTCGACGAGGCGCGGGAGCTTGCCCGCGGCGGCGGCCTCGATCTCGCCGTCGCCCTCGCGCAATTCGGGCGGGATGAACGGCAGTCCGAGCGCGAGGAAGATCTCCTCCTCCGTGCGGCCGGCCACGATGCGCCGGGCGATCTTGCGGTTGTCCTCGCCCTGGCCACGGCCGAAGAGCTTGCGCTCCCATACGCCGTGCTCGCTGAGCTGCAGGCGGTGCTGGTTGGCGCGCAGCCGCATCTGGATGTTGTGCTGCTTGTTGCCCGTGAAGTAGTGCAGACCGGCGCCGAAGGTCTCGGCGGTGACCACGCGCAGGTCCACTTGCACGCCGCTCCTCAAGATCACCGTGGCGCGCGAGTCGCCGGCGAGGATGACCTCTTTGACGTCGGGGAACACCGTGAAGCGCCGCACCACGGGCCCCGGCTGGCGCGTGGCCACGAGGACGTCGAGGTCGCCGACGGTCTCCTTCTTGCGCCGCGCGCTCCCCGTCTGCGCGAGCATCACGCACGCCGGCTCCTCGCGCATGTGCTCGATGATCTGTTCGCCGAGCGCGACGGCGTCGTCGAGGCGCAGGCGCGGCGCGGGCCCGCGGGCGATGTCATCGAGGTGCGCGAGCACCCGCTCGACGGTGCGCGCGCCGATGCCGGGCACCAGCAGGAGCGCGCCCGACCGCGCCGCGCGCGCGAGGCCCTCGAGGTCCCGCACCCCGAGCGTCTCGAACGCGAGCCGCGCGTGACGCGGGCCCATGCCGCGCACCTTGACGACGTCGCGCAGCCCTTGCGGCAGCCGCGCCAGCAGGCGCTGGTGGTCCGGACAGGTGCCGGTCGCGAGGATGGACTTGATGCGGTCGACGGAGCCGGGGCCGATGCCGGGGATGCGCGCGAGGCCGCCGTGCTTGAGCTTCTCCGCGACGGGCTCGCGGACGCCCTCGAGGATCTGCGCCGTGCGCTTGAACGCGCGAGCGCGGTAGGGGTCGCCGCCCTGGATTTGAAGGAGCTCTCCCATCTCGAGGAACACGGCGGCGAGCGCGCGGTTGTCCATCGCCTCACCCCGCGAGGGTCTCGGCACCCGGTGCTTCGCCCGCGGGCGCAGCCGCTCGTGCGCGGCGGGCCGCCAGCCACGCGCGCACCTCCTCGAGGGGGCGCGTGTTGAGCACGTCCTCGGCCGTGAGACCGGCGCGGCGCGCGATGGAGACGCCGTAGGCGAGGTAGTCGAGCTCGCGCGTGGCGTGCGCGTCGGCGGCGATGGACACGGGGATGCCGCGCGCCTTGGCCTCCGCGAGGTGGCGCTCGTTCAGGTCGAGCCGGGCGGGGTTGGCGTTGAGCTCCACCGCCGCGCCGGTCATCGCGCACACTTCCAGAAGTGCGGAAACGTCGTATTCGGCCGGGGCGCGCCCGAGGAGCAAGCGGCCGGTGGGGTGGCCGACGATGTCGCTCCACGGGTTTTGGGCCGCGGCCGTCATGCGCGCGGTGAGGTCCGGGCCCTTCTGGCCGAAGCGGCTGTGGACGCTGGCGACGACGACGTCGAGCTTATCGAGGACGGCGGCCGGGTAGTCGAGGGCGCCGTCCTTGAGGATGTCGCTCTCGACCCCGCACAACAGCGTGCACGCGGGGCTCCCCGCGTTGAGCACGCGCGCCTCCTCCCGCTGCGCCGCCAGCGTGGACGCCCCGAGGCCGCGAGCGTAGACGGCGCTCTGCGAGTGGTCGGTGACGGCGAGGTACGCGAGCCCGCGCCCGGCCGCGGCCTGCTGCATCTCCGCCATGCTCGCGGTGCCGTCGGAGGCGGTGGTGTGGTTGTGCAGCGAGCCCTTGAGGTCCTCGAGGCGCACGAGGCGCGGACGCGCCCTGCCCTTTTCGACGAGGACGGCGCCCTCCTCACGGCGCTCCGGCTCCACGAAGGCGAGACCGAGCGCGTCGTAGACCGCCTCCTCGTCTTCCGCCTCGATGTCCTCGAGCACGAGCCCGCGCGCGCGCCCCCGCTCCCGCAGGGCCTCGACGTGGGCGGCGCTTCCGGTCTCCACGGCGACGACCGGGCCCCGGTGCCGGGGGTCCACCGCGGCTCGGATGCGGACGGCGACGCCGCCCGTCGCCCCCTCGACGACGCCCCCGTCGCCGGCGACCACGGCAGCGCCCGCCTCGCCCGCGACGTCGCCGGGGGCGCCCGCGGGTGTGAGCGACGCGAGCGCGGCGCGCGCGACGGCGACGGGGGCCGTGGTGACGACGACGACGGCCGAGACCACCTCGCAGCGGCGGCGCACCTCACCGGCGACCATCGCGTCGTGGCGCGGCGGCTCGCCCGCGCCTCCCGCAGCGCCGATCGCGGACAGCAGGGCGGCGGCGAGGGCGTCGGCGCGGTCGAGGCGAACGAGGCCGGCCTGCGCGCGCAGGGTCTCGATCTGCTCGAGGACGGCGTCCTGGGTCTTCTTGCCGAAGCCCTTGAGATCGACGAGGCGGTTCTCGCGGCACGCGTACTCGAGCTCGCCGACGCTGGTGACGTCGAGGTCCTGCCAGAGCGCGCGGATCTTCTTGGGACCGAGGCCCTTCAAGCGACGCACCTCGAGGAGCCCCCGTGGCACCTGGGCCTCGAGGGCGGCGAGGAGGGGCGGCGCGCGCCCGTGGGCGACGTCGTCGACGACGGCGAGCACGGGCAGGCTGGCGCCGTCGAGCGTGGCGATGCGCTCGAGCGTGAGCTCTCCCTCGAGCGAGCGAATGGTCCAGGCGAGCGAAGCGCAGCGCTTGGCGTCGACGGTGTCATCGTCGAGGAGCTCGGCCGCGAACGCGAGCCGGTTCAAGGCTTCGCCGACGGCGCGGCGCTCGAGGCTCAAGGCGTCCCTCCGCGCACGCCGCCGCGCAGGCGGTCGCCAAACACGTCGCACAGCGCGGACGCGATGCTCAGGGCGGTGGCGTCGACGTCGTCGCGCAGCCCGCTCGAGGTCTCGAGCTGGATGGAGTCGATGGCGGGGCCCGCTTCCCTGGTGTCGTCGTCGACGTTGCGTGAGTAGCGGCGCACGATGTAGCGGCCGTTGAACAGCCCGTCGAGGGCTTGGCCCGCGCTCTGCGGGTAGACCGCGGCGGCAGGATCTTCGGCGTGGAGCCCCTGGAGCAGGTGCGCGCGCAGGCCGCCGGGACCGAAGAGGAAGCCGAGCGTGGGGTCGTCGGCGCGCCGGTGCGGCGTGGTGAGCCCCACGGGATTGCCGGTGCCGATCATCATCGCGGGGGGCGGCGCCGCCGGCAGCGACGCGTACGTGTGCACGTCGATGAGCAAGGCGCCGTCGCCGGCGGCGTCGACGGCGCGCGCGACCTCGCCCTCGACCGCGCGCTGAAACGCCTCCCAGTACGGCGCGGCGGCCGGGTCCTCCATGGCGCAGCGCAAGCCGCCGGGGTCGGCCGCGTCGCGGTTCATGTCGACGACGGTGCGCTCCACCTCGGTGAGGACGAGCGACGGGCGCCCCCCGAGGCACTGCTCGAGGTCGTCTTGGAGGGCGAAGGTGAGCTCACGCGCGTTGTGGTCGGGCCCGCCCGCGCGGCACGGCCCGCTCTCGCAGACCATGTCGAGCGAAGGTGTGCACGCACGGTGCGCGAGGTCGCGCAGCACGGAGCTGCCGGCGTCGCAGCCGAGGGGCTCGGTGGTGCCGGCGTGCGTCGAGGTGATGACGAGGGGAACGGTGCCGGCCTCGACGACGACGAAGCGCTCGGGCTCGATGGCGCACGCCTCGAACGCGCCTTGCGGCGGCAGGCCCTTGGCCCCGGGGACGGTGGCGGGCGCGCAGGCGACTCCGCCGCCGACGACGACGGCGACGGCCACGGCGGCGACGACGGCGGCGGCGGGCGCGCAGGCGCCCAGGCGCGCAGGCGCGAGCGGGCGGCTCGCCCGGCGCGGCGCCGGCCCGACGTCGACGACGCCGTCCTCGATGTCGACGGGTGCCGGGTCCAGGGACGGTGAGGCGGAGGAGCGCACTGGCGGGTTCTCGAGGCCGAGAGTAGAGCATGTGCCGTGCAGATCCACCTCGTCGACGGCACCTACGAGCTGTTCCGCTGCTTCTTCGGCGCGCCGCCGTCGACGTCGCCGTCGGGGCGCGAGGTGGGCGCCGTTCGCGGCCTCGTCGCGACGCTCCTGTCCCTCCTGCGCGGCGACGGCGTCACGCACGTGGGCGTGGCGTTCGACACCGTCATCGAGAGCTTCAGGAACGATTTGTTCGGCGGCTACAAGACCGGCGCCGGCATCGACCCGAACCTGTGGGCGCAGTTCCCGCTCGCCGAGGAGGCCACGCGCGCGCTGGGCCTGGTGACCTGGTCGATGATCGAATTCGAGGCCGACGACGCCGTCGCCGCCATGGCCGAGAGGTGCCGCGGCGCGCCCGGGGTGGAGCGCGTGTTCCTCTGCTCGCCGGACAAGGACCTGTGCCAGTGCGTCGTCGACGACACGGCGGTGCTCTTCGACCGCAAGCAGCAGAAGATCCTCGGCGCCGCCGAGGTGCGCGCGAAGTTCGGCGTCGATCCGGGGTCCATCCCCGACTGGCTCGCGCTCGTCGGCGACGCGGCCGACGGCATCCCGGGCATCCCCGGCTGGGGCGCCAAGAGCGCCGCGGCGTTGCTCACGGCCTACGGCCACGTCGAGGACATCCCCGACGACGCCGCGCGCTTCAGCGTGAAGGTGCGCGGCGCCGACAAGCTCGCGGCGGCGCTGTCGTCGTCGCGCGAGGCGGTGACGCTCTACAAGACCCTGGCCACCCTGCGCCTCGACGTCCCGCTGAAAGAGACCGTCGACGACCTCCGCTGGCGCGGCCCCGACGAAGACGCTCTGCGCTCCCTCGCCCGCACCCTCGGCGACAACAAGCTCATGGACCGCGTCGCCGCCGTCGTCACCGCCAAAGGCCTCTGACCGGCCGCGACCAGCGCGGCCGCTCCCTCCGGTCGCTGATCACGGCGAGCTCGACCGGTGGGGGCTCGACCGGTGGGGCTCGACCGGTGGGGTGCGCGCTGGCGCGCGGGACATCGGCGGCGTGCGGGCCTGCCCCGCCTCAGCCCCGTCGACGGCGACGGACGCCCGCGAGCCCGAGGAGCCCGACGAACATCACGGCGCCGCCGGTGCCGGTCGCGGTGCAGCCCTGGCAGCCCTGGACCTCGCCCTCGCCCTCGCCCTCGCCCTCGCCGGCGTCGCCTTCGCCTTCGCCTTCGCCCTCGCCTTCGCCGACGTCTCCCTCACCTTCGCCTTCGCCCTCGCCCTCGCCCTCGCCTTCACCCTCGCCCTCGCCCTCGCCCTCGCCCTCGCCCTCACCTTCGCCTTCGCCTTCGCCTTCGCCTTCGCCTTCGCCTTCGCCGGCAGCGTCACCGAGGATGATGTCGGCGCACTGAAAGTAGGTGCTGTCGCCCGTGGGATCGGTGACCGGGTCGACGGTGTCGTTGTTCATGTCCTGGATGAGCTGGAGCGTGCAGTTGCTGCAGGGGGTGTCCGGCAGCGTCACCTGCACGGACCAGGCGGAGCCGGTGCCCGCGGTGCAGGTCACGTCGGTGGCGCTGGCGCCGACGACGCAGTTCTTGCCGCTGCTGCCCGGTGGGTCGGCGAGGTCCGCGAGGATGTGCGCGTTGAAGGCGCTGAGGTCGGCGCCGTCCGGATCGAACGCGACGCGAAACCTGCCCGTGTGCGCGATGTCCTCGTTCCACGAGATGGTGACGGTCTGGCCCGGGGAGAACCTCGTCACGTTGGCGCTGCGCGCGGCGTCGCTGGTCACGGCGCCGCTGCAGCTCTGCGTGCCTCCCGCGGTTGCGCCGCAGGGGCAGCTCTTGTTCTTGTTGTCGAGCCCGTTTGTCGGATAGCGCGGCGGCGGCGACGTGAGATGGATGTGGGCGAACGCGGGCAGGGAGAGCGCGAGCGACGCCACGACGACAAAGAGGGTCTTCATGCGCGCAGGCTAGCGCCCGAGCGGTCGCCGGTCGAGGCCGGGGCGACCCGTCAGCGGGCGGATGTCCGTCGACGGCGCGCGAGCAGGGTGAGCCCCGCGAGCGCGAGCCACGGAGACGCGGGCGTCGACGCGCAGCTCGGCGCGCCTGCGCCGTCGCCCTCGCCCTCGCCCTCGCCCGCGTCGCCTTCACCCTCGCCTTCGCCTTCGCCGATGTCACCCTCACCCTCACCCTCGCCTTCGCCTTCGCCTTCGCCAACGTCACCCTCGCCCTCGCCTTCGCCTTCGCCTTCGCCCTCGCCTTCGCCGGCCGTAGCGCCGCTGAGCGAGAGGTTCGCGCACTGGAAGTAGCTGTTGGTGGGCGTGGGGACGGGGTCGATGGTGTCGCCGTTCATCACCTGGATGAGCTGGAGCGTGCAGTTGTCGCAGTCGATGTTGGGCAGCGTGACGTCGAGGGTGTGCGCCCCTGCGGTGCCGGCGGGGTCGGGGATGTCGGCGAGGATGTGCTGATCGAAGTCGCCCTGATCGGCCCCGTCGGGATCGAAGGACACGCGGAAGCGCCCGGTGTGGTCGATGGTCTCGCGCCACTGCAGGGTGATGGTCTGCCCCGCCGTGAAGGCGTTGCGGGTGTTGCCGGGGTTCGGGTCCGAGGTGGAGACGGCGCAGCCGTTGTTGGCGCGGGTGCCGTCGCCGCCGGTGCCGCACGGGCACCACTTGTTCTGGCCATCGTTGAAGCGCGGCGTGGGGAAGTCCATCTGGATGTGCGCCGACGCCGTCCCCGCCGCGCAGGCGGCCACGGCGACGACGAGCGCCGGCAGCGCGCTGGTCCTGCGCCGGCGGCGGCGCGCGAGCAGAGCCACGAGCGGCAGGAGCGCGAGCAGCGGCGCCTGCGACGACGACGTCGACGAGCAGCCGCCCGAGTCCGCCGCTGCGTTGTTGTTGTTGCCGCCCCCACCACCACCACCGCCGCCGCCGCCGCCGCCGTCGCCGCTGATGACGATGTCGGCGCAGGTGAAGTAGGTGCGGTCGCCGGTGGGGTCGGAGACGGGATCGATGGTGTCGCCGCTCATGTCCTGGATGAGCTGGATGGTGCAGTTGTCGCACGGCGTATCGGGGAGCGTGACGTCCATGGTGCGCGCGCCGGTGCCGTCGTTGGGGTCGGCGATGTCGCCGAGGATGTTGGCGTTGAAGTCGGCGAGGTCGGCGCCGTCGGGATCGAAGGCGACGCGGAAGCGGCCGCTGTGCCCGATGGTCTCGCGCCACTGCACGGTGATGGTGTCGCCGGGCGCGAACGTGGTGACGTTGTCCGAGCGATTGGGATCGCTGGTGACGCCGGACTGGCAGTACTGCCCGCCGGTGCCCGCGCCGCAGGGACAGTTCTTGTTCACCTCGTTCGGGTTGTTCGGGTAGCGCGTGGAGGGGAAGTCGAGCTCGATGTGCGCCAGGGCGGGGACGCACGCGAGCGCCGCGATGGCGAAGGCCAGAGGCTTCATGGGCATGTGCCAAAGCTACCGCGCCGTCGTGCGAAATTCCCCCCGTCGATTGGGCGATGCCGCGCCCGTGCGCCGTCTCGTCCAGGCACGATGGGTGCAATGTGTGCAGACCCGGGGGTTCGTATGCGCACCGAGCTTACCCTTCCGCGCCTCGACGACATGATCGACCCGCTCGATCATCTCCAGGACTTCCACGACGCCATCCGCGACGTGGTGGGCTGGGCCCACGGCATCGTCGACGCGGAGGGCCACGCCCGCCCCGACGACGCCCGGCTCCTGCGGGCCTTCCTCGGGGGCCCCCTGAGAGACCACCTCGCCGACGAGGGGGGGCTTGTCGTCCCCTCCCTGCGCGGGCGGCGCGGGAGCTGGCTGGACGGCGCGCTGTCGTCCACCGAGCGCGGCCACGCGGCCCTCGAGCGGGCGGCGTCGGCGCTCACGCCCCTGATCGACGAGCTCGCCCGCGGCGCCGCCGTGGACGCCGACGTGTGGCAGGAGGCGGTGTCGGCGCTCACCCGCGAGGCGGAGCGAGCCCTGCGCTTCGAGGACGACGTCATGTTGCCCACCGCGCGGCTGCTCCTCGATCAGGACGAGCGGCACGCGCTCGCCGTGCGCCTGCTCGAAGCGGCGGCCGCGCGGCCGCTGGACACCGGGCTCCTCGAGGTGCCCCCGCCCCGCGCGCGCAGGCTCGGCGTGGTGCGCACCCACGGCGCCGGCGGCTCGCGCACGCGCGTGTACGCCGACTGCCCGCGGAGGTGCACGGTGGACGTCGAGCACACCTGCACCTCCTGCCGCTTCTTCGAGGACATCGACCGGCGCGGCGGGTTGCATTGCAACATCGAGGAGACCGCCGCCGCCGCCCGCGTCGGCGACGTGATGACCCGCGACGTCCACTGCGTGAGCCGCGACGTCCCCGCCAGCCGCCTCGTCGGCATCCTCGCCGAGGGCGGCGTCCGCGGCGTCCCCGTCATCGACGACGACGGCGCACCGGTGGGCGTCATCTCCCAGACGGACCTCGTGCAGGCGCTCGCGCGCCACGCCGACCTCGACAAGATCGACGTCGGCGGCCTGATGATGCACGCGCCGTTCGTGGTCTACGAGGACACCTCCATCGACGACGCCGCCCGCCTGCTCGCCTACGAGGGCATCCACCGCCTCCCGGTGATCAACGCGGAGCGCCACGTCGTCGGCATCGTCAGCGCCCTCGATCTCGTCCGCTGGTCGTGCGCCCACGCATGAGCCGAGCCCTCTTTCCCCCCGCGGCGCGCCGTGGCAAACAGGCGCCTCTGCGCCCGTAGCTCAGCTGGACAGAGCATCGGTTTCCTAAACCGGGGGTCGCGCGTTCGAGTCGCGCCGGGCGCGCCATCCGCGACGGCGGCCACGATCGAGGACCCGTAGGGCGGGGGCTCGTCCCCCGCCTTTCCGTCGGCGGGCGCACGTGGGGATGCGGGGGACAAGCCCCCGCCCTACGCACCGCGGTTCGCAAATCGTCACACCCGGGCGCGCGTTTCGAGCCATTCGCGACGTCGGCTACGTCGACGACCCGTAGGGCGGGGGCTCGTCCCCCGCCTTTTCCGTCGGCGGGCGCGCGTGGGGATGCGGGGGGACAAGCCCCCGCCCTACGCACCGCGGTTCGCAAATCGTCACACCCGGGCGCGCGTCTCGAACCCGTTGAGCCTGGGGGCGATCTCGCTCCGATCTCCGCCGGCCGCGAGCCGCTTGCCGCCGGCCGCGGATCCGATCCGGGCCGCCCTCGTGTCCCTCGTGTCCTCGTTCTGTCGGGCCCTCGACCCCTCCCGCATCTCTCGCGTCGCCCTTCCCGATCGAGAGAGCGGCGAAGCTCCGCAGAGCTCCGCCGCCGAGCGGCCATCACCGGTACAGCCGCAGCATCGCGCACAGGTGATTGCAGTAGTCCTTGATGGCCGCGTGCTGCTCGGGAGCGATGACGCCGAAGTCCTCCGCGACATCCGCGATGGCGCTCACCTCGGCGGCGCTCCCGGACGCGATCCGGAAGTAGCGCCCACGCTCCGCGAGCGACTCGTGCCGGCTCCCCTCGCAGAAGTTCAACGTCACCGAGGCCGACGCGCGGCGAAGCTGGTCCTTCAGGTTGCTGAAGCCACGCGGCAGCCGGTTGGCGAGCGCGGCAGCCTCGCGGTTGAGCGCGCGCGAGGTGAGGTAGATGCGGGAGTGCTCGTGCTTCATGGCCTGGTCTCCTTGCGGATCCCCGACGTGGGGCCCTCGTCAAAAGCGCGAAGCGCTTGAGGGCCCCACGTCGGGGTTCGCGAAGACCACACGGGCCAGGCCATGAAGCGCGAGCACTCTCTCGTCGAGAACCGGCCTACGACCGACAGCACTTCCTGAAACGGCGAGTGACCCCGAGGCCATGTTCGTCCTCCTTCTCGGCCTGCGCGCGGCGGCCACGCAGGCTTTGAAGGCCGCCGTGCTCGGCCTTCGAAGGAGGATTGAACATGGACTACCGAGACACTCGCCTCTACGGGAAGTCGCTGGAGATCTACGGCCAGTGCTTCCAGCTCGCGAAGCAGTTTCCGCCGGGCTTCGCGGACCTCAAGGACCAACTGCGCCGCGCGTCGTCATCCATCACGCTCAATTTCTCCGAGGGCTGTCGCAAGCAGTCGGCGAAGGAGCGCGCGCGGTACTTCGACATCGCCGCCGGGAGCGCGCGCGAGGTGAGCGCCATCCTCGACATCGGGTTCCTGAGCGAGGCCGTCACCGCCGCGGAGCGCGACGTCGGCCAGGACCGCTGCGACCACTTCTGCGCCATGCTCTACAAGTTTCGCTGAGGCTCGGCGCGCGCGGCGGGGCTCGGCCTCGCCGCGCGTCGAGGTCCGATCTCCGCCGGCCGCGATCCGCTGGCCGCCGGCCGAGCGTCCGAGTCGATGTCGCTTCAGCGCACCTCGTGTTCTTCGTTCCTCGTTCCTCGTCTCCTCGATCTCTCTCGCGTCGCCCATCACCCGTCACCTATGTCTCCGGTCTGAAACGTCACCTATGTCCCGGGTTGCTCAGCCGTTTGAAAAGTCGTCACACCGGGTGCGCTCTTCGCGACGTCGGCCACGATCGAGGACCCGTAGGGCGGGGGCTTGCCACCGCATCGGAGTGACCCGGCGCCATCGAACGTGCCGGTCCCCCCGACGCGCCCCACGAGGGGGCGCCCTACGCGCCGGCCGCAATGCCGTCGTCGTTTCGCAGCGCGGTTCGTCGGGCGGGGGCTTGCCCCCCCGCGTCGGAAACACCCGCCGTGGACGGGGCCGCGCCCCTCGACGCGCCCCACAAGGGGACGCCCTACGTGCCGATGCAGGGCGTGCCGCGAAGTGCGGCGCGCGTGTGCGGCGAAGTGCTGCGAAGTACCGACCCGCCGCCGCGCCCCGGCGCGTGGGGCGCCTTCGCTCGATCCCGTCGGCACCGACGCGCTATCACGGGCCATGAACGCCGAAGCGCGCTTGCTCCTCGCAGGCCTCTCGATCTTCGCCGTCCTCGCCGGCGGCTGCGACTTCAGCGGCAGGAACGTGCTCTGCCGCCGCGACGACAACTGCCCGGCCGCGCTCCCCACGTGCGTCGCCGGGCGCTGCCAGGTGGGCGAGGGCGAGGGCGAAGGCGAAGGCGAGGGCGAGGGCGAAGGCGAAGGCGGCGCCGACACGGTCACGCTGCCGCTCGCGGCGGGCGCCGTGCCGCTCGTCGCCGTCTTCGCGAGCGCCGACGACGGCGTCGCCGCCCTCGTCGACGTCCTGTTCGACGACAGCTCGAGCGAGCTCGACTACGTGGAGCTCCACGCGACCGGCGACTTCCACACAGAGATCGCGCGCGCGCGTTCCGGCGCGGGCACGCCGACGCCGGTGTCGCTCGCCATCGACGGCGAGGGCGATCCCGTCGCGCTCGTCGACGACGGAAGCCTCCTCGTCATTACGCGGCACAGCGGCGTGTGGGACGACGGCGTGCCCGGGCCCGCGCGGGCGAACTCCGCGGTGCTCGCGGTGCTCGGCGATCGCTACTACGTGGCCCGCGGCGACTTCGGCAGCAACTGCGAGATTGTCGCGAGCGCCTTCGACGGCGCCGCGTGGACGCAGGAGGTCGACTTCGGCATCGACGGCGACGCCTCGGTCGCCTCCGGCGCGGGCGGCCTACACGCGCTCGCCTCCAACCCCTCCGACGACCTGGTGCACGCGGCGCTGCCCTCGGCGACGGCCGCGTGGAGCGCCCTCGATCCCATCGGCGGCCGCCTCATCACCACCGGCATCTCCGTCGCGCGCGACGGCGGCGCGGCCTGGGCGGGCGGCATCAACGGCGTCCACCCGAACATCACGGACCTCGTGAGCCACGCGAGCGTCGACCTCGACGGCCCCGGCGTCGTCGCCGACGACGGCAGCGTCGTCCGCTCCGTCGCCGTCGACCTCTCCGGCAACGTGCACATCCTCGCCGTGCGCGCGGTGGCCGGCGGCGGCTCCGATCTGCTGCGGGCGGTCTACGACGTCTCGAACGCGAGCGACGAGCCCCCCGCGGCGCTCGCCAAGGCCCTGTCCGCGACGGACACGTTGCACGACGAGCTCATGCACGTCGACCTCGACGGCGTCGAGTACCTCGCGTGGTTCAGCACGCACGACGTCGACGGCCACGCGGTGGACGCCGAGATCACGGTGCAGCGCCGCGCTCCCTGAGGTCGCCGGACCGACGATCGCAGCCGGAGGCGGCTACGCGATCATCGTGGTGGGCTTCGGAGCGGGCGCGGGCGTGCTCAGCATGTCCTTGGCCGCGCGCAGGAGCTGCGCCTTGACGTCGGTGCCGACTGGCTGCGCCTGGACCATGTCCTCGACGGACACGCCGTACTGCTTGCGGAACGCCTCGGCCACGGCGGCGCGCTTGTCCGCGGGGATCTCCTTGGTCATCACCTGCTGCGCCACCGCGGTGTTGCGGCTGCCGTCGGCGAGCAGGCTGTGCAGGAGCGCCGCGCTGCCCAGCTCGCGGTTGCCGTCGAGGAGCGCGTTGGCGCGGGTGACGTCGTCGGGGCCGTTTCTCCCCTCGAGGAAGTCGACGCTGCCGAGCTCGCTCTTGAGGTCGGCGCGCAGGTCGCCGCCGTAGTTGGCCTTGTAGTCCTTCTCGATCGCGGCGCGCATCTCGGGGTTGTCGGCGTTCTTCTTCAGCGCCGAGAAGATGGCGTTTTCGTCGGTGCCCGCGCCGGCCATCGCCGTGTGGAGCGCGTCGGTGTCCGCGCGCACCTGCTTGTCGGCGGCCGCTCCGGCGTCGCGCAGCGCCTGGAAGCTCTTCTGGTCGCCCTTCTCGAGCGCCTGCATCGCGCGCTGGTTCCACGGGTACATCGCGCCCGTGACGTTCTTGTCGAAGCTCCACCCGTCGGCGCCGTACTTCTTGTTGTACGCGTCCTTCACCTGCTGGAGCTGCGTCGGCGCGAGGTCCCCGACCGCGTCGAAGATCTGCTTCGCGTTTTGCACCGTGCCCTTGGTCGGGCCGACGCCGGCGGCGACAGCGGCGACGGCGTCGCTCACGTGCTGATCCGACAGCTTCGGGGCCTCGACGGGCTTGGTGTCCACGGGCGCCTTGGTCAGGCCCTTGCGCGGCGTCAGCTTCCCCGTGGTCGGCGCCGTCGTCGTCGGCGCGGTCGTCGTCGGCGCGGTCGTCGTCGGCGCGGTCGTCGTCGGCGCGGTCGTCGTCGGCGCGCGCTTCGCCGCGTCCTGCTTGAAGGCCGCGCGCACGCGAGGCCCGACGGAGCCGTCCGGTCGCATGCCGTGGGCGCGCTGGTAGGCGCTGAGCGCCCCGAGCGTGAGCGGACCGAACTTGCCGTCCTCCTCGATGTGGGCGCCGTTTTCGTTGAGCTGGTGCTGGAGGTCCTTGACGTCGTCGCCGCGGTCGCCGCGCTTCAGGATGCGCTGCTCCGCCGCGGGCGTCTCCGTCGGCGGCGCCGTGGGCTTGGTGGTCTCCGGCGTCTTGGGGGCCTCCTTCGCAGGATCCGTCGACGGCGTCGGCTTCGCGGACGCCAGCGCCGCCGCGCGCACCGCGTCCTGATCCGCGGTGCGCCCGAGCTGGCTCACGACGGAGGTCTCACGGTCGAGGATGGCGCCCTGCTGCTGCAACGCCGACGCCTCCTGCGACGACAGCTCGTTTTTGGCGGTCTCGTTGCCGAAGTTGTCGAACTTGAGCGCGCCCTTCGCGCGCTTCATCTGGTCGATGCGGCCGTCGAGCACCTTGTCGAGCTGCTGGTCGGACTGCAGTTGGACCTTCTTGCTCTCGAGGACCACGTCCTCGGCCGCGGTGCGGCCGCTCTTGCCCTCGAGCGTCTTGATCTCGCCGCCGAGCTCCTTCATCGTGTCGCCGAGCTCCTTCTTTTCGCCCTCGAGGAGGCTCTGGCGGCCGTTGAGGTCGTCGATGGTCTGCTGCGCGACCTTCGGATCCCACGCGCCCACCACCTGCTGCGCCTTCTCGACCGGCAGCCGCGTCAGGATCGCCGCCTGCCGGGCGCGCTCCGCCGCCTGCGCGTGGCGGCGCGCGGCCGTCACGGCCTCGGGGGCCGCCTGCGGCTTCGGCTCGGCGGGAACGGGCGTCGCGACGGTTTCGGGCGTCTCCGGGGTCTTCCCCGCGTCGACCTCGCCGGTCTTGGCCTGGTCGATCTTGGTCTGCTCGCCCGGGGTCGGGGTCGTCTGCGTCCGCCTGTTCGCTACGTTGAGATCCGCCATCGATGCCTCCAAGAGTCAAAGCGTGCGGCACCGGTATCGCACCAGACCACGAGCCGTTGCGGGCCATCCTCCGGTTGCAGGAGGGCCAACGTAGGAGGACGTCATGCGGAGGGCGCGATGCCCCTACATGACGCCCTCGCGCGCGCTCACTTCCAGAGCTTCTCGTACCAGGAGCCGCCGCCGGTCTTCGGGGGGTTGTCCGCGAGGCCCATGCGGTGGCGGATGTCGCCGACCTTCCAGCCCGTGAGGTCGGCGAGGGTGTCCGCCTCCTTCCGCTGCCGCTTCCACACGGCGACTTTGTAGGGACCGGCCTCCTTGCACTCCATCGGCCCCGTGAACGGGTGCTGGATGACGTAGCGGCCCTGGAAGTTCTGGTTGTCGCGCGTCTCCTGGAACACGAGGTCCTCGGGGAAGTGCTGGCGGTCGTAGCGCACGTGCAAGCGGGTGACGAAGCCGACGACGCCGCTGTACGCGTGGTAGTCGTCGACGTTGCCGATCCACCACACGCCGAGCCCGCGCAGCTCGGGGATGATGGGGTCGGCGCTGCACGGGTCGCAGTTGAGGGCGAGGTTCCACGCGTACTCGGTGACCACCGCGTTCATCCGGTTCTTGTCGACGACGCGGGAGAACAGCGCCTTGTAGAAGTCGCCGAAGACGTCCTTGGTGTACGCGGGGACGTTCTCGCCGGTGGGGAGCTTCACCGTGCGGTAGTTGGTGACCTCGACGCGGCCGTGCTTGGTGAACACGTACGCGATGAGGTCCTGGGTCCCCTGGGCGTTCACGGTGCCGAGGCGGATGGGCAGCATGAACTTGGGCGACTGGTACGCCACCTGGATGGGCCGAAGCTTCCCGCCGCCGAGCTTGTCGTGCTCCTTCAGGTTCACCTTGGCGACGAACCAATGCATCTTCTGTTTGAGGTAGCTGTCGACGACGGGCTCGGCGCCGGCGGGGATCTTGTAGCCCTCCTGCGTCAGCCACTGGACCAGCCCCGAGGACTGCTTGGCGGAGAGGATCAGGATGTCGTACTCGCCGACGGTGTAACTGGCCTCGATCTTCACGCCGAGGGACTTCGCGCTCTTCCTCATCGGCGCCTCGTCCTCCTCCACCGCCATCCCCACCGACCCAGCCGGCGCGGGCGCGTACTCGCGCATCGGCTGCGGGCACGGGCTCGGGTCGTAGTACTCGACGAGCCGCGGCACGGTGTAGGCGTCGACGTGGTCGACCATGGCCATGTCGCCGATGTGGATCTGTTCCTTTTCGATCTTGGTGGGCACCGGGATGACCATGGCGAAGTCCTTGACCTTGCCCTGGTAGTCGTTGGCCATGGTGAGGACGGTCTTGTCCTCGTCACGCACGATGACCACCTGCGACGCCTTGTTGAACAGCTTGGCGTCCGCCTTGGCGACGAAGAAACCGCAGAAGGCCTTGGCCTGGCCGCCGGCGAGACAGAGAGCGAGGACGAAGAGCAGAGAGCGCATGGGAGCTCCAAGGGGAAAGCGGGTCGGCGGACCGTGGCACGACGCGGCTCCCGGACTCAACGTGCGGGGCGACCCGGCGATCTCTGCCGGGCGGATCAGCGACCGGGAGCGCGGAGGGAGCGGCCGCGCTCGACCAGCGACCGGAGGGAGCGGCCGCGCTTGAGCAGCGACCGGAGGGAGCGGCCGCGCTCGAGCAGCGACCGGAGGGAGCGGCCGCGCTTGAGCAGCGACCGGGAGCGGCCGCGCTTGAGCAGCGACCGGAGGGAGCGGCCGCGCGCTTGATTCAGCCCGCCGCGTGGAGCAGTTGCACGACGAGGCTCCCGGCGCCGTAGAAGGCGCAGACGAAGAAGCCGGCGACGAGGAACCAGCCGAGCACCGGCCTGCGGCTCATCGCGCGCTTGAGCGCGCCGAGGCCCCACAGCGCCGCGGTGGAGGGGCACTGGACCTTGGGCTTGCCCTCCTCGATGCGGAGGAGCGCGGCGCGGAGCTCGGCGACGCTCTGGAAGCGCAGCGCGGGGTC
This sequence comes from uncultured delta proteobacterium, assembly GCA_963775425.1. Classification (GTDB taxonomy): domain Bacteria; phylum Myxococcota; class UBA727; order UBA727; family VGSZ01; genus CAVZJB01. The sequence goes on along the minus strand of CAVZJB010000016.1, from coordinate 14,306 downwards.
CTTGGCCAGCCCCCGCGCGAGCACGCGGGCGACGTCGACGGGGACGCCCAACGCCTGTGCGGGGTGCCGCGCGGTGCTCGCGAGCCACGGCACCTGCTCGCGCACCTCGCGCAACACTTCCTCGCGCGTCGCCGAGGCCTTCAAGCGCAGGTAGTGGTTGAGGGACAGGAGCTCGAAGAGGATGGCCGACAGCGCGTAGACGTCGGAGCGCTCGTCGACGGCCGCGTGCTCACCGCGCGCTTGCTCCGGCGCCATGTACGCCGGCGTCCCGATGACGTCGCCGTCGCTGGTGAGCGCGCCGCCCGAGTCGGAGCCCGCGCTGCCGCCGGCGCCCTTCCCGCCGCCGCCAGCGGCGATCTCCCGGGTGTCGTCGTCGGCGGGAGGCGCGTCGAGGTCGGCGGGCGCGCCGCGGCGCTTGGCGATCCCCCAGTCGGTGACGAAGACCTCGCCGTAGGTGCCGACAAGGATGTTCCCGGGCTTGAGGTCTCTGTGGATGATGCCTCGCCCGTGCGCGTAGCCGACGGCGTCGAGGATGTTGAAGAAGAGGCTCATGCGCCGCGCGGGCGAGTACAGCGCGTGGGCCACACGGTCGCCCCTGCGCAGGCGCGTGATGATGTCGGCGAGGGTGGAGCCCTCGACGTAGCGCATGGTGTACCAGCTCGTGCCGTCCTCACCGACGCCCACGTCGTGGATGGGCACGATGTTCGGGTGTTGGAGCTGCCCGGCGAGCTGCACCTCCTCGACGAAGCGGCGGCGCGCGTGCGCGGACTTGCTCCGGTTGAGCTTCACCGCCACCGGGCGTGACAGATCCCCGTCGTGGGCGAGCACCACGCGGCCCATGCCTCCGGTCGCGATCTCCTTGTCGACGCGATAGCGCCTGGCGGGCGGGCGCCCCGTGGCCGGCTCGAGGAGCTCGTCGACGACGGACGTGCGCTCGAGGTCGAGCGGCTTGCCCTGCCCGTCGTCGAGCTCGGAGACGTCCTGGGCGATGGTGATCGCCGTGTCCGCGGAGTCGCGGGGATCCATGTCCCGATCGTAGCGCGCTCGACGTGGGGCGCGCCGGAGCGTCTCAGCGTCGTCCGCGACGAGACGAGCTGTTCTCGGCTTTCCTCGCGGCCTTCTTTGCGGCCTTCTTCGCGGGGGCCGCCTTTGCCGGCGCGGGCGCGGCGCCGTCGAGCGACTTCAGGAGCCGCTTGGGCGCCTGCGCGCGGTAGCTCTCGTCGATCCAGTCGCGCAGGAGTCCGACGGGCGGCGCACCATCCGGGAACGAGGCGGTGACCCAACCGCTCTTGCCGAGCCCGTACGCCGTCGGCACCGCCCCCGGCAGCATCATCGCCTTTTCGTGGGACACGGGCAGCTTGCAACTGATGGACAACGGCTCGCCCTCGATGGAGAGGTACGCGAACGTCTTGTCGTTGACGGCGAGGTCCATGTGTCCCGGCCACGGGCTCTTCAGGTGCGCGCCCGGGTACGCGAGCCCGAAGGCGCGAAGCTCCTGCAAGAGGGCGTCGGTCGACGAGGACTTCCTTTTCACCACGGTTGCCTCCGCGGCCGCGACCCTAGCCGGCCGCCTGCGTCTACGGAACCGGCGGCGCGTGCGCCACGCGCGCCGCCGCGACGAAGACCACGGCGGCGGCGGCGACCGTCAACGCGTGGAACAGCTCGTGGTACCCGAACAGCGCCGGCGCGAGCTTCGGCCGGCGGAGCGCGTAGAACACGGCGCCGAGGCTGTACAGCACGCCGCTCGTCGCCAGCAGCGTCACCGTGGTCACGTCGAGGCCCCCGCGCGGGTTGAGCCAGAGGGGGGCGCCCGCCCAGCCGAGCGCCACGCACAGCGCCGCCATCACCCACTTGGGCCGCTTGGGCCACAAGAGCGTCACACCGACGCCGGCGGCGGCGCCGCCCCAGAACAGCCACAACAGCATGGCGCCCAGGTCCGCGGGCATCGAGAGGACGGCGAAGGGGGTGGCGCTCCCGGCGATGAGCACGAAGATCATCGCGTGGTCCGCGCGGCGCATCCACGCGCGCATCGATGGCCGCCAGGTGACGCGGTGGTACAGCGCGCTCACGGTGAGCTGCGCGACGTGGCTCACGGCGAGCACGGCGCAGGCGAGCGCGGCCCGCAGCGACGGAGCCAGTGCGACGAGCGCGGCGCCCGCCGCCAGCGCGAGCGGCGCGGTGACCTGATGCAGCACGCCGCGAAGGCGCGGGCGGTCCGGTGGGGTCGGCACGGGCGGCGAGCATAGCCCGCGCTCCCTTGCTGCCGCCCGGCGCGCTCGCGGATCGCGAAGCAGCCGAACGAACGAGCGCCGCGGCGCCGGTCGAGATCGCACAAGGGGGAGACGCGGCGGCGTCGGTAGGTTCTTGGCAAGGGGTTTGGGAGTCCGAGATGCAACCGAAAGCGATCTCCACCGCCCGCGTCCTCGGCGAAGGCCTCGGCTACGGCGTCGCCGCAGGCGTGATCTTCGGCGCCGCCGAGATGGTCATCTCCGCCTCGATGGGCGTGTCCCCCGTGGTGCCGCTGCGCATGTTCGCGAGCGTGGTCACGGGCCAGGGCGCGCTCACCGCGGACACCGTCGCCATCCTCGCCGTCGGCGTCGTCACCCACCTCGCGCTGTCCGCGCTGTTCGGCCTCATCTTCGCGGTGCTCGTCGCCGGACTGTTCCGCGGGAGCATCGGCCGCCTCGGCGCGCAGGCCGCGCTCGGCCTCGCCTACGGCGCCCTCCTGTACGCCGTGGACTTCCAGGTCATCGCCCGCATCGCGTACCCGTGGTTCCTCGACGTCCCCCAGCTCCAGGCGCTGATCAAGCACGCGCTCTTCTTCGGGCTGCCGCTCGGCCTGATGCTCGGCATCACCGAGCGCGCCGTGCGACCGGCGGCGCCGCCGGAGCCGAAGCCGCACCCCGCGTGAGGCGCGCTCAGCCGGCGGGGACGCAACTGCCGCGGATGACGGCGTGGTTGTTGTCCTCGTGGCACTCGGCGCGGTCGCCGGCGCCGGTGCCGTCGTCGTCGACGCTGACGAGGAAGTCGACGGGTGGGCCGACGGGTCCGGGCGTGACGTCGCAGGTGAGCGCCTCGCACGCGCCCGGCGCGAGCTGCTCCGTCGTCACCACGGTACACGCGAGCGCCGCGGGATTGACGTCGTCACCCGCGTAGACGGCCACCGGCACGCCGGCGCCGACGTCGGCGGTGCCGCGGTTGCACACGCGCAGCGCGAGCGGGAGCGAGAGGCTCCCGTCGTCGTTGCTCGTGCAGATGCCCGCGCCCTGGTCGCCCCCGGTGAGATCGGGGAACGCGGCCGGGTCGAGGTCGCCCTGGACGTTTTGCCGGTAGTTGTCGAGGCCGGCGACCTGCCAGTTGTTCTGCACGTCGCGGGTGCGTGGGATGTGGCCGTCGTCGTCAACGTTGGTGATGGAGTAGGTGTGCTCGTTCCAGATGGGCCGGCTGCCCACCCACCGATCGAGCACGTCCTTGTAGACACGCACGCCGCTGATGCCGGGGCGGCCGTCCTGGTCCTCGAGCCGATAGACGGCGCGGCACACGCGCTGATCCGTCACGCTCGTGGACCCCGCCAACGTGGGCGCACAGACGAAGTCGCCGCCCCCGCAGCCGGCGTCGTCCTCGCAGCGGCACAGCTCGTCGACGCAGGTGCCGCTCGCGCAGTCGGCCCCGCTGTCGCAGCGCAAGCCGGGGAAGATGGGATCCACGCGCACGTCGTCGGCGGTCTCCGGCACGCCGTCCGCGCCCGGGTCGGCGACGAAGGCGTTTTGGAAGCACGTGTTGGCCGACGCGCAGTTCTCGTTGCTCGCGACGACGATCTCCGAGCGCAGGTCGCCGTCGACATCGGCGATGATCGGGTTTTCGTACCAGGTGCAGCTCGAGTGGAACTGCGAGAAGAGCACCACGCCGTCGCGCCCGCGGTAGATGCGCGTGTAGCACTCGTCGGCGTAGACGGCCTCCACCTCGCCGTCGCCCTCGAAGTCGAAGATGGACGAGCCCGTGCGGTTCGAGGACAGGTCCTGTGACACCTGCGACCAGCGGAAGCCGTCGCCCTGGCAACCCTCAGGCACGCACACCCGCGACGACGACAGCGCGATGCACGTCTCGCCCGCCGGGCAGTCGCTCGCCGCCGCGGTGTCCGTGCACGGGGTCGACGACAGCGAGCAGCGGCCCGGCGCCGGACACGTGAGCCCCGCGGCGCACGGCGTGGCCTCGTCGCAGGCCTGCGGCGGCGAGGGCGCGCGGCACTCGAAGTCGAACACCGTGTAGGCGCGGCCGCCGGCCTCGGCGAACTCCGCCTGCCCGTCGCCGTCGAAGTCGCCGATGGTGGGCGGCCCGCCGACGCCGCCGCCCGGGACCGGCACCGGCCCGAACACGATGGCGCCCTCGTTGGTCTCGACGAACACGCCGCCGTCGCCGCTGACCGCCGGGTCGCCGTTGTTGTTGACGACGACGATCTCGGGGAAGCCCGTGTCCGGTGAGCCGTCCCTGCGTGGGAACGCCCCGAAGTCTCCCACGGCGACGAGGCCGTCGAAGCCGCCCGCGTCGAGGGTGAACGCCGGCGACGGCGTCCACGCGTGAGCGACGGTGTCGAAGTCGAAGACGCGATCGCCCGTGACGAGCTCGGGGCTGCCGTCGAGGTCGACGTCGGCGACGACGGGGAACTGTCCGGTGGACACGAAGCGCATGTCGCTCTCGAAGGCGGCGTCCGCGTCGAACAGCACGGTGCCGTCCGCGCCGAAGACCGCGCCGGACATCAACACTTCGGGCGAGCCGTCGTCGTCGAGATCCGCGAGCGCGGGCCCGCTCCAGTGGATGACGCTGAAGCTCTCGAAGCCGAAGGCGTCCACGGACCGCGCGCCGCCGTTGTGGAAGTTGAGCGAGCCGTCGGCGTTCCTGGAGTGCCAGAGCGCGCGGAACGAGTCGCTCGCCTCGTCGTAGGTGAAGGCCCACAGGCCGCCGCCGTGCGCGTGCGCGACGATCTCCGGGCGGCCGTCGGCGGCGCCGTCGATGTCGCCGAGCGCCACCGGCGAGCTGCCCATGGTGAAGCGCGGCAGGCCGGTGGCGTCGTCGACGCCGTCGATGGTGTACAGCGTCCGGCAGGTCTGCCCGTCGACGACGCGCACGACGCCGTTGGACGTCCCCGACGGCGCGCCGCCGTCGAGTTGGTCGTAGGAGGGGAACACCAACGACGGCCGCTCCGCCGCGGTGCCGTCAGGGTTGCCCTTCGATCCGGGCGGGAAGTGGAACTTGATCACCATGGGCGTCGCCAGCACCTGGCGGTGCGGATCGATGCACACCCGCGACGTGTCCTGATCGGTGACGTCGGGATCGACGCACACCTCGCGCCCGGGGCAGTCGGGCGACACCAGGCCGTGCGGGTAGTTTCCGTTTCCGACGGTGACGCCGGCGACGGTGCACGGCGTGAGCGAGTCGTCCGGGTGCCACTCGCACTGGATGGCGGGGTTGAAGACGCCGAGGGGCACGAGCACGGTGCACTGATCGTCGCTGCCCGGCCCGCCGGGCAGGTCGTAGGGCACGCACCTCCCCGAGCCGTCGCAGAAGGTGTCGCCCTCGCAGTCGTCGCTCGTGGTGCACGGCGTGAGGAGCGCGTCGTCGACGCAGGTGTCGGAGACGCAGGTGGTCTCGCCGTCGGTGCAGCACGCGGCGCCGCAGGCGGTCTCGCCGGCGGTGCAGGCGGGGGCGACGCAGGCGCCGTCCTGGCACGCCTGCCCGGTGGCGCAGCAGGCGTCGCCGCACGCGGTCTCGCCGGCGTCGCAGCCGCCCTGGACGGGCGGATTGCAGGCGCCGGTGTCGGCGTTGCAGGTCTCGCCCGACGCGCACAGCGCGGCGTCCTGGCGGCAGTCGTGCGCGCCCTCCGCAGGGGGCGCGTCGCACGTGCAGCGCGACAGGAGCAGGACGACGACGACGGTGGCGACGCGGCGCATCGGTCGGGTATCGGTCAGTTGCGGGAGGCGTGCCACACCTCACAGATTGGTCGATCGTCCGACCCCGAAACTCCTGTCCGGGGCCCCGCGCCTGCCCGTGCGCGCGCGCGTCCCTACCCCGACGGAGGACATGGGTGCGGACGACAGGACCCTGAGCGCGGCCATCGCGGTGCTCGCCGCGTTCATCCTCGTCTTCGCTCTGTTCGCGCGCGTGCTCAAGGAGCGCATCTGGCTCACCGAGCCGCTCGCGGCCGTCGCGCTCGGCGCCGCCCTGTCGGCGTCGGGCGCGCTGCACCTCGAAGCGGAGGGCACCACCCGGGTGTGGCTCGAGGAGCTCACGCGGATGGCGCTGGCGGTCCAGGTCGTCGGCGTCATGGTGCGCCTGCCGCGCGGCTACCCCTGCCGCGCCTGGCGCTCGCTGGCGCTGCTCCTGCTCGTCGCCATGCCCGCCGCCGCGCTCGCCGGCGCCGGCGTCGCCCGGCTGGCGGGAGGGCTGCCCGTGACGCTCGCGCTCCTGTGCGGTGCGGCGCTCGCGCCCACGGACCCGGTCCTCGCCAGCGACGTCGTCACCGGCCGCACCGCCGAGCGCTCGACCTCGCCGCGCTGGCGCCACCTGCTGCTCGCCGAGAGCGCCGCCAACGACGGCCTCGCCTACCCCCTCGTCGCCATCCCCGCGAGCGTCGCCGGCAACCTCGGGCACACCGTGGCGCACGTGCTCCTGTGGGACGTGCTCACCGGCGGCGCCGTCGGGGCCGTCGTCGGCGGCGCCGTCGCGTGGACGCTGCGCTGGCTCCACGAGCGCGACGCCGTCGAGCGTGAGGGGCACTTCGCGCTCACGCTCGCCCTCGCGCTCACCGCCGCCGGCGCCGCGCGCGTCATCGACGCCGACGGCGTGTTCGCCGCGTTCTGCGCCGGCGCGGTGTTCAGCGCCATCTCGCCGGGCGAGATGCGCGAGCCGCGCGTGCACGTGCACTCGGCCGTCGACCGCTTCTTCACGCCTGCGATCTTCATCGTCTTCGGCGCCGCGCTCCCGTGGAGCGCGTGGGCCGCACACCCCGCGCGCTTCCTCCTCGTCGCGGCGGGCTTCCTCGTCGTGCGCCGGCTGCCCTTCGTGCTGCTGCTCGCGCCGCTCATCCCGCGCCTGCGCACGTGGCGGGGGGCGTTGTTGTTCGGGTGGATGGGGCCGATGGGCGCCGCGGGCATCCTCTACGCGCTCATCGCGCTGAGGCGCCCGTCGTTTCAACCGGTGTGGAGCGTCGTGAGCGCGGTGGTGCTCGCGTCCGTCGTCGTCCACGGGCTGTCGGCGAGCCCGCTCATGCGATGGCTCGGGCGAGATTGGCGAGAGTCACGGCGGCGAGCGGGCGCGCGGCGCCGCTTTTCGCCTCGACGAACAGCGCTGCGACCTCGTCGCGCAGGGCCGACGGCGCCGCGTTTTGTTCGACGCAGAATTCGTCGGCACCCGTGAGGCGCACGATGCGCGCGACGGTGATGCTCTCGGGCGGCGCCCCCATCGCGTAGGCCGCCTCTTCGAAGGTTCCCCCCGTGCGCAGGAGCACGCCGTCGTCCTTGAGCACGACGAGCGCGTGCGCGACGGCGTGCGCGGACACGCCGAGCGCGCCGGCGAGGTCACGCACGCGCCGCTCGGGATCTCCGTCGAGGAACGCGCGCGCGAGGAGGGCGGCGGCGGCCACCGCAGGGTACAGCGTGGGGCGCCGCTCGGCGCGCAACGCCGCGTAGTTCTGCGCGACGAAGCTGATGCTGCCGGCGACGAGGAGCATCAGCACCGTCAGGTACACCCAGAAGATGAACGCGAAGGCGACGCCGATGGGCCCGTAGAGGGTCTCGTAGTGCGCGGAGCTCGTGACGTACCAGGTGAAGCCCCAGCGCGACAGGTGCCACACCGATCCCATCGTCACGGCGGCCGCGAGCGCGGGGCCGGGGCGCACGCGTGTCGGGGGGAACAGGGTGATGACCACGAAGAACAACACCCACGACGCCAACAGGCCCACCAGCGTCGGAAAAGCTGCCAAGCGGTCGGCGACCCCGAGGTCCGACACCGCCACCATCGCCGTCACGGCCACCGCGCCGCCGAGGAACACGAGCGCCAGGACGCGGACGCGCTCCGCCCAGGTGCGGGCGGCGTCGACGTGCCAGACGCGGCTGAAGGTCCGCTCGACGTTCTTGAGCACGAGCAAGGCGAGCACGAGGAAGGCGAGCGAGCTCACGGCGCCCGCGGCCGCCGCCCGCTCGCTGAAGCGCGCGAGGTAGCCCTCCACGCTCTTCACGGCCCCGGGCAACAGGAAGTCGAGCAGCCGGTCGCGCAGCCACGCCCGCTGGCCCTGGAGGCCGGGGAACGCGGTGAAGAACGCCAGCGACGTCGTCAACAGCGGGATCAGGGCGAGCACGAGGGTGTAGGCGCTGGCGGCGGCGCGCCCGGGCAGATCCGCGTCGAGGATCTCGCGAATCAGGACGGCGCCGGCGGCGACGAGGCGCAGGCCCCGGGTGGGGTGTCGTTGGCTGCGGGCGATGATGGCGTCGAGCGCCTGCGCGGGCGCGCGCGCCAGCTCCACGGCGCGGAGGGCAAGGGTCCGGGTCGCCATCCTCGTTCCGGCTGCATCGCCCGGGCCACGTTTCGCGCCTCCGCGAGCAGGTCACGTCTTCGTAAAAAGGCGGATGTGAACAAGCCCGGCTTGATTTCCGTCCTCGATCTTGGCCAGAGTCCGCCTCGAGGAGGCGTTGGAGAGGTTTGCTCGCCGGCTGAACTCCTTTGAGTCGACTCGAACCCACAACCGCCGTGTCATCACGGCAAAATGAGGTAAGCCCCATGAAGAAGTCTGTTCTCCTCGCCAGCCTCGGCGTCGCCGGTCTCGTCGCTGTCGGTTGCGCCAGCAGCAAGCCCGCCGAGAAGCCCGCCGAAGAGGCCCCTGCCGCTGACGCGGCCCCGGCCGCTGCCCCCGCCGACGCGGCCCCCGCCGCCGACGCTCCGGCTGCCGACGCCGCCAAGACCCCCGAGGGTTCCTGCGGTGGCGACAAGAAGCCCGAGGGCTCCTGCGGCGCCAAGCCCCAGAACTGAGCCGGGCTTCGGTTTGAGCCTCCTCGAGGGGGGCGAACGGCGCGCCACACGGCGCGCCGTTTTTTTCCATGCGTGCGGCGACGGCGGCGGCTATCACGGGGCATGCCCCTTTCCCGCGAGCCCACCGGCGCAGGCCTCGGCTTCCGCGCGGCCCTGGCCGAAGAGCTGCTGTCGTCGACGGAGAGCCACGCGCAGTTCATCGAGGTGGCGCCCGAGAACTACCTCGGCGTCGGCGGCCAACGCGGCCGCTGGCTCGCCATGGCGGCGGAGCGCTGGCCGGTGGTCTCGCACGGGCTGTGCGGCGACTTCTCCGGCGCCGCGCCCCTCGACACGGCGCTCATCAAGGAGCTCAAGCGCTTCCTGAACGGCCTCGGCGCGCGCTGGTACAGCGACCACCTCTGCCTCACCCACGTCGCCGGCGTCGAGACACACGACCTGTTGCCCCTGCCCTTCACCGACGAGGCCGTCGCGCGCGCCGCGCGCCGCGTGCGCGAGGTGAAGGACATCCTCGAGATGCCCGTCGCCGTCGAGAACGTCTCCGCGTACCTGCGCGTCCCCGGCGGCACCATGGACGAGCCCACGTTCGTCCGGCGCGTCGTCGAGGAGGCGGACTGCAAGCTGCTCCTCGACATCAACAACGTCTACGTCAACGCGGTGAACTTCAAGCTCGACGCCCGCGCGTACATCGACGCGCTTCCGCTCGATCGCGTGGTGCAGTTCCACATCGCGGGCCACGACGTGGAGCTCACCGACGATCGCGGCGACCCCACGCTCGTCGTCGACACCCACGGCGCCCCCGTCATCGATCCCGTGTACGAGCTGCTCGAGTACACGCTGAACAAGATGCCGCACCGCCCGCCGGTGCTCCTCGAGCGCGACCACGCCATCCCCCCCCTCCCGGAGCTCGAGGCGGAGCTCCAACGCATCGCGGGGATCATCGGATGAAGCTCGACGACGCCGAGCGCGGCTTCCGCGGCCTGCTGCTCGCTCCCGAAGAGCAGCTGATCAGCGGGCCCGACCCCGTGCGGCAGCGGCTGTACCGCCGCCTCGTGCGCAACAACCTGTTCGGCGCCGTGCGTCGCGCGGTGCCCATCTCGCGCAAGCTCCTCAGCGACGACGTCGTCGACGCGCTCATCAGCCGCTGGCTCGACGAGCAGGGCCCGTCCACGCGGCTGGTGCGCCAGGTGGCCGGCGAGTTCGCGGCGTGGCTGATGGCGCGCGAAGATCTCCCGCACGCCGCCGCAGGCGAGCTCGCGCACTGGGAGGCGCTCGAGATCGACGTCGGCCTCGCCCCCGAGCACGAGGGCGCGTCCCACCCGCGCGCGCCCGCGCCGGCGTCGACGGTGGAGACCCATCCGTCGACGAGGATCGTGGCGTATCGACACGCCGTGCATCGGCTCACCAAGAGCGCCCATCGCTACCCGGAGCCGTCGCCGGAGCCCATCATCCTCCTCGCGTGGCGCGCGTCGGAGCGGTTCGTCTGGCAACGGCTCGAGGGCGGCACCGCCAAGGTGCTCGTGCAGACCGCCGAGGGCGCCACGCTCGGCGACGCCTTCGCCGCCGTCGAAGCGTCGCTCGCCCCCGGCGACACCCTCGATCGCCCGCGCGTCAACGCGGCGCTGGTGGACCTGTGCCGCCGCGGCGCCGTCGTCGGCTTTCCCGGGGCTAGTAGCTGAACAGGGCTTCGACGGTGCGGCCGCCGAGCTTCTTGCGGCCGCCGAGCTCGGCGAGCTCGATGACGAAGGCGTAGCCCGCGACGCGGCCGCCGATGCGCTCGATGAGCTGCGCCGTGGCCGCTGCCGTGCCGCCGGTGGCGATGAGGTCGTCGCAGATGAGGACGCGCTCGTTGGGCTTGCACGCGTCGACGTGGATCTCGAGCGTGTCCTGGCCGTACTCGAGGCCGTAGCGCACGCTCTCCGTCTTGAACGGCAGCTTCCCGGACTTGCGCACCGGGATGAAGCCGACGCCGAGGTCGAGCGCCAGGGCGGAGCCGAAGATGAACCCGCGGCTCTCCATGCCCGCGACGACGTCGACCTTGCCGCGCCACGGCTCCGCCAACGACTGCGTCACCGCCTGCAGCGCGCCGTGGTCCTTCAACAGCGGCGTGACATCGCGAAAGAGGATCCCCTTCTTCGGGAAGTCCGGAATGTCACGCACGAGCTCCTTGGCGCGTGCGAGCTCGGTGCTCAGGGGGCGGGTGTTCTGCATGGCGGCTCACGGCAACAAGGGGAGCGGGTCGACGGCCGTTCGACCCCGCCGCACCTGAAAGTGCAACCGGGGGGTCTCCTGGCCCCCGCTCGTCCCGACGACGCCGAGCTTCTGGCCGGCCTGCACCGTGTCGCCGACGGCGACGTCGACGCCGCCGAGGTCGCCGTAGACGGTGGTGAGGTCGCCGGCGTGCTTGACCACGACGAGGAGCCCGTAGGAGGTGTGCTGGTCGCCGGTGAACACGACGGCGCCGGCCGCCGCCGCCGTCACCGGCGTGCCCGCGGGCGCGGCCACGAGGACCCCGTCGTAGGCGCCGGCCTTGAAGTCGCGGAGCACCACGCCGTCGACGGGCCACGACAGCGCCGCGGGGCCGGCAGGCGGCGCCTCCGGCTCCGCGCGCTCGGCGGGCGCGCTGCCGGCGGCCTCGGACATGGCGCCGGCAGGCAGGAAGATCCGTTGGCCGGCGGCGACGTCGTCGGCGGAGGGGATGCCGTTCACCTCGGCGATCTCGTCGACGGAGAGGCCGCTTTGCCGTGAGAGGTCCCAGAGGGTCTCGCCGGGCCTCATGGTGTGGAAGGTGCCGGCCGGCGGCTCGCTCGTCGCCGGCGCCCCCGGGTGCCGCACCGTCGTGCACGAGGCGGTGCCCACGCAGAAGGCGGCAGCGCAGACGGTGCCAGCGCAGACCGCGCACACGCTCGTCAGGCAGATCCTCATGCGCGCGCTTTCATCTTGCGCGAAGACGGGCTCCCGTGAGAGAGCCCGTCTTCGTGTTTGGTCGGAGCGACAGGATTTGAAACGGCTTGGGCAAGGTGGTTGAACATGGCGACCGCGCACGGGAATTTGCCCAACGGCTCGAATCGTCGACGGAAACCGTTTCCGCCACGGTCGACCGCAGTCTCCTCGAAGCCGCCCGCTTCGTCCACGTCCATGGAGACGTGGGGGAGACACTCACGGTGCGATCGGGGGGACAAAGACGTCGAACGAGACAGTCATCTGCGTGGTCGTCGCGTCCTGGTCATCGACGATCGTGACCTGTAGCGGCGCGAGCTTGAGCTCGATCGTCGCGAAGGCACCGGGCGTTATAGGGCCGCCGGTGATCGACACGTTCGCGGCGGTTCCGTGCGACGTGCCCGTCCGCGAGGAATCGATGAAGTCGTTCTCGATGCCGCTCAAGGTGAGCGTCGTCCCGTCGACTTCGACCGTTCCAGCGTGGCCGGCGAATCGGAAGTGCTCCGGCCGCGAGAGGTCGATGGCCACGGTATCTGGCCTGGACTGCTGCTGAACAATGACCTGACCCTCGCAGATGCCACACGACGCGAGGCCATCCGCATCGATCGTCGGCACGCACACGGTGCCGCCGAAACCCTGATCGCTCTGAAAGACGCGCGCGTGCGCGCTCCCTTTCACAATGTCGTCGACGAGCGTGAAGAGGCGAACAGATGATTGCGCTCCGCACTGGTTTGCCGCGAGCGCAAGGTCGCCGTGCCCCGCCGCGCCGCAACAGCTCGAAACAAACGCGCCGCCGACGCAGACCTGAGATTGGGTCGCCTCGCTCTCGATATTGAGTGTCACGTTTCCGTTCGACGACGAGAGCGAGCCTGTTGCTGCCCCTCCTGCTGCCGGATGGACGGGCACCCGCAACGACTCACCGCAACCATCGAAGACGAGCGTTGCGTCTCCAGAGAGAGCTGAGCCGACAGCGCCGAAAGGCGTGATCTTGTCGATCGGCCCGAGATCGTGAGTCTGCCCAGACGACTCGAGATGGACCGCCGCAACACACGCCGTGACGGGCGACCCATCCACGCAGGAGCAGTCGAAGATGGCGTCGCTGGTTGAGGTGCATTCGCCGACCGGCGCGAATCCACCTTCACACTTGCATTCGGTGCCGACGGGTCGAATCGTCGCTTCGACGAGGTTGTCCGAAACAACGACGCTGATGTCGGCGGCGCGAGCGCAGCCAAGCGCGAGCAATGCTACCCCGGTGACTGCGATCCGCACATCCGCATGTTAGCAGGTCCGACGTCGACGTCGGGACGATGATCGTCCGACCTTGGCGCGCGATCTCTCGGCTCCTGACCACCTCGACGCTGCCGGACCCGGTGGCTAAGATGCCCCCATGGTCACCCGCACCGTCAACCTGAGCGACGACGCCAACGCCGCCCTTGAGGCCGAGGCCAAGGCTACCGGTACGTCCGTCGACGAGGCGCTCAACGGGCTTCTCCGCCGCTACAACGAGCGGCGCCGACTCGTCGACGAGGGCCTCGCCGATGCAGCCGCCGGGCGCACCGTCGACAACGACGCGATGAAGGCCTGGCTCGAAAGCTGGGGCTCCGACGACGAGAAGGATCCGCCGACTTGCCCCGAGTAAGGTGGTCGAAGCGGGCGCTCGGCGACGTCAGCGCGATCCGACAACGATTCACGAACAAGAAGCGCGCAAAGACTACGGGCGTGCGGCTGTTCGAGATCGCAACGCATCTGGAGCAGCATCCCGAGCTCGGCCGCGCTGGCGTCGTCGCCGGCACGCGTGAGCTTGTCGTCGGTGGCACGCCGTACATCGTCGTGTACGTGGTTGACGACGCTCGCAGCGAGGTGGTCGTCGTGTGTGTCGTCGACGGACGCAGCGATTGGAAGTGAACCGATACACGATCAGTGATATTGTGAAACGTGGATAATTCTCCGACCGTGGGCTCGGCGCTCAGGCTCGGATGGGCGGACGGGACATCGATGTCCCAGTCCTCCCGAGTCCGCCATCGTCGTCGCCACGGGGTGGGCGACGCCGACGGCGAGGATGGCAACGAGCGCGTGGAGGCCGAATTCGGCCACTGGTGGCTTGCTTATTTAAGTGCCTGATCATGTCCTGATGACGTGGGACCACGGAGGACATTTTCACAAGGTCTAACCACTTGAATCATCATGTGAGGACATGATGAGGACATGTGCCAGCGACCTCCTGCCTCGCGCCCAATAGGGGCACTCGGCAGCCGGCACGCTCCGCGTGTTGCGCTTGAGGCGCAACGAGCCGTGACGCGATGTCGACGTCCGCAAGAGCGTCCGCGCCATCGCTCGCCGCACCGGCT
>CAVZJB010000015.1:0-62970 GCA_963775425.1 uncultured delta proteobacterium | reverse complement strand
TTGCCGTCAGGTTGCCGAGACTTTGCACTTACGAGCGGTATCGAGCGGCATCGAGCCACAGAGCGGAACGAAACGGGTCTCCTGAATTCGGCGTTTGTCGACGAGAAATGGGTGAAAGTCGCGTCAAGTCGCCATGTTGTGGGCAGAGCGTTAGTCGCTTTCGAGTCCCGTCCGCTCCGCCAGCTTTAGGTTCTTCTAAACCCTCGGTCCGCCGAGGGTTTTCCTTTTCGTTCAGGCCTTCCCCAACACTTCTCCAAAACTCCGCACGAACCCGTCCGCCTTTTTCATCGTTCCTCGCCCATCGCCGATCGCCCTTCCCCCATCGGCCGCTCGCCGATCGGCGCGTGGCTCTTGGTGGCGTGCGCCTCGTCGAGCAGGGCGATCGCTCCGTCTCGCGCGACGGGCGACAGGTGCATGTACCGCATCGTCGTCGTCAGGTCGGCGTGGCCCGCGAGCTCCTGGATCGCCTTTGTCGGCGCGCCTCGCATGGCGAGGTGGGCGCAGAACGTGTGGCGAAAGAGGTGGAAGCGGCCCGTCGGGGGAAGGTTCGCCTTCCGCTCGACGCGCATCGTCCACTTCCGGAACGTCTCGCGGTTGAAGCCGCTGCCGTCGTCGAGGAGGAGCACGCGCTCCCCTCGCAGATGGCGGTGCGCCTTCAACGCCTTCAAGAGCCTCTGCGTGAGCTTCACCTCGCGGTTGCGCCCACCCTTCGGCAACGTGACCTGCCCGCGCCACTCGCTCTTCGCGACCACGAGCACGCCCCGCGCGAAGCTCACGCGGCACCACTCGAGCGCGATGACCTCGCCCATCCGCAGGCCGGCGTCGCCGGCGAGGAGGATGGCCAGGTGGATGCGCGGATCGGCCTGTTTGGCGGCCTCGAGCAACAGCTCGTAGTCGTCGAAGTCGTAGAAGGCGCGCTCGTCGTGAGCGACCCGCAACAACCTGACGGTACAGGGCATGACGTCGAGGACGCCCCACTCCACGGCCTTCTTGAGCATCACGTTCAGGGAGCAGAGCGCGTTGTTGACCGTCTTCGGACTTTTGTCCGCGAGCTCGGCCTTCATGCGCTGGATGTCCGTGTTCGTGACGTCGCAGAGCCGCTTCTTCCCGATGCGCGGAGCGATGCGCCGCGTGAGCACCTGCACGTTGGCAGCGATCGTCGACCGCTTGAGCCGATCCGCGCGGCAATGCTCTTCGATGAACCGCGGGATGAACTCTTCGACCGTCGGGATGTGCCTGGCGCGCTCTTGCTGCTCTTCGACCTCCTTCTCTTCGAGGGCGCGCTTGCCTTGCGCGAACAGCTCGCGCTCGCGTTGCTCGCCCCACCGCCTCGCTGCCGACAGCGTCGAGACCGGAGCCTTCACGCGCTCGCGGTACTCGCCGCCCTCGGGCCAAGCGAACCGGATGTCCACTTCAAACACGTCGTCTTTCCCTCGGTAGGGTCTGACCTTCACGCTCATCGTCGAGTGCTCCTCGACGACGCACGGCTTTCTGGCATCGTAGCAGGCGCAGGATCGTCGAGGAAGCGCGCTCTCATCGCCGGCGTCAGTGCTGCTCGATCCACGCCATCACCTCCTTCCGGTTGAAGAGGAGCTTGCGGCCGATGCGGCGCGGCCTCGGCAAGCCACCGCGGTACATGCGCGCGTAGACGGCGCGGAGCGTGGTCCTCAGGACCACGGCGAGCTCAGCAGCAGACAAGTACGGCGACACCTTCGCCGAGGGCGACGACGGAGCTTCTTGGATCAAGCGGCACCTCCTACTCACGGAGATGCCGTTCCGCGCTCTTCCGTGGACGCGCGGTGACCGGCGTTAAAAACTCACCGTGTGGGCCGGCTTCTCCTCATCGCCGCGGGAGCGCTTCTGTGCGGAGCAGAGCCACCCGAGAACTGCGTGTGGGAGCAGACGTATCCGCCACCCGGGCCCGACAAGGTCTGCAAACCGGCGAGCGCAAACCCGATCCCTCGGCACGACGTCGAGCTGCTCCTGCGCAAGCTCTTGCTGCTGATCGACCAGCATCGTCGGAACTCCCCGGCGTCGACCTCTGCGGCTTCTCGATTGTCGTGTTCGATCACGGCCCAAACGACAAAGCCCGAGACTGCATCCGCTCGGCGCTCGATTCGTGCCACGAAGCGGCCTACGCGAGGGCGACGCTCAACTTCACCACGCGTGATTGGGATCGCTTCGCCGTCTGGGTTCGGCCGAGACCCGGCGGCTGCGATCTCGTGCTCATCGACGACCTTCGTGAGGACCGCAACGCACAGACGCGTATGCTGTGGGCGAACACTTGCGACCTGCGGAAAGGCGAGGTCACGGTTCTCGACGCCTTCGCAGACTTTGACGACTACACAACCAACTGCACCAACTACGCGGGCATGGCGAACTGTCCCGCTGCCCACGACGAGAAGAGCTGTGATGAGCTCGAGCGGAAGGGAGCTCCGCTCCGTTGCGGCTGCCTGGAGCCGCTGCCATAGGCCGATCCGTCGTCGTCGCCCTCACAGAAGCGCGCAGCGCGGGCGACGATGACGGCGACCGGGACGCCAGCGTCCCAACCAGGTCGCCCGAGTCTGAGCCCTCAAGGGGCCCGCCGGCCGCGAGCAGGACGCCGGCGACCTGGTGCTCAGGAGTGCTCACCCATTCACAGCGCCGAATCACGAACAATGGGCGGAAGCGTCGGGAGCCCCCTCCCCGCCATCCGACAAGCCAGGCAAGGCGAAGTCGAGCCCGGACAAGGAGAAAGCAAAGCAGCGTGGGGGCTAGCAAACGACCCCGAAGCTGCCCAATGCGGGCATCTTCGTGGCGGGCACCGCTTCGCGGTGTGCGCAGCGAGCGCAACGAGCCCGCACAAAAGCACGCCGTCGCAAGGGCAACGTCGATCGCCGCGCAGAGCGCGCGAAGCAGCCTGAGCCGCGCAAGGGCGCCGCACCGGCCGTCGTTTGCCAGCCCCCGATGGCGCGCCCAGGGCAGACGCCCCAGGCGCGCAGCCGTTGAGTCAATGAAGCACATGGAGCTGAAGCTCTGGACGGAAGTCGACGAGAGTCGTCGTCATCGAGAACGGAAACAGACCGGAGCGCTCATCCTCGGACGTGAACGCGCGCAGGAGCGCTCGATGGCGCGGGCCCATGGCGGCCCACCCAATCGAGACCCACGGCAGCACCTCCGTCGCGCAACTCTAGCTCGGGCTCGCAGCTCCTACATGCTCGTGCTCCCCGGGCTCTCGCGAAGACGGAACCGCGCGCGCTCTTCGCCCGTCACCGCTCGCCTCGGTCGGTTCTGGCCTTCACGCTCATCGCCGAGTGCTCCTCGACGACGCACAAGCTGCCAAGGCCGGCTGAGCTCTTGCATCTCGCTGGAGCAGCCGCCGTCGGCAAGAGACGGCGTCATTCGGAGGTGCATCATGTTGAAGAGATCCGCGCCCATCCTCATCGCTCTCTCGCTCCTCGCTCCCGCCTCCCTTCGAGCGCAGGGCGCCGCCGCCCCTGAAGGGACCGCGGTGAGCCCTGCGGGCAAGGTGGCCGCAGCGAGCGCGACCGCGGCCGAGGCGACCGGCGACAAGGCCATGCAGACGAACACCGTCGAGGGCTACAAGGCCGCCGTCGCCCAATACGACAAGGCGGTGAAGGAAGAGCCGCAAAGCTGGGAGCTGCGGCGCAAGCTCACCGACGCCCTGGTCTCCGTCATGCGACGACAGACCGGGGCAAACCTGCCGCTCGCGGACGGCAAGACCGTCGACACGCCGCAGAACCGGAAGATCTGGTCCACCTATGGGCCGCGAGCGGTGAAGCTCGGCGAACAGCTCGTGAAGGAGCGGCCGAACAGCAAGGAAGCGCGGGCGCTCTACCTCGAGGCGTTCATGTACCAATCCTCGAGCTACGGCATCGTGCAGGCCTTCCTCACGGGCGCTGCGGACACCTACCGCGACGCCGCCAACGCCCTGGTGAAGCTCGATCCCGCCTACAACGGCGCCATGGGCTACGTGTACCTGGGCGCGTTCTACCTCGAGGCGCCCTGGCCCATGACCAACCTCAAGAGGTCCCTCGGCTACCTGCAGCAGGCGGTCGACGCGGCTCCCGAGAGCTCCGACGGCCACTACCTGCTCGCGGTCACCGCGTTCAAGCACAAGGACATGAAGACCGCTCGCGAGAACTTCCAATGGGTGCTCGACAACCCATGCGGTCCCGCCACGGCCGTGGACTATTGCGGCGTCATGCAGCGACAAGCGAAACGGGGCGTCGAGCTCACGAGCCCCGCGTCATGACACGAGACCCCTTCGGCCGGCGGCCCCGCCTGCTTGTCAGTCGCACGTCGGACGCGCGTCGTGCGGCGCCGGGATCACGGTGACGCGAACGTGGCCTCGAACGGGCGAGCTGCCGTCGAAGTGCGACGTGTAGATCGCATATGTGGTCTCGGTGGCGACGACGGAATTTCCCAACGAGCGGATGTCGTTCACCGACGCGAGCTTCTCCGGGGTGCCCGGCGTGACGTCGTCATCGCCGACAGGGACGGCGTCGAAGTCGAAGTCCACGCCGTCGTCGTGCGGGCGCAGCGCCGTCAATACGGGCGACGGAAACGAGCAGCGATCGGCGCCCGGCCGCACGACGTCGACGAGCTGCCAGACGTCGACGGCGCAGCCCGCGCAGACACCGCTCTGCGTTGGATCGGCGAGCACGTCGACGGCGCCGCCGAAGGCGCCGCTCGCGTCCGCGGACGACGCGTGCCCGACGGCAAAGCGCGGACAGCTCGTGTCCCCACAGACGCCGCTCGTGTCGCGCATGAAGTAGATGTGGAGCGCTCCGTCGCGCCGCACCAGACGAGGCGCGAACGGTTGGACCGACGCGCCGGAGATCGAGACCGGCACCTCGTCGTCGAAGCGGATGCCGTCGCTCGAGCTCGCCAGCAGGACGCCGCCGCTGCCGTCGTCGTGGAGCGCGCGCCAGACATCGCCGTCGAGGAACACGTCGAGGACGCTATGAAGCCCTCGAGCGAAGGTGACCTCGCGCGTCGGCCCGAACGTGACGCCGTCGTCGGAGTGCGTCGCGACCATGCTCTCCTGGCCGTTGATGATCCGGCCGACGAACAGGGTGATGCCGCCGCTGTCGGGGACGGCGATGGCGCTGTTGGCGACGAACCCGTCGAGCGTGAGCACCTCCCGCTCCCCCGCCGACGGATCGGTGAGCGCAGGGAGCACGGGCAGCACGGGCTCCGGAGCGCACCCGAAAAGCGCCGCCACCGTCATCAAGACCGACGCAGCTCCGCCGGCGAGCTTCATGGTGCGCTCCCTTCGCTTCATGGACACGAGGTCGCATCCGGTTCGCACGAGAACGTCTCGAACCCGCCGTGGTCGTGGCACGCGCCGAAGCAGCGGCCCACGACGCCGAGGGAGTCACCGCAGTCGGCGACGCACGTCGTCACGTGCGTTCCGTCGCCGCATCCGCAGTCCGCCAGGGAAGGCCCGTACGGCGGCCCGCCCGCGGCGCAACCCTGGTCGTCGGCGGCGCACGAGGGCGACGCCGACTGGCCGCCCGCGAAGCTGCAAGCCTCGTCGCACACCGCCGCGACAGCCGACGCGTCGTCGCACGCGACGTCGCCGCAGCGCACGACGGGGGCGGCGTTGTTGCACGTGCACGCGACCGCGCTCGGCCCGCCGGCGCCGCCGAGGACGCACGCGAGCTCGACCGCGCTGCAGCCTTCGACGAGGCGCTCCGAGAGGCCGCCGTGGTCGGCGCACGAGCCCTCGCAGTCCACGCATCCCGCGCTGCAGATCTCGAAGAAGACGTCGTCGGCGCAGTGGCAGAAGGACTGCGCAGGGCCTCCGGGCGAGCCGCCCGCGGCGCACGACGCGTCGGCGGTGCACACGGGCGCCGACCCGCCCGGCGGGATGCTGAGCTGCGCGCACGCGTCGTCACACGCCTGCTGGATCGAGGCGGCGTCCGCGTCGCAGTCGAGCGCCGTGCAGCCGCCGACGTTGAACGCGGACTCGCAATTGCAGGAGACGCCGTTTTCTCCCGCGCCGCCGAGCGCGCAGCTCGCGTCGACCTCGTCGCAACGGGCCTCGCCCGGGAACGGGTCGCCGTGCCCGTCACACAGCGCGGCGCACTCGCTGTCGAGCTCGACGAGCTCGCCGCAGACGCCGACGGTGCAGGCCGACGGCCTCGTGCCGTCGCCGCAGGTGCACGTGATCTTGTCGCGCCCCGCCGGCTGCTCCCCGGCGGCGCACGCGCTCGACGCCGCGCAGATCGCCCGCTCCGCCGCCTCGGGGCAGCGCGCCGCGCAGGCGGATTGAATCGTGGCGGCGTCCGCGTCGCACGACAGCGACGTGCACGCGCCCACGTCGCGATCGCCCGGGCACGGACAGATGACGCTGTTGGACCCGCCCCGCGCGGGCCCGAGCAGGCAGCCGACGTCGTTCACCGTGCACTCCTGGAGGCGCAATCCGGACTCGGAGATGCATCGAGCGGACCCCCGCGCGCGCGCCGTCGTCGACCAGTGGTTGTTCTGGCAGGCGATTCACCTCGGGCCCGCCACGCAGAAGGTGGTCAGCGAGTACCTGAAGCCGCGCTTCGGCCGCGGCGAGCCGGACGAGGCCGCCGTCGCCGCAGGCAAGGTGGAGGTGGCCAAGTGGCTGGGCGTCCTCGACACGTCCCCGCGGTCCGCGCTTGGCTCGCGCGCCTCGAGGCGAGGCCGTCGTGGACGGAGGCGACCGCGCCGATGCTCGCCTTCCTCCGCCGCTGACGTGGCCACCGCGACGAGGGGCGGCCGCTCCCTCCGGTCGCTGATCAGCGCGCCGGGTTGATCGTCACCTGGACACGATCGGCGACGCGCCACACGAGGAGCACCGCCGGCTGATCCGGGGCACGCCAGCGGTCGTCGCCGTCCTGCGCGAAGCCCATGGCGCTGAGGACGGCCGCGACGTCGCTTTCGTCGACGTGCTCTGCGAAGAGGAGGCCGGCGGTCTCGCCGCTCGTCGACACCGCGCGGTGCAGCTCCACGGCGTCGCCGCGCTCGTCGGCGAGCTGGAGCAGCGGATCGTAGACGGGGCAGTGCCGATCGATCACGCCGCGGATGCCGGCGCGGCAGTCGGCGTCGGTGCTGTCGAAGACGCAGAAGGCGCGCACCTCGCCGCCGCCCGAGAAGACCTTGATCGACCACCCGGCGCCCGACGCCGACCGGAAGATCGCGCCGCCCGCGAGCTCGTCGGCGCCGAGTGACCTCCAGTGCGCCTTGAGCTCGTCGAAGAAGCGCCTGCTCGCGCCGAGCTGTTGCCACGCCGCGCCGTGGACCTCCGCGAAGCGGCGGCCCGTCATGAAGCGGCGCTCGTGGAATATTAGCGGCGCCGCCGACGGAAGGCCCTCGCGGAGCGCGGGGAGCGGTTCGCAGAACCAACCGGGGAGCGCGAGCGCCACGCCCGCCGGATAGTGTGGGCGCGCCCCCCGCGCAACGACGACGGCCGGGGCTTGAGCTCGCCCGCCCCCGTCGTCAGACTCCCGCCATGCGTGCTCGCGTCGTGGCCGTGCTCATCGCGATCGTCGCCGCCGCCGCCGCCTTTTTGTGGTGGAGCCGCAGCCGCGCCGACGACGACACCGGCGACGACGTCCGCGCTGTCGTCGAGCGCGCCCCCGTCCGTGCACCCGTGAAGGCGCCGGTGCCCGCCGCCCCCGTGCCGCCGGCGGCGCCGCCGCCCCTGCCCGCCGCGCCCCCGCCCGCCCAGGCGGCCGGCGACGACGACGCGCGCATCGAGCTCACCGTCGTCGACCGAAGCGGCGCGCCGCTCCCGTCGTACGAGCTGTTCATGCGCGCCGCCGATTGGGACCGGCACAGCCCGCCGCCGAAGGGGTTCGACCGCCGCGGCTCGCTCACGCGCCGGGTCGACGACCGCGACGGCCGCGTCACCGTCGACGTCCCCCCGGGCGTCTTCATCTACCTCGTCAGCGCCGAGCGCTACCGCGACAGCGGCTACGCGCGCGCACGAGCGCGAGCGGGCGAGACCACCTCCGTGCGTGTGGTCCTCGACGCGTCCATCGCCCTGCGGGGCGTCGTGCGCGACGCGCAGACCGGCGAGCCGGTCGCGGGCGCGCGCGTGACGTGCCGCGGCTGCGACGGCGACACCACCGGCGACGACGGGCACTACGAGCTGCTCTCGCTGCCGGACGCGCGCTTCCGGGTACACGTGAGCGCGCGCGGCTATCGCGCGCTCGACGTCGGCGGCGTCCGCGGCGATCACAGCCGCGACGAGGAGCTCGACGTCGAGCTCGACGCCCTCGTCGACGGCGGCCCCAGCGAGGAGTACGTCGGCACCGGGTTCGCGCTCGGCGGCGGCAAGGACGGCCAGCTTCCGTTCGTGGCCAAGCTCTTCCCGGACACGCCCGCCGCCGCGGTGCTGCACGTCGGCGACGTCATCACCGACGTCGACGGCGCCTCCGTGCGTCAGCTCGACGTCCACGAGACCCAGGAGCTGATCCTCGGCGACGCCGACGACTCCGTTCGCCTCGACGTCCTCCGCGACGGACAGCCGCTGCGCTTCGACGTCGCCCGCGCGCGCATCCCGATGCCCGAGAAGGAGCCCCGCCTGCGGCACGCGCCGCGCTGAGCCCCGATGCGAGCGGGCCGCCGGCGCCGTCGCCCTATGCCGCGGGCTTCAAGCCGACGAGCGCCGCGCCGATGTCCTCTTCGATCGTACAGTGGATGCCGAGGACGGCCATCGCCGTCGTGCCCGCGTGCACGGCCATCCGGAACAGCGTGCCCGAGTCCGGCGCGATCAGGATGGCGATGCGTTCGATGCGCCCGCGCCCGAGGGTGCGGCCCCAGTTGATGACCGCGATGCGCGCGTCGCTCTCGTAGCTGGCGACGCCGCGCCAATCGTGGACGAAGCGGAAGCGCTCGACGCCGGTGCGTGCCCCGAGCGCGAGCATGGCGTCGGTGGCGGGGCCGACGAGCCAGTGCGCCATGGCCGCGGTGTACGTGCAGCCGTCGCTGAGCTGGTCCACCATCCCCGCGGGCGCCGTCAGCCACACCTTCAGCTTCCCGCTCGGATCCGTGAGCGACGGCGGGCCGTCGAAGGGCGCAGGCAGCGCGGGCACGCTAGAGAATCTAGCGCGCCCGCCGCGCCGCGCCTCGCTCGAAACGTTACAAAGCGTCGATGAGCCGGATGCCGGTCGCTTTCATCCCCCACGGTGGCGGGCCCTGGCCCTTCGTCGACCTCGGCATGGACAAGCGCGAGGTCGACAGCCTCGCCGGATACCTCCGCGGCCTCGACGCGGCCCTCCTCGGCGACGAGAAGCCGCGCGCGCTCCTCGTGGTGTCCGCGCATTGGGAGGAGCCGCGGCCGACGGTGATGACGGCGGCGCACCCGCCCATCCTCTACGACTACTCCGGCTTTCCCCCCGAGGCGTACGCCATCACCTGGCCCGCACCGGGAGATCCCGCGCTCGCCGCCCACGTCGTCGACGTGCTCGCCGGCGCCGGCATCGAGGCCGGCACCGACGACGCGCGCGGCTTCGATCACGGCACCTTCATCCCGCTCAAGCTCTCGTACCCCCGCGCCGACGTCCCCACGGTGCAGCTCTCGCTCGTGCAGGGCCTCGATCCGGCCACCCACCTGGCGCTCGGCGAGGCCCTCGCGCCGCTGCGCGACCAGGGCGTCCTCATCGTCGGCAGCGGCATGAGCTTCCACAACATGCGCGCCTTCGGCGACCCCCGCGCGCGCGCCGTCTCCGCCGGGTTCGACGCCTGGCTCGTCGACGCCGCGACCGCCGCGCCGCGCGAGCGCGACGCGCGGCTCGTCGACTGGGAGCGCGCACCTGCCGCGCGCCTGTCCCATCCGCGCGAGGAGCACCTGCTGCCGCTCATGGTGTGCGCCGGCGCCGCGGGCGACGACGCCGGGCGGCTCGCGTGGAGCGGCTCCATGCTCGGCGCGCGCGTGTCCGCGTTTCACTTCGGCTGACGTCGCTGGCCGCTCCGACGCCACGATATGCTCGCACCGTGACCGCCCCCGCCGCCCCCGTCTCCGCGCACCTCGACGTCGACCCCACGGCGATCGGCACGCGCTGGCGCGGGCACATGGTGCGCGTGCAGGCGCGGCTGTTGCCGCGCACGCTCTACACCGCCGCCGACATCACCGTGGAGGTGGACGGCGTCGTCGTCCTGCACACCGGCGGCCAGCGCAAGATCACGGGCAGCGTGCGCGAGCGGTTCCGCAACGACGGCGTCGACCACGGCGTGGAGCTCGCGTGGGGCGCGGGCACCTCGGGCCGCGGCTTCCCCGTCACCGTCACCATCGACGACGACGTCGTCGTCAACGGCGACTTCGTCCGCCTGCAGAACCCGCGCGCGGTCTTTGGGGTCGCGCTGTCGATGCTCGTGCTCATCGGCGCGGGCGCGCTGCTCGCGCTTTTGTCCGCGCCGTGAAGCGCCGGGCCGGCTACTGAAGCGTCCAATCCCTGGGCAGCGCGATGGTGAAAGCGATGTCGCGCTTGTCGCTCGCGCCGCGCTTGAGCGGCACCTTCCACGTGAGGTGGCCGCGGAGCTTGTCGAGCGAGTAGCCGCGCGCGGTCTTGTCGTCGTCGAGCTTCACGGTGATGTCCTCGGACTTGGACACCGGGATTTGCTCGCGCACCTCGACCGTGACGTCGTCGGTGCTGCGGTTGTGCAGGATGGTGCGGTAGGCGTGCGCGATGCTCTGCTTGCCGGAGAAGAAGCCCGCCTCCCGCTTCTGCTTCAACAGGTCCTGGCGCTCGACGGCGATCTCCTCGTCGAGGCCGAGCGAGATCTCCATGGGCTCGCCCGGCGCGCGGTACTCGGTGTCGACGTCGCCCACGTAGGTGGCCCCGCGGAACACGTGGACGCGCCCGGCCATCAGCGGGTACGGCGCCGGGTTCGAAAACGACGCCACCTGGTAGGCGTACAGCGAGAGCGTGGGCTCCACCACGAGCGCCGAGCGCGCGCCGGTGGTGACGTCGTCGACGGGGAACCAATACGGCCTGCCGTCGGCGTGCACCGTGACCCGTCGCGGGATCTTCAACACGAAGCTCTTGCCGCCGTCCTCGAGCTGCACCTGCCGCGCCGCCCCCGACGCCTTCCCGCCCGCCTTGAGGTCCTCGGCGCGGTGCTCCTGCGCCTGCACCAGCGTCTTCTCCTTCTCCTCTTCGTGACCGTTCACCCAGATGGGGTTCGGCAGCGGCGCCTCCCCGCCGAGGTTCGGGCGCGCGGTGCTCAGCCACACCTCGGCGTCGCTCCAGTCCTCGCCGGTGGACTGCGTGACGACGCCGGCGACGGTGATGATCGCCTTGCCCTCGCCGGTCTTTCGATGCGCGGGGCCCGTGAAGCGCAGGTCGTACTCGGGTGTCCAGGTGGCGCCGGGCACCACGTAGCTCAGGCGTACGCGCGCCTGGCTCGCGGCGCCGCAGCGCACGGAGACCGTCGCCTGCAAGGTCGACGGAGACGACGCCGGCGTGAGCCGCGCGAGCCGCGCCGAGAGCCGCTCGCGCTTGCGCTCCAGCTCGCGCTGCTCGGCGGCGCGCGCCACGCTCTTGTGCACGATCGACGCGCGGTCCGCGGCGAGCGCGTCGAGCATGGTGTCCCAGCGGCCCGCGTCCGGCTTGGGGTTGCGCATGTCCTCGACCGCGAGCGCGCGAAAGTAGGTGCCGTAGCTCTGCATGGTGCTCGAGCGCTCGTTGTCGTCGACCTGCGCGCGCGCGAGCGCCGCGAGCCGATCATCGAGGTCACGGACGTCTTTGTCGAGCTCGCGCACGTGCTCGTCGCGCGCCTCCGCGAGCGCCACCCGGCTGCTGGAGACGCCGACGGCGACGGCGCTCCCGTCGGCGTCACCGCGCAACGTGCGTGGATCGATGCTCTCGGGGAGGCCGGAGAAGACGGCGCTGGCGGCACCGCCGCTGCACGCCACCGTCGTCGCGCGTGTGACCTCGGCGCGATCGGAGAACACCACCACGCGATCGACCTTGCCCGTGTCGTTGTCCGCCGCGGCCGCCGCAGGGACGGCGCAAAGCACGACGAGGAGCGCAGCCTGCGCCACGGGCCCGACGACGCCGGCGCCGCGCGGTGGCTTGCCCGCCGTTTTGGACGTGCTCGCTTTGATCATTGGCTGAGCCTCCAGTCCTTGGGCCGCGTGATGCGATAGGTGAACGTCACCTTCTTGGTCTTCCCCGCCGGGACGTCGACGTGCCAGTACAGGACGCCCTCGCCGTTGGGCTTCTCCACCGGCTGCGGCGACGCGCTCACCAGCTCCACCTTGATCTTCTCCGCGTTGGTCTTCGGGATCTGATCGACGACGCGGACGGTGACCGCCTTCTTTTTGTAGTTGCCCACGTCGATGGTGACGGCGTAGTCGGTGACGTCCTCCTTGCCGAACAGAAAGCCTTGCGTCTTCGTCGACGGCACCACCGTGTGTGTGAGCCGGATGTCCTCGTCGGCCCCGAGCGGGAGCTCGAGGACGCCGCCGGGGCCGGTGGTGGCGAGGAGCGCGTCACCGGCGAAGGTGTGTTTCACGAAGATGTTGGCGGGCCCGGTGAGGATGGGCAGCCGGCTGCCGTTTTTCACCACCGCCTTGAGGTACGCCGTCGGCGCGAGCGACGGCGTGGCCTCGTAAAACGTGGTGACGGTGTAGCGGCGCGTGGCCAGCGGCACGCGCAACTGGTCCGCCTGCGACGGCACCGAGGCCGGCAGCGGCGCCTCGTAGACGTAGTCGAAGCCGCCGGCGCTCACCGCGGGGAGCGTCGGGTCCGAGAACACCTGCCGCGTGGGGATGTCCTCGGCGGTGATCGCCAACGACCGCGTCCTCGTCTGCCCGCGGTGCGAGGCGGACGTGCCGTCGAACAGCCCGCCGACCGCAGCCGACGCCTTGTCGAGCATGGACGGCGCGGCCGTCTCCTCGGTGATGTCCACGGAGCCGCCGTAGTCCTCGTCGGGCGCTGCGGGCGGCGGCGCGGGCATCGGCGCCTTCGCCGCCGGCATCGGCCGCGACGGCGCGCGGATCACGCCCGAGGCTCCGTAGCCCTCGGCGCTCCCGACGTCGCCGCCGACCTCGCCAAGCGCGCTGACGTCGACGACGGAGGCCGGCGGCACCCCCGACGACAACAACGACGCCAAGAGCTGCGTGCGCTGCGCGAGCACCTGCCGGTCCGCGGCCTTGAACAGCTCCGCCACGCGCGGCCTGGCGGCGGGCGGCTGAAACGGCCGCTGCGTGCGCGGCGGCCGCTTGGCCGACGGCACGGGGACGAACTCGCGGTCGTCGCCGAGCGTCCACGTGTCGAGCTGCGGCAGCGCGATGCCGAGGCCGGGGATGGCGGTGGACAGCGCGAGCTTGGCGTTCACCCAGTCCTCACCGGTGGCCTGGCTGACCAGGCCCGCTGCCTTGAGCTCGACGGTGCCGGCGTCGGGATCGAAGGAGAGATCGTACGCGGGCCGCCACAAGGCACCCGGCATGGCGTACTCGACGGTGAGCGCGCCGTCGCTCTTCTGCGCGTCGACGATGACGAGCACCTCGAGCTTCTTGTCGCTGAAGGCGCCGATGTCGCGCTTTTGCACCTCTGTCCTGGCCTGCTCGTACTCGGCCTCGCGATCGCGCAGGTCGAGCTCCGCCGCCTTCTCCGCCGCGCGCGCCTTTTCCCGTCGCGCCGCTAGGTGGTCCTGCAAGCCGCGCCACGCGTCGGGCGCCAGCGGCGGCGGCGGCTTGCCGAGCCGATCCTTCTCCGCCACCGGCGGCGCCGCCTGCAGCCCCGACAACATCTGCAGCTCGGCCCGCGCGTCGGCGAGCCTGCCCTGCGCGAGCGCGATCTTGTCGGCGGCCTTCTCGAGGTCGGCGAGCCACCCGTCGACCTGATCGATGGAGGCGCGCTCACGCTCCACCGGGTGCGTCTCCACGCGCACCACCCGCGCGCCCTGCGCGGTCACCCGCAGCGTGTCCGCCATCGCCGCGCCTGGGAGGTCCGGCGCGCGCAGCGCGCGGACGCCGGCGCCACCGAAGCGCACCGGGCCCGAGCGGGTCACCCGCGCCCGGTCCGAAAACACCGTCACCGCCGTGATGGGAAGCGGGACCGGCGTGGCCTTGTCGTCGAGGTCGGGCCCCGACGACGCCCCCACCGTCCCCGCCATCAGCAAGCCAAGCAGCAGCATGAGCGTTCTCCCGGCGCGGACCCTATGCGATGCGGCCGCGCGGCTCGGTGACAAACGCACGCTCGCCGCGAACGATCTGCCGGCGGTGGAAACGAGGGGCCGGACTTGTAACGGGCGGCTGCGTAGCTTGTTCGGGTCAGACAGACGCAGGAGCGAAGAGATGACGACGAGTATGGAGCTGGATCAGGAGCTGAACGACATGGCCGAGCGCGAGCTGCGCGCGGACGCCGGCGCGCCCGGAGACGCGCGGAACGACGCGCGGAGGGACGCGCCGAGGGAGGCGCTGCGGCCCGAGGTGCTCCCGGTGCGCCGGGGGCAGGACCGGAACATCGCCACGGCCACGCACCTGGCCACGGTGGCGGCGGCGGTGTTCTCGGGCGGCCTGTTGAGCCTGGTGGTGCCCGCGGTGGCCTACGCCGCGTTCCACGACAAGGACGAGTTCGTGAAGGGACACATCCGCGGCCAGCTCAACTTCCAGATCACGCGCTTGCTCGTGACCGTCGCCTGCGTCGTCGCCGCGATGGTCACCTTCGGCGTGGGCGCGGTGGTGGCGGTCCCGGTGATCCTCTTCTTCTTCATCGCGGACCTGGTGTTCAGCGTGCGCGCGGCGATGGCCTCGTCGCGGGCCGAGGACTACGCGTTCCCGCTGTCGATGCAGCTCGTGCGCTAGGCCGCGTGGCGGGTGCGCGAGACGAGGAAGTCCGCGAGGCGCTCCTGCGTGACGATGCCGCGCAGGTGCTCGTGGTCGACGACGACGGCGGCGTGCGCGCCGGTGTCGCCGAGCTTGGCCAGCGTGTCGTCGAGCGCCTCGCCCGGCGCGCTGGTCACCGGCTCCTCCATCACGTCCTTCACGGTCTCACCCGCGCGGCCGGCGCGCATCGCGTCGAACAGCGCGTCGCGGCTGACGACACCCACGGGGTGGTCGCCCTGGACGACGACGGGGTAGTCCATCTGGAAGGACTCGCGCACGATGGCGAAGGCGCGCGCGATCGGATCGTCGGGTGACAAGGTCTGCACCGTCGACACCATCGCGTTTTGCGCCGTGAGCCCGTGCAGCAAGGACTTGGCGTGCTCGATCTGCGCCTCGTGCGACGCGCCGACCCACACGAACCACGCGATGAACAGCAGCAGCGGGTTCACGAACAGACCGACGAGGCCGAAGCCGACGGCGAGGGCGCGGCCGACGCCGGCGGCGATGTCGGTGGCGCGATCGCGAGGCAGGCGCACCGCCAGGAGCGCGCGCAACACGCGCCCGCCGTCCATCGGGAACGCGGGGATGAGGTTGAAGACCGCGAGGGTGACGTTGACCCACGCGAGCCGGTTCAACAGGGAGCCCCCGACGAGGCTCACGCCCTCCCAGGGCCGCCCGCCGAGGAGGATGTCGATGCCGAACAACACGAGGGCGAGGGCGACGTTGATGAGCGGGCCGGCGAGGGCGACGGCGAGCTCCTGGGCGGGCTTCTCCGGGATCCTCTCGAGGCTGGAGACGCCGCCGATGGGCAGGAGCGTGATGTCGCGCGTGGCGATGCCGAACCGACGTGCCATGAGCGCGTGTGACAGCTCGTGCACGACGACGATGGCGAAGATGAGGACCAGGAAGAGCGCTCCGTTGAGCGCGGCCATCACGCTGTGGCCGGCGAGAAAGCTCGCGAGCGCGACCCACGCCAGGAGGATCAGGAAGGTCGGGTGAACACGAATGGTGATGCCGGCGATGGACCCGATGTCCCAGGACCACTCGCCGAAGGTGCTTCTTGGCTTTGCCATGGAGCCATATGGATCACATCGCATGCCACCGCGGCGCCAAGCGGATCAGCGACCGGAGGGAGCGGCCGCGCGGATCGCCGCCTCGCCGCCGTGTGCGTGTGCCCAGACGCGGGGCGGTTCAACCCTTCGGACAGGTCTTCTTCGAGATCTCGATGAGGTTGTACGTGTTCACGCCGTGGTTATCGACGTGCCACATCAACGTCTGGCCCTTCTTGGCGCTGAAGGGGGCGTCGAAGTCCTCGGCGATGAGCTGCGAGGGCGTCGGCAGCGGGATGGTGCGGGTCCAAAACGGCTTCCCGTCGACGGTGAGCTCGAGGTGGGCCTCGGCGATGCCGGGCGCGATCTGCTGGAAGTAGAAGACCCGGGCGAACATGGGGTCGCCCTCCGCGACGTCGGCGGAGAGGGGTTGCTCCACCGTGGCCCAGCCGCACAGGTTGGTGTCGACGGTGAGGCTGTCGTCCTTCCCGAGCACCTCGGTGTAGACCTCCGCGTCGGTGCAGACGCGGACGTCGTGGGGCGTGTCGCTCCCGGGGTCGTCGGGGGGGTAGTGGCCGTCGGCGTCCTTCTCGACGAGCCCGGCGGGGGCGTCGGAGGCGAACGGGTCGTCGGCGGGCTCGACCCGCGTCCACGCGTCCTTCACGAGCAGGTTGCTCTTTTGCTCGCACGTCGGCTGGGGGCAAGCCGCGCACGCCGCGACGGCAGCGGCGACGAGAAAGAGGCGCATCCGGTTTTTTAGCAGGCGCGATGAGGCCCTTCCAGACGGAGTTTTTGCCCCTTCCTGACACTCCCGTGACGAAGGGCGCGCACCGTATGCCCATGAGCGACGTCGAGATCGTGCTCCCCGCGTCCCGCGCGCCCTCCGTGCCTCGCCGCGCCGATCGCATGCCGGTGTTTCGGACCATGTTCTACACGCTCGACATCTCCGCGCGGTTCCTCTCGCGCGCGCTGCGCGGCAAGGGATCGGTCGCGTTGGGCGACCGCCTGCTCGAGAGCTATTGGACGCGCATCTTTCGCTCGGGCAACGCGTGCCTTCAGGCGACCGGGCGCCGCCACTTCGAGAAGGGGCGCGCCTACGTCGTGATGTCGAACCACGGCTCCCTCATCGACATCCCCGCCATGATGGGGACGGTGCCGGGCTCCCTGCGCATGGTGCTCAAGGAGGAGCTCACCAAGGTGCCGGTGTGGGGGCAGGCGCTCGTGGCGTCGGGCTTCGTCCCCGTCGACAGGAGGAACCGCGACAAGGCCATCGCGCAGCTCCAGCTCGCCAAGCAGCAGCTCGAAAGCGGCGTCTCCATCTGGATCTCACCCGAAGGAACGCGCTCGCGTGACGGCAGGCTCGCGCCCTTCAAGAAGGGCGGCTTTCACGTCGCCCGCGACCTCGGCGTCCCCATCGTGCCCGCCTGGATCGACGGCGCGCGCGACATCCTGCCGCCGGACCAGTTCGTCGTGCGCTACGACGGCACCTGCACCGTGCACTTCGGCGCGCCCATCGACACGCAGGGAAAGACCGTCGAGGCGCTCATGGCCGAGGTGCGCCGGGCCATCCTCACCCTCTCGGGAGAGCCCGCCGCCGTCGACGCCGCGCGCGCCGCCGCGTAGGGCCTCACACCGTGGCGACGAGCTCCGCGTCCTCGTCGATGCCAAAGGCGTGGATGAGTGCGAAGCTGTTTTCAGGCACCTCGTCCTCTTGCACGAACAGCAGCTCGTAGTCGCTCGTGGCAAAGCCCTTCAGCTCGACGTAGCCGGTCGGCTCCTCGCCCTTGTCGTTGCCGACCCGCGCCTTGTCGGCCGCGACGTTCATGCGGCGAAGGGTCGCGTTGTTGGCCACGAGCAGGTTCGGCGTGACCCCGAACTCCGCTTCGAAGTCGCGCGCGCAGGCGTCGATGCGACGATCCCAGCCGCGCCAGGTCTGCAGTCGGTACGTCTTGCGCATCAGGTCACCTCTCCAACAGACTAACCACCGAAAACGCCCGTTTCCCTGTCGGTGGTGGTACGTGGATGTAACCCTGAGGAATGGCGGTTGGTTGGCGTTGTGATCCCGGCAGATCCGTCTCTCCAGGTCGCCCTGGTCGTGCCCAGGACCGAGGCAGAAGGCCCAGGTGTGCGATTTGCCGTGTGGGTCCAGGGCTGCCCCTTTCGCTGCCCCGGCTGCTGTAACCCCGAGATGCTCCCGCAACAGGACGCCACGCCGATGCGCGCGTCGGCGCTGGTGGCGCAGGCGGCCGCCGCCGGCGTCGAGGGCGTGAGCTTCCTCGGCGGCGAGCCCACGGCCCAGGCCGCCGGCCTCGCCGCCGTCGCACGGGGCGTTCGCGCCCACGGCAAGAGCGTCATGGTCTTTTCTGGCTACACGCTCGCGGAGCTGCGCGGGCGAAAAGACCCCGCCGTCGACGACCTGCTCGCGCACACGGACCTGCTCGTCGATGGGCGCTACCTCGAGGCCCGCCGCACCACGAGCCGGCGGTGGATCGGCTCCGACAACCAGGAGCTGCACTTCTTGAGCGAGCGCTACCACCCCGGCGACCCGCGCTTCGCCGAGGACAACACCCTCGAGATCCGGCTCAAAAACGGCGTCGTCACGGTCAACGGCTACCCGGTCAAGGGGGCGCTCACGGTGATTCCGTGACGCAACTGCACCTCAGCGCCGTCGAGGGCGACGCCCTGCGCATCGCCGAGCTCCTCGTGGGGCACGGCCGGGCGCCCGCGCTGCCGCCGCGCATCGACGTCGCCGCGCCGAGCGACGCCCTGCTCGAGGCGGTGGCGCGCACCGTCGCCGCCGGCGCCGTGCAGTTCCTGTTGCGCAGCGGCGGCGGCCGCGAGCGCACGGTCTTGCGCGACGGCAAGCGCAAGTCCGGGCGGCTGTGGGACGCCTCGCTCAACGACAGCTTCGACCTGCGCTTCACCCGCGCCACCCGCTCCTTCTGGCACGCCACTGTGCGCGACCTCGTGCCGCTCGCGCACAGCAAGCGCGCCGGCGGCGAGCTCGGCCGCGAGGAGCGCCGGGTGGTGCGCTCCCTCGCCCCCGAAGGCTCGGACGGCGTCGGCGATCTGGTCTTCTTCGCCCTCGCGCACCAGCACGCCGCGTCCCTGCACCTCGGCCCGGCGCTCGAGGAGGCGCTGCGGCACGAGCTGCGGCGGGCGGCGCCGTTGGCGCTGCTGTTCGCGCCGGACGACGCCGCGTTCGACGACGACACGGTCCGCGCGTCGCTGCGCGCGCTGATGGCGCCGGGCGCGCTGCGCGTCCTCGAGTGCGTCGACGACGCCCTGCTCGAGGCGTGGCTGTCCCGGTTCCGCCAGGTGCTGCTCCACACCCGCGTGCGGCAACGCTTCCTCGCCGGTATGCGCGCGTTCGCTCGTACGCTGCGCGTCTGGCTCGAGCTCCTCGACGCGCACGGCCGGCTCGACCTGTCGCGCTCGGTGGTTCGATTCCTCGCGTGCCTTCCAAAGCGCGCGTTCCCCGCCGGGCTCGACGTGCGCAACCACGCGCTGCGGCTGCCGGGCACGAGCGGCATGGCCGATCGCGACGAGGCGCTGCGCGCCATGCTCGGTGTCGTCGATCTGCGGCTGTTCGTCGACGACGCCCGTGCGCGCCTCGGCCGGGAGAGATACGGCGACGAACGCTACGCCGAAGCGCAGGTCGTCGTGCCGATGATCGAGGCCGAGCTCGCGTCGACACGCGCCGACGTCGAGGGTCTCGCGCGCGTACTTTCGGGCGCGGTAGGGTGAGCCATGAGCCGTGGTTATCGAATTCAGGTCCCCATGCAGGTCGCCCGCGGAACCGTGACCGCCAGCGACACGCTGTGCATCGGCCTCGACATGCTGCCCATCCTCCCCGAGGGCGACATGCGCGACATCGTGCGGCAGACGCTCAAGGACCGCGGGTGGCGCGACGGCAAAGACGGCACGCTCGAGAAGTCTCTCGGCGAAGACGCCGTCGCCGTCCTCGACAAGGACGGCAAGAGCGTGACGGTCAGGCTGCAGACGCAGCAGGAGGTCTCGGGCGTCGGCCGCACCGATCAAGAGGCCAAGGCCGCGCTCGACAAGCGCAGCGAGGACGCCAAGAAGGAGGCCAAGGTGCGTGCCACGCGTCAGCTCGCGCGCGCCGAGCCCGCCGTGCGCAGCGAGCTCGACGACGCCGCGCAGCGCGTCTACGTCGAGGCGCTCAAGCAGAAGGCGGCGCAGATGGGCTCCGTGCAGTCCATGCAGGAGACGCGCGGACAGGACGGCTCGCTCGAGATCACCATCAAGGTCAAAGCGTGACGAGGACCGTCCCCATCACGTCTTTGCCCGTGGAGCTGAGCATCGAAGACGCGGTGGAGGCGGCCTGCGCCGCCGACCTCACGTTCATCGAGGAGCGTCTGCTGCGCGGCCAGAGCGTGGTGGTGGAGTGCGACAAGGAGCTCACGCTCTTTTTGTTCATCGGCATCCGCCAGCGGCTGAAGAAGCAAGACGGGCCCAAGCTCGTCCTCGTCGACGGCCGCCCCGGCCCCGACGACGAGCGCGCGGGCGGGCAGATGGGACGGATGATCGAGCAGCTCGCCGCCGCCATCCGCTCCGGCGTCGACAAGACCGTGCTGGTGCTACCGCACCTCGACGTGCTCACCACCACGACGTCGGGGCTGACGCTGGAGGCGCGCGAGACCATCCCGCTGTTGTTCGAAAACCCCGAGGCCACCGTCCTCGCGTTTCGCGATCCCACTTTCGACATGCCCAAGGTCATCGAGGGCGTGTTCGCCGCGCGCCGCGAGATCACCGGCATCCCGCGCGAGGCCCTGGAGAAGATCATCACGCAGCGGGAGGCGCGGGCCATCTCGGCCACCGAATTCGATCCCTTCGCGCTCTACAAGTACGTCTCCGGCCTCAACCCCGTGCGCTGCCGGCGCATCTTCTCCGAGCTCGCGCACCGGCACGAGGCGCAGCCCGGGCGGCCGCGCGCCGACGAGATCTACCGGGAGATCCGCAAGCAGACGGTGCGCGACGACCTCGAGCTTCCCAACGTCAGCCTCGACGACGACATCGGGGGCTACGGCGAGGTGAAGGAGCGCTTGAAGGAGGACCTCGTCGATCTGGTGCTCGGCAAGGACAAGATCAAGGACGAGACCGACATCAAGGAGCTCGAGAACCTCCTGCCGCGCGGCGTGATCTTCTACGGGCCGCCGGGCACCGGAAAGACCTACTTCGCCAAGGCCATCGCCACGTCGCTGTCGGCCACGGTGATCATCGTCAGCGGACCCGAGCTCAAGAGCAAATGGGTAGGCGAGAGCGAGGAGAACCTGCGGCGCGTGTTCCGCCGCGCGCGGCAGGCGGCGCCGGCGGTCGTGATCTTCGACGAGATCGACGCCTTCGCGCACCAGCGCGGCACCTACTCGGGCAGCGGCGTCGAGCACTCGATGGTCAACCAGCTCCTCACGGAGATGGACGGCTTTCGCAAGAACGAGATGATCTTCGTGGTGGGCACCACCAACTTCCTCGAGTCGCTCGACGGCGCGCTCATGCGCCCGGGGCGCTTCGAGTTCTTGATCGAGATCCCGGCGCCTACGCAGGAGGACAGGAAGGCCATCCTCGACATCTACAACAAGAAGATGGGGCTCGGCCTCGACGACAAGATCATCGCGCACCTCGTGCGCCGCACCGAGGGCTACGCCGACCGCGAAAAGGGCATCCCCTTCACCGGCGACCACATCTACGCCGTCTGCCGCGCGCTCAAGCGCCAGCAGTTGCGCGCGCCGGGCCGCTTCGCCTCCGGTGGCGCCTTCACCCAGGACGATGTCGACAAGGCGCTGCAGAGGAAGACGCGGCGCCCCATCGTGTTGAGCCCGGCGGAGGAGCGGGTGATCGCCGTGCACGAGTCGGGGCACGCCATCCTGGCCATGGTGCTGCCAAAGGCCACGCCGCCGGAGAAGATCACCATCAGCTCCGACGTCGACGGCGCCCTCGGCTACGTCTTGCGCGTCGCGCGCCAGCGGCCCTACGCCATCACGGCGGAGGAGCTGCACGCGGAGATCTGCGTCGGCCTCGGCGGCATGGAGGCCGAGCGCATGGTGTGCGGCGACATCTCCATCGGCGCCTACGGCGACCTGCAGCGCTGCACGCAGACCGCGCGCGCGATGGTGGTGGGCCACGGCATGGTGGACGGGCTCCCGCCGCGCGTGCTCCTCGAGGACGAGCGCGCGCACGACCAGCTCTCGCAGGAGCGCTGGGCGGAGGTGGACCGCGCCATCGACGAGATCCTGCGCACGGAGATCGAGCGCGCCCGCACGCTCCTGCGCGAGCACAAGGCGCTGCACGCGGCGTTGGTGGAGATGCTGCTCGAAAAGAAGGTGCTCGACGCGACCGCCCTCGCTTCGCTGAAGGCGGGGACGGCGCCCGCGGCGCCCACGGCGCCCACGGCCGGCGTGCCGGTGACGGTGGAGGGGAACTAGCCATGGCCGAGATCACCATTCGCTTTCGTCGCGACGCCACCACGGGGAAGCGCGAGATCGTCATCCACCTCGAGAGCGACGCCGACGCCTTGCCGCACGAGCACGAGCAGGACCACAAGAAGCTCGTGGAGAGCATCCTCGGCATGCCGGTCACCGAGGACATGGGCGAGATCGTCGTCGAGCGCGTGCAGAAGGATGGGCAGAAGGTCGGCACGGTGGAGGGCGACCGCGCCCCTGCCGCGCGCGAGGCGGTGAAGGCGAAGGGATGACGTGTTCGGGCTGCGGCTCTCGCTGACGGAGAAGGACAAGGCGGCGCTGTCGACGTTGGCGGCGCGCGCGCCGCACGTCGTGGACGCTTCGTGGGAGGAGCACGCGGGGCCGGAAGGCGTCTATCTCTTCACCGACGCGCTCGATCAGGACACGGCGCTCGACCTCGTGCGCCGCGGCCTCGACGTCATCCACCTCGAAGACGCCCACCTCGAAGGCGCCCACCTCGAAGGCGCCCGCGTCGAAGACGCCGGCGGCGCCGCCTTCGGCGACCTGGCGCTCGCCGCGGCCGCCGGCATCCCCGCCGTTTCGCGCTCGCCGCGCGTGCGGCCCGCGCGCGGCCTGCTCGAGGCCGTGCGGCCGGTGCGCGTCGCCGACAGCGTGCCCGCGGAGGCGCTCTTCGTCGCCGACGTCGACGGCGGCGGCGCGCAGCGCACGCTCGAGCGCCTGCTGCTGCTCGACCGGGACGACGCGCTCGTCGGCGAGGTCGGGTGGCCCACCGGGTCCGCCGGGGAGGGCCCGGCGACGACGGGGACGGACGCCGCGCGCCCCACCACCGAGGCGCGCGTGGTGGTGCGGGTGGCGACGCCGCCGCTGTACCTGCTGCTGCGGGCGCGCGACGAGGAGGGCGAGGGCGTGCGGGTGTTCGCGCGCTCCTCGGCCGCGTCCCCGTTGTTCACCGCGTGGGGCACGGCCCACCCGCTCGCGGCGCTGCTCGAAGATCGGCTCCGTGAGGCGGGGCGCGCCGCCGTCGTCGACGAAGACGGGCGCATGACCCTGCTGTCGCCGACGGCGGCGTGGGGGTTGCGCCCCATCCTCGACGCCGTGCGGCCGAACCTCGCCGCGCGCCACGACGTGCTCGCGCCGGCCGCGGGCGCGCTGTCGTTCCCCGTGCGGCTCCGGCTCGGCACCGCCGAGCCCGCGGACCCCGAGCTGTGGGTCTTGTCGCCGGAGCAGCTCTTCAAGCTCGAGGACTTCGTGAGCACGAGCCCG
This sequence comes from uncultured delta proteobacterium, assembly GCA_963775425.1. Taxonomy (GTDB): domain Bacteria; phylum Myxococcota; class UBA727; order UBA727; family VGSZ01; genus CAVZJB01. The sequence goes on along the minus strand of CAVZJB010000015.1, from coordinate 39,403 downwards.
GCCGAGGAGGTCGGCCGCGTCCTCGTCTCGCGCGTCGCCGGCGTCGACGGCCGCCCGCAGTACGTCGTGCGCGAGGCCATCCGCCCGCAGCTCCAGCGCCTCGGGCCCCGCATCGCGTCGCTCGTCGACGCGCCGGGCTTCGCGCGCGCCCCCGCGCTCGACAACCTCTACCTGCCGCCCGCGCGCCGCCTCGTCCCCCAGCTCGCGCGTGACCAGTTGAAGGCGTTGCTCGGGCTCGACGACGCGGCCGCGGTCGTCGTCGACGAGGACGGCGACGGGCTGCGCGTCATCAGCATCGCGACGCTCGAGGACGCGCCGCTGTCGCGCTTCACGACGTGGATCGCCACCGACCGGCGCGCGGAGCTCGACCGCCTGCTCGAGGACGCCGTGGCATCGTTCCCCGGCGTCGTCATCGAGCGGCCCGTCCAGCGGACCGATCCGGCCGCGGCGGTGGCCGCCGAGGCGCGCGCCCCTCGATCGCCCCGCACGCCAGCCGTCGCCCAGCGGACACCGTTGGTCCGCGACACCACGGTCGACGTCGACACGAGCAAGGACGTGGCAGCGATGCGGGCGCGCAGCCGCGTGCTCGAAGCCCAGGTCCTGTCGACGTCGGCGGGCGACGGCGCAGCGTGGCACGAGCTCGGCCGCTTGCAGCTCGCCCTCGACGACACCGACGACGCCTGCGCCTGCCTCGAGGTGTCCACGTTCCTCGGCGAGCCCGGCGCCGCCGCCGAGCTCGCGCGCGCCCTGCGCTCCCTCGAACACGGCGGCGGCCTCGCCGAAACGTCGCTCGTGGAGCTCGCGCTGGCCGACCCCGCGTCGCTCACGCGCGAGCACACGTCGCTCCTCGCGGCGCGCGTGGTGGCGGGGCTCGAGGCCGGCGACGACGTCGACGAGGAGATCCTCCACCACGCCCAGAAGACGTTCCTGCGCGACGGGCTCCTCGTCGGGGGGCGGCTCCAGTGGAGCGTGCTGCACGCCATCTGCGCGCGCTCGCGAGACAGCCTCGGCGCCACCCGCGCCAAGGAGACGGTGCTCGGCATCCTCAACGCCCGCGGCCTCTCGGAGACGCTCGACCTGCCGCGCTTCGTGCGCACGTCGCTGGCGTTGATGCCGGGCGACGACGCAGCGCCCGTGGACCGCTCGCGCCACGAGCAGCTCGTGCACCTCGAGCGGCTGTTCGCCAAGTTGGTGCCGCAGCCCCTCAAGCTCACCGAGTCCCACGACGCCTTCCTGCGCGCCATCTTCGCCGTCGGCCTCGGCCGCCTCGGCGGCAAGGCGCCCGACGTCGTGCGCGCGCTGGAGGCCGAGCTGGACGCGCACGTCGAGGCGCCCATCCGCGCGCTCCTGCGGCTGTACATCGCGCGGCTGTCCCACTTCCTCACCAAAGGAACCGTCGAAGCGTGGAAGAAGGAGGTCGATGCCGTGGTCGCGTCGCTGCCGCGCCCGGAGGACCGCCGGGTGGTCGAGTGGCTCACCAAGCGCTCGCTGTGGCTGCGCGCCAGCCCGCCCGAGGAGATGCCGCAGGCGTTGCGGCCCGCGCTCGAGCGAACGGTGCAGGACGCCGAGCGCAACGTCGACGAGGCGCCGGCCGCCACGGCACGCATCCAGGAGATCACCACGCTGTACGACTACGAGGTCGCCGGCGCCGTGGAGCGGCTGTTGCGCGCCGCCCTCGCGTCGGGGCGCGACGAGCTCATCCGCGCCACCACGCTCGCCACCGTCAAGGGGTTGCCGCGCATCAAGATCCTCGCCCACCGCGTGCGCGTGCTCGGCGCCTGCGTGCGCGCCGCCGCCACGCTCGAGGACGCGGAGCTCGTCGATCAATGCCTCGACGGCATCGCCGCCGCCGCCCGCAGCCCCAACGTCCCCTCGGTGCGCGATCTGCTCTCCGCGGTGAAGCCCGCGCTCGCCGCCCTGCGGCGCCTGGGCGCGGCGGAGGCCGCGCAGCGCTTCCTGTCGTCGCTCGAGCCGGTGGCGCTGCAGAGCGACCGCGAAAACGGCCCGCTCCTCGCCGCCCTCTCCGACGGCTTCCTCCAGCTCGGTGACGTCGAGCGGGCGCAGATGTTGGTGGAGCACGCGCTCCAGCGCGCGCTCTCGAGCTCGCACGTCGAACGTTACGAAGCTGGCGCCGCCATCCTCGAGGCGCTCAAACACTGGGACCTCGAGGCGCGCGCACAGCAGTGCGAGACCATCGCGGCCAACCTCACCCGCTTCACCGATACGTTCACCACCAGCCGCTTCTTCGCCACGCACCAGTTGCTCATCGCGGAGCGCCTCGTGGAGACCCTGGTCGACGACGTCACCCTGCGCAGCGACCGCTTGCAGGCGTACCTGGACGCGGAGGAGCAGGTCATCCGGCGCCGCATCCTTCAGCAGTGGAGGCTGTTGTGCCAGGGTCCCACAACGACGTAGGCGGGGGCTTGCTCCCCGCGTCATCGGAGGGCGCGATGTGGTCGTTGGATGAGCTCGAGCCGGAGATCGACGCCGTGCGCGGACGCATCGCGCAGCACCGGCGCGATCTGAATGCGTTCTTCGTGAACCGCGCCGAGGAGATCGACCTCATGTCTCTCTGCGCCGCGGCGCAGGAGCCGCTCTTGTTCGTAGGCCCGCCGGGGACGGCCAAGAGCGATCTCGTGGTGAAGTGGGTCGAGTCCACCGGCCTCAACGATGACGATTACTTCGAGTACATGCTCACCAAGTTCACCGAGCCATCGGAGATCCTCGGCCCCATCGACATCGACCTCCTGAAGCAGGGCCGCTTCATCCGCCGGACGCGCGGCAAGCTCCCCGAGTGCCGGGTGGCGTTCCTCGACGAGATCTTCAAGTCCAACAGCGCCATCCTCAACACGCTCCTGACCATCTTGAACGAGCGCAAGTACTACCAGGACGGCGAGCCCCTGCCGGTGAGGCTGCTGGTCCTGTTCGCGGCCACCAACGACATCCCCGAGCAGAGCGAGCTCGACGCGATGGCCGACCGCTTCATCCTCAAGGTGGAGACGCGCCCGGTGAAGGACACGCACTTCGCCGAGCTCATCGAGGCGGGCATGCGCAACGAGGCGTTCAACGCCACCGGGCAGAGGCCCTGGGCGCGCGGCAGCGCCAGCCTCGACGACTACCTCAAGATCAAGCGCTACATGGACCTCGTGTTCGCGCGCGAGGGCAAGGGCGAGGCGACGGCGGCGGCGGCGTTTCCGCCGCCGGCGTTCGCGGAGATGCGGCGCGTGGTGCGCACGCTCGAGACCGAGGACAAGGTGCTCGTCTCCGACCGCAAGCTGGTGAAGCTCTACAAGCTCATCCGCACACGAGCGTTCCTGTTCCACGGCGGCGCCGTCGACACACCGGACCTGCTGCTCCTGTCGTACTGCGGCAACCGGAAGCACGAGCTGCCCGCGGTGCGCGCGAAGGTGCGCGCGCTCCTGGGCTTTTCCGCCGAGAAGCGATGAGCCGCGACCTCACGCGCGCGGAGGTGCTGCCGGCGCTCCTCGCGTCTATGTCGATGGTCGCGGCCGACGAGGCGCTGCCGCGCGCGGCGCTCGACGCCCTCCGCTGGCTGTTCTTGATCACGTCGGAGGGCCACGACCACATCCCGCTGTTCCTCGTGCACGACCTCGGTCACCTGCTCGTGCGCGGGCGCGACCTGCGCTTCGCCTCTTCCAGGCACGTGTCCACGTGGAGCGACGAGGAGCGCGCGGTGCGCCTCGCGTACGAGGACCGCGTGGTGGCGCGCTGGGCCACGGACGCGACGGTGCTCGAAGCGCACGTCGCGGTGTCGGGCACGCCTCTCGCGCTGCGCGATCGGGCGGTCGCCCACGCGGTGGCGCTCGCGCTGGCGCCGCTCCTCGCCGAGCTCCCGCTGCCGCGCTTGAACCCGGCGCACGTGCGCGCCCTCGTCGACAGCGAGGACGTGAGAGACGCGATGTCGTCGGTGGAGCAGATCCGCGACGCCGTTGACGAGGCCCAGGCCGCGGACGCCCTCGACGCCCTGGCCCGCTGCCAGACCGTCCTCGCCGCGCGTCGGCTGTACGGCGAAGCGGAGCTCTGGGACATCGCGCACCTCGAGGACGTCCCGAGCGAGAGCGCCCGGCGCGCGCTCCGCGACGTGCACGCCGTGAGCGCGCGCGTGGGCGCGGCGCCACCCGGGGCGCTGCTCGCCCTGCGGCGCGTGCGCGAGGTGCCGCTCGACAAGGAGAGCGCCGACGCCTACCCCGCCGGCGGCTTCGACGCGGTGAGCACCAAGGGCGTCTTCGAGAACCTCGTGCGCTCCGAGGTGGCGTACGTCGGCGCCGGCATCGACGACGACGCGTCGGCGGCGGGGGAGAGGCCGGTGGACCTCTTCGACGTGCGCTTCGCCGAGGGCGGCTTGCTGTATTACACGCGCGACGAGAGCCCGCTCCTCGAGGAGCGCCGCGTGCTCACGCTGGTCGTCGATCGTGCGCCCGAGCTGCGGCACAAGCTGCCCGAGCTGTCGGCGCAGACCTTGGTGCTCGTGCTCGGGCTGTGCACGCGGCTGCAAGCCGACCTGGTGCACGGCCTCGGGCCGCTCGGGTCGTTCGTGACCGTCGCCCTCGGTCACGGGACGCCGTCGTCGAAGGAGGAGCAGGCGGTGGTGCAGGAGGAGCTGGCGTTGCTGGCGCTGTCGCTGCAGCCGGAGATCGCCCACCGCCGCGCGCAGTTGCTCCTGGCGGGGCCGTCGCCGCTCGACGTCCCCGGGCGCCGCCTGGTGGTGTTCTCGCCGCGCGCGCGTCCGGCGGTCGAGGGCCACGCGGTGCTGCGGGCCTGGGTGCGCGTCGGCGGCCGCACGTGGACGCTGTCGGTGGGCGGCGTCGACACGGAGATCGACGCCGCCGACCCCGCCGCCCTGCGCGGGCTGGCCGACGCGCTGCTCTCGGTGGCGTAGACTCGGGCGATGCCGTCCGCCGCCCGTCCGGCCCCACGAGGCGCTCTCCGCATGCTCCGCCGGGCCCTCGTCGTCGCTGCAGGGCTGGTCGTGCTGCTCGTCGCCGCCGGCGCGGGCTTTGGGTGTTGCGCGCTGTCGGCGCCTGGCTACCACGGGCCGGTGTCGGACCACTTCGACGGCAAGACGTTCCACCAGGCCGGCAGGCGCATGTCCGGCTTCGGCGGGATGCTCCGCTGGATGCGCACGCGGAAGCCCGGCGCGTGGCCCGACTGGATCGATGAAAAGCCCGGGCCCAAGCCGCCCACGCGCGTCGACGACATGCGCGTCACCTTCGTGAACCACGCCACCGTCCTGTTGCAGATGGACGGGAAGAACATCCTCACCGATCCCATCTGGAGCGAGCGCGCGAGCCCGGTGTCGTTCGCGGGCCCCAAGCGCGTCCGCCCGCCGGGCATCCGCTTCGAGGACCTCCCGCCCATCGACGTCGTCCTCATCAGCCACAACCACTACGACCACATGGACGTGGCCACGCTCGAGCGCCTGCGCGACGCCTTCCACCCGGTGTTCGTCACCGGGCTGGGAAATGATGAATTCCTTGCTTCCAAGGGTATCGAAGCGACCGCGCTCGACTGGTGGGGCGCGGCGGAGGTCTCCGGGCTGACGATCACGTCGGTGCCGAGCCAACACTTCTCGAACCGCGGGTTGTGCGACCGCGACGAGACCCTGTGGACCGGCTTCGTCGTCGACAGCCCCAAGGTGGGGCGCGCGTACTTCGCCGGCGACACCGCGTACGGCCCGCACTTCGCCGAGATCGGGCGGCGCTTCCCCGGCATCCGCGTCGCCATGCTGCCCATCGGGGCCTACCGGCCGCAGTGGTTCATGGGCGGCGTGCACACCTCGCCGGCGCAGGCGGTGCAGGCGCAAAAGGACCTCGGCGCAAGGGTCGCCGTGGGCATCCACTTCGGCACCTTTCGCCTCGCCGACGACGGCTACGACGAGCCCGTGCGCGATCTCTTGACCGCGCTCGACCACGAGCACCCCGCGCCCGTGTTCTGGGCGCTCGGCTTCGGCGAGGGGCGCGACATCCCGTGAGCTTCGCCGTGCTCCTGGCGCTCGCCGTGCTGCCCTCGGTGGCGGCGCAGGGCGTCCTCACCAAGGCCGCCCGCGGTCGTCACGCAGGTCACGCCGGCCTACCCCGAGAGCGCGCGCAAGGAGGGCCGCGGCGGCGTGGTCGGCCTGCGCGTCACCCTCGACGACGAAGGCCTCGTCACCCGCGTCGACGTCGTCGACAGCGCCGGCGCCGACCTCGACTGGGCCGCCCTCGGCGCGCTCACAAACTTCGTGTTCTCGCCGGCCGAGGTAGACGGCAAGCCCGCCGCCGTCACCGTCGACTACAAGCTCGCCTTCGAGGTCCCCCGCGCCGGACAAGCCGCCGCGCGAAGCAACAGCGGTGCGCCGGCGGACGGCGCGGGCGCCGCCCCCGTGGAAGCCGGCAAGCCGTTCACGCTCTCCGGCCGCGTGCGCAAGGCGGGGACCGTGCAGCCGCTCGCCGGCGCCGAGGTCGACGTCAGCCGGCTCCTCGAGCACGACCAGGTGGGGCCGCCGCGCACCGTGATGACCGACGACGAGGGCCGCTTCCGCCTCGACGGCATCCCCGAGGGGCCGTACCGCGTGGAGGTGGGCCTGGCCGGATACGAGCCGTTCTCCGACGACGAGTACTACGAGCCGGGGCGCCACGACCTCGACGTCGCGCTCGTGCAGAAGGAGCAAAACGGCTTCCTCACGGTGGTGCGCCGGCAGCGCGGCGAGCCGCCGGTCTCGCGCGTGTCGCTGTCGCGCGCGGAGGTGCAGGGCATCCCGGGCACCTACGGCGACGCGCTGCGCGTGATCGAGAGCCTGCCCGGCGTGGCGCGCGCGCCGCTCCTCGGCGGCGCGCTGATGGTGCGCGGCGGCTACCCCGCCGACACCGCCATCCACTTCGAGGGCGTCCCCATCCCGGTCCTCTATCACTTCGGCGGTTTCACAAGCGTCATCAACGGCGACTTCATCGACCGCATCGACTTCATGGCCGGCGGCTTCCCCGTGCGCTATGGCAACGCCACCGCCGGCATCGTCGACGTCAAGGCGCGCGCCCTCGACGACGACACCTTCCACGCCAAGCTCGACGTCGACGACTTCGACCTCGGCTTCTTCTTCGGCGGCCACGTGCGGCCGGTGGACAGCCTGCCCAAGCTCAAGATCGGCTTCGCGGCGCGCCGCTCTCACGCGGAGATCCCCGCGGCGCTGCTGCTCCCGCTCGTCCAGGCCTTCGGCGCGCCCGTCCCTTCCTGCCGGTGCCGCTGTACTACGACTACCAGCTCAAGCTCGAGGCGCCGGTGTCTCCGTCGTCGACCCTGGCGCTGTTCATGTTCGGCGAAGAGGACAGTTGGGCCGTGCTCGGCGACGCGCCGTCGCTCGGGCCTCGACGCCAACGGCGACGCCATCGACGTCGACGGCGCTCCTCAACACGTTCCTCGGCAACCGCTTCCACCGGTTGCTCGGCTCCTGGGAGCTGAAGCCCCTGCCCGGCGTCACCAACACGCTGCGCCCCTGGGTGGGCACCACGCGCCGCGGGCTCCTGTCCGAGGGCGTCGCCGTCCCGTTGCTGTCGGGCAGCAGCCTGGACTCGCCCACCGACGAGCTGAACTGGGGGCTGCGCGACGAGCTCGAGCTGCGGCCCAACGAGTGGGTGCGCGCGCTCGCGGGCTTCGAGCACAACGGCGCCGCCTACTCCGTCGCGCTCGTCCCCGGCGGCGACCTGTTCGCGGGGGCGGTCCCCGAGGACGTCCCCACGGGCGCCGACGCCTCCCTGTCGACGGCGGCGCTCTACGGCGAGCTGCAGCTCGGCCCCCTCGCGGGCGTGAGCATCACGCCGGGCGTCCGCGCGGAGCTGTTCTCGCTCACCTTCGAGGACGACACGGGCAAGCCCATCTACGACGGCCGGCCCAAGAGCGTGGTGGACGCGTGGACCGTCGACCCCCGCGTGTCGGTGCGCTGGCAGCCCGTGCGCGGCTACGCCCTCAAGGCCGCCTTCGGGCTGTTTCACGAGCGCCCGAGCGCGCAGAGCGCCGCCTACGACGTCGACGGCCACCCGCTGGCGCCGCCCGAGGCGTTCCAGGTGATCGGCGGCTTCGAGAGCAAGCTCACCGACGTCGTCACGCTCGACGCGCAGGTCTACGGCATCAAGCGGACGGGCCTCACCCGGGAGCTCGCGCGCTTGTTCCAGCCGGACAACCCGCAGCTCATCGCGCCGCTGTCGACGCTCGGCAGCTACGACAGCTTCGGCACCGGCAAGACCATCGGCCTCGAGCTGTTCCTGCGTTGGGCGCCCACCAAGCACTTCTTCGGCTGGGTGAGCTACACGCTGTCACGCACCGAGGTGAGCCTCGGCGACCACCGCGAAAAGAGCGTGATCTTCCCGTTCGACCAGACCCACAACCTGGTCGCCGTGGCGCGCGTGAGCCTGCCCTGGGACGTCACCGTCGGCGGCCGCTTCGCCTTCGTCACGGGCAACCCGCGGCCCATCGCCGACTCCATCACCACGGGACACGACTTGAACAGCGACACGTACCAACCGGTGCTGTCGACGTTGCAGTCCTCGCGCCTGGATCCGTTCCACCGGCTCGACCTCCGCGTGGACAAGCGCTTCACGTTCTCCTGGTGCTCGCTGGTGACGTTCCTCGAGGTGATCAACGTGTACAACTGGCCGAACCCCGAGGTGGTGTTCCCCGGCGGCGACTACCGCTCGCGCGAGCTGCGCACGCTGGTCCCCGGCCCGCCGATCCTCCCGCTCATCGGCGCCGAGGTGGACCTGTGACGCGCGGGACGAGCCCCCGCCCCGCCGCGGCGCTGGCGGCGCTGGCGGCGGCGGCCGCGCTGGGCGCGTCGTCGTGCTGGCCGGGGTGGAGCTCGATCTTCGACCAGACGCCGTCGGCGGAGCACCGGGTACAGGACCTGCGGGTGCTCGCCGTCGTCGCCGAGCCCGCGTCCATCCTGTTGCCGAGCGCGTTCATCACCGGCGCGGCCGAGCCCGCGCCGTTCACGCTCAAGGTGACGCCGGCGATCTTCGATCCCCGCGGCGGCGACATCGACGTCGTCATCTCCATCTGCGGCGCGCGGCCGTTCCCGCAGCAGGGCTGCGCGACGCCGGCGGTGGCGCTGCCGGCGTTCTCGGGCACGTTCCCCGCCGACGCCCACAAGCCGCTCGGGCCCGTCGACGTGTCCACCACCCTCCGGCTCTCGCGCGCGCAGGTGCTCGAGCTGTTCCTCGAGAGCGGCAGCGACGCGCTCGGCGTCGCGCCGGCCGACGTCCGCGTCGTCGTCGAGGTCGCGCGCACCGTCGGCGGCGTCCGCGAGCGGGAGAGCGCGGTCCTCGGCATGTCCATGCAGACCGACCTCTTCGACGGCGGCATCGCCCCCGACGAGCGCGCCGCGCTGATCGCCGCGTCGGGCGGCTCCGACTGCGGCGACAGCCCCGCGGACTGCTTCCCCGCGGCCGACAGCGACCCCGTCTGCGGCGACGGCATCGTCGAGGCCGGCGAGGACTGCGACCCGCCCACGCCGGACGTCTGCGACGAGCAGTGCTTCGCGCTCAGCCCGTGCGCCTTCTCGCCGCCGTCGGCGTGCACCTTCCCGCCCACCACGAACGCGGCGCCCGTGCTCTTCGGCCTGCGCACCGGTGCGCACGCGCGCGACCCCGGCGACGGCACCGTCGACGCCGCCGCCGGCGACACCCTCGAGGTCCCCGTCGGCGGCACGCTCGACATCGCGCCCACCGTCGAGGCGGACGCCGAGCAGTTCCAGGGGCTGGTCGGGAACGTGGGAGACCCGCGGCAGTGCCCCGCGGGGACGCCGGGACTGCTGCCGCACCTCGACTGCCCCACCAGCGAGACCTTGTCGTGGCGCGTCTACGTCTCCGACGGCAAGGCCGACGTCGTCGGCCCGGCCGACGCGACGGGCACCTTCACCGGCAACATCTTCCTGCCCGTGGAGCAGCCCGTCACCGTGGCCTTCGCCGCCGGCACCGCCGCCGGAACGAAAGAGCCCCTCGCGGTCGTCCTTGGCGACGGCCGCGGGGGCATGGCAATCCAACAGTTCACGCTCGTGGCGCGCTGAGTCAGAAGAGGTAGCGGACCGCGAGCTGGGCCGTCAGCGGCGAGCCGCGGGCGATGGCCTGGCCGAACTGCGTGGGGCTGCCGGGCGGCAGGTCGCGGTCCTCGATGGCGATGGTGGGCCGCGAGTCGAAGACGTTGAAGACGTCGGCGATGAGCCAGATGTCCTGCGTGGTGAGCTCCTTGAGGCGCCAGGCGACACGAGCGTCGACCTGGAACGTGTCCGGGAGGCGGAGCTCGACGTCGTCGGTGGGGTCGTCGACGTTCTTGGGGTCGAAGCCCTTGGGCGCGCGCCGATCGAAGAAGCCGCCGTAGAACTTGTTGAGGAAGAACTTGGAGTCGGGGCGGCCGGACTGGTACGACGCCGTCCCGCCGATGATGAAGCCGTAGGGCAGGTCATACGACATCGTGAGCTTGGCGTTGTGGCGGACGTCGTTCAGCAAGAAGCCGTACTCGAACGGCGCCTGCCGCGGGTTGTCGAAGGTGTAGGTGACGAGGTCCTCGGTGGTGCCCTCGTCGCGCGACAGCGTGTACGTGAACAGCGCCTGCCAGTTGTCCGAGAGGCGCTTCTCGAAGCGCACGTCGAGGCCGATGTACTGCCCCATGGCGCCGTCGGGCGTGCCCACGGAGAAGATGAAGCGCGGCTCGCCGTTCTGGAAGCCCACGGCGTCGTCGCCCTGGGCGTTCCAGATGATGTTGGACTCGTCGTCCTCGAACATGTTCTGGCGACGACGGTAGGTGACGTCGAGCGACACCACCGAGTCCTCCCACAGCTCGCGCTGCACGCCGAAGATGAGCTCGTGCATGACCGGGGCCTTCATGCCCGGCTTGAAGATCACCGCGGAGTCGCCGCCGGACTCCGCGACCTTCTTGTTGTACTGCTCGGTGACCGGGTTGAACTCGAAGGTGGTGGACGCCTGGCTGCGGCCGACGAACTGCGGCACGAGCAGCAGGCCGGTCTCGTTGTACATGAAGTAGCCGCCGCGGACCTCGGTCTTGCCGTCGCCGAACGGGTCCCACGCGACGCCGAAGCGCGGCTGCAGCGAGTTGAAGCTGAAGACCTCCTGGCCGCCGTCGCTGACGTCGTTGTAGCCGCGGCTGGAGTCGAAGCGCAGGCCCGGCCGGATGGTGAGGCTGCGGAACGGACGCCAGATGTCCTGCACGTACGCGGTGAGGAGGTTGGAGCTCACGGTCTTGTCGAGCGGCCCGTCGAACACCTGGATCTGGAAGGGGTCGCCCTTGCCGTCGATGGTGGAGCCGGCCCGGCTGATGCCGCTGTCGAGGAAGATGCACGACGGGAACTTCCTGCCGCCGGCCTGGCAGTCCTCGGGGTTGCCCGGGAAGTCGTTGATGTCCTCGTTCCACGCCAGCGTGCCCTCGACGCCGACCTTGAATTCGTGATCACCGACGAAGTTGTCGAGGAAGTAGGTGAGGTTCGACGACAGGATGAGGCGGTAGCGACGCGTGTCGATGATGCCGCTGGTGTCGTTGATGGTCTCGGTGCCCGTGCTCTCGTTGATGTGGCCGGGCTTCTCGAAGTTGTTGGACATGGGGAAGACGTGGATCCGGTCGGCGCCGTAGCCGAGCTGCGTCTTCCAGAAGAGGCTCTCGCTCAGCGTGGTCTCCGACGTGCCGACGATCTTCACGCCGCCCTGAAAGCGCTGGCTCTCGGCGTCGGGGTGGCTGGTGAAGCTCTGCTTCTCGTTGGTGATCCAGGTGGGATCGCCCTGCATGAGCAGGGACAGCTTCTCCCACGGGAGCACCGCCCACGTGAGCTTGCCCAGGCCGAAGAACGCGTTGAAGCGCTCGGGCGGGATGGTGTCCACGCCGGGGAAGATGGGGCTCTGCCCCGACGGCAACTGCGACTGGAAGGTGCTGTCGGTGTACTGCCCGGAGGCGAGGAACCACAGCTTCTTCTTGATGATGGGGCCGCCGACGGTGAGGTTGGCGTCGACGGAGTTGCTGTCGATGGTCTCGTTGGGGTCCGTGAGGATCAGCTCCTTGGGAGACCAATACACCGAGCCGTCGAGCGTGAAGTCGTCGCCGCCGGACTTGGTGACGATGTTCTGGATGCCGCCGAGCGTGGAGCCGTACTCGGCGTCGAGGCCGCCGGTGAGGATCTGCAGCTCGCCGATGGCGTCGAAGTTGAAGTTGGTGGAGAAGGTCTGGGTCGAGGGGTCGGTGATGTTCAGGCCGTCGAGCAGGTACACGTTCGAAAACGGCGTGCCGCCGTGGATGGACGCGTTGCCGGGCGCGGTGGCGCCGTCGACCACGCCCGGCGTGAACAGCGCGACACCCTGGTAGGTGCGCGACGTGGCGGTGCGGTCGGTGAACTCCGGCCGGATGGAGATGCCCTCGCTCACCTTGGTGGTGTCGACCATGGGCGCCGCCGCCGTCACCTTGATCACCGGCTGCTCGCCCTCGTCCACCTTGGCCGCCGGCTCGAGCAGGTAGTCCTTGATGACCTGCGCGCCGATGCCGACCTCGATGTCCTCCTCCTTGAACCCGGTGAAGTCCCTGTGGCTGATCTCCACCGTGTATTTGCCGGGAGCGAGCTGCGAGTAGCGGAACTTGCCCTCGGCGTCCGTCACCGCGGTCTTGGCGCCGCCGATCATCTGCGGCGACGTCAAGATCACCCGCGCCCCCTGGATGGGCAGGCCCGAGTCGTCGACGACGTAGCCCTCGAGGGCGCCGGTCTGCGCGGCCTTTGCCGGGCGCGCCCCGAACGCCACGAGGACCGTGGCGGCGGCGAACAGGGCGATGACGAGGCTTTTCAAGGAGCGGGTCATGGTGCTGATGCTCATGGTGTTCATGATGATCCCCCTCGTCACTGCAGTGTCAGGGTGAGGTTGTAGGCGCCGGTCGGGTCCGCCGCGAGGACGAACGCGTGCGCGCTGATGAAGATGGTCTCGTTGGCCTCGACGGGGACGTCGACGACCTCCTGCGGGGCCCCGGTGGCGCCGTCGAAGGTCAGCAGCCCGTCTCCCGCTGCGTTCGGCTTCTGCGTCCACGGGAGCACGTCGAGGTCGTTGCCCGCCGCGAAGTCGAGCACGATGTGCAGCGTGCCCGCCTGCAAGGCGGTCACGGACCACACGTCGACCTCGTCATCCGCGCCGCCGTCGCCGTCGCCGTTCCAATCGATGCCGCCGTCACCGCGCGCGGGGCTGAGGACGCCGGACAGCTCGTGGTTGATCGGGAAGAAGTCGCCGATGCGGATGTCGCCCACCGCGACCGGGTCGAGCACGTCGGCCGGCTCCACGTCCGCGACGAGGTTCATGCGCAGCGAGTAGCTCGCGGGCGAGCCGGCGAACAGCTCGACGCCGAAGTCGATGACGTCGCCCTTGTGCACGACCAGGCTGCCGATCTCGGGGTTGCCGGCCTGCGCCGCCTCCGCGAGGTCGACCGTGTCGGCCGGCAGGAAGAACGCGTCGACGTCGGTGTTCGGGTCGGCGCCGTCGAACGTCAGCTCCATGGTCAAAAGGCCGTCGAACGGCACGGTGACCTCGAAGACGTCGTCCGCCTCCGCGGTGCCGAGGATGGTGGTCGGCGTGTTGGGAGCGCCGACGATGACCGCCTGCGGGGTGGCGTCGTTCGGCTCCACCTCGAACTGCACCGGCGGCGTGAACACGAAGCCGTCGCAGACGTCGCCCACGCCGTTGCCGTCGCTGTCGGCCTGGTCGACGTTGGTCACGAAGGTGCAGTTGTCGACGCCCGTGCAGATCTGGCCGTCGAAGTCGGCGGCGGTGGGGTCGATGGCGTCGCGCGTGGCGGTGGGCACGCAGGTGCCCGGGTCCGCCCCCGGCAGGTCGCAATCGTTGTTGCAGCTCCCGTCGCCGTCGATGTCGACGTCGCAGGCGTCGCCGAAGCCGTCGGCGTCGAGGTCGCGCTGGTCGGCGTTGTCGACCGTGGGGCAGTTGTCGCAGACGTCGCCCACGTGGTCGCCGTCGCCGTCGGCCTGGTCGGCGTTGGCGTCCTCCGGGCAGTTGTCGGCGTTGTTCTGCACGCCGTCGCTGTCGTCGTCGTCGCAGACGTCGCCGATGTGGTTGCCGTCGGCGTCCGCCTGGTTGGTGTTGGCGTCGTCCGGGCAGTTGTCGAGCTCGTTTTTGATGCCGTCGCCGTCGTTGTCGTCGGCGGCGGGCAGGCAGGCGTCGCCGATGCCGTCGTGATCGCTGTCGAGCTGCTCCGGATCGGGATCGTTCGGGCAGATGTCGCACGCGTTGTCCACGCCGTCGCCGTCGTCGTCGGCGCCGCTGTCGGCGATGCCGGGGCAGGCGTCCTCGGCGTCGGACACGCCGTCGTTGTCGCTGTCCTGGCACGCGTCACCGACACCGTCGTTGTCGCTGTCGGTCTGGTCCGGGTTCGCTACGTTGGGGCAGTTGTCGTCGAGCGCGAGGCAGCCGTCCGGCGGCGAGGCCAGACCCGGATCGCAGATCTGGTCGTTGTCGGTGTCGATGCCGGTGCAGTCGCCGTCGGCCACGATGCAGGGATCGCAGGCGTCGTCGATGCCGTCCTCGTCGGTGTCACCGATGTTGACGTCGCTCGGGCAGGAGTCGCAGATGTCACCGACGCCGTCGCCGTCCACGTCGACGTTGCCGCCGATCTGGAGGGTGAGCTGGTAGGTGAGGTCGGGGTTGCCCGCGGAGGGCGAGCTCAGCTCGAAGAGCCGATCGTCGCCGCCGAGGCGAAGCGTGAAGGGGCTGCCCACCGGCAGTCCGGCCAGCTCACCGCCGTTCGCCAGGTCGGCCTCGAGGAGCTCGCTGGCGTCTTCGCCGTTGACGTCCTGCGCGGTGATCTCCACCAGCGCCCTGCGGTCCTGGATGGTGGGCAGCGTGACCACGAAGGCGTCGAGGGTGTCGGTGGCGCCGCCGACGCTGCCGGTGATCGTGAGGAGGTCGCCCTCGAGCAGCGCCCCGCCGCCGGAGCCCGCCACCGCGGTGGGCGCGCCCTCGTCGTTGCTGAAGTCCGCGCCCGTGTCGTCCACGGCGACGTCGTTTTGGACCGTCTCCACCGTCGGGCAGGTGTCGGTCTCGAGCCCGGCGCAGGCCGGGTCGTTCTCGAAGCCCGGCGTGCAGAAGTTGTCGCTGTCGGCGTCGGGGTCGCAGGCGTCGCCAATGTTGTTGCCGTTGACGTCGCCCTGATCGGCGTTCGCCACCGTGGGGCAGTTGTCCTCGGTGTCGATGACGCCGTCGTTGTCGTTGTCGTCGTCGCAGACGTTGCCGATGCCGTCGCCGTCGACGTCGGCCTGGTCGCGGTTGGCGTCGGTGGGGCAGTTGTCGCAGGCGTTGCCCACGACGTCGCCGTCACCGTCGGTCTGGTCGACGTTGGCGACCGCGGGGCAGTTGTCGCAGACGTCGCCGTGGCCGTCGCCGTCGGCGTCGGCCTGGGAGGCGTTCCGGATGGTGGGGCAGTTGTCGCAGCCGTCGCCCACGCCGTCGTGGTCGCCGTCGGCCTGGCCGGGGTTGGCCACGGCCGGGCAGTTGTCGAGGGCGTTGGTGACGCCGTCGTTGTCCGCGTCGAGGTCGCAGGCGTCGCCGATGCCGTCGCCGTCCGTGTCGGTCTGGTCGGCGTTCACCACGGTCGGACAGTTGTCGCACGCGTCGCCGGCGCCGTCGGCGTCGCTGTCGGCCTGGTCGGCGTCGGCGTCGGCCGGGCAGACGTCGCAGGCGTCGCCCACGCCGTCACCGTCGGTGTCGGTCTGGTCGGGGTTGGCCACCGTGGGGCAGTTGTCGGCGTCACCGGCGAGGCCGTCGCCGTCGAGGTCGGTGTCGTCGTCGCAGACGTCGCCGATGCCGTCGTTGTCCGCGTCGGCCTGCACGCCGTCCGCGTTGGCGGGGTTCGGATCGGTCGGGCAGTTGTCGGAGCCGGTGCACGCGTTGCTGGTCACGACGCCGCTGCACAGCGGCAGCGGCGGCGCGACGCCGCAGGGATCGCACACGCCGTCACCGTCGTCGTCGGGATCGCAGGCGTCGCCCAGGCCGTCCTTGTCGATGTCGCTGTCGTGCTCGCACTGGCCCGTGGGCGCGCCGTTGGCGTCGAGGCCGTGCGGCAGGCAGGCGCCCGCGCCGGCGGCCTCGCAGTCCCCGGGGTGCTCCTCGCTGTCGCGCGGGTCGTCGATGCACTCGAAGGTGCCCGTGTGGCCGGCGTGGTTCACGTCGCAGATCTGGCCCGCGCCGCAGTCGGCGTTGGCGGAGCACGGCGTGCACACGATGGGACCCGACGAGGTGACGGGGCAGAGGTCGCAGGCGTCGCCGAGGCCGTCGAAGTCGCTGTCGCGCTGGTCGTTGTTGGACGCGTTCGGGCAGTTGTCGCAGTCGTCGCCGACGCCGTCCTGGTCGGTGTCGATCTGGCCGTTGCAGGTGCCGGTGGCCTCACCGACGCGGATGCGGCAGCGCAGGCCCGCGTGCTGCGAGGTGCAGTCGGCGTCCGTCACGCAGGTCGGGGCGGGGTTTGCGATGTCGGGGCAGTTGTCGCCGGCGCCGATGCCGTCGTTGTCCTGGTCGTCGTCGCAGCCGTCGACGATGCCGTCGCCGTCCTGATCGCCCTCGGCGATGCACAGGCCGCTCTCCAGACAGACGCCGCCGGCGTCGGCGCAGTCGGCGTCGCTGGCGCAGGCGCGGGTGGCGCTGCA
The DNA here is from genome assembly GCA_963775425.1 of uncultured delta proteobacterium. Taxonomy (GTDB): domain Bacteria; phylum Myxococcota; class UBA727; order UBA727; family VGSZ01; genus CAVZJB01. The sequence continues at coordinate 22,725 of CAVZJB010000015.1, read as the reverse complement.
CTTGCCGCTCGGCAGGCAGATGCCGCCGGTGAGCGAGCAGTCGGTGTCGTCGCTGCAGTCCGCGGGGGCGGCGTCGCAGGTGTCGCAGGAGTCGCCGAGGCCGTCGCCGTCGGTGTCGGTGTCGCTGTTGCCGCCGGTGATGCCGGGGCAGAGGTCGCAGACGTCGCCGATGCCGTCGCCGTCCTCGTCGAGCTGGAGCGGGTTGAAGTTGAGCGGGCAGTTGTCCTCGCCGGTGCAGTCCTCGTCGGCGGCCGGGGTGGCGCCGGGGTCACAGATGCCGTCGCCGTCGTCGTCGGCGTCGCAGGCGTCGCCGCGGAACACGGGCAGACCGTCGGGGCCGTCGAACTGGTCGCCGTCGGTGTCGGTCTGGTCCGGGTTTTCGACGTCGGGGCAGTTGTCGCAGGCGTCGCCCACGCCGTCGCCGTCGGCGTCGGCCTGGTCGGGGTTGCCCTGCAGCGGGCAGTTGTCGACGTCGTCGTTGACGCCGTCCTGATCGTCGTCGGGGTCGCACGCGTCGCCGAGGAGGTCCTCGTCGCTGTCGGTCTGGTCGGCGTTCTGGTCGTTCTTGCAGTTGTCGAGGGCCACCACGATGGCGACCTTCTTCTGGTCGACCTTGGGCGTCTGGTTGTTCTGCGACGCGGGCAAGCAGAAGGAGACGCTGTCGTCGCAGGCGAGCATGGAGTCGTCGATCTCGTCGCCGTCACTGTCGACGAAGCACTCGTTGGACGAGTTGTCGACGGGGTACACGCCGAAGCGCGGGCAGGCGCTGGACGCGTCCTGGTTGCACGCGTCACCGCGGCCGACGCCGTCGCTGTTGATCTGGTCCGGATCGGCGACGTCGGGGCAGTCGTCGCAGGCGTCGCCGACGCCGTCGCCGTCGCTGTCGGCCTGGTCGACGTTGGGGATGAAGGGGCAGTTGTCGTCGGGGACGCCGTCACCGTTGGTGTCCTCGTCGAGGACGCCGTCGAAGTCGAGGTCGTTCACCTTGGAGTCGATGACGAGGTTGATGCCGTCGACGCTGTCGCCGTCGGCCGGCGCCGCGATGTGGAACAGCGCGCCCGACACGAAGTCCGGCGACGTAGGCGGGTTGAGGACCAGGTTGGCCGGCGCCAGCGAGGACGAGCCGTCGTTGTCGGCGTACGCGAACAGCACCAGGTCGTCGTTCTGCTTGACGTTGACGACGGAGAGGTTCTTGAAGTCGCCCACCCAGTTGCCGTCGTCGTCGAGGTGGATGTTGGCGTCGACGATCTGCGCACCCACGGGGTTCTTCGGGTGGCGCACCGGATCCTCGAACAGCGCGGGGTGGCCCTCGCTGGCCGGGTACGCGCCGACGAAGACCTTGCCGACGACCGTGCCGGTGACGGCCGCGAGGGCGACCGTGTACTGCGTGTCGCCCGCGGACACGTAGCGCAGGTTGATGAGGTAATCGATGCCGGGCTCGAGGACCGCGGAGATGGTCACCGGGTTCACGCCGTCGGAGACGTCGAACGCGACGAGGTTCGAGAAGTCGTCGGCGATGTCCCTGCCCTCGGCGATGAAGATGTTGGTGCTGCCGGAGCCGTTGGTGGTGGTGAAGGTGATGGTGACGCTGGCCTCGGCCGCCACCTGGAAGATGAAGCGGTCACGGCAGTCCGTGCCGGCGCCGCAGCCGCCGTCGGTGGAGTTGAGCTCGCCGGAGATGATGATGGGGGGTGCGTCGGGCACGACCGGCCCGGCGACGGAGCCGACATCGAACAGCTCGTTCGGCGGGACCGTGTTCGGCTCGACCTCGTTGACGCTCGTTCCCGTGGCGCCCGCCGGCGGGGGCAGGAGGGGCCGGAGCGCGGCGTCGATCTTCACTTGACCGGAGAGCTGGGCACCCGGCGTGGTGATGACGGGAGGCTCGCAGGCACCCAGCAGGACGATGGCGAAGGCGCTAGCAAGGAGCGAGGAATACAGCCGAATGGTCATGGGTTGCTCGCGGCGTGGGGCGGTCGTGGATCGTGCGTGCGAACGCGCGGTTAGGCGCACGGCCGTTGCGTGTCAACGAGGTGTCAGGGACCTGTCAGTACACCGACCGAGCGCGCCACCGCGAGCCGGCCGGCCGTGTGCACGACATCGTGCGATCGGTCTTGAGGCCGCCTCGCGGGTGCGCTAGCAGCGAGCCTTCGTCGAGAGACGACAGGGAGTCAGAGCGATGGCGAAGAGCAACCGCGAGCTCATCAAGCTCGAGTCCACGGCCGGCACCGGCTACTTCTACGTGACCAGCAAGAACCGCAAGACTGCGAAGGAGAAGCTGGTCAAGAAGAAGTACGACCCCGTCGCTCGCAAGCACGTCGACTTCAAAGAGACCAAGATCAAGTAGGGCTCGGCCCCGCTTCATTTTGTCGGTCAGCGAGGAGCGCGGCGGGCGTCGCCGGGCATCCATCCGACCGGTACGTGAGTTTGACGAGGAGAAGCCATGGCCGACAAAGTCGTGATGCCGCAACTCGGCGAGTCCATCGCCGAAGGAACCATCGTCAAGTGGCTGAAGAAGCCCGGTGAGAGCGTGAAGAAGGACGAGAACCTCCTCGTCATCTCCACGGACAAGGTCGAGGCTGAGATCCCCGCGCCCTCCACCGGCGTGCTGCTCTCCGCCGACGTCGGCGAGGGCACCACCGTCGCCGTCGGCACCGTCCTCGGCTACGTCGGCGCCGCCGGTGAGAGCGTCGCCGCGCCCGCGGCGGCCGCGCCCGCGCCCGCGCCCGCGAAGGCCGCGCCCGCGGGCGGCGGCGGGGCGAGCCCCAAGCCCGCCCCGGCCTCGTGGAGCGGCGGCAACGAGGAGTACGACGTCGTCATCATCGGCTCCGGCCCCGGCGGCTACGTGGCCGCCGCGCGCGCCGGCGCGCTCGGGCTCAAGACCGCCGTCGTCGAGCGCGACCCCAAGCTCGGGGGCACCTGCCTGCACCGCGGCTGCATCCCGACCAAGGCGCTGCTGCACGCGGCCGACCTCGTCGGCGAGATCAAGGACGGCGCCAAGATGGGCGTCACCGTCGAGGGCGTGAAGGTCGACTGGCCCGCCGTGCAGAAGCACAAGGCGCAGGTGGTGTCGGCCAACGCCGGCGGCGTCGAGCACCTGATGAAGTCGCGCAAGGTCGACGTCGTGAAGGGCTTCGGCCGCCTCGACGGCCCGCGCAAGGTCGTCGTCAAGCTCACCGACGGCGGCGAGAAGGTGCTCACCACGAGGAACGTCGTCGTCGCCGTCGGCAGCAAGCCGCGCGATCTGCCGTTCGCCAGGTTCGACGGTGAGCGCATCGTCTCGTCCGATCACATGACCGGCGCCTACGACAAGATCCCCGGCTCCCTCGCCATCATCGGCGGCGGCGTCATCGGCATCGAGTTCGCGTCGCTGTTCGCGCGGCTCGGCAGCAAGGTCACGGTGCTCGAGATGCTCCCGCGCATCGTCGCGCCCGCCGACGCCGAAGCGTCCAAGGAGCTCCACCGCGAGCTCGAGCGCGAGGGCTGCGACATCAAGGTGAACGTCAAGGTCACCGGCGTCGAGCTCAAGCCGTCCACCGGCGGCGGCGGCGTGGCGGTGAGCTACGACGACGGCGGCAACAAGGCCGTGGTCGAGTGCGAGAAGCTCCTCGTGGCCGTCGGCCGCGCGCCGCTCACCCGCGAGATCGGGGTCGAGAGCACGCGCGCCAAGCTCGACCGCGGCGGCTTCATCGAGGTGGACCCGTACATGGAGAGCGCCGAGCCCGGCGTGTTCTCCATCGGCGACTGCGTGAACACGCCGTGGCTCGCGCACGTCGCGAGCGCCGAGGGCATCATCGCGGTCGAGACCATCGCCAACCGCCTCGGCAAGTACGCGAAGACGCCGGCCCCGCTCAACTACGAGCACACGCCGTCGTGCGTCTACTCGGAGCCGCCGCTCGCCTGGAGCGGCCTCACCGAGGAGGAGGCGCGCAAGCGCAACGTCGACGTCAAGATCGGCAAGTTCGACTTCGCCAAGAACGCCAAGGCCGCCATCCTCGGCAAGAAGCGCGGCTTCGTGAAGTTCGTCGTCGACGCCAAGTACGGCGAGATCCTCGGCGTGCACATCGTCGGCCCGCAGGCCACCGACCTCCTCGCGGAGCCCGCGTTCGCGATCGCCATGGAGACCACGGTGCAGGACGTGGCGACGACGGTGCACGCGCACCCCACGCTCTACGAGGCCATCTACGAGGCCGCCGCCATGGCCGCGGGCCGCGCCATCCACGGGTGAAGGCTGCCGTGGCGTGACCGGCGGCGCACGAGCCGCCGCGCCACACCGGCTCTTTGTGGGGCCGGCGCGAGTGGCTACAAGGACCCGTATGCGCGTCGTCGATCTCGGCCGCGACGTCCCCTACGCACACGGCATGAACGCCATGCGCGCGGCCATGGAGCGCGTCGACGACGACGGCCCCGTGTTGCTCCTGCAGGAGCACACGCCCGTCATCACCACCACGCGCTCCGGCGGCACCGCGTTCGTGCACACCCCCGCCGACAAGCTCGCCGCCGAGGGGATCGACGTCGTCGAGACCGACCGCGGCGGCGACGTCACCTTCCACGGCCCCGGGCAGCTCGTCGGCTATCCCGTGCTGCGCCTGTGCGCCCCCGGCACGCACGGCGACCTCATCGGCTACCTGCGCGCCCTCGAGCAGGCCCTCATCGACGCCTGCGCCGGCCTCGGCGTCGCCGGCCCCCACCGCGTCGACGGCCTGACGGGCGTGTGGTGCGACGGCCCCGTCGTCGACGACGAGACGCTCGGCTGCAACTTCCGCCAGATCACGCGCGAGGAGCACAAGCTCGTCGCCATCGGCGTCGGCGTCGGCCGCGGCGTCACCCGCCACGGCTTCGCCCTCAACGTGAACACCGACCTCGAGCGCTACACCCGGCACATCACGGCGTGCGGCCTCATCGGGCGCGGCGTCACCAGCCTCGAGCGCGTGCTCGGGCGGACCCCGGCCATGGACGACGTCAAGGCCGCGGTCATCGCGGAGATCAACCGCCGCTGGTAGCGGCCACCCACGCGCGGTAGGCGACGTCCTCGGGGACCGTGGCGCGCACCACGGCCGCGAGCGGCTTTTTGGGCGTGACCCGCTGGGCGTGGCTGGCGGCGTCGGAGGCGTGCTGCGCCGCCTTCAGCAGGTGCTTCAGGCTGGCGGCTTTGTCCGTGTCCTGCTGCGCGAGGATGGCGTGGTGGACGGCGTACGCGGCGTAGGCGGCCGCGAGGAGCGCCGAGCCGCTCGCCTGCCGGCGCGAGAGCGCGGACTCGGTGGCGTCGTAGGCGAGCACCTGGAGCTGCTTGACGTCGTTGCTCTTGTTGTCGAGCACCTGCTCGCACAGGGCCACGGTCGCCTTGACGAGCTTGTCGTCGACCGCCTGGGACGCCGCCCTGGCGCACGCGACGCACGCGCGGACGCCCTCGAGGCCCATGGTCCGCGTGGTGAGCCAGCACAGGAACTCGGGCACCGGGCACACCTTCCACGTCGCCCGGTAGTCGGCGTGGTGGCCCGCCTCGATCCAGTCGCGGCCCTCCTTGCAGGCGCCGATGGACAGCATCTTTTTTGCGAATGCGGCGGCGTTCACAAGCCCCGGGTCTATCACATTCCTTGCGACCTCGAGCGCTTCATGCGATTCGGCCCCGCGCGGAGGAGCACCCGTCATGGCCGACAAGATCGTGATGCCGCAGCTTGGAGAGAGCATCGCCGAAGGGACCATCGTCCGCTGGCTGAAGAAGCCGGGTGACGACGTCAAGAAGGACGAGGATCTGCTGATCATCTCCACCGACAAGGTGGAGGCGGAGATCCCGGCGCCGACCACGGGGGTGCTCCTGTCCGTCGACGTCGACGAGGGAAAGACCGTCAACGTCGGCACCGTCCTTGGATACGTGGGCAGCAAGGGCGAGGGCGTCCCCGGAAACGGCGGCGGCCGCTCGACGCCCGCCACCCCGGCTTCGGCTCCCGCTCCCGTGGCGGCCGCTCCTGCGGCGGCCGCGCCTGCGCCTGCGCCTGCGCCCGCCATGGCGCCGCGCGTCGCGCCGTCGACGGCGGCGGGGCGCTTCGTCTCCCCGCTCGTGCGTCGCATCGCGAGCGACAACCAGGTGAGCGACGCCGAGCTCGACGGCCTGCCGGGCACCGGCCAGAACGGGCGCGTCACCAAGAAGGACCTGCTGGCGTACGTCGAGGACAAGCGCGCGGGCCGCGTCCAGGCCCCGGCGGCGCGGGCGGAGGCGCCGGCGCCGGCGCGGGCGCCTTCCGTCAACATCCCGACAGGCGAGCGCGAGCTGGTGAAGCCGGCGTCGTCGATGCGCAAGGTCATCATGCAAAACATGGTGGCGTCCAAGCACACGTCGGCCCACGTGCACACGTTCTTCGACGTGGACTGGACCAACGTCGACAAGATCCGCCGCGCGCACAAGGACCGCTTCAAGGCCGAAGAGGGCGTGAGCCTCACGTACACCGTCTTCATGGCGGCGGCGGTGGCGCAGTGCCTGAAGCGGCACAGCTACGTGAACGCCGAGATCCGCGGCACCGACATCGTCTTCAAAAAGGACGTGCACCTCGGCATGGCCGTCTCCATCGACGACCCGGAGCCCGGCTTGATGGTGCCGGTCATCAAGCACGCCGATCAGATGAACCTGCGCGGGCTCGCGCACGGCATCACCGACCTCGCCACCCGCGTGCGCACCCGGAAGATCAAGCCCGACGAGCTGTCGGGGTCCACCTTCACCGTCACCAACCCGGGCAACTTCGGCGCCATCATCGGCACCCCCGTCATCAACCAGCCCAACGTCGCCGTCCTCGGCATGGGGCGCATCCAGAAGCAGCCGGTGGTCATCGACGTCGACGGCACCGACGCGATCGGCATCCGCAACATGAGCGTCGTCTCGCTCGGCTTCGACCACCGCCTCATCGACGGGGCCACGGCCGACCTGTTCATGGCCGACGTGAAGAAGACCCTCGAGACGTGGACCACGGCTCCCTGAGCCGGCGCGCCGGCGTCGTGGGGCGCGCTCCTCGGCTCGTGGGGTGCGCCCTCGCGGCCCTCGTCGCCGCCCTCGTCGCCGGGTGTACGCCGTCGGCGACGCTGCGGCCGCTCGTCAAGATCGACGAGGCGGGGCCGCCGGGCGTCATCGTCATCCGCGACTGCACCGTATTCCCGGCGCTCGAGCGCGCGCACGGCGACCGGCTCGTGGACTTCGATGTCGTCGTTCGCGACGGAAAGGTCGCGAGCGTGGAGCCCACGGGCGCGCTCCTGCCGAAGGGCGCCGTCGTCATCGACGGCAGGGGCAAGACCCTCCTGCCCGGCCTCGTCGACGCGCACGTGCACATCGAGAGCAGCGGCGCGCTGCCCACGCGCGACGTGCGCGTGCCGCCGGAGCACAACCTCGAGGCCTGGCTCTACGCGGGCGTCACCACGGTCTACGACCTCGGCGGCGACGGCAAGAAGCTCGACGCGCTCCGCGGCGCCGTCGTCACCGGTGCGGTCCCCGGCCCGCGCATCTTCCACACGGGCTATCCCATCACCGCCGTCGGCGGGCACCCGCTGCCGCTCATCCGCGCGGTGGCGCCGTGGCCCGCGTCCGCGCTCGCGGGCTTCATCGTGCCGCAGGCGCGCGGCCCCGGCGACGCCGCCGGCCTCGTCGACGCGCAGCTCCGGCACCACGGCGACTACGTGAAGCTCATGCGCGACGCGCTGCCCGCCGGATCGCCCGAGCTCGACGCCGCCACGCTGGCCGCGCTCGTGAACGCGGCGCACGCCCACGGCAAGAAGGTGCTCGTCCACATCGGCAGCGCCGCCGACGCGATCGCCGCCGCGCGCGCCGGCGCCGACGTCCTCGCGCACGCCGTCTACCGCGGGCGCATCACTCCCGATCAGGCGGCGGAGCTCGCGCGGCGCAAGGTGAAGGTCATCGCCACGCTGGCGAGCTTCCACCACGTGGCCGACGTCGCGCACGCGCGCTTGAAGGAGACGCGCCTCGACGAGGAGAGCGCGCCGCCCGAGGCGCTCGCGCCGTTCCTCGGCGACGCCGCGCGCGACCTGCCGCCCGCCCTCTTGAAGATCGCCGGCGAGGCCGCGCGCGACGAGGCCGCCTGGGGCGACAACGTGCGCACGCTGCACGACGCCGGCGTCGAGGTGGTGCCCGGCTCCGACGGCGTCTTCCTCGGCGTCGCCGCCGGCGGCCCGCTGCACGAGGAGCTCGCGTGGCTGGTGCGCGCCGGCATCCCCGCGTCCGAGGTGCTCTACGAGGCCACCGCGGGCGCGGCGCACCTGTTCCTCGACGCGCCTTCCTTCGGCTCCATCGCGCCCGGCGAGAGCGCGGACCTCGTCCTCGTCGACGGCGACCCGGTCGCCGACATCGACGCCACCACGCGTATCGCCGCCGTCATCCGCGCCGGCCGCGTCGTCACACGCCTGACCCCGTGAGCGTCAGGGCGGGGTGCCGCCGTGCGCGCGCTCCCGCTCAAGGCGCCGGGCACTGGCCTTGTTGAACGACCTCGATGTGGATGGAGCAGCCGGGGTCCGCCGGCGGCTCGCCTTCGCCTTCGCCTTCGCCTTCGCCTTCGCCTTCGCCTTCGCTCGCGTCCCCCTCGCCCTCGCCGGGGTCCCCGGCTGTGGCCGCCGGTGGCGGGCTGTCCGCGGCGAAGCGGCCGCGGCAAGCGGGGAGGAGGGAGACGAGCGCCAGCAGGACAAGGGCGGTGACGGGCGTGCGCACGGCCGACTCCTACCACGTCCCCGATCGCCACGCATGCAACGAACGGGCGTCTCGCGTCAGCGGCCCACGCGCACGCAGCGGCGGCCCACCACGCGACGGCCCTCCTCGACGCGGACCTCGACGAGGGTGCCCGGCGCGTATGTGGCGCGGACGCGCCGCTCGAGCTCCGCCCGCGTCGACAGCGGGCCGAGCAAGGAGAAGCGCGCGAGCGTGACGTTGGACGCGTCGAGGCGCTCGCGCAGGAGGCCGTGGTCGAACCACTCGGGGGGATCGTCGTCGCGGGGCAGCGACACAAGGTCGGTGACGACGATCTGCGACTCCGCGGGCCCGGCCACGAACACCGCGCGCAGCCCGGTTCGCTCGTCGAGCGCGCGCCACAGGGCGGGGAGCCGCCGCGAGCACCACAGCAGCAGCTCGCGCGCGTCGCCGCCGGCGTCGTCGAGGACGCGCGCGCCGCCGAGCGTGAGGTATGGCTCGAAGGGCGACGGGAAGCGCAGCGTCATCGGCGTGCCCGCCGGCAGCGGCACCGACACCGCCTCGCCGTCGACGAGCGGCGCGTCGTCCGCGTCGAACGCAGGCTCGGGCACCGTGCGCGTCACAAGGGCGCCCTCCCCGAGAGGTCTTCCTGCGGCCGGCGCCCCGCGGGCAGGAGGTGCCAGAGGATCTCGAGCGTGGCGGCGGCCGCCGTGCGGCTGCCGACGTCGACGCGCGTGGGCTCCACCGCGGCGGCCACCGGCGGCAGCGTCTCGTCGAGGCGCGCCAGCAGCTTGGCGGCCTCCTCTTCGCTCTCGATGTCCGGCCGGTGCGAGCACAGGCGCGCGCGGCGCACGCCGGCGTCGGCGGAGAGGAAGAAGACGTGGGCGCGCCCGGTGACGAGGGCGGGCGCGTACGCGCCTTCGACGACCACGCCCTCCGTGGCGGCGCGCTTGCCGAGCTCGTCGCGCAGCGCGGCGATCATGGCCTCGTCGTCGAGGAGCTGGGCGCCGCGCACGTGCAGCGGGCCTCCCTCGCGCAGCTCCTCGGTGACCTCGCGGCCGTCGAGGTGCGCCTTGTAAAACGGCGGATCGGTGAGCGGCTCGAGGCGGAAGCCGCGCGCGAACAGCGCCTCCACCAGCGCGCGCGACGTGACGCCTTCGCCCGACTGCTGCGCCGGCGCCGACTGCGGCGGCGCGGTGGTGCCGAGCAGCTCGCGCTCGACGAGCGCGAGCGCGCGCGACAGCGCCGCCGTGCCGTAGAAGGCGTGGCCGAGGCGCTTGGCGAGGCGCGCGGCCACCTCGGTCTTTCCCACGTAGGGCTGGCCGGTGACGGCGATGCGGAAGACGCGGTCGGCGAGGATCAGCTCCTCCACCGCGAGCAGGCGGCCCATGGCCATCACCTCGGGGACGCCCACGGGGCGCGCGCGCCCGCCGAGCTCGCGCAAGCCGTTCATGGCGCGCGCGAGCTCGTCGTACGCGAGGCGGCACTGCTCTTCGATGGCGACGACGGGGTCGCCGAGCACCGGGATCTCCCCGCGCTTCATGCGCGCGATGGCGTCGAGCCGCGAGACGGGCTGCGCGAACAAGCCCAACGTGCGGCGCGCGAAGTAGCGGGGGATGAAGCGCCGATCGAGCCGCCCCTCGCGCTCGAGCCCCTCGACGTACGCGCGCAGCATCGCGTCCTCGGCCGCCTCGTCGAGGCCGGCGGCGAGGGCGAAGCCGGCGAGGTCCTCCGCGGCGTCGCCGAGGCAGGCGGCGTCGAGCCCGACGAAGCACAGCGGCGCCGGCACCGGCGGCGCGTCTGCGCGCACGACGATGAACGAGGGCGTGGCCCTGCCGTGGCAGAGCACGCGGCGGCGCGCGGTGAGGAACAGGTGGTCCTGCGCGATGCAGAACGGCCTCAGCGACCGCTGCAGATCGGAGAGCGCGAGCGTGAGGAGGTCCTGGCCGAGCCCGTCGAGCTCACGCGCCGCCATCCACCCCTTGAGCTCCTCGACCGCGCGGCGGAACGACTCGAGGAGCGTGAGCGAGCGCTCGCGCGGCAGCCGGCCGAAGAGGTCCATGATGCGCGCGGCGTGCAGCCGCGCGAAGGCGCCGCCGACGTCGCGGGCGCGGGCGGCGGCGGAGGCGCGCTCGAGCGTGCGCCCCGCGACCCACGGGTAGGCGATGTAGGAGCGGTCGCCGTCGTCGACCTTCACGCGCCCACGCGCGAGCACCGGCGGCGCCAGCGACGGCACGACGGCGGTGGCGAGCGCGTCCAGCACGCGGGCCTCGACGTCGAGCGCGTTGCCCGCGGGGTCCTCGTCGATGCGCACGACGACGGCGCCGGCGCGAAAGCTGCGCACCGTCCCGTGGGGGAAGAGCTCCACGACGTCGTCGGGCGCGGACCCGACGATCACCGCCGTCTGCCGTGCGACGTCCTCGAGGGTGGCGCTCTGCCGGATCACGACGAGGTCACTCCGCGGCGCCGCCGGCGGCGGGAGCGCGGGCGCCCACCTCGGCGTGATAGCTGGAGCGGACGAGCGGGCCGCTCTCGACGTGCGCGAAGCCCAGGCCGCGGGCGAATTCGCCGAGCGCCGCGAACTCCTCCGGCGTGGCGTAGCGGACCACCTCGTGGTTCCACGACGACGGCCGCAGGTACTGACCGAGGGTGAGGATGTCGACGGCGGCGGCGCGGGCGTCGGCGATGCTCTCTTTGACCTCGTCGACGGTCTCGCCGAGCCCGAGCATCAGCCCGGTCTTGGTGCGCACGGCGGGCCGAAGCGCTTTGGCCCGGGCGAGCACGTCGAGGGAGCGGCGGTACACGGCGCCGGAGCGGATCCGGGGCGTGAGGCGCTCGCAGGTCTCGAGGTTGTGGTTGAAGACGGCGGGCTCCTCGTCGAGGACGGTGCGGATGGAGTCGACGTTGCCCTGGAAGTCCGGCACGAGGACCTCGAGGGTGGCCGCGGGCACGCGCGCGCGCACGGCGCGCAGGCAACGGGCGAACTGGCGCGCGCCGCCGTCGGCGAGGTCGTCGCGGGCGACAGAGGTGATGACGACGTGACGGAGGCCCATGAGCTCGACGGCGTCGGCGAGGCGCGCGGCCTCGTCGAGGTCCACGGGCATGGGATCGCGCGCGGTCTTCACGTCGCAGAAGCGGCAGGCGCGCGTGCACTCGTTGCCGAGGATCATGAACGTGGCGGTGCCGGCGGCCCAGCAGTCACCGATGTTGGGGCAGGCTGCGGAGCTGCAGACGGTGTGCAGCCGGTGCTCGGCGAGGAGGCGGTGGAGCTCGGCGGTGCGCCCGCTCCCGGGGGCGCGCACGCGCAGCCAGGCGGGCCGCGCGCCCGGCGCGGCGGCGCCCGTGGGTTGTCCGACGATCGGCAAGCCGCTCATGCGCGGTCTATAGCACCTCGTCACGGCTGCGACAGGAGCCGTCCTCGTCGGCCGATCGGGCGCGGCATCGTCGTCGGGCGCGCGGCGTCTGCGCGCGTCAGGCGAGGCCGTACAGGCGCAGCTTCGTGTAGAGCGTGCGCTCGCCGATGCCGAGCTGTCGCGCGGCGGCCGCCCGCGACGGAGCCCGGGCGACGACGGCCTCGATCATCAGGCGCTCGACCTCGTGAAGCGGCGTGCCGACTCTGACGCGCAGCTCGTCGGCGGCCCCGGGGGCCGGCGCGCCGGCGCCCCTCGGCACCGCGCGCAGCGCACCGGCGATGGCGGCGGCGCCGAGCGTGTCGCCGTCGCTCAGCATCGCCGCGCTCTCGACGACGTTCTTCAGCTCGCGCACGTTTCCGGGCCACCCGTGATCCATGAGCAGCGACAGCGCAGGCGGCGCGAGGCCCCGGATCCTGCCGTCGTTTCTGCGGTTGAAGTCGGCGACGAACGCGTCGACGAGCGCGGGGATGTCCTCGCGGCGGTCGCGCAGCGGCGGCACGGCGATGGTGAGCACGCGCAAGCGGTAATAGAGGTCCTCGCGAAACCTGCCGGCGGCCATGGCGGCGAGCAGGTCGGCGTTGGTGGCGGCCACCACGCTCAGGTCCACGCGCACCTTGCGCGTCCCGCCCACCCGGCGGAACTCGGAGCGCTCGAGCACCCGGAGCAAGCGCGCCTGCGTCGCGGGCTGGATCTCCTCGATCTGGTCGAGGAAGAGCGTGCCGCCGTCGGCGAGCTCGAACAGCCCCTGCTTGCGCTCGTTGGCCCCGGGGAACGCGCCGCGCTCGTGACCGAAGAGCTCGTTTTCGAGGAGGTCGTCGCCGAGGGTGGCGCAGCTCACCGGGACGAACACCCGGCCCCGCCGCGGGCCGCGCGCGTGGAGCGCCCGCGCCACCAGCTCCTTGCCGGTGCCGCTCTCGCCGACGAGGAGCACGTTGGCGCGAAAGCGCGCCACGCGATCGATGGTCTCCTTGAGGTTTCGCATCGACGGTGAGGTGCCGATGAGCCCTCCCGGCGACCCGGCCCCGCCCGGCGCGTTGCCGTCGCGGACGGGCGCGAGGGCGAAGGGGGGCGCGCGGCGGGGCACCCGCCGAGCCTACGCTGAAACGGCAGTCATGTCCTGCTGAATCGGCGCTTCTATGCTGTTTCAGCAGTAGTGCACGGCCATCGGCAACGACGGGTTGGCTCTCTCAAGAGGCGTTTGCTACCGGAGAGAACGTGGGCCACCCGCAACCCCCGCCGCCTCCTCGCCCGACCGTCGCGCCCGCCTCGACGCCGACGGCGCCGGTCGCCGGCCTGCGCGCGCTGTGGCGGGCGCCCCGGCGCGACCTGATCGCGGGCAGCGTGGTGTTCCTCGTGGCGCTGCCGCTGTGCCTGGGCATCGCCGTGGCGTGTCACGCGCCGCCCATCGCGGGGATCGTCGCCGGCATCTGCGGCGGCCTGGTGGTGCCGCTCCTGAGCCGCGCCGAGCTGTCCGTGAGCGGTCCGGCGGCCGGACTCACCGCCATCGTCGCCACGGGCATCGGTGACCTCGGGGGCTTCTCTGCGTTCCTCGCCGCGGTGTTTCTCGGCGGCGCGTTTCAGGCGCTCCTCGGCGCCTTTCGCGCGGGCGCGCTCGCCGCCATCGTCCCGTCGACGGTGATCAAGGCGATGCTCTCGGCCATCGGGGTCATCCTGGTCTTCAAGCAGATCTCCCTCGTGCTCGGCGTCCCCGCCGCCGCCATCGACGTCGACAAGCTCCTCCTGAGCGCGGAGCGCGTCGACCACCTCGCGGCGCTCGCCGCCGCCGTCTCCCCCGGCGCCATCGTCGTCGCCGCGGTGTCCATCGCCGTCATGGCCACGTGGAAGAGCAACCCGCTCGCGCGGGTGTCATGGATGTCGTCCAGCCTGGTGGTGGTCGTCGTGGGCACGGCGCTCGCCTTCGCGTTCGACCACCTTCCGTTTCCACGATTCGCGCTGACCGGCGATCTGCTCATCCACCTGCCGAGCGTCTTCGACGGCGGGTCGCACTTCGCGCACCCGGCGTGGAGCGCGCTGCGCAAGTCGCAGACGTGGACGATCGGCGTCACCATCGCGCTGGTGGCGAGCATCGAGACGCTCCTGTCGGTCGAGGCGCTCGATCGCCTCGACCCCGACCGGCGACGCACGCCGAAGAACCGCGAGCTCGTGGCGCAGGGCGTGGCCAACATGGCCGCCGGGCTCCTCGGCGGCCTGCCGATCACCGCGGTGATCGTGCGCAGCTCGGCGAACATCCAGGCGGGCGCGAAGTCGCAGCTCTCCGCCCTCGTCCACGGCCTCCTCCTCGTCGTGGCGGTGGTGGCGATGGCCCCGCTGCTCGACCACGTGCCGACGGCGTGCCTCGCGGCGATCCTCCTGCACGTCGGCGGCAAGCTCGCGTCGCCGCGCGTGCTGCGCGAGCAGCTCGCGCTCGGCTACGAGGTCTGGGTGCCCTTCGGGGTCACGCTCGTGGCGGTCGTGGCCACCGATCTGTTGAAGGGTGTGCTGCTCGGCTTCCTCGTCTCCATCCTCGTGGTGCTCAAGCACGCCACGCGGGACACCGTGGTGATGAAGCGCGACGGGGCCACCGTCCACGTCGACTTCCTGCGCGACGGCACCTTCCTCGTGAAGCCCGCGCTCGTGGCGGTGCTCGAAGGTGTGCAGGACGGCGAGCACGTGATCCTCGATTGCACGAATGAGTTCATCGACTCCGACGTACGCGAGGTGCTCGCCGCGTTCGTCGCCGACGCCCCGCCGCGCGGCATCACCGTCGACGTCCGCGGCATCGACCTCGACGGCGTCCGCCGCGCGCCGCACTGAGCGGCGTTACGACATCCACGGCGGCACGGCTCCGTGGACGGCCGCAGGAACGGCACGTAATCTCGCCCGATGTGTCGGTTTGGAATGCTCGCTATCACTCTCGTCGCGCTCGCGCCGGGCTGCCCATCGCCGTCGACGTGCCGGGCGAGCGGCGACTGCAAGGGCCGCCTGCTTTGCGTGATCGGCGACAATGGTGCCGGTCGCTGCACCGACCCGTCGCCTGAGACGTTGGACGGCGAGGGCGAGGGCGAGGGCGAGGGCGAGGCGTTCGAGGGGCGTTGCAGCGAGGTCTGCACGGACGACACCGACTGTTTCGTCGGCGGCGACGACTTCTTCATCCACTGCGATGCGACGAGCCATTGCGTGCAAGACTGCGCCACCGACGCCGACTGCGACGCACGCTTCGCCGGAGTCACCGCATGCGGCGCCAACGCCGACTGTACGCCGTAACCGTCCAGCCGACGATCCTCCCCGGGCGATCGAGTGCCAGGCAGGATCCGCGTCTTCGTCGTGGAGGACGGTGTGCTTCCGGCAAGCGTGCGTGACGGCCACGGCCGCGGTGCTGTAGGGGCGGCTACGCGGCGCGCCGGTGCTCGAGCGTCGCGCGGAACGTCCACGGCAACCAGGCCCCCGGATCATCGGCGAGGTCGCGCGCATGGCGGAGCAGCGTCGTGAGGTACTCGAACGCGTTCACGCCGTGGAGCTCTGCCGTATGGATGAGCGTCATGTACAGGTCGCCCACATTGGCGCCGCGTTCGCTCCTGTAGAAGAGCGAGTTGTTGCGGTGGCGGATCGCCATCTTCAGCGCGCGCTCGCAGATGTTGTTCTCGAGCGGCGCGCCAGCGACGTGGAGGAACAGGGTCAACGGCCCCCATCGCGCGAGGAGATACGCGAAGGCCTTGCCGAGCCCGGAGTTCGGCTCCACGCGCTTGTCGGCGAGCATCTCGTTCATCCAGGCGCGCAGGCGCTCCATCACGGGCGCGCTCTTCTGTTGGTGAAGGACGAGCCGCTGTTCGGGCGTCAGGCACTTCCTACGGCACGTCGCCTCGGCGCGGAAGACGATGCGGAGTTCCTCGAGGACGTGGCGACACTCGTCGGGGAAGTTGTTCACCTCGTCGACGAAGTTGCGGCGTCCGTGGCACAGGCAGTTGGCGAGGACGACAGTGTGCCCCTTGGGCAGGTTGCGGTCGAGGCCGTCGCACATCTGCACGGGCGGGTCGAGCTTGCCGTCGCGCGCGGCGAGGACGTCCGTGAGGTTCTCGCCAGCGTGCTTGCGCCCGGTGAAAAACAGCGCGATGCGCCCGTCCTCGGTCTCGGCGACGACGCCGGTGGTGAACAGGCCTGTGCGCTTGGGGTCGGGGAGCTCGCCCTTCTCGATGAGGTGCTCGCGACGATCACCCATGAGCGCGAGGATACGCGCCTGGGTGTCGTCGTTGTGAAGCACGCGGCCGGCGGCGGCGCGCTTCGCGAGCTCCTCATACACTGGCTGCAGATCCTCGGCGCGATCGCGAGCGACTTCCCACTGCGTCGACGCGGGCACCGGTGTCTGCATGTTCCTCTGCAGATGGTCCAAGCGATTGAGCGGCATACCGGCGCCGTAGCGCAAGAGAGCCATCATCGCCGCGGCGCTGTCGTCGTACTTCGGCCCCTGCGCTTCCTCGGGCGCCTTCGCCGTGAACACCTCGCCGCAGCCACCGCAGCGGAGGCGCTCGCAGTCCCACTCGACGGCGGCGAGCGGTGCTTGCCCGAAGATGCGCACGATCCGCGATGGCTCGCTCATCTCGAAAAGCCTGCCGCGCGTGCAGCACGGACATGTGGCGCCGGCGTGCAGCTTGTCGTGCCGGACTTCGACGTGGCGCGCCTCGGGGAATGCCAGCGCCGGAAGGCGACCGTGCCCCTTCGGCTTCGCTCCGCCATCGCCGTCGTCACGATCACCGCCGTCGTTGCCGGTGGAGACCTCGTCATCGTTGCTCGTCGTCGTGGTCGTGTCGCTGGATTCGCTCGCAGGGCTGGACGGTGGACAGACACTGTCGGTCTTCTCGCTGTTCGCGATGCCGAAGAGTCGCTTGAGACGCGCGATCGTCGTGCGGTCATGGCGAAGCAGGGTCATCACCAGTGCGTGAGACTGAACGAGCGCGTCGATGAACGCTGCATCGCCGGACGGCATCAGCACCTGCGCGCGCCCGACGACGGCGGCGGCGAACTCGGCGTCGACATCGACGATCTGGGGCCCGTGGGTGGTCACGAGCGCCTCACCCGCGCGAGCGCCGCCTTGATGCGTTCGAGGCCGTCAGCCTCGGACATCGACGACGTGAGCACATCGCCAATCGACTGGTTCGCTTCGAGCGCCGAACGCACGAAAGCGATGTCCTCGTCGCTCATCACGCCCTGCATGCGCGCGAGGAGCGCGTCCGCCTCTTCCTTGCCGATGAGCCTGGGCTTGGGGGCCCGCCGCTTCAGCCGTTTCACCATGGCGCTGTTGGATCACATCACGATCCGCGAGGGGATCGTCTCCACGATCGATCGCGCTCAGGCTCGAGTTGTGGCAGCGCCTACGCGCTTACCGGCCGCCACGCTGGAGCGGCGCGCGTACCGGTCGGGTCGCCGCCGAAGAGGAGCACGTGAAGCTCATGCGCCTTGAGTGTCGTTGACGCTCCGCTCGTCGACGACGGCCAGAAGCGGAACCGGCCCGAGGAGAGCCGCTTCTGGCAGAGCCAGAACCCCTGGCCGTCGTAGGCCAGGAGCTTGACCGACGTCGAGCGGCGGTTCTTGAACACGAAGACGGCGCCGGTGAACGGGTCGGCCGCGAGCTGAGTGCGGCACACCTTGGCGAGCCCGTCGATCCCGCAGCGGAAGTCGGGCGGCTCCAGCGCGACGAGGATGCGCGTCTGCGGCGTCACCTGGATCACGCGCGTCCTCGCACGACGTCGACGAGGGAGGCGATGTCGACCGTTGCGCCGCCGCCGAGTCGAACGACAACGTGGACGTCGCGGCCGCTGATCTCAATCGACGTGCCGCACGCCGCGCTCGCGCCCGCAGCGAGGACGTCGGCGCCCGAGAGCTCGACGAAGGTCGGCGCGGTCCCCGCGCGGTCGACATGCGCCTGAAGCCCGCGGTAGCTCAGCCCGAGCGCAACGCGGGCGCGGTTGACGCCGAGCTCCTGGGCGACCGCGACGGCTTCGCTCCACAACCGCGCTGGCAGGGGCGCGCGCTCGTAGCGCGAGCGGCGCCACGCCTCGATCTCCCCACGCAGCCGCTCGATTCTCCTCGACGTCGTCTCACCCATGGGCCACCTCCGAGGGAGGAGGCGCTACCTCGCGGCGGCGGGCCGGTCACGCACGCTTGCCGGAAGGACACGACTGTACGCCTGTACGCCGGCCCACTGCATCGACCTCGATCAGAGCGGCGGCAGCGGCGTCACCGGCGCGTGCGCGAAAGACGACGCGCAGGGCGGAGCGTGCACTGTCTTTGACTACGTGGTGCAGGTGAACGACATCGAGGGGACTCCCGTCGACGTCTGTGTCCCGTTCCGTCTCCGCTGCGACGGCGCCGATCACACCTGCAAGGACAAGGGTTGCGACGTCGACGACGATTGCGCAGGCGACTTGTGTGACCAAACCAGCCACCAGTGCGTGCAGTGCTTCTCGGACGCAGACTGCACCTTTGGCTTTGGATCCCGATGCTTCCCGTCGCACCTCTGCGGCTGTCGCGACGACGCCGATTGCAGCGCCGCCGGCCTTCCGCCGTCGTGTGACACCGAGACCGGCTTCTGCCGCTGCGTCTCGGACGCAGACTGCTCGCTCTCGGGGAACGGCACTGTCTGCCTCGCAAGCGGCGCCTGCGGATGCACGGAGCCAGGCCAATGCCCCGCGACCACCGGCTTCGACGGCACCTCCTTCGAGTGCCAGGCCCCCTGAACGGCGGCACACCGTCCGCCGTGGTCATCGATCCCCCGATGCTCGCGTCAGCAACCGTTGTTCACGTCCGGACACGGGCTCTCGGCGTTATTGATGATTGTAGGTGTCGGGTCACGAGCAACAAGATTGCAATAGATGTCTGCGATCTTGGAGCACGTGAGCCCCGTTCCCAGGACTTCGAACGTGGACGCAGGGTCCATGGACCGCAAACCAACGGTTGCGGTGGTGAGCGTGCCGGTCAAGGAGAGAACGAAGGCTCCACCGACGGTGTTCAACGTCGGCGCGTTGACGGTGCTCCCCGTGATCTTTGAGACGAGGAACGACCCCCCAACGCTGCTCAGGACCGGAAGCGAGACGTTCCCCTTGACGGCGACGATGCGCAGGTTTCCGTCGATATTCACCAGAGAAGCGAGCGTCAGTCCGCCGGTGGTTGGGCTCGTGAAGTCGAGGTCGCCGCCAACGTCCTCAAGGGCTCCAAGCCTCAGACGGATCAACACGGCGTTCGTCTGGACGAGGGCTGACCCGCCCACTTCTCTCAACGCCGAAAGATCCGCTGTATCGAGCGAAGTGTCCAGCGTCACCGTCAGAGTACCCCCGAGAACCTCGAGCTGCGGCAGAGAGAAGATGAGAGGTCCGCTGTCGGTCCGCGTGACGTTGTTGACCGTGATGTCACCTGAGACGCCCCGGAGGACGGTCCCCTGGTCGATATCGGACGGTAGAGACACGCTGTCGAACAGGACGGACCCGATGACGACACGAGTCTCTGGCAGTGCCTGATCGACGTTGGAAGCGTCAACGTCTCCATTCCAGATCCTACGCGTGGAGACGTTGGCGCCAGGATCCTCATTGCTCGGCGCGCTCTTGCACGAGAGCACCAACTCGGTCGCATGGGTCGCGAAGCTCGTCAGCGTAGTCTCCGACCCGGTCACGATCCTCGGACCGTCGAGATCTCCGGACAGGACACACTCGCCGTCGGGCTGCCCTTGTGCCGTCCATGTCACCGTCACATCCGTGGAGCCAACGACGACATTGACGTCGAAGGCCGTGATGACCGGCCGTATCCGCACCTCGACGCCCGCGCTCTCGGCGGTCGCCCCCTCCTGGGAGCAGGAGACCAGGTAGTCCCGCGGCTCCGTGACCGCGTCGACGGTGAACGTGTGGTCACCGCCGTCGACGCTTTCAACGAAGCTCGTCTCTTGCCGACGTCCGGTGCCGTCTCGCGCGGTGCTGAACAACGAACAAACGGCGCCGAGGTTCGTTGTCACGGTCAGGTCGAACGCGCCGCCAAAGTCTGCGATGATCGGGGAGACATCGCCCACGGATACCGCCAGCGCGACGACCGAGATCTCGCGGACGAGACTCCCTACTGAAGCGCCGTCGCAACTGACGGTGTAGCTCTTATCGGCATCGACGACGTCCGTGAATGTGGCGACGCCACCTTCGATCGTCACGTCGGACAGTTGAGACGAATCGCCGTCCGTACCGACGACGCACGCGGCGACGTCGCTGATGGGTAGCGAGAAGGATACGGGGTCGCCCTGGGCGACGACGCTGGGTCCACTGATCTCTCCGGCCGTGTGCACGGTCAGGGTGGTGTCAGCCGTCGCGCCGTCACAGCGGAGCTCATAGTCCGTCGTCGCGGTGATCGTGACCTCGAGGTTGCCGGCGTTGATGTCGACGGCCTCATCGATGCCGTTGGCTGAGAGCGCGCACGTCGCCGCGTCGACATTTTCGAGCGTCCAATGGAGCGTCGTGGTCAACACGTCGTCAGCATCGAGCGGAGCGTCGGCGATGAGGGTAACGGAGGTGTCCCCTTCGCCTTCCCCCTCCCCCTCGCCCTCGCCTTCGCCCTCGCCTTCGCCCTCGCCCTCGCCTTCGCCGGGGTTCGCCGGCCCACATGCTGCTCCACCGTCCGAGTTCCCGAAGCAAAGCTCGCCTGCGGCGCAATCGGAATTCTTCGTACAGCCGTTCGCGGGGGTCGTTGGACAACCTGCGATGACGAGAGAGATCAGGAATGCGATTCCGCAGAAAAGGAGGCGCGGCATCTGCGCAGAATAGCGCAGATCGCGAGCGTGCGAACCTGGTGTTGCGGTCGTTCCGAGCTGCGCAACTTCCGTTGTTGTTCAGCACCGTTGGCGTCCCGCCGATGCTGATCCTCGTGGCGATTGCCTCTGCATCGGTCTGGACGATCCGCGCGTTGTTCAAGATCGTGAAGTCCCCGTCGACACGCTGAAGCGTATCGAACTGGACCGTCGTCGGGGTGCCGCTCCCGCTACTGTTTCCAGACACTTCAAAGTTGCCGAGGACGACGGTCAGCGCCGGGAAGTCGAGCTTTTCGAGCAGCGGATTGTCGTCCACCTTCAAGCTTCCTGTCGAGATTCGAAAGCGACACTTGGACCGGCACGAGGATCGTCGTCGACGCTTCCGCGTCTGCGTTCGAGCACGTCACCGGGAGCGTGCTGCTCTCATCGAGCACGGCGGAGAAGGGCGTCGATGGGTCGTGGCTGTCGCTCCCGACGGTGCAGCTCGTCGCCGACGGAGCGTCGACGAGTCCAGACTACGGGATGCAGTCGTCGGCGCTCGAGAACGCGTGGTCGAGGCATCCGCCGGCGTTGTTGGCGATCAACGTGGATCCGGGCGGGCTCGTGAGACCGCAGCGAGCCTGGAGGACGCCAATCGTCGCGTTGCCGCATGTGAGCATCCCGTTCCCGGTCACCGAGAAGCTCCCGCCAACCGTGGCGAGCGAAGCAGCGGCGACGCTGCCGAGCCCCGTGGCATTTCCTGCCGAAAAATTGTCGGTGATCGAGAAGTTGCCCGTCACCGTCCTCAAAGCGTTGGCGGTGAGGCTTCCAAGGACCGGATTTCCCCTGACGGACACCGCGCCGTCGACGGTGGCGAGCGCAGGCAGGTTGAGGGAACCGAGCCCCGCGTTCGAAGAGATGTCGATGTCGCCAGAGATGGCCGCGAGCGCGGGAAAATTGAGGGAACCGAGACCGGTGTTGGAAGAGATGTCGATGTCGCCAGAGATGGCCGCGAGCGCGGGAAGGTTGAGGGAACCGAGACCGGTGTTCGAGGAGATGTCGAGCGCCCCGAGCTCCAGCGCAGGCACGGAGCCACTATGGCTTCCGAGGTGGATCACGAGGCTGTCGCTATCGCATTCCTGCACCTTCGCCGCACCGGCGACCTTTTCGAGCGTCTCGAAATCGACGTTCTGAAGGGTCGGCTGGCCGTTGCACTGCACGTTCAAGGCGCCCGCAAGAAACTGCAACGAGGGCACCGTGAGCGACGTCGAGCTCGGGTTGATCGGGCCAATGTCGCCGACGAGGATCGCGACGTCTCCGTTTGCCAGCGCTGCGACGCCGGCGTCGTCGGTGACGTTGCCACCCTGAGCGATCGGCAGGGAGCCGAAGGACGCCGCGGCTGGGGCGCCGCCGCCGCCCGTGCACGCAACGTCCAGCGTCGTCGGCGTCGACGGAACGGTCCCGCTGTCCGCGTCGAGGACGAACGAGGTGCTCGTCGGATCGGGGCGATCGACGCCGACGATCTCGTTGCCGCCGACCTGAAGCCCGCAGCGCTCGGCGCCGACCGCGTTGACGGTCACGACGAGCGTCCCCGGAACCACGTCGAACGAGAACACGACCAACGGCGTCACCTCGACTCCCGTCGTATCGACGGGGAGCTGCAGGTGCGGATCCTGCCCGTCGTTGGGGTCGAAGCACGAGAGCGTCACGTCGCTGGTCTCGTCGACGCTGAAGCTCTCACCGGAGCCGACGGCCGGCGTGCTCCGCGCGTCCGGCGCCCCCAACGCGCTCCTCGGCGTCGCCGTCACGTCGCATTTCACGGCGAGCGACGAGGGCTCGACGGTGAAGGGAAGCACCGCGGCGACGCCGCCCGCGGCGGCATC
>CAVZJB010000014.1:0-255204 GCA_963775425.1 uncultured delta proteobacterium | reverse complement strand
GAAGCGCACCGACGCGCGCTCCTCGAGCGGCGGCGCCGTGAGCCCGAGGAGCGCGCTCGCCGCGCCCGGGCCCGGCTCCCCCTCGTGGGGCTCCCAGTCCACCGCGAGGCTCCCCTCGGCGACGGCGCCCGGGAACACGAAGCGCAACAGGCGCACGAGCCACGCCAGCGTGGCGGGGGTGATCCGCAGCGGCACGAACGCGACGAAGCGCTGCAGCCCGGCGGCGGTGGCGAGGTCGACCGGGTCGCCGCGATCGGGCTCGAACACCCCGCCGGCGTAGACGACGCCGGGCGCGCCCAGCTCGGCGGGCACCGCGCCGAGCGGGACGCCGCGCGCGCCCTGCGCCTGCCACGCCGCGAAGAGGACGTCGGTGGGGGCCGCGTCGTTGCGCTCGTATGCGCGGCCGACGACGAGGTGGAGGAAGAAGTGGTGCGCGTTTCGCCAGGCCACGCGCGCGGCGAATTCGGCGTCATCGTCGCCGTAGGCGGGCAGCAGCGCGTCGGCGTGCTGCGCCACCACCGGCAGCAGGTCCACGGGCCGCGCCACGTTCAGGTGCGTGAGCTTGCGGCAGCCCGACGCGCCGAGCGACGCGGCGACGTCGAGGGGGAACGGCGTGCCGCTCAAGGGCATGCGCCCGTACGCGTCCAGCACGGCGTGAACGGCCGCGAGCACGCCCGCCGCGTCGACGCCGCGCTCCTTCATGTCCACGAGGTTCTTCAGGCAGAGCGCAGCCATGCGCTTGCCCACGCGCGGGCGCAGGACGCCGGAGAGGCGCCCGAGCGCCTCGTCGACGTCGCGCCAGGAGCTCACCCGCAGTTGCCGGGGGCGGCGCAGACGCCGAGGTCCACGGGCAGGTCGAAGCCGCCGGCGGCGAAGCCGCAGCACAGCTCGGTGTCGAGGCAGCCCGAGGTGTCCACGCACACCGTCGAGTGGTTGGCGTCGACCTCGCAGGTGCCGGCGGCCACGCACACCGACGACGCGGTGTTGTCGATGCAGCACTCCTCGCCGGCGGCGCAGTCCTCGGGCCCGTCGCAGTGCACGGTGGCGTTGAAGAAGCCGGTGGTGGGGCACGGGTTGCCGGCAGCGCAGGTGGCGGTGATGTTGAAGCTGCCGTCGACGTTGACGCAGCAGTCGTCGCCGATGTCGCAGACGGCGGTGTCGCACTTGGTGCCGTCCTCGGCGACGCCCGTGTACTCCTGGCCCGGCGGGATGCAGAAGCCGCTGCCGGTGTCGCAGGTGCAGCCGTTGTCGCAGCCGGGGCGGCCGGTGCAGTCGGCGTCGACGGCACAGGCTTGATCGCCCTCGCCCTCGCCCTCGCCCTCGCCCTCGCCTTCGCCCTCGCCCTCGCCCTCGCCCTCGCCGACGCCGCCGTCGAGGATCTGTTCGCCTTCGCCTTCGCCTTCGCCTTCCCCGCTGCTGCCTGGACAGGCGCTGAGACCGAACACGGCGAGACCGAAGGCGAAGAGGATGCCAGGGGCGAGAAGGGACACGGTACGCATGGCGGGGACTGTGGACGACGCGCCCGCCCTCTGCAAGAAGGTCCGGCATGGCCGACATCGAACCTCCCGCAGGCGAGGGCGCGCCCCCGGCGGCGGCGGCGCCGTCGAACCGGGGCGTGCTCGGCGTCGTCTTCGTCACGCTCTTCCTCGACCTGCTCGGCTTCGGGATCATCATTCCGTTTCAGCAGTTCTACGCGGAGAGCTTCGGCGCGGCGCCGCACGTGGCGACGTGGCTCGGGGCGTCGTACTCGTTGATGCAGTTCTTGTTCGCGCCGATGTGGGGGCGCCTGAGCGATCGCATCGGCCGCCGGCCGGTGGTGCTCATCTCCATCGCCATCGGCGCCTGCGGCTTCCTCGTGTTCGGCCTCGCGAGCTCCCTGTGGATGCTCTTCGCCGCGCGCATGCTGGCCGGCTTCGGCAACGCCAACCTCGGCACGGTGCAGGCCATCGTCGCCGACGTCACGCCCGGCAAGGATCGCGCGAAGGCCATGGGCATGATCGGCGCCGCGTTCGGCCTCGGCTTCATCTTCGGCCCCATCATCGGCGGCCTCGCCGCGGCGAAGTGGGGCCCGGCGTCGGCGGCGTTCATCGCCGCGGGGCTCGGCGGGCTCAACTGGATCTTCGCGCTCGCGCGCCTGCGCGAGACGAGGCGCGCGGGCTCGACCGCGGCGCACCGCGGCTTCCTCGGGCTCAAGGCCATCGCGCGCGCGCGCGCGTTCGTGAACGTCCCCGCGCTGTTGACCGTGCTCTTCGTGTTCACGGTCGGCTTCTCGTTGATGGAGACGTCGCTGGCGCTCTTCATCGAGCACACGTTCCTGCCCGCTGCCCAGGTGGGCACGTCCGAGGGCACCAAGGCGGCCACCAAGCTGACGACGTGGATCCTGCTCGCCGTGGGCATTACGTCCGTCATCGTTCAGGGCGGGCTCATCGGGCGGCTGCGCAAGGTGGCGAGCGAGAAGCTCTTGATCATCGTCGGCTGCATCTGCATCGCCGTCAGCTTCGTCGCCGTCCCCTTCGTCGCCGACGTCGCCGGCTACGACGCGCTCTTCCCCGTGTTCGTTCTGCTGTCGTTCGGCTCGGGCATCTTCACGCCGTCGCAGTCGAGCTTGCTTTCGCGCTCCGTCGGCGGCGACGAGCAGGGCGGCGTGCTCGGCCTCGGGCAGTCGATGTCGGCGCTCGGGCGCATCCTCGGCCCTTCGGTCTCGGGCGCGCTCTTCGAGATGATGCACGGCGCGCCGCTGTTCGTGGGCGCCGCCCTCGTCGCCGTCGGCGCCGGCGTCGCGCTCACGTTGCGCCCGCCGCCCGCGTGATCGAGGCGCGGAGGGCTGCACGCCCGCAGCCGCCGCCGCCATCGTCCTTTCGTCGGTGCTGCCTGCGCGCAGCCTTCTCGCGGATTTCCGCGCGCGCCGCCCGCTTGGGCCTCGGCGGCGCGCGGCGCCGGGCGCCCGGCAAAGGCATGCGTCGTGCTTGCATCGGCGGCGGAGGCCCGCATGCGTTTCCTCGTCGTCGCCACGCTCCTGTTCGCGCTCGCGCCGCTGACCGCCTGCCCCGCACCCGGCGGCGAAGGCGAAGGCGAAGGCGAAGGTGAAGGTGAGGGTGAAGGTGAGGGCGAAGGCGAGGGCGAAGGCGAGGGCGAAGGCGAGGGCGAAGGCGAGGGCGAAGGCGAGGGCGAAGGCGAGGGCGAAGGCGAGGGCGAAGGCGAAGGCGACGCCGGCTGCCGCAGCGACGGCGACTGCGACGGCTTCGCCGGCTGCGTCTCTGCGAATTCCTCTCCCTCGTGCGGGGTCCCGCCGCAGCCCGACGACTGCAGCGGCGACGGCGACTGCCCGATCACGGCAGGAGGCCAGGTCTGCGAGCGCGTCGCGCTCCACACCTGCGCGGAGCACAACGCCTGCGTCGCCGACTGCAACGACGTCGCCGGCCAGGGCCGCTGCGCCGCCGACGAGGCCTGCACCGGCGACGGGCACTGCACCCCCGTCGCCTGCGCCGACGGCTTCGTCTGCGACGCGTGGCGCGACTGCGTCACCCCCGCGACCGGCGACCTCGTCGACCGCCACGGCTGCGTCGCCGCCGCCTGCAGCACCGACGGCGACTGCGGCGTCGACCGCTTCTGCGTGAACGGCAACTGCGCGCCTTCCACGGGGTCCTGCGTGCCCCCGGTGCCGTAGCCGCGGGGGCGCGCCTCACGGGCGACCGGCGGTGTCGACGCGCGCGGCGACGACGGCGCCCGTCATCACGCGGCTCAACGCGGCAGATCGAAGACGAGCACCTCGCCGCCGAGGCCGTCGACCACCACCTCGCGCTCGCCGGTGAGCGCGGCGGCGTCGCCTTCGCGCAGCTCGGCGCCGTTCACGCGCGCGCGGCCGCGAACGACGTGCACCCAGGCGTCGCGGCCCTCGAGGGCGTGCGCGGCGCGCTCCCCGTCGTCGAAGATGCCGGCGTACAGGCGGGCGTCGCCGTGGAGCGTGACGCTCCCCTCGCTGCCGTCCGGCGAGGCCACGAGGCGCAGGAGGCCGCGCTTGTCGTCGTCGGAGAAGCGCTTCTGCTCGTAGCCCGGCGCGATGCCCGGCGCGCGCGGCAGGATCCAGATCTGGAGGAAGTGCACGGGCAGAGACGGCGACGCGTTCATCTCGCTGTGCAGAACGCCGGTGCCGGCGCTCATGCGTTGGACGTCGCCGGGGCGGATCACCGAGCCGTTGCCCATGGAGTCCTTGTGCGCGAGCGAGCCCTCGAGGACGTAGGAGATGATCTCCATGTCCTTGTGCGGGTGCGTCGGGAACCCGCCGCCGGGCGCCACGCGGTCTTCGTTGATGACCCGCAAGGTCGAAAAGCCCATGAAGCGCGGGTCGTAGTAGTCGGCGAACGAGAAGGTGTGACGGCTGTCGAGCCAGCCGTGGTCCGCCCGTCCGCGCGCGTCGGAGTTTCGCAGAGTGAGCATGCGGCAACGTACCCGGGTCACTGCGATTTTGCATGTGGCGCCGTAGAGCGCGGCTCCCTTCCACCAAGGACAAACCCACCATGGGCCTTTTGGACAAGATGTTCGGCGGCGGCACCAACCTCACCCTGGCCCTCGACACGGGCATGATCCCCGAGGGCGGCACGCTCTCCGGCGCGCTCACGCTCTCCGGCGGCAAGAAGCCGCTGAAGCTCACGGCCCTGAAGGTGCGCCTCGTGTCCGTCAAGGTCACGCCGGTCAAGGACCAGCCGCTCCCGAAGATCGAGCTGCAGACCCTCCTCGACAACACCGTCATCGCCAACCAGGACCTGCCGCCCGCCAGCCTCAACAAGTACGACTTCAGCTTCGCCGTCCCGAGCGGCACCGATCCCAAGGCGACGTTCAAGATCTTCGCCACCGCCGACATCCCCGGCGTCAAGGACCCCAAGGCCGAGGCCGACCTCAAGATCATCGGGCCGTCCTCCGAGGGCGCCAACCCCGGGCTCTTCGGCGGCCTGTTCAAGGGCAAGATGAAGGAGGAGGAGATCCTCGGGAAATTCCCCGGCCTCATGTCCCGTGACGACGACGAGCAGTGGAGCGCCATGAACGACCTGCTCTGCGCCTCCTTCGACGCAGACAGCGACTTCTCGAACATCGCGCCCTTCCTCGCCAAGAAGATGACGGCGCAAAACAGCGATCGCGTGCGCTCGCAGGCGCTCGCCACGTGGGGCAACGTCCTCAACAACCGCGCCTCCAGGGAGCACATCAAGGCGCTCGAGGCCATGGCCGACGAGCGCACGCTCAAGGACCCGGACATGATGCGCGAGGTCGTCAGCGTCGCCGCCAAGTTCGGCGAGGAAGGCGCGTGGCCGCTCGTCGCGCGGCTCGCCGCGCACGACAGCCCCGACGTGCGCGCCGAGATGGCCACGCGGCTCTACCTCGACGCCGACAAGGAGATCGCCGAGCGCAAGCCCTTGCTGCTCGCCATGGCCGGCGACCCCGACGCCGGCGTGCGCGCCGCCGCGGTGCGCTCCTTCGCCGAATTCACCAGCGACCGCGCCGTCGTCGACAAGGCGGTGCAGATCCTCGGGGCCGACGCCTCGCCCGACGTGCAGAAGTCCGCGGTGTCCGCGCTCGCCATCGCGCACCACCACGGCGCCAAGGACCTCGTGCTCGACACGCTGCTCTTGCACGCGCAAAACAACCCGCACACCGTCGTGCGCGAGGAGATCGCCGACGCCGTCCACTGGCTCCCCGAGGACGCGCGCGCCGCCACCCTCGTGCAGACCCTCATCACCGACAAGAGCGTCGAGGTGCGCCGGCGCATGGCGTGGCAGTCGGTGAACATGAGCGAGCACCCCGAGCTGCGCGAGATCTTCGTGCGCGCCGCCGTCGACGACGCCGACGAGGAGGTCCGCGGCAACGCCCTCGGCGGGATGGACCGCTTGATGGCGCTGCCCGACGCCATCACGTTCTTGAAGAAGCGCCTGGTCGAGGACCCCACCGAGAAGACTGCGTGGGCGTGCTTCAACGTCGTCAAGTTCCAGATGGAAGACTCCGGCGCGCAGGCGTTCATGAAGGAGCTCACCACGGTGCCGTTCGCCCGCGTCGCTCAGCGCGCGCGCGAAGAGGCGGTGTAGTCTCGCGCACATGCAGTGTCCGAAGTGCGGCGAAGGCTTCGGCGAGGGCGCGGTCATCTGCCCTCGCTGCGACTTCATCCTCGACACCACGTTCCTCGGCGACGACATCCTGAATGTCAGCACCGGTGCTCACGCGCCGGTGCGGGTGTCGTCGGCCGGGGACGCCGTCGTGATCGGCGGCCTCGACGAGGATGTCGAGCTGTTCTCGGAGTCCACCGGGAGCTTCCTCACCGCCGACACCGTCGACGTCGACCGCGAGGTGGTGCCCGCCGCGCTCTACGTCGGAAAGAGCGTGCAGGAGCTGATGAAGGCGGAGGCGGTGCTCAAGCCCGCCGCCGACGTCGACAAACGCAAGGCCATGCTCTCCGCGTTCGAGCTGCACGTGCTCTCGTTCATCGACGGTCAGCGCCCGGTGGCCCGGCTGCGCAAGAAGACGGGGTTGTCCGGTGACGACGTGCGTATCGCCGTCGGCATGCTCGCCGAGAAGGGCGCCGTGGAGCTCGTCGGCGCCGTGGCGCCGCCGCACCTTCGTGACCTCCTGTCGGACGAGGACGACGAGCCGCCGGATCCGGACGCCACCGTCGAGGACCAGCAGGTGCCGGCGGCCGCGGCGCAGGGCAAGAGCGTGGAGCGCCAACCCGGGTACGAGCTCGACCCGATGCCCGCGCTCGAAGACGCGTCCAGCGGAGCGACGTCGCCGTGGGACCACAAGCCCGCGCCGCCGTCGGCCACCGCCCCCGACCACGACTTCAACCTCACCAAGGAGCGCGCGGCGGGCTTCTTCGAGCTCGCGCACGCCGAGCTCAAGAAGGGGAACCGCGTGCGCGCGCACGTCTACGCCAAGCTCGCCGCCGACACGGACCCGGCCGAGCCCCGCTACAAGGAGCTGTTGCGCACGTGGCCGCAGGCGGCCAAGGCGGCGGCGTCGACGGACACCGCGCTGTTCGCGGAGGCGGACATGGCGGAGAAGCAGGGGAACTTCCACAAGGCGTTGCTGCTCCTCGAGCAGGCCATCGCCGCCAACCCCGACGCCGCCCACATCCACAACCGGCGCGGCCTGATGCTCGCCACGCGGTTCAAGCGCTTCTCCGACGCGAGCGACGCGTTGGTGCGGGCGGTGGAGCTCGAGCCCAACAACGTCGCCTACAAGAACAACCTCGGCAAGATCATCGCGCTCGCGGAGGACCGCGGCGCCACCGTGACGCGCGCGAGGAAGGGCGAGGGCGGCTTCCTCGGCAAGCTGAAGAAGGCGTTCGAGTAGCGGGCGGTCTCGCACGGTCGCGGGCGATTCCGCACGGGCGCCCGCACAGCGGGCGCGCCCCCTGGCGCCGTGATCGAGCGTGGCCGCGCCGTCCGGTCGCCTGATCGCGCGCGCCTTTCTGCGCACGCTTCCTGCAGTCGCGCGGTGCAGGAGGGCGCGATGACCAAGCTGTTCAAAGGGACCCCGCGGAACCACGTGCCGGGCAAGAGCGTGGAGCGGCTCGCGCTCGGGACGGAGCACGACGAGATCCGCGAGCAACTCCGCCACCTCCGCGCGTCGCTCTCCAGCATCGGCGCCGAAGATCCGCGTGAGCGCCGGCAGGACATGGACCGCGTGATCGCGTGGCTCGAGCAACACATCGAGAACCACACGCGACACGAGGACAACGACCTCTATCCGCTGATCGAGAAGCACGCCGGCAAGTCGGTGACGGCGGCGCTGCGGGTGGAGCACCGCTTCATCTATCGCTCCTTCGACGACCTGCGCCGCCTCGCCGCCGAGCCCATGCCCGACGGCGCCGAGTTCGTGCGCACCCTCGACAACCTCATCGGCTTGTTCGCGGCGCACTTCGAGGCGGAGGAGGAGGTCCTCTTCCCGCTCGTCGATCAGCTCCGCGAAAAGGGCATCTCCCTCGACGCCGCCTGATCAGCGACCGGCGCTCGATCGGCGGGGCGCGACGCTCCTGCGCAGAGCGAACGCCGCGAGGGCGACCGGCGCCATCGCGAGCAAGAACGCGACGAGCGCGGGCAAAAACGGTGGCCGCGCGCGCTCGAGGGCGACCGGCGCGTCCCACGGTGTCACCGTGCGCGCCCACAACGACAGCGCGTCGGCGAGCACGAGCTGTCCGCCGAAGAGCTCCTCGTCGCCGTGGAGGGTGAGCGCGGGCGCGGTGAGGATCGTGAGCGGCAGCTCCATGCGTGCGAGCGTGTCGACGTCGCCGTTTCTGCGGGCGGCGGCGACGCCGAAGGCGCTGGCGGCGGCGCCGACGCCGTCGACGATGGGGCCGCTGTCGACGTCGGCGCGGTGGGTCCTCCAGGGCGGCACCTCGCGGAAGCCGCGCATGCCCAAGACGTCTTTGCCGAAGATCCGGCGGTAGCGCGCGTACATCGCCGGATCGGGCTGAAAGGCGAGGAGCCACGACAGCGCGCAGCCGCGGGGACCGTCGAGCGTGCGCGTGCCGTCGAGAGAGACCTCGCTGGCCGGCAGGCGCGCGCGCGCGTCTGTGTGCGCGGTGAGACCCTCGCGGAAGCGCGCGTAGGGCCTGGCGTACAGATCGGTGCCGTAGATGACGTCGTGGAGCCGCAGGCTCTCGAGGGCGACGGCGTTGTCGACGTACCAGGTGCGGTGCCAGAAGCTCTCGATGGCGCCCGACGGCGCGCGGAGGAACCGGCGGTGCAGCGCCGAGGAGGTGTCGTGGAAGTCGCGCACGACGTCGACGTCGTCGCCGCCGAGCAGGACGTAGCCTGCGCGCAGCAGGTTCTGGTGACCCTCGAGGATCGCGCCGCGCCAGCTCGCGCGCGGCGTCGAGCGCGCTCCGCTGCGCGGCCCCGTGAGGGTGCGCCGCTCGCGCCTGCCCCACGAGGAAAACGGGGAGACGTCGCGCTCGGCGTCGGTCTTTTCGAGGAGCGCTTTCACCTCGTCACGCGCGTGCGCGCGGAAGGCCTCGTCGCCGGGGCGCGCCACGGCCATGTTCACGAGCGAGAAGCCGGTGAAGCTGAGCGTGAACAGCCCGCCCTCCGGGAAGATGCGGCGCATCCGTGCCTGCTCGCCGTCGTCGATGCGCCGCTCGAGCCCGCGCAGGAGCGCGCGTTGCTCGAGGCCGCTCGCGGGGACGGCGACGTCGCACGCGCAGGTGCCGCAGTGCATGGCGATGAGGCCGAGGGCGAGGGCGCTGACGACGATCCGGAGCATCCACGCCGAAACGCCGCGCGCGCCCGGTCCGTTCCCGCGGCCGTGACGCGGGCCACGGGCGCGGGTGCTACGGGATCCGTCGGCGTGGCGCCTGTCAGGCCCCGGGCGCGACGCGCAGGAGCGAGATCATCACGGCGGTGCAGAGGTCCTGCACGACGACGAGGCCGGCAGCGCGCGCCTTGGCGGCGGCCTCCTCGTGGACCACGCCCTCCTGCAGCCACAGCACCTTCGCGCCGATGCGGATGGCCTCGTCGACGACGGGCGGGACGAATTCGCTGCGGCGAAAGACGTCGACGACGTCGATCTTGTCGGGGACGTCGGCGAGCGAGGCATAGGCGCGCTGCCCGAGCACTTCGGGCTCGTTGGGGTTCACGGGGAAGCAGCGGTACCCCGCGCGCATCAAGCGGCTCATCACCCCGTGCGACGGCCTCGCCGGGTTCGCCGACGCGCCGACGACGGCCATGGTGCGGGCCTCCGCGAGGAGCTTGCGAATGACGTCGTCGGGCGGGTTCGGGCTCATGCCCGACCGTAGCGATTGCCGGCCCCCGCGTCGACAAACGTCATCCCGCCGCTCAGCTCCTCACTCGAAGCCGAGCTCCCTGGCCTTCTCGATGAGCGACTCGATCTTCTTCTTCTCGCCGCCCTTGGCGCCGCCGGCGATCTTGGCCAGGAGCGCGGCGACGCCGAGGTCGCGGATCTCGTCCGCCGACAGCGCCGGCCGCGTGAGCACGTCCTTGATGTCCGCGGGCAGCGAACGGTCGCCGCTCAGGTACTCCTGGGCCGCCATGGACGCGACGTTGCTCTTCTGCGCGATGGCGTCGAGCGACTTGCCGAGGCTCACGGCGTTCACGAAGCGGTCGAAGAACTGGCCGTCGCCACCGACGATGTCGATCTTGGCGTTCTTGAAGGCCTCTCCCATGACCTTGGCCTGCTCCTGCGCGACCTTGGCCTGGATCTGCAGCCCCTCGAGGCGGATGACCCGCTCGTTCTCGAGGCGCAGGCGGTACTCCTCGTGCTCGCGCGCGGAGCCCTCCATGGCCTTCATGGCCTGCATCTTCTTCGCGACGCCCTCGGCCTCCGCCATCATCTTGTTCTGCACGGCGTCGGCTTCGGCGTGGCCCTTCTCGCGGATGGCCACGGCCTCGGCGAGCCCCATCTTCTCGACGGCGCCGGCCTCGGCCTCGCGCCCGTGGGCGACGGCCTCGATGCGCGCCTGCTCCGCCGCGGCGTCGAGGTTCTTCACCTTGGCGAGCGCCGTCCCCTTGGCCTCCTCGCCGCGGGCCTCGGCCTCGAGCTTCTTCTGGATGACCTCGGCCTGCGCCGTCTGCACCTGCACCGCGGCCATGCCCTTCTCGCGCTCGACCTTGGCCTCGACGAGGCCCCGCTTCTCCAGGGCGACCGCGTCGGCCTCCTTGACCTTCACGCCGGCGAGGCCCGGCGCCGCGGCCTCGGCCTGGATGCCCTCGGCCTTGCGCACCTTGGCCTTGGCCTCCCGATCCGCGGCCTCGAGCTCGGCGTCGGCGAGGGTGAGGCGCTTTTTGGCCTGGAACGTCGACGCCTTCTCCTGCGCCTCCGCGGCCTTGATGTCCTTGACGAGCGCGCTTTGCGCTTCGGTCTCGGCGGCGATGAGCTGCGCGTCTCTCTGGCGCTTGGCCTCCTCGAGGACGCGGACGCCCTTGATGCGCTCCTCCTCCTCGGCGACGGTGCGCTCGACGGAGACGCGGCCGCGGATGACGTCGGCGATCTCCTTGCGCTGCACCTCGAGCAGCTTCTCTTTCTCGATGCGCGACAGCTCCACTTCGCGCTCGCGGTTGATGGCCTCGAGGTTGCGGTCCTTCTGCACGCGCTCGGTCTCGATGCCCACGACGCGCTCGCGATTCTTCCCGGCGACCTCGATCTGCCGCGCCTTGTTCTGCTCGGCGATGGCGATCTCTTCCTCGGCCTTGATGCGCGCGCTCTCCTGCTTGAGCTTTTGCTCGGCGACCTCCTTCATGGTCTCCGCTTGCTCGCGCGCCTGCGCGACCGCCGCCTCGCGGGAGCGCGCGGCGATGACGGCCTTGCGCGTGGCGTCCTGCTTGGTGATCACGTCCTGCGCCGCCGTGTTCTGCGTCTCGATCTGCATCTGGGCGTCGTTCTTGAGGCGGTTGGTCTCCACCTCCTTCGCCTTGGTGATCTGGGTGATGGCGCGGATGCCCTCGGCGTCGAGGGTGTTCTCGGGATCGAGCGACTCGAGCGGGGTCTGCTCGAGGTAGTCGATGGCGACGTCGTTCAGGTGGTAGCCGTCGAGGTCGGTGCCGATGACCTCGATGATGCGGTCACGGAAGTGACGGCGCTCCGTGTACAGCTCCACGAAGTTCATCTGGTAGCCGACGGTCTTGAGCGCCTCGGAGAACTTGGCGGCGAACAGCTCGACGAGCGTCTCCCTGTGCGACGCGCGCGCGCAGCCGATGCGCTCGGCGACCTTCTTGATGTCGCTGGGCTCGTGGTTGACGCGAACGAAGAACGCGACCTTGATGTCTGCGCGGATGTTGTCCTTGCAGATGAGCCCTTCCTTGCCGCGACGCTCGAGCTCGATGGTCTTGACCGACACGTCCATGATCTCGGCGCGATGGACGATGGGCAGCACGAGGCCGCCCGTCAGCGAGATCACCATCTCACCGGTCTTGTTGTTCACGAGCGCCTGGCCCGGAGAGACCTTGATGTAGAACTTCTTCACCATCATCGCTGCGCCGAGGATGATGATGAAGACGGCTCCGACGGCGACGGCGATGGTGATCAGCAGTGCGGGGTTCATGGGGACCTCGAAGGAAGCGGGAGCGTAGATCAGGTGGAGCCGGGCTTGCGCGCCGCCACGACCACTTCGGCGGGCGCGGCGACGGGGGTGGCCAGCACGTCCCGGTCCGACGGCACGACGGAGCGCTGGGGGACCACCGTGTACGTGCCTGCGTTGTCGTCGTGCTCGATGACGATGGCCTCGTCTCCGCGCTGGAGGGAGACGCCGGGGGCGGTGCGGATGGCGATGGTGATGCCGCCGGCGCCGTCGTCGATGTCGCCGGTGCCGCGCTCGTGATCGGCGAGCTCACTGGTGACCTTGACGGTGCGCCCGACGAGCCCCTCTTTGCCGACGCGCGTGCTCTCCGTGAAGATGCCGCTCATGGGCTTGACCACGAGCGAGGTCACCGCGAAGCCGCCGACGACCGCCGCCGCCGTGGCCGCCGCCCCCGACGCCAGCCCGGGGATGTGCCCGTCGAGCGCCTGGCGGGTGACCATGGCGATGAACCAGGAAAACAGCGAGAACACCGAGAACGAGACGGTGACGGGGACCTTGGTGAGGCCGAGGAACGCGAGCGCCTCGGTGAGCGCCGACGCCTCCACGGCCTCGGCGACGCCGTCGGGGGCGACGGCGTGCGCTGCGCCCTCGATGCCGCCCTTGATGGCGTGCTCGGCGCCGTCGAAGGGGTTCAGGTCGGCGGCGCCGATGATGACGAGGAGCCAGTACAGCAGGCTGAGCGCGAGGAAGCCCGCGAAGAGGATCGACGGGAACTGCAACAGCGCGTGGAGGAAGTCCTGCACGGGCGCCTGATCGGTCGCCCTGTCCTCGACGTCAAGGGGATCGGCGCCGGACGAGGTGGCGCGCGGCTCCGGCGCCTTTGTCGTCGACGGTGGTGCAGCGCTGCGTGGCGCCGCCGCGGCGGTGGCCGCGCCGGGTTTTGAGGAGCCCTCGACGGCTGGGGCGACGGGGCCGGGCGGGTCGTCGAAGAACGCGAACACCCGCGGCAGCTCGCTGCTCCAGAAGGCGTGGTCGTGGCCGCCGTCGTCGTCGACGTGCAGGACCGCGTGCGTGGCGGCGGCGAACGCGATGGTCTGCGCGGCGGGGACCACGCAATCCTTCTTGCCGTGCGCGAGGTACAGCGGCACCGCGAGCTCGGCCGCTCGCTCTTGCGGGTTGTCGACGCCGTGCCAGCGCTCGGGGTGCGCGGCGAAGGGACCGTAGGCGCCGACCATGAGGGCGTCGGCGGGTGTGGCGGCGGGGTCGAAGTCGCCGGAGAGGGCGGCGGCGGCGCGGAACCACGCGGGGTGATCGAGCGCGAGGAGCACGGCGCCGCGACCGCCGGTGGAGCGCCCGAGGACGAAGGTGCGCGCGGGATCGGCGAGCAAGCCGCGCTCGCGCTGCAGGCGCCGGATGACGTCGACGAGCTGGGGCCTCGTGAGCGCGGTCCGGTACGGCGCGCGGGTCTCGGCGAAGACCGCGCCGGCGTAGACGCTCTTTCCGGTCTCGGGCATCACCAGGCGCAGGCCGCGCGCGTCGGCCTCGTCGCAGAGGCGGCCGCGCGCGCACCACTCGGCGCGCGTGCTGTCCCAGCCCGGGAGCACGAGGACCTCGCCGCGGACGGCGCCGGCGGGCGTGCGCACGTCGACGTCGACGCCGTCGACGCGGACGGTCTCGGTGCGCGCCGCGGTCGCCGCGAGGACGAGGGCCAGGGTGAGCATGCGCCGCGGTAGCAAAGCGGCGGCGCGCCGGCGAGCGACGGCTCCGGGCGAGCCACGGCGTGGGGCGCGCTGCTGACTGGAGATCGCACCCGCGCGCTCTCCTGTGGCGTGGCGGCGTGAGGAGCGCGCGCAGACGCGGGTCGCGCGGCTGGCGCGAATCGTGCTGAAGGGGCGCACATGCTGCGCCCTGTCCTGCTCGCGACCTTCCTCCTGACCACGCTCTCGTTCACCACCGGCTTCGGCGGCTGTGGCGGCGCCGACGAGGGCGAGGGTGAGGGGGAGGGCGACGTCGGCGAAGGCGAGGGCGAAGGCGAGGGCGAGGGCGAGGGTGAAGGCGAAGGCGAAGGCGACACCCGGACCTTCCAGTGTGAAAACGACGCCACCGTCGAGTCACAGACGAGCTGCACCGACGTCGCCGACTGCGCCGTCGCGCTCATCGCCACCGACTGCTGCGGGAGCATGGCCGCCACGGGCGTCAACAACTTCGACATCTGCGCGTTCATGGGCGAGGCCAGCACCTGCTTCCAGCAGGTCTGCGATTGCGTCGCCCGGGCCACCGTCGCCGACGACGGCACCTCGGCGAGCAACGTCGACGACACCCCCGTCGTCGCCTGCGTCGACCACATCTGCACCACGACCTTCGCGCCCTGACGCCGACCGCCGGCGGCAACCGCCTCGCCCCGACGACGCGGTGACAGCGACGGCGGTGGCGGCGACGGCGCTGACGGCGACGGCGGTGACGGCGACGGCGCTGACGGCGACGGCGCTGACGGCGACGGCGCTGACGGCGACGGCGCTGACGGCGACGGCGACGGCGACGGCGACGGCGACGGCGACGGCGGCGACGGCGGTGACGGCGACGGCGGTGACGGCGGTGACGGCGGTGACGGCGGTGACGGCGGTACGGCGCTGACGGCGACGGCGGTGACAGCGACGGCGGTGACAGCGACGGCGGTGACGGCGACGGCGCTGACGGCGACGGCGACGGCGACGGCGACGGCGACGAAGGCGACGGCGACGGCGACGGCGACGACGGCGACGGCGGCGACGGCGACGGCGGTGGCGGTGACGGCGGTGACGGCGGTGACGGCGGTGACGGCGGTGACAGCGACGGCGGTGACGGCGACGGCGGCGGCGACGGCGACGGCGGTGACGGCGACGGCGGTGACAGCGACGGCGGTGACAGCGACGGCGGTGACAGCGACGGCGGTGACGGCGACGGCGCTGACGGCGCTGATGGCGACGGCGGTGACAGCGACGGCGGTGACAGCGACGGCGGTGACGGCGACGGCGCTGACGGCGACGGCGACGGCGACGGCGACGGCGGTGACGGCTTCAGCGGGACCCGGCGCGGCGGGCGATGATCTGCAGGGTCGCCGCGAGGCCTGTGTGGAAGGCGCCCTCCTGCACCTCGCGCTCGACGTCGCGCGACGCCACGATCTCGAGGCCGCCCGCGCCCAGCTCGCCCTCGAGGACCGCGCGCGGCGGGAGCATCGCCGGGTCCTTGGGGCCGCCGGTGCCGTAGCCGACCTGCTCCGGGCGATACGACTCGAGCAGGAGCACGCCGCCGGGAACGAGCGCGGCACACGCGCGCGCGAGCGCCACGCGGCGCACGGCCTCGGGCAGGTGCGCGAAGATCGCCACGACGCCGGTGAACGCCCCCGGCTCCGGCTCCCACGTCGCCAGGTCCGCGTGCTCGAAGCGCACGCTCACGCCGCGCTCCCGCGCCAACGCCTCCGCCTTGTCGAGGCCCGCGCGCGAGGCGTCGACGGCGACGACGTCGTAGCCCTGCCCCGCGAGCCAGACGGCGTTTCGCCCCTGGCCCTCGGCGAGGCACAGGACACGGCCGTGCGGGATGCGGCCCGCTTCGGCGCGCAGAAAGTCGTTCGGCTCGACGCCGTAGGCGTAGCCGGGAGCCGAGTAGCGTTCGTCCCAGAAAGATGGCATCGGGCCGTTGTAGCGGCGGTGCCCCCCGCACGGCAACGGCGCGTCAGCTCGCACGCGATGATTTCTCACTTGAGAATTTTTCTCGACTGGGTAACTCATCGCCCATGCGCCGCGCTCCCCCGATGCCCAGCGACGATCACAGCCTCGTAGAGGCGTGCCGGGCGCGCGGGCTGCGCGCCACGCCGCAGCGGGTCTCCATCCTGCGCGCGCTGCGGCGAAGCGGGGAGCATCCGGGACCGGAGGCGCTGCACCGCGAGGCGCAGCGCGAGCTGTCGTCGCTGTCGCTGGCCACCGTGTACAAGACCCTCGAGACGCTCGAGGCCCACGGCGTCATCGAGGAGGTGACGCTGCGGGCGGACTCCAAGCGCTACGACGCCAACCTCGCGCCGCACCACCACCTCGTGTGCGTGATCTGCAAGCGCATCGAGGACCTCGTCGACGACGCGCTCGCGCCGCCGCTGCCACGGAAGGTGGCCGGCTTTCGGGTCACCGCGGCGCGCGTGCAGATCATGGGCGTGTGCGCCGCCTGCGGCGACAAGAAGACATCAAAGACTCGTGGACGCCCCTCCGGGGGCACGGCGAGAAAGGAGAACCAGCAATGGCGGAACTGAAGACGAGCAAGACGCTCGACAACCTGAAGGCGGCGTTCGCGGGTGAGAGCCAGGCGAACCGGCGTTACCTGTACTTCGCCAAGGTGGCGGACGTGGAGGGTCTCCCGGAGATCGCCTCGAACTTCCGTGAGACGGCGGAGGGCGAGACGGGGCACGCGCACGGCCACCTCGACTACATGAAGAAGGTCGGCGATCCGGCGACGGGCCTCCCCATCGGCGACACCTCGCTCAACCTGAAGGCTGCTGTGGCCGGCGAGACGCACGAGTACACCGATATGTACCCGGGCATGGCCAAGACGGCGCGCGAAGAGGGCTTCGCGGAGATCGCCGATTGGTTCGAGACGCTCGCGAAGGCGGAGAAGTCGCACGCGGGCCGCTTCCAGAAGCTGCTCGACTCGCTCTCTTGAGCGCGAAGGTCGATCTGCGCGCGGGCCGCGGCGCGCGCGCAGATTGACCGGACAGGGTGAGACGGTGAGCGACGACACCAAGAACATCTCGTATCAGCCCACTCCCGGGCTCACGTACGACCCGAGCGACGAGAAGTACTGGCAGCAAGACGCGCTCGACGGCGAGGTCACGCGCATCTTCGAGATCTGTCACGGCTGCCGGATGTGCTTCAAGTACTGCGACGCGTTCCCGTCGCTGTTCTCGTTCATCGACGACGCCCACGGCGGCGACGTGCAAAAGCTCACCAAGGACGAGACCGCCAAGGTCATGGACCAGTGCTTCCAGTGCAAGCTGTGCGAGGTCCAGTGCCCGTACACGCCGCGCGACGGACATGAGTTCCAGGTGGACTTCCCCAAGCTCGTGCACCGGTACACGGCGAACAAGAAGAAGCGCGAGGGCTTCACCGCGCAGGACCGCTTCCTCGGAGACCCCGACGCCAGCGCCAAGATGGCGCGCGCGAGCCTCGGGCTCGTCAACGCCATGAGCCGCGTGTCGATGCACCGCGTGTTCCTCGAAAAAGCGCTCGGCATCCACCCCAAGAAGGAGCTGCCGGTCTTCGCTTCCGCCACGTTTTCGAAGTGGGCCAAGCGCGAGGGCCGCGTGCGCGAGCCGCGCGGCGAGGCCGTGTTGTTCCAGACCTGCTACGTCGAGAACAACGAGCCCGACATCGGCAAGGACACCCTGTTCGTGCTCGACCAGAGCAAGGTGAAGGTCGACTGCGCCGAGGGCCTCGCCTGCTGCGGCATGCCGCGTTGGGAGCGCGGCGACCTCGAGGGGCTGCGCAAGCAGGCCAAGCAGAACCTCGACGTGCTGATGCCGTACGTCGACAACGGGCAGAAGGTCCTCGCCATCAACCCCACCTGCTCGATGATGCTCCGCCGCGAGTATCCGGAGCTGGTGGCGCCGGAGGACAAGGAGCGCGCGAAGCGGGTGGCGGACGCCACCATGGATCCGTCCGAATTCCTCTGGTCCATCCGCCAGGAGGAGCGCTTCAACACGGACTTCAAGTCCACGCCCGGCGACAAGGTCGCGTACCACGCGCCCTGTCACCTGCGCGCGCAGGGCAAGGGCTTCAAGGGCAGAGACCTCTTGCGCAAGATCCCCGGCGTGGTCCCGCAGACGGTCATGGAGTGCTGCGGCCACGACGGCACGTACGCCATGCGCGTCGACGGCTTCGAGCCCTCCATCCGCATCGGCCAGAAGAGCTTCGAGGGCATGAAAGACGCGGACGCGCAGGTGTGGTCCACCGACTGCCCGCTCGCGGCGACGCAGTTCTCGCAGCACGCGGGCAAAAAGCCCATGCACCCCATGTCCATCCTCGCGCGCGCCTACCGCGCCGACGGCTTCCCGCAGAAGCTGCCGCCGAAGGAACCGCCGGCGACGGCGCCGGCGACGGCGACGGCGCCCGCGAACGCGCCGCCCGGGGATCCGCCGGCGCAGTCGTAGGCGGGGGCTCGCCCCCCGCGTCGTGCCTACAGGGAGAACAACGATGAAGAGAGTGCGCCGCGACGAGATCATCGACTACGTCAGCTACGACGAGCAGCGCGACGCGTTCCGCGCGAAGGTGATCGCCGAGAAGGCCAAGCGTCGCGCCCACGTGCCGCCGTGCTTCGTCTTCCTCTTCGAAAACGCCGACACCGTCCGTTACCAGGTGCAGGAGATGATGCGCGCGGAGCGCATCGTCAAAGAGGCCGACATCCAGCACGAGCTGGACACGTACAACGACCTCCTCGGCGGAGACGGCGAGCTCGGCGTCACGCTGCTCATCGAGATCGAAGACGAAAAGGAGCGCGACGAAAAGCTCCGCGCGTGGGTCGGCCTCATGGACCGTGTCTACGCGGAGCTCGACGACGGCACCCGCGCGTTCGCGCGCTTCGACCCGCGTCAGGTGGGCGACGACCGCCTGTCGTCGGTGCAGTACCTGAAGCTCGACGTGAAGGGACGGGCGCCGGTCGCGCTCGGCGTGGATCACCCCGCGCTGCAGACCCGCGCGGCGCTCTCCGACGACGTGCGCGCCGCGCTCCGCGAGGACCTTGGCTGACGCCTGCTCCGTCGCTCGCCTTCACTCGAGCGTGACGGCGCCGCCCACCCGCGCGTTCGCGCGCCTCGACCCGCGTCAGGCGTGAGGCGCGGGATCGCGCACGGCCGTGCCGGAACCTGAGCGGAACGGACAGCCCGGTCCTGCTCGCCACGCATCGCAGAGAAATAGGTCACAATCCGAACTCGCTGGAAGGGGAAGCAGTGGCTGAGCCTGTCGATGAGCACACCGAGCCGACCGCCGAGCCGGAACCCGCCGACGCCGCGAAGCCGGGCGACGAGCCGGGCAAGGAGGGCGCGGAGCCGGAGAAGGAGGGGCGCTTCTTCATGGTGGGCGTCGGCGCGTCCGCCGGCGGCCTCGAGGCGCTGAGTGAGCTCTTGAAGAGCGTGCCGGCGGAGCACATGGCGTTCATCGTGGTCCAGCACCTCGCGCCCGATCACGAAAGCGTCCTCACACAGCTCCTCGCGCGCGTGGCGCCGATGGAGGTGCTGACCGCCACGGACGGCATGGTCATCGAGCCCGGGCGCGTCTACGTCATCCCTCCCAAGTGCGATCTCGCCGTCATGAACGGCGCCATTCGCCTGATGCCGCCGCCGCCGGCGCTTCGCGCACCACCTGCCGATCGACTACATGTTTCGTTCGCTCGCCGAGGACCAGGGCTACTCGGCGATCGGCGTCGTGCTGTCCGGGACCGGCAGCGACGGCGCCGTCGGCTTGAAGAGCATCAAGGCGGCCGGCGGGTTCACGTTCGTGCAGGAGCCGTCGACCGCCAAGTACGACGGGATGCCCAAGAGCGCGCTCGCCGCCAGCGCGCCGGACTTCTGCCTCGCTCCCAAGGAGATCGGCGAGGAGCTCACGCGCATCGCACGGGAGCGCCCCATGCGACGTCCCGAGGGGGTCGCACAGCGGCCCGCGCGCGAGGAAGACCAGCTCGCGAAGCTCTTCGTCCTCGTCCGCACCGAGGTCGGCAACGACCTGTCGCAGTACAAGCGCTCCACCATCGATCGCCGCATCGAGCGACGCATGACGCTGCACAAGATCGCGCGCGTCGAGGACTACGTTCGCTACGCGCAGCAGAACCGTGCAGAGCTCGCGGCCCTCTACAAGGACACGCTCATCGCGGTGACGAGCTTCTTTCGGGATCCCGAAGCGTTCGAGGTCCTCAAGCGCTCCGTCATCCCGCAGATCCTTTCGCGCAAGGAGGGGAAGCAGCCGATCCGCGTCTGGGTGCCCGCGTGCGCCACGGGGGAGGAGGCCTACTCCATCGCCATCTGCTTGCTCGAGGCATGCGAGGACAAGATCGGCGACGACAGAATCCAGATCTTCGGGACGGACATCGACGAGGATTGCATCGCGCACGCCCGCCGCGGCGTGTACCCGGCCAACATCGCCTTCGACGTCTCGCCCGACCGCCTGAATCGCTTCTTCAACCAGAAGGACGACTCGTACCAGGTCTCGCGGCG
The DNA here is from genome assembly GCA_963775425.1 of uncultured delta proteobacterium. Taxonomy (GTDB): domain Bacteria; phylum Myxococcota; class UBA727; order UBA727; family VGSZ01; genus CAVZJB01. The sequence goes on along the minus strand of CAVZJB010000014.1, from coordinate 234,961 downwards.
CGTGCGCGACCTGCTCGTGTTCTCGAAGCAGAACCTGCTCAAGGATGCGCCCTTCTCGCGCATCGACCTCGTCGCGTGCAGGAACCTGCTCATCTATCTTCAGCCTGCGGCGCAACAGCGGGTCCTGCGGGTGCTCCACTACGCGCTCAACCCGGGCGGCTTCCTCTTCCTCGGCACGTCCGAGACCGTCGGTGATGCGCCGGAGCTGTTCTCGGCGAGCGACCGAAAGAGCAAGATCTACGTTCGGAAGCAGGCGCTGCCCGCCGCGTTCGACATGCCGGCGGGGGCGCCCATCGAGTCGGTCGCGCTGAGGCCGCAGCACAACGCCCGGCCGCCGCCGAGCCTCCAGGCCGTCGTCGATCGCAAGGTGCTCGATCTCTATGGGCCTCCGGGGGTCGTGCTCTCGGAGGAGCTCGACATCATCCAGTTCCGGGGACACACCGGGCCCTACCTCGACCCGGCCCCCGGCGCGGCGACGTTGAACCTCCTCCGCGTCGCCCGCTTCGAGCTGCACCTCGACATCAAGCGAACGCTCGAGCAGGCCGTCGCCGAGAAGCGCCGCGCCTCCAGCGAAGCCCGCTACACACTCGAGGGCCAGCCGCACGTCGTGCGCATCGACGTCATCCCGCTCGAAGACCCGCAGGCGCACACCGGCTGCCTGCTCGTCTTGTTCCAGGAGCTCCCGCAGCCCGAGCAGATCCCCGTCGTCGAGACGACGGAGGGAGGCGCAGTTGCAGCCGAGCCGCAGGCGCGGCGCCTCGCCGAGATCGAGCGCGAGCTTGCCGCGACCAAGGGTTTTCTGCAGGCCACGATCGAGGAGAAGGAGAGCACGCTCGAAGAGCTGAAGAGCGCCAACGAGGAGCTCCAATCGTCGAACGAAGAGCTGCAGAGCACCAACGAGGAGCTCGAGACCTCCCGTGAGGAGATGCAGTCGACCAACGAGGAGCTGACAACCGTCAACGAGGAGCTGCAAAACCGCATGGCCGAGCTGAGCCAGACCAACGACGATCTCCACAACGTCCTCGCCGGCGTCGACAACGCCATCGTCATCGTCGGAATGGACCTCAGGATCCGCCGCTATACCGACGCCGCCGGCTCACTCCTGAACCTCGTCCCCGGCGACCTCGGCCGCTCGATCGGCTTCCTCGACAGCTTCGTCGGCATCGGGGCGTTGGAAGGGAGGGTGGCGTCGGTCATCCAGAGCCTCTCCACGTTCGAGGAAGAGGTGCTCGCCAAAAACCACCGCTGGTATTCGTTCAAGATCAGCCCCTACAAGACGCTCGACCACGCCATCCGGGGCGCGCTGGTCGTGCTCATCGACATCGACGTACGCCGGCGCGCCGCGGGGATCACGCGAGACGTGGGCGAGTACGCCGGGAAATTCCTCGCCGCCATCGGGCATCCGCTCTTGATCGTCGACCAGACGTCCCGGATCGTGTGGTGCAACGAGGCGCTCCTGCGCACCTTCGAGGTCTCCGCGAGCGAGACCGTGGGGAGCCCGCTCACCAGCGTGGGCGGGCGCCAGCTCGCGGAGCCCGGCTTGCTTCAAGGGCTCGAGCGCCTCTTCGCCACCGGGCAGGGCATGCACGACGTCGCGCTCCCCATCCGCACGTCGAACGACGCGGCGCGCTCCTGGCGCGTGGGGTGCAGCCTGGTGCCGGCGTCGACGGAGAAGCCGCTCGCGCTCATCTCCATCGAAGCCATGGGGGAGGCGTGACCACGCCGGAGCGCGAGCTCGGCTCCATGTCGAAGGAGGAGCTCATCCGCGAGCTGCGCAAGCTCGAGGCGGCCGACCAGCTCGCCACCTCCTCGGCGACGAGGCCCGACCGCGAGCGGCTCATCCACGAGCTCCACGTCCACCAGGTGGAGCTCGAGATGCAGAACCGCGAGCTCCGCGAGGCGCAGGAGCGCATCGAGGAGGTGAGCGCGCGCTACGTGGACCTCTACGACTATGCGCCCGTCGGCTACTGCACGCTGGATGCCGCGGGCCTCATCCTCGAGGTCAACCTGACGGGCGCCACGATGCTCGGCTCGCCTCGTGGACGGCTGCTCGGGACGCCGCTCGCGAATGTCGTTCTGGGCGCCGACAAGCCGGACTTCCGCGGGCACCTCGCGCAGTGCCTGCGAGGAACCACGCGCGTCACCACCGATCTGCGGGTGTCCGGCTCGCGCGAAGGAGCGTGCGTCGTACGGATGATCAGCGAGCCCGTGTCCGACCCGCACGGCGGGCCGTCGGCGCTGCGCACCATCCTCGTGGATGTCTCCGGGACCAAGGCGCTCGAGTGGAGGCTCGAGCTGCTGTCGCGCGCCGGACAGCAACTGTCCCGGTCGTTGGATGCTATGGCAACGCTCGAGGCGGCGGCGCGCCTCGTCGTGCCCGACCTGGCCGACCTCTGCATGATCGATCTCGTACAGGACGACGGAGCCGTCGACCGGCCGCTGGTGGTGTTCGCCGATCCCAAGAAGCAGGCGACGCTCGCCGAGCGCATGAGGCGCGTGCAAGCGGGTCCCGGCGTCACCACGGCGCAGGAGGCGACCATCGCGTCCGGCGAGCCCATGCTCCTCGCGGAGGTTCCCCCGGAGCCGCCCGGCACGCGCGGCGACGAGCCCGCCGACCTCCGGCGCGCGGCGGGCGTGCGCTCGCTGATGGTGATTCCGCTCTCTGCCGCCGGTCGGACCTTCGGCGCGCTCTCGCTTGCGTCCGGCGAGTCGAAGCGCATCTTCAACCAGGCGGACGTCGGGCTCGCGAGCGAGCTGGCGGGGCGCGTCGCCGTGGCGCTCGACAACGCGCGCCTGTACGCGGACCGCCGGCGCGCCGAGAAGGAACAGCGCTTCTTCGCCGACGTCGGCGCCTCGTTGGCGTCGACGCTCGACTACGAGGACACGCCTGCGAACATCGCGCAACTGACGGTGAACGCCCTGTCCGACGTCTGCATCGTGGAGATCGTCGACGGCGGTCCCACGCGCCGCAAGGTCGCCCACCGCGATCCACGGCAGGCGGCGACCGCCCGCGCGCTGGCCGGAACACAGAGCGGCTCCTTCCGCCCCGGCGACGAGACGATCGTGATGAGCGACGTGTCGCGCGAGCAACTGCGGTCGATCGGCGCGAGCGAGGACGACGAGCGCGCGTTGGCGGACCTCGACCCGCGCTCCTTGATCGCAGCGCCTCTCCAGGCGCGTGGGCGCAAGCTCGGCGTGCTCCTCCTCGTCAGTACGGACCCCGCGCGACGCTACACAAAGGCGGATGTGCCGGTCGCCACGGAGCTCGCACGCCGCGCGGCGCTCGCCATCGACAACGCGCGCATCTATCGCGTCGCGCAGCAGGCCATTCGCGCGCGTGACGACGTGCTCGCGGTCGTCGCACACGACCTGCGCAACCCGCTCAGTACCGTCATGCTCCAGACGGCGCGGCTCAGGCGCGGCGAGCCCGGGCGCGACGTCGAGCGGCGGACGCGGACGCCGGTCGACGTGATCGACGGGGCCGCGAGGCGCATGACGCGCATCATCCAGGACCTCCTGGACGTGGCGAGCATCGAGGCGGGTCTGCCACCGAGCAACGCGTCCGTCCCCGTCGGGAACATGATGCGCGAGGCGCTCGAGGCGCAGACGCCGCTCGCGAACGGCGGGGGCGTCGCGCTCGCGCTCGATCTCGGCCCCGGCGTCGCCGACGTCGCCGTGCGCGCAGATCACCACCGGCTGCTGCAGGTGTTCGAGAACCTCGTCGGGAACGCGCTGAGGTTCACGCACGAGCACGGCACGGTGACGCTCGGCGCGGAGTGCAAGGGCGCCGAGGTGTTGTTCTCGGTGAAGGACACCGGCACCGGCATCTCGCCCGAGGACCTGCCGCATCTGTTCGACCGATTCTGGAAGGCAAGCGCCCTGGAGCGGCAGGGCGCGGGGCTGGGGCTCGCCATCGTCAAAGGGATCGTCGAGGCGCAAGGCGGGTCTGTGTCCGCCACGAGCACGCCCGGCGACGGGAGCACCATCTCCTTCACGCTCCCCATCGCGGCCCGGCAGCAGCAGGCCCCGGTCGTGCTCCTCGCCGAGGACGACGCCGAGCTGCGGGCGGCGCTGCGTGACGTCCTCACGCTCGCCGGATACTCCGTCGTCGCCGTCGACAACGGGCAGGAGGCGCTCGACTATCTGCGCCAGGTGCTCCACCCCTCTTTCGTGGTCCTCGACCTCGTGATGCCCGTGATGGACGGCTGGGCGTTCCTCGAGGAGAAGAACGCCGATCCGGCCCTGGAGTCGATCCCCGTCATCGTCATCTCCGGCCAACAGGGCATCGCCGAGCGCGTGGGCGCCGAGCGCGCGCTCCTCGTCGACAAGCCCATCGACACCGAGCGCCTGCTCAAGACGCTCGAGGAATCGGAGGCCGCCGGTGGAGCTCGACGTCCGAGCGCGTGAAGCCCGCGCACCCGGCACCTCGCCGGTCGAGGTCGCCGAGCGCAAGGGCCTCGGTCACCCGGACTCCATGTGTGACGGCATCGCCGAGCACGTCTCGGTGCGGCTGTGCCATGCGTACCTCGAGCGCTTCGGCGTCATCCTTCACCACAACGTCGACAAGGTCCTGCTGTGCGCCGGCGCGGCGCGGCCGGCCTTCGGCGGCGGCGACGTCATCGAGCCCATGGAGATCGTCCTCGCCGGTCGCGCCACGGCGGACCACGGCGGCGCGAAGATCCCGGTCCACGACATCGCCGTCGACGCGTGCAAGGAGTGGCTGCGCGCGACGCTCCCCCACGTCGACGTCGACCGTCACGTGCGCGTCGTCTCCCGCATCCGCCCGGGCTCCGCGGACCTGCGGCGGCTCTTCGCGCGCGACGGCGCTGCCCCGCTCGCCAACGACACCTCCATGGGCACAGGCTTCGCGCCGTTCACGGACCTCGAGAGGACCGTGCTGGCCGTGGAGCGCACCCTCAACGCCGCCTCGACGAAGACGGCGCACCCGGCGATCGGAGAGGACATCAAGGTGATGGGCGTCCGCCGCGACGGCCGCATCCGGCTCACCATCAGTTGCGCCTTCGTCGACCGGTTCGTCGCGGGCGTCGCCGACTACGTCGACAACCGGGACGCCGCCCGTGAGCTCGTGGTGGCGGCCGCGCGCGAGGTGACGGCGCTGCCCGTGGAGGCGTCGCTGAACGCCGGCGACGACATCGCCAGCGGCGACGTATTTCTGACCGTGACGGGGACGTCGGCGGAGGCGGGCGACGACGGTGAGGTCGGCCGCGGCAACCGCGTGTGCGGTCTCATCACGCCCTACCGCCCGATGTCGCTCGAAGCGGCGGCCGGGAAGAACCCCGTGACCCACGTGGGCAAGCTCTACAACCTCGTCGCCACGCGCCTCGCCTCATCGCTCGTCGCCAGCTTCTCCTCGGTCGAGGACGCCGCCTGCGTGCTCGTCAGCGAGATCGGCCGCGCGGTGGATGACCCGGCCCTCGTCGACGTCGAGCTCGGCCCCGCGGGCGCGCACGCGCGGCTCGAAGCTCCCGTGCGCGACCTCGTACGCGCCGAGCTCGCGCGGATCCCCGACGTGCGCGCTGCGCTCCTCGCGGAGACCCTGCCCGTGTGGTGAGGCGCCGGGTCGACGTCGAGGACGCCGTGCGCGCCGCCCGCTTTCACTCGAGGGTCAACGCGCCGCCCACGAGCGCGGCCGCGCCGAGCACCGCCACCGCTCCGCCGGCGACGGCGACGGGCAGCCCCCACGACGACCACGAGGCGCGCGCGGACTCGTAGGCGTCGTGCGCGCCGGCGAGGTCTTCGAGGGCGGCGTCGCTGCCGCCGGCGCGGAAGCGATTTGCTGCCGCCTGCGCATCGGCCGCGCGCCCGTTGGCGTCGAGCAGCGGGAGCGCGCCGACGCCCGCGACGACGACGCCGGCGAACACGCCCGCGCCGCCGCCCCACAGGAGCACCGCGGGCCACGGCGACGACGACGACGACGACGACGACGGTGACGACGACGTCGACGACGACGCCCTCGCGGCGCCGACGAGCGGCGTGAACAGGCGGCGGGCCGCCGGGCGCACGGCGTCCTTCAGGTCGTCGGCGCTGTCCGCTTCGGCGCTCACGCGCGCGAGGATGGCGGCCCGCTTGCTGTCGAAGAGCGACAACGACAATGCGTAGTGGTGATCGGCGAGCGCGGAGAGCGTGCCGGTGACGACGAGCTCGGCCCCGACGCCGCCGGCGATCTCCGCGAGGCAGCTCGCGTCGCCCTCGCAGCCCGTGGCCTGTTGGGCGGCCTCCACGTCGAGCAACGAGCGCAGCTCGTCGCGGCCGAGCGGGTCGAGGCGCAGCGCGAGCGCCTCGTCGACGATGCGGCGCTCGACGACGTGCGCCAGCGTCTCGTCGGCGCCGTCCGCGCGCACGCCGAAGACGAAGACCTTCTCGTGGCCGTCTCCGGACGCGCTCACCGGCGCTGCGCCCGGCGACGGCGGGCCCGCCGACGCCGTCGCGACCGCGAGCAGCAGCGCGAGGGTCACGGCGTGGCTCCGCAGAGGACGCGGAGCTCGACGCCCTCGTCGACGGTGCCCGCCGTCTTGGTGTGAAGCACCGCGGTGCCGCCGGGGACGGCGGCCGCGGCGCCCTCGAAGAAGTCGTGGCCGGTGGCGAGCGTGGTGTAGCCGGAGAGCTGCCCCGTGGAGAGGACGAGGTCGGCGACGAAGCCCTCGGACGTGGCGCCGACGACGCTGCTGAGCGCGTACACGCCGTCGGCGCGCTCGCTCACCGTGAGCTGCCCGTAGTTGCGCACGCCGACGTCGAGGGGCGCGGGGGAGCAGGCATCGACGCGACAGAGCTCGTCTGCGGAGGCGCTCTGCTCGCGGAACATCACGTAGAGCCCGTCGGACGCGGGCAGCGCCTGCGCGCCGATGACACCGCTCGTGGTGTGGATCTCCGCGGCGGACGGGTCGACGACGTCATCGGCGTCGACGCTCGCCACGCGGGCGACGTCTTCGACGACGTTTCCGAGGCTGTAGCCGAAGAAGATCGTGCCCGCCTGGTCGATGACGGGGACCCCGGTGATGACGGCGTCTTCGATGACGCGGTTCTCGCTGCCGCCGACGCCGCCGGCGCCGATGCCGATGACGCGGACGCTGTCGGCGGCGAAGGCGCCGCCGACGTCGACGCGCGTGGAGAACAACAACGTGAAGCCGTCAGGGTGCGGCAGGAGGAACGCGTTTTCGAGGAGGTCGAAGCCGCCGGTGGCGACGCCGTGTGCGGGGCCCGTGGGCTGGCCGTCGTCGTCGAGGGTGCGGAACTGCAGGTCCGGCGGCTGGCCCGACGCGGTGCGCGCCCAGAGCACGCCCCACACGCCGAGGGCGGGCGAGCGCGTGACGGCGAGGACGCTCATGAACACGGAGCTCGAAGAGTCGATCGTCACCGGCGCGCCCACGGTGCCGGCCGCGGCGTCGCTGACGGCGAAGCGCACCGCGCCCGAGGTGGTGGCGGCGTCGGAGTCGGCGAAGAAGGCGCCGACGGTCGCGCCGGCGGCGGCGGCGGCGACGCTCGTGCGGTTGGCGGCGGCGAGCAGCTCCTGCTGCACGTCGACGCAGACGTCGCCCTCGCCTTCGCCCTCGCCTTCGCCTTCGACGCCGCCTGCGGGGGCGCACACGCCGTCGCCGCCGGCGGTCAGCGCGCAGACGAGGGCGCCGTCGCAGTCGTCGTCGCTGGCGCACGGCGCACCCAACGCGAGGGGGCCGAGGCACGCCGGACAGACGAGCGCGACGGTGAGGAGCGCGACGGGCGATACCGGCGGGGCGCGCATCGGCGAGAGCGTACCACGCGCCTCGTCGGCGTCACTCGACGCGGATATTGAACTCGAGCTTGTGGCGCTTCTTGGACGCGGACTCCACCGCGGACAGCTCCAGCGTGCCCACCTCGGTGACCCGCGCGTGCAGCTTCACCGGCAGCACCGCGCCCGACGGCCCCTCGAGCGTGGTCTCGATGGGCGACAGCTCGGCGAGCTCGACCTTCTTCGGGTCCACGGTGGCGGACAGCGCGTCTTCGTTGCGCGTGCTCGACGAGAAGAAGCGGAACGTGGCCGGCTCGCCGACGACGAGGCCGAGCTCCATGGGCAGCTCCACCTCGCTGCCCTCCTCCATGCCGAGCGGCGCGATGCACACCGCGTCCACGCGGGGCGCCACGCCGGGCACGGCCATCTCCGCGCGCTCGATGCCGACGTAGTAGGCGCGCGAGGCGCCGCCCTTGATGCGCAGCCCCTTGCCCGCGCGCGCGCGCCCGTAATAGGCGGCGCCCGCGGCGACCGCGAGGTCGAGGTCGCCGGAGTCGAGGACGTCGACGGGCGCGTCGAGCCACTCGTTCAGGATGGAGGTGATGCGCTCCCGCAGGATCTTCGACTTGGTGACGCCGCCGTTGAACAGCATGCGCTGCGGCTTGCGCCCGTCGAGGAACGCGGCGAGGTGGCGCGTGATGCCCGGGTCGTGCGCGTAGGGCAGGCCCATGGTCATGAGGCCCGCCTTCTTCTGCTGCGCCGGGCGCGCGTCGGCGGCGACCTTGGGGAAGAAGCCCTCGAGCAGCGTCTCGTCGATCTCCGTGCGCAGCAGCTCGGTGCGCAGCGTGCCGCCGACGAGCTTGCTGCCGCGCGAGGCCACCGCCACCGGCGCCTTGTCCTTCTTGGACGCGGGATCGAGAAGCATCTCCTTGGCCGCACGGCACGCGTGCATCAAGCCGCGCAACTGCCAGTCGTCGATGCTCTTGCCCTCGTCCTCGAGCTTGCCCTTGAGCCGGTAGGCGAGGGCGAGGTCCATGTTGTCGCCGCCGAGGAGGATGTGGTCGCCGACGGCCACGCGCGACAGCACGAGGTTGCCCTCCTCGTCCTTGACCTCGATGAGCGAGAAGTCGGTGGTGCCGCCACCGATGTCGACGACGAGGATGAGGTCGCCGACCTTGACCTTCTTGCGCCAGTTGTCGCCCTGCGCCGCGACCCACGCGTACAGCGCCGCCTGCGGCTCTTCGAGCAGCGTGAGGTGCTCGAAGCCCACGGAGCGCGCCGCCTCCTCGGTGAGCGAGCGCGCGACGGCGTCGAAGCTGGCGGGCACCGTGAGCACCACGTCCTGGACCATGAGCGGGGCGTCCTTGTTCGCGTTCATCCACGCGTCTGCGAGGTGCGAGAGGATGCGCGCGCTGACGTCGACGGGCGAGAGCTTCTGCAGCTCGTCGGGGGCCTGCACGGGCAACAGCGGCGAGCGGCGGTCGACGCCGGCGTGACACAGCCACGACTTGGCCGAGGACACGACGCGCCCGGGCACCTTGGACGCCTGGTCGCGCGCGAAGGCGCCGACGCAGAAGTCGCGCTGCTTGGTCTCGGTCTTGTTGAGCCAGGGGAGCGCGAGCGAGCCCTCGGGGAGCTCGACCTCGGAGGGCAGGTAGACGAACGAAGGCAACAGCGGCTGCGGCTGGTGCTCGCCCGCGTTGGTGACCTGCTCGACGGGGAACGGCGCGGGCGCGCCGCCGGCGGCCTTGAAGGCGTCGTCGTCGAGCGGCGCCGAGGCCAGCGCCGTGTTGGTGGTTCCGAGATCGATGCCGATGGAGTGACGGGTCATAGCGCCATGTTCTCTTCGTCCCATACCAATACGAGGTCGGTGGCGCGGGCCACCGCCTCGAGCTCACGACGGTAGCGCCCGTGCGCGCGCGAAAAGCCCGCGCGCCACTCCTCGAGCGCGCGCGCGAGCGTGTTCCGTCCGTCGTCGTCGAGGGCGGCGACGTGGGTCTCGTCGATGTCCTCGGGTTGGAGGTCGTCCTCGTGGGGCTCGAGGATCGCGTGCACGATGTATCGCCGCGCCTCGTCCTCGTCGAAGCCGCCGAGGCCGGCGGCGAGGAGCTCGCTGGCGGCGCTCAGGCGCCCGGGCACGTACGGCTGCACCTCGAGCCAGCGGGCGCTCACGCCGGCGCTGGTGTCGACGAGGTCTGCGCCGGAGGCGGCGGGCGTGTCGTCGTCGAAGGTCCACATGTTCGACCACAGGCCGACGCCGATGTCGACGGCGCCGGGGGCGGCCAAGGCCTCGCGCAGCAGCGCGACGAGGCCCCCACCGCTCCCGGGCCCGAGCAGCGCCGACGGCGGCGGAGACGAGGGCGTCAGCTCGAGCACGACGGCGTCGAGCTCCTCGCCGGCGCCGTAGCGCACGAGGGTGGCGAGGGCGTCGCGCACGCGCGCCGCCGCGCCGCGCTCGACCTCGAGGGCGCTGTGGACCCCGTACCTGAACACCGCGTACGGCTCGATGATCACCGAAGGCTCCCGGGGGGCGTCACGGCAGCTCGACCTCGGCGGGCGCGACGATGCGGCCGTCGACGGCGCCGGTGCGCTCGGGCATCCGCACGTCGACGGCCTTCCAGCCTGCGTGCGTGAGGGTGCCCTTGAACGGCGGCTCGCCCTTGACGTTGCCGGCGAGGCGGATCTGCGCTGCGTCGAAGCCCTTGTCGACGGTGACGACGGCGCCCTCGGCCTCCTTCTTCACGGGCTCGAGCGTGAAGTACGACGCCAACGCCTTCTTGCAGCCGGCGTGGACGATGCGCGCGGCCGCGCCGACGTCGGCGTCGGCGGCGCCGGCGAGGTCCTCGTTGACGAAGTCCACCAGGCGCCCGTCGCGCTGCAGGATGGACAGGAGCTGGAGCGCGCCCTCGGTGGGGTTGCTGCGCTCGACGATCTTGTCGACCTCGACGACCTTCTCGACGACCTTGTCCGCCGGCTTGGGCGCCTCGAGCGCGGGGGCGGGGGCGGCCTCGAGCCCGCCGGCGGAGGCGTCGCGCACGCGCGTGGCGAGGTCGGCGTCGCCGAGGACGCGGAAGGCGAGCGAGAGGCGCTCGAAGAAGCCGGGCTTTGCCGTCATGTCACCTGCTTGTCCCCATCGGGCCGACGCCGCAAGCGGGTCCGGGCCCTCGACGGCGGCGCGCGGGGCGTGCGACCTTCCACGCATGCTGACTCGCGCCCCCCGCACCGCCCCTCGGCTCGCGCTCGTCGTCGCCGTCACGGCCGTCTCTGCCTCGTGCGCGGCGGCGGGTCCGTCGGCGCGCGGGGAGCCCGTCGGCGGCGTCTTCGACGAGGACAGGAACGAGGCGCCCGCGCAGTACAGCGGCGGCGGCTCCGGCCCCGCCGCCGCGGCGGCGCCGATGATGCCGCAGGAGGCGGAGCGCGCCACGGTCGCAAGCAGGCCGCGGGGGCTCTTCGACTTCTCCGACGACGACGTCTCGGGTGAAGTGAGCCGGCAGGCGAACGCGCCGCCGGCGCCGCCGCCGCCGCCGCCGCTCCCGGGCACGACGCCTGCGGCCGCGAGCACAGCGCCGGACAAGGCGCCGGAGGCGTCGGGGCCGCGGCTCGTGATCTACAAGGGCAGCGTCACCGTCGTCGTCGTCGCCGTGGACGACGCCGTCGACAAGCTCGCGGCGCGCGCCAAGGAGCTCGGGGGCTACGTCGAGGGCCAGACCGCGAACAGCGGCGCCAACAACGCCACGGTGACGCTGCGCGTGCCGGCCGAGAAGTTCTACGACCTCGTCGGCGAGCTCGGCTCGTACGGCCAGGTCACGCAAAAGCAGATCAGCGCCGAGGACGTCACCAAGAAGGTCTTCGACATCGAGCTGCGGCTGGAGACCGCGGAGAAGAGCCGTGAGCGCCTGCTCGACCTCCTCAAGCAGGCCACCAAGATGGAAGAGATCTTGAAGATCGAAAGCGAGGTGCGCCGCCTCACCGACGAGATCGAAGGAATGAAGGGCGAGCTGCGCTTCCTGAAGGACCAGGTGGCGCTGTCGACGTTGTCGGTCACCTTCTACTCGAACGCGCCGCCGCCGACGCGCGGCCCCACGCGCGTGCGGTCGCGCTTCGACTGGATCAACAAGGTCGGCATCGAGTCCGTCCTCAACAACTTCTGAGGCAACGCCATGAGACTCCCCATCATCATCGCCGTCGCGTTCGCCTCCCTGGCCTCCGGCTGCATCTCGTTCACGCCGCCCGACCGCTTCCTCGTCGTCGACAAGGGCTTCGACGAGCTGAAAGCCATCACGCCCGAGGAGTCAAAGCTCTGGATCCGGGACTTCGACGACGACGATCAGGGCGGGCTCGCGTTCTGGCATGACGCCCTGCGCACGGACCTCAAGGACAACCGCGGCTACCTCGTGGTCAGCGAGGCCGACGTCAAGGACGGCGGGGGCACGCCGGGCAAGGAGATGGTCGTCGAGAGCACCGTGAACGGGCGGACGTTCCGCGAGCTGTTGTCGCTGTTCGTCTACGGCGGCGTGTTCTCCGACACCATCCGTGTCGTGGAGTACGTCGCCGAGAAGCCGACCTTCGACAAGGAGGTCGACGGCGTGCGCAAGAGCGTGGGCACGCTGAAGCCGTGATCTGCGCGGCCGCTCCCTCCGGTCGGCCGCGAGGCACGCGCGCTGCAGACGTCGCGGGCGGAGGTGGCCATGGCCCTCGACGCCGACATCGCGCAGCTCAACTCGTTCCTCCGCGGCGAGATCTCCGCCGTGGAGACCTACCGGCAGGCGCGCGAGCGGGTCACACCGCTCAGCGTGCAGGGGGAGCTGGCCCTCTGCCAGTCCTCGCACGAGCTGCGCGTCAGCAAGCTGCGGGGGAGGATCGGCGCGCTCGGCGCCGTCGCCGCCACGTCCAGCGGCGCGTGGGGCGCCATCGCCAGGCTCACGGCGGGGACGGCCTCCGCGCTCGGCGACGGCGCGCTCTTGCTCGCGCTCGAGCAGGGCGAGGACCACGGGCGCGACGACTACCGCCGCGGGATCGACGGCATGCACGAGCGTGACCTCGTCGAATTCGCGCGCGGGCTGCTCGAGGAGCAGGACCACACGTGGCGCGTCGTCCACACGCTGCGCCGCGCCCACAAGGGCGAGCACGCGCCGAGCCCGTGAGCGCTACGGGGTCGCGGGCGCCTGGACCGCGTCCTCCGCGACGAGCCCGGCGCCGAAGATCATCAGGCCCGCCGACAACGACGCGAGCGTGATGGTCGCGAAGCCGCTCACCTGCACGATCTCCGGGTGCTGCGGCTTGTTCCGGTTGTCGTCGGGCGTCGTCACGGCCTGCAGGAGCGTCACCCCCGCCGCCGTGGACGTCGCCAGCGCCGCCCCGACGGCGAGCAGCCCGACGCCGAGCCTCCCGGTGCCGCCCACTCCGCCCTCGGGCTCGACGGCCGCGGGGGGCGGCGACGACGGCGCGGGCGCCGCAGCCGACGACGACGACGGCGACGCAGCCGACGATGACGACGACGACGACGACGACGACGGCGACGGCGACGGCGACGGCGCGGGGGCCGGCGCAGGTGTCGACGACGACGGCTGCTCCGGCGCGGGGGCCGGCGCAGGTGACGACGACGGCTGCTCCGGCGCGGGGGCCGGCGCCGCCTCGTCGGCGCGAGCTCCGGCGACGGAGACGCACGCGGCGACGAGGACGGCGAGCACGGCGGGCTTCACGCGCTGAACTTCGCGCAACGGCGGGCCTGGCACAAGCGGCGCGCGTGCATCGAGCGGACGGCATCGAGCGGGCGTGCGGGGGCGTTTGTGCGCGGGGGTCGTTCGCGCGTACCGTGGCGGCATGCGCGCGAGGACAGGAGCGTGAGCGTCGTCGACTGGGCGTTGGTCGCCGCCTACTTCGTGCTCGTCGTCATCGTCGGCGCGCGCTTCAGCAAGCGCGCGTCGCAGTCGATGGAGCAGTACTTCGTGGCGGGGCGCAAGGCGCCCTGGTGGCTCGCCGGCGCGGGCATGATCGCCACCACCTTCGCGGCCGACACCCCCCTCGTCGTCACCGGGCTCGTCGCCTCCCACGGCGTCTCCGGCAACTGGCTGTGGTGGTGCATGGTGATGAGCGGCATCTTCACCGTCTTCGTCACCGCGCGCCTGTGGCACCGCGCGGGCGTGCTCAGCGACGTCGAGCTCGTCGAGATCCGCTACGGCGGCGCCGCCGCCAAGGTGCTGCGCGCGTTCCGCGCGGTGTTCCTCGCGCTCCCCGTCAACCTGATCATCCTCGGCTGGGTGAACCTCGCGATGATCAAGGTCCTGCGCATCACGCTGCACATCGACGCGTGGCTCGCGATGCTCGCCTGCTTCGCCGTCACCGTCGCGTACTCCGCCGCCGGCGGCATGTGGGCGGCGCTGTGGACCGACCTCGTCCAGCTCGTGATCATGATGATCGCCGTCATCGCGCTCGCCGCCATCTGCGTCGACAAGGTGGGCGGCATCGACGCGCTCAAGGAAGGCGTCGGGCACCACTTCGGCTCCGTCGACGCCGCCATCGGCGTGCTCCCGCCCCTGGGCTCGCCGTGGCTGCCCGCCATCGCGTTGTTCACGTTCCTCGGCGTGCAGTGGTGGGCCGCGTGGTACCCGGGCGCGGAGCCGGGCGGCGGCGGCTACATCGCCCAACGCATCTTCTCGACGAAGAGCGAGAAGGACGGCGTACTCTCGGTGCTGTTCTTCAACGTCGGCCACTATGCGCTCCGGCCGTGGCCCTGGATCGTCACCGGCCTGTGCACCGTCATCCTCTATCCCGGCGGCGTCTTCCTCGACGCCGAGCACCCGCACGACCACGAGGCGGCCTACGTGCAGGCGATGGTGGACCTCCTCCCCACCGGCTGGCGCGGGTTCCTGCTCGCGGCGTTCCTCGCCGCGTACATGTCCACGGTGTCGACGCACTTGAACTGGGGCGCCTCGTACCTCGTCAACGACGTCTACAAGCGCTTCGTCAAGCCCACGGCCGGGCAGCGCGAGCTGGTGACCATCTCGCGCGCCGTCACGGCGGTGCTCTTCATGCTCTCCATCGCGGTGACGTCGCAGATGGACACCATCACCAACGCCTGGCGCTTCCTGATCGCGCTCGGCAGCGGCACGGGCCTGGTGCTCATCCTGCGCTGGCTGTGGTGGCGCGTGAACGCGTGGAGCGAGATCAGCGCCATGGCCGCGAGCGTGGTGTTCTCCCTGGTCGGCTCCGCGCTGTTTTCGACGACGTCGAAGGAGCCGGGCGCCGACCTGCGCGCGCAGGCGCTCATCCTGCTGTTCACGGTGGCCGGCTCCACCCTCGTCTGGCTCGGCGTCACGCTGGTAACGCGGCCCGAGAACGACGACGTGCTGCGCGGCTTCATCGAGCGCGTGAAGCCGTTCGGTGCGGGCTGGGCGAGCGCCTACGCCCGCCTGGGCACGGCGCCGCCGCCGGCGCCCACGGCGCTCATCGTCGCCGGCTTCGTCCTCGGCGTCGCCGTCGTCTACATGAGCGTCTTCGCCATCGGCCAGTTGATCCTCGGCCCCCGCGTCGTGGGGGCGGCCCTGCTGCTGGTGGCGGGCCTGTGCGGCGTCGCCCTGTTTCGCGTCGTGGATCGCATCACGCGCTCTTGAGGCTTAGGATCGGTCGATGCGGCGATCGCCGGCGGATGAGGACACGCGGGTCGGCGGGCTCGTCGCTGGCCGCTACCGCCTTGTGCGCGTGATCGGCGAAGGCGGCGCCGGCACGGTGTACGCCGCGCGCGAAGAGGGCGCCGACCACGAAGTCGCCCTCAAGATCGTGGACCTCGCGGACGGTGACGACGAGCTGCGGGCCCGCTCGCGCCGCGAGGCGAAGATCGCGCGCGGGCTGAAGCACGAAAACGTCGTCGGCGTCGTCGACTTCATCGACGAGGAGCACCGCGCCATCTTCGCCATGGAGCTCGTCCCGGGCGAGACGTTGGCGGCGCGCATCAAGCGCGCGCCGCTGTCGCCCGCCGAGTCCGTCGCCGTGGTGAGCGACGTCGCGCGCGCGTTGGCGGCGGCGCATGAAAGCGGCGTCCTGCACCGCGACCTCAAGCCGGCCAACGTCATGCTGGTCCCCGTCGACGGCGGGCGCACCCTCGCCAAGGTGCTCGACTTCGGCATCGCCCTGCCGATGCGCTCGAGTACGCGGCTGACCCAGGTCGGCGTCGTGCTCGGGACGCGGGGCTACGTCGCCCCCGAGTGCATCCGCGGCGCGCGGGCCACGGCGGCGTCGGACCTGTACTCGGTCGGCGTGATGTGGTTCGAGATGCTCACCGGCAACAAGCCCCACGGCGCCGCCGTCATCGACACGGGCATCGTCGACAACGACGACTACGACGCCGACGTCGAGCGCTACTTCCGCCGGGCGCCGCGGCTCGGCGAGGTGTGTCAGCAGCCGGTGTCGCCGGCGCTCGAGACCCTCGTCGCCGAGCTCCTCGAGCCGGACGCCGCGCTGCGCTTGTCGTCCGCGGCCGGGCTGATCGAGCGCCTGCGGCGCCTCGGCGCGGAAGCCGACGACCCGACCTTCGTCTCCATCGACGGGCTCCCGTCCCTGCCCGCCGGCGCGCCGGTGTGGGACGCGGCGCCGACGGCGCCGGGCGAGCCGGCGCGCTCCGGCGACACCCAGGTGGTGCGCGCGCGCCCCCGCGACACCACCGACGAGGCCCCGCGGGAAGGGAGCGGACGGCGCCTGCTCCCGCGGCCGGCTCCCGGCGACGTCACGGCTTCCACGGGCGTGAGCGGCGTTCGCTGGAAGCGCGCGCTCAAGCGCGCCGGCGCGGCCGCGGCCGCGGCCGTCGTCGTCATCGCCCTCGCCGTCGTCCTCGTGCTCTTCACCGGCGACCCCAAGGACCGCGGCCCCGCGCGCGTGCTGATCTGGCGGTGCATCGCCTTCACCTCGGGGCTCCTCGCCGGCTCCCACCCACCCGCCGACGGCGGGCCGGCCCCCTGACAGGGCGGCGACGCGCGCGCCGCCGGAGCCCGCGGGCTTCGCGCGTCCGGGCGAGCGACGTCAGAGGATGAAGTGGCACTGCGCGAGGGCGGCGCAGTCGTCGGCGGCGCTCGCGTCCGCGATGCAATGGGCGTCGTCGACGCTCTCGCACTGGACGGTGGCTCCCATCTCGCAGTTGATCGAGCACTGGCTCGCGTCGGTGGAGTTGCCGCACGACACCGAAGACGCGCATACGGCGTGGTCGGACTGGCCGCCGCAGACGACCGAGGCGCCGTTCAAGGTGAGGCAGCCGTTGCCGTCGGTCTCGACGTCGGGGCCGGCGTCGGCGACGTCGCCCTCGCCCTCGCCCTCGCCTTCGCCCTCGCCCTCGCCCTCTCCGGGGCCGGGGCCGGCGTCGTCGCCCGCAGGCGGCGCCGGGCACGCGAGCGCGCCGGCCAGGGACACGAGGAAGCACAGGGCGACGGCTCGATGAGCGTGCATCGCGAGACTGTACCTCGGGCGCTCCTCAGCCGCCGATTCTCGTAGACGGCGATGCTGAACACGGTCACCGCGAAGCGGTTGGCGCGCAGGCCGATGCCGCGCCCGGTCCGGCCCGTCTGCACGCCGCTCACACGCCCCGACGACGACGGAGACGAAAACGCGCAGCTCACCGCGCCGTCGACGGTCTGGTTCGTCAAGACGAAGGGGTTTCCGTTCGGCAGCGCTCCCGGGGAGAGCACGGCGAACGTGGCAGCGGTCCCGACGCCGTTGCCCGAGACGTCGTGCACGTCGACGTGCTGGAGGAACCCGTCGTCGCCGAGCGCGTCGCACATGATGCCGCTGTCCGAGGTGTCCAGGTAGGTGATCACCCCGAAGTTCTGTTGACCCGCGGTGTCGACGTTCGTGATCACGGCGTTGACGTCGACGCGCACGCGGGACAACGAGAGGTCCGTCCGCCGCACGAGCTGCGCGTCGCCCACGGAGCTCGTCGCGAGCGCGTCGCCGGTGAACGCCCAGCCGCCGCTGCGCACCTGCCACGCAGGGTCCTGGCCGGTGAACGCGTCGAACAACACCAGGCGATCGCCGGCCGTCCCGGGGCGCGGGTCGCACGCGTCGCCGACGCCGTCGCCGTCGCCGTCCGCCTGCGCCGGATCGAACGTGGACGGGCACAGGTCGCAGGCGTCGCCGACGCCGTCGCCGTCCTCGTCGTGGGTGTCGAAACACGGCTCGCCCTCTCCTTCGCCTTCTCCTTCGCCCTCTCCTTCGCCCTCTCCTTCGCCCTCTCCTTCGCCTTCACCCTCGCCCTCACCCTCGCCTTCCCCCTCGCCTTCGCCTTCACCTTCGCCTTCACCTTCGCCTTCACCTTCGCCTTCGCCTTCGCCCTCGCCCTCGCCTTCGCCCTCGCCTTCACCTTCGCCCTGGTCGCCCTCGCCTTCGCCGACCGCCGCGCAGAGGCCGCCGGCGCCGCAGACGCCCGAGGGGCAGTCGCCGCCTTCGCTGCACGCGAGGAGCAAGGGGTCGGCGCAGCCCGAGAGGAGCGCGCTCGTCGCGAGGGCGGCCAGACCCCACGCGGCCGTCCCACGCCAGAACGTCGGCACCCGCACCCCCTCAGCCTAGCCGAACCATCGCGCCGCCGTTTTGGGCGGGTCAGCGCTCCTCCGGCGGAACCCACAGGGCGCCGGCCGCGCCACCCGCCGCTGCGCCGGCGATGCCCCCGACGGCGGCGCCGACGAGCCCGAAGAAGACCGCGTCCGTCGATGACGTCGTCGCGCCGAGCCCCGCGCCGCCGAAGCCGCCGGCGGTCGCCCCGACGAGCGCGGCCGCCGCGGCGGTGCCCGCGACCACGCCCGAGCCGCCGATGCGCGCGTAGGAGAGCTCGCCGAGGAAGCCGCCGAAGGCCGCGCCGCCGCCGGCCAGCGCGAGCCCCACGGGCCACGCCACGAACGGCCCGGGGCCGGGCAACAGCGCGAGCACCGCGGGCACGGCGAACAGCGTGCCCCCGACGAAGCCCGCCACCGACGCGCCCGCGACGACGGCGGGCGCGTCCGGCGGCAGCACGTCGGCGGGCGGAGGCTCCGGGGGGGCCGCGTGCGCCAGGAAGACGGCGACGACGGCGGCGATCACCCGGCGGTCGCGGGCGCGCGCTTGTGGATGTCGACGTACTTCCGCTCGCCGGCGCCCTGGTAGATCTGGCGCGGCCGCCCGATCTTCGTCGTCGGGTCTTTGTGCATCTCGGTCCAGTGCGCGATCCAGCCGGGCAGGCGCCCCATCGCGAACAGCACCGTGAACATGCCGACGGGGATGCCGATGGCCTCGTAGATGATGCCCGAGTAGAAGTCGACGTTCGGATACAGACGGCGCGACACGAAGTACTCGTCCTTGAGCGCCATCTCCTCGAGCTGCTTGGCGATCTCCAGGCGCTTGCTCTTCACGCCGAGCTTGTTCAGCACGTCGTCGCAGGCCTTCTTGATGATCTTGGCGCGCGGATCGAAGTTCTTGTAGACGCGGTGGCCGAAGCCCATCAGGCGCGTGGTGTCACCCTTGTCCTTGGCGCGCTCGAGGAATTGCTTTCCGGTCATCCCCTCGTTTTCGATGCGCGAAAGCATCTCGATGACGGCCTGGTTGGCGCCGCCGTGCAGCGGGCCCCACAGCGCGTTCACGCCGGCGGAGATGGAGGCGAAGAGGTTGGCGTTCGACGAGCCCACGATGCGCACCGTGGAGGTGGAGCAGTTCTGCTCGTGGTCCGCGTGCAGGATCAGCAGGAGGTCGAGCGCCTTCGCGACCACCGGATCCACGTGATACATTTCGCACGGTGTGGCGAACATCATCTGTAGGAAGTTCGACGTGTAGTCCAGGCCGTTTTGTGGATACATGAACGGCTGGCCGATGCTGTGCTTGAAGCTGTAGGCGGCGATGGTGGGGAACTTGGCCAGCAGGCGGTACGACGACACCTCGACGTGGCGGGCGTCGTGGGGGTCGAGGCTGTCCTGGTAGAACGTCGACAGCGCGCCGGTGACGGCGGCGCAGATGGCCATCGGGTGCGCGTCCTTGCGGAAGCCCGAGTAGAAGCGCTTGATGTCCTCTTGCAGCATCGTGTGCCGCGTGACGTGGTGCGTGAACTCGTCGAGCTGATCGCGCGTGGGCAGCTCGCCGTGCAGCAGGAGGTAGCTCACCTCGAGGAACGTCGACTTCTCCGCGAGCTCCTCGATGGGGTAGCCGCGGTAGCGCAGGATGCCCTTGTCGCCGTCGATGAACGTGATGGAGCTCTGGCAGGAGCCGGTGTTCATGAACCCCGGGTCGAGCGCGATGACCCCGAGGGTGGACCGGAGCTTGCCGATGTCGAGCGCCTTCTCGCCTTCTGCGCCGGTGATGACGGGGAGATCGATGCTCTTTCCGCCGAACGTGATGGTCAGCTTCTCGCTCATGGTGTGTGGACCCTACTACGGAATGGTGACCGGGATCTCCGCGGAGTTGTTGTCGTAGTTGTTCTCCGGGAGGTCGTGGAAGACGTTGGTCTCGATGCCGAGCGTGTAGTCGCCCGGCGCCACGTCGGTGATGTCGACGAACTGGCACGCGAGGCCACGGCCGTAGATGTCGTAATAGAAGACGTCGATGCCGGAGCACCCCGGGAGCGTCTGGGGCGCGTTGTCCACCAGCGGGGGCGTGAAGTCCGTCATGCAGAAGCTGCCCTTGTGGCCGCTGGCGACGACGTCGCCGTTTCCGTCCGTGAGCGTGAAGCGGGACCAGCCGGGGAACTCGAGCTGGCCGAAGGCGTCCTGCACCCAGACGCCCGGGTGTTGCTCGGGGGCGCCGTAGTTGAGGACGCCGGGGCCCATGTTGGCCACCACGGTGTCGAAGCGCAGGACCTTGCGCGTGCCCGTGCCGCCGTAGCAGTGCTCGACGAGCTCGGGGTCCCCGTCGGCGACCTGGGCGGTCCCGATCTCGATGGGCCCCGCGCGATCGCCGAGCACCACCAGGTCGGGGAGGTTGTCGGGGTCCGCCTCGCGGGCGAAGTTGATGCAGTCGTCGTCGGCGTCGTCCGCGACGCCGTCGTAGTCGTCGTCGATGCCGTTGTGGCACTGATCGTCGTCGCCCTCGCGGTCGAGGGTGGTGTCGCGACAGCCGGGGTCGGCGCGGTCGACCAGGAAGTCCCCGTCGTTGTCGGCGCCGTCGACGCAGTTGTCGGCGCCGACGATCTCGCCCTCGCCCTCGCCCTCGCCCTCGCCCTCGCCTTCGCCCTCGCCTTCGCCCTCGTCGCCCTCGCCCTCACCTTCGCCTTCGTCACCCTCGCCTTCGCCCTCGCCCTCGCCTTCGCCGCCGCCGCACTCGGCGGCGCAGTCGGCGTCGTCGCAGTCGGTGTGGCCGTCGGCGTCGTCGTCGAGGCCGTTGTCGCAGATCTCGTCGGTGGGCCCGCACGCCCCCGCGGCGGCGAGGCCGGCGAGCGCCCAGCCGAGGGACACGAGGGCGGCGAGCGGGAAGGCGGGCGATCTCATGGGGGATCCAGGTGGAAGGTGAGCGACGCGGCGTTGTTCGTGTAGTCGCTCTCGGGGAGCTGGTGCGTGACGTCCGCCTCGATGGTGAGCGTGTAGTCGCCGGCGGGCACGTCGGTGACGTCGACGAACTGGCAGGGCAGCCCGATGGAGTACTCGTCGGCGTAGTTGACGCTCACGCCCTGGCCGCTGCCACAGTCCAGGAACTGCTGCTGGCCGCCGAGCCCGAGGTCGAAGATGTCGATCATGCAGAAGCTGCCCTTGTGGCCGCTGGCGACGACGGCGCCGCTCGCGTCGGTGACGGTGAAGCGCAGCCAGCCCTCGAACTGGAGCTGGCCGAGGGCGTTGTTGTTGTCCCAGATGGGCGGGTGCGTCTCGGTGGCGCCGACGACGAGGTCCGCGGTGCCGACGTTGCCGATGATCGCGTTGAACTCGAGGATCCTGCGCTGGCCGCTGCCGGTGAAGCAGCCCTCGATGCGCTCGGGGTCGCTGTCGGAGACGTTGGTCTGGCGCACGCGCGGGTTGCCGTCCGCCGTGGGAGTGCCCTGGCGATCCGTGAACACGTCGCCGCGCTCACCGACCACGATCAGATCGGGCATGCCCCCGGACAGCTCGCCGCCGGTGGCGCACGCGTCGTCCTCACCGTCGACGAGGCCGTCGAAGTCGTTGTCGAAGCCGTCGTTGCACTGATCGTCGCTCTCGTCGGCGTTGCCCGCGAGGCAGCCGGGGTCGGCGGCGTCCACGAAGCCGTCGCCGTCGTCGTCGACGCCGTTTTCGCAGGGGGGCTCGCCCTCGCCTTCTCCCTCACCCTCACCCTCACCCTCGCCCTCGCCCTCGCCTTCTCCTTCGCCTTCGCCTTCGCCCTCGCCTTCGCCCTCGCCCTCGCCGACGTCGCCCTCGCCCTCGCCCTCGCCCTCGCCCTCTCCCGGGACGGGACACCCGGCGGCGAAGCCCAGGACGAACGCGAAGAGGACGGCGGCACGCATGGCCGGGACTCTACCCCGGCGCGGGTGCGCCGCCCCTCGAGATGCGCGCGCCGTGTGCGCCGCGTCGCGCCCGGGGTCCTCCGAAAGGCCCACGACGTCCGGCCCCCCGCGGGGCGGCAAAGGGCGACGGAAACGTCAGTGTTTTCGGGGTTCTCGGGATATTGACTGATGTATCAATCAACCCGGCTTCCGATGTAGAAGCGCGCGCGAAGAGATTGACTCCCGTGTCAACGGGAAGGGAGACACCATGCGTTGCGCGCTCGCATCCATCTTGATCATCGCCGCCGCCGCCGGCTGCCAAAACCGCGTCGCTCCGAGGGACGAGGACGGGCCGCTGCGCCGCTCGTTCCGGCTCGCCGCCGCCGAGAGCGGGGTGCCCGAGGAGGTCCTGCTCGCCGTGGGCTACGTGGAGTCGCGCTGGCGGATGCACGACGCCGTGATCGACGACGAGCACGGGCGCGGCGCGCAGGGCCTGATGGGCATCGTCGACAGGCCGGACCAGCCGCGGCTGGCGTCCGCCGCCCGCGCGCTCGGCATCGATCCGGCCGACGCGCGCGCGGTGCCCGAGGACAACGTGCGCACGGCCGCCGAGGCGCTGCGCGTCCTCGCCGCCGGCGCCGACGGCAACGTCCCCAAGGTGCTGCGCGGCTGGCACGACGCGCTCGCGCGCTACGGCGCCGACGACGACGTCGCCGGCGGCCACTACGCCGACGAGGTGCTCCGCGTCATCGACGTCGGCGCGGAGGGCGACGCCTCCACCGGCGAGCACCTCGTCCTCTCCGGCCGCGGCAAGGCGAGCGCGCAACAGGTGAAGACGCAGGCGCTCTCCACGGACTCGCCGTACGCCGTGCGCTACCTCGAGGCGCGCTACGACCACTGGCACGCCGGGCGCGCGGCGCCGGTGGACCGCATCGTCCTGCACACCACCGAGGGCAGCTACGACGGCGCCATCGGCTGGTTCCGCTCGGCGATCAACACGCGGCTGACGAGCGCGCACTACGTGATCCGCTCGTCGGACGGCGAGATCACGCAGATGGTCCACGAGCAGGACACCGCGTTCCACGTGCTCAATTGGAACGAGCGCGCCATCGGCATCGAGCACGAGGCGGTGGCGGACGAGCCGGGCTGGTTCACCGAGGCCATGATGCAGTCGTCGGCGCGGCTGGTGCGCGACATCTGCCGGCGCTGGGGCATCCCGATGGATCGGGCGCACATCGTCGGGCACAGCGAGGTGCCCGGGAACAACCACACGGACCCGGGGCCGTACTTCGACTGGGACCACTACATGGCGCTCGTCACCGGCGGCGCCGACGACGCCCCGCCGCCGCCGGCGACGGATCCGTGCGACGGGCTGAGCTACGCCGGCGCCTGCGACGGCACGGTGCTTCAATGGTGCGAAGGCGGCGGCGTGCGCTCCGTGGACTGCGCGCAGACGCCGCGGCCCTCGTGCGGGTGGCAGGACGACACCGTCGGCAACAACTGCCTCGCCGAGAGCGCCCCTCCCGCGCCGCCGCCGCCGCCTCCGCCCCCGCCCGAGGACCCCTGCCACGGGCTCGACTTCGCCGGCGCCTGCGACGGCAGCGTGCTGTCGTGGTGCGAGGGCGGCGCCGTGCGCTCCGTCGACTGCGCGACCACGGCGCTGCCCGCGTGCGGCTGGCAGGACGACGCCGTCGGCAACAACTGCATCGCGCCGCCGCCGCCGCCGCCGGATCCGTGCGGCGGCCTCGACTACGCCGGCACCTGCGACGGCAGCACGCTCGAGTGGTGCGAGGACGGCGCGCCGCAGTCGTTCGACTGCGCGTCGACGGGCCAACGCTGCGGCTGGCAGAGCGACAGCGTCGGCAACAACTGCCTCTTGTAGAGCGGATCCGGTTACGAGAAGGCATGTCGGCCGGCTTCGGCACGGCAGCGGCCCCCGCGCTCGCTACCGTGGGCAGCAAAAGAATCTCTTCGACCAGCGCCGCCACGCCTCCGTCGTCAACCTGCGCGCGCTCGCCACCAACGCCGCGTAGGCCGTCGCATCGAAGCTCTGCGGCACATCGCTCGATCCGGCACGCCGGCGCGCAAACGCTCGCCCGAGCCCGCCACGCCGGCTCGTCGTGGGAGCACAACTCCCCCTCCACCCGCCGCCTCCGTGCAAGCCGGCACCGAAGCGCGCCGGCGTGCCGGAGCACCCGTCGGCGTGAAACGATCGGCGATGGCAGGCGATCCTCGAAACGCGCAACGGCGGCGTGTTCCGCAAGGAGCACGCCTGCCGCAGCGTGCGGCGAGGAGCATCGTCGCGCGTCGAGCGGGGCTCGGCTCCGGCGCGCGGCGGCGCCTCAGCGCCGGTGCATGCTGCTCGTCGCGGGCCAGCGCGTGAAGCGCAGCTCGTCGAGGACGCGCACGAAGCGCTCGGGGTCGAGCGGCTTGGCGAAGAACGCACAGCGGCGCAGGCCGCGCACCCGGCTCAAGAGCAGCGCGTCGTCGTAGGCGGAGATGATCACGATCGGCTGGCGCCAGCCGTCGGCGCGCAGCTCCTCGGCGATGCTCAAGCCGTTCATGCCGGGCATGCGCACGTCGGTGACGATGACGTCGGCGTCGCGCCCGACGTCGCCGGCGGAGCGGGCGAGGGCGTCGAGCATGTCGGCGCCGTTGCCGGCGGTGACGACGTCGTACCCCTCGATGAGGAGGAACGACGCGAGCGCCTCCTGCACGTCGAGGTCGTCCTCGGCCAGCAGGGCGAGCGGGCGGCGCACCAGGCCCAGGGCCTCGCGCCGGTTGTCGTCGATGTGGTTCGGCACGGCAGAGGTGCAGCAAGCCGCGATCCACCAGCCGGTCGTCGCGCCGCGCCCACGACGCCGGCGGCACTTCTTGCGGTGTCGGGCGATCGACCCAGGGCCGGTCCGCACCCGCTGCGTGTTCCCTGCGCCCGGGCCAGGCGCTAAGCGGCGGAGCGTGAGAGCCGTGCCCCACGCCGCGCAACGACACCCCCGGCGCTGGGCCATGCGCATGACGTGGGAAGATCTGCTCTTCCTGCACTGGCCGCTGCCGGCCGAGGCGCTCGCGCCGCTGCTGCCCGCGGGCCTGTCGCTCGACACGTTCGACGGGCGCGCCTTCATCGGCGTGGTGCCCTTCGTGATGAGCGGCGTCCGCGCGCGCTTCGCGCCGCCGGTGCCCGGCGCCGCGCGCTTCGCCGAGCTGAACGTGCGGACGTACGTCACCTGCCGGGGCACGCCGGGGGTGTGGTTCTTCTCCCTCGACGCCGCCAGCCGCCTGGCGGTGCGCGCCGCACGAGCGGGGTTCCACCTGCCCTACTTCGACGCGGACATGCGCGTCACGCGCGAGGGCGACGCCGTCGCCTACGCGAGCACGCGCACCCACGCGGGCGCGGCGCCGGCGCGGCTGGAGCTCCGCTACGCCCCGGACGGCCCGCCTCGTGAGGCGGCGCCTGGCTCCCTGGAGCACTTCCTCACCGACCGGCTCACGCTGTACGCCGCGCACGGCGGCCGCGTGCTCCGCGGCGACATCGCGCACGCGCCCTGGCCGCTGCAGCCCGCGCGGGCGGAGGGACTCTCCTGCGCGATGACGGAGCAGATCGGCGTGGCGCTGCCCGCGGAGCCCCCGCTCCTGCACTACGCCGGGCGCCTCGACGTGCGGGCGTGGCTGCCGCGCCCCGTGTGGCCCCCCGGGGAAACGCACGACTAGGCATCGGTCCTCCGTCGGATGACCGACGGTGGTTTCCCCGGCACCCTTCTCCTGTACTGTCCGCCCGCCTGCCGGAGGATCGATGCCACGCGCGCCCTGGATCGCCGCCTTTGCCGCCTGTGCGGCGGCGCTCGCGCCCGCGTGCACCGTCCAGCTCCCCCACGGCCACGTCGCGGGCGGGCCGGGCCAGCCGGGCCAGCCGGGGGACGACGGCGAGCACACGCTGCCGGACCGCCCCGGGACGTTCGCCCCCGCCGACGCGCGGCTGCGGCGGCTGGTCTCGTACCAGTACGAAAACGCCATCCGCGACATCCTCGGCGACGACGCCGCCGCGGCGGTCCAGCCCCTCGGCGATCACCCGGTGAACGGCTTCGCCACCGTCGGCAGCGCCAGCCTCGCCCTCGACCCCACGGACGTCGACAAGATCGAAGACAACGCCTTCGCCGCGGCGCAGATCGCGGTGCACGGCGGCGCGCCGCAGTCGTGGCGCGTGTGCGCGCCGGCGGCGTTCGACGACGAGGACTGCGCCCGCCAGATCATCTCCGCCGTCGGACGGCGCGCCTTCCGCCGCGCCCTCACGCCCGAGGAGCTCGATCGCTGGACCGGCATCTGGGCCGAGGCCAAGGACGGCTACGGCGACTTCGACATGGGCCTCGAGTTCGCCGTGGCCGGCATCTTCCAGTCGCCGAGCTTCATCTACCTCGTCGAGGTCGGCGCCGGCAGCGGCGACGATCGGCCGCTCACGGGGAACGAGGTCGCGTCGCGGCTGTCGTTCTTCCTCCTCGGCACCACGCCGTCGGACGCCCTGCTCGACGCCGCCGAGCGCGGCGACCTCGACGACAAAGACGGCGTGCGCGTCTACGCCGAGCAGCTCCTCGACGATCCCCGCGCCCGGGACGCGCTGCACCAGTTCTTCGACGAGAAGCTCGGGATGACCGACTTCCTGCCGGTGGTCGAGCGGCCCGACGCCGGCCTCACCGACGACGTCCGCGCCGACATGCGCCAGGAGTCGCTGCGCTTCATCGACGACGTGGTCTGGGACAGGAACGCCGACGCCCGCGAGCTGTTCTCCGGCGGCTACACCTTTTTGAACGACGACCTCGCCTCGTTCTACGGGCTCCCCCTGCCCGGCAGCGGCCCGCAGTTCGTCAAGGTCACGCTCGATCCCTCCACGCACCGCGCGGGCCTGCTCACGCAGGGCGCGTTCCTCGCGCGCTTCGCCCACGAGCACAGGAGCTCGCCCACGCTGCGCGGCAAGTTCATCCGCGAGAGCCTGATGTGCCAGGCGGTGCCCGCGCCGCCGGACAACGTCAACACCACGCTGCCGGAGCCCACGGAGCAGGACCTGCCGCAGACCA
This sequence comes from uncultured delta proteobacterium, assembly GCA_963775425.1. Lineage (GTDB taxonomy): Bacteria > Myxococcota > UBA727 > UBA727 > VGSZ01 > CAVZJB01. The sequence goes on along the minus strand of CAVZJB010000014.1, from coordinate 207,780 downwards.
CGCGCGACCGCATGGAGGCGCACATGGACAACCCGAGCTGCGCCGGCTGCCACTCGATGATGGACCCGCTCGGCTTCGCGCTCGAGAGCTTCGATCAGGTCGGCCGCTTCCGCACCCACGAGCGCGGGCTGCCCATCAACACCGCCACCGACGTCGACGGCGTCCCCGTCGCCGACGGCATCGCCCTCGAGCGGGCGCTGGGGGACTCCGCGGACGTCCCCATGTGCCTGGTGCGAAACCTCTTCCGCCAGGCCACCGGCCACGTCGAGTCCGACAGCGAAGATCCGTCGCTCGACCTCGTCGGCCAGGCCTTCGAGGACAGCGGCTATCGCCTGAAGGAGGCCCTCGTCGACATCGCCACGTCGGACGCCTTCAGACGCGTAGCCCGCCCGGAGGGTGCCCCATGAGCCGCCGTCTCAAGCGGGGGACCCGCCCCCGCGCCACGAGCTTGTCGCGCCGGACCTTCTTGCGGGGAGCGGCGGGCGTCGCCATCGCGCTGCCCGCCCTCGACATCATGCTCAACGACCACGGCGACGCCCTCGCCGACGGCGGCGCGCTGCCCAAGCGCTTCGGCGTGTGGTTCTGGGGCAACGGCGTGCGCCTCGATCGCTGGAACCCGCCGAACACCGGCGCGGGCTTCACGCTGTCGCCGGCGCTGGCGCCCCTCGCGCCGGTGAAGGACTACCTCAACGTCGTGTCCAACTACGAGGTCAAGGCGGCGGGCCCGCGCGGCCACCACGGCGGCGAGAGCGGCATGCTCTCCGGCGTCGAGTTCATCGCCCTCGACCACCCCAACTCCAACTACAGCTCCAAGTTCGGCGGGCCGAGCATCGATCAGCTCCTGGCGAGCGAGCTGTCGCCCGACAAGCCCGTGCTCGCGCTCGGCGTGAGCAAGCGCATCGTGACGTCGGAGGGGCCCACCCTCGAGTTCATCTCGCACCGCGGGCCGGACAACCCCATCGAGCCGGAGCGCTCGCCGGCGGCGCTGTTCACGCGCATGTTCGGCTCGTTCACGCCGCCGGACTCCACGGACCCGCGCCAGAACCTGCGCGTCAGCGTGCTCGACGCCGTCGCCGACGAGGCGCGCGCCCTCCAGGGCCGCCTGGGCCAGAACGATCGCCAGCGCCTCGACGCGCACCTCACGGGCATCAGCGAGCTGCGCCAACGCATCCTCGCGCTGCCCCCGGTGCTGTCGGGCGCCTGCCAGATCCCCGACCCCGTCACCGAGGACAACAGCGACGTCGGCGGCGAGGAGCAGCTCATCGCCGTCAACGACGCCATGAGCGACATCGTGGTGCTCGCCATGGCCTGCGACATCACGCGCACGGCCTCCTTCATGTTCACGGGCTCCGTGGGCTACACCGTGTTCCACGACGTCCCCGGCGTCACCACGGGCCACCACGACATGACCCACGACGGCAGCGACGCCACCCAGGACCTCGTGCACGCCTGCACCGTCTACACCATGGCCCGCTTCAACGACCTGCTGGTGAAGCTCCAAAACACCCCCGAGGGGGCGGGCAACCTCCTCGACCAGTCGTTGTGGCTCGCCACCAGCGACCTCGCCGAGGGCCTCACGCACAGCAACGCTGACTACCCCATCGTGCTCGCCGGCAAGTGCGGCGGCGCCATGAAGTTCCCCGGCATCCACGTCCGGGGCGGCACCACCCTCGGCATCCGCAAGAACACCAACAACGTGCTCGTCACCATCCTCGAGGCCATGGGCAGCGCCCGGTCCTCCATTGGCAACGGCCTCGAATCGAGCAACACGCCGGTCTCCGAGGTTCTTGCCTGATGGAAGTAGCCATCGTCATCGGCGCGCTCACCGTGGTGCTCACCGCCTTCGGCTCCATCCTCTACCGGTCCACCATCGGCGACCGCAGCGGCAGGCGCCTCGAGAAGCTCAAGGAGAAGCTCGAGGCCGAGAGGAAAACGGGCGAGAAGCCGGCGAAGTGACGTCGCCGCGGCCGAGGATCCAGTCGTTGTGCCCGAGCAAGCGATAGCGGGGCGGGTGCGCGCAGAAGTCGTCGAGCGCGAGGACGTCGTGCAGCTCGCTCTCGTCGCTGTGCCGTGAGCGCAGCCCCACGAACAGCCTGGCCGCAGGTTGACGACGGAGGCGTGGCGGCGCTCGAAGAGATTCTTGCGCCGCCCACGGGAGCGAGCGCGGGGGCCGCTGCGCGTCGCGAGGCGTGCCAGCCCGTGCTCGACGTGGTTGCGATCGCGAGCGCGAAGGCGCCCCTCCGGCGTTCGGCGCGCCGCGCGGAGCTCGAGAAGGAACGGCTCGTTGTCTGAGCCGCGTCCGAACGCTCGCGGCAACCTGATCGGTGTTTAGCGGCGGGCGGTGGCGCCGGCCATGGCGGGCAGCGGCTTCGCGAGCGGGTGGAAGGCGTGCGCCTTCAGCACGAAGGAGAGCTCCTCGCGGAAGACCTCCTTGCCCGCGACGGTGGCGACGACGGCGGCCTCGTGCTCGCCGGGGAGGAAGCCGTCGGTGGCGAGGGTGGCGTACAGGAGCGCGCCTTTGACGTCGGGCAGCGGCTGCCGCGCGCTCTTCGCGAACGATGTGCCGAGGGGGTAGTTCCGCGCGGCGGTCCAGGGCGCGAGCTTGCGCTTCACGAACAGCGTCCAGACGAGCCGCTTGTTGGCGAGGTCGCTCGCGACGATGTGGGTGGCGACGAACTGCACCTCGGGCTCGCCGGTCTTTTCGACGACGGCGTCGGCGTTGGCGACCACCGCGGCCTCGAGCTTGCCGCTCGGCGCGGCGTCCGCGCGGGCGCTGCCGAGCATCGCGGCCACGACTGCGAAGGCGACGGCGGCGGAGCGGACGAGCGGGGACGAGCGCATGCGGACCTCCACCCGCGATGAGAGCACGCGAGCCTCGAAGCGCAATCCGGCAGCGCCCACGCGCCGCGGTGCGTCGATCGCGCGCGGCGCGTGGCGTCCCGGGGCAGGCTCACGCGCGCGACGGCGTCGTGGGTCGTGGGTCGCGGGTCGGTGGCCCAACGAGAGCGCCGCGGCCGAGCGCGCTACTCTTGGCGCGGTGAACCGCCTCGCCGCCCTCTGCTTCCTCGCGCCCCTCGCCGGCTGCGTGCTCGACACGGACCTCGGCGACAAGGCCTGCGACGCCGGCCACGCCTGCCTGGCCGGCTACGCCTGCGTCGCCGACGCGTGCGTGGCGATCCCCCCGGGCGAGGGCGAAGGAGAAGGAGAAGGAGAAGGAGAAGGAGAAGGCGAGGGCGAGGGCGAGGGCGAGGGCGAGGGCGAGGGCGAGGGCGAGGGCGAAGGCGAGGGCGAAGGCGAGGGCGAGGGCGAGGGCGAGGGCGACGACTGCTTCCCCTCGGCGTTCGGCGACCGCTACCTCGTCTGCCCCACGCCGGCGCCCGCGGCGGTGCAGGAGCAGCTCTGCGAGGCGCACGGGGGAACGCTGGCGGTCATCACCAGCGAGGCGGAGAGCCGCATGCTCGGCGTGGCGGCGGACGCGACCGAGCCGTTCATGGGGCTCGGCGACGCCGTCGTCGAGGGCGACTTCCGCTGGATCGACGGCACGCCGCTCGTCTACGAAAACTGGGCGGACGGCGAGCCGAACAACTCCGACGGTGTCGAGGACTGCGCGCAGGTCTACGGCGACGGCACCTGGAACGACGAGAGCTGCGACGCGAACCACACGGGCGTGTGCGAGCTCCCCGGCGTCGTCGACACCGGCACGTGCCTCGCGCCCCGCGCGCTCGCGCTCGCGGATCAGTCCGGCGACACGAGCGGCGCCTTCCCGCTCGTCGACGACTACGACGCCTGCGCGTCCGCCGGTGAGATCTGGCGCTTCGATCCCCCCGCCACGGGCACGCTCCACGTCGACGTCACCGGCACCACCGACGTCATCGTCTGGGCGCGCCAGGGCGGCTGCCACATGTCCGGCTACGACGTCGGCGGCTGCGTCGACGATCAGCCCGCCGACATCCCCGAGCACCTCGACCTCCCCGCGCAGGCCGGCGTGCCCCTCTTCCTCGTCGTCTCCGCGTTCGAGCCGGGCGTCGACGGGCCCTACCAGGTGAGCGCGAGCTTCACGGCACCGGACTGCGGCGACGGCGTCGTCGACGTGCCCGACGAGGAGTGCGACGACGGCGGCGCCGCCGACGGCGACGGCTGCTCCGCGAGCTGCGCCTTCGAGAGCACCGTGCCCGAGATGGAGCCGGCCAACGACGACCCCGCCGGCGCCGACCTCCTCGACTCCGACGTCACGCAGGTGTTCGGCACCGGCAGCCTCCCGCCCGGCGACGTCGACACCTGGGCCGTCCACAACCCTCTCGCCACCGACCTCGAGGTGATCATCGAGGTCTCCGTCGGCGGCCTCGGCGAGTGCACCATCGGCGACGCGCCCTTCGACCCCGAGATCGAGGTCTTCGACAGCGCCGGCAACACGCTCGACGTCAGCAGCGACGACGGCAGCGACGCCGGCTGGTGCCCCATCGCCGACGTGGTCCTCGCGCCCGATGACGTCGTCATGGCCGTGCTCACCGGCTACCAGGGCGCCGAGGTGCCTTCGTACACCGTCACCGTCACCCAGCAGTGAGCGTGCTCAGGCGGCCGCGGCCGGGGCCGGGGTGGCGTCGACGTCATCGGGACCGCCCCGCTCGCCGAGCGGCAGCGAGATCGTGACGGTGGTGCCGCGGCCGGGCTCCGAGTCCAGCCGGACGACGCCGCCGTGCTTCTTGACGACGACGGCGTAGACCATGGCGAGGCCCTGGCCGGTGCCCTTCCCCACGGGCTTGGTGGTGAAGAAGGGCTCGAAGACGTGCTGCCTCACCTCGTCGCTGATGCCCGCGCCGTCGTCGGTGACCGACAGCTCGGCGTCGTCGCCGGCGACGCGGGCGGAGATCGTGATGCGCCCGCGGCGCTCGGTGCCCGCGCTCTTCTCCTCGATGGCGTGCGCCGCGTTCACCACGAGGTTCAAGATCACCTGGTTGAGCTCGTCGCGCAGCGCCGGCACCAAGGGCAGGTCGTCGGCGATGTCGAGGTCGAGGTCGGCCACGTACTTCCACTCGTTGCGCGCCACGGTGGACGTGGTCTCCGCGGCCTCGCGCAGCGACACCATCGTCTTCTCCCCGCGCGAGGGGTGCGAGAAGCCCTTCAACGCGGTGACGATGGACGCCACGCGGCGCAGGCCCTCCATGGACTGATCGATCGCCTTCGGCACCTCGTCGGCGAGGTACGGCAGCCGCGCGCGCGCGGCGGCCTGATCGGCCGCCTCCATGCCGACGCCGGTCTGCGCGGCGCTCTGGTAGCCGACGGCGGTGGCGACGAGCTTTTCGAAGCTGCGCTTGAGAAACAGCGTGTTGTCCGAGACGTATTGGATGGGCGTGTTGAGCTCGTGGGCGACGCCCGCCGCGAGCTGGCCCACCGCGGAGAGCTTCTGGGCCTGGCGCAGCTCGATCTCCATGCGGCGCTGCTCCTCGAGCGTCGCGCGCAGCTCCTGGGTGCGCTCCGCCACCCGGCGCTCGAGCGTGACATAGAGGTCCACGAGCTTCTTTCCGCCCGCGATGACGAGCGCCAGGAGCACCGCCACCCACGCCCACTGCGCCCACCGCCAGCGCGCCGCGGACTCCTCGCCGGGCGTGGCCTCGACGTCGTGGGCGGCGCGCAGCCGGTGGACGGCGTCCTCGACGCTGTTGTCGGTGAGCGTCGCCATCAGCGGCCTCATCGCCCGCGCCCCGCTGTCGATCAGGCGCGCGTGCCGCACGAGGAGCTCCGTCTGCTGCACCGTCGCGGCGGGGAACGCGGCGGCGGTCTTGTCGAGCGTGGCGGCGAGGCTCTCGAATTGCGCGCCCGCGTCGCTGACGCCGACGTTCTCGGTGAGCGCCAGCTCGCCGAGGAGGCACGCGCCCGCGAGCCACTGCTCGCGCGGCCCGTTCGCCTCGACGGCGCGGGTCTCCGCGCGCAGGGCCGACGGCAAGAAGCGCAGCGAGTTCGCGAGCGTGGCGTTCGCCGGCTTGAAACGCTCCACGGCGGCGAGCCGCGCGTTCACGGCGGCGTCGAGCGCGCGCAGCTCCGGCTGCGGCGCCGCGGCGCCGTCGAGCCGCTGGATCGCCCCGCGCGCGCGCGCGGTCGCCGCGGCCAGCTCGCGGCTCTTCGTGACGAGCGGATCGTACTGCTGCAGCAGCCCGAAGCGCGCGGCGAGCACGTAGCGCTGCAGCTCGCCGTCGACGACCTTGACGTCTTCGAGGGCGTCGGCGGCGGCCGCCTGCGTGACGGGGTCGAAGGACGCGGCCTTCCAGATGACGACGCCGGACACGACGACGCAGCCGCCGCCGAAGGCCGCGAGCGCGCGACGCCAGTTCCGCCCGCGCTCAGGCACCGTCATCCTCCTGCGGCGGCGCGCCGGTCAAAGACGCGAGGAACGCGACGAGGCGCGCGACGTCGGCGTCGCCGAGGTGGACGCCGAGCTGGTGCCAGCCCATCGTCCGCACGGCGTCCTCGAGGGTGGCGGCGGAGCCGTCGTGGAGGTAGGGGGCGGTGAGCGCTACGTTGCGCAGGCTCGGGACCTTGAAGGTGGAGCGGTCGCGCGGGTCGCCGGTGACGGCGAAGCGGCCCGGGTCGTCGACGGGCACCTCGACGACGACGCCGAGCTTCTGGAACATGTTGCCGCCGAGGCCGCGGCCCTGGTGGCACGCGACGCAGCCGAGGGCCTTGAACAGGCGGTAGCCGTCTTTCGCCTGCGCGGACAGCGCGCTCTCGTCGCCGCGCAGGGAACGATCGAAGGGGCTGTCGAGAGGGAGCAGCGTGCGCTCGTACGCGGCGATGGCGGCGACGATGCTCCCCGCCGTGACCCCGCGCGGGTCCTCGGCGGCGAGATCGCGCGACAGGCTCTCGTCGGCGCGGATGCGGGCGACGACGACGGGCCAGCTCGCGCCCATCTCGTTCGGGTTGTCGACGGGGGCGAGCGCCTGGGCCTCCAGCGTCGGCGCGCGCCCATCCCAGAACTGCGTGAAGCTCAGCGCCGCGTTGAGCACCGACGGTGCGTTGCGCACGCCGGTGTGCCCGTCGACGCCGACGGACACGCGCCGGCCGTCGGCGCCGCCGCGGGCGAGATCGTGGCAGCTCGCACAGGAGATCGACTCGTCGCGCGACAGGCGCTTGTCGAAGAAGAGGCGCCGCCCGACCCGCGCGCGCCGCGGGTCGACGCCGGACACGGGGGAGAGCGGCTCGACGAGCGCGGGCTCGAGAGACGTGTCGGACTCCTGCGCTTCCAGGGCGTGCCGGACGTGGTGGCCGCACGCCGCCGCCGGCGCGGCGAGGGCGATCACGACGCAGAGTGAGGTCGTCGAGGGCACCCCCGCTGCATCGGCTCGCGCGCTGCCGGCTTGAGGCGCGGATCTCGCGCGGCGCCCCTGTGGCGCCCGCACGCCGCCGGGCTACGGCGCCGGGGGATCGAACAGCGCCTTCACCTCGCGGAAGAGCACGCGCGTGGACCTGGCGCGCACGAGCTGCCGCAGCCGGGTGCGGTCCGCGTCGGGCTTCTCCTGCACGAGCGCCTCGAGCGCTGCGTCGCCCTCGGCCATCAGCCGATCGCGCCAGCGCTCGGCCGCGCGAAACGCCGCCGATGACGGCGCGTCCTCGCTCTTCATGCGCTCGAGCGCGTCGGCGATGGGCTGGGCGTCGAGCGTCCGCATGATGCGCCCGATGAACTGCACCTGCCGGCGGTAGCCGCCGTGCGCGCCCTTGTCGAGGATGCGCCGCGCCTCGTGGACCGCGGCGTCGAGGTCGTCGGGCATGGGCACGCGGGCGAGCTTGCCCGGGGGCAGCTTCACCAGGCTCTCGCCCAGGCGCTCGAGCTGCTCGGCGCGCCGCTTCTTGTCCCCGCGCGACTCGCGCGGCGGCGGCTCGTCGTCGACGAGCTCGCGGTTGAGCTGTGCCTCGTCGGGGACGAGCGCGTCGTCAGCGCGGCGTTTCTTCACGCGCTTTGTCACGCGTTCTCCCTCGCGGCCGTGCGCCGCCTTCGTCGAGCTTGTGCAGGGTGGCGAGCACGTCGGCCGCGAGCTCCGCGAGCGACCGGCCCGCCGCCTCCGGCTTGGCGACGAGCACCAGATCCCGGAAGCGCCACAGCTCCTGGTGGTGCCGGGCGATCTCGCGCAGGCGCCGCTTCACCGCGTTTCGCACCACCGCGTTGCCCACCTTCTTCGAGACCGTGAAGCCCACGCGACCCCCGCCCTGGCGCACGATCGCGGTCACGAAGGCGCCCGACGCGCGGCGACCTTGCCGCTCGACGCGGCTGAAGTCGGCGCTCCGACGGAGCCGGCGCGCCCGCGGGAGGCCTTCCGGGTCGATCGACGAGGGGCGCAACGGCGATCAGCGGCTCGAGAGCGCTACTTCTCGTAGACGGTGGGCGCGAGGCTCTGGCGGCCGTGCGCGCGGCGACGCTTGATGACGTTCCTGCCGCCGGGCGTGGCCATGCGCGCGCGAAAGCCGTGCGTGCGAATGCGCTTGATGCGGGAGGGCTGGTAGGTGCGAAGCGGCTTGGCCATAAATGCTCCACGTCTCGCGACGAGGGATGGAGAACGGCCCGACCCTCACGAGGTCGGCGCCGCTTGTCAATGGACCGCCCGCGCGCCACGGGCCCCCGCGCGCAGATCTTCACGATGCATCGAGGGTGGATCGGCACGCTCGGGCGCGCACCGGGCGCCGGCGGGTGCCGGATCGCCCCCGGATCACGCGGGGGCGAAAGGCGCACGCGCCGCGCGAAACATCCGCCCGGATCGACGCCACGGTCGCGTCTTCGGCGCCGGCACGCACGAGGCGACGCGTGAAGATCCGGACGCAACTGCGCGACACGTCGACGTCTCTGCAAAAACGCGAGATGGTCCTTGAAAGAAAAATCGGGCGTCTGCTAGGAAGACTCTCCCTCGTCGTCGAGGAACATGGAACACGGCGCGTTCGCGCGCGGGGCCCGCGCTCCGCTCGGGGGTGTGTGTCGTTTGAAGCCGTTCGGAGCCGCGTTGACGCCCAAGAAGAGCCACCCGCACGCCCCCGAGCACACACCCCCCCGGGGCGTGCCCACGCCGGCGGACGACAGCGCCGGAGAGGCGGCCCGGCTCCTGGGCGCGGTGCTCGAGCGGATGGCGCAGCGCATGTCCTTCTTCGCCTTCCGGGGCTTCCTCGAGCCGCTGCGCCCGCGCTCGCTGGTGCAGCCGGCGCAGGGGCGCACAGAGCTCGTCGTCCTCGCGCCGTCGGCCTTCGCGCGCGACTGGGCGCGCGATCACTACGGCGCCGAGCTCGCCGAGATCGCCGCCGCCGTCGCCGGCCGCCCCGTGCGCGTCGTCGTCGAGCACGATCCCGCGGTGTACGACGCCGCCCCCGCCGCCGAGGCCCCCGCCGCCGAGGCCCCCGCCGCCGAGGCCCCCGCCGCCGACGGGGGCCAGGCCGCGCCGCAGACCGGCCCCCACAGCGCGCCCCACGCCGCGCCCCACAAGAGCGCCGCCCGCCGCGCCCCCGCGCCCGTGGTGCCCTTCGTGCCGCGGGAGGGCCGCGCGCGGCCGAGCCGCCTCAACCCCAAGTACAGCTTCGACGCCTTCGTCACCGGCCCCTCCAACCGCATGGCCTTCGCCGCCTGCACCGCCGTCGCCGAGCTGCCCGGCGCCCGCTACTCGCCGCTGTTCCTCTTCGGCGGCACCGGCCTCGGCAAGACGCACCTGCTGCACGCCATCGGGCACGAGGCGCTGCAGCGCCACCCGCAGATGCGCGTGGTGTACCTGTCGGCGGAGCAGTGGGTGAACGAGTACATCCACGACATCCACGAGCGCCGCTTCGACGAGTTCCGCCGGCGCTACCGCGACGGCTGCGACCTGCTGCTCATCGACGACGTGCAGTTCCTCGCCGGCAAGAACGCGTCGCAGGACGAGTTCTTCCACACGTTCAACGCGCTGCACGAGACGCACAAGCAGATCGTCGTCACCTCGGACCGCTACCCCCACGAGATTGCCGGCCTCGAGGAGCGCCTGAAGACGCGGCTGCAGTGGGGCCTGGTGGCGGACGTGCAGCCGCCCGAGATCGAGACGCGCATCGCCATCCTCGAACAGAAGGCGCACACCCTCGGCTGCGCCCTGCCGCTCGACGTCGCCGAGTACCTGGCGTCGCACATCACCACCTCCATCCGCGAGCTCGAGGGCGCCCTCGTGCGCCTGTCCGCCTTCTCCTCCATCACGCGCGAGCCGATCACGCTGTCGCAGGCCAAAGACCAGCTCCGGCCCGTGCTCGCCACGCGCAGCGCCGAGGTCACCGTCGCCCGCGTCATCGAGGTGGTGGCGGCGTACTACGGGCTGCGCAGCAAGGACCTCACGGGGCCCTCGCGGCAGCGGCAGGTGACGCGCGCCCGCCAGGTGGCGATGTATCTGGTGCGCCAGCAGCTCGGCCGGAGCCTCCCCGAGATCGGGCGCTGCTTCGGCGACCGCGACCACACCACCGTCCTCGCCAGCGTGAAGAAGATCGACCTGCTCAAGGAGGGCGACGCCGGCGTCCAGGCCGTGTTGTCGCGCCTGTCCCAGTCCCTCTTCGCCTGACGTCCTTCGCCGGCGAACGGGCACGAGCCCTTCGCCCTCGCTATCCTCAAGGGGTGCCGACACCTCCCGCCCTCCCGGTCGCGCCGCTGGCCGCCTCCACCTGGCAGGCGCCGTTTTCGGGGGCGCTGCGGGAGCTGGAGGCGCACGAGGCGGACGAGCGCCTGGTGGCGTCTTTGGTGCGCGCCCGGCTGCGCCTCGACAAGGCGCGCGGGTGGATGCAGTTGTCGGGCCTCGGGCTCACCGCCGCGGCCGTCGTCGGCGTCGGCCTCGTGGTGCACGGCCGCTTGATCCTCGGGATCCTCGCGCCGGTGGTGGCGTCGGTGCCCTTCGGCATCGGGCTGTTCGCCGAGCGCGCGTGTTGGGCCTGGTTTCTCCGCCAGGCCCGCGCGCACGGTCTGTCCGAGCGGGCCGCCCGGCGCATCTACGACGGCGCGCTCGGCGCCGATCACTGGATCGGCGTGTTGGCCTCGTGCGGCCGGCCGCCGACGGACGGCGAGATCGCCCGCTTCGTCACCGCCCGCTAGTCACAACACGTTCTTGCGCATCATGAGGTGGTCGATGCCGGCGTCGACGAAGACGTCGCCGTACGCCTCGTAGCCGAGGCGCTCGTAGAAGGGCACGGCCGACAACTGGCTGCCGAGCACGAGCGTGGCGAGGCCGGCGCGGGCGGCCTCGCCCTCGAGGGCGAACATCAAGGCGGCGCCGACACCGCTCTTTCTGTGCTCCTTGAGCACCGCCACCCGCTGCGCCTTGGCGGTGCCGTCGGAGAGGAAGAGGATGCGGGCGGTGCCGACGGCCTCGCGGGCGGGGCTGTTCTTGCCGGGCGCCGCGAGGAAGTGCCGGCAGACGGCGTCGAGGTCGTCGAGCTCGTCGGCCTCGGGGACGCTCTGCTCCTCGATGAACACCACGCGGCGGATTTGCAGGCACGCGGCCAACTGCTCCGGGGTGGTTGCGCGGCGAACGTGAACCAACTCGTCCTCGTGTGTCGTGCGCCGGACGCTCCGGCGCGGAAATTCGGCGGCCCCCACGGCCGGAGATAGATTAGCGCCGCTTGCCGCGCTGTGCTCGTGCTCGGATCTGCGCCGCCGTCGCCGCGTCCCTCGCGGCCGCCGCGCCGGCCGTGTCGGCGCCCCGGGGCCTCGACGTCGACGCCTTCACCTGGACCGTCCGGGAGCCGCGCATCGTCCTCGGCGACGCGCACGGCGTCACCCTCGAGCTGGCCGCGAAGACCCCCTCGGGCGGGCCGCTCGACGTGGCCGCGCCCACGCTGTCGGCGTCCACGGGGAGGGTGGGCCCGCCCCGGCGCACGGGCCCCGGCACCTGGACGGCCACCTTCACCCCGCCGGGCGAGGCGTTCCCGCACGTCGCCATCGTCTCCGCCACGCTCGAGACGGCCACCGGCACGGCGGTGGGCTTCGTGCCGCTCCCCCTGTGGGGCAAGGGCCGGACCACGGTCAAGACGAAGCCCGGGAGCGCGGTGACGGTGTTCATCGGCAACGAGAGCTTCGGCCCCGTGACCGCGGGCGACGCCGGCGAGGCGAGCGTGCCCATCGTGGTGCCGCCGGGCCCCGAGCACGCCGTGGCGCGCTCCGTCGACGACGTCGGCAACGAGTCGCAAAAGGTCATCGACCTCGACGTCCCCACCTTCAACCGCCTGGCCGTCGTCGCCCTCGACGACGTCGCCGCCGCCGACGGCAGCGGCGAGGCGCGCCTGTTGGTGTTCGCCGTCGACAAGAAGGGGGCGCCTCTGTACGAGGCCAAGCTCGAGACGAAGGCGAGCGCGGGCGCGGTGTCCAAGGAGCCCGTGCCGCTGTCGCCCGGGATGTTCGAGCTGTTGTTCCACCCGGGGAAGGCGGCGCGCGGCACGGCGAAGATCGACGTGTCGCTCGTGGACGCGCCCGGCTCCACGGCGACGGCGGCGGTGCAGTTGTTGTCCGGGCGGCCGGCGCGCGCGTCGCTCGACACCCGCACCAAGGTGCTCACCGCCGACGATCCGCGCACGGTGCACGTGGAGCTGCGGCTGTTCGACGAGGCGGGCAACGCCGTTCCCGCCAACGCCGCCAGCGTCGACGTCGACTTCGGCCGCATCGACTCCGTGTCGCCCGCGGGCAAGGACGCGCGCAGCGTCGCGTGGGTGGTGCCGGCGCGGCTGCCCGCGCACGAGGGCGCGCTCGCGGCCACGCTCACGGCGCGGGCGTCGTCGGGGGCGGTGCTCGGCACGCGGCGCATCTCGCTGTTGCCGGGCAAGCCCGCGCGGCTGCGCTTCGATCCCGCCGACGCCGTCGTCGCCGACGGCAGGAGCTCCGTGGAGCTCCACCTGCGCGCGGTGGACGCCGTGGGAAACCCGCTCGTCCCCACGGGCGCGGCGATGGCCGTGGACGGCGCAGCGGGCCAGCTCGTGGCCGCCACCGTCGACGGCACGCTGTACCGCGCGCGCTTCGTGCCGGCGCCGGCGGACCGCGCGGGCTTCGTCGAGGTGCGGGGAGCCTTCGGCGCGCTGTCGGCGGACACCACGGTGAAGACGGTGCCGCGGCCGCGCGCGCGGCTGTTGGTCGGCGCTGGGCTCGAGGGGGCGAGCAACTACGGCGCGCTCTTGCAGGCGGGGCCGGAGCTCTCGCTGCTGGTGCGGCTGCCGGGGCTCGGCGGGGCCGTGCACGCGGGGCTCTCGGTGTCGGTGTTGCAGTCGGTGGCGGCGCCGGCGCACGTGGATCACCGCTCGTTCCCGCTGTTGGTGGAGGCGGCCTGGCGTCCGCTGCTCGCGCCGGGCCTCGCGCTCCACCTCGGCGCGGGCGCGGGCTTCGTGATCACCGACGAGGTCGACGACGCCGGCGCCGCCGACGAGCAGCGGAGCGTGCTGCCGGGCGCCGCCGCGCAGGCTGTCGCCGGCCTCGCGTATCGCGTGGGCCCCGGCTTGCTCGAGCTCGACGGGCGCGCGGGCTGGGGCCTGACCTTCCCGCTCGCCGCCGTGGGCGCGCCCGTCGGCGCCGGCGTCGTCCTCGGCTACCGCTTCGGCATCTGAGCGGCGCCGCTCTCCGCGTCCGGCGAGGGCGCGCAGCGGCCTCGCTCACGGAGTCGTGTGCGACGATTCCCACGTCGACGCGCCCGAGATCGCGCGCCTACGGTCCGCCCCGCACAGGAGGGGGCGGAGGATGCTCGTTTGCACCGGTTCGCACTGATCGCTCTTTTTGTCGTCGTCACCGCTTGCGCCCCGTCCGCGGGCTCCGGCGGAGACGCCGCGTCGTCTTCGCTGCGGGGCTCGGGCAAGCCGCACCTGCAGCGCAACCCGCGCGTCGCGGTGGGGCCGGTGCTGCCGGATCCGTCGGCGACGAGCCCCGCCGACCCGCCGCCGGCGACCGATCCGCCGCCGGCGACGGACCCGCCCTCGACGGACCCGCCGCCGTCGAGGGACCCGCCGCCCTCGACGGACCCGCCACCGTCGACGGACCCGCCACCCTCGACGGATCCCACGGTGGTGACGCCGCCGGCGTCGGTGCTGTCGTCGGGCTTCTTCGTGAAGGACGGGCAGATCTACGACGGCAACGGCCACGCCTTCCTCGCTCGCGGCATCAACCACACCCACTGGTGGGGTGACCAGAACGCGAACCTGCTGGCCGTCGACGAGCTCGGAAAGACCGGCGCCAACATCGTGCGCGCCGTGTTCGGGCCGGGCTTCGGCGTCGACACGCCGCCCGAGAAGCGCGAGGTGGTGGCGCGCTACGCCGCCAACCACATGCCGGTCATCGTCGAGGAGCACGGCGCCACCTGCGGCACCGACCCGGCGCAGATCGCGTCCATCACGGACATGTGGCTGGACCCGGCCAACGTGAGCTGGCTGAACGACTACGAAGCCAGCGTCATCCTCAACATCGCCAACGAGTGGGGGCCGCAGGACGCGAACGTGTGGGCCTCGACGTACGAGACCGCCATCCAGCGCCTGCGCGCCGGCGGCGTCCACAACATGATCCTGCTCGACGCCGGCGGCGGCTGCGGGCAGCACATCGACACCGTGCTCGCCAGGTGGCAGCAGATCGAGGACGCCGACCCCGAGCACAACACCGCGTTCTCCATCCACATGTACGGCTTCTGGCGCACGAGCGAGGCCACCGACGTCGGCTCCTGGGGCGCCGACGGCGCGCCCTGGTCCATCCGCGAGCAGATGCAGGCGGCCAAGGACGCCGGCGTCCCCCTCATCGCCGGCGAGATCGGCTGGGAGCAGGACTCGCAGGTCAGCTACCGCACCCACGAGGCGCTGCAGATCTTCCAGGACCTCGGCATCGGCTGGATCGCGTGGTCGTGGAACCAGAACAGCGACCACACCTACGACCTGATCGAGTCGGGCTACCAGTACACGGGCCCCGACTCGCTCACCGCCGGCGGCCGCGCCTTCGTCCTCGACGACAACGGCATCGCCGCCACCTCCGTGCCGGCGACGACGTTCGACCCCTGAGCGCGCGGGCGGCTCAGGCCGTGAGGAACGTGCGCGTGAGGTTCTCCGTCCCCGCGTCGACGACGCGGAGGTCGTCCTCGATGCGCACGCCGCCGAAGGGGACGAGCGCGTCCATGAGCTTCCAGTCGATCTGCTTGGCCACGGGCGCGCCGCGCAGCTCGTCGAGGAGCGACGGGATGAAGTAGCAGCCGGGCTCGATGGTGAAGACCTGCCCTGCGCTCACCGTGGACGTGTTGCGCAGGAAGGGGTTTCTGCCCTCGGGGTCGATGTTGCGGCAGCCGACGTCGTGGGTCTGGATGCCAAGGCTGTGGCCGAGGCCGTGCGGCAGCAGCTTTCGCGTGGCGCCGCTATCGACGAGCTCCTGCGCGCTGGCGGTGCTCAGCCCCACCCCGCGCAGGACCTCGGCGAGGAGCTCGTGGCTCTGGTTGTGGAGCTGCTGGTAGGGCACGCCGGGCTTGGCGCGCGCGCACAGCTCCTGCTGCAGCTTCTCGACGCCGGCGACGATGCCGCGGAAGGCGTCGGCGGCGGCGCCCTTGCCCTTGACGGCGGTGCGCGTGATGTCGCTGTCGTAGCCGCAGAAGCCGGCGCCGGCGTCGAGGAGCAGCGACTGCGCGCCGGTCTGCTTCCTGCCGTAGCTCACGTGGTGCAGCGTGGCCGCGTGCTCGCCGAGCGCGACGATGTTCTTGTACGGCGTCTCGGGGTCGTCCTGCGCGGTGGCCTTCAGGTAGATGAGGTGCAGCTCGAGCTCGCTGTGGTCGCCGTCGACGAACGCCTTGAGCACGGCCTCGTGGCCGAGGCACGCGCGGCGGTTGGCCTCGCGCAGGCACAAGAGCTCGTAGTCGGTCTTGTGCACGCGCAGCGCGTCGAGATCCTGCAACAGGGACGCGGGGGCGGTCTCGGCCTCCGAGAAGCCCCACTCCTTGGCGCGCGCGCGGTTCTCGCCGACGAAGGCGCGGCGGCCCTGGGGGAGCGCGGCCTTGACGGCGTCGAGGCCCTTGAGCTCCTTGACGTCGAACGCGCTCCAGAAGTGATCGCTCTGCGACTCCGCCGGCCCCTCCCAGAAGTCGCGCGCGGTGTTCAGCAGCAGCGTGGGCTTCTTGCCGCGCTCGACGACGACGGCGCAGTCGGCGACGGCGAGCGGGAGCCAGTGCCGCGTGTGGGGCACCACCACGAGGGGCCAGTACTGATCGTCGAACACCGACTTCTGCTGCGCCGTCCCCGTGTGCAGGACGGCCGCGTCGAGGCCGTGCTTGTCGAGGACCTTGGCGTACCGCGCCACGAGGTGCTCGATGTGCTTTTGGTAGAGGGAGGCGAGCGGCGAGAGGTCGACGGTGGGTGCCATTGCGTGTGCATAGCGGCCGCGACCGCGGGTGCCAACGCCGTCGTCGCGCACGGGGGTGCGGCGAGCGGAGCCGAAAGCGGTTAGGGTCCGGCGCCATGATCGCCTTCGCCCCTCTCCTCCTCCTCGGCGCGCTCTCGCAGGGGCCCGCCGAGCCGAGCATCCCGTACACGCGCTTCGTCCTCGACAACGGCCTCGAGGT
The DNA here is from genome assembly GCA_963775425.1 of uncultured delta proteobacterium. Taxonomy (GTDB): domain Bacteria; phylum Myxococcota; class UBA727; order UBA727; family VGSZ01; genus CAVZJB01. Next base: position 191,248 of record CAVZJB010000014.1, on the reverse strand, counting down.
GCTGGTGCATGAGGACCACCGCATCCCCGTCGTCGCCGTCGACATGTGGATCCACGTGGGCTCCGGCGACGAGGTGCCGGGCAAGACGGGCTTCGCGCACCTGTTCGAGCACATGATGTTCCAGGGCTCCAAGGACGTCCCCGAGGACCAGCACTTCGACATCCTGCGCAAAGCGGGGGCGTCCTCCATCAACGGCACCACCAACACCGACCGCACCAACTTCTTCGAGGTGGTGCCCGAAAACCAGGTGGAGACGGCGCTGTGGCTCGAGAGCGACCGCCTCGGCTACCTGCTCGATCACGTGAGCGAGGCGTCGATGAACAACCAGATCGACGTCGTCCGCAACGAGCGGCGCCAGCGCTACGACAACGTGCCCTACGGGGCGGCGCGCTTCGCCCTGTACGAGGCGCTGTTCCCCGAGGGGCACCCGTACCGCCACCTCACCATCGGCAAGCACGAGGACATCGAGGGCGCCAAGCTCGACGACGTGCGGGCGTTCTTCGAGAAGTGGTACGAGCCGCACAACGCCACGCTCGCCATCGCCGGCGACATCGACACGCAGAAGGCCAAGGCGCTCGTCACCAAGTGGTTCGCGTCGCTCCCCGCGCGCGGAAAGCCGGAGCACATGACGCCGCCGACGCCGGTGCTGCAGCACAACGTGCGGCAGGAGGTGCACGATCCGTTCGCCAAGCTCGAGCGCGTCCAGTGGGCGTGGCACGCGCCGCGCTACTCGGCCCCCGGCGACGTCGACCTCGAGACGCTCAGCGACGTCCTCGGCCACGACGGGTGGGGGCGCCTGCAAAAAGAGCTCGTCGTCGACAAGCAGCTCGCGCAAGACGTCTCGGTGTGGCTCGACGACATGGGCTTCTCTTCGGTGTTCAACATCGCCGTCACGCTCAAGCCCGGCGCGGACGTGCACGAGGTCGAGAGCGTCGTGCGCGAGCAGCTCCTGCGCGTGCTCTACACGGGCCCCACGGCGCAGGAGGTCAAGCGCAGCACCGCCGACACGGAGACCAACGTGTTGTTCGCGCTCGACGAGATCCTGGCGCGCACCGAGATGCTTCAACGCGCCAACCACTTCACCGGGGACCCCGGCTACCTCACCAAGTACCTCCGGGAGGTGCGCACGCGCACGCCGGAGACGGTGAAGCACGCGGCGCGCGTGTGGCTCGCCAAGCCCCGCGTGGAGATCGTCACGCTGCCTGCGGGCGACGCCGCGAAGGGCGGTGCGCAGTGAGAGCCGTCGTCGTCGCCGTCGTCACTGCGCTTTTGGCCCCGGTCGCGCACGCCGCGGCGTCGGAGCCGGATCGGTCGCACCAGCCGGCGCCCGGGCCGGCGCCCACGTGGGCGCCGCCCAAGCCCGACCGCTTCAAGGCCCACGGCCTCGACGTCATCCTCGTCGAGCGCCACGAGCTGCCGCTCGTCGAGATGCGCTTCCTGTTCGACGTCGGCGCGGTGCTCGATCCCGCGGGCAAGGAGGGCATGCACGCGATGTGCACCGACCTCCTCGGCGAGGGCACCAGGACGCTCGACAAGAACGCGCTCGAGGACAAGAAGGCCGACATCGCCGCCGTCGTCGACATCGGCTCCGGCCGCGAGGCGGCGTCGCTGCACGTGCGCGTGGCCAAGGCGCGCGTCGGTCCGGCGCTCGACCTCGCCGCGCAACTGCTCACCGAGCCAGGCCTGCGCGCCGGCGACCTCGAGCGGCTGCGCGCGCAGCGCAAGGGGGCGGTGCTTCAGGCCCGCGGCAGCGCCACCGCGGCCGCGTACCGCGTGATGGCTCCGATCGTGTACGGCCCGCGCCACCCCTACGGGCACATCGTCACCGAGGCGTCCCTCGACGCGGTCAGCCTCGACGACTGCAGGAAGGTCGCGGGCCTGTTCCTGCCGGAGGGCGCCCAGCTCGTCGTGGTCGGCGACCTGACGAAGGCGGAGGTCAAGGGCCTCCTCGACGACCACCTGGCGTCGTGGAAGGGCAAGGCGCCGCGGGAGCCGCGCATCGGCCCGCCGCAGCCGGCCATGAAGGGCACCGTGTTCTTCGTCGACGTCCCCGGCGCCGCGCAGTCGCAAATCCTCGTCGCCGCGCGGGGGCCGTCGCGCGACGCGCCCGACTACTACGCCACCTCGCTGATGGCGCAGGTGCTCGGCGGCGGCATCCCCTCGCGCGTGGTCCAGAACCTGCGCGAGAACCACGGCTACACCTACGGCGCGTACGCGTACTTCGGCTACACGCGCTCCGGGTCGCTGTTCCAGGTGGCGAGCTCGGTGCGCACCGACGCCACCGGTCCCGCGCTGCGCGAGGTGATGAAGGAGCTCAAGGGAATGACCGGCAAGCCCCCCACCGACGCCGAGGTCGATCGCGAGCGCGCCGGCACCATCGGCGCGCTGCCCGCGCGCTTCTCGACGTGCAGCCGCACCCTCGGCAGCATGTGGGACCTGCTGTTCCACGGTTTGCCCCTCGACACGTGGGCGAAGATGCCGGCGGCGGTGCAGGCGGTGCGCACCAAGGACGTGGACCAGGCCGTGCGGGATCATCTGAGGACGAAGAACCTCACCGTCGTCGTCGCGGGCGACCGCGCCAAGGTGCTCTCCGATCTGCAGGCCATCGCCGACGAGGCTTTGTTCGGCAAAGACGGCCTGGTCGTCCTCGACGCCGACGCCCACGAAGCGCCCTGAGCCGATCCCGGGCATCGACGTCGGCGACAACTGCGTCACGCCCGTCGACAGCGGCAGCTACTGCGAGCGCGACGGCGGGCCCGCGGACCAGATCGTGATCGACGGCGAGGTGGTCGAGACCGTCTGCTACCCGCCGCCAGGGACGGCGCGCCCGCCGTGAGCGCGCGCCGTGCGCAGGTCACGGCGCGCGGCACGCGCTTCGGGCTAATGCTGCCGGGTGCTCGCGCTCGCCCTCTTCGCCCTCGCCGCCGGCGGCGCGCCCGCCCCCGCCGCCCCCGTCGCCCCCGTCGCCAGCGGCGACGGGGACGCCGCCTGCACCGCCAAGCTCGAGGACGAAAACGCCCGCGCGCGCCGGCTCCAGGCGCGCGGCAAGCGCGGCGAGGCCGCGCACCTGCTCGAGCAGGTGAAGGCCGCGTGCTTCGCGAAGCTCTCCGCCCGCCGACAGGGCTGGCTCGTGAGCGACCTCGCGCTCCTCGCGCACAAGCGCGGCGACGACGACGAGTGCCTCGCGCTCCTGAGGGAGGCGCCCGCCCTCGAGCCCGGCTCCGTCGTCGCGCGCGCGCTGGCGTTCAACACCGGGCTGTGCGGCGGCGGCTGCGTCCCCGCGGGGGCGCAGGGCGGGCCCGAGTGCGACAGCGTCGAGCGCGGCCTCGTGCGCCGGCGCGCCGAGGAGGGCGACGGCAGCTTCCGCAGCGCGCCCTGCGCCGTGGGCGCCTTCGCCGGCGCCGTCGCCATCACGCCGCCGAGCGGCCGCGGCAGCGCCTGCCTCGCGCTCGTGCCTGCGACGGCGGCGAGCGCCAAGGGGACGCGCTGGCGCTGCCCCCGGCTCGCCGTCATCGAGAAGAGCGAGCGCGGGCGACTCAAGCGCCATGAGCTGTCGTTCCCCTCCGGCGCCATCGTCGACGAGCAGGCCTGCTGCAACCTCACCGACCTCTCGGTGAAGAGCGGCCCGGGCTCCACGCTCCTGCGCGTGCGCGGCGCGGGGCGCGACTGCGTCGAGGGCGCGTCCTTCGGCGACTATGACGAGGTCTTCCGCTTCGACGGTGGTCGCGTGGTGTTCGATCACGCCGACGACGTGCATTGATCCTGCGGCCGGGGCCCCAGGGCGGCGCTCCAAGGCGGCGCGCAAAGGCGGCGCGCAAAGGCGGCGCTCAAAGGCGGAGGCCAGGCGGCAACGCCTCGCCGAAGGCCTGCGCCTCGTCGTCCGCCGTCCACTCCACGTGCTCCCGCACCATCTTCGCCAGGTGCGCGGGCGCGCCGGCCTTGTCCAGCCGCTCCGCGACCTTCCTGCGCAGCGCCTCGTCGAGGTCGCGGGCGCGGTCGCCGGTGACGCGCGCGATCTGCGCGAGCGCGAACGCCGCGCCCTGCGCGGTCTTCAGCTCGGTGTTGAGGAGCTTGTCGATCCAGCGTGACGCCACCTCGGCCGGCACCACATCGTGGGCGCTACCCGCCAGGAACTGCCGCGCGCCCAGGCGCCCGAGCGGCCACCACGTCGACACCCCGCCACGGCCGATCTTCTTCACCACGAAGTCGCCGAGCTCCACCTTGTCTGCCGCAGGCAGCCGCTCCAACGACGCCACCAGCCGCACCATCTCGTCCTGCCCGTGCGGCGTCGCCCCCGCGCCCTTCTTTCCCGTGCCCTGCTCGAGCAGCCACGGGCGCAGGTACGCCCCCAGCTCCCGCTGACGCTCCGCCGGCAGGCCGCCCGCCACGCGCCGCCACATCACCCACCACGCCGCCCAGGTCGGCTTCTCCGAGACGTACTGCACGCCTTCCTTCCACAGGGGCCACAGTTGCTCGATTCGCCAATCATCGAAGGGGGCGCCGAAGCCCGGGCGCAGGGTGAAGCCCACGAGGTGGAAGAACACCCTCTCGTGCTCCGCGGTGCGCCGGCGGTTCTTGGCGCCGCCGAGCAGCGTGCCGCACAGCTCGCGGTTGGTGCCGGGCGTCCACGTGTCGCGCGGGCCGAAGACCTTCTCGAGCTCGCGGCGCAGGTCCTTCACCTTGGCCTTGTCGACGTCCTTCTTCTTGTTGCCGAAGAACGCGAGCACGAGGTCTCGCCCCTCTTCGATGCGCTTGGGCAGCCCCTCCGCCTTCGGCACCTGGCCGGGCTTGGCGGCGCCGTCGCCGTCGACGACGCCCTCGCTGCGCGTGGAGAACTGGAGCTTGAAGCGCCGCAGCGCGACGTCGCTCATCTTGAGCGACAGCTCGAGGGTGCCGATCTCCGAAAACAGCGCCTCCACGCGCACCGGCACCTCCGGCTCGCTCTGCAACACCGCCTGCAGCGGCGGGAGCGCCTCGAGGTCGTCGGTGACGTCGACGATCTCGCCCGCCCGCGCGGCCGACGACGTGGAGGTGAACAGCGGGAAGCCCACGGGGCGGTCGAGCACCAGGCGAAACGTGCGGTCCACCGCGATGCGCTCGCCCTCGTGCATCCCCTTGGGCACCACGCACAGCGCGCGCTCGCCCCGGGCGCCGTCGCCGTCGTCGCCGGCGCCGACGCCGACGAAGTACGCGCGGGCGCTGCCGCCGCCGATGCGCAGCCCCTTGCCGCGCCGCACCAGGCCCGAGTAGGCCGCGCCGCGGGCCACGGCCAGATCCAGGCCCGCCTCGACGTCGCCGAGGACGCGCACGGGCTCGCCGCCGGTCCACGACGCCAGCGCGTCGAGGAAGCGCGCGCGGATCTTGTCGCTCTTGAACACGCCGCCGTTCAAGAGCACCGCGTCGGGACGGGGGACGCCGTCCACGATGCGCGCCCCCGCCTGCGCCGCCGCCTCCTGGTGACGGCGCAGGAAGCCGAGCACGTGGCGCGTGACCGCCGGGTCCTGCGCGAAGGGGAGCCCGAGCTCCGTGAGCGCGGTGCGCGTGCGACGGCTGGGAACGTCGTCACGGCCGACCTTCGGGAAGAAGCCGTCGAGCACCAGCGCCTCGACCTCCGCGCGCTTCACGGGGCGCGTGCGCGTGCCGCCCACCAGGCGGCTCGTGCGGCTGACGATGCTGACGCCGTGCTCCTCGGGCGCGCGCTCGGACAGGAGCGCCTCCTTGCCCGCGCGCGCGCTCTCGACGAGCGAGCCCCACGACGCCGCGTCGAGGCCGCCGATGGTCCCGGTGAGCTCCTTCTCCACGAAGCGGGCGAGGGTGACGTCCATGTTGTCGCCGCCGAGCATCAGGTGCTCGCCGACCGCGATGCGGGACAGCGCCGGCGGCCCTGAATTCGACGGTTCAGCGACAATCAAAGTGAGATCGGTGGTGCCGCCGCCGACGTCGGCGACCAGGACCATGCGCACGCCTTCGAGGTCCGCGGCCAGCGAGCGCGCGTGGGCGTGGAGGAAGGCGTAGAAGGCCGCCTGCGGCTCCTCGAGCAGGCGCACGTGCGGCAGGCCTGCCTCGGCGGCCGCGCGCAGGGTGAGCTCGCGCGCCACCTCGTCGAAGGACGCGGGCACCGTCACCACGACCTCCTGCTCGCTGAGCGGCGCGTCCTCGTGCGCGTGGTTCCAGGCGCCCTTCACGTGCTCGAGCAGGCGCCCCTGCACGTCGACGGGCGAGAGCCTGGGCACGCCGTCGGCGGCGGCCCAGGGCAGGATGGGCGAGGTGCGATCGACGCCCGGCACGCACAGCCAGCTCTTGGCGCTGACGATCAGGCGGCCGGGGACCTTCTGGCCCTGCGCGCGCGCGTAGGCGCCGAGGACCTCGACGGCGCCGCCGGTCTTTCGCGGCAACCCCCACGGCAGGCGCGCGGCGTCCGCCGGGAGCTCGTCGGGCGAGGCCAGGTAGACGGCCGAGGCGAGCTGCGGCAACGCCGCCACCTCGCCCGGCGACGTGGTCTGCGGCACCGGGTCGTCGACGATGGCACCCTCGGGCGCGCCGCCCGCCTCCTCGGGGGCGGCCTCCTCGGGCCCGCCGAGAGGGGCGTGCGCGACGACGGTGTGCGTCGTGCCGAGATCGATGCCGACGACGTGGCGCTCCATGCAGCGGCCTTAGTCACGAGCGCGCGCGGCGTCGAGGGGGCAGGCGTGACGAGCCGCGGCTTGCCCGCGGCCGGCGGCGTGCGATGGTCCTCGGCCGGAGGATCCATGGGGCAGATCGATTCCCTCGCGCGCTACGCGCTCCTCGGGCGCAGCGGGCTCCGCGTGAGCCCCTTGTGCCTTGGCACCATGACCTTCGGCACCGAGTGGGGCTGGGGCATCCCCCGCGAGCGCGCCTTCGAGCTCATGGACGTCTACGCCGAGGCCGGCGGCAACTTCCTCGACACCGCCGACATCTACACCGGCGGCACCAGCGAGGAGATCGTGGGCGCGTGGCTGAGGGAGCGGGGAGCCCGTGACCGCACGGTGCTCGCCACCAAGTTCTCGTTGTCGACCACGGACGGCGACCCCAACGGCGGCGGCAACGGGCGCAAGCACATGATGCGCGCGCTGGAGGCATCGCTCGCGCGCCTGGGCACGGACTGCGTGGACCTCTACTGGGTGCACGCCTGGGACGGCGTCACCCCCGTCGACGAGATCATGCGCGCCCTCGACGACGCCGTGCGCGCGGGCAAGGTGCGCTACGTGGGCTTGTCCAACGTGCCCGGCTGGATCGCCGCCCGGGCGCAGACGCTCGCGGAGCTGCGTGGGTCTTCGCCGCTGTGCGCGCTCCAGCTCGAGTATTCGCTGGTGGAGCGGAACATCGAGCGTGAGCACGTGCCCCTCGCGCTCGCGCTCGGCATGGGCATCGTGCCGTGGTCGCCGCTCGCGAGCGGTCTGCTCACGGGGAAATTCCGTCGAGGCGAAGGCGGCGCCCTCGAGGGCGAGGGGCGCTTCAAGCGCTTCGAGAACAGCACCCACCCGGGGTTCAAGAAGCTCTACACCGAGCGAAACTGGCGCATCCTCGACGCCCTGCGCGAGGTCGCCGGCGCGCTCGGGAGGAGCCCGGCGCAGGTGGCGGTGGCCTGGGCGACGAGGCGGCCGGGCGTCACCTCCACGCTGCTCGGCGCCACCACGCGCGGCCAGCTCGAGGACACGCTGCGCGCGCTCGACGTCGACATCCCCGCGGACGCGCAGCGCGCCCTCGACGACGCCGGCGCGCCCGACCTGCACTATCCGTATATGCACGCGCAGCCCGGGATGCGCGGCGCGTTCAGCGGGAAGACGAGCCTCGTGGCGGAGCCGCCGTGGTTTCGTCCTCGGGGGTGAGCGCCTGCAGCGGCCCCAGGCGGCGCAGCTGCGGCCAGCGCCAGGCCACCACGCCGATGACGGCGAGGCACGCCACCGCGCCCGCGGCGACGGCGCCCACGGCCCCGAGCAGCGCGGCGGTGAGGCCGCTCTCGAGCTCGCCGAGCTGGTTGGACATGCCCACGAAGACGTAGCGCACCGCGGAGACGCGGCCGCGCATGGCGTCGGGCGTGACCATCTGCTCCAGGGTCTGACGGATGATCACGCTCACCTCGTCGGCGCCGCCGGCGAGGGCCAGGCACGCGCACGACAGCGGCAGCCACGGCGACAACGCGAAGGCGAGCGTGCTCACGCCGAACACGGTGATGGTGAAGAACAGCACGCGTCCCGGACGCTTCCATGGTCCAATGCGCGTCGAAATGATGGCGGTGACGAGAGCGCCGAGCGCAGGCGCCGCGCGCAGCGCGCCGAGGCCGCTCGGGCCCACGGCGAGGATGTCCTTGGCGAACGCGGGCATGAGCGCGGTGACGCCGCCGAAGAGCACGGCGAACAGGTCGAGCGTCATCGCCGGCAACAGCAGGCGCGAGGCGAACACGAAGCGCACCCCCGCCACCATGTCGCGCAGCGACCGTCCGCCGGCGGCGCCCGCCTCCGGCGCCCCGACGCCGCGCGCCTGAAACACCGCCAGCACCACGAAGAGGGCGAGCGAGAGGGCCGCGTGCAGCGCGTAGATCACGGCGGCGCTGCGAGTGACGCCGAGGATGAGGCCGGCGGCGGCGGGGCCGCCGATGGAGGCGAGCTCGAAGCCGGTGCTGACGAGGGCGTTGGCGCGGGCGCGGGAGTCCTTGTCGACGAGGCGCGGCAGCACCGACGCCACCGACGGCGCGTGCATGGCCATGCCGACGCCGTGCGCCACGAGGAGCGTGAACATCATCCACAGCGGGGCGGTGACGAGCGCGGCCGCGGTGAAGCCGGCGCCGGTGAGCGAGAGCAACAGGCACGACAGCGCCCCCGTGCGGCGCGCGTCGAGGCGATCGACGGCGTGTCCCATGGGGACGGACAGGAGCAGCACCGGCGACACCTGCGCGAGGCCGACGAGCCCGAGCACGACGAACGAGCCGGTGCGCTCGTAGAGGTCCCAGCCCACGGCCACCGACAGCATCTGCCGCCCGAGCGCGGACAGGACGCGCCCGACGAGGAACGGCATGAAGGTCCGCGGCCTCACGGCAGGGCTCGATGGCCGGCGGCGCCGCGGCAGGAAAGGGGGGAGCGCGCGCTCCTCAACCGGGCACGCCGCCGGGCGACGCCGGCGCGGGCCGCGGCGGCTCCGCGGGCTCCTCGAGCGCGCCGAGCTCCCGCACCAGGCGCTGCGTGACCTCGTACGCGGGCAGGTAGCGGAACACGAGCCAGCCGCCGCCGAGCGGCGCCTTCACGAGGCCGCCCTCGCCGGTGCGCAAGCCCACGGGCGTGGCGCGGTCGTCGGATGGCAGCTCGAGGCCGACGGCGTGCGCGCTGTCGTCGTCGAGGACGACGTTGCCGCGCACGGTGAGCGCCTCGTCGCGCACGTACACCTGCGACCCCGTGGGGACGCGCGAGCGGGAGTTGTCGGCGTTCACGATCTCGAACGCCGCCTCCGCGGTGCGCACGATGGACGGCGTGTCGCCGCTCGGCGTGTGACCGACGACGACGCGGGAGACGCCGGCGCGCAACAGCGCGTCGACGACGTCCTTCTTGGGCAGCGTGGGGTTGTTGTGCTCGTCGGCCATGCGCCCGTAGACCACGCTGCCCGGGTTCATCTTCAGGCCCTTGCGCGGCGCCTGGTACAGGATGGCCGACTCCCACGCCGGCCGGCCGTCGGGCTCGACGGCGCGCGCGCGAAACGCCGCCATCTGCGTCTCGTAGAAGTGCTCGAGGCGGGCGCGCCAACGCTCGATGTCGAGGTGCGCGAGGTCCGTGTCCGGGGTGCCCGGCACCACCGTGAGCGCCTCCTCCGCGAGGCCGCCATGGACAAAGAGCGTGCGCCCGGCGCGCCACGTGAGCTGGCAGCGCTCGAGGTAGCGCGACAGCTCGCCGCCGGGCGCGAGGTCGTCGACGTAGCTCTGCGCCACCGCCTCGTCCTCGACGAGCGCGCGCCGCTCGTCCGCGGCGAGCCCTGTGACGGCGCCGCCCCCGCCGACGGCGGCGGCGTCGGCCGCGAGGGCGCCCCGCTCGACGAGGAGCTCGGCGATGAGCTCGGTGCGCCGGTGCTCGAACGCCTCGGCCGCGCCCATGGTGTTGGCCATGATCCACTTGAGCAGCTCCGCCCGCGGCGCGTTGCGCATCTCCTCGGGCGCGCGCCGCGGCGGGTGGCCGAACAGCTCGCGCGCGAGCCGGAGCTTGTTGAGGTCGCGGTTGCCGGCGAGGAGCACCACCTGGTCCGGCTGCCGCTCCTTCGCCGCGAACAGGGTGCGCACGATGTGGCGCGAAGCGGGCCCGCGGTCGATGGCGTCGCCGCCGAAGACGAAGGTGGCCCCGGGCCGCACGTGCAGCCCGGCGTCGTCGAGGGAGACCAAGGGGTTTTGTCGGCAGAAGCTCGCGAGCCGCTCCCACATCCCTTCGACATCGGTGACGTACGCGACGTCGTGGTCGGGCTTTGCGTCGACGGCGGCCATGCGTGAGCCTAGGGTATCACGGCCCCGGCGCAGCCCTCGTCACCTCAGCGACAGGCGCGCGCGAGCTCCGGCAGCGAGCCCTTGTCCACGCCGACGAGCACCGACTTGCGCGGGCGGCCGAGCGGCCCCGTGGTGTCGCGCTTTTCGAAGATCACGCGCAGCGTGGCCTCGTGGCCGTTGCAGTGCCCGCCGAGGTCCACGAGCGACACGTCGCCGACGGTCTGCAGCGCGCCCACGGCGCTCGTGTCGTCGTCGACGACGAACGGGCCGATGGCGGGCTTCATGCGGCCCTCCTGGATGGCGCGGCGCACCTCCACCGCGCCCTGCACGCTGGCGGCGTCGCCGACCTTGCCGGCCACGGCCCCGACGATGGCGCCGAGGAGCTGGCTGCCGGCGTCGGTGCCGTTGACCCCGATCTTCTCCTTGGCCAGGGCGCCGACGACGTCGGCGGAGGCCTTCACCATGCGCTCGAGGTCGGCGTAGCGCTCCACGCGCACCGCGTCGCGCTCCTTGAGCCCCTCGTGGATGTTGTAGAGCGCGTAGTACGGGCTCTCGTAGACCCAGAGGGCGCCCCACGCGAGCGCGGCGACAACGGCGAGGAACAGGATCTTCTTGATCAGCTTCATTGACACACCGACCTGAAGAACGCGCGGCCCTGCGCGCGCACTCCGTCGGGCGTCTCGGTTGTGAGCGCGCGCATGATCAGCTCGCCCGACATGGACGCGAGGATCATGTCCGCGAGCTGCTCCGCGCCGGCGCCCTGCGCGACGCGGGCGCGGGCGAGGTGCTCGACGAGCACCGTGTGGCGCCACTGGTACGGCGGCGCCGCGTAGCGGGCCATCCCGCGCGCGCTCGCCTCCGCCGCCGCGAGCACCTCGGCGTGCTCGACGTGGAACGCATAGAGCTTGTCGAGGAGCGCGAGCAGCTCGACGCGCGGCTCGGCCTTGCCGAAGTCGGCGCGCACCTCCTCCTGCAGCGCGCGCTCGTCGTCGTCGAGGAGCGCGTGCAAGAGCGCCTGCTTGTCCTCGAAGCGCCGGTAGAGCGTGCCCTTGCCGACGCCGGCCAACGCCGCGAGCTCGTCCATGCACAACTGGTCGAGCGCGCGCTTCCTCATCAACTTGCGCGCGGCCTCGAGGATGCGCACGCGGTTTTGTTGGGCGTCGGCGCGCTCGCGCCTCGCCTCTCCCTGACCAACGACCGGCAAGACTCTCATGCCGCGCATCCTTGCACGTTTTCATCGCTGGGCCTGTCGGCACGCTCACGGCATCCGACCGCGCGCTCGGGGGAATGGACAGCCGGCGGAGCTTGTTGGATGACGTCGCTGGGAGGTTCTTCATGCGCTTCTCCGTCTTCGCTCTTTCTGCCGCCGTCCTCGTCGCCGCCGGATGCAAGAAGGCCGGCGAGGAGACACCCTCACCCGCGCCCGTGGCCACGCCCGCGCCCGCGCCCGCGCCGCCGGCGCCGCCTCCACCGCCGCCGATCGCACCGCGGATCTCGGGCCCGATGGGCGAGGTCCTCGACGCCTACGACGCGATGCGGCTCCAGCTCGCCCACGACGACCTCGACGCGGCCAGGTCGAGCGCCAGGAGCGTGGCCAGCGCCGCACGAGAGGCCGCCGGCGCCGCCGCCGACAAGCAGCCCCTCACGGATCTCGCGAGCGCCGCCGACAAGATGTCCGGGGCCAAAGACCTCGCCGCCGCGCGCGACGCCTTCGGCGACGTGAGCAAACAAGTGGTGACGCTGGTGGCCGCGAACGCCGCGCTGCAGACGGGGCGCTTCCTGTTCGAGTGCCCGATGGCCAAGGGCTACCAGAAGTGGGTGCAGACCACCAAGAAGCTCGAGAACCCGTACTTCGGCAAGGAGATGACGACGTGCGGGACGCTGCAGGACACCTGGGCCCCGTGAGGCACGGGGCGCGGCGCTCGGTCTTGCGGGTCACCTCTCCTTGAGCGCGGCGTGGCGCTTCATGACGGCGGCGCGCTCGGCCTTCGGCATCTTCTCGACGGCGTAGCGCAAGCCCTCGCGGGAGAGCTGCGCGGCGTGGTCTTCGATGAAGCGCACGACGCGCGGCCGGTCGACGAGCGACAGCTCGCGCAGCGCCCAGCCGCAGCCGAGCTGCACGAAGCGGTCGGGCGTCGTCACGATGCGGGCGCAGACGGCGAAGAGGTCGTCGACGCCTTCGCCCTTGCGCGCGTCGTTGACGAAGGCGACGGCGGCGGCACGCTTGCGCCACGTGCACCGCGCGCGGCTCCACGCCAGGACCTTCTTCTTCGCCGACGGCCGCTTCACGAGCGCGCGCAGGACGCGCCCGGCGACGCCGTCGCAGGTGGCCCAGTCGCCCACGTGCGTGTCGAAGTACGAAGCGAGCTCGTCGACGACGGCGTCGTCGAGCTGCTTTCTGCGGCGGTACAAAAGCTCGATGCCGATCTGCCGCATCTCCATGCTCGGCGCGCGCAGCAGCGCAAAGGCTTCGCGCACGCCAGCCTCGCCCGCGGGCACCGACGCGAGCACCTCCTTCAAGACCGCGTCGACGCCGGCGCGCTTGACGCCGATGAAGGGGATGGCCCCGCGGAAGTACTTCTCGGCCGACGCCTTCACGGCGGGGTCGGCGCGCGCCGCGAGCCCCCGGTGCACCCTCTGCGAAAGCGCCGTCATCGGCACCGTCATAGCGCGCCGGCGACGGGGCCGCCGCGTCCTGTGGCGAGGCCCTCCAGGCGGCGAGCTGACTCACCCGCGGAAGCTGCACGGGCGCCGGCGGCGGCGTGCTAGCGTGGCACGATGACGACGGCGACGGCGGCGGCGGCCAACGTAGAAGGCAGCGCCTACGACATCATCAAGGCGCGACTCGACGAGCACGGTCGCAAGCTGCAGGAGAAGATCGAGGCGCTCAACGCGCGCCGCATGGAGGTGTTCGGCGGGTCCGAGCTCGCCGTGCTCGCCAACGAGCGCGTCCGCACCGAGAACAACTGCGTCCCGCGCGACATCCTCAACGTCGGCGGCAAGCTGCTGTTCGGCTACAACGTCTTCATCGGGCTGCGCAAGGAGACGCGCGTCGAGGACGCCTTCGCCGTCCACCGCTGCGACCTCGTCGACGGCGCCTGGAACCTCGACGGCGTCCCGCTCCCGCCGTTTTTGAAGGACGAGCGCTTCGTCAAGGACTTCACGGAGCTCTACAAGTACTACAAGGACGCCGAGCTCCTGCAGTTGCGCAGCCTCGACAGCGGCCGCCTGCTCGCCGTCTTCAAGACCGGCCCGTCGCTGCGTGACCTCAAGGTCTTTCGCTGGGCCGTCGATCGCAAGGGCGCCGTCGAGTACCTCGACGCCGACGGCCTCGAGGACCACACCTTCCCGCCCACGCACGGCTTCGAGTGGACCCGCGCCACGCGCGAAAACTACGTCACCGGCCGCTTCCCGCACGTGAACGTCCTCGACACCGTCTTTGTCGAGACCACCGGCGGCGACCTCACCATCAAGGTGGAGAACAACACCGCGTCGGGCGCGGGCGTCTACGCCGAGGCCGTCGAGGACGCGTCGCAGTCCCTCGACGACGCGCAATTCTTCTACGCCAAGGTCGGCGCGCTCATCCTGTTGAAGGTGCTGCCCTACCGGGAGCAGGACTTCCGCTACTTCGTGTTCAACACGCGCAGCAAAGAGGCCCACCGCGTCGACGCCATCGCCGCGTCGTGCGTGGAGCTGCCCGAAGATCACGGCATCATCTTCCCCGGCGGCTTCGCCCTGGCCACCGGCGAGGTGAAGACCTTCGACTTCGACAGCCGCGGGCTCACCTTCGAGCGCATGGTGCGCTCCCCCAACGGCGAAGACGTCCTCTACGTGTTTTACGAGGCCGCCACCGGTCGACGCGCGCTGCTCGCGTACAACCTCATCGACAAGGAAGTGAAGAGCCCCATCCTGTGCCACGGGTGGTCGCTCTTCGACGACGGCACGCTGGTGGTCTTCCGCTCCGATGGCGGCGAGCCCACGCGCGTACACCCGATGCGCATCTGGCGCACGCCCTTCGTCTCCGCCGACGTCGCCGCCTCGCAGAAGACCGGCGGAGAATTCGCCGGCTCGCTCCTCGTCAAGGTGGGCAACCCGGAGGCCGTGCGCGCCATCTCCGACGCGCACACCATCCGGCGCATGGTGGGCAACCAGAAGCCCACGGTGAAGATGTACGAGGACCTCATCGCCGAGTGCACGCGCATCACGGACACGTATCCGTGGCTCGGCGACGAGGAGGTCGGCAACGTCGCCGCCAGCGTCGCCGAGGTGCGCACCACCGCCGATCTCGTCGTCGACGAGTTCGAGAAGATCGTCGCCATCCAGAAGGCGGCGGCGGAGTCGCTGCGGCAGGCCGAGGACAAACAGCGCGCGGTGCTCTCCGACGTTCGGCCCGACAGCTTCACCAGCATCGATCCGTTCCTCGAGGCCATGAAGTCGCTGCGCACGCAGCGCGGCTCGCTGATCACGCTGATGGAGCAGCGCTACATCGACGTGCCGCGGCTCAAGGCGCTCGAGAAAGAGTGCGCCGACGCCTTTGACGACCTCACGCGCAAGGCCGGCGCGTTCCTGCAGAGCGACGGCGCGCTCCAGCCGTACATCGACAAGCACGACGAGATCGTGAAGCAGGGCGCGGAGGTCCGGCAGGCCTCGGACTGCAAGCCGCTGCTCGAGGAGCTCGACCGCGTGCAGGCCGGCCTGCAACTGCTCACGGAGGTCACCGGGCAGCTCAAGATCGACGACGCCGCCGCGCGCACCTCCATCCTCGAGGAGATCGCCGGGGTCATCGCGCAGCTCAACCGCGCGCGCGCGGTGCTCGACGGCAAGCGCAAGGACCTCCTGAAGCAGGAGGGCGCATCGGAGCTCGGGGCGCAGACCAAGCTGCTGTCGCAGGCCATCGAGAGCGCTTTGTCCATGGCAGACACGCCCGAGCGCTGCGACCAGGAGCTCGCGCGGCTGTTGGTGACCGTGGAGGAGCTCGAGGGCCGCTTCGCCGAGCTCGACGACGCCGTCGCCGTCCTCGCGGAGAAGCGCGAGAAGATCTTCGAGTCGCTCACCGCCAAGAAGCAACAGCTCCTCGACGAGCGCAACCGCCGCGCGCAGAACATGATGACGTCGGCGCAGCGCATCCTCGACGGCGTGAAGCGCCGGGCCATGGCGTCCAAGAGCGTCGACGAGCTGAACTCCGCCTTCGCCGCGGACCCGATGATCGAGAAGGCGCGGGCCATCGCCGCGGACCTCGCCGCGCTCGGCGACACGGTGAAGAGCGAGGAGGTGCTCTCCAAGCTCAAGAGCGTGCGCAGCGAGGCGCTGCGCCAGGTGCGCGACAAGAGCGAGATGTTCGTCGAGGGCGAGGGCGGCGGCGGCCCCCTCGTGCAGCTCGGCAAGCACCGCTTCACGGTGAACACCCAGGCCTTCGACGTCACGCTGCTGCCGCGCAAGCGCGACGACGGCTCCCCGGGCCTGGCCATCCACCTCACCGGCACCGACTACTTCGAGGACATTGACCCGAAGGCGCCCGAGGGCGCAGCGCTGTTGTCCTTCGCCGACCTCTTCGACGAGCCGCTGGTCTCCGAGGGCGCGGCGCTGTCGCGCGCCGAGTTCCTCGCGATGTCCATCCTGCTCGCCGCCGAGCGCGGCGACCTCGCCATCCCCGGCGACGCGGCGGACACCGCGGGCGTCGTGCCGGCGGCGGTCGCAGGCGTCACGCCCGCGGGCGCCACCTCGGGCGCCGCCGCGTCGGGCGCCGCGTCGAGCGCCGGGAGGGGCAAGCGCGCCCTCGAGGACGCCGCCCGCGACGGGACGCTGGAGGCGCTCGTGTCGGGCATCGCGCGCTCGCGCTACGACGAGGGCTACGACCGCGGCGTCCACGACGCCGACGCCGCCAGGATCCTCGGCACCGTGCTGGGGCTGCAGCGGCAGGCGGGGCTGTTGCGGCACTCGCCCAAGGCGCGCGCGCTCGCGGTGCTCTTCATGGCGGCGGCCAAGGAGGAGGAGGGCCGCGCCCTCCTCGCGGCGCGCCTGCGCGGCGCCGCGAGGCTGTTGCGCGCGCACCCGCAGAGCAAGGCCGCGCTCGCGCTGGTCGACGACGTGGGCAGGGAGATCGCCTCGTTCCTCGAGAGGAGCGGCGTCGGTGCGCGCCTGGGGGCCGACGCCGGCGACGCGCGCGCCGCGGCCGCGTACCTCCTCGACGAGGTCGGCAACGACACCGCCACCGCCGCGCCGGCGGTCCCCGCGGGGAGCGCCGCCGCCGCCGCGGGGGACGGCGGGCTCGGCGGCGTGCGCTTCGTCCTTTCGCGCGAGGCCGAGGCCGTCGTGGACAGGGTCGGCGACGTCACCGCCGACCTCGGCTCCCTCGACGGCCACATCGGCGCGCAGGTGGCTTTGGCGCTCGCGTGGGTGGACAGCGTCGTCGACGCGGGCTCGCCCGCGGCGCTCGAGGCCGTCGCGCACCTCGTCACGCGCGGCCGCGTGGAGCGCGTCACGGCCGACACCGCGGGCTCCATCGTCGTCGAGGGGCTCTTGAGCCGGCACCCGCGCATCGCCGCGGGCAAGCTCACGCTGCGGCTCGACGACATCCTCGACCGCGCGCGGCGCTTCATCGAGGTGCGCGTGCCGCGCTTCCTCGAGCTCAAGAAGCGCCGCGCCGACGTCGTCGACACCGCGCGACGCCGCCTGAAGATCGACGAGCTCAAGCCGCGCGTGCTCTCGAGCTTCGTGCGCAACCAGCTCGTCAACGACGTGTACCTGCCGCTCATCGGCGACAACCTCGCCAAGCAGATGGGCGCCGCGGGCGCCAGCAAGCGCACGGACTTGATGGGCATGCTGTTGCTCATCTCGCCGCCCGGGTACGGCAAGACCACGCTGATGGAGTACGTGGCCTCGCGCCTCGGCCTCGTCTACGTGAAGGCCAACGGGCCCGCCCTCGGCCACGAGACCACGTCGCTCGATCCCGCCGAAGCGCCCAACGCCACCGCGCGGCAGGAGGTCGACAAGATCAACTTCGCCTTCGAGATGGGCAACAACGTGTTGCTCCTCCTCGACGACATCCAGCACACGAACCCAGAGCTCCTCCAGAAGTTCATCTCGCTGTGCGACGGCACCCGCCGCGTCGAGGGCGTCTGGCACGGGAGGACGCGCACCTACGACCTGCGCGGCAAGAAGCTCGTGGTGTGCATGGCGGGCAACCCGTACACGGAGTCCGGCGAGAAGTTCAAGATCCCCGACATGCTCGCCAACCGCGCCGACACCTACAACCTCGGCGACATCCTCGGCGGGCGCGAGCGCGAGTTCGCCCTCAGCTACGTGGAAAACGCGCTCACCTCCAACCCGGTGCTGCAACCCTTGGCGTCGCGGGACCCTGCCGACATCAAGCTCCTGGTGCGCATGGCGCAGGGCGAGCAGGTGCCGTCCACCGATCTCAAGTACGGGTACTCGGGCGCCGAGATCGACGAGATCGTGCGCGTGCTCCAAAAGCTCATCAAGATCCAGCAGACGCTCCTCAAGGTGAACGCCACGTACATCTCGTCGGCCGCCACCGACGAGCGCTTCCGCACCGAGCCGCCGTTCAAGCTGCAGGGCAGCTACCGCAACATGAACAAGCTCGCGGAGAAGGTGGTGAGCGTGATGAACGACGACGAGCTCGAGCGGCTGGTCGACGATCACTACCGCTCCGAGGCGCAGACGCTCACCACCGGCGCCGAGGTGAACCTGCTGAAGCTCGCCGAGCTGAGAAACCGCCTCTCCCCCGAGGAGCGCGCGCGCTGGGCGGAGATCAAGAACGGCTACGCGCGGGCCAAGATGCAGGGCAGCGACAGCGACGATCCGGCCACGCGCGTGACCAACACGCTCGCCGGCCTCGCGCAGCGCGTGGAGCAGATCGCGGGCGCCATCACCGCCGCGTCGGCGCGGCCGGCGCCGGTGCTCGAGGCGCCTGCCGTGCACGTGAACGTCCCCGCCCAGAGCGCGCCCACGGTCGAGGTGAAGGTGCCCCAGCACGTGGCGCCCGCGCTCGATCCGGTGCTGGTGGCGCGGCTCGATCAGGTCATCGAGGCGCTCATGGCCGCGCGCCTCGACGTCAAGGTGACAAGCCCGGCGCCAGCGGGCATCGCCGAGCTGGTGCGGCTGCAGACCATCCTCATCGAGGCGAGCCTCCTGCCCATCGTGAAGGCGCTGTCGTCGTCCATCGAGCACGAGAAGGGCAACGCCAAGCGCCTCGAGGAGGTCCTCGAGGAGCTGAAGGCGCTCGAGGAGAAGGGGCTGCCTGCGCCGCAGCCGGCGCAAAACGAGGTGTATCGCCCGTTCAAGCCGCGGCCGGCGGGCGTTCGACGCGAGGAAGAGTGAGAGAGAGGAAGCGGCCGGATCCGCTCCTGGTGGTGGCGCTCCTCCTGCTCGTGTGCGCCGCCGTCGTCGTCGTGTGGGTGGGCCGCTCCCCCGGCGTGGTGGAGCCACCGCCGGGGCCGGCGTCGCTCCCGGTGGAGGCTCCGAAGCCGCCCGACCCCGACCTCGAGAGCAAGATCGACAAGAAGCCCGCCAGGACGCGCAAGGGGCGCCTGTTGAAGCGCGCGCTGAAGAAGCGCGCCGCCGCCGAAAAGAAGATCGCGAGCGCGGCGGGCGAGGCGCACACCGTCGCGCTCAGCGGGGACCCCGCGCTCCTGCACGCGCTGCAGAAGCGGATGCGCGGCGTCGAGGCCGGCGGGCACAGCTACGCCGTGTCCCTGCGCAGCCAGAGCGGCAGGTCGCGCAGCGGCATCTACGTCCGGTGCAGCGCGGCCGTCGCCGAGCTGCCGCAAAAGAAGCTCGTGGCCTCGCTGTCTTCGCGGGCGGACGTCGGCGGCGGCACCACCGAGGACATCCACGCCGCGTCCGAGGCGTGCGCGGCCTCGCTCGCCGACGACGTCGCGGCCTGGGTCCGGCGGCACTAGCGGCGTGACCGTCGTCATCGGCAGGCGACGCCGGCGCCGCTACGGTCCGCCGCTCGATGCGCGCCCTCGACGTCGCCGCCCCCTCCTCGGTGATCGACCCGCTCTCCCCCTGGGCGGAGCCGGTGACGTCGAGCGACCGCGTCATGGCCGCGGGCTTCTGGGTCAGCTTCCACGGCTTGAGCGCGTTCGCCCACGCGGTCGCCGTCGGGCTCTTCCTGTTCTTCACGCTCCTGCCCATCCCGTTCCTCGCCGCCACCTGCGCCACGGTGAAGCCGGTGGACAAGGCGCCCGAGCGCGTGGTGCTGTCGGTGGTGGAGGCGCCCAAGCCGCCGCCGCCGGCCCCGCGGGAGCTCGCGCTGGCCTCCGCGAGCGCCCCGGGCGACGGCGTCGCGCTCCGCGTCTGCGCCGTCGACGCCGACTGCGGCGCCCGCGAGCGCTGTGTCGACGGCGTCTGCGTCGCCCGCACGAAGAGCGACCACAGGCGGCCGAAGCGGAAGGCCCACGCGCGGCGCAAGCGCCACGAAGCGGGTGTCCTCGCCTTGCTCACGGCCGACCAGGGCCAGATGGCCAGCTTGTTCGGCACCGACGACGGCAACGTGCTCGGCGCGCTCGTCGGAGACAGCGTCGGCGACGCCTACGGCGTGGGCGGGCTCGGCGTGCGGGGCGTCGAGGGCGGCGGCGGGGACGGCGTCGAGGGCGGCGTCGTCGGCGGCGTCGAGGGCGGCGTCGGCGGCGGCGTCGAGGGCGGGGCCGTCGGCGGTGTCGCCGGCGGTGTCGTTGGGGGGACGCTCGTGAGCGGACCGCGCTGGACGCTCACCGTCGACGGCGTCCCCGAGGGCGCGCGCCGGCGGGCCGCGCGCGCGGCCGAGAGCTGCGGCGTCGAGGACATCGCCGGCGTGCTGCACGCCCGCGGCGGCGCCGTCGTGTCGGTGCGCACCAGCCCGCGGCGGCCGTGCGTCGAGGCGCGCCTCCGGCGCGCGCTCCACGGGCTCCCCGACGGCGACACCCCCTTCGCGCTGGTGCCCAGACCGTCGGCCGTGTCACCCTCGCGGCCGTGAACGAAACCGGCGGATCTTCGTCGCCACCGTCGCAGAAGCCCACACCGCAGGTCGCGGGCGCTGCCTTCGCGGTCGTCGTCCTCACGGCGATGAACCTGCTCAACTACATCGACCGCTGGATCCCCTCCGCGGTGAAGCAGCCGCTCAAGGACGACCTCCACCTCACCGACGACCAGACCGGCACGCTGCTGCTCGCGTTCGTGTGGGTCTATATGTTCGCGAGCCCGCTGTTCGGCTCGCTCGCCGAGCGCATGAGCCGCAAGGTGCTCATCGCCATCGGCGTGGCCGTGTGGTCGCTCGCCAGCGCCGCGGGCGCCTTCTGCCACACCTACGACCAGCTCCTCGTCGCGCGCGGCGTCGTCGGCATCGGCGAGGCCGCGTACGCCACCATCAGCCCCGCGCTCCTCGCAGACTACTTCCCGCCCGAGCGGCGCAACCGCATCTTCACCGTCTTCTACATCGCCACGCCCGTCGGCTCCGCCATCGGCTTCCTCCTCGGCGGGCAGCTCAACGCGCTGTGGGGCTGGCGCGCGGCGTTCCTCATCTGCGGCCTGCCGGGCCTGTTGGCGGCGGCGCTGGCGCTCTTCATCCGCGAGCCGCGGCGCGGCCAATTCGACGCCGACAGCCCGCCGGCGCCGCCGTGGGGCGAAGCGCTCAAGCAGCTTTTGAGAAACCGCCTCTACGTGTGCACCGTCGCCGGCTACACGCTCGTCACCTTCGCCACCGGCGCCGTCACCGACTGGTTCGCCACGCACCTGTTGCGCAACCGCGGCTTCACTCTCGCGGACGCCGACTCGCTCGTGGGCATGGCCGCGGTGATCGGCGGCCTCGTCGGCACCATCGCCGGCGGCCTCGTCGGCGACAAGCTCAAGGGCAAGACCCGCCACCCGTACCTCGCCGTGAGCGCGCTGTCGTTGGTGCCGGCGGCGGTGTTGGTGACCGCGGCGATCTACTTCGTGGCGCAGCCGGCGGCGGTGGCGGTGGCCATCGTGCTCGGGATGATCTTCTTCATGATGTACAACGCGCCGGTCAACGCGATGATCGTGAACTCCGTCGACGTCGGCCTCCGCACGCGCGCGTTCGGCTTGTCCATCCTCTCCATCCACCTGCTCGGCGACGCCGCCAGCCCCAAGATTGTCGGCAAGATCTCCGACGCCACCGGCTCGCTCGAGACCGCGCTCGTCATCGTCCCCATCTTCATCGTGCTCGGCGGCCTCGTGTGGGCATGGGGGTGGCGCGCCCTTCCGGAGAACCTCCCGGGGGCCTGACCCGCTCCCTGTCGAACGGGTCGAAGTCATGCACGACGACAGGATGCACAGTCGCGTTGGGAGCGCTTCGATCGGCAACGCGTGGGCGAGCTTTCCGTTCGGGAAGTTGCACGCAAGCGAGAGGGCGATCGAAGTGAAGGCGGGCCCCCGGTCCGAGAAGTTCTTGCCTGACGAGGTGGTTGAGTTGCGTGCCCTCGGCGGCGATCTGTTCGGTGGCATCAGGATCGTTCACTGTCGAACCGACGTTCCCCGAAGCGTGGTGTTCTGGACCTTCGGTGAGGTCGCTGAGCGTGTTCGGCGGACGGGCTTCTCGCCGAGGGCGATCGCGACACCGGTGTGGATACCCTCCCGTTCGCGGGTGCGAAGCGCGAGCGGCTGCCTGCGGCTCGATGAAGGATCCATCTCTGCAACCTTTGATCGTCGCTGGAACATTCCGGACTTGCAGGTGCCACTCTCCTGCATCGGCTCGATCCGCTCGAGCTCTTCTACCTGGGGTGGGTCGATCACGTTGACGATGAACAACGACCTCCAATCCCGAACGTTCCGCGTTCGAGCACGAGACAAAGCGGCTGCGGCCCGCTTTGTGGAGGCCGTGGAGAGATTGACGTCGAGGTAGCGCGCCCATGGCGCCGCTCGCCCGCCCCACAAGAGCCACGGCCGATCGGGACAGGTGGCTACAGAGAGACCGCCCAGGCGCCGATGCAGATGGCCTCGGCCACGTCGTCGACCAGCGGCGTCCTGGGCTTGCGAGCGCCGCTCCGGTCGATGATCTCGCGGGCGATGCGCAGCGCGCTCTCCTTGGCCGTGGCGCCGTCCCGCATCTCGCGCGGCGCCATGAGCGCCGCGCGCCACACCTCGGGCCGCACCCGGATCACCGACGCGCCGCGCTTCTCGGCGGCCTTCTGCCAGAGCTCGCCCAGCCGACGGTCGCCTTCGACGACCACCGAGCGCAGTCCGGGGCACTCGTCGAGCACACGCGGGATGGCGCGCTTGAGCCGCGTCACCGTCGAGAAGTTCTGCGAACGAAACCACGCGAGGGAGCCCTCGGCGTCGAAGAAGGCGAGGCCGGCGTAGAGCCCGAGGTCGACGGCGAGCAGGCTCAACGGTTCTTCATGTGCCGCGCCAACGGAGCGAGCCCGCCCTTGAGCTTCTCCACGGCGTCTTTGTCGTCGACGGTCTCTTCGAGCGCGCGGAACATGCACGCGAGCCACGCGTCCACGCCGGCGTCGTCCACCGCGAACGGCAGGTGGCGCGCACGCAGCCGCGGGTGGCCGCGCTTCTCGATGTAGAGGTTGGGGCCGCCGAGCCACCCCGAGAGGAACTCGAAGAGCTTGTCGCGGCTGCCGGCGAGCGATGCCGGATGCAGCGCGCGGATCGCGCGCGCCTCGTCGAGCGAATCCATCAGGTCGTAGAAGCGATCCACGAGCCGCCTCACCCCGGCTTCGCCGCCCACGCGCTCGTAGAAGGTGGCGGGCGCCGTCACGTCTCATCCTCGGAGTCCTGCGCGTCCTCGCGGGGCGCGCGCACCAGGCGGATGGTGCGGATGCGCCGCGGGGTGGACTCGAGCACTTCGAGGATGGTGCCGTCCTCGGTCACGACGCGCTCACCCGGCGCCGGGATGTGGCCGGCGAGGGCGATGCAGTAGCCGGCGATGGTGGCCCACAGCTCGCCCTCGGGCAGGTCGATGTCGAGGGCGCGGTTCACCTCACGGATGGGCGTGGTGCCGAGCACCCACGCGCTGCCGTCGGGGCGCAGGCGCACGGGGGCGGGCCCGCCGCGGTCGTCCTCCGAGAAGATGTCGCCGACGAGCTCCTCGAGGAGGTCCTCCATCGTCAGGATGCCCGCCATGCCGCCGCGCTCGTCGACGACGATGGCCATGTTCACGTGGTTCTTCTGCATGTCGCGCAACACGGCGAGCGCGCGCATGGCCTCCGGATAGAACGTGGGGGGACGCAGCAGCTCGTCGATGGAGAGCGGGCCCTTGTCGAGCGAGACGGCGAGCACGTCCTTGGTGGAGACATAACCGATCACGTTGTCGAGGTTGTCCTCGTACACCGGCAGCCGCTGGTACGCGCGGTCCTGGAAGGCCTTGCGCACCTCGTTGGCGGGCGCCGTGCGCTCGAGCGCGACGACGCGGTTGCGCGGAACCATGACGTCGGCGGCCGTGAGCCCGTCGAGCTCGATGGCGCGCACGGCGATGTCCGAGGCGCTCTGGTCGAGCACGCCCGCGCGGCCCGACTCCTCGAGCGCCTGCATGATCTCCTCGGGGGACAGGCGCGACTCGGAGAAGGTGGTGCGGTCACCGAACGCGCGCAGCACGATGTTGGACGAGCCCTCGAGGAACCAGATGGCGGGCTTGGCCACCGACGACAACAACAAGAGCGGGCGGCTCACGATGAGCGACACCGCCTCGGACTTGCGCAGCGCGATCGACTTGGGCACCAGCTCGGCGAACACGAGCTCGAGGTACGCCACCACCACGACGCCGAACGCGTTGGCGAGGACGAGGGCCCACGACTCCTCGAGGAAAGACACGTGCTCGAGGTGCGGCAGGATGAGGCGCTCGAACGTGGGCACGCCGCGCGACGCCAACATGGTGCCGATGACCGTGATGCCGATCTGCACCGTGGCGAGGAAGCGCTCCGGCCGCTCGCGCAGCTTCTCCAACGAACGCGCCAGGCCGCTACCGGCCTCGACGAGCTGCCGCAGGCGGGTCTTTCGCAAGGACACCACTGCGATTTCGGCGCCCGCGAAGCAGCCGTGGAAGACGACGAGGACAAGCACCATCAGGACGTCGGTCATGCGGGCACATTGCCACGCCGCGCCCTTTCACGTGAACATCGCGGCTCTTGCGGCGCCTTCACGTCCCCGAGCTCGAAGACGAGGCCTGGTTCCCCAGCGCGCTGCGAGACGCGCTCACGGGCTTTCTCCGCGTGAGCGCCGAGCGGCTCCACGTCTTCGACGACGCCGCGCCCGTCGTGCGTGACCTCGTCGAGCGCCACCGCGCCACGCAGATCGTGGACCTGTGCTCCGGCGGCGGCGGGCCCCTCGCGTCCATCCTCGAGAAGCTCGACGGCGTGGAGGCCGTGCTCACCGATCTCTACCCGAACGTCGCCGCCTTCGAGGCGCTCGAGCGACGCTTCTCCGGCCGCCTCCGCGGCAACCGCACGTCCGTCGACGCCACCGACGTGCCCGACTCTCTCGAAGGCGTGCGCACGCTGTTCAACGCCTTCCACCACTTCCGGCCCGCGCAAGCCCGAAGAATCCTCGAGGACGCGGCGCGCAAGCGACGACCGCTGTGCATCCTCGAGGTGGTGGAGCGCGACCCGGCGACGGTCGCCGTCATCGCCGGCGTCCCGCTCGCCGTGCTCGCGCTCGCCCCTTTTTCGCGGCCGACGGCGCTTCAGCTCGCGCTCACCTACGCGCTCCCCGTCATCCCGTTGGCCACGGGCTGGGACGGCCTGGCCTCGTGTATGCGCGCGTACTCCCTCGACGAGCTGCGCGCGCTCGCCGCGGAGGTGAAGACCGACCGCTATCGCTTCACCGTCGGGCGCACGCCGCGCGGGAGGCTGCCCATCCGCGTCACGTGGCTCATCGGAGAGCCGACGTGACGCGGGGGCGGCCTCACCCCGTGCCCCTCGGCGCGACTCAGACGGAGTAGCGCGCGTCGAAGGGCGAGGCGCCCTTGGTCTTGCGCGCGCGCCCGTTGGCCACGAGGTGCTCGAGGGTCTTGAAGACCGTCTCCACCTCGCCGCCCTCGCCGATGGCGTCGGCGAGCTTCTCGGCGGTGGTGCCCTCTTTGGCGCTCTTGAGGCCCGTGAGCACCTTGCCCTGCAGCGTGATCACCGCCTGAGCCGCCTTCTTGCCGGCCTCGACGCCGGGCTGGTGGTACGCGTTGATGTTCACGAACGTGGCGTAGAAGCCCACGGCGCGCTCATACAGCGCGATCAGGGAGCCGACGCGGTGGGGCGTGACCTCGTCGATGCTGATGCAGATGCTGTGGCGGCCACCCTCGTAGAGCGCGCGGCGCGTGCCCATCAAGAAGCCGAACAGGTAGTCACCCGACGTCACGCCGGACTCCACTTCGATGGACGTGCCCGCGCGCTCCTTGAGCACCTCGATGAAGGTGACGAAGAAGTTGGGCACGCCGTCGCGCAACTGCTGCACGTACGCGTGCTGATCGGTGGAGCCCTTGTTGCCGTAGACGGCGATGCCCTGATGCACGACGTTGCCGTCGAGGTCCTTCTCCTTGCCGAGCGACTCCATGAGGAGCTGCTGGAGGTACTTGGACAGCAGCACCAGGCGGTCCTTGTACGGCAGCACCACGAGGTCCTTCTTGCCCTTGCCCTCGGTGGCCTTGAGCCACGACAGGGCCATGAGCATGGCGGGGTTCTTCCTCACGTCGGTGTTGCGCGTGAGCTCGTCCATCATGCGGGCGCCCTTGAGCATGCCCTCGATGTTGATGCCCTGGAGCGCCGCGGGCACGAGGCCGACCGCGCACAGCTCCGAGGTGCGGCCGCCGACCCAGTCCCACATCGGGAAGCGGGTGATCCACTTCTCGCCGAGGGCGACGGTGTCGAGCTGACTGCCGTCGCCGGTGACGGCGACCATGTGACGCGCGGGATCGAGGCCCGCCGCGCGGTACGCCGCCTGCGCCTCGAGCATGCCGTTGCGCGTCTCCTTGGTGCCGCCGCTCTTGCTGATGACGACGGTGAGCGTGCGGGCCATGCCGCCGTTTCCCTCGATGTGCTCGAGGACGCGATCGAGGCCGTCGGGGTCGGTGTTGTCGAAGAAGAACGGGCGCATGCGGTCGGTGACCGAGCTCAGCGCGTCGGAGACGAATTCGGGGCCGAGGGCGCTGCCGCCGATGCCGACGGTGAGCACGTTCTCGAAGGTGTCGCCGTGCTCGTTGCGGATCTTGCCGGTGTGCACGTCGGCGGCGAAGCGGTGGATCTTGGCGAGCGTGTCCTCGATCTCGGCGCGCACCTCGGGCTTGGGCGCGAGCGTGGAGTTGCGCAGCCAATAGTGGCCGACCATGCGCTTCTCGTCGGGGTTGGCGATGGCGCCGCTCTCGAGCTTCTTCATGTCCTCGAGCGCCTTCTTGCAGGCGGCGTCGTTGGACGCGAAGAACGCGTCGTCGAGATCCATGCGCGACACGTCGATGGAGAAGCCGAGGTGGTCGTCGGCGAAGAACTGGTTCTTGAAACGATCCCAGAGAGCGCGGCTGTCGGCCATGGTGTGATCCTCCGTGTGCCGCCTGCTACCACGGATCGGGCGCGCCTACAGGGGCTCAGGGCGCGAAGATCGGGTCGCGCGGCCGCTCACACGGCGCGGGCCGTGCGGCACACGCGAACGCGCTCTTGGCGACGCCGACCACCGCCGGCCCCGCGAGCGCCGCGTGCAGATGCGCGCCCAGGCCCGGCCGGCCGCCGTCGAGCTGCACGTAGCCGTCGACGACGACGACGTCGGCGGCGACGCCCTCGAGCACCGCGAGCAGGCACGGCAGCTCCCGCTTGTAGAAGGCGCCCGGCTCGTAGGGAGCGACGCCGTCGACGCGGGCGGTGCGCTCCTGCTCCGGCGCGGCGGCGCCCCAGGCGGAGAACGTCACGCAGGCGGCCACGGCGTGGCCGTCGCGGTAGTCGACGTCGACGGCGGCGATCTTCATGGTTCGAGCGACGCCCTCCGGCTTGCTTCTTCCACGGAAACGACGTTCACTACGCCCGAGGTATTCGCCATGACCCAGAAGCTCAACCAGGTGCTCGCCGTCGAGAAGGGCGTCAAGTCGCGCGTCTACGGCGAGGTCACCACCATGAACGCGGCCGCGCAGAAGCCCGCGCTCTTCAACGGCTTCGCCAAGGCGTACAAGCCCAAGGAAGAGGACGGCGAGCAGTTCCCTCCCGAGAGCTCGCGGGTCCAGATGAACGCGCGCGAGATGCTGCAGTCGCTCGGCCGCCTGCTCGCGGAGCTGTTCGACGTCACCGCCGCCAAGGACTGGGCCAACTGCTCCGCCAAGGCCGACGTCGTCGTCGACGGCAAGGTGCTCGTGAAGCAAGCGCCGGCCACGTACCTGCTGTTCCTCGAGAAGCAGCTCAACG
Source organism: uncultured delta proteobacterium (assembly GCA_963775425.1). GTDB lineage: Bacteria > Myxococcota > UBA727 > UBA727 > VGSZ01 > CAVZJB01. The sequence continues at coordinate 163,426 of CAVZJB010000014.1, read as the reverse complement.
ACGTGCAGACCTTCGTGCACAACCTGCCCACGCTCGACCCCGCCGAGGAGTGGCGCTTCGACGAGCAGGCCAACCTCTACAAGAGCGACACCTCGAAGACCGCGCGCACCAAGAAGGTGCAGAAGCCCATCGTGCTCTACGACGCCACCAAGGAGCACCCCGCGCAGACGCAGCTCATCACCGAGGACGTCGTCATCGGGCACTGGGACACGGTGAAGCAGTCGGGAGCGCTGCCGGTGCGGAGAAAGACCGAGGTGCTCGAACGCGTCGAGAAGGTCATCAAGGCCGTGCGCTACGCGCGCGAGGAAGCAAACGCCCAGGAGGCGCCGGAGGCCCGCGTGGGCGCGGCCCTCTTCGAGTACCTCCTCGGGTGAGCGTGACCGCGGGTCAGAGGGCGAAGCGGGGCCCGGCGTCGTCGAAGGGCGAGCTGGAGAAGTCGCCGGCGCCCTGGAACTGGCTCTCGTCGTCGGTGCGGATGTTGGGCGCGCCGCCGCCGTAGTAGTTGCCGGAGACGTCGGCGTCGATGCCGCTGCCGATGTCGTCGATGGGCACGTCGCCGGCGATGAGGTGCGAGTGGTGCACCGCGGCCGTGGCGCTCGAGATCATGATGGGGTCGGCGGCGCCGTCGAGGATGGAGTTGGTCACGGTGACGCCGTCGGAGGCCGCGATGTGCATCGGGCAGTGGCACCCATGGATGTGCACGTGATCGTAGGTGACGGTGCCGCCGGCGAAGGTGGTGCAGTCGGGGGAGAAGCCGGCGTGGCCGAGGTCGACCTCGCTGTCGGTGAGATTGACGCTGCCCGACGACTGAAACAGCGCCGCGTTGTTGCCGACGATGTGCAAGCCGGTGGCGGTGAAGGTGCCGGCGACGCCGATGCCGTCCCAGTTGGTCTCCGACGTCAGCGTCACGGGCGCGCCGTCTTCGCCGGTGACGGCGAGCGTGCCGTCGATCTCGATGCTCGCGCCGTCGGGCATGACGAGCACCGAGCCCTTGGTGATGGTGAGCGTCTGGTCGACGGGGATGACCAGCGACCCCTTGGCCGTGATGTTGCCGCACACGGTCCCGTCGACGGTGCCGGACAGCGTGGTGGCGTCCTTGTCGCACGTCCCCGCGACGGCCTCCGGGACCGGCTGGGGAGCGGCGCACGCGGTGACGACGGCGGACAACGCGAGGCCGGCGAAGGCGATGGGGGAACGCATGCGCGGATTGTACAGCGCCGGGTGCGCATCGCGCTCGTGACGTCACCGCGGCCGCAAAGAAAAGGCGCCCGAGAGGAATAGCCGTCCTCCCGGGCGCGGTGCCATGACTTCGCGAGGCCGATGGCGTTGTAGCCGAGGTTCAAGGTTGTCGTGCCGCGCCTTACCACTGGGCTACCCCTTCGTGGCGAAGGGGACGAGATTCGAACTCGCGTCTCGGACACAGTCACCCTCGGCGATCGATCCGGCCTCCATGGCGATGCTGAGATTGGGAGCACAAGTCTCAAGCATCAATTCGTCGTCGACGCCGGTTGTTGCGGGCGCATCCAGGACCCTTGCGAGCCCCGCGTCTGCCGTTCCGCCACCCCGAACTTTTCGGGGGAGGGAGTCGAACCCCCACGGACACGCCCACCCGTCGCCGCCGACTGCTTCGACTCAGTCTGAGTCTCAGTCTGCTCCGAGCCCCCAGGATATCCCGCGCGCGGCGGCGCACAAGTCGCGCGGGGTAGACATTCGCGGCGGGGCACGACGTCGTCGTCGGCGACGAACATCGTGCCGCCGCGAATGTCGTAACGCCGCTCAGCTCAAAGGTGACGCGCACCGTGATCCGTCGGCGCCGACGCCTCGGCGCGGCACGAACAGTCCATTCGCGACGTCGGCGACGTCGACGACCCTGCGGGGCTTGACGTCGGCTGCGTCGACGCCGCGTAGGGCGGGGGCTTGTCCCCCGCCCTACGCGGCGTAGGGCGGGGGCTTGTCCCCCGCGTCGGAAAGGCACGCGGACGTTGCCGGTGCCCACGAGATGGGATGAAAGCGGCGAGCCACCTCGAGCACCTCGAGCGGTGGCACGTGCTCAGGGCTTGCGCCCAGGCACAATCACGGCGCCGCGTTCGACAAGCTCACCGCCTGAAGTCCGCGCCGACGTCGCATCGAGGCACGTCGGCGCGCACACGACCCGCACGAACCCGCGACGTGCGCTGATAGCGGGATCACAACACCGCTCGGACCCGCCGTTTCCTCACAACCTGCAGCGGTTCTTGCGCGCCGACGTTTCAGGCGACGCGGACGCCGCTCCACGCGCAGGCGACGCGGCGGAACCAGCCGAGGCGACGACCGGCCTCCGCGAGGAAGACGCGCACCGCCGCGCGCATGCGCTGCTCCTCGTCGGGAGAGAGCCCGCGGCCCGCGTAGGACACGCGCTCGACGATCTTCGCCGCCGCCACCAGCCCTCCCGCGCCCACGCCGATCTCCTCGCGGGCGCGCGCCGCGAACGCCTCGGGCGTCTCGTCGCCGCGCGCGTGGATGCCGAGGTCGTCGAGCGCGACGAGCGCTCGCAGCCAGAGGTTCTCCACCCGCCGCGTCGGCGTCGTCCGCCACAGCGGCTGCTCGAGGTGCCGCAACAGCACCGCGCGCCGCACGGGACGGAAGAACAGCGCCAGCGCCAGCACCATGCCGAGGAGCACCACCAGCCACCCCATCACGGACAGCCCGATGCGCGCGGCCTCGACGCCGTGCTCCGCGGCGCGATCCATGTCGGGCGCGGGCACACCGGCCGCGTCGCCGCCGAGATCGCTCGAAGGCATCGCCTCGCCCGGCGCCGGGCTCGACCTCGCCGCGCCGCCCGTCGTCGCCGCGCCGCCCGTCGTCACCGCGCCGCCCGTCGCGCCCCCCGCGAACGCGCCGCCCGCTGTCGCGGCACCGGCGCCCCTCGTCACGCCGCCCGCGTGGCCGCCGTGGGCGACGACGTCGCCGACGGCCACCGGGGCGGTCGGGAGGTCGTCGTCGACGTGGATGATGGTGGCGGGCGCGCCGTGCGCGGCCGGCGCGGCCTGCGCCACCGGCGCGGGCGAAGCGCCGTGGAGCTTCTGCAGGCACGAAGGGTCGAGCAGCGCGCCGGCGTTCTGCGCGGGATCGCAGCGGTCGACGTCGGGCTTCGCCGGCGGCGCGTGGTTGACCGGCGGCTCCGCGTAGGCCGGGGCGGCGTAGGCCGGCGCGACGTACGCGGGCGCGGCGGGGGCGTGCCCGGCGTAGGCGTACGGCGCCGGGCGCCACGGGCGCGGCTTGTGCGACGTGGTCACGACGTACGTGTTCGGGTGCGTCGCCTGCGCCGACACCGCCTGCCCGTGGGCCACCTCGGTGCGAAACAGGAACGGTGAGATCACCGCGGTGGCGACGAGGATGATGCCCGTGAAGCCGAGGAGCACCGCGAGGCTGCCGCCGCCGGCCCTGGCGCGGATCTCGACGGTGCGCGCGCCGGGCCGCGCGGCGTCGGCCCACAGCGTGAGCGCGAGGGCGTGCCGCGTCATGAGGAACACGAGGAACAGGAGCACCGCCCCGGTGAGGAAGGCGAAGGTCACCGCGTCCCACACGGCGAACTTTGCGCCCGTCATCCACACGCTCACCTTGCCCTGGAAGTTCATCCACAGCACGGCCGCGCCCACCGCGTAGGTGAGCGGGAGCCATGCCGCGAAGATCTCCATGCGGCTCGCGACGCCGAAGTAGCCGCCCGCCGCCGCCAGCGCGCCGACGACGAGGAAGCCGCCGGCCGGCCCGAGCGCGGCGAAGCCGAGGGCGAGGCCCGTGGCGACGCACGCGGCGCCGGTCAACACCACCCACAGCCGCAGGCGCATGAGCGCGACGACGTTGCCGAGGAAGTGGCCGACGACGGTGGCGCCGACGATGCCCGAGAGCGTCAAGAGCACCGACGGCGTCGCCGCCGGCAGCGCGCGCGTCCCCATGATGAGCAGCACCGACGCGCACAGGCACACGAGGCCCCACGCGGTGAACGCGCCGTAGGCCACGAGCGTGCGCCAGGAGCGCTTGAAGGCCAGCGTGATCATCGCGCACCTCCGAAGTTGGCGCGCACGCGCTCGTGCGCGCTCACGGCCCGCTCGTCGTCGTCGGCGGTGTCGCAGTGGACCGAAGTGCCCACGGCGCGCGTCCCCTGCCCGGCGAGCCGCGCGCGGCGGGTGACGCCCTTCAAGCCGCGCAGGCGGCAGCGGCCGTCGCAGAGCTCCACGCGGTACACCGCGTCCTCCGAGTGCATCAAGGCTGTGAGCGCCGCGTCGCCGGCGCGCTCGACGTCACGGCGCAGCTCCACGCGATGGGTGCGGTCCTCGAGGCGCGCCTCGAGGTGTTTCATGCGCGCGCGCCAGCCGTTGTCGTCGGAGCCGGCGGGGTAGGGCAACAGGAACAAGCGCGACAACGCCTTGAGGCCCTTGCGCTCCTCGCCGTCGAACGACAGCCACACGTCGAACGCCGACGGCGGCGGCGGCCCGAGCGCGTCGCGCGGGTGGAGGTACACCCAGGTGGTCTCGTGCGCGCCGGCGATCTTGTGCGCGGGCACGTCGAGGCGCATGGAGACCACCACCGCGGCGTCGAACGCCTCGAGGTGATGCTCACGGGCGGCCTCGTCGAGCACCGCCTCGATGGAGACGCCGTCCTGCCACTCCGCGCGCGCGCCGGCGTCGAGCTGGTGGGCGTGGTTCCCGCGCGTGCACGGGATGACCTCGGTGCGCATGCCGTCGCCTTCGTCGGTGCGCGCGCGCAACACCAGCGTCACGCTCTGGCCGTCCTCGATGAGCTTCTGCGCCAGCGACAGCCAGCACTCCACCAGCCCGTCGAGCGCCTCGTCGAGCACCGCCGCGTGCGACAGCCAACCGGTGGGCACGTGCGTGTCGAGCGCGACCAGCACGCGCTTGGACGTGGCCTCGCGGCTGTCGGGCTTCTTCACCTGCAGCCGCCCCGTCTTCATCGACATCTTCCAATGGATGCGGCGGGTGTCGTCGCCGGGGACGTACTCGCGAAAGCGGAAGAGGTCCTCGGTGGGAAAGCGATGCTGCCGCGTGACGACGTCGGGGATCTCCATCTGCGACGGCGGCGGGTCCACGATCTCGGCCTTGGACACCCGCGGCAGCGCCTTGAAGCGCGCCGTCGCCAACGACGCCACGCTCGTCTTCGTGAGACCGAGGAGGTCCGTGAAGCTCACCCGCAGAGGCGGCGCGTCCCACGCGCCGCGCGGGGTGCGCTTGAGCGGCGTCTCCAGCGTGACGCGCTCGTCGCGCGCGTGGGGCGGGACCACGTGGCGCACCCGGGTCTCGATGCGCCCCGGCCACGCGCCCTCGAGGAGCAGGAAGAAGCCCGGCGGCACGGGCACGCGTGCGATGTCGACGGTCTCCGTGGCGGCGTCGCCGGCGCGCACCACGCCGGGCGACACGCGGCGGTGCATGCTGCCGCCGCGGCCGAGCGCGTCGGGCGTGAAGCGCCTGACCAGGAACGCCGACACCAGCGCCGAAGCGCCCGTCGCCAGATAGAACGCGGTCAGCGACAAGACGGCGAGCACGCCGAGGCTCGCCCAGCGGTACGCGAGCGCGAGCACCATGAACGCGAGCCCGGTGCCGAGGACGATGAAGCCGCGCCCCGTCAGGATCTTCGCGCTGCGCGCGGCCGCGTCGAGCCACGTGCGCAACGAGAGCGCGCCGGCGTCGCGCAGCAGCGCCGCCTCCGCGCGCGTCTTCAACAGCACGCCGACGACGTGGACGGCGAGCACCGGGAGCAGCACCACCGCCGCCAGCGCCGCCAGCATCGGCGCCGTGTCCCGCACCTGGCTCGTCTCGAGGAAGATGCCGGCGGCGGCGCCGACCACGAACGGCAGCAGGAAGATCACCCCGAGGTGGAAGGCGAGGTGCAACAGCGCGTCACCCGTGGGGAGCGCGTGCGCCTCGACGTCGTCGGCGTAGAGCTTGTCACCCGCGGGGACGACCGGCAGGCCGTGGGCGTCCTTGGGCCGCCCGAAGAAGACGACGGCGCCGTCGATGAAGCCGACGAGGCCGCCGACGCCGCAGGTGGCGAGCGTGAGGAGCAGGAGCAGCGCGGCCTGCACGCCGTGCCCGAGGTAGAAGCGGTGACCGCCCGCCCAGCCGAGCAGGAGCCAGCTCAAGGCGAGCTTGCCGCGGGTCTTCGGTGACGTCGGGCGGAGGCGTTTCGCTTGCATCTTGCCCTCGAGGGTACCGCGGGCGACCAGGGGAAAGCCGGCGCCGCTTTGGAATGCACGTCACCTGCGACGGCTCACCGCGGGACGGCGGTCCGGCGCACGCTCTCCTCAACGAAGGAGGCCGCGGAACGATTTCCCGCGATCACGATGCGGTGCGCCATGACGTCGACGGCGACGTCCTGCAGGTCGGCGGGGACGACGTGGTCGCGCCCCTGCAACATCGCCGTCGCCATGGCCAGCCGCAGCCACATGAGCGTCGCCCGGGGAGATGGTGACTGGAGACACGAGGCGTCCTCGCGCATCGCCGTGACGACGTTCACCGCGTAGCGCTTGACGCTCTCGGCCACGTGAACGTGGGGTACGAGCCGCTGCCACCCGAGGAAGTCCTCGATGGGCACGATGGGCGTCAGGCCCTCGATGGCCACGTCCTTGCCGAGGTGCACGTCGAGCATGCGCATCTCGGCCTCGGGCGCGGGGTAGCCCATGGACAGCCGCACGCTGAAGCGGTCGAGCTGCGCCGCCGGCAGCGGGAAAGTGCCGTCGTGGTCGAGGGGGTTCATGGTGGCGATGACGAGGAACGGCGGCGGGAGCTGGTGGGTGGTGCCCTCCACGGTGACCTGGCCCTCCGCCATCACCTCGAGGAGCGCCGCCTGCGTCTTGGGCGTCGCGCGGTTGATCTCGTCGGCGAGGAGGAGGTTGGCGAACACGGGTCCGGGCACGAACTCGAAGGCCTTGCTCCTGAGGTTGAAGATGTTGGTGCCGGTGATGTCGAGCGGCAGCAGGTCCGGCGTGAACTGGATGCGCTTGAAGGAGCCGTGGATGGAGGCGGCGATGGAGCGCGCGAGCATGGTCTTGCCGACGCCGGGCACGTCGAGGAGCAACACGTGTCCGCCGGCGGTCATGGCGGCGAGCACGCGCTCGACCACCTTCTTCTTGCCGAGGATCACGCGCTCGACGTTCTTCACGACCTCCGCGTGCTGAAGGCCGATGCGGCCGATCTGGTCGTGCACGCTCCCGCTCTTTTCCATCGCCGTCGTCGTCATCGCACGCTCCTTGTCTCAAGCTTCGGGAAGCAGGTGCCGCGCCGCTCGCGACAACAAACGCGCGAGCAACCCGCGTCCCTCTTCGGTCCAGGCGCGCACCTGGTCGTCGACGCGGGCGGGGTCGACGCCCCACGCGCGGGCGAAGCCGCGGATCACGCGCGCCTCGCTCTCGTCGAGGACGTCGCCGTCGACGAAGGCCACCTGCACCATGCGCTCGATCACGCGCTCGCGGTCGAGGAGCCCGCCCACGGGCCCGACCTCGTCGGGGCGGTGCACGCGCAGCTCGCCGGGCACGAGCGGGCGCAGGCCGCGCTCGGCCGCGTACGCCTCGAGGAACCGCACCTCCACCTCGGCGACGGCGCCGTCGGCGGCGGCGGTGGCGGCGAGCGCGAGGAGCTCGTTGCGCGGATCGAAGCCGCGCTCCTGCAGCGGTGCCAGCGACGGCGCCGGCCCGCCGAGCGACGACGAGCGGGGCGCGGCGACGCTCGGGGACGAGGACACCCCGGGGGACGCGCCGCCCATGTGCGAAAAGAGGAAGCCCATGACGTCGAAGGACGTCTCCACCGGCTCACCGAGGATGAGCGCGCTGTGGATGCTGGCGACGGTGCCGGAGACGAAGGCGCTGTGCGCGAGCTCCGCGGGCGTGTCGAAGCCCTCCTCGCGGGCCCAGCGCGCGAGGGCGGCGTCGACGTCGGAGAGGCGGGCGAGCGGCGCGGGCGGCCGGGTCTCCACGCCCCCCTCGAGCTCCCGCGTGCACATGCGACAGCGCGCGGCCACGGGGGTGCCGGGCGTCTGCGAGTCCCACGTCTCGACGACGGCGCCTTGCACACGGCAGGCGGGGCAGTCGGCGAGCGCGGTGAACAGCACGTCGGTGACTATAGGTCCTCCCTGCGCGGCCGGTGGGAGCGCCCGGCTCGTCGGGCGCTTGCTCCTCGATCGCGATCACAGGAAGATGCGGCCGCGCGCACGCATTCCCGGGAGCTGATGGTGCGGATGGACGCCAAGATCGACTCGAGCCTTCCCCGCTCCTCGGCGGACGAGGGGGGCGCACGCGCGGGCGTCGTCGACGGTACGGGGGCGGCGGGGGCGCCGCCCGCGGGCGCGCCGGCCTCGGGCGCGCCGGCGCTGGTGGGCTCCCGGGCCGCAGGCGACGCAGCGCGCGCCGGCGACGACAGCGGCGCCGACACCGTCCCGGGCGCGCCCGCGCTGATGGCGGCCCTCGACGACGACGACCGCTTCCGCAGGCTCGTGGCGCTCGCCGAGGAGGCGCGCGCGTTCCTCGCGCCGCGCGCGTGGGACAAGCTCGCGCACGTCGAGCGGTTCGCGCAGGCGGCGGCGGCGGCCAACGAGCTCGTGCCGTCGTACCCGGCGCCGGCGCAGCGCCGCCGGCTCGCGCACCTGCTCTACCCGCTGCTGCCCGCGCCCGCGCGCACCCGCGCGTTCGGCCCGCTCCCCGACGACGTCGCCGCGCGCGGCCCCGCCTTCGCCATCGAGGGCGGCGACGTGCCCAAGGTGGCGCCGTCGTACTCCGCGTTCCTCGCCGACCCCGCCGCGCTCTCCCGCATCGTTCGCCCCGGCGCCGTCCTGCTGGCGCCGCGCAGCGTGTGCCCCGGCGCCGCCCGCGGCGCGTGCGTCACCCTCGTCGTCGACGTCGCGCCGCCCAAGCGGCCGTCGCGCGTGCCCGCGCGCGCGTCCGCGGCGCCGCAGCTTGCGGTCGACGACGAGCCCGGGGCCGTGTTCGACGTCGACGGCGTGGCCACGGTGCGGGGACACATCGAGCTCGCCCCGCGCGGCGACGACGCGGCGCGCGGGCGCATCGACGTGCGCCTCGGCCCCGACGGGAAGCCGCTCCTCGGCGTCGACGGCACCCCGCAGCCCATCACCGCCCCGCTCGACACGCTCGCCGGCTGGCTGTTCTCCGCCGGCCCCGACGCGCGCGGCCTCGACCTGCGCAGCGAGGACGATCGCGCGCTCCTGCTCACCTGGGCGCGCGCGTTGAGGAGCCTCGAGGTGCGCGGCCGCTCCGCGTTCGCGTGGCTGGAGGACAACGGCACCCCGCCCGACGTCCGCGTCGACGTCGTCGGCGCCGCCGTCCGCGCCGCCGTCGACGCCGTCGCCCGCCACGCGCTCGATCCCGTCGCGTGCCGCATCACCCTGCGTCCGGACGACGGAGACGGCGCATGGCAGGCACGCGCCGCCGCCGCGCTCGACGAGACCGACATGTTCCGCGACGTCGTCACGCGCGCGAGCGGGCCGGTCGTGTCCGCCAGCGCGCCCCCCGAGGACACCGGCGGCACGGTGCGAGACATCGTGTGGGCCGACGCCGTCCTGCCGCCCGGCTTCGCCGCCGGCCGCCTCTCCGCCGTCGCCGCCGGCCGCGCCTTCGCCCGCCTCGCCACCAGCATGCTCGCGCCCCTCGGCGTGCTGCCCCTGTCGGGCCTCAAGGACGGCAGCGGCTTCGTCGTGCTGCAACGCCTCGTGCCCGACGGCGACGGGCTCCGCATCGAGCGCTCCCTCGCGTTCCCCGCCGGGGGCGAGCTGCGCGCCCTCGACGACGCGTGGCAGGACGGCCTCGGCCTCGCGCTGCCGGATCCCAAGGGCGCGCCGCGGCACGACATCTCCGCGATGCCCGCCTGGCTCGCGTTCTTCCTCGAGGGCCTCGGGTGATCACCGTGAGCGCGCTCGAGGCGCAAAACCGCATGCGCGCCGAGAAGCCCGTCGTCGTCGTCATCACGCGCCGGCGCGTGCCCGCCTCCGACGACGCCGTCCGCGCCGTCACCGCGGCCTCGCTCGACGAGGGCGTCGACGCCATCGCCGTCGACGTCGACGACCCCGGCAACGCGGCGGTCCTCGACGAGCTGCGCGTCGCGCTCGTCCCCGAGGTGCTCGTCTGCCAACGCGGGGTCATCCTCGAGCGCGCCGGCGCCGCTTCCGCCGACGACGCGCGTGCCCTCCTTGCCGGCGCGCTGCGCCGCGCGCGGCGGTGAGGGCCGTGCGGCCCCTGGCCGTCGCCGCCTTCGCCATGGCGCTCGTCGTCGTCGCCGGCGGCGCCGCCTGCCCGCGCCGCGGCATCCGCCCGCTGTCGCCCGTGGCCCCCTCGCGCTTCTGGAACATGCCGCAGCGCGCGCTGTGCGAGGGACAGCTCGGCGCGCCCGAGACGGTCGGCGCGCTCGAGTCGGGGAAGCTCGACGAGGCCTCCGGCGTCGTCACCTCGCCGTCTCACCCGGGCGTCCTGTGGATGCACAACGACTCCGGCGACACCGCCCGCGTGTTCGCCGTCTCCACCAGCGGCGGCGACCTGGGGCAGCTCGCGCTCCCGGGCATCGAGGCGGTCGACTGGGAGGACATCTCCGCCGGGCCCTGCCCCGACCTCAGCGGGCCCTGCATCTTCGTCGCCGACACCGGCGACAACGCCCTCAGCCGCGACGGCATCGTCGTGTACGCGTTCCCCGAGCCCGACGTCGACGTGGAGCACCCGCTCCCCGACGGCGCCACGGCGAGCAAGGTGTGGACCTTCCCGCTCCACGACGCCGACGGGCCCGTGAACATCGAGGCGTTCGTGGTCCTCCCCGACGCCTCGGCCATGGTCTTCTACGAAAAGACCAACACCCTGGCGCGCATCTTCAAATACGCGGCGCCGTGGACACCGGACACGCTCGAGACGCTCGAGGTCACGCGCACCTTCACCCCGCCGGGCAGCGTGTTCGGCGGCGCCAACCTGCCCACGGGCGCCGACGTGCACACCACCGGCACGCGGCTCCTCCTGCGCACCTACGGCGGCGTCTTCGAGGCCGAGCTCAAAGACGGCCTCACCGCCGACACCGTCGACGGCTCCGACTTCGTGGAGGTGGCCGTAAACCCCGCCGACGAGCCGCAGGGCGAGGCCGTCGGCTACGACGAGGACGGCACCGGCTACTTCCTCGTCTCCGAGACCGCCGGCGGCCCCGACCACCAACCCCTCGATCACGCTTCCTGTGAATGACCCCGGACCGGAGGACGCATGGACAAGGAAACGCTCCTGAGAAACATGCCGCTCTTCGAGAGCCTCGCCGACGACGAGACCGAGGCGCTCCTGCAAAAGCTCGAGGAGCGGGAGCTGGACGAGGGCACCGAGGTGTTCCGCGCCGGCGACGACGGGGCGACCCTGTTCCTCATCCAGGAGGGCGCGGTCGAGATCACCACGGGCGACGGCAAGCAGAGGACGGTGTTGGCCTCGCTGTTCCCGGGCCAGTTCTTCGGCGAGATCTCGCTCCTCGACGGAGCGCCGCGCTCCGCCACCGCCACGGCGACCAAGCCGTGCGTCCTGCAGGCGCTCGACCGCGACGACTTCCTCTCCTTCATCGCCTCCAAGCCGCAGGCGGCCACCAAGATCCTCTCGGAGATGGGCGAGCGGCTCCGCCAGACCAACGCGATGTTCACGCAGCAGGTGAGCCGCGACGTCCTCGAGGAAGCGGAGGATTGGCTCACCTTCGGCCAGCGGATCGCTGACGCCGTCGCCGCGTTCGGCGGGTCGTGGAGCTTCATCGGCATCTTCGGCGTCGCCATGTTGTTCTGGATGGGCGTGAACATCGGCCTCGGCGACAAGCGCGCCTTCGACCCGTTCCCCTTCATCCTGTTGAACCTCGCGCTGTCGACGACCGCGGCGCTGCAGGCGCCCATCATCATGATGTCGCAGAACCGGCAGGCGTCGAAGGACAAGCTCCTCGCGCAGAACGACTACCTCGTGAACCTCAAGGCGGAGCTCGGCATCCAGCAGATCTTGAAGAACCAGGGCGAGGTGCTCGCGCGCCTGCACCTCGTGGAGCACCACACCGGCTTGTTGCCGTCGCGGCCGCCGCCCGGCGAGACGCGCCCGACGTGAGCCTGCCCATCGCGTTCCGCTCCGGCGACCTCGAGTGCCAGAGCGCGTTCCTGCTCGCGCCCCTCGAAGGCGTGAGCGACGCTGGCTTCCGCGCGCTCTGCTTTCAAAACGGCGCCGGCTTCACGTGGACGGAGATGATCCGCGCCAAGGCGCTCGCCCGCCGCAATCGATCCACGCTCGATCTCGTCGACACCTTCGACGAGAGCACGCCCACGGGCGTGCAGCTCATGGTCACCGGGGCCGAGGAGCTGCTGCGCGCCGTGGCCGTGCTCGAGGAGCTGGCAACCACCACGCACCCGCACTTCCGGAACATCCGGCAGATCGATCTCAACTTCGGCTGCCCCTCCCCCGACGTCATCCGCATCGGCGCGGGCCCGGCGCTCCTGAAGCGGCGGGCCAAGCTGCGCGCGATCTTCGAGGCGCTCCACGCCGTGCGCGCGCGCGGTGCGTTGTCGGTGCGGAGCGTGTCGGCCAAGATCCGCCTCGGGCTCAACGCCGCCGAGGCCGAGCACAAGGTCTATCTCCCCGTCGTCGAGATGGCCAACGACACGCTCGACCACCTCACGCTGCACGCTCGCCACGCCAAGCAGCGCTCGCGCGATCGCCCGTCGTGGGCCGCCATCGGCGAAGCCAAGGCGCACGCCAGCATCCCCATCGTCGGGAACGGCGACGTCTTCACCCGCAAAGACGCCGAGCGCATGCACGCCGAGACCGGCTGCGACGCCTTCCTCGTCGCGCGCGCCGCCGTGAAGGATCCCTGGTGCTTCCGCGAGCTGCGCGGTGAGCCCCCGTGCACGCTCGAGGACATCGACGAGGCCGCGCGCGTCTACGCCGAGGTGGCGGAGCGCTTTCACACCAAAGAGAAGTTCCGCGCCTTCCACGCCGACGCCTTCGCCCGCCTGCGCGCCCACAGGAGCGGCGCCGCCGTCGACGTCGAGATCCCGCAAAACGCCCACATGCGCTGAGCGCCCGTGGCGCGAGCTCAGCGGCCGAGCGCGCGCGGATCGGCGCCGGCGGCGAGGGCCTCGAGGTAGGGGCGGGCGAGGTGCTCGTGGCTCACCTCGACGAAGACCACCTCGCGGCCGCTCTCCTTGCGCGCGTTCTCCGCGCACATGCGATCGGCCGCGGTGTCACCAAAGAGCACGATGACGTCGTCGTCGTCGCGCGCCAGGCGCAGCAGGGCCTCCGCGTGGGGCTTGCGCACGTCTTCCATGGTGGTCCGGTGCGCGAAGCGATAGCCGAGCAGCAGCTCTGCCTTCTCGAGCTCCCAGCGGTCGCGGCCGGTGCAGCTCGCCACCCGGTGGCGCTTCTCGATGGCGGCGAGCACCGCGCCCTCCACGAGGGGCCGCTCGTCCTTCCAGTAGCCGCCGCGGTACAGGCCCATGCCCTGCGGCGCGAGGTCGCCGGGATCGAAGCGCGCGCCCACCCGCTTCACCAGGTCGTGGACGTCGACGAGACCGGCGAAGACTTCGGGCTTGCCCGCTTGCACCCAGGCCTTGCAGGCGCGCGACAGCTCCCAGTCGTCGTTGAAGCCGCCGGTGTCGCGAAAGCGCTTGATCTCGTCGTCGAGCGCGCCGGAGAGCTCCTTGACGATGCGGGTGAAGCTCGGCCGTGTGTCGATGAGGGTCCCGTCGATGTCGAGTGCGATGAGGGCAGGCACGCGCGCATGGTACCCGAAGAAGGAGCGCGGGGCCGGACCCAGAAAAGGCCCGGCCCCGCGCCCGCGCGCCACGCGCGCCGTGCTCAGTTGGTGACGAGGACGCCCACCGACGTGGTCGGCACCGAGCACGTCGCCGGAACCGTGGCGCCGCAGGTGCCGTCACAGTTGAGGTAGGTCGGGAGGGAGCCCACCGACGTCGAGCGCGTGCCGCAGGAGATGGTGTTGCAGAACTGCGGCAGCGCGATGCCCGTGAGGGTGAAGATCATCGGGCGGAGGTTGCCGCCGCACACGTTCAGCTCCTGCAGCACCGGCCGGCCCGACACCTTCGCCGCGGTCACCTGCGCGGCGCCGATGTCCGCGGTGTGCACCGAGCCGTCCGCGATCTTGTCGCTGGTGACGGCGTTGGGCGCGAGCCTGGTGTTGCCCACCGCGCCGACGCCGAGGTCCGCCTCCTGCACCTGCCCGTTCGCGATCTGCACGGTCGTCACGGAGTCCTTCTGGAGGTTGTTCGCCGCCACCGACTGCGAGCCGAGCTGGTCGTGCCCGATCGCGCCGGGCTTGATGTCGCCCGCCGTGATGGCCAGGTCGGCGATGGCCGCGCTGGTCACCGCGCCCGTGGACAAGTCGTTCGACTGAATCGTGCCGTCGAGGATGTTCTCGCTGGTGACGCCGTCGGGAGCGAGCGAGAAGGTGTTGCCGGCCTTCGTGAGCCCGGCGCCGGCCACGGCGATCTCGTCGGCGCTGAGGCCGTCGACGGTGTCGGCGTCCTCGGCCCGCTCGGCGACCTGCGCCCGGCGCGAGAACGGCACGCTCGACAAGGGGACGCGCGGCGAGAGCTCCTCCCCGTTGATGGTGATGGCGAGGAACAGGTCGCCGCTCGCGAGCAGATTGTCGCTGAGCGGGTTCGCCGGGTCGTCACCGAGGTCGACGACGAGCTCGCCGCCGGTGACCGCGAGCGTGGGCTCGGCCTGCGTGAATACGCGGGCGCCGTCGGTCTCCGCATCGAAGATCTCGAACACGGCGCTGAACGTCCCGTTGGCCGGGGAGCTGCCCTGTTGCAGCGTGCCGGCGTAGGTGACGACGTCAGGGACGGCCGCGAGCGCGGGCGTCACGGAGCAGAGAAGGGTCGCGATGAGGATGCTGTTGTGGATGCGGGTCTTCATGATGGTCTCCTTGTGAATCGTTCGTGATGGGTCATGGACGGCGCGACGACGTGAGGGCGCCGCGCAGCGTGAAGCTCTGGCTCTGCTGGGTGCGCTCGCCGCCGACGAAGGCGCCGCGGGAGAAGTGCAAGGTCGTGTCGACCTCGCCCTCGCCCTCGCCTTCGCCCTCGCCTTCGCCCTCGCCTTCGCCCTCGCCTTCGCCGGCGACGACGACGGCGCCTTCGCCTTCGCCTTCGCCTTCACCGCCGGGGACGGCGTTGCCTTCGCAGTGGCCGATCTGGTCGACGATGACGCAGCGGGCGGGGAAGCACTGTTCGTTGTTCTGGCACTCGCTCGCGGACGTCGACGGGCACGCCGCGGCGAGGAGCGCGAAGCTCGCGCAAATGGCGAGTCGCTTCATGGGTCACCTCCTGGTGGCGACCCCTTTCGCAGGAACCGATCCCGGTCCGGCCCCGCGCGCCCGGTTCTGCTCCCGTCGCATGGCGCCGGGGCGCAGCGACGATCCGCGGCCGCGCGGCGCGCGGAACGCGAGGCGCCGCCGCGTTCCGTTGGAACGTGACGCCGCGGCACGCGTGACCGAGGTCAAACGCGTGCCGCAGACACGCGCGCGTCAGCGACAGGTGCGCCGGCGGCGGAGAAGCGCGAGGAGCGCGAGCAGCGCGGCGTGGGCGCCGCCGACGTCGACGGTGACCGCGGTGCAGCCGGCGGACACCGCGGGCCGGCGCGGGGGAGCGCCGAGGCCCTCGGGCGGCGCCTCGAGCGCGCCGCCGCCGAGGCGGCCCCCGTCGAGGCCGCCCCCGTCGAGGCCAGTTGCGCCGTCGTCGACGAGGTCGTCGTCGGTGGGGCCGACGCCGGGCGCGGGGTCGTCGCCGGCTGCGGCGGGGTCGCCGCTGTCCGTGCCGGGCGCGTCTCCGCCCGCGGCCGGGTCGTCGCCGGGGACCGGCGACGGCGCGATGCTCTGTTGCGCCCACACCGGGACGAGCCCCGCGTCCGCCGCGCGCGCCGCCAGGATGGCGAGCGTGCCGCGCGTGGCCGAGCCGGACCCGCGGAATTCGCGGCCGCCGTGTCCGTCGTCGTAGCCGGTGAACAGCCCCGCGTACGCGACCTTGTTGTGCGCGGCCTCTCCGCTCGTGCCGTTGTCGTCGCTGAACGCGTCGGGCGTCCCCGGCGGCGGCGCCGGCAGCGCGTACATGCGCACGAGCATCACCGCGAGCGTGTTGCGCGTGGCGACGTTGTCGGGCTTCACGTCGCGGCCGCCGTTGTACCCGTAGAGAACGCCCCACGCCTTGGCGGCGTCGAGGTAGGCCTCGCGCGGGTGGCCGTCGTCGTCGCGGAAGCCGTCCGGGTCGCCGCCGAGCGGGATGCCCGCCGCCGCGCCGAGCGCGTACATCGCGTCGGCGCGCGACGCCTCCATCCTCGGGCAGAACGCCGGGTGGCCGGCGAGGTCCCGGCAGTGCCAGCTCACGCCGAGGTCGCCGACGAGGCGCTCGATGCTCGCCTCGGTGCTCGTGCCGTCGTCGTCGCAGAAGGTGCCGTCGAACGCGCCGCGCAAGCACGCGTCGGGGATGTCCCAGACGGGCACGAGGCCCCGCTGGTGCGCGCGCCACGCGATGGTCGCGAGCGTGTCGCGCGTGGCCTTGCTCGTGCCCTTGAACGAGCGGCGCGTGTGGTGCGCGTCGGCGTAGCCGGTGATGAGCCCCGCGGCGGCGACCTTGTTGTGCGTGGCTTCGCTGGCGTCGCCGTCGTCGTCGTAGAAGTAGTCGTGGCTGGCGGCGGGCAGCTTGTACATGCGCACCAACATCGTCGCCAAGGTGTTGCGCGTGGCGATGGTGCTCGGCTTCACGCGCCTGCCGCTGTAGCCGAGCAGGATGCCGTAGTCCTTGGCCGCGTTCAGATAGCGCTCGCGCGCGTTGCCGTCGTCGTCGACGAACGCGTCGGGGTGGCCGGACAGCGGGATGTGCGCGGCCGCGCCCAGCACGTACATGGAGTTGGCGCGTGAGGCGTCGTCGTGGCCGCAGAAGGCGGGGTTTCCGCCCATGGCGCCGCAGTGGAAGTTGACGCCGAGGTCGTCGTGCAGGTGATCGTGGCTCTGCTCGTCGGCCTTGCCGTCGTCGTCACAATAGGCGCCGTCGTAGTTGCCGGTCCGGCACTCGTGGGGGATCTGCGGCACGCCGCAGGGCCCGTCGAGCTCGGCGCGGTCGCCCCACCACTCCCAGTGCCAGATCTCCGACGGCACCGTGCGCGCGAAGCCGAATTCGTGGGCGTGGTTGGACAGCCACGAGTAGACGCCGGCGTCGCTCGTGTTGAGGTCGAGCGCGTGGCCGCTTTGGTGGTTGCTGTAGCCGGGCCGCGCGGCGAGGTTGCCGCCGTTGCAGCTCCCGGTGAGGTAGCAGTTGTAGAGGTGCTGCTGCTCCGCCATGGAGCGAAAGCCGCTCACGATGCGCAGGTTGATGCCGGCGCGCTTGGCCTTCGCCTGCATCGCCACGTACGCGTTCGCCGTGTCCACCTGCACGGGCTTGGCGTCGACGTGCACGACGGTGATCGGGAACGAGCTGCCGCTCCGGTAGCCCGTCGCGGCGCTCTCGGTGCAGTCGTAGATGCCCTGCTCGAGCTCGTTTGCGCGGTCGTCGAACGGCTCGTCCTCATCGGCGCCGACGTCGTTGGCGCAGGCGTTGGTGACGACGACGGACAAGAGCGCGGCGCCGACGAGCAGCGCCGGCCGCGCGGCCTTCGAGACCTTCATGGTGTTTGTCTCCGATGCGGGGGACCCGCCCTGCGTCTCCTGCGGGCGCGCACCACGGCGAGCGCCAGGAGGCCGAGCGCCTCGGGCGCGCTCCTCGTGGAAGCGCAGCCGCCGTCGTCGACGCTCGGCGGCAACCGCGCCGGCGTCGCGCCCGCGTTCGGGTCGGCCTCGTCGGCGCCGGGCGGCACCTCGCCGGCGTGCGCAGCCGCATCGGGGCCCGGGTCGCCGGCGCTCACGCCGTCGTCGGCGGGCGGATCGGCGGCGGGCGGATTGTCGGCGGCCGGGGCGGGGGGCGGGGCGCCGGCGCAGTGGGCGCCGCCGTCGTCGACGCAGCCCGCGTCGCAGGCGGTCTCGACGTAGGCGCCGAGCGTGCAGGTGCCGAGCGTCGCCGCGTCCTTGCAGAAGGCGCCGTCCTCGGCGCCGTCGAGGTTCGACCAGCACATGTAGTGCACGCAGTGGGCGCCGCCGGTCTCGGAGCACCGCCCGCCGTACGCGCCGCAGTCGCCCTCGCTGTACTGCCCGAGGGCGCACGTGCCGATCCTGGTCTCGTCGGTGCAGAAGCTGCCGTCTTCGCCGCCGTCGAGGTGGATGAGGCAGAGCGGGTGCACGCAGTGCGGCGCGCCGCCCTCGGTGGAGCAGCCGGCGCCGAACACGCCGCAGTCCCCGCTGCCGAGGTGGTGGTCCTCGTCGCAGCGGGTGACGACGGTGCCGTCGCAGCCGCCGGTGTCGGGGTTGTCCAGGCACACCTGATCGGCGCCGCAGGGGCCGCCGCCGGGGCCGCCGCCCCACCACTCCCAGTGCCACACCTCGGACGGCACGGTGCGCGCGAAGCCGAACGCCGCCCCGTGGGCGTTCAGCCAGTCGAGCACGCCGCCGTCGGCGGTGTTGAGGTCGAGGGCGTGGCCGCTCTGGTGGTTCGAGGTGCCCGGCACCGCCGCGAGGTTGCACGAGTTGCAGTTGCAGTTGACGTAGCAGCCGTAGAGGTACTGCTGCTCCGCCATGGTGCGAAAGCCGCTGACCACGCGGAGCGCGACGCCGTCGGCGGCGGCCGCGGCCTGCATGACGACGTAGGCGTTGGCCGTGGCCACCTCGAGGGGCTTCCCGTCGACCGTGACGACGGTGATGGGGAAGGCGTTGCCGTGGGAGTAGCCGGTGTCCTGCGACTCGGTGCAGTCCACCATGCCCTGCTCGAGGACGTTGTCGCGGGTGTCGATGGGCGCGCCCTCGTCCTGGAGCGCCGCCGGGCAGCCCGCGACAAACAGGGGGACGGCGGCGACGAGAGGCAGACCGAACAAGACGGCGACGCGCATGGGCTCCCCGGGCTTGGGCTCTCGAAGAACCCAGACGACCGGGTCACCGTACGGGGAGACCGCGTCCTGACGCGTCCGGGATCGGTTCTACGCTCGATGGAGGATGGGGCGGCGGCGCCTCACCCGCTCGCGTTGGCACCGCGGGGCGCGGCCGCTAAAGGGGGGGAATGATCCGTGCGCTCCTGTTCGCCTTCCTCGCGTCCACCGTCGCCATCACCGTGGGCTGCCCGCAGCACACGGACTCCAAGTCCGCGTCGGAGAAGAAGAAAAAGAAGAAGAAGGCGCCCAGGAAGGAGCGCGACGACGACGACAACGACGCCGACGGACACCCCGACCTGCCCCGCCCCAAGCCCGTCGACGATGACGTGGTGATGAACGAGCTGAAGGCCGAGAACGCCGCGCTCAAGATCGAGCTCCAGACGGGCAAGACCACCCGCATCCCGAACGCCATCAACGTGCACGAGCACCTGTACCGGGTGAAGGACCTCGACAAGTACCTCCCGGCGGCGCGCAAACAGGGCGTGGCCACCACCGTCATCCTGTCGAGCTCCAACTTCACGCTGGAGGGCAAGCGCGATCAGAAGGGTGAGCCGAGCATGTCGAAGAACTTCGAGAACGTCGTGCTCGACGCCGCCAAGAAGTACCCCGGCGAGATCGTCCCGTTCTGCACTCTCGACCCCAAGGATCCGGACAAGCTCGAGCGGCTCAAGAAGCACGTGGCCATGGGCTGCAAGGGCCTGAAGCTCTACTCGGGCCACTCGAATTTCTACGACGGGCCACTCGACGCCGCCGACATGGACCCGATCTACAGCTACCTCGAGCAGACGCAGTTGCCCGTGCTGTGGCACGTCCACCTCGGGAAATACATGGATGAGTTCGAGCGGGTCATGAAGAAGCACGGCAAGATGAACCTGCTCGTGCCGCACTACGGCGTCACCTTCTGGCGGCCCAACGACGGCAACATGGAGCGCTTCGAGGCGATCCTGCGCACCCACAAGAACATCTACACGGACACCAGCCTCGGCACGCGCCAGATCCTCACCGACGGCATGGCGGCCATGGAGCCCGAGCTCGACAAGTTCCGCGCGTTCTTCACGGAGTTCCAGGATCAGATCTGCTGGGGCACCGACAGCGTCATCACCGGCAACCACGAAAAGACACCGGGCTGGTACGAGAAGGTCATCGCCACCACCCGCGACGACCTCGAGAAGACCACCTTCACCACCGACCTCGCCGCCGCGTTCTCGAAGTACTACCAGAAGGGCCGTGACGGCGACGGGCGCTACGCGGGCCTCGGGATCTCTCCCGAGATCTTGCACAAGGTCTACGTCGACAACCCCAAGCGTTGGTTGAAGCTGAAGTAACGGTCACCGGGGACCGGAATCGGCCCTTGCATCAACGCGTCCATGAGGGATGCTGCCGCTTCTTTGCGGAGGATCCACATGCGCGCTGTCGTGCTCGTTCTGCCCCTCGCGTTCGCGGTCGCGTGCGTCGAGGGCGCGCCCCCCCCGCCGGACACCATCGACGAGCGCGTCCCGCTCCCGGACGCGCCGGCGCCGGGCGACGGCTTCCAGCTCGTCGGGCCGGAGATCACGATCCCCGGCGGCGGCGATCAGATGT
Source organism: uncultured delta proteobacterium (assembly GCA_963775425.1). Lineage (GTDB taxonomy): Bacteria > Myxococcota > UBA727 > UBA727 > VGSZ01 > CAVZJB01. The sequence goes on along the minus strand of CAVZJB010000014.1, from coordinate 142,836 downwards.
GGTGCTGGGTGCCCGACTTCACTGCCACCGAAGAGCACCTGGTCGATCGCGTCGAGACCTACCAGGGCAGCAACGGGCACCACATGCTCGCGATGCGGAGCATCATTCCGCGCCAGCCCGGCGACCTCTTCGACTGCACCAGCTCCGAGGCCATGGCCAGCGTCGAGCCGTTCATGACGCCCAACCAGCAGAACAAGGAAGGCACGGTCAACCTCCTCAATGATCAGCTCGCGGTTCGCCTCCCCGCCGGGACCACGCTGGTGATGCAGTCGCACTACGTCAACATCAACCCCGAGCCCATCCTGGTCCGCGACGTCGCCAACTTCATCTATGTCCAGGACGGTGAGCAGCGGATCGAAGCCCAGTACTTCGTCATCAACGACGGGTCCTTCGAGATCCCCGCGAACAACGAGCACTACACGCACACCACCGCCTGCACCCTGGACCAGGACTTCACGTTCTCCGCGGTCGCGGGCCACATGCACGAGTGGGGCAAGCACGTCACCATCGAGGGGCTCTCGCCGACGGGCGACGTCACCCCCATCTATGACGTGGCCAACTGGAACGGCAGCGATCGCGACGCGCCGCCGGTGACCCAGTTCGACATGTCGAACCCGCTCACGTTCCATCAGGGTGACACGCTGCAGGTCACCTGTGATTGGGTGAACGACACCGGCTCGCCGCTCGCGTTCCCCGACGAGATGTGCGACGCCATCCTCGTGTACTACCCCGCCCTCCCCGAGGGCTTCATCAACTGCGGTTCATGACTCGCCTCACCGTCGTCGCGCTGCTCCTCGTCGTCGTCTCCGCGTGCCCCCCTGCGGCCGATCAGCCGCAAGCGGAGTGCACCGTGGACGGCGATTGCGGCGCCGAGCAATTGTGTGACAGCGGCGCGTGCAAGCCCTGTGACGAGGTGCTCGGCCTCCCCGCGCCGAGCGATCCGTGCTTGCCCAGGTGCGGCAACAACATCGGCGTCGGCAAGCCGTGCACCAAGGGCGGCGGCGAGTGCAACGGGAACGCCGATATCCACTCCCTGTTCTGCACCGTCGACCAGGTCGACACAGACCTCGCCATGTGCACCGGTCCGTGCTCCCGCGATGAGGACTGCGGCGACGACGCCGTCTGCGAGGGAGACCCCGCCGACCCCAACAGCCAGAAGGGCTGCGTCCCGGCCGCCTGCTCCGGCGAGGGCGAGGGAGAGGGTGAAGGCGAGGGCGAAGGAGAGGGCGAGGGCGAAGGCGAAGGAGAGGGCGAATGACCCGCGTGGTGTTCCTGCTCGCGGCCCTCGGCGTCGCCGGCGCCTTCGCCGCGTGCGACGGCGGCGAGGGAGAGGGTGAGGGAGAGGCCCTGCAGCCCACGCTCACCGACCTCCACGAGAAGGTGTTCAGCGTGAGCTGCAGCGCCAGCGTCTGTCACGGCGGTCCGGGGCCCGCGGACGGGCTCGACCTCGTCGGCGACCCGTTCGGGACGCTCGTGAACGTCGACAGCGTCGACAACCCGGGGATGAAGCGCGTGGTGCCCGGTGACCCGGACAGCAGCGTGCTGTTCCACGTGATCAACGGGCCGTTCGGCAACTCGCAGTCGATGCCGCAGGGTGGAGAGCTCCTGCCGCAGAACGTCCGCGACGCCATCGAGCAGTGGATCGCCGACGGCGCTCAGGACAACTGACGGCGGCGGGCGCGCGCGCGGCGCCCGCGGGTCACCACCAGCGCTTGGCCCACGTCGTCGACGTGTGCTCCACCCACTGGTTGCTGCGGATGTTCTTCCAGACGAACTCCTCGAGGTCGGCGGGCGTCTGCACGTCGAGCCAGAAGCAGGAGTCCCACTCGCCCATCGTCGACCACGCGCCGACGATCTGCTTGTTGTCCTTCCAGGTCTCCCAGGCGTTCGACGGCGCCTGCGGCTTCCACTTCACCCAGACCCACGCTTGCCACTTCTGATCGGCCATGGTCGTCCTCCGCGTTGTGCTCACGGACCTTAGCGTCAGTCGAGGTCGGTGACGACGGACGCCAATGCGACGTGGAACGCCAGGGCGACGAGGCCGACGCGAGCGTCGCCGGTGAGCCGACCGGGCGCGAGGCGCAGCGTGGTCGTCCGCGGCTCGGAGGGCGCGGCGTCGCCGACCGCGAGCGTCCCCGCGCGACGGCCGTAGCCGTCGACGAGCAAAGCCGCGGAGGAGCCGTGGCGGAGCCGGGCGGTCGCCGAGCGGCGGCCCTGCGGTCCCGCGAACGCGTATGTGTCGAACAGCGCCCCGCGGCGGGCGGCGACGTGGCCGAGCACGTGGCCGCCGTCGAGGACGAGGACGGTCGCGCGGCGCCCGAGCTGCACCGTGGAGAACAGACGCACGCTCGGGCCCCCGTCCGCGCTCAACACGAAGTGCTGGGCGAGCACGTCGTCGAGGCCCTTCTGCGCGCCGCGCATCGCGATCTCCGCGGAGACCGTGCCGACCGCCGCGCCCTCCGGCGTGCGCACCGCGAACACGCGCCCCGCGGCGTCGGGCTCGAGGCGGAGCTGATCGTGGAGCGCGAGCTGCGGCAGATCCGGGCGCATCTGCTGCTCGGCGTCGAGGACGTCGTCGGCCGCGGGGTCGAGGTCGAAGCGGACGGACACCCCGAGGGCGCGCGCGTAGCGGGGCGCCTCCGTCCACGCGCGCATCGCCGGGATGGGACCGCGCAGGCGAGCGAGGAAGCGGCCCTCGGCGTCGACGAGGTCGAGCATCACGCCCGGCCAGACGCGTCCGAGCGCACGCGCGGGCCGGACGACGACGCAACTGTCGGGAGAGAAGGGCGACTCCGCGACGGCGCCGGGCGTGGGCGCGAAGTAGCCGCGCCACCGCACCATGTTGCCGGCGCGCGGGTGGACCTCGAAGGTGTTCCTGCGCGACAGGCCCGCGGCGACGCCAAGCGCCACCACGCCCATGAGCATCGACGTGCCCGGGGCGATGCCCACCACCGACCAGATCACGCCGACGGCGCCCGCGCCGGCCAGCGCCGCGCGCGCGAGGTGGCGGCCGAAGGTGCGCTCATCGATGCGCACGAGCGCCTGCGCCGGCGCCGCCAGCGCCCTCTTGCGCGCGAGCGCCTGTTCGTCGACGGGCTCGCGGGGCGCGGGGAGCGCGTGGCGGCCGAGCGTGATCGACGACAGCTCGCCGCGGTCGAGCCACAAAGCGCCGCAGCCGAAGCAGACGTCGACGTGCTCGCCGCGCAGCACGAGCGGGGACATCTTCGAGCGGCAGCTCGGGCACGGCAGGCGGGCGCCGGCGTAGAGGGACGCGAGCTCTCTGAGCTCCTCGCGCGTGTGCTTGAGCTCGTCGAGGAGCGTGGCGAGGCCGACCTCGGGCAGGAGGCCGCCGCCGCAGCGCGGGCACGTCGTCGACGACAGCGGGCCTCCTTCGACGAGCTCGACGTCGTGGCAACGCGGACACTTCACCGCAGCCCCCTGGCCCGGCTCAGCCGGCGACGAGCGCACGCAGGCGCTCGAGGTTCTGCCGTGGGGCGCGCACGACGAGCGTGGCGCCGACGTCGTCCCAGTCCTCCTTCACCACGCGCGCGCTCTCGCGGATGGAGCCGAGCGCGTTCTGGCGCGTATAGGGGACGATGAGCGTGGCCTCCTCCATCCCGCGCTCGAAGTGCTCGACGATGCGCTCGCGGAGCGCCTTGACGTCGTCACGCTCGAACGCGCTGATGATCAACCCGTCGGGGTACTCGGCGGCGAGCGTCGCGCGCGCGGCGTCGTCGAGGCGGTCGCTCTTGTTGAGCACGAGCAGCGACGGGATGGCCTCGGCGCCGATCTCGGAGAGCACGGTGCGCGTGACGTCGAGCTGCGAGCGGAACGCGGGATCGCTCGCGTCGACGACGAAGAGCAGCAGCGAGGCCTCGTGCGCCTCGTCGAGGGTGGAGCGGAAGCTGGCCACCAGGCCATGCGGCAGGTTCTTGATGAAGCCGACGGTGTCGCTCAGGAGCACGCGCGGGTGGGTGTACGGGTGCAGCGCGCGCACCGTGGTGCCGAGCGTGGCGAACAGCTTGTCGGCGACGAGCACCTCGCTGCCCGTGAGCGCGCGCATGAGCGAGCTCTTGCCGGCGTTGGTGTAGCCGACGAGCGCGCAGCGCAGGGCGTCCTTTCGCCGCGAGCGCCGCGTCTCCGCCTCGTGCGCCTGCGTGGCCAGCTCGCGCTTCAGCTCGGCGATGCGGTCGCGGATGCGGCGGCGATCGAGCTCCAGCTCGTCGTCACCCTTGCCGCCGACGCCGCCGCCGCGCTGACGATCGCTCGAGTGCTCTTTCTCCCGCAGCCGCGGCGCCTCGTAGGTGAGCCGCGCGATCTCCACCTGGAGCTGTGCCTCGCGGGTGCGCGCGTGCCGATGGAAGATCTCGATGATGACGCCCGAGCGATCGAGGACCTCGACGCCGGTGGCGCGCTCGAGGTTCCTGAGCTGCGACGGGGACAGCTCGTTGTCGACGATGACGACGCTGGCCTTCGACCGCTTGGCGTCGCGACCGCCCGCGCCCTCGTCGCCGCCGGCGTCCGCACCGTCCTCGTCCTCGTCCTCGTCGTCGTCGTCGTCGGACTCGAGCTCCATGGGCGCGGCCGACGGCTTGTGCAGCTCCTTTCGCTGCACCTTGCGCTTGGCGCCCGACGGCACCTCGCCCGTGCCGCCCGTCCAGGCCGCGAGGTCCTTGAGCTTGCCGGGGCCGAGCGCCGCCGACGCCGCCAGCACCGTCCGCTTCTGGGAGAGCTCGCCCACGACGTCGAAGCCGAGCGTCTCCACCAGGCGCCCGAGCTCGAGCAGGGACGCCTGGTGGGCGGCGTCGTCGACGTGCGGGAGCTGCACGCCCACCAGGACCGCCTGCGGGCGGCCGCCGAGGCGGATGAGGTTCTCGAATGTCGCGCGGGTCACCGGTGGCACATAGCCACCCGGCGCCCCGCCGTCATGGGGGTTCGCTTGCGCTACCGCCTGCGCGGACGCCGGCGCCGCCGGACGAAGAACAAGCCGAGCAGCGGGAGCGCGGCGAGGCCGGCGCGGGTCGAGTGCAGGTCGACGTGGGTGTGCGAGCACGTGTAGTTGGGCGGGCCGTCCGCGCACGCGTAGCGCCCCTCGTTGAAGTGGCAGCTCCAGCCCTCTTCGCAGAAGCCCGAGGCCTCCTGCTGGCAATCGTCGGCGCGGCACAGCCCGCCGGGGGCGGCGGAGTCGTCGCAGGAGTAGCCCTTGCGGCAGTTGCCGTCGTCGAAGTCGCAGGTGACGGTGCAGACGCCGCGGTCGCACAAGCCGGTCTCGCAGTCGCCGTCGGTCTGGCAGAGGGCGCCGATGGGGTCGCCGTCGTCGGCGCCGGCGACGCACACGGGGTTGCCCTCGCCGTCGAGGTGACAGCCGAAGCCGCTGGCGCAGTCCATGTTGCCGCGCGCGGGATCGCACTCGCCCTGGACGCCGCCGCCGCCGCCGCCGCCGCCGCCGCCACCGCCACCGCCACCGCCGCCGCCGCCGCCGCCGCCGCCGCCGCCGCCGGCGACGCAGACGCGGGCGCCGCCGGCGCTCCCGCAGACCTCGCTGCTGAGACAGTCGGTGTCGACGCTGCAGGTGGTGTGGCAGGTGCCGTCGGCGCACGCCTGGCCGGGGGAACAGAAGCCGGTGCAGGTGTCGCCGGGCGATGTGGGCGGGATGTTGGCGACGGCGGCGACGGCGCGGTCGGCGCGCAGCGCGACCTTGCTGCCGCAGCCGCGGCAGGTGTCGCCGGTGCTCTGCAGGATGCTGACGACGTCGGCGCGCGTGAGCGTGGGGTCGAGCGCGTACATCAGGGAGACGGTGCCGGTGACGTGCGGCGTCGCCATCGAGGTGCCCTCCTCGAAGATGTAGGGCGCCTGGCCCGAGGGCACGACGGCGGGCGAGGCGCACGAGAGCACGTCGTCCTCGACGTTCCCGGTGGACTGCGCGTCGCCGCCCGGGGCCACGATGGCGATCTCGTTGCCGAAGCTCGAGTAGCTGGTCAGCGGCCTGTCGGACTCGGCGCCGTAGGCGGCCACGGCGACGACGGCGGGGCAGTTGCCGGGGCTGTTGACGGCGCCGCCGTCGTTGCCCGCGGCGACGATGGGGAGCACGCCGTTGTCGGCGACCTGCTGCGTGACGTCGTTGCTGAACTGGTCGCACGCGCCGGGGCCGCCGAGGCTGAGGTTGGCCACGCGCGGGCGCAGCGACGCGTCGAGCGCGGGGATCTGCGCGCCGTTCGGGTCGTTGGGGTTCTGCTCGATCTGGAAGCCCGCGAGCCACGCGAGCCCCTCCATGATGTCGACGGTGTTGCCGCCGCCGCAGCCGAGGACGCGCGCGGTGATGAGGCGGGCGCCCCAGTTGATGCCGGCGATGCCGATGCCGTTGTCTGCGTTGGCGATGATGGTGCCGGCGACGTGCGTGCCGTGAAAGGAGTCCTCGGTCTGGCCGCAGCCGTCGCCGGGGTCGCCGTAGTCCGGATCGCGACCCGGGGTGTTGTCGTTGTCGAGGCCGCCCGTGTCGGAGATGAAGTCGAAGCCGCCCGCGTCCTTGCCGCCGAGGTCCTCGTGGTTGCGCACGGTGCCGGTGTCGACGACGCCGACCGTCTGCGCGCTGCTGCCGGTGGTGACGTCCCACGCCTCGCGGGCGTGGATGGCGTCGAGGTGCCACATGAAGGAGAGGAACTCGTCGTTGGGCGTGCGCAGCGCGCGCCACCAATGGTTGACGGTGGCGCCCTTGACGCCGTCGACGCCCGCGAGCGCTTTGACGGCGGCCTCGGTCTGCTCCTCGTCGAGGCCGTCGACGCGGTACAGGCCCCAGCCGACGGGGAGCTTGCGCACGTAGCGCAGCCCGGGGACGCGCGCGTCGAGGACGGCGAGCTCGACGTCGACGGCGTGTCGCGCCCGGACGTCGCCGTGGGCGGCGCGGTGCAGGAGGGCGTCGTCGAGCGCGGGGATCTTGAGGAGCACGTCGCCGGGCACGAGGCGCTTGGGGATGTGCAGCGGCGAAGACGCGGGCGACGACGACGACGGCGGCGCGATCGAGGCGGGGGGCCCGGCGGTGGAGGCGGTGCTCGGCGCGGGGGACGCGGCGGCGGTCGAAGCGAGGACAAGACCGGCGGCGAGACCGCAAAGACGCTTCAACGGGACCTCCGACAGGGAAGCTCCAGGCTACGTCGAGCAAGCCCGCCGCGTCGCGCGAGGGGCCTCGGCTGTTCGCGTGGCGTTGATGTGCGTCACGGTGTGACAGGGACGCGCGCACGCAGGAGCGGGGCACTCCGCCCTCGACACCGCGCGGCGGGGGGCTACGCTGCGCGCTGCGCCGGGTGGTGGAGGTCGACCGTGAAGTGCAAGTCGTGCGGTGAGGACGTCGAGGAGCTCGTCGCGGTGAAGGTCGGCGGCAAGACCAAGAAGGTCTGCGAGGACTGCAAGGGGCGCATCGAAGAGGAAGGCGAGATCGCCGAGGCCGCCGAGAGCAAGATGCAGGACATGATGGAGTACCGCGGGCGGCGCTGACGGCCGCACAGCGCCTCGCTCAGCGCACCAGGCGGGCGAACGGGTCGTCGCCGGGGACGAGGGCGGCGATGTCGGCCGCGCCGGCGACGTCTTCGAGGTCGACGGCGTGGTCCATGCCCGCGCCCGCGTGCTTGGTGGCGACCTTGGCGCCCGTCGACAGCGTGGTCCAGCCGTCCCACGAGAACCGCATCCCCTTGATGGGCAGCACGCTGACCCACATCTTCACGGCCGTGGGCCGGCCGTCGTCGTCGATCATCCACACGTAGCTGTCGCCGGGGGTGACGCCGCCGGAGCCGTAGGTGACCTTGAGCGCGCGCTTGCCGTCGACGTCGACGAGCTCGCGCGCGACGCCTTGATCGAAGAGCTTGGCGATGGGGTTCAACCAGAAGGTGTCGTTGCAGAAGATCGACCAGGCCTTCTCGAGGAGCTTCTTCTTCTCGGCGGCGTCCACGACGTCCTTGCCCTTCTCCTCGGCGAAGCCGCCGCGGCTTTGGAGGTCGAGCCACACCCGGTCGTCGTCCATCTTCAGCAGGAGGAACCCGCGCTGCTTGTCCCAGAGCAGGTCGCGCTTGCCGCGGAAGCTGAACTTGACCGCGCCGGTCTCGTCCCAGGCCTTCTTGTTCACCCACGCCTCGGCCTTGTGCGCGAGGGCGTCGGCGGCGGCGCCGCTCGTGCCCTTGGGGAGGCTGGCGCACGCGGAGCAGGACGAGGCGAGCGCGACGACGAGCGCGGCGGCGAAGGGTGTGGGGGGGCTTTGCATCACAAGTGCCTCTCGAAGTGGGCGATGGCGCGCGCGACGGCGGCGGTGGCGCCGAAGAGCTGCGCGGGGGACTCGACGAAGCCGACGTGCCCTCCGCGCGGCACGATGACGACGTCGACGGCGCGCGAGCGATCGGCGCGGCGGAGGCCGGCGACGGGGACGATGGGATCGTCTTCGGCGTGGAGCACGAGCGTGGGGACCTCGATGAGCGGCAGGCGCGGGCCGACGGCGGCGCGCGCGTGGTAGTCGGGGATGCCGGAGAACCCGTGGCAGCGACAGGTGACGACGTCGTCGAAAGTGCGGATGTCGACGATGCGATCGAGCTCCGCCGGAGAAAACGGCATATCCACGCCGGCCGCGCGCTGGCGCGCGTGCAGCGCGCGGGCGGCGGCGACCAGCGAGCGCACCATCAACCGCTCGTAGAAGGCCGCGGCCGTGCGCCGGTCGCGGTCGAAGCGGCGCAGCGTCTCGGCGAGGTCGACGGGCGCGGACACCGAGGCGACGGCGCGCAGCTTGCCCGCCTCGCGGCCGGTGTCGGCGGCGTGGCTGAGGGCGACGTGGCCGCCGAGCGAAAAGCCGAGCACGCCGACGGTGGTGACGTCTGCGCGCGCCTCGAGGAAGCGGCGCACGACGGCGACGTCGGTGCCGAGGCCGGCGTGGTACAGGCGCGCCGCGCGGCCGACGCCGCGCCCGCTGCCACGTTGGTTGAGGCGCAGCACGTGCCAGCCGCGGCGGCCGAGCGCGCGGGCGGCGCGCACGACGTAGCCGTCGTCGGAGGAGCCGGCGACGCCGTGGATGACGACGATGACGGGCGCCGCCCGCGGCTGCCACTCGGCGACGGCGACGAGCGCGCCCTCGGCGTCGTCGAGGGGGATCTCCACGGCTTCGGTGCGCACGCCGCGCGCGAGGCCCGGCGCGAGCGGGAACGCCGCCGTCGCCGTCTGCACGTGGCTCCACACGCCGAAGACCATGCGCTGACGTATCAGCGCGGTGCGCGCGCGTCGACGTCCGGATCGCGCCTGGCTGACCGTCGACGTGCGGGGTCCGCTCCCCGCGGGCCCGCCCGCGTGCGGCCGGCCGGCGCGCGGACGCTACGGGGATGGCCGTGCGCGCGCGCCGCGACGACGCCGCCGGCGCAGGGCACGCACGAGGACGAGCGCGCACGCGGGCCACGCCAACGCGCCGACCGACGACGTCCTGCAGGTGCAGCCGACGGCGCCGCCGGGGCCGTCGACGCCGGGGCCCGCGTCGACGCCGGCGCCCGCGTCTTCGCCGGCGCCCGCGTCCGCGTCGACGGGACCGGCGTCCAGGCCGACGCCGCCGTCGACGTCGACGCCGCCGTCCACCGGGTCCGCCGCGAGCGTCAGGCGGTAGGTCGCTATCTGATCGGGCGCGAGCGTCTGCGTCACGTCCCCGGCGAGCACGGGCTGCGGCGGATCCGCGAGCTCCGTCTCGATGTGCGAGACGCGCGAGGCCGCCGAGAAGCTGCCGCGCAGCGTGACGTCGGTGGGCGCGTCGAAGCCGTTCCATACGCGCGCGACGATGTCGCCAGCGACGCCGTCCTCCGGCGGCTTCACCCACCACGGCGTCATGCCGCGCACGTTCACGAGGATGCGGAAGCTGTCGGACAGCGGGGCATCCCGCGCCCCCGAGGCGAGCACCGCCACCGGCGGGTTGTCGTCCTCGAGCGAGAGCGTGAGCTCCTCGTCGCCCGTGTACCCGTAGTCACGGGGCACGAGCGCGTAGTGGTTCACAAAGCGCGTGTCGCCGCCCTGGTCGGCGAAGCCGAGCCCAGGGTCGAGCTGCATGCCCACGACGAGAAGGAGCGACGTGGGCGACTCGTCGAGGGTGTCGACGGTGCTGTCGCCGACCCTCATGAAGCCGCTCTCGAGCGACGCCACCGAGAAGCCGAACACCGCGTTGCCCGCGTCGACGAAGTGGTTGAGCGTGAGGAAGTCCGTGCGCGCGTCCTCGTCGGCGTAGTCGCCGCCGTCGGCGATGCGCTTGGCGAGCGCGAGCATGCCCACCTCCTCGTGGTGCACCACCGCCCCCGGCAACGACGACAGGTCCACGCGATACCCGACGGTGCCCGAGAACCCCCCGGTGATCACCGAGTCCACGTCGACGCGGTCCTCGCCCGCCAGCGTGTAGCGGATGGTGCGCGGCGGCGACGACGGCACGTCCACGCGCGCGCGGCACAGCGCGGGCCCGTTGGCCTCGAGCACCACCGCGGCACCGGCCGCGGCGTCCTGCGCGCCGTCCACCTCGAACGTGAACAGCCCCGCGCCCGCGAGCTCGTTGTCGTCGTGCAGGTTGACGAACGAGGACAGCCGGCCGTCGGGCTCCACCGTGATGATCACGTGGCCGTCGGTGAGGGTCTTTGCGCCGTCCGGCTCGTCGACCACCGTGCACAGATCGGGCGCCGGCGGCGCGCCGTTCAGCGGCGTCACCCGCACGAGGTGATAGCCGAGCGGCGGCGCGGCCACGAAGGCGAAGGCGTGGGTGGTGCCGTCCTCGTCGACCACGAGCTGTGAGGGCACGTCGAAGCCGCCGGTGACGTCGACGGCCTGAAACGGCACGTCGACGCCGGGCAGCTCCACGAGCGCCGTGTTGAACAGCGCCAGCGGGTTGGCCACGGCGTAGATGCTGCTGCCGTCCGCGCCGTCGCCGGCGGGCACGAGCTGGCCGAGCCGCGCGAGGCCGTCGGCGGCGAGGCCGTCGACGTACGACTTCACCTGCGCCGCCGCGTCGCGCTGGAACTGCTCGCGCGCGTCGTGCAGCGTGGGCGAGTCCGCGGTCCAGTCGTGGTCGTAGAACATGCCCATGTGGAGCTGCGCCAGCTCGCGCTCCTCGTCGGTGCCGTCGAAGCGCCCCTGGAGGAACGAGGGATCGGCGCTGGCGACGATGGCGGCCAGCGCCTCCGCCGTGCGCAGCTTCTCGATGCTCCGGCGCATGTCGCCGGTGACGGCGGCGAGGCTGGCGGTGTTGAGATCCCACTCGTTGCCGTGCCCGCCGACGAAGAGCGGGACGTCGTGGTCCACGTCGACGGTGCTCTCGAAGTCACGGAAGAAGTCGTCCTCGTTGCTGACGATGACGGTGTGGTCGGCGTCGGTGCGCGCGAGGGCGGTGTCGACGAAGGCGTCGGTCTCCGTCTCGGCGGCGTCCCAGCCGTGGCCGAACGCCGCCTTCACCGGGTACGGCCACGCGCCGTTGTAGGCGCTGTTGTCCTCCATGACGGTGACGGCCGCGTCGGGGTCGAACGCCTCGGCGTAGCCGCCGATGCTGCGGTTGTCGCTCACGAGCGAGCTCCACTTCATGAGCACGCCCTGGCCGTCGTGGCCGGCGAAGCGATAGATCTCGCGCGCGCGTTGCGCGGCCCCGGGGATGCGCGTGGCGCAGTCGCAGATGCCGCGCCACGAGTACTTCGCGCCGGCGCCGGCCCACAAAGAGGCGAGGCCGCCGGCGAGCGTCTGGTTCTCCATCATGACGGCGAGGTCGATGGTGACGCCGTAGCGCCGCTCGAGGCTGCCCGCGTACATCATGTCGCGCAGCACGGCCTCGGTGGGCATGGCGCCGCCGAGGAGGACGAGCGAGTGGAGCTGCACCGAGATGTCGCCGGCGGCGACGTGGTTCATCAGCCGATCCATCTGCTCCGGCGGCTGGTTCTTCTCCCACTCGTAGACCCAGAGCGAGCCGTCGAGGTTGAAGCGGCCGCGCGCGTTGTCGGGGTTTGCCTGCGTGCGCTCCGCCTCGTCGAGATAGAACGTGATCATGTTCTGGAAGGCCTGGCGGTACCCTTCCTCGTCGAGCGTCCAGACGTAGTCGGTGTGGTCGTCGTTCGCGATGTAGAGCCGCTCTTCGGCGGGCACCGCCGACAAGAGGACGAGCAGCGCGAGCATCGCTCTACTCTACTGCACGCCACGCCCCGGCGCGGCGGAGCTCAGCGCCTCCTGCCCCGGACGAGCTCCTCGAGGGCCTGGATGCGACGCACGAGGGCGTCCTCGGCGCGCTCGAGCTCCTCGATGGTGGCGCGGGCCTCGTCGAGCTCCTCGTCGAGGCGCCCCCGCAGCGACTGCGAGACCGTGAGCCGCGCCAGCAGCGAAGCCGACTCGCGTTTGAGCCGCGCGTTGTCGTCCATGAGGGCGCCGTTTCGGCGGCCGAGCTCCACGAGCTGCCCTTCGAGCTCCTCGACGGCGGCGCGCATCTCCGAGCTGCGGACGGGCGTGTCGGGGCCGTCCTCGGTGAGGAGGAACACCGGGGCGTCGTCGGGGATGGCGGGCGGGCGGCCGCGCGCCGTCGACGGTCGCCGCGGGCGATCGAGCAGCGGGCTCAAGCCGTCCCCCGAGAAGGTGTGGCGCAGCCGGCGGCGCTGCTCGGGATCGAGGCCGAGGAAGCGCACCGCGAGGCCGCGCTCGCCGACGCGCGCGATCTCCGCGGGCAGCCGCTGCCCGTCGAGCTCGCCGAGGAGGGGCACCACCGCGACGCGGCAGCCGACGGCGAGCTGCGCGCCGGTCTCGACGAACATCCCCGACGTCGACATGTTGCGCACCGGCCCCTCCGCGCGCCGCGCGCCGTCATCGACGACGGCGCGCAGCCGCGTCGCGAGACGTGGGCTCCGCGGCACGTAGGTCATGGGTCGCCCAGAATGCGCGTTGCGAATCACCCCGTCCTCCGCCGATCTGCGGATACCGGCCCGTCGCGCCGGGCGCGCAGCCAAAAGCTCGACGGCGCTCCAAGCGCGGCCCAAGATCCGCCCATGCCACCGTGGGCGGCTCCGTTCGGCCTGGGCGCGCTCCTGGCGACGCTCGTCGTCGGCGCGCTGCTGTTTCGCCGTGCGTCGACGCTCCGCCGGGCGGCGGTGGCGCACAGCCGCGCGGTTGTCTTCGGCCAGGCCGCCGAGCAGCTCGTCCCGCTCACCTCCGGTTTTCCCTTCGACCCGAGCGAGTCTCGCTTCCTCGGCCACCCCGTCGACTACGTGGTCTTCGAGGGGCTCAATGACGACGGCGACGTCGAGGTCGTCCTCGTGGAGGTGAAGACCGGCAAGGCGAGGTTGTCGTCCCGCGAGAGGCGCGTCCGCGACGCGGTCGACGCCGGCCGCGTGCGCTTCCAGATCGTGCGACTCTCCTCGGCATGATCGAGCTCCAACCCATCGGCGCCGCGCGCACCGTCACCGGCTCCAAGCACATCCTGCGCACCTCGCGCGCCACGGTGCTCCTCGACTGCGGGCTGTTCCAGGGGCACAGGAGCGAGGCCAACGAGCGCAACAAGTCGCTCCCCGTCGACGTCGCCGCGCTCGACGCCGTGGTGCTCTCGCACGCGCACATCGATCACTCGGGTGCGTTGCCCATCCTGTTTCAGCGCGGCTACCGCGGCCCGGTGTTCGCCACCCCGGCCACGCGCGACCTGTGCGTGCCCATGCTGCACGACTCCGCGGCCATCCAGGAGAGCGACGCCGACCACATTTCGCGGCTCATCGAGCGCGAGCACGCCGACATGGAGCCCGTCGAGCCGCTGTACACCCGCGAGGACGTCGTCGGCCTGCTCGGCTTGATGGTGGGAGTGCCCTACCACCGCGCGCACACCGTCGCGCCCGGGATCACGCTCACCTTCCTCGACGCCGGCCACGTCCTCGGCAGCGCCATCGTCGTCATGGACATCGACGACGACGGCGCGCGCACCCGCTTCGCCTTCACCGGCGACCTCGGCCGAAAGCACCTCCCCATCCTGCGCGATCCCGAGGTGCCGGACGGCGTGAGAGTGCTCCTCTCCGAGAGCACCTACGGCGACCGGCTGCACGGGCCCATCGCCGAGACCTCCGACCAGCTCGCCGACGCCGTCAACCGCACCCACGCGCGCGGCGGCAAGGTGGTCATCCCGTCGTTCGCCCTCGAGCGCGCGCAGGAGGTCGTCTACGAGCTCAAGCGGCTCAAGGTCGCGGGGCGCATCCCGGCGATGCCCGTGTACGTGGACTCACCGCTCACCGTGAAGCTCACCGACGTCTTCAAGCTCCACCCCGACTGCTACGACAAGGAGGCCTTCGAGCTGCTGCAAGGCGGAGACTCGCCCTTCGACTTCGACGGGCTGCGCTACGTCTCGAGCGTCGAGGACTCCAAGGCCATCGACGCCAGCGACGAGCCATGCATCATCATCTCCGCCAGCGGCATGTGCGAGGCCGGGCGCGTGCTGCATCACCTGCGCACCACCATCGAGGGCACCAAGAACACCGTCGTCATCGTCGGCTTCCAGGCGCAGCACACGCTCGGCCGCCGGCTCGTCGAGCGGCGCAACGACGTCAAGATCTTCGGCCTCATGCACCCGCGGCGCGCCGAGGTCGTCGTGCTCGACGGCTTCTCCGCCCACGCCGATCAGGCGGGGCTCTTGTCGTTCATCGACGCCGTGCGCGAGCGCGGGAAGCTCCGCCAGGTGATCCTCGTGCACGGCGAGCCACCCGCGCAGGACGCGCTCGCCGACGAGCTGAACAAGCGCGGCTACGCGTCGGTGACGGCGCCGACGCCGGGACAGCGCATCCGGCTGTGACCACGCGGCTCAACCCGAGCCGAGGTCGAGCTTGGCGTTCACCCGCTTGGCGAGCTCGGGGAACATCTTCTTGCGCGTCTCGGCCTTGCGCTTGCCGTCGGTGAAGCCCTCGCGGATGACCTCGCAGCGCAGCTTGGCGGGGAAGTACTCGGGGTGCGGGCGCTCGCCGTCGGCGTTGTCGAGCGCCGTCAGGAAATCGCAGACGGGGTCGCAGGGGATGCCGAGCTCCGCGAGCGCGCGGCCGGCGAAGAAGTCGGCGTAGGTCTCCTCGAGGCGCAGCAGCTCGTGCAGCTCGTCCCTGGTGCGCGGCTGGGTCTGACGGTACTCGTCCCAGCGCCGCGGGCGGTGCCCGATCTCGTGGGCGATGACGCCGACCTGCAGCTCCAACGACGACGTCAACAGGAAGCGCTTGCCCACGTAGATCTTCCCCTGGGCGTCGATCATCGCGATGGTGCCCTCGGCGAGCGTGAGCGAGTAGTCGTCCTCCTCGTCGCCGGCCAGGCGCGCGAGCTTCTTTCGAAACGCGTGCAAGCGCGCCATGAGCGCGGCGGTGTCGGCGTCGTCGGGGTCGAGCTCCCGCGGCTTCTTCTTGCCGAAGAGCTCGTTTTGCACCTGGCGGCCGAGGCCCTCGGCCTTCTCGGTCCCCTTGGCCCAGGTGGGCCCGAAGGGGTTGCGCGTGGAGACGCCGGAGCCGTTGACGCGCGTCATCTGCCGACCGGCGGGAGGCGCGCACTCTGACCGAGCGCAGCGAGGGAAGGCGTGCGGAGCGGCATCGAACCGTGAGCTTAGCAACCGGATCGCACGAGCGCGCGCTCGGCCGATCCCCGCGTCCCACCGCCGATCCACGATCACGGCCGTGCTGAATGCCCGCCCGATCGTTAGCGTCCTGCACGCCATGACGACGACGCGCACACAGCCGACCCGGAAAGCCGGCGGGGTCCTCGACCCGCTCGCGCGGCTGTGGCTCGCCCGCGCCGCGCGCGAGGTGATGCGCGTCGCGCGCCGCTCCGCCCGCGGCCGGAACGGCTTCTGGCTCGACGACGACGCCTGCGACGAGCTCGGCCTGGCCAGCTACGACAGCACGCGGTTCGACGCACGCTTCAAGGACATCGAGCGGCTGATCCGCCGGATCGAGAAGAACCGGCCGCCGCGCGACGGCGCCGCCTTCCGCATCGCCGACCTCATCGGGGGCCCCCTCGACCTCTCCCTCGTCGAGCGCGACACGCTCGCGCTCGCGCTGCTGCACTGGCACGAAGCGGTGTTCAACGACCTCCTCCAGGAGCACGTGCGCACCCTCGCGCGCTTCGCCCGCGTCGCCGGCCCCATCATCGGCGTCTCCGGCGACACGCTCCTCCTCGCCCTCGACGGCAAGGGCACGCTCGCGCGCTGCCACCTCGTCAAGACCGACGGCTTCCGCGGCGAAGGCGCGCTCATGCTGCACACGGGCCTCAAGTCGCTGCTGCGGCGGCCGCCCAAGACCGCGGACGACGCCATGCGCGCGTTCGTGACGCACGGGAAGCCCAGCGCGCTGTCCCTCGACGACGTGGAGCACGTGCGCCGCGACGTCGACATCGCCGTGGCCCTCATGCGCGGCGCCATCGAGAAGAAGACGCCGGGCGTGAACATCCTGTTGTACGGCCCGCCGGGCACCGGGAAGACCGAGACCGCGCGGCTCATCGCGCAGGGCGCGGGGGCGTCGCTCGGCGAGGTGCCGGTGGCCACCGACGATCACGAAAAGATCGGCTTCGCCCGCCTCGGCAGCTACGCCTTCTGCCAGCGCCTGCTCGCGAGCAGCGAGCGGGGCGCGGTGCTCTTCGACGAGATCGAGGACGTGCTGCCGCGCAACGCCTTCGCCGCGCTGTGGGGCGTGGCCGAATCGCGCGAGGACAAGGGGTTCTTCGTCCGCACCCTCGAGGAGAACCCGGTGCCGGCGCTGTGGACCACCAACCATGTCGACCACATCGACCCCGCGCTCTTGCGCCGCTTCGACCTCGTGCTGTCCATGCGCGTGCCCCCGGAGCGCATCCGGCGGCGCGCCGTGGACCAACACCTCGAGGGCCTCCCCGTGAGCGAGCGGGCGCGCGCGCTCCTGGCGGCGGACGAGCGGCTGGCGCCGGCGGTGGTGGAGCGGGCGGCGCGGGTGGTGTCGCTCGGCGGCATCGACGACGTCGAGGGCACCGTGCACCGCATCGTCGACAACACGCTCAAGATCGTGGCGGGGCCCAAGCGCACCCAGGCGCCTGCGCTGCCGTTCCCCTATGACCTGGCGTACGCCAACGCCAGCGTCGACCTCGACAAGCTCGCGCGCACCATCGCCGGCGGCCGCGGGGTGCGCGTGTGCCTGTACGGCCCGCCGGGCTCGGGCAAGACCGCGTTCATCAAGCACGCGGCCGAACGGGCGCACAAGCGCATCATCATCAAGCGCATGAGCGACCTGCTGTCGCCCTGGGTGGGGCAGACCGAGCAGAACATCGCCGCCATGTTCGACGAGGCGCGTGACGAGGACGCGGTGCTGTTCGTCGACGAGGCCGACGGCATCCTGCGCGAGCGCGCGGCCGCCGAGCGCTCCTGGGAGCTCACGCAGACCAACGAGCTGCTGGTGCAGATGGAGGCGTTCGACGGCGTCTTCGCCTGCGCCACCAACCTCGTGGGCGCCCTCGACGCCGCGGCGTTTCGCCGGTTCGACGTGAAGGTGCGCTTCGACCCGCTGTCGCCGGTCCAGCGCCGCTCCCTCTTCGCCACGCTCGCCCGCGCCGTGGGCGCCGCAGACGCCCCCGGCGACGGCGCCCCCGGCGACGGCGCGCTCGACGACGTCACGGCGCACCGCCTGGATCGGCTCAACGGGCTGTGCGCCGGCCACTTCGCCGCCGTCGCCCGCCGGGCGTGGCTGCTGCTCGACGCCCCGCGCTGCGCCGACCTCGCCGGCGGCCTCGAGGAGGAGCAGCGCTTCATCAAGGGCGGCGCGAAGGTCGGCTTCGTGGCCTAGCCACGCGACCGCGTAGACATTCACGGCGGGGCAAGACGTCGTCGTCGTCGTCAGCGACAAACCCCGTCCCGCCGTGAATGTCGCAACGCCGCTGAGCTCAGAGGCTGATCCGCGTCATCGAGACCGCCGCGAGTGGCCACGAGGGCTGGCCCGATGGACCGTTGAGGCTTCGCCGAGTGCTGCTACGAGCCTTGTCTTTCGTCAGCCTTTCAGGTCGCGGCCTTTTCCTTGGCTTCCTCGGCGGCGATCTCGGCCTTGATCTTGTCCATGTCGAGGGCGCGGATCTGCGTCAGGAGCTCCTCGAGCGCCTCGCCGGGGAGTGCGCCCGCCTGCTGGAACAAGAGCACCTGGTCGCGGAACACCATCAGCGTCGGGATGGAGCGGATGCCGAAGCCGCCGGCCAGCTCGGGCTGCTCCTCGGTGTCGACCTTGGCGAAGGTGACGTCGGTGTGCTTGTCGCTCGCGGTCTCGAAGATGGGGGCGAAGCGACGGCACGGACCGCACCACTCGGCCCAGAAGTCGAACAGCACGATCCCGCCCTTTTCGATGAGCGAGTTGAAGTTGTCCTTGGTGGCATGAACCGTGGCCATGGGCCCTCCTCTTGGGGGTCTAACATCCGATGCGGGCTCAGGGCTCGCGTTTCTCGAGCCGCGGCTGATCGGCGATGACGTAGATGCCGCGGATGTCGGCGGCCGCGAGCGGGGCGTCCCCGGGGGGCGCCAACAAGACATCGCGGTTGTCCATCTCGACGGCGAACGCGATGCAGCCGAGGGGCCTGAGCGCGCGCTTGATGGCGCGCATCGTCGTGGTCTGGAGACCTGCGGGCGGGTCGAAGCGCATGCGCACGAATTCCTGACCACGCTCCTGCAGCAAGGACTCGAAGATACCCGTGACGCCGGGGACGAAGGCGCTGTGCACCATGAAGAAGTTCTTGATGGTGTCGGTGGAGACGAGGGTGAGGCGCAGATCGTTTTCGTGGTGGAAGCCGCACTTGCGGACGTCGACGTGCTGCTGGATGTACGCGCCCTTCTCGACGGAGATGAACTCGGCGAGCACGTGGAGCTGCTCACCGTGGGGGAGCTTGCCCTCCTCGAGCAGGCGGACGTAGCGCAGGATGCGCAGGGCGGTGCGGGCGTCGCGTTCGTCGCCTTCGGGCTCCGAGAGGAACACGACGGCCGACACCGGCGGGTGGCTGGACATCACGCCGGCGGCGAAGCGCGCGAGATCGGGCGCGTCATGGGTGAAGACCGTGATGCTCCCGCCGCGCTCGAGGGGAAAGGCGCGCCCCTCGCGCCCGGGCAGCTCGTCGTGCGGGTCGAAGCTCAGGCCGAGGTCCCCGAGGCGGCGCGCCAGCGGCACCCGCTGGTCGTCGCGCGCCGACAGAAACAGCATGGTCTCGACGCCGGGGACGTAGCGCGCCAGCTCGCGCACGAGCGCGGCGAGCGCGTCCGAGCCGCCGACGAGCGCCACCCGCGGCGGCCCCGCCCGCGGCGGCGTCGACGCACCCGCGATCATCTCGAGCTCGTGGTCGGCGATGGGCGCCTCGCGCGGGATGGCCACGCCGGTACCGATGGTGACGTCGCGGGCGACCGCGGCGAGCGGCATATAGCTCTCGCAGATGCCGATGAGGCCGCGGAACTTTGCGAGCGGCACCAGGCCCGGCTTCAGAATCGAAGCGGGCGAGCTCGGGCTCGTCGGCGGGGACCACGTACGGGTTGAGCCACGTGGCGAGGTTGTCCACGGGGACGTTGTCGTAGCGGCGGCGGCTCACCTCCTCGTCGCCGAGGATGACGCCGATGAGGTACACGCCGTGCCGCGACAGCGCGGCGCGCGCGAGGTCTTCGAAGCGCACGGTGCCGGCGGCGGCCACGTCGCGCAGCGCGCGCTTCTCGGCTTCGTCGACGAAGACGTGGGTGTAGATCTCGCTGCCCGCCGACGTGAGCAGGTTGCGGTACAGCCGCTCGACGCCGGGCGTGATGATGTGCTGGCACAGGAACATGCCGAGCAGCCGGGGCATGTCGAGCGCGAAGGTGCCGGCGCCGCCCACCTGGTGGACGATGGGCACCGTGGCGCTCTCGGTGACCTCGACGAACGCCTGCGCGTCGGTGTTCTTGGCGCGGAAGGCCGCGAGGGTGGCGATGGAGACGGCGTCGGCCTCGTGGCGCAGCTCGTTGCGCGCGAGGAGGATGGCGCGCTTGGCGCGGTGGGCCCCCACGAGGTCGAGCGACGAGGGCTCGGCGGCGTCGCCCTGGCGGTACACCACCCACCTCATCAGCGGCTCCCACAGGTAGGCCGGCGAGCTGTCCTTGTGGCTCAACAGCGCCACGCGCGGAAACGGCTTGGCCGTCTGCACCGGCGACATGTGGCGCACCCAGGTGAGCAGCTTCTCCGGCGAGGGGATCTGCCGGTTCTTGGCGTAGATGCGCACGAACTCGCCGATGAGCACCTCGTTTTGGTGCACCGGCCCCGTCACCACGGTGTGCCCGTGATAGGTCAGCGGCCGGCGGCGCTCCGACGCGACCACTTGATCGACGACGTTGGAGCCGATGCCGATGATGAACGAGATGATGAAGACGCCGGTGATGGTGAGCACCAACGAGATCACGAAGATGATGGGGTCGGCGCGGACGGTGGTGACGATGTTGCCGGTGTCCTCGAGCTGCCGGAACGACCACCACAGGTCATCGAGGAAGTGTGGGTTCTGGACGTTGTCGTACGGGATGTCGAGGGTGGCGATGATCACGGCCGCGACGAAGGCGAGGACGGCGACGGCGGCGGTGACGAGGGCGAACTGCTGGAGCTGCTCGCGCCGCGTCATGATGGTGTAGATGTCGAGCGCCAGCTCCTTGGCGAAGCGCAAGAGCATCAGCAGGCGCGTGAGCCGGAGCACGCGCAGCGCGAACACCTTGTCCTCCCCGATCACGTGCTCGACCGGCAGGAAGCTCACGAACGCAAGCACGTCGGTGAAGGCGAACACCGCCGCCACCACGCTCTCGCCTCGTCGCCGCAGCCGGTAGATCAGGAAGCGGACGACGAGCTCGACGCCGAACACGCCGAGGAAGACCGGCCGCAACGAACGCTCCACCGGCGCGTCCAAGGGCAACAACGAGATGATGACGAGCCCGACGAGGAGGGCCTTGGTGAGCCTGTGCTCGAGGACCTGCTCGAGGGTGTCGAGGATCGGGTTCTGGCCCGGGCCGTCAGAGGGCGGTGCGGTAGACATGCGGGCTTCGGGCAAGGGAGGCTGCCGGAGATTCCACCGATTCGGAACGGGGAAAGCGCGATGACGAGCACCTCGACGCCCGCCACCCTGAGCGGCGCCAGGCCAAGGCCGCCGGCCGACGGCTCCAACCCCGCGCGCAACGTGGTCCGCGTGGGCGCCGCCCCGTGGGGCTTCGGCGACCTGTTCCACTCCATCCTGGTGATGCGGTGGAGCTGGTTCCTCGTCGCCATCATCCTGTCGCAGGTGGTGGCCAACGTGGCCTTCGGCCTGCTGTACGCCGCCGGCGGCGACTGCGTCATCAACGCGCCCGGGATGCTCGACAAGTTCTACTTCTCCGTCCAGACGTGGGCGACCATCGGCTACGGCGGGATGACGCCCACCACCACGTACGCCAACATGCTGGTGGCGGCGGAGTCCATCGTGAGCATGCTCATGACCGCCGTCACCACGGGGCTGGTGTTCGCCAAGTTCGCGCGGCCGCATGCCCGCGTGCTGTTTGCCCGCCGGGCGGTGGTGACGCAGCGCGACGGCAAGCAGGTGCTCATGGTGCGCGTGGCCAACGAGCGCGGCAACGACATCGTCGAGGCGAGCGCGCGGCTCACGGTGCTGCGCGACGAGATGTCCAGGGAAGGCGAGCGCATGCGCCGGCTCTACGACCTCAAGCTCGCGCGCACGGTGCAGCCGGTGTTCGTCATCAGTTGGACCCTGATGCACGAGATCGACGAGAGCTCGCCGTTGTGGGGAGTCACCCCCGAAGAGTTCGTGCGCGGGGGGTGGCGCGTCAACGCCAACCTCACCGGGCACGACGGCACCGTGGCGCAGACCATCTACGCCAGCCACTTCTACAGCCCCACCGACGTCGTCTTCGGCGCCCGCTACCGCGACGTGATAAGCCCCCTGCCCGACGGGCGCTTCCAGCTCGACCTCGGCAAGTTCCACGACGTCGAGCCGCAGGCGCGGGTGGAGGCATGAGCCACGACCTCTTGCACGAGGCGCTGGTGGTGCTCGCCGCCATGTGCATCGCGGTGCCGCTCTTCAAGCGCTTGAAGCTCGGCGCCATCCTCGGCTACCTCGCCGCCGGCGTGCTCATCGGTCCGCACGTGCTTGGCCTCGTCACCGAGGGCGAGGACATCCTGGGCTTCTCCGAGCTCGGCGTGGTGTTCTTCCTGTTCCTCATCGGCATCGAGCTCGAGCCGCGGCGCCTGTGGCAGTTGCGCCGCGCGGTGTTCGGCCTCGGCACGGCGCAGGTGGTCGTCACCGCCGCCGTCATCGGCGGCGCCCTCGCCGTCCTCGGTGTTCCCCTCCGCGCCGCCGTCGTCGGCGGCATCGGCCTGGCGCTGTCGTCGTCGGTGATCTCGCTTCAGCTCCTCGCCGAGCGCGGCGAGATCCAGACCCCCGCGGGCCGCGACGGCTTCGCCATCCTGCTGTACCAGGACGTCGCCGTCATCCCGGTGCTCGCCCTCATCCCGCTGCTCGCGGGCGACGCCGGCGACGCCGCCCCCGGCGCGGCGCTCTCCGTGGGCGCGGTCCTCCTCGGCGCGCTCAAGGTGCTCGCCGCCGTCGCCGTCATCGTGTTCGGCGGCCGCCTCGTCACCCGCCCGGTCTTTCGGATCATCGCCTCGTCGCGCGCCCACGAGGTGAGCGTGGCGGTGGCGCTGCTCGTCGTCGTCGGCGCGGGCGCGCTGATGGTGGGCGTGGGGATGTCGATGGCGCTGGGCGCGTTCCTCGCCGGCGTGCTCCTCGCGGACTCCGAGTACCGCCACGAGCTCGAGGCGAACGTGGAGCCCTTCAAGGGTCTGTTGCTCGGCCTGTTCTTCATGGCCATCGGCATGACCGCGAACATCACGCTCTTCATCGACAAGCCGCTCGTGATCTTCGCGGGCGTGGCGGCGCTCATCGCGTTGAAGGTGGGCGTGGTGTACGGCGTCGGGCGCATCGTCGGCTGGGAGCGCCAGAGCCGCGTCCTGGTCTCCGCGGCGATGTCCACCGGCGGCGCGTTCGCCTTCGTCCTGCTCGGCGTCGCGGCGCAGGCCAGGGTGATGTCACAGGAGCTCGTGGATACGCTCGTGATCGTGGTGTCGACGTCGATGGCGGCGGCGCCGCTGCTCATGATCGGCGCCGACCGCTACGTCGCCCGGCTGCGTAAGGCTGCGCCCAAGCGCGAGTTCGACGCGCTCGACGACGAGACCCACCCGGTGATCATCGCGGGCTTCGGCCGCTACGGGCAGGTCATCGCGCGCGTGCTCGCGCTCACCGGGCACAAGTTCACCGCGCTCGAGATTTCGCCGGAGCAGGTCGACTTCCTGCGTAAGTGGGGAAACAAGTCGTTCTACGGCGACGCCTCGCGCCTCGACCTGCTGCGGGCGGCGCGCGCGGAGGAGGCGCAGGCCTTCGTGCTCGCCATCGACGACGTCGAGGCCTCGGTGCGCACGGCGCAGGTGGTGAAGAAGAACTTCCCCACGCTCCCCATCTATGCGCGGGCGCGCAACCGCCAGCACGCCTACAAGCTCATGGACCTCGGCGTCACCGTGTTCAACCGCGAGACCTTCTTCTCGTCGTTGAAGATGGCCGAGGAGGTGCTCGTCGGGCTCGGCCACGACAAGGAGGACGCCGCCGACCTGTGTGAGTCGTTCGCCAGGATGGACGAGGAGATCCTCAGCCGCCAGCACGCCGTCAGCGCCGCCGATCAAAAGCAGCTCATCCAGACCTCCATCCAGATCCGCGCGGAGCTCGAGCAGACCTTCGAGCAGGACATCGCCCGCCACCGCGCCGGCCGCCTGCCCCCGACGCCCCCCGCGCCCCCTGCGGCGCCGCCACCCGAGCCGCCCGAGCCGCCCGCCGCCGCCGAGGCCGCCGTCGCCGAGGGTGGCGTCGCCGAGGGTGGCGTCGCCAAGGGTGGCGTGGTGGAGGGTGGCGTCGTCGAGGGTGGCGCCGACAAGGGCGCCGCCGCCGAGGGTGGCGTCGACAAGGGTGGGGCCGGGTGAATGAAGCCCGCGAGGGCGTCGTCGTTAGGCTCCACGACGAGGTGAGCTCATGACCGAAGACGCTTACCAGACCACGCCCACCGCGGGCGTGCCCATCAAGCGCTGGACCCGCGGCGTCCCCGTCGAGGAGGGCGCGCTCGCGCAGCTCGAGCGCACCGCGCAGATGCCGTTCGTGTTCAAGCACGTCGCGGCCATGCCCGACGTGCACATCGGTATCGGCGCCACCGTCGGCACCGTCGTCGCCACGCGCGGCGCGGTGATCCCCGCGGCGGTCGGCGTCGATATCGGCTGCGGCATGATGGCCGTGCGGACGTCGCTCACGGCGAACGATCTGCCCGACGACCTGCGCCCGCTCCGCAACAAGATCGAGCGCGCCGTGCCGGTCGGTCGAACCAACGACGGCGGCCGCAACGACCGCGGCGCCTGGCGCGACGTGCCGAGCGACGTCGACGAGACGTGGGCGATCCTGTGGCCGCGCTTCCAGCAGATCCTCGAGAAACACCCGCGGCTCGAAAAGACCAACAACCGCAACCACCTCGGCACGCTCGGCACCGGAAACCACTTCGTCGAGGTGTGCCTCGACGAGGAGCAGCGCGTGTGGGTGATGCTGCACTCCGGCTCGCGCGGCGTGGGCAACGCCATCGGCTCCACGTTCATCGCCCTCGCCAAAGACGACATGCGCGCGCACATCGCCAACCTCCCCGACCACAACCTCGCCTACTTCAGCGAGGGCTCGCCGCACTTCGACGACTACGTCTTCGCGGTGTCCTGGGCGCAGGACTTCGCGCGCAAAAACCGCGACCTGATGATGGCGCACACGCTGGCCGCGCTCGCCGAGGTGCGCGGCGTGCCGCGCTTCACGGCGGGAGACGTCGCGGTGAACTGCCACCACAACTACGTCGCCAGGGAGAGCCACTTCGGCGAGGACGTCCTCGTCACGCGCAAGGGCGCCGTGCGGGCCGGCGCCGGCGACCTCGGCATCATCCCGGGCAGCATGGGCGCCAGGAGCTTCATCGTGCGCGGCAAGGGAAACGCCGAGAGCTTCTGCTCGTGCAGCCACGGCGCCGGCCGCAAGATGTCGCGCACCGAGGCCAGGCGCCGCTTCTCGGTGAAGGACCACGAGCGCGACACCGCCGGCGTCGAGTGCCGCAAGGACAGCGGCGTCATCGACGAGACCCCGCGCGCCTATAAGGACATCGACGCCGTCATGGCCGCCCAGGCCGACCTCGTCGACGTCGTGCACACGCTCAAGCAGGTGGTGTGCGTCAAGGGGTGAGCGCGCGCCCGCGTGGTGCGCGGCGGGGGCGGCGCCGAGCGGGCGGGCGTCAGTACAGGAAGGCGTCGTCGCCGTCGCTCACGGTGACGATGACGATGGTGTCGGCGCGGACGGCGGGGTCGATGCCCGCGAGGACGGACTCGACCACGTCCTTGTGCTCGGGGGAGTACGCGATGACCGCGAGGATCTGCTTGCGCCAGCGATCGGCCTCGACGACGTGCGCGCTCGATTCGAGGATGTCCGAGAGCTTGCGCTGGATGAGCGGCTGCGCGTCGGCCTCGGTGTAGACGGCGTCGAAGGGGAACTTCACGGCGCGGGTGACGCTCACGCCGATCTTCTCGCCGTCGATCTCCACCTCGAGGTCCGTGATCTTGCTCGACGGATCGTCATACTGGATCTCGGTCTCCGTCTTCAGGAGCACCGCGTCCACGCAGCGCGCGAGCACCTCGTAGGCGAACACCTCGGACAACAGCGAGTTGCCACCGGCGTTGCCCGTGTCGATCATCCGCTCGCCGCCCGCGGTGAGCAGGTCGTAGTCGGCGTCGTCGTACGGGTCGGCGCCGAAGTCGATGGCGTCGGTGTACGTCGACGGATCCGCGGACAGGAGCGCGTCGTCGAGGACGTCGCAGTCGCCGCTGATGGCGCCGAAGCCGGGCGCGGGGTGCCCGGCGTCGACGACGTCGCCCTCGCCCTCTCCCTCGCCTTCGCCCTCGCCCTCATCGCCGCCGCCGGCGTCGGCGTCGCCCGCGTCGTCGGGGCCGGCGTCTACGACCGCGCCGGCGTCGGCCGGGCCGGCGTCGGCGGCGGCGGCGGGCGGGCAGCCGAGGCCGAGCGGCAGCCCCGCGGCGAGCACGGCCACGGGGACGGCGAGCGGGAGCGCGAGGCGACGCATCGCCCCCTACGATGGCACGCGCGGGCGGCGAGGGCGAGGTTCGCTGTACGCTTGCGTCATGGCGGTTGACGTCGAGAAGACCTTCGAGTGGCTGGTGAACGGCGCCCCCGGCGCCAGGACACCGATGGGCGTGCTCGGGCGTATGTGCCCGGAGCTGCGGGAGGCGGGGCTGCCGCTCGATCGCCTCGAGGCCTTCGTGCGCACGCTCCACCCGCACATCGCGGGACGGAGCTTCCTGTGGACGCCGCCAGGGCCGGTGGAGGTCATCGAGCGCAGCTTCTCCGCGCTCGCCTCGCCGGAGTTCGAGCGGAGCGCGGTGGCCGAGGTGTTTCGCTCGGGCCAGATGATGCGCCACCACCTCGAGGCCGGCGAGACCGGTGGGCACCCGGAGCTCGAGACCTTGAAGGGCCAGGGGTTCACCGACTTCGCCACCGCGCCCATGCCGTTTTTGAACGGCCAGGTGCACGCCATCACCTTCGCCACCCGGCGGCCGGGCGGCTTCACGGACGACGACCGCCGCGCCGTCATGCGCGTGATGCCGCCGCTCACGCGCATCGGGGAGATCCTCGCGCTGTCGCGCACGGCCACCAACCTCTTGAACACCTACGTGGGCCACGACGCCGGCGAGCGCATCCTCGCCGGGCAGATCCAGCGCGGCGACACCAACAGCATCCGCGCCGTCATCTGGTTCTCGGACCTGCGCGGCTTCACGTCGATGTCGAGCGCG
Source organism: uncultured delta proteobacterium (assembly GCA_963775425.1). Lineage (GTDB taxonomy): Bacteria > Myxococcota > UBA727 > UBA727 > VGSZ01 > CAVZJB01. The sequence continues at coordinate 115,960 of CAVZJB010000014.1, read as the reverse complement.
CTCACGCCCGGGGAGATCATCGCCACCCTCAACGACGTCTTCGACTGCCAGGTCCCCGCCATCGAGAAGCGCGGCGGCGAGGTGCTCAAGTACATGGGCGACGGCATGCTCGCCATCTTCCCCGTCGACGGCGCCCTTGGGCGACCGGAGGGAGCCGCCGGGCCCGATCGGGCGCAGCGCGCCGCCCGGGTCGACGACGCCGTCGCCGCCACCCGCGAGGCGTTCGCCGCGCTGGCGGCGTTGAACGAGCGGCGGGCGCACAAGGGGCAGCCGCCGGTCCGCTTCGGGGTCGCGCTCCACGTCGGCGAGATCGCCTACGGCAACATCGGCGGCTCCGGGCGGCTCGACTTCACCTGCATCGGTCCCGCGGTGAACCTCGCCGCGCGGCTCGAGACGCTCACGGGCAAGCTCGGCAGGGACGTCGTCCTCAGCGAGGAGGTCGCCGGGCTCACCGAGGCGCCCCTCGAAGACCTGGGCGCGTTCGAGCTCAAGGGGGTGGGCGCCCCCTCGCGCGCCTTCGCGCCGATCTCCGCGCGCTGACCGCGAGCCCCCTGGCGTCCGGCCGGACCGGCATTTGGGACACCTACGGCTCTTTTTGGTGGCGCCGCGGCGCCCTCGCTAGGATGGCCGGGCCGATGGCGACGAAACCGGTCCTCGGGATCGACCTCGGGACGAGCAACTCGGCGGCGGCGTGGGTCGACGACAAGGGTCGCGTCCGCGTGGCCGCCGTGCGGCAGGATGCATACCTGCTGCCGAGCGTCGTGTGGTACGCGCAGAAGGGCCAACACGTCCTCGTCGGCCAGCCCGCGCGGCAGCAGCTCATCGACGACCCGCAGAGCACCATCTTCGGCTTCAAGCGCTTCCTCGGGCTCCGCTACAACTCGCCCTTCGTCCACCGGCACAAGGACCGCTTCGCGTTCGAGCTCGTCGAGGGCCCGGACGGGCTGTGCGCCGTGAAGATCGGCGATCAGACAAAGCCGCTCGAGGACGTCGCCGTCGACGTGCTCAAGCGCCTCGCGGAGCTCGCGGCGGTGTCGCACGGGGCGCCCTTCGAGGAGTGCATGGTCGCGGTGCCCGCGCACTTCGGTTTCGGCCAGCGCGCGGTCATCCGGCGCGCGGCGCGCCGCGCGGGCCTCAAGGTCCGCGGCATGGTCAACGAGCCCACGGCCGCCGCCATGTATTACGCGCGCCAGAAGGGGCGCGACGGGACCGTGCTCATCTTCGACCTCGGTGGCGGCACCTTCGACGCCACGCTCATGGCCATCGTCTCGGGCGTGGTGAAGGTGCTCGCCACCGGCGGCGACGCGTTCCTCGGCGGCGCCGACTTCGACGGCAAGCTGCTCGACCACCTCTCCAAGCAGCTCGAGGATCAGCGCGGCATCGACATCCGCGGCAACACCGTGGCCACGCAGCGCGTGCTTGTGGCGGCGGAGGCGGCCAAGATCGATCTGTCCACGCAGGAGGAGGTGCGGCTGCGCGTCCCATGCGTCGCGGTGAAGGGCGAGCGCTTCATCGACCTCGACACGCGGCTGACGCGCAAGGAGCTCGAGGAGCTCACCGCGCCGCTCATCGAGAAGGCGCTCGGCGTGTGCGAGGACATCCTCAAGCGCGCGGAGGTGCAGCCCCTCGAGGTGGACGAGGTGGTGTTCGTCGGCGGCATGACGCGCATGCCCCTCATCCGGAAGCGCCTGAACGACATCTTCGTGGCCAACCGCGCGCAGGCGGTGCACCCCGACCTCGGCGTCGTCGTCGGCACCGCGCTGTTGACCCAGGGCGATCGCACGCTCATCGACGTGAGCAGCATGTCCGTCGGCGTCACGCTGCCCGGCGGCGTGTCCAAGGAGCTGGTGCCCGCCAACACGCCGGTGCCGTCGGTGCAGCGCATCGCGCTCGAGCGCCCGCCCGAGGGGCAACCGCTCGTCATCGGCGTCTACGAGGCCGTCGACGCCGTCAGCCTCGAGCGCGGTGTGCTCGGCACCGTGCGCGTGCCCGCGGAGTGGCTGAAGGCGCACCCGGGCTCGATCAACCTCGAAGCGTTCCTGGGCGCCGACCTCGAGGTCTCGTTGTTCCTCGTCGACGCCAACGGCACCAAGCTGTCCCTCGAGCTGTTTCAACCGGCGGCGCCCGCCAAGACCGATCCCAAGCTCAACCACCCGGGCTTCCGCTCCATCGGCATCGAGAAGCCCGCCTCCACCGACGTCAACGCCACCGACAGCAGCGTCACCGCCGAAGCGCCCGTGTCGCCGCCTGAGTCCGACGTCGACGACGTGGCGCCGCCCGTCGCCCCGAAGAAGCCGCCGAAGAAGGAGCTCAAGAAGAAGGTCGAAGACGCAGTGGCCGTGAAGAAATTCAAGGTCCACGACGATCGCCACGACGACCAGAGCACCGGCGGCGAGGAGAGCCACGCCCCCGAGATGCAGGGGGCGCCCACCGCCGGCGACGTCGTCGGCGGGTACCTGCTCCTCGACGTCATCGGGCGCGGCGGCATGGGCCGCGTGTACCTCGCGGAGCACAAGAAGCTCGGCCGCCGCGTGGCCATGAAGATGCTGCGGCGGCGCATGGTGAAGAACCGCACCGCCGTCGAGCGCTTCCTCTCCGAGGCGCGCGCGGTGAACCAGATCCGCCACGAGAACATCATCGAGGTCACCGACCTGTTCGAGACCGACGACGGGCAGCTCTGCACCATCATGGAGCTCCTCGAGGGGCGCTCGCTGGCGGGCCTGTTGCGCTCGGTGAAGACCGTGCGGCCCGAGCGCGCCGTGCGCATCGGGTACCAGGTGGCGAGCGCCATGGTGGCCGTGCACGACGCGCACATCATCCATCGCGACATCAAGCCCGAGAACGTCTTCCTCACCTCGCGCGGCGGCCGCGACGACTTCGTGAAGCTCCTCGACTTCGGCGTGGCCAAGCTCGTCGACGACGACGGCAAGTCGCTGCACGACACCGGCATCGGCGCCACCGTGGGGACGCGCAACTACATGTCGTCCGAGCAGCTCGTGGGCACCGGCGTCGACCACCGCGCCGACATCTTCTCCCTCGGCGTGGTGCTCTACGAGATGCTCGCAGGCGGGCTGCCGTTCAAGAGCGACACCGACCGCGGGATGCTGTTCGCGCAGCTCGAAAAGCCCGCGGCTCCCGGGCGCGTCGATGGCCTGGTGCACGCGGTGCCGGAAGCGTTGAGCGAGCTGGTGATGCAGTGCCTCGAGAACGACGCCGCCAAGCGCCCGCAGACCATGCGCGAGGTGAAGGGGCGCCTCGAGGCGCTCGCGGAGAGCTTCACCGCCGCCCACACATCCGGCGCCGTCGACGACGATCTCGGCGACGCCGAAGCCTCGTTCTTCGGCGGCCTCGACGTCTCCGCCGTCATGCCGGGCCGGGACACCGCGCCCGAGCACGCCGCGGTGAGCGACGACGGCGGGTCGCTGCCGGAGGCCAACGCCGACGACGTCGTCGAGGCGCCGCGCGAGACCTCCGACGCCACGGTGGCCTCGCCCGCGTCCCCCGGCCAGGCGCCGCCCCCTCGCGTCGTGCGGACCGGGGTGTCACCGGGAGTGGTCGTGGCGCTCATGGCGTCGACCGCCGCCGTCTCGGTGCTCGCGAGCTGGCTCTTGTTCCGCTGACGGCGGGCTTCAGCCCTTCTTCACCTGCTCGGCGAGCTTTTCGACGAGCTTGTTGTTGCGCATGCCCGCGTAGAGCTCTTCGGCGGCGGCGTGGAGGTCGCGCTCGAGCCTGTCGCCGCCGATGAGGGCGAGGACCTGATCGCGGGCGGCGGAGAGGTCTTCGGCGTGGCCGGTCTCCACGTACGCGGCATAGAGCTCTTCGAGCGGCTCGCCGGCGTCCTTGATGCCGCCGAGGTCGAGCGTGAGCTGGATGACGCCGAGGTAGAGCGACTTGGAGATGTGGATGGCGTCGACTTCGCGGCTGTCGTCGGGGAGGTCCACGTACTTGGAGGTGGCGAGCTGCACGTCGAGGAGCGGCTGGTAGGCAGCCACGGGGTTCTTGTCGACGTCGAGCTGGATGAGCCCGTTGACCGCTTCGGCGTAGATCGGGAACCAGCGCAGTTGCCGGCGCAGCTCGTGGATGCCGTTTGGCAGGTCGGTCATCGAGTACTTGGCGTCGCTGAGCTTGACGAGGCGGCGCACGAGCTCCTTGCGGATCACCTTCTTGTCGTCGACGTAGCCGTCCCAGTCCGCCCGCCCCCAGCCGCGCAGGATCTCCCTGATGGCCGGCACCTGCGACCGCAGCGAGCCGTGCCCGTGCTTGTCGGGCATCCACTTGTCCTTGAGCAGCTCACGCAGCGCGCGGCGCGTCTTTTCGGCCTTCTTTTCCAGGTGGGCGACGACGTCGGCGGGCGCCTTGACCTGGCGCGCGTACGCCAGGTTGGTGCGCGTGGCGGAGACGTCGCCGAGGAGATCTTCGAGGGCCTTGGCGGCCACGTACGTGTCGTCGGCCTCGTCGTAGCGGCGGCCGTAGAGCTTGGCGACGCCCTCGAGCAGGAACACGTAGCGGCGCAGGTCCCCCGCCATGATCTTCTCGAGGAGCACGTCGGGGTCGTCCGATTGCCGCAGGATCTCGTCGATGCGCGCGCACTGCGCGAGCACGCGCTCGAGGGGACGGGGCGCGACGTCGGCGACGCCGTAGCGTTGCAGGAGCACCGCCACCGCCGGCGTGTTCACGTCGACCCGCGGCTCCTCGCCGTGCTTGACCGGCAGGCGCGCGACGACGTGCGCACGCGAGGTGCCCGACGTGGCGCGCGCCGCGGTGGACGACGGCGCACCGCCGGCGCCGACGGCAGCGGCGAGGCGCTTCATCTCCGCGGGGGAGACCTCGGCGAGGACGTCGACGAGCGCGCGGGCGAGGGCGGGGTCGCTGGCCTTCTTGGGGTCGAGCGCGCGGGCGTCATCGAGGGAGACCCCGAGCGTCCTGAGCGCGGCGGCGATGTCGGCGTGGGAGCGCAAGGCGGCGACGGGCATGGCTCGGTTGTATAGCCCCGGGCCGCCCCTTTTGGCGCGCGCGTTCCGCCGCGACGTGTCGTCGCGTCGCTCAGAGCAACGCGGCAGCGAACGAGGCGGGGGGGCGCGCCGCGGTGGCGTGCATCGAGAGGAACAGGACGCGCAGGTCGGGGCGGCGCGCCTGGATGCGCTCGGCGACCTCGGGCCCCGAGTACAACCGAGTGCGCACGTCGAGGAGCGCCAGCGACACGGGCGCCACCGAGAGCATCTCGAGCGCCTCCTTGCCGTCGCGCGCGCACAGGACGTCGAAGCCCGAGCGCTCGAGGAGGGCGCGGATCAGGTCGCGGGTGGCGTCGTCGTCCTCGGCGACGAGCACCATGGGCGGGGGCGCGGCCGGCAGCTCGAGGAAGACCACGGTGCCGAGGCCCCCGGCGCACTCGATGTGCATGCGGCCGCCGACGCGCTCGACGAGGGCGCGCACGTGGGCGAGGCCGAAGCCGGTGCGCCGCGTGCGTGCGGCGCCGGCGCGGGGCGCGCCGTCGTCCTCGACGACGAGGCAGGCGCAGCCGGCGGCGGCGAAGGTGCGCACGACGACGCTGCCGCCGTCGGGCATCGCGTCACGCGCGCTGCTCACGAGGTTCGACAGGATGTTCCGCAGGACGGTGGGGTCGACGCGCACCGCGCCCGCGCGCGGATCGAGGTCGAAGACGCACTCGACGCGGCGGCCGGCGAGGCTGCGCAACAGGGGCGCGAGCGCCGACACCTGCGCGTTCAACGCGGTCTCGTTTTCTGCGGGGGTGTCGAGCACGGCGCGGGTGAGCATCGCCGCCGCCTCCGCGGCCTCGCGCAGGCCGGCGCTGTCGTCCTCGGTGCCGGGGTCGTTGAGCAGCAGCTCGCTGATCGACAGCAGCGACGCGAGTGCGCCGGGGGCGTCGCGTCGCCCACCCAGCGCGCGGCCGTCGACGAGCTCGCGCAAGAGCTGCGCCGACGCGGCGAGGGCGCGCGGGTCGCCGTCGCCGGCGAGCACGAGGTCGTGGTCGACGGGGAGGAACGAGATGCCGGCGGCGCTGCCGGGGACCCGCTCGAGCCGGCCCAGGAGCGACTCCACCACCGGCGCGCGCGCCGGCTGGTTGGTCCGCAGCGTCGTTCCCGCGCTGCGCCTGAGGATCGAGAGGAGGTGGCCGGGGCGGAGGTCGGCGACGGTCATACGAACCCCCATCGTCACGACCCCCGCCGATCTGAAGGCCCGCCGCTGGCCGGCGCGTGTCGCACACCACCCTACCCGGCGCGGCGGCGCCGCTCGCCGAGGAGGACGCGGTTTTTCGGCGTGACCTCCTCGGGGATCGTGTGTGTCCACACCGCGTAGCCCGCCGCGCGGAGCGAAGTGGCGCGCTCCACGTCCATGGCGAGCGCGCCGTCGAGCCAGCCCTCGAGCTCGCCGCGTGTGCGGAGCGCGTGACAGCAGGGCAGCACCGCCACCCGCGCCCCCGCCCGCACCGCCTGCGCGAGGACGTCGTCGGTGAGGCTCCCGCACGCGTGGGTGGAGACGACGATGTCGTCGGGCGACAGCGTGACGTCCTGCAGCCGCCCCGACACGAACTCGATGCGATCGCGCAGCTTCGGCCAGGTGTCCACCATCGCCGCGTGCAGCTTGGCCTGGCTCGGCGGCAAGCGCGTGTCCACGGCCAGCGCCACTTGCCCCGCGTCCGCCGCCGCGTCCAGCAGCAGCATCACGTGCGCGAGCAGGCCGTGGCCGCAGCAGAGGTCCACCACGCGGCCGCCGTGGAAGCGGCGGCGCACGCGCCGCGCGACCTCCCATGCCTCGTGCAGCTCCTTGCGTGGCAGGACGCCGACGCCGCACACCGTGCGCGCGATGCGGTGAAAGAGGCTGGTGCCCGGGTACAAGCCCAGTTGATGTGGCGTGAGGCGGTTGCGGGACCCCGTGGCGTGCACGGGGCCACGGTCGACAATGCGGACGGATCGCGCAATCCGCCGCGGGCACGCGCGGCTGACCGTCCGGGGGCGCGCCGGTTGCGTTCGACGAGCATCAGGCGCAACTGCTCGATACGAAGATGAACCCGTCGAGCTCGGCCACCTTCCTGGTGAAGCGGCGCGCGACCTCGTTCTTCGGAGGCTCGCGGAAGGGCGACTTCGGCTCGTCGAAGAACGGCATCGGGTAGTCGCGCAGGTCGACGATCTCGAACGTCGCGTCGCCGCGCTTCTCGGCGATGCCCATGAGCCAGTCGGCGGGCTTGTCGGCGAAGCTGCCGGCGCGGGTGCTGCCGAGGACGATGCCAATGCGTAGAGGTTCGGTCATGCTCGTGAACGTCCCAGGCGACGCGATCGCGCACGAGGAGGCACATCGATGAGCGCCACGAACAATTGATGCGCACCGAGGACGTGCAGTGCGCCGCCGTCGACGCCACGGTCGCGCTGCTCGGTGACAAGTGGACGCTGCTCGTGCTCGGCGTGCTCGCGAAGAGCGGGACGCTGCGCTACAGCGAGATCGAGCGCGGCGTCACCGGGATCTCGCAGCGCATGCTCACGCTGACGCTCAGGCGGCTCGAAGAAAACGGCCTGGTCAAGCGAACCACGTTTGCCACGGTGCCGCCGCGCGTGGACTACGAGCTCACGCCGCTCGGGCGCGCGCTTCGCGAGCCGCTCAAGACGCTGCTCGACTGGATCGTGGAGAATCGCGCGGCGATGGCCGAGGCGCGCGGCGCGTTCGCGAAGAGGGACTGAGGCGGTGTTCCGCCTCGAAACGCCGGCGAGGCTCCCGCCGAAGCGCCCTTCGCCGCGCGCGCGCATGGCGCTAACATCCTGGCTCTGCGCTGGATCTTCCTCGCCTGTGCCCTCGCGGCCGCCGCCTGCGTCGAAGACGTCAGCCTCGCCGGCAAGGGCTGCGACGCCGACCACGCTTGCGCCAGCGGCTTCACCTGCGTCGCCGACGTCTGCGTGATCCCCACAGGCGAAGAGGGCGAGGGCGAGGGCGAAGGCGAAGGCGAGGGCGAAGGAGAGGGAGAGGGCGAAGGAGAAGGAGAGGGCGAAGGAGAAGGAGAGGGCGAAGGAGAAGGAGAGGGCGAGGGCGAAGGCGAGGGCGAGGGCGAGGGCGAGGGCGAGGGCGAAGGCGAGGGCGAAGGCGAAGGCGACGGTTGCTCCCCGGTGGGCCACGACGAGGACCGCGACGGCGTCGACGACGCCTGCGACAACTGCCCCACGGTCCCAAACGCCAACCAGCGCGACGTGGGCGAGGCCGACGCGGGGCTCGCGCCCGACGGCGTCGGCGACGCCTGCGATCCGCGCCCCGACGCTGCCGGCGACGCCATCGCGGTCTTCGACGCGTTCGCGGGGACCAACCTCGACGCGGCCTGGCAGAACACCACGGGTTGGGCGGTGGCCGGCGACCAGCTCGTGCACGCCGGCGCCGGCGACATCACGATCCTCCGCCGCACCGACGTGGCGGAGACGCGCATCCTCGTCGAGGCCACCATCACCGTGGACGCGGTCAGCGGCGGCGTCGGCAACGGCGGCGTCGTCGTGGGCATGGGCGGCGCGAGCGACGGCGTGAATTGCTCGGTGGAGCACAACGACGGCGCCGGCGACGAGCAGCGGCTCGTTCAGCTCGTCAACAACAACGCCACCGACGTCTTTGACACGAGCGGCATCTCCGACCCCGTGGGCCGCACCATCACCATGCAGGTGCGCCTCGACGACGACACCGAATGCACGCTCGACAACGGCGGCGCGCTCCTCGACACCCTCGCGCCGCCGCCCAGCGGGGGGGTCGGCATCCGGACCCGCACCGCGCAGCTCAGCATCGACAGCTTCATCGTCTACACGCTCGGGCCGTGACCTGCGGCGCGCGCGGTCAGCGGTCGAAGACGTCCTTCACCTCGACGAAGGCATGCGCGGCGAACGCGGTCAGCGCGTTCGTGAGCACATTTCCGCCGAGCCCCGCCGGCAACGCTTGCTTCGTCCACGCCGACAGATCCCAGTCGTCGCGGTGGTCCACGATCTTGCCGCCCTTGACGATCATGGTGGTGTCGCTCGCGTTGTCGATGTGGCGCCCGCGCAGCTCGTAGTGCGCGTCCCAGTGCAGCTTCACCTCGTAGCTGCCGTCGCCGCGCGGGGTCACGCCCTTGATCTCATGGTCGCTCTGGAACTTCTTCGGATCGATGCCCGGCAGGATGGTCTTCCACATCTCCATCACTTCATGCCGGCCGTCGAGCGAGCCGAACAACGGATCATGAAAGTGGGCCGCGGGGTCGTAGGCGGCCTCCATCGCGCCGACGTCGTGCTTCGCGAGCGACTCGTAGAACGACGAGACGACCTGGGTCGCTTGCGCGGCGCCGTCCGCTGCACCAGCGCGGGCGACGCCGCCTGAGGCGATGGTGGCGGGCGGCAGCTTGGCGGATTCCGTCATGAAAGAGCCTCCGGATGCGCGAGCTCGGCGCAGGGTACCAGAATGGTGTCGACGGCGGCGCCGAGACGTCGACGCGCACCAGAACGCGCGCGAAGAGCGCCGGTGGACCCGACGGGGTGGGGCGGCGCCGACGACGTCGGCGGCTCGCCACCGGCGCGCGGCAGCGCGCTGCCGCCGGCGGACGTGGAGAAGATCGTGGTGGCCGCGCTCGCCTCCAAGGGGGCGAGCTGGGATCACCGCGGGGGGATCCCGTATTCGGCGCGCAGCGCCTCCACGGGGCGATCGATGACCGCCCAGTAGTCCCACGGCCCCGACAGATCCACGCTCATCGCCGCGCCGCGCTTCAGCGCCTCGAAGCACATCCCCATGTCGAGCGCGCCGGTGTCCACCGGCTGGCCCGGCATCGTGGCGATGCCGAGGTGGAGCTGGAAGAGCGCGAGCAACACGAAGGTCATCGGGTCCTTCTTGCGAAAGCCCGCGGAGAAGAAGCCCACGCACATCTCCTCGCGCGAGTCCGCGCCGTAGCCGCCGAGGACGTGGGCCATGTCGTGCTGCGCGATGATCTCGGGGCCGTGGCCGAGCTCGCCGGGGAACGAGAAGTGGCACGCCTCGATGAACTCGAAATACGAGCGCCCGAGCGTCCCCTCGGGCAGCCGGGCGAGCGCGCGATAGCGGGCGGTGAGCGCGGGGTTTTCCTCCTTGCGCCGCAGCGCGCGCACGGTCTCGGCGATGCCGCTGAAGCCCTCGCGCTCGATCTTCTTTATGATGTGCTCGCGCGCCCAGAAGCGCCGGTAGATGTCGATGCGCGCGAGCCACAGGTGCTCCCCCGTGAGCTTCTTCAGCGTGGCGACCATGTCGTTGTCGACGCCGAGCGCGCGCGCGAACGCGTCCACGCGCGCCGACTCCTCCGCGGTGGGCTCGCGGTCGGCCATGCTCATGAGCGCCAGCGCGCAGCACAACTGCCAGCGCAGGTGCGGATCGGCGGGCAGCGCGGCTGCGAGCGCGTCGGGCTCGATGGGCTCGAGCGCCTCGAGCTCGCTCGTGGCGTGGGAGAAGCGGCGCGCCGCCTCCAGCACGCTGCGCTCCTCGGGCTTGAGCGGGCCGTCGACGGCTGCGACCGTGTAGAGCGCGCGCAGGCCGAGGGCGCCCTGATCCGGTGTGGGGGTGACAAGCTGCATTCGAGCCTCCTCGAGACGGACCGTACGGCCACGGCGCCGGCCGCTCAGTGGCCGCGCCGGCCATCGTCGTGGGAAATCGGGTCAACCGCCGACCCCGCCGCTGTAAGGTCGCCGCCGATGGCCTTCGTGCTCAGCGGCGTCGTCGAGAGCCTGTTGCAGACCGGGGCCGCCCTCGGGCTCGAGCGCGGCGCGCTGCTCGCCGCCGCCGGCCTCGACGAGGCCCCCCTGCTCGACCGCGACGCGTCCCTGCCGCTGTCGGCCCACGTCGCCGTCGGCGCCGCCATCGTGACGGCCCGGCCGCACACCAACGTCGCCCTCGAGATGCTGCGGCGCCTCCAGCCCGGGGCGCTCGGCGCGCTCGGCTACGCGCTGTCGAGCTGCCAGACGCTCGCGCAGGCGCTGTCGACGTTCCTGCGCTACCAGGCGTGCCTCACCGACGGCGTGCGCTGGCGGCGCCCCGACCCCGTCACGCTGAGCCTCGAGGCCGACCGCTCCCTGGCCGCGCTCGGCCACCCCGTCGAGGCCGCCGTGGGCCTGTGGGTCGCGCTCGGCCGCCGCCTCGCGGGCGTCCCGTGGGCCCCGCGCGCGGTGAGCTTCGCGCACGAGCCCGCCGGCGACCCCGCCGAGCACGCCGCCTTCTTCGGCGTCGCGCCGCGCTTTGGCGCCGCGCGCAACGCGCTCGTCCTCGACGCGGCGACGCTGGCGTTGCCCGTGCGCGGCGCCGAGCCCGCTTTGCGCTCGCCGCTGTTGCGGCTGCTCGACGCACGCTTGAGCCCGCGCGCCGCCGACCCCGACGTCGTCGCCGCGCTGCGCGCCGAGCTGCGCCGCCGGCTGCCGCGCGGCGAGGCCGACAAGCCCGCGGTGGCGCGCGCCCTCGGCATGAGCACCCGCACCCTCGGCCGCCGCCTCGAGGGCGGCGGCACCCGCTACGCCGCCGTCCTCGACGACACGCGCCGCGAGATGGCGCTCGAGCTCCTCGACGATGACGCCCTCGCCGTCTACGAGGTGGCGTTCCTCCTCGGCTACAGCGAGCCGAGCACCTTCCACCGCGCCTTCCGCCGCTGGACCGGCGAGAGCCCCGACGCCTTCCGCGCGGGTCGCGCGCAGGCGGGGAGGCGCGCGTGACGCTGCCGTTCGCGCCGCCCCTCGAGCCCATGCTGGCCAAGCTGTCCGACGCCCTGCCCGAGGGCGACGGCTGGCTGTACGAGCCCAAGTGGGACGGCTTTCGCGCGCTCGTCTTCAAGGACGGTGACGACGTCGAATTGTGGAGCCGGGACAAGAAGCCGCTCGCGCGCTACTTCCCCGAGGTGGTCGCGGCGCTCCGCGGCCGGCTCGACGGCGGCACCCTCCGGCCGCAGGTGCCGGCCCGCTGCGTGCTCGACGGGGAGATCGTCATCGCCCGCGGCGGCGCGCTCGACTTCGAGGCGCTGCTGCTGCGCATCCACCCCGCGGCGTCGCGCGTCGCGCTGTTGTCGGAGGAGACGCCGGCGTCGTACGTGAGCTGGGACCTGCTCGCGCTCGACGACGACGATCTGCGCGGCCGCCCGTTGGTCGAGCGCCGGGAGAAGCTCGAGCGGGCGCTCGGGCACGCGGCGCCGCCTGTGTACGTGGCGCCGTCGTCGCGGGACATCGAGACGGCGCGCGATTGGTTCTCGCGCTTCGAGGGCGCCGGCCTCGACGGCGTGGTGTCCAAGCGCCTCGACGGGCCCTACGTCGAAGGCAAGCGCGTGATGGTGAAGACCAAGCACGTGCGCAGCGCGGACTGCGTCGTCGCCGGCTTTCGCTGGTTCAAGGGCGGCGCGGGCGAGCTCGTGGGCTCGCTGCTCCTCGGCCTGTACGACGACGACGGCGTCCTGCACCACGCCGGCGTGACCTCCGCGTTCACCAGGGACAAGCGCAAGGAGCTCGCGGCGCTCCTGACGCCCCTGCGCGAGGGCGCGAAGGAGAGCCACCCGTGGGCCCGCTGGTCGCGCGCCCCCGACGACGGGACGGCCAGGCGCGCCCCGGGCGTCACCAGCCGCTGGAACCCGGGCAAGAGCCTCGGCTTCGAGCTCGTGCGGCTCGAGCGCGTGTGCGAGGTGAAGTACGACCACCTGCAAGGCGATCGCTTCCGCCACGCCACGCACTTCCTGCGTTGGCGCCCGGACAAGAAGCCCGAGGACTGCCGCTACGATCAGCTCGAGGTGACGCCGCCCCAGGAGCTCGCCGCGATCTTTTCGAGCCGAGCGGACTGACGGCGCTCACCGCGCGACGACGCTCGTCGTCGACGAGGGCGCGCTGACGTAGATGTTTACGGAGCGCGCCCCCGGGACGAGGGCGCGCTCCGTGGCCTCCCTCAAGCGCGAGGCGCGTGCAGGCCGATGCGGTTGCCCTCGGTGTCGACCACCAGCGCGACGAAGCCGTGCTCGCCGATGTCGATCTTGTTCGCGAGCACGCGGCCGCCGGCCTCCTCCGCGCGCGCCGCGCCCGCCTCCACGCCGTCCTTCGCCGGCAGATAGATCAGGGCGCCGGTGGTGCTCGGCTTGTGCTTGTCGTCCTTCACCAGCGCGCCGCCGACGCCCGCGCCCGGCTCGTACGGGAGCAGGGCGTTGTCGATGCCGCCGAAGACCTCCTGCTTCAGCTTGGCGCCCAGGACGGACTCGTAGAAGGTGACCGCGCGCTTCATGTCGGTCACCGGGATCTCGAACCAGCTCAATGCGTTCTTCATGACTGACCTCCTGCGACTATGAGTAGCGGAGGCGATTGACAGGTGTATGTCAGTTTTGTTTGCTGCCGGCCATGAACCGGCAGGCGCGGCTGTTTGCGCTCGCGGAGCACTTGCGCGGCCGCCGCACGGGCGTCACCGCCGAGGTGCTCGCCGAGCGCTACGGCGTCAGCCTCCGCACCATCTACCGGGACCTCGACACGCTGCGCGACGCGTCGCTGCCCGTGCGCGCCGACCGCGGCCGCGGCGGCGGCTACGCCCTCGACAAGTCCTACGCGCTGCCGCCGGTGGCGCTGTCCGCGCGGGAGGCGGCGCTCCTGGTGCGCCTCGGGGAGCACGCGGCCGAGACGCGGCTCGTGCCGTTCACCGACACCCTCGGCACCGCGCTCGACAAGGTGCGCAGCGCACTGTCGGCGTCGGCGCAACGGGACCTGCTCGATCACATGAGGCAGCTCCACTTCACCGGCATCCCCGCCGTGCCCGCGCCGCCGCCCGTCCGGCGCGCGCTCGAGCGCGCATGGTTCGAGCACCGGCCGCTGCACATCCGCTACCACGGCTTCAGCGGGACCAGCGAGCGCACCATCGTCGTCGAGAGCGTGGTGATGGAGCGATCGTTGACGCTCATCAATGCGCAAGATCTCGACAAGGGCGAGCGCCGCCAATTCCGGCTCGACCGCATCGAGCGTGCGCGCGTGCTGCGCTGAAGAATGTGCGCGAGACCGCGCTGCGGTCCTCGGGGCCCCGTGGTACATCGCCGCCCATGCGCACCCCCGCCCTCCCGTCGCCGATTCGTCGTTCCGTCGCGCGCTTCGCCGCCGCCACCGCCCTCGTCGCGGCCGCCGCCGGATGTCCCCAGTGCGCCGGGCAGCAGGTGGGCGAGGGCGTCGCGCGGCTCACCATCCGCAACGTCGGCGCCATGGCCACGCTCGTCAACGACGACACCACCTGCGGCTTCGCCAGCGACGCGGTCCAGCAGGCCGCCACCATCCAGGGGAGCCCGGGCGCGCTCGGCACCTTGACGCTCACGGTGACGGACTGCGCCATCGACGCCGGCAAGAGCACGGACGTGAGCACCGACTGCAACGGCGACAAGACCACCGCGTCGGGCAAGGTCACCCTCTCCGCCACGCGCACGGTCTCGGGCGTCGTCACGGGCGATCCGCAAAACCCCATCGTCCCCGCCAGCGCCGACAGCCTCGTCATCACCATCACGTCGGCAAAGTTCGACAACTTCAAGGTCTCCAAGTCCACCAGCACGGACAAGCTCACCATGGTGAGCGGCTCCATCAGCGCAGCCGTGAGCCCGCGGCTGGCGGTGGCGGCGTCGAACGGCGCCTGCGCGATCCCCACGGCCAACACGTCCTTCAGCGACGTCATCTACGCCTCGGGCTCCAAGGTCTTCGTCGACACGCCCGACAACCAGTTCGACGCCGACGTGGACGCCAGCAGCCTCGAAGCGCAAAACGGCGTCGGCGCCGGCGGCGAAAACACCATCTCCGGCACCATCACGGTCTTCGGCAGCTCCGTCGACGCCACCGGCGACGGCGCGCTCGACCCCGACTACGACGCCGCCAGGTTCACGGCGAGCTACGCCTGTACCGACGACTTCGCGTCGCCCGAGAGCTTCGACTGCGGCGACGTCACGCAGCAGGTGGCCGACGGCGCCGCCCGCCTGAGCATCCAGATGCTCGGCACCATCGCCGGCCTCGCCGACGCCGACACCGACTGCGGCTTCTCGTCGGCGGCGGCGCAGGGCACCGCCGTCGTCGACGGCGACGCCGGCGACAGCGGCGCCATCACCACCACCGTCACCGCCTGCACGCTCACCTTCCCCGACGACACCGCCGGCGCCGACGACTGCACCGGCAACCACGCGTTGGTGTCGGGCTCGGTGACCGTCACCGCCACCAAGACCGTCTCCGGCCGCCTCACGGGCAACGCCGACACACCCGTGGTCCCCGACGACGACCAGCCGGCGACCTTCGTGTTCTCGGCGATCACCGTGGACGGCTTCAAGGTCGCGAGCACGGCGAACGAAAACGCGCTCCTCGCGAGGAGCGGTACGCTCACCGGCAGCGTCACGCCGCGCACCGCGCGCTCCACCGCAGACAGCGCCGGCGCGGGATCGTGCTCGGTGCTCACGCCCGACGCGCACTTCTCCACGGTCACCTGGAGCGACGCCGACCTGCAGGTGTCGTCGGCGTCGGGGAGCTTCGGCCTCGTCGTCTCGAGCGCCTCCCTGAACGCCGTGAACGGCAACTTCGACGCGAGCACCAACAACCTGAGCGGCACCGTGACCGTCGCCGGCAACGTCCTGTCGGTGCCGTCCGACAACGCCGGCCTCGACCCCGCCTTCGACCAGGCCGCCTTCGACGCCACCTGGCAGTGCAATCCCGACATCGCCGACACCACCGACCCCTTCGACGCCGGCGGCGCGCAATGCAAGTTCGTCGCGCCGCTCGCCGTCGGCGCCGCCGCGTTGAGCGTCCAGGCCCTGGGGACCGTCGCCGGCCTCGTCGACGCGGACACCACGTGCGGCTTCACGAGCGCCGCCGTCGCCGGCACCCCCGCGTTCGCCGGCGGAGAGGTCGGTGACGACGGTGTCACCGCCACGTTCACCCTGCCCGCGGACGGCTGCGTGCTCGACATCCCTCAGGCCATCGTGGTCTCCACCGACTGCCTCGGCCGCACGACGTCGGTGGCGGGCACCATCACCGTTCGCGGCACCAAGGCCGTCACGGGCTTTCGCACGGGCGACCCCCTCGAGCCCGTCGTGCCCACGTCCACGCAGCCCGCGGTGTTCGATCTCAGCGTCGACCTCGAGCACTTCCAGGTGACCACGTCCCCCGCCGGCCCCGCCGCCCTCGACGTGCACAGCGGCACCCTCGCGGGCACCGTGCGTCCGGTGGTGGCGCTCGATCCCGCGAGCGGCGCCTGCTCCGTCGTCACGCCCCACGCGGCGTTCACGGACCTCGCCTGGTCGTCCGGCGACGTCACGCTGATCTCCGACGGCAGCCGCTTCAACCTCGACCTCGCCGCGAGCGGCGACACCTTCTCCGCGATCAACGGCCAGGTCGGCGCCGACGAGAACACGCTCAGCGGCACCGTCGACGTCGACGGCGCCGCCGTCACCGTCGGCGGCCCGCTCGACCCGGGCTACGACCACGACACCTTCAACTCCACCTTCCAGTGCGCCGGAAACGGCGACCCGGTGCTCACCGACGACGCCGGCTGCTCCTTCCGGACGGTCCTCGGAAACGCCGCCGCGCGCCTGCTGGTCAAGGCCGCGGGCATCTCAGCGAGCCTGCTCGAGGCCAACGACACCTGCGGCTTCTCCGCCGCCGCCGTCGTGGGCGGCGCCACCGTCGACGGCATTCCGCCCGGCGCGGGCTCGGTGACGTTGTCGGCCACGGCCGACTGCGCCAACACGTTCGCCGCCGACACCGCCGTCGCCCAGAGCTGCGACGTCGACGGCGACACCAACCCCGACACGGTGACGCACGTGAGCGGGGACTTCACGTCGACGGCGGCCACGTTCGACGTCGCGGGCTTCCTGACCGGCGACGTCGCCAACCCCGTCTTGCCCCTCGACCCGGGCGCCGGCACGCTGGATCTCGGCGGCGTCCACTTCGACGGCTTCAGCTTCTTCGACCAAAGCGGCGCCGACGGCTCGATCGCGGTGCAGGCCACGCTCACCGGCGACGTCGACGGCGTCGTGTCGCCCAAGACGGGCCGCAGCGAGGCCGACAGCGCCGCCGCCGCCACCAACACAGGCGGCCAGGTCACCGACGTGTTCTCGCGGCCGACGCCGGTGGCGGGGTTCACGGGGCTCACGGCCACGGGCGTGGACATGGTCATCGTGCAGGGCGCCAAGACCTTCCACGTCACCGTCGGCAGCGCGGCGCTCGACGCGTTCAACGGGGCCTTCGACGTCGCCGGCGCCGGCGGGCAGAACTCCATCCAGGGCGACATCACCGTCGACGACGTCGCCGTCACCATCGCCGCGGGCTCCCCGCTCGTGGACCCGTACGACCAGGCGGCGTTCGACGCCAGCTACGCCTGCGACCCCGACCTCACCGCGCCCCTCGCCCCCTGACCCGCCTCTCGGCGCCGCGCGCAAGTGAGCGCGCCGACAGGCGCGCGAACAGTTGCGACGCGGAGGGAGCGGCCGCGAACAGTTGCGACCGGAGGGAGCGGCCGCGTGCAATTACGGGACGAAGGCGACGACGTCGCGCTCTTTGTCGATCTTCAGCTTTTCCATCGACTCGACGACGTTGCGAATCTGGGGCTCGGGCTTCTTCAGGGCGTACTTGGCCTGCCTGAGCATGGCCGAGAGCACGACCTCCTTGGCGCCGGTGTCGCGCACGACGCCGTGCGTGAGGAGGTAGTCGAGGATCCACGCCTCGATGCGGCGCGCGTTGGCCTGCGTGCGGAACTCGTCGAGCTTCTGGTCGACGCCGATGAAGCGATCGGCGAGGGCCTTCACCAGCGGGCCCATCCAGTTGTTGAGCCCGAGCTCCTTCTCGAGCTGCGCGCGGGTCACCGCCGTGGCGGTGGTGTCCTCGACGGCGACGACGCTGGCGGTGCGCTCGCTGTCGGACAGCACCGCGGCCTCGCCGACGACGGCGCCCGGACCGAGCGTGGCCAGGCCCTGGCGGCGGCCGTCGGCGAAGGTCTTGTAGACCTGCACCAGCCCCTTGTTCACGATGAAGACCTGATCGCCCTTGGCGCCCTCCTCCATCAACAGCTCGCCCGCCTTGAAGGTGATGATGGGGAACGACGCGCCGCCCTTGAGGAAGTTCTCGACGTCGGTCTTGAGCGCCTGCACCGTCTCGTAGCGCTGGGCTTGATCCTTCTGCAGGCACTTCATCGCGATGCGCGACAGCGGCGGCGGGATGTTGCGCTCGGGCGCGATCAGCTCGGGCGCAGGGATGTTGGCCTTCTGCGCCTGGCGCACGACGTCGACGACGGTGCTGCCCATGTAGGGCGGCTGCCCCGTCAACAGCTCGTAGAGCACGCCGCCGAGGAGGAAGATGTCGGTCTTTTCGTTGACCGCTTCGATCTGCGCGTTGGCCTGCTCCGGCGACATGTAGAAGAAGGTGCCGATGATCTGGCCGGTCTCGTCGTCCTGGCCGCCGGTCCCGCCCTGGCGGCGCACGCGCACGGGCTCGTAGATCTCGCCGTCGACGGAGCTCGGCATCCCCGACGTGCGCCCGAGCAGGCGCGCGATGCCCCAGTCCATCAAGTAGACCTCGCCGAAGGCGCCCACCATGATGTTGTCGGGCTTGAGGTCTCTGTGCACGACGCCACGCGAGTGGGCGAAGGCGACGGCGTCGCAGACCCTGAGGAAGATGTTGAGCAGCTTGAAGTACGCCTCGCGCGAGCCGTCGGCGACGGTGTCGGACTGCAGGATGTCCGTGAGCGTCTTGCCGCGCACGTAGTACATCGTGAAGTAGCGCGTGCCCTCGGCGTCCTCGCCGAAGTCGTGCACGGGGACGATGTTCGGGTGCTCGAGCTGGCCGAGGATCTGCGCCTCCTCGGCGAAGCGGACCCTGACCTTGGCGTCGCTCCGGTGCTCGGGGAACAGCACCTTCATGGCCACCGTGCGCTGCAGGTTGGTGTCGAACACCTTGCGGATGCTGCCCATGCCGCCGCGGGCGATCTCGCCCTTGTCGACGTGGCGGAGGGAGACCTCCTTCTGCAGGGCGCTGTCGCTGTTGCCGACCGCCACCGGCGCGGGGCCCGAGTCCTGCGGCGCCACCTGCACCACGGGCACGCGCCCGGTCTCCTCGGCCTGCTTGCTGCTGCGCAGCCAGCCGAGCAGCCCTCGCTTGCCGTCGCTGGTCCCGTCTTTGGCCGCCATCCGGAGGACGCTTCTCGCACTTTCGGACTCACGACGGAAGCCCTGGTCCCGCGCGAGCGAAGTGCATAGGGTGCTCCCGTGGCTCTCGATCCCGAGCTCGTGAGCGTCTTGAAGCGCTACACCGTCGTCGGCGTCGTCCTCGCCGGCGCCGTGATCTGGACGGTGCTGTACGTCCAGGACGACGCCCACGCCAACGGCGCGCCCATCGTCCTCGGCGCCGACGCGGGCCCCACCGACACCCCCGACGCGCCGCCGGACAAGGCGCCGAGCCTCAAGGAGATGTTCGTCGGTGACCGCGTCGCCTGCGAGCCCGCCTGCCGGCTCGAGGCCTACTGCAGCCTGCGCAGCGTCGACGACTGCCTGCGCACGAGCTGCGACGGCGCGCTGCGCATCGCGGTGCCGAGCGACACCGTCTTCGCCCGCGCCGACGACTGCGCCGCCGCCGCCGCCGCCCCGTGCGCCGACGCCTGCGCCCGCCGGGCGACGTGCAGCGAGACGGCGGCCGCGGTGGATCAGGCGCGCTGCGTCGCGGCCTGCAAGGAGAAGCCCGACTACCGCTTGAGCCGCTGCGTCATCGAAGCCACCACGTGCGACGACGTGAGCCGATGCAAACCGAGCCTGTGACGCGTCACTGACGGCTCACTGACGGCTCACGGTGCGCCTCACGCGCGGCTCACTGGCAGGTCTTTTTGCAGTCGGCCTTGCACGACGCCACGGCGTCGGGGTTCTTCTCGGCGTCGGCGGCCACGCTGCACATCTTTTCGCAGGCCGCGCAGTCCTTCTTGGCCGCGGAGGAGGCGCCCGCCGTCCGGACCCGCCCGAGCTTCATCCCACATCCGCAGAGCGCGCAGGCGACGAGGAGAGCGGTGAGCAGCGAGCGCATCTTTGACCTCCGGCGGGGTCGGACGGGGACGCCACCGCCCGCATTCACCCTCGCGCCGCGACCGCCGTCACGTCAAGCGGGCACGACAGGGCTGTCGACGGTCGGGCGGCCGTTGGCAGCGGGCGGCCGTGCCGCTAAACAGCGGCCATGCTGATCCTCGCCGCCGTCCTCCTCTTCTCGGGCCCCATCACCGCGGACGCCCCCGCCAAGCCGGCGCCCACCAAGCACCTGACCCGGGCGCAGAAGAAGGCCGCCGAAGAGGAGGCCAAGAAGGCCGCCGAGGAAGAAGCCCAGAACAAAGCGGCCGAAGAAGAGGCGCAGAAGAAGGCCGCCGCCGAGGAAGAGGCCCACAAGAAGAAGGCCGACGAGGAGCTCGCCGCCAAGCGCGCCGCCGAGGACCAGAAGCGCGCGGAGCAGGCGGCCCTCAACGCGCGGGGCATGGACGCGCGGATGCGGGCCCTGTGCGATCAGATCGCCATCCCCCTCAAGCGGCTCCCCGGCGACTACCGCAGCCAGCGCTTCGCCGTGCTCCCCTTCGAGGAGGCGGGCGACCAGGCCAAGCAGAAGAAGCTCGGCGCCGTCGTGAGCGATCTCGTCGTCACCAACCTCGCCCGTGACCACCGGCTGCCGCTCGTCGAGCGCTCGGCGCTCGCCAAGATCCTCGACGAGCAGGCGCTCGGGCAGACCGGCGCGCTCGCCGACGGCCAGGCCGCGCAGGTGGGCAAGATCGCCGGCGCCCGCGCGCTCATCATCGGCCAGGTGAGCGACGGCCAGGACGCGTTCCGCGTGAGCGTCCGCGCCGTCGACGCCGAGACCGGCAGCGTCATCGACGGCACCGCCCGCGAGGTGAACCTGCCCAAGGACGAGCTCATCGCGTTTTCGGCCAACGCCGTCGTGTTGCGTTCCAAGGGCGCCGCGCTGTTCCGCAGCGTCGTGCTCCCGGGCTGGGGCCAGGCCTACAACGACGAGCCCATCAAGGCCGGCGTCTTCGGGGCCACCACCGGCGGCCTCGCCCTCGCCACGCTCACCACCGCGGGCATCGGAAGCTACGTGCGCTTCGTCGTGTACGACAACCTCGGCAAGGACCCGGCGGACCGCAAGGACATCGCCAAGCTCCAGCAGGACGTCGTGTCCGCGCGGCAAAACGGCGAGGCCGCCCTCGTCGCCTCCGGCGTGCTCGCCGGCCTCACCGCCACTGCCTGGACGCTCGGCGCGCTCGACGCGTACCTGAGCGGCACCGACGTCGAGAACCTCGACGCCGCTCTCGCGCAGAATTGACGCCGGCGGGGGACGCGCCCCGCGCCACGTCGTGAGCTACAGGCCGTCGCAGATGGCGAAGCTCTGCTCGGGCGGGGCCTCGCCGCAGAAGCCGTCGGCGACGTCGCAGCTCCCGGAGACGCAGTCGCCGTCGCTGGCGCAAGGGCCCCCGTCGTCCTGCTTGTCGGTGCACACCACCACGCCGTCGGCCTCGCCGAGGTCGCGGCAGCGCAGGCCGCCCTCGCAGTCCTGATCCTGCGTGCAGGTGTCGCCCGCGCCACCGAGGGCGCGGCACTCGAAGGCGCCGGTGTTCGGGTTGCTCCGGCACACCAGGCTGTCGCTGCAGTCGGTGTCGCTGCTGCAGGGGTCGCCGGCGTTGCCCTTGCCCAGGCAGACCTGCTGTCCGGTGTTGTTGTTGAAGCGGCACTGCAGCCCGACGCCGCAGTCGAGGTCGTTGTCGCAGCGCCCGCTCTCCGCCGACGGGCCTCGGCACACGTTGCCGGTGCCGGCGTCGTTCAAGCGGCAGTCGAGGCCGGACGCGCAATCCGCGATGGACTCGCAGCGCTGCCCCGCCGCCGACGGCCCGCGGCAGACGTTCAGGGAGCCGTCGTCGTTGGGGCGGCAGTCGAGCCCGGCCGCGCAATCGGAGAGCTGCTGGCAGCCGCCCCCCTCGGCGGAGAGCGCGCGGCAGATGCTCTGCGAGCCGGCGTCGTTGTTGCGGCAGGTGAGGTTGGCGGCGCACTCGCGGGTCTCGATGCACGACGCGCCGTTTGCGCGCAGCCCGATGCACGTCCCGGTCGACCGCGTGTCGCAGAACAAGCCGGCGGTGCAGTCGTCGTCCTGCGTGCACGAGGTCCCGGCGACGAGGCGGGCGACGCAGATGTCGTCGAGCGCGACATCGTCGAACTGGCAGGCGTGGGTGGCGTCGCAGGGGTCGTCGCCGCCGCTCACCGGCGTACAGGTCGCGTTGGCCGCGAGCGGCTGCAGGCACACGAAGGTCAGCGATGCGTTCTGCCGGCACACGAGCGGCGACGCGCACTGCCCCGGCGTGAATTCCTCGCAGCCCTGGTTGGCCGCGAGCGGCGCCTGGCACTTCTCGCGCCCGGCGATGGGATCGTTGCGGCACAGCAGGCCGGCGGAGCAGCGCTCGCTGAAGCTGTCGCACGGGTCGCCGGCGTCGCCGGCGTAGCAGCGGTTGGCGGTGCCGTCGAAGCGACAGTCGAGGCCGGGCACGCATTGGTCCGTGACCTGGCAGGGATCGCCGGCCGCCGCCGGCGCGGAGCACGTGCGCGTGAAGCCGTCCGTGCCCACCGCGCACAGGAGGCCCGAGCCGCAGTCGCCGTCGCTGTTGCACTGCGAGCCTGCGACGCCGGGGACGGTGCACACCTGCTGCTGCGCGTCGTTGACGAGGCAGCGCAGCGAGAGGCCGCAGTCCTGATCGCTGTTGCACGGCGCGCCGACGTCGCCGGGCTCGGTGCAGCGCAACTGGAAGCTCGCGTCCTGTGTGCAGCGCAGGCCGGTGACGCAGTCGGCGTCTTGCGTGCAAACTCCGCCTGCGCCGGCCGGCGGCTCACAGCTCTGCGCGCCGGTGGTGTTGTCGAACACGCAGCGCAGGCCGCTCTTGCAGGTGCCGCCGGGGAAGCACGGCTCACCCTCGTCGCCCTGGCCCTTGCACGTGCCCTCGATGGTCACGGTGAGCTTGCCGTCGGCGTCCGGCGTGTTGTCGATCTCGCACTGCGAGCCGAGCTCCTTGCACTGTTGCGTGGCCGTACAAGTGCCGCCGTCCTCGACGAGGCCGGTGAAGAGCTGCGCGCAGTTGGCGTCGCGGTTGAAGATGGCGTCGGCGTCGCAGTCGGCGGCGGCCTTGCGCGCGTCGTCGAGACACTTGTCGCCCTTGTCCTTGTCGAACGCCAGGCGCTTGGCCGCGATGGCCTCGTCCTGCACCTGCGCCGCGACCTCGCATTGGCGGGTGAAGGCGTCGATGCAGCCGCCCTCGTCGTAGTACGGCCCGATGGAGACGTTGGTGCTGCCGAAGACGGCGGCGCGCTCGGTGGCCGTGCAGCACTGGAACTGCACCTGGCACGACGCCTTGGCGGACTCGATGCAGAAGGTGAGGGCGTCGGAGCCGCAGCCCATCGAGGCCGCCGCGGCCGCGGCCGCGAGAGCGAGAGCGATGCGCTTCATGGGTTGGCCTCGTCGTCGAGGCCGTTACAGACCTCGAGCGTGATGTTGCCGAAGGTGGCGAAGGGGTTTTCGGGGTGGGTGTCGCCGCTGCACTCCCCCTTGAGAGTGACGTCGCCGTTTTGCCGGGGAGAGCAGAAGCCGCGCTTGCACTCGTACTGTGCGAAGCAGGTGTCGCCGTCGTCGACCTCGCCCTTGATGGTGTCTTCGCAGGCGGCGCCGAAGATGCCCGGCTGCCCGTTCTGGACGAGGCTCGTGAGGTAGCTGCCGTCGGCCTTGAGGAAGTCCTTGAGGCTGCAGTCGTCGGCCGCCTTGTGCAGGTCGTCCAGGCAGCTCGCGGCCTCGTCGGAGTCGTACTTGACGCGCTCGTCGGCGAGCGACTCGTTTTGTTGCTCGACCTCCCCGCGGCAGATGTCGCTCACGATGCCGACGCACTCGTCGATGGTGGACGGCGCCCAGCGCGACACCGCGGGCCCGCTGAAGATGCCGAGCGGATCTTCGGTGCGCTCCGTGGCGGTGCAGCAGTCGAACTGCAGTTGGCAGTAGACCTTCGCCTGCTCGATACAAAAGTCCACCGGCGAGCCGGGCGCGAGCACGTTGGGGATCTGGAGGCACGACGACGTCGCGAGCAGGACGACGACGGCGAAGG
The DNA here is from genome assembly GCA_963775425.1 of uncultured delta proteobacterium. Lineage (GTDB taxonomy): Bacteria > Myxococcota > UBA727 > UBA727 > VGSZ01 > CAVZJB01. The sequence continues at coordinate 91,870 of CAVZJB010000014.1, read as the reverse complement.
GGAGAGCACGCACGCGGGCAGCGTAGCCCGCGATCCCCGCCGCCGCGAAATTGCGCCCCTCGCGATGACGCGCGGAGAAGAACGCGGCTTCCCTTGTTTCGCTGCGGCGCTCGGACATCGCGCGACCCCTTGGCGATCGCAGACGCGCGCGGCCTGCGCTTTGTTCAACGCGCGCGGGCCGGGCGGGGTGCGGATCCCCGGGTCGTTTGACGCCGTTTGGTCAGGCGCCGTTGTGCTCCGAGGTGTGCTCGCGTCAGGCGGCGCCGCGCAAGGGCAAGCCGGCGGCGCGGTAGACGGCGTCGATGACGCGCATGTTCTGGATGCTGTCGTCGGGGCCGCACAAGCTCGGCTCCCCCGCGCGCACGGCCTCCGCGAAGGCGCGCATCTGGCTCGTGTAGGTGGCCTCGCGCGAGAAGTGCTCCACGCGCTTGTCGCCGCCGGCCTTCACCGAGAGGCGGTGCCAGATCTGCGGCAACACGGGGTTGTGCGCGACCATCTCGCCGTCCTCGCCCACCACCCGCGCCTGCACCTTCAACAGCGTCGAGGACCACAGCGCGCACGTGAGCGTCCCCGTCGCGCCGTCGCCGAGGTCGACGTCGGCCTGCGCCCAGCGATCGACCTTTTCGCGCGCGAGCTTCACGCGCGCCGCCTTCACCTCGGGCTCGCGGCCGGAGAGCGTTCGCAGCATGTGGACCGCGTACGCGCCGGTGTCCATGAGCGCGCCGCCGCCGAGCTCGTAGCGGTAGCGGATGTCCCCCGGGAACGGCAGCGGGACGCACATGAAGGTCTCCACGCGCACGAGCTTGCCGAGCTCTCCGCTCCGAACGATGTCGACCATGCGCCGCGCCATCGGGTGGAAGCGCCAATGGAACGCCTCCATCAGCACGCGCCCGCTCTTTTTGGCGGCGGCGGCCATCGCGCGCGCCTCGTCCTCGTTGGAGGCGAAGGGCTTCTCGCACAAGACGTGCTTGCCGGCGTCGAGCGCCGCGATGCTCCAGCGCGCGTGCAGGCCGTTCGGCAGCGGGCAGTAGACGGCGTCGACGTCGGGGTCCGCGAGCAGCGCGTCGTACGAGTCGTGCACGCGCGCGATGCCGTGCTTTGCGGCCGACTTTTCGGCGCGCGCGCGATCCCGCGCGGCGATGGCGACGACGTCGACGCCGTCGACCTTGCGCGCCGGCGCATAGAGCGCGTACGGCGAGATGCGCGCAGCGCCGAGGACCCCGATGCGAACCCGCGCCGGCGACGCGGTGCTCTCCGCGCCCGCCGTTTCGGTCCCCGCGCCGCTCGTCACGCGGACGCCTTTCGAAAGCGGAGCTTGCCGCGCTCCTTGGCCTTCAACGCCTCGACCTCGCGGTTCTTGGGCGGACCGAAGGGCTCCATGCTGTCGATCAAGCGGCGCGCGGCGACGAAGACCTCGTCGACGGCGTCGTCGAACGCGCCCGCGTTCTTCTTGGCCGGCGCGCGCGTTCCCGCGATCTTGCGCACGAACTGAAGCGCCGCCGCGCGGATCTCCTCGTCGCTGGCGGGCGGATCGAAGTTGAACAGCGTCTTGATGTTCCTGCACACGGCTTCACCTCATACGCGCCTGTCCCGCGTCCGCCCTACGTCGCGGCCTCGAGCGCCAGCTTGTTCTTCGCCGCCTTGGCGAGCTTGGTGCGCGGGCCGCGCGCGATCACCTCGCGCAGCAGTTGCTCTCCGATGGGCTCGCCCTCCTCGGCGAAGTGGAACCCGAGGAAGAAGAGCTGCTCGGCGGTGACGTGCTTGTCCTTCTTCAGGACCTTCATGACGTCGACGCTGCCGAGGATGCCCGAGAACGCCTTGAGCGCCTCGTCGCGGGCGCGCGCGTCGGGGCGCGCGTCGAGCCGCGACTTCTGCAGCGCGAGGAGCGCGAGGCGCACGCGGTCATCGACGGTGGCGCCGCCGCTGTTGGTCAACAGCCGCAGCACGTGCTCGGCGCGCTCGTCCTTCTTCTGTTTCTTGAGCCTGGCCGCGAGCTCGCGCAGCGCCGCCGCCGTGCCGTCGGCGTCGGCGGCGCGCGCCACGGCGAGGCACGACTCGTAGTTCCTGCCGTCTTCCACCAGGCGCGCGGTCACGACGTCGAGGAGCTTCTTGGCCGCGCCCTTCGGGAGCTTGCCCGCGCGCGGCTTGAGGACGTCGACCAGGAGGCGCACGGCGTCGCCCTTCGACGTCAACAGCGCCTCGAGCGCCGGCGCCGTGGCCTCCGGCAACGACGACAGCGCCTCCGCCGCCGCCTCCGACACGTTCTTGTCCCCTGCCAAGACGACGTCGACGAGGGCCGCCGCCGCCTTCTGGCCCCCCTGCGCCTTCAGCTTGTCCACGGCGAAGCGCGCGCGCACCGGGTCCCGGTGTTGCGCCAGCACCACCAGCTTGGGCGCGGCCTTGTCGTCGAGGTTGAGGCCGGCGAGGGTGTCGATGGCGGTGCGGGCGAGGCCGGAGTCGGCCCCGGCGGCGACGTCGAGGAGCGCGCCGACGACGCTCTTGTCGGCGGCGCCGGCGGCGAGGGCGAAGCGCAGCGCGATGATGGCCTCGGAGCGGACGGCGGCGGCCTTGCCGGCGTCGGCGGCGACCTCGAGGAGCAGCGGCACGGCGACCTCGTCCTCGCACCAGCCGAGGATCTTCAACAGCGCCGTTTCCTGCTGGGCGGTGCGCTCGCGCTTGGCGGTGAGGGCCTTGAGCACGGCGCTGCCGTAGGACCGGCGCGTGCGGGCGTCGGCGGCGGCGACGCGCTCGCGCACCGAGAGCGCGGCGGCGCGGGCGGTCTGCTCGTCGGCGGAGGCGAGCCCCTCGAGGAGCGCCTTGAACGCGTCGGCGCCGCCGAGCTCGGCGAGCACGCGGTCGAGCCGCTGTTTCTCGGCCTCGCCGGCCTTCTCGCGGCGGGCGCGGATGTCGTCGACGACGTCGGCGCCGGCGGCCTTGAGCGCGCGGAACGCGGCGTCGCGCACGTGGGGCGTCCCGTTCGCGAGCAGCTCGAAGACCTTGGCCAGGACGCGCTTGGGGCCGAGCGCCGCGAACGCGTCGAGCGCCGCTCGCTGCTCTTCGGGCGAGCCCGCGAGGAGCTTCTCCAGCGCCGCCGTGGTCTCTTTGTCCTTGGCCCCGATGGCCCCGAGGACGACGGCGGCGGCCACGCGCCGCTCGACGTCGCCGCCGGCGAGGAGCGCGACGATCTTCTTCAGCTCCGACATGCGCGCAATCTAGCCCGCCTTGCCGCCGACGGTCACCGTCGCGCGCCGCCCGTCACGGCGAGGGCACCATGACGAAGCAATGGTCGCGGTACCACTTGAGCTCGGCGATGGACGCGCGGATGTCGTCGAGCGCCGTGTGCGTGGACGGTTTGCCCGGGCTCTCGCCCTTGGCGCCGTACCACTGGCGGGAGAGCACCTTGATGGTCGATACGTCGATCTGTCGGTAGTGCAGCACCTGCTCGAAGTGCGGCATGTGGCGCAAGAGGAACCTGCGGTCCTGCCAGATGCTGTTGCCGGCGAGGATGCCCTTTTTGTACGGCGCGTGGGCGAGCACCAGCTCCACCGTGCGCTGCTCCGCCTCCGCCTGCCCCACGTCGGAGGCGCGCACGCGCGCGAGCAGCCCGTTGTCCGTGTGCATCTTGCGCACGAAGGGCGTCATGGTCTCGAGCGCGCTCTCCGGCTGCCAGATGGTCTGCTCGAGCATGGCCAGCTCGTTCAGCGACCCGTCGGTGATGATCACCGCCATCTGGATGATGACGCAGGTCTTGTCATCGAGCCCCGTCATCTCGAGGTCGAGCCAGACCCAACGTGCCTCGTCTCTCTCGCCCATCCGCACCGCCTTTGTGGAACAAGAAGCTTTGGCCAAAGGTTCGCGCGTTTCAACGGCCGTGCCTATGCTGTCCGCTGTGACCCGGTTCGCCTTCGTGCTCGTCGCATGCGCGCTCGCCCCGGCGGCGGCGCACGCGCAGGACTTCGTGGGCACCCGGGCCCTGTCGCTGGCCGAGGCGTACCGCGCCAACGCCACGGGCAACGACGCCATCTACTTCAACCCCGCCGGCCTCGTCGTGATTCCGCGGTATTCGCCGGAGCTGCACTACGCGCTCGACCTCGACAAGGAGGAGCACACCGTCGACGTCAGCGTCGTCGACAGCAAGACCTCCAAGGTCGCCGCCGGCCTCGGCTACACCTTTGACGGCCGCGAGCTCACCAAGCGGGCCTCGCTCCAGCACAAGGCCACGCTGGCGCTGGCGGTGCCCGTCTTCGACCAGCTCCTCGCCGTCGGCGCCGGTCTCAAGTACGTCAACGTCTCCGACGCCGTCCTCGGCAACTACCTGAACGCGCTCTCCGCCGACGTCGGCGTGCTGTCGCGGCTGCCGTTCGGGCTGTCGCTGGCCGCCGTCGGCTACAACCTGATCCCCATCCAATCGCAGCGGGCGCCCCTCGCCGCCGGCTTCGGCGCCAACCTCGACCTCGGCCCGCTGTCGGCGCTCATCTTCGGCGGCGGGCCCGCGCTCGGCCCCACGCCCACCGCCGCCGGCCTCTCGGCCCCGTCGACGTTGGGGCAGCTCGTCGGCCCGCTCTCCGGCCTCACGCTCGAGGTGGACTGGAACATCAACTTCTTCACCCTGTACGGGCCCAAGAGCCGCGTGTCGGGGGGCCTCGAGTACCTCGCGTTCGACTCCGTCCCGCTGCGCGCGGGCTACCTGTGGGACGAGGCCACCGACGACCAGCTCGTCACGGTGGGCGCCGGCTTCATCGTCCCGTACTTCGGGCTCGACGTGGCTTACCAGCAGAGCGTGGTCCGGTTTGATCACCGCGTGTTCGCGTGCTCGCTCAAGTTCTTTCTGCCCATGTAGGCTGATCGTCGACGTGGGCCTGCCCGAGATCCCCGACGACCCCACGATGCCGATCCCCTCCGGGGTGCAACGCGTCGGGCGCTACATGCTCGCGCAGCGCATCGGCCAGGGAGGCATGGCCGAGGTCTTCCTCGCGCGGCAGGAGGGGCCGAGCGACTTCCAAAAGACCGTCGTCGTCAAGCGCATGCTCGCGCACCTCACGGAGAACAAGAAGTTCGTCGAGATGTTCCTGCGCGAAGCGCGCGTCGCCGCGCGCCTCAACCACCCGAACGTCGTGCAGATCTTCGAGCTCGGCCAGGACCAGGGCACCTACTTCCTGGCCATGGAGTTCATCGACGGCATCACGCTCCATCGCCTCGCGCGCCGCGCGTGGGCCCGCAAGCGCGCGCTGCCCACCGAGGTGATCGTCCGCGCCGTCGCCGACGCCGCCCTGGGGCTCCACCACGCGCACACCCTCGTCGACGAGGTGGGCCGCCCGTCGGGCCTCGTGCACCGGGACATCTCGCCCGACAACCTGATGATCACGCGCGACGGCGTCACCAAGGTCCTCGACTTCGGCATCGCGCGCGCGCAGCAGCAAAAGGGCGCGGTGACGAGGACCGGCGAGCTCAAGGGCAAGATCCCGTACATGTCCCCCGAACAGATCGAGGGGCGCCCGCTCGACGGCCGCAGCGACCTCTTCTCGCTCGGCGTCACCTTCTATTGGCTCCTGTGCGGGCGGCGTCCGTTCGACGGCGCCACCGAGGTCATCACGCTCAAGCGCGTCCTCGAGCAGCGCGCGTCGCCGCCGTCGTCGGTGAACAAGTCCGTGCCCGCGGTGCTCGACCGCATCGTCATGCGCATGCTCGAGAAGGACCCGAACAAGCGCTACGACAACGGCCTCGCCCTGCACGAACGGCTCGTGCGCGTCCTCGGGGGCGAGGGCGCGTCGCGCGTCCCGGCGCAGGAGCTCGTGGCGGAGATCATGGCGGCGCCCGAGCCGGAGGACGACGACCCCGAGACCACCGCCCTCGTCAAGAGCGGCCCCGCGTCCATGCCCATCTCGGGGACGTTCGCGCCCACCACCGTCACGCGCTCCACCGAGGTCGGCCCTCGACGGGGCGCGCTCCTCGGCGTCACCGCCGCGGCCGTCGTCGGCTTCTGCGGCGCCCTCGGGCTCCTGTTGTTGAACACGTCGTCGTCGGAGCCCCCGGCGCGTGCGATCGCCGAGGCGGCGTCCCACGGGAACGACGGCGCGAAGGACGGCGCCGCGAACGACAAGGCCGCCGATGCGAGCGACGGCGACAAGAGCGCGGCCGGCGACAAGAGCGCGAGCGACGACGCGGGCGGCGACAAGAGCGCGGCCGGCGACACGAGCGCGGGCGGCGACGCGGGCGGCGACAAGAGCGCGGGAGACAAGCGCCCCGACGACAAGCGTGTCCACCGGGCGGGTCACGCGTCGTCGTTGCGCACGGTGGCGCTCAAGGGTCCACCGTCGGTGGCGTTCCGCGCGGCCGGCGCCCCGCGGCGCGGTCCGGGCAGCGGCCGCGTGCGCAGCGGCGCGCGCACCGTCGTCGCCGTCGACGGCCGCCGCGGCTCGGTGCACGTGGTCCCCATCGTCGACGACGTCGCCGACTTCAACGCGCTGCCGACCGGGACGCTGCGGGTGAGCGCCGTGCCCTACGCCCAGGTCTTTCTCGGCGGCGAGGCCGTCGGGCAGACGCCGCCGCCCAGGCCGATCACGCTGCCCGTCGGCACCTACACGGTGAAGCTCGTCTGGGAGGGCCACACCAAGGTGCAGAAGGTCACCATCGACAAGGGCAAGACCGCCGAGCTGCGCGTCAAGATGGATTGAGCTTCGCGGCCGCGTCAGCGCGAGCGCGCCGCGAGCACCCGGAGCGGGACGCGCGAGGTGTCGTCGGGGAGGCCGACGCGCTTGCGGTAGCGGCGGTCGACCGTGACGAGCAGCGCGAGCACCGCGCCCGCGTCGAGGACCTCGTCGGCCCGGGGCGCGCGCGCGGTGTAGTTGAGGCCGCACGCGCTCACCTCGCCGAGCACGCGGAGGCCCGCCCGCGGCGCGCCCTCGTTGACGTCGTCGCCGCCGGCGGACGTGCGCAGCGCCAGCCCGTGGGTGCGGCACAACACGGGGCGCACCGGGTAGATGGAGCAGGCGCCGTCCTCGTCGAGGAACGCGCACGCGCCCGCGGCGCTCACCGGCGGTGGCATGAGTCCGCTCTCCTCGATGAGCGCGGCTTCGACGGGGAGGACGCTCAAGCCGTCCACGCAGCACGAGGCGCAGCCGCGCTTGCACACGAGCGCGTCACCCGCCTTGGATGACGCGAGCGCCACGGCGCCGTCGATCTTCGCGAGCGCCGCCTTGTGCTCGATGAGCGGATCCTCGCGCACCGATCCGTCGCGCACGCGCACCTGCGGGGCGGCCGGCGACGACGGCTTCGTCGCGCGCGGCGAGGGGGCTTTGCGGGAGCGGCGGGCGGTCACCGGGGCAACATGGCATCGCGCCCCCGCCGTTGCACGCGCGCTCGCGCGATCAGGGAAACCTCTCGGGGAAGAGGGCGCGCAGCTCCGCCTGCACCTGCTCCGGCGTCCACGCCGCCCACGCGAGCTCGCCGTCGAGCACGGCCGCGATCTGCGCCAGCGTGGCGCGGCGGGTGGGCTCCACGAGGACCATGCGCCGGACGATCTCGCGGAACGCGTCGGGGAGATCCGCGCGCGCGGCGTCGACGGCGCGCGCGGGTCCGGCGAGCGACTGGGCGAGCGCGCCGCTCAGGCTCGGCTCGTCGACGGCGCGCCTGCCCGCCGCCAGCTCGAGGAGGACGACGCCCAGCATGTAGACGTCGGCGGCGGGCGTGAGCGCGCGGCCGCGCATCGACTCCGGCGACGCGTAGCCGAGCTGCGGCGGCATGCCGAGCACGTCGCGGTAGTACGGGATGCGATCGAGGAACGCGCCGAGGATGCGGGCGCGTCCGTCCAGCGTTGCGGCGAGCACGCGCGGGTGGAGATCGCCGTGGATGATGCCCGCGCCGTGCAGGCGCGCGAGCGCGCCGAGAAGCTCGCGACCGACGGCGACGACGAAAGGCAACGCGAGCCCGCCGTCGGCGATCGCGCGCGCGACGACGTCGTCGAGGGAGATGCACGGCGTGTGCGCGAAGGGCAGCACGTTCCGGCCGTCGGCGCGGAACGGCGCGTCGACGAGCTGCGGCAGGCGCGCGTCGCCGAGCGCCGTCACGCGCTCCCACGCGGGGACGACGTCGCCGCGAAAGAACGCCTCGTCGATGTCGTCGCGAAGCGGCTCGAGGGTCAGGAGCTCGACGACCGCGCCGTCGGGCCGCCGCGCGACCCACAGCGTCCCCGCCGGCGAGCGCAACAGCGGCGCCAGCAGCTCGTGCGCGTCGAGCGCGCTCACGGCGACGCTCGACGCCGTGGGGCCGGGGCTCGCGCGCTTCGCCGTCGTCGACGGGTCATTGCTCCGTCGTACGAATCTGCGCGACCAGCCGGCGGTAGAACGCCACGTGGTCCCAGCCCGAGATGATGTCGGGGATGACGTCGGCGACCTGGCCGATCTCGTCGAAGTGGTCGGCGGGGACGCAGCCGAGGAACGTGCTCTCCGGCGCCCGCGCCGAGGCCACCGTCACGAGGCCGTCGTTGGGCGTGGGCTGGCCGACGTCGCCGCCGTCGGTGAACGACAGGTACGTCCCCGAGGCGACGAGCAGGGGGTCGGTGTCGTCGACGGCGTCGCCGCGGCCCCACAGAGACGCCGCGCACTGCGGGTTGTCGAGCGAGCGCAGGTTGGAGACGCCCGCGACGGTGAAGAACGGGATGTCCGCGGGGATGCGGTTGTGCGCCGCGAGCTCACGCGCGGCCGCGGGCGTGAGGCTGCGGATGGAGTCGGCGAGGTCGGGCGTCCAGGCGTCGCTGGTGTCGTCGCTGGCCCAGCTCGCCTGGTCGGGGGGCGCGCCGCCGGCGCCGAGGAGCCACTGCAAGAGCTGGCCCGCCGGGTTCAAGACGCCGTCGGGGGCGGAAGCGGCGAGGTCGGCGACGGCGGTGCCCTGGTGCGGCGTGGAGATCGTCGTCACCGAGGCGATCTTGCCGGCGGCGCCGTAGCCCATGCCGCCGACCACGCGGCGGATGTCCATGCCTCCCTGGCTGTGGCCGATGAGGTGCACCTCGCGCTTGCCCGTGCGCGCGAGGACGTCGTCGATGACGTTCGCGAGCACGCGCGCGCGCTCGTCGGAGCTCGTGTACGGCGGCAGCGCCGGGGTGGTGACGTCGTCGCCGTCGTCTTCGAGGGCCTGCTTCACCTGGAAGAAGTAGCCGACGGGCCCGATGTCGTCCCAACCCGAGAAGCCGTGCACGAGGATGATCGGGTAGGGCGGCCCGAGGGGGACGAAGCCCTCGCGCTCGGCGACGCCGGTGCCCGTGAGCTGCACGGGCACGCCGCTGTCGTCGTCGACGCCGGCCACGGGGCCCGCGCTCCCGAGCGGCGCGACGTCGCCGCAGCCGGAGACGAGCGCGACGGCGACGCAGGCGCCAGCGACGCCGCCGACGCGGCGGGCGTGCTCCCCTCGAAGCCGGCGGGACATCGGGACCTCCCCAAAAAGCGCGGAGGCCGGTCATAGTTTGGCCGGCCTCCCGCCGCAATCCGGCACCCGCCTTCGGACACCTACGGCCACACGGCGGAGCGGAAAGGAGCTCCGAGCTCGGCGACGAAGACTCGCGCCGAGTTGAGCGCCGGGGCGCCGAGCTCTCCGCTCCTTTTTTTTCGTCAGCCTTTCAGACCTGCGTCTGCATGGTCTGCTTCACGCCCGACGTCGCCTTCTCCACGACCTTCGAGGTGAGCTCGAGCTCCTGCGAGAACTTGTAGACCGCGGCCTGCACCGCGAGCAGCTGCTGGTTGCCGTAGACCTTGCCGCTCGTGGCCATCTTGATGATCTGGTCGAGCTTGTTCTGGCCGTCGACGACCTGGTTGAGCACCTGCTTGAGGCCGTGGGTCTTCTCGGCGCCCTCGACGGGCTTCACCTGCAGCGACTTGTCGACGCCGTGCACCTGCTGCGCCTGCGCCGTCCGCAGCACCTCGGCGGCCTTCTGGGTCTCGTTGACCTTCGAAGGGTCCATGGCCGGGTTCACCTGCGCGGGGTTCTGCACCCCCTGCTGCGCCATGACGTCGTTGAACTGGCCGGCGCCGCCGTTCTTGGCGACGCCCTGGTTCTGCTCCATCTGCTTTTGGAGCTCTTGCATCATCTGTTGGCTGGCTTTGCCGATGCCTCCGGAGACGGGGTCAGACATGGGAAACTCCTGGAAAGAGAAAAGGTCTCTCCCCATTATCGCCCGCCCGGAGGGCCCGTTGCGACCGTGGATCGGGATGTAGGGCGAACGCCGGACAGCCCGAATTCATTTGGCTTTACGAGCGTTTGAGCAGAAGGCCCACCAGCGGTGTGAGGCCCAGCAGGCCGGCGGCGGACAGGAGGGTCCCGAGCGCGACGCCGTGCGCCACCAGGGGGGCGACGGCGGTGGGGATCGCGGAGGAGACCACGTAGCTCACGGCGAACATGGTCCCGACGATCATCCCGAAGTCCTGCGGCGACATCCCGGGGATCTTCTGGACGGTCGTCACCAGCGGCGACACCGGGAGGAACATCCCGACGGCGACGAGGACGAAGCCGACGGCGCGCGCGACGTCGCCCTCGCCGGACAGCGCCACGTAGAGGCCGACGGGCGCGATGACGACGGCGAGCAGCATGGGCACCGGGGTCTTGAAGCGGCGCAGGAGCACGCCCGACAACAGCGACGCGGGGAGCGCCCAGATGTTCAGCCAGATCATCCAGTGCGACGCCGCGCTGCGGTCCAGGTGGTACGCCGCGATCAGGTGCTGCGACAGGTACGTGTTCAGCATCAGGTACAAGGCGAGCGGGCCGCAGAAGGCCACCGCCAGGATCCACGTGGCCGGGAGCTTGAGCGTGCGCGCGTAGGCCTTGAGCGTGCCGAAGACCGAGACGGGCGCGACGTCGCCGAGCTTGCCGCAGAAGCCGAGCGCCATCAGGCACGCGCCCGTGAGCACGCTCGCGAGCGTCAGCGCCCACTGCGGACCGATGAGCTTCGCGAGCGGCAACGTCACCGCGTAGGCGATGACGATGCCCGCGTTGACGGCGACGCCGTTGACGGCGTTGGCGACCGGGCGCTGCGACGGCGACAGGGACGCCAGCACCACCGGCCCCATAAGCGTCACCCACACGGCGCCGCCCATGCCGAAGAGGAAGCGCACGGCCACGGCCACGCCGTAGCTGTGCATCCACGGGGCGGCGGCGCCGACCAGCACGAGGACGCCGCCCACGCGCAGTGCGTTGGTGAGCCCGATGCGCGCGGCGACGATGCCGGCGAGGATGGGCACGAAGCTCTTGGCCCACGAGATGACGACGATGAGGAACGCCGCCTCGGGGATGGGCTTGTCGACGCTCTTGGCCACCTCGGGGAGCAGCGGCACGTAGGCGAGCCAGGTGACGCCGAAGAGCATGTAGACCATCGGCATCAACGCCCCGATGGCGAGCTGGCGGGCGCGGCCGTCGACGGCGACGCCGGCGCCGCGCGCGGCGGCGGCGATGGCGGTCACTGGAGCACCTCGAGCTTCATGGCGGGAGGAGGCAGCGCGGTCTCCTCGAGCCACTCGAGGAGCAGCGGCCACAAGCGGCGGCGGGCGAGGCCGCCGACGACGACGCCGATGTGGCCGCCGGGGAGCACCTCGGTGCGCTTCTTCTTCGAGGAGAAGCGCGCGACGCCGGCGAGCGCGGAGTCCTTGGGCACGATGTGGTCCTCGGCGGCCGCCACCGTGAGCAGCGGCACCGTGACCTCCTCGAGCACCACCGGGCCCTCGGCGAAGTGCAGCTTGCCGGTGACGAGGCCGTCTTTCTTGTAGAGCACCTCGACGAGGTCGACGAAGAAGGCGTCGGGGATGGAGACGTTGTCGTTGATCCAGGTCTCGAGGCAGCGGAAGAACTCGAGGAACTGCGGCTTGTCGAGCGACTGGAACAGGCGCAGCGCCTTCGACGGCTGCCCCATGGGCTTCAAGATTTGAAACGCCGGCTGCGTGAGCCAGGGCGGGACGTGGCCCACGGCGCGCACGACGTTTTCGGCGTGGAAGAACGGCGCGCGCGTCCACTTGGACAACAGCCCGGCGTCGTGGAAGGCGACGGGGGCGGTGAGGTTGATGAGGCTCTGGATGCGGCTGTCGTCGGTGGCGGCGAGCGCGGTGGCCATGGTGCCGCCGAGGCAGTGCCCGAGCAGGTGCATGCGCTCGACGCCGGCGTCGGCGCAGCCGACCTCGAGGAAGCGCTGCAGGCGGCGCACGAAGCCCTCGAACCGCACGCCGCGCTCGGCCTCGCCGGGCTCGCCCCAGTCGATGCCGTAGACGGTGTGGCCGGCCTTTCTGAGCACCTCGACGACGGAGATGCCCTCCTTGAGGTCGAGCACGTAGAGCCGGTTGATGAGGCTCGGGCACAAGAGGATCGGGTCCTTCTTGGCGACGCCGGGCACGGCCTCGTAGCGCATGAGCTGCGCGGCGCCCTCGGTGGCGATGACCACGGCGGGCGACGGCGCCACCGGGGCCGGCGTGCGATCGAGGGAGACGCGCGCGAGCATCATGGCGCCGTTCATGCGGGCGAGCGCGGTGGGGACGGCGCTGAACAAGCCGCTGCGCGAAAGGATCTCGGTCATCATCGGCGGGCCTTCTTTCCGAAGCGATCGTTGTCGACGGCGCCGCGCAGTCGGGCGAGCGCGCGCATGGAGAGGTCCATGCCGAGGGAGAGGGGGGCGAGGACGATCGTCGACGACAGGATCTTCTCGCCGGCGGTGTTCATGGGGCCCTCGATGAGGCTGATCATCTTGTCGAGCGCTTCTTCGGGCAGCGGCTGTTGCTTCTTGTCGGTCGACACGGTTTCTCCTGGGTCGATGGGGGTGCGGGCAAGGGGTTACAGGGAGAGGCGCCAGACCTGCTCGGCGACGTCGAAGTCGTCGGGCAGCTCCTGGTCGAGGGGGACGAACGGAGACACGAAGCGGGCGACCTCGCCGACGCACTCGTTGACGAACACCTGCGTCACCTGCTGCACGGCGATGCCGGCGACGGGGACGCGCTCGAGGCGCACGGTGACGCGCAGGGCGTCCTCGAGGACGAGGTCTTTGAGGATGACCTTGCCGTGGGCGGTGACGTCGATGGTGTAGGTGTCGTCGACGGCGACGGGGATGCCCTGGGCCACCCCGTCGACGGCCTGGGTCTCTGTGACCGCGTGGGTGCCGACCTGGAGCGGGAACGGATAGAGCATCACCGGGTCCTGATAGGCGAGCTCGGTGCGTCCCTCCGGCGGGCTCTCGTCGGCGCTGACGGAGCCGAGGAGCTTGACGCCGTCGGCGTCGACGACGAGCGGGCCGAGCAGACCGCCGCCCGGCGCGAGGGGGCCGGCGTAGTCGGCGTCCGGGAAGTCGCCGGCGAACCACTGGCCGTCCATCGACTGCAGCGTGAGGAGGCCCACCGGCTCGCTGTCGGGGTCGGGGCGCGAGAGGTCCCACACCCGCGCGCTGCCCCCGCCGCCGACGGAGCTGGCGGGCGCGCCGGCGACGTCGACGGGGACGTTCTCGCCGACGCGCACCCGCGCGGTGGCGCCGACGACGAACGGCATCTCGTCGTGCTCGATGATGCCGTCGGCGTTGGCGTTGCACGCGGGGAGCACCACCGGCGTGAACAGCGTGTCCTCCGGCGCGGGCGCGGGCGCGCATGCCCCGGCCGCGACGACGGCGGCGACGACGACGAGCACCGTCATGGCGCGGGGGCTTGTCCCCCGCCGGGGGCGTTCAAAGCGCATAGCCGAGCCTCACGATGACCATCTGCGCCCACGACGACACCGACGTCGGCGAACCGCCGAGGTCGGCGAGCCCGCCGAGGGGAAAGAGGTTGCCGGCGTCGACGCGCAGGGAGACGCCGGGGGCGAAGGGCGCGCTGACGACGGCGGCGCCGTCGACCTCGACGCCGAGGGGGCCGACGCCCCCGGGGGCGCTGCCCGGGGCGAACGCCTGCGAATAGATGGCGTTGCCCTCGAGGCGCAGCCACGGCAGCGGCGAGCCCGCGACGTTGAGCCGCACGTAGCCCGCCTCGGAGACGCCGCCGAGCAGCGTGCGCCACAGGATGAGGTCGACGCGGTGCAGCGGGTGCATGCGCGCGGCGTCGAAGCGCATGTCGCGCACGAACACGACCTGCGGACCGAAGACGTCGCCGGGGCGCGCGCCCGCGGCGGTGGTCGGGTCGGCGGCGGGGAAGCCCGGCGCCGGATCCGCCGACGCGGCGCCGAGCTCGAGGAGCGCGTGCGCGCCGTCGGCGCTCGCGTCGTCGAAGGCGCGTACGTCGGCGACGAGCGCGGCGGCCGCGGGGTTGCCCGTGATGGGCTCGCGCACGTCGACGCCGGGGATGGCGGAGGGGTTGTCGATGCCGAGGTCGCTGACGAAGCCCTCGGCCTCGAGCCGCACGGCGCCGAACACCAGGCGCGTCCACGCGTCGGCGACGAAGAGGTGCGTGTCGTGACGGACGACGGTGACGTCGGGCTCGAGCTGTTGATCGATGAGCGCCCACGGACCGGGCGCGTCCTTCAGCGACCACTCCGCGCTGAGCGCGAGGCCGTAGTCGAAGACGGCGCGGCCGGCGTCCCGGTACAGCGCGATCTCCCAGGGCGCGCGCCACTTCATGACGCCGAGGGTGACCGCCTGCTCGCCCACCGCGGGCGCCGAGCCCGGCGTGTGGGCGTTCGGGTCGAGGACGTCGAAGGCGGCGGCGAGCAGGTGGCCGTACAGCGGCAGGACGAGGGCGACGCGGTCGGCGTGATCGCCGTTGTCGTCGTCGAGGTCGGCGCCGTCGTTGGCGGCGATGCCGAGCGCGAAGTGCGAGGGCATGCGGCCGATGGAGAGCACGCCCACGGGCAGGAGCCAGTCGACGCCGGCGGCGCGCACGTCGAGGAACGACGACTGGAACGGGTCGTGGACCGTGTAGGGCCCGCCGCTCGCCGGCTCACCGAGCGACGCGGTGACGAGGTCGACGTCGAGGAACGCGCGCAGGTCGTCCCCGATGAAGAACGAGGGCGTGAGGCGCACGCGCGCGTCGTTGCCGAGGACGAGCCCCTGCGGGAAGAGCGCGTCGGGCTTGAAGAGGCGGCGGTCGAGCTCGAGGTTGTTGTACAGCGCCGAGCGCAGGCGAAGCTGGCCGTGGAGCACGAGGTCGCTCTGCGGATCCTTGTCACGGAAGATCTCGGCGGGGTCGCCGGTGCCGGTGCGCGCCGCGAGCGCGGCGACGAAGGCGAAAGCCAACGCGCTCACCGCGCACCTCCCGCGGCGCCCGCGTCGGTGTCGGCCTGGCGCGTCGGCGCGTCGCGCGCGCCGAGCACCGCGTCGACGACGACGTCGGGCTTCTCCCACGGCGGCATGTGGCCGACGCCCGGGACGCGCACGAAGCGCGCGTGAGGGAGCTTGGCGGCGAACGTCTCGAGGCGCTTGATGGGCGCCACACGATCCTTCTCGCCCCACACCACCGTGACGGAGACCGCGATCTTCGCGTACGCGTCCTCGACGGACGCGTAGTCCATGCCGCGGATGGTGGCGAGGGCGGCGTAGGTGGAGCCGTCCTTCGCCTGCAGCCGCTGCACCTCGTCGAGCGCGGCGACGGAGACGTACTTCTTCCTGGCCTCGGGGCCGAACGCGAGCAGGTACTTCTCGCCGGGGAAGTCGCGGAACTGCGCGCTGAACATCGCCTCGCCGAGGCCGGGGACCATCGCCCAGTGGAAGTACGAGCCCACCTGCTCGTCGAGCGCGAACGGCGACACGAGCACGATCCCCGCGACGCGCTCGGGGTGACGCAGGGCGAGCCGGAGCACGACGCCGGCGCCGTAGCTGTGGCCGACCAGCACCGCGCGATCGATGTGCTCCTCGTCGAGGAGCGCGAGCAGGTCGGCGGCGTGCGACTCGGGCCCGTACGCGCCCTCTGCGCGCTCGGACAGCCCGAAGCCGCGCTGATCGAAGCTCAGCGTCCGCCGCGTCTTGGCCACCTCGGGCTGCACGAGCTTCCACGCCTCGAGGCGAGAGCCGAAGCCGTGCACGAACACCACCGGCGCGCCGGCGCCCCCGGCTGCGTCGCCGGCGCCGGCGACGGCGTTGGCGTCGGCGTCAGCGTCAGCGTCGGCGGCCGACGGGCCGGGGCTCGGCCCTCGCGGCGGCCCGAGCGCGAGCACGCGGAGCCACGCGCCGCGCACCTGCACCATGCGCGTGCCGTCGCCGGCGGTGGCCGGCGCGGCGGTGGTGTGAAGACCCGGCGTCACGCACGACGACGCGACGACGAGCGCCGCGCACGAAGCGAGCATCACCGCGCGCTCGGCCATCAGGGGTTCCCCGGGGCGGCGAGGCGGCGCACCTGCGACGCCTGCGTGAAGTGCGCGTCGGTCTCGCCGATGTCGCTCGTGATCTCCGCGATGGCGCCGAGGCACGGCGCGAGCCACGCGTATTGGATGTGGTCGACGGGGAACAACACGTTGTTGCCGACGACGACGCTCTGCTCGAGCCGCAGCCGCAAGACGGCGAACGTGCCCGCGCGGGTCACCGCGGTGCCGCTCGCGTCGATGGTGGACACGTAGTCGTCGGTGTCGAAGTAGAAGGGGTTGGTGGCGAAAGTGCCGGTGCCGGTGGAGTGCGACTCCCACGTCGACGACGCCGTGATGGGGAACTGCAGCACCTTGATGGGCGGGTCGTACGTGATGAGCGTGTAGTCCGGGTCCACGCTGGCCACGCCGAGGATCACGAGGTCGTCCGCGCTGCGGCGAAACACCGCCACGGTGTCCGTCGACAGCGGCGCGACGTACGCGCCGGTGCCGCTCGCGTCGAGCGGCGCCTCGTCCGCGAACGTGTCCGCGAACCACTGGCCGTCGAGCACGTCGGCCTGCACCGCGAAGGGGCCGTCGCCCGGGAGCGCGCCGGTGAAGTCCCAGGTGGTGGCGCCGCCGTCGTCGGTGCCGTCGACGTCGACGTCGAGCGCCGCCGTGTCGCTGTCGGCCTCGACGAAGCGCAGCGGCAGCCCGGGGACCACCGGCAGGTCGCCGGCGTCGAGCGCGCCGTCTTCGAGGGAGCAGCGCGCTTCGCCTTCGCCCTCGCCTTCGCCCTCGCCTTCGCCCTCGCCCTCGCCCTCGCCCTCGCCCGCGTCGCCTTCGCCCTCTCCCCCGTCACCTTCGCCCTCGCCCTCGCCGGCGATGGGGGCGCACGCCCCCGCGCGGCACACGGCGTCCACGGGGCACTCGTCGTCGGCGACGCACGTCGTGGCGGCGTCGCACGCCCCCCACGACGTCGCGCCGGCGACGACCGCGGCCGCGAACAGCAAGGAGCAGCCGGAAGGCGACGGCGCCGTCACGCGCGCGCCTCCTTGCGGCGCGGCGCGGCGCCGGGCGCCTGCGCCGCAGAGCCGGACGACGACGCCTGCGTCGAGGACGCCTGTGTCGACGACGCCTGTGTCGAGGACGCCTGTGTCGAGGACGCCTGTGTCGAGGACGCCTGTGTCGACGACGCCTGTGTCGACGACGCCCGTGTCGAGGACGCCCGTGTCGACGACGCCTGTGTCGACGACGACGGCGCCGCGGCCGCGGTGGGGGCGCGGGACAGCAGGTGCTTTTGCACCTTGCCGCTCGGGTTGCGCGGGAGCTCGTCGACGACGACGACGTCCTTCGGCACCTTGTAGGCGGCGAGGCGCGCCCGCGCGAACTGCACGAGCGCCGCAGGCTCCACGGCCTCGCGCGCCTCGACGTACGCCCGGCCGACCTCGCCCCAGCGCGCGTCCGCGATGCCGACCACGGCCGCCGCGCGCACCGCGGGATGATCCGCGAGGACCTTCTCGACCTCCGCCGGGTACACGTTCTCGCCGCCGGAGATGAACATGTCCTTGGCGCGGTCGACGATGGTCATGAAGCCGTCGGCGTCCACCTCGACGACGTCGCCGGTGCGGAACAAGCCGTCCGCCGTGAACGCGGCGCGGGTGGCCTCCGGCTTGCGCCAGTAGCCCAGGCACACGCACGGCCCGCCGAGGAGCAGCTCGCCGCGGCCCTTGCCCGTGTGCGCGGTGTCGCCGTCGATGCGGGCGGTGATGAAGAGGTTGGGGCGGCCGGCGCTCCCCGCCTTCTTGACGACGTCCTCGGCGTTGAGGTTGAGCACGTTGGGCCCCACCTCGGTGAGGCCGTAGCCCTGTTTGAAGACGATGCCCCGCCTGGTGTAGCGCTCGATCAGCGACAGCGGGCACGGGGCGCCGCCGCACAGGGCCACGCGCAGCGACGACAGATCGACGTCGGTGAACGCCTGCGCCTGCGCCATCATTTCGAACGTGGTGGGCACGCCGAACAGGAGCGTGCAGCGCTCGCGCGCGTTGAGCTGCAGGAAGCGCTCGGGCTCGAAGCCGTCGGCGAGCACCACGGTGCCGCCCTTCATGAGCAGCGGCGTGGTGAGGACGTGCAGGCCGCCCGTGTGGAACAGCGGCGTGTAGGTGACGGTCTTGTCGGCCGCGGCGAGGTCCAGGGCGACGATGGTGTTGAGCGCGTTGTACGCGACCTGCCGGTGCGGCAGGAGCGCGCCCTTGGGGTGGCCGGTGGTCCCCGAGGTGTACAGGATGAGCCACGGATCGTCCTCGCCGAGCGGCGCCTGCTTCACCGGCGCCTGCTTGGCGCCGGCGCGCGCGAGCTTCTCGAGGCCCTCTTCGCCGTCGAGCCCGAGCGCCCGCACGTTGCGTGCCGCGCACAAGCGGTTTGCGGCGTCTGCGAAGGACGGCTCGAAGAAGAGGACGGACGGCTCGGCGTCGTCGAGGATGTAGCCGAGCTCGGGCTCCGCGAGGCGCCAGTTCATCGGGAGGAACAGCGCGCCGAGGCGAGCGCAGGCGAACATGAGCTCGAGGTGCTCCAGCCGGTTCTTGGCGAGCACGGCGACGCGATCGCCCTTTTCGACGCCGAGCGCCTGGAGCGCGGCGGCGGTGGCGCTGGTGCGGGCGAAGAGGGCCCGGTAGCTGACGCGCTCACCGGTGCGCTCGTCGACGACGGCGATGCTCTCCGAGAACAGGCGCGCGAGGCCTTCGGTCCAGTCTCCGGGCAACATCATGCTTCTCCGTGGATGAAGGTGACGACGGCGTCGGCGAAGACGTCGGGGATCTCGAGGTGCGGGCAGTGCCCGACGCCGGGGAAGGACACGAAGCGGGCGCCCATGCGGCGGGCGGCCGTGGCGCAGGCGTCGGGGGGGACGACGACGTCGCGCTCGCCCGACAGGATCAGCGTGGGCACGCGCACGTCGGCGACGCGGTCCATGATGACGTGACGAAACACGTCGTCGACGATGCCGGCGAACGGCACGGCGAACTCGCGCTTGCGCGCGGAGCGGTGCACCGCCAGCTTGCGCGCCGCGAGCGCGTCGGCGGCGGCGAGGCCGCGGCGCGCGAAGATCTTGTGGCTGTTGCTCGTGAGCTCCTGCTCGCTGCGGGCGCAGATGGAGTCCACGGCGTAGTAGGCGCGGAGCAGGGCCTGCAGCGGGCCGGGCGCGCCGACGAGGCCACCAGGGGCCGCCAGCACCAGGCGGGCGAACGCCCGGGGCGCGCGCATGGCGGCGATCAGCGCGATGTGGCCACCGAGGGAAGACGCGACCACCACCGGCGGCTCCGGCGCGAGCGCCGCCGCCGCGAGCAGCGCCTCGACATACAGCTCCATGTCGAACGTCTGTGCGGGCGCGGAGGCGGGCGGGACCTTGTCCGCGAGGCCGAAGCCGGGGAGGTCGAACGCGAGGAGCGACGCGGCTTTTGTGCATCGCACAAAGAGCGGGCCGAAGTCCCACGCGTCGTGCCCGAGGCCGTGCACGCAGAGGACGGGGCGGCCGCTGCCGGCGGCGATGGTGGGGCAAGCGAGGCCGCGCACGGTGAGGAGGCCGCGCTGTGCGCCGGAGACGAGCTCGTCGGGGCGGCCGGCGCGCAGGACCGCGGCGAGGGTGGCGTCGTCGACGACGGCGGGCACGTCCTCGGGGCGGAGGGCCGCGCTCGAACCGGGCTCGATGTTGCGAAGCAGCATGCGATCGGATCCCGTCATGGCGCGGATTCAGCCGGGCGGGCGCGGATTTGTCAAGGGGGTTTTGTGCATTCGCACATCCGGGCGCGCCGGATCGGAATCGTCCGATTGACGGATGCGCACCGGTCTCCTACGTACGGGACATGGCTGAGCACTCCCCGACGTCGCCCGTGGTCCTCAAGAAGTACGGCAACCGCCGGCTCTACGACACCAGCGCGTCGCACTACGTGACGCTGCACGAGGTGGAAGAGATGGTGCAGCGCGGCATCGACGTGCAGATCGTGGACGCCAAGAGCGGCGACGACCTCACCAAAGAGGTCCTCGTGCAGATCATCCTCGACAAGGACAGCGCCCGCGAGATGCTCCCCACCGGCTTCCTCAAGCAGGTCGTGCAACTGTCGGGCTCCCCGCTGAAGGAGAAGTTCTCGCGCACGCTGCAGGACGCCCTCGACGGCTTCCTCGGCGGCCAGCGCGCCCTGCTCGACGCGCAGCGCAACATGATCTCGCAGATGCAGCACGTCCCGGCCTGGAACCCCTTCGCCGCCTTCGCCGGGCCGCCGCCGGCGCCGCCCGCAGCCAACAGCGGCGAGGTCGAGCGCCTGCGCGCCGAGGTCAGCGAGACGCAGGCCCTCCTGCGCCAGCTCCTCCTGCAGCAGCAGCAGCAGCAGCAGCAGCAGCAGCAGCAGCGGCCGGCGCCGGCGCCGGCGAAGCGGCGCCGGTGAACCCGGTCCTCGGCCGCTCCGGCGCCCCGCAGGGCGGGGGCTCGTCCCCCGCGTCGCGCGGACGGCGACCCTGATCAAGCGCGGCCGCTCCCTCCGGTCGCTGATCGGGCGGATCCGGTGGTTTTGTGCGTTGCACAAAAATCCTTGACGCAGTTGCGAGCGCTGCCTAGCTTGCGGTCACTCACACCAAGGAGGACACCGTGAGCGACAACAAGACCGAGCAGAAGACCGCCCCCCGCACCCCCCCAGCCGACGCGGCCGCGCCGTTTTACACGCTCACCCAGTTCTGGCGGGGCGAGGCCCAGCGGATGCTCGACGAGAGCGCGGCCGCCATGGAGAAGGGCTTCGCCGAGTGGGAGCGCACCGTGCAGGAGTCGAGCCGCTACTCCGCCGCCCAGGCGCACGCGATGCATGAGGCCGGCCGCGCCTTCGTCAACGGCGCCCGCGCGATGCTCGCCTAAGCACCTCGATTTGTGCGGCGCAACGTGCGCAGCCCGCAGGCGCGCACGTTGGCCGCGCACCCTTTCTCTCCCAGGAGCGATCATGCGTGGACTCAAAGACAAGACGGCGGTGGTGACGGGCGCGGCGAGCGGCATCGGGCTCGCGACGGCGCGGCGATTTCTCGACGAGGGCGCGCGCGTGATCGCCGTCGACCTGCGGCCGCTCTCGGAGACGGGGCTGGCGGCAGCGCTCGGCGCCGAAGACGCCCCCGGCGCGCGCGTGCGCTACGTCGCCGCCGATGTTGCAAGTGCGCAAGGCCTCACCGCGGTCGCGGAAGCCATGGAGGGCGGCGTCGACGTCCTCGTGAACAACGCCGGCATCACGCGTGACGCGTCCGTCGGCAAGCTGAGCGTCGACGACTGGGACAAGGTCATCGCCGTCAACCTCACCGCCGTGTTCCGCCTCTCTCAGGCCGCCGCGGCCAAGATGAAGGTGCAAAAGCACGGCGTCATCCTGAACGCCGCCTCGGTGGTGGCGCACACGGGCAACTTCGGCCAGTCGAACTACGTGGCGTCCAAGGCGGGCGTCATCGGCCTCACCAAGACCCTCGCGCGCGAGCTCGGACGGAGCAACGTGCGCGTGAACGCCGTGGCCCCCGGCTTCGTCGAGACGCCCATGACCGCGCCCGTGCCGCAGAGCGTGCTCGCGGCGATGAGCGAGCGCACACCGCTGCAGCGCCTGGCGAAGCCTGAAGAGATCGCGGCGGTGTACGCGTTCCTCGCCAGCGACGACGCGAGCTACATCACCGGCGCCGTCATCAACGTGGACGGCGGCCTCGTCGTGTGAGCCGCAAGGCGCTCGCCGCCCGCGTCGGCGACCGTCGTCACGCCGCGGCGTCCGCGAAGACGAGCTGGTGCTCGACGAGCTTGTGGTAGATGCCGCGGCGCTCCATCAGCTCGTCGTGGCTGCCCTGCTCCACGATGCGGCCCTTGTCGAAGACGATGATGCGGTCGGCGTCATGCACCGTGGACAGGCGGTGCGCGATGACCAGCGTTGTGCGCCCGCGCATCAAGCGCCCGAGCGCCTCCTGCACCAGCGCCTCGCTCTCGGCGTCCAGGTTGCTGGTGGCCTCGTCGAGCATGAGCACGCGGGGGTTGGCGAGGATGGCGCGCGCGATGGCCACGCGCTGGCGTTGGCCGCCCGAGAGCTTGACGCCGCGCTCGCCGACGAGGGTCTGGTAACCCTCGGGGAACTCCATGATGAACTCGTGCGCGTGCGCCTCCCGCGCCGCCGCCTTCACCTCGTCGAGCGTGGCGCCCGGGCGCGCGTACGCGATGTTCTCCTCGATGCTGCCCGAGAAGAGCACCGGCTCCTGCGCCACCGTCGCCATCGCCGCCCGCAGCTCCGGCAGATCGAGCTCGCGGAGGTCCACGTCGTTCATGAGCACGCGGCCGAGCACAGGGTCGTAGAAGCGCTGCACGAGCGCCGTGAGCGTGCTCTTGCCGGCGCCGGAGCGGCCGACGAGCGCCACGAGCTCGCCCTCGTTGATGGTGAAGTCCACGTCGTGGAGCACGCGGTCGTCGGCGCGCGAGGGGTAGGCGAACTCCACGTGCTCGAAGCGGAGGGAGGCGCCCGGCGGCAGCTTCTTCGGGTGCTCGGACGTGCGGATGGACGGCTCCTCGTCGAGGATCTGGAACAGCCGCTCCGTGGCGCCCGCCGCCGACTGCAACGAGCCCCACAGCCCCGCGAGGCTGCCGAGCGACGCGGCGATCATCAGCGTGTAGAGGAGGAAGCTGGCGAGCTCCCCCGGCGTCAGCGTGCCGGCGACGATGGAGCGCGCGCCGAAGTAGAGGATGATGGAGATGCCCGCGCTGCCCGCCAGCGTGAGCGACGCCATGAAGAGCCCGCGCCACGACGCGAGGTGCACGGACTCGCCGAAGTACCTCTCGACGCTGCCTCGGTAGCGGTCGGCCTCGGTGTTCTCGCGCACGAAGCTCTGCACGGTGGAGATGGCGCCGATCGTCTCCTGAACGTGGGCGCTGGTCTCGGCGAAGCGGTCCTGCACCGCCTTGGACATCTTCCTGATCTTGCGCCCGAAGACGAGCACGCCGAGCACGATGGGCGGCACCACCGCGAGCATGATGAGGGTGAGGTGCCAGTTGCTGACGAAGAGCAGCACGATGCCGCCCACGAGGGAGACCATGTCGCGCAGGCTCATGGAGAGCTGCGTTCCCACGATTCCCTCGACGATGGCGACGTCGGCGGCGAGGCGCCCCGTGATCTCCCCGGTGCGCCGCTCGTGGAACCACGACAGCGGCAGCGCCATGAGCCGGCTGAAGACGCGGGAGCGCAGATCGGCGACGACGCGCTCGCCGAGCCAGCTCATCAAGTAGTGCCGCAGCCACGTGAGCAGCGCCTGCACGACGAAGACGCCGGCGAGGGCGAGGGCGATGTGATCGATGTGATCGAGCGAGCCCTTGGTGATGCCGGTGTCGACGACGAGCCGCAGCGCCTGCGGATAGAGCAGGCCCGCGCCCGAGCCGATGAACAGCGCGAACGTCGCGAGCGCGAAGCGCCCGGTATAGGGCGCCATCAGCGCCAGCAGGCGTGAGAGGATGCCGAGCCGCTTGAGGTTCGGGCGCTCCGGCTTCTGGCTCGCGGGCTCGCTCATCGGATGTCCGATGCTCTAACGAAGCGCGCGTTCCTGCACTACTCGCGTTCCCGGGCGGCCGGGTTCATGACGGCGAATGGCATGACGGCCTCGCCGACATCCGCCTACACGCCGGGCGGCCGCTCCCTCCGGTCGCTCATCAGCGCGGCCGCTCCCTCCGTCCCCCTCGATTGAAGCCCGTCAGAGCATCAAGAGCGCGACGCCGGCGAGGGCCAGGAGCGCGCCGGCGAGCGTGCGGGCGCTCGGGGTCTCCTTGTCGACGACGCGCGCGGCGACCAGGGCGAACAGGGGCGTGGTCGCGATGAGCGTGGTCGCCACGCCCGTCGGCACCGTGCGGATGGCGTAGGTCCCGAGCAAGAGCCCCGCGTACGCGCCCGCGAGGGTCCCGAGGGAGCCGCGCGCGAGCACGGGCCGCAGCGCCGCGATGTCCCTGCGGCCGCGCACGGTGACGACGAGCGAGAGCGCGATGACCGCCGCGCCGATGCTCAAGCGGAAGAACGACAGCGACAGCGGCGACAGCGCCGGGTCCACACCCTTCTGCAGGACGTTCGCCGCCGCCTGCGCCGTGCAGTAGACGACGCCGGCGACGACGCCCACCCCGATGCGCCCCCTGCCGGCGCCCCGCGCGCGGCCGCGCACCACCACCACCACGCCCGAGAGCGTCACGATCATCCCCGCCACCATCCGCGGCTCGAGCGCTTCGCCGAGCACGGGCAGCGCCAACAGCGACGTGCATACGGGGATGAGCGCCACGAAGAGAACGCCGCGGGCCGCGCCGAGCTCCTTGAGCGCCACGAAGTACGCGGTGTCGGCCACGACGATGCCGAACAGCGCCGACACCGCCAGCGCCGCCGAGTCCCGCGCCGAAAACGCCGGCAGGTCTCCGAGGAGCAGCGCGGTGACGCCGAGGAGCGGGGCCGCCAGCGCGCACTTCAAGAGGTTCAGCGCGCGCGGGTCGACGGTGCGCGCGGCCGCGCCGAACAGCACCGTCGACAGCGCCCACATCGAGGCGCACGCCAGCGCCGCGAGGTGCCCGACGTGCTCGCCCGCGAACGGAGCGCCGCTCACGGGGCGCTCGTCGCGCGGCTCACCTGAATACGACGTGCGTCACGCGCGCCGCCGGCTGCCCCGACAGCGTGAGCGTGAAGCCGTCGCCGTCGACGACGCCGTCGCCGGTGACATCGACGACGCCGCCGGGGCCGGCCGACGAAGCGTCTGTCCCGGTACCGCTGAGCGCGTACGACGCGCCGCTGTCCTCGGTGAACGTGCCGTCGGCGCCGAGGCCGACGACGACGACGCGATCGCCCTCCGTGGTCTCGAGGCCCGCGAGCCCGCGGCCGCCGGGCAACAACGTGTCCGCGACGTTGGCGGTCATCGGGACGATGCCGCCGGCGGCGACGAACAGCGGGATGTCCGCGACGGGCGCGTCCACGTCGACGGTGGCCGGTCCCACCACGGCGGCGCCGTCACCCGCGGGCGCGGTGAGCGCGCCGTCGACGGCGACGGCGACGGGGGCGAAGCGCGCGCTCGGGAACACCACGGGCCGCGACACGGCGCCCTCGGTGAGCACGGGCGCGACCAGCAGCGCGGGCCCGAGCATCACCTCGTCCTTCAGGCCCCACACGGCGTCGTCGGCGGGATACGCGAGCGGCAGCGGCGTCCACAGGGGCGCGCCCCCCTTGCCACAGGCCGCCCGGGCCAACGCGCGCAGGTACGGGTAGAGGCGGACGTGCAAAGACGCGTAGCGCCTCCAGTGGGCGACGGTGTCGTCGTCGGTGAAGATGTTGACGTTCTGCGTGACGTTGGTCCCGTGGTGGGTGCGCATGACGGGCGAGAGCGCGCCGAGCTCGGTCCAGCGCAGGAACAGCTCCTTGTCGCCGGGCGGGTTGGTGGCGCTCTGGTAGCCGGCGACGTCGTGGGCGAAGAACGGGAAGCCCACCGTGGACAGGCCGATGCCGATGGGCAGGACCGTGGGCAGGCCGTCGTCGGCGTCGAAGCTCGTGCGCTGGTCGCCCGCCCAGATCACCTGCACCAGCGGCTGCGATCCGAGGTGCGCGGAGCGGACGAACACCACGCTGTCGTCGAGCAGCCCCGCCTCCTGCTGCGCTTCGCGGTTCACCTGCTGCCACAGCACCGGGAAGCGGTTGTGCACGAGGTGCGGGTCTTCGCCGTCGAAGAGCGTGTCGTCGTCGACCGGGAGCCACTCGCCGTAGTCGGCCATCCAGCCGCGCACGCCGAGCGCGAAGGCGTCGGCGAAGTGCTGCTTCACGAAGGCGCGGGCGTCGGGGTTGGTGAGGTCGACGAGCGTGGTGGGCGAGAAGTCCTTGTCCGGCCCCGAAAACAAAGGCGCGCCGATGCCGAGGCCGCGTGACGTCACTTCGTCGAACACGTCGGCGCCCTGGACGACGAAGCTGTTGAAGTAGACCATCTGTTGAAAGCCGAGCCCGTTCACGTCGCGCACCATGTCCGCGAAGTCGGGGTACAGGACGGGGTCCGGCCCCCAGTCCTCGTCGAGGCGGTACGCGCCGCCGCCGACGTCGGCGCCGCCGCGCCAGTCCTCGGTCCAGATGACGCTCGAGGGCAGCCCGAGCGCGCGGATGCGGCGAGCGACGGCGCGCACGTTGTCGGAGCCGAAGATGGCGTCGTTCCACGGCGCGAAGGTCCACGGCGGCGGCAGCGGCGGACGTCCCAGGGCGTCGACCATCGACGCCTGTGCCTGCCGCGGCGTATCGCCGGCGTAGACGTCGAGGGCGAGGCGCGGCTGCCACGCCTCGAACGAGGCCTTGCCGGGATCGGTGGCGCACAGATCGAGGCGCGAAAACGCCGGCGTGTCGACGACGTAGGCGGCGGCGTTGTCGGCGACGAACGCGGGCATGGGCGCGTAGCTCGTGTGGCGGCGGCCGACCACCTGCCACACGGCGGGGAGCTCGTCGGTGTCGGTGGTGCCGATGCCCTGCTCGCTCACCCACAGCGGCACGCGCTGGCCGACGTGGTCCACGTCGTGGGTCTGGGCGCCGAGCCCGATGGCGTGGTGGAACGCGCAGGTGCTCGCGACGACGGCGTCGTCGAGGCCCCCCGCGAGGGTCACCGCGAGCTGCACGCCGCCGGTCAGGGGCGTGAGGGTGCCCTGCGCGAACGCGGCGCCGCCGGCGTCCTCGAAGGTGAGGTCGACGCGGCTGTCGGTGACGGCGTCGATGCGCATCTTGTCTGCGAACGCGAAGGGAGCCCCGGACTCTTCGATGTCGAACATGCCGAATTGCATCTCGAAGGTGGCGTCCACCCGCCGGCCGCCCACGTCGCTCGCACCGACGTCGAGGAGCGTGCGGCCCCCGCGCGACAGCACGATGCGGCCGGCGTCGGCGTCGACGGAGACGTCCACGCCGCCCATGGACTGCGCCACGGTCCGTGGCGTGCAAGCCCCACCGAGCGTGAGGGCGACGGCGAGAGCGAAGAGCGCGCGCCCGGGCAAGGCCGTGCGTAGACATGGGCTCGCCACGGCGGGGTGCGGATCGGCGACGCGCCTCATGCCGGATGTGTAGCCGGCGAAGACGCGGGTGCCAACGCCGCCGCTCACCGCGCCGCGCGCGGAGGGTCGTCTCGCAGAGGGACGGCCGGCGCTTATGCCTTGCCCGGGCGAGGTGGAGGCGTAATGTCGATCCGTCGTGGGTACGAGTCCGGACCTGGAACACAACGACGACCTCGAGGCCGTCTTGCGTGGCGACGACGCCACCGCCTCGACGTTCCTGCGCCTGCTGCCACACCCCGCGGACATCGTGGAGAGCCTGCGCGTCGTCGAGGTGAAGGAGTGGCCGCGCCTGTTGCGCCTGGTCCCCGACGACGCCAACCGCGCGGAGGCCGTCGCGCTCTTCGAGGAGAGCGAGCGCGCCGCGCTGCTCGGCCTGCTCGACAAGAGCGAGATCGCCAAGCTCGTCCAGAACCTCGAGACCGACGACGCCGCCGACGTCATCGAGGAGCTCGAGCCGCAAGAGCAGCGCGAGGCGTTGCAGAGCCTCCAGCCGGAGGAGCGCGCGCAGGTCGAGGAGCTGCTGCAGTTCGCGCCGGACACCGCCGGCGGCCTGATGCAGGTCGAGCGCGCTCAGGTGAAAAAGAGCGCCACCATCGACGACGCCATCGCCCGCGTGCGCGCCCTCGTCGACGACGACATCCCCGTGCACGGCGTCTGGGTCGTCGACGACGAGGACCACCTCGTCGGCTACGTCGAGCTCACGCTGCTCTTGCTCAACAAGCCCGACAAGAAGATGTCGGAGATCATGGAGCCGCCGATCGCCAAGGTGACTCCGGACGTCGACCAGGAGCGCGTGGCGGGCATCTTCAAGAAGTACTCGGCGGTGTCGTTGCCCGTGGTCGACCGCGATGGCCGCATGCTCGGCCGCATCCTCCACGACGACATCATGCACGTCGTCGCCGAGGAGGCCGAGGAGGACGCCCTCAAGCAGGCCGGTACCTCGGCGGAGGAGCTGCTCTACCGCGACCGGGTGCTGCCCATCGCCCGCGTGCGCCTGCCGTGGCTCGTCACCACGCTGTTCGGCTCGCTCGTGTCGGCCACGCTCCTGTTCTGGTACCAGCCCGTGCTCAAGCAGGCGGTCATCCTCGCGGCGTTCGTCCCCGTCATCACCGCCATGGGCGGAAACGTCGGGACGCAGTCCGCCACCATCCTGACCCGTGGCCTCGCCACCGGCCGCGTCAACGTCGCCGAGCTCAGCTCCATCCTCTTTCGCGAATTCCGCGTGGGCATGTTGATGGGCGTGGTGTGCGGCGCGGTGGTGGGCGTCGTGAGCATCCTGTTCTTCGCCCACGGCAAGTTCATGCTCGGCCTCGTGGTCTTCGTGGCCATGGTCGCGGCCATGACGGCGGCGGCGTCGATGGGGACGTTGGCGCCGGCGGCGATGAAGCGGCTCGGCGTGGATCCCGCCATCGCGTCGGGGCCGTTCGTCACCACCGCCAACGACATCACCGGCATCCTCATCTACATGTCCACGGCGCTCCTGTTCCTGCAGTACCTGGAGTAGGCGGCGCGTGGAGCGCGTGAGCTTGTTTTGCGACGGCAGTTGCCTCGGGAACCCGGGGCCCGGCGGCTGGGCGGCGCTGCTCGTCGTCGACAAGGACGGCGCGCGCAAAGAGAAGCTGGTCACCGGCGGCGCCCCGGCGACGACGAACAACCGCATGGAGCTCCAAGCCGCCATCGGCGGCCTCGCCGCGCTCAAGCGCCGTTGCCGGGTGCACATCGTCACCGACAGCAACTACGTCGTGAAGGGCATGAAGGAGTGGCGCCACAACTGGGTGAAGAAGGGCTGGCGGAACAGCGCGGGCAAGCCCGTCGAAAACCGTCCCCTCTGGGAGGCGCTCATCGCCGAGGCGGGCAAGCACGAGGTCACCTGGGAGTGGGTGCGCGGCCACGCCGGCCACCCGGAGAACGAGCGCGTCGACGCCGCCGCGCTCGCCGAAGCCCAGAAGGTGAGCTGAGTACGGATCGCGTTGCCGCCCGCGGCAGGTGACGCGATGCTGCCGCGCGTGCGCTTCGTCGTCGGCCTCGGCTCTTCCGATCACCACGCGGCCTCGCGGGTGCGCGAGGGGGCCGCGCGCCTCGGGGCGCACCCGATGCTGAGCGTCGTGGCGGCGAGCCGGCTGTACGAGAGCCCGGCCGCGGGCGGCGCCACCGCGGCGCGCTTCGTCAACGCCGCCGTCGTCGTCGACACGGCGCTGCCGGCGGCGGCGCTGCTGCAGGCGCTTCACGCGATCGAAGCCGCGTGCGGCCGCGTGCGGGCGATGGCCAACGCGTCGCGCACGCTGGACCTCGACGTGCTGTGGAGCGTCGACGCGCCGCTCGTCGACGGAGACGCGCCGCAGGGCGCGGGTCCCGCCGTGCCCCACCCGCGCCTCTTCGAGCGCGCCTTCGCGGCCGTCCCCGCGCTCGAGGCCCTCGGCAACGCGGGGCTGCCGGTGCCTTCGCCGCTCGCCGACGCCGCCCGCGCGCTCGCGCGCCAGCCGCTGGCGGCGCTTCCGGGCTTGCTCGCGCCGGCCGGCCAACCTATCGAGCGCGGATGAAGCGCACCGCCCTCGTCGCCGTCGTCGTCGTCGTCACTGCGATCGCGGGTTGTCCGAAGAAGGGCGGCGCGTCCCAGGCGGCCGACGCCGGCGGCCCGCCCCGGGCGGCGACCGTCGACGCGGGCGCGCCCGGCACCGCGGACGACGCCAGCGCCCACGAGGACATCCAGCCCGTCTACGACGCCAACACGCCGCCGACGCCGGCCGCCGTCGCCCTGTGCGACGCCCTGTACACCGCGCCCGCCGAGAGGAAGGCCGCGTGCTGCAAGGACAAGCCCGGACCGAGCCCGCTCGCGCGGACCTGCGCGGGCGTGCTGAGCGCGGCCCTCGCCGGCAAGGCCGTCACCCTCGACGAGGCGAAGGCGAAGAGCTGCGCCGACGCGCGCGCCAGGCAGACCGAGGGCTGCGCCTGGGTGGGCCCCATCCCGCCGCGAACGCCGCCCGAGTGCAGCGGGCTGTTGCGCGGCTCCCTCGACGGCGGCGCCGTGTGCCGCTCGAGCCTCGAGTGCAAGGACGGCCTGCGCTGCCTCGGCGTCTCCCCCCTCGACACGGGGCGCTGCGGCAAGCCCGCCGCCGCCGGCGGCCGCTGCGGCGGCGCGGTCGACGCGCTCTCCATCGTCATGCCCCAGGTCGACATCGATCGCGAGCACCCGTCCTGCGACCGGAGCACCTGCGAGCTCGGTGTCTGCCGCGCGCCCAAGAACGCGGGCGACGCCTGTCAGGCCAACATCGAGTGCGGCGACGGCAACCGCTGCGACGCCGGCAAGTGCGCCGCCGGCCGCATCGCCGCCGGCAAGCCCTGCACGCGCGGCGGCTGCGTCGACGGCGCGCGCTGCGCCAACGGCACCTGCACCGCTCTCAACAACGCGGGCGAGCCGTGCAGCGTCGACTTCGACTGCGCGCTCGGCGGCTGCGCCAAGGACCCGGGCAAAGCGCAAGGCGTCTGCGGCATGCGCTGCAGCGCCCTGCCCTGAAGCGCCCGCTCTCAGAGCACGCCGAGCGCCGTCAGCACCCGCTGCACGAGCCAGAACGTGCCGAGCAGGATGACGACGACGCTCAGGCCCTTCACCGTGCGCTCGCCGAGCATGCCCTTCTTGCGCGCGAGCCACAGGAGCGGGAGCACCACGGCGAGCACCATGAGCTGGCCGCACTCCACGCCGGCGTTGAACAGGAAGAGCGTGAGCGGCACGTCGCTCTTGGGCACGCCCACCTCGGCGAGCGCGCCCGCGAAGCCGAAGCCGTGCACGAGGCCGAAGGGCGCCGTGATGCGCCAGCGCCCCTCGGCGTTCTTCACGAAGAAGTTTTCGACGCCGACGTAGGCGATGGAGGCCGCGATGAGCGGCTCCACCACCTGCGGCGGCGGCGCGAACACGCCCATGACGGCGAGCCCGAGCGTCACCGAGTGCGCCAGCGTGAACGCCGTGATGACGCCGAGGAGCGAGCGCAGCCGGCCGCCGATGAGGATGAGGCCGAACAGGAACACCAGGTGATCGAAGCCCGTGAGGATGTGCTCCACACCGAGCTTCAAGAACTCCAGGCGCGACGGCGGCGGCGCGTCCTGCCCGAAGGTGAATTGCGTCGAGCCCGTGAACGCCACGAAGTCCTCTTCGCCGCCGGTGGTGACGACGTGGGCGAGGTGGCGGTGGCCCGTGGAGAGCCTGTGCACGAGCTGGAAGTCGACGGTGATCTTGCCGGTGCGCTCGCAGGCGTAGTGGGCGCGCACCGCGAGACCGTCCTCCTCCGTGAGGTTGGCGCCCACGAAGCGCCCCGGACAGCGCTTGCCCTCGCTCGTGACGACGACCTGATCGACGACGTCGGTGGCGAAGTAGGCCGCGGCCGCGTTCAGCTCGCGATCCTCCACCGTGCCGCTGTTGTCGACGTCGAGCCCCTTGACCGTGCGCGCCGCCTCGCCGCGCGCCAGCGTGAGCTCGAGGTCCACGCCGTCGTCGGAGACTGTGTACAGCCCGCGCGACAGCCCCACCTGGTGCGCCGGCGCGGACCACGCGAGCGCGACCGCGACGACGGCGCCGATCACGGGACACCCCCGGCCACGCGAGCGCCGGGCAGCGACGGCGACGACGAGGGCGCCGGGACGCCCACCTCGCCCGCCAGCGCCACCGCCGACGGATCGAAGCGCATGCCCTGGGCGAGCGCGTCCGCGACGAGCTTCTTGCCCGACGCGTCGCCGCTCGCGGCGAGGATCACCCCGCGGTGCAAACGCAGCATCGGGTCCGGTGTCCCGAGCGACAAGGCGTGCGCGCTCGCGGCGAGCGCGGTCTTCATGTCGCCAGCGCGCCACGCGGTGAGCGCGGCGATGTCGTCGGCGTAGGGGCCGCCGCGGTGGGCGTTGTCGAGCGCGACGCTCTGCTCGGCGAGCGGGATGTCGCGGTTCACGGTGGCGAGCACGAGCGCGAGCGTGCGGCGGTCGCCCTCCTTGCCGTGGTCGATGGCCTTTTGCAGCCAGCGCTCCTTGTCCGCGGCGTGCCCGAGGACGTCGTGGGCCTTGGACACCCACCACGCGGTCTTCACCAGCGGCCGCTTCTGCCAGGCCTCCTCGAGGAGCGGCAGCGCCTGCGCCGCTTTCCCCTCGGCGATGAGGCAGCGCGCCTTGCCCACCAGCGCCTGCGGGTGATCGGCCTTCTCGGCGAGCGCCATGTCGTAGCCCCTCTCAGCGCCGGCGACGTCGCCGCGCATCCAGAAGATCTTCGCGGCCTCGGACAGCACCCACGCCGACGGCTCATGATCCTTCTGGCCGCGGCCCGCGTCGTACGCGAGCCGAATGGCCTCGAGCGCGCCGTCGTCGTCGCCGCGCAGCCACTTCAAGTACGAGGCGCGCGCGTACGACGGCAACGACGGCTTGCGATCCATCATCTCCTGGGCGGCCTTCTCGGCGGCGTCGATGTGGCCGAGCTCGAGCTCGGCGTCGGACAGCGTCCCCCACGCCGTGAGGTCGTCGCGGTCCTTCTGCAGCATCTCGCCGGCGAGCGCCTTGGCGTCCTCGAACTTGTGATCGTTCATCAGCGCGAGCGAGCGAAGCCCGAGCGCGAGGACGTTGTCGGGCTCCTGCGCGAGCACCTCCTGGCCGCAGGCGTCCGCGTGCAGGTAGAAGCCGGGATCCCCCGAGTTGCGCGCCTTCTCCACCCACGCGCGCCCGAGGAGCACCCACAGCGCCATCTTGTCGGGGTCCTTCTCCACGGCCTCGCGGCGCTCCTTCAACACGCCGTCCACCTCCGCCGCGCCGCTGCCGTCGGGGGCGGCGGCGCCGGGCGTCGCGAGGCAGAGCGCGCGCGCCGGCGAGGACGAGGCCGCCGCGGCCGGCGCCGGCGCCCGCGGCGGCGCCGAGCACGCGGCGCAGGCGAGGGCGAGGGCGAGGGCGGCGAGGGGAGAGGTGCGCTTCATGCCTGACCTACGAGCCACGGGTGGATCCTGACCAAACGACGAGGCCCCCGAAAGTGGGGGCCCCGTCACAACCGGAGTCATACAGCGACCGCTCTGTGCGGGCGCACATGCCCCGGGGCCGGCGCGAGGCCGTTTTCCCCGCGCCGGTCCCGGCGCGACTACGGGGCCGTGGGCTTGCCGTGGCCCTCGTCGAAGCCGCGCCACGGGGTGTTCAGGTACGGGAAGTGATCGAGGAACGGCTTGTCGTTGTGCTGCACGCCGTCGCTCACGATGGACCCGAGCTTGAACAGCAGCAGCGACAGCTCGATGTCGGTCACGTCGCCGTTTTCCTGATCCGCGGCGCGGGTGTTGCCGAGGACGTCGGTGGTGCCCTCGAGCGCGCGGCCGTTGGGGAACGCCGAGTCCTTGGTGACGTCGACGCGCAGGACGTCGCCGATCTGGCTCAGGTTCACGTCGCCGCCCTTGAGGCCGATGACGTCGAGGATGTCGGTGCGGTTGCGGTCGAAGCCGCCGGCGTCCACGGTGGCCTGGTCGTAGATGCCCACGGCCACGGCGTCACGCACCACCACCGGGTTCAGGAAGTAGCCGCCGAACTTGGCGACGTCGTCCTTGGGCAGCGACGCGTTGTAGCGGTCCTTGTCCTGCAGACCGATGACGGCCTCGTTGATGAGCGGGAGGCCCAGGCGGCTCACCTGCACGAACGGGCCCGCGCTCCGGTGGCGGCCGTTGCGCTTGAGGATGCTCACCTTACGGCGGCTCGCCGACGCATACACGCTCACGATGCTGTCGTTGTTGGACACCGAGGGCAGCGTGTTGCCGAAGAGGGTGGTCAACGGGATCTCGAGCGCGATGCTGTGGGTGTTGAAGCCGGCGACGCCGTCCTGCGCGGTGCCGTTCGGGCGGAGGTTCGCGAGGTCGAAGATGCCGCCGAGGTCCACGTAGAAGCCGTCGTCACGCGGGCCGGCGAAGACGCGGCCGCCGTCGGTGGTGTTCTGGACGAAGGTCTGCGTGAAGTCGTCGTCGTAGGCGGCGCCGCCGTGGACGACGGCCTCCGTGCGGGGGCCGATGTTCACCGGCGCCACGGGCACGTCGCTGGCGATCACCGTGCGGTGACCCTGGCGATCGATCTTGGTGACCGTGTACGTCTGCGTATCGCCGGAGATCTGGCTGAAGAAGTTCAGCCCGTTTCCGATGGGGCTCGCCGTGGCGTCGCCGGGGTTGGCCGCGTTCGGGTGCGACGTGTGGAAGCGGATCCGGTACGTGACGAAGTCCCGCTGGATGTCGTCGCCCTTGAACAGGTGGACCTCGTAGCGCACGTCGTCCGAGAACGAGTGGAAGTTCGGACCGCCCGAGGGCTCCTCGAGCGGGATGTAGTTGGCGATAACGATCAGCTTGTCGTGCGTGGTCGGCGTCACCCACGCATACAGGTCGGTGTTGTCGGCCGCGGGATCGTTGCTGATGGCCGGGGCTTCCCGATGGCTCGACGCCATCGCGGTGGTGGGCACGAGCGCGATGAGCGCGGCGCCGAAGAGGGTCTTCATCTGGCGTTTCATGATGTCTCTCCTGATTTCCTTGATGGGGTTCACTGGAACGTGATGCCGTAGACGGTGGTGGTGCCGGCCCACGCGAAGGAGTCGCTGTCCTTGGCGCGGTGGAGTCCGCCGGCTTCGTCGTTGCCCAACAGGCCCGTGTTGACGAAGCTGACGTTGCCGGTGGCGAGGTCGATGACGTTGACGAGGGCGTTGCCGTCGGCGCCGATGCCCGACACGAACAACGTGGCCTCGTCGTGGCTGAGGGCGGCGCCCGCGGGGTAGCCGGCGTTGATGCCCTCGACGAACACCGACGCGGCGTCGGCGGAGTCGACCTTGATCACCGCGCCCTGTCCGTCCTCGGCGGCGCTGGTGTCGACGACATAGCGGTCACCCGTGGACGTCACCGCGACGCCGCTCGGGTCGCTGAACGGCGCGCCCTTGGCGATGAGCGTCACGCTCCCGCCGACGAGCGCGAAGATGCCCTTCTCGCCGTCGGCGGGATCCGTCCCGCTGAAGGTGATCTCGTCGGTGCCGTTGTTGTCGATGAGGTCGAGCCCCTTGATCTCGAAGCCGTCGGCGCCCGCCACGCGCGTGGCCGTGCCCGTGGACGCGTCCACCGAGAGCAGCCCGCCGATCTGGTCTGGGTCTGCGCCGTCCTCGTCGCCGGTGTCGCCGACGAACACGGTGCCGCCGTCCGACGACACCGCGATGCCGAGCGGCGCCACCAGGCCCGTGGTGAGCTCCCTGGGCGCGGCGCTGCCGTCGAACGGGACGCTCCACAACGAGTGCGTCTCCCCGTCGCTGCCGCCGGCGGTGTAGTAGATGACGCTGCCGTCGGGGCTCGGCGCCGCGTCGAACGGCAGCTCCAGGCTCGTCGACGCCGGCGCGGGCGTGAAGGTGCCGACCGGCAGACACACGCCGGTCTGCTCCTCGGTGCCCTCCCCGCAGGTGATCGGGTTGGTCACCACGCACTGGCCGTTGCCGTTGTCGTTGGTGCCCGCGCCGCACGCGAGCGGGTTTTCAGGGACGCACTGGCTCTGGCCGTTGTCGACGGTGCCGGCGCCGCAGGTGAGCTGTTCCCCCTCTCCCTCTCCCTCTCCTTCTGCTCCGACGGGCAGACACTGCCCCTGGCCGTTGTCTGCGGTGCCAGTCCCGCAGGTCAATCCGCAGCTGCACGACGCGAGCGGGCTCAAACCGAGCCCGAAGGCGACGCACCAAAGCCGCGTCGCGGTTTTGCGAGTCACGGTTCCTCCTGATGTGGGCGCCCCTGATGAGGTGCCAAGCCGAATACGACCCCGCTCGACAGCGGGTTCGGCGGACAAGCGCACAAAACGAAAGCCGCCCGAGTGATCGGGCGGCTCTCGTCGACGGAACGTGTCGGACGCGGCTCAGCGCCGCTTGCGGCGGAGGAGCGCGAGGAGCGCGAGCGCGAAGCCCATGGGGGCGGCGGCGGCGCCGCTGCTGGAGCAGCCGCCGACGGTCTGCACCTGCGGGTTGCTCGCGGCGATGCAGTCGGCCTTCAGGTGGTAGGGGCCGGCCGCGCCGGTGGGCGAGATCTTCATCACATAGGTGCCCGCGGCGAGGGCGTCGGCGCGCGCGGCGGCGGTGCCGCTGCTCTCCGCGACGACGTCACCGTTGCTGTTCAAGATCTGGGTGGCGAGCGCCACCCCCGACTGCACCTCGATCTGCAGCGCGTCGCCCTCGCGGACGTCGACCGTGAAGAAGTCGTCGTCGTTGGCCTGGAGGTCGAGCTCCTCGTCGCAGAACATCTTGCCCGCCTGCGCGAGGGTGTCGTTGTCCTCGTAGGAGTCGTCGAGCGCGGGGTTCGGATCCGTGCCGGGGTCGGTGCCCGGATCGGTGCCCGGATCCGTGCCGGGGTCGGTGGCGCCGGGCTGCGGGCCGGAGCACGTGACGGTGATGGCGTAGGGCCCGCTGTTGTTGATGTTGTTCTGCGTGTCGACGAACGGGTTCACGAGGATGTGCAGGGTGGTGCCGTCGCCGTCGACGTGGATGCTCTCGTTGCCCGTGTTGGTCTCCGACGCCGCGACGATGGCGTCGTTGGTCGGCGCGGTGAACGCGTAGAGATCGAGATCGCCGTTCGTGGTGTTTCCGCCCGCGATGGAGACGTCGATGGACTCGCCCGCCGCCGTGGGCAGGAGGAACCAGTCCTGATCGGCGGGGAGCGCGATGAGGTTCTGCGTGCCGTTGCAGGCGAGGCCGTCCTTGGCCTGGTCGAAGCTGTCGTTCTCCTCGAACGCGTCGTCGCCCGTGGGCGGCGGCGGCGGCGGCGGGTTGGTGACGCCGCCACCACCGGGCACGGCCGCGAGCGCGGCGTCGAGCGCGAGGGCCTTCTTGCTGCCGCAGCCGCTGCAGGTGACGCCGGTCTGCTGGAGGATGCCGACGATGTCGGTGCGGGAGAGGCTGGCGTTGAGCGCCTGCATCAAGGAGATGGAGCCGGTGACGTGCGGCGTGGCCATGCTCGTGCCCTCTTCGAACGCGTAGGCGTCGCCGTTCGGGCCGATGGAGGACAGGACGCCGCCGGCCTGGCCGAACTGCTCCTCGTCGCCGCCGGGGGCCACGATGGCGACCTCGTTGCCGAAGCTCGAGTACGACGCGAGCTCGTGCTGCGGGCCGTGCGCGGCCACGGCGATGGCGCCGTTGCAGTTGGCGGGGCTGCCCACGGGGCCGGAGCTGTTGCCGGCGGCGGCCACGAACATCACGCCCTGCTGGTTCACGAAGTCGACGCCCTGCTGCTCGAAGCTGGAGCAGCCGCCGTCGCTGCCGAGGGAGAGGTTCATGACGGAGACGCGGTCGGCGCCGACGTCGGGGACGTTGTCGACGTGGCCGCCGGCGAGCCAGACGGCGCCCTCCATGATGTCGACGAGATCGCCGCCGCACACGCCGAGGGCGCGGGCGATGACGAGGCCGGCGTTCCAGTTGAGGCCGACGACGCCGATGCCGTTGTCGGCGGTGGCGCCGATGGTGCCGGCGACGTGGGTGCCGTGGAAGCTGGAGGGGCCGTTGCACGCGTCGCCGGCGTCGTTGAAGTCGCTGTCGCGGCCGTTGCCGTCGTTGGAGGTCTGCGTCGAGGAGATGAAGTCGAAGCCGTTGACGGCGCGGTTGCCGACGTCTTCGTGGCTGCGCACGAGGCCGGTGTCGATGATGCCGATGCGCTGGCTGGTGAGGCCCTGCGTGATGTCCCACGCCTGCTGCGCGTGGATGATGTCGAAGTGCCACATCTGGGGGAGGCCGGGGTCGTTGGGGACGCGCAG
This sequence comes from uncultured delta proteobacterium, assembly GCA_963775425.1. Lineage (GTDB taxonomy): Bacteria > Myxococcota > UBA727 > UBA727 > VGSZ01 > CAVZJB01. The sequence goes on along the minus strand of CAVZJB010000014.1, from coordinate 53,835 downwards.
GGCGTGCATCCACTTGTCGGCGCTGACGGCCTCGACGGCGGGATCGTTCTTGAGCTGCTCGAGCAGGGAGAGGGTGGTGGCCTCGTCGGGGACGGTGGTGTCGCCGTGGGCCCGGATCTCGACGAAGGCCCAGCCGAGGACCACGGGGCGGATGAGGGTGACGTCGACGTGGCTGCGCGCCGAGAGATCCTTGAGGGCGTCGCCGTCGACGATGAGCTGGTGGGCGTCGATGCCGCGGAGCTTGACGAGGCCCACGCCGGGGATGCGCTTTTGCGGCACGCCCTTGCGGAAGACCGCGAGGTCCCGCGCGGCGACGGCGGGCGTTGCGGTGACGGCGGCGAGGACGGCAAGAGCAAAGAAGCGCATCAGTTCACCCACCCTGTTTCCCGTTGTCGGAAAGCGTAGGGGGCGCGAGCGCAATCAGCGCCGTTCAACTGACGGATGCGACATGTGGTTCCGGACCCTCATCACGTCCGATGTGGTCGACCGTCACGCTGGTGTACGTCTTCGTATGCGCGCGTCGCACGAATGCGGCGCGCCTGTGGCCGAGGTCACGCCGGTGCGGGGCCGCGCCAGGGGAGGCCGTGCTCGCGCGCGAGCAGCTCGATTCGATCGGCGCCGAAGAAGAGATCGCCGCCGTCGACGAACATGGCGGGGAAGCCGAAGGCGCCGCGCGCGACGGCTTCCTCGGTGGTCTTTTTGAGGGCGTCTTTGATCGCCGGATCCTGGACGGTGGCGGCGTCGACGAAGCCGGCGCCGGCGGCGGCCCACGCCTCGGGCGTGTCGACGGCTTTGCCCTCGCCCCAGTGGGCCCGGTACAGGGCGCGCGTGACGTCGCGCAGCTTGGCGGGCTCGCGCTGGGAGACGGCGGTGAGCGCGCGCATCACCTGCAGCGACGTCGACGGGAAGCCGTCGGGGATCTGCATGGGCACGCCGTACCACCTGGCGAGCCGCGCCATGTCGCTCACCAGGTACGGCGCGCGCGCCGGCAGCGTCGCCGGCGGCACGTTGCCGACGGCCTTGAAGACACCGCCGAGGAGCGCGGGGCGCAGCACGAGCTCCACGCCCGGCCACACGGCGGGGACGTAGCGGTCGAGCGCGGTGAAGGCGAGATACGAGTAGCTCGACTCGAGGTCGTAGAAGAGCTCGATGTTCATGGGGCTCGTTTAGCACCGGGAGCGGGGAGCGGGAGCGGGGAGCGGGAACGTGAGGGGGAGCGAGTGGGTGACACGTTCACGGACACGGCCGAGGAGCGGGCACATTCACGCGAGCGCTCCCGCGACCGCGCCCGTGTCACCCAGTCGCTCCCCGTTCACGTGACCGCTCCCGCGACCGCGCACGTGTCACGCAGTCGCTCCCCGTTCACGCGACCGCGGTACACGCGAGCGCTCCCGCGACCGCGCACGTGTCACCCACTCGCTCCCCGTACACGCGAGCGCTCCCGCGACCGCGCACGTGCACAGGAGCGCCGTCAGCGCCGGCGGCGACGCCGTGGCAGGAGCGCGAGCAGGGCCGCGGCCGCGAGCGGCGCGGTGTCGGTCGATGACGCGCATCCACCGTTGAGTGACGCTGCCTCGGCGTCACTGACGCCAACGTCGACGCACACCGGATCCGCGCGCGCGGTGTTGCCCGCCCAGTCCGATGCGGCGAGCACGTAGCACGCGGTCTCGGCACCCGAGGCGCTCGGGATCTGATCGCCGACCTCGAGGGAGTCGGGCCGCAAGCGGTCGAGCGCCTTCTCTTCGCCGCCGTCGATCGTACGGAAGACGTCGATCGTCGCGAGGCCGGAGTCATCGGCGGGCAACTGCGCGCGGAGGTTCACCACCTTTTCGAGCACGCCGTTCGCCTTCGCGACGCCCGTAGCGGTCACCTCGAACGGGACGACGCTCGGCGCCGTGACGTCGTCGCCGTCCCCGGTGGTCCACGCAATGTCGCTGAACGAGGAAGATGGCGTGAAGTTGAATTCGATGTTCGCGTGCGGCGGCAATGGCGGCCCCACGTCGAGGACGCTCTCGCAGCCGCCGAACGCGGCGCAGCGCGCGGTGTCGGTCGTGATCGTCACGCTGCGGGGGTCGTCCTCGCCCTCCACCGTGAGCGTGACGGAGAGCCCCTGCGCGGGGTCGGTGCCTGCGCTGACGGTGCCGGCGAAAACGGTGTTCGTCGGGATTGTCGTCGCCGCGATCGGGTTCGACCAGCTCCACGAGACGTCCGTCGGCGGCACCGGAGCGGGCTCGATCCCGCAGGCGCCGCTGTCGCACGTCGTGATCACTGGTGGGCCGCCGCCGAGCAAGCACTCGGCGAACTGTGGTCCGCACAACGCCGTGGCGTCTTGCGTGTCTTTCTCAAGCTGCGCGAGCGAGGATCGGTTGATGGCGCCGTTCGGTCCAGGTCCACAACCGGTGTTGCACGCGGGCGCGAACGAGACCGCCACACAGTCGGACGCCGCATTGCACGTGCGATCGTAGCGATTCGGATCGAGCAATCCTGCGCCGCATCCGCTGCCGAGCACCGACGCGACGACGAGGGCGGAGAGGCGGAACGGACGCATGATGCGAGCGTATCACCTGGAAGCGAGTGAGATCCGAAATCAATGCGGCGCTGCGGTACGCGGCGATTGCCACTTGCCACACGCTCCCGCCGTGGAGGAAGCGGGGCGCCGTCCCGTCATCGCGTCGCGGTTTCGCCCCCCGAGAGCGGGTGTCCCAGCGCCGATGCTCGCCCAGCGCCGCAGGGAGTCCGCGAACACGCTCGACAGCGCGTCGCCCTTCGTGTCGACGTGCTCCGCGAGCTCGGCAAACGTGATCGTCCGCGACCAGCTCGAGCAGACCCGCTTCGTCATCCGCGGAGGTTGGCCGCGCAGCCGCGCCGCCGGGCAACACGAGCAGCCCGAGCTCGTGGAGGAGCTGCATCAAGTGGAGGGACTCCGTCCCGCGACATCCGGCGATCGCCACGCCGCCACGCGAGCGCGAGCTCCGCGCGCGGCTCCAGGCGGGAAGATGCTCAAGCCGGGGGGGACCCGCGCGGAGCGCGGGGGGGCCCGGAGGGCCCGGCTGCCTGCGCGTCAGCGCAGAAAATCACCGCACGGACTTTGCTTCCGCCGCGTGGTCACGCTTCTTGTTGCCCGCCGGACGGGTCTTTCCGTGGGTGCCCCGGTAGATCTTGCCACGACGCGAACGCTGGTCGCCCTTGCCCATGAGTGCCTCCAAAGCCGAGGCGTGTACGTGCTAAGTGCGGGTCATGCAAGTCGCGGCAACCCGGATCTCCGAGGTGACGGTCTACCGAAACGGCGCCCTGGTCGTGCGCGAGGGCGCCGGCCGCGGCGATGTCGAGGTGCGCGGGCTCCCGCTCCTGTTCTCGGCGGACTCCCTGCGCGTCCGGCCGGTCCGGGGCGAGGTGGCGTCCCTCGAAGAGACCGTGAAGCTCGAGACGGTGCCGGCGCCGCTGCCGGTGCCCGAGGAGGAGCGCGCGGCGCTGCTCCTGCGCATCTCCGCCGTCGACGATGAGATCAAGACGTGCGCCGGCCTCCTCGAGGTGCTCGACGGGCTGATGCCCGAGCTGCCCGACCCCCGCGCGCCCGCCGACGGCCTCGTGGACGGCAAGCACTTCGTCGACCTCGTCGACTTCGCCGCCGGCCGCGCCCGCGCCGTCGCCGACCGCCGCCGGGCCCTCGAGCAGAAGCGCCGCGAGCTCGACCGCGAGCGGCGCAAGCTCGACGAGCGCGCCGGCGCCGTCCCCGACCGCACCCCCCGCGTCCTGCGCGGGGTGCGCTTCCGGCTCGACGCCGACGAGGACGTCCCCTTCAGGCTCGAGTACTTCGTGCACGCCGCCCGGTGGGTGCCCACGTACGCGCTCCACCTCGCCACCGGGCGCGCGCGCCTCGTCACGGCCGCGCTGGTGGCACAGGCCACCGGCGAGGACTGGAGCGGCGTGACCGTCGGCGTCTGCACCGCCGACCTCGCCCGCGAGACCACCCTGCCCGTCTTGTCGTCGTGGCGCATCGGGCGCGCGCAGCCCGCCGCGCTGCGCGCGTTCCGCCCGCTGCCCACGGACCTGCCGCAGCTCTTCTCCGGCTACGACCGCGCCCCGCGCAAGCTCGCGCGCAACAGGGGCGGCCCGCCGCCGCCGGAGCCCACCCAGCCGGTGCCGCGGCCGATGCCGTCGCGGCGCCCCGACACCATGGCGGCCTTCGAGCGCGCCGACACCGGCGAGGTGCGCTCGTTCGAAGAGGAACAGACCGACGCCGGCATCGATCTCTTCGACGACGAGGCGAGCGCCGAGGCCGACGAGGCTACGCCGGCGCGCTCGCGCGAAGCCTTCGGCGCGTCCACCAAGACCGGCGTGGGCTTCGACGTCGACGAGGCGGCCATGTCGCGCGAGCCGCCGCCGCCGCCGCCGGCGCCGCTGGCGCAGGCCCAGGGCATGATGGTCGGCTCCGCGGGCATGCCCATGGAGATGATGAACGCCATGTCTCCCGGGGCGCCGATGCCGCCCCGCGCCTCGATGTCCCGCGGCTTCGGCGGCGGCCCGATGCGCAAGCGCGCCGCGCGCGAGGAGAGCAGCGCGGTCCTGCGCGCGCCGGCGGCGGAGCTGCCGCCGCGCCTGCGCGCCTCGAGCATGCGCATGGCCGGCCCCGACGAGCCACAGCGCGGCGCGCTGCTGCCGCTCGATGCCACGTCCCGGCTCGAGTGGCTGCTCGAGGCGCATGACACGGACAGCGCCGGCCGCGCCGAGCTGCGCCGCGCCCTGTTCGCGCTCGAGCGGGCGCGACAGAACCTCGAGCGCGCGCCGCTGCCGCGGGGGACCTCGGCGCTCCTCGGCACCCACTTCCCGGCGGTGATGCGCGCGGCCGACGCCACCGACGTCCCCGGCGACGGCACCTTCTACCGCGTCGAGGTGCGCGAGGACGCCGGCCCTGCAGCCACCGAGCACAAGGCGGTGCCGCGCGAGAGCAACGACGTGTGGCGCACCTGCAAGCTCGAGATCGGCGGGGCGCCGCTGCCGCCGGGGCCGCTCGCGGTCTACGAGGACGGCGCCTTCAAGGTGAACGCGCGGCTCGACCCGGGCGCCGCGCGCGTCGCCGGCGCCGGCGCCGTCGAGGTCAACCTCGGCGTCGACCCCGACGTGCGCGTGCTGTCGCGCACGGTGCACGTGAACCAGAAGGAGAAGGGCATCGTGACGTCGACGTCGCGGGTGGAGCACAAGGTGCACCTCGAGCTCCTCTCCACGCGCAAGGAGCCGGCGCCCCTGGTGCTCTACGACCGCCTCCCGGTGCCCGCCGACGAGGTCAAGGACGTCACCGTGCAGGTCCTCGAAGAGAAGCCGCCCATCAACCGCACGGACAAGGACGCGCACGGCCAGGAGCTCAAGGGCGGCTTCGAGTGGCGCGCGGTGCTGATGCCGGGCGTCAAGCACAGCGTCGACTTCACGTACAGCATCGACCTGCCGGCGAAGGCCGAGCTGTCGGGGGGAAACCGCCGTGAATGACAACAGCGAGCACGCCTCCGCGGGCCCCGGCGCGAGCCCGTCGTCCACGGCATCCATCGACGTCACCGCGCCCATCGTGCGCGTCACCGTGTACGAGGACCGCGCCGACGTCGCGCGCGAGGCCGACGTGACGCTGCCGGCGGGGGCCGCGCTGGTCGTCGTCAAGGAGCTGCCGGTGCTCCTGTCCGACGAGCACGTGGTGGCGCACCTGCACCCCGTCGATGGCGCGGGCGTGGCGCACCTGAACGACACGCGCGTGGAGCGCCTCATCGTCGACGACGGCGCGCCGTCCGACGATCAGGACCGTCGGCGCACCGCGCTCCACGACGAGATCGAGAAGCTCGACGATGACATCGCCCTCGCCGACATCGCGCTCAAGCGCGTGAGCGCGGAGCGCGCCCGCGCCGAGATCGCGCTGCGCCGCTACGGCGATCTGCTGGCGCGCGCGGTGGGCCGCGGCGGCGGCAGCGTCGAGTCGTGGCGCGCGTCGCTCGACGTGCTCGACGACAAGATCACCGCCTGCGACGCCGAGCGCGCCGAGAAGCGCGCGGCGCTCGACGCCCTGAAGAAGAAGCGCGTCCGCGCCGCCGACGACGCGCGGCCGCGCCCGCTCGGGCAGCGCACGGTGGCGGAGGTGCGGCTGCGCGTGTCGTCGCCGACGGGCGGCCGCTATCGCTTGTCGCTCTCGAACGTCACCGCCTGCGCGGCGTGGCGGCCGGCGCACGAGGCGCACCTGTCGTTCGAGGGCGCCGCCGCCGACGGCCACGGGGGCGAGGTGCGCTTCGTGACCTGCGCGGCCGTCTGGAACCGCACCGGCGAGGCGTGGACCGACGTCGCGCTGGCGCTGTCGACGGCGCGGCCGTCGGCGGGGGCGGAGCTGCCGGCGCTGCGCGCGGACCGGCTGACGCTGCGACAAAAGACCGCCGAGGAGCGCCGCACCATCGTGGTGGAGCACCGCGAGGAGGGCGTGCCCAAGAGCGCGACGCAGGGGACGGCGCCCGGCGTCGATGACGGCGGCGAGGCGCGCACGTTCCGGGCGGACAAGAGCACCATCCCCGACGACGGCCGGCCGCACCGGGTGCAGGTGGCGAGCTTCACGGCGCCGTGCAGCGTCGAGCGCATCGCGTATCCGGAGCTCGCGCCCCAGGTGTTCCTGCGCGCGAGCCTCAAGAACGCGGGCGCGGGCCCCATCCTCGCGGGCGGCGTTGCGCTGTCGCAGCAAGGGACGTTCGTCGGCACCGGCGACGTCACCTACGTCGGCGTCGGCGAGAGCTTCGACCTCAGCTTCGGCAGCGACGACCGCTTCACCGTGCGAACCAAGAAGCGCCGCGCCGAAGACAAGAAGCTCGTGGGCAAGGACGTGGTGCACTTCATCCGCGAAGCCGTGCTCTCGCACACAGGCGACGGCACCGAGCGCGTGATGGTCCACCTGCGGATGCCGGTCAGCGAGGTGAAGCAGCTCAAGGTGCTGCCCTCGCCGCAGCACTCCAGCGTCGATCTCGGCGAGCACAAGCCCGACGAGCACGGCATCGTGCGCGTCCCGGTGGAGCTCGCGCCCAACGTCGAAAAGAAGCTCGCCCTCGCCTTCAGCTTCGACACCTCCGGCGACGTCCGCATCCCCGATCCGTGGTGAGCCTCGGGACAACCGGGCGCGTCAGAAAGAGGCTTCGGCGCCGACGACGGGGAGGATGGGCAGGCCCGGGAAGCCCTCCACCTGCGAGAAGTCGTAGTTGTACTGGAACAGCTCGAAGTTTCGCTGGTTGGTGGCGTTTTGCAGGTCGCAGAAGAGCGCGAGCGCCCACGTGTCGAACGTGAATTTCTTGTCGACGCGCAGGTCGAGCTGGAAGAACGCCGGCAGGCGATCGCTGTTGTACGGGTCGTTGACGCGCTGGTGGTCCGAGGTGTCGGCGTCGAAGATGCCCTTTTGCGCCAACGTCGCCGGGTTCCCCGTCACGTAGCGGACGGCGGCGCCGAATTCGAACGGGCCCACCACCGGCCACGCCGGCGTCTGCCACGACATCGCCACCGAGAGGTTGTGCGTCTGATCGAACGTCGACGGCGTCCAGCCGAAGGCCTCGGCGTTCTCCACGCCCACCGGCGCGTCGCTGCGCTCCTCGGCCTTCATCACCGTGTACGCGATCCAACCGAAGAAGCCGCCGACGCCGGGGATGGCGTCGATGTGCTGGCGCAAGAGGAACTCCGCGCCGAACACGCGCTGCTCCCCGATGGGCTGGATGCGCGGCGCCCCCGTCGCGAAGAAGCGCACCGGGCTCACCACCAGCTCGGCGATGTTCTCCGCGGTGCGCCCGAACAGCTGCGCGTCCACCTCGAGGGAGCGCGTGAGCTGCGACTCGAAGCCGCCCGACACCTGCCAGCCCTGCTCGAGCGGCAGGTCGGGGTTGCCGAACTTCTTGGCCAGCTCGAAGGGCGACGCCGTCTGGTGGTAGAGCCCGACGCTCCCCTTGAGCGTGACGAAGTCGAGCATGTCGAGGCGCAGCGCCAGCCGCGGATCGATCGAGGTGCGGATCTGGTCGTAGTAGGTCCAGATGTCGGCGCGCGCGCCGCCGACGAGGAGCAGGTTGCCGAGCTTTGCGTCGGCCTGGGCGTACGCAGAGTACGACGTGCCGAGCACGTCGTCGGCGATGAGGAAGCGCGGCTGGTCCGACGTCACCGGCCGCGGGAACAGGCGCTCGTCGGGGATGATGGCGGGGACGTCGGTGACGGAGTGGAAGGTGGCCGCGGTGTCGTCGGTGCCGATGAGCAGGCCGAAGCCGTCCGTGGGCCGCAGCTCGACCTCCGCCCGCAAGGACGCGCGATTGACGTCGAGGCGGAACTGCGACGCGTCGAAGCGGTTCTCGCTGTAGCTGGTCTCGATGGCCGGTGAGATCCACACGCGCAGGTGCGGCGTGCCGTCGCTGTTCTGGTCGCCGCTCTGCCACTTGTAGACGGGGTTGAGCCGGTGAAAGCCGATGGTGATGCCGACGTTGGACGGCGCGTTGGGGTTGAGCTCGGCGGCGTTGAGCGCGAGGTCGAGGTCGTCGTGGGAGCCGAGCAGCAGCATCGAGAGCGACTGGTGGTACGGCAGCTTCCACACGAGCTTGGCCTGGTAGTCGCTGTAGCGCGGCGCGAGCGTGAGCTGGTCGACGCCGAGGTCCACGAACCTGGTGATGGTGTCCCCGATGTTGAGCACCTCGGCGGCGTAGCTGCTGCGGCCGGCGACGAAGAAGCCGATCTTGCCGTTGGTGTCGCCGAGCACCTGCGCCCACGAGTCCGGCAGCGGCAGCGGCCCCTCGAGGTGAAAGCCCGTCTGCAACAGGTCGATGGTGACCTTGCCGGCGTACTCGTCGGTGCGCGGGTCGCGCGTGACGACGTCGACGGCGCCGGCGATGGCGCGCCCGAAGCGCACGCCCTGGCCGCCCGGATACAGCTCGAGCTTGTCGACGAGGTCGGAGTTGATGACGGACGGGCCGGCGCCGAGGTGGAAGAGGATGCGCGTGAGGTGGCCGTCGACGAGGATGGTGCTGTCGTTGGGGGAGCCGCCGCGCACGAGCAGCGCCCCGAGGCCGAAGGGCGCGCGCTGCACACCGGGGAGCCGCTGCACCGCGCGGATGGCGTCGCCGAACGTCCCGGGCACACGCGTGAGCTCCTTTTGCGTGAGCACGCGCTTGCTCACCTCTCGCTGCGTGCGGCGCTCGTAGACCACGGTCTCGTCCTGAACGCCGGGCTTCTTCACGAGGAAGATGTTGACGTCGGTGACGATGTTGGGCTTGACGTCGACGTCGACGTCGCCGGGGAGGAAGCCGCTGGCCTCGACGTGGATGTGCTGCTTGCCCTCGGGGACGCCGCGGGCCGAAAACGATCCGTCGTCGCCGCTGACGACGTCGCCGGCGTCGAGGCCTTCGACGGAGACGAAGGCGCCGGGGATGGAGGCGCGCTCGCCCGCGATGAGCACCCGCCCGTCGAGGTTCACCGGCGCCGTCTCCTTGCGGGCGGCCAGGCGGCGGGCCTCGTCCTCGGCGAGGGCGCGCTCGCGCACCTCCTCGTCGATGGTGAAGGTGAGCTTGTACTCGAAGCGCACCGGGATGGAGACGTCGCCCTGGCGCGCCGGCAGGAGCTCCATGTTGACGACGGCGCCGAGCGCCGCCCACGACAACCGCTTGTCGGGGCTCGCCTTGACGACGACGCGCTGCACGAGGCCCTCGTCGTCGAGGTCGACGTCCATGACGACGTCACCCTTCACGTCCTCCTTGAAGGCGTCGGGGGGGTAGACGGGCTCGGCGCCGGCGACGATCTCGGGCGGCGTGATCTGCTGCGCCTGCGCCGCGGCAGGGTCCTCGGCCGCGGCAGGGCCCTCGGCCGCGGCAGGGCCCGCCCACGCCGGCAGCGCGGCGACGAGGGCAGCGACGGCGAAGAGCTTTGGCCTCACGCCGCGCTTCTACACAAGCCCGTTGCGAGGTGCGAGGGATCCGGGCTACCAACGCGCCCATGCGTGCTCCCCTCCTCGCCTGCACCGCGCTCGCCCTCGCCGGCGCCGGCTGCAACCACATCACCACCAGGGTGCCCGGCGTCCTCGATCTGCGCTCCGACGGCAGCGGCGCGCCCGCGGAGTCGCAGCCCGCCAAGGCCGAGAGCCGCACCGGCTTCGACGCCATCCTGTGGGGTGACGGCGTTCAGGGCAGCGGCTCCGTCACCGTCGTCGATCGGAAGTACTGGCTCATCAAGGGCCTGTTCCCCATCGCCAACGAGAGCGCCACCGAGGAGATCGCCGCCGCCACCGGCGACGGCGCCCTGCGCAACGTCCACATCGGCGAGCTGTACTCGGGGTGGGACTTCGGCATCTCCGTCATCGTCGGCATCATCCCCGTCGTGGACTTCATCGCCCCCTGCGTGATGCCGCCGCTCGACGTCACCTTCTCCGGCACGCGGGTGAAGGTCGCCGGCACCGGCGACGTCGCGGAGCCGCCGGCGCCCACGGGTGAGCCGGAGCCGCCGCCCGTATCGTCCTCGCCGCCGCCCGCGGCCACCACCGGAGGTGCCCCGTGAAGCGCTTCATCCTCTTCGCCCTGGCCAGCGCCGCGCTCGCCGCGGGCTGCAACACCGTCGACGCCAACCTCCCCGGCACCCTGCGCAGCGACGTGAAGTCCGAGGACACGGAGAAGGTCGGCGCCCTCAACATCGAGAAGACCAACTACTTCTTCATCTTCGGTCTGATCGGCGACCCGCCGCCCGACTTCTTCTCCACGGAGATCAAGCGCCAGGTGCAGGCCAAGGGCGCCGACGGCGTGGCCAACCTCACCTACGAGTCGCAGTGGGGCTGCGTGAACCTGATCATCAACGGTGTCACCTTCGGCTGCGTCGCCCCCCGCGACTACACGATCAAGGGCGACATCGTGCGCATCAAGAAGGCGCGCGTCCCCGGGAGCCCCGCCAAGGCCGTCGACGCCTCGAGCCCCAAGGACGCGCCCGCCGCCTCGCCCGAGACCGTCGCCCAGGGCTACTGAAGCGCCGGCAGAAAATCGGACCTCGGTGGTCGGTTCACGGAAGATCGGTTTGCGGGCGCGGCAACGAAAGGGCGGGGGACAAGCCCCCGCCCCACGGTCACCGGCGATTCGCGCGTCACATCAGGACGCGTAGAGCTCGCGGCCCTTCTTGCCCTTGCCCGGGGCGGAGGCGTGGCCGTTCACGCCGTTGCCCTTCTTCTTGGCGAGGCCGAGCTCGTTGCGCAGGGCGTCGGCGAGGTCGGTCTTCTCCCACGTGAACTCGGGGCGGCCGAAGTGCCCGTACGCCGCCGTCTTTTCGTAGACGGGCGTGAGCAGCTTCAGGTGCGCGATGAGCCCGGCGGGCTTGAGCGGGAAGAGCTTGCGCACCGCCTTCTCGATCTTCTCGACGGGCGCCTGCTCCGAGCCGAAGCAATCCACCATGACGCTCACGGGCTCCGCGACGCCGATGGCGTAGGCCACCTGCACCTCGCAGCGACGGGCGACGCCGCTGGCGACGATGTTCTTGGCCACGTAGCGAGCCATGTACGCCGCCGAGCGATCGACCTTGGACGGGTCCTTGCCCGAGAAGGCGCCGCCGCCGTGGCGGCCCATGCCGCCGTAGGTGTCGACGATGATCTTGCGGCCGGTGACACCGGCGTCGCCCATGGGCCCGCCGACGATGAACTGGCCGGTGGGGTTCACGTGGAACTTGGTCTGCTTGGTGAGCATGCGGGCCGGGATGGCCTTCTTGATCACGTCGTCCATCACGGCTTCGCGGATCTGCTTCTGCGAGGCTTCCGGCGCGTGCTGCGTGGAGATGACGATGGTGTCGACGTAGCTGGGGGTGACGACGCCGTCGTCACCGGTCTCGTACACGATGGTGACCTGGCTCTTGGCGTCGGGACGCAGCCACTTGTGCGACGAGCGGCGCACGTCCGCGAGGCGCTTGGTGAGCTTGTGCGCGTACGCGATGGGCATCGGCATGAGCTCGGGGGTCTCGTCGCAGGCGAAGCCGAACATCAGGCCCTGATCGCCGGCGCCCTGCTCCTTCTTCTTCTTGGTGTCGACTCCCATGGCGATGTCGGCCGACTGCCCCTCGATGGCGTTGAGCACGCCGCAGGTGTGGCCGTCGAAGCCCTTGTCGCTGTGGTCGAAGCCGATGCGGTTGATGGTGCGGCGCACGATCTTGGCGACATCGAGGTGCGCGTGGGTGCGGACCTCGCCGGCGACGATGCAGATGCCGGTCTTGAAGAGCGTCTCCACGGCCACACGTGCGTTCTCGGGGTGGTCATCGAGGCTGAGGATTTCGTCCAGAATCGCGTCGCTGACCTGGTCGGCCATCTTGTCGGGGTGACCTTCGGTGACGGATTCGCTTGTGAAGAGATAACTACGTGTCATGGCAGGACTTGTTGGCCACGGAGGCGCGGGTGTCAACCTGAACCGCGCTCACTCCCACACGAGCGCCTCGAGAAGCGCTTCCGCTTCCGCAGCGTCGGGACGGAGGGTGGGATCTTTTTCCATGAGCCGCTGCAGAAGCTTGTCCACGCCGGGCGTGATCTGCGCCGGCGGCGGCGCCTCGTTGAGGTGCCAGAGCGCGAGCGCCTCGAAGTCGTCGAGCGGAATGCGGAACGGCAAAGCGCCGGTGAGCACGCGGTGGAGCATGACGCCGCACGCGTAGACGTCGGCGCGGCCGTCGTACGGCTCGCCGCGCAACCGCTCGGGCGCCATGTACGCCGCGGAGCCGACGACCGCGTTGCCGTCGCCGCCGGCGTCGTCGAGCATGCACGACACGCCGAAGTCGAGGAGCTTCGGCACCTCGCGGTCCCGCTCCCGGTGAAGCACGACGTTGTGCGGCTTGACGTCCCTGTGGACGATGCCCTCGTGGTGCATCCAGGCCAGCGCCGAGAACACGCGGCGCATGATGGTCAAGGCGCGCTCTCGCTCGAGCGGGCCGCTCTTCTTGCAGACCTGCTCGAGGGTGGGGCCCTCGAGCAGCTCCATCACCAGGTACGCGGCGCCGTCGACGACGCCGAAGTCCATGACGCGCACGGCGTTTTCGTGGCGGACGCGGCACGCGTTCTGCGCCTCGCGGCGAAAGGCCTTCACCGCCCTGGCGCCCGCGGACGCGCGAAGCACTTTGACGGCCACGTCCTGATCGAGGTCGACGTGGCGCGCGCGGAAGACGACGCCGAAGCCGCCCTCGCCGATGCGCTCGCCGACGACGTAGCGCTCCGCGAGCGTCGTCCCCGGCGCGAGCTCCAACGCGGCCGGCAGCGCGCGCTGCTTCATGCGCCGGGCCGCGGCGCGGATGCGCGCGAGCACGCCGGGCTGCGCGGCGACCGCGACGGCGGCGTCGTCGTCGACCTCGATGACGTCCGCGGCGGCGTCGACCGTGGCGCCCTCCGGTGGGATCGGTGGGATCGGTGGGATCGGTGGGATCGGTGGGATCGGTGGGACCGGTGGCGCCGTCGAGGGCCTCACGTGCGCGCGGGCGTCGATGCGCGCGAACAGCACGGCGAAGCTGAAGGGCTTGGTGACGTAGTCGTCGGCGCCCAGCTCGAGCGCTCGCACGACGTCGTCGGGGCTCGCGGCGGCGGTGGCCATGATGATGGGCGTGGTGTCGCCGCGGGCGCGGGCCTGCTCGAGCACCTCGAAGCCGCTGAGCTTCGGCATCATGACGTCGAGGACGGCCGCGTCGAAGCCGCCGCCGGCGAGGGCCTCGAGCGCCGCGGCGCCGTCGGCGACGGTGACCACGTCGTCGCCACGGTGGGCGAACGCGCGGGCCATGAGCTGGCGCGCGGCGTCGTCGTCTTCGGCGACGAGGATGCGCCGTCCGGCGGTGGCGGGCATCCGGTCAGCATAGTAGGCATCGCTCATGCCCTTCGAGCATCACCTCTTCGTGTGCACGAATGAGCGCAGCCCCGAAGATCCCAAGGGGTCCTGCGCGCTCAAGCAGTCGGCGCTCCTGCACGCCCACGCGAAGGAGCGCTGCCACAAGCTCGGCTTGAAGGGGCGTGTGCGCGTGAACAAGGCCGGCTGCCTCGACCATTGCAGCCAGGGGCCCGCGCTCGTCGTCTATGGGGCGAAGGACCCGCCCGAGGGCGTCTGGTACACCGCGCGCACCGTCGAGGACGTCGACGCGATCATCGACGAGCACCTCGTACACGGCCGCCCCGTCGAGCGCCTGCTGATGAAGGCCCCGTAGCGGGTCCCGCTGCCGTCGCGGAGGGCGCAGGAGCAGATCTGCATCCGGATCGGCGCCCGCGCGCGTCGGGTGGGTATGAGAGCCGCCGTCGCCTTTGCATTCCTGTTTGTTTTCGCGCCCCTGGCCCATGCCGACGACGCGCCGGCGCCCCCGGCGGGCACGCCGGCGCAGGCGGGGGCCGCGGCGGCGCAGGCGGGGGCCGCGGCGGCGGGCGACGGCGCCGCCGACGCCGACGGAGCGAAGGAGCACGGCGGGTTGCACATCCAGCTCTCGAGCGGCGGCAGCGACAGCGACGACGAGAGCGCCGAGGCCACCATCGCCCGCCTGCCGCCCGACGTGCGCAGCCGCCTCACGGGCCAGCAGATCGAGAGCATCCTCCGCAACTCCCATGACAGCGACAAGAGCGCCGTCGCCATCCTGGTGCCGCTCGGCTTCTTCCTCACCATCCTCGGCATCGTCGTCGCGCTCGCCGTCGCCCGCCACCGCCGCGAGGCGATGCTGCACGACACGCTGCACGCGATGATCGAGCGCGGCACCGAGATCCCCGAGGCGCTCCTCACCTTCGACAAGAAGAAGCCCAACGATCGCCGGCGCGGCATCGTCTTCGTCGGGCTCGGGCTCGGCCTCACGGCCTTCCTCTTCATGGTCGACAGCGACGGCGACGGCGCGTGGGCCGTCGGCCTCGTGCCGCTGCTGCTCGGCATCGGTTACCTCGCGGCCTGGTACGTCGAGCACCGCGAGAAGTGACGTGGACGGAGGGTTCGCTTCCGGGGTGGAGCCACCTACGATGCGCGTGGTGATGGGCCCGTCCGACCGCGAGCTGGTGGCGCGGGTGGTCGTCGACGACGACCGCCACGCCTTCGCCACGCTCGTGCGCCGCCACCAGCCGCCGGTGCGCGCCTTCGCGCTCCGGCTGTGCTGCGGCGACCGCGGCCGCGCCGACGACGTCGCCCAAAACGCCTTCGTCCTCGCCTGGAAGAACCTCGGCGGCTTCCGCGGCGACGGCGCGCTGCGCTCGTGGTTGTTCAAGCTCTGCTACCGCGCGTTCCTCACCGACGCCCGCCGCGCGCACCGGCGCAGGGAGACCGTCGACGACGACGCGGGCGCGACCGTCGCGTCCCCCGCGGCCCCCGACGCCGCCGCCCGCCGCGACGTCGCGCGCGCGCTCGCCACCCTCAAAGCGGAGGAGCGCGCCGCGCTCGCGCTCTGTTTCGAGGACGGGCTCACCCACGAGGAGGCCGCCGCCGTCCTCGAGATGCCCGTCGGCACCCTCAAGTCGCACGTCGCCCGCGGCAAGGAGAAGCTCAAGGTGCTCCTCGCCGCGTACCGCCCGGAGGCCGCATGAGCTCTCTCCCGCCCACCGACGACGACCGCTGGCTGGCCGCGCTGCTCGAGGGCGACGCCCAACGGGTCGCGGCGGACGACCGCTTCACCGACGCCGTGCTCGCGCGCCTCCCGAACAAGACCCCGGCGCGGCGGAAGCTGCCGTTTTCGCGGCGCGACGTCGCGCTCGTCGGCTTCGGCGCGGTCGCCGGGGCCGTCGGCGCCTTCGGCTTCGCCCGCGGGACGCTGGCGCTCGACACGCCGGCGCAGCTCATCGCGGTGGCCGCCGTCATCGGCCTGGGCCTGTGGGCCGCGCTCGCCTCCTCCGACGCGTGAGCGCTGCACAGGCCGCGGGCGCGGATCGACAGGGTTGGGTTTGACAAAATGTAACGATCGTTACATTCAGCCCGCATGCTGATCCTCGCGTCCCTCGTGGCGGGCTGCTCCATCGTCGTCATGCCCGCGCAGTTGACGAGCAGCGACAGCGCCTCGAGGCGGGAGCTCGTCACTGCGGCCGCGGCCGCCGGGGCGGCGGGCGCCACGCGCTGCGAGGTGGTCGCCCCCGACGACATCCGCGCCCTGTTGCGCGTCGAGGCGCAGTGGCAGTCCTGCGGCGCCGACGAGAGCTGCCTCGCCGAAGTCGGCAACGCGTTGGGCGCGAACCGGCTCTTGAGCGTCGCCGCGCGCCGCTGGCCCGATCGCTGGGTCGTCGAAGCGCGCGAGCTCGACCTCAACACGGGCGCCGTGCTCGGGCGCGCCGAGCGCGAGGCCACACCCGACGGCGCGTCGTTGCGCGAGGCTTCCCGCGGCGCGGGCGCCGCGGCGGTGGCGCCGTCGCCGCTGCCCGCCGTGCTGTTGTGGTCCGGCGGCGGCCTCGCCGCCGCAGGCGCCGCCGCCCTCGCAGGCACCGCGGGCCTGTGGGGCTACGCGGCAGACACCGTCTCACGCGCCGAGGTCCCCGGCGCCGACAAGGCGCGCGCCATCTCGCTCGCCGGCACCCTCCCGCTGGCCGCCGCGGTCGCCGGCGCCGCCGTCGCCGCGGGCGGCGGGCTGATGCTCGTCGCCACGCTCACCGAGGAGGACGACCGATGAGCACCGCGAGCACGGCGCGAAGCGCCTGGGCCGGAGCGCTGCTCGTCATCCTCGCCGCGGGCGCGAGCGCGTGCCTCCCGGCCGTGCGCTGCATCCCCGGCAACGACAACCGCTGCCCCGCCCCCCTGTCGTGCAGCCGCGCAGGCATCTGCGAACGCCCGTCGGACGCGACGCGCCCGGACGGCGCCGGAGACGGCCCCGGCGGCGAGGGTGAAGGCGAGGGTGAAGGCGAGGGTGAAGGCGAAGGCGAGGGTGAAGGCGAAGGCGAGGGCGAAGGCGAAGGCGAGGGCGAAGGCGAGGGAGAGGGCGAGGGCGAGGGCGGCCCCGCCGACAACGTCGAGACCGCGTCCCTCGCCGTCACGCCCCTGTGCTGCGGCCTCGAGGCCGTCGAGGTGCCCGGCTTCGACGGCGGCCTCGTCGTCGACGCCGCGGGCGCCGCGCGCTTCGCCACGCGCAACGATGGCCTCGCCGCCGAGAGCATCACCGTCACCGCCACCGCGATGCAGACCCGGCTGCTGCCGTTCCCGCTCGCGGAGACCCTGCCCCACACCTACCTCGACGGCGCCGGCGTCGAGTGGGTCGGCGACATCCTCGAAAACGCCTCCATGGCCTTCGTCGCCCACCGCGGCGCCGGCGGCTTCATCGCCGACGACAGCATCCCCCTCACGGGCCTGGACTCGTCCTCGGAGGTCTTCTTCTTTCGGGGGCCGTCGGGCCCGAGCGTCGGCTTCACCGGCGCGGGCGTCGCGTTCGCCGACGCGAGCGGCGTCAGCGATCCCGTGCCCGGCACCACCGGCGCCGAGTACGCGTTCGCGGACGCCTTTCCGTCGGGCGAGCGCGTGCTCGTGTTCATGGTCGGCGACACCTGCACCGCCGCCCTCGAAGACGGCGGCGCCTGGCCCGTCGCGTCGCACACGTTCCCGGGCCTCGTGCGCAGCCTCGACGCCGACGCCCACCCCGACGGCCGCTTCGCCGTGTCCTGCGGCGGCGCCCTGTTCGTCTCGAGCCGCGCCACGTTCCCGAGCGGCACCTGGGTGTCGTTCGACCAGGACATCGCCGTGCTCGCGCCCGTCGTCGTCGACGGCGGCGTGGACGCGTGGGGCGAGACCGACGACGGCCGGGCGGTGCGCTACTTCGTGGCCCCCGGCGTCGCGCACGCCACCGGCCCCGACGTCATCGGCGGTGTCCGGACCGCCTACGAAGCCGCGCGGACGCCGGACGGGCGCTCGATCGCGCTCGGCGTCAGCGTCGACGACCGCCCCCTCCTGCTGCGTCCGGCGGAGTGACCCGGAGCGCCGGGCAGCGGGCGCAGCTCACCGCACGCGCGCCTCGAGGTGATCGAGGAGCGTGGCCGTGATGGGGGCGCCGGTCTGCGCTTCGATGTCGAGGTAGACGGGGGCGGCGTTGGCCTCGAGGAGGACGTAGCTGCCGTCGGCGGCGCGCTTGAGATCGATGCCCGACAGCACGTGGCCGCACACGCGCGCGGCGTCGACGCACATCGCGGCGGCGGCGGCGGGCAGCGGGTGGTCTTCGTAGACGACGTCGCCGCGCTCCCAGGCGGCGCCGGCGCGGTAGTCGACGACGTCGTCGCCCGCGGCGCGCACGGCCACGGTGGAGACCACGCGCCCGGCGACGACGGTGACGCGCACGTCTCTGCCGCGCACGCGCTCCTGGAAGATCACGGGCGCCGCGCGCGCGGGCTCGAGGTCGCTGCCCGCGTCGACGGCGACGGCGGCGGCGCCGCCCGCGGCGGGCTTGGCGATCGCCTCGCCGACGCTCGCGACGAAGGCGCGGGCGAGCGCGGCGTCGTTGGTGACGAGGGTCTTCGGCACCGGGAGCCCGGCGTCGATGAAGGCCGCGAGCTGAAACGGCTTGTGCTCGCAGGGACCCGACGCCAGGAGCGGGTTCACCACGGCCTTTCCGCTGCGCTCCATGGCGACGAGGGCGGACCAGGCGAAGCTCGAGCGCTCGGCCTGCTTCTTGGCGCGGACCCACCAGGCGGCCCCGTCGAGGGTCTCGCCGGCGGGGGCGAGCTGCGCCGTCGGGGACGGATAGCGGCGGAGCACGAAGGCGTCCTGCTCGTCGAGGACGTGGCCGCCGGCGCGCCACACGGCGCCGTCGAAGGACACGCGCGCGTCGTGGAGCGACACCTCGACGACGGCGTGGCCGCGGGCGCGGGCGGCGACCGCGACGTGCGCGGAGACGGGGTCGGTGTCGCGGCCGAAGACGCAGAGCTTCATGCGCGGCGAGGCTGTCGCATCCCGCCGCGGCCTGCGCCTCAACCTGTGACTTCGATCACACCGGGGATGTAGTCAAAGCAACTCCATCTCGGGATCGCCGAGACTCAAGGTGTCCGGTCAGCCAGGTGTGTGTGTGTGGGAAGCGGCGTCGTGAGGCGCCGCTTTCTTTTTGCGGGACGGCGAGCCCGAATGATCGCCGCGAATCGATTGCATCCGCGCCTCCCGCCTGACGATCAGGGCGAGACGTCCCACGCGGCGGCGTTCCAGGCGAGCGGCGTCAGCGTCCCGGTCGGCGCGAGGCCGGTGACGCCGGCCCTGTGCAGGGCCACCACGGGGCGAAAGTAGATGGGGATGGCCGGCATCTCGTCGCGCACGATCTTCTGCACGCGCGCGATGAGGGCCACGCGCTGGTCCTGGTCGAGGGTGACGTCGGCCTTGTCGAGGAGCGTCGTGGCCTCGTCGCTGTGAAAGCCCGGGAAGTTCTGCCCGGTGAAGCCGTTTTCCTCCGAGGGGATGCGGTCCTTGCGCCACAGGCCGCCGCCGAACGACGTGCTGTCGATGGTCCAGGCGTAAAACGCCATCTGCGTCTTTCGCTTGCGCGCGGTGTCGCCGAAGAAGACCTTGAAGGGGCGCAGGTCGAGATCGACGTCGACGCCGGCCTTCTTCCAGGCGTCCTTGGCCAACAGCAGCAGCGACTCGCTCTGCGGCTGCCCCGACGCCGACGACAGCGTCAGGTGCAGCTTCTTCGGCGCGAGCACCTCCTTGGCGCCGGCGGGGTCGTAGGCGATGGGCGGCAGCTCGGCGTGGGCCCAGTGGCGCGGCGGGATGTAGGTCTCGGCGACGTCGTACATGCCGTCGTAGACGGCGCCGACCATCTGCGCGCGCGGCAGGGCGGCGGCGAGGGCGCGGCGGACGGCGGCGTCGGCGAGGGCGGGATCGTCGACGTTCAGATCGATGTGCGCCCACACCTGCCCCGGGGCCTTGTCGACGGCGAAGCCCGGGTGGCCGCCGGCGAACCGCTTGGCCTCGACCGGCGAGGGACCTCCCGAGGGGAACGCGGCGTCGACGTCGCCGGCGGCGAGCCGCGTGAGGATGCCCGTGGTCGACGGCACGATCTGCACGAGCACCTCGTCGAGCGCGGGACGCGGGCGGAAGCGCTCGTTGCGCGCGAACAACAGGTGCTCCCCGGGGACCCACTCCACCAAGCGGAACGGCCCGTTCGACAGCGGCTTTCGGCAGTACGCCGAGTCGCGCAGCGCGCCCTTGGCGAGCGCGGCGACGGCGGCGACGTGGGACGGCAGCGGCCGGTGCACGCGGGTGGCGGCGTAAAACGGGTTTTCGTCGCGCCAGGTGACCGTGAAGGAGCGGCCGTCCGCCGACGGGACCAGGGACTCGATGCGCTTGGCGTCGGAGCGCTCGTCATGGGCGAGGCCGAGGACGAAGTCGGCGGCGGTGACGGGGGCGCCGTCCTCCCAGGCCGCGTCCTTCTTGATGTGCCAGGTGACGACGAGCTTTCCGTCGACGACGCGCGCCTTGGGGACCTCGGTGGCGAGGTCTGGGATCGTGCGCCACGAGGGGTCCTCGACGACGAGCTCCCGCGACAGGAGCGCGATCACCTCCTGGGCCGCGCCGCTGTTGCTCGCGAGGGCGCACAGCGTGTCGGGCTCCGCGGTGGTCGCGATGACGAGGCGCTTCCTGGGCGCCGCCTCATGCTTGTGGCACCCGGCGGCGGCGACGGCGACGACGGCCGCGACGATCACGGCTGCGGCGCGGGCGTGTCCCCCGCGTCCGATCCGCCGGGCGGGGCCATGTGTGAGGCGCGGGGAGGCGACGACGTCCACGGGGGCCGTGTTGACAGGTCGGGGCCGACCGGCCAACAGCGGGGCACAACTCCGAGGGCTGTGTTCCCCCCGCCGCAAGGCGCCGAACCCGGCCTCCGCAAGTGCGGCGCGATGCCGCGAGGTCCCGAGCCCGATGCACACTCCATCCATTTCCATGAACGACGCCCAGCGTGCCTGGTACGTCGTCGACGCCGACGGGCAGGTGCTCGGCCGCCTGTGCTCGCAGATCGCGAGCGTCCTGCGCGGCAAGACCAAGCCCACCTTCACGCCCAACGCAGACACGGGCGACTTCGTCGTCGTCATCAACGCCGACAAGATCGTGCTCACGGGCAAGAAGGAAGACGCGAAGATCTACTGGCGCTACACCGGCTACTACGGCGGTGAGAAGGCCACGCCCGCCAAGAACATGCGGGCCACGCATCCCGAGCGGATGATCAGCTTCGCCGTGCAGGGCATGCTCCCCAAGGGGCCGCTCGGCAAGAAGATGCTCAAGAAGCTCAAGGTGTACGGCGGTGACAAGCACCCGCACGCCGCCCAGAAACCCCAACCGCTCACGCTCGACGCCGCGCGCCGCGCCTGAAAGCAAGGACTCCCAGTATGACCACCCGTTTCTACGCCACCGGCCGCCGCAAGGAAGCGAGCGCGCGCGTGTGGATCCGCCCCGGCAACGGCGCCATCACCATCAACGGCAAGGGCATCGAGGTGTACTTCAAGCGCGAAGTGCTCCGCATGATCCTCGCGCAGCCCTACGAGGCCGCCGAGGCCAAGGACCAGTACGACCTCGTCGCCACCGTGCGCGGCGGCGGCCTCTCCGGCCAGGCCGGCGCCATCCGCCACGGCCTCGCCCGCGCCCTCTGCAACGCCGACGAGAAGCTCCGTGGGCCGCTGAAGAAGGCCGGCCTGCTGACCCGCGACGCCCGTCGCGTGGAGCGCAAGAAGTACGGTCGCCCCGGCGCCCGCAAGCGCTTCCAGTTCAGCAAGCGTTGATCGTCACGGCGTGACGGTTTGAGCGGTGGAGCGACGTTGTCGTCGAGGCAACGTCGCGCCCACCGCGTATTCTTTTGTCGCCGCGCCTTCGCACCGCTCACGGGGGAACGCGATCGATCCCGCCCCGCGCGCCCGGCCCGCGCGCCGTCCGCGCTTGGTCCTCGCTCACCCACGAGAGCACGACGTCGACCGGCGGCGCGTCGACGTTCATCGACGGGTCCGCGACGAAGCGCACCGCCGCTCTCGGTGCATCCACCGCGCGGGGCAGCGCCCGCAGGCGTGAAGCGCTGTCCACGAGCACGCGCCTGTCGCCGTCGCGGGTGACGACGATGACGACGCCGGGCACGTCGGCGGTGTAGGCGAGCCGGTGCTCCTCCCCTCGCTCGCACGGCGCCGGGTGCACGCCGCCGTCGCGCGCACAAAAGCCGCGGACCGCGAAGGCGACCTCGTGTCGCACCGGCGGCGGCGGTGGCGGCGGCGACGACGCGAGCCACGCAAACGCCACCAGGGCTGCCGCCGCGAGGACGAGCGGGATGCGCCGCATCCCATCAGCATGGCGCACTCGAGGTCCACGACAACAGCGCGGGCGTGCGATCCGCCGGCCGCCGCCGCGAGTCGCGCCCCCGAGCACGCTGGCGACGACGCGACGCTGTCAGGTCCGCGAGACACCGGCGAGCCCGCCGGAATCACGCATTCATTTCGCTCGGATCCATTGAGCGGAATTCGATCTACGATTTGCCGCGTGATGACATTCCCCCGTATCCCCACCGCCTTTGCCTCCGTCTTCGTCGCCGCCCTCGCCGCCTTCGGCTCCGTCGCTTGCGCCACCGCGTCCGGCGGCGGCGGCGGCGCGGGGGTCCCTGACTTCCCGACGCGGGAGGCCGTCGTCGCCCTTGCGCACAAGGCGCCGCCGCCCGCGCCGGCGACGGCGGCGCCGTTCGTGGTCGCCTCCTGGACCCTCGCGGGGCCGTTCTCCGACACCGTGGGCGAGGCGACCATGACCGGAGGGGAGCCGCTCGCCGACGTCGTGCTCGGCGCCGTCCCCATCGACAGGACGCGCGCCGCGCTGGCGTGCGGCGCGCGCGAGCTCGGTCGATTCCTCGAGGCGAGCGGCGACGCACGCCCCGAGCCGCGCCTCGAGCGTTACATGCTCACGCGCTGCGGCAGCTCCGTAGAGAGCGTGGGGTATCGTTCGTTTCGCTGGACCGACGTGGCGCCCGGCACCACGCCCGCGGCGCTCGTCGACAGCGCGAAAGACAAGCTGGCGGCGGCGGTGAAGGAGATCGCCGACGACGGCTCGTCCGTGGGCGCCGCGTTGCTCATCGACACGGACAAGAAGACGGCCACGGCGTACTTCGTGGAAGCGCGGCCGCGTCTGGCGCTGCGGCCGGCGTCGCAGCTCCCCAAGGACGGCGCCCTCGTCGTCGACGGCGCGCTCGCGAAGAAGCAGGAGATCGACGCCGTCTTCGCGTACGTCACGCAGGGCGCGCTCGGCGCCGCCGACTGCACCCGCGACACGTCGGTGGCGCTGCCGGCGTTCCGCTTCCGCTGTCCGGTGGCGGCGGACGACGCCACCGCCCTGGTCGAGGTGCAGGTGCGCGACAAGGGGCGTCTGCTGTCGAACGTCGTCGGCGGCATCCTCGCCGTGCAAGACCGCGACGCGGCCGCCACGTGGACGCGGCTCGCGTACGTGCCGGAGACGCCCATGCCCGCGCCCGCGCAGATGGAGGGCGCCGTCCTCGCCCTGTTGAACCAGCTGCGCGCGCAGACCGGCGCCGGCGCGCTGCAGCCGGCGACGGAGGAGAGCGCGTTCGCGCGCAAGCTCGTGCCGCACTACTTCGCGCGCGCGCTCGGTGCGGATCGCGACGACGAGACGCTCGACACCATCGCGCTCGGCCTCATGGCCGGCTGGGACGTGCGCGACATGCTCATCCACGACGCGTCGTTCGCGTCGCTCGTCGACAACAGCGGGCGGCTCGACCAGGCGCTCGCGGAGGCGCTCGATCATCCGGGCATGCGGCGCGCGCTGCTCGCCAAGGACGCCACGCGCGCCGCCGTGGGCGCCGATCGCGTCGCCGACGGCGTCACCGGCTTGCTCGTCGTCGACTACGAGCCGCTCGTGGTGCCCGCGGATCCCAAGGCGGAGGCGGTGAAGGTGTGGGAGCGCCTGTCCCGCGAGCGCGCGGAGCGGGGCCTCGGGCCCCTCGGCGTCATCCCCATCGACGACGTCGTCGCCGACGCGCAAGCGCGCCTGCTGAAGGGCGAGGACATCGCCGCCGTGGGCAAGGACGCCCTCTCCGCGTCGGTGAACAAGATGAAGCGCGAGATGGGCGCGTGGGAGCTCGACGTCTACGACGCCGAACACTTCACTTTCCCCGAGAGGCTGTTCTCGACGAAGCCCACCTATGCCGCCATCGCGGTCGCCACGCACCGCCGCAAGGGCAGCGCGTGGGGGAGCACCGCGGTGCTCATCTTGTACACGCAGGACGATGACGTGCGTGCGGCGGACGCCGCGGCGCCGGGCCGTGCAGCGCCCGACGCCCGTCGACGCGCCGAGGCGAGCGAGGGCCCGCCCGCCGCGCCGATAACGACCGCGGCCCTCAGAGGCTGTCGCGTCACGTCGAGAGCGCCGCGAGTGGCGACGAGGGCTGGCCCGATGGACCGTTGATCCGAGCCACCCGGAAGGGGACGGCGCTACGGCCACACGGCGGAACGAAGGCGCGATACCGCACGCGCCCTGGTCTCGCCGAGCACGCCAACGCCGTGCTCAAGGCCCAGCTTGGCGTCGACACGCTCTACGTACGGGGGCAGCGAAGGTGACGACGTCAGGGCTTCTTGAAGCGGAGCGCGAAGCGGTCGCTCGTGCCGCGCTTGTCGGCGGCGGCGCGTGGGGCGGCGTTCCAGTCGTGGGCGTCGGCGGGGTTTTTGAGGAAGTCGGCTTCGGCGTCTTTGACGAAGCCGGCGGCGGTGACCTCGTCGACGACCACCTTCTCTTCGATGCGATGGAGCGTCTGCGCGTCGGCGACGCCGTGGCCGGCGGCGGCGGCGTGGTCGACGATGACGTAGACGCCGCCGGGCTTGAGGGCCTTGAAGACGGCGGCGTTCATCTTGGCGCGGTCGGTCTTCATCCACACGGTGTCGTGGTAGAAGAGGTGAATGACGACGACGTCGAGGTCCTTGGCGTCCTCGGGGAGCGGGTCGTCGAACTCGCGGTCCACGCGCTTCACGTTCTTCATCACGGGCTTTTGCAGGCGCGCCGCCCAGGGCTTCTCGGCGAAGCGCTGCAGGAGGAACGGGCTGTTCTGCCCGTACACCACGCCGCGCGGGCCGACGACGCGCGCGAGCAGCTCGGAGGTGTAGCCGCCGCCGGCGCCGAGCTCGGCGACGCGCATGCCGGGCTTCACGCCGGCGAACGCGAGGATCTGCGCGGGCTTTCGGCCGGCGTCGAGGGCGATGTCGGCGGGGTCGCGGCCGGGGGCGGCGACGGCGGCGGCGATGGCGGCGTCGACCACGAGCGGGGCGGCCGCTGTTGCGGCGTCGGCGGAGGCGCCGGCGACGGCGGCGCTTGCTTCGACCGCCGGAGCAGGCGTTTGCTTCGGCACGGCGACGGAGACCATTGTGGGGGATGACGCACAGGCGGCGGCGGCGGCGGCGGAGACGAGGAGGAGAAGGCGCATGGCGCCGCATGCCATGGCGCGGCCGAGATCGGTACCACTCTTGAAGCAGAAGGACGTTCGGAGGACCCCATGACCATCGCCAGCTCCGACGTGGAGACCGGGAGCGTAGAGCTCGAGCTCGGTGAGCTCGATGACGAAGGGATGAGCGCCAGCTTCTCGGTGCTCCCCGGGGCGCTGCTGCGCTGCTCGGCGTGTCACCAGAAGATCGAGGCGCGCGACGCACAGATGATCGCGGTTCGCAGGCTCGAGGGCTCGTCGGATCCCGCAGAGATGGCGGCCGTCGTCGGCCTGCGCTGCCCGCGCTGCCACAGCCGCGGCAAGCTCATCGTGAGCTTCGGCCCGATGGCGTCTGCGGAGGACCAGGACGTCTTGCTGGCGCTCGCGATCGATGAGTGGGAGCCCGAGCGAGACGCGCGCCCCTGAACGCCGTCACAGGAAGGTGAAGAAGCCGGCCACGGCGTCGACCACCACGGCGACGGCGAAGCCGCCGGCGACGCCAAGGAGGACGCCGAGCGCGCTGCGGTGCACGCGCATGCGCGCGTCCGCGGCGGGGACGACCATGGTCTTGGCCCACTGGTCGCCGTAGCGCATGTTGCGCGCGCCGCTGGCGCTCATGGCCGAGGCCGCGGGCATGCCGAAGAAGAAGCCGTCGACGTAGTACGCGACGTTGCGCAGCAAGGCGGCGCCGACGCCGATGCGATCTCCGTCGACGGTGACGACGCGCAGGCCGAGCGCGAGCTTGCCGGGGCTGCCGCCGGCGAAGACGTCGCAGACTGCGTGAAACAGGATCCCCGCCGCGAGCCCGGCGACAAAGAGGAGCACCTTGAAGCCGGAGCCGCGCGCGAGGTGGGCGCTGACGTCGCCGCCCGACGCGGCGACCACGACGCCGACGGCGATCCCCGCGACCGCGCCGGCCACGAGCGAGGTTCCGAACAGCAGCGCCATGTCGATGAGACGCGCGCCGACGCGAATCCAGAATCCTGCGCCGACGGAAGGCGGCGGCAACGAGGGCTCAGGCGCGCCTGCCGGCGAGGAGGGTGGATCGATCTTTTCGCTCATCCGTCGACAATAACGCGGCAATCGCACGCGATTGTCGGAATCGCACCGCGCGAACGGTCGACGGCTCCGGCCCGCCGGTCCCGAGCCCCCGCGTCAGCCGTTGGGGTTCGGCGGAACCGTGGCGCCGGCCTTGCGCGCCTCGGACAAGCCGATGGCGATCGCCTGCTCGCGGCTCTTCACCTTCTGCCCCGAGCCGCTCTTCAGCGTCCCGCGCTTGAGCTCTCCCATCGCGCGCGCGACCTTCTTCGAGGCCTTCTTGCCGGTGCGCCGGGTGCCCTTCTTGCTCGAACGCGCGGCCCTCTTCGCGACCTTGCCGGTCCGCCGCGCCTTCTTCTTGCGCGTCCGCGCCGCCTTCTTCTTTGCCTTCTTGCGGGTGCTGCTCTTCGACGACTTTGCTTTTTTCTTCTTCGCCATGCGCTGCACCTAACGGCGCGCTTGCACCACGACAACGAAACAAGCGGTCGAAGCGCGCGCCACAAGGCGCGGTCTACGACGCACCCACGACGTCAATCAGCCCTTGAGGGCCTCGGCGCCGCCGATGATCTCCATCAGCTCCTTGGTGATGGCCGCCTGACGCACGCGGTTCGAATACAGCGTCAGGGAGTCCACCATCTCCTTGGCGTTGCGCGAGGCGTTGTCCATGGCGCTCATGCGCGCCGCGTGCTCCGCCGCCTGGCTCTCGAGGAGCGCGCGGTACAGCCGCGTGGCGAGCTGACGGGGCAGCAGCGTCGAGAGCAACGACTCGCGATCGGGCTCGTACTCGTAGTCGACGAGCATCTCGCCTTCGCTGACCTTGACGGGCTGGATGGGCAGCACCTGGTCGACGACCACCCGTTGCGTCGTGGCGTTCACGAACTCGTTGTAGACGATGTAGGCGGCGTGGATCTCGCCCTTCTCGTAGAGCTCCGCCATCTCGAGCGCGATGGTGCGGGCCTTGCCGTAGTTGAGGCCGTCGAGGACCTTCTCGTGGTTCTTGCGCACGGGCACGCGCTGTTGCTTCATGCCCTCCGCGCCCTTCTTGCCCACGGTGGAGACGTGGATCTCCCGGTGCGCGTCCTTCAGATCGAAGCGCTCGCGCAGCGCGCGGCGGAGGATGTTGGAGTTGAAGGCGCCGCAGGAGCCGCGATCCGAGGTGATGGCGAGGATCTCGACGACGCCGCCCTTCTTGGACTCGGGGTGCGCCCGCAACAAAGGGTGCGGCGCCTCACCGAGGTCCTCGCTGCGCTTGGCCAGCGCCGCGGTGGTGTGCGCGAGCTTGTCGGCGAACGGACGAGCGGCCACCACCCGCTCTTGCGCACGACGCAGCTTCGCCGCCGAGACCATCTTCATGGCCTTGGTGATCTTCTGCATGTTCTTCGTGCTTTTGATCCGCTTGCGGATGTCGCGCAGGGAAGCCACGGCTCAGACCTCGACCGTCTCGGCGGAGAACACCTTCTCGAACTCGGCGAGGGCCTTGTCGAGGCGCTCGCGCACCGCGATGGCCTTGCCCTTCTCGATGTCCGCCGGCTTGGTGCCGGGCACGTCGATCTTGGCGGTCGGGTGCGTGCGGATGTCGTCGAGGACGGCCACGTGCTTGGACTTCAGGAAGTCGATGAGCTCCTTGGCGTAGCGCGGGATCTCGGTCTTCTTGTACTTGCGGATCCAGCCGATCTTCTCGCCGGGGCGCGGCTGCGTGGCGGCGTAGATGAGCACGATCTGCTGCTCCACCGGCCACGGCTTGTACTGGCCCTGCTTCAACAGCTCCATCAGGCGCTCGCCCTTGGCGAGCAGCTCCTGCGTGGGCTTGTCGAGGTCGGAGCCGAACTGCGCGAACGCGGCGATCTCGCGGTACTGCGCGAGGTCGAGGCGCATGGTGCCCGCGAGCTGCTTCATCGCCGCCACCTGCGCGGCGCCGCCGACGCGGCTGACCGAGATGCCGACGTTCATCGCGGGGCGCTGGCCCTGGTAGAACAGGTCGGTCTCGAGGAAGATCTGCCCGTCGGTGATGGAGATGACGTTGGTCGGGATGTACGCCGACACGTCGCCCGCCTGGGTCTCGATCACCGGCAGCGCGGTGAGCGAGCCGCCGCCCTTCTTGATGTTCGGGTACGCCTTGAGCTCGTCCTCGTCCGTGCTGATCTTGCAGGCGCGCTCGAGCAGGCGGCTGTGGAGATAGAAGACGTCGCCCGGGTACGCCTCGCGGCCCGGGGGGCGCCGCAACAGCAGGCTCAACTGGCGATACGCGACCGCTTGCTTGGAGAGGTCGTCGTAGATGATGAGCGCGTGCTCGCCGTTGTCGCGCCAGTACTCACCGATGGTGCAGCCGGTGTACGGCGCCATGAACTGCAAAGGGGCCGGGTCGCTCGCGGTGGCGCTGACGACGACGGTGTACTCCATGGCGCCGTACTGCGTGAGCTTGTCGACGACCTGCGCCACCGTGGACTGCTTCTGTCCGATGGCGACGTAGATGCACTTCACCCCCAGGCCCTTCTGGTTGATGATCGTGTCGGTGGCCACGGCGGTCTTGCCGGTCTGGCGGTCACCGATGATGAGCTCGCGCTGACCGCGGCCGACGGGGATCATGGCGTCGATGGCCATGAGGCCCGTCTGCAAGGGCTCGTGCACGCCTTTGCGCGCGATGATGCCGGGGGCCTTGGTCTCGATGATGCGGCGCTCCGCGACCTTCACCGGGCCCTTGCCGTCGATGGGCTCGCCGAGGCCGTTGAGCACGCGCCCGAGCGCGCCGTCGCCGACGCCGACGTCGGCGATGCGGCCGGTGCGCCGGACGGTGTCACCCTCGCGGATGCCCTGGTCGTCACCCATGATGGCGACGCCGACGCTGTCCTCGTTGAGGTTGAGCACGAGGCCCTTCACGGTGCCGCCCGTGGTGCCCACGAGGTCAACGAGCTCGCCCGCCTGCGCCTTTTCGAGGCCGAAGATGCGCGCGACGCCGTCACCGACGGACAGGATGGAGCCGGTCTCCTGGACCTCCGTCTTCTGCTCGAAGGCCTGGATCTGGCCCTTGATGATGCGGCTGATTTCCTCGGCACGAAGCTGCATTTCTTCTCTCCGACGCGGGGGACGAGCCCCCGCCCTACGGGATGCGGGCGCGGCCCGCCCCACGGCGACGGGGGACGAGCCCCCGCGCGTTATTGGACGTGGAACTCCTGGCGCAGCCGATCGAGCTGCGCGCGCACGGTGGCGTCGAACACGAGGCCGCCGATGCGAGCCTGGACGCCGGCGATGATGCTCGGGTCCACGGCGACGTCGGGGACGACCTTTTTGCCGGTGCGCTTCTCGAGGCCGCGCACGATCTCGGCGAGCGAAGACGCCGACAGCTCCTTGGCGGTGAGGATGGTGGCGCGCACGCGGCCGACCTTCTCGTCGACCTCGTCGCGGAAGGCCGCGGCGACGGCGGGGAGCTGCGGGACGCGATCCTTGTCGACGAGGAGCGCGAGGAACGTACCGGTGATGGCTTCGAACTTGTGCGCCTCGGCGACGGCGGCGAGCACTTTCTTTCGCTGGTCCGGCGAGAAGCTCGGGTTGAGCATGGCCTGGCGGAAGTCCGCTTGCCCCGTGCGCCGGTCGAGGAGCGCGGCGACGGCGGAGAGCTCCTCCTCGACCTTCGACATGGCGTCCTGCGACGCGCCTTCAAGCGCCATGATCAGCGCGCGCGCGTAGCGACGACCGACGATGCCTTCCTGCATGGCGCCGGGGCTACTTGCCGCTCGTCGCCGTGTCAACGGCGACGCCGCGCACAAAGCCGCGGCAGAACGCCGCGGACCCGGGATATGGTGCCGGCCGGAGAGGTCGCCGATGGACATCGTGGAAACCACCGGAAAGCTCGTCATCAAGCGCAAGGCGCGCCTCGGCCTCGTGAAGGTCATCGGTTGGGTCAGCCTGGTGTTGATCCTGCCGCTGTCCGTGCTCCTGACGGCCGTGAACCTCGGCGCGCCCAGGGACATCACCCTCACGTGTGACCGCGCGGCCGCGCAGTGCACCGTGAGCCCGGTGGGCTTCGGCTGGAAGCCGCGGACCTTCCCCCTCGACGACCTGTCGAAGCTCCACCTCGAGCACGGCGTCCTCTTCGTCGGCGAGCGCGGCAAGCCCGGCCGCCAGCAACTGTCGAACCAAAGCGACGGCGGCGACACCACCCGCGCCTACCACGCGGCGGTCTCCCAGGCGCAGGCGTTCAGGTCGGGGGCGGCGCCGAGCCTCACCGTCACCTATCCGACGGGACGCGCGGGCATGCCGTGGCTCGGCGTCGCCGTGTCGTTCCTCTTCGCCGTCACGTGGTCGTGGAAGCTCTTCACCGCGCCGCGCTCGTTCGAGCTCGTGCTCGACCCCGCCGCGCGCACCGTGCGCGTCGGACGCGTCCTGTGGCGGCGCACCGAGTCCACCGAGCGCTCCTTCGACGACATCGCGCACGTGCGCACGTGGGGCCAGCACACGGCCCACGACCTCGTGCAGGTCGCGCTCGCGATGAAGGACGGCGGGCTCGTCAGCCTCGTCGACGAAGGCTCGTCGGGCGTCGCCAAGGCGGACGCGCAGGCGCTGGCCGAGAAGGTATCGGCGATCACGGGCGCGCCGATCACCGGGAGCTGACGCTCAGGCACCGGGAGCTGACGCTCAGGCGGAGTCAGGCAGAGGGGCGCCCGAGGTCGTCGATGAGCGCCTTTTGCAGGCGGGCGTCGTCGCTGCCCGACAGCGCCGCGCGGATGCGCTCCTCGGCCATCTCGAGCGCGAGCCGCGCGGCCTCGGCCCGCAGGCTCTGGCGCGCGCGATCGGTCTCGGCGGCGATGGTGTCCTCGGCGTCCTTGCCGATGCGCACGGCGGTGTCCTGCGCCATCTTCTCGAGGCGCTCGAGCTCCGCCTTGCCCTGCTCCTCGAAGTCGGCGCGCAGCCGGCGCATCTCGTCCTCGAGGTTCTTGAGCTTGCTCTCCGCCTCTTGCGCGCGCGCCTCCGCAGCCTCGCGGGCGCGGCGGGCCTCTTCGATGCCCTTCTCCACGAGGTCCGCGCGGTCCGCGAGCACGTTGCGGAAGCGCGGCCCGAGGTACATCACGATGGCGACCACGAAGACCACGAAGGTCACGGCGACCCAGCCGAGCGCCGGCGCCTCCGCGTACTGCGTGCCGATGCCCCACCAGTTGGCGACGTGGGGCTCGCCGCCGTGCTCCGCCGCCGCGAGCGAGCCGGCGATGTCGATGACGTTCATCATGCCGCCCTCCCGAGCACCTTCTCGACGATCTCCTCCGAGAGCGCCTTGGCGTCCTCGCGCAACGCGCGGCGCGCCTCCTCGGTGGCCTCGAACAGATCCGCGCGCGCCTCGTCGATGCGGCTGGACGCCTTGTCGCGGGCCTCGGCGATGATCTCCTGCTCGCGCGCCTGCGCCTTCTCCCGCAACGACGACAGCACCTTGCGCGCCTCCGCCTGCGCCTCCTGCGTGCGCTTGGCGATCTCGGCGGACGCCTCGTCGGCGCTGCCCGCGAGCCGCTGGGCCTCTTCGGCCGCGCCCACGATGCGCCGCTCACGCTCCTCGAAGAGCTTGAGGAACGGGTCGAACAACATCGGCGAGAGCCACGCGAGCAGCGCGAAGAACATCGCCAGCTCGAGGAAATACGTCGCGTTGAGCTCCATGGCGGCGACGTAGGGCCTCGTCGACACCGTGTCAACCGCGACCACCCCCCGCGGCGAATCGCCGCGGAGCGACGAGGGGGCCGCAAGAGGCCGCTCGACTACGGGCTGTCTTCGACCGGACCGAAGCTCAGGAGCTTGCCGAGGTGCGCCACGGCCTCGGCCCGGGCAAAGCCCGCGCTGCGGGCGACGCCGGACACGCGCAGCTCGTCGATGGTGGCGCCGAGGTCGCCGGCGCTGGTGAAGTTGCGGTTGTCCTCGGCGACGCCGAGGACGAAGTTGGTGACGTTGAAGTTGTTGCCCACGTTGCGGGCGGTCACCGCGCTCACCTGCTGCACCGCGCCGCCGGAGACGAAGAACGTCTCGACGTCGACGCTGGTGGCCGTCCACGAGGTGCTCACCACGTCGAAGCCCGCGGGGTTGATGGCGCCGGCGCCCGTCTGCGCGACGTAGCCGCCCGCCGACGACGGGTTCGACGGCCGGCTCACGCCGACGCGGGCGTCGGCTCCGAAGATGTCGGCGTGCATGGAGTTGTTGTCGAAGCCGGTGGAGCCCGAGGCGTGACCCAGCAGCCAGATGTGGCCGCACGGCGTGCCGACGTTGGGGCAGCCGCTGCCGAGCATGGTGGGGGTGCCGCCGACGTCGACGGGCCCGAGGATCAACGAGATGGAGCCCTGCGTCACCGAGATGCCCGGCGGCGGCGGCAGGAGGATGAAGGCGTCCGCCACGTTGCTGCCGCCGCCCTCGTCGAAGAACAACGAGGTGCCGAGGAGCCCCGCCGCGCCGTTGATGAAGTTGTTGCCGTTGACGATGGCGGAGGCGCCGGTCCTGGTCTCCTTCACGTCGTTGTCGCTGACGGAGCCTGCGCCGGGGCCGTTTTGGGGGAGGTTGTCCATGTGCCAGACCGCGAGGTGGCCGCTCCACGTCGTCGCCACGTCCTGCTGCGAGGTGACCGCGCCGTTGCCGAAGTACATCCAGATGGCGTCCGACAGGGCGTGGGGGTTGAAGGCGGGCACCTTCACGAAGAACACCGCCACCTGGTTGGCGGGGTCGAACTGCGCGCGCTCGAAGGGCAGGTTCTGGTTGGTGCGCCCGTCGACGAAGACGATGTCGTCGCCGTCCCCCTGCACCGACGCGAAGTCGAAGTTGCCCGCCTGCAGCACCACCGTCACCGGCAGGTCGACGACGTCGGCGTCGGGGGCGGCGGCGTCACAGAGGCCGAGCGCCTGGCGGTGCGCGAAGGCGCGATCGAACGCGGGCGGCGTGATGCCGGGGCCGCCGGGGCAGACGGCGACGCCGGGGTCGCCTTCGCCCTCGCCCTCGCCTTCGCCTTCGCCTTCGCCCTCGCCCTCGCCCTCGCCCTCGCCCTCGCCTTCGTCGCCTTCACCCTCGCCGACGTCGCCCTCGCCCTCGCCTTCGCCTTCGCCTTCGTCGCCTTCGCCTTCGCCTTCACCGGCGTCGCCTTCGCCTTCGCCCTCGCCGGGCGGCGTGACGACGACCTTGTCGCCGGCGACGCAGAAGCCGCTCTTGCAGACGAGGGCGCCGCAGTCCGCGTTCTGGTCACACGGCGTGCTGCCCGCCTGAAACACGGTGCAGCCCGCGCCCGCGAGCAGGACGAGGAGCGCCCCTGGGGTGAGCGCGTGATGGATCGGACAGCGAACCGACATGGAGCCGAGAGTCTATCAAGGGGTGTCGTCGGGAGTCGTGATCAACAGATAGGCGCCGGCCCCGACGCCCGCGAGCGCGAAGGCCGTCGTCACCCACAACCCCGCTCCCACGGGCTGGATGATGTCCTTGCGGGTCTTGGCATCCGCCAACGGGAGGGTGTCCGAGTACAGGAGGTCACATGTGACCGCGCCGCCGAGGGCGATGACCCCCACGGCGGCCGCGACGCCGGTCACCACCGCCGCCGGCGCCAGCGGCTTGCCCTCCGCCGGCGCCGCGCCGGCGCCGTCGTCGGTGTCGTCGAGCGTGGGGTGCGCGCGGCCGTCGTCGTCGACGGGCGGGGTTTTGTGGTCGACGGTGTCGTCGGGGACCACGCGATCGGGCGGGTCCTTCGCCGGATCCGCCGGCGCCGGCGCGTCGAGGCCGAGCGCCCGGTGCACCAGGCTCACGGCCGCGGCGGCGTCGCCGGTGGACAGGTGCGCCGTCACCGTGCGCGCGCGCTGGGCCTCCGAGACGTCGATCACGCCGATCTCGACGTCGACCATGTCGTCGTCGGCGGGCGTGGCCTCCGGGACCAGCACGAACGACACGTTGGCGGCCAGGCCGAGCTTCACGAGGCAGGTGACGTCGTCGGGGAGGCACACGAGGCCCATCTCGGCCAGCGAGACCAGGTGGCGCCGAGTCTCCACGGGCGAGAGCAGGTCGATGCTCTCGATGTCGAGGAGCGCCCCGCGCAGCGCCGAGTCCACGTCGCGCCGCACGCCCTCCGAGGCGGTGCCCACCGAGGGCAGCACCGCCACCGGGGCGGGCGCCGCCGCGACGGACACGGCGAGGAGCAACTCGGCGACGAGCACGAGCACCGTGGTATCACCTTTGTCGGCTCTCATGGGCACGAGCTTCGAATCCCTGACCGAGCTGCCGCGGCCCCTGGGCCCGTTCACCCTCATCCGGTTGATCGCCCAGGGGGGGATGGGTCAGGTCTTCCTCGCGCTGCGCCCCGTCGACAACGAGCCCACCGACGAGGTCTGCGTCGTCAAGACCGTGCGCACGGACCTCAAGGACGACCGCGAGGCCGTGGGGCGCTTCCTCGACGAGGCGCGCGTGGTGCAGAAGCTCGATCACCCGAGCATCTGTCACACGCTCGACGCCGGCGTGGTGGACCGCATCTACTACCTCGCCCTCGAGTTCATCTCGGGTCGCAACATCCGCGACGTCCAGACCCGGGCCCAGAAGCTCGGCCAGGAGGTCCCGGACACGCTGATCTTTCACATCCTGTCCGAGGTGCTCGTCGCCCTCGACTACGCCCACGGCCTCGTCGACCCGATGACAGGGAGGCCCCTCGGCATCGTCCACCGCGACGTGTCCCCGCACAACGTGATGCTCGGCTTCGACGGCTACGTGAAGCTCATCGACTTCGGCCTCGCCGACCACGAGCTCAAGCAGGAGCTCACGCGGCCGGGGATCATGGTCGGCAAGCTCCGCTACAACGCGCCGGAGCAGGTGCGCGATCGCGCCATCGACGGGCGCAGCGACCTCTACTCCGTCGGCGTCATGCTGTACGAGCTCATCGTCGGCGAGCGCTTCTACGAGGGGCTCTCCGAGGAGGACATCTGGCGCGTGGCCATGAAGGGCACGCACCGGCCGAGGCTCTACGACCGCGTGCCCCCCGACCTCAGGAACATCCTGGAGCTGGCGCTGGCGGGCTCGCCGCGCGATCGCTTCCAGAGCGCGGCCCACATGCGCGACGCCATCCTCGAGGCCGCGGCGTCGCGGCGGGTGCGCGAGGCGCGGCGGGCCAGCGCGCGCTTCATGACCGAGATCTTCGCCGCCGAGCGCCAGCTCGAGCGCGAGATGATCCTCCAAGCCACGGGGCTCGCGGAGGCGCGCACGCGGCTGTTCGCTCAGCCGGCCGTGAGCGACGAGCCGAGCGTGTCGACGTCGACGTCGGTGGGGCGCACCAAGGTCGTGTCGCCCGCGGAGGTGCGGGGCAGGCTCGCCGATCTCGTGTCGGGCTTCGACCCGAACGCCGAGACGCAGATGCCGAGCCAGCCCGTCAGCGATCTCATCGAGAGGATCGAGGCCGATCGCGTCGCGCGCGACCCCAACGTCTTCGCCGACAGCGAGAGCGACCAGACGATGCCCGCCAACGTCGCCGCCGCGCTCACCACCCGCGTGCGCAGCCTCGACGGCGACACCCCCGCCGACGTCGCCCCGCCCCGCCGCGTCGTCGACGAAAACCTGCGCCCCGCCATGAACGCCACGGCGCCGTCCTTGCCGCGGCGCTCGCGCGAGGGCGCGCGCGAGCCGCAGCAGCGCGCTTTGGCGAGGCCGCTCCCTCCGCTCGAAGATCCCGTCACCTCACCGTCTCGCCGGCGCACGCAGCGGGCGCCGCCGCCGCCGCGCATCTCCCCCGCCGCCATCGCCGCCGCCGCCGCCGTCGTGCTCGTGGTCCTCGCCGTCCTCGCGGCCATCGCGGTGCCGCAGCTCCTCGACGAGCGCGCGCACCGAAAGCCCGTCGTCCTCGTCGAGGCCGCGCCCACCGTCGACCCGCCGCACGACGCCACCCTGCCGGCCGCCGACGCCGGCACGCAGGACGGCGCCGGACAGGACGGCGCCCACGACGACGGCGCCCACGACGACGGCGCCCACGACGACGGCGCCCACGACGACGGCGCCCATGACGACGGGGCCCATGACGACGGGGCCCATGACGACGGGGCCCATGACGACGGCACGGGTCGACGGCGCCCATGACGACGGGGCGCGGGTGGACGACACCCGGCGGCACGCGGACGATCGGCGCCACCCGGCCGTCGACAAGAAGGCGAAGCCGGTCGACGCGCGGACCACCAGGCCCGCGGCGGATCACAAGCCCGCGGCGGATCACAAGCCGGCGGCGGAACACAAGCCCGTCGAGGCGCACGCCGTCGCGGCCACCGACAAGATCGCGCGGCCCGCGCCGCAGCCCCCGCCCACCGAGCCCGAGTCGCTCACGCTCAAGGGGCGCGTGGACTACCTCAAGCGCTACTGCCTCGAGCGGGTGGCCTGCGCGCGCTCGACGACGGACGAGGCCGCGCACATCGCCACGCTCTCCATGGACGAGACCAAGGCGCTGATGGTCGAGATCCGCAAGTGCATCCGCCGCTGCCAGCGCTGACCCCGGTCGGCGCGCGGATTGCGCATCGCGGCGCGCCGTCTAACCTTCGGGGCATGACGCGCCTCCTCCTCGGCCTCGCCGCGCTGTCGCTCGCCCTCGTGCCGCTCGCGTCCCCGCGCGCCTGGGCCGCCGACCCGAACAAGCCCCACGACCACCACGGCAAGCTCAAGCCCTACCCGCGCCCGCCGCCGCCGCTCAAGCTCACCCCCGCCGAGCAAAAGCGCATCGACGAGGACAAGCCCGTGATGCGCCAGACCGAGGCCGACGCCGGCGGCCGCGGCATGGCGATCTTCGCCGTCGACGCGAGCCCCGACATCGTATGGGCCACCATCAACGACTTCGCCTCGTACCCCAAGTGGATCGACGAGGTGAAGAAGTGCGAGGTCTACAAGCGGGACGGCGGCAAGATCGACGTCGACTTCAAGATTCTCGAGCTTCCCGGTGAGCATCGAGTATTACATCCACCACGACTACGACATGGAGCACCGCTGGGGCACCTGGACGCTCGACTACACACGCAACAGCGACCTCGACGACAGCGTCGGCTTCTGGCGCGTCAACAGCGTCGACGGGAACCCCAAGCGCAGCATCGTCGAGTACTCGGTGGACATCGCCATCAAGGGCTGGGTCCCCGGCTTCATCCGCGACATCCTGGTGAACAAGGGCCTCAAGCAGGCCACCCACTGGGTCAAGGTCCAAAGCGAAAAGAAGCAGAAAGCAGCGCCGGCTGCGAAGCCTTGACGACGCGCGCGGCGAATGCGGCCGCGTCCACGCCCACGAGCAGCCAATCCTTCGCCGCCTCCTGCGCGTGCGGCGGGAAGGCGCGCGCGGCGCGCTCCGGCACGGTGGTGACGCCGAGGGCGCGGTAGTCGGCGGCGTCGGGGAGGGCGGCGGCGCCGATGAGGCGGAACGGACAATCGGGGTCGAGCGCGAGCTGCGCGGTCACGTGGCCGTCGCCGAAGACGGAGAGGTGGTCGACGTCGACGTCGGGCTCCTCGGCGAGGAAGCGCGCCGCGGCCTTGGCGTCGTCGACCTCGCCAAAGAACGCCTCCGGCGCGCCGGGGTTCCCGTTCTCGCCCCGAAACGACGGCAGCATCACCACGATGCCGGCGGCGACGAAGGGCGCGGCGGCGGTCAGGGTGCCGTCGTCGAGGGCGCCGCCCTGGTGCACGAGGACGAGGCCGGGGCCGCGCTCCACGGGGGTGTCTGCGGTGAGCGGGGTGCGCGGCGGGCGGGCCACCACCGCGAGGAGCGAGAGGGCGCCCGAGGCGTAGTGCACCAGCTCCATGCCCTCGCCGAGGTGCAGCGGCACCGCCGGGCGCGCGGGCAAGCGCACCTGTGTCCCCCGGGCGTGCAGCGCCGCCCACGTCACGGGCGAGGGCGCGTCCTCGTCGATGACGATGGGCCGCGGCGGCGGCGTGGGCGGCGGCGCGCTCTTGCACGCGGGGGCGAGGGCGACGGCGACGACGGCCAGCGGGGCGGCGGCGCGGAGCAGGGCGCGGCGGGGGGACGGCACGCCGCCGGTATACAGCGGCAGCGTGCGCGGATCACACGGCGGTCGCCGGGCGGACAGCGACGCGGACAGGTTTACTTTGATCTGTCGCGCGGTCGAGGATGACCGACCCAATGGTGGCGCGGCGGCGAATCCTGCTGGCAGAGGACGACGATGCCAATCGCCAGATGCTGCGCATCTATCTCGAGAAGAAGGGCTTCGACGTCGAGGGCGCGCAAAACGGCCTCGAGCTCCTCGAGATCCTCGACGAGAGCAAGAAGAGCGGAAAGACGTTCGATCTGATTCTGCTCGATTGGATGATGCCGGTCCTGTCGGGAATCGAGGCCCTCAGGCGCATGCGCCGGGAGTTCCCCGACGTCATCGTCATCATGCTCACGGCGCTCGGCGGCAGCGAGGACGTCGTCGGCGCGCTCGAGCTCGGCGCGGACG
This sequence comes from uncultured delta proteobacterium, assembly GCA_963775425.1. GTDB lineage: Bacteria > Myxococcota > UBA727 > UBA727 > VGSZ01 > CAVZJB01. Next base: position 15,070 of record CAVZJB010000014.1, on the reverse strand, counting down.
ACTACATCACCAAGCCCTACGACTTCAGCGTGCTGCTCGCGCGCATCGAGGCCCGGCTGCGCCGCCACCAGGAGCCCGACGCCCCGGTCCCGGTGAGCGGCCCCGGCGAGCCGGCGCCTGGCTTCGTCATCGACGAGCGCTACGAGCTCATCGAGAAGATCGGCGCCGGCAGCTTCGGCGTGGTGTTCCGGGCGCGCCACACCACGCTCGAGACCGACGTCGCCGTGAAGGTGCTCAAGGGCGTCTCCGGCGGCGGCACCGAGCTGTTGTCGCCCATCGACTCCATGGGGCGCGTGCAGGGCAAGGCGCCGTCGCAGGAGGCGGCGGAGGACTTCAGGAACGAGGGGGTGCGCGCCTGCCGCGTGCAGCACGAAAACGCCGTGCGCGTGTTCGACTTCGGCGTGATGCCCTCGGGCCACGCCTACCTCGTGATGGAGCTGTTGCGCGGCCACAACCTCGACGACGAGCTGAACGACAAGAGCCGGCTCTCCGTTTCGCGCGCGGTCGAGGTGCTCATCCCCGTGTGCCGGTGCCTGGCGGCGGCGCACGCGCAGAGCGTGATCCACCGCGACATCAAGCCCGCCAACGTGTTCCTGCACCACGCCGGCGGCGCAGACGTGGTGAAGGTGCTCGACTTCGGTGTCGCCAAGCTCCTCGACGGCAACGCGGCCGCCACCCGCGACGCCATCGCCGGCTCGCCCGCGTACATGGCGCCCGAGCGCCTGCGCGGCCGCACCTACGACGGGCGCAGCGACGTGTACTCGGTGGGCATCATGCTCTACGAGCTGTTGACCGGCCGGGTGCCCTTCCGCTCCGACAACCCCGACGTCATGGCCGTGGCGCTGATGCAGCTCCGCGAGACCGCGGTCCCGCCGTCCGAGGTCGTGCCGTCCCTGCCCACGGCGGTGGACAGGCTGGTCGCGCTGCTCCTCGAAAAAGATCCGGACAAGCGGCCCACCGCCGACGAGACCATCGAGCGCCTGCAGGACCTGCTCGACGCCACCCTCTGAAGAGCGGGCCGCGGCCCGCATGCTACCCTCGGGGCGTGCGTCCCGCGTTGCTCGCCGTCCTCGTCATCGTGGCCTTCGCCGGGGTCGTCGGCGGCGCGCCCGGCTGCCCCGCCCCTCCGGGCAGCGAGTGCAAGGTGAGCGCGGACTGCGGGCCCGGCGGCATCTGCCTCAACGGCGACTGCGCGGACGACCCCACCGGCGTCGTGGCCCCCGGCGACGCCGGCCCCGACGTCGCCAAGGACGGCGGCCCCGACGTCGCCAAAGACGGCGGCCCCAGCGAGGGAGAGGGAGAGGGCGAGGGCGAGGGCGAGGGAGAGGGAGAGGGAGAGGGAGAGGGCGAGGGCGACGTCTGCTCCACCTTCGACGGCGCCACCATCGGCGTCTTCGACACCGTGAGCGCCACCCTCGACGACACCACCGGCGCCACCTCGAGCTTCGACGGCGAGGAGCGCCTCGCGCGCGCCTACACCGTGAGTGGCGCCGACCCGTCGATGCAATTGCGGGTGACGCTCACGAGCGCCGCCTTCGACACGCTGCTCTACCTCTTCGACGACGGCGGCGGCCTGTGCACCCAGGTGGACAAGAACGACGACATCGACCTGGCCGCCCAGAACACCGACTCCCGGCTGGTGGTCGACATGAGCGCCGTGTCGGAGGCGGACCTCGTGGTCACGGGGTTCAGCGGGGCGACGGGCGCGTTCTCCTTGGAGACGCGGCCGCTGTTGTGCGGCCATGTGACGGACTCCGAGGCGACCTGGGACGAGTGCGCGCCGCGGGTGGCGGCGCAGGGGTGCGGCCGCAACCCGTGCTCGCTGTTGAACGGCGACGGCACGACGTCGGGCCACTTCTGCTGCGTGACGGACAGTTGCCGCAACGGCTTCGGCACCGGGGATACGATCAAGATCGTATTCGACAGCAACCCGGCGGGCGCCTGCGCCCCGTGATACGCTCGCGGGTCGATGCGCTCCGTCCTGCTTTCCCTGCTCGCCGGGCTCGCGCTGCCGACCCTCTCCGGCTGCGGGCCGGCCGAGCCCCTCGGGTCGCAGTGCCAGGTGAGCGCCAACTGCGACGACGGCCAGATCTGCGTGAAGGGCACCTGCATCGCCGATCCCTCGGGCCCGCTGCCCGTCGGTGAAGGCGAAGGTGACGTCGGCGAGGGCGAAGGCGAGGGAGAGGGCGAAGGCGATCAGGCCGTGTGCGGCGACGGCGTCGCTTCCGGCGGCGAGCAGTGCGACCGCAACGACCTGCGCGGCGGGAGCTGCACGTCGCTCGGCTTCAGCGGCGGCACCCTGAAGTGCACCACGAGCTGCACGTTCGACACCGTCGCCTGCGCCGGCGCCGGCGAGGGCGAAGGCGAAGGCGAAGGCGAGGGCGAAGGCGAAGGCGAAGGCGAAGGAGAGGGCGAAGGCGAACCGCCGGTCTGCGGCGCCCCGTTCTGCGGCGCGCTGCAGTCCTGCACCGGCAACGACGTATGCACCAACGACGCCGGCGCCGTCATCTGCGACAGCATCCCCTCCAGCACCATCGACTTCTTCGCGGACCAGGCCGTCACGCTCGACAACATCACCGGCGACCGCTTCACGCTCGACGGCCAGGACCGCTTCAACGTGCGCCGCCGCACCGCCATGCGCGCGGGGATGACCGTCGACGTGCAAGTGGGCTCGCCCATCGACACCGTCGTGTACCTCTTCGACGACGCCGCCGGCACCTGCGCGCAGCAGTCGCGGATCGACAACTCGTTCGGCACCGAGGAATTCCTGATGACCATGGGCGCCGACAACATCGACATGGTGGTCACGAGCTTCTCCTCCATCCCCGCCGCCGACTCCACCGGCGCTCTCACCCTCCGCACGCGCGGCATCCTCTGCCCGTCGGGGGTGCTCGCCGATCCGGGACCGGCGGCCGACGACGAGACCAACACCCGGGCCACGTATGACCAGTGCTTCCGCGCGCTGTTCGAGACGCCCGGCAGCAACACCTGCGCCTCATCGAACCCGTGCGCGCGCGACGCCGGCGGCAAGCTCACGGGCAACTTCTGCAAGCTGCAATCCAACGTGCACACCAGCGGCTCCGAGATCTCCATGGGCGACAACGGCGCCGACTGCGGCGGCCTCGCCAAAAACCACACCTGCACGTCGACGAGCGAGTGCTGCTCCGTCGCCACGGGCTGCTCCGCAGACCTCGTCTGCACCGGCTCGCCGAAGACCTGCCAGTAGGCCGGCGCGGCGGCGGCGGCGCTGCGGCTTTCACAGGGGCGGGACGGGGAGCTCGAGCACGTCGCGCAACACCTCGTCGAGGATGAAGGCCGTGAGGCCCCAGACCGGGTGGGGCCCCGCGGTGTACCAGGGGCCGGGCCGTCCCGAGCGCAGCGGGCGCACGTCGCGCGCGGCGAGCAGCTCCTCGAGGGTGAGCGCGAAGACGTCGTCGATCTCCGCCGGCGACGGCCTCAGCTTCTCCGGATCTGCGCGATCGCCGAGGAAGCCGATGACGGGCGTGACCCGCATGCGGGTGATGCTGATGACCTCGTGAAACCGCCCGAGCACGGCGACGCTCGCGGGCGGGACCCCGAGCTCCTCGTCGAGCTCGCGGAGCGCGCAGGCGATCTCGTCGGCGTCCTCGGGGTCCATGCGCCCGCCCGGGAAGCTCACCTGCCCCTTGTGCGTGCCGACCGTCTCGGTGCGCTTGGTGAACAGCACGGCCGCGGCGCCGTCCCGGATACACAGCGGCACCAACACCGCCGCCCGCGGCATATCGTCCTCGCCCGCCGTGCGCACCGCGAGCCCGGCGAGGCGGGCGCGGATGCGGTCGAGGGCGGCGGTGTCGAAGCGGGTGATCATCGGCCTCACGCCGTGAAGAGCAGGCCGAAGATCAAGCCGGCGAGCACGATGCGGTAATAGCCGAAGGCCGTGAAGGTGTGCGTGCGGATGTAGGCCATCAGCCACTTCACGACGACGAACGACACCGCGGCGGACACGACGAAGCCGAGCGCCACCATGGACCAGCTCTCCGCGGGCGCGTCGGGCGCCGCGTGGTGCAGCGCCTTGAAGATCTTGAAGCCGCCCGCCGCGAGGATCGTGGGGATGCCGACGAGGAACGTGAACTCCGTGGCGGCCGTGCGGCTCACGCCGAGGAGGAGCATCAGCAGGATGGTGGCGCCCGAGCGCGAGGTCCCCGGGAACACCGCGGCGACGAGCTGGCCGGCGCCGACGACGGCGGCCACCAGCCACGTGATCTCGTCGCGCGCGGGCTTGTCGCGGATGACGCGCTCGACCACGACCAGCAGCACGCCGACGATCAGCAAGGCGAGCGCCACCGGCAGCAGCGTCTCCGGGAGGCGAAAGCCCATCTTGTCGAGGACGAGGCCGCCGGCGCCGGTGATGCCGAAGGCGACGAGCACCTTGCCGGCGTAGAGCCGCCCCTCGGGGCCCATGCGCAGCATCTTGCCGATGCGCGCGCGGAACACCGGGATCGGGACGACCGCGAGGACGGCGCCGCACTGGATGACGATGTTGAACAGGTCGGTCTGGCGGGGCAGCCAACGCTCCGCGATGAGGAGGTGTCCGGTAGAGGACACCGGGAGGAACTCCGTCACACCCTCGACAAACCCCAGGAAAAGCACGCTGAGCCAGATGGGCATAGCGTCCGTTAGAGGCGAAAACGCATGCATGCGCAAGTGCACGTCCGTTTTCTCCCGATCCGTGTAAGGATTGCAGGTGAACGCATCCGGGGGGAGACGTGCACGAGGAAGAGGCGCCACGGCGGCCCGGGAGACCGGCCCGCCCCGTTACGAGAGAGCATCTTTTGCGGGTCGCCCGGGAGGCGTTTTCGCAACTCGGCTACGCAGGCGCCAGCATGGGGGACATCGCCTCAAGGGCTGGCATCCGAAAGTCGTCTCTCTTTCATCACTTTGCCACCAAGGACGAGCTGTATCGCGAGTCGCTCTCCGGGATCCTCGCGGAGCTCGGCACGCACGTCTCCGAGGCGCTCCAGAGCGACTGTCCATTCCCCGACCGTGTCGCCCGCGCGACCCGTGCGGTGCAGGGCTACCTCGGTGGGAACCCGGTCGCCGCTCGGCTGTTGCTGCGCGAGTTCGTCGACGGCGGCTCCGCCCTCGCCGCGGCCGGCGACGCCCTCGACGTCGTCCTGCGCACGAGCGCCTCGCTGCTCGAGCAGGGCATGGCCGAAGGCCACGTCCCCAGGCAGGATCCGAAGCAGCTCGTGATGTCCACCGCCGGCGTGCACCTGCTGTTCTTCGGGCTGCCCGAGGTCACCGCGCGCTTCTTCGGGACGGACATCTTCGGCAGCGAGCAGGTCGCCGAGCGCACCGAGGCGGCGCTGCTCCACATCCAGCGGCTGCTCGGCATCGCCTGAGCGCCCGCGTGGCGCAGGTCACCGACGCCGCGGCGGCGGCGGGCTACGAGGGCTCTCCTTTTCTCGGGGTGCCCCACGATGCTCGCCGCCGCCTGCCGCTCCACCAAGGAGCGCAACCTCTTCATCATCGCCCTCATCTTCTCGTCGCTGGTGTGGGTGGCGCTGGTCGTCAGCCTGGTCGGCCTCCTCTACGCGCCGTTCGTCGCCGTCGGTGTCGCCCTCGGCCACGCCTTTTTGCTCGCGCGCATCACGGGCAACGCCGTCCGCGTCGGGACCCGGCAGCTCCCGGACCTGTACAAGCGCATCGAGGCGGCCTGCCAGAAGCTCGGCCTCGAGCGCATCCCCGAGGTCTACGTCACGTCGGGCGGCGGCGTGCTGAACGCGTTCGCCACCAAGCTCTTCTCGCGCAAGTTCGTCATCCTGAACGCCGAGATCCTCGACGCGTGCGAGACCCTCGACGAGGGCAAGGCCCCCGGCGACGCCTCCGCCGTCGACTTCATCATCGGCCATGAGCTCGGCCACCTCGCCCTCGGCCACCTGAGCTGGAGCTGGCTGTTGTGGCCGGCGAAGCTGGTGCCGCTGCTCGGGCCCGCCTACTCGCGCGCCTGCGAGTACTCGAGCGACGCCTGCGGCCTCGCCGCCGCCGGCGACGTCGAGACCTCCGCCCGCGCCCTCGCCGTCCTCGCCGCGGGCGGGCGGCAGGCGCGCAAGGTGAGCGTCGACGCGCTCCTCGAGCAGCGCCACGAGACGGGCAGCCTGATCATGGCCCTCGTCGAGCTGTCGAGCACGCACCCGTACCTCAGCAAGCGCGCGGCCGCCCTGCACCGCGCGAGAGACGCCGGCATGGCCCCCGACGTCGGCAGGAACCCGATGTCCTACGTGCTCGCGCCGTTCTTCGGCTTCGCGGCCGGCGGCGTCACCGGGCTCGCCACCGTCTACCTGTACGTCTGCGTCGTCGGCATCCTCGCCGCCGTCGCCATCCCCAACTTCATGAAGTTCCAGCAGCGCGCCAAGGCCGCCGCCGCCCAGCACCAGCTCGACGACAACGCGGCCCAGGCAGGCCTCCTCGCGCCGAACGGCGACGCGCAGCCGCAGGACCTCAACGCGCTGCTCGCGCAGATCCAGGCGCAGCAGGCCGGCGGGAGCGCCGGCGGGCTCGCGGGCGACGCCGACGGCGCGGGCAACGACGCGGCCAACACCCTCGGCACCGGCGGCCTGGGCGTCGCCGGCACCGCCGCAGCGCCCCCGCCGCCGGCGCGCCATGAGGCGCGGGCGTGGCTGCGCGAACAGCGCAAAGCCAAGAACCACGACGCCATCGCGAACCTGTCCACCAACAAGGCGCTCGCGCTCGTCGACCGGCTCTACAAGGACGGCGCGCCCAGGGTCTGGGTGAGCGACCTCGGCGTCGACGACAAGGGGGCGTTCGCCAACGACATCATCGCCGACATGCCCGCGAAGGTCTCGTCGCGCAAGAAGCTCGTCGCCGTGTGCACGGTCGAGTTCAAGAAGCAGGGCTACGACGAGCCCTGCGTCGACAGCGGCCCGCTCGACACCACCCAACTGATCTTCAACTTTGTTCGCTGATTTTGTTCGCTGACGCTCACGAACAGCCGCGCCCTCCGGGCGCCCGGAGCGGCGGAGCCCGCCTTCGAAGTCGTCGCTCCTCGGGGTTCTCTGGGGCCTTCGAGTGCGACGACTTCGGTGGCGGCCTCCGCCGCGCTTTTGCTTGGGCTTGATGCCGTGCTGTCCTCGAACGAGACGCAGACGCGTTACGCTCCGCCCATGACACGGCTCGCCGCTCTCGCCATCCTCGCGCTCGCCCTCGCGACGTCGTGCGACGCCTGCGGCGTCACCGGGTACTACACGTGCCAGAACGATGCCGATTGCCCAGCCGGCGAGGCCTGCGATCTCTCGTCCGGCGCGTGCGCCAGCGACCAGGGCGAAGGCGAGGGCGAGGGTGAGGGCGAGGGCGAGGGCGAGGGCGAGGGCGAGGGCGAGGGCGAGGGCGAGGGCGAGGGCGAGGGCGAGGGTGACGGCGAGGGCGAGGGGGAGGGGGAGGGCGAGGGCGAGGGCGAGGGCGAGGGGGAGGGCGAGGGCGAGGGCGAGGGCGAGGGTGACGTCGTTTGCTCGTCGTCCCGCGACTGTGGCGGCGACGTGTGCTCCGACCTCAGGGCCGAGAGCGACGCCGTGCGCGCCTATTGCGTCGCCGCCGTCGCCGGGGACGCGCGCGGCTCCCTGTGCAACAGCGGCGACACGTGCGCGAGCGGCTTCTGTACGCCGCGCGCCGACGCCTGCAGCGAGGTCTGCGCCGACAGCGCCGCCGACTGCGGCAGCGGTGAGACGTGCACCGCGTACCCGTTCGGTCCGCCCGATACCCTCCTGTCCGTGTGCGTGCCCTCTTGCGTCGACGACGCGAGCTGTCCGCAGGACCGCGTGTGCACCTACAACGGCAACCTCACCACCAACGCCTTCGACGCCATCTGCGAGGTCGCCGCCGGCGCCGGCGACCTCGGCGACGCATGCAGCGTCGAGACCGACTGCCAAAGCGGGCTGTGCACCCCCCAGGGCTGCTCCCGCGTCTGCAACGGCAACGAGGACTGCGGCGGCGCCCTCCCCAATTGCTCCTCGCGCAGCGTCGCTACCCCCGACGACCGAGGGACGACGACGCTGCTGCTCTGCTCACCGTGAACCCCGCGCCACACGGGCGCGCCATAGGGGCGCGCCCCGTGACGTCGCCTAGCAGCCTGCGGCGAAATTCGTTTCGTCAATGAAATCGATCCGTTACGCGGCGGTGGGTTCCGCGGTGCTGCCTGCGAGGGTGCGTCGCTGGTGACGAGGGCAATTGACGACGTCGGGAATCGGTGATCGTTGTGGAGTTGCGACACAACACACGACCAACGCGCCCGACGTCCCGCGCAGGCTGATCCACTACGACTGCGTTGGCAAGGGCGGCGAGGTTTTCGATGCCTCAGCTCCGCATTGCTCAGCGCTCGATCTTCAGTCCCGCGTTCGCGGACCCCAGCTGTCTCGTCGTCGGCGAGCTGCCTTGGATCCTCTCGCGCTTCGCTTCCATGCTGTTCCCGTCGTGGATCTTCGACGGCTGGGCCGGCGAGGGTCGTCGAGGACGACGAGCCTGGCCCGTTCGCTCGTTGGCGGCCATGCTGCTGTTGCGCTGGGAGGACGAGGGGATGAGCCGACGGGCGTGTGCTCGTCGCGCGCAGCACGACACGAGGTGGCTCGCGGCGATGGATCTTCAGATCGGTGCCGCAACACCGGACGAGAGAACCGTCCGCCGATTCGAAGCTTTTCTCCGCGGCCGCCACCCTGAGCTTCATCTCCCGAGGTACCTGCTCCTGCACGAGCATCTCGTTCGTCTTTGCGTCGAAAACGGCGTCGTCGCGAAGCCAACTTGGGCGACGGACAGCACTCCGATGTGGGCCTACGGCGCCGTCCTCGACACGATCGAGCTGCTCGGCGACGGTGTTCGAGGGCTCGCGAAGCGCTGGGCGAAGCTCACGAACACGCCCGTCGCCACGGTCGCGGAGCGGTGGGAAGCGCCGTGGGTCCTCGCGAAGAGCACCAAGGGCGCGTTCCGAGTTGACTGGTCCGATGACGACGCGCGCGCGAACGTCGTCGACACCCTGGCTCACGGCGCGCTCCGCGTCGTCGAGTTCATTCGCGGCAACATCACGGACGTCGCCTCCGGGCACCGCAAAGGGCTTCTCCATCGATGCGCCCATGTTCTGCGCGCCGTCGAGTCTGACCTTGAGACCGACGCGAAAGGGCGCCTGACGATCGCTGAGCGAGTTGCGCGCGATCGTCTCATCAGCTTGACGGACCCCAAGGCGCGGCATGGACGCAAGTCGAAGAGCGCGACCTTCGATGGCTTCAAGCTTCATCTCGTCGGCGACGTCGTCAGTGGCGTCATTGCCTCGGTGGCCGTGACATCTGGCAACGTGCACGACAATGTCCCCGCGCATCGCCTCTTTGCGCGGGCAAAGAAGCTGTACGGCGAGATCGAGTGCATCCTCGGCGATACAGCCTACGGCTCGGCCGAGCTTCGACATCGGGTCCGAGAAAAACTCGGCCTTCAGATCATCGCGCCGCCCCCGCCCGTGAGCGTCCAAGACGGCCGATTGAGCCGGAAGGACTTCGACGTCGACTTCGACAACAACGTCGTGACCTGCCCCGCCGGAAAGCCGGCGAGCACGACGTACACGACGTGGAGCAGCGACGCGGGAACGCACCTTCCGGTGTTCAAGTGGAGCAACGAGGTCTGCTCGCAATGCCCAATGAGGGCGCAGTGCCGCGGCAAGCAAACCGGCGGGCACCGTCTGCTCCTCCACCCCTTCGAGAAGGAGCTCCGCGAGGCACGCGACGCGTGGGCGGAGCCCGCGACGCGCGAGGCGTACAGGACGCGTACACAGACGGAGCGCCTCGTGAACCAGCTCGTGCGACACGGTGCGCGCACGGCGCGGGCGTGGGGCCTTCGCGCGGCGCACATGCAGGCCCACCTGATCGCAGGGCGCTGCAATCTCAGCCTGCTCGCGAGACGGCTTGCGGCACCTGTGGAGCAGCAGCGGGCGGCGTAGGCCGCGGCCTCGACCAATTCCTGAGCCCCACCGGCGCCAGCGGTCGGCGTCGTCGACGACGTGCGCTCGCGCTGTGCCGCCATCGGCGTGCCCCGACGCCGCACGGGACGCCGGCCCCGCTTGAACGACGCGCAGGGTTCAACTTTGCCGCAGGCTGCTAGAACGCCGAACAGGTTGAAACCAGCGTCACGACGCCACCATGGCGCGCTGTGCCGCTTGGAGGTTCTGCAGCGCGGCCGTCCGGCGCAGCGCGAAGGCGTTCTTGCGACTCCCGCGGTAGCGGGCCCGTCGGGCGCGGCGGGCAGCAACGTGAGCGAGGTGGTGCTCGACACGGGTGCGGCGTCGAAGGCGCATGCGGCCGGCGGGCGTCGAGCGGAGCTCGCGGAGACGCTGTTGTCGGCGCTCGTCGTCAGCAACGCGGATGGTGCGGCCGCGCCCAGAGGCTGAGTGGGTGCACTGGGCGCGAAGGCGGCATTTGCCGCAGGCGTCGGGATCGAACTCGACGACGTCGCCGGGCTCGAACTTCTCGACCTCCCCTGCGGGACAGGTGATCGTGCCGGTGGCGTGGTCGATGCGGAAGTCGGCCTTGGTGAACAGGCCCTTCGCGTTCTGCGTTGGCCAGGGCTTGCACAGCACCTCACCGCCAGCCTTCTCGACGTCGTCAACGATGGTGCTGTTGAGGTAGCCGCGGTCGATGGATAGCTCGAGGATCTCGAATCCCTGTGCTTCGACGTCGGCCTTCAACAGCGGCGCGGCTTCCTCCTCGGGGACGTTCGCGGGCGTCACGGCGCACGCGAGGATGACGCCGTTGTCCAGGTCGGCGGCGATGTGCTCCTTGTAGCCGTTGAAGCGGTGGCTCTTGCTCTTGCGGCCGTGGCGCATCTCCTCGTCCTCGATCGATACGCGGCGATCGGCGGCGACGCCCTGGTGCATGGAGACGCGGCCGTCGGTGTCGTCGAGGTTCTGGTCCTGAACCTGCCGCAGCGCCTCGAGGTACTTCGTGATCGGCCCGTCGAGCCCCTCCCCGCCCATGATGCGCCCGACCCACTCGGTCAGCGAGGACACCTGCAGGAAGAGCGTCTGGAGCGCGTCCGCCTTCTCGATTGGATCGCTCCAGTCGACGTCGAGGCCGGCCTTGATGCTCGGCGCCAGCAACACCGTGGCGTGCGAGCGGCGGCAGACATCCTCGAACGACAAGCCCGTCGTCGTCGCGGCGCACTCTGCGATCTTCCGTGCGGCGTGGCCGAGGAGGTTGAACGTGTCCTCAACCTTCCCGGCGCCGACTAAAGGGCGTGAGTCCATCGCCACCCGCAGGCTCTTGGGCAGCTTCCGCCAGTCGACGCTCTTCGCGCGCCGAGCGACCTCGACGGTGCGCTCAAGGAGCTTGACGTCGAGATCGTGCGCGATGAGGCGCTCGCGGAACTGCTGGAGGCCGCCCTGCGAGAACGCGGGCTTCTTCGCGCCGAGGCAGTCGAGCACCATCTGCCACCGCGAGTCGATGACGGTGCGCTCGACGGCCTCGCGATCGGACACGCCGTCGTAGTCCTGCAGCAGGAGCGCCATGCACATCATCGCCGGAGGCTGTGGCGGCGCGCCCGCGCCGGTGTCGCGGTACTTCGAGGCGAGCAGATCCTGGAACTCGTCGTCGAGAATCTCGTGGCGGTGAAGCCGCAAGAACGCGAACAGCTTCCGGTGTGTCTTCAGCCTTGCCAGGATTCGCTCCTCCGCCGACGGCTTCACGGCCGGCTTCCATCGCTCGATTGCCATCATCACCTCCGTCGCGGAGGGGATCAGATTCTCGGGCCCGCGTCGATTGCCCTTGGCGAAAGAGGCGCGCCCCGGCAACTAGCCGGGGCGCGCCCGCTACGTCACCGGTGGTAGCCGGCGAGCTTGGTGAGCATGGCGCATAGCCGCCACAGGAGCGCGAGGACCGGGTCCGCCTCGGCGGCGGTGATGAGCTTGAGGGCGACCACGCCCTCGAGGACTCCCGCCGCCTCACCGGCCTCGGCCCGCGCGGCGCGGAAGCGAGCACGGCGATCATTGTCCGTGCGGGCCGACGCCTCGGTGGTCTGGGTGAACGCGCCGACGAGGGCGCGCTCGAGCTGGTCCTTGAGCTTGCCGTAGCCCTGGGGCAGCCGCTTGCTCAGGCCGACGCCGAGGACCATGGCGTCTCGAGCGACGTGGAAGGCATCCAGCCGGTGGTGATCGAACTGCCAGCGGGGGGCGGGGCCGGTCACCGTGTTCTGCGTCTCGTGCTGCATCGTTCTCTCCTTTGCCGGTCTCGTGTGGCTGACCGGCTCTGCCCCACCACGCGCGGCTTCCGTGACAGCGCCGGCCTCGTTCCTCGTCGTGAGATCCGAGGCGCTGGCGCGGAAGGTGCGCGGCGAAAAGCAGAGCCGGTCAGCCACGAGTCCGGCTCAAGATCGGACAGCGGGAGCGGGAACGGCGAGCGGGAGCGTCGACGGGCAGCGAGTGCGACTCGCGGTCACGGCACCGGTCGCGGTCCCCTCGCCGCGACCGCGCACGTGACCCGCACGCGCTTGCCGTACACGTGACCGCTCGCCGCTCGCCCATTACCCTGAGCCGCGTTCAAACGCTCGCGGCAACCTGCTCACCAGCCGGGGGCTAGAACGCCGAACAGGTTGAAACCAGCGTCACGACGCCACCATGGCGCGCTGTGCCGCTTGGAGGTTCTGCAGCGCGGCCGTCCGGCGCAGCGCGAAGGCGTTCTTGCGACTCCCGCGGTAGCGGGCCCGTCGGGCGCGGCGGGCAGCAACGTGAGCGAGGTGGTGCTCGACACGGGTGCGGCGTCGAAGGCGCATGCGGCCGGCGGGCGTCGAGCGGAGCTCGCGGAGACGCTGTTGTCGGCGCTCGTCGTCAGCAACGCGGATGGTGCGGCCGCGCCCAGACGCTGAGTGGGTGCACTGGGCGCGAAGGCGGCATCTGCCGCAGGCGTCGGGATCGAACTCGACGACGTCGCCGGGCTCGAACTTCTCGACCTCCCCTGCGGGACAGGTGATCGTGCCGGTGGCGTGGTCGATGCGGAAGTCGGCCTTGGTGAACAGGCCCTTCGCGTTCTGCGTTGGCCAGGGCTTGCACAGCACCTCGCCGCCAGCCTTCTCGACGTCGTCAACGATGGTGCTGTTGAGGTAGCCGCGGTCGATGGATAGCTCGAGGATCTCGAATCCCTGTGCTTCGACGTCGGCCTTCAACAGCGGCGCGGCTTCCTCCTCGGGGACGTTCGCGGGCGTCACGGCGCACGCGAGGATGACGCCGTTGTCCAGGTCGGCGGCGATGTGCTCCTTGTAGCCGTTGAAGCGGTGGCTCTTGCTCTTGCGGCCGTGGCGCATCTCCTCGTCCTCGATCGATACGCGGCGATCGGCGGCGACGCCCTGGTGCATGGAGACGCGGCCGTCGGTGTCGTCGAGGTTCTGGTCCTGAACCTGCCGCAGCGCCTCGAGGTACTTCGTGATCGGCCCGTCGAGCCCCTCCCCGCCCATGATGCGCCCGACCCACTCGGTCAGCGAGGACACCTGCAGGAAGAGCGTCTGGAGCGCGTCCGCCTTCTCGATTGGATCGCTCCAGTCGACGTCGAGGCCGGCCTTGATGCTCGGCGCCAGCAACACCGTGGCGTGCGAGCGGCGGCAGACATCCTCGAACGACAAGCCCGTCGTCGTCGCGGCGCACTCTGCGATCTTCCGTGCGGCGTGGCCGAGGAGGTTGAACGTGTCCTCAACCTTCCCGGCGCCGACTAAAGGGCGTGAGTCCATCGCCACCCGCAGGGTCTTTGGCAGCTTCCGCCAGTCGACGCTCTTCGCGCGCCGAGCGACCTCGACGGTGCGCTCAAGGAGCTTGACGTCGAGATCGTGCGCGATGAGGCGCTCGCGGAACTGCTGGAGGCCGCCCTGCGAGAACGCGGGCTTCTTCGCGCCGAGGCAGTCGAGCACCATCTGCCACCGCGAGTCGATGACGGTGCGCTCGACGGCCTCGCGATCGGACACGCCGTCGTAGTCCTGCAGCAGGAGCGCCATGCACATCATCGCCGGAGGCTGTGGCGGCGCGCCCGCGCCGGTGTCGCGGTACTTCGAGGCGAGCAGATCCTGGAACTCGTCGTCGAGAATCTCGTGGCGGTGAAGCCGCAAGAACGCGAACAGCTTCCGGTGTGTCTTCAGCCTTGCCAGGATTCGCTCCTCCTCCGCCGACGGCTTCACGGCCGGCTTCCATCGCTCGATTGCCATCATCACCTCCGTCGCGGAGGGGATCAGATTCTCGGGCCCGCGTCGATCGCCCTTGGCGAAAGAGGCGCGCCCCGGCAAGTAGCCGGGGCGCGCCCGCTACGTCACCGGTGGTAGCCGGCGAGCTTGGTGAGCATGGCGCATAGCCGCCACAGGAGCGCGAGGACCGGGTCCGCCTCGGCGGCGGTGATGAGCTTGAGGGCGACCACGCCCTCGAGGACTCCCGCCGCCTCACCGGCCTCGGCCCGGGCGGCGCGGAAGCGAGCACGGCGATCATTGTCCGTGCGGGCCGACGCCTCCGTGGTCTGCGTGAATGCGCCGACCAGTGCGCGCTCGAGCTGGTCCTTGAGCTTGCCGTAGCCCTGGGGCAGCCGCTTGCTCAGGCCGACGCCGAGGACCATGGCGTCTCGAGCGACGTGGAAGGCATCCAGCCGATGGTGGTCGAACTGCCAGCGGGCGGGGCCGATCACGTTGTTCTGCTTCTCGTTGTCGTGCTGCATCGTTGCTCCTTTGCCGGTCTCGTGTGGCTGACCGGCTCTGCCCCACCACGCGCGGCTTCCGTGACAGCGCCAGCCTCGTTCCTCGTCGTGAGACGCGAGGCGCTGGCGCGGAAGGTGCGCGGCGAAAAGCAGAGCCGGTCAGTCACGAGTCCGGCTCAGGAACGGACAGCGGGAGCGGGAACGGCGAGCGGGAGCGTGAACGGGCAGCGCGTGCGACTCGCGGTCACGGCAGCGGTCGCGGTCCCCCTCGCCGTGACCGCGCCCGTGAGCCGCACGCGCTTGCCGTACACGTGACCGCTCCCCGCTCGCCCATCACGCTGAGCCGCGTCCCAACGCTCGCAGCAACCTGATCGGTGTTCTAG
>CAVZJB010000013.1:0-321591 GCA_963775425.1 uncultured delta proteobacterium | reverse complement strand
TGATGGCATCTTCCTGATTGGATTTGAGATTCTTCAAGATGCCATGTCATCTTGGTTGCAACCCCTTGGTGACGCCTCGTCTTGGCGGCTTAAGTTGGCATCTTGATTGAATTGTCGCTGGCGACATTGGTGGCGCCGGCGCCCATTTCGGCGCCGGCGCTCACCGTGATGTTCACGCGACGTCGGTGATGACGACGGTCTTGAAGCCGAAGGCGACGAGCGCGGCCTGAGCCGCGCGGCCAGCTCGTTGCGCTCGCTGCGCGGCAGCGTGCGCGTCAAGTCGATTGACGCAGACTTCTTGGTGATGGCGAACGCCGGCTTGGCGGACGCCGGCGTCTTCGGCGCCGGGTCTTTGACGCGCTTGATCTCGGTACGGAGCTTGGCGATGGACCATTGCTCCTTCGCCGCCTCGCGCGCGAGGCGACGGATGGTCCGCTCAGCCTGCGCTTTGAATTTCTCGCCGCCCTGCTCGGCGAGTTGAAGGACATCGATGTCCCGGAGCACGTTGTAGAGCCTCAAGAGCTCGAGCAGATGGGTGAGCTCGAGGCCGGGGAGCTTCTCGATCTGGTGCTAACCTGCGCTTCGGTGACCGGGTCGAGGACGGGCACGCCGGCCTCATCGAGCTTCTTCACCGGCGAGGGCACCACGCTCCCGAACGCCTTGAGCCATGCCGGCGCCTGATGAAATTGCCGGTAGCGGTAGACGTTGCGCTCCTCCCAACCGAGGCTCTGTGCCAGCTCGACTTGCGTCATGCCCTTGTCGAGCGCATCGGCGATGCCCTCGGCGATCTCCAGCGGCGAGAGGTCGGCGCGGCTGATGTTCTCGGCGAGACGTGCGCCAGCGATCTGTTTGTCGGCGAGGTTGACCACGAGGGCGGCGATCGTTGCGAAGCGTGCGTCCTCGGGGTGCTTGCGGGCGAGCTCCTGCACGGCGTGGAACCGGCGGTGCCCGCCGACGATCTCGTATTTGTCGCCAGCGACACGGACGGCGATCGGTTGCAGGAGGCCGTTGGTCGCGATGCTCTTCATCAGTTCTTGGAGCGCCTCCTTGTCGAGGGTCATGCGCGGGTTGGCGATTGATGGGGCCACGCGGTTGAGCGGGATGTTGAGCAACGAAGTTGTGGCCGTCGCAGATGTGGCCTGGATCTTTTCGGTATCGGCACGCCGCCTCCGCGGGATCGAAGGATCCCGCAGAGGACGACGCGGATCGGAGCTGACGCCGCGCTGATCCGCGTCACACAAGCGCCATCCACGTCAGGACGACGGCCCAGCGGCACCCTGGAACGATGCCGGCTATGCTCATCGGCGACCGATCAGTTGAGGGAGGCGCGATCGATCCGGGTGCGCTCAATAATCTGCTCGACAGCTTTTCCGTTCAGGAACTTGCCGACGCGCTGTTCCAGGCGAGCCTCCCGCAGGGAGGCGCGAAGGCAGAGAGGATCGATCGCCTCTTACGGGTCTACGCGGACAGCAATCGATGCTGCCGAGTTCTTTTCGCTCTTCTCGGCGGACGCGCTGAGAGTCGTCTGCGATACCCACAGCATCCAGCGCGACCGCAGGATTAGATGGCCGCGGCCCTTGTCGCCTTGTTGGGCGGCGTGCTGGGCTCGGCCCTCGTTCCGCAGAAGACTACTGCCGAGCTGCTCGCGGAACCAGAATACTTGCCACCGACGAAGGCCGCGGTCCTCAGTGTTCTCGAGACAATCATCCTGCCGCGGACGAGTTCGAAGCGAGGCCGACGGCACGAGCTCATCGTGGAGATACTCGGGCCGAAATTCGCAGCGGTCGCTGATCAGTACTCGGTTGGCGGCTTCAACGGCTGGCGGATCGACATCGACATTGGCAACGGAAAGGTCGGCGTCGAGGTAAAGCTTGCGGCGTCGCTGCAGACCAGTTCGGCAGAGATGCAACGCCTCGTTGGCCAAGCGGTCTACTACCGGAAGAAGCGATACGACGACAACCTGATTGTCGGGATCGTTGGCGAGCCAGACGATCTCAAGGACCCGGTCATCACGGAGTTGCGCTCGTTCCTCGAGGAACTCGGCATCACGTGCGTGAGGTTGCCGCTATCGTAGGCCGGCGCTTCAGCGGCGTCCTCGACGTTCGTCGAGGAGCAGCTCGACGAAGCGTTGTGTGAAGCGAACGAGATTCTGGCGACGCATCGGCGAGAAATCTGCAACTTTCTCGATGTCCGCCCGGCGCCGCAACGGCGGCCGTTGGGCCTTCTCGTCGAGCAACTCGCTAAGCGGCACCCCGAGGGCGGCGGCAAGCGCTCGAAGGGTCTCGACGCGTGGCGCCCGTGTCCCCGTCTCAATCCTACTGAGCGCCTGGTCTGTTATTCCCGCGGCCTCGGCGACATCGCGCTGAGACATCCGCGAGGCCGCGCGGAGGGTAGCGAGACGTCGACCGAGCTTCTTGTCCGCTGAGATCCCAGATCAAGTCCCGCGACGCTTGCCGCGGAAGAAGCGCCAAAGCGACAAGCGTCGTATGCGCCAGATCGGCAACGCCGGCCGTGTCTCGGGTTGGACCAGCGAAGGTTCGACCGTGACGATGTCCTGGATGCGGGGTACTCCTACCGGCCGGGGGTTCGATGACTGCGTCCGTCGTCAAGGTCATCGCGATCGCGCTCGTTGCGCTCGTCGGCGGCTGCAACTGTGGCGCTGAGTACATCTACGGCGGAGCGCCGGATGCTGGGCCGAGCGCGGAATGCGGCGCTGGCACGGTCCGCGTCGGCAACGAGTGCGTCGCCGGTGAGGGCGAGGGCGAGGGCGAAGGGGAGAAGGAGAAGGAGAAGGGGCGGGGGAAGGAGAGGGTGAGGGCGAAGGCGAGGGCGAAGGAGAAGGCGAGGGCGAAGGCGGCTGCACCGGGAACGTGCCGCCGACGTTCACATCCGTTGCGGTCGGGCCAACACCGACGTTCGCGGGCGGCGACCTGACGGCGACGCCCGTCGGCGCCGCGGATGCTGACGGAGATGCGATCAGCTTCAGCTTCGTCTGGCAGGTGAACGGCACGGTGGTCGCATCTGGCGTCGGCGTCGATACGCTCAGCGGCGGAACCCTGGTGCGCGGCGACGATGTCGTGGTCGTCGTCTCCGCTTTCGACGCCTGCGGCACGGGCTCAACGCTCACGTCGGCTCCGGTCATTGTGCAGAATTCGCCGCCAACGTCGCCGGCGATCGCGATAGTGCCAACGCCAGCTCCTGACGGGACCGACCTCGTCTGCCAGGTGATAACCGATGGGACGGATGCCGACGGCGACAGCGTCTCGTACGTCATCACTTGGGATCACGACGGTACTTCGTTTGCGGGAAGCACGACGACGACGCTGTCCGGCGACACGGTACCTGCCACCGAGACCGATCCCGGTCAACTCTGGACGTGCAGCGTGCTGGCAACCGACGGAACCGACTCAAGCGCACCGGCCACAGCGTCCGCAGACGTCATCGAGGAGTGCTCGTCGGTCGCGCCGGGATCATCGGGCGCGGTTACCGGTACTCCGCTGCCGACGCCCGCGAGCACGAGTGGAGCAACAGTCGAAGCCTGGGTGCGCATCGACGCTGACGCAGGCTTCAGTCAGAACTACATCCTCGATACTCGCGGCAACGTCGCCGGAAACTCCGTCGGGTTCTTCCTGAACGTCGATCCCGACCAAATGCAGTTCGGCGTGCATGACGGCTTCCCGGCAGTGACGGAGGTCGGCAACTACAGCGTCGGCATCAGCTTGGGAACATTCCATCACGTCGCTGGCGTCGCTGAGGGAACCGCGCGTCGTCTCTACGTCGACGGAAGTCTCGTCGGGACGCTCACGGTTTCTGCCGCCGCTGCGAACGCTGCGTACGGGACTGGTCCGGTCAAGATCGGCACCAACTTTGCCGGCGGAGAACCACTCCAAGGGGCGATCGACGAAGTTCGAGTCTCGTCCTCGGTTTGGTACAGCGGAAACTCGTTCGCGCCTCCGCTGCGTTTTGCACGCGATGCGGACACGGTCGCACTCTGGCGCTTCGACGCGTCCGGCGGCAACCCGACGCGAGATGAGTCTGCGAACGGCCTCGATCTCGGCCTCACCGGCACCGCTGCATTCGTGGCCACCTGTGCGGGTGGGATCGACGATCTTGCGTGCGCCATCCCATCGGGGACTGAAGCAGCGGCTCCTGCGGTTTCCCATGTCGCCGAGGTTCTCGACGGGGGCAGTCGCAGCTACCTGGTTGCGCCAGCCGGCGTAGCCGGATGTCTTGGAACTTCGTACACGGTCGACGGGTGGTTCCTTTGGAAGGGGCACACGGCGGCGGACGACGCGAATCCGGCGATCTTCAACCCGATCCTCTTCTCGTACTTCCAGGTCAACGGAGACCAGCCCGACGTCGTCTTCCAAATCCACAAAGGGGACCATCTCCTCGACGTCGTCGTCGACTACGGCGGCGTCGCCACGCGCACCGAGTTCTTCGGCGTGACTCCGATCTCCGCGGGCGTGTGGCACCACGCGGCGCTCATCGTCGACAACGGCGCCGTCTCGATCTTCTTGGACGGTTCGTTTGAAGGGTCGAGCACGTTGAACGATCCGATGTTCGACATGCCGCCGGGCGAGTGGTGGTTCGGCATGCGGCAGGATCTTCGACGGCGTCCAGTTCAACGGTCAGCTCGACGACCTCCGAATTAGCCGCGGCGCTCGATACACGGGTGCGTTCACGCCGAGTCGCCGTCAACCGGTCGACTTCGCCGTTCGCGGCCTCTGGCACCTCGACGAAGCCTCGGCTCCGTTTGCAGAAGCGGCGGGCGTGAGCGCATCGATGCAGCTCGTCGGTGGATGCGTCGTCGACGAGGGAGTCGGACTGACGAACTGCCAGTAGAGTCTGGAGATGATCCATGAACAGTCGGTTCCCCTTGCTGTCGCTGATTTCCCTGTTGATGCGCGCCGGGGGATGGCTGGCTTTCCTCGTGGGCCTCGGCGTCGGGTGCATTGCCGGTTTCGTCAATCCGACGGACCGCTTTCAGCGCGCGTACGACGAGATGCGGTTTAGTGGCGGCGCGGCGGAGGTCTTCGACGCGTTTGAATGGACTTGCAGGCATCGGGATGCCGACTGTGAAACGCTGATCGCAAAGGCCTCGCAACTCGAGTCGGTGCCGCCCCGCATACGTGCCGATCTTCGTCGCGGCGTCACCCCTCGAGCTGCGGTCTTGGACCAACTGCGCGAGGAGCAGCCAGGTACGTTCGCGTACGCTGTCCCCGTCGACGACAAGGTCGTTTCTGTGGACAAGATACTGGCGGCCTTCCTACTCGTGCTTGTCGGCGGGATGCTCGCTATCGGCGGCGAAATCATCGGCGTCGCCTTCGCCATCGAGAAGAACACTCATGCGGCCGTCGAGTTGCTGCGGTCCGAGAAGAAAAAGGAGCTCGAAGCCGTACTCGGAAGACTTGAGGATCTCGAGCAATCGCGGGTAAACGCCGCGGCGGGTGCTGCCACGTAGCCGCTGGCGATCGAGATGTCGCGCTCCGTTTCCTCCACCTGTTCACCGACGCGCTGCGCAGCAGGCGTCGCGGACCGGCGTATCCCGCTTTCCGCTACCATGTCTATACGCGCACGATGCTACCGAATCTTAATAACTGAAGGGACCGCGTCATGGCGAACCTGTTTGCGGCACTGGAAAAAGCTGAAATTGTAATTTCAGAGCTATCTTCGAACATCAAGATCGCGAAGCTGGTGAGCAAGCCGATCGAGGTCGCCGTGCTCTTCTACCGAAAAGGCGTTCAAATTCCGCGCACACGCACTCGTCAGAGACCGTCCACATCATCTTTCTGGTGAACTTGAAGCGGTAGTTGGTTCTGGAAGCCAACGAACAATTACAGCGCTTGGAGATTACAACTGCGGTGGATGGGAATACAGAGCTATTGCAAGGAAAGATACGTATGTTTTATTGATACAAACGCCGGGTACTACCTTTATCAAGTCCGGCGGCGCATGCGACGTGAGCGACGCCCGCGAGCTATCGGCGAGAACCGCACGCCCAAGCAGACGTCGGCGGGGCGGACGCAAGCAGCGGACAACCATCCCTGAATTTTCAAGGACTTACAGCCGGGCTGACTTCGAGACCCGGCACTGGATCGGCGGTGGCGATAGCGGAAGCTCCTTCATGCCCCCTGCTCCTCCGCCTGCCCAGGGACCCCAAGTCACGCTCACTGGCGCGTGCCAACGCGTACGCGTCGTGGACAACCTTGCGCTCCGTCAGAAGGTTGAAGCGGAGCGCGCTAATGGGCCGCTGGTTACTCGATCATGAGAGATGGCGTACCGCTCACACCAGCCGTCATCGCGCCGCTCTACGAGGTCCTGCGAGCGCGCGGCAAGGTGCCAAAGTTAGATCTCTGGGTTCATACGCTGGGAGGGCAGACCGAAGTGCCATGGCAAGTGGTTTCGCTGGTTCGCGAGTTCTGCGACGAGTTTGCCGTACTCGTTCCCAGCAGGGCGCGGAGCGCTGGCACCCATGTCGCTCTCGGTGCGAACACCCTGATCCTTGGACCCCTGTCAACGCTGGGGCCTGTGGATCCGACCACAAACCATCCACTGATGCCGCGTGATCCGAAGGGAAACACTATTCCTGTTAGTGTTGAAGACCTCAAACATTGCATTCGATTCATTGCATCACAGCTTAAGGCGCAGCAACAGGAGGGACAGGATCCGCAGCGGTACTCACCGTCCGATATGACGACCATTGTTGGCCATCTCTTCGACCACATCGATCCGCTTGCGATCGGCGCAGTGGAGCGGGCCTATGAGCTTTCCAGGATGATCACTCGTCGCGTCCTTGAGACACATCTCGATCCCGCGACCCGAAAAGGCAAAGATTGATGCCATCGTTGACAAGATTGGTGGCGGCTTCTTTTCCCACCACTTCCCATTAACGAGGCGGGATGTTGAGAAGGATTATGTAGGGCTCCAAGTGGAGTCGCTTCCGCAACAGTATTGGGACGCAGTTGAAGCGCTCCAACCAAAGTACCTCGCGGCTTTCGGTCACTCCGTGACCGCACTTGAGGCTAAGTCCACGAAGCCACAGGTCATGTTTCAGTTGGCGGGAGGTCCAGAATCCGGCTCCGAGCGCCGCGTCCTCGTGCACGCGGAGACGCCAGAGACGAAGGCGGGTGCTGGCGATGGGAACCGTGTTGATGTCTGGGTGCGGACGACCAGCGAGCCTCAAGACAAGACTCAGCCGTTCGAATTTCAATTGTGAGGTCTGCGATGAACAAGAAGAACAAGAAGAAGAGAGAACAGCGGCAAACGACAACGGCACAAGAGGCGGACGGTCGACAGGAAATGTCCCGGTTCGTCGGACTTCCCGATCCAACGGTGTCTCCGGTGTCGAGCATGCTTGAAACGAAGGACTCGCCATTCATCTCTGCGCTGTCAGCACCCATCTTTTCGTCGTGACTGGATACGTCGCGGCGACGATGTAGCCGCCGCGAGCGCGAGCGGCCGTGAAGCCGCACTCTACCGTCCAGCAGCAATCACGGAACAGTGGGCGCCTGCGGCGTCAAGCGCCGACCGCACGCAGCGCGGTTCGAAAATCGTCAAGCCGGGCGCGCGTTTCGAGCCCATTCGCGACGTCGGCTACGTCGACGACCCGTAGGGCGGGGGCTCGTCCCCCGCCTTTTCCGTCGGCGGGCGCGCGTGGGGATGCGGGGGACAAGCCCCCGCCCTACGCACCGCGGTTCGCAAATCGTCACACCGGGCGCGCGCTTCGAGCCATTCGCGACGTCGGCTACGTCGACGACCCGTAGGGGGCTCGTCCCCCGCCTTTTCCGTCGGCGGGCGCGCGTGGGGACGCGGGGGGACAAGCCCCCGCCCTACGCACCGCGGTTCGCAAATCGTCACACCCGGGCGCGCGTTTCGAGCCATTCGCGACGTCGGCTACGTCGACGACCCGTAGGGCGGGGGCTCGTCCCCCGCCTTTTCCGTCGGCGGGCGCGCGTGGGGATGCGGGGGACAAGCCCCCGCCCTACGCACCGCGGTTCGCAAATCGTCACACCCGGGCGCGCGTCTCGAACCCGTTGAGCCTGGGGGCGGTCTCGCTCCGATCTCCGCCGGCCGCGAGCCGCTTGCCGCCGGCCGCGGATCCGATCCGGGCCGCCCTCGTGTCCCTCGTGTCCTCGTTCTGTCGGGCCCTCGACCCCTCCCGCATCTCTCGCGTCGCCCTTCCCGATCGAGAGAGCGGCGAAGCTCCGCAGAGCTCCGCCGCCGAGCGGCCATCACCGGTACAGCCGCAGCATCGCGCACAGGTGATTGCAGTAGTCCTTGATGGCCGCGTGCTGCTCGGGAGCGATGACGCCGAAGTCCTCCGCGACATCCGCGATGGCGCTCACCTCGGCGGCGCTCCCGGACGCGATCCGGAAGTAGCGCCCACGCTCCGCGAGCGACTCGTGCCGGCTCCCCTCGCAGAAGTTCAACGTCACCGAGGCCGACGCGCGGCGAAGCTGGTCCTTCAGGTTGCTGAAGCCACGCGGCAGCCGGTTGGCGAGCGCGGCAGCCTCGCGGTTGAGCGCGCGCGAGGTGAGGTAGATGCGGGAGTGCTCGTGCTTCATGGCCTGGTCTCCTTGCGGATCCCCGACGTGGGGCCCTCGTCAAAAGCGCGAAGCGCTTGAGGGCCCCACGTCGGGGTTCGCGAAGACCACACGGGCCAGGCCATGAAGCGCGAGCACTCTCTCGTCGAGAACCGGCCTACGACCGACAGCACTTTCCTGAAACGGCGAGTGACCCCGAGGCCATGTTCGTCCTCCTTCTCGGCCTGCGCGCGGCGGCCACGCAGGCTCTGAAGGCCGCCGTGCACTTCTGCGCCATGCTCTACAAGTTTCGCTGAGGCTCGGCGCGCGCGGCGGGGCTCGGCCTCGCCGCGCGTCGAGGTCCGATCTCCGCCGTCCGCGATCCGCTGGCCGCCGGCCGAGCGTCCGAGTCGATGTCGCTTCAGCGCACCTCGTGTTCTTCGTTCCTCGCTCCTCGTCTCCTCGATCTCTCTCGCGTCGCCCATCACCCGTCGCTGATCCTCCGCGGGGCCGTTTGAAAGTCGTCACACCGGGCGCGCGTTTCGCGACGTCGGCCACGATCGAGGACCCGTAGGGCGGGGGCTTGCCCCCGCATCGGAGTGACCCGGCGCCATCGAAGGTGCCGGTCCCCCCCGACGCGCCCCACGAGGGGGCGCCCTACGCGCCGGCCGCAATGCCGTCGTCGTTTCGCAGCGCGGTTCGGAAATCGTCACACCGGGCGCGCGCTTCGAACCCATTCGCCGCGCGGTAGGACGCTCGATGGCCCCCTCGCAGAAGTTCAACGTCACCGAGGCCGACGCGCGGCGCAGCTCGTCCTTCAGGTTGCTGAAACCGCGCGGCAGCCGGTTGGCCCCACGTCGGGGTTCGCGAAGACCACACGGGCCAGGCCATGAAGCGCGAGCACTCTCTCGTCGAGAACCGGCCTACGACCGACAGCACTTCCTGAAACGGCGAGTGACCCCGAGGCCATGTTCGTCCTCCTTCTCGGCCTGCGCGCGGCGGCCACGCAGGCTTTGAAGGCCGCCGTGCTCGGCCTTCGAAGGAGGATTGAACATGGACTACCGAGACACTCGCCTCTACGGGAAGTCGCTGGAGATCTACGGCCAGTGCTTCCAGCTCGCGAAGCAGTTTCCGCCGGGCTTCGCGGACCTCAAGGACCAACTGCGCCGCGCGTCGTCATCCATCACGCTCAATTTCTCCGAGGGCTGTCGCAAGCAGTCGGCGAAGGAGCGCGCACGGTACTTCGACATCGCCGCCGGGAGCGCGCGCGAGGTGAGCGCCATCCTCGACATCGCGTTCCTGAGCGAGGCCGTCACCGCCGCGGAGCGCGACGTCGGCCAGGACCGCTGCGACCACTTCTGCGCCATGCTCTACAAGTTTCGCTGAGGCTCGCCGCGCGCGGCGGGGCTCGGCCTCGCCGCGCGTCGAGGTCCGATCTCCGCCGGCCGCGATCCGCTGGCCGCCGGCCGAGCGTCCGAGTCGATGTCGCTTCCGCGCACCTCGTGTTCTTCGTTCCTCGTTCCTCGTCTCCTCGATCTCTCTCGCGTCGCCCGTCACCCGTCGCCGATCCTCCGCGTGCGACAGACGCGGGGGACGAGCCCCCGCCCGTTCGCCGAAAAGCGGAGCCGCGCGCCGAGGTGGACGTCAGCGCGGCTCGAGCGAATACGAGGTGCGCACCCGGCGCGCGCGCGGACCGGGCTCATCCCCTTGGGCGGCGATGTCGCCCGCCTTGGCCAGCAGCGCGCGGATCTCCTCGGGCCCTTCGCGCCAGCCGAAGGAGGCGTGGTACGCGTCGCCGGCCGCGAAGCGCTTCGCGCGCACGGTGCACTCCTCGACGCTGCAGCGCACGAGGCCGTCGCCGGCGTCATCATCGACGAGGCCGCCGCCGTGGACGGGGCAGCACCCGTCGCGCCACCGCGCCATCCATGCTTCGTTGTTCTGGCCGCGTCTTCTCACGCTTCGCGCGTACCGCGGCGCGCACCCGAGCGCCAGCGCCAAGGTCAGCGCCGCGCCCGCGCCCGCGCCTGCGCCGCGGTGTCCGCCTCGCCCCGCTCGAGGAGCTGGCGCACCACCACCTCGAGCTCCGTCTCCCAGACCTCCTTGTCCGGGGGGCGCGCCTCGTCGACGGCGAGCACACGGTCGAGGGCCTCTTCGAACGCGCGCCTGACCACGACGGCGTCGGCGCGCTTCTTCCTCTCCAGGCGCGCCGCGAGCACGCCGAGGCCGCGGGCCCACTCCGGCGTGGCGTCGTCGGCCCAGCGCACGATCTGCGTGAGCTCGTCGGCGGCCGCCACGACGCGGTCGCGCGGGCGGCGGTGCGGCAGCCGCCACGCATCGACGATGGGCGCGCGGAACGCGCCGAGGCCCTCCACGCGGGGGCGAGCGGAGAACGTCGCGACCGCTTCCTCGTACTGCCCGGCGAAGAACAGCACCGCCACGCGGATGCGCGCGACGTGGGGGCGCAGGGCCGGGTCCGCCTCGGCGACCGCGGCGGCCTCGTCGATGCGCGCGAGGCTCGCCACCACGCCGCGCGGCAACGCAGCGCGCGCAACCAGGAGAGCCGCCGCCGTGTGCAGCGACGTGCGCGGCGCCGCAGCGACGATGTCGCCGTAGAGCAGCCGCACCGCGTCCGGCGGCGGCGCCTCATCCTCCTCGAGGCGCAGCAGGCGCACCTCGAGCACCGCGGGATCGATCGGTGGCGCCGCCTGCAGGAGCGACTCGAACGCGAAGGCGGCGGCGGCCGCGCGCCACACCTGCTCCTCGGTGAGCACGACGGTCTCCCCCCGTCGCTCGCGGCGCGCGCGCAACCGTCGGGCCCCGCGCGTCCACAGCGCGCGCCAGCTTCGCGGCGACGCCCGGGACGCGAGCGCCCGCGCGAACGCCGGCGCCGGCGCCGGCGACCCGGTCGCGTGCGCGATGAGGTCAGCGAGGGCGTCGTCGTCGTCGAGGAACGTGTCCAAGGTCGCGGGGTCGCCGCGGAGCAGGGCCGTCAGGTCCACGACGGCAGCATACCCCGCGCGGCGCGCTCAGGGTCGAAGGTACGCCGTGATCATCGAAGCCAGCTCGCGGCGGACGCGCTTGTCCTTGAGCTTGCCGGTGTCGTCGAGGGCCGCGGCGTGGGTGACGCCTTCCACCGCGTGAACGAGGACGAAGACGGCGGCGTCGACGTTGATGTCGGGGCGGATCTTGTCACGATGCACGTCGAACATCGCCCGCAGGAACGCGACGCCGTCCTCTTCGATGCGCGAGGTGATGAGCGCCTGCGGGATCTGCTCGCTGAGGACGCGGTGCAGCTCCGGGTCGACGGCGTGGGCGTCGAGCATGGCCCCGATGATGACGTCGACGACCCGCGGCAGCGGCAGCTCGTCGATGTCGGCGGCGGCGGCGGCGGCGACGCTCATGAGCTGCTGGTGGTGGTGCTCGCCGACGGCGATGACGAGCTGCTCCTTGCTCTCGAAGTATTGGTAGAGGGAGCCGACCGAGACCCCCGCCCGCGCCGCGATCTTGTTCGTGCTGGCGCCGTCGTAGCCCTCTTCGACCAACACCTGCGCCGTGGCCTCCAGGAGCGCGTCGACCGTGACGCGCGCACGCTCCTGCCGGGGTTGTTTGCGAGCGCTGGAAGGGCTCATGGCCTGATCTCCGTCGACGGATGAATGCGAGTAACCAATGCGAGCAATCGCTCATATTCTAGGTCCGTGCCGTGAAGGAGGCAACATGGTCGCAGCAACCCTCGACGCTCCCCGTCTTCGCCCGCGCTCCGTTCCGGTGCTGCCGGGCGGGTTGCCCGGCCTCGGCCACCTGCGCGACCTCGCCGCCGACCCGCTCGCCCTCCTCACGCGCGTGCGGGACGAGGTCGGCGATGTCGGCGGCGTCCGCGCCGGCGTGCGGAGCATCGTGGTGGTGTCCGACCCGGAGGCCGTCGAGCGCATCCTCGTCGACAACGTCAAGAACTACACGAAGCAGACGCGCGGCTACGCGCAGTTGCGCAAGGTGTTCGGCAACGGCCTGGTCACGAGCGAGGGCTCGTTCTGGCTGCGCCAGCGCCGCATCGCGCAGCCGGCGTTCCACCGAGAGCGGCTCGCGGGCTTCATGCGCACCATCGAGCGCGACACCGGCGAGGCCGTCGCCGCCATCGCGGAGAGCACCGACGGCTTCGACATCAGCCAGGCGATGATGAAGCTCACCATGCGCATCATCGGAGAGCTGCTGTTCTCCGTCGACGTCAGCGGCGACAGCGACGCCGCCGGCCGCGCCATCAACGAGCTGCTGCATCAGCTCATCAAGCGGACCGTCGGCATCAACGCGCCGCTGTTCGTGCCCACCCCGGCCAACCGTCGCTTCGTGAGCGCCCGCAACGACCTCGACGCGCTCGTCGTCGACGTCATCGAGACCCGCCGGCGCGCGGGCACGGCGGAGCACCACGACCTCCTGTCGATGCTGATGGAGGCCGTCGACGAAGAGACCGGCGAGCGCATGACCGACGCGCAGCTCAAGGACGAGGTCACCACGCTGTTTTCGGCGGGGCACGAGACCACGTCGATGGCGGTGTCCTGGGCGCTGCACGCGCTCCTCGACAACCCCGGGGTCGAAGACAGGCTGCGCGCGGAGCTCGCCGGCGACGACCCGGTCGCGCGCCTCCCGTACCTCGACGCCGTCCTCAAGGAGACCTTCCGGCTGTACCCGCCCGTGTGGATGGTCGCGCGCTACGCCGAGAGCGACGACGTGCTCGCCGGCTACCGCGTACCCCGGGGGAGGATGCTGTTCGTGTCGCAGTGGACGGTGCACCGCCACCCGAAGCTGTGGCGCGATCCGCTGCGCTTCGACCCCGAGCGGTTCCTGGTCGAGGACCCCGCGCGGCCGAAGTACGCGTACTTCCCGTTTCTCGGCGGGCCGCGCAAGTGCATCGGCGACCAGCTCGCCATCCTCGAGGCCAAGGTCATCCTCGCCGCGCTCCTGCGGAGCTTCCGCTTCGAGCGCGTGCCGGGACACCCGGTGGTCCCCGACCCCACGGTGACCATGCGCATGAAGCACGGCCTGTGGGTGCGCGCGCTGCCGGGTTGATCGGGGACACACGCCCTGCGCCGGCGAGGCGCCATGATCCGGCCGATGCGCGCGCGCGGCCTCGCCACCCTCTCGTTCGTCGTGCTGCTGTCGGCGCTGGCGGGATCGGTGCTGGCGGTGGCGCTGCCGCTGCGCATCTCCCACGCCCTGCCGCGCCCCGCCGCCGTCGACGGCTCGAGCGGTGACGGTGTCCGCCGCGGAGGGCCCTGTCGCGCCGCGGTGGCGCTGCGCGACCGCGTGCCGCGCTTCGAGCAGGTGGGCACGCACGTGTTCACGGAGCCGCTCCTCGCCGAGCGCTACGACGCCTGGGCGTACATCACCGCCGACGACCGGGACGACGGCCACGCGCGCGTCGTCGCCGCGCTGTCGGCGGCGCAGCGAGCGGGCTGCTCCGTGGACCTGTTCCTCCTCGACCTCGGCAGGAGCTACGTGCCGTGGGTGGAGCGGATGCCGCCCGATGAGCGGCCCGCGCTCCACCTCGTCTACGACACCGGCGGCGACGGCGCGCGCTACGGACCGCGCTGGCTGGCGCTCGGCGCAGAGATGTTCGTGGGCCACGGCGGCCCCAACGTGGCCCCGGTGTTCTACGCGTTCTTCCTGCCGAAGCTGGTGCAGGGCGTCGACGTCGACGACGCCGTCACCGCCGCCAACCGCGCCACGCGCGACGTCCTCGACGGGACGGGCGGGCTGTTCGCCTGGGGCATGGGCATGGGGCGGGAGGCGCTGTGGCGCAGCACCGAGGCGCGGGTGTTCCGCGCCGCCGACCTCAGGTGAGCTCGCCGTTTTTGGCTTTGCCGATCCAGATGCGGATCTGCTCCTCGATCACCTCGAGCGCCTTGCTCTTGAACGGCCGCAACAGGAACGGCACCTCCATGTCCATGGCGATGGCGTCGGGGAGGATCTCGAAGACGCCCTTGAGCGAGATGCCCTTGGCCTTGAGCGCCACGTTGGCGGTCTTGTCGTCGGTCCACGTCACCTGCGGGTCGTAGTCGGGGAAGCGCGCCTTGTAGGACTGAAGAGCCGCGTCGGCGGCCTTCTTGGCGAGGTCGAAAGACAGGTCGTGGGGCACCATGTGCTTCATGCTTGAAAGCCTATCCGCTTCGGGCTGAAGGGCGCCACGTCGACGTTCGGCCGTTCTCCGTCGACCATGGCCCCGATGAT
Source organism: uncultured delta proteobacterium (assembly GCA_963775425.1). Taxonomy (GTDB): domain Bacteria; phylum Myxococcota; class UBA727; order UBA727; family VGSZ01; genus CAVZJB01. The sequence goes on along the minus strand of CAVZJB010000013.1, from coordinate 306,844 downwards.
CTCCGCGCTCACCGCCGCGAGCAGGACGCCGTTTCGGTAGTGGCCCGTCGACAGCCACAGCCCCGGCGCCCGCGTCTCCCCGAGCAGCGGCAGGCCGTCCCGCGTGGCAGGGCGCAGCCCCGCCCACGTCGACGACAGCGTGTGGCCGCCGAGCGCGGGCAGCGCCCGCAACACGCGGTCGAGCAGCGCGTGCACGCCGGCCGCGGTGACGCGCTTTTCGAAGCCGACGTTCTCCGTGGTGGCCCCGCAGACCACGCGGCCGTCGCCGCGGGGGACGGCGTAGGCGCCGGCGCCGTAGACGACGCGGTCGACGCGCGCTGCCGTCGACGTCGTCGTCGTCGTCGTCGGCGGCGACAGTTGCAGCACCTGGCCGCGCACGGGGTGCACGTCGTCGGGGTCGAGCCCCGCGAGCTCCGCGACGCCGGGCACCCGCGCGGACCACGCGCCGGCGCAGACGAGCACGGCGTCGCCTTCGACGCGCGCGCCGTCGTCGAGGACGGCGCCGCCGCAGCGGCCGCCGTCGACGAGCAGCCGCACCAGGGGCACGCCGGTCTTGACCACGACGCCGCGGGCCCGGGCGAGCGCGAGCAGGGCGCGGCCATAGGCGCGCGGGTCGAGGCAGTGGTCGTCGGGGAACACGGCGGCGCGCAGGACGCCCTCGCCGAGGGCGGGCACCAGGCGCCGGGCCTCGGCGCCGTCGACGAGCTCGGCGCGCAGGCCGCGGGCGCGCTGCCAGGCGACGCGCTTCTCCAGGGCGCGGGCGTCGTCCTCGTCGAAGGCCGCCTTGAGGGCGCCGTTTCTCACGAGGTCCACGGCGCCCTCGCCCGCGGGGAGCTCGCGCTCGAGCGCGCGGACGAGGTCGAGGGTGGCGCGCGCGCCGGCGACGCCGAGGTCGAGGGTGGGGCCGTCGTCGTCGTGCTCGAGCTGAGGCCCGAGGATGCCCGCCGCCGCCGTGGACGCCTCCGCGCCCGGCACGGCCTTCTCGAGGACGGTGACCGAAAAGCCGCGTCGCGCGAGCTCCGCCGACGCGGCGAGCCCGAGCAGGCCCGCGCCGACGACGACGATCTTCCCGCGGAGGGGGGCGGACGGGGCGGCCACGGATGCTATATGCGGGACATGCTCGCGGTGCGCAACCTCTCCTTCGCCCACGACGCGAGGAAGCTCTTCGACGACGCGAGCCTCACCGTCGACGACGGCCAGCGCGTCGCGCTCCTCGGCAGAAACGGCGCGGGCAAGTCCACGCTCCTGTCCATCCTCGCCGGCGCGCTCGAGCCCGACGACGGCGTGGTCGAGCGCGGCCGCGGACAGACCGTCGGCTTGCTGGCGCAGACGCCGCAGCTCGACGAGAGCGCCCGCGTCGTCGACGTCGCCCGCGCGGCGCTCGCGGCGGTCACGCACCCCGACGAGGAGCTCGGCGAGCACCGCGTCGAGGAGGTGCTCACGCGCCTGGGGCTGCCCCAGCGCGAGGAGGCCGTGGGCACGCTCTCGGGCGGCGGGCGCCGCCGCCTCGACGTCGCCCGGCTGCTCCTGCAACAGCCCGACGTGCTGCTGCTCGACGAGCCGACCAACCACCTCGACATCGAGGGCATGGCGTTCGTGGCCGCGGAGCTGCGAAAGCGCCGCGGCGTGGTGATCTTCACCTCCCACGATCGCGCCTTCGTCGACGACGTCGCTACCCGCGTCGTCGAGGTCGAGGACGGCCACATCCTCACGTACGCCCCGCCCGGCGACCACCGCACCATGAGCGACGCGTACCTCGAGCAGAAGCTCCTGCGCGAGGAGCACGCGGCGCGGACGGCGCACCGGCAGCGCCGGCTCTACGTGCGCGAGCTCGCGTGGCTGCGCGCGGGGACGCCGGCGCGCACGACCAAGCAGCAGGCGCGCATCCAGCGCGCGGAGGCGCTGTCGGCGGAGGTGGAGGAGCAGGCGGCGCGGCTGCGCGAGCACCGAAAGCGCGTGGAGATCGAGGGGGCCAAGGCGCGCCGGCTCGGCAAGAGCATCCTCGAAATGAAGGGCGTGGTGCTGTCGCGCGGCGGCCGCGTGCTCGTCGACGGGCTCGACCTCGCGCTCGTCCCCGGCGACCGCTGGGGCATCGTCGGCGAAAACGGCGCGGGCAAGACCACGCTGTTGAAGGCCGTGCTCGGCGAGCTCGCTCCGGACAAGGGCGAGGTGGTGCGGGGGAAGAACACGCGCGTCGCCCTGTTCGACCAGCACCGCGCGTCGCTCGATCCGGAGGCCACGCTCGAGGAGGTGCTGGCGGGGCAGGGGGACCACGTGTTCGTCGGGGAGCGCCGCGTGCACATCGCGAGCTACCTCGAGCAGTTCCTCTTCGAGGGCGCCGACCGCTACCGGCGGGTGAAGACGTTGTCGGGCGGGCAGCAGAACCGCCTGGCGCTCGCGCGGCTGTTCCAGGAGGACTCGAACCTGCTCCTGCTCGACGAGCCCACCAACGACCTCGACGTCGAGACCCTCGGCGTGCTCGAGGAGGCGCTGCTGGCGCACGAGGGCACGGCGCTGATCGTGAGCCACGACCGCCGCTTCCTCGACCGCGTGGCGACGGGGATCCTCGCGTTCGAGGGCGACGCCAAGGTGGTCGCCGTCCCCGGCGACTGGACGAACTACACGCGCCTGCGCGCCTCGATCGCGCCGTCGCCGTCGGCGCCGTCGCCCGCGTCGTCGACGCCGTCGTCGTTGACGCCTCCGTCGGCGCCTCCGGCTTCGAAGCGGCGGAAGCGCTCCTATCGCGAAGAGCAGGAGCTCGGGGGCATCGAGAAGGCCATCGAGGAGACCGAGGCGCGCAAGGCCGCGCTCACCGAGGCGCTGTCGTCGGGGGAGATCTTCAAGACCGACCCGGCGCAGGCGAAGTCCATGAGCGAAGAGCTCGCCGGCATCGACGGCGCCATCGAGAAGCTGTTCGCGCGTTGGCAGGAGCTGAGCGAGCTGTTGCCGATGTAGCCCGGACGCACCGCCGGATCACGCGGAGCGCACGCGCACTGGGGGCGGAACCCCGCGTTCGCTACGCTCGCCGTTTGCTCGCAGCTCAGGAGACCCGGATGAAAGAGGACGAGGGCAGCAAGACCGCCGAGTTCGTGTGCCTCGCACGCGCGGCCGCGCACGGGAAGACGAAGGCTCCGAAGTTCTCGGACCCGACCGCGGAGACGTTCCTCTCCGCTGATGCCCGCGAGGCGCTCGCGCGGCTCCGGGGCGACGGCGAGCCCGATCCGCGGGACCTCCTGATCCGCATGCGCTCCGAGGTGATGGTGGCGCGCACGGTGGCGATCGACGACGCGATTCGCGCCGTGACCAACCCGCAGCTCGTGAACCTCGGGGCAGGGCTCGACGGGCGCGCGTGGCGCATGAGCGAGCTGTCTCGCACCGTGGTCTTCGAGGTGGACCACCCCGCGACGCAGACCGCGAAGCGCGCGCGCGCGGCCACGCTGCAGCCCACCGCGAAGGAGATCCGATTTGTCGCCGTCGACTTCGTGAGCGACTCGCTCGACGCCGCGTTGGCCGCCGCCGGGCACGAGCCGCTCGAGCCGACGACGTGGCTGTGGGAGGGCGTCATCCCGTACCTCGCGCCCGCCGACGTCGAGGCCTCGCTCGCCGTCGTGCGGCGCCGCTCGGCCCCCGGCAGCCGCATCGCGATCGCGTATCAAGCGCCGCCTGTCGTGCCGCCGGCGGTCCCGGCGGCCCCGCCGCCGGCCCTGCCGAGCGTCTGGAAGAACGAGCCGCTGCGGTCTTTCTGGACCGTCGAGCAGATGAGCGCCCTGCTGGAGCGCGCGGGGTTTCACGTCGAGTCCGACCGGGACCTCGTCATGCTCGCCGACGCGTGCGGCGCCGACCTGTCCAGCGCGGGGTCGCGCGTGAGCGCGAGCAGGGTGGTCGTCGCGGCGCTCTGAGCTCCCGGGCGCGCGTTTCAACCCGCTCGCGACGTCGGCACCGTCGGCACCGTCGGCACCGTCGGCTCCGTCGGCACCGTCGGCACCGTCGGCACCGTCGGCTCCGTCGGCTCCGTCGGCACCGTCGGCTCCGTCGGCTCCGTCGACGACGCGTAGGGCGGGGGCTTGTCCCCCGCGTTTCTTCACCCCGAGGTCGGCTCAGCGATCGAGGCGGGCCTCGCCGACCTTGCGGAGGAACTCGTCGTAGGGGCCCTGGAAGTCGTCGATGCCGTGCTTGCTGAGGGCGAGCACCCGCGTGGCGACGTCGGCGACGAGGTCTCGGTCATGGGTGACGAAGACCACCGTGCCGTCGTAGCGCCGGAGGGCGGCGTTGAGGGCCGAGATGGACTCGAGATCGAGGTGGTTGGTGGGCTCGTCGAACACCAGCACGTTCTGCTTGAGGAGCATCAGCTTCGCGAACAACAAGCGCGCGGTCTCGCCGCCGGAGAGGACGTCGGTGTGCTTGAGCGCCTCCTCACCCGAGAACAGCACGCGCCCGAGGAGGTTGCGGATGTCCTCGCGGCTCGCGCGCTCGGCGGGCGTGCGCGGCTCATCGAGCGAGTAGAGCCACTCCCAGAGCGGGACGTGTGGCGGGATGCCGTGGGCGTGGTCTTGCGCGAAGTAGCCCACGCGCACCTCGTGGCCCCACACGACCTCGCCCGCGTCCTTGGCGACCTCGTTCAAGAACAGGCGCAACAGCGTGGTCTTGCCGATGCCCGACGGGCCGATGACCGCCATCTTGTCGCCGCGCAGGAGCGTGAGGTTGAAGCGATCGACGATGGGGATGTCGGCCTTCCCCGGTGTGCGAAAGGTCTTCGAGAGGTTCTCGACGCGAAGGACCTGCTTGCCCGACGGGCGGCCGCCGGTCTCGAACTTGATGTACGGCCGCTGGATGTTGGACTTCTTGAGCTCGGTGCCCTGGAGCTTCTCGATCTCCTTCTTGCGGCTCTGCACCTGCGACGCGCGCGTGCCCGCGCCGAAGCGGGCGACGAAGTCCTTGAGCTGCTCGACCTTCTTCGCCTTGTCGGCGTTCTCGCTCTCGATGCGGCCGCGCACCTCGGACTTCTGCAGGACCATGTCGTCGTAGTTGCCGGTGTAGACGATGATGGTCTCGTAGTCGACGTCGGCGATGTGCGTGGTCACCGCGTTCAAGAAGTGCCGATCGTGGCTGATGACGACGAGGATGCCCTCGTAAGCGAGCAGGAACCCCTCGAGCCAGCGGATGCTGTCGAGGTCGAGGTGGTTGGTGGGCTCGTCGAGCAGCAGGCACTCCGGCCGGCCGAACAGCGCCTGCGCGAGGAGCACGCGCAGCTTGTGTCCGCCGCTCATGCTCTTCATGACGCTGGTGTGCTGCTCCACCGGGATGCCGAGGCCGTCGAGGAGCTTGGCCGCCTCGCCCTCCGCCGTGTAGCCGTCCTCCTCGCCGATGACGGTCTCGAGGTCACCGAGGCGCATGCCCATCTCGTCGGTGAAGTCGTCGCCCGCCTCGCAGCGCGCGAGCAGCTCCGCCTTCTCCGCCAGCGCCGCCCACAGGCGCTTGTTCCCCATGATGACGGCGTCGACGACGCGGTGCTCGTCGTAGGCGGCCTGGTCCTGCCGCAGGATCGAGGTCTTCGGCGGCCGCGACACGCTCCCCTTGGCGGGCTCGGCGTCGCCGGCGAGGAACTTCATGAACGTCGACTTGCCCGCGCCGTTCGGCCCCGTGAGCCCGAAGCGCTTGCCGGCGGGGAAGGCGATGGTGACGTTGTCGAACAGCGTTCGACCCCCATAGCTCTGGGTCAGCTCGCTCACGGCCAATGTCGCAGGCATCCCCTGCGCCTAGCGGTGTTCCTCGCGTCGCGCCAGCCGGGACCGCCGGGCCCTCACCCTCGCGGCGCGCTCCTGCGCCGCAGGGCGAGCAGCGCGAGCGCGAACGCGGCGGCGGCGGCCTCGTCGCCGCGGCCGGCCGCGCTGTTGCAGCCGCAGCCGGAGCTCGGCTCGCCGTCGCCCTCGCCGGCGGTCGCGCCTTCGCCCTCGCCCTCGCCGGCGGTCGAACCTTCGCCTTCGCCCTCGCCCTCGCCCTCGCCCTCGCCCTCGCCCTCCCCCTCGCCCTCGCCTTCCCCTTCGCCCTCGCCTTCGCCTTCGCCTTCGCCTTCGCCCTCGCCTTCGCCTTCGCCTTCGCCCTCGCCTTCGCCGGAGAGCGCCGGGGGGCCGCCGCTGCCGTCGGGGAAGCGGGCGAAGGGAGAGACGTTGTCGTCGTCGTCGTCGGTGCGCTGCAGGGAGCGTCCGAGCCAGTAGGCGGCGAGGAAGTCGCCGCCGGGCTCGAGGCGGTTGTCGGCGCCGCGGTTCACCTCGCGGGGATCTTCGCGCCACATGAAGTCGCTCACCGGGCGGATGTTCATGGGGAGGGCCTCGGTGGCAGCGACGGTGCCGCCGTGGCCGGGGACGCTGTCGATGGTGATGACGGTGCTGCCGTCGATGCCGATGCAGGAGCCAGCCGCGATCTCGCTCGCGTCGCAGTTCTCGACGTCGACCTGCCACGCGGGCGGCGTCGGGAAGCCCGTCAGGCCCGCGGCCGCGTCGTCGGCCGCGTCGTCGTCGCTGGCGCCGGCGCGCAAGCCGGCCTCGATGACGCTGAACAGCGGCTGGTGCAGGTTGACGCCGCCGTGCGATCGGCCGTTGTTCCACAGCTCGCCGTCGAGCACGTCGCGGGTGCGGGCGCGCACCCCGGGGTCGCCCTCGTAGCGCAGCAACGGATAGACGGCCACGAACGCCATGTTGACGTTGGAGAAGTTGGTGACCGCGCACCGCCCGAGCACGCAGACGTCGAGGAACATGTCGCGGAGGCGGCCCACGCCCTGGTCGAGGATGTCGGCGTAGCCGCGGTGGGCGACGAGCTCGTCGTAGTAGTAGGAGCGCACGGTCTCGTCGCCGGTCACGTGATAGAGCGTGCGGACGATGCCGAGCGCGGCCAGCGCGTTGAAGGCGTTGAGCTGGCTGCTGTCGGCGGGGAGGATCACCGGTGGCCCGCTCGGGTTCTCCACCTCGCGCGGGTTGAGGTCGTGAAAGCTCGTCGGGCAGCCGGCGGCGTCGCGCAGGACGAGGTCGAGGGGCTCGCTGCCGCCGACGTCGACGGGCTCCATGAGGGCGAGGGCCAGCGCGTCGGCGTCGCTCTGGAGCTGCGCGCGCACGGCGTCGTCGACGGTGGGATCGGCGGCGACGGCGTCCCAGAAGGCGCCGAGGGCGAAGACGTAGCCGAGCACCTGGTCCGTGCTGGTGTCGTCCATCCACAGCCACCCGGGCCACTGGCCGGTGGCGTCGGCGTGCCACGCGGCGTGGTCGCGCTCCCAGGAGTTGCCGCAGGTGGTGGGGACGGGCTCGAGGGTGCCGCCGTCGAAGCCGACCTCGGTGACGCCGCGGGCGAGGGCGCCGGGGAAGCCCGTGATGGTGGCGAAGACGTGGAAGGTGGCGATGGCGGCGAGCAGGTCGGCGCGCGCGGCGTCGACGTCGGCGGCGGGGGCGCCGCGGTCGCGCAGCACGGCGTAGCGCCAGGCGTCGCCGGCGGCGGCGACGCCGCCGAACATGCCGAGATTGCCGGTCTCGATGTAGCCGTCGACGACGTCGGCGACGTGGAGGGGCGTTCCCTGCGCGGAGGTGAAGGCGAAGAAGTCGAGCTCGGCGTCCTGCGCCATGAAGGCGTCGATGACGCTGCGGTGCGCGGGATCGTTGACCAGGCCTTCGAGCGACGCGCCGAAGGGCGTGTCGAAGGTGTGGAACTGCCGCTCGTACTGCGCGGCCAGCGACGTGAGCGCGGGGTCTTCGCCGGGCTCGCCGGGGCCGGGGATCAAGCTCGCGGCGCGCGCCGCCGGTGCTGCCACGAGGGTGACGAGGAACGAAGTGACGACGCCGCGCAGCATCGTGTCACGGTAGAGGGAACCGCGCGGCGGTCAACAAGCGATCGCTGCGTCTCCGTCGTCAGGCCGACGTCCTTGCGCGCAGCGCGTCAACCGGGCTTGGCGGCGTGACGACATCCCCGGCGGGACGGGGCTTGTCGTTGACGACGACGGTGTGCCCCGCCGCGAATGTCCACGCCGCGCGCCCTCGGCGCCTGTCTCGCGCTGCGGGTCTCCGCGGCGGGGACGACGACGTCGCGCATGGCACGGCGCCGGGTCTCTCCGAGGCGGGGGACAAGCCCCCGCCCTACGGCGCGGGGGACAAGCCCCCGCCCTACGGCGCGGGGGACAAGCCCCCGCCCTACGGCGCGGGGACAAGCCCCCGCGCTACGGCGCGTCGACCTGGCTGGCACGGCGCCGGGTCTCTCCGAGGCGGGGGACAAGCCCCCGCCCTACGGCGAGCGGGTTGTCAGCTCGACCGCTTCGATGCGGCGGTTCTTCTGCCGCCCCTCCGGCGTGTCGTTCGTTGCGATCGGCATCTCTTCGCCCTTGCCGACGGCCACGATGCGCGCGGCGTCGATGCCTTTCGACACGAGGTAGCTCCGGCAAGACCGCGCGCGTCGCAGCGAGAGATCCTTGTTCTTCTTCGGGTTCCCGACGTTGTCCGTGTGCCCCGAGATCTCGATTCGCATGCTCGGCTTGTGGGTCATGTACTCGACGATGCTGTCGAGCCGCGGCAGGGACTCCGGCCGGATGTCCGCCTTGCCGGTGTCGAACTGCAGACCGTCGAGCACGACGCGCGGCGCCGCCTCGCCTGCGGAGCCGCGATGGCGCTGGTAGCGGAGCGTCAGATGGATGTTGTGGTTCGGCGTGCCGTCGACGGCGGCCTTGGCGGTCACCTTGCTTCGCCCGAGGCTCAGATAGGTGATCTCGTACGTCTGGCTGATCGGCACCGCGAGCTCCGCGTCGCCGTCGGCATCGGTCTCGTCCGCGTAGTACTTCTTGCCGTCGGGCGCCTTGAAGCAGACGACGACGCCGGGGATCCCGGCCCCCGTCTTCTTGTCCACCACGGAGAGCCTCACCGCGGCTTCGGTGTCGGTGGGCTTGATCTTCGACGCCTTCTTCGGCTCCTTGTGCTCCGCCTTGTGGATCACGAACTCGTTCGGGCCCGGCGGAGCGGCTGCGGGCTGGCTGTGCGCCGCGGCGCTCGCGAAGAGCGCGAGGGCGAACGGGATCGAGGTGAGGTGTCGCATCGGCGTCTCCATGTCGAGCGTGAGGCTAGCGCGAACGACGACGGGAATCCTGCCTCCCGCCGTCGCCGGCGCCGGTCCAGGCGCACGTCGTCGCAGCGCATCGGTGCCCGCTGCCATCCCCTGACCGGCGCTTCAGTGACCGCTACGGGCAAACGAACGCAGGAGCGTCGACGCCCGCGGCGCAGGCCCGCTCGTTTGGCACCGCGCTCACGCGCTCCATCCCGCCCGCGCGTCGAACCCCACACGCCGGCGGCGTCACGAGGCAGCCGTCGCAGAGCTCGATCGGGTGCTGAAGGAGCGCACGGGCTTCATCGCTCGTGAAAAGCGTCGTCGACACGATCCGCTCGTGACCCCCCCGAGACATCGCCCTCGGCCTGGTCCACGCCACCGGCGAACGGCTCCGCAAGCGCGACGCGGGCGTCGCTCGCGCCGAGCGGCAGGGCATCGTCGGCCGCGAGGTCCTCGTCGCCGGGCGCCGCGCCGAGGAAGATCTCGAACCGGTCGACCGCCGCCACCGATGCCGCGTCGAAGCCGCCGACCTTGACGGCGCGCTCGAGGGACGCGCTCGCTCCGTCTTCGACGTCGAGGTCGTAGCGCGTCGCCGTCAGGAAGGCGCTGCTGTCGGCCTCGCAGGCACCGTTGTCGTGGAGCTCGTCAACGACGCCCTCGACAACCACGGGCTCCGGCGTGGACGCGCATGCGGCACACAGGAGCATCATCGCCGAGGCGGAGAGCGACATCGGTGGAGTCACGAGGCGCGTTTTTTCATCGAGGCCTCATCGCGAAGGGTGGGATGCGAGACATTCGTGTGCGTCCGCGAAAGTGAAATCATTTCGTCAGGACGATGTGCGTCGCGCGCGCCGTCGGCACATGCTCCGTCGTTCGGTAGCCGAGCGCGCGAAGATCGATGCCGTCGAACAGCGCTTCTCCTCGACCGAGCACCACGGGCGCAACCGCGAGATGAATCTCGTCGACGTGGCCGGCGCGGACGTACTGCCGAACGGTGTCGACGCCGCCGCCGATATTGACGTCCTTTGATCCCGCCGCCGCGCGGGCACGTTGCAGCGCGGCCTCGATGCCTTCGGTGACGAAATGAAACGTGGTGCCCCCTTCCATCTCGATGGATGCGCGCGCGTGATGCGTGAGCACGAACGTCGGCGCGTGATAGGGCGGGTTGGCGCCCCACCACCCTTTCCATTGTTCGTCGGGCCATTCACCTCGGATGGGACCGAACATGTTGCGCCCGAGAATGAACGCACCGAAGCCGCTCATGGCCCGTCGCGCGAAGTCGTCGTCGACACCGCCCTCGCCGCCCGCGCCGTCGCCGCTTTGTGCGCGAAACGTGCGCGTGGGAAAGAACCATTCGAACAGCTCGGGACCGCGCTTGCCGAGCGGGTCCTCCAGGCTCTGCTCGACGCCCGCGGCGAAGCCGTCGATCGAAACGCCGAAACCCGCGACTCGAACACGTGACACGCCTGCCTCCTGCCATCGCCACGCGCGCTGCTGCCACCCGACAGAGCCCAGCCTACCGGCAAGAACATGCATGTCCGGTGGCGAAGCATCGAAGCTCGTGATGGAGGGCAGCGACCCTCGTCGTTGGTGTGGGACCGAGCCGGTAGCGGGCGGCATCGACGAGCTCAAGCTGAGGCACCTCGTCTTCGCCAAAACCGGGGGACGCACACGCGTTCGCGAAGAATCGGAGCGATAGATCGGCACCCCTCATCATCGTCACACGTGGGTCCGGCGCGTTGGGCTCCGCGTTCCAGCCGTCGTTGAGTTTGTGAAATGTCGTCTTCATCGATTCGACTTGTTGGCGAACACGAGCGGGCCCGGCGTCGCCGATCGTCGCGTCGCGCCATCAGGTTCGGCCGGCCTTCAGCACCGTCCCGTCGTCCGCGACGAGTCTCCAGGTCTCTCCCTCGGTGAACAACGTCCGCTGCGCGTCGGGGTAGTGGCAGACATCGTGCGTGAGGCGCGTGCCCATGATCAAATAAGTACATGAAAGGTCGGAGCGGTTCTCGACCGTGTGAGCATTTGCGACTCCCGCAGGCCAGCAAGCTGCGTCGCCGGCATAGAGCGTATGGGGTCCGTCGTTCTCGATGACGGTCGCCTCTCCAGAAATGAGGTAGAGAAACTCGTCCTCCTTCTCATGCCAGTGACGCGTCGACGAACGCGAAGCTGGTGGCAGCGTCTCGACGTAGACGCCGAACTGGGAGACGCCGCCGGCGTCTGAGTAGCGCAGCGACTCGAATGGACCGTGTTCCGGCGCCCGTCCGTCGGATGTGGCCACGGCGACCTGTGGTTTGCGGATGATCATCGCGAAGACTCTCCTCGCTGCGCGTCGCGCTGCTGCTCTCTTCTTCCTGCCAGCCAACGAAAGGGCGTCTTCCCGGCGCGCCGAATGCGCCGACGACGTCGGTGCGAGCCGCGCAGGAAAGAAACCCCGTTGAACGAAAGCGCTGAGGCACAGCCTATGGGATTCTACGTGTCTTCGCCCGCGCTGGTCGACTGCGAATCCTCGCTCGAGCCGCAGGCGGGACGGGGCCGTGCGGGAGACGACGACACCCTCATCGATGCTCGCGTCGACAGACGTCCCGGTGCGATGGCGCCGCACACGCTTCAACGCCGCCGTTGCCGTCGACGCTGCAAGACTCGATACAAGGCGGTTGGCTACTCCTTGCCTTGGCGGGATCCACCCCGCTTGTTGCTGCGACCTTGCCTGGTCGCTCCGGCGACGCGTTGTTCGCTGGCACCACCGTTTCGCCTACTCAGACCCCAGAGTGGTCCGAATCGTTCGCGTGCTGCCATCATTGTTCCGAGCTCGAGGCTCATGCACGGCGCGCAGTCACACGGACGAAGCGTCATAGGCTTGAAGCGTTGAAACGGTTCAGGTCGCCAAGAACATCCTCCTTCTGCCAGCTGCCTTTCTCCGTCGAGGGTTCACGCAGCCGCGGCCTGGCGCAGCGGCTCGTACGCCGATCCCGTTTGCCACAACTGCACCAGCAGCACCGCGAGCTTGCGCGCGACGGCGACGACGGCGCGCTTGTTCCGCACCTTCGAGCCAGGAGGCGCGAGGCGATGCCCGAACCGGCGCAAGTCGCAGTCGGGGCCAAGCGGGCCCGTAATGTAGTGCGCGCAGTTCACCAGGAGGCGCCGGAGGTAGCCGTCGCCGGCCTTCGAGATGCGCAGGTTCGGGTCGAGGTCGCCCGACTGGCGCCGCCGAGGAACGAGCCCGAGGTATGCACCGATGTCCCTAGGGTCCTCGAAGCGCTTCACGTCCTCCAGCGTGAGCACGAACGCGAGCGCAGTCACGGGGCCCACGCCCTTCACCTGGAGCAGCCGGGCCGTCTCGGGGAAGTGCACCTTCGACACCCGCTCGATGAGGGACTCGAGAGCGCGGATCTTCCTCGTCAGCTCTTCGATGGCGTCGAGGACCGGGGACAACGCAAGAGAAAGCGCATCCGGCACCTCGCCACGGACCTTCTTCGCGAACTGGTTCGCGTCGCACTTGCTCAGGCGCGCGCCATCCGCTTTCACCACGATGCGCACGTGGTTCACGAGGTCGGTCCGCGCGCGGACCATCACGTCGCGAGACTTCACGATCGCAAGCGCGGCCTGGGCGTTCCGGCTTCGGTGGCGGAGAGGATGGAGCAGAGCGACGTCCACTCTGCCCAAGCGGGCGAGCGCCTCAGCGTCGAACTGGTCCGACTTCGTCGTGCTCGCATAGATCATGCGCACGTGGGTCGGGTTCGCGACGATGACCTCGTGGCCGAGCTCCTTCGCGATGACGCTTGCCCAGCGTGAGTGCGTCCCGACCTCCATCACCACGCGAGCTGCGGTGAAGCCACGGAGAAAGTTGGTCGTTCCTTCGTGTGCTTCCGGCAAGCGTGCGTGACGGCCACGGCCGCGGTGCTGTAGGGGCGGCTACGCGGCGCGCCGGTGCTCGAGCGTCGCGCGGAACGTCCACGGCAACCAGGCCCCCGGATCATCGGCGAGGTCGCGCGCATGGCGGAGCAGCGTCGTGAGGTACTCGAACGCGTTCACGCCGTGGAGCTCTGCCGTATGGATGAGCGTCATGTACAGGTCGCCCACATTGGCGCCGCGTTCGCTCCTGTAGAAGAGCGAGTTGTTGCGGTGGCGGATCGCCATCTTCAGCGCGCGCTCGCAGATGTTGTTCTCGAGCGGCGCGCCAGCGACGTGGAGGAACAGGGTCAACGGCCCCCATCGCGCGAGGAGATACGCGAAGGCCTTGCCGAGCCCGGAGTTCGGCTCCACGCGCTTGTCGGCGAGCATCTCGTTCATCCAGGCGCGCAGGCGCTCCATCACGGGCGCGCTCTTCTGTTGGTGAAGGACGAGCCGCTGTTCGGGCGTCAGGCACTTCCTACGGCACGTCGCCTCGGCGCGGAAGACGATGCGGAGTTCCTCGAGGACGTGGCGACACTCGTCGGGGAAGTTGTTCACCTCGTCGACGAAGTTGCGGCGTCCGTGGCACAGGCAGTTGGCGAGGACGACAGTGTGCCCCTTGGGCAGGTTGCGGTCGAGGCCGTCGCACATCTGCACGGGCGGGTCGAGCTTGCCGTCGCGCGCGGCGAGGACGTCCGTGAGGTTCTCGCCAGCGTGCTTGCGCCCGGTGAAAAACAGCGCGATGCGCCCGTCCTCGGTCTCGGCGACGACGCCGGTGGTGAACAGGCCTGTGCGCTTGGGGTCGGGGAGCTCGCCCTTCTCGATGAGGTGCTCGCGACGATCACCCATGAGCGCGAGGATACGCGCGTGGGTGTCGTCGTTGTGAAGCACGCGGCCGGCGGCGGCGCGCTTCGCGAGCTCCTCATACACTGGCTGCAGATCCTCGGCGCGATCGCGAGCGACTTCCCACTGCGTCGACGCGGGCACCGGTGTCTGCATGTTCCTCTGCAGATGGTCCAAGCGATTGAGCGGCATACCGGCGCCGTAGCGCAAGAGAGCCATCATCGCCGCGGCGCTGTCGTCGTACTTCGGCCCCTGCGCTTCCTCGGGCGCCTTCGCCGTGAACACCTCGCCGCAGCCACCGCAGCGGAGGCGCTCGCAGTCCCACTCGACGGCGGCGAGCGGTGCTTGCCCGAAGATGCGCACGATCCGCGATGGCTCGCTCATCTCGAAAAGCCTGCCGCGCGTGCAGCACGGACATGTGGCGCCGGCGTGCAGCTTGTCGTGCCGGACTTCGACGTGGCGCGCGTCGGGGAATGCCAGCGCCGGAAGGCGACCGTGCCCCTTCGGCTTCGCTCCGCCATCGCCGTCGTCACGATCACCGCCGTCGTTGCCGGTGGAGACCTCGTCATCGTTGCTCGTCGTCGTGGTCGTGTCGCTGGATTCGCTCGCAGGGCTGGACGGTGGACAGACACTGTCGGTCTTCTCGCTGTTCGCGATGCCGAAGAGTCGCTTGAGACGCGCGATCGTCGTGCGGTCATGGCGAAGCAGGGTCATCACCAGTGCGTGAGACTGAACGAGCGCGTCGATGAACGCTGCATCGCCGGACGGCATCAGCACCTGCGCGCGCCCGACGACGGCGGCGGCGAACTCGGCGTCGACATCGACGATCTGGGGCCCGTGGGTGGTCACGAGCGCCTCACCCGCGCGAGCGCCGCCTTGATGCGTTCGAGGCCGTCAGCCTCGGACATCGACGACGTGAGCACATCGCCAATCGACTGGTTCGCTTCGAGCGCCGAACGCACGAAAGCGATGTCCTCGTCGCTCATCACGCCCTGCATGCGCGCGAGGAGCGCGTCCGCCTCTTCCTTGCCGATGAGCCTGGGCTTGGGGGCCCGCCGCTTCAGCCGTTTCACCATGGCGCTGTTGGATCACATCACGATCCGCGAGGGGATCGTCTCCACGATCGATCGCGCTCAGGCTCGAGTTGTGGCAGCGCCTACGCGCTTACCGGCCGCCACGCTGGAGCGGCGCGCGTACCGGTCGGGTCGCCGCCGAAGAGGAGCACGTGAAGCTCATGCGCCTTGAGTGTCGTTGACGCTCCGCTCGTCGACGACGGCCAGAAGCGGAACCGGCCCGAGGAGAGCCGCTTCTGGCAGAGCCAGAACCCCTGGCCGTCGTAGGCCAGGAGCTTGACCGACGTCGAGCGGCGGTTCTTGAACACGAAGACGGCGCCGGTGAACGGGTCGGCCGCGAGCTGAGTGCGGCACACCTTGGCGAGCCCGTCGATCCCGCAGCGGAAGTCGGGCGGCTCCACCGCGACGAGGATGCGCGTCTGCGGCGTCACCTGGATCACGCGCGTCCTCGCACGACGTCGACGAGGGAGGCGATGTCGACCGTTGCGCCGCCGCCGAGTCGAACGACAACGTGGACGTCGCGGCCGCTGATCTCGATCGACGTGCCGCACGCCGCGCTCGCGCCCGCAGCGAGGACGTCGGCGCCCGAGAGCTCGACGAAGGTCGGCGCGGTCCCCGCGCGGTCGACATGCGCCTGAAGCCCGCGGTAGCTCAGCCCGAGCGCAACGCGGGCGCGGTTGACGCCGAGCTCCTGGGCGACCGCGACGGCTTCGCTCCACAACCGCGCTGGCAGGGGCGCGCGCTCGTAGCGCGAGCGGCGCCACGCCTCGATCTCCCCACGCAGCCGCTCGATTCTCCTCGACGTCGTCTCACCCATGGGCCACCTCCGAGGGAGGAGGCGCTACCTCGCGGCGGCGGGCCGGTCACGCACGCTTGCCGGAAGGACACGTTCCTTCTCGCGTCGAGGGAAACTCCGAGCGCCAGAAGACCTCTCCATGCTCATCGAGCACGCAGGCGTGGCTCTTCCGATCACCAAGGTCGATTCCGATTGTCATTGTCGTCGACGTCATCCCATCCTCCTTGTGCTTGAGCGATCATGGATCGCCGCACGTCCGAAGCACCGGCCTCCTCATCCCATCATTGTTGGCTGCGCGACTCAGCTCGCCGTCTTCGA
The DNA here is from genome assembly GCA_963775425.1 of uncultured delta proteobacterium. Lineage (GTDB taxonomy): Bacteria > Myxococcota > UBA727 > UBA727 > VGSZ01 > CAVZJB01. Next base: position 290,848 of record CAVZJB010000013.1, on the reverse strand, counting down.
CTTGCTCCGAAGCGATCGGTTGTGGTGTGACAACGACTCCCGCGCGTTCTGCAGGTACTCCGGGCGTTGCGTGATGCATCTGCAAATGTAGGCAACTGCCTTCTCGGAGTACTTCGAGGTATCAGGGTTCAGTTGGAGGTGGTGGAACTCGTTGTCGCTGTTCTTCCAGCCCTCCTTGTGAAGGACAGCCTGCAGATCGTGTCGATTAAACGGCAACGACGTTCGCATCGTGACTTCAGTCAGGACTTCAGCAGCTCTGAATGGGTGGGTCTTGTCGACGCTGACCGGCTTCACGAGAACGAGGCCCGTGTTCGCGCCGTCCGCCGCAGTCGCCAGCATGATGTCTCCGTCTTTCTCCTTCTTTGTAAGGGCCAGTCGGTACTCCACCGTCACGGCGAAGCGCGGGTCGTTCACGGACCTGATCTCTGTGCCCAACTCCGCAGCGAGCTCCGCAATGTCCGCCGCAGTGATTTCGCCGTAGAGCTTCTTCAGGTCCGTGGCATCGGGCAACGAGTCGTCGCCGACGAGCGATAGGAGTCCCACTGCACTACGTGGCAAGAGCGGTTCAGCCGCGACCTCTTTGAAACGTGTTGAGAAGTTGATGACGCCCGCCTGAAACAACCGGGACAGTGGCGCCTGGAGCGGGGCCATCAAGAGATGAGTAGCTCCATGACGCAGCTCTTCGATTGTTTCGAGGTTCTTCCGCACTAGGTCGTTCTGATCGAAACACTTTGCGACAGCGTCACTTAGGCTGATCGACTCACGGCGCCTGCCCGGCTTCTGCGGACGGAAGATCGCGGTCTCTCCATCTTGTTCGATCAGCTCGGCCTTGAGCAACTGTTCCCAGGCTGTACAGAAGAGCATGGAGAACGCGTCCAGGCGATTCTCAAGACTGGGGCGATTGTAAAGTTCGAGCGCCAAAATCATGTTGTCGCGAGACTTCTTCACAAGCTCGCGAGCCAACGCCTGCTTGCATGGGGCACCAATGTGTCGCCGCTGCGGGCTCTGCGAAAGTCGCCGATGAAACTCCCATTCATCGATGTCTGGCGGGCAGACCACTTTGTACGTCCCGGCCGATACCGGGGCGAGGAACGGATCGAGAACTCCGTTGCCTGAGTAGACCTTCCAAGTTGACCGCTTCCAACCAGTCGCCTCGAGGATTTCCTCGTCCGTCACGCTCTTGCCGGAACGGTCGCGAAGCAGGTCGAAGAACGACCGCTGCCGGGCACCAAGGGGGGAGTTCTTGGTCATCTGTGTTCCCGCTGCCAACGTTGAGCACTGGCGGCGTCTGCGCGCCAGGACGCCCATTATTGCACGTGCTGTGTCGCGCGGACGACTCCCCGCTGTGGGCGCGTCAGCGGCCCACGGCGGGGAGCTTTGCGCCAGTGCGCTGTTGCACGTGCCCGCGTACGTGGGCGTTGGTGCGGGTCGCCCTCGGAACCGCGCCGGTCCTGAGCGCCGTCCGTCGTACCGGTGGGTGCCGCTGCTCGATCGCCGGCAGCGGCAGGAGATTGTCGCGCGGCTCGGAGCATTCTGTCGCCTGGTCTCGGCGCGCAGGTCTGTCGCCGACGCGACAACCCGGCCAGCTCATGCTGCGCATCGGGTCACCAGTCGTCGTCGTCGCCCTCGGTCGTCGCGAGGGAGCTCTCCGACGCGGACGAGGCGCTTGCCACACGCGGGGCAGCACCGCGGATCCGGGCAGCGAAGCTTGGCAACGACGGCGTCGATGGAAGCTCTTCGCGGCTCTCGCGCCGGCTCCTGGCCCATCACACGGCGCGCCCGCGAAAGGGAGCTCCGCTTGGCGGCGTTCGCGTAGACACCGTAGCTGCGGACAACGCGCAACCCGCTCGGCGGCACGTGCTCAAGGAACCGGCGCAGGAACTCGTCGACGCTGAGGGTCATCACCTTCGCCTTGCCCTTCACGCTGCCGGGCTCCTTGTCGCGGTTGTCCGCGTAGCGGAACGTGACGGTGGCTCCGTCGAACGCAACGATTCGCCCGTTGCCGATCGGGCCGCCACGCACGTACCGCCCGAGGTAGTTCAAGACGCCCTCGACGTTGCTGTACCGCTCCATCACGTGCACATGCCACCGCTTCCGCCAAAGCGAGTCGATGAGCAGAGCCGCGCCGTCCTCGTCCAGGTCCTCCGGCAGGAGCAGCCGTCGTGCGCGGAGCAGCCGGGAGAGCTTGCCGAGAAAGCGCCCCTGAAACAGGTCACGCGCGACACGCCCGGGGAGAAGGATGCGTTTCTTCGCATCGCGCCAGTCCCCGTTCGCGTCGAGGCCACCCGCGGTCACCACGCAGTGGAGGTGCGGATGCAACTGCAGCGCCTGTCCCCACGTGTGCAGCGCGGCGATGATGCCCGGCTTCGCGCCGAGGTGCTTCGGGTCCCCGAGGAGCTCCAGCAGGGTCTCGCTCGCGGCCGCGAAGAGGACGTCGGTCATCTCGCGACGGTTGTGCCTCCAAAGCGTGTTGAGCTCCTCGGGGATCGTGAACACGACGTGGTGGTGACCGCAGTCCAGGAACCGCGCTCGCTGAACCTCGAGCCACTGCTCCACCCTGATGAACCTGCAGCCGGGGCAGGACCGGTGCCGGCACGAGTTGTAGTGGATCTTTGCGAAGTGACCATCGGGGCAGCGCTCGACGTGACCACCGAGCATCGCTGTCCTGCACGCGATGATTGCGTGCGCAGCCCTGGTGATTCGTGAAGGGAGCTCGCGATCGCCCTGGAACGCAGAGAATCCGCTTCGGAAGATGTCCTGCACCGTTGCCGGCATTGCCGTCGACGCGATGCGCGCGCCGTGCCACATGCGTGTCGCTAAACACGGTCGATCGAAAGACGCGAGCGAGTTGACCACTTCGTCGTCGTCACGACGACCTTTTCCCGCGTAGCGGGCATGTGCAACGTTGCGCACGGCCGACAGCCGCACGATCACGTTCATTCTGGCGCGGCTTGTCGACGGAGCACAACCCTGCGCGCGCAGCGACGGAGGAGCGAGCACGCGGCGACCGCGGCTGTGTCGCGCGAAGCGCGACCTCTGCGGCCGTGCGTTGTTGGGCGGGGCAGAACGCTCATAGCACGGCGTGAATTGCAGCGACGGTTCGCTTGAGGAAATCCACGGCGTTCGCGACGAGGAGTTCATCAATCGGCCAACGCTGACCCGGCGTTGTCGGGTCCTGATCCGCTTCATGTGCGATTCTGTTCCGGCGTTCGACGATGAGCTTGAGCTGTGTCTTCGCCGCGACGTCGGTCGTGCCCAAAGAGGGCGCGACTGCTGCCCACAGCTTGACGTCAGAGATGAGACGGATGGCGTCGGCAACCTTGTCGGGCATCTGGAAGGTGAGGAAGCCATGACGGTGGCGAATCTCGGCGTCGAACCAAGCGGGAGCGCCAGTGAGGGCCACGTTCACCGAGGCCATAGAGACCGGGAACTTGTTGAACGACTCCGTAGCCGGCAGCCGCCTCCCCGCCTGTGTCTCGAGCATCCCGAGGCGGGTCACTTCATGCACATAGAAGTCAAAGGCACTGACAGCGAGGACGATTTGGGCCCGCAAGAGGTCGGAGATATCCACGGCCGCAGTGAGTTGACCCTTCAGGGAGACATGGAGCGCTCCGAGCGCCTCGCAGCGTCCGATGTTCTCGTTGAACTGATCGAGCGCGTGCTGCATGTGCTAGGCGGTTAGCGTGATGACTTTTTCCGCCAAATCCTGGAACAGTTTTTTGAACTTCTCTCGATTCTCAAGTGTCTTCTTCAAAATCTGACCGCTGCGCTCCAGTTGCTTTTTCGTCAGGGCAAAAACAGGAGTAGACGTCTTTTGAGACTTAGCAATGAGCGTGTTGAAGTCAGGAATAAGGGACAGGTTTCTCTCGGGGCCCATCTTTGCCGCTGTGTAGCGTGCGTCGTCTACGAGGAGGCCACCGGCTTGGAGCACCGGAAGGAGTTTGGTCTTCACTGATCGGTTGATGTCGTCGATCCATCGCTGGAAGTCGACCGACGCCTTTCCGCCACGCGGGCGATATTTTTGGATCACGGTACCGAGGAACTTCGGCAACACGACGGGGAAGGGGTAGGTCGCCGAGCGAAGGGCGTCGATTGTCTGAGCTTTCTTTGCCCAGGCGCACCATCGAGGGATGACAGAGGAGAGAGAGTCGATCGCCAGAACCGAGAAGAAGTCAGGAGAGGCCGGTATAATGAAGTTGTCAGACGTCATCAATATGTTCTGATTGATCGACGACAAGCTCGGATTCATGTCTACGATAACGAAATCGGCTTTGTACTTCGCAGCAGTAAGGTCGAGAACGGACGAGATTGCGCCGGGGAGGTTCTGCAGCGTCTGAATGGAACCCGAAAGTTCTTGGGCGATGCCCAATGTCACTTCGTACTCCGACAGGCGGATGTGACCAGGCAAGAGGAAAAGCCCTTGGCGCGCGGGTACCTCAACGCACTCAACGGCCTGGAGCGGCTCCGGACGGCTCTCGAACGCAGGAGCGAGGCCCGCGCGGAGGTTGTTCTTCGTGTCCTGCTCGTAGAACCTTTCGAACTCGTCCACCCCCCGATAGTTCAAGACCACCCCGGAGAGATTACACTGCGGATCAGCGTCAACCATGATCACTCGCTTGCCTTTCGACGCCAACATCCACGCGAGATGGAACGTCGTCGTGGTCTTGCTCACGCCACCCTTGTGGTTGAACATCGCAATCCGCTTCGCTGTCATGTCTTCTCCAAGCGAGTGACGACGCCGAGGGGCCGCCCAACGTAATTCTAGCCGACATCATGTCGGCAAGTCGCACGGATTGTAGCAGGCCGCCGGCGATCTCGCGGCGATTGGCTTGCTGAAGCTCGACGTCGTGGGGATGCGGTCGTCGTGACCGTGTCACGTCCGGGAGCGCGCGCCGCAGGCCGGCGGCGGAGGCTCCCGCAGCGCCTCGCGCTGTGGACCGGTTGGGGTTTCCATGGAGTGACCCTTGTACGCGTGGCGCGAGGAGAGCCGGAGTCGCCGGCCAAGGGGTGCGCGGTCGGTTGAGGCGAGGGATTCCGACGAGGCCGTGGGTGTTTCGCGGAAGGAGCGCTGCCGACCGGGCCGGCGGTGAGGTTCTTCGCCGGAGGGCGCCCGCCCCCGGCACGGCCGCGGCATTGCTTGGGCCGAATCTCGGCGCGAAGGGAACCTGGGCGCCCGAAGGGGAAGAGCCTCACCGCCGGACCAGGCGGCGCGGCCCGTTCCCATCGGGCTCCCGCTGGGTATAAGCAAAGCCCGCTCGTGACCCGGCTCCTCGTCGCCCTGGTGCTCTGCGCGTCTTGCGCCACGACGGCGACGAAGGAGTCGCCGCAAGTCCCCCGCGAGAACGAACAACCAAAGCTCACGGTCACTCTCGACGCCACCGGTCTGTTTCCGCTTCTCAACTCGCGCACCGTCGGCGACGCCCGCGCGCTCAAGCCCGGGCTGTTGTCGCGCGTGCACCTCGAGCGCGCCGCCGTCGTCGGGGGCCCCGGCGTGGACCCCTGGGCCGGCCGGGTGCTCTTTCGCTGGCTGGTCGCGCACGGCGCCGAGATCGAAGACGCAGCCGGCGGCGCCGCGGAATTCGGCGGCGTGCACTTCGGGCAGATCGTCGAGCACCCGCGAATCGTCGTCGAGGAGAAGGAAGGCACCTTCGCGCTCCGCTACCGCGCGGACAAGAAGGAAGCGAGCGTATGCGCCCCCGGCTTCCGCGTCCCGCTCGTCTACGTCGAGCTCGAGGGCCTCGTCGTCGACGGCGCCGGCCGCGACGTCGCCGCTGTCGCCGAGGCCGCGAGCGCCGAGCCGCCGCGGATGAAGATCGACGTCCCCGCGGCCTCCGCCGACGACGACGGCGTCTGCGCCGCCATCCTCGCGGCGTTCCACGAAGACGACGGCGAGATGTGGCCGACGGAGAAGGAGCTCGTCGCCGCCGGAGACAAGGCGCTCGACTCCGGCTTCCGCGCCATCGTCGAAGCGGACGCCGCCCCGCCGCCGCCGGAAACGCCGTGACGAGCGCAAGCGACGCTGTGGCGCCGACGGACCCCGGGGGGACGTTCGTCGGCAAGGTCCACGTCGTCGTCGAGGGCGAAGGCCCCGCCGTGGTCCTCGTCCACGGCATCCCCGGCAGCGTCCGCGACTTTCGTTATCTCGGGCCCGCCCTCGCCGCCCGCGGCGTCTGCGCCGTCCGCGTCGACATGCCCGGCTTCGGAAAGACCCCGCCCGACGCCTTCCCTTCGACGAAGCCCGCCGACCGGGGCGCGTTCCTGCGGCAGCTCATGCGCGCCCTGGGGCATTCCACGTTCGCCGTCGGCGGCCACAGCTTCGGCGGCGGCGCCGCCATCCTCGCCGCCGCCTGCTTCCCCGACGAGGTCACGGCGCTCGTCTGCATGAACAGCATCGGTCCCAGACGCCACCGCGGCTTCGGGCCCATCCCGCCGCGTGTGGTCAAGCGGCTCAGCGACGCCATGGACCTCCCCGTCGTCGGGGAGCGCATCCACGGCGCCGCCGCGCGCATGTACGGAGAGCGCGGCCTCAAGAGCGAGCAGGCGCTCACCCTCGACGTCGTGCAGCACCATATGCGCGTCATCGGCGACCACTCCTTCGAGGAGCTGCGCGTCGCCTGCCCGCGCGTCCGCTGCCCGGCGCTCGTCGTCAGCGCCGACGACGATCCCCTCGTCGAAGCCGCGTGCGGCTTCGCGCTCGCGCGCGCCTTGTCCGGCGCGCCCCTCATGACCCACCTGCACACGAAGCGCGGCGGTCACTTCCTGCAGAAGCACGAGGCGCCGTTCATCGCGCGCTGGCTCGCCGCGCGCCTCGCAGGGTGAGCACGGGCGCGGCGCCGACGAGGAACGCGCCCACGAGCCCCACCGCCTCGAACAGCCCCGCGCCCGGGCAGCCCACGGCGAGGTGCAACGCGGCCCCCGCGCAGGCGCCGGCGACGACGTCGCCGGCGGCGAACGCGCCGAGCCTGCGCGCGACCGCCGCGAGCGCGAGCCCCGCGAGGAGCCCGCCGAGCGCACAGACGAGCGCGCTGTCGCCGACGCAGCGCCCGCCGACGGAGCAGGCCACGCCGCCCGCGCGCATGGCCAGGAACGGCAGCGCGCCGAGGGCGAGGCCCGCCACGCAGCCGGCGAGGCAGGCGCGGCTCTTCCAGCCGGCGCCGGTGACGAGCACGAGGACGAGGGCGCCGGTGGCGACGGGGCCGGCGCGCGTGGGGCCGAGCGCGACGGCGAGGGCGGCGCCCGCGGCGGCGACGGGGACGGCGAGGACGAAGCCCCATACGAGCCGCCCGCGCTCGAGGGCGAAGCGCGCGCGTCGGGCCGCCCGGGCGGCGGCGGGAGAGAGCGCGTCGACGTCGTCGCCGGCGCCGGGGCGCGGGGAAGTCGGCTCAGCCATGACGGGCCCTCCACGCGGCGCGGAGCCGCTCGAACGCGCGTTGCCGGCGCTTGCGGGCGGCGGCGTCGCCGCTGTCGTGGTCATCGAGCGCGCGCAGGACCTCGCTTCGGTCGAGCGGCGAGAGCCCGTCGACGACGTCGAGGGCGGCGGCGACGGCGTCGGCGCGCACGGCGTGGTCCTCGGGGCTGCGCGACGGCGCGCGGACGTCGTCGGGGACGCCGGCGTCGCGGCGGCGCGCGCGCCTCTTCCGGGCCGTTCGCGCCTGAAACAGCGTCAAGGTCAAGGCCCACCCCACGGCGCTCCGCTTCGGGTCGAAGCGCGGCGCTTGCGCGAAGAGCTGCACGAGCGCCTGCTGGGCGGCGTCGTCGGCGAGGGCGTCGTCGTCGAGGAGCTTCCTGGCGAAGGCGCGGCAGCGCGGCCACAGGGCGCGAAACACGTCGTCGAACGCGGACCGATCGCCCGCGGCCACCGCCGCCATCGCCCCCTGAAGCTCGCGCATGACGTCACCGCCGGCAGAGCGGAGCCGGGCTCCGCCCGCCGGCCTCCTCTCAGCAGAACGGACACCATCCACCGAGGGGGCAGCAGCCGCCGACGGCGTGGTCGGCGGCGAGGGCGAGCGTGGGGACGGCGAGGGCGGCGACAACGATGAGCCAACGGCTGAGCTTCACGGGTTCCTCCATGATCCGCAGTGTGCGGTCGACCGGTGTGGGCCCGGGAGCGCCCGCCGTGACCCGCTTTTCCGCGGCGGAGCAGATCCGTGACACAACGCGGGCCCCCGGCGGCACTCTCATCATGGCCATGCCCCCGTCCGCGGAAGACCTCCAGCGCCTGATGCAGGCCGGCGACGCCGAGGCGCTCGACCGCCTCGCGCGCGCGTACGGGCCCCGGCTCCTCGCGGTGGCCCGGCGCCACTGCCGCTCCCCGCACGACGCCGAGGACGCAGTGCAGCAGGCGCTCGAAAACGCGGGCGCCGCGCTGAGGAGCTACCGGGGCGAGGGCAGCGCGCTTGCCTGGCTGTCGGTGCTCGTGGCGCGGAGCTGCTCGCGCATGAACCGGGACCCGCGGAACGACCCGCTGCGCACGGTGCACGACGACGTCGAGCGCCCGTGCGCGTGCGAGGACCCCGAGGCCGTGGCCGAGCGGCGGGAGCTCGCCGAGGTGCTCGGGGCCGCGCTGATGACGCTGTCGCGCACGGACCGGCTCGCGTTCCTGCTCGCGACCGAGGGGTACACGAGCGAGGAGATCGCCGCGCAGTTCGGCCTGACGGACGACGCCGTGCGCAGCCGGATCAAGCGCGCCCGCAAGGCGCTGCGCGCCCACGTGACACAAAACGCGCCGCGGACGGCACTTCCCCGGGGACGCACGAAGACGCCCCGAGGAGCTCCCGATGCCACACACGTTGAAGCCGCTCACCGACGCCACGCTTGAGCACGCCGTGAAGAGCGCACCGCGCCCGCTGCTGGTGGAATTCAGCGCGCGCTGGTGCCCGCCGTGTCGCGCCATCGAGCCGCACCTGGTGGCCATCGCCGGGTCGCGCACGGACGTCGACGTCGTCACCGTCGACGCCGACGACAACGCCGACGCCGCAGCGCGCCTCGGCGTGCGCTCGCTGCCGACGCTGCTGTTGTTCGACGGCGGCCGCGTCGTCGCGCAGCTCGTGGGCGCGCAGTCGCGCGCGCGGCTCGACGCGTGGCTCGACGACCACGTGCGCGCCGCCGCCGCGCGCGTGGCTTGAGCAGGCGCATCGATCGCCGTCGTGCGGCTTCGGCGCTACGGGTTCTGCAGCACGTCGAGGTCGAACGCGCCGCGCTGCTCGCGCCCGGAGAAGGTCAGGAACCAGTCCACGATCTGGACGCCGCCGCAGTCGGGGCCGCCGGTGGTGACCTCGATGCCCACCTCGGCGTCGCCCTTGCCCGGGATGGTGTCGGGGACGTTCTCCGGCGGCACGCGGAATTCGACGCAGGCGAGGAAGGTGAAGCTGACGCCGATGAGGTCGGCGGGGCCGTCGCCGTCGTTGACGAGGTGGAGCCCCAGGGGGGACGTGGCCGCGTCGGGGACCTTGGGCAGGAGCACGAGGTCGCCGGAGCTGTCCCGCACCTTGTCGACGCGCAGCGCCGGCGGCCCGTCGTGGTCGCTCTGCTTGCGGCACGCGGCGCGCGGCAGATCGCAGAAGTACGTCGTCGGGCACTCGCCGTCCTTCGCGCAGGGCACGCCGGTGACGTCGCCGAGCAGACAGCCGGCGCTCCCGAGGGCCCAGAGCGCGACGAGCATCCCCGCCACGCTGAAACGAACCGGCGCCGCGCCAGGGCGGAGGGCGCGGCCCTGTGCCGCCGTGAACCCTCGTCGGGGGGCGCGCCCCTGTGGCGCGCGGGGCGTCACGGGCCCTCCCCGTCGCCTTGCAGCGCGAGCCAGGCGGCGCCGCCGCCGACGCCGGCGGCCGACAGGAGCGCCGCCGGCCACGCGACCCACGCGGCGGCGGTGCGGCGGTTGACGAGGTCGTCGGCGGCCTGCTCGCCGTGAACGGACGCGCGCAGCTCGCGCTCGGCGTCGAGGCCGATGGAGAACGCCACCGCCGACACCACCCCGAAGCCCGCGCCGGCGCTCAAGACCACCAGCGCCTGCGTGCGGGGGCTGCTCGGCTGCACCGCCCCCCGCGCGAGCGGGGCCGCCGCCGCCGGGGCCGTCGTCGCCGGGGCCGTCGTCGCCGTCGTCGTCGTCGTCGTCGTCGTCGTCGTCGGGGCCGTCGTCGACGGGCCCGCCGTCAGCGCGAGCGCGAGCCACAGCGCCGGCGTCATGCCTCACCGTCCACGGACCACAGGCCCTGCGAGCGCAGCACGATCTCGATGAGCTCGCGCAACGCACCCTCGCCGCCGCGCCGGCGCACCACGACGTGCGCGAACGCGTCCACGCCGTCGGCGGCGTCGGGGACGCAGGCCGCGAGGCCCGCTCGCTTCATGCAAGGGACGTCGTTGACGTCGTCGCCGATGAACGCCGCCTCGTTCCATTGCGCGCCCACCTCGCGGAGCACGGCGCCGAACGCGTCGACCTTGTTGCCCGCGCCCTGCACGATGTGCGGCACGCGCAGCTCGGTGAGCCGCGCGTGGACGTTGGGGCTCTTGCGGCCGCTCACCGCCACCATCACGATGCCCGCCTTGCGCGCGAGCACGATGCCGAGCCCGTCGCGCGCGCAGAACGCGTGCAGCGCCTCGCCGCCGGGGCCGTAGTACAGGCGGCCGTCGGTGCACACGCCGTCGACGTCGAACCCGATGACCTTGATGCGCTGCGCCCGGGTGGCGAGGTCCTCGGTCTCGATCACGGCTTTTCCAGCGGGATGAAGATCGTGGCGCCGCTCCGCCGCAGGAGGATCTTCAAGAGGCCGCCGTCGGGCGTGCCTTTGACGATGGCGGCGAAGTCGTTGGCGGTGCGAATGTCCTTCTTGTTCACCGTGACGATGACGTCGTCGGGCTGGAGCCCGGCGACGAACGCGGGCGAGCCCGGCCGCACCTTGGTGATGCGCGTGCCGACGACGTCGGACTTGAGCTTCAAGCGGTCGCGGTCGTCCGCGTCCAGGGTGACGACGACGACGCCGAGGCTGCCGTCCTTCTCCGCCGCCTTGTGCGCCGCGTGCGCTTCCTTCTTGGGGGCGGCGTTGTCGGGGTGGTCGCCGAGCGTGACCGCCAGGGTCTTGGGCTTGCCGTCGCGCATCACCTCCACCTTCACCGTCTTGCCCACCCCCGCGTTGCCCGCGAGCAGCGGCAGCTCGTAGCTGTCCTCGATGTTCTTGCCCTCGAACGCGAGGATGACGTCGCCGGGCTCGATGCCGCCCTTTTGCGCGGGCCCGCCGTCGACCACCTCGCGCACGAGCGCGCCGCGCACACGATCGAGCCCAAGCCCCGTGGCCACGCCCTTCTCGACGCCCGTGATCTGCACGCCGATCCACGAGCGCGCGAAGTGCCCCTTGTCCTTCAACGACGGCAGGAGCTTCTTCACCATGTTGATGGGGATGGCGAAACCGATGCCGCTGCCGGCGGCGTTGACGGCGCTGTTCATGCCGATGGCCTCGCCGTAGAGGTTCAAGAGCGGGCCGCCGGAGTTGCCGGGGTTGATGCTCGCGTCGGTCTGCATGAAGTCGTAGAGGCCCTCGCGCCCCGAGGGCGCGATGTCACGTCGAGAGCGGCCGCTGATGATGCCCACGCTCACCGACTGCTCGAGCCCGAACGGCGAGCCGATGGCGACGACGAAGTCGCCCACGTGCATCGCCGCGCTGTCGCCGAGGGGGATCACCGGCCAATCGGTGCGGGGGCTGTCGAGCTTGATGAGCGCGATGTCGGTCTTTTCGTCGCTGCCGACCACGCTGGCGCTGATCTCGTCGTGGCCCGTGCCCACGCGCACGGTGATGGACTTGGCGTTTTCGACGACGTGGTGGTTGGTGAGCGCGTAGCCCGTCGATGTGATGAGGAAGCCCGCGCCCTGCCCACGCACCTCGGGCTCGGCGTCGCCCTCGAAGGGGAACGGCATGCCTTCCGGCAGCGGCGGGTGCCCCGGGGGGAGGTCCGTCTCGGGGTTGAAGTCGGCCTCGGTGAAGATGACGAGCACGGCGGGCTCGAGCTTGTCGACGAGCGGCGCCACCGATGGGATGCCCACCGCCGATTGCTTCGCCGCCGGCTGCGTCCACAGCGTCTCGGCCGCGGCGGGCGCGGCGCCGACGAGGACGGGGACGACGAGGACGGCGACGACGACGGGCAGCGCGAACGCGGCCGGCGGCGCGCGCCGGGGCCCTCTCGATGCGTGCGGCGGGAGCGAAGGGGGAGCGGGCGATCGACCAAACATGGCCACCGTTGTAGCAAAGCCCCGCACGCGTGGCGCTCGTCCCTCGCCGTGGCGAGCACATTCCGGTGCGCGCCCCGGCGGGTGCGCAGCGGCGCCGCCGGAATCGCGCGCGGGCCCGGGGCGTTTTCCCGAGCTGCGCAGCGCAGGGAACTCTCGATGCATGCGCTCGTCGTCGCCGCCGTCCTCTCTGTCGCCTCCGCCGCCGCGGGGGTGAAGATCGCCGCGATCGACCCGCTCGCCGCCGCGCGCGCCGCCTTTGCGGCCGGCCGTTTCGACGAAGCGCACACCCTCGCCACCGCCGCCGGCGTGGACGCGCCGGGGCTCGCGGGGGCCGCCCTCGAGCAGCTCGGCGACGAGAAGGCCGCGTGCGCGCTCTACGAAAAGGACCGGGGGTCGTCGCGCGGGCCCGCGGCCACCCTGCGCGCGGGCCGCTGCCGCGCCGCCGCCCACGACGTCCCCGGCGCCCTCGCGGCGTACAGCGAGGTGGCGGCGTCGCCGCTCGGGAAGGACCCGCTCGTCGTCGACGAGATCGCCGCGTTCATCGACGCCCACGACCTGCCCGCGGCGGGCATCGGGGGCGCCGTGGACCTGCCGGTGGGCCTGTTCGACGACGCGCGCCGTGAGGCGCTCGGCCGGGCGCTCTTCGTCCTCGTCGCGCGCGGCGACAAGGCACAGTCCGCGCGCGCGCTCGAGCGCCTGCTGGTGGAGCTGCCCGACACCGCGGCGGGCAAGAAGGCCACGGCGCTGCCCGCGGCGCAGCACCGCCCGCCCGAAGACCTCGCCGCCGCCGTCAAGCGCGCCGACGCGCTGGCCGCGCGCCACGCGAGTGACGACGTCATCGCGCTGTTGTCTCCGCTCGTGAAGCAAAAGGACACGAGCGCGCCCGCCTGCGAGGCGCGCCTGTTGATGGGCAAGGCGTACCGCAAGCTGCGCAAGTACCACGCGGCCAAGAAGGAGCTCGACGACGTCGCCGCCCGCTGCAGCGACGACGTCAAGGAGCGCGCCGCCTACCTGGCCGCGCGCGTCGCGTGGGTGACGCACAGCGCGAGCGCGCCGGCGCTGCTGGCGGCGTTCGTCAAGTCGTGGCCCGACGACAGGCTCACCGACGACGTCCTGATGTGGACCGGCGACCTCGCCGAGGACGCCGGCGACCACAAGGCCGCGGAGGCGGCGTGGTCGCGCATCGTGAAGAGCTTCCCCGGCGGCGACATGGTGCACGAGGCGCGCTTCCGCATCGCGTGGTCGCGCGCCGCCGCCGGCGACGTCGAAGGCGCGCGCGCCGCCCTCGACGACGCCGCCCGCCTCGCGCCCCACGGCGGCCAGCTCTTGATCGCGGACCGCGCCCTGTACTGGCGCGCGCGGCTCGGCCTCGCCCCGCGCCTGGACTCGCTCGAGGTCACCGGCGACGACACCAAGCGCGACGCGGCGCTGTCGGCGCTGGCGGCGCTGGCGTCGTCGCGGCCGGCGAGCTGGTACGGCGAGCTCGCGCGCCTGCTCGTGAAGGACGTCGAGGCCGGCGTCGCCAGGGGCGGCGCGCCGAAGGTGGCGTCGGCGAAGGGAGCGCCGTCCGCGCCGGCCGCGACGCCGACGCACGTGCGTGAGGCGGCGCTGTCGCCGGGGGCGTCGTTGACGGCGAGCAAGGCGCTGGCCGCCGACCCGCGCTTCGTCCTCGCGCGCGCGCTGGTCGCGGGGGGCTACGACGCGGAGGCCTTGCTCGTGCTCGGCGCCATCGCCGACGTCGACATCGGCGCCGGGCCCGGCAGCGCCGCCGCCGCCCGGCTCGTCCCCGAGGACCGCTTCGTGCTCGCGCTTTATTTGTCCGAGGCCGGCGACCCGGGCGCGGGCCACGCGCTGTTGCGCGACGGGGGGCTCGCGCTGCTGCCGGGGTCGCCGTCGACGGAGACGGCGCTCGCGTGGTCGCTCGACTGGCCGCTCGCGCACGCCGCCGCCGTCGACGCCGCCGCCGACGCCCACAAGGTGCCGCGCCCGCTGTTGTTCGGGCTGGCGCGCGAGGAGAGCGCGTTCGACGCCGACGTCGTGTCGTGGGCCGGCGCCGTGGGCCTGTGCCAGCTCATGATGCCGACGGCGGGCGACGAGGCGAAGAGCGAGAAGCTCCCGAAGCCGACGGTCGACGACCTCAAAGATCCCGTGCTCAACGCGCGCCTGGCGGCCTCGCACCTCGCCCGCCGGCTGCGCATGATGAAGCACCCCGCGCTCGCCATCGCCGCCTACAACGCCGGCCCCGGGGCCGTGAGGAAGTGGAACCCCAAGGGCCCGCTCGACGCGTGGGTGGAGCGCATCCCGGTCGACGAGACGCGCAACTACGTGAAGAAGGTGACGGGCTCGTGGGTCACCTACGCCATCCTCGACGGCAGCGTCGACGACGTGAGCTTCCCGCTCGTCCTGCGCTGAGCTGAGCGGCGGCACGACATTGTCGGCGGCACGGCGTTCGTCGCTGACGACGACGTCTTGGCCCGCCGTTCTCGCATCGGGGCGACACGACACGCACGGCATCGAGACGTAGGGCGCCCCCTCGTGGGGCGCGTCGGAGGCAACGTCCGCCTGGCCTTTCCGACGCGGGGGACAAGCCCCCGCCCTACGGGGCACGACATTCTCGGCGGGACGACGTGTGCGCTGACGATGACGTCGTGCCCCGCCGCGAATGTCTACGCCGCGCGCCTTCGGCGCCCGCCGCCCCTCGGGTCCGAGCCGCTCGAGCCAAGTGCGGGGGACGAGCCCCGCCCTACGCCCCGCGTCGGTCGTCGTCGTCGTGGATCCCCGTGTCACGCAAGGGCGGGCGGCGCCGTACAATGCCGGAGAGGTGATTTCGATGAAGCCCGCGCTCTTGTTCGTGTCCGTCGTCACTTTCGCCACCGCCTTCGCCACGACCGCGTGCGCCAGCGAGCCCATCACGCCCAAGGACGACCCCAAGGGCAGCGCCTACGCTTTGTTCGCCGGCGGCTGCTTTTGGTGCATGGAGTCCGACTTCGAGCACATGGGTGACGGCATCCTCTCGGTGACCTCGGGCTACACCGGCGGCCCGGAGAAGAGCCCGAGCTACGAGCAGGTGTCCTCGCACAAGACCGGTCACTTCGAGAGCGTTCGCGTGGTCTACGACCCGAAGAAGGTCACGTATGAAAAGCTCGTCGAGTACTTCTTCCACCACGTGGACCCGACGCAGGCCACGGGCCAGTTCTGCGACCTCGGGCCGCAGTACCGCACCGCGATCTTCTACGTGAACGACGTCCAGAAGAAGACCGCGGAGAAGGTGAAGGCGGAGATCGAAAAGAGCAACGTGCTCCACTCGCCCATCGTCACCATCATCCAGAAGGCGAACGCGTTCTGGCCCGCCGAGGGCTACCATCAGGACTACTACAAGCGCTCGCCGTCGTCGTACCACGCGTACCGCGAAGGCTGCGGCCGCGACGCCCGCGTCAAGCAGCTCTGGGGCGGCACTTAGCGGCGTTACGACATTCACGGCGGGGCGACGGCCTTTCCGACGCGGGGGACAAGCCCCCGCCCTACGGGGCGTCGACGCAGCGGACGCCGGGGCGTCGACGCAGCGGACGCCGGGGCGTCGACGCAGCGGACGCCGGGTCGTCGACGTAGCCGACGTCGCGCGTGTACTGCCCGCGCCGCGCCGTGGCGTCGGCGCCGACGGATCAGCCGAGCGGCGTGAGCTTTCGCACCCGTCGGGGGTTGAGGGCGCGCGCCGGCGCCGTAGGGTGCGACGATGCTCGCCGCGCTCGGCCCCGCTGTCGCCGTGATCCTCTCGCTCCCCGCGGCGCGCACGGTGGACCACTTCGCGCTCGCCAACGGCGTCGGCGCCGCCGCCGTCCGGCTCACCGACGGGCGGCTCGATTCGTTCCGCCCGCAAATCTTCCAGTCCCTCGACGACGGCATCGCCACGCCCGACCTCGTGTTCGACGCCTACTTCGCCGTGCGCACGCCGACGACCTCCACCTGGCTCACCGACGTGCCCATCGACTCCGTCGCCGCCGTCGACGACGCCGACGCCGTCACCGTCGTGCAGCACAGCGGCGCGCTGCGCATCGAGACCACCTGGCTGTCGCCCTTCGGCATCGAGCGCCCCGCCGTGCTTCGCCGTCGTGCGCGTCTCCAACGAGGGCGCGGCGTCCATCACCGCGTCCTTCCCGAGCATCGCCAACTTCCACCTCGGCACCGGCGCCGACAACACCGTCTCCGAGAGCGCCGTCTACGACGCCGCGCGCGACGCCGTGGTCGAGACGGGCGCGCGCGGGACGCTCGTGGCGCAGGCGCTGTCGGCGTCGTCGAACCACACCATGACGCCGTCGGACCCCTTCCCCCTCGTGCGCGACGGCCAGCCGCTGCCCACCGTCGACGCGAGCGGCGTCCTCGACAACGTGGTGCACGGCTTCACCTTCGCCCCCGCCGGCGGCGCGCTCGCCGCGGGCGCGTCGTTCACGTTCGGCGCGCTCTACGCCACCACGTCGTCGAGCTCGGGCGCGGCGCTCGAGGCGGACGTCGCCGCGTACGTCGCCGGCCGGTCGCCGCAGCAGATCCTCGACGACGAGCTGGCGGCCTCGCGCGCGTTCGTGCAGTCCGCGCGCGTCCCCTCGGGCCTGAGCGCCGGCGAGCGCGCGCTGTTCGGGCACTCGCTGGCGCTGCTGCGCGCGGCGCAGGTGCGCGCGGCCGTCGACGTGCCCGGCGCCGGCGACGTGCGGCGGCGGCCGGTGGGGCAGATCGTGGCGTCGCTGCCGCCGGGCGAGTGGAACATCACCTGGGTGCGCGACGCGTCCTACGCCACCGAGGCGCTCTTGCACGCGGGCAAGCTCGACGAGGCCACCTCGGCGCTGCGCTTCTTCCTCGACGGCGACGCGGGCGAGTACCAGGCGTTCGTCGGCCGCGACTACCTGATCAGCGTCGTGCGCACCTTCGGCGGCGGCCGTGAGGAGAGCGATGAAAACGCGGGCGGGCCCAACATCGAGTGGGACGACTTCGGCCTCTTCCTGCGGGCCTTCGCGCGCGCGCTCGACGACGGCGCGCCGCTCGACGCCGACGTCGCCGCGGTGAAAGACGGCGTCGCCGACGTCCTGTTGTCGCTGGTGGACCCCTCCACGGGGCTGCTCGTGCCCGACAGCTCCATCTGGGAGACGCACTGGGACGCGAGCTTCGAGAGCGCGGGCCGCCGGCAGTACACGTACTCGTCGGCGTGCGCGAGCGCGGGGCTCGCGGCCTTCGCCGACGCCCTCGACGCCCGCGCCGGCGCGTCGGGCGACGCCGACGCCGCCCGCTATCGCGCGGCGGCGCAGGCGCTGGCGCAGGCCATCGACGCGCACCTCGTCGACGGCAGCGGCGCGCTGGCGGCGGACCGCGAGGAGCTCGTGGCGGGCGGGGGGACGCTCGACGCGGCGGTGGTCGCCGCCTTCAACCGCGACGTCCTCGACCCCGGCGGCGCCGTCGCCCACGCCACGCTCGACGAGATCGAAGCGGGCCTGCGCGCGTCCACGACGCCGGGCTACTTCCGCAACGACGAGGGCGGCGACTACGACCGCTCGGAGTGGCTCTCGGTGGACCTCTGGCTCGCGCGCGCCTTCCGCCGCGCGGGGAACACCGCCGAGGCCGACCGGCTCCTCGCCCACGTCACGCAGGTCGGCGTCGACAACCTCGGCCAGGTCCCGGAGCTCCTGCGCACCGACCCCAGCCTCGGCCCCGTCGGCGCCGCCGACGGCGCCACCCCCATGATGGGCTTCGGCGCCGGCGCCTACGTCACCGCCCTCTTCGACCGCGCCGCCGACGAAGCGGTCGGCGAAGGCGAAGGCGAGGGCGACGTCGGCGAAGGCGAGGGCGAGGGCGAAGGCGAGGGCGACGTCGGCGAGGGCGAGGGCGAGGGCGAGGGCGAAGGCGGCGAGGGCGAAGGCGAGGGCGAAGGCGGCGAGGGCGAAGGCGAAGGCGCGCCGGGCCCCGTGGAGCACGAGGGCTGCGGTTGCACCTCGAGCGCCACCCCCGCGGACCTCGCCGCCCTCGCGCTGCTCCTGGTCTTCGCGCGTCCCCGCCGTCGTCGTCGGCAGGGTTGAACGCGCCTCCTCTCGGCTCGCGCTGTCTGCTACGAGCATTTGTTGCGCGTGATCTGCGAGGGCAGCCACGAGTCGCTCGCCGAGCGCGCGGCCATCAAGGCGGGAGCTCTGCGGAGCTTCGCCGCGCGATCGATCCGGGAACGGCGATGGGAGAGCTGCGGGAGAGACCGAAAGCCCGACAGAACGAGGACACGAGGACACGAGGACACGAGCGAAGAGGCGCATTCTTCAGAATCAAGAGGGCCGCCGTCGCAAGAAATGCGGGAGAAGAGCCCCCGCCGACGGGTCGTCGACGCAGCCGTCTCTCCGACGCGGGGGACAAGCCCGCGCCCTACGGTCCGAGCGTAGGGCGGGGGCTCGTCCCCCGCATCTGTCGCACCCGGCCCGATCGGGGATGCGCGACGGGCGACGCGGGAGAGATTGAGGACCCGCGGAACGACGAATCGAGGGACACGAGCTGCGCCAAAGCGACATCGGGTCGGCTTGTCGGCCGGCGGCAAGCGGATCGCGGCCGGCGGACATCGGACCTCGACGGCGCGGGCGCGGACAAGAGATGGGTGACAGTTCAGCTATCCGTTCGGGGCGACATCTGCGCCAGGCGGCGCGGCCCGTACCTCCAAAGGGGCATGTCGCGCTACGGTCAAGGGATGCGCCGTATCGTTTTTGCACCAATCGCGTTGTCCCTCGCCGTCGCCGCCGCCGGGTGCGGCTTCAAGCTCGATCGCCTGAACGGGGTGAAACCCGGAGACGTCACCGGCACCGCGGTCACCGACGAGGATCAAGCCGTCGCCGTGTCGTTCGCCCGCATCACCCCCGAGGGCGCGTCGATCGTCCGCCGCTCGCTCGCCGACGGGCGCTTCACGGTCAACGGCCTCGGCGCCGGCGCCTGGGTCATGCGCCTCGTCGAGGACAACGACGGCGACGGCTTCCCCGAGCGCGGCGCGCTCCGCGCGTTCAAGCTCACCGTCGTCGACGGCAAGCTCACGAGCGTCCTGCTCGGCAAGGTCGGCCTCTCCGGGGTCGGACGCATCGCCGGCACCACCGTCGTCGACGCCGCCGGCGAGCCCGCCGCCGGCGCCCGCGTCTACGTCTTCCGCGCCGGCGCCGACCTCCCCGCCGACGACCTCGTCAACGTCCAGGGCGCCGACGTCGACGACGCCGCGCTCCCCACCGAGGGCGAGGTCACCGTCGACGCAGACGGCGCGTTCCTGGTCCCCGGCGTGCTCCCCGGCCGCGTGCTCCTCTGGGCGTTCCTCCCCGGCGACGACGTCACGCCCGCGCAGGCGAGCGACGTCATCCCCCTCGACATCGTCGTCGGCGCCACCGCCGACCCCGGCCCCGTCACGCTCGCCCTCGTCGATCCGAACGCCCCCGCGCCCGCGCAGGTGTCCTTGCGCCTCGGCGGCGAAGAGAGCGGCGGCGACGCCTCCGTCGACGTGCGCATCACGCCCGCGGGCCACAGCCCCGACGACGCCGTCGTCACCGTCGACGGCGCCAGCCCCGGCGACGTCCTCGGCGTCGAGCTGCCTGTGGGCGCCTGGGACGTCTACGCCGCCGGCGGCGGGCTGTTCGGCTTCACCGGCAGCGTGCAGACGCCCCCCGTGTCGCCGCTGCCCGGCCACGCGCCCCCCACGTGGACCCTGATGCTCGCCGGCACCGACCCGTGCGACGCCGACGCGCCCCTCGACCGCGACGGCGACGGCGCCCTCAGCATCGCGCGCGCCGACCTCGCCGGCTGCGTCGCCGCCTGCACCGCCCCCGGCGCCGACGGCGCGCCGCCGTCCGAGAACCGCTGCAACGGCCGCGACTGCGACGACGACGGCGACGGCCTCCCCGACCCGCTCGAGCCCGCGTGCCTCGGGCTGTGCACGCGCGTCGACCCCGACGGCGACGGCCTGTGCTCCCCCGTCGACGACAACCCCTGCTGCGCCGGCTCCTGCACCGCCGACGCCTGCGACGACATCCACCCCGGCGAAGGCGAAGGCGAGGGCGAAGGCGAGGGCGAAGGCGAGGGCGAAGGCGAAGGAGAAGGAGAAGGAGAAGGAGAAGGCGAAGGGGAGCCCGACACCGAGGTCGAGCCCAACGACGACACCGCCCACGCCAACGCCTTCGCCGCCCCCTTCCGCGGCACCGCCGGCGCCGGCGACGTCGACTGTGTCTCGGTGAGCACCGCGGACGGCGACTTCCTCGCGGCCGAGGTGCTCGACCGCGGCGACGGCGCCTGCGCGGCGTCGCTGCTCGACTCCACGCTGCGCGTGTTCGGCACCGACGGCGACACGGAGATCGGCTTCGACGACGACGGCGGTGCCGGCAAGTGCTCCCGCGTCGTGCTCGTGCCCCCGAGCGCGGGAACGCAATTCGTGTGCGTCGGCGGCGGCGCCGACGCGACGTCGGCGTTTTCGTACGCGCTCGATGTCCAGGTCGCGCCCAACACCGACGGCGACGGCGACGGGGTCCCCGACGCCATCGACAACTGCGCCGCCGTCAGCAACGTCGATCAGACCGACACCGACGTCGACGGCGTCGGCGACGCCTGCGACAACTGCGTGTTCTTCCCGAACGCCGACCAGGCCGACGCCCCCGACGGCGACGGCATCGGCGACGCGTGCGACATCGACCGCGACGGCGACTTCTCGCAGGACGGCATCGTCGAGGAGCAGCTCCTCGGCCTGTTCTCCGAGAACGCGGACGGCGGCCCCGGGCTGTTCCGGGAGCGGGCCGACCAGAGCAACGACATCGACATCGACCTCAATGTCTTCGATGCCCCGCAGGACATGGTGCTGCTGCCGAACGGCGATCTGCTGGTGATCGACCAGCGCGTCTCCGGCCCGCCGTCGTTCACCCGCGTGGTCTCGCCCTCGGGCGGCTTCACGCTCGCCGAGACGAGCTCCCCGGGCACCGTCCTCGAGGCCCCCACCCGCGCCGCGGTGCGCACCGGCGGCGCCGGCGGCGCGGAGCTGTTCGTCGCCGACAAGACCGGCGTCATGGCGCGCTTCCTCGTCGCGCAAGACGGCGGGCTCACGCCGAACGGCAGCTTCTCCCTCGCCGCCGACGGGCTGCCCACGGGCGTCGCGGTCGACCCGCTCACCGGCGAGCTGTTCGTGAGCACCGACACCGCCGTCGCCGGCGGCGATCGCGTCGACCGCTACCTCGTCGACGACACCGGCGCCGTCGCCAACGGCTCCATCAGCGCCGGGGTCGACGGCCCGCAGGGCCTCGCGTTTTCGCGCTTCGGCGAGCTGTTCGTCGCCAACGCCGACGGCGGCGACGTGCTGCGCTTCCTGTTCACCGGCGACGGCGCGGCCTTCGCGAACCCCGCCGGCCCGCTCACCCACGCGCAGTGGCGCCCCACCGGGCTCGCCTTCGGCAGCGCCGGCGATCTGTGGGTCTCCACGGACGACAGCGACCTCGTCACGCAGTTCATCTTCGGCTTCGTCACCGCCGACGCCGCCCCCGTGTTCACCGGCGACAGCAACATCGGCGACGGCCCGCTCCCCGCGCTCGCCCTCGCCCCCGTCACCGCGGGGCGCCCGTACCTCGTCGCGACGCGCTCGGGCCTCCCCGACGACGGCCCGAGCGAGATCCGCGGGCTCGCCGCGTCCGGCCCCACGCTGTTCGTCGTCGGCAACAGCGCCGACGGCGTCACCCTGCTCGACCCGTCGACGCGCTGCTTCATCGACGGCGGCGGCTTCCCGTTCTCCTTCTTCGCCGGCACGCGGCTCGACGGATCGACGTGCTCGTTCGCGGCCACCGCCGTTCCGAGCGGTCAGTCGAGCGTGAGCGCGTCCAGCGCGGTGGCGCTCGCGAGCGGCGGCTTCGTCGCGGCGGGCGATCTCCAGGGCCCCGTCGACTTCAGCGACGCCCTCGGCACCCTCGACACCGTCGACGGCGGCGGCGTCGGCGGCGTCTACTACGTCTTCCTCGATGAGTTCGGCACCTTCGCCGGGCCCTCGATCGCGTTCGGCCCGTCCACGGGCGGGGTGGAGCCCGAGATCGCCGACGCCGCCGGCGTCGCGCCCGGCGGCATCGTCGTCACCGGCGAGTACGACGGGACCTTCGAGCCGGTCACGGGCCTCGGCGCGTTGCCGACGCCCACGCCGGGCGGCAGCGACGCGTTCGTCGCGGTCGTGGCCGCCGACGGCAGCGGCGTGTGGGCGCGCGCGGCGGGCGCCGACAGCGGCCTCGGCGCGGCGCCCCCCGGCACGGCGCGCGGCAACGACGTCGCTGTGATGCCGAACGGCGACGTGGTGGTCGGCGGCGACTACAACGACGGCGTGCTGTTCAGCGGCGCCGTCGTCGGCGACCTCACGCAGACCGGCCAGGGCTGGCTCGCCGCGCTCACCTCCGACGGCACCGGCATCCACTGGACGGCGCGCATGGCCGCGGAGAGCTCCACGGTGGTCGCCCTCGACGTCGACAGCGCCCGCAACGAGGTCGTGGTCGCCGTCACCTCGCGCGGCACGCTCCAGGTCTTCGACGCCTTCAACGCCGTCGCCGGCACGTTCCCCGCGGCGGCCGGCTCGGAGCAGTCCGTGCTCATGCGCTTCGACGCCAACGGCGCGCTGCAGCCGGACGCGTACGTCGTCGGCGTGCAGGACCCCGCGGGCAGCCTGTCGTTCAACGACGTCGGCGTGGTCGCGCCGGGGCAGGCGGTGATCTTCGGCGACTACAACGGCGAGCCCGGCGACGTCGCCTTCCCCGCCCAGGAGCGGGGCCTGCTCGCCGCCCGGGTCGACCTGCTCGCACCGCGGGGCGCCCAGGACGTGTGGACCACGTTCGCCTCCATCGCCGACCCGGACCAGGGCACGTTCAGCGGCCCCTTCGTCTTCGCCGGCCGGGTCGCGGTGGGCGACGACGAGACCGTGGTTGCCGCAGGCGACTTCGGCGGCCTGTTGTCGGGCTTCACGCTCGGCCCCATCGTGTCCGACACCGTCAACTTCAAGGGACCGCTGAACATCGACACCGGGTTCCTGTGGCGCATCGCCGCCGACGGCGAGAGCGGCGCGCGCCAGAGCTGCGCCACCACCGTGTGCGCGGGCGTGGCCACGTGCGACGACAGCACCGGCGTCGTGCACTGCCTGTGCGATCAGCCCGGCTTCGCCGGCGACGGCGTGCTCACCTGCGAGGACGTCGCCAGCGGCTTGCAGGGCGTCGTGCTGCAGAGCCCCTGCAACGACCCGCGCGCGGGTGGCCTTTGCACCGTCGGCAGCGACGATCAGGTGAGCGTCACGCTCGGTGGCTCCCCCACGACGCAGTACGCGATCACCTTGCACGCCTTCGGCGTCGTCGAATTCGAAGCGCACACCGGCGGCCTCACGGTGGGCGCCTGGAAGCTCGGGGGCACGCCGGAGGCGAACGCCGACAGCGTCGCCGTCGCCACCGACGTCGACGGCTCGTACTTCGTGAACGCCACGACGACGCCGGGGCCGGAGGCCCTCGAGGTCGGCAACCAGCAGCGCATGACGGCCACCGGCGGCTCCACCGTCACCCTCACCTTCACGGTCTCCGCCGACGGACAGCAGGCGGAGAACAGCCAGAGCATCGTGACGCAGGAGAGCGCGCCGGGCGTCACGCAGCCCTTCGACGGGCAATGGGTGGGCTTCAAGGTGGTCTCGGTCGACGCGCTCTGAGGGCGCGGCGTGCTTCCGGCGCCGCGTCCCGGCGTGGCCCCGACCCGGGACGCCACGCCGCGCGTTCGACCCGGTATCCTCGGGGCGTGCGCGCCTCGACGCTCGCCCTGGGCGTCCTCATCAGCGGCCTCGCCGGCTGCGTGCAGGACGTCGATCTGCTCGGCAAGGCCTGCGACGGCGACCACCGCTGCGCGCTCGGCGTGTGCTCCCTCGGCGCCTGCGTCGCGGCGGGCGAAGGCGAGGGCGAGGGCGAAGGCGAGGGCGAAGGCGAAGGCGAAGGCGAAGGCGAAGGCGAAGGGGAAGGGGAGGGCGAGGGCGAGGGCGAGGGCGAAGGCGAAGGCGCGCTCGACGGGCCGCGCTCCGTCGTCACGCTGTCCGCCTCCTCGGTGCTTGTCTGCGATGTCGCGAGCGTCACGCTCGACGCGCGCGACGCCGCCGGCGCGCCCGTCCACCACGGCGGCGCCGCCGTCGTCTTCGCGCGCGGCGGCGGGACGAGCGCGCTCGCCTTCGGGCCCGTCGTCGACCATGGCGACGGCACGTACACCGCGAGCGTCACGGGCACCGGCGCGGGGAGCGCCGCCGCCGTCCAGGCGACCTACGACGGCGCGGCCGTCGCGAGCGCGCCGACCCTGCGCGTCGACGAGCCCGCGCTGCCGAGCGGCGCCCTCGTGCACCTCGACGCCGCCCGCCCCACCGGCGCGGGCTGCGCCGCGCCCGACGACGCCGCGTGGGTCGACCTCGTCGCCCACGCGCCCGGGGCGCTGCACGGCTTCGACGACCCTGCCTGCGCCGCCGGCGGCTCGGGCTGGTGCGGCGCCGGCACGCCCGCCGACCCGTGGCGGCTCTCCTTCGACGGCGCCGATGACGGCGTCGACCTCGACACCATCGGGAGCGCCACGCGCTTCTCGGTGATCGTGTTCGCCCGCGTCGACGGCGGCTCCGCCACCACCACCGGCTCCGCCGGCGTCGACATCGTCCCGCTCGTCACGCGCGGCGCCGCCGAGCAGGAGCAGCCCCCGCTCGACGAAAACTACGCGCTCGGCGTCGCGGCGGGGGGCGTCACCGGCACCGACTTCGAGGAAGATCCGACGAGCCTCAACCACCCGCTCGTCGGCAGCCGCGCCGTGGACGACGGCGATTGGCACCAGATCGCCGTGACCTACGATCAGGCCGTGCGCCGCATCTACGTCGACGGCGCGCTCGACGTCGAAGAGAGCATCTCGGTCCCGCCCGCCCCCGCCCCCATCAGCGTCCTCGGGGTCGGCACCATGATCCGCAGCACGCACGCGGAGTCCGGCCGCCTGCGCGGCGACGTCGCCGCGGTGCTCGTCTATGGCCGCGCCCTCTCCGGCGGCGAGGTCCTCGACGCCTGCGCGGCCGTCGGCCCGCGCCTCGGCGTCGACTGCCGTCCGTGATTGCGATCGCTGCGATGACCAAGAGGCGGCCGGAGGGGGCGGCCGAGGGAGCGGCCGCGCTCGATCAGCGCGCGAGCGCGGGCAGCACCGCGCCGGCGCGCCCGCGCACGACCACGGTGGCGAGCGCGTCGGCGCGCGTGGCCGTGGCGTTGACGATGACCACGGGCATCTTTCGCCGCGCGGCCTCCTCGACGAAGCGCCGGCCGGAGAACACCTCGAGCGACGAGCCCACGACGAGGAGCGCGGCGGCCTCGTCGAGCACCCGCCACGCCTCGGCGACGGCGGCGGCGGGGACGCGCTCGCCGAAGAACACCACGCGCGGCTTGAGCGCGCCGCCGCACGCGGCGCAGCCGACGGGGACGAAGGCGTCGACGACGGCGCCGGCGAGCTCGACGTCGCCGTCGGGGCGCGCGCCGTCGGGGCCCGCGCCGTCGGGGCTCGCGCCGTCGGGGGCCAGCGCCGCGGCGAAGCGCGGGTTGCTCGCGAGCAGGCGCGCGTGCACGTCTTCGCGCGCGCTGATGGCGCCGCAGGCGAGGCACGCGACGTCGCGCAGCGCGCCGTGCAGCTCCACCACGCGGCGGGAGCCGGCGGCGCCGTGGAGGCCGTCGACGTTCTGGGTGATGACGCCGGCGACGCGGCCGCGCGCCTCGAGCTCGGCGAGCGCGCGGTGGGCGGCGTTCGGGACGGCGTCGCGCACCCGCGGCCAGCCGGCGGTGGCGCGCGCCCAGTAGCGGCGGCGCGCGTCGTCGCCGCTCGTGAACTCGGAGAAGCGCATGGGCCGGCGCGCGCGGGCGCGGGTGCCGGCGCCGCGGTAGTCGGGGATGCCGGACTCGGTGGAGATGCCGGCGCCGGTGAGGACGGCGACGCGCCCGCCCGACAGCGCCACGGCGGCGGCGAGCAGCTCGTCGTCCCCGGGCGGTGTGCCCCCGGCGGGGCTCTCGGGCGTCGGGCGGACGGGCGCTGCGCTCACGCCGCGATTGTAGCGAACCTCCGCCGGCGCTAACGGCGCGCATGCTCTCTGCGCTCTTCCCCCTCGCGCGCCGGGCCTTCGCCGGCGTGACGCTCGCCGCGGCCGTCGTCGTCGTCGGCGCCGGCTGCTCCACGCTCAACGAGGCGCGACCGCTCGAGCCCGGGCAGCACGCGCTGGCCGCCACCGTGGGCGGGCCGCTCCTCGACGTGCCCGGCGTCGGCAAGATCCCGATGCCCCACGTCACCCTCGAGGGCAGGCACGGCGTCGCCCACCACTTCGACGTCGGCTACGGCGTGCACCTGCTGCCGCTCGCCTTCGGCGTCCTCGGCGCCCACGTCGGCGCGGCCTACCAGCTCAACGACCAGCCCGACCCGTTCGGCCCCGCCCTGACGGTGTCGGAGAAGCTCTACGGCTTCACCAACGTCCTTCAGGGCGACGCCCTGTCGGGCAACAAGCCGCTCGACTTCTGGGGCATGTCGCAGACCGACCTCACCGCGAGCTGGAAGGTCTTCGGCGACCAGCTCTTCTACGGCGGCGGCACGCTCTACGCCGTCGCCAACGACGGCAAGCTCTTCCTCGCGCCGTTCGCGGGCGTGCAGATCGATCCGGGCCTCGACTGGCTGCGCGTGCAGGTCGAGGGCAAGTGGCTCGCGCCGTACATCAACCAGCGCTTCGCCGTGGTGAACTGGATCGCACCCGGCGATCAGGGGGCCATCGTCATCAACGCGGGCGTGGCCTTCGTCTTCGGCGGCGCCCCCGCGAAGGGAGGTGCCCGATGAGCCCGCGCGTCGTCCTGGTCGCCGCCTTCGTCGCCGTCGCCGCGTGCGCGTGCGCGCTCGGGGGCTGCTTCAGCCTCGACAGCTTCGTGTGGAACCCGCGCCACTGCTCCATCGTCGACAAGAAGAGCAGCGACTGCACCGACAGCCACGTGTGCTCCACCTGCGACGAGCCCTACGACTTCACCGCCTTCGACATCCCCGCCGACGCCGTCACGCAGATCCCCGTGGCCATCTCGGGCAAGCAGACGCTCGACACATATTTCATCACGAGCAACGGTGAGCGCCCCGGGGTCGTCGTCGTGTACGCGCACGGCAACTTCGGCGGCCTCGAGCACTACCTGAACCGCGTGGGCCTTTTGTACAAGACCGGCGTCAACATCTACGCCATCGACTACCGCGGCTTCGGCAAGTCCTCCACCGCGGACGAGCCCTCGGACGAGGCCGTCTTCGACGACGACGTGCACAAGACGCGCGACGCGCTCGACGCCGCCATGCAGGACGCCGGTGTCGTCGACCCGCTGATCGTCTACTACGGCTACTCCGCCGGCGCGCTCGCGGCCGTGGAGATGGGCGTGTACCAGCAGCCCGACGGGCTCATCCTCGAGTCGCCGTGGCCGTCGGCGCAGGCGTTCGGCGACGACTCCACCTTCGCGGACATCCCGCAGCCGTTCTTCTCGAACGGCGCCTGGGACGACATCGCGCGCATGCCGAAGATCCACGCGCCGCTGTTGCAGATGCACGGCTCCGCCGACGACTTCGTGCGCTTCGAGGTGGGCAAGCTCGTGTTCGACGCCGCCAACGAGCCCAAGCAGCTCATCAAGGTGAACGGCGCCGGCCACGGCAACGGCGGCCAGGACGTCCCGACCGTCCTCGGCGACGCGTACTTCACCGACGTCGAGCAGTTCATCGACGGCCTCTGACCGCGCCGCCGCCGACGCGCCCCACAAGGGGGCGCCCTACGTGCCGTCGGCGATGACGGTGCCGCCACCGACGTCGCCGGGTACGTCGACGACCGCGCCGCCACCGACGCGCGTCGTCGGGTACGTCGACGACCGCGCCGCCACCGACGCGTGTCGTCGGGGACGTCGACGACCGCGCCGCCACCGACGCGCGCCGTCGGGTACGTCGACGACCGCGCCGCCACCGACGCGTGTCGTCGGGGACGTCGACGACCGCGCCGCCGCCGATGGGCGTCGTCGGGTACGTCGACGACCGTGCCGCCACCGACGCGCGTTGTCGGGTACGTCGGCGACCGCGCCGCCACCGACGCGCGCCGTCGGGTACGTCGACGACCGTCAGGCGGGGATCGCTCAATCGGCGACGGAGACGCGCTCGAGCTTGAGCTTGCAGGTATCGGTGGTCTGGCCGTTGTTGTCGAGCGTGTCCACGTGGCCGCGCAGGGTGTCGACGTCGTCGCCGTCGTAGGCGAAGTCGAAGGAGAACTCGGGCGTGGGATCGCTGTCGGTCTGGAGATCGCCGCGGTAGCTGCCGTCGTCTCTGCGCTCGCCGTTGTCGATCACGCCCTTGGCGATGGTGTTGAAGATCAGGCCCTGGATGAAGATGGTGCCGTCGAGGTTGCCGGCGTTGTCCTCGTTCAAGATGGCGTCGAGCGGGAAGGAGTTGCTCCCGCAGTCGGCGTTGCCGTCCCAGCCGCCGTCGACGGGGGGCTTGCAGGCCGTCGACGCGACGCATCCCAGGAGCAGCGCCGAGACGGCGACGATGTTGCGCAACTTCATGTTCCACCTCGTGCTTCGAGTGGCTACAAGACTGTGCCATGCAACCCGCTTCCGCCACCACCCCGATCAAAGCCCCCATCGCCGAGCGCCTCGCGTCGCTGCGCGCCAAGATGCGCGAGCGCGGCCTCGACGCCGTGGTGGTGCGCTCCACCGACCGCTACCTGAACGAGTACGTCCCCGAGGACGAGAGCGCGCGCGTGTGGATCACGGGCTTCACCGGATCCATGGGCGACGCCGTCGTCACCGGCGACCGCGCCGTCCTCTTCGTCGACGGCCGCTACACGTTGCAAGCGTCGCAGGAGGCGCGCGACTTCGAGGCGCGCACGGTGCCCCTCGGCACCAGCATCGAGCAGGGCTGGCTCAAGCTCTTCGAGGAGCTGCCGGCGCAGGGGGTGCACAAGATCGGCATCGAGACCGATCGGGTGCCGGCCACCCTGTTCGAGACGGTGCAGTCAAAGGCCAAGGAGCTCGGGCTCGAGCTCGTGCCCACCACGCCCTCGCTCGTCGACGAGGTGCGCAAGGCCTCCGGCGACGTCGCGCCCGTGCGCAAGGCGCCCATCTGGTCCATCGCGGCGTCGCTCATGGGGCGCACGGTGAAGGAGCGCCTCGCGCTCGGCGACGAGATGCTCGAGCGCGAGAAGCTCGACGGCCTGCTGGTCACGGCGCTCGACGAGATCGCCTGGATCAGCAACCTGCGCGGGCTCCACTTCGACTACCAGGCCACCTTCCGCGGGCAGGCCCTGGTCACCCGCGACGAGGTCGTGGTCGCCGCCGACGAGCGCTTCTTGAAGAAGGGCGTCGTCATCGAGGACGGCGTGCGCCTCGTCGGCGAGGGCAAGCTCCCCGAGGCCATCCGCGCCCTGGGCGAGGCCAAGGGTCGCCCGCTCCGCATCGGCTACGACGCTTCCATGACTCCAGAAGCGACGCGCTCTGCCCTGGAGGGCCTCGGTTGCACGGTTGTCAAAGCGTCGAGCCCGTTCGCCCACGCCCGCACGCAGAAGACGCCCGCGGAGCTCGCGCACATGGTGGCGGCCTTCGAGCGCGCCGACGCCGTCGTCAGCAAGGTGAAGTCGTGGCTGTGCTCGTCGGTGTCGCGCGGCGAGAAGATCACCGAGGCCATGGTGGCGGACAAGACCGCCGCGCTGTTCAAGCGCAGCGGCGCCTTCGGCCTCAGCTTCCAGGTGATCAGCGCCGCCGGAAAGAACGGCGCCGTCATCCACTACTCGCACCCGGACGCGCAGACGCCCATCGAGGAGGGCCAGCTCTTCCTCCTCGACACCGGCGCCTACTACGAGGGCGGCCTCGCCACCGACCTCACCCGCACCTTCCTCGTCGGCGCGCCCCACGTGAAGGCCACGGCGGAGCAGAAGCGCCTGTTCACGCTGGTGCTCAAGGGCGCCATCGCGGGCATGTGCGCGCGCGTCCCGGTGGGCACCACCGGCGAGCAGCTCGACGCGCTCGTGCGCCAGCCCCTGTGGCAGGCGGGCCTCGACTACGGCCACGGCACCGGTCACGGCGTCGGCGTCAACGTGCACGAGAGCCCGCCGCGCGTCGCCATCGGCGCCCGCGTGCCCCTCGAGGTGGGCCAGGTGTTCTCCATCGAACCGGGCGTGTACCTGCCGGACATCGGCGGCGTTCGCATCGAAAACCTCGTCACGCTCGTCGCCGACACAGAGACCCCGCCCAAGGGCGTGCCGCGCACGTTCATGCGCGTGAAGCCGCTGACCTTCTCGCCGCTCGACCTGCGCCTCGTGGATCGCGCCATGCTCACCAAGCAGGAGGCGGCGTTCCTCAAGTGGTTCCACCAAAAGGGCGACAAGGGCCTGCCCCCGGCCACCTGACCGCGCCTCAGTACCACTCGCGGATGGGGATGTTCAGCGCGCGGCGCACGTCGTTCTCCGACGGGCGGCCGAGGGCGATCTGGCCGGGGTAGGCGATGCCGGTGGCGTCGAGCTCGCTCTTTTCCACGCGGTCGCGCACGCCGGGCTCGGTGTTCCACGTCTTGCCGCGCGCCATGGTCCCCGTGGCCGCGTCCACGCAGTGGGCGAGCTCGTGCGCCAACGTCACCGCCGTCGGCGACAGGCCGCTCGGATCGGCGTCGGCGCCGTCGTGGATGAACACGCGTGAGTCCGCCCCGCGCGCGGGCTTGCCGTTCCTCCTGCGCTCCCCGGGCCCGTTGAAGTCCATCTGCGAGTCGTTCTCGTAGATCTCGGTGACGTCGACCTTCTTGCCGCTGGCGTCGAGCCGCTTCAACAGGTCGCGGCCCTCGGGGAACGAGCGCAGCGCGTCCAGGTCCGCCGCCATCCGCGCGCGGAAGCGCGCGTCACCGCGGACGGTGATGGCGCGGCCGAGGTCCTTCGGCCGGTCCGTCATCTGCACGGTCTTGTCCGCCGCGTCCGCCGCCACGCGGTCCTTGCCCTCGACCAACACCTTGTCGGCGCCCGCGCCGCCGTCGACGTCGTCGTCGCCGCTGCCGCCGGCGAGGACGTCCTTGCCGTCGCCGCCGCGCAGCAGATCGTTCCCGTCGCCGCCGAAGAGCTGGTCGTCGCCGGCGCCGCCGAGGAGCTTGTCGTCGCCGGCGCCGCCGTGGAGCCAGTCGCTTCCGTTGCCGCCGAGGAGCGTGTCCTTGCCGGCGCCGCCGTAGAGCTGATCATCGCCGTCGCCGCCGTCGAGGCGGTCGGCGCCGCCGCGGCCGTCGAGGTGGTCGTTGCCGGCGCCGCCGATGAGGGTGTCGTCGCCGCTCCCGCCGACGATGCGGTCGTTGCCGTTGCCGCCGTCGATGACGAGGCCGTGGGTGACGCTGTCGTCGACGTCGATGTTGTCGTCGCCGTCGTTGCCGTTGATGCGCACCTTGCCCGCGTCGGCCGCCGGGATGTGCGTCGAGCGGAAGGGCTTGCCGCTCGTGCCGTCGGTGCGCTGGCCGGGCTTGTACTCGTCGATGGACAGCGCGCCGTCCTTCAACTGTCGCACGCGCACGTTGTCGTCGCCGCGGCCGAAGCTGACGGTGGTCCCCGCCGGCCCGCGCGTCACCGCAGGCGGCGGCGGCTTCTTCCAGCCGCGCTGCTTCTCGCGTGCGGCCGCCCCGGGCTCACCCGGCCCGCCGTCGCCGTCCTTCCGCGTCCCGTGGTGCGCCGTCGTCGTCGACGACGCCGGCTCCCCGTAGAGGCCGGCGAGCGTCTGGGCGTCGACGCCGCTGCCGGGCATCGCGGGCGCGCGCAGGGGCGCCGCCGCGGTCGCCGCCTTGCCGCGCTCGAAGGCCCCGGCCGTCGGGGACGTGGTGCCCGGATCTGCGCGCACCGCAGCGTCGTCGTCGGCGCGCGCCGCAGGCTTGTCACTCGCGCGCGCCACGGGGCCACGCCCCAGGACATCGCGTCTACGCCCAACGACAGAAGGTTCGATGCCCATGTGCGCCTCCGCCCCCAGAGGGGTTTCGGTGCGCCCGGGGACGGCTTGCCTCGGTCGCTCGGCTCTCGGCCCAATGACGGGTCAGCGGCGGCGCCGCCGGAGCGCGAGCCCGAGGAGCCCCACGAGGCCCGCGAGGTCCGCCGGCGACGACGACGACGCGCAGCCGCAGCCCTGCACGTCCGGCGGCGGCGTCACCGCGGGCTTCGGCCTGGCGCCGCACGCGCCGTCCGTGCACGTGAGCGCGCCGCAGTATGGCGCGATCTCCGCGCACGGGTCCGCCACCTCGTCGGTGAGGCTCACGTCGATCTTCGCGTGCTGCGCGTCCGCCTCCAGCACCGAGATGGTCACGCCCGTGGGCGTGCCGTCGAAGCGGTTGGTGGAATAGACCTCGTGCGCCAGCGAGCGCGGCGCCGTGTCGTCGGAGGGCGCGATGGTGTCGCCGGCCTGAAACATGTCGCGCGTGTCGTTGCGCGGCCGGCCCGCTTCGAGGTCGAAGGTCTGCGAGGGCTGCTCGATGTTCAGGAACGTGTCGAACGCCGTGCAGTTCACGCAGCTCGACAGCGTGTTCAGGTATTGCCCGCGGTCCGGCGACGGCCGCTTCTGCAGCCGCACCCGCTCCACCACCACGCCCGCGTCGATGCTCATGTCGCCGTCGGTGGCGTCTGTCTTTCGGCGCAATTCCACCGTGAAGAACTCGTCGCCGGTGCCCACCTTCAACACGGTGCCCTCGAGGTCGGCCGGCGCGATGTCGAACGTCCCCGACTTCGCCACCTGCACCACGTGCGCGAAGCCCGCCGCCATGCGCGAGAAGCCGTCGGGCAGCGAGCCCGGATCCTGGTAGTACCAGCCGCCCATCAGCGTGTAGGGCATGTCCGCGGTGGTGCCGCTCTCGTTGTACAGGTCGCACCAGCCGAGCAGGTGACCGAATTCGTGCACGCTCACGAAGGTCGCGTGCTGCGGCGGCGTCGCCCGCCCGGCGACGGCGACGGCGCCCACGGTGACGCCGTCGTGCTCGAAGCTCGGCAGCGGCCCGAGGAGCTGGTTGAACAGCGGGGTGGACGCGATGTCCTTCACGGGCAGGGCGATGCCGGGGAAGTCCGCGTTGGAGATCAGGATGACGCCGTCCGTGACGCCGTCGGGCGTGCCTTGCACGGGTCCGGAGGTGTCTGCGTCGTGCAGGTCGACGCCGCCGCCGCTGGTGCACGTGAGCTCCGCCGACGGCCCCACGGTGGCGCAGCGGACGATCTCGTCGAAGAAGCGCAGCGCGTCGCCGAGCGCCCCCGCCGCCGACTGCAGGTCGCCCTCGCCGGCGCCGGCGCCGCGGGGGATCTCGCAATTCTGGAACTGACCGAGCGGCGGGCACGTCGGGAAGTGCACCGGGTCTGCGATGACGGCCTCGGGGTGAAAGCGCCCGAGGCTGACCGTGTCGTAGTACGGCGTGAACGCCCAGCCGGTGGCGTCCGGCGCGTAGAAGGCGTCGACGTCGTCCACGAAGCCCTGCTCGCTGCCCTCCTCGAAGGGCAGGTCGTCGATGATGACCGGGATGACCAGGATGTGCGTGGCTCCCACCCGCGGGATCTTGAGGGTGCCGATGTCGTCGGGGGCGGCGAAGTGGTCGATGTAGTCGGCGCGCGCGCCCTGCGCCCCGGCGAGCAGGGCGGCGGCGACGGCGAAGCTCGCGCGGAGCGTCATGGGGAGAACCGCCCGATGGATGTGCCCGTGAGAGAGCCCAGGTACAAGACGCCCCGGCTCTCGACGACGGACGTGAGGTCGCGACAGCGCTCGCCGTCGGGATCATGGAAGCTGCGCAGCACGCGGCCCGAGGCGTCCATCTCGAACACCAGGCCGTAGGGGGTGGGCTGCGGCCGCAGCGACTCGGGCAGCCCGGCGACGCAGTCCTTGACGAAGGGGAACGGGTGGATGTCGTCGAGCAGCGGCTTGCGCACCGAGTAGAGCGCCACCCAGAAGGTGCCCCGCGGCGACAGCGAGATGTCGTCGGGGAAGCCGGGCAGGTTGTCCACCAGCGTCTCCGCGATGTTCCTGCGGTTGCCCGTGAGCCACACGCGCGTCACGCGGTAGCGCGACGTCTCGGTCACGAGGGCGTAGCTGTCGTCGGGGGCGAGGGCGACGCCGTTGGCGAAGGCGAGGCCGTGGACGAGGGCGTCCGCGGTGTGGGTGGCGAGGTCGTAGCGCACGAGCCTGCCCGTGGGGATGGACTCGAGGATGTCGTTCACCTGGTCGCCGTAGCCCCACTTGGACGACGAGTCGGTGAAGTAGACGGTGTGTCCGTCGTGCGCCACGGCGACGCTGTTGGCGAACACGATGGGCGTGCCCTCCACCTTGCGCGTGAGCACCTCGATGTTCCCCTCGGTGTCCACGCGCAGCAGGCCCTTCATGACGTCGGCGACGATGAGGTCGCCGGTGCCGCCCGACGGCGAGGGCACGAACGCCATCCCGAGCGGGCGGCCGCCCGTCTCGGTGAACACCTCGACGCTCACGCCCGGGAGCACGCGGACGATCTTGCCGTCGGTGGTGCCGGTGTAGATGCGGCCGGCGCCGTCGATGGCGACGCACTCCGGGCCGACCACCTGGCCCGCGGCGAGGCGGTCGACCCGCTCGAGCGCGTCGTTTCGGGCGAACGGTCCTTCGAGGTTCGGCGCCCGCGGCGGCGTCCACGCGGCGGAGCGCATGGGCGACGGCAAGGCGAGCAGCGTGACGATCACCGCGGCGACGACGACGACGAACGCCCGGGCTGCGATGAAGAACCGGTCCACGCGGGGAGGTTACCAGCACCCGACGCAAATCAGCACCCGAGGGAGCGGTGGCGCGGATCAGCGCGCACGACGCGACGTCGGCGACCGTGCTCCCCCGCACGAAGGACTGCGTGCTCCGCCTCGCGCGACCCCGTCAGAGCGCCTCGAGGAGCGGGACGTAGGGCAGCCCGTGGGCGTCGGCGACGGCGGCGTAGGTGACGTGGCCGGCGTGCGTGTTGACCCCCTTCGACAAGGGGACGTCGTGGCGCACCGCCTCCGCGAAGCCGAGGTCGGCGAGCTTCTTCAGGTACGGGAAGGTCGCGTGGTTGAGCGCGAACGTGGACGTGCGCGGCACGGCGCCGGGCATGTTGGCCACGCCGTAGTGGGTGACGCCTTCGACCTCGAAGGTGGGGCTCTCGTGCGTGGTGACCTTCATGGTCTCGACGCAGCCGCCCTGGTCCACGGCGACGTCGACGATGACGCTGCCGGCCTGCATGGTCTTCAAGATCTCGCGGGTCACGAGGCGCGGCGCGCGCGCCCCGGCGACGAGCACGGCGCCGATGACGAGGTCGCTCTCGGTGCACTGCTCCGCGATCTCGTGCGGCGTGGAGTACAGCGTCTGCGCGCGGCCGAGGAAGACGTCCTCGAGGTACTCGAGCCGGTCGAGGCTGTTGTCAACGATGGTGACCTCGGCGCCCATGCCCACCGCGACCTTGGCCGCGTTCACGCCGACGACGCCGCCGCCGATGATCAACACCTTGGCCCGCGGCACCCCGGGGACGCCGCCGAGCAGGATGCCCTTGCCCCCGTGCGCCTTCTCGAGACACCACGCGCCGACCTGCACCGCCATCTTGCCCGCGACCTCGCTCATGGGCTTCAAGAGCGGGAGCGCCGCGCCGACCTGGATGGTCTCGTACGCCACCGCCGAGACCTTGCGCTTCACGAGCTCCGCGGTGAGCGCGGCCTCGGCGGCGAGGTGCAAATACGTGTAGAGCACCTGGCCCTCGCGCATCCGCGGGAATTCGGGCGCGAGCGGCTCCTTCACCTTGCACACGATGTTCGCGCCGCCCCACAGGTCGTCGGCGGTGTCGACGATGTCGGCGCCCGCGCTCTGGTAGACCTCGTCGGTGATGCCGGAGCCGAGGCCGGCGCCCTTCTGCACGAGCACCGTGTGGCCCGACGCCTTCAGCGCCGCCACCGACGCGGGGATGATGCCCACGCGGTTCTCGCGCACCTTGATCTCCGTGGGACAGCCGATGACGGTCACGTGTTCCTCCGCTCGCTTGCGCGAAAGACACGCACACGGCTCGCGCGTCGGCAATATGCTCCCCCCGATGCCGCATCCGCCCGTCTCCGCACCCGCCCCCGCCGCCTGATCATGGCCCGCCGCGCTCGCCGCCCCCCCCTGCCGACACCCGCCCGCGCGGCGCTCGCGCTCGCGCTCACCGCCGCCGTCGCCGCCGCCTCGCAGGGCTGCAGCACCGTGGCCCCGGGGCGCTCCTCCGACGCCGTCGACCGCGCCGGCGGCGCCGCGCCCGCGCGCTTGCCGGCCTGGCTCGGCGCGCCCGCGGCGCTCGAGCGCGCGCCCGCGCTCGAGGAGGCCGCGGCGCTCTTGTGCGCGCGGGACACCGACGGCGTCATCGACGACGACGCGCGCCACGCCGCCCACCTCGTCGACGGCCAGGTCGTGGGCCTGCTCGAGCGCGCCGCCGACGCCGCCGCCGCCCGCGCCGCCCTCGCCCGCGCCGCCGGCCCGTTGCTCGTCGAAAAGCGCATGACCCACGCCGGCGTCGCCGTCGGTCGCACCCCCTCGGGGCAGGCGTGCGCGGCGCTGGTGGCCGTTCGCCGCCTCATCACGCTGAACGCGCAGGACGCGCCGCTGCCGGAGGCGCTGTCGCCGGGCGCGCCCCTCGTGCTCGCGCCGCTCGACTTCCCGGGCCGCGACAGGCCGGAGGCCACGCTCTACGTGCTGAAGCCCGACGGCTTCGTCACCCGCTCGGCCTTGTCGACGACGTGCGCGCCGGACCCCGTCGCGGCCGCGCGCGCGGCGGCCACCCGCGGAAGGGTCGGCGCCGACGACCCCGATTGCCGGCCGCGGGTGAGCGTCCCCACGAAGGCGCAGGGGCGCTACGTGGCGGAGGTCGTCGTCGACGACGCCGCCGGCCCGTCCGATCCCGAGGTGGCGCTCCTGTGGCCCTTCGTCGTCGGCAAGCCCAAGGCGCCGCCGTTCCCCGAGGTGCTCTTCCCCGACAAGGGCCACAGCGACATCGCGCTCACCCACCGCGCCGAGGCGTTGTTCCAGCGGCTGCGCAACGAGGAGCTCATCGAGCCGTTCAAGGTCTCGCCGGAGCTCGTCGACGTCGCCACCCGGCGCGCCAAGGCGGTGGCGGCGCGCGGCTCCCTCGGGCACCGCGTGCCGTTGCCCGGCGCCGGCGGCGCCGCCACCGACGCCGCGCAGGACCTCGCCGCGCGCTACGCCGGCGACCCGCGCGTGCAGTTCAAGAAGCTCGCGGAGGTGCAGGCGCAGGCGTCGACGCTGGCGGACGCGTGGCAGGCGCTGCTCGACTCGCCCGCGCACCGCTACGTCCTCGTCGACACCTCCTTCACCCACTGCGGCGTCGCCGTCGCCCGCGGCGTGGACGCCGCCGGCCGCGCCACCATCAACCTCGTCGCGCTGCTGGCGCGGCGGCCGCCCAAGCGCGACCCCGAGGAGACGCGCGAGACCATCCTCGAGGCCGCCAACGACGCGCGCGACAAGCGAGGGCTCGCGGCGCTCGAGGACAACATCCACCTCGACAAGATCGCCACGCGCCTCGCGGGGGCCATGCGCGACCAGAAGAAGGTCGACGAGACGCTGCTCGGCGGGCCGGTCGCGCGGGTGGCGCTCGAGGCGGACGCGTCTTTGGCGCGGGTGAAGCCGCTGGTCGCGCGCAACAACGACCCGCTCCTGATCATGGACAACGGCGTGCCGCCCCTCCTGCTCGACATCGACGCCACCAAGGCCGGCGTGGGCACGGCCATGGATCCCGACGAGGGCGTGTTCTACGTCGTGGTGCTCGCGGGCGAGTGAGCGGGCCCTTCGACGACGACGCGAGCGCCGCTTCCGGAGCGTGGGCTGCGTGCGTGGGCTGCGTTCGCCGGCGCCGATTGCTACATCAACGGATGGTTCAGCCACGCCGCACCCGCATCGTCACCGTTCACCCCGTCACGCGGGACTTCGTCGACAAAGCGGCGCGATGGCGCCTGCAGCGGCGGCCGATGTCGGTGGCGCGGCTGCGGCGCGCGCTCGAGCAGCGGGTGCGCCGCGCGGCGCCGGCGCAGCGGCCGCCCGAGGTGTCCGCGTGGATCGATGACGTCGTCGCCCGCTGCCTGCGCGAGGGTCTCCTCGACGACGCGCGCCTCGCGATCAAGCGCGCCAAGGCCTGGCGCGGCCGCGGGCTGTCGCGGGGCATGATCATGCGCCGCCTGCGCGTGAACGGCATCGACGACGACGTCGCCGCGCGCGCCCTCAAGACCGTCGACGCCCTCCCCGACGCCGAGCTCGCCGCCGCGCGCGTCACGCTCGCCCGCCGCGGCGTGCGTGAGTCCAAGCGCGGCCTCGCCGTGCTCGCGCGCCGCGGCTTCGCCGCCGACGTCGCCGCGCGCGCGGTGGCGTAGCGCGCCGCGACTATCGCGCCGCCGCCGTCGTCGTCGTCGTCGCGAGGCGGCGCGCGAGGCACCACGAGAGGTTCTTCCAGAGCGCGGCTTGCGCGGCCATCGGCAGGTGCGCGAGCGCGCTCGGGGAGAACTGCAACAGCTCGGTGCCCGGGCTCGCGGCGACGAGGTCGGCGGTGCGGGGCTGGCCCGTGGCGAACGCCATCTCGCCGAAGGGCTCGCCGCGGCCGAGCGCGGCGATGACGCGATCGTTCACGACGACGTGGACGACGCCCTTGGCGACGACGCCGACGACCACGCCGCCGTCGCCCCGCGCGAGGACGCGATCACCAGGGGCGCTGCGCAGCGTGAGGCTGCCCTTGAGCATCGCCTTCACGTGGTCGGGGTCCATGCCGCGGGTCAACAGCGCGTGCGCGGGCTGCTCCTCGTTGTCTTCGCCGGGGTCGTACTCGCGGACGCCGACGGCGATGCGTCCGTGGGTGGCCTCGAACTCCTTCTTCCACGCGAGGCTGACGTCGTCGGGGCCGAAGCGCTCCTCGTCGATGGCCACCGCTCAACCACCAGACACGCTTGGCGATCGCCATGCGACGCGAGGCTACACCCGCGCGGGCGGTGCAGCACCGACGGCGCAGGGTGTGCCGCGCGTGTCTACCCCCCGATTCAGGGGGGCGTCGCCGCGCGGAGCCTTGCGGCATACTCGCCAGCTATGCATCGCCACGTGATCTTCCTCGCGGCGGCGGCGTCGGCCGGCGTCGCCTGCGCGCCGACCAACCCCTTCGACCCCGAGACGCCCGCGGACTTCCAGGCGCCGGGGACGGTCAGCGGCATCATCCAGGCGGTGAAGGCGCCGGTGGACCCGAGCACGGGCGTCGCCTGCGAGGTCGACGACGCGCCCTTGTGCGACTTCGCCGACCCGGCGAGCACGCCGTGCTGCGTCCCCGAGCCGAGCTTCTGCAACGTCGTCGACGGCGATCACGCGGGCTTCGAGAATCGTGCTGCGCGCGTTGGCCGCCGGCGACGCCGCCACCGCCGTCCGCTCGCAGAGCCAGGCCACCCGCAGCACCGGCGAGTTCGCGTTCATCAACGTCCCGCCCGGGCCCTACAGCGTGGAGCTGTTGCGCGACGGCTTCGCCGTCCCGGTGCCGCGCAACATCGACGTCCCGCCCGGCGGCACCGTCGACCTCGGCACTTTGTGCGGCGTCAACACCGCGCCGCCGGCGCGCCCGGTGCTCGGCGTCCTGCCCGCGAGCCTGCGCGTCACGGCCGGCGTCGGGCTCCCCGCCGTCACCATCGCGGGCTGCGACCCCGCGCTGCACTACCAGGTGGCGCAGACCTTGAGCGACGGCGTCCGTCAGGAGACCGTCGTCAACGGCGCCGACGGCGTCGACGGCGTCTGCACCGTCCCCGCCACCGTCGCGCCGTCGCCGGGCGTGAGCGACCTGTGGACCATCGAGGTGCGCGCCGTCGACGCGCTCAGGAACGTCAGCGACCCCGCGGTGCAAAACGTCATCCTCGACGCCGACCCGCCCGCCGTGCCCTGCGAGGTGCAGGCGGCGGCGGCGGAGGATCGCGTGATCCTCAGTTGGGGCATCCCCGCCGGCGTCGACACCAACGGCGACGGCGTCGCCGACACCACCGAGTGCCAGCGCGACGCGTTCCTCGACGCCGCGCGCTGGATCGTGTCGTACGGCTTGAGCGAGCGCCCCGCCGGCGCGTGCCCTGCCTCCGCCGACGGCGACGACTTCGACATCGCCGCCTTCGCGGTGGAGGGGCCGAGCCCGGTGTCGACCACGTCGCCGGATCAGAATCCTCTCGGGGCTGTTGCCCGGCACCGATCTGTTCGTGCAGGTGGCGAGCGTCGACGGCGTCGGCAACCCGTCGTGTTGGAGCGCGCCCGTGCGCGTGCGCCCCGACGAGGTCACGCCGCGCCTGCTCGACGAGGCGCCGCCGTCGGTGGGCGGCGCCGTCGCCGTCTCCGAGGCCGACGGCGTCACCGCGTGGGCGCTCGGCGCCGCCGGCCTCGCCGTGCGAGACCCGTCGGGCGCGGTGGTGACGTTCTCCGATCTGCCGAGCAGCGACGTCGTCGTCGACGGCCGCACCGTCTACGGCGCCGGCGGCGCGCTCGGCGTCCACGTGCTGCACCTCGACGGCGGCGGCGCCGTCAGCGGCGCGCCCGAGAGCATCGACGGCGACGACGTGCGCGCGCTCGCGCCGCTCACCGGCGGC
Source organism: uncultured delta proteobacterium (assembly GCA_963775425.1). Taxonomy (GTDB): domain Bacteria; phylum Myxococcota; class UBA727; order UBA727; family VGSZ01; genus CAVZJB01. Next base: position 250,001 of record CAVZJB010000013.1, on the reverse strand, counting down.
CTCGTCCTCGGCACCTCCGAAGGGGTGCGCGTGCTCGACCTCGAGGACACCGCGGGCTCGCCCGCAGCCGCCGCCGTCGGCGAGCCCGTCACGCGCGTGTCCGTGCAAAACGGCTTCATCGCCGTGGCGCGCGCGGACCTCACGGTGCAGCTCCTCCGGGTCGCGCAGCCCGGCACGGTGCTCGGCACCGCGGGGCTGTCGTCGTCGCCGCGCGCCATGCGCATCCTCGACGACGAGGTGTGGGCCGTGGGCGGGTCCACCGTCGACGTCATCCCGCTCGGGGCGTGCCCGGCGCAGCCGTGCCCCGCCGCCGCGGTGCGCTTCCAGTTGCCGTCGGGCGTGCAGGCCACCGACGTCATCGGCTGGGACGATCGCGTGCTCGTGCTGGGCTCGCCCGCCGATCCCGCCGCCGGCGACCCCGGCGGCGTCTTCGTCTACGACGCCGCCGCCGGCGCGCCGCAGCTCGTCGGCCGCGCGTTCCCGCCGGCCGGCGCGGCCGACCTCGAGGTGCTCACTCCCCGGCACGGCGGCTTCTGCGCCAACGCCGAGCTCGGCGGCGCGCGCCAGGACGTCTGCTGGGACACCGTCGCGTTCCCGCTCGTGAGCAGCGCCACCTCGCTGCTCGGCGCCGGCGCGGTGTCGGAGGTCGCGGCGGACGGGCCCTACGCGTGGACGCTCGAGCGCGCCGGCGCCGTCCCGAGCGTCTCCGAGTGGCGCCTCGCCGACGGCAGCGAGCTGCAGCGCGCGTCGGCTCCCGACGACGCCGTCATCCTCGCGCTCGTCCCCACGCCGAGCGGCCTCCTCGCCGTCGACGATCAGGCGCGCGTGCTGTTCGCGCCCCAGGGCGCCCGCGGCGCCGGCGTGCTCACCGTCGTCGACGACACCGCCCTCGCCGGCGCGGTGAGCGCCGCGTACGCCGACGCGACCTTCGACGTGCTGCCCCTGGCCGCCGCCCGCGCCGCGCGCGAGGGCAGCGCGCTCGTCGTCGCCGTGCACCCGCAAGACCCCGCGCAGGCCGAGTGCCGCCCGGCGGTGGTGGCGCGCCTGCACCTCGGTTACGACGGCGCGCCGCGCGTGGCGTCGGTGGACACCGTCACCCTCGCCGGCGCCGCCTTGCGGGTGTCGGCCCTCGACGTGTCGGGCGGCGTCGCGCGCGTCGGCGAGAAGCCCTTCGCCGTGGCGGCGGTGGAGCTCGACGGCATGACCGAAGACGCCGCCGCCGCGGTGGCGCCCGCGGCGGCGTGCGCGCCCGGCGCGCCGTCGGAGGTGGACGCGCTCGCGCGCGTGGGCGACGGCCGCGGGCGCCTGTTCGCCAGCGCCGTGAACGACGTCGCGGGCGTCGACGTGAGCGGCGTGTTCGACGTGGAGCAGGGCGCCGCCGCGGTGGTCACCGATCCCGCCGCGCGCTTCCTCGCCATCAGCGGCGTTCGTCAACTGCTCGCCGTGAACACCGGCGTCGCCACGCAGCTCGTCGACATCTCGGCGGCGGAGCCGCCCGACGCGCTGCGCGCGGTGCTGACGTTCCCGAACCTCGCGCAAGCAACGAGCATCGATGCGTCGGCGCGAGGCCTTGTGTTCGCCAATGGACCGGGTGGCGCATTGTTCGTGCGCTTGCGCTGACGACGTCAGGAGGCGCGATCCCGGATGGCAACCCCCCGAAACAGGGGGTCGGTCGCGGGAGCACACTGACGAGGATCACGTCGTCACCGGTGTCCGCCCGACGACATTCGCGGCGAGCGCGTTAGGCTGTTTGACCCGGGGGTGAGCGTGGCGTCGAGGGGAGTGAAGACAGCGTTGCGGTTGGCGATGGTGATGGCGTTCCTCTTCGGCGCGCCGCTGCACGCCGCGTCCAACGGGGTGACGATCACGTCGGCGGACGTCGGCACGCTCACGCTCACGGCGGGCGCGTCCTTCAGCCACACCTTCACCGCGAGCGGCACGGCGACGTGGAGCATCCGCGAGCAGCCGTTTTCGGGCACCACCAACGACTGCACCGCCGGCATCGGCTCCACCAACCACGCCGCCGGGCTGCACCTGTCGTCCACGAGCGGCACCACCGCCACCACGCTCACGTGGTCGCGCTTCTTTTCGCGCGGCCAGGCGGGCAAGCACTGCCTCGTCGTGCGCGCTTGCGGCGGCGCTCTCAACCAGTGCGATCAGGACGACTTCATCGTCAACGTGGTGAAGCCGGAGAGCCCCGCGTCGCTCGAGATGAACCCGATGACGTTCGGCGTGGCGGACACGCACCCGCTCATCATCCCCTTCTACGCCTACAACACGCGCGTAGACTTCGCGTCCTCCGCCGACGAGCTCATCGAGCTCGTGTCGTGCAGCAGCGGCAACACCTGCTCGCCCCCCACGCTGCCGCCCTGGATCGGCCTCACCACCACCGACGCCTTCGGCAACGACGGCGCCTTCATCACGGCGCAGCCGCCCGCGGGCACGCTCGGCGATTGGACCTTCAAGGCGCGCGTGTCGCAGACCGTGGAGGGCGAAGACAACGACACGAGCGCGGGCGCCAACCCGCTCGCGTCGGGCGTGCCGCTGCGGGCGAGCCTCCTGAACGGCGCCGACGTCGACTTCTTCCGCTACAACGTCCTCGCCAACCAGCCCGTCACGGTGCGCACGTCCTCGGACGGCGGCACCGGCTGCAGCTCCATCGACACCGCCATCGAGGTGTTCTCCGCGGACGGCCAGACCCAGCTCGCGTCCGCGGACGACAACCGCACCAACACCTGCGCGTCCGTCACCTACACGCCGACCACCGCCGGCGCCAACTTCGTGCGCGTGCGCCAGGGAGGCTCCCTCTTCTTCGGCATCTCCAGCTACTTCGTCGAGGTCACCACCCCGAGCACCGTGCCCACCGTCTCGCAGACCTGGACGCTGCACGTGGTGCAGCCGCCGGGCGGCCTCAACTTCGTCGGCGCGCCCTCGTGGAGCGCCGACGCCACCGTGGCCAGCGGCCAGACATACGGGCCCTTCACCGACACCTGCTCCGTCGACAGCGACTGCACGAACGTCGGCCTCGACGCGTGCGACAGCGGCATGTGTCAGCGCCAGCTCACCTACGGCTCGTGCGACGGCTTCGACGCGTGGCACCTCGACAACTTCTCCTCCAACACCCGGTTCTACTCGCAGACCAGCTACGCCGGCACGGTCACCGACCCGTCGCCGAACTGCTCGGGCTCCAGCGCCGACTACGCGCCCGACGGCACCAACGCCTGCCGGCGCCTCACCGAGAGCGACGGCGGCGCGAACTTCACCATGGTCGACACGCCCGAGGGCACGGTGTTCGGCGCCAACCCGGCGCGCAACAACTTCACGTTCCCGTTCGCCATCATCACGCGTCAGATCGCGCACCTGTTCGCGCATCAGGACGATCGCGCGCTGACGTCGGCGGTGGACGACGACACCAGCACGTCGTTTTCCACGTCGAGCTTCTTGTTCGTGCGCGGCGCCAACGACCTCTTCTACGACCCCTACGGCGAGTGCGCGGCGGAGCAGACCTACCCGAACCGCGACTGCAAGGAGCCGCAGAACTTCGGCTTCAACGGCAACCCCGATCTCGAGAGCAGCAAGCCCACCTGCGACGTCAGCGAGACCTTCGGCCCGGCCCGCGGCCCCCAGACCTCCCGCTACCGCGAGGGCCAGGTGGTCACCTTCGACCTCACGCGCTTGAACGCGCTCGGCACCCTCTCGGTCGCGCGCTGCTCCAGCGCCCTCGACACCACCTGCACCACCGCGCTGCCGTCGGTGGCGCCCACCGTCTCGAGCGCCGGCGAATTCCGCTGGGACATCCCGTACGACCTCGTGAGCACGTCGGCCACGACGTTCTGGCGCTTGCGCTCCGCGGCCTCGCCCGATCCCAACGGCGACTTCTACCTCGTCCTGCCGGTGCTGAACGCGCCGACGCCGCCGTCGGGCGCCGATCTGTACGTGCGCGAGATGCGCGAGGAGAAGCCGCTCGCCCACATCGACTACGAGCCGCGCCTGTTCGTCCAGGCGCACATGAACGACTTCCGTCAGACCAACACGCAGTTCCCCTACAAGCAGTACGTCACCAACCTCGACCTCGGCCGCAGCCTCCCCATCGGCGGCTCGGTGCAGGTGCACCCCTTGTTCGAAGAGGGCATCGAGCTCGGCGCCGACCCCAAGGGGCCCACCACGTTCCAGGTCGAGATCAAAAACGGCGGCGGCACCGCCGCCAACGCCGCCGTCGTCGACGTGTACCTCGCCCCCGCCCTGCTCGACAGCGTCGGTCGCTTCAACGCCACGCCGCCGAACCTCGCGAGCGATCCCATCTACGAGAGCGTCGACCTCCCCGCGCTCGCGGCGGGCGCGTCGGCCGTCGTCGAGGTGCCGGTGAACGCCGCCGACGCGATCCTCTCCCCCGGCGCCGAGCCGTGGGAGGGCGGCGCCAGCGCGATCTTCCTCGCCATCGACGGCAACGACGCCGACAGCAGCAACGACCTGTACGGCCCCATCTTCCTGCGCCCGGGCTCGCAGCCGGTCATCAGCCCCACCTCCTGCCCCTTCACGCCGCCGCCCGGCATCGCGGGCACCGCCGGGTGCGACGACGTCTACGGGAGCATCAACGCCGTCAGCCCGTCCACGCCCCACAGCGGCGACAACGTCACCGTCAACGTCGCCGTGAGCTACTCGGGCCTAGGCTCCAGCGCGTCGAACGTGGTCATGCGCTACTTCAAGGATCTGGCCACGGCGCCCACCACCTCCACCACGTGCACGTCGTCGAACTGCGAGGCGCTCACCGACACGTCGGTGCCGGCGGGCACGTCGGGCCCCGTGGGCTTCAACTTCACAGCGCGCCTCACCAACATCCAAAAGCCCGCCGCCAGCGACGACGCGTTCAACAGTTGGGTGGTCATCGACGCCACCGACGTCATCACCGAGACCGGCGGCAACGAGGGCAACAACGTCTTGCCGGGGGTCACGCCCTTCAAGCTCGTCATCCACAACAGCGCGCCCGCCGTCACCAACGTCTCCAGCACCAGCGCCACCGAGGACGTCGTCTACGCGCCCACCGTCACCGTCAGCGAGCCCGATCAGGTCGACCGCGCCGGGCTGGTGTTCAGCTTGCCCACCAAGCCCACGGGCATGACCATCTCGAGCGGCTCCACCTGCGGATCCAACGTCTGCGCCACGCTCTCGTGGACGCCCACCGACGCGCAGGCGGCGGCGGGGACGCAGGCGGTGCAGGTGAAGGTCTGCGATCAGGACCCGGTGGACCCGCTGTGCGCCACCCACGACTTCGCCGTCAGCGTCACGCGCGTGAACGACGCGCCCGTGGTCACCCTCGGCTCGCCGCCGAGCACCGCCACCGAGGGCACGCAGTACAGCCACACGCTCTCCGCCACCGACGAGGAGGGCCCGGTCACCTGGAGCATCACCGGCCAGCCCGCGGGCGGCGGCGCCACGCTCACCTCCGCCACCGGCAGCAGCACCACGGTGTTGTGGACGCCCGACGACGCAGCCGTCGCCGCCACCGCCGGCGTCCTCAGCACCACCATCACCGTCACCGCCACCGACAACGGCACGCCCTCGCCCACAAAGACCAGCTCGGGCGTCATCACCATCGACACCGTCACCAACGTCAACGACGCGCCGGTGCTCGGGGCGGCGTCCAACACCAGCGCCACCGAGGACGCGACGTTCACGTCGGACCTCAATTTCGGCGACGCCGACGTCGACACCGCGGGGATCGCGCAGACGCTCACCTGCTCCGCGGGGAGCGGATCGCCGTCGTGGGCGACGGTGTCTCTGGTCAGCGGCCCGCGGCGTTGCCGCATCACCGGCAGCCCCGGCGACGCGGACGTCGGCACCAGCACGGTGAAGGTGGAGGCAAGCGACGGCGTCACCACCACCACCGTGGACGTCGCCGTCGATGTGGCCAACATCAACGACGCGCCCGTGCTCGGTGCGCCGTCCGCCACCACCGCCACGGAGGACGGCGCTTTCACGAGCGACCTCGCCTTCTCCGACGCCGACGTCGACGTCTCCGGCCTCACGCAGACGCTCACGTGCGCCTTCAACGGCGGACACCCTGCGTGGCTTTCGGTCGCGCTGGTCGGCAGCGGCGGCTCGCGCGCCTGCGAGCTCACGGGCACGCCCGGCGACGGCGACATCACCAGCGGCACCAGCGTCACCATCGACGCGTCCGACGGCATCGCCACCGCGTCCAGGAGCTTCTCGCTCAAGGTGAACAACATCAACGACGCGCCGGTGCTCGGGGCAGCGAGCAACACCACGGCAACGGAGGACGCGCCGTTTTCGTCCACGCTCGCGGTGTCCGACGCCGACATCGACGTCAGCGGCATCGCGCAAACGCTGACGTGCAGCCTGGGCGGCACGCCGCCGGCGTGGCTGTCGGTGAGCACGCAGACGGTGCCCTCCAACGCCTGCGTGCTCTCGGGCACGCCCGGCGACGCCGACGTGCCCACGTCGCCGGTGACGGTGACGGTGCAGGTCTCCGACGGCACGGACTCCGACAGCGCCGGCGTCGACATCACCATCGCCAACGTGAACGACGCGCCGGTGCTCGGGGCGCCCTCGAGCACGGCGGCCACCGAGGGGTCGGGGTTCGTGTCCGATTTGTCCTTCTCCGACGCGGACGTCGACGTCTCCGGCCTCGCGCAGACGCTCACCTGCGCGTTGTCGGGGACGCCGCCGTCGTGGCTGTCGGTGACGCGCGTTGACACGCCTACGCGTCGCTGCCGCGTGACGGGCACCCCCGACGACGCCGACCTCCCCTCCTCCGGCACCACCATCACGGTGGTCGCGAGCGACGGCACCGCCAGCGACTCGCAGAGCTTCGCAGTCACCATCACCAACGTGAATGACGCGCCCGTGCTCGGCGCGCCGTCAACCACGGCGGCCACGGAGGACGCGCCGTTTTCGAGCACGCTCAGCTTCGGCGACGCCGACGTCGACGCCGGCGGCCTGAGCCAGACCCTCACATGCAGCAAGCAGAGCGGCCCGGCGTGGGTGAGCGTCACCCGCCAGGACACGCCCACGCGCGCCTGCAAGCTCTCGGGAACGCCCACGAACTCCGACGTCACGTCCGCCGTCGCCGTCACGGTGGCGGCCTCGGACGGCATCGCCACCACCACCTCCACGTTCGACCTGTCCGTCGAAAACGTGAACGACGCGCCGGTCATCACGGCGGTGAACGGCCAGAGCCCGGGCAGCACGCTCTCGTTCAACGTCGACGAGGGCCAGACGCTCGCCTTCGCCGTGGCCGCCGTCGATGTCGACGTCGGCGACACCATCACGTTCAGCTTCGACGCCGCGCCCACGTTCTCGGACGCGTCCCTCGATCCCGCCACCGGCGACTTCACGCTCAACGCCGGCTTCGACGAGAGCGGCAGCTACGTGGTGACCTTCGTGGTCACCGACGTCGACGGTGAGGCCGACAGCGTCGACGTAGGGATCGACGTCAACGAGGTGAACCGCGCGCCCGTCTTCTCGTCCACCCCGAGCACCAGCGTCGACGAGGACACCACCTTCAGCTACGACGCCGACGCCACCGACCCCGACGGCCAGGCCGTCACGTTCTCGCTGGCGGCCGCTCCCGGCGGGATGACCATCGACGGCGTCAGCGGCCTTTTGACCTGGGTGCCCCAAAACGCCGACGTCGGCCCGCACACCGTCACCGTGCGCGCCTCCGACGGCGCCGCCCACACCGATCAGACCTTCACCCTCACCGTGGTGAACGTGAACGACGCGCCCGTCTTCACGTCGACGCCGCCCACCAGCGCCACCGAGGGCGTGCCCCTCTCGTATACGGCCACCGCCGCCGACGTCGACGTGGGCGCCTCGTTGACCTTCGCCGCCACCACGCTGCCCTCGTGGCTCAGCTTCGACACGGGCACGCATGTGTTGTCGGGGACGCCCGACGACCCGGACGTGGGCGACAACGACGTCGTGCTCACCGTCAGCGACGGCATCGCCGCGCCGGTGGAGCAGAGCTTCACCGTCACCGTGCAAAACGTGAACGACGCACCCACGTTCACGGCCACGCCGGGCGCTGCGGTCACCGTCGCCGAGGGCGCTGTGTTGACCTTCGACCTCGACGCCTCCGATCCGGACGGCCCGAGCGCGCTGTCCTTCTCCATGCTGAGCCAGCCCACCGGCTCCTCGCTCGACGCGGCCAGCGGCGTGTTTTCATGGACGCCCGGCTTCTCCGACGCCGGCGTCAGGAGCGTCACACTCCAGGTCACGGACGGCGTGGCCACCACCCAGCAGGCGCTCACCATCACCGTGACCAACACCGACCGGCCGCCCACGTGCGCGGTGAGCCCCACGAGCGCCGTCGTCGACGAGGGCGCCACCGTCACGCTGAACGTCACCGGCGTCGACCTCGACGGCGACGCGGTGACGCTCTCGTCGGTGTCCTTGCCGGCGGGCTCCAGCTTCACCGCCGCCACCGGCGTGTTCTCCTGGACCCCGGGCTTCGCGGACGCCGGCGGCGCCGTCGCCAGCTTCCGCGCCAGCGCGGGCGGCGTCGACAGCGTCGCCTGCAGCGCGAGCATCACGGTCAACGACGTCAACCAGGCACCGGTCCTGGGGGCGCCCTCGTCGACGAGCGCCACCCAGGGGCAACTGTTCCAGGCCACCCTCACCGCGAGCGACGTCGACCTCGCCACGGCGCCGTCGGGAGAGGTGCTCACGTTCTCCCGGCAGAGCCCGTCGCCGAGCTCGATGACCGTCACCAAGCTCGACGCCACCACGGTGCGCCTCGACTGGACGCCGGCGGCGAACGAGGTCGGGACGCAGACGGTCACCATCCGCGTCACCGACCACCTCGGCCTCACGGACGAGCGCAGCTTCAACGTCACCGTGGCAAACGTGAACGACGCCCCGGTGTTCACGTCCACGGCGCCGACGGCGGCCACCGAGGACAGCGCGTTCAGCTACACCGCCACGGCGAGCGACGCGGACCAGTTCCTCGGCGACACGCTCACGTTCTCCGTCGTGGGTGCGCTGCCCGGGTGGCTCACGTTCAACGCGTCGACGCACGTGTTGTCGGGCACGCCGCGCCAGGCCGACGTCGGCGCCGCCGGCAACGCCGTCACCCTGCGCGTCACCGACGGGCAGGGCGCGCAGGTGGACCAGAGCTTCACCTTGAACGTCGCCAACGTGAACGACGCGCCCGTGCTCGACGCCATCGGGAACAAGAGCGTCAACGAGCAGGAGCTGTTGACCTTCACCGTCACCGCCAGCGACGAGGACGGCACCACGCCCACGCTCTCGGCGTCGCCGCTGCCGTCGGGCGCGACCTTCAACGCGACGTCGGGCGTGTTCTCGTGGACGCCGTCGTCGTCGCAGTCGGGGCTGTTCAACGTCACGTTCACCGCCAGCGACGGCGCGCTGTCGGACAGCGAGGTGGTGCAGATCGCAGTGGGCAACGTGGATCGCCCGCCGGCGATCGCGCCCATCGGGGACAAGAGCGTCGACGAGGGCGCGCCCTTGACCATCTCCGTCACCGCCACGGACCCGGACGGCGACGCCGTCACCCTCAGCGCGGCGGGGCTCGCGGGCTCCGATCCGTTCCTGCGCGGGGCCACGTTCAGCTCGAGCCCCGGCAGCGGCGCCGGGACGTTTTCGTGGACGCCGTCCTTCACCGACGCCGGCACGTTCGTCGTCACCTTCACCGCCAGCGCCAACGGCGCCACCGACGAGGAGGTGGTGGTCATCACCGTCGCCGACGTCAACCGCGCGCCGGTGTTCACGAGCCCGCCCACGCCCACCACCGATCTGTCCGGCAGCGAAGGCGCGCTCCTCACGTTCGACATGGACGCCACCGACGCCGACGGTGACGCGCTTGGCTTCGACGTCTCTCCGCTGCCGAGCGGCGCCACCGTCGACGCAAGCACCGGGGTGTTTTCGTGGACGCCGTCGTTCACGCAGGCCGGCACGGTGAACGTCACGCTGTCGGTCACGGACGGAAAGGACACCACCACGCGCGCCATCGCGCTCGTCGTCGCCAACACCGATCGCGCGCCCACGGTGACGGCGCCGGCGTCGCAGACGGTGGCCGAGGGCGGGACGCTCTCCTTCACGGTCACCGGCGCCGACGCCGACGGCGACACCGTCACCCTCGGCGCCGTGTCGCTCCCGAGCGGCGCCAGCTTCAACGCGTCGACGGGGGCCTTCTCGTTCACGCCGTCCTTCGCGCAGCAGGGGACCACGTCGGCCACCTTCCGCGCCGCCGCCGGCGGCCTCACCACCGACGCCACCACGTCCATCACCGTCACCAACGTGAACCAGCCGCCGGCGCTGGCTGCGCCCGCGTCGACGTCCGCCACCCAGGGCGTGTTGTTCAGCCAGACCCTCGACGCCACCGACGGCGACCTCGCCGCGCCCGGCGACACGCTGACCTTCACCAAGCAGAGCGGCCCCGCCGCCCTCACGGTCACGCAGGTCGACGCCGACACCGCGCGCGTCGACTGGACCCCGGGCCCCGGCGACGTCAACCCGCCCAGCGTGCAGGTGGTGGTGCGCGTCACCGACGCCGCCGGCGCGTCCTTCGACCGCTCCTTCACCGTGACCGTCCAGAACGTCAACGACGCGCCGGTGCTCGCGCAGCCCGCCGACGGCAGCGTCACCCAGGGGCAGACGTTCAACGCCACGCTCTCCGCCACCGACGCCGACCGCGACGCCGGGCTCAGCGACGCCCTCACGTTCACGCTCCCGACCGCGCCTGCGGGCATGACCGTCGACGGCGCCACCGGCGCCGTCACCTGGGTCACAGGCGCGAGCGACGTCGGCGCGCACGGCGTCACCGCGCGCGTCACCGACGCCTCGGGCGCGTTCGACGAGCGCTCCTTCACCGTCACCGTCATCGACGTCAACGATCCGCCCGTGTTCGCGTCCGCGGCGCCCACCGCGGGCACCCAGGGCGCGCTCTTCAGCTACACGCCCACCGCGTCCGACCCCGACACCGGCGACACGCTCACCTTCTCCGCGCCCGTGTTGCCCGCGTGGCTCACGTTCAACGCGGCCACCCACGTGTTGTCGGGGACGCCCGGCCAGGCCGACGTGGGCCCGAGCTCCGTCACCTTGCGCGTCACCGACGCCGGTGGGCTGTTCGCGAGCCAGAGCTTCGTCGTCGACGTCGCCGACGTGAACGACGCGCCTGTGCTCGCGCCCATCGGGCCCAAGAGCGTGGCCGAGGGCGCCACGCTCACCTTCAACGTCACCGCCACCGATCCCGACGGCACCGCGCCCACGCTCTCCGCCACCGGGCTGCCCCCGGGCGCCTCCTTCACCGCGGCCACCGGCGTGTTCTCGTGGGCCACGGGCTTCGGCGACGCCGGCAGCTTCGACGTCACCTTCACCGCCTCCGACGGCGCGCTCAGCGACAGCGAGGTGGTCACCATCTCCGTGGGCGACGTCAACCGCGCCCCGTCGTTGACCGCCATCGGCGACAAGAGCGTCGATGAAGGCGCCACGTTGACGTTCACCGTGAACGCCTCCGATCCCGACGTCGGCGACGCGCTCACCTTCAGCGCCACCGGCGGCGTGCTCGACCCGTTCGCCGCCGGCGCCACCTTCAACGCGGCCACGCGCGCGTTTTCGTTTTCGCCGTCGTTCGCGGCGGCGGGCGTGTACCACGCCACCTTCAAGGTCACCGACGCCGGCGGGCTGTTCGCGCAGGAGACCATCGCCGTCACCGTCGTCGACGTGAACCGCGCCCCGGTCTTCACCGCCACGCCCCCCACGATCACCAACGAGGACGCGCCGTTCAGCTACACCGCCGCCGCCTCCGACCCCGACGGCGACGCGCTGTCCTGGTCGCTCGACACCGCGCCCGCGGGCATGACCGTCGCCGCGCTCACCGGCGTCCTCAGCTACGCGCCACAAAACGCCGACGTCGGCGACCACGCCGTCTCCGTCCGCGTGCAGGACGGCAGGGGCGGCTCGGCCACACAGTCCTTCACGCTCACCGTCGTCAACACCAACGACCCGCCCACCTTCACGTCCACGCCGCCGACGACGGCGACGGAGGACGTGCCGTACGCGTACACGGCCGCGGCCGCCGACGTCGACGCAGGCGCCGTGCTCACGTTCTCCGCGCCGACGCTGCCGTCGTTCCTCACGTTCAACGCGGCCACGCACGTGTTGTCGGGGACGCCTGGCGAGGGCGTGAGCGGCGCCCAGGCGGTGGTGCTGCGCGTCACCGACGACGCGGGCGCCTCGGTGGATCAGTCGTTCAGCGTCACGGTCACCCCCGTGAACGATCCGCCGGTGCTGGTGGCGCCCACGCCGTCGGGCACGCTCACGGTCGCCGAGGGCGCCACGCTCACCTTCACCATCGCCGCCACCGACGTCGACAGCCCCACGCTCACCTACGGCGTGAGCGGGCTGCCCGCCGGCGCGAGCATCGACGCGCAGAGCGGCGTGTTCACCTGGACGCCGGGCTTCGACGACGCGGGCGCGCACGCCATGACGCTCTTCGCGGACGACGGCGCCGCCACCGCCACGCGCGCCGTCACCGTCGACGTGCAGAACACCGACCGGCCGCCGGTGATCACGGTGCCCGGCGCGCAGTCGGTGAACGAGGGCGCCACGCTCAGCTTCGCCGTGTCCGCCGGCGACCCCGACGGCGACGCCGTCACGCTCACCCTGGCGTCTGGCCCGGGCGCGCTCGCCGCCGGCGTCTACAGCTACAGCCCGGGCTTCGACGAGGCCGGCGCGCAGACCGCGTCGTTCCACGCCGTGAGCGGCGGCCTGTCCGCCGACGCCAGCGTGCCCATCACGGTCGTCGACGTGAACCGCGCGCCGCTGTTCACGAGCACACCGGGCACGACCGCCACCGAGGGCCAGCTCTTCAGCTACGCGATCACCACGTCGGATCCCGACGGCGACGCCGTCACCGTCACGCTGCAGAGCGGGCCCACCGGCGTCACCATCGCCGCCGGCGCGCTGTCGTGGACGCCGAGCGGTAGCCAGACCGGTCCGCAGGTGTTCACGCTGCTCGCCAGCGACGGGCGCGGCGGCACCGTCACGCAGTCGTTCACCGTCGACGTCACCGCCGTCAACGATCCGCCGGTGTTCACGAGCAGCCCCGTGACCACCGCGGTCGAGGACCAGCAATACGCGTACACCGCGCGCGCCACCGACCCCGACGGCGACCCAATCACGTTCGCCGTGGTCTCGGGCCCCGCCGGCCTCACCGTCGGCGCCACCACCGGCCAGGTGCTCTACACGCCGCAGAACGCCGACGTCGGAGACCACGCCGTGACGCTGTCCGCCAGCGATCCCAACGGCGGCTCGGCCACGCAGTCGTTCACGATCACCGTCTCGAACGTCAACGACGCGCCCGTCATCCTCGCCAACCCCGCGCCGCCCGCCACCGTGCTGCAGGACGCCACCTTCGATTGGCAGCCGGCGGTGCAGGACGTCGACGTGGGCGACTCCGTCACGCTCTCCATCACCACCGGACCGCCCGGCATGACCGTCTCCGCCGGCCACGTCACCTGGGTGCCCGGCAACGACGACGTCGGCGACCACCCCGTCACCGTGCGCGCGCAGGACCTCGCCGGCGCGTTCGCCACGCGCAGCTTCACCGTCACGGTGGTGAACAAGAACGACGCGCCGTTCTTCACCTCGGCGCCGGTGAGCACCACCGTGGCCGAAGGCGACGTGTTCGTCACCACGCTGTTCGCAGACGACATCGACGTCGGCGACTCCCTGATCTTCAGCCTGCTCGGCGCGCCTGGCGCCGCCACGCTGCTGCCGAGCGCGGACGGCTCCATCGTGCTGCGCTTCGCGCCCGACGACCCCGAGGTCGGCGACGTCTCGTTCACCCTGCGCGTGGAGGACGCCGCCGGCGCCTTCGCCGATCTCCCCGTTCACTTCACGGTGACGCCGGTGAACGACGCGCCCGTGCTCTCGCCCGTGGGCAACCAGAGCGCCGACGTCGGCAGTGAGCTCGTCATCTCGCTCGCCGCCACCGACGCCGACGGCGACCCGCTCACCTTCAGCGATCAGAACGCGCCGGCGGCCTCCACGCTGAACGCCGGCGTGTTCCGCTGGACCCCGGGCGTCGGGGACGTCGGCGCCGTCGACGTCACCTTCACGGTTTCTGACGGTGTGCTCACGGACAGCGAGACCATCACCATCGTGGTCGGCGGCGGCCCGGTGCCGCCGAGCCTGGTCGTGCCCGCCGACGCCGTCGTCGACGAGGGCGTGCGCCTGAGCGCCACGGTCACCGCCACCGATCCCAACACGCCGCCGTCGACGGTGACGCTGTCCGCCACCGATCTGCCGCCGGGCGCGACCTTCTCGACCACCGCCGGCGTGTTCGAGTGGATCCCGACGTTCGACCAGGCCGGCGGCTACACCGTCACCTTCACCGCCACCGCCAACGGCGTCGCCACCAGCCGCACCTGGAACGTCACCGTGCGCGACGTGAACCGCGCGCCCACCGCCAACCCCGCGCTGTTCGCGTCGGCCACGGAGGGCACGGAGCTGGTGCTGCCGTTGGAGGCGTCGGATCCGGACGGCGACACGCTCACCTTCGCCGAGGTGAGCGGGCCCGCCGGCGTCACCTTCGACGCCGCGGGCGCCCTGCACTTCACGCCAGCGTTCGCCGACGTCGGCCTGCGCACCGTCCGCGTGCGCGTCAGCGACACGAGCGGCGCCTCGGTGGTCATCGACGTCACGGTGGTCACCGCATTCAAGGACGAGGACGCCGACGGCTTGCCCGACACCTGGGAGATCCAGTTCGGCCTCGATCCCACCCAGCCCGATCCGCCGGATCCGGACGGCGACGGCATCGTCAACCTCGACGAGTTCCTCGGCGGCACCGATCCCTTCGTGAGCAACGCGCCCACGCCGCCGGCGCTGCTCGCGCCCGCCGACGGCCTGCACGTGGCCACGGCCACGCCGACCCTGTCGTGGCGCGGCTCGAGCGACCCCGACGGCGACCCCGTCACCTACTCGGTGATCGTGTTCGCCGCCGGCGGCTCGCCCGACGCGCCCCTCGAGCGCGTCGACGGCCTCGTTACCGACGCCGACGACACCGGCAGCTACACCGTGACCACGCAGCTCGCGGAAAACGGCACGTTCTCGTGGCTGGTGATCGCCACCGACGGCCGCGGCAACACCCCGTCCGTGGAGACGCGCGACTTCTTCGTCGACGTGGTCAACGATCCGCCGCCCGCGCCCACGCTGCTCGAGCCGCTCGACGGCGAGGTGGTGACGGTGGCTTCGCCCACGTTCGTGGTCGGCGGCGTCGTCGACCCGGACGGCGACGAGGTGTTCTATCGCTTCCGCCTGCGCGCGTTCCCCGGGGACACGCCGGTGGCGACGAGCGAATTGGTGCCGGCCGTGAACGGGCTCGCCACCTTCACGCTGACCTCGGTGCTCCCCGATCAGAGCGCGTGGTTCTGGGACGTCGAGTCCGTCGACGCGCGCGGCCTCGCCGGCGGCGTCGGCGGCCCCTCGCGCTTCACCGTCGACCTCCTGAACCAGCCGCCGCCGGCGCCGGAGATCCTGGCGCCCGCCGACGGCGAGGTGGTGACCGTGAGCGACCCGCTGCTGCGCGCGGGCGAGGTGGCGGACCCCGAGGGCCTCGCGGTCACCTACCGCGTGGAGCTCGACTCCACGCCGCTGTTCGCGCCGCTGACGACGCAGGTGTTCACGGACCTGACGGCGAGCGGCGGCGAGGTGTCGCTGCAACCCGGCACCCTCGTCGACGGCACGTACCACTGGCGCATCCGGGCCAGCGACGGTTCGACGTTCAGCGAAGCGTCGTCTGCGTCCTTCGTGGTCGACACGCTGAACGAGCCGCCGCCGGCGCCGCCGCTGGTGGCGCCGCTCGACAACTCGCTGGTGCAGGCGCCGGTGTCGCTGGTGGCGCAGACGGTGGTCGACGTCGAGGGCGCGGCGCTCACGTACACCTTCGAGGTGAGCGACGCGGTGAGCGGAGACGTCGTCGCGAGCGTGCCGGGCGTCGTCGACGCCGACGACGGCGCCGTCGACGGCAGCGTCTCCGTCGACGTGTCGGACGGCCTGGTGCCGGGGGCGCGCTACGCCTGGCGGGTGTTCGCCGTCGAGGCCGGCGGGCTGTCGTCGGCGCCTGGCGAGGAGCGCCACTTCCGCCTGGTGAGCGACAACCAGAGGCCGTTGGCGCCGCGCCTGGTGTCACCGCTGGTGAACGAGATCGTGACGACGGCGACGCCGGTGTTGCGCTTCGAGGAGCCGGTGGACCCCGACGGCGACGCGGTGACGAGCGAGGTGGACGTGTTCTCGGGCAGCGCGTTGGTGTTCCACGCGGGCCCGTTGGGGGCGAGCGCGGGGGTCGTCGAGGTGACGCTGCCGGCGCTCGCCGACGGCGCCTACACCTGGCGCGCGCGCGGCAGCGACCTCGCCGGCCCCGGCCCCTTCGCGTCCTCGACCTTCACGGTCGCCGCGGCCGCGGAGGGCGAGGGCGAGGGCGAGGGCGACGTCGGCGAAGGCGAGGGCGAGGGCGAGGGCGACGTGGGCGAGGGCGAAGGCGAGGGCGAGGGCGACGACGGCTCCCCGATCGTCACCGACGTCGGCGCCAAGCTGAAGATCGCCCCGCCCTCCTGCGGCTGCACCGGCGGCGGTGGAGGGAGCGAAGCCGCCGTCGCGCTCGTGGCCCTGCTCGCGCTGCTCCGCCGCCGACCGAGCTCAGCGGCGTTACGACATTCACGGCGGGACGGCGTTCGTCGCTGACGACGACGTCTTGCTCGCCGTCGCCGCACACGTCGAGACGGCACGCACGACATCGAGACGTAGGGCGCCCCTTGTGGGGCGCCTCGGAAACACCGGCAGCGCCCGCCCGGCCTTTCCGACGCGGGGGACAAGCCCCCGCCCTACGGGGCCATCATGGGGACGCCGGGCATCGTCGCGTCCCTGCTGCCGCGCGTGGGCGTGGGCGTCCACGCAGCCGACGTCAAGCCGCCGGGTCGTCGATGTAGCCGACGTCGCGAATGTATTGCCCGTGCCGCGCCGCGGCGTCGGCGCCCACGGACCACATTGCGCGTCGCCCTTTGAGCTCAGCGGCGCTGCGACATTCACGGCGCGAGAGGGTCTCTCGCAGATGATGACGTCTTGCCCCGCGTGAATCGCGAGTCCGCGGTTGCCTCGCCGCCGCCGCGGGCTGCGCGAGCTTCGGTCTCATCATCACGGGGCCTTGACGGCCGCGCTCGCTCGAACGGCGACGCAGCCCGATCGTCAGCGCCGTCGTCGCCGTCGCAGGGCGAGCGGCGCCAGCGGGAACAGCAGCGCGGCGGGGGCGCAGCCGCAGGAGGGCGCGCTCGCGTCGTCCGATCCGCCGGGGCCGCCGTCGCTCCCATCGCCCCCGCCGCCCCCGTCGCCGCCGCCGCCGCCGTCGTCGACGTCGCCGGCGTCGAGCGCGCCGTCTCCGGCGTCTCCCGGCCCGGCGTCGTCGACGGCGGGCAAGAGCGCGCCGGGGGGATCGCAGGCGGCGCGCGCGCCGTCGTCGCAGGCCGCGCGCAGGGTGTCGTCGACGAACGCGACATCGACGAGGCCGGCGACCGCGCCTTCGTCGCAGCGCGTGGCCTCGTCGTACAGGTGCGACTGCACGGCGGCGACGCGGCCGTTGTCCGCGAGCAGCACCGGGCCGCCGGAGTCCCCGACGCACGCGCGCGGCGAGCTCGTCGAGAAGCCGACCTGCAGCTCGTGGGCCCCGACCTCGTTGACGAAGCTCTCGGCGCAGCGGCGCACGCCCGAGAGGCCGTCGTCGTCCTCGCCCCAGCCGACGATCTCCGCCGCGCGCCCCGGCGCCGGCGCCTCGGTCTCGAGGACGAGCGGGTCGACGCCCTCGACCGGCGCCGCCAGGAACAGCACGGCGAAGTCGTGCGGGTCGTTGCCGGTGCCGGCGACGTCGAAGAAGGCCTGCGGATCCCAGCCCGGGTCAAGCACCAGCGCCGTGACCTCGACGCTCCCGGCGGGGAAGCCCTCGGCGGCCACGGCGCGCAGGTCGTCGTCGGCGGCGACGGCGAAGCGCGCGACGACGTCGACGGCGTTGCCCGGCAGGAGCAGCGACGTGTCCACGCAGTGCGCCGCCGTGAGCACCGCGTCCGGCGCCACCAACGCCGCCGCGCAGTGGGCTGAGCGAAACGTGTGCGCGCCGCCGTCGTCCGAGAACGTGGCGTCGATCATCAGCGCGAGCGCGGCGGGGTGGACGTCGGGGCCGCAGGCGTCGCCGAGGAGGACGGCGCGCGCGGGGACGGCGGGCCCGCACACGAGCCCGGCGACCACCGCGACGCGCAGCGCTGTCCGCATCGCTGATCCGTACCACGCCGCGCTCGTCGCCGGCCGCGTTCACTTTCTCGATGCGGGGGACGAGCCCCCGCCCTACGGTCGGGGGCCGGAGGAACGCGATGTCACAAGAGCATGACGCCGAGCCGGACAACACCGCGGTGCGCACGGCCCTGTGGCGCGCCTTGCACGTCGTGGCCGACCCGCCGCCGCACGTGCTCGACGACGCCGTCGGCCTGAAGCTGGTGGCGCCGGAAGAAGGCTGGCGGGACCGCCCGGACATGAGCCCGTTCACGCGGCCGTTCCGCGCGTCCATCGTGGCGCGCGCCCGCTTCATCGAGGACCTCGTCGGCGAGCAGGCGGCGCGCGGCGTCGACCAGTACGTCATCCTCGGCGCCGGCCTCGACACCTTCGCGCAGCGCCGGCCCGAGCTCGCGTCGAAGATGGTGGTGTTCGAGGTCGACCAGCCCGGGCCACAGGCGTGGAAGCGCCGCCGCCTCGTCGAGACCGGCTTCGGCGTCCCGCCGTTCCTGCGCCTCGTGCCCGTCGACTTCGAGGCCGGCGGCGCGTGGTGGGAAAAGCTGACGGCCGCGGGCTTCGACACCAAGCGGTCCGCCGTCGTGGCCTCCACCGGCGTCAGCATGTACCTCACCAAGGACGCCGTCGCCGCCACGCTGCACCAGGTGGCGGCGCTCGCGCCGGGGTCCACGCTGGTCATGTCGTTCTTGTTGCCGATAGAGCTCGCCGACCCCGAGGTCCGCCCCGGCATGGAGCAAGCCGCGAAGGGTGCGCGGGCGAGCGGGACGCCGTTCATCAGCTTCTTCATGCCTGCGGAGATCGTCGCGCTCGCCCGCGAGGCCGGCTTTCGACAGGCGAAGCACGTCTCGGCCGCCGCCCTGGCCGAGCGCTACTTCGCCGGCAGGACCGACGGCCTTCGTCCGCCCAACAACGCCGAGGAGCTCCTGGTCGCGACGACCTGACGCCGGCGAGGCCGCATCAGGCTGCGCGGAGCGAGCCGCCGGTCTTCGCGCGCACGTCGTCGAGCGTGACGCCGTCCGCGAGCTCGCGCACCACGAAGCAACCGCCGTCCTTGTCGACGTCGAACACGCCAAGGTCGGTGATGACGACGTCGACGCAGCGGAGCCCCGTGAGCGGCAGCGTGCACGCGTCCACGAGCTTCTTCTTGCCGCTCTTGTCGGTGTGGGTCATCAGGCAGACCACGCGGCGCGCGCCGCTGACGAGGTCCATGGCGCCGCCCATGCCGGTGACCTTGTGCCCGGGCACCTGCCAGTTGGCGAGGTCGCCGTTTTGGGCAACCTCCATGGCGCCGAGCATGGCGACGTCGACGTGGCCGCCGCGGATCATGGCGAAGGACAGCGAGCTGTCGAAGGTGCTCCCGCCCGGGAGCACCGTCACCGTCTGCTTGCCCGCGTTGATGAGCTGCGGGTCCTCTTCGCCCTCGAACGGGAACGGGCCCATGCCGAGCAGGCCGTTTTCGCTGTGGATGAAGACGTCCTTGCCCTCGAGGTGGTTGGCCACCAGCGTGGGGATGCCGATGCCCAGGTTCAACACCTGGCCGTCCTCGACGAAGTCCGCCGCCTTCTTCGCGATCTGCTCACGGTCCCAGGACATGCGCCGCAGTAGCGCGCGCCCCGGGATCGGACAAGGCGCCGCGCGGCGTGGCACCATGGGGAGCACGAGGTCGCCGGGAGGTCATCGTGCGCGTCGTCGTCGTCGGAGCCGGTCCCATCGGGGTGCGCGTGGCGGAGGAGATCTGCGCGCGGCCTTCGCTCACGCTCTGTGGCGTCGTCGACGTCGATCCGCGCAAGATCGGCATCGACGTCGCAGGCGCCCGCGTCACCGGCGCGCCGCCCGACGACGCCAAGGTCGCCGTGCTCACCACCACGTCGTCGCTCGAAAAGCTCACGCCGCTCATCCTCGACGTCGTCGGCCGCGGCATGGCCGTGGTCTCCACTTGCGAGGAGCTCGCCTGGCCCTGGACGCGCCGCGCCCTCGCCGAGCGCATCGACGCCGCCGCCAAGGAGCGGGGCGTGGCGGTCCTCGGGACGGGCGTGAACCCCGGGTTCCTCATGGACGCGCTGCCGCTCTTCCTCACCGCCCCCTGTCGCCGCGTCGAGCGCGTGCGCGTCGAGCGCGTGCAGGACGCGTCCGCGCGCCGCCGCCCGTTCCAGGACAAGGTGGGCGTGGGTCTCGCCCCCGACGACGTCCGCGACGCGCTGCGCGCGGGCAAGACCGGTCACGTCGGCCTCAAGGAGAGCGCCGCGCTGCTCGCCGCGCGCCTCGGCTTCGCCGTGGACGGCTACCAAGAGCAGTCCGACGTCGTCGTCGCCGGCGCGGTGATCGAGCGAGCCGGGCGCACGGTCCTCCCGGGTCAGGTGCTCGGCGTCGAGCAGATCGGCCGCGCCAGCGCCGGCGGGAGCGTCGTCGTGGAGCTGTCGTTCCGGGCAGTGTTCGGCCAGGACGGCGCGCGCGACCACATCGTTATCGACGGCGATCCCGCCCTCGACGTCACCCTGGCCGGCGGCGTCCACGGCGACGTCGCCACCGCGTCCATCGTCGTCAACGCCATCCCGGCCGTGATGAACGCGGCGCCGGGCCTGCGCACCATGGCCGACGTCCCGCTCGTGTCGTTCAGTCGCTGAGACGCGGATGGGCGTGCCGGGAGCGTTCGGACCGGCGCGCGCGTCGCGCCTCTACTCTCCTTCTCCTTCGCCCTCGCCCTCGCCCTCGCCCTCGCCTTCGCCCTCGCCTTCACCTTCGCCCTCGCCCTCGCCGCCGGCGGCGCAAAGGTTGTCGGCCCCGCAGCTCTGAGCGCCGGTGCAGACCACCGTGCTGCCGTCGGCCTGGACGCCGCAGGTGTCGCCGATGGTGGTCGGGTCGGTGCACACGCCGACGGTCGCGTTGCCGGTGTTCACCTGGATGTCGTCGGAGCACGCGAGCGCCGCGTCCGCGCAGGTCCCGTCGGCGGCGCACAGGATCAGGCAGGTGCCGATGTTCGCGTCCGCGGGCAGCCCGCAGCCGTCGACGTCGGCGCTGCACGTCGCGGCGGCGCCGTTGCCGCACAGCCCGAGGTTGCCGCTCTCGTGCACGCAGACGGTGGTCGAGAACGCGGGGATGGACGTGCAGGTGCCGTCGAGCGTCGCACCCGGCAGCGCGATGGTGCACGGGTCGCCCTCGGTCGCGCACGTCGGGAAGCAGCTCGTGTCCGCGTTCTGGAACAGCGTGCCGCAGGCGAAGTTGGCGGCGCAGTCGGTGTCCGCGGCGCACGCCTCGCCGAGGACGGCGTTGCCGCCCTCGCCCTCGCCCTCGCCTTCGCCCTCGCCCTCACCCTCGCCCTCGCCCTCGCCCTCGGCGGGCGTGCAGGACTGCGTGGAGATGATCATGGTGGCGACAAGAGCGAGCGCGGGGAGGATGAGGATCTTCATCCCCTTGTCCTGCCACGCCGCGGCCCGGCGCGCCACGGGGGCCCGCCGCCGTGAGCGGATCACGGCGGCGTCAGCGCGTCACATGTCGGGGGAGTCCGGCCCGAAGTGGTCGTCGCCGATGTCGAAGCCGTTGTGCACCACGCTCAGGTAGACGAAGTCGGGCCCCGGCAGCGCCGTGAGCCGGTGGGTGCTGCCGGCGGGCATGCGGTGCTCCTCGCCGGCGCGGTGCGTGACGCCCTGGTCGTCCACGCAGCCGCCCTGCAGGATAAGCACGATCTCGTCGCCGGAGTGGGTGTGGGTGGGGAACACCGCGCCCGGCGGCATGCGCACGAAGCCGACGATGGCGTTTGCCACCGCGGGCCCGCCCTCGATGTGGAACAGCGACACTCCGGGCAGCGGGCTCTGCACCCAGCGCGCGGCGTCGTCGATGGCGTCGAGCAACGCCTGCGCGGTGTCGCGCGCGACGTCGATGATGGCGGCCATCTTCGCGGCGAAGCGATCCCCCAGGCGGCTCTCGGCGTCGACGGACTTCATCAGCCGCTCGAAGAGCGCCGGCGGCGGCGCCTCCGCCGGCAGCGCGTCGGTGAGCGCGCCGAACAGCTCCACGTCGAGCTCGTCGTCGTCAGGGCGCTTGCTTTGCGTCATGGCGCCGTGCCTCCCGCCCCCGTCGTCGCCCCCGCGTCGCCGAGCGCCGCGCGCAGCCGCTCGCGCGCCGCGCTCAGCCGCGACTTCACCGTGCCCACCGGACAGCCGAGCTTCTCCGCCGCCTCCGCCGTCGACAGGCCGGCGAAGTAGCACGCGTCGACGACGGCGCGCTGGTCCGCGCTCAAGGTCGACAGCGCCTCGCGCACGCGCTGACGCTCCATGCGCAGCCCCGGATCCATCGCGGGCGCCTCCGTCTGCGCGGCGCGCGCGTCGTCCCAGGTGACCGCGCGCGCCACGCGCGGCGACTTCTTGCGGTCGAGCGCGCGGCTGCGCATGCGCAGGCAGATCCACGCGCGCACGGTGCCGCGGGCGGGGTCGTAGTCGCCGGCGCGCTTCCACACCTCGAGCATCACGTCGTGCAAGAGGTCTTCCGCCTCGCTGCGCACGCCGAGCATGCGGATGCCGAGCGCCAGGAGCTGGCCCGCGTAGCGCTCGTACAGCCGCGCCAGCGAGCGCTTGTCGCCCGCGGCGACGGCGCGGACGAGCGCGGCGTCCTCGTCGTTGGCGCCGGTGTCGGACTTGCCGCTTGTGTGCCCCGTCGACGCCAAGAGAAGCGCTCCCGTACGGCGTCGAGGCGTGCCACGCTGTGTGACCCAGCGCAATCCAGGCAGACGAGCACACGGCGACCCCATGCGGAGGGTACGAGGTCGCCGGGCGCGCGGTTCGGCGTGATCAGCGCGGCCGCTCCCTCCGGTCGCTATCAGCGCGGCCGCTCCCTCCGGTCGCTATCAGCGCGGCCGCCCCCTCCGGTCGCTATCAACGCGGCCGCTCCCTCCGGTCGCTGGTCACGTCCGCCGGGCAACCGTCCACACGCTGCCCCGGGCGCCGACGCGATCCCCGTCGAGCAGGAGCGTCGGGCGCTTGAGCGGCTCGCCGTTGAGCGTCGCGGGCGGCACGAGCACCGCGCGGCCGCGCGCGTCGAAGCGCACGCGCACGCCGGCGCCGCCGCCGAAGTCGGGGCCGGGAAGGGCGACGTCGGCGGCGATGGCGGCGAAGGTGCGCCGGTCGGGGGCGAGCGCGGGCACGAGCCACAGCCCGCCCGGCGCGGCGGCGGTGCGCACGACGACGCCGGCCATGTCGATCTCCGCGCCCGGCTCCAGCACCTGCTTGCCGACGAGCGGCGCGCCGCCGATGCGCGTGCCGCCGCGGCTCTCGAGGTCGACCACCACGAGCGCGCCGTCCTTGCGCTCGAGCTTCAGGTGCGCGCGCGAGATGAGCGGGCTCGCCAGGCGCACGCCCGCCTCTTCGCCGCGCCCGATGACGACCGGCCACGCGCCGAGCACGACGAGCGCCTTGCTCCCCGACGACAGCGACAGCCGGTGCGCCGCGCCGAGGCGCTCGGTGAAGGTGTTGTAGATCTCGGTGTAGACGGGGTTGTCGCCCCACAGCCGGTGCGCGCGCTCGAGCGCGTCGAACGCCTGGTCGCGCAGCCCCACGAGGAACAGCGCCTCGAAGCGCTCGAAGCTCATGCGGGCGTCGTGCTTGGGGCCGCCCTCGTCCCATTGGATCTGCGCGTGCGCCTCCTCGAGCGCGTCGATGGCGCCCGCGGCGACGAACAGCTCCGCGGCCTGGTGGCGCCGGCCCACGCGCAAAAAGAGCGTGCCCGCGCGCTCCTCCTCGCCCGCGGCGATGAGCGCCCGGGCGCACGCCTCGACCCGCGTCTCGTACAGCGAGAGGTCCACGCCGGCGCCCTCGGTGAGCGCGAGCAGCTCCCTGTGGAAGGCGAGCGCGAGCGCGCGGAATTGCGGCGTGCCTTGCGGGCACGTCTTGATGGCCTTCTCGAACGCGTCGAGGCGGGCCGCGCCGCGCGGGACGGCGAGCACGTCGCGGGTGGGGTCGACGACGAGGTACGGCGGGTCGGGCGGCGGCTTCTTCTGCTTCACGGGGTTCTTTTCGCCGCGGAGCGCGCCGCGGAGACTGGCGAGCAGGCCGCGCTTCTTCGGGGGCGGCGGCGGCGGCTCATCGACCACGAGGTCGAGCAACGGCTCGGGCTCCTGTCCGTCCGCCCCCGGGCGCCGGGCGCCCAACGTGCCGCTCGATCCGCGCCGGCGTCGACGACGCCAGATGCGCCGGCCGACGCCGTTGCGGTCGCGCACGATCCTGTCCACCCGCCTAGCCTAGCGTGGTAAGCGGCGCGCATGCGTGTCCTCATCGCCGCCGCGCTCGCTTCGTTGTTCGCCGCCGCCCAGGGCTGCGTCTCCCTCGGCACCCACGAGGCGCTGCAGAAGCAGTACGCCGAGACCAAGGAGAGGCTCGCCGAGTCGCAGCTCGACCTCGCCTCCACCGACCACGACCTCGACGTCGCCAACGCCCGCGCCGACGGCCTGCAAAAGGACCTCGCCACCGAGAAGAAGAGCGCCGCCGTCGACAAGACCTCGCTGGAGGCGAAGATCGCGGCCGAGCAGGACAAGGCGAAGGCGCTGCAGGCGCAGCTCGACAAGGCTGTCGCCGACATGGCGCAGGTGGTGAAGGACAAGAGCGCCCTCAAGAGCTCCGTCGACGACATGAGGCAGGCGCTCGACGAGCTGGCCAAGCGCAAGGCCGAGGCCGACCGCCGCATCGCCGAGTACAAGGGGCTCCTGTCGCGCTTCAAGGCGCTCATCGACGCCGGCAAGCTCAAGGTGAAGATCGTCGACGGCCGCATGGTCGTCGCCCTCGCCAGCGACGTGCTGTTCTCCTCGGGGTCGGCGGCGCTGTCCAAGGACGGCAAGGCGAACATCCAGGAGGTGGCCGGGCTGCTCGCCAGCATCCCCGAGCGGCGCTTCCAGATCGAGGGGCACACCGACAACGTCCCCATCCACACCGACGCCTTCCCGTCCAACTGGGAGCTGGCCAGCGCGCGCGCGCTCACGGTGTTGAAGACCATGGTCGACGCCGGCATGCCGGCGGACCGGGTGAGCGCCGCGAGCTTCGGTGACCACAAGCCGGCGGCCGCGAACGACACGCCCGAGGGCCGCGCGCAGAACCGCCGCATCGAGATCGTGGTGGTCCCCGACCTCTCGTCGCTGCCCGGCTTCGAGCAGCTGCAGAAGCTGTAGGCCTACGTCGTCACCGCGCTACGCGTGCGGGTAGATGGTGAGGCCGTCGACGGGGACGGCGGCGCCGAAGTACGCGCGCTTCTCGGCGCCCTCCTCCTCGACGACCAGGAGCGCGCCGCCGGGGCCGGCGTAACGGGAGTACTTCAACAGGCCGGGCGCGCGCTCGGCCGCTTCGCCGCTGACGGCCACGCGAGCGTCGCCGCGGGCCTCCACGGTGAGCGGCTTGTCGCGATAGGTGAGGCCGTTGCCGAGGTGGCCGTGGATGGGCGCGTCCTCGACGGCGTCGAACAGCGCGGTGCGCAGCACGCCGCCGCGCTTGCGCACCTCGAGGAAGCGGCGGGCGGCGCCGGCGTCGAGCACGTGGACGCTCCATGCGTCCTGCTCCTCCCGGTACGCGAGCGTGCCGATGACGACGTAGTCGTCCGTGCCCTCGAGGACGACGTCGCCGTGCTGCAAGGTCTCCACGGTCACCTCGGGGCGCTGCGGCTCGCTCTTGGGCGGCAGCCGCGCGGTGCCGTCGGCGGCGGCCAGGCGGTGGTGGGCGCCGCGCTGGTAGATGGCGACGCTGCCGAGGGCAGCCGCGGCGAGGCACGAGAGCGCGAGGAAGAGGAGCACGAGGAGGAGGGTAGCAACACCGCGGTGATCAGGGCAGCACAAGCGCGCCGTCAGCGGCACAGTTGCGTGCCCTGCGACGTCGTCAGCGTGCACGAGGCGTTGCAGGAGCCGACCGTGATCGGGCTGCCGCAGGCGGTTGGAGCGAGGGTGACCGTGCTGCGGCTGCAGGTGAGCCCGCCGTCGGGCGTGGTGCACGCGGTGACGCTGGTGATGGCGTTCGGCTCCTCGCTGCCGTCGCAATTGTAGTCGTAGCCGCCGCCCGCGGTCTCGCCGCCGAAGAAGCCGGTCTGGCCGGTGAAGACCTTCGGGTCGACGTCGTCGCAGTCGTCGCCGCTCGGGGCGAAGCCCTCGGGCAGCGCACCGTCCGCCAGGCACAGCGACGCCGGTTGCGCGAGGTCGCCGTGGCCGTCGCCGTCGGCGTCGAGGAACACCGACGCGGGGGAGAACACGGCCGGGTCGCCGTCGTCGCAGTCGGGGGCGCCGAAGACCTCGAGCGCGACGGCGTCGACGCGGAAGGTGCGCTTGTTGTTGTCCGGGGTCTCGAAGTGCACGTTGATCCCGAAGTCGGGCGCGCACACGTCCGCGGGGGAGAGCGCGAGGCCGAACGCGTCGCCGCCCACGGTGACGTCGATGAACGGGTCGCTGCGCTGCGGCCACGTGGCGAACGCGCGCTCCTCCGCGGACTGCCGCCCCGCCGCCGAGAGGGACACGACCACGTCGGCGTCCCGCGGGGAGCCGTCGTCGCTGCCGCCGGTGAGCACCATGGCGACGGCGCCGGCCTCGTCCGGCGCGCTCAGGCACGTGAAGCCGGCGAGAGTGAGGATGCGCGTGTTGCCGCTGTCTGCGGAGCTGGCCTTGGAAAAGAGCCCGTCGACGACGTCGAGGTTGTCGAGCTTGTCCCAGCCCTGCGCGTCGCGCTGCTGCGGCGCCACCAGGAACACCGGCGCCGGCCGCGCGGCGAAGGACGTGCCCGCAGGCGGCTGTTCGCCGGCGCAGGCGACCACCGGCGGCCCGGTGAAGCCGTCCTCGTCCGCGTCGGGGAAGAGCTCGCGCGGCGCGAGCCCCGCGGGGCAGCCGCCGGTGCCCGCGTCGCCGGTGCCCGCGTCGGCGCCGGTGCCCGCGTCGGGGCCGTCGCCCGCGTCGAGCCCGTCACCGGCGTCGTCGGGGTCCGCGTCGGCGCCGGTGCCCGCGTCGGGGCCGTCGCCCGCGTCGAGCCCGTCACCGGCGTCGTCGGGGCCGGCGTCCGCGGTGCCCTGGTCGTCGCCGGTGCCCCCGTCGCCGCCGGCGGGGGCGCGCGCGCAGGTGCCGCCGACGCACACGAGGCCGGCGCCGCAGTCGTCGTCGCCGGCGCACGCGAAGAACACACCGTCGGCGCAGCCGAGGGCGCCGCACAGCGCGCCCGCGACGCCGATCGCGACCGCTCCGCGGGGCATCAGCGGCACGCCTGCTTCACCGAGCCCACCGACAGGTTGCACGGGGCCGCCGACGGGCAGGTGTGCACGGTGACGTTGGCGCCGCACTCCCCGCTCACGGTCACGGTGTCGTGCGTGCAGGTCCCGGTGCCGGTGTCGACGCAACTGGTGGCGCTGCTGATGTTCTTCTTCGTCACGGTCTGGTCGCAGTTGAAGTCGAAGCCGCCCCCCGCCGTCGGCGTGTCGAAGAACGTGGCCTGGCCGAGGAAGGCGCGCCCGTCGCCGTCGTCGCAGTCGTCGTCGCGCATGGCGTCGGCCTGCGCACGCACGTCGTCGCCGACGCACGCGCTCTGGCCGCCGCCTGCGCCGAAGCCGTCACCGTCGGCGTCGGCGAAGACGGTGGCGGGCATGTAGACCGAGCCGTCCGCGTCGTCGCAGTCGTCGGCGCCGAAGACCTCGATGCGCACGGCGTCGACGTCGACGCTGGCGCCGAACACCGACTGCGCGGTGAACGTCACCGCCACGCCGAAGCCGGGATCGCAGACGTCGTCGGGCGTGAGGCTCAGTCCGAACGTGTCGTCCTCGCCGCCGACGACCACGTCCTTCGGCGCCGTGAAGGCGCCGCCCGCGACCACGACGCTGCGGTCGTGCCCCGTGAGCGCGCCGCCGACGAACAGCGTCGCGTCGATGGCGTAGCTCGCGCCGCCGGCGAGCTGGCTCTCCTCGGCGCCGTCGAGCCGCACGCGCACGCCGTCGACGCTGCTCGGCTGCGCCGCGCACAGGAAGTCGAGGAGCTCGAGGGGCGCCGTCGAGTGCGGCACCTGTCCGCCGCCGATGAACGCGCCGGTGGTGCTCTGGTCGCGGCGAAGCGCGCCCACGGTGTTGCCCCAGCTGCCGACCCCGTTGCCGCCGTCCTGCGCCGCCGGCTCGACGAGGAGCACCGGCGCGGGCCGGCGCGCGACGGCGAACCCGGCCGGGGGGCTGCCGTCGCTGTCGAGGCAGCCCGGCACCGCGCCGCCGGCGGTGAAGCCGTCGCCGTCCGCGTCGCGGAACACGTCGGCGAGGGTGAAGCCGGCGCTGCATCTGTCCGCGGAGACGCAGGCGCCGTCGCCGCCGTCGTGGAAGCCGTCGCTGCACGTGTCGAGCGTGACGCAGGCGCCGCCGCCGCCGTCGTGAAAGCCCGCGGCGCACTCACCGAGCGCGACGCAGGCGCCGTCACCGCCCTCGTGGAAGCCCTGGCTGCAGGTGCCGTCGGGGACGCAGGCGCCGCTGCCGCCGTCGCGGAAGCCGGCGCTGCAGGTGCCGTCGGGGACGCAGGCGCCGTCGCCGCCGTCGTGCGCGCCGGGGGCGCAGCCCTCGCCTTCGCCTTCGCCCTCGCCCTCGCCCTCACCCTCGCCCTCGCCCTCGCCTTCGCCTTCGCCTTCCCCCTCGCCCTCGCCTTCGCCTTCGCCTTCGGAGGGGCCGGCGTCGGCGGGGCGGGCGGCGGCGCAGACGCCGGCGACGCAGGCGTCGGGGGTGCAGTCGGCGTCGCTCTCGCAGAGGAAGCGCGGCGGATCACAGGCGGCGGTGCAGGCTGCGACGGCGGCGCAGGCGAAGATCACCGAGGACACGTGCGCGGCGCGCATGTCGGACAGGTTAGCAGAGGCGCGGGTGTTCGTCGGTGTAAGCTGCCGGCCATGGGGAACCTGCGCCTCCGGAAAAAAGAGCGGCTGTCGTCCTTCCGCAAGATCGCCATCGGGACGTGGCGGACGGCGCACGATCCCTCGGTCTACGGCACGCTGAAGCTGCGGGCCGACAAGACGCTCGCGTACGTCGACGAATTCCGGCGGCGGACGGGCAAGCGCTTGACGCTGAGCCACGTGATGGCCAAGGCGGTGGCGCTGGTGCTCGCGGACATGCCCGACGCCAACGCCATCCTCCGCTTCAACCGCATCTACCTGCGCGAGGACATCGGCGTGTTCTTCCAGGTGGAGATGAAGGACCCAAAGACCGGCGAGATCGATCTGAGCGGCTACCGCATGTTCGACGCGCACAACAAGTCGATGGAGGAGATCGTCGACGAGTTCCAGGCGAGCGTGGACAAGGTGAAGGCCGGCAAGGACAAGGAGCTCGAGGGCACGCGCAGCACCTTCAAGCTCATCCCGTTCTTCCTCTTGAACAAGTTCCTCGATCTGCTCGGGTTCCTCGTCTACACGCTCAACCTCGACCTGCGCTGGGCCGGGGTGCCCAAGGACGCGTTCGGCTCCGCCATGGTGACGAACATCGGCTCGCTCGGCCTCGAGGAGGCGTACGTGCCGCTCGTGCCGTACTCGCGGGTGCCGCTGTTGGTGGCGGTGGGCGCCGTGCAGGACGAGGCCGTCGTCGAGGACGGCAACATCGTCGTGGGGAAGATCCTCCGCTGCTTCGCCACTTTTGATCACCGCGTGCTCGACGGGATGCACGCCTCGCGCATGTCGAAGACCCTCCGGCGCCTCTTCGAAGACCCCGAGGCGGGCTTCGGTCCGTTGCCGGCGCCGCGGGAGCTGCCGGCGCCCTCGTCCGAGCCGGTGCCGGCGAAGGCGAGCGCGTGAGGGCGCTCGTCCTCCTCGCGTGGGCGGCGTCGCTCGCGGCCGCGTGCCCCGCCGTCGACCCGGGCGCCGGCCCCTCGGCGGGCGAGGGCGAGGGCGAGGGCGAAGGCGAAGGCGAAGGCGAAGGCGAAGGCGAAGGTGAAGGCGAAGGCGAAGGCGAAGGCGAAGGCGAAGGCGAAGGCGAAGGCGAAGGCGAGGGCGACGCCGCCGTGCCCCACGTCGGCGCCTGCCCCGTCTTCACCGCCGACGACGCCTGGAACACCGACGTCAGCGCCGCCGCCGTCGACACAGCGCGCACAACGTCGTTTCGCGCGCGCTACGCGGGCGTGAAGCTCCACCCCGACTTCGGCAACTTCGCCACCGAGCACTTCGGCATCCCCGTCAACGTCGTGCCCGCGGGCACCGCGCCGGTGAGCATCACCTACGACATCTTCCCCGAGGAGAGCGACCCGGGGCCCGTGGTGCTCCCGTCCGTCGACGACGTGAAGATCGAGGGCACCGACGACCCGCGCAACTGCGACGGCGACTGCCACCTGCTCGCGGTCTCCGAGGCGGACTGCTCCGTGTTCGAGGGCTGGCTGTGCCGCTTCGACGACGTCGACGGCTACGTCTGCGCCAACGGCGCCCGCTTCGACATGACGCGCAGCTCGCAGGGCCAGCGCCCCGAGGGCTTCACCTCCGCCGACGCCGCCGGGCTGTCCATCACCGCCGGCCTCGCGCGCTTCGACGAGGCCGCCGCCGGCGCCATCCGCCACGCGCTGCGGTTCACGGTCGCGTGCACGCAGCCGCACTACGTGCGGCCGGCCTCGCACCAGGCCGTCCCGCAGGGCTGCGACGAAAACGACCCCGACGCGCTCCCCATGGGACTGCGCATCCGCCTGCGCGCGGACTTCGACACGTCCGGCTTCTCTCCCATCCCGCGCGCGTTCCTCGCGGCCATGAAGACCTACGGCATGATCCTCGCCGACAACGGCAGCGACATGTTCTTCCAGTCCGTCGACGACCCCGGCTGGACCGACGACCTCGACGAGCTCAAGGACGTCCCCGCCGCCTCCTTCGAGGTCCTCGACCCCGGCACCGTGTTCTAGGCCCCGGGCGAGCCCTACGACCGGCGCTGAAGCTCGGCGAGCTTGTCGTCGAGCGCCCGCGCGTCGCTCCTGCCGAGCATGCCGCGGTCGCCCCACATGCGGCTGCGCAGGCGGGCCCGGGCGCCGTCGTCGGGGATGTTGCCCATCCACTTTTCGCCCGAGTACGCGCCGGCGAGGCCGAGGCCGAAGGCGATGCCGCCGCCGACGACGATCTTGCTCAGGTCGAAGTGGAACCACGAGTACGGCATGAACACCGCCCAGAGGAACACGAGCAGCACGGAGACGAACGCGCCCACCGCCGGCTCCAACAGGCGCACGCCGGGCGAGAGGAGCCCCACCAGGATGCCGCCGAGGAAGAAGCTGCCGAGGTGCATCAGCATCTCCACGCGGATGCGCCACATCTGGGACGCCACCATGCGGCCCGCGAAGATCGCGGGGGCGAGCACGAGGCCGATGAGCAGCTCGAGGGCGGTGAAGATCACGATGCTGGCGATGACCCAGCCGGTGGAGAAAGGCTGCTTGCTCATGGGGACATCATCGATCAGCCCGCAGTTACATTGCGCGCCCGCGTTCGTAGGCGCCGCTCCGGCGTTGGCACGGGGCGCTGATTCCGCTACGCGCCCGCCGTGGCGGAGCTCGTTCAGCACCTGATCAACGGCCTGGCCGCGGGCACCATCTATGCGCTCGTCGCGCTCGGCTACACCATGGTGTACGGCGTGCTGAAGCTCATCAACTTCGCCCACGGCGACGTGATGATGGTGGGCGTCTACGCCGGCTACGCCACCGCCCACCAGCTCGGGCGCCAGAACAGCAGCACCTTCTTCGGCGTCACGCTGGTGTTCCTCGTGGCCATGGGGCTGTGCGCGCTCATCGGCTTCCTGGTGGAGCGCTTCGCCTACCGGCCCCTGCGGGAGAAGCCGCGCCTGGTGGCGCTCATCACCGCCATCGGCGTG
Organism: uncultured delta proteobacterium; assembly: GCA_963775425.1. Taxonomy (GTDB): domain Bacteria; phylum Myxococcota; class UBA727; order UBA727; family VGSZ01; genus CAVZJB01. Next base: position 217,901 of record CAVZJB010000013.1, on the reverse strand, counting down.
TCGTTCGCCATCTCGTACGGCTTCCAGCTCGACGTCAAGGTGGGCGGCCTCACCATCCTGCCCGGCGCCGCGCCCAAGGCGTTCCCGGAGATCATCCGGCCCCACGAGTGGATCATCATCGGCGACCGCGACGTCGTCGTGTGGAACTGGCAGGTGATCTCGGTGCTCATCGCCGTGGCGCTCATGCTCGGCCTGCAGTTCCTCGTGTTCAAGACGCGCTTCGGCACCGCCATGCGCGCGGTGAGCTTCGATCACCGCACCAGCGCCTTGATGGGCATCCCCGTCGACCGCGTCATCGCCGCCACCTTCATGCTCGGCAGCGGCCTCGCCGCCGGCGCCGGCATCCTCTACGCCATCAAGGACACGCTGGTGCAGCCGCTCATGGGCACCATGATCGGCCTCAAGGCGTTCGTCGCCGCCGTCATCGGCGGCATCGGCCACGTCCCCGGCGCCGTCGTCGGCGGGCTGTTGCTCGGCTTCGTCGAGGAGATGGTCGTCGGCTACGGCAGCTCCACGTGGCGAGACGCCGTGGCGTTCGGCTTCCTCATCGTCGTGCTGTTGTTCAGGCCCGAGGGCTTGTTCGGCAAAGTGACGGCGGAGAAGGTCTGATGGCGTCCGCGGTCGCGCGCCTGTGGGATCGCCGCGTGGGCCTGTGGGATCGCCGCGTGGGGTGGCGCGCGACGCGGGCCGTCCCCTCGAGGGCCGGCGCGACGCTCGTGGTCGTGGCCGCGCTCGTCGGCGCGCTCGCCGGCTGCGGCAAGGCCGTCGGCTCCGAGGGCGGGCCCTGCACCGCCGGCGGCGCCTGCGACGCCGGGCTCACCTGCGCGTCGAGCCTGTGCGTCAAGCTCGGTGGAGAGGGTGAGGGCGAGGGCGAGGGCGAGGGCGAGGGCTGCCAGGGCGACGCCGGCGGCGCCCACGCCGTCGCCGACTGCGCCTCCATCCCCGCGGCCTCGTGCGCGGCCATCGATCAAAACGAGACCGAGAGCACCTGCCGCGACGCCGGGCTCACGCTGCGCGCGGGCCTGTTCGACGCCGCGTTCGCGTGCCTCGCGCAGATCGCGTCGGCCGACTGCCACGACGCCGCCGCCATCAACGCCTGCTTCGCCGGCCTCAGCGCCTGCGAGAACCCCGGCGCCGCGCAGCTGTGCCAGGACGCCGCCGACACCTGCGCCGGCGAGGGCGACAACGGCTTCCCGCTGTCCACGTGCGTCGACGACCTCACCCCCGCCAACCTCGACTTCCGCACCGCGTGGGCCGACTGCTTCAACAACGACGCAGGCGCCTGCGCCGACGTCGAGGACGCCTGCTACAACGTCGCCACCAACGCGCTCATCGCGCAGGCGGGGGGCTGACCGTGGCCTCCGACAAGACGCCCCCGACCTCGCCGCCGCCGTCCCCGTCGCCGTCGTCGTCGGAGCAGTCGCCGGACCCGCGCTCGCCGCCGTCGTCGACGTCGTCGCTGCACCCCGCGTTCGCCTTCCTGGAGAAGCTGCCGCCGGGCCTGCGCGGCATCTTCCCGTTCCTCGTGGCCATCCCCATCCTGGCGCTGGTGCAGGTGGCCACGGAGGACTCGCCGTTCTTCGTCATCCTCGCCAAGGCCGTGGGCGTCAACGTCATCCTCGCGGTGTCGCTCAACATCGTGAACGGCATGACGGGCCAGTTCTCCATCGGCCACGCGGGCTTCATGGCCATCGGCGCCTACGTCGGGGTCGTGGTGTCAAAGACGCTCGTCACCTACGACATCTCGTTTCTGCCGGGCGCCGTGAGCGACCAGGTGATGTTCGTGATCTCGCTCCTCGCGGGCGCGAGCACCGCGGCCGTGTTCGGCTTCGTCGTCGGCTTGCCGTCTTTGCGCTTGAAGGGCGACTACCTCGCCATCGTCACGCTCGGCTTCGGCGAGATCATCCGCGTCATCGTGCAGAACACCGACATGTTCGGCCGCGCGCTCGGCCTGCGGGATCCGCCGCAGTGGACCACGCTGTTTTCCTGCTGGCTCGTCGTGTTCATCACCGTCGTGGTCGCGCGGCGCATCGCGGCGTCTACGCACGGGCGCTCGCTCCTCGCCATCCGCGAGGACGAGGTCGCCGCCGAGGCCATGGGCGTCAACACCACCGGCTACAAGGTGCGCTCCTTCGTGGTCGCCGCCTTCTTTGCCGGCCTCGCGGGCGGCGTGTTCGCGCACTACCAGAGCATCGTGAACCCGGCGTCGTTCACGTTCGTGAAGTCGATGGAGATCGTGGTGATGATCGTGGCCGGCGGCCTCGGCTCCACCACCGGCGCCATCATCGCCGCGGTGACGCTGACGCTCCTGCCGGAGGCGCTGCGCTCCATCTTCCTCGCTGCGGGCGCGTCCGGCGACGTCGCGCAGAAGGTCGACCAGGCGCGCATGCCCATCTACGGCCTGCTCCTCGTCGCCATCATGCTCTTGCGGCCGCAGGGGCTGTTCGGCACCAAGGAGCTGTGGGACTTCGGCCCGTTCAAGCGCCGCCGCCGCACCGCGAGCCCGCCGCCTCCGGGGGCCTCGTGACGGCGCTGCTCGAGGCGCGGGCGTGCACCATGCAGTTCGGCGGCCTCAAGGCGCTCGCCGAGTTCTCGCTCTCCATCGACAAGGGCGACCTCAAGGGGCTCATCGGGCCCAACGGCGCCGGCAAGACCACCGCGTTCAACGCGCTCACCGGCGTGTACGCGCCCACGTCGGGCGACGTCTTCGTCGACGGCGTCCGCGTCAACGGCCGCCTGCCGCACCAGATCAACCGCGCGGGCCTCGCGCGCACCTTCCAGAACATCCGCCTGTTCCGCGACCTCACTGCCCTCGACAACGTCAAGGTCGCGTGCCTCTCCGACAAGACCCCGCTGTTCCCCCGGAGCAGGGTGGAGGCGCTGCGCAAGGAGGGCAACAACGCGCTCGCGTACACGTTCGAGGCGTGGGGCAACTACCTCGACTGGTGGCGCGCGTTTCTGCTCACGCCCGGTTTTCTGCGCGAAGAAAAAGAGATCGAGGAGCGCGCCCTCGCGCTGCTCGAGGTGATGGGCCTCGCCTATCGCGCCGACGAGATGGCGTCGTCCCTGCCGTACGGCGAGCAGCGCCGCCTGGAGATCGCGCGCGCGCTGGCCACCGGCCCCAAGGTGCTCCTCCTCGACGAGCCGGCCGCCGGCATGAACACGCGGGAGAAGCAGGACCTCATGGTCCTCATCCGCCGCCTGCGCGACGACTTCGAGCTCGGCATCCTCGTCATCGAGCACGACATGAAGCTCGTGATGGGCATCTGCGAGAACATCACCGTGCTCGACCACGGCGAGACCATCGCCGTGGGCACGCCGGAGCAGGTGAAGAACAACCCCAAGGTGATCGAGGCGTACCTGGGCGTGGAGACCAAGGAGCTCCAGGTATGACGAGCGCCACCGTCCTCGGGGAGAGAGCGCCGCGCGAGACGCTGCTCGACGTGAGGGACCTCCACGTGAGCTACGGCGCCATCGTCGCTTTGCGCGGCATCTCCCTGTCGGTGGGCAAGGGCGAGGTGGTGGCGCTCATCGGGGCCAACGGCGCCGGCAAGACGTCGACGCTGCGGGCGGTCTCCGGGATGCTCAAGCCCGCCGGCGGCAAGGTGGCCTTCGGCGCCGAGGACATCACCGGCGCCAAGGCGCACGCGCTCGTCGGCAAGGGGATGGCCCACGCCCCCGAGGGCCGCGGCATCTTCTTGAACCTGAGCGTCTCGGAGAACCTCGACCTCGGGGCGTACCTGCGCAGGGACACCGCGGAGATCGAGAAGGACCGCGAGGAGTGCTTCACGCTCTTCCCCATCTTGAAGGAGCGCAACAAGCAGCGCGCGGGCACGCTGTCGGGCGGCGAGCAGCAGATGCTGGCCGTGGCGCGCGCGCTCATGAGCCGTCCGCGCCTGTTGTTGCTCGACGAGCCCAGCCTGGGGCTCGCGCCGCAGATCATCGAGCGCATCTTCAGCATCCTCCGCACCGTCAACCAGCGCGGGGTGTCGATCCTCCTCGTCGAGCAGAACGCGCACCTGGCGCTCGGCATGTGCCACTACGCGTACGTGCTCGAGACGGGCGAGATCGTGATGGAGGGCCGCGGCAAGGAGCTGTTGGCGTCGCCCGAGATCCGCAAGGCGTACCTCGGCGAGTGACGGCGCCCCACGGGTGCGCGGCCTCGAGCCCGCTCCGCCGGGCGCGGCTCCGGCGGCGAACAAGCGCCGGAATCCCGGTTCGGGCGCGTGACGCGCCCACGTCGACCGCGTCGACGGCTGTGCGGTACAACCCGATGAGTGGACGACGTTTCGCCGTTGGCGCAGCAGGAGATCTTCGGCCGCTTCGTGCTGCTCGAGCAGCTCGACGCGCACGGGCCGGAGACCTACCGCGCCGTCGACCTCGAGCGTGAGCTGTCGCCCGTGGTCACGGTGCGCCGCCTGCCGCGCTGGGGCAAGTTCGCCAGGCGCGAGCGGGTGGCCTTCGACGCCGCCTGCCAGCTCCGCGCCCGCAGCCACGGGGAGCTCCTGGCCATCCACGTCGACGCCGGCGTCGTCGCCGACGTCCCCTATTGGGCCACGCAGTACGTCCCCGGCATCTCGCTCGACCGGCTCATCGAGCGCGCCGTCGACCGCGGCACGCTGAGCACCGGCCTGGCGCTCACGGCCACCTATTGCGCCGCCGCCTGCCTCCTCGACCTCGCCGCGGACCACTTCGACCGCGGCGAAAACGCCATCGTCGCGCCCCTCGTCCACCCGAGGCGCTTCATCCTGTCGTGGACCGGACGCACCATCTTTCTCGGCACCTCCTTCGAGCAGGCCGCGCCGGACGACGAGGAGACGCGCTTTTCGCCGCCGGACTTCCAGGGCCGCGTGAAGGCCAGCGCCGACGCGTTCGGCGTCGCCGGCCTGCTGTTCGAGCTGTGCACCGGGCTGCCGTTTTCGGCGAGCGCCAAGCTCGACGAGGAGGGCCCGCTCGGCGTCGTGCCCGCGGAGCTGCGGCGCTCCGCCGAGCGCGCGATGAAGCTGGAGCACAACGGCGTGCGCGAGCTGATGCACCTCGTCGAGCCGCTCATGAAGGCGGCGGGCGGCGGCCACTTCAGCGAGGTGGGCCGCGAGCTCGAGACGCTCTGCGACGACGTCAAGCAGCAGGAGGCCGCCACCCTCGATCGCGAAGGCAACCTCGCGCGCCGCATGCGCAAGCGCCTCACCCGCATCAAGTCCAGCGAAGCCGCCACCATGAAGCTGCGCATCCGCCCGGCGTCGCAGGAGGGCGTGGCCGTCCTCGAGAAGGACGTGTCGTCGCTGCCGGACGAGATGGTCTTCGTGGGCGGCGGCCGCTACCTGTTCGGCGTCGCCGGCGACGACGAGGCGGAGCCGCCGAGCTACTTCGAGGTGTTGCCGTTCCTCATCGACAAGCACCCGGTCACCGTCGCCGAGCTGCGCGCCTTCTGCTCCACCACGAACACCGACTTCCCCGCGGCCTGGCAAGAGCGCTACCCGGAGGAGATGGCCACGTGCCCCGCGGTGAACGTCAGCCCCGAGCTGGCGCAGGCGTACGCGAAGTGGGCGGGCAAGCGGCTGCCGACGGAGATCGAGTGGGAGCTGGCGGCGCGCGGCTTCGACGGGCGGACCTGGCCCTGGGGGAGCGTGTTCGACAAGAAGGCGCTGCCGGCCACGTGGATGCGCCCGTGGACCTCGCGCGCGCCGGTGCCGGTCGGGGAGCACCCCGCGGGCGACAGCCCCTTCGGCGTCTCCGACATCGGGCAGGCGTGGGAGTGGACGTCGACGCAGCACCCCGCCGGCGGCCTGGTGGTGCGCGGCGGCCCGTGGCGCAACCGCATCGAGCCGCCGGCCATCGCCAACCGCAGCCACGAGACCGCCGCCGCCGCCGACGTCACCTTCCGCTGCGTGCGCAGCGTGGACCTCCCGCGCATCGGCTTGGCCAAGCCGCCGGCGCAGGCGAACAACCCCGCCCTCGACGAAGACACCAACGAGGATCTCGAGTGAGCCCCGTCGGCCCGCTGCCGCCGGGCTCGGTCGCGTACCTCGATCAGGTGCTCGGCGAAGACGAGCTCGTCCGCGCCCTCATCGAGTCGGCGCTCGTCCGCTACGGCTAGCGCGTCACGACAGCGCGGCGTCCACCAGGGCGACGAAGTCGGCGCCGGCGGGGACGCGCCCCTCGGCGCGCTCGGGCCTGCCGCCGCCCTTGCCGCCGGCGGCGCTCGCGATCTTCTTCAAGAGCGCGCCGCAGTCGAGCGTCGACGACGGCGCGCGCATGAGGAGCACGTGGAGCCCGTCGGCGCTCGGGCAGGCGAGGAGCGCGTCGACCTCGTGGTGGCCCGCGAGGCGCGCGGACACGGCGCGCAAGAGCTCGACGTCGCCGTCGACCACGGCCGCGCGACGAGGCGCGGCGGCTTGCCCCGCGGCGGCGAGCTCGGCGGCGACGACGGCGGCGAGCCTGTCGACGACGGTGGAGCGGTCGTCGCGCGCGGCCTTCACCTGCGCGCGCAGGCGCTCCAGGGCGGCGGGGACGTCGGTCGGCGACGACGAGAGCTCGTGCGCGAGGCCCTCGAGCACGCGCGCGCGCTCGAAGACCTCGGCGCGCGCGCGGGGCCCGGCCTGGAAGCTCACGCGCATCTTGCCCTTGTAGCGCTCGAGGCCGACGACGCGCACGAGGCCGATCTGGGCCGTGCGCAGACAGTGCGTGCCGCCGCAGGGCGAGAGGTCGAACGCCTGCGCGGGGTCGAGGGGGGCGGTCGGGTCGTCGGGGGCGCCGATGGCGACGACGCGGATGTTCTCCGCCACCTTGGGTCGCCGCCGCAGCGGCAGCGCGCGCAGCTCGTCCTCGCTCGGGAACCACGCGCGGACGGCGACGTCGTCGTCGACGACGCTGTTCACGAGCGCCTCCGCCTTGGCGAGCGCGGCCTCCGACAGCGCCGCCACGTCGACGTCGACGGTGCACACGCTCTCCCCGAGGCGCGCGCTCACGGTCTCGGCGTTCGCCTCCTCGATGAGCGCGCGCGAGAGCATGTGCTGCGCGGTGTGGAGCGCCATGAACTGGCGGCGCCGCGCGCGATCGATCTCGCCGTGGACCCGGGCACCGGCCTCGAGGCCTTCGAGGGGGACGGCTTCGAGCGCGTGGCGCACCGTGCCGTCGTCGTCGACCTGCACGTCGACGACGGCGAGGCGGCGCCCGCCGACGACGAGCGCGCCGCGGTCGGCCATCTGGCCGCCGGCCTCGGGGTAGAAGGCGGTCTCGTCGAGGATCACGCCGTCACCGTCGACGGCGACGACGGTGGCGTCGAACGACAGCAGCAACGGATCGCGGTGGTACAGCAGGGTGGTCATCCGCGAGCCTCCTTTCGCGCGCCACGCGGGCGCGCGCCACGACGTTCGCATGCGCGCCCCGGGTTCCGCACGCGCCGCCGGCGGCTTCGCGGCGCGCGACGTATCAGAGGTCGTCGAGGGCGCCGACGCCCAGGCGCACCTTGAGGCGGTCCTGGTGGAGCATCAGGGCCTCGGCGACGCGCTCGTGGGCGCGCTCCTTCACGGCGTCGCCGATCTTTCTGTAGGCCCGCGCCAGCGACGCGTGGATCGACACCTGGCTCGGGCCGAGCACCAGCGCCCGGGTGAGCGCCGTGAGCGCGCCGCCGAGGTCGCCCTCCTCGTCGAGGAGGTACGAGCCGAGCGCCTCGAGCGCCTCCGCGCTGTCGGGCTCGCGCGCCACCGCGGCCTCGAGCTCCACCTGGCGCGGGGTGATGGGCGTGCCGAGCTCCACGACCTCCACGCCGCTCTCGGCGAAGGCGCGCAGGCGTTCGTGCGCCTCGGGCGGCAACGCGCGGAAGAAGATGCCGAGGCCGCGGCTTTCCGCCGGGCCCGTCATCACGCGGCGCACGACGGTGCCCGGCAGGTGGAACTCCTCGTCGGTGTCGGGGTGCACGAGCACCACCTCCACCTTCTGTCCCACCTCCTTCATCAGGAGCGTCTTGAGGAACATGCCGCCGCGCTCGATCTCGTTTTCGATGAACGCTTCCACCCCCGCCTGGTCCGGCAGCCGCAGCATCAACATGCTCGGCTCGAGGCGGCTGTCGTCGTCGGGAGGCGGCGGCGGCTGCGCGCGCGAGAACACCGCCGGCACCGGCGTCGGCGCCGTGACCGCCGGCTTGGGCGGCGTGGAGGCGCGGCGCCGCGCGTTCGGGTCGAGGGAGCTCGGCGCCATCCAGTCGGCCGGATCGTCGTCCTTGGGCACCGGCGGGATGGTCGGCGCAGCGCCGCTCGCCCGCTGCGCGAGCGCGAGCTGCGCGGCGGGCGTCGTCGCCGGCGCCGCCGGGCGCGCCTCGGGCAGCGGGACGCCCACGTTCGGCGGCAGCGCCACCGTCCCCGTCGGCGTGTGCGCGACGTCGAAGCCCTGCGCGGCGTCGCGCTCCCGCAGCTCGTGGAGGAAGCGCTCCCACGCGTTCTTCGCGTCCTTCGACAGCGCGAAGAAGTCCACGCCGACGCCGGGGCCGCGCGGGTGATCGGCGTCGAGCCAGCGCGCCACCATGCACATCGCGTCGATCTCGCCGTCGGGCAGGCGGAAGCGCAGTTGCACGAGCTGGCGCAGCGGCAGCGCCTGCTCGGTGCGCAGGAAGGCGCCGTGGCGGCTCACGTCACAGGTCGTCAGGCGGACGTCGCCGGTCTTTCGGCGCAGGAACACCGCGATCTCGACGTCGCGCCGGGGAAAGCGCCGCCGCTCGCGCCCCTTGCCCTTGCCGTCGCCCTGGGCGGTGGCCGTCATCGCTCGCCGCCTTCGCCGGCGAGCCCGGGTCCTCCATCCACGAAGCGATCGACGACGAGGTGGAGCGCGGCGGCGCACGCGGCGCCGTCGGCGCGCGGCGGCCAGCGCAGGGGCTCGTGGCGGGCGAGCGACATCAGCCACGCCGACAACAGCATGGTCTCGACGTCGTCACCGCCCTCCTCGGAGGGGAACGCCAGCTCGACGTCGAGGCTCGCCTCTTCCACGGCGCGCGCCAGCATCCGGGCGCACGCGCGCCACGCGGCGTCGTCGCCGTCGACGATGCCGCCGCCGACGTAGAGCGCGCGATCTTCGTCGCCGGTGCGCAGCTTGACGACGTCGTCGGCGGGGGAGAGCACGAGCACGCCGACGTCGGCGAGGCGCAGGCCGATCTCGTCCTCGGGCCCGCCCTCCACCTCGCGCAACTGCGGCGGCTCCGCGCCGCCCTCGGGGAGGTCGACGACGCCCTCGGCGGCGCGCGCGAGCACGCGCAGGATGGCGGCGCCGCCGAGCACGTCCTCGACGGTGGGCCGGCGGGCGTCGAGGAGCGCCGACAGCCGCGCCTGCAGCTCTGCGCGGAACCGCCCGGCCGCGTCCTGCACGCGGGCGAGGGCGTCGCCGCTTGGCCAGGCCTGGTCGACGAAGCGCGGCAGGTCGACGGGGAGCCCGATGACCTCCTCCTGCTCGTCGACGATCTTGTCGCCCGCCCACGTCAAGAGCCGGGCGCGCGCGCGCGCCACGCCGTACACCGTGGGATCGCGGGCGACGGCGATGGACTTCACCTCGAGCGAGAGCCGGCGCGCGCCGACGACGCCGTCGCCCTCGTCGCGGGCCTTGCCGGCGTCGTCGGACCACAGCGAGCCGGCGCCGCCGCACAGGAGCGCGGGGCCCTCGACCTCGAGGAAGCGCCACAGGCTCTCGTCGTCGGGGAGCGGCGCGAGCGCGCGCAAGAGGGCCGCGTGGCCGGCCGCCGAGGTGGCGGTGGGGACGACGACGAGCTTGTGCTCGTCGCCGCGCTCGACGAGCACGACCAGCTCGCCGCGGGCGTCGTCGTCGCCGTCGCCGCAGACGGCGGTCCACTCGACGGCGTCGCCGCCGAAGTCGGTGACGAGCCTGCGCAGCGGGACGTGCGGCGGCGGGCCGCGCAGCGCGGAGAGGCGAGCGGACACGGCGCCGGCGAGGGCGGGGTCCCCGAGCATCTCGACGATGCGGGCGGGCAACAGGTGGGTGCGGCCGGCGCGGACGGCCTCGACGTCGGCGAGGGCGACGGCGGCGAGCCTGCCGAGCGGGAGCTCGACGCCGACCTCGTCGCCGGCCTTGATCTTGTCGACGCCCTCGATGCGGGCGCGCGCCTCCTCGGGCGTCATGTCGCGGACGGGGTCGAGGACGATGGAGCCGGTGGGCTCCATGATGGTGAAGAAGCGGAAGACGCCGAGGGTGCCGTCGTCGTCCCGGCGGGCCTGGACGGGCGGATCGTTCTCGGGGGCCAGGTCTTTGGGCCACGAGCGGAGGGCGTCTTTGCGCGCGGCCACCTCCAGGAGCGCCTGGAGGAGCTCCTCGAGCACGCCTGCGTCGATCTCGTTGTCGGCCATACGCGAGGCCGGACGATAGCCGCAGGAGGGCCGGGTGCCAACGACGACGGCGAAAACCGCGACGGTCGGCCGGAGGGGGACGTCGGCGCACACGAATCACCGATGCCGCGCATGGGGTATATCTCGACGCGGTGGAAGACGCGGAGCTCTTGCCGGGCATCGGGGGATACCGCGTGGAGCGCCCGCTCGGCTCCGGCGGCATGGGGCGTGTGTATCTGTGCCGCGACGAGGCCCTCGACCGCAGCGTCGCGGTGAAGGTGCTGCAGCCGGATCTGCTCGACCAAAGCGAGATGCGCGCGCGCTTTTTGCGGGAGGCGCGGGCGCTGGCGCGGGTGACGTCGCCGCACGTCGTCGCCGTGCATTCGGTTGGCGAAGACGCGGTGAGCGGACCGTTCGTGGTGATGGAGTTCCTCGACGGCGAGGACCTGCACGAGCGTCTCGCGCGCGACAAGAAGATCCCCTGGCGTGAGGTGGCGCAGATCGGGCGCGACGCCGTCGCCGGCCTCAAGGCGGCGGAGGGCGCGGGCATCGTCCACCGTGACATCAAGCCCGCGAACCTCTTCGTCGTCGGCGGGAAGGCCAAGCTCACCGACTTCGGGCTGGCGCGCGAGCTCCAGGGCGGCGCCGGGGTGACGCAGGCGGGCATCGTCGTCGGGACGCCGGCGTACCTCGCGCCCGAGGTGATCAAGGGCGCGTCCGCCGATCACCAGAGCGACCTGTATTCGCTCGGGGCCACGCTCTACCACCTGCTCACCGGGCACCCCCCGTTCCGCGCCGAGGCGCCCCTCGAGGTCATCAGCCAGGCGATCCGCGAAGAGGCGCCCCGCGTCTCCGCCGAGGTCGAGCTGCCCGGCGCCTTCGATGAGCTCGTGGCGCGCATGCTCGAGAAGACCCCGGACAAGCGCCCCCAGGGGTGGGACGCGCTCGACGCCGCCCTGGCGGCCCTGCTGACCGCCGCCGCGTCGGGGCCCCCCCACCGCACGATGTCGTTGAGCGCCCTGGTGGCCGTCGACGCCACGATGGGCGCCGCCGGCAGCGCGTCGTCATCGTCGCCGTCGCCGTCATCGTCGCCGTCATCGTCGCCGTCGCCGTCATCGTCGCCGTCGCCGTCGCTTGCGTCGTCTGCGCCGCCGTCGTCGTCTGCGCCGTCTGCGCCGTCTGCGCCGTCTGCGCCGTCTGCGCCGTCTGCGCCGCCGTCGTCGTCGTCGTCGCCGTCTGCGCCGTCTGCGTCGTCGTCGTCGTCTGCGCCGTCGTCGCCGTCGCGTGCGCCGTCTGCGCCGTCTGCGCCGTCTGCGTCGTCGTCGTCGTCTGCGCCGTCTGCGCCGTCATCGTCGCCGTCTGCGCCGTCGTCGCCGTCTGCGTCGTCGTCGTCGTCTGCGCCCTCGTCGTCGTCGTCGCCGTCGCGTGCGCCGTCTGCGCCGTCTGCGCCGTCTGCGCCGTCTGCTCCGTCTGCGCCGTCTGCGCCGTCGTCGCCGTCTGCGTCGTCGTCGCCGTCTGCGTCGTCGTCGTCGTCTGCGCCCTCGTCGTCGTCGTCGTCGTCGCCGTCGCGTGCGCCGTCTGCGCCGTCTGCGCCGTCTGCGCCGTCTGCGCCGTCTGCGCCGTCTGCGCCGTCTGCGCCGTCGTCGTCGTCTGCGCCGTCTTCGTCGTCGTCCCTCGCGTCGGGGCTGTTGAGCACGGGGGCGCTGCCGACCATGGCGGTGCCGATGCCGCCCGGGCCCGCGGCGCAGGCGTCGCCGCCGCCCGAGGTGTCGTCGGCGGGGCGGCCGATGCCCACCGGGGGCACGCCGTCGCTCGCGCTGCACACGCCGCTGTCCGAGGTGTCGTCGTCGGGGACATCGCTGCCGCGCGGCCGCGCCACCTCGGTGAAGACCGCCGCGCTCACCGTGATGTTCACCGACATCGCGGGCTACACCGAGCGCACCTCGCGCTCGAGCCGCGAGGAGAGCGCGCGCTGGCTCGCGCTCCATGACCAGCTCCTGCAGCCGGTCTTCCGCAGCTTCGGCGGCAAGGTCGTCAAGACCCTCGGCGACGCGTTCCTCGTCACCTTCCCCTCGCCCACCGACGCCGTGCTCTGCGCCTGCGCCGTCCAGGACCGGCTCTTCCTGCACAACCAGGGCGCGCCCGCCGAAGACGCCATCCACGTGCGCGTCGCGCTCTCCGCCGGCGAGGTGCGCCTGCACAAGGGGGACATCTTCGGCGAGCCGGTGAACCTCGCCTCCCGCCTCGAGCAGGTCGCCGCCCCCGGCGAGGTCGTCCTCAGCGACGCCGTCTACGCCACCATGAACGCCGCCGAGGTCAAGCTCGAGTCGCGCGGCGAGCACACGCTCAAGGGCATCGCGCGTCCCGTCGTGGTCTACGCCGCCGTCGCCGACGGCGTCGCCGACAAGCCCCCCTTCGGCGGCCGCGCGCTCGTCCGCGTCAAGGAGAGCGCCGTCGACGTCGTCGTCGCCAGGCAGAAGGCCGCCGAGGCCATCGACGCGGTCAAGCGCGTCGACAAGCGCGTCCTGGCCGCCGCTGGCGTCGTCGTCGTCCTCCTCGCCGCGGCGGCGCTCAGCCTCTCGCGCCACGACGATCGCCTCGAGCGCATCGATCACGGCGAGGCGAAGGCGGTGCTCTCCGAGCTCACCCACGGGGCGCCCGAGCGCACGTGGGACCCGAAGGACTGGGCGGTGGCCGGCCACGCCAACCTGGCCCTCGACAGCCGCACGCGCGCGTTCTCCGCGTTCAAGAAGGCGGCGCAGAGAGGCTACGTCGACGAGCGCATGCGCAAGGCGCTCCTGCAGGCGCTGTCCGTGCGCGACGACGACGGCGCCGAGGACGCCCTGGCGGCCTGGCCCGACGCGTCCGTCGAGAAGGATTTGCGGCCGCTCATGACGAGCGACGAGTGGTGGCCGCGGCACCACGCCTTGAACGTGCTCGAGGCGCGCAAGGTGGCGAGCGACGACGATCGCCAGCAGGTCGGCCTGCACGACCTCGAGTCGTCGTCGTGCGTGGATCGTAAAAACGGCATGCTGCTCCTCAAGCGCTACGGCAGGGGTGACGACGTCATCGACGCGATCCACAAGCTCGGCAAGGACCCCATCGGCAACGCCTGTCTGCTGTTCGACATCGGCGGCGCCGAGTCCGCCGTGAAGAAGCGCTCCCCCGAATGAAACCCGTCAGGCGGGCGCCGCCGCTCGAGCACCGGCCGCGTTCGCTCGAGGTCGAGCTCGTGCGCTTCGAGGTGGCGAGCGGCTACGACGGCATGTTCCGCGGCGCGCCCGAGCCGGTCATCGTCGTCGCCGGCTACGCCGTGTTCCCCGACGACACGCCCGTGCCGGCGTTTCGTGGCGTCTTCGGCGTGCGCGTCCCGCACGAGCGCTACCCGTTGGTGGCGCCGTCCGCGATCGTGCGCGTGCCCCCGCGGGCGCGGGCGGTGCCCCGCGGCGCCGACGTGGTGCTGGTGGCCGCCGCGGTGGAGGACGACGGCGGGGACGGCGCGTCGCGCGTGTTCGGCGCGCTCGAGCGCGCGGGCGAGCTCACGCTGGCGAGCGTCGAGCGCGGCGACGACGCGCGCACGCTGCGCGAGATCGGCACGGACCCGGCGGCGTGGCGGCGCCCGGAGCGCGCCCGCGTCATCGTCGACGGCATGCCCCTCGAGTCGCGGGTGACGAGCGACGATTGGGTGGGCGCGGCGGCGGTGCGCTTCTCCAAGGGGCGCCCGCGCGAGCTGCGCATGCACCTCGCCAGCGACGACTTCTTGAACGACTGGACCGCCGTGGTCACGGCGCGCTTCGGGGTCTGACCCACCGCAGCGGTGGAAGCGGGGGACGAGCCCCGCGCCCTACGGGGCGCTCCGGAGCCTTCGCGCCACCCGGCGCATCACCGTGGCGACGGCGAGGAACGCGGCGGCGGCGCCGACGAGCAGCGCCACCGACGACGGTGTCGGGTGCACGAACACCGCGCGTGCGCGATCGCCGAGGAAGGTGACGGCGATGACGCCCGGCGCCATCCCCGCCACCGTGCCGCCCGCGTACGTCGTGAAGCGCACGCCGAGCGCGCCCGCGGCGACGTTGACGAGCGTGAAGGGCAACACCGGCAGCACGCGCAGCGCGATCACGTGCTCGATGCCCGCGCCCTCGATGGCCTTCATGGTCTTGTGCGCGCCGAAGCGGCGGCGGATGGGGCCGCTCGCGAGGCGGCCGACGCCGTAGAACGCGAGCGCCGACAGCGTGGCGCCGCCGAGGGCGACGACGGACGACAGCGGCGGATCGATCAGCAGCCCGGTCTGCAGGATGAGCAGCCACACCGGCAGAAAGAGCGCGCCCCACACGACGTAGACCACGGGCAGCAGGAGCGGCAACAGCGGCTCGCCGCGCAGCGACTCGATGAAGGCCTGAAGTGCGTCGGGGACCACTCAGGCAACACGAGTAGCACGATCCATCCGCCTCAGAAGACCTGGCCGACGATGACGTAGAAGCCGGGGCCCTCGGCTTCATCGGGGGAGACGGCGAGATCGGCGCGGATGGAGAACGCTTCGTTCCACAGCAGCCGATACGAGATGCCCACGCCCGACAGGAGCTTCAGCGGGTGCGCGCCGAGGTCTTCGAAGCTCCGGCCGATCCAGCCGACGTCGGAGAACACGGCCACGCCGTGGTTGAAGCGCTGCCCGAACAGGAGCGTGTCGAAGAGCTTGGCCCGCAGCTCCGCCTGCGCGATGCCCTTGAGCCGCCCGAGGTAGCGCTGCTCGCGCACGCCGCGGCCGATGCGGTTTCCGCCGAAGGCGATGGCGTCCTCGGTGCCGCCGACGCGGGCCATGTCCTCGACGGACGGGTCGCCGGCGATGACGTCGCCGAGCACGCGCGTGGCGAGCACCACCTCGGGCGCGTGCATGAGCTCGAAGAACGAGCGCAATTGCAGGTCGGCGCCCGCCCACGTCCACGACGAGCCCCAAAAGGGGCTCGAGGCGCGCACGCTGCCCTCGGCGTAGATGCCGCGCGTGGGGAACACCTCGTCGTCGCGGTCGTCGACGATGACGCCGGCGAAGGGCACGCTCGAAAAGCCCGCCTCGCCGCCGGGGTGATCGAGGGCGAACAGGCTGCCCGGGTAGGGGCCCTTGTCGCCGAGGTCGCCGGGGACGGTGAGCGCGCCGCGCCAGCCGAACAAGAGCTCGGTGCGATATGGCTTGTCACGCAGCCACGGGCGCACGATGGCCGTGGCGTACGGCCGGATGAAGCGCATCAGGTAGTAGTGGCGGACGAAGTCGTCGCGGGCGACGGAGCCGGGGTCGAGCCCGAGGAGGTCGGCGTGGGCCTCGGCCTCGCCGGGCGCGCAGGTGACGTCGTTGCCGACGCCGCAGTAGTTCTCCGAGACGGTGGAGTAGTAGCCGAGGCGCGCGTAGGCGCGGCCGTCGATGTCGAAGGGCTTCACGGCGTCCCACGTGATGGCGTGGTGCTGCACCAGCTTCGACGAGATGAAGAGGTTGAAGGTGACGGCGTCCCGGTACGGCTTCACCTCGCTGCCGTCGGCGAAGACCGTGTGGTGGTAGAGCGTGACGACGCCGCCGGTGCCGAAGCCCTCGTCGGTGTCGAACGTCGCCGTCGGCACCGCCGCGAAGGAAAACGCCCCGGGCGCGTCGTCGGCGGGCGCGTCGTCGGCGGGCGCGTCGTCGGCGGGCGCGTCGTCCGCGGGGGCGTCCGCCGGCGCGTCGGCGGGCGCGTCGGGGGGCGGCGGCGAGGAGCGCGAGGAGCGCGAGCACGCGGGCATCCTAAGCCAAATTCGCGCGCGTCCTACATGCGGCTACACGAGACCACACGGCCGTTGACGATGGGGGAATCCGCCCGAACTGCATTGCGACGCGCGGCGCACCGCGGCATGAGAGGCCATGTCCAAGCGTGTCTTCACCGTCGCGTCCGCGTTGCCGCTGGCGCTCCTGGCCCCGCTCGCCGCGGTCGCCTTCGTCGCCGCGGCGTGCCCGCAGGCGCAGGGCCCGACGTACCACCAGGACATCGCGCCGATGATCGCGACGAGCTGCGCGCAGTGCCACCAGGACGGCGGCATCGCGCCGTTCCCGCTGGTGAGCTACGCCGACGCCCAGGCGCACGCGCAGGAGATCGCCTTCGCCGTCAGCTCTCGCCTCATGCCGCCGTCCAACATCGACGCGTCCGGCACCTGCCGCACCTTCGAAAACGGCCGCTGGCTCACCGACGATCAGATCCAGACCTTCCAGGACTGGGCCGACGCCGGCGCCCCCGAGGGAGACGACGTCGGCCCGCCGCCCGCGCTGCCCACCGTGCCAAGCCTCGAGGACGCCAACGTCTTCGTGGAGATGTCCGAGGAGTACCTGCCCCACGGCGACGCCGAGCACCCGAACGACGACTACCGCTGCTTCCTCGTCGACGGCCCCGAGGAGGACGGCTACGTCACCGGCTTCGAGATCCTGCCGGGGCAGCCGCAGGAGGTGCACCACATGATCATCGTGGGCACGCTCGACCAGCAGACCGAACAGGCCGCGCAGGACCTCGATGACTCCGATCCCGGCCCGGGCTTCACCTGCTTCGCCAACTTCGCCGACGGCAACGTCAACTTCCTCGCGGGCTGGGCCCCGGGCAAGAACGTCGTCGAGTACCCCAAGGGCACCGGCCTCTTCGTCAAGGGCGGGCGCAAGCTCGTCATGCAGATCCATTACAACCTCCTCGCCGGCGCGCCCGTCCCCGACGTCACCGGGCTCAAGCTGCGCACCCAGCCCACGGTGGAGAAGGAGGCGGCCATCGCCCTCATCGCCGACACCGACCTCGACGTCCCGCCCGGGCAGAGGAGCGGCAAGTTCGAGTTCAGCTACGCGCTCGCGGGCATGACCGACGACATCGACATCTACGGCGTCTTCCCCCACATGCACCAGCTCGGGCAGACCCTGCGCTTCTCCGTGCACCCCCTCAACGACGACAAGCCCGAGGACGACTTCTGCATGGCCGACGTCTGGCGCTGGGACTTCCACTGGCAGGAGCTGTTCCTCTACGACCAGCCCGTGCGCGTGCGCGCCTCCGACGTCATCGACATCGCGTGCACCTACGACACCATGGGGCGCAGCACCGACGTCGTGTGGGGCGAGGGCACGCAGGACGAGATGTGCCTCGTCGGCGTCTACGTCGCCCGCCCCAACGGCGGCCCGCTGTCCGAATTGTTCCCATAACCGCGACGCCGTCGTCGCGATCGCCGGAAATCCGTGGGCCGCGCCCTCGCGTCGCGCACATTTCGGGCTGGATCCGCCGTTGACGACTGGGCGAGCGCCGATCACGCTTCCCGCGTGAAGCTCATCATCCAGATCCCGTGCTTCAACGAGGAGGAGACCCTCGCCGTCACCCTGCGCGCGCTGCCGCGCGAGGTGCCCGGCTTCGACGCGGTCGAGTGGCTCGTCATCGACGACGGCAGCCGCGACAACACCGTGGCCGTCGCCCGCGAAAACGGCGTCGACCACGTCGTGCGCGTCCCCACCAACCGCGGCCTCGCCAACGGCTTCCGCACCGGGCTGCGGGCCTGCGTGCAGCTCGGCGCCGACGTCATCGTCAACACCGACGCGGACAACCAGTACTGCGCCGACGACATCCAGCACCTCGTGCGCCCCATCGTCCAGGGGGACGCCGACATGGTCATCGGCGCACGTCCCATCGCGGACACCGCCCACTTCTCCCGGAAGAAGAAGCTGCTGCAAAAGCTCGGCTCCTTCGTCGTGCGCGTCGCCAGCAGCACCGAGGTCGCCGACGCCCCGAGCGGCTTCCGCGCCGTGTCGCGTGACGCCGCCAAGCGCCTGAACGTCTTCTCCGACTACACGTACACCCTCGAGACCATCATCCAGGCCGGCCACCAGCGGCTGCGCGTGGTCTCGGTGCCCATCCGCACCAACGAAGACCTGCGCCCGTCGCGCCTGCTCAAGAGCATCTCGTCGTACGTGCGCTACTCCGCAGTCACCATCGTGCGCGTGTTCCTCGCGTACAAGCCGTTCCGCTTCTTCGGCGTGCCCGGCTTCCTCGCGCTCCTCGCCGGCTTCGGCCTCGGGCTGCGCTTCCTGTACGCGCAGTTCGTCCTCGGCCAGGGCGGCCACGTGCAGTCCCTGATCCTCGCGTCCATCCTCATGGGCGCGGGCACGCTGCTCGTGTTGTTGGCGCTCATCGCCGACCTCATCTCGGTGAACCGCAAGCTCCTGGAGAAGGTCGACCTGCGCCTCGCCGACATCGAGGAGCAGCTCGAGGTGCGCTCGCTGATCGAGCCGCACGCGCTCGACGCCGTGCCGGTCGGCGGCGAGCCCGTGCGCCTCACGCGCACCGCGTAGCTCGTCAGCTCAAAGGCCGAGCGCCGCGAGTGGCGACGAGGGCTGGCCCGATGGACCGTTGATCCGAGCCACCCGGAAGGGGACGGTGCTACGGTCGTGGTGCCGTGCTTGAGCTCCGCCGCGAGGCCGACGGGCTCGTCGCTCGCGCTCAAGGTCGCGGGCATCTCGATGCCCTCCTTCAACACGAGCACTTGCGCGAGCGCAGGGAGCGTGCGGAACGTGGAGCTGCGCGTGGTGATTTCCCCCGGGCGAGCCCGTCGATTCTACGCGATTGGAAAACGAATGCGCTCGCGCTCTCCCGGCGACCGGTCGCCGTCGTCACAGAGCCCGTCAGGGCGCGCGGCCGGTGAGGTCGACCTCGAGGATGCGCGCCTCGGGGACGGCGTCGTAGTCGGAGTCGCGCGCCCAGTGCGGCGTGATCGCGAAGTGGGTGATGTGCGGCCAGGAGAGGCGCTCGCGGCCGTCGGGGAAGACGCGGAAGTACGTCTCGAGCGCGCGCTCGCGCGCCGCGCCGGTGGGCTCCACGGCGACGCCCTCGATCTGCAGCGTGCGTTCGCCGTCCCAGATGACGACGGCGCAGCGCCCGTCGCGCCGGAGGTTCTTCGCCTTGCGCGAGGTGCCGAGGGTGTCGAAGACGATGGAGCCGTCGTCGCCGAGGGCGAGCCCGACGACGGCGGCTTGCGGCGCGCCGTCGTCGCCGAGGCTGCTCACCACGCCGTAGCGGCAGCGGTCGAAGAATTCGCGCGCGCGGACGTCGTCCGATCGGGTCATGGGCTCCCTTCGCCCGTCGCGCGCCCGCGCACAACGACAGGCGGGGCTCACGGCCCGCTGCCCCCCTCGGGGCCGGCACGAGCGAACGACACGGCGAAGCCGGCGCCCCCGGCGTCGCGCCAGGTCGAGACCCGGGCGTCGTCATCCGCGTACGGCGCGAGCGCGGCGCTGTGGAGGAGCTTCGACGCGAGCGCGGCGCCGCCCGCGTCGCTCGTGCCGACGCCTGGGTCGACGCCCGCGACGCCTGGGTCGACGCCCGCGACGACGCTCGTTCCGCTGCCGCTGATGACGCCGGTGACGACGCACGGCGAGCGCCCGCAGTCGACGCCGGTGACGGCGCCGCGGACGCCGGCTTCTTCGAGCGCGGCGGCGACGGCGGCCTTCAGGTGCGCGCGGGTGAAGCGGGCGCCGTCGTCGTCGTCGCCGCGCCGGAGCCGCTCGCGGAGCGCGCGCAGCGCGGTGAGCCTCGCCTCGAGGTCGCCAGGGCCGGGGGGCGTCTCGAGCGGGGCGCGCTCCACGCTGAGCTCGGCGGCCGCGCTCACGCTGACGTCGCCGGCGCCCACGCGCACGTGCCCGGGCGCGCGGTCGAGGTCGACGATGAAGCGGGCGTCGTGGGCGACGAAGCCGCCGGCGGGCGTGTGGAAGCGGACGCCGGCGCCCGCCACGCGATAGGCGACGCGGCCCGCGAGCTGGTCGACGACGACGCGCTCGGGGCGGAGCGGCCGCGGCTCGACGTCAAAGCGGACGCGCGCGCCGCGCTCGAGGACGGCGGTGACGCGGTCGCCGATGTCGACGGTCTCGCGGCCGGCGGCGACGACGTCGGCGTGGGCGCCGCCGCGCTCGTGCGCGGCGACGGCGCACAGCGCGAGCGCGGCGACGGCGACGAGGGCGAAGCGGGCGCGTCGCGGGCGAGGAGCAGCCACGCCCTCTTTCACGCTCGCCGGCGCCGCGAGGTTCCCCGATCCGCCGGGTCCGTCAGCGGGCCGACGTCGCGCCCCCGCGTCGAGCGCGCCGCGAACGACTAGGGTGCGCCAGGTGAGCGCCCGCGACGACGCCCCCACCGCCGCCCGGACCCCGCGGCCCGATCCGCGGGCCGGCCCGCGATCGAGCCGACCACGAGGCGGGCCCCGCGCCGCCGCCCGGACCCCCCGGCCCGATCCGCGGGCCGGCGCCGATCGAGCCGCCCGGCTCGACCCGAGGCGCGGCCCGAAGAGCGCCTCGAAGTGCGGCCCGGCGGCCGTCGCGGGCGCGCTCGTGGCGCTCGCGGCGCTCACGGCCGCCGCGGGGTGTGCGTCGGCGCCGCCGCACGAGCGCGCCGGCGACGCGCGGCCGGTGCTCTTCGTCGTCGGCATGCAGGACGAGGCGCGCGTCGCCGCCGGCCCCGGCGCCGTCGTCGTCGTCAGCGGCGCCAACCCGGCGCACCTGCGGGCGCTGCTCGCGCGCGTCGACCCCTCGAGCGTCCGCGCCGTCGTCAGCTTCGGCGTCGCCGGCGCGCTCTTCCCGTCGCTCCACCCGGGCGCCGTCGTCGTCGCCGACCGCGTCCTGTGCGCCGACGGCGCCTGGCCCGTCGACCCCGCGCTCACCAAGGAGCTCGTCGCCGGCGCCGCGCGCGCCGGCGAGCACGCGCGGCGCGTGGCGTTCTTCGGCGTCGACACCATGACCTCGACGCCAGCGGATCGCGCGCGCATCCGCAAGCGGACCGGCGCCGGCGCGCTCGACATGGAGTCCCACGTCGCCGCCCGGTTCGCAGCGGAGCACGGGCTGCCCTTCGCGTCCCTGCGCACCATCAGCGACGGCGTCACGTTCACCTTGCCGCCCGCCATGGCCGCCAGCATCGCCCTCGACGGCGGCGTCGACGTCGCCGCCGTGGCCCGAAGCGTCGCCGGCGACCCCGCGCAGATCCCCGTGCTCCTCGAGGCCGGCAAGGGATACGGCAAGGCCCTCGACGCCCTCGAGCGCTGTCGCCGCGCCCTCCGCCTGTGAGCGCGCGCGGCCGTATGTCGGCGATCCCGAGCAGGAGGTCGGCAGCAGCGGCGCCGGCGAGGTCGTCTGCGCCGCCGGCGGCGTCAGCGGCGTCTTCGGCACCGCGCGCGGGCCCAAGGTCGCGCAGCTCGCATCTCCGTCGCGGGCGGCCGCATCACCTACGACGACGCGTCGCTCGGTGGCTTCGCCATCTTCGAGCAGAACCGGAGGTAGCGCGCCCGTCAGCCGGAGGAGAGGGCGCCCTTGTCCCGGGCGTACTCGATGAGCGCGCGCTGCGCGGTGGCGTCGCCGTGGTTGAGCGCCACGCGTGCCTTGTTCGGGATGTGCGAGAGCCAGGTGAGCAGCTCGTCGCGGTCGGCGTGGGCGGACAGGCCGCGCAGGGTCTCGATGTGGCAGCGCACGGGGACGTCCCTGTGGTTGATCCAGACGGTGGCGCCGCCGGCCTTGGCCTCCTGGATGCGGCGGCCGGCGGTGCCCACGCTCTGGTGTCCGACGAAGAGCACGGTGCACGACGGATTGGGAAGGCCGTCGACGAGGTGGTGCACGATGCGGCCGCCGGTGCACATGCCGCTGCCCGCGATGATGATGAGCGAGCCCTTGGAGCGCATGAGCTTGGCGGAGTCGTGGCCGCGCCTGACGAAGAAGAGGTTGGCGAAGTCCAGCGGGTCGTCGCCGCGCTGGATCTTGTCGAGGGCGTCCCGGTCGAAGAGCCTGCGCGCGTGCTCGTAGGTCTCGGTCACGAGGGTGCCCATGGGCGTGTCGAGCGCCACGGGCACCGGCGGGATGCGCTTCGCCTCGACGAGCTCGTTGAGGAAGTAGAGCAGCACCTGGGTGCGGCCGATGGCGAACGACGGGATCAAGATCTTGCCGTGGCGCTTGGCCGCCTCGTTGACCACGCGCTCGAGGTCGCGCTCGATGTCACCGTGGCTGTGCTCGTGGCTGCGCGCGCCGTACGTGGACTCCATGAGCACGACGTCGACCGGGCGCTCGTCGGTCCAGCCGGTGAAGTAGTCCTTGAGGATGGGGCTATCGGGCCGCCCGAGGTCCCCCGAGAGGATCACGCGGCTCTTGTTCGTCGTCACCTCGAGCGATGCGCTGCCGAGGATGTGGCCGGCCTCGCGAAACGTGATCTTGCCGTCGAAGCCGGGCAGGTGCTCGCCGGCTTTGTCATAGGGGATGGAGCGCGCGAGCTTGTCGAGCTGGCGCATCAGCCGGTCGATCTCCTTGTCGCTCGCGCGACTCATGTGGAGGCTGTCCTCGATGGAGATGCGCGCGATGTCGAGGGTGGCGCGCGTGGCGAGGATGGGGCGCTCGAAGCCGCCGTCGATGAGCGCGGGGATGGAGCCGATGTGGTCGTAGTGGCCGTGCGTCAAGAGCAGCGCGTCGACGTCGCGGGCCGCGTCAGGGAAGTGCCAGCGGCGCGCCTCCGGGCCCTGGGCGGCGCCGCAGTCGACGAGCAGCCGCTTGCCGGCGGTCTCGACGCGCGTCATCGATCCGGTGACGACGTCGATGGCCCCGAGCAGGCGCACCTCGCCGTCCGGGAGCTTGTGCACCGCGGTGCACGCCGTCATCTCCATGGGGGCATCTCCATCACCGCCTTCATGTTGCGTGCGCACCCGCTCAGTACTTGAGGCGGTAGTTCTCCTGGGAGCCGGCGACGGCGACGTCGAGGCGCTCGAACTTGAGCCCCTCGAGCGGGCCCGCCGCGTCCATGACCGCCTTGGTCACCAGGATCTCGCGGGCGCGCGCGGTGTCTTCACCGAGCTTGCTCGCGGCGTTCACCTCTTTGCCGAACACGTCGCTGTCGCCGAGCCGCAGCAGCGGGCCGTAGCCGACGCCGACGCAAAGGAGCACCTTGTTCTCCTCGCTGCGCCCGGCGTTCATCGCCTCGAGCGTGTGTTGCATCTTCACGGCGCACTTCAACGCGGACGCCGCGCGCCGGAAGATCACGAGCAGCGAGTCCGCCTCGGTCTTGATGAGGATGCCGTCGTGGGCGGCGATCACCGGCTCGAGCACCTTCTTGTGCTCCCAGATGATCTGCAGGAAGTGAAGGATCCCGAACGCCTCCACCTGACGCGAGAACCCCGAGAGGTCGGTGAACATCACCGCCCAGGTCTCGCCGAACAGGTCCCAGATGCGCTGGTCGACCTCGGCGGTGTTCGCGCCGGCCTTGAGCCGCTCCTCGATCAGCGCCCAGAGCCGGTGCTCGCTCGTCTTCAATAGCTCGTCGCCCATGCGAGCAAGGCTAAAACAAAAGCGCGCACCGGGCGCGCTCCTGGCCGGCATGAGGGCCGGCGAAAGAGGTCGTGGGGGGCCTCAGCCGCCCGAGGAGCCCTCGTCTTCGTCCCAGCGCTCGCGCTCGTCCTCGGTGCGCTCGTCGAACGCGGCGAGGTCGTCCTCGTCGAGGCAGCGAGCGAGCAAATCGGCGAGGCGGGGCTTCTCGGGCTCTTCCGGCGTCGACTCATCGTGTTGGGTCTTGGCAGTCATGCGTTCCACTCCCGTAACCCAAGCACCGAGCAATGCGCGGGCCACGGCTGGCCGCGCCGCCGTGTGCGCGCCTGCACCACCGCGATCCGGGCGCGTCCGATCGCGGCAATTCGATCGACGGCCGCCCGGGACGACGCAGTGCGACGCGCTTCGTTCACACCGTTCAAACACGGGCGCGTGCATAGCGTCACACACGCACGCGCCGCGACTCTGGCGTCGAGACGCGCTTTGGTGTTGCGAAGGATTCGCGCAGCGGTGCGAAAGCTTCTGCGCAGAAACGCTGACCACCCGATCTGTTCTTCGTCGGGCACAGCGCCCCGTCACCGCCCGATGCGATGCATCCGCGCGAGCGCGCGCACGCGCACGTCCGCGTCGGCGTGCTCGTCGCCGGCCACCTTCTCGAGGAGGGTGTGCGCGCGCGCCGTGTCGCCCGCCTGCGCGAGCAGCGACGCGGCGACGACCGTCTGCGCCGCGGCGTCCTCGGGGAACAGCGCCGCGATCTTTTCGTGGATGCGCGCGGCCGCCGTGAGCCGCTCCGCCTTGTCCCCCTCGGCCATGCGCGCCTCGAAGTCGGCGCGCGCGAGCAGGTTGGCGCGCACGGCGTCGCGCACGCGCGCGCGGTCGACGTCGTCGAGGGTCCCGAAGCCCGGCGCCCCCGGGCCGAGCGCCGCGGCGAACGCGTCCCAGATCGCGCTCTCCTTGGCGCGGTCGGCGGCGTCGAACAGGCGGCAGCGCTCGAGCCAGAGGTCGACGCGCGCGGCGTCGTCGCGGGCGGCGGCGATGGCGTCGCCGTAGGCGCGGTCGGCCGCGTCGAGGTCGCCGTCGTCGCGCGCGTGGCGGGCGCGCGCGAGCAGGCGCGTGGAGCGGGGGGCGACCTGCTCGACGAGGGAGTCCACGGCGCCGGGGACGCCGGCGAGCACCGCGGGCGGGTCTCCGTCGACGCGCGCGCTGCCCGCGGCGTCGCCGACGTCGACGTCGATGATGCGCAGCAGGAGCGCGCCGCCGTCGACGGCGCCGAGCACCGCGTAGCGGGCGCCGAGCCGGCGCGCGGCGGCGATGCGGCAGCCGTCCTCGCGGCAGCCGCGCATCGCCTCGACCACCGGCTTCACCAGCTCCGCCCTCGTCGAAGAGAGCCCGCGCTCCCGCGCCGCCACCGGCAGCGCGTTCTCGGCGGCTTCGGACAGCGCGTGCGACGCCACGTCCTCGCCGAAGGGGACGACGACGACCTTGGGGGTCTTTTCGTCCGGCGGGACGGCGATGGAGCAGGCGAGGGCGAGAAACACGGACAGCATGCTCTACGGGTAGCAAAGTTGCCCCGGGTGCCGACAGTTTTTTGCCGCATGACGATTGGCGCGGCGGCGGACCTCCGGGCTCACGACCACGTCGCTCCCGCCGGCGTGTCGATGCGGCACGTCCGTGCCCTCTTCAGACGCGCCCCGGGCACCAGGGGTAGCCTGCAGGTGTGCCGATGCCCGACGACAACGCCGCCCCCTCGGTCGATGACACGGTCGCGGCGATGGACGCCGCGCTCCGCGAGCGCTTCGGCTTCGACGCCTACCGCCCGGGTCAAAAGGACGTCGTCCGCGCGCTCGTCGAGCACCGCGCGGCGCTGGCGGTGTTCCCGACGGGCGGCGGCAAGTCGCTCTGCTACCAGTTGCCTGCCGTCGTGCTCCCCGGCCTCACGCTCGTCGTGTCGCCGCTCATCGCGCTCATGAAGGACCAGATCGACGCGCTCACCGCCAAAGGCGTCGCCGCCGCGCGGCTGGACTCTTCGCTCACGAAGAAGGAGAGCGATGACGTCGTCGCCCGCATCAAAGACGGCACCCTCGACCTCCTCTACGTGGCGCCCGAGCGGTTCTCCAACGAGCGCTTCCGCCAGATGCTCGGCCGGACGCCCATCGCGCTGTTCGCCGTCGATGAAGCGCACAGCATCTCCGAGTGGGGGCACAACTTCCGGCCCGACTACTTGAAGCTCGCGCGCGCCGCCCGCGAGCTGAAGGTGGAGCGCGTCCTGGCGCTCACCGCCACCGCCACGCCCGCCGTCGTCGCGTCCATCTGCGAGCGCTTCGAGATCCCGCGCGCCGCCGCCGTCGTCACCGGCTTCTACCGGCACAACCTCGAGCTGCGCGTCTCCGGCGTCGCCCGCGAGCACAAGGACCGGGCGCTCGTGGCCCGCTTGCGCGACCCGTCGATGCCGCGCGGCTCCGGCATCGTCTACACCACGTTCCAGAAGAGCGCCGAGCGCGTCGCGGCGATGCTCGCGAACGAGGGCTTCCACGCGCGCGCGTACCACGCCGGGCTCGACGCCGAGACGCGCGCGTCGGCGCAGGAGGCGTTCATGGCGTCGACGGACATGATCGTCGTCGCCACCATCGCCTTCGGCATGGGCATCGACAAGGCCGACGTGCGCAAGGTGATCCACTACGACATGCCCAAGAGCCTCGAGGGCTACTCGCAGGAGATTGGTCGCGCAGGCAGAGACGGCGCCCCCTCCGTCGTCGAGCTCTTCGCCTGCGCCGACGACGCCGGCGTCCTCGAGGGCTTCGCCTGCGGCGACACGCCGACGCGCGACGCCGTCCGCGCCCTCGTGGACGACGTCATGGCGCGCGGCGACACCTTCGCCCTCGACCTCGGCGCCCTCGGTGAGGCGCACGACTTGCGGCCGCTCGTGTTGCGCACCGCGCTCACCCACCTCGAGCTCCTCGGCGCGCTCCGCGAGGGCACGCCGTTTTATGCCACGTACCTCGTGAAGCCCACCGTCGACGGCGCCGCCGGCCTCGGCGCAGGCGCCGCCGCCATCGTCTCCATGTTCAGCGGCGAGCGCGCGGAGTTCGTGCAGGCCGTCTTTCGCGCGGCCAAGGAGGGGCGCACCTGGTTCACGCTCGCGCTCGACGACGTCACCGGCGCCACCGGCGGCGATCGCATGCGCGTGGTGCGCGCGCTCGACTGGCTCGCGGAGCAGGGGCACGCCGTCGTGACGGTGAAGGACGTGCGCCATCGTTTCACCGTCACGTCGCGCGAGCGGAGCGCGGAGGCGTTGGCGGCCGCGCTGCACGAGAGCTTCGTCGCGCACGAGGGCCGGGAGCTCGCGCGCATCCAGGAGGTGCTCGCGCTCGCGACCGCCGACGCGTGCCTCACCAATCGCCTCGTGGCCCACTTCGGCGAGCAGCGCGACGCTCCTTGCGGTCACTGCGCACACTGCGCGAGCGGCCGCGCGCTCGCGCTGCCGCGGGCGCGGCCGCCGCGCGATCCCGCCGCCGTCGTCGACGTGGCTCGCGTGCGCCGCCTGCGCGCCGAGCACGCGCGCGCGCTCGGCCATGCGCGCCAGCTCGCGCGCTTCCTCTGCGGGCTCTCGTCGCCGGCGGTGAGCCGCGCCCGGCTCACGCGCGACGCGTTGTACGGCGCGCTCGAGGACGAGCGCTTCCACGACGTGCTCGCCTGGGCCGGGCGGCTGTAGCTGTCGAGGCGCCGCGCCCGCGTGCGCGCTCCCCCGCATCGCGCGTGTGATCGCGCACCGGGGCCGGGCGACGACCACGGGGGCACGCGGCCTGCCACGCGGCACGCTTCTTGGGCCCGAGGCATTGTCGTCGAGAGGTCCGCGATGAACGAGATCGCCGCCCGGAGGCTCGCCCGGCAGACGCGCAAGGCGCCGCCTGCGCGCGCGGTGAAGGCCGAGCCCGTCGGCGGGTACCGCGTGGAGAAGATGTCGGCGTCGCGGCAGATCGCGATGGACGGCTACGCCGCGATGCCGCCGGGGCACAAGATGCTCGCGCTGCTCGAGCTCGACGTCACCGAGGCCGAGCGCGCGATCTCCCGGCTGCGCGCGGACGGCGTGCGCGTGTCGCTGTTTTCGTTCGTGGTGTCGTCGATCGCGCATGTCATCGCCGAGCTGCCTGCGCTCAACGTCATCCACGAAGGCGCGCGCCTGTTCCAGTTCGACGACGTCGACGTCAACGTGCCCGTCGAGGTCCACACCAGCGAGGGCCCGATGCCGCGGCAGGTCGTGGTGCGGCGGGCGCAGGACAAGAGCGCCGTCGCCGTCTTCGCCGACCTCGAGGAGGCGCGGCGCCGCTTCGACGCCTCCGGGCTCGCCGGCGTCGAGGACCGCATGAC
Source organism: uncultured delta proteobacterium (assembly GCA_963775425.1). Lineage (GTDB taxonomy): Bacteria > Myxococcota > UBA727 > UBA727 > VGSZ01 > CAVZJB01. The sequence continues at coordinate 189,893 of CAVZJB010000013.1, read as the reverse complement.
CCGCCGGCTCGCGAGGTTCCTCATGCTCGCCCCGCGCTTCCTGCGCCTGTGGTTCGTGCGCCGCCTCGTCCACAGCGCCCGCGCGGCGAAGCGCTTCGCCGGCACCACCAGCGTGACCTCGGTCGGCAAGTTCGCCTCCATCCCCGGCTTCGTCGTGCCGTACATGAACGCGCCGCAGACGGTCATGTTCGCCCTCGGCAGCGTCGTCGAAAAGCCGGTGTTCGTCTCGGGCGCCGTGGTCCCGCGCTCGTTTTTGGCGCTCACCATGGTCGTCGACCACGACGTCGTCGACGGGGGCCCCGTGGCGCGCTTCGCCAAGCGGCTCCAGGAGCTGATCGAGAGCCCCCGCGCGCTCGACGCGCCGTAGCGCTCAACCGCGAAGCGCCGCCAAGGCCTCACCGTCGCCGACGACGACCAGGGTGCAGCCGCCGCCGGCGTGCGCGAGGCAGGCGCGGCGGACGGCGCGCGCGCTCTCGAGCGGGTCGAGGCGGCCGTGGGCGCTGCCGAGCAGCGGCATGCGCAGCGCGCGCCCGGCGGCGCGGGCGAGGCACGCGGCGACGGCGCGCTCGACGCCCGCGGCGGTGCAGGGGACGTCGGCGTCGACGTCGACGACGACGGCGCGCAGGACGCGGCCGCGCTCGACCACGGCGCCGACCTCGAGCGGCTCGGCGTCGAGCGCGGCGGTGTGCGTGCGGACGGGCGCGTCGTCGTCGACGGCGACGTTGTCCGCCTGGAGCGAGAGCCAGGTGTCCTCTTCGACGACGACGGCGTCGACGGCGACGGGGAGCGCCTCGTCCACGAGGGCGACGTGCACGGTGACCTCGCCGATGCGGATCGGGGCGCGCCCGCCCTGGATCAAGCGCATGCGCCGCCGCCTGCGCGCCGCCGGCCGTGCGTCAAAACGGGCGCAGGTCGCTGACGTCGACGGCGTCGCAGCCGGCGCCGTCGGCGATGCGGACCTCGTGCCACCAGCTCTCCTTCGGGTCGGGGAAGGGCTTGCGCGAGGCCTCGCTCTTGAGGAGCGGGTTGGTGGCGTCGAGGACGTTGCCCTCTTTTTTGTGCGTGAGGAGACCGAAGGCCTCGTCGGGGCCGAGCACCACGCCGCTGAGCGTGAGCGTCTTTCGCGACACGACGTAGATCTCGCCCTCGGCGAGGCCCGTCGCCGTCAGCGTCGCGCCGGGCTTGCCGTCGCCGTCCATGTCGATGACGTGGGGATCGTCGGGCGCGGTGGGCAGCGGGCCGTCCTTGCCCACGCCCGTGAGCGCCCACACCTCCTGGTACGGATCGCTCGCCACCTCGCCGGTCTCGTGCACCACGGCGAACGCCACGTCGTACGCGGGGATGGAGTGGGCGGTCTGCTCGCTCACCTCGGTGTGGAGCCCGGCGACGTCGAAGTCCACCACGCGGCACACCTGATCCGTCTCCGCGTACGCCTGCCCGTCCCAGGTGCGCGTGACGAGGGCGAAGGTCTGGCCGCCGCCCTCCTGCTGCCCGAGCGCGGGGACGTCGTCCTCGTCGGCCGCCTGCGACACCTTCGCGAACGTCCCCGCGAGCGCGCCCGGGGCGACCGGGACGCCCTCGACGCCGAGGTCGGCGTCGTAGTGGGGCTCGGCGCACCCGAGCAGCGAGACGAGCAGCGCACCGAGAGACGACGCGCACAAGGTCCAACGTGTCACGGGGTCCTCCGCAGGAGCATCGCGCGCGCGATGTCCGCGATGTGCCGCTCCACGGCGGCGTGGGCCTTCTTCTCGTCGATCTCGCCGGTGAGCAGGCGGAGCTCGGCCGGGTTGTGCAGCATGTAACGCACCGTGAGGTGCACCACGCTCTGCGCGGTGAGCTTCACGGAGGCCTCGGGCACGCCCGTGAGCGGCGACAACAGCGCGCTGACGTCGTCGAGGAACGGCTTGAGGTACTTCTCCCGGTACTCCGCGCGCATGCCGCCCTCGTCGAGGACGTCGCGCAGCAGGATCTGGTGCGCCGCCCGGTGCGTGCGCACGAAGTCCACGGCCGCGTGGACGACGTCGCGGATGAGGCCGTCGAGGTCGGTGGAGCTCACCGAGGCGAACAGCACCTCGCGCAGCGCCTCGAGCTCGATGTACATCGCCCGGATGCACGCGTCGTACAGGCCCTCCTTGCTGCCGTAGTAGTGCAGCACCGTGGCCAACGAGACCTTGGCGCCGGCGGCGACGTCGCGGATGGAGGTGCCCTCGATGCCCCGTTCGGACACGAGCTTGAGCGCCGCGTGCAGGATGCGCGCGCGCGTAGCTTCAGCGTCGGCGGCGACGGGACGCGCCATGCCGCCAGCGTAGCAGAATATATCGGATGTTCAATTGGCAACTCTCGACCGGAGCCCGCTCGACGGCGGCCACGCGGCCGCTAACCTCGAGCCATGCGCCTCTCTCGCTTTGTGCTCTCGCTCGTGCTCGCGTTCACGTCGTTCGGTTGCGCCTCGCGCGATCCCGCGCCCAAGGACCTCGACGGCCTCGCGCGCTTCTTCTTCGACGGCTTCGACCCCGGCGAGGAGGACGTCGCCGTCTCCGACGCCGAGCTGCAGGACGCCGTGCAAAAGCTCCACGACGCCATCGGCGCCGACGACCTCGCCGACGCGCAGTCCGGGACGCTCTCGGACATCACGCAGGACGAGCTCGACGCCGTGGGCCTCACCGACAAAGACCCCAAGGAGCCGCAGGGGATGTTCATCGCCGACGTCGTGCACTGCGACCTCGACGCCTTCGAGAAGATCATCCTGAACCCCGACCAGCTCTCGCTCTATCCCGAGGCCTACGCCACCTACGATCGCGCCTTCGACAAGGACCCGCCCGACTTCCTCCCCACGTGGACGGTCACGTACAAGTCGTCGGAGAACGCGCTCATCACCAACCAGTTCACCGCCACCGAGAAGAGCGGCGTGCGCAAGGTGCCCGACATCGACGGCGCGCCTTTCGGCCGGTTCATCGTCGGGCGCGTGTTCATGCCGGCGCCCGCCGTCTTCGACAACCCCGGCTCCGAGTACACGCAGGACTACCAGCTCGAGGTGTTCTTTTCGCGCGCGCCCGGCGAGCTCGTGCACTTCTACGGCATGTGGCGCTACATGCACTTCGGCGTGCTCGGCGACAGCAACGACGGGCTGTTCATCGACCAGACCATCGGCGGCATGATCGATTGGGACAAAAAGACGGACGACCTGTGCGCGCAGTAGCCCGGCCGCCGCTCGTCGTCGTCGCGCTCGCCGCCGCCGCCTGCGCCACGGTCCCGCCGCCCAAGGATCAGCCGCCGTCGCCGGCGGAGAGCGCCCTCGACGCCGTCGACTGGACCCAGGCCGGCGACGAAGCCTTCACCGACCTGCGCGCGTACATCATGGCGGACACCACCAACCCGCCGCGCAAAGACGGCACCGGCGGCGAAAAGCCCGGCGCCGACGTGCTCGCCGCGCTCCTGCAAAAGGACGACATCGCGAGCGAGCAGTGGTCCGTCGACGAAAACGACCCGCGGCGGGTCACCCTGGTCGCGCGCCTCGCCGCGGACCCGGCGGCCAGGAGCGGCAAGGGCCCCCTGTGCCTCGTCAGCCACATCGACGTCGTCACCGCCGAGCCCGCGCGCTGGCCCAAGGGCAAGGGCCCCTTCGACGGCACCGTGGAAGACGGCGTCCTGTGGGGCCGCGGCACCCTCGACATGAAGGGCATGGGCCTCCTGGAGACCGAGGTCCTTCGCTGGATGAAGCGCCTGCACCTCAAGCTCGACCGCGACGTCATCCTCCTCGCCGTCGCCGACGAGGAGGTGAACAGCGCAGGCATGAGGAACGCCGTGGACAAGCACTGGCAGGAGCTGCGCTGCGCGGAGTCCGTGAACGAAGGCGGCATGGGCGTGAGGGACGCGCTCTTCGACGGCCAGACGGTGTTTCCGATCTCCGTTGGCGAAAAAGGCGTCGAGTGGCTGCGCATGACGGCGACCGGGCCGCCGGGCCACGGCAGCACCCCCGTCGACGGGCGCGCGCCGGGCAAGCTCCTCGAGGCCATGCGGCGCATCTCGCTGCGGCAGACCGAGGCGCGCATCACGCCGTCCATCTACGAGCTCCTGAGCATCGCCGGCCGCGAGGTCGGGGGCGTGAACGGCTTCATCCTCGAAAGGCCCGCGCTCGTCGATGCGTTCGTGAAGAGCCGCCTCCTGGACAAGCCGCTCACGCGCGCCATCATCACCAACACCGTCAACCTCACCGGCTTCGCCGGCGCCCACGAGCCCAACGTGGTCCCGTCCGAGGTCTACGCGCAGTACGACGTGCGTCTCCTGCCGGGCACCACGCCCAAGCAGGTGCGCGACGAGCTGCAGGCGCTCGTCGGCGACATCCCCGGCGTGCGCTTCGACGTGCTGCAGCAGCCGATGAGCGCGGCGGTCTCCGAGTGGGACGATCCCTTCTATCGCGCGCTCGCCCACCACGCCGTCGCCGTCGCCGAGAAGTACGGCGAAAAGCGCGTGGTGGCCGGGCCGCTCTTGTCCCCCGGCTTCACCGACTCCATCTTCCTGCGCGCCAAGGGCACGCGCAGCTACGGCTTCGTCCCCTTCGTCGTCTCGCAGCAAGACATGGGCGGCATGCACGGCGACGGCGAGCACGTCTCCAAGCAGAACGTGCAGCGCGGCCTGGAGACGCTGTTGCGGGCGGTCGTCGACGTGGCCGCCGTCCCCTGAGCACGTCGGGCGATCGACCGACGAATCGGGCGCGCGCGGGGGCGTGATAACCTGAGTCATGCGCCACATCCTGATCCTGTCGTCGATGCTCCTCGCCGTTGCCGGCTGCCCGAACTCCAGCCCCGCGGCGGAGGGCGAGGGCGAGGGCGACACCGGCGAGGGCGAGGGCGAAGGTGACGTCGCCGAGGGAGAAGGCGAGGGCGAGGGCGAAGGCGAAGGCGAAGGCGAAGGCGAGGGCGAAGGCGAGGGCGAAGGCGAGGGCGAGGGCGACGGCACGGGCGCCGTCGGCGACGCGTGTCAGGACGACGGCTTCTGCCAGCAGGGCCTGGCCTGCGGCTTTGCGGCCGTGAGCGGCACGCCGGATCACCTCGAGAGCCAGTGCGTGACGGCGCCGGCGGCGGGGAGCCCGGTGGGCACGCCGTGCAACGACGCCGCCCAGTGCGCGCTCCACCTGTGCCTCGGCGGGCTGTGCAGCGCGCCGTGCCTGGGCAACGGCGACTGCGCGGCGTCGCAGAAGTGCGAGACCAGCTCCATCACCGTCGACGGCACCGGCGGCATCCTCGACGTCTGCCAGCCCAACGGCGACCTGTCGCCGACGCCGTGCGCGCACGACGCGGACTGCGCCGCCACCAACCAGGTCTGCGACAACCTCGTCACCGACGCCAGCGACAACCTCGTGTTCCAGTGCGGCTTCCCCGGCGCCGGCGGCGCCCTGGGCGCGTCGTGCGCCAGCGACTTCCTCGAGGACACCACGGACTGCGCCACCGGCCTGTGCGACGGCACGACCAACGGCGTGTGCACGTCGGCCTGCAGCAGCGACGCCGACTGCGGCGGCTTCATCTGCACCGGGTCCGGCTTCACCAACGTGCCGGGGCAGCTCTGCGAGCAGCTCTGCTTCAAGGAGGCCGACTGCGCCGGCGCCGGCCGCTCCTGCCAGTTGCGCAACAACTTCGTCGACAACGTGCTCGATCAGGTGTGCACGGAGGACGACGGCGCGCAGCCGCCCGGCTTCATCGTGCGCGCGGGCACCTGCCAGGCCGGGGACGGCGCCGCCTGCCAGACCGGCTTCGTCATCGGGGACGGCACCAATTGCTTCTGCTCGGCGGTCTGCGGCGCGGACCCCGACTGCGGCGCCTTCACGGCGAGCGACGGCACGCACACGGCGATCACCCGCTGCGGCAGCGTGTCGTTCAACAAGCCCACGAGCGGCTCCCAAAACGTCGGCGTCTGCGTGACCCCCTGACGGATCCGCCGGATGTCCGAGGGGACGATGTAGGATATCTGCCGAAACCCTCATCATGCCCGTCATCACGCGCCTCGGGGACACGCTCGCCCGCCTGACCGGCACCCGGCCGTCGTCGTCCGGCGGGGGCCTGTCCCCCGCGGCCCTCGACGTCGGCGGGAGCGGGACCGTGCGGGCGCCCGACGGGATGGAGCGCAACGCCGAGGTGGCCGCGCCCCGGGCGATGTCGCGGGCGGAGGTGATCGCGCGCGCCAAGAAGGCGGGGGTGCCGCAGCGCGAGCAGATTGGGCCGACCTGCGGCCTGTACGCGCTCGGCATGGTGATGGACGCCTGGAACGAGAAGGACCCGCACAACCCGACCGCGCTCGTGCAGGACGTCGACCTGAAGGGCAGGGGCAAGCAGTACACGCGCGACCCCACCACGAACGAGCGCATCCTCGACGTCGCCAAGAAGCTCGGCTTCACGGCGCTCGGAGAGATGTTCACGGCCAAGCAGCTCGCGGCGACGGCCAAGCACTTCGGCTATGAAGCGAGCACCCACGAGCACGCGACGCTCGACGATCTGTACCGGGTGCTCGACGCCGGGCACCCGGCCATCGTCGGCTTCGACGTCGACTACAACGGCAACCCCACCGACGGCGGCGGCGAGCGCGCGCACTACGCCGTCATCGAGGGCTACTTCGACCAGGACGGCGAGCGCTACCTCGTCGCGCGCCACGGCTGGGCGGTGCAGAAGGACCACGTGTGGAAGGCGTCCGACTTCGACAAGTCGTGGAAGGCGCTGAAGAGCACGAGCTTCTACGGCACCCCCGGCGACGGCGTCATCCCGGCGCAGCCGCGCCACGGCATCCCGCACGAGCTGCCGGAGCCGTCGCAGCTCGACCTGCCCGACGCGGGCAACGGCCGCGCGGGGATCTTCGAGAGCCTCGGCACCAAGATCGTCGAGGTGGTGCCCCGGGGCCAAAGCCCGGTCGGCGGGACGCGTGCTTAGGGGCAGGCCGCTGCCGAAGGCGGCGAAGGTCGAGCGCAGCGCGGTCGAGCCGGAGCGCCCGCAGCGCGGCGTCGCCGCCGGCGTGGGCGGCCCCGCCGGGGCGCCGGTCACGGTCACGCTCGACGTCGCCGCGGGGAGCGTCAGCGACGGCAAAAAGACCGTGAAGGTGGACGCGCGCCAGGACCCGCTGACGCCCGGGGTGGTCGGCGTCGACGACGGCGGCGCGCAGGCGTTGGTGATGGCGTCGCGGGGGATGCACAAGGACCCGGCGCTCGTGCTCGTGGACCTGCGAACAGAGCGCGCGACCGTGGTGCACGCCTTCGACGGCCCCGGCTGGGTGGCGGGCGGCTTTTGCTCCGGCGACGTCGTGGTCTGCGAGCAGGTGCTCGGCGACGCCCCGCGCTACTCGCTCCTCGTGAAGGGCCGGCGCGTGCTCTCGGTGGAGGGCATGCAGGCGCCGTGCGTCCCCGTCGAAATCGATGACCACATGGTCGCGGTTCTCCTCTGCCTGCGGCCCGACCCGATGACCTTCACCGGGCCGACGTCCCTGTGCGTCGTCGACCTGCAAAGCGGCGCGGCCGTGCCGCTGGCGCCGGCGGCGGGGACGCGCGTCAGCCGGGCCGGCGGCGCGGTCGTCGTCGAGGGCGGCGCCGAGCGCGTGGTCGTCACCCTCGCCGCGTAGGCCCACGGGCGGCGCGAGGGCGCCGATTCCGTCGTCGATGACGGTTCGTTCCCCGTGACGACGGCGCTCGCGCGTGGCAATTCGCGGGCTATGCGCACCGCGTCCTCCGTCCTCGTCCTCGCCGCCGCGTCCGCGATCGTCTCCCTCGGGTGCGACGCGCCAAAGAGCGGCATCACCATGGACTCGCGCGTCCTCGTCGACGCGCGCGGCGTCGCCACGCCGCTCGTGTGCCCCGGCGCCCGGGGCTGCGCGCACGCCGGCGGCGCGCTGAAGGCGGGCGCGGCGAAGCGCGCCATCACGCCCGACGTCGCCGCGGCGCCGGTGTACCTCGCGGGCTTCGGCATGGGCCGCCAGGCCACGGGCGTGCACGACGACGTGTGGTCGCGGATGATCGTGGTCGAGCAGGGCGACGTGCGCGTGGGCCTCGTCGTCCTCGACTGCGTCGGCTTCTTCCACCAGGACGTGGAGCGCGTGCGCGAGGCCGCCAAGGCCGCCGGGCTCGACCTCGACGACGTCATCGTCACCTCCACCCACGTGCACGAGTCCAAGGACACCATGGGCATGTGGGGGGCCGACGTCAGCAAGAGCGGCTACGACGACGCCTACCAGCAATTCATCGTCGACCAGACGGTCTCCGGCCTGAGCGAGGCCGTGGCCGCGCTGCAGCCGGCGGCGCTCACCGTCGGCGCCGTCGACGACAGCGACTACCTGCGGGACTCGCGCCTGCCGCTGGTCATCGACCCCACGGTGCACACGCTGCAATTCGACGCCGTCGACGGTGGCGCGCCCATCGCCACGCTGGTGGTGTGGGGCAACCACCCGGAGTCGCTCGGCTCCGACAACACGCTGCTCACGTCGGACTACCCGAACTACGTGCGCGACGAGGTGGAGACCGAGCTCCCCGGCACCGTCGCGGTGTTCGCCAGCGGCGTGCTCGGCGGGCTCACCACGCCCATCGGGACGCTCGTGTGCCCCGACGCCGACGGCAACGAGACCTGTCCGCAGGGGACCTTCGAGCGCGCCGAGGCCATCGGCCGGCACGTCGGGCAGCTCGCGGTCGCTTCGCTGCACCCGCAGAGCGCGCAGGACGGCGCGGCGCGCGTCGAGAAGGACCCGGCGTTGGCGGTGCGGCGGCTGCCGGTGATGTTGACGCCGACGAGCGTGCCGCTGGCGCTCGCGTTCCAGGTGGGGCTCATCTCGCGCCCGGCGTTCGACACCGACAGCGGCGAGCCGCTGTCGCCGGAGCACTTGAAGGCGCTCTCCGTCGAAGACCTCAAGCTCGGCTCGGTGCAGATCGACAGCGAAGTGAGCGCGCTCTCGCTCGGCGGCGTCGAGATGGTGACGGTGCCCGGCGAGCTGTACGCGGAGCTGTGGCTGGCGGGCCCCGACGGCGCGCCGCTCATCGAGCACCCCGAGGGCGCCGACTTCCCCGACGCGCCGCTCGAAAAGCCTGTGTCGACGACGATGCGTGACGCGCCGACCAAGATCATCTTGAACCAGGCCAACGACGCCGTCGGCTACATCATCCCGTGGGCGCAGTTCGATCAGGAGGCGCCGTACGCCTACGACCCCGAGGGACAGTACGGCGAGCAGAACTCCATCGGCGCGAACGCGGCGCCCGAGGTCACCGGCGCCGTCCAGGACCTCTACGCCCTCGACGTGTACTGAGCCTCGCGGCGTCACGCGGGCTCTCCGACGCGGGGGACAAGCCCCCGCCCTACGGGGTCGTCGACGACGTCACGCGGGCTCTCCGACGCGGGGGACAAGCCCCCGCCCTACGGGGTCGTCGACGACGTCACGCGGGCTCTCCGACGCGGGGGACAAGCCCCCCGCCCTACGGGTCGTCGACGGCGTCACGCGGGTCGTCGACGGCGTCACGCGGGCTCTCCGACGCGGGTCGTCGACGGCGTCACGCGGGCGCTCCGACGCGGGGGACAAGCCCCCGCCCCACGGGGTCGTCGACGGCGTCACGCGGGTCGTCGACGGCGTCACGCGGGCTCTCCGACGCGGGTCGTCGACGGCGTCACGCGGGTCGTCGACTGCGTCACGCGGGCTCTCCGACGCGGGTCGTCGACGGCGTCACGCGGGTCGTCGACTGCGTCACGCGGGCTCTCCGACGCGGGTCGTCGACGGCGTCACGCGGGCGTCGTAGGGCGGGGGCTTGTCCCCCGCTTCTTGCGGCGAGATCGCTGCGCTCAGAAGTACAGCAGCAGCCCGAGCACGTGGGTGTGCGCGCGCAGGGAGAGGCCGCGCGGGTTCTGGTCGAAGAACAGGGCGCTGCTCTCGTAGACGTACAGGCCCTCGATGACCTCGAGCTCGGCGAGCGGCGCGCTCACGGTGCCGCGGCGGAGCGCGCCGCCGACGACGATGGTGGGCGTCTTTTCGCCGCCGCCTTCGATGCGGGCGACGGCGGGGCTCACGGTGAGCGCGTGAAACGGCCGCATCAAGGCGCCGGCGGCGACGCGGACGCTCTGGACCGCGCCGATGTCGTCGAGGCTGCCCTGCACGGCGAGCACGAGGTCGTCGCCGAGGGGCAGCGCCTGTGACGCCGACAGCGACACGCTCGGCGACGGAAACAGCGAGCGCAGCGCCACGCCGGCGACGCTCTGGCCGAACGCCGTGCGCACCTCGCCGGAGAGCGCCAGCGGCAACGACAGCTCGAGGTGCGGGCGGAAGCCCCAGCGCATCTCGGTGTCGTTGACGAGGAACAGCGGGTTCACGCCGGCGGGCGCACGCTCGTCGATGCCGGCGCCCGCGCCGAGGCGCAGCGACATGGTCCGCGCGGGCAAAAACAGCCGGCTCAGGAGGTCGTCGCCGGGCGGGCCCGCGACGCCGGGGCCGGCGAGCGCGCCCGTCCCCTCGCGGTGCATGGCGGCGATGTCCTTGTCGAGCGCCGCGCGCCGGCCGGCGAGCTTGTCCTCGTCGATGGCGGGGGGCGCGCCGCGCACGAGCTGCGTCCACATCTCCGTGGCGAGCGGCGCGAGCGCGGCGGGCGCCGTGCCCTCGACGACGAGGACGTCGCGGCCGCGGCGCTCGACGAGCACGCGCTCATCGCGGGTGGTGCGAACGCGGTGCTCTTCCTTCGGCGCCGCGGGCACGGCGTAGACGCGCCGCGTGTCGCTGGAGCCGGCGACGACGGCGGCGCGCTCGCCGTAGCGCTCGGGGACGGCGGCGCTGTACGCGTCGAAGAACTGGGCGGCGTCGTCGTCGGAGTCCCAGGTGGTGCGCCACACGAGCACGCTGGCCCCGCACCTCCTCGCTGGCGCGGCGGGCGTCGCCGCGGCACCACCCGTCGCCGGGGGGCACGCGGAGGGATCGTCGATGATGTCCCAGCGGTCGCCGCCCCAGCCGTCGGCGACGGCGCCGCCGACGAGGGGGCCCTCGAGGTGGTCGAGCCAGTGCTTGAACGCGAGCGCGCCGAACACGTTGGTCACGACGAGCGACGACCCGGGCAGCGCCGCGGGCGGCGCCTTCAGGCGGGCGATGGGGATGGGCCGGTCGAGCGAGTCCGAGCGCATCTTCCTCGGCCACAGGAGCTGCTCGGTGCTCTCGGGGAACGCGCCGCGCGTGCCGGGCACGCGGACGTACGCGCGGGACAGCTCGTCCATGCCGCCGTCGTCGAGCTTCTGCTCCACGAAGGACAAGCCGAGCTCGTATTGCGAGAACGCCTGCTTGGCGAAGTACGACGGCGTCCGCCCCGACAGCGCCATCAACAGCGGCCCGTTCAGCAGGTTGTTGTAGCGCATGAACAGGAAGAACGCCTTGCGCGTGGCGAGCTTTTCGAGGTCCATGCCCAGGAAGTGCGACATGCCGACGACGTTGGCCTCGGTCTCGAGGATGGTCTTTCGAACGAACGCGGCGTCGTCGTTGTCGTCGTAGACGCCGCCCTTGAGCATGTCACCGAGGCCGAAGTGTTGATCCTGCAGCGCGTGCGTGAGCTCGTGCGCGAGGAAGACCTCGTACGCCCAGTCCCTGCCGGTGATCCAGCCGACGGCGTCCTGTTGGAGCTTGGCCCACCAGGCGTAGTCGGACACGAGGATCATGCGCTTGGTGCTGTCGTCGTAGACGCCGCCGACGAAGTCCGCGAGGAAGCCCTTGTACGCCTGCGCCGTGCTCACCGTCGGGGGCAGGATGTTGGTGCGGTGGAAGAAGCGGTCTTCCTTCTCGAGCTCGGCCTTGCGCGCGTCGGCGTAGCGGTCGAACCACGCGCGCAACTGCTTCACCGTCATCACGTCCGCGGGGACCTCGGCCGAAAACGGCAAGCGCCGCCGCGCCGCCGTCTCCGCCTCCACGCGCGCGAATTCCTGTGGGTCGGCGACGAGCCCGCCGTGGCCGTCGTCGACGAGGATGCGGTCGGTGATGCACCCGCCGCACGCCGCGGCGAGCGCGAGCACCGCCGCGCATCCGATGCGTGGCGCGGCGGCTCGTCCGCCTCGGGGGGCGGGGCCCCGCGCCACGGGAGTCACTCGCCCGAGGGGCCGCCGAAGGCCTTCATGGCTTCCTTGAGGCCCGGCAGGAGCTCGTCGACGCTGAGCGTCTTCACCGGGCCGAACGATGCGAGGTCCTTGCCGACCTTGGACATGTCGCCGACGGCGACGATGGTGCAGGCGTCAGGCTTGACGACCGCTCCGGCCACCGCCTGCACCTGCTTCACGTCGACCTTGGGCGCCTCGTCCATGAACTTCTGCACACGGTCGAGGTCGAGCTTCTCGGAGACGATCTGCGCCCACAGCGTGGCGGTGGAGCGGCCGTTGTCGAACTCCGACGGGATGGACAGCGCCGCCAGCGTGCGCGCGCGATCGACCTCTTCGGCGGTGGCCGGCGTGCGGATGCGCTCGAGCTCGCCCATCATCTCCTTGAGCGCAGGCGCCGTCACCGGCGTGGCCACCGCGGCGCGCGCCATGAAGACGTTGCCGTAGGGCAAAAGGATCATGCGGGAGCCGGCGCCGTAGGTGTAGCCGTGCTGCTCGCGCAGGTTCTGGTTGAGGCGCGAGGTGAACGAGCCGCCGAGCAGCGTGTTCATCACGACGACGTCGGGCGTGTACGGCTTGAGGTCCGGGGGCGCCGGGTTCTGCACGCGCAGCACCGTTTGCGGCGCGTTTTTGACGTCGACGGTGACGACGGTGGTCTTTGTGAGCGCCACCGGGCCGGCCAGCTTCTTTTGCTCCGGCGGCTTGCCCGTGGCCGTCCACGCGCCGAAGTCCTCCTCGAGGAGCTTCTTGAGCGCGCTCTTGCTGACGTCGCCGACGACGACGAGCGTGACGGTGTCGGGGCGGTAGTGCGCCGTGTAGAAGCTCTTCATGTCCGCCGTGGTGGTCTTCACCAACGCGTGCGGCGTCCCCATGATGTTGACGCCGAGGCGGTTGTCCTTGCCCCAGTCCTCGAGGCCGCCGGCGAGCTCCACGAGCTGCTGCGGCTCCTGCGACTGGTACATGAAGAAGCCGAAGGTCTGGTGCTGGATGCGCTGCCACTCCTTGGCGTCAAAGCGCGGCTGCATGAGCGCCGTGGCGAACAGCTTCAGCCCGTCCGAGAGCTTGGCCGACGACACGTGCAGCCCCGCGGTGGCGCTGTCGATGCCCGCGCCCGAGAAGATCTGGGCGCCGATGGCCTGCTCCGCGTCCGAGAACGCGATGGAGTCCATGTCGCCCGCGCCCTCGGTGAGCATGTTCGCGGTCCACATCGCGAGGCCCGGCAGCTCCATCGGGTCTTCGGCGACGCCGGCGGGGAGCGTGGCGACGATGTCGACGAGCGGCGCGCGGGTGCGGTGCAGGAACAACACGCGCATGCCGTTTTTGAGCGTCAGCTCCTGGGGCTTTTCGATCTTGAAGGGGCGCACCGGCCCCGGCTTCGGCGGCGCCGAGCGGTCGGGGGCCGCGGGGGCGGCGGCGGTGGCGGTGGCGGTGGCGACGACGGCGGCGAGGGCGAGAGTGGAGATCATTCGGCACCCTCCTTCACGGGGTTGATGACGGCGAGGTCGAGGTGGCCCTTGGGCACGATGCTCATCACCACGCGCCCCTTGCCGAGCCGCCTCTTGACGACGTCGACGATGGAGGCGGGCGTGGCCGCGCGGTAACGCGCGAGGTCGCGCTCGAAGCCGTCGGGCTGGCCGAAGTACGCTTCGTAGGTGGAGATGCGCGAGGCCTTCTCGTTGAGGCTGTCGAGGGCGTCGGCGGTGCTGGTCTCGATCTGGGTCTTGGCCCGCGCGAGCTCGTCGTCCTTGATGCCGTCCTTCTCGAGCTTTGCGAGCTCCTCGTCGACGACGGCGAGGATGCGCGAGAGCTTGACGTCGGGCTGCGCGATGACCTCGACGACGAACTCTCCGGTGCGCTCCATGGAGTGCTGGTAGACGCTCACGTTCTGCGCGATCTGCAGGTCGTGCACGAGGCGCTTTTGCAGCCGCGACCCGGCGCCCTGCGACAGCACGTTGGCGGCGAGGTCGAGGCTGGCGTCGTCGGGGGCGTACAGGGCCACGCTCGGCCACGCGATGGTGAGCTTGGGCAGCGGCGCGAAGTTGTCCTCGGCGACGACGCGCTTTTCGCCCGCGAGCGACGCCGGCGCGGGCGCGGGCTTCGGCGGCGAGCCGCGGGCGGGGACGTCGCTGTACCAGTGCTCGACCTTCTTCTTCATCTCCTTGGTGTCGAAGTCGCCCACCACGGTGAGGATGGCGTTGCCCGGCGAGTACCACTTGGTCCAGAACGCCTTGACGTCGTCGATGGACGCCTTGGTGAGGTCGTCCATGGAGCCGATGACGGGCCACGAGTACGGGTGGCCCTTGGGGAACAGCGCCGGCGGCAACAGCAGCTCGCCGATGCCCCAGGGCCGGTTCAGGATGCTCTGGCGCATCTCGTTTTTGACGACGTCGCGCTGGCCGTCGACGAAGTCGGGGGCGAGCTTGGCGATGAGGAAGCCCATGCGGTCGCTGTCGAGGAACAGCGGCAGGTCCACCGCGTTCGACGGCACCTCCTCGAAGTAGTAGGTCTCGTCCTCGCTGGTGAAGGCGTTGTTGTCGCCGCCGGCGGCCTCGAGCCACTGGTCGAACTTGCCCTCGGGGACGTGCTCGCTGCCTTCGAACATCAAGTGCTCGAAGAGGTGCGCGAAGCCGGTGCGGCCCGGGGTCTCGCGTCCGCTGCCGACGCGGAAGCGCAGGCTCATGTAGACGCGCGGGACGCTGTGGTCCTCGCTGAGCAGCACGGTGAGGCCGTTTTTGAGAGTGGACTTGTCCACCGACACCTGGATGGGGCCCGCCGACGCCGCCGCCGCCCACAACGTCGATGCTACGAGTGCATAGGGGAGGGATCGCATGGGGCGGACCCTCGCACAGGTCGCCCGACAAACGCGAGACCCGCGTGACGCGTCAGGCGCGCATGTCAGTACCGCATGAGGGTGTCGATGACGGCGCCGGGCTTGTCGTCGCCGGGCTCATCGTGCGGCCTCTTCGACGGCGCGCGCGGGTGATCGCCGGCGAAGCCGTCGGAGACGGTGATGCCGGCAACGGTGACCGGGCCCGCGGCCAGGGCGAGCGCGGTGGAGGTGCCGAGGATGAGCGCGGGCGTGAGGAAGTCGCCCGAGGTGTTCGACAGCACGACGAGGCCCCAGATCGCCCCCGCCGACGCGAGCAGGCCGGCGCCGAGGCCGGGCAGGGCGCCGAGGAAGACGGGGCCGAGGTCCCGGTCGTCGGCGCCGGCGCCGACGAGGCCGCCGACGAGCGCGCCGCCCGAGGCGCACGGGCCGAGCGCGACGGCGCTCGGGGCGCCGACGACGACGCCGCCGGTGACGCCGACGACGGCGAGGCACACGCCGCCGGCGCCGCCCTGCGCGAGCGCGGCGCTGATGGTGGTGAGGAAGATGCCCGCGCCGACGCCGGTGCCGAGGCCGGGGAGGCAGCCGAGGGCGGCGCAGCCGGTGGCGGCGCCCCAGCAGGGTCCGGCGCCGAAGCCGCCGGTGCTGACGTCGGGCTTGGGCGCCTCGTGGTCGCCGGGCCTTTTGCCGTCGGGCTTGCCTTCGCCGGGCTTTTCGCCGCCGGGCCGCGCCGGGCCCTCCTCGGGCGGCGCCTCGGGGACGAGCGGCTCGATGGGCCGCGGCACCGGCGCGGCGGGCGCGGGCGGCGGCGCGCCCGGCGCGGGCATGGGCACGGGGTTCGGGGCTTGCTGCGCCCACGCGGTCGAGGCCAACGCAAAGACGAGCACGGCGGGGGCGCGCATCGCGCGAGCGTACCGCGACCGAGCGGAGCGCGGCCCCCTCGAACGTGTCGCGCCGCGCGTCGACGTCGTCGCCCGCGGTGATCGCCCGCGCTCGAGCGGCCCGGCGGTGACGCGCACCACACCGCGGTCCGCGACGCCGCCTGACCGAAGCCTTCGGGGCGCGCGCGGCTGTACATTTCCGGCGTGCGCCTCGTCGCCGTCCTCGCCACCCTCCTGGGCCTCGCCGCGTCGTGCCAGGGCTGCGACACGTTCCTGCTCGCGTGCGACGCCAACGCGGACTGCCGCGTGGGTGAGGTCTGCCTCGAGCGCGTCTGCGTCGGCCCCGACGCCGCGCTCGGCCCCGACGACGCCGGCGCCCACGGCCCCGACGACGCCGGCGCGGCCGGGGACGCCGGCGCCGCCGGGGACGCGGGCATCGTCGACGGTGGCGCGCTCGACGGCGAAGACGCCGGCACGACCGGTGACGACGCCGGCACCGCGTGCGTCGACGCGGACGGCGACGGCGCGGGCGACGGCTGCCTCGTCGCCGACTGCGACGACGCCGACCCGCGGCGCGCGGAGGATCACGTCGAGGAGTGCGACGGCGTCGACAACGACTGCGACGGCGTCGTCGACAACGGCGCCGTGTGCGCGTGCGAGCGCCAGGAGGTGGGCGGCGTGCTGTACGAGCTGTGCCCCGACGTCGCCACGTTCGCCCAGGCGCAGGAGCGCTGCGCCGCCCGCGGCTACCACCTCGCCCGCTTCGAGCAGGAGCAGGAGGCGCACGACGTCGCCGCGGCGTTCGCCGCGTCCATCGGCGTGTGGATGGGCCTGACGCAGCCCGGCGGCGCCGGCGACTTTGAGTGGGACGACGGCACGCCCCTGACGTACGCGGGCTTCGCCGGCGACGAGCCCAACAACCTCGACGGCGACGAGGACTGCGGCGAGCTTCGGCCCGACGGGCTGTTCAACGACCTCGAGTGCAAGTCCGATCGCCCCTACGTCTGCGAGCTCGCGCCGCAGCCGCCCGCGCAGGGCCCGTGCGTCGACGTCGACGGCGACGGCCGCGGCGAAGGCTGCGCCGCCGGCCTCGACTGCGACGATGCCGACGCCGCCGTCGCCGCGCTCTTCGGCGGCTTCGCCGACGCCGACGGCGACCTCGCCACCCTGCTGCTGCCGACGCTCGCCTGCGCGGCCCCGCCTCCGGCCGGGCCGCCCGCGGAGCTGTTGCCGGCGTGCTCGGCGACGGTGGACTGCGACGACGCCGACCTCGCGCGCCAGACGGGCTGCACGTGCCCCTTCGTCGACTTCGGCGGCGAGCGCTACGCGTTTTGCACCGGCATCGCCACCGACGAGCCCGGCGCCGAGGCGCAGTGCCAGGCGGCCACGCCCGCGGGCACGCTCGCCATCTTCGAGGGCACCGGGCTCGCCGAGGAGCAGATGGTCGCGTCCAACATGCTCGCGCTCGGCGCGCTCGACTACTGGATCGGCCTCGTCGACCCGCTCGACAACACGGACTTCCACTGGATCGACGGCGCGCCCCTCGAGATCGACGGCTTCGGCCCGGGCCAGCCGACCAACCTCGTGGGCGAGGACTGCGTGCGCGTGGACACGGGGCTCGTGTGGAAGGACGTCGACTGCAGCCCGAGCTTCGATCCGCACCCGTTCGTGTGCGAGCTCGTGCCCTGACCCGCTAGGGTTTGTCTTCGCAGCCTTCGCGCACCACCCGGAACTCGACGCGGCGGTTCTGCGCGCGGCCCTGGGCGGTGCGGTTGGAGGCGATGGGCCTCGACTCGCCGTAGCCCGCGCTCTCGAGCTTGGCCGGATCGAGGTGCTCCTTGTCGATGAGCCACAGGCGCACGGAGTTCGCGCGGTCCTGCGAGAGGTTCATGTTGTAGTCGTCATTGCCCACGTCGTCGGTGTGGCCCTCGATGACGATCTTCTTGATGTCCTGCATGGTGCGGATGGCGGTGGCCACCTGGCGCAACAGCTCCGCGCTCTGCGGCCTGATGTTGGCCTTGGCCGTATCGAAGCGCGGCTGCTGCTTGATCTCGATCTTGCACTGCTTGATGACGACGAGGGTGAGCGGCGGCGGGCAGCCGTTGCCCCCCTTCGGGTGCTTCTTCTTCCACTCGGGGTTCTGCTCCCAGCTCACGCCCGGCTGGTCGGGGCACGCGTCCTCGTCGTCGAAGAAGCGGTCGCCGTCCTTGTCGCCGCGCGGGCAGCCGTTGAGCTCGGGCTTGTCCTTGCGCTCGACGCCCGGCTGGTCCGGACACTTGTCGTCCTTGTCGGCGATCTTGTCGCCGTCGCGGTCGGGGCAGCCCTTGGTCTCCGGCGGTCCGGGATCGTTCGGGCAGGCGTCGGCGGTGTCGAGGATGCCGTCCTTGTCGTTGTCGATGTCGGGGCAGCCGTCGTCGTCCTCGAAGCCGTCCTTGTCTTCCTTGGTGGTCTCGGGCGTCCCGGTGGTGCACATGTCGCACTTGGGCGGCGGCACCTCGTTGCCGGCGGCGTCCTTGGTGGGCAAAAGCGGGCAGCCGGCCACGCAGTCCTCGACGCCGTCGCCGTCGACGTCCACGTCGGGGCGGCCGTCGTCGTCGCGGTCGCCGTCCTTGTCCTCGGGCGCGTCGGGGCAGGCGTCGGTGTTGTCCGGGATGCCGTCGCCGTCGCGGTCGCCGTAGGGACAGCCGTCGTTCTCCTTGGGTCCGGGCGTGTTCGGGCACTTGTCGAGCGGGTCGAGGATGCCGTCCTTGTCGTTGTCGGGATCGGGGCAGCCGTCCTCGTCCTCGAACAGGTCCTTGTCCTCGGGCTGCTCGGGGCAGGCGTCGACGTCGTCGAGGATGCCGTCGCCGTCCTTGTCCGTCTTGGTCTTGATGAGGACGCGCTTGGGCGCGCAGTCCTTGGAGTTGGCGAGCGCGAGGTTGGCGTTTTCCACCGCGACGTCGATGTGCTCGCGGGCGCGCAGGAAGTCGCCCTCGGCGAGCTCGTTTTCGGCGAAGTCGACGCTGGTCTCCGCCATGGCCAGCTCGCGCGGCGCGCACTGGTAGGCGCCGGACTTGCGGGCCTTGTCGATGTCGTTCCTGACGACGTCGGCCTGGCGCTCGATGCCCGGCCCGGCGCACGACAACTGCAGCGCGAACGAAGCCAGGACGGCGGCCAGCGCCCAGCCGGGATGGCGGCCACGAGAGAAGCGGCCACGAGGGGAGCGGGGGGTCATTGCGGCTTGGGCCCTTCTTCGGTCGGGATCGGGACGACCTTGACCTTGATGGCGGGCTCTTCCTTCTTCTTGATGATCACCGAGGGCTGCTTGCCCTCCTCGGCGGGCGCCTGCCACTCGGGGGCCACGTCCGGCTGCTGCATCTGCCGCTTCTTCTCTTCCTGTGCACGCGTGGTCGCCTTGGCGGCCAGGTCCTCGGCCTTGTAGGCGTAGTCGATGGCGGGGCCGAAGTCGGCGTAGCCCTGCTCCTCGCGCGCCTTGTGCAGGTACTGATCGGCGGCCGTGTACTCGTAGACCGCGTACTTCGGCGCCTCGGCGGCCTTGGCCCCGTCGAGGTCGGCCTGCGCGTTGACGATCAGGTACGAGGAGATGATCGGCCCACAACCGCTCGTCGTTCCCACGACGACCGCGGTGAACGCGAGGAGGACGAGCACACGCCGCATGACGACGGGATACTCTGCGCGCCGACGCCCGGTCAAGAAAGCGCGCCGCCGTGAGGCAGCGCCGGTCACGCCCCCGCGAGCCCGTGGTCGCGACGGGTGTTATGGTCGAGCGCGTGCAGACACCCTCGCCCGACGACCTCACCGGCAGGCTTCTGGGGGGCCGGTACCGCGTCGAGCGCCCGCTGAAGCGCGGCGGCATGGGCCAGGTCTACGCCGGGCGCGACGAGGAAGGCGGCGGCGCGGTGGCGGTCAAGGTCGTCCGCCAGGCCCTGCTGGAGGACCCACAGGCGCTGGCGCGCTTCAAGCGCGAGGCCCGGCTGGTCACCGAGCTCAAGCACGAAAACATCGTCACCTCGCTCGCCGCAGGCGAGGACGGCGGCCTGCTGTGGATCGCCATGGAGCTGCTCGAGGGCGAGACGCTGCGCGAGCGGCTCGACGCGCGCGGGCGGATGAGCTGGCAGGACACGCTGGTGATCATCGAGCAGGTGGTGCGCGCCCTGCAGGCGGCGCACGACAAGGGCGTCATCCACCGGGACCTCAAGCCCGAAAACGTCATGCTCGTGCGCGGCGCCGACGGGGAGCGCGCCAAGCTCCTGGACTTCGGCGTGGCCAAGCAGGCGCACGTCGAGGGGCAGTCGGGCACGAGCAACATGACGGGCACGGGCCTCATCGTCGGCACGCCGGGCTACGTGGCGCCCGAGGTGGTGCTCGAGGGCCGCACCGACGATCCCCGCTCCGACTTCTACGGGCTCGGCGTCACCTGGTTCGAGATGCTGACGGCGCAAAAGCCGTTCACCGCCAAGACGGCGTTCGCCCTGGCCATGCGCCACGCCCACGAGCCCGCGCCCACGCCGACGTCCTTCGTGCCGTACTCGCCCGTGCCCGGGCCCGTCGAGCGGCTGGTGCTCAGGCTGCTCGCCAAAAACCCCGACGAGCGCCCGCAAAACGCCGTCAGCCTGCTCGACGCGTTGAAGAACCTCGCGGAGGAGTCGCAGCGCGCGCTGCAAAACCCCACGCCGCCGCCGTCGTCGCTCGAGCCGCACCAGGCGACGATGACGGCGACGGACCTGAACAAGCCGTCCACGGGCGTGGTGCCGTTCAAGACGCCGATGCCGCTCACGGCGCAGACGCCGTCGACGGCGATGCAGGGGCTCACGCCGCAGCCGGACTACTCGCAGCTCCTGCCCGAGCTGATGTCCCAGGTGAAGCGCGCGGTGACGCCCAGGCGCATCGCGGTCGCCAGCGTCGTCGCCCTCGTGTTCATCGTCTGCGCCGGCGTCGGCGTCTACACGATGGTGCAGGCGGCGGCGGCGCGCGCGCGCACCGCGACCGACACCGGCGGCGCGCGCCCGCCGGTCGCCTCGGCCGTGGCGATCGTCCCCGCGCCGCCCGCGGCGCCGCCGGCGCCCGCGCCGCCCGCGCCGCCCGCGCCGCCGCCGCAGACCGCGCCGCAAGCGCCGCCGGAGACGGCCCGGCACCGCGCGCGGGCCGACTGGCGTGAGGCGCGCGACGCGCGGCGCGCGGCGCGGAAGGGGGACGCGGCGAGCGAGGTCGGGTCCGTGCACCTGAACATCGGCTGCCCGGAGGCGTCGCAGTCGGCGACCCTCGACGGCAACGACATCGGCGACCTGCCGGTGCTCAACCGGGAGCTCAGCTTCGGCAAGCACGTCGTCGTGTTCGTCGACGCGCACGGCCGGCAGCACTCCGAGGAGTTCATCGTCGGTCCGACCACCACCACGATTCGCTGTCGCGTCGCCAAGCGGGCCGGGAAGTGATCGCGCTCGTCCTCGCGGGCCTCCTCGGGGGCGCGCCCGCCGACGACATCGCCAGGGCCAAGGCGCTCGTCGACGAGCTCTCGTACGCCGAGGCCCTCACCGTCGCGCAGGGCGTGGCCGCGGACCAGACGGCCACGCAGGCCGAAAAGATCGACGCCATGTTCATCGAGGGCTACTGCCTCGTCCTCACCAACCACGTCGTCGAGGCGCAGAAGGTGCTGGCGGACATCTTCCTCCTCGACGTCGACGCTCGAAGCCCCATCCCCATCGAGCCCAAGGTCGAATACCTCGTCGACGCCGCGCGCGCCGAGCGCAGGAAGGCCATCGAAGACGGCAAGCGCAAGGAGCGCGAGGCCTTGCAACAGAGCGTTCGGCTCCTCGTGCATGACCCGCTCAACGTCTCCGGCGGCGAGCGCGCCGACTTCGCCGTCGACGTCACCGACCCGAACAAGGCCGTGAAGAGCATGCGCCTCGACTTCATCAAGGAGGGCGAGCGCGAGCCCTACGGCATCCCCCTCGCCCGCGGCGCGGACGGGACGTGGAGGACCACCATCCCGGGGACGTTCACGCGGTCCACCACCGGCCTGCACATCCGTTGGTACATCACCGCCTCCGACGACGTCGGGGAGCTCGCCCACGAAGGCACGCGCAGCGAGCCTCGGCGGCTCGAGATCGCGCCGGGCTCCGAGGTCGCGCTCGACATGAAGGCGAGCGAGCGCTTCTCGCGGCCCGTGCGCTTCGTCTACGCGCTCATCGGCGTCCCGGCCATCACGAGCGCCTTCTTCCTCGCGGGGCTCGCGGTGTCCGGCGGCTACGGCGTGTTCATCGAGAAGGTCGACGGCACCAAAGGGCCGCCCGCCAGCTTCGGCGAGCGCTCGGCGGTGGCGGCGTTGGCGTTCGTTCCGCCGATCGCCGCGGCCGTGGGCACCGGCGTGTCCACGCAGTTCCTCCTCGACGGCAGCGAGCCCTGGGCTCCCACCGGCGCCGTCCTCGGCGCGGGCGCCATCTACACTGCGAGCATCCTGTTCGCCGGCGTCGACCTCATCCGGCAGCTCAACCAGGACGCGCCCAGCAACCGCGCGGCGCTGGGCTTCATCGCCACCGGCGACGTCGGCGCGGTGGTCGGCGCGGGCCTCGGCCTGGCGGCCGCCACCATCATCCCGGCGACGATGGTCGGCTACGAAAACGCCACGCTCCCCAGGGAGTGAGCGCTCCCGGCTAAAGGGCGAGGCCGGCCAGGAACGCGTCGGGCGAAAAGAAGCTGAAGGCGCCGTCGGTGGAGCGCGCGGCGCCGGTGACGGTGCTCAACAGCGCGGCGGCGACGCCGTCGTGCAGCGCGCCGGTGGCGTCGTCGTCGAGGGCCTCGTACGAGGCAGCGGTGCCGAGCAGCTCGTCGAGGCGGAGGCCCACCGGGCCCTTGGCCGTCGGGAAGAGCGCGACGGTGCGTCGCTGCGCCGAAGCGGGCGCGCTCTCGCCGATGAGGCCGCCGAGGTCGAACACCGGCACCGGGCCGTCCTCGTCCGCCACGAGCAATCCGACCATCGCGGGGTGCGCGAACGGCACGGCGACGAGCTCGTCCTCGACGAGCAGGCGGCCCACCTCCGCGAGGAAGACGCCGAGGCGCATGCCGCCGGCGCGAAAGACGAGCACCTGTCCCTGGGTCACGGCGCGCCCTCCTGCGGCGCCTCGCCGGCGGCCTCGACGAGGCCCATGAGCACGCGCGGGTCGAGCACCAGGCGCAGCCGGCGCCGGCGCGGCCGGGCGACGGCGGCGCCGCCGTCGACGTCGCCCGCGTCGATGGCGCTCGCGTCGACGGCGCCGGTGTCGCGGGCGCCGGTGTCGCGGGCGCCGGTGTCGACGGCGCCGGTGTCGCGGGCGCCCGTGTCGACGGCGCCGGTGTCGAGCGCGCTCGTGTCGATGGCGGTGGCGTCGTCGTCGTCGATGACGCCGCGGATGAGCCCCGGCCAGCGGCACGCCACCGTGCGCGGCAGCGGGCGCGGCGGCGGCGCGTCGACGACGGCGCCGAGGACGCACGTGGACAAAAGCACGGGACCGGTGTGCCCGTCGAACAGCAGGAGCGCCGGGCGCCGCTCGAGGGGCTCGGCGCCGAGGAGCTCGGCGAGCGAGAGCGGGAGCACGCCGAGGGCGCGCGGGTCCGACGGCGCCTGCGCCTGCTCGCCGCCGGCGTCGAGGATCTGGCGCACAGCCTCGAGGGGGAGGCCGAGCCGGAAGGGTCCCGCCCGGACGGCGAGGTAGCGCACCGTCACCGGTGCGCCTCCGTCGGCCTCCGTCGGCGAGGGAGCGCGGGCGGGTCTCATCGGCTAGAGCGGCCGCTTCATCCGGGCACCATGGTAGCGCTTTCTTGAGCCCAAGGCGTCAAGCGGGCTAAACCCGGGCCATGCACACGATCCTCGTCGCCGATGACAGCGTGACGATCTTGAAGGCCGTGGAGATCGTCTTCGACAAGGAGCCCTTCCAGGTGGTGAAGGCGGGCTCCGGCGCCGAGGCCATCGAGCAGGCCAAGACGCTGCGTCCCGCCCTCGTGCTCACCGACCACTCCCTCGGTGACAAGAGCGGCTACGAGGTCGCCGAGGCCCTCCACGCCGACGCCATCACCTCCGGCATCCCGGTGATGATCCTCTCCGCCAGCGCCACGCCCTACGACGAGGGGCGCGCCAAGGCCGCGGGCGTCGTCGGCCACGTGCCGAAGCCGTTCGATTGCCAGACGCTCCTCGATCGCGTGCGCACCGTCCTCGGCGTCCCCGCCACCGCGCCGGGCACCGCCGTCGGCGTCCCCGCGACCCCCGCCGCGCCCTCCGCCGCCGTCGCCGCCATGCCGCGGCCCCCGGGCGTCCCCGGCGCGTCGTCGATGCCGCGCCCGCCGGGCGTCGGCCTCCCGCGCCCCGCCGTCGCCGGCAACGGCCCGCCGTCCATCGCGGCCACGCCGTCCATCCCGCCCGCCACGCCCATCACGCGCACGCCCACGCCGCAGCCCGCCCGCGCCGACCTCAATCCGTTCGGCTTCGGCGCGTCGCTGTCGCCGGCCGCGGCGACGCCGGCGCCGGCCGCGCCCAGGCCGTCGCAGAACCCGTTCGCGTCTTCGTCTTCGTCTTCGTCGTCGCCGTCGTCATCGTCGTCGCCGTCGTCGTCGTCGTCGTCGTCGCCGGCTCCGTCCTCGTCTTCGCCGCCGCCGGGCGGCCAAAACGGCGGCTGGGCCGCTCGCGGGCCCGACGTGAGCATCGACATCTCCGTCGACGACAACAAGGCGCCGGCGCCGATGCGCTCGCCGCCGACGGTGTCGCCGGCGCCGATGTCGTCGTCGCCGCCGTCGCCGGCCGCGTCGCCGCCGTCGTCCGAGGCGAACAAGACCGCGACGCCGTCGTACTCGTCGGACAGCGAGTTCCTCGAGGTCGCCGACATCGACGTGAGCGACATCCCGTCGCAGCCGTCGTTGCCGCCGCAGCAGAGCGCGTCGCTGGACGCGGACCCGGCGGCGCAGACCACCAAGATCCCGCCCATCATCGACAATCTCGCCCGCAACACGGACAAGATCGACCTCGACAAGCTCGCCAAGCTCGACGCTGCGGCGTCGGCGGCGAGCGCGGCCCGCGAGCCGGTCAAGCTCGAGCTCGCCACGGCCGCGGACGTGGTCACCGAGAAGGCGGCCACGATCATCGCCAAGACCACCGGGGCCGCGCCGTCGAAGGAGGCGCTCTCGGAGGAGGCGCGCCAGATCGTGGAGCGCGTGGCGTGGGAGGTCGTCCCCGAGCTCGCCGAGGTGATCATCCGCGAGGAGATCCAGCGCCTGCTGAAGTCGCGCGGGTGAGCATCGTCGTCGGGCGCCGCGCCGCGGGCGCCCCGGGTGCCGCCGGCGCCGCCTCTGTGCCGCGCGCGCTCCGCGAAGACGACCCCCCGCCCCGGCGCGCGGCCGTCGCCGCCGTCGTCGCCCTCGTCGCCCTCGCCGCCGGCTGCGCCACCGCCGCGCCCGCGCCCGCGCCGGCCCCCGCGCCGCCCGTGCTGCTCGACGTCGACGTCGGCGTGCTCCCCGACGACAGCGGCAACGTCGGCGGCGTGTCGCTGCGCTACTGCCCGCGCACGTCCTGGCCGCGCCGGTTGACGCCCGAGAGCCGGCGCGCGCTGCCGTTCCTCGTGTCCGCCGTCGACGACGCGGGCCGCAAGCTCGTCGTCGACGTCGACGGCGTCCGCACCCAGGGCGTCGAGGGCTGCGCGCGGCTCGTCGTCGACGTCGGCCGCCTCGCCGACTCCGTCGACGATCGCGACCTCGCGCTGCGCGCCGGCGACGACCTCGTCATCACGCCCGACCTGTGGCTGTGGCGCCCCGAGCCGCTCGAGCCGTCCGCGCGCCTGTACGTGAGGATCGACGCCGCGCCCTTCGACGCGCTCGTGCCCTGGAAGCCGCCGGCGAGCGGCGCGCGCTACGAGGTCACGCCGGCGACGTACGCGCTCAAGAGCGACACCGTCTTTGGCCGCTTCACCACCGAGACCCTCGACGCCGGCGGCGC
Source organism: uncultured delta proteobacterium (assembly GCA_963775425.1). GTDB lineage: Bacteria > Myxococcota > UBA727 > UBA727 > VGSZ01 > CAVZJB01. The sequence continues at coordinate 164,159 of CAVZJB010000013.1, read as the reverse complement.
CCGCTTCACCATCGCCCGCCTCGACGACGGCCGCGCCCCCGAGGAGCTGTCGTCGTGGCTGTCGCTGTCGGCGAACGCGGTGTCGTCGGTGCTCGGGCACTATCCGGTGCCGCGCGTGAACGTGCTCGTCATCCCCACGCACGTCACGAGCCCCATCGTCGTCGGCTTCTTCTCGCGGGGCGGCGGCGACACCGCCACGTTCTTCGTCGGCGAGGGCGCCCCGGACATCGCCGACGACGACCTCGACGCCACCGGCCGCTGGGCGCTCACCCACGAGCTCAGCCACCCCTTGCTGCCGCCCGTCGCGCAGCGCGACGCGTGGCTCAACGAGGGCCTCGCCACGCTCTACCAGGACCTGCTCGCGCGGCGCGCCGGCATGCTCGAAGACGACGCCGCCTACTGGCGCGAGCTGTGCCGCGGGCTCGCCACCGGAGAGGCGCGCGCCGCCGTGGACGGCATGAGCCTCGAAGACGCGTCCGCGGGCATGCACGAGATGGGCGCGTATCAGCACGCCTACTGGGGCGGCGCGGGCGTCATGCTCCTCGCCGAGGTGGAGGCGCGCAGACAAGGCGCGTCCCTCGACGACCTCGTGCGCGCGCTCCGCGGCATGGTCACGGTCGACGATCACGCGCGCGGCGCCAAGGAGCTGCTCGACGCCGCCGCCGCCGGCGCGGACCCGGAGGCCGCCGTCGCCGCGCGCGCGCTCCTCGCCGTCTGGCAGCGCGAACGCGCGCGGCCCTTTCCGGAGACGGCCGCCGTCCTGCGCGACCTCGGCGTCAGCATCGACGCCGTCGGCGGCGCACACCTCGACGACCGCGCGCCCCTCGCGGCCATCCGCGCGCGCATCACCGCGCCTCGGCGGGCGCCCGCGGTGGGCGCCGTCGGGCCGGGACGGATCGCGGTGTCCCCCGATGCCGGCCGCGCCCGGGCACGCTAGGCTTTCTGGATGGCGACACTCCCGCGCACCTCGGCGGCGCCGATGTCGACGGCCGCGGCGCTGTCGACGGAGGACGAGGCCATCGTCGCGGCGTTCGACACCGTGCTCGAGGCCGAGATGGCCCGGGGCCGCCTCGAGACCGACGGCATCGCCGCGCGCATCGTCGACGGAAACACGGTGGGCATCGCCACGCACCTGTCCATGGCGCTCGGCGGCGCCAAGGTCGTCGTCTGCCAAAACGACCTCGAGGCCGCGCGCGCCATCCTGTTTTCGCCGTCGACGTTCGAGGACCTCGACGCCGCCGCCATGGCGAGCGCGCCGCCGCAGGACCTCGACGCCGGCGCGCGCGCCGAGGCCGCGGCGCTCGCCCCGGCGGGCCCGGACGCCGCCGCGCTGCGCGCGCTGAAGGCGGCGGTCATCGGGCTCGTGTTCCTGCCGCCCGTCGGCCACCTGTGGTCGCTCGCGCTCCTCGCCGGCGTCTGGCGCAAGAGGGCCGAGCTGTCTCCGCGCGCCCGCGTCCACGCCGTGGCCGCCGTCGCCGTCGACGCCGTCGTCCTCGCCGCTTGCGCCGCCGTGATCTTGAGCTGAGCGGCTACTCGGCGGCGCAGTGCCGGTCGACGAGAGACATCTCGAGCTGCGAGAGGCGGTAGCGGTCGTAGAAGAGGCGCGTGCCCCAGTCCATCATCCGGCCGAGCGGCGGGATCATGGAGACGCCGTGGTAGTACCAAAAGCGCGTCCCCGTCACCAAGCCGAAGAGGTTCAACGCGGGGGTGGCGGCGGTGACCTCGAGGAATTGCCGTTGGTCCTCGGCCACGCGCGCGCGGACGTCGTCGCACGCGCCGCGCACGCCGCGCGGTGCGTGGAAGATGTACGCGGCGACCTCGTCGGGGAAGCCGCCGTTTTTGTCGACGAGCTTGCCCATCAGCGCGTCCTTGCGCAGCGGCTTGAGCACCACTTCGTCCTGTGCGCCGTACGCCGTGAGCGCGAACGCCTGCAGGTTGTAGGCGCGGGCGAAGGCGCTGTCGGCGAAGCCCTCATCCGCCTCGACGGTGGCGTAGAACATCTTGTAGCGCCCGTCGCGCCCGGGGTCCTGCACGCGCGCTGGCGACCAGGCCGTGACGAGGTGGAGCTTGCCGCGAAACACCGCCTCGCCCGTGTGGGGATCGCGCAGCGTGAGGCGCGCGGGCGAGTCTACGAGCGAGTAGCGCTCGAGCGTGGCGGGGAGCCGGGCGCCGTCGAACACGAGCGTCCCCGCGAGGGTCTTTGTGCGCTTCACCTTCGCTTCGCGCTCGGCGGGGACAAACGGCGCCGCCGGGCAGATCCCCGTCTCGCGGAAGCGCCAGGCGCCGGCGCGCTGCGGGCCGGCGAGGTCGAGCACCCACAGGCCGCACGCCCCGTGCGCGTCCTTGCCGCGCACGCGCAGCTCGCGCGCCTCGTTGCCGTTGCCGGTGACGGCCATGCCCATCTCCGACGACCACGACGCGCCCGGCGGCGGCGACAGCGCCGGCAGCTCCCGCCAGTCGGGCAGCGGCAGGTGGATGCGCCCGAAGCCCTCGAGCTCGTCGTCCTTGGGCGGCGCGTCGTCGTCGACGTAGGAGTACTCGAACATCATGGGGTTGCTGCCGGCCCAGTCGAAGTCGAGGAACTTGGCCCAGAAGCGCCCGAGGGTGTCGAGCACGACGACCATCGACGCGCTCGACGTCACCGCCACGCCCTTGAAGTCCTCCGCGGCGGGCAGATCGAACTCGTAGTTGAACACCTCGGTGAGGCCGTTGTCGGCGAAGAACAAGCGCCGGCCGTCTTGGGACAGCCCGTAGAAGTGCATCAGGCCCGACGTGCCGTTTTCATGGAAGAAGCTGATGAGCGACGACGGGTTGGACGCCAGCATGCGGTGTCCGAAGCGGTCCTCGACGACGCCGACGTTCAGGATGCTGCGGCGGCCGTAGCTCACCGATCGCAGGTCCTTGCGGAGCTTGAGCATGCCGGGCCCGCCCCACTCGGTGCGCCACGCGTACAGCGTGGGCTCGAAGTCGAGCACGTGCAAGTTGATGTCGAAGCGAAAGACCTGGTCGTCCTCGTCGACGACGGCGACGACGTTTCCGTCGGCGAACACGCGCGTGAGCTTGCCCTTCACCTGGGGCAGCACCTTGCCGTCGAGGTTCGGCAGGCCGACGCCGTCCACGAGCGCCCACGGGGCCTTGTCGCCCTTGCGGTGGTAGAGCAGCCCGCCGTCGAGCGCGTACTCGCCGAAGAGGTTCACCGCCTGGGTGCGCGTGGGGATGTCGATGGTGGAGGGGAGCCCCGCCGGCGCGGCCGCCGCGAGAACGAGCGCGAGGAGCATGGCGCGACGCTACCCCGATCGCGGTGTGGGCCGCGCGCTGCGTCAGGGCACCAGGGAGCCGAGCGCGCCCTCGTGGTGCAACAGCCAGCGCTTGCGCGGCAGGCCCCCGCCGTAGCCGGTCAGCGACCCGTCCTTGCCGATGACGCGGTGGCAGGGGACGACGACGGCGACGGGGTTCGAGCCGTTGGCCGTCCCCACCGCGCGGGGGCCGGATCCGAGCGTGGCGGCCAGCGCGCCGTAGCTCGTGGTGGTGCCCGCGGGGATGTCGAGCAGCGCCGCCCAGACGCGCTTTTGAAACGGCGTCCCCGGCGGCGCGAGCGGCAGGTCGAAGCGAAAGGACCTCTCCTCGAAGTACGCCCGCAGTTGCCGCTCGGCCTCGCGCACGAGCGCGCCGTCGTCTTCGGGGCTCTCGCGCGCCGCCTCGAACGCGATCTCGACGACGGCGTCCCCGTCGACGACCACCCGCATGGGCCCGATCGGCGTCTCGATCACCGGCGCACTCTCCGCCGTCGCGCCGCCGCCGGCAAGGCCGCCTCGTCGGGGCGTGCGGCGCGGAATCCCCTCGCCGCCTCGACGGTTGCCGCCTCATGCGCACGCGTTACCCCCTCCTCGCCATCCTCGAGCTGTGCGGCGCCGCGCTCACCGGCGCCGTGGTCGCCGCGGTGTGGTCGGCGCTCGGGACGGCGTGGACGTGGGCGGTGGATCCGTACGCGCGCTTCGCGCCGCTGTCGCCGCGCGCGGTGGTCATCATCGCCGTCCCCGCGTTCGCGATGGGCTGGCTGTTCTTCCTCGTGCGCCGCCCCGCGCTGCGCTCGCGCACCCGTTGGATCGGCGCCGCGTTCGCGTGCGCCCTCGTCGGCAGCGCCGTGCACCGCGCGGTCTTTCTCGATCCCCAGATCTGGCACGCGCCCGCCGGCGGCCTCGCCGACGAGACGGAGCTCGCGTTGCACGTGCTGGCGCGCCACGTCGTCGGCCTCGACTTCGGCTTCCTCGCCGTCGGCCCCGACACCGCGCTCATGGCGGTGGGCACCTTCGCCGCCGCCGTCGCCCTCGCGGCCGCCACGTACACCCCGGTGCGCCGCCTGGTGAGCTGAGCGAGCTCCGCGGCGACGGTGCGCCTCCTCCAGGCGCCGTCAGAGAAAGCCGTTCACGACGTAGATGGACGTCGGGCGACAGCTCGGCAGCATCGCGGGGCTCGCGACCTTGACGCCCTTTTCGCTGCGAAAGCGGACGAGCCCCGGCGCGCACGTGGCGTGGACCAGCAGCGTCACGGCGTGACACTCGGCCTCGCTGACGACGGCGCGCGCGCGGCGCGTGTCTTCGCTCGCGGGGTGGAGGGCGCCGAGCTCGAGGGACCAGGGCACGACGTCGGCGACGGTGCCGCGCAGCTTGTCGAGCACGACGCCCGCGACCGTGCCGTCCGCGCGCACGAGCGCGTCGCCGCCGTCGACGGCGCAGCGCCGCCAGCCCTGGGCGCGCGTGTCCCCGCTCCACAGCATCCCGGTGAGGGGCGTGCAACGCGAGGGGTGGAGCGCGTCGACGGGGCCGCCGACGGGCACGGCGGGAACCGTGAGCCTGCAGCTCCTGGCGCGGGCGGCGAAGGTCGCGGGCGGCGCCGGATCTTCGCGCGGCTTCGGCTTCGGCGCTCGCGCGGCGGCGACGGCGGCCGCGTCGTCGACGGCGACCGCGGCCTCGGGCGGCGGCGGCGCCTCGCGCGCGGCGAAGAAGACGACCACCGCGACCACGAGCGCCGCCGCGACGGCCGCCGTGATCCGCATCGGCCACGGCGACGGCGGCGGCCCCGCCGACGCCAGCGCCACGGCGCGGCTCCTGCTCCAGTCAGCCGCCGCGGACACGGGGTCGTCGCGGTCGCTGTCCTGGCGGCGCCGGACCTTCTCGGTGTCGCTCGCGTCGCGGCGGACGATCTTCTCCGTGTCGCTCGCGGCGGGCTGCGCCGTGAGCTGAAATTCGTCGCCGCTGTCGTCGTCGTTTTGGAGCGGGGCGCGGGGGGTGGGCGCGGTGTCGCTCGCGGTGTCGCTCGCGGCGGCGGCGTCCGCCGAGGCGTCGGTGACGTCGTGGTCGTCGACGAAGGGTGTGTCGTCGCGCGGGGCGTCGTCAGGGCCGAGGGCCACGCGGAACCTGTCGAGCCGCTCGGCGTCGTCGACGCGGCCGCGGGAGCGCGCGGCCGCGGCGGCGCGCCCGAGGGCGGCGTCGAGCGGCGCGAGCGCGGCGGCGCCCGCGGGGACGCGCGGCCAACGCGCGCGCGCCTCGTCGAGCCTCGCGGCGGCGCGGGCGCCGGAGCCGCGCAGCGTGTCGATGGCGGCGCCCATGACGTCGACGCGGAGGTCCTCGTCGCCGCGGCGGGTGAAGTCGGCGAGGACGCGATCGGCGTCGTCGAGCTTGCCTTCGACGACGAAGACCTCGCACAGCGCGAGCGCGGCGCCGCAGAAGCGGGGCGCGAGGGCGCGCGCGCGCTCGAGGTGCGCGACCGCGGCGGCGAGGTCGCCGAGGAGGGCGGCGGCGCGGCCGAGGTCGTGCTCGACGACGGCGTCGGCGACGATGCCGAACCTGGCGATGCCCGCGCGCGCGTCGTCGTCGCGCCCGGCGGCGGCGGCGATGACGGCGCGGAGCGCGCCGGCGCGCGCGTCGACGACGATGTCGCCGGGGGCGACGGGGGCGAGCGCGGCCTCGGCGCGCGCGAGCTGTCCCTGCGCGACGCGTGCCCGCGCGGCTTCGAGGGCGAGCAGCGCGTGCCCGGGGAACCTCCGGGCTGCGGCGACGGCGAGGGCGCGGGCGCGGCGCTCGCGGCACTCGGCGCGCAGGATGTCGACCGCGAGGAGCGCGTCGCCAGCGTCGACCGCGCGCGCGGGCGCCTGCGTGCGCGCGTCGCGCACGCGACCCGCGAGGAGCGCCTCGGCGCTCGCCTGAAATTCCGGTGACGTCGACGGTGGGTCGACGCGCGTCTCGAAGAACACCCCGGATGCATTGTCCCGCAACGACGGGTGGCGTTCAACGGGCGGACACTTTGCGGCGCGCCCGGTCCCATGCAGGAGCGCGACCCGCTCGTCGGCGCCGTCGTCGGGAAGCGCTATCGCGTGACGCGCAAGCTCGGCGAAGGCGGGATGGGCGCGGTCTATGTCGCCGAGCAGGCGCCGCTCGGCCGCGAGGTCGCGCTGAAGGTGATGAAGCCGGCGCTGGCGAGGGAGCGCTCGATCGCCGCGCGCTTCGAGCGGGAGGCGGCGGCCTTGTCGCGGCTCACGCACCCCCACGTCGTCACCATCTTCGACTTCGGCGCCGAGGACGACGTGTTGTACCTGGCGATGGAGCTGCTCCCCGGGGAGAGCCTGCGCGCGCTCTTGCGCCGGCAGGGCGTGCTGGCGCCGGCGGCGGCGGTGCGGCTCGCGCGCGACGTGGCATGCGGGTTGAGCGTGGCGCACGAAGCGGGCGTGGTGCACCGCGACCTGAAGCCCGACAACATCATGGTGGTCGAGGCTGCGGGGCGTCCGCCGCTCGCGAAGATCCTCGACTTCGGCGTCGCCAAGGTCGTCGACGACGTGTCGCTGACGCAGACGGGGGTGGCGGTGGGGACGCCGGGCTACATCTCGCCGGAGCTGGCGCTGTACGGCGTGAGCGACGACCCGCGGCTCGATCTCTACGCGCTCGGCGTGATCCTCTTCGAGGCCCTCGTGGGCAAGCCGCCGTTTTCGGCGTCGACGGCGCTCGAGCTCATCATGCGGCACGCGAGCGAGCCGCCGCCGTCGCCGCGGGCGGCGGCGCCGCTGCACGGGATCTCACCGGCGCTCGACGCTCTGGTGCTGCGGCTCCTGGAGAAAGACCCCCGCGCGCGCCCGCGCACCCTCACGCCGCCGGCCACGAGCTGCCAGACGGAGCTCGAATGCGGAAACGTGGGCTGCGCGTTCCAGCGCCCCGACTGGGACGGCGACGGCAGCACGTCGTCGTCGGGCGATCCGCTGCGCATCGACGGCGGCGCGCCCGGCGACCCCGAGATCATCGCCGTCAACGAGCTCACCCCGGGGCACCATCCTCGTCGGCGCCGTCTATTACGACGGCGCGGGCACGGCGCCGCTCACGCTCACCGTGCTCTCCCATGGGGATCCCTTCGGCCCCGTCATCCACGCCGACCTCACCGTCTCCGACGCCTGGCGCTCCCTCGCCATGGTCCACGTCGACGCCGGCGGCGCGCTGTGCGTCGCCGACATCACCGACGGCGTGGACGAGTGCCTCTGAGCGTCGCTCGGAACGAGACAGGCACGCCGCGCGCGTTGCCGTCGCCGCCGGCGCGCGGAGATGATGCGGGCCATGATTCGTCTGATGTGTGCCGCCGCCGTCGTCGTCGTCGTCGTCACCGCCGCGGGATGCGGCGGCGCCGTCGGCTGCGACTTCCGGCAGAAGGACAACCCCGAGGACCGCTGCCAGGAGCGGCGCAACATCCAGTCCGTCGGCTTCGACGCCGCCTGCCAGGCGCTCAGCGGCAAGGCCGTCGACGGCGGCTGCCCCACCGACGGCATCGTCGCGGGCTGCGCGCTCTCCGGCGACATCACCGACTGGTACTACGCGCCCAAGACGCGTGACGACGTCGTCTCCGCCTGCGACGGCGACGGCGACGTCATCGACCCGCCGTGAGCCGCTCGCGCCCGTCGCGCCGGGTGGCGTAGGGTCGCGGTTGATGCTCCGGTCGCTCCGCTTCGCCGCCGTGTTCGCCGTCTTCGCCGGGTGCGCCTCGCACCCGCGTCCGCCCGTCGAGAAGTTCTCGACGAGCGAGCGCGTCGACGCCGGCGACTTCCCCGACGCCCCCGCCGTCATCCTCCTCGACCGCACCGAGGTCAGCTACTACCCGCCCGCCGGCAAGGACCGCGTGATCGCCGAAGTGGTCAGCACGCGGCGCACGCAGATCGTCACCGACAAGGGCCTCGCGCAGGCGCGCGTGCTCGTGCCCTTCGACGATCGCTCGCGCATCATCTCCATCCGCAGCCGCGTCATCCACAAGGACGGCTCCGTCGAGGAGACCAACCCCGACGCGTTCCTCGACGTCAACCGCTTCCCGCAAAACAGCCCCGCCGCGCGTCTGTACGAGGGCCACGGCTACAAGGTCACCAAGGTCCACGGCGCCGGCGTCGGCGACGTCATCGAGACCGTGGTGCTCCGCCTCGTCCGCGACCCGCGCTGGCTCGAGCCCGTCCCCGTCGGCGGCGACCTCCCCTTCGTTCGCGGCGAGGTCGTCGTCAACGCGCCCAAGGGCTTCGACGTCGCCTTCCGCGTCACCAAGGAGGGCCGCGTCGACAACAAGATCAAGCCCACGCAGATCCCCACGCGCGTGAAGGCCGTGACCGAGCCGCCGCCCAAAAACGGCGAGGGCCTCCCCGGCACGCGCTGGGTCTTCATCTTCAACCGCGAGCCCGCCCTCTTCCCCGAAGGCCAGGCGCCCGCTCCGAGCGCGCTCGCCACGCAGGTCCACGTGCAGCTCCTGCACTACCAGCCCGACCGCGGCCACGAGGGCAAGGGCTTCTCCACCGTCGACGACGTCGCCGCCTGGTACCGCGAGCTCGTCCAGGGCAAGGACCAGCCCGACAAGAGCACCGAGCTCGTCGCGCGCTCGATGAACAAGGGCGGCAAGAGCGCCAAGCTGCGCGCGGTGCAGCGCTACCTCCAGGACGAGATCGAAGACGTGCCGACGTTCTTGAACCTCGCGGCGCTGCCGGCGCACACGCCCGGCGACGTCTTGAAGAACAAGGTCGGCGACGCCAAGGACCAGGCGAGCCTCGGCCTCGCGTTGTTGCGACAGCTCGGGCTCGACGGCTTCCCCGTGCTCGTCTCGCGCCAGGGCTCCTTCGCCTCCGTCCCCGACCTCGCGACGCCCGCGCCCTTCAACCACGTCGTCATCGCGGTCCCGGCCGGCGGCAAATACGCCTGGATCGATCCGTCGACGCCGGGCCTCCCGACGGGGCGCTTGCCCGGCGCGCTCCAGGGCCAAAAGGGCATCCTGGTCCACCCCGACCGCGGCGAGCTCATCGATCTCCCCGAGGACAAGCCCGACGACAACGTCAACACCGTCGAGGTCGCTTTGCAGATGCAGGACGACGGCACGCTGTCGGGCGTCGTCAAGGCCACGCTCCAGGGCGTCGACGCCGCCGCCGCCCGCGCCGCCCTCGACAGCGACGACCCCGCGGGCCGATTGCGTCCCCTCCTCCTCGGGGACACCGCCGGCGCGCCCGACCTCATGCCCGGCCTGCAATTCCTCGAGGCGTTCCGTGTCGCCAGCAAGCGCGGGGCCGACGTCGACGAGCCGATGAAGCTCCAGGTCCGCGTGAAGCCCCTCCCTCCGCTCGACGACAAACCGTTCGCCGTCGTCCCCGAGCGCGCCGTGGGCCGCCCCTTCGCCTTCCTCTGGCGTGAGGGTCGCAAAGCTCCCGTGGTGCTCGACCACCGCGCCGTCTATCGTGTGAAGCTCTCCGTCAAGATGCCCGACGGCAAAGGGGTGCAATCCCTCCCGGCTTCTTTGACCAAACAGGGATCGATTCTGAACGTCGAGGAGCAATGGGCGGTCGCAGACGGCGCTTTCTGGCTGAACCGGACCATGCGCGTCGAAGAACGTATCGTTCCGCCGGAGCGCTACGAGGAGCTCCGCTCTGCGGCGCGAGCGTTGTGGGCTCGTCAGCAGGAACCGGTCCTTGTTGTCCCGGGTGGTGACCGGGGCGCGAAATACAACGGGGAGCCCTTCTAGTTTCCCGCATGGGATGGACCGCGCCGCCTGGTCCGGCGGCGAACGGCTCACCCCTCGGGGCCCGGTCCTCGGCGCTCCCCGCCTCACTTCGAGCACCGCCGCGAGGGCGCCTGCGGAAGGGCCCCTTCGGGGTGAGCCGCTCGCCGCCGTCCCGGCCGGCGGCGCTCCTCCACGAAACACCCACGGCCTCGTCGTCGCCCTCCGCTCCACTGTCCGCGCACGCCTTGGCCAGCGGCTCCGGCTCCCTCCGCGCCACCCCGGCGCCGCCGGGACTCACGGAGCGAGCACCCTCGGGGGCGCTCGGCGGTGGCGCCTCCGGGAGCCTCCACCGCCGGCCTGCGGCGCGCGCTCCCCCACGTGACATCCGCCGTCGACGCGCGTCGCCAAACCTTCAGCGACGCGAAATGCCTCCCGTCCACGATCACCCTCGTCGACGTCGATGAAGCTCGACCACCAGACCACGCCGGTAGCCGAGAGATCGCCATGACCTGATAGAATCCGTTCGACTCACCGACATGAACGTCGGCGAGAATCAGGTTCGCTGACAGAAGCTGCCAATCTGGAGGAAGAGTGCTGAAGCTCCGCGGAGAAGGACGTCGCCTCCCATTGATGAATCAGAGCCGCGCTCTCGCAGCGCTCGTCGTCATGTCGACTTGTGTGGCTTGCTCCGATGACGAGCAACCATCGCAGGCGGAAGCGACGAAGGCGCGTGCGGCAGAGGCTGCGCCTCCGCCGCCGGCGGACGCCACGTCCGTCCTTCCCCCGATTCAGAAGTTCGTGCTCGAGAAAGCCGAGTTCGGCGTAGCCGAGAAGCCTCAGCAGCCAGCGGCATGGTTCGGCGGCCAGCATCAGATCGTTGAAACGAAGTCCGGCGCGGTCGATTTCTACGTGCAGGGTGACGACGTGGTCACCGCTTGGCGTCCTGCGGTAGGCAATACACCGAAAACGAAACTATGGGAGAAGCCCGGCTACAAGCCGCCCGGCGCGATCGACGAAACCCAAAAGGCCGTTGCGGCCGGCGACGGGCTTCCGTCGTACACAGTCCTCGAAACTGTGAAGCTGCTGACGGGCGGAAAGAGCGGCGCGATCCTCGTGAAGTCGTTCAACGCGAAGACCCCAAACGCCCAACGAGAGGCTTTGCTTCGCAAGGCGATGGCCGCGGAGGGGTTGAGTGAAGCGACGCTCTACTGCAGCGAGGACGCACATAAGGCCGATCAATCTGAATCGTTCGCCAAGTCCCATCCCCGCGCCCGAAAATGCGTTCTTGGCCTCATCAATTCTGACTCAGGCGGCAAGCTCTTCATCCCGTAGCATTGCCGTCACCCGGTCAGCGAACAACGCACGTGCGCAAAGCCCCGCTGGCCCGGAGAGAGACGTGCACCTGGCGGTGCACGCCACCGCAACTACGCTCGACGACCGCCTTCGGCGTCGCGAGCTACTCACTTGCCAGCGGGGTCACCCGCGCCTTGACGTCATCGTTGCTCGCATGGGGCAGCGGCAGTAGAAACGTCGTGCGGCGCGGGTGCCGCACGTGCGCAACGTTCGGCGGCGACGTATTGCGGGGTTCGAACGTATGACTGAGCGGGGCCTTGCCGGTGTCGGCAGAAGTGGACCCTGGGAGGTCGAACTCGACGACGTCCTCGACTCCGACGACGATCTCTACGCAATCACCATAAGTAGGGATCCCGTCGATACCGAGCTCGTGGCTCTTGCTCCATCCGAGGTGCTCCGTGTCGTCGATGAGCTGCAGACGCTCGCAACCCGCGAGTCGACGGCAGTCGCCGTCACGCAGCACTTACCGATCTCACTCAGCGAGATACTGTAAGCATCGTCTTCACCTGGGCGTCCGCAACGTTACAGGCCGACGGTGGCGACGTGCATTGGGCGAAGTTCGATATCCGTGAGCTGAGCGATTTCATCCGGACGTTCAAAGACGCAGTCATCGACGCGGGACTTCTCAGGTGATCGACGCGACCGCGATGGCACCGGCGGCTCTCGTGGGCCGCGCCGCCGAACAAACCATGTGCGCAGGGCACTCCGCCGCATCCGCCTTCGGCGGTGCGGCTCCGGGTCACTCGGCTCGGTGGCATCATCAATGGCGTGCGGCGCGGGTGCCACACATGGTCTACGTTGGCTCCCGTAGTCGGGGACACGGCCGTAGCGGATCGTGTGGAGCGCTTCGCCGTCGCCGTCGTGAATGGTGACCGTGGCGACGTAGACCATGTGCCGCACGCGATTGATCGGCCGCTTCGGCGCACCCTTCGGCGGTCGCCCGGGGCTGCGCGTGCGAAGCTCTTCGAAGGGCACGGCGACGCGGTCGAGCGAGACGGAGATGCTCCGAGCCTCACGCGGCACGACGTAGCCGCGGATCAGCGCGTCCTCGACGTCGTAGCGCACGTCGCTGTATCGGCGTCCGACGTCGTGGCCCACACGCTCGAAGCTGCTGCGGGAGTACGGCAACACGCCGAGCTCGCGCGACGAGGCTTCAGCTTCCCGCGACGTCCCCTGCTGCATGAGGAACGCCAACGCCCTTGCCGTCTTCGGCAGCCATCCGTCGACCGCGCCACATCGAAGACTCACGGTGTCAACGGTGGCGCCGTTCCGTACGCCGCACTTGCCGAACAGGCTCCGCGTCACCGCGACCGGCCCTTCCCGCGTGTAGAGTACGTCGCCGCGTACCGGCCGACCTTGGCGTGGGGCTCTCCGTCGACGAGGATTCTCTCGGCGTCGATGTCGAGGCATTGAAGCGACCTCCGCTTCAAGGAGAGCGCGATGCCCTTCGTGACCACGTCGATGTCGTCTTCGGGGATCGCGTCCTCGATGCCGATCTTGTCAGCCTCAAGCCGCTTCAACCGCGCCTCCAGCGCCTTCAGTTCTTCCGCCACGTCGTCTGGGACATCGAGGGTGATCTTCGCCATGGCACTGTGTCGCTCACGCGATCGCGCCCCGCCATCGATCGGTCAGCCGATGCTCAGGGTCAGATCCACACCCTTGCGCTCCGTCGTGACGCAGCGCCAAAATGGAGGTGCGTGGCGCGGCTGTCGGCCACTCCCAACGTTGGTGGCCTCGATGAGCGGAATGCTGCGACGATGTCCTTCTCGCTAGCCGACTACAAGAAGACCGAAGCAAGGGCATTTGAGTACCTAGACGTTAGGGCGATCCCGCTTCTCCTCATCACAGCGGCAGGCGTGGAACCTCAAATGGCTACCGGGTCGCTGATTGACATCGACGGGAGCGCATGGCTCGTGACTGCGGGGCACGTGCTCGCGGAGTTTCGGAGCCGCGGTAAGAATGCCGCGCTGCAGGTAGGGCGGACTCCAAACGTCATCATCCGGGGAAACGACTCGCGGCCGTGTTCATTCAGCGAAAAGCCCGACGTCGGCGCCATTGCGATTCACCGCGACGAAGTCGAGGGCGTCGGATCACAGATCATCTCGACTGACGAGGTAGTCGCGAAACCAGTGAGGCGCTTCGAACTCGTTGCGTTTCTCGGTTTTCCGGGGGCCGGGAAAGTGATCGTTGGCAATCGTCAGCTGTCGCTTACTCGGGCGGAGCGTCTTGCAACAGTCACGACCGTTGAGCCCGACCAGTTCTCGATCAGACTCAATCCAGCGACGCACGAGATGGAGGGCAGCACTGAGGCCCAACGCACGAGTGACGAGCTCGGCGGCATCAGCGGAGCTCCGGTTATCAGCCTGATCACCGGTTGGCCGCACCTGACCACGAGACGGAGACCGGCAGTTGTCGGGTGGGTTAGCGAAGGTGCGACTTGGGGGCAATTCGAAGAGAAGATCTATGTGACGCCAGGGGGCGCCCTTCGGACCCTGAAGCTGGTTGGGCACCGCCTGTGAGTCACTCGGCCACGCACCAGCGGCGGGACGTAGCGGCGTGCGGCCACCAACAAACCACGGACGGATCGACCAGGCAAGGTCGCAGCAACAAGCGGGGGTGGATCCCGCCAAGGTAAGGAATAGCCAACCGTCTCGTAGCGAGTCTTGCAGCGTCGACGGCAACGGCGGCGTTGAAGCGTAGACAGAAAGGGAGCGAGGTCGAATGGACCGAGCTGGCTGCTCGGCCATGAATGGGATGGAGCCCCGAAAGATTGTTCCTGGTGGATTGCGCCGAGGTGGTCGACCACACCGAAGGCAACACGTCGACGAGCGTCATGGCGAGCGCGTCGACGGCACCCGGGGTCGAAGACCCGATCGCGCTTCACATGATGCTGCTGCGGCAACCTGGGAGATCCCCGCCGCTCTTTTCGCCGCGAGGTGACGAGTATGCCCGACGAGTCGAAGAGACGAGAGAGGCAGACGGCGACGGCGAGGTCGGATCGCGTCGTAGTCCCGATGAGGACGGGGTAACGCCGTCGGAGCGAAGGACGCGACGCCAGCGCGGCGCTCGAGGAGGGCACCGTCCGCACCCACCCAGCGGCGGGCTCACGGCGCAAACCCGCCTCCGCGTCGCACGAAGAGCTCGAGCGCACCGAAGCGAGAGGTTCAACAACCTCTTCCACCTGCTCGACGTCGAGCTGATGGCAGTTCCGTGAGACGGCCCGCTTGCTCCGTGTGAAGGGCGTGGGCCCCGTGACCGCGCTCGCGTTCGCGCTCACCGCTGGAGGACGTGAAGCGCCTCGAGGACGCCAGGGGCATCGGTGCGTAGCTCGGGCTCGCGGTGCATACGTCCTCGACGATCCCGGCAGTCGGCGCGCGCCCGCCGCAGGCTGCGGCGCATCGCCGCCTCGCCCGGGCGCCTGCGCCACGACGCACTGTTCACCCTGCAACGCGGGATCACGCGCGGTGGCGCGGGCGACGCCCCAGAAGGCATCGCGGTCTCGCTCGCCGCGGGGAGCGTCTTCGCCGTCCCGTACGCCGGCGTTGTGCGACGGGCGCGCGAAGCGCGGCACCGCCGCCGGCGGCACCCGCGTCGCCTGCACCGCCGCCTCGCTCGTGCGTGGGCGTGGCGTGAAGCATGCACATGTCCGAGGAGGAGGGACGCGCCATGCGAATGCCTGAACGCGCGCGCCAGAAGCGGAGCCGGCCGGCCGAGGATTTCGAACGCGCCGGCGACCACCCCGACATCTGGACCGCCGGCCGCCGCGCCGACGACGCAGCGGGCGACGAGGGCATCGACGATCCGCCTCTCCCCCTCGTCGACCGCGACCGCGAGCCGGGCGAGTCACTCGCGCGTCGCCTCGAGGAGAAGAAGGAGTAGCGCGCGCCGCATCTCTTCGGCCGCACGCGGGCTCACGCGCGCGGCGAGGCGCGCGAGCCACGCGCGCGGCATCTCCCGCCGCAGCCGCCGCGAGCAACGGGCGCTCTTCCCGAACACGCCACCGGCGGCGCTCGAAGAAGGCGACGCCGTCGCCGGGCGCGAAGCGCATCTCCGCCCCGGCCGCGTCGAGCGAACGGCTCCAGGCGCGCCGCTGCCGCGCGAGCTGCTCCGGCGACGCGAGCTCGAGGAGCCACCACACCGACGGCGCCCAGCCGACGAGCTCACGGGCGAGGGCGTCGAGGTCGGCGTCGTCGAGATAGAGCAGCACGCCCTCGGTGACGACGAGCGCGCGCTCGCCCGACGAGCGCACGCGCTCGGAGACGATGGAGCGCGCGGCGGCGTCGCCGAGGTCTGGCGAGGAGTCGCTCCTCCTCCGTCGACGGCTTCACGGCAGGCTTCCATCGCTCGACGGCGATCTTCACCTCCGTCGCTGAGGGGATCGAATCTTCGGCCCGCGTCGATCGCCCTTGGGCGCTGGCGCGGAAGGTGCGCGGCGAAGAGCAGAGCCGGTCAGCCACGAGCCCGGCTCAGGAGCGGACAGCGGGCGTGGACGGGCAGCGCGTGCGACTCGCGGTCACGGCAGCGGTCGCGGTCTCCTGGCCGTGACCGCGCACGTGAGCCGCACGCGCTCGCCGTACACGTGACCGCTCCCCGCTCGCCCATCACGCGGGTTCTCCGGCAGCGCGTGCGACTCGCGGTCGCGGCAGCGGTCGCGGTCCCCTGGCCGGGACCGCGCACGTGAGCCGCACGCGCTCGCCGTACACGTGACCGCTCCCCGCTCGCCCGTTCGCGGCGGAGATCGGTGTCCAAGGCATCGCCGAAGCGACCAGCAAGGGTAGCCTCGTGCTCGTGGGCGGCATCATCTCCCCCGACGTCGCGCTCGCTCGTCCATCCGTCGCGCTCTTCTCGTCGTACCTCGAGCTCATCGAAGAGATGCGCGTCGCCGGCGAGACGATCTGGCCGAGCCGGCTTCCCCACGCGGACGAAGCGCCCGAGGCGTTCGTCGCCAAGCTCCTGCAAAAGGAGACGGCGCCCGCGCCGCCGGCCGTCCCGGAGTCCGTGCACTGGGGCGTCGTCGACGACACCGTGGTCGGGGTCATCGCCCTTCGACACCGGCTCAACGACCAGCTCGCGCGCTTCGGCGGGCACGTCGGCTACGAGGTGCGGCCGTCGTTTCGCCGGCAGGGCGTCGCCACCGCGATGCTCCGGCTCCTCCTCGCCACCGACCGCGCTCGCGCGATCGGGCGGATCCTCGTGACGTGCGCGCCGTCCAACACGGGCTCGCGAAAGAGCATCGAGAGAAACGGCGGCGTCCTCGGCGACATCATCTTCCCCGTCGAGGTGCAGCGGGAGACCTGCCGGTATTGGATCGACGTCGACGACGCGCACTGACGTCGCCGCGCTCCCTCATCGTGGCGCGGCGGTTCAACGCCACAGCGCGCTGGTCGCGACGACGACGGCGGCGGCGACGAGCGCGCCGCGCAGGACGCGCTCCCCGTTTCGCCGCGCGGCGCTCGACATGCGCGGCAGGCGTTGGGCGAGCGCGAGGAGCACCTGCAAAGCGGCGGGGCCCGCGAGGAGCCAGTGCACCGGGTGCAGGTGCGCGACGTCGAAGGCGTTCAAGATCGCGACGAGGCCGTTGCCGATGAGGTGGGGCGCGAAGCGGCGGTTCCTCAGGATGAAGAAGAGCCCCGTGACGTTGGCGAGACACGCGCCGCCGACGGCGAGGAGCGGGCCCATCTCCGTGTGGAGCTTCGAAGCCGAGTCGCCGATCACCACGAAGGTCGCGAGCAGCCCGGTGGTCGCGGCGTCGGCGACGGAGATGACGACGAGCGCGAGGAGCAGCGGACGCATGCCGCCGATCGACCGCGCGAAGCGGCCGAGCGACACGAGGCCGGCGACGGCGGCGACGGCGAGGAGCACGAGGGCCGTGTGCTCCTCGCGGGAGGTCGTGGCGACGAGCGCGCCCGAGCCGCCGCAAAAGAGGCTCGCCCACAGCGCCGCGCGCGGCAGCACCGAGAGCCACGGCTTGCGCGCGAAGACCGCCGCGGCCGTGAGCGCCACCACAGCGGGGATCGCGATCCCCGACGGGAACGCGCGCAGGTCGAGCAGGTTCACCCACGCGGCGGCGGTCGCGGCGACGAGCCCGGCGCAGGCGACGCGCTGGGCGGCGCGCAGGCGCTTGAGCGTCGTGTGCGTGGAGGTGCGACGGGCGAACGGAGCGACGGAGGTGGCGGCGGGTGCGACATCGGCTCGGCTCGGCATCCCGATGGAAACGGGCGACGCGCGCCTTCGGTGTAACCCCCCGGGCGGATCCCCGCGTCCCTGTGACGCCGGACGAAGATGTGAAGCGGAGCGAACGTCCTGCCTCGTCGCCGATGGCATATCGCCCGCAGGCGGGGCGGTAGGATCTACCCGTGATCGTCGACGCCTGGATGCAACACCCGTCGCCCGCGTTCGTGCGCCACCCGATGTTCGCGGCGATTCGCCGGTGGATGGGGATCACGGAGGTCCCCGACGAGATCCCGCTCGAGCTCACACTGGCGGCCTTGCAGGCGGCCAACATCGATCGCGCCCTCGTGTGCGCGTGGCACGGGCCCCAAGGCGCGCTCATCACGAACGACGAGGTCGCCGCGTGGGTGAAAGAGCGCCCCGACGTCCTCGTCGGCGTCGCCGCCGTGGACCTCGCCCGCCCCATGGACGCGGTGCGCGAGCTGCGTCGCGCCGTGAAGCAGCTCGGGATGCGCGCGCTGCGCCTGCTCCCGTGGCTGTGGAGCCTGCCGCCGAATGATTGTCGCTATTACCCGCTGTACGCCGAGTGCATCGAGCTCGGCATCCCGTTCTGTCTGCAGGTCGGGCACGCCGGTCCGCTCATGCCGTCCGAGCCGGGGCGCCCCATCCCCTACCTCGACGAGGTGGCGCTCGACTTTCCCGAGCTCGTCATCGTCGGTGGACACATCGGGTATCCGTGGACCGACGAGATGATCGCGCTCGCCACCAAATACGACAACGTCTACATCGACACGTCGGCGTACAAGGCCAAACGATACCCACCGCAATTGCGCGAGTACATGAAGGCCCACGGGAGGAAGAAGGTGCTCTTCGGCAGCAACTTCCCCATGCTCACGCCGCTCGATTGCCTCGCCGGCATCGACGACCTCGGCCTCGACGACGACGCGCGCGCGCTCTTCCTCGGCGAAAACGCGCGCCGCGTGTTTGGCCTGTGACGCGTCGACGACGAGGAGACGATCTATTTCCGCCGCTTCATCTTGTTGGCGGCCACCGCCGCGCGGACGAGGGCCTCGAACGCCTTCTCATCGACCTTGTCGCCCTCGTAGACGTCCAGGGCGCGCCTCGTGTTGCCGCCGAAGCCGGCGTTGAACAGACCGGCAGGGTCGGGGACCGCGGCGCCCCCGGCGAAGGTGAGCTTGACCTTGTCCTTGTAGAGCTCACCGGTGCAGATGATGCCGTCGTGAGACCACACCGGAACCCCGCGCATCGAGTTCGACGGCTTTCTCCATTTCACCTCCTCGACGACGTCGGGGTCGGCCCGCTTGATGAGCGCGCGCAGGCGCCCGAGCGTCGCCCCGCGCCAGTCGCCCAACGCCTTGAGCCGGGCGTCGATCTCCTCGGTGGCGCTCAGCTCGCCGTTCGCCGCCGGCGTCGCCTTCCCGGCGCCCTTCGCCGCGCCGGCGGACGCGCGCGCGGTCTTCTTCGCGGTCTTCTTCGCGGTCTTCTTCGCGGTCTTCTTCGCGGCGCTCGTCTTCTTCGTCGACCCGAGAGGCATTCGCGTCCCTCCTTCGTCGCGCGCCCCTGCGGCGCGCTCGACCCGGCTAGCACACCGGCCCCGGACGTGCGCGTTGGCTGCCCGTCCGAGGCGTGAGGACCGTGCGACCGCTGTCGCCGCCTCGCGTGGTCGACGACGGAGCCAGACCGTGCGGTATCGGTCGCCCGGCGGAGAGATGTGGCCGCTCCCGCGCAGTCCAGCCGGCTTTTTTGACGTCGGCGGCGCAGTGCGGTTCCATAGAGCTGATGATGACGTCGGTGGCCCTGTGCGCACTCGTCTCCGCGCTGGCGACGGCGCCGGCGGACAGCCGCATCGGCCTCATCGACACCGATCGCGCGCTCGAGGTGCTCCCCGCGCAGGGCGACGCGCGCGCGCAGCTCGCGGCGGCGGGGCGCGCGCTCGGTGACTGGACCCTCGACGTCGCCGGCGTCGCCGTCGACGGCGCCGCGCTCGCGAGGCTCGCGGCCACCCCCGAACAAGAGCCGCTGCTGCGCGCCGCGCGCGAGCAGCTCGGGCGCCCCGTGGACCTCGAGGACTTCATCTACTTCCTCGACGACGTCCTCGTCGCCGGCGCAGCCGGCGCGCGGGGCAAGCCCGTGGTGCTCACGCCCGACCGCGCGCGCAGCTTCGGCATCTTCCTGCACCCCGACGACGTGTTCCGGAACCGTCCGCGGCGCTACGGCGACCCGCCCGGGAAGATGCCGGTGGATCCGCCGCCGCAGCCGGCGGTCTACCAAGCGCCGGCCGACGGCGCGCCGCTCGGTCCCGCCTGGACGGTGCGCTACGCGAGCCCCGACGACGAGGACGCGCTGCTGGTCGCGCTCAAGGAGGCCCGGCCGAACAACGACCTCGACGCGCGCGTCCGCGCGCTGATGGGCCAACTGCGCGCGCAGGGCGCCGACGTCTGCCTCGACGCCACCGTGCGCGCGCGGGCGCGGGGCTACCTCATGTGGGGCGCGTATATGCTGAGCCGCGCCACGTCGCCCGCCGAGGTCAAGGCGCGCGTGCGCATGCTCGACAGGATGAACCGCCGCTGGCGGCTGCACGTGCCCATCCGCTGGCGCACGGCCGGGGGCTGGACCGCCACGCGCGACGCCGCGCGCATGATGGCGGAGGCGTACAACGTCGTGTACGCGAGCAAGAACGGCGCGCGCCGCTCGCACCACTACGGCGGCTTCGCCGTGGACCTCATCGCCGTGAACCTGCCGCGCCGCCTCACCCTCGAGGCGCCCGACGGCGCAAAGCGCACCTTCGATCTGTCGGACCCCGACGAGAGCCGCGACCTCAGCCTGAGCCCGCAGGTCTTTCATTGGGTCGAGCGCCACTTCGGTCTGCACAAGCTGAAGAGCGACTACCCACACTGGGACGACGCGCGCTGACACCCTTTGTTCGCGCGGAGGGGGGCTGCGCTAGGGTGCCGGCGTGATCGCCGCCCTCAGCTTTGCTCTCCTCGTCTCCTCGTCCACCGACGTGCGCGTCGTCGTCGCGCCGCCCTGCCTCGCGACGTTCCGCGCCAGCTCGCGCGTCGGCTCCATCGCGTATCAGGACGCCAAGCGCACGGGCAACAAGGTCTCCACCCGCGCCCTCGGCCCCGCCGGCCTCGCCGACGACGAGCGCATCGTCGTGCCCGACCCCGAAGCGCTCGACACCACCGCCCCCGCGCGCGTCGTCGCCGCCGCCGGCGTCGAGCGCACCGTCGTCGCCGCGCACCTGCCCGCGCTGCGCACGCCCGAGGAGCTCACCTTCGCGCTGCCCGGCGCCCCCGAGGGCTACCTGCACCACCTCGCCGAAGAGGGCGCCGCCCGCGGGCGCAGCCCCGACATCGAGGAGACCGAGGTGCGCCTCGTGCGCGAAAAGAAGGGAAGCGCGAGCGTCCTCGTCGTCGAGATCCCGCGCCCCGACGGCACGTTGTCGTCGAGCGCCTCCACTGACCCCCTCGACTACGAGCGCGCCTTCGTCGGCTTCGACGAGGTCGGCACCCCCGGCGGCACCGTCACCCTCGTCACCTGCGTCCTCATCGTCGGCGGCCCCGCGCGCTTGAAGGTCGCCCTCGACGACGCCCGCGCCCGCGCCGGCGAAGGCGCGCTCACCGTCATGCCCGGCGGCGTCGCCGGCTACGTGCCGCGCGCCGACGCGTGTGCGTCGGTCGCCAGGGCCGTCGCGCCCGACGTCATCGTCCCCGGGCCCTTCGACCTCGCCCTCGGGCACGACGCCTTCGACGCCTGGCGCCAGAAGGCCGGCCACCCCGTCGTCGCCGCCGCCAACCTCGCGGCCGCGCCCCCGAAGGGCGGCGCGAAGGACGCTCGCGGGGCGAAGGACTTCGACGCCGTCGTCGAGCGCGACGTCGACGGCGTGCGCGTCGCCGTCATCGGCCTCGTCAATCCCGCCGCGCTCGAGCGCGCGCCCCCCGAGCTGCGCGCCTCGTGGCGCGTCGACGACCCCATCGCCGCCGCCTACGACGTCGTCGGCAAGGAGATGCTCTTGCCAAGGCCGCCCGACCTCGTCGTCGTCATCACGGCCTCCAGGGACCTGCTCCCCAAGCTCGCGGGCGTCCCCGGCGTCGACGTCGTCGTCGCCGGCGGCGAGGGCCGCACCGACGCCCTCGACGTCGTCACGCGCGCCGTCCCCCAAAACGCGCGCGAAGGCGTGCGCGAGCCCGGGCCCATGCTCGCCGTGCTCGGAGACGCGGTCGCCGTCCGCACCGTCACCGCGCGCTTCGAGCCCGCCCGAGGCGAGCCGCCGCGCGCGTGGCGCCTCGCCGAGCTCGAAGACGCGGCGCCGCCCGTGGACGGCTGGAGCCCGCGCGACGTTGCCTTCGCGCGCCCGTTCCGCGTCGCCGAGGAGCGCGACTGGCTCCACGACGCGCCCCCGCTGTTGCCCAAGCTCGACGACGTGCTCGCACACGCAAAAGGCGCCGCGGCGCTCGCCCGCGGCCAGGACATCGCCTACCGCGGCGGCTTCGTCACCGTGGCCCCCGACGACCCGCCCATCTGGTCTGACGCGCTCTTCCACCGCCTCGCCGCCAACGCCGTCAACAGGGCGCTCGGCGTCGACGCCGCGTTCACGGCCACCACGCCGCGCAGGAGCGATCTCGGCAACGCCGCCGTCTCACGCGGCTTCGTGCGCGACTGGCTCAGCGGCAAGGGCGCGCTCATCGTGGTCGAGCTGCGCGGCGACGTGCTCTTGCGGCTCGCGCAGGCGGTGGCGCGGCAGGCGTCGTCGTTTCCGCCGTCGTCGTGGATCTACGCGTCGGCGGTGGACCCGGCCCGGGGCGTGGTGGGCGGCAGGAAGATCGATCCCGCGGTGACCTATCGCGTGGCGCTCGACGCCAAGAGCGCCGCCCGCGGCGACGTCGCCGCGCTCCTCGACAAGCAGCCGGCGCACAAGCGCTTCGCCGTCACCGGCGACGCGCGCTGGCGCGTAGAGGACGGGCCGAGCGGCGCGGCGCTCGCGGCGTCGGCCGCGGTGCTCGCGGTGCTCGAGCGCGCCGATCAAGACGCCCGGAAGATCGGCGCGCTCCTCGACGACGAGGCCACGGTGGTGGAGCCCGAGTGGCGCTTCTCGGTCGCCGGGCTCGACGTGCACGGCACGGGCGGCAGGAGCAGCGACAACATCGCACCGTTCGCGCTCACCAAAGAGGCGCGCGCGGCGCAGCCGGCGTTTTCGCAGATCGGCGTCCACGCGGAGCTGCAGTCCCTGTACGACAGCGCGTCGTTCGCCTGGGAGAGCCGGCTCAAGCTCCACTACGAGAGCATCCTGCTCGTCGACGTGCCCGGCTCGCTGTTGCAAGACCAGGTCGACGACGCGGTGCTGTCGACGGAGGGCCGCCTCAATTCCATCAGCATCCACGGCGACGCGGGCGACTTCCGCATCGTGCCGTTCGGGCAGCTCGCGGTGGACAGCGAGATCACGCCGACGCAGGTCCCCGTCGACGCGAGCGACCCGCAGAAGGGCTTCACCGAGCTCCCGCGCCAGTGGCTCTTTCGCGAGTCCGCGGGCATCGCGGCGTTCCCCGGCAACTGGGTGAAGGAGGTGCGCCTCGGCGCCATCCTCCAGCACGACGCCAGCGAGGCGTTCGACCACGGCGGCCCCGTCAGGAACGACGTCGGCGCGGGCCTCGAGTGGCACATCCTCGTGCCGCTGTGGAAGCTCGCCTTCACCAGCGACGTCGACGCGCGCTACTTCATCCCCGACGGCGACGACCTCGAGTCCGACCTCGCGCTGCGCGCACAGGCCGTGCACCGGCTCGCGCTCCCGGTGACGCCGACGACGTCGGTGTTCGTCTTTTTCGACACCATCTTCTTGGTCGGCAAGAAGCCGCCCCTCGATCAGCTCGGCTGGAACGCCATCGCCGGCGGCGGCATCACCTTCGCCGACACCTGGCGCTTCTGACGCCCGCCGCGCGCCGAGCGGCGGACGTGCCAGCGCGCCACGCGCTACTGGCAGGTGCCCGCGTTGTCGCCGCTGGCGATGGTGCAGGTCTGCGCGCCGGTGCACAGGTGCGTCTCGGTGGCGCTGACGCCGCAGGCGTCGCCGCCGGTGCTGATGGGGGCGCAGACGTTCTGGTCCGTGTTGAAGAGGATGTCGGTGGAGCAGTCCTCGGCCGCGTCGGCGCAGGGGGTGTCGGCGTTGCAACCGACGAAGCAGAACGAGAACGTGCTCTCGTCCTGCGGCGTATTGGGATCGTCCGCGAGCGTCACGCACAAGGCGGCGTCGTCGGCGCAGCCGGCGTTGGCGGCGTTGCCGCAGGCCTCGCCGTTGGCGGCGTCCGCGAAGCACACGGTGGGGCCGCCCTGCTCGAACTGCGCGCAGGTCCCGTCGGTGCCGATGACGGTGGTGCAGGCGGCGCCCGGGTTGCACTTGTTGAAGCACTGCTTGGCCACGGGGCCGTTGAAGATGGAGATGCACGCCTGGTCGGCGTTGCAGTCGGCGTCGCTGGTGCAGCCGCCGCCGACGTCGCCCTCGCCCTCGCCTTCGCCTTCGCCCTCGCCCTCGCCCTCGCCCTCGCCGCCGTCGCCTTCGCCTTCGCCCTCGCCCTCGCCGACGTCCCCTTCGCCCTCGCCCTCGCCCTCGCCCTCGGCGGGGGGGCAGCCGGTGATCGAGAATGCAAAAGAGAGCGACACGGCGGCCAGGAACACCGTAGGAGTCTTCATGGGCAAAGCGTGCCGCACCGCGACGCGCAGTCAAGCTCCGATCCCGGCCACGGCGCCTCCGCGCGGGTCGCTGGGACCGCCCGGGAGGCGGAAATTGGGCAGCGGGACGCTGCATGTCGTAGGACGGGGGGAGCCGTGACCAATCGACGCCTGCGCCCCCAGTTCAGCCGCCCGCCGCGCCCGGCGACGCCGGTCGGCGTGCCCGAGGCCGTGCCGCGGGGAAAGGCCAAGCGCGAGGACTCGCAGTCGCATCGGCCGTCGCCCCGCGAGCTCGGCGCGTCGGTGATCGGCAGGGTGCTCATCCTCGACGCCGACAGCGCCGCCGCGTCCAACGTCGCCGACGCCCTCGCCGAAGACGGCCACGCCGTCGAGCTGCGCCCCAACCTCGACGACGCCGTGGCCGCGGTGCGCAAGGTCGCGCCCGACGTCGTCGTCGTCGACCCCTGGAGCGGCGACGAGGCCTCGTCCCCCGGCGTCGAGCTCATCGACAAGCTGCGCCTCGTGCGCGATCCGCGCGGCGCCTCGCCCGAGGTCGTCGTCGTCACCGAGGTGCACGACGTCGACACCGCCGTCGACGCCCTGCACCGCGGCGCCTCTGACTTCCTCGTCAAGCCCACCGCGCCGGGCCGCATGCGCCTCGCCATCGCGCGCGCGCTCGAGCGCCTGCGGCTGCTCAACGAGAACGGCCGCCTGCGCCACGACCTCGCCTTGTTCGCCGCCGGACAGCGCATCCTCGAGACCCTCGACGGGCAGAAGCTCGGCACCTACGGCCTCGACGCCCTCTGCTCCTTCACCCGCGCCGACGGCGGCGCCCTCGTCTCCGAGAAGGACGTGCTCGCCGAGCGCGGCCTGTCGGAGGCCGAGTGCCACGCCCTCGCCCGGCTGCCGCGCCCGGTGAACTTCACCGACCGCGTCAAGCTCCACGACGCCGGCCCGGTGCTCGCGCGCTTCGGCGAGGCGCTCGTGCTCGACCTCGACGACAACCGCGCCGCCATCCTCGTGTCCGCCACCGCCTTCGACGCCGGCCGCGAGGAGACCGGGCTGTTCCTCGCGCGTCAGCTCCAGACGGCGTTTCGCAACACCCTCCGCTTCGCCGACGCCGAGCGCGAGGCCCGCCGCGACTCGCTCACCGGCCTGTGGAACGCGCGTGCGTTCCAGGAGTCGGTGACGACGCTGGCGCAAAAGGGCGACCTGCCGTTCTCGGTGCTCTTCCTCGACGTCGACCACTTCAAGGGCGTCAACGATCGCCATGGGCACGTCGCCGGCAGCCGCCTGCTCGTGGACGTCGCGCAGGTGCTCATGCGCTGTGTCCGCGAGGGCGACGTCGTCGCGCGCTACGGCGGCGACGAGTTCACGGTGCTCCTGCCCGACGTCGACACGCAGATCGCCATGAACGTCGCCGAGCGCATCCGCGCCACCATCAGCAACAACGGCTTTCAGCTCGCGTCGGGGCCGACGCTGCCCATCACCGTCTGCGTCGGCGTGGCATCGTTCCCCCGGCACGCGCGCGACGCGCAGGCGATTCTCGACATGGCGGACCGCGCGATGTACATCGGCAAGGGCTCCATCAGAAACAGCGTGCACGTCGCTGAGGCCGGATGACGGTTCCGTTCTTCCCCGCCGCCCTCCTCGTCCTCGCCACCGGCGCCGCCCGGGCGCCGCAGGACACCGAGCCTCCCATCATCGAAGACCTCGCGGCCGCCGCGTCCAACCCCGCCGCCGCCCCGGTCATCACCGCGATGCTCTCGGACCCCGGCACCGGCGTGGGCACCGCGTACGTCATCTACCGCGCCGTCGGCGCCAACACCTGGGAGAAGGCCGAGCTCAAGGGCGGCACCGGCGGCCTGTTCATCGCGCGGCTGCCCGACGGCCTGCAAAAGAGCGGCTTCGACTATTACATCGAGGCCACCGACGTCGCCGGCAACGGCCCCACCCGCGTCGGCTCGGCGGACGCGCCCATCCGCATCGACCGCGCCCACGAGGCCACCATCGCGCGCATCGAGCGGCAGGAGGCGATGCTCACGCCGCCGCCGCCCGCCATCCACCCCGCGTGGATGATGCTGTCGCTCGGCGTGGGCGTGCTCGCCGGCGCCGGCGCGGGCGCGTACGCGCTCGATCTGGTCGGCCTCGGGCGGCGCATCACGAGCGCCGACGAGCGCCTCGCGGACCCAGCCATCTCGGACAACACGCGCGCGGCGCTGTTGGTGAACAAGAAGAGCCTCGAGACCGCGTCGGTGCAGGACACGGTCATCGCCACCGTGCTCGGCGTCGTGGGCGCCGCCGGCATCGTCACCGGCACCACGCTCGTGGTCATCGGCTCCGTCGAATAAGCGGGCGCCCGCGCCGCGTCACTTCTTGGCGGGCTCGCCCACGATCCACCCGGGCGGCTCGTCGCCGCCGGCGGCGCCCTGCTCGTTGTTGCCGACGACGACGGGGAGATCGTCGTTCTTCCCGACGACGACCGGGAGCTGGTCCTCGGGCTGCGGCGGCACCTCCCACGACGCAGCCTCGCTCGCCGCCGCGGGCTCGGCCGCGCCGAAGGCGAGGTCGTCGAAGTAGGTCTCGCCCTCGCTCGGCGGCAGCGACGGCATGGTGTCGTTGTTGAGCATGGTGGCCACCGCGGAGACCGCGGAGACGGCCGCCACGGCCGGGTCTTCGCTGCCGGCGCCCGGCTTGTCTGGGGGCGGCGTGCTCCACGCGGGCAGGAACGGATCTGTCGACCGCTGCACCGCCGGCGGCGCCGCGAGCGGCTGCGGCGGCGGCGGCAGCGGGGGCAGGGGCGGCAGGTCCTTGAGGCCCTTGAGCGTGAGGTAGGGCTCCGTCTGGTGCGACGTCACCGCCGGCGGCGGGCTGAACCCCGGCGACGTCGTCGCCGCGGCCGACGACGGCGGGGTGTCCGGCCGCGGCGGGAGCCCGTCGAACGGCGAGCGCGCGGCGGCGGGCGCGAACGGGTTCGGCGGCGCCGAGGGGAAGGCGCTCGACGCGAAGGGGCTCGGCGCGTTGGCCGTGTCCGGGGGCGCCGAGGCGGCGAAGGGGTTGGTCTTGGCCCGCTCGGGGGCGGCTTTTGGGATCGCTGTCGGAGGCAGCGGCGCGAAGGGGTTGAGGGGGCTCCCGGGCTGCGCGGCGGGGGGCGGCTTCGTGGCCTGCTCGAAGGGGTTGTCGCTCCGCAGGAAGGGGTTGCGCTCGAAGGGGTTGTCCTGCGACGGGGGCGCCTCGAACGCGCCCGGCGGGCGGGGCCTCGGCGGCGCCGCCTGCGGCGACGGCATCACGGGCTCGTCCTCGTCGGACGTGCGCGACACGAGCGGGACGTCCGCCATCGCCGGCATGCGCGCGGTGACCGCGACGGCGCCCTCGTCCGTGACCGGCGCCAGCGACGCCCGCGGCACGGAGCCGATCTCCGCCGCCCAGCCGCCGCCCGGGGCCGGGTCGGCCTGCGCGGCCCGTTCGGTCTGCGCGTGCTCGGCCCGCTCTCCTTCGACCTCCTCGACCTCCTCGACCTCCTCGACCTCCTCGACCTCGAGCATGTCGAGGGGCTCCTGCTCGTCGAGCGTCGGCCTCTCGTCCAGGCTGTCGATGGGCACGTCCTCCATGGTGGCGCTGCCGCCGGGGTCGGTGACCTCGACGCCGAAGGACAGCCCGCCGCCGACGGGCAGCTCGGCCTCGTCGCCGAGGATCCCGCCGGCCGCGCCGAAGGGGTTGTCGTCCATGTCGACGTCGACGCCGCCGTCCTCGTCCGCGTCGACGACGGCCTCGCCCTCCCCCGACAGCGCCGCGCGCTCCTCCATGGACAGCCCCGTGCCCTCGTCGATGGACAGCGCCGGGCCGTCGTCGCGCACCTCGAGGCCCGGCGCGGGATCGAACGACAGCGACGGCGGCGCCTCCAGGCCCCCGGGCACGCGCGGCTCCGGGTAGCGCGCCTCCGCGGCCTCGGGGAACAGCGCGTCGAGGCCGCCGGCCTCCGTGGGCGCGTCCTCGTCGACGTCGGGCGGCGAAAACGGGACATCCCCCACCGGCATCTCGAGCGGCGCGCCCGCGACCCGTACCTTCGCCGTGGGCCACCGCTGGGTCTCCTCGATGGCCGGCAGCGGCGCCCCCGGCACGTCGAGCGACGCGATCTTCGGCAGCGGCGCCTTCGGCCCCGGCGGCCCCGGCGGCCCCGGCGCCCTCGGCCCCGGCAACGTTGCCGGAGCCGACGTTGCCGGAGCCGACGTTCCCGGCGCCGACGTTGCCGGAGCCGACGTCGTCGCCGGCAACGTCGGCTCCGCCGGCGGCGGCGTCGCCCGCGACGGCAGCGCCGCGCGCGCGAGATCTTCGCGCACCCACGAGTGGGTGTCGTCGGCCGGCCCCGGCGCCACGGTGAACGGCCGCGTCTCGTGCGGCGTGGCCGCCGGGGGCGTCGTGGCCCGCCGCGTGGCGACGGTGAACGGCTGCGTCTCGTCGAGCGGCGGCAGCGTCGGTGCGCGCGGCGTCGCGGCGCGGGGCGGGGTCGCTGCGAGGGGCGGGGTCGCTGCGCGGGGCGGCGTCGCTGCGCGGGGCGGCGTCGCTGCGAGGGGCGGGGTCGCTGCGCGGGGCGGCGGGGTCGCGGTGCGGGGCGGCGGCGGCGTGGGCGTGCGGGGCGGCGGGGTCGCGGCGCGGGGCAGCGGGGTCGCGGCGCGGGGCGGCGGGGTCGCGGCGCGGGGCGGCGGCGGCGGCGGCGCGCGGGGCGGCGGGGTCGCTGCGGGGGGCGGCGGCGTGGGCGCGCGGGGCGGCGGCGTGGGGGTCCGGGGCGGCGGGGTCGCTGCCCGGGGCGGCGGCCGGGGGGCCGGCGCCGGCAAGGGGTCGAGCGCCCGGGACTGGCGCACGGCGCGCTCGATGAGGTCCCGCGTCCGCTCGTCGACGCCGACGAAGCGCACGGAGAACCCGGCCTCCGAAAATCCGTTGCCGGCGACGGCGACGGCGTCGATCTCGGCGCGTGCCTCCGCGCTCAGCGTCAGCTCGAGGAACAGCGGCGTCCCGGCGGGCACCGGGCGCGAGGTGGCGATGAACGCGCCTTCCGTGGACAGGGCGACGAGCGGATTGGTCCGGGCCGAGGCGAGGGACTCGTGCCAGCAGGTCAGGGGCGCGTGCAGCCGCACGAGCTCGTCGGGAACGTTGGCCAAGTCCGCGTCTCCGCTTGCGAGGACATCGCCAAGCTAGCAGAGTTGAGACGAGGATCACGAATGTCGAGCCAGCCGCGTTGCCCGTCGTGCAAGTGCGAGGTCCACACCCGCACCCGCTTTGCGCCCTTCTGCTCCGAGCGGTGCAAGCTGGTGGACCTCCAAAAGTGGCTCGGCGGCGTCTACGCCATCCCCGGCCGCCCCGTCGACGTCGGCGTCACCGTCGACGACGAGGCCGCCGAGAGCTGACCGACAGTCCTGGCGTCCCCGCCAGCCACTCGCTACCATTCGCTTTGACCTTCGAGGGAGGCACACCGTGTCCGAAACCGTCGCGCTCACCAGCTTCAAGAAGACCCCCGCCCCGGCCGACTTCCCCGGTGAGACGGTGGCCCGGACGGAGTTCCCCATCGTCATGACCGACAAGGCGCTCGAGATGATCCGCGCCGCCCTCGAGGAGACCCAGGGCGAAGACGGCGACTTCCTGCGCGTGGGCGTGAAGGGCGGCGGCTGCTCCGGCTTCCAGTACAGCCTCAACTTCACCGACGAGGTCGACGACGAGGACATCCTCGTGCTCGTCAACGAGCTCAAGATCGTCACCGACGCCTTCTCGGCGAGCTACTTGAAGGGCACGGAGCTCGACTACGTCGAGACGCTCCAGGGCAACGGCTTCAAGTTCAACAACCCCAACGCCAAGCGCACCTGCGGGTGCGGCTCGAGCTTCAGCGCCTGAGGGCGCCGCCGCTCGTGTAGGCGTCGCGCACGCCGCTCACCACGAGCGGCGCGTTGCGCTGCAGCTCGATGCTGCCGTCGACGCCGCGATCGCGGAACTCGTCGGCGACCTCGAGCAGGTCTTCCTTCGGGAAGCGGCCGGCCTGGCTCCACACGCAGACCTTGCCGAAGGCCTTGAGCGCCTCGATGGACTCGTCGGTGAGGCGGTCGGCGTGGATGACGAAGGCGATGGGGCCGCCGGCGCCGCGCTTGGCGAGCGAGATCAGGCGGGCGACGTCGGCGCTGTTGAGGCGCTTCTCGCCGCTCGGGTAGATGGCGAGGATGGCGCGCGGGAACTGCTGGCGGAGCTTGGCGCCCCACGTCGACATCGCGGCGTCGCCGACGCTCCACATCAGGCGCTCGCTCGGGACGCCCGCGGCCTTCACCTGGCGCACCGCCTGGTCGATGGCCTGGGGCTCCTTGACGTCGAGCTTCAGCCCGCGGCCGGCGGCGCGGCCGAGCGCCAGCCACTCGTCGAGGCTCAGGCTCTCGCCCGGCTCCGGCCCCGTGCTGTGGCGCATCTGCAGGCGGCCGCCGTTCAGCTCGCGGCGCACCTCGCCCTCGAGCCAGTTGGCGTTCGATTGAAGCGCCTGCGACATCTGCTGTCGCGTGTTGGTCCGCGCGGCCGTCTTGGCCTCCGACAACGGGCGGTTCCACCACCACGTGTTCGGGTCGCGGCCCTTGGGGCGCTTGAGGCTGCTCGTCGTGTTGGTCCGGAAGGAGTTCACGCGGGTCATGGCTTCAATATCGCCTCGCACCTTGTGTGTGGACCTCAGGCATTGGGGGGAAGATCACTGCCGGACCCCACGTCACCCACGTCGCCGTACATGCACCCACACGCCGTCGTGGGCGCTCCGCTCGCGCGCGCGCACTCGATGTGCGGGGCGACGCGCGGGCGCGAGGCTCACAAGATGCTGGTGATGGTGTCGGCCGCGCCGTGGATCCACTCGCCGGCCGCGTTCTTCGCGTGGTCGATGCCGCCCTTGATCTTGTCGAGCGTCGACTCGCTCGGGCGGATGTCGATCATGCCGTCGACGCCGCGGCGGCGCAGCGAGCGCGTGACGCGCTCGATGTCGCCCTTGGAGACGCCGCCCCGGCCGGTGTCGTTCCACACCGAGATGGTGCCGTGGCCGTGGAGCTTCTTGATGGCGTCGTCGGTGAGCCGGTCGTAGCGCACGACGAAGGTCGCCGGCTGCCCGAGCTGTTTGGCGTGGGCGATCATGCGCTTGACCTCGGCGCCGTCCATCTTGTCGCCGTCTTCGCGCGTGTTGATCGCCATGACGGCATGGGGGAATTCCTTGCGGATCTGCTTGCCGTAGGTGTCGAGCTCGCCGTCGCCGAGGTTGAACATCAGGCGGCCGCTCGGGATCCCGGCGGCCTTGGTCTCCTTGATGATCTCGGGGAGCTGATCGCTGTCCTTGACGTCGAGCTTCAGCCCGCGCCCGCTCGCCTTGCCCATGGCGAGCCACTCCTTGAGCGTGAGGTTGTCGCCGGTCTCGGGGCCCTTGTCGTGGCGCATCTCCACGCGGTCGCCGTGCAGCTCCTTGCGGATGTCGCCCTCGAACCAGTTGCTGCCGTCCTTCATCGCCGCGGAGAACTGCTCGCGCGTGTTGGTCTTGTGCGCGTTCTTCCCCTCGGACAGCGGCCGGCCCGCCCACCACGTCGTCGGCGCCCGCCTCTTCTTCGGCGCCTCCATCCTGTCCGCGGCGTGCGTCGTCGCCGGCCTGCGGGAGGTCGCCGGGTCGAAGGCGTGAACCACCAAGCGCTCGACCGCGGCGACTTTTCCCAACAGGCTCATGCTCCCGATATCGGGTGCGACCTTGTGGGCGGACGTCGGCCGGGCGGCGTACGACAGATGCGGGAAAAGGCGAGGGACGAGCCCCCGCCCTACGTGGAGCCCTTCAAGATCTCCTGCAGGAGCTTGGTGAGCCGCTCGATGGCCTGCGCGTGACGACGCGAGGTCCAGGACTTGGACAGGCCGAGGCGGTTGCCCACCTCCTGCAGCGAGAGCTCCTTGAAGTAGTACATCTGGATGATCTCGCGATCCGCCTGGGGGAGCTTGGCCATCGCGTCGCGCACGTGCCGCTTCATCTCGACGTCGGCGAAGCGATCGTCGAGGGGCATGCGCTCCTTGTCCTCGACCTGCAGATCTTCCATCGCCTCGAGCGAGGTCACGTAGATCGTGACGAGCTGGGACACCTGCGCCGCCAGCTCCTCGACGTTGTCCTCCACGCTCTTGTTGGTGTCGCCGCCGCCGACGGTCTCTCGCGACGCGTGGTTCTCGAGGTACGCCGTGGCGCGCTCCTCGAAGCGGATCTTCTGGTACTCGGTGCGGTTGACCCAGCC
Organism: uncultured delta proteobacterium; assembly: GCA_963775425.1. Taxonomy (GTDB): domain Bacteria; phylum Myxococcota; class UBA727; order UBA727; family VGSZ01; genus CAVZJB01. Next base: position 131,679 of record CAVZJB010000013.1, on the reverse strand, counting down.
CATGCCGCGCAGGCCGTCGTAGATGGCGCCGCGGATGCGGTAGTAGCTGAAGGTCATGAAGTTCGCGCCCATCTTGGGGTCGTAGCGCTCGGCGGCCTCGAGGAGGCCCGCCATGCCGTACGCGACGAGGTCGTCGAACTCGATGTTCTTCGCCAGCGACTTCTTGATCTTGGCGGCGATGCCGCGCACGAACGGCGTGAACTGCTCGATCAGCTCCTTTTTGGCGAGCTTGCCGTCGGCGCCCACCTTCGGGTGCGCTTTGGTCGCGCCGCCGCCTGACGCAGATTTTTGCGCTGCCGCCGGCGGCTTCGCGGTGGGGCGAGGCGGGAATGCCATGGTCGCCCACACATTACGGGTGAGGGGCGACGCCGGTCAATTCTCGAGCAATTCCAGGGCCAACGTCCGGAGAGTGGCGTCGTCGACGTCGGGGCGCTCCGCGGCCACGTCGAGCACGCGCTGCTGCGCCCGTCCTCGACGGAGCGCCTCGGCGTAGGGGAGCCGCGGCGAAAACGTGACCATGGTGTACAGAGGAACCACCTTGCCGGGCAGCAGCGCGGCCAACCGCCGCTCGAGCGCGCGCTTCTTCAAGAACACCGGATCCGCGACCTTGTCCCGCATCTCGACGAAGTTCTCGACGGCGAGGTGGGCGATGGCGTCGGCGTTTTGCTTGTGCTCGCGCTCGAAGCGCGACAGGGCGGCGGGCCAGTCGTCGGCCCCGCTCGGGAGCGCGCACTGCTCGAGGGTGTCCATGAGCACGCGGCAGTCTTCGAAGCCCGCGTTCATGCCCTGGCCGTAGAAGGGCACGATGGCGTGGGCGGCGTCGCCGACGAGGAGCGCGCGGCCCGCGTAGGACCACGGGTAGCAGCGCACCGTCACCAGCGACGACACCGGGTTCGTCTCCCACTGCGCGTCGAAGTCGGGCATCAACGCGAGCGCGTCGGGGAACTGCGCGGCGAACCACGCCTTGTCGGCCTGGGCGAAGGTGTCGAGCTCGAGGAACAGCGTGCAGGTGAAGCTGCCGTCGAGGTTCGGCAGGGCGATGAGCATGAAGCTCGAGCGCGGCCAGATGTGCAGCGCGTTCTTGTCGAGCTGAAACGCGCCGCCCGGCCCCGGCGGGATGGACAGCTCCTTGTAGCCGTGCGCCAGGTAGTCCTGGCTGTAGTCGAAGCGATCGGTCTGCGTCTGCATCGACAGGCGCACCGCGGAGAAGGCGCCGTCGGCGCCGATCAGAGATCTCGTCGTCGCCGACGTCGCGGACGGAGCCCTGCCACTTCTCGCCGAAGCGCAGCGTCACGTTCTTCTCGCGCGCGGCGAGCTCGATGAGCGTGGTGTTGAGGCCGCCGCGGGAGACCGAGTTGATGGCCTGCCCCGCCGTCCCGTACGGCAACAGCGAGGTCGGTCCGCCGAGCGGATGTACCAGGCGGCCTCGCATGGGGATGGCGACGGCCGCGACGTCGTCGGCGATGCCGGCGCGCTCGAGGGCGAGCAGCCCGCGATCGGAGAGCGCCAGGTTGATGGAGCGCCCGCCGACGACGTTCCCCGAGCGCGGGTCCGGCCGGCGCTCGACGACGGTGACCCGGTAGCCGCGGCGGGCGAGGAGGATGGCGAGGAGGGAGCCGACGAGGCCGGCGCCGGCGATGGTGATGCGCTTGTCGCGCGCGGGTGCAGCCGTGGAGGTCACAGGCACTCCCGAAGGGTGTGGGCGAAGCGGACGCAGTCTTCGAACGTGCAGTAAAGCGGCACCGGCGCCACGCGGATGACGTCGGGCCGGCGCTCGTCGACGTAGACGCCTTTGGCGAGGAGCGCCTTGGCCAGCGCGGCGGCGTCTTTGCCCTCGGTGCGCAGCGAGAGCTGGGCGCCGCGCGCGGCGGGATCGCGCGGGGTGATGCACGTGACGCCGGGGATCCCTGCGCGCCCACCGGCGGGCGAAGGCTTGCCTCCCGCGTCGCCGGGCCCGTCGAGCTGCTCGAGCAGAAACGCGGTGAGCGCCTCCGACTTCTTGCGCAGCGCGGGCATGCCGGCCTCGTCGAAGATCGCGAGCGACGCGTGCAGCGCGGCCATGGACAGCACCGGCGCGTTCGAGATCTGCCAGCCGGCGGCGCCGGGCTGCGGCTGATAGTCGGGGCCCATCACGAAGCGGGTGGCCGGGTCGTTGCCCCACCAGCCCCAAAAGCGCGGCAGCGCGAAGTCGCGCGCGTGCCGCTCGTGCACGAACGCCATGGCGACGCTGCCGGGCCCGGAGCTCAGGTACTTGTAGGTGCACCACGCGGCGAAGTCGACGTCGTCGTCGTGCAGCGAGAGCGGTGCGTTGCCGGCGGCGTGGGCGAGGTCCCAGCCGACCACGATGCCCTTGTTGCGCGCGGCTCGCGTGATGGCGCGGATGTCGAAGAGCTGGCCCGTGTAGAAGTTCACGCCGGCCATCAAGAAGAGCGCGACCTCGTCGCCGTGCTCGTCGATGAAGCGCAGCACGTCCTCGGTCCGCAACAGATCTTCGCCGTCGCGCGGCTGCAGCTCCACGAGCGCGTCGTCGTGGCCGTGGAAGTGGCCTTGAGACAGGACGGCGTAGCGGTCCGACGGAAACGGCCGCGGCTCGACGACGATCTTGTAGCGGGTCGACGTCGGCCGATAGAAGCTCACCATCAACAGGTGCAGGTTGGTGGTGAGCGAGCCCATGGCCACCACCTCGCCCGGCGTGGCGCCCACGAGCGCGGCGCCGCGCTTCGCGAACAGCTCGTGGTACGAAAACCACGGCTCGATGGGAGCGGCGCCCGACGACGACGAACGCGCGAAGTGTCCCTCGACCCCGAGGGCGGCCCACGCGTCGAGCTCCTGGTTGACGGCGTCGCGCGTGGCCTTGGGCATGAGCCCGAGCGAGTTGCCGACGAGGTAGACGGCGTCCTTGCCCTCGTGCTGCGGGAACGCGAACCGCTCCCGGAAGCGCCGCAGGGGATCGGCCTCGTCGAGCGCGCGGGCAGAGGCGAGCGTGGCGCGGGGGATTGCCCCCCGCTCTTCGGGGTTCGTCATGAGCGCAACCAGCTCGGCGCCTGTGCGACGAGCGGAAAGAGGAGCGGGCGCGACGGCACCGCGTCGGCCGCGAGGGGAGCGAGCTGGAGGTTGAGGGCCCAGGCGCCGTCTTCGACGTCGCTGTCGACGGCGACGAGCTCCGTCACCGACGAGCGCGGCGCCGCCCCCGACAGGTGCGTGGCGCGCGGTGGCAGGTCGAAGAAGGCGCGGTGGGCGGCGAGGAGCCCGCCGTCGTCCTCGCGATCGAGGCTCGGCAGGTCGACGAGCAGGTGCGCATAGCCGCGCGCGTGCACGAGGGCCGCCGCGTCGACGCTGAAGTAGGGCGGGTTTCCGCCGGTGAAGCGCGCGCGCCGCCGCTCCTCGCCGGGCGCGGTGCGCACCACGAGGGCGTGCGGCGCGAACCACGCCGGCGCGCGGGACTCGGCGTCGTCGAGGGCCTCGCGCAAGGACAGCTCGTCGACGACGAGGTCGTCGGGGCCGTGGTTGCCGGCGACGTCGTCCTGCACGTCCTCGAGGCGCGCCGGTGTCACGGTGACGACGAGCGTCGGCAGGAGCACCTGATCGACGAGGTCGACGACGTGGACACGCTCCTCGAGCAGGTGGCCGACGCCCTCGGTGTGGGTGCCGTCGCCGTGCGGCGTGATCTCCCAGGTCTCGCAGTTGCACGAGCCGCCGCGGCGGACGTCGCCGACGAAGCCGCCGACCTCGACGGCGCGGGCCCTGGCGGCGGGCAGGCCGAACGCGCGGCCCGCGGGCGCCACCCCCGCGACGGCCGGCGTGACGCGCACCGACAGATCGCGCGGCCGCGACAGGTCGACGGCGAGCCCGGGTCCGACGAGCGGCAGGGTCCACGAGGGCATGCCGCGCCCATAGCCGCAGGAACCGCCGGTGCCAACGCGGCCGCGCCCCCCTTGCGCCGGCGGCGAAAGGGGGGCGCGCGCCCGTCGGGCCGCGACGGTCAGAGCGCTTCGGCGGTGATGGAGAGCGCGAGGTGCGCCGCCACCGGCAGCGGGTAGTCCGACGTGCTCACCACGCGGACCAGGTCGTCGGGGTCGGCGGGGCCGTCGTCGGGCGAGGTCTGGTTCGGGCCGGTGTGCGCGCCGACGCCGGGCTCCTCGTTGATCTCGGTGCCGACGTCGTAGAAGCTCAGCTCCGCGGTGTGGTCGCCCTCGAGCGCGACGCCGTTTTCATCGAAGAGCGGGATGCCGTCCGCGGGCGTGCCCACGATCCAGTCGTTGGACGCGCCGAACATCGAGGCGAACGAGAGGCGGTCGCCGGGGCTCGCGACGAAGGAGAACGAGTAGGTCTGGCCGGGGCGCAGCGGGCCGGGGCCGTCGGCGCCGTCGACGGTGTTGAACACCGCCTTGAGCGAGGCGCCCTCGGGGAACACCGTGCCGAGCGAGTCGTCGAGCACGCTCACGTTGCCCGACTCGGCGAGCTGCTCGAGGCCGAGGCCGCGGTCGGGCTGGCCGACGCTGAACAGCGGCTCGCCGGACTGGTGCACCACGTACGCGCCGGGCGAAAACGGCGTCGCCACGCCGGACTTCTCCGCCAGCCCGCTCGCGAGCATCTGCACGCGGCCCGACTCGGCGATCAGCTCGAGGCCCTCGCCGCGGTCCGGCTCGCCCGTCGTGAACAGCGGGTCGCCGGCGCCGTGCACCACCCAGACGCCGGGGGACAGCGCGATGTCCTTCGGGCCTTCGGTCGTCGAGAGCGCGCCGGCGGGCGACACGTTCTCGACGCGCAGCTTGAAGGCGCGGTCGCCCACGGGGGTGATGGTGACGTGGAGGACGGCGCTCACGGCGGGCAGCGTGAACATCGTCCCGTCCGTGAGCTGGACCGGGTTCGACACGGCGCGGACGATGCTCACCGGATCTGCGGCGCCGTCGTCGGGCGAGGGCTGCCGCGGCCCGGTGGACGCCCCGACGCCGGGCTCCTCGTCGATCTCGGTGCCCGCGTCGTAGAGCCGAACGTTCGGGGTCACGTCCTGCGTGAGGGGCACGCCGTTGTTGTCGTACAGGGCGATGCCGCCCTCCGGCGAGCCGTAGAACCAGTCGTTGGACGCGCCGAACATCATGGCGAAGCTCACGCGCTGACTCTTGCCCGCGGTGAACGTGACCTCGTACGCCTCACCGCTGCGCAGCGGTCCCGCGGCGGTGGCGCCGACGGGCGTGTCGATCACGCCGGACTTGGCGACGGTCCACGGCGCGACGTTTTGAAGCTGCACGGTGATCCGGCGCGGCCCGGTGACGGGCGTGTCGTTGTTGTCGTTGTTGTTGTCGTTGTTGTTGTTGTTGTCGTTGTTGTTGTTGTCGTCGACGGCCGGGGGCGGCGCCGTCGGCCGGCGGGACTGGGAGGCCGGCGCGCCGCACGCGGTGAGCGCGGCGAGCAAAACGAGAGATGACACGGCGTGCAGACGCAGCATGGTGGGTGACCTCGGTTGTGTGTGAGCGGCCAGCGGAATCGCAGGGGGTACGCGAGCTTCGCGCGCGCCGTGATGCGCGCCGGATCACACAGTGCAGCGCGCACGGATCAGCGACCGGACGACCGGGTCCGCCGCGGCGGCGGGCGGCTCACTCCGGATCGGATACGAGCGGGGCCGCCGCGGGGTTCTTCTTCTTGCGGGCGAACCACACCACGGCGGCGGCGCCGGCCACGATCTGCAGGTCGGCGACGTTGAAGATGCCGGTCTGCAGCGGGCCCCAGGGCGTGGGCACGCCGAGCTGGGCGAAGTCGACGACGCGGCCGCCGGGGCGCGACACGCGATCGACGATGTTGCCGACGCCGCCGGCGACCAGGAGCGCCACGCCGACGAACAGGGGCAGCGCCAGCCTCTTGCGCACCACCACCACCGCCGCCGCGAGGAGCATCAGGGACGCGCCCGCGACGAAGAGCGCCACGCGCCAGCCCTCGGGGAGCCCGCGGCCGAGGCCGAGGAACGCGCCGGGGTTCTCGGCGTAGATCAGGCGGAAGAGCCCGTCGACGACGCGCACCTCGCCGGCGCCGCGCAGGTGATCGACGGCGAGCACCTTGGCGAACTGGTCGCACGCGACGCAGGGGAGGAGCAGGCCGAGGAGGGCAAGCAGACGCATGGCGGGATGGTAGCGTGCGGACGCCGCGCCGCATTCCGCGCGGATCGATCGAGGCCGGGCGAGCGGCTCGTCTGCGCTCAGACGCTGCGGTGAACGCCCGCGGCGCGCAGGGTGAAGACGGTGACCTCGGGCTCACTGCCCACGCGCATGAGCGGCGAGCCGCGGCCGAAGCCGAGGCCGCGGCTCACGTACAGCGCGTTTCCGTGGACGTGGTAGAGGCCGCGCACGTAGGGCTGGCCGACGCGGGCGAAGAGGCCCGCGGTGACGGGGCCGAGCCAGATCTGCCCGCCGTGGGTGTGGCCCGACAGGCAGGCGACGCCGGCTTCGCGCGGCAGCTTGTCGACGGTGGGCGGCGCGTGCGCGAGCACCAGGCGCGAGCCCGCGGCGCTGCCCTTCCACGTGGCGGTGACGTCGTCGTGGCCGGTGACGGCGTCGTCGACGCCGAGCACCTGGAACGGACGGCCGCGCACGCGCAGCGAGGTGTTTTCGTTCTGCAGGACGCAGAAGCCGCAGCGCTCGAGGTCGCGCTTGATGGTCTTGGCGTCGGTCCAGTGGTCGTGGTTGCCGAGCACGGCGACGACGTCACCCTCGAGCCGGTGCAGCAGCTCCGGGACCTTCTCGAGCGGGTCGCCCTTGTGCGTGACGTAGTCGCCGGTGAGGACGACGAGGTCCGGCTTGGCCGCGTTCAACGCGTCTACGGCGGCGATGACGCGGCCGTCGGGGGTGTTGGCGCCGATGTGGATGTCCGAGAGTTGCCCGATGCGCAGCCCCTCGTGGGCCGGGTCCAGGTCCTTGACGAAGAGCTCCACCTCGTCGAGGTCGAAGCCCCACGTCTGCCGCTCCCGATCCTGGGCGCGCGCGGCGCGGGCGGCGACGAGGGAGCCGGCGAGCCCGGCCAGGACGGTTCGGCGGGAGGGCATCGAGCGGCAGCATAACGGGCGGGGGCGCGGCTTTCATGCTCGGCCGGATCACGACGGCCCGCACGAGGCACGGCGTCACCGGCGCAGCTTCAGGAAGGTCACCCGGGCGCGCCCGCCGTGCTTGATGTCGTCGAGGACGAAGATGGCGGCCATGCCCCGCGAGGTCCTCCGGTTGAGCATGCGCCAGGAGAAGGACGAGGCGGAGCCGGCGTTCAGGTAGAGCGAGCGCTGCGGCCGCCGCATGGGCATCCGGATGGGGGGCTGGCGGACCACGTCGCTGGTGGCGCGGCCGCCGGCCTCGAGGATGTGGGAGAAGAGGCCGAAGTGGACGGGGACGTCCTTGATGAGGCGCTGGAGGTCCTCGTCGCCGACGTTGCCGGCGTCGAAGGCGAAGTCGATGGACTGCCGGCCGCGCCCGCGCGGCGGCCCGTGCGCGGTGATGATGACGACGTCGCCGCGCTCGGCGATCGGACGGATCTGCTCCTCGAGCGCGTCGACGTCCTTGGTGCCGTAGTAGCAGGCGGCCGCCTTCACGAACTGGCGGTTGGACCAACCGGGCAGCGAGAAGAGGTGCACGCCGCCGAAGTCGACGTGGCGCAGGATGTTCATGTTGAACAGTTGCGGGTGGGTCTTGGCCTCTTCGGCGAGGGTCTCGGTGAAGGCGGTGGTCCACTCGTAGTTCCCGGAGTGCGCGAAGATGGGCAGCGGGATCTCCTCGCCGAGCATCCTGACCACCTTGGCGAGGTCGCCGGCCTCGTCGCCGACGAGGTCGCCGTTCACGACGACGAACTGCACGCCGTAGCGCTTGAACATGCGCATGGCCTTCTTGATGTTCACGCGCGTGTCGTAGTCGGGGTCCTTCACCGCGCCGAGCACGCCGATCTTGAGCGGGCCCTTCCACGGCCCACCCTCGAGCCTCAATGTGCTGCCGAGGATGGTGAAGGTGCGCTTGCCGACCTCGACGGTCTTCGGCTCCTTCAGCTCGAAGAAGGGCCCCGGGCACTTGCTCCCGTAGTAGTCGGGCACGTCGTCCCAGGTGACGGGCGTCTCGGGCCGCGGCGGCGGCGGCGGCGGCTCGGGCTTTTTGGGCGCGGGCTTGTGCGGGGGAGGCCGCGGCGGCGGCGGCGACGCACAGGTGAGCACGCACGCACACAGCGGCAGCAGAAGCAGGGATCCCCAGCGCACGGCGCGACGCTAGCACGGGCCGCCGCCACCTTCAGTCTCCGCCCCTGCGTCGTCGTCACTCGCCGACGTCGTAGCTCAGGCGCACGTGCTGCATCTCGCCACGGTAGCGCGGATAGCGAAACGCGGCGAAGGCGCCCGTGAGGCAGCTCTCGACGAGGGAGCCGCGCAGGCGCATGGGGCGCAGGTCGAAGCGCTGCAGCACGTGGCCGTCGTTGCCCACGCCCCACTCGAGCTCGACGTGCGTGTTGGTGGTGAGGTTCTTGCGCGCGCCTTGCTGCAGGCAGCCCTGCAACAGCGACTCGTACTCGTGGAGCACGTCGTCGGCGCGGCCGCGGTTGAAGCCGCCGCTGCGCTCACGGCTGAAGTCGTAGAACGTGCGCGCGCCCCAGCGCTTCATCTCCACCTTCGCGCAGCTCACGCCCTTGTCGCGCAGGCGGCCGCACAACGCGGCCGTGTCGCGGCTGCGCGTGTAGCGCGGCGCCGCCGCGCCGCCCTCCGGCGCCGTCACCGGCGCCGCGGCGACCCTCGGGTTCACGGCGTCGGCGCGGTCGGCCGCGAGCGCGGCGGCGGCGGCGTCCTCGAGGCGGCCGGCGTCCTCGGCGAGCCGCGCCATGGCGCGCCAGCCGTCGGCGCGCACGGCGGCGGCGTCGCGGCCGGTGCCGAGCGCGTCGACGGCGTCGCCGAGGGCGCGCGCGGCGGCGTCGGCGTCGGTGAGCGCTTGCCGCCGCGCGAGCGCGATGCGGGCGGCGCCGTGGGCGCGCTCGTCGCCGAGCGCGAGCCAAGAGGGCAGCGCGTCGTCCACGGCGTCGGCGGCGCTCTTCACCGACGCCGGCTCGGCGCCGGCGCCCCGGCGGTGATCGAGGAAGCGCTCGAGCTTCCTCAGGGCCACGTCGCCGTCGAGGGCGCGCTCGAGCTGCGCGGCCTTTCCGTCCTGGTGCAGCCGGCGCGCGTCCGCCCGCGCGCGCAGCAGCGCGCCGCGCCGCTGGCCGCGCTTGCCGGCGACGGCGAACAGCTCCGCCTCGGCGACGGCGGCGTCGACGCGCTTGGGGTCGGTGGGGGCGAGCGACCCGAATAACGCGCGCGCCGCGCGCAGCCGATCGTCGAGGGCGCTGCTGTCGTCCCGCACGAAGCGAAAGAGCACGCGGGCGCGCTTGCCCTTGTCCTTCGGCAGGTCCTGTTGCAGCGCCGTCCACGACGTCGGCGGCGCCACCGGATGCGCGCACGCAAGCGTGAGGACGAGGGCGAGCGGGGCCACGCGCCGACTCTACTTCCGGCCGCGGCGGCGGCGGGGGCGAGCCCTACTGTTTCTTGAGCGGGGTCTCGAGCTCGGTGGGCCGCTTGTCCGGCGTGCAGATGTCGTTGTCGGCGGGGCGCTTGCCGAAGGCGATGGTGTCCTTGTCGAGCTTGACGATGTCGTGCTCCTTGTCGCACGGCATGAGCCCGAGGTCCTTGCAGCCGCCCGCGAGCACGTCCTGCGGCTCGTTGACGGCGTACGGCGCCTTGCCGCAGCCGTAGGACTGGAGCACCGCGATGTAGCCGTCGACGTGCGCCGTGACCACGCGGTGCGAGAACGCGCGGTCCACATCGAACGCTCCCGGGACGGACTTGGACGGCCCGGTGACGTTGTAGGGGCCGTCGGCGTGGATGGTGGCCTGCTTGGTGGTGCACTGATCGTCGCCGTAGACGACGACGTCGCGCGACCACGTCGACGGCGTGATGATCCACGACTGCTTCACGAAGCTGTCGGTGCCGTCGGCGTTCGTGATCTTCCGGCAGGACTCCTCGGCGTACGTCCCCGCGAGCACGGGCAGCACCGGCGCCGTCGGCACCTTGTCGGGCAACTTCTGCGCCGCCGGGCAGCCGGCCAGAGCCAGAGTGACGACGACAGCAGGACCGTAAGCGCGCATCCAGGGACCTCGCGGTGTCTGCGGCCCGGCGGCCGCGGCGTCAGGCGGCCGGAGAGAACGGCCGCGCGTGAAAAGGCCGCTGCGCACATCGCAGGGGACCCTACCGTTGCTCCCTTCCGGGCCTGGCGGAGTTCGGGCGTTGCGATTGCGCAGCAGCAGCGCTGCCTTATCGGCGCCCCGTCGCAAATTCAACAGCCCTCTGGCGGCGCGCGCGCTGTGTGCCGGTGTCGTGTCTGGCGTAGCCTGCAAGGCCATGGCGGCGAGGCTCGACGTGACTTCGTTGGTGGCGGCGGTCCCCTTCGTGCGCATCGAGGGGGCCCCCGATCCGTCCGCGTTCGCGCTGCAGGTCGCCCTCGACTTCGCCGAGGAGTGGCACGCACGGCTCACGTGGACCCCCGGGACCTCCGGCCTCGCCGCGCTCGAGCTGCGCGCGCCGCTGCCGGGGGAGCACGCCGAGGGCGGGGGCCTGCCCCGCATCCGGATCACGCCGCAGCGCGGCGTGCGCGGCGCCGTGGAGGCGCTCTCGGAGGTCAAGGTCGAAGATGACGTCGTCGACGCCGCCTTCGTCATCCACGCCGACGATCCCGCGCTGCTCGTGGCCGCCGTGCCCGAGCTGAAGGCGCTGGCGCCCATGGCGGCCCGCGTCACCGTCGACGGCGAAGGCCTGCACGTCCGCTTCGAAGACCTCGCGGCCGACGCCGTCGCCGCCGCCGTGGAGGGCGCGCTTTCGCTCTGGCATCGCACGCACTTCTTCCTGCTCTCCGCGTCGTCGCTATGACCTGAGCATGGGCGCGCTCGACGACCTCTACCTGGGGACACCGCCTTGGGAGATCGGGCGCCCCCAGTCGGTCGTCGTCGCGCTCGCCGACTGCGACGCGTTCCACGGCCACATCCTCGACGTCGCCTGCGGCACCGGCGACAACGCCCTCTTCCTCGCGCACCGCGGCTTCAACGTGCTCGCGATCGACGGCGTCGAGCGCGCCATCGAGCTCGCGCGCGAGAAGGCCCGCGGCGCCGTGCGCGCGCCGCGCTTCCTCGTGGCCGACGCGCTCGACCTCGCGCGCTTGAACAACACGTTCGACACCGTGCTCGACTGCGGCTTGTTCCACACGCTCACCGACGAGGGTCGCGCGCACTACCTGAAGAGCCTCGCCGAGGTCATGCCCGCGGGCGGCGTGCTCCACATCTTGTGCTTCTCCGACGACGAGCCTGACTGGGGCGGGCCGCGCCGGGTGACGCGCCTCGAGCTCGAGCAGCTCGGCCCCGGCTTCTTCCTCGAGGAGATGGAGCCGGCGCGCTTCGAGACGCTCATCGCGGATGCGGGAGCGGCCGCCTGGCGTGCGTCATACACGTTCGGCGGCCGCGGCCCGATGACGTTCCAGTAGCCGGGGTTTGCCCGTCTACGCGGCCCGCTGGACGATCTGGTCCTTCACCTTGTCCCAGACCTTGTCGACGACCTTCTCGGCCGCCTTCTCGAGGATCTGGTCGCCCATGCGGGTGGCGAGCCCCGTGGGATCCTGCGACGTGATCTCGTGCAGCTTGGGGCGCATGACCTGAAGGGCGATCTCCTTGATCTTGCCCTTGGCCTCGCCCTCCGCCTTCGACTTCACCTCGGCGATCACGCGCTTGACGATCTCGTCCTCGGCCGCGGCCACGAGCTTGTCGACGAACTTGCCCGTGGCGCCGCCGCCGAACATCCCTTTGATCTTGTCCATGAATCCCATGTGTGCTCCCCCGTCGGCGTCAGCCGAACTCTTCTTTCTTGAAGTGTGCTTTCGGCACGCCGAGCTCCTCGAGGATCTTCTCGACGGACTCCATGAAGCGCGGGGTGGGCTCGGTGCCCTTCTCCTTGGCCGCGGCCTTCTGGTGCTTGGTGATGGCGGCGCCGCAAGCGTAGACGCGCACCGAGCTCGGGTCGTTGACGTACTTGCGCGTGATCTCCGCCGTCGGGCGGCCCTTGAAGTAGTTGGGCCCGAGGTACGACGGGTCTTCGCGCGTGACGAGGTTGATGAACTGGAAGCGGTCCGGGTACGCGCGCTCCAGCGCCTTGAGCTGATCGTGCAGGATGATGTCGCCCACGGTCTTGTTCACGTCGATCATGACGTGCTTGACCTTGGGGTTCTTGTTGTTCTTCAGCTCGTCCTTGACGATGCCGTAGTTGGGCACGATGCCGGAGCCGGCGACGAAGTGCAGGACCTGGTCCGTCTTCTGCTCGATGTCGTCGGGGATGTAATAGGCGCCGGTGAAGCCCGAGATGACGCACTCGCGTCCCTTGAGCGCGCCCGACGACAAAAACGGCGACAACAGCGGCGGGAACTTGTGGACCTTGGCGTCGTACTCCTCGGCCTTCACGCAGATGGAGACGCACTTCTCACCGGGCGCCGACTGCATCGAGTAGGAGCGGATGGGCTCCTTCTTGCCCTTGAGCGCCTCGAGGTGATCGACCCAGCGCTTGAGGTCGGGGAACTGGTGCACGTCGATGGAGATGAACTGGCCGGCGCGGTACGGGCCGGTCTCGCCGACGAAGAAGTAGATGGACGTGGCGTCGTGGGTGCGGCGCACGCAGTCGACGACGACAGCCTCCATCTTGCGGATGGTGCGCATCGGGATGGCCGCGGGCGCGGCGGCGGGGGCGGCGGCGGCGACGCCGGGCGTGGGCGGCAGCGGCGCAGGCATCGGCGGCGGCGCCATGCCCGGGGGCGGCGGCGGCGGCGCGGGGACGCCGGCGGCCATCGGCGGCGGCGGCGGCATGCCCGGGGGCGGCGGGGGCGGCGGAGGAGCGGCACCCATGCCGGGCGGGGGCGGCGGCGGCGGCGGGACCGCCATGCCGGGTGGGGGAGGGGGCGGTGGGGGGATCGGCTTGTCGGTCATGATCGCTCTCTCGTTGGATGCGGGGCAGGCGGTTGTACCGCAGGGGCCGCCTTCGGAACAATGCTGGCGCCGGCGCCGGCTCGACGTGAGAAGCTCCGAGGTCGAATGACGGCGAAGAGCCCTCCTGTGCGGGCCGGCGTCGAGGCCGCGGCGGCCCCGGAGGCCGGGGCGCTGCGCCCGGGCGAGGTGCTCCGGCGCGCCCGGGCCAACGTCGAGCACATCGCCCGCGGCGGCGACCTGCGCGTGGTCGGCGAGATCTCGAGCGCGCGCGTGCTCAACACCGGACACATCACGTTCGACCTCAAGGACGCGCGGGCCAAGCTGCCGTGCATCGTGTTCTTCAACGACAGCAAGCGCATCAAGTTCGACCTCAGGCACGGCATGCAGATCGTCGCCGTAGGCAAACCCAGCGTCACGGAGTGGGCGCAGGTGCAGATGCGGGTGGTGCGCGTGGAGCCCGTCGGCGAGGGCGCGCTCGACCTCGCGTTCCGCCAGCTCAAGGAGAAGCTGGAGGCGGAGGGCTTGTTCGCGCGCGAGCGCAAGCGGGCCCTGCCGCGGCTCCCGCGCAGCGTAGGGATCGTAACGTCGTCGACGGGGGCCGCCATCCGCGACGCCTTGAAGGTGCTCTTCGACCGCATGCCGCGCCTGCGCGTGGTGGTGGGGCCCACCAAGGTGCAAGGCGACGGCGCCGCCGCCGACATCGCCGACGCCATCCGCCGCCTCGACAAGCACGGCGGCTGTGACGTGCTGCTGGTCGTGCGCGGCGGCGGCTCCCTCGAGGACCTCTGGGCGTTCAACACCGAGCCCGTCGCGCGCGCCATCGCCCACGCGCAGACGCCGGTGGTCGCCGGCGTCGGTCACGAGAGCGACGTCACCATCGCCGACCTGGTGGCCGACCTGCGCGCGGCCACGCCCTCGAACGCCGCCGAGCTCGCGGTCCCCCGGCTCGACGTCCTCACGCACCAGGTCGACGCCGACGCGCGCCGCCTCGACGCCGCCCTGCGCCACGCCCTCGCCGACGCGCGCGCCCGCCTCGAGCGCGCCCGCCGCCGCCTGCCCGACCCGCGGCACGTCGTCGCCGCCGAGCGCCGTCTCGCCGACGCGCTCGCGCACCGCCTCGAGCGCGCCGTCGGCGCCTCGCGCGAGGCGCGGCGCGCGACGGTGGCGAAGCTCGAAGAGCGCCTGCGCGCGGCGTCGCCGTCGCGGCAGGTGGCGGAGCGCCGCGCGCGCCTCACGCGGCTCGAGGAGCGCCTGCGCGCGGCGTCGCCGGCCCGCCGGATGGCGACGGGGCGCGCGCGCGTGTCCGGGCTCTCGGCGCGCCTGCTGCCCGCGGCGCAGGCGCAGCGCGCAGCGGGCGGGCGCACGCTCGACGTGCTCGTGGCGCGGCTCGACTCCATCTCGCCGCTCACGGTGCTCGCCCGCGGCTACGCCATCGCGCGCCGCGTCGACGACGGCGCCGTCGTGCGCGATCCCGTGGACGCGCCCGCCGGCACCAGGCTCGAGGTGCGCGTCGAGCGCGGGACCGTGCGCGCCACCGTCGACGACTAGGACCCCGATGGGTCGGCGCACAGCGGCGGGGCGCACGAAGCGGCGGGCGTGCCGCCACGCGCGCCAGGCCCGTCGCCGGTGCGCTGACACCGAGACGTCCGGACGCGGAATTTGGAGCGGTGTCGCTGTGGCGGCTTCGTGGCGATGTGCAGGGCTCTCGTGCGCCCCGGCGACGGGACCCGGCGCCGGCTCTGCTACGCCGCGCGGCGACTTCTCTAGGACCCCGATGGGTCGCGCGGAGGCGTCCACCTCGGCGCACAGCGGCGGGGCGCACCGCTGACGCCCCCACCTCGGCGCCGGTGTCAACGTTGACGGTCAAACGGCATTTCTGGAGACTTGAGCTTCCACGCCAGCTCAAGCGCCGTGAGGGGGACAATCTGTGCAGCCGCATCGTGGTTTCTCACTCATCGAGATGCTCGTCGTCATCGCCATCATCGGCGTGATCGCGGCCCTCGCGGCCCCCGCGATGCTGCCGATGCTGCGCTCGTCGCGCGGGCGCGAGGCGTCGTCGATCGTGGCCAGCGCCGTCGAGGACGGCCGGCGGCGCGCGGTCACCGAGGGGCGCTGCTATCGCGTGACGATGGTCCAGCCCAACCGCATCGCGCTCGAGCGCCACAACTCGAGCGACTGCGTGAACAGCGGCACCCTCGACAGCGACGGCTGGACCGCCACCCGCACCGTGGACATCTCGCCGGCCACGGCGACGATCTCGGACACGGCGGGCGCCGCCGGCGACGAGATCGTCTTCCGCCCCAACAGCCGCCTGCGCGGCGACGGCACGCTCACCAACACCGAGTACGGCGCGCGCGTGCTCGTGCAGAGCGTCGGCCCTTCCTTCGGTGTCGTCGACATCGACCGCCGTGGCCGCATCTGTGAGCGGGTCGCGATCCGCGCGCCGGCGGCGCTCACCGCCCCGGTGACCATCACCTCCACGAGCTGCCCATGACATCACCTCTCGTCGCACCGGCCCCCGCTCGCCCGCCGCGCCGACGCCGGTCGCCCCGTGCGTACCTGCTCATCGAGGCGTTGTTCGGCGGCGCCATCCTCGCCGCGGTGCTCGCCTCCACGTTCGCGGTGCTCACCGAGCAGCGCGCCGACACCACGTACGCGACCCGCAAGGCGCAGGCGATGACGCTGTGCCACGCCAAGCTCGAGGAGCTCGGCTCGGTGGAGGGCATCACGCCGATCACGCAGGCGCCGATCGCCGTCGACGCGACGCCGGGGGCGTGCCAGCCGGTGCCGCCGGCGACGACGTGCTTCCCGGGCATGAGCTGGGAGTGGACCATCACCGACCAGACCGCCGCCTACGCCACCAGGTCACCGTTCGGCCTCGACGCCAACATCTTCGAGATCATCGTCACCGTCCACTACCCCACCCGGCAAGGGCTGAAGGCCATCACCATGACTGGCTTGAAGGGACAGGGATGAAGAGCAGAGCCTTTACCCTCATCGAGGTCGCCGTCGCGCTCGCCATCGGCTCCGTCATCGCGGCGGCGGCGCTCCTCACCCTCCTCAACGCCCACAGCGCCCAGCAGAATGCCGTGGCCAAGGCCGCGCTCGCACGCGACGCCGAGCTCGTCTTCGACATCATCGGCAAGGACATCACCGCCATGGGCGTCGGCGTCCCGCGCGGTGACCGCATCGACGTCCCCGACTTTGTGGGGACGCGCGAGGACCACCAACTGCGCCCGCTCATCCGCATCGGCAAGCCGGACAACATCGTCTTTCTGGGTGACCTGCCGTACCCGAACGCGGACCTCAACGGCATCGTCACCGTCGCCGACGTCGGGGGCGGCGCGGCGCTCAACCACCTCGACGTGACCTCGGAGATCTCCCCCTGCGTGCCGAGCGCCGGGGGCGCGACCAGCTACCAGTGCGACAACACCACGGCGACGCTCCTCACGGGCCCGTCCGGCGGCGTGTTCGGCGCCGGCGACATCTGCGACGCGGGCCACCCGTCCTCGCGCTTGTGTCCGTGGGCCCTCAACAAGTGGGAGAGCGGCAGCCACCACGTCCACCTCGTGGTCGGCGCAGTGGACGGCGGCTGGTACGAGCGCGAGTGGAACGGCTCCGCCACCGCCACCGACGGTCCGTACCTGGGCATCGCGCTCAGCAACGGCGCGGGCAGCGGCAACACGTTCAACAGCGGCGGGGCGCCCGCGGTCCAGCTCGACGAGATGTTCCAGAAGAACGCCGGCGGCTACGCCGCCACCGTCGATCGCGTCTTCTGGTCGCTCGAAGACTCCGCCACGCCGGGCAACGCCTGTCCGGCCGGGAGCACGGACTGCGTGCTGCTCCGGCGGCAGTGTTGGGGGCGGATCGTCGATCCGGGCGCCGCCAACTTCCCCAAGGTCGGCAACGGCAACTTCCGCAGCACCGCCACCCCCACCGACTGCGCGCCGCCCACCGACGGCACCGGCTGGGAGACGGTGATGACGGGCGTCAGCGCCTTCACCCTCACGTACAACGACGAGAGCGGGACGTCGATCACCGGCACCTGGGACCTCGACAGCGCCGCCAAGGTGGCGTCCGTCGACGTCTCCCTCGCCCTGTCGCGCAAGGTCTCCGGCAGCGTGCAGACCTCGGACTTCCAGATGAAGAAGCGCTTCTACATCGACAACTTCGGGGGTCTCATCGACAACGCGGGCGCCGCCGCCGCCCCTGCCGGGCACGCGCCGCACCCCGGCGGCCACGGCCACGGCGGCTGCGGCTTCCTCGGCTTCCTCTTCGGCTGCGGCCACCACTTCGGCTTCTTCTCTCATGGTGGCCACCACGGCGGGCACCACTGAATCCCACGCGAGGCACTGCGATGACGAAGCGAAAGAAGAAGCTGCGCGGGTTCGTGTTGTTGGTGGTGCTCCTCGTCGCGCTCGCCGCGGCCATCATCGCCTCCGCCATGGTGGCGACATCGATGTCGGCGCGCCTGGACGCCGCGCACTCCGCCGGCGCCGAGGCCGCCGCCGCCATCGCCCGCAGTGGGATGGAGCGCGCCTCGACGTATCTGCAGACGGTGGGCGTCGCCGACGGCGACCTCGACCAGGCGCTCGACCCGGATCTGTCGGCCGACTGCTCCTCGCTCCCGTCGACCCCGGCGCCGTGCGCGAACTGCAATATGCCCGAGCTCACCGACCCGGGCGCCGCCGCCGTCACGTACAACGGCAAGAACTACCTGCTCGTGCCGTACGGCGCCGGCGCGTACATGATCCGCTTCGACGACGACTCCGACGACCAGCGCACCGAGCCCAACTGGGCCGCCACCACGAGCAACCACCCGGGCTCGTTCGGCACCTGCGTGGAGGGCCCCACGGACATCGGCGGGGGCGGCGACAACCCGCTGCGCGATCGCGATCGCATGGTGCTCATCACCGTCGTCGGCATCTCACCGGGCACCAACCCCGACTCGCCCAACGTCCACCGCGTGACGCTCCACCAGGCCTTCCAGTACCTCACGGCGCCGAGCGCCCCGGGCATCACCGTCGGCCACGACTTCACGTCCGACGGCGCCGACTTCAACGGCTGCAGCCCCGAAGGCAGCGTCGCCGTCGGCCACAACATCAAGAGCGCCAGCGGCGGCAGCGGTTGTACGTGCGGCGACTCCTTTCAAAACGGCGGGACGGTGCCGTCCCAATGGCAGAGCTGCATCGACGAATCGACGTCCGGCTGCAACGCCGCCCAGGACTGCGCGCTCGGCTCCATCACCACCGCGCTGCCCTCGCCGTCGCCGGTGTTGGCCGTCCCGGATCCGTTCAGCAGCGGCACCGACTCCGACAAGGTCGCGGACTGGACGAGCCCCTGCAATTTCATGGTCATCAACGGAGGAGCGAACCAATTCGCCCTCTTTGTCTGGGATCCGGGCGCGAGCCGCGGCGGCGGCGCGCCGTGCAGCAACATGGCGGGGTCGTCGACGCCCGTGCCCGCGCCCAAGCTCGACGACCCGGGCTTCGGCGCGTGCTGGACGCCGCTCGTCATCAGCGACGGAGGCGGTGGGATCTGTGCGCCGTTCCCCACGAACGTCAACGGTGCCACGGGCGCGTTCGAGCCCAAGAACGACACGCCCGCGCCGGTCGACGGCGCGAGCTTGAACTCCATGATCTCGACGACGTGCCCCGGGGCGACCTTCGGCACGGCCAACGCCACCGATAGTTTCAACAAGCCGGACTTCAGCCTCTGCGCCATCGCTCCCGCGGGGGCCTACCCGGGCCAGACCGCCGTCACCGGCAACTGCACGGCGGCGACGTGCAACGGGAGCAACGCCGTCCTCGAGAGCGACGGCACACAGTATTGGTTTGCCGGCGGTCTCAACCCCGCCGCCGTGCCTGCGGCCGACTACTTCTTCGCAGGCGTCAACATCAACACCTCCGTGTCCTTCGGCGGCACCGCTCCCTCGGGCGCCACCCTCACGCTCGGGACGAACTGGCCGCCGGCCACCGTCATCGTGCAGGGCGATCTCACCATCAGCGGCGCCGAGTGGTTCGGCACCGGCCACACCAACGACACCAGCATGCTGTTCCCTTCGCTCATCGTGACGCACGACGCGCACTTGAACGCGGGCGTGACGGCCATGGCCGGGACGGTGTGGGTCGGAAACAACCTCACGTGGAACAGCCCCGGGACCATCGACTTCTACGGCGAGATTCACGCCGGCCACGATCTCAAGGTCCAGAGCGGCACCTTCAATTGGCACTACCCGAGCTCGTTCGGCGCGAGCCTCGGCGCCCCCACCGCAGGCACGCCCCTCACCTTCCTCAGCACGGATTGAGTCAGCGCGGCCGCAATGTGGCTGAGCGTCATCGGCAGCACGGAGGGGCCGCCGCGGGACGGCGGGCCGCCGCGGCGAACGGCCCGCGACATCGTCGACGCCGTCGAGCCGCAGCTCGAGGTCGCCCGTCTGAACGCGACGTCCTTTTCGCCCGGCGACGAAGCGTCCGCGCGAGCGTGGGTGCTCGTCGCGCGGCGCCGCGAGGCTCCCGCGCAACCCTCGACGCGGCACTGACGCGCGCAGCAGCGACGTCAGCGCGTGGCGGGGATCTGGCACTGCCCGCCGGCGCACACCGGCGACGGCGGGAGCGCGCAGAGGCACTCGACCGTGTCGAGCCTCGGGAGGCACACGCCGTCCGCGTCGCCGTTGAAGCGGGGCAGCTCCGACGCGGCGATGGTCGCGCTCAGGCAGTGGCACGGGCCGCAGAGGTCGCCGTCGGCGACGAGGACGCAGTCGGCGTCGGCGCTGCAGGCGCGGCTGTATTGGCTGGCGTCGACCGTGCGCCCGCAGGCGCAGGCGCACAGGAAGAGGACGCAGGCCACGATCGCGATCCGCATGCCGAAGGATACGCCGCCGGGCCGCCGTCATGGGGGCGCGCCACGTCTGCGCGCGCCATGGTCGTCGTCGCTCGCAGGCGGTCACCAGGGCGCGGGGGCGTAGTCCTTGAAGAACACGCCGCACGCGTGCTCGCCCGTGTGGAAGCCCGAGAAGATCGGGTCGACGATGCGGGCCGCGCCGTCGACGATGTCGAGCGGTGGCGAGAAGCGGTGCTCCTCCGCCTTCTTCGCCGCGAGGTGGGCGGGGTCCTCGTCGGTGACCCAGCCGGTGTCGACGGCGTTCAGGTAGATGCCGTCCTTCACGTAGTCCTGCGCCGATGTCCTCACGAGCATGTTCAAGGCGGCCTTGGCCATGTTGGTGTGCGGGTGCTTGTCCGTCTTGTGGTCCCGGTAGAACTGGCCCTCCATCGCCGAGACCATGACGACGTGCTTCGGCCCTTCGCTCGCGAGCATCAGCGGCTTGAGCTTGGCCGCCATCACGAACGGCGCCGCCGCGTTCACCAGCAGCACCTCGAGGAGCTCGAGCGTGGGCACCTCGCCGAGCGTGAGCCGCCAGGAGTTGTGCGCGCGCAGGTCCACCTGCTGCAGGTCGGCGTCGAGCACGCCGCGGGGAAAGATCTCCGCGGCCGTCGTCGCCGGCAGCTCGTGGCCGGGGTCGAGCTGTGAGGCCGCCACGGGATCGCGCACGCCGTCGACGCGGGCCACCACGCCCGCGAGCTCCTTCGGCAGCGGCGCGCGCTCGCCCTCGAGCAGGTGCTCGTAGAAGCCCGGCGGCCGGCGAACGGTCTGGCAGGCGTTGTGGATCTGGAAGTCGAGCCGCGGCAGCGTCTCGGCGAGGTGGCGGCAGAGCACCTCGACGCTCGGCGTGTGCCGCAGGTCGATGCCGGTCACGTGCAGGCGCTCCGCCCACGACGAGAAGTCGGGCTCGCCCGCGTAGCGCCGCGCGGCGTCCCCGGGGAAGCGGGTGCACGCCACCACGCCGCAGCCCGCGCGCAGCAGCAGGAGCGCCGCCTGGTAGCCGATCTTCACGCGCGCGCCCGTCACCAGCGCGACCTTGCCGCGCAGGTCCGCGGTGGCCGTGCGCTTTTCGAAGTTGAGCGCGCCGCAGGCGGGGCAGAGCTGGTCGTAGAACGGGTGCAGCGTGGTGTACGCGCGCTTGCACACGTAGCACTTGCGCTCGTCCTCGAGCCGCTCCTGCGTCGTCGCCGCCGGCGCCGGCGGCGGCAGCGCGTGCGGGGCGAAGACGGGCGCGTTGCGCAGCGCGCGGATGCCGGTGCGCGCGCGCTTGCCGTCGTCGCGCGCGCGCTTGTCGGCGATCTCCTTCCTCAACAGCGCGCGCTGCAGGCGCTTGCGCTCCTTGAGGTCCGGCCGCGCCACGGCGCCGGCGAGCTTCTGCAGCAGGACGCGCTGCTCCGCGGCGACGTCCGCGAGCAACCCGCGGTCGCCGGCGACGGCGGCGAGCACGCGCAGGGCGGCGGCGAGCTCGTCGTCGGTGAAGGCGGCCATCGCGCGAGGGATAGTGGGCGCGCGCGCGCGCGCAACCGGGCGCCCGGGCGCATGGTACGCTCTGCAGCCGTGCTCGCCGTGCCCCTCCTCCTGCTCGCTGCCGGCGGCGTCGACGCGCGCGCGGGCGGCGGCGGGGGCGGCGGGGGCGGCGGCATCGCGCCGGGCGGCGAGGGCGGCGACGGCGAGACCAAGGCGCCGGGCGACCCCGGCGGCGGCCCGGGCGGTCCGCAGGGGGGCGTGCTCGACGGGGCGCGCGGCGGCGTGACCGCCCCGAACGGGGGCGGCGGCGGCGCCGGGCTGTTCACCCTCTTCGGCGACCCCGCCTGCGCGAGCGTCGTCGACGGCGGCCGCTCCTGCGACGGGGCCGCCGCCACCGGGATCTGACGGCGTGGCCGCCGGCCGGCCCCGCCCGTCCGAGACAGCGAAGCGCCCGCTGACCCTCAAGTCGCTCGAGAACAGCGCGCTGTACCACCTGCAGCGGCGCGCGCTCACCACCGCGCAGCTCAAGAAGCTCCTCGAGCGCAAGGCCAGGCGCTCGCTGCCGTGCGACGATGCGCCCGCGTGGATCGACGACGTCATCGCGCGCTGCACGCGCGCCGGGTACCTCGACGACGCCCGCGTCGCCGCCGGCCGCGCCTCGTCGCTGCACGCGCGGGGCAAGAGCGCGCGCGCCATCGCCCACAAGCTGCGCGCCCAGGGCGTCGACGACGACACCGCGCGCGCCGCCCTCGAGGGCAAGGACGACCTCGAGGCCGCGCGTGCCTACGTGCGCCGGCGCCGGCTGCACGCGCGCGATCCGCAGAAGGCCATCGCCGCGCTCGCGCGGCAGGGCTTCACTCTGACTGTCGCGAAGAAGGCTCTCGCGCCGACGCAGGAATGACCTGCTCGCGCCGCGCAACGCATTCGACCGCGTCGACGATGTCGCCGAGCCGCGCGCCCTTCACGATGTAGCCGAGCGCGCCCGCGAGGAGCGCCTCGGTGACGGTGGCGCTGTGCGCGGACGCCGAGACCACGAGCACGGGGACGTCCCGCGCGCGCAGCACGCGGGTGACATCGACACCCGAGCGCCCCGGCAGCCCGAGGTCGACGACGGCGACGTCGGCGCTGCAGCCGACGATGGCGTCGTCGTCGCCGCGGGCGATCTCGCCGGCGACCTGGTGGCCCCGCTTCTCCAGGGAGAGGCGGAGCATGTGGCGCTGGGCCGCATCGTCCTCGATGAGCAGCACCCGCAGAGTGCGTGACATGATTTTCCCCCGTCCCCACCCCCTGCATACGAGCCAGGGGGCCCCGGGGCCTTGGTAATCAGATTCGGGGCTCGAGAAAAGCCATTTCTCGTCCGGAATCGCGCGAGGTGTGATTCCTCTCATTGCTCCCCGCGGTCGGACGCCGGCGGCAATGCATTCACCGGCCGGTGAAATCTCAGCCGGTGACGATCACGCGGCGTCCGAACGGGAAGAGCGCGAGGACGGCGAGCTTCACGTGCTGGAGTGCGAACGGGATGCCGATGATGGTGACGGCGAGGCCGAGGGCGAGGCCGATGTGGGTGATGAACGTCCACAGGCCGGCGACCACGAGCCACAGGAGGTTCATCAAGAGCCCGAGAAACCCCGAGCCGGCGGAGCCGGGATCGTCGACGACATCCTTGCCGAACGGGAACAGCGCGAGCCGCGCGAGCTTGAAGCACTGCAGCCCGAAGGGGATGCCGACGACGGTGAGGCACAAGATGGCGCCGCCGACGGCGTACTCGAGGGCGGTGACCAGACCGCCCCCGAAGATGGCCCAAGCGACGTTGAGGAGCACCCGCATGTCGTCACTTTACGCAGCGGGCGCGGTGCGACAACGGTGCGGGATGCGCAACGTGATCGGCGTCCTGTTCGCTTCGCTCCTGTGCTCCTGCTCTCCGCTGTCACCGTTCGTGCCGCCGGCGCTCCCGCCGAGCGCGGCGCCGCTGGTGCTCAGCTCGCACGCGGACTGGCCGGGCGAGGACGTCCAGGTCTTCGTCGACGACCTGGGCATCCCGCACATCTTCGCGCGGAGCCGCGCCGACGCCGCGTACGCGCTCGGCGTCATGCACGGGCGCGAGCGTTCCTTTCAGATCTTCCTCTACGTGCACGCGGCGGAGGGCAGGCTCACGGAGATCCTCGGCAAGGACCTGCTCGACGTCGACCGCGAAAACCGCCTGCTGACGTACGGTCTCGACGAGCAGCTCAAGGAGGCCAACGCCGCGGACGCCGAGCTGCTTGCCGCGTACTGCTCGGGCCTCAACCGCGGCGCCGCCATGGCCGGCCGCACCGCGGAGATGACGCTCATCGGGGCGCGCTGGCAGCCGGTGACGCCGCGCGACGTGCTGGCGGTGGCGCGCTTTCAACAGTGGGACCAGGGCATCGGCTTTCGCGAGGAGCTCGCGCGCTATCACCTCGTGAAGGCGCTCGGCCGCGACAACCCCGTGGTGGAGGCGCTGCTGATCGACACGCCCTCGGGCGGCGTCCCCGTCGTCGCCGCGAGCGAGATCCCGGCGCCGCCGTCCGCGTCGTCGTCGCCGCCGAGCTCGACGTCGCCGCCGCCGCGCGCGTCGCAGCTCGCGTCGACGTCGCTGTCGGCACCGGCGGGGCCGGCGCCGTCGACGGGGGCGACGGCGATCGTCCCCCCGCAGGCCGGCGCGCCGTTTCGCGCCGCGCTCACGGGCGAGCTGCAGGAGCTCTTCGGGAGCGGCGGCCGCGGCGCGTCCAACTCCTGGGCGGTGGCGCCGGAGCACACGGCGAAGGGCGTCGCCGTGCTCGCCAACGACCCGCACCTCGCGCACATGACGCCCGGCGTCTTCTACCTGGCCGACCTGCACGTCGGCGGCGACTACGTCGTCGCCGGCGGCACGTTCCCGGGCATCCCCGCGGTGCTCATCGGGCACGGCCGCCACATCGCGTGGGGCGTCACCAACGCCTACGCCGACACGCAGGACCTCGTACTCCTCAAGCGCGACGGGGACGGTTACCTCGTCGACGGCGTCCACCACGCGTTCGGCGCGTGGCCCCAGAGCTTCGGCGACGTCCACGAGCACTGGCACACCACGGTGTTCGGCCCGGTGCTCCCGCGCGGCTACGGCGGCGTCGACGTCGGCGACGACGCGCTCGCCCTCCTGTGGACCGCGCAGCAGTACCCCGTGGACAACGGCCGGCTCGTCACCGCGTTTTGGAACCTCGCCGGCGCCGCGAACGTCGACGAGGCCACGCGCGCGCTGCAGGACTTCTCGTCGCCGGCCATGAGCGTGAACATGGCGTTCACCGACGGCACCATCGCGTATCGCTTGAGCGGCATCGTGCCCGTGAGGAAGGACGCGGAGCGCGTGGACTATCCCCGGGCGACCGGGTGGAGCGGCCGCGTCTCGGCGCAGGACAAGCCGCAGCTCACCAACCCCGCGAAGGGCTACATCATCGCCAGCAACCAGCGCGTCCTCGAGGACGGCGTGGGCGCGCAGGCCGCCGTCGGCTTCGAGGGCGCCGGCCCCTACCGCGCCATGCGCATCGAGAAACGCCTGCACGCGCTCATCGACGGGGGAAAGAAGGCCAGCACCGACGACATCCTCGCCATCCAACAGGACGTCACCGCCATCGACGCCGCCGCGCTCGCGCCCGTGCTCGCGCGCCACTGCCCCAAGCACGTCGACGGACACGACGACGCGCAGCTCAAGGCCTTCTGCGACGCCGTCGGCGGCTTCGACGGCGTCTTCACCACCGACGCCGTCGCCTTGCCTTTCGCGCGTACGCAACACGCCTTCGTCGACGACGTGCTGCGCGCGCACGTGGACGAGGCGCTCGCCGGCGAGCTCTCGCACCAGAGCTTCGTCCAGTGGGCGCTCAAGGAGCTGGTGCTCGCCGAGGACAAGGGCGCACGCTCCCCCGTCTTCGACGACCCGAAGACGACGGCGCGTGAGGGCCTCGACGGCTTCGTCGCGAAGGCGGTGAAGCAGGCGCTCGACCTCGTCGTGGAGGAGGCGGGCGACGATTGGACGTGGGGTCACCTGCACCGGCTCGACCTGCGCGGCGTCCTCGCGGGTGTCCCGCTCGTCGGCGGGCTGTTCTCGCTGCCGGGGATGGCCGAGTCCGGGTACGACAGCACGCCGCGCGCGGAGCACCCCGACTTCGGGCACAGGATGCGCGTGCGGGCCGGGGCCGGCCTCCGCTTGATCGCCGAGATGACGGACCCGCCCACGGTGCGCATGGTGAACGACACCGGCGAGAGCGGGCACTTCGGCAGCCCGCACATCGGCGACCAATATCCGCTCTGGCACGACGGCAAGCCGCGGGTGATCTCCATGGACCTCGCCGGTGCGGAACGAGCCGCGCAGGGCGCGATGACCATCCGGCCGCGCCAACGTTGATACGCTGGGGCGATGGCCCATCGCGGCGGAAAGCGCGTGTACGAGATGGCGGCGCACCTGCTGCTCGCGGACACGCCCTTCTCCCGCAACCGCAACTACGAGGCGTACAACGACGCGCGCTTCAAGAGCGCCATCGCGCTGTACCGCCGGCTGCGCGCGCTGTTGAGCGACCTGGAGAGGGCGCGCGCCGACGGCTCGCGCCTCGTGGTCGTCGAGGAGACCCACGCGGGGCGGGCGTCCGTGCGCCTCGAGATCGCCGGGCCGCGCGGGCGGCGCACCTCCTGGCTCGAGCGGCCCGCGTGGGAGGTGTTGATGCTCCACCCCGGCGCGCAGGCGGCGGTCGCACGCGGCGAGGCGTCGTGCGCGCCGTGATCAGTGCCATTCGTCCCTCTTCATCGCTACGGCATCGGAGCCGCGTGCATGCGCGCGGGCGGAGGTGACGTGTCGATCGTCATGCAGTTGATCGCCTTCGCGTTGTTGAGCACGGGAGCGAGCCTGCTCCTCGGTGCCCTCTTCGAGATCCGCCACGCGCTGACGCTGTGGCGCGCGCGGCGCGTCAGCGCCCGGGAGCTGCGCGGCTCGAGCGGCATCGTCGACGTGCGCGGGCCCGCGCGCGCGGAGGAGCCGCTCATGGGGCCGCTCACCGGCCGCTCCTGCGTGCAGTTCACCGTCGTCATGGAGCGCGCCTCGCCCAAGGGCGGCGTGAAGCGCGACGGCGATCCCGACCTCATCACCTTCGTCGCCGCCGCCCCCTTCACCGTCGACGACGGCACCGGCCGCGTGCACGTGGACCTGCGCACGCGCCGCGTGCCGATCACCGGCACCAGCGTCATCCGCAAGCCCCTCGAGCGCCTGACGCAGCCGCTCGACAAGCTCCTCGCCGTGCGGCTGCACAAGCCGGGCGGGCTTTGGTGCATGAACCGCAACGTCACTGCCACCGAGGCCGCCTTGCTCGACGGCACCGAGGTCTCCGTCGTCGCCAGGAAGACCGCCGACGGCTTCCTCCCGCTGCACGTCACCACCGGGCGCGTGCGCGTCGTCGCGCTGCAGGGCCTGATGCGCGCCGGCATGGCCGTGAGCGCCGCGGCGCTGTTCCTCGGCGCCTGGCTCTGGGTGCGGTAGCGGCTCCGGCGGCTCAGCCCCGGCCGGCGGCGACCAGGACGGCGGGCGTGTACTTGGACGGCGGGCCCACCTGCAGCGGCTTGTCCTTGGGCTTGGGCAGCTTGGTGGGCTTCCTGCCCGGCTTGCCCGGCTCCTTCTTGGGGCCCGGGTCCTTGCGGCGCAGGCGCGGCGGCGGCGGCCCCTCGGTGGGGCGCACGCCTTCCTCGGCGAGCGCGCGCAGCTTGCCGTCGACGAGGGAGAGGAAGGCCTCGAGGTCGCCGCGGGTGGCGAGCTGGGCTTCGATCCAGCGCAGCGGGCCCTTCTTCGGCGTCATCTCGTAGAGCGCGCGGGCGCGCTGGCTCAGCAGTTGGTCCTTGTCGAGGTAGGCACCGACCTTGTCGCCGACGCCGACGAGGCCCATGAGCGGGTTCTGCGCGAGGTAGACGCCGCAGACGGTGACCTCACCGATGCAGAAGCGCGGCGCCCATCCCGACGACGGGCCGTACCAGTACATCTCGGGATAGAGGTTGCGCTTCTTGAGCTCTTCGAGAGTCTCCTGATAGCGCGGCCAGCGCGACCCCAGGATCTTCGAGAGGGACTCGTCGTCGGGGATGAAGTCCTTGTCCTTGAGTGGGCTCTTTGCCATGGCGACAAGATCGCACACTTCGGCGTCGGCGGAGTAGGTTTGTGAGGTGCGCGCCCATTTTGTCGCCGCCGTCATCGTCCTCACCGCGGGGTGCTCCGCGGCGAACGGCAAGAGCGCGCTCAAAGCCGCGACGGGTGTGCAGGCGGAGGCGGTGGTGCGCGCGTTCCTCGACGCGGCCGTCGCCGGCGACAAGAAGTCCCTCGCGGCGCACGTGTGTGACGGCCACGAGCAGCGCGCCGAAGCGGCGGTGCTCGGTCCGCAGAAGATCGAGCGCTACGCGGTGAAGAAGGTGGAGCCCGCGTGGGTGGGCTCGGAGCCGTACTTCCGCGTCGACGTCACCCTCACCCGCGTCGGCGCCACCGGAGGCGCCGACGACCGCTCGCTCTCGGTGCGGGCGCGCGAGGGCTGCATCGATCGGTTGCTGGGCGAGCCGCTGCCGGCCAAGCGCGCCGACGGCGAGATCGCGCTGTAGCTCAGCGCTTCATCATCTTTTCGATGCCGTCGAGCTTGTCGAGCGCGTCCTTGAGCTCCTCCTCGAGCGCGGCCTTCAAGCCGCTGAGGCGCTGGACCTCGTTCTTCAACGCGGCGTTTTCGCGGCCGAGCGCGATGACCTGTTGCTCGAGGCCCTCGTCGGAGGTGACGACGGGCGGCGGCGTGGCGGGGGAGCCCGCGGGCGCCGGCGCGAAGGGGAAGGGATCGAGCGGCGAGGGGATCTGGAACGAGGACGACGGGGGCGCAGGCGCGGGCTCCGGCGCCGCCTGCTTCTTGGCCATGTCCTCGGTGAGGTTGAAGACGCCGGTGGGATCGCCCTGGGCGTCCTCGCCGCCCGAGATGATGAACACCGGCGCGTTCGGCGGCGGCTGCTTGCCGGGCGCGCCCGCGGGCAGCGGCGTGGTGAGGGGCTTGCCGTCGACGAGCGCCTGCAGGCGCTGCCAGCGAACGGGATCGAGGCCGGGGAGGTCGAGCAAGAGCGCGTTCTTCTCGAAGCCGGCGACCTGCGCCGCGAGCCGGTCCCCGTCGAAGCCGCCGCTCAGCACGACGAGCGCGACGGCGCTGCCGATGCTCGGTTGTACGTCGGTCTCGAGCACGATGCCCGAGCTCCACATGCCCTTGACCGTGCCTTCGCTGTGGCGCTTCCCGTCGTCGTAGACCGCTCGCAGACCCGTGCCCAAGTTCCACCTCGCGCCGCGAGGCTACACCGTCCGGGCGACGGCGGACACGCGCGCGGCGTCCGCGCCGCCGCTCGTGAGCGACGCCGCGAACGGGTCGGCGCCGAGCCCGCCGAGGCCGACGTTCATGCGCACGACCGCGTCGTGTGCGCGCGCCATCAGCGCGTCGCGCTCGACGCCGTCGTCGGTGGCGATGGGGTCGCCGAGGCGGATGTGGATGATCTCCGGGCGCACGGCGAAGCCGTCGGCCGGCAGCGCGTGCCGGGCGCCCTCGATGGCCACGGGGACCACGGGCACGCCCGCCTGCAGCGCGAGCATGAACGCGCCCTTCTTGAACGGGCCGATGACGCCGGTGCGGCTGCGCGTGCCCTCGGCGAACGCGAGCACGCTCTCGCCGCCGGCGACGCGGTCACCGGCGATCTTGAGGGTGGCGACGGCCTCGGGGCCGTTCTTCCTGTCGACGAAGATCATGCCCGCCGCCCGCATGTACCAACCGAGGAACGGCACCGAAGCGAGCTCCTTTTTGGCGATGAAGTGCAGGTTGACGGGGAGCGCCATGAACATCGCGGGGATGTCGAACATCGACTGGTGGTTCACGACGAACACGTGCGGCTTGTCGAAGTCGATCTTGTCCAGGCCCTCGACGGCGAGGCGGACGCCCGCGCACCAGCACAGCCCCGGGGACCAACGCGTGCGCGCCCAGCGCAGCGTGGTGTCGGCGCTGCCCGTGAGCACGCGCGCGACGATGGCGGCGGTCATCCAGAAGACCGACCAGGTGGCCAGAAACAACGCGTGCCAGGTGTTCAGGAGGCGCCACTTGAGCGTGTTCATATCGCGGGTCTAGCGCCGGTATTTCTCGACGTCGATACCGTGCTGCTCGAGCCAGCGGTACACCTGGGTGCGGGAGCGGCCGGTCGATCGGGCGACGTCGCTCACCTTGCCCTGGTGCCGCTCGACGAGCGCGAGCAGCGCGTCGCGCGTGGGGGCCGGGAGGTCCTCGGCGCGCTTCTTCGCCGGCGCCGGCGCGGGCGCGGGCGCCGCGAGGGTGATGGGCTGCGCGCTGTCGGTGGGCTTGGGCCCGAGCACGCGCCCCTCGAGCAGATCGACGTCGAGGAGCCGGCGGCCCTGCGCCTTCACCTCGAGCTCCGTGGCGATCTTCATCAGCTCGCGCACGTTGAACGGCCACGCGTGGAGCATGAGCGCGTTCACCAGCAGCGGCGACAGCGTCATCTCGCCGTGCTTGAGCTTGGGCAGCGCGCTGTCGAGGAGCAGCAGCACGTCTTCGCGGCGCGCGCGCAGCGGCGGCAGCGACACCGTGATCTCGGCGAGGCGCGCGAAGAGGTCGCCGCGAAAGTGGCCGATCTCCACCTCGCGCGCGATCTCGCGGTTGGTGGCCGCGACGACGCGAACGTCGACGGGGGCGCCGCTGGTGGCGCCCACCGCGAGCACGTGCTTCTCGTCGAGGACGCGCAGGAGCTTGGGCTGCAGCGAGAGCGGGAGCTCGCCCACCTCGTCGAGGAACAGCGTGCCGCCGTGGGCCTCGCGAAAGAAGCCCGCGTGATCCTTGTGCGCGCCGGTGAAGGCGCCCGCGCGGTGCCCGAAGAGCTGGCTCTCGGCGAGGTTCTCGGGGATGGCGGCGCAGTTGACGGGCACGAAGGGGCCGCCGCGGCCGCTGCGCGCGTGGATGGCGCGCGCGGCCACCTCCTTGCCTGCGCCGGTCTCACCGAGCAGCACGACGCTCGCGCGGGTGGGCGCGACGACGTCGACGAGCGAGCGCAATCGCATCACCGCCGGCGAGCGGCCGAGCAGCGTGTCGGACGGCACGTCGCGCGGGTTGTCGGGCATCCAGCGCGCGACGAGGAAGGTGTCGCCGAGGCGGACGACGTCGCCGTCGTTGAGCTCGCGGACGTCGTCGACGCGCTCGCCGTTGACGAAGCTCCCGTTGTTGCTCCGGTTCTCCAGGCGCACGCGCCCGCGCTCGACGACGAAGGTGGCGTGCTGGCGGGAGACGCGAGGGTCGTGCTCGAGGCGGAGGTCCTTGGCGCCGAGGGCGGCGCGGCCGGCGTCGGTGCGGGGCGCCTCGAGGACGTGGTCGGACCACACGATCTGCTCGCCGGAGAAGACGACCCGGAGGGCGGGGGCCGTGGCGGTGGGGGCGACGGCGGTGGCGGGCTCCACGGTGGGGTCGTCGATGTCGACCATCTCTCTCGGCGTGCTCCTCGTGTGTCCGGGACGGGCGCAGGGACGTCCGGGACACGCGCACCCTATCCCAACACCCCTGGGGTTTGGCGTCAGGACGCGATCCGCGGGCCTGGATCGATCCTTGATGTGCTCCGCGCCACGGAGGCCGCATGCAGAAGCTGACGCTCGCCACCCTCGTCCTCGTCCTCGCCACCGCCTGCGCGGGGAGCGGCGTCGGCGACGCATCCGTGGTCGGCCGCGCCCCGGGCGCGGTGAAGGCGGGCCTCGGCGTCGCGGTGAGCACGTCCACGGCGGCGAACGGCGGCGCGCACGGCGGCAACCTGGTCACGAGCATGGACCAGATCGTGATCAGCGTGGTGGCGGTGGCGGCGCACGCGGCGGGCAGCGGTTGGGTGCAGGTGAGCGACCAGCCGACGCTCGTCGATCTGCTGCGGCTGCAGGACAGCGCGGACGCGCTCGGCTTCGCGCACCTGCCCGCCGGCAAGATCACGCAGATCCGGCTGTACATCACCGACGACGGCAACAACCGCGTCGTCACCAAGGCGGGCGAGACGCAGGCGCTCACGGTGCCGTCGGGCCTTGAGACCGGGGTGAAGCTGAAGGGGCCGTTCGACCTCGGCGCGTGTGAAAACGGTCTGGCCACCGCGGTGGTCGACCTCGAGAAGTCCATCCTGGTGCACGGCCACGGCAACCACGAGGACCTCATCCTGCGGCCGACCATCCACCGCACCGACTTCGACACCATCCCCGCCGACATCTGCGATCCCGACGGTGACGACGGAACCCCGGTCCCCGGCGGCGACGACGGCAGCGTCGACAACGGCGGCGATGTCGGCGGCGACAACGGCGGCGACGGGGGCGCGGGCGCGTGCCCGCCCGGCACCGAGGGCTGCGGCGGCAACGGCGGCGTCACCGGCGGCACCGACGGGACGGGCGGGACCGGCACCGGCGACGGCAGCGGCGCCACCGGCGGCACCGACGGGACGGGCGGGACCGGCACCGGCGACGGCAGCGGCGCCACCGGCGGCACCGACGGGACGGGCGGGACCGGCACCGGCGACGGCAGCGGCGCCACCGGCGGCACCGACGGGACGGGCGGGACCGGCACCGGCGACGGCACCACCGGCGGCACGGGCTCGACGGGCGGCACGTGCGACGCGCCGGTGTTCGTCGAAGGCGTCGGCCTCATCTGTCCGTGACGCCCCGCTGAAGCGCCGGCCCCGTGACGGGGGCGTGCCGCGCGGGAGCATCGCTCGCGCGCCGCGCGCGATCACGGCGAAACCGACGGCCGCGCGGCGCGGCGGTGGGGCGTCAGCGTCGACCGGCGTCGGCGTCCGCGTCCACGAGCGATCACACCAGGGCGAAGGGATGCTCCTCGCCGTCGGCCGTCCGCGAGCGATCAAGCGCGGCCGCTCCCTCCGGTCGCCGATCACACCAGGGCGAAGTGAAGCTTCTCGCCGTCATGGTGCGTCGCGCGGATCTCGACGGGTTGGCCCACGAGGAGCCTGCGCGCGCCGCAGCACAGCTCGGCGCCGTCGCGCTCGAGGCGGAAGTCGCCGTCGCCGAGGTCGCCGCGGCCGAGCTTCACCTCGACGTCGGGCTCGTCGAGGTGCACCACGATCTTGCCCGGGGACACCGCCGTCACCGTCCCGCTACGCGGCGTCGACGGGCGGCTCGGGTCGCCGCCGGGGACGCCGTGGAGGTCGCGCAGGAAGAGGTCGTCGAACAAGAGCCGCAGCGAAGCCGCGTCGCACTGCTTCTGCTTCATGCGCGACTTGTTGCCGACGTCGAGCGCGCGCGCGAGCACCCGCTCCACGGCGCCCTTGTCCTCCGACGACAGCGGCGGCGCCGGCGCCAGCGCCGCCAGCGCCGCCCGCGCCGCCTGCGCGAGCGCGTCGCCGCGCAGCCCCTCGAGCGCCGCGCACCGCGCCGCCAGCGCGGCCCGGTCCGGGGCGAGCTCCTTTTCGTCCACGAGCGCGCCGAGCAGCATGTGGTCCCACAGCGCCGGCAGCTTGGCGTCGTCGACGATGCCGAGCGCGCGCACGCGCCTGAGCGACTCGAGCTGCATCAGCGTCGCGTGCGAGACCAAGCCGACCACCTCGCGCATCGGCGCCGTGAAGCGGCCGTAGCCCTCGACCATCAAGCCGGAGTGCAGGCCTGGCTCGCGCGCGTACTCCGACGCCACCTGGATGCCGATGATCTGCGCCTGCAACGCCTGCGCGAGCGCGCGCTCGCGATCGGTGCTCGGCAGGGCCTTGAGGCGATCGACCCACGCCGCGAGCGTCTCGTCGTTGCGCCACTTCCACGAGGCGGGCGCGCCGTTCCCGTCGACGACGGCGGACAGCTCGCGGCGCAGCGCCCGGAGCTTGGCCGGGCCCGGCGGCGGGTGGACGCGATAGATGCCGGGCACCTCGATGCCGGGGATGCCGGGGTGCGCGAGGGCGCTCGCGGCGGCGACGTTGGCGACGATGGACAGCTCCGCGTTGAGCTTGCTCGCCAGGTTGTCGTCGGCCTCGTGCAGGAAGAAGCGCGCGCCGCGCAGGCCGATGCGCATCTCGCGGCGGTCGGGGTCGACGACGCCGCGGGCGCGCGAGCTCTTGCGCAGCGCCTCGCCCAGGTCGCGGAACACGGGGAGCTGCTCGAGGACGGCCTTCGGCACCCCCTCGCCGCGCTCGTCGTCGGCGGGCGCTGTGCCCTTCTCGAGGAACGCGCTCACGCCGGGGTAGGTGAGCTGCGCGCGGCTCTTGATCTTTGCGCGCGCCGCGGAGGTCTTCTGCACGTTGCCGTCTCGGTCGACCTCGATGGTGACGACGACGGCGCGACGCACCTCGTGGGCGTTGAGCGACACGCCGCCCTCGCACACCGAGGGCGGCTGCATCGGCACGCTCACGCCCGGCAGGTAGAACGACGCGCCGCGCTTCATGGCCTCGTCGAACAGCGCCATGCCCGGCTTCACGAAGTGGCTCATGTCGGCGAGGGCGTACTCGAGGACGAAGCCGCCGCCGGGCCTGCGCGACAGGCGCATGGCCTGGTCGATGTCGCGGCTGCCGGGGTTGTCGATGGCGAAGAAGGGCTCCCCGGTGAGGTCGACGAGCGCGGGATTGTCGACGTCCGGCTCTCGTTCGATGCGCGCCGCCTCTTCGAGCGCGCGGGGGGAGAAGATGGGGTCGAGGTGCTGGTCGGCCGCCACCGTCCACGAGCGCGCCTGCGCGGAGCCGCCCGCGGCGAGCTCTTCGTCGACGACGACGGCGCCGCCCTCGACGTGCCCGGCGACGACCGCGCCCTCGGCGAAGGGGCCCGCGGCGAAGGGCGGGCAGCGCGGCCCACGTGTGCCCGAGGAGGTCCTTCACGAAGGGCTTGCCGTCGACGAAGTCCACGATGCCCGTGAAGCGCCCGCGCAGCGCGGCGGCGTTTTCGCCGTCGAGCTTGTAGACGACGGCGTCGAGCGCGTCGCCGCCGGGGCCGTCGACGACGGTCTTTCCGTTCGTCGCGCGGGCGACCAGGAGCACCCCGCGCGGCAGCCCGGCGACGCCGTCCGCGTCGACGTCGGTGGCCGCGAGGCTCTCGTCGGCGGGTTGAAAGGTGGTCTTGCCGTCCTGGTCGACGAGGACGCCCGCCACCTGCCGTGGCGAGCGCTCGACGCGGGCGGTGGCGAGCCGCGCGCGGATGGGCAGCTCGACGCTCGAGCCGACGACGGGCACGTCGGCGGGCGGCTTGTGCGTGCCCCGTTGCCTGTCGAAGCCGTCACCGGGCAGCGCGCGCCTGCCGTCCCCGTCGAGGCCGTTCCCATCGAGGCCGGCCCCAACGAGGCCGGCCCCATCGAGGCCGGCCCCAACGAGGCCGGCCCCATCGAGGCCGGCCCCATCGAGGCCGGCCCCATCGAGGCCGGCCCCATCGAGGCCGGCCCCATCGGGCCCATCGGGCTGGTCGATGCGGGGCTCCTCGGCCCGGGCCTCGTCGACGCCGGTGCGGGAGGACGGGCGCTTGTCCGTCGAGCGGATGGGGCTCACGGGCGGGCCTCGAGCGCGTCGATCACCGCCTGGGCCCGCGCGGCGAGCTCGGGGGCGCCGCGCTCGTGGAGCACGACATAGGTGGCGAGGGCGCGCGCGGCGCCGGGGGCGCCCGTCTTCGCCTGGAGCTCGGCGGCGTGCACGGCGGTCTCGAGGTCCTTGTCGTCGAGGGAGACGGCGGTCTCGAGCGCGCGCCGCGCGTCCTCGAGGCGCCCGAGGCCCTCGGCGGCCCGCGCGACGAGCACCCAGGCGCGCGCGGCGTCGGGGTCGGCGACGGCGACGGCGCGCGCGAGGGCGAGGGCGTCCTCGAAGCGCCCCTCGTGGAGGGCGACGCGGGCGGCGGCGCCGAGCGCGGCGGCGCCCTCGGCGTCGTCGGCGTCGATGGCCTGCTTCAGGCGCTCTGCTTCATCGGGCGGCAGCGGCGTGGCCATACCGTCTATTGTGCGGTCTTCGCGGACTTGGCGCGCGTCGCGTGTGTGTTTCCTTTGGTTCTATCCACCGGAAGGATGTTGTTTCCGATTGGATGACGTGCTCTAGGCGCACCCATGCCGATCAAAGCAACTATCGTCACGGTTACAGCATGTTGCATCGTCACCACCATGCTCTGCGCGTGCGGTGATCCCCCTCCTCAAGGAAACACATGCGCCACACAGGAAACGCCGCCGGCGGCGCCGCCGCCGCGGGCCGCCCTCGAGCCCGCCCCGGTGCACGCCACGCCGCGCGATCCCCCCGTCGATGACGACGGCGGCGACGCCGCCACCCTCGTGTCCGCGACGCTGCCGGCGGCGCTGTCGTGCGGCGAGCAGGCCGAGGCCGTCGTCGTGATGCGAAACGACGGCGACGCCGCCTGGAGCGCCGACTACCGGCTCGGCGCCGTCGACGACGGCGATCCCCTCGGCGGCCCCGGGCGCGTGCGCCTCGACCAAGACGTGGCGCCCGGCGCCGAGCACGCGTTCACGTTCACGCTCACCGCGCCGGCGGTGGCGGGGACGTTCACCACGGACTGGCGCATGGTGCACGAGCTCGTGCGCTGGTTCGGCCCGGTGGCGCAGGCCGACGTCGTCGTCACCTGCCCCCCGGACCCGGACCCGGACGCCTTCCACTTCGAGGACAGCCTGCGCGGTGGCACGCAGGGTCTCGCGGTCGGCGGCACGTTCGGCGACGACGGCTGGCGCATCACCGGCGACAGCGACCGCTTGATCTTCGCGCTGCCGCGGCTCGACAGCGGCGCCGTCGAGCTCACGCTGAAGGACGTCGGCGACAACCTCGTCAAGAACGACAACGACCTCCTCGCCCTGTACGAGGGCGGCTACGGGATGACCGAGCCCATCCCGTACAACCCCGAGCTGCGCGACAACCACTACAAGGCGCTCCTGCGCGTCTACGGCAGCGACGAGAGCGATCGCCCCGGCGCGCAGAAGCTCATGTGGGGGATGTGCCCCGACGGCGCCCCCGGCACCGGCACCTGCGCGTGCGGCGCGCAGTTCTTCGAGGAGCCCTTCACCCGCGAGGCCTCGACGTGGACCGGGGCCCCGGTGCGCCTCCGCATCGAGTGGGGCGGCGGGCACACGCGCTACCTGAAGGACGGCGTGCTGCTCATCGACGTCGACTGGAGCGCGACCGGCCTGCGCTTCGCGCCCCAGGCGCTGCATATGTCGCTCGGCACCCCGCGCCCGAGCGCCGTCGGCACCGCGGGCATGCCCATCGGCGCCGTGTTCTCGGACCTCGTCGTCGACGGCCACATCGCGGGCGAGGTCGCCACGTGTCCCTGACCCCGCCGCGCGCAGCGGCGCTCGCCGCCCTCGCCGCCGCCGCCGCCTGCGGCCCCGCCGTCGTCGAAGCGCCTTGCCTGGCGGGCGCGCGAGGATTGGCGCGCGCGCCGTTTCTGCACGCGCCCTTCGCCGCGGCACCCGGCGCCGGCGACGACACGACCGGCGACGACACGGCCGGCGACGACACGGCCGGCGACGGGTCGGCCGGCGACGGGTCGGCCGGCGACGGGTCGGCCGGCGACGGGTCGGCCGGCGATGGCGCGGGCACCGCCGCCGGCCTCTCCCTCGACGGCCGCGCCCTGGTCGACGCGCGCGGGCGCTTCCACGCGCTCGGCGCCACGATGTTCTACGCCGCGTGGGCATACAAGAATGACCGCCCGCGTCTCGAGAGGAACCTCGCGTTCCTCGCCGGCCACGGCTTCGACTTCATCCGCGTCCTCGGCGTCGTCGGCGATCCCGTCGGCCCCGACTTCTGGGACGGCCGCGAGACCGACTGGCGCTGGCCCGACTACGACGACGTCATCGCCGGCCTCACCGACCTCGCCTACGACCAGTACGGCCTGCGCGTGCAGTGGACGCTCTTCGGCGGCAGCCCCGACGACGGCGACCGCGCAGCCCTCGCCGACCGCTTCGCCGCCATGGCCGCCGCCCGCCCCGGCAAGGTGATGCTCTTCGAGACCGCGAACGAGTCGTACCAAAACGGCTTCACCACCGACGAGCTGCGCGAGCTCACGATCCACCTGCGCGATCGCACCGACGTCCTCGTCGCCGCCAGCGCCCCCTTCGACAGCACCTCGTGCGCCTCCTTCGACGCGGTCTACGGCGGCGGCGTCGCCGACATCGCCACCGTCCACTTCGCCCGCGACAACGACGACACCGGCTGGCGCCCCGTGTGGCAGCCCTGGAGCATCGCGGCCTGCACCGGCGGCGCCGTCAGCAACAACGAGCCCATCGGCCCCGGCTCCTCCGTGAACACCCTCGACGACCCGGAGAAGCTCGCCGCGTCCGTGCTGCTCACCTACGTCGCCGGGTTGCCCATCCACGTCTTCCATTCGCGCGCCGGCGTCCGCGGCGACGTCGACTTCGCCGACATGGCCGGCGCGGACGTCGTCGGCGCCGCCGCTTCGCTGCTCCCGCCCGACGTGACGACGTGGGAGCGCGCCGACGCGGGCGGCGACTTCGACGGCTCCTTCGTCGGCGCGTACGGCGCGACCGACGGCGCGCGGTTCGCCGACATCGTCATCGGCGCCGGCGGCGATGTGGCGTTTGTTCCCACGCGTGCGTGCGACGTCCAGGTGCGGCGGGTGACGACGGGCGACGTCATCGTCAGCGCGTCGCTCGCGGCGGGAGCACGCCTGCCGCTTTCGGGAGCGGAAGCTTTCCTCGTGACGGGAGCGCTCCGCTAGCGTGACAACCAGGTGAAGCGATCGACGCGCGTGATCGAGTCGTGCATGATCACCGCATGCGCAAAGAGAAGTCTTGCGGCGTGCTCGTGTTCCAGGATCGGCCGCGGCGGTCCGTCCTGCTCCTGGTGGTCCGAGACCGCCTCGATCTGCCCAAGGGACGGATGAAGAAGGGCGAGAGCGAGGTGCAGTGCGCGCTGCGCGAGCTCGAAGAGGAGACGGGGATCACCGCGGACAGCATCACCTTCCACGAGGGCTTTCGCTTCGAGACCACGTATCACCCGAACAAGCAGCGGGAGAAGACCGTGGTGTTGTTCGCCGGCGAGGTGCGCGGGCCCTGTGCCGTCGTCACCCCCGATCACGACGACTACGCGTGGGTGCCGTGGCGGCCGCCGCACGACTTCAAGGAGTTCCCCACGATTCACAAGGCCCTGCATGCGTGGCATGAGCACGAGCTGCACCCCTATGCCGGGGGCAGACGAAAGGCCTCGTAGTGGCGACCACCGACGAAAAGAAGCAGAGGGCGGCGGAGCACGCGGTTTCGCTCATCGAAAACAAGATGAAGGTCGGGCTCGGCACGGGCTCCACGGCCAAGTTCGCGGTGGAGGCGCTCGGCCGCCGGGTGCGCGAGGGCCTCAAGGTCCATGGCGTTCCGACGTCGGAGTCCACGCGCAAGCTCGCGCAGGAGCAGGGCATCCCGGTGCTGTCGTTCGACGACGTCGAGCGCCTCGACCTCTGCTTCGACGGCGCCGACGAGGTCGACAAGGACCTGAACCTCACCAAGGGCGGCGGCGGCGCGCTGTTGCGCGAGAAGGTGGTGGCGTACTCCAGCGAGCGCTTCTACTGCATCGTCGACGACGGCAAGCTCAAGGACAAGCTCCACGCGTTTCCGCTGCCGGTGGAGATCGTGCCGTTCGCGCAGAAGGTGGTCGAGCGCGCGCTGCGGCGCCTCGGGCTCGAGCCCACGCTCCGCGTGCGCGACGGCAAGACCTACGTCACCGACAACGGCCTGTGGATCGTCGACTGCAAGATGGCCCCCGTCGACGACCCGCCGCGCCTGGCCACGGCCCTCTCCGCGATCCCCGGGGTCGCGGAGCACGGCCTGTTCTGCGGCATGGTGCACACGCTCATCGCCGGCACCGACGACGGCGTGAAGGTCGTCCAGGCCTGACCCGGCTCAGTGGGTCTCGATCTCGCTCGCGGCGGCGTCGCGCGCTCGCTCGAAGCGCTTCTGCGCGCCGGAGCTGAGGCGGCGCGCGCGTTGGCGGACGTCGGCGCGCAGCTCCGCGCCGCTCTTGGGGGCGAACATGAGCGCCGCGCCCGCGCCGATGACGACGCCGGCGCAGACGAGGCCGGCGGCGGCGATGTAGTTGGTGTCGTTGCGTCGTGACCTGCGAAACAGCGAGAGCATCGAGCTGACGACTGCGGTCTTGGCGATGGTGTCGAGCATGTCTGGTCTCCTCGGTCGTGCGTGGAAGTCCTTCACCGAAGGATGAGGTGTGCAGCGCACGTGCCACACGCAGCCGCGCGCGCGCTCGTTCGTGACGACCGAGGCAACGCGTCACGGTGTGTCGTCACGCCACAGTGCGCGCGCCTCGAAGGGGCCGTCGTCGCAGTGGCACAAGCGCTGCACGGTGATCGCGGGCTGGAGGACCGTCATGAGCATCGACACCGCGTTCGATCCCACTCGCCCGGAGCCGTCGAACGGCACGGCCAAGCATGAGACGTCGTTGAAGGAAGAGCCGGTGCCGCATCTCGACCAGCCGGCCGAGGGTGCCGCGCAGCCCACCGAGCCCGGCGCGCGCGCACACCCGGACGACGCGCTCGACGTCGACGCGCTCGCGGAGCGCGCGCTCGCGCTCGACGAGCGGTTCCGGGAGCTGGTGGACAAGCACCCGATGCGCGCCATCGCCGCCGCCGTCGTCGCCGGCTTCGTCATCGGTCGCATCGTTTCGCGGGTGTGAAGGGGGAATCATGGACACGACCACGGAAGAGCTCGTTCGCGCCGGCCAGGACACCAAGGAGCGCGCCTCGGATTTGGTGACGTCGGTGCGGTCGACGGCGTCGTTGGCGCGGCGCGCGGCGCGCGAGCAGCTCGCGGAGCGCCCCTACACGGTGCTCGGGATCGCCGCGGGCGCGGGCTTCGTGCTCGCCGGCGGCGTCGCCCCCGTGCTCATGCGCGGCTTGATGAGCGCGGGCAGCAAGCTCGCCCTGGGCGCGCTGCTCGACGAGGTGCTCGACGCCGTCCTCGAGGAGCGCGCGCCCGCGCCCGCGGCGTCGCCCGCGCCGGCCGCGGAGGACGAGGGGGCCGAAGAGGACGAGGAGGACGAGGGGGCGCTCACGGATGTCGCGGCGAGCCCGTGAAGTCGCCGTAGAGCTTGAGCTTGCGATAGAGCGTGCGCCGGTCGAAGCCGAGCACCGCCGCGGCCTGCGACTTGTTGCCGTGCACCGCGCGCAACACGCGGCGGATGTGGCGGCGCTCGACCTCCTCCATCGAGGGCAGCGCGCTGCCCTCTTCTTCGTCGTCGCCCGCGGCCGGCGCCCGCAGGCGGTCGTCGGGTACGACCGCATCGGCGAGCGCCGCCAGCGGCGGCGGCAGGTCGTCGACGTCGATCAGGTCGTTGCGGCAGAGCGTCACCGCGCACTCGATGCAGTTCTCCAGCTCGCGCACGTTGCCCGGCCACCGGTGGCGCAGCAGCAGCGCCTCGGCCTGCGTCGACAGCCCGGTCACGCTCTTTTGGGCGCGGGCGGCGAAGCGCGCGACGAAGCGGCGCGCGAGGAGGAGCACGTCGCGCCCGCGATCGCGCAGCGGCGGAACGTCGATGCGCACGACGTTCACGCGGTAGTAGAGGTCCTGGCGAAAGCGCCGCGCGCGCACGTCCTCCTCGAGGTCGCGGTTGGTGGCGGCGACGACGCGGACGTCGAGCTCCACCTCGTGCGCGCCGCCCACGGGGCGCACCGCGCGCTCCTGCAGCGCGCGCAGCAGCTTGGGCTGCATCGAAAGCGGCAGCTCGGCGATCTCGTCGAGGAAGAGCGTGCCGCCGTGGGCGTCCACGAACAGCCCCGCGTGCGCCGCCCGCGCGTCGGTGAACGCGCCCTTCACGTGACCGAACAGCTCGCTCTCGATGAGGGTCTCGGGGATGGCCGAGCAGTTGAGCGCCACGAAGGGGCGATCACGCCGCGCCGAGCGCTCGTGCAGGCCGCGGGCGACGAGCTCCTTCCCCGTGCCGCTCTCCCCCATGATGAGGACGGTGGAGTCGCTCGTGCTCACCCGCTCCATCAGGTCGCGGACGCGACGAAGCGGCGCGCTCTCCCCGATGATGTCGTCGTCGATCGCGTCTCCCGGCATGAGGCGACGTAGCAAATTGAAGCGCGGCCGCTTCCCACAGCGTCGCCTTTTGCGCCGGCGCCGAGGCACGCGCCGTGAAGGTTTCAGCCCGGGAGGACGACATGACGAACCCGAACCAAGAGGCTCGTGGCGGCGAGTGGCTGCGTTTGAGGGGCAAGCTGCGCGAGGCCTGGGGCGCGCTCACCGACAACGATCTCGATCGCTACGAGGGGCAGCTCGACCAGTTGATCGGCTACATCCACAAGGCGACCGGTCAGGAGCGGGTGAAGATCAAGAACGAGGTGGAGCGTTTCGCACGCGAGACGAACTTCCGTTTCTGACGGACGCTCATGAGCTCGCGAGCGCCGCCGTCTCCACGACGGCGGCGCCTTGGCCGAGGCGCCTGAGCGTGCGGGCGTGGGCGCCCACGGCCCGGAAGAAGCTGCCGTTGTGCACGTACGGCAAGCCGTGCTCGCGCGCGCACTGCTCGACGATGGGCGCCAGCGCCGGGTAGTGGATGTGGCAGATGCGCGGCATCAGGTGGTGCTCGATCTGGTGGTCGAGGCCGCCACAGATGAACGTGGCCAGCGCGGTGCGGCCGAAGTTGGCCGTGGTGCGGAGCTGGTGCTCGCACCAGGACACCGGCATCTGCTGCGCGCCTTCGGGCGTGCGCGGGAACTCGACGCCCTCGATGCAGTGCGCGAGCTGAAAGACCACCGCGAGGGTGACGCCGCCGGTGGCGAGCAGCAGCGAGTAGCCGATGAGGATCTGCCAGGCGGGCGCGTGCATGAAGACGAGCGGGGCCGCGAGCACGAGCCCGATGTGCAGTCCCTTGCCGAGCATCATCTGCGCGAAGTCGAGGCGCCCGGCGGTCTTGCCCGTGAGCGGATCGCCGCGGCGGATCTGCTCGAAGTCCTTGATGTAGACCCAGATGACGCCGATGAACGGGTACAGCGCCCAGGCGTAGATGTGCTGAAAGCGGTGAAACCAGCGCGTGGGCTGCGGGTAGAACACCATCGTCGGCCCGGGCTCGAGGTCGCCGTCGTGGCCGGGGATGTTCGTGTACGTGTGGTGGATGACGTTGTGCGCGACGCGCCACGTGAACGACGACGCCCCCATGACGTCGAAGCTCCACGCGAGGATGGCGTTCACCCACTTCTTGTCGGAGTAGCTGCCGTGGATGGCGTCGTGCCCGATGTTGAAGCCGATGCAGGCGAAGCCGAAGCCCTGCGCGCACCACAGAGCGATGCTCAGCGGAAACGAGACGACCTCGCGCATCGTCAGCGCCCACGCGCCCCAGGTGAAGGCGAGCCAGAAGGCGGTCTTTGCGACCATGAAGCCGTTCGCGCTCTTCTTCAGATTGTTGTCCGTGAAGTACGCGTCGACGCGCCGGCGCAGCTCGCCGTGAAACGCGGAGGCGGGTGCGAAGGTGAGCTTGTTTTGCATCTGGGGACCACACTTAGTGGTCTCGGCGCGCATTGTCACTCACACGCACAACACACGCGTCGTTTTACGGTGTGCGGGCTCCCCCGGCGCGTCGGGCGGCGGCGCGCCCGCGCCGGGATCGTCATCGCCGTGTCATGAGCCACGCGGCGCGCCGGGCGGCGGCCTCTTCGTCGGTTCGCAAAGAGAGCCAGGCGGTGTCGAGCGCGGGCGCCTTGAGCACGACGTCGATCTCGTGCAGCTCGTCGCGGCGGAAGGCATGCACGTGGATCCGGGTGCCCGGCGCGCGCTCGCCGACGAGCTTGCGCAGGTTGCCGCGCGTGGCGCGCAGCCCGTCGACGGCGATGACGACGTCGCCCGACGCGAGCCCCGCGTCCTGCGCGGCGCCGCCGTCGTGCACCACGTGCAGGTGGGCCCCGTCGTCGTGGTGGTGCGAGAGCGTGACGCCGAGCGTGCCGCGCTTGAGCACCTCGTCCTTGGGCTTCTTGCCCGGCTTGCCGCCGAGGTCGCTGTCGCTGTCGGCGGGCCGGAGGTGCAGCTCGATGCCGTAGGGCTTCAAGAGCGGAGCGAGCGCGAGATCGTTGGTGCCGCGCACGGCCTCGTCGAAGAACGGCGTGAGGTCGACGCCGGCCACCTCGCTCGCGATCTGCTCGACGCCGTCCTCGGGCACGCCCACGTTCTGCATGCCGTGGCGCTGCCACAACAGGCGCATGACGTCGTCGAGCGAGCGCTTCTCGCCGGTGGCGGCGCGGATGGTGAGG
The DNA here is from genome assembly GCA_963775425.1 of uncultured delta proteobacterium. Classification (GTDB taxonomy): domain Bacteria; phylum Myxococcota; class UBA727; order UBA727; family VGSZ01; genus CAVZJB01. Next base: position 88,100 of record CAVZJB010000013.1, on the reverse strand, counting down.
TCGAGCGCCAACGCCACCAGCGAGCCCTTGGTGTAATAGCTGACGACGGCGTTGGGGGAGTTCTCGTCGGGCCGGTAGAACTTGATCCACGCGTCGAAGCTCGACTCCGCCACGCTCTGCTTCATGCGTCCGGCCCCGCGCATCACGCGCGTGAGCGTGCGCCCGATGAGCTCGAGCCAGCTCTCCGTGCTGATGACGCCGGCGCGCACGAGGGCGAGGTCGTCGTAGTACGAGGTGATGCCCTCGAACGCCCACAGCAGGCGCGTATAGGCCTCGGCGCCGAGCGCGTACGGCGTGAACACGGCCGGCTTGATGCGCTTGACGTTCCACAGGTGGAAGTACTCGTGGGAGACGAGGCCGAGGAAGCCGCGATAGCCGTCGCCGGGCTCCTTGGGCGTGGTCTCCTTGGGGAGGTCGTCGCGCTTGCACAGGAGCGCGGCGCTGTCCTTGTGCTCGAGCCCGCCGTAGCCCTCGCCGAGGGCGGTGGTCAAAAACAGGTAGCGCTGCACCGGCGAGCTGCCCCCGAGCATGCGGATGTGCTCGGCGCAGACGGCGGCGCAGTCCTTCTGCAGCCGCTCCTTGTCGAAGCGCGCACGCCCAGTGACGGCCATCTGGTGGGGCACGCCGCCGGCGGCCCACTCGACGAGCTCGAAGGTGCCCATCTCCACCGGGTGATCGACGAGCTCCTCGTAGCTTTGGGCGCGGTAGCTGCCGAAGCCGGGCGGGCGCACGTCGACGGCGTGGAGGGTGGTGGCCACGCGCCAGCCCTTGCATGCGGGATCGTGCGGGGGCTCGATGACGACGTCGACGGCCTCCCGCTCGCGGCCGGCGACGGCGAGGAACATCGAGGTGCCGTTGAAGAACGCGTGCGTGAGGTCGAGGTGGGCGGCGCGCACCGACAGGTCCCACGCGTAGATGGTGCAGGCGACGACGAGGGGGCCCTCGGTGGCCGCGGCGCGCCAGGTGCGCTTGTCGGTCTTTTCGACGGCGACCGGCTTGCCGTTCGAGCGCGCCGAGACCTCGACGACGTGGCGCGCGAACTCGCGGACCAGGTAGCTGCCGGGGACCCAGACGGGCAGGTGGAACGCCTGGCCCTGCGGATCCGGGTCGTCGACGTGGACCTCCACCTCGAACAGGTGGGCCCGGGGGTTTTGCGGTGTGATGCGGTATCGGACGGCGGCCACGCCCGATCGCTAGGGTGACGGGCGCCGTCAGTCAACGATCACCTCCTGCAAAATGCCCTTTCCTTTCAGACTTCTGGCCTGTACGTGGATGTGCGCACGGACCTTGCTTCGCCCCGCAGGCCCAGGAGTCCCCGCATGATCGCCGCTGCCTTCGCGCTCGCCCTCGCCGCCACCCCCTCCGCCACCGGCGCCCCCGCCGACGCCCCCTCCGGCGTCGGGGCCCCGGCCGACGCTGTCACCGCGGTCTCGGCCGTCGCCAAGACGCCGGCGAAGAAGGCGGATCCGCTGCCGCTGCACGCGTCGGCGGGCGTCACCACGAGCCTGGGCTCGGCCACGTATGTCCTGTCGCCGGTGAACCCCACGCTGCAGTCGCTGCTGACCCTCGGCGGCACCGCGAAGATCAACGAGCAGTGGTCGGTGTCGGCCAACGAGCGCATCGGCTTCGAGTGGACCAACACGGACAGCGACACCTACAACCACCAGCTCGAGCTGGCGGACCCGCGCTTCGCCGTGAGCTACAACGCGTTCAACTTCAAGGACCTCGGCCTCGGCGTCGCCCTCAGCGGTACCTACGCGCTGCCGATCTCGATGGCCTCGCGGGCGGACGGCAGCCTCGGCGGCCTCGGCGTCGGCGCGCGCGGGACCTGGACCGCGCCCATGCTCAAGGGCCTCGGCGCGTACGCCGCGCTCTCGGGCGGCTACACCCCGTCGTCGGGCGCGCTGGCCGCGCGCTACGCGCAAGCGCAGACGGGCGTGGGCTTCACCGCCAGCAACGGCGTCGCCACCTCCACCCTGTCGTGCGCCGACGGCGCGCGCGCGGGCGACATCGAGAACTTCGGCTGCGGTCACCTGCCGCCGGGCCCGCGCTGGGGCCTGGGCCTCGGCGCCAGCTACCAGATCAGCGACCAGCTCTCCGCCAGCGTGGACCTCGGCTACGCGCAGGCCTTCTCCTCGTACCTCCCGCCCACCGACGGCACCACCACCGGCTACAACGGCACCCAGTACGACAACGCCGACCTCACGGGCGCCCACGCCCTCAACGGCTTCGTGCCCCGCCAGTCCACCACCGGCAGCCTCGGCCTGTCGTGGTCGCCGACGGCGTGGTTCACGCTCACCGGCGGCACGTTCAGCGCGCAGCCCTTCCTGAGCTCGGACAACAAGGGCGTCCGCTTCCCGCTGTGGGACTTCGTGTCGCCGGCCAACAACTTCTCCAGCTTCTTCGTCGACACCACGTTCCAGATCTGATTGTGGTAGTCCGGCGCGGTGCTCGCCGTCGCCGCCGCTCTCGTCGTCAGCGCCCAGCTCGGCACCGCCGACACCTCGCCGTGCGCCAACCCGCGCGCGGCGGCGGCGACGATCCTGTCCAACCTGCGTGACGACCGCCTCGACCTGAAGAAGGCCGCGCGCTGCACCGAGCAGGACCTCCCCCTCGCCCGCCGCGAGCACGCCGTCGCCGTCCTCAAGCAGGCCCTCGACGCCGTCGGCGCCCGGCCGCGCCTCGAGAACATCCCGAGCGATCCCGCGTTCGTCGACGCGAGCACCTTCGAGCCCACCGTCGTCCTCACCCGCGCGCTCCCGCGCCTCCGCCTCGAGCGCCTCGAGAGCGGCGACTGGGTGCTGCCCACGTCCGTGCTCACCCAGGCCGACGACATCTACGAAGACGCCGTCGCCGTCGACCTGCACACGCTCAAGCGGCGGCTGCCGCACTGGGCGCAGCGGCCGGTGCTCGGGGTGGCCGCCTGGCAGCTCCTCGGGCTCCTGCTGATCGCGGCGGCGGGGGCGCTGCTGCGCTTCGCCATCGCCGGCGTGCTCGTGTGGCGCGCGGGAGCGGTGCTCGCCCGCTTCGGCGTCGACGTCACCCGCGAGCGCCTCGTGGTGGTGGCGCGGCCGCTCGGCACGCTCGCGCTCGCGGCGATGCTCGCGCTGGGGACGCCGTCGCTGGCGCTGCCGGGAGAGGCGGCCGTGGTGGTGATGTTCGTCGTGCGCATCACCGCGGCGCTGGCGGCGCTCGCCTTTTGCTACCGCGTCGTCGACGTCGTCGCCGAGCAGATCGTGAAGCGGACCCCGCACAGCACGGGCAAGATGGACGAGCACCTGGTGCCGCTCGTGCGGCGCATCCTCAAGGTGGTGGTCGTCACCCTGGCCGCGGTGCTCCTGCTGGAGGCGTTCGACATCAACGTCGGCTCGCTCATTGCCGGCCTCGGCATCGGCGGCCTCGCGGTGGCGCTGGCAGCCAAGGACACCATCGGCAACTTCTTCGGCTCCGTCGCCATCTTCCTCGATCGCCCGTTTCAGATCGGCGACTGGGTGGTGCTCGGCCCCGACGTCGAGGGCGCCGTGGAGCACGTCGGCTTCCGCTCCACGCAGATCCGCACCATCCGCGACACCGTGGTGAGCGTGCCGAACGCGCGGCTCACCGACGGAAACATCGAGAACTTCGGCGCGCGCCGGGCGCGAAGGGTGAGCGTGACGGCCGGCCTCCAGTACGGCACCACGCCGGAGCAGGCCGAGGCCTTCTGCGACGGCGTGCGCGCCATCGTGGCCGCGCACCCGCACACGCGAAAAGAAGACGTCGACGTGCACCTGCACGACTTCGGCGACAGCGCCCTGGCGTTCATGGTGCACTTCTACGTGGTGCGCCCGACGTGGAGCGGTGAGCTGCGCGTGCGCCACGAGGTGCTCCTCGACATCGTGCGGCTCGCCCGCGACATCGGCGTGAGCTTCGCGTTCCCCACGCGCACGCTGCAGATGGCGCACGAAGGCAAGGCGCCCGACGTCGAAGCGCTCCTCGACGTCATCAGGTCCTACGGCCCCGGCGGCGCCCACGCGGTGGCCCCGGGCCCCCGCATCCTGCCGGGCCCGCCCTCGGAGCCGGCGCCCGCCCCCAAAGCCGACGACGGCCCTCCCCGCGAACCGTAAGGGCGCGGGCGCCTGTCGGCTCGCGCGCTCTTCGTGGTTTGATGGGGGCATGAAGCTCGTCGCCCTCCTCGTCCTCGCGGCGTCGCTCGGCTGTACGCGATCCCCGGCGGCGCCCACCGGCGCCGAAGGCGGCACGCCCGCCGCCGCTGTCGCCGCCGCCGCTCCCTCGGGCCCGGCGCGCGGCGAGGCGCTGACGTTCGCCGGCGCCGAGGGGTGGACGGGCGGGCGGAGCTGCACCGATGTGCGGCCCGAGGACCACTGCGCCTCGCAGTGGCTGCACAGCTCCGGTCAGGTGGTGCGCGTCTTCGTCGTCGAGGTCAAGGACGCGAGCGCGCTCGAGCGCTTCGTCGACAACCTCGCCAAGGACGTCACCGGCAAGGGCGGCGTGGTCGACCGCTTCAGCGAAAACGGCCTCACCCTCGTTCGCTTCCTCCAGCGCGTGAAGGGAGACGACGGCGCCGCCCTCGCCTCCATCAACTACGCGCTGGTCGGCCGCGACAAGACCGCCGTCCACCTCATCACGAGCATCGTCGCCTTCGAGGATCAGCGCGCCGCCGATGGGCGCCTGCGCGCGCTCCTCGACAGCGCGTCTTGGACCCGCTGAGGTAAAGCGCGTCTTACGAAGATGGCGGCGCGGGTCTCTCCGGACACGCGCTTGTGTGTCCCAACGGACACAGTCCGGCGTTCATTCCCCGGGAACCTGGCGGTGCGTCGCGGCGTCTCGAGATGGCACACGGTGTGGAAACACGGTGGGCACGAGGTGGCGCGATGGGACTTGGCTCTCTGATCGGTCTGACGTCGAAGAAGGAGAAGCTCTTCGAAACCGAGGCGCTGCCCCACGGGCGCGCGCTGTACGGAGCGGCGATGCGCCTCACGCGCTCTCCGGACGACGCCGCAGATCTGGTGCAGGAGACCTATCTCAAGGCCTACCGCGCGTTCGACCAGTTCGAGCCCGGGACCAACTGCAAGGCGTGGCTGTTCCGCATCCTCACCAACGCGTTCATCAACAAGTACCGCCGCCGCGTGAAGGAGCGCGAGATCCTCGAGGGCGAGCACCAGCAGACGGCGGAGCAGAACCTCATCCACCTGCCGAGCAAGCGCGCCACCGTCGACCCCGAGGGCGCGCTCGTCGACAAGAGCCTCGGCGACGAGGTGCTGCAGGCCCTCGAGCGGGTCCCCGTGGACTTCCGCACCGTGGTGGTCCTCTCCGACGTCGAGGGCTTCTCGTACAAGGAGATCGCCGACATCTGCGAGATCCCCGTGGGCACCGTGATGTCCCGCCTGTTCCGCGGCCGCCGCATCCTGCAGGAGGAGCTGTTCGACTACGCGGTCGAGTCCGGCGTCCTCCACCCGACCCTGGACGGCGGCGCCGACGGGCCCCTCTCCCTGGACGACTACCGCAAGCGCCGCGCGCGCAAATAGCCCGCGCACCTGTCACGGGAAGAACGGACCGCTCCCCCTCGTTGAACCAGCGACCGGGGAGAGGTGAGACTGTGACCTCCGTGACCGCACGCGCCCTGACCGCCTGCCGCGACGTGGAGCCCTTGCTGTCGACCTGCGTCGACGGCGAGCTGCTGGAGGACGACCGCGCCGCCGTGCGGGCCCACATCCAGTCCTGCGATGCCTGCCGCGCCCGCCTGGCCTCGCTGGAGGCCCTGAAGCGGGCGGTGGCCCGCGCCCCGCGGCCCACGCTGCCGCCCGCGCTCGAGGCCCAGATCAAAAGAGACGTCCGCGCGGTCGCCCGCCGGGGCCGGCTGGCCCGGGCCGGCATCTTCTTCGCCGGCGTCGCCGCCGCGGCCGCCGCCGTCTTCGTCCTCGTGCCGGCCCACCAGGCGGCGCCCCCCGGGCCCTCCGCGGTGCTGCGCGCGGCCGTCGAGCGGCACCGCCTGGACCTGCCGGTCGACGTGGCCTCCCCGGATCCGCGCCGCGTGCAGGAGTTCCTCGCCGCGCGCGTCGGCCCCTTGCGCGTGCCGCGCCTCGATCCGCACGGCTTCGGCCTGCGCGGCGCCCGCGTCGTCGACGTGGCCGAGCACCGCGGCGCCCAGCTCGTGTACACCGGCGGCTACGGCCAGCGCCTGAGCGTCACCGCGCTCGCCGACCCCGACGGCAGCCTCGCCGCGGGCGTCCACGCACCATTTTCCATGTCGCAGGACGGGCTCGCCGTGCGGGTCATCGAGACCGGCGGCGAGCTGTACACGCTGGTCGGCGACGTCGACGACGGGCGGCTGCAGCGCGTCGAGGGCGAGCTCGAGCGCTAGGCGCGCCGCCTACTCGATCTGCGCCAGGCGGGCGCCGGCTTCGACGGCGTCGCCCTCCTTGACCTTGATGTCGCGGACCTTGCCGGCCTTGGGCGAGCGCAGCTCGTTTTCCATCTTCATCGCCTCCACGACGATGATGCCCTCGCCCTCCTTCACCTCGTCGCCCTCGCTCTTCAAGATCTTGATGACCTTGCCCGGCATGGGCGAGTCGATGTTGGCGACGCCGCCGACGTCGAAGCGGAAGCCCTGCGCCTCCTTCATCTTGATGCGGCGCTCGTCGAGGATCTCGAAGCGGAGCACGCGGCCGCGCACGCGGACGTGGATGCGGCCGTCGAGGGTGTCGCTCTTCTTGGCGAGGCGCTCGAGGTCGACGTCGTAGGAGTGGTTGTCCATCAGGATGTGGACGATCTGGGACGGCATCCGCCGGGCGTCCACATCGTAGTGCTTGCCGTCGAGCGTCATGTGGAAGACGTCGGTGTTGTTCTCGTCGCGCTGGCACTCGATCACGTGCTGGGCGTCGCCAAGCGTGGCGATGAACTTCATCTTCGGGTGCTGCATCATGGACGGCATCCTACGCGCCGGCGTCGACGTCAATCCGGTGATGATCGCACAGCGCCGTTGCAACGCGCACCGCCCGATCGCGGCGCGGCTCGTCGCCGCGGCGGCCCTCGTCGTCGACGAGCTTCTCCCGCGGGACCGGGTGATGGATCGGTCGTTGCAGGTTTCGTCGTCGACATCTCACGGAGTCAAAAATGACCACGTATGAACAGACCCACGAACAGCGAATGGCTCCCCCGACGGGGTACACCGAGCGCCGGGCGCACGTCGGCGTCAACGCCGGCGGCTTCGGCCTCTCCTCCATCATCGGCGCGGGCGCCGTCGTCCTCGCCATCATCTCGTTCGCCGGCGGTTGGCCGCGCGTCCTCACCTCCATCGCCGTCATCGCCATCGGGACCACGCTGCTGCTCGAAGGCATCGGCATCGGCAACCGCTACCGCAAGGAGCGGGGACAGCTCGACGCCATGAGGAAGCTCGCCGGAGGCGGCGCGTTGAGCGTCGAGTTCATCGGCGGCGCGGCCGCGGTCACCCTCGGCATCCTCGCCCTCGTCAACATCGCCCCGGTGATCCTGCTCAACATCGCGACCATCTGCTACGGCGCGGCGTTCGTCCTCACCACGGGCGGGGCGTTCACCTTCGGCATGCTCTCCGGACCGGCGCGCCGCCACGACGACGTCGGCACGCGAGCGCTCGTGGCCAGCTACGCCGCCGCGCGCCCCGTCGCCGGCATGGCCGCGGTGATCCTCGGGATCCTCGGTCTCACGGCGGTGGGCAACCCGCATCAGGTGCTCTTCACGCTCGTCTCCATCCTCGCGGTGGGCTCGGCGGCGTTCCTCGGCGGGCTGGTCCTCGGCGGCGGCGTCGCCACGAGAAGCCACGCCTGAGCGTTCGCTCCCAGGGAGAAGACGAGGCGCGCCGCGAGGCGCCCCTCGTCTTGTCAGGGGGCGCGGACGTACCGCGTCGACGCGCGCGGCGCGATCAGTGACCGAGCGCCCAGAGGCGGTCGAACTCCTCGACGAACTTCTGCGCCAGGTTCGGCATGTTGCGGAAGTAGAAGCGGTCCTCGGTGTGCTTGGTGATGGACGACAGCGACATGTTGGCCGAGCCGTTCCACACGTCGTCGCCACACACGCCGAACTTCTCGTGCATCACGCGCGACGAGATGATCTTCAGCTCCACGTCGCAGCCCTGCGCCTTGAGCGCTTTGAGCGCGTCGATGGCGGGCTTGTTGTACGCGTTGTAGAGCACCGCGCGGATCTTCACGCCGCGCTTCGCCGCCGCCTCCATCTCCTTGAACTCCGGGCTGCTGTCGGAGACGCCGTACATGGCGAAGCGGAAGGTCTCGCCGGCGGGCGCGCGCCGCAGCATGTCGGTGACGGGCGCCGCGAGCGTGGGATCCATGGCCTCGAGCTCGCTGCGGTTGAGCGGCGCGTTGGGGTCCACGGTCTGTTGGGCGGGGTCCTTGGGCACGTTGACGCTGGCGCGGTTGCCCGCGTCCCAGCCCGTGGTCGCGCTGCCGCCGGGGCGGCGCGCGGAGAAGAAGCCGCGGGCCTCGTCGTCCGACAGCGAGATGCCGATCTTCTCGAGCCGGCTCTTGCCGATGCCCGACGCGAAGTGCGCCTCGTCGAGGTTCTCCAGCGCCCCGTACTTGTCGCGGTACGCCACGAGCTTCTCGGCCTGGCGCCGCGAGAAGCCGGCGCGGTCGAGCTCCTCGACGTTGGCGGTGTTGATGCTGAGGCTGCCGTCGCCGAGCTCGGCCTTGTCGGCGAGCGCCTGCAGCTTCTCCGCCGACAGCGACGCCACCTCGGGCACGCGCTCCTTGAGCTCGTCGAGCGTGTCGAAGCGGCCGTTGTACGCGAGCTCGCGCCAGACCTTCTCGGCGACGCCCTTGCCGAGGATGGACTGGAGCCTGTCGGCGTCGGCGTCGCGGAAGGAGTTGACGTCGACGAAGTCGGTGTTGTCGGCGGGCGCGTAGACCGGGTCGGCGATGTCGGCGGCGGTGACGGGCCTCCTGACGTAGCTGCCGTGGTTGGCGGCGGCGAGCGCGGCGTAGGCGTCCTCGCGGGCGCGCAGGGCCTCGGCGTAGGAGAGCGCGGCCTTGTCGTCGTTCCAGAACCCCTCGAACTCCTTCTCGTACGCCTCCATCGGCGCGCGGTTGTCGACGTCGCCGCGGTCGAGGGCCATGAGGTTCTCGAGGTTCTTCTCCATGGCCTGCTCGGACCAGTTGAAGGAGCCGAGGGCCATCTTCTCCGGCCTCCCGTCGACGAGCGCGACGAAGCCCTTGTGGTGGTTCAGGCCCTCGGTGGCGCCGTGGTTGTAGACCGGGCCGGCGCGCGACGCGCTCCACGAGTAGGGGTTGTCCGCCTTGAACTTCACGAGGAGGTTCGGGAGGTTCATCTTGGCGAGGCGCGGCGCCTGGCGCCCGCCGCTCGAGGCGAGGTCGCTCCAGTCGGTGAGCACCCGCACGGTGAGGTTGGGGTTGTTGCGGCAGCGGTCGGCGAGGCCGTCGGCGAGCACCTTGTCGGTGAAGGCGAACAGGAGCACGTTGAGGTCCGCGGGCTTGCCGTTGGCGCGGGCGAGCACCTCGTCGACGCCGCCGAGGATCTTGTCGCGGAACACCTGGGTGGCGTTGCCCGTCGACGTGAACACCACGTCGGTGGTCTTGGGCCGCGCCTCGCGGAGCTGGCCGAGCCGGACGTCGAGGGCGCTTTTGAGCTGCTGGGCCTCGGGGAGGGTGAGCGCGCCGCCCTGGGGCTTCACCGCGTCGAAGGCCTGCCGCACGGCCTCGGCCTCGAACGCGTCGACGCAGCGGTCGCCGTCGACGGACGCGGCCTCGCGCAAGGCGGCGTCGAGCACCGCCTTGGCGTCCTTGTCCTTCGTCGCCGCGAGGGGCGCGAGGAAGGGCTTGGCATCAGTCAGGACCCGCAGCGCAACCGGCATGTCGCCTCCCCACCTACATGTGGGCAGGTTTTCGGCGGATCGCCACGAGCGTTGCGCGATCCCCGCGGCGCCCGTTTCACGGCGTCCAAACGCGGCGAGATCGCGTGCGCGCGGTCACGCGGCCGGGGGGGCGCCGGGGACGCTACGGGGCGGTCGTGACGACGAGGGCGTAGGGGCCGGTGGCGAGCACGCCCGTGGGCGCGTGGACCGTCACGTAGAGGACCTGCGTCACCGGGTTCGCGAACGTCGCCGGCGTGCCGGAGTCGTCGGCGGTGGCGACGACGACGGCGTCGTCGTTGAGGTTGGCCGGGCGCGTGCCGATGTCGGCCACGAGGCCGCCCGGCGAGGTGTCCGCCGGCGTGAACGAGACCGAGACGGTCTCGCCCGCGAACGACAACAGCTCGTAGACGTCGGTGTCGTTGTTGCAGCGGCTCGACGCCGGGTCGAGCGCGGTGGTGCTGTCGAACGAAAACGGTGTGCCCGCCTCGGGGACGGGGCGGATCACGGTGGACGTCGCGGGCGAGCCGTTCTCGCCGCCGTCGATGTCGGCCTCGTCGGCGAAGCACGGCACGCCCACCTCGACGGCGAGGGCGTAGCGCTCGACCTGGTGGCCGATGCTCCCCGAGGTCTTCACGCGCACGGCGTACTCCTTGGGCGTGCCCGGCGGCGCCACGAAGGACAGCTCGATGTGCCCGTCGCCGTCGGTGTCACCGGTGGCGCTCTCGGAGATGGTGCCCGAGGTGTTTTGCAATTGCCGCACGAGCGCCAGCGCGCCGTCGGCGGGATCGAAGTCGAGCACCGCGTGGAGCACCTGCTGGTCCGCGAGCGGGCCGACGCGGAACACGTCGGTGTCGTTGCCGCCGCAGACGCGGCCGCAGCCGGCCACGGTGCCGTCCGTCGCGGCCGCGCAGGTCGCCAGGTCGCCCGGCTCGAGCGGCTCCGCGAGGCGCGCCGCGTCGTTCCTGCACGGCGTCGACAGCGGGGCGAAGTCGCCGATGCAGGTGCCGTCGTCGAACGTGTCGTCGGAGACGGGCTCCGAAGCGAGGCACACCGCGCCGTCGAACGTGGCGACCTCGAGGTGGTACGCCTGCGCCACCGCCGAGCTGGCGGACGCCAGTCGGACGCGCGCGATGAAGTCCGTATCGGTGGCGGCGACGGGCACCTCCACCTGCTCCACCGGGGTGTTCGTCGACGACGAGTTCGACGTGTCGATGACGTTGCCGTCGGTGTCGAGCAGGTCGAGCGCGAGGTTGCCCTCGCTCTGGTCGAACGTGACGGTGACGGTGCCGCCGAGGTTGGCGGGCAGGGTGAAGGCGACGTCGTCGACGTCGCCGGTGTCGCAGCGGATGGAGTCGAGCGTGGCCCCGAGCGCGCCGCCCGTGCCCGCGGTGAGCGTCAGCGCCCCCGCGGTGTCCACGGTGCCGTCGGGCTCGTTGACGTCGGCGTCGCAGGCCGCCGGCCGCGCGACCTCGGTGGCGGTGATGGTGTAGCTCTGATCGACCGCCGCCCCCGTCGTCTGCGCCGACACCGCCACGTAGTAGGTGGTGCTCCCCTCGGGCGCTTCGGCGCTGGCGTCGTCGTCGACCGTGTTGCCGATGGCGAGGCGCGCGCCGCCGTCCGGGGCGCCGAAGATCTCGACCTTGAGCTTGCCGTCCTCGGCGAAGAAGCCGTTGACGTCGACGCTGAGCCCGTGAAGCGGCGCGACGTCGACGCGGTAGAAGTCGACGTCGGTGCTGCCGCAGCGCGCGAAGGTCCTGGGTGTGCCGGTGGCGAGCGCGGTGGCGTGATCGAAGTCGTCGTTGGGCTCGCCGGTGGTGGCGCCCGTGGAGCAGTCCGGCGGCGGCGGGCCGTCCTGCACGTCGACGGCGACGGTGTAGTTCCACGCGTCGCGCGTGACGGCGCTCCCGGTGACGACCACGAAGAGGTCGCCGGTGTCCGCGGTGCCCGACACGAAGCTGAGCGTCACCGCCGAATCGATGGTGCCGAACACCGCGTTGCGGCGCTCCACGCCCTGCGCGTCGACGATGGCTGCGGTGATGCCGGGCTCGCCCGCGCCGCCGAGGTCGACGGTGACGGTGTAGCGCTTGTTCGGCTCCACCGGGAAGGACACGAAGTCGACGTCGCCGCGGCACAGCACGCCGGCGTACGCGCCGTTGTCGACGGCGACGGCGTCGGCCGCGCTGTTGTTGGGCTCGTCGTCCTCCGTGCAGGTGCTGCCGCTCGAGATGCAAGCGCCGACGGAGGTGTCGCAGACCAGGCCCGTGCCGACGGGGCCGCAGTCGGCGTCGGTGGTGCACGCGGCCTCGACGCATGTGTCCGTCGCCGCGCTACAGCTCAGGCTCTGCACGCAGTCGGCGGTCCCGGTGCACAGCGGCACGTCGGGCACGCACGCGGTCGCCTGGGCGTCGCAGCGGACGCCGACGCCGCAGCCGTCGGCGCCGTCCACGCCGCCGTCGCCGTCCACGGTGCACTGCGCGCAGGTGTCGGCGGGCGCGCAGCTCGGCGCGTCCGCGCACAGCGGAGCTGCCCCGGAGAGGTCGTCGACGCAGACCTGGTTGCCGGAGACGACGAAGCGCATCGTGGCGCCGACCGCGCCCACGGCGCCGAACGTGTCGGTGCGCGACGCGACGAGCTGCCCGCGCACCCACAGGCGCACCGTGGCGTCCGTCGGCTGCGGCGGCGCGGTGAACTCGTTCACGAGGACGGCGTAGGTGCCGTCGGGGAGGGTGTCCGCCTCGATGACCTCGGGGCCGAAGCCGTCGAGGTCGTCGATGGCGAGCACGGGGTCGCCGGCGCTGCGCCCGGCGACGCCGTCCCACTCGGGGGCGGCGTTGAAGGAGTTGTCCTTGCAGTTCTGGTAGTTGCAGTCGAGGTCGTTGGCGCAGTCCGCGAGCGGCGGCGGGATGACGGAGCCGGTGGAGGCGCCCGTGAAGCAGAGCTGGCCCGCGTCGTCGGCCTTGGTGACGTGGAGATCGAGGTCGCCCTTGTTGCGATCCCACGACATCTCCACCGCCAGCTCCGACGTCGGCAGGTTGCGCACCAGACAGTCGCTGCTGGCGCCGCCGACGGTGGCGCGCACGACGTACAGGCCGAAGGCGTCGGCGGTGAGCACCGTCTGCGTCCCCTCGAGGACGTCGAGCGCGGCGTGGGCGCCGATGGGCGCGCGCACCAGCGACCACGCCGTACCCGGGACGCCGACGACGGCGAACGAGCCCGGCCCCGTCACTCCGAGCGTGCAATCGACGTCGGGGATGGGCGTCACGAGGCTCTCTTCTCCCTCGCCCTCGCCCTCGCCCTCGCCTTCTCCCTCGCCCTCCCCTTCTCCTTCGCCCTCTCCCTCGCCGGCGCACGCGCGCGTCGTGCAGGTGACGGTGCCGTCGTCGCCGCACGCGCAGGTGTTGCAGCCGTCGTCGGAGGGGAACGTGCTCCCGCCTTCGTGGTGCTCGCCGTTCACCACGCACTCGGGCGCGGGACAGCCGCTCACCGCGACCAGGGCGAGGACGGCCGCGGCGACGGCGGCGACGGAGGAGGCGGTGGCGGCGGCGGTGCGACAAGACTTCATGGGATCCTTCAGGCGAACGAAGCTCATGCCCCGCGACCACCGGCGGTGCAACCCACACAGATGCTCAGAGCGGACCGAGAGGCGTCGCGGCCTGCGGGCGCTCACCAACGGTTCACGGTGCGCGGCGGCTGCCCCCGGCGCCAGGCGTTCACGTACTTGCCGGTCTTGCCCGTGCCGCGGCCGGTGACCACGCGCGTGTGCGCCTGCTGCTCCTCCTCGTAGCGGAAAAACGCGGCGGCGAGGATGGCCATGACCCTGTGCTCGTCGGTGATCCAGTTCGGCGGCGCCTTCATGTAGCGCTCGATGATGCCGGTGTCGTAGGTCCCGCCTGCGAATTCCTCGAACGCCAGGATCTGCCGGAGGAACTGGTTGTTGGTGGTGGTGCCCTTGATGGTGAACTCGGCGAGCGCGCGGTCCAGGCGGCGGCGCGCGGTCTCCCTGTCTTTGCCCCAGGCGATGACCTTCGCGATCATCGGGTCGTAGTCGGTGGTGATGGAAAAGCCCGGGTAGATGCCCGTGTCGGTACGGACGTAGGGGCCGCCCGGCGTGCGCACGTGGTTGATGCGGCCGGGGACGGGGACGAAGTTGGCGTTGGCGTCCTCGGCGCAGACGCGCGCCTCCATGGCCCACCCGCGCGGGCTCTCCGGCTGCGCGCCCCAGGGCAGGGGCTCGCCGCGCGCGACGCGGAGCTGCGCCTCCACGAGGTCGAAGCCGGTGATCATCTCGGTCACCGGGTGCTCCACCTGCAGGCGCGTGTTCATCTCCATGAAGTAGAAGTTGCGGTTGGCGTCGACGAGCATCTCGACCGTGCCCGCGCCCACGTACCCCACGGCGCGCGCCGCGTTGCAGGCCACCTCGCCCATCTTCTTGCGCATCTCGGGGGTGACGAACGCCGACGGCGCCTCCTCGATGAGCTTTTGGTGACGGCGCTGCACCGAGCACTCGCGCTCGAACAGCGAGTGCACGTTGCCGAGGGTGTCGGCGAAGACCTGGATCTCGATGTGGCGCGGCTTGACGAGGAACTTCTCGATGTAGACGGCGTCGTCGCCGAACGAGTTCTTGGCCTCGCTGCGCGCGCTGCGCCAGGCGCTGGCGAAGCCGGCCTCGTCGTCGACCTTGCGCATGCCCTTGCCGCCGCCGCCGGCGGCCGCCTTGAGCATCACAGGGAAGCCGATGCGCTTGGCGTGGCCGAGCGCCTCGGCCTCGTCGGCGACGGCCTCCTCGAGGCCGGGCACGATGGGCACGCCCGCCTTGGCCATCACCTGACGCGCCGTGGTCTTCGGGCCCATGATGTCGATGGCGTGCGGCGGCGGCCCGATGAAGATGAGCCCCGCGTCCATCACCTTCTGCGCGAACTCGGCGTTCTCCGACAGGAAGCCGTAGCCGGGGTGGATGGCGTCGGCGCCGGCGCGCTTGGCGACGTCGATGAGCTTGTCCATGTTGAGGTAGCTCTCACGCGGCGCGGCCTTGCCGATGTGGTACGCCTCCGTCGCGTAGCGCGTGTGCATGCTGTCGCGGTCGACGTCGGAGTACACGGCGACGGTCTGGATGCCCATCTCGCGGCAGGTGCGCATGACCCGCACCGCGATCTCCGAGCGGTTCGCCACGAGGACCTTCTTGATGGGCCCCGTCTTCGTGGTCTTCGAGAGGTTCAATGCCGTCGGGGTGTACGCCATGGCCCGTTGCTACACGCGGCCCCACGGACGGTCAACGCGGCCGCGCCCTGCCTCCGGTTGACACCCGCGGCCGTCGACGCGATCGACGCGACATGCCTGCCCGCGCCCGCGCCCGCGCCGCCGCCGCCGCCGTCATCGCCGCTGTCGTCGTCGTGGTGGTCGCGGGGCCCGGCTGCCCGGCGCACGTGATGCTCGACGCGCCGCCGCCGGCGTCGGCGCCCGAGGCGCTGCGCACGTCGTACTACGAGCAGCACCGCCCGGAGCCGCCGGAGCGCGGCGAATTCGCGGTGCGCACGAGGATGTTCGAGGACAAGCCCACGTTCACGCGCAAGGCGGTCCACCTGCACAACGGCGTGCGCGTGGCGTACGTCGAGGACCTGCGGCCCCTCGTCGTCGACGGCAGCGCCACCGCCGCCGCCATCGACGCCTCCGTCGACGCCCGCGGCCGCGCCGACGTCATCACCGGCGCCGGCATGGCCACGGCGGGCGTGGGCGCGGGCGCCGGCGCCGGCCTCGTCGCGTCGTACCTGCTGGAGCAGGGCTTGAACGACCAGGGTAACTCGCTCGACGCCCGCTTCGTCGCCGGCGTCGGGGCCATCCTCGTCGGCGTGGTCGGCGGCGGCGCGCTCGTGACCTGGGGGATGAGCGTCCGCGACGACGAGGAAGACGCCCGCACCCGCGCCTTCACCACGCTCGACGCAGCGCTGCGCAACAAGCTCGCGTTGCCCTGAGCGGGCCTATCTGCGGATGCGCGAGGCGGCGTCGTAGATGCCGACGGCGACGCCGATGAGGCTGTCGTGCTCCTCGCCGGCTTCGTCCTTGTACTTCTTGGGGCCGTCGAGGCGCATCGCGAACACCAGGGCGTGGTCGCGGGTGAAGCGCGGGTCGCGGTTTTCGACGCGGGCGAAGACGCTGCGGCCGGTGTCGTCGACGTCTTCGCGCACGGGGAGCGCCCCGCTCTCCTCGTCGGTGGCGTCCGGGTCCACCCACGAGGACTCCTGCACGCGCGCCACCGTGACCTCCGAGCCGCCGATCTTCTCCTTGGCCACGGCGTCGACGGCGCCGCGCACCAGGACGAGCTTGCCGACGGCCTTGTCGCCCTGCTCGCTGGCGGTGGTGACGTCGTACAGCGGGATGCCGGCGGCGCGCGCCGCCCCGGTGTCCGCCTCCACGAAGCCGCCCCGATGGGCGATGACCTCGGCGGCGATGAGCTGCAGCGGCTCGGCCTTGCGCATGTCCGCGGCCCACGGCCCGCGCAGGATGACGTCGAGGTCGATGAAGTCGTCGCGGTGGACGCAGGCCTTCAACAGCACCGCCCCGGCGTGCGGGCTCTTGGCCCAGTAGGCCTTGGCGCCGGCGGCGCACGCCGCGGCGGTCTTGTACGCGGCCGCCGCCTGCGTCGCGGTGAGGCGGCCCGTCGGGGCCGGGTCCTTGCTCGCGTCGTGCTCGGTGGGCGTGGCCTGGTCCCACGTGGTGGTGATGGCGCCGTACCCCCGGTCGGTGGCGCAGGCGGCGGCGCAGACGGCGGCGGTGAGTGCGGAGGCGAGGAGGGCGACGGGCGCGCGCATGGCGCCAGCATACAGCCGACCCGGACCCTTTTGCCGGCGGTGCGCGTCTGCTAGGTCCAACGTCGACGAGGAGCACGGATGGAAAACGCGCCCGACACCGACGGTTCAGCCCCGAAAGCCTACGACGCCGCGGAGGTGGAGGCGCGCTGGTACGCGGTCTGGGACAAGGCGGGCGTCTTTCAACCCGACGTCGACGCCGTCACCCGCGGCGACAAGAAGCCGTACGTCGTCATGATGCCGCCGCCCAACGTCACGGGCACGCTGCACATGGGGCACGCGCTGTTCGTCACGCTGCAGGACATCCTCATCCGCACCCACCGCATGCGCGGCGAGGCCGCCTTGTGGCTGCCCGGCGTCGATCACGCCGGCATCGCCACGCAGGCGGTGGTGGAGCGCGAGCTCAAGCGCCACGAGAACAAGACGCGCCACGAGCTCGGGCGCGAGAAGTTCCTCGAGCGCATCTGGGCGTGGAAGGAGAAGAACGGCCGCCGCATCGTCGAGCAGCTCAAGGCCATGGGCGCATCCGCGGATTGGACGCGGGAGCGCTTCACCATGGACGAGCGCTGCAACCGCGCCGTGCGCGAGGCGTTCGTGCGTCTTTGGGACCAGGGCCTCATCTACCGCGGCGAGCGGCTGGTGAACTGGGACCCGGGCACGCGCACCGCGCTCTCCGACGAGGAGGTCGACAAGGAGGAGAAGGACGGCGAGCTGTGGCGCTTCGCCTACAAGCTCAAGGGCCACACCATCGCCGCCAAGCCCTACACGTCGCCGCACGACCCGGACAAGCAGGCCGCGGCCATGTGCGCCCCCGACGACGCGGCCGAGATCGTGGTGGCCACCACGCGCCCCGAGACCATGCTCGGTGACGTCGCCGTCGGCGTGCACCCCAGCGACGGGCGCTACACCGCGCTCGTGGGCAAGGAGCTGTTGCACCCGTTCTTTCCCGAGCGGCGGGTGGTGGTGGTGGCCTCCGACGACGTCGACATGGAGCTCGGCACCGGCGCCGTGAAGATCACGCCGGCGCACGACCCCACCGACTTCGAGCGCGGCAAGCAGCACGGGCTGCCCTCCATCTCCATCTTCAACCTCGACATGGCGATCTCCGCCGAGGGCGGCGCCTTCGCCGGCCTCGAACGCACGGCCGCCCGCAAGGCGGTGAAGCGCGCCCTCGAGGAGCTCGGCTTGTTCCGCGGCACCACGCCCATTCGCCACGAGGTGCCGGTGTCGCAGCGCTCGGGCGCGGTCATCGAGCCGATGTTGTCGCGGCAGTTCTTCGTGAAGACCGCCGGCTTCGCCAAGGAAGCGCTCTCCCTCGTCGACAACGGCGACACCCGCATCATCCCCGCATGGTGGAAGAAGACGTGGGACCACTTCATGGAGAACATCCGCGACTGGAACGTGTCGCGGCAGCTCTGGTGGGGACACCGCATCCCGGTGTTCTACGACCTCAGCAAGATCGACGAGGCCATCGAGGCCGACGCCAACAAGAAGGGCGGCGACACCGACGCCGTGCGCGAGCAGGCCCGCGGCGTCATCGGCAAGGAGCTGTTGCCGGTGGCGCTGGCCACGCTCGACGAGGACGCCGTCAAGACCTTCACGGTCGCCTCGGTGGAGGACCTTGCCGCCAAGGAGCCGGGGCGCTGGGTGCAGGAGGAGGACGTGCTCGACACGTGGTTCTCCTCCGGGCTGTGGCCGTTTTCGACGCTCGGCTGGCCCGACGAGACCGCCGAGCTCAAGGCCTTCTACCCGGGCGCCGTCCTCGAGACCGGCAGCGACATCCTGTTCTTCTGGGTCGCGCGCATGGTGTGGCTCGGCAAGCACCTGATGGGCGAGACACCGTTCGCCGACGTGTTCCTGCACGCCATGGTGCGCGACGCCAACGGCCGCAAGATGTCCAAGTCCCTCGGCAACGCCATCGATCCGCTCGACGTCATGTACGGCATCACGCTGCCGGACCTGCTCGACAAGACCAAGACGTACCCGGTGCCG
The DNA here is from genome assembly GCA_963775425.1 of uncultured delta proteobacterium. Lineage (GTDB taxonomy): Bacteria > Myxococcota > UBA727 > UBA727 > VGSZ01 > CAVZJB01. The sequence continues at coordinate 69,446 of CAVZJB010000013.1, read as the reverse complement.
GACAAGAAGCTCGCGAGCGTCTTGAAGGGCCTCGAGAAGGAGTTCCCCGACGGGCTGCCCGCCGCCGGCGCCGACGGCTTGCGCTTCACGCTGGCGGCGCTGTCGGCGCAGGGGCGGGACGTGAAGCTCTCCTTGCCGCGCGCGGCGGGCTACCGGCGCTTCCTCAACAAGATCTGGAACGCGGCGGTGAACTTCGGCGTCGCGCGCGTCGGCGACGCGCCGGTGCCGGCGGTGTCGTCGCTCGAGCGGGGAGCGCTGTCGCTGGCGGATCGTTGGATCCTGTCGCGCCTGCAGCGCGCCGCGCAGCAGGTGAGCGACGCCATCGACGCCTACCGCTTCGACGACGCCGCCAACGCGATGTACCAGTTCTTCTGGACCGAGCTGTGCGACGTCTACATCGAGGCCAGCAAGTCCTCGCTCGACACGCCGGCCACGCGCGCCACGTTGGTCCACGCGCTCGACACGTCGATGCGCCTGCTGCACCCGCTGTGTCCGTTCCAGACCGAGGAGATCTGGCAGCGGCTCCCCGGCCGCGAGGCGCGCTGGGCCGACGTGAAGTTCTGCGCCGTGGCGCCCTGGCCCACGGTGGACGCCGCGCTCGTCGACGAGGCCGCCGAGCGCGACATGGGCATCGTGCTCGAGGCCGTCACCGTCGCGCGCAACCTGCGGCAGGAGTCCGGCCTCCAGCCGCGCTCGCCCGTGCGCGTCGACCTCGTCGCCGGCGACGACGCCACCTTCGAGCTGTTCGGCACCCACGCGGCGCTCATCGGGCACCTCGCCGTGCTCAAGGAGGTCGTGCGCGCCAAGGCGGCCTCGTACGCGGGCCCGAAGATCGCCGCGCGCCAGTCGACCGGCGCGTTCGAGGTCGTCGTGCACCTCGAGGGCCTCATCGACGTCGACAAGGAGAAGGCGCGCCTGCAGCGCGAGATTGAAAAGGCCACCAAGGAGAAGGCCGGGCTCGAGAAGCGCTTCGACAACCCCGAGTTCGTCAAGAAGGCCCCCGCCGAGGTGGTCGCCGAGGGCCGCGCGAACATGAAGGCCCTCGACGAGAAGGTCGCCCGCTTGAGCGCGGCGCTGGCGAGAATGGCGTGAGCGCTCCGCCCGCGGCGGGGGGAGAGCCCCCGCGCCACGCCAGGGGCCACGCCAAAGCCCACGACAGGCGCGCGGCATGATCGCGTTCGAGCAGCGCACGCTGCCGTCGTTCGACGGCACGCCGCTCGGGGTGCAGGTGTTCGGGCCGCCGGGAGCGCCGGTGCTGCTCCTGGCCAACGGGCTCGGGGCCACGGTGAACGCGTACCGCTTCGTCATCGAGCGCTTCCGGCGCACGTTCCGCTTCGTGTCGTGGGACTACCGCGGGCTGTACTCGTCGGGGCGCCCGCTGCGGGGCTACCGCGCGCTCGCCGTCGAGGATCACGCGCGCGACGCCCTCGCCGTCCTCGACGCCGTCGGCGCTGACGCGGGCGGCGCGGAGGAGGTCCACGCGCTCGGCTGGTCCATGGGCGTGCAGGTGCTCCTCGAGCTGCAGCGCCTCGCGCCCGAGCGCACGGACACGCTGGTGCTGCACAACGGCGTCCCCGGGCGTCCCTGGGCGACCTTCGCCGGCGGCGCCCTCAAAAAGCTCGTCGACCCGATGCTCGCCGGCGCCCAGCGCGTGGACGGCGCGCTCGAGCGCGCGGTCCACGGCGTGGTCTCGTGGTCCGGCTTCATCCCCGCCGCCATCCGCCTCGGGCTCGTGCACCACGACCTCGACCGCGAGGTGTTCTCCGAGGTCGCCCAGGGCTTCAAGCAGCTCGACATGCACCTGTACGTCGAGATCTTGCGCAAGCTCGGTGAGCACGACGCGTACGACGTGCTCCCGCGCGTGAGGTGCCCGACGCTGATCCTGCAGGGCACCGAGGACAGGATGACGCCGCTGTCGGCCGCGCGCCGCATGGCCGCGGAGATCCCCGCCGCCCGCCTCGTCATGCTCGCCGGCGGCACCCACTACGCCGCCGTCGAGATGCCCGCCCTGGTCAACGAGCACCTCGAGGAGTTCTGGCGCGTCGCCGGCCTCGACGTCGCCGATGTGGGGGCCCCGTGAACGACCCGTCGCAGTCAGCATCGTCATCGTCATCGTCATCGTCGTCGTCGTCGTCGTCGTCGTCGTCGTCGACTTCGGGGGGAGGCAGGGTGGTGGCCATCGCCGGCGCCTCGGGCCTCGTCGGCGGTCGCCTGCTCGCGCACCTGCTCGGCGACCCGCGCGTCGAGCGCGTGGTGGCGTACGGGCGGCGGCCGCTCGCTCTCAAGGACGACAAGCTCGAGGAGCGCGACCTCGCCGCCCTCGACGTGCCCAAGGACGTCGACGACGCCTACTGCGCCCTCGGCACCACCATGAAGAAGGCGGGCTCGCGCGAGGCGTTCCTCGCCGTCGACAAGGAGGCCGTGCTGCGCTTCGCCCGCGCTTGCCGCGCGGCCGGCTGCCGCAGGTTCTTGTTGGTGAGCTCCCTCGGCGCCGACCTGCGCTCGATCAACTTCTACCTGCGCACCAAGGGCGAGGTGGAAGACGCCCTGCGCGAGGTGGGCTTCGACGTCGTGCACGTGATGCGGCCCTCGTTCATCGACGGCAACCGGGTGGACAGCCGCCCGGGCGAGCGCGTGGGCCTCGCCGTCGCTCGCGCGTTCAAGGGCGTCCTCGGCAAGTACGCCCCCGTCCACGCCGACGTCATCGCCCGCGCCATGGCGGCCCTCGCGTTCTCCGATCGCTTCGGCTTCTGCGTCCACGAGTCGAGGGACATCGCCGCCCTGGCCCGGTGATGGATCACGTGGCGCGTCGGGCCGGGTCCCTCCGCCGGACTGCGGATTCTTCGGGCGGGCGCCGGCGGTACCACACGGCATGCAGGGCGATGCCGAGCGCGGGCGCCACGGAGGCGCGCCCCACGAGGAGCGCGCGCGCCACAGGGGCGCCTGGATCGCCGCGGCGGTCGTCGCCGTGGGGGCCGGGTGCGCGCCGGCGCACGAGGGGCCCGCGCCTTTGTGGTCGAGCGACGCGGCGTCGGCGGACAACCCCGTGCCCGACGCGCGCGACGTGAAGGAGGGCAAGCTCGCGCTGCCGCACGACTTCGCGTTCGCCTATCTGCCGCAGGCGGCGTGGACCGCCGAGGCCGAGACCACGCTCACGAATTGGGAGCGCTTCCTCGGCGAAATGCCCGGGTGGGGCGTCTACGCCCCGGTGCTCCTTCGCTTCAGCGCCCCGCTCGACGCCGCGCACATCGACGAGCGCGCGCTCGCGTTCGTCGTGGCCGAGAGATCGGGCGCCGTCGTCGCCGCCCACGCGCAGTGGGTGAACGATCCCGGCTACCTCGCCGTCCGCCCCGCGTCGCCGCTGCCGCCGTCGACGCGCGTGCTCCTCGCCGTGCGCCGCTCCGTCGACGGCGGCGACCTCGCGCGCACCGCCGACTTCGACGCCTTCGCCCACGGCGCCGGCGAAGCCGACGTCGCCGCCGCCGCCGCCGCCCTCGGCGTCGACGCCGACGAGCTCGCCCTCGTCGCGGCCTACGTCACAGGCGACCCCGCCGGCGACCTCGCGCGCGCCGCCGACGCCGTCCGCGATCGCGTGCCGCCGTTTTCGTTCGCCCCGCCGGTCGCGCCCGCGGACCTCCCCGACGCGCTCAAGGGCCACATCGACCGCCTCCCCGACGGCGTCCGCGTCGCCGTCGGCACCTTCACCGACCTCGACATGCGCCCCGGGGAAGATGGCGTCTGGGACCTCGACCGGCCCGGCCGCGAGGTCAGCCTCGACGTGCTCTACGCCCTCCCCGACGCCTCGCGGTTCCCGCCACCCTGGCCGGCCGTGATCGCGCAGCACGGCTTCGACGACGACCGCACCTTCGGCCTCAAGGTCGGCGACCAGTTGCTCGCGCGCGGCATGGCCGTGTTCTCCATCGACGCGTCGTCGCAAGGGGGGCGCGGGAGCTCCTTCACCCTCTTCCGTGTCGACGATCCGCGCGTCGCCCGAGAGCACCTCCGCCAGACGTCGCTCGACCTCGTGCAGCTCGCGACGCTCGTCACCGCAGGCCACGTCGACGTCGACGGCGTCCCCGGCGACGACCTCGACGGCAGCGTCACGTTCTTCGGCCACAGCATGGGCACCATCGTGGGCGCGCCGCTCCTCGCCGTCGACCACCGCTTCGACGCGGGCGTGCTCAACGCGCCGGGGTCGAGCTTCTACGACATGCTCCAAAGCGGCGTGCTCAAGGCCGGCGTCGGCCTCCTGCTCAAGCCCGCCATCGGCCTCTCCGTCGATGACCCCGCCTACGACGACGCGCTCCCGCTGTGTGGAAGCTTGCTGCAGACCCTCATCGAGCCCGCCGATCCGATCGCCTACGCGGCGTTGCGCCCCGCCACCGCGCCGCCGCTCTTGTTGCAAATGAACGACGGGGACCGCACGCTGCCCAACGGCGCCACGCGCGACCTCGCCGCCGCCCTCGGCGTCGACGAGCGCGCCGCGCCCGAGGCCGACGGCGCCGCCGTCGACGCGCTGTGGGTCATGCGCGGCGAGGACTTCGACTACCCGCCCGACGACAACCCGCACGGCTTGCACATGTTCGCCGGCGCGCCGGGCATCCACGCGCAGATGGCCGCGTTCCTCCAGAGCAAGGGGACGGTTCTCCTGGATCCGGTCGGGGACTGATTCGCTTTGGCACCCGGCCGCGAACCGGTTACAGTCACTGTGTTCGAGCCGCTGGGGCCTTCTCTCCCCAGCCGCCCAGGGGACGAGTCAGACCGGGTTCAACCAACGCCGCCGCCGCGGCGAGTCGCCACCCCGAGATCCGATCCGTGCACGAGGAGACGCATGGCATTCGATAGACGGCGCGAGAAATCCTTCGGGGAGCCGACGCGCGTCCGCGCCGACGGCACCACCGGCGCCAGCCGCGACGACGAGCTCCCGCGGCGCCCCGCCAACACCGCCTACGAGCGCTACAAGCAGGAGCTGCACGCGTTCTTCAACGGCGAAAAGCCGCTGCCCGAGCACCTGAAGGACATGCTCGCCACGCGCCCCGGCGCCGCCGAGCACGGCATCGCCGAGCCTGAACAGGCCCCCGCCGCCGCGAACGGCAACGCCGCGAAGAAGCCGCCGGCCAGGGCCGAGGCCGACCCCGGCAAGAAGCGGCGCGTGATCAACGGGCCCTCCGACGAGGTGCTCGCCATCGTCGAGCAGATCCGCCGCGCCAACAGCCCGCGCGAGGTGGAGGCGGCCGTCGACGCCCTGCGCGCCAAGGGCGCCGCGCTCCCCAAGGACGCCGAGGTGCTCTCCAAGGCGCTCGGCCACGGCAACGAAGACGTCCTCTCCGAGGCCCTGCGTGGCCTCGTCGCCATCGACAAAGCGCAGATCAAGAGCCCGTCGCTCCTCAAGACGCGCGTGAAGAACGTGCTCCTGCTCGCGGGCACGTCCGACGTGAAGGAGCTGTGTCAGTCGCTCCTCGCCCGGCTCGCCTGAGCCGCCGCCCTCGCCAAGCGGCGCGGGACGGGCGAAGCTCCGGCATGCCCGCCATCTTGAACCTCGGATCGCGCGCCACCGTCGCCACCCTCAACAAGAAGCTCGACGACGCCACCGTCGGCAACAAGGACGGCCTCGTCGGCAACGAGCCCGGCACCGTCGGTGAAGGGAAGCGGGCGGGGGCGTTCGATACCAACCCCATCCTCTTCAAGCTGCGCGCGTTCTTCGAGGTCGGCGCCAGCAAGGTCGACGAGGAGGCGCGCCTCACGCAGTTCCTCGGGGCGGCGGAGAAGGCGTGGGATCACAAGGTCTCCACGCTCGACAAGCCCGCGCACGTCTCCGCCGCGGACTGGAACGCGTACCTCGTCGACAAGGCCATCACCCTCGTGCGCTTCGGCCGCGAGCCAGGCGAAGTCACAGACGCCTTCGTCACCGCCAGGGGCAGCGTCGACGGGCACGCCATCGCCGAGCGCCAGGTCTTCACGCAGACCTGGAAGCCGACGGCGCCGGCCAACGGCAAGACCGCGGTGATCTCGCCCGGCTTCCTCGAGACCGGCCGCAACTACGCCGAGCAGATCCAGCTCCTGAACGCGCGCGGCTACGAGGTGGTGGTGATGGACCACCAGTGGGCCGGGCTCTCCGACGGCAAGCAGGGCGGCATCGACCGCGGCTTCGGCATCGCCCGCGACCTCGCCGCGGTGACGGCCAAGGCGGCCGAGGGCGGCAACAAGGTCGTCGTCATCGGCACCTCGATGGGCGGCGGCGCCGGCGCCACGGGCGCGGTCGTGATGAACAGCCTCGACAAGATCGACCTCGACGGGCCGCGGATGCCCAAGGACGTCGACGTCGTCCTGCAGGACCCGTACTACAAGCGCAGCGACGGCATCGTGAACGCCACGCTGTCCGGGCTCGGCAACGTCCCCGTGCTGCGCCAGGTGCCGCTCGCCGCGATGGGCTTCCCGATCCTGTCGTCGAGCGACGTCGTCCTCCAGAAGAACGCGCAGCACGCGGCCACCGAGCACCTCAAGGGCCGCGCGCAGGCGTTTCATGCCTCCGACGAGGACCTCGCCACGATGAAGAAGCTCCTCGAGGACGGCGCGCGTCCCTCGGGGCACATCGAGATCATCCACGCCGACCACGACTCGCTCGCCGACTACGCGGAGACGCAGGAGTGGGCCGGCTTGCTCGGTGCGCACCTCGAGACGCTTCACAGCGACAGCCACGTCATCGAGGAGAACCCCGCCGAGCAGGGCGCGCTCCTCGACGCTCTCAAGCGCCTCGACGCCGCGGACCCGTAGGGCGGGGGCTTGTCCGGGCAACCGCCCTACGCTCGGTGCCTAGAACACTCCACCGATACCAGTCACGCGCGCCATCGGGCCTCCTCGGGGTCCGCGAGGATAGCGCGCGCCGCTGCGGTCAGCTCCCCTGGACGAAGCGCTGATGCAGCATGTGCAGCCCGAGCAGGTGATTGAGCAGCGCGTCCTTCCGCGTGAGCGCGGTGGGATCGTGCTCGACCCGGTAGGACTGCAGGAACGCGTCGAGGCGCCCCGGATCGAAGAGCCCGGCGTCGGCCACCTGCGAGCGGCCCATGTGCTGGTCGATGAGGCGGTCGACCGCCTTGCGTCGATTGGGCCCGGTGTGCGGCGGCGGGGCCATGAACGCGAACTTCTGTCGCTTGTACAAGCGCTCCGGGAGGATGCCGTGCATGGCCTCACGCAGGACCCACTTTTCGACCATGCCGTGGATGCGCCGCGACGGAGGGATGGTGCGCGCCAGCTCGGCCACGTGGTGGTCGAGGAACGCCGGGCGCGCCTCGATGGAGTTGGCCATGTCGGCGCGGTCGCCGCTCCAGCCGAGGACCTGCACCTCGAGCAGGGTCTTTGTGTACGTGTACTGGGCTTTGTCGAGCGGGTGCCGCCCCTCGAACTGGCTCGCGTCGAGGCTGGCGGCCAATTCCTCCACCGGGTCGTAGCCCTCGAGCTGGGCGAGCAGGTCGTCGGCGAGCAGCGGTCGGGCCACCTTGGATGCTTCGAGCCACGGCTGGATCCACGAGGGCGTGAACCCGCAGAGGGCCTCCATGGCGGGGTGCGTGGGTGAGCTCTCCGAGAGGATGGCGCCCTTGAAGATCCGGTTGCTCTCATAGAGCTGCCGCTGCAGCGCCGAGACCTCGTCGGGGGACTCGCCGGCCATCCCGTGGAGGATCATGTCGCGCTTGAACGCCGGGTAGCCCCCGAACAATTCGTCGGCACCCTCGCCGGTGACGACCACCTTGTAGCCGCGCTCGCGGACGCGCTCGGACAGACACCACTTGGCGACACCCAACGCGTTGTAGAAGGCGCGCTCCGCGTGCCAGAGGCAGCGCGTGTAGTTGTCTCCGTACAGGTCCTCCGCGTTCATCACGAAGGTCTCGTGGTCGGCCCGCACCGCGTGGGCCATCTCCAGCGCGACGTCGGACTCGTCGTAGGCCTGGTGGTCGAAGCCGATGGTGAAGGCCTTCACCGGCGACTGCTGCACCGCGGTCGCGAGGCCGAGGATGGAGCAGGAGTCGATGCCGCCGGAGAGGTAGCAGCCCACGGGGACGTCGGCCTCCAGGCGAAGCTGCACGGCCTCGATCATCTGCTCGCGCACCTGCTCGATCTGCGTCTCGGCCGCCACGCCCAGGTCGCGTTCGTGCTCGCGCGGGAAGTCGAGGTCCCAGTAGCGCCGCTCCGTGACCTCCAGCCGTCCGTCGCGCCGGCTGACCACGAGCATGTGTCCGGGCTTGACCTTGTGCACGTGCTCGAACGCGGTCGCCCCCGGCACCGGCACATGCATGAGCTGGCGCAGCACGCCCTTCGCGCTCATCCGCCTCGGCACCTGCGGATGGGCGAAGAGGGCCTTGATCTCCGAGGCGTAGATCAGTCGCTCGCGATCGGCGTAGTAGAACAGCGGCTTGATGCCGAAGCGGTCCCGCGCCAGCACGAGCCGGTCCGCGGCGCGGTCGTACAGCGCGAGCGCGAACTCGCCCCGGAGCGAGTCGACGAAGTCGAGCCCACGCCGCTCGTACAGCGGCAGAGCAATCTCGCTGTCACTCTTCGTGGCGAAGCGGTGCCCACGCGAGACGAGATCGGCGCGAATCCGCTTGTAGTCGTAGAACTCTCCGTTGACGGTGAGCGCGCGCTCGCGCGGCTCGTCGAACAGCGGTTGGGCGCCCGTCTCCAGATCGATGATCGCGAGCCGCGTGTGGCCCATGGCGAGCTGGGCGGCGCGATCGACGTGGATGCGCGTGCCGTCCGGCCCGCGGTGGTGGATGGTGGCGAGCATGTCGCCGAGAAGCGTGTCGATCCCGGCTTCGATGGGCGCGCACTGCCACACCCCCGCAATTCCACACATCGAAACTCCTATGCACGCGCCATGGCGGCGCGCTCGGCCGTGGGCCGCCCAAGGTCCTTCAAAGAGGGAGAATGATCGCGACTGCAGGGACCGAACGCGGATCCGCAGCACGCCCTGAACGAGCACGAAACGTAACGCCGCGCGCCCCGCGTGTCAAAGCGGCGGCGCGCGGTGACGACGTCGTCCACGTCGCTGCGCTTCTCCACTGCGGCGCGTGGGGCTACGGCGCGGCGGAAGGATTCCAGTCTGCGCCGAAGCCGGCGAGCACGAAGCTCCGCGTCGCGCCGGCAGCGTCCGCGAGGTAGACGCCGGGCTCGTCGGGTTGGCCGTTTGCGCCGAAGCACAGACGGAAGAGGAGCACGCTGTCACCGTCGGGCGACGCCTTCGGCACGCCTTCGATGCAGTCGGGCGCGGCGGGCAGCGACAGGTCGGTGTCGGCGCTTTGCGGGGTCCATGCGTCGCTCGAGAACGACTCGAGCTTGCGCTCGGTGATGGTCTGGCCCGCCGGCGCGTCGCTCGGGGCGGACGGCAGACCGCGCGAGGTGTAGATGGTCGCGCCGTCGGCGCTCCAGCCCGGGTCCGCGTCGCCCGCCTGCTCGAAGCCCTGCGGCGTGCAGCTCGAGCCGCCGTCGCTCACCTGCGTGCGCTCGCTGCCGTCTGCCCGGATCTTGTCGGTGCGCACCTTGAAGCAGTCGCCGATGTTCGTCTGGACCGTGAAGAGGATCCAATCCCCGGGCCCCCACGCGATGTCACCCCACGCGCCGTCCTCGCGCGTGCCGGGCGACGCCGCGATGCGGTGCGCGTTCGCGCCGTCGGCGTCGGCGACCCAGATCGCGCCGGGCCCGTTGCCGACGGTGCCGTCGAAGCGGAGCCACGCGAAGCGCGCTCCGTCGGGGGACCACGTCACCTGGACGCTGGCGCCGTCCGTCGTCAGCATCGTCTCCCGGCCCGTGGCGAGCTCGTAGACGGCGATGTCGGCGTGCGAGCCGGGCTGGCCGTAGGCGCCGCCGAGCGCGAACTTCGTGTACGCGATCCGCGTGCCGTCGGGCGAGAAGTGCGGGAGGAACTTGAAGGTGCCGTCGTTGGTGAGCGGCAGGAGGTCGGACCCGTCGAGGTTGACCACGCCGATCTCCGACGGCGAGCCCGGGCCCGTCGGCGCGCCGCCGGTCAACTGCACCACCACCTGCTGATGCACGGTCTCTCCGACGCCGTCCGGGTGAAGGGGCGGCGGGGCGCAGCACGCGAGCGGCCACGGGGCGACAAGGGCGAGAGCGCGCCACCTGAGCTTCATGGCAGACCGACACCGCCGGCGCGGCGCACGGAAAAGCCGATCATCCGCCGGCGAGCCGAAGGGCGACGGCGGCGACGGCGTCCTCGGCGCGCAGCGTGGCGGCGGCGGGCAGGACGTCGAGCGCGCGCTCGTTGAGCCCGGTGAGCGCGGCCTTGGTGCCGTCGAGGGCGGTGTCGTCGAGGGCTTGCAAATGGTCGAGCGACGACGCCGTGAGCGGGCGGTTGGCGACGCTGCCCGCGCAGATGAGGACGAAAGCGGCGATGACGGTCTTCATGATGACTCCTGGGTGCGATGACGCAGGACTCATCGACCGTGCCAGCGCGGCCCGCGCGCGCTGCCGGTGCGCTCGAGCGCCCGTCAGCGACGCGCGCTCATCCTGCCCGCGCGTCGTCGCATGCGGATGCGCGGCGCTCGCCACGTTCGGCGTGAAGCCCGGCGCGCCGGTGTCCCTGCTGCGCTTTCACGTGGCGGCGTCGCCGGGCGAGGAGGGCGACGAGGGCGAGCGCGAGCGCGTCGGGGGCGGCGGTGGTCGCGCAGGTGCAGCCACCGGGGGGATCGCCGGGGGGATCGCCTTCGCCTTCGCCCTCGCCCTCGCCCGCGTCGCCTTCGCCCTCGCCCTCGCCCTCGCCCGCGGGGATGCAGGCGCTGCCGGTGTCGAGGGCGGTGCACGCGTCCCCGAAGGGGCAGGGGACGCCGAGGTCGCAGCGGGCGCGGCAGGCGCTGCCGTCGCACAGGAGCTCCGCCTGGCAGTCCGACGACGTCGCGCACGCTTCCCCGAGGCCGGCGTCCCCGGCGGCGACGCAGAGGCCGTCGCCGTCGACGTCGACGCAGGTCTCGCCCGCCTGGCAGCCGCTGCCGTCGTCGAGCGAGCAGGGGCGCGTGCACAGCGTGTGCGCGGGGTCGCACGTCGAGCCCGCGGCGCAGACGACGTTGAACTCGGGGCAGCTCTCGCCGACGTCGCGCGCGCGCACGCAGATGTCGCCCGCGTTGGTCTGCGCGCAGGCCTCGTCGGCGGCGCAGGAGGTGTCGTCCACGCAGTCCTTGAAGCAGAACAGCGCCTGCGCCGTGAAGCCCGTGCAGGTGAAGCCGCTCGCGCAGTCGGCGGCGGCGGCGCACGCCTCGCCCTCGAGGCCGCCGCGGCACGTGAAGCTCCCGCTGCCGTCGTCGACGCAGCTCTGGCCGGCGGCGCACGTGGCGCTGTCGGCGGGGTCGCAGCCGGCGCGGCAGACGTTGCCGACGCAGTGAAGGCCCTGCTCGCAGAAGCTGTCGTCGGCGCACGCTCCGCCCTCGGCGCGGCGCGGCTTGCACTGTCCCTGGTCGTCGGGCGTGCCGACGCCCGAGCAGAACTCGTTCGCCAGATCGCAGCCGTCGCCGGTCGACTTCGAGCAGCCCTTCACACACGTGGCCGCGCCGCCGACCACGAGGCAGGCGTTGCAGCCGGGGCCGATGACGCTGCCGGCGGGTTGCCCGGCGAAGCAGTCGTCGGCGCAGGTGAAGCCGCAGGGTTCGCCGACGGCCGGGAGCGCCGTGTCCGGCGTGCTCGCGAACGCGCACTGCCCCGCGAGGCACGCGAAGCCCGTGGGGCAGGTGCCGCAGGGCTGCGTGCAATACGACGCCGCGCCGCTTGGGAGCGCGAAGGAGCCGCAGTGTCCCGAGCCGCAGTCGCCGTCGCCGGCGCAGGGCGTGCCGAGGGCGCCGGGCGCGCCGTAGAGCGAGAGCAGCGAGAGCGCGTCGTCGGGGAGCGGCTCGCCCACGTTGACGATGAGCGAGGCGCTCATGAGCGCGTCCGCGCACAGCGGGCAGGGGTGGCCGAGGCCCACCGCGTGCCCGAGCTCGTGCATCAGCACCGTCGTCGACGACGGGCAGGGCCGGCCGCCGCAGGTGCCGTTGTAGCTCGAGACGTTGGCGGCGAGCCCGGGTGTGCCGTTCAACACGACGTCGGCGTCCTGATAGGGCTGGCGGCGGCCGTCGCCGTCATTGTCGCAGTCGTAGGTGAAGGAGGTGATGCCGAGGGCGCCGCCGTCGGGGGCGGTGCTGGTGTCGTTCACCCAGTCCTGGTCGTCGATGTCCCAGTAGACGGCGTGCTCGGCGACGTTTGCGTTGTGCACGCGCTCGCTGAGCGCGCCGCCGTCGGACATCACCAGCGTCGACGAGGGCACCGCGTTCCAGGCCGCGAGCGAGATGTCGATGTCCTGGGCGAAGCGCGCGGCCGAGACGCCTTGCGCGCTCGGCACCGTGGTCCGGTCGAACACGAACGTCACCGCCGCGGGCTCCCAGCGCGCGGCGCTGTCCTCGCTGCAGGCGCCGCACTGGTCCTGGAAGTGGCCGCCGCCGGCGCCGAAGCTGTTGCACAGGGGCTCGAACGCGCCCACGTCCGTCGCCGCGAGGCACGCGACGAGACACGCCACGACCGCGGGCGCCGCCCCACGCCGGCCGCTCACGGGCGCTCCACGGCCGCGTGCAGCGCCTGCACCGACGGGAACGCGCGCGGCCGGGTCACCCGGCCGGTGACGACGTCGACGGCGCCGCCGGCGTCCTCGCGCACGGCGCCCTGGCCGTCCACGGCGAACGTGCCGTAGCCGAGCGTGAGCGTCACCACGACCGGATTTCCGGCGTGGCGGACGCGCTCCCCGAAGATGACCACGTCGTCGCCGACGGAGAACACGTGCGCGCCGGCGATCCACCGCACGTGGACCCCGTCGAGCGCGCCCGCCTGATACAGCACCAGCCGCTCGTGCGGCGCCGCGCCCTTCCAGACCTCGACGACGTCGAGGGTTGTGTACGTCACGGGCCTGTCGCCCTCGAGCGCCGTCTCTTGCGCCACCACGTGCGCGCGCACGACGACGTCGGCGCGGGCGCGCATCTGCGCGAGCGACAGCACGTAGACGCTCGTGGCCCTCGCGGTGAAGCCACAAAGCACCAGCACGGCGACGACGACGAAGCGGCGCACGCATCGAGTGTAGCTCGTGACACCGGACCCTGGTACAAGCCCGCATCCGGAGGTTTTCCATGCGTGCGCTCGCCGTCTCGTTGTTGTCCGCCTCGTTGACCTTCGCCTTCGGCTGCGAAAAGCGCGCGGCCCAGGGAGGCGAGAACAACGGCGACGCCGCCGGCGCCGGCGCCACCTCGCAGCCATCGGCGCCCACCGAGCCCAAGGACGACGTCATCCTCCTCGGCGAGGTCGGCTCGCTCACCGGCAGCGAGGCCACGTTCGGCATCTCGACGAGAAACGGCATCCAGATGGCCATCGAGGAGGCCAACGCCCGCGGCGGCATCAAGCTCAAGGACGGCAGCACCAAGAAGCTCGACGTCCGCGTCTACGACGACCAGGGCAAGGCCGAAGAGGCCGCCAACGCCGTCACCCGCCTCATCAACCAGGACCACGTGAAGCTCATCCTCGGCGAGGTGGCGTCGTCCAACTCGCTGGCCATGGCGCCCAAGGCCCAGGCCGCGCAGGTCCCGATGATCACGCCGTCGTCGACGAACATCGCCGTCACCCAGGTGGGCGACTACATCTTCCGCGTCTGCTTCATCGATCCCTTCCAGGGCCTGGCCATGGCCAAGTTCGCCACCAACAACCTCAAGGTGAAGAACGTCGCCGTCCTCAAGGACAACAAGAGCGACTACTCGCTCGGCCTCGCCAAGGTGTTCTCCGAGGAGTTCACCAAGATGGGCGGCAAGATCGTCGGCGAGGAGGCGTACTCCAAGGGCGACACCGACTTCCGCGGGCAGCTCACCTCGCTCAAGGGCAAGAAGCCCGAGGCCATCTACGTCCCCGGCTACTACACCGACGTAGGCGTCATCGCCCGCCAGGCGCGCGAGCTCGGCATCAAGGCCCCGCTCCTCGGCGGCGACGGCTGGGAGAGCGAGAAGCTCTTCGAGCTCGGCGGCAGCGCCATCGACGGCAGCTACTACACCAACCACTACTCGCCCGACGATCCGAACCCCAACGTGCAGAAGTTCGTGAAGGCCTTCGAGGCCAAGTACGGCGGCAACAAGCCGGAGTCGCTGGCGGCGCTCGCGTATGACGCGGCCAACGTCGCCATCACGGCCATGGAGCGGGCGAACGATTTGTCGGGCCCGGCCATCCGCGACGAGATCGCCAAGACCAAGGACTACCCCGGCGTCGCCGGCAACATCACCTTGAACGCCGAGCGAAACGCCGTGAAGCCCGCCGTGGTCCTCCAGGTGAAGGACGGCAAGGCCGTCTACGCCGCCAGCGTCGCCCCGTAGCGGGTCGCGCCGCTGTTCGTGCGCGCAGCTTTGTGCGCCCGCAGCTCCGTGCGCACGACGGGCCCGGTCCGCCGCGGCGCGTGTGGTGCGCGCACGGGTGTGACGGGGGCCGCTGCGGCGCGCGTGGGCGGCGCGTAGGGTCCGCGCCCATGCGAACCCTTCCTCTCTCCCGTCTCGTCCCCGTGGCCCTCAGCGCCGTCGTCGCCGTCGGCGGCGCTTGCGTCACCGATCCCGCGCGCCACCTCGAGGAGAGCGGCGACGACGTCGAGATCACGCCGAACGGGAGCTTCATCCGCGGCGACGACCACCTCGACGAGGAGGAGTTCTATTCCCTCGTCGGCGACAAGGAGTCGGCGGAGAAGATCCGCGCCGAGCGCGCCCAGGGCGAGATGTTCCAACCCGTCGGCGTCGCGCTCGGGCTCACCGGCGCCGGCATGATTGTCGGCGGCCTCGGCTACTACGTGGTGACGACGTCGGGCAGCAACGCCAAGCCCATCCTCGGCGGCACCGGCGACACCCTCGTGTACTACGCCGCCTTCTTCGGCGGCCTCGCCGGCGCCGTCGGCGGCGGCTACCTCTGGTACGACGGCAACCAGAAGGCGAGCGGCAAGAACCGCATGTTCGACGTGAAGCACGCCACGGCCTCGCTCGAGAGCGCGCGCTACGGCAGCGGCGGCGCCACCCAGTCCACGGTCGCGTCCGTGGAGCTGGCCACCAAGAGCGGCGCGCAGAGCTTCTGCACCGTCGGCGCCACGGCGCTCAAGCCCCTCGTGGCCAAGGACGAAAAGGGCCGCAACATCAAGCTCGACGCTTCGCGCGCGGGCTGGTTTCAGTGGACCAGCAACCCCGACGGCGTCCTCACCCAGACCAGGAGCGCCGTGGTCTCGCCGCTCGGCACGTCGCTGGCGGCGCTCGGCAAGGACGTCATCGTCACCGTCAAGGTGGACGCGCCGACCAACGTGCAGGCCACGCTCGACCTCAAGCCCGACTTCGGCTGTCCCAAGCCCTGGTTCAACTTCGAGGGCGGCGGCGGCGGCTCGGGCAACTTCGGTGACTCCGGCCAGGGCGCGGGCTCCGAAGGCCAGGCGGGCGGCCCCGGCGGCCCCGGCGGCCCCGGCGGCGACGGCGCGCGCGGCCTCGACGTCACGGTGGAGGCCACCTCCCTGCGCGGCCCCGGCGGCGAGGACCTCGTGCTCGCGGCGGTCTCCACGCACGGCGGCGGCGTCAACCTCGCGGTGTTCGACCCGAAGACCGCGGGCCCGCTGTTGATCGCGGCCGACGGCGGCCCCGGCGGCTCGGGCGGGCGCGGCGGCGGCGGCGGCAACGGCTGGGCCTTCGGCAGCGGCGACACCTGCCGCCCCGGCGGCGCCGGCGGCACGGGCGGCAACGGCGGCCCCGGCGGGCGGGGCGGCGACGGCGGGCACGTGCGCATCCGCGCCGACAGCAAGGCCGCGCTCGCGGCCGTCCGGGCGAGCGTGCAGGGCGGCGCCCCCGGCGGCGGCGGCTTCGGCGGCAACGGCGGCGGCGGCGGCGACGGCGACTCCTGCGGCAGCGACCGCGCCGCGCGCGGCGCCGACGGGGCCGGCGGCGCAGGCGGCGGCTCGGGCACCGCGGGCCGCGAAGGCCGCGTCGACGCCGGCGTGGCCCCGCGCGGCAGCCTGCACATGATCAAGGCCGCGCTGAAGTCGGCGCGCTGAGCGCGCGAGCCTCGCGGCGTCGCCCGGCGGTGGCCGGTCTCGGTTACAGTGCGGGCGGTGCTCCCGTTCGTCGTCACCTTCGCCCTCGCGGCCGTCGCCGGCGCCGACGCCGACGTCGGTGCCGACGCGCCGTGCGCGGGCAAGAAGGAGCCGCTCAAGGCGGCGGTGCCGGCGCTCGGCAAGGGGCCGTTCGCGCGGCTGTTCACGGGGCTCGACGCCGTCGGCGCGCAAAGCTCCCTCGTCGTCGACGAGCACCACGTCACGTTCGCGCTCGCCGGCGACAGGGCGCTGCCGACCCTGCGGGTGTCGCTCGCGCTGCCCGCGCCCTGGCGCGGCGTCGTCGACCTGGTGCCGCGCAAGGTGGAGGGCGCGTGGTGCTCCAGGGCCACGGCGGTGTTGTTCGACAAGGACCTGCGCGAGGCGACGTTCTCCGGCTTGCCCGTCGACGTCAGCGTCACGATCGGCAAGCGTGGACAGGCGGCGCGCACGTTCACGGTGAAGCCGGACGCGGTGTCGCTGTCGTCCGACGTGCTCTCGGTGACGCTCGGCGACGCAGGTGAGATGCGCCTGTACGTCGGCGACGGGCCTCCCGACGAGGAGGTGCTCGAGCAGGACGGCGCCGACCTGTATCTGAAGAGCCTGGCCGCGCTCGACCCGGGCCTGGTCGACGAGATGCGGGCGCACCCGTCGGCGCAGGCGCAGCGCGTGCTCTTTGCGGAGGTGGCGGCGTCGCTGCGCTCGGAGCTGCGCACGTGGACGCCGGAGCGCCGCCTCAAGGAGATCCAACGCTTCGACGAAAGAGCGATGCCGGCGGAGCTGCGGCCGCTGGTGCACTTCTGGCGGACGGAGCTTCAGCCGAGCGCGCAGAAGCGCGACGCGAGCGCCCACCTCATCGTCGACGACGCGGTGCAGTCGCTGTGGGTCGACGCGGTCGAGGTGTTCAACCGCAAGAAGGGCACGCCCACCGGCTTCGACCTCAAGGTGCCGCGCGAAGCCGTGCGCTTCTGGATCGTGACGAGCGAGCAGGGCACGCCGGTGGTGCACGACACGCGGGCGGTGCTGCGCGGCGGCGAGATCTACTCGGTGACGTCGACGTTCGTGCAGCACATGCGCGGCGGCGCCCGCCGCGAGTGCGTCCGCGTCGGCGGCAAGCTCCCGTTTCACAAGGACATCCGCTGGCGCGAGATCTCCGGCACGCACACGCCGATGCTCGGCGACCACGAGACCTATCGGCCGAGCGTGGCCTCGGCGGAGCGCGCGCTCAGCGTGGTGCCCGGCGGCGACAGCCGCCCGTTTCCCCCCGTGCCCCTCGTGTACAGCTACACGCACCCGGGCTTGTACAAGTGGACGCTCGCCGCCGACGGCGGCGTCAAGCTCGAGCTCGTCGACGATCCGAAGCTCTGCCCGCGCTGAGCAGCGCGCCGGTCAGGCGGCGGCGGCGCCCTTCTTGCCGGAGCCCTTGGGCGACGACGTCGGCGCGGAGCCGCTCGACGACGTGCCGCTCGACGACGACGACGACGAGCCCGACGACGACGACGACGACGAGCTCGACGCGGGGGACGCGCTCGAAGACGAGGAGCTCGAAGGTGACGCGCTCGATGACGACGAGGAGCTCGAGTCGGACTGGGTCTTCTTGTCCGGCTTGGACGAGGCGTACAGGTCCTTGTACCAGCCGCCGCCCTTGAGCTGGAACGACGTCAGGCTCAGCTCCTTGTGCATCGTGTTCTTCTTGCCGCACACGGGGCAGACGTCGGGCGGAGGCTCGCCGTGCTTTTGCAGGACTTCCTCGAGGTGCTCACAAGCGGTGCAGCGATACTCGAAAAGCGGCATGGTCGTCTCTCCGCGGTCCGCCGGGACCGACCCCTGAAATCTAAGCTCCCGTTTCAGAACGTCAATCCAGGGATCTACCGGTTGCAACGCACGACTGGTGGCGTCATCTTAAAAACAGCAAGCAAAACAGGGTGCCGAGCCCGGCTCTTGGCACCCGGTGAAAGTAGGCGGACGTGCGCGTCCGCCCGCATGCGACGACCGCACCGGGTCTGCGTCGTCGACGGCGAGGGTCCGTGGACACACTGGAACGCTACGCAGAGACCATCCTCCCCACGGTGCACGGCGCGCTGCGGTGTGTCGTCTACCGCGCCGCGGGCGGCGTCGAGCACCTCGCCCTGGTCGCCGGGGACGTCGCCGGCGAGGACGTGCTGTGCCGCGTGCACTCCGAGTGCATCACCGGCGAGGTCCTCGGGAGCCTCAAGTGCGACTGCAAACAGCAGCTCGACCGGGCCCTCGACCTCGTCGCCCGCCGCGGCCGCGGCGTGGTCGTCTATCTGCGCCAGGAGGGCCGGGGCATCGGCCTCGGCAACAAGATCCGCGCGTACGCGCTGCAGGAGCAGGGCTACGACACCGTCGACGCCAACCGCCTCCTCGGCTTCCCCGACGACGCCCGCGACTACGCCGTCGCCGCCGCCATCCTCGGGGAGCTCGGCGTGCGCTCCGTGGCGCTGCTGACCAACAACCCGCTCAAGGTCGAGGGCCTCGAGGAGGCCGGCATCAGCGTCGCCCGCCGCGTGCCGCACCTCGTCCACGTCCCCGGGCCGGCGCGCAGCTACCTCGAGGTGAAGGGCCGCCGCATGGGCCACCTCATCGACGACGCCGAAGCCGCCCGCCTCGCCACCGCCTCGAAGTAGCGCTCCGCCGCCGCGTGCCTGCGCGCGCTAAGCCTTCGGGCGGGCGCGCGCGACCTCGACCTTCTTGGGGGCGCGCTTGGCCGGAGGGCGCTTGGGCTTGTCCTCGACCTCGCTCGCGCGCGCCTTCTTCGGCGCCGCCTTGGCCGGCGCCTTCGCGAGCGCCTTGGCCGGCGCCTTCGCGGGCGCCTTCGCCGCAGCCTTCTTCTTCGCGGCGCGCTTGGGGGCCGCGGACGCCTCACCGGCTTCGTCGGCTTCGTCGGCCGCTGCCTCCGCGGCCGCTGCCTCCGCGGCCGCTGCCTCCACGGCGGCTGCGTCGTCGCCCTGCGCGTCGTCGCCCTGCGCGTCGTCGCTCTGCGCGTCGTCGTCGGCCTCGTGCACCGCCGGCTCGACGTCGACCGCGGCGAACAGGGACTCCTCCCGCTCGCTCGCGTTGAGCGGCGGCTCCTCCGCGGGCTCGTCCGTCACGACGGGCGCCGGGGCGTTGTCCGCGTCGAGGGCGGCCGCCTCCCGCGCGTTCTCCGTGGGCCGGCCGGCCGGCGCCGCGGGCAGGGGCGCGGCGGTGGCGCCGTTCTTCGGCCGCCGCGTGCGACGGTGCTCCTCGAGCGCGTCGAGGTAGAGCTTCTGATCGGCCGCGGGCAGGATGGCGAGGCGGATGCGGTCGTCGGGGAAACGGTTGACGATCTTGTTCGCCAGATAGTTCAGCGACATCAACGCCGCGTTCCCCATCACGAACAGCGGCTCCTGCGCGTTTTCGGAGCGCCGCTGCGGCGGCAGCGAGGGAGCGGGGCCGCGCTCGTCGATGGTCACCAGGACCTTCGGCTTGTCGCCGTCCTCGATGAGCCGCGCCGCGACGGTGGCGTCGCGCCCCGCCTCGACGACGACGTTTCGCACGGCGTCCTCGGCGTCCTTGCGCTTCTGCTCCGCCGTGGTCTTCAGGGTGTAGTCGAAGCGGTCGTCCTCCTCGAAGTCGAAGAAGCGCTGCGCCCGGCGCTCGCTCACCTCTTGCGCGGCCACGCCGTCGACGTGGTCACGGCCGCGCCCGCGGCGCCGGCGCCGGCGCCCGCCGCCGCCCTCGTCGAGGCCGTCGCCGGAGCCGTCGTCGCCGGGGCCGCCGCCGCCCGTGTCGGCGACGCGGACGTCGGACGAGCCGTTCATCGACTCCTCGAGGGTCTTGCCCGGGAACGCGCGCGGCACGTTGCTCGCGATCAAGGGGTTCACGCCGCCGACGAAGTAGCGGCCCACGCGCTCGGGCGCGGACACGCCCTTGGGGCGCCGGCGACGGCGCCGGCCGTCGAGGTCCAACAGCACGCCGGAGAGCGCGTGCGTGGGCGCGGCGTCGATGCGGTTGCCGCAGTCCTCATCGGGGATCCACTCGGCCTCGTCCGGGTCCTTGCGGTTGCCGAGGTCCTCGGGGGGGATCTGCACCGGCTTGAACGAGCGGCGGTTGCCGACGTCGTCACCCGGCTGGAGCCCGTTGGGCTCGCCCGTGCCGTATCCGTGGTGGTGATGGCGTTGGTGCTGGCCGCCGAAGCCGCCTCCGCCGCCCCCGCGGCGACGATGTTTGCGGAAACCCATCTATCTGTACTTTCGCTTGATGTAGAGCTGCTGCACCATGGTGAGCAAGCTGTTCGTAATCATATACATGGAGAGCCCGGACGCGAGGCTCAACATCATGAAGGTGAAGATGACGGGCATGAACCACATCATGTACTTCATCTGCGGCTGATCGGCGGGCGGCGGCTGCAGCCAGGTCTGGAAGAACATCAGGCCGCCCACGATGAGGGGCAACAGCGAGATGCCGAACGGCAGGAGGTGGTCGGGCGCCGTGAGGTCGAGGATGCCGAGGGCGAAGGGCTGCTGGTACAGCTCCACCGCCTGCGACAGCGTGCGGTACAGCGCGAACCAGATGGGCATCTGGATGAGCACCGGGAAGCAGCCGGCGAGCGGGTTGACGCCCTTCTCCTTGTAGAGCTCCATCTGCTTCTGGCCCATGACGGTGCGGTCATGTCCAAACTTCTTTTGAAGCGCGTCGATCTCGGGCTTCAACTTCCTCACCTGCTGCATCGAGACGTAGCTCTTCTGCGTGAGCGGGAAGGTGAGCGCCTTCATCATCAGCGTGAGCATGATGATGGCGAGGCCGAAGTTGCCGGTGAAGGAGTGCAGCTTGACGAGCACCCAGAGCATCGGCCGGCTGATGACGCCGAAGATGCCGAAGTTGATGTTCTCGCCGAGGTCGTGGCCGAAGTCCGACAGCAGGCCCACCTGCTTGGGGCCGAAGTAGTTCTCGTGCTTGAGAGTCTTGGACTCGCCGGGCTGAAGCTCGATGGGCGCGTGCTCGACGACGATCTGGAAGCCGCGCGCCGAGGGCGCCTTCTCCCCGGTGGCCTGCACCTTCCACGGCTGCACGAGGCAGCGCTCGGTGGTGTCACCATCGAGGACGTGGGCGGCGAGGAAGAAGTGGCGGTCGATGGCGGCGTAGGTCACCGGGCCGGCGTAGGTCTTGGCCTCGTCCTCCACCTTCTTCGACGTGAAGGTCTCGCGCTTGTCGTTCACCTTGCAGGCGCCGGCGAGCAGGTCGGTCTTGGCGGACAACATCCCGCCCTGGCTGCGCTCGTTGTCGCGCTCCCGGCCGGTGAGCACGACGTCGAGGAGCGCGGTCTTCTTGGCCGCCGACTCGTTCTTGAGCACGACCTCGTCGGTGAAGGCGAACTTGTCGGGGTCGAAGGTGTACGTGCGCGTGACGCGCACGCCCGAGGGCGTCATGCGCTCGTAGACCACCTGGTGGTCGTCCGACGACACGAGCTTGTACGAGGCGTCCGCCGCGAGCTGCACGTCGCCGCCGCGGGAGCGCAGCGCCAGCATGCGCGCGCCCTGGAAGTCTGCGCCGGCGAGGTCGATGGGCTTTTGCCGGTCGTCGGCGTCGTCATAGCCGGTGAGCACGAAGCCGGAGAGCTGGGCGCCGTGGTTGGTGATCTCCGCGCGATAGCCGCCCTTGACGCTGACGGTGTCCGCCTTGGACGCCTTGGCGACGTCCGCCTCGACGACGTGCTTCTCCTCGGGGAGCGCCTCCTCGGTGGCGACCACGGGCGCGCCGTCGGCGCCGACGGCGGGCGGCGTGGCGGCCGCGGGCGTGCCGGTGTCCGGCGCGGGCGTCGTCGCCGTGGGCGTCGGCGGCGTCGGCTTTGGCGGCGGCGCCTTCTGCGGCATCAGCCAGGTGAAGCCGATCCACATCACGGTGACGAGGAGGACCGTGGTGAGGAGACGCTTGGTGTTGGGGCCCTGCGGCTCGAGGCCGGGGAGCATCCCGCCGGGCTGCATACTCATAGGGGGTTCCGGTTCGGATGGATCATGAAAGGGCGTATGCGAGCCGGGTGCATCCGGCAAGCGGGAGTCCGCTGAAGATCGCCCCCGTGGCCCCAGCGACAAGGCCGGGATCTGCGGCCGCTCCCTCCGGTCGCCGATCACGATAGCGATTGTGACGGCAGCCCACAGCGACGGATCGAGCGAGGGGCGTTGCCTCGACGGACGGTTTCAATAACGTGCGCCCACCATGGCGACGCAGCCGTCGAGACTCCTCGAGCGCTTCGACAACCCCGAGCCCGCGCGCGACTACGAGATCGCGTTCGACTGCCCGGAGTTCACCTGCCTGTGCCCGCTCACGGGGCAGCCTGACTTCGCGCGCATCGAGATCCGCTATGTGCCGGACCGCTTCTGCGTCGAGTCCAAGTCGCTCAAGAGCTACCTGTGGTCGTTTCGCAACGAGGGCGCGTTCCACGAGAAGGTGACCAACACCATCGCCGACGACCTCGTCGCCGCGCTCGGCCCGCGCAAGCTCGTCGTCACCGGGCACTTCAACGTGCGCGGCGGCATCAGCACGATCGTGTCCGTGGCGCACGAGCAGGGCAAGGGCAAGGCGATCCCGCTGCGCGACGACGTCGGAGAGCGCACCGCATGAGCCGGGGGCCCGAAGTGCGTAAGGTGCGTCTCGGATGTCGAGAGGACCGGGTGCGTTCAGCGATCAGGAGCGGCGTGTGACGCGCGAGCGCGGCCGGCGGCCGGAGCCGAGGCCGGACAGGGCGACCAGGCCACCCGCGCCGACGGCGAGCGCGACGGGGGCGACGCCGCCGGGGAGCGCGAGCGCGACCACGCCGGCGGCCAATGTGGCGCCGATGCCGAGGCGGACGGCGAAGCGGGTGAGGGCGGCGCGGTGGAGCTGACGGGTCATGCGTCCTCCGGGGGGCGCAGCGACACAGCAGGGTCGGTGCCAGCGGCAGGCTGCGTGTACGACATGAGGAAAAGCAGGCAGTTGCGTCGAGGCGCCCGCGCGCGGAGTGCGTCGTACGCTACGCAGCGCTACGGCGCGGTGGCGCTCGCGGTCGGTCTGTGTGCCGCGGGGTGCGCGACGGCGCCGGTGGGCCGCGAGCGGCCCGCCGCCACCATCGACTTCCGCGACGCCGCCGGCCACCGGGGCGATCTCGACGCCTACCGCGGCAAGGTCGTCGTCGTCGACGTCTGCACCTCGTGGGCGGCCGCCTGCAACGTCAACGCGAAGGTGCTCGACGACGTCGCCGTCGCGCTCCACGGCGAGCCGGTCTTCGTCGTCACCGTGCTCGTCGACGACGAGTCGCTCGCCCGCGTGGCGCTGCAGAGCTACGCCGAGGTGCTCGGCGTGAAGCACGCCGTGGTGATCGCGGGCCCCCGCGTGCGCGCCGGGACCAGCGCGCTCGGCGAGGCCAGCTACGTGCCGCGCCTCGTGATCCTCGATCGAGACGGCGCCGTCCGCGTCGACGACAGCGGCGGCGTGCTCAACGAGCAGGGCCTCGTGCGCCGCGTGCGTCCGTTGCTTCGGTGACGCTCACGCCACCGGGGCGAGCAGGAGCGCGCGCAGCCGGTTCATCAGATCGCGGGCGTGATCCTCGTCGGTCATGCGCGCCACGTGGGCGCCCAAAGACGGGATGAGGGACTCCAGGTGGTCCGGGTCCAGCGTGAGCGGATCGACGCCGCGCCAGCCGCACTCGACCTTGAGGACGTTCCAGGGCGAGACAGTGAACACCTGCAGCACGTCGTACACGCGATCAGCAAAGGCGGTCATTCCCCGCGGCTTCTGTCCACCCGTCGTCATCATCCTCTGCAATGCTAATCGACCGAGACGGGACAGACGCAACAAATGCCTCGATTTGAGACGACCACGCCAGGGCGATCCAGCGATCGGAGGGAGCGGCCGTGCCGAATCAGAGAAATGGCTCGATTCCCTGTTCCACAAGTGCGTCGCGCGCGAGGCGGTCCCACCCCCGGTTCGCCGCCGGGCTGGCCGGGCTCGGGTGGGGGAGCATGCCGACGCGAAAGGTGGCATCGCCGCGCACCCGCTCCACGCGCTTCTTCGCGTACGCACCGACGCCGAGCACCACCGCCGGCGAGAGCGCCGCCAGCGCCCGCGCCAGGTGGGCGTCGCACGCGGCCTCGAGGCGGGCCCGCTCCTTCGGCGGCAGCTTGTCGGGGGTGCGATTCCTGCCGCTGTCCTCGAGGAAGAGCAGGGGGCAGTAATTGAGGACGAAGTGGTCGCGGAAGAAGCGCGCGGGGTCTTTGAACTTCAAAGAGACGGCGCCCCACAGCCGCCCGCCGCTCACCTCGCTGCGGGTGCAGGCGTAGCCGAGCACGGGGCGCGCGGGGTGCTCGCGCCGGGGCTTGTGAATGGGCGCGTCGATCTTCATCCACGTCGTCACGACGGTGACCTCGCCGAAGGGCACGCCGGTCTGCGCCATGCCGAACGGCCCGGGGTTCATTCCCACGAGCACGATCCGCTTTCGTCCGTTGCCGTAGCGCCGCAGGTACTGCTCGTGGGCGGCCCACGCGTACGACAGCGGGTTGTAGACGCACGCCACGGGCGCGCCGAAGCGCATCCTGGCGACCGCCGCGCTGAGGTCGCGCGCCGCCGCCACGAGCGCGTCGGCGACGTCGCCGTTAGAGTCCATGCCGTGCGCCATATGTCGCTCGCGCCCCGCTGCGAAGGCTGCTTCTTGAAGGAAGCGTTGTGCATCTGTGCGTCGCTGCCGTGGTTGCACAACCGCACCCGCGTCACCGTGGTGATGCACAAGCTCGAGCATCGCAAGTCCACCAACACCGGGCGCCTCGCGGTGCGTTGCCTCGACAACAGCGCGCTGGTGTTTCACGACGAGATCGCCGCCGTCGACGGCGCGCTGCGCGGTCGGCGCCCGGTGGTGCTCTTCCCGGTCGCGGGCGCGCGCTCGATCGAGGCCTTTCGCGGCGAGGAGGGCCTGGCCCTCGTCGTCCTCGACGCCAACTGGCGGCAGGCGGCGCGCATGCGCAAGCGCTTCGCGGCCCAGGGCATCCCCTTCGCGCGCGCGCCCGCCGGCCCCTCGGCGTACGCGCTGCGCAAGGGGCCGCACGACGACGGCATGAGCACGCTCGAGGCCGTGGCCCGCTCGCTCGCCGTCCTCGACGACCTCGACCCGGCGCCGCTCATGGCCGCGCTCGAGGCGTTCCAGGATCGCCTCTTGTGGCTGCGCGGGCTCAAGGCGAGAGGCGCCGTCGCGGGCGGCATCCCCGCCGGCGTCGAGCGTCACACGCGCTGAGAGGCGACCGGAGGGAAGCGACCGGAGGGAGCGGTCAGTCACGGGCGCTTCGGTGCCTTGCGCAGTCCGTCGAGGTCGAGCTCCGAGGTGTCCTCGTCGAGGTCGAGGAAGAGGTCGGATTCCGAGGCGTCGTCGACGGGGGCGTCCTGCTTGGGCTTGCTCACCGCCGGCTCCGGTCCCTGGGCGGGCATGGGGCGCGTGTGGGGCATGTCGGCGAAGGGCGCGTCGAGGGGATTGAAGCCCTTCGGCGAGGTCTTGTCGTCCATCATCGCCGGCTGCCGCGCCGGCGAGGTCTTCTGCATGGCCAGCTCCTCGGCCGCGGCGTCGTCGAAGCCGGGGATCTGCGGGCGGAACTGCGTGGCTTGCTCGGAGAAGTCGCCGTCCGCCGGGAGATCGGGATCGAAGGTGCCGCTCTCGTCGTCGAGCACCTCTTCGATCTCCCTGTGGGCGCTCGGCACGAGCGGCTCGGCGCGGGCGCGCGCGCGGTGAAGCTCTTCGCGCAGCGAAGCGATCTCCTTGACGAGCTCGGTGACCTTGGCGCGCTCGAGCTGCAGGGTCTTTTCGAGCCGCTGCTTGTCGCGTTGATCAGACTGGGTCTGCCCCTCCTGCGCGAGGGCCCACTGGGCGAGCAGTTGCCGCTCGATGAGACGAAAGAGGTACTGCTCGTCGGGCGGCGTGGCGACGTAGCCGTCGACGCCGCGCAGCAGCGTGGCGACGATGAGGCCGCTCTTGGCGGGATCTTCGAGGAGGATGACGGCGCCGGCGAGGTTCTCCTCGCGGACGTGCTCGAGCAGCTCGGCGACGATCATGTCCTCGAGCTCCAGCTCCACGAGGAGCACGTGGCGCGGGGCCATGCGCATGTGCTCGAGCGCCTCTTCGCCGCTGACGGCGGCGTCGGCGACGTAGCCGCGCGCGGTGAAGAACGGCAGAAGGCGCGACACCTTGGGGCCCGCGAGGAGCAGCCGGAATTGCGCCGGGTTCACAACGGTCATGTTGCCCGGCGCTCGTCGAGACATGCAAGCGACCGCCCATCGCCCGACGACGCCGGGACCGGTATGTTCGGGACATGGGCGAGCCGAACGAGCCGGGGGGCGGCGCGACGGAGCTCGGCGTGCCCGTCGGCGACGGAGCACGCCCGCCGGGGCACGGCAACGTTCTCGCGTCGCCGTTCGCGGCGCACTCCGGCGGCCAATTCGTAGAGCCGTGGATGCGGCGCGTGCGCGACGTCGACGACGACACCCTCGCCGGGCTCTTGAAGACGCTGGTGGGCCTGCGCCGCATCAAGCTCGGCGTCACCGCCGCCGCCGCCGTCGCCGGCGCGCTCGTCTTCGGAGTCCTGCGCGTGGCGGACCCGACCTACGCGGCGCTCATCTACGGCACGCTCGCCGGCATCGTCGGGATGCCCGTGTTCGCCATCGGCACGCTGGCGGTGCGTCGCCTGTTCCTGCGCGAGGCCCAGCGCCACGGCCTGGCGCGCTCCACCTCGACGCTGGTGCTCACCCGCGCCGAGCGCCGCGCGCGCTTCCTGCCGCCGTGGAAGGGCGACGAGGAGCGCATCGATCTGTTGCTGAAGGCCGTGCGCGAGCCCGACACGGCGTAGAACACCGATCAGGGTGCTGCGAGGGTTCGAACGCGGCTGAGCGTGACGGGCGCGCGGCGAGCGGTCGCGTGTCCGGCGCGCGCGTGCGGCGCACGTGCGCGGTCACGCCGAGGGTGTGCAACCGGACCGAGACCGCCGCCGTGACCGCGAGTCGCACGCGCTGCCCTCGGCACGCACCACCCGCAGGACAGCATCGTCGGTGACGTCGTGACAGTGCGCCGCGGACCCAGCTCGCGATCACTTCGCGCGGCGCTTCACGGAGCCGGCCGCGCGGCGACGCCGCAGCGCGACGATCCCGGCGACGAGCGCCAGCCCCGCGGCTCCGTCGGGCGCCGCGGCCGTGCCGCAGGTGCAGCCGTCGGCGGCCGCGGCGTCGCCCTCGCCCTCTCCTTCTCCTTCTCCTTCTCCTTCGCCTTCGCCTTCGCCCTCGCCTTCGCCTTCGCCCTCGCCTTCGCCTTCGCCGGCTTCGCCCTCGCCCTCGCCCTCGCCCTTCGCCTTCGCCGAGGGCGGGGCCGCCGCTGCCGTCGCGGTTGCGGAGGACGGGCGAGAGGTTGTCGTCGTCGTCGACGCTGCGCGCGAGGAGGCGGCCGAGCCAATATGCGGCGAGGAAGTCGCCGCCCGGGTTGAGCCTGCTGCCGCCGCCGCCGTTGACCTCGCGCGGATCGCTCCGCCACGTGAAGTCGCTCGGCGGACGGATGGGCATCGCCAGGGGCGCGTCCGCCTCCGGAGCCCCGCCGCGGCCGGGCACGTCGTCGAGGGTGATGGCGGTGGTGCCGTCGACGCCGACGCAGGAGCCGGCGGCGAGCTCGCCGGCGTCGCAGTTGACGACGGCGTCGTTCCAGTACGGGGGCGTGCGGAAGCCCGCGAGGCCCGCGGCGGCGTCGTCGGCCGCGGCGTCGTCGCTGGCGCCCGCGCGCAGCCCCGCCTCGATGAGGCTGAAGAAGGGCTGGTGGATGCTGCTCCCGCCCGTGGACCTGCCGTTGTTCCACAGCTCTCCGTCGAGGACGTCGCGGTAGCGCGCCCGCAGCCCCGGATCGCTCTCGTAACGGAGCAACGGATAGATGGCGACGAACGCCATGTTGACGTTGGAGAAGTTGGTGGCCGAGCAGGAGCCGAGCACGCACACGTCGACGAACATGTTCTTCAGGCGGGCCGGGCCCTGGTCGAGCATGTCCGCATAGCCGCGGTTGCCGACGAGCTCGTCGTAGTAATACGCGCGCACGTCGTCGTCGCCGCTCACATGATAGAGCGTGCGGATGACGCCGAGCGCCGCGAGCGCGTTGAAGGCGTTGGGCGTGCTGGTGCCGGCCGGCAGGATGACGGGGGGCCCGCTCCCGTCGACGATCTCGCGCGGGTTCAGATCGTGAAAGAACGTGGGGCAGCCGCCGGCGTCGCGAATGACGAGGTCGATGCTCTCGCTCGCGCCGACGTCCACCGGCTCCATCAGCGCGTGCGCGAACGCGGCGGCGTCCGCCTGGAGCCGCGCGCGCACGCTGTCGTCGACGGACGGGTCCGCGCCCACGGCGTCCCAGAACGCGCCGAGCGCGAACACGTAGCCGAGCACCTGGTCCTTGCTGCTGTTGTCGAGCCAGAATCCAGCCGGGGAGCTGCCCGGAGGCGTCGGCGCGCCACGCGTCGTGGTCGCGGTCTCTTGCGGCGGGGCACGTCGACGCTGGCGGCTCGATGGTGCCGCCGTCGACGCCGACCTGCGTGACCCCGCGCGCGACGCCGCCGGGGAAGCCCGTGATGGTGCCGAACACGTGGAAGATCTCAATGGCCGCGAGCAGGTCGGCGCGCGCCGCGTCCACGTCGGCGGCCGGCGCGCCTCCGTCGCGCAGCACCACGTAGCGGAACGCGTCGCCCGCCGCGGCGACGCCGCCGAACATGCCGAGGTCGCCGACCTCGCCGTACGCGTCCACGACGTCACGGGGGCCGAGCGGCGCTCCCTGCGCCGTCGTGAACGACAGGAAGTCCGGCTCCGCGTCCTGCGCGAGAAACGCCTCGACGAGGCTCCTGTGGTCCGGGTCGGCGATGAACGCGTCGACGGCCCCGCCGAGCGGCGTGTTGAACGTGTGGAACTGTCGCTCGTAGCCGGCGGCGAGAGCGTGCAGCGCCGCGTCGGCGCCCGGCTCCCCCGGCGCGGGGACGAGGCTCGTGGCGAGCGCGGCCTGGGAGACGATCAGCGTGACGAGCGGGAGCGCGCGGAGCATGCGGCGGACGGTGGGCGAGCGCAGGGGCGAAGTCAAAACCCGTCCGCGACGCGCCGCGGGCGGTGGGAATCAATTCCGCATTCGCCTGCGGTCGTGCGTGAAGCGCAATCACGCGGTACGATTCAGGGGCCGATGACGAGGATTCTGCCGCTGTGCGTCCTGATGGCTGCGACCGGCGCGCTCGCGGGCGCGCCGCCGCCCTCGTCGCTGTCCCCGCTGCCGCTCGCTCGCCGCCCGCACGCCGCCGAGCCGCGCATGGACGCGGGCGGCGACGTCGTCGATCTCCCGCGACGCAAGCCGGGGGCGGCGTGGCTGCCGATCGATCTCTCGCAGGGTCTGCGGCTGCGCTTCCCCGTGCGCATCCAGGGGCACGAGCTCACGGCGATCATCGACACGGGCGCGTACATCACGACCATCTCGGCGTCGGCTTCGCACGCCCTCGGCCTCGACGCCGCCTCGGTGTCGCACCGGATGGTCACGTCGTTCGACATCAATCACAAGAAGATTGAGCACTACCGCGTGCACCTCGGCACCGTCGAGCTCGGCGACATCCACCTCGAGGGCCTCGAGGCGGACGTGGTGCCCCGCCTCGCCGACTGCGACATCCTCCTCGGCTTCGAGGTCCTCTTCAGCACCGATCTGTTGTTCGCGCTCGACGAGGGGCTCCTCGGCGTCTTCCCCGCGGGCAAGGGAACGCTCACCGCGCGCGACTCTGTGGTGCGGATCTCCGTGCGCGACCGCGCCTTCGCCGCGCTGCCGCTCGACGACAGCGGGCGGATCACGGCGGTGATGCTCATCGACACCGGCGCGCCGCACTCCACGCTCGACCCCGTCGTCGCCGACCCTGCCGCGGTCCCCCTCGACCACCGCTTTGCGCGCGCCATCGCGGGCTTCGACGGCACGGGCAAGGCCAGCAAGGGCGCGTACGTCCTCCCCCACTTTCGGCTCGGCCGCGAGCGCGTCGACGTCGGCCCCGTCCTCGCCGACCAGGCCTACGAGAGCATCCTCGGCAACGACGTCTTGATGCGGCACCGGACGTTGCTCGCGTCGCACCACGCGGAGCTGCGCTTCGCCCCGATGCCCATCCGCCCCGCGTTTCGCACGCACGGCCCCGACGGCGCCGCCTGCGCGGGCAAGTGCGTCGAGGCCGCGGTCGAACAACGGGGCGGCGTCCCTTGCCTCCGCCTGAGGGTCGGCAAGGCGTGGGGCAACAAGCACGTGCTCGCGCTCGTCGACGTCCTCGACGACGACGGCGCGAGCGCGGTGAGCGGCGGCTTCTTCATCTATGAGCTCGCGGTGCCTGCCGCGGGCACCTCGACCTGCGGCGACCCCGACGGCGTGCTGCGCACGTTCGGCGTGAAGCCCGGCGCGCCCGTGTCGCTCCTGCGCTTTCACGTCCCCTCGGCGGCCGGCCGGAGCTGCGGGCAAAGCGGCTGCCTGTCGTTCACCGGGGTGACGGAGCGGGCGGCGCGCGCGGGGCGTTGACGTCGTCAGGTCGGCGGGCGCGGTCGTCGGTCGCGCGCGCCGTCGCGCTTTTCACGCCAGGTCATCCGCAAGCTGCACAGCGGCGCGCCCTGGGCGGCGCAGCGCTCCTCCTGGGTGTCGACGTCGACGGCGCCGCAGAACATCAAGGCGCCCTCGACCCAGCCGCGCATCGCCATGCAGAACGCGGGGTGGTTCTCAGGGCGGTTGACGAGGAGCCCCTGGATCTCACGGTCTCCGCGCGAGATCTCCCAGCTCCCGTGCGTGTGGTAGAGGCCCCAGATCTTCGTCGCCATGTCGAGGAAGAACCCGGGGCTCAGCAGAGCGGCGATGGGGCGCGCGATGGCGGGGAAGTCGCGCTTCGCCATGCCGCGTCCGACCTCGCGGAGGAGCTCGAGGTCGCCGTCGCCGAAGATGGCGTCGATGTGCTCGAGCTGTTGCGCGTGCGCGAGGAACGGCGTCCACGACGTCGGCGACGGTTTGAGTGACGGCCCGCCGAGCTCGCCGACGACGTCGAGCGGGAGCGAGCGGGCGAGCGCTGAGACGCCACCCTCGCCATAGCGGTCGCGCACCCAGCCGGTGGCCGCGCGGATGTTCATCCCGCGGGTGAAGCTGAGCGGCTTGGGCGGCGGCGCCCCCGAGACGGTGGGGACTTCGCCGACCTCGGTGGCCTCCTCGGTCTTTTCGAGGCCGTCGCTGGTGTCTTCTTCGAGCGGGTCGACCACAGGCCCATCGTAGCGCGTGTGCTCTCCGCGAGGCGCGGCGCGGCCATCGTTGCCGCCTGGATGATTCCGAAGCTCGCCGCGTACGCCGCCGCACGCCCGTAGCGACGCGCGACGTCGGCTGCGACGACCCGTTCGCGACGTCGGCTGCGACGACCTGTTCACGACGTCGGCTGCGACGACCCATTCACGACGTCGGATGCGACGAACCGCAGGGCGGGGGCTTGTCCCCGCGTCTGCGACCTCGACGAGAGCCCCGCGACGACGCCGCTCGCCGACCGCACGCTCAGAGCTCCTTCGCGCGCCGCCTTCCGCAAACGCGCCGGCCGGGCCGCAGCGCGAGAGCCGCGAGGAAGAAGAACAGCGCGCCGCCGTCCCCCGAGGTCGCGCCGCAGCCGCACCCGGGCGGCGCCGCGCCGCCTCCCTCGCCCTCTCCCTCGCCGGCGTCGCCTTCGCCCTCTCCCTCGCCGACGTCACCTTCTCCCTCGCCCTCTCCCTCGCCGACGTCGCCTTCTCCTTCGCCTTCTCCTTCGCCTTCTCCCTCGCCCTCGCCCTCTCCCTCGCCCTCGCCTTCTCCCTCGCCCTCTCCCTCGCCGACGTCACCTTCTCCCTCGCCCTCTCCCTCGCCGACGTCACCTTCTCCTTCGCCTTCTCCTTCGCCTTCTCCCTCGCCCTCGCCTTCGCCTTCGCCCTCGCCTTCTCCCTCGCCTTCGCCCTCGCCCTCTCCCTCGCCCTCTCCCTCGCCTTCGCCCTCTCCCTCGCCTTCTCCCTCGCCTTCTCCCTCTCCCTCGCCTTCGCCTTCGCCGGCGGGGTCGGGGTGCTCGAACGCGCCGCTGTCGACGGCGTTGCCCTGGACGCGGGGGTTGCCGTCGAAGTCGACGGTGGAGAGGGCGGGGAACGAGGGAACCACGCCGGCGTCGATGGCGGGCGAGCCGTCCCCCGTGTGGAAGTCGCCGCCGACGAGAGAAGGGGCGAGGTAGAGCGGGTCGACGCCGATGACGTTGCCGCTCCCGGTGAGCGCGCCGCAGCCGGAGCTCGCCGTCACGACGTCGTCACCGATGAGATCATTCTCGATCCGCGGTGACCCCGCGCCGGTGCACGTGATGCCGGTGTCCGCGAGCGCGATGGTGGTGTTGCGCACGCGGCCCGCGGCGATCGACACCGCGTCGCCGCCGACGACGACGGCCTCGGTGACCGTCACCGTGCCGCCTTCCACGCTCACCTGCGCCCCGGTCACCGCGTTGTCCTCGACGAGCATGCGCGCGACCGTCGCGATGCCGCTCCCCGTCGTCCTCACGCGCAGCGCGTGCGCCCCGCCCGTCGTCCCCACGACGGACGCGCGGGTCACGGTGACGTTGCCGATCTCGCTCCCGAGCACCTCCAGTGGCTCGGGCCCCTCGGAGTCGATGACGTCGATGTCGTCGACCTTGAGGGTGCCGAGCGACCCCGCCGCGTTGATCTCCACGGTGGGCACGAGGGCGCTCGTCGAGATGACGTTGCGCTCGACCGTGATGTTGCTCGCGATCACCGTGGTGCCCGCGCCGTCGGCCCGCAGCACCAGCGTCGACGTCGTCCGCCCGGCGTCGCCGACGTCGCGCTGGAAAAGCCCCTCCACCTCCATGCGCCCGGAGCCGCCGTTGTTGACGGCGACGAGCCCGCCGGCGGAGCTGTCGATGTCGGCGTCGACGACGCGGACGATGCCGCTCGAGACGTCCAACGTGATCGCGGTCGTGGCGGCGGAGTTGGTCACCGTCGGACGCGTGAGCACGCTGGTGATGGAGCCGGCGCCGTCGAACAGCACGCAGGACGCGCCGGCGCAGCCGTCGACGGTGAGGTCGGTGACCTGGATGGTGCCGAGGTTGCTCGCCTCGAAGCTCAACGCGATCCCGGTGGACCCCGTCGTGACGTTGGTCGCCGTGAAGCCCTCGACCGTGCCGCCGGCGACGTGGGCGACGACGTCGTCACCGACGGCGGCGACGTCCTCGACGATGATGTCGCGCAGGGCGGCGTTGGGGCTCAGGCCGCTCGACGCCACATCCAGCGCCACGCCGGTCAGGCGCCGGAAGGCGACGCGGTCTGCGGTGAGCGCGCCGCCGTCGGTCCAGGTGAGCGCGGGGTCCGAGCCGAGCGTGTCGTCCTCGATGGTGACGTCGGTGAGGTTGAGCGACGCCCTCGAGCTTGCGGGCGCGATGAGCGCGCCGAACTGCACGCTGTTGTTGATGATGGCGACAGTGTCGAGGGTGAGCGCGGCGCTCGGCTCGATCAGCGGCCCGTCGACGGCGCTCCCGGCGAACGTGAGCCCGCGCAGCGTGAGCGCCGCGCTGTTGCGGACGCCGGCGAACTGCGGCGAAAACGAGATGCTCACCCCGGGCGCGGCGCTGCCGTCGATGGTGACCGCCTGAGACGTGGACAGCGAGCTCGACAGGGCGATGCTCGCGCCGGCGAGCGAAGGATCAAACACGATCTCGTCGATGCCGTTGCCTGCGTCGCAGCCGTCGACGGCGGCGTCACTGGCGGCGGCGCTGACGGCCTCGAGGAGCGAGCACGCGCCGTCCACCGTGGCGCCGCCGTCGGCAGACGTCACCGTGATGGTCGCGGCGCGAGCGTTGCCGGAGACGCAGACCGGGGCGAAGAACGCGAAGAGCGCGAACATCGACGAGATGGCGTGACGGAGGCGCATCCGCCGATCGTACACCGGCCTGACGCGCACCTGTTCTGGTAGGGGAACAGACGGAGTGGCTCAGAAGTGCGAGAGCTTCCAGATCAGGGCGGGGGCGATGCCGATCGCGACGACGATGACGACCCACAAGGCAGCGGAGAGGCCGCCGCCGTCGTGCTCCTTGGTCGTCGTCGACGCCAACAGGTCGGGCATGGGCCTCAGGTAGTAGATGACGCCGACGACGCCGCCCAGGGCTGCGATGGCGGTGGCGAGCGTTCCCCACGTATGGAAAGCCGCGGAGAGCACCGCGAGCTTGGCGAAGAAGCCCGGCGTGGGCGGGACGCCCGCGAGCGACAAGAGGCCGAGGAGCAGCGCGAGCGAGCGCCCGCGCCCGAGGCCGCGCGCGCCGCCGAGCGCGGTGATCGGGAAGCCGCCGGTGCCGGTGCCGGCGAGGGCGGCGAAGCACAACAGCGCCGCGCTGCCGTAGGCGACGATGTAGAAGCGAACGGCGTCGGGCGCGTGGCTGCCGGCGCCGAGCGCGAGGAAGCCGGCGTGCGCGACGGCCGAGTAGGCGAGCAGGCGCCGCAGATCGGTCTGGGCGAAGCTGGCGACGACGCCGAAGGCGATGGTGCCGATGCCGATGCCCATCAAGAGCGACTCGATGGACGCGCCCATGGCCGTGGCAAGGCGGAGCAACGCCAACGCCGCGCCGAGCTTGGACGCGACCATGATGAAGCCGACGAAGCTCGAAGGCCCCGCGGTGTACGCGTCGAGCGCGCCGAAGTGCACGGGGATGACGGCGAGCTTGAACGCGAGGCCGATGACCATGAGGCCGGCGCCGGCGGCGACGACGAGCTGCATGCCGTGCGACGCCGAGCCCGGGCCGGGCAGCGCGAGCGAGCCCGTGCCCACGAACACGAGCGCCATGCCGAAGAGGAACGTGGCGAACGTCACCGCCGTGAGCACGAAGTACTTGAAGCCGGCCTCGAGCGGCCGCTGGCCGTGGCCCAGGGCGACGAGCGCGGCCGCGGTGAGCGAGAGCATCTCCACGCCGACGGCGAGCTCGAGGAGCGTCGCGCCCGTCGCGAGCACCACGGCGCCGATGCCGCCGATGACGACGAGGGCCGCGGCCTCGGGGCGTTGGCGGTCGTCGAACATCTCGGCCGCGTGCAGGAGCAGCATGGCGGCGGCGACGCAGCCGCCGGCGACGACGAGGGCGAAGCGCTCGGCGCCGCCCGCGAGCACGCCGCAGCCGATGGCGACGGCGGCGCCGACGAGGCCGACGCCCGCGGTGACGAAGGGGAGCCGCTCCAGGCGCGGCGCGAACACGAGGAGCGCGAGGGCGACGACGACGAGCAGCAGCTCGGCGCGCTCGACCCAGCTCAAGAGCGTCATGGCGTCCTCCCCTGGTCTCCGCCGGGCTTCTTGGGCTGCACCGGGACGAGCTTGCCGGGCCCGCGGCGGGGGTTGCCGCCGGCGTCGAGCTTCGACGGGTCCTTGCCGTGCTCCTCGGCGTGCTTGCGCTGCTGCTCGAGGCGGCGCTTGAGCTCGGCGGGCGTGCGCGCGTGGAGCATGTTCTGCAGGCGCTCGATGGCCTTGGCCTTGGCCTGGCGCGGGTCGATGGCCCGCGGCTTCTTCTTCTGCGGGCGCTCGCGCTCCGGGGCCTTCATGCCCACCGCGGCGCGGTCGCCCGCGGGCGCCACCGACGGCGGCCGCTGCGCCAGGTAGACGATGAGGGCCGTGCCGACGAGGCCGATGAGCGCATAGCGCCCGACGCGGCCGTCGTGGATGGAGGCGAAGCTGTCGGGCATGGCCTTGAGCTCGCCGAGCAGCGCGCCCGTGAGCGCCTGCGGCGGCGCCGGCAGGCACTTGGTGCGCGTGCGCGCGATGAGGGCGCCGATGCCGACGCCGACGAGGCCGGCGGCGAACGCGCCGGCCATCACGCCCCAGGCCATGCCGTCGTGGGGGAGGTCCGCGTCGATCTCGCCGCCGAGCAAGCGCGACAGCGCGTGGGTCTGCGCCTGGACCCAGCCGAGCGCGACGGCGCCGGCGGCGAGCGGCAGCAGCGGCCAATCGAACAAGGCGCCCGGGGCGTGCGCGTGCTTCACCGCTTCGCCCTCGGGGCCGTAGAAGGCGCCGAACAACAGGCGGCCGGCGTAGGCGCCGGTGATCACCGTCGACACCAGCAGGATCCAGCCGATGAACGGCCACTGCGACGACAGCGCGCCCTGCAGCATGGCGTCCTTGGAGAACGCGCCCGCGGTGATGAACGGCGCTCCGATGAGCGAGAGCGTGCCGAGCACGAAGTAGGCGTGCGCCATGGGCAGCTTCTTGCGCAGGCCGCCCATCTTGCGGATGTCCTCCTCGTGGTGGGTGGCCGCGATGACGGTGCCCGCGGACAGGAAGAGCATGGCCTTGAAGCTCGCGTGCGTGATGAGGTGGAAGAGCGCCGCGAGGGGCGCACCGACGCCGATGGCCGTGAACATCCAGCCGAGCTGCGAGACCGTGGAGTACGCGAGGCCGCGCTTGAAGTTGGTCTGCCACAAAGACGCGACGCCGCCGCCGATGGCCGTGCACAGGCCGATGAGCGTGATGTTCCACATGACGACGTCGGAGTGCATGAGCAGGCCCGAGGTGCGCACGAGCAGATAGACGCCGGCGGCGACCATGGTGGCGGCGTGGATGAGGGCCGACACCGGCGTGGGGCCGGCCATGGCCGAGGGCAGCCACCACCAAAGCGGCCCCTGCGCGCTCTTGGCGCAGGCGGCGATGACGAGGCACCAGGCGATGGTGGCGCCGCCGCCGGGCACCGACGACATGTCCATGCCGCCGAGCCCGGCGAGGTTGCCGGCGCCCTTGGGGATGAGGACGACGGCGACGAGGAGCGCGGCGTCGCCGATGGCGTTCGCGCCGAGGGCGAGGAAGCCCGCCTGCAGGGGCTCCCCGCGCTGCCACCAAAAGGAGATGAGGAGAAACGACGCGACGCCGACGCCCGTCCAACCGATGAGGAGCACGCCGAGGTTGCCGGCGACGACGAGCAGCACCATGGACGCGACGAAGAAGTCGAGGAAGGCGAAGAAGCGGTGGGGCCGCTCGTCGTCCTTCATGTAGCCGAGCGAGTACACGTACACGCACGTCGACACGCCGCCGACGACGAGGAGCATGACGTCGGC
The DNA here is from genome assembly GCA_963775425.1 of uncultured delta proteobacterium. Lineage (GTDB taxonomy): Bacteria > Myxococcota > UBA727 > UBA727 > VGSZ01 > CAVZJB01. Next base: position 32,254 of record CAVZJB010000013.1, on the reverse strand, counting down.
GAGGGCGTCGACGTGGAGGCGGAACGCGGTGTCGGGGAGGAACGGCACCCAGCCGGCGACGACGACGTCGTTGCCGTGGAGATCGCCGGCGAGCAGGCAGGCGAGCGCGAGGCCGAAGATGACGGCGGGCGACAGCCACGACAGCGCGCCGGCGCGGCCGGGGAGCCCCGACGCCGACAACAGCAGCGTGACGAGGGGGAGGAGGAAGGACCAGGCGAGGACGTCGTGGATCATCCCTGGATCTCCTGAGGATCGTCGACGTCGACGCGGGTGCGGTTGCGGAAGAGGGCGAGGGCGAGGGCGAGGCCGACGACGGCTTCGGCGGCGCCGAGCACGAGGACGAGGAGCGCGGTGGACTGACCGGAGGCGTGGCCGTGCACGCGGCTGCCGAGGACCAGCGTCATGATGGACGCGTTGATCATGAGCTCCACGCTCATGAGGACGGCGACGGGGTTTCTGCGCATGACGACGCCGGCGCAGCCGCAGCAGAAGATGAAGCAAGCGGCGGCGAGGACGAAGAGCTGCGGGTTCATCGGCGGGCCTCCTGGCGGCGCCACAGCGCGATGGCGGCGACGATGGCGGCGAGCAGCAGCGGCGCGGTGAGCTCGAAGGGCGCGATCAGGTCGTGAAAGAGCGGCGCGCCGACCTCTTCGACGGTGAAGCCGCGCGAGCTCACGGCGGGCACCTTGGCCGCCCACACGGCGGAGCCGAGGGCGACGGCGACGGCGGCGAAGACCAGGAGCCCGGAGGCCTGGTTCTTCATCGTGATCGCTTCGCGTCCCCCGGTGGGCAGGAGCGCGACGACGATAAGGAAGAGCACCACGATGGCGCCGGAGTAGATGAGCGTCTGGGCCACGCCGACGAACTGCGCGTCGAGCGAGAAGTACAGCGCCGCCAGCGACAGCGAGTGCGCGAGGAGCGACACGGCCACGTGGACCGTCCGGCGCAACAGCACCACGCCCAGGGCGGACAGCGCCGCCAGGCAGCAACACAAGACAACAGGGACGACGGGCAGCATGCGTCGCGGGTTAGCCCTTTCGAAAAAGCGGTCAACCCCGTCGCCGGCGCCGGTGGCCCCTGCGGGCCCCGTGGGGACGGCGGCCCGGCTGGGCCTGTCAGTGGTGCCAGGAGGGGCCGACGTGGACCTCCACCCGGGGCGGCACGGCGCGCAGCAGGGTGCGGTGGGCCTCGGACATCTCGTGGTCGACGGCGGCGGCGACGGCGTCGCCGTCGGCTTCGTCGCACTCGACCACCAGCTCGTCGTGGATGGTGTTCACGAGGCCCGCGCTCCCGGAAAACGCGTCGACGAGCCTCTCGTGCACGCGCACCATGGCCAGCTTGGTCATGTCGGCGCTCGTCCCCTGGATGGGCATGTTCTTCGCGATCCGCGACAGCTCGCCGCGGGCGTTCGGTCCCTTGAGGGTGTCCTTGTCGAACACCAGCCGGCGGCCGAGCACGGTCTCGGCCCAGCCGCGCGACAGGGCGGTGTCGACGTTGCCCTCCAGGTACGCACGCACGCGCGGGAAGGTCTTGAAGTACTGCTCGAGCAGCCGCTCGCCCTCGTCGAGGCGGACGTTCAACGAGCTGGCGAGGGCGGCGGGGCCCATGCCGTAGACGAGGCCGAAGTTGATGGCCTTGGCGCGCTGCCGGAGCTCGGGGTTCTCGCTCTTGCTGACGGGCTTGCCGAACATGGTCGACGCCACGGTGGCGTGCAGGTCGTCGCCGCGCTCGAACGCCGCGAGGAACACCGGGTCGCCCGACAGCTCGGCGACGATGCGCAGCTCGCAGGTGGCGTAGTCGGCGGTGACCATCACGCGGCCGGGTGGCGCGCGCAGGCACGCGTGGAAGCGGGCGTCGGAGGGGAGGTTCTGGAGGTTCGGATCGCGCGACGCCACCCGCCCCGTGGACGCGCCGAGGGGGATGAAGGTGGCGTGGACGCGGCCGTCGCGCGCGTCGACGCGGGAGAGGAACGCGTCGCCGTACGTCGACACGATCTTGTGGCTCTCCCGGTACGCGAGCAGCGCGTCGGCCACCGGGTGCCCGAGCCCCGCGAGCGTCCCGCGGGCGACGTCGTCGAGCTTCTTGCCGGTGACGCGCAACAGGAGCTGGCGCACGTCGGCGTCGGCGTCGAGGTTGATCTCCGGCGTCCCGAACAGGTCGCGCGGCACGTGCCCCCCGGCCTCGACGAGCAGGCGCTCGCGCGCCCCGGCGGCCTTCGCGCGCGCCTCCTCGACGAGCGCGCGCCACCCGTCGGCGTCGATGGGCATGCCCCGGTCCTCGAGCGCGGCGAACGCGCGCAGGACCAGGTTCTCCAGGCGCGCCACCAACTTGTGTCCGCGCTCGTCCACGCGCTGGAGCTGCGACTCGAGCTTGTGCACGATCTGGCGCGCCCGCTCGCGCGCCGCCGTGGGATCGCGCGTGACGTTGCCCGTGTCGTCGACGGAGGCGCCCGCGAGGCGCTCGAGCGTATTGCGGCACACCGGCCGCGCGACGTCCACGCCCGCGCGCAACAGCCGCCGCAGCGACGGGCGCGCCTCGTCGAAGAGGAACACGCGATCGTCGCGCCGGGTCCAGCTCGACAACAGCGCGCGGCCCGCGTCGTCGAGGAGGAGCTCGGCGTCGTCGTCGAGGGCGGCGACGGCGACGCCGGCGGCGGGCTCGAGCAGGTCCCCCGACGGCGCCCACGGCACCAGCGCCACGAGCGAGCGCTGCGCGAGGATCTCGGCGGGCGTCATGGTCCGGGCGGCGGCGTCGCGGGCGCCCCGGCAACCATCCGCTTCACCGCGGCCTTGATGCCGTCGTAGTGGCCGGGTGGCACGGGCATGAAGCCGTCGCACGAGGAGAACGCGCGCAGCGCGGCGCGCCCCCGCTCGTCGTGGATGGACAGGTGCAAAAGCGCGGCGCGCGCGCGTTGCAGCACGCGCGCGTCGAGGTCCTTGCGCGCGACGATGATGTCGTAGGGCATGCGGCCCGCCTTGGCGACGACGACGAGCGGGCCGGCGAGGCCCGCGTTTCCGATGAGGAGGTCGGAGGCGACGGCGGCGACGTCGACGGTTCCCGTGCGCACGGCCTCGACGGACGCCGGGTGGCTGCCGGTGAAGCTCGCCTGCACGTCCTTGTCGATGTCGATGCCGTGCTCCCGCAAGAAGAGCGCCGGGAACAGGTAGCCCGACGTCGACAGCGGGTCGACGAAGCCGACGCGCTTGCCTTTGATGTCGTCGACGGAGCGGATGTGCGAGCCCTGGCGCACGACGAGGTAGCTGCCGTAGGTGGAGGCGCCGTGGGCGACCATGGCGGCCACGGGCACCACGAGGTTCCGCTCGTCGAGGAGCGCGAACTGATAGGGCGACAGCTCAGCGAGGTCGATCTCACCGGAGCTGAGCGCGTCGACGATCGCCGCGGTGTCGTAGGCCTTGGGCGCCCGCACCTCGACCTGCACGCCGATCTCCTGGGCGAGGAAGCCCTCGAGGTCGTGCGCGGCGTCGGCGGCGATCGAGCTCGAGTAAAACGGCGGCACGCTCAAGCGCAGCGGCCGCCCGAGCGCGTCGTCGGCGGGCGCGAGCGGGCCCGCGTCGTAGCGCGTGGGGTCGAAGCCGCCGCCGAACGCCGCGAGGTCGTTGCTCGCCCGCGGGCACCCGCACAGCGCGACGACGCCGACGGCGAGAGCGACCGCGGACCGCACATCGCTCGGGGTCATGCCAGGGGCTCCGGGGCCGAGGTCACCGCGTTTCGTCCCGCCGCCTTCGAGAGGTACAGCGCGCGGTCGGCGGCGGCGAGCACCTCGTCGGCGCTCTCGCCGTGCTTGGGCCAGCTCGCGACGCCGACGGAGATCGTCAGGCGGCCCCCCGGCTGCTGCTCGGCGAGCGCGAAGTCGTGCTCCTGTACGGCTTCGCGCACCTTGTCGGCGGCCGCGCGCGCGGTGGGCAGCTCCGCGTCGAGGAGCACGACGACGAATTCTTCGCCGCCGACGCGGGCCACGATGTCGGACGCGCGCAGGCTCTGCTGGAGGATCCTGGCGAGCACGCGCAGCATCTCGTCACCCTTGGGGTGCCCGTGCGTGTCGTTGTAGGTCTTGAAGTGATCGACGTCGACCATCAGCAAGGAGAACGGCCGCTTCTGGCGTCTCTGGCGCGTGACCTCGAAGGCGAGCGCCTGCTCGAGGTAGCGGCGGTTGAACAAGCCCGTGAGCGGATCGGTGAGCGCGAGGCGCTCCAGGCGCTCGTTGGCCTGGCTGAGCTGCTCGTTGGCGCGGCGGAGCTCGTCGGTGCGGCGGGCCACCTCCGCTTCGAGCTGCTCTTGCGTGGAGCCGAGCTGCCGCGCGGCGTCGTTCAACGTGGTGGCGAGCACCTGAAGCTCCGTGGAGCCGCGCACCCGCGCGCGCGCCTTGAGGTCGCCGCGGGCGAGCCGCTTCGCCATGCGCGCGATGTCGCTCATGGGCGTGAGCACCTCGATGGACAACAGCACCAGCAAGACGAGCAGCCCGAGGCTCGACACCGCCAGCGCGCTCAACAACAAGCGGCGCCGCCGCTCCACCAGCGACGCCTGCAGCTTGCGCTCGTCGAGGCTGCCCAGGAGCGTGGCCCAGCGCACCCCCGTCTGCACCGGCACGCTCACCCGCCGCGGCCGCCCCGGCGGCGGCGGGTCCTGCAGCGCGTCGCTGCTCTCGACGGCGCGCTTCACGAACGGGTCGCCGGCGGCGAGGTCCTTGTTGAACAGCGAGTCGTCGGTGCTGGCGACGACGACGCCGCGCGCGTCGACGAGGGTGATGCCGTCGAGGCCCAGGTTCTCGCTGCGGTGCGCGAGCTCTCCCATGAGGTTGTCGAGGTCGGCGACGCGCCCCTGCGTGAGGAGGACCGACATGGGCGCGGACAGCGCCGAGAGCAAGGCGGCGGCGCGCTGGCTGGCGTCGCGCCGCTCGTCGTGCTCGTCGAGGCGCAGCAACACCCCCATGGACCCGGCGAGCGACACGCCGAGCCCGAGGGTGACGATGAGGATGAGCCGCGCGCGGAGCCCCACGCGCTTGTCCTAACACCCATGGCTCTCCCGTGGTATCCCGCGCGCATGGCGCGCATCCTCGTCGTCGACGACGAGCCCAGTCACCGGGACTCGCTCCGCCGTATCTTCGAGCGGGCCGGACACGAGGTCGTCGTCGCCGACGACGGTGAGCGCGCCCTCGACGTGCTGCGCACCGAGCCGGTCAACGTGGTGCTCACCGATCTGGTCATGCCCCGCATGGACGGCCAGGCGCTGCTGCGGGCGGCCAGGACGGTGCAGCCCGAGGCCGACGTGGTGCTCATGACCGCCTACGGCACCGTCGAAAACGCCGTCGCCGCGATGCGCGAGGGCGCGTACGACTTCATCACCAAGCCCACCAAGCGCGGCGAGGTCCTCGCCTGCATCGACCGCATCCTCGAGCGGCAGCGCCTCATCGTCGAGAACCGCGCGCTCAAGGCGGAGCTCGCGCAGGTGAACGGGCCCGAGGGCCTCGTGGGCACGAGCGCCGCCATGCGGTCGCTGGTCGCCACCATCAAGCAGGTGGCCCCGTCGGCGGCCACGGTGCTCCTGCTCGGGGAGAGCGGCACCGGCAAAGAGGTCTGCGCGCGCGCCATCCACCAGCTCTCGCCGCGGGCGCAAGGGCCCTTCGTCGCCGTCAACTGTGCCGCGCTGCCCGAGAGCATCCTCGAGGCGGAGCTGTTCGGCGCCGAGAAGGGGGCGTTCACCGGCGCGGTCGAGCGGCGCATGGGGCGCTTCGAGCGTGCCCACGGCGGCACCCTGTTCCTCGACGAGGTCGGCGACATCCCGCCGGCCATGCAGGTGAAGCTCCTGCGCGTCCTGCAGGAGGGCGAGATCGAGCGCCTGGGGGGGACGAGCCCGGTGCCCGTCGACGTGCGCGTGGTGGCCGCCACCCACGTCGACCTCAAGGAGCGCGTGAAGGGTGGCGCGTTCCGCGAGGACCTCTACTACCGCCTCGACGTCATCACCCTCGTGCTGCCGCCGCTGCGCGAGCGCGACGGCGACGTCCCCGTGCTCGCGATGCACTTCCTCAAGCGCATGAGCGAGCGGCACAAAAAGAACGTCACGGCCTTCGAGCCGCGGGCGCTTCAGGCGCTGTCGTCGTGGAGCTTCCCGGGCAACGTCCGCGAGCTCGAAAACGCGGTGGAGCGCGCCGTCGTCCTGTGCCCGGGCGACACCTTGCGCCTCGAAGACCTGCCCGCGCCCATCGCCGCCGGCAGCGAGGGTCAGGAAGGCGCGTCGTCGTCGTCGGGGGCGCCGTCGTCGGCGCCGTCGTTGACGTTCCGCGTGGGACAGACGCTCGAGCAGATCGAGCGCGCGGCCATCGACGCCACCTTGCGCCACACCGGGGGCGACAAGGCGCTCACCGCCAAGCTGCTCGGCGTGTCCCTGCGAACGCTGTACCGCCGCCTCGGTGAAAAGGCCGACCTCGCCGTCGACGAGTGAGACGCGCCCGGTCGGAACGCGGGTTTTGCGTCCGCGTCCGAGTCGTGTACACGCCCGTCTGCGGAGGCGACGTGAAGAAGCGGCTAGGCGAGATCTTGATCGAGCGCGGGCTCATCGACGTGGACCAGCTCAACTCGGCCCTCGCGCACCAGCGCCAGTGGGGCATGCGTCTCGGCACGGCGCTCGTGGCCAAGGGGTTCATCGCCGAGGGTGTGCTCACCCGGGTCCTGTCGGAGTCCCTCGCCATCCCGATGGTCGACCTGTCGCGCATCGTCGCCGACCCGCGCGCGCTCCAGATGGTGCCGCGCCGCCTCGCCGAGCAGCACGACGTGTTCCCCATCGCGCTGCGCGAGCAACCCAACGGCCGTCGCATGCTTCTTCTGGCCATGGCGGACCCGCTGAACGTCACCGCCATCGACGAGATCTCTTTCTCCACCGACACCATCGTCAAGCCCGCCATCGCCCAGATCTCGTCGCTGGAGCAGGCCATCCGCCGCCACTACTACGGCGAGCGCGTCGACGTCGCGCCGCTGGCGATGACGCGGCAGGGTCCCGGCGGCCGGCCTGCCGTCAACGACTCGATGACCATCATGACGGGCCACGAAGAGCGCGTGGTGGGGACCAACCCGGAGACGCCGGTCATCCAGCTCACCGACGAGGTCACCGACCGCGGCCGGCAGGCGCCGGGGCTCGCCGAGCAGCCGCCGCCGCCGGAGTACGTCGGTCAGCCCACGGGCGTGTTCACCATGGCTTTGAGCCAGGAGGGCGCGCCGGTGCAGTCGCAGGACATCCTGTCGATCACGCGCCCCGCAGACCTCGAGGATCTCGAGAACCTCGAGAAGAAGTTCTGGGCGCTGATGCGCATCCTGGCGCGCCGCGGCCTGGTGACGAAGGAAGAGTTCCTCGCCGAGCTTCGCTCCGAAGCGTAACCCGCGATGGGGCGCCCAATCGCTCGCCGCGCCGGCGCAGGCGCGCGAGGCCGAGCAACAGCAAGGCGAGCGCGGGCGGCGCGCCGGGGACGGCGGCGCAGCCCGCGCTCTGCGTCGTTCCCACGAGCGCGGTGCCGTCCTTGGCCTCGACGGTGAGGTCCTCGACGGCGTCGCCCGCGCGCACCTGGATGCGCCGGCGCTCGCCGCCCTGGTAGGTGTACGAGAGCAGGTCGCCGTCGCCGTCGACGGTGGCGCTGTCGAAGGTCCACGCGAGCGGCGCGCCGAAGACCGGCGCCGCGTCCTCGGTGAAGGCCTTGCCCCAGACGGTGTAGACGTCGCCGTTGCTCTTCCACGAGGGCAGCTCGCCCTCGTCGAGCTGGATGGTCGCGATCTCGTCGGGGGACGCGGCCCGGACCTGGAGCGTGCGCACGACCTGATCGGCCACCGACAGATCCACCGGCACCACCTCGCCGGGCTGCGCCGGGGCGAGCAGCTTCACGAGCTCGCGGTCGGGGCCGTCCTTGGTCGGGTTTTGCACCGTGAACGTGTCCGAGGCGCCGACGAGGACACCCTTGCCCTTCACCTCACCGCCACCGGCCTTGTAGCTCACACGGAAGGTCACCTTGCCGCCGGCGGCGACGAGCATGTTGTCGCCGTCGAGGGCGGGGATGGTGTAGCCGTGGTCGGTGTCGATGTCGACGGCGAGGTCGATCTCGTCGGGCTGCTTGACCTCGATGACGCGCTCCTCGAGCGGGCGGTTGTGATCGTCGACGAAGTCGAGCCCCGCCGTGCCCGCCGCGAGCGCGTGCAGCGTCGCGTGGATCACGCCGTCCTCGAGCTTCTGGTCGTCGACGGTGAGGAGGTCGGGGTTCTTGGCCACCACCTTCACCACGTTCATGTCGACGAACATCCGCGAGGCGCGGACGTCCAGGCCGAACACGGTGCCGACGGCGTACTCGTGCAGCGAGTCCGGCGCCGAGTCCAACCCCTGCGGCGGCGGCGTGAACGAGTCGGTGACGATGAAGGCGTTGCCGCAACCGGCCAGCAGGAGCCCCGTGGCGACGAGAAGGAGGCGCATGGCCCGAAGACTGCCACCCCGTCGCCGGCCCGGCTACAGAGCCCCCCGATCCCTGCTACACCGCCGCCATGGCGAACCCCGACGACGTCTATCGCGGCTGGCGCCGTCCCGGCCCGCTCCCGCCCGGCGGCGTCACGGTGGGGCCGAGCGAGACGCTCGACTTCCTCTGTGGGCACTGGCGCATCTTCCAGGCGGAGCGCGGCCACCGCTACTCCAGCGACGACGTGCTGTGCGCCTTCTACGCGTCGTCGTGGGCGCCGCGCGTGGAGCGGGCGCTCGACCTCGGCAGCGGCATCGGCTCCGTCGCCCTCATGGTCGCCTGGCGCCTCCCCGGCGCGCGCATGGTGACGGTGGAGGCGCAGGAGGTCTCGCTCGCGCTCGCGAACAAGAGCGTGCGCCACAACGGCGTCGAGGAGCGCTTTACGCTCCTGCACGGCGACCTGCGCGACCGCGCCGTCCTCGACGAGGCCGTGCGCGCCGGCGGCCCCTTCGACCTCGTCACCGGGAGCCCGCCCTACTGGGCGGTGGGGACGGCGCTGCCGGCGGCGCACGCGCAGGCGGTGCCCGCGCGGCTCGAGGTGCGCGGCGACGTCGGCGACTACGCCAGGGCCGCCGCGGCGGTGCTCGCGCCCGGCGGCGTCTTTGCGTGCGTGCACCAGGCGTCGCAGGACGTGCGCGTGCGCCTGGCGTTGCACGACGCCGGCCTCGTGCTGTTGCGCAAGCGCGACTTCGTCTTCAAGGAGGGCGCGCCCGCGTCCGAGAGCGGCGCCGCCGTCTACCTGGCCGGAAGGCGGGCCGATCTGCCGTCGAGCTTCCCGGGCGATCCCGCCGTCCTCCCCGCCGGCGCCCCCGTCGTCGAGGGAAAGCCCGTCATCGAGCCCCCGCTCGTCATCCGCCGCGCCGACGGCTCCACGCACCCCGAGTACGCCACCGTGCGCCTGTCGTTCGGCTTCCCTCCCGGCGACATGCCCCGGTGAGCGCGCGCCGAGGGCGTCAGCGATACACGACGTGGCGCGACGCCGGCGAGAAGCCCGAGGGTGTCATGGCGCCCTCGATGTACGGCGGCGGCGGGTGCGGCTCGCTCTTGTTGACGAAGGTGCCGGTGGCGAGATCGAGGAAGCCCGGCGTGCCCTTGTCGCCGATGGGCCCGCTGCCCTCGATGTCCCCGCCGGGGACGAAGCGGCCCGCGCCGCCGTCGGCGCCGGCCTGCTCGCCGGCGGCGTACAAGCCGATGGGCGCCTCGTCGAGGCCGCGGTGGAGCTTGCCGTCCTTGATGCTCATCCACCACGGCGGCGACGGCGCGGCGGTGGCGGTGGTGGGCTTGTCGACGCCCGCCTTCGGGCAGCCCGTCGCCATCGCCATCGCGCCGAGCGCGACGACGACAGCGGCGGTGATGCGCGTGGCGCGCGCGCGCGGAGCGGGGCGGAGCGGGGTGCGGGTCGCGGTGTTCGCGCGGAGCATGGGGCCTTGTCCGTCGAGAGGGTTCACGATGATCCGAGCTTCTTGATGCGCGCGCGCAGCGCGCGTGCCTGAGCACGGCTCGCGGTCCTGAGCGCCGTCTGGAACATCTTCTTGGCGTCATCCTTGCGCCCGGCCTTGGCGTACGCGTCGCCGAGGCGGACGAGGATCTCGTGGTCGTCGGGGGCGAGCAGCCGCGCGCTCTCGAGCGGCGCGATGGGATCGCCGTGCTCGGCGTCGAACAGCAGGCGCGCCACGCGTGCCCAGCGCTCCTCGTCGGTGGGCTTGTCCGACGGCACGAGCGCCTTTGGTTGGTCGTAGCGCTTGAGGTAGCGCAGGGCGCGCTCGGCGTCGGGCGACGTGGGGTCGGCGTAGAGCCACAGGCGCATGTGCCACCCGGCGTTGGCGGGATCGCCGAGGCCGCGGAACGCCTGCGCGATGGGCGCCTGGTCGGCGACGCGGCTCGCGTCGAGGTGCAGCGCCTCCGCGTACAGCTCCTTCGCGCTCTCGTAGTCGCCGACGGCGAGCGCGAGGCGCCCGCGGCGCTCCAGCTCGTGCACGTGCGCGTGCACCACCGCGGGGGTGCGGCGCACGTATCGGTGGTGGCGGCGAGGCCAGCCCGGCTCCTCGAGCGCGTCGGGCTTCAAGGACGCGCGCACGCGGGGCGCGTCGGCGGCCGTGAGCAGGCACGCCCCGACCGAGTCGCCGAGGGCCGCGCGCCCGACGAGGCTGAGGGGGCTCTTGTCGAGCAGGTCGTCGAGGAGCTCGGTGCGGCACGGGTGCGCGGGCGCCTTCTCGAGGCGCTGCTCGAGGATGTCGGCGGCCGGCGGCTGAAACGCGCCGGCGCCGGAGACCTTGCAGCGGAGGGCGCACGCGTCGAGGTCGGCGGCGTTGACGAGCGTGAGCTTGTCGGGGTCGAGCTTGGCGAGCGGCTCGACGCAATCGTCCCGGCACGACGCCGCGAGCGACGCCGACAGCTTCGGGTACGCCGCGCGCGCGCCGGCGAGGTCGGTGAACAGCGGCGGAATCTTCACGGTGGTGTCGGCGTCGGTGTCGCGCTCGGCGAACCACACCGCCGCCGACACCGCGGCGCCGACGACGAGGACGCCGGCGGCGCCCGCGGCGAGGGTGGCGGGGCTCCACGCGGCGCGCCTGCGGAAGAACTGTCCCGTGTGCTCAGGCTGCGCCGTGGGGTCCGTCATCACGGGGGCGCCGTCCGCCGACGTCGTCGCCGACCCGATGTTGTCGCCGTCGTTCTCGGCGGAGATGACGCGCGTCCGCTGCGCGCCCTGCTGGGCCTTGGCCGCGGTCTTCTCGATGGGCTCGTTCGCGAGCGTCCGCGCCACGAGCGGCGCCAGGTCGAAGTGCCCGCGCGGCTCCACCTCGACGAGGCACGCCTGCAGCGCGCGCTCGAACGCGGCCATGTCGGGGAAGCGCTCCTCGGGGTGCCAGCGCAGCGCGCGCAGCACGGCCTTGTCGATGGAGCGCGGGATGCTGCGCTTCACCGTCGACGGCGGCACCGGATCCGACTTCTGCACCTGCTCGAGGATCAACAGCTCGTTGCGACCGCCGAACAGCCGGCGCCCCGTGAGCATCTCCCACGCGAGGATGCCGGCCGCGAACTGGTCGGCCCGGTGGTCGAGCGGGCCGCCCCGGGCCTGCTCGGGCGCCATGTAGCTCAGCTTGCCCTTGAGCGTGCCCGCCTGCGTCCTCGTCAAGCGCTGCGCGGCCTTGGCGATGCCGAAGTCGACGAGCTTCAGGTGCCCGCCCTTGTCGACGAGGATGTTCTGCGGGCTGACGTCGCGGTGGACGATGTGCAGGGGCGCGCCGTCGGGGATGCCGTCGCGCGTCCGCGTGTGTGCGTGGAACAGCGCGCGCGCCAGGTAGATGCTGATCTGCAGCGCCTCCTCGATGGAGAACTCCTCCACCGCCGAGCGGATGCGCGCGAGCGACGGGCCGTCGACGAACTCCATGACCTGCGCGAGCTCGTCGTCGGTGTCGATGAGCTCGTACATCTTCACGATGTTTTCGTGGTCGAGGTCGAGGACGAGCGCGGCCTCGTCGCGGAACATCTCGATGAAGTCGACGTCGCTCCTGAGCGACGGGTCCAGGCGCTTGATGCAGACGACGGCCCCGTCCGGGCCCCGCGCGCGCCAGACCTCGGCCATGCCGCCGCGCGCCACGCGCTCTGCGAGCACGAAATCGCCGAGCTGCTCGCCCTCCATGTCCTGCACGCTATCATCCCCCGATGCGTGTGACCCCGACGGCGGTGAGGCAACTTCGGGCGGTCTTCGGGGACTGCGTCCCCAAGGACAACGCCGCCGACGTCCTCGCCCAAAGCCCGCTGGCGCCGACGGGCCGCGCCCTCGACGAGCTGATGGCCGTCCTCGGCGACGTCGCCGGCCAGAAGCTGCCGGCGCCGCCGAGCTCGTCCCCCGTGCGGCCGCTCCACGAGGTGGCCCTCGCGCAGGTGCAGGCCCGGCGCGACGTGGGTGGCGTGCTCAGCGAAGCGAAGCTGGCCGAGGCGTGGCGCGCGGTGACGGCGATGACCGACGTGCCCTTCGGCTTCCTCGAGGAGGGCTGCGTCCACCGCTCGCACGTGGTCTGCAAGCGCCTCGAGGAGCAGGGCGTGTCCTCGGAGAAGGTCTTCCTGATCCCGCTCGGCGCCGACCTCGTCATGGACACCCCGCGGGCCAAGCTCGGCTACACCGTCGTGTGGTACCACGAGGCCCCCGTGGTCCACGTGCAGACCAAGGACGGCGTCGAGCGCCGCGTGCTGGACCCGTCGGTGGCGGACCGCCCGCTCACGGTCGACGAGTGGCGCTCGACCATGCGTCCCGCCAAAGCCGGGGTCGCGCTCGAGACCTTCTTCCTCCCTCGCTTCGCGTACGGTTTGCAGGACCGCGACCACCCGCCCGACACCTGGCGGCCCGAGGACGTCGCCTCTGCCTTGACGTGGAACACCGAGTGGCGAGCCGTCGCGGACTCGCTGGAATCCTCGGGGTTTTACGAGGAGCTCCCGAAGCTCCTCGCCGATCCTCCGTGATCGTCCCCGCTAGGGGGACGGCCGGGGACGGTTGGCCTGCACGCGCGCGAGCAGCTCCTCGAGGAACGCGACGTCCGCGTCGACGTTCGCCGGGCCCGGGGGTGTCGACGTCGCGCCCGTGACGGGCACCTCGTTCGCCTGCGACGCATGGATGACGTCGCCGACGGAGAACGGCACGTCCAGCGATTGCATCCCGATGGGCGCGTCATCGACCGCCATCGTCGGCGCGATCCCCGGCGCCGGCTTCGCAGGGGGCGTCGCCGTCGCGGGTGTCGCCGTCGCGGTCGCGGGGGCGCGGCCGACGCCGGGCATCGCCATCGGCGTGCGCCGCGAAGGAAGCGGCGGCGGGCGCGCGCTCGCGGCCGTCGTCGTCGGTGCCGCCGGCGTCGTCGGTGCGGCCGGCGTCGTCGGTGCGGCCGTCGTCATCGGTGCGGCCGGCGTCGTCGGTGCCGCCGTCGTCATCGGTGCCGCCGTCCTCGTCGGTGCCGGCGTCGTCGTCGGTGCGGCCGGCGTCGTCGGTGCGGCCGTCGTCGTCGGTGCCGCCGTCGTCGTCGGCGCCGCCGTCGTCCTCGGCGCGGCCGTCGTGGGTGCCGCCGTCGTCGTCGGTGCCACCGTCCTGGTCGGCGCCGCCGTCGTCGGTGCCGCCGCCGTCGTCGGTGCGGTCGTCGTCGCCCTCGGTGCCGCGGTCGCGGGCTGCGGCGGGGCGGTGCCGCGGCGGAGGTCGTCGGCGCGCGCCTTCGCCTGGGTGAGCTCCTGGAGGCGCTCGCGGATGAGCTCGTTGCCCGGGTTCTGCGCGGCGGCCTCGCGATACAGCCCGATGGCCTTGTCGAGGTCGCCGGCGTTGGCGGCGGCCTCGGCTTCGGCCTCCTTGGTCGGGGGCTGGGACTGGACGGCCGGCGCGCGCCGCCCGTCCTCCATGTACATGCGGTGGACCTCGGTCCAGCGCTTGTGCACCTCGTACACGCGCGGGTCGCCGGCGGCCTGCAGGAGCTGGAAGCACTGCGCGAGGTCGCGCACGGCGGAGGCGAAGTCGCCGCGGCGGACGTGCTCGTGCGCGCGGCTCCACAGCGTCTCGGGGGTGTCGCTCATGGCAGCGAGTCTACAGCGGGACGCAGCGCGCGGAACTTTTGACGCGGATGCGCGCGGGCCCGATGACCACCTCCACGGCGCCGCCGGGCGCCCAGCCGTCGCCAGCGTCGACGCGCCGGACCGACACCGTGCGGCCGTCGGCGGTGGCGTAGCGGCCGGGGCCGCCGTCGACGTCGAGCGTGCCGACGCCCGCGACGTGCACCTGGCCTTCGTAGCTCAGCGTCACCCAGCGCACCGGCACCAGGGGGCCGCCTTCGACCGGGCAGCGCTCGGCGAGCCGCTCGAAGGCCCGCCGGTACGCCCACGCGCGCTGCAGCCTCTTCGTACACGGCTGCCGGCGGTCGACGACGTCGTCGCCGGTGGCGCGCTCGCGGCTGCGGGCGGCCAGGTCCCGCAGCCCGGCGTCGTCGACAGGCGCCTGGACGTCGCCGGGGGCGTCGACGGCGATCAGCGCCTGCTCCGGCTCGCCGGGCGCGCACTCGACGTGCACGAGCCAGCCCCGATCCATCGGCACCGTCACCACCCGCCCCGGCTCCGGGCAGGCGCAGGCGAACCCGCCGGGGAGCACCACCACGCCGTCCACCACCCGGCAGCGGCTCCACGCCATCGGCCGCGGCGCCGCCTCCAGCGCCGACAGCGGAGGCGCGCTGTTCACCGAGCCGGGCCGGAGCGTGATGTCGTCGAGGGCGGCGGGGTTCATGCGCACCATACGCGCCGGCGTCGGCCCCGGATCGACGCCGCCCCGCGCGACGTGAGCCCGCGCGCGGGGTGACCCCGATCGCACCCGCCCCTGCGAGCGCGCGCGTTGACGGCGCCGCGGCGCGGGCGCGACCATCGGCGGGTGAAGCCGGAGGTGCTCGTCGAGGACGACATCATGACCGTGGCGGCGCTCGGCCCGTATTGCCTCGGGTACTGGCGCGGCCTGCCGCCCGTCGACAGCTTCCGCCACATGCACGACTGCATCAGCGCGTGGGCGGAGCCGCTGCCGCGCTTCGTCGCCATCAACCTCGTGCGCGTGCGCTCCTTGACCTCGCTGTCCGACGACCTGCGACGCGAAATGGCGCGCGTGCAGGACTCGTTCGCCGGCAAGCAGCTCGGCCTCGCCACCGTCATCTCCGAGCGCGGCTTCGTCGCCGCCGCCGTGCGCGCCGTGACCTCGGGCGTCCAGCTCTTGTCGCGGGGCGCGTTCCCGCAGCGCGTCTTCGGCTCGGCCGACGACGGCGCCGCCTGGGCGGTGAGCCTCCTCGACGCCGGCATCCCGCCCGCGGCGCTCGCGCGCGCGCTCGAGGCGCTCGCGTCGTGAACGCAGGCACCGACGTGTACCGCGCCTTCGACGGCGGCGACGTCGTCGTCGACGTCTACGGCCCCGTCGCGCGCGTCGAGGTCTGGGCCCGGCGATGGCCCGGCGGCCTCGACGAGCTCGTCCGCGCCCACGCCCCCGACCTCGCCCACGCCGTCGCGTTCCTGCGCCCCGCCGGGGGAAAGACCGAGCTTCGCGTCCTCCGCGGCGACCCGCCCGCCGCCCACGTCGTGCACGAAGACGGCGTGCGCCTGCTCGTCCGCTGCGCCGACGAGGACGCCGCCGGCGCCGGCGTCTTCGTCGACCACCGCGAGGGCCGCGCCTTCGTCAAGGCCAACGCGCGCGGCCGCGCCGTGTTGAACCTGTTCGCCCACGCCGGCGCGTTCGGCGCCGCCGCCGTCGTCGGCGGCGCCGCCCGCGTCGACCACGTCGACGCCGCGAAGAAGTGCGCCCCCTGGGCCGCCCTCAACCTCGCGCTCAACGGCGAGGACCCCAAGAAGCACCGCTTCCTCGTCGACGACGCCCTCGCCGTTGCCAGAAAGATGGCGCGCAAGGGCCCGGCGTACGGCGTCGTGGTCTGCGACCCGCCCACCACCGCGCTGCGCCCGGGCGGCGCCCGCTTTCACGTCGAGCGGGACCTCGAGGGGCTCGCCGCCGACTGCCTCCGCGCGCTCCTCCCCGGCGGCGCCCTCGTGCTGTCGTGCAACGATCGCGCGCTCTCCGTCGACGACGTCGCCGCCGTCGCCCGCGCCGCGGCCGCCGCCGCCGGCCGCGTCCTCGACGACGTCAGCGAGGTGCCGCTTCCGCCCGACGTGAAGACGCAGTCGATGCGGGGCGTGATCGCGCGGTGCCGGGTGTGACCGACGCGAGCAGCGCGCGCCAGTCCCTGGGCTCTTGAAAGAGCGTGAGGTGCACGCCCGCCACGGGCCACTTCGTGTACTGCTCCATGCGGTGGAAGAAGTGGTCGAGGGGCTCGTCGACGACGTGGTGGTAGTAGCGGTCGGCGGCGTGGCGCAGGTAGTGCTTCCCGTCCTTCACGATGACGATGCCCTGGTGGCTCACGCGCACGGGATAGCGACGGAAGTCGACGCGCACGAGGTGCAGGATGGTCCCCGAGGGGATCTTGTCCGCGCCCGCCGCGGCCTTCGCGAGCGGCCATGTGTCGAGCGCGAACGTCCCCGAGGGGATGCGCGCGTCCGGCAGCTCCGGCGTGTGCTCGTTCATGTTGCGGTGCCAGACGTCGACGTCGAGGTGCTTCTTCTCGACCACGACGTCCGCGCCACCCACGTCGCGCGTGATGTCCTTCAAGAAGCCGAGCGCCTTCAGCTCGGGGATCCACTCGGCCGCGGGGAAGTGGCGGCGCGCGAGGAACGAGGGCTTGCCGTCCTTGTAGCGGATGACGTCGAGGAGCCTGCGCGCTTCGTCGAGGTTGTTCGCGAGCGACAGCGCCATGGCCGTCTCGACGAAGGTGGTGCAGTCGAAGGCGTCGAAGCGCATGCGCGGGTCTTCGTCGGGCTTGTGCCCCGGGCCCTCGCCGAGCGCGCTCAGCTTGTAGGGCGCGCCGAGGAACGGCTCGGTGACGTCGACGATGCGCGCCGCCAACGACTCCCGCGGCGCCGACACGCGCGCCGCGACGTCGGCCTCCGTCGGCGCCGTGAAGCCCGCGGACGCGAGGAGCGCCGCTAGAGCGAAAGATCCACCCGCCACCGGCCCTCCTCCTTCACCATGGGGACGCGCTGGGTGTTTCCGAGGGCGTCCTTCACCTCGACGACGGCGCTGTCGCCGTGGTCCTCGACGACGGTGACCGAGCGCACCGTCGAGCGCGGCACCGCGCTCGTCAAGAAACGCGTCGGCTCGAGCCCTTTGTTCCGCGCGGCGGTGGAGACGTCGGCCTGCGCCCGCGTGGACAGGCGGGCGAACGCCTCGGGGCTCTGGTCGGCGAGCGCGGAGAAGAACGCCTCGAAGCCCTGCGCGGGGGTCTCCGTGCACCCGCTGAGCGCGAGGACCGCGACGACGAGCGTGGCGCGCAACCAGCGGCGAGGCACGATCACCGCCCCGCGTGCGTGACGTCGAAGAAGAGCACGAGCGACTCGCCGGTGTCGTTGCAGATCACGCGGCGCTCCTCGAGGCGCCGGCCGCCGGCGCCGGGCACGGTGGACACGGCGTCCTCGACGCAGCCGAGCTCCGCCACGAGGCCGGACGGGTCGCGCGCGTCTTCGACGGGGATGGCGGCGCCGGGAGACTTTCCGAGCAGGGGGTGCGTCTTGAGCTTGCGCGCGAGCAGCATCGCGCGGGCGTCAACGGCGCGGCGCAGCATCTCGTCGTCGGCGGGCACGACCTCGACGGCGACGAGGAAGCCGCCCAGGGCATCGACGAGGGCGTCCTCCTGGCCGGCCTGGCGGTGGGCCTCGGCGGCGAACCAGTAGACGTTGGCCCGGCCGCGATCGGTGAGGTGGTCCGAGTGCAGCATGGCGTCGAGGAAGAGCGCGGCGTGCTCGGGCTTCCCCGCGCGCATCGCGGCGAGGGACCCGGCGAGGTACGCCTGCGCCTCGCCGCTCGTGCGCGGCGCGGGCAGGTGCGCGGGCAGGCGGGCGCCGGCCCGCCCCTGCGGGGCCGCGGCGCCGGCGGTGGCGCACCCCGCCAGCGCGAGGCCGGCGACGAGCGCCGCGGTCAGCGTGATCGGTCGAGCGAGCCGCATGACGGGCCCACGCTACAACAAGCCGTCTCGACGGGCGCCGGGCTGTCTCTGTATGGTCCCGCCCTATGCTGACGCTCGTCCTGTCCCTCGCCGCCGCCGCCGCCCCTGCACCCGCCCCGGTCCAGATCGACGAGGGCGCGGTGGTGGAGGCGGTGGAGACCGTGCTGGCTCACGGCAAGAACGCTGCGCGCGTGGCCGTCCCTCCCGTCGACGACAGCGACCCCGGACGCGAGAAGGCGGTGGAGCTCGCCATCGTGCGCGCCATCCTCGATCGCGGCCGCGAGGAGCCCGTCACGCCCGCCTTCCTGCGCGCGCGCTTGAAGGCGCAGGGCGAGGCGCAGATGCATGACCTGCCGGCGGAGGCGCTCAAGCCGTTCGCGTGCGATCACGTGCTCCTCGGCAGCGTCGTCGAGGAGGGCGGCACCGCCGTCCTCCACCTCAAGCTCCTGTACACCGAGACCGGCGAGGTGCTCGGCGAGGAGTCCGCCGATCTCGGCGTCGGCAAGAAGACCAGCGCCCGCGCCGCCGACGTCCGGAGCGTCACCGGCACGCTCGTCGATCAGATCGCGTTCGCCGTGGAGGCCAGCGGTGACGACGTGCACCTGCACCGCATCGCGGTGTCGCCGCTGTCGGCCGAGGGCGCGGCCAAGCAGAGCCGCCTCGACAAGTTCGTGCAAAACGAGCTGCTGCGCGCGCTGAAGCGACGCGGCTTCCTCGTGGTGGAGCGCCAACAGCTCTCGGCGGCGCTCAACCAGCTCGCGCTCGGTCAGGTGCTCGACGAGAAGAACGCGCCGCAGGCCGGCAAGGTGCTCGGCGCGCAGAGCCTCGTGGTGGGCTCGGTGAAGGACGCGGGGACCACGTTCCTGGTGAACGTGCGCGTCGTGTCCACCGAGAGCGGCAACATCCTCGGCGCCGCCTCGGGCTCGCTGCCGCGCAACGACGTCGTGGCCATGGCCGACGTGGAGACGCGCACGCCGCTCGAGGCCGCGCTGCGCTCGGTGGTGGCCCCCGGCTGGGGCCAGGCCTACAACGGGCAGGGCGTGAAGGCGCTCGCGTTCGGCATCGCCGGCTACGGCGCGCTCGGCACCACCGCCGCCATCGGCGTGAGCGACGTCCTGTTCCGCGCGCACTACGCGGACACCTCGTACTTCGCGGGCGTCGCCAAGACCTCGCCGACGCAAGCCGGCCAGGAGGCCCTCGATACCCGCCACACCTACGAGGCCCTCGACGTCGCCACGGCCGTCGCCGGCGGCGTCACGGTCGCGGTCTGGGGCTACGGCATCGTCGACGCCCTGATCTCCTCCCCGAACGACTAGCGGCGGGCCCGGCGGCCACGGGCCGTTTCGCCCAGACCGCGGTTCGGTTGATACTCCCCTTCGTGGCCACCGATGCGCGTGAGACCCTCAAGGCGTACATCAACAAGCACGGCTTGAAGACCAGCCGGCAGCGGGAGCTCATCGCCGAGGTCTTCTTCGCCGCCGGCGGCCACCTGTCCATCGACCAGCTCCTCGAGCGCGTGCGCCACACCGATCCCAAGGTCGGCCAGGCCACGGTCTACCGGACCATGAAGCTCCTGCAGAAATGCGGCCTCGCCGAGGCGCGGCAGTTCGGCGACGGCCACACCCGCTACGAGCCCGTCGAGGACAACCACGAGCACCACGATCACCTCATCTGCACCTCGTGCGGAAAGATCGTGGAGTTCCACAACGAGAAGATCGAGGACCTCCAGGACCGCGTCGCCGTCGAGCACGGCTTCGTCGTCACGCATCACAAGATGGAGCTCTACGGCTTGTGCGAGAGCTGCCAGCGCAAACGGCACTAGCCGATGCCGCTGCACGACTCCCGCTGCACGCGCTGCGGCGAGGTGACGGAGCTCCTCGTCGAGTGGGACCGGCGCGACGAGGCCCAGGTGCCCTGCCCGACGTGCGTCGGCCGCCGCCGCCTCAAGCGCGTCATCGGCCGGCTCCGCCGGGCGCCCGAGCCCGAGCCGGTGCCGCTCGCGCCTGAAGCGGACAACGACGTCACGCCGCGCGGCTGAACCGCTGAGGCGGCTCGCTGGGTGGGGCGTCCCCCTCCGCGCCGGGGTGATGTGATCTCGGTCATGCCCCCGACGCGGGGCCCGCCGGCGGACGCGCACACTGAGCCGGACGGAAGGGGGTCGCCGTGAGGAACTACAAAGGCATCGCGCGCTTCACCGTGATCGGGCTGGCGGCGCTCCTCGGCGGATGCGGCGACGGCTGTGATCCCCCCGTCGATCTCCCCGCCGCCGGCACCCCCGGCGACATCGACGGCGACGGCGTGCGCGACGGCGTCGACAAGGACATCGACGGCGACGGCATCCCCAACAGCGAAGACGACGACGTCGACGGCGACGGCATCGCCAACGCCGACGACCCCACCCCCTACGGCGACGCCGCGGATCAGACCGGCGCCCAGGGCGACATCGACGGCGACGGCATCCCCAACGGCATCGACGACGACGACAACGGCGACGGCGTCCCCGACGGCGTCGTCGGCGTCGGCTCCTGCGACGGCGTCACGCCCGCCGCGGACGAGGCCAGCGACTGCGACGGCTACTGCATCGCCGTCGAGTCCGGCTTCGTGCCCTGCGACGACGGCGCGCCGCCCGGCAGCGGCCAGCCCGACACCGACGGCGACGGCGTCCCCGACATCAGCGACCCCGACGACGACGGCGACGGCATCCCCGACGGCGCCGACGACGACAACACCGGCCTCGACCCGGGCACCCCCGTCGCCAACGAGGGCGAGGGCGAGGGCGACGACAACGGCGACTGCAACACCGCCGAGCTCCCCGTCGGTTGCGACCTCTTCGCCGACTGCGAGGTGGCCTACCCGTACGACAGCGCGTTCCCCGCCACGAGCGTCGACTTCAACGAGAGCGACGTGCTCCAGGCCATGACCGTCATCGGCAGCGGCGCCGCGCAGCAGGTGCGCGTGTTCTACGGCGACGAGCACGCGCTCACGCTCGGCGTCCGTCACGTCTCGGTCGCCTCGCCGGCGAGCGAGACGGACTACCCGGTGACGCCCATGCCCGCCGGGCAGGTCGCCGGCGCCGCCGCCGACCCCGACGTCGGCGCCACCGCGCTCACCGGCGACCAGGCCGGCACCGACCCCGACGGGCGCCCGGTGTTCCCCTCGCTGTTCATCACCGACATCACCGACGACCCGCTCCTGTGCACCGAGGGCCACGAGGCCGGCTGCAACGACTGGCAATTCGGCGGCACCCCGGTCCCGCCCCACGACGTGTTCGGCACCTGGAAGGCGGGCACGCGCAGCGTCGACGGGAGCTCGGTGAGCACCGACAACGACGACGACCCGCCGCGAAACAACGACGACCTCGGCGCCGGCGACGTCGCCCCGAGCGGCATCGGCCACGAGGGCTTCAGCGCCGAGGTGCGCTGGGACGTGAGCCGCCTCGGGCTCGTCCACGGCCACACCTATCGCCTGTACGTGATGGTCCACGACGGCGACCACAGCGCCGACGTCGGCCAGGGCTGCGGCGTCGCGACCTTCTGAGTCAGATCACCCGGCGCTGGCGCAGGTGGTCCACGGCCTCGGGCTCGCCGCGGCCGGCCTCGACGACGGGCACGAACTGGCCCTGCTCGGGGTCGAAGGCGTGCACCGTGCCGTGGGCGAGGTCGTAGACCCACGCGTGGAGCTTCAGGCGGCCACTCATCAGGCGCGCCATCACCGAGGGGTGGGTGCGCATGTTCTCGATCTGCACGAGCACGTTCTCCTCGACGCCGATCTCCCACGCGGCGGCGGGGTCGACGGTGGCGTCGGGGTAGTTGTCGCGCAGCACCCTGCGCGTGGCCTCGGCGTGCCCGAGCCAGGTCTTCACCGCGGGCATGGTCTCGAGCTGCGCGGGCTCGAGCAGCGCCTGGACGGCGCCGCAGCGCGTGTGGCCGCAGACGATGATGTCCCGGATCTGCAGCGCCTCGAGCGCGTACTCGATGGTCGCCACCTCGCCGCACGACGACGCGCCCCAGGGCGGCACGATGTTCCCCGCGTTCCTGAGGATGAACAGCTCGCCGGGCTCCGTCTGCGTGATGAGGTTCGGGTTGATGCGCGAGTCGCTACAGGTGATGAACAGCGCGTCCGGCGCCTGCCGCTCGACGAGCCGCTCGAACAACTCACGTTGGGGTCCGAAGACACCCGACTGGAACGCGTGGATTCCGTCGACGAGCTTCTGCATGCGGTCGCTATGGCACAGCGAGCTTGCACTGCCCAGGGCCGGCGGCGCAGGCGTTGTTCACGCAGAAGCCTTGCGGCTGCACGGCGACGAAGCCGCCGACGGGCGTGGGGCAATCCAGGTCCTCGTTGCACGGCAGTGCGACGCACCCGTGGTGGCTGTCGTCGGTGAGCGGATCGGGCGGCGCAGCGCCGCACGAGGTCCACGACGGACAGAGGAAGCCTTGCTGGCACGAGGGGGCGACGCAGCGGCCGCCCTCGTCGCAGATCTGACCGGCGGCGCAGTCGCATTGCGCCCCCGGCGCGCACGTCGGCTCGAGGCCGCACGGGGGCACGCAGCGCAGGCCGCTGGTGCAGCCGTCGACGACGAAGTCGCACACGCTCCCCGCGGCGCAGTCGTCGTCCCCGTGGCACGCGTCGGGCGGCGGCGGGACCCCGCACTGCTGCGGGTCGTCGGGGGAGACGCAGAAGCCGCCGCCGGTGCATTCGCTCGCGTCGTGACAGGCGCCGTCCCCCTCGCCCTCGCCCTCGCCCTCGCCCTCGCCCTCGCCGCCGGCGTCGTGGCAGGCGCCGTCGAGGCACGACTGGCCGGCGTCGCAGTCGGCGGCGGTGGCGCAGGTGTCGGGCGCCGGCGCGGCCGGGCAGGCGGTGAGCGCGGCGAGCGCGGCGAGCGCGGCGAGCGCCCGCGAGGGAGAGGGCCCGCCGCGCGGGCTACTCATCCGGGACCTCGAAGGCCTCGAGGTTCTCGCTTTTGCCCTTCAGCGCCACCGGGCCCAGCGAGCGCAGCGTGATGTGATCGCGCACCAGCGCCGCCGTCGTCGGGCCGAGCACGATCTGGCCGCCCTTGGCCACGCCCTCGAGCCGCGCGGCGATGTTCACCGTGTCACCGAGCGCGGTGTACTCCATTCGCTGTGGCGAGCCGACGGTGCCGGCGACGACCTTGCCGGTGTTGATGCCGATGTGCACGTCGAGGCCGCGCGCGGCGCCGTGCTCGCCGGACTCGACGAGCGCGCGGAAGGTGCGGCGCATCTCGACCGCGCAGCGCACGGCGCGGATGGGATCGTCGGGCGACATGAAGGGCGCGCCGAAGATGCACATGATGGCGTCGCCGATGAATTTGTCGACGGTGCCGCCGTGGGAGAACACCGTCTCCGTCATGGCCCCGAGGTACGCGTTCAGGATGCGGCCGACGGTCTCCGCGTCGTGCGCCTCGCACCACTTGGTGAAGCCGGCGAGGTCGCAAAACAGCACCGTCGACGTCAACGGCTCGAGGAAGAGGCCGTCGCCGCGGGCGGACACCGGCGCCGACGACTCCATCATCAGCCGGCGCACGACGTCGGGCGCGTGGAAGCGCTCGAGCGACTGCTTGGTGCGCTCGGCGGCGGCGTACTGCTCGCGCAGGCGCGCGCGCTCGAGCCCCATGGCGATGAGCTGGCCGAGCGCGGCGACGAGGTCGCGCTCGGTGTTGGAAAACGGCAGGTCCCGCGTGATGTACACGGCGCCGACGACCTGCTCCTCTTTGACGAGCGGCGCGCACAGCACGGCCTTGAGGTCGAAGCGCAGGACGCTCTCGCCGCGGGCGAAGCGCTCGTCGGCGGCGGCGTCCTCGGTGGTGAGCGCGGAGCGGTTGCGCACGGCGTGCTCGATGACCGTGCGCGACAGCTGCACCTTCTCGTCGGGGCGGCGCAGCTTCACGACGCGCGGGGCGAGGCCGCCGGTCTCGTCGGGGAGGAGCACGATGACGGCCTTGGCCCGCGCCGCGCCCTGCAGCGACTCGCACATCTCGGCGAGGAAGTGGTCCATGGAGTCGGCGTTGGCGAGCGCCTCGGTGACCTTGAAGACCAGGCGCAGCGCGATGCCGTCGATGGCGTGGGGGCTCGAGGGCTTGAGCCCCGTGGGCGAGTCTCCGATGCCCTGCAGCTCCTGGAGCCCGCGGAAGTCGAGGTTCACCTGGCTCTCGGTGAAGCGCCGGACGATGGGGTTGTCCTCGACGCGCGCCACGCGCAGCGCCTCGGTGGAGGGCGCCGACTCCTCCCACTTCCAGTCCGCCACCTGCATCACCTTGGTGGTGATGGGCGGCGGCGTGTTGCTCTGCCGAAACGGCGGCGCGCTCGTCGACATGGTGCCCGGGCCCCGGGGGAGCCGGGCGCGGCTCTCCGGGTCGGTCACGGAGTCGAAGTCGACGTTGGCCGCCTCCTTGAGCGCCATGGAGTCGGTGCTCTGAAACGCCGTCGTCGACGCGCTGGCGGACTGCGTGGGCGGCACGCGATTGGTGCGCGTGCCGCTGCCGTTGCCGGCGCCGACGTGAATGGCCGGCATCATCCCCGGCGGCTGCCGCGCGGTGGATCCCGTGCGCGGCCGCAGCTCGACCTTGCCCTCCCACTCCCCGGCCTGCACGACGTCGCCCTCGATGAGGCTGACCTCGTTGACGCGCTGGCCGTTCACGAAGGTGCCGTTGTGGCTGCCGTTGTCGAACAGGACGATGGAGCCGTCGGGCCGGTTCTCGATGCGCAGGTGGCGGCGGGAGACCTTCCTGCCGTCGAGGCGCACGTCGCACGAGAGATCCCGGCCCAGGAGCAGCGACTTGCCCGGATCGGCGTGCACGTCGGCGATCAGGCCGTCCGGCCGAATGAACTTGATCGCCAGGGTGACCGGGTCCGACATCTCTAGCGATACTCTCGCACCTGTTCCCGGGCGTTCAAATGCTCTTCGATCAACCGGCGGGTCTCCCCGTCGGGGGCGAGCTCGTACGCCCGGTACCAGGCCATGGCGGAGCGCTGCACGAAGCCGAGCTCCTCGTAGACGACCGCGAGGTTCTTGAACGCCGGAAACAGCGTGCCGTCGAACGTGCAGGCGCGCTCATAGGCCTTCATCGCGCCGTCTTTGTCGCCGAGGCGGGCGCGGGCGTTTCCGAGGAGGAGCCAGGGGTGGGCGTCGAACGGATCGAGCCCCCGCCACTGCTTCACGACCTCTTCGCAGCTCTCGAAGTCGGAGAGGTTGTAGTGGACCTCGGCCTCCTCGCGCAGCGACCGGATCTTCTTCTGCCACTCCGCCGTGAGCTGGTTCCTCGGGAGCTGGCGCCCGACGAGGCGCGCCACGAGCTGTCGCAGGTAGTGCACGTCGAAGGGCTTCTCGACGAACGCATCCGCGCCGTGGCCCTCCTGCGCGGTCTTGGCGTTCTCCCAGCCGCGGTAGACGGCGCTGATGACGACGACCGGCGTGTCTTTGAACACCTGGGAGCGCTTCACGGTGGCGCAGATCTCGAAGCCGTGCACCTCGGGGAGCATGGCGTCGAGCAGGATGAGCGCGGGCCGCAACCCGCGCAGCGCCTCGAGCGCTTCGCGGCCGGTCTTGCACTCGACGACGTCGTAGCCGTCGTAGGTCAGGAGCTTCTTCAACAGGCTCCGGATGTCGTCGTCGTCGTCGACGACGAGCACCACGGGCTTGTCGCGCTCGACGATCACGGGCGGCGCGGCCGGCGGCGCGGTGGCGGGCTGGAGCAGCGGCTCCTGCAGCGCGGCGACGGGCGAGACGGGGGGGCGCACGATGGACAGCGGCAGGAGCGTGGGCGCGCCCTCGGGGCGCTCGACGGCGCCCTGGAGGACGCTCTCGCCCTGCGCCGCCGCCTGCCACGCCACCGCGATCGCCTCGGCGATCACGCTCTCGACGGCGAGCAGGAGCTGCGCGCGGCGCCCGGTGGCGAACTCGAGCTGATCGATGATCGGGCGCGGCGTGACGTCGGCGGCGGCGAGGGTGATGGTGTCGGCGTCGACGGCGACGGGCAGGAAGTGGTGCTTCTCCGCGATCGCCCGCGGCACGAGCTCGAGGGCGCCGAGGTCGATGGAGCTCTCCGACAGCACCACGGCCGGGTGTCCGCGCTGCTCGGCGAGCCCCAGCGCGAGCGCGCGCTCGCTGGCGACGCCGAGGCGAAACAGCTCCGAGGCCAGCCGCCCCGCGTTCTCCTGCGCGAGCACGGCGGCCACCTTCTCGCGCGGTGCGAGGCCGCGGGCCACGAGGATCTCGCCCAGGCGGGGCTTCACAGCGAACGACGGTACTTCGCTCACACACCGCCGCGCCAGCGCGCGCCAAACAGTGCCCGCCCGCGCTATGAGAGGCGCCTGATTGTCCCCGGAGGATGCCCGTGCCCGTTTCCTCGCCGCTCGCGTCTTTGTCCACCACCGCCCGCCTCGGCCAGAAGGACCTCGACGCCTACCTGAAGGCGCTGTCCGCCGAGCCCAAGGCCACCGCGCAGGCCGAGCTCCAAAAGCTGCTCGACGCCGGCGAGGCGCGGCTCCCCGACGGGGCCTCCTCGGTCCTGCGCGACGCCCTGTGGTCGCTCCACAACGACGCCTGGGATCCGTCCAAGACGGCGCCCTACAGCCGGCCGGCGCCGCCCAAAGTGGGACAGCTCGAGATCCAGCGCGAGAAGTCCATGGACGGCACGGCGGTGCAAAACCACCTCTACCTCGGCCTCGCGGGCAAGGCCGAGCCGGGGGCGCGCATCGAGGTCTACAACGCGAGCAAGCTGGGCGAGCCGGTGGTCTTCACCGTCGACGCCGGCCCCGACGGCGCCTTCGCCGCCCCCGCCAACCACGCCGTCGACAACGCCTACTTCGGCGATCAGCTCGGCGTGCGCGTGACCAACCCGCACACCGGCGCCCGCAGCGACGGCGTCGTCGGCGTGCCCAGGTCCGTCGACGTCCAGGTGTGGAAGGACAAGCGGCAAAACGTCGAGTCCAAGGCGGACCGGCAGGAGGCGCCCTTCGTCCAGGCGAACCTCATCGACAGGACGCCGGTCCTCGCCACCGGGAAGGATCCCGAGCAGCACCTGGTCCTCGGGGGCAAGGCGCACAGCGTGCCGCCGGGGGCCCTCCTCGAGGTCAGCATCGACAACCAGGTGCAGAAGTCGAAGGCCATGCCCGACGGCTCCTTCCTCTTCGACGTCAAGGGCGTGAAGCCCGGCACGCAGATCGAGCTCAAGGTCGTCGACGGCGGCATGGTCACCGCGCAGCGCTTCGGCGTCCCCGCGCTCAAGTTCGACCCCAACGCGTTCGTCGCCACCACGCAGGGCGTGCCCTACGACCGCATCAACAAGGAGGGCGCGCCGGACCGCGGCGGGCCGTTCCTGCGCTTCGCCCTCGATCAGGCCGTGGATCCGGGCAGCACCGTCGTCATCACCAACAACACCACCGGCAAGACCACCGAGGCCACCGCCGATCAACACGGCAAGATCGACGTCGAGATCGGCGGCGTGCACGCCGGCGACTCCCTCGGCTTCGTCTGCAAGGACGCCGCGGGCAACGTCGCCCAGGGCCAGGTGGAGAACTGGCCGGTGCCGTCGGCGCCCAACTTCAACATGCGGCTGCAGGAGATCCTCAGCGGCCAGACCATGCTCGGCCCGCAGGTGGACGAGGCCGTCAAGCTCCTGCAGGCGGCGCCCAACAGCGTGCACCGCGACCTCGTCAAGGAGTACCTCGGCGACGGCGCCGTCGCCGAGAAGCGCATCCCCAACGGCCCCGACCGCAAGCGCTTCTTCGAGGCGGTGCAGGCCGCCTTCGCCGGCGACAACAACGTCCGCACCAACAGCGACAACCCCGCGCCCAAGGAGCCCATCGTCATCGGTGCGCGCATCATCAAGCCGCGCATGATGGACGCGGGCCCGGCGTACAACCGTGACCCCATCGAGGTCGAGGGCAAGGCGGAGCCGTTCGCCACCGTCGAGATCCGGAACGCCTCGATGCAGGGCTCGCCGGTCATCGGCACCACCCAGGCCGACAAGAACGGCGACTTCAAGCTCATCAGCCGCGACGAGTCCAAGTTCCTCCACGGCGATCAGCTCTACGTGAAGGCCACCGACCAGGGCGGGGCGTCGTCGACGTCGGCGCTGGCCAGGACCTGCGCCTACGAGCTGCAGGTGTGGCGCCAGCACCCGCGCGAGGTCCTCGTCGAGCTGCCCCACGCCGCCGACACCCGCGCGCCGTTCATCGACATGAACAAGGTCGAGCACGGGCCCGAGCCCGTCACGGCCAAGAGCAAGGAGCAGGTCTACACGTTCAAGGGCGGCCCCGGCTCCGTCGAGCCCAACGCGATCTTGCGCGTCGTGAACAAGAAGGGCATCACCTGCGAGGCCACGTCCGCCAAGGACGGCAGCTTCAAGCTCCCCGTCGGCGACTTCGTCCCCGGTGAGACGTTGAGCCTGATGGTCATCGACCTCAACGGCCAGACCACGCAGCAGAGGCAGGCCACCAAGGCGCTGGCCTTCGATCAGTCCCTCGCGTCGTCGTCGTCGGGCGTGCCCTACCACGTGGTCGGCCGCGACGGCTGCCCCAACGCCCGCGGGCCGTTCCTCGACTTCAACAAGGACGCCTGCGTCGACCCGTTCTCGATCGTCACGGTGAAGAACAACTCCACCGGCAAGAGCCTCGACGTCCAGGCCGACGAGCACGGCAACGTCTCGTTCACCCTCCCCGGCGTCCATACCGGCGACTCGCTGTCGTTCTCCGTCAAGGATCCCGCCGGCAACGACGCGCCCAACGCCATCGAAAACAGCATCGTCCCGGCGGAGCCGCACCTCACCGACCAGATGCAGGAGCTCGAGTGCCAGCACGCGTTCCTCAAGGACGACGTCGACACGCTGCTCGGCATCCTCAAGGAGCAGCCGAGCGCGGTGAACCGCGCGGTGTTCGAGTCCATCCTTGCAAAGAAGGACGCCTTCGCCGACCCCGCGCTGCATGAGCGGCTGGAGAAGGCGGTCGCGGCGGCCTACAGCGGCGCCAACGACGTGCGCAGCACCGCCGAGAACCCCGCGCCCAAGGCGCCCATCGTCCTCGACGCGGACATCATCAAGCCGCGCTTCATGGACGGCGGCAACCAGTACGGCCGTGACCCGCTCGAGGTGCGCGGCAAGGCCGAGCCCTTCGCCAACGTCGAGATCAAGAACGCGAGCATGCCGGGCTTCCCGGTGCTCACCACCGTCCAGGCCGACAAAAACGGCGACTGGAAGGTGAGCTTCAGGGACGAGTCCAAGTTCCTCCACGGCGACCAGCTCCTGCTGAAGACGCGCGACCAGGGCGGCGCGGAGTCCAAGGCCAAGGTGGTCACCACCTGCGCCTACGAGCTGCGCATCTGGCACAACCCGCCGCGCACCGAGAAGGTCAAGCTCGACAAGAACACCGACACCCGCCCGCCGTTCCTCGACATGCAGAAGGTGGCGCACGAGCGCCCCGGCATCGCCAAGGACGGCAAGGAGCAGGTCTACACGGTGACCGGGCAGGCCATGGCCACGGAGCCCGGCGCCGTGGTGCGCGTCACCAACAAGTTGGGTGAGGCCTACGAGTGCAAGTCCGGCATCGACGGTAGCTTCGATCTCAAGGTGGGCAACTACCAGCCCGGTGAGCCGCTCTCCATCAACGTCGTCGACGGCAACGGCCAGGTGGCCACGCAGCGGGTGAGCACCAAGGCGCTCGTCTTCGATCCCCAAAAGCTCATCGACACCACCGACGGCGCGCCCTACGTGCGCGTCGCCCACCACGGCGGCGCCGCGCGCGCCCCGCACGCGGGGCAGACGCAGCCGCCGCCGTCGAGGGGTATCGAGGCCCGCGAGCAGCGCGAGCAAGAGGCGCTCGAGCGCGAGCGCGGGCCCCGCACCGAGGGGCCCTTCCTCCACTTCAAGCAGGACGCGGCGGTGGACCCGTTCACGTGGGTTCACATCAAGAACAACTCCACCGGCAACACCACCGACGTGCAGGCCGACGCGCACGGCAACGTCGACGTCGAGGTCGGCGGCGTCCACAGCGGCGACTCGCTCACGCTCACCGCCGCGGACCCGGCGGGCAACAAGGCGCCCAACAGCACGGTGAACTACATCGTGCCCGGCGAGCCCAAGCCCACCGCGCGCCTCGCGGACATCGCCTGTCAGCAGACGCTCTTGAAGGAGCACGTCGACGAGGCCATCAAGCTGCTCACCGACAACCCCACCGCCTCCAACCGCGGGCTCGTCGAGGAGTGGCTGCAGGGTGATCACTCCACGTTCCAGCCGGCGAGCGAGAAGGCGCGCCTGCAGAAGGCGGTCTCGGGCCTGTTCGTCGGCAACAACGACGTCCGCACGGACACCACCAACCCCGCGCCCAAGGAGCCCGTCGTCATCGACGCGCGCATCATCAAGCCGCGCGTGATGGACCAGGGCAGCGTCGCCCACCGCGACCCGCTCGAGGTCTCGGGCACCGCCGAGCCCTTCACGTGGATCGAGGTGCGAAACGCCAGCATCGCCGGCGCGCCCTCGCTCGGCCGCGTGCAGGCCGGTGAAGACGGCGAGTGGACGCTCACCAACCGCGACGAGAGCAAGTTCGTCCACGGCGACCAGCTCCTCATCAAGTCCGTGGACCAGGGCAACGCGTCGTCCAAGGAGGTGCTCTCGCAGACCTGCCAGTACGAGCTGCGCGTGTGGAACTCCACCGGCCGCACCGAGCTCATCGAGCTGCCGGAGAGCACGGACACGCGGGCGCCGCTCTTCGACCAGTCCAAGGTGGCGCCGCAGCAGACGCTGGCCACCAAGGGCAAGCCGGAGACCTTCATGACGTTCACCGGCGCGGCGCTCGCGGCCGAGCCGCGCACCGTGGTGCGCTTCGAGGGCAAGGACGGCAAGGTGCTCGGCGAGTGCAAGGTCAAGGACGACGGCAGCTTCAAGCTCGACGTCGGCGGCTACACGCCCGGCGAGACGCTCAAGGCCACGGTGATCGGCACCGGCGGCCAGGTGAGCTCGGCGAGCTTCAGGACCGAGGCGCTCAAGTTCGACCCCGCCAAGCTGCTGCAGGACGTCGACGGCCCGCCGTACCAGAAGTGCATCAAGGGCGAGCCCATCGCGGGCGGCCCGTTCCTGCACATCAACGCCGACGCGGCGGCGTTCCCGGGCGCGCAGCTCGAGGTGACCAACCACTCCACCGGCAAGGTCGAGGTGTTCACCGCAGACGCGGCCGGCGGCTTCGACTTCGAGATGAAGGGCGTGCACGCGTTCGACCTGTTGACGTTCAAGGTCAAGGACCTCGCGGGCAACGAGGCGCCCAACGTGCAGCGCGCGTGGCAGGTGCCGGCGGAGAGCAAGGGCGTCGCCGATCCCGAGATCGTGGCGCTCACGAGCCAGCGTCCGGTCAGCGAGGACGTGGTGAAGATCCTCATCGCGGCGCTGACCAAGGCGCCCACCGCGCAGCACCGCATGCTCGTCGACGAGCTGCTCCACCAGCACGCCTCGTGGTTCACCGGGGGCAAAGAGGAGCTCGACAAGGCGGTGGCGGAGCTCTACAGCGGCCCGCACGAGATCGTGCCCGACGCGACCAACCCGGCGCCCAGGCGGCCGGTGGTGCTCGGCGCCGAGATCATCAAGCCGCGCGTGATGGACGCGGGCAACCCGCGCCGCGACCCGCTGACGGTCGCCGGCATCGGCGAGCCGCTGTCCACCATCGAGATCTTCAACGGCTCGGTGCAGGGGCGTCCGCTCATCGGCAACATCCAGGTCGGCGAGGACGGCAAGTTCTCCTTCCAGACCGAAGACGAGAGCAAGTTCGTCCACGGCGATCAGATCGTGGTGCAGTCCAAGGACGCCGGCGGCGCCACCAGCGACGCCGTCGTCAGCCGCGCCAAGTCCTTCGAGCTGCGCATCTGGAACCAGACACACCGCACGGAGAAGGTCGCGCTCGGCAAGAACATGGACAGCCGCGATCCCTTCCTGGTGACCAACGGCGTGACGACGGAGCGCGCCGACGGCAGCAAGCAGTGCAAGGACAGCTTCGTGCTCGTCGGGCCTGCGGGCTCCACCGAGGTGTTCGGCACGGTCTCGGTGACGGTCGGCGACAACACGTACACCACGGAAGCCGACATCAACGGCGCCTGGCGCCTGCCGGTGCAGGGCCTCGAGCTCGGCAAGGCGGTGCAGCTCGTGGCGGGCGACCCGAACGGCCGCCACGCCAAGGGCTCCGTCACCCCCGCGGTC
>CAVZJB010000012.1:0-444429 GCA_963775425.1 uncultured delta proteobacterium | reverse complement strand
GGGGCGATGTCCTCCGGCGTCAACGACCAGCCCGTAATCACCGCAGTCGCTCCCACGCCGCCGCAATCGAGGCCGACCGAGACGCTCCCCGGCTCGGCGAGCGTCACAGCGACGTGATCGTCGATCACGGTCGCCGCATCCCCGACGTCACGGTCGAAGGTCGCCACGCACGAGCTCGCCGTCGCATTGGTGAATGGGAGCTCGAAGGGGACACCGACGGGAGCGGAGCGGGTCGGGTTCGTGAACGCCACGACCTCGCCCTCGCCCTCGCCTTCACCTTCGCCCTCGCCCTCGCCCTCGCCCTCGCCTTCGCCTTCGCCGCACGCCGCTACCCCGGCGGTGACGATGCAGCTTTGCCCGCTCGGGCAGTCCGACGAGTCGGCGCATCGGTCAGGGTCTGGAGTGGCCGTCGAGCAAGAGACACCGAGGACCAGCAGCACGAAGGCTGATCGATATGAAGCAAGCTTGCCTGGCATCCGCCCCCCAGGTTCAGCGCGGTTTCTCGTTCACACCGAGGACGGCGCCGGCTCTCGCAAGCGGCGCTCCAGCGCGAGCAAACGAAATCATGGCGTACACAGAGACTCTTGGAATCCTCCGTTCAGGCAGCCCCCCGCATTTGACGAGATGGTCGTTGCAGGCGCTGTCTCCAGGCCACAGCGAATCTTCACGACCCCAAACGTGCGATCGCCACATCCAAGACTGTCGTTATTGAGCACGTTGAAGATCTGCACACCGGAGCGCAGTGAGTCCATGTTCATGCCCAGAAGCGACGCGTTGTCGGATACGACGATGTTGCCCGAAACCGTGGCGAGCGCGGGGAGGGTGAGGGAACCGAGACCGGCATTCGAAGTGATGGCGAGCGCGCCGAGCTCGAGTGCAGGCGTCGCCGCTGCCGCGCTTCCAAGGAACACGTCCAAGCCCGGCTTGTCACAGTCGTTCACGGTTACCGCTCCCGCGACCTTGTGGAGCCCTTCGAAGTCGACGCTGTCGAGAGTCGTGGTGCCGTTGCACTGCACGTTCAAGGCGCCCGCAAGAAACTGCAACGAGGGCACCGTGAGCGACGTCGAGCTCGGGTTGATCGGGCCAATGTCGCCGACGAGGATCGCGACGTCTCCGTTTGCCAGCGCTGCGACGCCGGCGTCGTCGGTGACGTTGCCACCCTGAGCGATCGGCAGGGACCCGAAGGACGCCGCGGCTGGAGCGCCGCCGCCGCCCGTGCACGCAACGTCCAGCGTCGTCGGCGTCGACGGAACAGTCCCGCTGTCCGCGTCGAGGACGAACGAGGTGCTCGTCGGATCGGGGCGATCGACGCCGACGATCTCGTTGCCGCCGACCTGAAGCCCGCAGTGCTCGGCGCCGACCGCGTTGACGGTCACGACGAGCGTCCCCGGAACCACGTCGAACGAGAACACGACCAACGGCGTCACCTCGACTCCCGTCGTATCGACGGGGAGCTGCAGGTGCGGATCCTGCCCGTCGTTGGGGTCGAAGCACGAGAGCGTCACGTCGCTGGTCTCGTCGACGCTGAAGCTCTCACCGGAGCCGACGGCCGGCGTGTTCCGCGCGTCCGGCGCCCCCAACGCGCTCCTCGGCGTCGCCGTCACGTCGCATTTCACGGCGAGCGACGAGGGCTCGACGGTGAAGGGAAGCACCGCGGCGACGCCACCCGCGGCGGCATCGACAGGGGCGATGCTGCCCGGCGTCAACGACCAGCCCGTAATCACCGCAGTCGCTCCCACGCCGCCGCAATCGAGGCCGACCGAGACGCTCCCCGGTTCGGCGAGGGTCACGGCGACGTGATCGTCGATCACGGTCGCCGCATCCCCGACGTCACGGTCGAAGGTCGCCGCGCACGAGCTCGCCGTCGCATTGGTGAATGGGAGCTCGAACGGAACCCCAACGGGGGCAGAGCGGGTCGGGCTCGTGAACGCCACAACCTCGCCCTCGCCCTCGCCCTCGCCCTCGCCCTCGCCCTCGCCCTCGCCCTCGCCCTCGCCCTCGCCCTCGCCGCACGCCGCTACCCCGGCGGTGACGATGCAGCTTTGCCCGCTCGGGCAGTCCGACGAGTCGGCGCATCGGTCAGGGTCTGGAGTGGCCGTCGAGCAAGAGACACCGAGGACCAGCGGCACGAAGGCTGATCGATATGAAGCAAGCTTGCCTGGCATCCGCCCCCCAGGTTCAGCGCGGTTTCTCGTTCACACCGAGGACGGCGCCGGCTCTCGCAAGCGGCGCTCCAGCGCGAGCAAACGAAATCATGGCGTACACAGAGACTCTTGGAATCCTCCGTTCAGGCAGCCCCCCGCATTTGACGAGATGGTCGTTGCAGGCGCTGTCTCCAGGCCACAGCGAATCTTCACGACCCCAAACGTGCGATCGCCACATCCAAGACTGTCGTTATTGAGCACGTTGAAGATCTGCACACCGGAGCGCAGTGAGTCCATGTTCATGCCCAGAAGCGACGCGTTGTCGGATACGACGATGTTGCCCGAAACCGTGGCGAGCGCGGGCAGGTTGAGGGAACCGAGCCCCGCGTTGGAAGAGATGTCGATGTCGCCAGAGATGGCCGCGAGCGCGGGGAGGTTGAGGGAACCGAGACCAGCGTTCGAAGAGATGTCGAGCGCGCCGACCTCCAGCGCAGGCAGCGGGTTGCTGTGGTTTCCGAGGTGGATGGCGAGGCTATCGTTGTCACACTCCTGAACCTTCGCGGCACCGGCGACCTTCTCGAGCGCTTCGAAATCGACGGTCTGAAGAATCGACTGGCCGTTGCACTGCACGTTCAGAGCGCCCGCAATGAACTGCAACGAGGGCACCGCCAGCGACGTGGAGCTCGGGTTGATGAGGCCGATGTCGCCGACGAGGATCGCGACGTTTCCGCTTGCCAGCCTCGTGACGCCGGCGTCGTCGATCACACTTCCTCCCTGAGCGATCGGCAGGGTGCCGAAGGACGCCGCGGCTGGAGCGCCGCCGCCGCCGCTGCAAGCAACGTCCAGCGTCGTCGGCGTCGATGGCACGGTGCCACTGTCCGCGTTGAGGACGAACGAGGTGCTCGACGCATCGGCGCGATCGACACCGACGATCTCGTTGCCGCCGTCCCGAAGACCGCAGTGCTCGGCGCCGATCGCGTTGACGGTCACCACGAGCGTCCCGGGAACCACGTCGAACGAGAACGCGACCAACGGGGTCACCTCGACTCCCGTCGTCTCGACGAGCTGCAGGTGCGGATCCTGCCCGTCGTTCGGGTCGAAGCACGAGAGCGTCACGGCACTGGTCTCGTCGACGCTGAAGCTCTCACCCGAGCCTACGGCCGGGGTGCTCCGCGCGTCCGGCGCCCCAAATGTGCTCTTCGGCGTCGCCGTCACGTCGCATTTCACGGCGAGGGACGAGGGCTCGACGGTGAACGGAAGCACCGCGTCGGCGCCGCCGGCTGCGGCGGCGACCGGAGCGATCTCCTGCGGCGTCAACGACCAGCCCGTGATCGCCGCCGTCGCTCCCACGCCGCCGCAATCGAGGCCGACCGAGACGCTCCCCGGTTCGGCGAGGGTCACGGCGACGTGATCGTCGATCACGGTCGCCGCATCCCCGACGTCACGGTCGAAGGTCGCCGCGCACGAGCTCGCCGTCGCATTGGTGAATGGGAGCTCGAACGGAACCCCAACGGGGGCAGAGCGGGTCGGGCTCGTGAACGCCACAACCTCGCCCTCGCCCTCGCCCTCGCCCTCGCCCTCGCCCTCGCCCTCGCCCTCGCCCTCCCCGCACGCCGCTACGCCCGCGGAGACAATGCAACGCTTTCCGCTGGGACAGTCAGACGAGTCGACGCACTGGTCCGCGCTCGGGGAAGCCGTCGAGCACGAGACACCGAGGAACAAAGACACCGTTGATGACAAGCTCCAAAACCGCCCGACGCGCATGTGCTTCCACCCGTTCTCGCTGCATAGGTTGGCCGCGGTGGACTTGCCGCGAGCCCAGACTACGGGATGCAACCCTGAGAGGGAACATGGCCCTCATCAGTCAGAAGCGCAGTCGGTGGCGCGCGAGAACGCGTGGTCAAGGCATCCGCCGGCGTTGTTCGCGATCAACGTGGATCCGGGGGGGCTGGTGAGATCGCAGCGAGCCTTGAGCACGCCGATCGTCGTGTCGCCGCACGTGAGCATCCCGTTCCCGGTCACGGAGAAACTCCCGCCGACCGTCGTAAGGGCGCTCGTATTGATGGGCTCTTCGCGGATCGCAGTGGGCCCTCTCAGGCACTTCGGGGCAGCGCGGGCAGGAAAGCCGCGACGATTTTCAGCCCCAGGTACTCCTCGTCTCGGTAGCCGTATGCCCGTCTTTGGATGACGCGGATTTTGTTGTTGAGCCCCTCCACGACGCCGAGGCTGATCTTGTTCTCGGGGCGGCAGTATGAGGCGATGCCATCCCAGTGACGCTCGATCATCGCGGCGAATTTCACGTAGGGGGCGAGCCGTTGCCACTTGAGGCTGTCCCGCCAGCGGTCGAAGAAGGCCCGCGAGCCACGCTCGGTGCGGTAGTCCCACAGAAGGCCGAAGGACTCCTTGAGGACGTAGGCGGTGTTGAGGCGCCTGTTGGCCTGCAGCAGCTTCTTGAGGCTCGCCCTGCCGTCGTGGTCGAGGTTCTCGCGGTGGGAGAGCAGCGTGTACCGCTGGCCCTTGATGTACGCGCGGTCCTTGCCCTTCAGCCGCCGGAACTCGCTGCGCCGCACCTCGTCGAGGGCGTCGGAGAGGTGGCGCATGATGTGGAACTTGTCGAAGACCACGCGCGCGTTGGGTGCGTTCTTGGCGAGCGACTTCCTGAACGGCTTCCACATGTCCATGGCGGCGATCTCGATGCGGGCACACTTGGCCGGGCCCAGCGCCGCGAAGAAGAGATCGAAGTCGGCTTCGGTGCGACCCGTCCCGCCGAACCAGATCGGCCGATGCTGGTCGAGGTCGCTGACGATCACGCGGTAGTTCTGCCCCTTGCGCACCGAGATCTCGTCGACGCCGATGGCCCTGGGCGCCAACCGACCAGCTCGCTCGACCTGGAGCCGCATGTAGATCTTGTCGAGGTCCTTCACGGTGCTGTCGTGCAAGTGCTCGAGCTCCGCGACGGCCTTGTTGGTCATCTCGCGGCAGAGCGCACCGACGTGCAGCGCGTACCGCCGCGTGTACCTCGGGTTCTTCGCAAGCCAGTCGAGCTGCTCTACGAACACCGCGTGGCATCGCGGGCACCGGACGCGCCAGCGCTCGAACTCCACGTAGACGCGCCACCCAGCCACCGAGAGGTCGCGCGCGCGGCAGGTCCGCTGGTCGTATCGGCCTCGACATCGATGTCCACAGCACGAGCACACCGCCGCTTTTTTCGCCGACGAAGCACGATGACGCGGGCGTACCGATCGCCGAACTCACCCTTGAGAGCGGAGGCAGCAACGAAGCCCGGCAACGAGAACAGTGCGCGAATGGAGGCCGGGCTCTTCATCCCACCAGCCTGCCCTCAACTCGACGCAGGTTTCAACCAAGACGCGCCCCTGGAAACGCCAGGCCCCATGCGGCCTTGCGGGCCGTGCACCCTTGCCGATGCCCACTCAAAAGCGCGAAGAGCCTATTGATGCTTCCTAGCCCGGCTGTATTGCTGGCGTTGACGTTATTCGTCACCGACAGGACGCCGACCACCGTGGCCAGGGCCGGGAGGTTGAGGGAACCGAGACCAGCGTTCGAAGAGATGTCGAGCGCGCCGACCTCGAGAGCAGGCGTTGTCGCGGCCGCGCTTCCAAGAAGCACGTCCAAGCCCGGCTTGTCACAGTCGTTCACGGTTACCGCTCCCGCGACCTTGTGAAGCCCTTCGAAGTCGACGCTGTCGAGCGTTGTGGTCCCGTTGCACTGCACGTTCAGAGCGCCTGCAATGAACTGCAACGAGGGCACCGCCAGCGACGTGGAGCTCGGGTTGACGGGGACAATGTCGCCGACGAGGATCGCGACGTTTCCGCTTGCCAGCCTCGTGACGCCGGCGTCGTCGATCACACTTCCTCCCTGAGCGATCGGCAGGGTGCCGAAGGACGCCGCGGCTGGAGCGCCGCCGCCGCCGCTGCAAGCAACGTCCAGCGTCGTCGGCGTCGACGGCACGGTGCCACTGTCCGCGTTGAGGACGAACGAGGTGCTCGACGCATCGGCGCGATCGACACCGACGATCTCGTTGCCGCCGTCCCGAAGACCGCAGTGCTCGGCGCCGATCGCGTTGACGGTCACCACGAGCGTCCCGGGAACCACGTCGAACGAGAACGCGACCAACGGGGTCACCTCGACTCCCGTCGTCTCGACGAGCTGCAGGTGCGGATCCTGCCCGTCGTTCGGGTCGAAGCACGAGAGCGTCACGGCACTGGTCTCGTCGACGCTGAAGCTCTCACCCGAGCCTACGGCCGGGGTGCTCCGCGCGTCCGGCGCCCCAAATGTGCTCTTCGGCGTCGCCGTCACGTCGCATTTCACGGCGAGGGACGAGGGCTCGACGGTGAACGGAAGCACCGCGTCGGCGCCGCCGGCGGCGGCGGCGACCGGAGCGATCTCCTGCGGCGTCAACGACCAGCCCGTGATCGCCGCCGTCGCTCCCACGCCGCCGCAATCGAGGCCGACCGAGACGCTCCCCGGTTCGGCGAGGGTCACGGCGACGTGATCGTCGATCACGGTCGCCGCATCCCCGACGTCACGGTCGAAGGTCGCCGCGCACGAGCTCGCCGTCGCATTGGTGAATGGGAGCTCGAAGGGGACACCGACGGGAGCGGAGCGGGTCGGGTTCGTGAACGCCACGACCTCGCCCTCGCCCTCGCCTTCGCCTTCGCCCTCGCCTTCGCCTTCGCCCTCGCCCTCGCCCTCGCCTTCGCCACACGCCGCTACCCCGGCAGTGACGATGCAGCTTTGCCCGCTCGGGCAGTCCGACGAGTCGGCGCATCGGTCAGGGTCTGGAGTGGCCGTCGAGCAAGAGACACCGAGGACCAGCAGCACGAAGACTGATCGATATGAAGCAAGCTTGCCTGGCATCCGCCCCCCAGGTTCAGCGCGGTTTCTCGTTCACACCGAGGACGGCGCCGGCTCTCGCAAGCGGCGCTCCAGCGCGAGCAAACGAAATCATGGCGTACACAGAGACTCTTGGAATCCTCCGTTCAGGCAGCCCCCCGCATTTGACGAGATGGTCGTTGCAGGCGCTGTCTCCAGGCCACAGCGAATCTTCACGACCCCAAACGTGCGATCGCCACATCCAAGACTGTCGTTATTGAGCACGTTGAAGATCTGCACACCGGAGCGCAGTGAGTCCATGTTCATGCCCAGAAGCGACGCGTTGTCGGATACGACGATGTTGCCCGAAACCGTGGCGAGCGCGGGGAGGTTGAGGGAACCGAGACCAGCGTTCGAAGAGATGTCGAGCGCGCCGAGCTCGAGAGCAGGCGTTGTCGCGGCCGCGCTTCCAAGAAACACGTCCAAGCCCGGCTTGTCACAGTCGTTCACGGTTACCGCTCCCGCGACCTTGTGAAGCCCTTCGAAGTCGACGCTGTCGAGCGTTGTGGTCCCGTTGCACTGCACGTTCAGAGCGCCTGCAATGAACTGCAACGAGGGCACCGCCAGCGACGTGGAGCTCGGGTTGACGGGGCCGATGTCGCCGACGAGGATCGCGACGTTTCCGCTTGCCAGCCTCGTGACGCCGGCGTCGTCGATCACACTTCCTCCCTGAGCGATCGGCAGGGTGCCGAAGGACGCCGCGGCTGGAGCGCCGCCGCCGCCGCTGCACGCAACGTCCAGCGTCGTCGGCGTCGATGGCACGGTGCCACTGTCCGCGTTGAGGACGAACGAGGTGCTCGACGCATCGGCGCGATCGACACCGACGATCTCGTTGCCGCCGTCCCGAAGACCGCAGTGCTCGGCGCCGATCGCGTTGACGGTCACCACGAGCGTCCCGGGAACCACGTCGAACGAGAACGCGACCAACGGGGTCACCTCGACTCCCGTCGTCTCGACGAGCTGCAGGTGCGGATCCTGCCCGTCGTTCGGGTCGAAGCACGAGAGCGTCACGGCACTGGTCTCGTCGACGCTGAAGCTCTCACCCGAGCCTACGGCCGGGGTGCTCCGCGCGTCCGGCGCCCCAAATGTGCTCTTCGGCGTCGCCGTCACGTCGCATTTCACGGCGAGGGACGAGGGCTCGACGGTGAACGGAAGCACCGCGTCGGCGCCGCCGGCTGCGGCGGCGACCGGAGCGATCTCCTGCGGCGTCAACGACCAGCCCGTGATCGCCGCCGTCGCTCCCACGCCGCCGCAATCGAGGCCGACCGAGACGCTCCCCGGTTCGGCGAGGGTCACGGCGACGTGATCGTCGATCACGGTCGCCGCATCCCCGACGTCACGGTCGAAGGTCGCCGCGCACGAGCTCGCCGTCGCATTGGTGAATGGGAGCTCGAACGGAACCCCAACGGGGGCAGAGCGGGTCGGGCTCGTGAACGCCACAACCTCGCCCTCGCCCTCGCCCTCGCCCTCGCCCTCGCCCTCGCCCTCGCCCTCGCCTTCGCCACACGCCGCTACCCCGGCAGTGACGATGCAGCTTTGCCCGCTCGGGCAGTCCGACGAGTCGGCGCATCGGTCAGGGTCTGGAGTGGCCGTCGAGCAAGAGACACCGAGGACCAGCAGCACGAAGACTGATCGATATGAAGCAAGCTTGCCTGGCATCCGCCCCCCAGGTTCAGCGCGGTTTCTCGTTCACACCGAGGACGGCGCCGGCTCTCGCAAGCGGCGCTCCAGCGCGAGCAAACGAAATCATGGCGTACACAGAGACTCTTGGAATCCTCCGTTCAGGCAGCCCCCCGCATTTGACGAGATGGTCGTTGCAGGCGCTGTCTCCAGGCCACAGCGAATCTTCACGACCCCAAACGTGCGATCGCCACATCCAAGACTGTCGTTATTGAGCACGTTGAAGATCTGCACACCGGAGCGCAGTGAGTCCATGTTCATGCCCAGAAGCGACGCGTTGTCGGATACGACGATCGAAGTTGCGCCGAGAACCGTGGCCGAGAGCGCGGGGAGGTTGAGGGAACCGAGACCAGCGTTCGAAGAGATGTCGAGCGCGCCGACCTCCAGCGCAGGCAGCGGGTTGCTGTGGTTTCCGAGGTGGATGGCGAGGCTATCGTTGTCACACTCCTGAACCTTCGCGGCACCGGCGACCTTCTCGAGCGCTTCGAAATCGACGGTCTGAAGAATCGACTGGCCGTTGCACTGCACGTTCAGAGCGCCTGCAATGAACTGCAACGAGGGCACCGCCAGCGACGTGGAGCTCGGGTTGATGAGGCCGATGTCGCCGACGAGGATCGCGACGTTTCCGCTTGCCAGCCTCGTGACGCCGGCGTCGTCGATCACACTTCCTCCCTGAGCGATCGGCAGGGTGCCGAAGGACGCCGCGGCTGGAGCGCCGCCGCCGCCGCTGCAAGCAACGTCCAGCGTCGTCGGCGTCGACGGCACGGTGCCACTGTCCGCGTTGAGGACGAACGAGGTGCTCGACGCATCGGCGCGATCGACACCGACAATCTCGTTGCCGCCGTCCCGAAGACCGCAGTGCTCGGCGCCGATCGCGTTGACGGTCACCACGAGCGTCCCGGGAACCACGTCGAACGAGAACGCGACCAACGGGGTCACCTCGACTCCCGTCGTCTCGACGAGCTGCAGGTGCGGATCCTGCCCGTCGTTCGGGTCGAAGCACGAGAGCGTCACGGCACTGGTCTCGTCGACGCTGAAGCTCTCACCCGAGCCTACGGCCGGGGTGCTCCGCGCGTCCGGCGCCCCAAATGTGCTCTTCGGCGTCGCCGTCACGTCGCATTTCACGGCGAGGGACGAGGGCTCGACGGTGAACGGAAGCACCGCGTCGGCGCCGCCGGCGGCGGCGGCGACCGGAGCGATCTCCTGCGGCGTCAACGACCAGCCCGTGATCGCCGCCGTCGCTCCCACGCCGCCGCAATCGAGGCCGACCGAGACGCTCCCCGGTTCGGCGAGGGTCACGGCGACGTGATCGTCGATCACGGTCGCCGCATCCCCGACGTCACGGTCGAAGGTCGCCGCGCACGAGCTCGCCGTCGCATTGGTGAATGGGAGCTCGAACGGAACCCCAACGGGGGCAGAGCGGGTCGGGCTCGTGAACGCCACAACCTCGCCCTCGCCCTCGCCCTCGCCCTCGCCCTCGCCCTCGCCCTCGC
Source organism: uncultured delta proteobacterium (assembly GCA_963775425.1). GTDB lineage: Bacteria > Myxococcota > UBA727 > UBA727 > VGSZ01 > CAVZJB01. The sequence continues at coordinate 434,219 of CAVZJB010000012.1, read as the reverse complement.
CCTCGCCCTCCCCGCACGCCGCTACGCCCGCGGAGACAATGCAACGCTTTCCGCTGGGACAGTCAGACGAGTCGACGCACTGGTCCGCGCTCGGGGAAGCCGTCGAGCACGAGACACCGAGGAACAAAGACACCGTTGATGACAAGCTCCAAAACCGCCCGACGCGCATGTGCTTCCACCCGTTCTCGCTGCATAGGTTGGCCGCGGTGGACTTGCCGCGAGCCCAGACTACGGGATGCAACCCTGAGAGGGAACATGGCCCTCATCAGTCAGAAGCGCAGTCGGTGGCGCGCGAGAACGCGTGGTCAAGGCATCCGCCGGCGTTGTTCGCGATCAACGTGGATCCGGGGGGGCTGGTGAGATCGCAGCGAGCCTTGAGGACGCCGATCGTCGTGTCGCCGCACGTGAGCATCCCGTTCCCGGTCACGGAGAAACTCCCGCCGACCGTCGTAAGGGCGCTCGTATTGATGCTTCCTAGCCCGGCTGTATTGCTGGCGTTGACGTTATTCGTCACCGACAGGACGCCGACCACCGTGGCCAGGGCCGGGAGGTTGAGCCCAACGAGACCGGCATTCGAAGTGATGGCGAGCGCGCCGAGCTCGAGAGCAGGCGTTGTCGCGGCCGCGCTTCCAAGAAGCACGTCCAAGCCCGGCTTGTCACAGTCGTTCACGGTTACCGCTCCCGCGACCTTGTGAAGCCCTTCGAAGTCGACGCTGTCGAGCGTTGTGGTCCCGTTGCACTGCACGTTCAGAGCGCCTGCAATGAACTGCAACGAGGGCACCGCCAGCGACGTGGAGCTCGGGTTGACGGGGCCGATGTCGCCGACGAGGATCGCGACGTTTCCGCTTGCCAGCCTCGTGACGCCGGCGTCGTCGATCACACTTCCTCCCTGAGCGATCGGCAGGGTGCCGAAGGACGCCGCGGCTGGAGCGCCGCCGCCGCCGCTGCACGCAACGTCCAGCGTCGTCGGCGTCGATGGCACGGTGCCACTGTCCGCGTTGAGGACGAACGAGGTGCTCGACGCATCGGCGCGATCGACACCGACGATCTCGTTGCCGCCGTCCCGAAGACCGCAGTGCTCGGCGCCGATCGCGTTGACGGTCACCACGAGCGTCCCGGGAACCACGTCGAACGAGAACGCGACCAACGGGGTCACCTCGACTCCCGTCGTCTCGACGAGCTGCAGGTGCGGATCCTGCCCGTCGTTCGGGTCGAAGCACGAGAGCGTCACGGCACTGGTCTCGTCGACGCTGAAGCTCTCACCCGAGCCTACGGCCGGGGTGCTCCGCGCGTCCGGCGCCCCAAATGTGCTCTTCGGCGTCGCCGTCACGTCGCATTTCACGGCGAGGGACGAGGGCTCGACGGTGAACGGAAGCACCGCGTCGGCGCCGCCGGCTGCGGCGGCGACCGGAGCGATCTCCTGCGGCGTCAACGACCAGCCCGTGATCGCCGCCGTCGCTCCCACGCCGCCGCAATCGAGGCCGACCGAGACGCTCCCCGGTTCGGCGAGGGTCACGGCGACGTGATCGTCGATCACGGTCGCCGCATCCCCGACGTCACGGTCGAAGGTCGCCGCGCACGAGCTCGCCGTCGCATTGGTGAATGGGAGCTCGAACGGAACCCCAACGGGGGCAGAGCGGGTCGGGCTCGTGAACGCCACAACCTCGCCCTCGCCCTCGCCCTCGCCCTCGCCCTCGCCCTCGCCCTCGCCCTCGCCTTCGCCTTCGCCTTCGCCCTCGCCGGCGTCGCGGACGCAGACGCCGGAGGGGTCGCAGACCTCGTCGCTGCTACAGGCGCTCGTGTCCTTGTCGCAGCGGACGAACTGGGGAGGGCACCCGAAGAGGAGCGCGAGCGGTGAGAGGGCGAGGATCGAAAGAAGCGGGCGCATATCACTCCCCTAGAAGCGAGACGGCTGCGAGGGTGGCGCCGCCTCCGAGCGCGCCGACCCCCGCGGCAAGCAGTGCGTAATACGCGACGGACATCGTGAGGTTCTGGTTTATCACGCCAGATGACGCTTCGCCTTGATCATGGCCCTTTTGGAAGGCGTCGGAGGCGCTGGCGAACGCAAATCCTGCGCCGACGAGGGCAGCGACGCCAGCGACGCCGACGCCCGCGCCGACGACGGCGAGAACGGGGATTCTTTGCGGCGATTTCGCCTTCCCCGGTCGCGGGTGATCCGGCACAGCGACCGACACCGCTGTGCCATGCGGCACCTGCGCGACGGCGCCGTCCTTCAAGACGACATCGAGTTGGTACGGTTGGTCGAAAGCGACGTCGATGAAGCCGTGCCAGGTCTTCGCGCCCGCGTAGCGGACCTCGACTTCGCGACGCCCCGGCGCCAGCCCCTCGAGGGGCCCGAACAGTGGGGTGCGGCCGCGGGGCACACCGTCGACGACGATGTCCGCGCCCTGCAGAGGCGTGTTGAGCTCGATGGAGCCGCTCTGGTTGTAGCGCTCGGGCCGCACCAGCTTCATGGCCGTCTCGCGCACGCGCCGCTCGGCCTGGTCGGCGGGGGCCGCTGCGTCGAGGGACTTGCGCTCGATCTTCAGGCCGACGTCGATCAGCTTCAAGGTCACGTGCAGCTCGTCCCCCGCGAGGCCCGCGCTCCCCGTCACGATCTCCGACGCGCCGACCGCGGCGCCGACGCGAACGAGGCAGTCGAGTTGCCCTTCGCACGGCGAAGACATCGCGGCCTTCACCTTGTCGCGCCCCGCGACGTCGATGCCCAGGTCCGACAGCTCGCCGCGCAACGCGTGGTCGAGATGCTCGAGCGTGGCGTCGTCGACGCCGAGCCCCGACAGCGGCACGACCGCGACCTTCTCGGATTGGGCGAAGGCGGCGCCCGCGCAAAGAAACGAGGCGATGACCAGACAGCGCACGGGGCGGACTCTACCGATCCTCGCGCCCATCCGGAACTTGTTGCCCCCGCGGCCTACGGTGCCGCGCCCCACGCCGGCGGTGCGACGCCAAGCGACGAGCGAGCTGCGACGTGCCTGTGCGCCGCGGAGAGGCGACGACGCCCCCCCTGATTCGACAACGGCGGAGGCAGCCCCCGAAGTCGCCCCGGCAACCGCATCAGCCCGCCACGACGACGAAGGCGACTTCGGAAGCTGCCGACGCCGCCGCGAGCGGAGCGAGCCGCGCGCGCAGCGCGCAAGTGAGGTCGCCGACAGGCGACCTCACAATTACGGTACGACTTTGATGGCGACGACGGTGACGTTGTCCGTCCCGCCATTTTTGTTGGCGGCGTCGATCAGCGTGTGACAGAGGCCTTCGATGTCGCTCTGCTTCGCCGGATCGTTCATGTATTGCGCGCAGCGCTCGAAGAGCTCGGGCTCGTGCACCATGCCCGAGAGGCCGTCGCTGCACAGCAGATAGAGGTCGTGGGGCTGCGGCTCGAGGCGGGAGATGTCCACCTGCACCGTGTCCTTCATGCCGAGCGCGCGCACGATGACGTTCTTGTGCGGGAAGTTGTCGATCTCTTCTTGCGTGAGCTTGTGGTTCTTCAGGTAGTCGTTGAGCAGCGAGTGGTCCTCGGTCAACAGCTCGAGCTTGTTGTTGCGGAAGCGATAGCAGCGCGAGTCGCCGCAGTGGCCGACGTAGGCGCCGTTGTGCGTGAACAGCGCGGTGACGATGGTGGTGCCCATGCCGCGCTTGCGCACGTCGGCCTGCGCGGTCTCGAAGATGCGCCGGTTGGCGAGCTTGATGCCCGCGACGAGCCGGTTCTCCTCGTACTTCAGCCCGCGCTCCTCCTTGAAGGGCCAGGTCTGCTCTTCGTCGGCGGACGTCATCTTGAAGAAATCGCACACCGAGTTCACGGCGATCTCGCTGGCCACCTCGCCCGAGGCGTGCCCGCCCATGCCGTCGGCGACGATGAACAGGTTCTCCTCGGGGACCAGAAGATGATTGTCCTCGTTGTGGGCCCGCTTCATGCCCACGTTGGTCAACCCGGCCGCGATCAGCTTCACAGCTCGGAGGTATCCCACCCGGACGACGCCGCGCAAGTCTTGGGCCGGACCTGGACACCTCCGGGGCGAACGTCGCCCCCGGCGCTGTACAGTCCCCGCCGCCCATGCTTGCCCGCCTCCGCCACGCCGCCTGGGAGCCCGCCGTGTTCCCCCTCGCCGACGACGCCGGCGCCCTCCTCGTCGGGGGGCCGCCGCTCCGGGAGCTCCAGGCCGCGGAGGCGGCCGCCGCCGGTCACGAGCTCCGGGACGTGCCCGCCGGCGCCCCCCTCCCGGCCGGCGCCGACGTCGCCTGCGCCCTCGACGCCGTGTTCTCCCGCGAGACGCTCGCGGCGCTCGCCGACGCCGCGCGCCAGCGCGGGGGCCTCGTGCAGGCCGCGGTGGCGCGCGGCACGGCCCTGTACGCGGCCGCCACGCGGATGCACGACGCCGACGGGGACCTCCCCCTGCCCTTGTGGGCAGGGCCGCTGTCCGGCCTCACCCCCGACGTCGGCGGCGACGCGGCTGCGGCGTTCCCGACGGCCGCGCGGGTCCCCGTGTGCGACGACGACCACGCCGTCGACGTGCGCGTGCCGCCCTACGGAGCGCCGCCGCACGTCCTGCGGATGCCGGCGGTCTCGCGGCTCGGCGGCCGGGTGCGTCACTGGCTCGACGTCCTCGAGCTGTCGCTGGCGGCGAGCGCCACCCGGCGCGGCCGGCTTCGGGGGAAGAACAAGCTCGGCGACGTCGACATCCACCCGACGGCCACGGTCATCAACTCCATCCTCGCCGACGGGGTCAGGCTCGAGCCGCACGCGAGCGTCATCGACAGCGTCGTCGGCAGGGACGTCCTCGTCGCCGACCACAGCGTGCTCCACACGTGCGTCGTCGGCGACAACTGCCGGACGCTGGTGGACACGAGCCTGCGCCGGATCGTGGCCATGCAGGACTCGACGCTGTCGAACCTGGGGCTCAGCGACGTCGTCATCGGCAGGAACGTGTTCCTGACCACGGCGGTGGCGACGTTCGCCCTGCCCGGCGACGACGTCGTCGTCGAGGGGCGGGACACGCACCGCGCGGTCCTCGGCGGCGCCCTCGGCGCCCGCTGCATCCTCGGCAGCCGCGCGCTGTTGAAGGCGGGGACGGCGCTGCCGCCGGGCCTCCTCGTCGTCGCCCGCCCCGGCGAAGCCGCCACCAAGCTCGACGACGACAGCCTCGCCCGCGCCACGATGATCCGCGGCAACCGCCGCGACAACGTCTGAGCGACGGGGCGCGGACGCGTTCAGCCGGGCGGGGAGGCTTCGCTGCGGAGGGCTTCGAGGCGCGCGCGCATCGAGGAGAGCTCGTCGCCGGCTGTGGCGCACATGGCGTCGATGATCTGTCGGAAATCGGAGACGGAGAGCGTCGTCGGTCGCTTCATGTCGCCATCGTGCCCCCCGCGCCCACCCGCCGCAAAAAAACGGACGCTCCGCGCGCCCGCGCCGACGACGGCGGCGCCCCGGCGCTCCGATGCGAGTGCGCCGAGGGCGCAACAACGTCATGCCGCAGAGATGTGCCGGTCGATGGAGGCGCGGGTGACGTCGTCGGGGGCGAGCTCGCGGGCCTTCAGCCACGTGGCGCGGGCGCGGCGCTGAAAGCCGAGCTTCTCGTAGACGACGGCGAGGCCGAGGTGCGCGACGAGCAGCTTGCTGTCGTAGACGACGGCGGCCTCGTACGCCGACATCGCGCCGACGAGGTCGCCGCGCATCGCACAGAGGTTCGCGCGCTCGAGCCAGGCGCGCCCGTCGAAGGGGTCGAGGGCGATCCAGAGCTGCACGTCGGCCTCGGCGGCCAGGAACAGGCCGTGGCCCGCGTGGTCCTCGTAGCTGCTGCGGGCCTCTTCGACGCGGGAGGCGACGTCCGCCGGCTTCGGCACCTTCGCGTGCGGCCGCCGCAGCAGCTCGGCCACCAGCTTGCGCACGTAGGTGAGCTCGAACGGCTTCTCCACGAAAGCGTCGGCGCCGTGGACCTCCTGGATCTCGCGCGCGAGCTCCCAGCCCCGGTACACGGCCGAGATCATGATCACCGGCACGTCGCGCAGCGGGCTGCGCTTCAGCGCCGCGCAGATCTCGAAGCCGTGGATCATCGGCAGCATGGCGTCGAGCACGATCACGTGCGGGCGCATGAGGCGCAGGAGCGTCACCGCCTCGTCGCCGTTTTGCGCCGTCACCACCGTGTAGCCGTCGTGCTCGAGGGCCTTGGTCAGCATGGCGCGGATGCCGTCGTCGTCGTCGACGACGAGCACCATGGGCTCCGCGTCCTCGGCGGGCGCCTCGGGCACGCGGTCGAGGAGGGCGGCCGTGCGCGACGCCGGGTCGCGGACCTCCCGCGCCTTCTCCACCACGGCCACGCCCCCGCCGATCACCATCTGCTTCAACCGCATGGCGCCGACGGGCGTCGACGCGTGCATGCCGGCCTGCGGGGCGTCGGTGAGCACGTCGATGATCTGCTTGGCGAGCGCGTTGGCCTCGGCCACGCTCACCGCCGGCGCGTAACGCGCCACCGCGACGAAGGGGTGGCGGGCCGTGGCCCGCTTGCCGACGAGCTGGGCCTTCCCCTCGGCCGCCGCCTTCAACGCCGCGTTGACGCTGCTGTCGAGGATCGACTTGATGCCGATGATCTGCACGGGCCGCCGGCCGGTGGCGAAGGCCAGGGGCATGGCGAGCGCGGGCCCGTCGAGGTCCGAGCTCACGAAGGTGACGCTCGACTCGTCCGAGGCGATGGGCAGCGCCTTGTGCTTCTTCAACAGCTCCGGTGACACGAGGCGGACGAGCTCCAGGTCCACGACGCACTCCGAGAGCACCGCCACGGGCGCCCCGAGCTGCTGCGCGAGGGTCTCCGCAAGCGCGCGCTCGTGGGCGAGCCCCATCGCGAACAGCTCAGAGAGGATGCGGCGCTCGCCGACGACCTTGGCGCGCTCGAAAGCACGTTCCAGCTCCTCGCGCGAGATGATCCCCGCGGCGACCAGGAGGTCCCCCATGCGTCTTTCGTCCGGCACCGCGTCGTCAGAGTCGCGAGGGACGCGACGGCGGGTCAACCGCGCCGCGCGATGTGTCCCTTTCTGCGAGCGCTACGTGCGCAGGAGGCGGTGCACCTGCTCCTCGAGGAGGCGGTGGTCCGCGAGATCGAAGCCCTCGTTTCGTTGCACCACGAACCCACGCGGATCGAACAACACCGTCGTCGGCAACGAGAGCACGCTGAAGCGCTCGCGCACCTCACCGCCGCCGTCCCAACCGACCGGAAAATGCGGGCGCGCGGAGGCCCAGAAGCGCCGGCCGGCGACCGGGTCGTCGTCGACGCACACGCCGATCATCTCGAGCCCGTCGGCTTTGTACGTTCGATAGAGCTGGTCCATGTAGCGCATGGCCGCCCGACACGGCCCGCACCAGCTCGCCCAGAAGTCGACGATGGTGACCTGCCCGAGGATCTTCGGCACGTCGATGGCGCCGCCCGAGAAGTCCGTGAGCCCGTGCAGCGGCGGCTGGACCTTGGCCCCTTGCTTCTTGTCGGCGCCGGCCTCGGTGGCGCACCCGGCGAGCACGGCCCCGCCGGCGAGCGCAAAGAACGCGCGCCGGGAGAGCGTCATCGCGCGCGCCCCGCGAGGGCGGCGAGGAGCTTTTCGTGGATGCCGCCGAAGCCGCCGTTGCTCATGCACAGCAGCACCGCGCCCTTGGGGCACTCCCTGGCGAAGCGCACGACCTCGTCGATGGACGCGCACGCGGTGGCGGGCTTGCCGCGGGCGCTGACGTCGACGGCGAGCTTGGGCACGTCGAGGGCGATGGCCGGGTCGAGGGCGCGGCCCGGCGGCGCGAGCAGCACGCGGTCGGCGGCGTCGAAGGCGCGGGCGTACGCGTCCTGGAAGACCTTGCGGCACGACGTCGCCGAGCGCGGCTCGAACACCGCCCACAGCGGGCGCCCCTTGTAGCGCCTCCTGGCGCCCTCGAGCGTGGTGCGCACCGCCGTGGGGTGGTGCGCGAAGTCGTCGACGACGAGGCAGCCGTCGGCCTCGCCGCGGACCTCCATGCGCCGCTTGACCCCGGGGAAGGTCTCGAAGCCGAGCGCGATCTCGTCGTGGGTGAGGCCGAGCCCGAAGAGGATGGCGTAGGCCCCAAGCGCGTTGAGCACGCTGTGGTGGCCGTTCATGGGCAGGAACACCTCGCCCTCGTCGCCGCCGCCGAAGCCGCTCATCAGGCCCCCGCCGGAGGAGCCCGCGCTCGTCACCGTGAAGCGCACGCCGCGCTCGTCCTCGACGACGTCGCGGGCGTCCCAGGTGCCGTGCGCGCCGTAGGTCTCCACGCGCGCCTTCACCGGCGCCATCTGCCGCGCCTTCATGAGCTGCGGCTCCTCGGCGCACAGCACGATGTGGCCGTCGGCGGGGACCAGCGAGAGGAGCTCGGCGAAGCGCGCCACGATGGCGTCGACGCTCGGGTAGATGTCGGCGTGGTCGTACTCGAGCGACGTGCACAGCAGCGACCTGGGCCGGTAGTGGAGGAACTTGGGGCCCTTGTCGAAATAGGCGGTGTCGTACTCGTCGCCCTCGACGACGAACGGGCTCTTGGGGCCGGGCGCGCCGAGCCGGAAGCTCTCGCCGCCCTTGCCGGCGTCGCCGGCGGCCGCGCGCGGGATGCCGCCGACGAGGTAGCCGGGGTCGCGCTTGGTCTTCAACAGCACCCACGCCACCAGCGACGCCGTGGTGGTCTTGCCGTGGGTGCCCGCGACGACGACGCTGTGACGGTCGCTGAGGAAGAGGCGGCCGAGGGTGTCGGGGAAGCTGGCGAAGGGGAGGCCGCGCTCGCGCATGGCGGTGGCCTCGACGTTGTCCTTGGTGATGACGTTGCCGACGACGACGATGTCGGTGGGCGGGTCCAGGTTCGCGGGCGCGTAGGGGGTGCGCACCTCGATGCCCCACTCCTTGAGCTTGTCGCTCATGGGCGGGTAGACGTTCTGGTCGGAGCCGCGGACGGAGAAGCCCGCTTGCTTGAGCAAGCCCGCGAACGCGCCCATGCCGGTGCCGGCGACGCCGAGGACGTGGAATGACTTGGCGTCGCGAACGGAGCTCATGAGCGAAAAATCCTGGTGCGCGCGGGGCAGGCCCCCGCCCTATTTGTCGCCGGCGGGGTTCAGGGTGCGGATGTACGCGACGATGCCCATGAGCTTGGGCTTGTCGAGGCCCTGGCTCATGAACGACGGCATTGCGCCCTTGCCGAGCATCACGGTGCGCGCGATGAGCCGGTCCTCGATGCCCGCCTGCCACTTGGCGTCGTTGAAGGCGGTGGCCTTGGCGCCGCCGGGGACGGCGCCGCCCTCGCCGTTGGCGCCGTGGCAGCGCGCGCACATGGCGGCATACAGGCCCTTGCCGAGCGCGGGGTCGCCGCCGGACCACGACCCGGTTGCGCCCGGCGACTTCATGCCGCCCATGGGCCCGGCCGGGTCGCCGCCGAGCATCGATGGCGCGCCGGGCTTCGTGCCGAACCCTTCGCCCCAGTGCGGGACGTCGCCGATGGGCGTGGCCGGCGCGAGCGGCGTGGGCACGTCGCAGCCGGCGGCAAAGAGGACCGCGGCCGCAAGAGCGAGCCCGGCCGTGTGCAACATCATGCGCATCGCAGCCCGTTATGCGAGCGCGGGCGCCCGCGCGCAAGCCCGGACTTCCACCGTGAGGTTGTAGAGTCGGCTCCCATGCGGGTGTTGTTCATCACGCCGAACGCCTCGCTCGTCGCCGCCGTACGCGACGGGCTCGCCCCCTTCGGCATCGACGTCACCGGGCACGACAACCTCGTCGCCCTCTACCCCCAGGTGATCCGCCTCGAGCCGGACGTCCTCCTGCTCGACGGCGATCTGCCCCGACTCGGCCTCGAGGCCACGAGCAAGTTCCTGCGGGCCAAGGGGATCTCGCGAAACCTGCCCATCGCGCTGTACACGTCGCCGCCCTCGGCCCCCAGCGGCTGGGAGACCGAGGAGGACCGCGACCCGGTCAAGCTCGCCCTCCAGGTGAACGCCGACGACTTCGTCGAGAAGAACCTCCACGACTTCAAGCCGCTCAAGAGCTCGCTCAACAAGCTCGCGCCCCACGCCGCGTTCGACATGGCGGACACCGGCGAGCACGCCGGCAAGGTGTCGATGTCGAAGGAGGGGAAACCGTTCGCCCTCGTCGTCGACGACGATCCGACCATCGCGCGCCTGTTGCGGAAGATCCTCGAGTCGCGCTTCACGGTGATCAGTGTCTCCGAGGGCGGCGCCGCCGTCGAACAGTGCCGCGCCACCAATTTCGCGGTGGTGTTCTGCGACCTGAAGATGCCGCGCGTCTCCGGCCCCGAACTCTATCGCGAGGTGGCCGCGTTCAACGCGGACCTCGCCGCGCGCTTCGTCTTCGTCACCGCCCACCAGCTCGACTCCGCGGAGGCCGAGTTCTTCCTCGGCCTCAAAAACCACGTCGTGCACAAGCCGTTTTCGATGCGGCAGATCCTCACGCTCGCCGATCAGGTCACCGCCACCGTCATTGCGGATTGAAGGTGGCCGCGAGCAGCGGCGTGCGCTCGGCGATGTCGTACGCGCCCTGGGCGTCGGGATCGCCCACCTGCCAAAGCACGTAGTCGCCGACGACGTCACCGAAGGCGTCGAAGGTCAATTCGCCCGAAGGCCCGACGTAGTCGACGTCCTTCCCCGCGAGGACTGCGTTGGCCACCTCGCCGAAGAACGCGCCCTCGAAGCGCTGGCCCTGGTGCGCGCCCGACACGGTGAACAGGCTGTTGCGGATGTCCTTGCCGACGGTGCTCTTGGCCTGCGTGACCGCGAGCGCCATGACGAACACGGCGTCGTAGTTCTGCGCGGTGAAGGCGATGGGCTCGGTGCTCTGCTCGTAGCGCGCCTTGAACGCCTTGACGAACTCGTCGTAGGCGCCGTTGGTGGCGTGGAAGGGCACGGTGCCGACGATGCGGGTGCGCAGGTCGTTGACCGGCCCGATCACGGACGCGAAGGCGCTGGAGTTGGCGCCGTCGCCGACGAGGTAGTGGTACGAGATGGCGGGGTCGCCCGTGGCCACGCGGTCGTCGTTGATGCCGGTGAGCCGCTCGTCCATCTTCTTGATGACCTCGGCGCCGTCGACGTCGAACGAGATGACCACGATGCACAGCTCCGGCGGAGAGTTGACGGCGAAGGCGGCGTCGTTGCCGATGTCGTCGGCGAGGGAGACCGCGGCGGCGTCGAGGTCGCCCTGGTTCGCCTCCTGGTCGGGGGTGCCATAGTCGCCCTCCTCGACGATGCTCGCGCGCCCCGTGCTGCCGACCACGAGCTGCCCGACGTACTCGCCCTCGAACACCGCCTTGAAGCCGGCGCCGTAGGCGTCGTTGCGGTTCATGAAGGCGGCCACGGGGCACGCCTCGACGTTGATGCCGCCGTCGTGAAAGCCGCTCTTGGCGATGAACGCGAGCGCCTTGCCCTGGAGCTTGTCCGAGGGCGTGGTCCGGAAGAAGAAGCCGCTGTTGGGGGAGTTGCCCTCGGTGAGCTCGGTGGCGGTGGCGCAGCAGGAGATCATGGGGATCTGCGCCTGCTCCACGACGTCGGCGAGCACGCGCGTGGACTCGCCTGACGTGGCGGGGCCGACCAGGCCGACGACGCCCTCGTCGACGAGCTCGTTGGCCGCGGCCACGGCGGTGTCGGGGTCGGTGCCGGAGTCCTTGAAGACGAGCTCGAGCGGCCTGCCGTCGAACACGCCGCCGCCGGCGTTGACGTCCTCCTGCGCGAGGCGCGCGGCGTCCTCCCATTGGGGACCGAGCGACGCGAGCGCGCCGGAGATGGGGTTCACGACGCCGACCTTGATGGGCTCGATGGCGGCCTCGGGCCGCTGCACGCACGCCGTCGCGTCGAGCGCGGCGCCCCCGAGCGCGACGGCGGCGAGCGCCGAACCGGCGAAGCGCGCGAGGGTTTTGTCGACGGTGCGCATGAGGCCCCCCTTAGTTCAGATCCAGGCGCGCGCGGAACTCCACGCCCGCCTTCACGTTGGCGATGTACTGCTCGCGGATGTTGTCCTGCGGGTTGACGAGCGTGAGCTCGATGGCGCCGACGGGCACGGGCACCTTCACGAGGGGCGTCTCGCCGAGCTTCTTCTTGCCGAGGTAGACCGTGGTCCACGGCACGGTGTCGAGGGAGAGCGCGCCGAGCTCGGCGGGGCCCTTGTCCTCCACCGGCGGGGGCCGCGGCGCCTCGCGCGGCTCGCTCCGGTGCGTCACGTGCGCCGGCGGCCGCGTCCGGCGGTGGTGCGCGGGCGCGCCGTCGTCGGCGGCGGCGGCGCTCGGAGCGGCGTCGTCGTGCGCCGCCTCGGCCTGCGCCGCCTCGGCCTGCACGCTGCCGCCGGCGGGCGCCGCCTCGGCCTGCACGCTGCCGTCGGCGTGCGCCCCCCCGGCCTGCACGCTGCCGTCGTCGGTCGCCGCCGCGGCGTCTGCCCCCTCGTCGTGCGCGCTTGCGTCGTCGTGGGCGGCGCCGGCGGTCGCGGGCCCGGCCGTCGCGCCACCCGCGGCCGGCGCCGGGGCGTCCCCCTGCGCCAGGAGGGCGGCCGCGCCGCCCGACGCGATGAAGCGCCAACCGGCGAACGCCACGGCGACGACGACGACGAGGCCGAGCAGGGCCAGGAGCGGGGCCCGCGAGCGGCGTGGCGGCGTCACGGCGCCGGCGGTGGCCGTGATCTCGGCGAGGACGGCGTCCGGCGACCGCGCCGGCGTCGGCGGCGACGGCGTCCCGCGCGGCCGCCGCTCGAGGCTGGTGGCGGCGCGCTCGTCGCCGTGCTCGCTCTCGGCGGTGACGAGGGGCGAGTGGCGCAGCGACGACGGCGTCGTGGCCTCCCCCGCGAGCCGCGACAGCGACTTCATCGACAGGTCGCTCTCGGAGTCGCCGGGTTGGCGGGGCTCGTTGTCGTCGTCGTCTCCGGCGGCGGTGCCGGGTTGGTCCGCCTGGCTGAGGCACGCCTCGAGGACGGCGCGCTGCCGCTCGATGACGTCGCCGAACAGCCGCTCCATCAGGTCCTTCACCTCGGTCTGGCGCACGCGGTGGCCGGTCCTGCGGATGGCGTCGTCGAGGGCCTCCTTCATCTCGAGCGCCGACGAGAACCGCTGCTCCCGGTCCTTCTGCAGCGCCTTGAAGGCGACCTTGGCGAGCTCCGGATCGCAGTCGGCGTTCACGCGCACCGGCGAGATCACGGGCTCTGTCAGGATGCGCTCGACGGAGCGCACGATGGTCTCCGCCTTGTACAGCCGCCGCCCCGCGAGCATCTCCCACAGGACGATGCCGGCGGCGAACACGTCGCTCCTGGGGTCGAGGACGTCGCCGCGGACCTGCTCCGGGCTCATGTACGCGTACTTGCCCTTGAGCACGCCGGCGTCGGTCTCGGAGACGCGCATCGCGGCCTTGGCGATGCCGAAGTCCACGAGCTTCACGAGGCCGTCGTAGGTGACGAGGATGTTCTGCGGGCTGACGTCGCGGTGGATGATGTGCAGCTCGCGGCCGCGCGCGTCGCGGGCCGTGTGCGCCGCGTGGAGCGCGTCGAGCACGGAGAGGAACAGGCCGCTCCACACCGCGCTCGACGGGTAGGTCCCCGAGCGCTTGGCGGTGCGCAGGAGCACGCCGAGGTTCTGGCCCTCGATGTACTCCATGACCATGAAGTAGCGGCCGTCGACCTCGCCGACGTCGTAGGTGTGCACGATGTTCGGGTGGTTGAGCGCCATGGACAGGCGCGCCTCGTCGAGGAAGCTGTTGACGAGGACCGGGTCGCCGGTGAGGTGTCCGTGCAGGCGCTTGACGACGAGGAGCTTCTCGATCCCCGCCGGCCCGGGCGCGTAGCCGAGATAGATCTTCCCCATACCGCCGTGCCCGAGCCGGCCGAGCAAGACGTACTTGCCCAGCCGGCGTCGCGCCGTCGGCTTCATCACGAGGCGATCGATCTCCGCGTTTTCCACGGCGCCTCGAATTGTCCTCTGCCGCACCAAGGGTGTCAAAATGCGCCGCGTGCGCCTGCTCTCTGCCGCCCTCCTCCTGCTGTCGGTCTCCGCCCGCGCCCAGGGCGGTGCCCCGGACGGGGGCCTCGCCTCCGTCGAGAAGGCCTACGCCGACGTCGACTACCCGCGGTGCCGCGACGAGGCGCAAAAGGCGCTTCAGCAACCCGCCAGGCTCTCCGCGCGCGTCGACGCGTACCGCTACCTCGGCCTGTGCGACGCCGCGGTCGGCGACGTCGACAAGGCCCGCGACGCGTTCAAGCACATGCTCGCCATCGACAAGGACGCGCGCCTGCCCGACGGGCTCTCTCCTCGGTTCACGTCGTCGTATCGCGAGGCCAAGGGCAGCTTCGTCATGGGGCAGCCGCTGTCGATCACCGTCGCCGGTGAGACGCTCGACGGCGGCGTGCGCGTGGTGCGGCTCAAGCTCGTCGACGAGCTGCAGCTCGTGCAGAAGATCGGCTGGCGCGGCAAGGGCGGCGCGTCGGCGGCGCCGGTGCGCGCCGCGCCGCTCATCGAGCTCGAGCTGCCGGCGGCGGTCGACGTCACCGTCGTCGCCTACGACGCCGCCGGGGGCGAGGTGGGCCTGGCGCCGCTGCCCGCCAAGAAGGCCAAGGCCCCGCCCCCGCCCCCGCCGCCCAAGGAGGTCGCGGGCGGCGACGGCGGCGGCTTCCCCTGGCTCGCCGTCGGCGGCATCACCGGCGGGATCCTGGTGCTCGCCGCCGCCGGCGCCGGCGCGTACCTCTACTTCGCGCCGCCGCAGGCGGTCACGCTGAAGACCGACGTCGCGTTCGGGGACTGACGGCCGAGGGCGCCGGAGGGGGCCCGACGCGGCCGCTCAGGGGCACGCGCCGTCGACGGTGAGATCGGTCTCGCAGCCGTCGAGGGCGCTGCCGTTGCACTCGTGGAAGCCCGGGATGCAGCGGCAGGAGCCGCCCTCGCACGTCGACGCGGGGCCGCACACGACGTGCTCGCAGGGATCGATCTGGCTCACGACGTGAGGCCCGGCGTCGACGGCGGCGCTGCCCGCGTCGTCGACGACGGTGCCGGCGTCGTCGCCGGGATCGGCGCCGTCGGCGCCGCCGTCGTCGGGCCCGGCGTCGCCGCCACAGGCGAGGGCCAGGGTGAACGCGAGGACCGCAGGGCCGCTGATCCAATGCGCTGTCATGAAGCGTTCTAACGAAGGGACGGGACGGAGTCCTCGCACGGGCATCTTCCGGGAACGGCGCGCGGCTGCTAAGCGTTGTGGCCATGATGCGCAGAGCCCCGCTGGCGTTCCTCCTCGTGGCCGCAGCCATCGCCGGGCCGGTGTGCACGTGCCAGCGGCAGGAGAACATCGACGCCAAGAAGCGCATGCAGAAGCCGGCGCCGCCGGATCCGCACGTCAAGGCCGCCGACGACAAGATCGACGTCGACAAGCTCACCGACCCCGACGTGATGCGACGGGTCGTGCACATGGACGGCACCGAGATCGCCGCGCGCTTGAAGAGCTTCTCGTTCAACTCGTCGGGCCAGATGACCTTCGGCCGCGGCGCCGTCCCCGGCGTGCGCTCCGCCGAGAAGACGCGCATGGTGCAGTCCGACAACGGCGACTTCGCCGTGGACACCACCACCGGCGACGGCAGCGAGATGAAGCTCGCCTACGTCAACGAGGTCTTCTTCCTCAAGAACAACAACGGCAAGTGGCGCATCGACCGGGACCCGCAGGGCGAGCGCAACGCCTTCCGCACGGACGCCATCGGCGTGTGGCGCGGCTTCTACGACCTCGTCGCCCACGGCCTCGTGGTGCAGAAGCTCGGCGCGGGCAAGCAGGGCGGGCGCGAGGTCATGAAGTACAAGATCTCGCTCCCCGACGAGAGCGCCCAGGCGCGCGCCGCGGGCGCCAAGGTGCCGCCGCAGCCCGTGGGCCCCGACGGCGGCCCCGCCGACGAGCCCCCCGCCGAGCACCGCAAGCGCATGCGCGACCGCCTCTCCCAGTGGCGCGATCGCGCCAGGCCCGCCGGTGGCGAGGGCGAGCTGTGGATCGACATGGACTCCGCGGTCATCACGTTCGTGCGCTTCGGCGGCGCCATGGTCGTCGGCGACGGCGCCGATCCGGCGCGCCTCGAAGTGAAGATCGACGCCTCCTACAGCGACGTCGGCAAGAGCCACACGGTGCCGATGCCCAAGGACGCCATCGAAGAGGTGGTCCGCAGGAAGATGCCGGTGGAGCCGCGCGCGCTCCTCGAGGGCGGCGGCATCGTGCCGCCGCTGCCGACGGACGGCGGCCCGTCGTCGCCGGGCCCCGGCTCCAAGGGCGAAAAGGCCAAGAAACCCGCCAAGCCGGGCGAGATCCCGGACGACGACGACGACAACCCGTGAGCCGCCGCCGTGCCCCGCGATGATCTGCGCGCGGCCAAGCGCGTCGTCGTCAAGATCGGCTCCGCGCTGCTCGTGGACCCGGGCGCCGACCCCTTCGCCGGGCTCGCGGCGCAGATCGCCGCGCTCAGGCAACGGGGCGTCGACGTCGCGCTGGTGTCGTCGGGCGCCATCGCGCTCGGCTATCCGGCGCTCGGCCTGAAGGAGCGGCCGCGCGACCTCGCGGGGCTGCAGGCGGCGGCGGCGGCGGGCCAATCGAAGCTCATGCGCCGCTGGGGCGAGGCGTTCCTCGCGCACGGCCTCGAGGTCGCGCAGGTGCTGCTCACGCACGCCGACCTGCGCGATCGAAGGCGCTACCTGAACGCGCGCCAGGCGGTGCTGCGGCTCATCGAGGCGGGCGTGGTGCCCGTCGTCAACGAGAACGACACCGTCGCCGTCGACGAGATCAAGCTCGGCGACAACGACACGCTGGCGGCGCAGGTGTGCGGGCTGTGCGACGCGTCGGCGGTGGTGTTGTTGACGGGCGCGGCCGGGCTGTTCACCGCGGACCCGGCGGTGGACCCGGCGGCCAGGCGCATCCCCGTGGTCACCGTGCTCGACGACGTGCGCGCGGCGGCGGGGCCGGCGGCGCACTTCGGCACCGGCGGGATGATCACCAAGCTCGACGCGGCGGCGCAGGCGCAGCGGCACGGCGCGGCCACGGTGATAGCGCCCGGGCGCGAGCCCGACGTCCTCGCGCGCGTGCTCGGGGGCGACGACGTCGGCACGCTCATCGAGGCGCCGGCGGCCGACCGGGCGCGGGCCCGCAAGCGCTGGATCGGGACGGCGCTGCGTCCGAAGGGCACGGTGCTCGTCGACGCAGGTGCGGAGGCCGCGCTCAGGAAGAACGCGTCACTGTTGTTCGCGGGCGTCAAGGGCGTCGACGGATTGTTTTCGCCCGGGGACGCCGTGAACATCGCCGCCGCCGACGGCCGCGTCTTCGCCCGCGGCCTCGCCCGCCTCTCCGCCGCCGACGCCCACCGCGTCGCGGGCAAGAAGACCGCGGAGGCCCACGCCCTCGTCGACGCGCTCCCCGGCGAGCTCGTCCACCGCGACGACCTCGTCATCCTCTGACGCGCGCCGGGCATTCTCGCGCCAGGCATTGAATTGAGCCGCGCCCCCTGTCACTGGGCGCCGATGCTCGGGCTCGCGCTCCTCGTGCTCTCCTCCACCGCCGCGCCGGCGGCGGGCGCCACGCCCGCGAAGGACCCGGCGCGCACGCGGCTCGTCATCCTCGACCTGTCGGCCAACGACGTCGACGGCGCCATCGTGAAGACCATCTCCGAGAGCATCGCCGTCACGCTCCAGCACGCGCACGTCGTCGACGACGTCGTCAGCGCCGCCGACCTGCGCGCGATGATGAACGTCGAGGCCGGCCGGCGGTCCTCGGGCGCGACGTGCGAGGCGGGCGACGCGTGCATGGCCGAGATTGCCACCGCCCTCGGCGCCGACGTCCTCGTGCACGGCTCCGTCGGGCGCTTCGGCTCCCTCTACTCCGTCACGCTCAGCCTCTTTGACGCCCGCAGGAGCCGCGCCATCGCGCGCGAGAAGGCGGAGAGCGAGCGCCTCGAAGATCTCTCCAAGGAGGTCGAGGCCGCCGCGCGCCGCCTCGCCGCCGCCTACACCGGCGAGCCGCCGCCGCCGGCGACGGCGTCTTCGGGGCCGTCGCCCGTCCTGTTGTGGGGCGGCGTGGGCGCCACCGTGGTGGGCGTGGCCGCCGGCGTGGTCGGCGGCGTCCTCGTCGGCGGCGCCATCGGCACCGTCGGCGACCCCGACTCGTCCGGCGCGGACAAGCAAAGCGCCACCGCGGCGCACCCCCTCTACGTCACCACCCTCGTCGCCGGCGCGGCGCTCGCCGCCGGCGGCGCCGGCCTGGTCGCCGCAGCGTTCCTCCTGGAGTGACCGTGACTGTTCGCCGGCCCCGCACCCTCGAGCTGCCCCGCGTCGTCGTCGTCGCCGCCGTCGCCGCCGCGCTGTGGGCCGTCGCCGGGTGCCTGCCCGCGGCGCGCTGCACGGCGGCCGCGAACTGTCCGCCCGACCTGCCCGTGTGCGTCGCGGGCCTGTGCGCCGCCGCGGGCGCGGAGGGCGAGGGCGAAGGCGAAGGCGAGGGCGAGGGCGAGGGCGAGGGCGAAGGCGAAGGCGAAGGCGAAGGCGAAGGCGAAGGCGAGGGCGGGCTGCAGCTCCTCGACGCCCACTTCGCCACCGTCTCCGCTCCCGCGCCCGGCTCCCTTCGGCTGATCGACGAAGGCTTCGAAGCGCTGCCCACCGTGTGCAACGGCGCGCTCTGTGTCACCGGAAGGATCGCTCGATGAAGAACGACACGCTCACCTTCACCGTTCGCGCGGCCACCGTGCGCCGGCTGCTCGCCGTCGCCGGCTTCGTCGCGGCGGGGCTGTTCGGCTTCGGCGTCTCGCGAGCCACCACGCCGGCGGACGCCGACGCGCTCGTGTACACCGGGGTCCTCGAGGACGCCGGCGCCCCCGTGGACGGCGACCGCCAGATTCAGCTGCGCTTCTTCGACGCGGCCAGCGGCGGCAACGCGCTGTGCGACACGGGCGCCCAGACGGTCACCGTCACCGGCGGGCGCTTCGAGGTCGGCCTGCCCGCGACCTGCGCCGCCGCCACCCGCACCGCCGACGCCGTCTTTGTCGACGTCAACGTCGGCGGCACCAGCCTCGGCCGCGCGCGCAGCACCGCGGTGCCCTACGCGCTCGGCGCGGGCGTGGCGGAGGCGGCGGCGCCCGGCACCGCGCTCGCGTCCGCCGTCGCGGCCGTGCCCGAGGCGGCGCCGTGGACGGCCACCACCGTCACGGCCGAGGTCGACGGCTCCGCGATCGTCATGGGCCAGACCGCGGCCAGGGTGCGGCGCATCGGTGACTCCGTGCAACTGCGCGTGCGTACCGTCATCAGCGAGGTCCTCGCCCCGGGCTCGGCGCTGACGTGGCGGCTGCCCGCGGAGCTCGCCATCGACATGACCAAGCTCCCGGCCGGCGTGCCGTTCTCCGACGTCGTCGGCCACGGCGGCTACTTCGACGGCTCGCAGAACCACGCCATGATCATGCAGCCCGGCAGCGACAACACGGCGCTCGTCGCCACGTGCGAGGCCTGCACCGGCGGCGTCAACACCGACGTCACCGCGAGCGGTCAGGTGTTCCTGAGCTTCGAGGCCGTCCTGCCCGTCGCCGGCGCGGACACCTTCCACCCGTAGTCGTCGCTTCCTCCAAGACGAGCCGTCGCGCGTTCGCCCGGCGGGCCGCTTCGACTTCCGCCGCCGCGTGTGCCACACCGGCGGCATGGACGCCGACGCCCTGGCCGCCTCCCTCGGAGCCCGCGCGCGCGCCGCCGCCGCCAGGATGGCGGCGGCATCGACCGCGCAAAAGGACCACGCGCTCGAGCTCATCGCCGAGGAGCTCGAAGGGCCCGCGCGCGTGGCCATCCTCGAGGAGAACGAGCGCGACGTCGAGGCGGCCCAGAAGGCGGGCCTCTCCGCCGCCCTCGTCGACCGCCTGCGCCTCGACGACGGCCGCATCGGGGCCCTCGCCGGCGCGGTCCGCAAGATCGCCACGCTCCCCGATCCCGTGGGCGCCGTCGAACAGCTCGAGACGCAGCCGAGCGGCATCCAGGCCGGGCGGATGCGCGTCCCCCTCGGCGTGATCTTCATCGTCTACGAGAGCCGGCCCAACGTCACCGTCGACGCAGCCGCGCTGTGCCTGAAGGCGGGCAACGCCGTCATCCTGCGCGGCGGCAAGGAGGCGCGCTTTTCCAACCACGCGCTCGCCTCCGTGGTGCGCGACGCGTTGAAGGTCGCGCACCTCCCCGAGGACGCCGCGCTCTTCGTCGACGAGCCCGACCGCGCGCTGCTCCACGCGCTCTTGCAGCGGCGCGGCGACATCGACCTCGCCATCCCGCGCGGCGGCACCGGCCTCATCGACGCCGTCAACGAGCACGCGCGCGTGCCCGTCATCCAGCACTACCAGGGCATCTGCCACGTCTACGTGCACGAGAGCGCGGACCTCGACGTCGCCGAGCGCGTGCTGGTGAACGCCAAGGTGTCGCGCCCGGGCGTGTGCAACGCCGCCGAGTGCCTCGTCGTCGACGCCGCCGTCGCGTCCGCGTTCCTGCCGCGCGCGGTGGAGGCGCTGCGGCGCCACAAGGTCGAGGTGCACGGCGACGACCGCGCGCGCGCGGTCGTCACGGACCTGGTGCCGGCCTCGCCGCAGGACTTCGACACGGAGTTCCTCGGGCTCCAGATGGCCGTCAAGGTCGTCGACGGCCTCGAGCAGGCGCTGGCGTTCCTGCGCGAGCACGGCTCGCGTCACACCGAGAGCGTCATCGCGAAAGATCACGACGTGGCCATGCGTTTCCTGCGCGAGGTCGACGCCAGTTGCGTGCTCGTCAACGCCTCCACCCGCTTCAACGACGGCGGCGCCCTCGGCCTCGGCGCCGAGCTCGGCATCTCCACCAGCAAGCTGCACGCGTACGGGCCCATGGGTCTCGAGGAGCTGTGCGCGCGCAAGTGGATCGTGCTCGGCCACGGCGAGACGCGGGGCAAGCCGTGAGCCCGAGGGTCGCGTGAGCGCGTGCGTGGTCATGAAGTTCGGCGGCTCGTCGGTCGCCGACCTCGACAAGATCCGGCGCGTCGCCACGCTGGTGGGACAGCGCGCCAAGGGCGGGCAACGCGTGTGCGTGGTGGTCAGCGCGATGGGCAAGACCACCGACGCGCTGCTGGCGCAGGCGAAGGAGATCGCCAAGGAGCCCGCGCGGCGCGAGCTGGACATGCTCTTGTCCGTCGGCGAGCGCGCGAGCGCGGCGCTCCTGTGCATGGCGCTCGTCGACGCCGGCGTGGACGCCGTGAGCTTCACCGGGAGCCAGAGCGGCATCATCACCAACGCGATGCACGCGGGCGCGCGCGTCCTCGAGGTGCGGCCGTACCGGGTGCAAGACGAGCTCGAGCGCGGCCGCGTCGTCGTCATCGCGGGCTTTCAGGGCGTGTCGTACGCCAAGGAGATCACCACGCTCGGACGCGGCGGCTCGGACACCACGGCGGTGGCGTTGGCGGCGGCGCTCGACGCCGACTGCGAGATCTACAGCGACGTCGACGGCGTGTGGACGGCGGACCCGCGCGTGGTCCCCGACGCGCGCAGGATCGACGAGCTGTCCTACGAGGAGATGCAGGAGCTGGCGCAGGCGGGCGCGAAGGTGTTGAACGCGCAGGCGGTGCAGTTCGCCAAGGCGAAGGGCATCGCGCTGTATGCGCTGAAGACGCCCCACGCCGGGCTCTCCGGCGACGCGGGGGACAAGCGCACGTCCGACGATGGGCCGCGCGCGGGCGCGGGCGCGGGCACGGTGGTCCGCAAGGACGCGCCGGCGCCGGTGGGCGGCGTGCGCGGCGTCGCGCACCGCGCGCTTTTGCATTCGCTCGTCGCCGCGGACGTCGGCCGCGCGCGGGCGCTCGTCGAGCACCTCGAGGCGCACCACATCCCCTCGGGGCAGATCGTCGGCTTCGGCGGAGGGGCGAGCGCGACCGACGGGGGCGCTTCGCCGCGCGCGCCGGGAGGCCTCGAGTGCCTCGTGCCGCCCGAGGACGCGCACGGCTTCGAGCGCTGCTGCGCCGGGCTGCCCGCGGGCGTCGCGCGCGGGAGAGACCACGGCGCGGTCTCGCTCGTCGGCCAGGGAATGCTCGAGGACCGGCACGTGCTCGTCGACGCGCTCGCGCTCCTCGAAGGGCGAAGCGTGGCCGTGCGTGGGCTGTCCACGTCGAGCTTCCGCGTCACCTTCCTCGTCGACCCCGCCGTCGTCGAGGACGCCGCGCGGGCGCTGCACGCGCGCTTCGTGCGGGGCGAGCGCCCGGCGCCCGGCGAGCCCGCGCCTTGAGCGACGCGGGCGCGCTGTGGGTCGCGCTGTTCAACACGCACGAGCTGTTGCGCCCGACGCCGCCGTAGCGCGTCGCGCTAGGCTCGCGCCGATGACGAAGCACGTCGTAGTGGTGGGCGCGGGAGCGGTAGGCGCGGTGTACGGCCGGCACATCCTGCGCGCGGGCTCGGAGCTCACGTTCGTGGTTCGTCCCAAGTACGTCGACGAGGTGAAGGCGGGCATCAAGCTGTACCGCGGAACCACCGACGAGCTGCTCGTGGCCACCGACGTCGTCGGCGACGTCGAGGCGCTGCGCGGGCGCTCGGTGCAGCAGGTGTGGCTGTGCGTGCCCACCACCGGCCTCGACGACGCCGCGCTCGGGGCGATCGTGGACGCCACCGGCGACGCGCTCGTCATCGACCTCGCCCCCGGGCTCGACGGCCGCTCCGGGCGCATCATCGGCAAGGAGCGCCTCGTCGACGGCGTCATCCCGTTCATCGCGTACCAGACGCCGCTGCCGAACGTCCCCGAGGAGGCCGGGCGCTCTCCCGGCATCGCGTACTGGCTGCCGCCGTTTTTGCCCACCACGCTGTCGGGCCCGGGCGCCAAGCGCGCCGCCGACCTCCTGCGTCGCGGCGGCATGCGCGCGCGCGTCGTCCACGACGCGTCCAAGATGCGCGCCATCGGCTCGGCGTTGCTCATGGGGGTGATCGCGACGCTCGAGGCCAGCGGCTGGGACCTCGCCGCGTGCCGCAAGCGCCTCGACGGCGCCGTGCGCGAGTGCGTCGAGGCCGTGGCGCGCACGCAGGGCGTCTCCGGCGCCGGGCCGAGGATGCTCGCGCGCCCCGCGGTCCTGCGCGCAGCCCTGTGGTGGGCGCCGCGCATCGCGCCGCTGCCGCTCGAGCCGTACCTCGCGTACCACTTCACCAAGGTCGGCAAGCAGACGCGCGAGATGATGCGCGGCTTCCTGCGCGCCGCCGACGACGCCGGCCTCCCCGCGCCCCACCTGCGCGCGCTCGCGCAAGCGCTCCCGCCGATATGAGCCCTCGTCCGCCGCGCGACGCCCGGGCCGGCGGCGCTATGGTAGGGGCGATGAACTCCGCGAACATCCGCGTGGGACGCCTGCTCGAGATCATCGTCGACGACGGCTACCGCACCGTGGACGACGTCAACGGCATGATCGCGGCCATCGGCGCCGCCGTCGGCAGCCTGCCGCCGTCCACGAACGTCGTCATCGTCGCCGACTGGCGCGGCTGCCGCTTGATGTCGCCGGCGGCGGCGGAGCGCGCGCACCTGATGTTCACCACGCACAACCCGCGCATCGAGCGCAGCGCGGTGCTCACGTCTGCGACGTCGCCAACGGCGGTGCTCCAATTCATGCGCCTGGCGAGCGAGAGCCAACACCCCGCGCGCCGCGTCTTCACGGACACCGGGGAGCTCGCGACGTTCCTCGCCCCGCTGCTCGACGACGCCGAGCGCGAGCGCCTCGGCGAGGTCCTGGCGCGCACGCCCGCTGCCTGAACAGCGACCGGAGGGAGCGGCCGCGCTTGAGTCCGCGACAACGCCGCGCGTCAGGCCTGTGACTCGCGTCACTCTCGGGCGACGACGCCGGGCGCAGGGCGCGGCCGCGCGTGATGTGTGCGCTCGCCCGGAGAGGAGGGGATTGTGTGGTCGATTTCGGCGTGGTGCGGTGGACGCTTCGGAGGATCGATGACGCGCCTTCCCCTCGTCGCCGCTTTGGTCCTCGTGCCCGCGGTCTCGTTCGCCGGCCCCAAGAACCTCGGCAAGGGCGCCCACGTGAGGCCCGCGCCCAACCCGTACGTCGTCGGCGATCCCGATGACCCGCGCGTGCTCCATCCGGCGCCGGGCTTCCTCGCGCACGGCTTCGACGACGGCTACGTCGAGAAGATGGCGCGCCCGCACCTGCCGCACGAGGTGTTCGAGGAGCTCGAGAAGGTGCGCGGCAACCCCGCGGTGACGCTCAGCGCCCCCGTGCCCATGGCCGCCAACCCCTACGCCGCCACCGTCAACGGCCGCGTGCTCGTCGTCGAGGGCAACGCGCAGATCTGCCCCACCACCAGCGCCGGCCTCACGTTCGACACCAACAACGGCTTGTTCAGCGTGGCGCAGACGGTGCTGCAGCAGCTCGGCGACAACTTCGACTTCATCACCATCTTCACCACGTTCACCGACGCCGACCAGAACGTCGCGGCCTTCTACCTGCCGCTCAAAAACGACGTCCAGGGCCTCGGCGCCTGCAACTTCAACGCGGGCCAGACCTTCGGCTGCGAGTTCGACCAGCTCCAGGGCACCGGCATCAACCGGCTGCAGGGCATCGTGTTCATGAACTCGCTGGCGTCGTGGCAGCAGTGGGACTCGTTCTACGACGGCGCCGTCCACCCCTTCGACGACTTCGACTCCGCCGTCTACTCCACGCTCGGCCAGGAGATCGCGCACCGCTGGGGCTCGGGCCTGCGCTTCGTGGACCCGCGCACCGGCAACGTCAGCACCAAGCTGCTCGGCCGCGACCAGTCGCACTGGGCGGCGTGGGTGGACACCGACGCGAGCGTGATGGACGGCTGGGATTGGGGTCCGGTGCAGTCGGGCAACCGCTACCCGCTGCTCAACGAGATGGACAACTACTCCACGCTCGATCTGTACGCGATGGGCGCGCTGCCCGTCGCGAGCGCGCGCCCGTTCTTCTTCATCGACGGCGCCAAGTACGACGAGAAGGACAGCGGCACCTTCGCCTTCGGCCTCACCGGCCGCCCCGTCGGCGCCGCCGACGTGCTCGCGTCGGGCATCCCGAGCGTGGCGCTCATGAAGGCCAACGGCATCAACCTCGGCGCCACCGGCGAAGAGGTCGACCTCTCCATCCAGGACATCGTCGACGCCGAGGGCAACCGCTGCCCCGACCCGGACCACACGCAGCGCAGCTTCCAGCAGGCCATCGCGCTCGTGACGCGCCCCGGGCAGACGGCGGCGCAGGCGAGCGACGACGTCGCCAACCTCGAGGTGGTGGCGGACACCTGGGAGAAGTGGTGGTCGGACCGCACGGGCCACGCGCTCACGCTCTGCACGGACCCCAACGTCGACTGCAAGCAGGCCATCGGGTCGCTCGGCGGCGGCACCGTGAAGACCCAGGGTGACGCGGACTTCCTCGAGCGCGGCACCGACGCCACCGTCGTCATGCTCGCGTCGGGCGCGGCCAAGGTGCGCGAGCCCGCGGGCGACGCCCCGGGCGCCACCGTGAAGAACGCGCACATCGCGGTGAAGCTCGACGGCGGCGGCGCCAAGCACGCCAAGCTCGACACCACCGACGTCGACGTCGGCGACATCGCGCCGGGACAGGACGTCGAGGCGCCGGTCAAGATCTCGGTCGACGGCGACTACGAGTGCGGCTCCTCGCTCATCGTGGTCGCGGACCTGCAGGCGGACAACGCGCCCACGGTGCGCGAGGAGTACCGGCTGTTCCCCGGGTACTCGAACATCTTCGTCGAGAACTTCGCCGGCGACGACGACTTCAAGGTCAACGCCGACGGCAAGGACGGCGCCACCCAGGGCGCCCTCGTGAGGAGCGACGTCGCGCTCTCGTGCGACATGACCCCGCGCACGCCCGAGAAGGACAACACCCCGGGCACCGCGGGGGCCTACGTCACCGGCGTCGACAGCGAGCTCGACGGAGACACCTCGCTGTGGTCGCCGGAGATCGATCTGACGGGGACGGCGGCGCCGGAGCTGGCGTACGACTTCTGGTTCGAGGGCGCCCCCAACGACTCGCTGCTCGTCGAGCTGTCCGAGGACGGCAAGAAGTTCGTGTCGGCGGCCGAGGAGACCGAGAGCCTCCACGGCTGGGGCCTCAACCGCATCAAGATCCGCGACGTCTTCGACGGCCGCGTCCCCGACCACGTCACCGCGCGCTGGATCTTCAACGGCCACGGGCACCTCGAGGGCGGCGTCGACAACGTGCGCGTCATCGATCCGAGCGGCCAGTGCCGCGGCATCGTCCTCGGCTTCTGCGGCTGCACCAACACCGGCAGCGCGGCGCCGCAGACGGCGCTCGCCTTCGTCCTCGGCCTCCTCGGCCTCCGCGCGATCAAGCGCGGCCGCTCCTCGCGGTCGCCGCTGCGCCGCCGGCCGCGGTGAAGGCCGGCCCGTTCGACGTCGACGCCGTCGTCCTCGACCTCGACGGCACGCTGCTCGACTCCGAGCGCGCCATCTGCGACGCCGCCGAGCACGCCTTCCGTGACATCGACGTCGCCGTGAGCGCGCTCTCCGTGGCCGACCACCTCGGCGCGCCGCTCGAGGAGCTCTACGCGCTGTTCGTCGGCGACGGGAACGACGTGCGCATGCGCCACTTCGTCGCGCGCTACATCGAGCGGCACGACGAGCACCCCGAGCGCTTCCCGCCGCCGCTGCCCGGCGTCGTCGACGGGCTCACCGCGCTGCGCGCGCGGGGCACGCCGCTGTCGGTGGCGACCACCAAGCCGAGCCCGCGCGCGCGCGCGCAGCTCGAGGGCGCGGGCCTCACGCGCTTCTTCCGCCACGTGCAAGGCACCGACCCCGGCATGAAGCCCAAGCCCGCGCCCGACGTCGTGCTCCGCGCCTGCAGCGCGCTCGGCGTGGCCCCCGCCCGCGCGCTCATGATCGGCGACACGCCGCGCGACGTCGCCGCCGCCCGCGCCGCCGGCACCCACGCCGCCGTGGTCGCCTACGGGGAGGCGCGCCTCGCGCTCGCCCGCGGGATGGGCGCCGACCTCGTCTTGGCGTCCCTCGCGGACATCGTGCCGAATCCTGCCTTCAGCCTGCCTTGATCACCGAGCACGCAGTCAAACGGGGCCGCCTGCTCATGCCAGCCTTGCTCCGACTTGATGGGCCTTCAGCCGAGCGGCATGCAACGCGATGGGTGGGAAGCGCGCCGGGCCCTTGCTCATCCGCGAATCCCGCGGAGAGGGCGCGGGTGCCGCGTCGACGCGTGCGGCGACGACGCGTTCCGAAGTGAATGTCGTCACGCCGCTCAAACGGCGGCGCTGAGGGCCGACGCGGTGACGAGCTCACCGGAGCGGGCGAGCATGCGCATCACCACCTCGAGGCGCGCGATCTTCTTTCGCGCCGAGACGCGCAGGTCGCGTTGCGCGCGCGCGAGCGCGTAGGAGACGCCGTCGCCGTCGTCGATGAAGTCCACCGCGTGAAGCTCGAGGACGCAGGGCGCGCCCGCCGGCAGCGACGCGAGCGCGGCCGCCGTGTGCGCGATGCCCGCCGGCTCCGGCAGCATCGCGAGCGTGGTGCCGAGCCACGGCGTCCGCAGCGCGCCCGTGGTGATCGGGAGCTCGACGAGGTCGCGGCCCTCCACGCGCGAGCGCGCCCGCGCCCAGCGCTTGCCGCAACGCGGGCGAAAGGGCGCGCGCGGCGCGAGGAACTCCCGGAACGTGCCCGGGATCGACGACGAGCCGCGCCCCCGTCCGGGCTCGCCGGGGGCCGCCGCGCGTCGCAGCGCCGCCGCCGCGCCGTACGCGCCGAGGACGCCGGCGCGCGCCGCCCAATACGCGGGCGAGGGCATCAGGCTCGAGTCGTATTCGAAGCCGAGCTTCTCGAGGGCGTCGAGCAGCGGCTCGCTGAGGTTGTAGCCCGGAGCGCGAAAGCCGCGCGGCCGCGCGCCCGCGGCGGCGGCGACGGCGTCGACGGAGCGCGCGAGGTCGCTCTCGATCTCCGCCGGCGCGCGGCGCGACAGGTCGTAGCGGTGCGTGTGGCTGTGGCTCGCGATCTCGTGCCCCGCCCGCGCCGCCTGCCGCACCGTCGACGCGAACGCGGGGTCCTCGAGGTCCTCGCCGACGACGAAGAGCGTCGAGGGCGCGCCCAGGCGATCGCACAGCTCGAGGAAGCGGCGCACGCCGCGCTCGATCACCGGGTCAGCGCCCGCGCTCGGCGGCGGCAGGCCGTGGATGGCGTGGTAGTGCCGCACCCCGTCGACGTCGAGGGTGACGGCGCAGCGCCGGCCGACCCCGCCGTCGTCGACGTCGCTCACGCGTGGCGCCGCGGCGCGCCGCGGCCGGTTAAGCGCGGGAACGACCAGCGCGCCCAGGCGGCGGTGACGATGAGGACGACGGCGAGCGCGGCGTAGATGGGATCGCGCGTGTGCATCACGAGCGGCGTGAGCAGCGCAGCCGAGACGAGGACGCGCACGACGGCGAGCGCGCCCCGGCGCACGAGGAACAAGCCGGCGGCTTCGACGAAGACGAGCGGGACGCCGAAGGCCACGGAGCGCTGCACGGCCTCGACGTTGCCGGTGACGAGGTCCCACTGCGTCCACAGGATCTCCCCGAGGACGATCACGGTGGTGATGGCGAGGACGAAGACGCCCGCGGCGGCCGCGTCCTTGGCCATCATGGCGAGCCGGTGGTAGTCGCGGATGTGGAGGTCGACGAACGCCTCCAGCGACGTGTTCAGGATCTCGGCGAAGAACACGATCCCCACCGCGAACAACAGCGCCACCCGCGGCGCCAGGCCGAGGGGCAGCGCCATGCCGACGATGACCACCATGAGCGCGGCGATGACGTGGATCTTCATGTTGCGCTGCGCGGCGACGGTTCGCAGCACGCCCACGATCGCGGCGCGGAACGAGCCGGCGAGCCCGCGAGCGACGCCCGCGGGGATGGCGTCGAGCTCTTCGCTCTTCAGCGGCTCGGTCTGCGCGTCGACCGGTGCGTCGTCGACCTTGGCGGCGTCGACCTTGGTGGGGGGCGGCGGCGGATCAGGCAGCGCGCGCGGATCTCCGGGCACGGCTCACCCGCGTCGACGGGGCACGCGCCTGAGCGCGAGCAGGAGGCCGCCGAGCAGCAACGCCCCCGACGTCCCGGTGCCGCCGCAACCCAGGCACGAGAAGATGTCGCCCGAGGAGGTGGAGGTGGTGGTGATGGTGGCGGTGCCGGGCGTGGGCGTCTGCACCACGGGGGCGGGCGGCGCGGTACCGACGGCGCAGGTGCCGTCGACGCAAAAGAGGCTGGCGTCGCGGTCACAGCGGGAGTCGCCGAAGCCGTACCCGGGATCGCACGCGGCGCCTTCGCCGAGCAGACAGTCGTTGCCCCACGCGTCGCTCAGCAGGCCGCAGCGCGAGGCTCCGGGCACGGTGGTGCAGTCGATGGAGGCGACGCCCGCGTCGTCGTCGCAGAAGGAGAGCGTCTGACCGTCACAGGACGGCGCGCACGCGCCGGCCCCGCCATCGACGTCGCCGCCATCGACGTCGCCGGCATCGACGTCGCCGGCATCGACGTCGCCGGCGTCGACCTCTCCCGCGTCGGAGACGCCCGCGTCGAAGGTGCCGGCCCGCGCGGTCCCCGCCGCGAGCGCGCACGCGAGGACGGGCCAAAGGGCGGCGGCGCGGCTCGAGGGAAAGACAAAGGGGACCCGCATGGGTCCCCTTTGTCATTGTGCAGTGCGCCGATCAACTGCGGCGCGCGCGGCTGTCAGTTGCGGCGGCGGCGGCGGATCACCGGCACGAGGCCGAGGAGCAGCGCGAAGCCGGCGAGCGCGGGCGCGGTGCTGGACGCGGCGCCGCAGACCGGCGGGTTGGACGACGTGTCGTCCGCGGCCTCGCAGGTGCCGTTGTTGCAGACCTTGTCGCGGCCGCAATCGGCGTCCTGCTGGCACTCGGTGCCGCCCTCGCCCTCGCCCTCGCCCTCGCCTTCGCCCTCACCCTCGCCGGGGAGGTCGCAGTCGGCGAACGCCTGGGTTCCACCCTGGAAGGTGTCGTGGATGATGCCGGCGGTGGCGCCCTCGACGCAGGTGCCCTGGAAGGCGCCGCAGTCGAGCGCGACGGCCTCGGGGATCACGAAGGCGGCCTGCGCATCGTCGGTGCCGCCGATGCAAACGAAGACGCGGTTGCCGTCGCAGCCGACCTGGCCCGACTGGGTGCAAGCGGCGCCGACCTCGGTCTCACAGGTGTCACCCTGGGCGCCGGTGACGCAGCTCTGACCGGCCACGCAGAGCGCGGCGAAGGCGAAGTTGTCGTTGGTGGTGTCCTGGTCGAGCAGGGGGGAGATGCCGAGGCAGGGGTCCGTGGCGCCGGACACGCAGGTGTTGCCCGCGATGGCGTCGCAGCCGTCACCGCTGCAGTTCAGCGGCCCGCAGACACCGTTCGGCACCGTGGGCGTGTTGCCGTTGGCGGCGTCGGGGAACGTGCAGTCGGCCGTAGACGTCACCGGCTGGGCCAGGGTGTTGCCCTGGTCGTCGGTGGTCGAGCAGAACGTGATCGTCGTGCCGGCGCAGGTGTTTTCGAAGGTGGCGGGGTCACAGTTGTCCTGGGCGTAGGAGGCCCCGGCAGCGAGTCCAATGCAAATCACAAGCAGGTGGCGAAGCATGCGTTCCTCGTCGAGTGGGCCGGGCGGCCTGCCCGGGATCGCGTGTGACCCTAGCCGAGGAATTCCAGATCGCAAGGCCGGCTTGAAGAAAGAGTCTCGGTTGTCAGGCCGATGAAGATCGCTGACGAAGGCGCCATGCGCGTCGACGACGACACCGGAGCGCCCTCGGGTGCTCCCTCGGGTCGCCGATGCGCCGGCCGCGCGCCGGCGGCGGGCGCGTGTCTGCGTCGCGCCGGCGGGGCATCCCGCCCGGTGGGCCCGGGTCGTCCCCGGCGCCACACCGGCGCACCTCGACGACGACGACGGCGCCCTGGAGATCGCAGGGCGCTGCTGCCTCGACGTCGCAGGTCCCCGGCGACGCGGCATCGGGACGCCGCGGCGCTTCTCGGGACCGCTGGCATGCGCGGTGCTAAAACGAAGGCCATGGGCCGCGCTCTCGCACTGCAGACCCCAGGCTCGCCGGCCCCCACGTCGAGGGCGGCGACGCGCGCGGCGCTGTGCGTCCTGCTCGCCGGCCTCGCGGCGGCGGCGTCCGCGTGCTGCGTGCTCGACGGCACCTGCGCCGCGCCCCTCGCCGGCGGCGACGCGGGGCCGGTGCCGGCCAGCGGCGACACGGCGTTCACGACTGCGGGCTGCGAGGTCTCCACCATCGCCGAGAGCGCCGACGGCAGCGTCTGCGCCACCTGCAGCGACGTCGACATCTGCGGCGCGCCGGACGTCGCCCGCTGCGAGTCGCGCGAGAACGCCGAGGGCGCGCCGTGCCGCTTCTGCGCCACGCCGACGGGCGCGATCCTCTACGACTCCTGCACCGCCGCCGCCGTCGACGCCGCCAACTGCGAGCCCACCCCGGCCGATCCGACGACGGGCCTCGCGCAAGGCGACGTGCAATGCCAGACCTGCACCGACGCGCGCGGCGCCGTCGTCGACACGGTGTGCGAGCCGGCGCATGACGAGTGCCACGAGGTGCAGGACCAGGGGCTCACGTGCCGCGAGTGCACGCGCGACGGCGCCGTCGTCATCCACGACTGCGGGCAGCCCGACCTCGAGCCGCGTTCGTGCGAGGTCTACCAAAACGACGCCGGCCGCTGCGTCGACTGCTACGACGACAACGACCAACTGCTCTCGCACTCGTGCTCCCTCACGTCCGACGAGCTCGTCACCTGCAGCGAGAGCGTCACCGCCGACGGCGTGCGCTGCACCGCGTGCGTCGACCAGAACGGCGCGCAGCTCGAGCACTTCTGCGACACGCAGGTGCCGGAGCTGCAGCAGTGCGCGCGCCTCGACTACACCGACCAGACCTGCATCGTGTGCGTCGACCAGTTCGACCAGCCCGCGGCGGTGCGCTGCGACGCCAACACCTGCGAGCCCGCCGCCGACGGCACCTGCGCGTCGCCGCCGCCGTGCGCCTTCGAGACCGGGCCCAACGGGCAGCTCTGCCGCACCTGCCCCGTCGCCGGCGGCGGCGCCGAGACCCGCTGCGTCGTGGACACCAACCTCGTCTGCGAGAACGTGTCCGGCACCGTCGGCGGCGACCCGAACCAGCCCTCCTCCACCTGCGTGTCCTGCAGCGATCTGCAGACCGGCGCCGAGGTCTACTTCCGCTGCGACGGCGACGCCGGCCCCGCGCCGCCCCCGGTCTGCGCGGCCTCGGGCGGCACCGATCCGAACGCCCCGAGCACCGGCGGCTGCGAGGTGTGCAGCGACCCCGAGACCAACCAGGACATCTACGCCACCTGCAACGGGCAGACTTGCTACGCGCTCGGCACCTTCCACATCACGGGGCTGAACGGAAACGCGCTGTTCCTCGACGGGCAGCCGGCGGTCTCCACGTGCACCGAGTGCGCCGCCGCAACCGACGCCGCCGCGCCCAGCGCCATCAACGACGCCTGCACGCTGCGCGACGACTGCGGCGCCGTCGACCTCACCGCGCCCCAGCCGTTCTGCTCGTCCACGGTGGTGTTCACGCTCTTGCCGCACGCCTGCGACAACCCCTGGGACGGCGCCAACACCGCCACCAACGGCGGCGTCGACGAGCTCAACCGCATCCTCGCGTTCGCGCTCGAGCAGCGCGGCATCGGCGTCGTCGCCATCGACGACGTCGGCGTCCCGAACGGCACCGCCTGCGCCGCCTGCAACTGCGGCCGCGGCGACCGCATCGAGCTCGCCGTCCGCCCCGCCGACGCCGTCGCGGTGGGCGATTCGTTCGGCCCCGTCCTCGAGCGCTGCAGCGCCGACTCCGACTGCCGCAGCGGCGGCGCCTGCCGCGTCGACGGCAGTTGCACCGTGCCGTAAATTTGCGGCGTGACGAAATTCGCGGCGGTAGGGCGTTTGTCGATCCGCACGGCGTTGTGGCCGCCACGAATTTCTACGCCGCTTGCGCCTTCGGCGCTTCCGCATCGGCTTGCCGGCCGGACAGACGGCCTCATCGCGTACACCACCCGCGCCGAACCACGCGCCACCACGCGTCGACGCCACCGGCGCGGTCGTAGGGGGGTGGC
The DNA here is from genome assembly GCA_963775425.1 of uncultured delta proteobacterium. Classification (GTDB taxonomy): domain Bacteria; phylum Myxococcota; class UBA727; order UBA727; family VGSZ01; genus CAVZJB01. Next base: position 401,151 of record CAVZJB010000012.1, on the reverse strand, counting down.
GCGCGCAGAGAGGGACGACCCCGTCGACGGCGCCGCCCTCTCACACGGGGCCCCACACGTCGACGCCACCGGCGCTGCCGTAGGGCGCGCCCTCGTGGCGCGCGCAGAGAGGGACGACCCCGTCGACGGCGCCGCCCTCGCGTTCCGGGCAGACCGGCGCGGCATGACGCGAGCGGCTCGGACGCGAGGGGCGGCGCCGATGCGCCGAAGGCGCGCGGCGTAGACACTCACGGCGGGGCACACCGTCGTGGTCACGCCGCTAGATTCAGCGCGCGGCTCTTCCGAGGCCGGCGCGGGTGCGGGCGTCGAGGAGCTTCCGCACGTCCGCCGCGGGCAGCGGCTGGGCGCCGCCGAGGGGGGCGGAGGCAACGAGGATCTTCGCCCAGTGCTCGACGAGCTCCACGCGCAACAGGGCCTGCTCGAGGTCCACGCCGACGGCGACGACGCCGTTGGCCGCGAGGATGACGACGTCCGCGTCGCCGTCGGTGAGCGCCTTCATGAGGGCCGCGTCCTGCCCCGGGGACTTCGGCGGCGCGTAGTCGATGAGCGGCACGTTCGCCCCGAGGCTCACCACCATCTCGGGCAACGGCGGCGGCCCGAGCGGCTTGCGCGCCACCCCGAACGCCGTGGCGTGCGGCGGGTGCGCGTGGATCACGGCGCAGACGTCGGCGCGCGCCTTGTAGCAGGCGGCGTGCAGGTGCCACTCGCCGAAGAGCTTCTTCCGCCCCGAGAGCACCTTGCCCTCGACGTCGACGGTGATGACGTCGTGGGCCTCGACCACGCGCTTGGACGTCGCCGTGGGCGTGGCCATGAAGCGCTTCTTGTCCGCGAGCCGCACCGAGACGTTGCCGTCGTGGTTGGCCACCCAGCCCGCCGCGTGCAGGTGCCTCGCCGCCTCCGCCACCGCGCGCTGCTGCGACGGGCTCACGCGCGGCCCTTCGCGGCGCCGCCGGCGGGCACGTCGACCTCGTCGACGATGCCCACGATCATCGAGCGCACCGGCCAGTCCATCTTCACGGCCTCGTCGACGCCCTTGCCCTGCTCGCGCCCGACGATCTGCCGGATGCCGTTGCCCTCGCGCATCACCAGCACTCGATCGCCGACGCCGGCCTGCGCGCGGTCCACGGCCAGGATGACGGTGCCCGCGGCGGCGCCCTTGTCGTCGAGCGGTTGCACGGCGAGCAGCTTCTCCCCGTCGTACGCGGGGTGCTTCACGGTCATCACCACGGTGCCCACGACCTCGGCGAGGATCACGTACGCGCTCCGGCGGCGGGCACGCCGGCGGGCACGAAGTCGGCCCGGTCCACGATGCCGATGATGGACGCGTCCACGGGGACGAAGCTCGGCTGCACCGAGAGCGCGGCTTCGCGCGACCCGACGCACGTCACGAGGTCACCCTCGCCCGCCTGCGCGGTGTCGATGGCGACGTGGACCTCGCCGTTCCTCTCGCGCGTACGCCCGTCGACCGGCTCCACCACGAGCAGCTTGAGGCCGCTCATGTCCTGGGCCTTCCTGGTGGCGACGACGGTGCCGATGACGCGCGCGAGATACATGGCTCCCCCTCAGGTCGACGACGGCGACGACTTCTCCGCCGGCAGCGGCCGAAGCGTGCGCAGGACCACGCCGATGGCTCCTGACACGATGCAACTGTCGGCGACGTTGAACGTGGGCCAGTGATCGGAGAGGCGCACGACGAAGCCGAGCACGGGCACCACGTGGGGCGCCCGCAGCCAGGACGCGATGGACGCGTTGGCGATGTAGAAGTCGAGGAAGTCGATGACGTAGCCGAGGCGGGCCCGGTCGAGGAAGTTGCCGAGGGCGCCGGCGATGATGAGCGCGAAGCTGGTCATCAACAGGCCGTCGGCCACCTTGAGCTTCATGTACCAGGCAGCGATCAGCGCGCAGGCCGCGATGCTCACGAACAACAGGAGCGGCCGCCGCGCGCCCTCGGGGATGCTCTGCGTGAGGCTGAACGCGGCCGCGCGGTTCTCGGCGTACTTGAGGTTGAAGAGGCCCGGGACGACCTCCTTGGTGTGCACGCCGACGTACTGCTCGACGCGCTCGTCCACCCGCTTGGTCCCCTCGCCGCTCGGGTCTGCCGACTCGTGCGGCCGCACCTCGACGCGGGGCTCGGCCAGCGCACCCTGGGCCCAGAGCTTGGTCCCCTGGTCGAGGCCGACCATCAGCACGATCCAGCCGACGAGCCAGACGACCTTGTTCTTGAAGATCCAGGCGGACATGGCCTTGGCATTGCCATTTGCGCCGTCCGCGTCAACCGGCCGCCGCCGACGAGACCTACATCCAGAACTTGTCGTGACGCCGGCGGCGGACGTCGCGCTTGATCTGCTTGCGGACGTCGCGCTGGATCTGCTTGCGCATCTCGCGCGCGGCCTCGCGCATGCGCCGCTCCTCCTCGCGCCAGGCGCGGATCTGGTCGCGCCGCTGCTGCTTTTTGTGCCGACGCCGCTCGTGGTCGCGGCTGCTCAGCTCCTCGAGCTTGCGCGCGCCGTGCTCCGCGGACGTCTGGAAGCTGCCCCGCGCGAAGCGGGCGGCGTCGACGACCCGGGTGCGGGCGCGCAGCAGGCGGGCGCGCTGCTCGGGGTTCGACAGCCCCGCCAGCACCGTGAGGATGAGCGGCAGCAGGATCTGCCCGATGACGACGGCGCCGGCCACCCCGAGCACCCCGAAGAAGAGCGAGACGATGCCGACGAAGACGTCGCCGGTGTCGCCGTGGACGTAGAAGGGGTCGGCGCCCTTGCGCCAATCCTCGACGAGCGGCGCGCGATCGGGCTCGCGCCCGCCGTCTTGCCCGCGGTCGCGCTCCGCGATGGTCTTCAGCTCGCCGAGCAGGTGCGCCGCCGTCTGCGGGCGGTCCTTGGGATCCGGCGCCACCAGCTTCTTCAACAGCCCGCGCAGCGCCGGCGACAGCGCGGGCGCGGCGTTGTCGACGTCGAGCGCGAGGCCGTCGCGCGGCAGCTCCTCGGGCTCCTTGCCCGTGGCGAGCGCGAGCAGCGTGGCTCCGAGCGAGTACATGTCCGTGGCGGGGGTCTGCGCGCCGTAGAGCTGCTCGGGCGCCATGTAGCCGAAGGTGCCGACGACGGTGGAGCCGGCGGCCTCGCGCATGCGCCCGACGCCGCCGAAGTCGACGAGGCACACCTTGCCGTCGGGGCGCCGGATCAGGTTCGAGGGCTTGATGTCGCGGTGGACGATGGGCGAGGGGCGCCCGTGGAGCGCGCCGAGGACGTCGGCGGCGTCGACGAGCACGCTCCACAGCGCCGCCTCGCGCATGGGCCCCTCGCGCTTGAGCGCGTCCGCGAGCGACTCGCCGGGGATGAGGGTGCGCACGAGGGCGCGGGCGCCGGTGTCCTCGTCGACGATGACGTCGAGGAGCTGGGGGATGCCGGGGTGCGAGAGCGACTTGAGCGTCTGCACCTCGCGGTCGAAGAGCTCCTGCGCCTTCCAGTCCCTGGCGCGCCCGAGGTCGAACACCTTGAGCGCCACGCGCGCCCCGGTCTTCAGATCCGTGCCGGAGAACGTGGTGCCCTGCGCGCCCTCGCCGAGGACGCCGTTCACCGCGAAGCGGCCGCCCCACACGTTGGTGGCGAAGGCGCCCGTCCACAGCCGCGGGTCGACGGCGCTCGCCTCGATGGCCTTCTGGAGCTCGGCGGCGGCCTTGTCGTCGAGCGTCCCGTCGACGACGTCGGGGGTGCGCCGGACGGCGTCCGACTCCGTGCGGGTCTCCGTGCGGGTCTCCGTGCGGGTCTCCGTCTCGGTGCGCCGCGCGGCCACCACGTCACTCTCGCATGTCGGGCGGGAGCACGTCCCGCACCTGCTCGGGGAGCTGCGCGACGTCGACGTCCATGAACAGCTCGGTCGCGGCGTCGTCGAGGCGGTCCGCGGCGGCCTCGTCGCCGCGCTGGAGCGCGATCTGGGCGAGCTCGCAGAGGGTGCTGCCGAGGAGCGCGCGCCGCACCGGGTCCTTCACGAGGTCCCTCATCATCGACGCCTGCATGGTCTTGGCGAGGTCGAGCGTGAGGCCGAGCGACTTGAGGCCCTCGGCGAGCGCCTCCTCCGCGGCCGGCAGGTCTTCCTTCTTGCGCAGGCCCACCGCCCTGAGCAGGCCCGCGACGAGCTGGTTGAGGGCGCGGAACATGATGTCGTCGTTCAGGGACACGGAGACATCCTGCGCACACCCGCCGCGGCTGACAACGGGGTGATCCCCTCCCGGGCGGCGGACCCCGGCGGCGGGCCCCGGCGGACAGACGGGCCGCCTGCCACGGACGGACGAGCCGGGCGGCGCGCGCGACCGCCGCGAAATCAACGGGCGCCGGGGCGCTTGCCTTCCTTCTTGCGCTGCTGCGCCTCCATGCGGCGACGCTGCTGGCGGTTCATGCCGGCGCCGTTGCCGTCGTCGTCGTCGCCGCTCGCGGCGAGCTCTTCCTTGAGCGCCGAGGCGCCGCGCGACGGCAGCGGCCGCGCGGCCGACGTCGTCACCGGACGGATGCCCCCGGCCACCGAGGTCGCCCCCGCCTGCGGGACCGGCATCGACGGCGCGGGCGCCTTCTGCGGCGAGGCGGGCTCGGCCGAGCCGCGTCCGGTGACCTGCGCGTTGCGCAGCCGGCGACGGCGCGAACGCTCCGCCTGGAGGCGATCGGTCTCGGCCTGGGCCGCCTCCTTGGAGACGATCTGCGCCTTGAAGATCTTGTCGAGGGCCTCGTCGCGGATGCGCGCCATCATGCCGGCGAAGAGGTTGTAGCCCTCCTTCTTGTACTCCTGCTTGGGGTCGCGCTGGCCGTAGCTGCGCAGGTGGATGCCCTCGCGCAGGTGGTCCATGACGTTCAGGTGTTGCTTCCACGCCTCGTCGATGACGTTCAGGTACACGTAGCTCTCGAGCTGGCGCATCATCTCCGGCGTGACGCCCTTCTCCTTGGCGTCATAGAAGCGCAGGCACTCGGCGAAGCAGCGGTCCATGATGTCGTCGCGGTCGCGCACGTTGACGAGGTCGACGGTGATGCCCGTGATCTCGCGGAGGTCGCCGGCGACCTTGTCGATCTTCCACTCGGTGGGCGGCGCCTTCTCGGGGCAGTTGACCTGCACGGTGTTGATGATCGCCTGCTCGACGAGGTCGAGGATCATCTCCTTCAGATCAGGGCCGCCCTCGAGCACCTTGCGGCGCAAGGTGTAGATGGCCTTGCGCTGCTGGTTCATGACGTCGTCGTACTCGATGAGGTTCTTTCTCGAATCGAAGTGCATGCCCTCGACGCGCTTCTGCGCACCCTCGATGGACTTGCTCACCATGCGGTGCTCAATCGGGACGCCCTCCTCCATGCCGAGCATCTCCATCACGGAGATCATCTTCTCGCTGCCGAAGATGCGCATGAGGTCGTCCTCGAGGGACATGTAGAAGCGCGACGAGCCCGGGTCGCCCTGGCGGCCCGCGCGGCCGCGGAGCTGGTTGTCGATGCGGCGCGACTCGTGGCGCTCGGTGCCGACGATGCGCAGGCCGCCGGCGGCCTTCACCGCCTCCTTGGCGGCGGCGCACTCCTGCTCCCAGCGCGGCAGCGCCTCGGCGTAGAGCTCGACGGCCTTGGTGTAGAACTCGGTGCGGTCCCGCTTCACCCACTCCCGCGCCTCTTCGATCGAGGACGGCACGTCGGGGGGCTTGTTGGCGGCGACCACCTCGCCCTCGCCGAGCGACTCGGCGGTCTTCTGCATCTCCTCCCACTCGTTCATCTTCCGCTCGTACGAGAGCAGGAACAGCGGGTCCTTGAGGTCGCGGTCGACGAGGCGACCGATGTTGATGAGATTGGGGCGGCCGGTGAGGAAGCCGAACTCCGCGACCTGCGCCGCCGTGGCCGGCTTGGGCTCGTTGGAGCCCTCGCCCTCCTCGTCGACGGCCATCTTGTAACGGTCGTCGTGGAGCTTGGCGAGCACCTCCTGCCGCGCCATGTACTCGGGGTTTCCCCCGAGGAGGATGTCGGTGCCGCGGCCGGCCATGTTGGTGGCGATGGTGACGGCCTTGAGCTTGCCCGCCTGCGCGACGATGCCGGCCTCGTCCTTGTGGCGCTTGGCGTTCAACACCTGGTGGGGGACGTTGAGCTTCTTCAGGAGGTTGCCCACCACCTCGCTCTTCTCGACGGAGACGGTGCCGACGAGCACCGGCTGGCCGTTGTTGTGCGCCTCTTTGATGTCCTCGGCGATGGCCTCGAACTTCTCGCGCTCCGTCTTGTAGATGAGGTCCTGCTGGTCGACGCGGATGACGGGCTTGTTGGTGGGGATGAGGTTGACGTCGAGGTTGTAGATCTTGGCGAACTCCTCGGCCTCGGTGTCCGCGGTGCCGGTCATGCCGGAGAGCTTGCGGTACATGCGGAAGTAGTTCTGGAACGAGATGGTCGCGAGCGTGCGTGTCTCGGGCTGGACGCGCACGTTCTCCTTGGCCTCCACGGCGCCGTGCAGGCCGTCGGACCAGCGGCGGCCGTACATGAGGCGGCCGGTGTGCTCGTCGACGATGACCACCTCGCCCTTCTCGATGACGTAGTCGACGTCGCGCTTGTACAGCGTGTGCGCGCGCAGGGCCTGCATGAGGCGATGGAGCTTCTCGATGTTGACGGGGTCGTAGAGGTTCTCGACGCCCACGAGCTGCTCGGCGCGGTGCACGCCCTCCTCGGTGAAGATGACGGTGCGCGCCTTCTCGTCGATGGTGTAGTGCTGGTCCTTTCTGAGCTGCGGGACGATGGCGTTGGCGACCTTGTACGTCTCCACCTCCTCCTCGGAGGGACCGGAGATGATGAGCGGGGTGCGGGCCTCGTCGATGAGGATGGAGTCGACCTCGTCGACGACGGCGAAGGCGTGGCCGCGCTGCATGTAGTCCTTGAGCTGGAACTTCATGTTGTCGCGCAGGTAGTCGAAGCCGAACTCGTTGTTCTGCCCGTAGGTGATGTCGCTCTGGTACGCCTCGCGCTTGGCGCGGTCGCCCTGGTGGGGGACGACGACGCCCACGCTCATGCCGAGGAAGCGGTAGATGCGGCCCATCCACTCGGCGTCGCGGGTGGCGAGGTAGTCGTTGACGGTGACGACGTGGACGCTCTCGCCGGTGAGGGCGTTCAACACCGTGGGCAGCGTGGCCACGAGGGTCTTTCCCTCGCCGGTCTTCATCTCGCCGGCCTTGCCGAGGTGCAGCGTCATGCCGCCGACCATCTGCACGTCGTAGTGGCGCATGCCGAGCACGCGGCGCCCGGCCTCGCGCACGAGCGCGAAGGTCTCGTGGATGTAGGGGTCGAGGACCGCGTTGACCGCGTTCTTCTCGCGCTTTTGGTCCTCCTCGTAGTTGCCCGAGGGGCCCGGCCACTTCTGCTTGCTCTCGGCGAGGGCCTTTTGCACCTCGTTTTTGAGCTCGGCGATGCGGGAGGCGATCTGCTCGTCGGACAGCGCCTTCATCCGGTCTTCGAGCGCGGCGATGGCGGCCACCCGGGGGCGAAGGGCTTTGATCTCTCGATCGTTCTTGGTGCCGAACAGCTTGCTGATGATGTTCACGGGAAATTCCGGAGAAGAGGGGCGCCGCCCGCGCTTTCGGGCCGCGGCGGCGAGAGGAGGGAGAAGAGGGGCTCGGGGCTAGGCCGCGGGCGGGCCGCGCGCCGCGCCCGGCTCCCGGCGCGGCGCCACGGCGGGCGCCGGCTCGGCGGCGGGGACGAGCGGCGGGATGACCACCGCCCGGGGCGGCCGCGCGGCCTTCGCAGCGGGGACGGCGACGTCGGCCCACGCCGACGGAGAGGCCACGAGCAACGGCAACGACGGAGCGCCGGCGCGCGCGACGACGACGGCGGCCTCGCTCACGGGCAAGAGCACGCTGGGAGCCTGCGCGAGGTCGGCGTCGACCCGGGGGGCCACGGCGACGAACAGCAGGAGCAACGGCGCGGTTGCCATCCGGATAGTCATCGTCACTCGGGCCGCGGCCGTCAAGGTGTTCCGGCATCACAAGGTGCCCCGTTGCGGGATGCGCACGCACACCCGAAAGCGCCCGCGTATGTCGCCCGCCCTCCTCGTCCTCGCCCTCGGGGTGACCGCCGCGGGCCCCGCCGCCGCCGGGACAGCCGCCGGTACGGCCGCCGGGACAACCGCCGCGGCCACGCGCGTGACGAAGATCCTCGTCCTCGATGTCGCGGGCCCGTCGTTGAGCGGTGAGGAGGCGGGCGCGCTGCGCGACCAGCTCGCGGCGGCCGTGCAAAAGCGCAAGGGCGTGGAGGTCATCTCGTCCGAGGACATGCGCCGCGTCCTCGACGTGGAGGCGCAAAAGCAGGCCACGGGCTGCGACGGCGGCAGCGACTGCCTGGCCGAGATCGGCGCCGCCCTCGGCGCCGACCGTGTGCTCTACGCGAGCGTGGCGCACCTCGGGTCGAGCTACGTGGTGAGCGTCTCCCTCGTCGATCCCGAGGACGCTCGCTCCGTCGGCCGCGACAGCTTCCGGGTGGACAGCGTCGAGCGCGCCGCCGCCGAGATGCCGGCCGCGGCCGCGCGCGTGTTCGGCAAGCCCGCGCCGCCGCCGCCGCCGCCGACGACGCCGCCGCCGGGCTTCCCCTTCGTGACCGTGGCCGGGGGCGTCGTGCTCGCCGCGGGCGCGGTCGCCGCCGGCGCCTTCGGGCTCGCCACGTTCGTGGCCGACGACACCGTGCGCAACCCGCGCGCGACGGGCGCCGACAAGCAAGCCGCGCTACAAAACGGCCCCGGCTATCTCACCGCCACCCTCGTGTCCGGCGGCGTCGCCGCCGTCGGCGCCGCCGTCACGCTCGTCGGTTTCCTCGTGGAGTAACGCACATGCCCTCGCCCGCACGGTCCCCCCTGTCGTCCTGCCTCACCGCGGCCGCCGCCGCCGTCGTCGTCCTCGGGGCGGGTGGCTGCGAGCTGTTCGGCACCATCAACTGCGCCGACGACGGCGACTGCCCCGACGCGCTGCCCTTCTGCGTCGCCGGCTCGTGCCAGGAGACCGCCGGCGACGGACGCACCGGGCGCGGCGTCGACGGCGGCTGCAGCAGCGACGCCGACTGCGACAACGGCCTGTGCGACCTCGACGGCACCTTCCTCGAGGCCGGCGCCTGCCTGCCGCCCGCCGACGACGACACAGCCGACTGCACCGACGACCCCGACGTCCAGGGGCAGCCGCGCGAGGCCGCCGGCCCGGTGATCTTCGACGTCCGCGCCACGCCCATCGGCGACGGCTGCTACAGCAACGTCAGCTTCACGTACTTCCAACGCGATCCGCAGCCGATCACCAACGGCTTCGTCGAGCTCGTCGTCGGCGGCGGCAACATCACGCAGACCATCTCGAGCGGCACCGACAACGAGGTCGACATCGACAGCGTCTGCGGCGCCACCATCGGCGCGCGCGCGGGCATCCTGTTGAACCTCGGCGGCCAGTCGAACGTCGGCTGCCTCCCGGTGGCCGAATGAGCCCCGCGCTGCGCACCTCGTCCTTCGTCCGCGCGGCGCTCGGGGCGGCGGCGCTCGTGACTGCCGGCCTCACCGCCGGCTGCCCGAAGGCCGTCGACTGTGGCGGGCTCTCGACGGACCCGCCCGACGTCGCCGACGGCAAGGGCACCGCCACCCGCTCCGACGGCGCCGCGTTCGACGGGACCGCCAGTTGGGGGCCGGGCAGCAACGCCAGCGTCGACGTCGGTGTGCTCGACATGGTCATCGCCGTGGACGAGACGGGCACCGACCTCGACACCCTGGTCGGCGACGGCGCGTTCCCCATCTGCGTGCCGCAGGCCTCGCGCAGCGACAAGAGCGGCGCGGCCAACCTCCTCGAGGGCGGCAGCTTCATCACCGACGACGCGCACACCGGCGACGTGCTGCTCCTCGGTGTCGACGGCGACATCCTCACGGGCCGGTTCGCCTTCGACATGGTGAGCGGCGACGGCGCTTCGACCCTGTCGTTCACGGATGGCGCGTTCAAGGCCACCCGCCGTTAGCCCGGCGCGGACGCGCTATCGTTCGAGCATGCGCCGCCCGCCGCCGCTCCTCGCGCTCGCGGTCTCGCTCCTCGCGGGCGCGCCGTCGTGCCGCCTGTTCGGCCTCGGGCTCGCCTGTGACGACGACGCGCAGTGCCCGCCGGAGAAGCGCTGCGTCGCCGGCGTCTGCGGCGGCGCCGGCGCAGGAGAGGGCGAAGGAGAGGGCGAGGGCGAAGGAGGGGGAGAAGGCGAAGGTGAAGGAGAGGGAGAGGGAGAGGGCGAGGGAGAGGGCGAAGGCGAGGTCCTCGACGTCGACACCTGCCTGCAGGCGCTCGACGCGAGCCCCGGCGCCGCCTCCGGCATCTTCGAGCTCCACGGCGTCCCGACGTTTTGCGACATGAGCACCGACGGCGGCGGCTGGACCCTGGTGGCGCGCAGCGCCCCCGGCGCGGACCCCGGCGCGCAGCCGTTCGGCTGGAACGACGCCACCGGCAGCGTGGACGACCTCGCGCAGCCCTACTCGCGCGGCGCCGCCCTCGGGCGCGCCGACGAGGTCCTCGCGGCGAGCCTCGGCGCGGGCGTCGCCGGCCTCGGCGACGACGTCTACGTCGTGCGCTACGACCGGGACCTGAGGGGCCCGGGCGCCGCCGACGTGCAGGTGCTCCGCGTGGGCGCCACGCGCGTGATCGCGAGCTCGTGCAACGTCAACGAGGACCGCGGCCAACCGTTCTTTTTCAACCGCGGCGGCTGCAACGGCTTCGACGACATCTACGCCTTCCGCGACAGCCCCTCCTGCGAGAGCTTCTTCGGCCTGCGCGCTGACGGCTGGGCGCTCAACGGCACGCCCCCCGACGACACCGCCGACTGCCCCGGCACCGGCAACCTCGACGGCGAACAGGGGCTCCTCTTCGTGCGCGAGCGCCGCACGTGCCGCTCGCTGCACGCGGACGATCCGACGCTGCCCACGGGCGAGGCCGTCGTCGACGGCGCCGACGGGGAGCGCACGGTGTGGTGCGACATGGTCGTCGAAGACGGCGGCTGGACCTTGCTCGGCCGCTCCGTCGCCGGCGGCGGCGCGCCGCACTTTGGCTGGGGGTTCGACGCCGGCTCCCTCGCCGACCTCGCCGCGCCCTACTCCCTCGACGCCATCTCCACGCTGGTCCCCGCGCGCGAGCTGCTCGTCGCCGAGGCCACCGCCGACCTCACGCCGGGGGCGCACCAGTACCACATCAGCTTCGACGTCGAGGTGAACGACGCGGCGCTCAGGAACATCGACGTCGAGGACGTCGGGGCTCAGTCCGTGGGGACGGCGTGCGTCGACGCTCCCCTCGCCGGTGCGTTCATGATGAACCGCGCGGGGTGCATCGGCAGCGACGGCTACTTCTACCTGCGCGACAGCGGCGACGCGCAGTGCCCCGCGTTCGGCGTGACCGACAGCGGCTTCAACGGCGCCGACCCGTGCTGCCAGGTGCCCGACTGCGAGCGCAACGGCGAGCTGCGCGATCAGCAGGTCATGATCTTCGCGCGTTGACTCCGCGCGGCCGCTCGCTCCGGTCGCTTGTCACTCGGGCAGCGCCGCGAGCACGACGCCGGCGACGACGGCGGCGCCGCCGACGGCGGCGACGCCGATGAACGCCTGCCCGAGGAGCTGCTTGGGTCCGCGGTCGGTCCAGTCCGCCTTCGCGGCGACCTCGTTGTCCATCACCAGCGCGCCGAGCACGCCGCCGGCGGTGACGACGGCGCCCACGCCGGCGGTGACCGCGCCGGCGAGGAAGAGCGGCGGCAGCTCCGGCGACGGCGCGGCGGGTGGTGCAGCCACGGGCGCGCGCTCCTCCGGCGCTGCGGCGGCGGGCGCGGCGGCGGGCGCGGCGGAGGCATCGGGCGCGGGCGGGGCGGGCGGTGCGGGCGTCTCGGCCGGCGGGTCCGCGGCGGCGGCGGGGAAGGGCGCGGACGGGGCGGCCGCGAAGGCGGCCTCGATGACGCTTTTCACGTCGCCGGCGCGCGGATCGCCGTCGAGCCACGCCTCCGCTTCGCTGTGCGCGCCGTTGCCGGCGACGACGAGGATCTTCAGCCACGTGCGATCGCGCTCGAAGCGCACCGATGGGGCGACGATGCGATCGACGTCGACGAGCACGGCGACCTTGCCGAGACAGACCGCGTCTTCGGAGCCGCACACGATCCCCATGTCCGCCACCGAGTCCACCTTGGCGGTGGTGCGCGACGCCTCCTGCACGTCGAGCTGTGGCAGATCGCGCGCGGCGCGGCGCACGGCCTCGTCGACCTTGCCCATGCGCGCCCAATCGTGTCGGGTGACGTCCGAGCCGGCGGCGTCGAGGATACCTACCCGCACGGAGGGCGCGCCGGCGACGACGCCGGCGACGAGGCAGAGCGCGAGCATCCTCGTCGAATAACACAGCGCGGGGGCCGGCGGCATCAAAGGCCGGCGAACGTCGCTGTATGCTCGCCGGTGACGACATGTCCGCCGAGACGTCCCAGACCCTGTCCCTCGTGCCCGGCGACCCCGCCACGGACGTCAAGGTCCTGTTCCCGGCGCCGTTCGGGGCGTACCTGCTCCTGCACCGCATCGGCCGCGGCGGCATGGGCGACGTCTTCCTCGCCAAGACCGGCGGGATGATGGGCATCGAGAAGCACTGCGTCGTGAAGACGCTGCGCGCGCGCTACTCCTCCGACGACGAGTACGTCGAGCGCTTCGTGGAAGAGGCGCGCCTCGTCGTGCAGCTCTCGCACCGCAACATCTGCCCCGTCTTCGACGTCGGCCGCGTCGGCCCGAGCTTCTACCTCGCCATGGAGCTCGTCATCGGCCGCAACGTGCGCGCCGTCGTCGACGAGCTCGCCTCCCGAGGCACGCCGTTGCCGCCCGAGTGCGCGGTGCACGTCGCCACCGAGCTGCTCGACGCGCTTGACTATGCCCATCGCCACGTCGACCCGGCCACGGGACGGCCGCTGCACCTCGTGCACCGCGACATCTCGCCGCAAAACGTGCTCGTGAACTTCGAGGGCGAGGTGAAGCTCATCGACTTCGGCCTCGCCGAGACCGGGCGCGAGGCCACCAGCGAGCACAGCTCCACGGGATCGCAGGCGGTGATGGGCAAGCTCGCGTACATGGCGCCCGAGCACGCGCGCGCCGAGGTCGTCGACCCGCGCGCCGACCAGTTCTCCGCCGCCGTCGTGATCTACGAGATGCTCGCGGGCGAGCGCTACTACGCGGGGCTGTCGTCGCAGGAGATCTGGCAGAGCGCGGGCATCGGCACCTACGTCCCCCGCCGCCTAGACGCGCTCGACCCCGACATGGTCGCCATCCTGCGCCGCGCCCTCGCCCCGGAGAAGGACGACCGCTTCCGCACCTGCGGCGAGCTGCGCGACGCCATCCTCGAGTACGCGCGCGTGCACGCGCTCCCCGCCGGCGGCCCCGCCCTGCGGCGGCTGATGAACGAGACCTTCGCCGGCGACCTCGTCGCCATCCGCGAGCTGATGCAGGGCTTCGCCGGGCTGAGCGCCAAGCCCACCCCCGGCTTCACCACGGTGCGCACCCCGGCGGCGCCGGCGAGCTCGAGCAGCGACGTCTTCTCCATCGCGACGTCGGTCCACGCCCAGACCATCCACGATCCCACGCAGCTCATCTTGCGCTCGCAGCCGATGCCGGCGCCGCGCCGCGCGGCGGGGCTCGCCGCCGTGGGCGTGATCGCGGTCGCCGCCGTCGCCGTCGTCGCCGTCGCCGCCGTCGCCGCCGTCGTGGTGCTGCGACCCGATCGCCCCGCGCCGCCGCCGGTGGCGGCCATGCCCGCGCCCGTGGCCACGCCGCCCGCGCCGGTGCCCGCCGCCGCCCCCGCCGCCCCCGACGCCGCCGACGCTGCCCCCCCGACGCCGCCGCCGACGCCCGCGCCGCCGACCCGCCGCCCCCGGCCGACCCGCCCCCCGCCCGCGAGCCGGTGCGCAAGCACAGCGGCCGCACGCACAGCCACGCGCCGAAGGTGCTCACGCTGACCGACATGGTCGCGGCCATCCGGCACTGCCACGACCCGTGCGCCGCGCCGCTCATCAGGACCGCGCCCAGGCTCCACGACCTGCCGCTCGACGACGTCAAGCTCTTCAAGAAGAGCATCGACGCCTGCTACCGCCGCTGCCGCTGACGTGTGGCCCGCGTGTGGGATTGGCCGGGCTCAGAGTCCGGGGATCTTGAACGGCAGGTCGATGACGTCGGGGATCCGCACCAGCGCGACGATGGAGCCGGTGACCAGGCCGATGGCGGCGCCCGCGGCGACGTCGAGCGGGTAGTGGACGCCGAGGTACATCCGGCCGTAGGCGACGCAGATGGCGAGCAGCAACAGGCCGGGCGCGAGCGTCGGCGAGGCGCCGAACATGGCGATGGCCAGCGCGAACGCAGCGGCCGTGTGGCCCGACGGGAAGCTGAAGCGATCCGGGGGCGCGCTGCCGTGCAGCTCCTCGGCCGGGCGGGTGCGGCGCACGATGCGCTTGACGACCACCACGAGCAGCGACGTGCTGATGAGCGCGAGGGCGGCGTGGTTGGCGATGGAGACGAGGCTCGGGGCGAACAGCGCGATGGCCACGGCCATGATGACCATGTCGGGGTCGTACATGCGGCAGAGCGAGCGAAGCGCGAACGCGGTGCGGGCCCGGCGGTTCTTCACCAGGCGGCGCAGCAAGCGGTCGTCGAAGGCGACCAGACGGGCGAAGCGCGAGATCTTCACGGTGTCGAGGGGATTGGGGAACGTTGTGGTGCTCGACATGATGACGGCCTCGGCTCAACGTGTGAAGGGCGTGTGCGTCGACACGCAATCTCAAGACGTCGCAAGATGGATGCCGCACAGGACGGTGACTTCGTGGTGAACATTCACAGCCCGCCGGAGGGAGCGCGCGCGGTGCAGGGGCTGCCGGGGCTCGCCCGGCCGTTCGCCGTCGACGCCCCGCTGCGTCGCCTGGTCGACGTCGTGCGCGCCGCGGGCGGGCGGCCGCTGGCGGTGGGCGGCTGTGTGCGCGACCACCTGCTCGGCACGGCGCCCAAGGACGTCGACGTCGAGGTGCACGCGCTCCCCCTCGCCGCTCTCGAGGGCGCGCTCGCGGGCTTCTCGGTGAACGCCGTCGGCCGCTCCTTCGGCGTGCTCAAGGTCACCGTCGGCGAGGCCGATCAACGGCGCACCTTCGACGTGTCGCTGCCGCGGCGGGAGTCCAAGCACGGCCGGGGACACAAGGGCTTCGTCGTCGAGAGCGACCCGTTCATGGACCCGAAGGACGCCGCCGCCCGCCGGGACTTCACGGTCAACGCCATCGCCCTGGACCTCGGCGCCGGCGCCGACGGGGGCGCGCGCCCCGCCGCCGGAGCCGCCGCCGCCGCGCTCGTCGATCCCTGGAACGGCGTCGCCGACCTCGAGGCCGGCCTCTTGCGCCACGTGTCGCCGGCGTTCGACGAGGACCCGCTGCGCGTGCTGCGCGCGGCGCAATTCGCGGCGCGGTTCGGCTTCGAGGTCGCCCCCGAGACGATCGAGCGCTGCCGGGCGCTGCAGGAGGAGCTGTCCACGCTCCCGGTGGAACGTGTGTGGGGCGAGATGGAGAAGCTGTGCGCCCGCGGGGCCTGGCCGTCCGTCGGCCTGCTCGTCTTGAAGGAGACCGGGGCGATCGACGCGCTCTTCCCCGAGCTCGGCACGCTCGTCGGCTGCCCGCAGGAGCCGGAGTGGCACCCCGAGGGGGACGTCTGGACGCACACGCTGATGGTCGTCGACGAGGCCGCGCGCATCGCCCACCAGGACGGCCTCGACGACGACGAGCGGCTGCGCGTGGTCCTCGGCGCCCTCTGCCACGACCTCGGCAAGCCCGCGACCACGCAGCTCGTCGACGGGCGTACGCGCAGCCGCGACCACGAGTCCCAGGGGGAGGCCCCCACGCGCGCGTTCCTCGGGCGCATCGGCGCGCCCCACGCCCTGATCGACGACGTCGTCGCCGTCGTGCGCGACCACCTCAAGCCCTTCCAGCTCTACCGCGACGGCGCCGGTGACGCCGCCGTCCGCCGCCTCGCCCTGCGGGTGCCCATCCCGCGCCTGGTGCGGGTGGCCCGCGCCGACCACTTCGGCCGCACCACCGAGGACGCCCTCGCCCGCGACGACGACGCGGGCGCCTGGCTGCTCGAGCGGGCGGCGGCGCTCCACGTGGACGACAAGGCCTCGGCGCCGCTCCTGCTCGGCCGCCACCTGATCGCGCGCGGCCTGGCGCCGGGGCCGGAGTTCGGGCCGCTGTTGAAGGAGGCCTTCGAGGCCCAGCTCGACGGGGCCTTCGCCGACGAGGACGGCGCGCTCGCGTGGCTCGACGCCAGGCTCGGGGGGCGCTCGTGAGCCGCGCGCGCCGCGCGGCGCTCGTCCTGGCCGCGGCGCTCGTCGGCGGCGCCGGCGCGTGCGACCTGCGCTCATGCCTCGCGCAGTCGGAGGCGTTCGCGGGGCTCCGGCCGCAGCTCATCGACGAGTGCTGCACCTGTCTGGCGCACCGGGGCACGCGCTTTCCGGGCGCGGCGTGCGCCGAGAGCTTCATCGAGGCCGACGGCGGCCTCGCCATCGTCGCCGACGCCGGCCCCGGCATCCCCGCCGACGCCCCCGACGTCGTCGACGACAACAACGACACCGTCGACCCCGGCGAGATCCCCTGCATGTGCAACAACGACCTCGCGCAGTGCAAAACCGCGCTCACCGCCGGCACCTCCATCCTCGTCACCGGCGCCTGCATCAACCAGGGCGGCGGCATCACGCGCACGGCCCCGTGCGAGAACGAGTGCGACGGCGTCTTGACCTTCGACCCGCTCACCAACAGCCCGTGAGCTACTCGATGCCGCGGTCGCGCACGATCAAGGCGTTGGTGACGTAGAAGCGGTCACCGACCAGCGCCCGGACCTTGTCCTCGACCAGCGAGCGCTCGCGCTCGCTGGGGACCTCGCCCTGCAGGAGGATGACGCCGTTGGTCGTCGTCACGTACAGCCGGCTGTGCGCCTGCGCGGACAGGTCGTCGTCGTCCTGCAGGGCGGCGCGCACCTCCTTGGTGACGACGATGTCGGCGGGGGCGGCGCCCTGGTTCGGATCCTGGCTCAGGTAGACATCCTCGCGCGTCGCCGGCGGCGGCTGCTCTTGTTGTTGAAGCTGTTGCTGCTCGAGCAGGAGGCGGAGCCGCTCGATCTCGTCGAGGAGCGCCTGGTCCACGCTCGGCCCCGCGTCGGCCTCCTGGTCGGCCGCCTCATCCGCGCTGCCCGCGTCGTCGGGCGCCTCGACGTCGACACCGGCGTCGGCTGCGCCGGGGCCCGCGTCCGGCGACGCCGGGCCGGGGGGCGCGGCGTCCGGGGGCGCGTCGACGACGGCGGCGGCGAGGGACGGCACCGGCGAGGCGTGCACGAGGACCGCGACGGCGCCGATGGACACGGACGCCAGGGTCATGGAGAGAAGACGTCGTCGCCACATGGTGCGCACCTCCCGACCGCGGGTGGGTCGAGAGCATGGCGTGCAGTGCCTGTGCCACGAGCGGACACCACGGCGCGCCGCTTGCTCGCTGTCCGGGAGCCCGGCGACAGCCGCGCCATGCGACCCGTCCCCCTCGTCGTCGTCGTCGTCCGCGAACCGCGCTCGTCGCGGCCTCCACCGGCGGCGCCTCGGTGCTCGGGCTCGTCCTCGCCGCGGGCGTCGGCTGCGCGAGCTTCCAGGGCGTCCACGATCCCCCGCAGATCATGCCCCGTCATCGTGCCCGTCGCCGCCGTAGGCGCCGGCGCCGGCGTCGTCGCCGGCCTCTTCGACGGCTGGGTCCGCGGCGCGGCCCCGGGCGCGGGCGCGCTCCTGCAGCCCGACGCAGGCGCGGAGTGACGGGCACGTCGACGGCCGCGCGGTGGATCGGTGTGACCGCGGGCCTCGCCGGGTCGCGTTCAGGGTGCTAAGCGCGACGTCGTGGTGGCCCCCGCAAAGCCCCTCCTCGAGGGGTCCAAGCGCAGCGTTCGTGAGCTCCTCGAGCTTCACGACGAGCTGGCCGACAAGGGCGGTGGCGTCGTGGTCCTCGGCGGGCCCCGCGGCGTCGGCAAGGCGCTGCTGCTCTCGGAGCTGAGGCGCGAGCTGTCCGCGCGCGGGCGCCTCGTGCTCTTCGGCCGCGCGGAGCAGGCCGCGCCCCACCCGTTCGCGGCGCTGCGGGAGCCGGCGGCGCAGGCGCTCGCCTTCCTCGAGGCGCGCGGGCTCGCCGAGGACTTCCTCGACGCCCACGCCCGCGCCCTCGCGGTGCTGCTGCCCACGCTGCAGCACCAGCCCGCGCCCCGCGCGCGCGACAAGACCGGCTTCCTCGAGGCCCTGCGCGCGTTCTTCATCGAGCTGTCGCGCGCCGCGCCCTTGACCGTGCTGCTGAGCGACCTGCACTACGCCGACGACGACACCCGCGAGGCCGTGCGCTTCCTCGCGCAGCACCTGTTCAACCCCGACGTGGGCGAGGACGACGTCCCCGGCGTGCTGATGGTGGGGGCGCGCACCGACGACGACGGCGGCCCCGCCTTCGCCCGCTCGCTGTCCGCCGGCAAGCGCGCGCGCATGTTCGACGTCGCCGGGCTCACGCGCGCGCAGCTCGTCGAGTACCTCGGCAACCACGCGCTCCTCGACAAGCTGCTCGCGGCCAGCCGCGGCCGCCCCGAGGACGTCGACGAGCTGCTCGAGTCGCTGCCCCGCGACACCGACGCGCTCCTGCTCCAGCGCGTGGACGCCCTCGATCCCGTGGCGCGTCGCGCGCTGCGCGCCCTCGCCGTGCTGTCGCGGCCGGCGCCGCCGGATCTGCTCTCGGCCATCGTGCAGGCGCCGGTGGGCGAGGTGGCGCACGCGCTCGGCCAGCTCGTCGAGCAGCGCATGCTCGCGCGCCGCCTGCAAAACGGCGAGTTGCTCTTCACGTTCTCGCGCCCGCACCACCAGGAGGTGCTGAAGGAGAACCTGCCCGCCGACGAGCGCGCGGCGCTGCACCACGCCGTCGCCGGCACCCTCGAGCAGCGCGGCAGCGAGCTGTCGGAGCCGCTGCTGGCGTTCCACTTCCTGCGCGGCACGCACCCACAGCGCGCCGTGCCCTGGGTGCTCGCGGCGTGCGAGCGCCTGCTCCTCACGTTCGCCTACGGCACCGTCGTCGACCTCGTGGGGCGCACGCTGCCGGTGGCGTCGTCGGAGGAGCGCTTCGCGCTGCTCGGCCACCTCGTCGAGGCCCAACGCCTGCGCGGCGACCTCCGCGGGGCCTTGGCCACCGCCGCCGAGATGCGCACGCTCGCGTCCAAAAAGCAGCTCCCCACGGTGCTGCGCCGCATCGGCGAGCTGTTGAGCGCGCGCGGCGATCACCGCGCGGCCCTCGAGGTCCTCGAGGAGACCCGCACGCTGGGCGAAGCCCCGGCCGCGGGCGACGCCGACGCCGACGACGCCGACGCCGACGCCGACGACGACGCCGACGGCGACGTCCTGCCCGAGCGCGCCCTCGTCCTCGCCGCCATGGCCGAGGTCAACTACATGAAGAGCGACCTCGACGCCGCCGAGCGGCTCGCCGAGGAGGCCGCGCGGGCGGCGCCGGACGCGCCCATGGCGTTCCGCTTGAGGAACAGCAACACGCTCGGCAAGGTCGCCTACTCGCGCGACCGCTTCGACGACGCCGAGGCGCGCTTCCTGTCGAACCTCGAGCTCGCCGAGGAGCACGGCCTCGAGCACGAGTCCATCCTCGCGCGCGTCAACACGGGCCTCGCGCGCCACCGTCGCGGCCACAATGACGAGGCGCGCGAGATGCTCGAGCGCGCGCTGTCGTCGGCGCAGGCGGCGGGTGATCTGCATTCGGAGTCGAACGCGCTGTTGAACCTCGGCGCCATCGAGCAGCGCTCCGGTGAATTGGGGCGGAGCCTCGAGCGCTACAAGGCGGCGTGGGCGCGCTTCTCACGCCTCGGCGACAGGAACGCCGTGCGCCGCGTGACCTGGAACCTCGCCAACCTCACCTGCGCGCTCGGCGACTACGAGGCGTCGCAGACGTGGCTCGAGCAGAGCCGCCGCCTCGCCGAGTCCGACGACAGCGACCGCGGCCGCGCCTTCGTGCACTTCACCGAGGGCGACCTCGCCTTCAACCAGGGCCAGCCCGGCGCGGCGCTCGCTTCGTACGAGAAGGCGCGCGAGCTGTTCTTGCGCATCGGCGAGACCTCGCGCGTGGTGGAGATGACCGCCAAGGCCGCGTGGGCCGCCATCCTGCTCGGCGACCTCGGCAGCGCCGAGGAGCGCGTCGCCGAGCTGCCGGCGGCGGCGCCGGGGACGCTGCCGCACGCGCGGCGCTCCGCCGTCGAGGGCGCGCTCGCGCTCTCCAAGGGCGACGACGACGCCGTGCGCGGGCTGTCGCTCCTGTCGCAGGCCGTCGACGAGATGGACAAGCTGCGCGCCCACGACGACGCGTGGCGCACGCTCGCCTTCCTCGCCGACCGCTTCGAGGGCCGCGGCGACCCCAAAAGCGCCGACGCCGCTCGCGCGCGCGCGCGCGCGTTCGTCGAGGCCACGGCGGAGCGGCTGCCGCCGGCGCTGCGCGAGGTCATGCTGCGCGACAACGCGCGCGCCGCCCTGTTCGGCGCCGCCGCCGTGGCCGACGACGCCGGCGAAGCCGCGGAGGGCGCCGCCGACGAGACGCTGCGGCCGCAGCAGGCGCCGGCGCCCGCGGTGCGCAAGCCCGAGTGGGACGCGCGCTACCCCGAGCTCGTGGGTCGCTCGCCGACGCTGTTGCGCGTGTTCGACAGGCTCGATCGCATCGCGCGCAGCAAGAACGCCACGGTGCTCATCCGCGGCGAGAGCGGCACAGGCAAGGAGCTGGTGGCCGCCGCGGTGCACCGCTTGTCGGAGCGCGCCCACGGGCCCTTCGTGCGCGTGAACTGCGCGGCGCTCGTCGAGACGCTCTTGATGAGCGAGCTGTTCGGCCACGAGAAGGGCTCGTTCACCGGCGCGCTCGCCAGGAAGATCGGGCGCTTCGAGCTGGCCCGCGGCGGCACCATCTTCCTCGATGAGATCGGCGACATCTCGCCCAAGACCCAGGTGTCGCTGTTGCGCGTGCTGCAGGAGCGCCAGTTCGAGCGCGTAGGCGGCACGCAGACCATCAGCACCGACGCCGTGGTCATCTGCGCCACCCACAGAGACCTCGAGAGCATGGTGAAGGACGGCTCCTTCCGCGAGGACCTCTACTACCGCCTGCGCGGGGTGGTGGTGGAGATGCCCGCGCTGCGCGAGCGGCCCGACGACATCCCGGTGCTCTCCACGCGCTTCCTCTCCAAGACCCGCGACGAGGTGGGGCGCGCGCCGCTGGCGCTCTCGCCGGAGGCGGAGGCGGTGCTCATGCGGCACCGCTGGCCCGGCAACATCCGCGAGCTGCAAAACGTCATCCGCTCGGTGGCGCTCTTTTGCGAGGGCGACGTCGTCGACGTCGAGCACCTCGCGGAGTTCCCCGAGCTGTTCGACGCGGCGGCGCCGGTGGCCCACGCGGCCCCGGTCGCCCCGGCGGCGGCGCCGCTGCCGGCGCGGGCCCCGCTGCCGGTTCGCCCGCCGCTGCCGGCCGCGCGCCCTGCGGCGCCGCGCGAGCAAAACGGCGGGCGCCCCGCGGACGTGCTCGGGCGGGTGGCCGCCGGCGCCGACGAGGGCATCGCGCTCGGCGACCTCAAGCGCCGCCTGGAGTTCGAGGCCATCGCCAACGCCATGCGCCAGACGGGCGGCAACATCACGCGGGCGGCGGCGCTGTTGCGCATGAAGCGGCCGCGGCTGTCGCAGATCGTGAACGGCAACCCGGAGCTGAAGGCCATCAAGGAGGCCTCGCGCGGCGAAGACGCCGAGGACTGACGAGCTCCTCGGCGGCGGGAGCGGGGCCTCGGGTCGCACACGGGCCCACCTGGGCATGTCACTTGCTTTGTTGGGTCCCGGCGGCTGATCGATGTACGATCAGGCGGCACCCCGACGGCCCTACGGCCGCATGGGGACGGGAGTGTGCGCGTGTCGATGCCCGAGATCACACGACAGGGACCTGTTGCGCGAGCGATCAGCACGGTGATCGCTGGCGTCTCCCTGTGCGCGCTCGCCGCGGGGTGCGGCGCCGATGTCGCGGATCTGTCCGCCCTGCCCGACGGCGCCCGCAGCGTCGCGGTCGAGCCCCGCGTGGTCGTGGACGGGCTCATCGAGCTGGGCGCCCGCGCCGACCGCGTCGTGATCGACGAGGTGATCTTCCACGCCCCCACCGTCACCCTGCGTGATCACGACCAGGTCCTCGCGGACGTGCTCGGCAGCGACCCGGACAACGAGTCGCCGCTGCTGTTCCGCTACGACGTCAATGACCGCGACGGCTTCGGCGACGTGCTCGGCGGCGAGCGCAACTGGGTCCTGCAGGACCAGGGCGACCTCGTCTTCGGCTTCGAGCACTTCGGCTTGCAGGCCCCCGAGCGCGAGAAGCTCGAGGACAGCACGGGCGTGAGCCTCGGCGAGCTCGAGGGCCACACCGCCGTCGTGCACGGCTACATGCTCACCAGGAGCGCGGGCGACCGCACCTCCCGCGGCTTCACCGTTCCCTGCACGGCCGACGGCACCCCCGACGGAAACCCCGCCCACTGCCACAGCAAGCTCGCCGACGGCGATCCCGACGGCAACCCCGCCGACGGCGACCCCGACGGAAACCCCGCCGTGCCGCGCGACGGCACCCGCAACGACGGGGACCCCGACGGCAACCCCGCCGTCCCCGGCCAGGATGACGGCGACCCCGATGGGAACCCGTCGCAGGATCCCGACGGCGGCTCCGCCGGCAAGCACGTGGACCGCGCGCTCTCCTCGGACAGCGCCGTCGTCGGCGTCCACGAGAGCGGCAACTACGCCCTCGTGCCCTTCTTCCTCGTCCTCGACGACACCTTCGCGCTGCGCGTCCCCGCCGGCGACGTGCTCGCGGGCAACGTGGACGCGGGCCAGGTCCTCCCCATCGATCTGCACGTCTCGCTCGACCAGCTCCTCACCGACGATCTCCTGCACCAGCTCGACGCGCAGGCCAGCGACGACGTCGCCGGCCCCATCGTCGTCAAGGTCGTGAACGGCACCAGCGCGCTCGCCATCGGCGTCCAGGCCGAGGGCGTCACGCGCGTGCGCCAGACGGTGTCGGGCCCGGGCATCCGGGTGATCGGCGACCGCCGATGACCCCCCGGTCGCTGATCCCGCCGGCGTGACCGACAAGCCCGGACGCCCCCCGCCACCCCCCGTCGCGCCGGTCGCCGAGCACCCGGACGCGAGCACGCGCGTCTTCTCGCCCGCCGCCCTCGAGGCCGACGACGTCGGCCGCACCTGGGCGCGGCACGCCGAGCGCGTGCCGCTCGAGCCCGGCGCCCTGCTCGGCAGCGGCGGCGCGGGCGCCGTCTACCGCGCCCGCGACCAGGCCCTGCGCCGCGACGTCGCGCTCAAGGTCCTGCGCGCCGACGACGCCGACGCCGCGCGGCGCTTCCTGGCCGAGGCGCAGGTGCTCGCGCAGCTCGCGCACCCGTACATCGTGCCCGTGTACCGCGTCGGCGTGGACGCCGACGGGCGGCCGTGCTTCGCGATGAAGCTCGTCGAGGGGCGCACCCTCGGCGACAAGCTCGCGGAGCTCCAGGGCATGAGCGCTCCCGCGCGGGCGCGGTTTGCCCTCCCGGTCCTCGTCAAGATCTGCGACGCCGTCGACTACGCCCACAGCCGCGGCGTCATCCACTGCGACCTCAAGCCGGACAACGTGATGGTCGGGGCGTTCGGCGAGGTGACGCTGATGGACTGGGGCATCGCGCGCGCGCTGCCTCGCCCGGGCGGCGTCGTCGTCGACGACGCGCCGCGGGTCCGCGCGGGGACGCCGGCGTACATGGCGCCCGAGCAGGCGATCGACCCCTCCGCCGTCGACGAGCGCAGCGACGTGTTCGGCCTCGGCGCCATCCTCCACGACGTGCTCCTGCGCCGCCCGCCGCGCGCGAGCGGCGCCGACCTCGCCGACATGCTCTTGGAGATCCCGCCGATCGACGCGGCCGCGCTCACCGTTCCGCGCGCGCTCGTCGACCTCTGCGCGCGCGCGCTCGCTCGTGAGCCGCGCCGGCGCCCGCCGTCGGCGGCGGCGTTTCGCGAAGAGCTCGAGGCCACGCTGGAGGAGCGCGCGTCCGTCGACGTGCGCGAGGTCGCCGCCGGCGACGTCGTCGTGCGCGAAGGCGAGCCCGGAGTCGAAGCCTTCGTCATCGTGCGCGGCACGTGCGCCGCGTGGCGCGACATCGGCGGCGCGCGCACGGTGCTGCGCGAGATGGGCCCGGGCGACGTCTTCGGGGAAGCCGCCGTGCTCGACGGCGGCGCGCGCACGGCGTCGGTGTCCGCGGTCGACGACGTCGAGCTGGTGGTCGTGCCTGCCGAGGAGATCACCGGCCGCCTCGGCGCGCGCTCGTTCGTGACGGCCCTGGCCAAGCGCTTCCGTGACGTCGAAGCCCGCGCCGCCGCCGCGGAGGCCAAGGCGCGCGAGGGCTGACGTCACCGCTGACGTCCTCACCGGGACCGCGCACGTGCGCCGCACGCGCCTGCCGTACACGCGACCGCTCCCCGCTCGCCCGTCACGCTGAGCCGCGTCCCAAGGTGTCAGAGCATCCCGCTCACCAGCCGGGGACTAGCGGACGCCCGCGGCGTCGAGGCTCGTCGAGAGGCTCGTGGTGATGTCGAGGGTGACGGCGAGCGCCACCTGTGCGGCGCCGCCGGGCCGCTCCAGGGTCTCCTGCGTGGGGCCGGCGAGGAGGCCGAGCGGCGCATCGGAGTCCGCGTGCACGGTGAGCGTGGCGTTGCCGGTGGCGACGGCCGCGAGGAGCGCGTCGGTGCCGCCGTCGGCGAAGAAGACCGCCGCGTCCTCGCCGCTGCCGCCGCTGTGGGGCGCGACGGCGGCGACGTCCACGGGCTCACCGTCGCCCTGCTGCACCGCGATGCGCAGCGC
The DNA here is from genome assembly GCA_963775425.1 of uncultured delta proteobacterium. Taxonomy (GTDB): domain Bacteria; phylum Myxococcota; class UBA727; order UBA727; family VGSZ01; genus CAVZJB01. Next base: position 376,228 of record CAVZJB010000012.1, on the reverse strand, counting down.
GGGGAGGTCGATCGTCAACGTGTCGTCGCCGAACGTCAGCTTCGCATCGACGACGTGGGCGCTCCTGATCTCCGACGCCGCGAGCTGAAAGGCGCCGAGGTCCACCGGCACGGTGACGGCGGGGACGACGTCATGGACCGCGCGCTGGCTCTCGAGCCAACGTGCGACGTTCACCTTTGCGCCGTGCGCGAGGATGTCGAACGGCAGCAGTCGTGGCAGCCGCGGGGGATCGGCGGCGACGCCGTCGTCGCTCTCGTCGAGCGCGGCGATCACGCCGCAGCCCTGGGAGCCGGCGTCACGGCAGACGGCGTCTTCGAGCGCCGTTCGCTCGGCGTCGACGTCCACATCCACCGCGGGCGTCACCACGCTGACGGGGATCGACGGTGCGAACGAGCAGGCACAAAGCAGCGACGCGGACGAGAGCGGGAGGAGGGTGAGGACGGGGCGCATGTCCCTCTCATCGGCAGGCTTCGAACGAGCTGAAGTGAGACGATCGCGATTGCCGGCTCCGTCGCGTTACAGTGCGTGTCGGTGACGAACGGCGCGACCATCGAGGTGAAACACTACGAGGGGGTGTCCCGCATCCGCCTCTCAGGTGTGATCGACGAGCACCTCGACGGCGCGAGCCTCAGCGTGCGGCTCGCCGAGCGCGCGCACCCGATCGTCATCGACCTCGACGCGGTCCCTCGCATCACGTCGTTCGGCGTGCGCCAGTGGCTCGAGGGTCTCAAGGGCACCGCGACCGAGCACCTCTACTTCATGCGTTGTCGCCCCGCGATGGTCGCGCAATTCAACAGCGTGCCCCGGTTCGGCGGACGCGGCTGCATCCTCAGCCTCTACCTGCCGTACCTCTGCCCGGAGTGCGATCTCGCCTTCGAGGTCATCCTCGACGTGCGCTCGGGGCGGGACGCCCTCGTGGCGCAGCGCGCGCCGGCGGTACGGTGTCCGAAGTGCTCCAGCGAAGCCGAGTTCGACGACCTCGAGCAGACCTACTTTCGCAGCGCGTTGCAGACACTGCCCGCCTCGGTGCCCCCGCGCGTCGAGGCGATCCTCGACGGCACCATCGAGCGGCCCAAGTCCGTCTTGCGCGTGGCGAAGCATGTCGGTGCTTCGCTCACCGCGCTCTGGCTCGTCGGCCACCTCGGCAAGTCGACGCGCGTGCGCCGCTATGCGGACGGGCTCGAGGGCCACGTCGTCTTCGTGCTCTCCCTCGTCACGAGCTCCACGGAGGACGGGCTCGCCCGGCTCGACGAGGCGCTCGCCGTCGCGCCCGACGCCCTGCTCGCGCGCGTCCCCATCGCCCTCGCCGAGTGGATCGCCGCGCACCCCAAGCGGCCGAAGGTCGCATCTTTCGAGATGCGCGCGCATTGCGGCCGGTGCGACGCCGAGCGCTGCGTCGATGTGAGCGCCTGGTCCACCGGCGCCCCCATCTCCGGCGCGCCGTGCCCGGTGTGCGGCGAGCCGCTCGAGTTCACCTGGCGCAAGGCGTCCACGGCCGCCCTCGCCGCCATCGATCTGACGCCGATGACCCCGGACGTCGCGCAGTACCTCGCCGAGAACCCGACGCCCCCGGTGGGTGAGCCGCTCGACCCGCCGAGCACGCCCACGGGCGCCCTGCTGTTCGGCCCCGGCGCGCGCCTCGGCAAGTACCGGGTGGCCCGCCGCATCGGCATCGGAGGCATGGCGGAGATCCTGCTCGGCAAACAGCTCGGCCTCGAGGGTTTCGAGAAGAAGGTCGTCATCAAGCGAATCCTGCCGCACCTCGCGGCCCAGCCCGCGTTCGTCAAGATGTTCACACAGGAGGCGCGCGTCGCCGCCCGCCTGTCCCACGCCCACATCGTGCAGATCTATGACCTGTGCCGCGAGCAGGACGAGTTCTTCATGGTCATGGAGTACGTCCGCGGGCCCGACCTGAACACGCTCATCAAGCTCGCCGTTCGCACCGAGACCCCGCTGCCCATCGAGCTGTGCTGCCGCGTAACGGCGGACGTGTGCAGCGCGCTGGCCGCCGCCCACTCCTTCGTCGACGACGACGGACGCCCGCTGCCCGTGCTCCACCGCGACGTCACGCCCCACAACATCCTCGTCGGCCGCGACGGACAGGTGAAGCTCACGGACTTCGGCGTCTCGAAGGCGGCGGACTCCGCGCAGCAAACGGCGTCGGGTGTGTTGAAGGGGAAGGTGATGTACATGGCGCCCGAGCACGTGAGCTCGGGCGTCTCCGATCCGCGCATCGACATCTTCTCCGCCGGCCTGGTGCTCTACCTCTGCCTGGTCCAGCGCCACCCGTTCCGGGGATCGAGCGAGATCGAGAGCCTGAAGGCCGTGCTCGATGCGCCGATCCCGCCGGTGCGCCAGCTCCGCCCGGAGATCCCCGAGGAGCTGGACGCCATCGTGAGGAAGGCGCTCGAGCGCGACCCGGAGAAGCGCTACCAGCACGCCAAGGACTTCCAGCTCGCCCTCGAGGCGTTCCTCGCGAACGCGGGCCTGTCCGCGGCGACGGCGCACATCGCCACGTGGCTCGACACCTTCCTCGCCAAGGCGGGGACGGCCGCGATGGCGGAGCCGGCGCCGCCCGACACGACGAAGACGACGCCGGAGAAGGTGGGGCGCCTGAAGGCCGCGGGCTTCGAAGACGACACCGTGGCGATGATCGGCTGGGAGGACGTGGACGTATGACTCGTGGCAGCGTCCTGGTCGTCGAAGGAAACCAGAAGCACCGCAGGGTGCTGACGAGAACGTTGAAGGCGATCGTCGGCTGCGTCGAAGCCCGCGACGAGCTCGGGGAGCTCCCCCCCGACGGCCAGGTCGGGCTCGTCGCGGTCAACTACGACACGCTCACGAGCGAAGATCGCGATGTCCTGCGCGAGCGCTTCTCGGGAGCCCGGACGCGCACGCGGCTCCTGCTGTTCTCGGAGGGCGGCAAGCGCGACGAGTTCGTGCAGCTCTTCGGCACCCACTCTCTCACCAACCTGGTGGCGAGGAACAACGAAGAGGTCGATCCCGAGGAGCTCATCGTCACCACGAGGAAGATCCTCGACGGCGACATCTTCGGCATCGAGAAGTACTTCATCTGGGGCGTCGCGCCGAAGGGGATGCAGGTGACCTCGTCCACACAGAAGGACGAGATCGTGGCGGCGGCGGAGGAGTACGCCCGTGACATCGGCGTGCAGGAGCGCTTCATCTCCCACTTCTGCACCGTCGCCGACGAGTTCGTCACCAACGCCGTCTACAACGCCCCCGTCGACGGCAACGGGAACCGCCGGCACGCGGCAAAGCCGAGGACGGAGCCCGTCGGGCTCGAGCCCCACGAGGTCGTCGACATCAAGTTCTGCTGCGACGGGCGCAGGCTCGGGATCTCCGCGTCCGATCCCTTCGGCACGCTGAAGATCACGACGGTGCTCGACTACCTCGCCAAGTGCATGCGCCAGGGCGAGGATCAAGTGGACACCAAGGCGGGAGGCGCCGGCCTCGGGCTCTACTACATCTTCGACGCGCTCTCGCATTTCATCATCAACCTCGCGCCCGGGAAGCAGACGGAGATGATTGGCATCATCGACATGAAGGGCAGTTACCGCGACTTCGCGGTACGCTCCAAGTCGTTCAACATCTTTTATCAGGGGTTCTGAGGATGCAGCTTGAGTGGACCGCCACGCGAGACGGCGTCGCGCTCCGGGGCGACATCGACGAGAAGTGCATGCTCGACCCGCTCGCCGACGAGCTTCAGGACGGCGCGGTCCTCGACCTGTCCGGCGTCGAGCGCGTGAACTCCGTCGGCGTCCGCATGTGGCTCGCGTTCATCGGTCGTTTGCAGGGGAGGAGCCTGAAGCTGTCCGCGTGCTCGGTGCCCATCGTGCACCAGCTCAACATGATCGCCCGCTTCGGCGGCGACGCCGAGGTGACGTCCATCCACGCGCCTTTCCTGTGCCCGGAGTGCGACGCCTCCGCCACGACGCTCGTGGAGCTCGCCGCGGACGTCGACGCGCAGCTCGCCGCCGAGCGTCTGTGCCCGAAGTGTGGCGCGCACATGGAGTTCGACGACGTGCCGTCGAGCTACCTGGCGTTCCTGCGGGTGCGAAGCTAAACGCGGTCGAGGAGCACGAGGGTCATGTCGTCCTCCTGCACGCGGCCGGAGGTCATGGCCGTGATTCGCTCGCCCATCGTCGCTCGCGCCTCCGCGGCCTCGAGCGACGCGGTCTCGCGCAGCAGCTTGGTCAAGTTCCGGAAGCCGAGGGGACGCCCGTTGGCCATGGGCTGCTCGAAGATCCCGTCGGTGCACACCAGCAGCCGATCTCCCTGATGAAACGCGGCGCGCCCCTCTCCGAGCACGAGCTGTGAGTCCGTCCCCAGCGGGTTCCCGGGCGTGAGCAGACTCTCGACCTTCTCGGCGTCGCGTCGCCAGACGAACAGCGGCGGTCCGCCGGCGTTCCACCAGGTCACCTCGCCCGCGGCGACGTCGACGCGGACCGCGCACATCGACATCTGATACGAGTTGCCCATGCTCAGGATCTGCCGGTTGAGCTCGGCCAACACCTCGCCGGCGCCGGCGGACTCCTTCATCGCCCGGACCGTGTGGTAGCTGCCGGCCACCGCGGCCGTGATCATCGCCGAGGGGGCGCCGTGGCCCGTGACGTCCCCGACGATGACCAGGGCGCCGCCGCGTTGCGGATCCTGCCACCACCAGTCGCCGCCGCACTGCGTGGCGGGCCGATACAGGGCGCTCCCGCGGAGGCCGGGCGCATCGAACGTCGTCGAGCGCGGCAGCAGGAGGGCCTGGACCGCGCCCGTGAGCGCGAGGTCCTTCTGCAGCGCCTTGCGCTCCGCCTCCACCTGGGCGGCCCGCGCGGTCTCGACGGCGATCGCGATGTGGTTGCCGATGCCGAGGAGGATGGGGATGTCGCCCTCCGTGAACAGCCCCTTCACCAGCCGGGTATCCAGGTAGACGACGCCGATGCACTTGTCGCGCAGCAACAGCGGGGCCGCGATGATGCTGCGCAGGCCCAACGCGACCGCGCTCCGCGAGCCGAGGCTCTCCCCCTGCTCGCTCCCGTTCACGACGAGCGCCTGCCGATCCTCGAAGACGTGGTTGACCACGGTCGAGCTGTGGCCTTCGAGGTCGGCAGCCTCCGTTCCGGACACACCATGCATGGCCAGGAGGCGAAGCCCGCCCTTTTCCGCGTCGGCGAGGAAGAACATCGCCCGCTCGGCGTGGAGCACCGAGACCAGTTCCTTCAACGCAGCTTCCGCCTGCGCCCCCGGGTCCAACGTCGACACCGAGGCGATGCTCACCTTGAGCAGCGCGTCGAGGTAGCCGAGGTCGCCGCGCGTCAGCGAGCCCACCGGTGTCGCGCGCGTGAGCGCACCGAGCGACCGCTCCGGCGCTCGCGCTCCGTCGTCGAGGCCGAACTCTTCGCGGACCCTCCGCGCCCGGTTCACCCAGCCTTGGCCCTGCGCCACCTCGACGGCTTGCAGCGCGTGCCCCCGCGCCGTCGCCGCGCCGTACGCGCGCGCCCAGCGAGCGCGCTCCACGGAGAGGTAGTACTCCCCGATCAAGCTCCGGCAGGCCTTCACGAGGCGGTCCGCGTCGTCGAGGAGCGCCGCCGCGCGCTTGAGCTTGCCTTCGAGCGTGGCGAAGCCCGCCGAGACGATCTTCAGATGACACCGGCTCGCAGGCACCCGCGCGGACGGCAGCGCCGCGCTGCGAAGACGAGCGAGCGCCTTGACGAGCTTCCGTCGCGCCGCGCGCTCGCCGCCGGTGCCGCGAGCGCGCCGGAATTGCTCGAGGCGCGCGTACGCGATGTTCCAGTCGAGAATGATGTTGTAGTAGTCGAGCGGCGACCCGAGCGCGTAGTGCTCGTCGATCAGCTTCTCGAGCGGCGGGCCGAGCTCCTCCTCGTCGAGCAAGACGGGGATCTCATTCCAGCTCCACTGCGCCGCCATGTACTGCGGCAGCGGCGGCGGGACCTTCGCCTTGATCTGCTGGTATCCCTTGAGCGCCTCTGCGGCCTCGCCCGTGCGGCCCTGGAGCCGCAGGTGCTGGTACAGGAAGCAGCGCAGCGTGCTCATCCAATTGTAGTTGCTGGTCTTGTCGACGTCGGGGAGGCGCGTCTGGACGTGGTCGATGATCCGTCGCGTGCGCCCCAGGATCAGCGCGGGACCCGTGCGGCCGATGCACGCAAACAGGAGCTGCCAGCTCCCGGGCAGGTGACGGAGCAGGTCGTCGATCGCTTGCGACATCAGCTCGCCGCCTCGATGCGCGTCGCCCAGCCACTCGGTTCCGTAGGCCCGCCACATTCGACAGATGCCCACGACCCCGGGGTTGCCCAACTGCTCGGCGATCCGCGTGCCGCGCTCGGTGTAGTGCCGGAAGGTGCCGCGGAGCCCGAGCTGCGCCATGGACGCGCCGTAGGCGCAGTAGGCGACAGCGGTCTCCTCGGTGGCGCCGAGGAAGTGTCCGTTCAAGAGATCCCGGAAGACGAACTGCATCATCAGGAAGGGATTGCCGTCGACGAGCGCGAGCATCGTCCCGGCCGTGTGTGCCTGAGAGATGATCTGCCGCTGCCGGCGCGCGCTGCCCTTGGCGCTGCCGTAGCCGATGCCGGTCCACTTCAGGAAGATCGCCGCGATCCACGCGAAGAGCATCGTGAGGCCCTGCGCCACCGCCGAGCGCGGGTACGGCTTGCGGGCGATGTCGAAGATCTTGAGCAAGGCGTCGATGCCGCGGCGTCCCTCGCTGCTCTCCGTCAGCGCGAGCAGATATTGCAACCTGAAATTGATCCTCACGATCCGACGCAAATCGGATCGCCTCCTCGATGTAGCCGAACGAGTCCTTGAGGCGACCCGTGTAGGTGCAAGCCCGCGCCAGCGCTTCACAGATCGCCATCGCGTGTCGCTCATAGACGCCGGCCGTGCGCGAGGCCTCCAACGCCGTCCTCGCCATCTGGTAGGCGCTCTCGTAGGCGCCGTTGCGCAAGGCGTGCTGGCTCGCTTCGAGGTTGGTCTCGCACACGCGCTGCGCGTGTCGATCCGTGAGCCCGCGGGCGTAGTGCCTCGCGAGCGCGTACACGTGCTCCACGGACCCGTCGCGGCGGCGATCCAGCACGTCGGCGATCGCCTGGTGCACCTCGCGGGCCTCGTCGTCGGTGAGCCGCTGCGACGCCGCCTCCCGCACACGATCGTGTACGAAGGCGTAGCTCTCCTGCTCGACGCTCTCCACGAGGGTCGCGCGCTCGGCCTCCTTGAGCAGCGTTTGCGCGCGATCCGCAGGCGTGCCCACCGCCTCCGCGAGCGTGGTGGTCTCGAAGCGCATGCCCAGCAACGCGGCCGCGCTGACGAGCCGTCGCGCATCGGCGCTCAGCGAGTCGAAGCGCTTCACCACGAGATGGATGACGTCTCGGGGCAACACCTCCTCGGAGAGCGCCTCGGGCAGGAGCACCCACGTCGCGCCGGCGGGCCGCACGAGCCCTTGCTCGAGCAGCACGCGCGCGTACTCACCGATGGCGAAAGGGTTCCCGCGCGTGATCTGCGCGACGCGACCCACGACGGAGTCGTCGAGCGCGCGGCCCCCGAGGAACGCTGCGATCAAGCGACCGACGGACTCGCGATCGAGCGGCTCGAGCGCGATGCGGCTCAAGCGCTTCGCGCCGACCGCATCGACGAATGCCTGACGAGCCTCGTCGCTCTGGGGGTCACTGCGCGCCGTGGTGGCCACCAACAGCGGCGCCGGCTCATCCAGGCTCGCCATCAGGTGGAGGACCTCCCGAGACCCGCCGTCGATCCACTGAACGTCGTCGATCACGAGGACGGCGGCGCCGCTGTCGATCGAGAGGTTGACGAAGAACCGGAGCAGCGCCTCGTGGAACGCCCGCTGCTCCGCTTCCGGGCTCGCGGCCTTCGGCTCCGCGGCGTCGCCGAGCAACTGCGAAAGCCCGTTCGAGAGGCGCTTCAAATACCCTGCGGCGTCGCCCGCCGCGCGCACCACGCGGCTCGTCCACGCCTCGCGCGCCGCCGGCTCCATCCGGCCGATCCTGGCGGCGAAGTCGTCGCACGCCTCTCGGAGTGCGCCGTACGGGACCGCCGCCAGCTCCTGGCACTTGCCCGCGAGCACGAGCGCGGATTCGCCGCGCGCCGCCTTGAGGATCTCGCGCACGAGGCGGCTCTTGCCGAGCCCGCCCTCCCCCTCGACCTGGGCGAAGGTCAAGCGGCCGCCCGACGCCTCGGACCAGAGCCGGCGCATTTGCGCAAGCGCCGCGTCGCGTCCGACGAGCGCCACCTCCTGCGTGAGCAGGACCGGCGCGTCGTGGCTGCCGAGCGCGGCGTGGTTGTCCTCCAGACGCGCGAGGTGGTCGAGGTCCCACAACAGCCCCGCCGCGCTCTGGTATCGGTCGTCGGGATCTTTGGCGAGCAGGCGGGCGATCACCGCCGCCAGGCTCGCGCGCACGCCCGGCTTCGCCGCGCGGACGTCCGGGGGCGGCTGCGTCGCGAGCGCTTGCAGGAGCTCGCTGACCGACCCCGCCTGAAACGGTGGTGACCCGGTCAGACATTCGTAGAGCGTCGCGCCGAGCGCGTACAGATCCGCGCGCCCGTCGATGCCGCGCTTGATCACGCCCAGTTGCTCCGGCGGCGCATACAAGAGCGTGCCGACGATCGCGTCGCTCTCGAGCGGGCGCTCCTCCGTCACGCCGGCGGCGAAGCCGAAGTCGAGGAGCTTCACCCGGCCCTGCGGGCCGAGCACGACGTTGGCCGGCTTGACGTCACGGTGAACGAGCCCATGGCGATGGATCTCGTCGAGCGCGCCCGCCAACGCCCTGCCGAGCTCTATCGCCTCGTCCTCGCCGAGCGCGCGACGGCCGAGCACCACGTCCAGCGCCTCCCCCTCCGCGAGCTCCATCGCGAAGTAGGGCACGCCGCCCGTCTCGCCCATCTCGACCGCTTCGATCAGCACGGGGTGATGGAGCCTCGCCAGCGTCGTCGCCTCGCGCCGGAACTGCAGCTCGATGTGCACCGCCGCGTGCGGGTCGATGTCCGGCGCCATCATCTTGAGCGCGTAGGCGCGGCCGTCGCGGGTGACGCGGTACACGACGCTGGTGGCGCCGCGACCGAGCTCCGGCCCGACGTCGTAGCGGCCGATCCGCTTGGGTGCCGACATCGAGGACGCGGACGACACCGTCATCGCCTCATCGTAACACGCGACGGCGAGCGACATGACCCGGGGTGTGCGCGCGACCGGCGCGCATTTGCCGGACGCGAAAGCCGTCGCGTAGGCTCGATCCCTCCGCCGTCGTCCGCGAACGAGGGAACGAAGCGATGGGACGTTGGTCGCAGGACTGGGATGTCGTCGTGTGCGGTGGCGGGCTGGCGGGGTTGACGCTGGCGCGGCAACTGCGCCGCTGGGTGCCGACGGTGTCGGTGGCCGTCATCGAGCGGGAGATCGGCCCCCTCCCCGACGCCGCCCACAAGGTGGGCGAGTCCACCGTCGAGGGCGCGTCCGCGTACCTCACGCAGACCCTCGGCCTCGGCGCGTACCTCGACGAACGGCACCTGAAGAAGTTCGGACTGCGTTTCTTCCTCGGCGCGGGCGGGACGCCGCTGGCGGAGCGCGTCGAGCAGGGAACCGGCGACGAGCTCCCGATCCCCGCACATCAGCTCGATCGGGGGCGCCTCGAAAACGATCTGCGCGAGATGTGCGTTGGCGACGGGATCGAGCTCATCCAGGCGCGCATCATCGATGTGGAGCTCGGAGATCCGCATCGCGTCCGCTTCGAGGTCGACGGCGAAGAGCGCAGCGTGACCACGCGGTGGGTCGTCGATGCCACCGGCAGGAGCCGGCTCCTTGCCCGCAAGCTCGGCTTGCAGGTGCCCTCGCCCCACCACGCGAACGCGTGCTGGTGGCGCGTCCCCGAGCCGCTCGACGTCGCCGAGCTGGTTCCCGCATCCGATGCGCGGTGGCACGCGCGCACGCCCGGCGGCGATCGACGTCTTTCGACCAATCACATCATGGGGCCGGGGTATTGGATTTGGGTGATCCCCCTCGCCACGGGCAACACCAGTGTGGGAATCGTCGCCGATGAATCGTTGCACCCGATCCGCGAACGAACGTCATTCGACGACGCGAGGCGCTGGCTCGCCGTGAAGCAGCCTCCGCTCGCGGCGTGGCTCACGCGCGGAACGCCGTTGGACTATCGGGTGCTCCGCTCCATCGCGCACCTGACACGGCAGGCATTCTCCGTGGACCGCTGGGCGTGCGTGGGTGAGGCCGCGCTGTTCACCGACCCGCTCTACAGCATCGGCTCCGATCTCATCGCGTGGGCAAACACCATCACGACGAGGATCATCCAGTGCGACGCAGAGGGGCACCCGGCCGACGAGCCCACCGTCGACGCGTACAACCGCTTGTTCCTCCGCACGGCGACGATGATCACCGATATGTACGCGGGCCGGTACGCGGTGTTCGGCTCACCGGACCTGACGCTGCGAAAGATCGTCTGGGACGCGGCGCTGTACTGGAGCTACGTCGCGTCCCCGCTGTGCCACTCCACGCTCGAGTTCGACGCCGTCATCCCGGAGATGGACGCATTGTTCGAGCGGACCCGCGCGCTCAACCGGAGAGTGCAGGATGAGATCGTCGCGCGTGCGCCTGGCGCATCGACGCGGAGCTGGCGCGGCTTTCACCCCCTCAACCCCCTGCGCTCGCTCATCGACATCTACCTCGCCCTCGACGGACAACGGCGGCCGGCGGACCACCTCGCTCACCTCGCGTGGGCCTTCGAGAAGCTCGAGGAGCTGTCGGCGGTGTTGTTCGTGGAGGCCGCTCCCGCCGACGGGGGGCAGATGGCCGCGGACCTGCTCCGGACGATCAAGCCTCCCCCGAGCGGTGAGGCCCCCACCGCGGCCGGGGCGCGATGAGCGACACGAGCCCGGAGCCGATCGCCATCGTCGGCATCGGGTGCCGAGTCCCGGGCGCCGCCGGGCCGGCGGAGCTGTGGCGCTTGTTGCGCGAGGGTCGAGACGAGGTGCGCGCGGTGCCGCCGCAGCGGTGGGCCGCCTGGGGCATGGCGCCCGAGGCGCTCTCGGGCATCCCCGTGTTCAAGGACGGCATGCGCGCGGGCTTGCTCGAAGGCCTGGACGGGTTCGACTGGCGCGCCTTCCGCGTCTCCCCCCGCGAAGCGAACTACATGGATCCCCAACACCGCCTGCTCCTCGAGGTGGCGTGGGAGATGCTCGACGACGCCGCCGTTCCCCAGGAGCGCGTCGCCGCCACGCGCACCGGCGTCTTCGTCGGCGCGATGTGGCCCGACTATCTGCTGCTCCAGGGAGGAGACCTCACCGCGCTCGACGCCTACGCGACCACCACGCACGACGCGTTCGCCGCGCACCGCGTCTCGTACTTCTTCGACTTTCGCGGCCCAAGCATCGCGTTCGACACGGCGTGCGCCTCCTCGTTGACGGCGGTGCACTACGCGATGCAGAGCATCTGGAGCGGCGAGTGCGACGCGGCGGTGGCGGCGGGCGTGCACTTGATGCTCACGCCGTCCATCGCGATCGCGCTGGGGAAGGCCGGCGTGCTCTCGCCGCACGGACGCTGCGCCGTGTTCGACCGCGGCGCGGACGGGTTCGTGCCCGCAGAAGGCGCGGGGGCCATCTACTTGAAGCCGCTCACGCGCGCGCGCGCCGACGGCGATCGCATCTACGCGCTGCTGCGCGGGGGAGCGGTCAACGCGGGCGGGCACAGCGCCGACTGGATCATGGCGCCGAGCCCGAGCGCGCAGGAGGAGCTGCTGCGCTCCGCCTACCGCCGCGCGGGCGTCGATCCCGCCGAGGTGGACTACGTGGAGCTGCACGGCACCGGCACGGCGCGCGGAGATCCGGTCGAGGCCGGGGCGCTCGGCGCAGTCATGGGCTCCGGGCGCAGCGCGCGCCTCGCGGTGGGCTCGGTGAAGTCGAACATCGGCCACCTGACCGCCGCGGCGGGGATCATCGGCGTCATCAAGACCGCGCTCGCGCTGCACCACGCGGAGCTGCCGGCGAGCCTCCACTTCCGCGAGCCGAGCCCCGCCATCTCCTTCGATGCGCTCGGGCTCGAGCTGCAGGCACGTCACGCGCCGTGGCCCGATCGGGGACGCCCACGCCACGCCGGGGTGACCGGGTTGGGGTTCGGCGGCGGAAACGCGCACGTGGTGTTGCAGGAGGCGCCCGCGCCGCCGAAGCGCCCGGCGCAGCGGGTCGCGCGCTTCGTGCTTCCGCTGTCCGCGGCGACGAGCGACGCGCTCAAGGCGATGGCCAACCGCACGGCGGCGCTCCTGGAGGAGCCGGCGACGGCGTCGGCGCTCGGCGATCTGTGCTCGACGGCCGCGCTCCGTCGCACCCGCCATCAGCACGCCGCCGCCGTCGTCGGCGCTTCCGCGGCCGAGCTCGCCGCCTCGCTGCGGGGCGCCTCTTTGCACGCGGCCGCGCGACCGCCGCGTGTCGCGTTCGTCTTCCCCGGCCATGGCGGACAGTGGCCCGGCATGGGCCGCGAGCTCATGACCGGCGACCCGGCTTTTCGTCAGGCTATCGAGGCGTGCGACCGGGCGATGTCCGCGTTCCTGCCCGGCTCCATCATCGACAAGGTCTTCGCCGCCGCGGAGCCGGACCTGCACGACGCGGCGCTCGTCCAGCCCGCCATCTTCGCCATGCAGGTCGGGCTCGTCGCCGCCTTGCGGCGCTACGGCGTCGTCCCCGACGTCGTGCTCGGGCACAGCATGGGGGAGATCGCCGCCGCCCACGTCGCGGGCGCGCTCTCTTTGGAGGACGCGTGCCGGCTGATTTGCGAGCGCGGCGCCATCTGCGCACGCATCGCCGGCAAGGGGAAGATGCTCGCCACGGAGCTGTCGATCGACGACGCCCGCCGCCTGGTCGCCGGTTACGCCGGGGTCGTCGTCGGCGCCCACAACGGGAGCCGGTCAACGGTCTTGTCCGGCGACACGGAAGCGATGGACGCCGTCGAGGAGGAGCTCTCGCGCCAGGGGGTCTTCTGTCGCAGGGTCGACATCGAGTTCGCCGCACACAGCACGCAGCTCGATCCCCTGCTCGACTCCTTCCTCGCCGCGGTCGGAGTCGTGCGCACCGCACCGCTGACGGCGCGGTTCCTGCCCACCGCGGGGGAGATGGCGGGCCGCGAAGCGGCGTCCTCGGACCTCGACGCGCGCTACTGGTGGCGCAACGCGCGCGAGCCCGTGATGTTCGACGCGGCGATCCGCCCGTTGCTCGCGGACAAGATCGACGCGTGGGTGGAGATCTCGGGCCACTCCGTCCTGCGGCCGGTGATCGCACGGACGCTGCGGGAGGCGGGGAACAAGGGCGCCGTCATCGCTGCGAGCGAGCGCGAGCGCGAGCACGCCGCGCTCCTGGAGCTGCTCGCGGCGCTGTGGTGTCTGGGCGCGCCGGTCGAGTGGGCGTCGCTGTACGACGAGCCGGGCGCCGTCTACCCGCTGCCCGCCTACCCTTGGCAACGCGAGCGCTGTTGGTTCGACGCTGCACCTGCGCGCGCGAATCGTGCGCTCGCCGGCGGCGCCGCGGGAGCGACGCAGCACGGCGATGCGCACCCGCTGCTCGGCGGCCACGTCGAGCTCGCGACCCCCGGCGGCGCGCACGCGTTCACCGTGGACCTCGACAAACAGACGGTGCACGGCGACGACCACCGCATCCAGGGCGCGGCGGTCCTCACCGGCGCGGCGTACCTCGAGATGGCGCTCGCCGCTGCGGAGCGCGCGCTCGGTCCAGGGCCGTGGTCCGTGGCGGAGCTGCACATCCGCCGCGCCTTCGTCTTTCCCGAAGAGGCCACGCGCAAGCTCCAGTTGCTGCTGTTCGCCGGCGAGACGGAGCCGCCGCGCTTCGAGATCCACATGCAGGGCCGCCGCTCCGACGAGCAGCCGTGGATCCTCGGCGCCCACGGACAGGTCGTCCGCGACGTCGTCAAGGACGCGCAGGAGCGCGTTTCCCTCGACGACGTGCGCGCGCGGTGTCGCGAGGAGGCGGTGCCCGCCGACGTCTATGCCCGGCTGCAGGCGGTGGGCAACCACTACGGACCCGCCTACCGGGGCATCGAGCTCCTCCACCTCGGTCCGGGCGAAGCGCTGGCGGAGATCCGCGTGCCGCACGCGCTCGTGGCTGAGCTCCCGCGCTACCGCTTCCACCCCGCGGTCTGCGACGCATGCGCCCACCTCGCCGTCCTCGCAGGCGGCGCCCCGCGCCCCTTCGTCCCCGTGCGAATCGGCCACATGCGCGTGTTCGAGCGGCCGGCGGTGCGGCTGTGGAGCCACGCGCGGGTTCGACCCGAGAGCGTTCGCCCCGACTCCTTCTCCGTCGACGTGCGCGCCTACGATCAAGACGGCCGGCTCGCGCTCGAGATCGAGGATCTCGAGCTGCAGATCCTCGAGTCCGGCATCGCCGTCGACGCGCCGGAGCGGTTGGAGTGGCTCTACAACCTCGGCTGGGAGCCGGCGCCGCCGCCGGTGGCCGCGGAGCGATGGCGCGCGCGCGCGCCGGGGTCCTGGATCGTCATCGGCGGCCGGGACGGAACCGGCGCCGAGCTGTCGCGCTTGTTGACCCGCGAGGGCGAGCGGTGCCTCCTCGCGCGCACCGAGGACGCGACGCAAATGGAGACGGTGCAGGCGCTCGTGCGCACCGCGGCGCAGAAGGGACCCATCCGCGGCGTGGTGCTGCTGGCGGCCCTGGACGCGGCGCGCGAAACGCTCGGAGCGGACCAGCGGCGCACGATCACCGCCGCCCTCCACGCGGCGCGGGCGCTCATCCCGGAAGAGTCCAGGAGCGCGGCGCGCCTGTTCATGGTCACCCGCGGGTGCCAGGCGGTCGCCGCGGACGACCCCATCAGCGTCGAGCAGGCACCGCTGTGGGGCTTCGGTCGCAGCTTCGCCTTCGAGCACCCCTCGCTGTGGGGCGGCCTTTTGGACCTCGACCCCGACGCGTCCCCCACCCAGGCGGCCACCGACTTGTTGGGGGAGCTGCGCACCGAGGACGCCGAAGATCAGGTCGCGTACCGCGACGGCCGCCGGCATCTGGCGCGCCTGTCCCGCATGCGCGTCGTCCGCCGGCTCGAGAAGATCGCCCCGCTCGCGCAGGACGGGACCTATTTCATCACCGGCGGGCTCGGTGCCCTCGGGCTGCACTCCGCCCGTTGGTTGGCCGACAACGGCGCGGGCCACATCGTCCTCGTCTCGCGCCGCACGCCGCCCGACCGGGGACAGTGGGACCGGGTCGATCCGCAGAGCCCCGCGGGAAAGCAGATCGCAAGGATTCGCGAGATCGAGTCGCTCGGGGCCGCGGTCACCGTCGCCGCCGCCGACGTCGGCGACAGCGCGGCGCTGTCGGCCGTGATCGAGCGCGCGATCGCGGGAGGCGCGCGCCCGCTGCGCGGCGTGATCCACTGCGCCGGCGTCGGCAGCCTCCGCCCCGTCGCGGAGATGACGGCGGACGACTACGAGTCGATGGCGCGGGCGAAGGTCGATGGTGCCTGGACGCTGCACGAGGCGACGCTGGACCAACCCATCGACTTCTTCGTCCTGTACTCGTCGGCGTCGTCGATCCTGAATTCACCGCAGCTCGCCCACTACGCTGCAGGCAACGCCTTCCTCGATGCGCTCGCCCATCACCGCCGCGCGCTCGGCCGCCCCGCGCTCTCGGTCAACTGGGGCATGTGGAAGGAAGGGGGGATGGCCGACGACGTCCTCGACGGCGGACAGAGCTCTCCCCGCGCGATGTCCGGCATGGATCCCGCCGAGGCCCTGGTGCTCCTCGAGCAGCTCGTCCAGCAGGGCGCCACGGAAGCGCTCGTCATCCCGGTGGACTGGAGGGAGTTCGGCCGCCTGTACCCGCGCGCGGCGCGCTTGCCGTTCCTGTCGCGGCTCACGGCCCAGGCCAAGAGCGCGGAGCCGCTGCCGGCGAGCCCGCCGCCCGCGAGCGCGCCCACCGCCGACGCGCTCGTCGTCGCCGACGCCGCCCGCAGACCCGCCTTGGTGGCGGAGTACCTCGCGGCGCACGCGAGCCGGATCCTGCGCATCCCGTCGGCGTCGCTCTCCGTCGATCAGCCGCTGCGCGAGCTCGGCCTCGACTCGCTCATGGGCATGGAGCTGCGCAGCGCGCTCGAGGCCGACCTCTCCGTCTCGGTGCGGCTCGCCAATCTGCTCTCGCGCATGACGCTCGCCCAGTTGGCCGAGCACGTCTTGCACAAGCTCGAGCCCGCGTCGCGGAAGGAGACGGCGGCGGTGGCGGGAGAGCCGTCCGCCGCGCCGGCGTCGCCGCCGTCGTCGTCATCGTCGTCATCGTCGCCGCAGGAGCGCGACGGGCCGTTCCCGCTCACCGATCTGCAGCAGGCGTATTGGATGGGGCAGGCAGCCCACTTCGAGCTCGGCAACGTCTTCGGCCACTTCTACGTCGAGTACGAATTCCAGGAGCTGGATCTCGACCGTCTCCAGCGGGCCCTCGAGCGCGTGGTGGAACGCCACGAGATGCTCCGCGCCGTCGTCACCGACGACGGGATGGTGCGGGTGCTCGACGAGCCGGTCAGGCCGGCGCTCGCCGTCCGCGATCTCCGCCACGCCGGCGCGGCGGAGGTGGAGCAGGCGCTGGCCGAGGTGCGCGAAGACATGACGCAGCGGGGCCCGCGCACGGATCGCTGGCCGCTGTTCGAGTGGGTGGTGGTGCGGCGCCCCGACCTCTCGGCGCGCGTCCACGTGTCGTTCGCGCTCATCGCCGCCGACGGCGAGAGCCTCGGAACCATCCTCCACGAGATGGCGGCGCTCTATCGTGATCCGGCCGCGGCGCTGCCGCCCTTCACCCTGGGTCCCCGCGACGTCCGGCTCGCGATCGAAGCCCAGAAGGGGACGGAAGCCTATACGCGCGACCGGGAGTATTGGTGGCGCCGCTTGCCGACGTTCCCCTCGGGTCCCGAGCTGCCGCTTGAAAAGAGCCTCGCCGCGGTGGGGCGGCCGCGCTTCGGCCACCGCACCGAGCGGATCGAGGCGGTCGCCTGGCGTCGCTTCAAGACCACCGCGGCGGAGCTGGGACTCACACCCACCGCGGCGCTCGCCACCGCCTTCGCCGAGGTCATCGGCGCCTGGAGCAAGTCGCAGCGCTTCGGCATGAACGTCCTCGTGCAGAGCCGCCCGCCGTTTCACCCGGAGGTGCATCGGGTGGTGGGCAACTTCAGCTCGACGCTCCTGCTCGACATCGATCTCTCGGCGCGCGACGCGTTCGTCACACGCGCGCGTGACGTACAAGAGCAGCTCGCCGAGGCGATGGAGCACGGGCTCGTGAGCGGCGTCGAGGTGGTGCGGGAGCTGAATCGTCTGCACGGCTCCGCGCGCGCGCTGATGCCGGTGGTGTTCGCCACGCTGCTCGGGGCCGAGGAGCCGTTCCCGCGGGAGTGGGCGGACGCCTGGAGCTACGGCGTGATCCAGACGCCTCACGTGCTGTTGGACCACCAGACCTACGAGCGCAAAGGCGCGCTCGTCTTCAACTGGGACATGGTGGAGGAGGTGTTCCCCCCCGGCGTGTGCGCGAAGATGTTTCGGGCGTACGCGGACGTCGTGGGCACGCTCGCCGCCGACGCCAGCGCGTGGAAGCGGCCGCTGTCGGGGCTGACGCCGAAGGAGGACCTCGACAAGCGGCGCGCGCTGAACCGGGCGGGGACGCCCGCGCCCCGTGCGACCCTCCACGGGCTCGCGCGCGACGCCGCCGTCAAGGACGCCGCGGCGCCGGCGGTGATCACGGCCGACAGGACCCTGAGCCATGGCGAGCTCGGCGCCCGCGCCCGCGCGCTGTCGCGGGCGCTGCGTGAGCGCGACGCGCGCGCCAACACGATGGTCGCCGTCGTCATGGAGAAGGGATGGGAGCAGGTGGTGGGCGCGCTGGCCGTGCTGCACGCGGGCGCCGCCTATCTGCCGATCGATCCCGGCGTCCCGCCCGATCGCCTGCGTGCCCTCCTCGCGAGCGCCGAGGTGCGCGTGGTCTTGACCCAACCCCGGGTGGACCAGCGCCTCGTGTGGCCGCCGGGAGTGGAGCGCATCGTCGTCGACGGCGCCCCCGCCGACGACGCTGCGGCCGCCGACGACGCTTCGGCCGAGGGCGCGACGGCGACGCCCGAGGATCTCGCCTACGTCATCTATACCTCCGGCTCCACCGGCCGGCCCAAGGGCGTGATGATCACGCACGCCGGCGCCGTGAACACCATCGTCGACGTCAACGAGCGCTTCCACGTGGGCCCCGCCGATCGCGTCCTCGCGCTCGCCGCGCTGACGTTCGATCTGTCCGTCTACGACATCTTCGGGCCCCTCGCAGCGGGCGGGGCGGTGGTCATGCCGGAGGCGCTTCGCCAGAGCGATCCCGCGCACTGGCTCGATCTCCTCGAGCGCCACCAGGTGACGATCTGGAACACCGTGCCCGCGATGATGGAGATGCTCGTCGAGCACTGCGCCGGCCGCCGCGCCCTGCCCGCCGACCTGCGGCTGGTCTTGTTGAGCGGCGACTGGATCCCCGTCAACCTGCCGGAGCGCGTGCGCGCGCTCAGCGACAAGGTGGAGGTGGTGAGCCTCGGCGGCGCGACCGAGGCTTCGATCTGGTCGGTGATTCATCCCATCGGCGAGGTGGACGCGGGCGCGACGAGCATCCCCTACGGGGTTCCGATGAGGAACCAGACGCTGCACGTGGAGGATCAAGCGTTCGAGCCGCGACCGGTGTTCGTGCCCGGGCAGCTCTACATCGGCGGCGCCGGCGTCGCGCTCGGGTATTGGCGCGACGACGAGCGCACGGCGGAGCGCTTCGTTCGCCACCCGCGCACGGGCGAGCGCCTCTACCGGACGGGCGACGTCGCGCGGTACCTGCCCGACGGGACGCTCGAGTTCCTCGGCCGGGACGACCAACAGGTGAAGGTGCAGGGGTACCGGATCGAGCTCGGCGAGATCGAGGCGGCGCTCCTGCAGCACGCGCGCGTGCGCGCGGCGGTCGCGACGGTGAGGGGCAAGGAGCGTGGGCCCAAGAGCATCGCGGCGTATGTCGTCGGTGACAAGGGCGCGCCGCCGTCGCCGGGCGAGCTGCGCGCGTTGTTGTTGAGCAAGCTGCCGGAGTACATGGTGCCGCAGAGCTTCGGCGTCCTCGACGCGCTGCCGCTCGGCCCCAACGGCAAGGTCGACCGGCGGCTGCTGCCGGACACGACGGCGCCGGCGACGCCGCGCAAGCGCACCGCGCCGCGCAACGCGCTGGAGGAGCGGTTGGCGGAGATCTGGCGGAGCGTGCTCGAGGTGGAGACCATCGGCGTCGAGGACAACTTCTTCGAGCTCGGCGGCCAATCGCTGATGGCCGTGCGTCTGGTGGCCCGCGTCCGCGCCGCCTTCGGTCGCGAGCTCCCGGTGTCGACGGTCCTCACCGGCGGCGGGACGATCGCCGAGATGGCGAAGCTGCTCGAGGACGGCGGCGGCGCACGGCGCTCACCGCTCGTCGCGATTCAACCGCGCGGCGACCGCACCCCGCTCTTCTTCGTTCATCCCGCCGGCGGGGGCGTGCTCTGCTACGCCGAGCTGGCCAGGGGCCTGGGGACGGATCGGCCGTTTTACGGGCTCGAATGCCCGGGCGTTCATCCCGGCGCCGCGCCCCTGTCGTTGACCGAGGCGGTGGAGGCGTACCTGGCGGCGGTGCGATCCGTCCGCGCCCACGGCCCCTATGCGCTCGGCGGGTGGTCGTCGGGCGGCGTCATCGCCGTCGAGATGGCGGAGCGCTTGATCCGCGCGGGCGAGAGCGTCCCCCTCGTCGCGCTGATCGACACCTGGGCGCCCGGCGCGGCGCCGGCCCTCGACGACGGCGCGCTGACCGAGGCCTTCCTGCGCGACCTCGCCGGCGGCCGGAGCGCTCCCGGCGGCGCCGGCGGCGCCGGCGCGTCGGGGGCAAGCGCCGAGCGCGCCTTGCGCACCGGCTTCGAGCGCGCCCGGGCGGCGGGCCTTGTCCCGCCCGAGATGGACGTCGAGCAGGCCCTGCATCTGTTCGGCGTCTATCGGTCGAACGCGGTCGGCGCGCGCGCCCACCGCCTCGAGCCCGCGCGCGCTCCGTTGGCGCTGTTCCGCGCCGCACGACCGCTGTTCAAAGACGCGGATGCGTCGCTCGGCTGGGCGCCCGTCGCCGCCCGCATCGACGTGGTGGACGTGCCGGCCGACCACTTCACGCTGCTCACGCCGCCCGCCGTCTCAGGCGTCGCGCGCGCGCTCGCGACGATGATCGACGGGATCACGCGGGGATGATCACGCCCGAGAACCTGGAGCGTGCGCGGGCCGAGGCCGTGTTTGCGTACGACAACGTCGCGTTCTTCCGGCGGCTGTACGACGACGCCGGCGTACGCCCCGAACACGTCCACGCGGCGGACGCCTGGTCCCGCCTGCCGACGACGCAGAAGGCCGACTACCGGCGCACCCCGTCCTCGGAGATGCTCGCGCGGGGCCGAGGTGAGGACGACGCGTGGCTCGTTCGCTCGCGCAGCTCCGGGAGCGACGGCGAGCCGGTGATCTCCGTGTGCGCGCGCGTCCTCCTGACGCGACGGTGGCTCGAGACGCTCGCGATCCACCCCGCCTTCGGCTTCCCCCTGACGCTGCGCGGCTACAAGACCGCGCGCCTCGCGGCGCCCAACTCCACGGAGCCCGGCCGCCCCGGCGCGGACGCGCCGATGGCCGAGCGGATTTTTCCCGACCGCACTCTGCTCCTGCCTGCCGACAACGACCTGTTGGCGACGCCGGCGGCGCTGCTCGATCAATCGGCGCAAGAGCTCTGCGACTACGCGCCCGATCTGCTGTACGCAGACGCGAACCAGTTGTGGCTGCTGACGCGGCACATGGCGCGCCGCCGGATCTCCCCGCCGGCGGTCCGCGCCATCGCGTGCACGAACGCGATGCTGACGGCGACCGTGCGGCGTCGGCTCGCCGCAGCGTTCCCGCCGGCGACGCCGCTGTCCGAGGTCGTCTCGATGAGCGAGCTCGGCTGGCTCGGGATGGAGTGTCCGCGCGGCGTCCTGCACCTCAACGCGAAGTCGTTCTTCCTCGAGCTGCTCGTCGAGGATCGCTGGGCCTCCCCCGGCGAGGCGGGCGAGCTGTGCGTCACCAGCATCGGCGACCAGGTCCTCCCACGCGTTCGCTATCTGACGGGGGACGTCTATCGCTTGCTCGAAGAGCCGTGCCCGTGCGGCCACGGCTTCCCGGCCGTGACGATGCAAGGGCGCGCGACGCGGATGATCCACGCCCCCGGCGGCCCGCCGGTCACCCCGCGGCAGATCGACGACGCCGTGGGGGCCCCCGACGGCCTCGCGCTGTACCAGTTGGTGCAGACCGGCGCGCACGAGGTCGTCCTGCGCTACCTCGCCGACGGCGAGCTCCCCCAAGGCGAGCGGGAGCGCCTCACCGAGGCGCTCGGGAGCGTGCTGCGCACCTCGACGGTGAGCGTCGAGCGGGTCGACTACCTGCCGACGGAGCGCTCCGGCAAGCTCTCAACCGTCCGGCCTTTGCACCAGCCGTAGCAGGCGATCGCGATCCGGCTTGCCCCGCTCGTTGCGCGGGACGGCGTCGACGGCGACGATCCTCGCCGGCACCATGTAATGCGGGAGCCGGCCTTTGAGGAGACGCTGGACGTCCGCCGGCGTGGCGGGCGCACGGAGCTCGACCGCGGCGACCAGCTCCGGCTCGTCCCCGCGCGCGCTCATCACCAGGGCGGCGTCGAGCACATCGGGCAGCGAAGACAGCTCGGCGCCGATCTCCCCGAGCGTCACGCGATAGCCGCGGATCTTCACCTGGTCGTCCTTGCGCCCGACGAGGTGGAAGTTGCCGTCGGGTCCCTGGAAGGCGAGGTCGCCGGTCTTGTGCACCGGGTCGCGCGGGTCGCCGGTCACCGGGTGGGGAATGAACGCGCGCCGCGTCTTGTCGTCGTCGCCCCAGTAGCCGCGGCTGACGCCCGCTCCGCCGATGCACAGCTCGCCCTGCGCGCCGGCGGGCGCCGGTCGGCCGTCCTCGTCGATGATCACGAGCTCGGTGCCCGCGCGCGGCCGGCCGACGGGGACGGCCGCGCGCGCGTCCGCGGGCGGTGTGGAGATGAGGCAGCAGGCGGACACACCGGTGGCCTCGGTGGGGCCGTAGGCGTTGTAGAAGCGCTTCTCGGGGAAGGTCTCCATCCAGCGGATGAGGCTGAACGCGGGAAGGCGGTCACCGCCGAAGAGCACCGCGCGCAGGAGCGGGACGCGCTCGGGCGTGAGCGCGCCGAGCTTGTCGAGGTGGAGCAGCAGGGAGGAGGCGCCCTTCCAGACGGTGATGCCGTGGGCCTCCATGAAGTCCAACATCGCGGTGGGAAAGATGACGAGCTCGTCGGGGATGATGTGCAGCGTCGCCCCGGCCTTCTGCGCGCAGTAGATGTCGAACGTCGACATGTCGAATTCGAACGGGGCCGTGGAGAGGAGCTCGTCTTCGGCGCGGATCCCGACGAAGTCCACCGCCCAGTCGATGTAGTGGCGGATGTTCGCGTGGGAGATCATCACGCCTTTGGGCCGGCCGGTGGATCCGGAGGTGTACAGGATGTAGGCGAGGTCGCGATCGATGTTGGCGGTGGCCGGGGCCTCCGAAGAGCAGGCGTCGACGTCGCGTTCGCAGAGGCGGGCGCCCTCCGCGCTTTCGCCGTCGCCGGCGCCTGCCCCTCCGAGGACGAGCACGCGCGCCTTCGGCGCGACCTCACGCGCGAGGGGGAGGAGCGAACGCGCGCCCGCCGCGTCGCAGACGATCGCGGCGGGATCGCAATCCTCGAGGATGCGCCGGCTGCGCACCGCGGGTTGGGCCGGCGCCAACGGGACGTAGACGGCATCCGCCTTGAGCACGCCGAGCATCGCGCAGACGCTGCGCGGGGAGCGCGCCATGCACAGGATCGCCCGCTCCTGGCGTGCGACGCCGCTGTCCCGGAGGCAGTGCGCGATGCGGTTGGAGCCCGCCTCGAGATCGGCGTAGGTGACGGCCTCGTCGTCCGGGCCGCCGCACGCAGCGACCTTCGCGGGAGCCGTCCGCGCGCTCTCCGCCACGTAGTGCTGCACCAGGCGCGCGCTCACAGCCCCGTCAACTTGGCGATGATGTTGCGCTGGATCTCCGACGTCCCCGAGAGGATGGTGAGCGCCGCGCTGTCCCGCAGCTCGACGGCGACGCCGGACTCCTCGATGTAGCCGAGCGCTCCGTGGATCTGGAGCATGTCGCTCGCGCCGGTCCGGCTCGCCTCGCTCACGAACAGCTTCGCGATGGAGGCTTCGAGCGTGGCCGGCTTCCTCTGCGACTTCAGCCAGGCGGCCTTGTAGATGATGAGCTCGCCGAGCTGGAGGCGCACCTGCATGTCGGCGATCTTGTGCGAGACGGCCTGGAAGTCGCTGATCGGCTTGTTGAACTGACGACGATCTTTGGCGAACTTCACGGTTCGTTCGAGCTGACGCCGCAGGGAGCCCACCTCGCCGGCGAAGAAGATGATGCGCTCCCAGTCCATCGCCTCCATGAGGATGGCGCCGCCGGAGCCCTCCGCACCGAGCAAGCGGTCCCGCGGCACCGCACATGCGTCGAGATAGAGCTCGCCGTTTTGAAGTGTGTCGAGGCCGAGCTTGTGAAAGGGCGCGCTGCGGCCGACGCCTGACGCGTTCAGCTCGACGAGGAAGCACGACAGCCTGCCGAGCGCCGGCATCTCCGGGTCCGTCACGGCGAAGACGAGGGCGAGGTGCGCGATGGGCAGGTTGCTCGCGTAGCTCTTGGTGCCGCTCACGAGCCAGACGTCGCCGTCGCGTCGCGCGCGCACCTGCATGGACGAGACGTCCGACCCCGCGCCGGGCTCCGTGATGGCCTGACACGCCACCAGCTCGCCGCCACACATCGCCGGCAGGTAGGCGCGCTTTTGTTCCTCGGTCCCGAAGATGGCGAGCTGCAAGCTGGCGACGAGCTGCGCGGAGAGCGCGTGCACGAAGCCACGATCGGCGCAGCCGTAGCCGACGCCTTCGAGGATGGCCGCCGCGGTGACGCAGTCGACGGGCGCGCCGCCGTACGGCTCGGGGACGAACATCTGCAGCAGGCCGAAGTCGGCGCTCTTGCGCCACAGCTCCCACGGGAAGTGGAGCCGGTCCGGCGGCGCGCCGCTGTTCAGCTCCTCGCGCGCAAAGCGGACGGCGCCGTCGCGCGCCCGAAGCTGATCGTCGGTCAGCGCGAAATCCATCAGGCGGGGCGCAGCCGTCCGAGCAGCTCGACGATGGAGCGGATGGACTTGAAGTTGTCCGGCGTGACCTCGGTGGGAGGCACCTCGATCCCGAGCTCGTCCTGGATGAAGCCCG
Organism: uncultured delta proteobacterium; assembly: GCA_963775425.1. GTDB lineage: Bacteria > Myxococcota > UBA727 > UBA727 > VGSZ01 > CAVZJB01. The sequence goes on along the minus strand of CAVZJB010000012.1, from coordinate 351,864 downwards.
TCAGCCGTACGAGGGAGATGGAGTCGATGATCCCCAGCTTGAGGAGATGGCTGTCATCGTCGACGACGTCTTCTCTCCCGGTGAGGAATTCCGCGATGATGAACGACTTCACCGCCTGCTCGCGATCCGGATGCGGCATCGGCTCCTCCCGTCGTCACTGTGAATATCACACCGGGATCTGTGCTAGCAAACGGTGCAGTGTTTGGAGCAAACGCCGTGTCGCTGGCGCTCGAGGGCGCGCGCATGAACGCCATCGTCGTGGCGGCGCTGCGGTTCCGCTTCTGCGCGCGCCTGTCCACAGGCCCGGCGACGGTCGAAGAGCTCGCGGCGTTCGCGTCGACGTCGCTCCGCGGCACACAGGCGATCGCCGACGGCATGGTCGCGTTGAAGCTCTGGAGCGTCACCGCCGGCCGCTACGCGAACACGCCGACGGCGCAGGCGCTCCTCGTGCCGGAGAGCCCGAGCTACGTCGGCGACGAGCAGCCGGCGCTCTTCCAGGCGTGGCTGACGGCGTTTCAGGACCTCGATCGCATGGTGCGCGACGGTGTGCCGGCGCGCTCCATCGGAGGAGAAAACGCGGCGTCCTTCTGGTCGCTGCTCACCCCGTCGCTGGCGCGCAGCGGCCGGGCCATCGCCGAGGAGGTCGTCCGCGCTGCCGGGTGCGACGCCGCCCCCGAGGTCCTCGACGTCGGCGGCGGCGCCGGCGCGCTGTACGCGCTCGCGTTTTTGCGCGCGGACCCGGCGGCGCGGGTCACGCAGCTCGATCTGCCGCACGTGAACGCGGCAGCGCGGCAGGTGGTGGAAGCGGCCGGGCTCGCGGATTGCTTCCGCGCGGTCGACGGCGACTACCGACGGCCTCCCGAGATTGGTCCGGTCGACGTCGCCGTCGTCTCCAACATCATCCACCTCGAGTCGCCGGCGGAGGCGCGTGCGCTCCTGTCGTTCTGCCACCGATGCTTGAAGCCCGGCGGCCGGCTGCTCCTGTCGGACTGGGTCGTCGACGACGGAAGGAGCGGGCCGAGCTCCGCGCTGATGTTCAACTTCACGATGCTCGTCTTGACCGACCAGGGGAAGTCGTACGAGCAGGTCGAGGTGCGGCAGATGGTGGCCGACGCCGGGTTCCGCGACACGGAGCTCACGCCCATCGGCATGCTCGGCGGGCGCGCGGTGCTCACCACCGCGGGCAAGCCTCGCGACGGCGACGGCTGACCGTCGTCGTCGCCGTCGTGGTCAGGAGACGGTCCAGAGATCCCCGGAGAACAGCAGCTTCTTCAGATCCGCCGTGCCCTTCTCCCGGGCCTTGTTGCCCTGCTCGACGGTGAGGTCGTCGAACGTCGGGCGCGCGTGCCGCTTCAAGATGCCGAGCGGGATGGGGAAGTGCGGGTAATCCATGGACGCGAGCACGTGCGCCATCAGGCCCGAGGGGTCGCTCTCGTCGTGCACGAGCACCTGGTCCTTCTTGCCGGGCTCCCTGTCGAGATCGATCACGAACGGCTTCATCGTGTTCTTGTCGAAGCCGATGCCCCGCTTGCCGCCGTCGAACAACATGGGCTTTTGGTCGACGAGCAGGAGCTGGCTCATCGGCTTCTTGTCCTTGTTGTCGCGCACGTCGGCCCAGGCGCCGTCGTTGAAGACCACACAGTTCTGCAGGATCTCGATGTAGGCGGCGCCCTTGTGCGCGTGCGCCTTCCTGAGCACCTCGAGCAGGCCCTTGGCCTCCGTGTCGACGGCGCGCGCCACGAAGGTGGCGTTGGCGCCGAGCGCGAACTGCACGGGGTTCACCGGGAAGTCCACCGAGCCCATGGGCGTGGACTTGGTGATCTTGCCCTGCTCCGACGCCGGCGAGTACTGCCCCTTGGTGAGGCCGTAGATGCGGTTGTTGAACAACAGCACCTTCAGGTCGACGTTCCTGCGCAGCATGTGCAGCGTGTGGTTGCCGCCGATGGACAGCGAGTCGCCGTCGCCGGTGATGACCCAGACGTCAAGGTCGGGGCGCGTCATCTTCAAGCCGGTGGCGATGGCGGGCGCGCGCCCGTGGATGGTGTGCATCCCGTACGTCTCCATGTAGTACGGGAAGCGCGCGGCGCAGCCGATGCCGGAGACGAACACGATGTTCTCGCGCGGCACGCCGAGCTCGGGCATGAGCCGCTGCACCGTGGCGAGGATGGCGTAGTCGCCGCAGCCGGGGCACCAGCGCACGTCGTTCTTGGTCTGGAAGTCCCGTCGCGTGAGCTTGACGAGACCGGCGGGGGGGGCGGAGGGGGCGGAGGCGGTGGTCATGGTTCAGCTCGGGCGATTGGAGGGCGACGAGCCGTGCGAGGAGCCCGGCCGAATGGCTTCGTCGATGGCTTGCGTGAGCTCGACGGTGGAAAACGGAGTGCCCTGCACCTTGGTGAAGGTGAGCGCGGGGACGAGGTACTCGGCGCGCAGCAGGCGCCACAACTGACCGCCGCCGCGCTGCGAGCCGTTGAGCTCGCACACGAGGATCTTCTTGTAGCGGGCGAAGATCTTCTCGAGGTCCGGCGGGAACGGGTTGATCCAGCGCAGGTGCAACAGGCCCACCTTCTTCCCCGCGTCGACGGCCTTGAGCACCGACTGCTTGAGCGCGCCGTAGGTGCCGCCCCAGCCGACGACGAGGACGTCCCCCTCAGGCGCTCCCTCGACGATGGGGACGGGGATGTCCTGCTGCATCTTCATGACCTTGTCCTGGCGGACGTCGGTCATCCTCTGGTGGTTCTCCTGGTCGTAGGAGACCGCACCGGTGAGGAAGTCCTTCTCGAGGCCGCCCACGCGGTGCTCGAGGCCCGGCGTCCCCGGCCGCACCCACGCGCGCGCGAGCGTCTCCGGGTCGCGCGCGTAGACCTGGTAGTCCTTGGGGTCCGTGCGGAACGCGGCCGGGATGGCCGGCATCTTCTCCGGGTCCGGCACCTGCCACGGCTCGGCGCCGTTGGCGATGTAGCCGTCGGACAGGATGATCACCGGCGTCATGTACTTGATGGCCATGCGCACGGCCTCGAACGCGGTGTCGAAGCAGTCCACCGGCGAGCGCGCGGCGATGATGGCGACGGGCGCCTCGCCGTTTCTGCCGTACATGGCCTGCAGCAGGTCGGACTGCTCGGTCTTGGTGGGCAGGCCCGTCGACGGGCCGCCGCGCTGGATGTTGATGATGACGACGGGCAGCTCCATCATCACCGCCAGCCCGATGGCCTCCGCCTTGAGCGCGAGGCCGGGCCCCGACGTGACGGCGACGCCGATGGCGCCCCCGTACGAGGCGCCGATGGCGGCGCCCATGGCGGCGATCTCGTCCTCCGCCTGGAAGGTGGTGACGCCGTAGCTCCTGAACTTGGCGATGTTGTGGAGCACGTCGCTGGCGGGGGTGATGGGGTAGGCGCCGTACAGCAGCGGCAGGTTCGCCTTCACCGCCGCGGTGGCGAGACCGATGGCGAGCGCCTGGTTGCCCATGATGTTGCGGTAGACGCCGGCGTCCATCTGCGCCTGGCCGACCTCGTAGGTCTCGCCGAACAGCTCGGTGGTCTCACCGAAGGCGTAGCCCGCCTTGAAGACCTTGACGTTGGCCTCGAGGATGTCGGGCTTCTTCTTGAACTTGTCCGCGATCCACTGGAGCTGCTTTTCGACGGGGCGGTTGTACAGCCAGTACATCAGCCCGAGCGCCCAGAAGTTCTTGCTGCGCGAGACTTCCTTGAAGTCGATGCCGGGCATGCCCTCGAGGCAGTTCTGCACGTGCGCGTGCATGTCGATGGCGAACAGACGCCAGCCTTCGAGCGAGCCGTCCTCGAGCGGGTTCGACGTGTAGCCGACCTTCTCGAGGTTCTGCTCGTTGAAGGCGCCGCTGTTGACGATGAGCATCCCGCCCTTGCGCAGATCGCCGAGGTTCCTCTTGAGCGCCGCGGGGTTCATGACGACGAGGACGTCGGGGGCGTCGCCGGGGGTGTAGATGCTCTCCGACGAGAAGTGGAGCTGGAACCCCGACACGCCGGCGAGCGTGCCGGCGGGCGCCCGGATCTCCGCGGGGAAGTCCGGGAACGTCGCGATGTCGTTGCCGGCGACGGCGGCGGCGCGCGTGAACTCGGTGCCGGTGAGCTGCATGCCGTCGCCGGAGTCTCCGGCGAAACGAATGACGACGCTCTTCTTGTTTTCTTTGACGCGATTGGCCTGAGCAACCATGGGGGCAAATCCTGTGATGGCGGCACCCTAGCCACCCGCATCCGCAGGTGACAAGACGGGCGTTTCGGCGGTGAGTTCGCTAGATCTGACGGGATGGCCCTCTTCGACGTCTGGGTGTGCCAGGGCCGGATGTGCACGGCCAACGGCAGCGACGCCGTCGCCGAGCGCGCCCGCGCCGTCGGCGCCGGCCACGGCGAGCGCTGCCGGGTCCTGCGCGGGGGCTGCTACGGGCTGTGTGAGATCGGGCCCAACGTCGTGGTTCGCCGGCACACGGAGCAACTCCCAGACCCTGAGGTGGATCGCCTCACGCTCACCGAGCAGCCCAACGAGACGGTCTACTCGGGCATGAGCCCCGCCGACGCCGAGATCGCCATGAACGCCCACCTGGTGCGCGACCGCGGCGTCCCCGCCCTCACGCGGGTGGCGCGGGAGGCGGCGCTGCCGCCGCAGAGCCCGGTGGCGGCCAAGCTGCGCGCCCTGCGCGACAAGAAGACCCAGCCCCGTTGAGCGGCGTCTTCCGGGGCCGCACCGGCGCCGTGCTAGCTTTTGGCCATGCCCGTCCGCGGCACCGCAGGCGTCGTCCACACCGTGGCCACGGCAGGAGCGCCGGCGACGTCGAGGCTCGACGCCGACGTCGCGTCCCTCGACGCCGAGGTCGCGTCCCTCGACGCCCCGAACCGCGCCGATCATGACGGCTGGGCGACGCGGACGCCGCTCGACCCGGTGCAGGCCGAGTGCTTCCAGGGCTTCGACGTGCTCGAGCGTGCCTCGTGAGCCTGCTCGACGTGGCCACGCAGTGGCTGACCTCCGAGCAGTGGCGCTTCGACGTCGAGGACGGCACCCTGCGCGTGCCCTTCCGCGGCAAGAGCGGCGCGTGGGTGTGCATCGCCGAGGAGCGGCCCGGCGAGGTGTTCGTGTTCACGTCGGTGCTCGGCGAGCGCGTCGACGACGCGCGCAGGGCCGCGGTCGCCGAGTACATCACGCGCGTGAACGCGGCGCTGACCACGGGCAACTTCGAGCTCGACTGGGAGCGCGGCGTCCTGCGCTTCCGCACCAGCGTCGACGTCGAGGGCACCACGCTGACGGCGGCGCTCGTGAAGAACGCCTGCCTCGCCAACGTCGCCAGCGTCGACCGCTTCCGCCCGGGCTTGTTCGCCGTCCTCGCCGGCGCCGACGCCGCCGACGCCGCTCGCCGCGCCCTCGCGTAGGCGAGCCGGCGCGACGCGCGTTGCCCGGTGCGTTACACGGGGCCGTGCACCCGGGCTCGAAGAACCGCCTGATGCCGCGCCACGCGGCGCTCTTCCCCGAGGAGACGCTGCTTCATCGCGTCGCGCGCGTCGTGTGCGGCGCGGGCTGCCTGCCGCGCAAGGAGCTGTTCGAGGCGTGGGAGGTCGCGCGGCGGGTGCGCCGGCGGGTGCGCGGCGGCCGCGTCGTCGACATGGCGTGCGGCCACGGGCTCCTCGCGCACCTCATGCTCGTCCTCGACGACACGAGCCCCCTCGCGGTCGCGTTCGACGTTCGGCTCCCAAAGAGCGCGCCGATCCTCCACGCGGCCTTCGAACGCGCGTGGCCGCGCATCGCCGGGCGCGTCTCGCTCGTGGAAGCGCCGCCCGAGCTCAGGGCCGGCGACGTCGTCGTGTCCTGCCACGCCTGCGGCGCCCTCACCGACGACGTCCTCGCCGCCGCGCTCGCGCACCGCGCCGCCGTCGCCGTGCTCCCCTGCTGCCACGACGCCGCCACCTGCGACACCGGCGGCCTCGCCGGCTGGATGGACAGCGCCCTGGCCATCGACGCCACGCGCGCCGCCCGCCTCAAAGCCGCGGGCTACGCGGTCTCGACCCAGGCGATCCCCGCCGCCGTGACGCCCAAAAACCGCCTCCTCGTCGGCGTGCCGCGGTGCGCGTGAGCGCCCGGACGGGCTGTGTGATTTGGCGCAGGGCGCGGGAGGGAGGACGCCAGACCGGGGCGGGGACGGCGGGCGGGCTGGATCGCACTTTGCTCAATGCGGGGCATGCGCGGCGCCTGCCTGCATTGTGGAGCCCCTGTCGACGCCCCCGCCGGCGCGCCTGCTGCCTGCGGGCCGCGGTGCCAGGGCGCGCACGCGCTCCTGGTGGAGCGGGGGCTCGAGCGGGCGTACGCCCTCGCGGGCGGGACACTGCCCCGGGCGCGCCCGCCGTCCCCGCGCGCCTGGCTGCCGGAGCTCCTCGAGCGGGCCCGTGACACGGGCCTCGTCGCCGTCGAGGTCGAGGGCGCCGGCGCCGCCGGGGCCTTGATCATCGAGGAGCTCGCTGCCGGGCGCGGCGTCGCCTGCCGCGTGGACCCCGGGAGCGGCCGGCTCGAGGCCGGCCTCGCCGGAGACCTGCCCGCCTTCCTCGACGACGTCGAGCGCGTCGGCTTCGGCGTCCGGCCGGAGCGGCCCGCGCGCGGCCCCCGCGACGATCTCTTCGCCCGCACGGTGCTCGCCGTCGGCCTCGCCGCCGCCGCGGCCGTGCTCGCCGTCCTCCACCGCGGACCGAGCGCGCTCCCCCTGCTCTTCGTCGTCGCCACCGCCTCGCTCACCGTCGCCGGCTCCTGGTTGCTGCGGGGCGCCGCCCGCGCCTTCGCCCGCGGCGTCCCGCACCTCGACCTGCCCATCTTCCTCGGCGCCGTCGTCACCTATGGCGGCGCCGTCGCGTCCGCGATCCTCGCGCCCGACCCCGCGCCCTTCGCCGCCGTCAGCGTCTTGCTCGCCCTCGCGCTCGGCGCCCGCCTGCTCGCCCGCCGCCTCGTCCGCGAGGGCTTCCCCGGCGCCTCCGCGCTCGACGGCCTCGTCGTGCACCCGCTTCACCGCGACGCCGTCGGCACCGCCGCCGCCGGCGCCGTGCGCGCCGGCGACCGCCTGCTGATCCTCCCCAAGGAGATCTTGCCCGTCCCCGCGCGCCTGGCTGGTCACGACGACGTCTCGTTTTCGCTCGCGTGGCTCACCGGGGACGGCGCGCCACGCGCCTTCCGCGCCGGCGACACCGTCCCCGCGGGGGCCCGGCTCGCCGGCGGCGCCGCCGCGGTCGTCGACGCCGCCGACGACGCCGCGCGCTCACCGCTGCCCTCGCTCCTCGCCGCCCGCGACTGCGGCGACGGCACCACCGCGCTGTGGGGCCGCTACGCCACGGCGTCGACCGTCGGCATCCTCCTGCTCGCGGCCGTCGCGGGCGTGTCCTGGTGGGGCGCCGGCCCCGCTCGCGCCGTGGCCGTCGCCACGGCGGTGGTGCTCGCGGCCTCGCCGTTCGCCGCGGGCGTCGCCGCGCCGCTCCTCGACGGACTCGTGGCCGCGCGGCTGCGCCGGCTCGGCGTGCTCGTGCGCGGGCCCGACGCCGTGGAGCGCCTGCTCGGCGTCGACCGCGCCCTCCTCGACGCCACCGGCAAGGTCGTCCTCACGGAGCCGCGCCTCGACTCGGCGTCGGACAAGGCGCTCGCGTCGCTCGACGCGGTGGACCGCCAGACGCTCTTCGACCTGTGCGCCCGCTCGTCACACCCGAAGAGCCGCGCCGTCGCCGCGTTCCTGCGCGCGCGCGAGCCGTCGCTCCGGCTCACCCGCGTCGACGTCGAGGAGCAGCCCGGCCTCGGCGTCCACGCCCGCGCCCTCGGCGCGCACTTCGCCGGCGACGCGCTGTGGCGCGGCGGCGCGCGCCTGGTGCAGCTCGCGTTCGTCGAGCAGCCGACGGCCGAGAGCCGTGACCAGGCGGCGGCGCTCGCCGCCCGCGGCGTCATCGTCGAGCACACCGCGCCCGGCGCGCGCCCCGACGACAAGAGCGCGCTGGTGCGCTCGCTCGGCGGCAAGCGCGTGCTGTTCGTCGGCGACGGCGCCGGCGACGCCCCGGCGTTCGCCGCGGCGGGCGTGACGGCCGCGCCGGCGTTCGGCCGCCCTGCGCTGTCGGCGCGCGCGGACTTCGTCTTCCTCGGCGGCGGCGCCGGCCCGCTCGCCGCCATCGTCGACGTCGCGCGGAGCGCGCGCAGGGCGGCGCTCGCCGCGGCGACGTTGTCGGGCGTGAGCGGCGCGGCGTGGATCGCCCTGGCGATGGCCGGGCGCATGACGCCCGGGCTCGCCGCCGTCGCCCTCCCCGCCGCCGCCGTCGCGGCCGCCCTCGTCACGTGCCTGATGCCTGCGCCCCGGAGACCCTGATGTGGACCTCGTCCTTCGACCTCGCCCTCCCCTTCCTCGCCGCGGCGGGGTTCTTCACCGCGGGCGTCGTCGCCGTGGCCCGGACGTGGATGAAGCACGACGCCGGCGACCCCTTCGGCCTCGACGAGTAGCCCGATCCCGCCCGCCGACCGCGCGCGCTTCATCGCCTACGGGTGTGGAGAGACGAGCGCCTCCACGAGCGCGCCGAGCTCCTCCTGCGAGCACGGCGGTAGCGCGCGCGCGAGCGCCGTGGCGAACGCGGCCACGCTCTCGTAGCGCCGGTCGGGACGCGGGGCGAGGGCGCGCCCGACGACGTCGGCGACGGGCTTGTCGAGGGCCGTGAGGCCCGGCGGCACATAGCCGCGCGCGAGCCGCTCGACGGCCTGCTCGACGAGGAGGCCGCCGAAGAACGGGCCGCCGGTGAGGAGCTCGTACAGGACGACGGCGGCGGCGTAGATGTCGCCCCGCGCGTCCACCGGCTCGCCCGCCGCCTGCTCCGGAGACATGTAGGGGAACGTCCCGTGGACGGCGGTGGCGCCCGCGTCCCTGCGGTCGCGCCAGGTGGCGAGGCCGAAGTCGATGAGCTTCACGGCGCCGTCGAAGCAGACCATCACGTTTTGCGGCGAGACGTCGCGGTGGACGATGCCGAGCGGCGCGCCGTTCGCGTCGACGGAGCTGTGCGCGTGGTGCAGCGCCGACGCGATCTCGCCCGCGATGCGCGACGCCGCCGCCGGCGGCAACACGCGCCCGCGGCGGGCGACCGCGTTCATCAGCGAGCGCAGCGGCACGCCCTCGATGTGCTCGAGGGCGACGTACAGACGCCCGTCGACCTCGCCCTGCTCGATGACGCGCACGATGGCGGGGTGGTGCAGCCGCGCGAGCAGCTCGGCCTCGGCGACGAAGCGGCGGCGCGCCTGGGCGTCGTCGACGAGGGCCGCGCGCAGGAGCTTGACGACGCAGGCTTCCCCCGCGGGCGTCTCCGCGGACCACACCTGGCCCATGCCTCCGCGCGCGATGGGTCGCAGCAGAGTCAGCCGGCCGAAGCGCCCCGGCGAGGTGCCCTCGAACGTCTCCACGCGTCGAAGCTACACCACGACACAGCGGCTTCGAAAAAGCGCGCGGCGCGCGGCAGCGGCGCGCCGAGGGGGCAGGTATAGTGGCGATGTGCGCGCCGCCCCCACGCTCCTCGTAGCGCCCCTCGCGTTGCTCGCCGCGTGCGTGAGCGCCCCCGGCGCCAACTGCAACACCGACGCCGACTGCGACGGCCTGTTCTGCCGGGTCGGCCGCTGCGTCGACATCCTCGTCGTCGGCGGCGAAGGCGAAGGCGAAGGCGAAGGAGAGGGCGAAGGCGAAGGCGAAGGCGAAGGAGAGGGCGAAGGAGAGGGCGAAGGCGAAGGCGAGGGTGAAGGCGAAGGCGAAGGCGAGGGCGAAGGCGAAGGCGAAGGCGAAGGAGAAGGAGAGGGCGAAGGAGAGGGCGAGGGCGAAGGAGAGGTCTGCAACGCCGGCGGCAGCTTCTGCTGGACGCCGTTCCCCGCCGGCGCGCCGAGCCACGCCGCAGCCGTCGCGGTGACCGTGCAGCCGACCACCGACGTCATCGTCGACTGCAGCGCGGACATCGACACCTCGACGACGACGACGGCGATCTCGCTGTGCGGCCACACCGTCCCCGTGACCAGCCTCCCGCAGGCGAGCGGCCCGGCGCTGCTGGTGATCGTCGCGCGCGGGTTCAGCGTCACCGGCGGCGGAGCGCTGCGCTTCCACGGCACGCGCGCGCCGGTCGTGCTCGCGTTCGGCGACGTCACCATCAGCAGCTCCATTGACGTCGGCGCGAGCGGCAGCACCGCCGGCCCCGGCTTCACGCAGTCGCTCTGCGGCGAAGGCAGCGGGCGCGACGGCGGCAACGACTTCGCCGCGGGCTCCGGCGGCGGCGGCGGCGGCTTCGGCGGCGGCGGCGGCACGGGCGGCGACGGTGTCGACACCGCGGTCGGCGGCCCCGGCGGCACGGCGGCCGGCGCGGACCTCGTCGCGGGCGTGCTGCGCGCCGGCTGCCCCGGCGGCTCCGGCGGCTCCGACAACGCCACCGGCGCCCCCCGCGGCGGCCCCGGCGGCGCGGCAGGCGGGGCGCTGCAGATCTCGTCGTCGACGACCATCCTGCTCAGCGGCCGCATCGACGCCGGCGGCGGCGGCGGCCGGTCCGGCGGCGTCGACAAGAGCGGCGGCGGCGGCGGCAGCGGCGGCGCGGTGCTCCTCGAGGCGCAAAGCGTCAGCGTCGCCGGAGTCATCGACACCACGGGCGGCGGCGGCGCCACCGGTGACGTCGGCAACGACGGGACCGACGGACGCGACGGCGGCAGCGGCGGCGGCGGCGGCATGAGACGCGGCGGCGACGGCGGCGCCAGCGGGGTCGCCGGCGGAAACGGCCACGTCGACTACGGCGCGGGCGGCGGCGGCGGCGGCGGTGGTGTCGTCGTGCAACACCAGCTCTAGAGAAGTGATCCGCATAGCGGAACAGGGTCAGTGCCGGCACGCGCGGTGGTCCCGCCGCCGGTGCGCGTGCCGGCACGCCTGCCGCTTCGTGCGCATCGCTTCGCGCCGCGTGCTTGGCCGGCACGACCTCCCCTCACGGGACGTCGAACGACGACGGCGCCGACCAGGGGCCGAAGCCGGCGCCGGCGTCGGCCCGCACCTGGAAGCGATAGGTGACGCCGTGGACCTGCGGCCAGAAGGTCACCTGCGGCGCGGTCTTGTCGTACGTGTAGTAGGGGCGCGCGGTCCCGGCGGCGACGGTCTCGAGGGAGAACTCGTAGCGTACGGCGCCGGCGACGTCGGCGCAGGACAGCGTGACGCTGTCGCCGCTGATGGTGCCGCCGCTCGGCGCGAGGCCGGTGGGCGCACCGTCGACGGGCGGCTCCGATGACGACGGCGGCGGATTGCTCGCGGGCGGCGGCGATGACGGCGGCGGATTGCTCGCGGGCGGCGGGTCGGTCGCCGGCGGCGGCTCTGCAGGCGGCGGCGACGACGACGACGCGCCGAAGTCGAACACGGCCCACGGCGACCACGGGCCAGCGCCGTGCGCGTTGGTGGCGCGCGCGCGGAAGCGATAGGTCGTGTCGTCCCACGCCGGCGAGACCACGCGGAACGCGTTCGGGCCCGGCCAGGTGAAGTAGGTCTGCCAGGCGCCGCGGGTGAAGCTCTCGAGGGCGAATTCGTAGCGCGTGGCGTGCGCGATGGGCGTCACGGCGAGCTTCACGACGTCGAGCGCGGTGACGCTGCCGTCGGCGGGCATGAGCCCGGTCGGGGCCGGCGGCGGGAGCCCGTCGTCGGGCGGTACGCTGCGATCGACGACGACGCTCGGCTGCGTCAGCACCTGCATGGTGTCCTCGTCCGGGCCGGTGCCGCACAGCGCCTGCTCCGCCCACTGCTTGGCCACCGGCGCCTCCCAGGCGCCGAACGACTCGCCCTCGCTCCACGAGGACAGCGCGCGCTTTTCGACGTCGTGGCCGCCGTTGTAGCGGGCGTACCACAGGGGGACGTCGGCGAAGAGCGGGGTGTTGGCCATGGCCCCGCGCCAGAAGCCGTTGCCGCTGTAGATGCCGCACTGCACCCCGCGGGCGGCGCCGTCGATGCGGCAGCGGTCGAGCGCGGCCTGCACCTTGTCGATGACGGCGTTGGCGCCGAGGTCTTTGACGTCCTCCTCGACGTCGAGCCACATGCGGCCAATGGGGGAGCCGTCGGTGCGCGCGAAGGCGGTGTCGACCTGCCCGGCCATGTCGTCGGTCCAATACAGGTAGACGTAGCCGTCCACGGTCATGCCCCGGCGCACCGCCATGTCGAGCTGCTGGCGCGTGACCTCCTCGAGCTGGGTGCCGGTGACGACGTGGCGGACGCCGCTGTCCCAGTAACAGTCCATCTCCTGCTCGGCGATCGGCCCCTCCCAAAACGAGAGATCCACGGCGAAGACCGCGCCGGTGTCGTCGCCGCCGAAGAACGGCGAAGGCGCGATGGCTTGCTCCGCCCCGGCCTCACCGGCCCCGTCGGGCCCCGCGGGCCCGATCTCGTTCACGCAGCCCGCCCCGAGGACCACCCACGCCGCCGCCCCGATCCGCCCGATCCACCGCGTTTGCATGCCGCCTCCATTTAGAATCATGATTCTGCTATCAAGGTCCGGGGCGGGCGTCTTCCGGCCGACGACGTCCGTCATTCGACCGATGCCGGGCGGGCGCCGCGCACGCGTCCGCGCCGCCGGCGAACAGGGCGTCGAGCCGCCTGCTGCGGCGATTGAAAAACCGGGTGCGGCGGGACAAGCGAGGGCGTGCCTCGCGTCGTCGCCCGATCCACCGCCGCGCGCCCGCTCGCGGGCCTGCTCGCCGCCGCCACCGTGTGGCTCGCGGGGTGCCCGCCGCCGCCGCACATCGTCGTCGACGCCGGCGTGCCCGACGACGCGGGCGTCGTCGACGCCGGCCCCGGCGGCCTCGACCCCACCGGCTACTGCGAGGACATCGTCGACTTCTTCTGCCCCTTCTACCTGCGCTGCGGGCGCATGGCGGTCCCCGACGAAGAGACGTGCCGCTCGGTGTTCCTCGAGGCGTGCAACGCGCGCTTCGAGCCCACGTACGTCTCCCTCGTCAACGCCGGGCTCCTCACCCTCTCGCAGGAGGGCATCGACGCGTGCCGCGCGCACCTGCAGACCGTCGAGTGCGACCAGCAGGTCCAGGACCTCGAGGGCCCCTGCGCGGACATGTGGGTCGGCACCCAGGCCGCCGGCGAGCCGTGCGGCTTCGACATCGAGAGCTTCACGTGCGCCCCCGGCACCGTGTGCGCCGTCGACCTCACCGGGTGCGGCGTCTGCGAGAGCGTCGTCGACGACGGCGCGAGCTGCGAGCCCGACGGCGTCACCTGCGGCCACGACAGCGTGTGCGACTCCGTCTCTTTGACGTGCAAGGCCCGCAAGCACCCCGGCGAGAGCTGCGGCGGCAACGACCCCTGCGTCCTCGGCGCCACCTGCCACAATCAGGTGTGCGCCGCGCCCAGCTACGTCGGCGTCGGTGACGCCTGCGACTTCGCCGACGCCTGCCCGTACGCCGCCGCGTGCGCCGCCGGCGTCTGCCAGGCCACCGTCGAGCTCGGCGAGAGCTGCGGCGCCGACGTCGAATGCGACTCCGGCTTTTGCGACGGCACGTCGACGACGTGCACCGCGCTCGTCCCGCAGGGCGGCGCGTGCCAGCGCTCCGCCCAGTGCCAGACCAAGGCCTGCGACAACGGCCTGTGCACCAGCGTCCCGAGCGCCTGCTTCAGCGCCGCGCCTCCCGCGCCGTGAGCGACCTGCTGCGCGCCCCCGTCGTGGAGCTCGCGGCGCTCGTGCGCCGGCGCGCGCTCAAGCCCATCGAGCTCGTCGACGCGCACATCAAAGAGATCCTGCGCTGGAACCCGATCATCAACGCCGTCGTCGCCAACCGCTTCGAGGAGGCGCGCGGCGACGCGCGCGCCCAGGAGGCCGCGCTGGTGCGGCGCCCCGGCGGCGGCGGCGAGGTCGGGGGCTTGCCGCCGCTGTTCGGCGTGCCCTTCACCGTCAAGGAGTGCTTCGGCGTCGCCGGCCTGCCGCACACCTCGGGCTCCGTGCTGCGCGCGGGGCGCACCGCGGATCGCTCCGCGCTCGTCGTCGAGAGGCTCGTCGCCGCCGGCGGCATCCCGCTCGGCGTCACCAACATGCCCGAGATGGCCATGTGGATGGAGACGGACAACCGCGTCTATGGCCGCACCAACAACCCGCACGATCCCGCGCGCACCTGCGGCGGCTCCTCGGGCGGAGAGGCCGCCGTCGTCGCCGCGGGCGCGTCACCGTTCGGCGTCGCCTCCGACGTCGGCGGCTCCATCCGCCTGCCCGCGTTCTTCTGCGGCGTGTTCGGACACAAGACCACCGGCGGCCTCGTGCCCGCCGACGGCCACATCCCCGAGGCGTCGCCCCGTGCGCGCCGCTTCGTCGGCATCGGCCCCGTCGCGCGCAGCGCCCGCGACATCGGGCCGCTCCTCGACGTCATGAGCGGACACGATCCGTCGCTCGGCGATCCGCGCGCAGTTCGCATCGAGCACCTCACCGTGCACGTCGTGAGGAACGACGGGCGGCGCACGCCGTCGCCGGCGGTGCGCACGGCGCAGGCGCGCGCGGCGGCGGCGCTGAAGGCGCGCGGCGCGCACGTCGTCGACACCGAGCTGCCCGAGCTCAAAGACGCGTTCGACATGTGGGGCGACTCGCTGCGCGCCACCGCCGACAAGAGCTTCGAGTCGTGGCTCGGCGACGACACGTCCGTCCCCCTCGGGCGCGAGCTCGTCGGGCTCGCCCTCGGCCGCGCGCGGCACACGGTGCCGGCGCTCGCGTTCATGGCGCTCGAGCGCACGGCGGCGCGGCTGCACTTCACGCGCGGCGGACACGAAAAGGCGCTGCGCTTCCAGGGGCGGCTGCGCGCGCTCCTCGGCGACGACGCCGTGATCCTCTTTCCGCCCTACACCACCACGGCGCCGTTCCACGGCCAGGCGCTGCGGCGCCCCGGCGACGTCGTGCTCGCCGCCGTGTGGAACGTGCTCGACGTCGCCGCCACCGCCGTCCCCGTCGGCAGCGACGGCAACGGCCTGCCGAGCGGCGTGCAGGTGATCGGCTCGGGCGGAAACGATCGCACCACCATCGCCGTGGCGATGGCCCTCGAGGAAGACCTCGGCGGCTTCGAGCCCGCGTACCCGCCCCGCGCGTGACCGCTGCCGTCCGCGTCACGGCCGGACCGCGCCCGGATCCGTGCGAGCCGGGGTTTAGACATTCGAGGCGCCAGGTGTCATGTCCGACCCATGCGCCCTCTCTTTCACCGGAGCGCCGCGCTCCTCGTCGCCGCGCTGCTCGCGACGCCCGCCGCGGCGCAGACGCAGACGCTCAGCCTCGACGCGGTGCTCACCCGCGCGTGGGAGGAGGCGCCGGCGGTGGCGTCCGCCAAGGCGCAGGCCTACGTGGCCCGCACCCGCATCGACGTGGCCGCCGCCCCCGCCCTGCCCTCGCTGTCCGCCTCCATCGACACCGGCGCCACGGTCACCAACGACAACGCGCTCCTGCCCTGCAGCGGCCTCGCGTGCGGCAAGGGGTTCGGCGCCACCGCCAACGCCGGCGCCGGCGTCGACGCGCGCTGGCTGCTGCTCGACTTCGGGCGCACCTCCGAGGGCGTCCGCTCCGCGCGCTTGTCCCACGACGCCGCCGAGGCCGACGTCAACGCCGTCCGCAACGACGCCGCCGTCGCCGCGGGCACCTCGTTCCTCGCGCTCGCCGGCGACCTCGAGCTCATCGACGCGCGCAAGAAGCTCGTCGGCGAGCGCCAGCGCCTCCTCGACGTCGCCAAGGGCCGCGTGCAGAGCGGCCTCGCCTCGCCCATCGAGGAGACGCGCGCGCAGGTGGCCCTCGAGACCGCCAAGGTCGACGTCACGAGCGCCGACGCCGCGGCCGCCGACGACGCCGCCTCCCTCGCCATCGCCCTCGGCCTCGACCCGGCCAGGCCGCTGCGCATCGCGCCCCCGGGCGCGCTGGCGGTCGCCGACGATCCCGCCCAGGCCGCCGACCTCGCCGAGCAGAGCCGCGCCGAGGTGCAGTCGCTCAAGCTGCGCGTCGACGCCGCGGAGGCCGCGTCCATGTCCGCCCGCGCCGCGCGCATGCCCGCGGTGTCGGCGACGGCGGGCGCCGGCACCGACCTCGTCGGCACCGTGCTCCCCGGGGCCACCGCCGGCGAGTCCGTCGGCGTCGGCGCCTCGCTGACCGTCCCCATCTTCGACGCGGGCATCAGCGCCCAGATCGCCTCGGCCGACGCCGAGGCCCTGGTGGCGCGCGCGGCCTACCGCCAGGAGGTGCTCGCCATCCGCGGCGAGGCGGCGCAGGCGGCCATCGCCGTGCGCTCCTTCGACGCGGCGCTCCGTGCGGCGGAGCAGCTCCAGACGCAGGCCGACGAGAACTACCGGCAGGCGTCGGGGCGCTACGAAGCGGGGGCGGCCGGCCTCCTCGAGCTCATCGACGCCGAGACGCAGCAGTCCGACGCGCTCTTGAGCGTGATCGGGGCGCGGTTTCGGCTCGAAGGTGCCAAGCTCCGATTGATGGCCGCCACCGGTGTGCTCAAGCGATGATCACCGTCCCCCACCACCATGACCGCGGCGCCTTGGGCGCGCTCGTCGCCGTCGCCGCGCTGGTCACGGCGCTCGTCGCGGGCGGCTGCTCGGGCGGCGACAAGGCCGGCGCGATGAAGCGCGCGAGGCCGCCGGCGTCCGTCACCGTCGACGTCGCGCGCAAGGCGTCGGTGCCGCTCGAGGTGAGCACCGTCGGCAGCGTGGTGCCGTTCGCGACCGTGTCCGTGCAGCCGCGCGTGAGCGGGCAGATCACGTCGCTCAAATTCAAGGAGGGCCAGACCGTCGACAAGGGCGCGCTGCTCTTCGAGATCGATCGCGAGCCCTACGTCGCCGCGCTCGCGCAGGCGGAGGCCGTGCTCGCGCGCGATCAGGCGCAGCTCGACAACGCCGACGCCGAGGCCAGCCGCTACGCGCAGATGATCACGCAGAAGCTCGTGTCGCCGCAGGAGGCCGACAGCAAGGCGGCCACGGCCAAGGCGCTGCACGCCACCGTGGTGGCGGACCAGGCGGCGGTGGACAAGGCCAGGCTCGACCTGAGCTGGACGCGCGTGACGTCGCCCATCACGGGCCGCACCGACAAGCGCGAGATCACCGTGGGCAACCTCGTGCAGCCCGGCGGCGCGCCCGTCGTCGTCATCCGCCAGGTGTCGCCCATCCAGGTCTCCTTCGGTCTGCCCCAGGAGCGGCTCTACGACGTGCAGCAGCGGATGAAGAGCGGCGCGCTGGAGGTGCAGGCGCGCTTGCCCGAGCACGAGGACGTCGTCGCCAAGGGCACGCTCACCTTCGTCGGTGGCGCCGTCGACGCGTCCACGGGCTCGGTGCCGTGCAAGGCCGACTTCGACAACAAGGACGAGCTTTTGTGGCCAGGCGCGTACGTGCGCGTGGTGCTCCGGCTCGGCGTGCGCGACGACGCCGTGGTGGTGCCGGCGTCGGCCGTGCAGACCAGCCAGCAGGGCCCGTTCGTCTTCGTGGTCAAGGCGGACGACACCGTGGAGATGCGGCCGGTGAAGACCGGGCCGGCGCACGACGGCACCGTCGTCGTCGACAACGGGGTAGGCGCCGGCGAGAAGATCGTCGTCGACGGCCAGCTCGCCCTGGTCCCCGGCGCGCACATCGTCGAGAAGCCGGCGGTGACCGGGGAGCCTTCGGCGGCACCTTCGGGCGCGGGCGGAGCCCCCGCGCAGCAGGGCGACGGCAAGCGCACGCCCGGGGCTGCGGCGCCGTGAACGTCAGCGAGATCTTCATCCGGCGGCCGGTGGCGACCACGTTGCTCGTCGCCGCCATCATCGCCTTCGGCGTGGTCGGCTATCGCGACCTGCCGGTGAACGACGTCCCCAACGTCGACTTCCCCACCATCCAGGTGAGCGCGTCCCTGCCCGGCGCGAGCCCGGAGACGATGTCGGCGGCCGTCGCCACGCCCCTCGAGCGGGAGTTCGCCACCATCGCCGGCATCGACTCCATGTCGTCGGTGTCTTCGCTCGGCTCCACGTCCATCACCCTGCAGTTCTCGCTCAAGCGCGACATCGACGCCGCCGCGCAGGACGTGCAGGCGGCCATCGCCGGCGCGGCGCGCAAGCTGCCGCCGTCGATGCCGACGCCGCCGTCGTACCGCAAGGTGAACCCGGCCTCGTCGCCCATCCTCTACATCGCCCTCACGTCGCCCACGCTGCCGCTGTCGCAGCTCGACGAGTACGGCGAGACCATGATGGCGCAGCGCATCTCCATGGTGGACGGCGTGGCGCAGGTGTCCGTCTACGGCTCCCAGAAGTACGCGGTGCGTGTGCAGCTCTCGCCGGACGCGCTCGCGTCGCGCGGCCTGTCCATCGACGACGTCGCCAAGGCCGTCCAGTCCGCCAACGTCAACCTCCCCGGCGGCGTCCTCGACGGCGCCCACCGTGCCTTCACCATCGAGGCGCGCGGGCAGCTCCAGAGCGCCGCCGAGTACAAGCCGCTCGTGGTGGCGTGGAAGAACGGCGCGCCCGTCCGCCTCGGGGACCTCGGGCGCGTGGTGGACAGCGTCGAGAACGTGCGCACCGCCGCCTGGTTCGTCACGCGCGACGAAAAGACGGGGCTCATGCACGACCAGCGCTCCGTGGTGCTGGCCGTCCAACGCCAACCGGGCACCAACACCATCGAGGTGGCGCAGGCCATCAAGGCGCTGCTGCCCAAGCTGCAGTCGCAGTTGCCGGCGTCGGTCACCACCGCGGTGCTCTTCGATCGCTCGGCGTCCATCCGCGCGTCGGTCAACGACGTCCAGGCCACGCTTTTGGTCACGCTCGTGCTCGTGGTGCTCGTCATCTACGTCTTCCTGCGCAACGTGCGCGCCACCATCATCCCCAGCCTCGCGCTGCCGCTGTCGCTGCTCGGCACGTTCGGCGTGCTCGACGTGCTCGGCTACACCATCGACAACCTCTCGCTCATGGCGCTGACGCTCTCGTTGGGCTTCGTCGTCGACGACGCCATCGTCATGCTCGAAAACATCGTCCGCCACATGGAGAAGGGGGCGGAGCCGCGCGAGGCGTCGCTCACGGGCAGCAGGGAGATTGGCTTCACCATCGTGTCGATGACCATCTCGCTGTCGGCGGTGTTCATCCCGGTGTTGTTCATGGGCGGCGTGCTCGGCCGCCTGTTCCGCGAGTTCGCCATCACCATCGGCGTCGCCATCCTCATCTCGGGCGTGGTGTCGCTCACGTTCACCCCCATGCTCGCCTCGCGCTTGCTGTCGTCGGCGCCGCACTCTCCCGCGGAGCCGTCGTCGGGCGGGTCGCCCTCGAAGGCGAGCGGCGCGGGGCGCCTGTTCGCGCGCGTGCTCGCCATCTACGAACGCGGCCTGCGCTTCTCGCTGCGCCGCCGCGGCCTGGTGCTCGCCGGCTCCGTCGTCGTGCTCGGCGCCACGGCGTTCCTCTTCGTGCGGTCGCCGAAGGGCCTGTTCCCCACGGAGGACACCGGCCAGATCTTCGTGCAGACGCAGGCCATCGAGGGCACGTCGTTCGAAGAGATGATGCGCCACCAGCGCGCGGCCGCTGCGATCGTCGCCCGCGATCCCGGCGTGCACGCGTTCATGTCGAGCATGGGCGCGCGCGGGGGCGCCGGCGCCACCAACACCGGCGTGATGTTCCTGCACCTCAAGCCGCGGGGCGAGCGCGCGTCGGCGTCGGAGATCATCAATCGGCTGCGCCCGCAGCTCGCCGAGATCCCGGGCATCCGCGTGTTCATGCAGGTGCCGCCGTCCATCCGCCTCGGCAACCACCTGAGCAAGAGCGAGTTCCAGTTCGCGCTGCAGAGCGCCGACATCGACACGCTCTACGCCACCGCCTCCGCCCTCGAGCAGAAGCTGCGCGCCGCGCCGCAGCTCCAAGACGTCAACAGCGACCTCCAGGTGAAAAGCCCACAGATCGAGGTCGAGCTCGACCGCGACCGCGCCTCCGCCAAGGGCGTCTCCGCCGAGGCCGTCGAGGACACGCTGTTCTCCGCGTTCGCCGCGCGGCAGGTGTCCACCATCTACGCGACCAACAACACCTACCAGGTCATCCTCGAGCTGTTGCCCGAGATGCAGCTCGACCCGGCGGCGCTGTCGCGCCTCTATGTCAAGTCCGCCACGGGCGCCCTGGTGCCGCTCGCGGACCTCGCCACGCTGCACACGGTGGCGGCGCCGCTCGAGATCAACCACGCCGGGCAGCTCCCGGCCGTGACGCTCTCGTTCAACCTCAAGGCGGGCACCGCCCTGGGCGATGCCGTCGACATCGTGCAGCAGGCGGCCGCCGACGTGGTGCCGCCCTCGGTGACCACGAGCTTTCAGGGCAGCGCGCAGATCTTCCAGTCCTCGTTGCACGGCATGGGCGGCCTGCTGCTCCTCGCCGTGCTCGTCATCTACCTGGTGCTCGGCATCCTCTACGAGAGCTTCATCCACCCGCTGACCATCTTGTCGGCGCTGCCGTTCGCCGGCTTCGGCGCGCTCGCCACGCTGCTGGTGTTCCACGAGGATCTGAGCGTCTACGCCTTCGTCGGCATCATCATGCTCATCGGCCTCGTGAAGAAGAACGGCATCATGATGGTGGACTTCGCCCTCGAGGCGCAAAAGCAGGGCAAGAGCGCGGAGGACGCCATCCTCGAGGCGAGCCTCGTGCGCTTCCGGCCCATCATGATGACCACCATGGCCGCGCTCATGGGCACGCTCCCCATCGCGCTCGGCATCGGCAGCGGCGCAGAGATCCGCCAGCCCCTCGGCCTCGCCGTCGTCGGCGGCCTGTTCTTCTCGCAGCTCCTCACGCTGTTCGTGACGCCCGTGTTCTTCGTGTGGATGGATCGCGTGCAGCGGCGCCTGCAGGGCGGCAAGCCCGTCGTCGTCGACGGCGGCCCCGTGGAGCCCGCGGGCTTGCCCCGCACGTAACACCGGGGCCGGCGCGGGCGGGCGCGCCGCCTGGCCGCGTCAGGGGTGCGCCAGCGAACGCAGGTGCCTCTGCGCGAGGCGCCAGACGTCGTCGGCGCTGCCGTCCTTGCGCTTCACGATCTTCCTATAGTCGGCCTTGGCCGCGTCCGTGTAGCCAAGCGCTTCGGCGAGGCGGCCGAAGACGAAGAGCGTGCTCGCGTGCGGCGGGCGATTGTTGTTGTCGGGCTCCGCGGCGAGCTGGCGATGGAGCGCGGAGGCCGCCTCGTCGAAGCGCCCGAGCTCGGCGTCGACGACGGCGAGCGTGTTGAGCCGCGCCGCGTTGGCCTTGATCTGCACCGAGCGCTCGGCCTGCTGCACCGCCGCGTCGTCGGGCCCGTCGTAGATGGAGTACCAGGCCGCGTTGTTCAACATATCGCCGGCGCGGGCCTCGTCGGCCAAGGCCGCGCGCGACACCGCGAGCGAGCGCGCCCGCGCCAGGTCGCCAAGGTCGGCCGCGACGTTGATCTCCATCGACTGCAGCACCGTGTCGTCGGGGGTGCGCTTCAGCTCCTCGGCCACGCGCGCCTTGGCTTCGGCGAAGCGGCCCAGCCGCCGCAGGGCCTGGATCTCGAGGCGCGCGCCGATGCGGTGCACGTCGGCGGACGCGCTCGCCGCGAGCTTGCTGCCGAGCGCGAGCGGCGGCTTTCCGTCGTCGACCATCACCGTGTACAGCGCCGACGCCGCGAAGCTCGCTTGCTGCCCCGTGGCGATGTCGCCGACGTGGGCGGCCATCCACGCGAGCGCGCGCCCCCGCGTAGGTGCGTGTTGCACGGCGATGCTCGCGGCCCACCACGGCACGGTCGTGGTCCACTCGCCGTGCTCCGCCGCCGCGACGACGGCGCTGTCGTTGTTGCTCACACGCCGCAGCACGCGCAGGAGCGTGGCGGCGCGCGCAGCGTCGCCGTGGTCGAGGGCGTCGAGCGCGTCGACCGCGAGGCGCTCCTCCGCCGACGACACGATGCGCCAGCCGTCCTTGTGGTGGACCACCAGCGCCGTCATCGGAGGGAACATGCCCGGGAGGTTCGGCTCCACCGAGACGACCTCTCCGTACGGCGGCAGCGGCTCGCTCTTGAGCGTGGTGGCGGTCTGCATCACGTCGCACACGGTGTCGCCGGCGATGGCCTGGCCGTGTGTCTGGCTCGTGAACGCGTTGCGCGCGCCGGTGGCGATGTCGTGCGCGTGCTGTTCGTCGACGACGTCGAACGCGCTGGCGATCTCCTTGTCGTCGCCGTCGACGACGCCGCGCATGAGCCGCAGGATGGGCTCGCTGCGATCACCCTTCACGAGGGTGCAGGGCTTCAGCTTCTGCATCAGCTCCACGAAGGGACGCACGGCGGCGCCGCGCCCGTTGCGCTCCGCCGCCACGCTCACGAGCTTCTCGGCGCTCGCGTACGCGCGTGACATCAGCAGCATCTGCACCGCGTTGCCCGCGGTGGTGTCGTTGTACCTCTTGTCGTGGAGGGCGTGCGCGATGGCCTTGTCCGCGCCGTCCACGGAGACGTCGGCGGCGAGCCAGACCGCGTCGCGCCGCGGCGTCTGCTGCAGCTTGGCCGCCAACGTCGCCAACTCCTTCCAGGCGTGGAGCCGCAGGAGCGAATCGATGAGCACGTCGTCGAGCTGCGTCGACTCGGTCTTGTCGCGGTAGCTCTGCGCGCGCTTTGCGAGGTCGTCGAAGTCGACGCCGGGGCCGAGGTAGACGCCGTGCTCGTTGCGCGCGGCGGCGAGGACGTAGAGCCGTTGGGACCACTCGTCGTCGGGGTGCTTGTCGAGCGTGCCTTTGCAGATCTCGAGCACGCGCTTGCGAGCGAACGTCTTGCCGAGCTCCACGCCGTGCTCGTCGACGGAAAAGGCGTAGGCGACACGATTTCTCACGAGCACGTCGTCGGGCGCGGCGCGCAGCGCGGCCTCCGCCTCCGGCCGCGCGAGCTCCGCGAGCCCCGCCGACGCGAGCGCGTAGGCGACCAACGCGCGCGCCGCGGGGGGCGCGTCGCCGGCGCCGGTGAGCCCCTTGGCTTCGCGAACCGCGGTGACATAGCGGCCGTGCTCGAGCGCCGCGAACACCGTGCTCTTGAAGCCCACGCGCATCGACTCGATGCGCGACACGAGCGCCACGAGGTCGCGCGCCTCGTCGGCGGTGAGCGTGCCCGACGCCTCCTTGAGGGTGAGCGTGGCGAGGACGGCGTCACCGTCGTGGGCCCAGTGGAGGCCGATGGCGACCGGGCCCTCGCCTTGAGCGATGTCGTCGGGCAGCGTCTCGAGGCGGTAGCCGGGCGGCGGGACCACGCGGTTGACCACCTTGGCGTCCGCCGTCATCGGCAGGAACAGCGGCGCCTCTCGTTTGGCGAGGTCACCGTCCTCGTCGAGCTGCGTGACGTCGTCGACAGGGTTGAAGAGTTGGTCGACGACGAGGAGCGCCTCGGCCGACGGGCCGTCGGCGACGCCGAAGGACGAGTCGGGCACCGTGAGCGTCTCGTGCAAAGGCGCCGACGCGAACGGATCGCCCAGGGCGATGACCGGGCTCTGCTTGGAGTTGTGCGCGTCGTGGGCCCACTTCTCGAGGTTCTTCCGGTACTCGTCGATGTTCTTCATCGCGAGCTCGCGCGGGTACGAAAACAGCCAGCCGTCGGTGTCGCGCACGCGCTCGAAGCGCGCCGGCTGGTGCTCGGAGAGCGTGGTGGTCACGAGGGCGTCGAGGCGCGACGTGCCGCGCGACTGGATGACGGTGAGGCCGGTGGTGTCGTCGCGCGCGAGGAGCGCCCGCCGGCCGAGGAGGGCGCCCGTCATCTCGCCGTAGGCGATGAAGGGGTTGGTGGGATCGAGCCAGAGGTCCGGCGCCGCGGGGAGGTGGACGATGGCGTGGTCGAAGGGGGAGAGGCCCGGGATCTCGGGGCTCACGTCGAGGCCGCTCGAGCGGACGAGCGCGACGTCGGCGTCGACGCCGACGGAGCGCAGCATGGCCACGGTGAGGAGCGCCAGGTCCTTGCAGTCGCCGAACTTGCGCTCGAGCACCTGCGCGCTGGTGCTCGGGACCCACGCGGACTCGCCGAGCTCGAGGCCGGTGTAGCGGATGTTCCGGCGCAGCCAGGCGAGCACCGCCTTGACCTTGTCGTCGCGCGTGGTGGCCGCCTTGGTGATGCTGCGGGCGAGGGGCGCGACCTTGTCGACGTCGATCTGCTGCTCCGCGCGCGCAGTCCACGCCCGCGCCGCCGCCTGCCATGACGCCACCGTCGACACGCGCAACACCGGCCACGTCCAGGCCTCGCGCGGCGACAGGAACGGGACATCGGGCGAGGGCGGCGCCGGCGCGCTGTCGAACGTGAGCACGAGGCGATCGTCCTTCTCCTCGCGACGCGGCTTCAGGTCGCTGTGCAGGAGCGCGATGGACAGCGGCGCGTCACGGGGGACGTCGAGGACGATGCGCTTGCGTTTGACGGGGATGTCGCCCGCGAGCCCGAAGCCCGTGGACCAGCCAGCGACGAGCTGCGCGCGGTGGACGGTGCGGACGTGGCGATCGACGACGGCGCCGGGCGTGAGTCCGGGCAGCGGCGCCACGCGCATCTTGCCGTCGCTGAGGATGCCGTCCTCCCGCGGCTCCGGCTGATCCACGACGGTCTTCTTGTCGAGGTGCGTGGTGGTGCCGTCGGGGCCGACGACGACGGCGTCGAGGGTGGGCGGATCGTCGTCCCACGGGCGCCACGCCGCGTACACGGACGACCACGACGCCGGCGGATCGTTCACGAGCACGCGGTAGACGTCGTGCTCGTCCTCGACGGCGTCGCCCTTGGCGTCCACCGTGACGGTGATCTCGCTCAGCTCGATGACGACCGGATCGGCCCTGCCCCCGGTCCGCGCCGCCGGCGCCGGGGACGCCGTGGGCGGCGCCGCGGGCGGCGGCCTGGTCGCCGTCGCGCATGCCATGGGGAGAATCAGGGCGAGGAATCGAAAGGGGCGCATCTGTCGACCATGGCAGAGAGCCCCGGGTGGACACAATGCTGCGCCGCGCCCCGTGATTTCCGTCTCTCCAAATCGCGCGCCGGCGCGAGTCGGGAGGTCAAAATCGGCGGCGAATCGACGCGTACGGGATTCGTTGCCGCGCTACGCGAGCGCCATCTCGAAGCCGGGGCGGCCGGCAGGCCAGTCGGTGCGGGCGCGCGACGCCGCCGTGACCGCGTAGAGGTGAAACGGCAGCTTGCGCACGACGAAGCCGTCGAGCGCGGCGGCGTAGGGGTCGTCCTCGTACAGCGGGAAGGAGAAGAAGTGGACGCGCTTGTCCCAAGCGTGGACGTAGACCTTGCGCAGGAGCGCGCGCATCACCGCGGGGTTGTCGTCGAGGACGCTGAGGTTCGTCAGGTACAGGTAGCGGAAGTCGCCGCCGGGCGCGGGGAGCGCGGGGCAGCCGACGACCCTGGAGGCCACGGCGAGCCCCGCGCGAATCAGCCGCATGTCGCCGGCGTAGCGCATCACGCGGTAGCGCTTCACGGGCGCGGCGTCCCACGCGGTGCAGCAGCCGACGACGCGGCCGGCGTCGTCGCGCGCGACGAAGGTGTCGTCGAGGGAGAAGCCCGGCCAGGCTGCGAGGCGGTGCTCGAGCTCGCCGGCGTCGAAGCGGTAGCCGAACGGCCGCGTGCGGTGATCTTCCGCGAGGAACGACGCGAGCGCCCCGACGTCCGCCGCGCCGGCGACGTCGACGCGCACGCCCCCGCCCTCATCCGCGCGCGGGCGCAGGCGCCGGCGCGGGGGCAGGACGAGCTGCACCGAGGCCATCTGGTAGCGCTTGAGCAGGTGGTAGTACGGCTGCTCCGCGCGCCGCCTCTTGCGGCGCACCAGCGACTGCAGCGCCACCGCGTTCGACGCCAGCACCCCGGTGAGGAAGTGCTCGCAGCCGGTGCGCGCGACGGTGTCCGTGAAGAAGTGGGCGAACACGCCGGGGAAGGCGCGGCGGGCGCGGCCCATGCCGCGGGTGCGCAGATCGCCGAGGTAGCCCACCGGGGCCGGCCTCCCGTCGAGGAAGCCGTCGCGCACGAGGATGGCGCCCATGCCGGCGAAGGCGCCGTCGTCGTAGCAGAAGGCGTCGGCGCTGCCGCGCTGCATCGCGTACAGGGCGAAGAAGTCCGGATCGCGGCGCGTGGACAAGACGAGGGAGCCCTCCATCGGCACCTCGGCCATGAGATCGACGAGGAGCTGGTTGTCCGCCGGCGTCGCCCGGCGCACGGCGGCGAGGGTTTCGTCGAAGCGCATGCAGCCGGACTCTACAGCGGCGCGCCGCGACCAAGACCGTCGGCTGCGAGGGCCGGGCGCCGGCCGGGCGCTGCCCTCGCGGGGCGCCAGCGGGTAGGCTCGACGGCGCATGAGCACGACGGCCGCGCCCCCCAAGCTCCCTCCGTTCTCCGTCCCCGGTCCTCGCGACCCGCGCTGGCCGTTCGCGGCGCTGCTCACGCTCTACTGCGTCCTCGGCCTGTTCTTCTTCGGCTTCAACCGGACGCCGTGGCAGATGGCGTTCATCGTGCTGTCGGGCTGCGCGCTCGACATCGTGCTCACGTGGGTGCGCAAGGGGGTGTTGGTGTTCCCGCTGTCGGCGTGGATCACCTGCGCGTCGCTCGCCATCCTCCTCAACTACAGCAAGCACAGCTTCATCCTGTTCCTGCCGGTCTTGCTCTCCATCGGGAGCAAGCACGTCCTCACCGTCGACGGCAAGCACGTCTTCAACCCGTCGATGTTCGGCGTTGCGATGTCGCTCATCGTGGGCGGAGAGATGATCACCGCGGCGCCGGCGTATCAGTGGGCGGGCGGGTCCATCACGCTGTCGTTCTTCCTCGTCACCGCCGCGCTCGTGCTGTTCGTGCTGCGCATCGGCCGCGGCACGCTCATCGTCAGCTTCCTGGTGTTCTATGCGATGAACACGGGGATCCGCGCGTGGATCATGCGGCACCACCTGCCGCCCGAGATGCTCTTCATCGGCACGCTCACCACGCCGCCGTTCTACCTGTTCACCTTCTACATGATCACGGATCCGGCGACGTCGCCGAAGGCGCCGCGGCTGCAGGTGCTGGTGGCGTTCCTCATCGCCGCCGTCGACCTCGTGCTTCACGCCAAGGAGAGCGTCTACACCTTCTTCTACGCCGCGCTCGTCGTCGCCTCGGGGCGCTTCCTCATCGCCGTCGTCAAGAGCGGGCGCGCCGCCTTTGCCGAGCGGCTCGTCGTCGACGGCGGCGACCGGAGGCGCTCGCTCGTGTCGCAGCTCGACGGTGGCCGCTTCCGCGCGCTCGGCGCCACGCTGACCATCGGCGCGGTCTACGCGGGGGTGGCCTACCTGGCCGTGCCGCACCTCACGCGCGACCCGGGGTTCACCATGGAGCGCGTCGACGTCGACCAGGCCGGGCTCGGCGCCGTCATGGATCCCGCCGTGCTCGAAAAGGTGGACCCGCGCGTGCAGCACATCGCCAAGTGGGTGCTGTCCGTCGGCGACGCAGTGGCCGCCGGCGACGTCGACAACGACGGCGACATCGACCTGTTCTTCTCTAACCCCCTCAAGCGCGCCGAGGACCGCGGCGCGCTGTTCTTGAACGACACCGTCCCCGGCGGCGGGCCGGCCGACACGCGAGGAGGCGCCGAAGCGGGGCCGTTGCGCTTTCATCGCGTGCCGATCCCCGCGCTCGCCGCGCGCGCCGGGGACCCCAAGCGCTTCGGCCTCCCCTCCGGCGGCACGTTCGCCGACTGGGACGGCGACGGCGACCTCGACCTCGCCGTCCCCTTCGGCTTCGGACGGTCGCGCTTGCTGCGCAACGACCTCGTGGAGACCGGCAAGCTCGGCTTCACCGACGTCACCGCGGAGAGCGGCTTCGACGAGCACAGCATCTCCCTCGCGATCACGTTCTTCGACTTCGACAACGACGGCGACCTCGACATGCTCGTGTTGAACGCCACCTCGCCCACGCTCAACGACTACGAGCCGCCGCGGCCGCTCAACGTCTTCGATCTGCCCAAGGCCGAGTACCAGGGCGACCGCCGCATGTTCCACTTCATGCACAACGGCTGGCACAACGCCGACAACGGCGGCGGCGAAGAGCTCTTCCTGAACGACGGCGCCGGGCACTTCGAGAAGCTCCGCGGCGCGGACGTCGGCCTCACAGGCACGCGCTGGTCGCTCGCGGTGGCCACGTGCGACTTCAACCACGACGGGTGGACCGACCTCTACGTCGCCAACGACTTCGGCCCCGACGAGCTGCTCCTGAACGATCACGGCAAGCGCTTCGTCCCCGTCGTCGGCCGCTGGTTCAACGACGTCGGCCACGACACCTACAAGGGCATGAACGCCACCGTCGCCGACTTCGACAGGAACGGCTTCCTCGACGTCACCGTCAGCAACGTGCACCACGAGCTGCAAGCCGAGGGCTCCATGCTGTGGATGGTGTCGCCGGGAAAGACCACCAGGCCGTCCATCGTGCCGGGGGCCGCGCCCATCGCGGTGCCGCGCTTCTCCGACGAGGCCACGCAGCGCGGCGCGCTCAACGAGCACCGCTTCGGCTGGGGCGGCGAGGCAGGCGACCTCGACAACGACGGGTGGCCAGACCTCGTGCAGGCAAACGGCATGGTCGACGACCGCCTCGACGGGCCCGAGTGGAAGCTCCCGGACGGCGCGCGCAAGGACTACTGGTACGTGAACCACAAGCTCATGCAGTCGGGGCCGGAGATCCACACGTACGCGGACATGTGGGGCGACCTTCGCGGGCGTGAGATCTATCCGAACGAGAAGCGCCGCGCGTACCTCAACCTCGGCGACGACGCCCCAGGCTACTTCGTCGACGTCGCGGACGCCCTCGGCATCGCCGACCCCGACAACTCCCGCGGCGTGCTCCTGGCCGACCTCGACGGCGACGGCGATCTCGACGTCATCATCGCCAACCAACATGGCCCCGCGTCGCTGTATCGCTCCACCCTGCGGCAGACCAGGCCCGCGTCGTCGCACTGGGTCGACCTCGTGTTGCGCGGCGCGGGCAAGAACACCGGCGGCGTCGGCGCGGTGGTGACCGTCACGTACGAGCGGGGGGCGAGCCCGCCGCCCACAGCCACCACGTGGCTCGGGCGCCCGCGAGAGGCGGACGTCGTGCGACAGGTGCAGGAGGTGCACCTGCTCGGCGGCTTCTCGGCGCAGGAGTCGCCGGTGCTGCACTTCGGCCTCGGCGCCTACGCCGGCGACGTCGATGTCGACGTGCGCTGGCCCGGCGACGCGCCGCACACCCGGGCGCGCGTGCACGCAGACCGGCGCACGGCGCTCGACGAGGGCGGCCTGTGAGACGTCCTGTGTCAACCACCGCGCTGCGTCACGCCATCTCAGGCGGCGAGCGCGGCGGCGCGGCCGTGAAGGGCCGGGTCGTACGGGACGCGGGCTTTCCAGCACGCGTACAGCACCCGGAGCCACGCACGAGCGAGGATGCGGGTCGCATGCGGGTGGTCGTGGCCGCGAGCGCGGGCAGCGTCGTAGAGGGCGGCGGCCCATGGCGAGCTGTGTCGCGAGTTGTCGGCCCAGAGGGTCACGGCGGAGCGCAGGTGCTTGTTGCACGCCCACCGGAACGCGACGCCGACGTGCTTGCCGGACGCGAACGTTACGGGGCACACGCCAGCCTCGGCCTCGAGGTGCTCGTGGCTGTCGAAGCGCGCGCGCTCGTCGCCGAGCTCGCTGAGAATCTGCGCGGCGTTGATGCGTCCGCTGCGCGGAAACGACATCACGATGTGCCCGTCGGGGTGCGCCTCGACGGCGTGTTCGACGGCGGCGTTGAGCTTCTTGAGACGTGCGACGACGATGTCGAGGACCGCGACGAGGTGCTGCACGGCTTCCCCCTTCGCCTCGGCCTCCATCTCGCCGCACTTGCCGCTGGGCGCACCTCGCAAGCGGCCCAGGAGCTCGGCGACGTCCCTGCGACCGGAGTAGTGGTTGCGCGCCAGGAACGCTTCGAGCCGCTTCTCGCCGACGCGCTCGGCGTGCTGCGGTGTCGGGTACCTCCCGAGGAACGCCAGCGCGATGGGCGAGTCGATGTCGCGGAAGATGCACGCGGCGCCGGCCCAGAAGCTCTCAACGAGCGCGCGCAGCTGGTTCGCCAGTGCAACCCGCTCGGCAACGAGGTCGCCGCGTGCGCGAACGAGGGCACGCAGCGCCTTCGTCTCGTCTCCGAGCGGCGTGAGCGTCTTGAAGCGATGCCCATCGGTGCGCAGCAAGTCTGCCAGCAGGTAGCTGTCGCCGGGGTCGCTCTTGGCGCCAACGCTCGAGTAGCGCGGACGCGTCGCTTTCACGACGTTCGGGTGAATCGGCACGACGTGGAATCCCGCATCGACCAGCGTGTCGACGACGAGCCCCGTCGGCCGCTCGATGGCGATGCGCAGCGGCGCTTCCTCAGTGAACCTACGGAGCTTCGCCACAGCGCCGGTGAGACCCTCCTCGGTGTGCTTGACGACGAGGCGGAGCACGACGCTGCCCTTGTCGTCGATGACGCAGACGGCGTGTTCGTTCGCCGCCCAATCCAAACCTGCAAAGTACGACACGACGGACCTCCTTGTTGCGGTACCGTCCCCCGGGCTGGGAGCCTTGATCGGTTGCTCATTGACAGGCGCTCCGTCGTCGTCAGCAAACATCGTCGGGCGCAACGTCCTGTAGCCGCTTCAAGGCTCCCGGCTTCGTCGAGGGGGCGGGTCTCACAGGGGCCGTTCACCGGCAAGCGAGCGCGGCCCTCCCCGACGAAGCCCGGGAGACGGCGCCGGGAAGATCGCTCAACCCGTCACCGCGGCGTAGAGGTTGTCCAATGAGCGCGCGCGACCTCCGGCGGAGGGCGAGGCTGCGCGCGATGACGAGGGTCGAGCGCGCTGACGGGGGTCGAGCGCGATGACGTCCCTCGTCGTCATCGTCGGCGGCGCGGTCGCCGTCGCCGCGCTCGCGGCCATGTTCCGCAGACGCCAGGGTCGCGGAGCCATGGGCGGCGCGATGTCGTCGCCCAAGGCGTACTGGCTCGGCTTCGCCGTGTGGTTCTGGTTCCTCGTCTGCCCCGCCCTCGCCCTCGACGACGTCGTCGCGCCCTGCTTCCGGACCGCGCTCGGCGCGTTCGCCGCTTTCATGTGGCTCCGCGGCGCCGTCGAGATGTTCATGCTCTATGTGACGCGAAGCTGGCGCCCGCCGTACGGCATCGCCCACTGCGCGCTCTCCATCGCCCTCGTCGGCGGCGCGCTCCTGTGGCGTGCCGACGATGTCGCCGAGGCCGTGGCGTCGCCGGGCATCGACCGCTGGGCGCTCGGGCTGTGCGCCGCCGTCGTCGGCTCGCTCGCCGTCGAGATCCACCACGCCTGGCGCTTCTTCGGCGCCGTCGGCGGCCGCACCACCGGCGCGCACGGTGTGTGGTTCGCCCCCGAGGGCGACCCGCGCTTCGCCGCCATCAACCGCGCCACCGCGCTGTGCAACGCCGCTGTCACGGGCGCGGTGGGCGCGTTCGTGGCGCGCTACGCCGCCGAGGTGCTCACGTGAGCCGGCTGCGCCATAAGATCGTGGCCCGCGCCGCGCTCGACGACCACACGCGCGCGCGCATGCTCGCGCTCATGCAGCTCTGCTACGACAACGTCGATCCCGCGCGCTTCGCCGCCGACCTCGCCGAAAAGCAGCACGTCATCTTGCTCGTCGACGAGCACCGCGCGGTGCAGGGCTTCTCCACCATCCGCGTCGCGCGCGAGACGCTCTCGGGAAAGCCGGTGGACATCCTGTTCTCCGGAGACACCGTCATCCACCCCGACTGCTGGGGCACCAAGGCGCTCCACCGCGGCTTCCTCGCGTTCTCCGTGCGCCACAAGCTGCGAAGCCCCCTCACGCCGCTGTACTGGCTGCTCCTGTCCAAGGGCTACAAGACGTACCTCATCCTCACCAACAACTTCCCCTCGGCGTTTCCTCGCCGAGGCGCGACGCCGGCGCCGGAGCTGCGCGCGCTGCGCGACCGCGTCGCGCGCGCGTGGTGGGGCGACGACTACGACGCGGGCGCCGAGGTGCTGCGCTACTGCGTGCCGCACGACCGCGTGAAGCACGCCGTGGCGCCGCTCGACAAAGAGACGCTCGCGGAGCCCGACGTCGCGTTCTTCGCGGACAAGAACCCCGGCTGGCGCCACGGCGACGAGCTCGTGTGCTTCGCCGAGATCGACTTCGCGCTCGGCCCGCGCTTCTTCTGGAAGCAACTGCGGCGCGCGCTGGGCGGCCGGCGCGCCCCGCTCGCCGAGCGCGGCGCGCTCCCCCGCGACGCCTCCCCCTCGTCGTGAGCCGGACGCGCGCCATGGGTCGCGGCCTCGTCCCCGCGCAGGCGATCACCGGCCCGCTCGCGGCGGCCATGGCGCCGGCGGCAGCGGCGTTCGCGCGCGCGCTGCGCGATCCGCGCCGGGCGCAGGAGGCGGCGTTCGCGCGCGTCCGCCGCGAGGTGCGCGCGCTCGACGGCGTGCGCACGCTCGACGAGCTGCAGGCCCTGCCGCTCACGCGCTACGAGGATCTCGACGTCGAGCGCGTCGCCGGCGGCGCGCGCACCGCGCTCACGCGCTCGCCCGTGATTCGCTTCGAGCGCTCGGGAGGATCGTCGGGCGCGCAGAAGCTCTTGCCGATGACGCGCCCGTTCCTCGAGGAGATGAACCGCGCGTTGCAACCGTGGCTGTTCTCGCTCTACGCGCGCACGCCCGGCGTCGCCGGCGGCTGCGCCTATTGGTCGGTGTCGCCGCTCGGCGATCGGCCGCGCGAGACCGCCGGCGGCGTCCCCATCGGCGCGCCGGACAGCGCGTACTTCCCCGGCTTCCTGCGGCCGCTGCTCGCGCGCGTGCTCGCCGTCCCCGACGACGTCGCCCTCACAGGAGACGTCGACGCGTGCCGCCGTGAGACGGCGCGGCTGTTGGCCGAGCGCCGCGACCTCACGCTCATCTCGGTGTGGAGCCCCACCTTCCTCACGCTGCTGCTCGACGCCGTCGAGGAGCTCCAGGGCGCGCCCACCGGTGTCGCGACCGGGCGCGACGGCGGGCGGCGACCGCGATCGCTGCGGGCGCTGTGGCCGCGGCTGTCGCTCGTCTCCATGTGGACCGACGCGTCGTCGGCCCTGTTCGTCGACGACGTGCGCGCGCGCCTGCCCGGCGTCCCCATCCAGGGCAAGGGGCTCCTCGCCGTCGAGGGGGCCGTATCCATCCCGTGGCCCGCCGACGGCGGCAGCGACGCGCCCGTCCTCGCAGTGCGCTCTCACGTCCTCGAGTTCCTCGACGACGACGGCCGCGCCTGCTTCGCCCACGAGATCGAGGACGGCCGCAGCTACGAGGTGCTGCTCACCACGAGCGCCGGCCTCGTGCGCTACCGGCTCGGCGACCGCGTCGTCGTCGCCGGCCGCGCCCAGGCCACGCCGCGCGTGCGCTTCATCGGCCGCGCCATGACGAGCGACCTCGTGGGCGAGAAGCTGTCTGCGGCGTTCGTCGGCGGCGTCGTCGACGCCGCCGTCGCGCGCGTCCTCGGCCCCTGCCGCGCGCGCTTCGCCATGCTCGCGCCGCGCAGGCCGGAGGGCAGTCCGCCCCACTACCGGCTCTACCTGGAGTGCGATCCCGCCCCCGATCGACCTGGGCCGCTCCCTCCGCTCCCTCCGCCCGCCGCTCGCGCCGCCCTCGCGCGCGCCGTCGAGGACGCGCTGCGCGTCGGCCACCCGTACCGCTACGCGCGGGAGCTCGGCCAGCTCGGCGCCGTCGACGTCGTCGGCGTCGTCGACGCGCTGCGAAAATACGAGCGTGCCTGCGTCGCCCGCGGCCAGCGCGCCGGGGACATCAAGGCCGCGTCGCTGCACGTGCGCGATGACTGGGACGAGGTGCTCGTCACCGGCGACGACAGGAATTTCGTCGTGTAGGGTCACCTCGATGCCGCCGAGCCTCCCGCAAGCCCGTAGACAGGACCTCTTCGTCGTCGCCGGCGTCGTCGCGCTCGAAGTCGTCGTCTTCGTCTTCGACCTGCGGCTGCCGCGCGGCCTGCACGAGTGGCTCCTCTATCTCGCCCCGGTCGTCGTCTGCCTGTTCGCGTCCCGCGCCTGGGTCCCGCTCGCCACCGCGGCGGTCAGCACCGGGCTGCTGGCGCTCGGCTTCCACCACTCCCCGCAGGGCAGCATCGACGAGATCGCCCTCAAGAACCGGGAGATCGGCGCGCTGGTCATCTGGGTCATGGCGGTGGTCACTTCGCGATTCGTCGTCTCGCGGACCCGCATCCAGACCGACCACTGGTTGAAGGAGGGGCAGGCGCGGCTGTCCGAGACCATGCAGGGCGAGCGCGACGGCGTGCAGCTCGCCGCGCGGGTGGTGGCCGAGGCGTGCAAGCGCCTCGGAGCCCACACGGGTGCGCTGTTCGCGTCGCGCGACCACGCGCCCTTCAAGCTCGTGGGCGGCTACGCGGTCTCCCCGGAGCGCATGCGGTCCGCGCCGGCGTTCGGGATGGGCGAGGGGCTCGTCGGTCAGGCCGCGCGCGACCGGCGCATCATCCGGCTCAGCGACGTGCCGCGCGGCTATGCCGACGTCAGCTCCGGGCTCGGCGTCGCCCCGCCGCGCGAGGTGATCGTGGCGCCGCTGCCGGCCAACGGCGGCGTCGCCGGCGTCATCGAGCTCGGCTTCAGCGGCAAGGCGCCGGCGCTCGCCGAGGCATACCTGACGCAGATCGCCGAGCCCATCGGCGCGGCGTTCCGCTCGTCCCACTACCAGGAGCATCAGCGCGAGCTCCTCGAGACGTCGCGCGTGCAGGCCGCCGAGCTCGAGGAGCGGCGGCGCGAGCTGCAGGAGATCAACGTCGAGCTCGAGCGCCAGTCCGCCACGCTGCAGGAGTCGCAGGCGCGGCTCGAGGAGCAGCACGCCGAGCTCGAGGAGCGCAACGACTCGCTGCGGCGCGTGACGCAGGCCCTCGAACAGAAGACCGCCGAGCTCGAGCGCGCCAGCAAGTACAAGTCCGAGTTCCTCGCCAACATGTCCCACGAGCTGCGTACGCCGCTCAACAGCGCCCTCATCCTCGCGCGGCTCCTCGCCGACAACCGCGGCGGCAACCTGACGGCGGAGCAGGTCAAGTACGCCGAGACCATCCATCACGCCGGCAACGACCTCCTCGGCTTGATCAACGACGTGCTGGACATCTCCAAGGTCGAGGCCGGCAAGCTGAACGTCGAGGCCTCGAGCTTCACCCTCGCCGAGCTCGCCGCGGACATCGAGCGCTCCTTCCGCCCCCTGGCGCAGCGAAAGAACCTCGCGCTCACCATCGACACGGCGCCCGGCGACGCCCGCCTCCACACCGACCGCGGCCGGCTCGAGCAGATCCTGCGCAACCTCCTCGCCAACGCCGTCAAGTTCACCGAGCAGGGCGCCGTCGAAGCCACCTTCTCCGCCGAGGGTGAGCGGGCGGTGTTCCGCGTGCGCGACACCGGCGCCGGCATCGCCCCCGAGGAGATCGGGCGCATCTTCGACGCGTTTCACCAGGTCGAAAACGGCGCCCGCCCCGAGGGCACGGGCCTCGGCCTCTCCATCGCCCAGCGGCTCGCGGCCCTCATGGGTGGCGACATCGAGGTGGACAGCGCCCTCGGCGAGGGGAGCACGTTCACGCTGCGCATCCCGCGCACGCTTCCGAGCGCGCGCGCCGCCGACGGTGGCGCGCGCCCGGCGACGCCGCCGGCCACAATCGCCGCGCGTTCTTCGCCTCGTGGTGCCGAGCGCGATCGAAGCGTCGCCGACGATCGCGACGCGCTCGACGGCTCACGCCGCACCGTGCTCGTCATCGAGGACGACGAGCACTTCGCGTTCGTGCTGCACGACCTCGTGCACGGCCTCGACCACCAGTGTCTCATCGCGACCACCGGCGCCGACGGGCTGGCGCTGGCGTGCGAGCACCGCCCCGACGCCATCATCCTCGACATGAAGCTGCCGGACATGAGCGGCCTCGCCGTCCTCGATCAGCTCAAGGCCTCGCCGCGCAGCCGCCACATCCCCGTGCACGTGCTCTCGGTCCTCGACTGCACGCAGAGCGCGCGGGAGATGGGCGCCGTCTCCACCATGCTCAAGCCCGCCAAGCGCGAAGAGATCGTGCGCACGCTCTCGGAGATCGCGGCGCGGGCGCGGCAGCCAGTGAAGCGGGTGCTGGTCGTCGAGGACAACGCGGCGCAGCGCGACGCCATCCGCGCGCTCCTCGCGCAGGACGACCTCGACGTCGTCATCGCGCAGACGGCGGCGGCCGCCCTCGAAGAGCTCGCGCGCGTCACCTTCGACTGCGTGGTCCTCGACCTCGGGCTGCCCGACATGTCCGGCTTCGAGCTCGTGGAGACCATGGCCGCCGGTGAGCGCTTCGCGCACCCGCCGGTGATCATCTACACGGGGCGCGACCTCTCGGCCGACGAGCAGGAGCGCCTCCAACGCTACGCGCGCACCATCGTCCTCAAGGGCGCGCGCTCCCCAGAGCGGCTGCTCCACGAGGTCACGCTGTTCCTCCACAAGGTGGAGGAGGAGCTGCCGGAGGACCACCAGCGCTTGCTCGCCGAGATCCGCAAGCGCGACCGCGCCCTCGAGCACAAGAACATCCTCATCGTCGACGACGACATCCGCAACGTCTACGCCCTCACGCGCGTCCTCGAGGAGCAGCGCGCCCGCGTCCGCATCGCGCGCAACGGCAAGGAGGCGCTCGACGAGCTCGAGCGCGACGCCTCCGTCGATCTCGTGTTGATGGACATCATGATGCCCGTGATGGACGGGCACGAGGCCATCCGCAAGATCCGCGCGGACCCGCGCTTCGACGCGCTCCCCGTCATCGCGCTCACCGCGCGCGCCATGCCGGACGATCAGGAGCGTTGCCTGCGGGCCGGGGCGAGCGACTACCTCTCCAAGCCCGTGGAGGTGGACCGCCTGCTCGCGCTCCTGCGGGTCTGGGCGGGCCACCGGCGCGCGCTGTTCGCGTGACGCCGTGGCGCGCGACGTCGAAGACATCGAGGTGGATGCGCTGCTCGAGAGCGTCTGCGCGCGCTACGGGTACGACTTCCGCGACTACGCGCGCAGCTCGATGAAGCGCCGCCTCGAGCAGGCGGCGGCGAGCATGGGGTTCAACACGCTCTCGGAGCTGCAGGGGCGCGTGCTGCGCGACGAGACCTCGTTCATCATGCTCGTCTCGCACATCACCGTCGCCGTCACGGAGATGTTCCGGGACCCGCCGTTGTTCGCCGCGCTGCGCACCGAGGTGCTGCCCTACCTGCGCACCTATCCGGCGCTCAAGATCTGGGTCGCGGGCTGCAGCACCGGCGAAGAGGTGCTGTCCCTCTGCATCGCGCTGTCCGAGGAGGGCCTCCTCGACAGGACGATGATCTACGCCACCGATATCGACACCGCGAGCCTCGAGAAGGCGCGCCGCGGCGTGGTCCCGCGACACCGGGTGGCGGGCTACAGCGCGAGCTACCTCGCCGCCGGCGGCGCGCGCTCGCTCTCCGCCTACTACACCGTCGACTACGACGCGGCGCTGTTCGAGCCCCACTTGCTCGACAAGGTGGTGTTCGCGGAGCACAACCTCGCCACCGACGCCGTGTTCTCCGAGGTCCACCTGATCATGTGCCGAAACGTACTGATCTACTTTGAGCAGCGGCTTCAAGAACGCGCGGTCGATCTCTTCGCGGAGGCATTGTGTCCCGGCGGCTACCTCTGCCTCGGCGGCGCCGAGCGGCTCGCGCGCGACGGGCGGCGCGCAGCGTTCGAGGCCGTCGTGTCGGATCAACACATCTATCGCCGAAAGCGATCGAGCTAGACGCCGTACGCAGCATATGAGATTCGAAAGCATGGTCGACGGTTCGGTTGCCAACGCCTTCCAGCCCGGTTGCCTGCTCGTCGATGACCGGGAAGAGAACCTCTTCGCCCACGAAGCGCTGCTGCGAGACACCGGCGCGCACATCTGCATGGCGCGCTGCGCCGACGAAGCGCTCGAGCTCCTCCTGCAGCGAGACTTTGCGGTCGCGCTCATCGACGTGCAGATGCCGGGGATGGACGGCATCGAGCTCGCCGAGATGATGCGCGGCATCGAGAGGACGCGCAGCGTCCCCATCATCTTCGTCACGGCGGCGCAGCACGACGAGTCCAAGGTCCTGCGCGCCTACACCAACGGCGGCGCGGTGGACTTCATCACCAAGCCGGTGACGCCCGAGGTGGTGCGCACCAAGGTGCGCGTGTTCCTCGACCTCGCCTACCGCCAGCGCGAGATGCAGAACGACCTCGAGCGCATCGAGCGCGCTCTCGAGGAGGCCGAGTCGTCGCGGCGCGCCGTCGACGAGACGCACCTGTTGCGCGATCACCTGCTCGCGGTGGTGGGGCACGACCTGCGCACGCCGCTGTCAGCCATCACGCTGACCGCGCGCGTCATCGCGCGGCAGTCGACGTGCCCCGGCATCGGCCCGCGCGTCGACCGCATCATGCGCAGCGCCGGCCGCATGGCCGACATGATCGAGGAGATGGTGGACGCGTCGCGCGCGCAGACCGGCTTCCCGGTGCACGCGTCCGAGCACGATCTAGGCGCGCTGTGTCGCGCGGTCATCGCGGAGGTGGAAGCCGTGCACGCCGAGTCCGTCATCGTCCTCGACGCCCCGCCCGGCGCAGCCGCGCAGCTCGATGGGCGCGCGTTCGCTCAGGCGTTGTCGAACCTCGTCACCAACGCGGTGGTGCACGGTGACGGCTCCACCGTCACGGTATCGGTGCGGACGGACGCCGGCGGCGCGGCGCTCGTCGACGTCCACAACGGCGGCGCGCCCATCGACGAGGCCGTCTTGCCGCACGTCTTCGAGCCCTACCGCAGGGGCGTCCCACGCGAGGGGCGCCGCGGCCTCGGGCTCGGCCTGTTCATCGCGCGCGAGATCGTGCGCGCCCACGGCGGCACCATCGAGGTCCGCTCGAACGCGGTCGAGGGCACGCGCTTCCGCGTGCGGCTCCCCGCGCGCGCGTCCTGAGCTCGCCGAGGGTGCGCGATCCGGATAGCCGCGCGCCCGGGTTCGCGGCATCCTCCGCGCCATGAAGAGCGTGCGCGGTGACCTCCTTGCTCTCGCACAGCGCGGCGACTTCGACGTCATCGTGCACGGCTGCAACTGCTTCTGCGCGTTCGGCAGCGGCGTCGCCGGACAGATCAAGCGGCGCTTCCCGGAGGCCTACGCGGCCGACTGCCGCACCACCAAGGGCGACCGCGGGAAGCTCGGCAGGTTGTCGTCGGCGGAGGTGGTCGGGGACGGCGAGCACCGCTTCACCGTCGTCAACGCCTACACGCAATACCGCGGCGGGCGCAGCACCACCCCCCTCGTCGACGTCGACGCCGTCGGCCGCGCGATGCGCGCGGTGCGCGAGGCGTACGCGGGCAAGCGCATCGGGCTGCCGCGCATCGGCGCGGGCGCCGCCGGCGGCGACTGGGCGGTCCTGTCGAAGGTCATCGACGACGCGCTCGCGGGCGAGGACGTCACCGTCGTCGAGTACGCGCCCGCCTGAGCGTCAAGCCGCGGGCGCCCGCCGGCGCTCGAGCTCGGCGTTGAGCTCGGCGCCGAGCAGGACCACCACGCCCGAGATGTAGAACCACAGGAGCAGCACGATCACGCCGGCGAGCGTGCCGTAGGTCTGGTTGAGCTTGGAGAAGCTCGAGACGTACCACGAGAACAACAACGAAGCCGCGGTCCACAGCGCGGTCGCCGACGCGGCGCCCGCCGCCACCGAGCGAAAGCGCGGCCGCTCGTCCGCCGGCGCGTATGTGTAGAACACGGCGAGCGCGCCGAGCACGAGCAGGAAGAGCACCGGCCAGCGCAGCCACGCGAGCGCGGCCACGCCCGAGCTCCCCACCCCCAGGAGCGCGAGCAGGCGCGGCAGGGCGGCGATGGCGAAGAGGACGACGACGGTGACGACGATGATGCCGACGGCGAACACCAGCGCGAGCGCGGTCAGGTGCACGAAGTTGCGCTTCCTCTTCGCGTGGCAGGCGAGGTTCACGGCCTTGATGAGGCCCTTGGCGCCGCTCGCGGCGCTCCACAGCACGCCTGCGATGCTGAGCACCACGCCCCAGCCGAGCGCGGTGGGCGAGCTCCTGACGATCTCCGTGAGCTGGCGGAGCATCAACGCCTGCGCGCTCGCGGGCAGCGCACCGGACAGCGCGCGCAGCTCGCGCTCGAGGTCGTTCGCGTCGGAGACCAAGCCATAGATCGATACGATCGCGATGAGCGCGGGGAAGATCGCCAGCGTCGCGTAGAAGGACACACCCGCGGCGACGAGCGGGATGTTCTCGCTCCCGATCTTCTTGACCACCCGGACGAGAACGCTCGTCCATCCCCAGCTCATGCGCGCCTCCCGCTAGTCCTAACGGACCCGGCCGCGGCGCGCACGCCGGCGCTATGCTCGCGGCCATGGTGCTCCACCTCCACAAGGGCGAGGTCGTCAACCGGCCCCAGATCGACCTCGAGCGCGAAGCCGACGTCGAGCGCTGCGGCGCCCTGAAGGACTTCTGGACGCCGGCGTGCCTGTCGACCGAGCTGTCGCGCACGAAGCCGCTCGCGCGCACGGTGTTCGGCCTGCCCATCGTGCTGTTTCGCGACGAGCGCGGCCACGCCTGCGCCGCGCGCGACCGGTGTCTGCATCGGGCCACCGCGCTGTCGTCGGGCGAGGTCGTCGACGGCAAGCTCTGCTGCCCCTACCACGGCTGGAGCTACGACGGCGCCGGACGCTGCGTGCACATCCCGTCGCTCGGCGATGCGCAGCGCGGGGGCGTGCTCTCCGACGTCGAGCACCAGCGGGCGGGGCTGCGCCTCGCGCCCGCCGACGTCGGCTGCCTGAAGACCTTCGCGGTGCGCGAGCAGGACGGCCTCGTCTACGTGTGCCTGGGAGAGCCCCGAAAGGACCCGTTCCCGGTGCCCTATTGGAACCACCCGGATTGGGTCGTCTACTTCATGGTCACACGTTTCCCAAACGGCGTGACCAACCTGGTGGAGAATTTCATGGACGTGCCGCACACGGTGTACGTCCATCGCGGTTGGTTCCGCCGGCGGCGCACCAAGCGGGTGCCGGCCACGGTGGAGCGCGCGAACGGCTCGGTCCTCGTCACCTATCGGCAGGCGCAGGACCTGCTCTCGGGCCTTGGCCGCATCATGAACCCGCTCGGTACCGAGCCCATGGTGCACACCGACAAATACTATGTCCCGAACATCACCCGCGTCGACTACACGTGGGGAGACCGGGCGGGCTTCGTCATCAACAGTCAGATCACACCTGTCGGTCCGCTCGACTCCATGGTGTACACCGCCATCTCCTACCGCCTGCCCGCCGACCTGCCCGGCAACCTGCTCGCGCGCGCGCTCGAGCGCGTGCTCTTCTGGTACACGACGCAGGTCATCACGCAGGACGTCGAGATCATGGCGGCGCAGCGCAAGGGCATGCGCGGGCCGGAGCCGCTCGCCTTCGCCAGCACCGAGGCGGACCTGCTCCACGCCGACATCGAGGCCTACCGCGCCTGGCTCCTCGACGGCGGCGACGCCGACGGCCCCGCGGACGCCGCGCGCGACATCGCCTTCACGATCTGAGCGCCGTCAGCCGCCGCACGCATCCTTCAGCCCGGCGTCGCACGCCTTCTTCAGGAGCTCGGCGGCCTTCTTCTCGTTCTTCTTCCGCATGCCCTTGCCCTCCTTGTACATGAGGCCGAGCTGCATGCACGAGGTGGGCTCGCCGGCGTCGCAGCCTTTGGCGAAGGACGCGACGGCGCCTTTGGGCTCGTCGTTGACGAGGGCGACGCCGCGGGCGGTGCAGGCGATGGCCTGGCCGAGCACGCAGGCCTGCTCGAGCAGTTGCATGGCCGGGCGCGCCGCGAGCTTCTTCGGCTCCGGCAGCGTGTGATCGGCGACGAGCGCGTCGGCGAGCTTGGCGCCCTCGACGCAGCCGTCGGCGTCCTTGAGGTGACACAGCGACGTGAACAGCTCGAGCTTCTTCTTGCCGTCGTCGATGAGCGCCGCCGCCTCGCGGCAGCCGTCGGCGTCCTTCAGGTGACAGCCCTTGTCGAAGGAGGCCGCAGCGGCGGCCTTGTCGTTGTCCTTCTGCAGGCGGCCGAGCTCGACGCACTTGGCGCCGTCGCCGCCGCTGCAGCCGCTGGTGGCGGCGTCGAGGGCGGCCTGCGCCTCCTTCCTGTCCTCCTCGGCCTGCGCCTTGGCCTCGGCCTCGAAGAACGCCTTCTGCTGCGCCGCCTTCTTCTTTTGTTCTGCGGCGCGGTCGACGCAGCCGGCGGCGACGACGACGACGGCGAGGGAGAGGAGGAACAAGCGCATCAGAAGAACCACCGGAAGCCGAGCGACGCGCCGACGAAGCCGCCGATGCCCGGGAAGATGAACAGCGCCGGGTCGAGCTCGAGGTAGAGCTCGATGGGCGCCGCGGAGAAGCGCAGGTTGAGGCCGAGCGGCAAGCGTGCGCCGATGCCGATGAGGTCGTAGTTGTTGGCGATGACGAAGTTGTTGAAGAAGACGTAGTGGCTCGCGTTGAACAGCGTGATCCACAGCCCCGGCCCCAGGTACGCCGTGAGGTCGATGGTGCCGTTGTTCACGAGGGTGACGAGCGTGAACAGGTAGTCACCGTGGAGGCTCAAGCCAAAGAAGCGCCCGAAGGGATCGTTGAAGCCGAAGCCCAGGCCGACGCCGAGGACGATGTTGGCGTTTGCCGCCGCACCGAATTTGAAGGTGAGCGCCGTGGGCGTCCCCACCTGGAGCCCGATGCCCACGCCGGTGAGAACCCCAGGGCCGTGGCCGGACGACGACGACGACGTCTTCGACGCCGCTTCATGCATCAGGTCGAGCATCGCAGGCAGCGTCGACGCCGCCTGGGTGTTCTCTGCCAAGAGGCGATTTGCCTCGACGAGGAGGTCGTCGTCCAGCTTGAGGGCGTCGGCGCGCGCGGCCGCGGGGGAGAGCATCAG
This sequence comes from uncultured delta proteobacterium, assembly GCA_963775425.1. Lineage (GTDB taxonomy): Bacteria > Myxococcota > UBA727 > UBA727 > VGSZ01 > CAVZJB01. The sequence goes on along the minus strand of CAVZJB010000012.1, from coordinate 308,997 downwards.
GAGGGCGAGGATGACGTTGCGCATGGGGGCACACTACCTCCGTGCCGACCTTGTGCTAAAGGACCGGACATATGGCCAAAACCACCGCAGAGGAACCCAAGGTCTCGAGCGAGGGCGGTCCGGTGGGGGGTGCGTCCTCCTTCCACACGCGGGCCAACCTCTTCGACGTCGTCACCGCTCAGTTGGAGCGAGGCATCGAAGCGATCAAGCTGCCGTCCGAGATCGCGGGCATCCTCGGCCAGCCCAAGAACGAGCTGATCATCCACTTCCCGGTGAAGCTCAAGTCCGGTGAGATCCGGATGTTCAAGGGTTACCGGGTCCAGCACTCGAACCTCCTCGGGCCCTTCAAGGGCGGCATCCGCTACCACCAGGACGTCTATCTCGACGAGTGCAAGGCGCTGGCCTCCTGGATGACGTGGAAGTGCGCGCTCGCGCGGCTGCCCCTCGGCGGCGCCAAGGGCGGCGTGAAGTTCAACCCGGCCGAGTTCGACGCCGAGGACAAGGAGCGCATCACCCGCCGCTTCACCCACGCCCTCGGCAGCAACATCGGCCCCGAGTGGGACGTCCCCGCACCCGACGTCGGCACCAACAGCCAGACCATGGACTGGATGATGGACACGTACGTGAACATCATCAGCACCAGCGACCGCCAGGCGGTGAAACGCGTCGTCACCGGCAAGTCACTCCCGTGCGGCGGCTCCCAGGGGCGCGAGCAGGCCACGGGCCAAGGCGTCGTCTATTGCATCCAGGAGTGGGCGCACACCAAGCGCTTCAACCTCGACGGCAGCACCCTCGCGGTGCAGGGCTACGGCAACGTCGGCTCCAACGCCGCGCGCATCCTGTCGCGCATGGGCGTCACGCTCACCACCGTCGGCGACCACACCGGCTACTTCCGCAACCCCGAAGGCTTCAACCCGCACAAGCTCGGCGACTACGTCAAGAAGAACCGCGGGCTTCACGGCTACCCGGGCGCCAAGGAGATCTCGCGCGAGGAGTTCTTCGCCGCCGACGTCGACATCTTCGTCCCCGCCGCGCTCGAGCTGCAGATCGGCGCCGACGAGGCCAAGGAGATGGCGTGCAAGGTCGTCGTCGAGGGCGCCAACGGCCCCACCGACCTCGAGGGAGAGAAGGTGCTCCTCGACAAGGGCATCGAGGTCATCCCCGACATCCTCGCCAACTCCGGCGGCGTCATCGTCAGCTACTACGAGTGGCTGCAGAACAAGCGCAGCGAGAGCTGGGAGCTCGAGGAAGTGCAGATGCGCCTCGAGCGCCGCATGCGCCGCTCCTATCAAACGGTGCTCGAGCGCATGCGCGAGCTCAAGAGCAACGACATGCGCACCGTCTGCTACGCCATCTCGCTCGAGCGCCTGCGCGACGTCTACCTCTCCCGCGGCATCTGGCCCTGACGCTCACCCGTCGAGCTGGAACGACAGCGCGCCCGAACGCTCGAGGTACGCCGCGCGCACACGGCCGAGGTCGGCGGTGCCGTGCTGCCGGCGCAAGCTCGAGCGCAGCTCGTCTTCGGACACGCGCGCGCGGCGGAGGGCGGCGACGTCGAGCGCGCCGTCCTTGATGATCGCGAGCACCGGTCCCTCCCAGAACAGGGATGCGCGCCGCCAGCGCCGCGCCGCGGCCGACAGCGCCCAGTTCGCGCCGAACAGCGTGGCGAGCGCGATGGCGGCGGTGGTCAGGCTGTCGTCGGTGCCGACGATCGCGCGGCGCCCGGCGGCGGCGAGGAGGAGGAGGAGCGCGACGTCGTGGGCGGCGTAGCGCGTCATCTCCTTGCGGCCGGTGACGCGGAAGCCGATCTGCACGAGCGCGAACATGACGAGCGCGCGCAGCACGACCTCGAGCGGCGGCCACGAGGGCACGAAGGCCCGGTGCCAATCGAAGAGCATGCCGGCGAGATAGCGATCCGCGCCGGCGACGACGTCACCCGCCCGTTCGTCACATGGTCAGGTAGCCGCCGTCGACGGGGACGCAGGCGCCGGTGGTGTAGCTCGCCGCCGGAGACACGAGGTACAGCACCGCCGCGGCCATCTCCTCCGGCCGCGCCACGCGACCGAGCGGCACGTGCTTGACGACCTCGTCGCGCACGTCCTCGTTCTGCACGATGGCGGCCGCGAGCTTGGTGTCGGTGATACCCGGCAGGATGGCGTTCACGCGGACGCCTGACGACGCCCACTCCTTGGCGCACGCCTTGGTAAGGTTGACGAGCGCCGCCTTGGTCATCGAGTAGACGGTCTGGAACGCGCCGGGGATCTCGGCGTTGATGGACGACACGTTGACGATGGCCCCGCCGCCGGTCTTCTCCATGAGCGCCTTGGCGCGCGTGGACATGAAGAAGGGACCGCGCAGGTTGACGTCGATGATCTTCCGAAACGCCTCCGGCGACGTCTCCTCGGTGGGCCCGAAGTGCACGTTGGTGGCGGCGTTGTTGACGACGATGTCGCAGCGGCCGTGTGCCTTCTCCACGTGGGCGAACAGCGCCTCGATCTGCGCGAGGTCGCCGGTGTGGCAGGCGAGCGCCTCGGCTTTGCCGCCGCTCTCGTTGATGGACGACGCCACACGCTCGCACCCCTCGAGCTTGCGGCTGGCCACCACCACCAAGGCGCCGTGCTTGGCGAGCAGGCGAGCGATGCCCTCCCCGATGCCGCGGCTGCCGCCGGTGATGATCGCCACCTTTCCCGAGAGGTCGAATGTCGTCATGCGGCGACCGTAGCCCCCAAGCGGGCCCGGTGAAATAGCGCCGCGCCGTCGCGTGTTCCGTGCCCCCGTGACCGTGCTCGCTCTCCTCGTCGCCACGGCCGTCGCCGGCGGCCCGCCCGCGCCCGCGCCCCTGACCGCCGGCGACCTCCACGCCGGATGTCGCAGGAGCTGCGCAAGGCCGAGCTCGCGTTCCCCGGCTCGCCGGCGCAGGCGCGGCTGCGCACCGACGCCGATCCCGACGGCGTCCTCTACGACACCGCCGTCGTCTTTCCCCGCGGCGCGCGCTGGACGAGGACGCTCCCGGCCCCGGTGTTCGTCGACGGGGGACTCGCGGCGGCGCTGCCCGCGCTCGAGCGGACCCTGAAGCGCGAGCTGCGCGAGCGATCGCCGAGCCGCTAGACTCGAGGCGTGCGCGCCTGCCCGACCCTGGTCACCCTCGCCGCGCTCGCCGCGCTCGCCGCGCTCGCCGCCGGCTGCCCGGCCGCGCCCGGCGAGGGCGAGGGCGAGGGCGACGCCGGTGAGGGCGAAGGCGAGGCCGAGCCCCACCTCGCGGCCGACGAGCCCGGCTGCGATCTCGGCCTCGTGGTGCTCGGCACCGAGGGGAGCTGCACGCTGACGTTGCGCAACCACGGCACCGCGCCCACCGACATCACCGGCGCCGAGGCCGACTTCGGCGAGGCGTCGGTCACCGTGCGCCCGCTGCTGCCCGGCGCCGTCGATCACGTCGACCTCACCGTGCGCGACACGCCGACCGCCGCGGGGACGCACGCGGGATCGGTCACGCTGGACACGGTGCAAGGCGCGTTCTCGTTCCCGCTCACGGAGCAGGCGGTGGCCCCGCCCACCTGCTCGATAGGGGTGAGCCGGGACGGCGCCGACGCGGGCACGGCGAGCTCGAACGACGACGCGCCGCTCCCGGTGCACGCGTTCGTCACCGACGCCGTCGCCTTCGACGCGTCGGGGAGCACGCCGAGCTCCGAGGGGACCGCCATGGCCGCGTTCATCTGGGCCGTCGACGGCCCCGGCACGCTCATCGACGCGGACACGCCCGCCCCCTCGCTCATCGACGCGGCGCTCGGCGTCGCCCACATCGATCTCACCGGCGTCGACAACCAGGCGTTCCCCTGCGACGCGTTCGTCGACGTCGTGTTCGATCCGCGGCTGTCGGTCGCGCTCGACACCGCGTCGTTCCTCGCGGGCTTCGTGGCGCACGTGTTCCCCGCGGGTGACGCCCCCTGCGGCCCGCTCGACTGCTACGACGTCGACGGCTGCGGCCTCGCCGCCGCGACGCCCCCCGAGTGGGACGGCGCCGCCGGCCGCGGCAACGGCGACCCCGTCTTCGACCCCGCCGGCGGCACCGCCGTCGCCGCCCCCGTCGACGGTGACGTCTTCGTCGCCGTGGCCGCCCCCGACGCCGGCGGCGACGCCGTCATCCACGTCGTCGTCGACGGCGTGACGACGGACTTCACGCGAACGCTCGCCGCCGGCGACCTCTGGACCGTCGCCACGGTGACCACCACCGCGGGCGCGCCGGCGCTCACGCCCGTCGACACCGTCGACCCGGGCGCCGCCTGTCGCTGACCGCCCCGACGCACCGGGCGAGCCGGCGCCCTATGTCGCGGGCCGGCCGGCGCCGGCGCGCGACGTCCCGGCCTTCAGCGAGGGCCTTCGTCGACGGGCCCTTCATCGCCGAAGGGCGCAGACGCCGCGGACGTCGTCGGCGCCGAGGGCGCGCTTGACGGCGCCCGGCTTCGCGCCGGCGGTCATCACGGCGGCCGCGTCGCGCACGAGGGTCACCGGGTGCGCGAGGCCGAGGGCGTGGCCGAGCTCGTGGAGCACGACGCTCTCGAGGTCGAACGCACCCTTGCTCACGAGCTCGCCGGTGGAAAACGCACGCGACGCGTCGAGCGCGACGACGGCGCCGTCGACGACGCCGGCGCGCGGGTCCCGCACGTGCACGTCGGTGTGGGCGGCGAAGGTGGCGTCCGCGAGCTTCGCGCGCCTCACCACGATGTCGCCGCCCGCGTCAACGAACGACAGCGGCGCGCACCCCGTCTTCGCCCACGACGCCACCGCGCGCTTCACCGCCGCCCGCTCCTTCGCCGGCAGCGTCGCGGCGCTCACCGTCACCGGCCCGGGGCGCCACACGAGCGCCGCGCCGTCCACCGAGCGCGCGCGCTGAAACGCCCGCGCGCCCGCCGCACCCAGCAGGGTCGCGGCGAGCGCACAGGCGACGAACGCGAGCGGGGCGCTCTTGGTCACGAAGGCCTCGGGTCAGGGAGCCGCGGGGTCGGTGCCATCGTCGGCGGCGGGGATGGAGTCGTCGTCGGCGTCGTCGTCGGAGACGTCGTTGGCGCCGGCGTCGTCGAGGGGGGCGTCGAGGTCGGGGTCGGTGTCGCGCCCGTTGTCCATGCCGCCGTCGCCCATGGTGTCGTCGTCGAGGGCGAAGCAGCGGGCGGTGTCGCCCTCGTTGGGGTCGGTGGCGTCGTTGTCGGCGATGGTGTCGCGGTACGCCGTGCGGAGCCCCGACGCGTCCCAGCACTCGTGCGCGACGCCGAGGACCGTGCCGCCGTTCGCCTGCGAGGCGATGACGAGGTCGCTGCGGCCGCCGGCGCCGTTGAGCCACGCGGTGCGCAGGCCGAGCGCCTCCTTGCCCTGGAGGTTCGGCAGCAGGTCGGCGGCGTAGATGGAGCGGAAGCGGCCGCCGACGCCCACGAGGCGGACGAAGTCGGCGGCGAAGCTCTTCGGATCCTGCTCGGGCGTCGCGCGGTCGTCGACGTTGACGAACAGCACGCGGCGGCCGTGGAGGTCGGGGCGCACGTTGGCGAACGCGAAGTGGAGGCGGCGCAGCGCGTGGGGAGCTACGTCGCGCGTCGCTTGAGGAGCGCACGGCGGCGGACCACGAAGTACAGGAGCACGCCGAGCGTGGGCATGAACGGGAAGGTAGGCAGGATCCACCACCAGGTGAGGCCGTGCTGCTTGGCGTCCCGGTGGATGAAGACGCAGAGCACCGCGAGGATGCATCCGAAGTCGTACAGCGTGGTCTGCATGATCGGGTGCGTCAGGTAGACGCGGAGGCCCTCGACGCCCCACGCCTGCAGGCGCCACGCGTTGAGCGCGACCAGACCGGCGAGGAACGCCACGAGCAGGAGGTGGGGCTTCTTCTCGAGCATGTGTTCAGGCGCCGGCGACGCGCAGGGCGTCGTGGACCTCGTCGAGCGCGCGCTCGAGGATCTCCCGGTGCGGCAACGCGAGCGCCGCGCACGGGCGCTCGAGGAAGCCGCCGAACACGCGGCGGAAGTAGAGGACCGTCCCGCGCTCGACGACCGGACCGAAGAGGCGCGCGACCAGACCGCGGTGTGCGCCGGCTTCGCGCAACGCGCGCACGCTCTCGACGGCGATGACCTTGTGGCGCCGCTCATCCTTCGCGATCTCCTCGAGCACCAGGCGCAGGCAGGGCTCGTCGAGCCGCGGCAAGAGCGCGTCGATGAGGGCGGCGGCGTAGTGCTCCGTCAAGATCTCCGCGCCCTTGATGCCGAGCCAGGCGTGGTGCTGCACCAGTTCCGCCGCCTTGATGCCGGCGCGCGTGAGCGGGTGGGCGGCGCCGGCGACGCCGGCGGCGGCGAGCCAGGACACGAGCATGTCGCCGTGGGCCTCCTCGTCGTGGATCTGCGCGGCGAAGCAATCGCGCACGGCGGCGACGGGCGCGCAGCGGGAGAGCGCGGCGAGGTTGGGCGTGCTCGTGCGCTCGATGAACGCGAGGTTGACGACGAAGAACGAGAGCGCCTCCCGCTCTTCGTTCGGGATGCACGCGGCGTCGAACGCCGCGAAGTCCACGACGGGGCGCTCGCGGTTTCGCTTGAGCGTGGCCGCGAGCGCCCGCTCGAGCGCGGGGACCGGCGCGCTCACGGGGTCGCCTCGCGGGGCGGGTGGTGTCCCCCCGGCGGCGCCGGCGCGCACGCGCCGGGCGCGGGGGCCGCGCCGTCGGGGACGCGCAGGCCGGTGGCGAGCCCCACGGCCTCGAACGCCTTGGCCACGAGGTACGCCACGTCGAGCTGGCCGGGCGCGAGCCCGCAGCGGATGGAGCCGGGGAAGCGGTGGTGCGCGCGGTGCCAGCCGTCCCCGAGCGTCAACAACGCGAGCAGGGCGCTGTCGCGGCTCTCGCCGGCCTCGGCTCCGCCCTCGCGCGCGCCGGCGTGGGCGCCCTGGGCGTCGCTCTTTTCGCCCCACATGTGGCCGAGCGAGTTGATGCCGTCGCCGAGCGCGTACGCGAGGTAGTGCACCACGATGAGCGCCCCGGCGCCGGCCACGCCCCAGACGACGACGAACACGGTCCACAGCAGCGCCACCCACGACAAGAGCACCAACGCGTACGGCCCCGGTCGCGACAGCCACGCGTAGAAGCGGTCGGCGGCGACGTCGTTGGCGAGGCCGACGTGCTCCTGGTTCGTGCGCGGGCGCCAGAAGGCGTCGAAGAGCGGGCGCAGCGGGCCCGCGAGCGCGTAGAGCACGCACAGCGCCGTCGACGCCGGCGTCTTCTCCGTGAGCCCGAGGTACCAACCGCAGTGCGCGATCCAGAAGCCGCGGTGCTTGGGCGAGTGCGGATCGCGCGCGGTGTCGACGTGCGCGTGGTGAAAGCGGTGGTTGCCCACCCACTGCACCGGCGTCCCCGTGGCCAGACCGAACAACACGAGCGCCTTTTCGACGACGGGGTGAAAGCACGCCGCGCGGTGCGTGAGCAGCCGGTGGTAGCCGAGGACCACGCCGAGCCCGGTGAGGAGCGTGAGCGCGGTGGTGGCGAGGGCGAGGGTGAGCTCACGCATCGGCGCGCTCGGCGTCTCTTCGGGCCGCGATGCGCTCGAGGTGCGTGTGGGCGTACTCGCAGACGCACGCGTGAAAGAAGAGCTCCTTGGGCACCTCGCGGCGCACCGAGATCCACGACGGGAACTTCACCGGGGTCCACGTGCGGAACGTGGCGTCGCCGGTGAGGCCCGCGAGCATGGCGCACACGGACTCGTCGAGCTGGAAGCTGTTCACGGCGCGCTCGTACTCGCTCTCCGTGCAAAACAGGCAAAACGGGATGTTCATCAGGTAGAGCGAGGTCTCGATGTCGAGCTCGAGGACGCGCTTGCGGGCGCGCTCGCCGTCGAGCGGCGGCACGTGGATCATGGAGAAGTCGAGGTGCTCGCGCTTCTCGAGCGATGCGCCGGCCTGGCCGACGTCGATGACGAGGTTGTAGACGGCGAGGTCGTGGGCGATGACGGCGTTGTCCTTGCCGAGCTCGGCGAGCGTGAGCGGCCGCAGCGTGGGCACGGGGACGGCCGCGCCGTGCGCGCCCTCCTCCGGCCGGCAGTTCCTCGCGATGAACGCGAGCAGGTTGGTCTCGACGACGAAGTGGCGCGCCAGGAGCTCGGCGGCGTCGGCGCTCATGAAGCGACGCATGAACCACACGCACAGGACGTCGATGGCCGTGTGCCACGAGAACTGAAACGGCAGCACGCGCTTGAAGGCGCGGATGAGCGCGACGCACACGAGCGACGCCACGCGGGCGAGCGGCAGGAGCGCGCGGTGCGACCAGCGCGTGAGGTCCCGCGCCGCGAGCACGCGCGCCTCGGGCGCCACCGGCTGCGTCGGGTCCCACAGGAGCACGTCGGCGATGCGGGGGTTTCCCCGGTCTCGCTCCGTCGCCGCGGCTCTCGACGAGACGTGGTGCGGGGCCCCGCCCTCCGCGCCGCGGGCATCCGGGGGGCCCGGCGCACGCTCGGCGGGGGACGAGCCCGCGCGCCCCTCGTCGCCCCGTGGGGACGCGCTCTTTGGCGACGCCCACGCCGGGTCGGCGGCGCCGGGGGACACGTCGCCGCGCCACGTCGAGGCACCGCGCGCGGCGTCAGACATGGTCGATCTCCTCGAGCTGCAGCGCGTACAGGCGCGCGACCGTCTTGGCCGTCTTCACCACGCGCTTCGCGGTCTTGTCGTCGAGATAGCCGGAGCCGATCACCTCGCGCAGCTTGCCGAAGTGTTCGTCGTCGTTCTTGCCGTGATAGCCAAGGAAGCTCGTCTGCTTCGCCGTGAGCCCGAGGTGCTCGTGAAGGAGCTCCGCCCAACGCGCGGCCTTCTTCATGCCGAGCCCCTCGATGACGAACATCGCGCCGATGAGGTCGAGCGGGTCCGGCTGACTCGCCTGGTGGAACATGAACGCCGACAGCGCCTCGCTGCCGATGTTCTTCGGCTGCGACACGATGTCCTCGAGGGCGCCGCCGACGGCGACGTAGTCGCGCTCGAGCATCTGGTAGTCCTTGTGCTCGTCTCCGGCGTGGCCGATGAACATCGAGCGCAGCGGGAACAGCTCGATGGACACGTTGGACGCCGCTCGCGCGATCCAGCGAGCGCCCTCCATCACCTGCTGCCGCAGGTTCACGAGGAGCCGCTGGTAGTCCTCGACCGTGGCCTCCCCATCCTCGAGCCGGCGCACCACCGGCACCGCGCGCAGCATGCGCTCGAAGTCCGCCCACACGAGCGCGAGCTCCACCCCGAGGTACCGCTCCACGGCGTCTTCGCTGCGAGCCGCGTCGGGCAGCGGCGAGCGCGCGATGGCGTCTGCGACGTCGCCGCGCGGCGCCGCCGCCGACCGCGCCGCGGACACCGCCTGGCCCGCGGCCGCGCTCCACCGCCGCTCGCGCGCGTCCCCCTCGACGCCGCCGCCGGCGTCCGTGTCGGGCGCGGGGGAGGTGGTGGCCGACGCCGCGTCGACCACCGTCAGGCGGGCGAAGCTCACCATGAACCGCCCCGACTCCGGCACCATCAACAGCACCGTGTCGCCCTTGTTGAAGCGCCCCGTGCGCATCGCCTCCTCGAGCATGATGTAGATGGAGGCGGCGCCGGTGTTGCCGCGCGTGTAGAGGTTGGTGAACCACTTCTCCTCGGGGATCATCACGCCGGCCTGCTCGAGGAGCTTCACGATCTCGCCCTTGAAGAAGTGCGAGCTGTAGTGGCACAGCACGTGGTTGATCTCCTCGGTGCGGATGCGCTCCTTCTTTACGAGCCGCAGGTACTCCTCGACGCCGAGCTTCACGATCTCGGGGAGGAGCTTGGTGTCCTGCCGGATCTTCATCATGCCGGTCTTGTCTGCGGCGCCGATGGTGGGGAAGTCGAGCCAGGTGTTGCCCGCCTTGGGCCGGTCCTTGTCGAGCATGCCCGTGTACATGCACACGGGGCGCTCGTGCGCGTGCGACACCATCTCCACCCAGTCCACGCGCAACGACAGACCGTCCGGCGCGGGCTTGTTCTCCATGAGCACGGCGCCGGCGCCGTCGGAGAGCATGAAGCGCAAGAAGTCCGCGTCGAACGCGCGGTAGCCGATGTCTCGATGGTCCTCGAGCGTGGCCTCCGCCTCGAACTTGCTGCCCTTGAGGTTGCGGGACACGAGCTCGCTGCCCGTGGCCGCGGCGAGGCGGCGCTGGCCGGACTGCACGCCGCGGAAGGCGGCGAGGAACGCGGCCATGCCCGCGCAGCACACGCCCATGGTCGACACCACCTCCATCGCCGGCGTCTCCGGCGCGACGGTGGCGAGGCGCCCATGGACCATCGAGGCGAAGCCGGGCAACGGCACGTCGCCGATGGTGGTGCCGCACGCGAGCATGTCGAGGTGCTCCGCGCGCAGGCCGCGGCGCGTCAGCGCGTCGACGACGGCGTGGGCGGCGAGCTCTTCGTTGAGGTGCGTGGTGCGCCCGTCCTGGTCGAGGGCGTAGTGGCGCGACTTGATCCCGTTCTGCCTCAGGATGCGGTCCTTCAAGCGGCTCGGCTTGCCGCCGACGAGGCCGAGCACCCGCTCCATGCCGTCGTTGTCGACCGGGTCGTTGGGAAGAAAGGCGCCGACCGAGGTGATGTACACGGGCTTCATCGCTGCCTCCATAGGTCTTCGTTCACGACGTCACAAGCAGGAGCAGGCCGAGGGCGAGCTTCGCGAAACAGGCGGCGCCGACGACGACGGCGACCAGGGTCTTCTTCGTGTGCATGCCGGACTCGATTGGAAGCGCCGTGCCAACCGTTGTCGTGTGGCCCGGGTGTGCGCAGGGCGGGCACGCGTGCTGCACATCACCGGGCGCATGCCCCTCGACGACCTCATCCACACCGTTCCGCTCCCGCTCGCCTTCGCCGCCACCGCCGCGGCCTTCGCGGCGATCTACGCGAGCTTCGCCTTCGCCGGCGAGGCCGTCGCCGGCGGCCTCGAGCGCGCGGGGCTCGCGGTCCGCGTCGGCGCGCGCGCCCCGGGTCAGCGGCGGCGCGAAGCCCTGTGCGCGGTGCCGGCGATCCTCGCCTTCTCCGCGTGGACCCCCATCCTGCTCGCAGCGACGCGCGCGGGGCTCGCCCACATCGTGACCGTGTCGTCGCCGGGCGCCGTTGCGGTGGAGATCGTGGGGCTGCTCGTGTGGAACGAGGTGCACTTCTTCGCCGTCCACGCGCTCCTGCACACGCCCTGGCTCTATCGCCGTGTGCACGCGGTGCATCACCGGACGAAGACGCCGTCGCCGTTTTCGACCTACGCGATGCATCCCGTGGAGGGCTTGCTCCTCGGCAGCGTGATGCCCGTGGCCGCCTTCTTCGTGCCCCTGCACGCGCTCACCGTCGTGGTGTTCCCCGTCGTGCACCTCGCGTTGAACACGCTCGGGCACCTCGGCGTCGCCCGGGGCGCGCGCTCGATCGCCGCGCGGCACGCCCGCCACCACAAGACCGCCGGCGGCGAGATCGGCTTCGCCAGCACCTTCTTCGACGAGCTGACGGGATGATCGTCCCTGGGCTCGACCGCCGAGCACGCGGCCGATGGCTACCGGTCACGCCCGGTTTCTACACCGGCGTCGACGAGCGGGCCCGGCGCAGGACGTCCGAGCCGATCATCCACAGCGCGCGCGCGGCGCACACGGCGAAGAGCGCATAGAACAGAGAGAACACGGCAAAGTGCAGTTGGAACCAGATGTCGACGAGGCCGACGGCGACGCCGTAGCCGATCATCCCGCGCAGCGACGGCGGGCTGGTCTTCGGATCCGTGATCATGAAGAACGTGAACAGCCAGAACGCGCCGCCCGAGATCTGCGCGTAGAGCGTGATCTCCGCCGGCATGTGCGTGAGGTGCGCCCGCAGGAGCGCACCGAGCGAGTAGGTGGCCCAAAACGCGAGGACCAGCGGGAGCTTCCTCGCCTGCCAGGCGACCACCAGGCCGAAGACGAACACGACGACGAGCACCTGCCAGAAGCCGCCCCACTGGTAGGCTGGGGCGACGGCGACGGTGCCGCCGGAGAACGCGAGCATCACCACGAGCGCGAGGTTGGTGGGGTTGAACACGTGGTGGCCCCGCCAGGTCACGAGGTACTTGCTCGTGATGGTGAGCCACGCGACGAGGAGCATGAGCCAGGCGTTCCCAGGCGCCGTGAACAACAGGCCGAGCCCGAGCCCGGAGATGAGCCCGGACAGGGGCACGATGAACATGCGCGTGGCGACGAAGGTGTAGACGATCTCGAGGCCCATGCAGGCGAGGAGCGCGACCCCGATCTGCTGCGGCGAGCGGTTGAAGCTCAACAGCAGGTGGCCCGCGACCACGTAGAGCGCATGGAAGCCCGCGAACGCCCAACGCGGGTCCCGCCGCCCGGGGATGATCCACGCGTCGCGCGACACGAGCCGCACCAGGAACCCGCGCGCGTCAACCGCCGCGCGCGCGACGGCGGCGTCGGTGGGCAACAGCGTCGCCGCCGTCACGGCGCGCCCTCGCCCGCGGTGGGGCCGCTCGTTGCGGCGCCGCTCGCCGGGGGGCGCGTGCCCACGGCGCGGGCGGCGCCGTACACGATCGTGTGGTAGCGGTCGGCCGGGAGCCCCCGCACCGCGGTCACCGTGCCGTCGGTCCAGCGGACGGTGACGTCGACGGGCCCGGCGTACGCGCCGAGACCCGCGAGCACCCAGGGCATGCTCTCGGCGCTCATGCCGTTGCCCGCGCTCACCTCGCGGTACAGCGGCGGCAACGAGCGCGCGTCGTGCGCCCGCACCTCCACGCGGACGCCGACGCCGTCCTTGTTCACGTGCGCGCCGTCGCCCTTCACGATCACGCCCACCCAATGCGGCGGCGCCGGCGTCTGAGGCGTGGGGCGGAACACGTTGTGCCCGAGGAAGTACGGCGCGCCCTGCGCCACGTACAGGACGTCGGGGCGGCCGTCCTCGTCGAGGTCCGCGATGAGCACGCCGCGGCCGTCGAACGACCGCGTCACGCCCGCGTCCGCGGCGCGGTTGAAGAAACGGTGCGACGCCGCGTCCCACACGAAGACGTGGCTCACCTGATGCCCGCTCATGCTCAGGTCCTCGAACGGCGGCCACTTGCGCGTGTCGACGATGAAGCGCCGGTCGCCCGCCACCAGGCGCGACAAGCGATACCAGTACTCGGCCTTGTCGGGGTTCTGCGAGATGTACCCGTTGGTCTCGACGAGGTCGGTGTCGCCGTCGAGGTCGATGTCGACGAGCTTGGCGCCCCAGCCCCAACCGCCGTCCTTGACGCCGAGCGGCGCGGCCACGTTCTCGAAGCGGCGGCCACCCAGGTTCTTCCACAGGATGTTCCCCTCCGGGAGCACCGGGTGGAACACGTTGGTCACGTAGATCTCGGGCAACCCGTCGTTGTCGATGTCGGCGATCTCCGCGTCCATGCCCTTGAAGGAGTCCCGCCCCACCTCGGTCGGCAACACGCCCTTCACCTCGACGAAGCCGCGGCCGTGGTCGTTGAAGTAGAGCTGGTCGGGGCCGAAGTCGTTGGCGAAGTAGACGTCGGTGAAGCCGTCGCCGTCGAGGTCGCCGGTGCCGATGTCGAAGGTGAACCGCGTCTCGGTGAAGCCGTACGCCGCCGGGTCCACCGCCGTGAAGTGACCCGTCCCGTCGTTCAACAAGAAGTGCTTCTGGCCGCCGTTGGTCGCGTCGCCCCAGTTGTTTGGCATCATGCGCCCGGCGTTTTCGTCGTCGGGGACCTTCCACGAATGAATGCGCGGGCGCGACGGGATGTCCTCGGCGAGGTAGCGCTCGCCGAAGTAGCTCGACAGGAGGAGGTCGAGGTCGCCGTCGGCGTCAAAGTCGAAGAAGCTGACCGCGAAGCCGTTCATGTAGTCGGGGACGCCCGCGGCGGCGCTCACGTCGGTGAAGCCGTGGCCGGCGTCGTTGTGGAACAGGTGCGGGCGCTGGGCCACCGCGCCGACGAAGAGGTCAGGGAAGCCGTCGTTGTCGACGTCGGCGAACACGCAGTCCGACGAGAACCCGTCGCGCCCGTTGTCTCCGTCGAGCGCCGCCCACGCCGCGCCCTCCGCGCGGTGAAAGCGCCACCCGCCGTCGTTGAAAAACAGCGCGTTCTTCGCGCCGTCGCCGGCGGTGGTGAAGTAGAGGTCGAGGTCGCCGTCGCCGTCGACGTCGGCGGTGCACGCAGACGCGGACACCGCGCGCATGAAGGGCTTCACGTTGTCGAAGAACGGCGCAAACGAGCCCATCTCGTGGACGAAGTGGATGCCGGTGGCGTCGGGCTTCTCCTCCTCGAAGAAGAACGACAGCGGCTCCGCCGACGCCGCCACCTGCCCCGTCGCCCGCCACACCGCGAACGCCGCGGCGAACAGCAGCGCGGCGGTGACCACGAGCTTCACCCGCGTGCGCAACGAACGCGGGCGCGGCCGCAACGTCGCTCGGGGGTCCAGCCAGTCTGCGCCGGGTCTCGCCATGGCCGGGACCCTCGCGCAGCCGCGACGGAAGAAAAAGGGGCGAAGGCCGTGTCGCGTTTGTCCAAGACGGCGAGCGCCGCCGGCGGTAGCAAGACGCCATGAAGCTCACCGGCACCTTCGACGTCACCGTCCACCCCGAGCCCGCGTTCGACGAGCAGGACGACGTCGCGCTCTCGCGCGTTCGCTGCGACAAGGTCTTCAAGGGCCCGCTCGACGCCAGGAGCACCGTGTGGATGACGGCGGCGGGGACGCCCGTGAAAGGCGCGGCCGGCTACGTCGCCGTCGAGCGCATCACCGGCCGCATCGAGGGCCGCCGCGGGAGCTTCGTGGTGCTGCACGTCGGTGTCATGGAAGGAGAGACCGCCTCGCTCGACCTCCGCATCGTACCCGGGTCCGGCACCGGCGAGCTGCGCGGCATCGCCGGGACCATGGCGATCGACGTCGTCGACGGCGCGCATCACTACACGCTCGAGTGCGCGTTCGCTCCCTGATCGGCGCGGCCGCTCCCACCGCTCGCTGATCCGCTGGTCCCCCCACGAGCGGCGCGGACCCCTCGTGCCGTCCTCAACTCGCGAAAAGCCCGGGCGTGGTGTATCCAAATACACATGCTCGTCGTCGCCTTGGCTGCTCTCGCGTGCTCCTCCGCCCCCGCCGTCGACTCCGGCGGCATCGACGCGGCCCTCGCCGCCGCCGTCGACGACATGGCCAGCCTCGATCTCACGCCGCCGCAGCTCGCCGCCACCAACGACGGCCGTCGGTCGACCTCGTCGACGTCGCGCTCGTCGTCATCCGCGGGCGGGAGCAACTTCGAGCCCGCGGGCGCCGCCGCCACGCCGCAGGGGCGCACCTTCGGCATCGGCCTTCAGCTCGGCTACCCCACGGCGCTCACCATCAAGTACATGCTGCGGCCGGACCAGGGCATCGTCGCCGGCGTCGGCGGCTTCTCCGGCTTCGCCTACGACGTCGGCGCCTTCTCCTTGCACGTGGACTACGTGTACCACCCGATGCTGCTCACCGCGGGTGAGGCCTACCAGGTCACCTGGTACGTCGGCGGCGGCGGCAACCTCATCGTGTTCAACAACCCGCGGCAGCGGACGTTCCTGCCCGGCGTCACCTACTACTACTACCCGACCAACATCTGGCTCGCCGCCCGCGTGCCCCTCGGCCTGAACCTCGCGCTCACGCAGGTGCCGTTCGAGATCTACCTCGAGGCGGTGCCGAGCGTGCTGGTCTTCCCGAGCCTCTCATTCGGGCTCGGCTTCGCCATCGGCGGCCGCTTCTACTTCTGAGCCCAGGCTCCCTCCGCGCGCTCAGCTCAGCGCGGATTGTCGGGCCAGCTCGCGCCTTGTTCCACCCAGCGCTTGAGCGTCTCGATCTCCGACTTGGCGAGGAGCTTGCCCTTGGCGGGCATGATGTCGTCGTCGTCTTCGGGGAGCTGGATGTACTTGCACAGGAGGCTCTTTTCGACGTCGCCGGGGACGATGGCCAGGCCCGTCTCGCCGCCGCGCATGGCGAAGCGCTTCTTGTCGAGGCGGAGGCCGCTCTTGCGCTTCTCGGGGCCGTGGCACTTCACGCAACTGCGCTCGAAGATCGGCTTCACGTCCTTTTCGTAGTCGGGTTTTTCGGGCGCGCTCCCCTCGGCCCAGTGGCTGCGCTTGAGGTCGTCGCCGGCGCCGCCGTCGTCCTTGTTGGCGCGCTTGTGGTCGCGGTCGACGCCGTCGAGCGCATCCGTGATGTAGCTCGAGCCGTGGACGAGCTGTCCCCCGCGGTGCCCGGTGAACGAGACGCCGACGATGGCGGCCACCACCAACGGCAGGAACGCCTTGTGGAGCTCCTCCCGCCACAGCGCCAGCCCCGCGGCGACGACGAGCACCCCGGTGATGAGGCCGCCGGTGCGGTGCTGTTGCATGAGCGCGCGCGTGTGCCCGTGCCAGCTCTCGCTCGCCCCGAACAACAGGCCCGTGCCCACCGCCGCCAACGTGCCGACGACGGTGAACGCGAGGAGCGTACCGACGATGGGCCGGCGCCTGTCCTCGGGGACGCGCCGGCGCAGCGCGAGCTCGACGACGAGCACGACGAACAGGAGCGCGATCGGGAAATGCAGCAGCAACAGGTGGGTGCGGCCGACGAGAGCGAGGACGGGGGGCATGCAGTTCAGCTCAAGAGCGGCAGGATGGGATCGTAGGGACCGAAGTGTGGGAGCGGGTCGATGCCGGCCATGGCCAGCACGCTCGCGAGGCCGTGCTGCATCTCGATGACCTCCGCGCCCCGCTTGAAGCTGCCGTTGTTCGGGTTCATCGGCAACGCGTGCACGCCGTCGTCGCAGCCGCCGACGACGGTGGGGCCGTCGGCGGTGCGCCGGATGCCCTTGCCGATGAAGAGCATGGAGTTGGCGGACCAGTGGTGCTTGCCGCCCAGCTCGTTCTTGTTGGGCGCGCGCGAGAACTCCGACGTCACCACGATGGTGGTGTGGTCGAGGAGCGTCTTGCCGCCCGGCATGCGTACGTCTTCGAGCCCCTGGGCGATGTCGGCGACGGTGCGCATGCCGCGCAGCACGGCCGCAGGGTGCGCCGCGTACTGCCCGCGCGTGTGCGAGTCGAACTCGCCGGTGCCGACGGTGACCACCGGCGCGAGATCGTTCTTGATCGCCTCGACGGCGAGGCGCGCGTTCTTGCTCGTGCGCGGCATGAAGGGGAGGTCGCCGCCGAGCTCATCCACGCGGCTCTTGTAGTCGCCGTCGAGCGTGTCGCGCGCGAGGTCGGCGTAGGTGCGGAAGCTCCGCGCGAGCTTGGCGTCCTGGTAGCGGGCCACCGTCATGGCGTCTTTGGCGCGCAGCACGGCCTCGACGTCACGGCGGGACTCGGAGACGCCGCCACGCCAGCCCACCAGGCTCTTAAGCATCTCCACCGACGACACGCGCACGGGCTCGAGGCGCTCGTCCTGCGCCGGCCCGCGGAAGGTGGCGGGCCGCAGCGAGTCGCTCGAGAGGTTGGGGATCTGATACGCGTGCCCCACCTTCTCGGCCAGGATGGCCTGCACCGACGGCAGCTCGGGCCGCGGCCCGTGCGGCTTGAAGCTGCCGGTGCACATGCGCACGCGCGCCTGCGGGTGGTTGAGCGCGTCGACGTAGATCCCGCGCAGCACCGCGGTCTTGGCGGCGAACGGCAACAGCGGCTTGAACGCGGGCCCGAACGGGAAGCCGCCGGCCTCGACGACGTCGCCCTTGTCGTAGGGGATCCAGACGTCGTAGCCCTTGGGCGGTACGGGCTCGGTGGTGAGCACGAGGTCCCACCCGCCCATCATGAAATAGAAGAGGAAGTAGTGGTCGGTGCGGCGCGCGATGCGCGACGGCCCGCAGCCGACCGAGGTCAAAAGCCCGCCGCCCGGCAGCAACAGCGCACCGCCGGCGAGGGCGGCGCGGCGCAGGAAGCCCCGGCGGTCGGTGCTGGACACGCCTGAAGCTGTAGCCGACGGGTCCGACGTCGACAAGCCGTCCCCCCCGGGGGCACGCCCCGGCGCCACGCCGGCCTGGGGGCGTCAACGCAGGTCGGCCTCGACCCGCCTGGCGCATCAAGGAGGGCTCGCGACGAACGACGTGCAGCAGGTGTTTTCGCTGCGCAGGCCTTCGTCGTCGACGACGGCGCCGCACACGAGGTACATGCCGGCCGCGTCGACATCGACGGTCGTGGTCATCGCCTCGGGCGTCCCGAGCGCCGCCGCGCCCGGCGCCTGCCGCACGGCCCAACGCCACGCCGCGATGGCGCCGCCGCCGGTGGACGCGGTGGAGTCCTCGAGCGTGACAACGACGTCGTCACCGGTGACGACGGCGAGGGCGTCGGCGTCGGCGGGGACGAGGACGCCGTTCACGCTCAGCGCGCGCGCGCGGCACACGGGCGGCGACACGGCTTGGCCGGAGAGGGGGACGCCGGCCTCCGGCGTCGCGGGATCGTTCGAGGAGAAGTGCAACGCGGCCGCGTACGCCCGGCGCTCGGCGGGGGCGAACTGCACGACGAGATCGAGATCCACGCCGGGCGCGATGACGTCGTCGGCGATGCGGCCGATGACGTCGAAGGCGTCGTCACCGTCCACGACGACGGCCACCTGCAAGGGCGTGCCGCCGTGGTTGCCGACGGTGACGGTGCAGCTCGAGACCGTGCCGACGGCGACGACGCCGAAGTCGCACGCGTCGGTGCCGACGGCGATGGCGGTGGCCTCCGCGCCGTCCACCGCGGTGCGCCCGGCGCACCCCGCCGCGGCGAGCGAAGCGATCACGGCGAGGGTGGCCACGCGCACGTTCACCAGCGTAGCGCGACGGCGCGCCGTCGGGCGGGGCACGGCGGGGCGCCGCGCCGTCGCTCCCGCAGTAAGCTCCTGCGCAGCCGTGACCGAGCGCCCCCCCGACGACGCGGAGCGGAGCGAGCCCCCCGGGGACCGCGATCGACTGCTGCGCGCCGCCGCCCGCGGCGAGCCGCTGCATGGCGACGTCGTCGTCGAGCTTCAGCCCACGGGCGTCATGGGCACGCTCGCGCAGATGTCGCTCACCGAGATCATGCAGATGATGGACTTCGGCAAGAAGACCGCGCGCGTCGACGTCTTCGTCACGGAGGCGCACGGCGCGGTCCACGTCCACGACGGGCAGATCGTGCGCGCGGCGGCGACGTCGTCGTCGGGGGACGTCTACGGCGAGCCGGCGTTTTTGCTCTTGTGCCGTGAGCACGCCGGCTTCTTCCGCATCCACTACGAGCGCGAGGAGGTCGAGCGCAACGTCCAACGCCCGACCACCTTCGTGCTGCTCGACGCCCTGCGCACCATCGACGAGGCCGCCGCCGCCGACGCGCCCCTGGGCGTGCCGGGCTTCGACGAGGCCTTCGGCGCCGGGGGCGGCCACGCCGGCGACGGCCTGGGCCTCGGCGACGGCGACGGCGACGGCGACGACGACGACGACGACGCGCCGCCCGACGACGCGCCCGCCGAGCAGCTTCAACAAGAGCCTCGCTACCCCTGCGCGCTCGACGCCGAGGTCGACGGCGTCGCCCACGTGCTCGACGACATCGGGCTCGGCGGCGCCTTCCTCCGCAGCCCGGCGCCGCGCGATCCCGGGAGCACCGTCGAGCTCTGCGTGACCGTGCCCGGAGGTCTCCCGCTCGAGCTGCTCGCCACCGTGGTGCACGCGCTCGACGTGGACACCGCCGCGCAGCGGGGCCGAAACCCGGGGATGGGCGTTCGCTTCGACGCGACATCGATGTCGGACGCGGCGCACGCCCGCCTGCGCGAGCTCGTCGACGTCATCGCGTCCTCCGAGCTCGCCGGGCCGGCGGGCCTCATGCCTCCGGAGGGCGCCGCCGACGACGCCGCCCCCGAGGACACGCTCGCGTTGCCGGGCTCGTCGATGCTCGACTCCATCGCCGAGGTCGACTTCCTCATCGCCACCGGCGACCTCAAGGGCGCCCAGCGCCTGCTCCTGCAGGCACACGACACCGCGCCCGACGACGAGGACATCAGCCGGCGCCTGCGCAACGTCACGGCGCAGATCGCCGCCGCCGAGGCCATCGCCTATCTGCAACACGCCGAGCACATGGTGGGAAAGCCCGAGGCGCTCGAGCACGCGCGGCGGGCCACCAAGCTCTGGCCGTCGCGGGAGGTGCTCTTGCGCGCGCTGTCGGTCTTCGCGCACGCGCGCTCACCCGCGGACATCGCCGACACCGCGGGTCGGCTCATGGAGCTCGATCCCGAGGACGAGGGCGCCATGCGCACGTGGCTCGACGCCAACGTCGAGCTCCAGCGCTGGAACGTCGCCGTGCGCACCGCCGAGGCCCTGTTGCGCCGCCGGCCCGGCGACGAGGAGCTGCGCGCGCTCCTGCAGCGCCTCGTGCAACGCGCGCGCAACCGTTGACGACGTCACGCCGCCGTCGTCAGAACAGCGCGAAGTCCTCGGACCCGAACACGGCGGTGCACACCGCGCGGTAGCCGGCGGCGGGGGAGCGCTTGTCCGCCACCGAGCGGAAGAGCGAGCGCATGAGCTTCTTTTCGTCGTCGGGGACGTCGCCCCAGGGCCGCGCGAAGGCGCGCAGGTAGAGGTTTTGGAGGTTCTGATCGAGCTGCGCGTCTGTGGGCATGTCGTCGACGCTGCCGGCGACCACGAGCGCGCCGCCGTCCTTCACCGCTTCATCACAGGTCTCTGCCGCGCCCTTCATCTGCGCGAGGCTGTGCCCCTGACCGGGGCTCCGGTCACGCTCCTCGACCTTCCGGTAATCCATGCCGCCGAGCTTGTCGTAGTAGACGTCCCAGCCCACGTCGCCGTCGACCTTCCAGGTGACGCCGGTGGCGCGCTGCACGGAGCGCGCGTACAGCTCGCGCGTCATCAGCTTCAGGGAGGTGCCCGCGCGATACTCCGGCGTCTTCGTCACCAGGCGGATGGCGTCCTTGAAGCGCAGGCCCGACGCCTTCCACTCGTCGAGGAGCGTCATGCGCGTTCGCTTCTCCGTGGGCGTGAAGCGGTGCCCGAGCATGTGCTCCCAGAGCTGGTTGAGCGCGCAGTCGGCGTAGACGTCGTTCCCGGCGAGCGCCTTGCCGAGGCCGTCGACGCCGTCGATCTCCCGCCCCATGAAGATCGCTCGCTGCGGGATGGGCAGGCCGCGCTTGTCGACCTCGTGGTAGCGGCCAAACGGATCCCAGCGGTCCTTCACGCGCGAGAGCCCGTCGAGCTGCATGTGGCACGCGGCGCAGGCGCGCGACTCCGTGACGGTGAGCGTGGGCTCGAAGTCGGGGTTGTCTCTATAGGGAACGGCGGTGGTCTTCCCCGCGTCGGCGGTGTCGTCGAGGAGATTGAAGTCGGGGTAGACGTCGTGACAGAAGAAGGCCTCGAACACGCGCTGCGCCCAGCGGCGGCCGTTGTAGAAGAAGTTGAACATCTCGGGCGTGCTGAGGACGCCGGAGTGTCGAGGGGGGCGCATCAGGCGCCGCCACGGCTTGTCGATGTCGGGGTCCCGGAGCTCGGCGAGGCGCCCCTCGAGCTTGGCGTAGAACACCTCGAGCGCGCCGTCCTCCATGGTCCAGTCCGCCGTCAGGAGCGTGGGGTACGGCTGGTCCGTGTCGACCACCTCCATCGCGAGGCGCGCCGCCTCCTCCTTCATGGAGTCGATGACGCGGTCCTTCACGCCCTTGGGATAGCAGAAGACCATGTGCGGGCCGCAGCCGCACTTGCCGCTCTTCTGGCCAGGCAGCGTGTCGCAGCGCGTGCCGTCGTCGAGGACCACGCGCTCGTCGCCGGTGGTCTTGCACGCCCAATGCGCGCCCTTGCGATCCCACCAGGGGGAGACGCGCACGCGCTCGCCGGCGCGGCACCCGCCGCTGCCCGCTTCGCCCGGCACGCGCACCGATGAGTAGACGAGCTCCCCGTCGATGACCGCCGTGGCGACACGCGTGAGGCTCGCCGGCGTGTTGTAGTCACCGGTGCGGGGGCGAATCAGGTCTTCGTGATACAGGCGGAACGTCGACTGGAAGTCCGGCGAGCGCATCATCTCGTCGACGGCGCCGTCGACGGTGAGCGTGCCCTCCTCGAGCCGCGCGAGCTCCTCGGGCGTGGGCATGGTGCCGCGCAGGTCGAGCGACAACCGCCGCAACAGCGCCGGGTCGCTCGCGCGCGTCAGCGGCGGCGCCGGCTCCTCGGGCAGGTCCGCCACCGGCGTATGGGACCAGCGGATCACCGGCGGCGTGGCGAGCACCTTCTGCATCCAACGGTCGACGGTGTCGCGCACGAGCTTCATGCCCGCGGGCGAGCGATCGAGGGGCAGCTCGTGCTTGGCCTGGTAGTAGCTGCCGATGAGCGTGCGCGGGCCACCGCCCTGCGGGTTGACGTGGCACTCCACGCACTCGACGCCCTCCTTGAGCGAGTACGCCTTGTGTGCGTCGGCGGAGCCGGCGGCGACGACCAGGGCGGCGACGAGGAGCGCGCGCACGCCTCGCTTGTAACCCGGCGCCGCCGCGTTACAAGGCGGCGATGACCCGATACGACGACGTGAGGGGCGAAATCGCGCGACGCCGCTGGACCTGGTTGGTCACCGGCGGCGCGGGCTTCATCGGCAGCCACCTGGCCGCGCACCTGAAAGAGCTCGGCCAGCGCGTGCGCGTGCTCGACAATTTCGCCACGGGCAAGAGAGAAAATCTCCCCGAGGGCGTCGAGCTGCTCGAGGGCGACATCGCCGACGCGGCCGTCTGCACCGAGGCCTGCACCGGCGCCGACGTCGTGCTGCACCAGGCGGCGCTCGGGTCCGTGCCGCGCTCGTTGGCGGACCCGCGCGCCAGCCACCGCGCCAACGTGGACGGCTTCATCAACATCCTGCTCGCCGCGCGCGACGCCAAGGTGCGCCGCTTCGTGTACGCGTCGTCGTCGTCGGTGTACGGCGATCACCCCGACCTGCCCAAGGTCGAGGACAAGATCGGCAAGCCCCTGTCTCCCTACGCCGCCACCAAGCTCGTCGACGAGATCTACGCGCGCACGTTCCAGGACGCGTACGGCGTCGAGACCATCGGCCTGCGCTACTTCAACGTGTTCGGGCCGCGACAGGATCCGAACGGCCCCTACGCCGCCGTCATCCCCAAGTGGGTGGCCGCGCTCCTCCACGGCGAGCCCTGCGTCATCAACGGCGACGGCGAGACCTCGCGCGACTTCTGCTACGTCGACAACGCCGTGCAAGCCAACCTGCTCGCGGCGCTGGCGCCGTCCACGTCCACCAACGAGGCCTACAACGTCGCCTGCGGCGACCGCACCACGCTCAACGCGCTGTTCGCGATGATCCGCGACGGCCTGAAGGTGCAGGGCGAGCCGTCGTACGGCCCGTTCCGCCCCGGCGACGTGCGCCACTCCCTCGCCGACGTCGGCAAGGCCGCGCGCCTGCTCGGCTACGCCCCCACCCACGACGTGCGCAGGGGCCTGTCCGAGGCCCTCGCCTGGTACGCGGCCCACGCCTGACGACGTGATCGGCCGCGCCGATCCGCCGCGCCGATCCGCCGCGCCGATCCGCCGCGGCGTCAGCGTCCCGCGGCGAACGTGACGGCCGCTTGCTCGTCGTCGAACACCGCGCCGTTGCCGTTGCCGCTTTGCGCGATGAGCTCGCCCATCTGCGCGCGCTGCTCCTCCGCCGACACCAGCATGGCGACGCGCTTGCCGGCGAGCGACCACGTGTTGATGGCCTCGCCGAGCAACGCGCGCGTGGTGGGCCCCGCCGACGCCGGCGCCGCGGACAGGTCGAAGACGATGCCGGCGACCTCGTTGTCCGGATCGGTCAGCAGGAAGCGCAGCGCGTTGGTCAGGACCGCGGCGAAGCGGGCGCCGTCGGCGGCGCTGACGTCGGGGCGGCGCCACACCTGGCAGTACGCGGCCCCGCGCCAGACGGCGAGGCGGAAGTTCTCGCCTTCGTCGATGATCTTCAGGGGCAGCGACACATCGCTCATGGGATCGTCCGGAAAACAGACCACGCGCAGCCGGCGAACGGAAGCCCCGCCAAGGACTCGATAAGCCCACGCGTCCGGGGCATCTCGGCGCGCCGTCGTGTGCAAGGGCGCGTCACATGGCTCGCGGTCCTTTTTGCCGGTGACGCGAATGACGCGCTCACCCGCTCGGCGGCCGCCCGCTCATGCGCGCGCGGCGGTGACGCGGCTGATGATGACGGTGCGGCGCCGCCGGAGAGGCGGTCGCTGGCGAGCTCCGGGGAGGTGGCCGTCGAGATCGATGCCACCGATCCCGTCGCGCTCGGTGTGCTCGTCGACGCGATCCTCGCCACGACGTGGCGCTCGTCCGCCGCTCGCCGAGGTATGGTCGGCGCGCATGCTCGCGGCGCTGCGGCGACACCCGTTTCCCGTTGAGGCGTTTTTCCGCTGGTCGCTCGTGCTCACGTACGCGCTGCCGCCGCGGGCGCTGCGGCCGCTGGTCCCGCGCGGGCTCGAGCTCGACACGTTCGGCGCCGGCGACGACGAGCGCGGCTTCCTCGCCATCGCGCTCGTGCAGACCGAGAAGCTGCGGCCCAAGGGCTTGCCGCGCGTCTTCGGCCGCGACTTCTTCTTGAGCGGCTATCGCGTGTTTACGCGCTTCGTGCGGCCGGGGCAGGCGACGCTGCGCGGCCTCAAGATCCTGCGCAGCGACGCCGATCGCGCGAGCATGGTGCGGCTCGGAAACGCGTTCACGCACTACGGCTACCGCAAGGCCGACGTCGACGCCTCCCGCGCGGGCGAGCGCCTCGTCGTCGACGTCCGCACCAGCGGCGCCGAGGCCGACCTCCACGTCGAGGCCGACCTCGGAGAGACCGACGCGCTCCCCGCGGGCTCGCCGTTTGCGACGCTCGCCGACGCGCGCAAGTTCGCCGGCCCCTTGCCCTACACGTTCGACGCCGACGGCGAAAAGATGCTCGTCGTGCGCGGTGTGCGCTCGGCGTGGGATCCGCGGCCGGTGCGCATCGTCGCGCAGCGCTCGAGCTTCCTCGCGCGTCCGGACCTCGAGTCGGCCGTGCTCGCGAACGCATTCTTCGTCGAGAACGTGCCCTACGGTTGGAACGCCGGCGTCCTCGAGGCGCGGCCGTGACCGGGCCCGGCGACGTCGCATCGCCGGTGGCGGCGGGCGCGTCCACCACGCTGACGTCGTCCACCTTGCCGGCGCCCGCGCCGAAGCGCCGGAGCGGGGCGCTGCGGATCTTTCTCTACAACTGGCCCAGGTTCGCGCTCACGTGGGGCGCCGCCGCCGGCGCCGTCGCAGCCGTCGCAGCGGGCGACCTCGGCGGCGGCGCGCTCGGCGGCGTCGTCGTCGCCGGCGCGATCTTCGCGTGCGCGTGGTCGGCGCTCGCGCTCGCTGTCTCGCACTTCGTCTACGACCGCTCCGCGCTCTCGACCGGGACGTGGGTCGCGGCGCTCCTCCCCCGTGCGACGCATCTCGAAGCGGGGGACGAGCCCCCGTCCTACGGGTCGACGCCGGATGAGGCGCCGCCCCACGCGCCGGACGGGGCGTTCGTGTGGGCGGCGGTCGACGCGGGCCTCGACGCGGAGGTCGACCTCGACGCGGTGATGCCCGGACGGTGCCACGCGCGCATCGATGTCTACGACGGCGTCGTCGTGCGCGCGCCGTCCGTGCAGCGGGCGCGGGCGCTGACGCCGCGGGCGCACGTGGCGAAGAAGGCGCCGCCGGCGGCGCTGCCGCTCGAAGACGAGAGCTGCGACGTCGTCACCGTCGTCTTCTCCGCGCACGAGATCCGGGATGCCGCGATCCGCGAGCGCTTCTTCGCCGAGCTCGCGCGCGCGCTCCGCCCCGGCGGGCGCGTGCTCCTCGTCGAGCACCTGCGCGACGCGGCGAATTTCGTCGCCTACGGCCCCGGCTTCCTCCACTTCCAGCCGCGCTCGGAGTGGCTTCGCCTCGCGGCCGACGCGGGGCTCGCCGTCGCCGTCGAGCGGCGGGTGACGCCGTGGGTCGCCGCGTTCGCGTTCGAAAAGTCGCCCGCGGTCGCCGCGACGACGCCGGCGCGCGCGGAGGCGCAGTGACGGCGAGCGCGCTCGAGCTCGCGCTGCGCATCGCCGGGGTG
This sequence comes from uncultured delta proteobacterium, assembly GCA_963775425.1. Lineage (GTDB taxonomy): Bacteria > Myxococcota > UBA727 > UBA727 > VGSZ01 > CAVZJB01. The sequence continues at coordinate 282,992 of CAVZJB010000012.1, read as the reverse complement.
AGCCACGTCGCCCTCGGGCTCGCGCATCTCCCGCTGTGGCGGCTCTTCGGCTGGACGCGGGAGACGTCGAAGCTGTCGCCGCTCACCGCGCGCGTGTTCGCGGTGCACACGTTCTTCGTCGCCTTTGTCGTCGTCGCGCTCGGCGTCGTCGCCGCGAGCCGGCCGGAGCTCCTCTTGGAGCCGAGCGGCGGCGCGCGCCTCTTTCTCGGTTTCTCCGCGATCTTCTGGGCGCTGCGGCTCGCCGCACAGCCGCTGGTGTTCGACCCGGTGCTGTTGCGCGGCTCGCCGTGGCGCCTCCCCGTCCGCGCCGCCGCCGCCGCCGGCTTCGCGCTCTACGTCGCGGTGTACGCGTGGGCCTTCGCGCGCCAGCTCGACGCCTCCCTCGACGTCGATCTCGCCGCGCTGCGCCCGCGCCCCCTCGACTTCGCCGCGCTGCCCGACGTCCTGCGTACCGCAGTCGCCGCCGTGTGGATCGTCTTCGGCGTGCTCTTCAAGCTCCTGCGGCTCGTCCCGCGGCACGAGCGCATCGTGGCGCGCATCCTCGGCGACGTCGTCGCGCCGGCGCTCACGCGCGTGATCGGCGCCGGGGAGGCGTTCGTCGGGCTATGGATGCTTTCGGGCGTCGCGGCGCCGCTGTGTGCGTCGGCGCAGACGGCGCTCGTCGTGACCATGAACGCCATCGAGCTGCGCCGGGCACGCGACCTCCTGCTCGCGCCGCTGCCGATGGTGGCGGCGAACGCGGTGCTGCTCGCGGCGGCGTGGTTCGCCGCCCTCGCGCCCTGACGCGCGCGAAGCTCCGCCGGTGGCGCGAAGGGCGTCCGCCGCGCAGTCGCGGTAGCATCACGTCGTGGACACCCCTCGTCCCGGCGCCAAGGTGTGGCTCGCGGCCCTGTTGCCGATCGTGCCCGTCGTGCTCGCCCTCGCGGTGTTCCCCGTCCCCCGCGGCGACGACGTGCTACGGCTCGACGGCCCGTGGCTGTTCACCGGCGACGACGACGGCGGGCGCGCGCACGGCACGGACGTGGCGGCGCACGCGGGAGACATCGACGACGGCGCCTGGCACCCCTTCGTCATCCCCGGCCCCTACGCGGGGCGCGGCGTGCGCTACCTGCACGGGTGGGCGCGCAAGCACTTCACGCTCCCGCGCGCCCCCGAGGAGGACGCGTTCCTGATCGTCCCCAAGACCGGCGGCTTCGCGCGCGTCTACGTCAACGGGGACTACGTCGGTGAGCGCGGCGTTCCCGAGAGCAACACGCTCCTCGATCCGGAGCGCCTCGACGGCTTCGCGGTGTCGGCCGCGGCCCTCAGGGCCGGCGACAACGTGCTCGCGCTCGAGATCATCAACCCCAACCCCGACGACGGCATCGCCGACGGCCGCTTCCTCCTCGGCCCGCCGGCGGTGGTGAAGACGTATCTCGAGCGCGCCACGTCCATGAAGTGGCTGCTCGAGTACGGCGCGCTGATGGTGAACATCTTCGGCATCGCCCTCGTCGCGTATCTGCTGTCGCGCGGGGATGCCGGCGAAAACCGCGGCCTGTACCGCGCGTCGCTGCTGGTGATGTGCGTGCTCGTCGTCTACTTGATGGGCAAGACCGGCGCCTTCGTCGGCGTGCTCTTCGGCGCCCAGGCGCAGGGCAAGCTCACCATCTACGCCATCATCGGCATCGCGCTCGTCACCCCCGAGCTCATCGAGAGCTACTACGCCGGGCGCGTCACCGGCTTTCGCGTCTTCAACCGCTTCCTGTGCGCGGGCTGGTTCGCCGCCGCCGTGCTCTTCGGCGTGCAGCAGGCGTACAAGCCGCTGTCACCGTGGCTGTTCGTCGTGATCCTGCATGCGTTGTTCTTCGCCGCGCGCGACCTGCGGCGCCCACGCACCGAGTACGGCCCGGTGCTCGCCATGGCCATCGCCGTCACCGCCGTGACGGGCGCGTCCGATCTCCTCTGCGACCTCAACGTCGTCTATACGCCCCGCCTGTTCGCGTACGGCGTGATGAACCTCGGGCTCATGGCGGTGGTGCTCGCCTTCGCCGACTTCCTCCGCCTCGGCCGCCAGCTCCGCGAGAAGAACGTTGCGTTGGTCGACGCTCTGGCGCGGTCCGAGGAGACGGCGCGCCTCAAGAGCGAGTTCCTGGCCAACACGTCGCACGAGCTGCGCACCCCGCTGAACGCCATCCTCAACGTCCCCCGCGGACTGCTCCAGCAGATCGAAGAGCGCAGCGTCGTCGCCTGCAGCCGTTGTGGATCCCTGTTCGAGGCCGAGGACGACGCCCCCGTCGAGGACGACACCCCCTGCCCCTCCTGCGGCGAGCCCGGCCTCGTCCTCGAGCAGCGCCGCTTCGCGCCCGACGACGGCGACGCCCTCGCCGCCCACCTCCAGTCCATCATCGGCTCCGGCGAGCACCTGCTCGCCGTGGTGAACGACATCCTCGACTTCAGCAAGCTGTCCGCAGGCCGCATGAAGCTCTCGCCCGAGGCGCTCGCCGCCGCCGACGTGGTGGCGCGCGCGCTCGAGACGGTCGGCCCCGTGGCGCGCGCCGCCGGCGTCGAGGTCCGCTCCGACATCGACGGCGACACCCACCTCGACGCCGACCGCACACGGCTCACGCAGGTGCTCATCAACCTCGCCGCCAACGCGGTGAAGTTCTCGCCGCGCGGCGGCGTCGTCCACGTCGAGGCACGCACCGTCGCCGACGCCGGGAAGGAGGCGCGCGACGTCGTCTTTCGCGTGCGCGACGCCGGGCCGGGCATCGCGCCGGAGCACCACACGGCGATCTTCGAGTCTTTCCGGCAGGTGGAGGGGGGCCACACGCGCAGACACGGCGGCACCGGCCTCGGCCTCGCCATCGTGAAGCAGATCGTCGAGCTGCACGGGGGCACCGTGGCCGTCGAGAGCGCGCTCGGCGAGGGCAGCACGTTCATCGTGCGGATGCCCGCGAGGCCGGGACCCGCGGCCGCGCCGGGCAGGAGCTGAGCCGCAAAGGGCGCCCCGAGGCGCCACGTCTCGCCGTGCCCGACGTGGTTGTGCCCCGCGGCGGCGTCTGCGCATCCTCGCCCGGCCATGCCGACGTTCGATCACGTGAAGAAGCTCGCGCACACCCCGCTGGTGCACCTCGCGGGCGGCCCCATCACGCCGGCCAGCCTGTTCGTCGGCGCCACCATCGTCGTCGTCTCCTACCTCCTCGCCGCGCTCGGCAGCCGCGCGCTGCGCCGGCTGCTCGAGACCCGCGGCGTCGCCCAGGGCGCGCGCTTCGCGCTCGTGAAGATCGTCCGCTACCTCATCATCCTGATCGGCGTCCTCGTCGCCATCATGTCCGTGGGCATCCGGCTCGACGCTCTCCTCGCCGCGTCCACCGTGCTGCTCGTCGGCATCGGCTTCGGTCTGCAGAACATCGCGCAGAACTTCGTGTCGGGCATCATCCTGCTCATCGAGCGACCCGTCGCCCGCGGGGACTTCGTCCAGATCGGCGAGGCGTACGGCTCCGTCCTCGACGTGGGCATGCGCGCCACGCGCGTGGTCACGCGGGACGAGGTCACGATCATCGTCCCCAACAGCGAGCTCGTCACCGCGCAGGTGATCAACCACTCGGTGCCCACCACCAACCTGCGGGTGACGGTCAAAGTGGGCGTCGCCTACGGCACGGACCCGAACCTGGTGAAGGAGACGCTGCTGTCGGTGGCGCTCGCCGACACGCAGTTGCTCCAGATCCCCGAGCCCGAGGTGCGCTTCGACGACTTCGGCGAGTCCAGCCTCGACTTCTCCCTGCTCGTCTGGATCGCGCGGCCCGGCGAGGACCTGAAGACGGCGTCTCGTCTGCGCTACGCCATCGACGCCGCCTTCCGCCACAAGTCCATCGAGATCCCTTTCCCGCAGCGCGACCTGCACATCCGCTCCGGCCTCGCGCCCATCGCCGGCCGCACCGTCGACACGCCCGCGCGCCCCGACGCATAGCGTTCGCCTACGAGGCGCTCTCGCGGCGCGCGGCGCGGCGCAACTGGTACGACGTGAGGGCCAGCGTCATCTGCGCGAAGTCCACGGGCTTGGTCACGAGCTTGTCGGCGCCGACGGCCAGGAGCTCCCGCTCCGTGTAGCGCGCCGCGTACGCCGTGACGAAGAAGACGGGGACGTCGAGCGTGGGGACGCCGCGGGCGTAGGAGGGCACGCCGTCGACGGCGCCGCCGCGGATGAGCTTGGTGAGCGCGATGCCGTCGAGCGTGGAGCCCTTGAGCTGGATGTCCATCAGCACCGCGGTGAGCTCGCTGCCGCGCGTGCGCAGGATCTCGCACGCCATCTGATCGTCGGGCGCGTGCACGAGGTCATAGTTCTTCTTGAGGAGGAGCTCGGCCACCTCCCAGTTCTGCTGCTCGTCCTCGACGTACAACACCAGATCGCGCTTCTGCGCCGGCTTCTGCGGCCTGCGCTTCAGGGGCTTGAGCACCGTGCCCTTCTTCACGGGGATGCGCGGCCGGGTGGTCGGCGTCACCACGGTCGGTGCGCCCGCGAGCTCGGCTGGCTCGACGGGCTCGATGGCCTCTCCGGCGTCGGCCTGGTAGCGCGCGCCGTCGACCACCGTGGTGGTGGAGTCCTCGCCGGACTCTGCGCCGCCGCCATCGCCATCGCCATCGCCATCGCCGCCGTCGCCGCCGTCGCCGACGGAGGACCCGCGCGCCGGGCTCTTGTAGGCCCACGCGGTGGGGACGTCCTCCACCGTGGCGCGCGGCACGAAGCGCGCGCGCATCCACGACGACAGCAGCTCCGCGGACGGCGGCGCCGGCTGCCGCGCCGACCACGCGTCGAGCGCGAGCATCATCTCTTTGGCGTCGGCGAAGCGCTCGTTGCGCTTGCGCGCGAGGGCGCGGGCGGCGATGGCGTCGAGCTCGTCGTCGAAGGTGACGGGCAGGTGCACCATGGTGGACGGGTGCGGCGGCGTCTTGAAGTACACCGCCTTCATGATCTCCACGTCGTTGAGGCCGGAGTACATGCGGCGGTGCGTGAGCGCTTCCCACAAGGACACGCCGAGCGCGAGGACGTCGGTGCGCACGTCGAGCGTGCCGTCGGAGATCTGCTCCGGCGACATATACGAGATCTTTCCCTTCACGAGGCCGGTCTGGGTCTCATGCATCTGCACGCCGCTCTTGGCCACGCCGAAGTCGCCGACCTTCACGTCACCGTTGCGCGCCACGAGGATGTTCTGCGGGCTGACGTCGCGGTGGATGATGCCGAGCGGGATGCCGGTCTTTGCGTCCTTGACGCCGTGGGCGAAGTGGAGCCCCTCGGCGGCGCGCGCGATGACGTACGCGGCGAGTGACGGGGGGAGCGGCTGCTGGGCGTCGCGCGCGGTCTTCAAGACCTGGCCGAGGTCGGGGCCGTCGACGTACTCGAGCGCCATGTACCAGGACTTGTCCACCTGACCGACGTCGAAGATGTCGATGACGTTTGGGTGCTTGAGGAGCGCCCCGAGCCGCGCCTCGTCGAGGAACATGGTGACGTGCTCGGTGCTCTCGGCGAGCTGCGGCAGCATCTTCTTGACGACGACGGGCCGCCCGCTCTGCTGCTTCGGGTCGAGCGGGCGCGCGAGGAACACCTCGGCCATGCCGCCGACGGCGATGCGTTCGAGAAGGAGGTACGGGCCGAACGCCGCGGGCTCCGCCATGCAGGGCGACGATACCTCACGAGCCCAGGGCACGCTCGGTGCGGCCGCCGGCGCGCTCCGCGACCGCCTGCGCCGCCGAGCGCCCCGCGCGGCGCGCGGCCCGCGGTCCCGCTGCGCAGCGCTGCGCGGCCGTGCGCAGGGCTGCGCAGCCGTTCACGGCCGTGCGCAGGCCGGGGGGCGCCCGGGCGCCGCGCCGGCGCTGGCATCGTCCGCGCATACGGACCGGCATGCACCGACTCGCCGGCCTCGCTCTCCCCGCTCTCGTCGCCGCCGCCGCCGCGCTCGCCGGCTGCGGAAGCACCGGCGACTGCGGCGCCGCCCCGCTCCCCGCGGACCACTACGACGACGACGCGAGCTGGCTGTGCTCCCCCGGGTCCGCCGACGACGCCTGCGCCGGCGACCTCACCGCCACCGAGATCAAGCCGGACGGCTCGCTCGAGACGGTGCCGCACGAGGGTGCGGCACAACCCGGCGCCGACTGCTTCTACGTCTACCCCACGGTGCACATGAGCCTCGGCGCGGCGATCGACGACGTGATGGATCCGCAGACCGACGTCTCCACCGCGCTCGCGCAAGCGGCGCGCTTCTCCGAGATCTGCAACGTCCACGCGCCGCTCTATCGCCAGATGGGCCTCGGCACCTACGCGGTGCAAGACGTCGACAAGCGCAAGCAGTGCTTCGACACCGCCTACGGCGACGTCGCCCTCGCCTTCCGAAGCTTCCTCGAGCGCGCGGGCGACGACGGGCCCATCGTCCTCCTTGGCCACTCGCAGGGCGCGCAGATGCTCACGCGCCTCGTGCACGACTTCTTCGACAGCGACGACGACAAGGCCCTGCGCGACCGGCTGCTGGTGTCGGTGATGCCCGGCGCCGCCGTCGCCGTCCCCCGCGGCGAGGTCGTGGGCGGCAGCTTCGCGCATGTGCCCCTGTGTGAAGGCCCCGATCAGACCGGCTGCGTCGTCGCCTATCGCTCGGCGCCGCCGGGCGGGGCGCCGCACCTCGGGCGCGACCCCGACGACGTCCCCGAGCTCGTGCTCGCCGACGGCCAGGAGCTCGCGTGCACCGCGCCCACGGACGGCCCGCTGTCGCGCTCCTTCCTCCCCTCGTCGTGGCCGGGCGTCGACGTCGACACGCCCTTCGTCCTCTACCGCGACCGCTACCAGGGCCACTGCGTGCGCCACGGCGACGACGGATCCGTCCTCGAGATCACCGGCCTCGGCGACCTCGACAAGTCCGACGCGGACCAGCGCGGTGACCCCGTCGAGCTCGACGCGGCACGCTGGCAGAAGCCGCTCGGGCTGCACGTCACCGACCTGCAGCTCGCGCAAGGCGACCTCATCGACGGTGTGCACCGGCGCCTCGCCGTGTGGAACGCCGCGCACGGCCGCTGACGTCTGCCGCGCCTTGTCCGCCGCTCGCGCCGCGATACGCTTCACGCATCCGATGCGTTTCCCGTACTACGCACGACTGTCGAAGGCCGAGCAGGCCGTGTACCGAAAGAGCGACGCGCTCGTCGCCGTGCCGTTGCCCCGGCCGGCGGAGCTGCGCCCGCTCATTTTCGACATCGAGCGCGCGCTCCTCGCCGACGACAAGCGCGCCGTGCAGCGCGCCACCCGGTCACTCGTCGACGCCATGATCGAGCAGCTCGGCGCCCCGCGCGTCGTGGTCAAGGTGCTCGCCGTCCGCCCCGGCGACGACGACGGCGAGCTGCACGGCCTCTATGAAGCCGAGGACGGCCGCGTCCCCGAGCTCAAGGTCTGGATGCGCACGCACGCGAGGAAGAAGCCGGTGGCGAAGAAGAGCTTCGTGCGCACGGTGGTCCACGAGGTCTGCCACCACCTCGACTACTTCGTCTTCGATCTCGACCCGAGCCTTCACACCGAGGGCTTCTTCAAGCGCGAGAGCCACCTCTCACGCCAGCTCCTCGTCGACCCGGCCGGACGCCTCGGCCTCGCGCCCCCGCCGACGACGCCGGCGGCGCCCGTGACGACGAAGGGCGCGGCGCTCGAGGCGCGCGAGCAGCTCGCGTTCCGCTTTTAGACGTCAGGACACGGTCGAAGCACCACGCCCTCCCCCGCTTGCCCGTTCATCTTCACGACGAAGGGCTTGTCCGAGCGGATGTGTCGGACGAAGGGCGTCTCCTTCACCGCGGGTTGCCCCGCCAGCCACTCCCAGTCGACGAAGCCCTGCCCGGCGTCCGGGTTCACGGTGAAGTAGCCGATGTTGAACGACGTCAGGTTCTGGAAGAAGTGCGTGCCCTGCGACGGCGTGACCTTGAAGTCCTCGAAGCCCGCCTCGACGATCACGCGCGCGCCCGAGATCTGATCCCAACGCACCGGGATGCCGAGCCACGGATCGGATGAGCCCCAGCGCCCTACGCCGATGAGCAGGTACTTCCGCCCCGCGAGCTCCGCGTTGAACCGCCCGATCTGCTCCGCCGTCGATTGGCTCGCCGACCGATCGAAGCGGCGGCTGTCGACGACGACGACGTCGTGAATGTCGTCGATGCGGCCGTTGCCGAGCACGCTGTCGCTGCGGCACACCACGTCGGCGTCACCGACGTCGGCGATGTCGAGCTGCACGCGCTCGCGCCACAAGGTCAGCGGCCGCAACTGCAGGAACGCCACCGTGCGCGACGCGAGGTCCACTGCGAATTCGATCTCCACCGCCGCGCCCATGCCCCACGTGCCCATCGCGAGCAGCGCATCCACGACGCGCGCGAGCGGAAAGGTGTGCCGCTTCAAGATCTGCGCGAAGGTCAACACGCGCACACCCGGGCGCGAGACGCCGTCGTAGAGCGCGTCGTTGTCCGGCGACCACGTCGAAGCCAACGCCCCGAGCACGCCGTCGGCCTCCGCGTCCTCCAGCTCGAAGCGCGTCTCCCGCATGCCGCCCCCGGCGAGGTCGAGCGCCCAGAACACACGCTGCGCGCTGGCCATCGTCTCCTTGTGCGACTTGAACGACGCGATGTGCTCGGGCGCGCGCGGACAGAACTGCACCGAGGTGCCGTCGGTGACCACGCTCCGGCCGAGGCCGAGCGCTACCGCCGCGACGCCGTCCGAGGCCAAAAGCGGCGCCGTCGGGTAGAAGTTGTGCGAGCGCGCCACGCCGGAGATGTCCGGGTAGAAGCGGGTGCCGTGCGCGCGGCCCACCACGCGTTGCACGATCACCGCCATCTTTTCTTCCTCGAGGCGGAACGGCGTGGCGCGCATGGTGTCCTTGGCGCGCTTCGCAAACGTCGACGCGTAGACCCGCTTCACCGCGTTGCACAGGAGGCCGTGGCGCAGCGCCGGGTCCTCCGCGGCGTTGGCGAGCATGAAGGTCTCGTACACACCACTGAAGGGCTGGTGCTGCGAGTCCTCGAGGAGGCTCGACGAGCGCACGGCGAGCGGCGAGCGCACATGGTTGGCGACGGCCGCGAGGTCGCGCCGCGCGCGCGCGGGCAACGGCGCCGCGACGAAGCGGCGCTCGAGCTCGGCGTCATCGTCGCAGTGAATGGCGAAGTCGCGCAGCCCGCTCTCCTCGAGGAAGCGATCGAACACGTCGGTGGCGATCACCACCGCCGGCGGCACGCTGACGCTGACGTCGGCGTCGAGGCCCTCGAGGCGGTGCTGGCTCAGGAGCGTGCGCATGAACGCCAGGCCGCGCGCCTTGCCGCCGAGCGATCCGCCCCCGATGCGCGCGAGCTCGTCGCGGGCGTCGCCCACCCAACCGGCGAAGGTGGCGGCGTCGAAGTCGGCGACCGCCGCGAGGCTCCGCTCGTGGCGGTAGCGGGCGATGGTGTCGATGAGCCAGGCGCGGAGGTCCTCGGGCGCCGCAAAGTCGGACACCCGGCGCGGCCGGACCTCGTCGGCGAGCGCGAACTCCGTGCGCGCCTTCAGCCACTTGGAGAAGTGGTTGCGGTCGGCGTGGTAGGCGATGCTCTCGAGCGGCGCCGTGCGCAGCACCTCCTCGAGCGAGCGCAGGTCGTGGGCGCGGCCGACGACGCTGCCGTCGCGCAGGCGAAAGATGAAGTCGCCGAAGCCGAAGTAGTCGGTCATGAACCGCGACAGCTCGCCGAGCAGGAGCGGCGAGCCCTTCAACAGGAAGCTCGCGCCCACGGCGCCGGCGCGCTCGGCGTGCGCGGGGTTCGAGGACTGCAGGAGCACGGGGACGTCGGCCCAGCGCTCGTGCACCTCGCGGGCGAAGTCGAGCCCCGCCTCGTCGGCGACGGCGCCGCCCCGCGGGAATTCGACGTCGGAGATGACGCCGAGCACCTCTTCGCCGTAGCGCTCGAAGGCCTGCCACGCGTCCTCGTAGGTGCGGCACAGGAGGATCTTGGGCCGCGCTCGCATGCGCGTGATCTTGTGCGAGAAGTTCATCCCTTCGGGCACGAGCCGTCGCGACTGCTCGAGCAGCTCGGCGTAGATGGCCGGGAGGAACGACGAGTAGTAGCGGACGTTGTCCTCGATGAGGATGATGACCTGCACGCCGATGGACTGCGTGTCGTGCGCCGCGTTGCGCGCGTCCTCGACGCACTTGACGATGGCGAGCAGGATGCGCGCGTCGCCTTGCCACAAGAAGATCGGCGCCGGCACGCGCGCGTCGACGTCGGCGACGTCGCGGGCGTCGAAGCCGAGCAGCACGACCGGCACGTCGAGCTCCGCGTCGGCCACCCGGCGCGCGAGCTCGTCGCCACGCATGTCGGCGAGGTGCAGGCCGGAGATCACCAGGCCGAAGCGCCGCTCCTCGAGGAGCGCGAGCGCTTCGGCGCCGGTGGGGACCGTGGTGATGCCCGGCGTGTAGTGGAGGTCGAGGTTCCTGAACTCGCCGAGCATGCGCTCGCCGATGTCACCCGCCTCCTCGAGGACAAAGGAGTCGTAGGGGCTCGCGACGAGCAGGATGTCCATGATGCGGTAGCGCATCAGGTCGTGAAAATCCTGCCGTCCCTCCTTCATCATCGACGAGCGAGCGCCGTGGTTCAGACCACGCCCTGGTCCATCATGGCGTCGGCCACCTTGAGGAACCCGGCGATGTTGGCACCGTTGACGTAGTTGCCCGGCGTGCCGAAGCGCTCCGAGGTGTCGACGCAGGCCTTGTGGATGCTCTTCATGATGTTGCGCAGGCGGTCGTCGACCTCCTGGCGCGTCCAATTGAAGCGCATGCTGTTCTGCGCCATCTCGAGGCCGGAGGTGGCGACGCCGCCGGCGTTGGCGGCCTTGCCCGGCGCGTAGAGGATCTTGGCGTCGATGAACTGCTGCACGCCGTCCTCGGCGGTGGGCATGTTGGCGCCCTCGGCGACGACGGTGACGCCGCCGGCGAGGAGGTTCTTGGCGTCACGCGCGTTGATCTCGTTTTGCGTGGCCGAGGGGAACGCGCAGTGCGCCTTGTGCGTCCACAGCGGGTTGTGGTCGCGGCCGCCCTCGACGTTCGTATACGTCGCCGACTTGTACTTGGCCGCGTACTCCTCGATGCGGCCGCGGCGCACGTTCTTGAGCTGCATGAGGAACGCGAGCTTCTCGCGGTCGATGCCCGCCTCGTCGTAGATGTAGCCGTTGGAGTCCGACGCCGTCACGGGCTTGCCGCCGAGGTCGAGCAGCTTCTCGATGGTGTACTGCGCGACGTTGCCGCTGCCGGACACGAGGCAGGTCTTTCCCTCGAGGCTCTCGCCGCGCGACGCGAGCATCTCTGCCGCGAAGTAGACGCAACCGTAGCCGGTGGCCTCGGGCCGGATGAGCGAGCCGCCCCAGTTGAGCCCCTTGCCGGTGAGCACGCCGGTGAATTCGTTGCGCAGCCGCTTGTACTGCCCGAACAGGAAGCCGATCTCGCGGCCGCCGACGCCGATGTCGCCGGCCGGGACGTCGGTGTTGGCGCCGATGTGCCGCTGCAGCTCGCTCATGAAGCTCTGGCAGAAGCGCATGACCTCGTTGTCACTCTTGCCCTTGGGATCGAAGTCGGCGCCGCCCTTGCCGCCGCCCATGGGCAACGTGGTGAGCGAGTTTTTGAACACCTGCTCGAACGCCAGGAACTTCAAGATGCCGAGGTTCACCGAGGGGTGGAAGCGCAGGCCGCCCTTGTACGGCCCGATGGCGCTGTTCATCTCGATGCGGAAGCCGCGGTTGAGCTGCACGTCGCCGCGGTCGTCCACCCAGGGCACGCGGAACATCAAGACGCGCTCGGGCTCGACGATGCGCTCGAGGATCTTGGCGTGTCGATATTCGGGGTGGCGCTCGAGCACGATGGCCAGCGACTCGGCGACCTCGTGCACGGCCTGATGGAACTCGGGCTCGTTGGGGTTCTTGGCTTTGACGTCGGCCATCAGCGATGTTGCGTAGGCGTTCATGGCGGCTCCGTGGGTTCCAGGCTTGGGGCCCGGAGTCTCCGCGGAATCGGCGCTGATCGCCAGACGAGACCTGCGACGCTACGCGTCGACGACAGCGGGGCGGAATCTCCCCGCGCGTGCGTTCAGGTGTCGTGACCGCGCAGCCAGCGCACGAGGTCGGCAGTCCACTTGATGGGCTTGGACCACCACACCACCGGTCCACCACCGCAGCTCTTGCACCCGATGGCGGGGCGCGCCGCGTCGAGGATCTTGTAGCCGGCGTCGAGCGCCGCCTGGACCGGCTTCATGCCGAACAGGCCCGTGTCGAGCAGGGGCCCGAGGAAACCCAGGTGGGGCAGGCGCCGCAACACCTCGCCGATGGCCTCGCCGCCCTTCTTGATGGTGCCGTCGGGCATCAGGACGTGGATCTCCTTGTAGACGTCCCAGATGTCGAGGCGCGGGTCGAGCGCCTTGAGCGCCTCGGGGTCGTCGCCGATGGGGCGCTCGTCGATGAGGTCGCCGCCCTTGGCGTCCTGCTTCTTCACCCACGAAGAGAGCGCCTGGCACACCTCGCACTGCCCGTTGAACAAGAGGATCGGCCGGTCGCGCTTCGCCGTCTCCGGCGTCGTCGCAGGCGTCGTCTCGGCAGGCGTCGACGGCGTCTTCGGCACGAAGCGGTCGAGGGAGACGCGGCGGCGCGCGGGGACGAAGACGATGTCGCCCGCGGGGGGCGTCGTCGTCCGCGCGGCGATGTCGCGCGCGGGGACGAAGGCGGAGCCGGAGACGGCGTCGAGCGGCATCAGACCCTCACACCCACGCTGTCGAAGGCGTAGCCGACGTTGTCGCGGATGAGCTTGGCGTCGACGCCGTTGGCGCCCTCGCGGCCGAAGGTCCCGACGAAGTTGCCGTCGTTGAACACGGCGAACGCGGGCAGGAGCGAGATGCCGAGCTGCGCCGCCATCGCCTGCGCCTGCGGGTCGGCGAGCGACATGCGGGCGAACTTCACCTTGCCGAGCTTCTCCTGCGCCACCTTGTCGAGCTCCGGCATGGCCGCGCGACAGAAGGGGCAGCCGAAGTTGAAGAACTCCACCACGACGGGCCCCTTGGCCACCGTCTTCTGCAGCTCCGTGGCCCGGATGAGCGGGACGGGGTCGGTGGCGGTGAGGCGGGAGCTGGGCGCGACGGAAGAGACGACGGGCATCGGGCTTCTCCGTGAATGGAGGTATTTGTCCTACATATCGGGCCTGCCGACAGGAAGGTTGCGCTGTGATCCGAGCCGCATGGGCGCTCGGTGGATCACCCGAGGCCGCCCGAGGGAGGCTTTGGAGACACTGGGCATCCGGCCCCATGGGGGGCCGCGGACGGAGGTCGTGGGTGAAGCGCGTTGGCGTCGTCGTCCTCTTCGCAGCCCTGCTCGCGTCGTGCGGGACCCCTCTGCGGAGCCTCTTCGGTGAGGTGCAGGGAGAGCTGTGCAACGCCCGCGGCGCGCCGGTCGCCGGCGCCCGCGTCCTCGTCGACGGCCGCCGCACGGCCACGGACGCCGACGGCCACTTCCGCGCCTTCGCCGTGCGCCCCGGCCGCATCTCCGTCGTCATCGGCGACGCGCCCCGCCGCCTGGACGTCATCGTGCCGGAGCACGACATCGGCGTGGTCTTCGACGCCAAGTGCCGCTCCAGCGACCGCGACGCTCCACCGTTCGCGGCGCTCGGCGCGGTCCCGCCCGCGTAGACGCCGCTCCCTCCGGTCGCTGATCAGCGCGGCCGCTCCCTCCGGTCGCTGATCAGCGCGGCCGCTCCCTCCGGTCGCTGATCAGCGCGGCCGCTCCCTCCGGTCGCTGATCAGCGCGGCCGCTCCCTCCGGTCGCTGATCAGCGCGACCGCTCCCTCCGGTCGCTGATCACTCCTGCGGGATCGCGCTGCGAACGACGGCGGCTTCGAGGAACGACAGCGCGCCCACGATCACCGCGCCGGTGACGCCGACGTAGAGCGCCGGCAGCACCCCGTAGGGCCCAAAGCCGATGCAGTCGATGGCGAGCGTCACCGCCATCGGCGCGGCGACGACGACGATGCGCCGCGGGCGCGCCTTGCCGAGGCCGCTGGCGGGTGCCCCGAGGCGGGCGAGCCGCGCGGCGCGGCGCGCGCAGAGCGCGGCGAAGACCACGTGGGCCGGGCCGGCGAGGAGACACGTGCTGCGCGTCCACGCCGCGAACCCCGGGCCCGAGAAGCAGCGGAGCGGCGCCCAGGCGGGTGCGTCGACGACGAGGTGCAGGCTCAAGGGCGCGATGCACGCGATGCCCGCGAAGAGCACCGCCCACGACGTCGTCAGCGGCGGAGGCGCGAGGATGCCCGCGCGCGCGAGGCCGGCGGCGGCGGCGGCGATGACGGCGGCAGCCAGCCACGCGAGCGGCAGGACGAGCACGGGCGAGGGGCCCATCCACGCCGAGAGCGCGGCGGCGCCGAGGCCGGCGATGAGCGCGGCCCCGAAGGCGAGGCGCGCGGCGGCGTATGACGCGCGCCGTGCCTCGTCGGGGTGCGGCCGCAGGTCGGGGACGTGGATCTGCGCGGGGAGCGACGGCGTCATCCCGGGAAGAACGCTCCGACGGGATCGGCGATTCCTCGCGCGCAGCGGACAGCGCCGACCTCTGGCACTGCGACGCCGACGGACCTACGATCGCGCGCGATGCGGCCGCAGTGGCTCCTCGTCGGCGCGATCCCCTTCGCCGCGTGCCTCGAGGACGTCGAGCTCGGCGGAAAGCTCTGCGACGACACCCACGCCTGCATCGATGGCTTCGTCTGCCTCGCGGGCGCCTGCGTCGCTCCGCCCGCCGGCGCGGAGGGCGAGGGTGCGTCCCCGTCGGGCACGACGAGGACCAGGACGGCGTCGACGACGCGTGCGACAACTGCCCGGCCACGCCGAACCCCGGGCAGGACGACCTCCTCGAGCTTCAGGCGGGCGCCGAGCCGGACGGGGTCGGTGACGTGTGCGATCCCGACCCCACCGTCTCCGGCAACGCCGTCCTCTTGTTCGACGCGTTCTCCGGAAGCGCGCTCGACGCAGGCTGGATCGACGACGGCGGCGCCTTCACCGTCCAGGGCGACGCCGCGGTCCACGCCGACGACACGCGCATCGATCTCCTGCGCCGCACCGACATCGACACGGCCGACACCGTCATCGCGGCGCACATCCGCTTCGAGAGCGTCGGCGGCGCCCTCGCCAACGTCGGCGTCATGACGCACATGACCGGCCCCGTCGACGGCATCGACTGCGAGTCCAACCACGAGCCGAGCCACGCGCTCGCGCTCATCGAGCTCGCGAACAACCAGCTCTCGTCCACGCTCGATTCGAGCCCGCTGCCCGTCGATCCCGTCGGGCACTCGTTCCTGATCGTCGCCGGCGGCGGCGGCGGGCAGCTCGGCTGCGCCTGGGTGGAGGACAGCGGCACCGAGGTCGACGCCGCCGGCGTCGGCGGCGCCGCGGGCGGCGGCTTCGCCGTGCGCGCCAGGAATTCGGCCGTCGAGATCGACTCGGTCATCGTCATCAGTCTCGTGCGCTGACGGCGGACCGCCGCTGAGCCCACGAGAGCGCGGCCACGACGATGGCGGCGATGATGGCGACGTCGACGGCGACAACCAGCGAGAGCGGGACCAGCCCCACGGCCGCCAGCGGGTCGAAGACGAACGCGATCACCGCGACCCACACGACGCTGACGGCGGCGGTGGCGGCGACGATCCACCGGAGGCGCGGGCGCGCCGTCCCGGTGGCGGCGAGCGTGCCGGCGCGCGCCGCGCAGAGAACCGCGAACACCCCCCACGTCGGCCCGAGGAAGAGCGGCTCGACGTTCAACCAGGTGAAGAACGCCGCGTCGCAGCGCAGGTACGGATGCAGCAGCGGCCACGTGTGGAAGAACTGGAGCGTCGCGGGCGCGGCGAGGCCGACGCCGCCGGCCGCCACCGCCCACGACACCCAGGTGCGCCGCGCGCCGCCCTGCCCGCCGCCGCACAGGGCGCCGAGCGCCGCCGCCACGGCCGCGCCGCCCCACGGCGCCAGCGCGAGGAGCAGCTCGACCGCCTCGAGGGCGTGGCGCGGCGCGGGCGTGCAGATCATGAAGTGCGGCTTCAAGCACCACGACGCCGCCGTCGCCGCGACGATGCTGACGACGAGGAACGCGCCGAACGCGAGGCGC
This sequence comes from uncultured delta proteobacterium, assembly GCA_963775425.1. Classification (GTDB taxonomy): domain Bacteria; phylum Myxococcota; class UBA727; order UBA727; family VGSZ01; genus CAVZJB01. The sequence continues at coordinate 266,857 of CAVZJB010000012.1, read as the reverse complement.
GCGCCCGCGAGCCGCGCGCTCCGCGTGCGCCGCCGCGCGCAGGCGATGCACGCGATGTCGATGCCGGGGATCTGCGCGGGCTGCGAGGGTGCCATGCGCGCACAACGCCACGTCGACGCGGGCCATTCCGCACGCGGCCCACGCCTCGATCCGGCGACGCTGACGACGACGCCCGCCTTCTCTAGATCGACGATATGACAGCGCGCACCCTCCGGCCCCTGCTGCTCGCCGCCGTGGCCCTCGCGGCGGGCGGCTGCATCACCACGCGGCCACCGGCCTCCGCCCCGCCGGCGCACGTGGGGGCCCAGCCGTCGTATGTCCCCGTCGACGTCAAGACGCGCGGCGACTGGTGGTGGGCCGATGGCTGGGGCTATGTCTACTCGCCCGTCGACGGCGTCTACCCCTACGACACGCCGCCGCCCGCCGGCGCCGCCACGACGAACGAGGCGGGGCGGCGACGGCGGGACATGCTCGCCGAGCGCCCCGAGCGGCGCAGCCGCGCGCTCGCCGAGACGCCGGAGAAGCCGCACCGCTTCTGACGCGCGGCGAGCCCACGATTTCGGATTCGGCGCGCACCGCGCCGCGGAATCGATTCGCCCGCCCGTGCGGCGACGGTGTGCGATTCATGCAGGAACGAGGAAAGCGCGACGTGCGGTGGGAGGAATTCTCCACGTCCCGGGTTTGCTTGTTGACGTCGACGACGCGTGTTAGCGGTCGTTCATGCTCATGTTCGTCGCGCTCGCTCTCGCCGCAGGCGCGGCACCGCAAGGAGAAGATCCCGACGGTGGCATCGCCCGTGCGTACTTCACCGGCCACGCGCCCCACGCCGCGGAGATCGGGCGCGCCGCGCCGGGGGTGAAGGACAACATCCTCGTCGTCGTGGTCGACGCCATGCGCCCCGACCACATGAGCGCGTACGGTTACGACAAGCCCACCACGCCGTTCATCGCGTCGTTCTTCCGCGACGGCCTCACCTTCCTCCACCACTACACGAACGCGCCGTGGACGCGGCCGGCGGCGGCCTCCATGCTCACGGGCCTCTATCCGTCGGCGCACCGCACACAGACCGACAAGAGCAAGCTGCCCGCCGGCATCCCCACGCTCGCGCAGGAGCTCGCGGCGCTCGGCTATCAGACCGCCGCCGTCGTCGGAAACGGCAACGCCGACTCCGTCGCCGGCCTCGAACGCGGCTTCCAGAGCTACGTGGACACGACCACGCAGTGGGACGGGCTCCCCGCCGCGGGCACGGTCTACGGCGCCGCGCGCAAGTGGCTCGACGAAAAGCGCGACCCCAAAAGGCCGTTCTTCCTGCTGCTGTGGCTCATCGATCCGCACGACCCGTACCACGCGCCGCCGGAGTACGAGCGCGCGTGGCTGCCCAAGGGCTTCACGGGCGAGCCGCGGCGGCACGCGCATTGGGAATACCACAATCATTACCCCAAGGCTGAGCGCGATTCGATGATCGCGCTCTATGACGCCGCCATCCGCTACATGGACGACCAGACCAAGGTGTTCTTCGGCGACCTCGACGAGCGCGGCCTGCTCGACAAGACGTCCGTGGTGCTCACCGCAGACCACGGCGAGGGCTTCGGCGAGCACGGCTATTATCTGCACGGCTACCACCACGGTGACGAAATCATTCGCGTCCCGCTCCTCATCAAGTCGCGGGAGCTACCCGGGCACGGCGACGTCCTCCACGTCACGCAGCACATCGATCTGCTCCCCACGCTCGTCACGTGGGCCGGCGGCAGGCCGCGCCCCACGCTCCCCGGCAGCGACCTCGGGACACTGTTGCGCCGGCCGCTGGACCCAGGCCGCACCGTGCTCTCCGAGTTCAACAACTTCGGTGTTCACCGCTCCGCGCTCGCCAACCTCCGCTGGCGCGTGATCCTGCAGACCCCCGCCGACGCCAAGGTGTTCGACAAGCGCATCCCGCGCCGCGAGCTCCTGCCCAGCGTCAACTTCGAGCACGAAGTCCTGCACGTCTACGATCGACAACACGATCCGCTCGACAGGAAGAACCTGGCGGGCGCCGGCACGCTCCCCGACGAGCCGCTGAAGATGGTGAAGCACCTGCGCGCCTGGATGAAGGCGGCGCAGGCGCCCGACCGGAGCGCTCCGGTGAACGACGTCTCCACCCGCGCGCTCGAGAACCTCCGGAGCCTCGGCTATGTCCAGTAATCCCGGGGCGCGCGCCCCGCACGTCGTCGTCGTCGTCGTCGCCGTGGCGCTGCTCGCGGCCGCGCCCGCGTACGCGTACATCGACCCGGGCACCGCCGGCCTCGTGGTGGGCTGGGGCGGCTCCATCCTCGCGTGGATCGCCATCGCCTTCGCGGCCTTCAAGCTGCGCATCTATCGCGTCGCCGGCTTCCTGTGGCGGACGGCGCGCAAGCACCCCGCCGCCGCCGCCGTCGTCGTCGTCGTCGCGCTCCTCGGTGGAGCGAGCGGCGGCGCCTTCCTGGCGGCTCCCGCGCTGTTTTCCTCCGGAGACGAAACCATGGCTTCCACGTCCGAACGCGTCCTCCTCCTCGGCCTCGACGGCGTCGATCCCAAGATGGTCCGCGCCCTCGTCGACAAGGGCCTCCTCCCGAATTTCGCGCGGCTCGCCGACGACGGCGCGCTCGAGCCCCTGGCGGTGCCGAACCCGCCGGAGAGCCCCGTGGTGTGGGCGTCGCTCGCGACGGGCCAGAACCCCGGCAAGCACGGCGTGTTCGACTTCATCGGCCGGGATCCGGATCGCTACCTGCCGGAGCTGGCGCTGCAGTCGCGCGGCGCCGGGGGCGCGTACAAGTACCCGCTGCACGCGTCCGCGTTCTGGGACGTCGCCGCCAAAAACGGGGTCCCCACCACGGTCATCCGCTGGCCCATGACCTTCCCGCCCCCCGACGAGAACCTGCGCATGCTCGCCGGCCTCGGCGTCCCCGACGTGCGCGGCGGCCTCGGGCGCTACTCCTTCTTCACCGACCATGCGCCGCCGGCGGGCGAAGAGGGCGCGGAGAAGGTCACCGTGGTCGTGCCCAAAGACGGCGTCGTCGACACCGAGCTCATCGGGCCGCAGGCGTGGGCGCTCGGCGGCGCCAAGGACCTCAAGCTGCCGCTGCACGTGCAGCTCGCGCCCGACGGCAACGGCGCCGTCGCGCGCATCGGGAAGAACACGGTGACCCTGCCGCTCGGCAAGTGGAGCCGCCACGTCGAGCTCACGTTCACCTCCGGCCTGTTCAAGAAGGTGGCCGGTCAGGTGAAGTTGCTCCTCGTGAGCGCCCACGATCCGTTCGCGCTCTTCGTCACGGCGGTCGAGCTCGAGCCCGACGCGCCGGTGGTGCCGTTCACGCAGCCGCCGGCGTACGCGGCGGAGCTCAAGAAGGAGATCGGCGCGTACCACACGCTCGGGATGCCGGAGGACACCAAGGCCCTCGGCGAGGGTCGCATCGACGAGGCCCAGTTCCTCGCCATGTGCAAGGACGTCGAGGGCGAGCGCCGCCGCATGCTCGACTACGAGCTGTCGCGCTTCGACCACGGCGTCCTCGCGTTCGTGTTCGACACGTCGGACCGCATCCAGCACATGACGCCGATCGACGGCCCCGTCGAGGACACGGCCATCGGCAAGTACCTCGTCGACTTCGACGCCTACCTCGGCACCGTGCTCGATCGCCTCCCGGAAGACACCGCCGTGATGATCTTCTCCGACCACGGCTTCACGTCGTTCGACCGCTCCTTCGACCTCAACCGCTGGCTCGTGGACAACGGCTACATGGTCATCGACGAGGCCGCGTACGCCGCGCGCCCCGCGGGCAGCGCGGGAGAGCTGTACCGCTACGTCGACTGGGACAAGACGCGCGCCTACGCCGTGGGCTTCGCCGACATCTTCATCAACCTCACGGGGCGCGAGAAGAGCGGCATCGTGCCGGCCGGCGAGCGCCTCGCCGTCGCGAACGAGATCAAGGCGAAGCTCGCCGCGTACGTGGACGCGGACAGCGGACAGCACCCGGTGCACCAGGTCTACACACGCGAGGAGCTCTACCAGGGCAAGCAACAGGACAAGGCGCCGGACCTCGTCGTCGGTTACCGCGCGGGCACGCGGGGCTCGTGGCAGACCGCCGTCGGCGGCGTGGCGCCGGCGGTGCTCGCTCCCAACGACAAGAAGTGGCAGCGCGACCACATCGTCGACGCGTCGTACGTGCCCGGCACGCTCGTCACCAACTTCCCGCTCGCCGTCGAGCACCCGCACGCGTACGACATCGCGCCCACGGTGCTGCGCTTCTTGTCGTTGCCCATCCCGCCGGAGATGGACGGCCGCCCGCTGCAGGGGCCCGCCGTCGAGGTGGCTACGCGCGACGTGCCGGCCGACGCGGTGGTGCAGTGAGCGCCGCGCGCCGCGTGGCCATCGTCGGCGTCGACTGCCTGACGCCGCAGCTCCTCTTCGATCGCTTCCTCGACGAGCTGCCCACGTTCGCGCGCCTCGCGTCGTCGTGCCCGCACGGGACGCTGCGCAGCACGGTGCCGCCCATCACTGTGCCGGCGTGGATGTGCATGGCCACCAGCCAGGACCCCGGGCAGCTCGGGCTGTACGGCTTCCGGAACCGCGTCGATCACGGCTACGGCGACATGCGCGTGGCCGACGCCACCTGGCTGCCGGACGCGCCGTCGGTGTGGCAGCTGCTGTCGCGCCGGCGGCGGCGCTCGCTGGTCGTGGGCGTGCCGCTCACGTACCCCGCGCGGCCCATCCTCGGCGACCTCGTCGCAGGGCTGCCGGTGCCCGACGGCGCCGAGGTGATCACGCAGCCGCCGTCGCTGCGGGCGGAGATCGACGCCGTGTGCGGCGACGGCGCTTACCCCGTCGATGTGAAGGACTTCCGCACCGCCCCGCGGGCCGAGCTGCTCGAGCGCCTGCACCGGCTGCGCGAGACGCGCTTCGACGTCGTGGAGGCGCTGGCGGCCAAGGGCGGCTGGGACCTCTTGTTCATGGTGGAGATGGGCGTCGATCGCCTGCACCACGCGTTCTGGGCCGACTGTCACCCCGACCACCCGCGCCACGATCCGCACAGCCCGTTTCGCAACGCCATCCGCGACTACTACGTCGCCCTCGACCGCCGCCTCGGCCGCTTCCTCGACGCGCTCGGTGACGACACCGCCGTCCTCGTCGTGTCCGACCACGGTGCGCGCACCATGAAGGGCGGCGTGCGCTTCAACGAGTGGCTCGTGCGCGAGGGGCTGCTGTCTCTGGCGCGTCGGCCGGCGCGCACCGATCGGCTGCGCCTCGAGGACGTCGACTGGGCGAAGACCTCCGCGTGGGCCGACGGCGGCTACTACGCGCGCGTGTTCCTGAACGTCGCCGGCCGCGAGCCCCGCGGCGTCATCGGCGACCTGCCGGCGTTTCGCGCTTCGCTGAAGAAGAAGCTCGAACAGATGCGCGGTCCCGACGGCGCCGTGCTCGGCAACCGCGTGTTCGTCCCCGAGGAGACGTTCCGCGCGGTGCGCGGGGTGGCGCCCGACCTGATCGTGTTTCCCGGCGACCTGGCGCTGCGCGCGAACGCCACGGTGCTGCCCGAGGCGGACGCGCCCGCGCACGAGGCGATCTTTTCGGCCGACAACGACACCGGCGCCGACGGCGCCAACCACGCCGTCGACGGCATCGTGCTGTACCGCCCCGCGCGCGGCGACCCGTCGCCCGGCGGCGTGCGCGTGTCGGCGAGCCTCTACGACGTGGCCCCCACGGCGCTGCGGCTCCTCGGGGAGACGGTGCCCGATCACATGATCGGCGCCCCGATGCCCTTCGCCGTCCCGACCGATCCACCCGCGTCCGATCCAGCGCGGCAGCTCCCTCCGGTCGCCGATCAAGCGCGGCCGCCGGGGGGCGAGGCGGGCCGCCGAGGAGAGCGCTCATGAGCACGCCGTTCCAGTTGTTCCTCTGTGGCCCGCGCGTCCGCGTCCTCGAGGACGCCATGCCCGCCGTCGTCGAGGAGCTCGGCGCGCGTGGCCTCGGCGCCGACGTCGTCGCCGGCGCCGATGGCGCCACCACCCTCGGCGCCGTGCGCACGGCCGTCGGCGGCGGGCGCGCGTGCGTGGCGCTCCTCGAAGAGCCGTCGGCCGACGCCCGCGAGGCGCTCTTCGCGCAGGCGCCGGCGGCGGTGGTGGTCGCGTGGGAGGACGGGGGCGCCCCGGGGTTCGAGCCCGTGTCGCGGCCGCACCTCGCCGTGCCCGCCGGCGCCGACGTCGCCCCCGCGCTCGTCAGCATCGTCGAGCTCCTCGAGGGGCTCGGCTACCTCGGCCCGCCCGCCCGCGGCGCCTTGAGCGACGGCGAGGACGCCGCCCTCCTCGCCGGCCTCAAGGACCTCGGCTACGCCTGAGCCCCGGCCATCACCGACGTCGACGACCCGTAGGGCGGGGGCTTGTCCCCCGCGTCGGAAACACCCGGCGCCGTGGACGTCCGGTGCGCAAGGGGGCGCCTACGTCTCGATGCCGTGCGTGCCGTGTCGACGTCTGCGGCAGCGACGAACGCCCTGCCGCCGTGAATGTCGTAACGCCGCTGAGCGCAAAGGGCGACGAGCAATGTGATCCATCGGCAACGCGCGCGGGACCGGGCCCGCGCTGGGCCGCGTCCCCCGGGGGAGAGGGCGCGGACGTGCCGTGTCGACGCGTGCGGCGACGACGGCGCCGGCCGTCGCCCCGATGCGAGAGAGGCGCCGAAGGCGCGCGGCGTAGACATTCGCGGCGGGGCACGACGTCGTCGTCAGCAACGAACGCCGTGCCGCCGTGAATGTCGTCACGCCGCTCAGCTCAGAGCAAAGCGTGCAAGGCGTCGCAGCAGTCGTCGATGGTGCGCACCGACGTGTCGAGGACGAGCTCGGGCGACGGCGGCGGCTCGTAGGGCGCGGACACGCCGGTGAACTGCGCGAGCTTGCCCGCGAGCGCGCGCTTGTAGAGCCCCTTGGGATCCCGCTCGATGCACACGGGCAGCGGCGCGTGCACGAACACCTCGCGAAACGGCGCGCCGACGATGCGCCGCGCGAGCGCGCGCTGGGACGTCATCGGCGAGATGAGCGCGACGACGACGACGAGCCGCTCCGCCGACATCAGGCGCGCCACGTGCGCGGCGCGGCGCACGTTCTCGGTGCGATCCTCCGGGGAATACCCGAGGTCCGCGCTGATGCCCTTGCGCAAGACGTCGCCGTCGAGGAGCGCCGCCCTCGTGCCCCGGCGCGCGAGCCGCTCGTGCAGCGCGCGGGACAGCGTGGTCTTCCCCGCCCCCGAGAGGCCGGTCAGCCACAGCACCGCTGACGTCGTCGACGTCGGCGTCGCCTTCGTCATGGTCATCGCGCGAGCGTCGCACGCGCCTGCGCGAATGCCCAGCGGACCGCGCGAGCGCCCGGCGGACCGGTCTACATCACCTCGCGCACCGCCTGCTCGAGCCGCGAGAGGCCGAGCTTCATCTCGTCGTCGCTCGCGCACACGGCCGGCGCCATCACGATGTGCCCGGGCAGGCCCTTCTTCAAGCGCAGGCCCCGGCGGAACGCCGCCTTGCGCACCGCGTCCGCCTTCAGCTCGTCTTCGACGTCGAGCACCTGCCACAGGCCCGCGCCCTTGCGGCGGCCGGGGAGGCGCACCTCGTCGACCATGCGATGAAACGCAGCGCCGCGGCTGTCCTTCAACAGGCGCCGCGCCTCGAGCAGGTGATGGTGCGTACGCACGATGGAGATCTCGTCGCCGTCCCACGTGGAGATGAGCTGCAGCGGCTTGCCCACGTAGTGCTTGTCGTCGACGAAGATGTGGCCGAGCTGTCCGCCCGCGTACCAGAGGATCAGGTTCGGCTTCAGCGGCACGCCGTCGCACGCCCACAGGTTGGGGCCGAGGCGGCCCAGGGCGCTCGCCGTCTCCACCGCAACGATGGGCACGCCCGTGTCCTCGTGCAGCGCCTGCAGCGCCGCCTGGAAGTCCTCGGGCAGCCCGAGCCCTGAGCGCTCACCGATGATCTCGACGTAGATGCCCACCACGCGATCGGGTCCGAGGCGGTTGAGCGTGGCCATGATGGCCGCGAGCGAGGCGTCGGTGCCGACGTCGGCGGGGTGCGGGACGCGCGGCCAGTCGAACCAGCCGAACGGCAACTGCTCGCCCGCCGGATCCGACAAGGACCGCGCCGCCGCCGTGGTGTGCCCGACGTATTGCCGGTCGAGCCCGATGACGACGTCGGCCTTGGGCCGCTTGAGGCGCAGGCAGCGAATGGACTTGTCGACGAGCTCGTCGCGGCCGGACGTGAAGTACACGTGTGGCAGGCCCTTCGGCCCCAGGTGCATCAGCGTCTCGGTGTAGCGAACGATGTCCGGCGTGGTCCAGTTCGACAGCGTCAGCTTGGTGCCCACCGCGCCGGTCAGCTCGCCGTCCGCGAGCGCCCTGCACAAGCGGGGGTGACGCGCGCCCAGCGGCGCCTGCACCGACGAGCCCCAGTCGAAAAGCTGCTCTCCCATGCTCCCGAACGGGCGCGCGCTCTGCTCGGGCAGCGCCGTCGGGCAGCTCGGGCGCCGCAAGGGGATGCGGTAGTAGAGCGCCTGTCCCGAGCGATCACCGTATTGGTCGCGGCGGTAGTGCTCGACGACGTACGCGCCGAAGTTGCGGTTGATGGCCGCCATCTCGCGCGTGAAGTAGAGGCGGTTTCGCCCCGTCATGAACATGTAGCGGGGGGAGCCGTCGCCGGCCTTGATCTCCTTCACCCGCTGCACCTGCGCGCTCTTCAGGCGGCGGCCGAGGCCCGTCGAGCGCGCCCCCGGGGCGACAGTGATGTTGGCCGAGTAGAACGTGTTGCTGCTGCCGTTCATCGGGTCTTCGCGCGGGCCGTCGCTCTTGTAGCCCTCGACCGGGCCGCCGAACGCGTAGCCGAGCACGCGCTCGCCGACGTCGGTGTAGCGCACGAGGATGACGCCGACGCCGCCCTCCGACGTCACCATGCGCCGCAGGTCTTCCTCGCTGTCGCGCCGCCCCTCTTCGTAGGTGGCGTTTTCGATGTCGACGATCTTGTCGGCGTACTCGGCCCAGTCCTTGGGATCGAGGATGACGACGCGCGCGCCGAGCACCTCGGCGAGCAAGCGGGTGGGCTCCATGCCGATGTCGGCGGTGACGCGATCGTAGGCGGCCTGCTGGTCGGGCGCCTTGGCGATCTCTTCGGAGATCTGGCGCATGCGCTCGACGAACTTGGTCGGGTACGCCCACGCGCGCTCGGCGCCCGTCGCCTTCTTGAGCGCCTCCTCCACCACCGTGTCCTCGAACTGGCCCTCCATGCCGAGCACGCGATCGCAGACCTTCTCGAGCGGCCCGCGCGGCAGGCGCGTCATCCAACGCAACAGCGCCGGCGGATCTTCGCTCATGGCGTCGTACGACGTGCCGAACGGGCCGCCGCCGGTGCGCGCGGGCTCCGCGGAGCGGGCCCCGCCGTCTTCCCACTTGGGCGCGCGGTAGCTCTCCATGGCGTCGCGCTGCTTGGCCGGATCCACCCCGCGCGTCTTGGCGGCGATGGCGTTGAGCGCGTCGCGCAACCCGCCGAACAACAGCTCGACGTCGCGCACGCCCCACGACGCGTTCAAGCGGAAGCGCACCGTGCGCTCGCCGGCGATGTACGCCATGAAGCCGCGGTAGAAGCGCTGGGCGATGACCTGCATGGCCAGGTGCTTGGACGGCAGATCGAACGCGAAGCACCAGCCGAGGTTTCGCGGGTTGGCGACGAGGGCGGGGTAGTCGACGGCCAGCGCCCACAGGCGCTCCTGCACCTCGGTCTGCATGTCGCGCGCGCTGGTCTCCAGGATGCCCTGCGCATGGAGCAGGCCGCGCTGCGCCTGCACCACGTGCGCGGGCGCCGGCCGCGGGTCGGGCCACACCGAGAGGCAGACGCCGACCTGCGCCTTCTTGGCGGACACGATGCAATCCGGTCCCTCGGGCTGGCCGCGCGGGTTCCTCAGGTTGAACAGCGAGTGCCACCAGAAGGAGCCGCCGAGACCGAAGCCGCTTTGCACCTCGTCGTAGACGAGCGGCACCGAGAAGCCGCGGGTGAGCGCACGCAAGCCGTTGAAGAAGCGTGCGGTGGCGTAGTTGTCGCCGCCCTCGCCCTGCATGGGCTCGACGATGACGCAGCAGACCTCGCCCTTCTTGATCTCGTTCCTCACCGCCACGAGCGACTCGATCTCGGCCTGCAGGAGCGGGTCGCCGTCGTCGCCGGGCGTCTGCCCCGTGGACCACGCCGCGATCCACGCGTCCTCCACCGGCGGCTCCTCGCGCGGATCGTTCCACCGCGGGAACGGCACGAACGACGCCTCATAGCCTTCGAATTCGAACGCCTTGCGCTTGTCGGGGTTGTGCGTGGCGTGGAGCGCCATGAGCGTGCGCCCGTGAAACGACCCCTCGAAGCAGATGACGCGCTTGCCGCCGGGGCCGTGCAGCCGGCAGAGGTCGAACGCCTTCTCGTTGGCCTCGGCGCCCCCCGACGTGAAGCTCGCGTAGCGGATGCCCGGCCACGACTGCTTCACGAGGAAGCGCCCGTACTCCTCGAGGTGCGCGCGGTCCCCGCCCACCGCCTCGGTGTCGGGGTTGGCCACGAGCGCCTCGCCGAGCTCGCCGGCGTCGAGGGCGGCCATGAACGTGCCCGGCGCGAAGCCGAGGCCCAACGACGCGATCTGGCTGGCGGCGTCGAGGACGACGAGGGCGTCGTCGTCGATGGAGGCGAGGTACGGCCCCTCGCTCCACGCGAGGTCCACCACCGGCTCCTTCTTCTCCATGGGCACGAAGTCGCCGCGGTACAGGCGCCGCAAGAGCGCCTCGCTGCGCGGGAGCTTCCCCTCGGGCGGGCGGCGGATCGCCTTGGGCAACAGCCGCAGGATGTGGACCGGGTTGTCGCGCGCGACGTCGTCGAGGAGCGCGCGCACCACCTCGAGCACCCGCCGCGCCTTGTCGTCGGACTCGTCGTCGACGTCGGGGACGGTGATGACGACGTAGGGCTCCTCGAGGCTGGCGAACGGCGACAGCCGCGCCACGATGTCCTCGGGCTCGAGCAGGTTGTCGGCGATGGACAGATCGGTGAGCTGCTCGAGCGGAACGAGGATGTCGGGCCCGCGCACGTCGTCGACGTAGACGCGGTGCTTCTCGAGCATGCCCTCGATCTTGTGGCGGAGCGTGAGCTGGCCGAACGCCATGCGCAGCCGCTCTTCGCCCGCACGAAACGCCGGCGCGAACGCGGGCTCGACGGGCGCGTCCCCCTGCGCGCCCTTCAACACCGCCACGGGGAAGGTGGTGTAGCGAACGGCGTCGATGCCGGCGGGGCGCTGGTTGCCGCTCTTGCCCACGCCGCCGAAGGGCAGCTTGCCCGACGCGTTGTTGGTGGAGCGGTTCCAGTTCACGCAGCCGCTGCGCGTGCGCTCGTAGAAGCTCTCGAGCTTCTCCGGGTCGACGCTGAACAGCGCGTTCGACAACCCGTAGGGCAGCGCGTTGGTGCGCTCGACGGCCTCGTCGAGGTCGTCGACGATCTCGACGCAGATGTCGGGCCCGAACAGCTCCTCGTCGAGGTAGCCGGGCGCCTCCTTCATGCCCTCGGCGAGCATATGGATGGAGGGGGTGACGAACGCGCCGCCGGGGAGCACGCGTCCCGCGATGAGCTGCTCGCAGCCTGCGTCGACGGCGGCGGTGCGCATGCGCACGAAGCGATCGAGCGCCTCGCGCGTGGCGAGCGGCCCGAACATGGTGGACGGCTCCATGGGATCGCCCGGGCGGAGCTCGCGCGCAGCGGCGACGAGCGCGTCCAGGAAGCGCTCGGCGACGCGCTCGAACACGAGGAGGCGCGAGGTGGCGGTGCAGCGCTGGCCCGCGGTGAGGAAGGCGCCCTGGACCACGGCGGCGAGCGCCTGCGGCAGGTCGGCGTCGTCGCACACCACGGCGACGTTCTTTCCGCCCATCTCGAGGGCGAGGATCTTTCCGGGCTGGTCGAGGCACGCCTCGGTGATGGCGCGGCCGGTGCGCCAGGAGCCCGTGAAGAGCACGCCGTCGACGCCGGCATGGCTCGAGAGCGCGCGGCCGACGGCGCCCCCGCCCTGCACCAGGTTGAGCACGCCCGCGGGGAGGCCGGCGCGCTCGGCGCACATGGCGTAGAGCTCTCCCACGCCCGGCGTGACCTCGGACGGCTTGATGACGACGGTGTTGCCGGTGGCGAGCGCGGGGATGACGTGCCCGTTCACGAGGTGCGCCGGGTAGTTGTAGGGCCCGATGACGGCGAGGACCCCCTGCGGGTGCGCGCGCTCCTCGCCGGCGACGCCCTCGGGGTGGCGGGTGGCCACGCGCTTCATGGCTTCGTCGAGGACGAGCGGCACGCGCAAGCCGAGGCTCTTGGCCTCGGCGTTGGCCTCGCGGATGGGCTTTCCCATCTCGCGGGTGATCATCTTGGCGATCTTGTCGGCGTGCTCCTCGAAGGCTGCGCGCAGCGCGAGCAGGTGCTTGCGCCGCCCCTCGAGGCCGAGCGACACCCACGCCGGCTGCGCCCGGCGGGCGGCCTCGACGGCGAGGTCGACGTTCTGCACCGCGGTGTGCGCGCGGAACACCGGCTGAAAGTCGTGCGCCGGGTCGCGGCTGTGCACCGCGTTGCCGTCGTCGGGTGACCGCGCCTTGCGAAACGCGCCGTCGATGAAGTCGCCTCGTCCCTCTTCCATGAACCGGCGCTAGCGCCGTTTGGGCCTGCTGCCAACGAGGGCCGCCGGCCTGAAACGGGCGCCGCCGGCGCCGCCACGGCGGCGGGAGGCACCGGCGCCGGCGCAGAGTCCGTGCCCCGGCCGGTGCAGGCGAGGGAGTGCCGCGGACTCAGGCGGCGCCGAAGAACGCGAGCACCTCGCGCGCGACGTCGTCGGGGCGCTCCTCGTGGGGCAGGAGCTTGGCGCCGCGGATCTCCACGAGCGAGCCGTAGCGCAACTGCGACACCATCGGGCGCGCGCGCGCGAGCGGAAAGGTCGGGTCCTCGGCGCCCCAGATGAAGCGCACCTCGCTCTGGATGAGCGCGTGGTCGCGCGAGAGCGCATCGACGAGCGCCCAGTCGATGCCCTGCAGCGAGCGGATGGCGCCGTCGAGGCGCAGGGGCTCGCTGACGAGCGGCTGCACGAAGGAGTCGCGAAACTCGCCGTCGATGAGCGACAGATCGTGGAAGCAGCCGCCGAAGCCCATCGACGAGCGCAGGAACCTCCTCGACGACAGGAGCTGGCGAAAGGCCGCGCGGCTGCCCGGCAGCGCGGTGAGCCGCTGGAACAGCCCGATGTACGGCGGGCGGTGGTAGGGGATCTCGGTGTTGATGAGCGCCATCTTGGCGATGCGGTCGGGGGCGATGACGGCGAGGCGGCGGGCGACGGTGGCGCCGCTGTCGTGCGCGACGAGGGCGACGCGGTCGAGCTTCATGGCGTCGAGGAGCCGATGGAGGTTGTCGGCGTGGCCGCAGGTGGTGAAGTCGTTCTCCTTCTGCCACCACGACGAGCCCGCCCCCGGGAGGTCGGCGACGATGCAGCGGTAGCTCCGGGAGAGCGCCGGGACGATCTTCCTCCAGGTGAAGCCATAAAACGGCCAGCCGTGGATGAAGAGCACCGGGGGCCCCTCGCCGGCCTCGCGGACCGCGATGTGCGCAAAGCCGACGTCGTGCAGCGCGTGCATGCGCGAACGGTACACCGCGTCGTACGCGCGCGTGTCGCATCGCGCGTTCGGCGGAGGCTCCGCCGCGCGTCCGAGAGCGTGACCGCGCGCACCGCCGAAACCCTGGTCATGCGCGCCGGATTTGTCGCCTCGATGCTCCTCGCCGCCGCCGTCGTCGCCGGCGCCGCGGAGCGCGCGGCCGCCACCCCGCGCGCGGCGGCGCCGGCTGCCGGCGGCGCAACGGTGACGTTCCCCGTGCTGCCCGTCGGGCGGCCGGACCTGTGGGACCAGTACGAGGCCGCGCGCAAGGTGAACACCGAGCGCAACGACGACGCCGTCGCGCGGCAATACGGCTTCCCGTCGGCGAGCGCGCTGCACAGTTGGGAGCGGGACGCGCGCCACGAGGCCGCGCACGAGCGCCGCGCCGGCGGCGTTCGCGACGGCGGCCTGGTGTCGCTCCTCGTCGACGCGCCGGGGGCGCACATCACGAGCGGCTACGGCGTGCGCGTGGATCCGCTCGGCGGCGGGCTCTCCACGCACACGGGCATCGACGTCGGCGCGCCCACGGGCGCCACCATCCACGCCGTCGCCGCCGGCCGCGTCGTGCAGGCGACCTACGACGGCGGCTACGGCTTCATGGTGGAGATCGAGCAGGCCGACGGAACGCGCAGCCGCTACTGCCATGCGTCCGCGCTCCTGGTGGAGCGCGGCGCCGAGGTCAGCGCGGGCGACGCCGTCGCGCTCGTCGGCAGCACCGGTCGCTCGACGGGCTCCCACGTGCACTTCGAGGTGCGCAAGCACGGCGTGCCGATGAACCCGCTGCGCGCGCTGCGGTCCTGGCGGAGGTGAGCGGCGTGGCGACCGGCGTGGCCGGCTAGACGTGCGGCTCCCCCCGCGCGTCGCGGCGGACCTTGCCGGGATCGATGCGCGTGCCGAGCGCCTGGTTCCAGGGGCGCGCGAAGTTGCAGCGCCACAGCGCGTCGGCGGTGGTCGACAGCGTCGCGGCCGCCCTCCAGCGATCGTCTTTGCCGAGGACGAAGCCCTGGCAGCGGAGCGGGGCGCCGGACGCGAAGCTCGTCCGGGCGTCGGTGCGCAGCACGGAGAACCAGAGACCATCGCCGTCGAAGCCGAGGAACGACGCGCTCGCGTCCTCTTCGACGGGTGCGCCGGCGGGCACCTCCACCGGCGCCGCGACCGTGCGGGTGCCGAGCACGCGTCCGTCCGCGTCGAGCTGCGTGACGCGGACGGTGTTGGTGGCGCCGTGCTCCCACGACGCCAGGGTGCGACCGAAGATCTCGACGCACACGAGCCCCGCGTCGTCCGGGGTGGCGCGCAGGTCCTGGGCGCACGGGATCGACACCGGCGGCCCGTCCCGCCGCAGGAGCGTGGTGCCGACGACGGCGCGGCTGCCGCCGGCGAAGCCGAACGCGCGCATGTCGTCGACGTGGAGGGGCACCCAGGCTTGGCCGTCGTAGCGCTCGACCTTGCCCGTGTCATAGGGGCCGACGCCGCCCGACTCGGCGATGAAGCCGCGCTCGAAGTGCGTGGTCGTCGACGCGCGCAACCACGGCGTGATTTGGCGCGTGGCCGTGCACCCGCCGGTCCCGCAGGCGATGCCGATGACGGCGACGAGGGCCACGCGGGCGATCACAGCCGCAACCTACTGCGGCGGCTCGTGCCTCGAGCGTCGACGCGTGCGCGCGGGGTCACGTGACGCTCCCGATCAAGCGCGGCCGCTCCCTCCGGTCGCTGATCCGGCTGAATGGACCCGGCGTGAGCGCCGTCTCAGGAGACTCTCGCCTTCGGCGGGGGCATGTGCTTCAATGGGTCTGCCCGACGGGGACGTCATGGCGACGGGAAAGGAGTGGGCATGCAGTTGAACGAAGGCAGGATTTTTCTGGGCGATCGGTACGTCTGTACGCCGGACTCCCGCTCGCCTCGTCTCGTCGACCCGCGAACGCACGTCGACGCGACAAAGACCCGCTGACGACGGCCGCAAGCCGCGCATCCGGGTCGAGCTGAGACGCCGCCCCGGATGACCCACCAGGTTTCTCGGGGCACACCGCGCCGGCACGACGGCCTCTCGGATGGGAGCGGCCGCGGCGCGGAGCCCGACACACCCGCGCCTGCCTCCTTCGCGGCGGCAGGCACACCATCAGGGAGCGTCGACGGGCCGCCGCACTTTCCTCTCGAGGACGGGCGCGGTGACGACTCGTGCAGTCGATGGCTCGACGCGCGCGACGGTTGCGGCGCCGACGGGAACGCGAAGCCCGATGAAGGGCCGGCCGATGACGCGCCGGTCCGGAACGTGGGGTTCGCCTTCGCTTCGGCGCCGCGCACGGCTCCTCGTGGAGCGGGTCTCTCTTTCGTCATCACGGCGGACGCGCCGCCGTCGTCACCCGGGACGGAGTCGCGGTAGAACCGCTCGTGCACGACGTCCGGCTCTGGGACGCCCTCCACGACGAGGGCCACGACGCGGCGGACCTCGCGGCGCTCCTCGACGAGCTGCTGACGGTGACGCTGCCCAGGCGCGCCGTGTTCGGCGCGGCGGTGGCGCGCGCGACGCTGCACCGCTCGCCCAAGGTGCGCGCCGCGGCGGTGCGCGCGCTCAGCGGCTGCGCGGGCAAGCCGGGGCTGCGCGCGGTGGTCGAGCGCCTCGACGACAACCACAAGGACGTGCGCGCCGCGGCCGTCGCCGCGCTCGCCGCGTGCTGCACCAGCGACCCCACCCCGTTTTCCTGCGCGCTCTTCCATCGCCGCCGCGACGTGCGCCGCGCCGCGCTGGCGTCGGTGGCCGACGCGAACCCGGTGCGCACGCCGCCCGCGCACGCGGCGCTGCTCCTCGCAGACCCCGAGCACGCCGACGACGTGCGCGCGCTGCTCGACGCGCGCGCCGCCGACGGCGCGGTGGCCTGCGCGCTCTTGAACGCCCGCCGGCTCGGGCTGCTCGACGTTGTCGAGGTGCACGCGCGGCTGCGCCGCGTCCCGTTCGCCGCCAGGAGCGCGGACGTGCTGGCGGCCATCCCGTTCCCCCCGGTCGCCGACGCGCACCTGATGACGCCCGAGGCGATCACGAAGTACCTCACGTCCCTCGTCCACACCGACCCGCTCGCGGACATCCTCCTCGAGCTGTGGCGCCACCCGCCGCCGCCGCCGGGGGAGCGCCGGCTGAGCGACGAGGCGCCCATCGTCGACGAGCTGCTCGCCGCCAAGCGCGCGTTGACGCTCAAGGATCCGGCGCACCGGCGCTTCGCGGTGTGCGCCGCACAGGTGATGCTGACGACGGGGGAGAGCACGCCGCGCATGCTCGCGCTCTGCGCGCTGTCGGCGCCGATGCTGCTGCTGCTCGAGGCGGACGCGGGGCGGCGGCGGGCGGCGCTGCGCGCGCTCGTCGACCTCGATCTCGGCGCGGGCAAGGCCGTGATGCTCAAGGGCCTCGTCACCCGCGGCGCCCTCAACGACGACGCCGGCGCGCTCGACGCGGAGCTCGTGGCGGGCGCGCTGCGCCTCCTGTTCGACGCCCCGTACCAGAAGCTGCGCGAGGTGATCCCCGCCGCCGACGTCGCCGCCGCGTTCTGGCGCGCGCCGTCGACGGCGCTGCTCTCGCTGGCGCCGCGGAGCCCCGCCGATCGGGAGGCCTATCGCGCGCTCGCGCGCGCGGTGATCATCGGGATGCGCGCGCGGCTCACGCCCGAGCTCGTCGCCGCGCTGTGCGTGACGCTCCCCGCCGACGGGGCGTTCTCGCTCGCGGACGCCGAGAAGGGCGGCCGCCCCGGCGTCGTCGAGCAAGCGTTGGCGCTCCTCCTCGACGACAGCCGCGCGCTCGACGACGTCGGCGAGCTCGCGGCGCGCCGCCTGGAGAGGAACGCCGGCGTCCTCGCCGGACAGCTCTCCGACGACGCCGCGCTGCGCACCCTGAGCGCCGTCGTCGGCCTCGCCGCCGCGCGGCCACCGGCGAGCGCGACGTCGGCGGTAAGCCCCGCCACGGCGACGCCGGCCCGCGTCGACGGGGCAACGTCCGGCGTGGCGTCCGGCCCGGGCGCGGCGACCGTTGCCTCCGCGACCCGCGACGCCGTCCTGCGCGCGTTCCCCCCGACGCTCATCGCCGCCGCCGTCGCCGCCCTCGCCGAACGCTCCCGCGACCTCGACGCGGCCGGCACCGCCGCCGACGCCCCGCACACCGACGACGAGCGCGACGCGGACCCGCTTGGAGCGCTCGTGACGCTCCTGCGCGCCACCGTGCTCCCCGTCGACGTCGAGCGCGCCTGGGCCGAGGCCCTCTCCGCGACCGACCACGCGGCGGCGCGCGCCTGGGCGGCGCCGCGGCGCAGCTCGGTTCACAACGCGCCGCGCGCGTGCCCCGAAGGCGTCGCCGCCACGCTCGTGCAGTGCCCCGACGCCGAGGTGCCGCTCGTGGCTTCGCTGTTCTTGCGCGAGCCGCTCACCGGCCTCGTCGACGCGCTCAGCGAGCGCGCGGCCCGCAAGCGCCCGACGTCACCGAGCGCGCGGCTGAGCGCCGCGCTCCTCGCGTGCCACGACCCGCCCCACGTCGTCGCCGAGGCGTTCCAGGGCCTCGTGCGCGAGGTGCCGCCCTTCCTCGCCGCCATCGACGCCACGCTCCTCGACGAGGACACGCGGCGCGATCTGCCCCTCCTCGCCACCGCCTGGGTGCAACACGACGCCGGCCACGCCGTCCGCTTCGAGCAGCACTGCCGCACGGCCCCGGGCGGCCTGCGCGGCGTCGTCGACCTCGCGCTCGCGTTGCCGGCGCCGCTTTTGTCATGGAAGCTCATGCGCGCGCTCGTCGAGGTGGTGCGCGCGTGGACCTATCAGCGGCGGGCGCTCCTCGACAAGCTCGACGACAAGCTCGCCGAGGTCGTCGCCGCCGTCCTCCTGCGCGAGGCCGAGCCCCGCCCGCCCGTCGCGGGCTCCTCGCTCTTCAACGGCGCCCGCGCGCTCCGGCGCCTCGCCGCCGATCTCGTCGCGCTCGCGCACGCGAGCGGCAAGGCCGAGGGCTTCGTCGAGGCCGTCCGCGATCGCCTGCTCGCGGTCAGGCCGCCGCCGCTCGAGCCCGACGTGCGCGCGCGCCTCGGCGCCGCCGTCGCGTTCCCGCCCGCGCCGCCGCCGCCGCCGCGCGCCCCCGTCGACGTCGCCGCCGCCCGGCTGCGATTGCACGACGCCCACGTCGCTCGCGCCGCCGTCGACGAGCTCGGCGCCGCGGGCCCCGCCGGCCGCCGCGTCGTCGTCGACGCGCTCGCGAGCGCGGATCTCCCGCTGTGCGCCCGCGCCGTCATCGAGCGCGCCATCTTCGACGACGAGGACTCCCGCCGCCTCCTGCGCGACGAGGTCCGCCCCGAGGTCCGCTTCCGCGTCGCGCTGCGGCTCGGCGAGCACAAGGTCGCCCTCGCCGCCGCCTGCGCCCCCCGCGACGCCCGCGGCACCTGGCTCGACGCCGACGACGTCGCCGCGCTCTCCGCGCACGTCCCGCCGCGCACGTTCGCGCTCGAGCTCGTCCGCTCCCCGCACCCCGCCGCGTACACCAAGGCCGTGTGGTCGCTGCTGTCGTCGCTGCACGACGGCCGGCGACGCGACGGCGCGCACGAGCACGAGCACGAGCACGTCGCGGCGCGGCGCGCCCTCCGCGCGTTCCTCGAAGCCGGCGACGACCGCGAGCCCGCCCTGCGCGCCGAGGTGGCCGCGGCGCTCCTCGACGACGGTGACCTCGTGCTCCCGGTCGTCGTCTCGTGCGCGCTCTCGCCGCCCGAGCCGCGCCACGAAAAGAAGCTGCGCGACGCCGTGCCCGCCGAGCTGTGGCGCGAGGTCGTCGAGGCCGCCGGCGTCGCCGGCGACGCCGCGCTCGACGCCGCGCTCGAGTCGCTCATGGACAAGCGGCTCCTCGACGACGACGTCGCGGCGGCGGTGGCGCTCCACGTGCTCAAGGGCGGCGTGGACGCCGAGGAGGCCGCCGCCCTGTTCGCCGTCCTTCGGCGCGCGCGCTGGTTCGACGATCCGCGAATGGACGAGCTGCGCGAAGCGGTGCGATGGGGCGTGCGCCAGGCGCGCACGCTCCTCGGCAAGCCCGTGGGCGTGGAATTCATCCACGACGCGCTCGGCTACACGCGCCTTCACCAGCCCCGCATCTTCATCAACCCCATGCCACTGTTGCGCGGCGAGCGCGGCGGTGACGACGTCGTACGCGGGCTGATGGTGCACGAGGTCGGCCATCACCTCTACCACGCCGACGCGCTGGGCAGGGAGTGCTGGGAGCAGGCGCAAAAGGAGAAGATCGCGGGCCTGTTGAACCTCGTCGCCGACGAGCACCTCGAGCGGAACCTCCGCGCGCAGAGCGACGTGTACGGCGACTCCCTCAAGGTGCTCGCCAGCTACGCCTTCCAACACGTCGCGCGCGACGTCTTCCTCGAGGACCTCCTGCGCACGCTCGGGCCCCACGCCGCGCGGGTGCTCACCCGCGTGCGGCTCTTCCCCGGGCGGCGCTGGGGGTGTGTGCACGTCGAGCTCGGGCGGCTGCTCGCCGAGATCTCCGCGCATACGAGCTTCGCCCGCTTCATGCGTGCGCTGCGACAAGGGCTCGGCGGGCGCGACGCCGACGCCAAGGTGCGTGAGGGGCTCGCGCTCTTCTCCGGGCGCGCCTTTCGCGCGTCGAAGATGGACGCGCTCCTGGACATCGCCCGCGAGCTCCACCGCATCTTCGGCGACGAGACGGGCATCCTCGAGACCTTCGGTATCCACGAGACCATGGAGACCGGCGAAGAAGAGATGCGGGAGGAGGGCTTCTCCCCCGACGAGCTCCAGCGCGAGCTCGATCGCGACAAGAGCCGGGCCCCCCCGCGCATCGAGCACCCCAAGTGGAACGACGGCCCCGACGAGCGCTTCGACGTCATCGATCAGATCGTCCCGCTCGCGCACCGGCCCGAGGAGCACAGGGCGCTCGCCGCGCAGGGCCGGCGCGCCACGCGCGCCCTCCGCAGCGCGCTCGACGAGCTCGGCACGCGCGTCGTCGTGGAGCGGCGCCGCTTGAGCGGCCGCAGCCTCGACCGCCAGGGGCTCGCGAGCGCGATCGCCAGGATGGATCCGCGCCTCCTCGTCCGGAGGACGCCGGTGCCGGCCGCCGACCTGTTCGTCGGGCTCGTCGTCGATTGCTCGGGCTCCATGGCCAGCGACAGGAGCATGGACAAGGCGCGCGTCTTCGCGACGTCGCTGGCGGAGGCGGCGCGCGGGAACCGCGGCGTCGACGTGCGCATCTTCGGCTTCACGAGCAGCGTCATCTACGACGCCGGCGACGCCGAGCGCTGCGCCGCCCATGCGCTGCAAGCCTCGGGCGGCAACAACGACGCCGCCGGGCTCTGGCACGCCGCGGTGGCCGCCCGGCGGTCACGCCGCCCGCACAAGCTCCTCGTCATGGTGAGCGACGGCCTGCCCACCGAGTGCTCGGCGGCCGCGCTGCGCGCCCTGGCGAACCGCCTCGAGCGCGGCGGCACGCTGACGGCGCAGGTTGCGGTGCGGCCGTTGAAGGAGCGCTGCTTCAAGCACTACGTCGAGATCCTCGGCGAGGACGTCGACGACGCCGGCCGCCGCTTCGCCCGCGTGGTCTCCAAGCTCGTGCGCAAGACCACGGGCGGCCGCTGAGGGGTCACTCGCAGACGGGGAGGCCCTCGAAGGCGCCGATCTGCGGCGCGCACGTCCCCGCCTGGCAGGTGAGCCCCACCAGACACGGCTGCGTCGTGCCCGAGTTGCACGCGTCGCCCTC
This sequence comes from uncultured delta proteobacterium, assembly GCA_963775425.1. Lineage (GTDB taxonomy): Bacteria > Myxococcota > UBA727 > UBA727 > VGSZ01 > CAVZJB01. Next base: position 245,454 of record CAVZJB010000012.1, on the reverse strand, counting down.
GGCGCCGGCGGCGACGCAGGTGCCGTTTTCGCACGTGGCGACCGTGTCGTCGCACAGCGGGAGCGCGGAGCAGTCGCCGTCGAGCCCCGTTCTCGCCGTGCACGTCGCCGTGGTGGCGGGCTGCGGGTCCGGCAGACAGATGTTCTTGCTGGCGCTGTCGATGCAGTGGTTCGTGACCTGGTCGCAGGCGTCACCGACCTGCACGACGTTGGGCGTCACGCAGACGCTGTTGATGCACTGATCGCCCTGCCGCCCGCAGAAGGTCCCGGTCTGCTCGTCGCACGCGTCGCCGGTGTCGACGAACGGCGGCGGCGCCTCGCACAAGCTGTCCGCACCGCACTGGAGGCCCCCGGCGCACGCGGCGTTGCTGCAGTCTTCACCCTCGCCCGCCTGCGCCACGCAGGTGCCGCACGTCGTGGAGGTGAAGCCGGAGCAAGCGAGCCCGGGCTGACACTCGCCGTCGAACGCGCACGCCGTTCCCTCGGCGAGGGTGCCCTGCGTGACGGCGACGCAGTCCGGCGGCTCGTCCCCGCCGTTGAAGAGGTCGTCGCAAGACAGGGAGTCGAGGGCGGTCTTGCACGTGGCCGCCTGGGCGCCGTCGAAGACGACGTTCGGACTCTCGAGCTGCGCGAGGAACGCGTCGCGCAGCGCCGCGGCCTCCTGGGTGGTGAGCGCGGCGATGAGGGTGGGCTCGGCCTGCCCTTGAAACCCCTCGCCGAGGCATCGCGTGACGAGCCCGGCGAAGGCGTCGGCCGCCTGCGCCGCCGTGATCTCACCTTCGCCCTCGCCTTCGCCTTCACCTTCACCTTCGCCTTCCCCTTCCGCGCTTGGGCACGCGCCGAGGAACGCGACGATCGAGCAGGCCGTGACACCGAGAACGAGAGCACGCATCGAAGACCTCCGGGCGGCAGCGTACCAGGCCGCGGCCAAAGCGCCCCTTTCGCGGTACAAGCGCCCCACTATGGCCGGCAAATGGAAGATCGAAGAGCTGCGCGTGGGCGGGGTCTACGAGGCGACGTTGTACGCGAACCCCGTCGAGAGCTCGGGGTATCGCCTGCGCGCCACGCACCTCGACGGGCGGCGGGCACCCAAGGTGGTGCTCTGCAACGACCCCCGCGCGCAGCCCGGCGTCCCGTGGCGCGTGAGGATCACCTCGATCACCAAGACGGAGCAGGACGGGCGAGGCGCCATCGAAGTGGACCTGGTGGAGGCGGTGCCGTTCCGGCTCGAGGGCGTGTGGCTCGATCCCGTCGTGTCCAAGAAGATCCAGGTGCTCCTCGAGAGCGGCCTCAACATCCTGCTCGACGGACCGCAGGGCTGCGGCAAGACGGTGGTGGCGCGGGCCATCGCCGCAGCGCTCGGCATGCGCTTCGTGTTCTTCAACTGCGGCGCCGTCGTCGAGGCCACCGACTTCCTCGCCACCGTGCAGGTGCGCGCCTCCGCCTCCGGCCAACCCGTGACCGACTTCACCAGGACGGACTTCCTGGCGGCGCTGGAGGAGGCGGAGTCCGAGCCCGGCGTGCGCTTCCTGATCTTCCTCGACGAGCTCAACCGGTGTCAGGAGAGCGCGCGCAACGCGCTGATGCCCGCGCTCGACTCCACGCGCAAGATCTTCAACCCCATCACCAACCACTTCATCGCCATCCCCGACAACGTGCAGTTCGTCGCCGCCACCAACCGTGGCAGCGAGTTCTCCGCCACCTTCGGCATCGACGCCGCGCAGCTCGATCGCTTCGCGCCCATTCAGATGAGCTATCCGCCCGCGGAGGAGGAGGTGAAGCTGCTGGCGGGCCGCCACCCCGAGCTGCCCAAGGGGCTCATCGAGGCGGTGGTCTCCGTGGCCGATCGCGTGCGCAAGTCGCCCGAGCTTTCGCAGGGGCTGTCGGTGCGGGCCACCGACGAGGCCTGCGTGTACCTGAAGCACCCGCTGTTCGAGGGCGAGCAGCAAAAGATGCTCGGCGAGATCTTGAAGTCGTCGTTCTGCGGCCGCTTCCCCGGCAAGCCCGACGACGCCACCACCGACGCCGGCGCGGTGTGGGCCATCGTCGAGGGTGCGCTCAGGTAAGTACCTGTCCTACCTGCGGATCCGCCTTTCGTCCTCCGCAACTCATCCGATGAGACATGCGACAATCCCCCTTGTCGGACAGAGACATTCCTTTGCCACGAGGTCGCGTGATGTGCGGAGTGCAGCCGAAGCCCGTTGATGTTCGCCCGCTTCAGGACAAGGTCCAAAACGCTGCGCAGCAGTGCAACAAGCAGGACCTCTCGGCCATCAAGGCGCAGGTCAACAAGGCCACGCCGCAGATGGACGAGATCTGCGGCGCCATGCTCGCCGGCGCCGCGCTCTTCGCCGCCTTCAAGGGCGCCTTCGACGCCCGCAGCGCGCCGCAGGCGCCGTCGTGCGGTTGCCTCCAGCCGCCGAGCCAGGACCTCTCGGCCGCTCCCGCCGGGCGCGGCCTGACGACGAGCCCCGAGGGCTGGCCCAAGAACGCCATCCGCACCGCCGGCGGCTACACCATCGTCCCCGAGGGCAAGGACGCCGCGTGGAAGATCTACGGGCCGCAACAGGGCCCGCAGGACAAGGCCCTGTCCCGCGTCTGGGGCGACCCCCACGTCGACGAGGCCGACGGCCAGCGCTGGGACTTCTCCAAGTCCTCCACCTTCCGCCTCCCCGACGGCACCACCATCGACGTCGGCACCACCGCGGAGCAGGGCCGCACGCTCTCGTCCACGCTCAACATCACCAACGGCAGCGACCACATCCAGGTGAGCGGCGTGAATTCGGGCAAGCCCGAGGTGGGCGCGCTGCAGAGCGACGGCTTCTCGTACCGCGCGCAGGTCGCCTCGGTGAACCCCAACCGCGACACCTTCGTCCTTGGCGGCACCGGCCGCGAGGCCGACGGCAACGATCGCGTGCAGTGGGCGCGCGAGCGTGGCGGCCAATTCCAGGGCGTCATCAGCGGCACCATCCAGAACGCCGACGGGCACAACGGCTACGACCAGGTGCTCGACAGGAACCGCGCGTTCAAGATCGACGCCTCTTTGCGCCCCGACCCGATCTCGCAGCGCGGCGCGTGGGGCAACCTCATCCGCGGCGAGCTCGCAGAGACCGCGGGCCGCGATCTGCCGCCGGGCATCCGCGACTTCGTCGTCAACCAGCTCTCCCAGTCCGACAACGCCGCTCGCCTGCAGCAGGAGCAGCGCCGCATCCTCGAGCAGACCTACGGGCAAAACGCGGTGGGCGGGCTCGCCAACGTCTTCGCCAACCCCTTCCAGGGCCTGCAGGCGGCCGGGCACATGTTCGGCCAGATGTTCCGCCAGCTCGAGATGACGAGCCTGCTCGGACAGACCCTCGGCCTGAACCGCGCGCTGTTCGTCTGAACCGGCGCGCGTAGGATGAGGCATGCCGATCAAGAAGGGCCTCGACAAGAAGCCGGAGCCGGGCAAGCCCGGGCCTAAGGCGCCGCCGCCGTCGTCGAAGGTGCAGGTGGCGACGCAGGGCGCCCGCCGCGCGGTGGTGAAGCCGAACGTCAAGGCCCTCGACAAGGACAAGGGCAAGGGCAGGAAGCTCACCGAGGACGAGATCAAGAAGGCCGCGGCCGAGGGTAAGAAGATCGTCGCGTACGCCCCGAGCGAGCTCGACGCGTTCCTGAAGGGCCACCGCACGCTTGGCGAGCTCGAGGGCATCACCAAGAAGGAGCAGTACCGGATGGCCGAGGTCGGCTACCGCTTCCTCACCGAGGGGAAGCTGAAAGAGGGCAAGGAGGTCTTCTTCGGCCTCGTCGCGCTCGATCCGTACGACGCCTACTTCCTCACCTGCCTCGCGTCGGCGCACCAGCAGAACAACGAGAACGACGAGGCCGAGCGGCTCTACTCGCGCGCGCTCGACGTCAACCCGTACCAGACCACCGCGCGCGCGCACCGCGGCGAGATCCGCGCGATGGCGGGGAAGCTCCACGAGGCGGTCGAGGACCTCACCCGCGCCATCACCGACGATCCCCAGGGCAAAGACCCCGCCGTGAAGCGCGCGGCCGTCCTCCTGAAGGCCATCCAGGTCCAGCTCCAATAAGCGCCCCTTCGCCGGCGCCCCCTTCGCCGGCGCCCCCTTTTCAGCGCGCGCCGGCGTGCCAGGGTGCGGCGATGGCTCGCATCCCCGTCGTCGTCGTCGCCGCCGCCGTCGCGGCGTGCTCGCCGCCGCCCGCGCGCGAAGCCGTCACGGTCGGCGGCGTGCGGGCGACGCTCGCGCCGTTCGGCTTCACCGTCGGCGGCGGCGCCACGACCACCGGCGGCCCCGGCTGCGCGCCGCTCACGCTCGCGTTGCGCGCCGACAGCGACAGCGGCGCGTGGCACAAGCCGGAGGCGCCCACGGGCGACGAGGTGTGGCTCCACTCGGGCGACGCCACCGTCGCGCAGGCGCGCGGCCCCGGGGCGCTCGTGGTCGACATGCTCGACGACGACGGCAAGAAGGTCAGCACCGCGCGCCTGACGCTGCGCCAGGCCGAGGACGGCTGGGTGAACCTCGACGTCGCCTTCGACGAGGACGAGGTCGACGTCGCCTTCGCCGGCACCTGCCTCCGGCTGCAGGAGGGCGAGCACCTCGTCGGCGGCGGCGAGCGCTTCGACGGGCCCGACCTGCGCGGGCGCGTCACGCCCGCGTACTTCGACGCGCCCGGCGAATTCGACTCGGGCACCAACGAGGCCCACGCGCCGGTGCCGTTCTTCGCGAGCAGCGCCGGCTACGCCGTGCTGGTCGACGAGGAGCGCGTCGGCGCGTTCGACGTCGGCGTCTCGGACGAAAAGGCCACCATCGTCCGCTTCCACGGCAACGCGCTCCACCTGGCGCTGCGCCCTTCGTATGGAGGAGAGCACGCTTCCACCGGCGCGCCGCGCCCCATCGTCGACGCCGTCGCGGCGCTCGCGCGGCGCATGGGCCTGCCGCCCGCGCCGCCGTCATGGGTGCTCGCGCCCATGCAGTGGCGCAACGACGTCGACGCCGATGTCGACGTCGACGGCAACGTCGTCCGCTCCGGCACCGACAAGCTCCTCGCCGACGCCGCCGAGATGCGCACGCGCGGCATCCCCACGTCCACCATCTGGATCGATGCGCCCTGGGAGACCGGCTACAACACGTTCGCCTTCAACGAAGCGCAGCTCCCCGGCATCCATGACGCAATCGCGCAGCTCGAGGCGCAGGGCTTCCACGTCATCACGTGGGCCACCGACAACCTGAACACGTCCGACGACAGCGGCGAGGCCTTCGGCATGCCGGCGTTCGCGTCCAAGCCGATCTTCGATCAGTTCGCGCAAGACGGGCTCCTCGTCGCCGACGCCGGCGGCGGCGCCTTCACCTTCCCCTGGGGCCGAGGCACCGGCGGCTTCGTCGACTTCACCAACGACGACGCCTGCGCCGCCTATCGCGCCTTGATGCGCCCGCTCATCGCCGGCGGCGTGCGCGGCTTCAAGCTCGACTACGGCGAGACCATGCGCCCCGACCTGCTCGGGCTCTTTCCGAACGACGTGCCGCGCTTCTTCGACGGCACCACCACCGCCACGGAGCAGACGCGCTTCTCGCGCCTGTACCACGAGTGCTACCTCGCCGAGCTCGAGGCGCAGTGGCCCGGCAACGACCACTTCGTCATCACGCGCACCGGCGGCATCTACGACCAGAAGAACGGCACCGCCATCTGGCCCGGCGACCTCGACAGCGGCTTCGAAGTGCACGGCGCGCCCTACACGTCGTCGCCGGACGACACGTCGAAGGCCGTGGGCGGGCTGCCCGCGGCGGTGGGCGGGTATCTGTCGCTGGCGATGAGCGCGTACCCGCTGTACGGCAGCGACGTCGGCGGCTACCGCCAGGGGATGCCCACGCCCGAGGCGTTCGTGCGCTGGGCGCAATTCGGCGCGGTGTCCACGGTGATGCAGGTCGGCGGCGGCGGCAACCAGGCGGCGTGGGACCCGGAGCTCGTCGACGTCGTCGACGCGTTCACGCAGGCGGCGCGGCTGCACATGGACCTCATGCCCATGTTCGCGCGCTGGCTCGCGCAGGAGTCCGAGGACGGCACGCCGGTGGCGGTGCCGGTCGGCGCCATCGACGGCAGCGACGCGGCCTGGGCCGACGCCGACACCTTCGTGCTCGGGGTGAAGTCGGCGCGGGACGCCGTCGCCGACTCGGTCGACGGCGACCCTTCCCCGGTGGGCACGCTGTTGGCCGCGCCGGTCGTTGCCGACGGCGCGCGCACCCGAACGCTCTTCGTCCCCGCAGGCACGTGGTGGTCGTGGTGGGACGACAGCGTCGTGCAAGGACCCGGCCTGCAGACGGTCGACGCGCCCCTCGAGCGCCTGCCGCTGTTCGTGCGCGAGGACGCCATCATGGTGCTGTCCGACCCGCGGCTCCTGACGACGCTCGACAACGGCGACGCCCCCGGCGGCGGCGACGACATGGGGCAGAGCTTCGTGGCGCGCATCGTCGCCACCTCCGCGAGCCCGCGCTCGGACACGAGCCTCGAGGTCGGTGACGTCCGAGTGCGCCGCCGGGTGCTTGCCGGCGTCAGCGGAGCGACGCTCGTCGAGGTGGACGCCGGCGGCCCCGGCGAGGTCATCGTCGATCTGCACACGCCCGGCGTCACCGCGCCGGACGTGAGCCTCGATCCGGCGCACCAGCCCGTGAGGGTCACGGACGAGGCCGCGCTCCTGTCATGCACGGGCCTTCAGACCTGCTTGCTCGTCGAGCCCGGGCGCGTCCGCGCGGCATCGAAGTTCGGGCTCACGCTCGACGTCGATCTGCCGTGAGCGAGCGGGTGGGGCGGCCGGCATGAAGGACCTCGTCGGCGCCGTGCTCGCGGGCGGGGCGAGCGCTCGCATGGGGCGCGACAAGGCGACGCTCCCCGTGCCCGGCGACGGCGGCGCGGGCGAGACGCTCGGGGAGCGCGCCGTGCGCGTGCTGCGCGCCTGCTGCGCCGACGTCGTCGCGCTTGGGCACGCCCGCGGCATCCCCGACGACGTCGAGCGCATCCCCGACGCCGCGCTCCCGGCCGGGGCGCCTGCGGGGGAGGCCGGGGCGTGCGCGGGGCCCGTGGCGGGCGTGCTCGCGCTCCTCGAGAGCGGGCGCGGCGCGCGCTACGCCGTCGTCGCCGTGGACATGCCCGGCATCGGGCCCGGCCACCTCGCGCGGCTCGTGCGCGCCCTCGACGAGGACGACGCCGGAGCGCGCGCGGCTTGCTTCGTCCTGGCGGGGCGGCTCGAGCCGCTCCCGGTGGTCATCGACGCCGCCGCGGGCGACGCGGTGGCGCGGCTGGCGCGCGCGGGCGAGCGCAGGCTGGGCGCGGTCCTCGAGGCCCTGGCGCCCGCCCGCGTACCCGTCGCAGATCGAGGCGCCTTCCGAAACCTGAATACCGTGGCGGACTTGTCGTCTCTTCGGTGACCGCAAAGCCGCGCGCGGGCCCGACCGATGATAGTGTGCCTTCGCCATGGGCGGTGATTCACAACCGGGCCCGACATCGACCTCCGCGGCCGCGCCCCCGACGACGACAACTCCGACGGCCGAGCCTCCAGCGGCACCGCCGCGTCCGACGCCCGAGCCGAGCGAGCGCCACCACGGCGGCCACGAGCGGCGCATGCTGCCGCTGATGCTCGGCGCCCTCGGCGTCGTCTTCGGCGACATCGGCACGAGCCCCCTGTACACGCTGCGCGAGTGCATCAAGTTCCTCGCGCCGCAGAGCCAGCCCGAGCTGCGCGGCGACGTGCTCGACGTCTTGAGCCTCATCTTCTGGTCGCTGATGGTCGTCGTCACCATCAAGTACCTCGTGTTCATCATGCACGCCGACAACAAGGGCGAGGGCGGCATCATGGCCCTCCTGGCCCTGGTGCCGGAGAAGCTGCGCGCGGGGCCGCTGCAGCCGCTGTCGGCGGTGGCGGTGCTCGTGGTCGTCGGCGCCTCCTTCCTCTACGGCGACGGCGCCATCACCCCCGCCATCTCGGTGCTGTCGGCGGTGGAGGGCATCACGGTGGCGCAGCCGGGCTTCGCGCACTTCGTCTTGCCCATCACGCTCGCGCTCCTCGTGTTGTTGTTCTCCATCCAGAGCCGCGGCACCAACCTCATCGGGCAGCTCTTCGGGCCCATCATGGTCCTGTGGTTCGGCTCGCTGGCGGTGCTCGGCGCCTACCACGTGGCGCACACGCCGGAGGTGCTCGAGGCGCTCTCGCCGCACCACGTGATCCGCTACTTCATGCAGCACGGCCTGAGCGGCGGCCTCGTGCTCGGCTCGGTCGTCCTCGCCGTCACCGGCGGCGAGGCGCTGTACGCGGACATGGGCCACTTCGGGCTCCCGCCCATCCGCCGCGCCTGGCTCCTCCTCGTGCTGCCTGCGCTCGTGCTGTCCTACTTCGGCCAGGGCGCGCTCATCATCCGCGACCCCGAGGCCATCCAGAACCCGTTCTTCCGCATGGTGCCCGCCGGCGGCGCCACGTACGCGCTGGTGGTGCTGTCGAGCTTCGCCACCATCATCGCGTCGCAGGCCTTGATCTCGGGGTCGTTCTCGCTGACGCGCCAGGCGATGCAGATGGGCTTCTTCCCGCGTGTCACCATCAAGCACACGGCCGAGAACCAGGAAGGCCAGATCTACATCCCCGAGATCAACTACTTCCTCGGGTTCATCTGCATCTGCCTGGTGCTTGCGTTCCGCTCGTCGTCGGCGATGGCGTCGGTGTACGGCGTGGCGGTGACGGGGACGATGACCATCACGTCGGTGGTGTACTTCATCGTCCTGCGCACCAACCGCGGCTGGCCCACGCGCAAGGCGCTGCCGCTCATCATGCTCTTCCTGTGCTTCGACCTGCCCTTCGTCGTCGCCAACGCGTTCAAGATCCCCCACGGCGGCTACGTGCCCCTCGGCATCGGCGCGTTCGTGGTCTCCATCATGCTGGTGTGGCACGAGGGCCGGAAGAACGTGGGGCTCGTGTACTCCACGCGCTACCCGTCTTTCGACGACGCCTGGTCCATCATCTCGCAGAAGATCGCCCAGCGCGTGGACGGCGTGGGCGTGTTCATGGCGTCCGCGGACCAGGGCGTCCCGCCCATCCTCGTGCACCTGGTGGAGCGCACGCGCTCGCTGCACAAGACCATCGTGCTCCTCACCGTGGTCACCAAGGACACGCCGGTGGTGGAGAACCGCGACCGCATCGACGTCGCCGAGATAGGCCACGGCTTCTGGCGCGTGCACGTCTATTACGGCTTCATGCAACAGCCGAACGTCCCGAAGGCCCTCGACCTCGCGGTGCGCCGCCGCGACATCGACGTCGACATCGACGAGCTCACCTACTACCTCGCGCGCGAACGCATCCTCGCCAAGCCCGGCGGCGAGATGGGCGTCGTGCTCGAGAGCTTCTTCGGCTTCCTGTCGCGAAACGCCGTCAACGCCGACCGCTACTTCCGCATCCCGCACACGCAGGTCATCGAGGTCGGCGCGCAGATCGATCTGTGACCGCCTCGACGCGGCCTTGACGCGGCCTTGATGACCGGCGCCCGGCTTTTGAGGTCGCGCTGACGCGCCGGCGCCTAGCGTCGGCCCATGACCGGAGCGGCCACCATCGTCCTCGCCGTGGTGTTCTACGGCTCCCTCGCGGCGCTGATCGAGCTCATCGAGACCGCGCGGGAGCGGCGCGCCGCCGCAGGGCCCCCGGAGCGACGCCGCGGCATTGCCACCGGCCGGTCCGATCGCGAGACTGCCGGGGTGCGGCGGCGGATGCCCCTCGACATCGCGTGGACCACGCTCCTCGTGGTCGCCGCCACGGCGTGCTCGTTCGCGCTCGCGCCGGCGACGCTCGCGCCCGAGGACATCGTCATGCTCTACCTCGCCGCGGTCATGTTCGCGGCGCTGCGCTTCGGGCAAGGCGCGGCGGTGCTCGCAGCGGCGCTGTCGGTGGCGGCGTACGACTTCCTGTTCATCCCGCCGCTGTACACCTTCTTCGTCGCCAGCTCGCGTCACCTCGTCACCTTCTCGATGATGTTCGCCGTGGGCATCACGTTGTCGACGTTGGCCAAGCGGCTCAAGCGTCGCGGCATCGAGGCCGCGCTGAAGTCGAGAAACGAGGAGATGAAGACGGCGCTGTTGAGCGCGGTCTCGCACGACCTGCGCACGCCGCTCGGCGCCATCACCGGCGCCGCCACCGCGCTCCGCGACGACGACGGCCGCATCCCCGCCGACGAGCGCCGCGCCCTCCTCGAGGCCATCGCGGACGAGGGCTTCCACCTCGAGCGGCTGGTGGCCAACCTGCTCGACATGACGCGCATCGAGTCGGGGACGCTGCGGCTCAAGCTCGAGTGGATCCCCCTCGAGGAGCTCGTCGGCTCGGCGCTCGCGCGCACGGAGGCGCGCCTGGGACCGCGCGCCGTCAGCACGTCCATCGACGCCGCGGCCACGCTCGTCCACGTGGACCCGGGGCTCTTCGAGCTCGTGCTGGTGAACCTCCTCGAAAACGCCGCGAAGCACACGCCGCCCGCGGCGCGCATCGAGGTGACGGCGGCCCCCTGCGACGGCGGCGTGGAGGTCGTCGTCGCCGACGACGGCCCCGGCATCCCCGACGGCGTCGACGTCTTCGAGCGCTTCGTACGAGGGCCGCACGCGCAAGGCGGCGGCGTCGGCCTCGGCCTCGCCATCGCCAAGGGCATCGTCGAGGCGCACGGGGGCAGCATCGCCGTGGACGCGCGCGAGCGCGGCGCCGCCTTTCGCATCGCGCTCCCCGTCGGCGAGGCCCCGGGCGTGCCGGAGGCGCCGTGACCGCGCGCGCCGCCGACGCACCGCTGGTGCTGGTGGTCGAGGACGAGGTGCAGATGCGCCGCTTCCTTCGCGCGGCGCTCGGCGCGAACGGCTTTCGCCTGGTGGAGGCGGGCACCGCGTCGGAGGCGCTGTCGCTCGCTCCCGGCCACAACCCCGACGTCGTGCTCCTCGACCTCGGGCTCCCCGACGGCGACGGGCTCGACGTCACGCGCCGCCTGCGCGAGTGGTGCAAAGCGCCCATCATCGTGCTGTCCGCGCGCGGCCGCGAAGAGGACAAGGTCACGGCGCTCGACGCGGGCGCCGACGACTACCTGACCAAACCGTTCGGCACCGGCGAGCTGCTCGCGCGCATTCGCGTGGCGCTGCGGCACGCCGCCGCGGCATCCGGCCCGTCGCCGCCGCAGGTGGTGGAGAGCGGCGGCGTGCGCATCGACCTCGCGTCGCGCGTCGTGACCCACGACGGCTGCGAGGTCCACCTCACGCCCACCGAGTACAAGCTCCTCGCGTTGCTCGCCCGGCACGCCGGCAAGGTGCTCACGCACCGGCTGATCTTGAAGGAGGTGTGGGGCCCGGGCGCCGTCGAGCAGACGCACTACGTGCGCGTGCAGATGGCGGAGCTGCGCAAGAAGCTCGAACGCGACGCCACGCGCCCGAGCTTCCTCATCACCGAGCCCGGCGTCGGCTACCGCATGCGCGTGTGAGCATCAGCGGCGCGTCAAGACGCGCGCCGACGGCATCAAGGAAAGATCAAAGTCGCGCGTTCGACGTCGTCATCGTTCGACGACCGCGACCGCCCGCAGCATGGTCGCCGCCATGCCGAGCGACACCTCCGCTGCTCCGCTCCACGGCGCGACCGACGAGCGCCCCGACGTCCGCGCCGCGCCGGACAGGCGGATCTTCGCGCTGATGCTCGGCGCCCTCGGCGTCGTCTACGGCGACATCGGCACCAGCCCGCTGTACACCATCCACGAGTGCCTCCTGCACGTAGCGCCCGACGACGTCACCAAGGCGGCGCCGGTGGAGGTGATGCAGATCCTGAGCATGATCTTCTGGTCGCTCGTGATGGTCGTGACCGTGAAGTACCTCGTGTTCATCATGCGCGCCGACAACAAGGGCGAGGGCGGCATCTTCGCGCTGCTCGCCCTCGTGCCCGAGCGACTCCGCGCCCCGGCAGGCAAGCCGCTGTCGCTGGTCGCCGTGCTCGTGGTGATCGCCGCGGCGCTGTTGTACGGCGACGGCGCCATCACCCCTGCCATCTCGGTGCTCGCCGCCGTCGAAGGCTTGACGGTGGCCAAGCCGGAGCTCCTGCACTTCGTCCTGCCCATCGCGCTCGTGATCCTGGTCGCTCTCTTCGGCATCCAGAGCCGCGGCACGGCGCTCATCGGCAAGCTCTTCGGCCCCGTGATGATCGTGTGGTTCACCACGTTGGCGGCGCTCGGTGTCTTCCACATCGCGCACCGCCCGGAGGTCCTCGTGGCGGCGTCGCCGCACTACGCGGTGGAGTACTTCGCGTCGCACGGGGCGCATGGGTTCTTTATCCTCGGCTCCGTCTTCCTCGCCGTCACCGGCGGCGAAGCGCTGTACGCCGACATGGGCCACTTCGGCGCCGGGGCCATCCGCCGCGCGTGGTTCTTCCTCGTGATGCCCGCGCTCCTCCTGTCGTACTTCGGGCAGGGCGCGCTCATCATCCGTGACCCGTCGGCGGCGGTGAACCCGTTCTTCCACCTGGTGCCCACCGGCCCGGCCACGTTCGCCCTCGTCATCCTCGCGAGCATGGCCACCATCATCGCGTCGCAGGCGATGATCTCGGGCTCCTTCTCCCTCACCCGTCAGGCCATGCAGCTCGGGTTCTTCCCGCGCGTGACCATCAAGCACACCGCGGGCGAGCAGGAGGGGCAGATCTACATCCCGGAGATAAACGCGCTCGTCGCCGTCGCCTGCATCCTGCTCGTGCTCGGGTTCCGCGAGTCGACGCGCCTGGCGTCGGCGTACGGCATCGCGGTGAGCCTCACCATGATCATCACGTCGATCGTCTACACCGTCGTGCTCATCACCCAACGCGGCTGGCGCAAGCCCCGCGCGCTGGCGCTGCTGCTGCTGTTCGCGGCGTTCGACATCCCCTTCATCGCGGCCAACCTGGTGAAGGTCGAGGACGGCGGCTACGTGCCCCTGTTGATGGGCGCCGCCGTCGTCGTCGTGATGCTCGTGTGGCACGAGGGCCGGCGGCTGGTGGCGGCGGTGTACTCCACGCGCTATCCGTCGTTCGAGGACGCGTGGCAGATCATCGCGGCCAAGGTGTCCCGGCGCGTGGACGGCGTGGGCGTGTTCATGGCGTCGGCGGACCAGGGCGTCCCGCCCATCCTCGTGCACCTCGTGGAGCGGACCCGTTCGCTGCACAAGACCATCGTCCTCCTCACCGTGGTGACGACGGAGACGCCGGCGGTGGAGAACCGCGACCGCCTCGACGTGGAAGAGCTCGGGCACGGCTTCTGGCGCATGCACGTGTACTACGGCTTCATGCAGCAGCCGAACGTCCCCAAGGCCATCGACCTCGCCGTGCGCAGGCGCGTGCTCGACCTCGACCTCGACGAAGTCACGTATTACCTCGCCCGCGAGCGCATCCTCGCCAACCCCGGCGGCCAGATGGGCACCATGCTCGAGAGCCTCTTCGGTTTCCTGTCGAGGAACGCCGTGAACGCCGACCGCTACTTCCGCATCCCCCACACGCAAGTGATCGAGATCGGCGCCCAGATCGACCTCTGACGGCTCGCGCAGGACCGCCTCTCGTGAGCCCGCCCGGTTCGATCACTCGACGGCACGGTCTTGAACCTTCCTTGATCGGATGCGCCGTAGCGTCTCCTGAGTGAGCGTGCCGCCTGTTTCGACCGTACCGCCCGGGTGCGCGCGCCGCTCCTTCCCCATCGGTGTCTTCACCATGCTCCTCGTCGTCGGCATGGTTCCCGTCGCCGTGGAGATCGCCGCGCGCCGGGGCTTGGGCGTCGCCTCGAGCGTCGGCGGGCTGTTCGCTCTCTGCGGCATCGCCGGCCTTCTGCAGATTGGCTCGAGGCGCGAGCGCAGCGCACGTGAGGGCTTGAAGGCGCGCACGGCAGGGGCGAGCCCCAGCACCTCCGCGTCGCCCGGCCGCGATCCGACGCTCACGTTGAACCGACGCAGCGCGCGGCCCACGCGGTTTGAATCTTCGTTGACGCCCTTGCGGGTATTCGTTCGTCACGCTGCCACGGAGATCGAATGCTCGCCCCCGCCCTCTTCCTCTCGAGCGTTGCCGCCACCTCAGCCTGCGACGAGGGGAGAGCGCCGCCGTTCACCCTGAACGGATACGCCGAGGCGTACTACCAGTGGAATTTCAACATGCCGTCGAACGGGATCACGGCTTTCCGCGCCTTCGACAATCGCCACAACTCGATCACCTTGCAGAACGCGGAGCTCCAGGCGAGCTGGGACGTGGTTGATGTCGTCGGCGTCGTGGCGCTGCAGGTCGGAGCCGTCGGCGCATCGTCGTACGCCGCCGAGACCGCCGCGCCCGGCGCCGGCGGCGTCGCGCCGACCGACGGCGGGCTGTTCCGCTTCCTCCAGCAGGCGAACGTGGGCTACCGCTTCCCCGTGCTCTCGGGGCTCGTCGTCAAGGGCGGCGTCTTCCTCTCGCCCATCGGCCCCGAGGGCATCGCCGTCAAGGACAACTGGAATTGGTCGCGCTCGGACGTCTGGTTCGCGCTGCCCGTCTACCACGCGGGCGCGCAGGCCACGCTCTCCATCGACGACCACTGGTCGACCATGCTGATGGTGACAAACGGCATCAACGACATCGTCGACAACAACGACGGCAAGTCGTTCGCGCTCGCCGTCTCCTACGCGGGCGACACGCTCTCGGGCCAGGCCATCTATTACGGCGGGCCGGAGCGGGCGAAGGGCGCGCCCGAAGGCGACGGGTCGTGGCGCAACATCGGCGACGTCTACGTCGTCTGGTCGGCGTTCGATCGGCTGTCGCTGCTCGCGCACTCCGACGCGGGGCTCGAGTCGAACGCGTTCGGGCAGACCACGTGGCTCGCCGGCGCCGTCGCCGCTCGGGCGCAGGTCCTGCCGGAGCTCTTCGTCGCCGCGCGGGTCGACGGGTTCGCCGAGCAGCCGGCAAAGAACGCCGAGGGCGAAGCGTCGCACATCTTCTGGCCGGGCACGCGCGTCGGCTCCGGCACGGCCACGCTCGACTACCAGCCCGCGGACGGCGTGTCCTTTCGTCTCGAGTATCGCCATGACCTCGCCGACGCGCCCACCTATTTCCGCGGCGAGGTCCGCGACGACGTCACGCCGAACGCCTTGTCGCAGGACACCCTCACCGTCGGCGCCACCGCCTGGTTCTAGCCGCACCGGAGACGCTCATGCCCGACTGGATCCCCCTCGTCTTCCTCGCCGCGCTGTTCGCGCTGACCGTCCTCTCGATCGAAGGCGCGAACCACATGCGTGGACGCGCGCGCGGCGGAGGCTCGCGGACCGCCGGGGGCTCGCCGTGAGCGCCCTTCTCATCACGGCCGGCCTGCTGTCGCTCGGCCTCTTCGGCTACCTCCTCGTGGCGCTGCTCTTTCCGGAGAAGCTGCAATGACAGGCATCGGCATCGTCAAGCTCATCGTCTACTTTGCCGTGCTCACGGGGCTCGCGGTCCCGCTCGGCGCGCTGATGGCCCGCGCGGCGGGGAACGAGGGCGTGCTCGCGCGCGTGTTCGGGCCCCTCGAGCGTTTGTTCTACCGCCTCGCCGGCGTGCGCGAGGAGGAGGAGATGGACTGGCGGCAGTACGCGAAGTCCGTGATGGTCTTCAGCCTCTTCTCCGTACTCGCCGTCTACCTGCTCGAGCGCCTGCAGGGCTCGCTCCCGCTCAACCCGCTGAAGCTCGGCGCCGTGGAGCCGGGGCTCGCCTTCAACACCGCCGTCAGCTTCACCACCAACACGAACTGGCAGGCGTACGGCGGCGAGACCACGATGAGCTTCCTTACGCAGATGGCGGGGCTCACGGTGCAGAACTTCGTGTCCGCCGCGGTGGGCATCGCCGTGCTCTACGCCGTCGCCCGCGGCTTCGCGCGCAAGAACACCGACGGTCTCGGCAACTTCTGGGTGGACCTCACGCGCGTCACGCTGCGCGTGCTGCTGCCGCTGTCGTTCGTGCTCGCGCTGGTGCTCTGTGCCCGCGGCATGCCACAGACGTTCACGGGTGCGGCACAGGCGCGCCCGCTCGAGGCGCCGACGGCGGTCGACGGTGGGCCTCCGGCCACGGAGAGGGCGCCGGCGGATCAGCGGTTGGCGCTCGGGCCCGTGGCGTCGCAGGTGGCGATCAAGCAGCTCGGCACCAACGGCGGCGGCTTCTTCAACGTGAACTCGTCGCACCCGTACGAGAACCCCACGCCGTTCACGAACTTCCTCGAGTGCCTCGCCATCCTCCTCATCCCCGGCGCGTGCGTGTTCGCGTTCGGCAGGATGATCAGAGACCGGCGGCAGGCGATCGCCCTCTACGCGACCATGATGGTCCTGCTCGTGCCGCTCGTCGTGCTCTGCGTCGCGGCCGAGCAGCGCGGCAACCCGCTGTTGTCCACCGCCGGCGTCGACCAGCACGCGAGCGCGCTGCAGGCGGGCGGCAACATGGAGGGCAAGGAGGTGCGCTTCGGCATCACCGAGTCCGCGCTCTGGTGCGCGAACACCACGGCGGCGTCGAACGGCTCGGTGAACTCCATGCACGACTCCTACACGCCGCTCGGCGGGCTCGTCCCCCTCGTGCTCATGCAGCTCGGTGAGGTCGTCTTCGGGGGCGTGGGCTGCGGTCTGTACGGCATGCTGCTCTACGCCATCATCGCCGTGTTCATCGCCGGCCTCATGGTGGGGCGCACGCCCGAGTACCTCGGCAAGAAGCTCGAGAGCTACGAGATGAAGTGGGCGGCCGTCGGCGTGCTCGTCCCGGCGCTCTTCATCCTCGTGGGCACCGCGGTCGCGCTCGAGGTGCCGGGCGCCGTGGGCGGCATGGCGAACCCCGCGGCGCACGGTTACTCCGAGATCCTGTACGCGTTCTCCTCCGCCTCGGGCAACAACGGCTCGGCGTTCGCCGGGCTCAGCGCCAGCGGGCCGTTCCTCGCGCTGACCCAGGCGGTGGCGATGTGGATCTGCCGCTTCCTGCCTGTCGTCGCGGTCTTGGCCGTCGCGGGATCGCTCGCGGCCAAGAGGAGCATCCCGGAGTCGACCGCGACGCTGCCGACGCACCGCACGCTGTTCGTCGTGCTGCTCGCGGGGACCGTGATCCTCATCGGCCTTCTCACCTTCGTCCCCGCGCTCGCCCTCGGGCCGCTCGCGGAGCACTTCATGCTCTTCGGAGGCACGCCATGACCGCGTCCAAGAGGGCCCTGTTCGAGCCACCGATCGTGAAGACGGCGGCGCTCGACGCGTTCAGGAAGCTCGATCCGCGCCGCATGGTGCGAAACCCGGTGATGTTCGTCGTCGAGGTCGGGTCCGTCTTCACCACGATGCTGTGGCTGCACGCGCTCGTGACCGGCAAGGGAGAGGCGTCCCCCGGCTTCATCGGCGCCACCACGGCGTGGCTGTGGATCACCGTGTTGTTCGCGAATTTCGCCGAGGCCATGGCGGAGGGCCGCGGCAAGGCGCAGGCCGACACGCTGCGCAAGGCGCGCAAGGAGGTGAACGCCAAGCGGCTCGCCGAGGCCAAGCGCGACGCGCAGCAGGAGGTCGTTCCGTCCGGCAAGCTGCGCGCGGGCGACGTCGTCCTCGTCGAGGCCGGCGACCAGATCCCCGGCGACGGCGACGTCATCGAGGGCGTGGCGTCGGTGGACGAGAGCGCCATCACCGGCGAGAGCGCGCCGGTGATCCGCGAGAGCGGCGGCGACCGCTGCGCCGTCACCGGCGGCACCCGCGTGCTCAGCGACTGGATCATCGTGCGCATCACGGTGAACCCGGGCGAGACGTTCCTCGACAGGATGATCGCCATGGTGGAGGGCGCGTCGCGCAAGAAGACGCCCAACGAGATCGCGCTCGACATCCTGCTCGCGGGACTCACCATCGTCTTCCTGCTCGCCGTCGTCACTCTGCGGCCCATGTCCGATTACGCCGTCTCGGCGTCGAAGATCCCGGGCGCTGCGCCGGTGACCATGACGGTCCTCGTCGCGCTGCTCGTGTGCCTCATCCCCACCACGATCGGCGGGCTCCTGTCCGCCATCGGCATCGCCGGCATGGACCGGATGATCCAGGCGAACGTGATCGCTACCTCCGGCCGCGCCGTGGAGGCCGCCGGCGACGTCGACGTGCTGCTGCTCGACAAGACCGGCACGATCACGCTCGGCAACCGCCAGGCCACGGACTTCATCGCCGCGCCGCACACCACCGTGGCCGAGCTCGCCGACGCCGCGCAGCTCTCGTCCCTGGCGGACGAGACGCCGGAGGGCCGCAGCATCGTCGTGCTCGCCAAGGAGAAGCACGGGCTCCGCGGGCGCGATCTGAGCGCCGTGCACGCGCACTTCGTCCCCTTTTCCGCGCAGACGCGCATGAGCGGCGTCGACGTCGACAACAGGAAGCTCCGCAAAGGCGCGGCCGACGCGGTCGAGCGCCATCTGCTGTCGCTCGGCGCGAAGATGCCGGACGCCGTGCGCGCGCTCGCCGACGAGGTCGCCAAGGAGGGCGCTACGCCGCTCGTCGTCGTCGAGGGCTCCCGCGCCCTCGGCGTCATCAAGCTGAAGGACATCGTCAAGGGCGGCATCAAGGAGCGCTTCGGCGAGATGCGGAGCCTGGGCATCAAGACCGTGATGATCACGGGCGACAATCCCCTCACCGCGGCCGCCATCGCCGCCGAGGCCGGCGTCGACGACTTCCTCGCCGAGGCCACGCCGGAGATGAAGCTGGCGCGCATCCGCGAATACCAGGAGGGCGGACACCTCGTGGCCATGACCGGCGACGGCACCAACGACGCCCCGGCCCTCGCCCAGGCCGACGTCGCGGTCGCGATGAACACCGGGACGCAGGCGGCCAAGGAAGCGGGGAACATGGTCGACCTCGACAGCAACCCCACCAAGCTCCTCGACGTGGTGCGCATCGGCAAGGAGATGCTCATCACGCGCGGCGCGCTCACCACCTTTTCCATCGCCAACGACGTCGCCAAGTACTTTGCCATCATCCCGGCGGCGTTCGCCTCGACGTACCCGGCGCTGCGCGCGCTCGATGTCATGGGGCTGACGTCGCCGACGGGGGCGGTGCTGTCCGCGGTGATCTTCAACGCGCTCATCATCATGGCGCTCGTCCCCCTCGCGCTGCGCGGCATCCGCGTCCGCCCGGGCTCGGCGTCGCAGATGTTGCGGCGAAACCTGCTCGTCTACGGACTCGGCGGCGTCGTGCTCCCGTTCCCGTGCATCAAGCTCATCTACGTGCTCCTCGACGCCGCTCACTTGATTTGACGCCGACCCGCCGCGGCGCCCGTTCGACGACGACGCCGACCCCGGAGGTTCCATCATGATCGCCGCTCTCCGTCCCGCCGCCGTCCTGCTCGCGCTGTTTACGCTTCTGTGCGGGCTCGCGTACCCCGCCGTCGTCACGGGCATCTGCCAGGTGGCGTTCTCGCACACCGCCGACGGGAGCCTCCTGCGCAACAAGAGCGGGGAGGTCGTGGGCAGCGCGCTCATCGGGCAGAGCTTCACGAACCCCGGCCACTTCTGGGGCCGCCCGTCCGCCACGTCGCCCGGTCCGTACAACGCCATGTCGTCGTCGGGGACAAACGTCGGGCCGCTCAACCCCGCGCTCGTGGACGCCGTGAAGGGGAGGGTCGCCGCCCTCGCCGCCGCCGACGCCGCCGCGCACGTCAGCCGCGCCGCCGGCGAAGAGGTGCCGGTCGACCTCGTCACTGCGTCGTCGAGCGGCCTTGACCCGGATATCACGCCGGCCGCGGCGCTCTACCAGGTGCCGCGGGTCGCGCACGTGCGCGGCATCGACGATGCGACGGTCAAGGTCCTCGTCGATCAGCATACGCGCGCGCGCACCCTCGGCATCTGGGGCGAGCCCCGCGTCAACGTGCTCGAGCTCAACCTCGCGCTCGACGAGAAGCTCGGCCCACCGCCCGCGTCCGGCGCTCCCGCGGCGACCGCGCCCGCCGGCCAAGGCGCCACCCCGGGCGTGGATATGATCGGAGGGTCGTGAGCGCCGACGAGAGCCGACCCGACCCCGACGCCCTCCTGCGCCGCGTGCAGGCGGAGGGCGCGCGCGCCGAGCGCGCGCACCTGAAGGTCTTCTTCGGCTACGCCCCGGGCGTCGGCAAGACCTACTCCATGCTCGAGGCCGCGCGGCGCGCCAAGGCCGAGGGCATCGACGTCGTCGTCGGGCTCGTGGAGACCCACGGACGCAAGGAGACGGCGCTGCTGATGGAGGGTATCGAGGTCCTGCCGCGCGCCGTGGTGGAGTACAAGGGCACCAAGCTGACGGAGCTCGATCTGGACGCCGCCAAATCGCGGCGGCCGCAGGTGTTGCTCGTCGACGAGCTCGCGCACACCAACGCGCCCGGGAGCAGGCATGCCAAGCGGTGGCAGGATGTGCTCGAGCTGCTCGACGCCGGCGTCCACGTATGGTCCACGCTCAACGTCCAACACGTGGAGAGCCTCAACGACGCCGTCGCCGCCGTCACCCACGTCGTCGTGCGCGAAACCGTACCCGACGCCATCCTCGACCGCGCCGATGAGATCGAGCTCGTCGACATCCCGCTCGACGAGCTCTTCGCGCGCCTGCGCGACGGCAAAGTGTACCTCGGCGAAGCCGGCGAGCGGGCGCTCGAGAGCTTCTTCAGGCGCGGCAACCTGCTCGGTCTTCGCGAGCTCGCGTTGCGCCGCACCGCCGAGCGCATCGACGACGACATCCGCGCTTTCCGCGACGAGCACGAGGTCCGTGTCACCTGGCCCACAGCGCCGCGCATCCTGGTGCTGGTCGGAGCGTCCCCGACGTCGGTGCAGGTCATCCGCGCGGGCCGCCGGATGTCCGACGAGGCGGACGCGCCGTGGCTGGCGGCGTGGGTGGAGTCGCCGCTCACGCCGCTCCGCGACGCCGACCGCGACCGGCTCGAGGAGAACCTGAAGCTCGCCGAGCGCCTCGGCGCCCGCATCGTTCGCCTCTCGGGCGCCAACGTCGCGGAGGCGATCCTCGACTATGCGCACGGCGAGAGCATCACCCAGGTCGTCGTGGGCCGCCCCCACGCGCGCTTCTCGTGGCGCGACATCTGGCGCGGGTCACTCGTGCAACAGCTCATCCGCGGTGCGCACGACGTCGACATTCGCGTCGTGTCCGCGAAGGTCCCGCTGGCTCGCGAGCGCGCCGCAGAGCGTCGCGCAGGCCAACCCGTCCGGCCCCACGAGCTCCTCGCCGCGGCGCTCCTCGTCATCACGGCGACCGTGATCGCATGGCTCATCGGCCTCTCCCGCCTCGCCGAGACGGACGTCGTCCTCATCTATCTCGCCGTGATCACGTTCTCCGCGGTGCGCTTCGGGCGCGTCGCGTCCCTCGTCGCCGCCGCGCTCGCGGTAGGCGGCTTCGACTTCTTCTTCGTACCGCCCTTCTTCACGTTCACGGTCGCCGATACGCGACACGTTCTCACGTTCGGGATGATGTTCGTGGTCGGAGCGTTCGTGAGCACGCTGGCGTCGCGGTTGAAGGACCAGGAGAGCGAGGCCAACGTGCGGGAGCGGCGCACGCAGAGCGTGCTCACGCTCGCGCGGGCGACGTCCGCGGCGCAGGATCCGTTGTCCGCGGCGACGAGCCTCGCCGAGCACGCCGCCGGTGTCTTCCAGCGGGAGACCGCGGTCCTGCTCCCCGACGAGACCGGGACGCTCGGCGTGGCGGCGAGCATCGGTATCGGCGCGCTCGAGAAGACGGAGCGTGGCGTGGTCGCGTGGGTGATGCAGAACGGGCGCATCGCCGGCCGCGGGACGGACACGCTCCCCGGCAGCCTCGTGCTCGCGCTGCCGCTCACCACGCCGTCGTCGGTCGAGGGCGTGCTCGTCGTGCTCGTGCGCGACCGCGGCGATGACAGCGTTCTCGATCCGGCCCAACGGGATCTCGCAGACGCGTTCGCGCGCCAGACGGGCGCGGCGATCAAACGGTTGCGCCTTGAGGAGGAGGCGCGCCGCTCGGCGCTGAAGCGGCGCACGGAAGAGATGCGCAGCTCGCTGCTCAGCGCGGTCTCGCACGACCTGCGCACGCCCCTCGGCGCGATCACCGGCGCCACCACCACGCTCCTCGATGAGGAAGCCAGGCTCTCGGACGCCGATCGGCGGGCGCTGCTCGGCGCCGTCGCGGATCAGGCGTTCCATCTCGAGCGATTGGTCTCGAGCCTCCTCGACATGACGCGGGTGGAATCCGGCGCCCTGGTGCTCAGGCGCGAGTGGGTACCGGTCGAGGAGGTCGTAGGCTCGGCGATCGCGCGTGTGCGCCCGCGGCTCGGCGCCCGCACCGTCGCGACCCGCCTCGCGCCGGACGTGCCCCTGCTTCACGTCGATCCGGTGCTCTTCGAGCAGGTGTTGGTGAATCTCCTCGACAACGCCGCCAAGCACACGCCGCCGGGCACCCGCGTCCTCGTGGACGCCGGCGCCGCGGCCGACGGCCTCGAGATCGCCGTGAGCGACGACGGCCCCGGCCTGCCGCCGGGCGTGGACGTGTTCGAGAAGTTCGTCCGCGGACCGGAGACCACGTCCGGCGGCGTCGGCCTCGGCCTGGCCATCTGCCGCGGCATCGTCGAGGCCCACGGGGGAACCATCACCGCGGAGGCACGCCCCGAGGGCGGCGCGCGCTTCTCGATCCGCTTGCCGCTGCCACCCCCGCCGCCGAAGGCGCCCGCATGACGGCGGCCTCGGTGCTCATCGTCGAAGACGATCCGCAGATGCGGCTCTTCCTCCGCATGTCGTTGACGGCTCAGGGCTTCCGTACGCTCGAGGCGGTGACGGCGAGCGAGGCGCTCACGGTTGCGCGCACGCACAACCCCGAGGTCGTCCTGCTCGACCTCGGCCTCCCCGACCTCGACGGCATCGAGGTGACGAAGAGGCTGCGGGAGTGGTCGAAGGCGCCGATCATCGTCATCTCCGCGCGCGGCCGCGAGGAGGACAAGATCGACGCGCTCGACGCGGGGGCCGACGACTATCTCACCAAACCGTTCGGCACCGGCGAGCTGCTCGCGCGGATCCGTTCCGCTTTGCGCAGGACCGTCCTCACGGGCTCGACGCGGTCGCTCGTGCTCGAGGTCGAGGGGGTGCGCATCGACATGGACAAGCGCGTGGTCACCCGCGACGGCGGCGAGGTCCACCTCACGCCCACCGAGTACAACGTCCTCACCCTGCTCGCCCGAAATGCCGGGAAGGTGATGACGTACGGGCAGATCTTGAAGCAGGTCTGGGGCCCCGGCGCCGTCACGCACACGCACTATGTCCGCGTCCAGGTCGCCGAGCTGCGCAGGAAGCTCGAGCGCGACCCGGCGCAGCCGGCGTTCCTCATCACGGAGCCCGGCATCGGCTACCGTCTCCGCGCGTGACCCGCCGGCGCCGAAGCGCGGGCCGGCGTTGGCAACGGCGTCGATCGGCGCTATCGCGGCTGCATGCGCATGTTCATCCTCGCCGCCGCCGCCTTCTCCCTGAGCATCGTGTCGAGCGCGTGCAACCGCACGCCGCCGCCGGCCGCGCCGTCGGCCACGGACGCGCCGGCCATCGACTTCACCGGCACGTGGAAGAACGAGCGCGGCTCGGAGCTGCGCGTCGACAGCGTCGTCGACGGCAAGCTCACGGGCAAGTTCCGCTCGGCGGTGGGCCGCGTGGATCCGTCGACGTGGTTCCCCGCCGTCGGCTTCGTCCACGGCGACGTCGTCGGCTTCACCGTGGACTTCGGCAGCGCCGGCAGCGTCGCGTCGTGGGCGGGCCAGCTCGACGGCGACAAGCTCATGACGCAGTGGCACCTCGCGCGCGACGTCCCCGACGCCGAGGAGCACGAGAAGCTGTGGAGCGCCATCCTCGCCGGCGCCGATACGTTCACCCGCTGAGCGCCGCCGGCGGGTGCCGGCGCCGGATCAGCCGGGAGCGGGCTGCGCCTGCGATGGGGCGCGCGCGGCCGGCTTCGTGGCCGCGCGGCGCCGGAAGAGCCAGATGGCGAGGTTCACGGCGACGAGGACGAGCATGCCCGCGAGGCCGGTGACGCCGACGGTGAGGTCGGTGCCCCCGCTCACGAAGAGGTAGGCGAAGCCCGCCGACGCGTTCAGGCTGCCGTGCAGGATGGACGTCGCCCACACGGAACGTCCGCGCTCGCGCACCAGCTCGAACGAGGGCGCGAGCAGCACCGTCCAGGCGATCATCATGAGCACGCCCCAGAGCGGGTGCTGCGGGTAGTTCTGGCCCTGCAGGATGATCGGCGCGTGCCACACGCCCCAGACGAGACCCACGATGAGCGCCCGGCTCCAGAAGCCGGACAGCTCCTTGTGCAGGAAGCCGCGCCAGCCGAGCTCCTCGCCGAACGCGGCGAGCGCGTTGACGCTCACGCCGGCGACGAGCGCCTCGAGGACCAGGAGCAGGATGTACACGCCGTGCGGTATCGCGTTCATCCGGTCCATCACCGCCCCGAGCTGGTCGGGCGGCACCATGGGCGCGAGCTTCTCGAAGAGGCCCTCGAGGCCGTGCGCGCGCGACGCGCCCGGCATCAGCGTGCTCACCACGCCGGCGACGGCGGCGTAGACGAGCGGCGCGAGCCAGGCCACGAGCCACCAGCGGTTCGGCGCGAACCGGACCCCGAGCGGACGGAGCACGCGCTCGCCCCGCGCGCGCTGCGCGAACACGGCGCCGAGCGCCGGGCCGAACATGTACACGGTGAGCATCAGCGTGCGCGCGAGCGGGTTGATCGGGCCGTGGCGCGACGCGACCCACAGCGCGACGGCGAGCGACCAGGAGAAGCCGAACGCGACGGCGAAGTACCAGGGGTCCGCGCGCCGGTGCGCCTCGTTCTGTCGCGCGACGTCCGTCATCGCGCTGCGCCCGCCGTCTCGCCCGGGGTCCACGGGGCGTCGTCGGGCCGATCGTCGCGCCGGCGGCGCGGCCAGCGGCGGCGCGCGCGCCAATGCACGGCTTTGCTCTCGCCGCCGGTCCCGGCGAACGCGAAGAACCACGCGATCACGCACAGCACCGGATCGGTGTCCCAGTAGCGGGTGGTCGCCAGGATGGCGACGAGCAGGTGCGGGCAGATGAACCAGCCGACCCACTGCAGGAGGCCGGCGGGGCCGCCCACGAACAGCAGCGTGATGCGGGGGAACAGCGCCAGCCCGACGAGGATGAGCCAGTCGTACGTATGCGCGTCCCAGAAGCTCACGTGATCCATACGGTCTCCTGCGCACTTCGTCGCTGCCAGGTCGGTGCATGCGGCGTGCAAAGTGCGCGGCGCGCGCGGCCCGCGCGTCGCACAGCCGCGCTGGTCTGCGCCGCCTGCGCGTTCTGGCGCGCCCGCTTTGCGGCGGCGCGCGGGAGCGCCCATGAGCGGGCTTGCTCTTGTCCGGATCAAGTTGACTGGAATGTCCGGCGTGGTCATCTTGGTCTCCATGCCGCCACCCCGGTCGTCTCCGAGAACCAAGCAGCCGCGCCGGCCGAAGGCGCCGGCGGCGGCGGCCGCGCGCGCACCCAAGCCCGCGGTGCGCGCGCGCGATCCCGGCCGGCGCCGGCGCATCCTCGAGGTGGCCAAGCGGCACTTCAACGCGCTCGGCTACAAGGGCACGAACCTCGACGCGGTGGCCCGCGAGGCGGGGTGCGCGAAGGGCGCGCTCTACCTCGAGTTCCCCGACAAGCGCGCGCTCGTCCACGAGGTCATCCTCGAGGTCTACGATGAGGTGCTCGCGCGCTACCACGCCGAGGTCCTCGCGGTGGAGTCGCCGCTCGAGCGCGTCGTCGCCGCGCTCGGCTTCGCCTACCGCGAGTCCGCGCGCCAACCCATGCTCCAGAAGATCCTGCGCGAGGACCCGACGCTGCAGGAGATCGTCCCCCCCGCGCTCCTCGAGGAGGCGCGCGACCAGACCAGGGAGCTCGACCGCTGGCTCGCGGAGGCGCGCGCCCGCGGCGAGCTGCGCGACGACGTCGACGTGGACGCCGTCCCCTACGTCATCGGCGTCCTCAAGATCGCGCCCGTGCAGGCGGCGCTCTTCGACAACCTCCACCTCTTCCCGGCGCAGCGAACGCTCGACGCCGTCCTCGACGTGTTCCGCGCCGGCATCGCCGCGGCGCCCCCCTCCCGCTCCCCCCGCCCCTCCCGCCCGTCCCGGAGGCCTCGATGATCCCCGTCCCCGCTCTCGCGTTCACCTTGCTCGCCGCGGGCGCCCCTCCCGCAGCCCGGGGCCCGGCCTCGGTCCCCCCGTGCCCGAGCGGCGTCGACAAGCCCGACGTCCAGCAGCTCGTGCACCGCACGGAGCAGCTACTTCAGGGCAGCTCCACCGTCGCCACCGTCGCCATGCACATCGTCACCCCGTCATACACCCGCGACTTGAAGCTCAAGATGTGGAGCAAAGGTGACGATTACGCCCTCATCCGCGTGCTCGAAGGGGGCCCGCGCGAGAAGGGCATGATGACGCTCAAGCGCGAAAAGCAGCTCTGGAACTACCTGCCCAAGGCCGGCCGCGTCATGAAGCTCCCCTCGGGGATGCTCGGCGACTCGTGGATGGGCAGCGACTTCACCAACGACGACCTCGTCAAGGGCTCGAGCCTCACCAAGGACTTCAGCTCCACGGTGGCCGGCACCGTCGACGTCGCCGGGCACAAGGCCTGGAAGCTCGTGCTCGTGCCGAAGGAGTCGGCGGCCGTGGTGTGGGGCAAGGTGGAGTATCTCGTCGATCGCGCGAGCTGTCTGCCGCTGTCGGAGCAGTTCTACGACGAGGACGGCAAGCTCGCGCGCAAGATGACGCTCTCCGGCTTCAAGGACGTGGGCTGGCGCAAGTTCCCCACGAAGATGACCGTGAGCCCCGGCGAGCCCGGCCACGAGACCACGCTCACCTACGAGGACGTCGCGTTCGACGTCGACATCCCCGACTCCACCTTCAGCGTGCACCGCCTCGAGCAAGGCCGGTGACGCGTGCTCTCACTCCTCGTCCTGTCGTGGCGCAACCTCTGGCGGAACCGGCGGCGCACCCTCATCACGTTGGGCGCGCTGACGCTCGGGACGTTCGGCATCGTGGCGATGGACAGCTACCGCACGTCGGTGTTCAAGGACCTCACACGCACCATCACCGCGCAGCTCGTCGGTCACATCCAGATCCACGCGCACGGCTACCAGGCCTCGCCGTCGGTGGACAACGTCGTCAAGAACCCGCGGGCCGTGGAGGCCAAGGTGGCGGGCAGCATCCCCGGCGCCGTCACCGAGCGGCGTGTGATCGGCGCCGGCCTCGCGGGCGCGGGTGACAGCTCCGCGGGCGTGATGATCGCCGGCGTGCAGCCGGGCCTCGGCATGGGCGACCTCCACATCGTGCGCGGCGCCGGCCTGCCGCAGAAGGCCGCGCACACGGTGGTGCTCGGCACCGGACTCGCGGACCAGCTCGGCGTCGACGTCGGCGGCGAGGTGGTCCTCGTGGGCCAGGCCGCCGACGGTTCCGTCGCCAACGACCGCTACACCGTCGCGGGGGTCGCCGACGCCGGCACCACCGAGATGAACGCCACGGCCGTGTTCCTCGACATCGCCGACGCGCAGGACTTCTTCGGCCTCGGCGACGGTGTCGACCAGCTCGTGGTGCACCTGCCGCCCGAGGACGACGACGACGTGGCCGCGGTGATGCCCGCGCTCAAGAACGCCCTCGATCTGCGCACGCTCGAGGCGCTGAGCTGGAACGAGCTGCTGCCCGAGCTCACCGGGACCATCGAAGCGAAAAAGCAGGGCCAGTACGGCATCGACTTCATCGTCTTCCTCATCGTCGCGCTCGGCGTGCTGAACGCCATGACCATGGCCACGTTCGAACGCACGCGTGAGCTCGGCGTGATGCTCGCGCTCGGTACCCGGCCGCGCCGTTTGCTCGCGATGATCGTCCTCGAGGCGCTGCTCCAGGGCGCCCTCGGGCTGGTGGCGGGTGTGGCGCTCACCTGGGTCGCCACGCTGGTCATCGGCGACATCAGCTTCGGCGCCATGTCGAACGGCGACATGATGGGCGTGCGCCTGCCGTCCACCGTTCACCTCACCATGCACGTGAAGGCCATCTGGGGGGCCGCCATCACCATCTTCTTCACCATGCTCGCGGGCGGCTTCCTCCCCGCGCTGCGCGCCGCCCGCCTGCCAGCGGTGGACGCGATGAGGGCCGACTGATGGGCGCCACACTCAAGCTCGCCTGGCGGAACATCTGGCGCAACCGGCGCCGCACACTCATCAGCATGAGCGCGGTGGCGCTCGGCCTGGTGCTGGTGCTCTTCTTCGGCGGCATCATCGCCCGCTTCACGGACGAGGCGAAGGGCCAGCTCGACAACACGGGGCTCGGCCACGTCGAGATCACGGCCGCCGGCTGGCGCACGCACCGGTCGGCGAAGCTCGTGATCAAGGACCCCGCCGCCGTCGTCGAAAAGCTCTCGCTACCGCCGGGCTCGGAGACGGGCGCGCGGCTGCTCGCGCGCGGCCTGTTGTCGGCGGCGCACGGCAACCAGGCGGTGGAGGCCGACGGCGTGGACTGGTCCGACGAGCGGCGGCTGTCGGCCTACGTCCGCGACGTCGCCAACGGCGCCGTCCCGGCCGAGGACGACCCCAAGGGCATCCTCGTCGGCGAGCGCCTCGCCGAGAAGATGCAGCTCGCGGTCGGACACAAGGTGCGCTTGATGGTCCAGCGCGCCGACGGCGAGATGGGCGCCGCGTTGTTCCGCGTGCGCGGCATCTACCACTCCATCTCGCCGAGCATCAGCGAGCGGCGCGTCCTCGTGTCGCGGGCCGCGCTCGGCGAGGCGCTCGGCACCGGCGACACCGCGCACGACATCGTCATCCAACTCCCGCGCGCCGACGCCGCCGACAGCGTGGCCGCGGCCGCGCGCGCCGCGCTCGGCGACGGCTTCGAGGTGGTCACCTACGCGCAGCTCTATCCGATGTTCGAGGCCATGGAGAAGATGACGTCGAGCGTGATCGTGTTCGCCTCCATCTTCGTCTACTTCCTCGTCGGGCTCGGCATCCTGAACACCATGTTGATGTCGGTGCTCGAGCGCACGCGTGAGCTCGGCGTGATGCAGGCGCTCGGCACGCGGCCGGGCGGCGTCGTGTCGCTCATCGTCGCCGAGTCGTTCTGGATCGCCACGCTCAGCGTGGTGATCGGCCTGGCCCTCGGCCTCGGCCTGTGTTGGGTGGGCGAGGGCCACGTGCTCCTCGACTACTCGAAGCAGATGGGCGAGGGCATGGAGCTCGGCGGCACCGTGGTGAGCACCGCGTTCCGCACCAAGCTGTCGTTGCAGGGGAGCATCACGCCCGCGCTGTTCGTCTACGCGATGGCGTTGGTGGTGGGCCTCTATCCCGCGTGGCGCATCTCGCGGATGCCGCTGGTGGAGGCGCTCCATGCGAAGTGATCGTGAAACCTGTCGCCGCACGAACCGCGGCGCGCGCGTGCCGGAGAGAACATGAGCGCAGTGTCCGTCGTCGACGTCACCAAGGAATACGCGGGCAAGGGACAGCCGGCGGTGACCGCGCTGCGAGGCGTGAGCTTCGAGGTGCAGTCCGGCGAGTTCATGGCCATCGCCGGCCCGTCGGGCTCGGGCAAGACCACGCTGTTGAACCTCATCGGCGCGCTCGACACGCCGACGCGCGGCACGGTGACGGTCGGCGGCGTCGACCTTGCCGGCCTCTCCCGCAGGGATCTGGCGGATCTGCGACGCGACAAGGTCGGCTTCGTCTTCCAGGCGTACAACCTCATCCCCGTGCTGCGCGCGCGCGAAAACGCGGAGTACGTGCTGCAGCTGCAGGGGATGCCGGCGGAGGAGCGGCGCAAGCGCATCGCCGACGTCTTTCAGCGGCTCGGCATCGGCGACTTCCTCGAGTCGTGGCCGGCGAAGATGAGCGGCGGCCAACAGCAGCGCGTCGCCGTCGCCCGCGCCATCGCGTCCACGCCCGCGGTGGTGCTGGCCGACGAGCCCACCGCCAACCTCGACCAACACACCGGCAAGGCGCTCATCGCCATGATGCGCGAGCTCAACCGCGAGCGCGGCGTCACGTTCGTGTTCTCCACGCACGATCCCATGGTGCTCGACCAGGCCGATCGCGTCGTGCGTCTCCTCGACGGCGGCATCGCCTCCGACGAGCGGCGGACCTCCGCGCCGGCGACACAGCCGCCGGCCGCGCCGGCGCCGTGAGCGCGCGCGCGCCACGGGGGTCGGCGTCACGCCGGCGGCGCGCCATCGCGGCCCTGGCGCTCCTCGGGTGTGGGCCGGCGCAGGCGGCGGAGCTGTGGCGCGCGCCGGTGGGCGACACCGAGCTCGTCGTCGAGGGCAGCGGCTTCGAAAAGACCGCGGGCACCTGGGTGCACCTTCCGGGAGAGCTCGTCGACGCCACGGGGGAGCTGCAACGCGTGTTCGACGAGACGCGCGCCCTCCTCCCGCCCGGCGCCGCCGCGAGCCTGCCGAAAGACCTCGCGCTCCCCGGGGACGCGGGCCTCCTCACCGAGACCGTGCGCCTGCAGGGCGCCGTCCGGCTCGGCGAGGACCTGGAGCTCGACGTCGCCTGGCAGCCCGCCCTCGTCCTCGTCACCGACGAGCGCTTCGCGGGCGCCTCGGCCGGCCTGTTCGGCTCGGCCTCGGGCGCGCTCGGCGGCAGCGCCGGGAGCGCGGTGCCGCAGCGGCGCCTCGTCGACTTCGATCCGGTCCTGCTCGACGCCGGTGACGCCGTCATCGTCCACAACCTCGACAAGCTCGCGCTCACGTGGAGGAACCCCGCCGTCACCGTCGTCGCCGGACGCCAGGTGGTCTCCTGGGGCACCGGCCACCTGTGGAACCCCACCGATCTGTTCAGCCCCTTCGCCCCCACCGACGTCGACCGCGAGGTGCGCCGCGGCGCCGACGCCCTGCGCGTGTCCGTGCCCCTCGGCGCCGTCTCCGAGCTCGAAGCGCTCTGGCTCCCCCAGCTCGTCCCCGAGGACAACGGCGGCGTCCTGCGCGCGCGCACCAACCTCTTCGGCCTCGATCTGTCGCTCACCGCCGCCAAGTACGTCGGCGACGTCGTCCTCGGAGCCGACTTCGCCGTCGACGTCGATCCCTTCGGTGTCTACGGCGAGGGCGCGTGGACCTTCTCGCTCGACGGCAGGGACAGCTTCGGTCGCGCCGTCGCCGGCGTCGAGGCGCGCCCCGCCGAGCAGTGGGTCGTCGTCGTCGAGGGCTACTACAACGGCTTCGGCGCCGACTCCGCCGAAGGCATCGCCGAGAAGCTCCAGAACGATCGCCTCGTGCGCGGCGAGGTGTTCGGCGCGCGCCGCTTCTACGTCGGCGCGGTCTCGTCCGTGGCGGTCACCGATCTCGTGAGCGTGAGCACCACGGCCATCCTCGGCCTCGAGGACCCCGGCCTGCTCGTCGTCCCCGCGCTCGAGTGGTCGGTGGCGCAAGACGTGCTGGTGCGCGCGGGCGCCACGCTGCCGCTCGGCGCCGGCGTCGACGTCGCGCCGTTTCGCGCGCTGAGCCCCAGCGACGTCGTCACGGACAGCCCCGCGTTTCGTCGCGCCACCACCACGCTGGGCGCGCGCAGCGAGGAGGGCCTGACGCCCGTGGCGGCGTTCGTGCAGCTCGGCGTCTACTTCGGCTGACGCGCGTCGACGACGACGTAGCCGGGCACCAGATCGCGGCGCTCCACGACGTCGAAGCCGGCGGCCTCGAGGAGCGCCCGCGCGCGCGGCAGCAGGAACGTCAGGTAGTACATGACGAACGCGGGCTTCTTCACCGCGTTGCGCACCCGCATGGCCGCGTTGAACGCGTGGGCCGCGAGGCGGCGCCTGGACAAGCGCGGCGGCGGGTCCGCGGTCACGAACACGAAGCGGCCGCCGGGCGCGAGGGAGGAGGCGACCGCGCGCACGAAGCGCGGCTCGTCCTCGACGAGGATGTGGCCGAACGCGCCGAAGCTGCACGCGACGTCGAACGCGCGCGAAAACGGCGGTGCGAGCGCGTCCCCGCGCACGAGGTGCACGCGCGCTTCGCCGGGCAAACGGCGGCGCGCCTCGAGCGAGCATGCCGGCGCTGCGGTCGAGGCCGACGACGGCGTCGCAGCGCTCCGCGAGGCGGGCGAGCCCCGCGCCGGTGCCGCAGCACAGGTCGAGGCCGCGGGCGAAGCGGGCGTCGCCGAGCACGGCGAGCGACCGCGCGACGACGTCGTCGGGCGTGCGAAACGGCGTGTGGTCGAAGCGCGGCGCGAGCAGGTCGTAGCCGTGGTCCGTCGACGACCACGCCTGCTCTGCGAGCTCGAGCAGCGTCGGCCCGTCGGCCCCGTACGGACGAAAGAGGCTCACGGCGTGACGGCGGTGAACCAGCGAACGGTGACGTCCTCGCGGCGGACGTAGATGCCGGACTCCGGGCCCGTGAGGTGACGCTCCTGGCCGCCGGCGGCGACGCTGTCGTCGAACACCACGGTCACCGGCGAGCCGCCCGCGGGCGTCACCGTGCACGTGAGGAGCGAGCCCGTGAGCTCGAAGTGGAACAGGTAGCGCGAGCCGTTGGTGGGCGTGGGAGACAGCGCCGCGCTCGCCGCGCCCGCGGTGTTCGTGAGCGTCACCGGCGTGCTCACCGAGCTGAAGCCGCTGCGCCCCGCGTCGACGATCTGGACGGTGCCGTTGCCGTTGGCGCGGCTGGCGACGCAGGCGTAGCCCTTGCCGCTGCTGCCCGGGTTGGTCATGCGCGCGACGATGCCGAGCTGGTTGGCGCCGGAGGTCTGCGTGTCGCGGCTGACGATGGTGGCGTCCATCTCCAGGACGAGGTCATCGCCGAAGTCGGGCGCGGCGAAGGTGTGCGTGAGGATGCCGTCCTCGCTGGAGCGGTTCTTTTCGTAGTTGCCGTCGCCGTCGAGCTGGTGCTGCCCCACGACGTCGGTCCAGCCCGGGGGGGCCCCACTGCCGCTGCCGTCGAAGGGCTCGTAGAACAACGTGTTGGCCGCCGCGGCGTTGGGGTCGCAGGCGTCGCCCACGCCGTCGCCGTCGGTGTCGGTCTGGGCGGCGTCCGCCACGGTGGGGCACACGTCGTCGCCGTTCTGCGTGGCGCTGAAGCCCGCCGGCAACGCGGCGAGGCAGAGGTCGACCGCGCCCCCGGTGGTGACGCCGTCGCCGTCCTCGTCGTTGAAGCCGGTGATACCGTGGACGGTGTTGACGTTGTCGTTGCAGTCGGGGCCGAGGCAGGTGTTGCCGGTGCCGAACCCGTCGCCGTCGCGGTCGTTGCAGGTGTCGCACGCGTCGCCGATGCCGTCGCGATCCGTGTCGTTCTGGTTTTCGTTGGTGTCGTTGGGGCAGTTGTCGCAGGCGTCGCCGAGGCTGTCGCCGTCGTTGTTGTCCTGGCCGGGGTTTTGGACGTCCGGACAATTGTCCTCGCCGTTTTGCACCTCGGCGAAGCCGTCCGGCACCGTGCCGTCGGTGCAGAGGGCCTGCACGCCGCCCACGGTGACGCCGTCGTTGTCGGCGTCGGAGAAGGCGTTGACGATGGTGAAGACGCTGGCGTCGGTCTCGTCGCAGTCGCTGCCGAGGACGCAGCCGGCGCCGTGGTGATCACCGTCGGGATCCGAGGTGCAACCGTCGTCGCCCTCGCCCTCGCCCTCGCCCTCGCCCTCGCCTTCGCCTTCGCCTTCGCCTTCGCCTTCGCCTTCGCCCTCGCCTTCGCCTTCTCCTTCGCCCTCGCCCTCGCCCTCGGCGGCGACGGGGTCGCAGCGGCCGTCGGCGTTGCAGAGGAAGCCGTCGATGCAGGGGTGGGTGTCGTCACAGCGCAAGCCCGTGAAGTCCACGGCGCACGAGGCCGTCAGCGCGCAGAACGACAGGACGAACGCGATCCGCATGGTCACGACAACGTACCACGCCGACTCGGGCGCGGCCTCATTCCCCGCCGACGGCGATCAGGACGCCCCCGATGGCGCCGACGACCGCGCCGACGGGCACCAGCGCCAGCGCGACGGCCAGCTCGGTGTTGGTGGCGTCGAGCGCATCCTTGGCGTCCGACTGAAACGCGTTCTTGTCGCTGGCGCGCGCGTAGTCGCCGGCCGCGAGCCCCGCGGAGACGAGGCCGCCGGCGACCAGCAGCGCACCGACGCCGCCCACGACCGCCCCCGTGACGAACAAGCCGCTCACCGCGGGGGCGCCGTCGCCGCCGCCGGTGTCGCCGGGGGGCGCGGGCTGCTTCTTTGCCACGCTCTCCTTTTGCACCTCGGCCTGCGCCGAGTGGAATTCCTCGGCAACGCGCGGCGAGATGGTCCCAGGCAACTTCACGGCGGGGTCCGCCTGCAGCGCCTTCTTGAAGGCGTCGTGGGCCTCCCGCATGTGGGCAAGGCCGGCGTGCGCGAGGCCGAGCCACACGTACGCCTCCGCTCTGTCGCCGGGGGCGAGATCGGGGCGCGCCGCCACCTCGGCGAACTTGGGGACGGCCTCCTCGAAGGAGAGCGCCTGGTAGAGCTGCTGGCCCTCGGTGAACGCCGGGTCCCCTTGCAGGGACGCCGCGGCGAGCGCAGCGCAGACGAACGGCACGAACATGTCCGCCTTGTAGCCGCAGGAGGGGTGGCGTGCCAACGATGACGGCGAAAACCCCGGCGATGGCGAGCCCCCGCCGCAGGGCGGCGCGCGGCGGCGCGGAGCGTTGTCCTCGCGACGGCGCACACGTAGGGTCGACGGCATGTCCGCGTCGCTCCCCGACAAGCCCTACCGGCACGCCGCCGCCGGCCCCGGCGCCATCGTGTCCAGCTTCCGCTACGCGTTGCACAACAGCGGCGCCGCGCGGGGCGCACACGTGTACCTGCACGTGAACCAGAAGGACGGCTTCGACTGCCCTGGCTGCGCGTGGCCCGACCCCGAGGAGCGCAGCGTCACCGAGTTCTGCGAAAACGGCGCGCGCGCGGTGACGCACGAGGCGGACAAGGGGCGCGTCGACGCCGACTTCTTCGCGCGTTGGTCCGTCGACGACCTGCAAAAGCAGAGCGACCACTGGCTCGAGCACCAGGGGCGCCTCGTGGAGCCCATGGTGCGCGCGCCCGGGGCCGCGCACTACACGCCCATCGCGTGGAGCGAGGCGTTTTCACTCGTGGGCCGCACGCTGCGGGGCCTCGCGTCGCCCGACGAGGCGGCGTTCTACACGTCGGGGCGCACGTCCAACGAGGCCGCGTTTCTCTACCAGCTCTTCGCGCGCAGCTTCGGCACCAACAACCTGCCCGACTGCAGCAACATGTGCCACGAGTCGAGCGGCAAGGGCCTGTCGACGACCATCGGCATCGGCAAGGGCACCGTGCAGCTCGCCGACTTCGAGCTCGCCGACTGCATCTTCGTCATCGGGCAGAACCCGGGCACCAACCACCCGCGCATGCTCACCACGCTGGCCGAGTGCGCGCGGCGCGGGTGCAAGATCATCTCGGTGAACCCGCTGCGCGAGCGCGCGCTCGAGGTGTTCGCGCACCCGCAGAAGCTCCTCGGCATCCTCGGCCACGGCACCTCCATCTCGTCGCAATACCTGCAGGTGAAGATCAACGGCGACGTGGCGCTGCTGAAGGGGATCATGAAGATCGTCGTCGAGCGCGGCGGCATCGACCGCGCGTTCCTCGCCGAGCACACCCAAGGGGCGGACGCTCTCATCGCGTCGCTTCGCGAGGCCTCGTGGGACGAGATCGTCGCGTCGAGCGGTATCGCGCGCGCGGAGATAGAGGCCGCGGCGGAGACGTACCTGCTGAGTGAGCGCGCCATCGTGTGTTGGGCCATGGGCATCACGCAGCACAAAAACGCCGTCGGCAACGTGCGCGAGATCGTGAACCTGCTGGCGCTGCGCGGGATGCTCGGCAAGCCCGGCGCGGGCGTGTGCCCCGTGCGCGGCCACAGCAACGTGCAGGGCGATCGCACCGTCGGCATCTACGAGGCGCCGAGCGAGGCCTTCCTCGCGCGGCTCGACGCCGCCACAGGGATCCACTCGCCGCGCGAGCACGGCTACGACGTCGTCGACACCATCGCGGCCATGGAGGACGGGCGCGTCAAGGTGTTCGTATCCATGGGCGGAAACTTCGTCGCCGCCGCGCCCGACACCGAGCGCACGGCCAAGGCGCTGCGCGGCTGCGCGCTCACGGTGCAGGTCTCCACCAAGCTGAACCGCTCGCACCTCGACTGTGGCGAAGCGGCGCTCATCCTGCCGTGCCTGGGGCGCACCGAGCTCGACGTGCAGGGCGGCGTCTCGCAGTTCGTCACCGTCGAAAACTCCATGGGCGTCGTGCACCGCAGCGAGGGCCGGTTGTCGCCCGCGGGCGCGGCGCTGCGCTCGGAGCCCGCCATCGTCGCCGGGATGGCGCAGGCCACGCTCGGCCTCGCGGGCACGGTGCCGTGGCAGTGGCTCGTCGAGGACTACGACCGCGTCCGCGACCTCATCGACAAGAGCGTCGCGGGCTTCGACCGCTACAACGAGCGCGTCCGCGGCGAGGATGGCTTCCTGCTGCCGAACGGCGTGCGCGAGCGGAGGTGGAGCACCGCGAGCGGCAAGGTGGAGCTCACGGTGCAGCCCATCCCCAAGCTCGACGTGCGTCAGGGCCAGCTCGTGATGATGACCGTGCGCAGCCACGATCAATTCAACACCACCATCTACGAGATGAACGACCGCTACCGCGGCATCTACGGCGATCGGCGCGTGGTGCTCGCGCACCCCGAGGACATCGCCGCGCTCGGCTTCGCCCCCGGCGCCCGCGTCGACGTCAGCTCGCACTACAAGGGCAGCCAGCGCACGGTCCACGGCTTCACGCTGGTCGCGTACGACATCCCGCGGGGGTGCTGCGCGAGCTACTTCCCGGAGACGAACCCCCTGGTGCCGCTCGAGAGCCGCGCGGACGAGAGCGGCACGCCCACGTCCAAGAGCTTCGCGGTGAGCTTCGCCGCCGCCTCCGCATGAAGAGCTCCGGCGACGACGACGTCGACGAATCCACGCGGACGTTCGCCGTGATCCACCTCGAGGGGGACGGCGCGGGGGAGCGCGACGAGGCGGTGGCCCACGAGGAGCCGCTCGAGATCCAGGTGAACGGCGCGTCCGTCGCGGTGCTCATGCGCACCCCGGGTCGGGACGAGGAGCTGTGCACGGGCTTCCTGCTCACCGAGGGCATCGCCGCGGCCGTCGACGACATCGAGAGCGTGCGGCACTGCACCACGGTCCCGGACCCCGAGGCCGAGGACAACGTGGTGCAGGTACGGCTGCGCACGGCGTTCGACATCGAGCGCTTCCGCCGCCACACGTTCGCCTCGTCGAGCTGCGGGGTGTGCGGCAAGGCCACCATCGAAAACGCGCTCCGCATCGCGCGCCCCGTGTTCGACGTCGTTCGTGTGGCGCCTGCGGCGCTGTCGGCGATGCCGGCGGCGCTGCGGGCGGCGCAGCCGGCGTTCTCGGCGACCGGGGGGCTGCACGCGGCGGGGCTCTTCACGGCCGAGGGCGCGCTCGTCGTCGCGCGCGAGGACGTCGGGCGGCACAACGCGGTGGACAAGGCCGTGGGCTTCGCGGCCCGGGCGGGCGCGCGGCCGCCGGCGCTGCTGGTGTCGGGGCGCGTGAGCTTCGAGATCGTGCAGAAGGCGGCGGCGGCGCGCATCCCCGTCGTCGCGGGCATCTCGGCGCCGACGAGCCTGGCGGTGCGCGCGGCGCGGGCCCTCGACCTCACGCTCGTCGGCTTCCTGCGCGGCAGCTCGATGAACGTCTATTCGGGTGAGGCGCGCGTCTCCCGTTGAGCGCGACGGCGCAGATCCGGATCTGTAGCACCATCGCCTACATTTCCGCCGATGCCCGGGTTGTCGGAGGTCCCAAGCCGTTCGTCGACTCGCTCTTGTCCTCGTGGCGCGCGCCTCCCATCGACCGGACCCGTCCGGTGTCGTCGACGCCCGCCTCGCCGCTACCGCCTTCGACCGGGCGCGGGCCCCGATGCAGGGGCAGATCGATCACACCCTCCAGCGCAGCGCCTGGCTCGGCTCGAGGAGGTCGCCTTCGCCGGCGTTCGCGGCGCGCACGCACAAGCCGCAGACGGCGTCGGTCTCTTTGCCGCTGCAAAACGATCGCCTCGACCTCGTCGTCGCGCTCAACGTCTCCGGCCACGACTTGAAGGACCCCAGCGGAGGCCTTGAAGTCCCGCGCGCGCGGCAACCGCTACGTCATCCAGGTCACGCACCCCGACGGCCGCGTGGAGCGCATGAGCGGCATCGAGGCGAAGGGCGCTTTGTCGACGGCGCAGGACATCAGCATCCGCGGCGTGAAGCCCGGCCTGCTCGTCGTCGAGGCCTGGCCCGAGGGCTCCGCCGGCGTCGGCGGCTACATCGAAGGCCGCCGCCTGGAGATCACCGTCCGCGGCGCCGCCCGCGACGGCTTCGACGGCTGAAAGGCTGACGAAAATAAGGCTCGTAGCAGCACTCGGCGAAGCCGCCCAAGGTGGCTCGCCGCGCGGAGTACGTGGCGAGGCACGTCGGCGCGCAAGAACCGCTGCAGGTTGTGAGGAAACGGCGGGTCCGAGCGGTGTTGTGATCCCGCTATCGGCGCACGTGGCGGCTTCGTGCGGGTCGTGTGCGCGCCGACGTGCCTCGATGCGACGTCGGTGCGGACTTCAGGCGGTGAGCTTCGCGAGAGCAGGTTGAAGGCCACGGCTGCCATCAGGGTGAGGAGCTTGTCGAACGCGCAGATCGCCGACGATCCAACGGAAGGCGTCGTCGTTCGTCGCGATCCCTTGCGGGCTCGTAATCGGGCGCCCACCGCCAAACTGTACGGCCTTGGCGCTGGCTGTGAGCCCGTCGAGCTCGAGCCCGCCGATCACGCGGTCGATCAGGCGAGCCGGCCGATGAGGTCGTCCACGGCCTGGGTCTTCAGCTCAACCTGTCGCTCGGAATCAGCGAAGGCTAGACAACGTCGCCACCGCCGGAGCGGAAAGGAGCGGAGAGCTCGGCGCCCCGGCGCTCAACTCGGCGCGCGTCTTCGTCGCCGAGCTCGGAGCTCCTTTCCGCTCCGCCGTGTGGCCGTAGCACCGGCCCCTTCCGGGTCGCTCGGATCAACTGAGCTGAGCGGCGTTACGACATTCACGGCGGGACGACGTTTTTCGCTGACGACGACGTCGTGCCCCGCCGCGAATGTCTACGCCGCGCGCCTTCGGCGCCTTTGCCGCGTCGGGGCGACGGCCGGCGCCGTCGTCGCCGCACACGTCGACACGGCACGCACGGCATCGAGACGTAGCCCCTTGTGGGGCGCGTCGGAGGCACCGGCAACGTCCGCGTGCCTTTCCGACGCGGGGGACAAGCCCCCGCCCTACGGGGCGTCGACGCAGCCGACGTCAAGCCCCGCAGGGTCGTCGACGTCGCCGACGTCGCGAATGGACTGCCAGTGCCGCACCGAGGCGTCGGCGCCGACGGATCACGTTGCGCGTCACCCTTTGCGCCGAGCGGCGCGCGCCGAGCTCAGGCCGCGGGGTGCGTCACCCTCAGGTCATCCACGAAGGTGGTCCAGGCCTCGGCCACGGCGCCCCGCAGGGACAGCGGCTTGGCTTCGGCGATGTGCAGCTCGGGCGCGTGGCGACGCGAGCTCAACACGGTCACCCAGATGCGAAAGGGGCCGCGCGGTCCCTCGAGCTCGAGGTGCGTGACCCAGCCCTCGGGCAGCGCCTCGGGGGAGACGACGGCGAGCCCGTCGCGCCCGACGGCGATGGTCGTCAGGCCGCTCACGCGGCCGTGGCCGAGGATGCACGTCGGGACGTTCACCAGCGTCGGGCTTGAGAGGAACGTGCTCGCCGGCGCCGAGGACTTCGGCGCCTGCGGCGGCCGCGGCGGCGCCGGCGGCGCGTCGCCGAGCGCGCTCAGGAGCTGCGGCATGCGATCGAGGCTGCGGGCCACGAGCGCCGCTTCTTCGCGCGAGCGCACGCCGGGGACGGCGGCGAGGTCGTCGAGGGAGAGCTCGCCGAGGTCGCCGAGGGCGGCGGCGACGGCGTCGCAGACGTGGATGACGTCGAGCAACGCCACCCGTCCGCTCCCGAGCGTCTGGTGGTGACCGGCGATCACCGCGGGGATGGGCTCCGGCAGCCCCCACGCTTCGGCGAGGTACGCGCCCAGGTCGCAGTGGTGCCGCTCGACGACGTGGAGCCAGTACGGCTCCGCCGCCATCGGGTCGGACTCGTCGCCGAGCGAGTCCTCGATGCACCCGATGGCGATGATCTTGCCGAAGTCGTGCATGAGGGCGGCGAGGTGGGCGACGTCGACGGGCACGCCGTTGCCGTTGGCGACGGCTTCGGCGACCAGCGACGACGCCACGCACTCGCGCCACACGCGCCGGCGCAGCTCGAACAGCGGGCCGC
This sequence comes from uncultured delta proteobacterium, assembly GCA_963775425.1. Lineage (GTDB taxonomy): Bacteria > Myxococcota > UBA727 > UBA727 > VGSZ01 > CAVZJB01. The sequence continues at coordinate 205,195 of CAVZJB010000012.1, read as the reverse complement.
GGGAGAGCGCCGAGCTCGCGAGGATGGACCCCATGGCCATGCGCTGGAGCCGCTTGAGCCCGAGGCGCTGCACGGCGTTTTGCAGCGAGACGACGGGGCCGCCGATGCCGCTGAACATGGGCGTGTTGACGACGCGCAAGAGCGCGGCGGCGAGCGCGGGGTCGGCGCCCACGAGGGCGGCGATCTCGTTCATCGAGGCGCCGCCGGCGACGGCGGCGTTCACCGCTGCGAGCACGCGAGGGAACGGCGGCACGACGATGTCGCCGGAGGCGACGCGATCGGCGATCACCTGATCGATGTCGAGCGGATCGACGTCGACCTCGATCTCACGCTCCGCCACGGCCATGCGCACACCTCCCGTACGCCCACCATCGGCACCGCCCCGCCTGATCTGAAACGGGCGAGGATCAGGGCGCGCGCACCAGGTGCGCGAACGTCGGGCGGCCCCGGCGGCGCAGGAGGCCGTCGATCTCGCCGGCGTCGACGGCGCCCTCGACGAGGACGCGCACGCCGCCGCCGTCGAGCGCGGCGAGGGCGATGCCGTCCTCGAAGAGCACGCGGTGCGCGGGCACCGCGGCGATGCGCGCGCCGGGCAGGATGACCCCCGTGAGGTTCAAGGGGTCCGCAGCGCAGAGCACCACGCGCTTGCGCCCGAGCGGCTCGCGGCGCACCGCACGCAACAGGCCCACGGCTTCGGGGAGCGCGAACTGCTCGCCGGAGAAGCCCGTGACGAAGCGGCCGCCGCGGATCTCGCCGCGCGCTTCGAGGCGCCGCAGCGCCCAGAGCACGTCGCGCCACGGGGGCAGGCCGGGCTCGCGCTCCACGAGCTTCCGGAACACGACGCCGGTGCGCCGCAACAGCACGCGCGCCACCGCCTCGCAGCGGGTCTCGTCGTCGAGCGCGTCGACGTGGGCGGCGGCGGCGAGCGTCCAGCGGCCGGCGGCGTCGAGGCCGACGCCGACGCCGAGGCGGCCGCCGGTGCGCGCGCGGCGCCGGCGCAGGCGCTCCTTGTCCTTGCCGCTCAACAGGAGCGCGCGCAGCCCGGCGTAGCCGTCCGACGTGGCGACGCCCGCGGCGACGAGCTCGGCGAGCGCGGCCTCGGCGTGCTCCGGCAACAGCCGCCCCGCGCGGGCGAGGTCGGCGAAGAAGGAGGCGCCGCGGGTGCGCAGCACCTCGAGCACGGCCTTGGCGTTGGCGGAGAGCGCGCCCTCGTCGACGACGGGGCGGGCGAACAGGTGCGCGTGGGCGCGCTCGACGATGGCCATCGACGTGTTGCGCAGGATGCCCGGCGACGACGACGGCTCGATGCGCGTCCACTCCACCTGGCCCGAGAGGCAGAGCTGGTCGAGCCACGCGCTCTCGTAGTCCTCGACGCGCGCGGGCAGGACGTCCTCCTCCCACGACGCCGCCGGCGCCGAGGCCCCGTCGAGCGTCTCGAGCACCTTGCGTAGCCCCTCCGGGCCGTGCGCCTTCTCGTCGACGCGCTGCCAGCGGAACAGGAAGCGCATCAGGTCCCGCGGCGCCACGGGCTCGATCTCCTTGCGCAGCCGCTCGAGCATCCGACGCCGCACGCGCGCCACCAGCCGCCGCGACCAGTACTGCGGCGCCCCGGGGTCCGCGCCGAGGCCCACCGCCGGGCCGCGCGCGCTCCATTCGTCATTTTCAATATCAACGAAGTGTCCACGGAGCAGATCGCCGAGGCGCACGAGCTCCTCGAGGCACGACTCCACCTCCGCGAGCGGTGCGCCGACCTCGCGCGCGTGCTCGGCGGCCGGCAGCGGGCCGTGCACCTCGCTGCGCGCCGCGAGGACGTCGAGGAGCGCGCGCCTGGGATCGGCGGCGGCGGCGACGTCGAGCCGGGGAGAGACGATGCCGAGCGCCGCCAGCGTCGGCGCCCGCTCCACGGCGAACAGCGCCGCCTTGTGGGCGCCGCCCTTCACCACGCGCCCGCACGCGGTGAGCTCGTCGACGAACGCGGGCATGCGCGCGCCGCCGACGGCGTGAAGCTCGGTGTCGCGCAGGAACCCCGCCAGCAGCAACGCGTCGTGCGCCTCGTCGGCGGACTCCACGGGCGGGTGCACCTCGGCGAGGACGTCGGCCACGATGCGCGGGTCGAGCGGCGCCCCCTCCCCCTGGGCCGCCGCGCCGAGCGAGCGCCTCACGTAGACCGCCTGCACGCGGCGCTCCTCGAGCGGCGCGTCGTCGAGGAACGCGTACGGCTTGGCGCTCAGAGATCTCGTGCGCCAGCGGCGACGGCTCCGTGGACTCGACGCAGCTCACGACGACGGAGCCCGCCTCCATCTGGCGCAGGACCTCCTCGAGGCCGTCGATGTCCATCACCTCGTTGAGGCAGTCCTCGACGGTCTGACGGATGAGCACGGCGTCGGGGATCTCGCGATCGCCGACGATGTTCTCGAGGCACGCCTGCTGCTCGGGGAACAACGACACCAGCAGGTCCTCGGCCTCGATGCGCTGGATGCCCGGCGGGATGCGCTTGCCCCCGCGCATGCGAAGCATGGTCAGGGACCGGCTGGCGTTCCAGCGAAAGCGCGTGCCGAACATGGGCGCGTCGAGGAGCGCCTGCACCAGGACGTTTCGCACACTTTTGGAGCTCAAGAAGTGTGGAATCTGCGTGAGGTCCACGCCCTGCACCGCGCCCACCGACAAGAGCACCGCGTCCTCGGTGGCCGCCGCCTGCAGCTCGAAGTCGAAGCTGCGGCAGAAGCGCTTGCGCAGCGCCAGGCCCCACGCGCGGTTGATGCGGCCGCCGAAGGGCGCGTGCACGACGATCTGCGAGCCGCCGAGCTCGTCGAGGAAGCGCTCGAACACCACGTGCCGGGTCGACGGCAGCACGCCGCCGAGCGCCGCCCGCGTGGCCAGCAGGTACTCCGCCACCTGCCGCGCCGCCGCCTCCGGCAGCGCCCACCGCGTGACGAGCTCGTCGACGACCGGCGCGAGGGCCGCGTGGGCGTCGGGCGCGGCGCGCGCCGCGTCGTCGACGGCGGCGCGCAGCGACGTCAGGTGCGCAGACAGCTCCCGCGTGCGCGCCGGCGCCTCGCCGAGCCAGAACGGGATGGACGGCGGCTGCCCCTTGGCGTCCTCGACGCGCACCACGCCCCGCTCCACGCGCTGGATGCGCCAGGAAGACGTGCCGAGCTGGAAGACGTCGCCGGGCATGCTCTCGATGGCGAAGTCCTCGTTGACGGTGCCGACCATGGCGCCGCCGGGGCTCTCCACGACGGAGTAGTCACCCTGGTCGGGGATGGCGCCGCCCGACGTGAGCGCGGCGAGGCGCGCGCCTTTTCGGCCGCGCAAGGTGCCCGTGGTGACGTCGAGGAACGCGTGTGTGCCGCGGCGGCCGCGGGCGGTCTTGACGCCGTTGACGACCAGGTCGACGACGTCGTCGAAGTCCTTTCTGGACAGGTCGCGGTAGGGCCACGCGCGCAGGGCGAGCGCGTGCAGGTCGTCGGTGCGCCAGTCCTCGTCGCCGACGCAGGCCACGATCTGTTGCGCGAGGACGTCGAGCCCGCCGCGGGGCACGCTCAAGGCGTCGAGGTCGCCGGAGCGGACGGCCTCGACGAGGGCGGCGGCCTCGACGAGCTCGTCGCGCGACAGCGGGAACAGCCGGCCCTTGGGGACGAGGCTCTTGTGGTGGCCCGCGCGGCCGACGCGCTGCAACAGGGCGGCGATGGACTTGGTGACGCCCACCTGGCACACGAGGTCGACGGCGCCGACGTCGATGCCGAGCTCCAGCGACGACGTGGCGACGAGCGCGCGCAGCGCGCCCGCCTTCAGCCGCTGCTCGGCGTCGAGGCGCTTGTCCTTGGACATGGAGCCGTGGTGGGCGCTGACCAGGCCCTTGCCGATGCGCTCGGCGAGCGCCTCCTCGAGGCGGGCGGCCACGCGCTCGGCGAGGCGGCGCGTGTTGACGAACACGAGCGTGGTCTTGTGCTCGACGACGAGGTCGGCGACGCGCGCGACGACCTCGGTCCACACCTCGTTGCTCATGACGGCCTCGAGCGGGCTCCCCGGGATCTCTATCTCGAGGTCGAGCCTGCGCTTGTGGCCCTCGTCGACGATGTCGCACGGCGGCCCGGGCTCGGGCGCGGCTCCCTCCGGCGGGCCCGCGGGGGCTCCCATCAGGAAGCGCGCGACCTCGGCCACGGGCTTCTGCGTCGCGCTCAAGCCGATGCGCTGCAGCGTGTGTCCCTCGCGGGCGCAGGCGTGGGCGAGCCGCTCGACGGTGAGCGCGAGATGCGCGCCGCGGCGCGAGCCCGCGACGGCGTGGATCTCGTCGAGGATGACGGTGCGCGCCGTGGACAGCAGCTTCCGCCCCGACGCCGACGTCAGCATGACGAACAGCGACTCCGGGGTGGTGACGAGGATGTGCGGCGGCCGCTTCAGGACCTGCGCGCGCTCCTTGGACGGCGTGTCGCCCGTGCGCACGGCGGCGCGGATCTGCGTGGACGCCGGCAGGCGCTCCTTGATGCCTTCGAGCGGCAGCAGGAGGTTTTTGTGGATGTCGTTGGAGAGGGCCTTGAGCGGCGAGACGTAGACGACGCGCACCTCGTCGGCGAGGGCGCCGGCCTCGGCGTCGCGCGTGAGGCCGTCGAGCGCGGCGAGGAACGCGGCGAGGGTCTTGCCCGAGCCCGTGGGCGCGGCGACGAGCGCGTCCTTCCCGGCGAGCAAGAGCGGCCAGACCTTCTCCTGCGGAGGCGTGGGCTCGCCGAGGGTGCCTGCGAACCACGAGGACACGGCGGGGTGGAACAGCGAGAGGGCCATGGGATCTCCGGGTCCCTCCACCGTAGCGTGTGCTGAACAAATTTTCAGCGGCCCGGATGTGGCAGAATCCGACCGTGAGGGCCGCCCTCGCCCTGCTGTGCTTGCTCCCGGCCGCGGGCTGCTCGAGCTGCGACTTCCAGCTCGCGTGCGCGGCGGACGTCGACTGCGCCGGCGGCGAGGTCTGCGTCCACGACGCGTGCGTCGGCGCGGCGCTCGCCGGCGACGCGGGCGCCGGGGACATCGACGCCGGGGCCGACGACGACGCCGGGGCCGTCGACGACGCCGGGGCCGTCGACGACGCCGGGGACCTCGACGCCGGGGACCTCGACGCCGGCATCATCGACGCCGGGGACGTCGACGCCGGCATCATCGACGCCGGTGATGTCGACGCCGGTGGTGTCGACGCCGGCGATGTCGACGCGGGGGACGTCGACGCCGGCGACGTCGATGGGGGCGGCGACTCGTGCGGCGACGGCGTCCTCGACGACGGCGAGGCGTGCGACGGGCAACCCGGCTGCGACGCCTGCCAACCGGCGGCCGGCTTCCGCTGCGATCTGCCCTCCGGCGGCGGCGCCCCGGTGTGCACGCCGCTGTTCACCGCCGGCGCTCCCGCCCACACCGGCAACGCGCTCGACGACGTGAACCCGGCCGACCTCCCGCTCGTCGTCGACGACGCCTGTGACGACGACGTCGACACCGACGCCGCCACGCCCGAGATCTCGCTGTGCGGCAGCGCCGTCCCCGTGCGCGCGGCCCCGCAGGCGGGCGGCCCCGATCTGTTCGTGATGCTCGTGCGCGGCTTCACCGTTGGCGGCACGGTCACCTTCCGCGGCTCGCGCGCGCCGGTCCTCGTCGTGTACGGCGACGCCTCCGTCTCGGCGCTCCTCGACGCCGGCGGACACGGCGCCTCGTCGGGCCCCGGCGTGCTCACCACCTGCCCGGGCACGGGATCGTTGGGCGTGGGCACCGTCGACAGCGGCGGCGGCGGAGGAGGCGGCGGCCACAGCGCCGCCGGCGGAAAGGGCGGTGGCATCCAGAACCCCTCGAACGGCGGCAACAACGCCGACGCCGCGGGCGGGTCGAGCTTCTCCACATCGTTCCTCGCCGGCGGTTGCCCGGGCGGCAGCGGCAACAGGGACACGCAGCAAAGCGGCGCCCTCGCGTCACCGGGCGGCGCGGGCGGCGCGCTCCAGGTGAGCGTCGCCGGGACGCTTTCGTTCTCCGGTCGCGTCGACGCCGGGGGCGGCGGCGGCGCGGGCGGCCTGGCCGGCGACAAGGGCGGCGGCGGCGGCGGCGGCTCGGGGGGCTCCGTGCTGTTCGAGGCGGGCAGCTTCGTCTCCGGCGGCGAGGTCATCGTCACCGGCGGCGGCGGCGGCGGCGGCGCCGACAGCGGCAACGCCGGACAGCCCGGCGCCGACGGCAAAGACGGCGCCAGCGGCGGCCGCGGCGCCGGCGGCAGCGGCGGCCCCGGCTCGGGCGGCACCGGCGGCGACGGCGGCCGCGGCGACGGCGACAACGACAGCGGCGGCGGCGGAGGCGGCGGCGGCGGCGGCGCCTTCGTCCACCCGTGAGCGCGGCCGGACGGTGGTGGCGGCGCGCGCGGCGCCGTGCTCAACCGGGGTCGTGAACGCCATCGACGTCTTCGGCAAGATCTACGACCTGCCGCCGATCGTGCGGAACCGGCTCTTGTCGGCGGGGATCCCGCGCGTCATCCCCATCGCCGGCGGGTTGCGCATCCGCGTCGAGGACGTCGACGACGCGCGCGCCGTGACGACGATGCCGTTCACGCGCCGCGGGCGAAACCACGTGGGCTCGCTCTACCTCGGCGCGCTGCTCGTGCACGCCGAGGCGACCATGGCGGCGCTCGCGGTGGGCGTGTGCCGCGCGCCCGCCTTCCGCGTCCTCGTCAAGCGCAACGAGGCGGACTTTCATTCGCGCGCCGCCTGCACCGTGCGCGCCGTCTGCGCGCCCGAGGGCGAGGAGCGCGAGGGGCTCGCCCGCTGCCGCGCGCTCGTCGACGACAAGGCGGAGACGTGGTTGACGGTCAAGACCACCACGGCCGCCGAGGGGACTCCGGTGTGCACCGTGCGCTTCCTGATCTCGGTGCGCCAGCGCTCCGGTGGTTGAAGCCGCGCCGTCGACACGATGTCGTCGTCACGCCGTGCGAAACGTGTAGTCGGCGGCGGGCATGCTCCGCAGCACCCGCACCCGGTTCAGCTCGATGAACGCGCGCCCGCCGGCGACGCCGGCGTCCACGCCGAGCGGCACGTGGCGCTCGACGACGTCGACGGCGCGCCAGCCGCGCGCGACGGCGGCCGGCACGAGGGCCCAACGGCGCGAACGGCGCAGCCCGAAACGATCGGCGAGCGCGTCGCCGAGGAGCGCGCGGGACACGGCCTCGAGCCCCGGCTTGGGCAAACGAAACGGCGGCTCGTTGGCGAGGCCGCCGAGGACGGCCGACGCCAGGGCGCGCGAGCCGTCGTCGGGGTCGTAGGCGCGGCGAACGAGCGCGTGCAGCGCGTGCTCTTCGTCGACGTCTCGAAAGAGCACGTCGTCGTCGACGCCGAGCACGTGGCCGGCGGCGCGCCACAGCGCGCACCAGGAGCGTCGCTCGTCGCCGGAGAGGCGGCCGCCGAGGGCGACGACGCCGGCGGCGAGCACGCAGGAGAACATCAACAGCGTGTGCAGCATGTCCATCTGGTTGATGGGCACGCCGAGGGCGTCGACGTCGAAGTCGACGCGCGCGCGCGTGAAGCGGCGGACGTACGCGTGCAGGAGGCGCACGCGCAGGAGCGCGTCGTGGGCGGGGCCGCCGGGGCGCATGTCGAAGGCGAGGAGCGCGTGCACGAGCGAAGCCGTCTCGTAGACGCGGTCCCTCGGATCGCGCAGGAGGCGCCCGGTGCCCACGAGGACCGCGGCGCCTTCCCGCACGGCGAAGCTCTCGACGAGGCTGCCGGCGAGGAGCACGAGGAACGTCACCGGGGCGTGGCGGGTCATGGCGCGGCGGCCGTCGACGTGCGCCGAGACGTCGCACCAGCACGGGAGCGCGCGGGTCTCGTCGAGGAAGCGCGCGAGGGCGCGGTCGCCGGCGGAGGCGCCGGCGCGGACCTTGTCGAGCACGCTCTCACCGCGCTGGGGGTGCTCGCGCAGCGAGGCGACGGCGGCGTCGGCGAGGGGATCGCCCCGGCGGCGCAGGGCGACGAGCGCGGCGAGGTCGGCGGGCGGGCGGGCCACGCATCGACCATAGCGTCGCCGGCGGCGCGCGGCGCGGGCCAACGCGGCGTCGGGTCGCGCGGGCGTGCCCGCCAGCGCGGCGCCCGCGTCGGGGGTTTGACACGCGACTCATTTGCCTGAATCATGATTCAGAATGGCGAGTGGAGCTTCACTCAAGAAGCGCGTGCGCGAGGCCGCCAAGACGTCCGCGCGCACCGGCATCCTCGAGGCCGCGGAGGCCACGTTCGCCGCCGACGGTGTCGCCGGCGCGTCGATGCAGGCGATCGCCGCGCGCGCCGGGACGTCGGTGGGCACGCTGTACAACTACTTCGAGGACCGCGACGCCCTGGTGCGCGCGCTCTTCGAAGAGCGCCGGCGCCGCCTCGGCGACTCCATCGACGCGGCCCTCGCCCCCGCCGCGCCCTTCCGCACCAAGCTCGAGCGGGCGGTGCGCGCCGTGCTCGCCCACTTCGACGCCCACCGCGCGTTCCTCGCCGTCGCCCTGTCCACCGACGTCACGCCGCCGCTGAAGAAGTCGTCGGCGGGCGAGGTGCTCCGCGACCGGGTGCGCGCCCTCGTCGACGCGGGCGTGCGCGAGGGCGTCCTCGACCCGCGCCGCGCGCACCTGTCGGCGCTGGCGCTCTCGGGCCTGTTGCGCGCCGTCCTCATCGACGGCGTCGCCGGCAGGAACAAGCCGTACGTCGAGCTGGTCGACGACATCGTCGCGCTCTTCCTGCGCGGCGCGGAGGCGCGGCAGTGAGCACGAGGCCTCCCGTCAACAAGTGGGTCGTCACGGCGAGCATCGGCTTCGGCTCGCTGATGGCCACCATCGACTCCTCCATCGTCAACGTCGCGCTGCCGCACATCCGCGGCTCCGTGGGCGCCACGCTGTCGGAGATCGCGGCCATCTCCACGGGCTACATCGTCGCCAGCGTGCTGATCATGCCCCTCACGGGCTTCCTCGGCGCGCTGTTCGGGCAGAAGCGCGTGTACATGGTGAGCCTCGCGTTGTTCATCATCGGCAGCGCGCTGTGCGGCACCGCGCGCTCGCTGACGGTGTTGGTGTTGTTCCGTGTGCTGCAGGGCCTGGGCGCGGGCTCGCTGCAACCGACGCAGCAGGCCATCCTGCGCCAGACCTTTCCGCCCGAGGAGCAGGGCATGGCGATGGCCATGTACGCCATGGTGATCATGGTCGGCCCCGCCCTGGGCCCGCCGCTCGGCGGCTGGATCACCGACACGTACTCGTGGCCGTGGATCTTCTACGTAAACCTGCCCGTGGGCTTGATGGGCCTGTTCATGGTCTGGCGTTTCGTGCACGAGCCCGACGACGTCCGCGAGCAGAACAAGAAACGGGCGGCGCAGATGCGCGCCAACGTCGACTGGTCGGGGATCATCCTGATGGCCATCGCCATCGGCACCATGCAGTACCTCTTCGAAGAGGGGCCGAGCAACGACTGGCTCGACAGCTCGCGCATCGTCGTGGCGCTCTTCATCTGCGTCAGCGCCAGCGTCGCGTTCGTCGTCAACGAGCTCACCACGGCGGCGCCGGCGGTGAACCTGCGCCTGTTCGCGGACCGCACCTTCGCCGCCGGGACGCTCATCGGCGCCGTGATGTTCGCCATGCTCATGGGCTCGATGTTCCTGCTGCCGGTGTTCTTGCAGGAGCTGCTCCACTACGACGCCACGACGTCGGGGCTCGCCATGATGCCGCGCACCATCGTGATGGCCTTGACGATGCCCCTCGTCGGGCGGCTGTACAACAAGCTGCCGCCCGCGCTCATGGTCGGCTTCGGCGTCATCACCTTCGCCCTCGGCTCCTGGCAGATGAGCCGCATCACCCTGGAGACGTCCACCTGGGACATCGTCACGCCGCTCGCCATCACCGGCGTCGGCTTCGCGTTCCTCTTCGTCCCGCTCACCACCGCGGCGCTCTCGAGCATCCCGCGCCACCAGCTCGCCGACGCCTCCGGCCTCAACTCGTTCGTGCGCCAGATCGGCGGATCCATCGGCCTCGCCATCTTCACGTCGCTGCTCTCCCGGTTCGGCGCGCAGGCCAAGGCGGGGATCGTCGCGCAGCTCACCTTCACGCGCCCCGTGGCCGTCGAGCGCTTCACGCAGATCGTGCACGTCGCCTCCGCGCGCGGCTTCGACCTCATCACGTCCGTCGGCTTCGCCCAGCAGGCGCTCGGCGGCATGGCCACGCTGCAGGCGACGGTCCTCGCGTTCGAAAAGAGCTTCCTCTTGCAGGGGATCTCCTTCCTCGCCGTGCTTCCGCTCTTGTTCTTCTTGCGCGTCGAGCGCGGACCCAAAAAGACGGTCCACATCGAGGCGATGGAGTAATCGACCCATGCCAGACGACACCAAGACGGCGACGCCCGCCAACCCCGAAAAGCGCAAGCGCAAGGCCCTCGGCTACGTGGGCGCCGTCGTGGCCGTGGCGGCGGTGACGCTCGGCGGCTACGCGTTCCTCCTGCGCAACGAGGAGAACACCGACGACGCCGAGGTCGACGCCGACGTCGTCAACGTCTCCGCGCGCGTCGGCGCGCCCGTGCTGCACGTGCTCGTCGAGGACAACGCCACCGTCAAGAAGGGCGATGTCCTCGTCGAGCTCGACCCGGCCGAGATCAACGTGAAGCTCAAGCAGGCGGAGGCGGAGGTGGCGGCGGCGAAGGCGCAGGCGGCGGTGGCCGACGCGCAGGCGCACATCTCCGACGCCGCGTCCAAGGGCGGACTCTCCGGCGCGCGCGCGGCGCTCATCGGCAGCGCGGCGGCGTCGCGCACCGCCGACGCCAACATCGAGGTCGCGCGCGCGGCCGAGCAGCGGGCGCAGGCGGAGGCGGAGCGCGCCAAGACGGATTACGCGCGCCTGCAGTCGCTCTTCGACAAGGGCGGCGTCTCCCGCTCGCAGCTCGACAACGCGCGCAGCGGGCGCGACGCAGCGGTGGCGGCGCTGGCGCAGGCGGAGGCCCAGCTCTCGGCGTCGCTCGAGGCCAAGAAGTCGGCGGAGAGCCGCGTGGACGAAGCGCAGGCGCGGGTGGCTGTGAGCGCCCCCGTCGACGCCAAGCTCGCGGCGGCGGCGGCGCAGGCGGACCTCGCGCACGCGCACGTGCAGGCGGCGGAGGCGGCGCTGGAGTCGGCCACGCTGATGGTGGCGCACACCAAGGTGGTGGCGCCGGTGGACGGCACGCTGTCGAAGATCGCCGTGCGCGAGGGCCAGAACGTCGCGCCGGGTCAGCTCGTTGTGGCGGTGGTGCCGGCCAGGACGTACGTCGTCGCCAACTTCAAGGAGACGCAGGTCGGCAAGATGAGGCCGGGGCAGAAGGCCGACATCGTCGTCGACGCGTTCAAGGGGCAAAAGCTCGAGGGCGTGGTGGCGAGCGTGGCGCCGGCCACCGGCGCGCGCTTCGCGCTGCTGCCGCCCGACAACGCCTCGGGCAACTTCGTGAAGGTGGTGCAGCGCGTCCCCGTGCGCATCGATTGGAAGACGCCGCCCAAGCTCCCGCTGGCCGCGGGCCTGTCGTGCGACGTCACCGTGCACGTCGAGTAGCGCGACGAGCGGACGGCGGCGAGCGCGCCGCCCTCCGCCGAGCGGCGGACGGGCCGCCGCGCCACGCCCCGACCACCGGGGTTCACCGGCGGCGCGCGATGGTGCATGCCCACGGCATGGCGACGTGGGACTACGTGATCGTCGGCGGCGGCAGCGCGGGCTCCGTTCTGGCCGCCCGCTTGAGCGCCGCGGGCGCGCGCGTGCTGGTGCTCGAGGCCGGCCGGAAGGACTGGCGCTTCGACGTCTTCCTGCACATGCCGGCGGCGCTCACCTTCCCCATCGGCAGCCGCTTGTACGACTGGCAGTACACGTCGGAGCCGGAGCCGTTCATGAACGGGCGCCGCGTGTATCACGCGCGCGGCAAGGTGCTCGGCGGCTCGTCGAGCATCAACGGCATGATCTTCCAACGCGGAAACCCCCTCGACTACGAGCGCTGGGCGGCCGAGCCGGGCATGTCGACGTGGAGCTACGCGCACTGCCTGCCCTACTTCAAGCGCATGGAGTCGTGCCTCGCGCTCGACGACGCGCCGCCTCCCGGCGGCGGGCGAGCCCCCTCGGGCGACCCCGCGGCGCGCCCGGCGGCCGACGTCTACCGGGGCCGCTCGGGGCCGCTCGCGCTCGAGCGCGGGCCCGCGGCGTCACCGCTGTTCGCGGCGTTCTTCGAGGCGGTGCAGCAGGCGGGCTACCCGCTCACCGACGACGTCAACGGCTATCGCCAGGAGGGCTTCGCCGCCTTCGACAGGAACGTCCGCCGCGGCCGCCGCTTGAGCGCGTCGCGCGCGTATCTGCACCCCGCCGTGAAGGCGGCCGGCGGGCGGCTGCGGGTGCGCACCGGGGCGCTCGTCACCCGCGTGCTGTTCGAGGGCAAGCGCGCCGCCGGCGTCGAGGTCGCGCGCGGCGGCGGCGTCGAGCGCATCGACGCCGGCCACGTCATCCTCTGCGGCGGCGCCTTCAATTCGCCGCAGCTCCTGCAGCTCTCCGGCGTGGGCAACGCGCGCGAGCTCGGCGCGCTCGGCGTCGACGTCGTGCACGATCTGCCCGGCGTCGGCGAGCGCATGCAGGACCACCTCGAGGTCTACATCCAGCATGCGTGCACGCAGCCGGTGTCGATGCAGCCGGCGCTGTCGAAGTGGCGCTGGCCGCTCATCGGAGCGCAGTGGCTGTTCGGGCGCTCCGGCCCCGGCGCCACCAACCACTTCGAGGGAGGCGGCTTCGTCCGCAGCAACGACGACGTCGCGTACCCGAACCTGATGTTCCACTTCTTGCCGCTGGCGGTGCGCTACGACGGCTCTTCGCCGGCGGGCGGCCACGGCTACCAGGTGCACGTCGGGCCGATGTACTCGGATGCGCGCGGCTCCGTGAAGATCACGTCGCGCGATCCGCGCAACAAGCCCGCCCTGCGCTTCAACTACCTGTCCACCGAGCAGGACCGGCGCGAGTGGGTGGAGGCCGTGCGCGTCGCTCGCCGGATCCTCGCGCAGCCGGCGTTGGCCGCGCTCGACGCTGGCGAGGTCTCGCCGGGGCCACGCGTCGACAGCGACGACGAGATCCTCGCGTGGGTGGCCAAGGACGCCGAGACCGCGCTCCACCCGTCGTGCACCTGCGCCATGGGCGTCGACGACACCAGCGTCGTCGACCCGCTCACCATGGGCGTGCACGGCCTCGAGGGCTTGTCCGTGGTCGACGCTTCGGCCATGCCGTTCGTCACCAACGGCAACATCTACGCGCCGGTGGTGATGATGGCGGAGAAGGCCGCCGACCTCATCCTCCATAACGAGCCGCTGCCGCCCCTCGACGTCCCCTTCTATCGCCACAATGCGGCGGACAAGCCGCCGTCCTACGCCCGCGCCGCTCCCGACGACGGCCGGTCCGCCGTCGCTGCGCCCCCGGCGGCGGCGACCGCGCCGCCTGACGCCGTGCCGCCCGGAGGAGCCTCATGACCGCGCGCATCCACGACTTCACGGACGGCGAGACCCTCTACATCGACGGCGCCTTCGAGGGCGGGCCCGAGCGTGTAGACGCCATGAGCCCCTCCACGGGCGAGCGCCTCGGCGCCGTCACCCAGGGCACCGTCGACGACGTCGAGCGCGCCGTCGTCGCCGCCGCGGGCGCGGCGAAGACGCTCGCGACCATGAGCGGCGCCGAGCGCGCCGAGGTGCTCTTGCGCGTGGCCGACGCCATCCTCGCGCACCGCGAGGAGCTCGGGCTGCTCGTGGCGCGCGAGCAGGGCAAGCCGCTCGCCAGCGAGGCGCTCCCCGAGGTGGACGAGGCCGCCGAGTGCTTCCGCGTATGGGCCGAGGAGGGGCGCCGCCTCGAGGGCGAGCTGCTGCCGTCGGCGGAGCGCGGCAAGCGCATCTTCGTGGTGCGCCGCCCGCGCGGGGTCTACGCAGTGGTGACGCCCTGGAACTGGCCGCTCACCATGCCCGCGGAGCTGCTCGCGCCCGCGCTGGCCGCGGGCAACGCGGTGGTGTGGGTGGCGGCGCCGTCGACGTCGTTGTGTGCGGCGGCGCTGGCGCGTTGCATCGACGAGGGGCTGCGCCCGGCGGGCCTGTGCGGCGCCGTCAACCTCGTCACCGGCGCCGGCGCCGTGGTCGGCGACGCGGCCGTGGCGCACCCCGGCACGCACGGGGTGGCGTTCATCGGCAGCACCGTGACGGGCAGGAAGATCGCGGCGCGGGCCGCGGGCAAGCCGCTGCTCCTCGAGCTCGGCGGCAACGGCCCCATCATCGTCTGCGCCGACGCCGACCTCGAGCGCGCGGCCAAGGCGTGCGCGGTCGGCGCCTTTTTGTGCGCGGGGCAGTCGTGCTCGGCGGCCGAGCGCATCCTCGTCGACGCGCGCGTGCACGATCGCTTCGTCGAGGCGCTGGTGGCGGAGGCGCGCGCGCGCGTGCTCGGCGATCCGCTCGACCCGTCGACCACGCTCGGGCCGCTCAACAACGCCGCCGTCGCCGACAAGACCGCGCGCCACGTCGACGACGCCCGGGCCAGGGGCGCGCGCGTCCTGTGCGGCGGCCGCCGCGCGCCCGACCGGCCCACACCACTGTTCTACGAGGCCACCGTCGTCGACGGCGTCGGCCCGGGGATGGCCGTGTTCGACGAGGAGACCTTCGGCCCCGTCGCCCCCATCGCCACGTTCTCCGGCGACGACGAGCTGTGGCGCCTCGCCGACGCCGGCGACTACGGCCTCGTCGCCGCCGTGTTCACCAAAGACCTCGCGCGCGCGTTCGCGCTGTCCGAGCGCGTGCGCGCCGGCGTCGTCAACGTCAACGAGACCACCAACTACTGGGAGCTCCACGTCCCGTTCGGCGGCGTGCGCGGCAGCGGCACCGGCCGCATCGGCGGCAAGCACTCGCTGCACGCGATGACGGACGAAAAGACCCTCATCGTCGACGTCACGTGACCGGGCTCGTCCCGCGCGCCCGGGGTCAGTGCCAGCTCACGACGTCGAGGTCGTGGAAGTTCTCGTAGTCCGCGGTGTTGTTGGTGACGAGCGAGAGGCCGTGGACGGCGGCGACGGCGGCGATCATGCCGTCGACGAAGGGCGGCGTGCGCCCCTTCTTCTCGAGGCGCGCGCGCTCCTCGGCGTGCCAGGCGGCGGCGTTGGCGTCATAGGGCAGGAGCGGGAGCGTGAGCCCGATGACCTCGTCGAGGTAGCGCTCGATGACCTGGCGGCGCGCGCCGTCCGGGAGGCGCACGCAGCCGTAGCGCAGCTCGTGCCAGACGATGGTGGCAGTGCACAGCTCGCGCTCGTGCGCCTTGAGCTTTTCCAGGACGGACGACGCGGGCCGGGCGCGCAGGGGCTCGGAGAGGATGTTCGTGTCGAGGAGGTATTTGAGGGGCACGACGACGGGGGAGCGGGGCCGGGTCAGTCGGGGAAGGGGGTGCCACGGCCGGGGCTGTTGTCGCGCGGGAAGTCGGAGGGCTCGATGCCGAGGGCTTGCGGATCATCGAGCTGGGCGGAGGAGCGGTAGGCGAGCATGGCGTCCCAGAAGCTCGGACCTTCGCCGAGGAGCCGCTGGTACTCGTGGTAGCTGACGAGCACGGCGACCGGGCGCCCGCGGCGCGTAATCTCGACGGGCGCGCCCTCTTCGACGTCGTGGACGAGGCTCGCCAGCCGATCGCGCGCGTCGGCGATCGAGCTCTGGCGGCGCAGGTCCGCGCCCTTCAGATCGTTGTTGTCCGTCGTCATGGCGGCCTCCGTCGTCCCATAGCCATCTACATGGCCATTTTAGCCACGGGCCCCTGCCGGGGCAAGCGGGCGTCCGGGGATAGCACCGTTTTCCGCGCGCCGTCGCGGGCGCCGCGGCTTGCCGGGCGCCGGGCGGC
Organism: uncultured delta proteobacterium; assembly: GCA_963775425.1. Taxonomy (GTDB): domain Bacteria; phylum Myxococcota; class UBA727; order UBA727; family VGSZ01; genus CAVZJB01. The sequence goes on along the minus strand of CAVZJB010000012.1, from coordinate 189,327 downwards.
GTCGGATACGGCCCGGGTGCTGTCCACCACCGCGCTCCTCGTCGCCACCGTGCGCGGCTTCTTCCGGCTGCCGGGGCCGGCGCGCGCGGCCCTGCGAAGGACGACGTTCCGACAGATTCTCTTCACCGGGATCGAGGCCGTCCCGCTCATCGGCCTCGTCGCGGTCACCGTCGGCGTCGTCATCATCGTGCAGTCGGCGAACAGCCTGCCCGAGGTGGGCCAGGCGGAGCTGATGGCGCGCCTGCTCGTGCTCCTCATCGAAAAGGAGCTCGGCCCGGTGCTCGTCGCCTTCATCGTCGCCGCGCGCTCCGGCGCCGCCATCGCCGCGGAGCTGTCGACGATGAGGACCCGCGGCGAGATCGACGGCCTCCTGGGCGTCGGCGTCGACCCGCTCGCGTACCTGGTGTTCCCGCGCGTGGTCGGCGTCGCCGTCGCCGTCGCGAGCCTCACCGTGGTGTTCATCGGCGTCGCGTTCGTGGCGGGCTTTTCGTTCGCGGCGCTGTCGAGCGCGTCGCTCACCTTCGTCGGGCTCGAGCACACGCTCTTTCACGCGATGACGGTGCAGGACATCGCCGTCGCCGTCGCCAAGAGCTTCCTGTACGGCACCGCCATCGCCGGCATCTGCGCCGCCCAGGGGCTGTCGGCGGGCGCGTCGTCGACGGACGTGCCGCGCGTGACCTTGCGCGCGGTGGTGAACGCCCTCGTCGCGTGCGTGGTCATCGAGATCGTCGTCACGGCCATCTCCGTCGACCTCGGGGCGCTCACGCGATGACCCGCTTTCTGCGCCTTCAGGACGCGTGCTTCGACGAGCTCGGCTACGGCTCCTCCGAGGACGTCGACCTCGTCGTCGACGCCGGGGAGCTGGTGCTCCTCACGGGCGGCGAGGGCACGGGCAAGACCGTCGTCGCGCGCGGAGCGCTCGGCTTCGTCGCGGCCGTGCACGGCGAGGTGGAGCTGTTCGACGTCCCTCTGGCCGGCCTCGTCCACGACGACCTGCTCTCGTTGCGCGCGCGCTGCGCGTTTTCGTCGTCGTCGACGCCGCTTCTGTCGAACCAGTCCGTGCGCGACAACGTCGCGCTGCCGCTGTTGATGCGCGGCATGAACAGCGGCGAGATCGACCGCATCGTCGACGATGTCCTCGCGCGCTTCGACCTCCTCCCGGTCGCCGTCGTCCGCCCCGAGGCGCTCCTGCCCCGCGACCGCGACCTCGCGCAGGCGGCCAGGGCGCTGGCGGTGCCGGCGGAGCTGTACGTCCTCGACGAGCCGGCGCTGCCGCCGCGGGCGCGCGCGCTGCTCCTCGACAAGGTGGCCGCGGGCGCCGGCGCCCTCGTGGTCACGCGCACCGAGGCCGCGCCGTCCTGGCCGCACGCGGCGCGCGCGGTCTCCTTGCGCGCGTCCGCTTGATGAAGCCGGCCGCTCCCTCCGGTCGCTGATCAAGCACCGGAGGCCTCCACCGGGGCGACGAGCGCCGACGTGTCTTCCGCTTTTGCCCGCGGTTGCTAGGGTTCGATCATGCCGGCCGCTCTCGTGCTCGCGTCGATCGTGTTGGGGGCCATGCCCCACCAGCCGATCTTCCTGAGCGAGACCGCCACCGTGCTCGCCTTCTCCGACGACGGCACCCAGGCGCTCGTCGAGGAGCACGTCGTCGGCGACGACGGCGGCTACCTGCTGCGCTACGTGGTGCTCGGCGCGTCGGGGCGCGAGCTCACCGTCGACGCCTCCGATGTCGTCGGGACCGCTCGCGTCGTGCAAGAGCGCATCGATCGCCGCGCCTGCCGCGCCGCCGCAGACAAGCTCGAAGCAGCGCTCGAGGGCTTCCACGACGTGCGCATGCGCGCGAGCGGCTGCGCGTCCCTGCCCCCGAGCCGGGACCTCGTCGCGACCTACCACACGGTGCCCTCGCCGCTGCCCCTCGGCAGCGACCAGCAGGAGCTGCAAGAGGAGGTCGGCGGCCCCCCCGGCGTGTACTTCGTGAACGACCGGGGCCCGCTCGTCGTCGTCATCACCAGCGCGCCGGGCGTCATCAGCGGCAGCGTCGTCGGGGAACGGACGTTCCTTCGCAAGGATCCGCGCGTGAACCAGCGATGGCCGAACCCGTAGATGCAGCCGCTCCGCCTGCGCTACGCCGACCGCATCGTCGCGGCCTTCCTGTTGGCGGTCGGCGCCGTCGTCGCCAGCGCGCTTTTCCTCGTCGTGAAGAGCCAGGGCGTGTTCAAGACGCGCCACGAGTACCGCACGGTCTTCTCCGACGGCGGCGGGCTGCGCGAGGACACGCCCGTCCGCATCGCCGGCATCGAGGTGGGCTCTGTGCGGCGCGTGACGCTCACGCCGCAGGACCAGGTGGAGGTGGTGTTCGACGTCCTCGACGAGTACAGCGATCGCCTGCGCGCCGACCCGCCCGACGGGTCCTGCGCCAAGGCGCTCACCGTCAGCATGATGGACAGCGACGAGGAGAAGAAGGCCGCCGAGGAGAAGAAGAAGCACTGCGGCTCGCGCATGGCCGCCAGCGTGCCCGCGGGGCTCGGCGCGTTCCTGCCCACGTCGAGCGGGCTGGTCATCCATGTCGGCGACCGCAAAAACCCGGTCATCCCGCCCGGCGGGTTCGTGCCCGCCGAGGAGGCCGAGGGCATCACCGAGATCCTCGCGCGCCTTCAGAAGGAAGGCATCGTCCAGAACGCGCGCGACATCGTCACCCAGGTGGACGCGCTGCTGCGGGAGATAAACGACGTGGACGGGCCCATCCAGAAGACCATCGCCGGCTTCGCCGCGGTGAGCACGCGCGCCGGCGAAGGCAAGGGGCTCGTCGGCGAGATGACGCGCGACAACTCGCCGACGCAGCAGAAGGTGGCGGCGGCGCTCGACAAGCTCGACAAGGCGCTCGCCGACCTCGAGGTGGCGAGCGCCAACGCGAACACCGTGACCACCGGCGTCGCCGCGCGCAGCGACGACCTGCAGCGCTTCATCGACAGCCTGCAGACGTTCAGCACCGACGCCAAGAGCGCCGGCAAGGACCTCGCGGCCTTCTCCAAGGACGCAAAGAGCATCCCGCCCGACGTGAAGAAGGCCGTGGACAACCTCAACAAGCGCATCGACGATCTCGGCGACATCATCGCCGGCATGAAAAAGAGCTTTCCGTTCAACCTCGTTGTCGACGAGAAAGACCAGGAGAAGAAGAAATGACGGACGACACCCTGACCGCGCGGCTGCTCGGCGACCCGAACAAGCGCCCCCGCCTCTTGAGCGACTGCGAGCGGCTGATCGACGACGAGGTCAGGTCCAAGGGCGGCCTGTCGGGGCTCGCCATCAAGGGCGCGTACAAGGTCGTATGCGCGGTGAAGCCCGGCCTCGTGCGCGAGGCCATGGACGGTCTGCTCGACGACTTCGTTCGCCGCCTCGAGCCCTTCTACGAGGAGCACAGGAGCGGCGGCGGCGAGCCCGGCGGCTTCGGCGACGCGCTGTCGCGAAAGAGCGGCCCCGTCGCCGACGCCCTCCTCGGCATCACCGACGACCGCGCCAAGCGCGCCAAGAACGAGACGCTCAGGAGCGCCTACAACAAGCTCCGGCCGCAGGCGAAGAAGCACGTCGAGGAGGCCGTCCCGCGCGTCGGCCGCACGCTCTCTCCGCACCTCGCGTAGCCGCGCTGCAGGAGCGGCCGAGCGTGCAGCTCCCCTTCACCGTCGACGCCGTCGTCGAAGAACTGAAGACGCCCGAAGATCCCCCGCCCGGCGCGCTCATCGAGGAGGCGCGGCCGAAGCTCGTCGTGCTGCCGCTGCACCTCGGCAAGCTCAAGAGAGCGGAGGCCGCCGCCGCGCGCGCCGCCTCCGACCGCCGCTGACGACGCGCGGCGGGCGGAGGCGGCGCGCGGTCAGCCGAGCGCGGCGAGGAGGGCGGCGGCGAAGGCGCGGGCGTCGCCGGGCCAGCGCGCGGTGACCAGCGGGCTCTTGCCGGCCGGCGCGTCGACGACGACGAACGGCCTTTTGTAGTCCATGGACAACAGCGGCCCGCGCTCCATGGAGCCGTTTGTGCGCCGCACCTCGTCCTCGACGTACTCCGGGTACGTCCGGTAGTAGTCGCCGACCTTCCACGCCGTGACGAGGTACGCCGTGCGCTCCATCCACCTGGGCAGCGCCGTCATCTTGCGCCCCTTCACCGCGCCGCTGCGCACGAGGGCGACGCCGCCGTGACAGATGGCGCCGACGGGCTTGTTGTCGTCGATGAACGCGCGCACGCGCTCGGCCACCGCCTGCGACTCGAGGTACTGCCGCATGCCCTTGGCGTGCCCGCCGGGGAGCACCAGCGCGTGGAGGTCCGACGGCACGACGTCCGTCCACGCGAGCGGCGCGGTGAACGCGGGATCGCGCTCGAGCTCGTGATAGAGCGCGACGTTTTCGGGCCGGGCGCCGAGCGCGCCGAAGACGACGCCCGTGAGCATGCGCGGATCGCACGCGGGCTTGGTTCCGCGCTCGGTGGCGAAGACCACGTCGTGGCCGGCGTCCTTGAGCGCGCGCCACGGCACCGCGACCTCGGTGGGGTCGAAGTCCCGGTCGGGGAGCGGCACGAGGATCTTCATCGCGTCCGCCGCCGCCGGCGCCGGCGCAGCGGGCGCCCGCGCGCGCGCGTCATGGGTCGACGACGCCGGTCTCGTCGATGTAGGGCAGCTCGTCGACGTCGCGGCAGGAGCCTGAGCGCGCGGCGCCGGTGGCCTGCATGCACTCGAGCACGGGCTGCGCCACCGTGAGGTTGGACTCGCCGAGGCGCTCATCGAGGAACGCCGTGGAGAACGACAGGTTCACGGTGCCGGTGGCGACGTCGCCGTCCTGCCCCGCTTCGCGTTCGCGCTGCACCTCGACGGCGGCGCTCATGCTGCCGCCGTGCGGTCCGGCGTCGACGCCCTTGGGCGTGACGGTGATGCGCAGCTTGGAGCCGAGCCCCTGCGCCTTCACCGCGTCCTCGGGCGGGAGCGCGGCGCCGACGGCGACGTCGAAGTCGCCGCTGACCTCGCCGTTTTCCACCAGCGCCGCCAGCGCCGCGCCCTTCTGGAACGCGTCGAGCGGCACCTTGGTCAACAGGATGCCGTCGCTGGTGGCGAGGTCGCGCTTGATCTCGAGGAGCTCGTCGGCGGTGGCCCGGCGCCAGTCCTCGGTGACGTCGACGCGGGCGGCGGTGAGGAGCACGTCGAGGGTCTGCGCCGCCTCGTTTTTGAGGACCGGGACCACGGCGCCGCCGCGCACGAGCAGGTCCTGGCGGTCCGCGACGGCGAGGATGGCGGAGTCCGGCGTCCAGGGCACGCCGTCGAAGTCGCCGTCGACGGCGACGCCGCAGCCGCCCCCGACCGCGACGGCGGCGGCGAGCGCGGCGACGACGACGGCCGCGAGCCCTGGCGTGCGCGGGCTCAAGGGGCCTCCCGCGGCGCGAGCGGCAGGCCGAGCACGTCGAAGACGTCGAGGAGCGCGAGGTTCTGCTCCGCCGCGCGCTCGCCGACGAGCGGAGCCGAGAAGCTCCCGGTGAAGGTCCCCTCGCGCACGTCGCCGGGGTCCGTGGCGCTGCGGGCGAAGGAGATGGTGACGTCCGCGCTCACCACCGGCTGGTCGAGGGTGAAGTCGGCGGCGGTGACGGTGACGTCGGTGGTCCGCTGCGACGCGAACGGCTTGATGTCGCCGTAGGTGGACTGGCCGCTGATGCGCTCGGGCGCGAGGTGCACCCGGGTGGTGAACGTGCCGTCGCCCTGCTCCTCGTCGCCGACGACCACGCTCTTGAACGTGGCGCCGGCCTTGACGTCGCCCTGCTTGTCCCAGACGAGCGCGAGGGCGTCCCTGAGCTTGAGCTCGTGCGAGTAGTCGGCGAGGGCGCTGCCGTCGAGGTCGTTGAGATCGCTGTTCGGGTCGAAGATGATCCACGTCATCGAGACCGCCAGCCGCGGGTTCTGGTCGACCACCAGGTTGTCGTCGGTGGCGTCGACGTACGAGAACACGGTGCCCGCCGGATCGAACGCGCGGCCCGACACCGTGGAGTCGAAGTGGGCGTCGCCGAAGCGGCAACCGGTGAGCGCGACGACGACGACGGCGGCGAGCGATGCGAGGCGCAACTTCATCTGCATGCCGCCGGTTACCACGATCGGCGCGCCCGCTGCCACGCCGGCGTCGAAGCGGCGGACGCGCCGCCGCGCCTCGTTGCGCCGGGTCAGGCGGCGGCGGCGGCGGGGCGGAAGTCCGCGGGGATGCGCCTGCCGGCCGCCTTCGACAGCCGCGCCCACAGCGCCTTCGTCCACCACGTGCGACCGACGAAGCCCGCGTCGACGAGCATGCGCAGGTTGATCGCCTGCACCTGGTCGAAGCAGCTCGCCTCGAGCGCGCGTAGCTCCGCCAGCCGCGCCTGCCGGACCTCCTCGTCGTCGCTGTAGCGCCGGGAGATGGCCTCGCAGTAGCGCAGGTGGCGCGCCTCGTCGGCCTTGATGCCGTCGATGACCTGCGCGGTGGCCTCGTCGCCGGCGGCGGCGAAGGCCGCGCGGTAGCGGTCGAACTGGCGCACCGCGCGCTCCTCGATGACGAGGAGCAGCAGATAGGCGTCGACCACGCCCTTCTTGTCGACGACGGGCTTGGAGAAGAAGCCGACGTGCTTGTCGAGGCGGCGCAAGAGGTGCGCCTCCGGCGGCAGCTTCATCGGCGCCGCCCCGGTCGCGGCCGCGCGGTCGTGGAACAGCCGCTCGTGGCGCTCCTCGTCGGCCTTGTGCACGCGCACGAGCTTCCTCACCTCCTCGAGGGCGGCGGCGTCGGCGCTCGTGTCCGCCTGCGCAGGATCGTCGAGGACGGCGAGGACGTGCTCGAAGATGTCGAGCTCGCCGCCGTCGCCGCCCTCGGCGTCGCCGAGCTGCTTGAGGAGCGTGGCGCGGCCGCGGGGCTCGGCGAGGAGCTCCTTGAGGAACAGGCGCTGCAGGCCGTCGTCGAGGAAGGTGGGGAGGGCGTTCATGGCGGTGTCCTTTCTTCTGTCTGTCTGGATGACCGTTTTGGTTCTTGGGTCAATCGCGGGTGTGACGAGGCCCCGCGCCGACGGCGGCGCGAGGATCAGGAGGGGGCTTTTTGGAGTCCCCGCAGGATGAGGTCGAAGCCGGCGGCCGCGCGCCGCGCCAGCTTCTCTTCGGGGTTGTGCTTGCGCGCGGTGAACATGAGGGTGGCGATGTGCAGGTCGAGGAGCACGGCGGCGAGCTCGTCGACGTCGATCTCGCTCCTGAAGCGGCCCTGGCGCACGCCGAGGCGCAGCACCTCGGCCACGGGCTCCATGCCGATGCGGCGCAGCTCGTCGATCTTGTCGGACAGCTCCGGGAGCATCTCGGTGTGGTGGCCGAACAGGAGGTCACGGACCAGCGGCCTGCTGTCGAGCGTGTGCACGCTGTCCCACGAGATGTCGACGAGGATCTCGTCGGCGTTCTTGCGGGGGTCGATGCGCTTCATCAGCTCGGCGTTCCACGCGCGCACCTCGCGCAACAGCACCTCGTAGAACAGCTCGCGCTTGGAGGGCGCCGCCAGGTAGATGGTGCCCTTGGCCACGCCGGCGCTCCGGGCGATCTCGTCGACGCTCGCCTTGTGGAAGCCGAAGCGCGCGAAGGCCTTGGCGGCCTCGATCAGGATGCACTCGCGCTTCGCCGTCTCCATGATGACTACTTTCAGCATTTGGTCAGTCGTGGTCAAGGCCGATCCGCGGCTCCTGCGTGCCCGCCGTCACGGCCGTTGTGGGCGCGCGCTTCGCCCGGCGCTCCGCTATAGGTGCGCGATGCCCGTCCCCGTCCCGCGCGACCGCGTCGTCCAGTTCTTTCGCAAGCACGCGGGCAAGCCGCAGAAAGCCAAGGACGTCGGCCGCTTCCTCGGGCTGAACGCCGACGACCGCAGCGTCGTCCGGCAGGCGCTACAGGACCTGGCCGACCAGGGCGTGCTCGTGCAGCTCGAGGGCAAGCGCTTCGTGCTCGCCGGCGCCGGCGACGCACACAAGGGCGTGGTGCAACGCCGCCCCGGCGGCGCGTGTTGGTTCATCCCGGACGACAAGAAGAGCGGCGACGCCTTCCTGCCGCCCCACGAGGTGCTCGGCGTCGTCGACGGCGACCGCGTCCTCGCGCGTGTGGAGCGCGCGGCGCGCGGCCCGGCCGCGAAGATCATCCGCGTCTTGGAGCGGCGGCGCACAACGGTGACGGGCCTGTTCAAGGACTCGGGCAAGGCCCGCTGGGTGGAGGCCGACGACAACGTCGTGAGCGGCCCCATCGTCATCCCCCCGGGCCCCGAGGGCAACGCCGGCGCCGCCAAGGACGGCGACGTCGTCGAGGTGCTGCTCGTCGAGCCGCCGACGCCGGTGACCACGGCCGTGGGCCGCATCGTGCGCTCGCTCGGCAAGCGCGGGAAGCTCGACGTCGAGATCGAGCGCATCCTCGCCGAGAAGCGCATCGTGCGCGCGTTCCCGCCCGAGGTCGACGGGCAGGCGGCGGCGCTGCCGCCCGATCCCACCGAGGCAGACTGGTACGGCCGCGAAGACCTGCGCTCGCTGCCGCTGTGCACCATCGATGGCGAGACGGCCAAGGACTTCGACGACGCCGTGCACGCGCGCGTGGACCGCCGCGGCGGCGACAAGAAGAGCAAGGGGGACATCGTCGTCACCGTCGCCATCGCCGACGTCAGCCACTACGTAGACGCCGGCTCCCCCCTCGACGTCGAGGCCGCGCGGCGCGGGACCAGCATCTACTACCCGGGCAAGGTCGTCCCCATGCTCCCCGAGGCGCTCTCCAACGGGCTGTGCTCGCTGAGGCCCGACGTCGACCGCCTGTGCATGGTGGTGGAGATGACGGTGCGCCCCGACGGCAGCGTGCACAACGAGCGCTTCTACGACGCCGTGATGCGCTCCCACGCGCGCCTCACCTACACGCTCGCGCAGAAGTTCCTCGACGGCGAAGCCCTCGACGTTTCAAAGCCCGTGCAGCAGAGCCTGCACGCCCTGGACGAGGCCTCGCAGCGGCTGCGCAAAGCGCGGCGCGCGCGCGGCGCGCTCGACTTCGATCTCCCGGAGACGGTGGTCGCCCTCGACGACACCGGCGAGCCCGTGAAGATCCACGCGCTCGAGCGCTTGAACGCGCACAAGCTCATCGAAGACCTGATGGTCGCCGCCAACGAGGCGGTCGCCACGCGCTTCGAGTCGCGCAAGTGGCCGTGCATCTACCGCATCCACGAGCCGCCGGCGGCGGAGAAGCTCGAGCGCTTCACCAAGCTCGCGCAGCTCCTCGCCGGCCGCCGCCTCGAGGAGCTCTCGCCCTCGAAGAAGTCCAAGAAGAGCGGCAAGGACGGCGAGGGCGGCGGCGGACCTTCGCCCAAGGCGCTGATGGCGGTGATGGAGCAGCTCGCCGACGTGCCCGGCAAGCGCGCGCTCGACTCGCTGCTGTTGCGCTCGATGATGCAGGCCAAGTACGCCGTTGACGACGTCGGCCACTACGGCCTCGGCAGCGACGCGTACCTGCACTTCACCTCGCCCATCCGCCGCTACCCCGATCTCGTCGTGCACCGGCTGTTGAAGGAGCGCATCGCGCACAAGAAGAAGCCCAAGAGCAAGGACGACGACGAAGCGCTGCACGCGCTCCTCGAGGACATCGCGGCGACGGCGAGCAATTGCGAGCGCACCGCCACCGACGTCGAGCGCGCGGTGGACGCGCTTCACGCCGCCTGGTTCATGAAGGACCACGTGGGCGAGGAGTTCGAAGGGCTCGTGCAGGGCGTGGCGGAATTCGGCCTGTTCGTGCTCCTGCAGGGCGTGCACGTCGAGGGCATGGTGCGCGTCAGCGACCTCGGCGGCGACTTCTTCGTCTACGACGACGTCCGCCTGCGCCTCGTCGGCGAGCGCAGCGGCCAGACGTGGAGCATCGGCGACTCCGTGCGCGTGCGCGTCGCGGGCGTCGACCTCGCCCGCCGCCAGATCGGCCTCGTCCTCGCCGACGCCCCCGCGGCCGCGCCCGCGCGCCGCCACCGCGATCGCTCGGAGGATCGAGGCGGCGAGCGCGCCGGCGACGACCGCCGCGGGGGGCGGGGGGGACGTCGGGGCCACGACGACGGCAAGCGCGGAGCCGGCGGCCCGGCGCGCGGCGGGCAAGGCGCCGGCGCACCGCGCCAGGCCATCCGCGGCCCGGACGATCTGCGCCGGCTCTTCGAAGAAAAGAACGCCGGCCGCGGCGCCCCCAAGGCGCGGGGCGGCAGCGCTCCGGGCCGCGGCAAGAGCCGCGGTGCGCCGAAGGGAAAGCGGCGCTGACGACGTGGGGCGAATGGGGGATGCGTTCGGGGCGGGCGCGAGGGAGACTCGCCTGAGGAGGTCTTGTTCATGCCGATCGACGCCCGCGAAAGCTTCGCCATCTTCAAGCGCAGCGCGGCCTACGAATTCGCCAAGACCCGCCACGACTACGAGACGGGCGACGCCGCCACGGTCGAGCGCGCCGTCGAATTCGTCGCCAAGCGCCTCGAGGTCTCGCCCGCCGAGGCCAAGCAGATCCTCGTCGACGACGGCTGGACGTCGCGCTTCGACCCGCCGCGCTCCCAGCAGGAGCGCAGCCTGATGGAGCAATCGTCGTCGACCGGCGCGCGCGTCGACCAGGGCGCCTCGGTGCCCGCCGGGGAGACCGCCAACCGCCTCGGCGGCCTGCGCGACTGGAAGCCGTAGCGACGCGCGCGCGCGTCACGGCGAGCGCGCGCGCGTGCGGATCGCGAAAGAGCGCACGACGGTGAAGGTGTGCGTGGCGAGCACGTCGCCGGCGACCAGACGGGCGATGAATCGGCGCGCGGCGTGACGTTGCTCCGATCGTCGCCCTCTCAGGGCCGTACCACGGCAACCACGACGACGCGGCGGCGGGACCCGCCGTGGTCGATGGTGAGCGCCACCCGCTCGCCCGGCGCTCGATACGACGCGAGCGGCCACAGCACCGAAGCGTTTTCGCCGACGTCGACGCCGTCGATGGCGACGATGGCGTCGCCGGCGACGATGCCGGCCTTGCCCGCCGGCCCCTGCTTCGCCACCGAGGCGACCACGAGCCGGCCCTTCGCGGGCCGGGCGAGCATGCCAAGGGTGCCGCCGGGATCCAGAGAGCCGAACGGCAACACCTGCTCCAGCCACAGCCGGCCGCCGGCAAGGTCGACGGCGATACGGAAGTGCCTGAGGAAGCCTGCGCCGAGGATGCCGTCTTCACGGCGCATGACCGTTCCCGAGCGCGTGCCGGTGAGCGCTACCTGCATCGGCGCGCCCGACCACGTGAAGCCGCCCACGCGAAGCGCCGCGTGCGTGGGCGCGATGTCCGCGCCGCCGCCCGCGCCGCTCTTGAGCCCGCCGGGGAGCGTGAGCCGGCGCGACGCGGCACTGAGCTTCTTTTCCAGCTCGGGAACGTTGAGAGCGATCGTGTCGCCCGCGTTGCCGGTGTCGAGGAGCAGCTTCACCGCTTTCCCGTCGATCTCGGCGGGCACACGCATGACCCCACCGTCGACCGGGGCGGGTACGAGGTGCGCGGCCGGCCCCGGCTTCCACGCGTCGGGCGCCAGGAGCTGCCAGCGCGACGACGGGTAGTCGATGACCAGGATGCCGCGCGAGAGGACATCGGCGCCGATGAGGCCCGCCACGCCCAGCGCTTCACCGAGCTCGCTCCTGGTCATGTCGCTCACGAATGCATCGATCCCGTCGAAGTCGCGGCCCGCGAAGTGCAGCTTGGGCAGCACGCCGCGACAGAGCTTGCCCACCATCGCGCCGGGGACGTCGATGCAGTGGCCGGTCTGCACGCCGACCGACGCGGCGAACCCGGCGTCGATCAGCGTGCGGTTGGCGCCCGTGTCGACGACGAACGGCGCGCGGTGGCCGGCCACTTCGGCCTCGACGACGAGCCAGCGTTGCAGGAACAGCGACGCCGGCAACTGTCCGTGGGCGGAAGCGATGGTGAGGACGAGCGCGGGGAGCAGCATCGCCCGACCATAGTCGAGCGCGGCTCGCGAGGCGTCTGTGCGTTCGAAGGGTGCACGCTCGCTCGCGGCGGGCGCACACGACAACGTCGACGTGCGGCCGGTCGCAAGCACGAGCTCGACCTGAACGTTCACACGCGACGCCCGTGCGCAACGACGTCACGCGATCCGTGAGGTTGCCCGCCGCACCGCTCGACGTCATCACAAGCGATGCTGTCGAAGTGTGCGGAGGGGCGATGAGCAGGCTGGTCACGGTGATCCTCAACTGGCGCACGGCGGAGCTCACGCTGCGCGCGATCGAGGGCGTCATCGACGAGGTCCGCCGGCTGCCCGCGTCGCGCATCTGCGTCGTCGACAACGACTCCCAGGACGGCAGCTTCGAGACGTTCGCGGCGGCCGTGGCGGCGCGCGGCTGGGGCGACGCGGTCGAGGTGCTGCAGTCGGGACATAACGGTGGCTTCGGCTTCGGCAACAACGTCGCGCTGAGGCGCGGGCTCGCGTCCGCAGATCCGCCCGACTACTTCTACCTGTTGAACTCCGACGCCCGCTCCGACCCAGGCACCGCGGAGACCTTGATGCGCCACCTCGACGCGCACCCGCACACCGGCCTCGCGGGGAGCTTCATCCGCGACTTCTCGGGAAGCGGGCAGGCGTCGTGCTTCCGCTTCCCGAGCGTGCTCGGCGAGCTCGAGCGCACCGCCCGGCTCGGCGTGGTGTCGTCCCTGCTGCGGGATCGCGCGATGGTGATGCCGATCCCCGAGGTCACCCGCTCCGTCGATTGGGTCGCGGGCGCGTCGATGATGATCCGCCGCGCCACCCTCGAGCGCATCGGGCTGTTCGATGAGGCGTTCTTTCTCTACTTCGAGGAGACAGATCTGTGCCTGCGCGCCAAGCGCGCGGGCTTCGACGTCGACTACGTGCGTGAGGCATCGGTGGCGCACGTCGGCGGCGCGTCCACCGGCGTGCACTCCCACGGCGTCGGGCGCGACAGGATGCCGCGCTACGTCTTCGACTCACGACGACACTACTTCCTGAAGAACTTCGGGCGCGCCACGCTGTGGGCGGCGAACGTCGCGATGTTCGTCGGCGGCGCGTCGTTCCGCGTGCGCCGACGCGTACAGGGCAAAGAGGACCCGGAGCGGCCCCGCGAGTGGCTCGACGGCGTCGTGCACAATTGGCTCCACCCATGAACGACCACGCACCCAAGAAGAACCGGCAGTGGCTGCTCGCGCGCCGTCCGCGAGGGGCGCTGTGCGTCGACGACTTTCAATGGGCCGAGGCGGAGATCCCCGACGCCGCCGACGGCGAGATCGTCGTGCGCAACCTCTATCTGTCCTGCGAGCCCGCGCAGCATGGGTGGGCGTCGGGAGAGACGTATCTGCCCGCGGTGGAGCTCGGCGCGGTGATGCGCTCGGTCGCCGTGGGTGAGGTCATCGCGTCGCGCGATCCGCGCTTCGCCGCCGGGCAGGTCGTGCAGGGCATGTTCGGCTGGCAGGACTACGCGCGCGTCCCCGGTGACGCGCCGTACACGACGCTGCCGCTGCCCGCGGGCGTGTCCATCGAGACCGCCATGAGCGCGCTCGGCACCGCGGGCATGACGGCGTACTTCGGGATGCTCGACGTGGGCGCGCCGGCGCCGGGGGCCACGGTCGTCGTGTCGGGCGCCGCCGGCGCCACGGGCTCGATGGCCGGCCAGATCGCGAAGCTCCAGGGGTGCCGCGTGGTGGGCATCGCCGGCGGCCCCGACAAGTGCCGCTACCTGACCGAGGAGCTCGGGTTCGACGCCGCCATCGACTACCGCAACGACAACGTGATCACGCGGCTGCGCGCGACCTGTCCCGACGGCATCGACGTCTACTTCGACAACGTGGGCGGCCGCATCCTCGACGCGGCCTTGCTGCTCCTCGCGCGCCGCGGACGCGTCGTTCTGTGTGGCGCCATCGCGACGTACACCGAGGCGTGGCCGCCCGTCGGCCCGCGGAACTACCTGCGGCTCCTGCGTCAGCGCGGGCGGATGGAGGGCTTCGTCGTCATCGACTACATGCCGCGCGCCGCGGAGGCCATGGCGGCGATCGGCGCGTGGTTGCGGGCGGGGAAGATCAAGGACCGCGTCGACGTGCAGGTGGGGCTCGAGCGCGCGCCGGCCGCGCTGGCGCGCGTGTTCACGGGCAAGAACCTCGGCAAGCAGGTCGTCAAGATCGCGGAGCCGTCACCTCTTTGATCGTCGCCCCTTTGATCGTCGTCGAGTTGATCGTCGTCGTCGAGCTGATCGGCGCCTCTTTGATCGGCGTCGACGTGCTCACCACCTTCGCGGGCACGCCCATGACCACCGCGCCGTCCGGCAAGTCATGGAGCACGACGCTGTTCGCGCCGATCTTGACGTTCTTGCCGACGAGCGCGCGCCCGAGGACCGCGGCGCCGCAGCCGACGTGGGCGCCGTCCTCGATGATCGGCAGGTCTTCGTTGTTGAAGGTCTGCGCGACCCCGAACGTGACGTTTTGTCGGATGTGCACATCGTCGCCGATGGAGCGCGCGCCAAGCACCATGCCGCCGTGGTGCCAGATCCGCACGCGGCGCCCGACCTTCGTCGTGTAGCTGAGCGTGATCCCCGCGAAGACCTCCACCAGCTTGTGGCTCGCCAGGTACACGGCCGTGCAGGGCGCGCGTACGAGCTTGATGCGATCCATGCGCCAGTTGCCGAAGCGGTGCACGGCGATGGCCCAAAAGCCCTGCTCGAACGGGTTGTCGTCGTGCGTGCGCAGGTCCTCCCGCCACAACTGCAAAAGCGACATCCCTTCGGGGTTGAGGTTCGATGCGCCCCGCTCGCTCACAGGCGGCAGCCGCAATCGCCGCTCCGCTTCAAGGTATCGAACGCTCATCAGCGGCCTCCTCTACTCGCGTTGCACGTCACGCACTGAGCCCACCGTCGATCACGAGGGTCTGTCCCGTGAGGTACGTCGGCGCCTCGAGCGCGAGGAACCGCACAAGCCCCGCGATCTCCTCCGGCTTTGCGAAGCGACGCATCCAAACCCGCGCCATCGCTGCGCCGCGCTGCTCCGGAGCCTGGAAGGGGAGCATGTCGGTGTCGACGAAGCCGGGCGCGACGGCGTTCACGGGGACGCCCCAACGGGCCATCTCGTGCGCGAGCGAGCGCGTGAACCCGATGATGGCCGCCTTCGATGCCGAGTAGCTCGTCTGCCCCGCGATGCCGATCAGGGCGGACACCGACGTCAGGTTGACGATGCGACCGGCGCGCTGCCGCATCATCTGCTTCGCCGCGCTCTTGGTCGCACCGAACAGCCCGTTCAGGTTGGTCTCGAGGACCGACGACCAGCTCTCGGAGCTCGTCGCCGGCAACAAAGCGTCGTCGGTGATGCCGGCGTTGTTCACCAGGACGTCGAGCCTGCCGCGCTGCGCGATCACCTGCTCGACGAACGCGTGCGACGCGGCGATGTCGCGCGCGTCGCAGCAGCTCGCTTCGACGGCGTGCCCCGCCGCGCGCAGTCGATCGAGGAGCGCGTTCGCGGCATCAGCGCTCTTGATGTACGTGAAGTGGACGTCGACACCGGCCACAGCGAGGCGCTCGACGATGGACCTGCCGATCCCGCGCGACCCGCCGGTCACGATCGCCACCGTCTGCTCGCGCCGCGCCGCTTCAGACATCGGCGGCGCTCGCGAGGACGAGCGCCGCGCACGCGCCGGTGCGCGCCGTGGCGGTGACCAACGCCCGCCCGCCGTCGAGGGGCTGCGGTTCCCGCGCGTAGCACAGGCCGGGCAGCGCCGGCTCGCGCAGGCGCGCGATTGGCGCGACGCGCCCCGCGCGCAGCGCCGCGAGCGCCAACACCGCCTGCATCAGCCCGCCGGCGTCGACGGCGTCGCCGAGGTTGCCCTTGATCGCCGTGACCACGGGGCCGGAGCCCGAGCCCTCGAACAGGTCGAGCAACGCGCGCGCCTCGGCGCGGTCGTCGTCGGGCGCGCCGCCGGCGCCCGAGGACACCAGCGCGATCTTGCCTGGGTCGACGTGGGCGCCGCGCAGCGCGGCGTCGCCGACCCGACGCAGCGCAGCGGAGAGCTCCGCGCGCTCGCGCGCGAACGAGGCGGCGTGCCCGCACACGAAGCCCTGCGGCCGAGCACCTCGCGCGCTCGCGCAGTCCGCGCGCTCCAGCACCAGCGCCGCGGCGCCTTCACCGAACGCACGACCTTTGCTCTGCGCATCGAAGACGCGCACGTCGTCAGGGGCGGCGAGCCGGCCGGCGCGCGCGGCGGAGATGGAGAGCTCTCGACAAACGGAGAAGGCGGAGACGACGACGCAGGCGCGCGCGCGCCCGGCGCGAAGGAGTCGCATCGCCAGCCCGAGCGCGTCGAGCGACGACGCTGCGCCGTCGGCGAGGGTGATGGAGAACGCCTTCGCGCGAAACGCGAGGGCCGTGGCCGCGCCGGGGGCGCTCGGCAAGCCCAGCGGCATGAGCACGGGGTTCGTCCGCGCCACGCCATTTTTCACGAGGCTGCGATCGTACTCGAGCAGCGTGCCGAGGTGACCGAACGTCGAGGCCATCACGACGCCGACCTCCGCGCCGCCGTCGCCTTCGGTGTCGAGCCTCGCGTCATCGAGCGCCCGCCGCGCCGCGCAGATCGCGAGCTGGGTGGTGCGGTTGTACACGCGCATCCCGCGCACGGCGGCGTAGCGGCCGGCGTCGAAGTCGGCGATGGTGGCCGCGCCGGCGCCGTCGAGCTCGGGGTCGTCCGCGGGCTCTATGGCCGAGCTCTGCTCGTCGAGCGCGGCCATGACGTCCGCCACGGAGTCTCCGAGGGGCGACAAGAGCGCGGCGCCGGTGACCGCGACCGCGTCGTCGGCGCTGGTGAGCGCGGTTGTCATGGCGCCCCCTTGATGACGGTGCAGACGTTGAAGCCGCCGAAGCCGGCCGCGAGGTTGAGGCAGACGTCGACGCTGGCCCGGCGCGCGCCGCCGGAGACGTAGTCGAGGTCGAGCTCCGGATCGGGCTCGGTGAGGTTCACGGTGGGCGGCAGCATCTGGTGCTGCAGCGCGAGGACGCAGGCGACGGCTTCGATGGCGCTCGCAGCGCCGTTGGTGTGACCGATCATCGACTTGATCGAGCTCACCGGCACGCGCGGCGCCCGCGCGCCGAAGACGGACTTCACAGCGAGCGTCTCGCCGAGGTCGTTGTACGGCGTGCCGGTCCCGTGCGCGCTGACGTAGTCGACATCGTCGACGCCGAGGCCGGTGGTGGCGAGCGCTTGCTTCATGGCGCGCGCGAAGCCTTCGCCGCTCTTCTCCGGCGCCGTCAGGTGGTACGCGTCGTTGCTGATGCCGTAACCCGCGAGCTCCGCGTAGATGTGGGCGCCGCGCGCGCGCGCGTGCTCGAGCTCCTCGAGAACGACGATGCCCGCGCCCTCTCCGAAGGAGACGCCATCGCGTTGCTTGTCGAACGGACGACACACACCCTTGGACAGCGCGCCCATTCGACTGAAGCCGCAGTAGATGAGGCGCGTGAAGGTGTCGACGCCGCCGGCGACCATGGTGTGCGTCGCGCCGGACGCGACCAGCTCGTAGCCCCACGCGAGCGCCGCGTTCCCGGAGGCGCACGCGGTGGCGTTGACCATGAGCGGCCCGCCGAGGCCGTGCGCCCGCGCGATGAGCGCGGCGAGGTGGTGGTTGTCGCAGCAATCCATGAAGCCGGCGTCGATGGCGTCGTCCCCTCCCGCGGCCACGCCCTCGCTGAGCGCGCTCACCTGGCGCTCCTGGCCGAGCGTGGTGCCGAGCACGACGCCGACGACGTCACGGCTCGAGCCGGCGGGCAAGGCCGCGTCCGCGATGGCGCGGCGCGCCGCCGCGAGCGCGAGCTCATCGCTGCGGCCGCGGCGCGCGTCGGTGTCGATCGAGGCCGGCAAGGCGTCCTCGGGTGCGAGCGACACCTCGGCGCCCCGGAGCGCGTCGAGTCCCTGGCACGCCCACCCGCGCAGCGGCTGGATGAAGCACGAGGCGTTCATGAGGGCGGACCAGAATGACGCGAGGTCATTGCCGGCCGGACTCACCACCCCGCAACCGCTAATGACGACGCGTCGTGACATCACTTCTCCGCCCTGGTCGTGTTGATCTCCATGACGGGTCAAGCGCGCGCTTGCAGCGACTGAACGACGCTCAAGAGGTCGTCGAACGTGGCGACATCCGCGAGCTTCTCCTCCGGCATGACGACGTTGAAGGTGCGCTCGATCTCGAAGACCATCTCGAAGATGCGCACCGAGTCGACGTTCAAATCGTCACGGATGTTCACGCTCGACGAGAACGTGGGGCTTGTCTCCGCGATCTTGGCAACAACTTCCCGCAGCTTCTCTTCCATGACACCCCTCCAACTTCAGGTTCTCGTCCTCGTCACTCGGCGGCGGGCGCTTTGGCGTTCATCGACTTCACGAGCACCAACTGCGTGAGCGACTTCACCGTGCGGAACGCCTCCATGCTCACGTCCGACGGGTCGAGCTGCGCCTTCCACTGCTCTTCGAGATAGGCGATGAGCGCGAGCGTCGAGAACGAGTCCAGGATGCCCGCCTGGTGCAGGTCCGTGTCGTCGTCGAAGCTGCGGCCGTCCCCGTCCAGCCAGGTGCTCACGATGTAGTTCCGAATGTCCGTCATGACGTGCGTTTCCATCAGACCCCCTCGCGTATGGCTTGTTTGAGCAGCGTGGCGTCGCCCTCGATGACGGCGGCCCGCGTCCGCACCCGGTCGATCTTCCCGCTCGATGTGCGCGGGAGCTGCTCGACGAGCTTCACTCCGCTCGGGACCATGTAGCGAGGGAGTCGCGCGGCGCAATGTTTCTTGAGCTCGAGGACGGAGATCGTGGGATCGGCGGGGACCGCGACGACGACGAGCTGCTGCTCGATGGCCATCGCGATCGACTCTTTGATCTTTGCGTGCTGATGGACAGCGGCCTCGATCTCTCCCAACTCGATGCGAAAGCCGCGCACCTTGACGAGGTGATCACGACGACCGTGGTACATGAGCTCGCCGTCGGCCCGGCGCGACACCAGGTCGCCGGTCGGGTAGGGGCGCGGCGGCGGCGTGCGGCGGCCTCCATCCCAATAGCCGAGCATCACGGTGGGCCCGTCGACGAACAGCTCGCCGATCTCGCCGTCGGCGACCGGCCGGCCTTCGGGCGAGAGGATCGAGAGCTCGTCGCCGGACGCGGCGGTGCCGATGGGGATGGCGGGGCTGTCGGGGGCGGGCGCGCCGGGCAGCTCGTACCCGGTGCACACGTTGGTCTCGGTGGGCCCGAAGAGATTGAAGAAGCGCGCGTGAGGGAGCGCGGCCATCGTGCGCGCGAGGTGCTTCATCGGGAAGACCTCGCCGGCGAAGAACACCACGCGCATCAGCGCGGCGTCGAGCTCGTGCAGGTGGCCGGTCTCCAGCATCAGCACGAGCGCCGACGGCACCGAGTACCAAACGGTGATCTTCTGCTCGCGAATGCGGCTGAGCATGCGTTGCCCGGACAACACCGTGGTCTCGTCGACGATGACGACCGTCGCCCCGCGCGACAGCGACGCCCACACGTCGAACACCGAAAGGTCGAAGTGGAACGGCGCGACGCTCGCCACGCGATCGCTCGGGCGCAGGTCGATGCGGTCGGCGGCCCAATCGACGAACGCGAGCGCATTTCGGTGCGAGAGCATCACGCCCTTCGGCACGCCCGTGGAGCCCGACGTGTACAGGATGTAGGCCAGCGCGTCGGGCGAGTCGCTCCCGGGGTCGAGCGGCGCGCCGCTGTCGGCGAGGACCTCCGACCACGGGTGCACCTGCGCCGATGCTCGCGCCGCGTCGTCGAGCGCGCCCTCGCTCGACAGGACGAAGTGCTCGACGGGCTCCTGCACGCCAGCGGCGAGCCAACGGTCGAGGAGGTACGGCGCGATCACCACGTGGCGCAGGTCGCAGTCCGTGGCGATGAGCTTCATGCGCGCAGGCGGCGAGCTGGGGTCGAGCGGCACATACACGGCGCCCGCTCGAAGCGCGCCGAGCATCGCGGCGATCGCGCGCCCGCAGCGCGGGAGGTGAACGCCGACGCGGTCGCCGGGCTTGACGCCGTGCGCCCGAAACCAATGCGCGAACCGATTCGCGAGGTCATCGAGCGCCGCGTACGACAGCGCCTCGTCATCGCCGAACACGGCGATCTGCCGTGGTGTGCGCGACGCCCAGGACGTGACGAGCCTATCGAGCCGCATCATGGCAACCCCATGTCTTTGGCAATGATCGCGCGCTGCATCTCTGACGTGCCCGAGAAGATGCGCGCCGGAATGGCGTCGCGCAGCAAGGCGTCAATGCCGGTTTCAGTCGCTACCCCTGTCCCGCCGAAGATCTGCACCGCGTCGAGGCCGCTTTGGACCGCCGCCTCGGAGATCCACAACTTGCTCATGGCGACGGCGCTGTCGCACCGCTGTCCCGAGCCGTGCAGCGCGCACGCGTGGTGGAGCAGCATGCGGCTCGTCTCGATGCGCAGCTTCATATCGATGAGTCGATTCGCCACGGATTGATTGGTGCCGATCGGGCGTCCGAATTGCGTTCGCTCGCGCGCGTGCTCGACGCAGCGGGCGAGGCTCCGCTCCATCGCGCCGACGTAGTACGCGAACAGGCAGCCGCGCTCCCAGATCATGGAGTCGTTGAACAGCGTGGCGCCCGCGCCCTCGGCGCCGACGCGCGCGCTCTCCGGCACCGCGCACTCGTCGAGGTAGACGGTGCCCCACGGCGACGTTCTCAGCCCGCTGCGGGTGTCTCCGCGCGCAACGCGCAGCCCCGGCGTGTCGCGCGGCAAGAGGAAGGCGGAGATGCCGAAGTAGCCGCGCCCGGGATCGGTGACCGCATAGATGAGGAACAGGTCTGCCACCGGCGCGTTCGTGATGAACACCTTGCTGCCGTCGATGACGTACTCGCTCCCCACGCGCCGCGCGGTGGTCTTCATCGCGTACACGTCGGAGCCCGCTCCGGATTCGCTCGTGCCGTTGCAGCAAATGAGCTTTCCCGACGCGATGTCCCGCAGATAGCGGTCGTGGTGGAGCTGCGCCTTCGATCGCCAGATGGGCACGGCGGAGGCGAACATGTGTGCGCACAACGAAAAGACGAGGCCGCCGTCTTCACAGCCTCGGCCGAGCGCCTCGACGACCAGAGCGGTGTCGAGGGCGTCGAGGCCGCTGCCGCCGAGCTCCTCCGGGATGGGCAGGCCGGTCAGTCCGAAGTCCGCGGCCTCTTGCCACACCTTGCGATCGAAGAGGCCCTTCGCGTCACGGTCGCGCGCACCGATCGACAAGCGCGCGCGGGCGAACTCATATGTCGCATCGACCCTTTCGCGCTGTGTGCTTGTCAGCTTCATCGTGGGGGGAATGGAGCGATTGACACCAACAGCGGCCACGCAGATCCAGTTGCGCTCGACGGCGTTTATCGTCGAGGACAGGTCGAACATGCGTCGCTCGAGTCCGATGTGAAGCAAGCGCGTGCATTCGTGCGACGACGCGAAATGAAGCTGAAGCGCCGCTGCCACGCTCGGCGCCGCAATCTCGCGACGAGGGCCCTTACGGCGACGGCGACGATGCAGGCGCGGTCGCGGGTGCCCCACGAGCGGCAGCGTCGGCGGCGCCGTCTGCGGCTGCAGCGCCGTCGTCCGCAGGGGCGGCGCTTTCGGAGGGGGCGGCGCCTTGTGCGGGAGCGGCGCCGCCTGCGGGAGCGGCGCCGTCGATGAGCGCGGCGCCGTCGTCGCCGGGCGCGGCGCTGCCGGTGGGAGCGGAGGGGGCGGCGGGGGCCTCGACGGTGGCCGAGGCGCTCGCGGGCTCCGGCGAGGTGCGGGAGCGCAGGAAGACCACGACGGCGACGACCACGAGGACGACGACGCCGAGGGCGGCGGCGGCCGGGATCCAGCTCCCCACGGCGCTGCGGTGGAGGTCCGCGAGCTCGTCGTCGTGGGAGGGCGCGGGGACCTCCGCGGGAGGCTCCTCCTCGACGTGGACGAGCGGGTCGCCGCCGGTGATCGGCGACGGGATCTCCCAGCCGGTGCGGTGCGCGGGCTGCGCGCCCGGCGACGTCGAGGGCGGCACCGACAGCGGCTCCGCCAGCACCGTCACCGGCGCGGGCACGTCGAACGCCGCCGAGGGGGTCGCCGCGGTGGCGACGGCGATGTCGCCAAAGAGATTGTCGTCGTCGACGCCGCAGTACGTCGTGGCGGCGAAGCGCGTGAAGGGGTTTTCCTCGAGGGCGCCGCGGACGTCGTCGTCGCTCGGCGGCGGCTCGCCCCCGACCACGGCGTACACCGCGCGCGAAGCGGCCGCGCGCCCGTCCCCGTACGCGCGCTCGGCGTCGCGAAGCGCGCGCACGGCGGCGAGCGCGCCCGGCAGCCGTTCGCCCTCGGGGGCGCACAGGCGCCCGAGGGCGGCGCCCACCGGGCCCGGCAGCGCCTCGCCCGGCTGCAGATCGAACAAACGCCCGCGCACCACCGTCGCCAGCATCACCGCCTCGGGCCCGGTCACCGACGGCCGCCCGAGCGCCGCCTCGAACAAACAGACGCCGAGCGCCCACAGGTCCGTCTGCGGCGTATGCGGTTTGGCCTCGAACAACTCCGGCGCCAGGTAGCGGATGGTCCCGCGGAGCTCGCCCGTCCTCGTGCGCTCCGCGCCGGCGTCCGAGAAGCGCGCGATGCCGAGGTCGATGAGCCGCGCGCGCCCGTCGTGGGACACGATGATGTTCGACGGCGACACGTCCCGGTGCAGGCAGCGCAGCGGGCGCCCCTCCTCGTCGACGGCGTCGTGCAACGCCGCGAGCCCCTCGGCGATGTCGGCCCCGATCCGGCAGACCGCCGCGGGCGCCATCGGGCCCCGCTTGCGCAGCGCCACCAGCGACGCTCCCGCGACGTACTCGAGCACGAGCACCGGCCGCCCCTCGTGCTCGACGAGGTCGAGGGTCTGCACCACGCACGGGTGACGCATCCGCATCCCCACCCGCGCCTCGTCCCGCAGCCTCACGTCGTCGGCGGGGTTGAGCTGCCGCTTGAGCACGACGAGGCCCGCGCTCCCCCGCGCAAGCCACACCTGGCTCATGCCGCCGGCGCCGAGGTGACCCTCGACGTCATAGCCCGCGATCCTCATGTTCCCCGATTGTAGGCGCGCGGGGGGCGAGCCGTCTCACCTGTGCCTCCCCGTGAACCGATCCGCGCGGCGGCGCGCCCGCGCCGGCCAAATCCCCGTTGCGCGCACCCCCCGTGCGGCGCCATCCTTCGCGCCCATGACGAGGTTCCCCATGTTGCGTTTCATTGTTCCGCTTCTGGTCGCGTCCCCCCTCCTGTTCGTGTGCGCCTGCCCCGGCGAAGGCGAAGGCGAAGGCGAAGGCGAAGGCGAAGGCGAAGGCGAAGGCGAAGGCGAAGGCGAAGGCGAAGGCGAAGGCGAAGGCGAGGGCGAGGGCGAAGGCGAGGGCGAAGGCGAGGGCGAAGGCGAGGGCGAGGGCGAAGGCGATCCCTGGACCACGCTGACGGTGCTCGACAGCGTCAACACCGCCCACGACACCGACGACGTCACCGCCATCTACTTCGAGTCCACCGACAGCGGCTTCATCGGCACGCGTGGCTCGGGCGTCGGCGCGCTCTACAAGGCCTCGGCAACGCAGATCACGGACTTCGCGTTCGACGACACCAACTTCACGGACCCGCCGGGCGGCTCCCTCGGCGACTTCGGCGTCATGGGCATCACCCCCACGTCGACGAACATCACCGTCGCGCTCGACACCGGCTCAGCCGTGTTCACCAGCGACGACCACTTCGCCACGTTCAACGCCGTGGACACCAACTCCTCCTATGGCCTCGCCTCGCTCGCCGGCTTCTTCCAGACACCGAGTGGCTTCGTGGAGATGTTCGGCTCTGGCGTCGTGAACACCTCGACCGATCCGCCGGGGCCGACCACGCTGTACACCGAGACCTGGGCGCCCGAGGCGAACCCGACGAACCCGAACCCCATCCCGACCGGTGACTGCGACGTCGGCCCGCGCGACCGCCGCACCGAAAACTCCTACGAGATCAGCAGCGTCACGCCTGACGGCAACACCGTGGTGTACGTGGGCCGGAGCAAGGACATCGACGACGCCTACTTCGCCTGCGTGAGCAGCGACGGCGGGACCAGCTTCCAGATCAAGGACCTGGCCGGCGTCGACGCGGACAACGCCAACGCGGTCGGCCCGTCGGTGGCGCTCATGACCTCGAACACGGTCGGCTTCGTCGCCGTCGGGGACTCGAGCTTCGGCGCCGGCGGCGCCAGCACCATCTTCAAGACGATCGACGGCGGCGCGACCTGGTCGGCCACCACGCTGCCTGCGCTCGCCACCGGCAACGTCGTCGCCATCGCCACGATCTTCTTCGCCCCCGACGGCACGCACGGCTGGGCCGGTGGCCAGATCGGCAGCGGCGGCGCGTTCCTCCTGAAGACCTCCGACGCCGGCGACACCTGGGCCCCGGTGGGCGCGCTCGGCGCGCTGCAGGCGGCCATGGACGACGCGCCGCCCTTCGGCACCTTCGGCCGCATCTACACGGGCTTCGCCCTCGACAACAACAACATCTGGGTCGGCGGCGACCACGGCGCGGTCTTCTACAGCAGCACCGGCGGCGACTGAGCGCGCGTCGACACGGCGCGGCCGCGTCCTCTCCACGGGGCGCGGTGCGCGCCGGTCCACGGGGCGCGGAGCGCGCCGGGCCGACGGCCTCGCGGTTGTGCGTCAGCGATTGACTTCGCCCATGACGGGGTCGATGGTGGCGATGATGGCGACGAGGTCGGCGACGAGGTGGCCCTTGGCCATGATCTCGATCGCCTGGACGTTGCAGAACGACGGCGCCCGGCAGCGCACCCGCTGGGGCCTGCCGGTGCCGTCGCTGGCGACGAAGAAGCCGAGCTCGCCGCGCGGGCTCTCGGTGGCGGCGTAGGCCTCGCCGGCGGGGGGCTTCATGCCCTCGGTCCACAGCTTGAAGTGATGGATGACGGCCTCCATCGACTTCGCGAGCTCGGCGCGCGGCGGCGGGACGATTCTTCGGTCCGCGGTCTGCACGGGCCCCTTGGCCGACGTGGTGAGCAGCTTCAGCGCCTGGTCGCAGATCTTCACGGCCTCGCGCAGCTCCGCCACGCGCACCTTGTAGCGGGCGTAGCAGTCGGCGGCCTCCTCGGTGCAGACCTTGAAGTCGAAGCGCTCGTAGCCCGTATACGGGTTGGTCCTTCTCAGGTCGTGGGGCACGCCGGCCGCGCGGAGCAGGGGACCGGAGACGCCGAGCTTGATGGCATCGTCGGCCTTGAGGACGCCGATGCCGATGGTGCGCTCGCGGAAGAACGGGTTGTCGGTGACGATCTGCTCGTACTCGTCGATGCGGCGGGGCATCTCGTCGATGAAGGCGCGGCAGCGCTGGAGCCAGTCCTCGTCCATGTCGTGGGCGAGGCCGCCGGGACGGATGAACGACGTCATCATGCGCGCGCCCGCGAGGATCTCGAACAGCTCGAGGACCTTCTCGCGCTCGCGCAGGCAGTACAGAAAGACCGAGGTGACGCCGAGGTCGATGGAGCCGGAGCCGATGGACACCAGGTGCGAGTTGATGCGCGTGAGCTCGGCGAGCAACACGCGGCCCACCTGCGCGCGCTCGGGGATGGCGCACCCGAACAGCTTCTCGACGGCGAGGGAGTAGGCGAGGTTGTTCCCGAGCGGGTTCAGGTAGTCCATGCGATCGGTGATCGTGAGCGCCTGCACCCAGGTCTTTGCCTCGCAGGTCTTCTCCATCCCCGTGTGCAGGTAGCCCATGACGGGCCTGCAAGACCGCACGATCTCGCCGTCCAAAACGAGCTCGACCCGCAGCACGCCGTGCGTCGACGGGTGCTGCGGGCCCATGTTCACGTGGAGCAGGTGCTCCGCGTCCGCTTCCGCTTCAGCCATGTGTCGCGCCTCGCACGACGACCAGCCTCACGCAACGGCGGTGTTGGTCTCGACGGCGCTCTTGGGCTTGTCGACGGGCAGCGGCAGCACGGTGGCGCCGCTCGTGGCCACGGCCTCGGTGTCCGCCTTGACCGGGAACGTCGTGAGCACGGGGCCCGCGACGACGGCGACGGCCGGGGCCTCGGACATCACGTCCCACTTGCGCGCGCGCACGACCATGAGCGCCACGAGCGCGAGCATGACCGGCACCGCGACGAGCAGCGCGAGGCCGCCGAACATCGACAGCAGGAAGCCGCTGCCGATGAACACCGCCGAGACGAGGACGACGAACATCGTGAAGCCGTCGGAGCGGCTGTTGCCATAGATCTTCATGGGGATATTTCCTTTGACTGAGAAATCGTGTGGGCGGGTGTCTTACATCACACCACACCCATCGGTCAAGTGGAGGATGCGCCGCCGGAGGTCGCGTTCGCTGCACGCGCACGCGTCCGCTCCCGCTGGTGCGTGCAGAGCCGGCAGACCGCGGGCGGGCGGGCGCGGGAGCGCGTCGCGCAGGGTCGCGGTCGCGGTCGGGTCGCCGCTTGGGCGTGGGCGCGGCCGCAAGGACGGTGCTCCAGGTAGCGGCGGGTCAGCTCGACCCGCGCGCAGCGCGGGGGGCCCGGAGGGCCGGCTGCTCGCGCGCGCCAGCGCGCAAAGTCACGTCTTGTAGAGGTCGCGGGTGACGGTGAAGTCGGTGGGCTCGAGCACCATCGCTTCGTCGCGGCGGAGCGGGTGGCCCTTCCACCCGTCGGGCAGCAGGATGCGCGTGAGGCGCGGGTGGCCGTCGAACACCACGCCGTACAGGTCGAAGACCTCGCGCTCGTAGTTGTGCGCGCCGAGGAACAGCGGCGTGACGCTCGCGAGCTTCTCGCCGGTGCGCGTGCGCAGGCGGCCCCAGCGCTTCTCGTTCATCGAGTACAAGACGAGGTGGACCTCGAAGCGCAGCGCGTGGTCCGGGTCGTCGACGACGGTGAGGTCGATGAAGCGGACGAAGCCCTCGTGGTCGCGCAGCGCCTGCGCGGCCTCGGCCCAGCGCTCGCGGGGGACGTCGACGGTGTCGATGCCGTCCCTGGTGGCGGCCTCGGCGGCGTCGCTGACGCGGGTGCGCAGACGCGCGGCGAGCGTCGGCTTGTCGT
The DNA here is from genome assembly GCA_963775425.1 of uncultured delta proteobacterium. Lineage (GTDB taxonomy): Bacteria > Myxococcota > UBA727 > UBA727 > VGSZ01 > CAVZJB01. The sequence goes on along the minus strand of CAVZJB010000012.1, from coordinate 162,253 downwards.
TGTGCTCGGCGTCCGCGGAGACCGGGCCGGTGTGGTCGTCACCGCTCGTCATTCTTGCTCTCGTCGAAGGGGTGCTCACCGCGGCGGGCGTCGCGCGCGCCGCCTTTCTCGAGCTCGCTGAAGAACACGGGGCTGTCGTCGCGCGGGTCGCGGTAGTAGCCGCCGTGCTCGGCGTCGTCGCGGCGGTTCTGGCCGTGGCGAATGCGATCCTGCAGCTTGATGATTCCGTCGAGCAGCGCCTCGGGGCGCGGCGGGCAACCGGGCACGTACATGTCGACGGGGACGATGCGGTCGACGCCCTGGATGATCGCGTAGTTGTTGAAGATGCCGCCGCACGCCGCGCAGTCGCCCATGGCGATGACCCACTTGGGGTCCGGCATCTGGTCGTAGACCTCGCGCAGGACGGGCGCCATCTTCTGCGAGACGCGGCCCGACACGATCATCAGGTCGGCCTGCCGCGGCGACGCGCGGAACAGCTCGCTGCCGAAGCGCGCGATGTCGAACTTGGAGCCGCCCGCCGACATCATCTCGATGGCGCAGCAGGCGAGGCCGAACGACGCCGGCCAGATGGAGCTCTTGCGTCCCCAGTCGACGAGGCGCGTGAGCGCCCACTCCGGCGTCCCCGTCTTGTCCGCGCTGGGGCTCGCTCCGATGACCGGGAGGATGCGCTTCATCGGCTCACTTCCACTTGAGCGCGTGACGCCCGCGCGCGTAGATGTAGCCACAACCGAGCACGGCGAAGAAGCTGCCCATGGCGAGCAGGCCGTTCCACTTGAGCTCGCGGATTTGCACGGCCCACGGGTAGAAGAACAGGCTCTCCACGTCGAACACGAGGAACAGCATGGCCACCAGCGCGAAGCGCACCGGCCAGCGCGCCTGCATCGGCTGCGGCTCGGAGATGCCGCACTCGTACGGCTTGCTCTTGGTGGGCGTGGGCTTGAGCGGCGACAAGCGCCCCGCGAGGAGCGTGAGGACGGTCACGAGTCCGCCGGCGACGACGAGGTAGACGGCGAGCATTCCGACGGGCGACATCGGTCGCTGGGGTACTCACATGTGCGGGCGAATTCAAGGGTTTTGCAGGTGCCCGTGAAGGATCCCGGGATCCGCTTCGTCGGACCGGCATGATGACGCGAAGCCCCCTGCTCCTCCTCGCCCTCGCCATCGTCCCCTCCGTCGGCTGCGTTTCGACGCGCTACGTGCACGAGCGGCCCGTCTACGTGGAGACGCCGCCGCAGGTGGTCTACGAGGAGGCGCCGCCGCCGTCGTACAACGTGGTCGTCGTCCATCGCCGCGGCCACAGCTATGTGGAGCACCGCCAGCGCCCGGTCGTCGTCACCTCGCGCGCACGCCATGACCGCGGTCACGACTACACCTCCCGCCCCCGTGGCGACGACCACCGCGGCGGCAACGGCGGCTTCGGTCACGACAACGACCACCGCGGCGGCGGCCTCGGTCACGGCAACGACCACCGCGGCGGCAACAGCGGCCTCGGCCACGACAATGGGCGCGGCAACGGCTACACCAACAACGGCCGCGGCAACGGCAACGCCAACCACGGCGCCAACGGCAACCACGGCAACTCCGGCAACGCCAACCACGGCGCCAACGGCAACCACGGCAACTCCGGCCACGGCAACTCCCACGGCAGCTCTGACAACTCCGGCAAGGACAGCCACGGCAACGGCGGCCACGGCAACAGCGGCCACGGCAACGGCAACGCGAGCTCGAGCAACAAGCACCACTGAGCGCGGTGCGCGAGAGGGGCGAAGCGGGGGCAAGAGCCCCCGCTTCGCGTTCGTGCGGTTGAAACGCGACGAGCCGTTCGTTAGCACCTTGCGGTTACACGGAGGTCGCGATGGCAACGGGCGCGAACGTCGTCGAGGTGGATGACGCGAGCTTCGAGGAGCGGGTGCTCGCCGAGAGCAAGACGCGGCCGGTGGTCGTCGACTTCTGGGCGCCGTGGTGCGCGCCGTGTCGCGCGCTCGGCCCCGTCCTCGAGCGGCTCGCCGGCGAGGGCAACGGCAGGTTCGTCGTCGCCAAGGTGAACACGGACGAAAACCCGGCGTGGGCGAAGACCTTCGGCGTGCGCGGGATCCCCGCGGTGTTCGCCGTGAAGGACGGGGAGGTCGTCGACCAGTTCACCGGCGCGCAGCCCGAGCCGATGGTGCGCAAATTCCTCGACGGCGTCGCCCCCGACCCCACCGAGAAGCTCGTCCGCACCGCGCTCGCGGCGCTGCAGGCCAAGGGCTTCGAGACCGCGCGGCGCGCCTTCCAAAAGGTCCTCGAGCTCGACAAGGACAGCGCCGCCGGCCACCTCGGCACGGCCCTGTTTCTCGCCCGCGACGGCGACGCCGACGGCGCGCGCGCGCACCTCGCCGCCGCCGGGGACGCGCCGGCAGCGCTGGCGGGCCTCGCGTTCCAGGTGCAAAACGCGCTCGACGCGTCCGTCGTCGAGGTCGACGTCGACGCCGAGCGGCGCGCGCTCGCGGACGCCCCCGACGCCGCGCGCGCCCAGAGGCTCGCGGGCGCGCTCTTCTCGCGCGACCAGGCCGACGACGCGTTCGGCGTGCTGCTCGACGGCATCAAGCGCATCAAGGGGCCGGACCGCGACGACCTGCGCAAGGCCATGGTCACCGGCTTCGACGCGATCGGCCGCTCTGACGTCGTCGAACGCTGGCGAAAAGAGCTCGCCGCGGTGTGGTTCTCCTGAGCGGCGTGCTAGAGCGCGCGCATGGCGGACACCACGCGCATCGGGATCGTCACGGCGTCGGACCGCGCCAGCCGCGGGCAGTACGAGGACAAGGGCACGCCTGAGCTGGAGACGGCGTTGCGCGAGATGATCGCCACGCCCTTCGAGGTGCAGGCGCGGCTCATCCCCGACGAGCGCGCGCTCATCGAGAGGGCGCTCGTGGAGCTCGTCGACGACGCCGGCTGCTGCCTCGTCGTCACCACCGGCGGCACCGGGCCGGCCAGGCGCGACGTCACCGTCGACGCCACCCTCGCCGTCGGCGACAAGCACATGCCCGGCTTCGGCGAGCTGATGCGCAAGGTGTCGCTCGAGAAGGTGCCCACGGCCATCCTGTCGCGACAAGAGGCGGTGGTCCGCGGGAGCGCGCTGATCATCAACCTGCCCGGGAGCATCAAGGCGATCCGCGAGTGCCTGCTCGCCGTCATGCCTGCGGTGCCCTACTGCGTCGACCTCATCGGCGGCCCCTACCTCGAGACGCACGAGGCCGTCGTCAAGGCGTTCCGCCCGAGGAAGTAGGCGGCGCTTCGGCCACGGCGCTACAGTGATGCCGTGGACGTCGTCGGCAGGTTCGATTGCTTCGCCATCGTCAAGGAGCCGCGCGGCCCGAGCGGGGGCCGCCTCTTGAACCACCCGTATCGCTTCGCGGAGCTGCCCAAGTGGTGGGCCAAGCTCGGGATGGCCCTCGGCGTCGACGAGGACGGCGCGCCGGCGTGGGTCTTCGCGCACGACGACGACGATGAAAACGACGCCAACGCCTACCGCCGCGACGTGCGCGGCTGGCAGGCGCTCTCGCACCCGCTCCTCCCGCGCGTCATCGGCACGGGGAAGGCGCACGGCATGCGCTGGTTCGCCACCAGCGTGGTGTTCGGCGCGCCGCTGCCGCTGGTCGTCGAGCGCTGCGGAGAGGGCGGGCTCGATCCCGCGCTGCTCATGTCGGTGGTGCACGACTTCTCGTCGGCGCTGGCGCACGTCATCGACCGGCGCGCGCTGCTCACCGATCTCATCGTGTTCGACGGCACCCTCGACCTCGAGGGCCACGTCCACCTCCACACCCGCGCCAGCGTCGAGCTCGACGACGCCGAAGAGCGCAACGTGTTCCAGCGCAACACCGCCGCGAACGTCGCGCGCTGGCTCCAGCAGATTGCGAAGCGCCCCGCGAGCGCGTCCACCGACGCGGCCTGGAGCGCGCAAGCCGGCGGCGAGCCCGCCGGGCTGCCGCCCGCGGTCCGGCACGCGCTCGACCTGTTGCTCGGCGGCGACGCGTTCGCCGCGAAGGAGCTCCTCGACAGCGCCGGCGGCGTCGACGACGCGCGCGCGCGCGTCGTCGACATGTTCGCGGCGGCCATGGCCCCGGAGCGCGCGGCGCTGTCGGCGTGGCTCGAGGAGGCTCGCGCCATCGACGCCGGCGCGCGCGCCGCCGCCGCCGCCGTCGTCCCCGACAAGCCCGTCCGCCGGCCCGGCGGCGAGTGGTACCCGCCGACGTCACTCGCGTAGCTCGACGGCGGCGCGGCGCCGTCAGCGGTCCGGGGCGCCGAGGTCGCGCAGGAGCGCGCGGCCTCCCGGGCAGTCGCGGATGGTTGGGGCGACGCGGGCGCCGTTCGAGGCCAGGTCGGTGACGACGCAGGTGCCGAGCGGCAGGTTCTCGAGGTGGGTCACCGGCGTGCGCTGCACGTCGAGGATGCGCAGCGTGCTCGTGATGTTCTCGATGCGCTTCACCTGCGAGCCGGACGCGAGGAGCGCCTTCACCGACGACGTGAGGTTCTCGATGCGCGCGACAGGCGTGTCCCTCACGTCGAGCAGCTCCACCGAGGGCGGGAGGTTCTCGATGCGCTTCACCTGCGTGCCGCGCAGGCCGAGCACCCGCACCCCCGACGGCAGGTTCTCGATGCGCTTCACGGCCGTCCCGGACACGTCGACCACGCGCAGGTTCCTCGGCAGGTTCTCCAGGCGCTCGATGGCGGTGCCACCGAGGAGCAGCACCTCGAGCGAGTCCGGGAGGTTCTCGATGCGGCGGACGGCGCTCCCGCGTCCGTCGAGCAGCCGCGTCCCCTGGGGCACGCCCACGATGCGCGTGGCGCCCTTCCCGAGGAACCAGCGCCGGTCGTCGGCGCGCTCTTCGCGCGGCCGCGACGGCGAGGCGGGCGCGCACACAAGCGCGGCGAGCGCTTCGAAGGGACGGCGATCGGCGCCCTCCCTGCCGGCGAGCGCCGACGCGCGCTGCGCGACCGCGCAGTCGTCGGCGCGGCCCGGCTGCGCGCGCGCCGAGCCGGCCCATGGCAGGACCGCGAGGCCCGCGACGACGGTGAACAGGAGCGGTGCTGCGGGGGAGAACGGGGAGCGCATGTCCCACCGACGGTAGCGCGCGCCGCGTATTCACGGCAGGTGAATGCATGGGCGGCGGACGTCGTCGATGGTAGACACGCCGCTATGCGCGCCCTCCTCCTCGCCCTCTCCATCGCCCTCGCGCCTCCCGCCACCGAGGACCTCGTCAAGCTCGGCGAGGGATTGGTCCAGCGCGGCGACGCCAAGCGCGCCGTGTCGCCGCTGCAGCGGGCGCTCGCCGCCACCGACATCACCGACGCGCAGAAGGCGCGCGCGGAGGCGGCGTACGGGCTCGCGCTCCTGCAGATGAAGAAGCCCAAGGACGCGGTGCCCCACCTCGAAAACGCCACCAAGCTCAACCCGAAGAGCGAGAAGGGCTGGGAGCTCCTCGGCGTCGCCCTCGACAGCGCCGAGCAGTTCCCGCAGGCGCTCGCGGCGTACGAGAGGGGCGTGAAGGCGCTGCCCAGGTCGCCGGCGCTCCACCACGAGCTCGGCATGGCCCTCCTCGAGGCCGGCAAGAACGACGACGCCGCCAAGGCGCTCGTCGAGGCCGCCAAGCTCGCCCCCGCCGACGCAGACGTTCGCATGGACGCGGCGTACGCGCTCACCGTCACCGGCCACTTCAAGGACGCCAAGGAGCAGGCGGCGCAGGCGGTGTCGCTCGCGCCGCAGTCGCCGGACGCCTACTACAACCTCGGCAGCGCCGACGCCGGCCTCGGCGACACCAAGGGCGCCAAGGACGCCCTGCACCGCGCGCTCGAGCTCGACGACACCCACGTGCCGACCCTCGTGCAGCTCGGCCTCATCGAGAGCGCCGCGGGCGACGACAAGAGCGCCGTGAAGCGCTTCCTGCGCGTGCTCCAGGTGGAGCCCGACGACGCCCGCGCCAAGGCCGGCCTCGGCGTGTCGCTCGGCAAGCTCGGCAGCGACGACAACAAGGCGAAGAAGCTCCTCGAGGACACGGTGCACGTCGACCCGAAGAACGTGCAGGCCCTCGCGCTCCTCGGCGACATCGCCGAGCGCGCCGGCGACTTCAAGGAGGCCATCAAGCGCTACGAGCAGGTCAAGCGCCTCCGCCCGCACGACGCGCGCGTGAAGAAGCACATCGACGAGCTGAAGGCGAACAAGAGAGCCGCCCGCTGAGGCGATCGGGGCTCAGTCCAGGCCGAAGAAGGCCTTCATGCGGCGGAGCAGATTGTTTTCGTCGTCGAGCTTGGCCTTGGCGCGGGCCTCCGCGCTCAGGCTCTCGTCGATGGCGCGGCGGCGGGCGCGGCGCTCCGCGAGGAGCTCGGCGATGGGCTTGGCCACGTCGGGCCGGCGGCTCACGAGCTCCTGGAAGGCCGACTTGTCGAGGCGCCAGCAGTCGACGTCGGTGACGGCGAAGACGGTGGCGCTGCGGGGCTCGCCCGTCATCAGCGACATCTCGCCGAAGAAGCTGCCGGCACCCAGGCGCGCGACCTCGCGCGTGACGCCGTCCTTGGCGGCGCGCACGACGACGTCGCCCTCGTTCACGAGGTAGAGCCAGTGGGCCTCGGCCCCTTGCCGCGTGATGAGCTCGCCCCGCGCGAAGGGCGCGGCGTGGAGCGACTGTGCGAGCCTCAGGAGGTCGTCGTCGTCGAGCGGCGCGAACAGATCCACCGCGTGCAGCGCGTCGAGGCGCTTTTGCAGGTCGCGTTGGCTCTTATGCTCCTTGCGCTTCCGGTTCTCCTCGGTGACGAACACGGCCTGCGCGGGGATGGACAGCGGGATGCCCACGCGCTCGAGGGCGAACATGATCCGCGCCCTCACCACGCTGTCGGTGGGGTCGTCGACGGCGAGGTCCGTGAGCCAGTAGCGCGCGGCGTAGCGCCCGTAGCTGTCGTGCAGGTCCATGAGCACCACGTTGGGCGCGGGATCGTGCGCCACGCGCTCGATGGGATATTCGTTCAACGCCTTCTGCACCGCCTCGATGACCTCGGAGGGATGCGTGCGGAAGTCGACGTTGAACCAGACCCAGCGGCGGAGCTGCTCGGGCTGACCGTTGCGCCGGCCGAGCACCTTGACGGGCCCCTTCATCAGCACGCTGTTGGGCAGGAGCACCGTCTCCCAGTTGCGGGTCTCGATGGCGGTGTAGCGCCAACGGATCTCCGAGACCTTGCCGACGTGATCGCCGACCAGGATCCAGTCGCCGACCTTGATGCTGCCGTCGGCCTGAAGGGCGATGCCGCCCATCGTGTTGCCGAGCGTGTCCTGCAGCGAGAAGCCGATGACCGCCGTGACGACGGCGGAGGTGGCGACGAGCCCCGAGATCGACACGCCCATCCTCGCCAGGACGGCGAGCACGACGACGATGGTGAGCGCCGCCACCAGCAGGTCCTGGATGATGCGAGAGACCTGGAGCCGCGTACGCGGCATCAGCGCGCCGAAGACGAAGGCGCCGCCGGCGCCGACGAGGGCCATGGCGCCGAGCACGCGCGCGGCGATGCGGGCGTCGTCGGCGCCGACGTTGTGGGCCACGTCGAGGCCGGCCGTGACCGCGACGAGCAGGACGTGCAGCCCGAACAGGGCGTATGTGCCCGGCAGCCGCTGGTGGCGCGCCGCGGGCGAAGCGCGAGAGAGCAGCGCGACCACGACGAGGAGCGCGAAGGTCCAGGGCGTCAGCGCTTCCTGCGCTTCGTTCCATGAGATCCGGAGGAATTCCATCGGACGCGCACTCTACAGCGGCGCCGTTGTCCGCGGTGGAGCGGGCGCGTGCGAGACGCGTGACGCGGGCGGGCCCCGTCGGGGGTGCGAACGTCGGACCCGGGGTATGCTCACGCGCGATGCTCGCAGCCGCCCTCGCCCTCGCCGTCGCCGGCGCCCCTCCGGCCCGCCTCCTCGTCCTCGAGCTCGAAGCCGTCGGCGTCGACAAGACCGAGGCGCGCGCCGTCGACCCCGTCGTCCTCAACGCCGCCGCCGGCGCCGGCCTCGAGGTCATCGCGCAGAGCGAGATCAAGACGCTGGCGACGGTGGAGGCCCAAAAGGCCGAGATCGGCTGCGACTCGTCGTCGTGCCTCGCGGAGCTCGCCGGCGCCATGGGCGCGGGGTACGTGCTGTTCGGCTCCGTGAGCAAGCTCGGGAGCACCACCACGGTGGCCCTCTCGCTGTACGACAACACGTCGGCGGCGGTCACGCGCGACTCCGTCGCCGTCGAGGACCTCGGCACCCTGCCCCGCCTGCTGCCGCCGCGCGTGCGCGCGCTCGTGCACAAGGCCGCGGGGACCGTCGCCACCGCCGGGACTCCGGCGACGACGACGACGACGACGACGACGACGGCGACGACGACGGCGACGCAACGGCAGGCCGCCGGCGACGACGACGCGGGGCCGCTGTTGTACGCCGGGCTCGCCGGCGTCTTCCTCGGGGGGACCGCGCTCCTCGGCGGCGGCGTCCTCGCCACGCTCAACGAGCTCACCATCGACGACCCCCACGCCCTCGCGGCCACCAAGCGCAGCGCCCAGGAGACCGGCACCATCGGCCTCATCGCGGTCGCGGCCGGCCTCGTCGTGGGCGGCGCCGGCGCCGCCGCCCTGGTGCTGCAATGAGGCCCGCCGGCGCGGCCGCCGCGCTGCTCGGGGCGCTCATCGTCGTCGTCGTCGCGGGCGCGGGGTGCGGGATCCTGGGGATCCTCGTGCCGTGCGAGGGAGACGACAACTGCCCCGCGGGCGTCTGCGTCGACGGCACCTGCCGCCCCGGCGTCCCCGGTGAAGGCGAGGGCGAGGGCGAGGGCGAGGGCGAAGGAGAGGGAGAAGGCGAGGGAGAGGGCGAGGGCGAGGGAGAAGGCGAAGGAGAAGGAGAAGGAGAAGGAGAAGGAGAGGGCGAGCCCCCCAACGAGTGCGGCGACACCGTCTTCGTGCCGCCCGGGATCCTGCCGGACGCCATCGTCGCCCACGCCGCCGCCGCCGACGGCTCGCGCTGCTTCACGACGCTCACCGCCGCCTTCAGCACCGGCGCCGGCCCCGTCATCTTCGTGGCCCCCGGCGTCTACCAGGAGACCGGCGGCGAGTCGTTCCCGCTGCACCCGCCCACGGGGACCGTCCTCGTCGGCGACAGCGCCCGCAAGGGGACCAACACGCGCATCGCGCCGGCCGCGGCGCTGGCGAACAACAGCGCCATGATCGCGCTGTCGTCGGGCAACTTCACCATGGAGGGCATCCAGCTCGGGCCCGCGCCGGACACGAACGGGCGGCTCATAGACGGCGTCCTCGTCGACGAGGCCACCTTCAACGACTGCACCTTCGCCGGGCCGAACACCCACGTGATCGCCGCGCCCGCGTCGGGCCGCTTCCATTTCCTGCGCTGCGACTTCCTCGACGCCAACGACAACAGCATCGCCGACGGCGTCTTCATGAACTTCTCCAACAACGGCTCCCTCGACCTCACCGACTGCACCATCGACGGTCCCGGCATGACGCTGCTCGGCAGCACCACGAGAAGCGTCGCGTTCGACACCGTCCGCTTCAACGTCGGCACCAACAGCCAGGTCGACTTCGACGTCGACGGCGCCGACACGTCCACGTTCGATTCGCTGGACGTCACGGCGCGGCCCGGCGTCGCCTGCCGCGGCGCCCTGCTCTTCGAGGCGGGCAACGTCCGGTTGCGCAACAGCAGCTTCACCGGCCTGCACTGCGACCGCGACAGCTCCGACGTGCGCGGGGCCGTCGACATCGGCCTCAGCGCCTTCGATCCACAGCGGCCCATCGACCTCGGCGACACCGTGGCGGGCGGCAACGCCTTCACCAACGACCTGCTCGACCTGAGCGTCCTGGCGGTCGACGTGGACGCCGACGTCACCATCCCCGCGCAGGGCAACGAGTGGAGCTTCGCCCCGGGCTCGGAGTGCGACGGCATGCGCCTCGTGCCGCACCCCGCGCGCACGGTGACCGTGGAGCTCGGCGCGACGAGCACGTGCGCGGAGACCGCGCCGTAGCGCACGGAAGGCCGGCCACGATCTTCGTCCGCGTCTTCAGTCGTGGATGCCGAGGCGGGCGCGGTTTTCCTCGTTCAGCTCGACGCTCTCCTCGCGGGGCGCGCGCGGCTCGCTGTGGTCGTGCGTCTGGCTCTTGGTGACGCCGAGCGGGTTGTGCGTCTTGTAGACGGTGTCGAGGTCCTTGTCGCTGTCGAGCTTGATGACGCTCGGCCACTTGTCGCCCTTGTCGACGTCGCCGTGAAACTGGGGCTTGGGCGCGTACTTGTCCGGAGAGAGCAGCATCTCCTTGGTGTACACGAGGGCGTGGCGGTCCGCGTCGGCGAGCTCGTACTCGGGCCCGAGCTTGATGGCGTCGACCGGGCAAGCCTCCTCGCAGTAGCCGCAAAAGATGCACCGGAGCATGTTGATCTCGTAGTGCACCGCGTAGCGCTCGCCCGGCGAGGCCGGGTTCTTCGGGTCGTTGTCGGCGGCCTCGACGTAGATGGCGTTCGACGGGCAGGCCGCGGCGCACAGGTGGCAGCCGATGCAGCGCTCGAGCTCCTTGCCGGTCTTTTCGTCGACGACCTTGTGCAGCCGGTGACGGCCCTTGAAGCGCGGGGCCACCGGCCGCTTCACCTCGGGATACAGCACCGTCTCCGACGGGCGGACCGTGTGCTTCAGCGTGGTCAACATGCCCGCGATGATCGCCTTGGTGCTCTTCAGGACCTGCATGCGCCGGTCATGCCGAGTCAGGGCGAGCGATGCAAGACGTTGGGACCGGAGCCGACGCCAAAGACGTGGCCCGACGGCGTGGAGCCGACCACGGAGAACGGCGCGCCGGCGCCGCCGGCGCCGAAGCTGTCATCGGGCACGAGGCTCGTCCCGTCGAAGCGCGCCAGACCACGAACGGCGCGACGAGCACGCCGGTGTGGTCGTCGACGAAGGCGGCGGAGGTGACCGTCGCCTCGAAGAAGGGGTCCGCGGGCGTCTGCGGCTCCGCGACGACGGCCCAGCCGGCCGCCGTGCGCTCCCACACCCCACCCGTCTCGTCGACGGCGAGCACGCGCCCGCTCACGTGCTGCATCGCGACGGGGCTGTCGAGCGTGAGGAAGCGCGCGAGGCTCTGCCCGCGCCGGCCCACACGTCGTCGCCGGCGAAGCCCCACGGCGCCGCGGCGTCGGAGGGCGTGCCGGGGAAGCTCGTCCAATCGGCGCCGCTTTCGTCCCACGACGGCTCAGCCGGCGGAGGCCGTGCAGATGGCGTAGCGGCCGGCGACGTCATGGTCGAACGCACCCGCCTGCACGCTGCCGTACACGAGCCCGCCGGGCGCGGGGTGAGCGGCGTCGGCGGCCTCGAGGAACGTGCGCGTGCCGCCGACGAAGTCGTGGTCGCGGAGCTCCTCCTGCGCGAGCTGCAGGAGCGAGCCCGTCGCGTCGAAGAGCTCCACCTGCAGGTCGCGCGCGCCGGAGCCCGCCGACGCAGCCCGACACGAAAACGAAGCCGTCTCGCCGGCGACGGCGAGGAAGGAGAAGACGTCGACGTCGCCGAGCGCGAGCTGCACCACCACCGTGCGTTCGCGCCGGCCCGGCGCCGTCTGCTCGAGGGAGAGCGCCTGCGCGCCGGCGAGCGTGCCGTTGTGCGCGTCGTCCTCTTCGACGACCGGCGACGACGACAGCGACACCTCCTCGAGCGCGTAGAACGGCCGCTCGCCGCCGCCGCCGGCGACGCGCAGCGTGTACGCGCCGGCGTCCACGGGCACCTCCAGCCGCCGGGTGTTCGAGAAGTCGAGGTGCGCCTGCACCAGGCCCGCGTCGTCGACGACCTCGACCACCGGTGAGAACGAGGCGCCGTTTCCGAAGAAGCCGGCGATGGCCGCCGACACCGCGACGACGCCGGGGGCGTCCACCGCCGGCAGCGCGATCTCGTCGACGTCGCCGACGTTGTCGAGCGTCCCGTACACCTGCTGGCCGAACGACACCGCGCGCGGGTCCACGGCGACGTCGTCGCCCGGGCGGGAGAGCGTCAGCGCGTAGCCGCCCGGGAAGTCCGGCGACAGCGGCGACAGGCGCAGGGTGAACACCGCGTCGGCGGGCGCGTAGAGCTGCGCGGCGGGGTCGGCCTCGAACACGTAGAAGCGGTTCTCGGCGATCTCGGCGCTCCCGCGGCTCACGCTCAGCACCGGCTGCTGCACCGTCTGCGGCTCCTCGAACGTGAAGCGCAGCCAGTCGCCGGCCGCCATACAGAAGGCGTAGGTGTCGCCGTCGCCGACGTCGCCCTCGACGGTGTCGCCGGGCCCGAGCGGCGTCACGTCCTTTCCGTCGACGACGCTCGGCGTCTCGCAGTCCGGCGGCGACAAGCCCGGCGACGGCTCGATGGACGGCCGCGCGACGCACGCGAGCGGGCCGCCGACGCAGCCGGTGACGAGGAGGAGCATATGCGCGCGCATGCGCATGGCGCAGCCTAGTCCGGCACGTCGACGGCGGGGCCTGACAACTCCGCGTGCGTCGAGGGAGGCCGAGCGCCCCCGGCCTCGGGCGTGCCGGTCCGCGGCGCGCCAGGCGCGAAGAACGCCGCGTACAACGCGCAGAACGCGAAGCTGTAGGCGCCGACGTCCATCGTGAGCTCGATGCCCAGGTGGAACAGCAGCCCCACCACGAGCGCCAGCTTGCGCGTACGCGGGAACCAGAAGCCGAACGCCAGGAACGTCTCCACGACGAGCACCGCCCACATCGGCGGCACGTACACCCAGTCGGAGTCCGGCAGCGTGAAGGCGAGGGAGCGCAGCGCGCGGAAGTGGGGGACGTGTTTCAAGAGCGCGTCGTGCAGCGCGATGCCCGTGAGCCAGCCCTTGTTGAGCTTGGCGATGACGGTGAACGAATACACGGTGGACACGAGCACCTGCAGCATGCGCGCGGGCATCATGGTGCGGACGCCGCGCGCCGGCCGCGACAAGCGGCGGCGCACCAACGCGTCCACCGACCAGCGATCCGTGGACGGCGACAGGCCCACGATGGTGAGCGCCAACAACAGCAACAGCTCGTTGTGGCTGAACGCGAGGACGCTCGTGTTGAACAGCAGCGCGTACAGCACGGCGACGGCGGCGCCGGTGACGCGCCCGCCGGCGCCTGCGAGGAACAAGAGCGCCGCGACGAGCGCGGCGTCCTCGACGGCGCGGTAGGTGTGGAGCGAGTGGATGGCGAAGGCGTCGACGAAGGGCACGCGGAAGCCGCGCCATTGGTAGGCCGTGTACTCGTGCGCCGGAAAGCCCGGCCGGTAGTGGCCGTAGAACAGCCGCGGCACGAGCCCGTACGTCGAGGTGAGCTTGATGACGAGCGCCGCGCCCAGGAGCATGCGCACGCGGGCCATGCGCGCGCCGCTCGCGGGCGCGAACCAGAAGCGCTCCCACGCCGCGAGCGCCGCGCTCATCGAGCCTCCGGCGGATAGGCGAGGACCTCGACGACGCGGGGATCGCGCTCGCGCGTCCACGTGAGCGTGCACTTCACCGCGCGCGCGTCCGGCGGACGGCGGTGCCGCCAGAGCCACTCGAGGTACGCGCGGATCCAGGAGCGCAGCGCGCCGATGCCGTAGCCGCTGGTGCGCGTGCCGGGGGCGATGCGCTTGCCGCGGGAGCGCAGCTCGCCGCCGGGCCGGTAGGGGACCTCCGTGCCGTCGTCGAGGACGAACGCGTACGCCACGTGGCTCGTCACCTCGTACGCGAACATGCCCCAGGAGAAGCGCAGATCGCCGAGCACCGCGCCGCGCGCGCCACCGAACGCGAGCAGGCCGACAAATGCGACGACGACGACGTGACGCAGCGCGCGCACGGCGCTCGTTATCATGGATCGGCGATCGGAGGGAGCGGCCGCGCCGACCACGCGCGGCACGACCGACGTAGTCGGTCTCCTCCCGGTGAATCGTGGGGTGGCGGCGCGCATGAACAATCGATTCGCGCTGCGCCCTCCAGGCGTGATCCTCACGCAGCAGCGCGAGTCGTCCGTTCGTGAGCCGGTGACGACGTCGATCTCTCTCGACGCGCGCGCGACAACCGCGCTACGGGAGGGGCAACGGAGGATCACATGGAAATGAAGAGCTACGCGCAGGGCGCCTTCTCGTGGGCCGACCTGCAGACCACCGACATCAACGGCGCCAAGAAGTTCTACTCGGGCCTGTTCGGCTGGGACCTCAAGGACACGCCCATCCCGCAGGGCGGCAGCTACACGATGTTCTTCCACAGCGGCAAGAGCCTCTGCGGCGCGGGCGAGATGCAGCCCGACGTGAAGAAGAGCGGCGCGCCGGCGTTCTGGACGAGCTACGTGAACGTCGACGACGTCGACGCCATGGCGAAGAAGGTGGAGAAGGCCGGCGGCAAGATCATGATGCCGCCGATGGACGTGATGGAGGAGGGGCGCATGTTCGTCTTCTCCGATCCCACCGGCGCCGCCCTCGGCTGCTGGCAGCCGAAGAACCACAAGGGCGCCGGCCTGTACGGCGAGGACAACGCGCTGTGCTGGTTCGAGATGATGACCACCGACGTGCCCAAGGCCAAGGCGTTCTTCGGCGAGGTCTTCGGCTGGAAGCTCGAGGAAGACACCGGCGGCATGCAGTACGACGAGATCGTCGTCGGCGACAAGCACGTCGGCGGCATCATGCCCATGCCCAAGGAGCTCAAGGGCGTGCCCAACAACTGGACGCCGTACTTCGCCGTCGCCGACGTCGACGCCACGGTGAAGAAGTGCACCGCGCTCGGGGGCGCCGTGCGCATGCCGGCGCAGGACGTCCCCAACGTCGGGCGCTTCGCGGTGCTCGCGGATCCGCAGGGCGGCGTGTTCGACGTCATCCACACGAAGCGCTGAGTCGTGCGTGACGACATTCGCGGCGGGAAGACGTTCACGTTGACAACGACGTTGTCTCCCGCCGCGAATGCCCAGGCCGCGCGGACAGTGGTAGAAGGCGGCGCATGAAGAAGCCGGCGCTGCTCGTGGCCACGCGGAAGGGACTGTGGATCTATCGGGGCGACGGCGCGCGGCGCACGTGGCGCGAGAGCGGCCCACACTTCCTCGGGCACGTCGTGCAACACGCGGTGCTCGACCCGCGCGACAAAAAGACGCTCCTCGTCGCCGCCAAGACCGGCCACCTCGGCCCCACGATCTTCCGCTCCGAGAACCTCGGCCGCACATGGAAGGAGGCCGCGCGCCCGCCGGCCTTCACGAAGGAGGAGGGCGGCCGCGTCGTCGACCACGCCTTCTGGCTCACCCCGGCGCACGCGAGCGAGCCGAGCACGTGGTACGCGGGCACGTCGCCGCAAGGCATCTTCCGCTCCGAGGACGGCGGCGTGACGTGGTCGCCGTTTTCCAGCGTCAACGACGATCCGCAGTACCGCGTCTGGATGGGCGCGCAGCAGGACGGCACGCCCGACGGCCCCAAGCTGCACTCGCTCATCGTCGATCCCCGCGACAAGAACCACCTCTACATGGCCATGTCGAGCGGCGGCGTGCACGAGTCGCTCGACCAGGGCGCGACGTGGCGGCCGCTCGTGGACGGGCTCGACGTCGTCGACGGGCTCGACCCGAAGACCATCACCTTCCACGATCCGCACTGCGTGCGGCTGTGTCCGTCGAACCCCGATCGCCTGTACCAGCAGAACCACTGCGGCATCTATCGCCTCGACCGGCCAGGGACGACGTGGACGCGCATCGGCAAGAAGATGCCCAAGCGGGTCGGCGACATCGGCTTCCCGATGGTGGTCCACCCGCGCCACGACGACGTCTGTTGGGTGTTCCCCATGGACGGCACCTCGGTGTGGCCGCGCACGAGCCCTGGGGGAGCGCCGGCGGCATACGGCACCCGCGACGGCGGCAAGAGCTGGCGCCGCCTCGACAAGGGCATGCCCGCCAAGCAGGCGTGGTGGACCGTGAAGCGCCAGGCGATGACCGCCGACGCACACGAGCCGGTCGCGCTCTACTTCGGCACCACCAGCGGCGAGGTCTGGATGGGCAAGAGCGAGGGCGCGCGCTGGAGCTGCATCGCGCGCCACCTGCCCGAGATCTACGCCGTCGAGGCCGCGGAGCTCGGGTGAAGGTCCTCATCCCGAGCCCGCTGCTGTCGTACACCAGCCGCGCCGAGGTGGACGCCCACGGCGCCACGCTCGACGAGGTCCTCCTCGATCTCGACCGGCGCTATCCGGGCATCCGCTTTCGCATGATCGACGAGCAGGGCGGCATGCGGCGCCACATGCGCTTCTTCATCAACGGGGCGCAGGTCCGCTCGCTCGACGCGCCCGTGCGCGCGAACGACGAGGTGCAGATCGTCCAGGCCCTCAGCGGCGGCTGAGCTCAGGGGGTCTTTCGACGCGGGGGACAAGCGGGTCAGCGACCGCCGATCTTCACCAGGCGCTTGTCATAGTCGGCGCGGAAGTGCTTCGTCGTGGATACGACGGGGCTGGTGGCGAAGTCGCCGAGGGCGCACAGCACGTTGCCGGCGATCTGCTTGGACACGTTGTTCAGCAGCTCGACGTCTTTTTCACGCATGCCCTCGCCGAGGAGGATGCGCGCATAGATCTTCTCGAGCCACATGGTGCCCTCGCGGCAGGGCGTGCACTTGCCGCAGCTCTCGTGGCGGAAGAACTGGATCATGCGCGACGCCGCCCAGACCATGTCCACGCTCTCGTCCATGACGATGAAGGAGGCGGAGCCGAGCATGGAGCCGGCGCCCTTGATGCCGTCGTAGTCGAGCGGCACGTCGAGCTTGTCGCCGGGGATGACGGGCGCGGAGACGCCGGCGGGCAGGACGCCCTTCACCGGGAGCCCCGACGGCGTGCCGCCGCCGTAGTGCTCGACGAGCCCCCGCAGCGTGACTTTGCCGAGGGGCAGCTCGTAGTTGCCGGGCTTTTTCACGTGGCCCGACAGACAGAAGATCTTGGGACCGGTGTTGTTGGGCGGGTTGCCGATGGACTTGTAGAAGTCGACGCCCCGCTCGAAGATCACCGGCACGTTGGCGATGGTCTCGACGTTGTTGACCACCGTGGGCCTGGCGTAGAGCCCCGCCACGGCCGGGAACGGCGGGCGGCTGCGCGGCATGGGACGGTTGCCCTCGAGGCTCTCGAGCAGCGCCGTCTCCTCGCCGCAGATGTACGCGCCGGCGCCGAGGAACACGAGGATGCGCAGCGAAAACGGCGTGCCGTCCGCCTTCTTCATGTCCGTCTTGCCGCCGAGGAGCCCCGCCTTCTCCGCCTCGAGGATGGCGGCCTCGAGGCGCTCGCCCGCCACCGTGTACTCCCCGCGGATGTAGACGAAGGCGAGCTCGCAGCCGATGGCGTAGCTGGCGATGGCCATGCCCTCGAGGAGGGTGTGCGGCTCCACCTCCATGATGTCGCGGTCCTTGAACGTGCCGGGCTCGCTCTCGTCGGCGTTGACGACGAGGTACTTGGACCCCGGACCCTTCGGCACGAAGCCCCACTTCATGCCCGCGGGGAAGCCGGCGCCGCCCCTGCCCTTCAAGCCCGCGTCCTTGACGTCGGCGATGACGGCCTCGGGGGCTTTCGCGAGCGCCTTCTTCAGGCCGTTGTAGCCGCCGCGCTCCTGGTATTCCTTGAGCGTCACGGGCGTTTTGCGGCCCGGGTTGGGCAACAGGATCGGCGTGTAGTCGAGCGGCAGGGCGTCTGCGCTCACGCGGCACCTCCCTTCGACGCGCGGGCCTTCAGCTCGGCGGCGAGCTTGTCGACGTCGGCGTCGGCCTTGATGTGCTCGCGGTAGTCGTCGCCCACGCGGCACATGGGGGCGCGGTGGCAGGAGCCGTAGCACTCGACCGTGGTGTGCAGCTCGATCTGGTGATCGCTCGTGTGCCCGTGCGCCTTGTGCGGCGGCCCTTCGAGGGTGATGCCGAGCTTGTCGGCGAGCTTCCTGGCGGTGTCCTCGGCGCCCACCAGCGCGCAGGGGAGCTGCACGCAGACCTCGACGCGCACGGGCGCGACCTTGTCGGTGAAGAGCATCGAGTAGAACGTGGCGAGCTCGACGGCGTGGCTGTGGGGCAGCCCCACGAGCCCGGCGACCTCCGCGAGGGTCTCGTGCGACAGCCAGCCCTTCTCCTTTTGCGCGAGCTTCAAGGACGGCAGGAGCGCGGTCTTCTTCTGCGGGTACTTCGCGACCTCGTTCTCGATGGAGGAGCGCGTGGCTTCGGAGAGCATGGGGCCTGTGTGCGCCGCCCGTCTGGCGTCGTCAAGCCGTTCGTGGGAAAAGCCCGGGGATGCTCGCGCTGCTCGCCATGCTCGCCGTCGCCGAGCCGGCGCCGCCGGCCGCGCACGCACCTGCCCACCCGCCGGAGACCGGGCGCGCGCGGGTGCTGGTGCTCGAGACCCGCGCCGACGACGCCTACCTGCCCAAGGTGAAGGCGTACGGCGACCTGTTGGCCACCATGCTCGAGCAACGCACCGACGCCGAGATTGTTCCGTCGTCGAGCGTGCGCGATCGGCTCGCGGTCGCCGCCGACAAGCTCAGCGCCGGCTGTGACGACGCGTCGTGCATGAGCGAGATTGCAGGCGCCCTCGATGCCCGTTGGGTGGTGGCCACACGCGCGTCGCAGATCGGCGGCCGCTGGTTGATGCGCGCGGAGCTGTTCGACTCCGAGAGCCTCAAGGTCACTGCGCAGGTCTCCACCACCGCCGACAGCGTCGAGGCGCTGGCGGCCCAGGCCGAGCACATGGCGGACGATTCTGATCGACAAGGCGCCGGTGCTCGCGCACAAGACGGCCGCGCACACCGGGGGCGTCGCGGGCGGCGTGGCCGGCGGCGGCGCGCCCGAGAAGCACGAGGGCCCGGGCGCGCTGCCGTGGATCATGGCCTTCGGCGGCGGCAGCCTCGCGCTGGTGCTCGGCACCACCGGCACGCTGTCGTACCTCTACGCGCTCGGCTCGGAGTCGGAGCTCAACCAGGCGCTCCTCGACTACAGCGCCAACGACAACGCCAAGAACCGCAAGGCGCTCGCCGAGGCGGGCCGCGCCGCCGACGACGCCAGCGTCGTCAACAACTGCTTGCTCGTGCCGCTCGGCTGCCTGTGCATCCCCCTCGGCGGCGTGGCCGCCTGGGGCACATACTGGGGCGTGACCGCCGATGGAGGCGACGAGTGAGCGCGCGCGTCGCCGTCGTCGTCGTCGTCGTCGTCGTCGCCTTCGTCGCGGGCGCGCTCGGGGGCTGCGTCTTCCCGGACACCACCATCGGCGAAACCTGTTCGAGCTCATCCGATTGCGCCGCCGATCGCGTGTGCCTGCCGGAGGACGTACAGGTCACCACCAGCCCCACGGTGTGCCTGCCCATGCCCGAGGTCGACGCGCCGGTGTCGTGCACCACCGGCGCGGAGTGCGTCGTCGCGGGCTTTCCCGTCGACGCCACGTGCGGCGACGACGCCGGTGACTTCCCGACGCAATGCGTGTGCGACCCTGCGGCGGCGACGTTCACGTGCAGCGATGCTTTCTCCATCGACGAGACGACTTGTCTTTGCTCGCAGTGAGGCTGCTAGGGTCGGCTCGATGATGTTCGGCAACGGCGCGCCGTGGAGCGCGTACCTCGAGGACCCCACGCTCAGCGTCGAGAGCCTGCGCGCGCTCTCCACGTGGTTCCTGGTGGCGCGGCCGCGCAAGGCGGACGGCAACGGCTCGAGCGAGGAGTTCGGGGACGACCCCACCGGCAGCGTCGACGCGGTGTCGCCGCGCTCGCCCACCGGCAGCTTCCTCGGCGCCGCGTCCTCCGACGAGCAGTTGGTCTTTCGCGTGAAGCGGCTGCCCTCGACACAGTTCGACTTCATCGCCGTCGGCAGAAACGAGGGCAACGACATCTTCCTGCCCGACCAGAGCGTCTCGCGCTTCCACGCGTTCTTCCGCGAGCACGCCGACGGCCGGCTCCTCCTGCAGGACGTCCGCTCCTCCAACGGCACCTTCACCCGCGGCGTGCGCGTCCCCCGCCAGAACGAGGGGCCGCCGGTGGCGGTGCTCTCCGGCGACAGCGTCCGCTTCGGCGACATCCACGGCATCGTCGTCGACGCCACCGGCCTGCTCCGCCTGCTCCGCCCGCGCTGAGCCGAGCCCGGGTGCGTGCGGCACGTACACGCGGCGGAGGCCCACGCCGCATCGCGCACTCGAACGAGCGATCCGCAGACGCCGCGGCGATATCGTCGGAGGTCAGAGGTCCCCATGCTGCGCCTGCACGTCGGCTGCGTCGCCATGCTCATGCTTTGCCCGCTCGCCGGTTGCGACTGCGCCGGCACCCCCGCCGCCGAAGGCGAGGGCGAAGGCGAAGGCGAAGGCGAGGGCGAAGGCGATCCCATTCGCACCCCCGACCCCCAAAACCCCGACAACGCCAACCTCGACAGCGACTGCGACGGCCTCAGCGACGCAGAGGAATTCGGCACCGTCTACGCCGGCGGCGCCACCACCGATCCCGGCAACCCCGACAGCGACGGCGACGGCATCAAGGACGGCGTCGAGGCCGGGCGCACCTCCAGCGTCGACCCGCTGTGCACGCACTTCACCGGCGACCAGTGCCCGCAGACGCGCACCGATCCCGTCGGCGCCGACACCGACGGCGACGGCCTCGACGACGGCGCCGAAGACGCAAACGGCGACGGCTGCGTCAACGTCAACGCCGAGACCGACCCCAACAACCCCGACAGCGACGGCGACGGCCTCTGCGACGGCCCCGTCGACGTGCCCCCCGTGTGCACCGGCGGCGACGACGATCCCGTTCCGCACGTCGCCGACGCCGACGGCGACGGCCTCGCCGACGCCCTCGACCCCGACCCCAACAACCCCGACACCGACGGCGACGGGCTCTGCGACGGGAACGCCACCGTCGCCGGCGTGTGCACCGCGGGCGAAGACCTCAACGGCAACGGCTTCGTCGATCGCGGCGAGTCGAGCCCCACCGAGGTCGACACCGACTGCGACGGCGTCAACGACGACGAGGAGGTCAACGTCACCCACACGGATCCGTCCAACGCCGACAGCGACGGCGACGGCATCCTCGACGGCGTCGAGCTCGGCAAGGGCGCGCGCGGCCCCCTCGGGTCGTGCCCCGCCTTCGCGGGCGACGCCGACGGCACCACCACCACCGACCCGAACAACGCCGACAGCGACGGCGACGGCGTCCCCGACGGCGCCGAAGACCCAAACCAGAACGGCAAGGTCGACGACGGCGAGCTCGACCCCAACGATCCCGCCGACGGCAACGATCCCACCGTGCAGGCCGCGTGCGCCCTCGACAACCTCGTGCCGCTGTTGTCTCGCACCGTGCCCGAGGCCGACGTCCAGGTCGTCGTCCCCCGCAGAGACGGCAACGCCTTCGCCGACAACGTGCTCTTGCGCGACGCCGGCGGCGCGCCCGTCGGCGTCGCGGGACACGATTGAACGAACCGCGTCGCCTTCGTCGCCGTGCACCGCTCACCGGCCGGCGCCGACGCGGGCGCCGACGAGGCGCAGCTCCAGACGCTGCTGAACGGGGTGGGCGCCGTCTCGAGCGCGCTCACGCGCTCCTTCACCACGTGGGACGGCTTCCCGGCCGTGCAGGCCACCTACGCCATGGCGGGCAACGCGGGCACCAAAGCGCGAGCCAACGCGATCATCAACGCGCTCGTCGGCGGCGCCGCCGGCGGCTTCGACCTCAACGACGACCCCGCCTCCACCAGCGGCTTCGTCGTCGCTGCCGAGGTCGTGCGCCGCAGCGACCTCACCACCATCGTGCTCGTCGCCGTCACGCCCGCGGAGCTCGCCGACGGCCCGTCGGGCTTCCTCGTCAAGGACCTCGCCGACGGCAGCGCGCTCGCGCAGGCCGTCGACACCACCGGCGTGCAGTGCGACCGCCTGCCGAGCGAGGGCTTCGCGCAGCTCGACATCCTGTGGTCCGTCGACAACTCGGCGTCCATGGCCGACGAGCAGCAGGCGGTGGCGACGTCGGCGGACGCGGCCGCGGCGCGGCTCGGCAACGCCGGCGTCGACTTCCGCACCGCCGGCGTCACCAGCGCCTTCTTCAGCCCGCCGCGCGCCGAGTGCGTCAACGCCGGGTGCGCCGACGACATCCTCCACCAGTGCCGCGAGTTCACGAACGACCTCTCGCGCATGGCCACGTGGTTCACCGTCGACGATCCCGCGTGGTTCGGCGCCGGCAGCGTCGACGGCGGCTGCAACCAGGCCACCGAGGCCATCGGCCGCGGCGCGCAGATGGTGCTCACCGATCCGAGCGACCCCGCCTTCGTCGCGGACACGTTCACGTTCCTGCCGGCGCAGGCCACGCCGGACTCCGTCCACCTGCAGGAGGGCGGCAACCTGCTCGTCATCTTCCTCGGCGACGCCGACGATCAGTTCTTCCCGAACGCCAACGCGCAGCAGGGCATCGACACGTACACCCAGTTCTTCCAGAACCTGCCGGTGCGCAGCGTGCAGCTCGGCGGCATCATCTGCCCGGGCACCACCGGCACCTCGGGCTGCGGCGAGACGCAGCGCGACCCGCGCGTGGTGCGCGGGCTCATCGACAACTTCGGCGGCGTGATCGGATCGCTGCGCGACGTGGCCACCATCCCCGACGCGCTCAACGGCATCCTCGACGCCGCCATCGTCGGCGCATCGCCCTACGTGCTCGACAAGGATCCCATCACGTCGACGGTGAAGGTGGCCATGGACGCCGGCAGCACCATCGGCGCGTGCGACACCAGCGACGTGCCGCGCTCGCGCCAGGACGGCTTCGACGTCGACCCCGTCACGCGCACCGTCGCGTTCTTCGGCGACTGCCGCCCCGATCCGGACCAGACCGGCTCGCTCATCGCGGTCTCCTACCGCACGTGGATCGATCAGAGCCCGCAGGCCGATCCGCCGCAGCCGGCGTGCAACGTGTGCGGGAGCTGCACCGGCGTCGAGCGCTGCGACCTCGACGCCTGCGCCTGCGTCTGCGACGGCGAGCTGTCCTGCCGCGCCGGCTTCGTCTGGGACGACGCCGTGTGCGGCTGCGTCTGCGACACCGCCAACCTCGCCTGCGACGTGCGGCACAACGCCAACACCGACCTGTGCGGCTGCACCTGCGGCACCAACTGCAACGACCAGTGCGACCCCGCCACCGAGCTGTGCAACCTGAGCACCTGCGCCTGCGCCTTCGTCGGCGGCGGATGACGAGCACGTGGGGGCGAGACCTACATCGCCCCTGAGGCGCGCGCGCCCCAGCCGTCGGGCCGCCTTCGCGATGCCGCCGCCCGGCGGCGCTATCGTGACACCAAGAGGTCCCCCATGCTTCGCCTCCACGTCGGTTGCGTCGCCTTTGTCATGCTCTGTCCGCTCGCCGCGTGCGACGGCTGCGTCGGCACGCCCGCGGAGGGCGAGGGAGAGGGAGAGGGAGAGGGAGAGGGCGAAGGTGAGGGCGACCCCGTCCGCACCCCCGATCCCAACAACCCCGACAACGCCGTCCTCGACAGCGACTGCGACGGGCTGAGCGACGCCGAGGAATTCGGCACCGTCTACCCCGGCGGCGCCACCACCGATCCCGGCGACCCCGACAGCGACGGCGACGGCATCGCAGACGGCGTCGAGCTCGGCCGCACCAGCAGCGTCGACCCGCTGTGCACGCAGTTCGCCGGCGACGCGTGCCCGCAGTCCCGCACCGATCCCACCGGCGCCGACACCGACGGCGACGGCCTGTGCGACGGACCCAACGACGTGGCCGGGGTCTGCGCCGGCGGAGAAGACGAGAGCGCCGACGGCTGCGTCGACGTGAACCAGGAGACCGATCCCAACAACCCCGACAGCGACGGCGACGGCCTGTGCGACGGACCCAACGACGTGCCGCCCGTGTGCACCGGCGGCGACGACGATCCCGTGCCCCACGTCGCCGACGCCGACGGCGACGGCCTGCCCGACGCCCTCGATCCCGATCCCCAAAACCCCGACACCGACGGCGACGGCTTGTGCGACGGGCCGAGCAGCGTCGCCGGCGTGTGCGTCGGCGGCGAGGACCTGAACGCGGACGGCGTCGTGGAGCGCGGCGAGAGCGATCCGACGCAGATCGACACCGACTGCGACGGCGTCGGCGACTTCGAAGAGGTCACGGTCACCCACACCGACCCCGACAACGCCGACAGCGACGGCGACGGCGTCAAAGACGGCATCGAGCTCGGCGCGCCCGCGCGCGACGCCGTCGGCTACTGCGACGCCTTCCCCGGCGACGTCGACCCGGCGACGACCACCGATCCGAACAACCCGGACACGGACGGCGACGGCGTCCCCGACGGCGCCGAGGACGCGAACCAGGACGGCAAGGTCGACCCGGGCGAGCTCGATCCCAACGACAACGGCGACGGCAGCAACCCCACCATCCAGGCGGCGTGCTCGCTCGACGGCCTCGTGCCGCTGTCGCGGCGCACCGTGCCCGAGGCCGACATCCAGGTGGTGGTGCCGCTGCGCGACGGCATCCGGTTCGACGACGCCGTCACCCTCGTCGATCCCGCCAACGCGCCCGTCGGCGTCGCGGGCCACGATCCCGGCACGCGCGTGGCGTTCGTCGCCGTGCACCGCGCGCCCGCGGGCGCCGACCCCACCGCCGACGAGGCGCAGGTGCGCGGCGTGTTGAACGGCATCGGCGCCGTCAGCCAGGCGCTGACGCGCACCTTCACCACGTGGGACGGCTACCCGGCGGTGCAGGCGAGCTATCACATGGCCGGCACCGTAGGCGCCAAGGCGCGCGCCAACGCCCTCATCGCCGCCCTCCTCGGCGGCGCCGCCGGCGCCTTCGACGTCGCCGCCGACACGCCCGCCACCGACGGCTTCACCGTGGCCGCCGAGATGGTGCGCCGGAGCGACCTCACCACCATCGTGCTCATCGCCCTCACGCCGGCGGAGCTCGACGGCACCACGTCCGGGTTCCTCGTGAAGGACCTCGGCGACGGCAGCGCGCTCGGCCAGGCCGCCGACACCACCGGCGCGACCTGCGATCGCCTGCCGAGCGCGGGCGACGGCGAGCTCGACGTGCTGTGGGCGGTGGACAACTCCGTGTCCATGGCGTCATTCCAGCAGGCGGTGGCCACCGCCGGCGCCGCCGTGGAGCAGCGCATCACCAACGCGGGCATCGACTTCCGCACCGCCGCCGTCACCAGCGCGTTCGACGTGCCCCCGGCGCACGCGGGCTGCACCGCTGCGGCGTGCGCGGAGAACACCGGCAGCCAGTGCCGCCAGTGGACCTCCGATCTGGCCACGATGATCGCGTGGTTCACATCGAGCCCGCCCTCCGCGTCATGGCTGGGCGCCGGCAACGTCAACGGCTTTTCGTGCAACCAGGCCATCGAGTCGATCGCCACCGGCGCGCAGGACCTCCTCACTTCCGGCGGCGTCAACGGCTCGGCGACGTTCCTGCCCGCGTCGCTCACGCCGAGCGCGCAACAGTTGCGACAGGACACGAACCTCGTCGTCATCTTCGTCGGCGACGCCGACGATCAGGGACACATCGCTTCGTCGAGCGACGCGGCCGCCGTCGGCGCCGTGGTCGACGCCTACGAGCAGTTCTTCCGCGCGCTGCCCGTGCGCAGCGTGCAGATGGGCGGCATCGTCTGCCCCGACGGGACCAACTGCGGCGAGAACCGCTTCAACAACCCCCGCGTCCTGCAGTCGGTCATCAATCGCTTCGGCGGCGTCACCGGCGCCATCAACGACCTCGCCTCCATCCCCACCGCCGTCAACGCCATCCTCGACGCGGCCATCGTCGGGGCCTCGCCGTACGTGCTCAGCAAGACCCCCATCACGTCCACCGTGAAGGTCGCCGTGGACGCCGGCAGCACGATCGGCGCGTGCAACACCGACGACGTGCCGCGCTCGCGCGACAACGGCTTCGACGTCGACCCCGTCACGCGCACCGTCGCGTTCTTCGGCGACTGCCGACCGGATCCGGCGCACACCGGCGCGCTCATCGCCATCTCCTACACGACGTGGATCGACCAGAGCCCCGTGGCCGACCCGCCGCAGCCCGCGTGCACCATCTGCAGCACCTGCACCGGCGTGGAGCGCTGCGACCTCGACGCCTGCGCCTGCGTCTGCGACGGCGAGCTGTCCTGCCGCGCAGGCTTCGTCTGGGACGACGATGTCTGCGGCTGCGTCTGCGACACCGCCAACCTCGCGTGCGACGCGCGCCACGACGCGAACACCGATCTGTGCGGCTGCACCTGCGGCGCCAACTGCAACGATCAGTGCAACCCCGCCACCGAGCTGTGCAACCCGAGCACCTGCACGTGTACATTCGTCGGCGGCGGCTGACGGAGCCCCGGCCCGGATGCCTCGGTCGTCTTGACGATCGCACGTCCAAGGGTCAGCCGTATTAGCGTTCTGATCATGGGCAAGCGAATCCTCGGCATCGACTTCGGCACGACCAACACCACCGCCGCCTGGTCGGACGAGCAGGGTGTGGTGCGGCCGGTGCCGCTGCGGGACGACGGCGGCCTCAGCATGCCCACGGTGGTCTGGTACGACGGCAAGGGCGGCGTGCTCGCCGGGCAGAGCGCCAAGGAGATGGCGCTCGCCGACCCCGACCACACCATCTACGGCTTCAAGCGCTTCCTGGGACGACGCTACGCGAGCGACTTCGTCCACCGCGTGAAGGACCGCTTCCCCTACAAGATCGTCGCCGGCCCTGACGGCGACGTCGCCGTGGAGTGTCACGGGCGCGTGCGCCCGGTGGTGGAGACCACCTTCCACGTGATCCAGCGCGTGGGGGAGCTGGCCAACGTGGCGGCGGGCGCGGCGCTCGAGCAGTGCGTGCTCACGGTGCCGGCGCACGCGGGCTTTCGCCAGCGGCGCGCGCTGCGGCAGGCGGCGGAGATGGCGGGGCTCGACGTCGTGGCCATCCTCAACGAGCCCACCAGCGCCGCGCTGTTCGCGCAGCGGCAACAGTCCGACGACCTCATCCTCGTGTTCGACCTCGGCGGCGGCACCTTCGACTGCACGCTGCTGCAGGCAAAGAGCGGCTTGTTGCAGGTGCTCGCGACGTCCGGCGACGGCTTCCTCGGCGGCAACGACTTCGACGCCAAGGTCGTCGACGTCATCGTCAACCAATACCGGGAGGCCACGGGCAGCGATCTGCGCGCTGACCCCGTCGTCATGCAGCGGCTGTCGTTCGCCGCCGAGCACGCCAAGGTGAAGCTCTCCACCGCCGAGCGCGCGGTGATCCAGGTCCGCTGCATCGCGGGGACGTCCACGGGCTTCGTCTCCATCGAGCGCGGGCTGCCGCGCGCCGAGCTCGAGATGCTCACGGCGCCGCTCATCGAGCGCGCGCTCGGCCTGTGCGACGAGATGCTCGCCAAGGCGAAGAAGGCGCGCGCCGACGTCGGCTGCATCCTGTTCATCGGCGGCATGACCCGCATGCCCGCGCTGCGCGACCGCCTGACCAGCGTGTTCAGGTACGACGAGGCGCGGCAGCCGGACCCCGACCTCGCCGTCGCGGAGGGCGCGGCGCTGTTCGCCAACGGGCTGCACATCATGACCGACGTCGCCCCGATGTCGATCGGCTTCATGTCCGCCGGCGGGGCCACGCAGGAGGTGGTGGTGCCGTCGTCGGTGGTGCCGTGTGTGCGCAAGCTGTCGCTGTCGCGCCCCCCGCGCGGACCGCTGGTGATGGCGTTTTACGAGGCGGTCTCGTCGACGTCGACGGAGCGCGAGATCCTCGGCTCGGCGCGGGTCGACGAGATGTGGCTCAAGCTCCACGAGGGCCCGCTGTTCCTCGAGGCCCGCATGAACCGCGAGTACGAGCTCGAGCTGTGCGCCGTCACCGCCGACGGCGCCAAGCTGCCCCTCGCGCTGTCCTGAGGCCGAAAAACCCCGTTGCATCCTGCCGTGCGCGCGGAACAGTCCCCGCATCGAAGGCTCGATTGGGGATCTCCAATGACCGAAAGACCGCACGCAGCACCGACGCACGCCATCTGGCACATCCGCGACCGCGAGGGGAAGAAGGCGTTCTGGACCGAGATCGGGGTGGGCTTCACCAACCGAGACGGCTCCATCACGCTCAAGCTCAACCTGGTCCCCATCGACGGCGGCATGATCCAGGTGCGCGCCATCGACCACTCGCGCGAGCGCGACGACGACTTTCGCCGCTGACGGCTAGCGGTACACGCGCACCGTTCGCCGCGCCGCGCCCTCCAACGAGCGCGGGACGTCGACGTCATGCGCGGCGACCACCCGGCGGCCGCCGGCGTCGAAGAAGGGGCGGCCGCTGTCGGCGAGGACGGCGCGCGTGCCCCAGCGCGCGAGGGCGGCGCGGAAGGGCGCGGCGTGGGCGGCGGCGGAGACGAGGTCGCCGGCGAGGACGACGTCGGCGGCGTCGACCGTCGCGACGACGGCCGGATTGGCGAGCGCGTCGCCGGCGACGGCGTGGATGCGCGTGGGCTCGACGCCGTGGCGCGCGGCGAGGATGCGCGCGCTTTTTGCGGCGAGGGGATCGACGTCGACGGCGACGACGCGGGCGGCGCCCTTGTCGAGGGCGGCGAGGGCGGCGACGCCCGAGCCGCAGCCGACGTCGGCGACGAGCTTGCCGCGCACGTCGACGACGTCATCGAAGACGGCGCGGGCGAGGGCGAGCGCGCCGGGCCAGGGCACGCAGAAGAAGGGGGCGCCGATGGGTCCTCCGAGCGCGGCCTCGAGCGCCTGCCACAGCGGGATCTCGTCCTCGGCGTGCCACGCGCGCACCGCAGGGACGAGCGCGCACGCGCGCATGGGTGCATGGGCGTCGAGCAGCGCGGCGAGGGCTTCGTCCGGGAGCGCGTCGTCGGCGGACACGCGGCGTACGGTAGCGCGGACCGGGCGCACCGTTCGACGTCACGCGCGGTTCGCAGCAGGCGACGAGGTGTCTACGCAGTGACGACGGTCTCAACGCGCGCGCTTGTCGTGGCGCGAGAGATGACAAGATTGCCCGCGTGACGAACCCGACCGTATGCCCGCGCTGCAGCGGCCCGCTCTCGCCCGAAGACGGATGCGCCGCGTGCGGACACCCGGGCGTCGACGCCGCCGCCGAGCTCCTGCGGCAGGACCGCTATGTCGCCTTCGCCCTCGACGCCATCCTGAAGGACGACGACGGCGTCGCCGATCGCGCCTCGGTCTGGCGCGCCGCCGCCCGCAGCCGCATCGACGCCGCTGCCCGAGCCGGCGCCGCGCCCGAAGAGCGCGCCGCGCCCGAAGAGCGCGCCGCGCCCGAAGAGCGCGCCGCGCCCGAAGAGCGCGCCGCGCCCATAAGGCGCCGGGCGCCCGGCGCTCACGCCGTCGTGGCGGTCGGCGCGCCGGTCGTGGGGCGCGCCGTGGGGACGTCCGCCGGGGGCACCGAAGAGCGCCGCGCGCCGGCGCGGCCGGCGCGCGTGGTGGATCCGGCGTTGGCGCGGCTGCGCTTGCAGCAGCGGCTGGAGATGACGGTGTGGTTCGTCGGCGCGCTGTTCGCCGTCGGCGGATCGCTGTGGGCGACCAACCTGTTTTGGGGCGACATCCCGCTCGCCGTCAGGCCCGGCGTCGTCGGCGGCGGCCTCGTCGCGTTCGCCGCCGCGTTCATGGCCGTGGGCGCCGTGCTCGCCCGTCGCTTCGCCGAGAGCGTCGCCGGGCACGTGCTCGGCCTCGTCGGCCGCTTGATCGCGGTGTCCGGCGCGATCGCGCTCGCCACGCTGCGCGCCGATCGCCCGCTCATCGCGCTCGTCTTCGACGCCGCAGCGCTGGTGGTGCTCGCAAGCGCGCTGTTGTTCACCAGCCGGCGCGCGGCGACGGCGACCGGCGGCGCGGCGACCGGCGTCGGCTCGGCGCTCCGCGCGGGGGCGCCGTTCCTCGCCGGCTGGGTCCTCCTCGTGCTCGCGCCCACCGGCGCGGTCACCGGCCTCGTGGTCGCCCTCGCCGCCGTCGCCCTCATGCGCGCCACGATCGCCGCGCGCACCGACGACGCGCTCGCCGGCCGCGCCACCTTCGTCGACGACATCAGCGCCGTCCTCGTCGGGATGTCTGGCGTCGTCCTCGCCCTGACCTTCTCCTCCGGCACCGACGGCGCGGGCGCGCGCGCGTGCCTCCTGGCGCTCCTCTGCGTCGACACCGTGGCCCGCTTCGTGGACCAGCGCCCCCGGCTGTTCCCGCTCGCGCCGCTTGCGCGCTGGCTCTCGTTCCTCGCCGCCGTCGTCCTCGCCGCCGTCGTCATCGGCGTCGCCGTCAACGCGCGTCACGCGCCCCTGCTTCAGCTCTATGCCGCGGCCGCCGCCGTCGTCGTCGCCGCCCGGCTGCTGCACCACGAACACCTCGGTCTCCCCCGCGGCGCGCGCCCGCTCGCGCACGGCCTGCTCGCTCTCGCCGCCGGTTTGCTGTGCCGCGCGCTCGACCTCCCCGCGCCCGTCGTCGGCTTCGCCGGCGTCGCCGCGCTGTTCGCGCTCGGCTGGCGCGCGCGCCGGACGGGGATGACCATCGGCGAGAAGGTGACCTCGCTCCTCGTGTGGGGCAGCGGCGCGTGCTTCGCCGCCGTGCTCGGCGACGGCCCGCCGGCGGTCCCCGCGCTCCTCGTCGTCACTGCGGCGCTCGCCACCGACCGGCGCGCGGAGCGCTCGACGGCGTTCACGTGGCTCACCTGGGGCACGGCGTTTCTCCCCGTGATGATGACGGTGCCGCAGATGGTCCACCGGCTCCGCAACGTCGGCGCCACCGAGCTGCACCCCGTCGGCCTCACGGTGCTCGCCTGCGCCGCCCTCGTCGGCGCCGGCGTCCTCGTCGTCGCCGCCCTGCGCCATGTGCGCCCGCGGGCGCCGCTCGTGCCCGCCGCGGCGGGGGCCGTCTTGTGGGCCGTGCTGTTCGCCCTCGCCGGCGCCGGCGCGGTGCTCTCGAGCGGGCACGCGCTCCACGACGAGCGCGTCGTCGTCGCCCTCGTCGCCGCCGGCGTCCTCGTCGTCGCCGGCGAGCTGTCGCGCTCGGGTGACCTCTCCTTCGCGGGCTTCGCCGCGCTCGCCGTCGTGCTCGCGCGCGCGTTCGCCGCGGGCGACGACGACCGCTTGCCGCTCGCCGTCGCGCTCGCCGCCGCCGGCTGCGCGGCGCTCTCGTTCCTCCCCGCGCTGCCGCTCCTGCGCGGACGCGCCGGCGCGCTCGCCGCGGGCGCCATCCGCCTGTTGCCGCGGCGCCTGCGCATCCTCGGCCACGGCCGCCACGCGCGCGCGCGCGCGTTGTTCGCGCTCGCCGCCGCCGGCGCCACGCTCCTCGGCTTGTTGCGGCTCGGCGCGCTGTCGGAGCCCGCGCTCGCCGACGCCACCGCCGACGCAGGCGCGCCGCTGCGCTTCGTCTCGCTCGCCGTCGCCGTCACCGCCGCGCTCCTGTTCGCGCGCGTGCGCTCCCCGCGGGCGCTCGCCGGGCTCGCGCTCGCGCTCGTGCTCGCCGCCGCCGACACCCCCGCCGTCGCCGGCGCGCACGCCACGCTCGGCACATGGACGTTCCTCGCGCTGGCGTCGGTCGCCGTGCTCGCCGTGGTCGCCGCCCTGCTGCGCGCGCAGGAGCTCACGCTCCCCGTGTTCACGCGCCTGCAGCGACGAAGGGGCCGCGCGCTCCCCGCCGGCGGCCCTGCGTGGACGGCGCTCGCCGTCGCCGGCGCGCTCGTGCTCTGCTTCGGCGTCGCCGTGCGCGCCGGCGCCGCGGGCGACGCCTTCCTCGTGGGCGCCGCGGGCGACGCCTTCCTCGTGGGCGCCGCGGGCCTCGCCCGCGAGGCCGCGCTCTTCGACGCGCTCGCGCTGTTCCTCGCGCTCGGCGCGGCCACGGCCGCCGCGCTCTTCGCCGGCCGCGCCGCGCAGGTCCTCGTCGGGTGCGCCGTCCTCCTCGCTGCGAGCGCCGCCGTCGTCGCCGCGCTCGCCGGCGTCGTCGTCGGCAGCGACGCCCGCGCGCTCGGCTTCGCCGTCGGCGCCGTGGCCGTCCTCGTCTCCGCGCTCGCCCTCGCGCGCCTCATGCGGCGCGTGCGCAGCGCCCCGTGGCCCCTCGCGGGGCTCCCTGCGCA
The DNA here is from genome assembly GCA_963775425.1 of uncultured delta proteobacterium. Taxonomy (GTDB): domain Bacteria; phylum Myxococcota; class UBA727; order UBA727; family VGSZ01; genus CAVZJB01. Next base: position 130,263 of record CAVZJB010000012.1, on the reverse strand, counting down.
AGGGGTGTTGCGCGCGATCGCGTCGACGATGCTCGTGAGCGTCGCCGGGCTCGTCGTCCTCGCCGCCGTCGTCATCGCGTTCGGCGGCGTGAGCACCTCCGTGGCGGTGCGCTACGCCCCCGGCGTGCTCGTCGTCGCCGGCGCGCTGTTCGCCGCGGCGTACGCGACGCTGCGCTTCCGCCGCACCGTGGGCGCGGCCCTCGTGGCGGGGGCCGTCGCCGGCCTCGCGGGCGTCGCGTGCGACTGGATGATGCACGCGGCGCGCTGGCTCCCGCCGTCGAACGGCAGCAGCCAGGCGGCGGGCGCGCTCGGCCTCGTCGTCGTCGCGTGGGCGTTGCGCACGCGCGGCGGGCGCAGGGCGCTCGCCGCGCTCGGCCTCGCGATGCCCGCGGCGATGCGCGCGCGGCTCGGCGACGTCGTCGCCGTCGTCGTCGTGCTGCTCGCGTGCGTGGCGATCGCGTTCGGCACGGGCGACGCGCCCGCGCTGCACGTGCCGGCGGTGGCGACGGCGGGCCTCGCCCTCGCCGGGCTCGCTTGGGTGCGCGGGTCCACGCCCCGGCCCGCGCGCGGGCGGCGCGAGCGCGGCGCGAGCGTCGTCGCGGCGCTCGGCGCCGGGGGCGCGGTGGTGGCGGCGATGGGCGTCGCCTCCGCGTTCGCCGGCGTCGTCGTCGACGCCGCCCCGCTGCGCGCCTCGGCCGTGCCGCTGCTGTGCGCCGCCGGCCTCGCCGCGTGCGCCCTGGTGCAGCGAACGGCGCGCGCGCTCGCCGGCGAGGACGGCGAGGGCGCGGCGCGCGCTTGCGTCGACGCCGTCGCCTTCGTGCTGCTCGGTACGGTGATCTTCGTCGTCGCCGGCGGCCGCGACGCGGGCACGGGGAGCCTCGCGTGCACGTGGGTGGCGCTCGGCCTCGGCGTGGTGGTGTTCGCGCGGGCGGCGGTGGAGCGGGAGCAGACCTTCTTCGCCGCCATCGCAGAGGGAGCGGCGCTCGCGATCTACGTCGACCTGCGGCGGCGGACTCCGTGGCTCGACGGCGTGGACGCGGTGGACTCCATCGCCTGCTTGGGCGGCGCCGCCTGCTTCCTGGCGCTGCGCGCGCTGCTGCCGAGGACGTCGCCGCTGTCGCGCGCGGCGGAGCTGTACGCGACGACGCTGCCGGTGGTGGCGGCCGCGCTCGGGCCGTCGCAGGCGGCGCGCGCGGTGATCCTCGTCGTGGGCGGCGGGCTGTACGCGACGTTGGCGCGAACGAGGAAGCTCGCGCGCTACGAGCTGGCGGCCGGCCTGATGATCCTCGTCGCCACCGAGATCGCGCTTCACCTGCAAGGCGCCACCGATCCCGCGCTGTATCTGTTGCCGGCGGCGCTGACGGCCACGTTCCTCGCGCGCAGGCACCGCAGGCGTCTCGGCACGGCGGGGCGCGTGCTCGCCGTGCTCTCGCACGTGCCGCTGTATTGCGCGGCGGCGTGGTCGGCGCTGTCGAGCGGGACGTTCGGCGCGTTCGCCATCGGCATCCTCGTCGTCACCGGCGGCGTCGTGTACTCGCTCTTCGTGCGCGACCGCCGCTCGCTCTACGCGGCCGCCGTCGCCGGCGCGGTGCTCGTGGTCGGCCGCCTCGTCATCGCGGGCCTCGACAACGCGCTGCTCGGTACCCTGCTGCTCGTCGGCTGCGGCGTCGCGCTGCTCGCGGGCATGACGATCTTCACCATCCGCCGCGACATGGCGGGCGCCGCCCTCAAGCGCGCCGGCGCCGCCCTCGACGGCTGGGAGTGACGCGCTCCGCCGCCTGACGCGAACCCACGCGTGCACCGCGGCGGACCGGTGTTAGCCTGCGGCATGCGACGCTTCATGGTTCCGCTGGCCGTCCTCGTCATCGCGTCGTCGGCGTCGTCGTGCGCCGCCACGCTCGGCGCGCTCGGGGTCGGCTACGAGCGCGGCAAGGCCGACGTCGTCGCCGACAAGGACGGCGGGATCGCGTTCCTCGAGCGCCGCCCGCGCGTCGGCTCCCCCGCCGACGTCGTCGTCATGCTCCACGGCTTCGGCGGCAACAAGGACCACTGGACGCGCTTTTGCGCGCACATGCCCGAGGAGCTCTGGCTCATCGCGCCGGACCTGCCCGGGTTCGGCGAGAGCACCAAGGACCCGTCGCTCTCGTACGACCTGCGCTCGCAGGCCGAGCGGCTGCGCGCGTTCCTCAAGCGGCGCGGAGTCACGCGCTTCCACCTCCTCGGCAACTCGCTGGGCGGCGAGCTCGCCGTCAACTACGCCCTCGCCCACCCCGGCGACGTCGAGTCGCTGGTGCTCTTCGACCCGAGCGGCATCCCGTCGCCCAAGCCGAGCCCCATGGACGCCCTCACCAAGCAGGGCAACGAACCGCTCCTCATCAAGGACGCCGCCGGCTTCGACCGCCTCATGAAGATGTCGTTCGTGAAGCCCCCCGCCATCCCCGACTTCCTCAAGGCGCACTTCGCCGCCGAAGCCGCGGCCGGCTACGAGATGGCCAAGAAGATCAGCGCCGACATCCACAAAAAGGACAAGCCCATCGAGGGCGAGGTCGAAAAGCTCGAGCCGCCCACGCTCGTCGTGTGGGGCGACACCGACCGGCTCATCGACCCGAGCGTGGTCCCGCTGTGGCGCGCGCGCCTCCCCGGCCACGACGTCGTCGTCATGAGGGAGACCGGTCACGCCCCGATGATCGAGCGGCCCGCCGAGAGCGCCGCCCTCGTCCTCAAGTGGTGGCAGCGCGCGGGGCTCTTGGGAGGAACAGCTCCGGCGGCGGCTCCCTGAGGTTGTAGCGCGACGACATCGAGCGCCCGTAGGCCCCGGTGGTTCCGATGAGCATCACGTCACCCTCGCGCGCCGTGGCGATGCGGCGTTGGTGGCCGAGCACGTCGCCGGTCTCGCAGATGGGGCCGACGATGGTGGCCGTCTGCGCCGTCCGCTCGTCGAGGCGGGTGAGGTTCACGATCTCGTGATATGCGCCGTAGAGCGCGGGCCGGATGAGCGCGTTCATGCCCGCGTCGACGCCCACGAAGGTCAGCGGCCCCTTGTGCTTCACCTGCGTCACCCGCGCCAACAGCGCGCCCGCGCGCGCCACCAGGAAGCGCCCGGGCTCGAGCCAGAGCTGGAAGCGGGGCCGTGCCTTCTTCACTTTGGTGAGTGACGAATCGAGAGCGGCGAGGTCCAGGGCCGCCTGGCCGGGCTTCTCGGGGACGCCGAGGCCGCCGCCGACGTCGAGGATGCCGACCGCGGGGAAGCGCTCGGCGGCGTCGGCGAGGAACATGGCCACCTCCGCCCACGCGTCCGCCTCGAGGATCCCCGAGCCCGAGTGGGCGTGCAGGCCGACCACGGTGGCGCCGGCCTTGTCCACGAGGGCCGGCAGCCTGTCGAGGTCGGCAGCGGCGATGCCGAACTTGGATTGCTGGCCGCCGGTCCTCACGTACTCGTGGTGGCCGCGGCCGGCCCCCGGGTCGAGGCGCAGGAAGATGTCGCGGCCGCTGAACAGCTCTCCCCAGCGCTCGAGCGCGAACACGCTGTCCACGGTGACGCGGACGCCGCCGCGGTCGACGTCGAGCGCCAGCGCCTGCTGGACCTCTGCGCGTGACGCGAAGTTCGGCGTGTAGAGGAGCCGCTGCGGATCGATGCCGCGGCAGACGTTGCGGACATGCTCGAGCTCGCCGATGGAGACGCACTCGAAGCCGAGCCCGGCCGCCTCCATCTTTCTCAGGATGTCGACGTGCGAATTGGCCTTGAGCGCGTAGAACGCGCGATCCACCGACGACAGCGCCTGCACCGCGGCGATGGCGTCGTCCAGGGTGCCCTCGTCGTAGACGTACAGCGGGCTGTGCGCCTTGGCCAACGCCACGAGCTCGTCTTTGCGTTGGCGCCACCAGGAGGGGACGTGCGCGGCCACCGGCTTGGTGGACGCAGGCCCCTCGAACAGCTCGCGCCACTGCGGTCCGAAGGTCTGCGCCGGCAGCTTGCCGGGCAGGAACAACAGCGCGTGCAGCGAGCGCACCAGCCGCTCGGCCTGGTCTTCGTCGACGACGAAGGTGAGGTTGAGGTCGCTGGCCGCCTGCGACACCAGGTGGATCTTGTGCTCCTCGAACACGCTCAGCACCGGGCCGAGCTGGTGGAGGATGGCGCGGATGCGGCGCCCGACGAGGCTGACGGCGGCGCACGCGGGGATGACCTTGGCGCGGCAGAAGCGCCCGAGGTCCTTGGCGAGGCCGTCGAGGGTCGCGGCGTCGAGGGTGTTGGCGCTGGCGTCGAGGGACGCGGTGACGTTCATCTCGCTGGTAGAGACGAGATCGACGCTCAAGCCGCGCGCCTTGAAGCACTGGAAGACGTCGGCGAGGAAGCCGACCTGCTGCCACATGCCCTGGGTCTCCATGGAGATGAGCGTGATGCCGCGCTTGTGGCAGATGGCCTTCACCTGCCCCTCGCCGGTGCGCTCACTCTTCTCGATGACCGTGCCCTCCATGTCGGGGCGGTCGGTCCAGCGGATCTGCATGGGCACGCGGTTCTTGCGGCAGGGCGCGATGGAGCGTGGATGCAACACTTTCGCACCCATCGAAGCGATCTCCTGCGCCTCGCCGTAGCTCGCGGCCTTCACGAGGATGGCGCCGGGCAGGACGCGCGGATCCGCGGAGAAGATGCCGGGCACGTCGGTCCAGATCTCGCAGCGCGCGGCGTGGAGCTTGGCGGCGAAGTACGCGGCCGAGGTGTCGGAGCCGCCGCGGCCGAGGAGGACGGTGCCGCCGTCTTTGTCGCGCGCGATGAAGCCCTGCGTGAGGATGCAGGCGGCGCCGGCGGCGGCGAAGCGCGCCTGGAGCGCGGGGTCCTTGTCGTCGCCGACGACGGCGGAGAGCACCCTGCCCGCCTCGGGCCGCAGCGGGTCGTCGACCGAGACGAAGCAGGTGCGCGCGTCGACCCACTCGGTGGCGAGCCCCTGCGCGTTCATGAAGGCGGCGCCGAGCTTGGTGGAGAGGATCTCGCCCATCGCCATGGTGCGCGCCACCAGGCGCACGCTCTTTTCGCGCAGCAGGGAGGCGCCGACGGCGAGCCGCTCGATCTCCTTGAGCTCCTCGCCGACGCAGGCCTCGAGGTCCACGCCGAGATCGCGCGCGAGCTCCTCGTGCCGGGCGCGCACGCGGGCGAGCGCGGGCTCGTGCCGGCCGGCGACGGCCTCGTCGACGAGGCGCTCGAGCGCGTCCGACATCTTGCTGATGGCGGAGCAGACCAACACGGGCTTCTCGCCCGCGGCGACGCGCTTGTTGGCCTCGTCGAGGATGGTCTTCCAGCGCCCCGCCGTGGCGACGCTGGTGCCACCGAATTTCAGGACGACGAACTTCGCTCCGCTCATGGCGTCGGGATGCCCAACGCACCGCGCAATTTCAACCCGGCGCCTCAGGTGGACGCGACGCGCCTGGCCGACATCTTCATGCCGTCGGCGGGCCGCAGCGTAATGGTCGGCTCGGGCACGGCTTCGAACCCGGGGGCCAGCGTGAGCTGCACCCGCTGCGTGACGGTGGCGACGACGGTGACGAGCTCCATCATCGCGAAGTGCCAGCCGATGCACATGCGTGGCCCGGCGGCGAACGGGAAGTAGGCGAAGTGCGGCCGCTTGGCGGCGTCCGGCGCTGTGTGGCGCGAGGGGTCGAACGCGTCGGGGTTGTCCCAGTACCGCGGGTGCCGGTGCATCACCCAGGGCGACATCATCACCGTGCTGCCCTTCTTGATGTGAAAGCCGCCGATGACGTCGTCCTGTTTGGCCGTGCGCTCGAAGATCCAGGCGGGCGGATAGAGGCGGAGGGCCTCCTTCACCACGCTCTCGGTGAACGGAAGCTTGGCGAGGTCGTCGACGGTGACCGCGCGCCCGCCGAGGACGTCGGCCACCTCCTTGTGCAAGGCCCGCTCGACGAACGGGTGCTGGCTCAGGAGGTACCAGGTCCACGCGAGCGCGCGCGCGGTGGTCTCGTGCCCCGCGAGCAGGAGCGTCATGGCCTCGTCGCGCAGTTGCTCGTCGGTCATGCCCTCGCCGGTGTCGCCGTCCCTCGCATCCATCAGCATCTGCAGCAAGTCGTGCTTGGGGGGACCACCCGCGGGAGCGGCGCGGCGCTCGCGGATGACGCCGTTCACGACGTCGTCGAGGGTCTTGATGGCGCGTGCGAGGCGGCGGTTTTGCGACGTCGGGATGGCCATGGGCAGGACGAGCAACGACATCCCGCGGAGGTTCAAGATCTCGAGCGCGTCGGCGGCGGCTTCCCCGACCTCCTCCGCCTGTTCGAGCAGGTCGACGCCGAACAGCGTCTCGCCGGCGATGCCGAGCGTGAGCCGCATCATCTCGGCGGCGACGTCGAACACCTCGTTCGCGTCGATGTGCCGTTGCCACTCGTCAAGCATCTGCTGCGTGCGGCGGACCATCACGTCGTGCAGGGCGGCCAGGCGATCTTTGTGGAACGCGGGCGCGGCGATGCGGCGCTGGCGCAGCCAGAAATCGCCGTTGCTGGTGAGCAGCCCGTTGCCGACGAGGACCTTGAGGCGACCGTAGAGGAAGCCCTTCTCGTAGTTGGTGTGGTTGTCCTGCAAGACGTGCTGGATGTAGTCGGGGTGGTTGACGAGGTGCACGGTCTCGACGAGGTCGAGCCTCACGATGTCGCCGTAGTCGCGCGCGGATCCGGCGAGGAAATGCAGCGCGTCGCGCCTCATCTGCGAGAGGCTGCCGAAGACAAAGCTGCCCTTGGGTCCCGGTGCGATCTTCTCAACGGTGTGCGACGTCATCTCCACCTCCTCGGTGAGGAATCGCGAGAGGACGCGCGTGTGTCAAGCGCAGTGACGACGTCGTCGAGGCCTCGCCGGCGCCGGGGCCGCTTGCCCCCGCCTCAGCCGGTGGCGAGGACGCGCTCCTTGAGGACGAGCATCTCCGCCTCGCTGATGAGGTCCGCGTCGTACGCCTCCTGCACCTGCGCGAAGCGCTCGACGACGGACGAGCTGCCGTCTCTCTGCGCGGCGACGCGCTCGCCGCGGACGCGCTCGAAGGCGGCGCCGAAGAGGTCTCGCAGCGCCTCGTCCCCGGGGGCGTCGTCGTCGAACGAGCGGAGCGCGACCTCGCCGAGGGCAGCGGTGAGCGCGTAGGCGGCGTGGGTGCCGCCCAGCTTGCCCTTGGCCGACGACGCCATCTCCACCTGCGCCGGCGACGGGGCGATGCGCGCGAGCAGTTGCGCGGCCGCGGCCTTGTCGAGCTTGTTGCCGCGGCTGCACGCGAGCGCCTGCACGAGCGCGAGCTGCACGAACTGGATGAGCATGGCGTCGCCGAGGGCGCCTGCCGCCGCCGCCGCCCGCCGGATGATCACCGCCGGCTCCGGCGCCGGCCTCCCGGCGAGCACCCCCTCCGAGAGCGCCTGCCAGGTCTCACCCTGCGCCGGCTTCGAGGGGGGCGGGGCCGTCGGCGTCACGGCGTGGCGCGCGCTGGGAGCGCCCGCGGGGGGCCCGCCCGCGGGGCGCGCGCGCGCGGCGGCGGCGCCGGCGGGCGCCGGCACCGAGCCCGCCGGAGCCGGCGCGTGCTTCGCGGGCTGCCCGGCGAAGTGCTCGTCGAGGAGCTCCTTGATCTTGTCCTGCGCGCGGCTCTGGATGGTGCTCGCCGACACCAACCGGCCGAGCAGCCCCCCGAGGAAGACGTGGCCGTGGATGTGGACGTCGCAGCGGGTGAGCGTCCCCTCGTCGACGACGTCCACCTCGGCCAGCAGATCCGTGCCGTCCTTGTCGGTGAGCCTGGCCACCACGCGCTCGGGCGGCCTCTGCTCGCGCCAGTCGACGGCGTAGCCGCGCTTGGCGAACGTGACGACGATCTTCTTCATGATGTCGTACGCCGCCGGCGGCATGGCCCCCGTCTTGTAGCGGGCCTTGATCCCCGACGTGATGTCGAACAGCGGCATCCCTCGACCTCTTCAAGAGCCTTCTTCGGTGAACGACGCCAGCACCGCCGCGCGCGCGCGCGCGCGCTCTTCCTCGGGCAGCGCCTCGGTGGCCAACAGCCGCTCCTTGAGGCTCCCCGACGACGGCACGGCCGCGTCCTTCGCCTCGACGACGTCGCCGCTGCCCTCCCCCGCGCGCAGCGGACGGACCCGCCTCGACGGCTCGACGATCGACGGCTCGACGATCGACGGCTCGACGATCGACGGCGCGACGGTCGACGGCGCGACGATCGACGGCGCGACGATCGACGGCGCGACGACGGCGGCCGTCCACTCCTGCGTCGACGGCGCGAACCCCTCGAGCAGCTCCTTGGCCCGCGACGCCACGACCTCGTCGGGGTCCTCGCACGCCGCCTCGAGCGCGCGCCGGGCCTTGCCGGTGTCGTGGCGCCTCAACGCCTCGAGGCTCAAGAGCGACACCGGCGTCTCCGCGCGGTCGAGCGCGTCCTCGAGCTTCTCCACCGCGCCGGTCATCCCCGGCTCGAGGTGCGTGGCGAGGAAGCTCGCGGCGAGCAGGCGCACCTCGGGGTGGTCGTCGGCGAGGCGGCCGAGGACGTCGTCGACGACGCCGGTGGGCGGCGGATCGTCCTCGCCGTAGCACCGCTCGAGCACTGCGATGGCCGTGCGCCGCAGGCTCGAGGTGAGGCCGAGGACGCTCGGGCGCACGCGGTGGCGCAGCCGGAGGAGCGTGGCGGGATCGTCGACGTGGATGCGCGCGAGCGCCAGCAGGATGGCCTCGCGCACGGCCACCGTCGGCGACGGCATCCCGCCGAGGATGGCGAGGAGCGGCAGCACCAGGTCCTGGTCCTCCTCGCGCACGCCCTCGGAGAGCGCCACCGCCGCCGCCTCTTTCACGTGCTCGTGCGGATCGGTGAGCGCGAGGGTGGCGGCGCGGGCGCCGACGCGATCGGCGAGGCGGCCGAGGCAGAGGAGGGCGCCGGCGCGCACGAACGCATCATCGTCCTTCACGAGCGGCAGGAGCGGCTGCGCCATGTCCTCCTCGCCGCCGGTGAGCGAGTTGGCCAGCGCCTTGAGCGCGATGGGCCGGAGCTCCCGCTCGTCGTCGGACCGCGCCGGCCGGACGGCGACGTCGAGGAGCGCGCGCGCCGCGTCCGGCGCCTGGATGCGGGCCAGCGCCTGCGCGGCGCCGATCTTCGCGGACACCCAACGCCCGGCGAGCACCTCGAGGAGCGACGGCACCGCGTCCTTGCCCGCCTGCACCGCCTCCTCGACGGCGGCGTTGCGCACCGGCCAGCGCGGGTCACGCAGCTTGAGCACGAGCGGCGCGAACGGACCGCTGGGCGCGTCCTCGTCAAACGGCCCCTGCCCCGCCGAGGCCTGCTGCGCCGCCACGAGCGCCTCGAGGTCGACGGCGAGGCCGCCCTCCTCGGGCAGCGGCGGCTCCCCCGGCACCGCGGCGGCGGCCGCCGAGCGCGCGGCCGAGTCCCGGTCCGCGGCGGCCATCTCCTTCAGACGCGAGACGCACTCGGCGTCGCCGACCTTCTTCATGGCCTTCACCGCGAGCTGCCGCGTGGTGGCGTGCGGGTCGCGAGAGAGCCCGAGCAGCGCGCGCTTGGCGGTGGCGTCGAAGGCGTCGCGGCCGTCGAGGAGCTCGCCGAAGGCACGCGCGACCACCGCGCGCGCGTCGACGTCGAGCACGCCCTTGTCGAGCAGCTCGTACAAGCGCGGCAGACCCTCACGCGCGGAGAGCGCCGCGAGCAGGAGCGCGATCTTCTTCACCGGCGCGCCCGGTATGCCGAGCGCGTCGACGAGGTGAGGGACGGCGCCGGCCTTGGCCTTCAGCACCACGCCCATGGCGTCGTCGCGCACGGCCTTGTCGGCGTCGTCGAGCTTCTTGACGGCTTCTGCGAGCTCCATGGCTCAAAACCCCGAAAGGACTTCTTCTTTCTTCTTTTCGAATTCTTCCTCGGAGAGCACGCCCTGCTCGCGCGCCTTCTTCAACGCTTCGAGCTTGTCTTTGAGGGACTTGCCGGCCTTCTCCCGCTCCGCCTTCTTCGCCTTGTAGACGGAATTGAAGCGGTCCTTGAGCTCCGACGAGCTGACGCTCCTGCCGTTTTTGAAGTAGTGGTCGCTGACCTCGCCGATGGCGTAGGTGAGCGCGTACGCCATCGACATCGCGACGATGGACCCGAGCACCGGCACGAGCTTGGCCGCGGCCATGATCACGTTTTGCGCCACCAGCGACGCGCCGAACGTGGAGATGATCTCGAGGATGGCCTTCTTCTCGAGCTTGTACCCGTGGACCTTGCCGACGGCCTGCACCATGGCGATCTGGATGGGGCTCATCAAGACGACGTCCGCCACCGGAAACGGCTGGATGGTCACGGCGCTCGCCGCGGCCGCACACACCGTGATGACTTCCTTGGCCGCAGCTTTGCGCTCTTCCTCGGACGCGTTGTCGTAGTTCCCCGTCATGACGCGGTTGATCGTGTCGAGGTAGCCCATCCGGTGCGCAATACCACGAACGGCCGGAGCCCCGCGCCGTGATTCGCGCGCGTCGAGTTGCCACGCTTGTGACATGCGCGCGCTCGTCGCCCCCCTCGCATCACCCGTCGGCGCCCGCGCGCGTGCCGTCGGCCTGCGCGCACGACGCGCCGCCCCGGCCGCCGTGCGCGTCTCCGCGGACGCGTACCGCGAGGCCGCGCGCGCCGCGGGCATCGCTGCCCTCGTCGACGAGATGCGCGTGCTGGAGGCCGGCGATCCGCGCCTCGCGGCGGTCGCCGCCGAGGCCCGCGCGCGCCTCCTCACCGCGCCGCTCCCCGGCGCCGTCGACGACGCCGTGCGCGCCGCCGCCGGCGACGCGGGCGTCGACGGCCTCCGGCGGGCGTGGGCCTCGTGGTGGAGCGACGAGGCCGTGCACGACCGGGCGCTGCGCGGCGTCGTCGACGGCGAGGGCCTCGACGTCGTCGTCGTCGGGGCCGCGCGGCGCGCAGGCAGACGCGCGCGCGGCGCGCCCGCGGCGGGCCGCGTCGGCGTCCGCGCGATCGCCCGCGCGCGCGAACGTGCGGCGCGCTGGCGGGCGGCGCTGTGCGAAGAGCTGTTCCCCGAGCGCCCCTTTCCGGTCGACGCCGACGGCGCCCCGCGCCTGTTCTCCGCGTTCGTCGAGGCGACCGTCGCGCCGTTCGGTGGCCGCGCGCTCGACGTCGACGAGCTGTTCGAGGAGCAGGAGGGCGTGGTGACGCGCATGAAGGCCGCGCTGCCGGTGCGCCCGACGGTGCGTGTCCTGTGGCGGCCGCTGTTGTCCTTGTGGCGCACACGAGCGGTGGATCCCGCGACGCTCCTCGACGACCCCCTCGTCCACGAGGTGCGCGCACGGGCGCACCGCCTCGAGCGCCAGGACTTCGCGCGCGCGTCGCCGGAGGAGCTCTTCGCCGTCATCGACGACGCCAACGCCGTCGGCCTCCGCGTCGCGACGCTGCGCGGACGCTACCTGCCGCCGGCGCTGCGCGACGCGGCGCTGCTGTGGATCCTCCTCCTCGCCGCCGGAGAGCGCGCGCGCTTCGCCGAGCTCGTCGCCGGCGGCGGCGACACGCTTACGCTCGCCATGAACCGCGGCCTCGAGGAGCTCGCGGCGCGCGTGCGCGCGGAGCCGTCCTTACGGCGCGCGTTCTCGGCGACCGAGCCGGCGCGCCTCGTGAGCGCGCTCGCGCAGAGCCAGCCGGGGCGCGCGTTCCTCGCCGCCTTCCGCGCGTTCCTCGACGAGCACGGCCACCGCGGCTGCGGCGGCCCCTTCACCGCGACGGCGCCGTCGTTCCGCGCGGCGCCCGAGATCCCTCTCGCGGCCGTGCGGGCCCTCGCCGCGGGGCCGCCGACGGCGCCGCAGGCCGCGCGCACGTACGCCGACGCCGACGCCGACGACGCCATCGCCCCGCCGCTGCGCACGCTGTATCGCCGCACGCTCGCCCACGCGCGCCACCTGCCGCGCGTCCGCGAGGACACGCGCGCGCTCCTCGGCCTCGGGCTGCCGGCCATCCACGCCGCGCGCCTCGAGCTCGGCCGCCGCCTCGTCGCCGTCGGCGCCCTCGACGGCGCCGATGACGTCCTCCACCTCACCGCCGACGAGGTGCGCGCCGCCCTCGCCCGCCGCGTCGCGCCGTCCTTGACCCGCGCGCTCGCCGCCGCGCGCGCCCAGGGACGCGCGGCCGCGCCCCCGTGGCGCGCGCCGCCGCCGCGCCGCGCCCTCGCCCTCGACCTCGACCTCGACCTCGACGGCGACGGCGACGGTGGCGGTGGCGCTGCGCCGCTGCTCCGCGGCGTCGCCGCGAGCGCCGGCGTCGCCGAGGGCGCCGTGCGCGTGCTGCGCGGCCCCGAGGACTGGCCGCGCCTGCTGCCCGGCGAGGTGCTGGTGGCGCCGCGGGTGACGCCGGCGTGGACCGCCCTCTTCCTGCGCGCCGCCGCCGTCGTCGTCGACACCGGCGGCGCGCTGTCCCCCGCCGCGCTGGTCGCGCGCGAGTACCGCGTGCCGGCCGTCCTTGGCACCGTCGACGGCACGCGCGCGCTCGCGGACGGCCGGCGGGTGCGCGTCGACGGATCCCGCGGCCTCGTCCTGTCCGCCTGAGCACGGGGCTTGACGGAGACGCGCTCCCACATAAGACCGCCCCCATGACCACGACGACGGCGCCCCCGAGCGACAGCGTGACGCTCACCATCAACGGCGAAGAGGTCACCGCCAAGAAGGGCACGCTCCTCGTCGAGGCCGCGCGTCAGGCGGGCATCCACATCCCCGTGTTCTGCTACCACGAGAAGCTCAAGCCCGTCGGCGCGTGCCGCATGTGCCTCGTGCAGATCGAAAAGATGCCGCGGCTGCAGACGGCGTGCACCACGCCCGTCGGCCAGGGCATGATCGTGCACACGCAAAGCGACATGGCCAAGGGCGGCCAGCAGTCGGTCATCGCGCTGCTCCTCGCCAACCACCCCCTCGACTGCCCCGTCTGCGACAAGGGCGGCGAGTGCCCGCTGCAGGACAACACCTTCGGCTACGGCGCGGGCGAGTCGAAGTTCGAGGAGGACAAGCGGCACAAGGACAAGGCGTTCGAGCTGTCCGACAAGATCGTCCTCGACAAGGAGCGCTGCATCCTCTGTTACCGCTGCGTGCGCTTCCACGAGGAGATCCCCGGCGACCGCGCCCTCGCCGTCATCGACCGCGGCGGCTACGGCGAGATCGGCGTCCTCCCCGGCGAGACCTACGACTCGCCGTTTCAGGGCAACACCATCGACATCTGCCCCGTCGGCGCCTTGACCTCGCGGCAGTACCGCTTCCGCGCGCGCCCGTGGGACCTCGAGCACACCGACTCCATCGCCTGCGACGACCCCGTCGGCTCCAACATCGTCGTCGACACGCGCGACGGCCGCGTGCTGCGCGTGCGTCCCCGCGAGAACCTCGAGGTGAACGACGCGTGGATCAGCGACGCCACGCGCTTCGGCACCGTCCCGCAGGAGCGCGGCGAGCGCCTCTCGCGCCCGCTGGTGCGCGGCGACGACGGCAAGCTCGCTCCGGCTTCGTGGGCCGACGCGCTCGCGCGCGCGGGCGCGATGATGAAGAAGGGGCGCACCGGCTTCGTCGCCGCCCCCACCGTCACCAACGAGGCCATGGGCGCGCTCGCGCTCCTCGGCGACAGCGACGCGTGGGTGACGCCGTCATCGCCGTGGCCGCTCGCCGGCCGCATCGCCGACATCGCCATCAGCAAGAGCATCGTCGTGGTGGGCCTCGACGTCACCGCCGAGATCCCGATGCTCGGCCTGTGGATCCACCGCGCCGTGGCGCCCACGGCGGCGGGGCCCGGCGGCGCCAAGCTCGTCGTCGTCAACGAGACCAACGGGCCGGAAAACGGCGGCATGGCCCGCGACGCGCAGCGCTTCATCCGCGCCGCCCCCGCCGACCTCAAGGCCGCGCTCGCCCGCCTCGTCGACGACGTCGAACGAGGCGCGGGCGCTGGCGCCGACCTCAAGGCGCGCCCCGCCACGCTCCTGTTCTCGGAGCAGCTCGCGCGCGATCCGGAGGCGCGGCCGCTCCTCGAGAAGCTGGCCGGGCTCCTCGAGCTGCCGGTGCCGTCGCCGAGCGGCGCCACCGAGGGCGAGATCTTCGGCGTCGTCGGCGCGCCGGCGACGTTCGTGAACGCCCGCGGCGCCCACGAGATCTTCGGTGCCCGCGCCGACAAGCGCGGCTTCGACACGCTCGTCGTCGTCGGTGAGCCCACCGTGTCGCCGGGGCAGGCGCGGGCGGTGTGGTTGGCGCATGCGCTGCCCGACCTCGAGCACGAGGGCGGGCCCGACGTCGATCCCTTCGTCGACGTCGTGCTGCCGCTCGCGCACCCCTACGAGCAGGCGGGCTCGTTCACCAACCTCGAGGGGCGCGCGCAGCACTTCGACGCCGCCGGCGTGCCTCCGGGCGCGTCACCCGCGGGTCACAAGCAGCACGGCGCCGTCGCCGACTGGCTCGCCCTCGCGCGCCTGGCGGCCGAGGTCGGCGTCGACGTGCCGCCCGACTTGATGCGGCTGCGCGAGCACCTCGCCGGCGCGCTCACGGGCAGCGGCGCCGCGTTGTTCAAGCGGATCCCCAAGCCGCGCCGCGGGCGGCTGCAGGTGGTGTCATGAGCTGGTTCTACGAGACCCAGATCCTCGGCTTCAGCCTCGCCAACTGGGTCTACTTCGTCGTGTTGTCGCTGGTGTTCATCGTCGCGCTGTTGACGGCGGTGGCGTACACCACGCTGTTCGAGCGCCGCGTCATCTCGCTGATGCAGGTGAGAAAGGGCCCCAACCGCGCCGGCCCGTTCGGCCTGTTCCAGCCCATCGCCGACGGCATCAAGCTCTTCTTCAAGGAAGACACGGTCCCGAGCACCGCGGACCGCTTCCTCCATCAGCTCGCGCCGGCCATCTCGGTGTTCGCGGCCATGGCCGCGTTCGCGGTGGTGCCGGTGGGGCCGCGGTTTTCGATCCCCGGCATCGGCACCGTGCAGATGTGGATCGCCGACCTCAACGTCGGCGTGCTCTACCTGCTCGGCGTCGCTTCGCTCGGTGTGTACGGCATCGTCATCGGCGGCTGGTCGTCGGGCAGCAAGTACTCGCTGCTGGGCGCGCTGCGCGGCGCGGCGCAGCTCGTGAGCTACGAGATCGTGCTCGGCATGTCGCTCGTGGGCGTGGTGATGATCACCGGCCAGATGTCGCTGCGCGGCATCGTCGAGTGGCAGTACGCGCACCACGTGCCGTTGGTGCTGTTGCAGCCGGTGGGCTTCTTCCTGTTCGTCGTCGGCATGTTCGCCGAGACCAACCGCGCGCCGTTCGACCTCGTCGAGGCCGACACCGAGCTCGTCGCGGGCTTTCACACCGAGTACTCGGGCTTCCGCTTCGGCATGTTCATGATGTCCGAGTACATGGGCATGATCACGGTGAGCGCGGTGTGCACAACGCTGTTCCTCGGCGGTTGGGGCGGCCCCTTCGGCTTCCTGCCGGGGCCGTGGTGGGTGCTCCTCGGCGTCATCTTCTTCCTGTTCCTCTTCGTCTGGGTGCGCGCCACCATCCCGCGGCTGCGCTACGACCAGCTCATGCGCTTCTCGTGGTCGTGGCTCATCCCGCTCGGCCTCATCAACCTCGCCGTCACCGCCGTCGCCGTCGTCGCGCAGTCGGACTGGGCCAGCGTGCGCGCGTTCTTCGGGTCATGACGGGCGGCGCCCTGGGAGGCTGACGCAATGGCGATCCTCGACAAGGTCCTCGGCGCCGGCGAAGCGTTGCGCGACAAGCTGAAGGAGACCTTCGGCGACCCGCGCGACGACGACGACGCTCGCGCGGGGAGCGGCCCCGACGAGCTCGCTTTCAGCGGGCCCCCGCTCGACCTCGCCGGCGCCTACGCCGCCCTCGGCCTCGCCGGCGACGCCACCCTCGCCGACGTCCGCGAGGCGTATCGCGCCCGCGCCCGCGCGCTCCACCCGCTCGCCGTGCGCGACGGCGTCGAGAGCAGCGCGCAACGCGAGCTCGATCGCTCGCTCGAGGCCCTCGAGCTCCTCGAAGAGCACCTCGTCCCCCTGTCGGGCGCGCCGCCGGCCGCGTCGACGCCGACGCCGGCGCCGACGCGCAAGCGCGCCACCCCGCGCCGCTGAGCGCGCGTCACTCTTCGAGGAAGTCGAGGTCGCGGCCGAAGGTCTCGTCGAGGAACGCCAACGCCACGCCGGCGATGATGAACACGACGGCGCCGGTGACCGCCGCGGCCTCGATGACGCCGAGCGACGGCTTGAGCGCCTTGAAGCTCAGGGTCATCGGGACCAGCATGCCGCGCACGAAGTTCGGCGCCGTGGTGGTCGCCGTGGCGCGCAGGTTGGTGCCGAACTGCTCCGCCGCCGTGGACATGAACACCGCCCAATAGCCGGTGGCGAGGCCGATGAACGCACAGCACCCGTAGAACACCGTGAGCGAGGTCCCCGCGGCGAGGAAGTACACGATCACCGCCACCGCCGTGAGCGCCACGAAGATGGCGAGCACGCGCTTGCGGGTCTTCATCACGTGCGACAGCAGGCCGCTGCCGAGGTCGCCGACGACGAGCGCGGCGTAGCACACGAGGATGGCGGTGCCGGCCTTGGGCACCTCGGTCATCCCCATGGCCTTGCCGATCTCCGGCGACAGGAGCACCGGGATGCCCACCGCGTACCAGATGGGCAGCGCCACCAGCACCACGCACGCATAGCGCCGCAAACGGTCCGGCGTGGAAAACAGCATCGCGAAGTTCCCGCGCGACACCGACAGGCTCTTCACGCGCGCGAACAGCCCCGACTCGAACGCGCCCACCCGCAAGAGCAACAGCACCACGCCGAGGCCGCCGCCGACGAAGTACGCCACGCGCCATCCGGTGAGGTCGCCGACGAAGGCCGCGCAGACGGCGCCGGCGATGCCGACGGCGGCGACGAGGGCGGTGGCCACGCTGCGCAGCTCCTTGGGGATGGTCTCGCTGACGATGGTGATGCCCGCGCCGAGCTCACCGGCGAGGCCGACGCCGGCGAGGAAGCGCAGCAGGGCGTAGAGGCCGACGCTGGTGACGAAGCCGTTGGCGATGTTGGCGGCGCTGTACAGGAAGATAGAGGCGAACAAGACGCTCAAGCGCCCGCGCTTGTCGCCGAGGATGCCCCACAGGATGCCGCCGATGAGCAGGCCGCCCATCTGCGCGTTCAACAGCGTCACGCCCTTGTCGAGGAGCTCGGCCTTGGGGACGCCGAGGTCGATGAGCGAGGGGTTCCTGACGATGCCGAACAGCAGCAGGTCGTAGATGTCGACGAAGTAGCCGAGCGCCGCCACCACGACGAGGAACCACGCGCGCCCGCTCTTCGATGTCAGCTCCGACGACGCCATGCGCGTGCTTTAACACGGCGGTGTGCGGCCGCGCACGCGGCGTGACTCAAGGGGTGGCAGCGAATCGGCGATCGGTCGCCGGTAATCGGTTCGCGGGCGCGGTCGTCAGGCGTCGGCTTCGGGCGACATCGCGACGACGCGGATGAGCTCCAGCGACCTCGCGTGGATCCGTGTGTTGTCGTGATGCATCCGGCGCCTCCTGCAACCGCTGCCCGCCGACCGACGCCCCGTGACCAGCGATGGGCCGGCGCCCGAAGGCCGCGCCCGATTTTCTGCCGGCTCTTCAGGGAGGCGTCGCGCACAAGTACGGGAACTGGTGCCCGCTGCAGTCGTCGTCGTCCCACGTGGTGGTGCCGGTGATGTTGACGCAGTTCTCGGCGCCGTTGGTGCCGCTGCCGGCGCCGCCGGGGAAGCCGGAGAAGTCGAAGGGAGAGCCGTCGTCCCAGCGCTCGGGGCCCTCGCTCAGCCCGATCCACACGCGGTTGGTGAGGCCGAGCTGCGCCAGCGTCTCGGTGACGAACGCGGCCTCGTCGGCGGAGTGGATCGACGCGAGCTGAAAGCCGGCGCCGTGCCCGTGGCACGCCGTCTGCGCCGGCCCGTGGTCGCGCGCGTCGCTGCACGCGACGAAGGTGCGCCCGCCCAAGGGGCGCGTGGTGCACGTACCGCAGCCCGTCGACACCGCGGGGTTGGTCTCGTCGCAGTCCTGCCCGTTCGGCGGCGCGAACCCGGCGGGGATGGAGCCGTCGGTGCAGAGGCTCTTCGCGGGGCCGAAGGTGACCAGGTCGCCGTCGGCGTCGGTGGCGGCGCTGACGGCGGTGAAGACGCTCGGGTCGGTGTCGTCGCAGTCCTCGGGGTTGGGCGCGGCGAAGCCGTCGGGGAGCGTGCCGTCGGTGCACAGCGTGACGGGCGCGCCGGCGGTGACGCCGTCGCCGTCCGCGTCAGCGGCCGCGGTGACGCGGGTGAAGACGAGCGCGTCCGTGTCGTTGCAGTCGTCGCCCTTTTGCAGCGCGTAGCCCGCGGGGGGCGTGCCGTCGGTGCAGACGCTCTTGGGCTCGCCCGTGGTGACGCCGTCGCCGTCGCCGTCGGCGGCGACGACGAGGAGGGCGTGCACGGTGGCGTCGGCGTCGTCGCAGTCGTCGCCGAGCGGGCAGCCGGAGCCGAAGCCGTCGCCGTCGCGGTCGCCGGGACAGGGCTCGCCGTCTCCCTCGCCGTCGCCCTCGCCGTCCCCCTCGCCGTCCCCCTCGCCGTCTCCCTCGCTGTCTCCCTCGGAGGCGCCGGCGGCCACGCAGACGTCCGCGGCGCACACCGGGTGATCCGCGGGGCAGTCCCCGGCGCCGGCGCACGCGAGCGGAGCGGGGGAGCAGCCCGACGAGCCGCCGAGCACGATCGCCCACAGCGCCGGAACGAGCACGCGCACAGGGCGATTGTTGCATATCCGTCGAGCGCCCGCGGCGCGCGCCGTTTCCGGGCGACGCTGCCTCCGCGCCGCGCTGGGCTATCGTGTGCGCCGCATGGACACCAAGGTCGAGGGGCCAGACCCGTTGCTCGGCAGCACCGTCGCCGGTCGCTACACGGTGATGCGCAAAATCGCACGGGGCGGAATGGGCGTCGTGTACCAGGCCGTGCAGGAGGGCCTGGGGCGCACGGTGGCGCTCAAGATCATCCGGCGCGACGCCGCCGCCGACCCGGTGATGCAGAAGCGCTTCGAGCGTGAAGCCAAGGCGGTGTCGTCGCTTGGGCACCCATGCATCGTCACCGTGCACGACTTCGGCCGCACCGAGGACGGCTCGCTGTTCCTCGCCATGGAGTTCGTCGACGGCGAGGTGCTGCGCGCCGCGCTCAAGCGCAAGAAGCGCTTCACGTTCGCGGAGACGCTGCCCATCATCGAGGCCGTCGCTTCGGCGCTCGCGCGCGCGCACGCCGCGGGCGTCGTCCACCGGGACCTCAAGCCCGACAACGTCATCCTCCCCCGGCAGAGCGCGACGACGACGGGGGCGGTGGCGGCCAAGGTGCTCGACTTCGGGCTCGCCAAGCCGCACGACCCCGACCTCATCGACGAGCACCTCACGCGCGAGGGCGGCTTCGTGGGGACGCCGGGGTACACGGCGCCGGAGGCGACCGAGGGAGCGCCGGAGAGCCCGCGCCAGGACCTGTACGCGCTCGGCGTGCTCTGGCACGAGCTGCTCGCCGGCGAGCACCCGTTCCCCGCGCCGACGCCGATGAAGGTCGTCGTGCGCCAGCTCAACGAGGCGCCGCCGTCGCTCGCGGGCGCGCTCGTGGACGTCTCGCCCGAGGCCGCCGCGCTCGTGCAATCGCTGATGGCGCGCGACCCCGAGGATCGCCCCGCGAGCGCGCAGGTGGTCATCGACGCCATCGCGTCCCTCAAGGCCGCGCGCCTCTCGCCCGAGGGCGCGCGCGCCGCGCCGCCGGCGGCGCTGTCGGCCCCGGCGGCGGCGCCGGCGCGCACCGTCGACGAGCGGCGCGCGGCGGCATCGCCGGTGGTCGCGCCGTCTCCCCCGGACGCGCCGTCTCCCCCGGACGCGCCGTCTCCCCCGGACGCGCCGTCTCCCCCGGACGCGCCGTCGTCGCCCGCGCCGTCGTCGCCCGCGCCCTCTCCCCCGCACGCGTCGTCGCCCGCGCCGTCGCTGCCGTCGCCGCCCGCGCCGTCGTCGCTCGCGCCGGCGCCGCCGCCGTCGTCGTGGGGACGGCTCGCCGCCGGCGCGCTCCTGGCGGCCGTCGCGGGAGCGCTCCTCGTCGCCACCGTGACCAGGCCGGGCTGGTGGCGCGACCTCGGCGCTTCATCCGACGCCGGCGTCGCCGCGAGCCCCGGCGACGCCGGCGTCGTGGCGGAGCGCACGGGCGTCGACGTCGAGCTCGACGGCGTGCCCACGTTCGTCGCCTTCGAAGCGCTGAAGGACGCGCTGCCGGCCTCCACCCTCGTCGTCTACTCGCGCGAACGCGCGGTGCTCCACGTCGAGGACAAGGACGCCGCCGCGCTTGCCGAGGCGCTGCAGGGGCGCGCGCTCACCACCGCTCTCCCGCTCGTCCTCGAGGTGAAGGAGATGTCGCCCGGCCGCGTGCGCGCCGCCGCCGTGCGCCCCGAGGACGCGTCGCTGCTCCAGGACGCGGGCCTGCTCGACATGCTCGACGGCGGCGCCATCCCCGACGCCGGCGACGTCAGCTTCGTCGCCCCCGGCGGCCTCGCGCCCTGAAGGCGCGCGAGTCGTCACCGGCGGCGCCGTCGGAGCGCTCACGCGCGCGTGCGGGCGGACCTCTGGTACGGTCGACGCGTGCATCACGACCCCGTCGCCGTCCTCGTCCTCTACCTCGCGATCATCCTCGGGTGCGCCAAGCTCGGCGGCGACATCGCGGTGCGCCTCAAACAGCCGCCGGTGCTCGGCGAGCTGCTCGCAGGCGTCGTCATCGGCAACCTCCACCTCGCGGGCATCGACGCCTTCACCGCCATCGGCACCGATCAGACGCTCGACATCTTCGCGCGCCTCGGCGTGATCATCCTGCTGTTCGAAGTGGGCCTCGAGTCCACCGTCTCGCAGATGATGAAGGTCGGGCTCTCGGCGCTGCTGGTGGCCACCGTCGGCGTCATCACCACCTTCGGGCTCGGCTACGTCGTGTGCATCTTGCTGCTGCCGCACAGCTCGTTTTACGCGAACGTCTTCATCGCGGCCGCCCTCTGCCCCACCAGCGTCGGCATCACGGCACGCGTGCTGAAGGACCTCTCCGCCATCAACACCACCGAGGCACGCGTGGTGCTCGGCGCCGCGGTCATCGACGACGTGCAGGGCCTCATCCTGCTCGCCGTGGTCTCGGGTCTCATCGCCGCCGCAGACACCGGCGTGAGCCCGTCGGCGCTCTCCATCAGCTTCGTCGTCGTCAAGGCTGCGGTGTTCCTCATCGGCGCCATCGCGCTCGGCGTCCTGCTGTCGCGCCGCTTCTTCCAGCTCGCGTCCAAGCTGCGCGCGCGCAGCGTGCTCCTCGCCACCGGCCTGTCCATCTGCTTCGTGCTCGCGTGGGCCGCGGACGCGATCGGCCTCGCCCCGCTGGTGGGCGCCTTCGCCGCCGGCCTCATCCTCGAGGACATCCACTACGTGGACTTCACCACCCGCGGCGAGCAGAAGCTCGAGGAGCTGGTGGCGCCCATCAGCTCCATCTTCGTGCCCGTGTTCTTCGTGCTCATGGGCATGAAGACCGACCTCACCGTCTTCGCCGACCCCGGCATCCTTGCGCTCGCCGCGCTCCTCACCCTCGCGGTCGTCGTCGGCAAGCAGCTCTGCAGCTTGACGGCGCTCAAGCCCAAGGACGCCTCGCGGCTGAGCCGCTTCACCATCGGCGTCGGCATGATCCCGCGCGGCGAGGTCGGCCTCATCTTCGCCAATGTCGGCCTCACCATGACCGTGGGCGGCGTCGCCGTCGTCACGCCCTCGGTGTTCTCCGCCATCGTCATCATGGTCATCCTGACCACCATCATCACGCCGCCGGCGCTGCGCGTGGCGCTCGGCAGGCGGACCCCGCCGACGCCCGAGCCCGTCAGTTCCCCGTCGTCGTGAGGGTGTAGCCGAGGTCCGTCGCGCTCTCGGCGGCGCTCTCCACCACGAGCAGCATCGAGCCGCCGACGGGGAAGAACGCGTCGAGCAAGGGGTTCACGTCGCCCGCGGAGCGGTCGTCGTTGCGCGCCACCCAGTCCCGCTCGCTGTCGGCGTAGACGAACAGGCGCGCGTCGAGGTCCCCGTCGGCGCTGAGGTCCACGGTGAAGTCGGCGTTGGCGTTCGCGGTGAACGCGTAGAGCTTCACGCCGCCGACGTCGTCGAGCGCGTCGCTCAACGTGCCCGGGAACGCGAGCGTCGCGGGCGCGGGCGCGACCTCGCCGACGGTGAGGGCGTAGGTGTATGCGGCGCCGCCCTCGGGGGCTCCGTCGACGGCGCGCGCGTCGCGCACCACCACCAGATGTCCGCCCTCGCCGAACGCGAGGAACGACAGCGCCGCCGTCGGGCCGTCGGGGGCGCGCTCCAGACGCACGTAGTCCGCGCCGGGCGCGCCGCCGCCGCGGCCGGCGTCGAGCACGGTGAGGTGGCCATCGAGCGGCGAGCCCGCGGGGACGTCGAGGGTCACGCGGTAGAGCGCGCCCGGCGTGGTGTCGACACGGAAGATGTCGACGTCGGACGCGCTGCCGATGGCGCCGTGCATGATCGCGCCCACGGCGAGGTCGTTCACTTCGGTGTCGGTGGCGCCGTCGTTGGGCTCGCTCTCGTCGACGTCGGGCCCGCCTTCGCCTTCGCCCTCGCCTTCACCTTCGCCGGCCGCGGGCGCGGGGCACGCGAGGGGCGCGATGAGCACGACGATGACAGCGAGGACGCGCATGCGTCAGTTGTTCTTCGCTTCCTCGGCGAGGAGCTTGCGGCCGTGCGCGCCGAGGATGCCGCGCCGCACCTTCATGCCCTCGTCCTTCTTGAACTCGCGCACGGCCTCGGCGGTCTTCTTGTCGAAGGTGCCGTCGACCTTGCCGACCTTGTAGCCGAGGTGCTTCAAGCGGCGCTCGGTGGCCTTGATGGCCTTGCTGTGCTGACCGCGCGCCTGGACGCCTTTGTGCTTCAGCCTGGCGGCCTTGCGCATCGCCTTCAACGTGTGCGCGTCGAGCGCGCCCGTGGGCTTGAGGCCCACGGACTTCTGGAACTGCTTCACCGCGACGACGGTGTTGGCGGTGAGGTGCTTGTCCACGGTGCCGGGGTGAAGGCCGAGCTGCTTCAAGAGGCGCTCGCCTTCGAGGTTGGCCGCGGTGCCGTCGAAGCGCTTCTCGAGCGCGCCGAGCGGCCCGAGCTTCTGCGGCGGGGCCGCGAGCTGCTGCGCCTGCGGGGGCGGCGCCGTGTGGATCACCGGGGGCGGCTCGGTCGTCGGGGGCTGGAAGGGCGGGCGCGCGGGCGGGTCACCGGTGCCGCCCGGCGGGTCGAGGGGCGGACGCACGATCGGGGGATCCAGCGTCCCGCCCGGGTTCGTGTCGCCCGGCGGGGTCTCCCCGGGCAGCGGCGGATCCGTCACGGGGCGGGTCGGGAAGAGCGTGTCGTTGCCGGATCCGGGGGTGTTGACCCCCACGTCCGGCATGAGGTCCCCCTTGTGGAGGTCGCGCGGCGGCAGCGCGGGCCGCACGTCGACGGGCAGCCGCGAGGGCTTGGGGCTGAGGCTGTCGTTCCCGGTGAAGCCGCGGATGGCCATGCCCCGTTATCGGGCTGATGCGCCGGCGTGACGTCGTTCCAGCGGCCTACGACGTCGGGCTGTGGGAGGGCCCGTCGGACATCCAACCGACGCAGATCCGACGACGGCTCGGGCTCCTCCTCGTCCCGATAAGGCCCCACATACACGCACCCCGAGGCCGCGCCATGCCCATCCGCTCCATCGACAGCACCGCCCCCGCGCGCACCTCCTCGACGGGCGCCGGCGCCGTCCCCGGCGCGGACGACCTGCAGACGCAGCTCGAGGTCCTGCAGGACCAGTTCGACGGAAAGAACGTCACCAAGGCCGGCGAGAAGCTGTTGAAGGAGCTCGGCTTCCATCACGGCGCCGCCGACAAGCACTTCACGGCGCGCACGGAGCAGGAGGTGAAGAGCTTCCAGAAGGCGGCCGGCCTGCACGCCACAGGCGCCCTCGACGCGCACACGCTCCACGCCATGCGCACGGCGGCCAAGGACAAGAAGAAGGGCGTGATGGCGCCTGGTCAGCGCAGCGCGCGCATCGCGAAGACCGAGAAGCAGCTCGAGCGCCTCGGCTACGACGCCGGCCGCGCCGACGGCGTCTACGACAACAAGACCGCTTCCGCCGTTCGCGCCTTCAAGCGCGACGAGGGCAAGAAGGTGAACCGCGGGCTCATCGGCAAGGCGGGCCGCAAGCTCCTCGACGAGGAGAACAAGAAGCTCAACCACGACCCCTTCCACACCCGCGTCAAAAAGACCGCCGCCCGCGCCCGCGACGACCGGCGCGTGGCGCAGAAAGCGTCGCGTGGCTTCGGTGTCGGGACCAACGGCAAGAGCGTCGCCATCGTGCAAAAGCACCTGCGCGCCGCCGGCTTCGACCCCAAGAGCACCGACGGCAAGTTCGACGCGCGCACCGCGGGCGCGCTGAAGCAATTCCAGCGCAGGAGCGGCCTGCCGGTCACCGGCGAGGTGGACACGCACACCTGGAACAAGCTCAAGAAGGCGACGCTCGAGGCCAGGAACGGCACGAGCCCGCCGCAGACGATCGGCGAGCACAGCCACGCCGTGAAGAAGACGGAGAAGCTGCTCAAGGACCTCGGCTTTCACCCGGGGAGCGTCGACGGCAAGTACACCAAGAACACGCAGAAGGCCGTGGACGCGTTTCGCCGCCGAAAGCACCTCGGCGGCGTCGGCTCCGGCGTGGGCTCGTCGACGCTGAAGTCCATCCGCAAGGCGTGGAAGGCGAAGCGGGCGCCGAAGACCAACACCGTCAAGGGCTGCGCGCAGTTCCTGCTCCACTCGAAGAACGTCTCGTTCTGGTCGGGGCTGTCGACGGGCTCGGACCGGAAGAACATCGAGCGCCTCGCGCGCGGCGAGAAGGCGTTCGTCCCCGCCACGGGCGGGCACGTGAAGCCCAAGCTGTCGTTGATGAAGGCGCTCGTGGACATGGCGAAGCACGGGCACATCCAGATCAACGCCCTGACCGGCGGCTCGCACTCGCCGGGCTCGAACCACTACCGCGGCACCGCCGTCGACCTGGACCTGAACGTCGGCAGCGCCTCCGAGATCGAGCGCATCGCGAACAAGCACGGCGGCGCTCGCAACTTCGAGACGGACCACATCCACCTCGACTTCTGATCGCCGGGCGACGGACCGCGCTGCCGGGTCCGTCCCTCGTGGGCATCTCCGACTCTGGCGCGCGCGTCATGGAGACGGCAGGCTCCCCGGGTGCGTACCGTCCGTCCTTCGCTGTTCGTGCTGGCATGGATGGTCGCCGTCGGTCCCTTCGGCGACACCGAGGTGACGCCGGCGCTGCCGCGCATGGCCGAGGCGTTCGGGGCGCCGTACTCGGCCGTGCAGCTCACGATGACGACGTACCTCGCGGGCTACGCGCTGGCGCAACTGTTCTACGGGCCGCTGTCCGACAAGTACGGCCGCCGGCCGGTGATGCTCGTGGGCGCGTCTCTCCTGGTGCTCGGATCGCTCCTGTGTGCCGTGAGCCCGACGCTGCCGTTCCTGCTCGCGGCGCGCGTGGTCCAGGGCGTGGGCGCGTGCGCCGGCGGCGTCATCGTGTTCGCCGCCGTGCGCGACGCGTGGCCCGACGAGGAGCGCGGCCGTGTGTACGCGCGCATCAACCTCGCCTACGCGCTCGCCCCCGGCGCCGGCCCGTTCGTCGGCGGCCTGCTCGGGCCCCACGTCGGCTGGCGCGCGAGCATGGTCGCCGTATTGGTGCTCGGCGGCGTGATGCTCGTGCTGGTGTGGGCGCGCTTCAAAGAGACGCTCGTCGACAAGCACGAGACCGCGTTACAGCCGGCGACCCTCGCGCGCACCGCGCGCACGCTCCTCGGCAACCGCGACTTTCGCGTCTATGCGTGGCAAAACGGCGCCGCCGTCGGCATCGTCTACGCCTGCCTCGCGGAGGCGCCGGCGCTCGCGCGCGCCCTCGACATGTTCTCGTTCTTCTTCTTCGCGCTCATCGCCATCGGCGTGGCCGGCGCGTTCGCCGCCGGCTCCCTCGCGGGCGGGCGGCTCACCGCGCGCTGGCCCGGGGACCGCGTGTCGTTGCTCGGCATCATCGCCGTCATCGTCGGCGCCCTCGCCCTCGGCGCGGCCGCGTGGGCGCACGTGCTCACCATCTGGACGACGCTGTTCCCCATCATGTTCGTGTTCTTCGGCATCGCCCTCATCGTCCCGAGCGTGACCGCCGGGGCCATGAAGCCCTTCGGCACCATCGCCGGCTCGGCGTCGGCGATGCTCGGCGCGCTGCAGATGGGCATCGCGTCGCTCAGCACGCTCGCCACCAGCGTCCTGCACCATCGGCCCGACGCGACGATGGCCATCGTCTTCCTCGCGCTGGCGGTGCCGTCGCTCGTCGTCCACCTCGCGTTCCTCGAGCGCGCGCCCCGGCGGGCGAGCCCGGCGTAGGGCGACGCTGCGGCGCGCGCCGACGACGAACGACTGTGACGTCGACGTAGGGCGTCGAGCGAGTGGAGAGATTCGATTCTAGATTGCGAGGGTGCGCCTGAACGCCTCTCGCAACCAATCCATGTCAATGAAGTGGATCGCATCCTCCTTGACCAGGCTTTGCCTGGCGCACTGTACGGCAAGCGCGTGCGGCTCACGTGCACACGGTCACGGCGAGGGGATCGCGACCGTGACCGCGAGTCGCACGCGCTGCCCGTCCACGCTCCCGCTCGCCGTTCCCGCTCCCGCTGCTGGAGCCGCGCGCCCCGGGCGCGCACGCGGGGTCCATCCTGAGCACCGCCTCGACGCGCGCCGTAGAGCCTCGGCCCGGACGGCGTGCAGGGGAGCGCGAACGCGCCGCGTTTGGTGCGCGCGAGGCTATGCGAGAGACCAGGGAATCCGTACGGCCTCGATGTCGAGGTGCTGTCCCGAAACTGAGCGATCGAACGAGCGCCGGGCGCACCAAACGACGACGCGCTCGCGGCTCGCGCCGGCCCGCACGAGGGCGCGGGCATCACGGCGCCCCGCGTCGCGCCGGCGACGTGTCGGTTTGCGAGTCGAGTCGCGGTCGATGAGCGCGTCTTGGTGGTTCGTGAGGTAGCGCACCGCCGCGAACAACAGCGAGCCCGGCAGCTCCATCCGCAAGTACGTCTCGCACCACGACACGAGCTCCCGATACACCGGCCGCGACGGCCTGGCGCATCGCGCCGTCGTCACCGACGCGCCGAGCGAGCAGCTCGACGTGCTTCTCGAGCTCGCCGGGCTTCACGACTTGATTCCGCTTCACGCGCAGCGGGGAAAGGATCTCCGGGAGCGGCGTCACGCCGAGCGCCGAGGACACACGCTCGATCGGGTCCATCCCCGCGAGCGCGGGGGAGCCATTCGCATCGGGCTCGGGCTCGGCCTGCTCGGGGGTCCATCCCCGCGAGCGCGGGGGAGCCAGCTTCTCACCGGCGGCGGCCAAGAGGTCAGCGGGTCCATCCCCGCGAGCGCGGGGGAGCCCAGACCGGCGATGCGCTCGGGTCTTTCCCCGGGGGCCATCCCCGCGAGCGCGGGGGAGCCCACATGGCCGCGGACGTTGGCGTCCCTGTCGGGGGTCCATCCCCGCGAGCGCGGGGGAGCCGCGCAGGCGACCGCGGACAACCTGGCCGCGAAGGGTCCATCCCCGCGAGCGCGGGGGAGCCTCAAGGACGCGGCCAAGCGCCTCGGCGGCGTTGGGTCCATCCCCGCGAGCGCGGGGGAGCCGGCGCCCAGGCCCGTGCGTTGGGGCCGGCCACGGGTCCATCCCCGCGAGCGCGGGGGAGCCGGCGTCCCGCTCCTTCGCCAGCTCGTCGCTCCGGGTCCATCCCCGCGAGCGCGGGGGAGCCCCGAGGTCGACCATGAAGAGCGCGGACTCGAAGGGTCCATCCCCGCGAGCGCGGGGGAGCCCCGGTCGTGACCGGCGAGCTCGCGGGCTCGGGGGCGGGGGAGCCGCGGAGCTCGCGTCGAAGTGGTCGACCTGGACGGGTCCATCCCCGCGAGCGCGGGGGAGCCGCGGAGATGATCTTCCGCGAGAAGCGCGCGAAGGGTCCATCCCCGCGAGCGCGGGGGAGCCCGCCTCCGCGAACTTCTGCGCGGCGAGCCCCTGGGTCCATCCCCGCGAGCGCGGGGGAGCCCCGATCAGGCCGCAGTCGGGAAAGCAAACGATGGGTCCATCCCCGCGAGCGCGGGGGAGCCGCCGCACCGACGAGGGCCTTGCCCCGGATGTGGGTCCATCCCCGCGAGCGCGGGGGAGCCGCGATGCCGCCGGGCGCGGGCGCGGCGGGCGCGGGTCCATCCCCGCGAGCGCGGGGGAGCCGCGAAAGATCGCTCGCTCAAGGTCCGAGATTCGGGTCCATCCCCGCGAGCGCGGGGGAGCCCCAACGGCTGCGGCATCCCGGTGTGGGGCGTGGGGTCCATCCCCGCGAGCGCGGGGGAGCCAGGGCGAGCGAGTGCGCGATCTGCGCCGCCTTGGGTCCATCCCCGCGAGCGCGGGGGAGCCAGCTTGGCCACCGTCGCGGGATCGAGCTCGACGGGTCCATCCCCGCGAGCGCGGGGGAGCCGGGAAGATCCATGTGTCGCCGTACCCTCCACTGGGTCCATCCCCGCGAGCGCGGGGGAGCCAGGAGCGGGGCCAGGCCGGCGATCGCCTGTGCGGGTCCATCCCCGCGAGCGCGGGGGAGCCTTCCGCTGCTCCGATCGAAGGAGCTTCGACATGGGTCCATCCCCGCGAGCGCGGGGGAGCCCCATCAAGGCGAAGTCTACGACGGCGCTCGAGGGGTCCATCCCCGCGAGCGCGGGGGAGCCGGAAGCTGCCGGTGGCGGCGCCTCGGGCGTCGCGGGTCCATCCCCGCGAGCGCGGGGGAGCCACGAAGGGCAGGACCAATACGTAACCAGCACGTGGGTCCATCCCCGCGAGCGCGGGGGAGCCACTGGATCCCGCTTGAGCACGGCGCGCACTCGGGGTCCATCCCCGCGAGCGCGGGGGAGCCCCATCGTCGACGAGGCTGGGCGCCTTGCCGCCGGGTCCATCCCCGCGAGCGCGGGGGAGCCATCTACATCGCGGAGTACGCGGGTGAGCGCGCGGGTCCATCCCCGCGAGCGCGGGGGAGCCCTGAACACCGCCTCGCCGCTCCTCGGCTCCGGGGGTCCATCCCCGCGAGCGCGGGGGAGCCACGTGCTGGGTTCATGAAGCCTCCATGGCGAGGGGTCCATCCCCGCGAGCGCGGGGGAGCCTCGCGAGCGCGAGAGCGCGTTTGCTTGGCGAGGGGTCCATCCCCGCGAGCGCGGGGGAGCCCCGGTGACAGCCTTTGTCACGTCGCTCAACACGGGTCCATCCCCGCGAGCGCGGGGGAGCCAGCGCGGTGCCCTCGAGATTCATCGTGATCACGGGTCCATCCCCGCGAGCGCGGGGGAGCCAAGAAGATCGCCTTCATAGGGTCCGCCTTCATAGGGTCCATCCCCGCGAGCGCGGGGGAGCCGATGCCAACATGATCGGCGCGATCTCCAGTGGGGGTCCATCCCCGCGAGCGCGGGGGAGCCCCTAGCGCGTAGCTCGCAGTCATGCCACCCGGGGGTCCATCCCCGCGAGCGCGGGGGAGCCCAGCACACCGCGCGCGAGGCGGGTCGCCGCCGGGGTCCATCCCCGCGAGCGCGGGGGAGCCCACTGGGAGCCGCAGACGCCACTGCCGTCGCCGGGTCCATCCCCGCGAGCGCGGGGGAGCCGACGTACATCGGCGTCGACGAGGCCCTCGCCGCGGGTCCATCCCCGCGAGCGCGGGGGAGCCGCAGCAGCGCGTCGACGTGTGGGGCTACGCGCGGGTCCATCCCCGCGAGCGCGGGGGAGCCTGCGACGACGGCGGGCCGTCGACTGCGCCGTCGGGTCCATCCCCGCGAGCGCGGGGGAGCCCGCCGCGCCGGCTCGAGGGCGACCCCGCAACGGGTCCATCCCCGCGAGCGCGGGGGAGCCGCCGCGGAGTCGAGCCCGGGTAGCAGCGGCACCGGGTCCATCCCCGCGAGCGCGGGGGAGCCTGCGTCACGTGAAGACGCGCGCCTGCGCGTGGGTCCATCCCCGCGAGCGCGGGGGAGCCAAGCGAGAAGTGCACGCAGGACGGCGCCGCGCTGGGTCCATCCCCGCGAGCGCGGGGGAGCCATCGCGAACGCCAGCCCCGAGGACGTCCTCGCGGGTCCATCCCCGCGAGCGCGGGGGAGCCGTGCTCGAGCATGCCGTCGGCGACGTCGTCGTGGGTCCATCCCCGCGAGCGCGGGGGAGCCCGCTGCCCAGGCGCATCGCTGACGCCGAGGAGGGGTCCATCCCCGCGAGCGCGGGGGAGCCTGGCGGTGCGTCGACGACCGTGGACACCGCGGGTCCATCCCCGCGAGCGCGGGGGAGCCATCAGATGCAGCGGCTTGGCGCCGCATCGACCCCGGGTCCATCCCCGCGAGCGCGGGGGAGCCGTCGACAGCATGAGTGACCTCTTCCACGAGGCGGGTCCATCCCCGCGAGCGCGGGGGAGCCGTCGTCATGCCGCGGCGGATGGAGGAGGCGCCGGGTCCATCCCCGCGAGCGCGGGGGAGCCTACATGCCCCCGACGGCCCACTTGCTCGGATGGGGTCCATCCCCGCGAGCGCGGGGGAGCCGCGTCGTCGTCGAGCGCGACGTGCTCGCTGATGGGTCCATCCCCGCGAGCGCGGGGGAGCCCCGCGGGCGGTGCCGGAGATCCTCGACACGCGGGGTCCATCCCCGCGAGCGCGGGGGAGCCACTCGCGCGCCGTCTGCCGCGCACACCACGAAGGGTCCATCCCCGCGAGCGCGGGGGAGCCCGCAATCCCGAGGATGTCGTGCATGCCACGCAGGGTCCATCCCCGCGAGCGCGGGGGAGCCCGGTGTCTGGTCGCGGGCGCTCCGTCTTGCTGGGGTCCATCCCCGCGAGCGCGGGGGAGCCTGACTCGGATGGCCACCGGTACATCGCCGAATCGGGGTCCATCCCCGCGAGCGCGGGGGAGCCGCTCGCGGAGCCCGACGCCGTCGAGAGCGTCAGGGTCCATCCCCGCGAGCGCGGGGGAGCCGCAGGCGGGACCACCGGTCATTGTGCCGAAGTGGGGTCCATCCCCGCGAGCGCGGGGGAGCCCGGAATCGGACCTTGATGCCGTCGAGGGCGGGGGGTCCATCCCCGCGAGCGCGGGGGAGCCACAATCGGGCCTCGGTCTCGTAATGGCGTGCGGGGTCCATCCCCGCGAGCGCGGGGGAGCCCGAGCAGAATCGGCGGCGGGCTCGTCGATGGGTCCATCCCCGCGAGCGCGGGGGAGCCGGCGTGCCCGTCGAGTCCGCGACCTCGCCGGTGGGTCCATCCCCGCGAGCGCGGGGGAGCCGTGGTCGACGGCTTCCAGCACCTCGACGTCGAGGGTCCATCCCCGCGAGCGCGGGGGAGCCGCGCCACATATGCCTCACGCTTGCCTCGCCCACGGGTCCATCCCCGCGAGCGCGGGGGAGCCAGGAGTCGGACGGTGGCCACTGAGGCGGTGCAGGGTCCATCCCCGCGAGCGCGGGGGAGCCGCGCGCCCGCGCCTCGACCTCGGCGGCGCGCGGGGTCCATCCCCGCGAGCGCGGGGGAGCCAGATGCGCGACGACGAGATCCGACGGTACCGCTGGGTCCATCCCCGCGAGCGCGGGGGAGCCTCGGAATCGGCCGCACGCCTCGCTGCCGTCATCGGGTCCATCCCCGCGAGCGCGGGGGAGCCGATGGGGACCGTGGCGGGCAGCTCTCGCGCGCGGGTCCATCCCCGCGAGCGCGGGGGAGCCGGCCTCGACGGCTATGCGCGGACGGACGTCATGAGGGTCCATCCCCGCGAGCGCGGGGGAGCCGACGCGAGGCCGCCCGCGCTCTTGACGGTGAGGGTCCATCCCCGCGAGCGCGGGGGAGCCGTGGCAGAGGCGTGGCCCGAGGTCGCGCGCCGGGTCCATCCCCGCGAGCGCGGGGGAGCCCGATGGCGCTCTGGCTGCAGCAGGCTGGCCTGGGTCCATCCCCGCGAGCGCGGGGGAGCCCGCAGCACGCCCTTGAGCTTGTCGCCGGCCGCGGGTCCATCCCCGCGAGCGCGGGGGAGCCGGCGTCTCGCTGCAGAACGGGATGCCGTGGTCGGGTCCATCCCCGCGAGCGCGGGGGAGCCGCTCGTCGTGGTCGCCCGCCGACGTCGAGGCAGGGTCCATCCCCGCGAGCGCGGGGGAGCCACCAGGCGTTGCGAGCGGTCGGCCTGCATCGATGAGGGTCCATCCCCGCGAGCGCGGGGGAGCCGCGATCATTGCGCCCCGCCAGTATCGCAAGGCGGGTCCATCCCCGCGAGCGCGGGGGAGCCCAGCAACGTCTCGACGAACACCTTGGGCTCCATGGGTCCATCCCCGCGAGCGCGGGGGAGCCTCCGCGTGGCCCGAGCACCTCCGCCTGCGGCGGGTCCATCCCCGCGAGCGCGGGGGAGCCAACTCGGACCGCCGCAGTGGCACGTCCGATGGGTCCATCCCCGCGAGCGCGGGGGAGCCATGGCGGTGAGCTCGAAGCTGCGCGATACGAGGGGTCCATCCCCGCGAGCGCGGGGGAGCCGGCATCAAGGGCATCCGCGACGAAGTGGCAGCGGGTCCATCCCCGCGAGCGCGGGGGAGCCAGGTTCGCGCCGTAGAGGTTCGCGCCGTAGAGGGGTCCATCCCCGCGAGCGCGGGGGAGCCGGACTTCGGCGATCCGGCCGTCGAAGCCGAAGGGGTCCATCCCCGCGAGCGCGGGGGAGCCCAGCGCACCACCCGTCGAGCGGCTACGGTTGGGGGTCCATCCCCGCGAGCGCGGGGGAGCCGATCGCGGAGCCCGACGGCGTCGAGAGCGTCAGGGTCCATCCCCGCGAGCGCGGGGGAGCCGCTCGCGGAGCCCGACGCGTCGAGAGCGTCGGGTCCATCCCCGCGAGCGCGGGGGAGCCCTCGACGGGCACGCCCTCGGTCAATGCCCTGCAGGTCCATCCCCGCGAGCGCGGGGGAGCCTCGCCTTTGAGCTCGTAGGTGCCATAGGCGATGGGTCCATCCCCGCGAGCGCGGGGGAGCCGCGCGCCCGCGCCTCGACCTCCGCGGCGCGTGGGGTCCATCCCCGCGAGCGCGGGGGAGCCGCCGTGAGCGACATCGACATCGATGCGGCGACGGGTCCATCCCCGCGAGCGCGGGGGAGCCGCTCGCGGAGCCCGACGGCGTCGAGAGCGTCAGGGTCCATCCCCGCGAGCGCGGGGGAGCCCACGACCACAGCGGCCAGCCGTGGGGCCCGCGGGTCCATCCCCGCGAGCGCGGGGGAGCCGTACCTCGATGGCCGCCTGGGCGGTCGCCTGAGGGTCCATCCCCGCGAGCGCGGGGGAGCCGTCTTCTTCACCGGCTTCATCAGCGCGAAAGGGGGTCCATCCCCGCGAGCGCGGGGGAGCCACGGCCGACGGGATCGCGCACGTCGCGCGGTCGGGTCCATCCCCGCGAGCGCGGGGGAGCCAGACTCCGTTTAGAGATCAACCTTGCGTGAACGGGTCCATCCCCGCGAGCGCGGGGGAGCCCAGATCATGAGCACGTCGGCGGCCCCCGCTGGGGTCCATCCCCGCGAGCGCGGGGGAGCCTGCCGTCGACGTCGTCTTCGTCTGTCCGCATAGGGTCCATCCCCGCGAGCGCGGGGGAGCCGTCACCGCTTCGTCGTCGAGCGCACCGACGATGGGTCCATCCCCGCGAGCGCGGGGGAGCCTCTGTCTCAGGGTTGACGAATTTGGAGGGGAGTGCAAGCCGCGCTGCTCGCCGCCTCCGTTTATTCAGTTTTCAGAGAAGGGAGGTCGCGACGGACGAGCCTGAGACCGTCGTGCTCGCGGATGTCCATTCGCGGAACTCCAAGGGTGAGTACCCCCTGGCCACCAGTCTCCCTCCGGTCGCGCCATGTCATTACGACCGCGCCATCAAGGGGCAGTAGACCGCACCATTCGATGCAGACGTTCCAGACCCGCTCCCGAATGGCTCTCGTCATGCGCGGCGAGGTGTACACGCCTGGAGCGAGTTCGAGCATACACGACGCGAGGAACCCTCGGTAGCGTTCCGGGACGTTTCGCGTGACCACGACCGTCATGCTCATGTTGCGGTGTCGCTTCCAGATGCGGGACTGCCGAATAGGTCGTGCAACTTGTCGATCATCGCGGGAATGACGTGCTCATCTGAAAGCATGCGGCCTGCAGCCCGCCGCGCGTGCCGCTCCAGCGGCTCGTGCGGTCGCTGCTCGAAGCGCTTGACGGCGATAAACGCGGCGGGCAACGCCACCGCCTCCCGATACAAGTCGGCGATGTCGAGGGGCAATGCGTTACCCGAGTCTTCATGGATGAAGCCGAGCTGCGGGATGGTCGATGTCGCAGCAACGGCGATCATCGCCGCGGCTCTCAGCGCCGTCGCCGTATGGTTGAGTGCCTGGTTTACGCGATCGGTCGCCTCTGGATCGTCGCGGTCATATCGGCGTCCTTGCCATGCGATGCCGTGTTGCTGCGCCAGGGCCTTGTACATCGTCTTGACGCGCGCTCCCTCGATGCCGCGAAGAACCGTGATGTCCGTCGACGGCAGAACCTCGCCGAGGCGCCACGCGTACATGCGTCGCGCAACGGAAACACGCTTCCGCGCGTCCGCCCAGAGCTCAACTTGTCGGCGCGCGAGCTTTGACGCATCAGCGCCAAACGGCATCGAGGCGTAGAAGCGCACGCCGTCCTCGCCTGTTGCCACCAGGGCCGTCCCGTGGCGCGCGAGGAGGCGAAGCGCATCGTGGCTCACCGTCGTGCCGGGCCCCAGAAAGAAGACACTGATCGTCTGGAACGGCAGGCCGTAGTCGCCTGGCTCGAGATCGCCATCTCCCGCCGCCTTGAAGCGCAGCGTGCCGTCCTCAACATAGAGGTTGCCGCGCTTCAGCGAGATGCATCCGTGCCGGTCGGCGTGAGGCACGCGTGCGGTCTCTAGGCCGAGGCGGCCCTTCAGAACCATCCGTTCCCCGGCGGTACGACGACGACCATCCCAAAGCCGAATGCACGGTGGCGGCCGACGCCGTGCCGAAGAAGCGCAGTGAAGGCATCGGCATCCTCGATGCACAGGTCGCCCTCGAACCGTGCATCGGGCCGTTCGAGGGTTTTAGCCGCACGCGGTTCGCCTTGCGTGCGGCGAACCAGGCGCTCGCGGGAGAAGCCCGCGAGCGCGAGCCGTTCGATGGTCACACCCTTGTCCTTCAGCCGTTCGCGCAGCCAGTCGACGTAGACGCGCTCGCGTTCCACCGTCTCGTCCTCGTGCTTGGTGCAAGCGGCGATGAATGCGTCGACCTCGCGTGAGCGGCCGGGCTCGCGCGGGCTCTTTGTCCGAACCACAGGGCACGCGCGCAGCAGAAAACCCACGCGGCGCCCGACCTCGAAGCGCGGCATCTCCTTGCTCGCGATCGACGCCGGTCCGCCATCGATTGCGTCGAGCAGCACGGGGTCGCCGAAGTCGCGTGCATGGGCTGCGAGGTCCTCGGCGGACTTCCCGGTGTAACCCCACACGTCGATGACCCCGCGGCCGCGAGCGCCTTCTCCTTTCAGAGCAGCCCCCTTCAGATGAAAAGGCGTTGGCGCTTCCGCCTGCCACAGCTCGGTGAGCAGGCAGTGGGCGAGGTAACCGTCGTCGAGCTCGCGCAAGGGGATGCCGCGGCGCTCCGCGATGTGAACCAGGGCAGCGGCGCGCAGCGGGATCTTCACGAGATGGAGCTTCTCAGGCATTGCGAGCCTCTGGAGGAGGTGGGTCAACGCGGCCGTGCGTCAGGAAGCGCCGGCCTACGTGGATTTGGTTCTGCCAGTCTCGTTCGTCTGTGACGACGACGGGCTCAAACGGCCCGAGCACGCCTTGCGCTTCGGTGCCGAGCGCCTCGTCCCACCACGCGAGCAGCGCGCCGTTGTCACCCCGCCGCAACACGAGTCGCGGCTCGGCCGCCAGCGCTGCGAGCGCGCTGATTGCATCGACAACGCGAAGGACGAGCGGCGCTCCCGGTAGACACGCCTTCCGGCCTATGAACAGCGGCCTTGCGGGTGCGCGCAGCGCCGCGGCCATGGCCTCGACGTCCGGGTCGTCCTCGCCGGCCAGCTCAACGGCGACGGTATGAACGCTATCGGCGCGGTGATGCCGATAGCGGATGTGCGTTGCCTTGCTGCTAGCGCCACCGCGCTCCGCGATGCGCCCGCGCGTCGTCCACCCGGCCTGTTCTGGATCCATCCACGGCAGACCGAGATCAACGGTCTGGTAGTCGACGAGCGCTGCGCCGGCTCGGTCGATGCGGGCCGCGAAGCGCACGCGCGCTTGGAGTCGCTGCGCCTTCTGGTGCTCGCTGTGCTCCCAGCCAAGCGCGTTCGCAAACAACCCCGTCAAAAGCGAGCGCGCCGGGAACCGCTGCACGACTCCATTTTGGTCGACCATCGTCGCGCCGAACGCGACGAGCGGCGCGTCGAGGCGCAGCAAGAGCACGCGTGTCATCCGGTCACCTGCGCGCGTGTCCAAGCCGCCACCTCAGCGAGCGTCTTCTTGCCAGCCTCGAATGGCGTGCCCTGTGCCGCCAGCGCTGCGTGCACCGACGGGCTATGCACGCCGTACATGCCCGCCTCGTCGTCGCGGAACGCCTGCAGGGCGCCATATGCGTTCTTCACCACGTTCGGAGCGGTCTTCACGGGCTCGAGGAACGCGTTGGCGAGGGTGCGCGGCTGAGCGGTCCCCGCCTCCACGAGCAGAAAGTGGCTGTTGGCATACGGAGCCGTCGAGCCCTTCTTTGCGCCTGGGCTCACCTTGGTTGCGATGTGAACGAGTCGTTCGACGACCTCACCCGCGAGCCGGTGGTCGCCGCCAAGGTTGCTGATGAGCAGCGGCAGATCGACAACCGTGTAGCCGTAGAAGAGCCCGCTCGTGAGCTCGCTGGCGTTGATGTGGCCGGAGCCTTGCTCCCCGTCTTCGCGCTCGATCTCGTCGATGGCCGAGAAGTAGTCGCTCTCCGACTGCTGCGCGTGCACGGTGAACGCATGGGCCACGTGGATGGCGGCGTCGGTGCGCGCGAGCACGTCGCCCGTGACCATGCGGCCGAATAGCGCGGCTCCGAGCCCGGCCTCGAGCGAGCCCGGCAAGAGCGCCGCGATGTTCTTTTTGAGCTCTTTTGTGTCGCTCATCCGCTTCTCGACCTCGGCTCCGACCTTGTCGATGTCGTTGCCGCACGCCAGGCAGGCCTCGAGGGCGAGCTTTCTCAGGTAATCGAGCTCGGGGCGGCCCAGCACCGTCACCTGCTTGGTGCGCGCCGCATCCTGCACGGAGTCCTTCTTCTCGGGCTTCTCCCCCTTTTTGGTCTTTCCTTGCTTTGCTTGCCGCTCGGCCTTCTCGTCTCCGCCAAAGAGCTGCCCGATCAACTTGATGGCCGCGGCCCGCGCGACCTCCTCGGGAACATGGTGCTCACTCACGAGCGGCTTCACCACGACTCCTCGAACGCCACCCGCGAGCGCACCGTGTCGCCCACGTCGGGGATGGTCTTCAGCGCGTGCTCGCCCTCGTAGACGCGCCAGTGGCGCTTCAAGCACTGCGACGAAACACGCGTGCGCACGGCACCACCGAAGGGGATCCGCTTGGCGAAACCTGCATCATCCCGGTTGAGGAGCGAGGCAGGGTAGGACGTCAGCGTATGAATCTCGAGGAAGCTTGCGGTCATCATTGTCTCCTGTGCGAGGTTGGACGGGTGAAAAGCGCGGGCTCAGGCCGAAGGCTTGGTGTCGGGGTCTCGGTAGTAGTCGCGTGCGAGCGCGCGGCGGTGACGCTCGGCGCGCTCACTGTCTCTATCGTCGACGAGCAGCAGTCGGGCGGCGTCCGCCCAATCCACCGCGGTGCCCTTGGCCGCGAGCTGGCGCGCGAGCGAAGGAAGCTCGTCGAGCAGCGTCTCCTCGTCCGCCCGCAGCAGACGCACAAAACGCACCTCGGAGAGGCCGGCAGCGCGCAGCGCGTCGCCGAGCCGTGCTCCTCTGCGATGGAGCGGTCCGAGCACGGCGAGACCGGTCATCACGGCTGCCCAGCGGGTCTCTTGTCGAGCGCGCGCATACGCTTCCCCTTTGAGCACACCCTCGAGGAAGAGCGCCTCGAGCTTCCAGAACCCGGCGGCGTCGATGCGGCGCGGGTCCATGCGCCGTAGCGCGGCGACGTCGCCGCTCGTGAGCCGTCCGACATCCTGGGCGAGCGCGGCAGCGAGGCGGTGAACGAGTTCGTCGTCGCTCGGCCGTTCAAGTGTGGTCTCGCTCATCCCACGTCTCCCGTCGGTTGTTGGGTGTCATAGTCGGCACGCGCGTGAAGCGCGGCCCAGGCGTCGGGCGCTTGCTTGCGCGCACAGCCGCCGAACATGCCGGTCGCCGCGCTCACCGCGCGATAGCGGCGCGCGTCGGGCAGCGGCCACATCTCGATGGCTCGGTCGAGCTCTGCCTGGGCAAGCACGAGCAGCTTCACGTCCCACGCCATCTTGGCCGCCTTGTCGTCGGCATCGACGTGGCCGAACAGCTCAGCGAAGAACACTTCGTCGACTCGATCGCCAAAGTCGTCCTTCGGTACCTCGTCTCCGCGAGCGAGCTGGCAAAGCGCCGGGTAGAGAACCTTCGAGCGGAGGTGCTTGGCGCGCGCCACCCGCTCCTTTGCGCGGGTCGCAAGCGCCTCGCGCGTTTCGCGTTGGGCGAGGCGCCTTCGCAAGGGTTCGACGAGCCGCAATCGGCGCTCGTGCACCCCTTCAGTCTTGCCCTGACCGCGCGCGAGGGCGGACGCCACGAGCCACATGACGTCGGTGTCGCCAGGGCGCGCCTCCTGTGCCGGCGCGGCGCGATGTCCGTCGTGAAAGAGCAGCGCGGCGAGCTTGTCGTACGAGAAGCCGGACGGGCCGGCGGTAAACGCGCTCGCCTCGGCGACGTCGACAGGAATCCAAACATCGCCGACATCGCCCTTATCTACCTCGGGCGCGCACCTCCGCTGCTCGCTGGTCGTTCGCCGCGCTGCAACGCCGTCGTCTCCGTGCTCGAAGCGCAGGCGTTGGCAGATTTCGATGAAGTGCGGGGCCAACTCCGTCAACGCCAGCGACTTCACTCCGTCCCACGGCAGGAGCCAAACCACGCCGGCGCCTGCGTCAGCGAAGCCGCGATCCTTCGTCAGCTTCGGCCACTCATCGAGCATCACTGCTACGTCGCGGGTGAAGCGCCGCGATGGATCCAACCCCGGTGAGAGGCCGACGCGCGGACGATTCCCGTAGCCGCCGTTCATGCGGGCGACGCCATTATAGCCGCGGCCCGGATAGCCCTGCGTCGTCTGCACAACAACGAGTGCATAGACCCACTCTTCGTGATCTTCGCGCGCCACGACGCCCTCCTTCACGTCGTGGATCTTGCTCGTCACGAGAACATCGAGCTCGTCGGCGTGCGCAATGATCTCCCACGGAGCGCCCTTCTTGCCCGCCTTGGCCTTCTTCACCAACGCGCCCTCGGGCACCGGCGACTGGAGAAACGCCGGCTTCGTCAAATCCTCGACGACGAGATGCCACGCCTCTGCCGCCCCGCCAGACAACGCCAGCAGGTGCTCGCGCCACCATCGCTCGCTCTGCCGCGGATCGATCGCGCCACCCTTCTTCAGCGCGTGCACCGCGAGTTGCGTCAGGAACATTGCCCATGGGTGGTGCTGGTGCGGGCGTGTGCGCGGGAAGTCGACGCAGGCGCCGTCGCCGAGCCGCGCAAGTAGTCCAGGCAGCGTGGTCTTTGCGATCGTGCCTTTCGCATCGCGCCACGACAGTATTGGCTCGTTCAGCAAATCATGAATCATCTCAGGCATCGTCGTCCTCCCCTCTGATTGTTGGCGCGATCTGTGGTTCCTCGTGCGGGCGCAGACCGAGACGGTCATACACGAAGCGCCGATCGGCGAACATGAACCGCGCCCCGCCGCTCGCCAGCAGCTCCACGTCCGTCGCCTCGGTCTCATCCGTCCCCGCCCCACGCGCCCACGCCGCCCGCAGCGACAACGTGTCGACCTTGTCGCCGAAAGGTGCGACGAAACCTGTCGCAAACGAAACTAGGCGATCGCTCTCCCCGAGCCTGGACTGGATCTTTCGATCGCTCGCGAACGGCATCGCCGCGTAAGGCTTCGTCCGGTCGACGAGGCCAAGCTCGGCGATACGCGCTTGGCCGCTGACGCCTCCGAGGATGCTCTGTGCATGCAGTGCCCACACGCCTCCGAGCTCGCGCACGATCTCCGCTAGAACATCGCTATGCACGCTCTGCTCGACGAGGCGTCGGCAGTGGTGCGGGATTGTCCAGTTCCGCGTGCGCTCGACGCACCGCCACGTTGCCTCAAGTACACGCAGGTCGTCGTAAACCGAGCCGAGCCCATGGTGGTGGCTCCCGCGCCCATCGCTCCGAATGAGCGCGCCGAGATCGCGAGACCCAGGCACCAGAAGATGAACGATGGCGCCGTTGAACCCCGCGGGACGGATGCGTTCGTGCCGATGCAAGCGGCCGATGCGCTGGAGGAGCACGTCCATCGGGCACAGGTCGGTGAGCAGGACGTCAGCGTCGAGATCGAGCGATTGCTGCACCGTCTGCGTGGCGACGACGACGCAACCACCCTCCGGTCTGGCCTTGCCGAAGCGCGCCTCGATCGCCTCGTCGAGCGCGACGCGATCGGCGCGCGCGTAGCGAGCGTGGTGAGGAGCGATCACGCCTCTGCACGAGAAGAGCAGATCCTCATGGCCAGTCGCCTGCGCGCACGCCTCGAGCCCGGCCTGCGTCTCGAGGCAGTCCGCCACGGTGTTGCGCAGGACCAGAACCTTGGCTCCTTCCGCCGCTGCCTCGAGCGCGGCCTGCGCCACCGCATTGGGATGCTCGAGCAACGGCGTAGGCCGAACCTCGACATCGCGGACGCGCCCATCGTGGACGATGGATGCCACGTGTGCTCCCGCGCACGTCAGCGCCGGGTACGGTGCATCGATGCTCTCTGCGAGCGACGGCCGAGCGAGTGAGAAGCCTGCGTTGGGAGAGAGCAAGCGCGACCGCGCCTCCGCGCCGAGCGTGGCCGACAGCAACAGGGCGTGCCCGCCGCCCGCGGCGTGATGCGCGAGCACCTCCTCGAGAATGCGCGTCATGTACGCATCCGATGCGTGCACCTCGTCGACAACGAGCAGGTGTCGTTGCAGTGCGGTCGCGCGCAGATGCGCGTGGCCGACCTGTAGCGAAGAGAGCAGCACCTGATCGATGGTGCCGACGACGATGGCGCCTGCGAGGAAGCGCTTCGGCTGCTCCGCGGCCCACGCTCGAAACCGAAAGCGGTCTTGGTCCGGCCAGAGCACTTGGAAGGGAGCCAGTTGTCGCCCGGCGACGTCGTCGACGCGCAGATACCCTGGGACCGCGAGCACCACGGGCGGCGGCGACGCGAACGCGCGCTGCGCCGCTTTCACCACGCGCCCGTGAATCTGCGTC
Source organism: uncultured delta proteobacterium (assembly GCA_963775425.1). Classification (GTDB taxonomy): domain Bacteria; phylum Myxococcota; class UBA727; order UBA727; family VGSZ01; genus CAVZJB01. The sequence goes on along the minus strand of CAVZJB010000012.1, from coordinate 88,744 downwards.
GCTGCCGTCCGCGTGGGTAGCGCGAAGTAGAGCCCATCGACGAGGCCGGCGGCGAACAATGTGACGAAACGCGCGAGCGCCGCTTCGGTCTTTCCCGAGCCGGTCTCCGACTCGAGCACACAGATGCTGCTCGAATCGGTTACCGGCAAAGGCAGGTTCGCCAATGCGCGCTGTGCCGCGTTCGGCGCGTGCTCGCTTACGGCACTGAAGGTGTCACGCCGGCTGAGCCCCTTGCGCGCCCCCTCGACTGCGATGCCGGTCTCGGCGAGCGCCGTACGCGCGCGCACGAGTGCCCAGGAAAACCGCGCCGAGGGATCGTCGCTCCGCTGCTCGCTGTACGGGAAGAAGCGGGTATCCGAGCCGAGCCAATCTGCGAGCATGACGAGCCCGGCGAACGCGTGCGTGAACGCTGGCGCATCCGGCAACTCGCGCCCGTCGGTTTTGAACGCGAGCGGTGACCAGCACTCGACCCGCGCGCGTAGGTCGCGCAGGCCGGCGAGGGGAGCGAGACCGCCGCGCGCAGCCCACCATGCCTGCTGAAAGTCGATCGAGGTCGGCTCTGGTGGCCGCCCGTGGTGCGCTATGCTCGCCTCGAACAGATCGGAAACGGCGGCGCCCCACGCGTCGAGCGCACCAGCGCCGAGCGCCGTGAATGCCTCGTCCGATCCCTTGTGCAGGATTCCGAAGCCTTCGACGACGTGCCCGCGCTCTGGCACACCAAGATCGGGTCGTCCCTTCGCCTGAAAGCCGAGGTTCAGCTTGCCGATGTCGTGAAGTGCCGCGAGCACCACCAGCCGCGCGACCGTCACGTCATCAAGGACGTCCCATCCAGCGTGGCGCGCAAATCGGCGGCGCCAGATCGGGAGCTCGAGCAATGCCGCGCACACGGCTGCCACATCCGCACAGTGGTCCTCTAGCGGGTGCCACGAGGGAGGCTCGTCCCGCGAAAGCTTCCCCCAGAATGCGTCAGGCACTCCTTGCACAAGGGCCTCCGCAGCGGCGCGCGCCGCGTTCGTGCAGACTGATGTCGATGGATGCGTTTGTCGCGATCGACTTCGAGACTCTTTCGCTGCACGCCGACACGGCGTGGTGCGTGGCCATCGCTCGCGTCGAGCACCGCAACGTGGAAGAGCCGCGCACCGAGATATTCACCCCGCACCGCTGGCCTCGTCGCCACGCCCTTCCTGCCCCTCCGCGCGCGACGCTCGAGGAAGCGGGCCCGTTCGTTGACGCGTGGCACCGGCTGGCGCCGCTCCTTGTCGGTGCCCGGTTTGTCGCGGCCCACCACGCAGCGTTCGATCGGCGTGTGCTCTGGACCTTGTGCGCGCGCGCGGGAGTCACTCCACCGCGTCTCCCATGGCTCTGCACTGCGGAGCTTGCGCGGAACACGTGGGTGCTCCCGGACGCGCGGCTGCCAACGGTTTGCGCGCACCTCTCGATTGCGCTCGTACACCACGATGCCAGCTCGGACGCTGCTGCGTGCGCACGCATCGTGCTCGCCTCAGACTTCGCCCACGGGCAGCTTATTCGAGAGGCGTCGCCGTCGGGCGTGCGGAGTGGCTCGACGAAATAGACGGTCATGAGGGGCTGCGTCACCAGCTCCCCCGTATAGACCGACCCTGTCGGCGCATAGAGCGCTGTCGCGCAGACACCCACGAGCTCCGGGCAGCGTGGCAGCGATGAGCAACCCGGTGCCTGAGCTCTCCCTAACGAGCCGTGAGACTGCCCCGTCACGACGAATGTCTCCTCCCGGTGCGCGTGGCACGCGCCCCCAAGATGTCGGTCGCCCTGTTGGCGCTGGAGGCGAGCCTCCCCGGCACAAGTGCAGCTTCAGGCGATTCGTGTCCGGACGTGTCGGACGACCCGGCGCCGTAGGCGGCCGCGGCGCCGTCGATCTCCGAGCGGACCCGCGCCACCAAGGCCCGGGGCTCGAGCGCCAGCGCGCTCCGGCCCCAGCGGAGCACCCACCGCGTCACCTCCTCGAGGCCCGCGACCGTCGCGCGGACGACCACGCCGTCGCCGTCCCGCTCGACGACCTGCTGCGGATGCAGCGGATACTCGTCGACGAACCGCGCCGCTTCGCCGGTCAAGCGCACGGCGACGGCGACGGGGTCGCCGCACCATACGGCGACGCTCTGCGCGTAGATGCGCTCGACGTCGACGTCGCGCTCCGCCACGCGCTCGGACGTCACCGCCGCCGACGTGAACCGGGCGAGCTTGAACGTGCGCGGCTCGTCGGCGCCGACGTCGAAGGCGGTGAGGTACCAGGCGCCCGCGGCGACGTGCAGCCCGACGGGCTCGATGACCCGCTCGCGGGGCTCCTCGTCGCGCAGCCCCCGGTAGCGGATCGCGAGGCGCCGGCGGCGGCGGATGGCGTCGATGACGCGGGCGGCGACGACGCTGTCGTGGGGCGCCGGCGGCCGGACGTCGAGCTTGACGTCGCCCACCCCTGCCACCAGGCGATCGAGCGCCGTGGCGACCGGCGTGCCCTCGAGGCCGCGCAGGAGCCTGCGGGCGACGGCGATCGCCCAGAGCTGCTCGTCGGTGAGGTCCCCGGCGACTTCGTCGAGCACCACCCACGCCTCGCCGTTGCGGTTCTCCCGGCGGATCGGCACCTGCCCCTGCTCGAGGCTCGCGAGGTAGCGGTACACGCTCGACCGGCCCACGCCGAGCTCGTCGACGAGCCGGCGCACCCGCAACCCTCGCCTCCTCCCGCGCAGGAGCTGGATGAGGCGCACCGTGTTCGCGAGCGCGCCGTGCTTGTCTCGCTTGGCCAGCTTGTCCCCCAGCGACCGACGCTCGCCGAACGCGCCGTCGGGGGTCAACTGCAACATTTGTTGCACACCGCTTGGGCGCGGCCGGAGCTCTGCCGCGCGGCGCTTCGGTGACGTCAGCGCGCCCGCCGACCCCTCTCATCGTCGGCAACGTCCCGTGAAACCGGCGTGACCCGCGAGCGCGTCGTCGTTGGTGCGCCCGGCGCTCGTTCGATCGCTGAGTCGCGGGACAGCGCCCGGACATCGAGGCCGTACGGATTCCCTGGTCTCTCGCATAGCCTCGCGCGCACCAACGCGGCGCGCTCGCGCGGACCCTGAGCTGGAGCGCATCCCGCGCGCCCTCTTGCAGGGCTCGACACACTGGCCGAGCTTCCCCTGATGGATGCAGCCCGTCTTCAGCGCGCGAAGGAAGACGAGACGCTATGGCCCGAGCTCCTCGAGGTGCCACGGCACCTCGACGACGTCGATGAGATCGCCGGCGCGCTTCCGCCCGACCGCGGTGCCGCATGACGCCGTTCAGCCACACCAACCGCAAGGGCGTCACGTTCTACCTGCACGAGCGCCGCAGCAAGAACGGCAAGCCTCGCTACGTGTTCGCGCGCGACGTCGGCGAGGGCGCCCTCGGCGCGGTGCCCGAAGGCTACGAGGTGACGGAGAGCGTCGCGAGCGCGGTGGTGAGCCTGGTGAAATGCCGCGCGCGCGTCCTCTTGGCGGACGAGGAGGAGTCGGTGCGCCGCGAGCTCGCCGCGCTCGGGCTCACCGCGTATCGGGTCGAGGCGAGCGAGAAGGACAAGGCGCTCGTCGTCTTCGAGCCGGAGCGGCTCACCATCGACCTGGAGGCGCTCTCGCCGTTCGGCCTCCGGGGCGGGCGCGAGGATTGGCTGCTTCGTGGGCGCTACCTGCCCGTCGTCCGCTTCGTCCTCGACGACGCGGGCCGCCGCGGGTTCCATGTCGAGCGGATGACATACCGGGGCGACGGCGGCTGGTCGTGGCCCCTCGGCCACGGAGACCTCGATGCCCTGGCGAAGAAGGTCCTGCCCCACCTCGGCAAGGAGTCGTTCTTCAACCTGAGGTAGACGCTCGACGAAGCGTGGAACGACGCGAGCCTTGACCTCGTGGTCCGCGCGGCGGCAGGCGGCGACGCGGCAAGACTCCGCGAGTGCGCAACGCGCAGCCCCGCGAGCGAGAGCTTTACGGATCATTCACGCATGACAAAGCAAACTATCCGTTTCGGGATAATCCTGCGGGTCGCCAAGGAATTGTCCCTATAGGGACTCTTCGGGATCGGCGTCGCCGGGCGCGAGCACGGAGAGGGCGAGCCGGTAGCGCCGGTCGCGGTCGGCCTTGCCGTTGACCCCGCCGTTGATGGCGCGGGTGATGCCGTCGAAGTCGCCGGCGTCGGCCTTGGCGTTCAGGCCGCGCGAGCTCCAATACCAACACGCGATGCGCGCGGCGTTGTGCGGCTGCGCCGCGAGCTCGGGGTGGTTGACGACGTCGAGGCCGAGGGCGCGGCCGGCGGCTTCGTAGTTGGCGCGCCCGGTGAGCTGGATGTAGCCGCGGCCCTTGTAGCGCACGCCGTCGCCGGGGTGCGTGTTGCCCAGGTCGCGGCGGCCCTCGTAGGCGGCGCCGCTCGCGATCTCCTCGCTGTACTTGAAGTTGCCGCTCTCGTGCCCCACCTGCGCGATGAACGCCGCCTGGCGCGCGGGCGTGTCGATGCCCGCCTCCTCCATCGCCTGGTCGAGGTGCGGCGCGACCGCGCGGGCCTTGTCGAGGGGCAGCCCCGGGCACATCCTGGCGAGCGTCTCCGGCGTCACCTCCCCTTTGTACCCCATCGCGGAGATCCCCCTTTTGTCCTACGCGCGCGGGCGGCATGAGGGGCGCATGCTCCTGCGCGCTCTCCCCCTCGTGCTCGCAATCCCGTTCCTCTCCATGTCCTGCGACGGCTGCGCCGACAAGCCCGGCGGCGCGCACAAGGGCCCCGGCCACGACGTCGCCGGCGAGGGCGAAGGCGAAGGCGAGGGCGAAGGCGAGGGCGAGGGAGACCCCGGGCCGCACTATGTCGCGCTCGTCATCACGCCGGACCACCCGGTGCTCGACGCCACCGTGGGCGGCGCCGAGACGCAGCAGCTCCAGGCGTTCCTCGTCGACGACGCGGGCGCGCAGACGCCGGCGCCGGGCGCGTTCTGGGGCAGCCTCGACACCGCCGTCGGCACCGTCGATCAGACCGGCCTGTTCACGCCCTCACGCGAGCGCGCCGGCGACTGCCTCGTGCGCGCGCGCGCCGGCGGTCTCGAGGGCACCACCACGGTGTCCGTGCACCTGCACGAGGTCATCACCGCCGGCGGCGCCTCGAGCCCCGGCGACTTTACGGGCGCGGTGTCGTCGACGCCGCTGTCGCTGCTGTACCCCGAGGACGGCGTCGTCATCCCCGCCAACCTCGCGCCCATGGACGTGCAGTGGGACAAGAGCCACGCGCGCGCGCACCTCGCGCTCTCCGGCGCGTTCGGCTCGCTCGACATCTACACCGACGCCAACGAGGCGGTGCCGTCGGCGGACGCATGGCGGCGCTTCCTGCTCGCCCACGTGGGCGCGAGCTTCACGCTCACCGTCGAGGAGACCGACGGGCCCGGCCAGGAGATCGCCCGGCGCACCATCACGGTGAACCTCGCCGCCGCGGACCTCACGTCCACCGTCTACTACTGGGCCGTGGACCGCGGCCGCATCGTGCGCATCGACGCCGACAGCCTCGACCCCATCGACCTCGCCATCCCCTCGCAGGATCCCGCCGACACCGGCTGCCGCGCCTGCCACTCGCTGTCCGCCAACGGGCAGAAGATGAGCTTCACCTACAACGGCGGAAACGGCGCCGGCGGCGTCATCGGCGCCGACGGGACGCCGGTGCTCCTCGACGAGCCCGGGCGCGCCTGGAACTTCTCGGCGCTCAACCCCGACGGCTCGCTCCTCGTCACCAACTTCCAAAACCGCCTCACGCTGCGCGACGGCGTCACCGGCGGCGTCGTGCCCGGCTTCACAGACCTCGGCATCGACGCGTCGCAGCCGAGCTTCTCGCCCACCGGCACCCAGCTCGCCTTCGCCGCCAACATCCGCCAGGACGGCGCGGTGCCCGGCTGGGAGATCGACTTCAACTCGAGCGACCTCGACGTCGCCGACGTCGACCCCGTCGCGCGCACCATCTCGAACGTGCGCACCCTGGTGCCCGGCAACGGCGCCACCATCTACTTCCCGTCGTTTTCGCCCGACGGGCGCCTCGTGGCGTTCGCGTTCGGCACCGCGTCGCGCTCCACCACGCCCGCGGACCTCATGCTCGCGTCGGCGGCGGACCCAAGCGGCGATGCGCCGCGCGTGATGCTCCAGCGCGCGAACCCCTCGCACTCGGGCTACGCGCCCACGTTCAACCCCAAGGTCGAGGGCGGCTACATGTGGATCGCCTTCTATTCGCGGCGCGACTACGGGCATCACATCCGCGGTCAGGACCGCCCGCAGGTCTGGGTCGCCGCCGTCGACGAGACCGCGGACCCGTCGAGCGGCGTCGACCCGTCGCACCCCGCGTTCTGGCTCCCCGGCCAGAGCGAGGACAGCGAGAACCTCTCGTCGTTCTTCGCGCCCAAGCCCTGCGCGGAGACCGGCGGCCTGTGCGACTCCGACGCCGCCTGCTGCGGCGACGGCCTCTGCCGTCCCGTGAACGGCGTCGCGCAGTGCGTGCCGCCCGACGACGCGTGCGCGCTCACCGGCGACGTCTGCGCCGCCGACGCCGACTGCTGCGACGGCCTCAACTGCGTCGACGACGGCAGCGGCCAACTGCAGTGCCTGCCGCCGGGCTCCGTGTGCGCGGACGACGGCCAGATCTGCCAGCTCGACGCAGACTGCTGTCAGGGCCTCTGCGTCGACGACGGCACCGGCACCGCCCGCTGCCTCACCTCGGAGTGCGCGCAGGCCGGCGAGTCCTGCGACGACCACCGCGCCTGCTGCGAGGGCATGATCTGCTCCTCCGGCGGGAGCTGCATCTTCCTCGGCGGCTGACGAGGCGCGCTCAGCCGGCGTCGGCGCTCGGGAGCAGGACGCGCACCAGGCGCGCGGGGCCGTCGTCATCGGCGACCAGCGCGTACAGCCAGGCGTCGCCCGCGAGGCGCGCCGCCGCGGTGGCGAGGACGCGCGTGCCGAGGCCGTCGACGCCGTCGAGCGTGGCGAAGCGCCGCCCGTCGAAGCTGATCAACACCTGGGCGCCCGCGGCGTCGTCGACGGTGAGCACCATGGTCGCGCCGGTGCCGACGAGGCTGCTCACGCGCTCGCCGGGGAGCGACACCATGCTCCAGTCGCCCGCGCCGCACGACAGCCGCGGGCACGTCCACAGTTGCGGCCCGCCGACGGTGTTGCGGCCGAACGCGACGACGTCGTCGAGGGTGGCGAAGGCGGGCACCGCGCGGTCGCGCAGCGGCTGTGCCGAAGCGCCGTCGACGTCGAGCGACTCCGCGTCGCCGAAGCCCGCGGGCGTGGCGTCGACCCAGCCGGGGTCGTCGAGCCCGCGATCGCTGCGGGCGATGACGGCGCCGGTGGCGGCGTAGGCGACGTCGCCGACGGCGCGGATGCTGTCGATGGCGCGGCCGCCGCCGATGCCGTTGCCGTGCAGGTCGTCGATGTCACCGGGGCCGGCGACGCCGCCGGGGCGCACGTGCACCAGATCGACGATGTGCGGCGCGTGGGCGCCGTGGTCGCGCAGGCCGAGCGCGAGGTGCCCTCCGTGCGGTTGCGCGAACGACACGCCCTTGGCCTGGCTGCCGATCGCGGCGCCGAGGTCGAAGAAGGAGAAGCTCGCGACGTCGTTCACGAGGGAGCCGACGTAGAGGTCGTGCAAGCCACCTCCTGCCTTGCCGCCGACGGCGATGAGCGTCTCGGCGCCGTCGATCACGGCGCTGTTCAGGAGGACCGGTCCGGTCTCGTTGTCCGGGCCGCACGCGTCGGTGTTCGGGTGGCAGCCCTCGGTGCCGAACGAGGGGTACGGCGAGCCGGAGGCGTTGCTGCCCGAGCCGAGATCGCCGGTGATGGAGAACTTCACGTCGCCGAGGACGTCGCCGACCGGGTCGTAGCGCAGCGCGCGGCGCCCGTCGGCGGACGGGCCGAGCCAGAGGGTGCCGTCATGGAAGAACAGCGTCCCGGAGCGCGCGCCGTCGCTGAACGCGTCGTCGTCGAGGACCTCGAAGCGCGGCGCGGTGACGGTCGGCAGCGTCCCCGCCGGCGGTGCGCGCAGGCGCGTGCGCGAGCGCAGATCGATCTCCTGGCGGCACGCGAGCGTCGACGACACCAGCGCAGCGACCAGGAGGCCGCCCGATACCCGTGCCGCGCTGCGAGGGCGCAGCGGTCTCCTCCACACAGGGGCGGGCGAGCACGGCACGCTCGCCATCGTAGGGAAGCGCCCGGCGCGTCGCCCGCGTCCCTGCGGAGCGCCTCACCTTGAAACGCTCCGGCGCATCTCTTGCAAAGTTCGACCTCACACCAACGCGCGTCGTCACCGTCCGGGGCAAGACGCGGCCCAACGGGCGCGCAGGTGGGCGGCGTCGCTCGCGGCGCCGCGGCCGCTGTGCGCGACGTCGTCGAGGCAGGTGAGCGCCGCGCACGGGGCGCGCGTGCGCTCCACCTCGCAGCGCGTGAGCGCGGCCTCGTCGGCGACGTGGCCGGCGCCCTCGGCGGCGAGGCGCGCGAGCTCGGCGCGGGCGATGTCGACGTCACCGAGCACGAGCCCCTGCAGGCGCGCGCGCTCGTAGGCGATGAGGTCGACGTGGCGGGCGAAGCGCGGGTCGGACTCCAGCGCGTGATAGCGGGCGAGCGCCTCGACGCCGTCGCCGTTGCGCCCGAGACGGGCCGCCTCGTCGAGCAACGGCAGCAGCTCGTCGAGCCCGGCCTCCCGCAGGGCGGCCTCCGGCGGCGCCGGCGCGGGCGGCGTCGCGAGCGCGAGGCGCGCGCCACCATCGTCGTCGGGGGGCGTGGCGCGCGGGCGCGCGCGCGGCGCGCGGTGGGCGTGGTGCGACGGCGTGCGCGGCGCGCGCGGGCCGACGTCGCGGCGCGCGAGCGCGTCGTGCGGCGCGGGGAGCGCCGCCCTCTCCGGCGCGGGCGACGACGGCGCGGCCGACGACGGCGCGGCCGACGACGGCGCGGCCGACGACGGCGCGGCCGACGACGGCGCGGGCGACGACAGCGCGGGCGACGACAGCGCGGGCGGCGCCGCGGCGCTCACGGGCGGCGTGGCGTGCATGCGCGGCGCGACGACAACGAAGGACGCGGCGAGCGCCGACGCCGACGCCAGCGCCGCGGCGAACGCCCAGCGACGCGACGGGCGCGCGCGCCGGAGGCGCGGGGACCGCCCAGGCACGTCGTCGAGGGAGACGTCGAGAGAGACGCCGAGGGAGTCGTCGAGGGGGACGCCGAGCGGCGGCGTCGACGACGGCGCGGCCCTGACCAGCGCGACGAGGCCCTCGACGTCGATCGCGGGCTCCAATGCGCGCGGCGCGGAGCCCCTCCGCGAGCGCGTCCTTCACCGACGCGCACGACGCGCAGCGGGCGAGGTGCGCCTCCACGAGGGTGCGCTCGAGCGGGGCGACGTCGCCGTGCAGGTAGCCCCCGAGCAGCGCGCGCACGTCGGCGCAGGAGCGCGTCATCGCTCGCCCCCCTTCGCGCGCGCGCGGTTTTCGCCCTGGACGAACAGCGCCTCGGCGAGCATCGCCCGCCCGGAGTGGAGCTGCGACGCCACGGTCTGCAACGGGATGCCCAGGCGCTCGCCGATCTCCTTGAGCGTGAGGCCCTCGACGTCGTGGAGCACCACGGCGATGCGCTTCTTGGGCGGCAGCGCCTCGAGGCTCTCGTAGAGGCGGCGCGCGGTCTGGGCGTCGGCCACCTGCCCCTCGACGTCGACGTCGGCCACGGCGACGCCGGCCTCGTCGAGGTCGACCTCGACACCCCGGTAGCCGCGCCGCATGCGCTGGTAGGCCACGTTGAGCGTGATGCGGTGGATCCACGTCGACAACTCGCTGTCGCCGCGGAAGGACGGCAGCGCGCGCACGACCTCGAGCATCACCTGCTGGAAGGTGTCGTCGACGTCGGCGTGCTGGCCGAAGATGCGCTTGAGCAGCCGCCAGACGTCGGGGCCGTGGGCGCGCACGACGGCGTCGACGTCGTCGCTCATTGGACAACCTCTACGCCGCGGTGACGGGTTGAGCGATCTTCCCGGCGCCGTCTCCCGGGCTTCGTCGGGGAGGGCCGCGCTCGCTTGCCGGTGAACGGCCCCTGTGAGACCCGCCCCCTCGACGAAGCCGGGAGCCTTGAAGCGGCTACAGGACGTTGCGCCCGACGATGTTTGCTGACGACGACGGAGCGCCTGTCAATGAGCAACCGATCAAGGCTCCCAGCCCGGGGGACGGTACCGCAACAAGGAGGTCCGTCGTGTCGTACTTTGCAGGTTTGGATTGGGCGGCGAACGAACACGCCGTCTGCGTCATCGACGACAAGGGCAGCGTCGTGCTCCGCCTCGTCGTCAAGCACACCGAGGAGGGTCTCACCGGCGCTGTGGCGAAGCTCCGTAGGTTCACTGAGGAAGCGCCGCTGCGCATCGCCATCGAGCGGCCGACGGGGCTCGTCGTCGACACGCTGGTCGATGCGGGATTCCACGTCGTGCCGATTCACCCGAACGTCGTGAAAGCGACGCGTCCGCGCTACTCGAGCGTTGGCGCCAAGAGCGACCCCGGCGACAGCTACCTGCTGGCAGACTTGCTGCGCACCGATGGGCATCGCTTCAAGACGCTCACGCCGCTCGGAGACGAGACGAAGGCGCTGCGTGCCCTCGTTCGCGCACGCGGCGACCTCGTTGCCGAGCGGGTTGCACTGGCGAACCAGCTGCGCGCGCTCGTTGAGAGCTTCTGGGCCGGCGCCGCGTGCATCTTCCGCGACATCGACTCGCCCATCGCGCTGGCGTTCCTCGGGAGGTACCCGACACCGCAGCACGCCGAGCGCGTCGGCGAGAAGCGGCTCGAAGCGTTCCTGGCGCGCAACCACTACTCCGGTCGCAGGGACGTCGCCGAGCTCCTGGGCCGCTTGCGAGGTGCGCCCAGCGGCAAGTGCGGCGAGATGGAGGCCGAGGCGAAGGGGGAAGCCGTGCAGCACCTCGTCGCGGTCCTCGACATCGTCGTCGCACGTCTCAAGAAGCTCAACGCCGCCGTCGAACACGCCGTCGAGGCGCACCCCGACGGGCACATCGTGATGTCGTTTCCGCGCAGCGGACGCATCAACGCCGCGCAGATTCTCAGCGAGCTCGGCGACGAGCGCGCGCGCTTCGACAGCCACGAGCACCTCGAGGCCGAGGCTGGCGTGTGCCCCGTAACGTTCGCGTCCGGCAAGCACGTCGGCGTCGCGTTCCGGTGGGCGTGCAACAAGCACCTGCGCTCCGCCGTGACCCTCTGGGCCGACAACTCGCGACACAGCTCGCCATGGGCCGCCGCCCTCTACGACGCTGCCCGCGCTCGCGGCCACGACCACCCGCATGCGACCCGCATCCTCGCTCGTGCGTGGCTCCGGGTGCTGTACGCGTGCTGGAAAGCCCGCGTCCCGTACGACCCGGCCCTTCACGGCCGCGCCGCCGCGCTCGCCGCCTGAGATGGCGTGACGCAGCGCGGTGGTTGACACAGGACGTCTCACAGGCGCACCTCCACGCCGACGGAGACGGGCGCGGCGAACAGGGGCTCCTGGCGCGTGCCGGCGTCGGTGACGACGACCTCGCGGACGAGCTTGGACTCGAGGCCGGCCTCGACGACGGCGGCGGCGTCGAGGCCGAGCACGCGCCCGAGCGGGAACGCGACGCGGCCGTACGCGGCGACGGCGGCGCCGACGCCGCCACCCGCGCGCGAGCCGGAGACCGCCAGGCTCGGCGTGGTGGAGACGCGCGCGCCGGCGGACCACTCGACGTCGTCGCCGCCGGTGGCCTCGGCGCCGAAGCGGACGGGGAGGCTGTGGAGCACGACGCCCGACGAAAAGCCGACGGCGTAGCCGGCGTCGGCGACGATGCGGAGGTGGGGGACCACGGGCCAGCGCGCGCTGACGACGAGCGCGACGGGGAAGAACGACGTCGACGACAGGCCGACGTCGGGGGCGGCGCCGGCGAGGACGTCGACGGCGACGGGGAGCGGGGCGGGCTTTTGCGTGGAGGGCGGCGGCGCGCTGACGTCGACGCGCTCGACGGCGTCGCGCACGGCGAGCCACGCGGCGACCTGGGGCTCGTCACCGTCGAGGTCGCGGTCCACGAGGACGCCGCGGCGGTCTTCGACGACGACGTGGATGCCGCCGTGCTCGAGGACGCGCAGGCGCACGCGCACGTCGGCCTGGTTGGGCTCGACGAGGGCGAGGCCGGCGGCGGAGAGCCGCGCGCGCACGAAGCCCACCACCGGATCGTCGCCTTCGACGGCGACGCGCACCACCGGTGCCGCCAGCGAGGCGAGGAGCGCGAGGGTGAGCATCGGACGACGATGCTAACGGACGCCCTGACGAAAATCGTATCGGTCGCAACGATTGCCTCAGAGTGGCTCAGCCGCCGCGTCGCGCCGGGGACGAACGACGCGCCGCCGACACGGGGCTGCGGCACGAAGGCGCGGCCCGGGGAATCAATCCCGATCGATCTGGTAGGGCTCGACGTCGCCCTTGAATCCGCGGAGGGCGTGCGCGAGCGCGCGCTCCACGCACTCGTTGCGCGGCTGGCTGGTCACCGCGACGCCGTGGGGCCGCGCGCGGACGACGCCGACGACGGAGCGCGCGAGGCGGCATCCGCGCAGGCGCTGCTGCGCGCTCGCGCGCATCGACGCGTCGACCGCGAGCACCAGGTGCGGCTCGCGGGCGCCCGCGAAGCGGACGGCGCGCGCGCGCGCCCGCCGGGCCCCGGCGCGCTCGGGGAGCTCGCTTGCCCTGCGCGCCGCGTGTCGCGCCGAGGACGGCGACGGGCCTGTCGATACGGGCGTCGCGCTCTCTGCGGGGGCCGCGGCGCTGCCGTCGTCGACGGCCCCGTGATCGGCGACGGCGTGATCGGCGACGCCGTGGTCGGCGACGACGTGATCGGCGACGGCGTGATCGGCGATGGGCGGGCTTTGCGCGGCGCGCCCGTCGGGATCGGCGTAGGGGGCTATCCGCGGCACCTCGACGATCGCCGGCGCGTCGACGGCCGCGCCGGGCGAGCGCGACGTCGTCGCGAGCACCGCCACGCAGGACGCGCACGCGGCCGCCACCACGGCGACGACCGCGGCCGCGACGGGCCAGCGGGCGGCGCGCGCGGGGCGCACTCCCGTGGACGCCGTCGCCGCGGCGAAGGCGCCCGTGGGGGTGTCGTCGGCGGACGCGACGGCGCCGGCGTCCGGCGCGCCGTCGTCTTTGGCCGGCGGCGACGCCCGCCGCGGGGACGCCCGCCGCGGGGACGAAGGCACGGCGAAGGCCGCGGTCGGGGCGTGCGTGTCGACGTCGAGCTCAGGCAGCGGGCTCGCCTGCGGCGTCTTGCGTCGCGCCTTGCGCGTGGGCGCCGTCGGCAGATCGCGGGAGGTCACCGACTCGTCGATCGGCGGGAGCGTCCGCGGTGCGTCGTCGCGCACGGGCCGCGGAACGGACGTCAGCGTCGGCGCCTCCACCGCCGTGTTCAGCGCGTGGATGGAAGGGACGTCGAACGCCGTCCGCTCCGTCAGCCGCGCCAGCCGTCGATCGGTCTCGCGCCCCACCAGCAGCCGCGCCACGCCGCCGAGGCCCTCCTGCGCGCGCTCGAAGGCGGCGGCGTCGAACGCCGCGCGCAGCGCCGCCGCGGCCGCCGCGCAGCTCGGGAAGCGATCCCCCGGGCGGCGCGCGAGCATCCGCAGCACCGCGGCCTCGAGCGCGCGCGGCACGTCGTCACGCAGCGAGCGCAGCGGCGGCACGCGGCCCGAGAGCACCCTGCGCGCGACGTCGACGTCGTGGTCGCCGAGCGCGTAGAACAGCGGCGCGCCCGCGAGCGCCTCCCACAGGACGATGCCGAGCGCGAACTGGTCGCTCGCCGCGCCGACGTCCTTGGCCTCGAGCTGCTCGGGCGACATGTAGCGCAGCGTGCCGCGGACGAAGCCCGCCTCGGTGGGCGCCACCAGGCGCTTGGCGGCGTACGCGATGCCGAAGTCGGCGACGCGCGCCTGTCCCTCGAGGGACACGAGGATGTTCGAGGGCTTCACGTCGCGGTGCACGACGCCGGCGTCGTGCGCCGCCGCGAGGCCGAGGGCGACGTCGTGGATCGCGCGCGCCACCGCCTCCACCGGCAACAGCTCGCCGCCCGCCACCGCCCGATCCGCCAACGCGCCGAGCGTGGCGCCGTGCACGTACTCGAGCACGAGGAACGGCCCGTCCTCGTCGGCGCCGACGTCGAGCACGCCGACCACGTGGGGGTGGGCCACGGTCGCGCACACGCGCGCCTCCTCGAGGAGTTGCGTGGTCGCCTCGTCGCTGCGCACCAACATACGCTTGACGGCGACGAGCCGGCCGGCGCGGCTGCGCTCGCGGGCGAGGAGCACCTCGCCCATCGCGCCCGCCGCCAACCGCCCATAGATCTGGTACCGCTGCATCGCCCGTCGATGATGGCGCTTCGGCGGAATTCGTTGATCTCGGGCATCCCACCGGTGGGAGTGTCCCGCGTCACGTCTCGGATCGATGACCGACGACGACGGGAGGACGCCGCGTCACCCGCGCAGGCGCTCCTCGCGCATGGCCATGAACAGCAAGCCCTGCTCGCGCGCGTCGTCGAGGGCGACGTGGCTGTGCTTCACCGCGGGGAACCAGCGGCGCGGCATGTTGCGCTTGGTGCTCTCGCGGAAGCGAAGCTTGAGCGTGCACATCGTGTAGGTCTTGATGTCGAGCGCGGAGTGCGAAAACGGCGACTTGCCCGCGAAGCGCATCAGGTACCAATAGACGAACATGAAGTCGAAGCCGGCGGGATAGGCGACGAACACGGGGCGCCCGGGCAGCCCGTCGAGCCAGGCGAGGTACTCCTTCATCGCCGCCTCGGGGGGCACCGTGTCCTTGCGGCACGCCTCCCACGCCGCCCTCTGCGTCTCCCACCACGCCATGGTGTCCTTGTGGCCGGCGGCGCCAGCGAGCGTGTCGAGGTTGCGCGAAAACGACGACAGCTCGGCGCCGTCCTCGTCGAAGGCGACGGAGGCGAACGAGAGCATCGAGTGCGGGCCGGGGATCGGACCGTCGGCCTCGACGTCGGTGGAGACGAAGACTTCGCGCGCCATGGCCGCGCACGTTAGCGCGGGGCGGCCACGCGCGCCTCGGGGTCTGGCCCGGCGCGCATGCCTTGCCGCCGGCGGTGGCCGGAGGTACGCGGGCGGGGTGAAGAGGGTCGTCACCGACGAGGTCGTCGCGCAGCAGTACGCCGCCGGGCGCCGGAGGATTGGCGCGCCGCCGGCGAGCACGGTGGTGACGCCGAGCGCGTGGTCGCGCGCGCGGGAGCTCGGCGTCGTCATCGACACGAGCGCCGAGGGCGAAGACCTCGCGGAGGCGAGCGGCGGCGGCGGCGAACGAAGCGTGGACGCGTCGGGCGTGGTGGTGGTGCGCGGGGAGAGCGTGCGGCTCGAGCGCTTCGCGCCCGCCGGCGCCGGCAAGAACGTCGGGCTGCTCGACGTCGTCACCGGCAAAGACCGCGCGCCGATGACCGCGGGCTTCATGGCGTTTTCGCGCGCGGACGCGTTTTCATGGAAGCTCGAGTACGACGAGATCGACCTCGTCCTCGGGGGCGTGCTCCACGTGCACATCGAGGGCCGCGTGGTCGAGGCCAGTGCCGGCGACGTCGTCTACATCCCCAAGGGCAGCGCCATCGTCTTCAACACGCCGCACAAGACGCGCCTCTTCTATGTCACGTACCCGGCGGACTGGTCGTCCGCCCGCTGACGCGCCGGCCGCTCCTCCCTCCGATCCGCGAATCTCTTTGGGCAGAAAGAATCCCTCGCTTGCCGTGCCGCGGAACGAGACACCTGCGGGTGCTCTCGGGCTCCGCCGATAACGTGTCGGCACCGGGGTGCCCCATGACGACCGCGCGCTTTCGACCGCTCTCCCTCGCCTCCGCCACCGCTGCGCTCCTCGTCGCGACCGCCTTCGGCGGCTGCGACTGCAGCGGCGTCGCCGCCGGCGCCGACGGCGGCCCCGGAGGCGAAGGCGAAGGCGAGGGCGACAACGCGGGCAGCGACGCGGGCTTCGTCGGCGACAGCGGCGTCCCCGCCGACTGCGTCGACGGGCTCCAGAGCATCGCGCTCACGCCCGCCGACAGCACCGTCACGCTCGACGGCACGAGCGCCGCCCCCGTCACCTTCACCGCCAGCGGCACCCTCGACAACGGCAGCACCGTCGGGCTCGACGTCACCAGGCTCGGCTTCACCGTCTCCCGCGACGACGACGGCGACCCCGGCACCATCAGCGACGGCGTCTATCAGCCGAACCCGCTGCTCGGCGGCGTGGTCACCGTGAGCGCCAGCGACGGCTGTGTGTCCGGCTCCACCACCATCACCTTCGTCATCGAGGCGACGCTCGGCACCCCGCAGAGCCCGGCGGCCGACTGGGACGCGCAGCCGGTGGAGGCGGGCGCGGTGCCCGTGGTCGTGTACCCGAGCAACCAGACACGCTTCCCGCGCAACATCTTCCAGACCCTCTTTCAGTGGCAGAAGGGCGACAACGCCTACACCGAGTTCCGCCTGACGTTCGACGGCGCCGGCTCGAACGTCACGGTGTACACCGACGGCGTCGACGCGCAGTGCGCGGGCGCCGCCACGGCCGGGTGCTTCGAGGCGGGCGAGCAGGCGTGGGCGCTCATCGCCGGCAGCAACGCGGGCGGCACCGTCACGTGGACCGTCGACGCGCTCGATCACTCGACGACGCCGGCCACCGTGCGCCGCGGCGCCTCCATCGAGATCGGCTTCTCCAGGCGCGACGTGCAGGGCGCCATCTTTTATTGGTCGACGACGTCGGCGGGCATTCGCCGCGCGGCCATCGGCGACGCCGCGCCCGAGGACTACATCGACGGCAAGCCGGGCACCACCTACGACGTCGAGGGCAAGGTGAAGTGCGTCGCGTGCCACACGGTGTCGCGCGACGGCACCAAGATCGTGGCGCCGGTGGACTCGCAGAACACCTCGCAGAGCCTGTGGGTGATGGACGTGACGCCGTCGTCGCCGCCGACGCCGGTGGTGACGGCGGTGGAGGACACGCGCGGCCACGGCTTCGCCACCATCTCGCCGGACGACTCCCTCGTCGCCGCCGCGTGGGCGGGCAGGCTGTGGCTCGTCGACGCCACCGACGGCGCCTACCTCGGCGACCTCGACCTCGCCGGCGGCGACGCCACGCACCCGGACTGGTCGCCGGACGGCAGCGCCATCGCCTACGCGGACGCCAAGGGCGACGCCCCCGGCAACGCGGGCATCAACCTCCTGCCCGCGACGGGCCCGGACACGTTCGCGGCGCCCGTGACGCTGGTCGAGCAGCAGGGCGATCGCACCAACATCTTCCCGAGCTTCTCGCCCGACTCGCGCTGGCTCGCGTTCGCCCGCGGCAAGGGCGGCCACGACGACGTGCAGGCGCAGCTCTTCGTCGTCGACGCGCAGGGGCCGACGCCGGGGACGCCGGTGGAGCTCGTGAACGCCAACCGCGTCGTGAACAACGACGTCACCGACGGCCTGCACCAGAACTCGCAGCCGACGTGGGCGCCGCCCGGGGACCTCTACTGGATCGCGTTCAACTCCAAGCGGCCCTACGGCGTGGTCTTGCCCTCGGGCACGCAGCAGATTCTGGGTCGCCGCCGTCGACCCCGCCGCGCTCGAGGCCGGTGGCACCGATCCGAGCTTCCCCGCGTTCCGCCTCCAGTTCCAGGGGCTCGACGAGGACAACCACCGCGCCTTCTGGACCCTCGACGTGCGCGACGCCGGCGAAGGCGAAGGCGAGGGCGAGGGCGAGGGCGAGGGCGAGGGCGAAGGCGAAGGCGAGGGCGAGGGCGAGGGCGAGCCGCAGTGCGTGCCGCCGGGCAACGTCTGCGACCCGGTCTTCGATTGCTGCAACCCGGGGTTCATCTGTGAGACCCTCGACGACGGTGTCACCTACACCTGCATCGTCCTCGGCGGCTGACCCGGCGCATCGACGGGATGACGCGCGAGACGCCGACGACGCCGCGGCGATCAAGCGCGGCCGCTCCCTCCGGTCGCCGATCCGAGGCGCTCCCCGCGTGAGCCGGCGCGGCGCCGCCTGGCTCGTCATCGCGACCTGCGCCGCGTGCGCGCCGGCCGTCGACGGCGCGCCCGACGCCGGCCCGGGCGACGTCGTGCACGTCGACCCAAGCGCGTTCGACTGCAGCTCGCTCGGGCCGAACGGCGACCGGCTGCCCGCGCGCGCGAGCCCGGTGCCCGTCGCCTGCGCGCTCGATCCGTCGTGCCGCACCCGCCAGGTCTCCGCTCACCGCGGCGCCGGCGGCCAGCTCGGGCTGATCGCGCCCGAGGACACGCTGTCGGCGTACCGCGCCGGCATCGCCGTCGGCGTCGACTTCGTCGAGACGGACCCGCGGCCCACGAGCGACGGCGTCCTCGTCAACATCCACGACCCCACCGTCGACCGCACCACCGACGGCACGGGCGAGGTCGCGGCGATGACCTTCGACGAGGTCCGCGCGCTGCACATCAAGGACAAGGGGCTCCCAGGCGACTTCTCCTGCGACAAGGTGCCGACGCTCGAAGAGATCCTGCAGACCTGCCGCGAGCGCGTGGTGGTGCTCGTGGACGCCAACAAGACCGACGACGTCGCCGGGCTCGTTCAGGCCATCGAGGACGCCGACGCCGTCGACTGGGCCATCTTCGACACGAGCAGCGTGGACAAGATCGACGCCGCGCTCGCCCTCGAGCCGAACCTGCACTTCATGAACCGGCCCGACACCGTCGCCGCCGTCGGCACCGAGCTCGACCACTTCGCGCCGCGGTTGCCGGCGCTCGTGGAGCTCCACCTCGACGAGCTCGACGAAGGGCTCGCCGTGGTCCACGACCGCGGCACCCGCGTCCTCACCGACGTCTTCACCATCGACGTCCTCGCCAACCTCGGCGGCGACGCCGACTACAACCCCGTCCTCGACCAGGGCCTCGACGTCCCGCAGTCGGACCGCCCCGACCTCGTCCTCGAAGCCCTGCGCATCCGCGGCGAGCGCTGAGCGCCGTCAGCGGACGCTGACGAGGATCAGCGGGCGGGCGTGCTCGTTGATCAGCATGCGGTCGCCGGCCACCTCGACGCCCTCGATGATGGAGCCGGGGAACTGCATGCGTTGGCGCGCGCCGGTGGCGAAGCCGTCGGTGTCGTAGTCGAGCTGGACGACGCCGACGCTCGACGAGCGCGGGAAGTACACGGTGTTGCCCACGGAGCGCGGCGAGGGGTCGTCGACGCCGCCGGCGGTCACGGACGTCACGAGGATGTTCCCCGCGCTCCATGTGGCGGTGGGGAAGTTCTGCACCTGGAGCACGCCGCCGTGCTTCCAGAAGAGCATGCGGTACCCGTGGCGCGAGAGGCCGATGACGCCGGACGTGTCGGACAGGACCTGGCTGCGCCGTGCTGAGCGTGCCGCCGCTCGCCTCGTTGAAGGGGATGCGGTAGACGCCGCGCGCCGCGTCGGAGCCGCTGAAGTCGCCGACGCCGACGTAGATCGAGCCGCGCATGTACGAGATGGACGACTTGGTGAGCCGGACGCCGGCGGTGACGGGGATGGTCTGGGTGGATCGGAGCGTCGGCCCCACGGACGAGGTCCAGGTGGTGAGGTCGTAGCTCCGCACCGTGACGCTCGCGCCGTCTTCCACGGTGACGAGGTACGGCCAGCGCAGGACCGCCGAGGCCACCGTGGCCGACGTCCCGCTGGCGGCGGTGGCGACGACGAAGGGCGAGGTGAGTCCGCCGTTCGACGAGCGCGTCTCCAGCCGCATGTGTCCCGTGCTGAGCGCGATGACGATGCCGTTTTCCTCGACGAGATCGTTGATGCCGACGCCGGAGCCGCTGGCGTCGATCTGCACTCCGAAGCGCTGGACGTGGGCGACGTCGCTGATGTCGTTGACGTACGCGTCGCCGAGGAGGGTGGACGCGTTGTCGCCCTCGAGGTTGCCCTCCTGATCGGCCTGCTCCAGCGCGCGGACGCGGGTGAAGTCGACCACGCGGAGGTCGCTGCCGACGCCGGTGGCCCAGTAGGCGCGCGTCTTGTCGACCGCCAGGGGACCGAGATCGATGTCGCCGAACCCGCCCGAGTCATCACGCCCGATGAAGCGGATGTCGGTGCGATCGGACGCGTCGATGACCTCGAGGGCGCCGCTGCCGGTGGTGACCAGATACGGCCCGAGGAGCGCGATGTGCGCTCTCTCCGTGGACGCGCTCGACCGCTCCAACCCCGTGAACGTGTCGCAGGAGTAGAGCGTGTTGTCGACGCCGACGAAGTAGAAGGTACGCCCGGCGAGCTTGGCCGCGCGCAGCAAGCCCGTGGAGGCGCTGCAGTCGGTGGTGACCTCCACCGGGCTCGCCGGGTTGGTGATGTCCCACAGGTTGTGGCCGTTGCTGCCGCCGATGGCCAGCCGGTTCCCCTGGATGTCCACGCCCACCCCCTTGCCGGTGACGGAGTTGGCGGTGATGGACGAAAACAGCGTCGGCGCGGCGTTCGACCACACGGTGTCGAGGTTGAGGAGGCCGACGCCGAAGTCGGAGACGACGGCGAGCGTGTTGCCCTGCACCGAGAGCGACTTGGCGTCTCCGAGCGAGAACCCCCCGACGCTCTGCAGCGGCGAGAACCCGAATTCCGTGATGGACGAGCCGTCGTTGACGCGGAAGACGCGCAAGCCCTGCCCGAAGCCCGCGTCCGCGACGAACACCACCGTGCCGGACACGGCGATGTCGCGCGGATCCACCAGGTTGCCGACGCCCGCGATGCGGTGCGTGCAGGTGGCGAAGGCGGTGGGATCGGTGACGTCGAAGCACGCGTCGTCGGCGGCGTCCATCACGACGAGCGGCGCGCCGGCGGACGCCACGTAGAGCAGACCGTCGCGCGCGGCGACGGCGCCGACCTTGGTGCCGGTGCCCATCTGCGCAGCGGTGAGGTCCGCGCGCAAGGTGGGCGCCACGGCGTAGGGCGTGACCGAGACGGGGCCGAAACCGGACGTGATCTCGTTGCCCGCGTGATCGTACGCGGTGACGGCGACGCAGAACGGGATGTCGTTGCTGAGCTCTGTGAGCTGGAAGCCGAAGCTCAGCCCCACGTCGATGGGGGAGAGCCCCTGCGCGGCGAAGTCACCGTCGTAAGGCAGCGCGCTCGGGCAGTTGAAGACCGAGGTCCCCGGGTTCACCTGGTAGTGGACGTGGAACCCGGCGACGTCGGGCGGGAGCCCGCCGGGGACGGACCACGACAGCGAGATCTGGCGATCGCCGGGGATCGCCTCGTCGAGGCTGACCGGCGAGGGCGCCACGCTGTCCTTGGTGATGATGACGACGTCATCAGTGCTGGCGTTCTTCGCGTTGTCGACGGCGTGGACATGAAAGCGGGTCTCGCCCTCACCGAGCAGCGAGGCGTTGATGGTGAACGGCGTGGTGCCGTTCCACTCGCAGTTGCCCGACACGAAGCTCATGCCCGAGGCCGTGCAATTGGACGAGCTCACCTCGGGGAGGTCGTAGGGCCGCGGTGAGCGGAGGCCGGAGCCGGTGTCGGCCGCCTGCGTGGCCAGCGCGTTGATGGTGACCGAGCCGCTGCCGTTCACGAGCACCGAGGTGTTGTTGAAGCGAGGGGCGCTCGGGGGCGTGGTGTCGAGCACGATGGTGTCGGTGACGGCGCTGTTGGTGTTGCCCGCGTCGTCGGTGACGCGCAGGTGGACGGTCTTGTTCCCGTCGCCCGAGGACAGCGTGAACGGCAGCAGGATGCTGTCGGTGCCGGCCGCCACCGCGATGGCGGTGGCGTCGGCGAAGGTCCCGAGCTCGGACAGCTCCACCTTGCGGACGGCCTCCGCGTTCATCCCGGAGATGGTCGCGCCGATGGTCTGGATGCGCGTGAACTGCTGGCTGGGGACGCCGGCCAGGCTCAGCGTGATGGAGCCGGCGTTGAGCGTGGTGTCGAGCGTGATGGCGTCGCTCACCGAGGAGCCGCTCCGGTTGCCGGCGGCGTCCTCGAAGCACGCCTCCACGCGCTTTTGCTGGTTGGCGGCGTTCGAGAAGCTCACCGTGGCGGCGCCGGTGAAGGGGACATACGTGGCCGAGGCGCACGCCAGCGCCGTGGTGCCGGTGCGGTCGGCCAGGGCGATGCCGGTGACGTCGACGAGCCCGGGCGGCAACACCACCTGGACGGGGACGCCGGCGACCAGGTTGGTCTTGGCCGCGCCGCCGTCGAGGGCGATGCTGATGCCCGCGGGGGCCGTGGTGTCGAGGACGATCTGATCGGCGGCGGTGGCGATGTTGCCGGACGCGTCGCGGAAGCACGCCGTCACCGTCTTGGTGCCGTCGCCCGCGGTCAGCGTCACCGTCTTGGACGTGTCGGGGCTCGTGGCGGTGAGCGCCGCGTACGAGGCGGTGGCGCAGTCGATGCCTTCGCCGAGCGCGACCTCCTTGGCCTCGGTGACGCCGGTGGTGAACGTGAGCGTGACGGCCGTGGTCTGCTTGTTCACGACCGCGCCTCCCGCCGCGAGCGACAGCGCCACGGAAGAAGGCGCGACGGTGTCGAGGCTGATGGTGTCGAAGCCGACCGACGACGGGTTGCCGGCGTCGTCGAACAGCGTGACCTCGACGCGCTTGCAGCCGTCGGCGCAGTCGCCGGCGGGGAGCGTGACGAGGGTCTGCGGCTGAAACGCCGTCACCGGGCCGGCCGTGGACGTGGACGCGTCGGTGTCGCGCACCGTGACCTGCATGCGTGTGGCGCCGGCGCCGTCGACGTTGAGCTGGACGGAGAGATTGCGCGTGGACGACGCGCCGCTCGCGAGCGTCACGGACGCGATGGTGGGGGCGACGGTGTCGACCGCGATGGTGGCGTTGGCGGTGGCGAGGTTGCGCGCGAGGTCGCGCACCTGCAGCACGGCCGACTTCTGGCCGTCGGCGCCGGCGGCGCCCGCGACGTCGACCGAGGCCGTGCCCGCGAACGCGCCGAAGACCTCGCCGGCGTTGTCGTCGGGGTTGTCGGGGGTGAGGATGCGCATCTGCAAGCCCGTCTCGCTGACCACGCTCTGCGTGGCGTTGACGACGTGCTTGTCCGAGGTGGTGGTGCTGCCCGAGGTGGCGTCCGAGAGCGCGAACGACAGGATCACGGGCGGCGTGGTGTCGAGGATGATGGCCGGCGCGGCGGTGAGGGTGGTGGCGTTGCCCGCGCGATCGAAGAGGCGCGCGTGCAGCGTCTTGGTGGCGTCGCCACTCGACAGGACGAAGGGGTTGCCGAGGACGTCGGCGAGCGGCCGCGGCGAGAGGCCCGCGAAGCTCCCGCCCTCGGTGACGATGGCGGCGACGACGTCGTTGCCGACGGGCAGGCCGAACGCCACGGTGACGTTCTGCGTGACGGTGCGCGCCGTCGACGTGGTGCCGTCGCCGAGGCGACCGTTGACGGTGAACGTGGTGCCGGCCGACGGCGGCGCGCGGTCGAGGTTGACCACGAGCGGATTGGGCGTGGGCGAGCTCGTGTCGAAGTCGAGCTCGGGGCTCTCGTTGCCGGCGGCGTCCACGAAGGAGATGTGGACGGCGTAGGGGCCGTCGGCGCTGCCGAGGCGCACGGGGACGAAGGAGTCGTAGGCCTCGATCTGCGTCTCGGGGACGCCGCCGACGGTGTCGGCGAAGTCGCCGTCGCCGTTGAGGTCCACGCGCGCGACCACGCTCTGGACGAAGCCGTTGGCGTTCGGGTCCACGGCCTCGACGTTGCCGAGCAGCACGGCGGCGTCGACGACGCTGTCGCCGTCGACGTCGGTGCCGGCGGTGAAGAACGCCGGCGTGCCGGTGGTGTTGTCGACGAGGCAGGACGCGCAGGTGGCGGAGATGCCGACCGGCGGCGTGAGGTCGAGGTTGATGG
This sequence comes from uncultured delta proteobacterium, assembly GCA_963775425.1. Classification (GTDB taxonomy): domain Bacteria; phylum Myxococcota; class UBA727; order UBA727; family VGSZ01; genus CAVZJB01. The sequence continues at coordinate 64,891 of CAVZJB010000012.1, read as the reverse complement.
CGTCGGACAGGAACGTGGTGTTGCCCGCGGGATCGCGCAGGCAGGCCCCGAGGGTGCGCGTGCCCTCGCTGCCGGCGATGGTGGCGGTGCGGGTCTCGTCGCCGTCGAAGGGCGAGACGTTGAACGGCGGCGTGCAGTCGGTGGCGGGGATCTTGAGCGCGAGGTCGGCCTCGCCGCTTTGGACGTTGATGTCGACGTTGCGGTCTGCCGTGTAGTCGGCGCCGCCGTCGAGCGTGAGCGTGCCGGCCGGCGCGGTGGTGTCGAGGCGCACCTGGGTGGTGAGCGCGGTGGTGAGCCCGGCGCCGTCCTCGAGGCAGGCGTTGATGGTCTTGTCGCCCTCACCGATCGACAGCGTCACCGGCGTCGCAGCGGAGAACGGCCCGTAGGTGGCGGTGGCGCAGTTGAGCGCGCTCGTGGACACCGCGAGCCCGACGACGTCGGGCGAGGTGCCCGAGATGACGGCCGTGACGTTCTCGGTGTTGACGAAGTGCGTGCCGCCGACGACGGAGCCCTCGGCCACCGAGAGCACGCCCGCGGGCGCGACGGTGTCGAGCGTGATGCTCGCGTGCGCCACCGACGCCGCCGGCGTCACGCGGCCCGCGGCGTCCTTGAAGCACGCGCTGACGGTGCGGAGGCCCTGGCCGCCGGCGAGCACGAGCGCCTTGGTGGACGAAAACGCTTCGTACGAGAGCGCGCCGCTGGTGCAGTCGAGCGTGGCCGCCTCGCGCACCGCCATCTGCGCGGTGCCCGTGTCCTCGCCGGGGAGCGTGAGCGCGACGGTGACGTTGGCGGTGTTGGCGAAGCCGTCGGCGTTGCCTTCGGGATCGAGGATGGCCACGGTGCCCACGGGGTCGGCGGTGTCGACGACGACGCTGTCCTGCGCGACCGAGACGTTGCCCGCGGGGTCCTTGAAGCAGACAAAGACCGTCTTTGTGCCGTCGCCGCCCGAGAGCGTCTGCGCCACGGTGGCCGGCACGGCGCCGAGCGCGCTGAAGGTGGCGCTCGTGCAGTCGACGGCGTCGTTGGCGACCGCCTTTTGCAGGCCGCTCTCGGGGGGCGAGGTGTCGAGCGTGAGCGTGACGTTCCGGCTGGTGGCGAAGGCGGCGCCGCCGTTGATGGAGACGCTGCCGCCGGGGGCGGTGGTGTCGAGGACGACGTCGCGGGTGTTGGCGCCGGTCACCGACGTGTTGCCCGCCCGATCCTGCAAGCACAAAGACACGGTGACGGGGCTCGCGCCGGCGACGGTGAATTGCACCGGCGAGGTGAAGGGGCCGTAGCTCGCGGTGGTGCAGTCGAGCGCGCCGTTTTGGATCGCCATGCCGGTGACGTCGGCGCTGGCAGCGACGGCGACGGTGACGGCGGGGTTGTTGGTGACGGGGCTCGTGACGCCGTTGATGGTGAACGTGGTCGCCGTGGGCGGCGTGGTGTCGAGGACGATGGTGTCGGTGAGCGCGACGGTGCGGCCGGCGTCCTCCTTCAAGCACGCGTTCACGGTCTTTGTGCCGTCACCGCCGGAGGCGAGGGTGAACGGCAGCGGCGACGACAGCGCGCCGTACGTGGCGGTGGCGCAGTTGAGCGCGGACTCGGAGACCGCCACCTGGTGCACGTCGGAGGGCGCGGTGAACACGAGGCTGACGTCGCGCGAGGTGGTGTTGGCGGCGCCGCCGTTGATGGCGAGCGAGCTGTCGGCCGCGGAGGGCGCCACGGTGTCGAGGACGATGGTGTCCACGGCGAGGAAGGTGTTGCCCGCGCCGTCCTTCAAGCAGGCGGCCACGGTCTTTTCGCCGTCGCCGGGCGTGAGCGCGTGGCCCGAGATGGTCGACGCGGGCGCCGCGTACGTGGCCGACGAGCAATCGAGCCCGTCGTTTCCGACGGCGACGCCGGTGACGTCGCCGGGGAAGGTGAGCGTGAGCGTGACGGTGGCGCTGGTGGTGAACGCGGCGTCGTTGGCGATGCTGACGGTGGACCCCGACGGCGGCGAGGTGTCGAGCGTGATGGTGTCCTGGCGCGTGGTGGTGCTCACGTTGCCGGCGCCGTCCTTCAGGCACAAAGACACGGTCTTCGTGCCGTCGCCGGTGGAGACGGTGAAGGGCACGGTGGGCTGAAACGCGGTGTAGACGAGGTTGGCGGCGTTGCACACGAGCGCGCCCTCGCCCACGGCCATGAGGCTCGCGTCCTCGCTGCCGGCGTTTCGCGCCACCGTGAGGATGACGTCACGGCGGTTGGTGAAGGCGTCGCCGCCGTTGACGACGACGGAGCCGTCGGGCGCGCCCTGGTCGAGGCGGATGCTGTCCGGCACCGCGGCCGCCTTGCGGCCGGCGCGGTCCTGCAGGCAGACCTGCACGCTCTTGTCGCCGTCGCCCGACGACAGCGTGAACGCCGGCTGCTGCACGAACGCCACGTAGGTGGCCGTGTCGCAGTCCGGCGTGCTCGCCGACTCAATCAGGGCCATGCGGTCGACGTCGGCGCTGGCCGAGATGGTGAGCGTGACGTCGCGCGCGGTGGTGGCCACCGCGCCGCCGTTGACGACGACGCTGCCCGCGGGCGCGACGAGGTCGAGCGTGGTGACGTCGGAGGCCTGCGAGGTGTTGCCCGCGGCGTCCTTGAAGCACGCCACGATCACCTTGCTGCCCTCGCTGGCCGACAGGCTCACCGTGGCCGTGGCGCTCGCCGGCACGTACGCCGCCGTCGACGCGCAGTCGAGCGCGCCCTCGGCCACCGCCACCTGCGCGGTGTCGGCCGCGGGGAAGGTCAGGTTCGCCGTGATGCTCGTGGCCGTGGAGAAGTCCGGCACGTCGACGAGCACCGGCGAGGGCGCCGCGCGGTCGAGCGTGATGTCGTCGGTGACCACGGTGGTGTTGCCCGCGTCGTCGCGCAGGCACACGAAGGCCGACTTGCCGCCGTCGGCGCCGCCGAGCGTGAAGGTCTTGGTGGTGACGAACGCCTCGAAGTTCTGGCACGCCGTGGCCGACGACGACGACACGCCGATCTGATGCACGTCGCTCGAGTCCGCGTCCTTGGTGATGCTCAAGGTCACGTCCGCCGTGCGCGTGACGGCGGCGCCGCCCTCGATGACGACCGAGCCGCTCGGCGCGAAGGTGTCGAGCAGGATGCTGTCCTGCGAGAACAAGGTCTGCGACGACGTGGTCTTCACGCACGCAGACACCGTGCGCGAGCCCTCGGCGGGCGCGGCGCCGCCGGCCGCCAGGGTGAGCGCCTTGGTGGTGGCGAACGCCTCGTAGCCGACGGGATCGTTGCAGTCGAGCGTGGCGGCCTCGGCGACCTTCATCTGGTCGGCGTCGGACGGGCCCACGAGCGAGACGGTGACGTTCCTCGTGGTGGTGGCGGTGGCGCCGCCGTTGATGGCGACGACGAGCGTGCCGCTCGAGGCCTGCTCGAGGATGATGCTGTCGCTCGCGGCGGTGGTGTTGCCCGCGGCGTCACGGAAGCACGCGAACACCGTGGCGGCGCCGCTGGTGGCGAGGAGGTCGAAGGGCGTGTCGGTGGCGAGGGTGCCGTAGGGCGTGCTCGCGCAGTCGAGCGGGAACGCCGCGAGCGCCATCTCGACGGCGTCGGCGTCGAAGGTGGCGTTGACGGTGACGCTCGGCGACGACGTGGTGGCCGCGTCGCCGTTGATGACGATGGAGGCGAGCGGCGGCTTGGTGTCGAGCGTGATGTCGTCGGAGAACAGCGCCGTGCGGCCGGCGGCGTCCTTGAGGCACACGCTCACGGTCTTGAGCCCGTCGGGCGCCGCGAGAGCCACCGCGCGCACCGACGTGAACGCCTCGTAGGTGGCGGTGGCGCAGTTGAGCGCGCCGGCGCTCACGGCCATCGACACCACGTCCGACGAGCGCGTGATGTCCACGCCGACGGTGCTGTTCCGCGTGAGCGCGGCGCCGCCCTCGATGAGCACGCTGCCGGTGGGGTCGGCGCGGTCGAAGAAGATGCTGTCGCTCGAAGGCGCGGCGGTGGTGTTGCCCGCGGCGTCTTTGACGCACGCGAAGATGGTGTGCACGCCCTCGGTGAGCGCGAGCGTCACCGTCTGCGGCGACACGAAGGCCTGGTACGTCGCCGTGGAGCAGTCGATGGCCGTGTCCGCAGACAGCGCGAGCTGCGCCGCGTCCGCCGCCGGGGCGACCGTGACGGCGACGCCCACCTGCTCGTCGAGCGTGAACTCCGCGCCGCCGTCGACGAGGACGCTCGCCGCCGGCGCCGTGCGGTCGACGACCACGGTGTCGCTCACCGGCGTGGCGCTGAAGTTGCCCGCGGCGTCCTTGAAGCAGGCGAAGACGCGAACGGTGCCGTCGCCGCCGTCGAGGTCCACCGTGACCGTCTGCGGCGAGCCCGTGGCCGCCACGTACGTCGCCCCGGAGCACGCGAGCGCCCCCGGCGCCACCGCCACCTCGGCGGTGTCGGCCGGGTACGTGAGCACCGCCGGCACCGACGTGGCGGCGGTGACGAGCGGCGTGACGTCGACGGCGCCCACGGGGGCGGCGCGGTCGAGCGTGACGGTGTCGCAGTCGGCGGCGGTGTTGCCTGCGGCGTCCTCGACCTGCACGCACACCTGCTTGCTGCCGTCGGCGCCGGTGAGGTCCACGAAGTCCACCGCGCGCAGCTCGGTGGCCACCGCCGTGGAGAAGTCGAGCGTGGGCGACACGCGCATGCGCGTGACCGCGGTCTCGGCGTCGGAGGCGTCCACGCGCAGCACCACCTGCGTCGACGATGTCGTCGCCGCGCCGTCGGCGAGCTCCACCTTCGACAGCACCGGCGCGCGGTCGTCGTGCGCCACCGTCAACGAGAGCGCGCCGCCCGCGCCCGTGGTGTTGCCCGCGCGATCGATGCCCCGCAGGGTGATCACGTTTTGCGTGTCGGGGAACAGCGCCACCGACGCCGTGCCGTTGAACGGCACCGTCTGCGTGGTGGCGTTGGCCGCGTTGTTGGCGTCCTCGACGTCGATCTCCAGGGAAGACACGCCGCTGCCGTCGGCCCCTGCCCCGCTCCCGCCGCCCGCGGCGACGTCGCTCGCCACCACGCTGAGCTGCGCGTTGGCGTTGCTCGTGAACAATTGGCCGCCGCTCGCGGTGCAGCTCAAGCAGCTCGCGAGCACGATGGACGGCGGCGTGGTGTCGAGCAGCACCGTGTCAGAGCGCTCGATCACGTTCCCCGCCGCGTCGAAGATGCGCGCGAACACCGTGTAGCTGCCGTCGCCGTTCGCCGGCAGCGTGAACGTCTCGCCCGCGGGGTCGAGCGGGAAGGTCTTGGTCACCACGCCCGTCTGAAACAGCCCGCCGTCCGCCGCGAGGTCCATGCGCGCGGGCACCTCGCCGCCCGACGGCACCACCACGTCCACGGACACCGTGCCGCTGTCGACGACGTCGGCGCCGCCCGCCACGACGAAGGACACCACCGGCGCCTGCGTGTCGAGCCGCAGGTCCTGGAAGAACGCGTTCGGCTCCACGATGGTCGCGTTGCCCGCCGCGTCGAACAGCTCGCCGAACACGCGGTAGTCCCCGTCGACGGCGGGCAGCGCCGGCACCGTCACGTCGGTGCGCGACGCCGAAGCCGACGGAGCCGGATCGAGCGCGCGCACCGTGGCGTCGAACGTGGACTCCGCGAACGAAAAGCGCGACGCGTACACGTCCGCCACCGCGGCGCCCGTCTCGTCGACGACCGCGCCGCCGCCCGCGTCCTGCGCGGCGCCCACGTCGAGGGAGATGCCGTACAAGGGCGAGCGCAGCAGCGACACGCCCGCGGAGACCGCCGCCGCGCCCGTGATCGAAAAGCCCGCGCCGTGCGCCGCCGACGGCGGCGTCTGGTCGTGGATCACGAAGCTCTCCTCGGGCGCGCTGCAGTTGCCCGCGGCGTCGCAGGCCCAGCCCGCGATGCGGTGGAGCGCCTCGGCCACGGTGTTGGTCGCCGCGCCCGGGAGCTGCACGCGGCACGTGGTGCCCGGCGGGCACGACGACGCCGCGCCCGGCGGGTCCACCGGCGCCGCGCTGCCGTCGTCGGGGAGGATGGCGATGCGCGCCGGCGCGAGCGGCGCCACCGTGCCCGTGCCCGGGTCCGCGTCGATCTGCACGTCGACGAAGTTGTTCTTCGAAAAGCGCGGGTCGAGCGCGCCCGCCGCCGTGAGCCGCTTCACCTCTTGAAGCACCGGCGGCACCGTGTCGCGCACCACCGTGGCCGACAGCACCTCGCTCGTGGACCCGTCCGCCTTCTTCACCTGCACGAAGAGGTCGACGAGCCCGTCCGCCCCCGAGATGTCGACGGTGAAGTCGTTCGCCGACGGGAACGCCTGAAACGGCGGGTTCGCGTCGCCCGCGAGGAACGCCGTGCGCGCCTGCGCCCTGATCTCCGTGACGTTGGTGGTGTCACGCACCTTCACGCGCACCACCGCGTCCTTGAAGAACGTCGTCGACACGCACGCGCCCGACACCGTGCACACGTCGAAGTCGCCCGTGTTCTTCGGCAGCAGCACCGGCTGCGGGATCCCCGACGCGTCGGGGTTCACCGGCGACAGCGTCCCCGGCAACACCGCCGCCGTCGCCGTGGCCGAGCCGTAGTCGTCGTGCCGCGCCTCGAGCCCGTAGCTCTCGTCCGCGCGCGTCACCGGCAGGTCGCGCAGCGCGTAGCTGCCGTCGGGGCCCGTCACCGTCGACGTCGTGAACGTGCGGTCCGCGCTCTGCAGCGTGGCCGTGACCACGATGCCCGCGTGCGCCGCGTTGTCGGCGGCGAGGTCGCTGCGGCGGAACACGCCCGTCAGCGAGCCGCGCAACAGCGGCAGCGTCACCGGGTCGAGCGCCGTCGGCGCCTCCGCCGCCGTCAGCGTCGGCAACACAGGCAAGCGCACGTGCGCCGCCGCCCAGCCGTCGCGCGCGACGTCGACGAACACGCCGGTGTTCTCGGGAATTCCCGCGAGCGCGTACGCCCCCGTCGCGTCCGTGGTGCCCGTGGCCCCGGCCACCGGCGCGCCCGTCGCGTCCACGATGGACACCGTGGCGCCCGCCCCGTCGGCGACCACCTCGGGCACACCCTCGAACGACACCACGCCCGTCACCCGAGACAGCAGCGACAGGTGCACGTCGAGGCTGCGCACCACGTTCGCGTTGCCCGCCGCGTCGATGAGCCGCGCCTCGAACGCCACGTCCTGGTCGTGCGCGAACGTCGCCGGCACCAGCACCGTCGCCGTCTGGGAAAACGGCACGATCTCCGCGCTCGGCGACACCGTCCCCGCCGAGATTCTGCATCGCCACCGGCAGGTCCGACGACGACGACGACGTGTCGAAGCGCAACTGCGCCACGCGCGTGTCGAGCACGCCCGCCACGGCGTTGTCCACCGCCAGCGGCACGTCCGGCGCCGTGCGGTCGAGCAGCACCGGCAGCCGCGCGGGCGTCGACACGTTGCCCGCCCGGTCGCGCACGAACACGAACACGAAGTGCTGCCCGTCCGTCCCGAGCGGGACCGCGCGATCGATGCGCACGAGGCCGCCGTTGCTCGTGACGTCGTCGAACGTGTCCGGCACCGCCGGCGCCGCGTCCGCGTCCGCCACCACCACCGCCACGCCCGCCACCGCGCTCACGCCGTCCTGCGCGTCGATGCGCAGCGCGGGTGTGCCGCCGCCGTTTTGGATGTTGGCCAGGAAGTTGTCGCCGTCTTGCGGGAGCCCCACGAACGTGGCGTCCACCACCTCCGGCGGCGTGGTGTCCCGCACGATGGTCGTCGTGAACGTGTCCGACGTGAACACGAAGCCGCCCGCGCTCGCCGCCTGGAACTGCGCGAACACCGTCACCGGCCCCTGCACGTCGGGCAGCGCCTGCTCCGCCGCCGCCGCGTATGGGACGAAGGCCAGATCGGCCCCCGTGTCGTCGAGGAATTCCGCGTTGGTCGACAAGCGCATCGACGTCACGCCGCCGAACGCCAGCACCGCCAAAGACACCGTGTCCGACGAGACGAAGAACGTCCCCTCGTCGAGCAGCGTGCTCGGCGAAGGCTGCGGCGCCAGCACCGCCGTCACCGGGAACAGGTTCAACGCGTCCGCGCCCGAGAAGTCGAACGCCAACGCCGCGCCGTCGCCCTCGCCGACGTCGAGGTCGAGCCGGTAGTCGCTCGTGTAGCCCGACGCCTCCGCCACCACCGCGTACGTCCCGGGGTTCAGGCCCTGAAACTCGAAGCTCCCGTCGGTGACCGTGCTCGCCTGCAGCACCACGCCGGCGCCGCTCTTCCGGAACAAGGACACCTTGCGCTGCGCGCCGCCCGTCGACACCGCGACGTCGCCGGTGATGGCGCCGGGGCCGGGGCCCGCCTGCTCGTTGAGCGTGAACACCAGATCGCCGACGTCGGCCGCCGCGCCCGGCAACAAGCGCACCGGCGCCAGCGCCGGCGCCGCGTACGCCGAGAGGTTCTCGACGACGAGCGTGTACGTCCCCGGCAGGAGCTGATCGACGAACAGCGCGCCGCCGTCCTTGGTGACGTCCTTGAGCGGGACGTCGAGGTCGCCGCCGCCCTGCTGCACCCGCGCGCCCGTGTCGTCGAGGAGCCCGATGCGCGCCGCCGACAGGTCGCGCACCAGCGTGGCGTCGTCCGCCTCGGGGTTCACGAGCACCACCCGCCCCGACAGCGCCGCCTTGGCCTGCAGCTCCGCGGGCGCGTTCGGGTCGAACGGGTTCGTCGGCGCGCACGACGCCGCCACGATCACCGCGAGCGAGCTGCAGAACAGGGCGAGAGTGCGCGCGGCGCCGGCGCCGGACACGTGGGGCAGCCTCATGTCGATCTCCGTCGAAGGGCCGTCACGTTAGCGCGTGCGCAGCCGCGTGCCTCGGGCAAAAAGTTTTGCCCTGCCCGTGGAGCCCCAAGCACCTCGCGCCCGGGGGTCGCGACGCAGGGCGTCGCGGTCAGTAGATGGAGACGGCCTCGCGGTCGTAGGCGTCGTCGGCGGCGCGGGCGAGCATCCAGGCGGCGACGTCGGCGCGGCTCATGTATGCGCGCGCGAGCTTCGCGGAGAGGTCCGTGACGGCGACGACGTCGTCCTTGGCGTCGTCGTCGGTGAGCCCCACGGGTCGCGTGATCACGAAGGGCACGCCGCTTTCGCGGAGGATGTTTTCGGCCTTCTCGGCGTCGGCGTAGTTGGCCTTCAACACGAGCGGCATGATGACGTAGCCGAAGATGCGCGAGGAGCGCTTGGCCTGCGCGGCGCTGTCGCCGACACCCACCGCCGACAGGAAGATGATCTTCTTCACGCCGTGCTTCTTGGCCGCGGCCACGAGGTTCTGCGCGGTCTCCGAGCGCGTGGTGTTCTCGCTGAGGGTGCGCGAACCCACACAACTGATGGCCACGTCGCGGCCGACCATGGCGTGGTCGACGTCGTCGGCGTCGGTGGGGGTGCCTTTCAGGATATGTACGCCGGCGATCCCGACGAGCGCGGCGGGGTCGCGCACGAGCGCGGTGACGTCGTGGCCGGCGGCGAGCGCGAGCTTCAAGACCTGTGCGCCGGTCTTTCCGCTCGCTCCGAACAAGGCGATCTTCATCGGTCCCCCTCCCCGCCTACGCCCTCCGCGCGTCGACCATGACGCCCGCGCGGGTGATCATTGTAGACCCGAACCCGATGGCCTCGCGCGCGCCGCAGAAGGAATCCCGTTCGGCGGCGGTCCCGAGGGTCAATACGCCACTTCCCCGCGCCACGACGGAGCCACGTACTATGCTCATCCCCTCCACAGGGGGACGACGATGACACGCATCAGCGGCCCGCGCGCGACTTCGGTGAAGGGCGTCTCCGGCGAGGCCGCCGCGCCGCTCGAGGAGGCGGAGGCGGAGGCGGGCGACGGCGACGCGTTCGCCGCAGGGAACCAGGTCACGCAGACGCCGCTCGATCGGGCGCGCGTGGGGCACACCTCGCTCGTGCCCGAGACCACGGACCCGGTCCTGAGCGCCACCATCTCCTCGGAGAACGCGCGCATGGGCCGCGGCGCGGCGCCGCACGACTCCGGCAAGGGCTTGAACGGCGCCGCCACACACCTGCGCAGCGCCTCGGGGCGCATCCCGCGCGGCGACTGGGACCACCCCGAGCGCATCGTCGGCCGCCTCACGCAGCACGCCGCGCACGGCTCCATCCACGCGGGCAACGCCGATGACCGCTGCGGGCCCTCGAACCTCCTCGGCGGCGCGCTGATGGCGGGCCCCGAAAACGCGCAGCGCTTCCTCGAGCACGCCGCCGGCAGCGCGCGCCTCAGCGCGGCCGAGCAGCGCGAGCTGCGCGGGATTGCCGGCGCCGTCGGCGGCAGGAGCGCCACGTTCGAGCAGCTCTCACGGGCGCAGGCGCTCTTGTACAAGGCGGGCAACAGCCGCGGCGACCTCGACGCGGCCCTGTACCGCGCGGAGCACAGCCCGCGCCTGTCGCGCGCCGAGAAGGCGCGGGTGAAGGCGTTCACCCAGCGCGTCATCATCAACAACGGCGGGCTCGCGGCCGGGGAGCCGGCGGAGCTGTCGCGCCTCCTCACCAAGGCGGAGGGCAAGCCGGTCACCGTGCAGCTCGAGGACGATCCGCAGCACCCCGGCGACGCGAGCCGGCAGTACTGGGGCGTCTCCGTCGACAACGACCACAGCGGCTTCGACGACGACGAGCTCCAGGGCCTGGTCACCGCCGGCGGCGGCAGCCCCCGGCGCGTCGACGTCGACTACAACGCACGGCACCCGCTCGAAGACGTCGTCGCCAGGCTCGGCCCGGGCGAGTCGATGACCGTGCGCGTGACCGGCACCGACGAGGACACCACGCCCAGCCACTTCATCACCGTGGGCCGGCGCGGCGACGGCACGCCCTACGTCTACAACCCCGACCCCGCCCGCGGCGACTACACGCTGTACACCGGCGCGCCCGACGGCGCGCAGCCGCCGGGCTTCTCCGCCGAGCTGCACAAGTACGAGGGGCGCCTCGGCGTCGACAGTGACAACGACCAACCTGTCGGCGTCGCCAACCGCTGGTGAGGCGCCTCAGCGGCCGAAGGGCCGGCCCCGGCGGTCGTCGTCGTCGTGGTGGTGGTGGTGATGGTCGTGCGCTCCGTGCGCTCCGTGATCGCCGTGCTGGTCGTGGTCCTCGTGACGATGGGACGGGTGGTACGGCCGCGGCGGTTGAACGGTCTCGCGATCGGTGAGCGTCTTCAGGTACGCCACCACCGCCGCCTCCTGATCCGGCGTCATGCCGATGCGGCCGAGCAACAACGACGTCGCCACCGTCGCCGGCCACTCGGCCTGCGGCCAGCAGTCGTTCGCCAGGGCCTCCTGCTCGGTGTAGGGACCCGGGTAGGCGATCACGGTCTCGCAGCGCGGGAGCGACTGCGACGTGTTGTAGAAGTGCACGATGCTCTCGAGGCTCTTGAACCAGCCGTTGTGGCCGTAGGCCTTCACGAAGCAGTCGTACGGGCGCTTGTCGACGTTGCGCAGCGTCGGGATCCTGAAGCCGCCGGCGCTGTCGGGCGGCGCGAGCTCCGCGTGCCCGCTGATGCCCGGGTCCGGGTCCGCCGGCAGCTCCGGGTTCACCGGGATGCCGATGTTGTGGTACGAGTCGTCGGCATAGCGCTCGAAGAGTCCGGTTCCATCCGGGTGATTCTCGTCGCTCAAGTGACAAAATGAGCAGTTGGTCACCGGCAGCTCGGGATGCGGTGGAGAGCGCCCGGGGATGGGCGGGAAATTCGTATTGTAGAAGAGGTCATGACCGTAGTTCTCCTGCTCTGTGAATCCCACGAGCGGGAACTTCCCCCAGTTGTCGGCCGGCTCCGCCGCGCAGACCCACGGGTCGTAGTACGCGGCGAATTCGCCCTGGCCCCCGTCGATGCACGCGAGCTCCTGCCGCAACGCGCGGTCGCGCTTGGAGCTGAACGAGTTGAGCTCCGCCGAGTGCTGCCACGCACCGATGGCGAGCGCGATGCGCTTGAAGCTGATGTCGTAGGCGAGCTCGCCGTCGACGTCGTCGCCGTGGATGGCGACGGGGGTGTCGCTGCAGTCGATGGGCTCGCCCCAGGCCATCTCGTAGAGGTCGAGGTACGGCGCGTGCTCGACGTGCTCGCACACCGCCTGGCGCGAGGCGTTGTTCTGCTCGACGGGGTTGACGAAGGGGTTCAACGCCTGGTCCGACGTCGGCCCGAAGTACGCGGCGTACGCGCGCACGGGATCGCTCCACGGCCGGCCCTGGAACACCTCGTCGCCGATGTGCTTGGTGCCGCCCGGCAGCGCGGCGGCGATCCCCTCGGCGCGACCGTTCCAGAAGTTGCCGCCGCAAAAGCCGATGCCGTTCACGCGAACGCCGCCGAGCCCGCAGTCGAACAGCTCAGGGACCAGGCTCGCGTACGCGTTCGACGGCGGCTTGAGGCTGCCCACCGTCGCGGGGTTGGCGCCCGTGATCGCCACCTGGTGCAGGTTGACGTCCGAGTCGCCGTTGGTGCCACCCGTCTCCGGCGTGTGGCACGTGACGCACCCCATCACGCCGGCCGGCTCCGAAATCTTGTCGAAGAAGACGTACTTGCCGAACAGCTTGAGGTCGTAGTCCGGCTCCGACTTGTCCAGCGCGTATGCATGTCCGCTCCAGAGCACGATGGCCTGGAAGAAGATCATGCAGATGAGAGAACATGGCCATTCGATCTGACTCTTCATTCGTGACCCCCTTCGAGCTCCAGTCAGGAGCAGCTCGCCCCGTCTGAAGCCTGGTAGGGACGCAAGGTGTGGAGCGCCGCGTGATCCCGGCGTCCGGCTGCGCGGTCACCGCGCGCGCGCCGCGGCTGGACGAAGCGCCCGGTGAAGCTGCTGCGCGGCGACGAAGAGCGCGATGACCGTCTGCGGGGCGGCGTTGTCGAGAGGCGCGCCGTGGCCGTCGCCACGTGACCGACGAGCAACGAAGCCGGCGGCGATGCGGCCCTTACCGCGGCAAGCTGCCGCAGGTCCCTCTTCGCCCCGTCTGGCCTCTTGAAATGCCCGGGCCTTCTGGCAGGGTCGCGCCGTCTTTCGCACGCTCTTCGCGGATCAGGAGTCAGTCATGGCAGAGGCGCAGCTCGAAGGGAAGATCACGCAGGTCATCGGCCCCGTCGTCGACGTGGAGTTCCCGCCGGGTGGGCTGCCCCAGATGCTGACGGCGCTCAAGGTGACCAACCCTGCCATCGACCCGCGCGAGTGGAACCTCGTCGTGGAAGTGGCGCAGCACCTCGGCGAAAACACCGTGCGCTGCGTCGCCATGGACTCCACCGAGGGTCTCATGCGCGGCCAGAAGGTGAAGAACACCGGCGGTCCCATCATGATGCCGGTCGGCAAGGCCACCCTCGGCCGCATCTTGAACGTCATCGGCGAGCCCGTGGACGAGCAGGGCCCCGTGGAGGCCAAGGACTTCCGGCCCATCCACCGCGCGCCGCCGACGTTCACGGAGCAGTCCACGCAGGTGAAGATGCTCGAGACGGGCATCAAGGTCGTGGACCTGCTCGCGCCCTACGCCAAGGGCGGCAAGATCGGCCTCTTCGGCGGCGCCGGCGTCGGCAAGACCGTCACCATCATGGAGCTCATCAACAACATCGCCAAGGGACACGGCGGCCTCTCCGTGTTCGCCGGCGTCGGTGAGCGCACACGCGAGGGCCGCGACCTCTACAACGAGATGCAGGAAGGCAAGCCGGACAAGGACAACCCGGACATCACCCGCGGCGTCATCGTCAAGAACGAGAAGACCGGCAAGGTCCTCACCGACGAGTCCAAGGTCGCGCTCATCTACGGCCAGATGAACGAGCCGCCCGGCGCGCGCGCGCGCGTGGCGCTCTCGGGGCTCACCGTCGCCGAGTACTTCCGCGACGACTTCGAGCAGGACGTGCTCCTGTTCATCGACAACATCTTCCGCTTCACGCAGGCGGGCTCCGAGGTGTCCGCGCTCCTCGGCCGCATCCCCTCCGCCGTCGGTTACCAGCCCACGCTGGCCACGGAGATGGGCATGCTGCAGGAGCGCATCACCACGACCAACAAGGGGTCCATCACGTCGGTGCAGGCCATCTACGTCCCCGCCGACGACCTCACCGACCCGGCGCCCGCCACGGCCTTCGCCCACCTGGATGCGACGACGGTGCTCAACCGCGCGCTCACCGACCTCGGCATCTACCCCGCCGTGGATCCGCTCGACTCCACCTCGCGCATCCTCACGCCCGAGGTCCTCGGCGACGAGCACTACAACACCGCGCGCCGCGTCCAGCAGGTGCTGCAGAAGTACAAGGACCTCCAGGACATCATCGCCATCCTCGGCATGGACGAGCTGTCGGCGGAGGACAAGCTCACGGTGGCGCGCGCGCGCAAGCTCCAGCGCTTCCTCTCGCAGCCCTTCCACGTCGCGGAGGTCTTCACGGGGCGCCCCGGCGTGTACGTGAAGGTCGAGGACACGGTGAAGAGCTTCAAGAAGATCGTCGACGGCGAGTGCGACGACATCCCCGAGCAGGCCTTCTACATGCAGGGCGGCATCGAGGACGTGTACGAAGCCGCCAAGAAGATGGCCTGAGCATGAACCTCGACATCGTCACCCCCGACCGCCGCGTCATCGTGGGCGAGACCACCGACGTCGTCATCCCCGGCGTCGAGGGCGAGTTCGAGGTGCTGCCGGACCACGAGGCGTTCCTGAGCGCGCTCGGCACCGGCATCCTCTCGTTCCGCCGCAACAACGAGCTGGTGAAGCTCATGGTGTCGGGCGGCTTCGTCGAGGTCGACGCCAACAACATCACGGTGATGTGCGAGAGCGCTTCGTTGGCCGGCGAGGTCGTCCGCGAGCACGCCAACAAGGCGCTCTACGACGCCGAGCAGAAGCTCAAGCAGCTCGGCGCCGTCTCCACCGAGGACGAGACCTTCCAGCTCCTCCGCGCCGAGGTCGACCGCGCCGCCGCCGAGCTCACCCTCATCAAGTAGGGCGGGGGCTCGTCCACGACGAGGGCTGGCCCGATGGACCGTTGATCCGAGCCACCCGGAAGGGGACGGTGCTACGGCCACACGGCGGACAGGATAGGCCAAGGGATCGGGAGCGCCCGGGAGATCGCGCGGCTGACGACGAACGACGACGCCTTCCGTTTTATCGTCGGCGATCTGCGCCCGAGTCACGACGTCATCGCCAGGTTCCGCGTCGATCACGGCGTTCTTGCGCGCCGACGTGCCTCGCCACGTACTCCGCGCGGCGAGCCACCTTGTGGGCGGCTTCGCCGAGTGCTGCTACGAGCCCTATTTTTTTTCGTCAGCCTTTCAGCGGCTGCCGCGCGCCGGCGCGGTGGGCCCGGGCTTGGACTCGCTCGCCCGCAGCGCGCCCCATGACGACCAGGTGAGCGTCACCGCCACGACGAGGCCGTCCTCCTCCTCGACCCACACCACCGCGCCGCGTCCGTCGAGGTCCCGCTCGATGTGGACCGTGCCGAGCGTGAGCTCGACGGGCCCGTCGCCGCCGGGCAGCGAGCGCTCGCGGCGCACGGCGGCGCGCTCCGGCGGCGCGTTGCGATCGAGGCGCAGGTGGAAGCGACGCGCGCCGCGGTGATCGCCGGAGCGCTCGGCGGCCCACCAGGCGCCGGGGTGCGCGCGGCCGAGCTCGACGCGGCGCTCCGCGCTCGCGGCGCCGACGGTGATGGCGGCGGGGCGGTCGTCGTCGACGTAGGCGACGATCGGCGCCTTGTGCCGCGCGACGCGCGCGGGCTTGAGCGGCGGATCGTCGTCGAGGTCCTCGGGCTCGAGGCCGAGGATCGCGAGCTTCTCGCGCCGCAGCCGCTGCGCATCGACGAACGCGGCCTCGAGGCGGCGCGCCTCGAGGACCTCGGGCGGCGGGCGGTACGGCGCGGGCGCCGGTCGCTCCGGCGGCGCGAGGAACGCGGGCATGGCCTCCTCGGCCTGGAAGAGCCGCGCGAGGGCGTCGAGGCCGACGACGCGGCCGATGGCGGCGTCTACGCGGCCGCCGACGCCGTCGTCGGCGCACGCGCGCAGCGGCAGCGCCGCGGCGACGAAGCGCCCGCTGTCGTCGCGCCCGACGGCGAGGTCGGGGTCGAGGACGAGGAGCGCGACATGCACCTCGCCGGCGAGGTCCGGGGCCGCGGAGAGCGCGGGCGTGAGGTGGCGCGCGACCTCGCCGCGGTGCTTGCGCTCCGTGCGCTCGAGGACACGAAGGGCACGGCGCCGCGCGGCGACCGGCCGCTCCTCGTCGCGCACGATGTCGATGTGGGCGAGCGCCTTCATGGGCAGCGCCTCCGGGACAGGCGGCTGTTCGGGCTCGACGGCGGGCGAGCGCGCTCGCATGACACCCACCCTAGCGCGCGGGACCGGCAGGCGGCGTGACGCGGGTCCGGCGTCCCGCGCAGGGACGCGTTCAGCGCTTGCCGTGCGAGCGGTAGCCGGCCGGGACGTAGACGCCGAGGACGTAGTTGTTGCCCGGTGGGAAGTTGCCGGGGCCGCCGTAGGACATCTCGCCGTCGTTGTAGAGGTGGCTGCCGTGGCCACGCACGACGATGTCACCCGCCGTCGGGTGGCTCGTGCCCGGCGTCCCTGCGCGCACGACGATGATGGCGCCCGGCGGCGCGGCGTACGGGTTGTGGATGTTGAGCTTCTTGAGCCCGAGGCGCTTCGCGTTGTGCCCGCTGTTCAGGTAGTCGGCGTAGTCGTGGGCGTAGGGCAGGCGCGGCACCTTGCCTTTCCCGTAGGTGACGCGGTCGAGGTAGTTCTGCACGGCGAACAGGCAGCGGCCCATCGGGCGCTTCCCCTGCGCGCCCGCCTGCGCCACGCGCTCGAGGTTCTTCATCTCGCGCCTGGCGACGCGGCCGCCGACCTTGTTCTGGTACGCCTTGCGGATGGCGCGAAGCGTGCCCGGGGTGGCGTGCTTGCCGACGCCGCGCATGTGGTGCTTCTTGCGGAACGCGTCGACGGCGCGCTGCGTGTTGCGCGTGTACTTGCCGTCGACGGCGCCGGGGTGAAAGCCCAGCTTCTTGAGCTGCTGCTCCGCTCGCTTCGTCGCCCCGCCGGCGGCGTCGAGCTTCTTGCGCGCGTTCTTGCCGAGCACGTCCTGCGCCGCGCGCGTGTGGCCCTTGATGCCCTGGTCGTGCTTGAACGCGCGCACCGCGGCGGCGGTCTGCTGGTCGTAGACGCCGTCGGCTTTGCCGGGGTGATAGCCCTGCCGCTTGAGGCGCCGCTCCTCCTGCGCCACGGCCTTGCTCTTCTGGCCCGGCGCCTCGACGCCCTTGGCCTTGTGCTCCGCGGCCTTGCGCATCGCGTGCAGCGTGCGCGCGTCGAGGGCGCCGGTCGCGTGGAGGCCGGCGGCGCGCTGGAACTGCTCCACCGCGGCCTCGGTGCGCGCGCTGTAGTGCGTGTCGACGGCGCCGGGGTGAAAGCCGAGCTTTTTGAGCATCTTCTCGGCGTGGCGGGTGGCGCCCTTCCCGTCGAATTCGTCCTGGAGCTTGTGGAGCCTGGTCTCGACCGCGGGGCTGCCGCCACCGTCCGGGGTCGTCGTGGTGGCCGAGGCCGAGGAGGCCCCGTTTGCGTTGGTGGGTCCGATGGCAGGCATGCCGTCGTTATCGCCGTCGTGGGCGGCGGCTCTCTCGTCGTGTGCGCGGGGGTGGATCGGCCTCGGTCAAACGCCCGAGACGGCGCGACCGCGCCGTCGTATCTGTCGGGCATGGCCCACGACAACGCCGCGCTCATCGAGCGCTTCTACGCCGCGTTCAACGCGCACGACGGTGACGGCATGGCCGCCTGCTACGCCGACGACGTCGACTTCTCCGACGAGGTCTTCCCCGGCCTCAAGGGCGAGCGCGCACGCAACATGTGGCGGATGCTCTGCGAGCGCGGCAAGGATCTGCGCCTGGAGACGCGCGACGTCGTCGCCGACGACACGTCGGGATCCGCCCACTGGGACGCGTATTACACGTTCCAGGCCACCGGCCGCCGCGTGCACAACAGCATCGACGCGCGCTTCACGTTCCGCGACGGAAAGATCGCGACGCACAAGGACACCTTCAGCTTCTGGCGCTGGTCGCGACAGGCGCTCGGCGCCCCCGGTGTGCTGCTCGGCTGGGCGCCGTTCCTGCGCAAGAAGGTGCAGGCGACGGCGCGCGCGGGCCTGGACGCGTTCGAGGCCAAGCGGGGCGCCTGAGGCGCACCACGTTCAACCGATGTGCAGCGTGAAGCTGCCGCCGTTGCGCTTGATCTCCGCGGCGAGGTCGGCGCGGAACTGGCGCAGCGTCGCGGCGTTGCCCTCGATGCCGAGGCAGCCGCTGGTGCCGGCGCTCCCGCCGTCGGGGTGGATGCGCAGCGCGCTGCGGGTGTCGTGCACGCGCGCGTCGTACTTGTTGCTCAGGTCGGCCTTGAAGCCCACGCCGTCCTTCACCATGCCCGCCTGGCTTGTGCTGCGCAGGTTGCTCACGGTGTAGTCGCCCTTGGGCAGGCTGCCGCGCGCGTGGCCGCCGCTCTTGAACGAATAGGTGTGGCCGTTGACCGTGATCTTGCCGGCGATCATCTGGTTGCGTGCGCCGGAGTGACTGACCTGATCGATCCTGGCGGACTTGTTCGGTGGGTTCCCGGACGTCGCCTGGGGCTCCTGCGTGCGATCGGTGCCGCTCGTGCGATCGCTGCCCGACGTCGGCGGGCGCGGCGTCGGCTTCGCGGTCTTGAGCGCCTCGCGCGTGCGCGGACCCGCGGAGCCGTCGGCGCGCATGCCCTGCGAACGCTGGAACTTGCTGAGCGCCGCCAACGTCTTCGGCCCGAACTTGCCGTCCTCCTCGAGCTTGGCGCCTTGCGCGTTGAGCTGCTTCTGCAGGTCACGCACGTCCTCGCCGGAGTCGCCGCGCCGCAGGATGCGATCCGGACGGTTCGCGGTCTGCGCCTGCGCGAGCGCCTGGGGCCGAGGCGTGCGCGCCTGCGACGTCGGATCTTGCGGCGGCGTCGGCGGCGCGGGCGCCTGCGGCGTCGCCGTCTTCGCGGGCGCCTGCGCGTTGGCGTTGACGCTCGCGGGCACCGCCTTCCTGGTCGACGCCTCGAGGGCCTTTTGGAGCTCGCTCGGCGCGGTGGGCTTGTTCGTCTCGGGGGGGACCGGTGACGGGCAGATGCCACAGCGGCTCTTTTGATCCTGCTCGCCGGCCGTGACGGCGCGGCGCGCGGCCTGCTGCGCGGCGACGTCGGGCGCCTGGCGCTGCGGCACCTGCGCGGGCGCGGGGCTCTGCCCCGGACTCTGCGCGCCGTGCTGTTGCTGCTGGTTCCCACAGCCGTCGCTGCCGCCGCAGTTGCCCGCCTGCTGCGACTTCTTCTGGGCGTTCGCCTGGTCGGCGCGGCGCATCGAGTCCTCGGCCTCCATCAGGAGCTGCTCGAGATCCTTGCCGCCGGTCGAGATGGGAAGTCCGAGTGCCATGACGAGATCCTCCTCCGAACAAGTGGGTTGTCGGCGTGGCGCGGGGGCCGTGCTCGGTGCGACTACGGATGCAACATGTCGCCCCTCGTCGGTCGATCGCCGTAGGCTCGACCGCAGCGTGACCGCGTCCCTCCTGTCCGGCCGCTACGAGCTCCTGCGCCCTCTCGCCGAGGGCGGCATGGCCGAGCTCTGGCTCGCCAAGCTCGTGGGCACCGCGGGCTTCGCCAAGCTCGTCGCCGTCAAGCGCATCCTGCCGAACCTCGCGCGCAGCAAGCGCTTCGCCGACATGTTCCTCGACGAGGGACGCATCGCCGCCGACCTCCGCCACCCGAACGTCGTGCAGGTCCTCGAGGCCGGCGCCGACGAGGGCGAGCTGTTCATCGCGATGGAGCTCCTCGAAGGCCTCGACGTGGGGCGGCTGCTGTCGCGCTGCCTGGTGCGCGGCGAGCGGCTCCCGCTCGGCGCCGCGGTGCAGATCGGCCTCGACGCCGCCTCGGGACTCGCCTACGCGCACGCGAAGCGCTCGCTCGACGGCGAGCCGCTCGAGATCGTGCACCGCGACGTCTCGCCGCAAAACCTGTTCGTGACCCTCGACGGACACGCCAAGGTCGTCGACTTCGGCATCGCCAAGGCGCGCAGCCAGACCACGCTCACCGACGCGGGCACGCTCAAGGGCAAGTGCGCCTACATGGCGCCGGAGCAGGTGTGCGGCGATCCCTTCGATCACCGCGCGGATCAGTTCGCCCTCGGCGTGGTGCTGTGGGAGCTGTTGACGGGGCAGCGGCTCTTTCGCCGCGGCACCGACCTCGAGACGCTGCGGGCGGTGCTCGCGTGCGACGCGCCGCGCGCCGGCTCCGTCGTCGGCGGGGTGCCCGCGGCGCTCGACGCCGTCATCGACAAGGCGCTGGCCGCCGTCCCCGACAACCGCTTCGCTTCGTGCGACGAGCTGGCCGAAGCCCTCGACGGACTGTTGTTCAGCCGCATCGACGGCTTCGACGTCCACGGCGGCGCGCGCGCCCTCGGGCAGATCGTGCGGGAGCGCATGGGCGACCCCGCGCCGCTGCCGGCGCAGTCGCAGGAGCGCACCCTGCCGGAGCGCGTCTTCCTCGCGCGCTCCGGGCTCGACGACGGACCGACCAGCGTCGACCTCGGCCCCATCGAGGTGCGGCCGCCGCGGCAGCTCACGCCGCCGCCGCTGCTCGGTCGTGACGACGAGAAAGCGGCGGCCCGCCGCGCGCTCGCCGGGGGCGGGCTGGTGACGCTCGTCGGGCCGGTCGGCGTGGGCAAGTCCCACCTCGCGCGCGCCATCGCCGCGGAGCAGGGGGGCGGCTACGTGGTGGCGCTCGACGGCGCGGAGAGCGGCGCCGACGTCGTCACGCTGCTCGCGTTCGCGTTGGGGCTGCCGGCAGGGACGTTGCCTGACGACATCGAGCGGGCCGCCGCCATCGCCGCGCGCGCGCTCGAGGCGCGAGGGCACGAGGGAGCGCCGCCCGTCGTCGTCCTCGACGGCATCGACGACATCCGGGCCGCCGCGGTGCCGCTCGCGCGCACCCTGTCCCGCTCGGCGCGCGTCGTGGCCACGGCGACGACGGCGCTCGGCGTGATGGGCGAGCGCGCGATCGACGTCGGGCCGCTGCCGCTGCCGCCGGCCGACGCCTCCGCCGATTCTGATCCTCGCGAGCGCCGCCGTGCAGTTGCTGCTCGGCCGCGCGCACGACGACGACGGCGGCGACGCGGCACACGCAGGGCGCGTCGGGGAGGGCGACGCCACCCGTCGCCCCCCGCGAGCGAGGTCCGAGGCCGAGTGGCGGGCCCTCGCCGACGTCGCGCGCAGCGCCGGCGGGATGCCGTCGTCGCTCTTGCTCGCCGGGCGCTGGCTCGTCGAGCGGCGCGCGCCGGCGCTGGTCGCCGAGCTCGAGCGGCGCACGGGCGACGACGGCCTCGGCGCGCTCCTCGAGGGTGGCCTGCAGGAGCTCGGCGACGAAGACCGCTCCGCGCTCCTAAGGCTCGCGTTGCACCGCGGCCCGCTCGTCCCCGCCGTCGTCGACGCCCTGGTGCCCGAGCGCGACCCCGCCGACGTCGTCGCCTCGCTCCGCGCCGCCGGCGCCCTCGCGGGCGACGCGCTCGCGCCGCAGGTGCGGGAGCGCGCGCTCGACGAGCTCGCCGGCCGCGGCACCCTCAACGCCGCGCGCGCCGCCCACGCCGACGCCATGGCCGCGCTCGCTTCGGCGTTGCTCGACGAGGCCACGCCCGTCGCGCCCCCGCGCGCCCCCGAGCGCGGCGAGCCTCGCGCCGTCGACCGCCGCGCGCTCGCCGATCCCTCGGCGCCGACGCGCCCGACGCGGCCTCGCTTCGACCCCGCCTCCACGCAGTCCGTCGACGACAACGCGCGCGAGGCGGCCGCCGCACGCGCCCGCGCCGCCGCCCTCCTCGGCCGGCTGCGCCCCGCGCTCGAGGACGCCGTCGAGGTCCTGTTGCGCCGCGCCGGGGCCGAGCGCGAAGCGCTCGCGCTCGCGCTGGCCCTCGACGCCGGCGACACGCGCGGCCTCGCGCCGCCCGGCCACGTGCGCATCCTCGACGAGGCGGTG
The DNA here is from genome assembly GCA_963775425.1 of uncultured delta proteobacterium. GTDB lineage: Bacteria > Myxococcota > UBA727 > UBA727 > VGSZ01 > CAVZJB01. Next base: position 42,936 of record CAVZJB010000012.1, on the reverse strand, counting down.
ACGCGCGCCGGCCCTCGCGTCGACGCGCGTCTGCGCGCGCGCGGCCTCGAGGCCCGCGCCGATCACGAAAAGCTCGCCGGCAAGGTCCACGCAGCGCGCACGGACTACCTCCTCGCCCTCGACCTCGTCGACGACGCGCGGCTCACCGCGCTGCTGCAGCGGAACATCGCCGACCTCGACCTCGACGCGGGCGAGCTCGTCGCCGCCGAGGTGCACGCGCGCCGCGCCGTCGCCGCCGCCCGCCGCGCCGCCGACGCCGCCGGCATGGCCAAGGCCACGTGGACCCTCGCGCGCATCGCGCTCAAGCGCGGCGTCATCGCGGAGGCCGAGCTCCTCCTCGAGCGCGCGGCCGCCGCGTTCACCGCCGAGGGCGAGGTGCGCTTCGCGGCGCGCGCCAACTTCGAGCTCGGCCGCTGCGCCGAGATCCGCGGCGACCTCGCCGGCGCGCGCGCGCTCTTCCTGCGCGCGCTCGAGATCCACGAGGCCGACGGCGACGTCGCCTTCGCCGAGCGCGCGCGCGTCCACCTGGGGCTCAACGCCGCGTGGATCGGCTCCCTCGACGACGCGCGCGGCTACCTCGAGAGCGCGCGCGCCTCCGCCCGCGCCCGCGGCGACGCGCGCGCCGAGGCCGCGGTCCTCGCGCACCTCGCCGACCTCGACGACGCCGCCGGTGACGGCGCTTCGGCGCGGGCGCTCCGACATGAGGCCGATGGCCTGCGCGCGCTCGCGCGGTGAGCCGCACGAGCCGGGAGTGATCCCGGGTCTCTTCCGGCGCGGCCGCTCCCTCCGGTCGCAATTCGCGGACCAGCCGAAAACAGGGGTAGCCTGGCCGCGTCCGGGCCTTGGAGGCGTCAATGCGTGGGTGGAGTCTCGTCGTCGTCGTCGGTGTCCTTGGCCTGGCGGGCTGCCCGAACGACGTCGAGCCCGTCGACTGCCTCGCCACCGAGCGCGAGTGCAACGGCACCTGCACCGACGTCCAGGGCGACCCCACCAACTGCGGCGGCTGCGGCCACCTCTGCGCCCCCGGACAGAACTGCATCGAGGGCCTGTGCACCGGCGAGCAGGGCGGCGGCTGCGGCGGCAAGACCCAGTGCGGCAACGAGTGCGTCGACACCACCTCCAACGACGCTCACTGCGGCGACTGCGACACCGCCTGCGGCGACGGCCAGCTCTGCGACCGCAGCGTGTGCGTAACGGCGTGCAAGGCCGGTGAGCGCCTGTGCGGCCGCGACTGCGTCGACGTGCAATCCGATCTGCAAAACTGCGGCGGCTGCGGCTTCGCCTGCCCCGGGCAGGCCGTGTGCTCGCACGGCGGCTGCCGCGCGTCGTGCCCGGTCGGCGAGCGCCTGTGCAGCGACTCCTGCGTCGACACGAGCAACGACCCGAAGAACTGCGGCGACTGCGGCACCCGCTGCCAGCCGGGCGAGACCTGCGTGCGCGGCGCGTGCAGCACCGCGGGCTGCATCGCGCCCGAGACCGCGTGCGGCGGGCGCTGCACGGACACCAACCGCGACGCCGACAACTGCGGCGGCTGCGGCCACGCCTGCCGCGACGGCGACGGCTGCTTCAACGGCACCTGCACCCCGCTGTGCCAGGACGGCCGCACCAACTGCGGCGGCACCTGCGTCTCCCTGGGCGACGACGAGCACAACTGCGGGCGCTGCGGCCAGGCCTGCGGGCCGCGCGAGACCTGTGAAAACGGCACCTGCCGCGCCGGCTGCCTCGACGGCGCGCAGGAGTGCGGGGACAAGTGCGTCGACACCAGCACCGACGCCCACAACTGCGGCGGCTGCGGCAACGCCTGCGCCGCCGGCCAGTCCTGCTCCGCCGGCTCCTGCGTCGGCGACCCCTGCGCGGCCGACGGGCGCTACCTCGACTTCACCTGCGACACCGACTGCGCCCTGCCCGATGTCCTCGGCTGCCTCGACTTCTGCGCCCTCTCGGGCTTCTACGGCGACGGCGAATGCGACAACTTCTGCCCCCGCCCCGACCCGGACTGCAGCGATATCTGCGACCAGAACGGCTGGTACGACGACGCCGTCTGCGACACCTTCTGCCCGCGCCCCGACCCCGCCTGCGACGACGTCTGCGGGCGCAACGGCTGGTACGGCGACGGCACCTGCGACACCTTCTGCCCGCAGCCCGACCCCGACTGCGCCGTCGACATCTGCGAACAGAACGGCTACTACGGCGACGGCTCGTGCGACACGTTCTGCGCCCAGCCCGACCCCGACTGCGACGACATCTGCGCCAAAAACGGCTGGTACGGCGACGGCACCTGCGACACCTTCTGTCCGCAGCCGGACACCGAGGACTGCCAGACCGACACTTGCGAGGCCAACGGCTGGTACGGCGACGGCGTCTGCGACACTTTCTGCCCGCAACCTGACCCGGACTGCGACACCCCCTCCGACGTCTGCGAGCAGAACGGCTGGTACGGCGACGGGAGCTGCGACACCTTCTGTCCCCAGCCCGACCCCGACTGCGCCCCGGACTTCTGCGAGCAGAACGGGCTGTACGGCGACCTGACCTGCGACACCTTCTGCGACCAACCCGACCCGGACTGCAGCGACACCTGCGTCATCAACGGCGACTACAACGATCGTGTCTGCGACACCTTCTGTGACCAGCCCGACCCGGACTGCAGCGACTTCTGCGTCCAGGACGGCTTCTACGGCGACAAGTTCTGCGACACCAACTGCGGCTCCCCCGACCCCGACTGCAACGACCCGTGTGTCGTCGAGCACCGCTACAACGACCTCCGCTGCGACCAGGACTGCGCCCAACACGACGACGACTGCGACGACAACTGCGCCGTCAACCACTTCTACGGCGACCGCGAGTGCGACACCTTCTGCCCGCAGCACGATCCCGATTGCGACGACCCCTGCGTGGTCAACAACTTCTACGGCGACGGCTTCTGCGACCTGAACTGCGCCCAGCCCGATCCCGACTGCGGATGACCCCATGCTCCTCCCCTGCGCCCTCACCCTGCTGATCTCCTCCCCGGCCGGCGACGAGCCCGTGGCCACACCCAAGGGGGCCGAGGCCCCGAGCGCCGACGAGGCCAAGGACGCCGTTGTCGACGACAGCGTGGAGCCGCAGGAGCAAAAGGACGCCTTCAAGCTGTTCACGGGCACCTGGCGCTGCGACGGCAAGGCGGCCACCGAGCTCGCGCCCGACGTGGCCACGCGCTTCACGCTGCGCTTCCGTGCGGACCTCGGGCGCTGGCTGTCGGTGCACGTCGACGAGCAGAAGTCCAAGGACAACCCGCACGCCATCAAGGCCGACGAGCTCTGGGGCTTTTCCAAGGCGCTCGGCGGCTTCGTGCAAAACGGCGCCGACAGCCAGGGCGGCTTCTATCGAGGCACGTCGTCGGGCTGGGTGGGCGATCGGTTTTGGTGGACCATCGACAGCGCCAAGAACGGAAAGCCCGTGAAGCTCAAGGTGACCTTCACCAAGGCCGAGGACGGCAAGTCCTTCAGCTACGAGCGGGCGATCGACCCGAGCAACACCGGCGACTCCTTCCGCGTCTTCTACGACGGCACCTGCAAGCACTGAAAGGCTGACGGCGAGGAGCTTGTCGAACGCGGCGCCGTGATCGACGCGGAACCTGGCGATGACGTCGTGACTCGGGCGCAGGTCGCCGACGATGAAACGGAAGGCGTGGTCGTTCGTCGTCAGCCGCGCGATCTCCCGGACGCTCCCGAGCCCTTGGCCTATCGCGTACAGCGTCAGGAGCATCCGCGGGCTCGTCATCGGGCGCCCACCGCCAAACTGCACGGCCTTGGCGCTGGCTGTGAGCCCGTCGAGCTCGCCCCCGCCGCTCACGCGGTCGATCAGGCGAGCCGGGTGCTCGGGGCCGATGAGGTCGTCCACGGCCTGGGCCGTAGCACCGGCCCCTTCCGGGTGGCTCGGATCAACACGTGACGCGTCAGCCTCTGCATCCACCGCGGGACGGCGTTTGTCGCTGACGACGACGTCGTCGCCGCGCTCAGGGCCGGATGAGCGTAAAGCCGGTGCCGCCGTCGAGGTCGCGGTGGCACGCCATGCAGGCGAAGGGAACGGGGCCGGGGACGTCTCCGCCCGACGACGTGGCGAACACCGAGCTGCGGTGGAGATCGCCGGCGGCGTCGTAGGCGAGGAAGTCGACGGCGCCGTCTGCGCGCGCGCCGTGGACGAGCGCTTCGGTCTCGCGGACGCTGCCGTCGTCGAGGAGCGTCTCGCCCAGGTAGACGTCGTGGCCGGCGGCGTCGGTGCCGTGCGTCAGGCGGCGGGGGCGCGCCTTGGGGATCGAGCGCGCGAGCGCCTCGGTGGCGTCGGGCGTGAAGTCCGCGAGGAAGTCCTCGAGGCGCACGGGCTGCCGGCGCGCGCAGGCGTAGCGCGCGAACAGCCCGCGGCGCAGGAAGGCGACGTCGACGCCCGCGCTGCCGTCGGCGGCCGCGCTCGCGAACGCGCCGAGCACGGCCTCGCCGAGCGGCGTGCGGCGCGCGGCGTCGCGGTCGACGGCGACGAGCTCGGCGGGCGGCGTCTCGAGCATGTACGCGACCAGATCGCGGCTGAGCGCGCTCAAGCCGCTCGTGTCGATCTGCGCGGGCAGCGCGTCGAGGTCGAGCGCGGCGAGCGCTTCGTCCCAGCCGGGCTCGGTCTCCGTGGTGCCGAGGAGATCGTGCGCCGGCGGCGCGGCGCAGGACGCGGTGACGACGTCGTCCGGCGGCGGTGGCGGCGGCGCTGCCGCCGGCCCACACGCCGCGAGCGCGAGGAGGGCGAGCGCGGGGGCGAGCCCGCCGGGCGCGCGCGTCAGGGGCCGTCGTCGTGGGGCGCGCTGCCCACGCGGCGCGTGCATCAGTGCTTGCCCTCGGCGACGAGGTTGCGCGACATCGGGGGGATCTCGACGACGAGGTCGCGGTGCACCTCGACCTGGCACGACAGCCGGCTCTTCGTCGTCAGGCACGCGGCGTTGTCGAGCATGTCTTCTTCTTTGTCGCTGGCGTCGGGGAGGTCCTCGTAGCCCTCGCGGACCCAGACGTGGCACGTGGAGCAGGCGCACACGCCGCCGCAGGCGTGCTCGAGGTCGATGTCGCGGTTGAGCGCGGCGTCGAGCACCGTCCACCCCTCGGGGACCTCGACGGTCTTTCCGAGCGGCAGGAAGGTCACCTTGAACGTGCGCTCGCTCATCGCAGCGTCCCGGTGCGCGCGTCGTGCAACACGTCGTCGACGGTCTTGTTCTCGAGGGCCTCGCCGATGCGGCGGGTCATGCGGCGGTGCGCGAGCTCCTGCGTGGCCTCGTCGAGCGCCTCCGTGGCCGCCTGCACGGCGTGCCGGTCCTCCCCGGCCACCGCCTCCTCCACCGCGCGCACGGCGGCGTCGACGACGGCGCGCTCCTTCGAGCTCAACAGCGCGCCGTCCTCGTCGAGCGCCTTGTGGGTGGCCAACAGCACGCGGCGCGCCTCGACGCGCTTTTCGATGAGCAGGCGCTCCTCGATGTCCTGCTGCGCGTTGTCGATGGACGACAGGAGCATCTCCTCGACCTCGGTGTCTGTGAGGCCGTAGCTCGGCTTCACCTCCACGGACTGCGAGGCGCCCGTCGACTGCTCCCGCGCCGTCACCGTCAACAGGCCGTCGGCGTCGAGCGTGAACGTGACCGCCACGCGCGCCAGGCCGGCGCCGAGCGGCGGGATGCCGCGTAGCTTGAAGCGCGCCAGCGACTTGCAGTGCTCGACCTTCTCGCGCTCGCCCTGCAGCACGTGGATGTCCATGGCGGTCTGGCCGTCGGCGTAGGTGGTGAACGTATGCGTGGCCGTGCAGGGGATGGGGGAGTTGCGCGGGACGAGCTTGTCGACGACCCCGCCCATGGTCTCCACGCCCAGGGACAGCGGCGTGACGTCGAGGAGCAGCATGTCGCGCTCGCCGCCGGTGAGCAGGTCCGCCTGCAGCGCCGCGCCCACGGCCACCACCTCGTCGGGGTGCGCGTCCGTCAGCGGCTCGCGCAAGAAGAACTCGCGCGCGAACTTGCGCACGAGGGGCACGCGCGTGGAGCCGCCCACGAGGATGACGCCGTCGAGGTCGGCCGGGGTGTGGCCGGCGTCGACGAGGGCGCGCTCGCAGGGGCCGGCGCAGCGGTTGACCACCGGGAGGATCACGCGCTCGAAGTCCTCACGCGTGAGCGTGAACTGCACGGCGCGGGGCGCGCCGCCGATGTCGAGCGTGCCCTCCACCTCGACGCTGTCCTTCTCCGTGAGGACCTCTTTGGCCCGGCGCGCCATCGCCAACGCGCGGTGCACCTGCGACTGCGTCGCCGCGTGCTTGCCTTCGCCGGCGTCGAGGCCGGCGGCCTCGAGGATGCGCTTGGCGATGGGCCAGTCGAAGTCGTCGCCGCCGAGGGCCGTGTCGCCGGCGGTGGCCTTCACGCGGAAGAGCCCGCGATCGAATTCGAGGACGCTGACGTCGAAGGTGCCGCCGCCGAGGTCGAAGACGGCGTAGGTGCCGGTGCCCCTGCCCTCGGCCTCCTTGTCGAGGCCGTACGCCACCGCCGCCGCCGTGGGCTCGGCCAGGAGCCGCAACACGTTCAGGCCGGCGAGGCGCCCGGCGTCGCGCGTGGCCTGCCGCTGGGCGTCGTCGAAGTACGCGGGCACGGTGACGACGACGTCCTTGATGTCCTCGTCGCCGAGCTGCGCGCGGGCGCGGTCCGCCAGGGCCTTCAGGATGTAGGCCGCGACCTCGACCGGCGTGGTGGCGCGAGCGCCGCCGGCGCCGTCGGGGACGGCGAAGCGGACGAGGCGCTCGGCGTCGCCCTCCGCGGAGGCGGCGGCGTCGACGAGCGCGTACGTGCGCGCGCCGTCGTGCAGGAACGCCTCGGCGTGCGAGCGGCCCTTGCCCATGAAGCGCTTGGTGGAGATGAGGAGCGCGCCCTCCTTGGCGCGCTCGGCCGCGAGCGCGTCCCAGCCGACGATGGCGCCGCCCACCCCGGACGGCAGGTCCTTGGCGAAGAACACCGCCGACGGCAGGCGGCCCTCGCCGTCCACCTCGAGCACGCGCGCCTTGCCGTCCTCGACGACGGCGACGAGCGAGTAGGTGGTGCCGAGGTCGATCCCGATGCCGCGTGCCATCCGGTGGACCTAGCCGCCACGACGCCGGTGAACAACCCCGGCGCGCGCGCTCGCGACATTCACGCAGACGTCGCTTCACGTCAGAGTTCTTCGTCACAGCTCCGCGGGCACGCCCACGATGTCGGCGAGCTCCTCGTCGACGAAGCAGTACAGCCACTGCTCGCCGGGCTCCGCCGAGGCGATCACGGGGTGGCCCGCGGCGAGCGCGTGCGCGCGTGCGTGGCGGTTCGGCGACGAGTCACAACAGAGCGTCACGCCGCAGGTCTCGCAGGTGCGCAGGTGCACCCAGCCCGAGCCGATGCGAACGCATTCTTCACACACGTGGCCCGGCGCTTTGAGCGTCGTCACCTGCGCGAGGTGAGAGCACGCCATCAGAATCCTCCGTTCGAGGGACTCGCGGTCCCACCGCGCGAGGTCGGCGGCCGCGGTGTAGGTGGTCTCGAGGAATCCGCCGAGCGCCGACGACGGCGACGGCGACGTGCGCACCGCCTCGTAGGGAAGGACCATCTCGCGCAGGGCGTCGCTGTAGAAGGCGGAGGGGGGTGACACCGAAGCGCTCGCGAAGCCCGCCGGCTCCGGCGCGGCGTACGCGTAGAAGGCGGCGTCTTCGTAGCCCCCGCCGCCGGGCCAGAAGCCGTGGCTGATGACCTCGTGCGAGTACGCCTCGCGCTGGACGGGGTCGTCGGCCAGCGTGGGCGTGCGGCGGCCCGAGAACCGCGTGAGCGCGAGGTCGAAGGCGCCCCAGAAGAAGTGCAGCGGGCTGCTCTTGCCGACGAAGCCCGCGCGGAACCGCTCGAAGACGGGCTCGACGCCGACGAGGACGCGGAAGAACGCGTGCGCCTGGGCGGCGTCGTAGGCGCAGTGCTCGACGTCGCGTTCGAACGGGATCGCGCGCGCCACCTCCACCGGGGTGGTCCAGATGTGGACGTCGATGCCGAGGTCTCTCAGGGCGCCCATCAGGCGCTCGTAGAAGGCGGCGACGCTCATCGGCTCGAGCGCGAGCTCGCGCCGGCCGCCGCTCGACTCTTCGATGACGAGGCGATCGGCGACGAAGTCGAACGTCACGGCGAAGGCGACGTCGCGAAAGAACAACGGGTGTGTCGCGAGGCCGCGCGGCGTGAGGACGAGCGCCGCGTTCCAGTAGTGGTTGGTGAGCGCGCTGGTGGCGAGCGCGACCTTCCCGACGACTTGCATCCACATGTGCAGCGTGTCGCGGGTGTCTTGCCAGGCGGCGAGCGGCAGCGGCGGGAGCGCGGCATCGATTCGAGGATCCATCGCGGCACCTCCGCGTCGGCTCCGACGGCGTCGACACCTGGGATCTATCGTTCGTCGGCGGCCGCGCTTGATCAGCGACCGGACGGAGCGCGCGTCACAGGAGCGGGTCTTGTCTGCGCGCGGGCGTGGGCCCGAAGGAGACGCGGGCGGGCGCGTCTCTCGACAGGCGCTGCGGCAAGAGCGTGGCGGCGGTGCCGAGGGCGTTCAGCACCTTCATCGCGTCTTCGCGCGTCCAACCCGACGGCGAGTCGCGGCCCTCGATGGTCCAGTGGCGCCCGCCGTCGCCGCTCGGGCGCAGGCGCGTCACGGCGGCGTCGAGGGACCAGCCGAGGACGTGGCGGTGGGTGCTGCCCCAGTCCGTCTCCGACAGGTCGAGCGTGCGTCCGGCCAGGCCGCGCAGCGCGCGCTCCCGCCGCGGGCTGGTGTCGGCGGCGAGCCCGGGGCGGGCGCCGCCGGCGGCGGTGGCCATGACGCTCTCGAGGATGGCGAGGCCGCTGCACAAGACCATCGCGTGCTCGCTTCGGCGGAAGGCGGCGAGCATCTGGTCCACGAGCGGCTGCCACTCGGCGAGCTCCTCGTGCAGCAGGACCTCGAGGACGCCGAGGCGGAGCGTGTCGTAGTAGCGGGCGAACCACTCCTCCGGGTCGTCCACCGCCTCGAGGACCTGCAGCGGCAGCGCCCGCGGCGGCACCGTGATGCCGCGGGCGGCGAGGACGTCGCTCGCGGACAACAGCCGTCCGATGAGCTGCTCGAGCCGCGGCTGCTTCACATAGGCGTGCGCGACCGCCAGGGCGCGCTCCAACACCCGGTCGAGCTCGTCGATGTCGGGCAGGCCCCGCGGGCTGCGCGCTCCGCTCCACCCCTGGCGCTGCGCGTCTTGCTCTTGATCCGGCACAGGACCGATGTACGACACGAACATACCTTTGCCGAGTCGGATCTTCGGGGGAAGCCGCTCGACCGGGCCGGGGCCGCTGTCCGATGCGGCCTCGCCGGGCGAGGCTCCGTCGATCGACCGACGGCGGTGCGGGGATGCGCGGAGGTGCACCGAAGTGCGCCCCGGCCGCGATACGTGGCGCATGTCTTCCACCGTCGATCACACCCGCCGTCCGCCCCCGCCTCCCCCGCCGCCGCCCAAGCCGAAGCCCGTGCCCCACGCGGCCACGCACAAGGCCTCCGCGGACCACGCCGCGCCCACGCACCACGCGACGGCCGCGAACGCGAAGGCGACGCACGCGGTGGCGAAGAAGGCGACGGCGCAGGTGCAGCACGCGGCGCGGGCGCGGTTCGCGCACGCGGCGCCGACGCATGCCGAGGCGAAGACGCGGACCCAGCAGGCGACGCACGCCATCAACAAGGCCGCCAAGGCCATCAGCGCCGCCCACGACGACGACGGCAAGCGCAAGGCCGTGATGCAGGCGGCGCGCACGCTGTCGCAGTCGCTGCAGCACAAGACCCACGCCGAGAAGTCGCAGATCCTCGACGACACGCACCACGCGCTCGGCGCCATCGGCGCCGGCCTCGACAAGCTGACGGGTGATCAGACCAAGCGCGCGGTGGCGGATCTGTCGTCGGCGACGGAGACCGCCGGCCCGAGCCTCGCGCGCAAGATCACCGATCCCGTCGCGCGCGCGCTGCCGAGCGAGCTGAAGGGTGACGGCGACAACCCCGGTGAGCTCGTCGACGGCATCAAGGGCGCGGTCTCCAGCGGGAGGGGCGCGTTGTTCGCCACGAGCCTGGCGCAGTCGGCGAAGGACGTGCCCGGCCTCACGCAAGACGGCAGCGACAAGGGGCTCGCGCGGGTGGCGGGCGAAGCCATCGACGACGCGAAGAAGACGTTCACCGACGCCAACAAGACCGCCACCATGCTCGACGCGCGCCTCGCGATCACCGTGGAGCAGTGGCAGAAGGGCGGCGCCTTGAGCCCCGGCGCCATCCAGGCGGGCATCGACGCCTACAAGGCGGATCACAAGGACGACTACGCCGCCGCCGACAACGCCGCCCACGCGCTCGCCGCCGCGCTCCCCGGCGCCGGCACCGCCGCGCGCGAGGACGGGCCGCTCGGCGACGCGAGCCGCGCGGCGCTCGCGCAGGTGCCGGCGCTCGCGCAGCGCGACAGCGGCGCGCGCATGCTCAGCGACGCCATCGAGCGCGACGCCCCGTTCCTCGACGAGAGCAAGCGCGTGCTCTCCCACGGACCGAACGCCAAGGCGCAGCTCGCGGGCTTCGACAACGCCGTCCTGCGCAGCGTCGCCTTGGGCGGCCCCGATCTCGTCAGGCACGGCGAGCGCCAGCGCCTGAGCGCGCTGGTGGCCGGCGCCGCGCGCGTCGTGTCCGATCGCAAGCTCGGCGACGCGCTGTCGCAGTACCGCGACAAGGTCGACGCGCTGCCGCCGGATCTGACCGGCGTGACGCTCGGGCGCCAGCTCGCGTCCACGGCGACCACCATCGCCGGCGCCACCCTCGGCGGCGACGGCGCATCTGTGACGTCGGCGGCGCCGCGCTTCCAGGCGCTCGGCGCGGCCCTCGGCCTCGGCGCCCTCGCGCAGGACGCGGTGACGTTCGACCCCGAGGACCTCAAGTCGGTGCTCGGTACCGCGGAGCACGCGACGTCGGAAGGGATCAGCATCGCGTCGCTGGCGGGAAAGAGCGTCGGCCGCGCGGGCCTCGCCGTCGGTGTGGCGTTCTCGACGTTCGACGTGGGCGCGTCGCTCGCCGACGGCGACGTCGCCGGGGCGGCGGCCGCGTCTTTGCCGCTGGTCGGCGCCGGCGTCGGCATGGTGGTCGGCGGCCCCGTGGGCGCGGGCATCGGCCTGGCCGCGGGCGGCATCGCCGAGACGGCCATCTCGCTGTTCGGCAGCGGCGGCGACTCCCCCGACGTCGTTCAGGAGAAGGCGGTCGACCCGTTCCTGCGGGGCGCGTTCGCGCACGACCACGTCCCGGACCCCGAGACGGCCGCGTACCGACTGCGCGACGTCTACACCGACAAGGACACCTTCGTCGGCGTCGGCGACAGCCTCGGCAAGCTCGCGCGCGCCACGGGGCAGACGCCGCATCAGGTGCTGACGCGCCTCGCGCGCCTGCCGTCCGACGACCTGAAGTCCTTCACCACCGCCATCCTCGACGCCCGCAAGACCGACTCGCGGAGCGACGACCACGCGGTGGCGGCGCTGCTCGCGCAGCTCGAGAACAAGACGGCGCGCGCGGCGGCTTGAAGCGCCTTCGGCGCCTCTCCCGCATCGGGGCGACGGCGCCGTCGTCGCCGCGCGCGTCGACACGGCGCGTCCGCGCTCAGCAGACCGCGGCGCGGTCCGCCACCGCGAGCATGGCCGCGACCACCGCCGCGACCTTGAGGACGTCGGCGACGTCGTGCGCTACGGCGACGAGGCCGCCGTCTTCGACGTCGAGCCGCACGCCGGCGTGCGCGAGCGAGAGGAGCGCCGCGCTGACGTCGGCGAGCCAGGCGGCGTCCGCGGCGCCGCGCACGATGAACGCCGCGTCGACGGCTTCGAGCCCTGCGCCGGCGAGGTGGTCCTCGGACAGCGACGCCAGCAACCCGCGCACGCCGCGCTGCGGGACCAGCGACAGAGGTGGCGACGGCGACGGCGCGCGAAGCTCGACCGAGAAGCGCTTGCGGTGCGGCCGCGCGACGACGACGGCGCGCGCCTGTTCGGCGGGGGTGGCGGCGAGATCGCAGCGGGCGACGACCGCGTCCCCCTCCCGCGCGACGTCTCCGGCGAAGGCGCGGGTCCCCGCGCGCACGGCGTCGAGGAGGATGTCGCGCGCCTCGACGGACAAGCGGCGGGACGGCGACGTCGCGCGCGAGATGGACTGCGGCCAGGCGGCGCCGCGCACCGAGCGCGTCGCCGCCGCGCCCGTCGGCGATCTCGGGGCGGAGCGCCGGGCCGCCGGGCGGCCTGCGAAGCCGCGCGCGTCGACGCGGGACCACAGGCGGACGAACGCGTACGCGAGGGTGGCGGCGTCGCCGCTCGTGGGCGCTCGCATCCGCAGCCGTCCGTTGCCGAGCTCGATGAACACCGGCGGCGCGAGCGAGAGCAGCGCGCGCCGCTCCTCGAAGCCCAGGCGTCCGAGCTCGTCGCCGCGCAACCAGAAGCGCCCGTCGAAGGGGCCGTCGCCGGTCTCCTCGTGGTCGAGCGCGGCGAGCCTGCCCTTGACCCCGGCGTGCTCACGCACGATCAGCGTCCCGAGCCGGCCCTGCCAGCGGTCGACGACGAACACCGCGGCGTCGTCGTCGTGGGTGAGCCGGGCCTCCGCCACCCCCGCCTGCAGCGCAAACGCGCCGCGCCCGAGCACGCGCACGGAGACCCCGAGCTCGGCGAGCGCGTCGGCCACGGCGCTCCCGCTCGAGCGCGGGGCGCGCCCCTGTGGCGCGCGCCCATCCGTCGTCGTCGTGGCCGAGGCGGTACGGCGCCCGTCGCGCGCGCCGGGCATCAGCGCTCGCTCAGGGTCGCGATCAGCTTGCCGCCGCCGAGGTCGGCGACGAGGCGCGCGAGCGTCTTCATCTCCGCGAGCACGCGCGCCGCCTTCCTGGGCTCGGCGAGCGCCGGCCCGAGCGAGGCCATCAGCGCCGCGAAGCGCGCCTTGCTCTCGTCGACGACGCGCGCGGCCTCCTCGGCGGACCCCTCGGCGCGCTCGCGCGCCTCCATGAGCTCGACCAGGAGCGCCGGGTCGAGCCCCCCCTTGTCCGTGGTGGCGCCACCGAGCGCCGCGTCGACGAGCCACGACGCGCGGTCGAATGGGTCCTTCACCGCGCGATATGCGTCGTTGAGCGCCGCCGTCTGCTCCGCGGCGTAGCGCTTCTCGGCGTCGCTCGCGCGCGCAAAGCGGTCGGGGTGCACCTGCCGCGAGCGCTGCAGCCACGCGCGCTCGAGCTCCTTGTCGTCGATGTCGAGCGTGGCCGGGAGCCCGAGGCGCTCGAAGGGCGTGGCGCGCCCCGCGGGTTGCACCTTGCCGCAGGCGGCGCACTTGACGTCGCCTGCCGTCACCGGCGCCGCGCACGACCAGCAGTCCGGCGCCGCCGCTCGCTCCGGTCGCCGGTTGGCCGGCCGCTTGTCGCCGTCTTGCGTCATCGCTCGATGTCCGTGGGGTCGTCCTCGGTGTCGACGCGCAGCTCCGAGGTGTCCTCGTTCCACAACGAGTCGGGCTCGCTCTCCGCCGACAGCCGGTCGAAGCGCTCGCGCGCGTCGCGCACGCCGGCGGCGTCGCCCGCGAGCGCGGCGATGCGCTCCAGGAGGCTCAACGCCACGAGGTCGCGCGGATCGAGGGCCAGGATCTGATCGACGACGACGCGCGCCTCCGCGGTCCGCCCCGTGCTCAACAGCGCCGACGCCCGCGCGTGCTGCGCCGAACGCAAAGACGGCGCGAGCTCCAACGCCCGCGCGTAGAGCGCGAGCGCGTCGTCGTTCTTGTCCCGCCGGCGCAGCGCGTCGCCGAGCTCGACGCTGAGCTGCGCGGCAGCGGCGCCCGCCCCCTCGAGCTTCTTCATGACGACGAGCGCCGGCGCGGCCTCGGGGAGGTCGTCGGCGAACGCGCGCGCCAGCGCGAACGCCTGCTTGGGCTCCCCGCGCACGACGTGGAGGGCGCACGCGGCGGCGACCTCCCGCCAACAACCGGCGGCGTCGTCCATCTCGCGGCGGATCTCGGCGCCCTCGGTATGAGGCCACGGAGCGCGATTGTCGACGAGGACCATCAGCTCGAGCACGCCGAGCGCGCGGCGCAGCTCACCGCGCGCGCGCAGGTGGGTGACGGCGCCGGAGTACGCGTCGAGGGCGCCCGCCTTGTCGCCGAGCTTCTCGCGCACGTCGCCGAGCGTCTCGAGCACGGCGGCGTCGGCCATGTCGTCCCGCACGATCTTTTCGAGGATGACGCGCGCCTCTTGCTCGCGGCCCTCCTTGAGCAACGCAAACGCTTCGGACGCGCGCGCCTTGGTCATTCGCGCTCCCGCGCCGACGCCCAGATCGCCGCGGGGGGCGCGCTCACGCGATCACAGCCGACGACGACCCAGGCCGTGCCGGCGCGCTCGGCCAGCGCCTCGCGGACGCCGACGGCGGCGTCGTCTGCCACGACGACGGGGGCGCCCGGCGTGGTCACCTCGAGCACGCCGTGGCTCCCGCCGGCGGCGAGGTGCACGGCGCACGCGCGGGGGGACGGCACGAGCACCCGGCCGCCGCCGCGCCGTGCCTCGACGTCGACGCTCTTGCCGTCGCCGAAGCCCACCGCGTAGTGACCCGGCGACAGCTCGACGTCGCGCGTGCCGGCCGCGGCGAGGCTGAAGTACGCGGCGTCGCCGACGGTGATGCGCGCGGGCGCGAGCGCGACGAGGGTGACGTCGGTCCGGCCGAAGAGGTAGTGCGCAGCGGCGCCGGCGCCGCCGATGGCGAGCGCGCCCACGACGGTCCCGACGGCGCGCCTGAAGAGGCGCCGCCCGAGCCAATTCATCGCGTCCTCGACCGTCATCAGCTCTCCGGCTCGCGCGAGACGTCACCCTCGCCGTCGACGTAGTAGTCCCAGCCCTTGTCGCGCTTGAGACCGGTGACGACGATGATCTCCGTCTTCGCTTTGGCGACCCCGCGTGCCATCCGCACGACGTTGCACTGCTTGTCGACGTAGTAGAGATACCTGCCGTCGTCGCGTGCGATCCCCGCCTTGAAGACCTTCTCCGGGGGCCCGGCGGGGACTTTCGCCTTCTTCGACGCCATGGACTCGCCTCCCGCGGTACGCTCGACTCGTTTCTCGCATCCAAAGCGGTAGGCTTCAACTCCATGCATGCGCTCGTCGTCACGCTGCTCCTCTCCGGGCCCGCCGTCGACGGCCTCCTGGACACGGGCGCGGCGCGCGACGACCCGAAGGCCGCGCGCGTCGAGCGCGACCGCTGCCTCGGGGCCGGCGCCGCCGGCGCGGTCGGCGTGGCCATCGGCGTCGTCGTCGGCGGCGGCATCGCCTTCGGGCTCGGCGAGGCCGTAAAGGCCGCCGACCCCGCGAACACCTCGGCGGGAAAAGGCTTCGAAGCCTTCGCCGTCCCCGCCGGCGCGCTTGCCGGGGCCGTCGCCGGTGCCGCCGTCGGCACCATCGGCGCCTACGACCTCGGCGGCGCCCTGGCCCACGAGCCGAGCGTCATGCGGTGATCGTCTCCCGCCGGCGTCGCGCGTGGTAGCAGGGGCTCTCGCCGGAGGCCCGATGCTTTCCCTCGCATTCTTCGTCGCCACGCTCAGCTCCGCGGATCAGCTCCACGCCCTCTTCGACAAGGACTGGGAGCGCCAGCTCCGCGAAGACCCGGTCTCGGCGTCGTACCTCGGCGACCGCCGCTACAACGACAAGTGGCCGGACATGTCCGTCGCCGCCATCACCGCGCGCGCCAAGGAGGACGACGCCACCGCCGCAGCGCTCGCGCGCATCGACAAGAGCACGCTGTCCGACGAGGACAAGCTCAACGCGGACCTCTTCGCCGACATGCTCGCCGTGCGCCACGGCATCTTCGAGCACAAGCTCTGGCTGCTCGCGGTGGACCAGATGGGCGGCGTCCACTCGCAGGACCAGCTCGTGGCCGCGCTGCGCTTCGACACGGTGAAGGACTACGACGACTGGCTCGCGCGCCTGCGCGCGTTCCCCGCGCTCGTGGACCAGAACATCGCGCTGTTGCGCGAGGGGAAGGCGGAGCAGTGGATGCAGGCGAAGGCGGCGGTGGCGCGCGTGCCGGCGCAGATCAAGGCGCAGATCGTCGACGACGCCGGCAAGAGCTCGTTCTACGCGCCGTTCCTGCGCATGCCCGACTCCATCCCGCCGGCGGCGCAGCACCGTTTGCAGGCGGCCGGCAAGAAGCTCGTGCTGCACAGCGTGGTCCCGTCATTGAAGAAGTGGCTCGCCGTCGTCGAGGGCGAGTACCTGCCCGCGTGCCCCGACGTCCCCGGCATGGGCGCGCGCAAGGGCGGCAAGGAGACGTACGCGTTCCTGGTTCGCATGCACACGACGACCAACAAGACCCCCGAGGAGATCCACGCGCTCGGCCTCAAGGAGGTCGCGCGCATCCGCGCCGAGATGGAGAAGGTGAAGGCGCGCGTCGGCTTCAAGGGCCCGCTCTCGGCGTTCTTCACGTCGCTGCGCACGGACCCGAGGTTCTTCCCCAAGAGCGGCGAGGAGATCTTGACGTCGACGCGCGCGCTGGCCAAGAAGATCGACGGCCGCCTGGTGCGCGTCTTGAAGACGATGCCGCGCATGCCCTACGGCGTGGAGCCCGTGCCCGACGCCATCGCGCCCGACCAGACCACCGCCTACTACAGCGAGCCCGCCGCCGACGGCTCACGCCCGGGCATCTACTTCGTCAACCTGTACAAGCCCGAGGCGCGGCCCAAGTGGGAGATGGTGCCGCTGGCGTTGCACGAGTCGGTGCCCGGCCACCACATCCAGATCGCGCTGGCGCAGGAGCTGACGACGCTGCCGAAGTTCCGGCGCTACTCGACGTCGTACACCGCGTTCGTCGAGGGTTGGGGTCTGTACGCCGAGTCGCTCGGCGAGGACATGGGCCTGTACGACGACCCCTACGACAAGATGGGCGAGCTCACCTACGAGATGTGGCGCGCCGTGCGGCTCGTCGTCGACACGGGCATCCACGCCGAGGGGTGGTCGCGACAGAAGGCGATCGACTATTTCCTCGAGAACACGCCCAAGACGCGCCTCGACGTCGAAAACGAGGTCGACCGCTACATCGTGTGGCCCGGGCAGGCGCTCGCGTACAAGATCGGCCAGCTCGAGCTGAAGGCGCTGCGGGCGCGCGCGGAGAAGAAGCTCGGCGCGCGCTTCAACCTGGGTGAGTTCCACGACGCGGTCCTGCTCGAAGGCGCCCTCCCGCTCGACGTGCTCGACAAGCGCATCGACGCATGGCTCGCGGCTCCTCTGGCCACACGAGGCCCGACGCACGGCTGAAAGGCTGTGGCTCGCCGCGCGGAGTACGTGGCGAGGCACGTCGGCGCGGACTTCAGGCGGTGAGCTTCGCGAGGTTCTGCAGCAGGTGGAAGGCCACGGGTCAAGATCGCATGAACTGCGCGTCGGGCATCCCCCTCGACGGCCGGCGCGCTCAACGCGAGGCGACGTCGACGCGCCGCTGCGCCACCGCGAGCGCTTGCTCGGCGGCGGGCGTTCGTCGGGAGATCGACCGATGCGCGCCGACCTGGTGGCACACGGCGCCGCGTGAAGGACCACCTCGTCGCCGCCCCTGATCGTCGCGGCCGCGTCTCCCGCGCTCGCCGGGAGCATCGAGGGCGCGCTCGAGGGGTGAAGCCGGCGGCCGGCGCGGTCCGTACCACGAGGAAGCGGGGACGAGCCCCCGGCCGACGCGGGGGCCCCGACGCGGGGGACAAGCCCCCGCCCTACGCGGGCGCTAGATGCTGAAGGACTCGCCGCAGGAGCAGCTCTTGACCTCGTTGGGGTTCTTCAGGACGAACCCCGACTTCATCAGCGACTCCTGCCAGTCGAGGACGGTGCCGCCGAGGTAGATCATGGACTTGGGGTCCACGCAGACCTTGGCGCCGTAGGCCTCGAAGACCTTGTCGCGGCCCTCGGGCTGCGACGTGAACGAGAAGGTGTAGCTCAGGCCGGAGCAGCCGCCGCCCTGGATGCCCACGCGCAAGACCTGGCCGGCCTTGCCCTCGCGCTCCGCGATCTGGCCGATCTTCTGCGCGGCCTTCTCGGTGACGCCGAGCTGGTCCTTGGCCACGACGATCCCAGGGCCCTTTTGCTCCTCGGCCTTCTTCGAAGACCGGGTGCCGATGGACGTCAGGCCGCTCATGCCGCCGTACCTCCGGCGCGCCGCTTGGCGTACGCGTCCACGCCGGCCTTCACGCGCGCCTCGACCTCGTCGTCGGTCTCGCCTTCCTTGCGGTTGGCCTTGGCGAGGGAGAGGTCGTGCTCGAAGACCTCGTCGGGCTCGAGCAGGCCCTTCTTGAGCTTGTAGTCGTAGATGGCCGCCTTGACGGCGTCCTCCGCGAGCACCGAGCAGTGGATCTTCACCGGCGGCAGCGAGAGCTCCTCGGCGATCTGCGAGTTCTTGATCTTGCCCGCGTCGTCGACGCTCTTGCCCTTCACCCACTCCGTCACCAGCGACGACGAAGCGATGGCGGAGCCGCAGCCGAAGGTCTTGAACTTGGCGTCCTCGATGACGCCCTCGTCGTTGATCTTGAGCTGGAGCTTCATCACGTCGCCGCACGCGGGCGCGCCGACGAGGCCGGTGCCGACGTTGGGGTCGTTCTTGTCGAGCGAGCCGACGTTCCGCGGCTTCTCGTAGTGATCGATGACCTTGTCGCTGTACGCCATGTTCTTCTCCAAAGCACGAAAGCTAGTGAGCCGCCCACTGAACCGACTTCAAGTCCACGCCTTCCTGGTACATCTCCCAAAGCGGCGACAGCTCGCGGAGCCGCGCCACGTTCTTCACCACGAGGTCGGCGACGAAGTCGACTTCCTCCTCGGTGTTGAAGCGTCCCAGGCCGAAACGAATCGAGGAGTGCGCGAGGTCGTCGCCGAGGCCGAGGGCGCGCAGGACGTAGCTCGGCTCGAGCGACGCCGACGTACACGCCGACCCGGACGACACCGCCACGACCTTGTTGAGCGCCATCAGGCAGCTCTCGCCCTCGACGTACGCGAAGCTCACGTTGAGGTTTCCGGGCAGCCGCTTGTCCAGCGAGCCGTTCACGTGCACCTCGGGGAGCACCTGCAGCTTCTCGAGCAGGCGGTCGCGCAGCGCGCGCAGCCGTACCGCCTCCGCCGCCATGTCCTGCTGCGCGATCTCGCAGGCGACGCCGAGGCCGACGATGCCGGGGACGTTGAGCGTGCCCGAGCGCAGCCCGCGCTCGTGGCCGCCGCCGTCGATGATGGGCGTGAGGCGCACGCGCGGCTTGCGGCGCACGTAGAGCGCGCCGACGCCCTTGGGCCCGTAGATCTTGTGCGCGCTCATGCTCAACAGGTCGACGTTGGCCGCGTTGACGTCGACGGGGACCTTGCCCACGGCCTGCACCGCGTCGGTATGGAAGAGCACGCCGTGCTTCCGGGTGACGGCGCCGATGTCGGCGATGGGGTTGAGCGTGCCGATCTCGTTGTTGGCCGCCATCAACGTCACGAGCACGGTGTCGGGACGAAGGGCCGCCTCCACCTGCTCCGCCGAGGTGATCCCGTCCTTCTGCGGGTCGAGGTAGGTGACCTCGTAGCCCTCCATCTCGAGCGCGCGGCAGGAGTCGATGGTGGCCTTGTGCTCGATCCTGGACGTGATGATGTGCTTGCCCTTCTCCTGGTAGAAGTGGGCGGCGCCCTTGATGGCGAGGTTGTTGGACTCGGTGGCGCCCGACGTGAAGATGATCTCCTTGGCGGACGCCCCGATGATGCTCGCGACCTGGTCGCGCCCCTTGTCGACGAGCTTCTCCGCCTCCCAGCCGAAGCTGTGGTTGCGCGACGCGGCGTTGCCGAACACCTTGGTGAACGTCGGCAGCATCGCCTCGAGGACGCGCGGGTCCATGGCCGTGGTGGCGTGGTTGTCCATGTAGATCGGGGTCTTCATGCGTTGGGGCCTTTGCGATCGGAGAGAGCGGCCTCGGTGGGCTTACGGGTGAGAGCTTCCACGAGCGAGGGGGCTTTGGCGTCGTGCGTGTGGCACGAGCTGCAGGCGTCGTCGCAGCACTGCTCCACGCACGTCTCGAGGTACGCGAGCGACGACGAGAGCTCCTGCTGCAGCTCCGCGAGCCGCTCGATCTGGCGCGCGACCTCCGCCTGCTTGTCCGCGAAGACGCGGCGCACTCGCGCCATCGCCTCCTTGGGCGCGCCCGCCGCCGGCAGCAGCTCGTGGATCTGCTGAAGGGTGAAGCCGAGCTCCTGGAGCTTGCCGATCCAGGTCACCCGTTCGATCGAATCGTGGCCGTACACGCGGAAGCCACCGGCCGTTCGTGTCCCCGGCGTCAGCAGGCCGAGCTCTTCGTACAGCCGGAGCGCACGCTGGCTCTTGCCCGTCGCCTTCGCGAGGTCCCCGATCCGCAGATCGGTGCCGGGTGGGTGCTTGAGCTGGACCAGCATGACTCTGACCCTTACGTGAACGTCAGGGTCTGATCTAGAGAGGACCCCCGGCTGTGTCAACCTGCGTTCACTCCCTACACTGGGGGGCAGGAGGGCCCCATGCTCAAGACCTTCACCGACCTCATGCCCGACGAAAAGAGCAGGAACGTCGTCACCACCGTGGGGGGCATGCTCGGCGTGCTGGCGGGGCGCAAGCTCACGGGGCTCGCGCTCTTTGGCAAAGGCATCTCGGGCCTGGAGCGGGATTGGCGAAATGCCCACCCGGACTTCCAGGGAGGCCTCGAGGAGCGGTGGCGCGCCGCCGTCGATTTCTACCGAAAGACCCACGAAAACGACGCCAACCGCACCCTGCACGTCATCGGCATCCCCTTGATCGTCGGGGGCTCGGCCGGGCTCCTCTTGTTCAACCCCTACCGGCCGCTCTGGTTCCTGTCGGCGACGTCCTTCTCGGCCGGCTGGGTGCTGAACTTCATCGGCCACGGGCTGTTCGAAAAGAAGGCCCCCGCCTTCGCCGACGACCCCCTGGCCTTCGTCGCCGGGCCCGTCTGGGAGGTCACCCACCTTCTCGGCAAGCGCAAGAACAAGGCCGGGCGCGTGGAGACCGTCGAGACCGACGCCGGCCCCATCACCATCATCAACGTCGAGCCCGCCCAGCCCGCGGAGGCGTGATCCTCGCGCGCTTCGCGCGGGGCCCTCCGGGCCCCCCACGCTTCGCGTGGGCCCCCCGGGCTTGATGGCCGCGGCTTCGGGGGCCCGCACGCGGAGCTCGCGCTCACGCAGCACGCGCCCGCCGCCCCACCGACGCGATCCGAAAGACGCGGCGGAGCCGGCCTCGCAGCAGACTGCGGCGGCCGCCTCCGCCGCGCCCCTTGTTGGGGGCTTGACCGCTCGCCGCCGTGAAACCTCTTCCGACCACGGCGCGGCGACGCGGGCACCGGGCGGTGGAACGCGATTCACGACGTCGTAGGCGGGGGCTCGTCCCCGCCTCTCGTCGTCAGCGCGGTCGACGCGCACCGCCCCGACGCGGCTTCGATGGGCGCCGCGTCGAGGTTACGGCGGGCAGGCGGCGGAGGGCGCGGCGATCTCCGCGTCGCTGAGCACGCGGTCGTAGATGCGCACGTCGTCGATGGCGCCGTCGAGCCCGCGCACGCCCTGGCCCTCGTTGCCGATCAGCCACGGGTTGGTCGTCGCGCGCGGCGTCCCGACGACGACGTCGCGGCGCGAATAGCCGGCCTCCGCGCCGTCCTTGAACACGTGCACCAGGCGATCGCCGCCGTCGTCGTACGTGATCACCCAGCTCGCCCGCTCGTCGAGGACCACGCCGACGCCGAAGGTCGCAAACAGCGTGTCCGCCGTGTTGAAGAGGTTGACCGCTACGGCGCTGTCGCCCTGCTTGACCTCTACGGTGAGCGCGTGGCTGCCCGTCTCCTTGGTGATGATCCGGCCGAGGCCGCCGCCGCCGAAGGTGCGCGGACGCAACGACTCTGGCCCGGAACCGTCGCGATGGCGTTCACGCCGTCGAAGAGCAGCGCCGAGCCGGTGCACACGTCCCCGCGGGCCGTCGAAAACGACGGGTCCGCGGCCTCGACGCCGACCCGCGGACGGCGTCGTTGCCGTTGCCCGAGACGTCGACGAGCGTCTGCCCCACGTCCTCGAAGGTCCAGCCGGCGATCAGACCGAGATCGAGATCGCCCTCGCCCTCGCCCTCGCCTTCTCCTTCACCCAGCTCCAGCAGCGAGACGCAGCGCCGCCCTCGCAGCGGTCGGAAAGCGGGCAGGCGTCGTCGCTCCCGCAGGCGAGGGTGTATCGCAACCCGCGGAGAGCAGGCCCATGCACAGCAACCACGCCGGCTTCACGGCGCACGATTCTAGTCGAGACGGCTCAGGAAACCGCGGGCCCACGGCTGCAACCGGGCGCGATTTGTCGCGCTGGCGCCCGGGGCGCGCGCCTTGCACAATCGAGCCGCATGGCCCGCTCCCGCCTCGGTCGCATCGGTCGCATCGGTCGCCTCGGCGGCGCCGTCTTCGTCGTCCTGCTCGCCTCGGTGCGCTGCTCCGTGCTCGCGGACCCGGAGCCGCTCCAGCGGTTTCAGACGTGCCAGGACCTCCAGCTCTACCTCGAGGATCAGAATCCTCCACCCCGGTGTCGAGCAGAGCTTCGAGACCGGCGGCGTCGTCGCCTGCAGCTACGCCGACGCCGCCCTCGCCGAAGGCGAGGGCGAGGGCGAGGGTGGGCGCTCCTTCACCAAGACCAACACGCAGGACGTCAACGTCGACGAGCCCGACTTCGTCAAGAACAACGGCGACGTCATCTTCGTCCTGCGCCGCGGGGCCATGGTCATCCTCGCGGCGTGGCCACCCGACGACATGCACGTCCTGTCGCGCACCACCATCTCGGGGACGCCGTTCACCATGCTCTTCGACGACGACGACAAGACCGCCATGGTCGTGTCGCACTTCTTCGGGGACAAGGTGCAGACGCTCGTGAAGATCTACGACGTCAGGGACCCGACAGCGCCCGTCGAGCTGCGCTCCACACTCATCGACGGCGACTTCGTCGACGCGCGCGCCGTCAACCAGAAGGTCATGCTCGTCACACGCGCGCAGATCGCGGTGAATGTCTCGCTCGACCCGGCGCCGTTCTCCGACGACGACAATCGCAAGCTCCTGCGCGCCGAAGGCATCGGCAGGCTCCTGCCCGAGGTCGCCGACTTCATCGCCGGCACCGACACGCAGCCGCGCGTGGACAAGGCCGTCGCCTGCGAAAACACCTACGCCCCCAGCCGCAGCGACGGACACAACATCCTGCTCATCCACGGCTTCGACCTGCACGACCCGGGCGCGCCGCTTCGCTCCACCGGCGTCGTCGCCGGGTTTTCGTCGGTGTACGCATCGACGTCGTCGCTGTACCTCGCGTCCACCGAGATCTCCGACGGCGGCTACTTCACGCCCGACGTCGCCACCACGCGCGTGCACAAGCTCGACGCCTTCGGCGACGACGGCGCCGCCGTCTACAAGGCCACCGGCGTCTTCCTCGGGCAGATCAAGGACGAGCTGTCGCTCGACGAGGGCCCCGACGGCTCGCTGCGCATGGTCATCACCGACAACTCCGAGAGCGCCGACGTGCAAAAGCAGACCACGTCGCTCCTCGTGGTGAAGGAGAACGGCACGCACCTCGAGGAGGCTTCGCGCGTCGCCGACATCGGCCGCGGGGAGAACGTGGAGTCCGTGCGCTTCCTCGGCGACCGCGCCTACGTCGTCTCCTATCCCGCGCAGCAGTTCCTCTTCTTCGAGCCGAGCGGCGTGCCGGCGCTGCCGTTCACGGACCCGCTCACCATCATCGACCTCGGCGATCCGGCCTCGCCGCGCGTGCGCGGGCAGCTCGAGGTGAACGGCTACGCCGCGTACATCCACCCCATCGACGACGGACACATCCTCACCGTGGGCGTGAACACCGACGCCGACACCGGCCTGCTCCAGTCGCTCTCGCTCAAGCTGTTCGACGTGAGCGACCCGGACCACCCCGCGCTCGCCGCGGACCCGCTCGACTTCGGAAACGCGTTCACGGACTCCGAGGCCCTCGTGGATCGGCACGCGTTCACGTACTTCCCCGACAAGCAGATCCTCGCCATCCCGGTGCAGCAGTGGGGCGGCACGAACGCGCTCGTGTCGAGCTCGCTCGCGGTGTTCCACGTCGACGTCGACGGCGGCATCGAGAAGCGGGGGAGATTGAGCAGGCCTTCTTCTTCGCCGGCGCCACCAACATCGACCGCGGCACGGGCCCGTGCTCGGCGGTGAAGCGCAGCGTGATGATCAGCGACCGCCACGAGGGCACGTACGTCTACGCGGTGTCGTCGGCGGCGGTGACGGCGGCGGCGCTCGCCGACGGGCTGCCGACGACGTCGACGGTGCAGCTCCTCCACAACGGTGACGACGCCTGCGACAGCGCCGGCGCGCCCCTGTGATCGCCCTCGCGCTCGTCGCCGCGCTCGCCGCCGCGGACGACCCGCGCCACGACGAGGCTTCACTCGAGCCGTGCAAGGCGCTCGTCACGCGCCAGGAGCTCGCCCAGGCGTCGCGCTGCTTTCGCGCGCACGCCGACGAGCGCGAGGCGGCGGCCATGGCCGACGTCGTCGACGCCTGGAACACGCCGGCGCCGGTGCTCAAGCAAGCGGCGCCGCAGCTCTCGCTGTCGGACCTCGTCGACAGCGGGCGGGCCGAGGGGATGTTGCACGGGACCGTTGCCGGGGCGGGCGCGGGGTTCCTCGCCGCGGCCACGCTGTTTTCGACGACGAGGACCAACCAGAGCGACTCGTTGCCGTGGCTGCTGGCGTCGCCGGCGGTGGGGGCCATCGGCGGCGCGGTGGGCTCGTTCTTCCTGTTGCAGAACACCAGGCCGGACGCCGGCGACATCGCGCTGTCGGCGTCGACGATGTGGACCGGGGCCACGGAGGGCTTCTTCCTGCAGCTCGCCGTGTTCGATCAGAGCCCCGACGTGAGCACGGTGCCGCTGCGCTTCGCCACCGTGCTCGGCGGGGGCGTGCTCGGCCTGGGGGCGGGCCTGGGGCTGTCGCCGTTCGTCGACGCGACGCCCGGCGACGTCGCCGTCGCCAACAGCGCGCTCGTGTGGGGCGGCGTGCTGACGGGCTTCGGCCTGGCGACGCTGACGAGCGCGCGGGTGCAGTTGACGACGCCACAGGTGTCGTTCGCGCTCTTGACGGGGTCGCTCGTCCCCTACGGTGTGGCGCTCGCGTGCCACCCGCTGCTCGACATCGAGCGCTGGCCGTCGTGGCTCATCGAGGCCGGCGGCGCCGGCGGCATGCTCGTGTCGGCTGCGTTCATCGCGGTGGTGGCGTCGTCGACGTCCGTGGACGGGGCGGTCGGCTTCGGCTTCGTCGGGGCGGGGACGGCCGCCGGCGTCGTCGCGGGCGGGACCGCCGCGTACTTCGTGAGCAAGGCGGCCCACGACGGGACCGCGGGCGAACCGGCGGAGCGCACCGCGTCGCTCGCGCCCACGGTGCTCGTCGACGACGAGCGGCGCGCGGTGCCCGGGCTCGCCGTCAGGGGGCGCTTTTGATGATCGCGCTCGTGCTCTGCGCCGCGCTCGGCGCCGCGCCGGCTTCCGCGGGGAGCGCGCCCGCGGGCGACGGGGCGCCTGCCTCCTTGGGCGACGACGACGCGTCTGGGGACGCCGCGTCCGACGGCCCCGCCGACGACGGCGCCGCGCCCGCCGACGACGACGCGCGCCCGCAGGAGACGGCGCCCGTGGGCGTGGCGCCCCCGGAGCCCGGCGCGCCGTCCCAGGCGCTCGAGCGCTGCCTGCGGCTCGTGCGCGCGGGAGAGCGTGACGCCGCGCGGCGCTGTTACGAGGAGCACGCGAGCGGCGACGACGACGACGCGCGGCTCGCGCGCGACCTCGCGGACCTCGTCGGCGCGCTCAAGCTGCCGGAGCCCGCGCTGACGACGCCGCCGCCGGCGCAAAACGACCTCGGCGCGCTCTTTACGTCCGGCAAGGCCGAGCTCATCGGGGTGAGCACGCTCGCCGGCGGCTACGTCGCGTTCCTCGGCGGCGCGGCTGTCGTCGCCGCGAGCCCCATCGGCTTCGGCGGCGCGAACGCCGCGATCGTGTTGCTCGCGCCCGTCGCCGGCGGCGCCGCCGGCCTCGGCCTCAGCACCGCCGCCGCGCTCGCGCTCCCCGGGATGACCTCCGGCGACGCCAACCTCATCCGCGCCGGCATGCTCCTCGGCGCTTTCAACTCCGTCGTGCTCCCGCTCGACGCCGCCCTCGCGCTCACCGGCAACGTCCTTGGCGGCGGCCTCGGCAGCGCGGGCCAACCCGCCGCGATGGCCTTGACCATGATCGCCTTCACCGGCGCCGGCGCCGGCCTCGCCGCCGTCACCGACCTCCCCGAGAGCGCCGGCTCGCTCGCCGTCACCACCGGTCTGTGGTCGGCGGTGCTCGCGCTCCTCGCCGCCGACATGGCAAAGAGCTACAAGCAGCACCCCGAGGCGTCCCTCTGGCTCATCACCGCCGCCGGCGACGCGGGCTTCGCCGCCGGCCTCGCCGCCGCCCCGTTCGTCCCCGTCACGCGCGCGGAGACCTGGGCCGTCGACGTCGGTGGCGGCATCGGCCTCGCCGCCGGGGCCTCCATCGCCGTCTTCGCCCGCGCGCCGAACCCGTTCCTCGGCTGGGGCAGCATGCTGGTCGGCACCTCCGTGGGCATGGCCGCCGGCTTCGCCGCCGCCCGCTACCTCCCGCGCGCCCTCCCCGAGGTCGTCGCCGTCGCCCCCCTCGCGTCGCCCGAGCCGTCCACGCGCTCCGTCGCCGTCGGCGGCGCGCTCACGGGCCGGTTGTGAAGCGGGCTCGAGCGCCGCACGTCGGGCTCGCAGCGCGGGGCGGCTACTCGATCTTGTACTTGGCGAGCTTGTAGTACAGCGCGCTCGTCTTGATCCCCAGACGGCGCGCGGTCTCCGTCTTGGTGCCGTTGGACTTCTGGAAGGCGCGCAGGATGAGCGCCTTTTCGAGGCCCTCGAGGATCTCGTCGAGGCTGCGCGGGTCGTCCTCGGGCGGGAGCTGCTCGAGCGGCGACGCCGTCGAAGGCTTGAGCGCCCCGAGGAGCGCGGGCAGGTCGTCGGCGCCGAGCTTTTCCCCCTCGGCGAACACCAGCGCCTGCTCGATCACGTTCTCGAGCTCCCGGACGTTGCCCGGCCAGCGATAGGCCTTGAGCGCCGCCAGGCACCCCTCCTCGAAGCCGCGCACGCGGGCGTTGGTGCGCGGCGCGAGCTTCTCGAGGAAGTGCTGCGCGAGCAGCGCGACGTCCTCGGGGCGCTCGCGCAGCGGCGGCAGCTCGATGGGGATGATGTGCAGGCGGTACAGCAGGTCCTCGCGGAACGTGCCCTCCTTGACCATCTTGGTGATGTCGCGATGCGTGGCCGACACGATGCGCACGTCGACGGGGAGCGTGCCTTCCCCGCCCACGCGCTCGATGGTCTTTTCCTGGATGGCGCGCAAGAGCTTGGCTTGCATGTCGAGCGGGACGTCGCCGATCTCGTCGAGGAAGAGCGTCCCGCCCTGCGCGAGCTCGAAGCGCCCGAGCTTCCGCTTCACCGCGCCCGTGAACGCGCCGCGCTCGTGGCCGAACAGCTCGCTCTCGAGGAGCGTGGCGGGAATGGCCGCACAATTGACGCCCACGAACGGCTGCGCCGACCGCGCCGACAGGTCGTGGATGGCGCGCGCGACGAGCTCCTTGCCGGTGCCGCTCTCGCCGTGGATGTAGACGGTGGCGTCGGTGGCGGCGACCTTTTCGATGGCCTTGAACACGGGCTCCATGGCCGGGCTCTTGCCGAGGATGCCCTTCACCCGCCTCCGCGCGCCGCCGCCCGCCGGCGCGCGCACGGGCCCCGACGCGTCGGTGTAGCGCTCCGACGCGTCGCTCTCCCGCACGTCGGCGAGCTGCTCGACGCGCTCCACGCGGCGGCGCTCGTCGCGCAGCGCCAGGCCCGCGGTGACCTTGGCGCGGAGCACGTCGGGCGAAAACGGCTTCTCCACGAAGTCGAAGGCGCCGCGCTTCATGGCGTCCACCGCGGTCTTCACCGAGCCGAAGCCGGTCATGATCATCACGACGGCGTCCCGGTCCTCGTCGCGGATCTTGTCGAGGACGGCGATGCCGTCGGTGCCCTCCATCTTCAGGTCGGTGAGCACCATGTCCGGCCTGGTCTCGGCGAAGCGCGCCAGGCCGTCCGCGCCCGACGACGCGAGCACCGCCGTGTGCCCCATCTTCTTCACGATGGCCGCGGCCCCTTCACGGAGGGTCTCGTTGTCGTCGATGATGAGGATGGTGGCCATCGCCCCCTTTAGCGCCCTGCGGAGAGCCTCGCCACAGCCGTCGTCACGACGGCAACACCTGTCCCACCGGCCTCACGTCTTGGAGCCGCGGCCTTGGTGACGGACCCGCCCATCCTCATCCTCGACGAGGCCACCGCCAGCGTCGATCGCCACACCGAGCGCTTGTTGCGCGTTGCGCGCAGCGCGCTCGAGAAGGGCGACGATGTCCTCCGAGCGGACGCGGTTGTCGTTGCCATGCCCGAGGCGTTGACCATGGTGCCGTCGCCGCCGCCGACGTGCGCCGGGCGTCTTGAGACGTCGCCGAAGACGGCGAGCTCGTTGCCGCTTGGGTCCATCGCCTCATGCTCGTCCATCGCGCCGCCGAGCTCTGGTGAGGCCAAGGGCACGGGCAACCTCCGAGCGGCGGCTGTCCCCGGCGTCTGGACGCTCCTGGCCGCGCGCGTGTGGCGACGGTCTTGTAGTCTCGCTCGATGCGCTCGTGGAGCCTCATCGTCGCCGTGGCCGTCTGTTCTTCTCCGTGCCTCGCGCGCGCCGACCCATGGCAGGACGTGGCCGCGCTGTGGCCGGGGGCGCACGTGCAGGAGGTCCGGTACCACGGCAAGACGCGGCGGGTCATCGCGCCCGTGAAGCGCAATGGCAAAATCGGCTTCATCGATCGCGTCGAGAGCGTCCCGTGCGACGACGGCACCGTTTACGGCTTCTCCATCTCCCTCGCCGATCCGCCCGCCGACGTCGCCGGGTGGATCGTGGGCAAGTCCGCGCCGGTGAAGATCCTCTCCGTCGGCGCGGTCATCCTGAAGGCGCGGGGGAAGATCGCCAAAGCCGAGGGCTTCCCCGTGGAGCGCACCATCGACGGCGTGTGCACGGGCGACGTCTGTGACACCACGCCCGTGTTCCTCGGGCTCGCCCGCGTGGACGCCATCAGCTCCATGGCCGCCGTGACGCTCTCGCCAAGCGCGTGGAAGCGCGAAGTGCGCGTCTTCAAGAAGAACGCCGGGGCGCTGTCGCTCTTCGCCAGCCACGACGTGGCCGGCTCCATCGGAGGCGAGACCGGCTGCAGCGGCGGCACCGAGATCCTGGGGTTCCGCTACGACGTCTCCTCCCACAGGGTAACCGCCCGCGAGAAGACCACGTGCACGTGCGCAGCCGCCCGAGACTGCAAGGGCCTCGGCTACGCCGCGGGCGAGCACACGAGCGACGTGCTGCTCGGCGCCGCGCCGCCCACCACGGGTGGCGTGGATCTCTCGACGTGGCCCCGCATGAGCGCCGTGGACTTCGGCTGCATGATGGAGAAGCGCTTCGGCCACAAGGACAAGCGGTACCACTGCGGCTCCGCCCCCCCGCCCGACGCGAACCCGTGCACGGACCCCGGCGGGTGGGGGGCCGGACCCGCGTTTCCTGCGGACAAGGCGAGCGCCGTAGGCGCGGACGTCGACAGCGTCTCGCTCGACTGGGAGCACGGCGACCTCCAGGCCGTCAACGTCACCCTCAACAAGGGCGTGCCCCTCGCGCGCGCCCGCGGCGCGCTCGGCCTGCCCGACGATGCGCACAAGCCGTCCAACGTGCAGTCCGTGAGCGTGCAGCAATGTTCGCGCGATCAGGTGTGCGTGATCCTCGAAGGGTTCGAACACATGGGCGCCGGCGACCTCGACTGCCCCTGAGGACGCCGGCGCCGTCGTCCGCTTCCACCACCGCGCTTGGACCCGACGTGGCTGTTGAGCAGCCATCTGCCGCCGGCAAAGGAGATGACGGAGGCGCTGATCGAGCACGTGCGCGTTCGTCGGCTTCGATCAGGCGGCGCTCGTCAAGATGATGTCGTCGGAGCCGGCTGCGGCCGAGCCCACCGCGCATCCTTGAATCGTCAGCTCTCGGCGGACATCGCCATGATGGAGTCGAGGAAGCGCTGCACGGTGTCGACGAGGGCGCCCGCCCGTCGATCATTCTTGATGCGCAGCGGCGAGAGCGCACGGAACGTCAGCTCGAAGCCGACGGTGTCTTCGAGGACGGGGACGAGAGCAGCGCCACCCGCCATCAGCTCCGAGTTCGGGTCGCCGAGGAGGAGCCCCTCGCCCGCCTGGGCCGCGCGGTGCATGAGCTGACCGTTGCGCGAGCAGACGCTCGGTTCGACGGCGATTGTCCCGCCGGCCCACAGCGGCCACGCGCACGGATTGACGCCGCCCACGCGCCAAGCGAGCAGGCGGTGTTTGCGGAGGTCCTCCGGCGTGGCGGGGCGGCCCGCCTCGTCGAGGTACTCCTGAGAGGCGACGGGGACGATGCGCAGACGCCGCAGCGTGCGCGAGAACCACCCGCCTCGATCGGGAGGCGCACCGAAGTGAAACAGCACGTCAAACGGCTCGTCGAGGTGATCGAGCGGCTCCGCGTACTCGAGCTCATCCAGGCACAGCCCCGGCGCCTGCTGGCGAAAGACGTTCATGATGCCGACGCGGGCCTCGTCGGGCATACCCACCGGGACGATGATGCGCACGCTGCCGGATGCGATGGCGGACGCATCCTTGGCCGACGACACCATCCGCGTGTAGTTCTCGAGCAGGACGCGCCCGTGCTCGAGGACCACCTTGCCCGCCGGCGTCACCTGCACGCCCACCGACGTCGGCACCACGATCTCGCTGCCCACGTGGACCGCCAGGTTCTCCAGGCGGCGTCGCAGCGTCGAACGCGGGACGCCGAGCTTCGCGGCCGCCCGCTGGAGGGAGCCGAGCTTCACCACCTCCTGCAGAAGGCGAATGTCGTCTAGGTCCACGCTCGCCCCTTACCATGGCGCGGCTTCCGCGTCGCCTCACTTGACGGCGCGCCGCTGGTACTCGTGCAGCGACGACTTGGGCGGGCCGTGCGCGCGACGGACCTGATAGCTCCGCAGCGCTGCCTTCCCGCCCCGCTCGAACGCCGGCTCGCTCTCGAAGGCGCGCGCGCTCGCGCCGTACGCCGTGCGATTTTTCTCCGCGACCTTCAGCTCGCTCTTGTACCAACCGAAGAACGTGCCTTCGACGGCGGCCGAGCTCCCCGCGCCGCCGCCGACGGAGGTCGCGGCGTGAACGCCGACCTTCGCGGCGGTCAACGTGCCGCTGAGCGCAGGCCCCGCGAGCGCGAATCCACCGCTCAAGACGCCGCCGGCGGCGGCGAGCCCGATCTTCGCGATCGCCCCGTGCCCCGCTGAGATCTTCCCTTCGTACATGCGCACGTTGACGACGTCGCTGCCGGCGCCGGTGACGGCGCTGAGGCCGAAGCTCATGAACCCCGCCGCGAAGCCCGAGACAGCGCGCGAGGCCACGGTGGCCGCGGCCCCGAGGATGGCGTGCGTCGGCGGCGATCGATTCGGATAGAGCACCTTGAGCCGCGCGCGCTGCACCATGATCTCGCCGACGACGCCCGCCACGGCCCCGATCGCCCCGCCGAGGAAGTTCACCACGGTCGCCGCCGCGACCACCGCCAGCGCGCCCGCCGCGAGCGCCGGCAAGACCCCGGTCACGACGCCTGCGGCGGTGAGCCCGCCGGCGACGACGGCGACCCCGATGCCGATGCCGACCGCCTGCCACGGGAAGCGCCCGTCGAAGTCGATGTACGTCAGCGGGTTGTTGCCCGCGGCGGAGTAGCCCGAGAACGCGTCGGGGCTCTTGTCGATGATGTCGGCGCCAACGGTGAGGAAGGTCGGATCCGGCGAAAGGAAACGGCCGAGCTCGGGGACGAGATCGCGCGCGCCCATGTGGATGAGGCCGCTGTCGTCGACGCGGTTGCGCGCGAACGACTCGTACTGCGTCTGCCCCGCCGAGCTCCCCTTGAGCGCGCCGTGCGGGTAGTAGGCGAGGCGCTCGGTGACAGCGCCGCTGTCGTCGGAGACCGCGCAGGTGGATCCGAGGTGATCCACGTGCAGAAAGGTGCGCTTTGCCTCCGGGTTGCCGTTCGCCCCCTCGAGCAGGGTCGTGCGCGCGGCAGCGCGCAGCGCTTCGCTCGGATCGCCCTTCGCGAGCCACGCGTCGGCGGCGGTGATGCGCCCGTCGCCGTCTTTGTCGGTGATGAACGAGGTCGCGAGCGTCGCGACCTCCTCTTCGACGACCGCGACGCCGTCGACGAGGATGCGCAGCCGCGCGATGCCGTCGACGATCTCGTATTGGTTCGAGAGATGGACCTTGGTGTACGACGGGCCGCGCTCGACGAGCCGCTCGTCGACGCCGGCGTACTCGTAGCGCATGAGCTCGCGCCCGCCGCGATCGACACCGGTGAGGCGCCCGAGGTGATCCCACGTGTACGTGTCGTCGCCCGCGCGCACGGCGCGGCCGGCGGCGTCGTACTCCAGCGCGCGCTCACCCGCGCTCGTCACGCCGTGCAGGTGCGCGTCGTCGTCGTAGGCGAACGCGCCGATGTTCGCCGGGCTCTTCGCGTCGCTCGATGTCTTGCTCGTCACGCGATCGAGCGCGTCGTAGCCGAAGGTCACCGTCTCCACCGCCGCGCCGGCGCCGAGGTGCGCGGCGACGAGGCGGCTGCGCCCGTCGTAGTCGAACGAGCCGCCCGACGACTGCGCGCCGGTCGCCGCCGTGTCGTCGACGCCGAGGACGTTGCCGTCGCGGTCTCGGTGCAGCGCGAGGTGAAACGCGCTGCCCGCGTCGATGCCGGTGAGCTCGTTGCGCTCGTCGTACGTGAACGACGTCTTGATGCCGTTGTTGAACGTGTAGTCGGCGAGATACCCGCGCTCGTTTCTGCTGATCTGCTCGACGTAGCCGGGGATGGACGTCACCTGCCCCAAGCCGTCGAGCGTGTTGCTGACGCGGCGGCCGTCAGGCAGCACCGTGGCCACGAGCCTGTCGGCGTTGTCGTACTCCGACGACGACAACAGGCCGATCGATCCGAGCTGCCGGCCGCTCGACACGACGTTGCCGCGCACGTCGTAGCCGACGCCTTCCACGACCTCGCCGAAGGTGTCGCTCTTGTAGCGCATCCCCGCCATCCGGCCGGCGGTGAAGGAGCACGTGATCTCCGGGCACGCGGGGTGAACGTCCTGAAAGATCTCGACCAACGAGTTGTCACGGTCGGCGTCGTCCCACTGCGCGATGATCCGGCCGACGTCGTCATAGTCGCGGCGCACCACGCGGCCCGTCGGGTCTTCTTCGCGGACGAGGTTGTCGGCGGCGTCGTAGGCGAAGTGCCACTCGCCCCGATCGGGGTCGACGAGATGCGTGATGCGGCCCTTGAGGTCGCGCTCCTGCACCTTCTGATGGCCTTCGGGATCCACGACGCCCGCGAGGAGCCCGAGGTCGTCGTAGACGAAGCGGTGGATGTCTGGTGCGGCGCCAGGCGCGCTCTGTTGCTCCTCGGCGACGACGCGGTGGAGCCCGTCGTAGCGCATCAGGTCCGGCGTGCCGGTGGCGCTCGCGTCGCTCGTGTCGTTGTCGCGCGCGTCGGAGCGGATGAGCGCGAGCGGCGCGTACTCGAACGAGACGAACGACGCCGTGCCGCGCGACGCGGCGTCGGGGAACGTCCTCTTGGCCGCGCGGCCGAGGCCGTCCCACGCGTACTCCTCGAACGGCGTGCCGGGCTCAGCCTCGTCGCACTCCGAGGACGCGGACGTGTACGGTTCGTACGCGCGCTGCACCTCGCCGCGCAGGTTGTACGTCGTGAAGCCGCTGACGAAGTACTCGCCCGGGTTTCGCAGCGTCCGCGTCTGCGTGTCGCGCCCGCGGCCGTCGATGCAGGAGACCTCTTCGATGTCGGCCGGTCCGCCCTTCACCGAGCGCTTCCTCGTGATGATGCGCGAGTATGGTGCGCCGATCTGCCACTCGTACTCCGTCGTCGGCGTGGTGACGTCGTCGCCGGGCTTGGCCTCGAAGACCCGACGCCCGAATTCGTCGTAGCCCCAGCGCGTGACCCCGCCGGGCGCGTCACCATCGAGGTACCAGTCGGTGGCCGAGTCGACCTCGCCGAACACGGGCTCGAACGTGAAGTCGCGCACCAGCGTGCGCGTGCCCTCCGTGTCGTCTACGTCGTTGTGGGCGATGGTGATGCGATCCTGGATGATGGAGAGGCCGAGCGCGTCGTAGACCCACGCCCGCCGGTAGCCCGCGCCGTCCACCGTGCCGCCGGCGGTGATGCTCTCCACGAGGTTTCCGTTCGCGTCGACGCGGTTCTTCGTGACGTCGACGGTGGCGCCGTCCTCGACGACGCGCTCGATGCGCGTGACCGCGCCCTTCGTGGTGGCGCCGAGCGCGAGCCCGACGAAGTCGGGGCCGTCGTAGTGCGTGCGCACCACCTGCTCGCGGCCGCCGTCGGAGGCGCGCGTGCGCTCCTCGACGACCTTGTGCAGCAGCCAGCGCCCCTCGGCGTTGTCGTCGGGCGAGGCGTAGGTGGTGTCGACGATCGACTCGTCGCCGAGGCACTGTGCGCCGCAAGGCGCGCCGAAGGTCCCCGCCGGGTTCGTGCACGGTCCACACCCGCCCCCACCGACATCGACGACGCCCTCCTCCGCCTTCTCGGTGACGTTTCCGTAGCCGTCGTAGTCGTAGTCGGTGGCCACCGTCGCCCAATCGCTCTCCGGGTGACCCTCCTGGTGCACCATCTCGTCTCGCTGCAAGCACCCCCACACCACCGGGAACACGGGATCGACCTCGGCGATCCCCGACAGCGCGCACGAGCCCCAGGTGAACGACTCCTCGCGGAGCGGCGCCCCGTTCGACGTCGTCGCGCGCGCGAGCGTTTGACCGGCGAGGAACGCATCAGTCCCTGCGCCGACGTCGTAGGTGATCACCGACTCGGCGGGCGCCTGGTTGACGTCGCCGGGCATGTCGACGCGGACGGATCCGAAGCCTTGAAACTGTCGCTCGGCCGAAGAGAAGAAGCCGTCGGTGTATTGGAACTCCTGCGTGGAGTGCACGGTGAGCGACGGGTCGATGGTCTCCGAAAAGCTGTCGAGGGAGCGCACCACGATCATCGGCGCCACGAGCGGGAACTGCCACGGCGTCGGCGACGTCGCGCGCGCCTCGGCGGCCGTCTCGTATGCGATTTCGGTCACGCCGCCAACGCTGTTCTCCACGCGCGTCATCAGGTTCGGCCGCTCAGGGAAGAGCTCCAGGTAGATGGTGTTGCCCTGGCTGTCGATCCACACGACGTCGTTGCTGCCGTTGGCGTTCATGTCCGCGAACAACACCGTGGTGCCGGCGTCGCGGATCGGGAGCGGACGTCCGCCAGCGGTCGAGAGCTCGCTCACTTGCTCGAACGTCTCGCCGTTTCGATTGAGCGCCACCTTCACGGTGCCGTCGATGACGACGATGAGGTCGTCGCGCCCGTCGTTGTCGACGTCTTCAAGCGACGTGAAGTCGAGTTCGTTAGCGTCCACCGGCGCGTTCTCCATGTCGACCCAGTCCGACCAGTGCCCCCGGCCCAGGTTCAAGCGATAGCGCACGAGCCCCGGCTGAATGATCACGGGATCGAGGAGGCCGTCGCCGTTCATGTCGGCGAGCTCGAGGTTGTCCTCCTGGAAGCCCGCGCCGATCGCCTCGACGTTCGGGTCGACTTCGTATCCGCCTGCGCCGAGCCCGCGATACACCGACGTCGTGGTCTGGTCCGAGCGCAGCACGTCGATGATGTGGTCGCCGTCGTAGTCGAAGAAGCGCACGTGGCTGAGATCGTCTACGCCGGGCGTGAAGTCCTGGCCGAAGTCAGGGAGCGACTGCACCTTGGAGGCGCCGAGGTCCACGCTGCCCGCCCAGTCGCCGCTGCCGTCGTTGACGAGCACCTGGCCGGTGGTGGCGTTGACGAGGTCGACGAAGCCGTCGCCGTCGTAGTCGAGCTCCTGGACGTACGGTGAGGACAGATCCATGCCCACCGACGCGGCGACCTGCGACTGAAACGGCGGCAGGAAGGTGTGCGTGCCGTCGGGCGCGAGCTGGCTCAGGTACACCTCGTGCGGCTGCCCGGTGGGCGTGCGCACCACGTCGGGCAGGCCGTCGCCGTTGAGGTCGAGGAGCGTGGCCTGGCCGTTGCCGAAGCCGGCGCCGAGCGAGCCCATGTCGACGAGGAACGGTGCCGCGCAGTCGGCGGCCGCGCAGACCCCGGACAAGCTCTGCGAGTACGTGAACCTGTGAACCACCTCCTGCAAGCCGCCCTGGGCGCCGCGCGTCTCGATGCGCGCGAGCCGCGTCTGCCCGCGCGTCTCGCTCGCCGGCTCGTAGACGAGCTCGTAGGAGCGGACGAGGCTCGTGTTGGTCCACACCTGCACCTGGGTCAAGCGATCGGCGAGCTCGTCGTTGAAGCCGCCGGAAGCGTTGGAGACCACGTCGGGCCGGGGCTCGTAGGTGAACGTCACTGACTGCGTCGCGTTGCCCTGCGCGTCGTATGCGTAGCTGATGAGGTCGAGGAGCGGCCGGCTGCCGTAGAAGCGATACGCGTAGCTCGTGGTGTGACCGAAGGGATCGATGGACTCGACGAGCTGGTAGCGAAAGACGCCGTCGGGCGCGCGGGTCCGCGCCGTCTCCACGAGCGTCCCCGTGTGGTCGGCGCCGAAGTACGAGACGACGCCGTCAGGGGTCTCCGCGGTCCAATAGCCCTCGGCGCCGGACCCGCGTTGAAACCAGCGATAGCGCACAAAGCCCCCCTCGAAGCGCGCGCGATACTCCGCGGGCTCGCCGCTCGACGTGCGGGTGAGCTGCTCTCCCGCCGCGCCCACGAAGACGTCGGCGTCGTCGTAGTCGGGGATCTGTCGCGACGTCATTCGCTCGATGCTCGGCGTGGCGAACGACCACCCGATGCCGACGACGGAGTTGCCGCCGCCGCCGGAGCTGTACGTGAACGAGAGCTGCGGCGTGATGCCGGCGAACCCTTCGGGAACCTCGACGTCGACGCTGGTGGAGAACATCCCCATGTTGGGGTTGACCGTCGCGTTGTCGCCGATGCCCTGCACCGAGCCCGGCCCGTCGGGCAACGACACGCGATCGTCGGACACCCCCGTCTGCGCCCTCGCCGCGACCGCATGGAAGGCCAAGGCGACGATGCCGAGCGCGAGCGCGTGATAGTGGCCCATCGTCAATTCAGGTTGATGCCGTGAGAGCAGCAGAAGACGGTGTGGGTGTCCGCCTTGTTGCACTCGAGCACGGTGTCGTTGCCCTTGAAGCAGACGAGGTTGACGGTCCACGACTCTCCGAAGTCGTCGCGCTCGGTGTGCCTGTCGGAGGTCCAGATCACCGCGTTGGGGTTGTCGGTCTGGGCGGCGCAGCTCGTGCTGCCGCCGCCCAAGCCGCTGCCCGAGAGAGACGACAGCTCATCGCAGGCGACGAGCTGCGAGTAGCTGCAGACCGATCGGCCTCTGCTGGCGCACGACTGCAAGGCGGCGTCGAAGGACCCGCTCCCGGCGGCCGCCTTCTCGATGCAGTCGCCGCCGATGCGCTCCATGTCGCTCGGGCAGTGCGCGGTGATGTCCTTGGTGACGCTGAGGCTGTTGTCCATGACGTTGGTGCCGTTGTGGACGATGCGCAGGCGCTCACTGCCGCCCGAAGAGAGGACGCGAAAGATCGGCTCGTTGTCCGCAGGGTTCACCAGCGGCCGCACCTCGATGCCCGGGCCATCTGCGAAGCCGGCGATGCCGGCAATCTCGGTGTCGTTGGTCCCATCGTTCAAGACGACGGCCGGTGTGCTCACGGTGCCGTTCGCGGTGACGTTGCCCGAGCTGTCCATCACCACCCGGTCGACGTTGTTGACGCGCAGGCGAATCGTGCCGCCCGTGGCCGTATTCACGGCCGTCAACAGACCGTCGCTCTGTTGCGAAAAGCCGTACGACGTCACGGACGCCCGCGACTTTTTGGCTCATCCCGGCGACCGTGGGCCCAAAGCCGACGTCGCCGACGAAGGTGTTGCCCGCCGTGACGTTGCCGCCGGTGACGAGGTCGCCGGCGATGTCGGCGGCGGCGGCGGCGAGGAACGTCGCGGCCTTCGGCGACGCTGCAGCGAAGGGCACTGCGCCAATCGCGACACGCCCGGTGCCCGATCCCGTCGTCAAATCCGTCAACGTGCCGCCGACAGGTCCCACGGAGACGGCGATGAACATCTCGCCGCCGACGAGGCAGGCGTCGGCGACGTCCTCGAGGTCGACCTTGAACTGGCCCGCCGCCACCGGCACCGCGTCGAAGAACAAGGTCTGGCACGCCGTGCCCGCGCCGGCGCTCGCAAAGAGCTCGAGCTTCATGTCGCGCTCGCCGTCGACCGCGACACCGTTCTCCTCGAGGAACCCGGTGTACGGGAACACGCGGCCCGTCGTCGCCCCTTGCGCGATGCTGATCCCGGCGGTGATCACGAGCAGCAGGGCGGGCCATTGGCGGAGCAGGCGTGGACGGTTCATCGGGTTCTCCGAGGTTCGGTGCGCGATCAGCGGACAGGAGGGGCGGTGATGGAGTAGACGACGCCGCGGACTGCGTCGGTGGCGGTGAGCGGCTCCGCGGGCACGAGGGAAGACGGGACTTCGCCGACGAGCGTGATGTTCGTGGTGCCGTCGGTGCCGGTGAGCGTCTCGTGGGAAGCGGACGGGTACGCACACATCCACGTGCGGGCGAGCCTCAGCTCGCCGTTGACGAGCGCCACCGACGCAGTGGTCGCCGCCCCGTCGAGCAGGCGCTCACCGGAGGCACACCCAATCTGACACGTGGAGCCGCTGCGATCGGCGCCGCACGCGCAAAAGAGCTGTCCGAAGGTGAGCTCGAGGTTGTTCTCGGCGGCGTTGACGCTTTCCGACGGCTTCGATGCGGCGCACAGGTAGCTCCACTCGCCGCCCTCGTTGATGCAGCCGCCGTTGTACGGAGCTGTGACGTCGGTGGAGGGGACCTTCGGCGCCCAGTAGTTGAACCCCACCTTGGCGGCCGACGTGGGCACGCCGGGGACGCATGTCATGAGCGGATCGCGCGGGTTGGTCGGGTCCGCGCCCGTCGACGCGCCCTGCACGCTGCGGGGGTCGAGGTGGCACTCATTCAGATCGAAGTTGCCTGTGGGCGGCTTGCGCTGCGCTTGCGCCGCCGGCAGCGCACCGAAGCTCACACACTTGAATTGGCTGCTGTGATTCATGCCCGGCCAACGGGGGCTCCCGTCGTCGGCGAGATCTACAGGGTGGTTTGCGAGCGTGGCGTTCGCCCGCACGGCGCGGCCGTCGTACGCGACGTGCGGCCCCGTGTCGGGGACGCCGTCGCCGTCGAGGTCGGTCTCGACGAGGCAGCTGCCCACGGCGCTCGAGCACCCGGTGGACCAGAACGCGAAGTCCATGTTGAGCGTGTCTTCGGTGCCGAGGCCGGCGTTGTAATTCGGATCGCGCGAGCGCGCGCACTGCTCCCAATAGCTGGCGTCGAAGCTGTCTACGCTGCGATCGACGTACGTGGGCTCGAGACCGTCGGGGCTGGCGGGCCTCTGGCTCCGCGACTTCTCGCGAATGACGTACGCACCGTGGCACGGCGACTCGCCGGAGGCAGCGCACTCCGCGGTGCGGTCGCGGAAGAAGCCGCGATCGAGCTCGATGAAGTAGCTCATGCGGTAGAACACCGGCGTCTGTTCGAGCGTGTCGCTGAGGAAGCCCGCGCCGGGCAAGCGCAGTTGGCTTTGCGTCACGTCGGGCACGGAGTCGAAGTTCAGGTCGTCGGCGTCCTGGTTGCACTCCTTCGTGAGCGGGTTTGCCTCGGCCGCCGTGAGCTGGTTGGGCGTGAGGCCGGGGTCGCCGGTGCCGCCGGTGAAGCCGCCGTAGTTGAACAGCCGCTCGCGCGGATCGTTCGATTGGTACCGGAGCGCGAACAGCGTCGGGTCATCGAGGATCTCGGGCTCGATGAGCGACACAAACTTGCGTCCGGCGCTGTCGATCTGGATGGCCGAGCTCGGGATGCCGTGCGCCGTGACGAGCTCGGCGATGGTGATGGCGCGCGTGGTGGTCTGCGGACCGGCCGCCGGCGGGATGTCGGCCTCGAGGTCGAACTCGCTGATGGTGCGAACGGTGCAGTGCTCTTCCTGCGCGAACGGGTTCTGGCCGCTGTTCAAGCGCAGCACCGGCAGGATGTCGGCGTTGACCCATCCGTCGTCGTCGGCGTCGCACTTCTTCACCGCGCCGTCGTCGATGCTCTGAAAGTAGCCCTGCTCCAGCTGACACACGCACCGCGAGCCGAACGCATGCCCGCCGTTGCCCACTCCCGTCACGCCTTCGTTGGGCACGAGGTTCCCGCCGCCGAGATCTTCGAAGCAATCGACACACGCGACGCAATTGCCGTTTCCGGGATCGACCTCGCCCGTGGGGCAGTTGCCGACGGGAACGCACGTCGCGTCCTGCCCCGCGGCGGTCACGGTGCATTGCTCGTTCGGCCCGCACGTGAGCTCCGCGCAGGTGATGACGTCGATGCAGCGGCCCGTGGCGTCGTCGAGCACGGAGCCGGCGGTGCAGTCGCCGCACACGGCGGGGTTGCCGCTCGCGTCCGGCAGCGTGCAGGCTCGATTGGGCCCGCAGTACGCCGCGCAATCGGTGTCGGCGAGGCACGTGCCGTCGAAGTCCACGTAGCCGGGCAGGCAACCGTTGCACACGGCGCCCGCGGTGTCGTCGCAGGCGACGCCCTCGGGGCACGTGAGGAAGCCTGGCGCGGTGGGATCGCAGCTCGGCGTCGCTTCGCACGCGTTGGTGGCCGTGTCGAACGTGTAACCGTCGTCGCAGTCGGCGAGGCACGTCGCGTCTTGTCCGGGCGGCACATCGCAGAGTTGGTGCTGCGCGCAGCCCGCGGCCTCGCACGACGTCGCCGCGCGGCACGTCACCGAGGCGCTGTCGCAGACGTCGCCGAGGTCGCAGGCGCCGTCGGCGCAGGGACACCCGAGGGTGCCGAAGGTGCACGCGACGCAGGTGTCGCCCTGGCAAACGAGGTCGGCGTCGCAGCCCTGGCCCGCGCGGCACGGGCAATCCGCCGTGCCCGCCGGGCAGTCGCCCTCGCCCTCGCCCTCGCCCTCGCCCTCGCCTGCGGGGCCCGCGTCCGCGCCGACCGCGGGCGCGCCGCAATCGCATCCGCCGAACGAGAGGCCGAGTACCACCCCGGCGAACGCGAGCGTGCGCGAGAGAGCAGAGGTGGCGATCGATGAACGCGGCATGACGGCCCCTCGCCTACAGGCGCGTGAAGTCTTCGTAGAAGAAGAAGACGCGAATGTCGGAGATCGAGTTGATGTTGATGTCCGCGTTGACGTCCTCGTCGAGGAAGTTGAGCCCGAGCTCCCACTGCGTGTTCACGAAGGGCCGATCTTTGAGGCGCTGCTCGTCGTAGAACGAGTCGTTGAACAAGCGGACCCCGTT
Source organism: uncultured delta proteobacterium (assembly GCA_963775425.1). Classification (GTDB taxonomy): domain Bacteria; phylum Myxococcota; class UBA727; order UBA727; family VGSZ01; genus CAVZJB01. Next base: position 1,350 of record CAVZJB010000012.1, on the reverse strand, counting down.
GAAGAAGGGGTTCACCACGGCGGTGAGCGGATCGGCGCGGCTGAAGTTCAAACTGTCGTCGAGGCCGCGGATGGTGGCCGTGCCCTTCGACGTGAGGTAGACGCGGCCCACGCGGTCGCCGAGGTCGGAGCCTTGCATCTCCACCTCGATGCGCGTCAGCTTGTGGATGGCGGTGAGCGGCGATGTCATTCCCAGGTCCGTGGAGAAGCCGATGCGCACGTAGCCGTGGGAGTCGAGCAGGGACGGATCCGTGAGCTTCTGTCGCAAGAGGTCCACGCGCTCGTTGGGCAAGAGCGCCCGCCCGCTCGGGTCGACGTACGGGATCTGGAGGATGTCGTCGCGCAACGAGAGCATCTCGACGCGCTCGGACGGGCTGCCGAACTGCTGCTCGAAGTCATTGAACGCGCGCTGCAGGTCGAGCAGGTAGTCCTCGAGATTGTTCTCGCCGTGCCCCGCCATGCGCACGAGGAACAGGTCCTGCTTCGGCGCGTACGACTGCGCCGTGTAGTACTCGAAGCTCCGCGTGGCGCGGAACGCGTCGACGAGCGCGATGTTGAAGACACGATCGGCGTCGAGCACGTCGGCGTTGGCGAAGATGCGTACGTTGGGGTCGTTCTGCGCGGCGGTGACGTTGATGAGGTGCTGCTCGGCTTCGTCCTCTTCATCGATCAGGCGCTGCGCCTGGTTGCGCAAGCTCGAGAGGCGTCCGAGCGCGCGCTGCATCTCGAGCTCCGCGCGCGAGGCTTCGAGATCCGCGCGCAACAGATCCACGAGCTGGTCATCCACCTGCGCCTGGCTGTTGGCGAGGATGGGCCCCGGGCTCTGGCAACCCGCTACGTCGCCGTTGGTGTCGCCGTTTTGGGTGCCGCCGCCGATGGCGTCGAGGCAGCACTCCGCGAGTTGCGCCTCGTACTGCGCGCCCGCTCCACGTTGGCGATCGTCTGCTCCTTTGCCTGGATGTCGTTTTCGAGGTCGGTGGTCTTGACGTCGGCGGCGATCTGCACGCCGAGCGCCGACGTCTGCAGGCCCGCAGCGACGGCGAAGTTGGACGCCGCCAGGGTCGAGGCGGTTACACCGGCGACGCACGCCACGGGGTTATCTCCCGCGCACGCCCCCTGGCCCTGCGTCACCGCCTGGAACGTGGCGCCCACCGCCGACGCGGCCTGCGCCGCGCGATCGATCTCGGAGAGGCGCTTCTGCCAGTAGTCGATCTGCTGCTGCTTGTCGGCGATCTCGCTCCTCAGCGTGAGCACCTTGCCGTCGGCTTCGAATTGCATGTCGGCGATCTGGAGCCGCCCGTCGCACTCCTGATCGACGCGCTGCTGCTCGATGTCGACACGTTGGAAGATC
>CAVZJB010000011.1:0-1149750 GCA_963775425.1 uncultured delta proteobacterium | reverse complement strand
GGTCCTAGTGGGGGCAACTCCGTGGAGGTTCGAGTCCTCTTCTGGGCACCACAGTGAAAACACTCGGGAAACGGCGCTTGAAAGAGCGCCGTTTTTCGTTGTCGCCGCGCGCTCGAAGAGGAGGAGGCGCATGCGGCGGCGGCGTGTCGTCGCGCGCGCCGAGCCGGGAAACGTCCAGCCCCACGCCTCGAGCAACGCCGCTGCCTCTGCTGCCGCTTGCGTGTCTTCATTCCAGTCGTAGCCCTGGTCGGTCACGAGGGCTCGACCGGCACCAAGCCTCGCATGAGGTGTCCACCCCAGAGCACGACGCCCGCCAACATCAGCAGCGCCGCAGCTCGCACGAGGGGCTCCCCGCCCGGCAGCACGCGCGCGAAGCGCAGCGCGAGGCCGAGCACGACGAGCGCGAGCGTCACGAGCGCGAGCGGGCTCGACGACTCGCGGCCCCGGCAGAACCGCGGCAGCGCGCGCAACGTCACGCCCATCGTCGTGCACAACACGAAGCCGATCGCGATGAGATGGCGCGCGACGTCGACAAGGACGAGCCGATCCGTGAGGGCCGCCACGAGGGACACCAAAGGCGCCACGCAGAGGCACGCGGCGGCGGTAGCGACCGCCCATCGCAGCTCCGGCCCAGCGGCGGTCTGCAACATGAGGCGCCCGCGGCGGCGGCGCAGCCCGTGCACGCTGAGCAGCCATGCGACCGCGCCGGTGAAGAGCAGGGCCGCCCCTGCGACGCGGGCGGTGCGTGTCGCGCAGAACGAGACAGGCCCGAGGCGAGCGCCTACGTCGAGGAGCGCGCCCGCGATCCAACACACGATCGCGACGACGAAGGTCGCGGCCTTCGCGGGCTCGAGCTGCAGCATCGCCGAGAACATCTTCCAGCCCATGCCCATGACGACGGGCACGACGACGAGCATCAACAGCACCTCTCCTGAAACGCCGGAAGGCAGGTGACCCGTCGCCTCCAGCAGAAAGAGGAGCCAACCGCCAGGCTGCACGCAGAGCGCGAAGATGAGCACGGGCACCGGCAACGCGCGCAGCCCGCGGCCGCGCTCATGAGCGACGAGAAAGACGCCGGCTCCGAGGACCGCACCGGCGAGGCATAGCGCCCGTCCGACGACGACAGCGTACGCATTTCCGGTGATCTCTGCCGCGACCGTGACGCACAGCCCCGCGGCGATGACTGCGATCGGGACAACGATGGCGCGCGCCCGCCGCGCGTTCAGGCCGAGGAGATGGGGAACGCCGAGCGCCAGGAACGCCTGGATGAGGATCATGAATCCACCGCCGAGCTGCAGCATCCCGTGCGTCGCCGGTGCGACGAGCGGCACAGGCGAGGAGCCGCCGGCGAACGTCCACAAAAGCGCTGCACCTTCGCCGCTGCCCGGCAGCGCGAGGAAGAGGACGGCCACCAGGACGGCCGCGCGCAAGGGGCCGGGCTCGAATCGCTCGGTGTTCACGACTCAGGGCTCGTCGACGGCGTGCACCGCGCGCCGCAGCGCCTCGGCCGCGCTCGCGATGTCCGTCGGCGGGTGCAAGCCGCTCGCTCGCCGCACGGCGGGGAAGGCCGCGGCGCGAGCCACGAGGTCCGCCTCATCCGCGAGCGTAAGCAGGCGCGCATGCTGCTCGAACGTGCCGCCCGGTCCCTCCTCCTCGCCGATATGGAGCAGAAGGAGCTGGCGCAGCTCGCCGACCAGGTGCGCCGACGGCTCCTGCGTCGCGAGCAACGCAAGCGCCGCGTGATGAATGCGCACGCGGCGCGCGAGATCGAGCGGTTTGCCGCCCCGCCGGAAGCAGGCGTCGGGGTAGACGATGCGCTCTTCGATCGCCATGTGGCGAATGAGGCCCGCGCGGAGCTCCTCGAACGCGGCCGCGTCGAAGTGCGCGGGGTCGTCAACGCTCTGCGTGAGGAGAGCGTCGAGGCGGGCGTGGTCCGCGACGAGGTACGCAGCGATGGTCGGGGTCGGCGCCGCCTCAAGACGTGGCGCGAGTACGTGGTTCTCCAGGTGGACGTGGCGAAGCGTGTCGGTCTCGAGTGCTTCGAGCTCGCGCAGCAGCGTGCGGTAGCTCGTGCAGGCCCAGGCGGGGGCCGTGAAGTCGTCGGCGAGCGCACGAGCTTCGGACAGGAGCGCACCGACAGCGCGGTGCTCCTCGAGCATCTCCGCGCAAGCGCGCGCCGCCGCCGCCGATCGATCTGCGCCGAGGAACGCGGGGAACAACACACGCTCTTCCTCGTCGATGTGGGGCTCGAGCGTGTCGCGGAGCGCCGTCACTCTGTCGGCGAGCGCCGTGAGCTTCGGGTTGTGGTCGCCGTGAACCCGGGCGACCTTCGCCGCGAGAGCGGTGAGGAAGGGGAGCGTGCGCCGCAAGTATGCGTGGTGCGTCTCGACGATGTGCGCCACGAGCGCAGCGGTGTCGAGCGCGCGCACGTCGACGCCCGGCGCCGCGCGCGACCGGACCGCTTCCTCGAGCGCCTCCCACAGGACCGCGGCCGCGCGCTCCGGGGCGTCACGCGCGGCGCAGGCGGCGCCCACGGTCACGTCGCCGCCGCAGCAGTAGTCGACGCGGTGCCGTTGGAAGACGGCGGCCGTCTCCGGGTGGTCGAGCACGATGTCCTTCACGAGCATGTTGCGGTTGATCATGCCGCTCACCAATCCACGTGCCGTGCCGGGCCCCGTGGCGGCGCCGCTGCGCCGCCGCCTTGCCCGGGTGGTTCCAGAATGGAACAATGCGAGACATGGTGAGACATGCGCTGCCCGTGCTCGATCGCTGTGAAGTGTGCGGCCTGGCGCAGGAGCACCCCAGGGGGCACGGGACGGCCCGCGTCATCGCGGCGAGCCCGGCGATGCAGGCGGTGCTCGTGCGCGCGGCGCGCTTCGCGCGCTCGGACGCGGCGCTCGTGATCTTCGGCGAGAGCGGAACGGGCAAGGAGGTCGTCGCTCGCGCCGTGCACGCAAGCGGTCCGCGCCACGACAAGCCGTTCGTCGCCGTGAATGTCGCGGCGTTGCCCTCGGAGCTCCTCGAGACGGAGCTGTTCGGACACGCGCGCGGCGCGTTCACCGGCGCGGCGACCGCGCGCGCCGGCCTCTTCGAGGAGGCGGCCGGCGGCACGCTCTTCCTCGATGAGATCGCCGAGATGCCGCTGGCCCTGCAGGCGAAGCTCCTGCGCGCGTTGCAGGACGGCGAAGTTCGCCGCGTGGGTGAATCGAGGAGCTTCGCCGTCGATGCGCGCATCGTGGGCGCGACCCACCGTGACCTTCGCGCCGAGGTCAGGGCCGGGCGGTTCCGGGAGGACCTCTACTTTCGTCTCAAAGTGCTGTCGCTCCGCGTGCCGGCCCTGCGCGAGCGGCGCGAAGACATCCTGCCGCTCGTCGCGCACTTCCTCGCGGACCTCGGGCCGACCGCGTCCGGTCGAATGCGCACGCTCGACAAGGCCGCTCGCGACACGCTGTTGCGCGCGCCGTGGCCCGGCAACGTGCGCGAGCTGCAAAACGCGATCCTTCACGGCGCCGCGCTCGCCGAGGGAGACGTGCTCGGCGTCCAGGATCTACCCGAGGACCTCCTCGGTGATGTCGCCCTCGGGGGTGGTGCGCGCGCGGACGCGAGCGATGTGACCGCCATCGCCACGCTCGCCGATGTCGAGCGAGCCCATGTCCACAAGGCGCTCGAAGCGTGCGGCGGCGCCGTCGGCCTCGCGGCCCGCGCGCTCGGGATCTCGCGGAACACGCTCTGGCGCAAGCTCAAGAGCGACGGCTGACGCGCGCGGCGCGGCGCTCGAGGGCGCGCCGCCTCCTCGCGCCGGCGCCCGGCCCGAATATGACTTGACCGGTATATTCCTTATTCGGTATATGACCGGCATGGTATCTTCGTTTGCGGTCATCGCGGAGCCGAACCGCCGCACCATCCTCAGCCTGTTGGCGTCGTCGGAGCGCTCCGTCGGCGAGCTCGAGCGCCGGCTGCGCATGCCGCAGACCTCCGTGTCCAAGCACCTCCGCGTGCTGCGCGAGGCCGGCCTCGTGGAGGCGCGCGTCGAGGCCCAGCGGCGCGTCTATCGGCTGCGCCCCGAGCCGCTCAAGGAGGTCGACGCCTGGCTCGAGCCGTTCCGGCGCTTCTGGAGCGCCCACGTCGACGCGCTCGAGCGGCACCTCGATCGGATGGAGCAGACCCCCAGGAAAGGAAAGAAGCGATGAGCAACCGTGACAAGTACATCCCCGGCCCCGCCGCCGGCGCCAGCGTCCAGAAGGACGCGGAGAAGTGGACCCTCATCCTCGTGCGAGACCTCCGTCACCCGCCGGCGTTGGTCTGGGAGGCGCTGACCGATCCGGCGCACCTGTCCGAGTGGGCGCCCTTCGACGCCGATCGAGACATGGGCGCCGTCGGGCCGGTGAAGCTCTCCGCGGTCGGGACACCGAAGCCTGTGGTCACCGACACGAGCGTGAAGCGCGCCGAAGCGCCGCGTCTCCTCGAGTACAACTGGGGCGGCAACGACCTCCGCTGGGAGCTCGAGCCGGTCGACGGCGGCGGCACGCGCCTCACGCTCTGGCACAACATCGATCGCAACTTCATCTCGTGGGGCGCCGCGGGCTGGCACATCTGCTTCGACGTCCTCGACCGGCTCCTCGCAGGCGATCCGCTCGGACGCATCGTCGGCGGCGAAGCGACGAAGCACGACTGGCGTCGCCTCACGAGCGAATACGCGAAGCAGCTCGGCGTCGAGGCTCCGAGCTGGTCGTCGAAAGGCGCGGGGGCCTGAGGTGTCCCGCTCCAAAGGAATCGTCATCGGCTTCTGGATCGCCACCGCGCTCTTCTGCATGCAGATCGGCTTCACCGCCTATGCGCAACTCCGGCTGCCGCAGGTGGCGCACGCGTTCACGCACCTCGGCTTCCCCGGCTACTTCCGGGTGGAGCTGTCGTGGGCGAAGCTCGCGGGCGTGGCGGTGCTGCTCGCGCCGGCGCCGGCGCGGCTGAAGGAGTGGGCGTACGCCGGCTTCGCCATCACCCTCGCCTCTGCGCTCATCGCTCACCTTGCGGTCGGCGACGGAGCGGAGTCGTGGGGCTGGGCGGCGGGCACCGCGGTGCTGTGGGCCCTCTCGTACTTCCTCTGGCGCCGTCTGCCGGCCGCGACCGCGAGGCCGTAGCCGCGCCGTACTCGACGGCTACGTGTCTTCCTCGATCTTCAACGTGAAGTGCCTCATGCACGAAGCCGGAGCTGCTTGTTGGCGTCGGCGAGCTGCGCCTTCTTCACGTTGGTAGCCGTCGCGGCCGTTGGCCTTGCCGACGGCGTCGCCGAGGAGCTTCAGGCTCGCCGCGAGCACCTTGTCGTCGTTGTTGTGCGCTCCTCGGTGACGAGCTTGTCCTGCAGCAGCTTCGTCACCTCCGCCTTGGCGGTGGTGAAGTCGCCGCCGTTGTTCACGAGCCGAAGCCGGGGTCGACGGACTCCACCTCGGAACGCGGCAGCAGCAGCTCCCAGATGGGCGTCTTGATGCGCGGGCCTGCGCCGTGCAGCGCCTTTCAGGTGTGCTGGCCGATGGACGCCGTCGGAAGCAGGCGCAACATGAGCGCGGCCCGCTCCATCACGGTGTCGAGCTCCGCCTGGACCGCGGGCGCGACGCCCTTCGCCTCCTCGCGCCAGCTCCGCAGGATCCCCGTGATGGTCACGACGTAGCTCTCGACCTCGGGCGGATCCATCGGCGTGATCCCGCCGTCGATCCGCCGCAGCAGCTCGTCGAGCCGCTCGGCCTTCACGGTGAGCGTCGCCGGGTTGAGATCTACGCCGCGCCCCTTCTTGCGCGTCTTCGGCGCGAGCTTGAGGACGTCGACACAGAACGCGAGCCCGGTGTTGAGGAACGCCTTCGTCATGACCCATTTGTTCTCGCGTTTCGGCTCCCGCTGACAAGGGCCCGGGCCCCCGGATCCGTGACGGCCAGGTGACAACTCGGCAACGAACCCGCGGCGCCCCCCCGTGGCGTCCCGCCTCGCCCCGGCGCGACCCGGTCATGGCGAGCGGAACGCCGCGATGGTGCAGCCGGCGGGCGCCTCGCCGTCGCCGGACGCGCCGTCGACGTACCTCCAGCCCACGCCGTCATGGCGAAAGCGCGACAGCTCGTGGAAGGAGCTGTTGCGACCGGAGGGAGCGGCCGCCCCGACAACGCGCGCCTTGTCGAAGGCGCGCACCGAGAAGAGGACGCGCGCGAAGCCGTCGGCCCCGGCCGGAGCGTGGTCGAGGACGCGCAGGCGCATGAAGCGCACGCGGCGGCAGGTGTCGCGCAACATCCGCAGCACCTCGTCCTTCGGCCGCGCCCGATCCACGTGCGCGTCGTCGAGCGTGCGCCAGAGGTGGTCGACGTCGCCGGTGGCGAACGCCGTGTAGCGTGAGCGCATGAGCGCGACCGCGTCCGCGGCTTCGGCGCCGCGCAACAGCGGCCGGCAGCAAGCGCTCTCGGCGCCGCCGGATCCGCAGGGGCAGCTCCTCGAGCCCACTCGCGTCGAGGCTAGAGAGTTGAGCCGCAAAAACAAATGGGTCGGCCAAGCTCTCGGCGCGAAGCGCCGCGCGCACGTCGTCGATGCGCACGAAGCGGCGGGCGTGCGCCAGGCCCGTCGCCGGTGCGCTGACACCGAGACGTCCGGACGCGGAATTTGCAGCGGTGTCGCTGTGGCGGCTTCGTGGCGATGTGCAGGGCTCTCGTGCGCACCGGCGGCGGGACCACCGCGCGCGCCGGCACTGACCCTATTCCGCTATGCGGATCACTTCTCTAGCACCCGCGGGCGCGCTCGACGATCAGGCACCGTCGACGGACGCGGCGCCGTGGGGGTACAACGCGCGCGGCGGAGACGCCGCCCGAGCGGAGCCGGAGGAGAAGTGAGCGCACCGCGTCGCAGCGCGACAGAGATCTACGCCGGCATCGCCGGCGTGGGCCTCGACCCGCGGGGGGCGCTGCGCTTCAGCGCGCTCGTCGTCGACGTGGGCGCCGCAGCGGTCGAGCCCGTGATCGACGGCGCGAAGGAGCTGGGCCTCGTCGTCGAGCGCATCCTCCCGGACCCCGACGACGCCACGCTCTTCTTCGTACAGCTCAGCGAGACGCGCGCGCACGACGAGACTTCCTTTGTCGCGCGCAGCGACGCGCTCGATGCCCACGCGGCCCGCCACGACGCGCGCGTGGCGGATTGGTCGGTGACCCGCCCGCGCGCCTGACGCGCTCACGGACCGGAGGCGCCCGCGGTGGCCAGCCACGCACGAACCTGCTCGTACACCTCCGGGCTGCCGACGAGGTCGAGGTGGCCGGCCGCGTAGACGATGCGGCTCTCGGTGAATCGCAGCCTGAACGCATCGTCCGCGTGCCTGCCGAGCGCGCTGTCGACGGGGACGAGGCCGTCCCCGGCGAGCGCGGCGCCCGCCGCCCCGTCCGACGCCGCGTCCGACGCCGGCGCCGGCGATCGCGTCGCCGCCACCGCGAAGCAAGGCACGCCTCCCGGGAGCGGCGACGGTCTCCGCGGGTCCGGTCCGTGGGCGAATCGATCGACGCCACGCCAATCGGCGTCGACGACGTTGCCGTACCGCATATCGGTGACGCCCGCGCTGCGGATCTGGCCGAGCGCGCCCAGCGGCGCGCTGTACCGGCTCACGCCGAGGAGGAGATCGATGACGTTGCCGCCGCGCTCGAGCGGCGCCCCGTGGTGGGGCGTCCCGAGCGTGACGAGCGCGCGCAGCTTGGCGCGCCAGGCGTGCCCTGCGTCCTCGGCGCACAGGACCGCCGAGCGCGCGACCAGGCCACCCATGGAGTGCGCGACGAGGACGACGTCGGCGAACCCTCCCGCTTCTGCCTCGATGAGCCCGGCCAGCTCGCGGCCGTTGTCGGACACGTGGCGGCCACTGTTGTAGTGGACGTACGCCGGCGTGAAGCCGAGGTCGCGCGCGAGCGCGCGCCCGTGGTCGTGACCGCCCCGCGTCCACTGCAGATCGTTCATGCACGAGCCGTGGACGAGGACGAGCAGCGTCCCGCCCCGGTGGAGCCCCTCGAGCGGCGGCCGCAGCGACATCTGGATCGCGAGCGGGTTGCCCTGCTCCGCGAGGCGATCGCCGACGACGCCGTTCAGCACGGCGAGCACCGCCTCGCGCTCGGCCCCGGGTGCGCTGTCGCCGAGGAGAGGTGCCACCGACGCCACCACGGCGTCGACGCCGGCGCCGACGAGCCCGGTGACCCCGCGCATCACCTGGTAGACGAGGTCGGTGATGATGGGCACGGCGCCGATGGCCTTGTGCATCTCGCCGACGACGCCCATCACGCCCTGCGTCGCCTCGACGGCGAGCCCGGCGGCGGCCCGCAGGTCGTCGGCGTGGACGCGCCGCGCGCGGCGCCGCTGCTCGCGCAGGTGAAAGAGATAGAAGCTCTCCACCTTCGCGCGCGCCCACGGCGTGCGCCGCAGGAACTTCAGCGACGACTTCACGCTCGGATCGTTCTGAAAGCACCGGACCGGGATCTGCACCGCCAGCTCGGGGAAGCCGTACGCGTCGACAAGCTCGGTCACGATCTTCTCGAGAGTGACGCCGTGGAGCGGGTCCGTCATCTGCGGCACCATACCCACTCGGCGCGCGTCGGCTATGGTCCTCGTGACAACAACGGGAGGAACGCGTGCCGAGGCAACCTGGAACGGCGCCGTAATCGCGGAGACCGACGACGTCGAGATCGTCGAGGGCAACGTCTACTTTCCGGCCAGCGCCGTCGCCGCGGGCGCGCTGCAGCCGACCGAGAAGCACACCGTGTGCGGTTGGAAGGGCGACGCCTGCTACTTCGACGTCGTCGCCGGCGGCGAGGTGAACCACGACGCCGCGTGGGTCTACAAGGATCCCAAGCCCGCGGCCGACAACATCCGCGGCCGCATCGCCTTCTGGCGCGGGGTGAAGGTCGAGCGCTGAGCACGCTCCGCGAGGCAACGTCGCGACGCGTGTCTCCGTCGCTCGACTACGCCTTGGGCACGACGTCGACAGCGAGCACGCCCATGTCGTCGCCGCCGAGCCCGCGCGCCACGAGCGCGTCCATGCGCGACGCCACCGCGGGCAGCACCGCGAGCGGCGCGTCGCCGGCGGTCTCGAGCATCAAACGCACGTCCTTGCGCGCCATGGTGAGCTCGAAGCTCGGCGTGTAGTCGCCCTTGGCCATGGCGCCGCCGCGGTACCCGACGACGACGGCGGGGTTGAACGTATCGAAGATGGCGCGGGCGTCCGGGGCGGCGATGCCGAGGCCCTTGGCCATGGCGAAGACGTCGGCGAGGCCGGCGGTGTTGGCGATGATCATCGCGTTGGCGAAGAGCTTGTTGGCGGCGGCGAGGTCCCTGCGCTCGCCGAGGAACAACACCTTGCCCGTCATGGGCTCGAGCGCGGGCCGGGCGCGCTCGAACACCGCGCGCGGCCCCGCCGCGAGCATGAGTCCCGACGCGGCGCGACACGCCGCCGGCGACATCAACACCGGCGCGTGCAAAAACGCGACGCCGGCGTCCTCCATGCGCTTGGCGCGCGCCGCGGTGCCCGCCGGCGACACCGTGCTGTGGTCGACGACGAGCGCCGTCTTCATGGCGGCGGCGGCGTTCGCCAGGAGGTCTGCGAGGACCGCGTCGACCGCGGCGTCGTCGGAGAGCATCACGTGCACGCGCTCCACGCCGGCGACGGCCTCCGCCGGCGACGACGCCGCTCGCACACCGAACGGCGCGAGCGCCTCCGCCTTCTTCTTCGTGCGGTTCCAGGCGACCACGTCGTCGCCGCGCTTGGCGGCGGCCTCGGCGAGCGCCGCACCCATGAGACCCGTGCCGAGGAACGCGATCTTGCTCATGCCGCGCTCATAGGAGGCGCGCGCACGAGGCGCAATCGCCGTGCAAGGGCGCGCGGCTCGTCGCGCACGGACGAACGCGCGGCGCTACTTCGCGGGCTTCTTGAACCGAAGCGTCATGCGGTCGCTCTCGCCGATGGCGAGGTACTTTGCCTTGTCGACGTCGCCGAGGCGCAACGCCGGCGGCAGGGTCCACACGCCTTTTTCGTAGTCCTTGGTGTCGTTGGGGTTGGCGTTCAGCTCGGATTTCTCCTCGAGCACGAAGCCGGCCTTCTCGATGCGCTTGATCACCGCGTCCTCGTCGACGTAGCCCTTCTTGGACGACTCCGCCTCGTCGGCGCCCTTCTTCGCGCGATGCTCGACGACGCCGAAGATGCCGCCGGGCTTGAGCGCGCGGAACGCGGCCGCGTAGATCTTGTCCTCGTAGCCCCCGGCCATCCAGTTGTGGATGTTCCGGAACGTGACGACCATGTCCGCGGCGCCGTCCGGGCCGAGGGAGATGTCGCCCTTGGTGTCGACGTCGACGGTGGTGACTTTGTCGTAGACGTTGGGCTGCCCGCGCAGCTTCTCGGCGTAGCTGTCGCTGTGCGGCGCGGCCGATGACAGGTGCCCGCAGTCGCGCAGGAGCGGCGCGAGGACCTCGGTGTACCACCCGCCGCCGGGCCAGAGCTCGACGACGTTCATGGTCGGGCGCAGCCCGAAGAAGTCGAGCGTGTCCTTCGGGTGGCGATAGACGTCGCGCGCGACGTGCTCGGGCGCGCGCTGCTTGCCCGCGAGCGACGCGGTGATGAGCGCGTCGACGGCGGTCTTGTCCATCGACCCCGCCGCGGCACAATCGAGGCTCGCCAGGACCGGCGCGATCTGCGCCGCCGCGGCCTTCGCCTCCGTCTTCGCCGCCGTCGTCGCTTCGTGCGTCGCGTCCGCCGACGCCGCCTTCGCCGCCGACGCCGCGGCCGCGGACGCCGACGCGCAGCCGCCGAGCGCGCACACCGCTGCGAGGAGGCTCATGACAACGGCGGGACGCGCGGCACGGGGGATGTCGTTCATGCGCGCGGGCTACGCCGGGGAGCGCCCGCGCGCAACAATCTCGTGCGGCGCGGCCTCAATCAGCCCGCGGGGATCGCCGCGGGGCTCGAGGGCCCGGCGTCGCGCGCGGCCTCGTCGGCGGCGAGCACGCGGCTCGCGCGCCGGTGCAGCGCGACGCCCGCGGGCAACAGCACGAAGCCCGCGGCGACGAGCGCGAGGCCCCACGGCACCCGCCCCTGCGCCGCGGCCCCGCTCACCAGGCTCGCGCCGAGCGACGCGAGGAAGCGCGCGTGCAGGGCGCCGAGCGCCGGGAGCGCGGACCAGCCACGGCGGCGCAGGAGCACGTACGCGAGCGCGGCGGTGGCGGACGCGTCGGCGGCGACGAGCCCCGGCGTCCACGCGGCGACCGCCCTCGCTCCGAGCACCGGCAGGTGCACCGCCACGGCGGCGGCGACGACCGCGACGACGAGCAGGCGCGGGGCCTTGTCGCGCGACGACACGACGAGCGCGGCCGCCGCCAGGAGCAGCGCCGTCTCCGGCTGCTGCGTCGCCGCCGCCGTCAGCACGAAGCCGATGAAGCCGACCGTCCACGTGGCGCGCTCGCTCCTGGCCTTGGCGGCGAAGACGAGGACGGCGGCGCCGAGGACGGCGAGGAGCGCCGCGGGGCCGGCGGCGAGGGTGGCGTTCACGCACTGGTAGAGCGCGCCCGCGGCGCCGATGGCCGCGGCGGCGACGAGGATGCGCGGGAACATCAGCGCGCCGACCTCGTCGAGGGCTCGCTCGCTCGTCACGCGCACCCGGCCGAACGCGAACATCACGCCGGCGCCGAACGTCGCCGCCGCCAGCGCCACCGGCAACACGCCGTCGCCGACGCCGAGCAGGCGCGCGTTCGGCACGAGCGCCACGAGCGCCGCGCACAGCGGCGGCAGCACCCGCGCGGCGAACGACGCGCGCAGGCGAAACGCCCACTCGAGCGCGCGCCACTTGAGCGCGAAGCACGCGATCCACAGCCCCGTGACGACGACGTGGCGCGAGCCCGCGAGGGCGCTCACCTGTAGCGTCGGGTCGGCGAGGAAGACGAGCGCGATGACGCCGAGGATGGCCGCGGGCCGGCGCTCGAGGAGGCGGCGGTACAAGAGCGCCGCGACGCCGATGACGATCCACTGGTAGCCCTCGAGCACCGCCGTGAGCGCGACGTCGGCGCCGGCGCCCATGGCGCGCGACAACAGCAGGACGCCGCCGAGCACGCACAGCGCGCTCGCGGTGAACAGCGGGTTGAACTGGACGAACCAGCGAACGAGGAGGCGTGGGTGCGCGGGCGAGGTGATCATGCACACGTGCCGTGCAGTGAGCGTGCCCGCCGCCGGGGCCCGCGACGACGCCGCGCGCCCCCGGCGTCGTGCGCAAATTGGGCGGCGGCGGCGGCCAAAGCGAGCGTGGACCGGGGTCCAGATGTCAGCCCATCAACCTCTTTGCAGCCAGGAGCCGGCCCGCTAGGGGAGAGGGCCATGAAGACGCTCCTGCCCCTCGCCATCGCGTGCCTCCTGCTGTCCGTCATCGCCTCGTGCACCATCGGCACCCCGCCCGCAGGCGAGGGCGAGGGCGAAGGCGAGGGCGACGTCGGTGAGGGAGAGGGAGAGGGCGACCTGCAGCCCATCGACGTCGGCCCGCCGCCGCAGGGCTTCGACACCACGCCGCCCGCGGGCTTCGGCAACGCCGCCTGCTCCACCGGCCAGTTCTGGGTGCTCGGCGATCGCGGCTCCGACAACATGCACCCGGGCGCGGACTGCATGAGCTGCCACGCCCAGCGGGGCGGCCCCAACCTCGCGCTCGGCGGCACCGTCATGGGCCGCACCAACGACGGCGAGGACTGCCGCGGCATCCCCGGCGTCACCGTCGACATCATCGGCAACGACGGCAGCGTCGTGCTCTCCGAGGACACCTCCGCCGCCGGCAACCTGTACGCGAGCGGCGATCTCTCGTCGGTGGCGCCGTACACCATCCGCCTCACCTACCAGGGCCGCACCACGCAGATGGTCACCCCGCAGACCGACGGCAACTGCATGCACTGCCACACGCCCGAGGGCCTCAACGGCGCGCCGGGCCGCATCGTCGCGCCCTGAAGGCTGACGAAAGATAAGGCTCGTCGCAGCACTCGGCGAAGCCGCCCACAAGGTGGCTCGCCGCGCGGAGTACGTGGCGGAGCACGTCGGCGCGCAAGAACCGCTGCAGGTTGTGAGGAAACGGCGGGTCCGAGCGGTGTTGTGATCCCGCTGTCAGCGCACGTGGCGGACTCGTGCGGGTCGTGTGCGCGGGAGCGGAGAGCTCGGCGCCCCGGCGCTCAACTCGGCGCGCGTCTTCGTCGCCGAGCTCGGAGCTCCTTTCCGCTCCCCTTCCGGGTGGCTCGGATCAACACGTTACGCGTCAGCCTCCGAGTCGGGCGGCGGCGCGGGCCGCTTGACCGATGCCCGTCCGGGTTCGCTGTGCGACGAAGGGGGCGGAGGTGGGAGCCCATGGTTGCCGAGATCAGCGAGAGGCGACGGCGGTTCCCGCCGCCGATGCCGGTGGACGTCGAGCCCTACGTCTACAACGGGCCGGTGGCGCCGCGGCGGCCGGTGCTGCGCTTCCTGGCGGGGTTCTTCATCGCAGGCACCGTCGTCGTCGCGGGCGTCCTGTACGCCAAGCTCGGCGCGGCCCAGGCGGAGCGCGACAAGGCCGCAACGGAGCTGTCGAACCTGAGCGCGAGCTTCGCGGATCAAGCGCGGCAGTTGAAGTCCATGGACGAAGCGCGCGCCAAGCTGGCGTCGGACATCGTCGCCCGCGATCACGAGGCGCAGCAGGCGGTCACGAAGGTGAGCGCGCTGAAGAACGCCGTCGCCGCCGCCCTCGGTGACGACGTGCAGGTCACCTCCGCCGACGGTCGCGTGCGCGTGGCGCTGGCGGACAAGGCCCTGTTCGACGACACCGACGCGCTGAGCGACGACGGAAAGGCGCTGCTCGCCAAGGTGGCCAGGGCGGTGCCGAAGGGCGACTCCGTCGTGGAGGTCGTCGGCCACGCCGACAGCCCGCGCCACCACCGGCGCGGCCGCGGACGCGACAAGGACGACGCCGAGCCGGCGGACGCGTGGGCCGCGAGCGCCGCGCACGCCGCCGTGGTCGTGCGCGCCCTCGACCACCGCCTGCCCGCGCGGCGCCTCGTGATGGCCGGCCGCGGCAACGCGGCGCCCGTGCCGGGGATGCGCAACCACGCCGTCGAGGTGGTGCTCAGGCCGTAGACGCCGATTTCACGCGCAGCCGCTCTCTCCGGTCACCGATCATGGCGACGGCGCGGCGGCGCGGTACAATGCCGCGATGCTCCGCGCCGCCGTCGTCGTCGCCGCCTGCGCCCTCCTCGGCGCGCTCACGGTCGTGGGCTGCACCAAGCCGACCTGCGTGGTGAACAGCGAGTGCGGCGACGGCCTCGTCTGCGTCGACGACGGCAGCAGCGAAGGCACCCGCACCTGCCGGCGGGCGTGCGCCGCCGACCTCGGCTGCCCCGGGGGCCAGGCCTGCCTCCCGCGCGACGACGGATTGCTCGAGGGCGCGTGTCTCGACGTCACCGGCAAAAAGCAGGTGGGCGACACCTGCGCCGGTGATCTCGAGTGCGGCACCGGGGCGTGCTCCGCGCCCACCGCCGACGCCGTCTGCGTCGACGTGTGCGACCGCGACGTGCCTTGCGCCGACGCCTCCACGCGCTGCGTGCTCGACGGCCTGCGCCACATCTGCGCGGCGCCCACCGGGGACCTCGCCACGGGCGAGAGCTGCGTCGAGTCGAGCGATTGCACGTCGGGGACCTGCGTGTTGCCGCCGGAGTCGGATCAGCCCGTGTGCGTCGACGACTGCGCCGCCGACGCCGACTGCACCGGCGACGGCATCGCCTGCCTGCGGCTCGTCGGGGGGGCGCGCGCGTGCCTGCCGCAGCTCGGCGACGGCGTCGCCTGTCAGGCGGCCAGCGAGTGCCACGGCGGCTTCTGCGTCGAGGACGTCGACGGGCAGAAGAAGTGTGCGAGCGCGTGCGTCGACGGCGGCTGCGCCGACGGCTTCTCGTGCGAGACCGACCTCGACCAAAACGCCGTCTGCGTCCCGGTGCTCGACACGCGCGCGGACGGCGCGGCCTGCACGCAGGCGCGCGAGTGCGCGAGCGGGCACTGCGCGCACTTCGTCACGGACACGGACGACCTCGGCACGCTGTGCGCGTCTCCGTGCAACACCGACGGCACCTGCGACGCGCCGCTGGCGTGTTGGCAGGACCCGGATCCGAACGGCACCGACGTGTGCGGCCCGTCCCCGTAGCGCGCGGCTGCCCCGCAGCTACCGGCGGGCCAGGAAGCTCGCGCCCTGCCCGGCGAAGTACACGGCGGCGGCGCAGGCGGCGACGACGGCGGCCGCGCTCATGAGCAGCTCGACGTGAACGGTGCGCGCGGCGAGGCCGAGCAGGATGGCGGCGAGGAAGCCGAGGAACCCGCTGCGCACCAGGGCGCGCCCGCGGCCGCGCCCGTCCCAGAGGAAGTGGACGGGACACGCGCTGACGCGCTCGGGCGTGGGATCCGAAAGAGGCATGCAGCTCGTCTCGTATCAGCCGGGGTAGCGCCGCGCCACCATGCCGATGGCGCGGCCGGCGGCGACGAGGGCGGCGCCGACGGCGACGAAGCCGAGCTTGTCGAGCGGCGACAACCAGATGACGGCCACGAGCGCCCCGGCCTCGACGAAGGCGGTGGTGTAGAACGAGCGCCCCTGCAACAGCGCCGCGCCCAGGCCGACGACCGCGGCGACGACGACGATGGGCAGTTGCGCCACCGCGAGCGCGAGCGCCGCCCACCCCCACAGAGCCACGAAGAGCGGGCCGAAGCGCAGCACGTCCTTCACGGCGCCCTCGACGACGGGGCGGGCGCTAGTCGCAACATGGGCGCGGGCTCTCCGTCGGCCGCCACTCGATGGTGGTGTGCGCGATCTCTGAATTTCTCGAGGAGCGCGAGGCGCAGGCCGTCCGCCGCCTGCGCCAGCCGCGCGAGGTCGTTTTCGGCGGTGACGAGAACGAGGCTGGCGACGGCCTCGCCGCTGTCGAGCTCCCACGCGTGCAGGCCGATGACGTCGGCGACGCCGGGGGTGCTCCGGGCGAGCCGCTCGACGTCGTGGACGTCGACGTGCGCGGGCGCGCGCTCGAGCAGGATGCTGCCGACGTCGAACAGGAGCCGCACGGCGCCGACGGTGATGATGCCGGCGACGACGATGGAGGCGATGGGGTCGACGATGGCCAGGCCGAAGGTCACGAGCACCACGCCGGAGACGAGCGCGGCGACGGAGCCGAGGGCGTCGCCGATCATGTGCAGCATGGCGCCGCGCATGTTGACGCTCGTGTCGCCGGAGCGGTGCATGATCCACGCGCCGACGATGTTGACGGCGAGGCCGGCGACGGCGACCACGATGACCGGCCCGCCCTCGACGTGCCGCGGGGCCCCGATGCGCTCGACGGCCTCGACGACGATCACCGCCGACGCCGCCAGCACCAGCACCGCGTTGAACATCCCGCCGAGGACGGGGAGCCGGCGCAGCCCGAAGGTCGAACGGCCGGATTTCGGGGTGCCGCGCACGGTGGCGGCCGCGAGCGCGACGACGAGGGAGAGCGCGTCTGTGAGCATGTGCGTGGCGTCGGAGAGGAGCGCCAGCGAGCCGCCCCACCAGCCGACGGCGGCCTCGACGCCGCAGAACCCCGCGGTCAGCGCGAGGGCGACCGCGAGCGCGCGGCGGCCGGCGTGCGCGGCCCCGCGGCCGTGCTGGTGCCCGACCCCGTGGTGCTCATGCTGCGCGTGATCCTCACCCATCCGAGAGGACCTTATCCGAGCGGCGGGTCCTCTGCCGGCGCCCTCGAGGAGGGTCAACAGAACGAAATTCGAGCAGATCTGCGCCCATCTGGCCGGATCGAATGAGGTAGAATCGGCTGTCCGACCGATAACGACCTTGTCGGGCCCTGAACGGAAGGGGTTTACATGAGAGCGATCACGCGCGTGAGCTTGCTCATGCCGCTCTTCGGCGCGGCCCTCGTCGGCTGTGTCGATCGCGAGTTCATCACCGTGCACGACAAGCCCGCCGGCCGCCCCGTGGGCGGCGCCTGCACCGTGGACGCCGAGTGCGACAGCGGCCGCTGCGTCGCGGGCGTCTGCCACGACGGCGGGTGCAGCAGCGACGGCGACTGCCGCCAGGACGAGATCTGCGTGTTCGAGTCCTGCGAGCCGACGAGCACCTTCGAGTGCCAGCCGGACCAGGCGCCCATCCTGTCCATCGCGCCGAGCCTCTCCATCGACTTCGGGCAGGTGAACCTCGGCCAGACGCTCGACGAGACCGTCACGGTGCAAAACGTCGGCGACTGCTTGCTTACGCTGTCGTCGTCGGGGCTGTCGGACACGTCCAACCCCGGCTTCACCTGCGAGCCCTGCGATCCCGCCACGTACCCGCAGCGCATCCCGCCGCAGCAGGCGCTCGACATCACCGTGCACTACGCGCCCGTCGCCACCGGCGACGCGAGCGGCCAGCTCCTGATCCGCTCCGACGACGCCACGGCCGGCGACGAGGGCCTCGTCGCCGTCGACCTCCACGCCGACTACGACGGCATCCCGTCGCTGGTGGTGGAGCCGAGCGAGCTCAACTTCGGCTTCGTGCCCTTCGTCGCCGGCGGCCAGCAGGGCCAGGCCGACGAGACCGTCGAGATCACCAACCGCGGCACCGGCAACGCCGCGCTCGTCATCGAGCGCATGTTCGTCGACGAGAACCTCGAGTTCTTCATCGATCCCTCCTTCGACGACGTCTCCCCCGACAGCCCGCTCGTGGTCCCGCCCTACGACCCCAACGATCCCTCCACCGTCGTCACCGTCGACGTCACCTTCCGTCCCGACAGGAACGCCGACTTCGACGATCGCCTCGTCATCCGCGACGACCAGAACCACACGGTGCCCGTGAACCTCACCGGCAGCTCGCTCGGGCCGCCGGAGATCAACGTGAGCGCCACCGAGCTCGACTACAAGTGCGGCGTCGGCGTGCAGAACGACGTGTGCCCCACCAACGAGGCCTACCCCGTGGGCACCGTGGCGTTCCGCCAGCTCACCATCAGCAACAGCGGACAGAGCGCGCTCAACGTGAACATGACGCTCGGCGGCGAGGCGTCGGACTTCACGGTGTCGCCCACGTTCATCCCGCCCATCCCCGCCGGCGGCAGCATCCCCATCACGGTGTTCTTCGCGCCGTCCGCGCCGAGCAATCCCGCCAACCGCTTCGACCCCATCGACCCGTTCGACGCCGTCTTGAACATCACCTCCAACGACACCGATCCGTCCACCGACGTCCTGAAGACCGTGGTGCTCAAGGGCTTCTCCAAGGGCGGCCAGAACGATCAGGTGCTCAAGCTGGAGATGAACTACGAAAACGCGGACAACTCGTGGGCCGGCAACGACTTCCGCGACGTCGACCTCGAGCTCGAGAGCCCGACGGGCTTCACCTGCGCCAAGCCCCACATCCCGTTCGTCTCCGACGGCAACGGCGGCTTCGTGCCCGACCTCGCGCACGAGACCGACTACTGCCAGCAGTGGAACGACTTCGGGCAGGAGGGCGAGACGAGCTGGATCGCGCTCGGCCAGTACGAGGAGCCCGAGCGCATCCTGCTGTTCGGCCTCGGGCCCACGGCGGCCGAGGGCGGCACGTTCACGGCGCGCGCGTACTACATCGAGGACTGCGCCAACATCCCGACGGGCCTGCTCGCCGACCTCCTCGGCATCGGCGGCTCCATCCTGCTCGGCGTGCTCGGCGGCGCCGTCGGCGTGCCCATCGCGGTGCCCCCCGACCAGATCTCGGACCTCGTCGCCAACAACTGCTTCGACCACTCGAGCTCGTTGGTCACGCTGCACATCTCGCTCGACGGCACCGAGGTCGCGGCGCCGCAGCAGCGGCTGCAGCACAAGGGTGACGTCCTCGAGCTCGCGCACCTGCAGCGCCGCAACGGGCAGTTCTGCGATCCGGCGGTGGGGATCCCCTGCCCATGAGCCGCGCTCTCGTCGCCCTGGCCGCAGGCGTCGCGGCCTGCGTCGCAGGCGCGGGCTGCCCGGCGCAGGTGCCGGTGGCGGGCAAGACCCCGGCGCCGCCCGAGGAGCCGCCGCACTTCTACGCGGACCCGCCGTTCGGCGTCGGCTTCGACTGCGTCGTGATCGGTTGCGACACCGAGAAGAGCCTCGTCGTCATCAACAAGGGCGGCGGCAAGCTCGGCCTGTCCAAGATCCGGGTGAGCGTGGACACCTCCACGGACTTCACGCTCCGGCGCGCGGACGGCGGACCGCTGCCCACGCACGACAACCTCGTCACCCTCGGCGGCGGCGAGCAGCTCGAGCTCCTGGTGCGCTACCGCCCGAGCGACGGCGCGCTCGACGCGGGCAAGGTGGAGCTCGAGCACTTCGACGGCGGCGTCGCCTTCGAGGACTCCACGCCCAAGACCGAGACCGTGCCGCTCACCGCGCGCGCCATCGGCTCGCCCGCCGCGGTGGTCCAGTCCGACGTCCTCGACTTCGGCTACGTCCCCGTGGGCTCCGACGCGCAGCTCGCTCTCACCGTCGAAAACGACGGCGACGCCGAGGTGCTCTCCGTGGGCCCCGCGCGGCGCGACGAGGGCACCGGCCCCGTCTTCCACGCGCCCACCCCGCGCGACTGGGGCCTGCGCTTCGCCAACCCTGGCGACGCCGTCTCCATCCCCGTCGTGTTCTCGCCGCCCACCGCGGACGCGTTCTTCGGCGCCGTGGTTCTGCAGACCAACGATCCCGCCGTCCCCGGCGTGCGCATCCCCGTGCAGGGCACCGCCGTCGCGGACCCGCGCCTCGCCGTCGTCGATCCCCAGGGTGACCTCCAGATGCCCCCGCTCCGCGCCGGCGACTCGCGCACGCGGACCGTGACGGTGAGGAACCTCGGCGGCGCGCCGCTCGACGTCACCGCCGCCATCACCGCGGGCGCCGACGTCGGCTACAGCGTGGACCCGCCGTCGGTCGAGGGCATCGCGCCGCTCGCCACGGCCACGTTCAACGTCACCATCAACGGGGTCGCCTCCGGCCTCGCCGAGGGCACGCTCACGCTCACCGACGCCGCCGGCAACGCCGTCGACATCCTGGCCCACGCGGCGGTGAACGCTCCCGCGTTGAGCGTCACGCCGGAGCCCGTCAATTTCGGCTCCGTGGTCCAGGGGTGGACCGCCGAGCCGCAGGCGATCTCACTGTCCAACATCGGCTTCGGCGAGCTCACCATCGACGCCATCTCGCTGGACCTCGGCTCGTCCAACCAGGTGCAGCTCGTCGACGTGCCCACGCTCCCCCAGAAGCTCGCCCCCGGTGACCCGCCCATCGTCGTCACCGTGTTCATGCAGGCCCAGAACCTCGGCCCCGTGGACGCCGTCATGCTCGTCGAGAGCGACGCCATCGACGACGGCGTGCACCGCCTCAACATCCACGGAGACGTCATCACCTGCGAACAAGGCTGCCCCACACCGAACGGCACGCCGAATTGTTCGAGCGGGCGCTGCGAGATCGGCACCTGCTTCGACCACTTCCACGACCCGAACGGCCAGCAGAGCGACGGCTGCGAGTGCCCCGAGGACGTCGTCGGCACCACCATGAACGACATCGGCCAGGCGTGCCCCGGCCTCGACATCGGCACGCTCCACGACGGCAACGGCAGCGGCACGCGGTCCACCACCCGCGCCGGCACCTTGCACGCCGCCAACGACGCCGACCTCTACTTCTTCCGCGCCAGCGACGACGGCTGCTTCCTGTGCAGCGACCACTATGGCGCCGAGGTCACCCTCACCGGCCCGCCCGGCATGCAGCTGTGCGCGAACTACCAGGGCTCCGGCAACGGCTGCGGCGGCCTGCCTACCAACTGCCGCACCGTCGGCTCGGGCCCCGTGACCATTCGCGGCAACGGCCAAAGCGGCATCTTCGGCTCCAGTGACAACAGCGAAGACGTCACCGTGTTCGTGTTGTGGGGCGCCAACGCCCCGCCCGTGTGCGGCAGCTACAGCCTGCTCATGCGCGCCGACGCCAACTTCTGATGCGCGTCCTCCTCGTCGCCGCCGGCGTTGCGCTCCTCGCGACGGTGACGGGATGCGCGCGCACGCACCTGTTCTACGACACGCGCGAGCTGCGACATCAGCCCATCCAGGCGCAGCAGAAGGCGGGGCTCCTCAAGGAGGTCGAGGGCAAGGTCGGCGATCGCGCGGTCACCTGGGTGGCCCCCGACGGTCGCGAACGGTCGATCGCGCGGGGTCACCTGAAGGACCTCGGCACCGCGGAGCTGGGGGCGCTGTGGCTCGCGACGTCCACCGGTGAGGTCGGCGGCGAGAGCGACGTACGCGTCCATGTCGCCGGCAAGGGGTCCACACCCGTCTCGGTCCTCATCGCGCTCGACGGCAGCATCCGCGTCGTCTCGCCGCCGCGCGCGCCGCCGCCGCCCGAGGCGCCCGCACCCACCGTCGCCGCGCTGCGCCAGCGGTTTCACATCGAGCACAAGATGCCCGGCAAGTGGCGGCCGTTCGAGCTCTCGGCGCTCGCCGAGTCGCTGGCGCTGCTGTCGCCGGAGGAGCAGGCGGTGCTCCGCACCGTGACCTTCGATCGCTCCGCGGGGAACCCCGACCCGAACCGCGCGGCGCTCTATCAGTTGCGCGCGTGCAGCGCCGTCATCTACCTCTTCTCCACGGGCGCGCAGAGCAACCGCTTTCGCTTCGTCGGCGACACCAACGCGCCCAGGAGCGCCGTGCTCCACTCCATCATCCACGAGATGGGGCACGCCTTCGAAAAGTCCCTGGCGCGCGAAAAGTATTGCGCCGCCGAGCACGCACGCGGCGCCGCCGCGAACAAGCTCATCGGGGAGGGCAACGCCCTCGGCGACGACAACCCCATCCTCGCCGCCTATGAGCAAGCGCTCGCCGGAGAGCCCGCGCCCACCGACTACGGCAACACCTCACCGCACGAGTCGTTCGCCGAGTCGTTCGCGCTCTTCCACGTCGACCCCGCCGCCTTGAAGCGCGCGCGCCCCGGCGTCTACGCGTGGTTCGCCGCCGGCGGTCACATCAAGGCTTCGCGCTGACAGGCACGCGCCTTGCGGAGCTCCCCGCGAACCACGCGGGGGGCGCGCCATGTCTTTCGTCGGCTGTGTGCTGTTGGTGTCTCTCGCCGCGGGTGGACCGGTGACGTGCCCGGCGCTTCACACGGGCGACCGTGTACGCGTCGCCCTCACAGGCGGCCTCCACGTCGGCGGCGCGCTCCGCGCCTGCGCCGGCGACGCCATCACGCTCGCCCTCGGTGACGACGCCGACCTCGTCGTCGCCGCGCCCACCCTCACCGGCGTGACGCGCCGCGACGACCCGACCGCGGCGCGCGCGCCCGGAACGCTCGACGACGGCCTCGCCGCGGCGCTCGCCGGCGCCGACGTCTCCGTGTCCTTGAAGGACGGAGAGGCGATCACGGGCGTCGTCGTGCGCGGCGGCGCCAACGCGCTCGCCCTCGACGACCACGGCGCGCTGCGCGTCGTCGCCGCGGCCGACATCGCCGTCGTACGGATGCGGGCGCCCCCGTCAGCCGTCGCCCACGCGGCGCCGGGTGCGCCCCGAAGGCCCGGCGCGACGCCGTTCGAGCGCGGCCTCGTCGTCACCGCGGCCAGCGCCGCGGCGAGCGTCGCCGGCGTCTTCGCCACGCCGGCGATCTTGTCCGTGTGCAAGAGCTGCGAGCCCGCCGGCGGCTACCTCAAGGACCCGACCCTGCCGCTCATCGGCGTCATCGGCTCGCCGGTGGTCGCCGCCGTCCTCGTCGCCGCGCTGGTGCCGAGCGCCCCCGGCGTCCTCGTTCCGCTCGCGGCAGGCGCCGGCGCGCTCGGGGGCTACCTCGTCGGCGCCGCCGCCGGCGTCACCGGCGGCCTCCTCGTCGCTGCGCCGCTCGACAACGGCCTCGCCGACATCGGCTACGGCGTGCTCGGCTTCCTCGTCGGCGGTGCGGTCGGAGCGTCCCTGGGCGGCGGCATCGCCGCGGGCGCGGCGTCGGGCACGGACGACGACACAGCGGCGCCGCCGTCGTGACGCGTTGTTCCGCGGTCAATCGCCGCGGAGCGCGGGCGCGTCGGGCGCAGGATCGGCGACGCGGCCGACGAAGGTCACGGCGCCTGACGCATCGCGGACGACGAAGAGGAACGGGTGATCCGCCGCGATCTCGAGCGGCGGCGGGCGCTCGGGCTCGCCCTCGGCCGCGAGGAGGCGCACCTCGGTGTCCGCGGCCGCCGTCGTTCCCTCTTCGTCGACGTCGACGGAGACGCGCTGGACCACGTCGGCGACGCACAGCGGACCCGCCGCCGCCGTGCCGAGCCGCGAGAGGTCCACGGCGGGGAGCGCTTTGCAGAACGCGTGCTTCAGACCGAGCGCCGTGAGCGCGGCCTCGAGCTCGTGCGTGGAGGAGACCGAGAAGCGGGGGAGCGAGAGCGCCACGGCCTGCTCGCGCAAGCCGGCGCCGAGCCGGGCGGGGTCGAGCACGCGCTCGACGGCGGCGAGCGCGGCGCTCGTGCGCTTGCGCGGCACGGCGAGGAGCATGGCGCCGCCGTCGGCGTAGGGCAGCTCCACGACGTCGACGTCGGCGCGGCGCCGCGCCCGCAGCGGCCCGACCAGCGTCATCATCGGCACGGGCTTCCGCGTCCGCTCGTCGAGCTGAAACGGCAGCTCGCGCGTGTCCCTCTTGTCGAAGCGGCTCCGCCACCGGCCCTTGAACGCCAACGTGTTTTCGACGAGCACGCCGTCCGCGTCGACGCCCGCGAGGATCCGCCGGGCGGCGTCGCCGAGCGCCGGGCCGCCAGGCGCGCCCGCGTGCGCGGCGTCGAGCACGCGCGCGTGAAAGGTGCGCTCCGCTTCTTCGCGAAAGGCGGCCGACAGGGTGACCCCGGCGCCGGCGACGACGAGGTTTTCGCCGGGGACGCCGCCGCCGGCGTGCACGAGCCGCTCGAGCTCCGCGCGCGTCTTCCCCGCCGCGCCGGCGCGCACCAGCGAGAGCGCCGCCCGCGCCGACGCCGGCGACACCACGAGGTTGCCGGGCGCGCCGCGGAGCTTGGCGAAGAGCGACGTATCGAGCGCGCTCCCCCGCGCGCCGCCGGCGTGCACGGCTGCCGCGCCGACGACGATGACGAAGATGACGACGCTGACGACGGAGACGAGCGCGGCGGCGACGCGACGAGGGCGCGGGACGGTCACGCGCCGAGCCTACACCGGCGGCCGGGCACCTCCGCACCGTCAGGCGATGGCGAAGGGCCCGGTGGGCTCCTCGGAGAGCACGCCGGGGAGCGTGCGGGCCTCGGCGCGCTCGTCGAGGAGCGCTTGCACCACGGGGTCGGTGAGGACATCGTCGCTGACGAGGACGGAGCCGTCGCCGCCCGCGCCGGCGAGCGCCGCGACCTCGCGGACGCACGCGCCGAAGTAGTCGAGCCTGTCGTTCAAGGTCACCGCCGCCGCGGGGCCGCGATGGACGGCCGCGCGCACGCGCAGCCGCCCCTGCCCTGCGGGCCCGGTGTCGCTCGCCCTCTTGCTGTCGAGCGCTCCCGCTCCTGCCGGGCGCTGATCGGCGCGCACGGCGCCGTCGAGCGCCCACGCCGCGCGCACGGCCGCTGCGGGATCGTCGAAGACGGCGAGCAGACCGTCGCCGAGGAGCTTCACCACGCTGCCGCCCTCGGCGGCCACGGCGGCCTCCATCGCCTTGAACGCCGCGTACAGCGATGAGAACGCGGCCGGGTCGCCCGCGCCGGCGGCGTCGACGTCCGCGCCGCGCAGCTCCGCGTGCGCGAGGACGATGCTGCCCACGCGCAGGAGCGCACCGGGCTCCAAAAGCTCGTTCGGATAGAGCGCGCGAAACAGCGGGTGCGCCGCCGCGCGGGCCGCTGTGACGACGTCATTGCGCGGCGCCGTTCGCTCGAGGCGCACGAGCTGCTCGCGGCCGGTGTCGTTGTGCAAAACGATCTCCTGCCGCTCCGTGGTCATCACCCGCTCGTTCCGCGCCGGCCCCGTCGACAGCGGCAGCTCGACGCGCGACGCTGCCGCCCCCGCGCGCACCGTCAGGGCCAGGGTGTACGAGAGGCGCCGCCCGACGAGCTGGTAGCTGCCCTCGGGCAGCACGGTGTCCAACAGGAAGCGCTCGCCGGGCATCACGCGCACTTGCGCGAGCACGTGCGGCGACTTGCCCGGCGACGACAGGCAGTAGGTGGCGACGTCGGCCTGGCGAAGCTGCGGGTGCACACGAAACACGAGCTCGATGGAGCTCGCCAGGTCGAGCGCAAAGTCGATGTTGCACACGTCGCAATGCGCGTGGTCCTTCACCGCGCGCAGCGTCTCTTCGATGCCCGCGGGGCCGCGGCAGGCCGGGCACAGCAGGTCCCACAGCGGAACCAACATGCCCTCGCGTCCCGCCACGAGGCACGCACGCAGCACCGCGTCCTCGTCGAGATCGAGCCGCCGCGCGAGCGCGATCGGGCGGATACGCGCGAGCTCCTGCGCGGGCGCGTGCTCGACGAGCTCGCCGAGGCGCGCGACGACGGCGGCGTCGGCGCCGGCGTCGACGATCTTGCGCTCGAGCTGCGCGAGGCGTTCGCGCTGCGCGAGCGTCAAGCTCTCCGGCGGCGCGTAGGGATCGACGACGCCGTCGAGCCTGCCTGCGTGCACCAGCTCGTCGATGCGCCGATAGACGCGGTCGAGCGAGCGGCGCGTGCGCACGCCCATCTCCACGGCGGCGGCGGCGCGCCCGAGCACCCCGCGCGGATCGATCTCGATGGTGTGCACGATGTGCGTGCCGCCGCCCGGCGCCGGGTGGAGGTCGACGGTGCTGCGCAGGGAGCGCATCGGGCCTTCGCTGTACTCGCGAAACACGCCGATGCGCCGATCGACGACCCACTCGTACGGCAGCTCCCGCCAGCGAAGGTCGAAGCCCGCCTGCTTGCTATGGCCGAACTGCACGGGATCGCCGTCCTCGATCTCCACGTGCTCGTCGACGGCGCCGAGGCCGATGGCGCGGTTCAGGCGCTCGGTGTTGCTCACGTACGGCCACAGCTCCCTGGGCGCGCTCTTGAGGTCCCACTCGAACGCCCAGCGCGACAGGCCGTCGGGGCCGCGCGCCCGCGGGTGCGCCATGATGGTGGCCGGCTCCTCGTCGAGGAGCCGCAGCAGCGCGGCCAGCATCTCGTGCGCGTCGGGGAAGCGCGCGTCCGGATCCTTCTCGAGCGCGCGCGCGACGATGCGAGCGACCTCCTCGGAGCACTCCGGCCTCACTTCGGTGACGCGCGGTGCGACGCGCTCCTGTTGCATCAACAGCACCGCCGTGGCGCCGTGGCCCGCGAAGGGCGCGGTGCCCGTGAGGAGCTCGTAGAGGATGGTGCCGACGGCGTACACGTCGCTGCGCGCGTCTACGCTGTCGCCCCTCGCCTGCTCCGGTGCCATGTACAGCGGCGTGCCGAGCACCGCGCCGTGGCGCGTCATCGCCAGCGACTCGGTCTCGTCGAGGTGGCGCGCGATGCCAAAGTCGATGAGCTTGATGCGCGGCGACGCCCTCTTCACCGGCGCCGCCCCGGCCGCCTCCGCGACGACGAGGACGTTCTGCGGTTTGATGTCGCGATGCACGACGCCCTGCGCGTGAACGTCGACGAGGGCGCGGCAGAGGTCGGCCACGATCCCGAGGGCCTCCGTCTCCGGCAGCGGCCCGCGCTGCGCGATGAACGAGGACAGCGTGTCGCCCTCGACGTGCTCCACGGCGATCCACAGGCGGCCGTCGTCTTCGCCGGCGTCCACGAGCCCAGCCACGCCGGGGTTGTTCACCTCGGACAGGATGCGCGCCTCCTTGCGGAAGCGCTTGAGCGCGCGCTTGGTCGGCGGCGGGTCGGCGGGGATGACCTTGAGCGCGACGACGTCGCCGCTTTTGCGATCGCGCGCTTTGTACACGCGGCCCATGGCGCCCTCGCCGAGGAGCGTGATGACCT
Source organism: uncultured delta proteobacterium (assembly GCA_963775425.1). Classification (GTDB taxonomy): domain Bacteria; phylum Myxococcota; class UBA727; order UBA727; family VGSZ01; genus CAVZJB01. Next base: position 1,122,850 of record CAVZJB010000011.1, on the reverse strand, counting down.
CGAAGCGGCCGACGGCCTCCGGCAGTCCCTCGGGCGTCGACGTCGCGCCGGCGACCACGGCCGCGCCCTCGGGGGCCCGCGCGGCCGGCGCCCCCGCGCGGGTGCTGTCGCCGTCGTCGGTGGGCCCGCCGCGGAGCGCCGCCAGCCGGCGCACCACCTCGAAGCTCGACGGACGCCACGCCGGCTCCTCCTCGAGCATCTCGGCGGCGAGCATGTGCGCGCCCGTGTATGACCGGCCCGCGTCGGCGGTGGTGCGCTCGGCGCCGCGATCCTCGAGGAGGCGCGCGACCGCGCCGCGGCCTTCGAGGCACGCGAGCAGCAACGCGCCGAGCGCGAACACGTCGGCGCCGGCGTCACCCTCGTCGTCCTTGGCGCGGCACAGCCGCGCGAGGGCGTCGGCGCGCGTGGAGCAGCGCAGCCCGGTGACGTCGAGGGCGGCGCCGCCCCCTTCGTAGAGCGCGACCGCGGCGGGCTCGACGGCGCCGTGCGTGAGCCCCTCGCGATGCAACTGATGGAGCGCCCGGGCGACGTCGTGGAGCACGCGCACCGCGCGCTCGGCCGGCAGCGGCCCCGCGGCGAGGACCTTGGCGAGCGTATCCGTCGTGCGCTCGACGACGACGATGTTCGCCTCGAGGTCGATGCGCTTGATGACCAGGGCGCGGTCGATGCGCGAACGGGAGAGAACGTCGAAGCGCGCGGCGCCGGCCTTGCTCGCGGCGGGGCGCAGGCGATAGAGGGTGACCGGCGCGCCGCTCTTGTCGACCCCGTTGTACTTGGCGCCGTCGGGGCCGACCCCCGCGGGTACGAGCTCCCGGCCGGCGCCGAGGTGCATCACGGCTTTCGCCCGCCTTTGCCGGGCGGGACCGTCTCGTCCTCGTCGTTCTCGATGGCCTCCGCGAGGTGCGGCGGCAGCTCCGGCCCGTCCCACGTGCCGAGCGCCGGTGTCTCGAGCGATGCCGGCGGCGGCTCGCCGAGGTCGACGTCGCGCAACAGCTCGTCGATGCACGAGAACAGCATGGAGTTGTCGCGCGGGACGTACTTCTCGAGCGCGTGCGCCATGGCGTCGGTGTCGGCGAGGAACCGCTTCATGACGTCGACGTCGATCTTCTCCGCGTACATCCCGTAGCCGAGCTTCTCGAGATAGCGCGCGTTCAGCTCCTGCTCGTACTGACCGCCGATGGGCACCGAGAGCATGGGCACGTGCAGGTGCACGGCCTCGCCCATGAGCGAGTACCCGCCGCCCGCGATGACGGCGCGCGCGGTGCGGAGGTCGTCGACGAAGCCGGTCTCGGAGAAGGCGCGCAGGGTGACGTTCTTCTCCTTCCCCTCGCGCCCCATGCCGTAGAGCTTGAACTCGTACGGGAGCGACTGGAGCGCGGGCACCAGCGCCGTGTTGGTGGCGGCCGTCTGGTACACGAGCACGTGGGCGCCCGGTTCGCGCCTGGCGCGCAGGAGCTCGGGGCGAAGAATGGGCGGCACCAGCGTGGTGCGCGGCTTGCGCACCGGCGGGAAGAAGAAGCTGGTGACGAGGTAGTGGTAGGCGCCGGGCAGCTTGGCCTTCACCGCGAGCTTGGCCATCTGGAACGAGAAGCTCTTGTCGTCGCTGACGAAGCGATCATGGCGGCAGCGGTTGATGACCTGCATGTTGTCGATGCTGATCACCGGCACGCGGTTGAGCCGGCCGTAGAAGTACGCCGTGGACTCGAAGTCCGAGATGACGACCTCCGGGCCGAAGCCCTCGAGCACCTCCGTCATCACGCTCAGGTTCTTGGCGAGCGCCGCCGGCGCCTTCTCGAGGTTCGACAGGATGCTCTCGGACAGGTCGAGCTCGTTTCCTTCGAAGCGGAGGTTGAGGCCCTCGATCTCCGTGATCCGGATGTCCGCCCGCCCCTCGAACCTGGACGAGAGGAAGGCGTGGGCGCGGCCGGAGACGATGACGCGGAGCTCGTGCTTGGCGCTCAGGAGGTGCTCGAGGATCACACGGCTCCGCGTCGCGTGACCCATGCCTTCGCCGACGACACCGTACAGGATCCGCATGCGCCGCTCCCTCTCTGGTACGCTGACCATCGCGCAGAAGATGACATGAAAGCCCTCCCCGCGCGTGCCCTCCGTCACGGACTCTCGAAGGAGATCCTCGAGGACCGTACCTGCTCGGAGACGCTTGACGCCGCCGTCGCCGTCCACGAGGCGCTCGGCTCATGGCATGACGCCGCCACCTACAAAAACGCGCTCGCCGTGGAGATCAGCTCACGCGCGCTCGATGTGCAGAAGGACTCCACCCTCTCGGTGCTCTATCGGCACAACGTCGTAGGGTCGTTCCCCGCCGACCTCCTCGTCGACGATCGCGTCCTCGTGATTGTCCGCGCGGAGGCGCGCCTCACCGACGAGCACCGCACGGAGACGGTGCGCGGCCTCGCCGCGGGGAAGCTGCGCGTCGGCCTCGTGTTCAACTTCGGCGTGCCCGAGCTGTTCTTCGCCCGTGTGTTCTGAGCCCTCGCGCGGAGCGCCGCGAGGGCGGTGACGTCAATCGCACAAGCGCGAGAACAGGTTCTCGGACTTTTCCTTCCAGCGGGAGTCCGGCGACGCGCGGTCGGCGATCTCCTCGAGCATCTTGCAGCCCTTCTTGTCGTCCTTGAGGCGGAACGCGTCGACCGCTGCCTCGAAGCGCCCCTGCGCCGTCACGTCGCTCATGGTCTTGCCGTGGCGTGAGCGCGACGGCGCCCTGGACGGCGGCGGCCTCGACGGCGGCGGCCTCGACGGCGGCGGCGCGACGTGGGCGTGGTGCGCAGGCGGCGGCTCCTGCACGCGCGGCGCGGGGGGCGGCGCGCGCTTTTGCGGCGGCGGAGGAGGCGGAGGCGCGGGCTTCAGCTCGACGACGCTGGCGGGCGGCGGCTCCGCCGTGGCCGGCGGTGGCGCGGCCGCGGCCGGCACGGCCGTGGGCGGCGGCGCGGCCGCGGGCGTCGGCGCGGTCGCGGGCGGCGCAGGCGCAGGCGCATGCTTCATGTGTCGCTGCGCCTCGTGCTCGTAGCGCACCGCGCCGTTGTCGCCGGGCCGGAGGCGCTCGGCCTCCTTGGCGTAGTCGAGCGCGAATTGCCACTGGCCCTTCTCGAGCGCCTTCTCGGACTTGCTCATCCAGTCGTCGAACGCCTGCTGCGTGACCGCCTCCTGCGCCTGCTCCGCCGCGGTGGCGCGATGCCGGGTCAACAGCAGCACGCCGAGCACGGCGGCGCTGCCGATGAGCACCACGACGAGCGTGACGAGCAGCGAGACCATCCAGCCGCCGCGCGCCGACGAGCCCGACAGATCGAGCTCGTCGTCGGGCGGCGGCGGCACCGGGAGCGGCTGGGGGCGCGGCAGCGGCGCGCGCTGCGCCACCTGCGGCGCCTGCGGGACCTGCACGGACTCCGCCGCGCGCGGACCGCGGAGCGGCTCGTCGGCGGGGATGATCTTGTCGAGCGGGAGGTTGGTGAAGGTCTCCTTCCAGAGCTTCTGCGGGTTCACCGTCTTCGACCGCGGCGCGTCCAGGCTCTTCGACTGGGGCGGCAGCGCGCGCGTCTTGGCGATGTGCCCGTCCTCGAAGCCCACGTCGGAGTCTTCGCCGAAGCGCATGCGCTCGGACAGCTCGGCGGCGAGCTTCTCGGCGGCGCGGATGACGCGCGCCTGGGCGTCGTCGATGGCGCCGCTGCCGTTGCCGTCGACGCTGGGCTTCCCCTTGTCCTGATAGAGCAACACCGAGCCGCCGATCTCGATGCGGTCGCCGTGCTGCAGCTCGTGCTCGCCGATGCGCTTGCCGTTCACGCGCGTGCCGTTGCCGCTCCCGAGGTCGACGACGCGCGCGCCGCGGCCGTCGACGTCGATGCGCAGGTGGCGGCGGCTGGCGGCGATGTCCTTGAGGACGAAGCTGTTCTCGCGTGCGCGCCCGACGGTGTACGAGCCTTCGATGAGGTTGAGCGACAGCCCTTCTTCGGGTCCGCGCGTGCACGTGAGCGTGGACTTCGCGAACGACTTGGGGTTCAGCTCGCTCATGCGCGATTGCGCTTCGCGTTCCCGCTCGCGCTCACGCTGCGGCATCGATGTGCGCGTATCGCGCACGCCCACCGGTGGCGGCGCCTGACCTCGCTCGCGCCGGCGGTCGGCGGCGCGCGGCGCCGCCTTGCTCTTCTTCGACTCGGGGACCGGGTCGACGAACAGCCCCTCCATCTCGTCCACGGGCTCCCGCCGCGCGGCCTTTCGCTTTCCATCGGACGCGCGCCCACCCTGGACGCGGGTAGACGTCTTCGGCGGCCCTCGTTTGTGGGGCCGGGGGTCGCGCGGGGACGGCTTACCCTCTGCCACTTCGCAGACGCACTCCTACCCGATCCGCAACGATCGGGATCATCCAACGGTCGACCGAGGTTAACGGGTTTGACCGCCGTGCGCTCGATTGCGACCGACGAGAACGCGTCAGTTGCGGCCCGCGCCGGTCCCCGTCGGAGAATCCGGTCCGTCGGTGCGAGCCGATGCGGCAGAGTCGGTCTTTCTCCTACCTTCACCCGCGACGAAGGAGAGCCGCGCGTCGGAGCGCGCGGACAAGCCGGCCAGCGCCACCCGGACGCCGGCCCATTGGTCGACCGGGATGCGCGCGTTCTTCTGCTCGATCTCGCGCCGCCAGTACAGCTTGCCGTTGTCGATCTCCACCTTCTGCTCGAGCGAGAACGGCCCCGCCTTCAAGGACAGCGGCTCCGGCGCCTCCACGAACGCCGACGTCGGCGGCAGCGAGAGCTGCACCTCGAGCACCTCCTTGTCCGCGGACACGAGCACCGGCTGCTTGCGATCGGCCACCTGCAGATACGCGCCGAGCGGCGTCGTCAACTGAAGCCCGCCTGACGCACCGTGCGAAAACAGGTGGTCGAAGCGGGAGCTGACGTCGCCCGTGTCGGGCAGCGGCACCGTCACCTTCGCGCCGAGACGGAGGGGCGTGCCCGCGAGATCGAGCCCGGGCGTCTTCACCTCGGTGACCTGGATCCCCGGCAGGCTCTCCGTGAACGAACGCTCGAAGATCTGCTTGAGCTGATCCTGGGTGGCCCGGCGGATGCCACGCCGCGCGCCGTCCGCCTTCGAGGGCGGGATGGTGACGACGACGAGCCCCGAGAGGGTCGGCTTCTTCCTGGCCTTGGCGAGATCCACCTGCACCAGCACGCCGGCGTCGTCGAGGACGTCGTCCGGCAAGGCCGTGAGGAGCTTGTCGACGTCCGGGCCTCGCGGCGGTGCGAGCGAAAGGTCGAGCACGCGCGCGCCGCGAGCGATCTCGGGGAGCTGATCCAGGACCGCGTTGCCGTCGACGATGGCGAAGTGCTCGCGCCCACCCTGGCGCACGCGCACGCCCACGACGGAGTACGAGCCGAGGTCGAACGTGGACGGATCCGGCTGGGTGGCGAGCTGCAGCGCCACGGGCGAAGCGTCGAGGCCGGCGGCGCGCAGGAGCGCGACGAACAGCGGCGTGCGCTGGCCCTGCCCGGTGGCGAGCACCGCGGTGGCGTCGTCGGGCGAGCCCGCTGGCTCGATGCGCCGGGCGACGAACGCAAAGATGCGCGCGAGCTTCTGCGCGTCGTCGCCACCGCCGGCGATGCGGCGCGCGCACTCGGCGAGCCACGCGTTCGGCGCGGCGGCCTGCTCGAGGGTGATGCCGCGCAAGCGCGACCACAAGGCGAGATCCACGCCCCAGGAGAAGCCCGCGGTGCGCGCCGTCTCCGACGCGTCCGGCGAGAACGGCTCGTGCTCCGCGCCGTCGGCGCCTTCGACGGCGAAGACGTAGCGCGTGCGCTTGCGGCCCTCGCCGTCGACGTAGGGCTCCGGCGCCGGCGCGGCCAGACCGTTTTGCGCCACGATGTCGAGGCCGCGCTCCTTGTCCCACCCTGCGGGGAACGAGAGCACGTAGCGCCGCGAGAGCGCGGGCGTGGCCGTGCCGTCGAGCGCGCGCGTCTCGAAGCTGCCGCCGATGCCGGTGGGGCCGTCCCGCTCCACCGTGAGGAGCTCGACGATGTCGCCGGGTGTGAGCTGCGGCAGCGATACGTCATCGACGCCGCGGTGGCGCTCGCGCTCAACGACGGTGCCATCGGGCTTGATGACCCGCAGCCGGATCACGCGGCCGCCGCCGGTGTTGATCTCGCCGAAGCGGTTGAGCACGTCCTTGGTGCGCAGCTCGATGATGAGGTGGCGGATCTTGAGCGAGCTGTCGTCTTCGTAGATGACGCGCTCGACGTCGTCGAGGAGCGCCACGGCGGGGTGACCGGGGAAGGGCTCCTTGGAGAGCGCGCGCCGCTCGGCGATGACCCGATCGCCGAGCGCGAGCCGCGCTTGCCACGCCGGCGGGACGCCGAGCTCTTCGGCGTAGCGCGCGGCGCGGTCGCTGCCGCGCACGCGCGGGAGCGCACCGACGAGGAACGCCCGCGCCGCGTCCTTCCCCTGTGCCGCCTCGAGGAGCTCCGCCTTCTTGACCACGAGCGACGCGTCGTTGGGGAATTGCGCGAGCGCGCCGTCCACGGCCTTCAGCGCCCGCGACGGCGAGCGCAGGGCGAGGAGCCCCACGTACTCCTCGAGCGCCGGGCTGTCCCGCTCGGCGTGCGCCGCTCGCTCGAGCGCCGCCAGGCCCTCGTCGGTGTTGCCGGCGTTGAGCAGCCGGCGGGCCTCGCGTGCGGACGTGAGCGAGGCGTCGAGGCTCGCGCGCTTCTCCTCGAGCGCCGCGGCGCGCGCCTCGTCGCCGGCGGCCTTGTATGCCGAGATGGCGGCGTCGAGGTTGTCGGCGGACTCGTCGACGGCGAGGAGCGCGTTGGCGGAGCTGCGCGCTTCGTCCACCAGACCGTCGTCGAGCGCCATGTCGATCAACTCGCGCTGGCCGAACGGATAGCGCGGCTGCGCCGCGACCAGCGCGCGATACGCGCGCAGGGCTTCGTCGGGCCGCTCGTCGCGCAGGTCGCGCGCCTCGGCGATGCGCGCGACGGGGTGGTCGGGCCAGGCCTTGCGCACCAGGCTCCACAGCCGCGCCGCCGCCGACGACGCCACGCGATCGGGGACGCTGCGATCGTCACCCACCGCCTCGGCCGCGACGGCGAGCGCGAGCGGCGACCAGCCGAAGCGGCTTACGAGCACCGCCGCGATCTGGCGCTCGACGTCGGGATCGGCCCCGAACGACGGCGGCCGCGCGAGCACCTCCTGCCACAAAAGGCGAGTGAGCGCTTCGACGTCGGCGGCGTCGCCGCCCGCCAGCGTCGACGGTGAGACGGTGGGGGCGCGGGCGACCAGCTTCGCGCCCGCGCCGCGCGCCGGCCGGGCGGCACCGGACGGGAGCTCGACGAGCGCCGGCGTGCCGTCGTCGCGCAGGAGCGCGACACCGATGTGGTCGCTGCGGCCCGTAGACCAGGCGGAGACGTCGACGAGGTGGGTGCCCGGGGACAGCCGCACCTCGGCGGTGACCACGGACGGCGCCGGGAGGTCGGCGAAGCGCTCGGCGACGACGACGCCGTCGACGCGCACGCGCACGGCGTGGCCGCTCGTCACGAAGACGTGGGCGTTGCCGCCGCCCTTGCCGGCGAAGTGCATGCGGTAGAGCCCGTCCTCGCTGCGAACGGACGGATCGAAGACGCCGTCGTCGTCGTCGTCGTGAAAGCGCTCGAAGAACGGCGCGTGCGGCGTCACGGGGGCGCCGGTGAGATCGCGGGCGAAGAGCACGCGCATGTCGCCGTGAAACGGCCCCTCGATGTCCGCGTGCCGGACGCGCCCGCTCCCCTGCGCTGCGATCTCCAGCGCCTTCGCGTCCTTCTGCCGGCGCGCGACGATCTCGCGCCCGTCGGCGACGAGGAGGGCGAGGTCGGCGCACGCGGCCCCCTTCTTGTTGCCGCACGCGTCCACCCACCCGGCTCCGCGCTCGGCGATGATGTCGCCCGCGCGCTCGTAACCGGAGCGCGCCTTGCCGAGGATGCGGACGGCGGCGGGAGCCCGCGCGTCGCCGGGCGCGGCATCGAGGAAGCGACTGCACGCGTCGACGAGCTTGTCGTAACGGCGCAGCACCCCCTCGACGAGACAGCGGTGCGCCCACAGCTCGGCGCCGCCCGCGGACCACGCCGCCTCCGCCTTGGCGAGGTCGCCGCGCGCTGCCTCGAGGCGCGCGCGCGCGGCCGGGGACGCGGGTTGCTGCGCGTCGACCTCCTGCGGCTTCGGCGGCGGCTCCGGCACGCGCAAGGACACGAGCTCGTCGACGGTGGGCAACGCGGGCTGCGACGCCGTGTCCTCGAGCGCCTTCAACAAGCCGTCGCGCGACAGCCCCCGGCGCTCGCCGAAGCACGCGCCGCCGACGAGCACGAACGCGAGCCCCACGGCCGCGGCACGGACAAGGCGACGTGGCGCGCGCGCGCGTCGCGCACCAGCAAGGGGAGCACCATGAAGAGGCGTCATCGGGACACCTCGATTCGCAGCGTGCGCTTCATCAACGCATCCGCTCTCAGGCATGCGTCGCGGAAGGCGACGTAATCGGACGCGGGGATGCGGCGGTCGAGCACGGCGGTGTCCTCGTCGACGATGAAGCCGTCGGCGGTGCGGGTGATCTTCTGGGTGAACGCGAGGTGCTTGCCCTTCACCGTCCCGCCCTTCGGCAGGTCGTCGACGCGCGCACCCTTCGGCAGCACGTACCGCATCACGTTCCGTGTGCGCCAAGGGTGATCGAGGAAGATGTCGGTCTTTCGGGTGGACTGCTGCGCGTACGAGCCGGAGAGGTCGTGGGGGTAGAGCGAGACCGCCATGGACAGCGAGCCGTCGCTCTCCTTCACCGCGCGCTCGGGCAGCGTGGCCTCGAAGGTGTATTGCGTCTCCTCGCGGTCGAGGCCGAGGTCGCTGACCTCGAGCTTCTGCACGTGCGCCCCCGGCATCACGTCGGCGAGGTGCTTCTCCAGGAGCTCGGCGCGCGTGGCTGGATCCGCCATGTCCCGCCGCTGCTCGGCGTTGTGGCTGCCGCGGAACTTCTCGGTGCCCTTGAGCGTGAGCGTCCCGTCGAGGCCGAGGTGGAGCACGTAGTCGGAGACGTTGAGGTTTTCGCTCGCCGGCTTCACCGGAATGGTGACGATCTCACCCGTGGGTTTGTCGCCGTGCTTGCCGACGATGAACGCGAGCGCTCCCTGGTCGAGCGGCGGCGTCTCGGTGAAGCCGCTCATCTCGGCGGTGCCGTCGAGGAAGAGGTGGAGCGACGGCACATAGGCGATGGCGTGGTTGAAGGTCCACATCGACGGCGGGTCGGGCACGATGTTGCCCAGGTTGGCGGTGCGCACGAGGACGATGTTGGCCGGCACCCCCACCGCGCGCAGCAGCGCCACGAGGAGCGACGCTTTGTCCTTGCAGTCGCCGTACTTGCGCCGGTGGATCTCGGCGACGGGATACGGCTTCCACCCATGGATGCCGAGCTCGATGCCGACGTATCGCGTGCCGGTGACGACGTGATCGTAGACCTTGCGGACCTTCTCGGTCTCGGTCTCCGAGCTCGAGCGGATGTCGGCCGCGACGCGCTTGAGGTCGTCGTCGAGCTCGAATTGGGGGGCGATGAGCTTCTCGTACCAGGCGTCGAGCGCGTCCCATGACGCGTACGTCGACACCGATACGAAGTCGGCGACCTCGTAAAACGGCGCCATCCCCGGCTCCGGCTCGATGGCCGGCGCCGACGCCACGGTGAAGTCGTACACGCGTCGATCGCGCTCCTCGGTGATCCGGGGCGCCGGTGCGTTCCTTCCGCCCCAGGCGAGCTTGCGCGACAGAGGAGCTTCCACGACGAGGCGCCAGTTGCTCACGGGCACGGTTCCCTGAATCGGCTCGAAATCACCGAAGAAGTCGCCGAAGAGGTTCTGCATTCCCACGAGCTCTTTGCGCGTGCGCACGTGGATGAGGTCGCCGTCGGCGAGCTTGCCGAGCACCACGGTCTTGCTGGCGACGTCGGTGTAGACGCCGCTCCGCTTGCCGCCGGGACCGTTGTCGATAACACGCATGGCGGGCTCACGCCTCCCGCGCTTCGTGATGCGCTCGGCGACGAGGATCTCGAGAGTCTCGCGTCCCTCGGAGTAGCCGAACGAGAACGACTGCAGCCCCGCCGCCTTCTTGGCGTCGAGCACGCGGATCACGCGATCGGTGACCGTGCGGCCGAGCCCGTTTTCGAAGAAGCGGATGGCGGTGGTGGTGGCGAGCACCTCGGCGCCGAGGCGCTCTCCCTCTTTGGACACGGGCACCTTGCGGTATTTGGCGGGGTCGAGCCCGTACTTCTCGACGAGCTCTTCCCTGTTCTCGGTGAGCGCCCGCAGCGTGCGAGCGAGCTCGGCGTCCTGCGGCCGGACCGCGAGCGCGGCCTGCAACGACGCCCGCGCGGCGTCGCGGTCGCCGGCGATGAGCGCGACCTTGGCGGCGAGCGCGCGCGGCTCCGCGCGCTCGGGGAACTCCGCAGCGCGCTCCGCCGCGAACGCTTTCGCGTCCGCGAGCTTTCCGTCGCCGACGAGGGCGAGCGCCACTGTCTCCGCCTCCGCGTGGCTCCCCGGGCGTTGCCGCAGCGAGGCCTGCGCCAGGGCGAGGCGCTCTTCGAGCGCGCCGCGGTCTTCGGGCAGGCGCGCGTACGCCAGATCCGACTGCAAGCGGTTCTTGCGCGCGGCGTCGCCCGTCCCCTGCAACAGCGCGAGCGCGCCGGCACGATCACCGTGGTCCTCGAGGACGTCGGCGGCGAGCTCGAGGTTTGCTTCGGTGGGCACGGCCTTGGCGCGTTCGAGGACGGCGAGGTCCACGGCGAGCCCGCCGTGACCGTCGTTGCGATCGAAGTCGAGCAGGCGGCGCGCGACGAGATCCGACTGGGGCGCCGCCTTCTGGGCGCGCACGAGGAGCGAGCGCGCCTCGGCGATATCGTCGAGCTGCACGCGAACGGCGGCGAGGCCGACGAGCGCGTCGACGCAGTCGGCGTCGAGGTCGAGCGCGCGCTCGTATTCGCGCCGCGCGTTGGTGACGTCGCGAGGGCGCAGCACGTTGGCGAGCCGCGCGCGGACGGCGGCGATGTCGGCGGCGGGCGCCTTCTCGTGATCGAGCGCGGCCGCGAGCTCGGTGAGCCCCTGCTCGATCTCCTGGGGCCGGCGGCGCAGGTCGCCGGCGTGCAGGTGGCTCTCGACGTCGACGGCGGCGCGCAGGTCCTTGGCCGGCGTGCTCGCGGATGCGCCGCCGATGAGGGCGGCGGCGCGGGCGGCGGGGTCGACGACGCCGGGCCCGGAGCGCGCGCTCGCCTTGGTCTTGCCGGCGCGTGCGATGTCGCGTGGATCTGCGAGGAACTTCAGCCCCGTGATGGGCGCGCCGTCGGGGCGCGTGAAGCGCAGCCGCAGGCCCGCGTCGTCGCCGAGGAAGCCCATCTCGAGGACGACGAGGTTGTCGCCGCGGACGAGCTGCACGCCGGCGACGGTCTGGTCGAAGCCGAGCGCGCGATCGGCGTCGGCGCGCGCGACCTCGACGCCGTTGACGCTGGCGCGCACCTGGCCGCTGGATCCGATGCGGAGCGCCGCCGGCGTGGGGGCGCGCGCGTGGACGACGAAGGCCACGAGCGCGCGCGTCTCCTTGGTGGGGGCCATGCGCGGGAGGAGGTCGAAGCTCGCGTCGGGATCGAGCGGAACGGTTTGCCAGCCGACGTCGCGCTCCACCCCGGAGACGCGCGCGATCTGGGTCGTGACCGGATCCGGCAGCGTCTGCCCGAAGGACGCGCCGCCGGTGTTGCTGAACGGGCCGACGGCGCGCACTTCGGGGACGAAGCCGAGCTCGTCGGCGCGCTTCCGGGCGCCGTCGACGTCGCCGGCGCGGGCGGCGCGCAGGAGGAGGGCGAACGACGCGTCGGCGCGAACGAGCGGGCTCCTGGCGTGGGCGGCGACATCCTCGTCGAGCTTTTGTTCGGCGCCGGGGACGGGGACGTGCTCGGTGAGGAGCCGCGCGCGGCTGTAGCCGCCGACGGCGAGGAGGGCATCGTTGCTCTCGAGGCCCTCCTTGGTGCGCGCGGCGCGCTCGTCGTCGATGGCGCGCGCGCCGGTACCTGGCGCGGGGGCCGCGGCGACGAGAAAGGGGAGCAGAGCCGCGACGGCGCGAGTGCGGAGTTGGTTCGAGCCCACGGGGCGCGGTTGTAGCAACAGAACCCCCGCCGCGTCCGCAACTGCGTCGACGGGGCGGCACGCCGCAGGATCGCTCGTCGTTTCAGGGACGACGCGTCGCCGGGAAGTCGTGGGGCCACGTTGGCGTCCTCGCGCGCCACGTCGGCGCGCAGCAGTGTCAGTCCTCGTGCGCCGTCGCGGCGCTGGTGCGGCGTGCTGCCGGTGATCCAAGGGCCCCGGTGATCCACGGCGGGCTTGCCGCCGGCACTCGCACGGCCAAGGTGTGCGGCCGGCGATTTGCGGGCTGATGCTTGCCGCCGGCGTTCGTGGACTGATGCTCGCCCGCGGCGTTCGCGGGCTGATGCCTGCCGCCGGCGTTCGGAGGGCGGGGGCGTGTCCCCCGCGTCGCGCACGCATGCGATCAGCGCGGTGAACGTGCGCGTGAACGGGGCGCGCGTGGGTGCCACGTGTGCGGCAAGCGGTCAGCGCGTGACGGCGTGCGTGAGAGCGGGGTGCTCACCGTTCGGCGCGTCACCGGCGCGACGAACGCCCCGGCGACGTTTCGGGTCGCTTCGCGTCCGGGCCCTGGTATCCTCGTCGACGCGGCCCTGTAACTCAGCGGTAGAGTGGCATCCTTACACGGTGCTTGTCGCGAGTTCGAATCTCGCCGGGGCCACCAGTTTTGACGTCGTCACCGCACGAAAATCGCATCGCGCGAAATCGTGACTGCGGGGGTGGGAGTGACGGTCCCACCCTCGACTCCCATGCCAGCGCCTCAAGCTGACCGAGCTGGTCGCTGGCGTGCAGGACCTCCTGCGCCGCGGGAACCTGCAGCTCCGCTCCGCGCTGCTCTTTGCGCGGCTCGACGAGCCTGCACAGCTCCACGCGCTCAAGGCGATCTCGTCGCGCTTCGAGCTCCTGATCGAGGAGGGCGCCGTATGAACCACAAGGAGGTCGATCACTTCGTCCTGCTCGGCTCTCGGAAGCTGATGCACGCGCGGTGGTCGCTCTACGACGAAGAGCTTGTCCCGGCGGCCGGCTCCTGCCTCTCGTGCACCAAACGAACACACGCGCAGGCGCAGCTCTTTCAGATCGGCGACACCGACTCGAACGACGCGTGCCTCGACGGCGGTTGCTGGCAAGGGAAGGTCGCGGCGCAGTCCGACGAGGACCTCGCGGCCGCCTTCGAGCAGGGACAAGAGCTCATCGATCCGAAGGACGCGAAGACGCTCTGGACGTTTGGCGGCGGGCCTGTCGCGGGCTGGATCGAGGAGCACGAGGCCAAGGAGCTACCTGACGACTTCGAGCCGGAGCTTGAAGAGCCATACAAGACATGGGCGCAGGTCATCGGGCTCGAACATCCGAGCATCCGCGTGACGCTCGACAGGGATGGCCACGCGCGCAGGCTCATCACGCAAGCGGACCTCGCGACCGCGCTCTGGGACCTCGGGCACAAGGAGGCGCACAAGGTCATGCGCCCCCAACACGAGGCGCCTCAATTCAGCGCAACCGCTGATTGGTCCACGTCGACGCTGGCCGCCGCCAGTGACCTCGCACCATGAACCGAGAGAAGAGCTGCCCGCCGGCGTCCTCGCGCTCGGCATCGCGAAGCGCGCGAAACCTCGCTGTCACCGAGGCTGTGGAAGGCGGCCCCGTCGGGGTCGAAGTACCCGAGCACGGACTCAGCGCCGCCGATGCCAACCATGAATGAGCACCCGTCTTGGTCCTTGACGCGATCGCAGGTGGTTCCCTGACCTACGACGGCGTCTGGCCTCGGGTCCTCGCCGACCTTCACGTCACGAAGACGGACGTCGGGCAGGCCATCGGACGTCTCCGCACCTCGGGCAAAGTCGAGATCCTCGGCCTCGGACCGCGCGAGCGCATCCCCAAAGACGATCACGTCATCCGCCGTCGCGCGATGTAGAATCGCTGCCCATGCGGAAGGTCGTCGCGCTCGTTGTGATCGGTTTGGCGCTCACTCCAGGCCGCGCCCGCGCGGGTGCGCCCGCGCCGAAGACGACGAAGGCCGCTGCGCAGAAGCTGCTGTGCGCGAACATCTGGCTCATGACGTCGTCGGCGAGCGCGCCGTCGACGCGCGTTTCCCTCGACGACCGTGGCGAAGAGGGCGGGGCCGCGGACGTCTACGTGAACGGCGATATGCTTCGGATTGACGGACAGGTCTTGCAGGAGTCGGAGCGCGAGCACGTCGATTATCGTTATGACCACGGCGAGCTTGTGTGCTCCGAAGTGATGCACACGAGTCTCATGACGATCCAGGGCGGCGATGATGTGCCCGCCGATGAACGCGCCCCGGCGTTCATGCGCGTGGACTCGCTCGTGTTCGATCACGGCAAGGTCGTGCAGCACAGGTTCGACGAGGCGCCCGCGGCAAACGAATTCCATCGGACGTCGGCGGAGACATTGAAGAATGCACAGGAGTTGTTCACGCAGGCATCGGCAGCACTGCGCGACGACGAGAAGTCGACGACGGCGAAAACGCCCGACAAGGGCACGTTGACAATGGGGACGCCGATCATTCTTGGCGCGCTCGAGAAAGAGGCCGTGATACGCATCGTGCAGGAACGCGCGGGGCAGATTCGCGCCTGCTATGAGCGCGAGCTCGCGAAGGTGCCGGGAGTCGCGGGCAAGTTGAAGATGAAGTGGGTCATCGGCAGTGGGGGGAAGGTGCCGCAGGCCCAGGTCGAGGAGACGAAGCTGCACGACGACAACATCGAGCGTTGTCTGGCGGACAAGATCAAAACGTGGGTGTTTCCGAAGCCGAAGGACGCTGCTCTCCCCGGCGGCGAGTTGCTCCGCGGCGAACACGGCAGCATCGTGGTCGTCAGTTTTCCGTTCGTCTTCAGGCCCGGCCAATAGGCCCACTCGGAGCGCCGCGCCGTCCACTCGGCATCTCCGTCGAGCGGGCGAGCGATGGCCGAGATCCGCTCCGAGTCATCGACCCGGGAGTGCCGCCTGGGACGTGTACGCCTCGAGCGCTCAAATGACGTCGACGAACGTCTCCCCTGCCGGGGCAGCGCTCAGAGGGCTCCAACGACAATCGGCCGGTGTCGGCGTCAGGTCTTGAGGGCCCGAGAAGGTGTCGAGGCAGCCGGCCGGAGACGGTCCCGGAGTCATCCCGCATCCTGCTCCCAGCGCGGCAGCGACGCAGACAGTGGCGAGAGCCCTCATCCGTACGATCGTAGCCTGTCGTAGCCTGTCACGCGCAGCGGGTGGCGAGGTGCACGGGCGTCGGTGGACTCGATGGAGCACGGCGTGGGCGTCCCCGTGCAACGCATAGCGTGCGCGCGCATGGGCCCGTCCGCGCGTGCGTGATCGTCTCTGCTCCCCGGCGGCCGTCGGCTGAAGTGTCGGATCACCCGGCACGCGCGGTCGCGGTGTACGAGCCTTCGCGCGTTCAACCGCACATGCGGTGTGTCGAATGCTGCGCGTGCTTTGCGTGCACTCCGCTCCGCGCCTGACTTTGCGGTTGGCGCGCTTCTCGCACACCGGCCTCCGCGAGGTGGGTTCCGATGCTCGATGCGGCAAGCTCCATGGCGGCGACACTGCGAACGACGGGCATCGAATTCACGCTCTTCGTCGCGAGGACCCATCGCGCCTTCGAGGAGGCGCGGTTGGCTCCGTGGACGCGCACTTGACCGCAATCGGCCGACGGCCATGGGGCCCGCGCGTGGCTCTCGTGGCCGCGGAGGGACCGGCCGGGGAGCTGCGCCGAGCGATCGAAGCAGAGGGCATGCTCGTGCGAGTCGTCGAGGACGTCGCGGACCCCGCGGCGATCGCCGACTGGCAGCCGCACGTCGTCGTGCTCGACGTCGTCGACGCAGGGCCCGACCTCGCCACGTTCGTGTCGCGCGTGCGCGCGCTGCACCGTTGCGCATGCGTACTCATCATCGCGGAGCCCTCCGGAAAGAACCTGACGCTCGCCGCCGCATGCAACGCCGACGCCGTCCTCGTGCACCCGGTCGACCCCGTGGCGTTGCGGAGGAGCCTTCTGCACGAAGCGGTCACCACAAAAGCCCCCGCGCGGACGCAGGTGGAGCTGCCCGCGCTCCTCGTCGGATCCACGCCGCCGATGCGCGACCTCTGGCGCTTCGTGCTCGGCGCCGCGCAGTCGCGCGCTTCCGTGGTGATCACCGGCGAGACCGGCACGGGCAAACAGGTCGTCGCGCGCGCGTTGCACCGCCTCTCAGCACGGCGTGGCGGTCCCTTCGTGACCGTCAACTGCGCGTCGTTGCCCGAGTCGCTGATCGCCTCCGAGCTCTTCGGCTACGACAGTGGTGCGCCTGGGAACCCGCGGGCGCGGCGCGAGGGCTGGTTCGGGCTCGCCGACGGAGGAACGCTCTTCCTCGACGAGATCGCCGACCTCCCGCTGAACCTCCAGGTGAAGCTGCTCGGCATCCTCGAAGAGCAGCCCCCCGAGCACGCCGGCGGGAGCGAGAGCAGCTCCATCGACGTCCGCATCATCGCGGCGACGCATCGGCGACTCGAAGAGGAGGTCGAGCGCGGCCGCTTCCGCGCCGATCTCTTCTACCGCTTGAGCGCCCTGTCCACGGAGGTCCCGCCGCTGCGCGGGCGCGCCGCCGACACGCTCGCGCTGTGGGAGCACTTCGTCGCATTCGCCGCCCAAGCCCAGCGGCGCCGGCCGCCGGCCTCATCACCCGAAGTGATGCGCGCGCTCCTGCGCCACGACTGGCCGGGAAACGTGCGCGAGCTGCAGAACGTCGCGCTGCAGGCGCTCGCGGTGGCGACCGGGGACACGATCGTCAGCGGTAGCCTGCCGGCGTACCTCTCGAAGTCGCCGCGCACGATCAGCGCGCCAACGGGCGCTCAGCTCGTCGGTCGAACGCTCAAGGAGATCGAGCGAGCCGCGATCCTCGAGACGTACGACGCGCTCGGCAGCGTGAGGGCCGCCGCCGAGATGCTCGGGGCCTCGGAACGGAAGGTCCACTATCGGCTCAAGGCCTATCGCGCCGAGGGTGCGCGCACGAAGCCGGCGCCGGCGGAGCTGATCCCCCGCGCGTCGCGCGAACGAGCGCGAATCCTGCTGGCCGAGGACGACGAGGCGCTGCGCGAGGCGCTGACCGATCTCCTGGCGGGCGAGGGACACGAGGTCGTCGCGCTCTCCGACGGAACCGCGCTCTTGACCCAGGTCGCGTCGAGCATGTCCGTCGCCCCCGACGACGCCTGGCCCGACATCATCATCGCCGACGTCAGGCTGCCCGGCGCGTCCGGTCTCCAGGTGCTCGAGAAGGTCCGCACGCTGTCCTGTGATCTTCCGTTGGTGCTCATCACCGCGTTCGTCGACCGTGAGACGAAGGAGCGAGCCGAGACGCTCGGCGTGACGGCGCTGCTGACCAAGCCCCTCGAATTGGATCGCATTCAAGACTTCGTGCGCGGCGCCCTCCTGCAATGAAGCCGGTCGAGGGAACCAGGCGCGACACGCCTGACCCGGCGGCGTCGGCGGGAGGGCCGTCGACGACGGCCCGGGAGGGCCGTCGTCGATGCGAACGCGTCGTTCGAGAAGCTCTGCGCCGCAGTCCATCATCGCTCAGTTCATGCTTTGGACGAACCCGAGCAGCGCTGCAGCGGCCGCACGCCCCTGCCCACGCGCGCGATCGGCGCCGGCGCCGAGCTGCGCGGCGAGGTTCACGGCGAGCCCGATGGCGTCGACGTCGAAGGTCAATTGCTCGACGTCGAGGTCGGCCCTGACCTGCCCGCTCTCGATCGCCTGCAGCGCCGCGCTCCTGAGCTCGTCGTGCCAACGCTCGAAGAACGTGACCACCCGCTCGCGCACCGCCCCGGGTCGACCGTCGAACTCGTGCGCCGCCGCCGCGAAGAAGCACCCGCCGCGGAAGGGCGACAGGGCGCAGCAATCGCTGTAGTCGCCGATCATCCTCGAGAGGCGCTCGATGCCCTTCAAGCTCTGCGACGGCGTCACGACCGCCTCGAAGAAGATGCGCTCGGCTTCGTCGATGGTGGCGAGCTGGAGGGCCTCCTTGTTGCGGAAGTGCGCGAAGAGCCCGCTCTTCGACATCGAAGTCGCCTTCGCGAGGGTTGCGAGGCTCATCGACTCGAGTCCCTCGACCGAAGCGATGTGAACCGCCTTGTCGAGGATGCGCGTCATCGTAGCCGCGCCGCGAACGCGAGTGGCCTGGGGGTAGGTGCCGGCAATCGTGGTGTCCATGTTTCTTTCCTTCTTGCTTGTTCGTGACCTGCGTCGTCCTTCTCTATGCGAGCGCACGGTTGGCGCGGCAAGGACGTGCAGCGGGGCGCGCTCGAGCGCGAGGCGCGCGGTCGGAAAACTTTGCACCGGTTCGCGTCGTTCAGGACCGGATGGGCGGCATCCGTGGAGCGCCGGTCTGCACTTTCGTCCACGACGACGCTCATGTTTTACAGGAGGACAGTGGATCCGCCCGTCGGCGCGGCGGCGCTCCGACCGCGCCGTGCGATCGCGCAACCTGGAAGTGCCGGTCGACACGCCGTCACGCCGATCTTCGGGCAGCGCTCGGCAAAAGCGGTGGCACGTCGTCTGCACAATGGCGCCCTATGACGACGAACCCGCTCCCCGACCTGAAGCTTCACGGAGGCCGCGTCCTCGCGTGCGTCGACGGCTCCAGCTTCTCCGAGGTGTGCGTCCCCTACGCGGTTTCCCTCGCCCAAGCGTTCCACAGCGCCGTGACGCTCGTCCATGTCATGCAACCCCACCACGACCACGCGGGCCCGCAGACCAGCGACGCCCTCGGATGGGAGATCTCGCGGCAAGAGGCCGCGACCTACCTCGAGCGCCTCACGGCGCGAGCAGCCCAAGCACTGGGTCGGCCCGTCGATGCACGGCTCGAGCAAGGCCATCCCGCTGAACGCATCGTCGACCTCGCGCGTGAGCTCGGCGCCGAGATCACGGTGCTCGGGAGTCACGGCGAGGCGGGCGTGACGCCGTGGAGCCTCGGCAGCACCGTGCAGCAGGTCCTCGCCGTGACGCGCAGCTCCGTCCTCGTCGCTCGTTCCTCTTCGGCCGCGGAGAAGGTGGTGGCCCTGAAGCGCATCCTGGTCCCGCTCGACGGATTGCTGCGCGCCGAGAGCGTGCTGCCGCCCGCCGCGCGCATCGCCAGCGCGCATGGGGCCGAAATCCTCCTCGTCCACGTCGTAGCCGAGCCGTTGCCGACGTCATTGCTGCAAGCGCCCGAAGACGTCGCGCTTGCGCACGAGCTGGCGAAGCGCACCGAGGCTGGTGCGCGGAACTACCTCGAGCACCTTCAGGCGCAGCTCGCCCATGAGACGACCTCCGTGCGCACCCTCGTGGTGCGACACGCCAGCCAGCATCAAGGGCTGCTCGAGCTCTCGCAGCGAGAGCACGCTGACCTCATCGTGCTGTCGGCGCACGGGTCCGCTTGCGACTCGGCGCGCTCGTTCGGGGGTGTCACGGCCTACCTGCTGACCCACGGGATCGCGCCGCTCCTCGTGCTTCAGGACCTGCCCGAGCTCGAGACGCGCCGCGCCGCCGACGACAACGAGCCGCTCGCACAGCCCTCGCCACGAGCGAACTACGCGCCGGAAAGCCTGTGAGCGTCGAGGCTGACGCGGCAGCGCACGAGGCCGCGTCGACCGCGCTCCTCGAAGCCGAGGCGCGCGCTCTGGCCGAGGCGCAGCGCGACCTCGCGCGCGCGCAGCGGGGCGCCACACCGTTCAAGCCACCGCACTTCTCGCCGCGGCTCGATCGCGCCCTCAAGCACATGCGGGGGGCGTCGACGGGAGAGAGCGCGCTGCGCAGGGCCAGCGAATGGTTTCTCGACAACTACTACTTGGTTCGTCGCGTCGCCCGTCAGGTCGAAGAAGAGCTGCCGACGGGCTTCGTCCGTCACCTCCCGCTGCTCGCCTCCGGCGCCGCGCGCGAACGCCCGCGGATCGACTCCCTCGCACGCGCGCTCGTCGACAAAAGCAGCGCTGCCGTCGACCCGATCACCCTCCGTCGCTTCATCGATGCATACCAGGAAGTCTCTCCGCTCACGATCGCCGAGCTCTGGGCGCTGCCGACGATGTTGCGCGCGGCGGTGCTCGATCGCCTCCTCGAGTCACTCCACGCTCTCGGCGTGCCGCTCGACGACGCGGACTCAGACGAGCCCGCGCCCGCCCAGCTCGACGCCGATATCGACGTCGAGCGATCCGTGCACGCGCTACGGGTGCTGGACGCGCTCGATTGGAAGGCCTTCTTCGAAGTTACGAGTCGCACCGAAGCCGTCCTGCGCAGCGACCCGGCGCTTGTCTACGCGCGTATGGACTTCGAGACGTGCGATTCGTACCGCAACGTGGTCGAGGCGCTGGCGTGGGCCACCGAGCGCACCGAGGAAGACGTCGCCAGCCTCGCCATCGACCTCGCCCGCGGGGAGGAGTCCGACCCACGTCGCGGCCACGTCGGCTACTACCTCGTCGCTGAGGGGCGGTCCGCGCTCGAGGAGAAGCTTCACTATCGCGCGGTCGGCCTCGAACGCGTTCGCCGAGCGGTCACGCGACGGCCGACCACCGCGTACTTCGTTTTGCTCACCTTGTTTACGGCGCTCCCTGCGGTCGCGCTCGGGTGGCTCCTCGCACGCGTCGTCGCGCCCGACACCGTCCCGCTCGCGTGGACCGCCGTCGTTCTCATCGTCGCGCTCATACCGGTCTCCGCCGTCGCCGTCGCGCTCCTGCAGCTCGTGCTCGCGCGCCTGCTCCCGCCGCGGACCCTCCCGAAGATTCGACTTCACGGCGGGCTTGCCCGCCGAGGTGCGGACGCTCGTCGTCATCCCGACGCTCCTCGGCCGTGACGACGACGTGCGCGCCATGATGCGTCAGATCGAGCTGCACTACCTCAAGAATCCCGATCCGCAATTCCAGTTTGCGCTTCTCACGGACTACGTCGACGCAAAGACCGCACTAGAGAGCCCCGACAAGGCCGCGCTCCTCGAGAGCGCCGCGCGAGCTGTCACCGCGCTCAACCGCAAGCACGGAAAGGGCGGGATTGGCCCGTTTCATCTCCTCCATCGCGACCCGCTGTGGAATCCCGCCGAGAAGCGCTTCATGGGGTGGGAGCGCAAGCGTGGAAAGCTCGAAGAGCTCAACCGCCTGCTACGCGGCGACACGTCGACCAGCTTCTCACGCCACGTCGGTGACCCCGGCGGGCTCCTTGGCGTTCGCTACGTGATCACGCTCGACAGCGATACCGAGCTTCCCATGGGGAGCGGGAGTCGGCTGGTCGGGCTGCTCGCCCATCCTTTGAACCGCGCGGTCTTCGATCCGGCGAGCGATCGCGTTGTCGCCGGGTATACGATTGTGCAACCGCGCGTGGAGACTTCGCCGTCGGCCGCGCGCGCAACGAGGTTCGCGCGCATCTTCTCCGGCGACGTGGGCTTCGACATCTACACCCACGCATGTTCCGAGATGTACCAGGATCTCTTCGGATCCGGGGTTTACGTCGGCAAAGGCATCTACGACGTAGACGCATTCGTTCGCAGCGTCGGCGGACGCGCACCGGAAAACCGGCTCGTGAGCCACGACCTCTTCGAGGGGATTCACGGCCGCACCGCGCTGGCGACGGACATCCTCGTCTTCGAGCCGTATCCGTCCAACTACGCGACGTACACAAAGAGAATGCACCGGTGGATTCGTGGCGATTGGCAGCTCGTGCCATGGCTGTTTTCGCGCGTCCCCGCGGCGGGCAACAGGAGCGTCCCGAATCGCCTCGCGCTCATCGACCGCTGGAAGATCGCCGACAACCTGCGCCGCAGCTTGACGAGCCCGCTCCTCCTGTTGTTTCTCGTGCTCGGGTGGGTGCGGCTCCCCGGCGCGCCGCTGCCGTGGACCCTCGCGGCGCTGGCCATCCTGTTCGCTCCGCTCGTCCTCGTGCTCGCGAGCCGCGGACGGGTGCGCAAGAACGACCTCGCTCGCTGCGCGCTCGGCATCGCCTTCCTCGCTCAGGAGGCGGCAGTGGCGGTGGACGCCGTCATCCGTGTCGCCGTGAGGACGAGCATCACGCGCCGGTACTTGCTGCAATGGACGAGCGACGCGCACACGGCCCTCGGGGTCGAGTTGCGGTCCGCGCGCGCGCTGCTCTGGCAGACGATGATTCCCTCCACGATCCTCGTGCTCACGATCGGTGCGCTGGTGCTCCTCGTTCGTCCAACGGCGTTCATCGTCGCCGCCCCGCTGCTCGCGCTGTGGCTGTCGGCGCCGGAGCTCGCGCGCTGGCTGAGCAAGCGTCCGCGGTCGCGTGTGGAGCGCGTGACGCAGAGCGACCGGACCAAGCTGCGCCTGCTCGCGCGCCGCACCTGGCGGTTCTTCGACAGGTTCGTCGGGCCAGACGACCAATGGTTGCCCGTGGACAATTATCAAGCGGAGCCGCGCGCACAACTCGCGCACCGCACGTCGCCGACGAACGTGGGCTTGATGCTCCTCGCGACGCTCTCCGCTTATGACTTCGGCTACGTCGGCGTGACCGAGCTCTCGCTGCGCGTGCGGCGCGCCTTCGACAGCATCGCGCGCATGCAGCGCTACCGCGGTCACCTGCTGAACTGGTACGACACCAAGAACCTCCAGCCCCTGCTGCCGCACTACGTGTCGACGGTGGACAGCGGCAACTTTGCGGGCTGCCTCCTCGCGTTGAAGCAAGGCCTGGCCGAGGTGATGGGGGCGCCGGTTGTCCGCGCCGAGGCGTGGGACGGTCTGCGTGACTCGATCGCGCTCCTCGGTGAGACGTTGCCGTCGAGCCCGGCCGGCCCCGTCGCCGCGCTGCGCGAGCTCATCGCGCGCATGGACGCGGCGGCGCTGCACGCGCGCGGCGCTCTCGGCGAAACCTACGAGACGCTGCGAGAGCTCTGCGACGAGACCGCGGTGGAGCTCAACCGGGAGCTGCTGGAGCTGGTTGAGAGCGGCGCCCACCGGCACGAGCCCGAGCTGCTGCACGCGCTTCGCACGGCGATTGAAGCCCTCCACCAACAGATGCGCGCGATGCGCCACGAGCTCGAGGTGCTGCTTCCCTGGTTGGCCCTGCAGGACGATGCGGCGACGCAAGGCATCGACTTGCCCGCGGGGCTGCGCCTCGACGAGATTGCCGGTGCGTCCGACGTTTTGCGGGCCGCGCTCGAGGAGAACGTCGGTGCACGGCGCCAGCGCGGCGACGCCTCGCCGGAGCTCGATGCGTCGGCACAGCGGCTCGACGCTGCGCTTCGCAGCGCGGCGGCGAACGCGACCGCGCTTGTCGCGGAGCTCGCGACGCTGGCTGCGAACGCGGACGAAGAGGTCCGCGGCATGGACTTCAAGCTCCTCTACGACGGCGAGCGAAAGCTCTTTCACATCGGCTACAACGCGTCGATCGATCAGGTCGACAAGCACTACTACGACCTGCTCGCATCGGAGGCGCGGCTCGCCAGCTACCTCGCGATCGTCAAGCGCGATGTGCCGGAGGAGCATTGGTACGCGCTCGGCCGCCCGATGACGCGCGTGGCCGGCAGCCCGGCGCTCCTGTCCTGGGGCGGAACGATGTTCGAGTACCTGATGCCCGGCCTCCTCATGAAGAGCCAGGAGGGCACGCTGCTCGAGCAGACTTGCGCGCTCGCCGTCGACGCCCAGATCGCGTACGGCGAACACAACGACGAACCGTGGGGCATCTCCGAGTCCGCCTACGCGCGCGTGGACGCCGACCACACCTACCAGTACCGCTCCTTCGGCGTCCCCGGGCTCGGCTTCAAGCGCGGCCTCGAGGAGGATCGCGTCGTCACGCCATACGCATCGCTCCTCGCGGTGTCCATCCGCCCGCGCGCGGTGATCGACAACGTGCGCGCGCTCGAAGCGATGGGGATGCTCGGAACCTACGGGCTCTTCGAGGCGATCGATTTCACGGACGCGCGCGCGTCGGAGCACGAACCGCACGGCCAACCCTACGCCGTCGTGCGCTCTTACATGGCTCACCATCAGGGGATGCTGCTCATCGCGCTCGGCAACTTCTTGAACGCGCGCACGATGGTCGCGCGCTTTCACGCCGACGCGCTCGTCGACGCGGGGACGCTGCTCCTCAACGAGCGCGCCCCCGACCAGCCCCCCGCCGAGTGGCCCGTCGCGGATACCGACAAGATCGTCCCCGGTGCCGCCTCGGTGATCGCGCCGTCTCCACCCGCGCCGTGGTCGGTCGATCAGGCGCATCCCCAGGCGTTCGTGTTGAGCAACGGGCGCTTGACGAGCCTCGTGACCGGCTCCGGCGGCGGGGGGCTTGTCTGGCAGGGACTCGCCGTCACGCGTTACGAGCCCGACCCGACCCACGACGACGACGGGCTGTGGCTCTACCTCCGCGACGAACAGAGCCGCGAGGTCTGGCGCGCAACTTCGGTGGAGGGCCGCACCACATATGCGATGCACAACGCCGAGATGCACTTGCGCAAGCGCGGAATCTCGGTGCACGTGGACGTCGCGGTGGCGGCGGCCGATGACGTCGAGGTTCGACTGGTCACGCTGCACAACGAGACCGCGCGCACGCGTCACCTCACGCTGACGAGCGCCGGCCGACCCGTGCTCTTCGAGGCCGCGCGCGCCCTCGCGCACCCTGCGTTCACCAGCATGTTCATCGAGAGTGATCGCGTTCCCGGGCTCGACGGCCTCCTGTTTGCGCGCCGCCCGCAGGGTCCGACCGAAGAGAGCGCCGTCCTGGTACACGCACTCGTGCGTGAAGGACCAGCGGTCTCGTTCGCAGGGTTCGAGAGTGATCGCGGCGCCTTCCTCGGCCGGTGCACGGGCAGCGAGGTTCCACAGGCGCTGCGGGGGAGCGGCGCGGAGCTGAGCGGGAGCGTCGGAGCGGTGCTCGATCCCATCATGAGCCTGAGGGCACGTGTCGTGCTCGCGCCGAACGGCTCGGTGACGCTCGCCTTCGTGACGACGGTCGGACGCAGCCGAGCCGTCGCCATCGGTCTCGCGCGCAAGTATCAGTCGATGCACGCGATTCGCTGGGCGTTCCGCGATGCCGAACAGGCGAGCCCGCGGCGGCTGCAGCGAGCGAAGCTTACGCCGGCCCTGCTCCCCGTGCTGCAGCACCTGCTGTCCTCGCTGCTCTTCGGCGATGCGTCCTTGCGCGTACCGGCCGGCGCGCGGGCCGCCGCGCACCCTTGTCAACGTCGCCTCTGGGCCCACGGCCTCTCGGGCGACGATCCCATCGTCCTCGTGCGCGTGAGCGATCCCGACGCCGCGCTCGTGCCCGAGCTGCTCGCGACGCAGCGCTTCCTGCGCTCGTGCGGCGTCCGGCTCGATCTCGTGCTCATCGACGAGCAAGCGTCGGGATACCTCACCGAGGCATCCGGAACGCTACGGGGCGTGCTGGCGCAGAACGACGCGATTGACTGGCTCAATCGCCATGGTGGGGTCTTCCTGCTCGCCGCGGACCGGCTCTCCCCGGGTGAGGTGCGCCACCTCGAGGCGGCGGCGCGCATCGTGCTGCACACGCGCGACGGATTGCTGGCCGCGTCACTCGCCCACGTCCCGGCGAGCGCGCCGCGCTTGCCGCGCTTCGAGCCGTCGCTCGTCGACGACGCCGCCGAGCAGGCCCGTGCGCGCCCACACCTGCGCTTCGACAACGGCATCGGGGGCTTCAGCGAGGACGGCCGCGAGTACGTCGTCGACGTCCGTCCTGGCGAGAGCACACCGGCGCCGTGGTGCAACGTCCTTGCGAATGCGGAGCTCGGGTGCCTCGTCAGCGAGTCGTCGTTCGGGGTGACCTGGTCGAAGAACAGCGGCGAGAACCGGCTCACACCCTGGCGGAACGACCCTGCCTGCGACACGCCCTCCGAGGCCCTGTACCTGCGCGACGAGGAGAGCGGCGCGGTGTGGTCGACGACGCCGCGGCCCGCCGGGCGCACCGGACAGACGTTGGTCCGTCACGGCGCTGGATATTCGACCTACGAGCGTGAGAGCCACGGTCTCGTGCAGGAGCTCACGGTCTTCGTTCCGCCCGACGCGCCGCTCAAGGTGGTTCGCGTGAAGCTCAAGAACGTGCTCGCGCGCCATCGGCGGCTGACGCTCACGTATTACGCGGAATGGGTCCTCGGCCGTCGGCGCGCCACGCAACGGCCCTACATCGTCTCGGAGCTCGTCCGCGATCGCGCGTGCCTGCTCGCGACTTGCGATTGGACCGAAGAGCTCGCCGGGCGCGTTGCGTTCCTGGCGGCGAAGGGCGCGGTGCACGGATTCACTGCGGACCGTTTGGAGTTCCTCGGCCGCGGCGGCGATTACGCCCGCCCCGAAGCATTGCAGCGATGGGGGCTCTCGGGGCGCGTCGACGACGGGGAGGGCGGCACCGATCCATGCGCCGCGTTGCAGGTGCACGTCGAGCTGGCGCCCGACGAAGAGATCGAGACGCACTTCATCCTCGGGCAGGCGGAGAGCCGCGACGTCGCGTTGGAGCTCGTGGCTCGCTATCGCGACCCTGCCGTCGTCGCGGATGCCTGGCGGGGACTGCAGGCTTTCTGGGACGAGCTCCTCGGGAACATTCGTGTCGCGACGCCCGAGGCATCGATGGATCTGATGCTCAATCGCTGGCTGCTGTATCAAACGGTCTCCGCGCGCATCTTCGGCCGCACCGGCCTCTATCAGTCGAGCGGCGCATTCGGATATCGCGATCAATTGCAGGATGTCCTCGCGTTGTTTCGCGCGGCCCCATCGATCGCGCGCGAGCACATCCTCGACGCTGCAGGACGACAGTTCAAGGAAGGTGATGTCCTTCATTGGTGGCACCCGCCCTCCGGCCGTGGAGTTCGCACGCGTTGCTCGGACGACATGGCGTGGCTGCCCTACGTCGTCGACGAATACGTCGCGGCGACCGGCGACGTGGCGATCCTCGACGAGCCCGTGTCTTTCCTCGAGGGAGAGCCGTTGCGCGCGGACGAGCACGACCGCTACGCGCAATACGAGTCCTCGACGCTGTCCGCATCGCTCTACGAGCATTGCCGCCGGGCGCTCGTGCGAGCGGCGACCGCAGGGGCGCACGGACTCCCGTTGATGGGCGAAGGCGATTGGAACGACGGCATGAACCGCGTCGGCGCCGAGGGGCGCGGCGAGAGCGTGTGGCTCGGCTGGTTTTTGTGCGCGACCATGGATTGCTTCGCCGTGCTGGCGAGGCTGACCGGCGACGCCCTCGAAGGCGCGCGGTGGAGCGAGAAGGCCGCGACGTTGCGCGCGCAGATCAAGCGCGTCGCCTGG
This sequence comes from uncultured delta proteobacterium, assembly GCA_963775425.1. Taxonomy (GTDB): domain Bacteria; phylum Myxococcota; class UBA727; order UBA727; family VGSZ01; genus CAVZJB01. The sequence continues at coordinate 1,095,509 of CAVZJB010000011.1, read as the reverse complement.
GACGGCGCGTGGTACCTACGCGCCTTCCACGACGACGGATCCGAGGTCGGGTCGGCCAAGAGCAGCGAATGTCACATCGACTCGATCGCCCAATCCTGGGCCGTGCTGTCCGAGGAGCCACCCGTCGCGCAGGGCGACGCCAGAGCGCGCGCCGCAGTGCGCGCCGCCGACGAACAACTCGTGCGCGACAAGGACCGCCTCGTTCTCCTGTTCACCCCGCCGTTCGACAGCACACTGCATGACCCGGGATACGTGCGCGCGTACCCGCCGGGCGTCCGTGAAAACGGCGGACAATACACGCACGCGGCGACCTGGCTCGGCTTCGCGCGCGCGGCCCTCGGCGAAGGAGAAGAGGCCGAGCGCATCTTCCGCTTGCTGAATCCGGCGCTGCGCACGACGAGCGGCGCCGACGTCGCCCGCTATCGCGTCGAGCCCTACGTCCTCGCTGGCGACGTCTATGGATGCCCGCCCTGGGTCGGCCGCGGCGGCTGGACCTGGTACACGGGCGCCGCCGCTTGGCTATGGCGACTCGGGGTCGAAGGCATCCTCGGCATCCACAGTGACGCCGGTGCCCTGCGCATCGATCCCGTGATCCCGCCGAGCTGGCCCGGCTTCGACGCATGGGTTCAACTGAGCAGCGCCTGTAGCGTCCACATCGTCGTCGTGAATCCCGATCGCGTGGCGACCGGTGTCGCAGCGGTGACCTTGGACGGCACCGCGCTCGACTCGAACCGTGTTTCGCTCGACGCGGGGATCCCGGGGACGCACGAGCTTCGCGTGCGCCTCGGCTCTCCCGCGCCCCTCGCGGACGCGGCGCGCGCTGCCCCCTCGTGACGAGGTTCCCTGTCCAACTCTGCGCAGAACGCCCCATTCCCGACGACGACCAGCCGTCGGCGCGCTTTCTCATCGCGTTGACAGGGTCGGTGCCGCCGGTAGCCTCGGCGTCGGCGGAGGTCGTGTGCGAAACCGGGTGTGTCGCTCGCTGGTGTTCCTGGCCGTGTCGGCCGGCGCGAGCTGCAGCCCCGGTGCTCCCGGTGGCTTCGGTGCTCCCGGTGGTCCTGATGCTCCCGGTGGTCCTGATGCTCCCGGCGCCGGCGCCGACGAGGTCGTCTACCCCATCGACCACGTCGTCGTCATCGTCAACGAGAACCACACCTTCGACAACCTCTTCGGCTCGTTCCCGGGCGCGGAGGGCACCACAACGGCCGTCACGTCCAAGGGCGTGGTCGACGTGGGCCGGCCGCCGCTGGTGCTCACGCGGGACCTCTGCCACACCCACGACTGCGCGCTCGCGGACTGGCACGGCGGCGCGATGGATGGCTGGCTCGAAGGGGACGCCAACAACAGCGATCACCTCGCGTTCGACCAGTACGTCGAGGACGACATCCCGAACTTCTGGCAGTACGCGCGGAACTTTACGCTCTGCGATCACTTCTTCTCGTCGATGCTCGGGCCCTCGTTCCCCGGGCACTCGTTCGCGCTCTCGGCGCAGGCGGGCTGGGCCACCGGCAACCCGAGCCAGCTCGTCCCCTGGGGCTGCGACGACCGGGACGGCACCACCGTCGACGTGCTCGACCCGGCGTCGGGCTCCATCGCCCCCGTGTTCCCCTGCTTCGACTACCCGACCGTCCCCGACCTCCTCACGCCCGACCTCAACTGGGGCTTTTACGGCTCGACGCTGCCGCCGCTCGTCGGCGAGGTGTGGTCGATGTTCGACGCCGTCGATCACGTCCGCAACGGACCTGATTGGGACACCCACGTCGTCGACGAAAAGCGCTTCGACGCCGATGTCAGAAACGGCACGCTGCCCAACGTGAGCTTCCTCGTGCCGCAGGACCTCCACAGCGAGCATCCGCCGCTCAACGTCTGCACCGGGGAGAACTGGGTGGTCGGCCACATCAACGCCCTGATGCAAAGCGCGTATTGGGACCACCTGGCCATCATCATCACGTGGGACGACTTCGGCGGCTGGTACGACCACGTGCCGCCCCCCCGGCAGTACGGCGGCGACGCCGAGCACCCCTATGGCGTCGGCTTCCGCCTGCCCGCGGTGATCATTTCCCCCTACGCGCGGCCGGGGGTCGTCATGCAGGACGTGGCCGAACAGGCCTCCATCCCCAAGCTCATCGAGACCCTCTTTCACCTGCCGTCGCTGCACTCGCTGGACCCGGCCGCACAGGACGGCCCCGACACCAACGACCTGACGGCGGCCTTCGACTGGAATCAGGCGCCGAATCCCCCGCTCGTCCTCGACACGCGTCGGTGCTTCCTCCAGCGCTGAGCGACGCCCCTCCCCGACGAGGCGAGGCTGCGCCTCGCTGGCGCAGTTCACCGATGCCGGCGAGCGATGTCCGCGATACCCTCGTCGCCATGCCGGTCATCAACCCGCCCTCCCGCACCATCCCCAAGGCGCCCGCCGGCGCCGCCAACCAGACCACCGGCGCCACCGTCGTGAACGGCACCGCCGGCGCCGGGACCGACCCCATCGTCGACACGGGCGCCCGCTCGACGGCGGCTCCCTCGGGCCTCACCGGCGGCGCGCCCACCGTGGTCGCCGGCGGCCAACCGATGACCGCGCCCGGCCTGGTCGCCGCGCCGTCGACGTCGAACCGGCTCGCGCTGCTCCCGGGGTACCCCGCGTGCGTAGGCCTGCCCGACGTGCTGAAGCAGGCCGCGGCGTCACCCCAGGGGAAGAAGGCGCTCGACAACGTCTTTGCCGCGTTCGAGCAGAAGACGGGGCTCGCCATCCCCGACGCGCTCAAGGCGTCCATCCGCGCGCACCCCGAGCGCATCGCCGAAGCGCTCGTCGTCACGCCGCAGCAGATGCACGCGGGCTTCGACGCCGTCGAGGTCGCGGCCAAGGCCGGCAAGCTCCCGCCGACGCCGGCCAAGGTCCGGCAACTGCCGAGGATCGTCCACCTCGACAAGCTCGACCTCGACGGCATCAAGAGACCCGTGCCGGAGCTGAAGGAGATCGCCCCGGGGCTCTTCCAGGGCGACGTCGCATCGTCGCTCGACGACACGCAAGCCAAGCGCAACATCGCCGGCGCCGAGATCTTCGACAGGCTGGCCGGAAACGCGCTCTTGCCCAGAGGGGAGAAGCTCACCGTCGTCTACAACGGCAAGCGGTGCGCGTCCGTGGAGACGTTCCTCGCGGCGCTCAAGGCCGACGGCTGCACCGTGCGCGCGCGCGTCGACTACCGCGCCGCAGACTTCGCGTCGCTCAAGGTGAAAAACCCCGCGGCGCCCGACGGCGTCGTCGACGTCCCCGCGGGCATCCTCGTACGCACCGGCATCAAAGACGCGCGGGGCAACGAGGCCGTCCTCCCCGCCGTCCACGGCGAGCTCATCTTCGAGATCCGGCGCGGCCCGACGACCAAGGGCCCGGCGTTCGACACCGACTTCAAGTGGTACCAGGGCGAGCCCAACACGGGGTTCTTCCCCTGGAACGTCTCGCGGCGCTCGACGTGGCTCGGCAAGAACACGGCCGTCACGTTCGACGGCGACGCGGCCGTCAACGCCGCGCGCCTCGCCGGCACCCTCGGCGACGTCATCAACAGCGCCGCCGCCAAGCTCGGCCTGTGGGGCAACGGCTACGGCGCTACCGGTGTCTGCCTCGACTCCGTCGCCGTCATCGAGCAGGTGCTCACGGGCACGGCCACGGGCTGGCCGCTGTTGATGCGTGACCAGCTCGTCCTGCCCGAGATCGAGGCGCGCCTCAAAGACCACCGCCACAACGACGACGCGGATCTCAAGGCGCTCGCCGGCGCCGTCGCCGCCGTCCCCTCCGACGACGGCGTCGGCGCGCCGCCGGCCAAGAAGCGCATCGTGTCCTCGCTGCCCTGGAGCAAGACCGATACGTCGATCCCGAAGCCGCCGGTGCAGTGCGTGAGCGACGCCATCGACATCCTCGGCGCCTGACGGGCGAGCTCAGCGGCCGAGCGCTTTCAAGAGTTGGGCGCGCGCGGCGGAGAGGTTGAAGTCGGCCTGCACCCGCTGCGCTTCGGCGCTGGTGAACGACAGTTGCGCATCCGACAGCTCGATGGCGCTGCCCTGCCCCTCCTCGTAGCGTCCCTCGGCGAGGCGCAGGCGCTCGCTCGCGGCGGTGACCGCGTCGTCGGCCGCCGAGAGCGAGGCCTTGGCACCGCTCACGCCGAGCTGCGCCTGCTCGACCTCGAAGCGAAGCTGTTGGCGGAGGACCTCGGCGGACGCGCGTAGCCCGTCGACGTTCGCGGTGGCCTCGCGTTGCTGCGCCCACGTCGACAGCGGCGAGAAGAGCTGCCACGACAGCGTCGCCTGCGCGGTCCAATTCCACGTGAGGGCGTCCAGGGCGAGGCCCGCGTCGTTCAGCGAGGCCCCCACGGACAGGCTCGGCGCGTAGCCGACGATGGTCGCCGCGCGGGTGAGCTCGGCGGCGCGGATTTGTCGGTCGACGGCGGCGAGGTCGGGGCGGTCGGCGAGGGCTTCGTCCACCAGCTTCTGGAGCGCTGCGTCTTCGCCGTCGACGGCGCCCAGGGGTTGGTCGGCGATCTCCACGGAGTCGTCGCCGCTAACCCCCATAGCCTGGAACAACTGCGCGCGCGCCGTGAGCCTGCTGTTCTGCGCCGTCACGAGCTGGACGTATGCGTTCGCGCGATCTCCCTTCGCCTGCGCGAGATCGATCTGCGGACGCGTGCCGACGTCGACGAAGCCCTGGATCTGAGTCAGGTGTCGCTCCTGGTTTGCCAGCGCCTCCTTCGCGACCTTGACGAGCGCCTCTCGCCCGCGCAAGGCGAAGAACGCCACGCGAACGTTGAGCGCCACCGTGTCGGTGGTCTCGTCCTCCTGCGCCTGCAAGCTGCTCGCGCTGTCGCGCGCCGCCGCCCACGTCACCCACGCGCGACCAAAGTCGAACACGAGCAGGCTCGCGTTGGCGCCGACGTTCCAATAGTCGAAGGAGGCGTTGCTCGGCTTGGCCGCGGACGTCGTGATGGTCGGCGCCTGCACCCCCGAAGGCAGACCGTTGATCTGCAGCGAAGGCACCGCGCCCGGGCGCGAGACGTAGTTCGCGGTCTCCCTCGCGTACGAGGCGCTCGCCCCGATCTGCGGCAGGATCGGAACGATGGCCCCGTCCGCGCGCGCCCTCCCGGCGCGCGTGCTCGCGCGGGCCTGCGCGAGCTGCGGCTGGTTGTCCGCGGCGACGCGCAGGCACTCCGCGAGGGTGAGCGTCCTGCCGTGCAACAGCGACGACGGCTCGGACGCGGGGGCCGCCGGCGCCGCCGCGGCGGCCACGAGGGCGGAGAGCAGGGGGACGGCGACGAGCGTCATTCGTACCTCAGGGCATCGATGGGATCGAGGCGCGACGCCTTGAGCGCGGGATAGAGGCCGAACGCCACGCCGACGAGCGCACTGAAGCCGACGGCGATGAGGATCATCCCGGCGCTCACGAACAGCGGCCACTTCATGTGTTGCGCGACGATGTCCGCGGTGGCGATGCCGAGCACGATGCCGATGGCGCCGCCGGTCAGCGAAAGCACCGCCGCCTCGACGAGGAATTGGGCGAGCACCTGGCGCGGCTTGGCGCCGACGGCCATGCGCAGCCCGATCTCGCGGGTGCGCTCCGTGACGCTCACCAGCATGATGTTCATGATGCCGATGCCGCCCACGACGAGGGAGACGGCGGCGATGGCGGCCAACAGCGCGGTGAGCGCCGCGGCACCCGACTCCACCGCACCCGCCATCTCCGTCAGGTTGCGCACCGAGAAGTCGTCGTCGGCGCCGCGTGGGATGTGGTGGCGATCGCGCAACAGCGCCTCGATCCGATGTTGCGTGCGCTGGATGTCCTGCTCAGAGCGGGCGCCCACCATGATGACGCCCGGCACGAAATTGCCGAGCGCGGCCGCCTGGATCTTCGAGAGGTACGTCGTGTACGGCACGATCACGACGTCGTCGTTGTCCTGTCCGAAGGCGGACTGCCCCTTGGCGGTCAACACGCCGTCGATGAAGAAGGGCACGCCCTTGATGCGGAACGTGCGGCCCGTCGGGTTCTTGCCCTTCCCGAACAGCTTGTCGGCCACCGTGCGGCCGACAACGGCCACCTTGGCGCCGCCCTCGACGTCCGAGGTGTTGAACAGCGTTCCGTTCGCGGCTTGCCAATCTCGGATGGCGAAGAAATCAACGGAGGTGCCGAACACCGACGTCGTCCAGTTGGCGTCCTCGCTCTGCACCTGCGCCGCCGTTCGCATGCTCGGCGCGGTGTACCGCACCGACGGGATCTGCTCCTTGAGCGCCTTCAGGTCGTCCCACGTGAGCGTGGGCAAGGTGCCGAAGCCGCCGAACGCGCCGCCGTGCGAGCTCGTGCCCGGCATGATGATGAGCATGTTGCTGCCGATGGAGGAGAAGCTCGCCTCGACGCGTGACTTCGCGCCGTCGCCGATGGCGACCATGGCGATCACCGCGAACACGCCGATGATCACGCCGAGCGTGGTGAGGAACGAACGTGTCTTGTTGCGCACCAGGGCGCGGGCGGCGACGCGGGCGGTTTGGGCGGGGCTCATGTGGCGACCTGCGCTTCGCCCGTCGCGGAAGACACGGCGGCGCGCGCGGTCTTCGGTGTCTGGCGGTGGTCGTCGATGATGCGGCCGTCACGCATGACGATGACGCGCGCGGCACATGCAGCGATGTCGTTTTCGTGCGTGACGAGCACGATGGTGATGCCGCTTCGGCCGAGGTCTTGAAAGACCGCCATGATCTCCTCGCTCGAGCGCGAGTCGAGGTTGCCCGTGGGCTCGTCGGCCAGGATCATCTTCGGCGACGTCACCAACGCCCGCGCGATGGCCACGCGTTGCTGTTGTCCGCCCGAGAGCTGGTTCGGGTGATGGTCGGCGCGCTCCCCGAGGCCGACGCGCGCGAGCGCGTGCAACGCACGCTCCTTGCGCTCCTTGGTACCGACGTCCGCGTAGACGAGGGGCAGCTCGACGTTCTCGAGCGCGGACGTGCGCGCGAGGAGGTTGAAGCTCTGGAACACGAAGCCGATCTCGTGGTTCCGGATCTCGGCGCGCTCGTTCCTGTCGAGGAGGCTCACGTCCTGACCGTCAAGCACGTAGCTGCCGCTGGTCGGACGGTCGAGGCAGCCGAGCACGTTCATGAGCGTGGACTTGCCCGACCCCGACGCCCCCATGATGGCGACGAAGTCTCCCTCGCTCACCGAGAGCGAGACGTGATCGAGCGCGTGCAGCTCGCTGTCTCCGAGCCGGTAGGTCTTGGTCACTTCGTCGAGCTCGATGAGGGCCACACAGACTCCGATTCACCGGCCGCCGAACAAGCGGAAGCCCTTCTGCTCGCTGGGAGGCACGTCCGTGACGGCGAGATCGCCGGGACGAACATCACCGGCGACGACGACGGTGCGGCTGCCGTCGGTGATGCCCGGCGTAATGGCGACGGCGACCGGCTTGTCGTTCCGAAGGAGCCACACGTTTCGATGCTCCGTGTCCGTCTCGCTCACCGCGGGCCGCACACCGTATTCGGTCTGAAGCTCTGGCGGCAGCGTGAAGCGCAGCGCGGCGTTCGGCACGCGCACCGCGTCCTTGACGTCGCGCACCACGAACACGACGTTGGCGGTCATGCCCGGCCTCAGCTTGAGCCCGTCGTTCTCCACGTCGATGACGGCGTCGTACGTGACGACGTTCTGCACCGTCTGCGGGGCATAGCGAATCTCGCGCACCTTGCCGGTGAACGTCTCCTCCGGATACGCGTCGACGTGAAACGAGGCCGGCATGCCGCCCCGCAGCTTGCCCACGTCGGCCTCGGAGACGCTGGTGTCGACCTGCATGCGGCGCAGATTTTCCGCGATGACGAAGAGCGTCGGTGATTGAAACGCGGCCGCCACGGTCTGACCCGCGTCGACGTTTCGCGAGACCACCACCCCGTCGATGGGCGAGCGAATCGTCGTGTACCGGAGGTTCACCTGCGCCTGGTGGAGCGCCGCCGTCGCCTGCGACACCGCGCCCCGCGCGGCGCCGATGTTCGCCTTCGCGACGTCGACGGCGGTCTGCGCCGTGTCGAGGTCGGCCTTCGCGATGAGCTGCCGGTCGAAGAGCGCCTGCTCGCGGTCGCGCGTGCGGTCGGCGTCGGCGGCCTGCGTCTTGGCCTTCGCGAGGTTGGCCTCGGCCGCGAGCTCATTGGCGCGCGCCTGTTCGAGCGCGGCGTCGTAGAGCTGCGGGTCGAGCTTGGCGAGGATCTCGCCCTTGTGCACGGCGTCGTTGAAGTCGGCGTAGAGCGCCTGAATGCGCCCGGAGACCTGGCTGCCGACCTGCACCGTGACGAGCGCCGAGACCGTCCCCGTGGCGGTGACCTTCGCGGCCACGCCGCCGCGATCGATCCCGGCTGTCTCGAAGGCGACCTCCGGCCCGCCGCGGCGGGAGACGGCCCACATCACCGCGACGCCGGCCACCACCGCGGCGGCGGCGATGGCACCGTTGCGCAGCCAATGCATCCCGCGCCTGGCCGCGGGAGCCAACGCTCGTGTCTTCGTGCTGGCAGTCTCGGAAACCATCGGCAGCGCAAACTGCACTCCACGTGCCACTTGGCGCGATGGCGCGGGCTTCGTCCGGACGCACAGCCCCGCGGTCGCTTGCGTCAATGCACCCATGCATTGCGCCGGAACACGCCTGCGACGACGCCGAACGGGCGCAGCCGGCGTCGCCGCCGGAGCGGCGTCCCCCGCGGTCGACTATCTTCGGCGTCGGATGGCCGATGAACCCGAGTGCCCCCGCTGCCGCGCCGCGCCCCTCGCGCTCGCCTTCGGCGCGTTGCGCGAGGACGTCTGCCCCGCCTGCCGCGGACGGTTCGTCGGCGCGGAGACGGTCGAGCGCATCGTCGTCGAGCAGCACGGCGTGTCGCACGCGATGCTGAGGGAGCTCATGGCGTTGTTCGCGAGCAAGGAGCGCCTGGTGTGCCCTTCCTGCGCGTCGAAGATGAGCCCGGTCCATCTGCGCGGGGTCCGCATCGACCTGTGCGGCGGCTGCGGCGGCGCCTGGCTCGACGCCGGCGAGCTGTCGCGTGTGAGCGACGGCCGCTTCGAGGAGCTCACCCCATGCGCCGCGCACGACGACGACGCGCGGGCGGCCGCCGTCTCCGCGGGAGCGGCGGATTCCGGCTTCTGCGCGCCACGCCGTCTTCCTCGCGTCGCTCGAGCCCCTTGAACGCGCGAAGGTCGCGGCGGCCTTCGCGGAGTGTCCGGGCCTCACCGCGCAGGACGCCGACGCGCTCGCGCGCAACAACAACGGCGTCGTCCTGGCCGGCGTGAGCGAGGAGACCGCGCGGCTCGTCGCCGAAGCGCTGTCGCGAGAGGGCGTCGCGGCGGCCGTGGCCGAGGACACCTGGAGCGCACTGCCCCCGCCCGCAACCACCAACAACTTCGTCGCCACCGACGACGTCCTGGTGCTCGGGCGCGAGGACACGCTCGTGACCTACCATTGGCCGGCGGTGGCCGCCGTGACGGCCGGCATCGCGCGACGCAGCTCGCTCAAGCTCACCGGCTTCGTGCGCGACCCCACCGACTGGTCCCGCGACGCGCAGCACCGCCTCGTGGACAGCGAAGAGGCCATCGTCGACATTGTGTTGCTCGAGCCCCTGCGGCGCATCCGCTTCATGCTGAGCCGCGCGGTCTTCGGCGAAGAGGAGCGCGGGCGCGACCACATGCAGTTGTTGCGCGCGCGCCTCGCCGACGTCGCCCGCGCCATCCCCCGCGCGACCGCCGCCGGGCGCGGCGTGCTCGCCTGCGCCGACGGCCGCGCCCTCCCTCGCTATCGATCCATGCGCGACCTCGAGCGCGAGGAGAGCTGGCTGTTGTGGCGGCACCACGGTCCGGGCGCGCGCCTGCTCGAGTGAAAGGCTGACGAAAAATAGGGCTCGTAGCAGCACTCGGCGAAGCCGCCCACAAGGTGGCTCGCCGCGCGGAGTACGTGGCGAGGCACGTCGGCGCGCAAGAGCCGCTGCAGGTTGTGAGGAAACGGCGGGTCCGAGCGGTGTTGTGATCCCGCTATCAGCGCACGTGGCGGGTTCGTGCGGGTCGTGTGCGCGCCGACGTGCCTCGATGCGACGTCGGCGCGGACTTCAGGCGGTGAGCTTCGCGAGGTTCTGCAGCAGGTTGAAGGCCACGGCTGCCATCAGGGCGACCGTCGTCACCTTCGCTGCCCCCTACGTAGTGTCGAGGTCGAGCCCACCGATCACGCGGTCGATCAGGCGAGCCGGGTGCTCGGGGCCGATGAGGTCGTCCACGGCCTGGGTCTTCAGCTTGGGCGCTCGGAATCAGCGAAGGCGAGACAACGTCGCCACCGCCGGAGCTCCTTTCCGCTCCGCCGTGTGGCCGTAGCACCGTCCCCTTCCGGGTGGCTCGGAGCCCTCGTCGCCACTCGCGGCGCTCTCGATGACGCGGATCCCGATGGATCACGTTACGCGCCAGCCTCTGAGCTTCAGGGCGCCGACACGGCGGACGCGAGCACCTTGTTGTCACGGCGCTTCCACAAGAAGCCGTCGAGGACGTAGTGCACGAGCTGCGGGAGCGCGAGCAACGGGACCACGTACGCGCGCAGGTCTTCGAGGTCGACGGCGGCACCGGGGAACAACCAAGGGCGCTCGTGCCACACCAGTCGATCCCACAAGCCCTCTTCGAAGAACGCGCACGTCCACAGCGCGAGCACCAGGACGACGACCGCGTGCCGCAGCGGAAACGCGACCGAGAGCCCTTGCTCGCGGCGGCGCCGGGCCGTCCACGCGATGAGGAACGCGTAGGGGATGCCGTGGATGAGGACGTTGGTGACGGTGAAGGCGTAGTCGGAGCCGAGCGCGACGATGCCGAGCCACCACAGAAGGGCCGTGGTCACGACGACGAGGTCCTTGCCCGGGTTTCCGCGGCCGCGCGCCCACGACCGCGCGGCGCGGACGCCGTAGGCAACGAGGAACGCCGCCTCCACGACGAGGGCGACGGTGCCGCACACCGCGGGGAGGCCGCAAACGAAGTCCCCGTCGACGAACCACTGAAACGACGTCGGCAGGTGCGCATGCCACCACACGAGGGGACCGAGCGTGGCGGCGTAGGTGGCACCGAGGTCGATGAAGGCGCCGCCGTCGTCGCGGGCGCGGGCGCGGTAGAGCTTCACCCACCCCGTTTGCTGCCGCACGAAGTGAAGCACCGCCAGGTACGCGAGCGCGCGCCAGAACCACGCGCTGCTCTCGGTGCAGACGGCGACGCCGAGGCCGTAACACAGCACCGGCACGAGGCCGTAGAGCAGCGGGCGGCGCTGCAGCTCCTGCGGATCCGTGTACACGAGGAGGATCGAGCCCCACACGTGCGCGACGTCGACGAGCAGCACGGTGGCGATCCACGTCCACTCGGGCGTGTCCTTGTCCACGATGCCGAGCGGGACGCCCACGGCCACGAGCGCGAGCGACAGGAGTGCGCTGCCGCCGAACGCGGCGACGTCGAGGTTCCGGGAGAACAACCACGGCGCCCGCTCGCCGTCGGTGCCGGTCACGCCGACCTCGCCGCGACGATCTCGCGGGCCGCGCGCACGCCGTGAAAGAACGCCTCCTCGAAGAGCGCCACCCCCGAGAGGTCCGTGTGCGCGAAGTGGATGCGGCCCGTCGGCCGCTGCGCGCTCTCGAGGACGCCCGAGGAAAACAGGCCGACCTCCGGGCGAATCATGGCGTGGCCCCAGCGGCAGACGTCGACGCGCTCGACGAGGTTGCGCGCGCCGGGGTGCGCGATGGCGATGTCGGAGACGGCGGCTTCGGCCCACTCGGCGCGCGAGAGTGAAACGAGCTTGCGCCGGGCGTCCGCGGGCGTTCCCTCGACGAGCGGCATATACCAGGTGAGCACCGTGGGGCCGATGTCGGCGCCGCGCTGGTGGGTGGCGGTGACGTAGCCGAGGCTCTTGCTCTCGAGGAACACCGTGTCCCACGCCAGCGGAAAGCCGCGGCTCTTCGGGTGCTCGCGCAGATGAAGGTTGCACACCACCCACGGCGTGGTGTCGAAGCGGCGCAGCTCGTCTGTCACGACGTCGCGCGGGCGCTCGCGGAGCGGGGCCGCCACGCGCGCGGCGATGAAGCGGGGCACGGCGAGGACGACGTGCTCGGCGCGCACTACGCGCACATGGCCGGCCTTGTCGCGGACCACCACGTCGACGGCGTCGCCCGCCGGCACCACGTTGAGGACGGCGTCATCGAGGGCCACCGGCGTGGGCGAGGCCGGCCCCGTCGCGCCCGCCTGCGTCCGCAGCGCGTCGACGAGGAACGCGTTTCCCTGAGGCCAGGTCATCACCGGGCGCTCTTGCGCCTCCGCGGCGCGGCGGCGCGAGCAGAAGTAGAAGAGGCCCGCGTATGCGCTCGTGGTCTCGAGCGTGAGGCCGTAGTCGTCGCGGCAGGCGTAGTCGCACAGCCAGCGCAGACGCCATGAGGTGAAGCGCTGGGCGTCGAGCCACGCGGCGAAGCTCACGCCGTCGAGCGCGCGACGCAGGGCGGCGAAGCCGGCGCTCTCGCGCTCCCGCGGGATCGCGAAAGCGCGCCCACCTCCGTCGACGAGCCCGGAGAGCGCGCCGAGGATCTCACCGAAGCGCGCGAGCTGCGCGAGGTCGTCGGACGTGGCGCCCTCGCGCAGATACAGCCCGGAGTAGAACCGCCCGCGAAAGAAGATCCGCTCCTCCGGCGCGCGGCACGCGATCTCCTCGCGAGGCACGGGGTCCCGATCCGCGCGCGCCGCACGGGCGCGCCCCACATCGGGTGTCGCGTGGCCGGCGCCCGCGCCTGCTGCCGGAGCGTCGAACAGGCCGAGGTCGTCGAGGAACGCGACGAGGTCCGTGTTCTCGCGCATCGGCGCCGTGATGTAGTGCGCGCCCCAGGGGTAGCGCGTGAGCGGGCTCTTGCCGCCGCGCGCGGTGCCCCCGGCGGCGCCGGCGATCTCGAAGATGCGAACGCCGTCGACGCCCGACCGCCGCAGCTCCCGCGCGCACGCGAGACCCGCGACGCCGGCGCCGGCGATGACGACGCGCGCGAGCTCCGCCGGCGGCGGAAGCGCCGACGGCGACGGCGGCACCCCGTCGCGCAACGCGTGACCGAGCGACATCCCTGGATTCGAGCAGCTCGCCGTCGGGCACGCGCGCGCCGGCGCCTGCCTCACAGGCCGCCAGGAACCAAGGCGCGCCAAGGGCGTAGCGAAGCACGTCGCGGCGCGTGGCGCCGTTCATGAGCGCGGCCCCCGGCGGCGGACACGCCGCCGCCCCGCGACGCGCCCGCGCGGGCCGCTAAAGCGGACGAGGGGCCGCGGCGTCAGCGCTCCCATCGCGCGGACTCTGCTTCGTACACGGTGACGAGCGCCTGGTTGTCGAGGCGGTTCACCTCGGCGTCCACGCGCGACATGTCCGCAGGGAACACGAACATCGCCGCCAGGGCGCCGTCGTCGAGGAAGCGCAGGCCCGACGGCGCGTGCAGCGGGACGGGGAACGGGTGCTTCTTCGCGAGCGCGAAGCCCCACACGCCGAAGGAGGGCACCGTGGCCTGGTACGGGTGGACCGAGAAGCCCGCGGCCTCCACCGTGGTCACCACCGTCCAGTAGCTCTTGCGCACGAACAAGGGCGACGTGGCCTGCACGCTGGCGCAGCCGTCGTCGGCGAGGACACGCGACAAGAGCGCGTAGAAGCGACGCGTGTAGAGCTTGCCGAGGCCGTAGTGGTTGGGGTCGGGGAAGTCGACGATGGCAACGTCGAACTTCGGCGCATCCGGGGGGCGATCCTCGAGCCACACCAGCGCGTCGTCGTGCACCACGGTGAGACGTGGGTCGTCGAAGCTGTGGTGGTTGAGCTCCGCGAGCGGCGGAAACGCCTGGGACAGCCCCGTCATCGCCGGGTCGAGATCCACGAGCGTCACGCGCTGCACCGACGGGTGCTTGAAGATCTCGCGCAAGGCGAGGCCGTCGCCGCCGCCGAGCACCAGGACGTCGTGGGCGTCGCTCACCGAGGCGAACGCCGGGTGCACCAGCGACTCGTGGTAGCGGTACTCGTCGGCGCTCGCGAACTGCAGGTTGCCGTTCAAGAACAGCGAGAACCCCTGCCGGCCCTGCGTCATCACGATGCGCTGATACGGCGTGGTCTTCTCGTAGACGACGGCGTCCGAGTAGAGCTGCTCGTCGGCGAGGTGCGACAGCGTGTCCGCCTTCACCAGACCCGCCACCAACAACGCCGCCACCACCACCGCCCGCGCGCGCAAGCCGGCCTGCCGCGGGCCCACTTGCTCCGCGAGCAGCGACGTGGCCCACAGGCCGACGCCGGCGTTCACCAGCCCGATGGCCAACGACGTGCGCACCAACCCGAGGTGCGGAACCAGGAAGAGGGGAAACAGGAGCGAGGCGAAGAGCGCGCCGAGGTAGTCGAACGTGAGCACGCGGGCGACGAGCTCCTTGAGCTCGAGGTCGCGCTCGAGGATACGCATCAAAAGCGGCAGCTCGAGGCCGACGAGCACCCCGATGGAGAACACGTCGAGGAACAGCACCATGCGAAAGGCGTGGGAGCGGCCGAAGGCGAGGAACAACAACGGCGCCGACAGCCCGCCGACGAGCGCCACCGCGAGCTGCACGTCGACGAAGCGGCGGCCGAGGCTCTTGTCGAGGTAGCGCGACAACCACGCGCCCACGCCCATGGCCGAGAGGTAGACGCCGATGACGAGCGAGAACTGCGTGACGCTGTCGCCGAGGAGGTAGCTCGCCACCGTGCCCGCGAGGAGCTCGTAGACGAGACCGCACACGGCGATCAGGAGGACGTTCAGGAACAGCAGCGGTACGGCCCGCCGCTTGCCGTCAACCATGCACGGTAGCCGCCACGATCATCGCGATGCCGATGATCACGGACGCGATGACGATGCCGAACGCGACGTTCTGGTCGTCCTCGATCTCCTTCTTGATGGAGAAGGGTGTCACGCGAACGATGACGGCGAAGGCGACGCCGAAGGCCGCGAGGCCCATCACCGTGTACGCGAGCGTGATCAGGAACTGCCTGCCGAGCTGCTCGAGGATGTCCATGCGCTTTCCTTCTGGTTCGTGCGAGAGGTTGTTTCTACTTGCCGAAGCCCCAGCCGCTGCCCCCGGTGGACCAGACGTGTCGGCCACCGCTGTAGCCGCCGGAGCTGGCGACGGGAGGGGCGAACGCGGGGTCTCTGTCGAGGCGGCCGGGGCACGCCTCCGTGCCGCTGATGAGCAGGAACAACATGCCGCCTGCGACGACGCCGGCGTACGCGGTGAAGACCCTCATGGGGCGCGTGGAGAAGAAGCGCTTCATTGGAACGTCGAGCTCTCGTTGCGAAGCGCCTCGAACTTGCTGTGCCCGCTGAGGGCGACGGCGTAGCCGCCGAGGAGGAGGAGGACGAGCGGCGGGATCCAGCCGGTGCCCGGCCGCCCCTGGGCGACGGTGACGTGGATGTTGCCCGCGGTGGTGTAGTTCGAGCGGAAGACCTTGAGGTTCAAGGCGTAGTCGCCGCTCGACATGGCGCTGAAGCGCGTGGCCTGGTGCTTGGTGTCCGGCAGGGCCACGTCGAATTTGTGAAGCGCGCCGGTGCTGCTCTTGAAGAGGGAGCCCTCGACGTACGACCAGCCCGGGTCCGGCGTGTGGAGATCGACGACCACGTTCCTGTGGTCCCTGATCTGGAGCGGCGACAGCGAGAAGGCGTGCCCCGGGTCGCGGCCGGTGGGCGAGGCCGCCGACGCCTCGAGCGCGAGCCACTGATCGGCCAGCTTGCGCACGGGAATGACCGCGGCGACCACGAGGCAGAGCGCCGCCGCCACCACCATCGGGAGGAAGCCGCGCTTGAGCACGTCGAGGTACGGCGAGGGCTGGTTGGCGCCGACGCCGGTCGGCTTGTCGAGCGTGACGCCGAAGACGCGTTCGACGTCGCTCTTGTCGACGTACCAGCCGAGCGTCCAGTTGACCTCGTCCTCGGTCACCTCGCGCGACAACATCAACGGCGGCCGGATGAAGTCGCGCATGGTGCTCTCCTCACCCGCGTTGACCTTCCAGTACAGCTCGCCCGTCACCTGCTCCACGCGCGGCTCGGAGTCCTGGTACGCACGGAAGCGCATGCCCTGGTAGCGGACGTCGCCTCCGAGCATGGTCTTGGAGAGCGCCGCCGCCGGGACGTTCTTCACGAACGTCCAATGTCCGTCGCTCTCCACGAGCCAGAAGAAGCCCTGCTTCTCGTCGTACAGGAGGGTCTCGGAGAACTGGTATCGGAAGCCGTCGAATTTCACGGAGCGCACGACGAAGGCCACCACTTCGACGTCGAGCTCGATCCCCAACCCCGCCGGCGCGTACCGATGGAAGGCGGCGTCGATGTGCGCTTTGTTGCCGAGCGGGATGTGCGGCTTGTTCTTTGGCGACTGCGCGAACAGGAACGCCAGCTCGCCGTTCTCCTTCACGTCGAGGAGAGCGCCGCAGTAGGGGCAGCCCACGCTCTGCGCGTCGCCGCTCTTGAGCTCGAGGGTGCCGTTGCACTTGGGGCAGTTGATGGCCCGCCCGCCGGCCTGCCGCAGCTTGGGCTCGGAGACGGCGGCGGAGGCGAGCCCGAGATCTTCGAGGGAGACCTCGCGCCCCCAGTAGAAGCGCAGCGGCCCCTGCGGCTTGTCGTCGTCGTCGACCACGCCGAAGTCGAGGGTGGCGAAGAAGCCGCCGGGGGCGGAGAGGTCGACGTAGGCGCGGCGCTCCTGGGGCGCCGCCCGCCACGGCAGCTCCCCCTCCTCGGCCGCCACGGCTGCGACGCCGCGCTCGGACACGACGAGCGTGCCCTTGGTGGAGGTGACGCGCTTGCCCGGCTGTGCGTCCTCGAGCGACGCGATGCGCGGCGCGGCCGCCGGATCGGCCTCGAGCGTCAGCGCGAAGCGCCCCTGGTGCTCCGCGAGCCAGGCCCAGCGTCCGTCGTCGAAGGCGAGGTACCATTCGTCCCAGGTGCCGCCGAGCTGGTGCCGCAGTTGCGTGCGGCCGGCGACCTCGAAGGCGCGTCCCCGGAACGTTGCCTTGCGCCCGATGGCCAGCGCCGAGCCCGTCGAGAGCACCTCGTTGGTCTTGCCGAGATCGACCAGGCCTGCGTCGCCGCGGGCGACCACCGAAGAGCAATAGGGACACACGGCGACCACCGACGTCGCCACGCGAAAGACGAGCTGCGCGCCGCAGCCCGGGCAGTTGCCGGCGGCGCTCACCCGCGCTCCAGGGTGCGGACCACCACGCCCTCCGCGCGCAGCAGATCGGTGAGGACGCTCTCGAACGGGAAGGCCGCGCGCGGCCGACAACAGCAGACGTTGAGCGCGAGCGCCCGGTGCTCGGGCCACGTGTGCACCGCGAGGTGCGACTCGCTCAGTAGATACAGCCCGGTCGTCCCGCCGGGACCGGCGCTGGTGTCCGGGAAGCGATGCCACTGTGGCGCGCCGATGACGACGAGCTCGAGGTCGCGCACCAGCCGCGCGCACACCGCGCTCATGGCGCCGACGTCGGCCAACAGCCGTTCGTCACAGCCGTGCGCGTCGACGAGGTGCTCCTGCGCGAACATTGCTGCACGTTCGCCCGATCCGGTGGTGGCGATCAACCCCGAGGATCCGCGCGGCCCGGCGGCGCCGCGCCGTCACCCCTGGGGGAGGAGATATTTCCGCATCTGGAGCGCGGTGGCGAGCATCGCGCCGAGCGCGAGCCCCACGAGGCCGAGCAGGCCGCCGCGCTTGCCGACGATGCGCACCTGCGAGACGTACTCGAGGCGCGGCGCCGTGATGATCTCGTACCGCGCCGACGCCGACGCCTTTTCGAGCTCGTACTGCAGTTGCGCCGTCTTGAGCTGGTCGAAGATGCGGGTGTGCAGTTGCTTGGTGGCGTCGTAGGAGCGCGTAAGGTCCGCGTAGTCCGCCTCGAGCTTGGGCAGCTTGTCGACGATGCCCTTGACCCGCTCCTGGTCCTCGAGCAAGCGCTTGCGCTCCTGGCGCGCCGCCGCCGCCTGCGCGTGCAGCAGGCCGACGCGGTCGACGGCGGAGTCGTAGTTGGGGTTGCGGGTGCGCTCCACCTCGGTGTCGTCCGTCCCGTTGGCCGCCTCCTCGGCGAGGCGCTTCAGCTCGCTGAGCTTGGTCTTGAGCTGGACGACGTCCGGGTGGGAGTCCGCGAGGCCGCGGGCGCGCGCCTCCGCGAGCTGGCGGTTCACCTCGACGATGGCCTGTTGATACGGCCGCGTGGCCAGCGAGCGGCTCTCCACCATCGGCGTCTCCGCCGCCACGCGCCGCTGGTTGACGGAGGCCTCGGCCTCGAGCCGGCTGGCCTGGTTTTCGAGGTCGCCTTCCTTCTTCTGCAGCTCGAAGAGGTAGTCGTAGTACTGGCGCGCCTGGTCCGGCAGGCCGTCGATGTTCTTCTTCTTGAACGCGAGGAGCTTCTCCTCGGTGGAGCGCAGCTCCTTCTCGTTGTCGTCGAGCTGCGACTGCAGGAAGTCGATCTGGGCCTTGATGATCTTGAGCGTCTTGTCGATCTCGCCCTGCAGGTAGAGCTCGACGTGCTTCTGCAGGAACTTGAGGCTCCGCTCCGGGGTGGGCCCGCGGTAGTTGCCCGTGTACGTCTGCGACGACTGTTCGCTGCCCGTGTTCACGAAGTAGAGCGAGTCCTGCACCGACTGCACCTCCGCGGGCGACGGGTCCTTCTCCCCGAGCGCCTCCAGCGTCTTGGTGATGAGGCCGGTGCTGCGGAAGGTGGTGGCGGCGGAGCGGAAGAACTCGACGTTGGACGCCTCGAACTTCTCGAGCGGGTTCTCGCTCGCCTTGCTGTGCAGCCGCACGTCGAAGAACGCGGCCACGCGCGGCGGCATCGCGACGGCGCTCACGACGCCGGCGACCACGCCGAGCGCACCGAGCCCGGTGATGACCCAGCGGTACGGCCAGAAGAAGGCGATGATGCGCCGCAGTTGCGACAGCATCTCGTCGAAGGAGACGTCCTCGTCGTCGTCGCGGACGCGCGCACGCACCTGCCCGGGCATCCGCAGGTCGTGCTGCGCCATGGGCGAAGTGGTGGTGGCCGCCGAGACAGGCGGCCCCGGGGGCGGTCGCTCCTGCATCTGCTGCGGCCGCGGCACGTCGAGCGCGTCGCCGCTGACGTAGCGGAACACCGTGTAGCCGACCTGGATGAGGTCGCCGTCGCGCAGGTCGATCTCGTCGATGCGCTGCGCGTTCACCAGCGTGCCGTTGGACGAGCCGAGGTCGTAGATGCGGTAGCGGCCACCCCGGCGAACCAGCTCGGCGTGCCGGCTCGAGACGCGGTCGTCGTCGAGGCGGATGTCGCAGCGGTCGGATTGGCCGATCACCACCTCGGTATCGCCCACCGGGTAGCGGTGCCCGACGTTGGCCCCCATGCAGACGAGCAGGTGGGCCGGCGGCGGCCGCTCCTGCCGCACGAGCATGTACTGCGAGCCCTCGGTCTCCTTGGCCTGCACGTTGATGACGACGGTGTCGCGCGCGGGCTTGGTGGTGTTGGTGGGCTCTTCGTCGTCGTCGGGCGGCTCGAGCGTGGCCTCGATGGGCTCGGGATCGCGGGCGCCCACGGCCATGCCGGGATTCGACAGCTCCACGTCCTCCGGGACCTTCCGTCGCTTGCCCATTGGCGGGATTTCTATCAGTCCCACCCTCGGCGGCCAACGGGAGCGAGCGTATGTGCCGTTTTTGGCGGCGCCGTCACTTGTACTCGATGATGCGCGACCGGCGGTGCCGCGCGCGGGACCACCAATACTTCGCCTGGCCCACGGCCTGTGGGATCTTGGCGAGGGTCGTGTACGCCGCGTACAGCCGCGCATCGTCGTCGGACAGCCCCCGCCTTCGCGCGTCGCGGAGGATCTTCGAAAAGAGCGCGCCGTAGCCGCCGGCGGCCACCATGGCGCTCGCGCCGAGCGTGGGGAGCGCCATGCCGAGGCCGACGGCGGGGAGCGCCGCGCCCCAGGCCCAGTTGCTCCTGACCTCCTTCACCCAGAAGCGATCCGCGCCATGGCGCTGCGCACCCTCCGCGAAGGCGTGCCCGCCGCGCAACGCGCGCGTCCACCACTGGGAAAAGCGGGTCACTGCGGCGTCATGCCACGTCATGTCGGCGTCGATCCGCAGGATCCGCCGCCCGGTCTTCTTCAAGCGAACGGCCAGGTCCGGATCCTCGCCGGCGATGAGCGCGGCGTCGTATCCGCCCGCGGCGACGAAGTCGGACGCGCGGATCATGACGTCGCCGCCGAAGACCGTGGTCTCCCCCACCGGGGTGTTCCATTCGATGTCGCAGAGGCGGTTGTAGACGCTCCGCTCGGGGTACCGCTCGCGCCGGCGCCCGCACACGGCGGCGACGCCGTCGTCGCCGGCGAGCACGGCCCAGGCGCGCTCGAGCCAATCGTCGACGACCTCGGTGTCCCCGTCGAGAAACTGCACGAAGCGCGTCTCCGGGGCGCGCTCGACGAGCCGGGCGAAGCCCTCGTTGCGCCCGCGCGCCGCGGTGAAAGGCCGGGACGGATTCGAGCTCCACGACGTCGGCGCCGAGCTCACGCGCGCGAGCGGGGCTGTGATCACGGGAGCCGGAGTCCACGTAGACCACGGGAGCGCCGCGCCCGATGACCGACCGCAAGCAGACCGCGAGCCGCTCCCCTTCGTTGCGGCCGATGACGACGATGCCGACTGTCTTTGTCATGGTGCGGACGTCATCCCTCGGGCATCATGCACCGGTTTTGTGCCGAGCGCGCTCGGGAAGCATCGTGGCCAAGAAGATCGCGTACCTCGTGAACCAATACCCGAAGGTGAGCCACACCTTCATCCGGCGCGAGATCCAGGCGCTCGAGCGCGAGGGCCTCGAGGTCGAACGCTTCTCCGTGCGGGACACGCGCGACGACGTCACGGACGCCGCCGACGTCGACGAGGCCGGCCGCACCCGGGTCCTGCTGGAGAGCACCGCGCGCGGCGCGCTCTCGCTGCTGCGCGCGGCCGCCGCACGCGCGCGCCGCGATCCGCGGGCCGCGTTCGCGGCGCTGCGGCTCGCGCTCGATCTCGGCCGCGCGTCCGAGCGCGGCCCCCTCGTCCACCTCGCCTATCTCGCGGAGGCCGCGCGGCTGGCCGAGCTCCTCGAGCGCGACGGCGTCGAGCACGTGCATGCGCACTTCGGCACCAACTCCGCCACCGTGGCCTTGCTCACGCAGGCCCTCGGCGGCCCGGGCTTCTCCTTCACCGCCCACGGCCCCGAGGAGTTCGACAAGCCGGACTCCATCCGCCTCGCCGACAAGATCGCGCGCGCGCGCTTTGTCGTGGGCGTGAGCAGCTTCGGGCGGAGCCAGCTCATGCGGCGCACGGCCGCCCGCGCGTGGGACAAGGTGAAGGTCGTGCCGTGCGGCGTCGACGAGGGGTACCTCGGCGAGAGCTGGCTGCGGCCCATCCCGGACGCGCGCCGCCTCGTGTGCGTCGGGCGCATCTGCGAGCAGAAGGGCCAGCTCCTCCTCCTCGAGGCCGCGGCACAGCTCAAGGAGTCCGGCGAGGCGCCCTTCGAGATCGTCCTCGTCGGCGACGGCGAGATGCGGGCGCAGGCCGAGGAGCTCATCGCCCGCCGCGGCCTCGAGCGCACCGTGCGCATCACGGGCTGGGCCACCGGCGAGCGCGTGCGCGACGAAGTGAACGCCGCGCGCGCGCTGGTGCTGCCGAGCTTCGCCGAGGGGCTGCCCGTCGTGATCATGGAGGCGCTCGCGTTGCGCCGCCCGGTGATCTCCACGTACGTCGCCGGCATCCCCGAGCTCGTCGAGACCGGCAAGTGCGGCTGGCTCGTCCCCGCCGGCGACGTGCCCTCGCTCGTCGAGGCCATGCGCGCGGCGTTGTCCGCGGCGCCGGAGGAGCTCGAGCGCCTCGGCGCCGAGGGACGGCGACGGGTCCTCGAGCGCCACGACGCCAACAAGGCCGCGCGCCTGCTCGCCGCCGCCTTCGCCGCGGTCTGACGACGGACGTACGACGTCCGTCCTAGGAGCGGGGAGAATCGAATCGCGCATCGGATTGTCGACGGAGTCGACCTACTCCACACGTCCGACGTGCCGTCGGCGGAATGCGCGCATTTTGCTCGCGCGCTCCAAGGAGGCCATCAATGCGCACGCAACGCACCTCACTCCTGCTCCTCGCCGCCATCCCGCTTGGCCTCTTCGGCTGCGTGAACGAGGTCGGCGACGAGGGCGGCTTCATGGGCGCCGGCTTCGTCGGCAGCACAGACGAGGAAGCCATGACGGCGAAGTGCGCCGGCGGCTCCACCGTGAAGGGCATCGACGTCAGCTACTACCAGGGCGCAATCGATTGGGGCCGCGTCAAGAATGACGGGGTCAAGTTCGCGTTCATTCGCGTCTCCGACGGCCTCGGCTACCACGACAGCAGGTTCGGCGCGAACTGGAGCGGCGCCAAGGCCCACGGCGTCCTGCGCGGGGCCTACCAGTTCTTCCGCAGCAACGAGAGCGCGGTCGCTCAGGCCGATCTCCTCATCAACAAGATCGGCGGGCACCTCGGCCCCGACGATCTCCCGCCGGTGATCGACGTCGAGTCCGCGGACGGTCAGAGCGCGCACACCATCGCCACCAAGGTGAAGGCGTGGCTCAACCGCATCCACGACAAGCTCGGGGTGAACGGCATCGTCTACACCGGCCCGTACTTCTGGCAGGACTCCGTCGGCGGCGCCAACCTGTCGAGCCACCCTCTGTGGGTCGCCCACTACGGCACGCAGTGCCCGCTCGTCCCCGGCGCGTGGAGCCGTTGGACGTTCCACCAGTTCACGTCGTCGGGCCGCGTGGCCGGCATCGGCGGCAACGTCGACACCAACCACTTCAACGGCACCCTCGCGCAGCTCAAGAGCACCTTCGCCGGCGCCGGCCTTCCCCGCGCGTGCGTCAGCGGCCACTACCGTGGCGCCTTCTGTGACGACGAGGGCGGCAGCGCGGAGCAGGCGCACAACCAGTTGAAGAACCAGCTCGGCGTGAACTTCCACTGCGCGAAGATCGCGGGCTCACCCGCCTTCTGCGGCGGCGACAAGGCGACGCGCTCGCAGGCCGCGTTCGTCCTCGGCAAGGCCGCCAGCATCCCGCTCGCCGGCCACCCGAACGCCTTCCGCGACGACAACAACGATCCGCACGAGCGCTACCTCGACGCCATGAAGGCGTACGGGATCATCGTCGGCTACGGCGATCGGCAGGTGCACCCGACGGCGGTCACCGACCGCAACCAGCTCGCGGCGTTCCTCTACCGCATGTACAAGCTGCCGAACGTCCAGCGCGACTACTTCTACGACGACGACGGCTCCGCCAACGAGCACATCCACAACGCGGTCGCCGCGGCCGGCTTGATGTCCGGGTTCGCCGACGCGCACCACACGCGCCGCGCGTTCCGGGGCTCCAAGCAGGCCACGCGCTCGACGCTGGCGGTGCTCGCGGTGCGCGCCCACCAACGCGCGCTGGTGCCGGTCTGGAACATCCCCGCGCGCTGCCTGAGCGGCAACTTCGACGGCGCGTTTTGTGACGACGACGGCAGCTCCGCCGCCGGCAACCACGATCGGCTCGTGGGTGAGCTCGGCGTCGACTTCTCCTGCCGCGATCTGGCCGGGCAGCCCGCGTTCTGCCCGCACAAGAAAGCCACCCGCGCGCAGTTGATGTACGTCCTGGGCGCGGCGGCGGGCGTCCCGCTCGCCGGCCACGCCGACGCCTTCGACGACGACGACGGCACGCGCTACGAGCGCTACCTGAACGCCGCCAGCGACTACGGCGTCATGGTCGGCTTCGGCAACCGCGACGTGCGCCCGGGGACCATCGCCACGCGCAACACGCTCGCGGTCGTCCTGAGCCGCATGTATGCGCTGCCGCCGGCCACGCGCGACTACTTCACCGATGACGACGGCTCCGCCAACGAGGCCGCCCACAACCGCGTCGCCGAGGCCGGGCTGTTCACGGGCTACGACGACGGCCACGGCGGCCGCGTCTTCAAGGGCGGGATGGAGGCGACCCGCTCGATGCTGGCGACCCTCGCGGTGCGCGCCCACGACCGCGGCCTCGTGCCGATCTGGGCGCGCTAGGCCGCGGTCCCGGCCGCCTGGCTCGGACATCGGGAGGACGAGCGGGGCGCCCTGGGGCGCCCCGCTCCGTCAGCGGGCGGACGGCCCGGCCGACGTCGCACCGTCGTGTGACGGACGCACACAGGTCGGGGTCGGGAGGAGGCTGTGCGCGTCAGAGGGAGGTTCCCGTGCGCCAGCTCACCATCGCGTTTATCGGCCTGATCCCGCTCATGTCCTGCGTCAACGGCGTCGATGACGAAGGCGCCGTGATGGGCGCCGGCCTCGTCGGCGAGGACGAGAAGGCCTTCACCCGCAGCTGCGCGCCCGGGACCACGGTGAAGGGCATCGACGTCAGCTACTACCAGGGCACCATCGACTGGAACCAGGTGAAGTCCGACGGCGTCGACTTCGCCTTCATCCGCGTCTCCGACGGCGCCCACTTCAACGACAGCCAGTTCGACCGCAACTGGCAGGGCGCCCGGGACGCCGGCGTCCTCCGCGGCGCCTACCAGTTCTTCCGCAGCAACCAGGATCCGATCGCGGAGGCCGACCTGCTGATCGACAAGGTGGGGACCCTCGGGCCGGGCGATCTCCCGCCGGTGATCGACGTCGAGAGCGCCGACGGCCAGAGCGCCTCCACCATCGCGAGCAAGGTCAACCGCTGGCTCGATCACGTCGAGGCCGCGCTCGGCGTGCGCCCCATCGTGTACACGGGGCCGTACTTCTGGCGCGACTCGGTGGGCGGCGCCGATCAGACCCGCTCGCCGCTGTGGATCGCCCACTACGGCACGAGCTGCCCGTTCGTCCCGCCGCACTGGGCGATGTGGACGTTCCATCAGCACAGCGAGTCCGGCCACGTGCGCGGCATCGGCGGCAACAGCGTCGACATGGACGTCTTTAACGGCACCCTCGCCGATCTGCACGCCCTCGAGATCGGCCAGGAGGCGCCGCCCGCGGATCCGCCGCCGCCCCCGCCCGCGCCGCCGCCCCCGCCGGCGTCCAGCGGCGAGTGCACCGCGCTCCCGGCGGACGGCGGCGTCATCGACGACGGCGACGCCTGCTTCCACGCCGGCGGCGGCCAGCAGTGGCTGCACGGCGTCACCGGCGCGGGCAACGACGGCGACCTCATCACCACGGGGACCACGGCGGCGTCGCGGACGGAGAACTACGGCGAGTGGACGCTGAACGTGACCGTGGACGGCACCTACGAGCTCGAGGTCTACGTCGACCCCGATCACGGAACGTCGCAGCAGGCGCGCTACGCCATCACCCACGCCGACGGCGCCACCGACGCGGTGATCGATCAGTCGTCGCAGAAGGGCTGGGTCTCCATCGGCGCGTACCACCTGCGCACGGGCGCTGGACAGCAGGTGCGCTTGAACGACAACACCGGCGAGCACAGCTCCCTCGGCCGCGAGCTCACGTTCGACGGCATGCGCGTGACGCGCCTCGACGACGCCAACCCCGAGCCGCCGCCCCCGCCGCCGGATCCGTGCCCGCGCATCCTCGTCCACGACACCGGCAGCGTGCTCAACATCCGCCCGCAGCCGAACACCAGCCACGCCGCGGTCGGCACCCTCGACGACGGCAGCCTGGTCGACCGACTCGACACCGTCGACAGCGGACAGGACATCGACGGCAACACCACCTGGTTCAAGATCACCGACGGCCAGGTCACGGGCTACGTGACGGCCGTGTACGCGAGCTGCCACGGCTGAGCGGCCGCGCTTTGATCAGCGGGTGCCGTAGTTCTTCTCGAGCCACTCGCGGTAGGCGCCGGACTTCACGCGCGCGATCCAGGTGGCGTTGTCGAGATACCACTGCACCGTCTTTTCAATGCCGGCGACGAAGTCGTGGCGCGGCTTCCACCCGAGGTGGGTCTCGATCTTCTCGCAGTCGATGGCGTAGCGGCGGTCATGCCCCGGGCGGTCCTTGACGAACGTGATGAGGCCGCGCAGGTCCTCGGCGCGCTTGCCGGTCAGGCGGGCGACGACGTCGATGAGCGCATGGAGCAGGTCGAGGTTCTTCCACTCGTTGCGCCCGCCGACGTTCCACGTGGTGCCCGGGCCGCCGCGCGCCAGCACCGCGCGGATGGCCTCGGCGTGATCGTCCACGTAGAGCCAGTCGCGGATGTTCTGGCCGTCGCCGTAGACCGGGAGCGGCTTGCCCTCGAGGCAGTTGGCGATCATCAAGGGGATGAGCTTCTCGGGGAACTGGTACGGGCCGTAGTTGTTGGAGCAGTTGGACACCGTCGTCGACAGCCCGTAGGTGTGCGCGTAGGCGCGGACGAGGTGGTCGCTGGCGGCCTTGGACGCGGAGTAGGGCGAGCGCGGATCGTACGCGGTGGTCTCGACGAAGAACCCGGTGTCACCGAGGGAGCCGAAGACCTCGTCGGTGGAGACGTGGTGCAGGTGGACCACCTGCCCCGCCGCCTTGCGCGCGCGCATGGCCTCGAGGATGGCGAACGTGCCGAGGACGTTGGTCTCGATGAAGTCGCGCGGCCCGTGGATGCTCCGGTCCACGTGGCTCTCGGCGGCGAAGTGCACCACGGTGTCGATGTCGTGCTCGACGATGAGCTTCTCGAGCAGGGCTTGATCGCGAATGTCGCCGCGCGCGAAGACGTAGCGGTCGAGATCCACCTGGCCCTCGAGGTTGTCGAGGTTGCCCGCGTACGTGAGCAGGTCGAGGTTGACGACGCGATCCACCGCGGCGGCGGCGAACAGCGAGCGCACGAACGACGACCCGATGAACCCGGCGCCTCCCGTGACGAGCATCCTGCGCGCTGCGCGCGGGCTGTCGAGGACCTCGGGGCTCATGCGGGCTCCTTCTTGCCGCGCCTTTCGGCGCCGATGATGCGGGCGGGGACGCCGACGGCGAGCGCCCCGGCGGGGACGTCGCCGAGCACCACCGCGTTGGCGCCGATGGCGGCGCCGTCGCCGACGTGAACGGGCCCGAGGATCTTGGCGCCCGCGCCGATGTCCACGGCGTTGCCGATGTGCGGCGCCTCGGTGTGGTTGGTCTTGTCGCGCATGCCGATGGTCACGCCCTGGCGCAGCACGACATCGTCGCCGATGACGGTGCTGCCATGCACGACGATGTCGCCCTGGTGCTCCACCTTGACGCGGCGGCCGAGCTTGGCCGACCACGGCAGCTCGATGCCGTAGTTGTTCCGGCAGTGGCGCGCCATCACGCTGTACGCCGCCGACATCGGCGCGCGCAGCACGAAGGGCTTGATGCCCATGCGCCAGTTGCCGAAGCGATGCACGGCGACGGCGCGGAAGCCGGGCCGTGTCCAGTCGCGCTCGTGCGCCTCCCAGTCCTCGCGCACCGTGTCCAGCAGCTCGAGTAGACCGAACGGCATCGCCACCTCAGCGCGCGACCACGTCCCGCAACGGACGCGCCTCGACGTCGCGCTTGGACAACAGCGCCTGCTCGCGCGTCACCGGCCAGGCGACGCCGACGGCGGGGTCGTCGAAGGCGAAGCCGCTCTCGCTCTCCGCGTCGTAGTACGAGCTCACCTTGTACAGGACGTCGGCCGCCTCAGAGAGCACGCAGAAGCCGTGCGCGAAGCCGATGGGGACGAAGAGCTGGTGATGGCTCTCGTCGTCGAGCACCTCGGCGTGCCACTTGCCGAAGGTGGGCGAGCCCGGCCGGATGTCCACGGCGACGTCGAAGATGCGGCCGCGCGCGACGCGCATGACCTTGGCTTGGCCCGGGCCCTTGTCGCTCGCCCGCTGAAAGTGGAGGCCGCGGATGGTGTTCTTCACGGAGCGCGAGTGGTTGTCCTGGACGAAATTCACGTCGAGCCACTCGCTGCGGAACGACTCCACGAAGAAGCCTCGCGCGTCCTTCAGCACCTTGGGCTTCAGGAGCTTCAATCCGGACAGGGGAAGGTCGACGAGCTCCACGCTCACTCCTCGTGCTTGGCCAGCCGGAGGATGTACTCGCCATAGCCGGACTTGCCCAGGGCCGAACCGAGCTTCTGGAGCTGCGCTTCGTCGATGTAGCCCATGCGGTACGCGATCTCCTCGATGCAGGCGATCTGGATGCCCGTGCGCTGCTCCAGCACCTGAACGAAAGTCGCCGCCTGCAGCAGGCTGTCGTGGGTGCCGGTGTCGAGCCATGCCATCCCGCGTCCGAGGGTGACCAGGCGGGCCCCGCCACGCCGCAGGTAGTGGTTGTTGACGTCGGTGATCTCGAGCTCGCCGCGCGGCGACGGCGCCAGCTTGGCGGCGATGTCGACGACATCGTTGTCGTACATGTAGAGGCCCGTGACGGCGAGGTTGGAGCGGGGCTGTTTGGGCTTCTCCTCGATGGAGAGGATCTTCCCGCCGGGGGCCACCTCGGCGACGCCGTAGCGCTCCGGGTCCTTCACCGCGTAGCCGAAGAGCGTGCAGCCCGAGAGCGCCTCCACCTCGCGCTGCAGGAGCGTGGCCAGCCCGTGGCCGTGGAACACGTTGTCGCCGAGCACCAGGCACACGCTCTCGGTGCCGATGAACTCGCGGCCGATGATGAACGCCTCGGCGAGGCCGTTGGGCGCGGCCTGCTCGGCGTAGCGGAAGTCCATGCCGACGTCGGCCCCGCTGCCGAGCAACCGCTTGAACAGCGGGAGGTCGTGCGGGGTGGAGATGATCAGCACCTCGCGGATGCCCGCGAGCATCAACACCGCCAACGGGTAGTAGACCATCGGCTTGTCGTAGACGGGCATGAGCTGCTTGCTCACCGCCTTCGTGATCGGATGGAGTCGAGTGCCGCTGCCGCCGGCGAGGATGATGCCCTTCATGCGCTCACGCTAGCTCAGGGGTGGCGCATGTTATAGAGGACGCCGTCGAGCCATTCGCGCGGACGTTCGGGATCCGGCTTTCGTTGGAGCACCCGTCGCACGCGGAAGGACGCGCCACCCACGAACATCGCGGCGTTCGCCGCCCACAGCGTCGCGCGCCCGTGGTTCTTCAGGAAGTAGTGACGCCGGGACGCCCAGATGTACTCGGGCATTCGCTTCTTGACGACGGTGTGGGACTGCACGCCGGTGGAGGCACCGCCGATGTGGGCGACCGACGAGTCGCGCACGTAGTCGATGTCCCATCCCGCCCGCCGCGCCCGCAGGCAGAGGTCCGTCTCCTCGTAGTAGAGGAAGAAGGTCTCGTCGAAGAGCCCGATCTGCTCGAGGACCCGGCGCCGGATCATCATCGAGGCGCCCGCCACCCAATCCACCGGCGCGGTCTGCTCCGGGATGGGCATGACGATGCTCTTGTCGTTCAACACGGCGCTCAGCGCGCCGAAGCGGGCGGTGCGCTCGACCTCGCCGAGGACGCTCGGGAAGCGGAAAGCAGACTCCTGCGGCCGCCCGTCGAGGGCGTGGATGAAGCTGCCCGCGAGGCCCGTGCGCGGGTGCTCGTCGAGGTGCTCCATGAGCCGCTTGACGGCGCCGTCGTCGGGGAAGGCGTCGGAGTTCAACAGGTAGAAGTAGTCGGGCGGGTCCGCGGACGACAGCCCGCGGCGCAGCGCCACGTTGTTTCCGTAGCCGAAGCCGCCGTTGTAGCCGGACGCGACGACGTCGACGAGCTTCGACCACCCGCGCGACTGCACGGCCTCGGAGATCTTCTCGAAGGAGCCGTCTCCGGAGTCGTTGTCGACGACGCACGCGCGCGCGCCGGGGATGCGCACGAGCTCTTGCAGCACGCGCTCGAGCGAGCGCACGGTCATCTCGGCGGTGCGCCAATTGAGCAGACACGCGAGGACGGTGCTCATCGATTCTCCGCGAACGTCATCAGGGCATCGAGCTTGGGCGCCTGGGCCCGCGGTTGATCGACGTGCTCGCGCGCGCCCCAGGATCCGAACTTACCCGGCATGCCGACGTCGTAGTAGTGCAGGAAGAGCCCGCCGCCACCTTCGCTCCAACCCTTCAGGGAACGCAGGTAGAGCGCCCTCATGCGCGGGTCGCGGTTGGCGTCGATGAACGCCTTGTTGTCGCCGACCAGGTGCTGGCCGCCCTCGTACGCGAGCAGACGGACGCCATAGTGCGCCGCGATCCTCTTGTGCTTCTGGATGAGCTCGTTTTGCTCGTCGATGCTCTTGCCGAGCTGCTTCATGATCTCGTCGACGGTGCCGCCGCGCACGCCGGCGCCGAAGTAGGGGGCGATGGCGACCGCGTCCGCCGAGACCCCCTTCTCCGACAAGAGCACCTCGGAGGCCCACGGCGTCGCTGCCTGCGACCCCAACACGCGCACGAGGCGATACCGATCCTTGGCGAACACCTTGGCGAAGGCGGCGAAGACCTCCCCGCTCTTCTGTGCGTGCTCGCGCAACTGTGCCTCGAACGGGTTCTTCGAGAGGCCGCGCGCGAGCCCCGCGGCTTGCGCACGCTTGGCCTGCTGGAACATGCCGTTCCAGACCTCGTTCGAGTGCTCGACGTAGAGCGTGCGCTTGGGGTCGAGGCGCTGGTGGACGAGCGCCGCGGCGCGGGCGACGGCGTCGGCGTCCCAGGTGTCGGGGATGGTGAGCCACATGTCCGTCTTCGTCTGGTTGCAGAGATCCACCATGACCTCGAGCGGCACCCCGCGCTCGCTCCAGCGGGCGTCGGCGACCGTGGGGCGCTCGCTGAAGTGGACGGCCTTCGCGTCGTTGGTCTCCATCCAGTCCATGAAGCGCAGCGTGGAGTACCCGTGCAAGCTCTCGAGGAACCTGGGCGAGAATTCCTTCCCCTCGTCGCCGGAACGGACCACGTGGATATCCCTCACCGGATCCTTCGCATCCAGGGCGGTGACGGTCACGGCCAGCCCGCCCCGCGCGGGATCCGCGTGGATGACCGCGCGGCCCGACGACGACGACGGCGTGTCCTGCGGCCAGAAGTCGAGCGTGCCGTGCCCGCTCCAGGTGACCACGTAGTCGCCCTTTTCGATGGGCTCGCCCCACATCACCAACGTCCGTGCGCGCTGCCCTGGCAGGAGCGAGCGGACCCAACCGTGCGCGTCGACGGCGAGCGGGCGGCCGTCGTCCCAGGTCTCGGACGTGTTCGAGATCCACGCTCGCGACTGCTTCATCAAGTCTGCGAAGGGTCGCTCCGGGCTCCAGTCGCGGACCGGCGCGAGGTTCGTGCCCACGTCGTGCTTCTCCGCCGAGCGCGCCTTGCTCGGCGTACACGCGCAAGACAGCGCGACGATGGCGGCAACGGCGATCTTCACGACGGCGACTCCTCGAGTGGCGGTTCAGGCGGTTCGGACCGTGCGAGCGAGAACGAACGCGTGGCGCCGTAGAGGGCGCCACCGACGAACAGCGTGATCACGTTCTGAAGCGCATTCGGCAACAGGTCGACGGCTCCCACGGCGTAGATGCACGCGAGGCCCGCCAGCATCAAGCGCTCGTCCTTCTCGGTGATGCGCCGCAGGCGCCGGCGCAAATAGAAGATGGGCGACAGGATCAACAAGAACGAGCAGATGAAGCCCCACGCGCCGCGGATGGAGTAGGTGACGATCCAAAAGCCGTCGCTGACCGAGACGTCGCGGCCCGTGTAGTCGTCGAACACCATGTTGCGGCGGAAGCGGCCCCAGCCGAAGAGCGGCCGTTCGCGCGCGTGATCGGACAACACCGTCTCCATGTGGAAGCGGTACGCCAGCGACTGCGCCCGCGCGCCTCCGGCGACGCTCTTGGCGACGCTCACGAGCCCCTGCTCGGGGAAGATGCTCGTGGCGCGCAGCACGGGATAGGTCAGCACCAGGGCGGCGAGGATGCTCGCGATGCGCACCATGCCCTTCGGGCGGAGCAACCAGAGCACCGGGCCCATGGCGAGGGTGTAGACGGCGGCGCCGAGGCTCTTGCAGGCGATGAGGAAGCCGAAGTCCCAGGCGCCGACGAACGCCGAGGGCAAGCCCAACACCGCCTTCCTCAGGCGGAACAGCAGCAGGGCGGCCATGGAGCCCTGGGCCATGAACAGCCCGACGGCGAGGCCGTGCGGCATGAACACCATCGGCCGGTAACCGCCGCCGCGCAGCGTCTGGAGGAAGCTGTGCTGGTGAAAGCCGTAGATCCACACGTTCATCTGCGGCGACATCATGATCTCGATGAAGAGAAACGGCGTGTACGCCGCCGCCGCCAGCGCCATCGCCGCCAGGAGCTGCCGCACGTCCTTGGTGGTGACGAACAGCGCGCGCCCGAGGAGGAACGGGATGAAGTAGTGAAAGGAGTCGTAGATGATGAGGCTGATGCCCTCGTGGAGCGACAGCCCCGGCAGGTGCGTCGGGCCGTGCGCGATCGGGTCGCGGTTGGTGAGCGCCGTGAGGATGTCGCCGACGAACAGCAGCAGGATGAGCAGGTCGGGACCACGCAGCGGACGTGCGGCCCACAGCTTCCGGCGCGCGCGCAGGAGGCAGCCGAGCAACGCCGTGAGCGCCGCCACCTCCTGCTTGCCGAAGCCGGGGAAGCCCGGCAGGTCGAGCGACACGATCTCCGGCAGGAACATGTACGACAGCAGGAAGACGAGCAGGGCGGCGATGGACGGACGAGCGAGCGAGAAGAGCCCCAGGCCGAACGGGATGAAGGCGAAGAGCGCGAAATACGCGAGGCCGTTCGGGGTGCCCTCCATCCCGCCGAATGTACCGATAGCGGCGCCGGGGGACGAGCCCCCCGGCCGCGACGCGAGCCCGTTCGGCTCAGATCATCACGTGCTCGTCGTCCTCGAGGAGGCCGCGCGCGTGGAGGAGCGCGCGGTTCTGCCGCAGCCGCTCGTCCGTGAGACCGGCGAGGTACTTCATCAGCTCGGGGTGACGACGCACCACGGCCTTGAAGTCCTCGCGCGCGAGGAACAACGCCTCGAGGTCCTCTTCGGCGGTGACGGTGGCCGTGGTGGGCTGATCGCCGATGAGGGACATCTCGCCGCAGACGTCGCCGCCGCGGAGCGTGGCGAGGTGAACCCGATCGCCGCCGGCCTGCTTGTCGACGCTGGCGGAGCCGCCGAGGAGCAGGAACAGCCCAGGGGCGGCGGCGCCCTCCTGGATGAGCTCGTGGCCCTGCGCGCAGGTGACGATGCGGAAGCTCTCCATCACTTCGTGGCGATCTTCGCGCGAGAGCCCGGAGAAGAACGGGTGGGTGGCGGTGAGGTTGCGCAGGAAGCGCTCGCGCGTGAACAGCTTGAGCGCCTGCGACACGCCCTCGTGGTGCGCCGCGGCGACGATGAGATTGCTGCGCTTCATCTCGAGGACGTCGACGTCGCCCTTGGCCACCACGCTGGCCTGCCGGGGCTCGTCCGAGATGAGGGCCATCTCGCCGAACACGCTGCCGCGGTGCAGATGGGCGAGCGTGACGCCGCCCTCGTCGTCGTCGATGTCGCGCTTCACGAGCACGTCGCCGTCGGCGACCATGAAGAAGCTCTCGCCGCGCTCGCCTTCGCGAATGATGATCTCCTCGTCGGCGAAGCGGCGCAGGCGCAGGTTGCCGAGCACCTCCACGAAGGCGTCCTCGTCGAAGAACGAGAACAGCGGGATGGCCGGCAGGCGCTCGGCGACCGCAGGGAGCGGCCGCGCCGCATCCGGGTGCGGCGGTGTCCCCTCGGCCCCCGCCGCGATCCGCGCCGCGTGCGCCAGGAGCTCGTCCCCGTCGAGCGTCAACGACGACGCGGGCTGCTCGCCGGCCGCGACGAGCGCCGGGCCGTCCCAGAGGCCGTCCACGCGCGCGCTCTCCTTGGCGTAGAGCTCCGCGAGCGCGAGCACCACTTCCTCGTCGGCCGGCTCGAGCAGGAGGACCATCTTGGCCGCGACCAGGCCGACGAGCGGGTAGCCGCCGTTGGTGGCGTGCGCGGCGATGGCCTTGTAGACGTCGACGGCGAGGTCGCGCCGCCCGATGTTGAGGAGCGCGTCGGCCACGCGAAAGCGGGCGCGCAGGTGCCCGGGCACGGCCTTCACCACGCCGGCGAACGCCTGGATGGCCGGCCGCCACTGGCCACGCTTGAAGGACGCGTCGCCCTTGGCGAACAAGCTCTCGGCCGTCTCCCTCGCCGTCATGTTGGTTGTACCCTCATGGATGAGGCCTCCTGCCTCGGGGGACGCTAGCATGCCCGTCGCCTGAACAACCCTGCCCTCCTCGTCCTGGCCGTCGCCTACGCGCTCGCGTTCTCATCGAGCGGGCTCCAACTCCCGCTGACGTCCGCCGCGATGATGAACGCCGGCCTCTCGTTGTCCGCCGTCGGCGCCATGTGGGCCGCGCGCAGCGTGCTCGCCGTCGTCGGCCCCGGCCTGTGGGGGATCCTCGCCGACAAGCGCGGCGACGCGCGCCCCTTCGCAGCGGCCGCGCTCTTGTCGGGCGCCGCGCTCCTCGCCGCGCTGTCGTTCGTGACGCGCGCCCCCGCCGCCGTCGTCGTGTTCGGCCTCTACGGCCTGCTGTGCGGCCCGTCGGGGAGCATGCTCGACGGGCTGACGTTGACGGCGCTCACCGGCGGGGAGCCGGCAGGACGCGGGGAGCGAGCCCCCGCCTCGCGAGAGGGGAAGCCGAGCGCCGCGCGCCACTTCGGGCGTTGGCGCCTGTGGGGCACGGTCGGGTTCGGCGTGACGTCGTTTTCGTCGACGATGCTGGTCGACCGCGGCACCTTCGTCCCGCTCCCCTCGATCGTCTTCCCCGCCTGCGCCGTGCTCACGGGCGCCGCCGGCGTCGCCGTCTTGTTCGTGCCGCGCCTGGCGCGGCCGGCGCTCGGCCGGGCGCGCGACGTCCTGCCCGTCCTCCTCGGAAAGGACATGCGCGGGCTGTTCCTCACCACCACGATCCTGTGGTGCAGCCACATCGGCTACGTGAGCTTCCTGTTGCCGCTCGCCGCGGCCCGCGGGCTGCCCACGTGGAGCGTCGCCGGCAGCCTCGCCGCCGCCATCGTCGTCGAGGTGGCCGCGCTTCGCATGAGCGGGCTCGTGATCGGGCGCTTCGGCGGCAAGAGGGTGCTCGTCGCCACCACCGCGCTCGCCTTCGTTCGCTTCTCGCTCACCGCCATCACGACCTCTCCTGTCGCCTTCGTCGCGCTCAACGGACTTCATGGCATCACCTTCGGCCTGTTCTTTGCGGCGCTGGTCGGCCTCGTCGCCCAGCGGTCGCCGGCGCACATGCGGCAGGCCGCGCAGGGGACCGTGGTGTCGTCGTCGTTCGGCGTCGGCGGCGCGCTCGGTGCGCTCCTGTGCGGCGCGCTGCTCCAACACGCCGGCGCGGCGGCGACGTGGGGCGCGTTGGCCGCCCTCGCGCTCGTCGCCGTCGGCGCCGCCTGGCGCGCGGTTCGAGCGTGAGCCCCGCGGGCCGGCGGCGACGGGTCGGCGACGGGTCGGCGACGTGCCCGGGGCGCGCGCGCTGATGTAGATTCCGCTCATGAAGCTCCTGGTCGCCATCGACGGCGTCACCAACCTCGACGACGAGCTCATCGAGCGCCTCGCCAGGGACACGCGCAAGCCCGAAGCCGAGTGGCGCCGCGCGCTCGTCGCGCCGTCGCTCGGCCGCGTCGTCCTGAGCGCGCAGACGCAGCGGGAGGCCACCGCCATCGCCGACCGCCTCGCCGCAGCGGGCCTGGTCCCGCACGTCGTTCAGCAATACGACGTCGCCGAGGCCGTCGAGCAAGCGTTCGAGGCCACCTGGGCCGAGCCGCAGGGCGACGGGCTCCTGTTCATCGGCCCGAGCGGCGAGGAGCTCAAGGTGGGCTCGTCGAGCATCCGGCTCGTCGTCACCGGCGGCCAGTCGGCGGCCGGCGCGCGCCGGCTCTTTGTCGTGCTCGGGCTGCGCGACGGCCCCGGCGCCGTCATCGTGCGCATCCCCGGCGCCGAGCTCGGCAAGATCGTCAAGCACGCCGAAGAGCCCGACGACGTCGTGGAGGCCTTCGTCGACTTCGTCCACAAGCGCGCCAAGCACGCGCACATCGAGCGCGGGCTCGAGCGCCACGGCGCCAAGCTCTCCGGGCTCGACGAGGTGGGCACCGCCGATCTCGCGCACGCCGGCGTGGTGGCCGCGTGGCTCATGCGCAGGTTCCCTCCGCCGAAGCGCGAAGCGGGGCAGCAGCCGGCGCCGTTTCAACCGGCGCCGCTGCCGAGCCTGGACCTCGCCGTGGATCCCCGCCGCGCGGCGCACGATCCGAGCGCCACGCTGCCGGAGGAGGTCGGCGAGCCCTCCGCGCCGCCGCCGGCGCCGCTGCCCCGCGTGAGCTGGCGCGACAAGCTGCCGCCCACGCCGGCGGAGCGCGCGCGAAAGAGGAAGATGCTCGTCGCCGCGGGCACGGTGGCGGCGCTGCTCGTGGCGCTCATCGCGTTCAACCGGCTGCGCCGCCCGGACACCAGCGAGCACCTGCTCCACTTCCACGAGTCGTGGACGTCGCCGTACGGGGCCACGTTCACCTACGCCGGCACGTACGACGCGGGCATCGCGGACGTGCCCGATCTCGGCTTCATCATCGACGTCGAGAAGGGCGGCGACACGCAGACGGTGCGCTTCGGCGCGCACGAGGCCAGGGGCGAGCGCACCGCGGTCGGGGTCCCGTTCAAGCTCTCGAGCTGGGACGACACGGGTACCCAGGCGACGTGGATCGTCGTCCTGGCGCGCAAGCCATGACGCGCAAGCCCGCGCTGTTCGCCGGCGCAGCGCTCGCGGTGCTCGCGCTCGGCGCCGGCGCGTGGGTGGCGCTGTCGCCGCCGCCGCCGTCGTCGCGCTCGGGTCGCATCGCGGTGGGCGACGACTGGTCCTCCCCGTACGGCGCCACCTTCCGGTACGACCGCTGGGAGGCGGCCGGCGCCGGCGCTTTCCACGTCGTCGTCGAAGAAGGCGGCAAACAGCGGGGCGTGGTGGTGCGGCCGCAGGGCTCGGACCTGTGGCGCGAGACCGCCGGCGGCGTCCCGTGGCGCGTGGTGAGCTTCGAGGGGATGACCACCGACGGCAGCGACTGGATCGTCGTCGAGGCGAAGCAGAAGCCGGCAGGCGCCGCGTCTACAGCTTCTTCGCCCGATCATCGGCCCTGACCACCAGCTTCTTCCTGGCCTTCCCCATCTGGCGCAGCGCGCGCAGCACCGGCTCGCGCCAGTCGATGGCGGTCTCCTCGGGCTCGGTGTGCCACGCCTGGAAGGGATAGCCGTCGCCGCCACGGAACATGAAGTCGTTGATGATGACCTTGAGCCGCGCGTCGTCGGCCACCGCTTTGCCGGTCTCGTCCACCAGGGACGTCACGGCGCGGGCTTCGCCGTCGTCTTTGTACGTGAAGCGCACGCCGCTCACGACGGAGTACGGCAGCGAGAGGATCTCGCGCAGTTGCTTGCCCGTGAGAATCGACGACGAGCAGCGTGTTGTTGAACGGCAGCACGCTCACGACGTCCCGCACCCGCACCGGGCCCGCGGGCAGGTCCTGGCGCAGGCCGCCCGCGTTGGTGACCGCCACCTGCGCGTAGGGCAGCGCGCTCCGCCACGCGTCGACGACGAGCTGGCCGAGCGGGCCGTCGGGCCCGCGCTCGAGGAGCGCGGCGTTTTCGACGAGCACCTCGCCGCCCATCTTCTCGGCGGACCTCTCCGCATCGGCGACGATGGCCGAGAGGCGCGGATCGCCGGCCGGCGGGTGATCGGCGACCGGCGGCGGCGCCTCGCCGAGCGGCCTCGTCACCTGCTTGATCTCGACCTTGCGCGACACGAGCGTGCGCCCCTCGAGCTCCAGGTCGATGCGGCAGAAGCTGCGCATGTACGCGCCGGCGTTGCAGGCGACGACGTCGTCGTCGACGTCGGCGGTGCCGTTGTCGTCGATGTCGGTGCCCTGCACGTGGTGGTGGCCGAACGCGACGGCGCGCACGTGGTGCTTGCGCAGCGTGGGCATGAGCGCCTGCTCCGCCGACATCGACTCGTGCACGAGCACGACGATCTCCTCGGCGCCGGCCGCGCGCGCCTTGGGGATCCACCGGTCAAGGCTCGCGGCGTACTGGAGGAAGTCGAGGCCCGTAAGGTTCTTCGGATCGGTGGTCTCGGGCGACTCGATGCACGCGAGGCCCACCACGCCGAGCTTCACACCGTCGACGTCGAGGACGACGAACGGCTTGGCCCACGACGGGATCTTCCCGGTGGCGCGCTCGACGAGGTTGGCCGCGAGGAACGGGAACTTCGAGGCCTTGGCGCGCTGGTCGAGCGCGCGGACGCCGAAGTCGAACTCGTGGTTGCCGACGGCGGCGGCGGCGTAGCCCATGCGGCTCATGGCCGCGACCATGGGGGCGCCCTCGCGCACCGTGCTCTCGTACGGGCCCGTCCACATGTCGCCGTCGCTGAGGAGCACGAAGCCGGCGCCGGGGTAGCCCTCGGCGCGGAGCGTGTCATAGAGGTTGACGACGCCGCCGCGCGCGACCTTGGCCTTGTTGTCCTTGAGCGGCTCGAGCCAGCCGTGCTCGTCGGTGGTGAGCAGCAGGTGAAGCGCGTGGCGCGAAGACGCCGCCGACGCGCCCACCGGCGGGGGCGCGGCGGGCGCGAGGAGGAGCGCGAGGAGGGCGAGCGGGCGCATCTCGCGTCGACGTTAGCGCTTCACGACGACGGCGCGAAAGATCGGCACACCGTCGGCGCGGCAGCGCTTCTCGCGGTGCGACGACGCGCCGACCGGCTTTTTCGGGCACAAACGCCCACGTCCCCAGGGGTTGTCGAGCTGCACCTCGAGCCGCTCGAGCATCTCCTCGAGGAGGGACGCCACGTCCGTCTGCACCAGCACCATGCCGCCGGGGACGAGGCGGCTGGCGAACAGCGAGGCGAAGGCGTCGCTCACGATGCGCCGCTTCTTGTGGCGCGCCTTCCACCAGGGGTCCGGGAAGTTGATGAAGATGGACGACAGCGATGACGGTTGAAACAGCGCCCCGAACAGCAGCCACGCGTTGCCGTGCACCGCGCGCACGTTGGGCGCCTCGCCGCGCGCCTGCTTCTCCCACACCGCGCGCGGCCAGCGGCCCTTCCACTCGATGCCGACGATGTCGCGCTCCGGCGCCTCGCGCGCCCTCTCGAGGAGGAAGTGCGGCCGGCCGAAGCCGAGCTCCACCTCGAGCGGCGCGCGCCGGCCGAACACCGCGGGCCACGACACCGGCGCGGGGAAGATCGTGGGCAGGACCGCGGGCATCCGGCCGTGGTCGTCTCTTGGTGCATCGCCAACCATCGGGACATTTGATAGCCCGCCGACGTCATGAGGATCTACGGGATCTCGGACCTGCACCTGTCCTTCTCGACGGACAAGCCCATGCACGTCTTCGGCGAGCACTGGCGCGGCCACCACGAGAAGATGGCGGCGGCGTGGGACGAGATGGTGGGCGCCGACGACGTCGTGCTTTGCCCCGGCGACCTCTCGTGGGCCATGAAGCTCGAAGAGGCAGCCAAGGACCTCGCGTGGATCGCGGCGCGCCCCGGACGCGTCAAGGTGCTCACCCGTGGCAACCACGACTACTGGTGGTCCGCCATCGGCAAGGTCCGCCGCGCGCTCCCGCCCACCCTGGTCGCGCTCCAGAACGACGCCGTGGACCTGGGCGACGTCGTGGTCGCCGGGAGCCGGCTGTGGGCGTGCCCCGGCGCCCTCGACTTCGACGCCGCCGACGACAAGATCTACCTTCGCGAGGTCGGACGCCTGAAGAGCTCTCTCGAGGCGGGCCGGGCCCTCGCCGGGGAGCGCCCGCTCATCGCCGCCATCCACTACCCCCCGTTCGATCGCGCGCAGAAGGACACGGCGTACTCCCGGCTCATCGAGGAGCACGGCGTCAAGCTGTGCGTCTACGGCCACCTCCACGGGGCCCGCGCCCACAAGACCGCCTTCGAGGGGGAGCGGAACGGCGTCGTGTATCGCCTCATCGCCTGCGACCGCCTCGGCTTCGAGCCGGTCCAGGTGTGGCCCCTCGCGGGACGGTTGTGACACACTGCGGCCGATGCTTCCGCTGGTGGTCATGCTTGCGCTGTCCGGCGCCCCGTCGAAGTGGGTCGCCCTGGTTCACACCACCGGCGACGTCCCTTCCTCCTGGCGGCAGTCTCTGCGGGAAGCGGCGGAGCTGAACAAGCAGGGGGGCTCGTGGGCGCCGCCGCCGGCGGTGACGCTCGACGAGGCCCAGCTCGCCCTCGGCTGCTCCGGCTGGACGCACCAGTGCGCCGGCCAGATCGCGGCCATGACCGGCGCCGCCGTCGCCCTCGTCATCGACGTCGAGGCCAAGGACCCGGGGGTCGTGCTCATCGTGCAGGCGGTGAAGTCCAACGGCGCCAACCTGGGCAGCGAGGAGCGGCTCGAGCTGCCGGGGCGGACCGACAAGGACCTCGAGTTCGCCAAGGACTTCGTCAAGAACCAGAAGGCGCAGCGCTCCGGCTACCTGCTCGTCGACAGCGACGTCCCCGGCGCCGACGTCAGCCTCGACGGGGCCGCCAGGGGCAAGACCCCATGGAAGGAGCTCGTCGACGCGGGTGAGCACAGGCTCATCGTGTCCGCGGAGGGCCGCGCGCCCTACACCAAGACCATCAAGGTGAAGCCGGGCGTGTTGACGTCGGAGATCGTGCCGCTGTCGGCGGCGGGCCCCGCGGTGGGGGTGACGCCCACGGTGGGAGAGCCCGATCACGTCGTGAAGACCGAGCCGGCCTTGCCGCCGACCGCGGCGCCGCAAGCACCGGACACGAGCGTCGTCGGTTGGTCGCTCGCCGCGGGCGGCGGCGTCATCGCCGCGGTGAGCAGCGTCTTCGCCGGCGCCGCCATCTACGACCGCTTCTTCAACCGCATCCCCTGCGGCAAGGACAACGCGGACAGCTGCGTGCCCAACGTGCCGCTCCTGTTCGGCATCTACTCGCAAGGGGGGGGACGCGGGCCATTTGAGTCCGACTCGAGCGCCTGGATCGGCGGTGGCATCGCCGCGGTCGGCGTGGGGGCGCTGCTCATCGGCACGGGCGTCGTCCTCGCCACCGGCGACCAACCCGCCGAAGGCGCCGCGCCCGCCGACGCCGAAGCGCCGGCCGAGGCCGCGGGACGCTGAGCGTGACGAGCTGAAGCGCCGGCGCTCCGGCGCTACGGCAAGGACGTCGTCGCCGGGTTCAGGAACCACGCGGCGGCGCCGCCCCCGAGGAGGACGGCGGACGCGGCCCCGAGGATGACGGCGGTGGTGACGTCGGCCGCGGTCTCGCTCGTGATGGCGTCGAGCTGCGCCTGCGACGCCTTGCGCCCGACGCTGTCGAGCCGCTGATCACTCGCGAGGGCGCTCGCGTAGAACGCGCCCGCGCCGCCGGCCGCCACGACGCCCGCGGCGCCGAGGGCTCCGGCCCCGATGCGCCACCACACCTGCTCGTCCTCGAGGGACGCGACGGAGGCCGAGCGCACGATGACGTCGACGTCGGCCCCCCCGCGGACCTCGACGGTCTCTTCGAAGGGGACGAGGCCGGCGCCCCGCACGCTGACGACGTGGGGGCCGGGCTTTTCGACGGCGATGTCGGCGACCGGGGCGAGCCCCGCGGGGACACCGTCGACGAGGACCTCGGCGCCGGCGGGCTGCTCCGACAAGCGCAGGTGGCCGGCCACCCCGTAGACCGCCGCCGTCGACGAGCGCACCGCGGCGTCGAGATTGCCCTTGGCGGCGCGCACCACGCGGTTTCTGACCTTGTCGTTGACGACGTCGAGGAGCGTCATGGTGAGCTGCCCCTCGTGGAGCGCGGCCGTGAGCACCTGATGCGCGCCGAACGCGGAGGCCGCGGGCTTGACGCACGCGACCTCCTCGCAAGACCGCGCCTTCTCGAGCGCTGCCGCGTCGATGACGGCGCCGGCGTCGGCGGGCCCGACGACGTCAATGTGCGCGTCGCGCCGGGCCTCGAACAGGAGCGCGGCGTCGGCGGCGCGCTGGGCGGCAGGGTCGAGGCCCGCCGCGGCGAGGCCGAGCACCACCACGCGCGCGCGATCGGCGAAGTGGGCGCGGCGGCGGCGGCGGCGGCGGCGCAGGCGCGGGCGCGGGCGCGGGCGCATCGAGCGGCTCGATGCTGAGCGAGCAGACGGCCTCCAACACCTCCGCGCGCACGTGGCCCTTCACGCGCCCCGACTCGACGCGCACCTCGAGCTGATCCTGGTCGGTGACCTCGACGTGCGCGCCCTTGGGCAGCGTCCTCCACACAGTGCGCTTGGGGCCGAACGGCGCCTCGGTGGCGACCCGGAGGGATCCGCTGAGCGTACAGGTGGCCGACGCGGCGGCGCGCGCGCCGGGGCAGAAGGACAAGACGATGAGACCCGCAATGGGTCCTACGAGTGCCGCGTTTTGTCGCATCGACGTCGAGCACGATACAACATGAGATCGATCATGCGCACTTCGCCCTCCCCATCGCCGCACTTCGAAGCTTCGCGCCGCGCTCCGTCGCCGGCCGCGCCGGGCGCGCCCCTCGGCGCGGCCGCGGTCGCGGGCCTCGTCGCGCTGGTCGCGCTCGGCGCGGGCTGTCCGCGGCTGGCCGCCGAGGCGCAGCCCAACCAGGCGCCCATCGCCAAGACGGCCGCCGCCAACCTCGAGGCCCACGCCGGCGACGTCGTCGCCCTCGACGGCAGCGGCTCCGTCGACCCCGACGGCGACACGCTCACCTTCCAGTGGTCGGCGGCCGGCGGCAGCGTCGTCGCCATCACGGACGCCTCGGAGGCCAAGGCGAGCTTCGTGGCGCCGGCCACGGGCGGGCACATCTTCGTGCAGCTCGTCGTCGACGACGGCACCGACGAGAGCGCGCCCGCGCTCGTCGACGTGCACGTGAACGCCGCGCCCGTGGCCGCCGTCAGCGGCCCCGCCTCCACGCCCGATCACGTCGCGGCCGCGCTCATCGGCTCGGCCGACGACGAGCCCGGGTCCACCCTCGCGTTTTCCTGGCGCGCCGCCTCCGCGCCCGCCGGCTCCGCCTGCGCCGCCGGCGACGGCAGCGCCTGCTTCGACGACGCCGCCGCGTCCGCCGTGGCGTTCACGCCGGACCACAAGGGCACCTACGCCGTGGAGCTCGTCGTCGACGACGGCGACCTGCAAAGCGCGCCCGCGCGCCTCACGCTCACGGCCGAAAACCGCGCCCCCGTCGCCGTCGCCGTGAGCTCCGCGTCCGCCGCCGGCGTGCGCGTGCACAGCGGCGACGTCGTCACGCTGTCGGCCGCGGGCTCGAGCGATCCCGACGGCGACGCGCTCACGTTGTCCTGGCACGATCCGGTCGGGCCTGCCGCGGGCGTCGCCCAGCTCGACGCCCCCGAGGCCGAACAGACCGGCTTCACGGCGCAGCGGCCCGGCGTCTACACCGTGGGGCTCGTCGTCACCGACACCGACGGCGTGAGCGCCGACGCCAGCGTCACCGTCGCCGTGGACGACAGCCCTCCCGTGCTCACCGCGCCGGACGTCGCGAGCACGGTGGCGGGCAGCGCCGTGTCGGTGGTGGCCTCCGCCGTCGACATCGACGGCGACCCGGTCTCGTTCCTGTGGTCGCTCGTGCACGCCCCCGCGGGCGCCGACGCCGCCCTCGACGGCGCCGACACCGCCCAGGTGCGCGTCACACCGAGCGCGCGCACCACCGTCAGCGATCCCGCGCAGTGCGCGACGAACGCCGACGCCTGCTACCTGCTGCGCGTCACCGCGGGAGACGGCGCCCTCGTCGCGAGCGCGGACGTGTTCCTCGTCGCCACCGACCGCGCCCCCACCGTCACCGTCGTCACGCCCTCGCCGCTGGCCGCCACCGCCGGCGCCGCAAGCGCCCTGTCCGCCGCCGCCGACGACGCCGACGGCGACGGCGTCACGTTGTCCTGGCGCGTCGCCGACGCCACGCCCGGCGGCGAGGCGTGCCTCGCGTCGCCGGACGCGTGCCTCTCGGGCGCGGCCACGGCCACGCCGCTGTTCACCGCGCCGGTCCCGGGCACCTACCTCGTCGAGGTCACCGTCGCCGACGTCGACGCCGCGAACAACGCGCTTGGGGGCACGGCTACGGCGT
This sequence comes from uncultured delta proteobacterium, assembly GCA_963775425.1. Lineage (GTDB taxonomy): Bacteria > Myxococcota > UBA727 > UBA727 > VGSZ01 > CAVZJB01. Next base: position 1,051,548 of record CAVZJB010000011.1, on the reverse strand, counting down.
CGCTGGTGGTGGAGGCGGCCGCGGGGCCGCCGCCGGAGAACGTGCGCCCCGTCGCCGTCATCTCCGTCGACGCCGCGCAGATCGCGAGCGGCGGCACCGTGCAGCTCGACGGGAGCGCGTCCACGGATCCCGACACCGCCGGCGGCGCGGGCGTCAACGCCGACGGCATCGCGTCGTTTTCGTGGTCCGTGATCGACGGCCCGGCCGGCGGCGTCTCGATCTTTTCGCCCGCCTCCGCCGACGTGGAGGCGCCGGCGCTCACGCTCCGCGGCCGCGGCGCCTGGACGGTGCAGCTCGTCGTCACCGACGGCGACGGCGCCACCGGCGCGCCCGCCACGGTCAGCATCGGCGTCGACAACGCCGCCCCCACCGTCGACACCGTCACCGCCGACGGCGCCGACGCCGCCGCGGGCGTCGCGGTGCAAAACGGCACGGCGGTGGCGCTGCAGGCGTTCGCCTCGGACGTCGACCCCTTCGATGTCGCGGGGCTCACCTTCCAGTGGCAGATCGTCGACGCGCCCGCGGGCGGCGGCGGCGTCCTCACCGGCGGCGCCACCGCCACGCCCACGTTCACGCCGACGGAGAAGACCGCGGTGACCGATCCCGCGCTCTGCACCGCGGGCGCCTGCTACGTGCTCCAGGTGACGGTGAGCGACGGCCTCGACACGGGGTCGGCCACCGTCACCGTCACCAGCGCCAACCGCGCGCCCGTCGCCGACGCGGGCGCCGATCAACCGGACGCCGTGGAGACGGTGGCGCTCGACGGCTCGGCCTCCTTCGACCCCGACGGCGATGCCATTGATCCCGCGAGCTTCGTGTGGACGCAGACGCAGGGCCCCGACGTCACGGGCGGCGCCGGCGCGCTCTCGGGGGCGTTCGTCACCTTCCAGGCCCCGGTGGCGGGCGCGTACGCGTTTTCCCTCACGGTGAGTGACGGCCAGGACACGAGCGCGCCCGACGTCGTCACCGTCGTCGTCGACTTCGTGGACCAGCCGCCGGTCGTGAGCGCGCCGGTCTCGACGTTCACAGCCGTCGCCGGCGACGACTTCGCGCTGCATGTCGACGCCAGCGACCCCGACTTCGACAACGTCGGCGTCGCGTGGACCTTGACGGCGGGCGACGCCGCGCTCTTCCCAGCCACGCTCTCGGGCACCGATCCCGCGCCGACCGCGCCGTCGCTGAAGGCGCTCCTCGACGACACGCGCGGTGACGGCGGCGACAACAGCGCGACCTATGAGGTGGTGGCCACCGATCCGCGCGGCAAGACGTCGCCGCCCGTGAGCGTCACGCTCTTCGTGCTCCCCGGCGCCGAGCACATCGTGGTCGCCCCGGACGACGCCGGCGCCACCGACGACCCGGCCTGCGGCAGCGTCGCGGCGCCCTGCCTCACCTTCGAAAACGCGTTCGCGCTCGCCGACGCGCAGGCCAGGGACCTCGTCGCCGTCGGCGGCGCGTTCACCGAGACGCCCGCGCCGCCGGCGGCGCCGGGGCCGGCGACGCTGGCGCTGCGGCGTACGCTGTGGGGCGGCCGTAACCCCGCGACGTTCGCGCGGGTCGCCGGTGCGCCGACGTCGATCACCTGCGCCGACGGCGGCGCCGGGACCGGCGACGTCACCTGCGTGACGCTCGACGCCGCCGCCGACGACACGGTGCTGGTGGACGACGCGTCCTTCGCCGTGGACCCTGCGGTGCCGGGCGCGCAGGTGGCGCTTCACTGCGACGGCTGCGCCGCGACGTTCACGGACGTCGACCTCGCCGCAGGGCTCGCGGCGCCGGACGCGGGACCGGCGTCGGCGACGGCGTTGATCATCGACGGCACGGCCGCGCCCATCTTCTTCGGAGGGTCCATGGCCGTCACCGGCACGTGCGATCCGGTTGGTGTCTCGGTCGGGGCGGGCGCCGACGTGGAGGCGTCGGACCTCGTCGTGACGGCTGACTTCACGCGCACCGACTGCGTCAAGGCGTCGGCGTCGGCCGTCCGCGTGCGCGCCGGTGCGTTCACCGGGGCGCGCCTCGACGCGGCGGTGACCACGGGCGTTGCGCTCGGCGGCGCGGCGCTCGACCTCGATCTCGACGGCGCGCTGGAGCTCGACGACTCGCGCGTCGCCGTCGACAGCGGCGACGGCCTGGGCATCGTCGACGGCGCCGCCGTGATCACGCGCTCGACGCTCGGATCCACGGGCGCGCTCGGCGCCGCCGACGGGGCCGGCCTGCGCACCGACGCGGCGGCGGTCTCGGCGTCGGCCACGCTCGAGCTGACCGTGGTCACCGGGTTCGCCGCCGCGGCCGTCCTCGACGACGGCGGCGACGGCGTGGACCTCACGACGTGCGCCGTCGCCGACGCGGTCGCCGGCGCGTCGACGTGCGCCGGCGTCGCGTTCGATCCTGTCGACCCGAGCACGTGCAGCGCCGTCGGGCTCGACGACGCCTTCGGGCGCGCGTGCCTGTTCACCGCGGACTTCCACCTCGTCGACGACGTCGCCAACGCTTGCATCGACGCCGAAGACGCCGCCGGCGCCACCGCCACCGACCTCGACGGCGACCCGCGCCCCGACGCCGCCAGCGGCCTCTTCGACGTTGGCTTCGACGAGCTCTGATGGCTGACTCGCGCATCTCGCGCAGAGGGCGCGCTCAGTACAGGGCGCTTTCGTGGAGGACGCGCCCGGAAGCCGGGTCGACGACGAAGAGGTAGACGCTCTCGTCGGTGCCGATGAGCAGCCGGAGAGCGTCGGCGGTGGGCTCGGCTGATGGCGACGAGGAAGGACGCGACGAGGCCGACCGGCCACAACACCGCCGCCAGCCGCGCGCGCCAACCTTCGAGCGCCGGCAGCCGCGACGACACGCCCCAAAACACCACGACCCACGACGCCGCCGACGCCACCGCGATGGCGAGGTGGATGGGCATGCCCCAGTGGTGCGCGAGCGCGTTGGCCGACGTCATCGAGGGCCAACGACCGCTTCTGCTTCGATCTCGATCTTCCAGCGGGGGTCGATGAGCGCCTTCACGACCACCATGGTCGCCGCCGGCCGCACGGCGCCGAGCACCTCGGCGTGTGCACGGCCGACCTCGGCGGCGTCCGCGGCGTCGGCGAGATACATGCGCGTGCGAACCACGTGCTCGGGCGCGGCGCCGGCCGCCCTGAGGGCGTCAAGGATGATCTCGAGGCAGCGGCGCGCCTGCGCATAGGGCGAAGCGTCACACGAGCCGTCGGGCCAGATGGGCGCGGTGCCGCTCACGAGGACGCGGTCCCCCGCCCGCACCGCGCGCGAGAAGCCGATGGTGTCCTCGTAGGGGGAACCGGACGCGACGCGCACCGAAGGGGATTAGCACACGACCGCGCCAGGGGATTGTCGAAGCGGGGCGGGCGCCTAGATTACGCGTGTCTATGCAATTCCAAGACTACTACGAGACTCTCGGTGTGCAGCGGACGGCGTCGCAGGACGAGATCAAGAAGGCCTACCGCAAGCTCTCGAAGAAGTACCACCCGGACATCAACAAGGCGAAGGGCGCCGAGGACAAGTTCAAGCAGATTGGCGAGGCGTACGAGGTCCTGAAGGATCCCGACAAGCGCAAGAAGTACGATCAGCTCGGCAGCTCCTTTCACCCGGGCGACGAGGTGCGGCCGCCGCCGGGGTGGCAGAACGTCGACTTCAACTTCGGCGGGGCCCGCGGCCCCGGCGGCGCCGGCGGCGAGGTCCCCGGGTCGTTCTCCGACTTCTTCGAGGCGTTCTTCGGCGCCGGCGGCGGCGCTGCAGCCGGGGGCGGGCGGCGCGCGCGCCGGGCGCCGTTCTCGGCGGGCTTCGAGCAGGAGCTGCGGCGACGCGGCGAGAATCACGAAGCCGAGATCGAGATCAGCCTCGAGGATGCGTATCAGGGCGCCACCAAGCCCGTGTCGCTCCAGGAGACGATCATCCAGCCCGACGGAGGGCGCCGCGTCGAGAACCGCTCCTTCAGCGTCAAGATCCCGCCGGGGACCACCGGCGGCACCAGGATCCGCCTCGCCGGTCAGGGCGGAAAGGGCGTCAACGCGCCCGACGGCGACCTGCTGTTGAAGGTGACGCTCGCGCACCACGCGCGCTTCGAGGTCGACGGCCACAACCTCAAGGCCACGCTGCACATCGCGCCGTGGGAGGCCGTGTTCGGCGCCAAGGTCCCGTTCGACACGCTCGACGGCGAGGTGCAGCTCAAAGTGCCCGCGGGCACGCAGGGCGGCTCCAAGCTGCGCCTCAAGGACAAGGGGCTCCCCAAGCGCACCGGCGGCCGCGGCAGCCTCACGGTCGAGCTGCGCATCGTCGTGCCCACCACGCCCACGGACGAAGAGAAGCGCCTGTTCGAGGAGCTCCAGAAGGTCTCGACGTTCAAGCCGCGCGGTTGAGTGGCCTGCGCGCCGTGCTGACGATGACGACGACGCCCGCGAGGATGAGCGCGCCCGCGACCGCCGTGCGCGGCGTGAACGCTTCGTCGGCGAGGAGCCTGCCGAGGAGCACGGCCACGACGGGGTTGACGTACGCATACGTGCCGACGCGCGCGGGCTCTTCGCGCGCCATCAGCCACGTATAGGCGGTCATGCCCACGAGGCTCCCGAGGATCGTCAGGTATGCGAGCGCCATCCACGAGGCGCGCGACGCGCCCGTGAGCACGTGGACGTCGCGGGCCTCGCCGGTCGCGAACGCGAGCGCGCAGAGCATCACACCGCCGCAGAGCATCTGCGCTGCCGAGGCCGTGCCCGCCGGCGCCGTCGACCTGCGCTGCAGCAGGGAGCCCGCGGCCCACGACACCGACGACAGGAGCAGGATGACGACGCCCACCGGGTTGAAGCGGTCGGCGCCCGCGAGCGGCGTCGGCCCCGCGAGGACGGCGACGCCGCACAGCCCGAGGCCGAGCCCCGCCGCCGCGCGCCCGTTGATGGAGCGCGAGAGCACCGCGAGCCAGAGCGGGACCGTGGAGACGAAGAGCGCCGCGACGCCGGAGGGCACCATCTTGAGGCCCCACAGGACGCCGGCGTTGCCGAGCACGAGCAGGAACAGCGACGACAGCGCCGCGACGCCCCACTGCCGCCGCGTGGGCCACGGGCTCCCGCGCAGGTGCAGCACGGCGAACAGGATGAGCGCGGCGACGAGGAAGCGTGCGCCGGCGACGACGAAAGGCGGCATCGTCTGCAGCGCGATGCGCATGGCGAGGTACGTCGAGCCCCAGCCGAGGTAGAGCACGGCGTAGGCCGCGAAGCGCACGGTGCGCTCCGGCGGCAGCGCCAAGGCCCGGTTCGTCATCTTCTGCCTCTTCGCCCGGCGGCGGTGCACAGGAAGGCGCGTCGCCGCACTGCCAGGGGATGCGCGCCGTAGCGCGTGAGCACGCGCACGCGAAAGCCGGCCGCGCGCAGCATGCGCTCGACGTCACGCCGGCGGAGCACGCGCACGTGATGCACCTCGCGCGCGCGCTCGTACAGCGTCGTGCGGCGACCCGCGGGAGCCGTCGATCGCGCTGCTCGAAACGTCGTGATGTCGCGAGACAGCGACGTGCGCCGCGCGTCCTCGACCGTGTCGACGAGGCACGCCCAGTCCGCGCCGGCCATCCACGCGCGCCGGGTGAGCGGCGGGCCGGGGCCGTCGACGATGACGTCGAACGTGAAGACGCCACCGTCGGCGAGCGCAGCGCGCACGCGGCGGAACAACGGCGCGAGCGGCTCGTCGCCGTAGGACAGCGGCTCGCCGACGGCGAGCACGGCGGCGCAACCGCCCGGCGCGAGCGCGCGCAGGTCGACGTCGTAGAGCGAGGCGCACACGAGCTTGGCGCGGGGCGCCGCCTTCTTTGCGAGCGCGACCATCGCCGGCGAGAGGTCGACGCCGGCGGCGCGGTAGCCGGCGTCCTGCAACGCGCGCAGGACGATGCCGCTACCGCAGCCGAGATCGACGACGGTCCCCTCGGTGATGCCTGCGCGCGGCAAGAGCTCCTCGACGACAAAGCGAGCGGCGCCGCGTGCGAGGTCGGCGAAGCCCGTGTGGTGCACGTAAGCAAGATCGTCGGCGTAGCGCAACGCGAGCTTGAGTCTACAGATCCGCTCTTCGCGCGCGGAGGCGCGGAGCTGCCGGACGCTGCCGTCTCACCGCGAGACAGCCGGCGGGCCGCTTGGAGTGTGCGTGCAGGCCGGGGAAAGCTCGGGACGAATGACCACGAGGATGGGGGCCGATCCCGGCCAGCGCAACGGCATCATCGTCGACGACACGGCGTTCCCCGTGGTGCTCATGCGCTTCGTCGGCGCCCCCGACAAGGAAGCCTTCGCCGGCTTCTTCGCACACGCATCGGCGCTCCTGGACCGGACGCGGGCCTTCGTCCTCATCATCGACGCCCGGGACGGCGCCGCCCTGCCCTTCGAGCGCGTGCGCGAGGCCGGCGCGTGGCTGAAGGCGGAGGCCGCGCGCCGCGAGGCCTACATCAAGGGCACCGCGTTCGTGCTGCCCGGCCCGGTGCAGCGCGCGGTGCTGTCGGCGGTGGTGCGTCTTGCCCCCGTGGGCGCCCACGAGGTCTTCGGCGACGTCCCGTCGGCCGCTCGCTGGGCCCTCGACGTGCTCGGCCGCCCCATCCCGCTCGGGGATTGACCGTCACTTGTCGCGAGGCCGCTCCGTCCGGTCGCGGCCCTTCGGCAACGCCGCCACCCGCAACAACGCGGCGCGCGCCTGCTCGACGTGACCCTCGTTGGCCTTCAGCTTCATCACCCACTGCAGATCCGCGAGCGCGCCCGCCCGGTCGCCCCGCTCGACGCGCAGGAGCCCCCGGCGCACGGCCCACTGCGAGCGCGCCCGCGGCGTCGTCGCCGCCTCGAGCGCGGTGGTGGCGACGGCGAGCCCCTCGTCGGTGGGCGCCGTCTTGGTGACGAGCTGGAACAGCAGCGAGAGGGCGGCGTCCGGCAGCGGCCCCGCCCGCTGCGCCTGTCGCAAGACGTCGGCGGCGCCGGCGACGTCGCCGTCGCGCGAGAGGGCCAGGGCGTCTTCGAGCGCTCCCACCGGCGCACATGCTACAGACGAAGCGAGCGGCCCCGAAAGGCCGCTCGCTTCCCCCACAATGGGCTCGTGATGTGTCGCTCGTTCTACCGCTCGTTCAGAGCGTCTCTTTGAAGGCCTTGGCGGGCTTGAAGCCCACCGTCTTGGAGGCCGGGATCTTGATCTTCTCGCGCGTGCGCGGGTCGATGCCGTCGCGGGCCTTGCGCTTGCGGACCACGAACGTGCCGAAGCCCGGGTACGTGAACTTCTCGTCCTTCTTGATGGTCGTGGCGAGGGTGTCGAAGATGGCGTCGAGGATCTCGCCGCCCGCCTTCTTCGTGAGCTGATCGTTCTTCTGGCAGATGAGATCCACAAGGTCGTTCTTGGTCATCGCAGGGCTCCGGTCGCTTGAGAGGTGCGCCCATTTGGCGCGAACAGCCCTCGCCGTCAAGCCGAAAACTCGCGTCCGGACGCGGTGAAGCGGAGCTCCCTACGCAATCCCCCCTTTTTCCCGCGCGCGCCGTCCGCTTCGATTCGCAAGAGATTACGGATGCTTGAAGGAACCATCGTCACCCACCTCGGCGTCGCCGTGGAGATCGAGCTGCGCTCCGGAGAGCGCCGGCGCGTTCGTGTTCCACGCAAGAGCGGGCTCGTGGTGGGCGACGAAGTGCAGCTCGCAGAGGGCGCCGACCGCGCCCCCGTGCTCGTGCCGCGCCGCACGGAGCTGCGCCGTCGCTCCCCCGGGGGAGGCGTGCACGTGGTCGCCGCCAACCTCGACGTCCTCCTCGTGGTGGCCGCGCTCGATCCGCCGGCCAAGGCCGGCCTCGTCGATCGCGCGAGCGTCGCGGCGCGCGCCGCGGGCGTACGGCCCGCGCTCGTGATCAACAAGATCGACCTCGAGGACGCCTCCGGCGTCGGCGACGCGCTCACCGCGCGCGCGGCCGGTGAGCTCCCGGTGTTCCTCGTGAGCGCGAGGACGGGACAGGGCGTGGACGCCGTGCGCGCGTTCCTCGCCGAGCACGGGCGCGGGGCGTTCGTCGGGCCGTCCGGCGTCGGGAAGAGCTCGCTGTTGAATTCGCTGGTGCCTTCGCTCGGACTTCCGACGCGTGATTTGTCGTCGGCCACCGGCGCCGGCCGCCACACCACGACCGCGTCGACGCTCGTGCGCCTCGATGGCGGGGGCGAGATCGTGGACACGCCGGGTGTGCGCGAGTACGGCCTCGTCGATATCGAGCCGCTCGACCTCGCCGCGTACTTCCCCGGCTTCGCCCCCGTCGTCGAGGGCTGCCGCTTCCGCGACTGCCTGCACGAGGAAGAGCCTGGTTGTGCCGTCCGCCGCGCAGTCGACGAGGGACGCGTGCCCGCGGAGCGCTACGCCGCGTACCGGTCGTTGCTCGCGGAGACCAAAGCGCTATGACGGTCACATGAACATCGCGCATGGCTTTCCGGGCAGCGTCGGCAACACATCGCTCGTCGAGATCCCGAGCCTGTCGAAGGAGACCGGCTGCGCCATCCTCGCCAAGGCGGAGCACCTGAACCCCGGCGGCAGCATCAAGGATCGCGCGGCCAGGTTCATGGTCGAAGGCGCGGAGAAGAGCGGGAAGCTCGCGCCCGGCGGCACCATCGTCGAAGGCACCGCCGGCAACACCGGCATCGGCCTCGCCTTGATGGCGCGCGCCCGCGGCTACCGCTGCGTCATCGTGATGCCCAACAACCAGAGCGACGAGAAGGTGTCGCTCCTGCGCGCGCTCGGCGCCGAGGTGGAGTTGGTGGCGCCGGCGCCGTTCGCCGACGCCAACAACTACTACCACCGCGCCCGCGGGCGCGCGGAGGAGCTCGGCGGCTTCTGGGCCAACCAGTTCGAGAACACCGACAACGCCGACGCCCACTTCCAGGGCACCGGCCCCGAGATCTGGGCCCAGACGGACGGCAAGATCGACGGCTTCATCTGCGCGTCGGGAACCGGCGGCACCATCGGTGGTGTCACTTCCTATCTGAAGAGCCGGAGCGAGAAGGTGCAGTGTTACGTCGTCGATTGCGGCGGCTCGTCGCTGTATTCGCACGTCACCGCGGGCACCCTGGACGCGGAGGGCAGCTCGTTTCTCGAGGGCATCGGCATCCGCCGCATCACCGCCAACTTCAAGAGGGCCAAGCTCGACGGCGCCTTCCGCGGCACCGACGTCGAGGCTGCCGAGATGGTGCATTGGCTCCTGCGCAAGGACGGCCTCTTCGTCGGCGGCACCGCCGGCATCAACTGCGTCGGCGCCGTGAAGCTCGCGCGCAAGCTCGGCAAGGGCTCCACCGTCGTCACCGTGCTGTGCGACGGCGGCTCGCGCTATCAGTCGCGCCTGTTCAACGACGAGTGGCTGCGCACGCAGAAGGTCCGGCCCAAGGGCGCCGAGACCCTGGACTTCATCGCGTGAGCTCCTTCAAGGACATCACGGCGCGCATCGTCGAGAGCTATCGCGAGGGCGGCGTGAACCACGTCGGCGGCGTGTCGCTGCCGTCGCGGGCGCAGGTGGCGGAGATCCTGCTCGAGATCGAGGAGCTCTGCTTCCCGGGTTTCATCCGCGACGCGCACCTGACCGAGGAGAACATCGACTTCGTCACCGGCAGCCGCGTGGTGCGGGTGGCGCAGGCGCTCACGGAGCAGGTGCGCCTGGGGGGCGCCCCCGACCCGAGCGCCATCGCCATCGCCTTCCTCGAGCAGCTCCCCGAGCTGCGCGCGGAGCTCGTGCTCGACATCCAGGCGCTCCTCGACGGGGACCCCGCCGCGCGCACCAAGGAAGAGATCATCCTGGCCTACCCGGGCGCGCGAGCCATCGCCGTGCACCGCGTGGCGCACTGGTTCTGGAAGCACGACGTGCGCCTGCTCGCGCGCATGATGAGCGAGGACGTCCACGGCCGCACCGGCATCGACATCCACCCGGGCGCCACCATCGGCAAGAGCTTCTACATCGACCACGGCACCGGGGTGGTCATCGGTGAGACCACGGTCATCGGCGACCATGTGAAGATCTACCAGGGTGTGTCGCTCGGCGCGTTGAGCGTCACGCGGCGGCTGCAGGATCAAAAGCGACACCCGACCATCGAGGACCACGTCACCATCTACGCAGGCGCTACCATCCTCGGAGGCGAGACGGTGGTGGGGCACCACAGCATCGTCGGAGGCAACGTGTGGCTGGTGCACAGCGTGCCGCCCCACTCGGTGGTGGAGCACGAGAGCGTGGTGAAGGTGGGCTCCAAAGCAGACCGGGTGAAGCCTTGAACGCAATCCGCAAGCGCCCGCTCCCTCCGGTCGCGCTTCGGTGCGCGCCGCTCTCGGCGGCGCTCGTGATGGCGCTGTTGCCGGCGTGTCACACCGAGAAGATCGAGGAGCGCGACCGTGTCGTCTTCGTCGACGGCAAGGAGGCCGACGACGTCCACGAGGTGTTCCGCAAGAACGCCGAGGGCGGCGAGCTCGTGCAGCGCTTCCACAAGATCGTGGGCGTGAAGGACGCGGCGATGTCGCTCGCGGAGCTCGACGCCGAGGGCTTCGTGCTCTCGGCCAGCTACCGGCGCGAAGGCCCGTCGGGCAAACGCTACGTGGAGCTGCGCCGCTGGGACAAGGGCGGCGAAAACCAGGGCAAGATCGTGATGTTCTCGCGCGGCGACGACGAGACGCTGGTGCTGCCGGACAAGTCCGTGGTCGTCCTCGACGTGCTGCATCACCTCCATCCCACACGCGCGCGCGACGTCACGCTCGTGGACCTCGAGGACGCCGTGTTCATCCCGGCGCGCGTCACCGCGGGCGGCGCGCTCACCGACCCGGCCGGGCGGCCGCTCGTCGTCGACGGCGCCGTCGGCGGCCGCGCCGAGCGGGACGCCGGCGCCCCCGGTGCGTCGAACGCGCTCACCGCGGGCGCGCCGCCCGCGGGGGCCGTGCTCGTGACGGCGGCGGACCCGGTGCAGCCGCGCGACACGGCGCGCGCGCCGTTCATCGAGTCGTCGACGAGGAGCGTGGTGCGTTGGTGCAAGCTGCAGGCGGGCGTGGACGCGCCCGTGCTCGACGCCGCGCGAGCCGTCGCGCTCGCGGTAAAGCCCAGGCTCGCCGCCGAACGCGGGGCGGGGCCGCCGTCGGCCTTGTGGACCGTGAAGGTCGGGGCGTACGACCAGGGCGGCGCCGCCCTCGTCGTCGCGTGCATGCGCGCGCTCGGCCACCCGGCGCGCGTGGTGTCCGGCGTCGCCGGGGACGGGCTCACGGCCGGTGCGGCGCGCACGTGGGCGCAGGTGCACGACGGCGCCGCGTGGGTGGACGTCGATCCGCTCGACATCGACGTCGACGGCAACGGCCACGAGGCGCACCACGCGGTCGTCGAGGGCTTCCCGGGCCCGCTGACGACCGGGCTCGCGCCGCCGTCGCCGGGGAACACGCCGGCGGGCGCCGTCGACGCGGCGGCGGGCGAGGGGCATCCGTGAACGGCGCGCCCGGGGCCGGCGCCGCCGGACCCGCCGGACCCGCCAAGAAGGGCGCGCTCGGTTCGCGGGCGGCCAAGGGCACCGCGTTCTCCCTCGGCGGGCAGCTCGTGTCGCAGGTGCTGCGGCTCGCGTCGAACCTCATCCTCACGCGCCTGCTCGACCCCGACGCGTTCGGCCTCATGGCCATCGTCGTCGCCGTCACCACCGGGCTCACGCTCGTGTCCGACGTGGGCGTCTGGCAGGCCATCGTCCGCAGCCCCCGCGGCGACGACCGGCAATTCCTCGACACGGCGTGGACGCTCCACGTCGGCCGCGGCTTCGTCCTCTTCGCCGTCGCGTGCGGCGTCGCCTGGCCCGCGTCCATCTTCTACGGCCGCTCGGAGCTGCTGTGGCTCCTGCCGCTGTGCGCCTCGCAGGCGCTCTTCAACGGCCTCGAGTCCACCAAGAGCGCGCAGGCCAGCCGTCACCTCGACGTCGGCCGCATCGTGGCCATGGACCTCACCACCCAGGTCGTCGGCCTGTGCGTGTCCGTCCCCGTCGGCTTCCTCACCCACTCCGCGGTCGCCCTCGTCGTCGCCTCCGTCATGAGCGCCGCCGTCCGCTGCGGCATGACGCACTTCTTCCTCCCGGGCCCGCTCAACCGCCTGCGTTGGGACAAGACCGCGGCCGTCGAGATCTTCACCTTCGGCCGCTGGGTGTTCTTCTCCACCATCTTCTTCTTCATCGGCACCCGCTACGACGTCTTCGCCCTCGGCCGCCTCGAGGGCATGGGCGTCATCGGCATCTACGGCCTCGCCCAGATGATCGTGCAGGTGCCGTCGCAGATGGGCGAGCGCGTCACCTACTCCGTGCTCCTGCCCGCGCTGTCCGAGCGCTTCCGCGAGTCGCCCGCGCGCTTCGCCGCCGACCTGCGCCACGCGCGCGCCATCCTCCTGCCCGCGGCCGCCGTGCTCTTCCTCGGCGCCGCCATGACCGCGCCCGCGTTCTTCCAGCTCCTGTACCGCGACGTCTACGTCGACGCCGGTTGGATGGTGCAGTTCCTCGTCGTCACCTCGTGGTGCATGTTCCTCCAGGAGTCTTCGGCGCGCGCGCTGATGGCCCTCGGCGACAGCGCGCCGCTCGCCATCTCCAACTTCGTGCGCGTCGCCGCCACCGTCGCCTTCACCGCGGTCGGCTTCCACTTCGGCGCACAGCTCCCCTTCGCCGGTGAGCACTACGGCCCCGTCGTGGGCTTCATGATCGGAAACTCCGGGGGAGCGCTCGTCGGCGCCCTCGTGATGGGCCACGGCCTGCGCAAGCACGGCGTGCGCATCCAGGGGATGGACCTCGTGGCCACCGCCGCCTTCCTCGCCGTCGGCGTCGTCGGCTGCGGCGTTCCCGTGCTGCTCGCACCGATCGTGCACGCGCCGGCCGCGTACCTCACGCTCGTCAGCGTGCTCGTCGTGCTCGGCCCCATCGGCCTCATCGTCGCTTCGCGCACGCGCGAGGCGTTGCGCAGCGGATCCCTCGCGGGGGCGTCATGAACGGCCTCGGCGCCGCCCTGTTCCGCTACCGGCTCGCGGTCATCGTGGGCTTCTTCGGCGCCGCGGTGGCCGTCGCGCTCTTCATGCTGCGCCACCCCCAGCTCGGCGCGGAGCATCGGGTGCTCGCGTCCACCGACGTGCTCCTTGGCATCAAGCCCGTGTTCCTCGCCACGGGCGTGGTCTCGCTGGTGGCGTTCCTGTTTCGCGCCTCGGGCGAGGCGCGGCTCGGCAGCGTGGTCTACGGCCAGGGCGCCAGCAAGCGCGTGGTCACCGGCGGCCCGTTCCGCTTGATGCGCCACCCGCTCTACGTCGGGGCGTCGCTGTTCTACGCCGCCGCCGTCGTCCCCTACCTCGCACCCGTCGTCGCCGCCGTGCTCGTCGTCGCCTTCACCGCGAGCTTCGTCGCCGTGGCGGCTTACGAGGAGGGCGCGCTCCGCGAGGAGCTCGGCGAGCCCTGGGACCGGTACGCGGCGGCGGTGCCTCGCTTCTTCGGCGTCCCCCACGCCGTCGACGACGACGGCATCCGCACCACCGCGGGCGCGTGGGCGTCGGCCACGCTCGGCAACCTCGGCCTGCTCTCGACGGGCCTGTACCGCGTCGCCGTCGCCGCCGGCGCCGGACACCCGCGGCTCCTCGGCGCGGTGAACCTCGTCTGCCTGGTCGTGTGGGTGTTGGCGGTCCTCGTCCGTCGCGCGCGCAACGCCGGGCCGCGCACCGAGGAGCCCGCGCCGTCTCAGCCCGGGTAGATGGTGCCCTCTTCCACGAAGCAGAGCTGGTCGTTGCACGGATCGTCGACGTAGAAGGAGCGCTCGCCCCCGCACGGTGAGGTCGCCGCCGCGCACGCCGTGGACCTCCACGTTGGAGCGGCAGCCGAGGGCGGCCGCGCGCGCGTGCACGGCGTCGAGGTCGCGCACGGTGAAGTAGAGCGCCTTGGGCGCGGGGTGCGGCCGCGTGCGGGGCGCTACCACTGCAGGTCACCGGCCCGCGCGCGCGGTGCCCACCAACAGCGGCCCGGTCGCCTCCGACGGCACGTTCTTCGTCGAGCCGCCGGAGCAGCCGCCGTCAGCGCTTCGACTGCACCCCCACAGCGGCGAGGGCGCGGCCCACGTGCGGCAGCGGTCCGATGTGCTCGTCGGCGGCCGGAGGGCGACACCGCGCGTGAGCGCCGGCTTGCGGCGTGCCGGTGGCGACGAGGAGCGCGCGCATCTCGAACGGGGACAGCACGCGACCGGTGCGCGCCTTGAACGCGCCCTGCACGGCGAGCGCGGCGCCGGCGACGACGGGGGAGGCGCTCGAGGTGCCCGAGAACTGCGCGGTGTAGTTGCGCGCGGGCGTGGCGCAGCCCTGCAGATCGCCGTAGTCGAGCGTGGCCACGAGGCGGCCCCAGCCCTGCACGTCGACGCGCGAGCCGTAGTTCGAAAAGTCGAGCCGTCCGCGCTCTGGGACGCCGGCGAAGCCGGGGGGCGCGCCGGCGCCGACGAGGATGGCGCCCGAGTCGCGCACGGAGCGATCGAAGCGGCGCTTGTACACGGGCGCGTCGAGGTCCTCTCCGCCGTTGCCGCCGGCCTCGACGACGATGACACCCTTGTGCGTGGCGAAGCGGATGGCGTCGAACTCCGGCTGCCACCACTCCATGGGCACGAAGCCCTGCTGGCCGCGGCCGCGCGCGTTCGGCCCCGGCCCGTGCAGCTCGACGACGAGGACGTCGCCGGGGGAGAGCGCCTCGGCCGCCTCGTAGAGGGCGCGCGCGGCGCCGATGCCGCCGAGCGAGGCGGTCTTGATGGCGGCGACGTCGGGGGCGAGGCCGAGCATGCCGACGCCGTTGTCGCTGGCGGCGAGCACGCCGAGCACCGCGGTGCCGTGCGCGCGCCAGCCGGCGCTTCGCTGGCGGCGGCCGGCGACGTGCGTGATGCGCGCGCCCGGCAGGTCCTCGTGCTTCTCGTTCCACTCGCCCTCGACGTCGGCGACCGTGACGCCGGCGCCGCGGCCGCCGGGGAGCGCCCACGCGGCGTCGATGTCGAGCGCGCGCCGGTAGCCCTGGCGGTCGTCGTAGCCGGGCGTCTTCACGGGGCAGCTCGGCGCCGGCGGCCCCCGGAGAGAGAGAGACGACGACGACGACGACGACGACGACGATGACGACGACGGGACGGACGCCGGCTGCCAGGCAGGCTCACGCGAGACGCCGACGGCGCCGCCGTCGCGCGAGCGCGCGCGCGACGGCGGCCGGCGCGTCGGTGTCGACGTACCACCAGCTCGTCAGGTCGGGCGCGCCGGCGAAGGCGTGGGCGCGCACGTCGTCGACGTCGCCGAACAGCGGGGCGGCGCCCGCCACGTGCGCGGCGGCGGCCGCGGGCATCCAGAAGCGGACGCGCACGAGCTGTCGCGGCACGGGATCGGCGCTCGACGCCATGAGCGCCACCACCAGCGCCGACGCCGCCACGCAGGCGCCCCCGGGGGAGCGCGCGAGCTTTTGCGCGGCGCTCATCCGAACACACCGCCGAAGGCGCCGCTCACCTCGCCGAAGGTGTCACCGGTGAACCCTGCGGACTGCATGCAGGCGAGCAGCACCTGCGCCGGGTGCACCGGCGTCGCCGCGCCCAGCGTGCTGATGTGGCGCCCCGGCGCGAGCCCGCCGGCGCGGCCGCCGACGAGGAGCACCATGTCCTCGACGGAGTGCGTGGCGAACGGTGAGGTGTCGTCGTTGAGCTGCGTGCCGTGACCGGCCTCGGGCATGAACACGAGGCACGTGTTGTCGAGCACGTTGCCCGCCCCCTCCGGTGTGTCCTTCAGCTTCTGCAGCAGCCGCGCGTAGAACGACAGGTGCCAAGCGAGCACGCCGCTCACGTGGAGCTGCCCCTTGTTGTCCGGGTCGCCGTTGTGGCCGTTTTCGTGGATGTCGGCGCGGATGTCGACGTCGCTGCGGCCGATGAGCGATTGCACGGTCGGCACGATGGCGCGCACGTTCATGTGCGACTGGAACGCGGTGATCTGCAGCGTGGCCGTGCGCGTGAGGTCGCAGACGAAGGCCATGTGGATGAGGTCCACCATCACCTGCGTGCGCACGTCCTCGCCCGAGAACCCGGTGTTCTGCCCGATCTGGTTGGTGGGGTCGTTGGGGTCGAAGCCGCTGCCGTTGTTGTCGCCGCCGACGCCCGGCGGATCGCCGGGGTCCGGCAGCGGCTGACACGTCCCCGTCGTCGGCGGCGGGATGGCCTGGATGCGCTGCTCGAGCGCGCGCAGTTGATCGAAGTGCGCGCCGAGCCGGATCTTGTCGGCCGCGCCCACCTTGGACAGGATGCGCTCGCGCTTGGCGGTGACGAGGTCGAGCACGCTGATGCGCTTGCGCTGCGTGAAGTCCTGGATGGCCGCCGCCGCGGCGTCGTCGGGGACGAAGCCGGAGAACAGCGAATTCCACGCCACCCGCGGGTTGGTCTGCGCCGCGATGCGCCCGCCGTTGCCCGCGCTCGTGTACGAGATGAACTCGCGGCCGGCGAAGTCGAAGCCCGACAGGTAGAAGCTCGGCTGCGCTCGCAGCACCAGGCCGTTCGGGAACGTGGGCGTCTCCGCCGCCGACAGCGCCGCCACGATCTGATCGGACGTCGCGCCTTGCGCCGTGAACGACGACGAGCGCGAACGCACGCCGGACAACAGCGGGCTCGCGCCGCCGCCGTGGAAGTCGCGGAACGCGCCGCCGGGCGGCACGTCGCTGCCGTCCGAGGCAAAGGTGCCGCCGCGCACCCAGGGGATGGCGAGCCCGGAGACGAGCGACACGTCGCCCAGGAGCCCCGCCGCCTGCAGCGGCAACAGCGGCGTGGGCACCGCGCCGCCCGGCGCGAGCGAGCCGCTGGTGTCGGCGATGAAGTCGCCGTTTGCGTCGGTGGAGCCGGGGACGATGAAGTGCCCGTCCTCGGTGGTGATGGTGCCGTTCAGGCGCTGCTTGTTGCGCTGCGTGCCGTCGGCGCCGATGGCCTGTCCGGCGAACACGATGCCGTAGCGCCGCGGGATCCCGGTGGACTGCGCGCGCGCCTTGCCGCCGAGGGCGCGGTCGAGGAGGTTGCCGTTTCCGTCGAGCATGCACTCGAGGACGGGGAGGCCGACGGCGGCGCCGAGGGCGCCCCGCAGGAACGTGCGACGGCGAAGCTTCAGGGACTTCATGGCGCACCTCCCTCGTCGGCGGGCTCTCTCTTGGTGGCGAACTGCTCCCCGCCGATCTGATCGACGAGCAATTGATCGAGCTTGTGTCCTGCGGCGTCGAAGTCGTCGTTCCAGGCGTTGACGACCTTCTGCTCGTCGTCCGTGAGCGGGCGGCCGGCCTCGTACGAGGTGAGCTGCTTCACGAAGCACGGGCCCACGAGCGAGTTGTCCACGAGCAGGTGCGCGAGCTCCTTGGGCCCGGAGAACTGCCCGTAGCCGGGGAGCTCGCCGACGCCGTCGATGGCGCAGTCGGGGTTGTCGTCGTCGTGCTCGCGGAAGCGGCCCTCGATGTCGTAGTTCTCGAGGCCGAAGCCGATGGGATCCATCTGGCTGTGGCAGGCGTTGCACGACGGTGACGACGTGTGCGTCTTGTAGCGATCGACCTTGCACACGACGTCGCCGTCCGGCGGCGGCGGCTGATCGACGTTCACGCCCGGCGGGGGCGGATCGATGTTTTTGCAGAGCAGGCGGTTGCGCACGAGGATCCCGCGCTGCGTGGGGCTCGTGTCGGCGAACTTGGAGAAGCTCGCGAGCACCGCGCCCTGCGACAGGATGCCGGCGCGCTGCGTGCCCTCGAGGCTCACCCAGCCCGGCTCCGGCGACGTCGCGGGGTGCGGCAGGCCGTAGTGGTCGGCGAGCGTGTCGTCGACGAAGGTCTCCTCGAGCGTGAAGAGGTCGAGGTAGTCGCGCTTGTCGTCGAAGACGACGCGGTCGATCAGCGCGTTGGTCTCCTGCGCGAAGCGCGATGCGAGGTCCGGCGGCGTGGGGATGGCGCGGTAGCCGAGCCACATGGCGTGGAAGCGCTCCATCTGCTCCTTGGCCTTGTCGTCCTGCAACATGCGCTCGGCGGACGCCTTGCGCGCGTCGGCGTCGTCGAGGCGGCCCGCGTCGGCCTCGGCGAGCAGGGCGTCGTCCGGGGCCGAGCCCCACAGCGTGTAGCTCATGCGCGTCGCGATCTCGTACGGCGTGAGGCGCACCACGCCCTCCTCGCCGGTGGGGACGCCGGCCTCGATGCGGTAGAGGAACTCGGGGTCCATGAGGAACGCGCGCAGGAGGACCTCGACGGCCGTGTCGAACCCGGTCTCGTAGTACGGGCTCTCCTCGGTGGCGTACGCGAGCAGCGGCATGTACGTCTCCACCTCGTCGGCGTCGAGCGGGCGGCGCAGCATGCGCTTGCCGACGGTGGTGACCACCTGGCGGAAGCAGTCGGCGTCGTCGGGCGCCACCGGCGTGCACGGGATGACCGCCGCGCGCGAATCGGGGTTGGCGAGCGTGCGCTGGGCGACGTCGACGGAGAGCGCCTCGAGCGAGTCGACGAGCGCCGCCGACGTCTGCTGCACGGTGTAGTCGTTGTCGTAGGGCGTGAATTTGTCGGTGTCGAGCAGCCGCGACCCCGCCTGCGACGGCTCCTTCAACACGTCACGCAGCGTGCGATCGATCTCCGCCTGCGACAGCCGCCGCGCCTCACTGGGCAGCGCCGTGGTGAGCGGATTGGTGTTCACCGCGGGCGGCGTCGGGGGCGGCGGAGCCGCCGCCGGCCCGAGGCAGTCGCATGACGACAGCGGAGCGAGAGCGAGGCCGACGACGACGGCGATGCGGTTCATCCTGGCGCCTCCTCGAAGCGGGCACGAGCCCGCCCTGCGGGGAACCACCGAGGCTACTCCACGACGGCCGCGCGCGTCCGGCGCACGTCGGGGCACACCCTCCCACTCGCCCGTGTCAGCCGGAGGGCGTGAAGACGAGCTGGATGAGATAGATGCTCGTACCGTCGGGCGCGCCCTGGCCTTCGAGCCACGTGCGATTGGGGTCGTCGACGGGCGAGGTGTAGTTGGCGACGAGGAACGAGTCCGGTCCCGTGCGGCGGATGGAGGCGAAGGCGGTGTCGCCCGCGGACGGCAGGTCCATGACGCGGACGACCCTCCGCTGCGCCTTGTCGATGCGATACAGCGACGTGCGCTTGGGCCGCGTCCAGTAGTCGGCGGCGTAGACGTCGCGCTGCTGCTGCAGATCGAGGTCCGTCCGCCCCTCGTCGAAGGGGCCGTCGATGTCGCGGCGGGCGACGAGGTAGATGTCGTCGCCGTGCCGGAGCATCCGCGGCGAGTCGTAGCGCTCGGGGTCGGCGGCGGCGGGGCAGTCCCACGCCGACAGGTCGGACGCGGGCGCGTGGCACACGAGCGAGCCGAAGCCGGTGTCGTCGCCGTCCTCGTTGCGCAGCACGGTCCACGCGGAGCCGTCGGCGTCAATCTCGAAGCCTGCCTCCGAGCAGCCCCCGGCGTAGACGTCGGCGGCGCCGACGTCGCTCCAGCGCTCGCCGTCGTCCGAGACCTTCAGGTGGACGCGCACGTCGGACGGACCGGAGCCGTAGTGGTTGCCCGAGTACGAGGTCATGAACGCGCGGCCCCCGCGCACCTTGATCTCCCAGGGCACCTCGGTGGGGTCGTCGCCCCACTTCTCGAGCTCCGCCCACGCGCCGTCGCTCGTGCGGCGGCTCTTCCACTTCTGCTTCGGCTCGAACGCGAACGTGTTGGTGCCCGCCTGAAAGCACGTGAAGTGCAGCACGCCGTCGACGACGAAGAGCTGCGGCTCGCGCATGTCGGTGCCGAGCGAGAAGGACGCCTCGTCCTGCCAGGTGACGCCGCCGTCGCCCGACGAGACGATGTGCATCTCGGTGGCGTCGGACGCCCAGTGCGTGGGCGCGGTGCGCCACGCGAGGAACAGGCGCCCTTCGAAGAACGCGATGGCGACGTTGTTGTTGGACGCGTTGGTGACGACGGGCAGCGCGTCCGAGGGCACCACGAAGTGCGCGGCGCTGACGGCGGGCTCCCAGGCGACGGACGTGTCCACGTCCCAGTCGGCGGGATCGTCGCTCGGGTCGGCGGGCGCACACGCCGCCGCCGCCAGCGCCAGCGAGACGCCGATGACGAGGTCGAGGGCGGCGCGCGCGGAGGAAGTGCGGGGAGGCATGCGTCCTCGATAGGACGCGGGACCTCGCGCGCACACCGCGCGACGGCGGCTTTGTCGCGCGCGCGACATTCTCAGGCGTTTGCCGCCGCCGCCGCGGCGGAGCGACCGCGAGGTCGGCGTCACTCGACGGTGGCGGCGACGTTCCCGCGCTGCTTCATGGCGCCGAGGAGCGCGCGGAACGCGGGGTCGCTGCGCATCTGCGACATGCCCTGCGCCACCAGGCGCGAGACCTGCCCCTTGTCGCGCTTGAGGAAGTCCGCGACCTCGGTGACGGACCTGCCCGCCTCGCGCACGGCGCTCGTCGCCAGGAGCCGGCGGGCCATGACGAGCTCCTGCTGGCGTGCGGGGCTGACGAGGTCGTCGACGTGGACGTTCATGAGGAGCGAGACGCGCCGCGCGAGCGTCTGCAGCGCCGGGCGCCGCCGCCCGCGCCACACGACGCCGGCCTCGGCGAGCACGTCCTCGGCGAACTGCCGGTCGCCGCCGACGCCGGCCATCACCTCGCGGATGCCGAGCTCGTCGTCGTCGAGCGCCGCCTGCTCGACGAAGCGCCCGAAGCCGCGCTGGGCGGCAGGCAGCGTCGCGCCCCAGGTCTCGAGGACGGCCCAGGCGTCGACGAGGTCGCCCCACTCGTCGCCGCGCGCGACGTAGCTGCGGTGGCTCGACCACGGATAGGTCTCGGCGCGCCGCACGCGCTCCACGCGCACGGGCCACAGGTGCACCCAGCGGACGGCGTCGGCGATGCGCGCGCGCGGGATGAGCATGGAGCGAAAGCGCCCCTCGAAGAGGTGGCCGGAGCGGCGGGTGCGCTGGTTGATGCGGCGCGCGTGCGCGGTGTGCAGACGCTGCACCACCTGGGCGAGCGGGAGGCGGTGCGGCGAGATGACGAGCCGCACCTCGCTCTTCATCAAGCACCAGGCATAAAGCACGAAGAGCTGCTCCCGAACCATGTCGCGGAGCAGCCCCAGGTACGCCTCGTAATCACTGTCGTCGTGGAACACGGGCTCGCCGTTGTTTCCGCGCGCCACGACGACGTGCGGATGTCCCACCAGGGCGATGCGGCGCGTGCGAGGCATGCACGCGCCGCATTAGCCCTTCGGCTCAGCGCCGTCGACGGCGGCGCACGGTCGTGGCGGCGCCGAGCAGGCCGAGGCCGAGCGCGGCCCACGGGAGCGCGCCGTCGGCGTGGCCGCTGCCGATGCCGGAGCAGCCGCCGCCGCCGGTGTCGCCTTCGCCTTCGCCTTCGCCGCCGGTGTCGCCTTCGCCCTCGCCTTCGCCTTCGCCTTCGCCTTCGCCCTCGCCCTCACCCTCGCCGCCGGCGAGGCACTGGGTGGTGTCGTTGGGATCGACCTGGTCGATGGTGCCGCAAGCGCTGCCGAACTCGCAGTCGGCAAGCGCGGGGCTGGCGCAGTCGGTGTCGACGGCGCCGCAGCCGCAGTCGCAGCCGTCGTCGGCGCCAAAGAAGCTGGCGTCGCAGGTCCAGCCCGCGGGCACCTCGCGGGTGCAGGTGGAGGAGCAGCCGTCGCCGTCGGCGGTGTTGCCGTCGTCGCACTCCTCGGCGCCTTCCTTGTTGCCGTCGCCGCAGACCACGGCATGGCAGGGGCCGCCGAGCGCGTGGTGGCCGCAGACGAAGCCGTCCTCGACGGCGCAGGTGTCGGAGCAGCCGTCGTTCGCGGTGGCGTTGCCGTCGTCGCACTCCTCGTCGGGGTCCTTGAAGCCGTCACCACAGGTGTTGCTCGTGTGGCAGCCGGCGCCGACGGTGCAGGTGGAGCCGTCCTCGACGGTCTGGCAGTCGGCGGAGCAGCCGCCGCCCGCGGCGGCGTCGCCGTCATCGCAGGTCTCGCCCTTGTCCTTGATGCCGTCGCCGCAGGTGCCGGCGGCGCACTGCGTCGCGTCGGCGGTCGTCGGGCCCTCGGTGTCGTTCGGACACTGGTTGAACTCGCAGGACGCGACCGTGTTGTCCGCGCAGTCCGGATCCTGCGCTCCGCACCCGCAGTCGCAGCCGTCGTCGCTGCCGAAGAAGCTCGCCGTGCACGTCCATTCGGCCGGCGGCGTGGTCTGCGCCAGGGCGGCGGTCGACCCGAGGGTCAAAAGAGCGAAGATCGAAAACAAGCGCATGCTGCCTCCGGCCCCACCCTGGGGCCTCTCATGGTGGGGTCACGTAGGAGCGACACCCACATTGTCGACGGGATCCGCACGAAGTTGCGTCCGTCACATCCGAGACTAACGCACGCCCGCAGGGTCCGCTCGTTCACCCCGCAACGCAGCGCGTGACGGCGCCGCCCAGAAGCGGGCCCGCGCCGCGGGCGGGAGCCGGGCGCAGCGCTCGTCGAGGGCCGCGGCGGCGCGGGAGCGGACGTCGGCGGCCTCCTCTTCGTCGCCGAGGGCGTCGAGGGCGCGGGCGTAGGCGCCGAGGACGTCCTCGATGGGCGGGAGGGCGCCCCCGGCGTCGTCCAGGAGCTCCGCGGCGCGCTGCGTAAAGGTCAGCGCGCCGTTCTTGTCGCCGCTTTCGAGCAAGGCCTCGCCCGCGGCGGCCATGCCGCAGGCCTGGACGGCGGCGAGGCCGTGCTCCTCGCCGAGGGCGACCGCCTCCTGCGCCCGCGACAGCGCCGTCTTCAACAGCCGATCCCGCGCCGCGCCGGTGGCCGACGCGGCGCGCAACAAGCGCACGCGCGCCGCGAGCAGACAGACCTCGGCGCTCGCCGCCGGATCGCGCGCGCGACGGCGGACGGACTCGAGGAGCGCTTCGGCGCCCTGGACCTCGCCGGCGGCGAGGCGGGCGCGGACGCCGGCGAGGGCGGCGCCGACCTCGAGGCGATCGATGCCGTGCTCCCTGGCGAGGGCGCGCGCTTCGTCGGCGGCGGCGGACGCGGCGGACGCGTCGCCGACGGTGAGCAGGACGTCGGCCTGGGTGCGCTTCGAGTAGGCGCGGCCGGCGCCGTCTCCGATCCGCTCGCGCAGACGCACGGCGTTTTCGAGGAGGGCCAGCGCGGTGGCGGCGCGGCCGCGGCGGACGTAGGCGCCGGCGATGCCGTCGAGGCACGCGGCCTCGCCGGCGACGTCGGCGGTGGCCACGCGGTGCGCGCGGGCGACCAGGAGGTGCTCGACGGCGCCGACCGCGTCGCCGCGCTCGAGGAGCACGAGCCCCTCGTTGTGCTCGAGGACGGCGAGGCCCCTTCGGTCGCTCGCCGGGGTGTACGCCCGCGCCGCCGCGAGCGCCGCGGCGGCGCCCTCGAGGTCGCGCCGGTGGAAGCGCACGAGCGCGAGGAGCCGCAGCGCCTGGGCGAGCTTTCTGCGCCCGGGCGCGCCGGCCTCGAGGGGGCGCGGCGGCGGCGCACGCGGCGGCGCGCTGGGGGCGTCCGGCGTGCCGGCCTCCAAGGAGCGCGGCGCCGCGGGGGCGCGGGCGACAGCGAGGTCGGGGGCGAGGGCGGGAGCGACGTCGGGGGCGAGGTCGGCGACGGCGCCGGCGGCGGCGCTCTCGGCGAGCGCGAGGTCGCCCGAGGCGAGGTCGAAGCGGGCGACGCGCATCAGCGCCTCGCCGCGCAGGCGCGGATCCCCGGAGCGCTCGGCGCAGCGGACCAGCGCGCGCAGGGCGTCCCGCTGCGCGCGCGAGCCGTCCTCCTTGATGGCGCACAGCTCCAGGTAGAACGGAAACGACGCCGCGGGATCGTCGCCGCACAGCGCGAGCCCCTCCCGCGCGAGCGCGGCCGCCCCGCGGCGGTCGTCGAGCCGCGCGCTGCGCCGCGCCGCCGCCGCCAGGCGCTCCCGTGCGTCGTCGGCGTTCCCCGCGAGCCGGTGGTGGCGCGCGAGCGCCGGCGCGAGCGCCTGCGCGCCCGACGGCGCCACCGCCTCGAGCGCGGCGGCGGCGTACGCGTGCAGCCGGCGCTTCTCGTCGTCGTCGACGGCGGCGATGGCCGCCGCGCGCAACAGCGGGTGCTCGAACGCCAGCGGCCGATCGTCGTCGACGGCGTCCTTGAACACCGGCGCCGCCGGCCGCACCGAGGTCCGCACGAGGAAGCCCGTGTCGACGAGGAACGCCAGCGAGCGCGCCACCTCGTCCCGCGACTGCCCGAGCCGCACGCCGACGAGCTCCACCGCCGCCGGCAGCAGCGTCAGCCCCAAGGTCGCGCACCCGGCCAGCAGCCGGCGGGCGTGCACCGGCAGCCGCTCGACGCGCCCGCGCAGCAGGCGATCGAGGCGCGCCGGGATGTCCCGCGCGTCGACGCCGCCGGCGTCCCAGCGGTTGTCCCGGCGCCGCAACAGGCCGCCCTCGACGGCGAAGCGCACCGCGTGCATCAACGCGAGCGGCGAGCCGCGCGCCCGCTCCACGAGCGCGCCGAGCTCGTCGTCGTGCCCGGGGCGATCGAGCAACAGGCCGCACAGCTCGCGCCCCACCGCCGCCGAGAGCCCGCCGAGCTCCATGCGCTCCGCGCGAAAGCCGCTCTCGAAGCCCGGAGGCTGCTTCGCCTTCGTCGACGACAACAGCACCACCCGCGCGCGCCCCCCGAGGCGCGCCGCGGTGAACGCCAGCGCGTCGCGCGTGGGCCCGTCGACGGCCTCTGCGCCCGGCACCACGAACACGGCGGGGCGCTCGTCGTCCGCGCGGGCGAGCAGGCCCTCGGCGACGAGGAGCAACGCGCGGCGCAGCGCCGTGCGGAGCGCGCGCGGCGCGCGGTCGTCGAGGTCCGTGGCGTCGTCGTCGCCGGCGCCGAGCAGCGTGACGACGACGGGCACCAGCGAGCCCAGCTCGGCCGCGTCGCGCGCAGGCAGGTGAGCGGCCAACCCCTCGAGCAGGCGGCGCACGCGCTCGGCGGCGCGGCTGAGTCCCGCCGGCGCCCCGGCGAGCGCGCGCAGCATCGCCGCTACCGCCGCGTACGGCGTCGGCGACAGCGCGTCGGCCGCGCCCCACAGGACCGCCGCGCTGTCGTCGTCGAACCCCGCCGCCGCCAGGGCGGCGCGCACGAGCGAGGTCTTGCCGATGCCCGCGGGCCCATGGATGGACACGAGCATCGGCGCGTCGTTGGCCGACGGCTCCGTCAACAGCCGCGTCAGGCGGCCAATCTCGTCGTCGCGGCCGACGAGCCGCGGCCGCACGAGCAGCGTCGACAGCTCCCAGCGGTCGTACCCGAACGCCGCCGTGGGCTCGACGATGCCCGGCTTGCCCGGCACCGCCGCGAGGCCGGCGCCGGCGGCGCTCCACGCGGCGGCGTCGAGGGCGAGGAGCCCCGGCTCGCTGAGGAGCCCGCCCGCGCGCACCACGGCGTCGACGGCGCTGATGCCGTCGGGCCCGGGGGGCTCGTCGCCGACGACGACGACGGCGAAGCAGAGCTCCGCGGCGTGCGCGCCCGCCCCCGCCGCCAGCACGCCCGCGGCGCGCACGAGGCGGTCGACGGCGTCCGCGGCGTCGCCGGCGGCGCCGAAGAGCGCCTCGTCGGGGGCGCTCGGCTGGGCGAGCAAGCCGGTGGAGGCGAGCGTCGCGATGCTCGCGCTCTCGAGCGCGCGCGCCGCGGCCGCGGTCCCGGCGCGCACGCGCAGGAGCGCACGCGGGCGCACGGCGGCGGCCTCGAGCGACGACGGCGGACCCTTGGCGAGCTCCGAGAGCGCCTGCACCAGCGTCGGCCGCGCCTCGACGACGTCGATGTCGAGGAGATCGCCGCCGTCGGGATCGAACAGGCCGAGCAGCGTGTCGAGGGCGTCGCTGATGGCCGCGCGCTCCGCCTGCAGCGCCGGCGGGCTCTCGTCGAGGCTCTCGGCCAGGCCGCGCAGCGCGTCGGCCACCGCCTGCGCGCCGGCGACGAGCGCGCCCGCCCCGAAGCTGCCGCGCAGCCCGTCGACGGTGCCCGGGTGCACACCCGCGCCGGAGAGCGTGGCGACAAAGGCGCGGTGCACGACGTCGAGGAGGTCTCCGATGCGGGCGTCGTTTCCCGCGCCGCGGCGAGGCACGCGCGCCCGCGCGTCCGCGAGGACGCGATCGCGCTCCTGGATGGCCGACGTCGCAATCCTCATCACCGATCACCTGCGGCCCGACGCGCCGCCTGCGAAGGCGGTGAGCGTCGCCGCTCCCTCCGGTCGGCGTCGACTCTACCCCGTGCGGGCCGTCGAGTTGTGCGGGGGCGTGTCGACGACGCATGCTCCGGGGAGATGCGCCGCATTGCCCTCGTCCGGCCCGCCCGTTGCGGTGTCGTCCTGGCCGCGCTCGCCGTCGTCGCCTGCGGCCTGGCGCCCGGCGAGCGCTTCGGGCGCGCGGGCGCGCGGACGGATCGCCTGCGGCTGCACATCGTCGACGACGTTGCCGAGCTCGACCCCGCGCGCGCGACGACGCCGGTGGAGCGCGCGCTCGCGCGACAGCTCTTCGCGGCCCTCGTGGAGCCTGCCGGCGGGGAGCCGCGCCCCTCGCTGGCGACGTCGTGGGAGGTGGTCGGCGACCGGCTGCGCCTGCACCTGGAGAAGGACGCGCGCTTCTCGGACAACACGCACCTCGGCGCGCCCGAGGTGGTCTGGTCATGGCGACGCGCCCTGCGCCCGTCGACGGGGACGGCGGACCCGACGCCGCTGTCGGTGATCAAGAACGGCGCCGACCTCGCGCGCGGCGCGCTGTTGCGCGTGGCGCACGGCGGCGCGCACGGCAGGCCCGCGCCCTACTCGGTGTTCACCGAGGGGCCGGGGGCCGTGGTCTCCGACGCGGAGCTCCCGGCCGGCACCGCGGTGCGCGTGTTCGACACCAACGAGCGCACCCCTTGCTGTGGCGTCGCGGTGCCGCTTCATTCCACGGCGGACCTCGACGCGCCGGCGGTGGGCGCCCTGCTCGCCGGAGAGACGGCGGTGGTGGCGGGCATGCGCGAGCTGCCGCGGCACGGCAGGCAGCCGGCGGTGACGCTGGTGCAGTTGCGGGCGGCGGGCGGAGCCACGGGGTGGGCGCGGGCGAGCGACGTCGCTGTGCACATCCCGGCGGTGGGGCTCGTGCACGTCGTCGATCGCGGCGGCGTCTCACCGACGTTGCGCGTGGGACCCGACGAGGACGCGCCGGCGCGCGCGCTGCTCGCGGACGACGACGTCGTGGAGGTGGTGGAGCGCGGCAACGACCGCTTCGCGGACGCCGCGGCGCCGACGTGCCTCGCCATCGACGTGAAGACGGGGATCTCGGGCTGGCTGTCGTCGGCGAACCTCGACGACACCGTGCGCGAGCGCCGCTGGTACTTCGTGGAGCGCGTCGACGATCCCGGGGCGCGCGCGTGGCTGCCCGAGCAGGACCTCGCGTTCGACCCGGGGCTGTTGGACGCCCACGCCGTCGACGACGAGACGGTCGAGATCGGGCTCGCGGCGCCGCTCGACGAGGCGCTGTTGGCGTTCGCCGAGCCCGTGATGCGTCCGGTCCCGCCGCGGAGCGTAGACGAGCTCGGGCGGGCGTGGACGGTGCCGGAGGCGATGCCGACGAGCGGACCTTTCCGCCTGGTGCTGCACGAGCCCGAGCGCATCGAGCTCGCGCGCTCGTCGACGTCGTTCGAGCGAAAGCGCGCGGGTGTCGAGCGGGTGGAGCTGATCCGGGTGAAGCGGCCGACCACGGCGCTGCACCTGTATCGGGCGGGCGCCGTGGACGCGCTCCTCGACGGCGCGCTGCCGCCGGGGCTGGCGCCGACGCTTTCGCGGGCGTCGGACTTCGTGCCGGGCCCGAAGGGCGGCGCGCTGGTGGCCCCCGAGGTGAAGGGCCTGGTGCCGACCGCGCTGGAGCTGCGCGACGTCACCGTCGACGTCGACGTCGACGGCTCGCCCGGGGGGGCCCGATGACCGCCCCGTGGATGTGCGGGCACGGCCTCCCCGAGGGCCGCGCGTCCGTCGACGCGGGCGGGCCGCTCCGCGCGCGCCGCCAGGGCACGCCCCACGACGAGGCGGGCGACGGCGCGCCCCACGAAAGCGGCGTCGAGGGGGCGGCGTGATCGTCTATGGGCTGCGGCGGATCCTGGCGATCCCGTTCGTGCTGGTGGCGACGTTCGCACCGGCGTTGCTCCTCGTGCGCGCGGCGCCGAACGGGCCGTTCGACCCGTGGCGCAAGCTCCCCGCCGTCGTCGAGAGCGCGCTGTCGTCATCGTGCGACGTGCGCGAGCCCGCATACGTGCAGATGATCGCCGCCACCACCACGTGGATGCGCTTCGACGTCGACGGTTGCACCGGCCGATCGCTCCGCGACAACACCCCCGTCCTCGACATCGTCACCAACGCCCTGCCCTCCACCATCGCGCTCACCGCCCTCGCCCTCGCCGTCGCCCTCGCCGTCGGCGTCGGCGCGGGCCTCGTCCTGTCCACCGCCGCGCCCGGCATCCGCCAGCGCGCCGTCCGCGCCGGCGTCGCCGTGGTCGAAGCCATGCCCGGCTTCGTCATCGCGCCCTTCTTCGTCCTCGTAGGCGCCCTCACCCTCGGCCTCTTCACGCCCGCGCGCCTCCTGTCGAAGACCACGTGGATCGTCCCCGCCGCCGCCCTCGCGCTCGCGTTCGCGGCCCAGATCGCCCGCGTCACCATGAACGCGCTGCGCGCCCCCGAGGCCACCGCGCGCGTCCGCGCCGACGTCGCCCGCGGCGTCTCCCCGCGCTGGGCCCGCGCAAGGGCGCTGCGCCTCGCGCTCCTCCCCGTCGTCGCCGGCCTCGGCCCGATGTCGAGCGCCGTCATCATGGGCGGCATCGCCGTCGAGCGCGTCTTCGACCTCCCCGGCCTCGGCCCCGTCGTCATCGACGCCGCCGTCGCCCGCGACTACAACGTCCTGCTCGGCGGCGCCCTCGGCTACGCGCTGCTCATCCTCGTCGCCAACCTCGCCGCCGACCTCCTGTACGGCACCCTCGACCCGCGCGTGCGAGGCGCCCGATGAACGCCGTCGCCGACCCCAGGCACCGGCCGAGCTGGAGCGAGGCCAAGCCACAGCGCTTCTCCCGTCCCGTCGTCCTCAGCTTCGCGGTGCTCGCGCTGCTCGTCGTCCTCGCCGCGTGCGGGCTGTTCTTTCCCCCGCACGCGGGATCGTGTTGCGCCGCGCCGCCGTCGTCGGGACACCTCCTCGGCACCGCCGCCGACGGCGCCGACCTCGCCGTCGCGACGCTCCGCGGCCTCGCCACCAGCGCCGCGGTCTGCGTCTCCGCCACCGCCGTCGCCCTCCTGCTCGGCGTCATCTGGGGCGCGCTCGCCGCGGTGATGCCGCGCAGGATCGACAACGCCATGATGCGCGTCGTCGACTCGCTCAAGGTCGCGCCCTACACGCTCTTCGTCGTCACCCTCGTCGTCATCGTGCGCTCGGCGCGCCCTTCGCTCCCCGTCGCGCTCGATCGCCTGCTCGACGCCCGGATCATCCTCGTCGTCTGCATCGCCAGCATCGAGTGGCTCACCCTCGCGCGCGTCGTCCACGCCCGCCTCGCCGCGCTCCGACACCGTCCGTTCGTCGAGGCCGCGCGCGTGCTCGGCGTCCCCCGGCGACGCGTGCTCGTGCGACACGTGGTCCCGCACACCACCGGCTCGCTGCTCGCGTACGCGGTGCTCGCGCTGCCGAGCGCGCTCGCCGCCGAGGGCTTCTTCTCGTTCCTCGGCTTCGGCGTCGAGGCGCCCTCGGTGTCGCTCGGCACGCTCATCGCCGCCGGCGCCGACGCCATGTCGGTCGCGCCGCTCACCTTCCTGTTGCCCGCCGGCATGCTCGTCGCCGCCACCGTCGCGCTGCACGTCGTCGGGGCGACGCTGCGCGACGCCCAGCGCCGCGGGTGAGCTGAGCGGCCCCCGCGGCGTCGCCGGAGGTTGTGCGTCGCGGCTCGGGAGCCGTGCTACGTTCCGGCGCATGCGCATCGTCGTCATCGCCGCCGCCCTCGTCTGCTTCGCCGCGTGCCAGAAACAAACGCCGCCGCCCGCGCCCGGCCCGAGCGCCACCGACACCGCCGTGGCCGCCGCCAAGGCCGCACCCGATCCGCACGTCCTCGACGACGATCGCCGCTGCACCAGCGACGCCGACTGCACCCTCACCACCGTTGACTGCTGTGGCTGCAACGCCCTCGGCGCGCAGACCGGCGTGCGCAAAGACCACGTCGCCGCGCTCACCGCGCGCCGCACGCCCGTCTGCGCGGCCGTCCAGTGCGCGCAGCAGATGAGCGACGATCCCTCGTGCTCCGCTCGCGAGGCCGCGTGCCGGTCGGGCGTGTGCGTGCCCGACACTGGCGAGGCCGCGCCCGAGACGAAGGGGCCGGCCGCCGAGCCCATCCATTGAGCGTGGGCCCGAGCGACGACGACGCCGCGAGCGCCGCGCCGGCGGCCGGGGTCGCCCCGCCCGCGCTGCGCTTCCGCGACCTCGTCGTCAAGCACAGCGTCGCGGGGAGCGCGCCGGCCACGCCGCAGGCGACACGCGACCTGCCTGACCTCGCGCGCTTCCTGTTCTTCGCCCTCGGCGCGCGCGACGAGGCCGCCGTGCACGTCCTCGATCACCTCACCTTCGACGTCGACACCGGCAGCGCGCTCGCGCTCGTCGGCGAGGACGGCGCCGGCAAGTCGACGGTGGCGTACGCGTGCGCGCGCCTGCTCAAACCGAGCAGCGGCGCCATCGAGGTCGACGGCATCAACGCCCACAAGGCGCACCTCTCGCGCGGCCTCGCGGTGCGCAGGAACCTCCAGGTGCTCTTCGACGACCCCGAGGCCGGCATCGACCCCCGCCTCCCCGTCGCCGAGACCCTCACCCTCGCCGACGACGCCTTGCGGCTCGCCGGCCGGGGCCCGCGCCGCGAGCGCTTCGCCGCCGCCCTCGCCCGCGTCCACCTCGACCCCGCCGTCCTCGGCCGGCGCGCGAGCACGCTGTCGGCGGGGCAGAAGAAGCGGGTGGCGTTGGCGCGGGCGCTGCTGGCGGAGCCGTCCGTGCTCGTCGTCGACGAGCCCGCGGGAGGCCTGGACCCGTCGGAGCGCGCGGCCATCCTCGAGACGCTCGCGGTGTTGCGCAACGAGCGCAGGGCGGCGCTCCTCGTGCTCTGCAAGGACCTCGCGGCCGCCCGCTCGCTCGCCGACCGCGTCGGCGTGCTCCAGCACGGCGCCCTGGTGGAGCTCCGCCCCACCGAGCAGCTCTTCGAGGCGCCCGAGCACTCCTATACCCGCGCGCTCGTGGCCGCGGCGCCGCGGGTGCGCCGCTGATATGTTCCCCCCGCATGCCCGCCGAGCCGCCGCCGAAGAAGCCCACCGCGCCTGAGCCGCCGGGGCCCGCGCCCCAGGCGCCGACGTCGTCGCGCTTTTCGCGCTTCGCCAAGCTCACGGGGCTGTCCGCGTCGGTGGCCGCGCGCCACCTGACGCAGAAGGTGACGTCGGCGTTTTCGAACGAGACCTCGGCCGCCACCGCGGAGAAGAAGGCGCTGCAGCGCAGCGCCGAGCAGGTGACCCGCACCCTCGGCGAGCTCAAGGGCGCCGCCATGAAGGTCGGGCAGATGCTCGCCACCGACCCGGAGCTGTTGCCCCCCGAGGTGGTCGAGCAGCTCTCGCAGCTTCAGCACTCGGCGCCGCCGATGGACTTCGCCACCGTGAAGGCCGAGGTGGAGAAGGCCCTCGAGCAGCCCCTCGACGAGGTGTTCGAGAGCTTCTCCGAGACACCCATCGGCGCCGCCAGCATCGGCCAGGTGCACCGCGCGCGCACCCGCGACGGCGTCGACGTCGCCGTCAAGGTGCAATACCCGGGCATCGCGGGGACCATCGAGAGCGACATGAAGAACCTCGGGTCGCTGCTCGTGCTCGCACGCGCGCAGCTCCCCAAGGAGCGCGTGGACGCGTACCTCGAGGAGATCACCAGCGTCATCCAGCGGGAGAGCGACTACCTGAACGAGGCGGGGAACCTCGAGCGCTTCCAGGTGGTGCTCAAGGACGTCGAGGGCGTGCGCGTGCCCATCCCGGTACACGAGCTGTCCCGCAAGCAGGTGCTCGTGATGGAGCTCTTCGAGGGGGAGCGGCTCGAGGACTGGCTGCGCGACGCCACCCCCGAGCAGAAGACCATCCAGGGCCGGCGCCTGCTGCGGGCGTACCTCGAGATGATCCACCGCCACGGTGCGCTCCACGCGGACCCGCACCCGGGCAACTTCCTCGTTTTGACAAGCACCGAAGCGGTGGACGGCGTCCCGCCCATCGGGCTCCTCGACCTCGGCTGCGTGCGCGACTACCCGCTCGAGGTGATGGACGACCAACTCCGCTTGCTTGCAGGCTTGTGGAAACATGACATCGACGCGCTCCAGGCCACCTGGCGCAAGCTCGGCTTCATGGACAAGGGCGTGGACCCCGAGGTGGTCTACGAGTGGCTCTCGCTGCTGTTCGAGCCCCTCACGAGCAACCGGATCACCGACTTCGGCACGTGGAAGGTGCAGGAGCAGGCGCTGCGGTTCGTCCTCGACAACCCCAGCATCAAGAGCTGGGCGCCGCCCCGCGAGATCATCTTCTATGTGCGGGTGCTCGCCGGGCTGCGCGCCTTGATGCACAAGGTGGGCATGCGGCTGAACGTCCACGAGCTCTCGAAAGAAGTGTGTCGCGAGCGCGGGATCATCGGATGAGGGCCGTGCTCGCGCGCCCCGCGGCCCTCCAACCCGGGCCCGACCCGCTGTAGCATCGCTTCCGTGCCTTCGTCCGACGTCATCGAAACCCTCATCGCGCGTGGTGTCCTCACGCGGGAGATCGCCCAGCGCGCGACCAGCTCGCCCCCGGGCGGTCCCACGTCGTACACCGGCCGGCTCGTCGCCGCCGGCGCCGACGCCCGACGGCTCTTCGACGAGCTCGCGCGCATCTCCGGTATCCCGGTGGCCGGCCCCGACGTGCTCGAGCGTCCGGTGGCGGTGCACCTGCTGCACTCCACGGCGCACCAGCTCAGAGACGCCCTGGCCTGCCCCGTCCGCCGCGACCCCCACGGCGTGCTGCACGTGCTGATCACCGATCCCGACACGAACGCCCTCCTCGACAAGCTCCTCGTGAACTTCCAGGCGCACCTGGCGCCCGAGGCGCGGGTGCGCGAGCTGCTGCAGCGGCTGTACTCCCTCGGCTCCGGCGCCCAGGGCGGCGGCGCGGCCGACGCCGCCGAGGCCATCGAGATCGATCTCGAGGCGTCGCGCCGGCACGTGCGCGCGCCGGCGAAGGAGGAGCTCGCCGCCATCGACATCGACCTCGAGGCGTCGCTGCGCATGACGGCGGCCCCGGGGCGCCCCGCGACGCCGGCGGCGAGCCCGGCGCCGGCTCCCGCGCCGCCGGCGCCCGCGCCTGCCCGTGCGCCGCGCCCCGCCCCGCCGTGGCCGGCGAGGGCCCCGGACGAAGAAGAGACCATGCGCATCCAGCGCGCGCCGCGGCCGCAGCAGCCTGCGGCGGCGACGCCGGAGCCGGCCGGGCAAGGGCCGATGGTGTCGGTGCTCGACGAAAAGACCATCGAGGACGCCATCCCGCCGGCGCTCGTCGCCACGGTGAGGTCCGCCACGCGCCGGGCCTTCGTGCAGGGTCTCGTGCTCGGCGCCTCCATCGCCGCCGCCGTCGCCGCCGTCGTCATCGCGGCCCTGCTCTCGCGCTGACCGCTCCGGCGCGCGTCCCTGACGCGGGCGCGCGGTAGAGTGCGCGCGTGGGAAGCATCCACGTCCTCGAGGCGCGCGTCGCCGACCAGATCGCGGCCGGCGAGGTGGTGGAGCGGCCGGCGTCGGTGGTCAAGGAGCTCGTCGAAAACGCGCTCGACGCGGGCGCCGCGCGGGTGGACGTCGAGGTCGCCGGCGGCGGCGTGGAGCGCATCACCGTGATCGACGACGGCGACGGCATGGACGCCGCCGACGCCGTGCTGTGCTTCTCGCGGCACGCAACGAGCAAGCTCGACGTCGCCGACGATCTCCTGCACATCGGCAGCTTCGGCTTCCGCGGCGAGGCCCTCGCCGCCATCGCCTCCGTCGCCCGGGTGCGCCTGCTCACCCGGCCGCCGGGCGCGGACGCCGCCCACGAGGTCGCCGTAGAGGGCGGGCGCGTCACGCACGTGGGCGAGGCGGGGGCGCCGGCGGGGACGCGCATCGACGTCGAGGACCTGTTCTTCAACACGCCCGCGCGCCGGAAGTTCCTGAAGGCGGCGCGCACCGAGGCCGGTCACATCGAAGACGCCGTCGCGGCGGCGGCGCTGTGCCTGCCGCAGGTGTCGTTTCGCGTGACCGTCGACGGCAAGGTCGCCCTCGACCTGCCGGGGGCGCCGGCGGCGGCGTCGGACCCGCTGCGCATCGAGCGCGCCGTGCGCTGCCTCGGCAAGCACGTGCGCCCGCACCTCTTTCCTTTCGAAGCGTCGACGGAGCTCCTCGGCCTGACGGGCTACGTGGTGGCGCCGCTGGAGACGCGCCGCGACCTCGCCGGCGTTCGCCTGAGCGTCAACGGGCGCCCGGTCGCCGACCGCGGCCTCGTGGGCGCGGTGCGGGCCGCGTTTCGCACGCTCCTCGAGGTCGGGCGCCAGCCCATCGTGGCGCTCGACATCCGCATCGACCCGTCCCTCGTCGACGTCAACGTGCACCCGCGCAAGGCCGAGGTGCGCTTCGTCGACCCGCGCCGGGTGAACGGCCACGTGATCGCGCTCCTGTCCGACTTCCTCGCGAGCACGCCGTGGCTGAAGGCGGCGCCGGCGGCGATCCGGCCGCGCATCATGGTGCTCTCCGGCGACGCCGCCGGCGGCGTCGAGCCCACGGGGGGCGGGCTCGTCGACGCCCACCGCGCCCGCGTCCGCGACGCGCTCGCGCGCTTCGGCGCGGCGCGCGGGCCCTCGTCCCCGCTGCACACCGGCTCCCAGGGAGCGGGCGACACCGGCGGGGCCGTCGACGGGCGGCTGACGCGGCCGCTCTCTCTGTTGCCGGTGGCGGGCAGCGGCGGGTCCGCTTCGTTCGCGGCGCTGCGCGTCGTCGGCCAGGTGGGGGCCACGTACCTCGTGCTCGAGGCGCCCGAGGGGATGGTCGTCATCGACCAGCACGCGGCCCACGAGCGCGTGGTGTTCGAGCGCTTGCGAGCGCGAAAGCTCGAGGGCAACGCGCCGTCGCAGCCGCTGCTCATCCCGCTCACCATCGACCTGTCCGCGCTCGAGATGAGCGCCCTCGACGACGCCGAGGGCCGCGCGCTGCTCGAGCGGCACGGCCTCGTCGTCGAGCCGTTCGGCCCGCGCACCGCCGTCGTCAAAGCCGTGCCGCCCGGCCTCGACGGCAAGAAGGCGGAGGTCATCGCGCGCGACGCCCTGGCGGAGCTCGCGAGCACCGGCGGCTCCGCCGCCCTCGACGACCGCGTCGACCGCGTCTGCGCCCGCCTGGCGTGCCACGCCGCCGTGCGCGCCGGCGACGCCGTGTCCGCCGACTCCGTGCGGGCCTTGTTGCGCGACCTCGACGCCATCGACCTCGGCGCCCACTGCCCCCACGGCCGGCCCGTGGTGCGCACCGTGCGCTACGAGGAGCTCGCGCGATGGTTCGACCGGGGATGACGACGACGCCGCTCGTGATTGCCGGGCCGACGGCGTCGGGGAAGAGCGCGCTCGCGCTCGCGCTGGCCGAGCGCGTCGGCGGCGAGATCGTCTGCGCGGACAGCCGGCAGATCTACGCGGGCATGCCCATCGCCACGGCGGCGCCGTCGGCGGACGAGCGCGCGCGCGTCCCGCATCACCTGTACGGCGCGGTGCCGCCCGAGGACACGATGACCGCCGCGGCGTTTTCGGATCGCGCCGACACGCTCGCCGCCGAGATCGCCGCGCGCGGCCGCGTCCCCGTCCTCGTCGGCGGCACGGGCCTCTACCTGCGCGCCTGGCGGCTCGGCCTCGACCCGCCCGGCGCGCCGCGCGACATGGACGCGATGCTCCGCCGGGCGCCCCGCGTGCACGCGCGCTGGTTCCTCGTGGACGCGCCGCTTCCGTTCCTCGAGCCGCGCATCGCCACGCGAGCGCGCGCGATGTTCGACGCCGGGCTCGCCGGCGAGGCCCGCGCGCTGCGCGAGCGGCTCGGCCCCGCGCACCGCCTGCTCGACACGCTCGGCGTCGCCGAGGCGCTCGCCCTCGTCGACGGGCGCTGCACGCTCGACGAGGCCGTGGCGCGGACGGCGGTGCGCACGCGCCAATATGCGCGGCGGCAGCGCACGTGGTTCAAGAAAGAGCCGTGGTGGACGCGGCTCGATGCCGCGGCCCTCGACGTCGAGGCGCTGCGCACGTGAGCACGACGAGCACGCGTCTTCCCAGCCTTTCGGCTCACGCCCCGGAGTCGAGGAGCGCGACCTTCACCCGCGCGCCCCAGCGGTCGTAGACGTCGCGCGCGGTGCGTCGGTGCCGCTCGGCGTCGGCCGCGTTTTCGGACACGCGCGCGCGAAGCTCGTGGCCGACAGCGATCTCGCCCGTCCACTCCCCCGCCGTCGCCAGCCGGATCGCCTCGTCGAAGCGGGACACCGCCTCGCCGGTGCGCCCGTCGATGCGCGCGAGCTCGCCTTCGATGAGCAGCACGCGGTGCGCGAAGTTCACCGGCGTGGGCCGCGAGCTTCTTCAGCGCCGTGAGGCTCGCCTCGATGTTCGGCCGCAGCACCCTCCTCTCGGCGTCGTCGAGCTCGCCCCAGCTCGCGCACGCCGACAGCGCCGCGAGCTGGTGAAGGACCGGGAGCAGCCACGTGGACGGCGCCGCGTCCGCGTACGCGGTCGCCGTGCGCGCCGTCGAGCGCCTCGTAGACATCGCCCATCCCACCGCGCCCGATCAGGCCGACCACGGTGTAACGCCCGATCTGCACCGGGTGCTCCGCGGTGGCCGCGTCGAGGTCGAGCGTCGCCATGGCGCCGTCTCCCGCTGCCGCGGGCGAGCGTCAACCGGGCAAGCTCGACGACGGCGCGGCCGGCGACCCGGGCTCGAGACATGCGCGCGTACCCCTTTTCGAGCGTCGCCGCAGGCGCGGCCCCGCGCGCCACGCCCCGGGAGCGTTGCGCGGACGGCGTGGCCTTTGTATCGGGGGCCATGCGTCCGCTCGTCGCGCCGTTCTTCGACAAGCTCGTCCCGTACGTGCCGGGCAAGCCCATCGAGGAAACCGAGCGCGAGTACGGCGTGAAGGACATCGCCAAGCTCGCGTCCAACGAGAACTGCCTCGGCCCGTCGCCGCTCGCGCTCAAGGCGATCGAGCGAACACTGCAAAAGGTCCACCTCTACCCCGACGCCGGCGGCTTCTACCTGAAGGAGCGCCTCGCCAGGCGCCATAAGAGGCACGGCGTCACCACCGCGCAGATCGTGCTCGGCAACGGCACCAACGAGCTCATCGACCTCTTCGCCCGCTCCGTCCTCGACGTCGGCGAGAAGCTGCTCAACGCGTGGCCGAGCTTCGTGTGCTACCGCATCGCCGCCCGCGGCATGGGGCGCGAGGAGCTCGCGGTTCCGCTCCTGCCCGACCTCGGCTACGACCTCGAGAAGATGGCCGACGCCGCCCGCGCCGACCCCACCGCCAAGCTCTGCTTCCTCGCCAACCCCAACAACCCCACCGGTCGCGCCTTCTCCGCCGCCGACCTCGACGCGTTCTTCGCCCGCGTCCCGCCCGACGTCGTCGTGGTCCTCGACGAGGCCTACGCCGAGTACGTCACGGACCCGCAATACCCCGACGGGATCACCTGGGTGCAGAAGCGGCCGCGCACCGCGGTGCTGCGCACGTTCTCCAAGATCTTCGGGCTCGCGTCCCTGCGCGTCGGCTACGCCGTCTGCGACCCTGCGCTCGCCGACGTGCTCAATCGGCTGCGCGACGCGTTCAACACCAGCGCGCTGTCGCAGGCCGCAGCCCTCGCCGCGCTCGACGACAACGCCCACGTCGAGCGCTCGCGCGCCCACAACACGCACGAGCTGCCGCGGCTCGCCGCCGGCCTCGAGAAGCGCGGCTTCTCGGTGGCGCCGTCGCAAGGGAACTTCGTGCTCGCCCGCGTCGGCGGCGCCCTCCCCGACGTGCCGAGCGTGAACACGGAGCTGCTCCGGCGCGGCGTGATCGTGCGCCCCGTCGCCAACTACGACCTCCGCCACTCTGTGCGGATCAGCGTCGGCACCCCCGAGGAGAACGACAAGCTGTTCGCCGCCCTCGACGACATGCTCGCCGGTCACCCCGCCGCCGCCGGCTCCGCGGGCGCGGCCACGGCGAGCGCACACGCCGCCTCGCTCGTGGTGGCGCTCGACGGCCCCGCGGGCGCGGGCAAGAGCACCGTCGCCAAGCTCGTCGCCGAGCGCTCCGGGCTCGCCCTCGTCGACACCGGCGCCATCTATCGCTCGGTGGCCCTCCTCGCCCTGCGCCGGAGCGTCAGCGTCGATGACGGAGACGCGCTCGCCGTCATCGCGCGCGAGCTCGCGTCGTCGCTGCGCTTCGCGTGGCACGACGGCGTGAATTCCGTGTTCGTCGGCGACGAAGACGTCTCCGAGGCCATTCGCGCCCCCGACGTCAGCGCGGCGGCCTCGGCCGTGAGCCGTCACCCGCCGGTGCGCGACGCGCTGCTCGAGCTGCAGCGGTCGCTGGGCCGGCGCGCGCCCGGGGCGGTGCTCGAGGGCCGCGACATCGGGACCGTCGTCTTCCCGGACGCGCCCGTGAAGGCGTTCGTGACGGCGAGCCCCGAGGAGCGCGCGCGGCGCCGCACGAAGGAGCTCATCGAGCGGGGCGACGCCGACGTCCTCGCCGCCGGCGAAGGGGCCGCGTACAAGCAGGTCCTCGCCGAGATCATCGCCCGCGACAAGCAGGACAGCGAACGGCCGGTGGCGCCTCTCAAGCCCGCGGACGACGCCGTCATCGTCGACACCACCGGCAAGACGCTCGACGAGGTCGTCGCCGAGGTCCTCGCGCTCGTCCGCGCGGCCGCTCCCGCGGCTCGCTGACCCCGGCCGCGGACGCGCCGCGGCGTGCGCGCGGGTTCGGTGTTCACCCGCGCCCGTGCCGCGGCTACGCTCGCGGCCATGACGAATTCCCTGCGCGCGCTCCTCGTGGCTGCCGTCTTCGTCTTCGGCGCCGGGGGCGCGCGCGGCGACGAGGGCGCGTCGTGGCCCGCGACCGCGGCGGCGGCGGACGCGCTCACGCGCGCGCAGCTCGCCGCGCTGCCCGACGTGAAAGTGCCGCTCGGCAAGCCGCTCGCGCAAGGCGCGCTCACCGGTGCGCCCCTCGTCAAGCTCAAGCTGATGCGCAATTCCATCTACGCGCAGTACGGCGTGCCGTTCAAGACGCGCTGGCTGCGCGACTACTTCGAGTCGCGCTCCTGGTACAAGGCGCTCGACAAACCGGAGAAGGTCGTCGCCGGCGTCGACCTCGACAACGCGCGCGCCATCCTGAAGCGCGAGCACGCCATGGGTGGCGACGCGGGGGCGCGCACGGTCGACCTCGCGCACATCACGCGCCTCACGCCCGACGAGATGAAGGCGCTGCCCGACTACCGCCTGCCGCTCGACAAAACCGTCGACGTCGACGCGCTCAGGGACAAGCCGCTCATCGAGCTCAAGCTCCTGCGCAACTCGGTGTTCGCCCAGCGCGGCAAGGGCGACTTCCACACGCCGTGGCTCAAGGCGTACTACGGCTCGCGCGCCTGGTATCACCCGCTGCCCACCATGCGCGCGCTGTCGAAGACCGACGCGCAAAACGTCGCCGTCCTCAAGCGCCTCGAAGACACGCGCACGCCGGGTGACGCCACCGCCGCCCGCATCCTCGACGCCGGCTCCTGCACGCGCGGCAGGAACGAGTACTTCTTCGGGGAGAACGGCCAGCTCGACGTCGAAGAGCCGGGCGAATACCCCTGGAGCAGGTCGCAGGTCGACGGCGCGTGGCGCGTGGACAACGGTCACCTCGAGGTCAAGCTCGCGGGCACGTGGCAGGTGCTCAAGATGGACTTCGACACCAACCGCTGCCGTTGACGCAGGACGAGCACGCCCGCGTCCCGATGGCGCCGGCGCTCGCTGCAGCGGCGGTGCTCCTGCTCGCCGCGGCCCTGTTCACGGCGATCCTCCGCTTCCCGGACCCGCCGGGCGTCGACGGTTACTTCTATCTCCGTCAGATCGAGTCGCTCGCGTCGGGCGCGGGCTTCTACTTCAAGGACTGGTCGCCGGTGTTCCTGCCGCCGGCGCTCCTGACCGCGCTCGGCGTCCCGGCGCTCGACGCGCTGCGCGCCTCGGTGGCGGTGACGTGGGCCCTGCTGGTGGTGCTCGGCGGGGCGCTCGGCGCCCGGCTCGTCGCCGTCCATGAGGCGCGGCCGCGTCACGCGTGGGCGGTGGCCGGCGCCTCGACGGCGGCGCTCGCGTCGTCGGCGCCGCTGCGCGAGCTTGTGTTCGAGTACGAAAAGACGGCCGCGAGCATCGCGCTGCTGCTCGGCGCCGCGCTGCTCGTCGTCGGCGCGCGCGGCCGGCGCGCGCGCCTCGCGTTCGCCGTGGCGCTCGCGGCGCTCGCGCTCGTCACACACAAGCTCGCCGTCGTGTTCGTCTGTGCGTTCGCGCTCGCGTGGCTCCTGCGGCGCCTCACGGTGCGACGCGCGGCCGCCGTCGCCGGCGCAAACGCGCTGATGCTCGGGCTGTTCTTCCTGGTCTTCGACCGCGCCGGGCCGTTTTTCCTTGCGTGGTCGCGCTTCACGACGACGCCGGCGCGCTTCCTCGCCTTCTATGCCCACGTCGCCGGCGAGAGCTTCGCGCTCGTCGCCGCCTTCATCGTGTCGCTCGTCGGCGTCGCCGCCTACGCCGGCGGGCGTTCCCGCGCGGGGGACGCCGGGGCGCGCGCGGTCTACGACGCGGGCGTCGTGCTCGCGGCGGTGGCGCTGTGCCCGTGGCTCCTGGCGGGCCCCGCGGGCTTCACCTGGCGCATCGTGCTCGCGGCGCCGCTCATCTGGGTGCCTTTCGTGGCCGCCGTGGCGACGCGCGGCCCGTGCGCTTTCGCGGCGGCGGCGGCCGCGCTCGTGCTCTTCTCCGCGCCGGTGGTGCTCGACGACGGGCTCGCGCGGTCGTTCCCCCGCTGGTCCCGCTTCGACGACGACGTACACGACATCGAGCGCTTCGTCTCACCCGCCGACCTCCTCGTCGCGCACCACGGGCTCGAGCTCTATCTCGCCGAGCGCACCGGGCTTCGCGCACGACAGTTCGTCGACGCGCGCGAAGGACAGCGCGTCTTTCGCGTCGCGCACCTGCCCGAGGAGCACGCGGCCCTCGACGACTTCGCGCTCGTGAAGCTCGGCGACGAGTATGCCCTCTTCGTCGAGGAAGACTGGCGGGCGCTCGGCGTCGCCCCGGACCCGAAGAACCCGTCCGCGCACCGCCCGGCGTTCGTCTCCGACTACCCCTGAGCCCGCCGCGCGCCGAACGGGCCCGCGCTCCACGACGACCGCGGCTCAGGCGAAATCGAGCCCGACGCGCCGTGCGTCGCCGACGTCGACGCCGAACGCGCGCGACGCCGACACCCGCGCCGCGGCGGGATCGCCCGTGGTCAGGAAGCGAAGCGACGCGCCGGGGGCGCCTCGCGCGCGCGCGGCGCGGGGCGGGACGGCGACGTGCGCCGCGGGATCGAGCAGCGGGGCTGCGCCGAGCCGCGCGAAGACGGGCGCGAGCGCCGGGTAGTGCGTGCACGCGAGGAGCACCGCGTCGACGTCGCCGAGGGCGTCGAGGGCAGCGCGGACGGCCGCGACGACGTCGTCGCCGTCGAGGCGGCCCGCCTCCACGAAGGCCGACAGCGGCTGCGCGACGGCGAAGCGCAACGCGCGCGCCCCCGCCGCGGGCAAGCGCTCCTGGTACACGCCCGAAGCGATGGTCCGGCCGCCGCCGAGGACGCCGATCCGCCGCGCAGGAGACGCCGCCGCCGCCGCGACGGCCGCGGGGACGATGCCGTGAAGGACGACGCTCCCGCTCGGGGTCTCGAACATCTCGTCGTCGCCGTCGAGCGCGCAGCTCGCGGCGTTGCAGGCGACGACGACGTCGGCGGCGCCTTCGCGCGCGAACAGCGCCGCCACCTGCGCGAGGCGTGTGCGCAGCGCGGCGCGCCCCTGCTTGCCGTAGGGGACGACGCCGGCGTCGGAGAGGTACACGACGTCGTCGTCGACGCCGCGCTCCCGCAGCGCGCGCAGCAC
Source organism: uncultured delta proteobacterium (assembly GCA_963775425.1). Lineage (GTDB taxonomy): Bacteria > Myxococcota > UBA727 > UBA727 > VGSZ01 > CAVZJB01. The sequence goes on along the minus strand of CAVZJB010000011.1, from coordinate 1,009,398 downwards.
GCCGACGCCGCCGATGCCCCAGTCGAGGATGCCGCGTCGAGCGCTCACGGATAGGACTGCGGCGCGACGGCCCGTTGAAACAGGGGCGCCGAGAGGAACGCGAGCACGCGCGCGTGGCGGCCGCGGTTGATGACGCGGAGCTCACCACCGGGGAAGCGGCTCTGCAGGTACCAGCGCAGCTCGTGCTCGGCGCGGATGGGGTTGTAGGTCAGCATCCGCTCCCACGCGGGGTCCTCGACCATGCGGCGCAGCGCACGCCGGTACGAGGGGCGCGACAGCTCGGTCACCGTCTGCCGCAGCTTGTCCACGACGAAGCGCGGCGCCTCCGCCGGCGACAGCGGCTTGGCCACCATGTCGACGACGACGAGCCGCCCGCCCGGCTTGAGCACGCGCAGGATCTCGGCCACCACCGGATCCCAGTCGAGGTAGCGAAACGACAACACCGAGCTGACGACGTCGAAGCTTGCGTCCTCGAAGGGGAGCTTTGGCCCGTCGACGCGGGTGAACGCGAGCCCGGGATCGCCGGCCGCGCGCCGCTGCGCGTGCTCGATCATCTTCGCGGAGAGGTCGACGCCGTCCGCGCGCACGAACAGGTCGCGCGCGGCGTGCAAAAAGCTCCCGGTGCCGCAGCCGATGTCGAGCACGCGGCCGCCGCGCACCGACGACAGCGCCTCGCGCAGGAAGCGCAGCTCGTCTCGCCGCACGCCTGCGTCGGCGAAGGTCTCGTCGTAGAGGTGGGCGACGTCGTCGTAGCCGGTGTCGACGTCCCCGCGCGCGGGTGTCGACTCGATCATCGGCAGGAGCGGCGCGCGCAGGAGGTGCTTGTTCACGCTGCCGCTCAGCCCCCGCGACTTGCGCCCGTGCACCGACACGATCCACGCGTCGTCCATCGAGCGGCCGCGCACGTCGAGGGCGAAGCGGTCGGGCCGCCGAGAGACGGTCGTGTACCAGAAGTACCCCGAGGCGCGGACGCCGTACGTTCGCGCGAAGAACGGCGTGAACCAGCGGGCGGTGCGGCAGGCGTGGAAGCAGGCGCGCGCACCGGGGGCGAAGGGGATGTGCAGGTGGCGCCACTCCCAAGGGCTCATCTGCTCGGGCCACGCCGTGGTGCCGAACATGATGCCGTACATGCCGCTGTGCCCGATGAAGTGCAGCTCGCTGACGCGCCGGCCGTCGCGGGCGAGCTCGTCGAAGACGGCGACGAATTCGTGCTTGCGCTCCACGGCCCGCTCGATGACGTCGTGGCCGGGGAGCTCCGAGCGCTTCTCGCGCGCCAGCGTGCGCGCCGCCCGCCGAAACGCGGCGCCGCCTTCGCGATAGCGCGTGGTGTAGAGCACGAGGACGACGCGCTCGGGCCGCGCGTGGTCGCCGTGCGCCTCGTCGTGCGCCTCGCCGTCGTGCGCCTGTGGGGCGAGCCGGGTGACCGCAGGCGTCATGCGGCGACGTTGGCGCGATGTCTCCCGGGGTTCAACGGTCGGCCGGCGTTCGGCCCAGGCGCGCCGGCCGTGCGGCCGAAAAGGCCGGCGCGCGGACACCGACGCGAGCGGCGCGGCGCGGGCGCGGCGCCGGATCCCTGGTACCATCGCCGCCATGCCGTGGGTCGCCCTGGTCGGTCCCGAGATAGAAGAGAACCTCTCGCTGCGCTACCTCGCGTCGTCGCTGCGGGCGGCGGGGGTGCGCACCGAGATCCTGCCGTTTCATCACGAGACGCACTTCGCCGCCGTGTTGGCGGCGATCCTCGAAGCGCCGGAGCCGCCGGCCGTCGTCGGGCTGTCGCTGGCGTTTCAGTGGCGCGCGCTCGACATGCTCGCCGTCGCCATGGCGCTCAGGAGCGGCGGCTACCGCGGCCACATCACCGCCGGCGGCCACTTCGCCACCTTCGCCGCGCAGGAGCTCCTCGAGAATTTCGCCGAGCTGGACTCGGTGTGCCGCCAGGAGGCGGAGGAGACCCTGGTCGCGCTCGTCGACGCCGTCGCCCACGATCGCCCCGTCGACGGCGTCGCCGGCGTCGCCTCCCGCGTCGACGGCGGGACGCGCGTGAGCCTCGGCGAGCACGCGCGCCTCCCCGACCTCGCCACGCTCCCGCGGCCGGACCGCAGCGGCGAGCCCGCGCGCTGCTTCGGCCACGGCATCGCGCCCATCGTCGGCAGCCGCGGCTGCTACGCCAACTGCACCTTCTGCTGCATCGCCGCCTGGCACGAGCAAACGCTGCCCGGCAAGCGCTACCGCGTGCGCGAGCCGGACGACGTCGCAGCCGAGATGGTGGAGATGCAGCGCGAGCGCGGCATCGAGATCTTCGTCTTTCACGACGACAACTTCTTCCTGCCTTCGAAGCAGGCGAACCTCGAGCGCTTCCACGCGCTGGCGGACGCCCTCGAGCGTCGCGGGGTGGGACGCTTCGCCACCGTGGTGAAGGCGCGGCCCACCGACGTGCACGAGGACCTGTTCCGCGTCTTGCGCGACCGGCTCGGCTGCATCCGCTGCTACGTCGGCGTCGAGACCGACTCCGAGCAGGGCCTCGTCACGCTTCGTCGCTGGGTGAAGCCCAAGCAGAACCACCACGCCATCGACGTCGTGCGCGCCCTCGACCTCTATACCTGCTTCAACATGCTCATCTTCGACCCGGACACCACGCTCGAGTCCCTCGAAGACAACCTGGCGTTCATGGAGTGGGCGCGGGAGCTGCCGTTCAACTTCGGGCGCGTCGAGCTCTACGCGGGCACGCCGCTGCTACACCGCATGCAGATGGAGGGGCGCGCGCGCGGCGACTGGTTGCAGCACGACTATGACCTGCGCGACGAGACCATCGACCGCGTCTTCCGCCTGGCCCTCGCCGCGTTCCACGCGCGCAACTTCGCCGCCGGCGCGCTCGCCAACCACATCATGGGCATGCGCTTCGACGTCGAGGTCGCGCGCCGCTTCCACGACGACATCTTCGATCCCGCGTGGCTCGCCGAGGGCAAGGCCCTCTGCGCCGCGCTCGCCTCGGACACCGTGCGCGGGCTGCGCGCCGTCATCGATCACGTGAAGGCCGGCGCGCCGTCCAGGTCGCGCGACGACGCGTTCGTCAGGGAGCTCTCCACGGGCCTTCGCGCCACCGAGGCGTCGCTGTGGGCGCAGTGCCGCGCGCTCGCCTCCACGCTGCAGGCGCGCATCGGCCGTGGCCGCCCGCTGACCGAGCTCGGCGACGTCGTCGCCACACCGCTGCAGCGCGCACGACTGGAGACGGTATGAGCGGGCGCGACGACGACAAGCGCGCGCGCCCGCCCGGGGGAGAGCCCGCGCCGGCCGCGGCCCGCGCACCCCTGGTCGACCCGCGCGAGCGCGCCCGCAGGCGCCTCACCGCGCTCAAGGGCGGCGCCGCGTTCCTGGTGTCTGCCGCGGTCTCGCCGGTGTGCGCAGGCTGCGATCCCGTGCCGAGCCCGCCGCCGGGCTTCCCGGCCACCGTGTGCTCGCCCGACACCGAGGACGTCAGCGTCTGGTTCTTCACGTCGGTGCAGGCGGGCTCGCCCATCGTGGTCACGTTCTCGCTGAACGCGGGCCGGACGGGCCTCGAGCTCGCCGACGTCTTCACCGTCACCGGCGGCGCCCTCGCCGGCGATCCCCAGTTCGACGCCGCGAGCCTCGCGCTCTCGCGCAACGTCACCCTCAACATCAACCCCGACGAAGGCGCCACCGACGTCACCATCGACACCGGCGTGAGCTGCGACGACGACGCGCGCGCCGTCCGCATCTCGTTCAACCTCGACGGCCTCGACCAAAACGGGTTCTTGAGCCCCGCCCCCGAGGACGTCACCCCGTGACGAAGAAGACGCTGATGCCCGAGGTGCTCCCCGCGCCTCCCGCGGCCGCGCCGCCGGCGACCGTGCGCGCGCGCGCGCAGCAGCGGCTGGAGACGCTGGCGAAGCGGGCGGCGCTCGCGGGCGCTGCAGGATCTCTGTCCGCGTGCCTCGGCTACTGCGTCGTCGACCTCCTCCCCGAGCCCGCCGTGTGCTCTCCCGGCGCCGACCTCGACCAGCTCCTGTCCGCGAACGCGACGGTCCTGGGCGCCGACCTGAACCTCGTCCTCACGCTGCGCGGCCAGCTCAGCGGCGTCACCCTCTCGACCGAGGCGGTGGCCGAGGGCGCCACGGTCGACGGCGAGCTCGGCTTCGACGGCGCCGACCTCGCCAGCTCCACCACCGTGACAATCCCCCTGCTGGTCGATGACGGCGCCACCGAGGTCATCGTGCACACCGGTGTCTCCTGCGGCGGCGCCCCGCGCGCCGTCGACGTCCACGTCGACGTGGCAACGCTCGCCGTCACCCTCGTCGATCCGGGCTGAGCGTGCGCCCGTTGGCAGCGCTCGCGGCGGTGGCGGCGGCGGCGTGCGCGACGGCGCCGGTGAGCTCGGACAAGGTCCACACCCACGACGCGGACTTCGTCGTCGACGTCGTCGGCGAGCCCGGCGCGCTCGACACCGTGGAGATCGAGCGCTGGGTGTTGCGCTCCGAGGCCGTGGTCGCCGGCTATCTCGGCGAGTTCCCCGTGCCCGACCTGCGCATCACGGTGGTCCTCGAGCCCGGGGGCCGCGTGTACTTCGGCCAGCACCAGGACGGCCGCTTCCTCAAGGTCTTCGTCGGGCGCGACACGCCGCCGGCCGTCCTCGACGACGACTGGGTGATGGTCCACGAGATGTTCCACGCGGCCATGCCCGACCTCGCGCTGCGCCACCGCTGGATGCAGGAGGGCTTGTCGACGTACCTCGAGCCCGTCGCGCGCGCGCAGGCCTGTCGCATCGACGCCAAGCAGGTGTGGTCGACGTGGCTGGCGATGATGCCGAAGGGCCGGCCGGGGGCGCTCGACCACGGCCTCGATCGCTCGCCGGGCTGGGCGCGCACGTATTGGGGCGGCGCGCTGTATTGGCTGCTCGTCGACGTCGACATCCGCGCGGCTTCGGACAATCGCGAGAGCGTACGCGACGCCGTGCGCGGCCTCCTCGACGCCGGCGGCAACGGGCGCGCCTCGTGGGCCGCGTCCAGGGTGGTCGCCGTCGCCGACGACGCCACCGGCGGCTACGCCCTGCGCGCGCTCTACTCTCGCCTCGCCGACGCCCCCGGCGACGTCGACACCGACGCGCTCTTTCGCCGCCTCGGCGTGGTGGCCGACGGCGACGACGTCCGCTTCGACGACGCCGCGCCGCTCGCCCGGGTGCGTAAGGCGATGACCGCGGGCGCGCGCCCCTGCGCTCGCGACGACGCCGCCGCGCGGTGACGCGTCAGCCGGCGTGGCGCCTGCGCACCTCGGCGGCGGCCGCCCTGAAGTCCCTGCGCATGCACGCGTTGCCGCGGGAGCGCCGCGCGTGCTCGATGGCCGCGAGGGCCGCGTCGGTCTTGCCGAGGCGGCCGAGGCGGTCGAGCCCGACGCGGCGACGCTCACAGGTGGCGCCTTCGCCGAGCTCCTTGATGGCGATCGCTTCGGCGTCGACGTCGCCGAGGGCCTTGCGATCCTCGAGGAGCGTGAGCGCCCAATGCACGCGCCAGCCGAGCGGCCCGTTGGCCATGGCGCGCAGGTCGTCGTCGAGCGAGGCCTCCGGCCAGTCGCGCAACATGCGCACCGGCGCGGCCGCGTCCTCGTTGTCGAGCTGCGCCAACGCCGCGGAGCGGGCGTAGGCGTCGGGGGCGCCGTGCTCGGCCGCCTTCCCCCACGACGCGAACGCGTCGTCAAAGCGGCCGAGGGCGAACAGTGCGTGGCCGCGCACCACGTCGTCCTCGGGCGTGCGGTCGGTGAGCGCTTCGTTGTCGGCGAGCACGGCGGCGGCATCGCCCTTGCCGATGCGCTCGAGCGGCGTGGGGCCGCTGGACGCGACAAGCACGACGACGACGGCCACCACCACGACGGCCGCGGCCATGCCTGCCTTCAGCGCCGGCGGTGAAGCCCGAAAGCGCGCGAACGCCGCCCGCGACGCCGGCTCCACCCGCTGCAGGAGCGGGCGCACGGCGGACGCGACGCGCCACAGGAGCGACGACACGAACGCCAGCGCCGGCTCCGCCCGCGCCGACGCCGACGACCACAGGACCGCGGCCCTCGACGCAAGCGTGTCGCCGCGGGGCCCGACGCCGTCGACGAGCGGCACGGTGGCGTCGAGCGAAGCGCTCTCCGGCACGGCGCCCGGGGACGTGTCGGGCGTGCGCGCCTCCGCGGCCGGCGACGACGCCTCGCGCGGCGGCGCGGGCACCGCCGGCGACGACAGCTCCGGCGGCGGGCTCGCCGACGCCAACCCGGGCGCGGCGTTCACCCACGAGTCGAGCGACGGCGGGCCGGGCTCGGGCGGGTCGGCGGCGGGCGGGTCGCTCACGAACGGCGCCGTCCGCGAGATCGCGGGCGCGGGCATACTGTCCATGAGGAGCGCGCCGGTCTGCACCGCGGGCGGCGCTCCCGCCGCGGGTCCGGAGCCAACGGACGCAACGGACGCAGCGGACGTAGCGGACGTAGCAGACGTAGCGGGCGAAGTGGGCGAAGTGGGCGTAGCGGACGCGGCGGGCGTAGCGGACGCGGCGGGCGTGGCGGTGGCGGCCTCGACGTCGGCGACGAGCACGGCGCCGCTGACGAGCGCGAGCCCGTCGTCGTTGATGCTGGCGTCGAGGGTCTCGTCGAGGCTGTCGTCGACGGGCGCGTCGAGGGAGGCGTGGAGCATCACGAGCTGCGTGATGATCTCGTCGGCGTCGCCCAGCCGGGTGACGGGGTTCTTGCCGAGCATGCGGTGCACGAGCTGGGCGAGCGCCATCGGACAATCCGGGCGCTTGTCGAGGAGCGGCGGGACCTCGGCGTCGACGTGGGCCGACAGGATCTCCACGGCGCTCGGGCCGTGGAACGGCGGGCGCCCGGTGAGCATCTCGTAGATCACAGCGCCGAGGGCGTACGCGTCTGTGCTCACCGTGGGCGCGTCGCCGCGGATGACCTCGGGCGCGAGGTAGTGCGGCGTCCCCATGATGATGCCGGTGCTCGTGATCTGCGCGTCGCCCACGACGGGCCGCGCGAGGCCGAAGTCGGTGAGCACGGCGCCGGCCGAGGTGAGCACGATGTTGGCGGGCTTCACGTCGCGGTGGACGATGCCGGCGGCCGCGGCGTCGCGCAGCCCCCGCGCGACGTCGAGCGCCACCGACACCGCCATGCCCACGGGCAAAGGCCCCGACGCGAGCCTGGCGGCGAGGCTCGGCCCGTCGAGGAGCTCCATGGCGAAGAACGTCCCGGCCGAGCACTCGCCCGCCGAGAAGATGCTGACGACGTGGGGCGACTGCACCTTGGCGAGCGCGCGCCGCTCCCGCTCGAAGCGCGCGGTGTTCTCGTCGCCGGCGACGTCGCGGCGCAGCACCTTCACCGCGACGCGCCGGTCGAGCCCGGGATCTCGGCAGGCGTAGACGACGCCGGCACCGCCGCGGCCGAGCACGCCTTCGACGACGTAGCCGCCGATGGCGCTCCCGGCACCGAGCTCGTCGGGATCCTCGACCATGCGCGCAGCGTACGCCGCGGCGGTCCCCCGGGGCCACGTGAGACGCCGCCTGCGAAGCACGATCGAACGCAGGCGCGCTCGACGACGGCACGCGGATTGCCGCCGGCGCCTCGCGTCGCTACAGCGCGAGCGCATGGAGCCCCGCAACCTGCGCCTCAACGAGCTCGCCACCGACGTCTACCCGGCCGCCTGGTACGCGGTGGCCCCGTCGCGGAGCCTGCGGCGCGGCGGGCTCCTCGAGGCCGACGTGTGCGGGCGCAAGCTCGTCGTGTTTCGCACCCGGAGCGGCGCGCTGAGCGCGATGGATCGCTTCTGTCCGCACATGGGCGCGTCGCTCGCGTGCGGGCGCGTGGCCGCCGAGGAGATCGTGTGTCCGTTCCACGCGTGGACGTTCTCCACGTCCGGGGCGTGCACCGGCATCCCCTATCTCGAGGACGGCGAGCGCATCCCGCCGACCGCGAAGGTCTCGACGGTGCCGGTGGTGGAGCACCTCGGCTGGCTCTGGGTGCACCACGGCGACACGCCGTCGTACGCGCTCCCCGACATGCCGGAGATGCACGACGCCGGCTGGGGCGTGGTGCACAAGAGCCAGCGCTTCGAGACGCACGCGCTGCACATCCTGGAAAACGCCACGGACCTGCAGCACTTCCGCACCATCCACAAGGTGGACTTCGTGGACTGCCACGTCGACGAGATCGCGGACGAGCCGCACCGCTGGGCCTTTCGCATCCGCCAGACGCTCAACAACGGCGCGCGCGTCGGCACCACCATCGACTACGCCGGCGCCTCGGCCATCTTCGGCACGCTGGAATTCAACGAGCGAAAGATCGCGCGCTTCATCGCGGCGCCGTTGCCGCAGGGCGCGAAGAAAACGCTCTTTCACCTCATCGTGGCCACGCCGCGGCTGCCGCTGGTCGCGCGCGCCTTCGACGGCGTCGTGCGCCACTTCATCGCCAAGAAGATCTTCGAGGGCTCCACCGACGACTACTTCCCCGTGTGGCGCGACCTCGACCCGTCGCACCGCCGCGTCCTCGTCGGCGCCGACAAGATGCAACAGCGCTTTCGCAAGTACTGGGCCGCGCACATCCCGGAGCTCACGAACCCGCTCCTGCGCCGCGCCCCCGCCGAGACCTCGGACGGCGCCGCCGCCTGACGCGAGGGGCGACGCCCCGCGACCGTCAGGGCGCTCGACGCCGCGGGCGCAAGAAGACCGCACCGAGCACCACGCCCGCGGCAGCGCCGAGCGCGCCCGGGCCCGACGACGACGACGTGCACGCGCACAGCGCGGGGAGGTCGGGGAACTGCACCTTGACGGGCGTGGACGCGCCGACGTTGCCGGCGAGGTCGACGCCGGCGACGTTCACGTCCGCCGAGCCGCTGCCGAACACCACGAGCTGTCCGCTGCCCGACGACGCGCCGTCGAAGCGTGCGCCGGCGCCGAGCGTGGGCTGGCCGTCGACGACGCCGACGAAGAGCACGGCGTCGTCGGTGGCGACGCCGACGGTGATGGAGGCGGCTGCCTGGCTGTTGCAGCTCTCGCCGACGCTGGCGTCCGGCGCGAGCGGTGCCTGGTCGTCGCGGCCGGTGCCGACGGTGAAGTGGGTGACCGCGGCGCCGTCGGCGACGACGGTGATGTTCTCACCGGGGTTGAGGTCGCCGGCGGGGACGATGCGCTTGATGGTGCCCGCGGCGCCGACGCCGATGCCGCCCGGCTCGCCCACGGCGATGGCCTCGATCTGCGCGGGGACCTCGTTGCCGTCGTCGCCGACGAGCAGGAGCTCGAGCGCGCCGCCGGTGCCGACGAACGGCGTGACGTTGGTGGGGACGCCGCTCGTGCCGTCGGCGGGGATGACGATGCCCGCGAGCACCTCGTCGGGCGTGCGGCAGTCCTGCGCCCGCCCCGCGCCTGCGGAGAGGAGCGCGGCCGATGCAGCGAAGAAGAGCGCGTGTCGCATGCCGTGATCGTACCACCCGGACGCGCGAGGCGCCGGCCGTCGACGTGCCATTCGCGACGTCGGCTCCATCGACGTGCCATTCGCGACGTCGGCTCCATCGACGTGCCATTCGCGACGTCGGCTCCATCGACGTGCCACTCGCGACGTCGGCTCCACGGACCACCCGTAGGGCGGGGGCTTGTCCCCCGCGTCGGAAAGCCCGGCGCCGTCGTCGTTGCGGTGCCGTCCGACGCGCCGCACAAGGGGGGGGCGACAAAGGCGCCGAGGGCGCGCGGCATAGACATTCGTGGCGGCGCGACAAGCGCCGTCCCGCCGAGTCAGAGGCTGACGCGTAACGTGATCCATCGGGATCCGCGTCATCGAGAGCGCCGCGAGTGGCGACGAGGGACCGTTGATCCGAGCCACCCGGAAGGAGACGGTGCGACGGCCACACGGCGGAGCGGAAAGGAGCTCCGGCGGTGGCGACGTTGTCTAGCCTTCGCGAAGCTCACCGCCTGAAGTCCGCGCCGACGTCGCATCGAGGCACGTCGGCGCGCACACGACCCGCACGAACCCGCCACGTGTGCGCTGATAGCGGGATCACAACACCGCTCGTCCCGCCGTTTCCTCACAACCTGCAGCGGTTCTTGCGCGCCGACGTGCCTCGCCAGGTACTCCGCGCGGCGAGCCACCTTGTGGGCGGCTTCGCCGAGTGCTGCTACGAGCCTTGTTTTTCGTCAGCCTTTCAGCGCGTGCCGTGGACCGTGAAGCCCGCCGAGCACTGGCAGCCGACGGCGAGGTCGAAGTAGGCCGTGGCGTGGCCGTCGAGCGTGTCGCCGTCGACGACGGCGTCGAGGGCGACGTCGACGGGGGCGCTGCCGCAGGAGCCAGCGTCGAGCGTGACCGTCCCGCGCAGGGAGAGCGCGGCGCCGTCGACGGTGCCTGCGTAGACGCGGCCCGACGCGCCCGTGGCGGTCACCGCCCCGGAGGCGTCGGCGCCGAGCACGAGCGAGCTCTCGGGGAAGGGCGCGGCGTAGCTCGCGCACGCGTACGGCGACGGCGACGCCGACAACGTCCACGTGCCGCTGACGTCGACCGGGACCACGTCGACGTCGACGGCGGTGTGGTCGTCGGCGCCCGCGTCGTCCGTGACGGTGAGCCCGACGTGGAAGGTGCCGGTGCGCAAGAAGGCGTGGCTGACGACGACGCCGTCCGCGCTGTCGCCGTCCCCGAACGTCCACGCGTAGTGGACGAGCGGCGCGGGGCCGCGGGAGCCGCCGGCGTCGAACGTCACCGCGGTGCCTACCGCCGCGCTCGCCGTCGACACCGCGAAGGACGCCACCGGGTGCGGCGCGCTGACGGTCAGCACCTGCTCGGCCTTCCCGGTCTCGCCGTCGTCGTCGACGGCGGTGAGCGCGACCACGTAGCCGCCCGCCTCGGCGTACACGTGCGTCACCCGCGCGCCCTCGGCGCTGTCGCCGTCGCCGAAGTCCCAACGCAGGGACACCACGCTGCCGTCATCGGACGCGCTCGAGTCGAACGTGACGTCGTCGCCGGCGAACGCCTCGCTCGGCGCCACGATGGCCACCGCCGGCGGCGCGCTGGCCTGGTCCGGCACGGGTCGCCCACAGGCGGCGACAGAGAGCAGCGCGGCCAGCGCACAGACGCGCGCGCGCATCAGTTCGACACCTTGGTCCCGACCACGGCGCGGTCGTCGCAGCCGGAGCCGAAGCCGGGATCGATCTTGTACACGCCGGTGAACGACGTGGGCGAATCGAAGTCCGCGACGATCTCCTGCACGATGCCGAACTGCGTGTTGCTCACGTCGAAGTGCGTATCCGCGAGCGACCCGGCGTAGGTGAGGCTCGTGCTGCCGGCGCTCTCGGTGACCGTGATCTGCGGCGGGCTGGTGAGGATGTCGAGCATGGAGTCCTCGAACGTCCCGCACACGAGGCCGCCGTCGCGCTGCGTGGGGTCGACGAGGGTCCAGCTCCACTGGCCGCCGTAGTCGACCGTGTCCGTGACGATGTACGTGAGCGTGGCCGACGCCTCCGCACCGCGGTCGTCGTGCACCGTGAGGACGACGTCGTAACTGCCGCCGGCGGCGAAGGCGTGATCGAACACGGGGCCGGCGCCCGCCTCGCCGTCGCCGAAGTCCCAGTCGTAGGTGGCGATGACGCCGTCGGCGTCGCTCGAGCCGCTGCCGTCGAAGCGGACGCTCTGCCCCGCCGCCGCCGTCTCCGGCGTGACGGTGACGACGGCGACCGGCGGCTCGTTGTCGTCGACGGTGACCACCAGGCTGTCCGTGGCCGCGGCGCCGTCGTCGTCCTTCACGGTGAGCGTGACGGTGTACGCGCCGCCGGCGTTGTAGATGTGGGACGCGAGCGCGCCGTCGCCGCCGACGCCGTCGCCGAAGTCCCAGGACAACGACGCGATGCTGCCGTCGGGATCGCTCGACGCGCTGCCGTCGAACGACACCGGCGCCCCGCGCTGCACGGCGACGTCGGCGCCGGCGACGGCGAGCGGCGGCCGGTTCTTCACCACCTGCACGGGCTCCTGGCCGCAGCCGGCGAGCGCGACGCCGCCCGCGACGACGGCGAGCGCGAGGACATGGCGAGAGCAGAGTGAACGCATGGGACCCCCGGGGAGGCGGCGTTTTTGGGCGAGGACGCGCGCGTGTCAATGCGGTCAGCGCTGACTGGAAGCGCGCTCACGCGAGCGGCGTGGTGCCGCCGACCTTGTAGGCCGCGAGGACGTGACGGCGGACGAGCGCGCGGAACCAGCGCCGCCTGGACCTGAGCGCGTCGTCGCGCGTGGCGTGGGGGCTCGTCCCCCGCGTCATCCACGGCACGCTTCGCTGAGCTTCAGACGACGTAAAGCGTGTTCGCGCGCGGGTCCTTCGGGTCGTAGACGACGGCGACGGTGTGGTCCGCGGCGACGAGCGGCCGCAGCACGCCGCCGTCCATGTGCGAGAGCGACCCGCCGTAGGTCTTGCCGGCGACGTCGAACTCCCAGGAGAGCAGCGTGGGGCTGCGTCCGTTGACGCGCACGCTGCGGTCGAGCCCGATGGACTTCACGCGGCCGACGGCGGCGACGCCGAAGCGAAACGCGCGGATCTCGCGGCGGTTGGAGCGCACCGCGATGAACAAGGCGATGAGCCCGACGCCGAGGAACGGCAGCGGGAACAAGCCGAACCACCCCACGGGGCTCCGCATGGTGCCGTGCACACGCGCGGCCGCCGGCCAACCGGGGACGGCGTCGACGTCGACGGGCGAGCCGGGCTGGAAGTCGCGGAAGCGGGAGAAGTCGAGCGTGCTCGATGCGCCGTGATGACCGTCGAAGCTGAACTCGATGACGCGCGGGTGCGAGTGGTTGACGCGTACGCTGCTGAGCGTGTGGACGCCGGTGACGACGCCCTTGACGGGCTTGCCGGCGACGCTGACGGCGACGTCGAAGATCATGTCGGTACCGAAGGCGAGGAACATGACGAGGCCGATGGCCGTGAAGATCATGCCGAGCAGGCGCCCGACGAATTGCGCGCCCGTGTACGCGTGGATGATCCCGCGCGTGCGCTTGGTGGGCTCCCGCGGCGGCGGCGGGACCGAGGGGCGCCGCGCGCTGAAGGTCGGCTGCTCGATCGCGCTTTGCAGATCGACCGCGGCGCCGAGGTCCGCGCCGCAGCCGAGGCAGAACTTGAACGAGTCGGCGCAGGCTTTCCCGCACTGAGGGCAATGAATCATCCGCGCAAGCTACCACCCTACGGCGCGAGGGTGGCCTCGACCCACGCGTCGCCGAACGTGCGCGTCCAGTAGTCGCGCAGCGGCGCGGCGGCGTCGCCGGTGCGGAGGATGTCGACGGCGGCGTCGACGTCGTCACTCTGGAATTCGGAGATGGCGGTGAAGCGTCGGTGGAGGGCGAAAGAGCGGCGCACGAGGTAGGCGAGCATGGCGTCGAGGTCTTCGTGGTGCGTGTCGAGCGCTTCGGCGGCCATGGCGACGGCGGTGCCGTAGGCGATGAATTCGGTGACGCCGGACTGGTCGCGCCACTCCGTGCCCCACAGGCCCTCGTCGTAGAGCGAGAGCGCGGCCTCGCCGCCGTTGATGTAGGCGTTCCACTCGTCCCACAGGTACAGCGGCGTGTCGTCCCACGCGCTCTGGCCGGCGAGGTACGTGTCGTAGCGAAACCCGCGCAGCGCCTGGGGGACGAACGCGTTTGCGTCGTGCTTCCAGATGTCGGGCTCGTCGACGAAGCAGGCGCGGTCCGCGAGGATGTAGAACGCGTTTTGTCGCACGGCGCTTTGGTGGTGGTTGCGCAGGTACGCGTGGATGCCGTGCGTGACCTCGTGCGCGCAGGTGACGCGGTCGGGATCGCAGTACGTGTCGACCTGATCGTCGGGCAGGTGACGCACGATGTCCTGCAGCGCGCTTCCCTCGACGCTTCGCGCGTTCAACGCCGCGAACGACTCGCAGAACGCCGGCGCCACCGCGGCACCGTCGTCGCCCGCGCCGTCACCCGCCCCGTCACCCGCCCCGTCACCCGCCCCGGCACCCGCCCCGGCACCGCCACCGGTCCCGTTGCCGGCTCCCCCGCCGCTCCCGTCGCCCGCGCCGCCACCGGTCCCGTTGCCGGCTCCCCCGCCGCTCCCGTCGCCCGCGCCGTCGCCCGCGCCGTCGCCCGCGCCGTCGCCCGCGCCGTCACCCGCGCCGTCACCGTCGCCGTCGCCCGCGCCCGCGCCCGCGCCTGCGTCGTCCGCGCCGTCCCCGGCGCTGTCGGGGACACCGCCGTCGCTCCCCCTCGAAGCCGGTGCGCGGCCGGTGAGGGGATTGACGGCGTTGTTGCACGCCCCGAGGAGCGCCGCGGCGACGACAGCGAGGAGGAACGAGCGCATGCGCGCACCCTAGGCGCCGCGGCAAAGGCCACCATCGGTTCGTCGCTCGTCCCCCCTACGACGGATCCCGTCGGGATCGACGCCGGGCGAGGAGCGCCACGAGGAGCACCAGCGGCGCCGGCAGCCCGCCCGCCGCGCAGCCGTTGCGCACCTGCGCCGCCCCGCGACCGCCGACGGCGGGGTCGTCGTCGACGGCGGGGTCCTCCGGCGGCAGCGCGCCCGGCTCCACGACGTCGACGGACGCGGTGATCGCGTCGTCGGCGGGGCCGCCGCTGTCCGCCAGCCACGTGACCCCCTCGGCGACGAGGGCGAAGGTCTGGTCCACGTGACCGAGGGCCGCGCCGTGGATCTCGAAGGTGAACCGCCCCGTCTCCCCCGGCGCCACCGGCCCGTCCGCGGTGGTCACGCGCGCGGGCGACAGCCACGAGTCCGCCGCGAGCGGCGACGCCACGTCGCGCGGCGTCGGCGCCAGCCGCACCGTGTCGTCCCACATCGAGCTCCCGGTGTTCTCGACGTCGACGTGCGCCTCCACGACGTCGTCGAGCTCCACCGCATCGGGGATGTCCACCGCCACCACGCGGCCGCGGAACGCCGGACGCGGCAGCACCGTCACCCGCACCTCGAGCAGGTGGTCGCCCGGGCCGCCCGCGTCGGCGAACCACGTCACGCCCTCCTGCACCAGGCCGAAGAACTGGTCGTAGTCGCCGGCCGCGTTCCCTGCGAGCGGCAGCGCGAAGTGGCCGACCTCGCCGGGCGCGACGGCGCCCGGGCTGGAGATCCGCGTCGGCGACAACCACGACGGCGCCGCCAGCGGCGACGCGACATCGCGCGGGATGGGCGCGAGCTTGGTGTCCGGCCCCCACGCCTCCGTCCCCGTGTTCCGCAGGTCGATGGAGCCGTCCACGACGTCACCTTCGTAGATCTGCACCGGCGGCAGGCTCGCGTACGGCCACGACTGCGCCACGAATTCCGCGCGAAACGACGGCGGCGTCGGGCATTGCGGCGACGGCCCCGCGCCCGCGGCCATGATCGCCAGGTGATCGCCGACGGCGCGCTCGCCGCCGTCGGACGGCCGGTTCTGCACGCCGCCCTCCGCGCCGATCCACATGTCGCTCGAGCCGCCGCCGTCGAGGTTCACCGCGTCGAACGCGCCGAATTCCGCGAGCAGCGCCGCCTCCTCGTCGCACGTCATCCCCGCCGCGCCCGCGCGCCTCCCGTCGACGACGGCCATGATCAAGTGCGTGTGATCCTGCGTCACGCCCACCATCGTGCGCGGGTGGCGGTTGGTGCACAGCGGATCGCCGGGGTTGCCGACCACCGCGCCGTCGTCGAGGAGCGTGGGGTGCCCGCCCACCACCTCGCGCGCCCCGGCCGCGGGCCCGCTCGTGCTCGCGTGGTGCGGGATGTCGACGAGCGCGTCGCCGAAGGCCACCGGCGCGACGTAGCCGTGATCGACGCCGCCCCACGCGTTGCCGGCGTGCATCGCCGGTCCGTCGGGGTTGAAGCTGCCATCGAAGAAGTCCCCGTTGGTGGCCGCGGCGGCGCCGGCGAGCGCGCCGAACGACGACACCGTGCGCCCCTTCTCGCCGGCCGCCGTCGTGCGCACGCTGATCCCCGGCGCGCACAGGTCCACGACGAGCACGTTCACGTCCTGGCCGCCCCCGAAGCGGTGCAGGTGCGCGCCGCCGGGAAACGGCGTGGTCCACACGTCGTCGGCGCGCGCGCTTCCCGCCCAGGCGGTGACGAACAGGAGGGCGAGCATCGTGGTGCGCATGCGTGCATCGCATCACTCCACGACGCCTCCCGTCGTCCGTCGCCGCGCGTACGTCGACGGGCCTAGGGCGTCGTGTACGTCACGGTCACCGCGTACGTCGCCGCGGTGTAGCCGCGCACCATGACGAACGCCGTGGTCTGCCCGTCTGGGACGGTGAGGTCACAGCTCTCCGTGGCGCCGTTGACGTAGGGGCGGCAGTCGTAGCTCGACGTGCTCGGCGCCGCACCGAAGCGCACGTAGAGGTCCGGGTCGCCGCTGCCCGTCATGGTCGCGGTGAAGTGCGTGCCGCCCACCACGCTGTACGCCGGGAACGTCGCGTTCTGCCGGCGGGCGACGGAGCCGCTCTGCGTGTCGGTCTGCTCCGTCCCCGAGGTCGACGGCGGCGGAGGAGGAGGAGGAGGCGCGGCGCCGTCGGGCTCGAGCCACGAGACGTTCACGGTGTACGTCGCCGACGCGTAGCCGCGCACCATGACGTAGGCCTCGGTGGCGCCGGCGGGCACGGTCACCGTGCACGTCTCGTTCGCGCCGTTGGTGTACGGCCGACACGTGTACGACGTCGTCGTCGGCGGCGCGCCGAACTGCACGTAGAGATTGGGATTGCCCGTGCCGCTCATCGTCGCCGTGAACGTGGACCCCTCGACGACCGCGAACGAGCCGACCTGCGCCTCCTGTCCCTGCCCCACGCTGCCGCTCGACGACGTCGTGCGCGCGTTCCCCTCGGGCGGCGGCGGCGGCGGCGTACCCGACGCGCCGTACACCGACGCCGCGCCCTCCTTGTCGAGAGCGGTGAGCGACAGCGAGCCGTCGCCGGTGCCGTTGCACTGCGGATAGTGCATCACGGACGCGCTGTCGTACGGCGTCAGTGGCCGCCAGTTGTTGTCCTCGAAGCACGCGCCCGCCTCGGGGCGCGTGTGCTCGTGGCGGAAGCCGAGGACGTGCCCGAGCTCGTGGCGCAGGACGCCGGTGAGCGTGAGCGGCGCGGAGAGCTGGAAGCCCGAGGGATTGATGAGCACGTTGCGCGCCGAGCGGCCGCTGTCCGGGAAGAAGCTGCGCGCGATGTATTGGCCGCCGGCGTTCACGGGGTTCACGTCGAACAGCACGTTGTTGTTGGACGCGGTGCAGGAGCCGTCCTGCGAGGCGTCGTGGACGAAGTGCACGTCGGTGGCGGCCTCCCACGCCGCCGTCGCCCCCACCATCGCCTGCGTCACCGCCGCCTGCTTGGTCGAGCCGAAGGCGCTGCTCACGCAGTAGGTGAGGTTGAGCTTCTGCGCGGCGGTCCACACCACGTCGGCGCCGCCCGAGGTGGCCAGCGCGAGGGGCTGCTCCTTTGTGCTCGTGCCGGCGCCGCTCTGCTCGGCCTCGAAGTCGGCGATGAGCTGGTCGTAGAACAGATGCAGGCGCTTTTCGTCGAGGACGGGGACGTCGCCGTCGACGATGAAGATGCCCGTGCCGGGCTCCTGGTACGTGTCGGCGAGGAGCTCGTCGTACGTGGGCGGGAGCGCGACGGCGCCGCCCGGGTCGACGGCGTTCACGCAGCCCGCGGCTGCGGAGAGGACGACGACACCTGCGATCGAGAGTGAAGTCTTCGTCATGAGCGGCCTCCCTGTGAAAGCGGCGTCACGCGCCGGCCTTCGAAGGAGCGCTTTTGAAGTTGCGTGTCGGATCCGAAAATCAGCGCTGCGACCGTGAGACAAGTAGACCTCGGTGCGGCGACGTGCGGCGCTCGTCGTCACTGCGCCTACATTCGCGGTGCGCGCGCGCAGCGCGTCACGAGCGCCCTTTGTCGACGACAAACCGCCACCGCGCGCGCCGTGGTCGCCGCCGCGCGGCGTTCGACCGGAGATGTGCGCTGACACATCGGCCTGACAAGTCCGCGCAACGCCCGAGCGCGCGTCCTCAATGCCGCTACCCCGGGGGCGCGCCCGCCGCGGCGCGCGGCTCGACCGGGGCCGGCGGCGCGAGGGCCGCGGCCGTGAGGACGGCGTCTGCCGAGAGGAAGGCGCGCGCGCCGTCGCCGCGATCGGCGCGGACGTCGAGGTCGAACGCGACAACGGCGCGCGGCGCAGGCATGTGCGCCGAGGACACGGCCGCGGCGACGCACTTCGAAAACGCGGTCTGCGGCCGGCCCGCGGGTGCGCCGACGCTGCCGTCGGCGGCGACGGGGATCGCGGAGAGCTCGACCGCCGCGCCCGGGGAGCGCCGCGCGCACGCGTCGAGCGCGGGCTCGAGCGCGCGCAGCGACGCGAGTCACTCGCGGGGCACGCCGTCGTCGTCGTCGAGGACGCGGCTCGTGGGGGCGACGTTCTGGCCGGCGGCTCGTCGGGCAGCGCGTGCGGCGCGCGGCTGTTGGGCATTTTCGCGCCATGATAGGTACCGACGTCATGCCCACCGTCGCCTTCGCCATCTTCATTCTCGCGGGGGCGCCCGCGCCCGCGACCGACCCGCCTCCCTGTTGGCAAGGGGCCGCCACCATCCGCGACGAAGTGCTCAGCTGCGAGCGAAAGCTCGCCGAGCGTCGACTCGCCCTGTTCGCCGACGGCGTTCAGCTCGATGACGTGCGGTGGGTGAAGCGGAGGCTTGCGCTCGCGTGGGACGAAGATCAGGTGTGGCAGCTGTTCATGATGCATGCGTTCGCCGAGCGCAAAGGCGCGCCCGGCTTCGCTGCCGCCGTCCTCTACGCCGACGCTCGGGAGCAGGACGTCTTCGCGGCCGATATCCCGCTCCTGAAGGACATCATCGCGGTGCACGGGTGGCCGAAGGCGAGCGTCTTCGGCGAAGACGCGGCGAAGAGCGCGTTCATCATCGCGCAGCACGCCGACGGCGACCGCGCGTTTCAGAAGCACGCGCTCGCGCTCATGACGGCGCTGCGCAAGAGCCACGAGGTCTCCGACGCGAACTGGGCCTACCTGTATGATCGCGTGGCGCAGGGCGAGGGCCGCCCGCAGCGCTTCGGCACCCAATACGAATGCAAAGACGGCAAGAAGGTTCACCCGCGACTCGAGGACGACAAGCGCGTCGATGAGCTGAGAAGAGGTGTCGGGCTCGGCCCGCTCGACGAGTACATCGCGCACGCCCCCGGCGGCTGCTGACCGCCCTTCGATCACGGCAGCGGGGCGCAGGCGCGCGCGTCGACTTCGGCCGTGCGATCGCGGCTCGCGGTACACGTGACCGCTCGCCGCTCGCCCATCACGCTGAGCCGCATCCGAACACTCGCGGCGACCCGATCGCAGTTCTAGTCGGCGACGTGCGCGTGCACGCCGTGCGCGTCGATGCTGTCCACCGTCACACGCACGCCCTCCGCCACCGGCGCAGCGGCGAACGCGCGCGCGATCGCCTCGGGGCGGCTATCCACGTCCAACAGCGTCGTGCGCGTGTTGCCGTCCGTGGAGCGCATGTGCACGCTTTTGGCGCCGAACGCGGCGTCGAGCACCTTGCGCACGCGCCTCGCGGTGACGTTCGTCGACGTCGTTGTCGGCGCCGGCGCGGCGGGCGCCGGCACAGCGGGCGAAGGCGCGGCCGACAACCACACGGTGCCGAGCGCGACCGCGCCCGCGACGGCGAGGAGGAGGAGGAGGAATCTCGTGCGCATGGTTTGCCCTCACATGCTCGGGGCGAACGAATCAGCCGAGGCGCTCGACGTTGGACCGCTGACCATCCAAGGACCAGACCCCGCACGCCGCCCTCAGCGCCGTCGACGAGCGAAGGGCGCGATCGGCGCTCTCTCGGCACACGCCGGCGGCGACGGTCATCGCCCACATCGTGGAGCCGCTGCCCGGCGGCGACGGCCGAGGCCGAGCAGCACGAGGCTGAGCGTGAGCGCATCGGCGCCGAGCTGCGTCGATGCGCAGGTGCAGCCGTCGGTCGGCTCTCCTTCGCCTTCGCCTTCGCCCTCGCCCTCGCCCTCGCCTTCGCCCTCGCCTTCTCCTTCGCCTTCGCCTTCGCCCTCTCCTTCGCCTTCGCCTTCGCCCTCTCCTTCGCCTTCGCCTTCGCCTTCGCCTTCGCCCTCTCCTTCGCCCTCTCCTTCGCCTTCACCTTCGCCTTCGCTCGCGCCGCCCAGCGTGGCGAAGACCCCGAAGACGCCGTCGAGCTCCGTGTGGGTGCAACTGCCGTCGGCGGCGACGGCGCCGATGTCGCTCCAGCCGTTCGTGGCGTCGTACCGGAGGCAGCGCATCTCGCACGCCGGGCGCTCCGGCGGGCAGTCGTTGGACGTGACGAGCGACCAGCCGAATTCCGCAGGAGGCACCAGGCTGAGCTGCCCCACGGGGGCCGTGGTCGAAAAGAAGCGCACTGCGAAGGTGCGGCCCTGTTGCGAGAGGTTCCCGTCGGGCTCGACCTCCGCGACGTTGGTGATGAGGCTGGAGACGACGCAGAGGTCGACGGCGTCGTTGTCGTTCACCGCCGAGCCGGCCACCGAGAAGTCGGCGCCGAGGCCGACGAGGTCGAGGTCGAGCGGGAAGACCACATCGGGGAACATGTTGAGGACGGCCGACGTCCAGTTGCTCATCAAGTCGCGGCCGACGAAGACGTCGTAGCCGGCGCCGGCCGAGAAGAACGTGGTGGACTGGCCCGGATCCGTGAAGCCTGCGCGCAGGGTGTCGCACTCACCGAACGCGGACTCGAGGTCCGCCTGAGCGGCCACGGGTGCCGAGGCGAGGAGCAGGGCGACGAAGGCAAGACGCGTGGACACGGTGACCCCCTGGTCGCGGTGTACCGGAGGCCTCGCCGGGACTCAATGCGGAGATCGAGGCCACGCAGTCAGCGACAGCTGACGACGGCGCCGCCGCCGCCGTAGACGTGCGTGGTGCCGAGCTTCGCGTCGAGCACGCGCATCACCAGGTCGGCCGGCGCGTTCTTCAGCTTCAAGTCGACCTTCTTGTCCTCGACGCACGTGGGGATCGAGATCGCGCTCCCGGTGATCTCGCCGAGCAGCTTGTACAGGTTGGCGACGCCGACCTGGCGCAGCTCGATGGTGACCTTCTTGTCGAACCCCGGCGCGACGTCCCTCTTCGGCGCGGGCGCGGGCGCGCGGGCCGGCACGAGGACGCCGCTCGCGAAGTCCACCGCGTCGAAGCCCATCGCCTTCCCGATCGTCGCGAGCACCTCGCGCACGGCGACGCCCTCGACATCGATGGTGATGGGCGCGGCGTCGACGACGCCGGCGGTGCCCGCGTTCACAAGCGACGCCACCGCGGCGAGCGCGTCCGCAGGCTTCACGCTCTTCATCCTGACCGTGATGCGCTTGTCGAGGCTCTGGTCGTCGTCGCGCGGCGCGCCGCCGCAATGCTCGACGAGCACGCCGCCCTCGAGCGTCCGCGTGCTGCCGACCTTCTCGTCCACGGCGTCGAGCACCATCGACAGGGGCACGTCCTTCAGGCGGAGGCTCACCTTCTCGCGCGCCAGGCAGGCGTCGAGGACGACGCTCATGCGGCCGATGTCACCGACGAGCCGATAGACGTTGGCGACGTCCGCGTCTTCGAGGTGCAGGGTGACCTTCACGTTGCGCGTCCCCGGCGGGAGCTGCGGCGCGACGGCGCCGAGCGCGACGGCGAGGGCGAGGGTCGAAACGGACAACAGGGCCATGTTCATCTTCCTTTGCGCTGCGGTGACAACCGGAGATCGATGATGACGGCGGACTGCGGATCGCCGGCGTCGGCGACGGAGATGTAGAGCGGCTCGTCGCGGTTGTGCTCCAGCGGCGTGTGGCCACGTACGACCACGAAGGCGACGACGGCGGCGGTGGCGAGCGCAGCCGGCACGGCGGAGCCCCACACGAGCCCGCGGTGACGACGCGTTCGGGCGAGGAGGAGGGCGAGGTCGCTGTCACCCTCGCGCGCAGTGGGCATCTCGGCGTCGAGGAGCGTTTGCACGCGCGCCTTCAGATCGTTCATGGCAGCACCCTTCGCGGATCAGCCGCGGCGGCGCCCGACGACGCCTCCCCGGGCAAATGACGGCGCACGCGTTCGAGCGCGCGGTGGAGCGCGACGCGGGCGGCGTTGTCGGTCAGCCCGACGAGCGGAGCGATCTCGTGGGCCGCGAGGTCCTGATCGAGGTGCAGCACGACGAGCGCGCGGTCGCGCGCCGAGAGATGCGCGAGCGCTCGCCGGGTCTGCTCGCGCGCCTCGCGGTCGGCGACGACGTCGACGGCGCTCTTCGCCTCGGCCACCGGCATCGGGACCAGCGCGCGCACGAGGCGTCGCCGCCAGGACAGGCACGCGTTCACCGTGACCTTATGGAGCCACGTGTCCACGCGCGCCCGCGGCTCCCAGCGCGGCGCGACGGCGAGGAGCTTGAGGAAGGCGTCGTGGGCGACGTCCCGGGCAGCCTCGCGATCACCGAGGATGCCGCAGGCCACGCGGAAGACGCGCGGGTGGTGGCTGCGATACAGCCGCGTGAACGCGACGTCGTCGCCGCGCGCCACGGCGGTCATCTCGTCGGCATCGGCAGCCCAGCGGTCGTCCACGCGCTTCCCCTCACGAATTGCTGATGAAACGCCCCGCGGGGCGGACCATTACAGCAGATCAGCGCCGCACGCGCGCCGCCTGCCACCCCGCAACCGGAGCGCGGACGTGGTTGACGAAACTGGCGCCTGCGGGTCTACCCGCGCGCTCGTCAGGGAAGGATGCCGATGTCGCCCATGCTCTCCCACCCCGTGCTCGTCACTCTCGTCTTCGCGTCCGCGCTGTCGGCGCGCGCGCAGGTCGAAGACCTCGACCCGTCCAAGGTCGACAAGGCCAAGCCGCAGGAGGCCGTCGCCGCGCCGCCGCCCAAGGTGTCGTCGACGCTGTCGCAGGAGGCGCAGGTCTCGCTCGGCATCCTCTTCAACGACGGCAACACCTCCTCCGCCGCCGGGCGCGCCGGCGGCTACTACCAGGCGCGGGTCCTCCAGCACGGCTTCCGCGTGGAGCTCGCGGCCGGGCTCACGTCGGTGGCGCAGGACCCCGACGGCGATCCGTCCAACGGCTACGGCCTGCCGCTGTTCGACCCGAACAACCGCGCGGCCACCGTGGCGGGCGCCAAGCTGCGCTACGACTACTTCCTCGCCGAAAACGACTCGCTCTACGTCGCCGCCCTCGTGTTCCACGACTCCGCCGCCAACCTGCTCGCGCGCCTGCGCGGCGAGCTCGGATACCGGCACTACTTCTTCAACCTGAAGAAGCACTCGCTCTCCGGCGAGGCCGGCGTCGTCTACACCATCGATGACACGCCCGTCGGCGTCGACACCAACAAGGACGGCCGCGTCGACATCTACGACGACACGCAGCTCGAAGAGACCGGCACCATCGGCGCGCGCTTCGCGTTGGCGTACACCAACGCGCTGTCGGACAACGTCAGCTACACCACCACGCTCGAGATCATCCCCAACATCTTCCCGTCGGTGGACGCGCCCTTCGAGAAGGCGCGCCTCGGCGGCGGCGACAACAAGCTCGGCCTCGGCGAGGCGACCATCGCGGCGTGGACCAACACGCTGAACGTGAGCTTGAACCAGAGCCTCAGCATCGGCGTCACGCTGAACGCCGCCTGGGACAACGGCGCCATCGCGCGACGCAACGCGTACACCAACTATGACATCGCGACGTCGGTGTTGCTCTCCTACAAGCTCTTCTGAGCGCGAGGACACGATGCGCACGAAGCCCTTCGTCCCTCTCGTTGTCGTCGCGGCGGCCGCCGCGCTCACGTCCTTCGCCGCGCGCGCCGACGGCGGGCGCGCGCTGCCCGCCGAGCGCCTGGAGATCGCCGCGGGCGTCGAGGGCATCGGCAACACCCAGTGGGCGGGCGTGCCCGACCACCTCTCGTGGGACTCCGGCGTGCTCCTCGGCTACGAATACGACCCCGTGTTCGCCGTCGACGAGGACAACCTGCGCGCCGGCGCGCTCATCGACAACCGCGTCGCCGGTGACGTCCTCGCGAACATCGCGCTGTTCAACTGGCTCGAGTTGTCAGGCGACCTCCCGGTGCTCTTCTTCCAGGCGCGCGACGACGGCCTCGCGCCCGCGGGCGACACCGCCGCGCCGCTCGCGACGGCGGGCTTCGGCGACCTCCGCCTGGTCCCCAAGGTGCGCCTCCTGCGCCAGCGGGACGGCGCCGTCTTCGACCTCGCCGCGCTCTTGCCCGTCGTCTTGCCGACCAGCTTCGGCACCGACTACTTCGGCGGCTCCTCCTTCGCGTTCACGCCCGGGCTCGCCCTCTCGCGCACCTTCGGCCGCCACCTGCGCGCGGCCGCCAACCTCGGCTACCGCCTGCGCTCGGCCACGGAGACCGCCCGCGGCGTGCGCATCGGCGACGAGCTCGTGTACAAGCTCGGCGTCGCCTACGTGTTCACCGTCGACGAGAAGCGACCCACCGAGGTGGGCCTGTCGCTGTCGGGGGCGGCGCAGGACGCGGTGGTCAACGGCACCGAGGCGCTCGTGACGCTCGAGAGCCGCATCGCGGGGCCGCTGAGCGTGTTCTTCGGCGGCGGCCTCGGCATCGAGCCCGGCCGCGGCTTCCCCGACTACCGCATGCTGGCCGGCCTGCGCTGGTCGGCGCGCGCGCCGAGCGACGGGGACAAAGACGGCGTCGCCGACGCCGACGACAAGTGCCCGGAGCAGAGCGGGCCCGCGGACAACCGCGGCTGCCCGGACGCCGACAGCGACAACGACGGCGTCGTCGATCGCCTCGACAAGTGCCCGCAGGCGCCCGAGGACAAGGACGGCTACCAGGACGACGACGGCTGCCCCGACCTCGACAACGACGGCGACGGCGTGAAGGACGCGGACGACAAGTGTCCGGACAACAGCGGGCCCGCGGAGAACCACGGCTGCCCGGACGTCGACACGGACGGCGACGGCATCGTCGATCGCCTCGACAAGTGCCCGCAGGCGCCGGAGGACAAGGACGGCTATCAGGACGACGACGGCTGCCCCGACCTCGACAACGACGGCGTCCGCCGGCTTCGGCGACGACAAGCCCGTGGCGAGCAACGACACGCCGGACGGGCGCCAGCAGAACCGGCGGGTCGAGCTCGTGATTGTGCAGTGATTGGAGGGTGACATGTCTCTGTGGAAAGACTTCCGCGACTTCATCGGCAAGGGCAGCGCCATCGACCTCGCCGTCGGCATCATCATCGGCAGCGCGATGACGACGATCCTCAAGTCGTTCGTCAACGAGCTCATCGTCCCGCTCA
The DNA here is from genome assembly GCA_963775425.1 of uncultured delta proteobacterium. Taxonomy (GTDB): domain Bacteria; phylum Myxococcota; class UBA727; order UBA727; family VGSZ01; genus CAVZJB01. The sequence continues at coordinate 984,147 of CAVZJB010000011.1, read as the reverse complement.
CGGGCCTCATCGGGAAGTCCGACTTCTCGAACAGCTACGTCATTCTCAAGGGGACGGTAGAGCCGGGGACCCCGCTCGCCGAGGCCCGCAAGCTCGCCGGCGCCGTCGTGCTCGGCTACGGCGCGTTCGCCACGGTGTTGGTCAACACGCTGGTTCTGGCGTTCGCCGTGTTCCTCGTGGTGCGCGGCGTGAACCACCTGAAGGAGCGCATGGCCAAGGAGGAGGCCGCTGCTGCTCCCGCAGAGCCTCCCCCTCCACCGGCCGACGTCGTGTTGCTGACCGAGATCCGGGACCTGCTCAACAAGGCGTGAGCGCCGCGAGGGAGGAGGCGCCGCTCATGCGCGCTTCTTCTTGATCCAGCGCCACGTGGCCATGACCGCGTAGCCGATGAAGATGACACTCGCTCCCACGCCATACGTGGGGCGGTCCGAGGCAAATGACGCCGCGAGGCCCCCGGCGCCGAGCGCGAACGCGATCGGCACTGTCAGCGCGGGGGGGATGACGTGCGCGACGCTGCGTCCCCGCCACTCGTCGAAGATGCGCTTTGAGACCAGAGCGAAGAACGCGCAGATCGCCAAGCTGACCGTGCCGACGAGCAGCGTGCGCGCCACCACGGGCTCGTCAGGTCGGTGCGGGGCGGACAGCGAGAGCGTGACGCTGAAAACCGTGGCGAAGGCCATGATCACGGCGATCGCGAGGCACAACACGAAGAAGCCCCCGAGGAACACCCCGCGGGGCTTGCCGCGAACGCTCTGCTCTTCGACGTCCACGACGCCAGGGTAGCGGCCGACCGCGGCTCGAACAAGGCGACATCCGCGGCGGGGCACGTCGGCGTCGTCAACGACGCAACGTCCTTCCGCCGCGGATGTCGTCACACCGCGCAGATCAGCGCTGGAAGGCCGGCGCGAGCACTTCCTTGGCGAACACGTCGAACGAGCGCGGCTTGTGGCCCGCGATCTTCTCGACGAACGACGTGATGAAGGACGCCTTGTCGGCGCCGTAGAACGTCGAGTAGTCCTTGATCACGTTGGCGCCCCACGCGCTCATGCCCATCTCCTTGGCGCCCTTGGCGACGGCGTCAACCGCCACCGGCACGTACTTCACTTCCTTGCCGAGCACGGTGGTGAGGCAGGTGGCGACGTCGTGGAACGACAGCGCCTCGGGGCCCGTGAGCACGTAGGTGCCGAAGTCCCACGAGTGGTCGACGAGGACCTTGACGGCCACGTCGGCGATGTCGCGCACGTCGATGAGCCCGAGCTTGGCGTCGCCCATGCCCCAGAGCATGGAGCCGTCCTTGGCGATGGACTGGCCGCTCATGAACATGTTCTGCATGAAGAAGCTCGGCTGCAGGATGCAGTACGGCAGGCCCGAGACGGCGAGCAGGTGATTGGTGTGGCCGTGGAGCTTGCTGTTGTCCGTGGGGCCGTCCACCGACGACGCGAACGCGGACAGGCGCACGACGCGCGGCTTGTGGCTCAGGTGCTGCGCGGCCTCGATGACGTTGCCCGCCCAGGTGGCGGCGTCTTCGTGCATCGGGGTCACGAGGAACACGGTGTCGACGCCGTCGAGCGCCTTCACGAGCGACGCCTTGTCGGTGAAGTCACCGACGGCGAGCTCGCAGCCGGCGGCCTTGAGCGCCTCGCCCTTGCCCTCGCTGCGCACGAGGCAGCGCACGTCGAGGTTCTGGCCGCGGAGCTGCTTGATGACGTTCTGGGCGACGTTGCCGGTGGCACCGGTGACGAGAATTTTCTGCATGATGATCTCCTGGATCTCAGTGGAGGCGGCGGTCTAGCACGGAACCCCCCGCAGAAGGGGCGCTCAATGACAGCGCACCGTCCGAGAACCCTGGGAGAGCGCGCAGGTGGGCGTGTCGCACTCGCCGCTGCAGAAGTCGTCGGACGTGCTGCTGCCGCAAGCGACGCCGCTCGTGCTGTGCGAGGCCGTGGTCGCCGCGCTGCACACGCCGCCCGGGATGACGTCGCACTGGCAGGTCTCGTCCTCGGTGACCGAGGACGGCGACCGCTGGATGCTGCCGTCGCAGTTGTAGTCGAAGCTGCCGTCACCGCGGCTCGACGTGAAAAAACCCGTCTGGTTCGGCCGCGCGAAGGCGTTGGAGTCGAAACAGTCGTCCTGGGACGGGTGCGTCTGCACGAGCGTGGAGGCGATGGTGGCCCCCGCGCACACCGTCTGGTCGGCGCCGACGGTGAAGCCGTCGCCATCCGCGTCGGTGCGCAGGTTGGTCGCCGTGGAGAACACCGCCTGGCTGCCGTCGTCGCAGTCGGCGCGTGCGGCATCGTTGGTGAAGACACGGATTTGGATGCCGTCGACGCGCGCGGTGACCGAGCCGTGCATCTGTCCGACGAGCACGACGCCGAAGTCCGGGGCGTTCACCACGGCGGGCGTGAGCGTGAGCCCCCAGGTGTCGTTTCGGCCGCCGTACACCGCCACGGTGCGCGTGTTCTCCGGCCACGGCGTCGCCGACGCGTGCTCCGTGGACGTCCCGGGCTCGTTCCCGTCGAGCGTGAGCGTCACCGAGAGGTCGGTGACGGCGTTACCCGTCGTGCCGTCGCCGGTGAAGCGTCGCGTCACGCGCACCTCGACGCCGGTGATGGTCGCCGTGCCGGGAACGCCGAGCGAGTACCCCGTCACCACGAGCGGCTCCGTGAGCTCCTCGCCGCTGTTGAGGTTGGATTCGGCCTCGTTGGTGTCGATGCGCTCGGCGTTGTCCACCGAGTTCCAGCGACGCGGCCCGGGTTGGTCGATCGTGATCGCACTCGCGCAGTCGTACCCGATGAACGGCGGCGGCGCGGCCGCGGCGAGGAGGTTGGCGGGCAGCGTGCTGCCGACGCAGAAGGTGCCCGACGCGCCGGTGAAGCCGTCGGCGTCGTTGTCGGGAAACAGCGTGCGGTTCTGGAAGACGTTCGCGTTTCCGTCGTCGCAGTCCGTGCCCGTCTGCGAGATGCCCGCGGGGAACGGCGGCCCGGGGAAGCAGTTGGCGGTGAGGCTGCCGGCGCCCACGCCGTCGCCGTCGCCGTCGACAAAGCCGCGCGCAAAGCCCGGCGAGCAGGTGCCGTCGGCGACGCACGTCCCGTCCCCGCCGTCGTGCTGGCCGGTCGGGCAGCCGCAGCCCTGGCACACGCACACGCCCGCGAGGCACGACGGGTTCGCCGGATTGGTGCAGTCGCTGTCGACGGCGCACTCGGCGCACTGGTCGTTGACCTCGTTGCACACCGGCGTGGGCGCGCCGCACGTCGGGGGCGTGCCCGGGCCGCAGGCGCCGCTGCCGGCGTCGCAGGCCTCGACGCCGTTGCAGAAGGCGCCGTCGTTGCAACTGTCGCTGGCGCAGTCGCAGCGTCGATCGGTCTCGTTGCACGACGGTGTGGTGCCCGAGCAGGGCGTGCCCGCGTGGGCGGTGCACGCGCCGGCGTCGCACGAGTCGGCGCCGTTGCAAAAGACGCCGTCGTCGCAGACGAAGCCGTTTACGACGGGGCTGTAGTCGTCGGGGTTCTGGGTCGGGTCGCAGGCGCGACACGTGTTCGTCGGATCGGCGGCGCCGGCGGCGACCACGATGCCGCCGATGTGACACGCGGGGCCGCACGAGGACGGCTCCCCGGCGCACGCGAAGCCGGTCTCCACGGTGCACGTGGACGAGCAGCCGTCGCCGGGAGCGCCGTCGTCGGTGTTGCCGTCGTCGCACTCTTCGTCCCCGCGCACGAGGCCGTCGCCACACACGGTGGAGCACGTGCCCGACGCCGGGCACGAAAAGCCGGTCTCCACGGTGCACGTCGACGAGCAGCCGTCGCCGTCGGCGGTGTTGCCGTCGTCGCAGGCCTCGCCGGCGTCCGCGTCGCCGTTGCCGCAGGTGTGCGCGCACGTCGACGGCGCGCCGGTGCAGGCGAAGCCGGGCTCCACGGCGCAGTTGGCGTCGCAGCCGTCGGCGACGCCGATGCCGCCGTCGTCGCAAGCCTCGCCGGGGTCGAGGGTGCCGTCGCCGCAAGTGGCGTGGCACGACGAGGGCTCGCCGATGCAGACGAAGCCGGGATCGACGTTGCACGAGGAAGAGCAGCCGTCGTCGTCGTCGAGGTTCTCGTCGTCGCAGGCCTCGCCGTCGTCGATGACGCCGTTGCCGCAGGTGAGCGTGCAGCTCGACGGGGCGCCGCTGCACCGATAGCCGGGCTCCACGGCGCAATTGGCGTCGCAGCCGTCGTCGACGTCGACGTTGTTGTCGTCGCAGGCCTCGCCGTCGTCGATGACGCCGTCGCCGCAGGTGTGCGTGCACTGGGAGGGCTCGCCGCTGCAGACGTAGCCCGGCTCGGGGGTGCAAGCGTGCGAGCAGCCGTCGTCGTCGAAGACGTTGCTGTCGTCGCATTGCTCGCCGTCGTCGATGGTGCCGTCGCCGCAGGTGACGGGGACGCACGAGGACGGCTCACCGTTGCACGCGAAGCCGGGCTCCACGGCGCAGTCCGCGGAGCAGCCGTCGCCGTCGTCGAGGCCGCCGTCGTCGCAGCCCTCGACGCCGAGGCGCACCTTGCCGTCGCCGCAGGACAGCGGCGCGCCGAGCTTCACCTCGGCGGGCACCTTCTTTCCCTTGACGAGCTTGACGTCGACCTGGCCGGAGCCCTCGAGCGAGTCGCCGTGGAAGCCGTCGACGGCGATGGTGATGGTCTGCCCCGCCAGCGACGACGGCAGCAGGATCTCGACGACCGTGTTGTCCGGATCGAGCGGCGCGGCGGGGACGGGCTCGCGCACGGAGGTGAACGCGGGCGCGCCGGCGAGGATGAACGAGAAGCCGAGCTGATCGAGCGAGAGCTTGGCGTCGAAGACGACGTGAACGTCGACGCCGGTGCCGCCGGCGACGGTGTCGTCGGGGCACGACGCGAGCGCGCAGGTCGCGAGCGCGAGGAGCGGGGCGTGCAGGCGCTTCATGGGGTCGCTCCGCGCAGGTCGATGGTGGCCACCGGCGCCGGTTTGGCGGTGGCCACGAGCGCGACGGTGACCGCCGCGCCGACGGCGAGCGCGGTGGCGACGCCGCCGCCGACGAGCCAGGGCATGAGGTTGTCGCCGCCGTCGCCGTCGGGGCTCGGCGCCGCGTCCTCGCTCGCCGGACCCGCGCGCGCGGGCTGGCCCTCCGACGGCGCAGGGCTCGCCGGCGCTGCGGTGGTCGTCTCCGGGCTCGCCGGCGCGTGCGCGGCCTCGCCGGGCGGCGCCACCCCCGGGGGGTGGGGCGGGGCTGCACGCAGGAGCTTCTCTTCCTCGGCGAGCATGGCAGCGACGTCGGCGCGGTTCTTCGCCTTGGGTTGCGCCTCGAGGTAGCGCGTGAAGAAGTCGACGGCCTCGTCGTGGTGGCCGAGCTTTCGATGGCACAGGCCGATGTTGAAGAGGAACGCCGGCAGGGGCTTGTCGCCGTAGGCCTCGGTGTAGCCGGCGAGCGCCACGTCGTAGCGACCACGTTCGAAGGCCGCCGTGGCCGCCTCGAAGGCCTTCTTGGCGCGCGCCGTCGCGTCGTCGGCACGCGCCGCGGGAGCGACGGCGAGCGAGAGGGCGAGGAGGGCGGCGCAGCGCATGGTGGACCTCAGTTCGCGAACGGATCGAGCGGGACTTCCTTCGGCTTCCCGGTCTTCGCCGGCTTCTTGTGGCCCTTGGGCTCGACGGCGTGGTGCGTCCTCCTGGGCTTCGCGTGCGGCGCGTGCGGCGCGCTCTGGTCGGCGTCGGCGGGGGCCCCGGAGGCGCCCGTGGCGTCGGCGTGGGCGGCGGCGGACGCGGTGTCGCCGGCGGACCCGGTGTCGGCGGCGGCCCCGGTGTCGGCGGCGGCCCCGGTGTCGCCGGCGGACCCGGTGTCGCCGGCGGACCCGGTGTCGCCGGCGGACCCGGTGGCGTCGCCGGACCCGGTGGCGTCGCCGGACCCGGTGTCGCCGGCGGACCCGGTGTCGCCCGCGGACGCGGTCTTCGGCGGCGCGCTCTGCGGCGGCGCGGGCACGGTCGGCGTCGACGCCGGGGCGAGCTCGACGAACGCGTAGAAGCCGATGCCGATGATGGCGGCCGTGATGAGGAACGCGGTGGCGGCCGAGCGCAGGGGGCGGCGCGCCGGGAGCGCGGCGAGGTCGTCGGGGCCGAGCGTGTCGAAGGCGAGCGCCGCGGAGCCGAGCGCGTCGGGGCCCGGCCCGCCGGGCTCGTCGGGGACGACCAGCCCGAGCCCCGAGCGCGTCGCCGGCGACGGCGTCGCGAGGGCCGGGATGTCCGGCGCCTGGATCTCCTCGACCGGGCGCGACAGGGGCTGCGGCGACGGGCGCAGCGGCGGCCGGAGGCGGCTCACCGCGGCCTCCGGGCCCTCGGCGGCGGCGGCGCCGTCGTCGTCGAAGAGCAGCTCGTCGTCCTCCGTGGGGGCCGACGGCGGCGCGCTCGCGTCCGCGCTCAGCGACTCCTCGCGCGTGCTCGCGCCCGCCTGCCCCGGCACCACCACCGTCGGCCCGTCGAGGGTGTTGCTCACGCGCTCGACGAGCTCCTGCAAGGTGATCTCGACCTCGCGCATGTCGCGCGGCCGCGCCTTCGGCTCCTTCTCGAGGCAGCGCAGGATGAGCTCCTCGAGCATCGGCGGCGTGCTCTTCAAGACCTCCGACGGCCGAGGCGCCGGCTCGTTCACGTGCTTGAGCATCAGCTCCGGCAGGGTCCTCGCCCGGAACGGCCGCTTGCCGGTGGTGACCTCGTAGAGGATCACGCCGAGGGCGTAGATGTCCGAGCGCGGATCGATCTCGCTGCCCTTGAGCTGCTCCGGGGACATGTACGCCGGCGTCCCGAGCACCATGCCCGTCTGCGTCAGCGGGTTTTTGCCCTCGCCGATCTCCATGAGCTTGGCGACGCCGAAGTCGAGGACCTTCACGAAGTCCTCTTGCTTGCCGCGCCGCGCGAGGAACACGTTGTCGGGCTTGAGATCGCGGTGGACGATGCCCGCCGCGTGCACCGCGCCGAGCGCGTCTGCGACCTGCCGCGCGATGTTGAGCGCGCGCACCAGGCCGAGCGCCGGCGTGCCGATCAGCGTCGTCAGGGGTTCGCCCTCGAGGAGCTCCATGACGTACGCGCGCAGCGACGGCGTTTCGATGAAGTCGATGATCTCGACGACGTGCTCGTGGCCCACCTGGTTCGCCGCCCGCGCCTCCTCGAAGAAGCGTTGGACGATCGCGGGGTCCTCGACGAACTCGCTGCGCAACACCTTGAGCGCGGCCTTGCGCCCGAGCCGCGTGTGCTCGGCGGCGTAGACCACGCCCATGCCGCCCTTGCCGATGATCGCGTTCACCCGGTAGTTGCCGATCACCGTCCCCGTCGGCAACGCGCGCAACTCCGAGCCGGACGTCTCCGCGCCCGCGCCCGACGACGTCGTCAAGGCGGAGCCGTCGGCGCCACAAAACGCCTGGCTGTCGTCGAAGGTCTTCCCGCAGCGGGGGCAGATGCGCACGAATGGATCGTAGCCCAAACCTCGCGCATGACGCCGTCGCGAGGCGGTGTGCGCGCCTCGGCAGGAGCCGACGTCCCGGGATGTGTGCAGGCGTCGCCCCCTGGCGCCACGGGGGGCAGTTGCATCGGCCGCGCGGTAGGCGCATCCAGCTCCCCGGAGGCTCTCGACATGGCGCGCACCCCCTTCGTCTGCGGCAATTGGAAGATGCACCTCGGCGTCGACGCCACGCGCCGCCAGGTGGAAGCCCTCGTCGCCGGCATCGGCAGGCTGCAGGGCAAGGTCGAGCTGGCCGTCGCGCCCGTCGCCACCACGCTGTTCGCGGCGTGCGAGGCCGCGCGCGGCAGCGCCCTCGCCATCTGCGCGCAAAACGTCCACTGGGCCGAGAAGGGCGCGTTCACCGGCGAGTGGAGCGCCGCGCACCTCAAGGAGCTCGGCGTCACCCACGCCATCTGCGGGCACAGCGAGCGCCGCGCGATGTTCGGCGACGACAACACCACGGTTCCCAAGCGCGTCCGCGCCGCCCTCGACGCCGGCATCGTCCCCATCGCGTGCGTCGGGGAGACCCTCGCGCAACGCGAAAACGGCAAGATGGTGAGCGTGGTGACCCACGAGACGGAGGCCATCCTCGACGTCGTCAAGGCCGACGAGGTCGCCCGCCTGGTGCTCGCCTACGAGCCCGTCTGGGCCATCGGCACCGGCAAGAACGCCACGCCGACGCAGGCGCAGGAGGTCCACGCCCTCATCCGCAAGCTCCTCGACAAGCACTTCGGCGACAAGGCTGCCCTGGTCCGCCTCCAATACGGCGGCAGCGTCAAGCCGGACAACGCCGCCGAGCTGCTGGCGGAGCCGGACGTCGACGGGGCCCTGGTGGGCGGGGCGAGCCTGGAGGCCGAGAGCCTGCTCCGGATCGCCGAGGCCGGGCTGGGCCGGGTCTGACGGCGGGTCTGACGCTGCGGGTCTGGCGGGCGCGGGTCTGGCGCGCGGGTCTGACGGGCGCGGGTCTGACGGGCGCGGGTCTGACGGGGCTTGCCGTCGAGCGACGGGGCTCGTAGACCACAGCGGCCATGACCGCCTTTTTGATCATCCTGCACGTCCTCGTGTCCCTCTTCCTCATTCTCTTCGTGCTGCTTCAGCCCGGCGCGCGGGGAGGTATGGGCGCGGCGTTCGGCGGCGCGGGCGGTCAGACGGTGTTCGGCGGCCGCGGCGCCAACACCTTCCTCGCCAAGCTCACGGCGGCGTCGGCGGTGGTCTTCATGATCACCTCCATCTCGCTCAGCTACTTCGTGTCCCACACCACCTCGGTGATGAAGACCAAGGCCGTCGCCACACAAAAGGACGGCGACAAGAAGAAGGGCGACGACAAGGCCGACGACGGCGCCGCCACCGGTGACAAGGCCGCCCCCGCGGCCACCGGGGACGCCAAGCCCGCCGACGACGCCAAGCCCGCCGACGACGCCAAGGGCACGGACGACGCCAAGGCCGACGACGCCAAGGGCACGGACGACGCCAAGGCCGACGACGCGGACGCCGATGACGACGCCGCCCCCGCGGAGCCCGCGGACAGCGCCCCCTCCTCGGACGCGGCGCCCGCGCCGGCCCCCGCGAAGGCTCCGTAGGTTCGACCGGCGACTACGCCCTTGCTTTCTGAACGAAGCTGCGGCAGTTATCGCGCTCTGGCCGCGCGCGGGTGGTGGAACTGGTAGACACACTATCTTGAGGTGGTAGCGCCGCGAGGCATGGGAGTTCGAGTCTCCCTCCGCGCACCAGACACCCCGCCCCCCGGCGGGGTTGTTTTTTTGCCCGGCTACTGCTTGGTGAACGTCACCACTCGATCCGGGTCGTCGGAGCGAATGAAGGTGAACGTAGTGTCCGTCGCGGTGTAGGTGCCGTCGATGGTCAGCGCTTGCGGGCAGACCAGGGTGAAGGTGAGCGCGTTGCCCGACGTGGTCACCGTCCCCCCGACGATCTGGTCGGGACCGCCGTTGTCCGAGGCGATTTGCTTCACGGTGCCGTTGGCGAAGACGAGGGTCTCCGCGTCGTTGCTCGAGTTCGCGTCGTTTTCGTAATAGACGTGCGCCGTCTGGGCGTAGGTCCCGTCGACGATGGTGCCGCCGGTCATCGCAGGCGGCGGTCCCGGGTCCGCCGTCGACGCGAGCTGTTGGGCGACGTTTGCCGCGGCGTCGCAATTGCCGATCCCCTGGGACACGCCGCCCGGGTCATCGCCGCCCTTGTCCTTGTTGGCGAGGTCACCGAGCTGCGACAAATCCAGACCGCATCCCGCGACGAGACCGACGCAAGCGAGCACGACGACGCGCATTTCAGGCTCCTTTTCAGCGATGATGATTCGCTGCCGTACAGTCGTACGACTTCGCTTGTGCGGCGCTCAAGGGCGCGCGGCTCGCTGCATCGAAACCAGCCAAGGGGCGTGTGGCCCGCTACCGCTTGAGGGGCGCGGGCGGCGGCGGCGGCGTGGCGGCCGCCGGCAAGAGCGCGGCGCTGACGCGCGCGGCCAGCGCGGGCATCTTGTCGAGGATGGCGCGCGGGTTGTCGCCCTTCTCCTCGAGGGCGATCACGGCCTTGTCGGAGTACAGGGCGGTGGCCGGCGCCCCGGCTGCCTTGGGGCCCGCCTTGATGACGAGGACGTACTTGCCGCCCTCTCTCTTGAACAACGCGCTCACGACGTCCTTGGCGTGATCGAGGCGCTTCTGGATGGCGCCGCCGGGGCCATCGCCGCTGGTGCCGACCATGGCGGCGGTGGCGGCGAAGCTCAGGATCTGCTTGACGTCGGGCGCGCACAGGACGTCGAAGCGCTTGTCCTTGCCGATGGCGGCGCACAGGGCCGTGGTGAGCGCGGTGGCGTCGGGGCCGAGGGCCTTGTCGGCGGCCTGGACGTCGTCGACGAAGACCAGCGTGCGATCGTCGGCGGCGGCGGGAGCGGCGGCGATGGAGAACGCGAGCGCGAGCCCGAGCATCTCAGCCCTTCCCCTTGCGGGCGCGTCCGTGCTTCGCCGGCGCCTTCTTGCTCGGCGGCGGAGCGGCGTCGGCGGCGGCGAGCGGCGGCAGCCCGAGGCCCGCGCGGACCTCGTTTTCGAGGTTGGCCTTGACGTCGTCGGTGTAGCCGACGTGCACGGTCTTCACGGTGCCGGTGTTGTCGAGCATCAACATGTACGGCAGGCGCTCGGCCGAGTAGCGGCGGGCGACGACCTGGAAGCGGTCGTGCATCACGGGGAAGGTGACCTTGTTCTGCTTGGCGAGGTCGATGATGGTCTGGCGCTGCTCGTTGCCCTTGTCGATGGACACGAGCATCACGCCGAGCCCCTGATCCTTGTACGCCTCGTAGATGCGCGCGAGCTCGGGCATCTCCTTCTTGCAGGGCTCGCAGTAGGTGGCGAAGAAGCTCATGACGACGAGCTTCTTCGCGTCCTTGGTGGAGCTCCCCGTCCACTTGCCCGGGCCCCATTTCCGGCCGCCGGCGAAGTCGTTGACCACCGGCAGCATGAACTGCGGCGCCGAAACGCCCGGCTTGAGCCCCTCGTCGCCCCCGGTGACGCCCGGCGCGGTGTCGCCGCCGGCGTGCGCGAGGGTGGCGGCGAAGACGGCGGCGGCGATGGGGGCGAGACGGGAAATCATCATGGAACCTCGGAGGTGCGCGCGAGCAGCTCGCGGTGCAGGGCCGCGGGCACAAGGGGTACGTCAACGACGGCGCCGGTGGCCATCGTCTTCAACGGCATCGAGCCGCGCTCAATCTCGCTCGACCCGACGGTCGCCGTAAAGAGCGCCGCGGATTTGTCCGCGTGCTTCATCTGGGCCTTTACGCTCCGCGCCCGCAGATCGACGTCGACGCGGACGCCGGCGCGGCGGAGCGCGTATGCGAGCTTTCTGCACATCGCCCGACCGCCGTCGTCGGCGGCGATGAGCATGAGCGTGCACGGGCGCGCGGGGGGCGTTTTGCCGAGCGCGGCGATCATCAGGAGCAGCCGCTCGATGCCGGCGGCGAAGCCGACGGCGGGGGTGGCGCGGCCGCCGAGCTCCTCGACGAGCCCGTCGTAGCGGCCGCCGGCGGCGACGGTGGACTGCGCGCCGAGCCCGGCCTCGCCGACGAACTCGAAGACGGTGCGCGTGTAGTAGTCGATGCCGCGGACGATCTTGGGCTCGACGGTGTACGCGACGCCGAGGTCGTCGAGGCCTTGCTTCACGGCGGCGAAGTGGGCGCGCGCGTCCTCGGAGAGGAAGTCGAGGGGCTTGGGGGCGTCGACGACGAGCTTCTGATCGCCCTCGTCCTTGCTGTCGAGGATTCGCAGGGGGTTCTGCTCGAGCCTTCGCAGGCTGTCCTCGCTGAGCGCGTCTTTGTGCGCAGCGAAGTAGGCGCGCAGGGCCTCGTTGTAGCGCTGGCGATCGGGGCCGGCGTCGCCGAGCGACGACAGGAGCAGGCGCGTGTCGCCGGCGACGCCGAGGCGCTCGAGCAACGCCTGCACGAGGGCGATGACCTCGACGTCGGCCGCGGGATCGGCGTAGCCGAGCACCTCGCAGCCGAGCTGCGAGAACTGCCGGTAGCGCCCCTTGGCCGGGCGCTCGGCGCGGAACATGGGGCCCAGATAAAAGACCTTGTGGTACGCGTCGGCGACGAGCTTGCCGTTTTCCTGCATGGCGCGGACGACGCCGGCGGTGCCCTCGGGACGCAGCGAGAGACTCTCCTTGTCCTCGGGGCCGTGGGCGACGCCGCCGGCGGGCGGCGCGCGCACCACGCGGAACATCTCCTTGCCGACGATGTCGGTGCCCTCGCCGACGCCGCGGACGAACAGCTCGGTCTCCTCCACGAGAGGCGTGCGGATCTCGCCGTAGGCGAACGCGAGGAAGACCTCGCGCGCGGCGTCCTCGAGATGGCGCCACGCGGCGAGCTCCTCCTCGAAGAGGTCGTTCATGCCCTTGACGGCCCGAAGCGTGCGCTGGCTGCCCATGGGTTCGACGCCTAATACATCGCCCGCGACCTTGCACCCCAGAGGACTGGGCCGCGCCGCCTGGACCGGCGACGAGGCCCTTCCGCGTCGGGCGAGTGGGCGCAAGCAATGCCGTCAAGGTGCCGGTGGCGGGCGCCGTACGGGGAAGGGCCTCGCCGCCGTCCCCGCCGGCGGCGCTCCTTCCGCGAACCATGCGCCCGTCGCAGCGCGGACACGCTGCACTTCGTGGCGGCGGTGACGTCGCGGCGCTCCGCGCATGAAGCCCCGCGCGGCGCCGTTGCTATGCTGACAAGGTGGCACGCTCGGGCGAGCGCGGCCGGTTCTTCTCGCGCACCGCGGTCGCGATCTGGGCCGGCTCCGTCGTCGGAACCGTGTGCGTGCTGCCGTACATGAACGCGCTCAGGCGACATCATCCTCCACGTCGTCGCGCCGCTGCTGCAGCAACCGCTCCTGCACCTCGTCCCGGCGGGTTGGCCCGCCTGAGCCTCACGGCGTGAGGTCGGCGTCGCTGCGGGGCTCGAGGAAATAGAAGCTCTCGCCCGAGAGCGCGTCGAACTCGGCGTAGACGCCGACCAGCGACGAGAAGGTCTGCCCGACGCTGATCGGCGTCGTGAAGCTCCCGCCCGTGAGGAACGGGTTGACATCCACCTCTTCCGTCCCGCCGCTCGAGGAGGCGACCTTGAAGGCCTGCTCGTCTCCCGAGAGCACGGTCACGTCCTGGAGCTCGATGAGCACGCCCTCGAGGCTCTCCGCTCTCGGCCCCGGCCCGCCGGCGGCGGCGTTGCTGGCGACGTCGGCCACGTCGACGACGAGCGGCGCCGGCGCGCTCCCGCAGCCCGTGGCTGTCGTGATGGACGAGATGGGGGCGATCTGTGTCTGGCCGCGGAATTCGCTGCTCACGCCGACGACGTCGATGCAGTCCCCGACGGAGAGGCTCGAAAGGCCCGGCACCGACGCCGCGTCCGCGGCCGCCGCGAACAGCTCCATGCCGGCGAAGTCTGGATACGTGTGCGCGCCCGAGGTGACGCCCGACGGCTCCTGGACCGCGACGGTCACGTTGCCGGGGCGCACCAGCGCCGTCACGATGACGTGGTCGAGCTCGACGGTGGTCTCCAGATCGACGGTCCCGTCTTGCACGGCCTGGATCAGCACGTTCAGCGGCGGCTCGCCCTCGCCCTCGCCCTCGCCCTCGCCCTCGCCCTCGCCTTCACCTTCACCCTCGCCTTCGCCCTCGCCTTCGCCTTCGCCTTCGCCTTCACCTTCGCCTTCGCCTTCACCCTCACCCTCGCCTTCGCCTTCGCCCTCACCCTCGCCTTCGCCTTCACCCTCACCCTCGCCCGTGCGGGCGACGCACACGCCGTCGACGCAGTGGGACGCGCTGTCGGGGCAGCTCGCGCTCTCGGTGCACGCCAGCGGCGAGAAGAATTCACAGGCGGCCGCGCCGAGCGCGAGCACGACGGCAAGGAAGAGGGCGCAGACGAGAGCTGTGGCGCGCGGGCTCATTCGGCGAGCCCCGCGGCGAGCACGGCGACGCTGCCGGCGAGGACGGCGCCGGACACGCCGGCGGCGACGGTGGACAGCGCACCGACGACCTGCGCCGTGCCGCGGTCGTTGCCCGAGGGCCCGCCCGACGCCGGCGGCGTGGTGTTCTTCACCGTCGGCAGCGTGACCGCGACCCCGAGCAAGCTCGCGACGAGCGCGGTGCCGCCGACGCCGGCACCGACGAGGCCGGTGACGAAGAGCGGCGACGGGCCCTCGGGCTCACCGCCGATGTGCGCACGCAGCCGCGCCACGGCGCCGTGCAGCGCGTCGAGGAGCGCCTCCTTCGACAGGGCCTCCGCGCTCTCGCGGTCGATGGCCTTCGCGGCCTTGGTGTCGAAGAGGTTGAGCTGCACGACGGTGGAGCTCCCGAGCACGCCGACGCTGCCGTGGACGATGTAGCGCGCGCCCATCGCCGCGCCGAGCTCCGCGAGGCAGCTCTCGCTCGTGCACCCGGCTTGCTCGCGATCGGACTCGACGGACACGGTGCGCCGCAGGTCCTCCGAGGTCAGCACCTCGAAGCGCTTGTCATGGCCGAGGTCGATGGCGATCTCGTCGCGCACGACGCGCGTGGTCGACGGCGCGGCGCCATCCGCCCGAAAGTCGAGGACGAGCACCTTCATGGTCTCGAAGGGCGCGCTCGACGACGTCGGCCCGGAAGGCTCGGCGGCGGCCGGGAGCGCTGCGACGGGTGTCCCGGCAAGGAGGAGCAGGGCCAGCATGCGATCAGAGGTACCACAGGTCCGCTCTCCTGCGCTCGCCGCGGTCAGTGATGGCGGTCGAAGGTGACGACGAGCCCGCCGAGGCGCGCGGGGTCCATGACCATCTCGATCTCCACGATGGCTGCGTGATCGTCGATCGTGAAGAGCCACGCGGCGTGGAGCGTCGCGGCCATGGCGAAGGCCGCGCCACGGAGGCACGTCCGCGTTCGGCGACGGCGTCGCGTTCGACGCCGCGTACCATGGACCCATCGACGAACGCGAAGACCTGGTGCCGTCGGCGGACGCGTCGCTCGACGTGGCGTCGGTGGAGTGGATCGCGCGCGACGTGGTGTTCGACGCGCCAACGATCTTCGACGACGCCGACGGCTTCGACTGGGGAGCCCCGAACGACAACGGCGAGTACGTGCTCGCGGCGCGCTTCGACGATCAGGCGTTGGCGCCGTTTTCATGGACCGCGGACACCGCGTTCTGCGACGGCGACTGCCACGGCCGCGCCGTGTCGGCGGCGTGCAGCGCGCAGATCGTGATGCGCGTGTGGCTCGCGGACGGCACCACGCGCGAAGCCACGGCGGATCACGAGAGCGCGCGCCCCACGTGCTCGTTCTTAGCGCCCCCGGTGTGACGGCGGGACACGATCGCTTCGAGCCGCTCTCCCGCTCACCCGTCACGCTCAGCCGCGTTCCAACGCTCGCGGCGCGTCCGCGAGCCGGGGGAACGTGGGCTCGAAGCCGAGGTCTTCGCGGATGCGGCGACCGTCCAGCAGACAGTCGAAGGCGCGCGCGGCCTCGACGGCAGAGCCATCGGGCGGCGGCGCGCCCACGGACGCGAACAACGTGGCCAAGTCGGGGGCTTCGTCGTCGACCACGTTGTAGATGCGATGGGCCGGCGACGCGGCGTCGAGCAGGCGCGCGACGGCTTGCGCGACATCAGCGTGGTGCGCGATCGACATGCGCTGCGTCGGCGGGAAGCCGCGCATCATCCCGATCGCCTCCGCGATGTGCGCATCGCCGTCGCCGTAGACAAACGGCAGCCGCAGCACGCGCACGTCGAGCCCGTCGATCGCGAGGAGAAAGCGCTCGGCGACGAGCTTGCTCACCGGGTACGCGGCGGTCGGCGCGCACGCGTCGTCCTCGTGCGCGAGACGGCCACCATTCGAGCCGTAGACCAGCCCGGTGCTCGTGAAGATGAAGCGCTTGACAAGGGCGGCGCGGGCGGCGGTCGCGAGGTTTCGCGTGCCGACATCATTGACCTCGTGCGCTTGCTCGGGCGTCGCGCCACGAAAGAAGGCCGCGCAGTGGACCACGGCGTCGACGCCGCGCACCGCGGCCGCGAGTGAATCCGGCCGGAGCAGATCGCCTTCGGCGAGCTCGACGCGCGCTTCGCGCAGGTCGTCGGCGCGCGCCCGGTCGCGCACCAGGGCGCGCACGTCATCACCGCGCTGGGCGAGGCGTCTACTGAGGCGGCTGCCGACCTTTCCGGTCGCTCCGGTGACGAGGATCTTCATGCTGCACAACGTAGCGGCCGTCGCGCGCCCGAGATTGGAAGAAGCGGACATGCGCGCGCGGGACCTTGCGCGATGGTCGATCGCGCACCCAGAATCGTCACATGCCAACGAGCGCAATCCACGAACGCATCGCGCCGATCGCGTCGACCGCGTCCGCCGTGGCGGCGCTGTTCGTAGACGAGTGCGACCGCGACATGCCGCGCGTCGCGATGCCGCGCCCGGAGATCCACCTCGTCGCGCGTTTCGGGCCGTCGGCGCACAACGGGCTCGACGTGCATGCGTTCGGCGCACGGGACAAGGCACATCGCAAGGTCGTCCGCAGCGGACAGCGGAGCGTAACCGCGCGCCTGCACCTGGGCGCGCCGGACGCGCTGCTCGGCGTTCCTGCCTCCGCGCTGGCGGGGCGCATCGTCGCGCTCGAAGATCTGTGGGGCGCGGCCGCCACGCGGCGACTGTGCGCTTACCTCGCCGACGCGCGCGACACGGGTGTTGCGGCAGCCCGCCTGCAGCGCGCGATCGCCGAGCGCCTCGCGACCTCGGGGGCGCGGCCCCCCGCGCAGCTCGCGCTCGCCGCCGCTGACAGGCTCACGAGCGCCAGCGTCAGCGCCGTCGCCGACGACCTCGGGGTGAGCGAGCGGCACTTGCGTCGCGTGTTCCGTGAGACCGTCGGCATGAGCCCCAAGGCGTTCGTGAGGGTCACGCGCTTCCATCGCGCGCTGCGAGCCGCGCGCAAAGATGCGCACGCGAGCTGGGCGAGCATCGCCGCCGAGGTCGGCTACTACGACCAGGCGCATCTCATCGCCGAGTTCCGCGCGATCGCAGGGGCGACGCCGCGCGCGCTACTCGGTGAGCTCCGGCTCGGCTGAAGATCTGCCGACCTCAGACGACGCGTGCCTTCCTCGTCGCGCAAGCGCGCCGCCGTGCCTACTCCGCGACCTTCTTCTCGCCGGCGGCGACGCGTACCGCGAGCGTGTTCTCCGGCCGCGGCAGCGGACACGTGGCGAACGGCGTGAGCGCGCACGGCGGGTTGTAGGCGCGGTTGAAGTCGAGGGCGGCACCCGATGGCGCCGCGCGCGGCGGCGCTGTCGCCCGACCGCAGCCGCGTCGCCACCGTGTCCATCGACGGGCTGCGGGTGTGGGACGGCGGCGGCAAGCTGCTGTTCTTCGCGCCCGGCCTGTCGGGCGACGTGCGCATGCCGGACGCGCGCACACCACCGTCGTGGCCGGGCCTTCGGTGGCGCGCGTCGTCGAGCGCGACGGCGCGTTCACGGTGCGCGGGCGCGCGCCGGGCTCGCCGTCCCGCGACCGGCCCGCGTGACGAGGGGCGGAGCGACCGCGTGGGTGGTGCGCGGCGGCCGCTTGTTCCGCGTCGACGTCGACACCGGCGCCGCCGAGGAGCCGATCATCGCGACGCGGGTGACGGCCGTCGACGTCGACGCGAAGGATCGGCCGGCGATGGTGGCGGCCGGGCACCTGGTGTTGCGCGGCGTCGCCCTCGACGTCGGGGTGCGGCCGGGGCTCGATGAGCTGTTGAGGGTGTCGCCCGACGGGCGCCACGCGGTGGTCCGTCGGGAGCGCGGCCTTAAGTTGGTGACGCCGGCGCCGCGCGGAGCGCCCCGGGTGCTGCCGCTCGCCGGGAGCACGGCGGTCTTCGTGCGGGGCGGGCTGGTCGTCGACAACGCCGGCGAGCTCGAGCTGCTCGACCCCGCCAGCGGCAAGGAGCTCGCCGCGTGGATGGCCCCGCCCGAGTCGTCCCTCATCGGCGCCGACGGCGACGACGCGCTCGTGGTGTCCGAGGGGCGCGTGCTCGTCGTCCCCGTCCGCCGGTGACGCGCGCGCCCCGATGACGGCGGCGGCGGCGGCGGCGCTACGGCAGGAGCTTGCGTGACGACGACGACGCGAGCAGAGAGGTGCGCTTGCCGTTCTTGTTGTGGCGCAGGGCGTAGACGACGCCGGCGACGCCGAACACGGGCGCGAGCAGGCCGACGATGGGGCCGACGATCGCTTGCGGGAGCACCGCCGCGAGGGCGAGGAGCACGCCGATGGGGATGACGGCCTCCCCGATGGGAGCCGCGTAGAGGAAGCCGAACGGTCCGAGGAAGAAGGACAAGAGCCCCGAGAGCACCACGCTCTTTTCGCCCTCGCCGCGCACCAGCGCGCCGCCCCGCGACGACGACGATGACGACGATGACGACGATGACGACGCGCGCACCTCCGCGCTGAGCTGCTCGAGCTTCATCGCCTCGCCGACGGTGGCGGGGCCGCGCGGGATGCGCGCCGCACCGAGGACCGCGTAGAAGAGGTTGCCGTCGTCGTCGCTGTCGAGCTCGACGACGCCGGCGCTGGCCATGGCGTCGAGCGCCTTGTCGACCTCGGGGCGCGACGCCCCCGTGTACGCCTGCACGTTCGCGGCCGTCAGCGGCACCTGCGTCTGCGTCCACAGCCTGAGCACGCGCTTTTCGATCTCGGCGCGCTTCACCCCTGCCACCCGAGGGCCACGAGGCCCGGCAGCTTGCGCCCCTCGAGGAGCTCGAGGCTCGCTCCGCCGCCGGTGGACACGTGCGAGATCTTGTCGTGCAGGCCGCTCTCGTTCAAAGCCGCGACGCTGTCGCCGCCGCCGACGACGGTGAACGCGCCGTTTTCCGAGCACGCCGCCACCGCCTTGCACACGGCGCGCGTGCCGGCGGCGAAGCGATCCCACTCGAACACGCCCATGGGCCCGTTCCAAAAGACGGTCCCCGCGCCGACGAGCGCGGCCTCGATCTGCGCGCGCGTCTTGGGCCCGATGTCGAGCGCCATCTCGTCGGAGCCGATGCTCTCGACCGTCTTTGCCTCCGCCGTCTCGGCGAACTCGGTGGCGACGACGTGATCGCTCGGCAGCAGGATCTCCACGCCACCCGGCGCCGCCGCCTTGGCGAGGACGCTCTTGGCGATCTCGAGGCGCTCTTCTTCGACCTTGCTCTTGCCCACCGGCACGCCCTTGGCCTTCAAGAACGTGTAGGCCATGGCCCCGCCGATCACGAGCCGGTCGATCTTGGTCATCAGCTTGGAGATGACGCCGAGCTTGTCGCTCACCTTGGCGCCGCCGAGGATGGCGACGAACGGCTTCTTCGGCTCGCGCAGCAGCCCGTAAAGCACCTCGGTCTCGCGCTTGAGCAGCAGCCCACCCGCGTGCTCCTTCACGAAGGGCACCATGCCGGAGGTGGACGCGTGCGCGCGGTGGGCGGCGCCGAAGGCGTCGTTGACGTAGACGTCGGCGTTGGCGGCGAGCTGCTTGGCGAAGCCCTCGTCGTTCTTCTCTTCGCCGCCGTGGAAGCGGAGGTTCTCCAGGAGCAACACCTGGCCGGGCTGCAGGTCCGCGCACATCTTCTTGACGCCGTCGCCGATGCAGTCGTCGGCGAAGATGACCTCCTCTTTCAGGTGGTCCTGGAGCACGCCCGCCACCGGCAACAGCGACTTCTTCGGGTCTTTGCCCTTGGGCCGCCCGAGGTGCGACGCCAGGATCAAACGCGCGCCCTGCTCCTTGAGGAAGCGCACCGTGGGCAGCGCCGCACGCACGCGCTCGTCGTCGCTGACCTTGCCGTCGTCGAGCGGGACGTTGAAGTCCACGCGCACGAAGACGCGCTTGTTCTTGAAGTCGATGGTGCCGTCGTCAATCCAGGTGATCGCCATGCCGCCTATTGGCACCATGCCCGACGCGGCTCAAGGCCGGACGCCCCTCGTCAGCGCAGGCGGCGCACGCGCGCACGGCGACGGCGCGCGGCGAAGAGCAGCGCGGCCCCACACGCGAACAGCGGCGCACCGTCCCCCGAGGACGCACAGCCGCAGCCGCCGCCCGGGGTCACCGTGAAGCCGCTCGGGAACACGAACTGGTCGGCGCCCTGCTGCGCGATGACGTCGTACACACCGGCAGCGAGGCCCGCGGGCACCGTGGCGAGCGCGGCGCCGTCGTTTTGGACCTCGACCCCCGTGCACGGCAGCGATCCCACGCGCAGCGCCAGGCCGTCGACGAAGCCGCTGCCGGTGACCGTGACGCGCACCTCCGTCCCCTCGACCGTGGTCGGCGGGTTCACGCTCGTCAGGGTGAGGCCGGGGGCGTCGCCCTCGCCTTCCCCTTCGCCTTCGCCTTCGCCCTCGCCTTCCCCTTCGCCCTCGCCTTCACCCTCGCCGACGTCGCCCTCGCCCTCGCCCTCTCCCTCGCCGCCGGCGATGCTGCCGCCGTCGAGGCGGCACGCGGCGTCGTCCTGGGCAGCGGCCGTGGTGGCCTCGGCGCGGATGATCCAGTTGCCCGTGACGCCGAGGTCACCGGCGACGTTCCACTGGCCGCCGGCGAAGATGGCGCTCTGCGTGGCGCTGGCGGCGCCGTCGGCGGCGGGCCCGGGCGCGCCGTTGAGGGCGTCGCCCCCGCGGGTGAGGCGCAGCGAGACCCAGAACGGTCCGCCGGCGACGGTGAGGGGCGGATTGAACGCGACCTGGTTGAGCTGCTCCGTGGAGTCCACGAGCGGCGCCTGCGTGGTGCCGAGCTCCGTGCCGGGGAGCCCGCCGGCGTCGTCGTAGACCACGAGCGTCTCGACGGAGCCGTTGTTGTCGTCGTTCTGGCCGTAGAACAGGAACGCGCTCGTGAGGGTGAGCGGGAACGCGTCCACGGGCGGCGCGATCTGCACGGCCGCTTCCTCCCCCGACGCGAAGCCGAGCTCGAAGTCGGCGTTGTCGCCGGCGCTGAAGCTGTCGCTGCAAAGGAAGGCGTCCGCGGCGAGCGCGGGCGCGGCGGCGACGAGCTGGGCAAACAGGAGGAAACGAACCATGCGGACACAATAGCGCATTGCACGTCGTCACCCGATGCGCATTCATGGGCAGATGCGGCCCACCGACCTCTTCGACATCGACCACCTCCTGACCGACGAAGAGCGCGCCGTGCGCGACACCGTGCGCCGCTTCGTGGACAAGCGCGTGGCGCCCGTGGTGGCCGAGCACTACAGGAACGGCACCTTCCCACACGATCTCGTCCCCGGCTTCGCGGAGCTGGGGCTCCTCGGCGCCACGCTCACCGGCTACGGCTGCGCGGGCATGGGCCCGCTGTCCTACTGGCTGGCGCTCGCGGAGCTCGAGCGCGCCGACAGCGGCATCCGCAGCTTCGTCTCGGTGCAGGGCAGCCTCTGCATGCACCCGATCTTCACCTTCGGCTCCGACGAACAGAAGCAGCGCTTCCTGCCCGACCTCGCCGCCGGCAAGAAGGTCGGCTGCTTCGGCCTCACCGAGCCCGACGCCGGATCGGACCCCGCCTCCATGCGCACGCGCGCCGTTCAGGTCGACGGCGGCTTCAAGCTGTCCGGCACCAAGCGCTGGATCACCAACGGCACCCGCGCCGACGTCGCCGTGGTCTGGGCCAAGACCGGCGACGACGCGCGCTCCATCAAGGGCTTCGTCCTCGAGAAGGGCATGAAGGGCTTCTCACAGCTCGCCATCGACAAGAAGCAGAGCTTCCGCTGCTCGGACACCGCGGAGCTGGTGATGGAAGAGGTGTTCGTCCCCGACGCGAACGTGCTCCCGAAGAGCGCGGGCCTCAAGAGCGCGCTGTCGTGCCTCTTCGAGGCGCGCGGCGGCATCGCCTTCGGCGTGCTCGGCTCGGCGGCGGCGTGCCTGGAGAGCGCGCTCGAGTTCGCCAAGACGCGGGTCGCCTTCGGCAAGCCCATCGCGGCCATGCAGCTCGTCCAGGGCAAGCTCGCCGCCATGGCGACGGAGCTGACCAAGGCGCAGCTCCTCTCGCTTCAGCTCTGCCGGCTGAAGGAGGCCGGCAAGCTCGAGCCGGTGCAGGTGTCGATGGCCAAGATGAACAACGTGCGTTGCGCGCTCGACATCGCCCGCACGTGCCGCGACATCCTCGGCGCCAACGGCATCACCGACGACTACCCGGTGATGCGCCACATGTGCAACCTCGAGACCGTCTACACCTACGAGGGCACCAACGACATCCACCTCCTCGTCATCGGGCAGCACCTCACCGGCCACGCGGCCTTCAGAGGCTGAGCGGCGGACACGCCGCCGCGTCGCGCACGAAGGATCAGCGCTCGCTGTCGAGGTGCTTCATCTGCTCGGCGCCGTGGCGCGTGCCGGCCACCGCGTCCTTCGGCAGCAGTGACTCGAGCGCGGCGAGGTCGGCGGCCGACAGCGGCTTGTCGAGCGCGCCCAGGGCGGTTTCGCACGGTCGCCGAGGCGCTGCGCACGCGCAGCATCGACGTCGCCGTCACCGTCGCCGACGACGTCCCTTCGGGCACCCGGCGGACCACCCTGTTTCGGGGCGGCGATCGCTGCGTGCTCGATCCGCGGCACGCCACGCTCGGCAAGAAGCCGAGCCTCGCGCGCGCTCCGCGCCCGAGCAGGTCATCGTCTCGTACAACGGCGATCTGCGCGGCATCGTCGAGGACATGCTCGGCGTCGCGCGCACCGTGCGTTGCTCGGTGTCGACGTTCTCCGCCGTAGGCGCGCTGGTGGAAGGGACCGCGCTCGTGGCCACCGTGCCGGATCGTCGCCGCGGACATCGTGCGCGCGCGCCTGCGGCTGCGAACGGCGGCGCCCCCTTCTCTTTCGCGGGCGCCGGCATGGAGATGCTCTGGCCCGCCGCCCTCGATGACGACGAGGCGTGCACCTTCGTGCGCACGCACGTCGCGCGCATCGCCGCATCGCTCGCGCGCGGGTGATCGCAGCACGCTTGGCCGTACGCGGCACGTCCGCCGCTGCGCGGTTCCTATGTCTGAGATTGACGATGCGCGCGTGGCGCGTTGTCTTGGCCACGAGGGGACGCGCATGACCACGACCAGCACCAACGCCCACATCGAGCACGAGCGCCACGACGTCTCGCCACGCCACTCCATGTTCATCGCCGACGACGACGAAGCGGCTGTGGCGCGCGCCGCGGCGTTCCTCGGGCCGGCGCTGCGCGCGGGCGGCGCGGTCGTCATCGTCGCAAGCGCGCGCCAGCGCGACGGCGTGCTCGCGGCGCTCCGTCCGGGGGCCGCGGCGCTGCGGCACGGCGCGCGCGAGGAGCGCATCTTCGAGCGCGACGCCGACGAGCTGCTCGCCAGCATCTTCGTCGACGGCGCGCCCGACGCCAAGCGCTTCGACCGCGAGGCAGGCGCGCTCCTCGTCGGCGCCGCGGAGCACGCCGTCGGGAACGCCGTGCGCGTCTACGTACAGACGCGCCCCCGTGACGCCGCCGCGCTCGCCGGCGCGCATTGGGCGGAGGCGTGTGCGCGCCGCGGCTGCACGTTGCTCACGGGCGTCCTCGCCGGCGGCAAGCGCGCGGCGGGCGCCGACAGCGCGTGGGCGCAGGACGCGTCGCTCGAAAACGACGCGGCGCTCTCAACGCCCGACGACGCGGGAGGCCGCGCGGCGCTCGAGCGGTTTGCGGCGGTGAGCGCGGCGCTCGACGGCTGTCACGACGACGGCTCCATCGCCGCCATCGTCGTCCGCGCCGCCGCCGGCCCCGCCGGGGCCGCGCGCGCGCGCTTCTTCGTCATCGACGACGGCGCGGGCAGCCGGGTCCGGGCGGTGCCGGTGCGGCGGGCCGAGGAGGCGCCGTTCGAGGCGACCGCGCCGCACGACGGCGACGCGGCCGGAGACATCTGCGTGCCGCTCGTCGCCAGCGGCCGCGTGCGCGGCCTGATCGCGTTCGACGTCGCGCCGGGCGTCGCGCCGCGCGTGGAGGAGCCGTTGTTCCTCTCGCTGCTCGCGGCGCAAGCCGCGCGCGCGCTCGAGCGCGTGCGCCTGCGCGAGGCCGTGGCCTCGGCGCGACGGGACGCCGCCGAAGCCGGGCGCGCCAGAGAGGACGTTCTGTCGGTGGTGTCGCGCGACCTGCGCAACCCGCTGAGCGCGGTGCTCATGGCCGCGGGGAGCCTCCTGCGCGACGAGATGGGCGACGCGAGAGCGCAGCGCGTGCGGGCGCACGCCGAGCGCATCCATCGAAACGTCGAGCGCATCACGCGGCTCATCGAGGACGTCGTCGATCTGAACGCGTTGCGCGCCGGGCGCTTGCACCTCTCCCTGGACGACCACGCCCCGGATGTCATCGCGCGCGACGCCGTCGACATGTTGCAGGCACAGGCGGAGCTGCGCGGCGTACGCATCGACGGCGCCGTCGACGCGCCCCTGCCCTGGGTGCGCTGCGACCGCGACCGCGTGCTGCAGGCGATCCGAAACGCCGTGGCGTGGTCCATGGATGGGCTCGGCCCCGACGGCGTCGTCGTCGTCGGCGCATCGCTGCGCGAGAGGGACATCGTGTTCACCGTGACGAGCACCGGGGGCCGCATCGAAGATCCCGCGCGCGCCCTCTCGCTCGCCAGTCCGTGGCGCGTGGGCGTCGCCGACGACAGCGCCGGGCTCGGCCTGCGCATCGCGCGGGGCATCGTCGAGGCCCACGGCGGCCGCGTCTGGTCGGAGACCCAGGCCGAGGGGACCCACGCGATCTCGCTGTCGATCCCCGGCGTCGTCGTCGAGTGAAGGGCTGGCGAAAAATAGGCTCGTAGCAGCACTCGGCGAAGCCGCCCACAAGGTGGCTCGCCGCGCGGCGTACGTGGCGAGGCACGTCGGCGCGCAAGAACCGCTGCAGGTTGTGAGGAAACGGCGGGTCCGAGCGGTGTTGTGATCCCGCTAGCGGCTTCGTGTGGGTCGTGTGCGCGCCGACGTGCCTCGATGCGACGTCGGCGCGGACTTCAGGCGGTGAGCTTCGCGGGGGTGAGGAGCTTGTCGAACGCGGCGCCGTGATCGACGCGGAGCCTGGCGATGACGTCGTGACTCGGGCGCAGATCGCCGACGATAAAACGGAAGGCGTCGTCGTTCGTCGTCAGCCGCGCGATCTCGCGGGCGCTCCCGAGCCCTTGGCCTATCGCGTACAGCCACAGCGTCAGGAGCATCCCCGGGCTCGTAATCGGGCGCCCACCGCCAAACTGCGCGGCCTTGGCGCTGGCTGTGAGCCCGTCGAGCTCGAGCCCGCCGATCACGCGGTCGATCAGGCGAGCCGGGTGCTCGGGGCCGATGAGGTCGTCCACGGCCTGGGTCTTCAGCTCAACCTGTCGCCCGGTGAGTTGCGAAGTGCTTGGGCGCTCGGAATCAGCGAAGGCTATGCAACGTCGCCACCGCCGGAGCGGAAAGGAGCGGAGAGCTCGGCGCCCCGGCTCAACTCGGCGCGCGTCTTCGTCGCCGAGCTCGGAGCTCCTTCCGCTCCGCCGAGCGATCAGGGATCGCGCGGGGCCACGGCGTACAGCGCGCGGTAGGCCATCGGCGGCGCGGCCTCGAAGCGCTCGGCGACGAACACGTTGTCGAGCAGCTTTCTCCCCTGCGGCTCCTTGTGCAGGTGGAGGAACGCGGCCTTGAGCGCCGCGGCGTCGGCGCCCTGGCAGACGGCGACGCCGTCGCCGGGGATCTCGTCGGTCATCTCGATGATCTCGAGCTCGCCGCCACGACCCGGCGCGTGGTGCTCGACGGACTCAAGGACGGTCTCGGGGCGCCCGCGCTGCGCGTGAACCGCGCACAGATTGGCGCGCGCCTCGAGGACCGCGGCGACCGCGGCGGGGTAGCTGCCGAAGAACGTCTGCGCGGCGAAGTGGCGCGCGGGATCGAGGCGCCGGGTGCTCGCGAGGTGCGCGACGGGGAGGAGGTAGCCGGCGACGGACTGGGGATCGACCCAGGCGGCGCGGATGCCCCTGGCCCGCGCCAGCGACGTGTCGGCGCCTCTGCGCTTGAGCAGCGCGGAGCCGTAGGTGGCGCGGCCGTGGCGGACGGCGCGCGCGACGATGACCACGCCCTGGGGCTCCACCTGCGCGCACACGAACGGCGGCGCGTGCGCGACGTCGACGGCGCCGGAGAGGAGGTTGCGCGTGAGCGCCTCGTAGCTCTGGCTCACGGTGACGTCGACGGCCTCGGCCAGGAGATCCGTGAGCGCGTCGCGCAAGGCGCGCGTCTCGTCGACGAGCCGCTCCGTGCCGAGTGAAGGAGGCAGCGCGAACCGCAGCATCGCCCGGAGGCTACACGCTCCCGACGAGGGGAGGGACTCGGTTGTGCGGGCGAAACCGTGTGCCACCCTCGCGGCGTGCGTTTCCTCCTGCCGCTCCTCTTTTTCGCCGCCGTCTCGTGCGCGCCCGTCGCTCCCGTGCGCACGCCGCCGCCGGCGCCTCCCGCCGACGCGCCCGTCGTCATCGATTCGGCTTGCACCGAAAACGGCTGCATCCGGGCCATCGTCGCCGACATCGGCACCTTCAGCCGCGCGGATCTCGAGCCCCTCCTCGCGCCCGGCGTCGAGATCGAAAACGGCTACCGCGTGCTCACCATCGAGTACGCCACCGACGGCGCGTCGAGCACGGCCACGCTCACGCTCCCCGCGGACCTCGCCGGCGACGCGCCCGTGGACGGCTTCCCCGTCGTCGTCAACGCCCACGGCACCGTCGGGCTCGACGACCCGTGCCGCGTCTCCAACACCATCAGCGGCGCCGGCCTCGCCGGCCTCTTCGGCGCGCGCGGGGCCGTTGGCATCGCGCCCGACTACCCCGGCCTCGGCACGCCGGGCCTGCAGCGCTACCTCGACAAGCGCAGCGAGGGCGCCGCCGTGCTCGACGCCGTCCGCGCCGCGATGAACGTCGCGCGCCACGAGGCCGTCCCGGTCAACGGCCGCGCGGCCGTCGTCGGCCTCTCCCAAGGCGGCCACGCGAGCCTCGCCGCTGCCGCGCTGCACGCGACCTACGCGCCCGAGCTCGACATCCGCGCGTTCGCGGCCTGCGCGCCCGCGAGCGCCTACGAGGAGCAGTGGGCGCCGGGCATCACCCTCGCCGGCGCGCACATCCCCAACTTTGCGCTCGCTGTGTGGTCCTTCGCCCAACAGGAAGGCGCGTCCACCGACGGCGTCTTCGTCGACGCGCTCGCGCCCGACGTGGACGCCCTCATGCAGGCCCGCTGCATGTGGTCACCATCTTTCACGAGCGAGCCGACGTTGCCTGACGCCATCTCCGAGACCCCGGGCGACGTGTTCACGCCCGACTTCCTGCAGGCGTTCTCGTCGCAGGAGTGGAGCCGCTTCGCGTTCGTCCACGATTGCTTCGAGGCCGCGCGCATCACGCCCTTCGAGCAGACGGCGCCCATCCACATCTGGCAGGGCACCGCGGACGTCACCGTGCCCGCGAGCTACACGCGCGCGCTCGTCGACGACCTGAGCGCCGCCGGCGTGGATGTCGAGCTGACGCTCGTCCCCGACGGCACCCACATCGACACGGCCTTCGGCTTCCTCGCCTCCGCTGAGCGCGCCACCGACGACAGCGTCGCGTGGGTGAAGGCGCGGCTCGCGGAGTGAGCGCAGGCGGGCGGCCGCCCGCCTACGGGGTCTTGAACGAACGGACCTTGGCCACCAGCGCCTTCACGACGTCGGGCTTGTCCTTCAGGTCCGCGTTCGGAACCATCAGCGGGGACTTCCCCACGGCGGCGCCGCCCTCGACGATGGTCTTGGCGATCAGGTCGTCGGTGACCGAGGCCTGCCACTTCGCGTCCGTGTAGTTGCGCGGCTTGGGGTTCAACGCGGCCGCGCCCGGCCCGTCGCCCTTCCCGTCCATGCCGTGGCACACCGAGCAGCGCTGCGAGAAGATCTGCTCGGCCTGCGCCTTGGCGTCCGCGGGCGCGGCGCCGGTGGTCACGCTGACCTTGCCGTTGTTCACGTTGACGTCGATGTTGCCCGCGGGTTGGCCGTTGACGCTGAGCTTCTTGCCGTCCTTCTCGATGTGCACCTGCGCCGCGTCCTTGCCGTTGAGCTTCACCTCGCCCGGCTTGTCCGCGTTGATGGTGACGTCGGCCTTTCCCTCGCACCCCGCCACGACGAACGCGGCGAGCGCCAGCGCGGTGACGCGACCTGCGACCGCGGTCGAGGACCGGGGGCAGCGGCCGCGCATGACTGTCGTGGGCATGGGATCACTTCCCCTTGAAGGAGCGGACCTTGGCCACGAGCGCCTTCACGACCTCGGGCTTGTCCTTGAGGTCGGCGTTGGGCGCCATGAGCGGCGACTTGCCCACGGCGGCGCCGCCGAAGACGATGGTCTGGGCGATGTGCTCATCGGTGACCGAGCCCTGCCACGCCGGATCGGTGTAGTTGCGCGGCTTGGGGTTGAGCGCCGCGGCGCCCACGCCGTCGCCCTTGCCCGACATGCCATGGCACACCGAGCACCGCTGCGAGAAGATCGTCTCGGCTTCCTTGGTGGCGGCCGGCGACGGCGCCGCGGCCGGGAGGGGGAAGTCCGGGGCCGGCGTCGCCGCGGCACCCGTGGCGGGCGCCGCGGTGCCGCCGTCCGCCGTGGCCGCCGGCGTCGGCGTCGGCGTCGGCGTCGGCGGGGGCGTCGGCGTCGGCGGCGGCGTCGGCGTGGCCGGCGGCGGCGGCGCCGCGTTGTCGATTTTGTTGCAGCCGGCGACGGCGGCGAGCGAGAGGGACGCGAGGACGGCGAGTGCGAGCTTCGACATGGGTTCCCCTGGGTAGGGGCGGAGCTAAGCGCATGAAGCGCCCCACGTCGAGCGGCAATTGCGACTGGAGGGAGCGGCCGCGCGTCAATTCGCCGCGGCCGCCCGTCAGTGTTTCCCTGCGCCGGCCACCGCGTTGAGCGCGCTGCCCGCCTTGAACCACTCGATCTGCTCCGACGACATGGTGTGGCTCACCTGGAACGTGTCGGTGCCGCCGGCCTTGTGGTGCAGCACGACCTCGAGCGGCTTGCCCGGCGCGAGCGCGCCGAGCCCGACGATGTCGACCGTGTCGTCTTCCTGCACCTTGTCGTAGTCGGCGGGATCGGAAAACGTCAGGGGCAGCATGCCCTGCTTCTTCAGGTTGCTCTCATGGATGCGCGCGAAGCTGCGCACGATGATGGCCACGCCGCCGAGGTGACGGGGCTCCATGGCAGCGTGCTCGCGGGAGCTGCCCTCGCCGAAGTTCTCGTCGCCGAACACCACCCAGGGCTTGCCCTCGGCCTTGTAGTGCCGCGCCACCGCGGGGACGTCCTTCACCGCGCCGTCGAGCTGGTCCTTCACGGTGCCGACGGCGTCGGAGAAGGCGTTGGTGGCGCCGATGTAGAGGTTGTTGGAGATGTTGTCGAGGTGACCGCGGAACGAGAGCCACTTCCCCGCCGCCGAGATGTGGTCCGTGGTGCACTTGCCCTTGGCCTTCAACAGCACGAACGCGCCGCCGATGTCCTTGCCGCTCCACCGCGAAAACGGCTCGAGCAACGCGAGGCGCTTGGACTTGGGATTGACCTTCACGTCGACCTTCTCCCCCTCGGCGGCGGGCGGAAGAAACCCCTTCTGATCGACGAGGAAGCCCTTCTCGGGCAGCTCCACGCCCGTGGGCGCGGGGAAGGTGAACTCCTTGCCGTCCGGCGTCTTGATCGAGTCCTTCAAGGGGTTGAACGACAGCGTGCCCGCGAACGCGAGCGCCGTGACGATCTCGGGCGAGCCGATGAACGCGAGGGTCTCGCGGTTGGCGTCGTTCCTGCCACGGAAGTTGCGGTTGAAGGAGGTGACGATGGTGTTCCTCTCCCCCTCCTTGATGTCGTCGCGCTTCCACTGCCCGATGCAGGGGCCGCACGCGTTGGCGAGCACGGTGCCGCCGGCCGACGCGAACGTGGCCATCTGGCCGTCGCGCTGGATGGTGAGGTGGATGGTCTCGCTGCCGGGCGAGATGAAGAACGGCACCTTCGCCTTCAATCCCGCCTTCTCCGCCGCCGCCGCCAGCGACGCCGCGCGCGACACGTCCTCGTACGACGAGTTGGTGCACGAGCCGATGAGCGCCGACGTGAGGTTGTCCGGGTAGCTCTCCTTGTGCACCGCGTCCTTCATGGCGCTCACGGGGCGCGCGAGGTCCGGCGTGTGCGGCCCGACGAGGTGCGGCTCGAGGGTGTCGAGGTCGATCTCGATGACGCGGTCGTAGAACTTGCTCGGCTCGGCCGCGACCTCGGGATCCGCCCGCAGCGCCCCCGCGTTGGCCTCGGCGAGCTTGGCCCAGGCGGCGCGGTTGGTGGCGGTGAGGTAGCGGGCCATGGCGTCGTCGAACGGGAACACCGACGTGGTGGCGCCGTGCTCCGCACCCATGTTGGTGATGGTTCCCTTGCCGGTGGCGGAGATGGAGGCGCAGCCCTCGCCGAAGAACTCGACGATGTGGTTGGTGCCGCCCTTCACCGTGAGGATCCCCATGAGCTTGAGGATGACGTCCTTGGGCGCCGTCCAACCCTTGAGCGAGCCCTTGAGGTGAACGCCGATGACGCCGGGCCAGCGCAGGTTGAACGGGAAGCCGGCCATCACGTCGACGGCGTCGGCGCCGCCGATGCCGATGGCGATCATGCCGAGGCCACCGGCGTTGGGCGTATGCGAGTCCGTGCCGATCATCATGCCGCCCGGGAACGCGTAGTTCTCGAGCACGACCTGGTGGATGATGCCGGCGCCCGGCTTCCAGAAGCCGAGGCCGTACTTCTGCGAGACCGACTGCAGGAAGTCATAGACCTCGCTGTTTTCGTCGACGGCGCGCAGCAGGTCGTTCTTGGCGCCCACGTGCGCCTGGATGAGGTGATCGCAGTGCACGGTGGAGGGGACGGCCACCTCCTTCTTGCCCGCGTGCATGAATTGCAGGAGCGCCATCTGCGCGGTGGCGTCCTGGAGCGCGACGCGGTCGGGGAAGAGGTTGGCGTAGCTCTTCTTGCGCTCGAGCTTCTTGCCGTCTTCGTCGGCGACCTTGTCCATGTGCGCGACGAGGATCTTCTCGGTCAGCGTGAGCGGACGGCCGAAGTGCTTGCGGCCCTCCTCGTGCTTCTGCTGCATGCGCGCGTACGCCTTCTGGATGAGCTCGACGCCGTCGATCATGGTTGTCTCCTCGTCGGAAGAATGATTTCGATGCGTGGTGTAGCCGTTGGCGGTCTGCATGCCAAGGGTGAGGAAGGGCGGCGGCACGCGCCGTCGTTCCCCGGGGAACGGCCGGTCCCCGGGGCGTGTGGTAGCGTCGCCACCATGACGTACGAAAAGAAGGCGCTCACAGCATTCGCGCAGGCGGCCCTGGCCGCGAGTGACCTCATCACCCAGCGGTTCTCCGGCACCCGTTTTTCGGGGGCGGTGACGCGCGTGGTGAACGTCGAAGCGCCGAAGATGGAGTCCACGGGTGGGGGCAAGCAGGCCCGCGAGTCCATCGTGCTGCGCGCCGAAAACGGCGACGTCGCCGGCTCCATCACCTGCGGCTTCCTCGACCTCGGCTTGCGCTCGTGCGAGCTGCGCTCCTACGCCTCCCTCAACATGCTCCACCGCCAGCGCTTCCAGAGCGCGCTCGACCTCTACCAGAGCGAATACGACAAGTTCCTCGGCGAGCTCATCGCCATGCTCGAGACCGAGGGCTTCGTCATCAAGGTCGTCGAGCCCGAGGAGCAGCAGGCCAAGGCCGCCGCCGCGGCCGCCGCCTCGCCCGCGCGCAGCGGCGGCAACACCATGGTGATGGTGGGCATCGGCGTGGTCGCCGCGCTGGTCGTGGTCGGCCTCGTGGTTCTCTTCGTGCTCAAGTAGCGCTCACGGCACGAGGCGAACGCGCGGCTCTTCCGGCGGCGACACCCTATGACCCGGTCCCGCAGCTCGGACCCTAGGGCTCGCGCGACGCCACGACGACGTCGCCCTTCTTGGAGAGCACGAGCGCCGCGTCGTCCTTGTGCTTCATGATCACGCCGATGGTGTCCGCGAGCGTGCCCTCGTCGAGGACGCCGCGGCCGAGGAGGCCGAGGGCACGGGTCCAGTCGATGACCTCGCTGATGGACGGCGCCCGGCGCAGATCCAAGGTGCGGATCTTCTGCACCGCGCCGACCACCGCGCGCGCCAGCGCCTCGTCGACGCCGGGCACGCGCGCGCGCACGATGGCCAGCTCGCGCTCGCGGTCGGGGTAGCCGAGGGTGAGGTGCAGGCAGCGGCGGCGCAGCGCGTCCGAGAGCTCCCGCGTGGAGTTGGACGTGAGGAGCACCTGCGGGCGCGTGACCGCGCGCAGGGTGCCGATCTCGGGGATGGTGACGGCGAAGTCTGCGAGCACCTCGAGGAGCAGCGCCTCGAGCTCCGGGTCCGCCTTGTCGATCTCGTCGATGAGCAGCACACAAGGCTCCTCGGCGCGAATGGCGTGCAGCAGCGGGCGCTCGAGGAGGAAGTGCTCCGAGAAGAAGATGCTGTCGGTCCTGGTGAGCGCGTCGACGGCGTCGTCGAGCCTGGCCTTCTTGCCGACCAGCTCCTGCAGGTGGTCGCGCAGGAGCTGCGTGTACAGGAGCTGCTTGGCGTACTCCCACTCGTAGAGCGCGCGACTCTCGTCGATGCCCTCGTAGCACTGCAGGCGCACGAGCTTCATCTGCTGCGCCTCCGCCATGGCGCGCGCCAGGTCCGTCTTGCCGACGCCCGCGGGGCCCTCGACGAGCAGCGGCTTTTCGAGCTTCACCGCGAGCAGCGCCGACGTGGTGATCCGCTTGTCGGGGAGATACCCGACGGCGCGCAGGCGCTGCTCGACGTCCTCGAGGCTCTGGAACGGCGCCGTCACTTCTTCGACCATCCGCGCGGGCCGAGCAGGAAGCGCGCGTCGTAATTGCTGCCGTCGTCGGCGCTGGACACCTTGCGCTCCCAGGCGCCGTCCTTGAACGTCCACTTCTCGTCGTCGTTGCCGTCGCGATCGAGGTCGACCTTGGCGCGCGTCCAGTGGGCGCCGTCGTCGCTGTAGAGGTTCACCTTGAACGGCTGACCCTTGGTGGCGTCTTTGATCTTCGCCTGCACCGGCCGCGAGCTGACGAGGGAGAGGATGGCGTTGTCGACGTCGCGCACGCCGGGCGTCGTCGGCGTGGGCGCGGCCGCCGCCGGCGTGGCTGTCGCCGGCGCGGGTGCCGCCGGCCCAGGCGCGGGCGCCACCGGCGCGGAGGTCACGTGCAGCGGGACCGGGTCCTCCGGCGGCGGCGCCGGCCGCAACAGCAGGTACCCGGCGACGCCGCCGCCTGCGACGAGGACGACGGCGCCGACGGCGAGCGTGCGAAAGGTGGTGTACTTCATCGGGCTCCCTCGTGTGCCGTCGTGGGCATCATGCCGCGCGCGATGGGCACCGTGCAGTTGCAATAGGCATAGCGGCAGGGCGTGGGCCCCGTCGACAGGCGCAGGGTGCCGTCGAGCAGGTTGCCCAGGCGCTCGGCCCGGTGGCGGCGGGCGGGGTAGCAGCGCCACACCTCGCCGCGATCGTCGACGATCAGCGATCGGGCGCCCGACCAGCACGGCTGGCCGAGGAAGTCGTGGGCGACGACGCCGGTGCCGTTGTGGCCGCCGAGCCGCACGAGCTCCTGCAGCTCGCCGTCGTCGTACGCGATGACCACCCGGTCCTGCTTCTCCGGCTGCACCTTGAGCGCCACCCCGGCCGCCGCGAAGCGCTCGCGCAGCGCCGCGAGCTCCGGCAAGACGGCCCGCGTGGCCACCGTCGTGACCACGAGCGAGCCGGACCGAAGGCGCGCCTGCGCAAACCGGCATTTGTCGATGAAGTGTCCGACGCCGTCATCGGGGGTCGCGCCGTCATCGCCGGGCGCGCCGCCTCGAACGATCTCGAGGTGCAGCGAGCAGGAGAGCACCGTGAGCCCGTCGCCGGCGGCGTCGAGGAACGCGGCGATCTTTTCGCGCGGCGCCGAGAAGTTGGTGACGACGCCGACGAGAAAGCCCCGCGCGCGCAGGCCGGCGACCACGTCGAGGAAGCGCGGGTGAAGGAACGGCTCACCGCCGGAGAGCTTCACCTCCCAGCGGGGGTGAGCCTCCATGAGGCGGGAAAAGCCGTCGAGGAAGCGCGGGACGTCGGCGGCCCAGCGGGTGCGGTCGTCAAGGAAGCGCTGCGTGCAGTACGAGCAGCGGTAGTTGCAGGAGGTGTTCATGTTCCACGCGACCACGCCGATGGGAGGCTCCGGCGTGGCCCCGAGGATCACGCGATCGGGAGGGACCACGGGGAGCGGCGGTGGCTTCACGGGGAGACGCCCTCGATCATCCCGCGGTTGGCGGGCGTGGCGCAGGGGCAGATGGTGTAGGCGCACGCGCGAGCGGCCGCAGCCAGCCGCACGCCGCCGTCGACGGCGTTGCCGAGGAAGCCCTCGCCGACGCGCTTGGCCGAGCGGCAGCTCCAGGCGTCGCCGTTTTGCATGAGCACGAAGTAGCGCGCGCCGCTCAAGCAGCGCCGGCCCGTGTACGCGGGGGCCATGTTGGCGGTGCGCGCGCGCGCGGCCTCGGCGGGATCGCCGACGACGTCCTCGACGAGCCTCCACTGCTCGGGGGTGTACGCGAAGACGCCGTGCTTCACCTTCATGAGCTGCGGAAAAAACGAGAAGCCGGCGCCCTCGACGGCGCGCTTGACCTCGACGAGCTCGCGCAGCCGCTCGGGCACGAGCACGGCGTTGACGACGAAGCGGCCGTGAGGGGTGGCCGCGCGCATGGCGGTGAGCTTGTCGAGGAACACGGGCGCCGTGGTGTGCTCGAGGTGCAGGCTCGCCGAGACGACGCCGAGGTTCCCGCCGAGGATGCCGACGTACTCGAGGAGCTTGTGCGCCGGCGCCGACAGGTTGGTGAGCGTGGAGACGATGTGGCCGGCGCGCGCGAGCGCGGGCACGATGCGCTCGAGGAACAGCCTCGTCGAAAACGGCTCGCCGCCGCTGGTCTTCACCTCCCAGCGGCCGGGGAGCGCCGCGAGCAACGCCAAGCAGCGCTCGACGACGTCGTCGTCGGGGACGCCGACGCGGTGCTTCTTCGACTGGATGCAATAGGAGCAGTCGTAGTTGCACTGCCCGCACACCTGCCACTCCACCGTCGGCCGGTGCGGCCACGCGGCTCCGACGAGGGCGCCGGCGTCCAGGGTGGTGGCGCCCTCCAGCGGGACGGCGCCGTCGACGATCGGCAGCCCGCGCCCGCGCGACCCGGGGCCGGCGCCGCCAACCCGGTACCCACCGCGCGTCATGGCAACACCCGCAGCGCCGCGCGCGGCACGGTCGCCGTCTCCGCGCCGGCGACGCGGGCCCAGCGCTCGACGCCAAAGAGGGCGCGAAAGCGCCGCGACAGCTTCACGTTCTGGTTGAGCTTCCCGCACTGCCGGCAGCCGGGGAAGTAGCGCCCCTCGCGCAAACGGGCGCGCATCGCGGCCCAGGCGTCGCCGGTCCACAGCGAAGAAAACGGTGTGTCGTCATCGACGCGGCCGACGACGGTCTCGGTGTTGCAGCAATACTGCGCGCTGCCGTCGACGGTGATGCGCGCGTACGACGTGCCCAGGAAGCAGCCGATCTCCTCGATGGGCGCCGTGGTCTCGCCGCCTGCCTCCACTTGCGCCCGGAACACCTCGAGGTTCTCCGCCACGCCGAGCGCCTGCGCCCGCTCGCGCGCGGCGGCGATGTCGCGCTCGAGCAACGCCGCCCGCTGCGCGTCGTCGATGCGCACCGCCTCCGTCCCCGCGCGCAGCGACGCGAGCTTGAAATTCACCTGCGCCGCGCCGTGCTCCGCCGCCAGCTCCACCATCGCCGAGAGCTCGTGGGCGTTGTGCGCGCACACCACCTGCACGTGCTTGTCGCGCCTGCCCGCGGCCTTGAGCGCCGCGAGCTGCTCCATCAAGAGCGACCAGTGCCGCGCCGAGAACGACGGATGAAACGCCAGGTAGCTCTGCTGCGACGCGCCTTGCACGCCGATGAGCAACGTGTCCACGCCGAGGTCGATCACGCGGCGGACGTCGGCGGCCACGAGGTTGGTGATGATGGTCAGGTGCAGGCCGCGTCGTTTGACGTCGGCGATCACGTCGTAGACGCCGGGGTGCGTGAACGGCTCGCCCATGCCCGAGAGGATCACCGCCTCGAGCCCGCCCAGCGCCTCGATGTCGTCGAGGAGCGCGCGCACGAAGCCCGCGTCCGCGCGCTGTCGCTTCCACGACGCCGGCCGCGCCTGCGTCAGGTGCGGGCTGTGATCCCAGCAGGTGACACAGTCGGTGTTGCACGCGTTGGTGAGATCGACGTGCACCGTCTGCGGGCCCAGGCGGACCACGCCGTCCTCGAGCGATTGCAGGCGCACCTCGGCGGCTTTCACGCGGCGCGCTCCTTCAAGCGGCGGCCCGCCGCCGAGAACAACGGGCGGCTCGACGACGCGTCGCCCGCCTCCTCGCTGCACTCGTGGAGCAGCCGTGTGGCCGCGAAGACGTCGAGGCCGGCGGACGCCGCAGCCTCGAGCAGCGCCACCAGCTCGCGCGTCCACGCCTCCGGGGACAACACCCGCTCTGACGGCAGCATCTGCAAGAGCATCGGCAAGGCCGCCCACTGCCCTCGCGCCGCCGGAGCGTCGAAGAGCGCGTCGAGCGCGCGGCCGACGCCGGCGCCGTCGCCGACCACGCGCAGCTTGCGTGACAGGAGCCCCGTCACCTTGGCCAGCGTCTGCCGCGCGACGCCCTCTTCGTGCGCGCGCTCGATGACGTCGAGCGCTCCCGAGAGGTCGAAGGCGTCGCCGAGCGCGCCCGCCACGTCGACGACCTCGGCGAGCGAGAGGCCCGCGCCGCGCGTCCGCGCGAGGGCGTCGTCCTCGAGAGCGTCGAGCGCACGGCGCACCTCGAGCTCGGGCAACACGAGCGACAGCGCCGCCGCCGCCGCCGAGCGCGCGTCGTTGTCCGGCACCGCCTCGCGCGCGCGCGCGCTCAGCTCCGCCGCCGCGCCGTCGTCGAGGAGCGTCGCGAGCGCAGACGCGATCCCCGCCGCGCCCGGCGCGGCGGCGAGACAGGCGCCGCGGGCGGCGAAGGCGGCGACGCGCGCGGCCTGGTCGTCGGCGATCTTTTCCTGCGCCAAAAGCGCCGTGGGAACGCCCGCGAACAACAGCTCGTGCGCCGTGTTGAAGCCCGCCGCACACACCGCGGCGTCGACGCCCGGGAGGTGCTCCGCCAGATCCGGCGCCGTCCACCACGTCGACGCCGGCGCCCGCAGCGGCGCGCCGCGGAACAGCGGGCCGGCGGCGAGCACCAGGTGCACGCCGCCGGCGCGCGCGCCGCCCTCCAGCCCCTCCCGGGCGGCGAGCGCGTCCTCGAACAAGCGCGCCACGCTCCGGTCGCCGCCGCCGCCACCGCTGACCAGGACGACGCGGTCGCCGGGGGCGGCGCCGAACGCGGCGCGCGCGTCGGCGCGGGGCATCTGCTCGAAGCGCTCCACGCGCATCACCGGACCCGTCACCGCCGCCTGCGCGGGCGGCAGCCCGAGGGCCGCGAGCGCGGCGTCGGCGACGGCGTCGTCGTCGACGGGGACGATGACGCGGTCGTACAGCCGCGCCACCGCGCGGAAGTCGTCGCGCGCGGCGAGCTCTTCCTTCACGGGCCGGTAGACGAGCGCCTTCCTGGCGCAGAGGTCCAGGCAGGTGACCAGCTCGTGGAACGAGCCGTTCGGGAACGTGTCTACGAGGAACAGGTCCGGCCGCAACAACGACAGCGAGTGCCACACCCACTGCTTGGCGAGCGCGATGTAGGCGAGCTTGTCGACGCCCGACGCCTCGATCACCGTCTTCGAAGGCAGCTTGAAGCCCGCGAAGCCCTCGCGGAACAGCAGCGTGTCCGCCTCCGACGTCGTCAAAAACCAGTGCTGCGAGCGGACGCCACACAAAGCGCACAGCCGGCGCAGCCAACGCTGCACCGCGATCTGTCTCGACAGGTGACCGACGCCGCTGCCGTTCACCGCGTAGCTCATGAAGGAGACGGACCTCATCGATGCCTCCGTTCAGCTCACGTCGAGCTCGAGCGCCTGGTCGTCGAGCAACGCCTGTTGCCGCGCCGCCACCGCCGCGTGCGCCTTCGAGGACGCGCCGGCGCTCCCGACCTCGGGGATGAAGCGGCCGTCGAGCGAGCCGTCCATGAACACGTCCCACCACAGGAAGTCACCGGCGAGCGAGCCGCGACTCCAGTCGTCGAACGCGCTCAGGCGCCTCATGCCGAACGAGAAGCGGTCGCGGCGCTTGCGCCACGCGTCGCGCTTGTCGGGGAAGGCGCGGTCGACGTCGACCTGGAAGGTGCGCCGCGCGTTCTTGGCCCGCCCGTATTTGGTCTCGGCGCGGCTCGCCTTCTGCACGACGCGCGAGAGGTTGTCGCGCGTGCTCAACAGGAAGTGCTCCATCATCGCGCGCGCGTAGTCGCGCTTCTTCTGCACGCCGGCGATGCGCTTGAGCCGGAATTCGACGCCCTCCTCCCCGGGGAAGAGCTGGGCCACGGCGTCGAGGGCCACCGGCCGCAGGTGGCTCTGCACCTTGGAGCGCACGACGCCGAGGGTTCGCGCGGCAGCGTTTTCGACGGCGCGCGCGGCGGCGTCGCGCTTCTGCAGCAGGCCGGCGACCTCGTTGCGCGCCCGCTCGAGCCGCCGCTTCTCGCCGATGAGCGACCCGAGCGCGGCCTGCTCCTCCTTGTACTTGTCGCGCAGCTCCGCGAAGCGCGTGACCCTCATACGCGTGCCGTGCTTGGCGACGATGATGTCGGCGTTCTTCCAGTGGCGATAGTACGAGAGCTGCCAGAAGCGGCCCACGTACGCGTCGGTGTCGTAGTTGGTGCGGATGAGCTCGGCGAAGTAGGGCTCCGACTCCAGCGTGGTGACGCTGTCGTGCAGCGGCCTGATGGCGTCGTCGACCTCGGCGAGCTTGATGGCGATGGCGTTGTCGGCGCCTGGGGCGGCGCGGGGGTCGGCGTCGACGGCGGCGACGACCGCCTGCTGCGCGCGCACATACTCCTCGTGCTGCTGCTTCACGTGCTCCTGCGCGATCCAGGGCAGGTGGAGCTGGGACGCGCGCGCGTCCAGCCAGGCGCCATCGAGCGAGGGCACGACGGCGGCGGCCAGGTCGGCCCACGCCTCGTCGACGGCGGCGTCGAGCTTCTTGATGTCGCGCTCGGCGTCGGCGATGTCCTTTTTCACCGCCTTGAGCTCCCCCGCCGCGAGGGCCCGGCGCTCACGCGCGATGTCGAGGAGCTGAATTCCGGACCAGGCCCTCACGCGCGCCTCCGTTCGACCTCGTCGAGGAACAGCTTGGCGGCCTCTTCGAGCTCGGCGGGGTCGACGACGTCGCGCTCGTCGACGATGAACACGTAGAGCTCCCCGCGCTCGATGCGGGCCGCGAGGCGGCCGAGCTCGTCGCTGGTGAGGTCCTCGTGATCACCCGCCGAGCGGGTGAGGTATTCGAAGCCCACGCGTGCCTCGGCGTCCCAGCCGTCGAGCGTGCAGGTGACGCCCTCTTCGTCGAAGAAGATGTCGCGACCCACGGTGTAGCCGCGCGACGTGAACACGCGGGCCAGGAGATCGCAGCCGTCGGCTTCGGAGATCATCGCGCCGGACTCTCGGTGGAGAGCACACCCGAGCGCAACGGGTCGCGCGCCCGGGGTCGACGCCTTTGGGCGGGGATGCAAGACCTCCCTCATGGTGGATCCCGAGATCCTGGATCCCGAGCCCGGCGGCCGCGCAGGAGACGCCGGCGCGGGCCAGGAGCCGCCGCTGTCGACGACGGCGGGCGTCGAGCGCCTGGTGGCGCTCGTGCAGAAGGCGCTCCCCGGGCGCACCGTGCGCGTCGACGTCGAGGCCGTCGATCCCGGGCGCCCGCGCTCGCCCCTCGCGGGCGGCCCGCGCTTCCGCATCGAGGCCGAGGGCGAGGGCGGCCCGCTCGTCGTCGAGAGCGGCCCGCTGATGATGATCACGGTCTTCTTTCGCCGCGCGCGCTTCCCGTACAACGCCATGGCCGGCGGCGCGGCCGTCGCCGACGCCGTCGCCGCGCAGGTCGGCGCCGTGGCGCGCGAGGAGCTCGTGGTGCTCGAGGAGCAGACCAGCGCGCACCTGATGCGCACCACGGTGCTGCGGGTGAAGGACGGCCGCTTCGTCGAGATCGTCGACTCGGGCCTCGAGCCTCACGAGGGGACGCCGTCCCCTGCCCGGCTCCATTCGTTCGACGGCGCTTTCGATCGCCCGCCCACCAAGCAGGAGCGCGCGCGCGTGGACAAGCTCGGCGGCGGGCTCATGGGCAAGCTCAAGCGCAAGCTCGCGGAGAAGGTCTTCACGGCGGCCGCGGGTCAGCTCAAAAAGAGCCTGCAGACGGTCGCCGACGAGGTCGCCCGCGACGCCGGCGTCACCCCCGACGACGGCCGCCGCCGCCTCGAGTAGGGCGGGGGCCCGTGCCCCGCGTCGTCACCGTTCGAGCTTCTTCAGGTGCGCGTGGATGCGCTCGTCGGCGAGGGCCAGAGTCTCGTCGTCGACGGCGGTGACGCGCGGGTCGGCCGCGGGCGGCGCCCGGTCCCGGCCGAGGCGGGACGCGGCGAACGCCATGGTCCCCGTGGTGAGCGCGATGAAGAGCACGAGCACCTTGGGCGAGCGGCGCTTGCGCGGCGGCAGGCTCATGTGGCGACGACGGTGCAGGCTGATGCGCATGGCGGCTCCGTTTGGTGACGTGTGGCCACCGTAGGCGCCGGTTGGAGCCAGATCAAAAAAACGGCCGCGCTCGAGCAAGCGCGGCCGCTCCCTCCAGTCGCTGGTCAGCGACCGAGCGCGCGGAACGCCGCGTAGAACTGCTGCGTGCCCGGCTTCTTCACGTAGAAGTCCATGTCCTTGTCGATCTCGCCGAGCAACTGCGCACCGGTGCGGTTGTGGGTCACCGGGTTCGCCTCGTACCCCGCGCGCGTGAAGAAGTTGGCGGTGGGGAGGTTCGTCGTCTCCGGCGTGATCATGTGGGCGCCGTTTCGCTCGCCGGCGAGGTTCATGAGCTCGAGCTGCGCCGCCGTCGGGTCCTTCACGCCGAGCCGCTCGCCGGTCTTCTTGATCTCCTTGAGCATCTCCATCTGCATCTTGGGGCCGACGTCGACGTCGAGGTTCAGCGCGTGCATCGCGCGCCCCTGCGGGGTCTTGGCGTACGCGCGCTGCTTGTTCCAGTCGTCGCCCACGGCCTTGGCGTCGGCGGCCATGCGGCGAACGGCGTCGGCCTTGCCGTGCTTGCCGGCGTTGTCGAGGGCGGTGGCCCACGCGGCGCCGTGGCGCGCGACCATGTCGATGCTCGTGGCGTTCATGACCTGGGCGTAGCCGAGCGCCGTGGAGATGGCGGTGCCGTCTTTTCTGATGGGCTGGTCGTCGTACTTGCCCTTGCCGCCGGTCTCGAACGCGTACACGCGCGCGACCTCGTCCGCGGTGAGCCCCGCTTTCTTGGCCTCGGCGGCGTAGCGCTTCTTGAACGTGGCCTCGTCGGCCTGCTCGGGGGTGAAGCCGTAGACCTTCTTGGCGGCGTCGATGAAGTCCTGCTTCTTGGGGATGCTCGAGCGCGGGTGCGCGGGCGGCGTCGGCGGCGGCGACGGCGGCGGCGCCACCACGATCTGCGGCGCCTCCGTCGGCGGGGGCGCGTGCGGCTTGGGGGGGCCGTCGTACTTCCCGGGCGGCTGCTCGGTGATGTAGTGCCCGGCCTTCCGCGCGGCCTTCATCGCGGTCCAGTAGTCGTCGGTCTTCTTCTGCCAGGCGTCGTGCGCCTTTTCGTAGGCGGCGAGCTTCGCCTCGTACGCCGCGCGCTCAGGCGACGCCGTCTGCGGCTGCGGCACGTGGGCGTGGAGCGCCGCCTGGATCTGCGCCCCCTGCGTCGCCGCCCGCCGCCGCGCGCTGCCCTGGACCGGCGCCGGGACCGCCGCCCTCGCTGCCGACGGCGCCGACGGAGCTGCCGGCGGCGGCGCAGCCGTCGTCCCCACCGCGGCGTCTTTGTCGGCGCTGCCGAGGGCGGCGCCGAGGGCGTGAGCGAGGGCGGTGCGGACGCTGGCGGAGAGGGTGGCCGAAGTCATGCCGAGTGCTTCGGCGGGACTCCGGACGCCGCCCTCGGCAGGAAGGCCTACCCTCCGCCGACGGCCCGACCGCCGGCGCGCGCGCCTACACGCGCCCACCGCGGGCCGCGCTGATCAGCGAGCGGAGCTCCAGCCGCGCAGATCAGCGACCGGCGGGAGCGGGCGCGCTTGATCAGGCCGCTTTGGCCATCATCTCCAGGATGTCGACGGCGCGGTTGGTGAAGCCCCACTCGTTGTCGTACCAGGACAGGACCTTCAGGAAGTTGCCGTTGAGCACCGCGGTGCACGGGCCGTCGACGTAGCTCGACTCGACCGTCTGCATGAAGTCCATGGAGACGAGCTTCTCGTCGGTGAAGCCCATGACGCCCTTCAAGGGGCCGTCGGCGGCGGCCTTGAGGGCGGCGTTGACGTCGGCCGCGGTGGTGGACTTCTTCACCGTGCAGGTGAGGTCGATGAGGCTCACGTCGGGCGTGGGCACGCGCACCGAGATGCCGTCGAACCTGCCCTTGAGCTCCGGCAGCACGAGGGCCACCGCCTGCGCGGCGCCCGTGGTGGTCGGGATGATGTTGAGGGCCGCGGCGCGGGCGCGGCGGAAGTCCTTGTGCGGCAGGTCGAGGATGCGCTGGTCGTTGGTGTAGCTGTGGATGGTGGTGACGAACGCCTGCTCGATGCCGAACGAGTCCATCAGCGTCTTGGCGACGGGCGCGAGGCAGTTGGTGGTGCACGAGGCCGTGGAGACGACCTGCATGTCCTTGGTGAACTTGTCGTGGTTGATGCCGTAGCAGATGGTGATGTCCGGCGGCGTGCCCTTGTGGGGCGCGGTGAGCATCACCTTCTTGGCGCCTGCGGCGACGTGCTTGAGGCAGTCGTCCTTGGAGGTGAACAGGCCGGTGCTCTCGACGACGACGTCGACCTCGTGGGTCTTCCACGGCAGCTTGGCCGGATCACGCTCCGCGTAGATCTTGATGGGCTTGCCGTTGACGACGATGGTGTCCTTGTCGTGCTTCACCGTCCCGTCGAAGCGGCGGTGCACCGAGTCGTACTTGAGCAGATGGGCGAGCATCGCCGCGTCGGTGATGTCGTTGATGGCCACGACCTCGACGTCGGTGGCGCCGTTCTTCGCACGCTCCTGCAGGATGCGAAACAACACGCGGCCGATGCGGCCAAAACCGTTGATGGCGATGCGCTTCGTCATGATTCTCTCCGTTGGCGGCGACCGTATCCCGGGCCGGACCGCTGTCAACCCGCCCGCGCCGGGAGGCG
Organism: uncultured delta proteobacterium; assembly: GCA_963775425.1. Taxonomy (GTDB): domain Bacteria; phylum Myxococcota; class UBA727; order UBA727; family VGSZ01; genus CAVZJB01. The sequence continues at coordinate 940,898 of CAVZJB010000011.1, read as the reverse complement.
TACGGGCGTCTGCCGCCGGGAGGCGCGGATGTGGCAGACTCGTCGTCCGTTCACGTCGACGGAGGGCTCCATGCCGGACATAGAAGAACCTCCCGCGCCCGCCGCCCCCGCGGCCCCGCGCGCCCGCGATGACGACGGCGCCGACCCGCTGTACGGCTCCGACTCCGCGGGCCCGCAGGTGGCGGCCGGCCGCGCCCTGCGCGTGGGAGCGCTCGTGGGGGTGTTGTTTCTCGCGGCGTCGTTCGGCTGGGACCTCGTCGTCGCGCCCGAGCAGATCGGGCGCTTGTGGATGTGGCGGGCCGGCGGCGCGCTGCTCATCGGCGCGCTCGGCGCGCTCAGCTACGCGGTGCCGCACCGGGCGGCGTGGCTCGGGGCGGGCATCGCCGGCGTCGGCGCCGCGTCCATCGGCGCGGTGGTGAGCATCCTTCCCTACGGCTTCGCGTACGGCGTCGGCTCCTTCGTGCTGATCGCCATGGCCATCGGCGTGGTCGCGCTCGACGCGCGCGCGGCCGCCACCTGCGCCGCCGGCGTCGTCGTGGGCGCGGGGATCGCGCTGTGGCGCGGCGGCGCCTCCGAGGACGCCGTGTACGCCATCGCCTTCTTCCTGATCCCGGGCCTCATCGGCGCCGTGATCATGGCGCACGCGACGGGCCTGCGCGTGCGGCGCAACCAGGCCGTGCGCCAGGAGCTGCTCGCGCTGCGCGAGGACCTGGCGCGCTTCGGGCACAACGACGAGCTCACCGGCGTCCACAACGAGCGCCAGCTCCAGCAGCTCGCCCGCCGCGAGATCGCGCTCGCGCGCCGGCGCAAGAGCTCGCTGTCGGCGCTCAAGATCGACGTCGAGAAGCTCGACGCCATCAACGACACCTACGGGCGCGACGCCGGCGACGAGACGCTGCGCGCGGTGGCGTCCATGTGCCAGGCCACACTCCGCGAGACCGATCTGCTCGCGCGGCTCGAGGCCGGCGACGAGTTCGCCGCCGTGCTCCCCGAGGCCGACGCCGCCGGCGCCGAGGCCATCTGCGACCGCCTGCGCAAGAGCCTGCAAAAGGCCTCCGTGCTCGCCCACGGGAAGCTCCTCGAGGTCACCGTCATGGTCGGCGCCGCCACGCTCAGCGAGACCGATCAGGTCATCGACGACCTGTTGAAGCGCGCCGGCGCCGCGCTCGCCGCGAGCAAGCAGCCGAACGGGACCGCGTAGCTCAGCGCAAGCGGTAGAGCGCGTAGCCGGGGACGTCGATGCGCACGGGCTTGAACGGCGCGAGCTTGGGTCCGAGCTGGGCGACCTCGCGGTTGTTCAAGAGCGCGTAGTCGACGTCGAGGACGCGGAGCGACTCGGGGTCGAGCGTGCGCATGGCCACCTGGCGCGCGCTCGCGAGGCGGCGCGCCTTGTCGAAGTCGAGCATGTGGCCGTTGGCGTAGTGGCGCGGATCGAAGCCGGGCGCGAGCAGGCCGTTCATGCGCGCGAGCTCGGGATCGCCGACGAGGACGCGGGCGCGGCTCGGGATGTGCGGGCCGGCCGCGCGGCCGGCGGCGAGGACGTCGTCGCGGAGGCGCCAATCGCGCTTTTGCGGGACGCCGAAGTGGCTCTGCATCACGGTGCGCGTCGCCATCCACGCGAGCGGGAACCAGACGGTCAGGCCCGCGGCGACGACGACGGCGGCGCGCCACACCCGCGCCCTGGACGTGGCCCGCGTCCACGCCCACGCGAGCGTGTCGCACAAGGCGATGCCGGCGAGCCAGCCGCCGGCGCTGCAGAGCTTCACGATGTCCCACGAGCCGGCGTACACGACGACGTTCGGCAGCGACAAGCCGATGAGCGCGCCAGCGACGAGGGTGACGCGCAGGCGCCCGCCGCCGTCCCCCGCGGTGGACCGCCACGCGGCGACCGGGAGCAGCAACAGCGGCAAGCCGAAGACCACGAGGTGGTGCAGCACCTTCTCGATGGGCGAGCCGTCGGCGAAGAAGTCGACGCCCCAGCGGAGCATCGGGGGCCCCGCGTGCGCGTGCAGCGGGACGGCGAAGAAGCCGCCGTACGCGACGGCGAGGGCGAGGGCGCCCGCGAGGAGGCCGAGGTCGCGCGCCACGCCTGCGGGGCGCTCACGGCGACGAGCGAGGAGCCACACCGTCGACGCGCCGAGGCCGAAGCCGAGGACCAGGAAGTGGATGGCCTGCACCAGCGAGAGGAACGACAGCAGGAGCGCCGCGAGCGCCCGGCGCTTTCCCTCGGCGCGGTCGCCGGGGTCGTCGGCGCCGCCGTCGACGGGGTCGGCCGCGCCACCGCCGGCGGCGCCGTCGGGCGGGCCGAGCCGTGCGGGAAAGCGCGCGCACCACAGGGCGAGCACCACGAGGACGAGGGGGAACGCGAGGCCCTGCGGGTGCTGAAAGAAGTCGGCCGTGAGCGGCGGCGGGCGGCGGGTCCACTCCATCCAGCGCGCGGGATAGGGGTTCTTCAACTGCAGGATGCCCATGCCGTCGTGGAGCGGCTGCGCCAGCGGGCTGCCCGCGAGCGGCGCGACGACGGCGAAGATCGTGGCGCCCACGCGCCCCGCCACGAGCCCGCCGAGGAGCGCCGCCGCGCCGAGCAGGAGCAGCCACGAAGCGATGGTGACGACGTTGATGGCGGTGTCGGGTCGCAGGCCGGCGACGACGAGCTGCGCGTAGAGCGCGTCGATCCCCCAGTGGTACGGGATGATCTGCCCGGGCACGAGCGGGTGCACGGGCGGGACCACGCCGCGCGCGATGACGGTGGCCATGGGCACGTGGTGCTCTTCGTCGAAGAAGTTGCGCGTGAGCGCTCCGTCGATGACGCAGGCGAGCCCGACGACGCCTGCGACGACGGCCGGCCACGCCGGCCACACCGTGGAGCGGGGCGCGCGCACGCTCGCCAGGAGCGCGGGGCGCAGCGCGAGCGCGACGGCGGCGAACGCGACCGCGGCGACGGCCATGCCGATGCGCAGGCTCCCGGTGAAGCGGGCGAGCTCGCCGGGGATCACCGCGAGCATGCCCGCCGCGAGCGCGACGTCGACGGCGGCGGCACGGACGCCCGCGCGGCGCGACAGCGCGCGCGCGCACCACGCGGCCGCGGCCCACGTGACGACGAGGAGGACGAAGCCCACGCGCTCCCTTAGCACGCGCGGCGCGTCAGGTCGTCCGCGGCGGCGGGCGGCGAGCGTCCCTACGTTGAGGCGAGGATCGCGATGAAAGCCACCACGCTCGGCCTTGCTCTCGTCACCGTCACCGTCGCCGGCAGCGGCTGCCTGCGCGACGACAGCGCGGCCCGACAGAGCGACATCGGCGAGCCGCTCCCTCCGCCACCGCCGCCGCCGCCGGCTCCGGGGGGCGCGGGGGGCGCGGGGGGCGCGGGCGACGCCGGCAGCGCGACCGGCGCGATCAGCGCGTTCGGCGAGGGCGACGGCGGCGTCGATCTCGGCTTCAACGACCTTCCCGCGGACGGCGCCCTCGACAGCGCCCTCGACGGCGGCGTCGAGGGCGTGCACTGGGGCGCGACCGGCACCGGCGCATCGATGACGTCGACGCACGACATCGCCGGGGACCTCAGGACGAGGGGTGGCTCCACGGCGACCCCGGTGCTCGACACGCTCGTCCTGCGCGGGATCACCGTGTCCCCCGGCGCGCGCGGCCGCGAGGTGCGCGACGCGCAGCTCCTGCTCAAGGCCCAGGGCTTCCTGCCGGCCTACGCCGAGGAGGGCGTGATGGATCAGGAGACCGTCGAGGCCGTCGAAGCGTTCCAGCGCAGCCGCGGGATCAACGTGGACGGCGTCGTCGGCCCGAACACCTTGCTCGCCTTGCACGACACGTCGGTCCGCTGGGGCGCGCCGCAGGAGACGCGCACCTCCGACGAGGCCTTCGGCTTCGACGACAACCCGCCGCGCTGAGCGCGGCCCCCGCGCGGGTTACGCGGGCGACCTGCGCTTGCGGCGCCCGAGGAGCGCGAGCGCCGCGAGCCAGGCGGCGGCGCCCACGACGGTGGTGCCGGACGCGTTGGTGCAGCCGCAGCCCTCGTCGACGCCGCTGTTGTCGCCGCCGAGGCCGGCGCCGTCGCCGCCGCCGCCGCCGTTGCCCGCGTCCACGCCGCCGCCGCCGCCGTTGCCCGCGTCCACGTCGTCACCGCCGCCGTTGCCCGCGTCCACGTCGTCACCGCCGCCGTTGCCCGCGTCGACGTCGCCGCCGCCGTTACCGGCGTCGGGGTCGGTGACGCCGGCGTCGGGCGCCGGGGGCTGCACGAACGTGACCGCGGCGCCGTCGCTGAAGGTCTCGGTGCGCGGCGGCGAGCCGTCACCGCAGGTGAGGTACTGGTAGCTCCACAACGGCTGCACGAAGAACAAGCCCGAGGCCGGGGGGCCCTCGACGCTCATCTCGATGACCACGGTGCGCGACTCACCGGGCGCGAGGCTGCCTTCGTCGACGCCGGCGGCGAGGGCGGCGGCGTCGACGGCCTGGCCGTTGGCGTCGCCGTCGGTGCCGTCCGAGGTGAAGCGGGTGAGCGCGAGGCCGTCGGGGACGGCGAGCTTGAACACGACCGACGAGGCGTCGGCGAGGCCGGTGTTGCGCGCCACGGAGGTGACCGAGAGCGTGTCACCGGTGGTGACGTTGGTGGCGTCGGGCAGGATGGACGACGTCGTGAGGTTGGGCGCGTTGACGTCGATCTGGAAGGCGGCCAGCGTGGGCACGAAGGAGTCGCCCGTGGTGACGGTCTGGAGCACCGCGCCGCGCTGATCGGCGACCAACTGCCCGTCGGTGGAGCTCAAGGCCACCGTGGTGACGTCCCAACCCTGGCGCCCGCCGGGGATGTTGGTGCCCGCGAAGGCGTCCTGGTTGCGGTCGCCGAAGGTGCCGGTGTCGTCGAGCTGGCCGTCGGCGCCGTTGATCTGCGAGCAGAAGAAGTTGTCCGCGGGGTTGTTCGGACCCTCGAGCGGCACGAAGGCGCCCTGCGCGTCGGGCGCGATGAGGAGCTGATCGCCCGTGAGGTTGGCGTCGCCCTCGAGCGCGCTGATGGCGGCTTTGCCCGCGACGGCGCCCGTGGGGGGCGCGCAGAAGCCGTCGACGCTGTAGCTCACCTGCGTGTTCTCGTCGACGAACGAGCCGCCGACGAAGATGGTGAGGTTCCGCAGCGGCTCGGCGTCGTCGCGGAAGGCGACCACGAGCGTCCAGCCGGCGGCGTTCAACGAGTTGATGAGCTCCGTCTGCGTGGCCGGCACGCCGCGCACCTGGTACTCGCCGCTGCGCTGCGCGCGCACGAAGTCCGTCACGTCGGCGGAGCGCATGTAGTAGTTGACGGGGAACGCCGCGGTGGTGCTCGAGACGGTGGCGATGGTGAGCGCGGTGGCGGGGTCCGGCGTGACCTGGAGGTCGTTGCCGCCGGCGCTGAGCGTGACCGCCGTATCGAGGTCGGCGGTGACGTCCTCGTCGCCGTACTTGTAGCTGCCCGCCCAGATGAGCTCGGCGTACAGGACGTCGGTGAGGCCGAGCTCGGTGCCCTCGCGCAGCGAGAGGAACGCCGAGGACCCGTCGCTGTGCCAGTCGAACGTGGTGCCCTGCGGATAGGGGTTGGCGGCGTTGGCCGGCGTGTCGTCGACGAGGTCCTCGAGCGTGGTGAAGGTGCCGATGGAGTCGCGCACGCCGGGGCCGTTGACGTCGGTGTCCTTGCTCAAGCCGAGCGTGTTGCCGATGGCGGTGATGCCGCCGGGCGCGGTGGCCGAAAACCGCGACGGGATGTCGACCTGGGCGGACGCCGACGACGCGGCGAGGGCGGCGGCGGCACAGAGCAGACAGCAGAGAGAGGGGAGCCGGGCGCGCATGACGTCATGACCTCCGGGTGGGGGGCAGCCGGCGTGATGGCACGCAGAACGCACACTGCAACCACCGCGGGAAACGCGCCCCGCATTGACGCGGCGGGCGACGCGCGCCTGGGGCCCGTCGCCGATCCCGTTGGCGCCGATGCCGTCGTCGCCGATGCCGTCGTCGCCGATGCCGTCGTCGCCGATCCCGTCGACGCCGGCGCCGTGGGGCTTCCGCTTGGGCCGGACACCGGCGGCGGCGTGCTCGCGCCCCGCCCCGGCGAGGCGCTACGATCCGCGGGGCGATGCTCCGCCTCGCGCCGCTCCTCGGCCTCCTGCTCTTCACCGCGTGCGACGCCCCCGCCGGCGCCGAGCGCTGCAACACCGACCTCGACTGCAAAAACGCCACCGTCTGCGCCGGCGGCGCCTGCGTCCCCGCCGAAGGCGAGGGCGACGCGTCCGAGGGCGAAGGCGAAGGCGGCGAAGGCGAAGGCGACGCGTCCGAAGGCGAGGGCGAAGGCGACGAAGGAGAGGGCGAAGGCGACGGCTCCGAGGGAGAGGGCGAGGGCGAGGGCGAGGGCGAGGGCGAGGGCGAGGGAGAGGGCGAAGGCGAAGGCGACGGCTCCGAGGGCGAGGGCGAGGGCGAGGGCGAGGGCGAGGGCGAGGGCGAAGGGGAGGGCGAGGGCGAGGGCTGCGTCGACCCCGACGGCGACGGCCACGGCCCCGGCTGCGCCGTCGTCGCCGACAACTGCCCGGACGCCGCGAACCCCGATCAGCACGACGAGGACGGTGACGGCGTCGGCGACGCCTGCGACGACTGCCCCACGCGCGCCGACGCCGGCCAGGACGACGGCGACGGCGACGGCGTCGGCGACGCCTGCGACCCGCGGCCCGGCGCCGCGGGCGACCGCATCGCGCTCTTCGACCCGTTCACCACGCTCGACCCCGCGTGGAGCGTGGTGACGGGCGGCTGGGAGCTTCAGGCCGACGCGCTCGTGACGTCGTCGGACGCGGTCGCGCAGCTCATCGAGCGCGACGACGTGGGCCTCGCGCGCGTCCGCGTGGAGATCGACGCCAGCGTCGATTGGCTCGGCGCCGCGCCGCAGAACCTGGGCGTGCTCACCGCGGTCACCGACGGCGACGGCATCATGTGCGACCTGCTCAAGGACGCCGACGTCACCCAGCTCTCGCAGCACGATCTGCTCGCCAACGCCGCCGGCGTCGCGGTGGCGGCGACGGACGCCCCGGCGCCGGGCCTCGGGGACCCGCTGCGGCTCGCCCAGCAGGATCTCGGCACCAGCGACGTCCAGTGCTTCGCGGACGTCGGCGCCGACAGCCGCACGCTCGTCGGCGTCGCGCGCACCGGCTTCGACGGCCGCGGCATCGGCATCCGCGCCAACCGCCTCGCCGCCACCGTGCGCAGCATCATCGTGTACGAGGTCGGTCCCTAGGCGTCCCCGCCCCGCCGCGCGCGTGCTCGGGGAGCGGTCGCCGTCCGCGGGCGCGAGGCCCTCAGAACGAGGCGCACCCGTCGGGGGCGGCCGGCGCGGGGAACGCGGCGAGGAGGGCGTCGGCGGCGGCGCGGACGTCGTCGCAGCCGGCGCCGTCGAAGCGGACCATGCGGAACGTCGACGGCAGGCCCTCGCCCGAGGGGACCATGAAGCCGAGCACGTTCGACAGGAGCGCCGCCTGGCTCTCGGCCTGGTAGCTGCCGTCGTCGGAGCCGTCGATCTCGTCGGCGTCGACGATGGTGCCGCGGAACGCGCGGATGAAGCGCCGGTACACGACGTCCTCGGCGTTGCCCGAGGCGAAGATGGTGGCGCCGGGCCAGCCGTCGCCGTCGTCGTCCTGCACCTGCGGGTCGTTGGCGTCGGTGGGGAGCGGCCCGTCGGGGTCGTCGAGGTGCGCGCCCGCGATCTGCGCCGCGCCGATTCTGATCGAGCGGCGGCGCGAAGGTCGCGCCGGGCGTGGTGCCGTCGAGGTCGAACGACGCCGTCACCGGCGGCAGCGCGTCGACGAGCGCCGCGGGGATGTCGGTGTGTTGCACGCCGAGCCCGAGGATCTGCACGTCGGGCAGGGACACCGAGCACGTGCGCGCGCTGAGCGACACGTGCGACCCGCTCTGCTCGACGGTGACGAAGGACAGCGCGGGCGAGGCGCCGCACTGCACGTCGGGGTCGAGGCTGCCGCCCTCGAGCCGCGGGTGGTCGTACGCCACCAGCGCGAAGGTGCCGGTGAGGTCGACGCCGTCCTCGCCCTCGCCCTCGCCGGCGTCGTCACCTTCGCCTTCGCCCTCGCCGCCGGCGGCCGCGTCGACGACGATGCGGCAGCGGGCCTCCGCGGTGTTGCCGGCGGCGTCGACGACCACGAGCCGCGCGGTGGCCACGCCGGCGCCGTCGGCGCTGAAGGTGGCCGTGAGCGCATCCTCGCTCTGGTCGCCGGGGACGAGCGTCAGCGTCGTGGAGGCGAAGCCGCCCGCGGGCGCGCGGCTGGCCGAGCCGTCGACGGTGAACGACGTCCCCGCCTGCACCTCCGCAGGGCACGACAAGTCCGCGACGGGCAGGTCGAGGGCGCCGGCGTCGTCGAGCAAGGTCACGCAGCCGGCGACGCTGCTGAAGAGCGCGACGAGCAACACGTGCCCACGGGCGTTGCGCGGCCGCGCGCGTTCGGGGCGAGGGAAACAGATCAGTCGCATGCGGTGCTCGTGTCGGGAGGAGGGGCGTCGGCCATCAGCTCGGCCGCGTAGCTCTTGACGTCGTCACAGGAGATGGAGCCCGGGTCGCCGTCGCGGCCGGCGATGTCGGGCGCGCCGTTTCTGCCGTCGACGCGCCGGAAGGAAAACGGCGAGGGGGCGCCGGTGACGGTCGGGCTCAAGCCGCCGCCGCCGCCGTTCAGGATGTTGGTCTCGGTGTCGCCGATGACGACCCCGTCGATGCCGTCGGAGTCCACGATGGACCCGCTCATCGACGACGTCCTGGTGCGGAAGACGCAGTACTGGTCGCCTTCATTGGAGTTGTGGATGGTGACGCCCGGGTTGCCGTCGTTGTCGTCGTCGGCGACGCGCGGGTCGTCGGCGGTGGTGGGCAGCGCGTCCTCGGGGCTCGCGAGGTCGGCGCCCACGACGAGCGCCGCCGAGAACGACGCCACCGTGGGCTGGAAGGCGGCGCCGGGTCCGAGGTCGCCGTCGCCGAGCTCGACCTCGAGCGGGCCGGGGGCGCGCGCGTTGGTGGCGTCCACGAAGCCCGGCCCCACGGTGGTGGTGCTCTCGCCCACGAACACCACGCGGACCGACGGCATCTGCACGTCGCACGTCTCGCTGCTGATCTCGAGGTGGCGGCCCGTCTGCACGATGCGCGAGAGCAACAGCGTGGGCGCGATGACGCACTGCGGGTCGGGGTCGAGGAAGATGAGGTCGCCGATCTTCACCACGCCGTACTGCACCTCGGCGAAGGTGCCGCTGAGATCGAACTGCGGCGCGTCCGGCGCGACGAAGTGGAGCACGGCGTCGGCGGCGGCGCCGGCGGCGCTCAGGTGGACGGTGACGTCCGCGGGGGACGCGGGAGCCGCGACATCGAGCGTCCCGTGGAAGAACGCCGGCTCGGTCTCGTCGAGCGTGATCGACGCCGGCAGCGAGACGACGCCGGCGGGCGCGGCCGAGAGCGTGACGGCAGCGCTCGAGAGGCGGCGGCCGTCGACGACGAGGCGGATGACGTCGTCGCCGCCCGCGGTGACGCGATCGGGCTCGGCGCGGGCGGAGAGCGCGGGCGCGCCGTCGGTGGGCACCGTGAACGAGACGGTCGCGTCGGCGGTGGCGGCGCCGTCGAAGCTCGCGGTGGCGTGCACCGTCGACGTCACCGTGGCGGCGCCGCCCAGGTCGGACTCGAACGGCGCGTAGAGCTCCACCGTGGCGACGCCTTGTTCGACGGCCGCGTTCGTCTTGGTGAGGAGGCCGGGGCCGTCGATGGTGAACGTGACGACGGCCCCGGCGGGCGCGCCCGCGAGCGAGGCGCGCAGCGTGACCTCGGTGATCCCGTCGGCGGGCGCCTCCTCGGCGCTGGCGGCGAGGTGCATGTCCTGCGACACGGGCGCGCCACAGGCGGCGGCGAGCATGAGCACGAGGAGAGCGGCCGGCTTCGAGTCCATGGAGCGAACGAGTACCGCGCGCGTGTCGACGCGATGTTCGGCTCAACGTCGTAGACGGAAACCGTCGACGTCGACGGCAACTTCCAATCGACCGTGATTGTATCGACGGTGGGCGCCGCTTCGGGGCCGGCCGGCCTACTCGTCGTCGATGACGGCGACACCGACGGCGGGAGCGCGCAGGATCGCCCGCAGCGACACGGCCGGCATCCCGTCCACGCTGAACCGCCCGGCGTCGTCGGTCGTCGTGGGGACCACCACGCCCCCCAGGCCCACCTCGGTGACCAGGACGGCGAGCCCGCCGACGTCGCTCGTCCCCTCGACGTGGCCGCTGACCGTGCGCCCGGGCGCGAGCGCCACGGTGACGCCGAGTCGCGACTCGCCCTTCGACAGCGGCGACAACGCGGCGCGCCCGGTCTCACCGTGCAGGCGCGCGACCACGTCGAGGGGGAAGCCGGGGCGCATGGCCATCGCGAACTTCCCTTCGGCGTCGGTCCTCGTGCCCACGAGCGCGCCCTTGCCCTTCTGAAAGACGTCCGCGCCGGCGGCGGGCGCGCCGTCGCTCGTCGTGACCACGCCCTCGACCCAGCCCTCCCGCGGCAGCATGAAGGCGAGGGTGACGTCGTCACCGACGGCCGGGCTGCAGTCGAGGTCTTTGAAGCCGTAGCCCGGCGCCGTCGCGTAGACGCGGTACTTGGGCCCGCCGCCCTCCGGCGCGCCGCCCGCGACCGTGAGCTGAAAGCGGCCGTCGTCGTCGACGCCCACGTACGTCGCGACGCGGAAGTGGTTGGCGCTGCCGACTTCCTGCACCGTGACGTCGACGTCGGCGATCGGCCCGCCCGCTTCGTCGGTGACGCGCCCGTGGATCCTGGCGTCGCCCCGCTCGAGCTCGAGCTCGAGCGTCCGCGGCGCGCCGTCGTCGCAGCGCCACGCCTTCGTGGCGGGGAGCCAGCCGTCCTGTTCCACCGAGACGCGGTACCAGGCGTGCCGCACATCGCCGAACGAGAACGCGCCGCCGGCGCCGGTCGTCACCGAGGCGCGCGCGACCGTCGTCCACTCCTCCTGACGGCGCAGCGTCACCGCGACGCCCGCGACGGGCCGCCCTTCGGCGACGACGCGGCCGTCGAGCGCGCAAGGCGGCGCGGTGTCGCCCGGCGCCGGCGCCACGTCGAACAGCCGCGGGCTCGGCGCGCGCGTCGCCGTCCGCAAAACAGCGGGCGCCGGCGCGTCGACGACGGCGGCGGTTGCGGGCGCGGGCCGATCCGCCGCCGCGGGTCGCGCCGTCGGCGCGGCGGGACCCGCGTCGCCACCGCGCGACAGCAGGAGCCAGGCGACGAAGCAAAGCGCAAAGAGCGCGACGATGATGAGCAACGTTCGTTTCACGTCTTCACGCTCGCGCATCCGCTCCTGCGCGAAAAGCACCTCCCTCTCGTACACAACTCCGTGGACGGATATCGGATAGACTCGCCGCATGAATCGGGGGGTGCTCGCGGTTGTCGTCGTCCTCGCCGCGCTGCCGGCGCTCGCGCGCGAGGGTGCGGCCCCTCCGGGGGTGACCGATCTCAGAGGCACCTGGCGCTTCTTCGCCGGCGCCGGCGAAGCCGAAGCGCTCGCCTCGCCCGAGCTCGACGACCGCGGCTGGCAGGACATCCCGGTGCCCGCGCGCTTCGTGGACGCGGGCCACGAGGGCCTCGGCGGCGACGCCTGGTATCGAACGCGCGCGGTCGTCCCCGCGCACCAACCCGGGCGCCTCGCGGTGGCCGTCGGCGACGTGCTCAACGCCGTCAACGTGTACGTGGACGGCAGGCTCGTCGGCAGCGCCGGCGACCCCGACCGGCACCGCTACGGCGAGGCTCGCTCCCACGTGTTCCCCGCGCCCGAAGCGCCCGAGGGGAGCACCGTGCTGATCGCCATGCACGTCTGGGTCAACCCCGACGAGGTCGCCGGCTTCCCCTCGAACGGCGGCACCATCGACGAGCCCTGGTTGCTCGGGGACCGCGTGACGCTCGAGAACGCCGCGGAGGCGTGGCACGACGACGTCTTCATCCGCACGCTGTTGCCGCCGATGCTCTCGTGGCTGCTCGCCCTCATCTTCGGCCTCTACTACCTGCAGTTCTTCTTCCGTCGCCGCGAGCGCACCGAATACCTCTGGTTCTCTCTCGGCTGCCTGCTCGTGGGCGGCTCGCAGCTCATCTGGAGCGCGCGCTACGACGGCGCGCTCAGCGACTGGAGCTGGGTCCTGTACCGGATGTCCCGGCCGCTGTTCTTCGCGGGCATCGCCAGCTTCTACCAGTTCGCCGCGGTGTTCCTGCGCGCGCCGAGGTGGCTGCGCCCCTTCGGCCTCGGCGTACAGGTGGTCATGATCGCCCTCGGCGTCCTCGCGCTGTTCCCGACGACCTTCGGCGTCGCCATTCGCTTCGGGCGGCTGCCGTGGGCGCTCATGGGCCTGCTCCTCGTGTTCGTCATCGTGCGAGGCGCCGTTCGCCGCGTGCCCGACTCCGTCCCGCTCCTGCTCGCCATCGTCACGTTCATGTGGGCCGTCGTGGCGTTCGTCCTCGAGGGCGCGTTCCAGATCAACCTCCCCATCGACGCGGGGCACTCCGGAGCGCTGGCGGTCACCGCCGGCATCCTCGGCATGGCGGTGGCGCTCTCCGCCCGCTTCGCGCGCGTCCACGGCGAGCTCGACAAGAAGAACGCCGAGCTCGACAAGAAGAACGCCGAGCTCGTACGCCTCGATCAGCTCAAGGACGACTTCCTCGCAAACACGTCCCACGAGCTGCGCACGCCGCTCAACGGCATCATCGGCCTCGCCGACTCCCTCATCGACGGCGCCGCCGGCGCCGTGAGCCCGCGCATGAAGGAGAACCTCGGGATGGTGGTGCAGTCGGGCCGCCGCCTGCTGAGCCTCGTCAACGATCTGCTCGACTTCTCCAAGCTCAAGCACGACCACATCGAGCTCGGCCTCAAGCCGCTCCACCTGCACGGCCTCGTCGACGTCGTGCTCGCGGTCAGCCGCCCCCTCGTGCGCGGCAAGTCGCTCACGCTCGAAAACGAGGTGTCGCAGGAGCTGCCCGCGGTGCTCGCCGACGAAAACCGCATGCAGCAGATCCTGCACAACCTCGTCGGCAACGCCGTGAAGTTCACCGAGGTCGGCTCCGTGACGGTGCGCGCCGTCGTGGAGGGCGACGGCGTGCGGGTCTCCATCGTCGACACGGGCATCGGCATCCCGCCGGAGAAGCACAAGGACATCTTCAAGAGCTTCGAGCAGGTGGACTCCTCCATCGAGCGCGAGTACGGCGGCACCGGCCTCGGCCTGGCCATCACCAAGCAGCTCGTCGAGCTCCACGGCGGCGAGGTCTACGTGACGTCGGAGCCGGGCAAGGGCTCCACGTTCTCCTTCACGCTGCCCCGCGCCGACGGCGCCGCCGCGGAGGAGGCGCGCGCGCGAGCGCCGCGGCAGCCGGACGTGTCCGCGCCGAGCACGAGCGAGATCGAGGTCTCTGCGCCGCACCCCATCCGGGCGGAGCTCCGCGCCGCCGACGCCGCCGAGGCCGAGGTCATCGAGCGCGCGGGCGACGACCGCTATCGCGTGCTCATCGTCGACGACGAGCCCGTGAACCTTCAGGTCCTCGAAAACCACCTCTCGCTCCAGGGCTTCGAGGTGCGCCGCGCCACGAGCGGCAAGGAGGCGCTGGAGGCGCTGGCCGGGGGCTTCCTCCCCGACGCCATCGTCCTCGACGTCATGATGCCGCGCATGAGCGGCTACGAGGTCACGCGGCGCGTGCGCCACGACTTCCCGGGCACCGATGTCCCCATCGTGCTGCTGACCGCCAAGACCCAACCCGCGGACATCGTCGAAGGGCTGAGCGCCGGCGCCAACGACTACATCACCAAGCCCTTCAGCAAGACCGAGCTGGTGGCGCGCCTGCGCACGCACCTACGCCTGGCAAAGATGAACGCGGCCGCGCGGCGCTTCGTGCCCTACGAGTTCCTCGAGATCCTCGGCAAGGACACCCTCGTCGACATCCAGCGCGGCGACCACGCAGAGCGCGAGATGAGCGTGTTGTTCAGCGATATCCGCGGCTTCACCACGATGAGCGAGCGGCGCACGCCCGGTGAGAACTTCACGTTCATCAACCGCTACCTGCGCATGATGGAGCCGGCCATCCACGGGCACGGCGGCTTCGTGAACCAGTACCTCGGCGACGGCATCATGGCGCTGTTCCACAGGCGCGCCGACGACGCCGTCGCCGCGGCCGTCGACATGCTGCGGCGCCTCGCGGAGTTCAACGAGGAGAACCACAAGCTCGGCGAGCCCAAGGTCGCCATCGGCGTGGGCATCAACTCGGGCCGCATCATGCTCGGCACCATCGGCGGCCTCGACCGCATCGACTGCGGCGTCATCGCCGACGCGGTCAACCTCGCCGCCCGCGTCGAGGGCATGACCAAGATCTACGGCGCGCTGATGCTCATCAGCGAGCACACGCGCGCGCGCCTCGAGGAGCCCGAGGCGTTCGACCTGCGCGACGTCGACCGGGTGGTGGCCAAGGGCAAGCACGAGCCCATCACCATCTACGAGGTGCTCGACGCCGACCCGCATCGCGAGCTGAAGCAGCGCACGCGAGCCGGCTTCGACGCCGCCCTCGCCGGCTTCCGCGCCGGCAAGCTCGACGACGCGCTCAAGGGCTTCGAAGAGGTCCTCACCGTCGACGCCGACGACCGCGCCGCCCGCCTGTACACCGAGCGCTGCAAGCGCTTCCTCGCCGACGGCGTCCCCGAGGGCTTCGACGGCGTGACCCACCTCGACACCAAGTAGGCGGCGCGCTCAGGTGCGGCCGGAGAGCTCGAGCACGCGCTGGTATGTCGCGCGCAACTGCTCGTCCTGCGGGCGCGCCTTGAGCAGCGCCTCCGCGGCCCGGAGCGCCACGGCCCAACGCTTCATCGCGACGTTGGCGTCGAGGAGCGTACGCAAGGCGCCGACGTCGTCCGGGTCGAGCTCGAGCAACTGCTCCGCGACGTCGGCGACCTCGTCGTGGGCGCCGCCGCGGGCGAACACGGCGAGCGAGCGCAGGAGCACGTCGCGCACGGGGCGGAGCTGGGTGGCGCGCCGAGCGAGCTCCACCGCCCTGGGCCCGCCGCGCATGGCCTGCTCGATGAGCGCGTTTGCGTGGGCCGCGTCGATGGACTCCTTGACGCGCAGCAGCCTGCGTCGCACGTCGTCGTTCTCGGGCGCGAGGCCCTGCGCCCGCGAGAGCACGCGGCGCGCGCGATCGAGGTCGCCGGCGGCGACGAGGAGCTCGGACTCCGCGATGAGGTCGACGAGGCTCTTGTCGGGGCCTGCATCGAAGTCCTCGAGCGGCTCGGCGGTGGCGACCTCGATGTCGAGGCTCGCGCTCGGCTCGTCCCACGGGCTCGCCTGGTCGTCCTCCTGCAAGAACGGCGGGAACACGTCGCGGACGGCGACGTCGATGGCGCCGACGTCGAGCGGGGGACCGCCGCCGCCGAGGTCGATGGCCGCGGGCACGGCCCTGGCGCGCGCCTCGTCGATGACCCGCAACGCCTCGAGCAACACGAAGGTGGTGGGCCGATGCACGTTCTGATCGACGTCGTCGCGGACGTACCGGATGCTGAAGTAGCCGTCGGCCTCTCGGCACAGCTCGAGGACCGCGGTCTCACCCTCGACGGTTCCCTCGTGCGTCGTGGCCACCGCGTGCACGATCTGCCCGTCGTGCACCCGCACGGTGCCCTGCACCCCTTCGAGCCACACGTCGACGCGCCCGGACTTCTTGGCGAAGTCCATGTTCTGGAGCACCTCGGTGAGCGGCATCTGCACGAGCGCGCCCATGACGCCGTCGGGCCGCAGGAAGCGCACGACGTCGCCGCTCACCGGCTCACCCCGGGCGGCGGCGGCCAGGAGCGCCTCGAGCGATGCCATCGGGTCGTGCGCGGGAGCCATGCGAGAATCACCCTGCCGCGAGCCAGTTGCGCGGCTTGAGGTAGTCGGCGAGGCGCGCTTCGGGCGAGCCCTCCTCGGGTCGGAAGTCGTAGCGCCACGACGCCAGCGGCGGCATCGACGTCAGGATGGACTCGGTGCGCCCGCCCGACTGCAGCCCGAAGTGCGTGCCGCGGTCGAGGACGAGGTTGAACTCCACGTAGCGCCCGCGCCGGTAGAGCTGGAAAGCGCGCTCGCGCTCGCCGAACGACGTGTCCTTGCGCTTGTCGACGATGGGCACGTACGCGTCGACGAACGCGTCGCCCACGCTCTTCATCACGGCGAAGCCGTCCTCGAGGTCGTCGAAGAAGAGGCCGCCGACGCCGCGGCACTCGTCGCGGTGCTTGAGGAAGAAGTACTCGTCGCAGCGCGCCTTCATCTGCGCGTAGAGCTCTGCGCCGAACGGGTCGCAGGCGCGCTTGGCCACCGTGTGCCAGTGAATGACGTCGTCGTGGAACGGGTAGTAGGGCGTGAGGTCGAAGCCGCCGCCGTTCCAGCTCACCGCTCGTCCCTCGCCGGACGACGGCGCCGCGGTCGAGAGGGAGCGGACGTTCATGTGGCTCGTGGGCACGTACGGGTTGTGCGGGTGGATGACGATGGAGACGCCCATGGCCGTGAAGGGCCGCCCCGCGAGCTCCGGGTGGCGCGCCGTCGCCGCCGGCGGCAGCGCCGCACCCTCGACGTGACTGAAGCTGACGCCGGCGCGCTCGAAGACGTTGCCGCCCTCGAGCACGCAGGTGAGGCCCTCGCCGCCGAGCTTGGCGCCCGGCTCCTTCTTCCACGCGTCGCGCCGAAAGCTCTTTTTGTCGACGCGCTCGAGCGCCCCGATGATCCGGTCCTGAAGACCCCGCAGGTAGTCGCGCGTCTCCGTCGTCGTCGTCATCGCCGTCTCCTCATGCCGCCCCCCCGTCCCCCACGGGCGCGCCGAGCGCGCGGTTCACCATGGCGCTGACGGCGTCGGCGAAGTCCTCGCGCGCGTTCACGCAGGGGATGAAGTGGAGCTCGGTGCCGCCGGCTTCGGTGAAGGTCTTTCGCGCGCGAACGCCGATCTCCTCGACGGTCTCGAGGCAGTCGGCGACGAACGACGGGCAGACCACGGCCAGGCGCTTGACGCCGCCCTCGGCGAGCTCCGCGAGGACGCGCTCGGTGTTGGGCAGGAGCCACACCGCGCGGCCGAGCCGGGACTGGAAGCTCGTCGAGAACCTGGTGATGCCGAGCCGGGCGACGAGCGCGCGCGTGGTGGACATGCACTGCGCCCGGTAGCAGGAGGCGTTTTGCGGGCCGAGCGCGGCGCAGCAGTCCTCGTTCCCCTGACAGGTGGGGTGGACGGCCTGCACCTGGTGCAGCGGGAGGCCGTGGTAGCTGAACAGGACGTGGTCGACCCGCTTGTCGATGGCCGCCCCGATCTCCTTGCGGCCGACGCCTGCCTTTGTCATTTCCGCAGTCGTAGAAGTGAGGGACTCGCGGACGGTGGCGGCCACGCTGTCGAGGAAGCCGGCGTCGTCGAAGAACGGCGGCACCACGCTGACGTCGGGGACGCGCGGCAGCTTGCCGAGGACGCCGTAGGCGAGCTCGAGGGCGGTGCCGGTGCTGGCCGAGGCGTACTGCGGGAACATGGGCGCGAGGACGATGCGGCTCGCCCCCGCCTGCGCCGCCTGCTCGAGCGCGCCCTTGAGCGACGGGTTGCCGTAGCGCATGCCCACGATGACGTCGACGCCGGGCAGGCGCGCGCGCAGCTTCTCCGCGAGATCGGTGGTGTGGAACAACAGCGGTGAGCCGCGGTTGTCCCAGATGGACGCGTACTGCTTGGCGCTCTTGGGCGAGCGAAACGGCAGGATGACGAGGTTCAACAGGAACCATCGCGACAGCGCCGAGGTGTCGAGCACGCGCGGGTCCCCGAGGAACTCGTCGAGGTACTGCCGCACCGCGGCCGTGGTCGGGGCGTCGGGGGTGCCGACGTTGATGAGGATGACCGCCGCCTTGTGCGCCTTCAGCACGGGGAGCGCGGACTTCGACGCCGGCGCCGGCTTCGACGCGGGCCTGGCCTGCGCCGGCTTCGCGGACGGCGACGCCGCGGGCGGCGGCCTCGACGAGGCCGGCGGCGACGGCGCGGGCGTCGGCTTCGGAGGGGCGGGCGCGGGGTCGTCGGTGGTCATCGGGGATCTTCCGGTTCGCTCGAGGAGCGGAACATGTAGCCGCGGCCTCGCACGGTGAGGAGGTGCACGGGGTTCTCCGGGTCGGGCTCGAACAGCCGGCGCAGGCGGAGGATGAAGTTGTCGATGGTGCGGTCGGTGGGGAACGCGTCCATGCCCCAGACCTCCTCGAGGAGATTGGCGCGGCTGAGGACGCGGTTTTCGTGCGAGATGAGCTGCTCCATCAGGCGCAGCTCCTTGTCTGAGAGCGTGACCTCGCCCTCGTTGGTCATCGCCCGCCCGCTGTCGAAGCGCAGCCAGTACTTGTCGAACGCCACCTGCGGCGCCCTGGCCGAGGGCGTCGCCGGCGCGCCCACGCGGCGCAGCAGCGCGCGCACGCGGGCGAGGAGCTCGGGCACGTCGAAGGGCTTGGTGACGTAATCGTCGGCGCCGACGTCGAGCCCGCGCACCTTGGCGGTGGTCTCGTTGCGCGCCGTGAGGATGAGGATGGGGCAGCGCACGCCGGCTTCGCGCGCCTTGCGCACGAGCTCCATCCCGTCGCCGCCGGGGAGCATGACGTCGACGATGGCGACGTCGAAGAGGCTGGCGGTGATGGCCGTGAACCCTTCGCTGAACGTGGTGGCCGTGCTCACGTCGTAGCCGGCGTGCGACAGGTTGAGCGCCACGAGGTCGCGCACGAGCGGCTCGTCCTCGATGACGAGGATGCGCTTCAGCGCCGCCCCGGCCCCCGACCGCTCACCGCTCATCGCGCACCACCCCCGCCCCCACCCCCGCCACCGGCGACGGCGACGGCGACGGCGACGGCGAGGCCAACGGGAGCTCCATGGTGAAGACGGCCCCGTGGCCGGCGCCCTCGCTGCTCGCGCGGAGCTCGCCCTTCATCCCGCGCATCAACTGGCGCGAGATGTACAGGCCGAGGCCGGAGCCGTGCTTGGCCACGCCCTCCTTGGTGTCGCGCTCGAAGGGCTCGAAGATGCGCTCGGCGTCACCGGGGTCGAAGCCCTCGCCGCGGTCCCTGACGTCGAGGCGCCAGCGGTTGGCCTGCACCGACTCCGACATCTCCACGCGGCCGCCGCCGTACTTGCGCGCGTTGTCGAGGAGGTTTTCGAGCACCACGCGAAACGCGTCCTTGTCGACGTCGACCTCGACGGGGACATCGGGGGTGGAGCGCACGACGTCGTCGGCGCCGAAGGTGCTCTTCCTGTGCTCGAGGACGTCGGCGATGAGCAGCTCCGTGGACGACGGCTGCGGCCGCAGCTTGCGCTTGGAGGCCGCCCGCTGAAACGCGAGCACGGTCTCCGCGAGGTGCTCGAGGCGGTTGCACTCGAGCAGGCCCTGCTCGAGGAAGCGGCCGCGGTGTTCCTCGGGGATGCTGCCGAGCTGGAGGCTCTGCAACAGCGCCCGCATCCCCGCCACCGGCGTCTTCAGCTCGTGCGTGGAGAACTGCACCAGGCGCACCAGGCGCGCCGTGGCCGCGCGGCGCTGGCGCGAGACCATGAACATGGCGACGACGCACACCACGAGGAGCACGCCGAACACCGAGCCCTCGCCCGTGATCATCACGAGCTGCCGGTGGGTGCGCTCGTGCACGTTCGCCGCCTGCGCGGCGAAGTGCGCGGGCTCGCCGAGCGTGGCCTTCAAGACGCCGATGGCGAGGGTCTCGCGCTCGACGATGAGGCGCGACGCGAACACGCCCCACCACACGAGCAGCGTGGCGATGACGAGCAACGCGCCGCACAGCACGATGGCCTCGGCGTTGTCGACGAGGAAGCGCCGGATGCGCAGCACCGCGTTCATGGGGCGGACCTCGTGAAGCGTCCCGCGCGCATCGAGGCCCTCAGCCCCCGGCCACGGCGGCGACGAGCTTGTCGACGTCTTCGTTGTCGTGGGCGCTCGACAGGAAGCCGACCTCGTACGCCGACGGCGGCAGGTACACGCCCTTGTCGAGCCAGCCGCGGTAGCGCGCGCGGTACGCCTCCACCGCCTTGTCGGTGATGGCCTCCGCGGCGTGCGGGATGGGAGCGGTGTCGTCGAGGTAGATCCAGAAGACGCCGCCCATGCGCTGCACGGGGATCTTCTTGTGCTTGAGGCCCTCTTCGAGGCGAGCGCCGAGGCCGGCGATGAGCTTGTGCGCGTCGCCCTTCTTCAGCTCGTCGAGGGTCGCGATGCCGGCGGCGAGCGCCACCGGGTTCCCCGCCATGGTGCCCGCCTGATACACGCGGCCGAGCGGCGCGAGGCGCTCCAGGATGGCGCGGCGCCCGACGACGCCGCCCACGGGCATGCCGCCGCCGATGATCTTGCCGAGCGTGGTGAGGTCGGGCTCCACGTCGACGCCGCTCACCTTGGCCACGCCGTGGTAGCCGAAGCGGAAGCCGGTGATGACCTCGTCGAAGATCAACAGCGCCCCGTGCTCCGAGGTGAGGTCGCGGATGAGCTTGAGCCAGGAGCCCGGCTGCGGCAGCAGTCCGTTGTTGGCGGGCAGCGGCTCGAGGATGCAGGCGGCGACCTCGCTTCCGTACTTCTGGAAGCATTGACGCAAGGCCTCCTCGTCGCCGAGCGGCAGCACCACGGTGTCGTGCGCCGTGCCCTCGGTGACGCCCGCGCTCTCGGCGAGGCCGAGCGTGGCGACGCCGCTGCCGGCCTTGACCAGCAGGGCGTCGACGTGGCCGTGGTAGCAACCGGAGAACTTCACCAGCAGCCGCCGGTTGGTGTGCGCGCGCGCGAGCCGCACCGCCGTGAGCACGGCCTCGGTGCCGCTGACGACGAAGCGGGCGCGGTCGGCGTAGGGGAACGCCTCGAGCACGCGCTCGGCGAGCTGCGCCTCGAAGCGGTGGCACGCGCCGAACATGAAGCCGTCCTTGAGCGCCTTTCCGGTGGCCTCGACGACGGCGGGGTGGGCGTGCCCGAGGATGAGCGGGCCCCAGGCGAGGCAGAAGTCGACGTAGCTGTTGCCGTCCTCGTCCTCGATGACCGAGCCCTTGCCGCTCTTGATGAACACGGGGTCGCCGCCGACGTGGCGGAAGGCGCGCACGGGGCTCGAGACGCCGCCCGGGATGAGCTTCTGCGCGCGCGCGAAGAGCTCCTTGGACCGCGTCTCCGGGCGGGCGTTAGAGGGGGCGCCAGAGCTTGTGGTGGTCATCGGTTCTCTCCGGATCTCTCTTCAAGTTGTCGAGTGCTCTTTGGATGAAGGCGTCGTCGATGGTCTCGGGCAGGTGCACCGTGGCGCTCACCCAGGTGCCATCGAGGTCGCGGCCGGCGTAGGCGTCGTCCTCGTCGACGAAGCAGCCGAACGGCGTGGAGCAGCCGCCCTCGAGCACGCGCAGGAACCCGCGCTCGAGCTCGGCGGCCCGCCGCGTCTCCTGGTGGTCGAGGGGCGCGAGCAGCTCGCGGATGCGCGCGTCGTCCTTGCGCCCCTCCACGGCCACCGCCCCCTGCCCCGGCGCCGGCGGCCACGCGCGCGCGTCGAGCTCGATGACCTTCAAGCCGTCGAACGACAGGCCGAGGCGCTCGACGCCGGCGCGCGCGAGCACGATGGCGTCGTAGTCGTGGCGGCGCAGCTTCTCGACGCGCGTGGGCACGTTGCCGCGGAGCGGCTGCGAGGTGCAACCCGGCGCGTGCGTGCGCAGCATGGCGTCGCGCCGCAGCGACGACGTCCCCACCCGCGCCCCGTCCTTGAGCGGCAACAGGAGCCAGCCGTTGTCGACGAAGAACGCCGGGTCCATGATCAACAAATCCGTGGGCGGCGCGCGCTCGAGCACGGCGACGACGTCGAGGTCGTCGGCCAGGCGCGTGGGCAGGTCCTTGAGCGAGTGCACGGCCCAGTCGATCTCCCCGCTCCTGAGCGCGGCCTCGAGCTCGGCGGTGAAGAAGCCCTTCTCCATGGTGCCGGCGAGGCGCTCGGCTTTGCTGACGTCGCCCGACGTGGTGATGACCCGGACCTCGACGTCGACAGCCGGCAGCCCGGCCGCGGCGCGGGCGGCGCGCAACCGTGTGCTCACGTGGTCGGTCTGCCAGCGGGCGAGGGCGCTCCCCCGCGTGCCTACGGTGAAGCGGCCGGCCCCCGGTGCGCTCGATGACGACGTCATGCCGCTCCTCCCTCCCGCACCCGCTCCATGAGCGTGTGCGCGAACGCCGCGCACGCGCGGCGCAGCTCCTCCGCCTGCTCTTGCGGCAGCTTCTCGAGAAGCGGCGGCAGGACCTCACGCAGGAAGACGCGGCGCTCCTCGTCGATCACGCTGAGCGCGGTGGCCGGCGGCGGGTCGGCGAGGTCCTTGGTGAGCTTGTCGGCGAACAGCCCGACCTGATCGACGAGCCACGCGCGCGTGTCGTCGTCGAGGAGGCGGCGCGGCTGCTCCAAAAGCTGCTCGAGGGTGACGCGGGTCCACCCGGGCGCGTGCTTGATCTGCTCGGGCACGCCGATGTCTATCGACACGGGACGCCGCTCGCCCGCGGCGCGGCTGCGCTCCGGGAGCTCCACGAACGGCGCCGGGCCGCCGGTGCACACGACGACGGCGTGGGCGGTGCCGGCGAGCCTCATGAGCTCGGCCATGGTGGCGCGGCGGTGGCCCTCGACGTTTTCGAAGCCGGCCTCCTTGAGCGCGCCGACGACGGCCTTGCCGATGTCGCCGAGGCCGAGGACGCCGATGGGCGCGCCGGGGGCGACGTTTTGCGAGCGGAGCTCCTCGATGACGAGGGACTGCACACCGAGCCCGCGCTGCACCACGCCGCGCCGGCGTCGCTCGCCGAGGAGCTGTTGGACGGTGCGCCAGGCGAGCCGCAGCGCGCGGTCGGCGGAGCCGTCCTTGTGCGCGCGCTCGAACGCGAGCACGAGCTGGCGGCCGACGGCGGGCTCGCCCTCGGCGACGGAGTCGAGCCCCATGGCGAGCCGCAGCAAGTAGTGCGCGCCGGCGTGGCCCGCCTTGGCGTGCAGGCGCGCGTCGGGCACGCGCAACAACAGCGTGGAGCGCAGGATCTCCTCGGCCCAGCGCGGCTTCTGCGACGACACGACCCACTCGACCCGCGAGCACGTCTCGAGCATGACGACGCCGTCGGCGTAGCCGGCCGCGACGAGCGCCTTGGACGGGGCGTCGTCGCCCTTCTCGAGAGCCGCGAGCCGCGCGCGCACGTCGGTGGACGCCTCGCGGTAGCTGGCGCCGACGACGCAGAGCGGCGCGTGGCCCTTCTTGTCGGCGGCCTCGCTCATCGAGCGTCCTCGGGGCGCGCGCCGTGGACCACCTCGTCGACGAGCGCGGCGACGGCGCTCTGCGGCGTGCCCGGGAGGATGCCGTGCCCGAGGTTGACGATGCAGCGGCGGCCGTCGTCGTCGGCGCGCATGTCGGCGAGGAGCGCGCGGGTGCGGGCGCGGACGGCGTCGTCGCCGGCGAAGAGCAGCACGGGGTCGACGTTGCCCTGGAGCGCGATCTTCGGGTGCAGCGCCCGCGCCTCGCGCCAGGGCGTGCGCCAGTCGAGCGAGAGCCCGTCGGAGCCGGCGTCGCCGAGGATGGGCAGGAGGTGGTGGCCGCCCTTCACGAACAACAGCGAGCGCCCGTACGCGCTCCTGGGGCCGGCGGCCTTGCGGGCCTCCCGCAGGCGATCGGTGATGCGGCGAATGGCCGGGATGCAAAAGGCCGCGTACTCCTCGCGCGGCAACAGGCCGCCCCAGGTGTCGAAGAGCTGGATGGCGTCGACGCCGGCCTCGATCTCGCGCAACAGCAGGTCGGCGACGACGTCGGCGATACAGGCGAGCGCCTTTTTCGCGAGCTCCGGGTTTTGGTGGAGCATGGCGCGCGGGAGCTTGAAGTCGTCGCTGCCGCTGCCCTCGACGATGTAGCAGAACAGGGTCCACGGGGCGCCCGCGAAGCCGAGGATGGCGTGGTCCTCGCCGAGGTGCTCGCGCAGGTGGCGCGCGGCGTTCGAGACGTACGAGAGCCGCTCCTGGATGCCCGTGAGGTCCCACCTGTCGAAGTCGTCGTCGGTGCGCAGCGGCCGGCCCACCTGCGGCCCCATGCCCTTGCCGAAGGTGACGTCGAGCCCCATGGCCTCCGGGACCACGAGGATGTCGGAGAAGACGATGGCGGCGTCGAGCGGGAACAGGCCCATGGGCTCGAGCGCGACCTTCGTCGACAGCTCCGGCGTCTTGCACACGTCCCAGAAGCCGTGCTGGCTGCGCACCGCGCGGTAGCCGGGGAGGTAGCGGCCCGCCTGCCGCATCAACCACACGGGGGGCCGGTCGACGGGCTCGCCGTCGAAGGCCGCGAGGAAGCGTTGGCGCGGCTTCATGCCGCTCGGGGGCGTCGCAGGACCGGGTGCCATGGGTTCCATGGGACTACGATGCCCTCGCCCGAGGGGCAACGCGTCACAGGTCTGTCATACGGGCTTCGGCGACGTGGTCGACGTCAACGCAGTCGGCTAGACCGGAGCTCGTGATCTCGACGCCGCCCTCCTCGTCGCCGGGCCCGGGCGCGCCCCTCGTGGCGGGGCGCTGTGGGGCGAGCGGGCGGCCCGCGTCCGACGCGCCGCCCGGCGCGCCCGCCGATTCGCCGCGGGCGCCGGGCCCCCCGGCGGCGGGGCGCTGGGCGCCGGGCCCCTGGATCGTCACGCGCGAGCCTGAGGACGCCGCCCCCCTCGTCGACGCGCTGCGCGCGCGCGGCCTCGAGGCCGTGTGCGTGCCGTGCATCGAGCGCGCGCCCCTCGGCTGGCCCGCGCGGCTCGCGCCCGGCGACGACGCCCTGTGGTTCCTGACGAGCCCGTACGCCGCGCGCCTCGTGCTCGCGCGCGTCGTCGTCACGGCGGCGTACGCGCCGCCGCGCGCGCGCTTCGCGGCGGTGGCGCCGCGAACGGCGGACGTCGTCGTCGAGGCCGGGGCGCGTGTCGACGTCACCGCCGAGGGCGGGGCCGTCGCCCTCGCCCACGCCGTCGTCGACGCCGGCTTCCGGGGGCGCGTGCTCTACCCCACGAGCGACGCGGGGCTCGCGCAGCCGGAGCAGCAGGAGGCGGTCGCGCTCCTCGCGGCGCGCGGCGAGGTCGTGCGCGAGGCCGTCTACGCCACGCGCCCCCCCGCCGGCCTCGCCGACGCCCTCGCGGCGCGCGCCGGACCGCTGAAGGCCGTGGTGTTCAGCCCCTCGGCGGCGCGCGCGCTCGCCGGCGCCGTCGCCGCGCGCCCCGGGGCGGCCGCCGTCGTGTGCGTCGGCGAGTCCACCGCCCGCGCGCTGCCCTTTCCGTCTACGCTCGTGCCGCGCGGCGCCGACGTCGCGGACTTCATTCGATCCCTGGAGGACAAGCCATGACCACCAAGAAGCCCGACCTGCCCGTCCGCCTCCGCCGCCTGCGCAGAAACGCCGAGGTGCGCCGGCTCTTCGCCGAGACCACCGTCGACATGCGCAACCTGGTCATGCCGTACTTCGTCCCGCCGGGCAGCGGCATCAAGAAGGAGAGCTCCCCGGGCTCGGGCCTGTGGACCACCACGCCGGACACGCTCCTCGAGGAGGTCGCGCCGCTCGTCGACGCCGGCGTCGGCGGCATCATGCTCTTCGGCGTCCCCGACGACCGCCACGACCACGGCCACGACGCCAAGGCCCCCGACGGCGGCGCGGCGCTCACGAGCCAGCTCCGCCCGCTCCTCGACGCCACGGCGGCGCTCAAGAAGAAGTGGCCCGAGCTCGTCCTCTTCGCCGACGTGTGCCTGTGCAGCTACACCTCGCACGGCCACTGCGGCGTCGTCGAGGGCCACAGCATCGACAACGACAAGACGCTCCCCATCCTCGCCAACATGTCGGTGCAGCTCGGCCGCGCCGGCATCGACTTCGTGTCGCCGAGCGACATGATGGACGGCCGCGTGGGCGCCATCCGCCACGCCCTCGACGAAAACGGCCTCGTCGACACCGGCATCCTCTCCTACGCGGTGAAGATGGCGTCGGCGTTCTACGGTCCGTTCCGCGACGCAGCCCACTCGGCGCCGCAGTTCGGCGACCGCAAGAGCTACCAGATGCCCGCGGGCAACCGGCGCGAGGCGCGGCGCGAGTGGAAGCTCGACGAGGCCGAGGGCGCCGACGCGCTGCTCGTGAAGCCCGCGCTCACCAACCTCGACGTCATGCGCGACTGCCGCGAGGAGAGCGATCTGCCCATCTTCGCGTACCAGGTCTCCGGCGAGCGCGCCGTGCTCGTGGCCGCGGCCGACAAGGGCCTGATCGACTTCGAGCGCGCCTCCGAGGAGACGCTCCTGTCCATGCGCCGCGCGGGCGCCGACGTCATCATCAGCTACGACGCGCGCGAGCGAGGGCGGAAGATCGCCAAGGCGTGAGCGCCACACATCGCGACACATTTCGGCGGCGCGGCGGGCGGCGCTATCGTCGTGCCGTGCCCCTCCGCCGCCTCACGCCGCGCGATCCGGGACGAGCGTCGCTCGCGCTCGGGCTCGCGCTCGGGCTCGCGGCCGCGTCGGGCGGCTGCGACCTCGGCCCGTTCCCGCTGTCCTGCGACGGCGACGCCGACTGCGCCGTCGGCCTCGTCTGCAGCGTCGACGGCGTCTGCGCTGCCGCCGGCGGCGGGGGCGCCGAAGGAGAAGGGGAGGGCGAGGGCGAGGGCGAGGGCGACGAGGGCGAGGGCGAGGGAGAGGGCGAGGGCGAGGGCGAGGCGGGCTTCGCGCTGTCCATCGCCCCTGCGACGTCGGCGGTGCTCGAGGGCGGCGGCCTTCGCCTCGTCGTCCGCGCCGCCGACGACCAGCGCCCCGCGCTCGCTGGGCAGGACGCGCGCCTGTCGGTGACGCCGCAGATCCTCACCGGAGTGTTGCCATGATGCGAACCCCCTCCACACTCCTGCGCGCGCTCTTCGTCGTGGCCGCGCTGACCGTCGCCGCCGCGTCGCCGGCGCGAGCGCAGGGCGTGCCCGGCGTCATGACGTGGGCGGGCACGCTCACGGACCTCGACGGCGCCCCCCTCGACGGCACGCACGCGTTCACCTTCGACCTGTACGACGCCGAGGCCGGCGGCACCCCGCTCGCGAGCTTCAGCGAGCCGAGCGTGTTGGTCGCAGCCGGCAACCTCGTCGTCGACCTCGAGTTCGATCCCACCTTCCTCGACGGCGGCGAGCGCTTCATGGAGATCGCCGTCGACGGCGTCACCCTGAGCCCGCGCGTGCGCCTGGCCACCCAGGCATATGCGTTCCGCGCCGGCACCGTACGCTGGCAGGACATCGAAGGGCTGCCGCCGGACTTCGCCGACGGCGTCGACGACGTCACCGCCACCGGCACCGTCCGCGCCGGCGCCGGCCTCTCCCTCGCCGCCGACGGCACGCTGTCCATCTCCAACGACGGCGTCGGCAGCGCACAGATCGCCGACGGCAGCGTCGCCCTGGCCGATCTCGCGCCGGGCTCCGTCGACGCCGCCCGCATCGTCGACGACAGCGTCACCGGCACGGACATCCTCGACGGCAGCATCACGGGCGCCGACATCGCCACCGGCGCCGTCAACGGCGAGAACATCGCCGACGGCTCGGTCGAGCTCGCCGACCTCGCCGCCGGCAGCGTCGGCTCGGATCAAATCGTGGACGAGAGCGTGGCGTCGCGCGACATCCTCGACGGCGACGTGCGCCTGGCCGACCTCGGCGACAACAGCGTGAATTCCGCCAAGATCGTCGACGAGTCCGTGACGAGCGCCGACATCCAGAACGGCACCATCACCAGCGCGGACCTCGCGCAAAACGCGGTCTCCGGCTCCAACATCACCGACGGCAGCATCAGCCTCGCCGACCTCGGCAACAACAGCGTCGACGCGTCCAAGATCGTTAACGGGGCGGTCACCGGCGCCGAGATCCTGGACGGCAGCGTCGGCGTCGCCGACCTCGACGACAACAGCGTCAACTCCGCCAAGATCGCCGACAACTCCGTCACCAGCGCCGACATCCAAAACGGCGCCGTGGCCGCGGTCGACCTCGCGGGCAGTTGCGTCGACAGCTCCAAGATCCTCGACGGCAGCATCACCACCGCCGACATCAAGGACGCCACGGTCGCCCTCGCCGACATGGCCAACAACAGCGTGGACGCGAGCAAGATCGTCGACAACAGCGTAGCCAGCGCCGACATCCTCGACGGCACCATCGCCAGCAACGACATCAAGGACGGCACCATCCGCGACGTCGACATCGCCGACAACGGCATCACCACCGCCAAGATCGCGGACCGCTCCATCAACAGCGACAAGATCGCCGCGGGCGGCGTCCCGGTGTTCGCGGTGCAGAACACCGCCTGCGCAAACCTCGGCTCGCTGACCACGCAGAACACCTGCCGCGCCGCGTTTTGCGGCGTCAGCGGCGGGACCCCGCAGTTCTTTCGTTGCGACGCTTCCGCCTGCGATCAGGCCTCGGCCGCCACCAACTGCAGGGTCGGCGCCAACAACACCAACGGCACGCAACTGGGCGTCCTCGTGCCCTGACGATCGTCGGGCGCGCGATCAGCCCTTGGCGGGCGGCGCGTCCGCGGCGGCGCCGGGGGCGGGCACGGCGCCGTCCGGCGGCGGCGGCGGATCGCCGACGGGGGCGGCGGCGGCGGCGGCCTTGTCCGCGTCTTCCTTCGCCACGGTCTGGAGGTTCTTGAGCCCCGCGTCGAAGTCGGGGCCGATCATCTTGTCCATCGACGAGAACACGCTCATGAGCTTGCCGCCGAAGTCGTTGTCGCCGTCGAGGGCCCAGGTCACCTTGGTGCCGTCGCCTTCCTTCACGAGCGACATGGTGATGACGGCCTTGGAGGCGAACGGCTCGATGAACTCGAGGTCCTCCTTCACGATGGCGCCCGGCGTGCTCTCGGTGATCTTCATGTCGCCCTTGCCGACGTCCTTGTTGCCCTCCCACGCGTAGCTCGCGCCGACGCCTTCCGCGGGGCCGCTGAACGTCCGCTTCATCTTGGGGTCGAGCTTCTCCCACGGCGACCAGCGCACGAAGCCGTCCTTCAGGCTGTTGATGTCGGCGTAGACGACGTCGGTCGGCGCCTCCACCCGCACGGAGCGCTCGACGTGATACGTCGCCGGCCGTGTGAAGACGAAGCCGATGAACGCACCGAGGACGAGCACGACGGCGATGAGAATCTTCTTGAGCACGCAGACCTCCCACGGACAAGGCGAACGCGGCGCGAGTAGCGCGCGGGGCAGCGTGGGTCCAGAGGCGCGTCACCTACCGATCGCTCGGGAGGGTCAGCCGCGGCTGCAGGCGTCGTTGGCGCGCCCCTGCGCCTGACCGGCGGCGTCGTAGCAGAAGTCGCAGTGGGCGTCGTCGTTGCAGCTCGGCTCGACGCAGCCCTGCCCGTTGCAGTCGGGGTCCTGGCCGCCGCAGCCGCAGTCGCAGTCGCCGTCGCCGAGGTAGTGGCCCGGGCAGGCCCAGCCGGGGACGTCGAACGGCGCGTCGCCGACGCGACAGGCGTTGCCGCCGTCGTCGCCGACGGCGAACACCGCAGCGAGCTCGTCGGCGCAGCCGCCGCCGCCGTCGAAGTCGTTGCAGGTGAGCGCCGAGCGGCAGTGCAGCAGGTCGAGCTCGGCGTCATGCATCCGCCGGCACACGTCGCTGCCCTGGCCGGCCGCGGCGTCGAGCACGGCCTGGTGGCCGGCGGCGCAGCCGGCCTCGGGGCCGTCGCACTCCGCGAGCTTGCCGCAGAAGGCGGCGACGACGGCGCCCTCGTCGACCTGGTCGGCGCCCTCCTCGACGCAGATGGTCTGCACGGGGTCGCAGACGTAGCCGCGGCCACAGTCGCGGTCCGCCTCGCACTCGGTGCCGAAGGGCGTGAGGTCGTCCTTGAGGGGGCACGACGCGGCGAGCGCGGCGACGCAGGCGACGACGACGACGGTCCTCATTCGCCGTCCTCCGGCGCGACGCCCCAGGCGAAGCCGGCGACGCCCGCGCCGACGCCGCCGACGAACAGGCCGACGCCCGCCCACGCCGCGATGATGCCGAAGCCGTTCCAGGCGTCGAGGTCGCCCTGGAGCACCTTTCGCTGCGCCACCGCCTGCTCGGCGAGCGTCGTGCGCTCGGGGGTCGTGGTGGCCTGCGCGTATTGGTCCTCGAGCGACGTCTGCGTCGGGCGGACCGCGAGGTAGTCGAGCGCGGGCACGACGCCGATCCCGCCGGTGATGACGCCGCCGAGCATGGCGACGGCGCCTGCGCCGGCGAGGAGCCAGGGGCCCGCGCCCTTGCCCTCGTGCGGGGGCGTGGCGCGCGCGATCTCCCGGTGGCAGGCGGCGTCGCAGCCGTCGCCGCCGGCGGTGTTGCCGTCGTCGCACTCCTCGGTGACGCCGACGACGCCGTCGCCGCACACGGGGCTCCGCCTGCAGTCGCGCTCGCAGCCGTCGCCGTCGACGTCGTTGGCGTCGTCGCACTCCTCGCCCGGGTCCACGTGGCCGTCGCCGCAGATGGGCAGCGTGCAGATGGAGGAGCAGGCGTCGCCGTCGACGAGATTGCCGTCGTCGC
Organism: uncultured delta proteobacterium; assembly: GCA_963775425.1. Classification (GTDB taxonomy): domain Bacteria; phylum Myxococcota; class UBA727; order UBA727; family VGSZ01; genus CAVZJB01. The sequence goes on along the minus strand of CAVZJB010000011.1, from coordinate 910,365 downwards.
ACTGCTCGCCGCGGGTGACGCGGCCGTTGCCGCAGCCGGTCTCGGTGCAGTTCGAGTCGCAGCCGTCGCCGTCGTAGTTGTTGCCGTCGTCGCAGGCCTCGGCGCCGCTGACGACGCCGTCGCCGCACACGGGCGTGACGGGTGCCGGGGGCGTGCTGGGCCGGCACAGGGAGGAGCAGCCGTCGCCCTCCATGAGGTTGCCGTCGTCGCAGGCCTCGTCGCCCTCGATGAGGCCGTTGCCGCACACCGACGCGGGGGCGTCGGGGCACGTGTTGCCCATGCTCCCCTTGGCCATCTCGGCGCCGAGCTCGGTGATGCGTTGGTGCGCCTTGTCCGCGCGCTCGTACGACGGGAAGCGCGTGAGGAGGTCCTTGTACGCGTCGAGCGCCTTCACCGGATCGTCGGCGGCGTAGAACGCCTCGGCCTCGTTGTAGAGGTGCTTGGCCTGTTGGCTCGCAGCGAACGCGCGCGCAAAGAACGCGGCCGCGTCGCAGTAGCGCTTGTCGGCCGCGGCCTTGCGCGCGGCCGCGTCGAGCGGCGCGGGGTCGACGACGCCGGGCACGGTGGCCACCGCGAGCAGCAGCGCGACGATCACTGCGCGAACTCCGGCTCTCGATCGTCCGGCGGCGTCACGGGCGGCGTCACGGGCGAGGTGACGTGCGGGCTCACGACGGGGCGCGGCGGCCTGCGCACCGCGTGGGACCGCTGGGGGGGCGTCGACGGCGCGGGTGTCGTCGGCGTCGTCGGTGTCGTCGGGTTCGTCGGGTTCGTCGGGTTCGTCGGGTTCGTCGGGTTCGTCGGTTTCGTCGGCGTCGCAGGCGTCGTCGGCGTCGTCGGCGTCGTCGGCGTCGTCGGCGTCGTCGTCGGCGGCGGCGTCGTCGTCGGCGTCGTCGGTGTCGTCGTCGTCGTCGGTGCGGTCGGCGCCGGCGCGGGCGGCGTCGGCGTCGGCGCGGGCGGGCCGAGGACGGCGAGGGCCAGGAGCACGACGACCACGAGCCCGAGCGCGGCGCCGATCACGGCGAAGAGCGCGGCGCGCGAGCGAGGCTCGCGGAGCGCCGTCGCGCCCGGCGCACGCGGCAAGCCGGTGGTGAGCGGCGTCGGCGCGCTCGCAGCCGCCTGCGGGGCGACCATCGGCGGCGCGGCCGGGGCGACCGGCGGGGCGACCATCGGCGGCGCGGCCGGGGCGACCGGCGGGGCGACCGGCGGCGCCGGGGCGACCGGCGGGGCCGGCGGCGGGCGCGTCGCCACCGGCGGCGGAGGGAGCGCCACGGGCTCGGGCGGGAGCGCGCCGAGCGTCACCGGTGACGCCATGCGCGTGGCCGGGTCGGTCACCGGGCCCGACGGGATGGAGACGAACGACGCCATCCCCGTCCCCTGCGACGGCGCCAAGCCGCGCGGCAGCGCGTTTTGGGCGACCCCGCTCAGGGCGTCGATCTGCGCGATCAGCTCGCGCGCCGAGCGCGGCCGCCGCGACGGGTCCTTCTCGAGGAGCTGCAGCACGAGCGCCTCGATCTCACCGGAGATGCCCATGCCGGGCATCAGGTCGCTCGGCCGCGGCGGCGCCTCCGTCGCGTGCTTCATCACCAGCATCACCGGCGTCTGCGCCTCGAACAACGCGCGCCCGACGAGCATCTCGAACCACATGACGCCGAGCGCGTACAGGTCCGAGCGCTGGTCGTCGGTGACGCCGTGCAGCGCCATCTCCGGCGCCATGTAGCCGGGCGTGCCGACGAGCATCCCCGTCTGCGTGAGCGCCTGCCCGCCGCGCCCGTCCACGAGCTTGGCCACGCCGAAGTCGAGGATCTTCGCCAGCTCGCCCCGCCCGACGGCGTCGACGAGCATGATGTTGTCCGGCTTCAGGTCCCGGTGGACGATCCCCGCCGCGTGCGCCACCGACAGCCCGCCGGCGATGTCCTTCACGATCGGCAGGCTCTGAAGCGGCCGCACCGCGCCGGTCCGGCGGACGCGCTCGCGCAACGTCTCGCCCCGCAGGAGCTCCATCGCCAGGAACAGCACGCCGTTGTCGACGCCGAAGTCGAAGATGGTGACGACGTTCGGGTGCGTGAGCTGCGACAGCGTCGTGGCCTCGCGCGTGAACCGCTCGGCGACGGACGGGTCCTTGGCCAGCTCGCCCTTGATGACCTTGAGCGCCACTTCTCGCCCGAGCGGCGACTGCACCGCGACGTAGACGGACCCCATGCCGCCTTCGCCGAGCTTGCGCTTGATCTCGTAGCGGCCCCCGACGACCGTGCCGAGGAGCGAATCGTCGCCACCCATGTCTCTCCTGGGTACCGCACATCGCGGCGGCCGAACAAGCAGCACCCGTCGTCGTGTGAGGACGACACAGGTGTGCACGCGCCGCATCCCGGGAGTACAAAGGCGAGGTGAAGACCACCACCGAATCCCTCGACATCGCCGGCGTGCAATGCCTCGTCTCCAAGCCCGCGTCCCCCGGACGGTTCCCGGCCGTCGTCGCGTGGTCCGACATCTTCCAGCGCACGCCGCCCCACGAGCGCATCGTGAGACGGCTCGCCGGGTACGGCTTCGTCGTCGTCGCGCCCGACATCTACACCCGCATCGAGCCTCCCGGGACCGCGCTCGACTTCGAGAAGGATTGCGCGCGCGCCCTCGCCGACGCCGACAAGGTCGTCGTCGCCGACCTCGACAAGGACGCGCAGGCCGTCATCGACGCCGTCGAGCAACGCGACGACGTCGACCACACGCGCGTCGGCGTCATCGGTTGGTGCTTCGGCGGCCACGTGGCCTTCCGCTGCGCCATGCTCCCCGAGGTGAAAGCGGCCGCGATCTGCTACGGCACCGGCATCCACGACGGCAAGCTCGGCGCCTCCGCCGACGCCGGCTCCCTCCAGCGCGCCCAGGAGATCCGCGGCGAGATGCTCCTCGTGTGGGGGCGCAACGACCCGCACATCCCCGCCGATGCCCGCGCGCGCATCCATCGACACCTCGACGAGGCCGGCGTTCGCTTCGAGGCGCGGCTCTACGACGCCGAGCACACCTTCATGCGCGACGAGGGCGCCCGCTACGACGCGGACGCCGCCGACCGCGCCGTCGCGGCCGTCGTGGAGCTCTTCCGCCGCGCGCTGTGAGCGTGCGCGCGCGGGTGTGACAGCCCTGCCACAGAGCCGTCACGGGGACGGGGACGAATCGTCACACCGCCGGTGCGGCCCGTCGCTAGGCTGACCTCGTGGAGCAGCTCGAAGCGTCTCTGTCGGTGCCGATCTTCAGGTGGGGGGAGACCGCCCGCGAGATCGAGCACGCCATCGTCCGCTTCGGCCTCGAGCGGCGCGGCGTGCGCTCGCGCTGGCGAGGGCTCCGCGTGTGCCTCACCGCGCGCGCCGGCGGCGACACCGCGCGGGTCGACGCGCTGGCCGCGTTCTTCGACGTGCTCGCGAGCCAGACAGGCTCCGAGCTCGACGTGCACCGCATCACCGTCTGAGCCACGCCCGACGCGCCGCGCGCTCACACGAGATCGCGCACAGCGCGCAGCACATCGACGACGCTCACGAGGCCGACGATGCGGCCGCCGTCGGCGTCGACCACGGGGACGGCGCCGATGCGGCGCTCGACGAGGAGGTCGACGATCACGCGCAGCTCCGTCTGCGGCTGCACCGTGACGACGTCGCGTGCGGCGACGTCGCCGATGGCTTGCGCCATGCGGTCGCGCCCCTCCTCGACGTCACCGGCGAGCAGGGCCCCCAGGGACAGCTCGCGCAGGTCGCGGTCGCTGAGCATCCCGACGACCCGCCCCTCGACGGTGAGTGGCAGATGACGCACCCGCTCATGGCGCATCAACGCGATCGCCTCGGAGAGCGACGCCGACGGCGGCAGCGTTCGGGGGTTCTGGGTCATGACGTCGACGGCGTTCATCGCGACTCTCCTCGGCGCGCGCGCACACGGCGCTCGCCCTGCGAACGAGCATGCAACGGGCGTACCTCGACGACGACGACGGCGACGGTGGCACCGCTGCTGCACGACATCTCGCTCGAAGGTGTGATGGCGATGGTCCGAGCGACGCTCATCCTGGTTTTGGCCCTCGTCGCCGTGCGGGGAGACGCACAGCCGCTCCTGCTCACACGCGTCGAGCACGGGGCGTCCGTCGCCGTCGCGCACATCGCAGCACCGCGCGAACGGGTGTTCGCGGCGCTCTCCCATCCGTCGCGGTGGAAGGCGTTCCTCAGCGACGCCGTGCAGGTGGAGCCGCACGGTCCCGGACAGTGGCGGGTGACGTCGCGCATCCTCGGCCACGCGGTCGTGCTCGCGCTCAAGACCCGCGCGCCGTCGCTCGTCCACTGCAACGTCGTGGACGCCGGGCCCGGCGGCGCGCTCGACATCGACATCCAGCTCGAGGACGCGCCGGGTCGCACCACGCGGATCATCTATCGGCTGGTGACGGTCCTGCCGCTCGGCCTCGACCACATCGTCAACGACGCCACGCTGCGAAGAGCCCGCGAAGAGAAGATCCTCGCCGACCTCGCCGACCTCGAGCGTGTCTTCGGCGCGCTCCCCTGAGAACCCACCGGACGGCTTCCTTCGAGGCCGGCAAGGCGGTAGCAGGCCCGATGGGCCCCGAGATGCGCGCCAGCTACGTCCAAGACAACCTCGGCGCGCTCGCGCTCCTCGGCGCGGACGTCGAGGCGCGCGTCCTGTCGGCGGTGCCCGACGCCGTGACGGCCATCCGCGCGGCCGCGCGCGTCGATTGGCTGCCGCTCTCCGTCGACGTTGCGCTCACCGCCGCCGTCGCGGACGCCACGGGCTCCGCGGGCGTGCGTGACTGGAGCAAGCGCGCGTTGCTGCGCGCCACCGAGGGGCCGCTGTTGCGCCCCATCCTCTCGGCCGTGGTCTCCATCTTCGGGCTCACGCCCGCGTCGCTCTTGAAGCGCGCCCCCACGGCGTGGAACCAGATCTACCGCGGCTGCGGCGCCCTCAGCGTCGACCTCGAAGGGGAGCACCGCGTGGCGCTCCACGTCGACGGCGCCGCGCCGCTCTTCTTCGATCATCGCGAGTACATCGAGGGCACGTGCGGCACGTTCAGCGGCGTGCTCGCGCTGTGCAAGGTCGATGGCGCGGTCGAAGCCGCCGTCGACCCCGGCGCGCGGCGCATCACGTACACCGTCACCTGGTGACGCCCAAACGCGCTAGCCTCGTCGCGTGGGGAAGCACGCGAGCATCACGTACGTCCTGACCATCGACGGCGTCGAGCACCGCTTCGATGTCGACGTCGGGCGGGCCGCTCCAAAGAAGCGCGGCGCGCTGCCGGTGTGGACCGCGCTCGAGCACGAGCGCTGCCCGCACTGCCCGCTGCCCCTCGAGCAGGACGCGGTCTGCCCGCCGGCCGCCGATCTCGCGCCGGTGGTGGAGAGCTTCTCCGCGCTGTCGTCCATCGCGCGCGTGAACGCGCGGGTGTTGAGCGGCGAGCGCGAGGTTCGCAAGGACACCGACGCGCAGACCGCGCTGTCGGCGCTGATGGGGCTCATCATGGCCACGAGCGGCTGCCCCATCCTGCGCCGCCTGAAGCCGCTCGCCGAGATGCACCTGCCCTTCGCTTCGCCCGTCGAGGTCGTCCACCGCAACGTCGCCGCGCACCTCGTGCGCGCCGTCCTCGACGGCCGCCCCGCCGACATCGCCGAGCTGCGGCGCCTGTTCGACGAGATCGACACGCTGAACTTCGCCTTCATGGCCCGCCTGCGCTCGGCGGCGGAGAAGGACGCGAGCCTCAACGCGCTCGTCGTGCTGCAGGCCGGCGGCGCCCTCGTCAGTTGCTCCCTGGAAGACGGTCTCCGCCGCCTGCGCGTCGTCTACGAGGATTGATTGACCCGAACGGAGCGGCGCGTCGTTCAGGCGTCCCTTGCGAGTTCCTGCGTGCGGTAGAGCTCCTTGTACACGCCGCCGCGCTCCAGCAGCTCGCGGTGGGTGCCGCGCTCGACGACGCGGCCGTGGTCGAGGACGACGATGTCGTCGGCGGACACGATGGTCGAGAGCCGGTGGGCGATGACCACCGTGGTGCGCCCGGCCATGAGCGCGGCGACGGCGTCGCGCACCGCGCTCTCGGAGGCCGCGTCGAGGTGGGCGGTGGCCTCGTCGAGCACGAGCACGCGCGGGTCCGCGAGCATGGCGCGGGCGATGGCGATGCGCTGGCGCTCGCCGCCGGAGAAGCGATGGCCGCGCTCGCCCACGATGGTCTCGAGCTTGGCGGGCAGCGCCTCGACGACGTCACCGAGGCGCGCGCGGCGCAGCGCGTCCCGCATGTCGGCGTCGGAGGCGTCGGGCCTGGCGAAGCGCAGGTTCTCCTCGAGCGTGGTGTGAAACAAGAACGGGTCCTGCGGCACGAACACCACCTGCCGCCGCAACGACTCGGGCTCCACGTCCTTCACGTCGACGCCGTCGACGGTGATGGTGCCCTCCTCCGCGTCCACCAGCCGTGCGAGCAGCAGCGCGAGGGTGGACTTGCCCGCCCCCGAAGGGCCCACCAGCGCCACCACGCTCCCCGGCGCGATGTCGAACGAGACGTGCTCGAGCACGCGGGGGCCGCCGGGATAGCGGTAGCTCACGTCGCGCAGCGCGATCCGCCCCTCCACCGGCCCCAGCCGCACGCCGGCGCGGGACCGAAACGGCGGCGGCAGGTCGAGCACCTCGAACAGCCGCACGAAGACCACCGCCGCCGCCGACACGTCGACGTGGACGTTGAAGAGCTTGGCGGTGGGCCCGAGGAGCTGCGCCAGGTACGCCGCGAACGCGATGACCGCGCCGATGGTCATCTCGTGGTGCATCACACGCAGGCCGCCGTACAAGAAGAGCGCCGCCGTGGCCAACGGCGCCAACGTCGAGGTCAACAGCGCGAACCAGCGCGCGATGTACGCGAAGCGGAGCTCGAGCCCCATCACGTGCTCGTTGACACCCGAGAAGCGCGCCTCGACGTGGTCTTCGCGCGAGAACACGCGCGCGAGGAGCGCGCCGGACACGCCGAACACCTCGGTGATGAGGCCCGCCATCTCGGAGCGCGCGCGCTGCGCCTCGAGGCGGATGGTGCGGCGGCTGCGGTTGACCTGCCGCAGGGGCAGCGCGAACAGCGGCACGATCACGGCGGCCAGCACCGCGAGCCGCCAGTCGAGCACGAACAGGATGACGAGCGTGGCGACCACGGCGACGAGCTGCGTGGCGGCCTCGACCAGCGTCCCCGTCACCACGCCCTGGACGAAGTGCACGTCACCGGTGAGGCGCTGCACGAGCTCTCCGGCCTTGGTCTGCGCGAAGAATTCGACGCCCTGCCGCTCGACGGCGCGGAACATCGCGAGGCGCAGGTCGCGCATCACCGCCTGGCCCACGTAGGCGTTTTGTCGATCCTGGACCACGCCGAACATGCCGGCGAGCAGCGGCGCCGCCACCAACACCGAGGCCATGCCGAGGAGCAGCCGGGTGTCGGCCGTCTTGACGGCGACGTCGACGATCTCCTTCATCGCGAGCGGCGGCAGGAGGCTCAGGCCCGCGGCGACGACAGAGAGCCCGAACGCAGCCGCGAGGCGCGAGCCATAGGGCGAGAACAGCCGCGCGATGCGTCGATAGGGCACCTCGACCGACGACAGCCGCGGCAGCGTCCTCGGGTCCACGCCGCCGCGCCCGTGTCTGCCGCCGGCCTCCCAGCCTTCGCTCACCTCAGCGCTCGATCAGGCCGACGACGACGACGACGGCGAGGCCGGCGAGGAACCCGAGCATGCGCACGCGCCGATCGTGCGGCGAGTGGCCCGAGTGCACCTCGGGCAACAGGTCCGTGGCGCCGATGTAGAGGAACGTGCCGGCGGCGACCGACAGCACCACGGGGATGACCGCCTTGACGCCGGTGGACGCGAGCGCCACCGCAGCGGCGCCGGCGGCGGCGGTGAGCTGCACGGCGGCGAGGCTCAACAGCGCGCGGCCGCGCGTGAAGCCCGCGTTCCTGAGGAGCGCGTAGTCGCCGACCTCCTGCGGGATCTCGTGGACGATCACGGCGAGGGCGACGCCGATGCCGGCGTGCGTGGACACGAGGAACGCCGCGGCGATGGCGGCGCCGTCGCCGATGTTGTGCAGCGCGTCCGAGCCAAGCAGCGTCCAGGGCAACGCGCGCCCGCGGATGCCCGGCGCGCCGTGCGTGTGCTCCGGCGGCGCCTGGTCGGGCGCCGCGGCGCTCGGGGCCCCGTCTTCGTAGGCGTGGTCGTGTGAGTGCGCGGCGTGGTGGTGGCCGAGCACCCACTCGAGGAGCGCGCTCACCACGAACCCGGCGAACGCCCACATCAACGCGTTGTGGCCGTACTCCTCCACCGCCTCGGGCAGCACGTCGAAGAACGCCGCCGCCACCAGCGCGCCCGCGGCGAAGCCGATCAGCAGCGACTCGAACCGCGCCAGCCACCGGTCGGAGAAGAGGCCACCGGCGAGGCCGGCGATGCCGTCGAGGATGATGGTGACCGCGATCCAGAGCCAGGGGTGCATCCGCGAGGGAGACTCGCACGAGACGTCCCCGAGCGGGGCGCCCACCCCATGGGGGCGCCGGGCGGAGCGCACGAGCGCGTTATGCTCGCGGGATGCCGCCGGCCGCGTTGCTGCTCGTCCTGTCCGCCGCCTCCGCGCAACCCGTAGCGCCACACACGCTGACGGTGTCCGCCGGCTGGCTCGGCGAGGCGGTCACCCACCCAGGGGCGTTCGTCGACGTCGAGGAGCCCCTCGTCGTGTGCGGGCCCCACGCGTTCGTCCTCGGCGCGCGCGCCGGCGGCTACGATCACTTCGGGCACCACACCGGACTCCTCGCGCTCGCACAGACGGGCTGGCGCGTGACGGCGCCCTTCGGGCTGTACGGCGAGCTCCTCGGGAGCGCCGGCGTCCACGAGCGCTTCCTCGCGGGGCCGGTCTACGTCGAGACCAGGAGCGGCGGCGTCGCCGTCGGCACCGACGCCGGGCGGCCGACCTTCATGGCGGGCCTCGCCCTCGGCGCGGGGTGGCAGCTCGGCGCCGGCGGCCCGTGGCCGGACCGGCTCTTCGTGCGCGTCGACGGCTGGGAGCGCACCACGGTGAACCAGGCGTGGCTGCCGGTGGCGGCGTTGTCGGCCGGTGTGGCCTGGACGCTGTCGGTGGCGCCGTGAGCCGCACGAGCTCCGCGCGCTCGCTCGCCGGTCGGGCGCTCGCCGGTCGGGCGCTCGTCGGTTGGGCACTGGGCGGCTGCGCGCTCGCCGGCTGCAACCCGGGCGTCGAGGACGCGTTCTTCGTTCACACAGACGGCGCCGATTTGCCCGTGTGGCTCCAGGGCGACAGGAACGCCGACACCTTTGTCCTGGTGCAACACGGCGCGGGCTCGAGCGGCAAGCTCTACGACTGGATGCCGGCGTTCGACGCGCTCGAGCAGCGCTACGCCTTCGTCTACTGGGACCAACGGGGCGCGGGCATGAGCCAGGGCGACGCCGCGGGCGCCAGGCTCACCCTGGACGAGTCGGTCCACGACCTCGGCCTCGTGCTGGCGGCGGTCCGCGACCGATACCACCCGCCGCGCCTGGTGATGCTGGGCCACAGCCTCGGCGGCGGGCTGTCCCTGGCGTTCCTGCGCGACCCCGCGCGCGCCGACGGCATCGCCGGCTACGTCGACGTCTGCGGCGGCCGCAATTTGCCCGAGGCGTACGACGTCACCGCGGCGACGGTGCGCGCCGACGCCCTGCAATTCTCGCAGGACGACAAGCGCCCGCGCGCCGAGCGCGACTCGTGGTCGGACGCGGTCGCGTTCTACGACGCGCACCCCGACTTCCCGCGGCAGGAGCCCGATCGCTCCACGCACGCGCAATACGTGACCATGGATCTCGCCGAGCGTGGCTTCGACCTGCCGGCGTCGACGAGCGCCATGGAGTCGTTCCTCGAGCAGCGGGGCGTGGAGGACACTGCGTTCGGCACCTTCGACGCGCTCGCGTACGGATCGAACACCGCGGGCTTCGAGGCGCGCTTCGACTTCGACGGCGTGGCGCTGAGCCCGGAGGACGTGTCGACGATCCCCGTGCCGGCCCTCGTGCTCGCCGGGCGCTTCGACTTCGCGGTGCCCGTGGCGGTGCCGCAGGCCACGTTCGACGCCTTCGCCGCCGACAAGCCGCCGAGCCGCATGGTGGTCCTCGAGCACGCCTCGCACTTCGCCATGTGGGACGAGCCCGACGGCTTCGTCGCCGCCGTCACGGAGTTCATCGACGCGCTCCGGTGAGCCCCCGGGCCGCTCGATCGTGCACGTGACAACGGGGCGGCGCCTTCGACATGATGCGCGCCATGAAGACACGCGCCGCCGTCGCCTACGAACCCAACAAGCCGCTCGTCATCGAGGAGGTCGAGCTCGAGGGCCCGCGCGCCGGCGAGGTGCTCGTGGAGCTCAAGGCCACGGGCGTGTGCCACACGGACGACTTCACGCGCTCGGGCGCGGATCCGGAGGGGTTGTTCCCGGTGATCTTCGGGCACGAGGGCGCGGGCATCGTCGTCGACGTCGGCGCGGGCGTGACCACGGTGCGCAAGGGCGACCACGTCATCCCGCTGTACACACCGGAGTGCCGCGCGTGCAAGTCGTGTCTGTCGCGCAAGACCAACCTGTGCACGGCGATCCGCGCCACGCAGGGGAAGGGCGTGATGCCCGACGGCACGTCCCGCTTCTCCATCGGCAAGACGAAGATCCACCACTACATGGGGTGCTCGACCTTCGCGCAGCACACCGTGGTCCCCGAGATCGCGCTCGCCAAGGTGCGTGAGGACGCGCCGTTCGACAAGATCTGCTACGTCGGCTGCGGCGTCACCACCGGCATCGGCGCCGTCATCTACACCGCCAGGGTGGAGCCCGGCGCCAACGTCGTGGTGTTCGGCCTCGGCGGCATCGGCCTCAACGTCATCCAAGGCGCGCGCATGGCGGGCGCGAACATGATCGTCGGCGTGGACATCAACCCCGCGCGCGAGGCGATGGCGCGGACCATGGGCCTCACGCACTTCGTGAACCCCAAGGACACCAGTGACCTCGTCGGGCACCTCGTCGAGCTCACCGGCGGCGGCGCCGACTACAGCTTCGAGTGCGTCGGCAACGTCGGGCTGATGCGCCAGGCGCTCGAGTGCTGTCACCGCGGCTGGGGCCAGAGCATCATCATCGGCGTCGCGGGCGCCGGTCAGGAGATCGCCACGCGGCCGTTTCAGCTCGTGACCGGGCGCGTCTGGAAGGGCACCGCGTTCGGCGGCGCGCGCGGGCGCACCGACGTCCCCCGCATCGTCGACTGGTACATGAACAAGAAGATCGAGATCGACCCGCTCATCACCCACAAGCTGCCGCTCGAGCGCATCAACGAGGCCTTCGACCTGATGCACGAGGGCAAGAGCATCCGCACCGTGGTGGAGTACGCGTGAAGGTCTTGAGCGAGCGCCCCTGCTTCGGTGGCACGCAGGGCTTCTACGAGCACGACAGCGCGCTCGGCACGATGCGCTTCGGCGTGTTCATGCCGGGCGCGGCGCGCGGCGGCGCGCGGGTGCCGTCGCTGACGTACTTGGCGGGGCTCGAGTGCAACGAGGAGACGTTCGCGATCAAGGCGGGCGCGCAGCGGACGGCGGCGGCGCTCGGGCTCGCGCTCGTCACGCCCGACACCAGCCCGCGCACCAGGCGCATCCCCGGCGACGACGCCTCGTGGGACTTCGGCCTCGGCGCCGGCTTCTACGTCGACGCCACCGAGGCTCCGTGGTCGGACGCGTACCGCATGGAGACGTACGTCACCGGCGAGCTGCGCGCGGTGGTCGAGGTGAATTTCGCCGTTCGCACCGACGCGCGCGGCCTCTGCGGCCACTCGGTGGGCGGCCACGGCGCGCTCACGCTCGCGCTGCGGCACCCCGAGCTGTACGCGAGCGCGTCGGCGTTCGCTCCCATGTGCGCCCCCTCGCGCGCGCCGTGGGGCGTGAACGCGTTCACGAGGTTCTTCGGCGACGACCGCGCGCGCTGGGCGGAGCACGACGCCGTGGAGCTGTTGAAGACGCGCGCGTTCACGGGCGCTAAGCCGCTCGTGGACCAGGGCAGCGGCGACAAGTTCCTCACCGCGCAGCTCATGCCCGAGCTCCTCGGCGATGCAGTCACGCTGCGGATGCACGAGGGCTACGACCACGGGTACTACTTCGTGCAGACCTTCGTGGAAGACCACCTGCGGTATCACGCGCGCGCGTTGGGCCTGTAGCGCTCCGGGGACGGCTCACCCGGCGGTGGGCGCAGGGGGGCGCGGCGCCTGCTGGTGCTGCGGGACGCCGTCGGCGATGTCGTAGTAGTCGCCCTTGTCGGCGACGAAGATGTGGACGGCGAGCTTCGTGCCGGTCGGCGGGTCGAACGCGCCCATCGACACGCCGATCCACGCGTGCTTGGCCTGATCGATCGGGTCGAAGAACAGCGAGGCGCCGCACCTCGCGCAGAAGCCGCGCCGGACCTTCTCCGACGACCGGTACCACGTGACGTTCTCGGCGCCCTCGATGGTGAGCGCCGACCGAGGCACGTCGGCTCCGGCGTAGTAGTGACCGGTCCACTTCCGGCACTGCGTGCAATGGCACGCGTCCGGCGCCGGCAGCGCGCCGGCGAGCTCGAGGCGCACTGCGCCGCACAGGCAGGAGCCACGGTGCACGATCTTGCTCGTCGATGTCATGTCGCACCTCTCGCGTGCCGCCTACGACGCCGGCCGGCGCGCGGGAACCGGGCGCCGGCGCCGAGGCCCCACGGGTTTGTCGACTGGCGGTCCTCGGACCACCATTTTACCGTGCGCAATGCCCACGCCGATCGACCGCCAGAGCGTCCGCAAGCCCCCTGCAGCGAAGGAGCTCGGCGCGACGCAAACCGCCACGGCGAGCACGACGACGACGCCCACAGCGACGACGACGGGCGTGCCGGAGGGCCCGGACGCGTTCGTGGCGGGTGCTCCGCCGGCGAAGCGCGTCAACGGCAAGCAGCTCGATAAGCAGAGCCCGCACGCGGCGGAGCTCCAGCGCTACTTCCTCGACGTCTTGCGAGAGCAGTGGCAGTTCTACGCGGATCAAGCGGGCCCGGGCACGAACCACCTTCCGCCCGACAACGTGACGGTGGAGGCGGGCAAGCCCGTCGTCGTCGACAAGCGTACGTCGCCCACCAACATCGGGCTGTACATGCTGTCGGCCGTCACCTCGATGAAGCTCGGGCTCGTCGGCCAGCCGGAGGTGCTGCGCCGCCTCCACGACACCGTCGAGACGTTGAAGAAGCTCCCGAAGTACGAGGGCACCGTCGTCGACGACGCCGGCGTCACGCACGAGGTGGAGCACCTGTACAACTGGTACAGCATCGACGGCGAGCCCAAGGAGATCGGCGCCGGCTTCGTCTCCGCCGTCGACAACGGCAACCTCGCGGCGTTCCTGTTGGCCGTCGTCACGGCGGTGAAGGACGCCGACCCCGCGCTGGCGAGCGAGATCAAGGCGATGGCGCAGAAGATGCGCTTCGACATCTTCTACGACAAGGACAAGGGGCTGCTGCACCACGGCGGCAACGTCCAAAACGGACAACTGAACCTCACGCAGGGCTACTACGACACGCTGATCAGCGAGTCGCGCTCCGCCTACGCCGTCGCCATCATGCTCGGGCAGATCCCCAAGGACGCGTGGCGCAACCTCAAGCCCAAGCTCGACAAGGAGATCGACGGCCTGCAGGTCGACAAAGACCAGCCCATGCAGGCGTACACGGGGACCATGTTCGAGTACCTCACGCCGCGCCTGCTCATGAAGCACGACGGCACGCCCCTCGGCAAAGCCGACGAGCACGCGGTCTTCATCCAGATGAGTGAGCTGTCCGGCGGCATCTGGGGGAAGTCCGAGGCCAACTCCAACACCTCGCAGGGCTACGCCGCGTTCGGCGCGCGCGGGCTGTCGCAGTCCAAGGAGTTCCTCCCCGCGGGCCTCGACGTCATCGCGCCCTATGCGTCGCAGATGGCCACTGCGCTCGCCCCCCACAACGTGAAGGAGAACCTCGAGGAGATGACCAGGCTCGGGCTGCGCGGCAAGTACGGCTTTTACGAGTCCGCCACCGTGCGGCCGCAGGGCGAGTCGTTCGACTACCAGGTCTGCAAGCAGTTCTTCGCGCACCACATCGGCATGGGGCTCATCGGCTCCGCCGCCGTGCTGCTCGATGACGTCGTCACCGACTGGTTCCACAACTCCGAGTTCAACAAGGACAACACGCTCGAGTCGCTGTTGGCCACTCGCGTAAGCGCATACCGAAAGCCGGACAGCACCCGCGCGACCTCGGCGGCGATCACCAACGCGTACGCGTATGAGCCGCAGCTCACCTATGACAAGGCGGAGATTGTCGGCAACGGACGCTTCGTCTCCAACGTCAAGAAGGTCGGCGGCTCCACGTGGGCCGCGGAGACCTACGCGTGCGCCAACAACGAGGTCTTCTACCTGCGGGACAACAAGAGCGGTCAGCTCTTGCCCATCGACCTCGACGCGCCCGATCGCACGATGACCTCGGAGGGCGGCCGCCGCTTCGAATACGACGTCAAGGGCGTGGGTGTGGTCGCCGTGGACATCGCGGTGTCCGCGGACGCGCGCGTGAAGGTCTCCCGCGTCAGCGTCGACAACACGTCGGGCGCCGATCTCGATCTCACCGTCACCGGCTATCTCGACTGGATCATGGACGACGTCAACGCGTACTTGAATCATCCGGTGTACCGGAACCTCTACGTGGAGACGGAGCAGGACAAGGACAGCGGCGCGGTCATCGCCCGTCGACGCACGATGCAGGGCCCCGATCAAGACCGCCAACCCTTCGGCTTCTTCGCGGTCGCGGGCAATCAAAAACCCGAGGGGGTCGGCAGCAGCCGCACCAACATCCTCGGCCGCCTCGGCACGCTGGCCGCGCCGCGCGCCGTCGTCGAAGGGACGCTCTCCGCCGAGGGTGAATTCGGCGCCACCCTCGATCCGGCCGCGGCTTTGTCCAGGTCCCTCCACGTGAAGAAGGGCGAAAAGCGCGAGGTCGCGTTCGTGTTCGGCATCTCCGACGACAAGGCCGCCATCCCCGGCCTCATCAAGCGCGCGTCCATGCCCACCGTCGAGCACGGCGTCCCGCACTACCCGCCCGACGCGTCGCACAAAAAGATGGCCGAGCTCGAGGCCCGCACCGAGCGCGCGCTGCGCATCCAACGCGCGCCGCCGACGCCCCGCGCGCCGCAGGTCCCCGCGGGACAAGCCATCCACCGCTTCGAGGACGGTGGCCGAAAGCTCGTCGTCACGGACCCGTTCGCCACCAAGAAGCCGTGGTCGATGGTGGCCTCCAACGGCCGCTTCGGCTTCGTCGCCAGCGCCGGGGGCTGGGCGTACAGCTTCGGCACCAACAGCCAACAAAACCGCATCACGCCCTACACGCCGGACAACACCACCGAGCTCCCGCTCCGTGGCGTGGTCGTGAAGGACAAGGTCACCGGCGAGTCGTTCTCCATCGCGCCGAACCCGGCGCCGGCGGCGGACGGGACGTACGAGGTCGAGATGTTGCCCGGGAGCATCAAGTACGTCTTCAAGGCGAAAGACGGGCTCACGCTGTCGATGACGCAGTTCGTGGCCAAGACGGACCCGTGCGAGCTGTGGAAGATCGACGTCGACAACGGTGGCAAACAAGACCGCCAACTGGAGATCGCGAGCTTCTTGAAGTGGGCGCTCGGAGATCGGACCCGCATCACCGCCGACGCGGAGCACGGTGTGGTCTTCGCGGAAGATCCGGACTCCATCGTCAAAGGCTCGGTCGCCTTTCACGCGCTCGTCGGCAGCGGTGGCTCCGGTGACGGCAGCGTCGCCCAGAAGGACCTGTTCGGCACCAAGGACGACCCCTTCTCCGGGCTCGGCCTCGACATCCGCGTGGCCAAGGGCGAAAGCAAGCAGCTCGCGTTCATCCTCGGCCAGGCTGCGGACGAGGCGGAGGCGCTGCGCGTCGTCGACAACTTCAAGAACGTGAAGAGCGTTGCCGCCGAGCTCAAGGTCTCGAGCGACGCCGTGAGCGCGCGGCTCGACGGGCTTCAGGTCAAGACACCCGACGCGTCGCTCGACACCATGCTCAACACGTGGCTGCCGTATCAGGCGTACGACGCGCACTTCCTCGCGCGCTCGGGCTTTTACCAATCGGGCGGCGCCTACGGCTTCCGCGACCAACTCCAGACGGTCACGAACCTCCTCGACACCGGCAACCCCCTCTTCAAGAAGGTCGCGCACGATCACATCGTCGAGTCCGCTCGGCACCAGTTCGTCGAGGGAGACGTGCAGCACTGGTGGCATCCCCACAACAACCTCGGGCAGCGCTCCACCATCACCGACAACCTGCTGTGGCTCCCCTACGCCGTCGCTCACTACGCCGACGTCACCGGTGACCTGTCGATCCTCGACGAGCAGGCGGCGTTCTCCGTGGGCAGGAAGCTGAACCCCGGCGAGCTCGACTACTGCGAGCCCATGGCGTTTTCGGACAATACGGCCAGCATGTACGAGCACGCCAAGAAGGCCGTCGATCTCGTGCTCACGCGTATCGGCGCGCACGGGCTGCCGCTCATCGGCAAGGGCGATTGGAACGACGGCCTCGATCGCGTCGGTCACCTCGGCAAGGGCGAGAGCGTTTGGCTCGCGTTCTTCCTCTTCGACGTGCTCAACAAGTTTGCCGGCGTCGCGGACAAGCACGCGGACCCGGAGACCGCAAAGAAGTACCGCGCCGCGGCGGTCACGCTGAAGAAGAACATCGAGGAGCACGGCTGGGACAAGGACGGCCACTACGCGAGGGCCTACGCCGACGACGGCGAGAAGGTGGACTTCAACGACGCCATCGTGCAGTCGTGGGCGGTGCTCTCGGGCGCGGCGAGCGACGAGCACGGCGTCAGCGCGGTCGCGTCCGCCGTGCACGACCTCTACGACCCCGACACCAAGACGATCCTGCTGTTCGACAAGGTGCTCGACAAGGAGTCATGGGGCGGCTCTCTGGCCGCGTATCCAAACGGGCTTCGCGAGAACAACGCGCAGTACACGCACGGCTCGAGCTGGCTGCCGCGGGCGGTGGCCAAGCTCGGCGACGGCGACTGGGCGATGAAGCTGTTGCACGCGATGCTGCCCACCCAGCACGCGTCCGATCCGCGCTACGGCGCCGAGCCTAACGTCGTCGCCGCCGACATCTACGGCGGCACGAAGAAGGGCGAGGGCGGTTGGACCTGGTACTCCGGCGGGCCCGGTTGGATCTTGCGCACCGGCATCGAGCTCATCCTCGGGATGCAGTTCAAGGACAAGGACAAGCTCTTCATCGACCCGTGCATCCCCCGCAGTTGGCCGTCCTTCGAGGTCAAGCACCAGCAGGGTGCTTCTTGTTACACCGTTGATGTGAGGAACCCCGACGGCATCTCCAAAGGCGTCAAAGAGGTCCGTGTGGACGGCGTCCCGGTCGACGCGTCGGCCGGCATCCGGCTCGTCGACGACGGCAAGGCGCATCGCGTGTCCGTGGTCATGGGCCTGGCGCCGGGGGCCGAGCCCTTCTCGCTCGATCCTGCGCTCGCGCTCATGGCGACCGCGCCGGGAGGAGACTGAGCATGGATGACCCTGTCGACGTCATGCTGTTCATGCCCGAAGAGACCTTCCGCGAGATCCACGCCGCCGCAGACCGCCTCGGCATCACGGACTCCGCGCTCTTCACCGCCACATGGCGCGCGGCGCGCGACCGCATCGACGGCGACCCCGCGGCGCCGCGGTTGACGTCGACGTCCACGGGTGGGGTCTACTTCGCGCTGGCGGCGTCCGTGCGCGACGACGCTCTCGCGTTCGCCTTGAGCAAGGACCGCTCGATGTCCTGGGCGTTCTTGAAAGCGTGGGGCCTCGTACGCGGCAGGGTCGCGACGCTGAAGAGTGGCGAGCAGCTCGCGTGACCAGCGCGGCCGCTCCCTCCGGTCGCTGATCAAGCGCGGCCGCTCCCTCCGGTCGCTGATCAAGCGCTCCGGTCGCCACGAAGTCGGCGCGGCGGAGGTATGCTCCGGCATGGTGCGTCTCGTCCTCGCCGTCCTCGGCATCGCCTGCGCGGCGTCGTGCGCGCCGCTCCCCTTGGCGTGCGACCTCGATACGCCCTGCCCGGCGGGCCAGGCATGCCGCGCCGACGGGTTCTGCGCCCCGGGCGCGGGCGAGGGCGAAGGTGAGGGCGAAGGCGAAGGCGAAGGTGAGGGCGAAGGAGAAGGAGAAGGCGAAGGTGAGGGCGAAGGCGAAGGCGAAGGAGAGGGCGAGGGCGAAGGCGAAGGCGAGGGCGAAGGTGACGTCGTCATTACGCTCAGCGGGACAGGCTCCTTCCTGTTTTCCTCGACGGTCACCGTCGGCCTCACGACGAACCGCGCGACGCCGTGCTCGCTGCGGCTCGACGACGCCTCCGCCACCGTCGCCGAAGACAGCGGCGACGGCGGCGTGGGCCTCTTCATCGACGTCACGCTCACAGAGCAGCTCACGGCGTTTGCCTTCTGTGACGACGGCGCGGGGGGCGTCGAGGAGAGCGGCGTAATCAACGTCATTCCGAGGTTCTCCGCGTTCGACGGTGCCATCGGCGCGGGCGCGTTCATCGATTACAGCGTCGAGGGCGCCACGGAGTGCGTGGCGGTCGTGACCCACGTCGCCACGGGGGCCGGCGGCGTCTCCGTCGTGACGCCGGGCGAGAGTCAGAAGGCGGAGATCGTGGGATCGGGCCTGAGCTTGGTCGAGCTGACCTGTACCAACGACGGCGGTGGCGACCGCGCCCGCAGCGGCCCGCTCGTCTTCTTCTTCGGCGACACCGACTTCGCCGAGGTCGAGCAGGACAGCGTCCAATTCATCGACGGCGCGCTCACCATTCAAAGCCCCCCGCCGACGAGCATCACCCACCAGCGCAACCTCGACACGCTGCTCGAGGCGGCCTCCATCGCCCTCGACGAGACAAACGACTCCCCCGATACCTGGAGCGTGAACGCCTCCGTCCTGCGAAGCGTGAGCGGCGCTGTCACGGGCTCCGCCACCGATCGGCTCGTGGAGCTCAGTGCCCCGCTCCTGTCGAGCGTCGGCGGTGATCTGACCTTCACCAACAACGGCTCCCTCGGCGTCCTGGATCTGTCATCGCTCCGCGTCGTCGGCGGCGACCTCACCATCAACGCCAACAGCGGCCTCGGCTCGCTGGACATCTCGCAGCTGATCTCGGCGGCGCGCCTGCAGATCGCCGCCAACGGACCCGGCCTCGTGTTCGCGCTCGACGGGATCACCCACGTCGACAACAGCGTCCAGATCAACAGCCATACGTCCTGTGCCGTCATTCTTCCGCCGATCTGCGCGCTCGGACTGTCGCCTTCGGCCGTCGTCGTGCAGCAAGACGGGGTGAGCTGCGGGTCGTGCTGACGCCGTTTTCCCCGAAGCGGTTCGGGGCCTACTGGCTCGTGGAGCAACTCGGCGAGGGGGGCATGGGCTCGGTGTACCTCGCGCGCCGCGAGGGCATCGCGGGCGCCGACAGGCTCTGTGTCGTCAAGACCATGCGCGCCGTGCACGCACACTCGAGCACGCACCTCACGCGGTTCGTCGAGGAGGCGCGCGTGGCCACGCGCCTCAACCACCGGAACATCTGCACCGTGTTCGACGTCGGCATCGTCGGCGACGAGCACTACCTCGCCATGGACGTCGTCAACGGCGTCGACGTCGGCACCTTGTTTCACCGCCTGCAGGACCGCGGCAAGAAGCTGCCGGCGCACGTGGCCCTCTACCTCGCGTGTGAGACGCTCGAAGCCCTCGACTACGCGCATCGCCTCACCGACCCGGTCACGGGGCGCTCGCTGCAGATCGTCCACCGTGACGTGTCGCCTCACAATTTGATGGTGACGTTCGAAGGCGAGGTGAAGCTCATCGACTTCGGTCTCGCGCGCTCCTCGATGCGCGACGCCGGCGACAACCCCACCGGCGAGCACATGATCGTCGGCAAGCTCAGGTACATGGCGCCGGAGCAGGCCAAGGGGGAGCACGTCGACGGCCGGGCCGACCAGTTTTCCACCGCGGTGATGCTCGTCGAGCTCCTCATCGGCGAGCGCTTCTTCGAAGGCGTGGACGACAAGCGCCTGATCCCGCTCGTGCTGTGGGGGTCGCACCGGCCGGCGGCGCTCGACCGCATCAATTCGCCGCTGCGCGAGCTCTTGCGGCGGGCGCTCGACGCCGATCCCGCCCGCCGCTTCGCCACCTGCCGCGAGCTCCTCGTCGCCCTCGACGATCTGCCCGCGCGCCGCGAGCCCGGGGCGAGCCGCGCGCTGTGCGCCATCCTCGACGCCGAGCTCGATGACGAGAAGCGGGCGCTGCGCGCGCGCCTGGCGATCGGCAGCGGCCGGCTCGGCGGCGGCGGCCCCATCGACCCGAGCGCGCGCACCGTCGTCAAAAACGCGCCCGCCCCGCCTGCCCTCGCGGACGCGGCGACGCGGGTGAACGTGCCCTTCAACGCCGACGTGGCCACGGAGGTGGAGGACGCCGCCGCCGGCTCATCGACGGCGGACTCCGTGTTCACGGAGAAGGTCGGCCGCGCGGACGGCGCGCGGGTCATCCCGCTCGAAGAGCCCGTGGAGACCGAGGTGCGGCCCGCGCCGTCGCCCACGCTGCTGCCGACGATGTCGACGCTCGAGCCCACCATGCCTTCACCGGCGTCGTCGTCGGCCGTGCCGAAGTCGGTGGCGACGCCGGTCGTCGTCGCCGAGCCGCGCCGGTCCGGCCGCCTGCTCGCGGGCGCCGCCGCGCTCGTCCTGGTCGCCGGCGCGGGCGCCTTTGCCGTGCACGCGTGGCGCGCCGCGTCGGCGGGCGCGGACGCGGGCGTCGTCGCCACGGCGCCGCGCGACGCGGGCGCCGTCGACGTCGCCACCGCCGACCACGCGACCTTCGACGCGGGCACCTTCGACGCGGGCACCTTCGACGTCGCCACCGCCGACGACGACGCCGACGACGCCGGCACCTTCGACGACGCCGACGACGACGCCGACGAGACCGACGCCGTGGTGGCCGCGCGCCCGGCCGCGGCGCGGCCGCCCCGGCCCGAGCACCGCGAGCACGCTCGCGCGCCGCCGCCGCCGCCCAAGGGCGACCTCAAGGACACGCTCGTGTATCTCGAACGGAGCTGCACGAAGCGCGTGCGCTGCGCGGCGCCGCTTTTGGCCAAGCGCGCTCGGTTGGCGACGATGTCCGGCAGCGAAATCATGCGCGTCGTGGGCGAAGCCGACGACTGCGCGCGTCGCTGCGCGAAGCGGTGACGCGAGGGTAGACTGCCGCCGTGCTCGCCATCGCCCTGTGTCTGTTGTCCGCCTCGCCCAGGCTCGGCGTCATCGTCGAGCGCGACGAGGATCGCGCCGCGGTGCTCGACGCGTTGGCGACGTCGGCGCGCTTCACGGCGGTGCCCATGGAAGAGATGAAGAAGCACGTCGCTTCGGCGGCGTCGCTCGGCATCCACTGCGGCCTCGACGACGCCCCGTGCCTCGCCCGCGTCGGCGCCTTCGCCAAGACCCCGTACGTCCTCGTCGTGTGCGGCTCGGACGCCGCCGCCGAGGCGATGCTCGTGGACGCTTCCTCTTCGCTGGCGCGCCGCGCCAGGAGCCCGCTGTCGCCGCCTTCGCGCGCCGCTACGGTGCGCGCCCTCGTGGCGGCGGCGCTCGCCGGCGAGCAGCCCACCGGGAGCCTCGCCATCGACGCCGAAGCCGGCGCCGCCGTCGATGTCGACGGGGCCGCCCGCGGCGCAGCGCCGCTCACCGTGGCGCTCGCGCCGGGCCCGCACACGCTCCACGCGCGCAGCGGCGACGGACGCGAGGCGACGCAGGAGGCCGTCGTGTCCGCGGGTGTCGTCGGGCACGCGTCCCTCACGTTCAAGGAGCCTGGAGCCGGCGGCGCCGACGAGCACCCGCCTGCTCCCGGCGGCCGCGCGCCCGACGGTGCGGCGGGGGACGGCGGCCGCGGCGCGGGGGCGGAGGGCGGGCCGTCCGCGCTCCTGCTCGCCGGCGGCGGCGCGGCGGGGCTCGCTGCGTTGGCCGCGGTGGGGATGGCGGCGGCGGCGCTCGTCGTCACGCCGGATCCCGCGCACCGCAGCGACGTGACGGCCCGGGAATTCAACGATGCGTCCGCGGCCGGCCAGGCGCTGTGGATCGGCGCCGCCATCGCCGCCGTCGTCGTCGTCGCCGGCGGCGCGGTCGCCGTTGCCGGCGCCCTCGAGTAGGCGGGGCCACCGCGCGGGCTCGTCAGCCGCGGACCATGCAGGGCATGTCGCGGCGGCCGGCGAAGTCGATGTCGAGCGCGTGGCACACGGCGCTGTAGAGATCGCCTTCGTGCATCGCGGTCCCGGGCGCCGGCGCGCCCGTCGACGGATCAAAGCCGTACGTGAGCGCGGTGCCGGCATCCACGCCGCCGTAGATGCGGTCGCCGTTCAACAGCGGCGACACGAGCACGTTGCCGTTGTTGAGGTGGTGACCGGAGCCGCCGGCGCCAACCTTGTCGCGGCCGAACTCCGTGGCGACGTACACGAGGCTCTTGCTCCACAAAGACGCGCCGCCGCCGCCGGGTGCCTCGACGCTCTTCAACAGCTCGACGAGGCCGTCGACCACATGCATCACCCTGCCCCACATGGCGTTCTGCGCGCCGCGGTGATCGGTGTGCGACCAATCGAAGCCGATGGGCGCCGTGTAGGCGCGCGTCCCGGTCTCGTTGAACAGCGGCGACGACGGCGGCCCCAGCGTCACCGCGCACGACACGCCGTTTTTGACGAGCAGGAAGGCGAGCGCGGCTTGCGCCTCGAAAGGGTCGCGCGTGAGCGACGGGAACTTCGACAACACGAGCTCGCCGTCCGCCGACTGTTCGAGGCCGGCCTCGGCGAAGCTCCGTGCGCCGGCGTCGGGGGGGAGCATCATGAGCTTGGTGATCAGAATCTGCCGCCTCCATGCGCGGCCCCACGACGTCGCGGCTCCGCTTGAAGCGCGAGATGACCGACGTGGTGCCGAACGTCTGATCGAAGCCGGAGCGCGCCTCGAGCGCGGCGCGCACCGCGCGGGCGCGCTCGACGAGCGCAGCGTCGGGGGCGCCGTTTACGCCCTTGGTGCCGCTCGTCGAGAACGCGAACAGGCGCGCGTCCATCACGGGCACCGCCCGCGCCTCGTCGGGGACGGTGGCGTCGTCGCCGGGGTCCGAGTAGCCGCCGCCGCCCATGGTGCAGGCGGGCAGGATGAGCCCGTCACCGTGGCGCAACGCCGCCGCCTCGAGGAGCGTGCGCCCGGCGTTCACGTGGTTGCCGGTGAGCGCGCGCCGCGCAGCGACGAGGTGGTTCACGCTCGAGGCCTCCTGCGTGACGACGGCGGTGTCGGCGCCGTGCTTCGAGAGGAACGTCGACAGGTCGTAGCCGTCGCCGAGGGCGATGACGCCCTGGATCGTGTCGTCGAGCGGCTTGGTGCACCGGAGGTTCGACCCGGCGGGCTGCGACACCAGCGACGCGTCGTACGCGCAGCCGACGGCGGACTCGCTCGACAAGATCGGCAGGAAGCTGTCGACGATGCTCGCGCCGCCGAACGCCCCGACCACGAAGAGGTACTTGCGGTCGTCGGCGCCGCCGTCGGCGCGCGCGCGCCGGGACAGGAGCGAGGCCGCGCCGAGGGACACGGCGGCGGTGGCGGCGGACTTGAGCAACTTGCGTCGGTTCATGTGCATGGCTGGGCTCCTGATCACTGGAAGCTGAATTCGACGGTGGTGCCGACCGCGAAGCACGCGAGCTTGGCGACGTCGAGCGCGGCGGTATCGTCGTCGCGCAGCGGCTGCAGCGCAGCGAGCTCTTCGGGGAGCGGGTCGCGCGCGAGCAGGCGCCGGTAGAGCGTGGTGCCGAGCGCGTCGAGCGAGGCGGCGTCCACGGTGGCGCCGGGGGTGAGCTCGAACGCCGTGAACACGGCGCGCGCCTCGGGCGGCTGGGCCGCGTCGAGCTCGGCGCGCCGGGCGCACGCCGACAGCACCACGCGCTCGAGCGCGAACGGCGTCGTGACCGTCGGGGCGGGTACGGGCACGTACTGCGTGAGCTCGAAAGGCTCGTTGCCGCCGAGCGCCGCGAGGTGCGCGTCGTCGACGCACGAAAACGAGCCCAGCTCGTGGCACAGCTCGTCCTTCGGCAGCGCCAGCGCGCGCATGAGGTCGTTTTCGACGGCGCGGTACCTCTTCCATACGACGGTGTCGCGCGTCGCGGTGGCCATCGTCGGCGCGGGCGGCGCGGGAGCCGTGGCGCCGCCGCCGTCGTCGCCGCTGTCGCCGGCGTCGTTCGTGCCGCCGGCGCCGACGCCGACGACGACGCCGCCGGATTGGGCGCTCGTCGAGCCCCCTCCGTCTGCGGTCGCGGGCGTCCGCGACGGCGGGTCGCCGACGCAGGCGGCGGACACGAGGACGAGCGCGAAACACGAGGTGAGCAGGCGGTTCATCACGGCACCCCAAAGGCATCGGTGTCGACGATGCGGTGAATGAGCTTGTTGGCGGAGTAGTTGTCCTCGGGCATCGCGTTCCACAGCGCGGCGAGCTGGTCCTGGTCGTCCGGACCCGGGTCGCGGCCCACGGCAGCGCGGAAGAACATGAGCGCGAGGTTGCGCTTGAACTCGTCGCTGTTGGCCGCGACCTGTGCCCACGCCACGAGGTCCGAGACCGGCTGGTCGAGCAGCACCCCGTCGCCGCCCCACGGCGTGCGCAGCGGGTTGTACGCGCCGAGCGGGTTGGTGAACGGCAGCAACAAGGGGTTCGACAGATCGATGCCGTTGTACGTGGAGAACGAGTAGGCGAGCGGATCGAGCGTGCTGTGACACGCGGCGCACGCGGGTTGGCTCACCCCCTTGTGGTCGACGTCGCGGGGCTCGCCCTCGACGGGGTGGAGGCCTTCGCTCTTCGCGATGTCCTGGCCCAGGTAGGCGCGGTACGCCTGCGCCGCCGTGGTGCGCGGCAGTCGGCTGAACATCGTGTTCATCACGAGGAACCACTGCGTGGTGATCATCCCCGCCCGCCGGGCCGGCTGTACCGGCTGCCCCGTGCCGATGCGCAGCGGCGAAGAGAGGCTGAAGGGCTCGCGCACCACGAAGGAGACGCGGTTGCCGTTTTCGTCGATGTGATAGTCGGCGAGGAGCAGATCGCGCGCGTCGCGGTCGCCCGTGAGCACGTACGAGAAGAGCCGATAGTCCCACTCATAGTCGGCGAGGACGACGTCGCCGTCGGCGCCGACGACCTTCAGCGGGCGGATCTTGTTGTCGGCCAGGCGGTGGAGCGCCTCGCTCCTCCAATAGTCGCCGTCGAGGCACTCCGACAGCCGGGCGTGCACGACCTCGCGCGGGTCGGGCGCGTCGCGCAGCGCGGCCATGTCCTCGTACGTCGGCGACGTCCCACAGAAGACGCTGCCCACGCGCTTGAGCGCCACGGCGGCGTCCCACTCGCCCACGGAGTAATACGGGTTCGGCAGCGTCGCCGCCGGCGGCGCCGGCGCCGGCGCCGCGGGGTGGCTGTTCGCGTCGCCCGGGAGCGTGCCGAGCATGATCTCCTCGAGGTTGCTCGGGCCGTCGCCGTCGCTGTCGTCGCCCTCGACCGCGGCGAGCGCGGCGGGGAGCTCCGCGTCGAACTGCGCGAGGTCGAAGCCGGGGTCCGCTTCGTAGAGCGCTGCGTCGAGATCCGCGCCGTAGACGTTCAGCGCCGGCGGTGCTCCGTCGTGGCACTGCGCGCACGAGACGACGACGCCACGGCAGTCGGGCGCGTCGGGGTAGAGGTCGCAGAACACGCGCGGCCCCGAGGGGAGCGCGTGCGCGGCCGTGGCTGCTGCGGCGACGACGGTGACGAGGAGCGTTCGCATCATGATCTGAACATCGGACCGGCCGGTGTCCTCGGACACGGGCGCAACGGACTCACATCCACGTCCATGCGCAACTCCGCGCAACTCTGTTCAAGACTGCGAAGACGAAGCTCGGCGCCGCCGGCCGCGTCTCCGCTATCGAGGAGAAATCGGCACGATCGGCCTGCCGCAGGGCCGTCGGCCACGAAGGAGCCATGTGACGCCCTGGGCCGCAGCCCGCGAACAGCGCGGATGGGCCTCGCCGCCGCCTTCCGCTCGCGCGGTCGGATCCGGGCTATACGACCCCCACCAACGGAGGGTCGATGAACGCACGCAAGACAATGGACGCCAACGAGGCCGTGGCGTCGGTGGCCTACCGCCTCTCCGAGACCATCGCGATCTACCCCATCACGCCCGCGTCCCCGATGGGCGAGCACGCCGACGAGTGGTCCGCAGCCGGCAAGCACAACCTCTTCGGACAGACGCCCCAGATCGTGGAGATGCAGAGCGAGGCCGGCGCCGCCGGCGCCGTGCACGGCGCGCTGCAGGGGGGCTCGCTCGCGACCACGTTCACCGCGTCGCAGGGCCTGCTGTTGATGCTGCCGAACCTCTACAAGATCACGGGCGAGCTGTCGCCGTGTGTCGTGCACGTCGCTGCGCGGTCGGTGGCCACGCACGCGCTCTCGATCTTCGGCGACCACTCCGACGTGATGGCGGTGCGCCCCACGGGAATGGCGATGCTGTGCGCGTCGTCGCCGCAGGAGGCGCAGGACCTCGCCGCCATCGCGCACGCCGCCAGCCTCGCGTCGCGCGTACCGTTCCTGCACTTCTTCGACGGCTTCCGCACGAGCCACGAGATCCAGAACATCACCGTCCTGCACGACGAGCACTTGAGCGCCCTCATCGACGTCGCCGACGTCGAGGCGCATCACGCCCGGGGCCTGTCGCCGGAGCACCCCGTCGTACGTGGCACCGCGCAAAACCCTGACGCGTTCTTCCAGGGGCGCGAGGCGCAAAATGGCTTCTTCACCCGCTGCGAGGAGGTCGTCGCCGAGCGGATGGAGCGCTTCGCCGCGCTCACCGGTCGTCGCTACGCGCCCTTCGAATACTTCGGCCACCCGCAGGCCGAGCGCGTCGTGGTGCTCATGGGGTCGGGCGCCGAGTGCGCCCGGGAGACGGTGGAGGCGCTCGTCGCCAAGGGCGAGAAGGTGGGAGGCGTGCAGGTGCGCCTGTACCGTCCGTTCGGCGTCGATCGGCTCCTCGGCGTGCTGCCAAACAGCGTGCGCGGCGTCGCGGTGCTCGACCGCACCAAGGAGCCGGGCAGCGTGAGCGAGCCGCTGCTCCTCGACGTCACGGGCGCTCTCGTGGACGGCCTGCAGCGGGGCGCCCTTGCGACGCTGCCGCGCCTCATCGGCGGTCGCTACGGATTGTCATCGAAGGAATTCACGCCGCGCATGCTGCGCGCAGTGTTCGACGAGCTCGCCGCTGCGTCGCCGCGCGCACGCTTCACGGTGGGCATCAACGACGACGTCACCCGGCTCTCGCTGCCCGTGGACGCGGACTTCAGCGTCACCGACGACGAGACCGTCGGCGCCGTCTTCTACGGCCTCGGCTCCGACGGCACGGTGTCGTCCAACAAGGCGACCATCAAGATCATCGGCGAAAAGACAGGTCAACACTGCCAGGGCCACTTCGTCTACGACTCCAAGAAGTCGGGCTCCATGACCGTCTCGCACCTGCGCTTCGGCAACAAGCCCATCCGCTCCACGTATCTCATCGAGAAGGCGCGCTTCGTCGGCGTGCACGATCCCGGCCTGTTCTTCCGGCAAGACGTGCTCGAGCGCGCCGCGCCCGGCGCTGTCGTGCTCATCCAGAGCAGCGCGCCGCGCGAGAAGGTGTTCGCGGACCTCCCCGAGGAGGCGCAGCGCACGCTCATCGAGCGCGGCTGCCACCTCTACGCCATCGACGCGGCGAGCATCGCCGAGAAGCACGGCCTCGGACGGCGCATCAACACCATCATGCAGGCGTGTTTCTTCGCCCTCGCAAAGGTGATGCCCGTCGACGACGCGCTCGCCGCCATCAAGCAGAGCGTCGTGGATACCTGGGGCAAGCGCGGGCCCGAGATCGTGCGTCGAAACTTCGCCGCCATCGACGACGCGCTCGCCAACCTGCAGGAGATCGCGCGCCCCGCCGCGGTCATTCCCGGCAAGCGCATGCGCGCCACCGTGCGAGACGACGCTCCCGACTTCGTCAAGAAGGTCACCGCCCTGATGCTCGAAGGGAAGGGCGACCTGTTGCCGGTGAGCGCCTTCCCCGTCGACGGCACGTGGCCGACGGGCACGGCCAAGCACGAGAAGCGCGCCATCGCGCCGAACATCCCCATCTGGGAGCCCGACATCTGCATCCAGTGCAACCGCTGCTCGGTGATTTGTCCGCACAGCGCGGTGCGCACCAAGGTCTTCGAGCCCGCGGCCAAGGAGGGCGCGCCGCCGTCGTTCAAGGCGGTGCCCGAGCACTTTCACAAGGAGCTCGCGGGCCTCGACTTCATCGTGCAGGTGGCGCCGGAGGACTGCACCGGCTGCGGCCTGTGCGTCGAGGTCTGCCCCGCGAAAGACAGGACGATGCCCAAGCGCAAGGCCATCAACATGGCCCCGTTCGCCGACAACGTGGCGCGCGAGCGTGAGGCGTTCGACTTCTTCCTGCGCGTCCCCGACGTCGACAAGACCCGCATCCCGCGGGACGTCAGGACGTTGCCGCTCCTGCAGCCCCTCTTCGAATTCTCGGGCGCGTGCGCCGGCTGCGGCGAGACGCCGTACATCCGGCTCCTCACGCAGCTCTTCGGTGACCGCCTCATCATCGCCAACGCCACCGGCTGCTCCTCCATCTACGGCGGCAACCTGCCCACGACGCCCTACGGCACCGACGCGCACGGGCGCGGCCCCGCGTGGGCCAACTCGCTCTTCGAGGACAACGCCGAGTTCGGCCTCGGCATCCGCCTCGGCGCAGACGCCCAGGCGGCACGCGCCCGCATGCTCCTCGGCGCGCTCGCGTCCACTCTGCCGCCCGGTCTGGCCGACGCGCTCCTGTCGCCGTGCAGCAGCGACGACGAAGCCCAGATCGCCGCGCGTCGCGGCCACGTGGCGGCGCTCAAGGAAGCGCTCCGCGCGCGCGCCGAAGCGAACGCAAGGGAGCTCCTCGACCTCGCCGACAACCTCGTGCCGCGCTGCGTGTGGCTCGTCGGCGGCGACGGCTGGGCCTACGACATCGGCTACGGCGGCCTCGACCACGTCCTCGCGTCGCGCGCGAATGTGAAGGTGCTTGTCCTCGACACCGAGGTCTACTCGAACACCGGCGGGCAGCAGAGCAAGGCAACGCCGCTCGGCGCCGTCGCCAAGTTCGCCTCCGCCGGCAAAGAGACGCGCAAGAAAGACCTCGGCCTGCTCGCGATGAGCTATGGGCACATCTACGTCGCCAGTGTCGGTTTGCAGGCGAAGAACCAGCAGACCATTCAGGCCTTCCTCGAGGCCGAGTCGTTTCCCGGGCCCGCGCTCATCGTGGCCCACAGCCCCTGTATCGCCCACGGCTACGACCTCGTGGACAGCCCCGCGCACCAGAAGCGCGCCATCGAGTCCGGCGCGTGGCCGCTGTATCGCTTCGATCCGCGTCGCGCGGCCGCCGGCGGCGCCCCTTTGCTGCTCGACGCGGATCCGGGCACGCTGCCCATCCGCAAGTACATGGAGGAGGAGGCGCGGTTTCGCATGGTGGAGCTCAAGGACCCGGCGCGCTACGAGCGCCTCGTCGCCGCCGCCGCGCGCGCCGTGAAGGAGCGCCACGCCGTCTACGCCGAGCTTGCCAAGATCCAGGTGATGGGAGCGCGTCATGGTTGATCTCAACACGTCGTGGTTGGGCCTCTCTTTGAAGAGTCCCTTCATTGTCGGAGCGTCTCCCATCGCGGACGACGTCGATGCTCTGCCGCGCTACGTGGCGGCGGGAGCGGGCGCCGTGATCCTGCGCTCGCTCTTTGAAGAGCAGGTCGTGCTCGAGCAGGTGGCGGCGCACCGCTACTTCGACGCGCACGTCGACACGGACGCCGAGGCGCGCTCGTTCCTCCCCGACACCGACGTGTTCTCCCTTGGCGTCGAGCGCTACCTCGAGCACCTCGAGAGGGTGAGGAAGGCCGTCGACGTTCCCGTGCTCGCCTCGCTCAACGGCGTCACCCCCGGAGGTTGGACGGACGCGGCCGCGCGCGTGGAGGCTGCGGGCGCGTCCGCCATCGAGCTCAACCTCTACGACGTCGCCACCGGCTTCGACGAGAGCGGCGCCCAGGTGGAGGATCGCCAGGCCGCCGTGGTGGAGGCGGTGGTCAAGAGCGTACGCATCCCCGTCTCGGTGAAGCTCTCGCCCTTCTACGCATCCGTACCCGCGTTCGTCGCGCGCCTCGCGCGCGCGGGTGCCGACGGCGTCGTGGTGTTCAACCGTTTCTACCAGCCCGACGTCGACCTCGAGAACCTCGAGGTTGATCGCCGGCTGGTGCTGTCGACGTCGGCGGAGCTGCCGTTGCGTTTGCATGCGCTGGCGCTCCTCGCCAAGCGCGCGCCGCTCTCGTTGTCGTGCAGCGGCGGCGTGCACACGGCGACGGACGCCCTCAAGGCGATCACCTGCGGCGCCGACACCGTTCAGCTCGCGTCTGCGCTCCTCGAGGGCGGCGTCGAGCGCCTCACGAGCATCGCCGCAGGGGCCGCCGCGTGGCTCGACGAGAAGGGCTACGCCTCCGTGGCGGAGGCGCGCGGGATCTTCGCGCTCGACAGCGTGCCCGACCCCCACGCCTACGAGCGCGCCAACTACACCCGTATCCTCGACGGCTGGCGGCGCGCCGAGCACTGACGGAGCCTACGTGGGCCGCGCGCACCGGGATCGGCGTCGTGAACGCCGAGAGCGGGACCGCCAGGACTCGGGCGCGTCGGTGAGCGCACGCGTCAGCGTCCCAACGTTTCAACGATCTCGCGCCCCAGTTGTCGCTTGGGGCTCACCCCGTTGCGCGGAGCAGCCGGGAGAGCTTGCCGAGAAAGCGCCCCTGAAACAGGTCACGCGCGACACGCCCGGGGAGAAGGATGCGTTTCTTCGCATCGCGCCAGTCCCCGTTCGCGTCGAGGCCACCCGCGGTCACCACGCAGTGGAGGTGCGGATGCAACTGCAGCGCCTGTCCCCACGTGTGCAGCGCGGCGATGATGCCCGGCTTCGCGCCGAGGTGCTTCGGGTCCCCGAGGAGCTCCAGCAGGGTCTCGCTCGCGGCCGCGAAGAGGACGTCGGTCATCTCGCGACGGTTGTGCCTCCACAGCGCGTTGAGCTCCTCGGGGATCGTGAACACGACGTGGTGGTGACCGCAGTCCAGAAACCGCGCTCGCTGAACCTCGAGCCACTGCTCCACCCTGATGAACCTGCAGCCGGGGCAGGACCGGTGCCGGCACGAGTTGTAGTGGATCTTTGCGAAGTGACCATCGGGGCAGCGCTCGACGTGACCACCGAGCATCGCTGTCCTGCACGCGATGATTGCGTGCGCAGCCCTGGTGATTCGTGAAGGGAGCTCGCGATCGCCCTGGAACGCAGAGAATCCGCTTCGGAAGATGTCCTGCACCGTTGCCGGCATTGCCGTCGACGCGATGCGCGCGCCGTGCCACATGCGTGTCGTTAAACACGGTCGATCGAAAGACGCGAGCGAGTTGACCACTTCGTCGTCGTCACGACGACCTTTTCCCGCGTAGCGGGCACGTGCAACGTGATTCTGGGCGTCGATGATGTCACGAAGTCTGGCTCGGGAAAACCGGGGTCGAATCGGAACGACGGGCGCCTGCGCGGAACGACGCGCGGTGCAGCCGAACCGGTGAGGACGGACCGCCGCGCGCGGCTGCCGGCGCGTGCGCCGCGCGTGGCGCTCGAGGCGGCTGGCAGGGTGGGTGCAACGAGCTCGGCGGAGGCTTTATGCGGCCGCATTCCACGTCGTTCCCGGGGCTCGCACGCCTCGTGCTCCTCATCCGGCTCTGCCGCCTTGCCCGCCCCGTCGGCGTCAACGTCCTCGCGGAGCCCTTCCATGCACGCCGCCGCTGAGCATGCGCGCCGCGCCGCGCGGTTTCGAGAGAGAGCGCGCGGCCGGCTCGGCCGGTACAACGACGGCGAGGTCTTCACGCAACCGCGCGGGAGGTACGCGCCCCGCGCACCAATCGTCGACGTCACCGCCGCCACCCACGCCGTCGTCGACCTCGATCGCACCGAGATCGACGCCGCGGATTTCGTCCGCGTCGTGGATCGGGAGCTGAAGATTCGCTTCTATCAACCGAAGACCCGCAAGGCGTACGCCACCGTCGTCGGGGCGTTTTTGCGCTGGCTCGGGAGGCCACCCAAAGAGGCGTGCCGCGAGCACGTACGCGAATGGCTCGAGCTCCTCGTGGACGGCGGCGCCTCGTCGTCGTGGGTCTCGGTCAACCTCAGTTGCCTGCGAACCGTGTTCGACAAGATGTGCTTTCGCGAGATCACCCTCGGGCTCGTCACGCCGCGGCGAGCGCACAAGCTGCCCGTGGTGCTCTCCGCCGAGTGCGTGCAGCGCCTCCTCGCGGCCGCGCCGTCCCTCCGGGACAAGCTGCTCCTGGGGTTGATGTACGCGACCGGAATGCGCGTGTCCGAGGTCGTGCGCTTGCGCGTCCACGACCTCGACTTCGTCCGCCGGACCATCCGCGTCGAGCAGGGCAAGGGGCGCAAGGACCGCCTCGTCATGTTGCCGCAGAGCTTCGCGGCGCTCCTGGAGCACTGCAAACGCACGGCATCGTCGCTCGATGCCCCCCTCTTCCCGTCGCCGGAGGACCCGCGGCGCTACATCGGGCCACGGACGGCCCAGCGCGCGATGGCCCGGGCCGTGCGCCTCGCCGAAGGAGACGCGCGGGCCACGTGCCACACGCTTCGACACTCCTTCGCCACGCGCCGCCTCGAGGCCGGCACCGACGTTCGCTTCATCCAGCGTCTCCTCGGGCACCTGCACCTCGAGACCACCACGCTGTACACCAAGCTCGCCGTCCTCAGAGGCGAGCGCGCCACGTCGCCGCTCGATCGCCTCACGCCCCCGGGTGGCGTCCACGGCGCCGCAGGCGGCGCCCGCCACGCCCGTGGGGAAGATGCGCGTGGCGCTCGAGCGCTCGGGGAGCGCGGCGGACGTCGTCGTCACCGTGCGCGCGGATCCCGACATCGTCCTCGACAAGATCGGCGTCATCGAGCAGAGACCGGGCTTCCTCGCGCTGATCCTGCCTCCCCTCGAGAGCTGGGCGGATCGCCTCGCCTGGCTGCCGCGCGACGCGCGCGAGCGCATCGAGAGCGGCGCCTGCTACGAGCGCCTGCTCGAGGCCGTCCGCGCGCGTTGGCTCCGCGATGCCCACCCCTGATCCGCGCGGCCCCTCCCACCGCGACCGCTCTCCCACGACACCGAGAGCCGCCCACGCGGCGCGCCGATCCGGCCCCACGCCACCCGTGCCTCCACGCGTCCACCCGTCGACGGCGGCCACGAGGCCGACGACGACGACGGCGGCGACGGCGATGGCGGCGGCGACGTGTCTGGTGACCCGAACCGCCCGCGCGCGTCACCCTCGCGCCGACGTGAGCGCGCCGCGTGTCCGTTTGCCCCGCGCCGCGCCGGCCTTGCGCAATCGCACTCTCGATGTCACACAGCGTGTCGTGACCGTGCGGACGGTACCGACACGCGCTCCTCGTCTCACGGCGGGCGCCTTCGGCGTCGCGCTGTTCAGCGTCGCCATCTCCGTTTCCCTCGTGCACATGTCCGCCGTGCGCCACGAGCGCTGCGAGCACGGCGAGCTCATCGAGGTGAGCCCGCTGCACGTCGACCACGCGCGTGGCGCCGCCGACACGCTGTACGCGGACGCCGAGGGGCGCGAGGTCCACGAGCACTGCCCGCTCACCATCCCCGCCGCGCGACACGTCACCGTCCCGCCGGCGATCGGCGCCGCGCTCCCCGCCGCCGGTCCGGGCGGGGACGTCGTCGCCAGAGCCCCCGACGCCCCCGCCGCGCGGCGCGAGGTCCTCGCGGTCGCGCCCAAGCACGGGCCCCCTCTCCTCGACGCCTGAGAACATCTTCGCGTCCGCCGACGCCGCGCCCGATCGCGCGGCCGCCGGCGACCCCGCTCCCTCCGTCGAGAAGAGAGAAGTCATGCTCCGAATCACGAGCGTCGCCCTGTTGTGGGGCGCCGCCCTCCTGTCCATCCCTGCCCTCGCCGACGATCCGGCGCCCACGCCGCCCTCGCCCACGCCCGCCCCCGAGCCGCCCCCCGAGACGGGCCCCCCTCCCACCAACGACGCTGCCGGGGCCGACAAGAGCGCCGGGGACGACGACAAGAAGAAGGCCGATGAAGAGGAGGACAACAAGCTCCTCGAAGAGCTCCAGGCCGAGGACACCGCCGCCGCCAAGAACGCGCCCGCGGCGCCCGCGGTGCCGGACCTGTCGCAGGTGAACCTCGGCGCCGCCATCCCCGGCGCCGCCAGCATGAACCCCGACATCTCCGTCATCCTCGACGTCGCCGGCGCCGCCTTCGGCGTCGCGCGAGCCTCCAAGCCGGGCAGCAAGTACCCCGACGACGTGCCGCTCATGACCGGCGGCCACGATCCGACGTCGAACGGCTTCACCCTCCGGCAGGTGGAGCTGTCGTTCGCGGCGAGCGTGGATCCCTTCCTGCGCTTCGACTCGAACATCGTCCTCAAGGACAGCATCGAGGTCGAAGAGGCGTACGCCACCACGCTGCAGCTCCCCTGGAGCCTGCAGGCGCGCGCCGGAGAGTTCCTCTCGAAGTTCGGGCGGCTCAACGAACAGCACCCGCACGCGTGGTGGTTCGTGTCGCAGCCGCTCGTCTACGGCGCCGTGATGGGCGAGGACAACTTCCGCGGGCTCGGCGGCGAGGTGAGCTGGCTGACGCCGCTGCCCTGGCCCGTCACCCTCATCGCCGAGGTCCAGGGGACGAGCGGCGCGTGTTGCTCGCGCACCTTCTCGCCCGAAGCCGACACCCCGGTGCCGGTGAAGAACGCGCTCGACCTCGTCTACACCGGCGTCATCGAGCAGTTCTTCCCCGTCTCCGACGACGTCAGCGTCCTGTGGGGCCTCGACGCCATGCTCGGGCCCACGCCGTACATCGACGCCGGCGCGCGCGGCGAGATCTGGGGCACCGATCTCCTCATCCGGTACAAGCCCGCGGCGGCGCAGTCGCGTTGGTTCCTGGAATTTCTCGGCGAGGGGATGGTGCGCACCCGGCACCCGAGCGACGCCGACTATGTCACCGGCGCCGTCGTCGACGGCGGCGGCTACGCACAGCTCGTGTGGCACCCGAACCCCGAGTGGGGCGCGGGCGTTCGCTACGACTATTTCGACGGGCTCGAGGGCGACGTCGCCACCGCCAACGGCGGCCTCGGCCCCAATTCGCAGCGCGGATCCGTCGTCGGCGAGTTCTCGCCGACGCACTTCTCCCGCATCCAGGTCGAAGCCAACGCGGGGACGCGCGGCCAGGGCGACCTGTTGTGGGGCGCCATGATCAACCTCGAGGTCTCCATCGGCGCCCACGGCGCTCACGCATTCTGATTCCGACGCGGGCCGCCCCGCTCCATCCACCTTCGCGGGGCCGAGCCCCGCCCCTCAATCACGGAGTCGTCCAATGAATCGCATCGTCCAATCACTCGTCGCGCTGGCGATCGTCCTCGGGGCGTCGCCGGCATTTGCCAAGCTCCGGGTCGTCACCACCACGCAGGACCCGGGCGCCATCACCCGCGCCATCGGCGGTGACCGCGTCGACGTCACCGCGCTGTGCAAGGGCTATCAGGACCCGCACTTCCTCGACGCCAAGCCGTCGTTCATGCTCGCGATGAACCGCGCCGACCTCGTCGAGGCCGTCGGGCTCGACCTCGAGATCGGCTGGCTGCCGCCGCTGTTGACGGGCGCGCGCAACCCCAAGGTGCAGATCGGCAGCCCCGGCTATCTCGACCTGTCGCAGTTCATTCGCCCGCTCGAGGTCGTGTCGATCGCGGACCGCGCACAAGGCGACGTGCACCCCAAGGGAAACCCGCACTACTGGCTCGACCCCGAGAACGGCCGCATGATGGCCCGCGGCATCGCCGCCCGCCTCAGCGAGCTCGATCCCGACGGCAAAGCCACCTACGAGGCGAACCTC
Source organism: uncultured delta proteobacterium (assembly GCA_963775425.1). Lineage (GTDB taxonomy): Bacteria > Myxococcota > UBA727 > UBA727 > VGSZ01 > CAVZJB01. The sequence goes on along the minus strand of CAVZJB010000011.1, from coordinate 874,317 downwards.
AAGGCGTTCGAGCAGAAGCTGACGGAGAAAGAGGCGGCGTGGGCGAAGGCGTTGGCGCCGCTGCAGGGCCAGCCGATTGTGACGTACCACAAGTCGTGGTCCTACTTCGCCGAGCGCTACAAGCTCGAGGTCGTCGACTTCGTCGAGCCCAAGCCCGGCGTGCAGCCCACCGCGCAACACACCGTCGAGGTCATCAAGACCGTGCGCGCGCGCAAGGTGAAGGCCATCCTCATGGAGAACTTCTACGACCGCCGCTCGCCCGACCAGATCGCCGCCCACTCCGACGCGAAGGTGGTCTACGTGCCGAGCATGGTCGGCGGCAACGAGAAGATTCACACCTACTTCGATCTGTTCGACGCCATCGTAGGCGATCTCGCGAAGGTCGCGTCATGAGTCTCGAGCTCCAGATCCTCTTCCCCGGCTTCCTCGCCTGTCTCCTGTTGACGGGCTTCCTCGCGTACCTCGGGCTCCACGTGCTCGCGCGCGAGGTCATCTTCGTCGACATCGCCCTGGCGCAGATCGCCGCGCTCGGCACGGCGGTGGCCTCGTACAACGGCGTCGAGCCCCACACCAAGATGTCCTACGTCTGGTCGCTCGGCTTCACCTTCGGTGGCGCCGCGCTGTTCGCGCTCACCCGCGGCGTTCGCAAACGAGTGCCGCAGGAGGCCTTCATCGGCATCACCTACGCGGTGGCCGCGGCGTCGGCCATCCTCGTCGCCAAGTTCCTCCCGCACGGCGACGAGGAGATCAAGGAGATCCTCATCGGCAGCCTCCTGACGGTCACGCTGCCCGAGGTGGGGGTCACCGCCCTCATCTTCGGGGCGCTCGCCGTGCTGCACTTCGCGTTCCGCAAGCGCTTCCTCGCGCTGTCGTTCGACCACGACGCGCCGGAGCACGACGGTTGGAAGCCCATGCTCTGGGACCTGCTCTTCTACTCGACGTTCGGCGTCATCATCACGAGCAGCGTGCAGATGGCGGGCGTGCTCCTCGTGTTCTCGTTCCTCATCGTGCCCGCGGTGTTCTCCGCCCTGTTCACCAAGCGCCTCGGGGTGCGCCTGGTGATGGCGTGGAGCCTCGGCGCGCTGGTGTCGGCGGCGGGCCTGTGGGGCTCCTTCACGCTCGACCTGCCGACGGGCGCCGCCGTCGTCGTCACCTTCGGCATCGCGCTCGTCCTCGGCGCCGTCGGCCGCGCGCTGTTGACCATGCGCCAACGCGCGCGCGGCTCCACGCCCACGTAGCCTGGACGGCGCCGTCAGCCGTCGGCGACGCGGTCACCGATAGGTCGCGTACCCCTTGGGGGGAATCAGCGTGGCGAGCTGGTCGAACGACAGCCAATAGAGCTGCTGTCCGCTGAAGTTTGCCGAGTCGGCGATGTAGACCTCGCGCGTGTCCGGGTTGTAACCGGCGACGGTGAAGTAGTGATAGATGGTCGAGCTCGGATACCCGGGCGGGTGGTTGTTCGGCGGCGCGACGATGTTCGCGACCAGCGCGTAGCCGTTGTCGATGCTCAGGGTGACGTCTTGCCAGAGGCGGTCGCGCTGCGCCTGTGTCGGCGGATCGTCCGGCATCTCCACGGTTTGGTAGCGCCCCGCGCCGAGGTGATCGTTGAGCACTCCGGTGACCTGGCCGATCCAGTCGGTGCCGTTCGTCGTCGTGCCGAGCTCACCGGCGAGCGCCGCTTGCGTCGGCGCCGGCGTCACGCGCGCGGAGAGGGCTGCGCGCGTGGCGGCGGGACCGCACCAATAGCTGGTCTCCTGGATCTGGTAGTCGACGGGGAGCACCTTCCATCGCGGCGCGCTCTCGCCGTCCGCGACGACGGCGACCTCGCCGGTGCTGCCGTTCCACGCGATGGAGCCGCGCTCGAAGTCGCTCCGTCGACCGTCCGCGACGTCGTACTCGTCGGACACCGGAAAGCCGAGCGCCCCCTGCTCCCAACCTGACTGTTCCCACGCGTCGTGGATGGCGCCGTGCACTTCGAACGCGCCGCCGGCGGGCGTCCAGTAGATGGAGCCGTTTTCGAAGTGATTGTAGCGGCCGTCATCGAGCGCGGGCCCTTCGTCCGTCGTCGGGTACCCGAGCACGCTCCCCTCGGCGCCCAGCGCCCGCCACTTGTCGCGGATGGCGCCGTGCACCTCGAAGGCGCCCGTGTCGGGTGTCCAGTAGATGGAGCCGTGCTCGAAGTCGCTCACGCGACCGACGCCGTCCGACGTCGAGGCCTCCTCGCTGATGGGCGCACCCAGGAACGAGTCGCACCCTCCCAGCGCGCGATACTTTTCCGCGATGGCTCCGACGACCGCCGGGCTCGATCCGCACTGCGTCTCGCCGCCGCCCGCGGCTCCCCAGAAGTCGACGCCCGGATCCTGCACCGCCGCCCACATGCCGTCGCTGTACGTGCGCAGGCGCGGATCCCAGCAGCTCCAGCCCGGTTGGCAACCGTTGTAGTAGCGGACCACCGTCTTGATCCACTGATCGCGCAGCGTGGCGTTGTCCACGTCGAAGTTGTTGATCCAGTCGCGCGCCTTGTCGTCGGTCTCCGCGTTCGTCGTGTAAGCGGAGATCTTGACCATGTTGACGACGTAGTCGATGGCCGACGCCACCTGACCGTCGACGGTGACGACGCTCTGTCCATACCGTGAGAGCGTGTCGTCGTACGTGCCTGCGTCGAACTGAAACATGCCGAGCCCGCCTTGCCGGGCGCCGCATGGCCCGTCGGCCGCGCCGGCGATGACGGGCCCGCCGCCACAATCCGGCGAGCTCGGCCCGGCGCACGCCCACGTGGCTTCCGACCAACACTGCGCGAGCCCGCTCTCGGTGTTGGCGATGCCCGCGAGCAGATACGCATTTCCGATTCCCCGCGCGCGCGCGGAGTCACGAATCGCCTCGTAGCGCGGCATCTTGTCCGCCACCGTCAGGTGCGCCTCGATGTTCCGCGGCGCGTTCGAGTCGAGCTGAGGGCCGTCTTCGACGTCCTGGACGCACGCGAGCGCGAGCAGAGCGACGCCCGCCGCGGCCGCACCTGCACGACCGAGAAGTCTCCGCGACGAGCCCCGCCTCGTCCTCGCTGTGATCGATGATTTCTGCACCCGCGGCCTCCTTTCGGCTCGGACCCGATTGACGCACTATGGGTGCTCGCCGCACGGCCCGCACATCGGCCCACAGACGCATCTCCGCGTCTGCGCACAGCCGCTGCGCAGGTCCGCGCAACTCTGCGCAACTCTCCGCTGATTCGCGCTGTGGAATCCGGAAATCGCGCGAGTCGTCAGCCGGCGAAGACGTTGCAGGTCTTGGTGGCTCCGGAGCCGACGCAGAGGCCGGCGCAGCAGTCGGCGTCCGTCTCGCAGGCGTTGCCGCTGCCGACGCAGCCGGGGACGCAGACGGGGTCGCCGCCGCCCTGCGCCTGGCAGGTGGCGCCCGTGGAGCAACACGTGTCTTCGCCCGGTGTGCAGGCGTCGCCGTCGTCGATGCAGCCGACCTGAATGAGCTCGCGCGCCCACTGCGCCATGTGGTTCGACGTCGACAGGTCCTGGAACGGCAGCGCGAACGCAGGGGACGAGCCGTCCTCGCCGGCGAGCACCTTGTCGGGGTCGACGGCCACCATCCACAGCCACTGCTTGTTCTCCGAGTCGCGCAGGCCGTAGTGCCGCCGTGACGAGAACGTGAACCAGTGCACGCGGCCCTCGCCGGCCGCGGTGCGCGGCTGCTCGAACGGCGCCCACTTCGGGTACGTGTTGGACAGGTCGCCGCCGCCGTCGAGCGCGCCGGCGGCGTCGGCGTTCGCGAGCTCCACGGGAGCGCTGCCGTCGAACGGCATGGCCCACAGCCGAGACGTCCGGTCGGCGTCGCCGTCACAGTCGTCCCCGTAGGTGCCGCTCGCGCAGGTGGACTCGACGAAGACGAAGTAGCTGCCGTCCGGCGACGTGGCCGGCGTGAAGCGGTTCTTGCCGTCGACGGCGGGGACGAGATCGACGGGGGCGCCCCACGCTCCCGAGGCGTCGCGGGTGACGGACGCGATGCCGCCGCGCCCGGGCCGCTGCGAGCTGTGGTGCTCGGTGACGTGCGTGAAGGTCAGGCGGTCTCCGAGCGGTGACCAGTCGGGGTGGTCGGGCTCGAAGTCCAAAGCGACCGTGTCCGTGACGCCGCCGCTTTGGCCGTCGCGGATGCGGATGGCGTTTCGCGTGGGGAGGTCGTCGGTGTCACCGAAGACGGCGGCGAAGTACGAGGACGAAGGGTCCCAGCTCTGGAACTGCTCGCGGGTGGCGTCGACGAAGCCGAGGTCCTCGGTGCCGCCTTGCACGTCGACGAGGCCGAGCTGTCCGTGGTTGATGCCGTCGCGGCTCACGCTCATCTTGCGCCCGTCCGGCGACAGCGCGTGGCAGCCGAAGCAGCCGCCGCCCGAGAACGGGAAGAACTGCGCCGGCGTCTGGGCGAGCGCACCGAAGTCCACGCGCATGATGGCCGTGGACGTGGTGGTCCAGTAGTAGAGCGCGCCGTTCACCGGCGCCGCCGAGAAGCTCACGTGGAAGGGCGCGGCGGCGCCGGCGCCGCTGCCGCCGTCGTCGGTGCCGCGCACGGTGACGGCGACGGCGTCGAGTCCGGCGTTGCTGTCCGACAGCAGGTGCCACGCCTGCGCCGACGGCGTGTACAGGCAGCCGCTCGCGAGGGGCGTGCAACGCGTGAGCACGCGGACGTCGGTGAGGGCGCTGTGGAAGTCGATGGCGAAGAGCGTGTTTTGGTCCGAGCCCTTCAAGAAGTGGATCTCGAGCGCGCCCAGGTTCCGCGGAACGAGCACGCCGTCGGAGGGGTAGACGACGCTGGGCGCGCGACCGTCGTCGGCGGGCGCGGCGTCGACGAGGCCGGAGGCGTTCGGCGGCAAAGCGGCGCCTGCGCCGGGCTCTTCGAGGGTGTCGACGACGCGGACGCGGACGTCCGCGCTCGCCCTCTGGCCGCGCAGGGTCGCGACGACGTGGCCGACGCCGCCGACGCCGGCGGAGGTGAAGGTGCTGCCGCTGAACGTGCCGAGGGCGGGCGGCTCGACGGTCCACAGCGCGGAGGCGCTCACGTCATCGCCGGCGAGCGTCGCCGTGTACTGCTGTGTGGGGTTCACGCCGTCCTGCACGACGAGCTGCGCCGAGCCCGGCGACACGGAGAGCACGCCGGCGTCGTCGCCCTCGCCCTCGCCCTCGCCTTCGCCGCCGGGCTGAGCGGGCCCGCCGGGGCCGCCGGTGGCCGGGGACGCGCAGCCGTTGCACGCAGAGACCAGCATCAGGGAGCAGACGGGGAGCAGCAGCAACGCGCGCATGGGGACCTCGCGACGGACGCTAGCACCGGCCCGCGCGCACCCACCGCGCAGCACGGGCGCTCATCCTCCTGATGACGTATGCCGCTCGCCGTCGTGGGGCGCCGCCCTCGATCAGCGGAGCGCGGCGAGGGCCGCGGCGACGATCGCGTCGTCGTCGGTGAGCGTGCGCACGTAGCGCTCCTCCATGGCGGCGAGCTCGGCGGCGAGGGTGGCGCCGTCGACGCCGGCGACGCGCTTGCGCTTGCACAGCGCGAAGCCGCGCGCGGCCTTCGCGGCGCAGCCGTCCTCGCGGAACGCCTCGGCGAGCATGGGCCCGGCGAAGGAGGGGTCGGCGGCGCGCGTGACCTCGACGCCGTCGGGCGCGAGGAACAGGCCGAGGCACGCGGTCACGCCGGCCGCGTTTGCGCCGAGCGCGCCGGCGTCGATGGCGCGCCGACAGCGCGGGGCGACGAAGGGCCCGGCCGTGTGCTCGATGTCGAGGTCGACGTCGAAGCTCGGGCCGCCGAGCCCTCCTCCGCGGGAGAGCGCGTGGGCGGCGCAGGCCGCGCCGGCGCCGCGCCCCTTGGCGCCGGCGACCCGCCCCTTGGCGACGCGCAGCTTCACGCGCGCCCGCTGCTTGGCGCCCGCGTTCGGGAAGGTGCGCGCGAAGCACGCGAACAGCGCGCTCCCGCGCGTGCCGAGCACGGCGCCCAGCACGCCGGCCTCCTCGCGGTGGGCGCCGTCGACGGAGCGCGGGGCGAGCGCGCCGTCGGGGCCGGCGTCGAGGTCGGCGACGACGGTGCCGCCGACGCGCGCGATGATGTGCATGGGGAGCGGGTCTGCGGCGACGGCGCGGGTGGACCCGGTGCCCAGGGCGTCGCCGTCCGCGCCGTCCGCGGCGTCATCGACGTCGCGCGCGGCGCGGTTTGTGTCCGCGGCGTCCTCGCCCGGAGGCGCGCGCGGCGGCGGCGCGCGCGCGATCTCGGGAGCGGGAGCGGGAGCGGGCGCGGGAGGAGGGAGCCCGACCGCCGCGGCGACGTCGTCGTTGTAGGCGACGAACGCCGCGCGCCGCTCGTCGTCGACGTGGCCCGCGGGAATGGACGCGAGCGCAAAGACGCCGAGGCCGGCGAGCATGAACACCGAGCCGCCGATGACCACGGCCGTGGACGCGTCGGGGTTTCGGCCGTCGGCGTTCACGACGATGACGCCGAGGATGATGCCGTCGAGGCCGCCGACGACCCCGACGCCCGCGGCGACGATCCCTGCCGTCCCGAGCCCGTCGTCGAAGGCGGCCGCCCCCGCGGCTTTCGCCGTCGTCGAGCCAGGCTCCACCGCGGGCAGGAGATCGCTCGGGTCCTCGACGACGTCCTTGCCGATGACGAAGCCTCGCTCGTTCGCCGCGCCGGCGACGCGGTCGCGGTATGCCTCGCGCTCGGCGAGCGGCGCGTCCTTCGCCGGCCGCGGCGGCAACGTCACGTGCGCGGTGGACGCGCACGCGCTCGCCAAGATCGCAATGCCGGCGACGACAGCGCGCATGGGGCGGAGCGTCGCGCCCGGCGAGCCCCTGCGCAAGCGGTCGCGACGAGCCGAAGCAAGCAGGCTGACGGCGGCGCAGCGCACGAGTCGAGTAGCATCGGCGCGTGTCCCGCCTCACCCGTGGCTGGCTCGCGCTCCTCGTGGCGCTCGTCGTGGCCGCCGTGTCCGTCCCCATGCTCGCGCCGGCAGCGCTCTCCGGCGACGGCCTCGAGATCGCGGGCAACGTCGTGCGCGGCGGCGTCTTGCACGCGCCCGGCTTCGCGCTGCAGGCGTGGCTGCAGCGGCTGCTCGCGCACCTGCCGGGCTTCTCCGGCGACGTCGACGGCACCCTGCGCGTGGACCTGCTCTGTCTGTGCGCCCACGCCGCCGCCGCCGCGTTCCTCGTCGAGGCGCTGCGCGCCCTCGGCGCCAGACCCGCTGCGCGCGTCGCCGGCGCGCTCACCTTCGCGTTCTTTCCGACGACGTGGCCGCTCGGCCTCGAGCCCGAGGTCTTCGCGCTCGCCCACATGCTGATGGCGGCGATCCTCTGGCAGTGCGCGCTCCTTTGGTCGCCGCGCAGCGCTGCCCTCGACGAGCGCCGGCGCATCGGCCAGGCCGCGCTCCTCGGTGCGCTCGTCGCGCTCGCCGGCGCGCAGCACCCGGTGACCATCGTCACGGCGCCGGCGTTCCTCGGCTCGTTCGTCGCCGTCGTGCTGCGAAGGCGCGCGACGGCGACGACGGCGACGCGCGCGAACGGATCGCGGTCGAGGATCGCGTGGGCCGCGCTCGCCGTCGCCGCCGCCGTCTTCGCCGTGGTGTTCTGCGCCCTCGTCTTCACCATGCCGCTCTTGCACGGCGGCGCCGGCTTCCCGGACGCGCCCGTCTTTAGCGCCGGAGACGTCGTCGACCACGTCCTGCGCCGGCGCTACGGCACCTTCCGCCTCGGCGCCGACGCGGGCGCCAGCGGCACCTCCGCGCTCGCGGTGCTCGGCCGCTTCTCGTTGCGTGCCCCCCTCACCCCGCTCCTCATGGCGGCCGGCGCCGTCGTCGTCGCGCTCCGCAGGAGGGCGCCCCGCTCGCGCGACGCCGGCGGCGAGGCCCAGCCCCTCGACGAGGGCTCACCGGCCGCGCTCCTCGTCGTCGCCGTCGCCGCGCTCGCGCTCCTGTTCCTCACGCGTGCGACGCTGCCGGGGGCGGCGACGCCGTACCTCGAGCGCTTCGGCGGCACGCTGCTCGTCCCCGGCGCCGTCCTCGCCGGCCTCGCCCTCGACTTCGCCGCGGGTCCCGCCGGCGCGCCGCGCGCGCGCGTCGCCGGCGCCGCCGCGCTCGCCGCGCTCGCGACCGTGTGGCTCTTCGTCGTCGGCCACGCGCGCGCCGATCTCTCCGACCGGAACGAGCAGGACGTCATGCGCCGTGCGCTCGCGGCCGTCCTGCCCGACGACGCCGTCTGGCTCGCGGCCACAGACCGCGAGGTGCTCGGCGGCGCCGGCGAGGGCGACGCCCGCCGCTACCCGTTGAACGTGCACGACGGCACGGCCTGGTACTGGCGCGACGTCGCGCCCAAGCTCGAGCCGCGCCTCGCGTTCACCGGCGCGCCGCCGTCAGCGAGAGACGTCGTTGCTCGCGCGCGGGCCCGTGGTCTCTTTGTCGCCGCGCTCGACCGCGCCTTGATCGACCCCGACGACGCCGCCGCGCACCTGCGCGGGCTGTTGTGGGTCGTCGACGGCGCGGACAGCGGAGACGTCGACGTCAAGACCGTCGACGCCGCCCTCCGCCTGTGCCCGTTCGTCGACGAGCTGCACGCGCGCCCGCTCGATGCGCCCGGCTTCGGGCACGCCACCGAGCTCGCCTTCGCGCGCGGCTTCGACGGCGCCGCGACCTTCCTGCGCGCGGTCAACGACCCGCGCGCCGCCGCCGCCGCCCGCGTCGCCCGCGCGCTCGAGCGCGGCGTCGACGAGCGCGGCTGGCGCGAAGGCTGCGCGGCCCTCCTCGTCCCGCCGCCCTGACGGCCACCCGGCGCGCCCCACGGTCGGGGCGAGGCGGCGCACATCGTCGTCGTCAGCGCTGCCCTTGCGCCGGCGAGGGCGTCGTCGTGTCGGCGAGCTCGGCGGCGATGGCGCTCCACGCGTCGTGCGTGGCCTTGTCCGCGACGCGGTGGCGCGCCTCCTCGACGAGGGCGTCCTCCGACGCGTGGGCGTCGCTGCGGAACATGCCGCGCACGAGCCCGATGATCTCGTCGGGGCTCGTGAGCGTGATCTCCGAGGCGCGCCCGCGCGCGGGGATGGTGAGGCGCGGCTGCAGCATCCAGTGCGTGCCGATGCCGTTGTCGTCGCGCAGCGCCTCCGGCATCGGCAGGTAGTGGAAGTGCAGCCGCGGGTCCGCCTCGCCCAGCCGGCGCAAGAGCTCCACGACGAGCTGGCTGTTGAACATCGTCCCCGCCGCCATGATGGTCGACAGCCCGCGCGACTGCGCGAAGCCGTCGCTGAACGCCGACGCGTCCGCGACGATGAACTCGATGTCCGGCGGCGCCGCGCACGCCTTGCCGGGCCCGACGTCGACGTGCCGCAGCGCCTCGAGCAACGCGTACAGCGGCATCTCCATGCCGCGGTTGTCGGTGGCGCCTCCGTCGGTCACCCAGTAACGCGCGTCCCCCGCGTCGACGGCGGCGTTCGAAAACACCGGCGGGAAGTTCGCGTTCAACGCCGCCGCGCCCGAGAGCGTCACCCAGGAACCGCCGAGCACGACGTCGGTGAGCCCCACGCCGTCCATCGCCGGCGTCACGAAGTCCTCGGGCAGCGCCAGGTTGGTGAAGATCAGGCGGCCGCCCGCAGACGACGACGTGGTCATGTCCGCCTCCGGTCCGTCGTCGTAGCGCCAGGTGCCGGCGAGCGCCGTGTTCAAGATGAGGCCCATGTCGTCGACGTCGGCCATGCTCGCGCGCGGCGCGCGCCACGTGGAGGCGAAGCTCTCGTCGAGGAGCGAGCCCAGCCGCCACGCGCCGCCGATGCGCTCCTCGAACGCGCCGTTCAAGACGTCGGCGATGTACGCGTGGCTCATGCGTTGAAACGCGCGGTCCCACGCTCCTCGCTCGTCCTTCACCAGCGCCGCGCGGTCGGCGGCGAAGTAGGCGAGCGCCGCGCCGCCGCCGGACACGCCCGAGGCGAGGACGACGTCGCCGGCGTGGTCGAGCTCGGCGAGGCCGTAGAGCACGGCGTCGGCGTAGAGCGCCGCGCGCGTGCCGCCGCCCGACGCCGCGAGCGCGATGACGGGGCGGCCCGCAGCGCACTGCCGCTCGACGAGGGTGGACAGCGCCACCTTCGGCGGCAACCCGCGCGCGCGCTCGAGCGCCGACAGCTCGGCGTGCTGATGGAGGCCGTGCATCACGACGCCGAGCGTGACGAGGATGCCGAGCGGCACGGCGTTGGCGGCGAGAACGTAGCTCGCGAACGCCTTCTTCATCTCCGCCGCCGCGGAGCGCGCTCGAAACCAGGTGCGCCGCTCGCGCTTGCTCGCCGGCGACGCCCGCAACCGATCGCGCGCGAGGGCTTCGACGAGCGCGGACGCCGTCCATGTGTGGAAGAACGGGAGGTCGTCGTCGCTGTCGTGGACCACGGCGAAGCGCGAGGCGCCGTGGACCATGAGGCGGCGTCCCCGCGCGGGCACCGACGTGAGCTGCGCGCCGGGGTCGAGGTCGAAGTCGAGCCGCGTGCCGTCGGCGCTGCCGAGGGCGCGCACCACGCGATCCGAGGCGAGGCGCGCCTGCCACGCGTCGAACCACCACAAGATCGCGTACGCGGAGCCGATGACGGCGAAGATGGTGGTGCGGTCGGCGGAGTCGAGGAACGTGGTGACGTAGCTGACGCCGGCGAAGCGGACGAGGGCGAGGACGATGACGCCGACGCTGACGAGGCCCGCGGCGCCCTGCGCGAACAACGGGCTGAGCACGCGCAAGACCATGTCGAGGCGATCGTGGACGTTTCCGAACGCGAGCACGAGCCACGCGAACGCGAGGCCGGCGACGGCGAGCGGCGCCAACCACTCGGCCTCGGCGACGAGGACGAGGGCGGCGGGCACGAGGAAGAGTTGCAGCGGTGCGCGCACGGGGACGAGGAGCGCGCCGCGCAACAGCTCCCATACGCCGGCCGTAACGCGCTCTTCGGGCCGAAACAGCTCGGTGGTGCGCAGGTAGCGCTTGAGGGTGAGCGCGGCCTGCGCGGCGCGCCGGCGGGTGCGGCCGCGGTCGAAGACGAAGCGCGCGCACGCGGCGGCGGCGGCGATGGAGACAACTACGGTGCCGATGACGGGGAGCGCGAGGTGGCGATAGAGGATGCCGTCGGCCTGGCGCTCGGCGCCGGCGCACCGAACGGCGACGCCGGTGACGACGACGACGGCGCACTCGACGAGCGCAGCGAGGTGCGGCGGCGGCCGGCCCCAGGCGCGAAAGAGCGCCCAGACGAGGCCGGTGAGGACCACGGCGACGCCGGCGGCGACGGCGCTACGCGCGGGGTTGCCTGCGGCTGGGCCGGCGACGACGACGTAGAGCACGAGGCCGAGGGTGGCGATGAGCGACGGCGCGAGGCCCGTCTTGCCGGGACGGTTGAGGCGGAAGTCGGCGACGCGCAGCGTGAGGTCGAGCCAGTGGATGAGCGCCGCCACCGGCGGCAGCTTCGGCTGCGTTTCCCCCCGCCCCATGCCCCGTTGGTAGCACGAGTCAGGGGTGGTCGGCGCAGCAGCGAAAGCCGGTGGAGTAGTCCCAGTGGGACGTGTCGTGGGCGGTGGTGGTGTACAGACACCCGTCGCCGTTCAGGTGCGTGTCGACGTAGTAGCCGCCGCGGAAGGTGCCGGCGGGGTCGTCGATCCACTCGTGCAGGTTGCCCATGAGGTCGAAGAAGCGGCCGCTGTCGTCGACGCAGCCGGCGTTTTCACCGGTGAGGTCGACGGTGTCGTGCTGCTGGTTGATGCACGGGTGGCCGAGCGACGACCAGATCCAATCCGCGCTGGTGCCGAAGTACTCGACGGCGGGGTGGACGGCGCGCGCGTCGTTGCAGACGCCGGGCTCGCGCGTGTCGCCGTAGGGGTAGACGGTGTTGCCGGCGCCGCGGCAGGCGCGGGTCCACTCGGGGTTTTTGCACAGGCGCTTGCCGGCGGCGGCGCAGGCGCCGGCGGCCTCGAGGCCGCTGATGTAGCCCTGGGGCACGGCGCCGGGCGCGCTCTTGGCGCGCACCTCGTGGGCGGCGGGGTTTTCGAAGGGCGAGAACGGGAGCTCGGCGCCGCTGTCGTCGACCACGACCAGGAAGGCCTCCCAGCGATCCATGCAGACGCCGGTGTCGCCGACGAGCGCCATGCCGCGGGGGCAGCCGTCGAGGCCGGGGGGCTCCTCGATGCCGGCGTTCGGGGTGGGGAGGTCCGTGGCGACGCACTGGCCGTCGCTCGCGCCGCCGGCGTCGAGGCCCGCGGGAACGCAGACGCCGCGTACGGTTGCGGGATCGTCGAAGCGGGCGGTGTCGACGCAGGCGTAGCCGGCGCGGCAACCGTCGCCGCCGAAGCGCGCGGGGTCGCAGCGGGAGACGCAGACGCCGCCGTCGCCGCCGGGGTCCGCGACGCAGAACGTCGTCGGCGACGACGGGTCATCGGGGCACAGGTGGGTGCACGGCAGCGTGCACGTCCCCGCGGGCCAGCCCTCCTCGTCGACCATGCAGAAGGCCCCGTCGAGCGCGCAGGCGCCGTCGGCGTCGCAGGCGGCGCCGACGAAGCCGCCTCCCGCGGCGGTGCCGCCGTTGGTGTCGCCCGGGCCGCCACCGCCGCTGCCGCCGTTGGTGTCGCCGGCGCCGCTGCCGCCGCCCATGTCACCCGCGCCGCCGCTGCCGCCGCCCATGTCACCCGCGCCGCTGCCGCCGTTGGTGTCGCCCGCGCCGCTGCCGCCGTTGGTGTCGCCCGCGCCGCCGCTGCCGCCGCCCATGTCACCCGCGCCGCCGCTGCCGCCGTTGGTGTCGCCCGCGCCGCTGCCGCCGTTGGTGTCGCCCGCGCCGCCGTCCGTGTCACCCGCGCCGCCGTCGCCCCCGTCGTCGCCGGGCGCGTCCTCACCGGTGACGACGACGGCGACGGGGCCGGGGACGGGACCGCAGGCGGCGGCGCCCCACGCGATCGCCAGGATGAAACAGTGGCGCATTGGTCATGGTTTGTTGCGCGGCCGGCCGGGACGCGAATCCGGCAACGGGAGGACAGCGCTCGCTTCCGTTTGCCCGCGAACGGTTCGTGTCGACGACGATCGTCCCTCTGAGACCCAACGAATGAAACGACGCACCACCACGCAGACGTGCGGCTCCTCGCTCACGCCCACGGACGTACACGGTGACGCTCGTAGTCATCTAGGCGCCACCTTCGCCACCGTCGACGTCATCCTCGACGACGACCCCGCGCCCGTGGCCACCGTCTCCCGCTCGCTCTCGGCCACGCGCGCGCGCTGGCACGCGCTCGACGTCGACCTGCCGAGCGGCACCGTCAGCGTCGTTGACGCGGCGCCCGTCGACCGCTGCCCTTGATGCCCGCCGCGCTGTAGCTTCGCGCCGATGGAGCGCGAAGGCGTCATCCACTTCCAGGCCGCCCACACGCGAACGCCGCTCGACCCGGCGCTCGCGCCGGCGGCCGCCGCGCTCGGCGGGTGGCGCGCCGTGCTGATGGCGCTCGGCTTCGTCGGCGTCGACCCCGCCCGCTACGGCGGCGTCGGCTTCGGCAACCTGAGCGAGCGCGTGCCGCCGTTTCGCGGCCCCCGCGGACAAAAGAGCGCGTTCCTCGTCACGGCCACGCAGCTCGGCGACAAGCGGAGCTTCGACCTCGACGACGCCTGCGTCGTCGAGGCGTGGGACCTGCGGAGAAACCGGGTCACCAGCCGGGGCACCTCCCTGCCCTCGAGCGAGTCCCTCACGCACGGCGCCGTCTACGACGCCGTCCCCCACGCGCGCGCGGTGCTCCACGTGCACGCCCCGCCGATCTTTCGCGCGGCCGCGGCGCTCGCGCTCCCGGCCACGCGCGCCGAGGTCGGCTACGGCACGGTGGCGATGGCGGAGGAGGTCGCGCGGCTGTGGACGAGCGCGCGCCTGCGCGAGGTCCGCGTGTTCGTCATGGGCGGCCACGAGGACGGCGTCGTCGCGTTCGGCGCCGATCTCGACGACGCGGGCGCGCGGTTGACGGCCGTCCTCGCGCGCGCGCTCGCGTGACGCTCAGCAGGCGTCGTCAGAAGCGACCGACTACGCCGAGCGCGAGCGGTGCTTCGCTCTCGTCCGCGAGCGGCTGCACCGCGAGGAGCGTCGGCGTCACGCGCACGGCGCTCGCGGTCTTCGTCTCCTCGGGGCGCTGCGACAGGCCCCAGTCCGGGGCGATGCGGAAGTCGATGAGCGGCATGGTGAGGAGGCCGACGGCGACGCCCACCACGCTCGACGCGAGGAGCACGTCGGGCACCTGCACCGCGCCGTTGGTCGACTGCGCCACGAGCGCCCCGGGCAACGAGAGCACGAGCGTGGTGCCCGCGGCGACGGCGGCGACGTACGTGGTGCGCCACCCGACGTGATCGATGTCGAGGAGATCGAGCGCGACGCCCCCGGCGACGCCGGCGTCCATCGCCAGCGACGTCCCGAGCACCCAGCCGTACGCCGGGACGTCCGTCCCGTGGCCCGTCGCCGAGAACAGACCCATCGCCGAGAAGTACGCGCCGAAGCCCATCATCGAGGCCACCATCAACACGTCGCCCGTGGACGCGCGCACGTAAGGCGCCGCGTAGACCAAGCCCGCGCTCACGAGCGCAGGCGTGAGGAGCGCGGTCGCGCCGACGAGCCGCGGGTCGACGTTGGCGAGGCTCGCGAGCGCCGCGCCGTGATACAGGCCGAAGCCGACGAAGAGCGGCTGCAGCATGAGGTCGCCGCTGTCCTGCGGGATGCCCGACGGAAACCACGCGGTGCTCGCGGCGCCGAGCACGGTGCCCACCGCGGCGCCGCCGAGCCACAGGGTCGGCGAGGCGGTGACCGCCGTGGGGTTCGCGAGCGCGTCGACGAAGAGGCCGCCGCCGAGGCCGAAGGCGCCGCCCGCGGCCGCCGCCCACGCCTCGTAGATCATGCCGCCGTCGGTGGGCGTGAGGTGAAGCTGCCCGAGCGTGACGCCGGTGGCCGCGCCGACGCCCGCGCCGAGGAGCGGTCCCGCGAGGAGCAGCCCGCCGTGCCCTTCGTCGAACGGCAAGACGGCGCCGCCGACGGCGAGCCCCGCGGCGAAGCCGACGCCCGCGGTCTCGGCCACGTGGAGCAGGTCGTGCTCGTCGAGCGTCAGGCGCGGCGCGAGCAGCGCGCCGCCGGCGGCACCGGCCACGGTGGCGCCGATGAGCGAGCCCCACAGCGGCCGCGCGTCCGGCGAGGGAGGGAGCGACAGGATGAGCCCCGCGGTGAGCGCGTTGGCGCCGACAACGACGACGTTCATCTCGCCGACGTCCGCCTGGGTCGGGTGCGCGACGACGGCGCCGACCGTGCCCGCGGTGAGGCCGACGAGCTGTCCGGCGGCCGCGGCGTACACCATGTGGCGCACGTCCTTGGTCGCCGCGGGCCCGATGGTGGGCGGAACGAGCAGGCCCGCCCACGCGCCCCAGACGCTCGCCGACGCGGCGAGCTCCACCTGCGCGGCGTCGATGCGTCGATCGCCGAGACCGAACCAGCCGATCGCCGCGGCGCTGGCCCCGCCCGCGCACGCGCCCCAGATGCCGTAGCAGGCGCCGCTGCCCGGCGCGATTCTGATCGGCCACCACCGACGACGCCGCCGCGCTGCCGACGGCGGCGCCGAGGCCGGCGACGCCCGCGAGCGTGTAGCGCATCTGCGTGTCGAACGTGTCGGGGGCGTTCTCCTCCTCGGCGAGGCGGCGGCGCTCGTCCTCGAGGAGCGCCGCGAGCTTCTCGGGCGCGCGCTTGCCGAGGACGGCCTCGAGCGCCTTCTTCACGCCGGCGTCCTGCTCTCGCGTGCGCGCCGCGAGGAGCGCCTGTGTGACGTCGTCACCGGCGAGCGCGGCGAGGCCCCCGGCGGCGATGCCTCGGTCGCCCGGCGACGGCGCGGCGGCGAGCACCTCGAGCAGCCGCTTCCTGGCCATCGGCTGTGCCGCCTGCGCCGCGAGCCCGTGCAGCGACGCCGCGCGCAAGGCGTCGTCGGGCGCCGCGGAGAGCCGCCAGAGAAACGGCAACGCGCGAGGGTCGCGCAGCGCGCCGACGGCGGTGACGGCGTCCGCGCGCGACAGGCGTGCCTCCGCGGGCGGACGATCGGCGGCGGCGGCGCTGGCGGCGGTGGCGGCGGCGGCGCCCGCGTCGGCGTATGCGAGCAGCGCGTCGAGCAGGACGCCGTCGTCGACGCAGGTGCCGCCGGCGGGGCATGGCACCGACTTCGCGCCCGGGAACCTGCGGGCCGCCTCGAGGAGGGCCGGCAGCGCCACCGCTGCGTCCTCGGCCGGCGTCCCCGGCGCGAGCGTCTCCTCGAGCCGGGCGCGCGCCGCTTCATCGTCGAGGAACGCGCCGAGCGCGCCGAGCGCGCTCAAGCGAAGCGCGACCTCCGGTGCGCGAGAGAGCCTGAGCAGCGCCGGCACCGCGCGCGGATCGTCGAGCGCGGAGAGGCCGCGCACGGCGTCGCCCGTCTCCGTGGCGCGCGCGCGCGGATCGGTCTCGCCGAGCGCGTGCTCGAGGCGAAGCATGGCGGCGAGGAGCGCGGCGTCGGCCGCGGCGTCGCGCGGGGCGCGGGGCGCGTGGCGCGTGTCACGGGGCTTGGCGGGCGCGGCGGCGTCGCCGGGCGTCCCGGGCGCGGTGGGGTGTGTGGGCGCTGTCTTGTGTGCGGGCTCTTCGTGTGCGGGCGGTGTGTCGGACGGGCTCGCCGCGGTGTCGGCGGGATCCCCGCCGGCGCGCGCGGACGCGGCGAGCATGACGACGACGGCGGCGAGGGCGGTGACAGGTGCCGTGGGGCGGCGCGAACGGGCTGGCGGCGGTGTGCGCATGTCCTCGGTACGGCAACCCCCGTGCCGGACGATCGGAGGAGATCTTCTCGTCCCTCCGAGAGCGCGTCAGGGCACCCGCCGGGGTTCGTCGTAGCCGCGGCGCATCTTCTCCGCCTCGGTGACGAACGCGAGGTGCCGCTCTTCGTCCGCGTAGCTCTGCTCGAGGAGCGTCTTCACCTCGTCCGGCCACAAGGCGTCGAGCGCCGCCCGGTATGCCCTCGCGAGCATCTCTTCGTTTCCCCTCATCGCGCGCAGCGCCGATTCGTCGCCCATCATCGCGGTCACGGCGGTGAAGCCCTGGCGGAGCACGCCCATGACGTCACCGCGGGCGCGCGGCGTTCCGCCGAGCTTGACGACGACGGCGGACAAGGCGCTGACGTGGCGTTCGTGATCGGCCTGGAACTGGCGGAGCTGTTGGCGAAGCTCGATGGCCTCGAGCCTCTTGATCGCGGCCTCGTAGGCGTGCACGGCGTCGATGTCGAGGGCGATCATGTCGTTGAGCTTGTCGATGACGTCCATGCTGGCCTCCTCCTTCACGCTAACGACCGTGATCCCGTCGGGCCGCAAGGACGGTCTGCTGACGGCGGCGTCGCCGCGCCCCGCCGCCTTCAGATCCGCAGGCGTGTGCCGATGGAGAGGGCATGCGCCACCTCTCGCTCCTCCCCGGCCTCGCGCTCGAACCGAACGTCCCGTCGGACGATGACTTCCCCGGCCTCGGCCGGCACGTGTTGGTCGTCGACGAAGGCGTCTTCACCCGCCGCCTGACGCGGCGGCGCCTCGAGCGCGGCGGCTTCACGGTGAGCTTCGTCGAGGAGCTCCGCGGCGACGCGGAGGAATTCGACGCCGTCGTGGTCGCCGCAGAGGCGCTGCCGACCCTCGACGGGCGCTTCGCCGGCGTCCCCGTCCTCGTCACGGCCCCCTCCGGCACCGTCGACGTCGACGAGCTCGAGTCCATCCTCGACTTCGGCGCCTCCCTCGTCATCGACGACGCGGAGATCGCCGACGCGATCCTCGAAGCGCTCTGGAGTCAGCCGAGCACGAGGTCGTAGGCGGAGCCGAGTGCGAGCACCACCGCGTAGAAGATCTCGGCGATGGCCAGGAAACCGAGGAACAACGTGACCTCGTTCCGGCGCTTGTCGAGCGCACCGACCGCGTCGAGCAGCGACGTGCGCGCCTCGGCGTCCCCCCGCTCCGCGGTCTCGCGGCCCGCGCGGGCGAGCGCCGCGCGGTAGGTGACCGCGCTGCAGTAGCCGCACGTCACCGCGAGCCGGCCGGCCGCGAACGCCACCGGGGCGCCGCAGCCGCGGCACGCGCCGGCGCCGGCGTCGATCGCGAGGGCGCGCCGCTTGGGCAGCGGCGGCAACGTCTTTTTCATGTCGGCGAACACCGACACGAGCGCGAGCCCGACGAGGAGCTGCACCAGAGCGAGGATGCCGGCGAGGAAGGCCACCGGCGACGGCCAACCCACGTCGTCGACGAAGACGGCCGCGGCGATGACGGCGAGGCTCCACGCGACCATCGCGAGGCGGGCGAGCCAGACGGTGATGAACGCCGAGCTGAACCGCGACCAGCGCCACACGCGCTCCGCGCGCGCGAGCACGCGCTCGGCCTCGGCGTGCTTGACGAGGGCGACGGCGTAGTCGGCGGGCGGGACCACCTCGGCGCCGCAGGAGGGGCACGGGAAGGAGCGCCCCGCGAGCGGCACGGGCGCGTGACAGTTGGGGCACGCGAGCGGCGCGAGGCGGTCGACGGCGGCGTCATCGGCCGCCGCGGCCTTCGCGCCGGCGCGCCCTCGTCGCCGGCGAAGCGGCGCGTCCTTCTTCAGCATCTGAGGCACGCCCAACACCAGCGGCGCCACGAGCTGCACACCGATGACGACGCAAGACCCCACGACGACGAAACGATTGCTCATGCCCGTGCCTCGGCGGCGGAGTCCACGGCCCGATGATAGCCGCGTGCCGCGCGCGGTTCACTCGGGAACGCTGCCACCGGGAGGGCGTCAGCCGCGCGCGGCGCGGACGATGAGGCGGACGCGCTCCTTCAGCGCGAAGTCCTCCGGGCGGAGCCGCAGGAGCGCCTCGCCGGCGCGCGCCGCTTCGCGGTACCGCCCCGCGGCCTCGTGCAGGTGGAGCAGCGCGAACAGCGGAAGCTCGTCGGTGGGATTCTGATCGACGCAGCGGATGGCCACGGCCACGGCGTCCGCGTCCGCGCTCGCCGTGGAGAACACGCGCAGCGCGCGCATGAGCACGTCCCGCGACGACGACAGATCGATCGCCTTGCGCGCGCGCGCGACGGCGTCCTCGCGCGCGGCGCCGGCGACGTCCTTCAACAAGTCGAGCGCGTGCGCCCGATCGATGGCGTCGTTCAACGCCAGCAGGCGGCGCGCGACCTCGACGTCGTCCGGGTCGACGGCGACGGCCTCGTGCAACGCCTCCTGCGCCTCCTCGTAGCGGCCCACCGACTCGAGGAACGTCGCCTCGTCGAGCAGCTCCGCGAGGCGCTCGGAGACCTGCTCGGCCGGCGGTGCGGCGGGGGGCGGCGGCAGGAGCTCGCCGATCAGGGCGTGTGCCGCCTTCTCCACGTCGATCAGCACGCGCGCCGCCGACGCCAAGCGCACCCGTTGCGGCGGCGAGGCGTCCGGGAGCTCCGTGGAAAACAGCGCCGCGAGCTCCGCGGCGCGCGCGCGCACCGCATCCCCCGTCGAGCCCCGGGGCAGCCCGAGCCCGACAAGCGCGTCGCCGCCCTCGACGCCGGTGCACAGCCGGCGCGCCTCCGCCAACGCCCGCGCGAGAAGCGGATCCGGCGCGCGCGCCGGGGTTACGCGGATGACGTTGTCGACGCCGGCGATGAAGCGGGCGAGGGCGTCGCGCTTGTCGCCCTGCATGTCCACCAGGCGCAGCGTCGCCGACGCCGGCCGCGCATCCAACACGTCCGCGCCGAAGCGCAGCGGGCCGATGTCGACGACGACCCGGTTGCCGGCGCGGCCCTCGCCGTCCACCTCGAGGGCGCCCTCCGCGAGGCCGCTGGCCCACAGGCGCGCGAGCGCCCCCCGGTCCTTGGTCACCTGCACATGCGCGTCGTCGACGAAGCGGGCGTCGCCGCGACGGGCGCGCGATCGCCGCTGCTCGGTGATGAGACGATCGACGAAGCATCGAAGCGACTCTTCGTTGGCCGGCGAGAGGCCGTCGAACTGGATGCCCATCCCGGGCGCGCGCGACTTGACGACGCTCGAGGCACCGTCGATCACGTGCACCACCCGGCCCATCAGCGCCGGCGCGTCGGGGATGGGCAAGCGCACGCGCACGAAGCTCCCCGGCGGGTGCGGCATGGGCGTGCGGATGAACGCACCGCCCAGCGAGATGTCCTCGAGCCGGAGCGCTGTGGCGTCGCCGGCGGCGCCGACGACCTCGACGGGCACCGAGACGCGATATCGCGGATGCTTCTGGACCGCCGCGAACACCATGTCCCCTTTTTGCACGCCGGCCACGCGCCCGCAGCGACGTGTGTCAGCACGACGCGCGCGACGATGTCGTCCTTGACGGCCGCGCGAGACACCTCAGCGCTCGGTGAGCGCGCGGTGCGACGAGGTGTCGTCCTTCCAGAACCAGGCGAGGAACGACTCGGCGCGCGCGGCGTTGATGACGTGGCGGCCGGGGACCTCGCGGAAGAGGAGCTGCTTGGGGGTCATGGCGTCGAAGCGGCGGTAGAGGCGCTCCGTGGAGCCCCGCTGGTAGCGATCCTCGGTGCCGACCTCGATGAAGATCGGCGGCGCCGCGGACAGGCTGCGGTGGCGGGCGTGTCCGACGGGGCCGGCGGCGATGATGCCCACGCGCCCGTAGTCGTCGAGGAGCCCCTGCTCGACGCCGGCGCCCACGAGGAACCCGCCGTTGGAAAAGCCGACGATTTGCCGCTCGTCGAAGCGCGCGCCGCTCTGGCGCTCGAGGTGGTCGACGAGCGCGTCGACGTAGCCGAGCTCCCCGTCGGGGTCGGCCGTGGACCAGCAGCGCTTGCCCGCGCCGCACAGGCGGCGAGCGCGCGGGAACACGGCCACCATGCCGCGGGCGTTGGCGATCCGCGCGATGGCCGCCATGCCCTCGCCCTCCTCGACGAAGGGCTGGCGCGAGAGGCCATGCATGAAGATGAGGACGCCGCGCGCGTCGCCGTCGGGCCACGCCACGCGATAGGTGC
This sequence comes from uncultured delta proteobacterium, assembly GCA_963775425.1. Lineage (GTDB taxonomy): Bacteria > Myxococcota > UBA727 > UBA727 > VGSZ01 > CAVZJB01. The sequence continues at coordinate 853,327 of CAVZJB010000011.1, read as the reverse complement.
GGCCGCGGAACTGCATGCGCGGGGCGCGGCCGTCGGTGGACTCCGTCGGGGCGGGAGAAGCGGGGCCCGCGGCGAGCAAAGCGAGGACGACCAGCGACCCGAGGGATCGGACGCGCGTGGTCACAGTGAGCAGGCGGAGCGCGCGCGGCGGCCGCCTACCCGTCATATGCGAGCCATTTGGCGAGCGTCTTGACGTCGACACCGAGGCGCTCGGCGGTGCGCTTGCGCACGCCGCCAAGCTCTGCGAGGGCCCAGCGCGCATACAGGTGTTGTAGCGTTCGGATGGGGATGACGTCGCCACCGAAGGGCGGCGCCGGCGCCGGGCGCACCAGGCGCACCGGCAGATCGTCGACGCCGACGACGGAGCGATTGCCCACGGCCACCAGGCGCTCGATCACCGCCTCGAGCTCGCGGATGTTCCCGGGCCAGCGATGTGCACGCAGGCGCTCCATGGCTTCGTCGCCGATCTCGACCACCGGCGACGACGGGTGGCGCGCCTTGGCCGCCTTGAACGCCAACTCCGCCAACGCCGTGAAGTCTGCGCCCCGATCGCGCAGCGCGGGGAGCTCGATGGACATGACGTCGAGGCGGAACAGGAGGTCCTCGCGGAACGTGCCCTGCTCCGCCGCGCGGTGCAGGTTCTTGTGCGTGGCGGTCACGAGGCGCACGTCCGGCGCAGGATCTTTTTCGCCGCTCGGTCGCACCACCGCACGCTCGAGCACGTGCAGCAGCTTGGCCTGGATGCCCGCGGACAGATCACCGATCTCGTCGAGGAAGAGCGTCCCGCCCTGCGCCTCGACGAAGAGGCCGCGTCGCGTGGGCGCCCCACCGGGGTGCGCGGGCTTGCCCGAGCCGAACAGCTCCATCTCGAGCAGCGGCTCCGGAAGCGCCGCGCAGTTGACCGAGACAAAGGGACGCGACGCGCGCGGGCTCGCGGCGTGTACGGCGCGCGCGATGATGCCCTTGCCCGTGCCGGTCTCGCCGGTGACGAGCACCGGGGCGTCATTGCCCGCGATGCGCGCGACCGTGGCGAGCACGGAGCGCATGGCGTCGCACTCGGCGATGAACGGGCGCGCGGTGGCTTCCTCGCCCGCGGCGTTGTGGGAGGGGACGACGGTCAGCGAGACAGGCCTCATGTCAGCTCCCTCCCGGAACCAGGACGTCACGGCGGTTCTGCGCCCACACCGCTTCGCCGTCGCCGCGGACAGCGGGGTGCTCCTCACCGTACGAGACGCTCTTGAGCTGATCGGCCTTCACGCCGAGGCGCAGCAGGTACTCCGCGGCGGCGCGCGCGCGCCGCTCGCCGAGCGCGAGGTTGTACTCGGCGGTCCCGAGCGTGTCGGTGTTGCCCTCGACGCGGATGTGCGCCTCGGGGTGCTTGACGAGGTACGCGGCCACCGCCTTCAGCTCCGTCTCGTTCTCCGTCTTCAAAAGCGCGGAGTCGAAGGCGAAGTACAGGGGGTCCGTCGTCGGAAACGTCTCCGCGATCGGCGCCGGCGCCGGCTTGGGCGCCGCGGCCGCCTGCGGCTTGGGTGCGGGGGCGGGCGCCGGCGTCACCGCCCGCGCGACCGGCTTCTTCTGGCCGCCCGCGCAGGCCGCGAGCGGCGCGAGCATGAGCATCAACAGCGTCAGCGTCGTCGTTCGCATGGACCCATGATTTTCGATGGACAGGTCGGTCGTCTATTGCGAAAGATCGATAGGAAAGGTCGAAAAAACCGACATGGAGTGGCTGAGCTACAATCACCTGCACGCGTTCTGGGTCGTGGCCCGCGCCGGCGGCGTCTCCAAGGCCGCCGCCGAGCTGCACGTCACGCACTCCACAATCTCGGCGCAGATCCGCGCGCTCGCCGAGTTTTGCGGCACCCCGCTGTTCACGCGCCGCGGGCGCGGTCTGCAGCTCACGCCGTTCGGCACGGAGGTGCTCGCGTTCGCGGACGACATCTTCCTCACCGGCAGCGAGCTCGTCGAGTTCGTCCGCGGCCGCGGCACCGGCCGGCGCGCGTTGTTGAACATCGGCGTCGTGAGCGCGGTGCCGCGCACCGTCGCCTTCCGCTTGCTCGAGCCCGCGCTGCGCGCGCCGGCGGTCGTCCGCGTGAGCTATCGCCAGGCGACGCTGAACGCGCTCGTCGCCGAGCTTTCGCTCAACCGGTTGCACCTCGTCTTGTCGGATGCGCTGCCGCCCCAAGGGCAGGCGCGCGTGTACGGCCATCTCCTCGGCAAGACCGAGATCATCGTGTACGGCACGCGCTCGCTCGCGCGCCGTGTGCGCCACCGCTTCCCCGAGTCTCTCGACGGGGCACCGTTCCTCGTCCCCGGGCCTGAGAGCGGCTTGCGCCGCTTGCTCGAGCGCTTCTTCGTCGAGAAAGGCATTCGGCCCCACGTGGTGGGGGAGTTCGACGACGCCGCGGCCATGCGCACCTTCGGGCTCCACGGGTTCGGGCTGTTCCCCGTGCGCGCCGCCCTCGCCGCCGAGGTCGGGGACCTTGGTCTCGTTGAGCGCGCCGGCGTGTTGCGCGGGGTCGAGGAGTCCTTCTACGCCATCACCACCGAGCGGAAGATCAAGCACCCCGGCGTGGGCGCGATTGTCGAGACGGCGCGCCAGCGGCTGGTCTGACGACGGGAAGCGAGCCGGCGAGGTCGTTCCTACATTTGATCCATGTCTCGCGCGCCCTCGCCGATCACGCCCGGAATGGTCGCTGGCCGTCGTTGGTTTGTCGTCGCGCACCTCGCGCCCACGGTGACCACATGGATGCCGGCGTGAAAGCGGACCCCTCTGTCGCAACGCGAGAGCCCCGTGGGTCTTTTCAAGGCAGGCGTGCGGCCGGCGTGGTCGCGTTGCTCGTCGGCGCTGTGGCGGTGGTGGGGCTGTCGAGCGTGATCGCCGTGCGGATCGTCGCAGAGGAGACGATGTCTCGCATCGCCAACCACACGGAGGACCTCGTCGACGCCACCCGCCTGCAAGTCCAGGCCGAGCGCCTCACCGCGGCCGCGCGCGGCTATGTGCTGTTCGCGAGCCCCGCTTCGCTCGACCGCGCGCAGGCGGCGGGCGCGCACTTCGGCAGCATCGTCGAGCGCCTGCGCGGGCGCATGACGCCCGAGGACGGCGACGACATCGAGCTGCTCGACGACATCGAGCGCACCGGCACGCAGTACGGCGACGGCATCGCCAAGGCCCTCGACGCGCGCACACGCGGCGAGCGCGACCGTGCGCTCGATATCCTCGACGACCAGAGCCCGCCGCTGCGCGACGCGATGCTCCAGGCGCTCGAGCGCTTTCGCGAGCTCGAGGAGCGCAAGCTCGAGGGCGGCGAGCACCTCGCGGGCATCTTCGCGCAGAAGATGCTCGGCGCGGTGTCCGCGGTGGCCGCCGTGGCCCTGCTCTTCTCGGTCGGGCTGGCCGCCTTCCTGCGCCGTTCGGTGCGCTCGCTCGCGGCGAAGCAGCGGGAGATCGACGCGTACGTCGACACCTTGCAGCGAGCCAACGCCGACCTCGACGCGTTCGCCGGACGCGTCGCCCACGACCTGCGAAACGCGCTCGGGCCGCTCACGCTCATCGGCGCTCGGCTCGGGCGCGGCTCCCTCGGGGCGGACGCGCAGCTGCGCGTGGGCCAACAGCTCACGCGCAGCGCGCGCCGCACCTCGCGGCTCATCGACTCCCTGCTCGCCTTCTCGCGGGCCGGCCGGGCATCAGACCGGGGTGATTCGTCGACCCGCGCGGTCGTCGACGAGGTGATGGAAGATCTGCGGAGCAGCGCCACCGACGCCGACGTGACCCTCGAGGCCGACGTGGACGACTTGCAGGTCGCCTGCGCGCCGGGGCTCCTGTACGCCGTGGTGGCCAACGTCGCCGGCAACGCCGTGAAGTACACCGCGGGCTGCCCCAAGCGCGTCGTGCGCGTCGCGGTGCATCCCGCCGGCGACCTCTGCAGCATCGTGGTCTCGGACTCCGGCCCGGGCATCCCCGCCGACGCGCGCGCTCGCGTGTTCGAGCCGTTCTACCGCGTCGAACGAGCGACGGCCGGCGGCGCCGGCATCGGCCTCGCCACCGTGCGCCGCATCGTCGACGCGCACGGCGGCACGGTCGACGTCGACTCCGAAGTCGGCCACGGCGCCACGTTCACGGTGCGCTTGCCGCTGTCGCGCGCGGAGCCTGTCGAAGCCCACGCCTGACACGCGCGGGTTACTCGGCGGCGGCCTTGGCCTCTTCGCTCTCCACCACGCTCCCGTGCGCGCGGATGACGTCGCTCATGGCGAACATGCCGACGAGGCGCGCGGGATCTTCGCTGTCGACGACGGCCATCTGCCGCACGCCGAGCTTGTTCATGCGCGCCACGGCGTCGAGCAGCGGTTGGTCCGGCCGGAGGTACTCGCGCGCGCGCAACTGTTCGCGCACCGGCTTGTCACCGGCGCCCTCGGCGAGCAGGCGGCGCAGCTTGGCCTCGCCGATGAGCCCGGCCATCTTGCCGCCCGAGTCGATGACCGGATACGCCGAGAAGTGCTCGCGGGGCAGCCGCTCCAGCGCCACCCGCACGGAGAGATCGGCGGGCAGCGTGACGAGGTTCTGCGTGGTCATCGCGTGCTCCACGCGCAACGCGGAGAGCGCCGCGGCGGCGCCGCTCTTGTGCGGCAGCTTGATGCCGTCCTGCTCGATGAGCGCCTCGTACACGGGCTTCTTGTACCAGCGGCGCGCGAGCACGTAGCACGTGGTGTTGGCGATCATCAGCGGCAGGATGAGCCCGTAGCCGTTGGTCATCTCGAAGATGATGAGGAACGAGGTGATGGGCGCGCGGATGACGCCGGCGAACACGGCGCCCATTCCGACGAGCGCGAACGCGCCCGCCTCGGTGTCGGTGTGGCCGAGCAGCCACGAGTCGAAGAAGCTGAAGGTGCCGCCGAGCATGCCGCCGACGAAGAGCGCCGGCGCGAAGATGCCGCCGGAGCCGCCGCTCGAATACGAAAACACGGTGGCGATGAGCTTGCCGCCGCACAGCGCGATCATCACGTAAGCGGGGAGGCCGCCGTTGAGCGCGAGGGACAGCGTCTCGTACCCGCCACCGGTGATGCCCTTGGTGTGCAGCGCGCCGAACGCGGCCGCGGCGAGCGCGCCCGTCATGAGAGCGCCGAGGGCCGGCTGCGCCCAGCCGGGCACCCGCTTCATCTCGCGGAAGCGGACGCGCAGGTCGAGGAGGCCCTTGGTGAACAAGTGCGAGACGCCGGCGGCGGCGACGCCGATGGCGGAGTACACGAGGAGCGACGACGGGTGGGTCAGCTCGTAGGACTGCCCGATCGAGAACACCGGGTTCTCGCCGAGGACGGTCCGCTCGATGACGGCGGCGAACGCGGCGGCGACCACGACGCCGGACAGCACGGTTTGATCGAGATCGCCGACGACCTCTTCGGTGGTGAACGTCACCGCCGCGATGGGCGCGTTGAACGCGGCGGCGATGCCCGCGGCGGCGCCGACGGGGATGAGGCGGCGCACGTTCTGCGGCGACAGCGCGAACAAGCGCCCGAGCGCTCCGGCGAGGCCCGCGCAGATGTGCACGGTGGGCCCCTCGCGCCCGAGCGAGGAGCCCGTGCCGATGCCGATGACGCCGATGACGAACTTGGCCATGGAGTCGCGCAGCCGGAGCCGGCCGGACTTGATGGCGAACACCACCTTCACCTGCGGAATTCCCGACCCGCGCGCGGCCGGGAACCAGAAGTGCAACAGCACGCCGCAGACGAGCGCGCCGAGCACCGGCACGATGATGAGCATCGGCAGCCAGGTCCACCCCTCGGTGGCGAAGGCGCGATCGATGAACAGCGACTCCACCACGCGAATGGCGAGGTGGAAGGCCACCGCAGCGAAGCCGCACATGGCCCCGACCACGACGGTGAGGAGGAAGATGCGGTTCTGCTCCGACGGCACCGCGCGGACGTAGGCCGCGAGGATGATCTCGTTGATCTGGCGCCAGAACGTCCGGCCGAGCGGCAGGAGCAACTGCGCCGGGCGCGGCAGCACGGCCTCGAGGAACGCCTTCACGCGCGCGCCGACGTTCCCCTCGTCCACCTCGATGGCGGCGAGCGTGGGCGACGTCGTCCGCGACGGCGGCGGCCGCTCCGCGTTGATGGCCGGGATGGGCACCGGGCCGGTGACCGTCGGCGGCGGCGACGACGTCGCCGGCGTGGTGGTGGAGCTCGTGGTCGCCACCGCGGACAACGTCGTGGTGGACGTCGTGGTCGGCGCCCGCGCCGCCGCGGACACCGTGGTGGCGAGGCCGGCGCTGGTGGCGGTGCTCGTCGACGTGGGCGGCACCGGGAAGTCCGGCGTCGACGCCGGCGGCGACGCGGCGCCCGGCTCGGGCGCTCGCGCTTCACCGGGCTGCGTCTCACCCGTGGGCGCGTCTGCGCTCTTCGACGCGTCCGTTTCGCTCGCGGCGCCCGTCTCGCTCGCGGCGCCCGTCTCGCTCGCGGCGCCCGTCGTGCTCGGGGCCGCCGCGTCCGCGTCTTTTTTGTCCTCAGGCTCAGTCACCGGGCGGACCTCTTCACCGGCGCCCGGAGTGCGCGGCCGCGCTTTTGCGTCTTTCGCTTGCGAAGAGGCGCGCGGCGGGCCACCGGCGACGCGAACGTCACCGTCGCCTGATCATCGAACGCGCCCGCGAGGCACGCGAGCACGCGGCGCGCGAGCGCGAGGTCGCCGGCGCCGAACGCCGCGAACACCTGCGTGAGCGCGGCTTCGACGGTGCCGGGCGTGGCGACGTCGAGGCGGCGGCCCGCCGGCGTGAGGCGCAGCTCCACACGACGCCGGTCGACGGTGGACTGCTTGCGCTCGATCAGCCCCGCGTGGGCGAGGCGATGCAGGTGGCCGGTGAGCGTGCTCGGGTCGAGGTGGAGGATGGCGGCGAGGCCGCCGGCGGAGATGCCGGGCACGCGCCCGACGACGCGCACCACGAGCCTCTGCGGACCCGTGAGGCCGAGGCGCGTCTCCATCGCGCGCGACAGGGTGCTCAACGCATGATCGAGCGCCCACACGGCGCGCATGAACTCCAACGCGCCCCCGAGATGCGGCTCGGGCGACATCTGCCCCATCCTCGACCTCCGGCGTTCACATTGCCCACTTGTTTGTCGCCAAGCAATGGTTGCGCGCACGAGAGATCAGCGAGAGGCGGGCGAGAGGTCAGCGAGCGAGCAGCGGGTGGGCGCGCCGGCGCAGGTGGGCGTTGCGCCCCTCGACGAGCCTTGCGCTCAATTTGGTACCAAACTATCGTCGGCCGCGATGAGGGTGCTGATCGTCGGCGCGGGTGTCGCCGGACTTTCGCTCGCCCACGCGTTGGGACGCAAGGGGCATGAGATCGTCGTCGTGGACAAGGCGCGGCGTGCGGTCCGGCCTGCCCACATGATCGAGTTCTTCGGCGTCGGCATCGACGCGGCGCGCAACCTCGACCTCGTCGACGTGCTGGAGGCGGTGCACGCCCCGGCCGCGAGCGTGGTGTTCCACGGCCCCTCGGGGAGCGAGCCGGCGGAGCTGCCCTACGATCAGGTCCGGCGGGAGATGTTCGGCGACGAGCACTTCCAGTTCCCGCGCGGCGCCCTGGAGGCCGCGCTGCTGGAGAAGATCCGCGGCGACGTCGACGTGCGCTTTCGCATCGCCGCCCATGAGATCCGCTCCGACACCGACGGCGCCCGCGTCATCCTCAGCGACGGCACCACCCACACCGCCGACGTCGTCGTCGGCGCCGACGGCATGCACTCCACCCTGCGCGGCATGCTCTTCGGGCTGCCGGAGGAGACCTCGCTGCGCTTCGCGGGCTACCGCCGCGCGTCCTTTGTCGTGAACGACGTGGACACGGCGCGCGAGCTCGGCGACGCGCAGCATGTGCTGAACGCGCCCGGGCGGCTGGTGACGACGTACCCCGCGGGCAAGAGCCGCGTCGCCTGCCTGTTCATCCACAAGAGCAATCGGCAGCGCGTGGATCGCAAGCGCGGCGCCGCCCTCGCCGAGCTGCGCGAGGAGTACGGTGACATCGGCTGGCGCGTCCCGCAGCTCCTCGAGGGCCTCGCGCGCGCCGACGACGTCCGGCTCGACGCCATCTCCGAGGTCGACGTGCCGCAGTGGAGCGCCGGGCGCGTCGCGCTCGTGGGCGACGCCGCGCACGGCGGCTCCTCCCTGGTGGCGAGCCAGGGAGCGTCGCTGGCCATGGCGGGCGCGTTCCTCCTCGCCGAGGAGCTGCAGGCGGATCGCGAGCCGCGCTTCGCGCTGGCGCGCTACGAGGCCCGCATGCGCCGCGTCGTCGACGACGTGCACCGCGCCGCCAACGAGGTCTCCCGCTGGCGCGTGCCCGAGAGCAAGCTCGCGCTGCGGCTCAAGAACCTCGCGATGCGCTTCGGCAACCTGCCCATCGCGTCGGGCATCGTCCGCCGCAGCTTCGCGGCGCTTTAGCCTTCACGCAGCCGCAGGCTCGCCGCGAGCGACGCGCGGGACACGGCGCGCAGCGCGGGCCACTGGGCCACGAGCAGCACCAGCGCGGCGCCCGCGATGCCGGAGATGAACGTGGTCGGCGTGAAGATCACGGGGAACGTCATCAGGTCCGACGAAAACAGCAGCATCACGCGCTCGACGAAGAGCATGCTCGCGGGCACGCCGACGATGACGCCGACCAGCGCGAGCAGCGCGTGCTCGAGGGTGAGCTCCGCCGTGATGCTGCGCATGCTCTGCCCCAGCGCCCGCATGGTGGCGAGCTCGCGGCGCCGCTCGAGGATGCCGAGCGTGGCGGTGTTGAAGAGGATGGCGGCGGCGAGCACCACGCTCAAGACGAGCATGATGCCGAGCACCACCCAGGCGAGCGCCATCAGGATGTCGATGTTGTTGCGCAGCGACGCCGCGTCTTCCACCCGCGCGGCCGCCGGCAGCTTCTCGAGCGCGCGGCGCACGTCCTTGCGCACCGCCTCGCCGCCCTTGGTGGTCACCGCCGCAGACGTGGCGAGATCCTTCATGTGCAGCGCGCTCTGGAGATCCGCGAGGCGCACCGTGGCCGTCTCGCCGACGGGGACGTCGATGACGTCTGTGACGTGAAACGAGGTCCACCCCGCCGCGTCGTCCGCCGCGGCTGCGCCGTCGACGCCGCCCGCGCCGTCGACGCCGCCCGCGCCCGCCGGGAGCGCGACGAGGCGCATCCGCACGTCGTCGCCGCGGGCCGCGTGGAGCTTCTTCGCGAGCGACCTCGCGAGGACCACGCCGCCGGCGGCCGGGTGCGCGACGCCGCGGTTGACGTCGACGGCCTGGATGAGGTCGCCGTCGTCGGGGAGGCCCTGCGCGAGCGTCTCCGAGCGCGTCCCGCCGTGCTCGAGCTCCACGGGCGCGGCCGCGAAGACCTCCACGCGATCGACGCCGGGGATGCGTTTGACGTCGGCGGCCAGGCGCTTGGCGTTCTCCGGGGCCAGCAGGTCGACGCGCAAATCGTCGCGCTGCGCCACCGAGAACATCACGTCGATGGTCTTCTTGGTCGAGTCGATCACCGCGCTCGTGGTGGTGACCAGCGTGAGCGCGGCCGCGACGCCGAACGCCGTGGCGAGGCTGCGGAGCGGGCGATGCAGGATGTCGCGCAGGGCCAGGCGCACCACCATCGGCGCCGCCGGCGGCAGGCGCCGCGCGAGCTTTACGAGCATCAACGAGCTGCCACGCGCGCCGCCGCGCATGGCCACGGCGGGCGCGAGGCCCGCGGCGCGCCAGGCGGAGATGCCGCCGGCGACGAGGGCGACGGCGAACGCGACGGCCACGGCGATGACGACGAGCTCAAGGTGCGGGTGCGTGGTGACCGTGGGGATGCCGAGCTCCACCGCGTACGAGCTGGCCATGGCGCCGCCCGCGGGGACGCCGAGGAGCGCGCCGACCACGGCGCCGCCCGCGCCGAGGATCGCGGCGAAGGCGAGGTAGTGAAACAGCACGCGGGCGCGAGAGGCCCCGAGCGCGCGGAGCGTGCCGATGAGCGGCGTCTGCGCGTCGACGAGCCGGCTCAGCACCGAAGCGACGATGAACGCGCCGACGGCCAGGAAGAACAGCGGGAAGAACACCGCCATGCCGCGGAAGCCGTCGACGTCGAGCTGCAGGAGCTTCACGCCCACGAGCTCCTCCTGCTCCGTCGTGCGCAGCACGCGACCGCCGAGCACCTCTTTCACGGCGGCCACGGCGGCGGCGCGGCTGCCAGCCGGATCCACGAGGAGCTTGTTGCCCGCGGCCGGCGACGCGGCGAGGGCGAGCGCGGGGACGGCGGCGGCGCCGAACGGGATGCCGCCGGCGATGCGAGCCGCCAGCCGTCGCTCTGCGTCGCGCCCGATCCACGCGACGCCGAACGTGTCCGGCGTCGGCATCACGTCCTCGCGATTGCGCGAGACCCACAGGTACTCCGCGCTCACAGCGACGCCGACGACGCGCAGCGTGTGCTCGACCCCGAGCACCGGGACCGTCAGCGTGTCGCCCGGTGCGAGGTGGTGGAACGTCGCGAGGTGCTTCTCGAGGACGATCTCGTCGTCGCCGGTGGGCAGGCGCCCCCCCTCGAGGTAGAGGCGGTCGAGCGCCGGCTGCCCTCCGCCGGGGAGCGACAAGAAGCGCACCGTCACCGCCGCTGCGTCCGCCGCGTGGGCTGCGCCGGGCGCGCCCGCTTCGCCCGGCGCGCCGCTCGTGGCGTCCTTCGTCGACGCATCAGGGATGCGCACCGGCAGATCGATCTCGAGCCGCGCGTCCGCCCGCGCGATCTCCGGGCGCCCGCGGAGCGCCGCGACCTCCGCGGGAGCGATGGTGGTGACGTCGATGTGCAGGTCGGCGAGGTCGAGCTTCTTGCGGACGTCGTGGTAGCTGTCCGAGAGGTCGAGGTAGCCGGCGTACGACGACACGAACATCAACGCGCCGAGGCCGCTGACGGCGCTGATGGCGATGACCTGCGCGAGCTGTGCGCGGAGGTCCCGCAGCAGCTTCTTGGTCAGGATCATGCGCGGGGTGCGGGCGCTCACGGCGCGCTCCCGCCGGCGGCGCCAGCCTCGTGCCCCTGGTTCGACACGATGTGACCGTCGCGGATGCGGATGACGCGGTCGGCGACGCTCGTCAGCGACTCGTCGTGCGTGACGACGATGACGGCGCAGGTGCCGTCGTCGGCGATGCCGCGCAGGAGCTTGACGATCTGCGCGCCGGTCTCGTGATCGAGGGCGCCCGTCGGCTCGTCCGCGAGGAGCACCCTCGGCTTCTTGGCGAGCGCGCGGGCGATGGCCACGCGCTGTTGCTCGCCGCCGGACAGCTCTTCGGGGAAGCGATCGGCCTTCTCCCCGAGCCCCACCGCAGCGAGCAGCGGCGTCACGTCGACGCCTCGCTTCCCGGCGAGCTCGGCCGCCAGCGCCACGTTCTCGGCCGCGGTCAGCGTCGGAACGAGGTTGAAGAACTGGAAGATGAAGCCGACGTTGTCACGGCGAAAGCGCGTGAGCTCCTCGCCGCCGCTCTTGGCGAGGTCGTGGTCGGCGACGTGCACGGCGCCTCCCGACGGCGTGTCGAGGCCGCCGATGAGGTTCAGCAGCGTGGTCTTTCCCGATCCGCTCGGGCCGAGGATGACGACGAGCTCGCCCGCTTTCACGGAGACGTCGGTGGGCGCGAGCGCGAGCGTCTTCACCACGTCCCCGTAGACCTTCTCCGCCCCGTGAAGCTCGATGAGCGCGGTCATGTTTCCTCCTGTGTGAAATGAACGACGAGCTTGTCGTCGACGAAGCGCGCCCGCTCGACGGCGCGCCCCTGCAGCGAGGCCGGCAGCGGGAGCTGCCGGCGCCAACCGCCCACGGTGATGATCAGCGCGTCGGGGCGCGCGAGCAGGTTGACGTCGGAGCGCTCGGTGCTCGGGATGTGCAGCTCGAGCTGCGGCGCGCCGTCGACGTCGGAGAAGCGGGCGGGCGCCTCGCTCGAAAACGGCGCGGCGGGATCGCGCGCGCCGTAGATCTCCCGCGCGCAGCGAGCGAGGGCGCGGACGCCCGAGACCTCGTCCTTCTGAAACGCGAGCTCACGCAGCTCGAGCCCGGCCAGCTCCTGCTCCGCGCGCGCGCGTTCGCGCTTCTGCACGCGTCCCCAGCTCTCGAACCACCCGACGGCGGCGCCGTCCGGCAGGACCCGGTTCAACACGAGGCAGTCGACGCAGAGGCCGAAGAGACTGAGCAACGCGTACGCCGACTTGCTCTCGTCGATGACGATGCGCTCGGGGACGGCGACGAGGCGCACCACGGTGCGCGCCGGATCCACCAGCAGCTCGCGCAGGCGCTGCAGTTGTCCGGCGATGTTCTCGATGGCGTCGTAGACCTCGTCCTCGGGGAGCGGCGCCTGCGTCATGCGCTTCATCGCGGGGCGGGCGAAGCGCATCACGCTGCGCTCGAGGCTCAGCAGGCGGCCCAGGGGCCCCGTGAGGAGCTCGGGGAAGCTCAGCATGCGCAAGCTCGACGCCGTGGGCGCCAGGTCCACGACGACGACGTCGTAGTCGCCGCTCTCGACGACGTCGACCAGGCGCGTGAGCACCAACAGCTCTTCGAGCCCGGGGAGCACGGCGACCTCCGCCGCCTCCGCGCCGCCGACGCCGGCCCAGGCGAGGAAGCGCGTGAAGTAGCGGCTGAGCACGCGCCATTGGCGCTCGAGCTCCGCCTGCGGATCGGCCTCGAGCGCGAACAGCCCGGGCTGTCCCTCGACGGCGACGGGCTCCGGCCCGAGCGCCGTCTCGAGGACACCGCCGAGGTTGTGCGCGCGATTGAGGCTGATGGCGAGCGTGCGGTGGCCGTGCGTGGCGGCGCCGGCGGCGGTGGCTGCGGCGACGGTGGTCTTGCCGACGCCGCCCTTGCCGGAGACGAGCACCAGGCGCCCTCGACGAGGCGCGGGCGCGCGACCGTCGACCGCGCCGGCCGCGCCGCTCGCGGTGGCCCGCCGGGGCCGGGGGGGCTTCGCACGCTTGCTCACGAGCCACCCTCGATCGCGATGTGCACGGCCCGCGCCGACCCGCGGGCCGCGCGGCGCGGGACGTCGTTGAGGATGACGCCGACGACGTCGAGGAGCTCGCGCCACGCGTGGAGGCGCGCGAGCAAGGCCCGCTCGTCGCGCGGGCCCGCGCGCTCGAGCGTACGAACGGCGTCGTCGCTGATCTCGGTCCACAGGTCGAGCTCGGGCTGGAGGAAGTGACGCGTCCACTCCGCGACGACCGCCCAGGGATTGCCGACGGCCTCGTAGTAGTCGCGGCGGTCGCCGTGGCGCTCGACGCGGCGGATCACGCGGACGTGCACGAGCTGCCGCAGCGACACGCTCACGCTGCTCTTGGCGGCGCCGGCGCGGCGGGCGAGCTCGTCGAGGCTGAGCGGCGCCGCCGACAGGAACAGCACCGCGTACAAGCGCCCGAGGAGCGGGCTCACTCCGTAGATGCGGCAGATGCGGGCGGCGCCGTCCATGAAGCGCTCGACCATCGCCTCGACGTCCGCGCCGACGGCCGCGCCGACGTCCGCGCCGGCCGCGCCCCGCGACCCTTTCTCGGCGGGGCTCCTGCTGCGGGCGGTCGGCTTGCGCGCCATGCGGCTCCTTCGGATCATTCGGAAACCACCGAACGTTCCGAACGTAACGCACCCCGGGTCGACACGCAAGCCGGCGGCGGATCCGCGGCGGGCGATGCCGTCAGAGCGACAGGCGGAGGAGGGCCCAGGCGATGGCCGTCGCCTGGATGACGGTGAACGACAAGAGCCCCGTCGGCAGGAACTGGGCGAAGCCGAGCTGCACGGGGCGCCCGGAGAGGTCCTCGACGCGCGCGGCCTCGACGAGGCTCTGCGCGAGCGGACCCGACGTCGCCGCCGTGAGGAACAGGGAGCTGCCGGCGCAGACGGAGAGCGCGAGCCCGACGTAGACCGCGTCGGCGGGCACGAGCGCCGTGAGCGCGCGGGCCACCACGAGGAGCGCGGCCATGCTCGGCCCCGCGGAGAACAACCCGGTGAGGACCCCGGCCGTCACGAGGAACACGACGAGCTGGAGGTTCGGAGGCAGCGGCAGCGCCATGATGCCGTCGGCGAGACGCGTAAACAGCCCCGTCTGCTGAACGCAACCGACGAGGACGAAGAGCGCGAACAAGAAGAGCGTGGCCTCGACGTCGACGGCGCGCTTCACGATGCGCGCGGCCTCGCGCGGCATGGCGAGGAGCGCGAGCGGCACGCCCACCCACGCCACCAGATCGGGCGGCGCGATGCGCGCGGGCACCGCCGCCCACACCACCAACATCCCCGCGAGCGCGACGGCGCCCGGGATGAAGAGCCGGCGCCGCACGCGCACCCGTCGGTGCAGCGCCTCCACCACCGCCACCGTGAGGCGGCGCGCGGCGGCCGACGTGGGGACGTCGCGCGCGGGCCGCACGAACAGCGCGACGATGGCGAGGAGGATGGCCAGGGCCGCGACGGTCATCGGCAACGCGCGCACGAGGTAGGGCACGAAGTCCATGGCGCCCGCGCCGAGGAGCAGGATGGCGGGGAAGTCGCCGATGGGGGTGGCGGCGCCGCCGAGGTTGCACGCGACCAGGAGCACGCTCACGATCCACCGTGCGTGACGCTCGGTGGTGCCCGTGAGCCGCAGGAGCACGAGGAGAACCGGCAACACCAGGAGGAGCGCCGTCAGGTTGTTCACCAGGCCGCTCACCGCGTACATGACCACGCCAAAAACGACGACGACGCGTCGCGGATCGGCGCCGCCGTGCTTGGCGGTGAACACCGCGAGCCGCTCGAACACGCGCGCCTCTCCGAAGATCTGCGACACCGCGCCAAGCGCGATGAGCAGCACGAGCACGTCCCACGGGACGGCGGCGACGATGTCGCGCGCGCTCCCCTTGCCCGACGCGGTGACCGCGATGACCGCGAGCGCCGCGGCGAGCACCACCACGGGCGCGCGCAGCTTGGGCAAGAGCGCCTGCACCGCGAGCGCGACGACGAGGATCACCGCAGGCGCGAAGGTCACCGTGGCTCCGCTGCGGCGGCCCTGATTGGCGCGCCGCCGGGATCGTCGACGAGCACCGTGAACGTTTCGACCAGCGTGTGCTGCAGCCAGCGCGGGTACGCCTCCATGGCCGGCCCGAGCAGGTTCCAGCCGACCAGCGCGCCAAAGCACGTGCGCGTGTCGGGGCCCATGAGCCGCAGCCACGCGGTGCAGACCGTGGCGCTGTAGCCGTCGCTTCCGTACACGGCGGTGAGGAGCGCGGTGCGCGCGCCCGACCAGCGAACGACCTCGTCGAGCGCCACGAGTGTCGCTCGCCCCTCCAGGTTGGCGGCGATGCGCGCCGGGCTCGCCGGGAGCGTCTCGTCGAGGACCACGCCGAGCGCGACGGTCGCGGGCAAGCGCTCCACGAGGGCATCGATGATCCACGCCTCGGTGCCGACCGTGACGACGCGGCCGATGCCGCGAAGCTCCTCGAGCAGCGGCCGCGGGTCCGGCGACGGCAGCGGCGCCCCTCCCTGCACGCGCGCGGCGACGACGTCGAGCACCGGATAGACGGGACCGATGAGCTCGCGCAGGTGACCGACGAGGGCCGCGCCGCCCTCCGCGAACATCTGCTCGCAGAACAGGCGCGCCGCCGAGAACATGCCGAGCTCCCCGGCGGCGAGCGCGAACGCGTCGAGCAACGACGCCGGCAGCGGGTTGACCTGCGGCTCCGGCATCACTCCTGCGCGGCCGCTTTCTTCCCGGGCTTGCGCGGTGGAGCGCCGCCGCTCTTGCTCAGGAGCGCGTCGACGAGACAGACCATGATGACGTTGGCGAGCGCGTGCTGCGGCGGACCATCGAGGAGGCAGTCGATCATCGCCTCCACCTCCGCGCTGCCCTTGGCGCCGAGGCGCTCGAGCGGCGCGAGCGGCAGCCGCAACGGATAGACCGAGTCCGTGTGGCCGGCGACGTGCGGCGGCAGACGCATCGGCACGGGGACGCTCTCACCGGTGGGCGCGAGGTCGCCGGCGACGAGGGAGAGGAGCTTGATGAGCACCCAGTTGGCGCCGCGGTGGTGCGCCGGCCCCTCGTCGAGGACGCAGCGCAGCACCAGCGCCCGCTCGCGCGCGTCGGGCAACAGCGGCGCCAGGATCTCGTCGATGTCCTCGCGCTTCATGAACGACAGCGACGCGGCGCGCGAGTGTGGGGGGCGGTGCTTGTGGTGGGGCGGCGGGTGGTGGTGCTTGGGGGGCATGTGGCTCGGCTGACCGAGCGTACACGGGGACCGACTCCCAGGTCATGCCGCCGTCAGCGCCTGCGCTGGACGCGGCGGGGGTGCGCCGCCTGCAGCCCGCAATGGTCCTCGAAGAAGCGGGGCAGCACGTCGAGCTCGGCGTCCCCGTAGCGCTCGAGCAGCGCGAGCCCTTCGGCGCCCACGGGCTGCCAGATGTCGTTCACCGCGCGCTTGGCGGCGGCGGTCGCCTCGACGCGGAGGCCGCGGCGATCGGCGGGATCCTCGCGCCTGCGCGCGAGCCCTTTCGCTCGAGGCGGTCGAGCGCGGTGGTCATCGCCGCGCGGGTGAGCCCCACCTCCTCCGCGAGCGCGCTCGGCGAGGCGGCCCCGCGCTGCACGACGATCCCGAGGCCGCGCAGATCGGTGCGGCCGCGCGCATCGCCGAGACGTTCTCGCTCGTGCGCGACGGGCGCTTCGCCCACACCAGCGACGGCGTCGAGCGCGCCACCGAAAGGAAGCCGCGCACGTTCGAGGCGTGGGCGCGCGAGCACGCCGCGGCCTTCGGCTGACGGCGTCCGGCCGTCCGGCGCCCGGTGCCGGCAGGAACGCGGCGGACGTGCGGCGCGGCGACTCCTGCAATACTCCGCGCGTGCCTCCTCGCGCGCGCGGCCTGCTCGCCTGGGTGCTCGGGCTCGCCGTCGCGGGCGCCGGGGTGGGCGGGTGCGCCGGCGGCGACGGGCGCGTGCACCTCGTTATCGCCGGCAGCGCCGTCGGCGCCGAGGGCCAGGCGCTCGCGTCGCGCGCGCGCGCGTTCGAGGCGACGCACCCCGACGTCCGCGTCGACATCCGCGCCACACCGGACGCGGGCGACGAGCGACACCAGCTCTACGTCCAGTGGTTCGCCGCGGGCGCGAGCGAGCCCGACCTCCTGCAGGTCGACGTCGTGTGGACCGCAGAGCTCGCCGCCGCCGGCTTCCTCGCGCCCATCGACGAGGACGTCGTCGACGGCTTCTTCCCCGGCGCCGTCGCCGCCGGCCGCTACGACGGCAAGCTGTGGGCGGCGCCGTGGTTCGTCGACGTCGGGCTCCTGTACTGGCGCACGGATCTCCTGGAACACGCGCCGCGCACCCTCGACGAGCTCGCCGCCGACGCCCGCGCGCACCCCGCCGCCACGCCCGTCGGCTACGCATGGCAGGGCGCGCGCTACGAGGGGCTCGTCTGCGACTACCTCGAGGTCTTGAGCGGCATGGGCGGCGCCATCCTCGACCGCGACGGCGCCGTCGTCGTCGACAGCGCCGCGGGTGACAAGGCGCTCGCCTGGCTCGCGGGCATGGTCGGCACCGCGTCGCCGCCTGCGGTGGTGTCGTGGCAGGAGGAGCAGGCCCGCTTCTCCTTCCAAAACGGCGAAGCGCTCATGATGCGCAACTGGCCCTACGCCGCGCCGCTCCTCGCCGACGCGGCGAAGTCCAAGGTCGCCGGCCGCTTCGCCACCTCACCGCTGCCCGGCGACGGCGCGCACCCGGGCGCCGCGGCGCTCGGCGGCCAGGCGCTCGCCGTCAACGCGCGCAGCGAGCACCCTGCCCTCGCGCGCGAGCTGCTGCGGTTCCTCGTCGCCGACGACGCCCAGCTTGCTCGCGCGCGCATCGCCGGGCAGTACCCACCGAAGGCGGCGCTCTACGACGGGGCGGCGCTCGCGGGCGCGCTCCCGATCCCGCCCGCGGAGGCGCGCGCCATCCTCGAGCGCGCCGTGCCCCGCCCCGTGACCCCGGTATACAGCGAGCTGTCCGGCGTCTTGCAGATCCACCTGCACGAAGCCCTCACCGGCCAGGCGACGCCGGGCGACGCCGTGCGCGACGCCGCCCGCGAGATGCGCGCCGTCCTCGCGGCGCGCGCGCTCGCCCCACCCGCCCCCGGGGAGAAAGCGCCGGGTGCTTCGGTGGGACCGCCGGCGCGGCCAAGGCCGCTCCCCGTCCTGCCGCTCGCCGCCGTCGTCGCGGGCGCCGCCGCCCTCGCCGCGGCCGCCCTCGCGTTTTCTCGCGCGCGCACGCGGGAGCAGGCGGAGGCGCGCTTCGGCTGGCGCCTCGCGACCCCTGCCCTCTGGCTCCTCGCGGTGGTCGCCGGCGTACCCTTGATTTTGACGTTCATCCAATCATCCATGGACATCGACCTGCGCGCGCCGTGGCGAGGAGATCCCTTCGTCGGCTTGCATCTATATTTCGAGATCTTTCGAAGTGAGCGGTTCCTCGCGTCGCTCGCGCACACCGCGGGCTTCACCGTCGTCAGCGTCGCCCTCGAGCTCGGGCTCGGGCTCGCGCTCGCGCTCTCCCTGCACGCCGCCTTCTTCGCGCGCGGCGCCGTGCGCGGCCTCGTGCTCATCCCCTGGTCCATCCCGGCGGTGGTCGCCGCGGTCATCTGGCGCTTCCTCTTCCATGCGGCGGCGCCGGGGGTGCCCTGGACGGGGGGCCCGTGGCTCGCCTGGGTTCCCATCGTCGTCGCCGACGTCTGGAAGAGCACGCCCTTCGTCACCCTCCTGCTCCTGGCCGGCCTCGCGCAGATCGACCCGGCCGTCCTCGAGGCCGCGCGCATGGACGGCGCCTCCGCCGCGCAGCGCCTGTTCCGCGTCGTCCTGCCGCTCCTGCGGCCCGCCATCGTCGTCGCCGTGGTGTTTCGCACCCTCGACGCCGTTCGCGTCTTCGACCTCATCTACGTGCTCACCGGCGGCGGCCCCGGCACCGCCACCGAGACCGTCTCTCTGCTCGCCTACGACGCGATGATGCGCGATCTGCGCTTCGGCGCCGGCGCCGCCATCAGCGTCGTGGTCTTCGCCGTCGCCCTGAGCTTCGCGCTTGTCTACGTGCGCCTCGTCGGCGACGAGGAGCGCTCGTGATGCCATCCCGGACGGCGCCATCGGGCCGGCTGATGAACCGCATCCTCGGCGTCCTCACCGCGGTGGCGCTGGTGTGCTTCATCGCGCTGCCGTTCCTGTGGACGCTGTGGGCGTCGCTGGTGCCGGAGGCGCGCTTGTTCACGGCCACCGCGCCCGTCGCGGGCGCCGCGCTCACGGGGGAGAGCTACGTCGCACTCTTCACCGAGCGCGCTTTCTTCGTCCCCCTCAGGAACTCGCTCTTCGTCGCCGGCGCCACCACCGCGCTGTGTGTCTCCCTCGCGGCGCCGGCGGCGTACGCGCTCGCGCGTCTCCCGCTGCGCGGGGCGCGCTTCGTGCTCGGCGCCGTCCTCGCGGTCAGCGTGTTGCCGCAGATCACCGTGGTGGGCCCCCTGTTCCTCGTGTTGCGCGCCGTCGGCCTCGTCGACACGTACCCCGGCCTCATCCTCCCCTACACCACGTTCGCGCTGCCGCTCGCGGTCTGGCTCCTCACCGGCATGATGCGCGCCCTGCCCCGCGACCTCGAGGAGGCGGCGCTCGTCGAGGGCGCGTCGCGCCTGCGCATCCTCGTCGAGATCGTCCTGCCGCTCGCCGCACCCGCGGTGGCCACCACCGCCATCCTCGTCTTCGTCTACTGCTGGAACGAGTTTCTGTTCGCCCTGTCGTTCACCGTGTCGCCGGCGCGCCGCACGCTCCCCGTCGCCATCGCGCTCCTGCGCGGTCAGCACCAGGTGCCGTGGGGCCAGATCCTCGCCGCCTCCGTCGTCACCACCGCGCCCGTGGCCTTGCTCGTGTTCGCGTTCCAGCGGCGCATCGTCGGCGGGCTCACGTCGGGCGCGCTCAAGGGCTGAGCGCGTTGCGCAGCGCGGCGGCGTGGCAGTACGCTTCGATACCGTGAGCCCGACGACGATCCTCGCCGTCTTTGCCGGCCTCGTGCTCCTCGGCATGGTGCTCGAAGAGGTGTTTCGGCGCACCGGCATCCCGGACGTCCTCATCCTCCTCGTCATCGGCCTCGTCGCATCCGTGGCGGGCGCCTTCCACGTCTCCGATCTGCACGGCCTCGACAAGGTGTTCACCACCGCCGCCCTCGTGCTCATCCTCTTCGAGGGCGCCACCCGCATCCGCCTCGACGAGCTGAAGAGCGCGCTCGGCCCGTCGCTGCTCATCACGTTCGTCACGTTCAGCAGCACCATCATCGTCGTCGGCCTCCTCGCGACCGTGCTGTTCGGTATGCGTCTGCCCGCGGGGATGCTGCTCGGCGCCATCATCGGCGGGACGTCGTCGGCGGTGGTCATCCCCATGGTGCAAGGCCTGCCGGTGGCGGCGCGCACGCGCATCGTGCTGGTGCTCGAGAGCGCCATGTCCGACGTGCTGTGCATCGTGGCCGCGCTCGTGCTCATCGGCGCGCTCGGAAGCAAAGGCGCCGACCCGGGCAAGGTCGCCGTCAACCTGGTGCGCGGCCTCCTCGGCGCGCTCGCCGTCGGCGGCGCGTCGGGCTGGGTGTGGGCGTGGGGGCTGCGCGAGATCCGGCGGCGGCGCGCGAGCACCCTCGTCCTCGGCGCCGCCGTCTTCCTCGTGTTCGCGCTCGCGGAGCTGTTGCAGACCTACGGCGCCATCGCAGTGCTCGTGTTCGGCGTGGTGCTCGGCAACGCCGAGTCCATCGCGGGCAAGCGGCCGGTGGCGCAAAGCCTCGGCCTCGCCGAGGGCGAGAAGATCTTCCTCGGCGAGTCCGCCTTCTTCTTGAAGGTGCTGTTCTTCGTGTACCTCGGCGCCGCCCTCAAGCTCGACGGCTACGAGCCCTTCGTGTTCGGCGGCCTCGTGACGCTGGTGGTGTTCGCGCTGCGGCCGCTCGCGGTGCGCGTGAGCCTGCGCCCGAAGACCACCTCGCGCGACGACGCCGTGGTCGCCTCCGCGCTCGTGCCCAAGGGCCTCGCAGCGGCCGTGCTCGCGTCGCTGCCCGCGCAGAAGGGCATCGCCGAGGGCCACCGCATCGAAAACATCGTGTTCGGCTGCGTGCTCTTCACCATCAGCCTGTCGGCCGTGTTGGTGCTGTTCCGCAAGCGCGCGTTCATCGCCCGCACCGTCAACCGCGTCTTCTCCGCGTATCCGTTGCAGACCCCGGTGCCCGCCGCCGCGCCGCCCGCCGCCGGAGAGGCCCCACCCGCCGAAGACGCGCCCGCCGAAGGAGCGCCCGCCGATGAAGCGCCCGCCGATGAAGCACCCGCGGACGAGGCCGCGGCCGCCGAGGAAGCGGCGCCGCCGGCGGAAGAGCCTCAGCCGGCGCTCGCCGAGGCGCCGACGCCGTCGCCGGAGCCCGACGCCGTCCCCGCGGAGACCACGGGGAAGGGCGCGCCCGACCCGAAGTGAAGCGTTCGCGTGGGGAACGCGAACCCGCTGCCGTGCTTCTCCACCACCTCCATGAACTGGAGGAACGTGGCCGTGCGCAGCGCGCAGAACTCGTCATAGTCGGTGGTGTTGAACCAGCACATCACCTCGACGTCGAGGCTCGAGGCGCCGAACCCGGCGAAGCGCGCGATCACGGCGTCCGGCCAGACCTTCGGGTTCGCCCGCAGCGTGGCGATGATGTCGGCGAGGATGCCGCGCATCTGCGTGGCCGAGGTCTCGTAGAGGACGCCGAGCGTGACGAAGAGACGAATGCGATCGCGCTCGGCGAATGACTCGAGGCGCTTCTCCGCGAGCTGCCCGTTGGGGATGGCGATCAAGGTGCGGTCGAGGGTGCGGATGCGCGTGGAGCGCAAGCCGATCGACTCGATGGTACCGACGAAGTCGTCGATGTGGACGAAGTCGCCCTCTCTAAACGGTTGATCGATGCCGATGGCGAACGCCCCGAGGAGGTTCTCGAACGTCTTCTGCGCCGCCAGCGCCACGGCGAGTCCGCCGATGCCGAGACCGGCGAGGATGCTCGCCACCGGATAGCCGAGCGAGGACACGATGGTCACCGCTCCCACCGCCACCACCGCCACCTTGGTGATGCGCCCGCCGAGCGGCAGGAGCGCCTTCGACGACGGCCGCGTGGATCCCCACGTGGTCACGAGGTGGGCGACGGTGACGTCGACGGATCGCGCGAGCCCCCAGAACAGCGCGAGCAACAGGATGACCGTGAATGGCTTCTCCACCAGCGACTGCGCCCGCGCCGGCATGTCCAACCATGGGATGAACAGGAACGCGAACGCCACCGTGAGGCCGAGGTTGATGGGGCCCCCGAGACGCTCGGCGAGGTTGTCGTCCCAATGCGTGCTCGTCTCGACGGTGAGTCGCTTGAGCACCGCGCGCGCGATCTTGCTGATCACCCAACCGACGGCGAACGAGAGAAGGATCACGAGCGGGAGCAGCAGCCACTGGTACCAGAGCGCCTCACGCGGCCCGACCCGCAAGAGCACGTCCGGCATCCGCTCGAGCAAGGAGCGGTGCGGGAGCGTGGCGTACGCCTCGTCGACGCCGTCGACGGTGGCGCGCGAGAATAGCCAGCGAACACCTGCGTCACGCTCGGTGCGAACGAGGCGGATGGGGATGCTGAGCCCGCCGTCGAGGTGGATGACGCCGACGTCGACGGTGGTGCCGGACGCGGCGGCGCCGGAGACCCGGGAGAGGTCGATGGCGAGGTAGCGGTCGAGCACGAGGGTCAGGCGGCGCGCGAGCGTGGCCGGATCCCCGAGCTCGGGCGCGGGCTCGAGGAAGCCGCCCGCGGACTTGAAGTCGCCGCGGCGGCCGAGATTGTAGAAGCGCTGCAGCGACGCACGCGGCGACCCCGGCGCCCCCTTTGCGGGGCCGCTCTTTTTTTCGGACGCGGCGCTCGCCTGTCCCGCGGGCCCGGCGTCAGGTGGTGTGTCCGCGCGAGCGCCGGTGGCGGCGATGACGGCGGTGGCGACGACGACGAAGAGAATGGAACAGCGGTGCGTCGGCATGGAATCGTGCGGT
The DNA here is from genome assembly GCA_963775425.1 of uncultured delta proteobacterium. Classification (GTDB taxonomy): domain Bacteria; phylum Myxococcota; class UBA727; order UBA727; family VGSZ01; genus CAVZJB01. The sequence continues at coordinate 830,333 of CAVZJB010000011.1, read as the reverse complement.
ACCAAAGCTTCCGCGCACGGGCAAGCGCGCGCGCGCGCTCGACCGTCGATCGCTTGAGCGCACGGCTCCCGTGCGGGTCAGCGGCTTGGCGACGTCAGCGATGCCGTTTGTCGAGCGCGCGGTTCAGGTTGTACGCCGCGCTGATCAAGGCGAGGTGGGTGAACGCCTGCGGGAAGTTCCCCAACGCCTCGCCGGTGCGGCCGATCTCCTCGGAGTACAGCCCGAGGTGGTTGGCGTACGTGAGCATCTTCTCGAAGATCATCCGCGCCTCTTCGACGCGGCCGGCGCGCGTGAGCGCCTCGACGAGCCAGAAGGTGCAGATGCTGAACGTACCCTCATTGCCGGGCAGGCCGTCGTCGGTGTCGTCGATCTTGTAGCGGTGCACGAGGCTGTCGCTCACGAGCTCCTTCATGGTGGCGTCGAGCGTGGACTGCATGCGCGGGTCCGTCGGCGACAGGAAGAACACGAGCGGCATGATGAGGTTCGACGCGTCGAGGGCTTCGCTGCCGTAGGCCTGCACGAAGCTGTGGCGTTTGCGGCTCCAACCCTTGGTCATGACCTCGTCGTAGATGGTGTCGCGCACGGACAACCAACGCGTGCGCGGCGCGGGGAAGCTGCGCTTGTCCGCGAGACGCAAGGCGCGATCGATGGCCACCCAGCACATGACCTTGGAGTAGACGAAGTGCTGCTGTGGTCCGCGCACCTCCCAGATGCCCTCGTCGGGCTCGTGCCAGTGATCGCAGACGTAGTCGACGAGCGGGCGCAGCGCGAGCCACAGGTCGTAGCCGATGGGCTGCACGTACTTGTTGTAGAGGTACACCGCGTCCATGAGCTCGCCGTAGACGTCGAGCTGCTTCTGGCTGTACGCGCCGTTGCCGATGCGTACGGGCGAGCTGCCCTTGTAGCCCTCGAGGTGATCGAGCTGGGCCTCCTCGAGCTTCTGCTCGCCGCGGATGGAGTACATGATCTGCATCGGCGCGCCGCTCGCGCCCTCGTGCGGATCGCGCAAACGCGCGCCCAGCCAGTCCATGAACTGCTGCGCCTCCTCGCCGAAACCGAGCCGCAGCAGGCCGTAGAGCGTGAAGCTGGCGTCACGGATCCAGGTGAAGCGGTAGTCCCAGTTGCGCACGCCGCCCATGTGCTCCGGCAAGCTGGTGGTGGGCGCGGCGACGATGGCGCCGGTGGGGGCGAAGCGCAGCAGCTTCAAGACGAGCGCCGACCGGTTCACCCACTCGCGCCAGCGGCCGTCGTAGTGCCCGACCGCGAGGGCGCGCCGCCAGTAGTGGACGGTGTTGTTGTAGGCCTCGGTCAGGGCCTCCGCCGCCTGCGCCGTCGGCGCAGGCTTGGACGCGGGGAGCTCTTCGAGCTCGAACCACAGCGTCGTCCCCTCGGTGAGCTCCACCTCGGCGGTGACGCCGTCGCCGTCGAGGACCAACGGCGCCGACGTGGCCAGGCCGAGCCGCAGGTTGGGCGTGGTGAACACCGCGCCCGTGGGGGTGATGGTGGTCTGGTGCGCCACGCGGGCGTAGTCGAACGCGGGCCGGCAGGTGATGCGCATCTTCATGCGGCCGCGCACGACGTCGACCTTGCGCACGATCTTGTGCGCGATCTCCTTGGCGTTGCGCTCCCGGACCGGCATGAAGTCCGTCAGCTCGCTCACCCCGTCGGACGCAAGGAAGCGCGTGATGAGAACGTTGGTGTCCGCGACGTAGAGCTGCTTCTTGTTGCAGCTCTCCATCGGCTCGATCTGGAAGTGGCCGCCCTTCTTGTCGTCGAGGATGGCCCCGAAGACCGAGGGCGAGTCGAAGTGGGGATAGCACCACCAGTCGATGCTGCCGTTGGTTCCGATGAGCGCCACCGTGTGGAGGTCGCCGATCACGCCGTGGTCTTCGATGGGGAGATACGCCATGCCGGGCAGTCTACAGCGGACCGGCCGTCTGGACGAAAACCCGGGCGACCTGACGCGCGATGCGCAGCGCGTCAGGCCGACGCCGCACGCGTCACCCGCCGCCGCAGCCGCCCGCGCCCACCTGGGTGAACACGAAGTCGTTCGCGTGCGAGTGACAGTCGACGCAGACGGTGAGCGGCACCCCGGTGTCGCCGTGGCCGTCGGCGACGAGGCCGTCGCCGTCGGTCTTTTCGTACCAGTACCAGTTGGAGCCGTCGGTGCCCTCCGCGGTCTTGCGATAGACGGCGACGCCGACCTGGTTGTCGTTGTCGTCGAACAGCTCCTTCACCGCGGCGGAGCCCACGGGCCACGGGGCCTGCTGGGCGAGCGCGAGGGTGTCGTTGCTGCAGATGCGGTTGCGCCCGTGGGGCGAGGGCGAGCGCGCATCATGGGGCGCGCTCTCGCACGTCCAATTCTTGTAGAAGCCCTGGGCGAGCCACGTCTGCAGATTGGCGTCTCCTTCGGGCGGCGTCTGCGCCTGTTGCGCCTGCGTCTGCTCTCCTTCGCCCTCGCCCTCGCCCTCGGCGGCCGCCGTGCCGCAGGCGGCGACGACGAGGGCGGTGACGGCTGCGGACAAGGACAGCGTGACGGCGAACATCAAGGTACTGCGAGCTTTCATGAACTCAACCTCCGTGTCGCTCACTACGGGAGGCCGCCGAAGCATGTGACACTGGATCACCAATGTCGGAAACTCTCACGATGCATTCCAAATCCGAGAACGGTCCCCCGATGAAGCGCGTGGCGAGCCTGTGGAACTGGTTGCCGGCGTTTCGCGCCGTCGCCGAGACCGAGCACCTCCCGCGCGCGGCCGCCTTGCTCGGAACCAGCCCGCCTGCGCTGTCGCGAACGTTGAAGCTGCTCGAGAAGGCGGTGGGCGCGCCGCTCTTTCACCGGACCGGCACGCGCCTCGTCCTGAACGACCAGGGGCGGCGGCTGCTCGCGCACGTGCGCGAAGCGATGCGCATCGTCGACGAGGGCCTCGGCAACGAGGGGCGGCTCGTCCGCGTCTCTCTCCCCGAGGGCCTCGCGCGCGCGTTGCTCGACATTCCCTACGAACGCGCCATCATCGAGGGCGACGCCGCCGGCGCGCTCCTGCGCGGCGACGTCGACGTCGTCGTGCTCACCGGCGGCGCAGAGGGCGGCGCAGACATCGCGGCCACGCCGCTCGGCGAGCTCCGCCTCTCGAGCGACGCCGGAGAGCTCGCACGCTTCGACATCACGGCGCTGCACCGGCGCGGCGTCGCCGGAGTGGACGCCACTGCCGGCGTCGTGGACGCCATCCGCCGCCGCCTCGCGCCGCAACGCTGACCCTGCCACGGGCGCGTCGACGCGCGGCGCCTGGCGAGCCGCGGTCCCAGCTCGCACCTCGCACCTCGCCTCCGGCGTCGCGCGTGATTCGGTTGGAGCCGCCGGCCGCGCGGTGTACCCCGGCGTCCGTGAAGTACATCATGTCCCCCGCGGGCATCGACGCCGTGACCCACTTCGCGCGCGCCCGCGTCCTCCTCGCGTTCGACTTCGACGGCACGCTGTCGCCCATCGTGGCCGAGCGCGGCGCCGCCAGGATGCGGGCGCCCACGCGGCGCTTGTTCAACCGCGTCTGCACGCTCTACCCGTGCGTCGTCATCTCCGGGCGGAGCACAGCCGACGCCGCCGCCCGCGTGCGCGGCGCGCGCGTGCAGAGCGTCGTGGGGAACCACGGGGCGGAGTCGGGGTCGAAGATGGTGCGCTTCGAGCGCGAGGTCGCCGCCGTCCTCCCCGCCCTCGAGCGCGCGCTCGCCGCCGTCCAGGGCGTCGACGTCGAGAACAAGCGTTACTCGCTCGCCATCCACTACCGCAAGGCGCGGCGCAAGAAGGACGCGCTCGCGCGCATCCTCCGCGCGCTCTCCCGGGTCGCGCCGGAGATGCGCGTGGTGCTCGGCAAGGCTGTGGTGAACGCGGTCCCCGCGCGCGCACCGCACAAGGGAGACGCGCTCGAGAAGCTCCGCAAGAAGAGCGGCTCCGCCTGCGCCATCTACATCGGTGACGACGTCACCGACGAGGACGTCTTCGCGCTGCACAAACCCGATCGCCTCCTGTGCATCCGCGTGGGCCGCTCGGCGGCGTCGGAGGCCGAATGGTACCTGCGCGACCAGGAGGAGATGGACGCGCTCCTTCGTCTCCTGATCGACACGCGCGCGCCCCGCAAGCGGCGCGCATAGCGGGCGCGGTCAACGTCCGCGCAAGCGGCGGACGGCGCGCACGGCGACGACGGTCGCGGCCACGGCGGCGCCGGCGGCTGCGAGCCAGCCGCGCCGGCGGTTCGCCCACACCTGCAGGCTGTGCGCGCGACTCCTGTCATCGAACACGCCGTGGGCGCCGTGAGACGACGACGACTTTATGAGATGTGTTCATGACGACGACGGCTGCATGTCCCGTTCCTTTGCAGCGGCGCGCGCAGTCGCTCGAGTGTGGGAGCTCGAGGCGATCTCGTTACTCCGCCGCGCTCCGTGAGCGATTCACCGATGTTCGCGCCGCCCTCATCGACGCCGAGTCGCTCGCGTCATAGCGAACGTTCAGTCGAGGGCGGGGCGGCGCTCCTCACGTGCGCGAGCGTCGCGCGCATGTTCATTCCGAGATGCACGAACGTTGTCGACGAATGGAGCGATCTCGAGTTGCGCTCGAGGCGCCCGAGCATCACAACTCGCGAATGCCGGCGCTCTTTCCATCGTGGTCGGACGATCTGCTGCGCGTCGCGCTCGTCGCCTTCGGCGGCGGCATCATCGGCGTCCCCACGCTGCTCATCGTCCTCATTCGCGCGCCGTCGTGCACGGAGGATCAGCGGCAGGTGATCCAACCGGTGCTCTTCGATCATCGGCACCACGTGCGCGACGACGGCATCGACTGCCTCTACTGCCACGACACAGCAGAGAAGGGCCCGCGCGCCTCCGTGCCGGCGACGTCGGTGTGCATGGGCTGTCACGCGCAAATCTGGATCGACAGCAAGCTCCTCGCGCCCGTGCGCGAGAGCTTCGAGAGGAAGAAACCCATCCCGTGGGTCCGCGTCTACGACGCACCCGACTTCGTCTTCTTCAACCACGAGGCGCACACACGGCGCGGCGTCGGCTGCGTCGAGTGCCACGGCCGCGTCGATCTCATGGCGCAGGTGGTGATGGTGAACCCCGTCATTATGAACTGGTGCCTCGATTGCCACCGGCACCCGGAGGGGCACCTCCGGCCGCTCGATCGCATCACGGACATGGAGTGGCAAGCCGACCCCGCCACCGAGGCGCAGTTGGTGCGCGAGCTGAAGCCGCACCCCACCACCGACTGCGTGGGGTGCCACCGATGACGAGCTGGAAGACGGTGCTCGACGCCGCGTCGCAGAGGCTCCGCTGGCGTGACGTCGAGGAGTACCTCGGCGGCGCCGATGACGAACCGCTCGACGAGGTGCCGGAGCAGCCGTTCTCGTTGAAGCGGCGGCACCTGCTCGAGCTCATGGGCGCGAGCGTCGCGCTCGCGTCGTGCGCGCGACAGCCGTTCGAAAACATCATGCCGTACGTCGACGCGCCGCCGGAGACGCACCCGGGCATCCCGGCGTTCTACGCCAGCAGCGCCGTTCGCGACGGGTACGCGACGGGCATCCTCGTCGAGACGCACGTGGGCCGGCCGACCAAGATCGAAGGTCACCCGCGGCACCCCATGAGCCTCGGGCGCGCGAGCGCGTGGCAGCAGGCGTTGATCCTCGAGCTCTACGACCCCGCGCGGGCCCAAGAGGTGCGCAGGCGTCAACGGCCCGGCACGCCTACCGGCTTTCACGACGCGTTCGCGTTGTTGCGCAACGACCTGCGTGCGCGCGCAGGCGAGGGGCTCCACCTGGTGTTGCCGCCCACGAGCGCACCGAGCGTGGCGTTCCTGCTCCAGCGTTTGCGGGACGAGATGCCGCGCGCATCCGTGCACTTCGTCTCGTCGGCGCCGAGGGCCAACGCGTGGCGCGGGGCCGATCGCGCGTTCGGTCGCGCCCTCGACGTCGTGGCCGACCTCTCCGCCGCGCGGCACGTGGTGTGCCTCGACGCCGACATCTTCACCGACGCGCCCGACAGCGTGCGCCTCGCCTACGACTGGGCCGCGCGGCGTCGCACCGACGCCGACGCGCGCCTGTTCGCCGCCGACGACGGCGCCAGCCTGGCGTTCATGAACGCGGACGTCCGCGTGCGCATCTCCCCTGCGCGCGTCCCGTTGATCGCGCGCGCGCTCGCGCGCGCCGTCATCCACGGCAGCGCCGACGCGGGCGCTGTTCGCGGCTCCGGCGCCGCGGACGTCGACGACCTCGAGCGCGCGTTCGTCGACGCCGCCGCGCGCGCGCTCGCTGCCGGCCCCGGGGTGGTGCTCGTCGGCGACCGGCAACCGCCCGAGGTCCACGCGGCCGCGCACGCCATTCACGCTGCACTCGGCGCATTTCGCGGGCACAGCCCCGTGGTGCGCCTGGTTCGCCCCGCCGTCCTCGAGGCCGGCGCGCCCACGCACGACCCGGACCTCCTGTTCGAAGCCCTCGAAGCCGGCGCCGTCGATGTGCTCGCCACCCTCGACGTCAACCTCGCGTACGCGTTCCCCGCGCGCGCCCACTTGCTCGGTCGCCCGCGTGAGCACATCCACGCAGCGCTGCTCGCCGACGAGACGGCGCCTTCGTCGTCATGGTTCCTGCCGCTGGCGCACACGCTCGAGAGCTGGGGGGACGCGCGCGCGTTGGACGGCACGATCTCCATCGTGCAACCCGCCGTGAAGCCGCTGTACGGCTCGCAGAGCCTCCCCGAGATCCTCGCACGCTTCGCCGGCGTCGACGTCTCCGATCCGCGCGAGCTCGTGGGCCGCGTCATCCGCGAACAAGGCGCCGCCGTCGACGACACGCTGCGCCTCGGCTTCCTCCCCGGCACCTCGACGCCGCCCTACGCATCCACGCAGGGCGCCGCCGAAATCCTCGCGCGCATCGCCACCGGCGCCGGCAGCACCGCGACCCCCTCCGCATCCGCCACGCCCGCCGCCGGCCGGGTGCCTGCAGGCGAAACGGGGACGGAGAAGACCCTCGCGCTCTCCGTTCGCACCGACCTGCGGATGCACACCGGCGAGCTGTGCAACGTGTCTTGGCTGCTCGAGCTGCCCGATCCGATCACCAAGCTCACCTGGGAAAACGCGGCCCTGGTCTCTCCACGCACGGCGGCGGCGCTCGACGTCACCGACGGCGACCTCGTCGATCTCGTCCGCAACGACACCCACCTCGCCGCGCCCGTCATCGTTCAACCCGGCGTGGCAGACGACGTCGTCGTCGTGCACACCGGTTGGGGCCGGCAGGTGGAAGCACCGCTCGCGCGCGGGAAGGGTTTCTCTGCGTGGCGCCTCGCGTCCTTCGGCGAGCTCGGCGCCACCGTCGGCGTGCACAAGCGCGGCGCCCGCCGAGAGCTCGCGCGCACCCAGTCGCATCACCGCGTCCGGTCCGAGGTCGCCGTCGCCGTGAGCCAGCGGGATCTCGCGTCGGCGAAGCCGCCGCGCGCGCTGAAGAAGCCGACGCTGACGACGCTGTATGAGCCGCCGCGGCAACGGGGCGTGCAGTGGGGGATGAGCATCGACCTCGACCGCTGCACGGGCTGCTCCGCCTGCGTGGTCGCGTGCATGGCCGAGAACAACGTGCCGGTGGTCGGCCGCGATGGGGTGCTCCTGCGCCGCGAGATGCATTGGCTGCGTTTGGACATCTACTTCGAAGGCGACGTCGAGTCCCCCAAGCCCATCTTCCAGCCCATGCTCTGCCAGCACTGCGAGACGGCGCCGTGCGAATACGTCTGCCCCGTCAACGCCACCGTCCACAGCGCCGACGGCCTCAACGAGATGATCTACAACCGCTGCGTCGGCACGCGGTTCTGCTCCAACAACTGCCCTTACAAGGTCCGGCGTTTCAACTGGTACAACTTCAACCGCGACAAGTCGCCGGTCGAGAAGCTCGCCATGAACCCCGACGTCACCGTGCGCGCACGCGGGGTGATGGAGAAGTGCACCTACTGCGTGCAGCGCATTCGCAAGGCGGTGATCGACTCCGACGTCGAGCATCGCGACATCGCGGACGGCGAGGTGACGCCCGCGTGCGCGCAGACCTGCCCCACCGACGCCATCGCCTTCGGTCGCATCGACGACCCGAGCTCGCGCGTCAGCGCGCTCCGTGACGATCGGAGGGCCTACTCCGCGCTCGGGGAGGAAAACACCAGACCGCGCACGCGCTACCTCGCGCGCGTGCGCCGCGGTGATGACCGATGAGCGACGTGATCCTCGGCCGTCATGAGCTCGGCGCGCTCACGACGCGCATCGTCGACTTCAACATGCACCCGCCGCGGGGCCTCCTGCCGCTCATGGTCATCAGCGGGGCGGGCACGCTGATGTTCTTCGCGGCGATGCTCTACACACTCGTCGCGGGCATCGGCACCTGGGGCAACAACATCCCGGTGGCGTGGTGCTTCGCCATCACCAACTTCGTGTGGTGGATCGGAATCGGCCACGCGGGGACGTTCATCTCCGCCATCCTCCTCCTGCTGCGACAGCGCTGGCGCACGTCGATCAACCGGCTGGCGGAGACCATGACGCTGTTCGCCGTGGTGCAGGCGATGCTGTTCCCGATCCTCCACATGGGGCGGGCGTGGTTCGCCTACTGGCTCATCCCCTATCCCGAGCAGATGGGCGTCTGGCCGCAGTTTCGCTCTTCGCTCACCTGGGACGTCGGCGCCATCACGACCTATGGGACCATCTCGCTCCTGTTTTGGTACGTCGGGCTCATCCCCGACCTCGCGGCTGCGCGCGACCACGCCGTCGGCGCCGTTCGGCGCCGCGTGTACGGCCTCTTCGCCCTCGGCTGGCGCGGCACGAGCGGCCAATGGCAGCTGCACGCGAAGACCTCGCTCCTCCTCGGCGGGCTGGCGACACCGCTCGTCGTCAGCGTGCACAGCGTGGTGTCGCTCGACTTTGCCATCGCCATCGTCCACGGCTGGCACTCCACGATCTTCCCGCCGTATTTCGTCGCGGGCGCGCTGTTTTCGGGTTTCGCGATGCTGTGCACGCTCATCGTGCCCATCCGCTGGGTTTACCGCCTCGAAGACGTCATCACCACGCGCCACCTCGAGATGCTCGGGAAGATGATCCTCCTCCTGAGCCTGGTGCTCGCGTACGCGTACGCCGCCGAGCACATCCTCGCGTGGAACAGCAGCGACGAGATCGAGCGCGAGTTCACGTTCCACCTGCGCCCCGCAGGGCCGTACGCTTTCTGGTTCTGGCTCACGTTCGCCTGCAACGTCGCCGCCCCGCAGGTGCTGTGGTTCAAGCGGCTGCGCCGCTCGCCGGCGGTCCTGTTCGCGATGTCCCTCGTCGTGAACCTCGGCATGTGGCTCGAGCGATTCGTGATCATCGCGGGCTCGTTGTCGCGCGACTACCTGCCGTCGAGCTGGGCCACGTTCAAGCCGTCGTGGATCGACGCGGGGCTCTTCACCGGCTCCCTGTGCTTCTTCGCGTTCCTCTTTCTCCTCTTTCTCCGGTTCGTTCCCTTCATTCCGTTGTCGGAGCTGAAGGCGGAGGTGCGTCGTGGCTGACGTCTTCTGCGTCGCCGAAGCTGCGGACGAGGACACGCTGGTGCGCGTCCTCGCGGCGGCGCGCAGGAGCGGCGCGCGCGACATCGAAGCGATCTCGCCGTTTCCGCTGGACCGCAAGGAGCTGCCGCAAGCGCGTGTACGCGAGAAGGCCGTGGCGGCGACGGGTCTCCTCGGCGGCGTGAGCGGCGGCATCTTCGCGTACTGGCTCCAGTGGTACATCAACCTCGTCGACTACCCGTTGAACGTCGGCGGGCGGCCGCTGCACTCGGCGCCGGCGTTCATCCCGCTCACGTTCGAAACCACGGTGCTCGTCGCGGGCGTCTCCATCTTCATCGCGTTCTTCGTCGCGAGCCGGATGCCGCGCCTCGCGCACCCCTCCTTCGCGCTTCACGGCATCGAGCGCGCAACAAGCGATCGCTTCTTCGTCTGCGCCGTCGTCGACGTCGCCGGCTTCCCGCGTCTGCGCGACGCGCTGGTCGCCGCGGGCGCGCTGCGTGTCGGGGTCCCTCCCGCGACCGGCGACCAAGGAGCCGTGGGGTGACCCGCAAGCACCTGCCCCTGGCGGTCGCGCTCACGGCCTTCGCGTCGTCGTGCACACCGTGCGCGGACGCGTTCGTCCTGCCGGACCCGTCGCTCGAGCGCATGCTCGAGCAGCAGCGCGCCGACGACTTCGAGAGGAGCGACTTCTTCAGCGACGGCAAGGTGCTGCAGGCGCCGCCGCCGGGGACCGTGGCCTATCTGTCGCCGAAGCCGGGCACCCGCCCGCCGGTGACGCAGGCGCTGCTCGACGAGGGCGAGCGCGAGTTCAACGTCACGTGCGCCGCGTGTCACGGGCGCCTCGGGGACGGAGACAGCGTCGTCGCCGAGCACATGGAGCTCGTCAAGCCGCGCGACCTGCACATCCCGCGGCTGCGCGCGGAGCCGCCTGCGTACTTCTACGACGTCTCCACGAACGGCTACGGGCTGATGCGTTCGTACGCTGCCGAGCTCGACGCGCGCGAGCGCTGGGCCGTGGCCTGGTACGTAAAGGCGCTGCAACTGAGCCGGCACGCGCCGGCGGCCGAGCTTCCCCCGCGCTTGCGCGCACGGCTGGAGGCGGTGCCGTGATCGGCTACCTCGCCGCCTTCACCTACGCCGCGATGATCGGCTGGGGCGCGCTCTTCTTCGTGCTCCTCGACGGCCTCGTGGACGCGCGCTGGCTCGCCGCCCTGCGCGCGCCGATGCGGGCGCTGAGCGGACTCACCGTGTTCTTGCCGATCTTGTTCATCCCGGTCGCCGTCGACGCGCCGCACCTGTACGCCTGGGACGCGTTGCGCGGCGAGGTGTCGGGCGCCGGGTGGGGCGTGCGGAGCGGCGTCGTGCTCGCCGGGCTCGCCGCGGTGGCGCTCCTCGTACGACGCCGCACCGGAAGAGATCGCGAGTGGCCGGCGGCGTTGGGCATGCTGTCGTTGTTCGGGCTCTCCATGCTCGCGTCGTTCGACTGGCTCATGGAGCTCACGCCCCATTTCCGCTCCACCATCTTCGGCGTCATCGTCATCGCGGCCGGCGCCGCCGGCGCGCTCGGCATCGCGAGCTTCCTGTGGGCCCGTCGCGCGCCCCAGGTGTGCGCCGACTTCGGCACCATGATGTTCGCGACGACGATGTTCTGGGGCTACGTCAGCTTCATGCAGCTCCTGATCGTCTGGATCGGGAACCTTCCGCACGAAAACGCCTACTACGCCGAGCGGATGACCGGCGCGTGGCCCGTCGTCGCCGGCTTCCTCGCCGCGGGCGGCGTCGCCACCACCATGTTCCTGTTGCTCTTTCGCGCGCTCAAGGAGCGGCCGTGGGGCACCGCGACGATGGGGGCGTGGGTCGCGTGCGCCCAGCTCCTCGAGGCCGTGTGGCTCGTGGTCCCCTCGGCCCACGGTGGTGGCCCGCTCGATTCACCGTTCGCGCGCGTGGTGGGCTTCGTCATCGGCGTCGGCGTCGTCGCGACCTGCATCACGGTCCTCTTCGCGCTCGAGCGCCTTCAGGAGCCTGCATGAGCGCCGCGCCGCCGCCCGTCCACCAGGAGCACGATCGGCTGCAGGCGCGGCCGATCGTCATCGTGACGCTGGTCTCGCTCGTCGTCATCGCCGTGTCGCTCGTGGTCGTCGTGGCGATGAGCAGCCCGGTGCACCGCGGCGAGAGCGCGACGGCGCCTGTAAGCATCGGCGGCGTCTACCAGACGCCCATCCGCGGCCCGGCCCTGGCGGCGCCAAAGCGGCGACGCGCGGACGAGGCGCTGCGTTCCCTCGGCTGGGTGGATCGCGCCGACGGCGTCGCCCACATCCCCATCGACGACGCGAAGGCGCTGATCGTCGAGCGGAGCGCGCGATGAACCGCTTCATCATCTGGGCCCTCAACCTGCCGCCACAGGCGTCCACGTTCGCCAAGCACATCGACTGGCTCCACGCGTTCGTCTTCAGCACCGCTGTGGTGGGCAGCCTTGGCATCACGTTCGTCGCGGTCTTCTTCATCGCCAAGTACCGCCGGACCGGCCCACCGCGGCCCAAGCGGAGCGGCTACGCGTCGACCACGGGCGAGGCGCTCATCATGTCGTCCATCCTGGCGATGTTCCTGCTGTGGTGGTCCATCGGGTTTCAGCAGTACGACCACATGCACGAGGTCCCGCCAGGCGCGCTCGTCGTCCACGTCACCGCCAAGCAGTGGATGTGGAAATTCGAGCACGACAGCGGCGAGATCGAGCTCGGCACGCTGACGGTGCCACGCGGCATCCCGGTGGAGGTCGTCATGACGTCCCGCGACGTCATTCACAGCTTCTATGTGCCGGCGTTTCGCTTGAAGGAAGACGTGATCCCCGGCCGCTACGTCACCGCGTGGTTCCAGGCCCGCGAGACCGGCGACTTCCCCGTGCGCTGCGCGGAGATGTGCGGCGCGGGCCACGCGCGCATGCTCGGCACCATCCACGTCGTGCCGCTCGCGGAGTACGACGGCGCCCTCGCCCCGTCTCGTCCGTCGTCGCCGGCGGCGCGGCGCGGGATGCTCGCGGCCGCGCGCGCCGGCTGCCTGTCGTGTCACTCGCTCGACGGCGCGCCGCGCATCGGACCCTCGTGGCGGGAGCTCGCAGGGAGCACGGTGCGCATGACCGGCGGGGAGGAGGTCGTCGCGGACGACGCCTATCTCACGCAGTCCATGGTGTTCCCGAGCGCGCGCGTGGTGGAGGGCTACGCCGATGTCATGCCGCGCTTTCAGGGCGTGCTCTCGCCTGCAGACGTCGCCGACATCATCGAGCTCATCCACAGTCTCCGGGGGCCGCCATGAGCGGATCGTATCTCTCCGATACGCGCATCAGGTCGTGGCTGTTCACCACCGACCACAAGCGTGTGGGCATCCTGTTCTTCTTCGCCAACGCGCTGATGCTCTTCCTCGGCGGCGTCTTTGCGCTGCTCATCCGGATCGAGCACCTCGGTCCCGGCACCGATCTGTTCGAGGCCGAGACCTACAACAAGCTGTTCACGCTCCACGGCGTGATCATGGTCTGGCTGTTCATGATCCCGTCCATCCCGGCGGCGTTCGGAAACTTCGCGCTGCCGATGATGATCGGCGCACGCGACGTCGCGTTCCCCAAGCTCAACATCACGAGCTTCTACGTCTACGTGGTCGGCGCAACGATGGTGTTGGTCGGCGCCGTCGCCGGCGGCGCCGACACGGGCTGGACGTTCTACACACCGTACTCGTCGGTGACACCGGCCACGCTCGTGCCCGTGCTGCTCGGCGTCTTTGTGGTCGGGTTCTCCACCATCATCACCGGCATCAACTTCATCGTCACCGTGCACACCATGCGTGCGCGGGGCCTCCCGTTCATGAAGATGCCGCTGTTCGTCTGGGGAATCTACGGCACCAGCGTCATCCAGCTCTTTGCCACTCCCGTGCTCGCCATGGCGCTCATCCTCATCGGGCTCGACCACGTCTTCGACATCGGCATCTTCGACGCCGCGCGGGGCGGTGACCCGGTTCTCTACCAGCACATCTTCTGGTTCTACTCGCACCCGGCCGTCTACATCATGATCCTGCCGGGCATGGGCGTGGTCTCGGAGGTGGTCTGCACCTTCGCGCGCCAGGCGCCGTACTCGTATCGCGCCATCGCCTACTCGAGCCTGGGCATCGCCTTCGTCGGCTTCTTCTCGTGGGGCCACCACCTCTTCGTCGCGGGCATCTCCGAGGTCGGCATCGGCGCGTTCAGCCTGTTCACCATGCTCGTGTCCGTGTTCTCCGCCATCAAGGTCTTCACCTGGACGCTCACGCTCCACGGTGGAGAGACGACGCTGTCCACGCCGCTCGCGTATATCGTCGGCTTCCTGTTCCTGTTCGCGTTCGGCGGCATGACCGGCGTGGCGCTCAGCTCCGTGAGCCTCGACGTCCACTGGCACGACACCTACTTCGTCGTCGCGCACTTCCACTTCATCATGGTCGGCGGCACGCTCACCGCGTACCTCGCGGCGCTCCACTATTGGTTTCCCAAAGCGACCGGGCGGCTCTACTCCGAGCGTTGGGGACTCCTGTCCGCGGCGCTCGTGCTCTCGGGCTTCATCGTGACCTTCACGCCGCAGTTCCTCCTGGGAAACGGCGGGATGCCGCGCCGCTACGCCACCTACGATCCTTCGTTCCAGACGCTGCACGTGATCTCGACGGTGGGGTCGTGGGCGCTCGCCGCCGGGCTCGTCCTGCCCGTCATCTACCTCACCGTGGCGGCGTTCCGCGGGAAGCCCGCCGGACCGAACCCCTGGGCGTCGATGAGCTACGAGTGGGAGACGCCGTCGCCGCCGCCGAAGGACAACTTCATCGAGCCGCTTCACGTCGAGGTGGGCCCCTACGACTACGCGGCGCGGCCGCCCCTGCACGGTCCGCGCTCGCCGCGCCTCGGAGCGGGGCCCGCATGAGCCACGCCGCGCACTTCGAGGACGCCGGGCAGCAACACCACGCCACGCGGCTCGGCATGTGGCTCCTCATCGGCAGCGAAGTCATGTTCTTCACCGCGCTCTTCGTCCTGTACACGGCCGAGCGCGCGGCGGATTCCGGCGGGCTTCGCCGCCGGCGTGGCGCACGGCAGGAAGGCCATCGGCAGCGTCAACACCTTCATTCTGCTGACCAGCAGTTGCACGCTGGCGCTCGGCGTCATCGTCAATCGTGCCGGGCGCGCGCGCCTCGCCGCCGCACTGACCTTCGTCACGGCGCTCCTCGGCGGGACGTTCCTGCTGCTCAAGGGCATCGAGTACGGCCTACACGTCCACGAAGGCATCGTGCCCGGCGTGTCCGCGGGCGCGAAGGGGCCCGCCGCGTTCTGGACGCTCTACTACGTGGCCACGGCGTTTCACGCGGTGCACGTCGCCGTCGGCTTTTGCGTCTTGCTGATCGTCGCCTGCGTGCTCGCGCTCGGCCGCCGCTCGAACGGCTGGCACCACGCGTTCGAGAACGCCGCGCTCTACTGGCACTACGTCGACGTCGTCTGGATCTTCCTGTGGCCGCTCTTCTATCTCACGGGCGGCCACGGGTGACCGTGCGCGCTGTCCTCCTCGCGTTTGCCGCGCTCGTGCTGCTCGCGGGCGCGAGCCTCGGCTTGTCGTTCCTGCACCTCCACGGCCTCAGCGTGCCGGTGGCCCTCAGCATCGCGCTCGTCAAGGCCGCCGTCGTCGTGGGCGTGTTCATGGAGATCCGCGAAGCGAAGCTGAGCTCCGCGTTGGCCTTCGCCACCGGCATCGCGTTCCTGCTGCTGCTCGGCGGCATGGTCATCTGCGACCGCGCGACGCGCGACACCCCGCCGCTCACGCCGCCGCCGCCGGTGACGCGGGTCAGCGGCGCTCGCTGAGCGCGCGCTCGAAGCCGAACGAAGCACCCCCAAGCGAGGTGACGGCGCGGCTCGAGGCGCACGACTGGCTATGCGGCGCGCGCCGGCGCGTGCGTGGCGATGGTGTCGGCGACGCTCTCCTGCTCCACGATCTCCCAGGAGATCGAGCCCGGCTTCGACAACGGGTGCAACACGGCGGCGATGTAGCTCGCGTACTCCGACGCCGCGGACGCCGACGCAAACTCGTAGATGCCGAGGTAGCGCGCGGCCACACGATCCTCCATCCACAGCTTGCTCACGAAGCCGTCGACGCCGCTGAAGAACGGCGTGGTGATGATGCACACGCGCCGGAAGAGCGACGCGCGCCGGCGGTTCTTCGGCGCGACGAAGCGCAGCTCGAACCAGATGAGCAACACGGTGTCGCCGTGCGCGGCGACGCGCGTCTCGCGAAACGCCACGAAGTGGTTCTCCCGCGGTGCGTCCACCTCGAGGCCGAGGCGCGCGCGGGGCTGATGCAACCGGCCCGTGCCGATCAGCACCAGGAACCGGAAGAACGACGCGACGGCGACGAGGAGAGTCCGCATGCCCCACGGAGCAAGCATCCGCCGCGCCAACACTGGCACGGATCTCGGAAGGGGCGGGGCATGTCCAAAAACGTCATCCCCCTCGCTGAGCTCACCAAGAACGACGTCGCCCACGCGGGCGGCAAGGGCGCCAACCTCGGCGAGATGGTGCGGGCCGGGCTCCCGGTGCCGTCCGGCTTCGTCGTCACCGCGGAGGCGTTCATCGCATCGCTGGAGGCGGCGGGCGCACGGGAGAAGCTGCGGAAGCTCATGGCAGGCGTCGACGCCAACGACGCCGCGGGCGTCGCGCGCACCGCGGACGAGCTCCGCCACATCATCCTCGATGTGCCGATTCCCCCAGCTCTCGAGGAGGAGATCACCCAGGCGTATCGCCGCATCGGCGCCCATGAGGCCGTGGCGGTCCGCTCGTCGGCGACCTCGGAGGACACGGCGGGCACGTCGTTCGCCGGGATGCACGAGACCTTCACCGACGTGGCCGGAGCGAGCTCCCTCCTGCAACACATCAAGGCGTGCTGGGCCTCGGCGTACACCCCGCGCGTCCTCGCGTATCGCAAGGCGCAACACCTCTCGGACGAGCCGCAGCTCGCGGTGGTGGTGCAGAAGATGGTGCACTCCGCGCGCTCGGGCGTGATGTTCACCGCCGATCCCGCCACCGGCGACCGCGCCCGCATCGTCATCGAAGGCGCCTTCGGCCTCGGCGAGGTCGTCGTCGGCGGCCAGGTCGAGCCGGACACGTACACGCTGCTGAAGGAGGGCCCCCGCCTCCTCGAGGCGCGCGTGGGCGAAAAGGCGTTCAAGATCGTGCGCGGCAAGAACGGGCGCGATCATCGCGTGGACCTCAAGGGCGACGACGCTCTCCGCAGGGTGCTCTCCGACGACGAGGCGGTGGCGCTCGCCGTCGTCGGACTGAACGTGGAGAAGCACTACGGCAAGCCCCAGGACATCGAGTGGGCCGAGGAGGGCGGCCGCTTCTACCTGGTGCAGACCCGCCCGATCACGACGCTGCACGAGGACGCTCCGGCCGGCTCCGCGCCGACCAGGGGCGCGGCGCCTGCGGGCAAACCGCTCGTCACCGGCCTCGGCGCGTCACCGGGCATCGCCGGCGGCAAGGCTCGACTGCTGAAGAGCCCCGACGAGGGCGCGCGCCTGAAAGACGGCGAGGTCCTCGTGGCGCAGATGACGGCGCCGGACTGGGTGCCGACCATTCGCCGCGCCTCCGCCGTCGTCACCGACAGCGGCGGCATCACCTGCCACGCCGCCATCGTCAGCCGCGAGCTCGGCATCCCGTGCGTCGTCGGCACGCGCCAGGCCACCCGCATCCTGCGCGACGGTGAGGAGATCACCGTCGACGGCGCCAAGGGGATCGTCCTCGAGGGCGCCCCGTCTCCCGTGACCGTTGCGGCCACGGGCAAGGCGGCGGCGGCGGCGGCGCCGACGGCCGCGCCGGCCGAGGAGACGATCGCGACCAAGCTCTACGTCAACCTCGCCATGGCCCAGCAGGCGGAGGCGGTGGCCAAGCTCCCCGTCGACGGCGTCGGCCTGCTTCGCGCGGAATTCACGATCACCGACGCGCTCGCCGGCAAACACCCGAAGGAGCTCATGGCGTCGGGTGGTCGCAAGGAGCTCGTCGACAAGCTCACCGAATCCCTGTCGAGGATCGCGCGCGCCTTCGCCCCGCGACCGGTCGTGTATCGGTCGTACGACTTCCGGACCAACGAGTTCCGCGGCCTCGCCGGCGGCGAGAAGTACGAGCCGGTCGAAGAGAACCCGATGATCGGCTACCGCGGCTGCTACCGCTACGTGAAGGACCCGGAGCTGTTCCAGGTCGAGCTCGAGGTGCTCGCGCGCGTGCGCGAGGAGTCACCCAACGTCCACATCATGATCCCGTTCGTGCGCACGCGCTGGGAGCTCGAGGCGTGCCTCGAGATTGTCGACAAGAGCCCGCTCGGCAAGCAGCGCGGTCTGCACCGCTGGGTGATGGCCGAGGTGCCGTCGGTGGCCTACTGGATCCCGTTTTACGCGCGCATGGGGATCGACGGCGTCTCCATCGGGAGCAACGACCTCACGCAGCTCACGCTCGGCGTGGATCGCGACTCCGAGACGTGCTCCGAGCTGTTCGACGAGCGCGACGGCGCAGTCCTCGACGCCATCGAGCGCATCATCACCGCGGCGCGCACGGCGGGGATCACGTCGTCGCTGTGCGGCCAGGCGCCCTCGAACTACCCGGACTTCGCCGCGCACCTCGTGCGCTTCGGCATCACGTCGATCTCGGTGAACATCGATGCCGTGGACAAGGCGCGCCACGCGGTGGCGTCGGCGGAGCGCGGGCTGTTGCTCGACGCCGCCCGTCAGGCGCCCCGCCGTTAGGCGCCGGGGAGCCCTGGACCCGCGCGGTGCAGGGGGTCGGCGTGGCGGGATTGCCGAAGCCGGGCCTCGGGCGGCCGGCCCGGGGGCCGCCGGCCCCCGACCGGTTGACCGGAGCACGTGCGGATGCGCACCATCCACGCATGGGGGACTTCGTCGACTGGGGCGTGGCGCTCCTCGTGGGGAACAAGGCCCGCTCGTCCCATGGTCTGCGCACCGCGCTCGAGACGCGCTTTCGCGACGTCGTCGCTGCCACTTCGCTCGAGCGCGCGGTGGAGCGCCTGACGAGCGGGGTGCCGATTGCCTTTGCGCTCGTCGACATCGACAGCCTCCAGGGGGCCGTCTGGATCGCCATCGCGGCCCGGCGCCGGATGCCCACGCCCATCGTGTTCGCGGTCCACGAGCAGGCGCTGTCGGCGGCGGACGCGTTCGCCCTCGGGCGCTGGGGCGTGGACCGTCTCTTCGACGGCCCCTTGGGCAGCGACGTCCTCCTCGCGGAGCTGGACGCGGCGCGCGAGGAGCCGCTGCCCGACGTGGCGTCTTTGGTGGCGCCGTTCGTCGGCCGCGTGGGGCTGTTCGACTTCGAGGAGGAGGCGCGGCAGGCGTTCGTCGACCAGGCAATCAACCGCGCCGTCGAGAACCGCTCCCGCGCCGCGCGCCTGCTGCAGGTGCCGAGGCCCGTGCTGCAACGCGCCCTGGCCCGCAAGGGCATCGCCCGCCACGACCACGACCACGACCCCGGCGACGATCTCCCCATCGCCGCCGAGTGACGCTGCGCGCCCGCGCGCTGTCACCCGGCGAGCCGTGTCCGGTCGCACCGTCGAGCGGAGCGCGGCTGCGTCAGCGAGCGGCGCCCCCGTGGCGCAGATCCTGCTGATCGCAGCGATATGCGCCTCACGTCCCGCCTCTCGCTCCATCCGTCCCCTGCGCGCCTCGCGCGTGCGCTCGCGCTCGCGCTGTTCGCCGTGCTGACGACGTCGTCATGCGCGGAGGCGACGCCGGCGCCGCCGCCGCCGCCGCCGCGCCCGTCGGTCGCCGACGAGCCGCTCTTTTATCGGGACATCTCCGCGTACGGCGACTGGTGGTGGAACGACCAATACGGCTGGGTCTTCAGCCCGTACGTCGACACGGGTTGGCGGCCGTACACGGTCGGGCACTGGAGCTACACCACCGAGTACGGCTGGGTGTGGGTCTCCGGCGAGCCCTTCGGCTGGGTCTGCCATCACTACGGCCGCTGGCTCTGGCTCGACGACGCGGGCTGGATCTGGGTGCCCGGCAGCGTCTGGGCGCCGGCGTGGGTGGCCTGGCGGACAGGCCCCGGCTTCATCGGCTGGGCGCCGCTCGGGCCGGACGCGGTGTGGATCCCGGGCCGGGGCTTTTTGGTCGCCGACGTCGGCGCCCGCATCGGCCCGTGGGCGTGGGTCTTCGTCGACGAGCGCAACTTCCTCGTCATCAACGTCGTCACAGTGGTGCACACGCACGCACAGAGCCGCACGATCCTGCCGCGGACGCACGTGCTGCATCGGCCCGAGCGCGGTGATCACGGGCGCATCGTCGACCCCGGCGTCGATCCGCGCGACATCGAGCGCGCCACGGGGACGCGCGTGACGCCGCGGCCCGTCGTCGACGTCGTGGACGGCACGCCGGAGGCGCGCCCGCGCACCCGGGACGACGCCGTCCCCATCCGCCGCGCGCCGGACGTCGAGCGCCGCACCGGTGCGCGGGACATCGTGCCCGACCGCCGCGCGCCGCCGCCCTCCAAGGTCGAGGTGCGCCCGCTCAGGACCCCCGCCGACGACGTCGACGGGCGCTTCGACGCGCAGCGCCGGCGCATCATCGACCGCGACGCGCAGCAGGAGCGCGCGGGACGCGCCCCGCCCGCGCAGCTCCAGCAGCAACGGCAGCGCGAGCTCGAAGACCTCGACAAGGCGAAGGAGAAAGAAAAGAAGGCGAAGGAGAAGAAGAAGTCGGTGCCGCGCAAGGTGCTGCCCAAGGGCAAGCGCGCGCTCCCTGCACCGCGCGCTCCCTGAACGCGCCGCCCGCCCTCCGATCACGCGCCTGCGGAGCCCACGGACGCTCTGGGCTCGTGCCGTCACCCCACCAAATTCGCGACACCGTCCGGCAGGATTCTTTCGTGGTGCATCGCGATCACGCGCGGCACGTCGCCGTGAACACCCATACCGATTCGCGCCCTACGAATCGACAAAACGATTCACATTGAATCCCGGCTTGTTCGCCTCCTTGGCGCTCCGTTACAACCGAGCGCGGGGGAACATGATCATCAACACGAGGGCCGCTCTCGAGCGCCACCTTTCCACGCTCGACGACTCACCCGTCGCGCACGTCGTCGTCGACGCCGCCGGCGTCATCCGCGCGACCAACACCGCGTTCGCGCGGCTCTTCGGCTGCGCCGCGCCGGTGACCGGTTCGTCCTTTCTGGATGTGGTCGCGGTCGTGCGCGAGGAGCCGTTCTGGCATGGCGTGTCGTCGTGCTGCGAAGCGGTGGCTCCGCTCACCGTCGATCTGGACATCGACATGCCGGCGGGGCGCCGGCGCACGTTCCAAGCGGTGGCGACGCCGCTGCGCACGCACGAGGGGACGCAGTCCATCGTCGCGCTCGTCGACGTCGGCGAGCGCGCGCGCGTCGAGGCGTGGCTGCAGGCGGTGATCGACAAGATGCCCGAGTGCGTGATGATCTCCGACCCCTCGGGCAACGTGATCGCCAACGAGAAGGCGCGGCCGTTCTCCACCGCCGGAGACACCGGCGCGCCGCGGTTCGACATGCGGACCCCCGACGGACGAATCATCAATGTCGACCAGATGCCTCTCGAGCGCGCGCTCCGCGGCGAGCGGGTGTCCGACCTCGACCTGGTGCTGCACGCACACGACCGCGACATGCCCGTCCTCGTCAGCGCGGCTCCCATCATCGCGCCGTGCGGCGAGCGCAGGGGCGCCGTGTGCCTGTGCCGCGACGTCACCGGGCTGCGCCGCGTCGAGAAGCTGCGCGAGGAGTGGGCCGCCATCGTCGCGCACGACATGCGGCAACCGCTCAGCGTCATCCGGCTCTCCGACGAGCTGCTCTCGAAGAGCATCCCCCAGGGAGATCCCACCGTGCGCCGCGCGGTGGAGCGGATCCGGATCAGCGCCCGGCGGATGTGGGCCATGCTCGAGGAGCTGGTGGACACGTCACTGATCGAGGCGCGCCGCCTGCGCATCGCCAAGGCGCCGATGTGCCTCGCGACGTGCGCGCGGGAGGTGATCATGCACGTCCCCTCGCAGGAACACGAGATCGTGCTCGACGTCCCCGAGGGTCTCGACACGGTGGTGCCCGCGGACGAAGGCCGCATCGAGCAGGTGCTCGGCAACCTCCTCACCAACGCGTGCAAGTACGCCGAGCCGCAGACGCCCGTGCTCGTCCGCCTGCGCCGCACGGCGCACGAGATGCGCGTCTCCGTCGACAACCGGGGCCGCGACATCCCGACGTCGGAGCTCGCCTCCCTGTTCTCGCGCTTCGTGCGCACGCACGCCGCCGCGTCGAGCCCGTCGCGCGGCCTGGGCCTCGGCCTCTACATCGTGCGCGGGCTCGTCAACGCCCACGGGGGCGAGGTCCGCGCGTCGTCCAACGGCGGCGTCACCACGTTCGAGTTCACGCTGCCCGTGGTGTGAGGCTCACGAGGGTCCGACGAGGCCGACGCTGGCGCTCGACGCCGACGGCGCCGACGGATTGCCGGTGCTCGACTCGAGGAAGAACAGCGCCGCGCCGATGTCGGGGTCCACCGCGTTCAGGGTCACGGTGAGCACGAGGGTGTCGCCGTTGTTGCCGGACCGCTTGTCGAGCCGCAAGTCGAGCTGAGGTTGTCCGAAGGACGCGTCGAGGGGCGTCACGGTCCAGGCCTCGGTGTCGGCGCTGCTCGAGAGCTTGACCTCGATGGTGCCGGTCTGTCCGACGTCGAGCTTCTTTCCGAGCGTGTGCACGGTGCCCACGCCGTCGATGTTCAGCACGAGATCGTCTTCGAGCACGGGCACGCTCTGGAAGTAGACGGCGCCGGCCGGCGCAGGCACGCAGGGGTCGGCGCCGACCAGCGCGGCCTGGTTCGACCAGATGCGTTGGATGGCGTGCTCCATGCCGGGGAGCACGATGGACGCGTTGTCGCTGAGGTCGCACATGTCACCGACCTCGCCGCCGCTGGCGAGGGTCCAGGCGATGTGCGCGTCGTCGGTCTCGGCGAAGGCGGGATCGTCGAACGGATCGGTCGCCGCTTCGGCGAGCTCGTGCGCGATGGTGGCGGTGAGCTCGTCGTCGGCGCCGAGGCCGGGTCCGGCGAAGCCGTCGTCGCAAGCGCACACCACGGCGATCGGGATGGTGGCGCCGCCGGCGCTGGCGGCGAAGTGCTCGCCGTCGAAGTCTCCGCAGCACGTGCCGAAGTCGTCGAACGCGGTGCTCGAGGGGATCACCGCCGTGTAGATGGTGGACGGATCGGGGGCCCCGAAGGCCCCGCTCGTGAACGCGTCGTCCATTTGCGTGATGAGCTCGTCGCCGGTGAGCGACGACGGGGCCGCATCCGCGAAGTGGAGCGCCGGCGAGACGGTGAGCGGCCCGACGCCGTACTCCGACGTCGAGGGCGTCCAGAACCCGGCGGGCTGAAGCTCGGCGACGAACGGATCGATGATGTCCTGCAGCGGCTCACCGGCGAAGTACAGCATCGCAACCCTGGGCGTGGCGAGCACCTCGCCGCCGAGGTCGATCACCTGCGGCGGCTCCGGCACCTCGGCGGGCTCGAACGCGGCCGGCTTCACGTGGGTGTCGCGGTCATCGGGCGGCGGCGGCGGCGGCGGCGGCTCGCAACCACCGACCGCGACGGCGAGCGCCAGGACCGCTCCGCACGCGCTTGCCGTCGACCATTCCCCGCGCGCCCTTCGTTCCGACCCGAGCATGTGGCCACCCTTCGCGGCGCGCGAAAGGTGCGAGCCACGCGGACATTATCGGAGGGCGCTGGCTGTCGAGCCGCCGGGCATCATCGGTCGATCGTCGACGGGGGCGAGCGGCCGCGCGGGATCGGCGCGCGTCTTCAGCCCTGCGGGACGTGCGCGACGACGTCGCCGATGCTCTCGCGCTTTTGCTGCACCCATGCCTCGGCCTGGGCCGCGCTGATGGCGCGAACCACCGCGATGCACAGGACGGCGGCGACGGCGTTGACGGCGGCGTAGGCGACCTCGAAGCCGGAGCCCGCCGCGGCGTTCATCGTGAAGCGCGACAGGATCGCGCGCATCACGAACGCGCACCACCACACGCCCACCAGCGCCGCCCCGCCCGGCCGCGCCGCGTCCCACAGCTCCTGCACGGCGCGGTAGGGCTTGTAGAGGAACGCGATGGGCACGAACCACCAGGTCACCGCCCAGCCGGGGGTGATCGAAAAGAATGCCCCCGGATAGAGGACCCGCGCGTTGTGCGCGGCGCGGTTCAGCCAGATGAGGAACGCGACCACGGTGCCGAGGAGCACGACACCGATGAGCGAGATGAGCCCGACCAGGCCGACGAGCGTTCCCATGACGTGGCCGAGCGACGCATCGTCCGAGAGGCCCTGGAACGTGCTGTCGTCGATGCCGAGGGCGACGAGGTTCAGCACCGCGTGCGACGCGAGCAGGACCTGGGTGACGACGGCGACGCGGGCGAGGGGGCGGTAGGGCTTCATCGGGCCCGATCACAGTCGGCGATTCGGCGGCCGTCAATCGGGTCGCGGTGTCGACGTCGTCGGCCTGACATGCGCGGCTCCCGAAGCGCGCCGCCGGACTGTTGCGGTCATTGTTGCTTGCAATGCGCGTCGGGCAGCCGACCGATGAACTCATCAGCCAATCGTCCGACCGCCGCCCTCCGATTGTGGCGGACCCTCCGGCGTCTTTCGGAGGTCCCCGTGCGCAGGCTCATGACCACGTCGTTGTCCGTCGCCGTCCTCACGCTCTGCGGCTGCGAGGGGTGCACGGGCCCCCAACATGACGTCCAGGGACGCGGCGGCGCCAGCGCGAGCGACCTCGACGGCGACGGCATCGCCAACGCCGTGGACGACGACATCGACGGCGACGGCATCCCCAACACCGAAGACGACGACATCGACGGCGACGGCATCGCCAACGCCGACGACGACACGCCCTACGGCACAAACCCCGACGGCACGACGGGGCCCTGGGGCGATCCGGACGGCGACGGCATCCCCAACATCGACGACAATGACGACGACGGGGACGGCATCCCCGACGGCGTCATCGGGCCCAACGACTGCGACGGCGACGGCGTCCCCGAGGACGAAAACCACGACTGCGACGGCTACTGCCTCGGCGTCGAGTCCGGTCTGTTCCCGTGCGACGACGGGAGCCCGCCCGGAAGCGGCGCGCCGGACTCCGACGGCGACGGCACCCCCGACAGCCTCGACCCCGACGACAACGGCGACGGCGTCCCCGACGACAGCGAGCCGACGTGCACCACGCAGAGCTTCGATCCGCAGGCGCCCATCCCGCCGCGCATCCTGCTCCTCGTCGATCGCTCGGCGTCGATGTCCGAGGCCGCGCCGGGCTTCTCCGGCAGCAAGTGGGACGCCACGCGCGAGGCGCTCGTCGGGCCGCTGCTCGGCGGCGGCGACGGCGTCGTCGGCCAGCTCGAGGACCACGTGGCGATCGGGCTTTTGACCTTCCCCGCAGACAACCCCGACGACGTTTGCGCCGCCGGCGCGCTCTTGCGCCCGGTGCGCCTCGACAACCACAGCTCCATCAAGACCGCGCTCTTCTTGACGGAGCCCTCGGGCGCCACGCCTACGGCGGCTTCGCTGCTCCAGGCCAAGGGCGTGCTCGATCTGCTCCCCCAGGACGGCGGTCAGCGCGCGGTGATCCTCGCCACCGACGGCGGACCCAACTGCAACCGCTCGCTCGACGGCGACACCTGCCGCTGCGTCGGCGACCGCTCGCAGTGTCAGCAGTTCTCCGCGAACTGCCTCGACGACGCCGACACCGTGGCGGCGGCGACGGCCTTGAGCCAGGCGGGCTACCCCGTGTACGTCCTCGGCATCGACGGCGCCGTCGCGTTCAACGACGTGCTCACGAACATCGCGCAAGCAGGCGGCAGCGGCGATTTCTTCAGCGTGACGTCGTCCGACGACCTCGCCACCACCGTCGAGGGCATCGCCACCGACGTCGGCTCTTGCAGGTTCGACCTCGGTGGGCACCCCGACGCCGCCGCGCTCACGGTGCGGATCGACGGCGCGACCGTCGCCCACGACGACACGCGCAACGACGGCTGGGACGTCGTCGGCGTCGGCACCCTGGAGCTGTTCGGCTCCGCCTGCGACGCGGCGCGCGCCGCGACCGGCTCGATCACCGTGGAAGAGTGCGCCGCGCCGTAGCTCGGGTCAGTGGCAGACGTCGCCGCAGCAGGCGTCGGCGTCCTGGAAGAAGAAGAAGCGCTCGTTGTCGAGGGCGATGCGGCCGCTCGGGGCGTCCGCCCAGCGCATGTCGGGGTCGAAGCGCGCGATGGTGGGGCGGGGCTGCCCCTGGCGCAGCCACATGTGGACGGCCCAGCCGCGCCCGTGCTTGACCCCACGTGCTCGCGGGCCTGTGCGATCGAAGAACAACAGCGAGGGTGAAAGAGGTTGCCGTCCGCCTTGACGTCGTCCTCGGTGGCGTCCCAGCCGTCGCCCTCGAAGCTGGCGCGGTGGTTGACCGTGGCCATGGTGGGGCCGAACCCGTCGACGCTCTTCTTCATGTGCGCCCAGTCCCAGACGCCAGGATGTCGGCGGTGGCGTCGGCCAGCTGATCGACGACGTGCCCGAAGAAGTCCGTGCGCGTGCACTTTATCGCGCTGAAGCCGTCGCACAGGCCGTCACAGCTCGTGTCGCCCTCCGCGCAGCTCGACGACGGATCCGGGAACGCCGGGCAGTCCGGGTCGGGCGGCGCGCAGCCCACGCGACACAGGCCGTCGTCCCAGCACTCTGCGCCGACGAGGATGCCCTGGGCGTCGGTGGCGCCCCCCGCGAAGATCCCCCCGCCGGGGGGCAGCCCGCGAGCCCCGCGGCGAGGAGCGCGACGGCCATCGGCGGCGACAATGACAGCGACAATGACAGCGACAATGACAGCGACAATGACAGCGACAATGACGAGGTCTGCGACTTGATCATCGGCGGACGCGAACACCGGCGGGATCCGCGGATCGCGATCTGGAGCACGCCCCGTAAGGCCCGACTCTGCCCCAGGAGCTCCCATGCGCCCCCGCTGCCTCCTCGCTTGCGCCCTCTTCGCCCTCCTCGCGGCATGCACCACCGAGCTGCCGAGCGGACGCGCGCGCGACCCCGGCGATCATGGCGACGATGTCGGTGAAGGGGAGGGAGACGGAGAAGGAGAAGGAGAGGGAGAAGGAGGCGCCGCCGCGGAGGGCGAGGGC
The DNA here is from genome assembly GCA_963775425.1 of uncultured delta proteobacterium. Taxonomy (GTDB): domain Bacteria; phylum Myxococcota; class UBA727; order UBA727; family VGSZ01; genus CAVZJB01. The sequence continues at coordinate 803,584 of CAVZJB010000011.1, read as the reverse complement.
GAGGGTGAAGGCGACGCCGCCGGCGAGGGTGAGGGCGAAGCCGATTGCACGAGCGAGGCGGGCCTCGACCTGTATCGGCGACGCATCGAGCCGCTGGTCTCCGGTGCGGTCCCGACGACGTGCAACCAGTGCCACATGGAGGGCGTGGACCTCTCGCTCTACGTGCAGAACAGCCCGTGCGGCACCATGGCGTGCATGCTGAACCAGGGCGTCGTCGTGTTCGACCCGCCGACGGCGAGCCCGGTGCTCACCTTCATCTTGAACAGCAACCCCGCATCGAACCTGATCACGCCGGACGTGATTCAGCAGGAGCACGACGGGGTGCTCGGGTGGATCGACTGGAGCGCGCGCTGCAACGACAGCGTGTGCGGGCCGGCGCCCTCCGATCCGTGCGGCACGGGCGCGACCGACGCGCCGCCGCCCGACGTGCTCTCGCCGCTCAACGGCTGCGACGAGGCCGGCCTCGTGCAGCTCTTCGACCAGAAGGTCTTCTCCTGGCGCGGGCGCTGCGTGAGCTGCCACGCGACCTACGGCGCCAACACCGACCCCGCCACCGGCGGCGCCGCGCCGAAGATGTTCTACGGCTCGCAGGAGTCGCCGGAGGGCCCCGACGACGCGCGCTTCACGATGTTCAACATGATCGGCCTTCAGGTCGTCAACCTGACGACGCCCGAAAACAGCCTGCTCCTGCACAAGCCGCTGAACGACCTCGCGAACAACCCGCACGGCGGCGGCCAGAAGTTCCAGGACGAGAGCGACCCCGCCTACGCCGACTTCCTCGATTGGCTGACGGCGTACGACGCTTGCATGGCCGACGGCGCGGATTCACCGCCGGCCCCCGTCGGCAACCCTCCCGTCGTCGGCATCCTCTCCCCCCAAAACGGCGCCACCGTCCCCGCGGGCTCGGTGACCTTCCGCTGCTCCACGAGCGACGCCGAGGACGGCAGCCCCGCGAACGTCACCTGGACCAGCGACCTCGACGGCGATCTCGGCACGGGCTGCGCGCCCTTCACCGTCTCCATCACCTCGCCCCGGCAGTTTCGAACGATCACCGCCACCGTGACCGACCGGGACGGCAACGTCGCCATCGATCGAATCGCCTTCGGGCTCCAGTAGGCGGCGATCCGCCGCGTCAACGAGCGAGCTCGGCGGCGACGACGCGCTCGCTGACCTCCACCTCCTCGGGTGTCACGACGCCGATCTCATGACCGCTCGCGTCGAACGCGACGATGCCGCCGACGTCGGTGTGCTCGGCCGAGCCGGCCAGCGCTCCATCGACGAGCACGTCGACGCGGTTGTCGCCGCGCGGCACGAGCACGAACACCTCGTCCCCGCGCGTCAGGGTGATCGTGCCGTCGGGGTTCGTGACCATCGTGACCTTGGCGTCCCCCAACGGGTTGCTGCCGCTCCAGAACTCGATCAGGTTGAGGATCACGGCGTCACCGGCGACCGCCAGCGAGTAGACCGGCAGGATGTTCAAGCCCCAGAACACCAGGTTGTTCACCATCTTGCTGTCGGTGAACGACTCGTTCCAGGCGTAGAGCTTCCTGGTCAGCACGAACGAGCCCATGCAGCCCGCGGCCACGAGCACCACGAGCGACAGCGTGAGGGTTCGGGCAACGCGTTTCATCATCGTCTCCTTCGGCTGCGCTCGCAGCGCTCCGGCCTCAGCACGCTGCATGCCATCAAGCGGTGAGCGACGCCGCGCGCTCGAAGGCAAGGCGGCCGTCGTCGCACGTGTTCGACCGCCCGGAAGCCCGTGCGCCATCGCACCGCTGCCGCCATCGTGGACGCGCGCCGGCATCTACGTGCGTGCGCGTTCAGCGGAAGCTTTCGGTATGGTCGCGCATGACCGGCTGGTGGACGCGCAGGCGCCGCTCAAAGATACGCAGCGCGGCGATGCCGGAGAGCTGGCGCGGGTTCATCGAGCGCAACGTCCCGTTCGTCGCGCGGCTGTCCGAGCAGGATCGCCTTCACCTCTTTGGATGTGTGCAGGTGTTCCTCGCGGAGAAACGCTTCGAGGGGTGTGCCGGCATCGAGATCACCGACGAGATTCGCGTGACCATCGCCGCGCAGGCCTGCGTCCTTCTGCTTCACCGCTTTGTCGATGACTGCTACCCGAACCTCAGCACGATCCTCGTGTACCCGACGACGTTCCTCGTCCACTCCGAGCGGAAGGACGCCGCCGGCGTCGTCGACGAGAGCCCGCAAGCGCGCCTGGGCGAGTCGTGGAGCCACGACATCGTCGTGCTTGCCTGGGACAGCGTGCTCGCCGGCGCGGCCGACATCCACGACGGACACAACGTCGTGCTGCACGAGTTCGCTCATCAACTCGACCAGGAAGGCGGCGGCGCGGGCTCGCCGGTGCTGCCGCGCCGCTCGATGTACGTCGCCTGGGCGCGCGTGCTCGCCCACGAGTACGACGAGCTCGTGCGGGACACGGCGCTGAGACATCGAACCGTCCTCGACAAATACGGAGCGAAGAGCCCGGCCGAATTCTTCGCCGTCGCCACAGAGTCGTTCTTCGAGAAGCCGCACCAGCTCCGTCGAAAGCACCCCGAGCTCTACCTGCAGTTGCAGGAGTTCTACGGTCAGGATCCAGCTTCTCTCGGTGGACCACCTTGACGCTCGAGCGATCGGTGGTTATCGCTATCTTACGATGAATGGCGTGGACGCCGCCGCCTGTTGCCCGCCCGGGACCGTGTCGCCCGACCTCCGCCCGGTAGAGGGGGACGAGGCCGATGAGGAGCTCGCGGAGCTCGCCAAGGCCGTCGGTCACCCCGCGCGTGTGCAGATCCTTCGCATCCTCACGAGGCGATCGTCGTGCGTGTGCGGGGATATCGTCAGCGAGCTCCCGCTCGCCCAGTCCACCGTCTCACAGCACCTCAAGGTGCTGAAGGAAGCCGGCCTCATCCGGGGTGAGATCGACGGGCCGCGCGTTTGTTACTGCATCGAGCCGCGCACGATGCGCCGCCTGAGGGTGCTCGTGGCGGGAATCTAGCCGTCATCGTTGTCCTGCGATGACAAGGAAGTGCCTCATGAACACCATTCGCGTCTTCGATCCTGCGCAGTGCTGCTCCACCGGCGTCTGCGGCCCGTCCGTCGACGACAAGCTCGTGCGCTTCGCCGCCGACCTCGACTGGCTCAAGGCCCAGGGCGTCTTTGTCGAGCGCTACAACCTCTCGCAGCACCCCGCGGCCTTCGTCGCCGACGCGGTGGCGAAGGCCACCCTCGAGGCGCGCGGTGAGGAGGGGCTGCCCCTCGTGAAGGTCAACGGCGAGGTGAAGAGCAGCGGCGTGTACCCGTCGCGGGACGAGCTCGCGGCCTGGGCCGGCCTCCCGGCTCCCGTGCCGAGCATCGCTACCGGGCCCGTCGACGCCGCACCCGGCCTCGTCCGGATCGCGGGCATCGGCGCTGGGAGCTGCTGCGCGCCTGCCGAAAGCACCGCCGCCCCGAAGAAGTCCGGCGGGTGCTGCTGAGTCGCGGCTCGTCGGGTTCGCTGCCGAGAGGAATCGTGATGCCTACGCTCGTGAAGATTCCCACCCGCATCTTGTTCTTCACGGGCAAAGGCGGCGTCGGAAAGACGTCCTCCGCTTGCGCCACGGCCATCGGGCTCGCCGACGCCGGCAAACGCGTGCTCCTCGTCAGCACCGATCCCGCGTCGAACCTCGATGAGGTGCTCGGCGTGGAGCTGTCGGCGACGCCGACGGCGGTCCCGAACGTCCCGGGCCTCTCGGCGCTCAACATCGATCCCGAGCAGGCCGCGCACGACTACCGCGAGCGGGTCGTGGGTCCGTACCGCGCGCTCTTGCCCGCCAGCGCCATCGCCAGCATGGAGGAGCAACTCTCCGGCGCCTGCACCGTCGAGATCGCCGCGTTCGACGAATTCTCGAAGCTCCTCGGCGACGGCAGCGCGACAGCGCAGTTCGATCACGTCATCTTCGACACGGCGCCCACCGGCCACACGCTCCGTTTGCTCGAGCTGCCTGCGGCGTGGACGAGCCACATCGACTCAAGCGTCGGCGGCACCTCGTGCCTCGGTCCGCTCTCCGGATTGAGCGCGCAGAAGGCCCTGTACGCGGCATCGAACGACGCGCTCCGCGACCCCTCGCAGACGATCCTCGTCCTGGTCGCGCGCCCTGATCGCTCCTCGCTCACGGAGGCCGAGCGCACCCGCGCTGAGCTCGCGCAGCTCGGCGTCGCCAACGTGCGCCTCATCTTGAACGGCGTGTTCCTCGCGCAGGACGAGAGTGACCCGACCGCCGTCGCCATGGAGGCGCGGGGGCGGGCTTCTCTCGAGAAGCTCCCCGCCGGTCTGCGCGCGGTGCCGCGCATCGATGTCCCGCTCCTCCCGTTCGGGCTCGTCGGCGTCGACGCGCTCCGAGAGATGTGCGCGCCCCGCGACCGCGCCGAGCGGCCGGTCGCGACGCCTCCGGCGAGCGCGTTGCGCGGGGAGCGGCTGTCCACGCTCGTCGATGAGCTCGCCGTGCGGGGCAAGGGCGTCATCATGACGATGGGGAAGGGCGGCGTCGGAAAGACCTCCGTCGCCGCGCGCATCTCCAGCGAGCTCGCGCGCCGAGGCTTTCCCGTTACGCTCACCACGACCGATCCCGCCGCCCACGTCGAAGCGGCGGTGCGCGAGCTGGGCGCGGGCGCGTCCGGCCTGCGCGTCACACGCATCGATCCCGCGCTCGAGACGCGCCGCTACACCGAGGAGGTGATGACGAGCGCCGGCAAGACCCTCGACGCGCAGGGGAAGGCCCTGCTCGAGGAGGACCTCCGGAGCCCCTGCACCGAGGAGGTCGCGGTGTTCCGCGCGTTCGCGGAGACCGTCGCCCAAGGAGAGGATCGCTTCATCGTCATCGACACCGCGCCGACAGGTCACACGCTCCTGCTGCTCGACGCCGCGGAGTCCTACCACCGCGAGGTGCTGCGCAAGCCGAGCGGGAGCCCGGAAGCCGTGCAGAAGCTCCTGCCGCGCCTCCGTGACGCCGACTTCACCCACGTCCTCCTCGTGACCCTCCCCGAAGCGACGCCCATCCACGAGGCGATGCAGCTCGAGCGCGACCTCGCGCGCGCCGACATCAAGCCCTTCGCCTGGGTCGTGAACCAGAGCCTCACCCCGCTCGCCGTCACGGATCCCGTGCTCCGCGCGCGTCAGGCCCATGAAGCGGGCCACCTCAAAGAGCTTGGCGAGCACACCGCGCACATCGTCGTCGAGCCGTGGAGCGCAAACCTCGCGCTCGGCGACGCTTCGGCGAAGAGGACCTCCGCGGAGGCGAGGCCGTGACCGGGGACATCGGCAAGCTCGGCACCTCCAGGAACACCGACAAGGCGATCCTCTTTCTCTGTGTCGCGAACTCCGCCCGGAGCCAGATGGCCGAGGGCCTCGCGCGAAGGCTCTTCGGCGCGCGTATCCCCGTGCAGAGCGCCGGCAGCGAGCCCTCCGAGGTGAACCCGTACGCCATCGAGGTCATGCGCGAGCTCGGCGTCGACCTCACGACGCACCACTCGAAGTCCGTGCAGACCATCGACGCCACCACCGTCGACACCGTGATCACGCTGTGCGCCGAGGAAGTGTGCCCGGTCTTTCTCGGCAAGGCGCGCAGGCTCCATTGGCCCATCCAGGATCCGGCGAGCAAAGACCCGTCCTTGCCGCGCGACGAGATGCTCGCGCGCTTTCGAACGGCGAGAGATCAGATTCAAACGAGGCTCGAAGTCCTCGCCGCCCTCCTCGACGTGCCCGAGAGCCCCCGGCCGGAGGAATTCCACCTCAGCATGCGCGTGAAGAGCCTGGCCGAGAGCGCGCGCTTTTACGCCTGGCTCCTCGGCGCGCAGCCGAAGGAGTGGACGCACCGCTACGTCACCTTCGTCCGCCCCGAGCTGAAGACGAACCTCGTGCTGCTCGTGTCGGACGGCAAGGAGCTCCACAAGGACACGCTCAACCATCTCGGCGTCGCCCTCGCCGACAAGAACGCCGTCGTTCGCGCGTACGAGCTCGCCAAAGCCGCCGGCGTCGTGATCCACAAGCCGCCGCGCACGACGTGGCGCGGGACGCCGCTGCATGAGCTGTGGCTCGAAGATCCAAGTGGGAACCTCGTCGAGGTCTACGCCCGCCTCACCGACGACGAGCTCTTTCAAAAGCCAGCCGACCTCGAGCCCACCGCCCTCGCCTAGCTCGGGGGCTGTGTCGCGAAGCGACGACGGCACGGGCTGCGTCGGCACGTGAACGCGTTCGAAACGCGCGCCCGCAGCGACGATTGCGAGCCCGGAAACGACGACGTCGCGAACGCGGTCGGTGGCACCGGTGCCACAAGATCGAAAAACCCTCGGAGTCGCAACATCGAAAATGCTGCAACTTCGAGGGGTGTGTGGCGCGCCCGGTGTGACGATTTCCGAACCGCGCTGCGAAACGACGACGGCATTGCGGCCGGCGCGTAGGGCGCCCCCTCGTGGGGCGCGTCGGGGGGGACCGGCACCTTCGATGGCGCCGGGTCACTACGATGCGGGGGCAAGCCCCCGCCCTACGGGCCGTCGACGTAGCCGAGGACGCGAACGGGTTCGAAACGCGCGCCCGGTGTGACGACTTTCAAACGGCCCCGCGGAGGATCAGCGACGGGTGATGGGCGACGCGAGAGATCGAGGAGACGAGGAACGAGGAACGAAGAACACGAGGTGCGCTGAAGCGACATCGACTCGGGCGCTCGGCCGGCGGCCAGCGGATCGCGGCCGGCGGAGATCGGACCTCGACGCGCGGCGAGGACGAGCCCCGCCGCGCGCGCCGAGCCTCAGCGAAACTTGTAGAGCATGGCGCAGAAGTGGTCGCAGCGGTCCTGGCCGAGGACACGAGGGACACGAGGGACACGAGGGCAGCCCGGATCGGATCCGCGGCCGGCGGCAAGCGGCTCGCGGCCGGCGGAGATCGGAGCGAGACCGCCCCCAGGCTCAACGGGTTCGAGACGCGCGCCCGGGTGTGACGATTTGCGAACCGCGGTGCGTAGGGCGGGGGCTTGTCCCCCGCATCCCCCCCGCGCGCCCGCCGACGGAAAAGGCGGGGGACGAGCCCCCGCCCTACGGGTCGTCGACGTAGCCGACGTCGCGAACGGTTCGAAACGCGCGCCCGGTGCGATAGAGGTGGCGAGCTCGCTGCAGTCCCGCGGGCATGAGCGAGGACAACACACCCTTCCAAGATTTCTTCGTGCGCCACGCGCACCTCGTCGCGCGCGTCGTGAGCGCCAAGTGCCCGAAGGAGGAGGTCGCCGACGTCGCGATGAAGGTCTGGGGCGAGACCGTTGTGGAACCAGCGCACGCCCTCGGAGAAGCGTCAACTGCTCGAAATGGTGCTTTCGAACCCGGTGCTCGACGGCGTCACGGTGCGATGGGAAATGAAAAAGCCCTTCGCCATCCTTGCCGAGATGACGAAGGGCAACGACTGGCGCGCCCGGAGCGATTCGAACGCCCGACCCTCAGATTCGTAGTCTGATGCTCTATCCAGCTGAGCTACGGGCGCAGAGGGTGTTCCCTTGTCCTTGAGAACGAGGGCGGCGTCAAGACGTTCGGTGCTGCCTTTTTCTTCTCCGAGGCGCGGCCTGGCGCACGACCCGCGCGGCCGGGCAGAAGGCGCGCGCTGCCCCAGGCCGACGGCGGCGCGTTCCCGGTGCAGCCCGGCCTCGAGCGCGATCTGCCTTCGTTCCATCCGCGCATCGACCGCGTGGGCTTCACGCTCGCGCCGCGCTGACCCGCCGGCGCGGCCGCTCCCTCATCCGAGCGCGGGTCACTCCAAGCACCCGTAGGCGCATGGGACAGCGAGGGTCTTCACCGTGTCCAGCGACGTCGACAGGGCGTAGACGCCGAGCCCGGCAAGCGCGATGCCGAGGCCGACGAAGCCGACGGTGTCGCCGGTCTTTTGATCGCTCCACTTCAAGGGCGGCATCACCGCGCCCGCGACGCCGACGCCGAGGCCCGCGAGCGCGAGCCCCTGCCCGACGGCGCCGGTCACGCCCTTCACGCCCGCGATGGCGTCGACGGTGGCGTCCATCGTCGACAGATCGCGCCCGGGCGCGTCGTGCAGCAGGTCCCTGCCCACCCGGCGCATCCGGGCCTTTTCCACCGCGGCCTCGCCGGCGGCCTTGAACAGCGGCCCCGCGACGGGAATGAAGAAGGCGGGCTCGTCCTCCGCTTCGCTCCCCGCCGCCGTCGCCATCAACGCGTACGGCCGGGCCCAGCCCGGGACGGCGCCGGGCTGCACGAGGGCGGCGCGCCGGTGCTCGTCGAGGTCGTCGCCGGTGAGGCGCCTGGTGAGCGACATCATCAGCGCCTGGAAGATCCACTCGCCGCCCTTGTGCTTCACGAAGGCCACCGGCGCGATGGCGAAGGTCCCTATGCCGATGGCCAGGAGCGTCGGCAGGAAGATCGGAAAGCCCGGCACGACGTACATCGCGAGCAGCGCGCTGCCCACGAGCGCGGCGACGCCGCTGACGGCGGCGAAGCCGATGGCGAGGTCGAGCGGCGTGTCGATCAGAATCCTCGAAGAGCTTCTGGCCCACGAGCGCCACGCCCGCCTGCCAGGTGTTCGCGTCGCGCTGACCGAAGTGGATGGCCACGGTGTCGACGGCGACGGCGGCCGGCACCAGGCACAGCCACTCGCTCACCGTGCCGACGGCGCCGCCGACGCCGGGCACGAGCGAGAGCGGGAGGCTCGCGGCCTCACAGGCGTCGAGCCCTCCGGAGGCCGCTCTCTCCAGCTCGTCCGGGACGTCATCCCAGGTCACGGGGGGAGGAAGAGGCGCGGGCGATTGCGCCGCGATCACGACGAGGAGAGCGCTCGGAAAGGTCATCGGGCGGGCATTGGCGGGCGCGCCGTGGATCCGTGCGCGCGAAGAAATATCTCGCATTGCGGTCCGGTCTCCGCTAGGAGCACCCGATCCGGACGGTCGAAAGCGGCAGCGCGAAGGTGTCGAGAGTGAGCAAGAGCCTCATCATCGTCGAGTCGCCCGCGAAGGCGAAGACGATCGCGAAGTATCTGGGCAAGGACTACGTCGTCGAGTCCTCGATCGGTCACATCCGTGATCTGCCTTCGAGCGCGGACGAAATTCCGCCGGCGTACAAGAAGAAGCCGTGGCGCCGCACGGGCGTAGACATCGAAAACGGCTTCAAGCCGCTGTACATCGTGCCCGCGGAGAAGAAGGCCCAGGTCAAGAAGCTCAAGGACCTGCTGGAGAACGCCGACACCCTCTACCTCGCCACCGACGAGGATCGCGAAGGCGAGGCCATCGCGTGGCACCTGAAGGAGGTCTTGAACCCCAAGGTGCCCACCAAGCGCATGGTGTTCCACGAGATCACCGAGAAGGCGATCAAGCAGGCGCTCAAGGAGCCCCGCGACATCGACGACAAGCTGGTGGACGCGCAGGAGGCCCGCCGCATCCTCGACCGCCTCTACGGCTACGAGGTCTCGCCCATCCTCTGGCGCAAGGTCGCGCCGCGCCTCTCCGCCGGCCGCGTGCAGTCGGTGGCCACGCGCCTGATCGTGGAGCGCGAGCGGCTGCGCATCGCGTTCAAGAGCGGTGAGTACTGGTCCCTCGCGGCCTCGCTCGCGGCGGACGCGCCGCCGGTGGCCCTGACGGCCAACGTCGTCGAGGTCGACGGCCGGCGCATCGCCGTCGGCAAGGACTTCGATCCCAACACGGGCAAGCTCGCGGAGGACGCCAAGGCCTTCCTGCTCGACGGCGCCCGCGCCAGGGAGCTCGCCGAGCGCTTGAAGGGACAGCCCTTCAAGGTCGACGCGGTCACCAAGAAGCCGTTCACCGAGCGGCCCTACGCGCCGTTCATCACGTCGTCGCTGCAGATGGAGGCGAACAAGAAGCTTCGCTTCACCGCGCAGCGCACCATGCGCAACGCGCAGCGGCTCTACGAGGCCGGCTACATCACGTACATGCGCACGGACTCCACCACGCTGTCGCAGCAGGCCATCGACGCCGCCCGCGCGCAGATCGAGGAGCTGTACGGCAAGGACTACGTGCCTGCGGAGCCGCGCCGCTACACCAAGCAGGCGAAGGGCGCGCAGGAGGCCCACGAGGCCATCCGGCCCGCCGGCGAGAGCTTCCGCACGCCCGAGAGCGTGAAGGGCGAGCTCGACGAGGATCAGTGGCGCCTGTACGACCTCATCTGGAAGCGCACCGTCGCGTCACAGATGAAGGACGCCTCCGGCGAGCGCACCCAGGTGCGCTTCAAGGCGACCCCCACGGGTGAGAGCACCGAGGTGATCGCGCAGGTCTCCGGCAAGGTCATCCACTTCCCCGGCTTCCTGCGCGCCTACGTCGAGGGCAGCGACGATCCCGAGGCCGAGCTCGACAACCAGGAGCGGGTGCTGCCGCCGCTCGCCGAAGGCCAGGTGCTCACCGCCAGGGAGATCGCCGCCGAAGGCCACCAGACCCAGCCGCCGGCGCGGTTCACGGAAGCGTCGCTCGTGAAGGAGCTCGAGGAGCGGGGCATCGGCCGCCCGTCGACGTACGCCAGCATCATCGGCACCATCCAGGACCGCGGCTACGTCTTCAAGAAGGGCAGCGCGCTCGTCCCCACCTTCACCGCCTTCGCGGTGGTGAACCTGCTCGAGCAGCACTTCAAGGAGCTCGTGGACTACGCCTTCACCGCCTCCATGGAGGCGGATCTCGACGCCATCAGCGAGGGCGAGAAGAAGGCCACGCCCTGGCTCGAGCACTTCTACTTCGGTGATCACAAGGCGGGCGCCGCGCCCGCGGGCAAGGACGCGACGCTCGACCAGGTGGGGCTCAAGGGCAAGGTCACCGGTGGCATCGACGACATCGACCCGCGCCTCATCTGCGAAATGCCCCTCGGCAAGACGAAAGGCGGCGAGCTCGTCGCCGCCCGCGTCGGCCGCTACGGGCCCTACGTCCAGATCGCCGACAGCGACCGCCGCGCCAACATCCCCGAGGACACCGCCCCCGACGAGCTCAACGTCGACAAGGCCCTCGAGCTCCTGGCGCAGGCCGCCGACGCCAACCGCGAGATCGGCAAGGACCCGGCCACGGGCAAGGCGATCTACGTGAAGGCCGGACGCTTCGGGCCCTACGTCCAGCTCGGCGAGCTCGAGCTGAACGACAAGGGCAAGCCCAAGGGCGAAAAGCCGCGCATGGCGTCCTTGTGGCCGGGCATGACGGTCAAGGAGCTGTCGCTCGACGAAGCGCTCGCGGTCCTCTCCTTCCCCAAGGTGCTCGGCAAGCACCCGGAGACCGGCCTCGACGTCGCCGTCCACGACGGCAAGTTCGGCCCCTACGTCCAGATGCTCGGCGACGGCGTCAAGGAGTCCCGCTCGCTGCAGTCGCGCGAGCAGATGACGTCGCTCACCCTCGAGGAGGCGTTGGCCCTCCTCGCCCAGCCGCGCCAGCCGCGGGGACGGCAGCAGGCGGCGGCGCCGCTGGCGTCGCTCGGCGACAGCCCCGTCACCAAGCAGCCCATCACGGTCCGCATGGGCCGCTTCGGCGCCTACGTCACCGACGGCGTGGTCAACGCCACCATCCCCACGGCCCGCAATCCCCAGAAGCTCTCGCGCGACGACGCCCTCGAGCTCATCGCGCAGCGCGAGCAGCGCCTCCGGGAGCAAGGCATCGATCCGCGCGCGCCCAAGGCCGCTGGCCGCGGCCGCCGAGGCCGCCGCCCGGTGCCGCCCAAGAAGGCCTCCCCTGCGCCCAAGGCGGCCGCCAAGAAGAAGGCCGCTTCCACGAAGAAGAAGGCGCCGCCGGCCAAGAAGAAGAAGGCGAAGGCGCCTGCCAAGAAGAAGTAGGCGGGGCCTCGCCCCGGCGTCGATCGGACCGCTTTCCTCGACAGATCGCGCGCCCGCGCCCACGGCGACAGAGCGCCCCGACGTCAAGAGACAGTCCGCACAGTCGACGTCGACGGCGCAAGTCCGCCAACTGTCGCGAATTTCGGCGGCGCTGGTGGCATAGGCCCACCTCGGACGGATGGATGATCCCTGTGAGTTGCAGCGGCGCGTCCGCGGACTCACAATAGGACTGTCGCCGTGAGGTGACGGTCAGAGAGAGAGAAAGCCCGTTCAGACAGCAGCCGAGAAAGCAGAGAAGGAAGGAACCATGAAGTACGTTCTCCCCATCCTCGCCGTCGCAGCGGTGGCCGCCACCGGTTGCATGAACGAGCGCGTCTACATGGACCCGACGCAGAACGCGAGCTTCGGGGGTGGACCCCAGAGCAACATCGGCCTCGCGGACGGCACCCTGAAGGGTGACTTCGGCCCGCGCACGGGCTTCGACGGCAACGCCACGGACATGCAGGGCTCCTCGGATCCCGAGTGGCGCACCTCCACGGTCACCGTGGCGCGCTCCGAGCAGACCCGCGGCACCGGCATGGTCATCATCTGGACCAACGGCATCACCCTCGAGAACCTCGAGGTCGGCGCCCACCAGTATGACTACGACCCCAACTCCCTCGACGCCGCGCCGGTGAGCATGAATGTCTGCTCCGGCACCGACAGCGCGTCCATCGACTACGACAGGCCCGTGGACCACGTCACCGCGACCGTGCAGGACACGCCCAACGGCCGCCAGTACCAGTTCCACACGGCGACCGCGACGATCGACCCGGCCACGGGCGACGTCACGGACCAGACCGAGACCTCCGACACGACCTTCGTGCTCGACTCGCGGGGCTGAAGAGCGCCTCGCCACATCTCGATCTCTGACCGAAGCGGGCCCTGGCGGCCCGCTTCTTTTTCTCCGCTCAGACCGCCGTCGCGCGAACCACTTCAACCGCGACGACGTCAAGGAGCTCGATCGCCGCGGGACACGAACCCGCCACGTGCGCTGATAGCGGGATCACAACACCGCTCGGACCCGTCGTTTCCTCACAACCTGCAGCGGTTCTTGCGCGCCGACGTGCCTCGCCACGTACTCCGCGCGGCGAGCCACCTTGTGGGCGGCTTCGCCGAGTGCTGCTACGAGCCTTGTTTTTCGTCAGCCTTTCAGACCGCGGTCGAGTGCTGCCGCGGCCCCTCCTTCCCCGTGAGGAAGGCGTCGAAGACGGCGGCGACGTTCCTCAGGAAGAGCTGTCCCTCCTGCGTCACCCGCAGGTGGCCGGGCGAGCGCTCGACGAGCCCGTCGGCCTCGAGCGCCGACAGCGCCGATAGCTCGGACGAAAACGCGGTGTCGAAGTCGAGCTGGTGGGCGCGAGAGAATGCGTCGGTGTCGACGTCCAGCCGGCAGAAGAGCTGCTGGATGAGGTCGCGGCGCAGGTCGTCGTCGGCCGTGGGGGCGTAGCCGCGCACGGTGGGCAGCGCGCCGCCCTCGAGGAGCGCGGCCCACTCGCGCACGCCGCGCTCGTTCTGGAGGAAGGCGCCGCCCACCTCGGAGATCGCGGAGGGGCCGAAGGCGACGACGTCGCTCTCGGCGCAGGTGGTGTAGCCCATGAAGTTCCGCCGGAGCGTCCCTGCGCGGCGGGCGCGGGACAGCTCGTCGTCCTTCTTGGCGAAGTGATCGAGGCCGACGTAGTCGTAGCCGGCGGCGAGCAAGCTCTCGATGGTCCCCGACAACAGCGCCAGGCGCCCCTCCGGTCCCGGCAGCTCGTCGACGACGATCAGCCCTTGGTGCTTCTTGAGCTTGGGCATGTGCGCGTAGCCGAACAGCGCGATGCGGTCGGGCGACAGCTCGAGCACCTGGTCCAGGGTCTTTTCGAAGCGCTCGGGCGTCTGCAGCGGCAGGCCGTACATGAGATCGATGTTCACGCTGACGAAGCCGGCGGCGCGGGCGCGCTCGACGACGTCGCGCGTGTGCTCGAAGGGCTGGATGCGGTTCACGCGGGCCTGCACGTCCGGGTCGAAGTCCTGCACGCCGAGCGAGAGGCGGTTGAAGCCCAGGGCGCCGAGGGCGTCGATCTGATCGAGCGTGGTCACCGCCGGGTGCACCTCGATGCCGGCCTCGACGTCGTCGGCGAAGTGGAAGCGCGACTTCAGCGACGTCATCACGCGCGTGAGCTGCCCGACGTCGAGGTACGTGGGCGTGCCCCCGCCGAGGTGAAGCTGGACGACGTCACGGGACGGCACGACGCGGGCTGTGCGCTCGACCTCGACGTCGAGCGCGCGCAGGTAGCGCTCCACGAGGTCCTCGTCCTGCGTCACCATCATGTTGCAGCCGCAGTAGAAGCACAGCTTCCGGCAGAACGGCACGTGCACGTAGAGCGACAGCGGCCGCGTCGCCCGGGCGAGGACGCCTCTGGCGAAGCCCTCGTCGTGGGTGGGCCAGGTGTTGGCCGAGGGGTAGCTGGTGTAGCGAGGCACCGCGGCCGTGCCGTAGCGGGCGAGGAGGTCTTGGCGGTTCGACATCGCTGGGCCGAAATGCACGCCCCGGGCCACCTCACCCGCGCGCACGCGTGGCCGGGCGCGCCCCCGCCCTGTGCCATTTTCCACGCTGGCGCGGGCAAAGCACACGGGGTTCTCCGGCCCGGGCGCGCCCCGCGGCGCCTGCGCCGGGCACGTCGGTTGCTTTGATCAGGGCGCCATGCTCGACGAGAAGACGGCCCCGACGACCATCCACCGCATCACCACCGTGGCGGGCGACGCCCGGCGGCAGCACCGGGGCGTCGCCGGCTGCCCCCGCCGGCACGAGGCCGTCGAGCTCGACGTCTGCGCCGGCTGCCCGTACCTGCGGGCCCCCGTGCCCGATCCGTCGGGCGGCGCCCGACGCATGCTCTGCGTGGTCGACCGCGACGCCGACCCCGTCGAGGCGGCGCCCGGCACCGTCGGCGCGCTGATGAGCCGCGACGTGATCTGCGTAAAGCCCGACGTCCCCCTCGAGGACCTCGTGCCCATCTTCCTCGAGCGGCGCATGGGCGGGCTGCCCGTGGTCGACGACGAGGACAAGCCCATCGGGGTCGTCTCCAAGAGCGACGTCGTGAAGGCCTACGCCGAGGGGCGCCTGCGCCGCGGCGAGCTCGACAGCTTCGATCCCACGATGGCTGAGGCGCCGCGCGCGGTCACCGCCGCCGACGTCATGAGCCCCATCGGCTGCGTCCTGCGCGAGGAGGAGCCCATCGCGCGCGCCGCCGAGGTGTTCGCCGCCGCCGGCATCCACCGCGCCCCGGTGATCTCCGCTGCCGGCCGCATCGTCGGCGTGATCACGACGTTTGATCTGCTGCGCGCCATCCCCTGACCGCGACGCGCGCCGCGGCGGAGCTGGAACCGTCGTCGACGGCGGCGCCGCGGCGGTTTGACGGCGCCCCGGCGCGTGCTAGAGAAACAGCGCAGGAGACAAAACCATGGCGTACGGAGCGATGGCCGAGTGGCTGAAGGCGCAGGTTTGCTAAATCTGTATAGGGGTAACTCTATCGAGGGTTCGAATCCCTCTCGCTCCGCCAGATAGCGCGCCAGGCGCGACGTGAACGGCTCCCGACGAGGGAGCCGTTTTCGTCGGGTGACGCGTACGGCCGCCGTGGACGTCGACGTCGCCCACCGACGCGCCCCGCAAGGGGCGCGCCCTACGTGCCGATCACCGCTTGCCGAAGGCGCGGATGGCCTCGACGGGGTCGGGCTCGGCGCTCTTCTGCACGCGCTTGAGCCGCACGATCGCGACCGCCTCGTCGAGGACCTCCTTGAGGTCGGCGAGGCGCCACGGCTTCTCGAGCAGCCTGTCGACGTGCGCCTCGTTGATGGCGCGGATGACGACCTCGCGCTCGGTGCTCGCCGTCATCATGATGCGAAAGACGTCGGGGCGCGCGGCGGCGACGTCGGCCATGACGGCGAGGCCGCTCTTGCCGGGCATCACGACGTCGCAGACGAGGACGTCGATGGCCTCGCGCTCGACGATGTCGCCGGCCGCGAGCGGATCGCTGGTGAAGAAGAGCGCGTGGGGCCCGCCGCGCAGCGCACGGTCCAGCGCGCGGAGGATGGGCTCCTCGTCGTCGACGAACAAGACGCGCGCTGGAGGGATCACGACCGGATCATAGCGAGCCGGGGCAAAACGCGCGCTGCCACCGTTGTTGCACCGTCGTGCCGAGGCGCGGACCCGGGTCCACGGCTAGCGAGGGGCGCGGGGCCAGCCGCGCAGCGCCGCGTGCGCCGACGCCGGCCGCGCGCCGAAGCCGACGAGCAACGCCTCCACGGCCGCGGCCTCCACGCGGCGGTGGCGCAGCGGCGGCGGCTCGAGGCGATCGCGCTTGCGCAGGTGTCCGGCGCCGTGGATGGCGGACCACAGGACCCGGGTGCGCAGGGCGGCGTCGCCCGGGCTCAAGGCGCCGGCGCCGGCCGCCGCCGCGAACGCCTCCTCCACCACCGCGAGCACCCGCGCGAGGTGCTCCTCCAGCGCGCGGGCGCGCGCCTCGCTGTAGACCGGCGCGGGCGCCGACAGCAGCTCGTCGAGCAGCCGGTGGCGGCGCGCGTCGCGCTCGGCGAGCGTCGCCACCTCCGCCGCCACGGCGACGATCCGCGCCAGCGGCGGGCGCACCGCCACCGCGCTCAGCTCGCCGGCGAGCGCGTCGAGCGCCCGCTCCTGCAGCGCCGCCAGCAGGTCGTCCTTGCCGGGGAAGTAGCGGTACAGCGCGCCCACCGCCGCGCCGACCTCCGCCGCCAGCGCCGCGATGGTCAGCCCCTCGACGCCCTCCTCCCCCACGATCCGCAGCGCGGCGTCGAGGAACGCGTCCGTCCGCTCGACGCGCCGCAGCGCCCGCTTGCCCGGGGTGGGCGACGGGCGGGCGGCGGGCCCGCTTGTGGGGAGCCGGCGGCGCGGGGGCACGGGCAAAGTGTGAACGTCGTTCACTTTCGTGTCAAACGTCGCTTGCGCGATCCGATCAAACCGTGAACGATGTTCACACTTCACGGAGGCGGCATGCACGATCTGATCATTCGCGGTGGGACCCTCGTCGACGGCACGGGCAGCGCGCCCCGCGAGGCCGACGTCGCCGTCGACGGCGAGCGCATCAGCGCGGTCGGCGCCGTCGGCGACGCGCGCCGCGAGATTGACGCACGCGGCAAGGTGGTGACCCCCGGCTTCGTCGACATCCACACGCACTACGACGCGCAGGCGACGTGGGATCCGTACCTGACGCCGTCGGGCTTCCACGGCTGCACCACCGTCGTCATGGGGAGCTGCGGCGTCGGCTTCGCCCCCGCCTCCCCCGACCGCCACGAGTGGCTCATCGGGCTCATGGAGGGCGTCGAGGACATCCCGGGCAGCGCGCTCGTCGAGGGCATCCGCTGGGCATGGGAGGGCTTCCCCGCGTACCTCGACGCGCTCGAGGCCATGCCCCGCGCCATCGACGTCGGCGCGCAGATCGCCCACGGCCCGCTGCGGGCCTACGTCATGGGCGAGCGTGGCGCCAAGAACGCGCAGGCGACGCCCGAGGACATCGCGCGCATGCGCGAGCTCGTCCGCGAAGCGCTCGTGGCGGGAGCGCTGGGCTTTTCGACGTCGAGGACGTCCCTGCACCGCGCCATCGACGGCGAGCTGGTCCCCGGGACCACCGCCGCCGAAGACGAGCTCTTCGGCATCGCCGACGCCCTCGCCGACACCGGGCGCGGCGTGTTCCAGGCCGCGCTCGAGCACAAGGACGTCCCCGCGGAGCTGTCGTGGATGCGCGCGCTCGCGGCGCGCACCCGCCGTCCCGTGACGTTCAACCTCAGCCAGATCGACGACGCGCCGGAGCTTTGGCGCCGCGGCGTGGAGATCCTCGACGACGCGGCGCGCGCGGGCGATCCGCTGTTCGCGCAGGTCGCCGGCCGCGCCATCGGCATCTCGATGTCCATGCAGGCCACCGCGCACCCCTTCCTGCTCACGCCCGCGTACCTCGAGGTGGTCTCCGAGCCCTGGCAAGAGCGTCGCGCGCTGCTGCGCGATCCCGAGCGGCGCCGCCGCCTGCTCGAGGAGGAGCCGCTCGCCCTCGAGGGACCGCAGGCGGCGCTCGCCGCGCTCGTCACCACGCGCTTCGACAAGATCTTCCTGATGGACGAGGGCTTCGACTACGAGCCCGCGCCCGAAAAGAGCCTGGCCGCGCTCGCCGCCGCGTCCGGCACGTCGCCGCGGGCGCTCGCGCTCGACGCGCTCCTCGACGAGAAGCTCCTCTACCTGCCGCTGTTCAACTACGCAGGCGGCGACCTCGAGCCGCTGCGCGCGCTGCATCGCCACCCGCGCACGGTGCTCGGGCTGTCCGACGCCGGCGCCCACTGCGGCGCCATCTGCGACGGCGGCATGCCCACGTTCATGCTCGTCCACTGGGCGCGCGACCGCCGCCGCGGCGAGCGGCTCCCGCTCGAATACATCGTCAAGCGGCAGACCCGCGACACCGCAGCGTTGTTCGGCCTCGAGGATCGCGGGGTGGTCGCCCCGGGGATGAAGGCGGACCTCAACGTCATCGACTTCGACAAGCTCCACCTCGAGAGCGCGCGCGTCGTCGACGATCTGCCCGCGGGCGGACGGCGGCTGCTCCAGCGCGCGCGCGGCTACGCCGCCACCGTCGCGTCCGGCGCCGTCATCGTCGAGGACGACGCGTTCACCGGCGCGCTGCCCGGCCGGCTGGTGCGCGGGCCGCAGCGCGCCGCGGAGGGCGCGCGATGGACCTGATGCCGTGGGACCTGATCGCGTGCGCGCTCGCAGGCGTCGTCTGCTGGACGCTCGCGGAGTACGGCCTGCACCGCGTGCTCGGTCACGATCCACGCACGCGCCCGAACGCCTTCGCCGCCGAGCACACGCGCCACCACGCCGAAGGCGGCTACTTCGCGCCCATGTGGAAGAAGGTGCTCGTGGCGCTCGCCGTCATCCCCCTCGCCGCCGCCGCCGCCGCGCTCGTGGTGGGGAGCGTGCGCGGCGCGGTGTTCGGCGTGTCGTTCGCCGCGATGTACGCGGCGTACGAGGCGTTTCATTGGCTCGCCCATGCGCACCCCGGCTTCACCCCCTACGGGCGGTACCTGCGCCGGCACCACTTCCACCACCACTTCGAGAACCCGCGCGCCAACCACGGCGTGACGAGCCCGGTGTGGGACATCGTCTTCGGCACGTTCGAGCGCCCGGGCCTCGTGCGCGTCCCGCGCAAGCTCGCCATGCCGTGGCTCGTCGAAGACGGCGACGGCGCGTTGCCGGCGCGGCTCGCGCGCCACTACGCCCTGCGTTGACGCTCACTCGCCGTCGACCTCGATCTTGTAGCGGAGGACGAAGGCGGGATTGTCGGCGAGCACCAGCGCGTCGATGCCGTCGATGTCGATCTGCAGCTCCGCGTCGCCGTCGCCGATGAGGTCCTGCCCGGTCGGCCAGGCGTCGTTGGCGTGGGCGACGAGGGCGTCGGCGGCCGCGGCGAATTCGTCGGGGTGCTCGGGGTCGCCGGCGCCGCCGTAGTCGGCGGCCATGGCCCGGTCGTTGTCGACGCGGACGACGGCGTGGATCTCGCGGACGGCGTTGCCGGGCACGTCGATGAGCTCGTTGTCGTTGCCGAGATCGCGCAGGCGCTCGCTGCGCAACGTGTACTTGAGCCCGGTGATCCGCGTGTCGGCGATCGTGGCGCCGTGGATCTCGCCCAGGGCCTCGGCGGCGATCGCCGCGGTGTCCATGACCGGCCCCGTCCACGTCGCGCTGATGATGCAGACGCCCGCGGAGACGTGGTGGATGAACGTGACGACGGAGCCGTCGCTGTACGGGACGCCGGTGGCGACGCTGGCGAGGCTGCACGACGGGCCGACCGGTCCGAGGCGCAGGTTCACCTCGCCCTCCTGGGCGACATGGAAGTGGGTGTCGACGCCGCAGCCGGCGGCGGCGAGGGCGAGGGCGAGGACCAACAGGGGGAGCGCTTTCATCGGAAACCTCCACCCTGGGTCCCCACAAGATCCACGCCGCCGCCGACGGTGCGGTCGCATGCGACGGCGCGTCGCGCGGCGTGCGCACCGACGCTCGGTCGACGGGCGCGTTGCCTCAACGTGAGACCCGCCGAGGCGCGCGCGCCGCGAGCGGTAGAAGAGCTCGGTGCCCACGCCCCCTCCCCCGGCGGCCCGCGCCGTCGACGGCGCCTCGCTCGTCGTGGCGTCGGCGGTGGGCGTCCGGCGCTGCTGTGTGCGTTGCGGCGGGGTGCTCGACGGCCGCTGCTGGATCGTGCGCTATCCCGAGGCGGCGCACGAGGCGTGCGTCGACTGGACCGCGAGGGCGTTCCCCTTTGCCCGCGAGCTCGACGTCATGAGCCTCCTCGCGCGTCGGCTCACGGGCCGCGACCGCGACATCGTGGCGGGCCTGCTGCGCGACCTGGCGGCGCTCGCGCGGCGCTGGCCCGACGAAGCGACGGCGGCGCTCGGCGCCGGCAGGAGCATCGTGGCCGCGGCGCGGCCGCACCTCGCCGCGCTCGATCACCGCGACCGACAACGGCTGTGACGGCGGCTGTGACGGCGGCGCCGTCCGCGCGGCGGCGGCGATGACGTAGGATGCCCGCGTGCTCTCACGGTTCGCGGCTCTCGGTGACGTCCACGTCGAGGACGAACGGCTCGAAACGGTGCTCGGCTTCCTGCGCGGAGAGCGCGTCGACGCGCTGCTGTGCGTCGGCGACATCGTCGACGGCCCCGGCGACCCCGAGCGCACCGTGCGCCTGCTCGAGGACAACGACGTCGTCTGCGTACGCGGCAACCACGATTGCTGGCTGGTGAACGGCGCCGTCCTGCGAGACGCCGAGCGCGCGCGCCTCGGCTGGACGCGCAGGCACGAGCTGTCCGAGCAGAGCTTCGCGTGGCTCGCGGCCCTGCCCGCGGTGCGCACGCTGGAGTCGGCGCGCGGGTCGCTGCTGCTGTGCCACGGCGTCGGCGACAACGACATGGTGCGCTTCCGCGCCGACAGCGACGTCTCCGCGTGCGACGAGATGGAGGCGCTCATCCAGGCGGGCGCGTGGTCCGTGGTGGTCGGCGGCCATAGCCACGAGCGCTTCGCGCGGGTGCTCACGGGGCGCCGCGCGGGATCGCTGACGTTCCTCAACCCGGGGACGTTGTCGCGTCGCGACGAGCCCGGCTTCGCCGTGGTCGACCTCGCCCGTGGCGAGATGCACGGCTACGACGTCGACCTGGAGGGCCACGTCACCGCCGCCACCCTCGAGCGCTTCTGAATCTGCGGTGGCGGCTCGTCCGCGGCGCGGGTCAGGGCACGATCTCGAAGGGCTCGTCGTCGTTGGCGATGGCGCCGTAGAGCGCGCGCGTGAGGACGCGGTCGACGCAGCCGTTGTGCGGGTCGCTGTGGGCGCGCACGGCGCCGGCGGGGACCACGACGTGGATGACGCCGACGGTGGAGGCCGTCACGCCGCACGCGGCGAGCTTCTTCTGGACGCGCAGCCGCGTGCCGTCGTCGACGTTGATGACGAGCTTGACCGGGTGCGCCGCGGGGTGCGGCGCGGCGACGTCGGCGCGCGGGTGTGCGGCGACATGCGCGGGGCGGGCGGCGACGTGCGCGGGGTGGACGTCGGCGCGCGCGTGCGCGTCGGAGCGCGGGTGCGCGTGGGCGGGGTGCGCGGGGGCTTCGGCCTTGGCGCTCGTCGTGGTGACGAACGCGGGCGCGTCGGTGCCGAGCAGCGACGGCGCCGCGTCGCTGACGACCTTGGTGTCCGCGACGTCGGCGAGCGCGAGCTTCACGCCGTCACCGCCCATGGCGTCGGCCTCCGCGCCGGGCGCGCCGCGCACGCGCGACTCGATCGACGCCAGGGACGGCAGCGAGAACGACGGCAGCGAGAACGACGGCAGCGAGAAGGACGGCAGGTGCAGATCGGGCATGTGCAGGGAGGGCATGTGCACCGAGGGCAGCGACGGCAGCGAGGGCATGTGCACCGAGGGCAGCGACGGCAGCGAGGGCATGTGCACCGAGGGCAGCGACGGCAGCGAGGGCATGTGCACCGACGGCAGCGACGGCATGTGCACCGACGACAGCGAGGGCATGTGCGCCGACGGCAGCGAGGGCATGTGCGTCGGCGGCAGCGACGCCGAGGGCAGCGACGTCGAGGGCAGCGACGTCGAGGGCAGCGCGGTCGAGGGCAGCGCCGTCGACGGCGGCGACTCCGTCGGCGGCGCCCCCGCCGGCGAAGGCGACGCCAGCGACGTCAGCGACGGCATGTGGAGGGCGAAGCGCCCGGGCGCGACCTTGGCCACGACGACGGCGGCGGCGACGGCGGCCGGGAGCGCCAGGCCGAAGAGCCCCAGGGCGAAGAGGCCGACGACGAGGCCGGCGCCGCTCTTCTTCGCGGACGGAGCGGCGGGGCCGGGCACCTTCAGGCCGGGCGCGGTGACCTCGAGATCGAGGTCGGCGGGGTGCAGCGCGAGCACGCCGTCGGGCGTCGTGACCGGGCCGTGGACGTCGAAGCCGTCGGCCGTCTCCGCGTCCGCGGACAGGCCGAAGCGCGCGCGCTCGAGGGCGGAGCGCAGGGCCTGCGAGCCGTCGCCGAAGGAGTACTCCGCCTCGAGGAAGATGCGCGCCGCGGCCGCAGCGTTCTTGATGCGCGTCTCGGCCGGGGCGAGGAGCGCCGCGAGCGCGTCGACGAGGCGCTCCGGCAGCAGGCCCTCGATGACCTTCACGTCGAGGAAGCCGCCGTCGAGCTCGAGCGGCTGGCCCAGCGCCGCCTCCGCGACGAGCAGCCCGAGCGCGTAGATGTCGTCGGCCTCGGTGGGGCCGCCTTCACACGCGCGCCGCTCGGGCGACAGCCGCGAGGGCGCCTGCGCGTTCAACAGCCGGCCCACGTCGCGCAGGCGGGCGTTGCCCTCGACGTCGACGACGACGCGGTCGGGCGCGAGCGCCCCGTGAAACCCGACGGGTTGGCGGTGGTGCAGCTCCGCGAGCGCGATGGCCGTCTGCCAGCCCACGCGGCACGCGCCCTCGGTGCTCATCGCGCCGTTGATGAGGAGGATGGTGTCGAGGCGCAGGCCGTCGACGTGCTCGATGACCTGCACCGGCCAGCGCTCGTGCTCGACGACGCCTACGCTCTGCACGATCCCCTTGTGCGGGTGCTGCTGCGCGAGCTCGGCCTCGGCGCGCATGCGGTCGGCGGTCTCGCGATCGGGGGGACGCGGAGCACCACGCAGGCGCCGGCGGCGTCGGCCGCGAGCACCTCGTGCATCCCTCCTTCGCCCTCGAGGGGCTCCCAGACGGTCCAACCGCGGACCCGGGTGCGCATGGCAAGAGTCGGAGGAGTGGCGTCGCTGTGGGAATCCATGGGCGCGGACCGTAGTGGCTCGAATTCGATCTGCCGTTGACCCGGCTCACGCGGTGCGTCAGAGCACGCCGGCCGCCGACCCCGCGCGCGATTTCACCGCGCTCCGGGCGCGCGGAGCGCGCGGCTGCTCCACGCGCGTCAGCGCGTTAAAACGGCATCGGGCCCGTGAGCTCGACGCGGGTGGAGACGAGCTCGACCTTGCGGCCGTCGGGGTCTTCGACGAGCGCGGTGACGCCCCAGGGCTTGGGCGTGGGCTTCTCGAGAATGGTGCCGCCGGCCGCCGCCAGCGCTTCGAGCGCCCCGTCGAGGTTGGCGATCATGAAGCCGAGCTGCTGACCGCTCTGTGACCCGCGCTCGACGCCGTCGGGCGGGCGCAGGGCGAAGTGCACGCCGCCGAGGGCGCAGGTGAAGCTCACGCGCCCGCCTTGCTTGGTCTCCCGCACGTCGACGCCGAGGGCCTTGTAGAAGGTGACGCTCTTTTGGAGGTCGCGGCACACGATGACGACGGCGGCGAGGGCGGTGGCGACGTGCATGTCTTGTTCACCAGCGGGCGAGGGCGCGCGCTTCTTCGAGGATGCGCTCTGGGGACAGCAGATACGCGTCCTCGAGCGAAGGGGAATACGGGACAGGCGTGTCGAGCGAGCCGAGCACCCGCACCGGTCCGTCGAGCCAGGTGAACAGCTCCTCGCCGATGCGCGCCGCGATGGACTCGAGGATGGAGCCCGTGCGCGCGTCCTCGCCGACGAGGAGCACCTTGCCGGTGTGCTTGGCCGTGGCCTCGATCCGCGCCCAGTCGAGGGGCTTGAGCGAGCGCAGGTCGAGCACGTCGCAGGAGAAGCCCTCGGCGGCGAGCGCGTCGGCGGCGGCGCACGCCTTGTGGACGTAGGCGCCGTACGCGATGAGCGAGAGGTCGTCGCCCAGCCGGCGGAAGGCGGCCTTGCCGAGCGGCACGGGCGTGACGACGTCGACGCGCTGTTTGATCTTCGGATCGCGATACAGCGCGATGTGCTCGTAGTAGAGGACGGGGTCGTCGTCCTTCACCGCGCTCATGATCAGCGCGCGGGCGTCGTGCGGCGTCGACGGCGCCACGATCTTGAGCCCTGGGGTCCGGTAGAACCACGGCGCCGTGTCCTGCGAGTGGTACGGCCCCGCGCGCCGCAGCCCGCCCCACGGCATGCGCAACGTCATCGGGACCTTGGTGCCCGCGCGGTAATGGAGCTTGGCCGCGTTGTTGACGACCTGGTTGAAGCCGCTGGCGACGAAGTCGTTGAACTGGATCTCCCCGATGGGCCTCATGCCGGCGACAGCGCTGCCGACGCAGGCGCCGATGATGGCGCCCTCGGCGAGCGGCGTGTTCACGAGCCGGTCCGGGTACGCGTCCACGAGGGGCTTCAACAGGAGGAACGCGTTTCCGTAGGGCGGCCCCACGTCCTCGCCGAGGAGGAACGCCTCGGGGATCTGCGCGAGCACGTCGCCGAGGCCCTTGCCGACGGCGTCGAGGTACGTGGACCCCTTCGCGTCGAAGGGCGGCGCTTCCTCGAGCGCGCGCAGGGCGCCCTCGCCCGGCGTGGGCGCGGCGCTCTCGCTCGCCGAGGCGTACACGCCGCGCGTCACCTCCGCCGGGTCCGGCCAGGGGCGCGCCTTGACGCGGGCCACCGCCTCCTCGACGCGGGCGACGGCCTCCTCCTGCCACGTCGACACCGCGCGCGCGTCGACGACGCCGGCGTCGATGAGCTTCCCCGCGTAGGTCGCCAGCGGGTCGCGGCCGAGCCAGCGCGCGTACGCGACCCGATCGGCGTAGCCGCGCTCGGGCGGCGGCGGAACGGTGAAGCCGAGCGGCGGATCGGCGCCCAGGTAGAGCATGTCGTCGTGGTGCGCGTGCCCGCACATGCGCATGGCCACGGTCTCGATGAGCGCGGGGCCCTCGCCGTCGCGGGCGCGGCCGGCGGCCCACGCGAAGGCGGCGGCGATGGCCTCGGGATCGGTGCCGTCGACCGTGACGTGGGGGATGCCGTAGCCGGCGGCCTTCTCGGCGAACACGCGCACGCGGCTCTGCTGGCCCACCGGCGTCGACAGCGCCGTCTGGTTGTTTTCGACGCAGAACACGCACGGCAGCTTCATCGCCGCCGCGAAGTTGATCGCCTCATGCCACTCGCCGAGCGACGAGCCGCCCTCGCCGATGAACGACAGCGCCACGCGGCGCTCCCCGCGGCGCTGAAAGGCCAGCGCGTGGCCGACCACGGTGCAGGTGGCGATGGACAGCGGCGCCGCGACCATGGCGATGCCGCGATCGGGATCGCCGAGGTGCAGGTCCTTGCCGCCGGAGGGCGGGCCGGCCTTGCCGACCTGGGCGTTCAGCGCCATCTCGACGTCGTCGGTGAAGGCGAGGGTGACGCCGAGATCGCGGATGAGCGGCCCGGCCACGTCGCCGTCGGGCCGGCCGCGCAGCAGGCGCAGGGCGGCGCCGTAGATGGCCTCCTGCCCGAGGGAGCGGAAGCCCTTGCCCTGAAAGCCGAGCTCGCCGTAGCGCATCTCCGAGGACAGGAAGAGCTGCTTCATCCGGTTGTCGACGGCGCGCGTGAGGATGATCCCCTTCAAAAGCCAGCGCTTCTCCTCGTCGGTGATGCCGTCGACGACGGACGCCCGCGCGAAGAACGCCGTGACGGCGGCGCGCAGGCGCGCGCGCTCCTGCTCCACGCGCGCGGCCGCGGTGACGAAGGGCGTGCTCTCCGGGAGATCGGCGGTGTGGATGGGCAGCTCGTCGACGACCTGCTCGGCGACGCGCTCGGGATCGGCGCCGTGCTTCGCCCACGCCGCCCGCGCCGCCGGCAAGGCGAACGGGTGTTGCTCGACGATGAACGAGAGGAACCGGGCCCCCAGAGCAGTGCTCTTTTCCGCCTTCGGCTGCGCGACCATCCGGGGCCTTTAGCGCGGCCGCGGGACCCGCGAAACACTTGCCCTGCGCCGTTTGATCGACGAGCATGCTGCCCATGAAGTTTCGCGTTTACTCGTGGGGCTCGACCGACGTCGGCATGAAGCGGGACCACAACGAGGACAGCTATCTCCTCGCGCCGGACCTCAACCTCTATATCGTCGCGGACGGCATGGGTGGCCACGCCGGCGGCGAGATGGCGTCGGGCATCTCGGTGCGCACCGTGGAGAAGCACGTGCGCGGCCAGAAGACCGTGGTGGACCCGGAGACGCAGCACGAGGGCCCCATCGAGCGCAGCCCGGTCGCGCGGCTCCTCTCGGACGCCGTGCGCGGCGCCTGCAACGCGGTCTTCCAGAAGTCGCAGCAGGTGCGCGAGCTGCAGGGCATGGGCACCACCACCACCGCCATCCTGTTCCACGACAAACACGCGTTCGTGGCCCACGTGGGCGACTCCCGGGCCTACCTGATCCGGGACGGCCGTATCCTCCAACTGTCGGAGGACCACAGCCTCGTCAACGAGCAGCTCAAGGCCGGGCTCATCACCGAGGCCCAGGCGCGCCAGAGCCGCTTCAAAAACATCATCACGCGATCGGTGGGCTTCGACGCCGACGTAGAGGTCGACATGATCGCGGTCGAGGTCAAGGCCGGGGACGCCTACCTCATGTGCTCGGACGGCCTGTGCAACCTGGTCACGGATCCGGAGATAAACGACGTCGTCAGCGACAACTTCCTGCACCGTGTCCCGGAGACCCTCATCGACATGGCCAACAGCCGCGGTGGCGACGACAACTGCACCGTCGTGGTGGCCTACGTCGTCGACGGCGAGGACGTGGCCTGGGACGACGACGCGGAGTCCTTCAAAGAGCCGGTGCCGGGGGGCGCCGCCTTCAACGCCGGGGCGTCCTGACCCTTTGCGGTCCAGGGTGTGTCTCCGACGAGATCCGGTTGACAGTGAATCTACGAGCGTTTTAGTCACGCATACCCGCAACAAGACTCACAGATCCAGACCCGAGAGCTGAACGGACGCCGTGGCGAGCAAGAACTTCACTCTCATGATCGTCCCGGAGGCCCACGCGCACGTGCGGCGCGTGCAGGTCCCCAAGAAAGCCATCTATCTCGGCGCCATCGTCGTCGTCGCCATCGTGGGCGCCATCCTGTCGCTGATGGTGCACTACGCGTACATCGTCGGCCAGGTGTTCGAGGCGCGCACGCTCCGCGAGGAGAACGGCAAGCTCAAGGACCGCATCGCGCTGCTCGAGTCCAAGGTCGACGACGTCGACGCGCGCATCGTCCAGGTCAAGCAGTTCGACGAGAAGCTGCGCGCCATGACGGACCTGCGCGACGACGAGCGCGGGCTGGCCATGGGCCCGCTCAAGGCCAACCCCCAGGGCGGCGCCGACGTCCCGAGCGAGATCGATCCCTTCGCCGTGCCCGCCGTGGGCGACGACCCGGCCGTCGAGCAGCTCAGGAACGCGCTCCTCGACAGCCGCGTGGCTGGCCTGGCCCAGGAGGCCAACCGCGAGCTGCAGTCGCTGTCGGAGCTGGTGGACTACTTCGGCAAGCAGGAGATCATGCTGAAGTCCACGCCGTCCATCGCGCCGGCGCGTGGCCTTCTGACCTCGGGCTTCGGCAGCCGCGAGGACCCCTTCACCGGGGAGCACTCCTTCCACTCCGGCCTCGACATCGCCGCCCGCGAGGGCACCGACGTCGTCGCCCCCGCCAGCGGCGTGGTCATCCTCGCCGGCGAGCACGCCGCCTACGGCAACTGCATCGTCGTCGACCACATGCGCGGCGGCATCACCACGCTCTACGGCCACCTGTCGTCCATCCTGGTGAAGCCCGGCGACAAGGTGGAGCGCGGCCAGCACATCGGGAAGATCGGCACCACGGGCCGCTCCACCGGACCGCACCTCCACTACGAGGTGCGCATCAACGGTGTTCCGGTGAACCCCCGCCGGTTCATCGTCCGTTGAGCCGCGCGCTCGACGACGGCACGCAACCATGGCAGAAACGGGCTCCCTGAAGACCGAGGCCCGATCCATGACCCGCGTTCCGTTCGCCCTCCTCGTCCCCGTCGCCGCCGCGCTCTTCGCCGGCTGCGCGCCGCGCTTCGACGTCAATGTCGCCTGGACCATCGACGGCTTCGCGCCCGCCGACGAGTGCGGCGCGCTCACGGACGCCACCGTCCAGCTCCGCCTCGAGCAGCGCGACAGCCAGGACGCGAGCCCCGTCGAGGAGACCACGGTCGCCAAGTGCGGCGACGCCGCAGCCACCGTGCAGTCGGCGGCCTTCTCCAATCTCTTCCTCGACCTCGTCGAGAAGGTCGAGGGCAAGGACGTGCTCTTCGGGACCGTCGGCCCCATCGCGCTCGCGCCCGGCGCCGGCGCCTACCCGGGCGAGGACGCGTCGGCCCCGGTGAACACGGACATCGCCCTCGTGAAGGGGCGGCTCCACTCGCGCTTCACCGTCATCGGCCAGGACTGCGGCGACGCCGGCGCCCAGAGCTTCACCTTCACCCTGCGCGAAAACAGCGCGCCGCTCGGTGAGGACGTCGTGGTTCAGGACAAGACCGTCACCTGCGCCGGCGGCACCGCCACCTTCGACTTCGAGCCCGTCACCGTCGGCGCCAGCTACGACATCGTCGCCAAGACCACCATCGACGGCGTCGACTACGCCACCACCGACGACGGCAGCGGCGGCGCCGGCGCCCTCGTCGACAGCATCGTCACCGACCTCCTCGTCGACCTCGACGTCGTCGGCCGCCCGTAGTCAGCGCACGGACTTCATCAGCTCCAGGTACGTCGGCGCGTCGACGAAGCCGGTGATGCGCGGGCGCTCGCGGACCGTGCCGTTGCCGTCGACGAAGACCACCGTCGGCAGGCCCTGGACGCCGTAGCGCTTGCGGAGCGCGTCGAGCGCGGGCGAGTCGTCGGTGGCGTCGATCTTCAGCGCGGCGAAGCGCTGCGCCTCCTGCTGGACGGCGCCGTCGACGTAGGTCTTGTGGTCGAGCTCTTTGCAGGCGACGCACCACTCGGCGAAGAAGTCGATCATCGCGGGCTTGCAGTCCTTCTTCGCGGCGGCGAGCGCGGCGTCCACCTTGGCGGTGCCGTCGGCCTCGTTCTTCACCACGGTCCAGGCGATGCCCCCGGCCGCGCTCTCCGCGGGGCCGGCCACCGCCCAGGCGATGAACGAGACGATGCCGAGGGTGGCGAGGGCGACGCCGGCCGCCTTGCGGGCCTTCTCCGGCGAGGAGCTCATCTTGAACGACAGGTGCAGCGCGCCCAGGAGGACGCCGAGCACCACGAGCGCGGGGCCGAGCCACGGGCTCTTGCCGAGCGGGGCGAAGGCGTCGCCGACGGCGGGGACGCCGATGCGCAGGTAATAGAGGCCGGCGCCGAGCATCAGGAGGCCGAAGATGCTCTTCACCACCTCCATCCAGCGGCCGCTCTTGGGCATGCGCGCCACCGCCTGCGAGAAGGTCCCGAGCACGAGGAACGGGAAGCCCATGCCGAGCGCGTAGGTCAACATCAAGAGCGCGCCCTTGGCCACGGAGCCGTCGCGGGCGATGAGCGCCAGGATGAAGCTCAGCACGGGGCCCGTGCAGGGCGCCGCGATGATGCCCGCGACGAGGCCCATGATGAAGGCGCCCTTGAAGCCGCCGCCGCCGGCCTGGGACAGCCGGGTCTGGACGCTCGAGGGCAAAGCGAGCTCGAACGCCCCGAACATGCTCGCGGCCATCAGCATGCAAAAGAGCGCGACGCCGATGGTGACGACGGGGCTTTGCAGCGCCGACCCCGCGAGGAAGCCGAACGCGGCGAACGCGACGCCGAGCGTGGAGTAGAGGATCACCATGCCGCCGACGTACGTGCTCGCGAGGAGGAACCCCTTGGTGTGCGACCCGGCCTGCCGCGCGCCGAGGATGGAGAGCGTGATGGGGATGAGCGGGTAGACGCACGGCGACAGCGCCGTCAAAAACCCACCGAAGAGGACGAGCACGAGCGCGATGGCGATGTTGCCGGCGGCGAGGGCGTTTTTGATCTTCCCCGACAACGAGCCGTCCTCGGGGGCGTCCAACGACGCGGACGCGGTGCACGGCTTGATGGCGCCGGCCTCGAGGGCGCCGGTGGCGAGCTTGTCCTCGAAGGCCTGGGCGCCGGCGAGCTCATGGGGCGCCGCACCCGGGGCGGCGGCATCCCCGGTGGTGGCGGCGCCGGCCGCGGCGGTGGCGCCGCCGGCCGCGGCGGTGCTGGCGCCGCCCGCGGCAGGTTCGGCGTGGCCGGGGGCGGCGGCGAGCAACGCGGCGAGCGCCGGGACGAGGACGAGGCCGGCGGCCACGCTCAGGGTGGGTGTGCGCATCGTGGCAATGCTAGCGTCTTCGGGCGGAGGGCCAAATGGACCGCCCAGGGGGCGCGATGACCGAGCGGGTGCCGCGCACCACCGGGGAGATCTTGAGCGACTCCATCGCTCTGCTCCGGCGCCACTTCAAGGTCTTCTATGTGATGGCGCTGCCCTTCTGCGCCGCCAACGTGCTGCTGTCGGAGGCGGCGCAGTCGGCCTTCGCGGTCTTGAAGAACCTCGATCCCACGCGCGCGGGGACCGGCGACCTCGTCACCGTGCTCGGCTCCGCCGTCGGCGGGCTCGGCCTGCTGTTCGGCGGGCAGCTCGCCGTGGTGCTCGCGAGCGTCGCGTCGACGGCCATGGCGTCGGCGGGCTGGGAGCGACGCGTCCCGACGGTGCCCGAGGCGCTCCGCGCCGTCGCCGACCGCGGCGCGGCCACGGTGCTGACCACGCTCCTGGTCACGCTGCTCCTGCTCGCCGCGTTCGTGCCGGCGCTCGCCGCCGCCGTCGGCGCCGTCGTCGGGTTCACCTCGGGTGAAAGAGCCGCGGGCGTCGCCGGCGGCGTGGCCGCGCTGGCGCTCTTCGCGCTCGGCATCATCGGGTTCGTCTTCCTGTTTCTGCGCTGGTCGCTGATCACCCCCGCCATCGTCGTCGAGGGGTGCGCCGGCACCGGCGCGCTGCGGCGAAGCAAGGAGCTCACCGCCGGGCGGGGGCTGCCCTTCTTCGCGGCGCCCAAGTTCCGCGTGAGCATGCTCTATCTCGTCGTGTTCGCGATCTCCGGTCCGCTGCAGTCCCTCTTCGCCCTGCCCCGCCTCTTCATCGCCATGGCGAGCGGGTGGTCCATCGCCGACGGCCTCCCACCGCTCGCGTCCATGCCCATCTGGTTCATCATCCCGTTCGGGCTCCTCCAGGTGGCGAGCACCACGCTCATCATCCCCTTCTCGGGCGCCCTGATGACGCTCTTCTATTACGACCTGCGCGTCCGCTACGAAGCCCTCGACCTCGAGCCGGCGGCCCCGTCCCCGCCGTGATCCCGCTCGCCGTCGCGCTCCTCGCCGCGTCGCCCGCCGTCGCCGCGTCCCCCGCTGCCGGCTCGTCCCCCGCGGAGGCGGCGCCGTGGTGTGCGAGGGCGGAGGCCCTCGCGGCCGAGGGCGCCGACGACATGCACAAGCTCGACGAGGTGCTCGCGCTGCTGCCCGCCGACGCCGCGCCCGTGACCGCCCGGGCCCGGGAGCTCGCCGGCGACGAGGGCTCGCTCGGGCGCTCGTGGGAGGTCGTCGGCGGCGCCCTGCGCGACGGCTGCGCCCCGAGGCCGCGCGAGGGAGACCCCGCCGCCGAGGTGGCCGGCATCATGGCCCGCGATCCGCGCTTCGGCGGCGTGCGCACGGGCGACGATCTCATCGACCGCATCGAGCACCGCGTCCAGGCGTGGCTCGCGTCGCTGTTCGAGAGCGCGGGCCTGCGCGCGTACGCGACCAGCGCGCGCCTCGTGTACCTCTCGCTGCTCGCCGTCGTCGTCTTGCTCGTCGCCGTGCGCCTCGCGCGCAATTTCCGCCGCACGAAGAAGGCGCGGGCGGCGGCGCGCACGGCGGCCGCCGTCATCCGCGAGCGCACCCGCGCCTTCGCCGCCTGGCGCGAGCAGGCGCAGCGCGCGCTCGACGGCGGCGACGCCCGCGGCGCCCTGCGCGCCGGCGAGGCCGCGCTGCTCGCCCGCGTGGGCGAGCTCGACGCGCGCGCCGTCACGCCGGCGCGCACGCATCGCGAGATCCTGCGGCGGCTGCGCGCCGACGTCGCCGACACCGTGCGCCCGGCCCTCGCCTCCTTCGACGCCATGTTCTTCGGCAAGCCGGCTGCGCTCGACGACGCCTTCGCCTTCCTGCGCAGCGTCGACGACGCCGCCCGCCGCCTCGCCGCCGCCGAGGGCGCCGCATGAGCGGCGCGGGCCGCATCGTCGTCGTCACGGTGCTCCTCGTCGTGCTCGGGGCCGCGCTGATCAAGGGCTGCGGCGACGCCGCCAACACCGACCCCACCGCCAGCGTGACAAACGGCGCGCCGCGCGGGCTGCTCGGGCTGCGGCTCCTGCTCGCCGCGGAGGCGGTGCCCGTCGTGGTGCGCGCGCGCTTCGACGACCCGCTCCCGTCGAGCACCGCCGGCGGCGCGCTGTTGGTGGTGCCTCCCCCCGAGGGCTCGGAATGGAGCCGCGCGGACGTCGACGAGGCGCTCGGCCGCGTAAAGCAAGGCGACCACCTCCTCGTGCTGTGCGACGACGACGAGGGCGTGCGCAACGAGCGGCTGCGCCCGCTCCTCGAGGCGGTGGGCGTCGAATGCAAGCGCGTCGACGTGCCCATCGGCGACGAGCTGCTCACGCGCGCCACCGGATCCATGCCCGCGTACGCGCCGCCGCTCTACGTGCGCGGCACGGGCCGCGTCGAGCCGCGGCCCAAGGCGCCCGCGTTCGTGGCGTGGTCGTCGGGCCACGACGGCGTGGTGGTGAAGCGGTCGCTCGGCGCGGGGATGGTGAGCGTGGTCGGCAGCGCCACGGTGCTCGCCAACGACGGCATCGCGCAGGCGGGGAACGCCGCGTTCCTGCTCGCTGAGGCCGGCGGGCGCACGGTGGTCGTCGACGAGCGGCACCACGGCTCGCGCAGGAAGATCGCGCTCATCGCCGCCGCCGCCCGCGGCACCGGACCGCTCACGGCGCTGTTCGCGCTGGCGCTGCTGGTGCCGCTGTCGCTGCTGTCGCTGGCGCCTCGCCCCGGCGACCCCCCGCGCGCCGGCGACGACGCGCGCGGGGCGCCCGCCGCCGAAGCACAGGCGCGCGCGCTGGCGGCGCTGCTCGTCAGATCCCGTTCACGTCGAGGACGGCGGCGCCGCTGACCTCGATGGAGTCCTTCAGGAAGGAGACGGCGCCGGAGACGCGGCCCCGCTCCTCGGGCCGCGCGACGACGTCGACGTCGACGCGCTCGCCGGGCGCGATGGACAACGGCAGGACGAGCGCGGCGGTGGGCTGGAAGACGGCGGGGCCGAGCCGCAGGTCGTCGATGACGCTGGTGGCGTCGCCGGAGTTTTCGAACGTGAGCGTGCAGGGCTCCGACGTGGCGCCGACGGGGACGTCGCGGAAAGAGCACACGTGCGGCGTGAGCTCCACGCCCCGCGCAATCCCGGTGGCGCTGAACAAGACGTCGACGACGCCGACGCCGCTGGTGATGCGGAGGTCGGCGGTGATGGTCGAGGCCGTCCTCGGGCTCACCTCGATGGCGAAGGGGATGCTGCCGCCGGCGTGCAGTTGATCTTCCACCGCGGAGCCGATGCGAAACGAAGGATCGCCGACGAGGCCGACGTTGGTGACCTCGGTGTCGTCGTCGCCGGTGTTGACGATGTCGAAGGCCCGGACGCTGCTGCCTTCGGCGTCGACGGCGCCGAAGTCGAAGGCGCAGTCGTCGCCGGGGCGGCAGTCGCCGGCGGGCAGGCGCACGGCGACGGCGGGGCCGGCGGGGGGCGGCGCCGCGCACGCAGCGGCGAGCGCGCAGCCTGTGATGACGAGGGCGATTCGTCGCGCGCCGCTCCTGCGAGAGCCGCGCTCGGGTACGGGAGGCATGGAGCGATTCTACCGCCGCTGTCTGCGCGTCGCGCAACGACATCACGGGCGACGAGCGCGTCGAAGACGGCACCGTCCCCGCCACCATGGTCCTCGACGACGTCATCGTCAGCGACGACCTGCGCCCCCGTTGACGGCCACCCTCGTCGTCGACGATCGTGCGCCCCATATGGACGACTCCCCCGACAACGCCCTCAGCGACGAAGAGGCCAAAGCGTGCGCCGCCAAGCTCGAGGAGCTCGAGCGCACCCTGCGCACCGTCGTCGTCGGACAGGACGCGGCCGTGCGCGAGCTGTGCATCGGGCTCTTCGCCGACGGCCACGTGCTGCTCGAAGGCGTTCCCGGGGTCGCCAAGACGCTCCTCGCGCGCACCCTGGCCGCCGCCCTCGACCTGCGGTTCCGGCGCGTGCAGTTCACGCCCGACCTCATGCCCGCCGACCTCATCGGCATGCGCATCTGGAACCCCGAGGCGCGCGCGTGGGAGCTGCACACGGGGCCCGTCTTCACCGACGTGCTGCTCGCCGACGAGGTCAACCGCACCCCGCCCAAGACCCAGGCGGCGCTGCTCGAGGCCATGGAGGAGCGGCAGGTCACCATCGACGGCGAGCGCAACGACCTCGGCGCCGTCTTCTTCGTCGTCGCCACCGAGAACCCGCTCGAGTTCGAGGGCACCTATCCGCTCCCCGAGGCGCAGACGGATCGCTTCCTCCTGAAGATCACGCTCGGCTATCCCCCCGAAGAGGCCGAGCTCGAGCTGTACGCGCGCGGCCACCGGTCCGCGGCGGCCGTCGTCACGCCCGTGCTCACCGAGGAGGAGCTCGTCACCTTGCGCAAGCAGGTGCAGCGCGTCCGCGTCGACGAGGCCGTGCGCCGCTACGCCCTCGCGCTGCTGCGCGCCACGCGCGCTTCGCCGTCGTTGCGCCTCGGGGCCTCGCCGCGCGCGGGCCTCATGCTGCTCGCGGCGGCGCAGGTGGCCGCGGTGGCCGAGGGGCGCGCCTACGTGCTCCCCGACGACGTCAAGGCCGTGGCCCGGCCCGTGCTGCGCCACCGCCTCACGCTGTCGACGGAGGCGGAGCTCGACGGCCTCGACGCGGATCGCGTGCTCACGGGCATCCTCGAGAGCGTGCCCGTGCTCCCCGCATGATCGAGCCCACCGAGCGCGCCTTGTGGCTGCTCGTCGTCGTCGCCATCGTCGGCGCCATGGGCCTCGGCGTGCCCGCGTTCGGCGAGGCCGCCATCTTCGTCCTCGCGGGCGTCGCGCTCGCCGCCGCCGCCGACGCGGTGTTCGCGCGCTCGCCCAGGGGCGTGCGCGTGGAGCGCATCCTGCCCGAGCACTTCGTCGAGGGCCGCGCCGCCGACCTGAGGCTCTCGCTCGCGGCGCCGGCGCAAAGCGGCGTGGTCCTCGACGTCGTCGACTCGCTGCCCGCGCGCGCGCTCCCCGTGGGCGGCGACCCCGATCGCCGGCACGCCGTGGCCCTCGGCGCAGGCGAGGTGGCCACGGTGACCACGACGGCGACGTTCGTGCGCCGCGGCCCGCACACGCTCGGGCGCGTCGCGCTGCGAACGCTCGGGCCGCTCGGGCTCGTGCGACGGCGCGCGCGGCTCGCGCTCGAGGAGGACATCGAGATCCTCCCCGACGTCGCCCGCATCGCCGCGCGCGCGGAGCGCCTCCTGCGCGGCCGCGACGAGGGCGGCGTGCGACGGCGCGCGCCGCGCGAGGGGCGCGAGCTCGACTCCTTGCGCGAGTACATGAGCGGCGACGATCCGCGGCTCGTCGAGTGGAAGGTGTCCGCGAGGCGCGGGACGCTCATCGTCAAGCGCATGCGGCCGGAGACGCGGCAGGACCTCATCGTCGCCGTCGACGCCGGCCGCCACCTGAGCGGCGTGCACGCCGCCGTCGACGGAGGAGAGGCACGGCTCGACGTGGCCATGACCGCCGCGCTCACCCTCGCGGCCGCGGCGCTCTCGCGCGGCGACCGCGCCGGCCTCGTCGCGTTCGCGGGCGACGTGCGCGCGTTCGCCCCGCCGGTGAGCGGACGCGGCCACCTGCGCAGCCTCGCGCAGAGCATGAACGCCGTCGAGAGCGCCGCCGAGGAAGCCGACTACGGCGAGCTTGCCCGCTTCTTGATCGCGCGGCAGAAGCGCCGCGCGCTCCTCACGATCGTCACCGACGTCCTCGACGAGCCGTCCGCGCGCGCGCTCGCCG
Source organism: uncultured delta proteobacterium (assembly GCA_963775425.1). Taxonomy (GTDB): domain Bacteria; phylum Myxococcota; class UBA727; order UBA727; family VGSZ01; genus CAVZJB01. The sequence continues at coordinate 767,341 of CAVZJB010000011.1, read as the reverse complement.
CGGCCGTCACCCGGCTGCGCGGCCGGCACCTCCCCGTCGTCATCGCGCTCGGCGACCCCGCGCTGCCCCGCCTGGCGCGTGCGCCGGCGCCGGCGCCGGCCGCCGCGGATCTGCCCCTGGCCGAGGCCGCCGCGCGCCTCCTGCAGCACCGCAACAAGGCGCTCGCCGCCCTCGAAGCCGCCGGTGCCGTCGTCGTCGACGCGCCCGCGTCCCGCGCCGCGGCGCTCGCCGTGGAGGCGTACGCCACCGTGAAGGCGCAGGGGCGCCTGTAGCGTTTTCGCGCTCCTCGGTGGGAGCACGCCGGGTCACTTGCGCCGCCGCGCGCGGGCGGCCTAACACGAGCGCCGGCGGGCTCGACGAAGACGACGCCCGCGCCCAAGACAACAGCGAGGGGAACATGGTCGCGAGCTCAGACAAGTCCACGCCGGCGTCGACGAGCGCCGTGTCCGCGCGCAGCAAGCCGACGCCGCACGACGGCAACGACGCCGACGCCATCCGCGCGTCCGTGTTGCGCCACCTGCAATTCACGCTCGCCGAGCTGCCCAAGCACGTCGACAGCAACTGGGAGCCCTACGTCAGCCTCGCGCTCGCCGTGCGCGACAGGCTCATCGAGAACTGGATCCACACGCACGACAACTACTACGCGCAGGACGCCAAGCGCGTGTACTACCTCTCGCTCGAGTTCCTCATGGGCCGCACGCTCGGCAACGCGATGTTGAACCTCGGCATCGAGGACGCGTGCCACAAGGCGCTGCTCGATCTCGGCTACAGCCTCGAAGACCTGCGCGACGCCGAGTGGGACGCCGGCCTCGGCAACGGCGGCCTCGGCCGCCTCGCCGCGTGCTTCCTCGACTCGTTGGCGACGCTGCAGATGCCCGCGTACGGCTACGGCATCCGCTACGAGTACGGCATCTTCCACCAGCGCATCGTCAACGGCGCGCAGGTCGAGGTGCCGGACACCTGGCTCGAGTTCGGAAACCCGTGGGAGTTCGGCCGGCCCCTCGACCTCTTCCCCGTCAAGCTCCACGGGCGCGTGCAGCAGCGCGTCGACGCGAGCGGCCGCCTCAAGGTGGACTGGGTCGACACCGAAGAGGTGATGGCCATGCCGTACGACACGCCCATCCCCGGCTACCGGAACGGCACGGTGAACACGCTGCGCTTGTGGAAGGCCAAGGCCAGCCGCGAGTTCGACTTCAAGGACTTCAACGCGGGCGACTACCGCGGCGCCGTCGAGAACAAGGTCAGCTCCGAGAACATCTCCAAAGTCCTCTACCCCAACGACAACAACCCCGGCGGCAAGGAGCTGCGCCTCAAGCAGGAGTACTTCTTCGTCTCCGCCACCATCCAGGACATCTTCCGCCGGTACAAGAAGCACTGGCACATGCACGACGAGAAGAAGGGCCTCCCGCTCTTCCAGCGCTTCGTCGATCGCATCGCCATCCAGCTCAACGACACGCACCCCGCGCTCGCCGTGCCCGAGCTCATGCGCATCTTCCTCGACGTCGAAGGCCTCGAGTGGGAGGAGGCGTGGGACATCACGGTGAAGACCTGCGGCTACACCAACCACACGGTGATGCCCGAGGCGCTCGAGCGCTGGCCGGTGAGCCTCATGGGCCGCGTGCTCCCGCGCCACCTCGAGATCATCTTCGAGATCAACCACCGCTTCCTCGAGGCCGTGCGGGCTCGGTTCCCCGGTGAGGACGCGCGCTGCCGGCGCATGTCGATCATCGAGGAGGGATCGGACAAGCGCGTGCGCATGGCCAACCTCGCCATCGTCGGAAGCCACAGCGTCAACGGCGTCGCTGCGCTGCACACGGAGATCCTCAAGGACGACGTGTTCAAGGACTTCGTCGAGCTGTGGCCCGAGCGCTTCAACAACAAGACCAACGGCATCACGCAGCGCCGCTGGCTCTTGAAGGCCAACCCCGACTTGTCACGGCTCATCAGCGACGCCGTGGGTGCGGGGTGGATCACGGACCTCGGCCAGCTCGAAAAGCTCGTGCCCCTCGCCGACGACAAGGCGTTTCAGCAGAAGTGGCGGGAGGTGAAGCGGGCGAACAAGCTCCGCCTCGCCGGCGTGATCGAGGACCACTACGTGAAGCGCGGACACCCCATCAAGGTGAACGTCGACTCCATGTTCGACTGCCAGGTGAAGCGCCTCCACGAATACAAGCGGCAGCTCCTGAACGTGCTGCACGCCATCACGCTCTACCAGCGCATCAAGGACAACCCCAAGGCGACCGTCACCCCGCGGACCATCCTGTTCTCCGGCAAGGCGGCGCCCGGCTATCACATGGCCAAGCTGATCATCCGCTTGATCAACGCCGTGGGGAGCACCGTCAACGGCGACGCCGCCGTCGGCGACCTCCTGCGCGTGGTGTTCCTCGCCGACTACCGCGTGTCGCTCGCCGAGAAGATCTTCCCCGCGTCCGATCTGTCGGAGCAGATCTCCACGGCGGGGACGGAGGCGTCGGGCACCGGCAACATGAAGTTCGCCCTCAACGGCGCGCTCACCATCGGCACCATGGACGGCGCCAACGTCGAGATCTGCGAAGAGGTCGGGCGCGAAAACATCTTCATCTTCGGGATGTCCACGGAGGAGGTGCGCGCGCTGCGGCCGCAGTACCGCCCCGCGGAGGTGGCGGCGAAGGACCCGTCGCTCGAGCGCGTGCTCGACGCCATCGCCGGCGGCGCCTTCTCGCCCAAGGAGCCCCAGCTCTTTCGGCCCCTCGTCGACGCGCTCCTGCAGCGCGACGAGTACATGTTGCTCGCGGACTACGCCTCGTACGTCGCGTGCCAGGACGAGGTGGCGCGCGAGTATCGCGATCCCGCGCGGTGGACGAGGAAGTCCATCCTCAACGTCGCGCGCATGGGCAAGTTCTCCACCGATCGCACCATCCGGCAGTACGCCGAGGAGATCTGGGGCGTGAAGCCCGTCCGTCCCTGAAGGGGCTCAGGGTCGCGCGCGGCCTTCGCGCGTATCAAACGCGCTCCGCGGGCGCCTCACTACGCGCCTGGTTCCGTTGCGTCCGCAACCAGCCGGCGGCGTAGGCGCCGTGAAGCCACGCGACTGCGTCGTCGGGCGCGCTGAAGGGGAGCGCCACCGCCCGCTCGCGAAAGAGCGTGGCGAGGACGTCGCGCGTCTCTTTGTCGACGACGAGGGCCTCACCGTTGAGGAACACGCGGCCGCCGCACACGAGTCCGCGGCTCTTCCTGGCCAGGGCGAGGGCGCCGCGCCCGCGCAGACGCGCGGCGAAGCGCGAGGGAGAGACGGGGCGCGCGGGCGCGTCGAACACGACATGGGGCTTCGGACCGGTGAGCAGGCGGCCGAGGAATTCCTCGACGTCACCGCCGATGCCGGCGACGAGCCTCTTCACGGCGCGCACCATCTCGTCCGGCAACACGACGGGGTCCGAGGGCACACGGAGGCTGGGGTCGGCGTACAGCGCGAGCGGGTCGATCTCGACGGTCTGCGCGAGGTACGCGAGCCAGTTTTGCACCAGCGACTCGAGCGAGGGCGCGAGGAAGCCGATGGAGTACGTGAAGCAGCCGTCGACGGCGACGCCGTGGTGGGCGACGCCGGGAGGCAGGTACAACATGTCGCCCGGCTCGAGCACCCACTCGGCGTCCGGCGCGAAGTCCGTGAGCACCTTGATGGGCGCGCGCTCGTCGACGGCGCGCGGGCCCGTGGAGGAGCCGGTCTCGATGCGCCAGCGACGCCGGCCGGGCCCCTGCAGGAGGAACACGTCGTAGAGGTCCACGTGCGGGCCCACCGAGCCGCCGGGGGCTGCGTAGCTGATCATCAGGTCGTCGACGCGCGCCGCCGGGATGAAGGAGAACGCGCGCAGCAGGTCCCAGCCGCCGTCGACGAAGCCCTCGGCCCCCTGCAACAGGACCGTCCAACGCGAGGGCGGGAGCTTGTGCGGGTCGACGAGGGCGCCGTCGTAGAGCGACCAGCGCGAGCCCGCGCGCGAAGCGCGCTCCACGACGACGCGCGACACGGCGCCCGGCTCGACGGCGAACGAAAAGAGCGCATCGACGTCGACGAGGCCGGCGAACCCCGGGAACGCCTGCCGCACCAGGAGCGGCCGCTTCTGCCAGTGGCGCCGGAGAAATGTGGCCGGCGTCATGCCGCCGAGCACCTGCCGGCGAGAAGGGAGGTCTCGGGTCATCGCGGCTAGAGTAGACTGCGACCGATGGGCCTGCTCGATCGGCTCCGCGGCCATACACCCAAGCGGCACCTCGACGACGTCTCCGGCGCGGGCCCGGGCGACTACGTCCACGCCGGGGCCGGCGTCTGTCGCGAGCACGCCATGCTCACCCACCTCGCGCTGCGCGAAGCCGGCGTCGAGACCCGCTACCTCTACGTGCGCGTCGTCAACCCCGACGGCACCGACTACGAGGACCACGCCGTCGCGCTCGCCTTCGACAACGCGGCGTGGGACGCCTACGGCGACGAGCACGACATCAAGAAGGCCTGGATCGTCGACGCCTACAACGAGATGTTCGACGGCCGCCGGATGGAGAGCTTCCTCGGCCGCGGCGGCACGCGCGGGGACGAGACCCGGCCCGGGGTCAGCCTCCGCGCCATGCCCAAGCACTGGTTCGGCTACTCGATGCGCGTGCTCGACTACCCGACCTACTGGGTCCCGGTGCGCGCGGCGCTCCCGGCGTACACCAAGGACCTCGCGGGCATCGACGTCACCAAGCTCGACTACGGCAACGTGCGCGTCGTCCACTTCGACGCTGAGCAGACGCGGCGCTGGCCGCCGTCGTGGCTGCGGTTCGGCGGCTGAGGTGCTCGACAAGACCCGGCAGCGTCAGCTCCGACACGCGCGCCTCGACGGGCCCGTTCACCCGGGTCCGAACGTCGAGGCCACGCTCGCCGAGGTCGCCAAGCAGGGCACGACGACGAGCGACGACGCCGCCGTCGACGCGGCCAAGAAGAAGCTCGCGCTGTCCACGGACAAGACGCCGGTGGGCAAAGCGCCGGCGGGTGGCTCGTCGAGCACGCAGGCGCTGCAGCTCGCGCAGGTGCGGATGCGCCGCGGCGTCGACGGCCGCTTGAGCGACGAGCAGCGCAAGCTCCTGCGCACGGCGTACAAGGAGCTGTCGCGGCCCCGCGCCGGCCTCGACGATCACCTCGCGCTGCGCGCCGTCGCCGGCGAGCTCGGCGTCACCGCCGCGTTCGACGAGATCCTGTGCGCCCACGCCGACCGGCTGCTGCCCGAGCTGCTCGGGCGCGCCGACCTCTTCGTGGGCCCCGACCGCATCCGCGGGCTCGCCGGCATCGCCGAGGCCATGGGCGTGCGGACGTCCTTCGACGCGCATGTGACGGCGCTGCTCGTCGTCGCGCGCAGTTGGTGCGGCGTCGGCGACACCAGCGGCGGAGACCGCGAGCGCGCACGCGTCGAGGCGTTCGCGCAGGCCGTGGGGCTCGTGCTGCCGTCCGAGACGGACGACGCCCCCGGCCGCGTGTACGAAGCGTCGCCCAAGCACCACGTGGGCACCGTGCAGGGCGGCTACGTGAGCCCCGCGCCCACGCACGGCCAGGAGGTCCTCGACGCCAGCGTGCAGGTGAAGAGCGAGAGCTCCCGCCGCGTCGGCATCGACAAGGACGCGCACGAATACGTCGTGTTCGACGAGACCGTCGCCGGCGTGTTCCACGCGCACACGCGCACGTGGAACCAGCTCCACCCGGACATGCAGCAGGCGCTCATCCACGCCGGCCTGGTGGCCCGCAACGGGAAGCTCCTGTGACCCGCTCCCCCGACGATCGCCGCTACGAGCAGCCGCCGGCGCTCACGCGCGAACAAGCGGAGCACGCGCTCGACGACGAAGGTGCCGACGCGCAGGCCGTCGCCGCCGCGCTCATCTCGGCCGCGCTCTCCGTCGACGACGACGCGTGGCTCGAGGGGCGGCTGTCGGCCGCGCTGCGCCACGACAGCCCCCTGGTGCGCGCGGCCGCGGCGCGGGCGTGCGGCCACCTCGCGCGCGTGCACGGCGGGGGCGGAGAGCGCGCCGGACGGCTGCGCGCGCTCCTCGAGCCGCTCCTGCAAGATCCCGCGGTGCGCGGCGCCGCGCGCGACGCGCTCGACGACGTCGAGACCTTCTGCTGAGGAGCCTCACTCGGCTTTGACGTCCATGCCGCGCGAGATGATCTTCACCGCGCCCACGATGTCGTCGTCGCACGCCGTGGCGGCCTCGAGCGCGAGCTCGGCGTCCCGCTCGGTGGCCGCCGGGTAGACCACGGCGAACATGTTCTCCTCGAGGAGCGGCGCGCTCTTGCTGTCGACGACGATGAACTCGCGCAGGCACTTCTCCTTCGCGAGCTCCCGCGCGGCGGCGACGCTGTTGAACTCACCCACCATGGCGGCGTGGATGGTGGGCGTCCACGACGGGAGCTTCACGATCTTGCGGACGTCGGCGCGCCAGCCCCACACGGACATGTCCCACTCGTCCGCCTCGGTCTCCGCGTCCGGCCGCGACGCGTGCACCAGGATGATCTCCTGGCTGCCGTTGCCGTCGACGTCGAGGGTGGACACCGTCGACCACGTGTCCTCGCCGCGCTGCGGCCCCGCCGACAACGCGTAGTCGAGGCGCCCGCGCACGTCGAGGAACACGTCGTGGCGCTGCTTCACGCGCTCGCCGCCGCTCTGCTCCGTGACCATGATGCCGTCGACGCCCTTGGCGATCGACAGCGGCTTCCACGACACCGCCAGCGCCGTGTCGGCGTCGTCGCCGATGGCGAAGTTGGCGTCGCCCTGTTGGTACACGGCGCCCGCCGGCGAGGTCCACGGCAGCTTCTGCTTCCGCGACTTGAGCTGCACCTGCACCGCGCACTCCGCGGGCGTCCCCTTGGGCGCCCCCTTCGGCACCCTGCAGTCCCCGACGGAGACGACGAACGTCGACCGCTTGCCCACCGTCTCCTTGCCGAGCACCAGGTGTCCCTTGGCCGGCGTGTGCAGCTCCTTGGCCGGCGCCTTCTCTCCCGCCTTCGCCGCCTCGCCCTTCTTCGCGTCTTTCCGCGGCGCCTTCGCCCGGGGCGCCCGCTTGTGCGCGGCCTTCTTCGGCGCCGGCGCCGGCGCGGGCGCGGGCGGCGGCGGCGCGGGCGCCGGAGGCGGCGGCGCGGGCGCGGGCGGCGGCGCGGGATCGGCGGCGAGGAGCGCGAGGGCGACGGCGGCGAGAATCATGCGCGCGGGTTAGCACCGCGACGAAAGCGCGGCGAGGGGTGCGGCGCTCACGCGAGGCCGCGCACGCGCCAGCGCCCCGAGGGATCGCGCTCGACGTCGATGCGTGACGCCGCGGGATCCTTGGGGAGCCCCGGCATGGTCAGGATGGCCCCGCACAAGACGACGACGAAGCCCGCCGCGGCCGACGCGCGCAGCCCGGTGACCTTGAGCGTGAACGGCGGCGGCCGCCCCTTCACCTTGGCGTCGTCGCTGATGGAGAGGTGGGTCTTGGCGAGGCAGATGGGCAGGTGCGCGAGGCCGAGCTTCTCGAGGTGCGCGAGGTCCTCCTTGGCGGCGTCGGTGAGCACCGCGCCCTCCGCGCCGAGCACCGTGCGCGCGACCTTGGCGATCTTGTCGGACAGCGAATCGCCGTCGGCGTACGGCCCGGCGTAGCTCGGCTCGCTCGATGCGCTCATCCCACCGATGACGGCGTCGGCCAACGCCAGCGCGCCCGCGCCGCCGTCGGCGAAGTACGTGCCCTCGGCGGCGACGACGCCCAAGGCGCGCGCGCGCTCGTGGACGAGGCGGAGCTCGTCGACGGAGTCGTCGGGGAAGCGGTTGATGGCGAGCACCGGCGGCGCCAGGCCCAGGCGCTTCATGCTCTCGGCGTGCGCGGCCACGTTGTCGAGGCCGCGGGACACGGCCGCGGCGTCCGGCTGTGCGTGGTCCGCGCCGCCGCCGTGGAAGCGCAGCGCGCGCACGGTGGACACGAGGACCACGCACGCCGGCAGGAAGCCGCCGATGCGGCACTTGATGTCGAGGAACTTGAAGCCGCCGAGGTCGAAGGCGAAGCCCGCCTCCGTAACGACGACGTCGCCGAGCTTGCGCGCGAGCCGCGTGGCCATCAGCGACGACGTGCCCTGCGCCACGTTGGCGAAGGGGCCGCCATGGATGAAGAACGGGCTGTGCTCGAGGGACTCGACGTAGTTGGGCCGGGCGGCGTCGAGGAGGATGGCGGCCATCGCGCCGGACGCGCCGAGGTCCTTGGCGGTCACCGGTCTCCCCTCGGGGGTGGCGCCGACGACGATGCGATCGAGCCGCGCGCGCATGTCCTCGATCGACGACGACACGCACAGCACCGCCATCACCTCCGACGCCGCGGAGATGTCGAAGCGGCTCCTGTGCACGGCGCCTTCGTGCTTCGGCGTGGCCAGGCCCACCTCGACGGTGCGCAGGGCGCGATTGTTCATGTCGAGCACGCGGCCCCAGGTCACCGTGGCGATCTTCGGCGCGAGGCCCTGGAACACGTGGTTGTCGACGATGGCGGCGAGCAGGTTGTGCGCCGACGTCACCGCGTGGATGTCGCCGGTGAAGTGGAGGTTGATGGCGTCGGCGGGCTCGACGCGCGAGCGGCCGCCGCCGACCGCGCCGCCCTTTCGGCCGAACAGCGGGCCGAGGCTCGGCTCGCGCAGCGCGCCCACCGCGCGCACGCCGCGCCGGCGCAGCCCGTCGACGAGGCCGATGGTGGTGGTGGTCTTGCCCTCGCCCGCGGGGGTCGGCGTCATCGCGGTGACGAGGACCACGCGCGCGGCCTCGGTCCCCTCGATCCGCTCGGGATCGACCTTCCAGATGCCGCGCCCGCGCGCCTCGAAGGCGTCTTTGTGCAAGAGCGGCAGCGAGGTGTCGGGTCCGTCGGCCATCCCGTTTTTTGGCGCTGTGTCCACCGACCTACTCCTGGAGCTCGGGCGTGAACCCGCGGCGCATGGTGTTCTCGGTGACCGCCCGCGGGTCCGCGAACAGTTGGAGGTAGCCGGGGCCGCCGGCCTTGGTGCCGATGCCGCTCATGTGAAAGCCGCCGAAGGGCTGCCGCTCGACGAGCGCGCCGGTGCTGCCGCGGTTGAGGTAGAGGTTGCCGACGCGGAACTTCTTGCGCGCGACGTCGAGGTGCGCGGGGCTCCGCGAGAACACCGCGCCGGTGAGCGCGAACTCGGTGCCGTTGGCGACGGTGAGCGCGTCGTCGAAGGACTTCACGCGCAACACGGCGAGCACCGGGCCGAAGAGCTCGCGCTGCATGAGCATGTGCCCCGCGTCCTGTACCTCGAAGACGGCCGGCGGCACGAAGGTCCCGCCCTGCGGCGCCTCGCCGACGAAGATCGGCGCCGCGCCCTCGCCGGGCGCACGGATGACGCCCATGAGGCGCGCGTGTGCGTCGTCGTCGACGACCGGGCCGAGCGTGGTGTGCGCCGACTGCGCCGGCCCCATCACGATGCTCTGCGCGGCGGCCTTGAGGCGCTCGATGAAGCCGTCGGCGACGGCGGCGTGCACGAGCACGCGGCTGCACGCCGAGCACTTCTGGCCCGCGAAGCCGAAGGCGCTCTTGACGACTCCCTGAACGGCTTCGTCGAGGTCCGCGTCATCGTCGACGACGATGGCGTTCTTTCCGCCCATCTCGCAGACGACGCGCTTGACCTGCTCCTGCCCGGGCTTGGTGACGTGCGCGGCCTGAACGATGGCGAGGCCGACGGCCTTGGACCCCGTGAACGCGATCTGGGCGACGTCCTTGTGCTCGACGAGCGCCGGGCCGATCTCCTCGCCGACGCCGGGGAGGAAGTGCACCACGTCGTCGGGGAAGCCCGCGGCGCGTATGGCCGCGAACAAGCCGTGCGCCACCGCCGACGACTGCTCCGCCGGCTTGAGGATCACGGTGTTGCCCGCGACGAGCGCGGCGGAGGCCATGCCGGCGAGGATGGCGAGCGGGAAGTTCCACGGCGCGATGACGACGCACACGCCCCTGCCCTCGTACGACAGCGTGTTGTCCTCGCCCCAGACGTTCCCCTGCTTCAGCGGCGCCAGCTCCACGAGCGCGCGGCGCGCGTAGTAGCGGCAGAAGTCGACGGCCTCGGCGACGTCGGCGTCGGCCTCCTTCCAGGGCTTGCCCACCTCGAAGCACTGCAGCGCCGCCATGGCGTCGCGGTCCTCCTCCATGGCGTCGGCGAGCCTCTCGAGGAAGAGCGCGCGCTCCTCCAGCGGACGATCGCGCCACGCGGGGTACGCGGCCCTGGCGCTCGCGACGGCGGCGTCGACGTCGGCGAGCGTGGCCGCGGCGACGTCGGCCACCTTGCGCGACGCCTCGCTCGGACACATCCGCGCGAAGCCCGGCGCCGACGCCGACGGCGCCCGCTCCTTGCCCGCCACCACCACCGGCACCGCGCGCGGAAGCGTGCGCTCCACGGCGGAGACGGCCTTGGCGAACGCTTCACGCGCCGCCGGCCGCGAGAAGTCCGCGAGGGCGCAGTTGGAAAAAGGCGTGCGCAGGTCGCCGCGCTTCATCGGCAGCGGCTTCTCGACGACGCCGGCGACCTGCGGGCGCTGCATGAGCTTCTGCACGTCGACGTGGTCGTGGTGCGAGAGCTTCAAGAAGCCCGAGTTCGACGTGTTCTCGAGGAGGCGGCGCACGAGGTACGCCATGCCCGGCAGGAGCTGGCCGACCGGCGCGTAGACGCGCACGCGGGTGCCCTGCGCGCGGAACGCTTTGCGCTCGGGCTCGGCCATGCCGTAGAGCATCTGCACTTCGTACGCGCGCTCCGGCGCCTTCATCTCGCGCGCGAGCACGAGCGCGTGCGTCAGCGAGCGCAGGTTGTGGGAGCCGAAGGCGGGCGAGAGGTGGTCGATGTTCTCGAGGAGGTAGCGCGAGAGCTGCTCGTAGCTCTGGTCGGTCTGCGCCTTCTCGGGGAACACCGGGCAGTCCCAGCCCTGTTGGCGCGCGAGCACCGTCTCGTAGTCCCAGTAGGCGCCCTTCACCAGCCGCACCGCGAGCGGCGCTCCCCGACGACGAGCGAGGGAGGCGAGGCGCTCGGCGTCCTTGCGCGCGCTCTTGAGGTACGCCTGCACCACGATGCCGATGTGCGGCCAGCCCTTGAGCTCCGGGTGCGTGACGACGTCCTCGAACAGATCGTACGTGATGTCGTGGAAGGCCCACTGCTCGAGGTCCACGTTCAGGAAGACGTTCTTCTCCCTGGCGCGCAAAAACAGCGGCAGCACCCGCTTCTTCAGCGCCGCGACGGAGCCGGCGACGTCGACGGGGTCGATCTGCGAGTACATCGCCGACATCTTGAGCGAGACGTTGGTGCGCGGGATGGGCCCGAGGTGGTTTCGGTCGATGACGTCGTCGGCGGGCCACCTGGAGGCCTCGTCCGAGAGGTTGTCGATGAGGTCGAGGTAGCGCTTGGCGTAGACGTCGGCCTCGTCCTCGCTGACGGTGGCTTCGCCGAGGAGGTCCACCGTGAAGGCGATGCCGTCCTTGTGGAGCTTCTTGAGCTCGGAGAGCGCCTCTTTGGCGTCGGCGCCGACGATGAAGCGGTTGGCCATGCCCTCGATCTGCTTGCGCATGGTGGCCTGGGCGACGGGGGCGGTGATGCCGGCGGTGGCCGCCTTGAGCGCCGCCGAGATCAGCGTGGGGAGGTCGCGCCCGTCCTTCAGCAGGTACTCGCGGATGTGCTGGGTGACCTGGTCGCGCGTGGAGAGCGAGGCGAAGACGTCGACGAACCGGAACATGTCGACCTTGAACGACGGGTCCTTCATGGCCCACTCGAGGATGGCGCCCTCCCAGTAGGCCTTGTTGAACACGCCCGGCGTCTCGCCCTTCATCGCGGCGCTGATCAACCCGCCGAGCTTGAGGATCTCTTCGTCCATGGGATCGGGCTTCGCGGTCGTCGTCATGACGCCACGCGAGCATTCGCGCGGGCAAAGCGCAACGGCGGTCCTTGCCGTTGGTCGTCGTCGACACGGCGCCGCCGCCGACGCAACGCGCCGCATGACGCTCCGCGCCGTCCCGCGCGGCCGCGAGGGCGACCGGCGGGCCGTTCGAGCCGCGCGGCCCGCTACCCGGCTCGCTCGAAGATGCGCGTGGCCACGGCGCGCAGCAGCGCTTCGGCGTCGTCCTGCTTCAGCCCCTGGACCGCGATGCACATCACGAGCGGCGTGCCGTCCTTCAGCCACACCACGGCGGCGTCGACGATGCGCCGGCGCTGGGTGCCGGTCTTGTGCGCGAGGCGGGTGCCGGCGGGGATGACGCCGTCGATGCGGTTGCCGCTGCTCCACACGTGCTCGAGCTCGCGCAGCATGTCGGCGCTGGCGCGGCGGGAGACCATGGTGCCGCGCACGATGCGCCCGAGCACGGTGCCCATGGCGCGCATGGACGCGTGGTTCACGCCCGTTTCGTAGTAGGCGTCGTAGGCGGCGTCGAGGTCGGCAAGGTCGTAGTCGCCCCAGGGCTTGCCGATGTGCTTCTTCAGGAGATCGAGGCGCGGGTGGTGGTGATCGCGCCAAAGGACGTCGCGAAGCTCGACGGCGTCGAGGTGGTCGGCGCGCGGATCGAGCGCGCGATACACGGAGCGGCGCAGGTGGACCATCCTGACGAGCGGGCCGACGCCGCCGATGCCGTCGCGCGTCAGCCCGCGCTCGATGTTGTCGAGCCCCACCCGCTTCATCAGCAGGTCGGTGGCGGCGTTGTCGCTGTCGCGGATCATGTAGGTGACGAGGTCGCGCACCTTGTAGCGCTTGCCCACGCGCTTGCGGTTCATGGCGGGCGCGCCGTCGCGGATGTCCTTCCTGCCGTAATACAGGCCCTCGTCCAGGGACAGCGCGCCGGCGTCGCGCTGGCGGAACACCTCGACGAGCACGAGCAGCTTCACCGACGACGCGAGGTACACCGGGCGGTCCGCGTTGACGGCGAACGTGGTCCCGCGCCGGAGGTCCTCGACGTAGACCTCGAGGCGGCCGCCGTGGTCCGCGAGGAGGTTGACGAGCTCTTCGCGCATGGACCCGGCCCAGGGGACCTCCTCGGCGCCGGCCGCGGGCGCGAGCAGGGCGGCGAGCGCGATGAGCGCCGCGGCCGGCACGCCCGCGCCGCGCCGGCGCCCCCCGCCGGACGCGCACGACGAGCGCGCCGCGCCGGACGCGCACGGCGAGCGCGCCGCGCCGGACGCGCACGAGGAGCGTGGGCTGTGCGGCGGGCCGCCGGCGGCGCGGGCGAGAGCCATGCGACCACCATAGCGCCGCTCGCGCGGGGCGAGACCCCGCGGTAGGACGCGGCATGCTCGCGCTCGCCCTCGCCGCCCTCGCCGCCCTCGCCGCCGCTCCACCCGACGGCGCCGCGCCCGCCGGACCGTCCGGCTTCCGCGTGACGGTGCTCGGCGCCCAGGGCGGCCTCGAGGACGGCGACCTCAGCGCGTTCCTCGTCGAGGCCGCGGGCGCGACTGCCCCGGGGCGACCCGCGGGCGCGCCGGCCCCGGGGCGACCCGCGCGCAAGGGGATCCTCGTCGACGCGGGCACCCTCGTCCACGGCATCGACGTCGCCCGCAAGCGCGGCGCGTTCCCCGACAAGACCACGGCCGCCGTGCTGCGCGACCGCATCGGCCCGGTGCTCATCACGCACCCGCACTTCGATCACGTCATGGGCCTCATCATCGGCTCGCCCGACGATGTGCCCCGCACCGTCTATGGGCTCCCGCCCACGCTCGACGCGCTCAGGGACGACGTCTTCAACGGCGTCACCTGGGCGCCGTTTTCCAACGAGGGCCGCGGCGCCCTCGGCCGCTACACGTTCGCGCGCCTCCTGCCGGGGATCCCGGTGCACCTCGCCGACGCCGGCGTCGACGTCACCGCCCTGCCGCTCGCCCACGCGGGCGGCACGAGCACCGCCTTCTTCATCGACGCCGGCGACGCCGCGATCGTCTACTGCGGCGACACCGGCCCCGACGCCGTCGAGCACACCAACGCGCTGTCGAACGTGCTGGCGCAGGCGGCGCCGCTCGTGCGCGGCAAGCGGCTCGCCGCGGTCTTCCTCGAATCGAGCTACGAGACGGCGCGCCCCGACGCCCAGCTCTTCGGGCACCTCACGCCGCGCTACGTGATGGCGGCGCTGCACGAGCTCGCGCGCGACGTCGACCTGGCGCACCCGAAGACCGCGCTCGCCGGCCTCGACGTCGTCATCACCCACATCAAGCCGGCGCTCGACGGCAAGGACCCGCGCGCAAAGATCGTCGACGAGCTCCGGCGCGAAAACGACCTCGGCGTGACGTTCCTCGTGCCCGCGCAGGGTGACGTCCTCATCCTCCGCCCGCGGGGCGGTGCTCGGTGACGGGCTCCGCCCACGCCCAGCCGAAGCGGCCCGGGTGGACGCGGACGTTGACCTCGTCGCCGAGCTTCAGCCCGCGATAGACGGCGGTGGGAACGCGGACCGTCTCCTCGCGCCCGGGCGTGCGCCAGGAGGCCACGCGGATCTCGTGATGCCTGTGGCGGTCGAGGCGGCGGACCGCCGCCCAGTGGGAGACGGCGGGGCTGTGGTCGAGCGCTTCGTTGAGCATCAGCGGCGTGACCGCGCCGAGGATGGGGACGCCGAACAGCCCGATGCCGCCGGCGACGAGCACGACGGTGAGCGCGCGCGAAGTCCCGCGCACGGCGAGGACGAGGACCGCGAGATAGACGAGCCAGCACCCAAGCCCGATCAAGAACGCCTCGCCGACGCCGCTCGGGTCGAGCAAATGGCCGCCGCTCGCGTCCGCCGCCGCCGCGGCCATGACGCCGGCGAAGGCGGGGACGACGACGGCGGCGCCGAGGAGGACGCTTCTCCCCTTGGACGCGGGCGCCAGCGTGGCGGCGTCGAAGGACGGCACGTGCTCGGCCAGGGTCTTCAAGACGGCGACGGCCGCGCGGGAGCCCGAGCCGTCCGCGGCCTTGAGCGCGTAGGCGACGCGGAACGCGGAGATGCCGTTCATGGAGAACTGCACCTTGTAGCCGAGCGCGAGCAGCTCGCGGACGCCGGCGCGCACCGCCTCCGCGGACAACAGGCGCTTCACCTTGTCGTCGTCGGTCTCGGCGGTGTCGATGTAGACGGCGTCGTCGAACGCGCCGTCGCCGAGCTGCACCTCGCGGTTGAGGCGAATGGCCTTGCCGAAGCGCTGCAGCGCGTGCTCGGGATAGAGCACCACGGCGGGGCACGGGCGCGCCGTCACCCGCAGATCGGTGCGGACGAAGTCGCGGCCGACGTAACGGGACCGCACGAAGACCCGCTGTCCGTCGACGTCGTACTCGCGCTCGAAGCCGTGGTAACGGGCCTGGAGGGCGGTCTCGCCGACCAGACGCGCGTCGCTCCCGAGCCCGCCGGCGAACGCGTCGGACTTGTGCTTCAACACGCGCCGCGACCAGCGCACGGCGAGGAGGACGATGACCGTGAGCACGCCGACGTAGGCGCCAGCGCCGAGGAGAACGACGAGCAGCGGGTGGGAATGGCTCATGCGACGATCTCCCTGATCACGGAGGCGTGACGCCGCGGGCCTGGTTGGCGTCGACGCGGGCCTCGACGTCACGGAGGGCGGCGTTGGCGGAGACGACGTCGAAGCCGGCGTCGAAGTGGGCCTCGAGCTGCGCCTTGGTGACGATGGAGCCGTCGTCGTAGGTGAAGGCGCGCACGCCGGCGGGGTGCAGGCGCGTGGTGACGAGGTCGCCCAGGTCCACGGTGGGATTGAATTCGATCATGAAGGCGCGCGGATCGTTCAACGCGAGCACGCTGTCGACGGCGGAGAGGTCGGAGGCGGCGTTGATGAGGAAGTAGATGTCGCCGGCGTCGTCGAGCGTGGGCACCTGGTTCACCATCTCGTCCGGGGAGATCTCGATGAACGCGTAGTCCTCGGCGTGTTGCGCGTGCACCTCGTCGATGGTGCGCTGGTAGTCCTGCGAGCGCTTGACGCAGAGCTGGACCACCATCTTTCCGCGCAGCCAGTCGAGGACGTCGTCGAGGCGCTGGAAGGTCTCGGTGTGCGACGGCACGCGGTGGCACGCGGTGACCTCGTCCGCGGTCATCTCCTCGATGCGCCGGTTGTAGCAGTCGAGCGATTCGTAGATCTCGAGCGGGCTCGAGTGCGAGATGACGGGGACGTCGTCGGCGGTGACGCGCACGTCGATCTTCACGCCGTCGACGTCGCCGTCGAACGCGGCCTGGAGCGCCGCGTTCGAGTCGTACGGCGCCGACGACGTGTCCCACGCGCCGCCGTGCCCGACCGCCATCACCCGCGCGCAGCTCGCGTCGTTCCAGCATCGGTGCAGCGACGTGCGCCAGGGGGCAACGCCGGCGTCGGCCCCCGTGTCGACCGAGCCCGCGTCGACCGAGCCCGCGTCGCCTGTGTCGACGGAGCCCGCGTCGCCTGGATCGACCGGGCCCGCGTCGCCTGCATCGTCGCCTGGAACGACCGAGCCCGCGTCGCGTGTATCGACCAAGCCCGCGTCGACCGAGCCGGCGCCGGAGGTGTCGCCCGCGAGCGCGGCGTCGCCTGCGTCCGCCGCGTCGCGCGACCCACCGGTGGGGCCGCAGGCCACCAGCGCGAGCACGAGCATTGCGGGGACGAGAGCGCGCATGGCGGGCTTGCTAGCACCCGAAGTCGCCCCTGGCGCGGGGGATCCCCGGCGCTCGCCTCCAGGGCGCCGCGTCGGTCCCGGGGACACGGCGCCCCACCCACGGCGCCGCGTCGGCCCCGCCTACGTGCCCACCGAGGCCTTCTGAAGCTCCTCGAAGCCCGGCAGCGACGAGAGGTCGGGCACGACCACGATCTCGATGCGGCGGTTGGAGGCCTTTCCCTCGGGCGTGTCGTTCGGCTGCGCGGGCTTGAACTCCGCGTAGCTCGCGGCGGAGATGCGCTCAGGCGGCATGCCCGCGCTGACCATCGCCTTCACGACGTTCACCGCGCGCGCCGCCGCCAGCTCCCAGTTGGACGGGTACTGCGCGGTGTGCATCGGGACGTTGTCGGTGTGGCCCTCCACCTGGAAGCGACGGTTCTCGATGCCGCCGAGCACCGCCGCGACCTCCTCGATGGACGCCTTGCCGTCCTTGGACAGCCGCGCCGAGCCCGAGTCGAACAGGATGTCGGTGGCCAGCTCCACCACCATGCGCCCCTCGACGATCTTCACGCGCAGCTTGCCGGCGTCGATGAGCTTCTTGAAGCGGTCGACGAGGCTCTTGAACTCCGAGATGCGCTGGTCCGCCTGCGCCTTGCGCTTGGCCAGGTCGGCCATCGCCTGCTTCATGTCCTCGACGGACGACTTGAGCTTGGCCTTGTCCTTCATCACGCCCGCGAGCTCCGCCTGCTGCGCCTCGAGGTCCGCCTGCCGTGCCGACAGGTCCTTTTGGAGCTGGTCCCGCGCGTCCGTGAGCTTCTTGAGCTGCGCGGCCTCGTCGTCGCCGCGGGCCTGCGCTTGCGTCAGCGCCTGCTGGGTCTGTTGCAGCGCGGCCTTGGTGGCGTCGCGGTCCTTCTGCAGCGCTTCGTAGTCCCCCTTCGAGACGCAGCCCGACGCGGCGACGACGGTGATGACGACGAGGATGGCGATATTTTTGGTGCGGATGAAGGTCCTCATGCGCGCGACGTTAAGGGCTCTCCGGAGCGCATGTCCACGGCCGCAAAAGGGACCCGCCGACGACGATGCCCCCCGGCCGCTCCCGCGCTTGCGCGTCGGCAGATGTAGGAGCATGTGACAAGGCTCACGCGAAATGGCACCAGAGTGTCCTCCGTATGGCCGATGTGTGGCCAGATCCATCCCTCCGACGGATTGCGGAGGGCTTGCGTGATCTCGCACTCTGTTGTCATGCGCCATGAAACCTTGCGGCTCGCTTGTCTTGCGCTCCTCTCGGCCGGAGCGTTCTCTCTCACCGGATGTCCGGAGACCCCGCAAGTGGTCGACCCGCCCGCACCTCCCAGCGGCGAGGGGGAAGGCGAAGGCGAGGGCGACGAAGGAGAGGGCGAGGGCGAGGGCGAAGGAGAAGGCGAAGGCGAAGGAGAAGGGGAAGGCGAGGGCGACGTCGTCACCGAGGTCGACGTCAGCGGCGTCGTCGCCGAAGGTCAGTTCGTCCTCCGGGGCGGCCACCTCCTCGACCAGGTCACGGTCACGGCGCTCAACGTCGGCAACCCGCCGGCCGCCTCCGCTCCCACGGACATCAGCGGCTTCTACTCGCTGCCCGCGATGCCCTTGCAGTCGGCGCTCGCCCTCGAGCTGCGCTACCTGCCCGGCGGCCAGCCCGAGCAGGTCATCATCGCCGACACGCCGCACCCGATCCCGTCGGGCTACTCGAACCGCGTGGTTCGCTCCACAGGCATCACCGCCGCGCAGACGCTCAACCAGCGCTACCTCGAGTTCGGACAGCTCGCGCAGATGGCCGTCGATTGCGGCCTGTACGCCTCGCTCGCCGAGGCCGTCGACAGCCCCGACTTCGTCGTCTTCTCCGCCATCTTCGGGCGCCTCGCGCCGGCGGGCAGCGACAACGAGGCCGACGGCGTCGCCAACGTCCCCAAGAGCGACATCGTGGTGAGCATCGACGGCAACCCCAACACCGACCCCGCCAACATCTGCTTCCTCGACGACGTGCAGGGCGTCTACGTCGGAAACCCGGCCAACGACGCGTCGACGGCCACCGGCCGCTTCGTCGTCTTCAAGCTGCGAAACGCCGCCGGCACCGGCGCCGGCCTCGCCACCGTCACCGTGCCCTCCTTCCAGGACGAGACCGTCGACCTGCTCGCGTCGTCGCTCGGCTACGTGACGATGGCGCCGCCGACCACGCCGCCGCCGCTCGGCACCGTCGACTTCGAGGCCGATGTGTTGCCCGTGTTCACGCGGCAGAGCTGCACTGCCTGCCACACCCTCGGCGGCGTCGGCGCCGTGGGCACGCCGCCGATGATCTTCAACGGCCTCCCCGACGACGTCTACAACGCGCTCGTCGCCGGCGGCACCACCTGCGCCGGCGGCGCGCCCAAGCGCGTCTGCGTCGACAGCCCCCTCGACGCGCTCCTCATCACCCGGCCCCTCCTCGAGAACCCGCCGGACGTCCACCCGAACGCCTCGTTCCCCAACATCAACGTCCCCGACGCCGTCATCCTCGAGACCTGGATGGCCCAGGGCGCCACCCGCATCGCCGGCGAAGGCGAAGGCGAAGGCGAGGGCGAGGGCGAAGGTGAAGGCGAGGGCGAAGGCGAAGGCGAAGGCGAAGGCGAAGGCGAAGGAGAAGGCGAAGGCGAAGGAGAGGGCGAGGGCGAAGGCGAGTAGGCAAAGGCACACCCCTCGGGTCCGGCCTGACGCTCGGATCCAGCCGCGGTTTCCGTGGCCGAGGTGATGTGCGACACAGAAGCGTGGGTCTGAAGATCGTGCGCCTCGCCAAGCCGAGGCAGCCGAGCGCCGAAGGGAACGCTGAGCCGGAGTCAGAGACCGGGCCGTCGAGGCCGGTCTTCGAGGAGGCGGACGGGCCGTCCCTCACCGGCCCCCTCGGCGGCAGCGCCGGCCCGAAGCTGCTCCTGGAGCTGTTCCTCGGCGAGCGCTCCGGACGGCTGGTGGTCGAAGGGATGCCGGGGCCGCTCGGGGCCCTCTACTTCTTCGCGGGTGAGCCGGTGCACGTCGCCGCGGCCGACGGCGCCGCCCTGGAGCGCCGCCTCGCCGCGCGCGGGCCGCTCAAGGCCCCGTCGCCGCCGCGGCCCGGCATGGGCAAGAACCTCTTCGCCGCGCTCTCGCGCCGCTCGAACCCGGTGGCGGTGCTCGAAGCGCTCCGCGAGGAGGTGCGCGAATTTTCGCGGGCGCTGCTGTCGGCGCAGGCGGGGGCGTGGGCCTTCTTCGACGGCGAGCGCTTCGCGGCCTCCACGCCGCTGACCGCCGTCAACCCGTTCGGCCTCGTCCTCGAGGCCCGCCGGCGGGCCACGCCGCCCGAGGCGCTCATGCGGCTGTCCGGGGAGATGGGCGCGCTGTACGCCGTCCCGCAGCTCGGCTTCGCCGACGCCACCTCGCGCCTGCGCGCGTTCACCTCCCACGCCGACCTCGCCGACGTCGTCGACGGGACACGCACGGTGGCCGACGTCTGCGCGCGGCTGGGGCTCGATCCGCTCATGGGCGGCCTCGTCCTGCGCACGCTCGCCGACACCGGCGTGATGAGGCTCCTGCACGCGCCGCCGCCGGCGTCGGAGGTGGATCGGCGGCGGCAGAAGGCGAACGCGCAGCGGGCCGCGCTCGTGCAGGCCGACGCCCAGCAGCTCTCGCAGCTCGCGGCGCTGCCGGGCAAGGGCGGCGCCGAGATCCTCTCGCTCTACCTCGACATCAAGCCCGAGACCGATCCCGCGGCCGTGCTCGGCATCGAGGGCTCCGCGGGCCCGGCCATGATCGAGCGTTGCTACCAGCAGCGGCTCGCGGAGCTCGATCCGCGCGCCATCCCTCCCGGGCCCAACCGCCCCTACCTCCTGTCCCGCGTGGAGGAGCTGCGGCCCAAGGTGGAGCAGGCGTACCTGTCGCGCATGCCGCCGCGCGCGCGCGGCGCCGCCGCCGCCTACGAGATCCTCGACCGCGTCGGCGTCGGCGGCATGGCCGAGGTGTTCCGCGGGCGCGCGACCGACGACCCCACCAAGCTGGTCGCCATCAAGTGCATCCTGCCGGAGCTGCGCGCCGACGGCAGCTTCTCGCAGATGTTCCTCGAGGAGGCTCGCCTCGCTCGCCGCGTGCAGCACCCGAACGTCGTGCGCATCTACACGGTGGGCAAGAGCACCGACGACCTCTACCTCGCCATGGAGTACGTCGACGGGCTCGACTTCGGCGATCTGGTGAAGCGCGGCCGGCAACAGAGCATGCCGGTGAGCGTCGACATCGTGTGTCGCGTGGTTGCCGAGGCGTGCGCGGGGCTGCACGCCGCGCACACCGCGCGCGATCGCCTGGGCAACCCCACGCCCATCCTCCATCGCGACGTGTCGCCGCAGAACATCCTCGTGAGCCGCATGGGAGACGTGAAGCTCTCGGACTTCGGCATCGCCCGCGCCATGGACTCGCACGAGGAGGACAGCAAGTCGGTGAAGGGCAAGATCCCCTTCCTCGCGCCCGAGGTGCTGCGCGGCAAGCCGGCGAGCGAGCGCAGCGACATCTACGCGATGGCGATGACCGTCTACGCCGCGCTCGCGCGCACCCCGTTTTCGCGCAAGGACACGTACGAGACGATGTCGGCCATCCTGCACGACCCGCTGCCGCCGCTGTCGACCATGGCGCCCGAGGCCGGCGTGCCCGAGGCGCTCGATCGGCTCATCATGCGCGCCGCCGCCAAGGATCCCGAGGAGCGGCCGGTGAGCGCGCAGGAGCTCCAGCTCGAGCTCGAGGAGCTGCTCGCGACGCGGCCGCCCGTGGACGTCGCCGGCTGGGCGCGCCCCTTGTGCGGCAAGCGCATCGACCCCGTGACGGGCAAGCCCATCACCTCGGCGTCGAGCCCGCGGCCCATCACGTCGAAGCTCACGCCGCGGCCCATCACGTCGAGCCACACGCCGCGGCCCATCACGACGACGACGGACGCGCGCCCCATCACGACCTCGGCGTCGCGCATCCCCGCGCCGCTGGATCTCGGTCCGGCGCCGCCGGCGCCGCAGGGGGCGACGAAGAAGATCGTCCGCGTCGACGACGACGACGGCTTCGACGTCGACGTGTGATTCAGGGCGTGGCGGCGAGCGGCGGCAGGTCGAAGCGGTACAGGCGCGCGTCGAGAGCGCCGGCGCGCAGAGGCCATTGGCGCGTCTTCACGGCGGCGACGTCGTCGAGGGCGAGGAGCGCGCGGGCGCGCGGGTGCGCCGAAAAGAGGATGACGCGGAGCCCCGCGTGCTCGGCGAGGCGCTCGCCGAGGCTCTTGTAGAAGCCGTCGAGCTGCAGGCGGTTCTTGCCGCCCAGGCGCTCGCCGAAGGGGAGGTTGGCGCAGACCACGCCGCCCGGCGGGAGCGCCGCGCGCCGGGCGTCGACGCGCTCGAGGGCGACGTGCTCGGCGACGCCCGCCTGCCGAAGACACTCCGTCGCCGCGTCGATGGCGTCCTGGTGCCAATCGCTGGCGCGCACGGGCGCGAGCGGCGCCTTGCGCTCCGTGTCCCGCGCCTCGGTGCGCGCCAGCGCGAGCGCGCGATCGAGCTCGGGCGGCCGCTTGCTCCAACGCTCGAAGCCGAAGCGGCGGTCGCGGCCGGGGGCGCGGTTGAGCGCGCGCCACGCCTGCTCGATGGCGAGCGTGCCGGTGCCGCAGCAGGGGTCGAGGAACGCGCGGTTCACGTCGGCGTGCGCGATGGCGAGGATGGAGGCGGCGAGCGTCTCCTTCATCGGCGCCTTGCCCTCGACGCCCCTCCTGTAACCGCGCTGAAAGAGCGGATCGCCCGACGTGTCGAGCGACAGCGTGGCCGTCGTTCGCTGCCAGTGGAGCACGAAGCGCAGCGAAGGCCGGACGAGGTCGACGTCGGGGCGCCCGCGTCCGAGCGCCCGCAGGCGATCCACGACGACGTCCTTCACCCGCTGCGCCGCGTAGCGCTCGTGGGTCCACGGGCAGTCCTTGAGGTGCGCGTCCACCGCCAGCGTGCCCTTGGCGTCGAGGCGCTCCTCGTACGGGATGTGCGAGAGGCGCTCGACGAGGTCGTCGGCGTCGGCCACGTCCTCGAAGCGCGCGAGCTCGAGGAGCACGCGGCTGGCGCAGCGCGAAAACACGTTGGCGCGAACCATCAACGACATATCGCCGCCGGCGCTGACCACCCCGGCGCCGCCCTTGATGTCGGCGGCGCCGAGGTGCTTCAGCTCGTGCTCGACGGCGCGCTCCGTCCCCCGGGCACACGGCAGGTGCAGGCGTACGGCGGCGGAGGTGCTCGAGGACGTCACCGGCACGGCCTAATGCATGCGCGGACTCCGGTCGAGGCGCACCTGCACCAGCACGCCCACGAGCCCCGCGGCCAGGCAGCCGCCCCACAGCGCCAGGGAGCCGGCGCGCTCGAGGACGAACGCGCCCGCCGCCGGCGCAAACGACGCCGCCGACCAGCTCAGCATGTAGACGCCCTGGTATGTCGCCCGGCGGTCGGCGGGGGCGAGCCGCGCGATGACCGCGGGCATCGTGGACGCGAGCAGGATCTCGCCGAGGGTCCACACCGCGATGGCCAGCGCGTACTGCCACCCGTGGTCGCAGAACGCGGTGAGGAAGTAGCCCGTGCCGACGAGCGCGCTGCCGGTCCCGAGCACGTAGGTGGAGCGCAGCCGCGCCGTCACCTGCACCGCCGTCGGCTGCAGCAGGACGATGAGCACCCCGTTCACGGCGAGGAGCGGTCCGTACTGCGTCGAGAGCCCGTCGCGCTCGAGCTCCGCGGCGAGCGGGACCCAGCTCTGTTGAAACGCCGACGCCATCAGGAAGCCCTGCAGCACCAGGAGCATGAACACGCCGTCGCGCGCGATGTCCGAGAAGCCCCGCAGGGCCGCGCGCATCGGCGACTCCCCCGCGCGCACGGGCGCCCGCTCGGGCAGCGCGTCGCGCATGGCGCTCCACAGGAGCGCGGCCGCGACGACGCTGGTGGCGGCGTCGAGGCCGAACACGAGCGACCAGCTCACGTGGGCGAGCGCGCCCGCGGCGATGGCCGAGACGGCGAAGCCGAGGTTGATGGCCCAGTAGTGCAGGCCGAAGGCGCGGCGCCGGTCGGCCTCGGGGACGACGTCGGCGATGGCCGCGACCATCGCCGGGCGCGCCAGCGACGACATCACGCCCGCGACGAACACCGCGACCGCGATGTGGACGGTGCCGCGCGCGAAGCTCACGTGGAGCCACGACGCGGCCGTGAGGAGGAGGCCGCCGACGAGCACCGGCTTTCTCCCGATGCGGTCGGCGACCGCGCCCCCGGCGGGTGCGCCGATGAGCCCGCCGAGCGCGAGCAGCGAGACGATGACGCCAGCGACGGCGACGGAGACGTGGGCGCGGGAGGTGAGGAAGATGGCCAGGAACGCGATGGCGAACCCGCCGACCCTGTCGATCAGGGCCGCGGAGAACAGCAGCCAGAACGCGCGGGGCAGACCCCGCACGTCGGGCATGAGCAATCGGGAGAGGGCCACGGAGTTGATGGGCGCACCTTCATCGGTCGAAGGAAACGCCGTCCCCCCAAGGACTATTCAACGCTCCCGGATCGCCGGGCCCGACGACAACGCGGGCGGCCGGGGCGCGCGCCACGCCGCCCGGGTCGCGGCGTGGATTGCGGCGCGGCGCGAGTCAGGGGCGCTCGTCGGCGCCGAGGGCGCAGCCGGGGCCCATGGGGCGCAGCTCGGCGTCGATGTCGAACGCGGGGCAGCCGGCGAGCGGCGCGCTGTCGAGGAACGGTGAGCTCTTTTGCAGGTGGAAGCCGTCGGCCTCGAAGAGCGGGTCGGTGCCGACGTCGCTGGTGGCGGTGACGCACGCGGCGTTGGCGTCTGCGCCGGTGTTGTTGAACAGGATGGACGACGTGATGTTCGTCGAGGCGCCGCAGCTCACGCCCGGCGCGTTGTTGGTCACCGTGTTGAAGCGGAACGTGTGCGCGGCCTGCAGCACGGCCCCGGGGCCGCCGTTGCCGCGGATGACGCTGTTTTCGACGGTGTAGCTCCCGGCGAGCGACACGCCGCCGTCGGGGTTGCCGCTCACCCGGCAGCGCTCGAGGACCACCGTCGACGTCGCCGCCCCGGTCACGCCGAACGCGTCGCTCGGCCCGAGGGTGCAGCCGACGAGCGTGGCCGTGGCGCCGCCCTGCACCTCCACCGCGGGCTCGCGGTTGCCCGTGGTGCGGATGACCACGCCCTGGACCGTGACGTTGCCGCCGCTCGTCACCCGCAGCGCCGGCGCGTTGTTCGCGGTGCCCGCGAGCACGGACCCGGCCACGCCGACGACGGTGACGGTCTTGTTGGTGCTGACCTCGTCGCCGTCGAAGCTGACGCCGTCGGCGAAGACGGCGTCGCCGTTCGCCGCCGCGCCCACGGCCGCGCTGATGGTGGTGAAGTCGCGCCCCGTGGGGCCGGCGGTGATCACGTTGGCCGTCGGGAAACACAGGCTCGGCTGGCCGTGACAGAGGGAGCCCGCCTCCACGCTGCAGTCGCCGGCGCAGCCGTCGCCGTCGGTGTTGTTGCCGTCGTCGCACGCCTCGGCGCCCTGCACGAAGCCGTCGCCGCAGCCGGCCAGGCGGCAGCCGGTGATGCAGCCGTCGGTGTCGACGGTGTTGTCGTCGTCGCAGGTCTCCCCGAAGCCGGGGTCCGTCACCGTGTCGCCGCACACGGGCAGCGTGCAGTCGCTGCGGCACGCGTCCGGAGTGGTGTCGCTGTTGGCGGTGCCGTCGTCGCACGCCTCGGCGCCCGCGAGGATGGCGTCGCCGCAGACCGTGACGCACACCGACGGCTCGCCGGTGCAGTCGAAGCCGTCTTCGACGGTGCACGCCGTCGAGCAGCCGTCGCCGCCGACGCGGCCGGCGCCGCCGCCGTCGTCGCACTCCTCGCCGTCGCGCAGGAGGCCGTCTCCGCAGATGGACGTGCACGTCGTGGGCTCGGCGCCGTCGCAATCCCAGCCCGTCTCCACCGTGCAGACGGTGGAGCAGCCGTCGTCGTTGACGCCGCCGCCGGCGCCGCCCGCGTCGTCGCACTCCTCGCCGCCGCGCAAGAGGCCGTCGCCGCACGTGGGCGCGCACGTCGTGGGCTCCAGGCCGTCACAGGTCCAGCCGGCCTCGACGGTGCACGCGGTGGAGCAGCCGTCGTCGTTGACCCCGCCGCCGGCGCCGCCCGCGTCGTCGCACTCCTCACCGTCGCGCAGGAGGCCGTCGCCGCACACGGGCGCGCACGTCGTGGGCTCGAGGCCGTCGCAGCTCCAGCCGTCCTCGACCGTGCACGCGCTCGAGCAGCCGTCGCCCTCGACGGCCGCGCCGTCGTCACAGGCCTCCGCGCCGCGCACGAGGCCGTCGCCGCACACGGGCGTGCACGTGGTGGGGTCGGCGCCGTCGCACAGCCAGCCGTCCTCGACGGTGCACGCGCCCGAGCAACCGTCGCCGCCGACCGCGTCGCCGTCGTCGCAGGTCTCGGGCCCGTGGACGAAGCCGTCGCCGCAGATTGGCGCGCACGCGGAGGGCTCGTCGCCGTCGCAGAGCCAGCCGGTCTCGACGGTGCACGCGGCGGAGCAGCCGTCGCCCGCCGTGGTGGCGGCGTCGTCGCAGCCCTCGGCGCCGCGCACGAGGCCGTCGCCGCACACGGGCGCGCAACTGCTCGGCGCGCCGGCGCAGGCGTAGCCGTCCTCGACGATGCACTGGTCGCTGCAGCCATCGCCGGCGAGCTGGTTTCCGTCGTCGCAGGTCTCGGGGCCGCTGACGATGCCGTCGCCGCATCGCGCGCAGACGCTGGGCTCGGCGTCGTCGCACACGTAGCCGTCCTCGACGGTGCAGGTGCTGCTGCAGCCGTCGCCGCCGCCGGTGTTGCCGTCGTCGCACGCCTCGATGGAGTCGACGGCGCCGTCGCCGCACGTGAACGCCGCCGCGAGCTCGACGTCGACGGAGACGATCTGTCCGCGCACGGGCTTGACCGTCTTCGATCCGGTGGCGACGACGACGCCCCCGAGGGACGCCGCGACGTCGAGCGTCACGTCGACGTCGACGTACGCCGGCGGCAGCAGCATGCCCACGCTCTGCGCCCCCTCGATGGGCGCGGCGGGGTCGGGGGCGACGGCGTCGAGCGCCGCCTGTCCGTCGGTGGTGAGCGTGAAGTGGAGCTGGTCCGCGGGGAGGGCGGCGTCGAGCGTGACGCTGACGTCGAGGCCCGACTGGGGCTCGCCGCAGGACGCGACGAGGACGGCGGCGGCGAGGAGCGATGGACGAAGCATGCTGTTGCTCACCGGAAGTCGATGGTGCCGAGCGAGCCGCTCGGCGGAACGGGCGCCGGCTGCAGCGCGATGAAGGCGGCGACGGCGCCGCCGGCGGCGACGGCGAGGGCGGTGCCGCCGACGGCGACCCACACGATCGGCGAGACGCCCTCGTCCTGGGCGGGCGCGCGCTCCGCGGGCGCCGCCGCCTCGGCGGGTGCCACCGTGACGTCGGGCTGCGCGGCGGCGGGGTCCTCGGCGGGCGGGGCGTCGGGGGCCGCGTCGGTCGGGACCGCGGCGGGCGGGGCCGCGTCGGCCGGGGCTGCCGCGGGGGGCGGGGGCGGGTTGGCGGCGGCGCGCTCCTCGGCGAGGAGCGCCTCGACGTCGGCGCGGTTGGGGAGGTCCTTGTCGATGTCGAGGTAGCGCTCGATGGCCGCGGCGGCGGCGGCGTGCCTTCCGAGCCGGCGCAGGCACTGCGCGATGTTGAAGAGGAGGCCGGGCTCGGGGTCCGCCTTGTAGGCGGCGCGGAAGTCGGCGAGGGCCTCCTTGAAGCGGCCTTTGTTGTACGCGGCCTCGCCCTTGTGAAACAGCGCGATGGCCCGCCGCTCGTTGTGCGCGGCGTACGCGGGGGAGACCGCCGCGAGGGCGGCGACGAGGACGACGGCGACGAGGGAGCTTCGGCCGGGCATCCCGTCACCGCTTCTTGTGGAACGGGTTGACCAAAGCGCCGTCCTTCGCCGCCCTCCCTCGATGGTGGCGCGTGTGCCTGCGCGGCGCGAGCTTTGCCTCGACCTCGACGTCTTTGTGGACGACCAGTCGGCGCACGACGGGCGCGAAGCCGGTCTTGAGGAAGACCACCCGGTGACGCCGGTGGCTCGGACGGTAGGCCTTGGTGAGCGGCGTGACGCCGATCGGGTGGTGATCGACGAAGACGGTCGCGCCGGGCGGGTCGGTGGTGAAGGAGACGGCGAATTCGCCGGGGGGGATGTCGACGCCGGCGTCGACGACGTCCTCCTGGGCGGCGCCCGCGTCCTGCTCGGCGCCTTCCTCGCCGGCGTCGACGGCGTCGACGGCGCCTTCCTCTCCGGCGTCGACGGCGTCTCCGGCGTCGACGGCATCGACGGCGACGGCGCCGGCGTCGACGACGGCCGGGGCGACGAGCGCGGTCTGGGGCTTGTCGGCGGCGTCGGTGTCGTCGCCGCCGGAGGCGACAAGGACGACCGCGACGAGCGCGACGACGACGACCGCGCCGGCCGCGACCGCGAGAGGCCACCTGCGGCGCGGGAGGCCGAGCGGCACATCGTCTTCGCTTCCGCCGTCGAAGAAGGCGCCCTCCGCCGGCGCGGGGGGCTCTTCGGAGACGGCGTCCGCGCTCGGCTCTACGTCGTCGCCGGAGACCATCGGCAGGTCGTCGTCACCGTCTTCGCCGCCGGCGCTGTGCTCACCGGGTCGCGCACCGGCGCCCGCGGGCGGACCACCGGCGCCCTCGGACGGATCACGTGCGGCCGGGGGCGGATCACCGGCGCCCGGGGGCGGATCACCGGCGCCCGGGGGCGGATCACCGGGGGCCGCGGGGGGATCACCCGCGCCCGGGGGGGCCGCGGGGGGAGCACCGGCGCCTGCGGGGGGCGCCGGCGCCTGCGGGGGGCTCACCGGCGCCTGCGGGGGGCTCACCGGCGCCTGCGGGGGGATCACCGGCGCCTGCGGGGGGAGCACCGGCGCCTGCGGGGGGAGCACCGGCGCCTGCGGGGGGAGCACCGGCGCCTGCGGGGGGAGCGCCGGCGCCTGCGGGGGGAGCGCCGGCGCCTGCGGGGGGATCACCGGCGCCCGGGCGATCCCCTGCACCGCGCGCTTCGGCGTCCGCAGCCGACCGCGCCCCTGCAGCGCCGGCCGGCTGCAGCGACGACGGCGCGGCCGGCCACGACGGCGCGGCCGGCAACGACGCCGCGCTCGGCAGCGCGGACGGCGGCGCCGACGCGCTCGACGGCGACGACGGCGGCGCCGACGCGCTCGACGGCGACGACGACGGCGCCGACGTGCTCGACGACGACGGGCTCGACGGCGGCGCGCCCGGGGACGACGGCTGCGCGCCCGGCGACGACGGCTGCGCGCCCGGCGACGACGGCTGCGCGCCCGGCGACGACGACGGCGCCGACGTGCTCGACGGCGACGGGCTCGACGGCGGCGCGCCCGGGGACGACGGCTGCGCGCCCGGCGACGACGGCTGCGCGCCCGGCGACGGCGGCGACGCGCTCGACCACGGCGACGGCAACGACGACGCGCCGGGGGGCGACGACGACGCCGGCGCAGAGGTCGACGCCAGCGGCGACGGGGACGGCAGCGGCGCGCCGAGCGGGGGCGGGGGGAGCGACCCCATGGGCGGCGTGCGCCCCGGCGCCAGGCGGCCCGGGGAGGACGGCTCGGTCGCGGCGGCCCACGAGCGGGAGGCCGAGGGAGGCGGCGGCAGCGACGCCAGCGAGGCGGCCTCGAGGACCGGCGGCCACACCGGGGGCGCCACCGGCGGCGCGGGGACGTCGAGGACCATCGCGGCATCGTCGAAGTCGGACGCCTGCGCCGCCCCGGGCCCGGCGGTCGCGGGCGAGGGCACCGGGCGGGTCTGGTGCCCCGGGACCACGACCCAGCCCGCGGCGCCGGGCACGGCGAAGTCGCCGGTGGGGTCCTCGTGCGCGGGCGCCGGGTGGTGCGTGTCGACGAGGATCGCGATCTCCCGCAGCGACTCCTGCACCTCCGCCATCCCCGCCGGACGCGCCGCGGGGTCCTTGCTCAGGCACTGCAGGATCAGGGCGTCCAGCGTCGCCGGCACCTCCGCCAGCGACGACGGCGCCGGCGGCGCCTCCGCCTCATGCGCCTGCTTCAGCGCGAGCGGGCTCGCCGCCACAAACGGCCGCCGCCCCGTCGCGAGCTCGAACAGCAGCAGGCCGAACGCGTACACGTCGGCGCGGACGTCCCCGGGCCCGGCGTGCTGCTCCGGCGCCAGGTACGCCGGGTCGCGGGCCATCCCGAAGTCGACCAGCTTCACCACCCCCCGGTGGCCCCGCTGGTCCACGAGGAACACCGACTGCGGCGACAGCCCCCGGTGCACCAGCCCCGCGTCGTGGGCCGCCCGCAGCGCCGAGGAGGCCTGCCAGGCGATGTACATCGCTTGCGACAGCGGCGGCTTGCCGTCGCGCCGCAGCACCTCGGCCAGCGCGTGCCCCCGGAGCCGCTCCACCGTGAACCAGTTGTCCGCGACGTCGACGACCTCGACGAGGTTGTCGTGCTTCACCCGTTGCAGGGCGCGGGCCTCGGCGGAGAAGCGCTGGCGGGCGGCGGGATTGGCGTCGTCGAGGAACGCCAGCATCACCTTGCGGTGCTGGCCCTCGGCGAGGAAGACGCTGCAGCGGTCCGCGCCGGGCGCACCCAGCAGACCGCCCAGCAGATAAGGACCGAGGGAATCCCCGGGCTTCGGCATGCCCCGGGATTATGACACGAGCCTAGAAGCGCATCCCGTTCTTGGCCCGGAAGCGGAACCAATCCCACCCGAGCCAGGCGCTCGCCGCGAGGACGGGGACACCGACGATGGGGGTCAAAAGCGCCGTGATGGCAACGCCCGCCGCTCCCACGCCCACGGCGAGGTAGCGCTTGTTCTTCTCGACCTGCTGCGTGCGCTTCACAAGGCTGCCCATGGTCTCGCTCCGTCTTCGGTATCATATGCACGCGGGCGCCCGGGAACAGCCCCCGAACGCCCCGTTTTGACAGATCCGTTTCCAAGAAGCACACATCCGGCCCTATTCCGTGGGGACCCTGATGTTGCGTCTGCTTGTCTGTCTGCCGCTCGTGTTGCCCGCGCTCGCGTGCTTCGGGACGAAGCTCGGCCCCGACGACGCCGGCGTCGCGGACGCCGGCCCCCAGGTGATCGCGTGCGGCGGCGACGCCGACCCCGCGTGCCCGACCGACGTCCCGGTGTGCAGCTTCGGCGTGTGCAAGCGCCCCTGCGCCGCCAACGACGGCTGCGTCGACCCCAACACCTTCTGCAACGCCGGCACCGGCTTTTGCGAGCCCGGCTGCCGCGACAGCTCCACGTGCGCCGACGGCAAGGTGTGCAGCGCGGGCACCTGCATCACGAGCCAGGGCTGCGCCACCAAGTGCGACTGCGCGATCGGCCAGGTCTGCGTCGGCGCCGCCTGCCAGGATCCGCCGGCGAGCTGCAACAGCCCCGACGACTGCGCCAAGGCGTCGGACGCCCAGTGCGACAAGTTCCAGTGCAACGGCTTCACCCACCAGTGCTTCGACCCCGATCCCTCGCCGTGCAGCAACGACACCGACTGCATCGGCCGCCCCGGCTGCGGCGACGGCTGCACCTGCATCGTCGACACCGGCACCTGCTCCACGAACGTCCAGTGCAGCGTCGACAACGAGGCCACCACCTGCGGCTCGGGCTTCTACTGCGGCGGCGGCGTCTGCCAGGCGGCGCCCGCGTGCACGCAGGAGTCGGACTGCACCGCGGCGGGCCTCACCTGCAACGCCGCGCTCTCGCAGTGCGAGCGCTCGCACGCGTGCACCGGGGCCGGCGACTGCACGCAGGCGCCGAACACCTTCTGCGACACCGCCGCCGGCCGCTGCGCGCCCCCGCTGTGCACCAACGGCGGCACCACCTGCACCACCGGCCAGACCTGCGCCGCCGACGGGCGCTGCGTCACACAGGGCAACGGCGCCGCCTGCACCACCAACGGCGAGTGCCAGATCAGCGAGTACTGCGCCGTCGTGAACGGCAACGGCCAGTGCGCCGTCGGCTGCCGCGACAACGGCTCGTGCACCAACGGGCAGCAGTGCGACGGCTCCCACACCTGCGTCGGCGGCGGCGGCCTCGGCGGCTTCCAGGCCACCTGCGGGTCGGACGCGGACTGCCAGTCGGGCCTCGTGTGCGGCTTGTTCACCAACACGTGCGGTGAGACGTGCCCGACCTCGGGCAGCTCCTGCAACGGCAGCGACTGCTGCGTCCTGTCCGGCGCCTGCCGCTGCAACAGCTTCGGCTTCTGCTCCAACACGGGGTGCTGAGATGCGCCACGCCTCCCTCGCGTTCGCGGTCGTCGTCGCCGTCGCGCTCCCCCTCGTCGGCATGGGCGCGTGCGACAAGCCCGTGATCGAGGACCCGCCCGGAGAGGGCGAAGGCGAGGGAGACGCGGGCGAGGGCGAAGGCGAAGGCGAGGGCGAAGGCGAAGGCGAGGGCGAGGGCGAAGGCGAAGGCGACCCGCAGGGGTGCACCACCGACGCCGACTGCGTCGGCAACCAGCTCTGCCAGCAGTCGGCCTGCACCTGCGACGTCGGCAGCGGGTTCTGCATCCCGCAGCAGCAGACCTGCACGAGCAACGCGGACTGCACCCAGGCGCCGCTCACGGCGTGCGACACGTCGACGGGGCGGTGCACGCTGCCGAACTGCCAAAACGGCGGCGTGGTCTGCCAGGACATCGAGACCTGCCTCGACGACGGCCGCTGCCTCGCGGGGTCGGCGAGCCCCTGCACCGTCGACGACGAGTGCCCCAACGACGAGTTCTGCTCCATCGCGCTCGGCGCCGCCGCCGGCAACTGCGGCACCGGCTGCCGCTCCGACGGCGACTGCGTCGACCCGCAGGTGTGCAACGGCGCCCACGCGTGCGTCGACGGCCCCCTCGGCGGCTTCTCCGACGCGTGCGCCGGCGGCGACGGCAGCGCCGACGACGCCCTGTGCCACGTCGGGCTCTTCTGCGGCTTGCTCACACAGACCTGCCAGGAGCACTGCTCCGGCGGCCCGCAGGCGTGCGCGGGCGGGGCGTGCTGCGTCGAGTCTGCCCTCGCTTGCTGCAACCAGTTCGGGTTCTGCTCGGCGCAGGGCTGCTGACGCCGGTGAGCTTCGCCGGCGGCGCCGCGGGCGCGCGCCGTGTGTAGGACAGCGCCTCGGGCGCCGCGAGACGCTAAGCTCGTGACCGATGAGCGGCGAGCTCTCTCTCCACGCGACCACGCCGCGCGAGCCCCTCGCGCGCAAGGTGCCGACGATGAGCTTCCAGCAGGGAGCGCGCATCGGCGGCTACCGCGTCGTCGCGCCGCTCGGCACCGGCGGCATGGGCCGCGTGTTCCTCGCCGACGACGAGAAGCTCGCGCGCAAGGTGGCGCTCAAGATCCTGCCGCCCGAGGACGCCGACGACGAGGGCCGCGCGCGCTTCCTCCGCGAGGCGCAGGCGCTGGCGCGGGTGCAGCACAAAAACGTCGTCCAGGTCTTCGCCAGCGGCGTCGACGAGGACGTGGCGTGGATGGCGCTCGAGTACGTCGAGGGCGACCCGCTCGGCGCGCTCGTCGACGGGGCCCGCGAGGGCATCGACGAGGAGACCGCGCTCTCCCTGTGCGCCCAGGCCGCCCGCGGCCTCGCGGCGGTCCACGACGTCGGCGTCGTTCACCGCGACGTCAAGCCCGACAACCTCCTCATCGACGACAACGCCTGCGTGCGCGTGCTCGACTTCGGCGTCGCGCTCTTCCTCGAGGCGCACGGCGTCGGCGGCTTCGTCACGCAAAAGGGTGTCGCCGTCGGCACGCCGCACTTCATGGCGCCGGAGCAGGCCCGCGGCGGCACCATCGACGCGCGCGCCGACGCGTGGGGCCTCGGGGCCACGCTCTTCACGCTGCTCGTCGGACGGCCGCCGTTCTACACGCGTGACGACGAGCCCGACCTCGACATCCTCGCGCGCGTCCTGCGCGAGCGCGCCCCCGGCGTGCGCGACCAGCGCCCCGAGGTGAGCGCCGCCACCGCGGCCGTCGTCGCCCGCATGCTCGAGCCCGCCGGCGACCAGCGCCTCGCCGACATGCGCGAGATCGCCGGCGCCCTCGACGACATCGCCGACGCCCTCGCGTCGGGTGCGACGCCCGCCGTGACGCAGGCGCCCCCGGCCGACGTCGCCGGCGCTCGAAGCGATGCGCACGGCGGGGCCGGCGAGGCCCCGCGCGCGAGCGCCGCGGGCGAAGCGCCGGACGGCGGCGCCACGGGCAAGCCGCGCGCGTCGTCGGGCCGGCTGCTCGCGCTCGCCGTCTCCTTCGCCGCGCTCGGCGCCGTCGTCGCCTACCAGCTCGTCGATGCGTTGGCCCCGCCGCCGCCCGCGCCCGTCGTCGTGGTGCAGCCGCCGCGGCCGCCGCCCGTGGAGGTGACGCCGCCCGTCGTCGACGAGGCGCCGCCGGAGCCGCCGACGCCGCCGACGGCCGACGCGCTCGAACAGCGGGTGCGCGACAGCGCCGAGCGCAACCCGGCCGCGCTCGACACGCTCCTGGGCCGTGACGACGTCGAAGCCAAGGCCGCGGTCGCGCGGCTCGCGTCGACGCCGGGCGCGCTCGGCAAGGAGGTGATCGACGCCATCGCCGACCGCCGCGCGCTTGTGCACATGGGCGCGCTCGAGCAGGCGCTCATGAAGGGCGAGCGCGCCCGCGCGCTCCACATCGTCGAGCTGCTCGAAGGTCTCAAGGCTTTCGAGGCGCTCGACGTGCTCGACCGGGCCAGCCGCGAGCACCCCGACAAGGCCGTGCGCGCCAGGGCGCTCGCGGCCCGCCAATCGCTGTTCCACGTCGAAGGCGGTTGAGCCACTTCGAGGGGGACGATGGCTGCGATAGGATGAGGGATGCTGCGTCCCCTCACCCTCACGATGCTGGCCTTCGCCACCATGCCCGGGTGCCTGTGCGGCGTGCTGCCCGAGCACCCCACCACGCTCGCCGATTGGCCGCAGCGCACGCTGGTGGTGAGCGTGACCACGCCGAACGAGGGCGGCACCCCGCAGCCTCCGGTGATCGAGATCGAGCTTGGCCAGCCTGCGGCGGAGGCGGACGCGTGCCCTGTGCTCGGGACCGACGCCAATTGGTTCGCCGGGGACGCCGGCGGCATCTTGTCCGAGCGCGGCCACGTCGAGTACGGCGGCACCGGCGGCGGTGACCTCACGCTGAGCCCGTTCGTCAAGCCGTTGTGCATCACGCCCGCGCAGACGCTCCCCATCGACGCCTCCCTCGGCACCGACGCCCGCATCGTCGTGGGCGTCGCGGATGCCTCCGACTCCTGGAGCACCACCATCCGCAGGCCGCCCACCGCCCCGGCGATGGAGTTGGTGGACCTGGAGTCCGGTGCGGTGGTCACGCGCGGCCAGGAGGTGGCGCTTCGCTCGAACGCGCCGCTCGACGGCCCCGACACGCGCTTCGACGTGACCATCTCGCAGTGCCACGAGGGAGACTTCGACTGCACCTTCCATCCGCTCTCGCGCCTCGAAGGGTCCGACGTCGTCGTGGTGACCATTCCCGGAGGTGCGGCCTCCGCCGGAGCCAGCATCCTCGTCGACGTGGTCGAGACCTTTCGCTCGGAAGCATGCACGACAGATGCGTGCGAGGCGGACTCCGAGCTCACCTGGACAGGGCGCGTGGAGGTCACGGTGCAGTAGCGCGGCGTCGAGCCGGGCTGGCGTCGTTTCCGCGCTCAAGCCGGGGCGGATCCTGCCGAGTGGGGGATATGGACTCCCTGGCGGCGTTCGAGCTCGACGATCTCGAAGTGAGCACCTTCGACGTCGAGGCGGAGCTCGCGTCGGCGGTGGCCGACGAGCGCCTCGAGTGCCCGGCGCTGCCCGAGATAGCCGTCAGGCTCCAGGCCGCGTTGAGCTCCGATGACACGCCCATGGCCGAGATCGTGCGCCTGCTCGGGCTCGATCCACGCTTCACCACCGATCTGTTGCGCGCGGCGAACACGGCGGCGTTCGGCGCCAAGCAGCCGGCGGTCTCCGCCGAGGATGCGGTGCGGCGGCTCGGCACCGTCACCGTCGCCTGCATCATCTTCCAGGCCACGCTCGGCGGCATGGCGCACGGCGACGGGCCGCTCGCCGTGGAGCGCCGACGGGTCTGGCTCGACTCCGTCGTCTCCGCCGTCATCGCCCGCTCGCTCGCGATGGCGCGGAAGCTCCCCGCGGACGAAGCGTTCCTGTGCGGCATCGTCCACGACTTCGGCAAGGTGATCGGGCTCGGCTGGATGGAGGCGGCGCTCGGCGCGCAGCTCGATCCCCTCCGAGAGCGCCTTCCTCGTGCGGATCGCCGATCGCTTCCACACCGCCGTCGGCGTCACCATGGCCGCGCAGTGGGGGCTCCCGCGGCGCGTCACCGACGTCATCGCCCGCCACCATCACCGCCCGGACGCCGCCGACGATCCCCTCGTCGACGTCGTGCGCGCGGCCGATCGCGTGACGCGCCTGCTCCTCGACGCGCCCCACGTCTCCGCGGCCGACCTCGTCGCCAGCGGCGCCGCGCGCACGCCCGCGGAGTCCGAGGCCGTCGCGCGCGCCCTCGTCCACGTGCCGCCGCTCGTCGCCGCGTTCTGCGACGGCCCGATGCTCAAACGCCTCACCGTGCCAGCCGCGGTCGACCGCATCATCGACGGCGTGCCGGTGATGCTCCCCGCCACCGTCGTCGGCGGCGCAGGCGGCCCGCGCGCGGCGACGTGCGTCACCCTGTCCAAGAGTCGGCTGTCGCTGCTGTGCCGGGCGCGCGTCCCCGACAACACCGCGGTGCAGCTCACGCTCCAGGCGCCGGTGTCGATGACGCTGTGGGTGCTCGTGCGGCAGTGCACCGTCGACGCCGCCGGCTTCGCCGTCGACGCGCAGCCCTTCGCGCTCAGCGGCGATCTCAAGAAGGACTGGTACGGCCTGGTGGACCGCTTCCGCGCCGCGCGCCCGCCTCGCTGAGGCGCGCTGTGCGCGACGCCGGAGCCCGCAGTAGTGTCTTCGGTATGAAGACCGCCGCGATCCTCCTGTCGGCTCTCGTGTGCGCCGGCGCGCACGCCGAGATCGACTGCGCGCAGTGCCGCGCCGTCTGCAAGGCAGGCAAGGACCCCAAGCACTACCCGGAAGAGCTCGGGCCCGAGAGCCCGACGACGCCCACGCGCCACAAGTCCGCCGAAGCCGAGGCCGCGTTCAACGACGCGCGCCGGAGGGACCCGGCGTTCGGCGGGCGCGACCTTCGCGGCGCCATCGCGGGCTACAAGCGGGCCATCCTGCTCGACGCCGAGAACTCGCAGTACAGAAACCACCTCGCGGGCGCGCTGATGGCCGCCGGCGAGCTCGACGAGGCGGTGTACAACCTCGAGCAGGCCACCAAGCTCGTGCCCAGCGAGCCCAAATTCCTCGTCAACCTCGGCTACGCGCACCACCGCCGCGGCGACGAGACGCGCGCGCTCCTGTACTACCTGCGCGCGCTCATGCTCGACCCTCACGACATCCGCGCGCGGCTGTTCTCCGGCTACGCGCTCGAGATCCTCGGGTACACCGACGAGGCCATCCTCGAGCTCAAGAAGGTGCTCAACCAGGACGAGCAGAACGAGGGCGCCCGGCGCGCGCTCGCCCGCCTCGGCGCCAGGCCACCGCCCGTGGGACAGCCGCCGCCGCCGCCGCCGCCGCCACCGCTGCGCTGACGCGCGCCGATCGGCGGTCCTCTAACGGGACTCTTCGTGACCGTCGACGAAGCGCGCCCAGTGGCGGACGTCGCGGGGGTGGACGGGGGCGTCGCTCCGCCAGGGCCAGCCGCCGAAACGGGTGCGCTCGTAGTCCATGAAGGCCTGCTGCACCTCGAGCCGTGTGGTCATCACGAAGGGGCCGGCCTGCGCCACGGGCTCGCCGATGGGCTTGCCGTGGAGCACCAGCAGCTCCGCGTCGGCGTCGCCGGCGTTTTCGACGACGGCGGCGGCGTCGGGCGCGAGCTGCGCGACGCTCCTGGCGCCGAGCTCCACGCCGGCGATGACGAACGGGCCGCCGCGGAAGCCGTACACCACGCGGTGCGCGTCGGGCGCGCCCGGCGGCAAGGTCACGCGCGCGCCCTTCTTGAGGCGGAGGGTCCAGATGGCAACGTCGTGATCCGGCGCCGCGGCCCACGAGCGCGGCGGTGGCGACGGCGGCGAGCGCGCGTCGTCGAAGCGACCGGCCACCACGGTGACCACGGCGCCGTCGCGCTCGACGACGGGGACGTCGGCGGCCCACAAGACGGCGAAGTGCGGATCGGTGAGCTTGTCTTCGTGCGCGAGGTTCAACCAGATCTGGAAGAGCTCGAGCGGGTTGTCGGCGTCCTTGTGCAGCAGCGGGAACATCTCCGAGTGCGAGATGCCCTTGCCCGCCGTGATCCACTGGACGTCGCCCTCGCCGAAGCGCGCGGCGGCGCCGAGGCTGTCGGCGTGATCGACGAAGCCCTGCCGCACCACGGTGACCGTCTCGAAGCCGCGGTGCGGGTGCTGCGGAAAGCCCGGCACCACGTCGCCGTGGTACATGCGCCAGCCGTCCTTGCCCTCGAAGTCCATGCCGATGTTGCGCCCGGCGAGCGACGCGCGCGGCGGCGCCATGTCGTCGCCGCCGGCGGGGTACGCGTCGTCGTGGTGCATACAAGCGAGGAACGGGTCGAGCGTGGGCCACGAGCCCGCGGGGGGGAGCGCTCCGTGCGCGAGGACGACGTCGTTCTTCATCTCGGACCTCGGTCCGTATCTATCGGCGCCGGGACCACCGCGCAAGCGCCGCGCGCTGCCGGCGGCGCCCGCCGTCGACGGGCCGGCGCGGCGCGTGCTGACGGCGCGGCGCGCGACGGATAGCGTCGCTCCGTG
This sequence comes from uncultured delta proteobacterium, assembly GCA_963775425.1. GTDB lineage: Bacteria > Myxococcota > UBA727 > UBA727 > VGSZ01 > CAVZJB01. The sequence continues at coordinate 728,904 of CAVZJB010000011.1, read as the reverse complement.
GCGCGAGCCTCGACCGCCCTGTGCTTCGCCCTCGCCTGCGCGGCGCTGGCCGCGGCCGTGCTCGCCGTCCCCTTCGTCCCCTCCGGCGACGGCCCGCAACACCTGCTGTCCGCGCGCGTCGTCGCCGACGCCGGCCCCGACGCGCTCGGCTTCTCCCGCTACGCCGCGCCGCACTTCGCGGTCTCGGGCGAGGGGTTCTGCGAGCTGCTCGTCGCGCTCCTGTCGTTCCTCCCGTGGCGCGCCGCGTACGCGGCGGGGCTCATCGTCGTCCTGTCGCTGTGGGTGGCGGGCGTCGTCGCCGTCGCGCGCGCCCTCGGCCGGCCGCTGCTCGGCGTGGTCGCCGGCGCCGTCACCGCGTTTTCTTGGTGCTTCTACCTGGGCGCGCTCGCGTACGTGCTCTCCTGCGCGCTCGGGCTCTTCGCCGTCGCGCTCGTCCTCGACGAGCGTGCGCCGCACACCGTCCGGCGCGGCGTCCTCGTCGCGGTCGTGCTCGCCCTCGCCGCCCATGTGCACGCCGCCGGCGCCGTCGTCGCCGGCGGCGTCCTCGTCGTGCTCGCCGCCGCCGCGCCGGCCGGGCCCCGCCGCGCGCGCCGCACCGTCCGCCGCCTGCTGTGGACCGCGGCGTGCGGCGCGCCCGCGCTCGCCGTGTGCGTCGCGGCGGTGGTGATGAACGGCGGGGGCGTCGCGGCGGGCTCGCTGGCGTGGGGCCCCGCGGCCGAGCACGCGACGGTCTTCGCCTGGGGATTCATCGGCGGCCCGCCGCTGCGCGCCTGGCTCCCCGTCGTCGCCGCCGCCGCCGGCGCCGCCTTCGGCCTCGCCGACCACGATCCGCGCCGGCGCGCCCTCGCCGTGGCCGGCCTCTCGCTCGTCGCGCTCGCGTGCGCGCTCCCCCGCGACCTGCCCGGCTGGCAGCTCGCCGGTCCGCGCCCGCTGCTCGTCGGCATGACGCTCCTCCTCGTGCTCCTGCCGCCGGAGCGGCTCTTGCCGCCGCGCGCCGCGCGGGTGCTCGCCGGCGTGGCGCTCGTGGCGGCGCAGGTCGGGTGGTCGCTCGCGTTCCACGAGCGCTTCCACGAAGCGGCCGCCGACGTCGAGAACAACCTCGACACACCCATCGCGCGCGGGTACCGGCTGCCGGTCGCGTTCGCGCCTGCGGACATGCCGCCCGGCGCCGACCTCCGCTACGTGAACCCCTTCTTCAACCTGGCCCACCTCGTCGCGGTGGCGCAGGGAGGCTTCGTCGGCTTTTCGTTCGCGCACCTCGGCGTGGGCTTCACGCGCCTGCGCGAAGGCTTGCCGCCGAGCCCCGACCGGCGCGCGCTCGTGGTGCGCATGTGGCGCTACGACGACGCCGAGCGCGACGCGGCGTTCGCCGACCTGATGAGCCACGCGCGCCGCTTCGACGGCGTGCTCGCGTTCGAGGACGAGGCCGACCACGCGCGGTGGCGCGCCGGCGGCTTCGTCGCCGAGGTGGAGGATCACCGCTACGCCGCGCTGCGCTTCGCAGGGTGCCGCGGGACGGTGACGCTCCCCGCCGGCGTCGCCTTCGTGGACAACGGCTACGCGCTGCAAACCCCGCGAGGCGCGGTGCGCCGGCAGCGGGTGCCTCCCGGCGCGGTCACGGTGCCGGTGGCGTCGCTCGGGTGCGGCCGCGTCTTCGTCGCGCTCGAGGCGGCCGACGGCTCGGCGCTCGCCTGCCACGGCGCCGCCCGCGTCGAAGCGGTCGCCGCGCCCGGCGTTTCCGTCGACGTCGACTGCCGGTGACCGCGCCCCTCGACGTGATCCCCGCCGCAGCCAAGCCCGCAGCCCGCTGCTAACGGGTCGCCCCACCCATCGAGGTGATCCGTGACCGAGATCGAAGTCCCCACCGAGCACCTTCACGAGACGCTCGAGCACCACGCGCACGAAGCCGGCGGCCACCATGACGCGCCGAGCTGGATCCCCGTCGTGGCGCTCTCGGCGGCGGTCCTGGCGGTGCTCGCCGCCATCTCGGCGCTGTTCGCGGGACATCACGCCAACGAGGCGATGCTCGAGCAGATCCAGGCCTCCGACAACTACGCGTACTTCCAGGCCAAGAGCATCAAGGCGGCGGTGCTGAAGGACCAGATCGAGCTGCTCACCGCGCTCGGCAAGAGCGTCTCCGACGCCGGCCCGGCGAAGCTCGAGACGTACAAGCACGAGCAGGACGAGATCCGCGAGAAGGCCGACGAGGAGGTTCGCGCGTCGCACGAGCACCTCGCGCGGCACAACATCCTCGCGCGCGCCGTGACGCTGTTTCAGATCGCCATCGCGCTGTCGGCCATCGCCGTGCTCACCAAGCGCAAGAAGGCCTGGTACCTGAGCATCGGTCTCGGCGCGGCAGGCGCCTTCTTCCTCGTGCAGGCGCTCCTGTAGCGGCCCTGCGCCACACGCGCTCGCCGTACACGTGAGCGCTCCCCGCTCGCCCATCACGCTGAGCCGCGTCCCTACGCTCGCGGCAACCTGATCGGTGTTCCTAGGCCGCAGAGCTCGTCTTGGCGCAGCGGCGGGAGAGGTCGTTTTTGTCGACGGCCTTGCTGATGGCCTCGGCGAGCTCGACCTTGCTCTCGTTCACCAGCGTCGCCAGCGACTCGTTCAGCAACGTGTTGCCCTGGGCCTTGGACGTCGTCATCGCCGAGGTCACCTGGTGGGTCTTGCCCTCGCGGATGAGGTTGGCGATGGCGTAGTTGACCACCATGGTCTCGAGCGCGGCCACGCGCCCGCCGCCGATCCGCCTGCACAGCGCCTGCGAGACGACGCCCTTCAGCGTGTCGGCGAGCACGGCGCGCACCTGCGCCTGCTGCGCCGGCGGGAAGACGTCGATGATGCGGTCGACGGTGCTGATGGCCGTAGACGTGTGAAGCGTGGCGAACACGAGGTGGCCGGTGTTGGCGGTCTCCAGCGCGAGCTGGATGGTCTCGAGGTCGCGCATCTCGCCGACCAGGACGATGTCGGGGTCCTCGCGCAGCGCGGCCTTCAGCGCGCGCGCGAAGCTCCTGGTGTGCGCGAACACCTCGCGCTGGTTCACGAGGCTGAGCTCGCTTTTGTGCACGAACTCGATGGGATCTTCGAGCGTGATGATGTGGCTGCGCCGGGTCTTGTTGATGGCGTCGATCATCGCCGCCAGCGTCGTGGACTTGCCCGAGCCGGTGGGCCCCGTGACGAGCACGAGCCCCTTTGGGTGCTCGCACATGCGCTGCACGACGGCCGGCAGGGCGAGCTGCTCGAAGGTCATGATCTTGGCCGGGATCTGGCGCATGACGGCGCCGGTGCCGCCCTTGTCGCGAAAGACGTTGACGCGGAAGCGGGCGACGTCGGCGAGGGCGTAGGCGAAGTCGACGTCGCTGTCCTCCTCGAAGAGCCGGCGGGCGCGCTCGTCCATCACCGGCCACAGGAGGTCCTTCACCTCGTCGAAGCCGAGCACGGCGGCGTCGGCCATGACCTGCATCTCGCCGTCGACGCGCCAGCGCGGCTTCTGCCCCCCGACAGATGCAGGTCCGAGCAGCCCTCGGCGACCATGCGGCGCAGGAGCGCGTCGAGGCGCGCCGACGACTTCTGCGGCGGCGACCCGAGGGTGTCGTCGAGGCCGGCGTCGGCGGGGGGCGCGAGGTTGCGCGGGTCTGCGGTCCAGCCCGGGACGCCCGCGTGGCTCGCGAGCGCGCGCTCGAAGACGGCGGCGCCGACGCGAACCGGGACGAGGTCCATGCCGGGGAGCAGCTCGCGGGCGAGCTCGAGCACCCGGGCGCTCGCGTCGTCGACGAAGCCGAGCTTCACGCGGTTGCCCTCCTGGCTCACCGGCACCACCCGGTGCCGCGTGAGGAACTCCACGGGCAGCAGCGCCATGACCTCCGCGTCGAAGGCGACGACGTCGACGTCGGGCATCGGGATCTGCCGGGAGGCCTGCGCGAGGCGGGCGGCGAGCGCGCGCGAGATGCCCCAGCCGAAGCCCTGCACGCGCTCGTACATCACCTGGAACGTCTCGCGGTCGAAGCGCATCACGAGCGAGCGCGACACCGCCTTCACCGTGGCCGTGCGGGTCTGCCCGAGCAGCAGCCCCATCTCGCCGACGCTGTCGGGCGGGAGGAGCTTGCTGATCTCGATGAGGTCGCCGCCGTCGCCGTCGCGGCGCCCGCGCACGTTCACGGAGAGCTCGCCGGCGAGCAGGACGCCAAAGCTGTCGCTCTCGGTGCCCTCGACGACGAAGATCTCCTCGGGCTCGAGTTGCAAAAGGGTGCCGCGCTCTGCCACCTTCTCCAGCACATCGGCTTTGATGGACGTGAACAGCGGCGATTGCCCGAGCGCCTGGACCACGCGCGGGAGGAGATCGGCGTCGAGCGCGAGCTGCTGCATCGTCTCATGCTCCAGGAAACGAGGGATCTCGCGCAAGGTGGTTGACACCTTCGTGCGGGGACCGTTTGCTGTCCGTCGGCCAGGAGGATCTCTTGCGCACCGCGCTCGTCGTCACCGGCGTCGTCATCGCAGCACTCGCCGCGGCGAGCGGCGTGCGGGCGGAACCGCTCACCAAGGTCTACATCAACGGCGTCCCCACGCCCGTGTACTTCAACGACGGTGACTCCTTCCGTCCGCAGGCGGGGCCACTCAAGGGGCAGCAGTCGCGCCTCGCCGGGTACAACACCCTCGAGAGCTACGGCGGCGTCCACAGTTGGGGCACGTGGAACCCCCACGAGCTGTACGTGAACGCCAAGTTGGCCACGCTCGAGGCGCGCCGCGGCGTGTGGCACTGCGACACCGACGGGAAGAAGGACGGCTACGGCCGCCTGCTCCTGTTCTGCAAGGACCTCGCGAGGGACCTCATCGTGAAGGGGCTCGCCCACGCCTACTCGGTCAAGGGCCCCGGCGACGCGGACCTCATGGCCGCCCAGCGGGAGGCCATGGAGAACCGGCGGGGCATGTGGGCCCACGGCGTGCCGCACTACGTGATGACGTCCATCCACAGCGCCAGCGAGGGCGGCGGCAAGGACGGGAAGACGTACAACCGCCTCATCTCCACGTTCGACGCGCACACCAAGAAGTGGCTCCACACGGACAACTACACCGAGTGCCAGACCATCTGTGAAAAGGAGCCGCAGCCCACGCCGGCGGACCAGACGCAGAACCTGGAGACGCTGCGCGCGGACGCGGCGGCGGCCCCCGCCCTCGAGGGGCTCCCCGACGACGTCGCCCGCGCCGTGGTGCGGGACGTCGTGGACCTCGTCGACCGCAGCCCCGAGGCCACCGCGGCCGACTACTTCATCTTCGAGGCCACGCGGCCCGCGGCGCTCACGAAGGACAAGGTGCAGGCCCTCCTCGACGCCGCCAGGCGCGCGCAGGGAGATCAGAAGCTCGCGGTGAGCGGCACCGACGTCGACTCCTGCTTCGTCTACGTCGACTTCCGCCGCCGCTACGGCGGCGATCGCGCGGCGTGCCTCCGATGACCCGCAGCATCGTCGACGGCCGCGTCGCCCGCGGGGCGCTCGCCGTCGTGGCGCTCGCCGCCCTCGCGGCGTGCGAGTACGTCGTGACCAACCCCGTGCTCGGCTACGAGCGCGATCCCATCGCCTGCAACAACGGCCTCGACGACGACGGCGACGGCGCCATCGACTGCGAAGACCCGGACTGCTGGATCAACACCAACGTGTGCGGACAGGTGGTGCCCCCGCTGGTGGACGAGGTGCCGTCGGAGAACACCTACGACCTCTGCATCGACGGCATCGACAACGACGGCGACGGCTCGTTCGACTGCAACGAGACCTCCTGCCAGGACATCCACGAGACCTGCTGCTCGCTGGAGTTCGACGACGTGAGCTGCAGCGACGGCATCGACAACGACGGCAACGGCTTCGCCGACTGCGACGACTTCGCCTGCAGCAACGGGCTGTTCGTCACCGTGTGCGACGAGCGCACCGAGAAGACCTGCAGCGACAAGAAGGACAACGACGGCGACGGCCTCACGGACTGCGACGACCCCACCTGCGCGGACTTCGACTTCTGCAAGAAGCCCTGCGTGCAGCAACAGGTCGAAGGGTCGCTGCAGGCGTGCACCGACGGCTGCGACAACGACGGCGACAACTTCATCGACTGCAACGACTTCAGTTGCACCGACGCTTCGCGCGGCGCGAGCGCCGACGCCATCGCCTTCTGCCAGCAGCACGCGGAGGACACGCTCGACAAGTGCAGCAACGGCATCGACGACGACAACAACGGCTTCACGGACTGCGACGACTTCTCCTGCTCGCGGTCCACGGACCAGTCCATCCTGGACTTCTGCAACAACCTGCCCCAGGAGCACTCGCTCGCCGACTGCACCGACGGCATCGACAACGACGACAACGGCTTCATCGACTGCGACGACTTCTCCTGCTCCAAGGACACGAGCGGCGCGTCGCCGGAGGCCGTGGCCCACTGCGCGGCCATCCTCGAGAACACGTTCGCCAAGTGCAAGGACGGCATCGACAACGACGGCAACGGGTTCACCGACTGCGAGGACTTCTCTTGCCGCAACAGCTCCGATCCCGCCGTTGCCGTGGCGTGCCAGGAGAGCGTCGACCCCCAAAACTGCAACGACGGCATCGACAACGACGGCGACGGATTCATCGACTGCGACGACTGGGACTGCGCGTGGAACCCCGCGGTGACGGCGTGCGCGAACAAGCCCAAGCCCTGCCAAGGAGCGTTCCAATGACCCGCGTCCCCCCCGTCCTGCCCGCGCTCGCGCTGGCCTTCGCCGCGTGCCTGGCCACCGCCGCGCAGGCGCAAGGCGCCGGCGTCCCGCCGCCGCCGCCACCCGCGGACGACGCGAGCGGCGCGGCCGACGCGGCTGCCACCGACGCGCCGGACGCCCCCGACGCGAGCGCGGCGGCGCCGCCGGCGACGAGCGACGCGCCCCCGCCGCCGCCGCCCCCCGCCGCGGAGGCGACGCCGGCAAAGGAGAAGCACGAGACCAACTGCAGCGACGGCGTCGACAACGACGGCGACCTCGTCACCGACTGCGGCGACTTCGACTGCCACGAAGATCCCGTCTGCAAGGCCGACGGCAAGGCCGAGGACACCCCGGAGCGCTGCTCGGACTGGATCGACAACGACAAGGACGGCGTCACCGACTGCGACGACTCCGGCTGCCAGCGCTTCGCCGTCTGCCGCGGCTCGTGGAAGGGCCCCGTCGACGGCAACGGCGACAGCGCCGCCGCCGCCGAGGGGGGCAACGCGCCCACCGCGATGCAGCTCGCGCCGGGCGTCGAGGCCGCCGACAGCAACGACGGCATCGGCTTCGTCGGGGTGCGCTTCGGCGTCGTCGCCGGCGTCGTGCAGGACTCCTCGTACGACAACCTCCAGGATCCCAAGAAATACGCGCTCGCCATGGACGCGCACGTGAACCTCCTGCAGTTGCGCGCGTTCGGACAGTTGCCGCTCCTCGAGGACAGCTACTTCCTCGTCAGCATCCGCGGCGACGTCTCGCCGCGCCTCACCTACGCGATGTTCCAGGTGCCGCTCGGCGGCGGGCACTACCTGAACATCAACACCGGCGGGGGATCGTTGAGCAACGCGCTCATCATCTCGGCGGCCAAGCAGCCGCTGCTCGAGCCCGCGTTCTGGATGCTGTCGGCCTTCGAGCCGGGCAACAGCGCGGCCGTCGAGGTGTCGGGGCCGCTGTTGCCGGGCGCCTTGCGCTACCGCGCCTTCGCCGGCGGCGGCGCCGGGTTCTCGTCGGGCAACGTCGGCAACCGCCACTTCCAGTTCACCGATCTCAACTACACGTACACGCTCGGCGCGCAGCTCCAGGCGTCGCCGGTCGGCAAGTACGACCGCTTCGACTCGCCGTACCTCTACAAGGAGTCGCCGCTCGCCGTGGGCATCGTCGGCGGCGCCAAGTACGAGCAGCGCGAGCAGGAGCGCTTCCCCGCGGTGAACGGCCTGTTCGCGCTGCGCTGGGGGCGCTTCGAGATCTCGGCCGAGGACTACGCCAAGGCCGAGCTGAACTTCGGCGCGATCCAGAACGCGTACGACGTCACGCTCGGCGTGCTCATCATCCCCGAGTGGCTGTTCCTCGCCGTCGACGGCGGCCAGTTCTACACGTCCGGCTTCGGCGCGCTCTCCGACGCCACCGGCGGCGCCGTCGCCGTGCAGGACCCGCCCAAGTCGCTCGGCGCGGCGCTCAGGACGGAGCGCGGCGAGACCGATCTGCGGGCGGCGCTGCACTTCTACTTCTGGCGAAACAACGGCGTGCTCTCCACGCGCTACACGCTGCAGCTCCTCGACCCGGCCCTCGCCGGCGCGGACTCCGGCCGCAAGGACCCCATCGTCACCCACACCGGCTGGCTCTCGGCCCAGTTCCGGTTCTGACCATGCGTCACTCCACCCGCACCCCGTCCGGCTCGCTCGTCGTCGTCGCCTCCATCGCGCTCGCCGCGGCGGCGGCCCACGCCGCCGACACCGACGCGGCCGCGCCCACGGACAAGCGGCCGCCGGCGGAGACGGTGGGGTCGCCGGCGCCGCCGCTCGACGACCAGCCGGCGCCGCCGCCCGACGACCAGCCGGCGCCGCCGCCGGAGGGCACCGCGCCCGACGCGGGCACGGCCGAGGCGCCGCGGGCGTTGCCGGCGCCCAAGCTCGCGCCGCTCCTGATCCCGCCGGACACCGAGCACGGCGACAGCGGCGACGACATCGGCTTTTCGAGCGTGCGCTTCGGGCTCGTCGGCGTGCTGCTGCAGGACTTCAGCTACGACAACACCGGCTCCGACGCGCAATACGACGGCAAGACCGACACGCAGTTGAAGACGCTCCAGTTGCGGGCGTTCGGCCAGTTGCCGCTCCTCGACAACAGCTTCTTCCTCATCAACGTGCGCACGGAGCTGTCGCCGCGCATCAGCTTCGCCATGTTCCAGGTGCCGCTCGGCGGCGGCCACTACGTGAACATCAACAGCGGCGGCGGCTCGCTGAGCAACGCCCTGATCATCAGCTCCGCCAAGCAGCCGCTCCTCGAGCCCGCGTTCTGGATGACCAACGCGTTCGAGCAGGGCAACGGCGCGGCCGTCGAGGTCCACGGGCCGCTGTACTCCCACGTGCTCCGCTACCGCGTCTTCGCGGGCGGCGGCTCCGGCCAGGGCACCGGCAACGTCGGTGGGCAGCGCATCACGTTCAACAACCGGAGCTTCACGTACACCGGTGGCGTGCAGTTGCAGGCTTCGCCCATCGGCTACTACGACCGCTTCGACTCCCCCTTCCTGAACCGCCCCGTCCCCCTCGCGCTCGGCATCAACGCCGGCGTGAAGTACGAGCAGCGCGCGCAGGAGCGCTTCCCCGCGGCCAACGTCGCGGCCGTGCTTCGCTGGGGCCGCTTCGAGCTCATGGTCGAGGATTACAGCAAGGCCGAGCTCAACTTCGGCCAGGTGCAGAACGCGTACGACGTCCTCGCCGGCGTCCTGCTCATCCCCAACTGGCTCTTCTTCGCGGCCGACTTCGGCCAGTTCGACACCACCGACTTCGGCGCGCTCCAGCAGCTCACCAACAACGCCATCAAGGTCAGCGCGCCGCCGGCCAAGCTCGAGACCGACCTGCGCCGCGAGCGCAACGAGGTCGACGCCCGCGCCGCCCTGCACTTCTTCTACTGGCGCAACAACGGCATCCTGTCGCTGCGGTACACCCTCAAGATGCAGGACCCGCCGTTCACCGGCGCCGGCTCCGCCCGCACCGACCAGCTCATCACGCACGACGTCTGGCTCGCCACCACCGTCCGCTTCTGATCAGCGACCGGAGGGAGCGGCCGCGCTTGGCGCCGGCCGACGCGCTCTCGGCGCGCTCGAACAAGGCGCTCAGGGGCGGCGACGTTATCTCGACGTCGAGGGGGGAGCGACGCGGAACAGCTCCCGCCGGCTCCGCCCGAGGAGACTCCCCATGTTCCGCACATCCGCAATTCTGGCGCTCGCTTTGCTCTCCGTCCCCGCGCTCGCCCGCAACGTGAGCGGCGTGAACGTCGAAGACACGGCCACGGTCGGTGGCCACAGCCTCGTGTTGAACGGCGCGGGCACGCGCTCGATGTTCATCGCCAAGGTCTACGTCGCGAGCCTCTACGTCCCGGAGAAGACCAACACCATCGAAGGCGTGCTCGCCAAGGCGCCCCGACGCGTGCAGATGAACATGGTTCGCACGCTCAGCGCGCAGACCCTCATCGACGCGCTCAACAAGGGGATCGAGGCCAACAACGCCCCCGCCGAGCTGGCGGCGGTCAAGGACCAGCGCGCTCAACTGAACGACATCATGAACCGCATCGGTGAGACGAAGAAGGGCGACGTCATCACCATCGACTTCGTCGGCGGGAGCACCGCCGTCGGGCTGAACGGAAAGGCCATCGGCACCATCGAAGGAGACGAATTCAACCGCGCGTTGATGAAGGTCTGGCTCGGCGCCAAGCCGGTGCAGGGCGACCTGAAGAAGCACATGCTCGGCGGCTGATGCGCGCGCCGCCGGCGCCCAACGGGGCGGCGGCGAGGATCCTCGCCTGGTCGCGCGCGGCTGTCCTACGCTGCGGCCGTGAAGCCGTCGCTCGCGCGCGATCTCGTCGACGCCCTCGTGCCGCCCGCGTGCGCGGCCTGCGACGGCCCCACCTCGAGCATCCTGTGCGCGCGATGCCTCGAGAGCGTCGAGCCTCCGCCGACGACGTCCATCGCGTGCGCGATGTTCGGCGGCGCCGTCGCCGACGCGGTGCGCGCCGCGAAGTTCCGTCCGGACGCCGGCGTCGCCGAAGCCCTCGCGCGCTTCTGGACGGCGCGCCTGGCGGCCGGCGCGTGCCCCGCGCTCCCGAGCGTCGGCGCGATCGCGTTCGTCCCGGCGCCCTACCGGCGCCGCGTCGCGCGCGGCTTCGATCTCCCCGCCGTGCTCGCCCAGGCGCTTTCCCGCGCCGCGGGCGCACCCGTCGTCGACGCGCTCGTGTGCGCGCGCAACGACGAGCCGCTCTCCTTCGGCGCGGACAAGGCCGCGCGCGCCACCGCGGTCGCCGGACGCTTTCGCGCGCGCCGGAGCTTCGCCGGCAAGCGCCTGCTGCTCGTCGACGACGTGCGCACCACCGGCGCCACGCTCGCCGAGGCCGCCCGCGTCCTCACCGAGGCGGGCGCCGAGGTGGAGACGGCCACGTTCGCCGTGGCGCCCTGACGTCGCTCGCGCGCGGGCAGGCCCGCGCGCGAGCTGCTTCGATCAACGCGGCAGCTTCTCGAGCCCGGCCTTCAGCTCGTTCATGTTCATCACGGGGGAGACATCGATCTCCGCGTTGAGCATGCTGAAGAACGGCTCCGCGAGCTGCGGCATCATCGAGGCGTCCTTCATGTCGAAGACGTAGTAGGCGGTCCGGCGCCCCCCCTCGAGCGTGAAGTACGTCGCCTCGGGCTTCGCCTGCTCCAGGAAAGCCCCGATCGACCTCTGCATGCTGCCGTCCTTGATCGCCTTGTTGCCGGCGTCGATCTGCATCTTCACTCGCATCATCACGCGCATGGTGTTCCCCCTGTTGGGCCGGCGAGAGTGCCGGCGCGCGTACGCTGCTTCCGCGCGTGTGCCCGCGCAATCGAAACCCTCGGGCGCAGCCGTGCGATCGACGTCGTCACGCGCGCGTTCGTCTTCGCGCGCACCGGTCGTTCTTGGGGAGGGCGCGGCGTCGAAGCGACCCTGATCACGCACGGGAGGTTGTCCGCGGCGATCGAACGGCGGAGGGTCGTGGGCGATGCGCTGTCCAAACGCCGCCTGCCCCTGCGCCCGCCGCCACCGCACGGCGGACGCGTGAGCACCTGGGCCGGCGTCATCGCCGAGACGCACGGCAGCGCCGCGTTCTGGGACGCCGCCCGCCGGCTCGGCGTACACACCGCGCGCACCGACACGCCGCCCTTCGTGCTCGTCGAGACCGGCGCCGGTGACGGCGTCCCCGCGCTCGCCGCCTCGCTCGCGCGGGAGACGGGCGGCGCGTGCGTCGGCTTCCTCGCACAGACCAACGCGGACACCTACGCGCTCGACGCGTACGAAGGCGAGAAGCTGGTGCGCCGGCTCGCGTACGCGCGCGACCAGGGCGGCTGGCGCACCGTGGAGGGGACCGCGCAGCCGTGGGAGAACGCGTTCTTCTTCGACGAGCCCCGCGGGGCGTGGCCGGCCCTGCTGCGCGACGAGATCTCGGCCGACGACCTCGCGCGCTACGACGCCGCCCGCGACGCCGGCGACGCCGCCGGCGTGCTCGACCTGTTGCACCCGTCGTCGACGGCGCCCCTGTTTCGCCTGTGCGCGTCCTTCGGCGTCGACGGCAACGCTCCGGCGGCGACGTGGAGGCCACGCGGTGTGAATCCCCGCGCGCTCATCGTGGTCGCGGCGGTCGCCGTCTTCCTCGCGGGCATGTTCCTGCTCGGCGTCCTCAGGAGCTGAGCGGGTGACGACCGCCGTCGCGGTCGCTCAGGCCGCGACCTTCTCCGGCACGGCTTCGGGCTGATGCTCGATCAGCTCCATCTTCTCCGCGCACTGGTTGCAGCGAACGGTGCGGTGGTCGTGGAAGCGCCCGCCGGCTGGGAAGATCTTCTCCTCCTTGCACGAGGGGCAATAGCCGCGCACCTCGACGATGGAGACGCCCTCACGCAGCCGCAGCGCGAACAGCACGATGCCGGTGATCACCATGGTGGGCACGGCCACGAAGTGAAACAGCGGGATGAAGATGCAGATGGCGCCGATGCCCCAGCAGATCGCCAGCGCGATCAGGCCTCGGCTGAGGCGCGACGCCGGGTTGCGATCGTGGACGACGACGGTCCCCTCCGAGGTGCCGTAGTTTTCGAACTTCAGCTCGACAGGAATTTCTCGGTTGGCCACGAGGTGCGTATGCCCGAAGGAGGCCGGTTCGTCGATGCCGGAAGGCACGTCGTGGCATTGCGCCCCCGCGTCACTCGCGCGGGAGGAGCTCGCGCGGGGGCGCGAAGCCGGGCAGCGCGGCGATGCGATCGCGCCAGGCCACCACGTGGGGCCAGCGCCCTTCCTCGAGGCCGGCCTCGTCGAGGAAGAACATGTATCCGCAGATCTGGATGTCCGCGATGGTGGGGCCGGCGCCGACGAGAAAGTCACGCGCGCTGAGCTCACGCTCGAGCACGTCGAGCGCGGCGACCGCCCAGCCCTCCACCGCCGTGAGCAGCGCCGGCGCCGGTGGCGTCCTCGAGAAGCGCTTGAGGCTGCGCAGGCGGGCGACGCCGGGGAGGAGCCGGTGGTTTTCCCAGAGGAGCCACTCGAGGATGCGCAGCTCGTCGTCACCGCCCTGCGGACCGAAGCGCGACAGCTCGCGCGCGAGGTGCCACAGGATGGCGCCCGACTGCGCGATGGTCAGGTCGTCGCGGGCGGTGTCGACGAGGACGGGCACCTCGCCGAAGCGGTTCTTCGCGAGGAATTCGGGGGTGCGCGTGCCCCCGTCGAACATGGGCACGTGGACGTACTCGTAGCTCCCGCCCGACAGCGAGAGCATCAGCGCGACCTTGTAGACGTTGCCCGACTCGAAGTGGCCGTACAGGACGAAGCGCGGCCTCATCCGGCGGAGACCTGCTCGGCGGGGTTGGTGCCGCTCCACAGCTTGCCGCTCACCATGTGGCCCCACATGCGGTAATCCGAAATGAGCGACCACAACGGATACTTGAACGTGGCCGGGCGGTTCTTCTCGATGAAGAAGTGGCCGAACCACGCGAAGCCGTAGGCGAACACGGCGCTCGCGAGGACGTACCACGGGTTCATCGTGGCGACGGCGACGCCGACCATCGCGAAGTGGCCGGTGGTGCCGATGAAGTGCAGCACGCGGCAGACGGGGCTGCTGTGCTCCCCGAGATAGAAGGGCCAGAACTCGCCGTAGCTTCGAATTCGGTCGCTCATGTCCGTGCTTCTAGCATTCGCGTTTCGGCTCGTCTCCACCTGCGTGTTGTGGGATCGACCGCGTCGACGCGACGGCATACAACGGGCGCATGTTGAGCAACAAGGCGCTCGGCGAATCGGCTGCCGAGCGCCTCGTGGAGATCGGCAAGACCCGCGCGCGCGACGACGTCGTCGTCCTCCACGAGATCTATGCGTCCGTCCAGGGCGAGAGCACGCACGCGGGGCGCCCCTGCGCCTTCGTGCGCACCACGGGCTGCCACCTGCGCTGCACCTGGTGCGACACCGAGCACGCCTTCCACGCGGGGCGGGAGCGCGCCGTCGACGACGTCGTCGCCGAGGTGCGCGCGCTCGGCATCCCGCTCGTCGAGGTCACCGGGGGCGAGCCGCTCCTGCAGGCGGGCGCGCTCGCGGTGATCGGGGGGCTGCTCGACGCCGGACACGAGGTGCTCGTCGAGACGTCGGGAGGCGTGAGCGTCGACGGCGTGGACCGTCGCGCCCGGCTGATCGTCGACGTGAAGACACCGTCGTCGGGCGAGCACGAGCGCAACGTGTGGAAGAACCTCCCGCTCCTTTCGCCCGGGCACGACGAGGTGAAATTCGTGATCGCCGGCGACGCCGACTACGCCTTCGCCCGCGAGGTCCTGCCGCGCGTCCCCCCGGGGGTGACGGCGCTGTTTTCACCGGTGACGCCGGGGTTGGCGCCGGCGGCGCTGGCGGAGTGGATCGTCCGCGATCGGCTGCCGGTGCGCTTTCAGGTGCAGATGCACAAGGTGCTCTGGGGCGAGCGCACCGGCGTCTGAGCGCCGGATCCCCGTTGATGGACGCAGCGCGTCGTGAGATCGGGCGCCATGCCGATCGTGAATCGTCTCCTCGACGCCTTCTTTCGGACCCTCGACGCCGTCGACATGGCCCGCGAGCGCCTCGATCGGGCGCTCGGCCGCGCGCCCCGCCCGGAGCCCTGGACGACGGACTGGTCGCCGACGCCGGAGCCGCCGGCCGCCGCGCCCGCCAGGATCGCCCCGGCGCCGCGCCCCAAGGCGCCGGCCACGGCGAAGCGCACCGCTCCGCACAAGCCGGCGGCCAAGGCGTCGCGCGCGCCGCAGAAGGCGCAGAAGGCCGCGCCCAAGGCCGGCAAGCCGGGCCGCAAGCCAGGCGGCGGCAAGCGCAAGGGCAGCGTCGACCGCAAGGGCGTCGACATCGACTCCGCGCGCGCCAAGGCGACGCTCGAGAAGCTCAAGGAGCAGGGGCTCGGCGTCGTGTCCGACGACGCCGACGTCGGCGGCAAGCGCGTGCTCGCACGCGTGCTCTGGGCGCTCGACGCCGCCGACCGCGCCGGCAGCGAGCTCGGCCTCACCGCGGTGGACGCGAGCGCGCTCCTGCACCTCGCGGCCGGCATGGAGGTCTACGCCACCAACGTCGCGCGCACGTGTCGCGACGAGGGCACGCTCATCGAGGAGAGCGCGCCCGACGGGCGCAGCAAGCGCTACAAGCTGACGGCCGCCGGACGCAAAGCGGCCGCGCAGATCGCGACGCGCGCGATTTGACGTAGACTCGGCCGCGGAGGGGAAACCCCTTGCAGGAACGCAGCCCGCGCTACGCGCTCAAGCTCCAGATCGTCTACGACGACGGAAACGCCTTCATGTCCGGCGCCGTCGTGGACATCAGCGAGACCGGCGTGTTCATCGAGACCGTCATGCCGCTCGAGCCCGGCACCGAGGTGCGGCTGACGCCGCTCCTGCCGGAGGAGGCCGGGCTGTTCGAGATCGTGGGCGTCGTCGTGCGCAAGAACGAGTACGACCTGGACAACCACTTCGACCGCACGCCGGGCATGGGCATCCGCTTCAAGGATGTCGGCGCCGAGGCCATGGAGCAGCTCAAGGAGCTGTTCGGGCGCGGCAAGAAGAAAGAGCCCCCCGGCTGAAAGGCTGACGAAAAACGAGGCTCGTAGCAGCACTCGGCGAAGCCGCCCACAAGGTGGCTCGCCGCGGAGTACGTGGCGAGGCACGTCGGCGCGCAAGAACCGCTGCAGGTTGTGAGGAAACGGCGGGTCCGAGCGGTGTTGTGATCCCGCTCTCAGCGCACGTGCGGACCGTCCCCTTCCGGGTGGCTCGGGCCGCCACCGCTACGGGGCGATGGTGATGCGCCCGAGCGGGACGTTCTGGTCGACGGGGCCGCGCGCGCCCTCGGTGTGGCAGGAGTTGCAGCTCCCCACGGTCTGCGGCGTCAGCATCGCCTGCGTCGCCACGGTGGCCCCGGTGCCGTCGACGAGGCGCACCTGCGCCGTGAAGGGCGACGGCGCGTTCCTGAAGCCGGAGTCGAAGTTGCCGGCGTTGTTGGCGGTGAGCGTGAACGCGACGACGCCGTCGGTGTTCATGATGTCGATGAGCACCTGGTAGTTGGTGGGCGCGAGCCCGCGGCAGTTGGTGCCGTCGTCGATGGCGGCGAACACGGTGCCCATGACGTCGTCGACGGGGCCCTCGCCGGTCTGGATGTGGCAACTGCGGCAATCGTCGCCCGGGCGCATGTTGGCGCTCTCACGCTGCCCGCCCGTCCAATACTGGCCGGTGGAGCACGGCGCGCCGCTGTAGTCGCCGGCCGGCGGCGTGCTCCCGAAGCGGTTCGGCGGCGCGCCCTCGATGATGGGGTCGTTTTGCGGCGGCGGGTTGGCGCCGCAGTCGGTGCCGGCGCCGGCGGCGATCCACGCGCGCACCAGCTCCCGCTCGCCCGACGTGAGCTGCCCGCCCTGCGGCATCAGGGTGCCGTCGGCGGCGGCGGGGTTGGTGACCTTGGTGAACAGGAAGCTCTGGCCGGGATCGCCGGCGACCACCTCGACCTGGTCGGGGTGGATCTGGCTCGCGAGCCCGACCACGGACGGCAGCGCGTCGGCGCGGAGGTCCGGATAGGCGACCGTGCCCTGGTGGCAGACGGTGCACTTGGAGCCGAAGAGGTCGCGGACGTCGCAGAAGGCCGTGGTGCCGTTGACCTCGCCTTCGCCCTCCCCTTCGCCCTCGCCCTCGCCGACGTCGCCCTCGCCTTCGCCCTCACCTTCCCCCACCTGCCCGGATGCGAGCTGCGTGGTGCAGGAGACGAGGGGAAGCGACAGGACGGCGAAGACGAGCGGGCGCAGCATTCAACGATTCTCCACGAAGGGTCGGTGCGCCCCCTTCTACGGCCCGGCCGCCGGGCCGCGATCGCCCTGCCGGCCGGATCGCGGGGGGTCAGTCACGCCCAGAGATCGAAGCGCCCCTGCCCGAGCACCAGGGCCGCCACGAGCGCCCCGGTCACGGCGTGGGCGACCACCGCGTCGCGGAGCCGGCCGGTGCGCTTGGCCACGAGCGCGTAGACGAGCCCGGCAGCGCCGCCGGCGAGGGCGCGGTGCTGGAGCGCGCCGAAGGCCGCCGACGACACGACGACGGCGACGGCGCCGACGGCCTCGAACGGCACGGCGGTGAAGTCCGCCGCGACGATGCGCCGCAGGAGGAAGCCGCGAAACGCGAGCTCCTCGACGAGCGGGGCGACGATCACAGACGCAGCGACGCGGGTGGCGATCCACACGCCGGCGTGCGCCGGGGACCACGCGTCGAGCTGCGCCTTGAGCGCCGCCGCCTGCGCGACGGCGTCCGCGCTCGTGACGGCGTCGATGCCCCACCACAGCGCGAACGCGACGGCGCCGGCGACGAACCCTGCGGGGGACCACGGGCCCGGGAGCGCCGCGCGGACCGTGCCGCGCACGAACCACAGACAGACGGCGGCGGCGCCGAGGGCGACGAGCTCGAGGTGGTCGAGGCCACCGCGCGAGAAGAGCCCACCGACGAGGAAGCCGCCGACGAGCGCGAACAGCGGAGCGAGGTAGCCCGCCGTCGGGTTCTCCCAGCCGTCGTCGTCGACGGCGCCGGGCGCGCGCTGGAGCACGCGGGCCCTGCGCAAGACCAACGTGGCGCCGAGCGCGATGGCGGAGAAGAACAGCCAGCCCGCCTTCGAGTGAAAACCACCGACGGCCACCGCGGGCGACAGGTACGTGCCCACGACGATGAGCGCCGCGATGCGCGCGACGTTGGCGGCGAACGCGAGGAAGACGGCGGCGGCGAGCACGCCGAAGGCGCGCGGGAAGCGGAGCGTGCGCCGGAACGTCCACAGCGCCGCGCCCACGAGCACGGCGACGAGGCCCATGCCCTCGTACCCGGAGCAGATCGGATCGACGCGCACGTAGAAGCGCTGGGTGCCGACGAGGAAGCGCGCCGGATCGGCGACGACGTCGCCGGCGACGAGCGCGACGAGTGAGCGCACGGGCTCGAGGGTCACGCGCGCGAGGGGAAACCACAGGGCGCCCGTGCCGCGGCCCGCGGCCCAGGCGGCGACGCCGACGACCGCGCCGAGCGCGAGGGGGGCGGCGGCGCGCCGCGCGAGTTGCGCGAAGCCGCGGCGGGCGAAGGCGAAGGCGGCGAGGAGCGCGACCGAGATCCCGCCGAGGGCCGCCCACCCGACGGACGCCGCCACCGGGGCGGCGCCGGCGCGCCCGCGGAGGAAGAAGCACGCCGCGAGGAACGCCGCGTAGGCGACGCCGTGGGCGGCGAGCAACGCGGCGCCCGCGGCCCTGGACAAGCCCGCTTGCGCCGCCGCGCGCTGCCATCCCTGCGGGGCGCTCGTCGGCCCCGCGGAGCGGAGGATCAGGAACGCCACGACGGCGATGACCGGCAGCGGCGCGACGTCGCCGAGCGACGTGAACGACGCCGGCACGAGCTCCTTGGCGTCGAACAGGAACGAGACCGTGAGGTACTCGACGACGAGCAGGGCCGCGGCGAGCGCGGGCCGGCTCAAGCCTTCTTCTTGCGGCGCCGGCCGAGGATGATCAAGGCGCCGGCGCCGACGAGGACGGCGGCGCTGCCGCCGACGGTGCGGTCGAGCTCGGGCACGCCGTAGCCGTTGTCTCCGCCGCCGCCGCTGCCGCCGTACTCGCCGTCTCCGCGGCGGCGGTCGTCGCGGTCGCGGTCGTGATGCTGCCCGTGTCGATCGCCGCGGCCGTCGCGATCGTCGCGGCCGCCGGCGAGCGCCGGCAGCGCGAAGAGGGTGACGACGAAGGCGACGAGAGCGGTGCGAAGAAGGGTGCGGTTCATGCGATGTCCTTTGTTCCCATGTTATCGGGCGGCGGAGGGCGCCGGTCGCGGGTGCACCGACGCGCCTCGGATTGATCCGACCGGCTAAAAGCCCATGCCACCGACCTCGGCGCGGAAGCCGAACAGCTCGCCCTCCGGGCCGCGCGCCACGAGGAAGACGGGCGCGCCGAAGGGGCGGTCGTCCTCGAGGTAGGCGACCTTGGCGCCGAGCGGCTCCATCACCTCGCGCACCCGCTCCATGGCGGCGCGGCCGGGGTCGTCGTACTGGGCGTCGATCAGGTTGTCCCAGTCGCCCTTGCCCATGGGCGTAAGCGAGTACTGGTCCGACGCCTCCTGCTTGTCCTTCGAAAAGCCGAAGGCGCTCAGGAAGGTGTCCGAGTCGAGGGTGTCGACCCTGGCCTTCCTGCGGACGAACGTGACGACGGCGCCGCTGTCGTCCTCGCCGAAGCTCGACAACGAGAGCTTGTCGGCGAGGCCGCGCATCTCGTCGGCGCGCGCGCCGGCCGACGGCGGCTTCAACAGGTCGACGTCAGCGCGCAGATCGCGGGGGAGGGAGCGCACGTCTAGCGCGCTGAGCCGCCCGTCCTTGCCCGCCGCCTTGAGGGCGTTGGCCAGCACGTAGTCGTGGGCCCGGCCGATGAGCTTATCGACGCCCACCGACTTCTGGCCGGTTTTCTCCAGGTAATTCACGGCATTGTCGCGGAAGGGTGCGGCGACCTTGTGGGCCTCCTTGAGCGAGAGCCGGCCGTCGCGCCCGGCGGCGTCGCGCACGGCGGCCGCGAAGTGGCGGGTGTACGCGGTGGCCAGTTGCCTGGGCGTGCTGATGGACGGCATCCGATCCTCCCTGTGCGCTGATGTAGGAGGTTGTCGGAGGTCTGCGAGGCGCAGTTGCGCGCCGTCGGTCGTCTGACGGAGGGGCCGTCATGCCGCCTGTGTCAGCGCTGGACGACGTCCCACTTCGGCCGCAGGTGCGACTTCCGGAACGTGGCGAGGTCGCCCCAGGTGGCGTCGCCCTCGTGCTCGTGGCCGTCCAGGAACCAGGCGAAGGCGAGCTTCTGATTGGGCGTGCCAAGCTGCTCGTCGAAGAGGCGCACGATGCTGTTGGGGCCGAGCGTCATGCGTCCCACCACCTTCTCGAGCGGCATGGGCACGCCGGAGCAATCCTTGCGCGGCTCGTACGCTTTGTAGACGAGCTCGGAGCAGACGATGCTCTCGTCCGTGTAGAAGTCGAAGTCGAAGTCGTAGGGCCTGCCGGCGTATCCGAAGGCGCGCTCGATGGCGCGGGCCTTGTCGAGCTTTCCGAGCATGGGCCGCATAT
Source organism: uncultured delta proteobacterium (assembly GCA_963775425.1). Lineage (GTDB taxonomy): Bacteria > Myxococcota > UBA727 > UBA727 > VGSZ01 > CAVZJB01. Next base: position 708,591 of record CAVZJB010000011.1, on the reverse strand, counting down.
CGCCGACGTAGTCGGAGGTCCCGATGGAGTGCTCGGCGCTGGTGAACACCACGCCCTCGCTCATCGCCTCCAGCGAGCGCACCGTGTGCCCCTCGTGATCGGGCTTGGTGTAATCGTCCCACGCCTGCGGGAACTCCGCGGCGAGCGCCTCGGGGAAGGGCTTGCCGTAGGCGTTCTTCACCTCGGGGTCGTCGAAGTACGCGGCGAGCTCGTCCTCGCTGCCGAGGTAGAGCACCGCGTGCGGCCAGAACCCGGGCAGCGCGATGTTGGAGAGGAACCAATTGCGGCGCTCGACGAGGATGTCGCCGGGCTCGCTCTTGTTCACGGCCTCCAAGGCCTGCGCCGCGGAGATCAACGGGTCGTCGAGGCGGCGCACGCGTGCGTCGCCCATCTCCGTGGCCACCACCGTCTGCGCGGGGAACCACACGGAGTGCGCGGTGTCCTCCGCGATGTCGACCGAGTTGCCGCCGAACAGCTTCACGCTCTTTCGGGTCAGGTTCTCCTTGACGTTGTCGTAGCGGTCCTCGATGCGGCTCTCGAGGAAGCCCCACAGCTTTTCGTTCTTCTGCGCGAGCTTCTTGAGCTGCCCCGACAGGAGCTTCATCCACTGGTGCATCGCCAGCGCCGTGGCCGCGTCCTCGACGTGAACGACGTTCCATTTGAGCTTGGCGTAGGCGCCGGGTTGGATGCCGAAGCCCTGGCTGCCCTCGTCGAAGAGCTCCTCGAACTGCGGCTTGTTGATGGTGCGGTCGATGAGGGCGAGGCCGAGCGCGAGCTTCTCGAGGTAGGCGCCGAAGAAGAGCGCGAAGTGGCGCGCGTGCCGCAGCGGATCGTGCACGACGCTGATCTGGATGAAGTCGAGGTGGAACCGGGCCATCTTGTCGAGCATCACCGTGTCGTCGAGCGTCTGCTCGAAGAGCGAGAGCGCCTCGGTGCGCTCGTCGGCGGTGAGCCCCTCGTCCGCGGGTCGGTCGAAGAGCGCCTTGTCCTGTGCGATGCGCTCCTCGAGCCGTGTGGTCTGCGCCACGAGGTGCTTGAAGCGCTCGGCGTCATGGACGGCCCGCAGGTCGAGCTCCTCGGGGGCCATCTCGGCGAAGTGCACCCTCCGGCCGTCCTCGATCACGGTGACCGGCTTTTCGCGAAACGCGAGGACGAGCCCGACGACCACCACGGCGCCGCCGACGCCCACGATCAGGGCCTTCTTGAGCATGGCGCCGAGGCTATCCCAGCGTCGCTGCGCCGTGACAGGATGCGCGGCTTGGAGGAGTGCCCTTGATGGCCCGCCCGCTGCCGCCCGCGACCGCCGAGCCCTTTACCGTCGACGCCGACGCGCCACGGGCGGCGGCGCTGTGCCTGCACGGCTACACGGGCTCCACCTTCGAGGTGCTGCCGGTGGCGCTGGCGCTGCGCGAGGCCGGCGTGTCGTCGAGGGCCATCGTGCTGCCCGGGCACGAGGGCGGGCGCGCCGGCGATCCACACGCGCTCAACCGCACGTCGTGGCAGGACTGGACGCGCGCGGCCGCGGATGCCTTCGAGGCCCTGCCCACGGACCGCCCGCGGCTGCTGGTCGCCTCGTCCATGGGCGCGCTGGTGGCGCTGCACCTCGCCGCGCGGCGCGACGACGTCGCCGGCCTCGTCCTGCTCGCGCCGGCGCTGCGCTTCTTCCGCGAGGGGCGGCTGGCCGCGGCGGCGGCCTCGCGCGGGCTGTGGCGCGCGGTGCCGTACGTGGAGAAGAAGAGCGGCAGCGACGTCGCCGACGACGAGAGCCGCAAGGTGAACCCCTGCCTGCCGTTTCTGCCGCTGAAGGGCATCGCGGAGATGGCGGAGCTGCAGCGCGTGGTGGAGGGCGAGCTGTCGTCGGTGCGGGCGCCGGCGTGCCTCTTTCACGGGGCGCAGGACCACACCATCCCGCCGGAGGCGTCGGAGGTGGTGGCGCAACGCGTGAGCTCGGCGCGCGTGGAGCGGCACATCCTGCGCGACAGCTTCCACGTGCTCGGCATCGACATCGATCGCGATCAGGTCTGCGCCCTCGCGCAGAGCTTCACGCACGAGCTCGTGCGCGCATGAGCGGCGGCCCCCGCCTCGCGGTCAGGAGCGGCGCGCGAGCGCTGGCGGCGGCGGTGGTGGCACGCGTTGTCGACGACGGCGCGTGGGCGCAGCCGGCGTTGGCGTCGGCGCTGTCGTCGTCGTCGCTGGACGCCCGTGACAAGGCGCTGTGCACGGAGCTCACCTACGGCACGCTGCGCTGGTCGGCGTCGCTCGAGCAGAGCCTGCTGCGCGCCGCCGACAAGCCGGGCCGGGGCCTCGACAAGCGCATCCGCCCGCACCTGTTGGTGGCGGCGTACCAGCTCCAGCACATGGCGCCCGCCGGCGAGGGCGCCGCCGGGATCCCCGCGCGCGCCGCGGTGCACGAGGCGGTGAACGCCGTGCGCGCGGTGCGGCCCGGGCTCGAAGGCTTCGCCAACGCGCTCCTGCGCCGGTTGGGATTGCCGCCGCACGAGACGCTGCCGCCGAACGCCCCCGTCGCCGACGTCGCCGACGCCCTGGGCGTCCCCGCGATGCTCGCGGAGGCGGTGGCGGCGTTGGTGCCGCCCGAGGAGGTGCGCGCGGCGCTGTTGGGGCTGAACGCGCGCCCCTCGACGTACGCGGCGGTCGTCGCGCGCGGGCGCGCCGGCTTCGACGGGAGCGCCGGCGCGTCCCCGGAGGCCGGCAGGGCGCACGCGTTCGTGCCGAACGTCGTCGCGCTCGGCGGCGGCGCCGTGGTCGACGCGCGTGGCTTCGAAGAGGGCGCCTTCGTCGTCATGGATCCCGGCAGCGCGGTCGCGGCGCTGCTCGTGGCGCCGCAGGACGGCGCGCGGGTCCTCGATCTCTGCGCGGCGCCCGGCGCCAAAGCCACGGTGCTCGCGGCGCTCGGCGCCCGCGTCACGGCCGTCGATCAAAGTGACAAGCGCGCCAAGCGCATCCGCGAGAACGCGGCGCGCACGAAGCTCCCCCTCGAGGTGATCGTCGGCGACGCCCGCGCGCCCATCCCCGGTGTGGGCGACGGCGCGTTCGACGCGGTGCTCCTCGACGCCCCCTGCTCCGGCTTCGGCACCACGAGGCGCAAGCCCGAGATCAAGCTGCGCCGCACCGCCGCCGACGTCGCGGCCGACGCCGCCTTGCAGCGCGAGCTCCTCGAGGCCGCGGCCGCGCGCACGGCCCCCGGCGGCGTGCTCGTCTACTCCGTCTGCTCGCCGCTGCCCGCCGAGGGCGTGGACGTCGTCGAGCCCTTCCTCGCGCGCCACGCGGACTTCAGCGTCGAGCCCGCGCGCGCCGTGCTCCCGTGGCTGCCCGAAGACGCCGTCGACGCGCGCGGCTTCGTCCACCTGCTCCCCCACCGGCACGACGCCGACGCGTTCTTCTGCGCCCGCCTGCGCCGCGCGTAACGGGCGGCACCACGACGCCGCCGGCCTCGGCGCGCGCCGCTCAGTCGCCGAGGAGGGGCTTGGTCTTGGTGAGGCCGATGACCCGATAGTGCTCGGCGCCGTCCTCGCCGACGTCGACGGTGCAGTAGCCACCCTTCGCCAGGGCGTCGAGCTCGCGCTTGGCGTCGGCGAGCGACAGCGAGGTCTCCAGGGCGACGAGCTGCGCGGTGACGAAGCCATCGCGCACCGCGGCCACGCGGAGGATCTGCTTCTCCGGGGAGTCCGCCGGCGGCAGCGCCCTCGGCGCCTCCTGCGCCGGCAGGAGCGAGCCCGTGACGACGTCGCCGGGGTCGCCGTGCAAGTGCAGGTGGAGCGTGCCCGCGTCGAGCAGCGCCTTGCGGTTCTCGTCGCGCACCATGCCGGGGATGAGGAGCGCGTCCAGGAGCGTGCCCACGCCGAGGAGGCCGCCGGTGAACAGCCACAGCAGACCGCTGATCGGCCGCCCCAGGTAGAAGCGGTGGATGCCCGCCAACCCGAAGAAGCCCAGGAGCCACAAGATGTAGCTGGTCCCGCTGTTCTTCACCGCCCTCGATGTTGCGTCACGGCGCCGCGCGCGCAACCGGGCTCGAAGCGGTTCAAACGCGGGCGCCGACGCAGTAGACGCGGCGCATGGCCATCATCGCCCCCTCCATCCTCTCCGCCGATTTCGGCAAGCTCGCAGCCGAGGTGCAAGACGTCGACGCGGGCGGCTGCGATTGGATCCACGTCGACGTCATGGACGGCAGGTACGTGCCCAACCTCACCATCGGGCCCCTGGTGGTGGAGGCGGTCCGCAAGGCGACCAAGAAGCCCATCGACGTCCACCTCATGATCGTCGAGCCCGACCGCTGGCTCGACGCCTTCGCCGACGCCGGCGCCGACGGCATCACCGTCCATCAGGAGGCGTGCGTGCACCTGCAGCGCGCGCTCGCGCACATCCGCTCCCGGGGAAAGAAGGCCGGCGTGTCGCTGAACCCCTCCACGCCCGAGGACACGCTCAAGTACGTCCTCAACGACCTCGACGTCGTGCTCGTCATGACCGTCAACCCGGGCTTCGGCGGGCAGAAGTTCCTGAAGTCCCAGGTCGACAAGATCCGGCGCATCCGCAAGATGCTCGACGACGCCGGCAACACCGCGTGCGTCATCGAGGTCGACGGCGGCATCAACCCCGACAACGCCGGCATCGTCGGAGAGGCGGGCGCCTCCGCGATGGTCGCGGGCTCCTCCATCTTCGGAAAGCCCGACCGCAAGGCCGCCGTCGCCGCCATCCGTGAAGCCTGCGACGCCGGGCTCGCGCGCCGGTCGTCGAAGTGATCGCCGCGCTCCTCGTCGTCTCTCTCGCCGGCGCGTTCCCGTCGCCGGCCACGGCCAAAGAGGCCATGGCGGCCACCGCGCACCCGCTCGCCACGGCGGCCGCGCTCGAGATGCTGAAGGACGGCGGCAACGCCGTCGACGCCGCCGTCGCCGCCGCCTTCGCCATCTCCGTCGTGAAGCCCATGTCGGCCGGCCTCGGCGGCGGCGGCTTCGCGGTCATCCACCTGGAGCCTCACGGCGACAAGCCCGGCGCGGAGAAGGCGCTCGACTTCCGGGAGACCGCGCCCGCCGGCGCCTCGCGCGACATGTATCTCGACAAGGACGGCAAGGTCGTCGACGGGGCCAGCGTGAACGGGCTCTTGTCGGTGGCGGTGCCGGGCACCGTCGCCGGGCTCTACGCGCTGCACAAGGCGTACGGCAAGCTCCCCTGGCGCAAGGTCATCCGCCCCGCCATCGACATCGCGCGCGACGGCTACATCGTGAGCGACCACTTCGCGGGCGAGCTTGCTTGGCGCAAGGAGGTGCTCTCGCGCTTCCCCGCCACCAAGGCGCTGTTGTGGAAGAAGAACGGCGCGCCGCTTGCCGCGGGCGATCGCCTCAAGCAGCGCGACCTCGCGCGCACGCTCAGGGAGATCGCGCGCGATCCGCGCAGCTTCTACACGGGACGCGTCGCCAGGGCCATCGACGCCGAGATGAAGGCGGGCGGCGGCGTGCTCACGCTCGCCGACCTCGAGGGCTACCAACCCACGTGGCGCGACCCGCTCTGCGGGCCCTACGAGGACGTGGTGCTGTGCACCATGCCGCCGCCGTCCTCCGGCGGCGTGCACCTGCTCGAGATGCTGAACCTCCTGTCGGGTACGGACTGGAAGGGGCTCGGCTGGCACAACGCCGACGTGCTGCAGACCATGATCGAGGCCATGCGCATCGCCTACGCCGACCGCGCCGTGCACCTCGGCGATCCTGCGTTCACGAAGGTGCCCGTCGCGGCCCTCGTGTCCAAGGCGTACGCGGACGAGCGCAAGAAGGAGATTCGATCCCAAGCACGCGCGCAAGAGCGCCGACGTGAAGGCGGCGCCGCCGGAGCAGTTGGCGCGCATCATGGCGCAGCTCGCCGGCAAGAAACCGGAGTCCAAGGACACGAGCCACCTGAGCGTCGTCGACAAGGATTGAAACGCCGTGAGCATCACGTTCACCGTGAACTACGGCTTCGGGTCAGGCGTCATCGTTCCGGGGACGGGCGTGTTGTTGAACGACGAGATGGATGACTTCTCCGCGTCCCCCGGCGTGCCCAACAAGTACGGCCTCGTCGGCGGCGAGGCCAACAGCATCCAGCCGCACAAGATCCCGCTGTCATCGATGACGCCGCTCGTGGCGACCAGGAACGGACACTTCTTCATGGCCGCGGGCTCGCCGGGCGGGAGCACCATCATCACCACGGTGCTGCAGACGGTCATCCACGTCGTCGACTACGGCATGGACGCCCAGGCGGCGGTGAGCGCGCCGCGCATCCACCACCAATGGCTGCCCGACATCGTGAACGTCGAGCGCTTCGGCCTCGACGAGGCCACGGCCAAGGAGCTCGAGAGCCGCGGCGACACCCTCAAGTGGCGCGACGGCGGCTGGGGCGACGCGATGTGCATCGTGGAGCGCAAGGACGGCGCCCTCGAGGGCGGCGCCGACCCCCGCGGCGAGGGGCTCGCCGCCGGTCTGTGACCAGGCCGATCCTCGGGAGCGGAGCCCCACGGTGCGCGTCGACGCGCTGCCGGCGGGCGCGCCGCGCCGTGCGAATCCGCACGCGGTGTTGCGGCGCCCACACCTCGTTCGGGGGCCCGTCGAACGCCGCTAGGGCAGGACGGGCTCGGCGGCGAGCTCGGGCGGGGGAGGCGCGGTCGTGCTCTTCAAGAACGCGACGATGGACGCCACCTGCTCATCCGTGAGGGCGGCACCGAGCTGGTGCTTCGCCATCAGCCGGACCGCGTCATCGATGCCCTTCACGGAGCCGTCGTGGAAGTAGGGACCGGTCTTGTCCACGTTGCGAAGGCTCGGCACCTTGAAGAACATCTTGTCGGCGTCGGCCTTCGTGATCGAGGCGCGGCCCACGTCCTTTTGGTTGGGCCACGCCACCGAGATGCCGAGCTTTTGCGCCATCGCGCCGCCCAGGAAGGCGCCCGAGTGGCAGCCGATGCAACCGGCTTGCATGAACGTCACCAGGCCCTTCTTCTCCTCGTCGCTGAGCGCGCTCGCGTCGCCGTTCAAGAATGCGTCGAGCCGCGCGGGCGTCACCAGCTTGCGCTCGAACGCACCCACGGCGTTGGCGTAGTTGTCGAAGGTGATCGGGTCCTCTTCGCCGGGAAACGCCGCCTCGAACTTCGGGCGGTAGCCCGCGATGGAGCTCACGACGTCGACCACCGCCTTGTCGTCCTTCATGCCCATCTCGATCGGGTTGAGGATCGGACCCTTGGCTTGTTCCTCGACGTTCGGCGATCGCGCGTCCCAGAACTGGGCGAAGTGACCGGCGGCGTTCAACACGGTTGGGGAGTTGCGCGTCCCACGCGTCCCGGTGGCGCCGAGCGACGTCGGCTGGCTGTCGACGCCGAAGTGACCGAGGGCGTGGCACGTGTTGCAGCTCTGCGTGCCGTTCACGCTGAGGCGCTTGTCGAAGAAGAGCATCTTGCCGAGCTCGACCTTCGCCTCTGTGATGTCCGGCGCATCGCCCAGCACCGCCGGGAGCGGCTTCAGTCCGGCGTTCACCGCGTGCTCGGCGGCGTGCTCGGTGGTGAGCGTCGCATGCGGGTCGGGACCAGGCGGAGGTGCGGGCGACGGCGCCGGCGCCCGCTCGCAGGCGCCAGCGCCGAGAAGGGCCACGACGAGGGAGATGAGCTTCAACGAGGTGTGAAACTGCACGGTTGCCTCCGGGTTTGACCGACGCGCAGAACGCACTGCAACAACCGGACCGCGACGACTTCGCCCCCCGCCTCCGGCGTGCTCAACGCCACGCGCTCTTGAAGACCGCGTTCTCGCGATCCGGGGACGAAGCACCCGGAAGAGCACGCGGTACGCAATGCCGTCGATGAGCTTCCGGTTCTTCGCGTAGGCGTATTCGACGAACGCCTCTTCGGTGTGCAACTGCGTGTCTATGAGCGCCATGAACAGCGACGTGACGTGGCACTCGCGCACCCACGTGTTCACCGTCGGGCTTCGGACACGTCTTGATCTTCGCGATCTCAGGGTGGGGAGCGACGAGCTCGTGTCGTCAGCGGACGTGCCGTGATGCACGAAGCGCGAGCACGGCCGCGAGAGCCTCATCGCACGTTGGCCGGATCTCCGTCGGCGGCAGGACGAAGCCGGTGCCCGATCGCGGTCGCAGCTCGATCGTGAATGAGATCGCTCCGGCCTCGCCGTACATCCAGTCCGTCATCGTGCCGGCGGCGGGATACAGCTCCACGCCGCGCATCAAGCGATACTTGTTCTGGTGCGTCGCGTAGATCGCGGACGAGACGTCGTCGCCGATGCCGGCAAAGCGAGCGTGATCGCCCGTCGGCTTGTCGCCGTGCGTCCACGGGAACAAGACGAGCTGCCCGTATGCGTGGAGGTCGATGTGGAGCCGGATGCCCTCTCGCTTCGCGAGGGAGCGCAGCGCAGCGGTCTCGGGCTCCGAAAACGGCCTCTCCCCACGGTACGTCTGCGAGCGCTTGAGGCCGCTCGAGCCCGCGCCGCCCCACGCGACCGAGAAGTTCCGATTCAAATCGACGCCGTAGCCCCCGCGCCGGTTCTTGCGCCAATAGCGATCCTGGCCCCAGGAGTATTGGTAGCCGTCGGGGTTCACGACGGGCACGATCCACGCCTCCGTGGTGTCGACGAACGCGCGGATCGCCGGGTCTTTGTCGTAGTCGCGCACGAGGCGGTCCGCGACGCATGTGGCGGCCATCGCCGAGATCCACTCGCGCGCGTGCTGGGTGCCGTTGATGAGCATCGGCATGGCGTCGTCGCTCTTTCCGCCCACGTGAAGCGCCCAGATGGTGCGCCCGTCGAGCGTGGCGCCGATGCCTTGAACGGAGGCGCGCTGCGGCGCGAGCTCGGCGAGCTCGCCCATATGTGCTTCGATCGCCGTGTAGTCACGGAACTCGGCGAACCAGTCGCTGCCGTCGCTGAGCGAATGCGCGCGAAGGCGCTCGGCCTCTGCGCGTGCGGTCGCGTCGATGTCGGGATCGATCACCGTCCAATGCGCCCCCGCCGCCGCGAGTCGGTCGAGCGCCTGCTTGTCGACGACGACATCGAGCGGATCGCCCGGCGCCCGCTCCTCGCTCCACACGTCGGCGGCGAGCTCCTCTGCGAGCGTGCAGACCGAGCCATCGCCGCAATCCACGCGGATCGCCGCGCGGGCAGACGGGGTCCCGTGCGTTGCCACCAGCGCGACGGCGCCCGCGACGCCGACGACAAGGCACACCGCGAGGCCGCGCACGAGGGTGGAACGGAGGTTGAGGACTGCGTGGGAGACGCTCACGCCGCCAAGATAACATCCGCGCGCCGCGACGTCGTCGTGCCGCGGCGCTGCCCGGCGCACGTCGTGGGGACGAGATGCTCACGCGGGCGCCCGCGGCCGCAATCGTGCGAACGGATCGCGCGGCTCGGGCGGATCCGGGTCGCCGATGAATTCGGCGCCGCGCTCCGGTCATGACGCCAACAGACCGGAGGCTCACGTGAAATGGCCAAGCATCGTCCTCAACTTCTTCCTCCCCGGGCTCGGCTACCTCATCGGCGTGCCCGAAGCGGCTCGCCGGCGCCCTGTGGTTGCTCGGCGTGCTCGGGCTCACGGCGGTGGAGCAGGGCATGGGGCTTCAAGCGGCGCTGCCCGACGCGTTCAAGCTCATGTTCGCCGCCGTCTTGATCATGAACACCGGCTTCGCCGTCGACACCTACCTCACGTTCCGCCGCAAGGAGCAGTCGGCGTAGCGATGGGATCCCAAGCGCCGACCGGGTGACGGCGCGCCGCCGGTCTGCGTGACGCGTGACGCCGATGCATTGACCTCCCCGCGCGGGGCGGCCAATGCTCCGGCCATGACGCAGTACCGGTGGCGCGCGCTGCGCTTCGACGCGCCCGAGGGTCGCGACGACAGCACCATCCTCCTCGTCGACAAGGCCGATCCTCCGGCGTGGAACCTCACGGTGCGCGTCGACGAGCTGCCCGGCGGCGCCGCCGCGTTCGGGGCGTACGTCGACGGACAGGAGTCGCCGCCCGGCGCCACGCTCGAGGGCAAGACGCCCGTGACCGTCGCCGGCGGCCCGGGCTTCGTCTTCGTCCGCGTCATGGCGCAGAGCAGCGCCGGTGTGCTGCGACAGCGCCAGGCGTTCGTCCTCGTCGGCGGCGACGTCGTCGTCGTCGTCACCATGACCGCGCGCGCGGCCGCCGACGCCACCGCGCGCGCCGCTTTCGATCGCGTCCTCGCCACGCTGTCCCCGGAGGCTTGATGCCGAAGCTCGACCTGAACGTCCGCCCCCAACCGCACGTCGCCGCGCGAGGCACCAACGAGGACAAGAAGGTCGGGACCAAGCGGCTGGACCCGGTCGACGTGCGGCCCCACAACCGCTTCGATTCGCGGTTCGACGGCACCCGCGCCTCCTCGTCGACGGCGGGCTTCTCGCGCCTGTCGGGCCACCGCGGCACCGAGGAGAGCGCCTCGGGCTTTGCGCTGATGGAGCGCCTGAGCAAGATGTCGAGCAAGGCCAAGCGCGGCCTCGTCGCCGCCGCCATCGGCTTCACCTTGCTCCTCCCGCCCGGCGTCGGCCAGATGATGCACCCGGGCATGCCGTCGGCGGCGTCACCCATCGCGATGCAGATGCAGCAAAAGAGCGCGCTGCCCGGAGCCGACGCCATCAAGCACAACGTCGACGTCGCGCGCAGCCGCGTCCCCGGCGGCGCCGGCGCCGACCGCGCCGACGCCGTGAGAAACGTCATCCACGTCTTCCAGGACGCGCAGGGAAAGACCGCCAAGGCGCACGCGCTCGACGGCAAGGCGCACCAGACGCTCGATCAGTTGAAGCAGACCGTCGGCCTCGACGCAAGGATGGGCTACGCCGTGGACTGGTACTGGTTCGGCGTTCCCGCGAGCAACGCCGCCTACCACGCGGGCGCCACGGACACCAAAACGCTCGACGGCTTCGTGGGCGCGATGGATCAAGCGACGCAGCTCGCGCACGCGGGCGCACGCGAGGAGGTGAGCAAGCTGCTTGCCGCCGAGAACCCCGCCTACGCGTCGCTCCACACGCACTACGAACAGGAGACCGCGCGGCTGCAGACCGGCAAGCAACTGCTCGCGGTGGCCGACGGCGCCATCTCCGCGCTCAATCGCGCGAGCAACGCCATCACCATGCGCAACGTGACGCCGAGGACCGTCTCCGTCGACGACTACGAGACCCGGACGGTCGGCACCGGCAAGGACGCCCACAGCGAGCGCGTGAAGGTCGGCTCGCACGAGGAGTTGAACCCGACGTGGGCCATGTGGAACACCATGGCCATCGCCGCCAAGGCCGACGCCGAGTCCGGGATCCACCAGCTCAACCAGGACGTGAAGAGCGCGGCCGCCGAGCTCGGGCTCGCGCAACAGGGCGACATCAATGCCGACCTCATCGGCGCGCTCGACTTCTTCGGCCAGCCGAGCTTCCTCATCTGGAGCTTCGACTCCTCCGACGTGAGCCAGGCGCACGACAAGGCGGTCGAGCTGCGCGGGGCGCTCGACCAGCGCGTCTCGGAGATCCAGCAGGTGCACGACAACCTGCAGACGCAGGTGAACCACCAGATCGATCTGCGCTGGGACGCCTTGATGGCGCCTGTGGGCCAGAGCTGACGCGCCTCGGAGCCCGCGCGGTTTCTTCGTTTCGAGCGCGGGCGGCGTCGGCTAACGTCGCGCGCATGACGCGCGTATTTCTCGCTCTCGTTCTCGTCGGCGCCGCGGGCTGCGGCGGCGCTCCCCTGGTGAAGGACACGCTCGGCGACGACCCGGGCGGCCTCCTGTTCAACGGCTACACGAACCCGAAGGCGAACTGCTTTCACTGCCACAACGGCAACGGCGAGGGGACCATGCTCGGTCCCGACCTGAAAAAGCGGGTGCCGGAGATGACGGACGCCGAGATCTTCGATGTGATCGCCAACGGGAAGCCGAAGACCATCATGGAGGGGTACAAGGACGCGCTCACCGAAGCGCAGATCCACACGCTGGTCGCGTGGCTGCGCAAGGAGCTCCCCGGCGGCAAGGGCGCGGCGCCCGCGGCGGAGACGGCGCCCGCGGCGGAGACGGCGCCCGCGGCGGAGACGGCGCCCGCGGCGGAGGCGGCGCCCGCGACGGAGGCGCTGCCCGCGACGGCGCCGCCGGGTTGAGCCGTCGCGCCCCGAGCCGATCGGCGGGGCTCCTGCTCGCGCTCTGCTGTGCGGCGCCCGCGCACGCCGTGGTCGGCGGCGAGGACGATCCCGGCGACCCCGCGGTGGTGGCGCTGCTGCTCGGCGGGTTCCCGACGTGCAGCGGGACGCTCATCGGCAAGCGCACCGTGCTCACGGCCGGCCACTGCGACATCGAGCTCGGCGTGCGCGTGACCGCCGTCGTCGGCGCCGACGTCGACCACGGCGACGTCTTCGACGTGGTGGAGTGGGCGCGGCACCCGGACTACTCCGGAGAAGGCAACGACTTCGACGTCGCGCTGGCGCGGCTCGACCGCGACGCGGACCCGGCGCCGCTCTCGCTCTCGCGCCACGCGCTCGCCGACGCCGACGTCGGCGCCGCCCTCCGTCACGTCGGCTTCGGCGTCGCCGACGAAGCGAGCGGCGACGGGCGCGGCACCAAGCGCACGGTGACGTACCCGATCACGCAGGTGACGCCGACGCTCGTCTTCTCCGGCGCCGCGGGCGAGCAGACCTGCGACGGCGACTCCGGCGGCCCCGCCCTGTTCGTCGACGACGACGGGGTCGAGCGGATCATCGCGGTGGTCTCGGACGGGCCGAACTGTCACGAGGACGGCTGGGACGCGCGCGTGGACTCCGCCGAGCCGTTCGTCGACGACACCGTGGCTCGCTTCGAGGACGCGGCGCAGCCTCCGCCGGAGTCGTGCTCCGCGTCGGGCTCGCCGGCGGCCGCGCTCGTGCTCCTGGCCGGGGTCGTGCGCACGCGCCGCCGCCGCCGCTCTGCGCTGGCGTGGCTGATGTCCGCGTTCGACCGACATCGGCGCCGCTGATCCTCCGCGGCGAGTCGCTCAACTCTCGGCCGAAGCGGGCGATGTCTCTCCACGGTACTCCGCCGCAGATCGCCGCGGACCTCCATGGAGCTCTGCGATGAAGCACCCGTCTCTGGTCACACTCCTCGTCCTCGGCGCTGCGCAGGCGGCGTCCGCGGTCCCGGCAACGTCCCTCCTCGAGCTCACGCCCATCCCCGCGGGCGAGGTGTGCCCCGCCGGTGGCACCCGGATCGACACCGGCCTCGACGACGGCGGGACGCTCGACGGGCCCGACCAGGCGATGACGTCGGTGAACAACGGCGGGACGTCCCTCGGGAACAACCAGGAGATTGCACAGACCTTCAAGGCCGGGCTCAGCGGCGTGCTGACGCAGGTGGAGCTCGACGTCGACGCGACCGGCGGCTTCTGCTTCGACGACTTCACCACCGTCCCCGCGCCGAGCCTGATCGTGAGCATCGAAGCCACGACGGGCGGCGCCCCGAACGGCACCGTCCTCGCGACGCAGACCTTCTCGCCGGCGACGGGCATCCAGCTCTACACGTTCACGTCGGGCGCGGCGCTCGAGGCGGGGACGGTGTACGCGATCGTCCTCGGCACGGCGGCGTCGTCGGATCCGGGGTGCTTCGACTTCAGCCCGGGCGGCTACAACACGCACTCTTTCACCTTCGGCCCGGACTTCGGCAACAGCCTCCCGGACCCCTACGTCGACGGGACCGCGTTCGACCACGGCGGCAGCGGCCCCCCGTTCACGGCGCACGCGAGCCAGGACTACTACTTCCAGACCATCATGGATGACGGCGGCGTCGCCGGTGACGGCGTGCTGCAGGCCGCCGAGATCGACACCACCGCGAACCTCTGCAACGGCAGCGACGGCCTCGATGGCAACAACGGCACCGCCGGAACCGACGGCCACAATACGCTGCTCGTCGCGCTCTCCCTCCCCGTGGGCGACGAGCTCTGCCAAAACGGCGGCTCGCTCATCGCGAGCGGCGTCGACGACGGCAGCGGCGGCGAGACCGCCGACGATGGCGTCCTCGGCGCCGGCGAGGTCGACGTCACGACCCCGATCTGCAACGGCACCGATGGCGTCGACGGCGCGAACGGCGCGGACGGCGCGGACGGCGCGGCCGGCGCGGCCGGCGTCGACGGCCACGACGCGCTCGTCTCCATCACCCCTCTGCCCGTCGACGACGAGCGGTGCCCCGATGGCGGTTCACTCGTGGAGAGCGGCGTCGACGACGGCGGCGGCGGCGAGACCGCGGACGACGGCGTCCTCGGCGCGGGCGAGGTCGACGTGACGACCCCGATCTGCAACGGGGCGAACGGCAGCGATGGCGTCGATGGCGCGAACGGCGCCGACGGCCACGGCGTGCTCCTCTCCGTCACCGCGCTGCCCGTGGGCGACGCGCTGTGCGCCAACGGCGGCTCCTTGATCGAGAGCGGCGTCGACGACGGCAGCGGCGGCGAGACCGCGGACGACGGCGTCCTCGGCGCCGGCGAGGTCGAGGCGGCGACGGTGGTGTGCAACGGCGTCGATGGCGTCGACGGCACGAACGGCGTCGACGGCACGGCCGGCGTCGACGGCACGGACGGCGTCGACGGCACGAACGGCGTCGACGGCACGAACGGCTCCGATGGCGTCGACGGCCACAGCACGCTCCTCTCCGTCACCGCGCTGCCCGTGGGCGACGCGCTGTGCCCCACCGGCGGCTCCTTCATCGAGAGCGGCGTCGACGACGGCAGCGGCGGCGAGACAGCGAACGACGGCGTCCTCGGCGCCGGCGAGGTCGACGCGTCGACGGTCGTGTGCAACGGGGCCGACGGCAGCAACGGCACCGACGGCACCAACGGCACCAACGGCACCGACGGCACCGACGGACACAGCGCGCTCGTCTCGATCACCGCCCTGGCCGTCGGCGACGCGCTGTGCCCGAACGGCGGCTCTCTCGTCGAGGGCGGCGTCGACGACGGCAGCGGCGGCGAGATCGCCGACGACGGCGTCCTCGGCGCCGGCGAGGTCGATGTCGCGACGCCGATCTGCAACGGCACGGACGGCGTCGACGGCACGAACGGCACCGACGGCACCGACGGCGTCGACGGCACGAACGGCGTCGACGGCACGAACGGTACCGACGGCGTCGACGGCACGAACGGCGCCGACGGACACAGCGCGCTCCTCTCCGTCACCACGCTGCCCGTGGGCGACGCGCTGTGCGCCAGCGGCGGCTCCTTCATCGAGAGCGGCGTCGACGACGGCAGCGGCGGCGAGACCGCGGACGACGGCTTCCTCGGCGCCGGCGAGGTCGACGCGTCGACGGTGGTGTGCAACGGGGCCGACGGCGCGAACGGGGCCGACGGCGCCGACGGGGCCGACGGCGCGAACGGCGCCGACGGGGCGAACGGGGCCGACGGCGCGAACGGGGCCGACGGCGCGAACGGGGCCGACGGCGCAGACGGCGCGAACGGCCACGACGCCCTGGTGGCCGTCGTCCTCCTGGCCGCGGGCGACGCGCAGTGCCCGGCCGGCGGCGTGCTCGTCGAAAGCGGCGTCGACGACGGCGGCGACGGCGACACCGCCGACGACGGCGTCCTCGGCGACACCGAGGTCGACGTCGCCACGCCGATCTGCAACGGCGCCGACGGGGCCGACGGCGCCAGCGGGGCCAACGGCGCAGACGGCGCGCCCGGGGCAGACGGCGCAGACGGCGCGAACGGCGCAGACGGCGCAGACGGCGCGAACGGCGCAGACGGCGCGAACGGCGCAGACGGCGCAGACGGCGCGGACGGCCTCGACGGCGCGCCCGGAGCCGACGGCGCGCCCGGAGCCGACGGCGCAGACGGCCTCGATGGAGCGCCCGGCGCCGACGGCGCGCCCGGAGCCAACGGCACGAACGGCGCCGTCGGTTGCGCCCAGGGCGGAGCGCTCTCGTCGCTCGGCCCGGCGGCGCTCCTCCTCCTCCTCCGCCGCCGCCGCCGCTGAGGCGTCACGACATGCGCGGCGGGACGACGTTCGTCGCTGACGACGTCGCGCCCCGCCGCGCCTGTCCACCCGCCGTCGGTCGCATCGGGCTCGCCCCGCCGGCGTCTCACCGACCACCGCGTCGCCGTCGTCGCGTCCGCTTCCCAGGGGCCCGAGCTCGGCGGACTACGCGGAGACCGTCGACAAAGGCGGCTACCTCGTCCTCGTCGGCAAATACCTCGCCACCCGACCGACGGAACGTGATCCATCGGGATCCGCGTCATCGAGAGCGCCGCGAGTGGCGACGAGGGCTGGCCCGATGGACCGTTGATCCGAGCCACCCGGAAGGGGACGGTGCTACGGCCACACGGCGGAGCGGAAAGGAGCTCCGAGCTCGGCGACGAAGACGCGCGCCGAGTTGAGCGCCGGGGCGCCGTGCTCTCCGCTCCTTTCCGCTCCCGCGGTGGCGACGTTGTCTAGCCTTCGCTGATTCCGAGCGCCCAAGCACTCGCAACTCACCGAGATTTGCGCACCAAAAGTGCGGCTCGAGCTGATCCACCTTGCATGGTGAAGCTCAAGCGCGGCCGCGCGGGGCCGGCGATCGCCGCAAGCACCAGAAGCCTGATCCACGGCTGGACCCGTACGGGGCGTGGATGAAGAGCGCCGCAGCGAAGGCGCGATACCGCACGCGCCCTGGTCTCGCCAAGCACGCCAACGCCGTCGACACGCTCTACGTACGGGGGCTAGCGAGGGTGACGACGGTCGCCCTGATGGCAGCCGTGGCCTTCAACCTGCTGCAGAAGCTCGCGAAGCTCACCGCCTGAAGTCCGCGCCGACGTCGCATCGAGGCACGTCGGCGCGCACACGACCCGCACGAACCCGCCACCTGCGCTGATAGCGGGATCACAACACCGCTCGGACCCGCCGTTTCCTCACAACCTGCAGCGGTTCTTGCGCGCCGACGTGCCTCGCCACGTACTCCGCGCGGCGAGCCACCTTGTGGGCGGCTTCGCCGCGTGCTGCTACGAGCCTTGTTTTTCGTCAGCGTTTCACTCGCTCGCTGTGTCGAGATAGGAGCGCGCCTGCTCCTCCTCCTTGCCCGTCACCGGCTTGGGGCCCAGGTCGGGGTCGGGGCGGAGCTCGCCGATGGCGTACGCGAGCCCGAGCCGCGCCGTCTCCAGGTCGAAGCGCGCGCGAGCGGCGTCGACGTCGGCGGAGAACGCGGCGAGGCTGGCGTCGGTGACGTCGAGGCCCGTCGCGGCGCCTGCGGCGAACAGGTCGTCGACGTTCTTCTTCTGCGCGTGCGCCAGCGCCGCGACGCGGTCCGCGGTCTCCACGGCGGTGCGCTTGAGCGTGAGGTCGTCGAGCGTTCCCCGCACCTCCTCCTCGATGGTCTGCTCGAGCTGCCTCACCTTCAGCACCTCTTGGCGCAGCTTGGCGTTCGCTTCGTCGATGGTCCCGTACGTGAGGCCGCCGTCGAAGATGGGCAGGCTCGCCTGCACGCCGACGACGCCGGTGAAGGGCTGGCTCACGAGGCCGCCGGTGTTGGACGTGCCCCGCCCCGTGGCCACCAGGCCCACGCTCGGCAGGAAGCGCATCCACGCGTCGAGCTTGTTGTGGTCGGCCACGGCGAGCGCCTGCTTCTCGAGCCGCAGGTCGTCGCGCGACTGGACCGCGCGCGCCAGCAGCTCGTCGGCGGACTTGCCCTGCTCGAGGGCGGGCACCGGCGGCGGCTCCGCGACGTCGAAGTCCTCGACCACGCCGATGAGCGAGCCGAGCGCGCCCTTGGCGAGCTTTACGCCGCCCTCAGCCGCCTCTTTGTGCTGCTCCGCGCGCGCGAGATCGAGCTCAGCGCGCTGCACCGAGAGGTGCGTGCCGAGGCCCTCGTCGAGCTGCTGCTGCGCGAGCTTCTTGTGCGCAGTGGAGCTCTCCACCTGCTGATCGGTGATGGCGACGATGCGCTTGGCCGCGACGACCTGGAAGTAGGCGCGCGCCACGCCGTAGATCACCGCAGCGCGCGCCTCCCGCGCCGCGATCTTGGTGATGTCGACGCCGGCATACGCGTTTTGCAGGAGAGGGAGCGCGCGCCCGTTGAACAGCGGCACCGTGATCTGGAGCTGCCCGTTCACCTCGTCCGCCGGCGTGATGATGATGTCGGTGACCTTGGTGTTGGCGATGTCCTTGGCGGTCTGCCGGAGCGTGTCCGCCTGCTCGAGCGCCGCGCGCTGCTGGAGCGGATCGGGGTTGGCGGCGGCCGCGGCCGCGGTGAGATCCGCGATGGAGTTGAAGAGCAGCGCCTGCTGCTTGAACTGCTTGGGGTCGCCGAAGGCGAACTTCTGCTCGGGGAAGTTGTGGTTGTACTGGCCGCTCAAGGAGATCTGCGGCATCACCGCCGACCACGCCTTCTTCACCTGGGCCTCGGACTCGTCGAGGCGGGCGGCGGCGATGCGCAGGTCGTAGCTGTGCTGGATGGCGTCGGCGAAGGCCTCGTCGAGCGTGATCACCTTCGGCGCCGTGGTCGGGCGCAACCCCCGCAGCCCCGTGGTGCCCGGCTGGGCGCCGTTGTTCTGGGCCTGGGCCGCGCCGCTCGCGACGACGGCAGCGAGGAGCGCCGGGGCGAGAAGCCCCCGGGCGGCCGGCTGACGCAAGGGTGTGGATGTCACGGTTCCTCCGAGGCAGGCGACGGCGACGACGCCCCCAGACGCAATGTCTCGACGACGTCTTTGATGATGCGAAGCAGGTGGGCGCGATCGGCGGGCGGCATCACCTTGAAGAAGCGGCCGAGCTTCTCGGTGATGCGCTCGTCGAGCTGCGCGTAGAGGGTGCGTCCCTTCGCCGTGAGCTGCACGCGCACCACGCGGCGATCGCCCGTGTCCCGCTCGCGCTCGGCGAAGCCCAGTTTTTCCAGGCGATCGATCACGCCGGTGATGGTGGGTTGCCCGCACCCCACCCGGTGGGACAGGACGCTCGCGGGGAGCGCTCCGTCGGCGCCGAGCCACAGCAGGCTGTGGACCTGGGCGGGGGTCAGGGGGTGCTCGATGGTGGCGATGGGATCCCGCAGGGGACGCATGCGGCCGAGCTCCTGCACGAGGTGCTTGAGGTCCTGCACCGAATCAGCGATCGATGCATCCAACAGCGGCGGCCCGGCGGCCTTTTTCCGGGCGCGCGGCGCCGGCCTCTTCAGCGGCGCAGGCGCGACTTCTGTCGGCCTCAGGCGCCTCGGCCGGGCTTGTTTCGGCCGGGCTTGTCTCGACCGGGCTTCTTTCGACCCGGCTTGTTTCGCATTGCGAAACTTTGTCATTTGCAACGATTACCCTTTCGAACTAGCGTGCGTCAACTGCGGAGAAAAGAAAGAATGTCCCGTCGCCCGTTCGCCGTTCTCCTCGCCTGCGCCTCTACCTCTCTCGTCGTCGTGGCGGCGGGCTGCGCCGAGCCCGTGCTCACGGTCGAGGTGCTGCCGCCCCGGACGTCGATCACCTGCGCCGCGCCCACGGTCGACGACGCCGCGCTCGGCACGGGCTTGATGGACGCCAAGGCCACCGACAACTCCCACGGCGGCTACCTCGCCGATCTGCGCATGGTGATCTCCGGCGCCGACGCCCGCGTCGACGGCGTCGACGTCAAGATCACGCGCGACGGCAAGGAGCTCGCGGTCCTCAGCGACGTGCCCACCGGTGACGTCCTCCTCGTCGGCAAGGATGACGACGTGCGCAAGGGCGTGGTCGAGAACGTGGAGCTCGTGCCGCGCGACGTCACCAAGAAGCTCGCGGACGACAGCAAGATCACCGACCTCGAGTTCGCCACGCTCGTGGTCCAGATCTCGCCGCTCGTGGTGGACGCCGGCGTCACGGGCGCCGCCTCCACCTTCGCCCTCGACGTGTGCAACGGCTGCCTCGTCACGGCGCCGTCCAGCGACACCTGCGCGGTGGTCGCGCCGAACCCCGTGTGCCGCACGGGTCAGGACGTTCCTTCCTTCTCTTGCGCCCAGGCGGCCGCCGGGGCCAACCCGTGAAGAAGCTGGTCATCGCGGCGATCGTCGTCGCGCTTTGCGCCGCGTTCATCTCCGTCGCCGGCTACCGGGTGAAGTCCTCGCTCGAGCGCAACGCATCCGATGACAAGGGCGCCCAGAAGCCGCCGTCGGTGGCGGTCGCGGTGGTGGAGAAGAAGGACCTCCCGCTCGTCGTCGCCATCACGGGCACCGTGCGCGCGAGGAACGAAGCCGTGGTGTTCGCCAAAATGCCGGGGCGCATCACGCGCGTGCTCGCCGAGGTGGGCCAGACGGTGAAGGCGGGCGAGACGCTCGCCGTCCTCGAGGCCAACGATCTCGCCTGGCGCGTGAAGCAGGCCGAAGCGCAGAAGAAGGCGGCGCAGGCCGGCCTCGACAACGCCAAGGTGCAACAGCAGACGGCGTCGCTGTCGTGGAACCGCGCGCAGGCGCTGCACGGCAAGGGCGCGATGAGCCAGGCCGACTTCGAGCAGGCCGAGGCGGGCTTTCACCTCGCGGGCGTCGGCGTGCAGGCGGCCGAGGCGCAAGTGGCGCTGGCCGAAGCCGCGGTCGGGCTCGCCAACCAGGCCTGGGCCGACAGCCGCGTCACCGCGCCCATCGCCGGCGTGGTGGCCAAGAAGAACGTCGACGTGGGCGCGCAGACGAGCCCCGCGCAGCCGGCGTTCGTGGTGCAGGATCAGTCCGGCCTCAAGGTGCAGGGCACGGTCCCCGCCTCCGACGTCGGGCGCCTCGAGAAGGGGCAGACGGTGCGCGTGACCGTCGACGAGCTCCCCGGGCGCGTCCTCGCCGGCGAGCTGTCGAGCATCGCGCCCACGCTCGAGAGCGAGACGCGCCGCGCCCTCGTCGAGGTCTCGCTGAAGCCGGCGGAGGGCCTGCTGCCGTACATGTTCGGCCGCGCGGAGATTGACTTCGGCAAGCAGGAGGGCGTCATGGTGGTGCCGGCGTCGGCCGTCGTCGCCACCGCCGACGGCCCCGTGCTGTACCTGGTGCGCGACGGCAAGGCCGTGATGGTGAAGCCCAAGCTCGGCAGCCGCGTGGAAAACGAGCTCGTCATCGAGGACGGCGTCAAGCCCGGCGACAAGGTGATCATCTCGGGCGACACCGGCCTGCGCGACGGCATCGCCGTCGCGGTGGCAGGCGAGAGCTGACGTGTCCGCCCCCCGCGCGGCCACCCTCGTGCTCGCCGCGGGAGCGCTGGCTGCCGCCGGGTGCAAGTCTGCGCACCCGGCCGGCGCCGTGACCGTCGTCGTCGAGTGGCCGGGGGCCGCGGCCGCCGTCGTCGACCACGACGTCACCACCGTGGTCGAGGACGCGGTCGCCACGGCCGCAGGCATCGCGTCCACGCACGCGACCTCGCAGGAGGGACGCGCCGTGGTGGTCGGCGTCGTCGCGCCCCGGGCGAGCCTCCTTCATGCCGCCAATGGCGTGCGCCGTGCCGTCTCGTCTATCGCCCCGCGGCTGCCGGCGGACGCTGTCGCGCCTCTGGTGACGGTCGCGTCACCCGGCGAGGCGGCGGTGCTTCGCTTCGCGGTGACCTCGCCGTCGCTCGCGCGGGTGGAGACCACGCGCGTCGTCGAGGAGAGCGTCGTCCCTGCGCTCGAAACCGTCCCGGGCGTCGCGCGTGTCGCCGTGTACAACGGCGCGCATCGCGAGGTCGAGGTGCGCGTCGACGGGCAGCGCGCGCGGGCGATGCACGTGAGCGCCGCGGCGGTCGCGGACGTGCTGCGCGACGTGCCCGCCCGGAGCATCCTCGACCTCGCCGCGGTCGAGGTCGTGCGCGCGCCCCAGGTGCACGTCTCCGACGTCGCCACGATCGCCGAGGACAGCATCGCCGAGGACAGCATCGCCGAGGACAGCATCGACGACGCCCGGGCGCGGCCCGCCCCGGGGGCGGTCGTCCTCGAGGTGGTGAAGCAGGGGGGCGCGTCGACCGCGGCGGTGCAAAAGGCCGTGCTCGAAAAGCTCGGCGCCGTCATATCGCCCTCCGTGACGCTCGCGCGCGTGCCGGTCGACGACAGCGCGCCGGTCGCCGTCGTCTTCACCGGCCCCGACCACGACGCGCTCGAGGAGGTCGCGCGCCGCGCCGCCTCCTCCCCGGCCCTCCACGGCGCCACGTACACGATGCGTGGCGCGCGAACGGAGCCCCGGGCGAGCGTCGAGGTCGATCGCGGCGTCGCCGCGAGCCTCGGCGTCTCCGCCGCCGCCGTCGCCGACGCCGTGCGCTTCGCCCTCACCGGCGAGGTCGTCACCCACGTCGACGAGGGCGGCGCCGCCGTCCCCGTTCGGGTGAGCCAGCCCGTCGACGTGCACGCGCCGCTCGGCCGGCAGGTCTTCGTCACGGCGAGCACCGGCGCCGCCGTGCCGCTCGCGAGCGTCGCCACCGAGCGCCTCGCCGCCACGCCCGCCGCGCTCCTCCGCAGCGGGCGCGCCCCTGCCGTTGCGCTGTGCGCCGCGGGCGCCGGCGACGCGGACGACACCGGCGCGCGCGATCGAGCGCCGCCGGCCCCTTCGGCCGCCGCGCTCAGCCGGGCGCTGCGCTCTTTCGAGCTCCCTCCGGGCGTCAGCGTCATCGTCGACGCCGGCCCCGCTTCCCTCTGTGCGAGGACGCCATGAAGGTCTCCCACGTCGCCATCGATCGCCCGGTGTTCACCACCATGGTCGCGCTCGCCGTGCTCACGCTCGGCGCGCTCGCCTTGTTCCGCCTCGGCGTCGATCTCTTCCCGGACGTGAGCTTCCCCGTCGTCTCCATCTCCACCGTCTACCCGGGCGCTTCGCCCACGGAGATCGAGGAGCAGGTCACCAAGCCCATCGAGGAGGCGCTCTCCACCATCAACGGCATCGACACCATCCGCAGCTACTCGCGCGAGTCGGTATCCGTGGTGGTCGTCCTCTTCAAGCTCGACGTCGACCTGCTGCGCGCGTCCAGCGACGTGCGCGACAAGGTGCAGGCGGTGAAGAACACGCTGCCCAAGGACGCCGACGATCCGCAGATCTCCAAGCTCGACCCGTCCGCGCAGCCGGTCTTGATCTACACGGTGCGCTCCGACCAGTCCGCCACCGAGACCCGCCGGCTCGTCGAGGACACCATCGCGCCCGCGCTCGAGACGGTGCCCGGCGCCGGCAGCATCGACATCCACGGCGGCACGGAGCGCGAGATCCACGTCGACCTCAACCAGACCAAGCTGCAGGCGCTCGGCCTCACCGTCACGCAGGTCGCGCAGGCGCTCCGCGCCGAGAGCTTCGACCTGCCCGGCGGCCGCATCACGCAGGGCGGACGCGAGCTGTCGCTGAAGGCGGCGGGGCGCTTCAAGTCCCCCGACGAGGTCGCGCGCACGGTGCTGTTCGCCATGCCCAACGGCACGCAGATCCGCGTCGCGGATGTCGGCCAGGTGGTCGACTCCGTCAAAGAGGTTCGCGAGCTCGCGCGCGTGAACGGCAAGGACGCCGTCACCTTCACGGTGATGAAACAGTCGGGCAGCAACACGGTCGCCGTCACCAAAGGCGTCCAGGACGCGGTCAAGAAGCTCGAGGCGCGCCTCCCGAAGGACACCGAGTTCACGCTCATCGCGGACCAGGCGCACTTCATCGAGAACAACATCCACCGCCTGCGCGAGCACCTCGTGCTCGGCGGCCTGCTCGCCATCGTCGTCATCTTCTTCTTCATGCTCGACGTGCGCTCCACCCTCATCTCCGCGGTGTCGTTGCCGTTGAGCGTGGTCGGCACCTTCTTCGTCGTGTGGCGCCTCGGCTTCTCGCTCAACATCATGACCATGCTGGCGCTCACGCTCTCCATCGGCCTGCTCATCGACGACAGCGTGGTGGTCCGAGAGAACATTTTCCGACACCTGGAACGGGGGGAAGATCCGCTCACCGCGGCGAGAAAGGGCGTGAGCGAGATCGGCCTGGCCGTGCTCGCCACCACCATGACCATCGTGGCCGTGTTCATCCCCATCGCGTTCATGGGCGGCCTCGTCGGCAAGTTCTTCCAGCAGTTCGGCCTCACCGTCGCCGCCGCCGTCCTCGTCTCGCTCGGGGTGTCGCTCACCGTGGATCCCATGCTGTCCGCGCGCGTCGCGCAGCGCATCGATCCCGATCGCCACACCAAGATGCGCACGCACTGGTTCTACGGGCCGCCCACGCGCTTCTTCGAGTGGCTCGACGACTTCTACCGCTTCATCCTTCACTTCGCGCTCCGCCACAAAAAGACCGTCGTGGGGCTCGCGCTCGCCATGCTCTTCGGCAGTTGCGGCCTCCTCAAGTTCATGGGCACCGAGTTCTTCAAGCGCGGTGATCAGGGCAAGTTCGAAGCCGTCATCGAGCTGCAGCCGGGCACCGCGCTCGAAGAGACCTCGCGGGTGGCCACGCAGGCCGAGGATCTCCTGAAGGGCATCCCCGAGTGCCCCACCCGCTTCACCCGCGTCGGCGTCGATCGCGACGTCTCCAAGGCCGCGGTCCAGCTCGTGTGCTCGCGCAAGGGCGAGCGCGAGCGGGACATCGACACCATCATGGCGGAGGCGCGCGAGAAGCTGTCGCACCTGCCGGGCGCCAAGGTCACGCTGCGCATCCCCGACCTCGCCAACAACGGCGTTCCCGCGACCATCTCGCTCCTCGTCACCGGCCCCGACTTCACCGAGCTGCAACGCACCGCGGAGCAGGTCTACGAGATCGTGCGCGACACCAAGGGCGTCGTCGACGTCGGCATCTCGGTGCGGCCCGGGCCGCCCGAGCAGCGCTTCGTCGTCGACCGCACCAAGGCGGCGGACAAGGGCGTCCCCTTCGCGGTGGCGGCCACCGCCTTGCGCACCGCGGTGGAGGGTGACGTCGTGGCCACCATGCCCGACCGCGGTGACGACATCGACGTCCGCGTCCGGCTTCGAGAGGAGGACCGTGCCACCGTGGCGGACCTCGGGCGCATCCTCGTCCCCGGGCGTAACGGGCTCATCCATCTCGACGAGATCGTGCGCGTGGAGGAGTCGGCGTCGCCGGCGGTGGTGGAGCACAACAACCGCCAGCGCTCCATCTCCGTCACCGCCAACCTCGACAACCGCTCCTTGGGTGAGGCGCTCGGCGAGATCACGCCCAAGATCGACGCCCTCCTCAAGCCCGGCTACGGCTACAAGCTCGAGGGCGACGCCCAGAACATGAAGGACACCTTCACCAACATGCTCGTCGCGTTGGCGTTGGCCATCCTGTTCATCTATTTCGTGCTCGCGTCGCAGTTCGAGAGCTTCGTGCATCCGTTCACCATCATGCTGGCGTTGCCGCTGGCGGTGATCGGCGCGCTGCTCGGGCTGTTCTTGACGGGGTTGTCCATCGGCATGCCCGCGATGATCGGCATCATCCTGTTGATGGGGCTCGTCACGAAGAACGGCATTCTCCTCGTCGACCTCACCAACCAACTGCGCGCGCAGGGGAAGGGCATGACCGAGGCGATCCTCGAGGCCGGCCCCACGCGCCTGCGTCCGATCTTGATGACGTCCGCGGCCATCGTCCTCGGTGAGCTGCCGACTGCGATGTCGTCGGCGGAGGGCTCGGAATTCAACGGTCCCATGGCGGTGGCGGTCATCGGCGGTGTGATCACGTCGACGATGCTGACCCTCGTCGTCGTACCCGTGGCGTACACGTGGATCGACCGCCTCGCTTTGCGCAAGAAGGTCGTGAGCACGCCCGCCGAGTAGCGCTCAGGGACCCGGGCGCGCGCGCACCGCCACCGCGGCGCCGCCCCCGGTGGCGCGCTCGAGCAAGCCGAGGGCGAGCGCCCCGGGGCCGAGGAGCGCGGTGCCGGCGATGTCGCGCAGCGCCAGCCGCGCGCCCGCGTGCAACCCGTCGTAGAGCGCCATGGACGGACGCCCCGCCGCGTTCAAGCCGCTCTGCAGCCACCCCATGACGTCGTGCAGCGGCCCACCGACGTGGACGTCCTCGACGACGAAGCCCGCGTCTTCGATCATGCGCGTCACGCTCGCGCGCGTGAACTGGTGCAGGTGGCGCGGAGGATCGAGGTGGAACCAGAAGCGCCCGAGCACGCGCGCCTGGGTGCTGCCGAAGTCGGGCACCTCCGCGTAGAGCCGCCCCCTCGGGTGAAGCAGGCGCCGCGCCTCCCGCAGCGCGGCCGCCGGCGCGCGCAGGTGCTCGAGCACGTGACGGAACATCACCGCGCCGAACGACGCGGCCGGGAGCTTGGCGTCCACGAGGTCATCTACGACGACGAGCTCCACGCGCGGGTCGATGCCCATGGCCGCGTCGCGCTCGCGCTCGACGCCGGTGCACGCGACGCCCTCCTCGGCGAGCGCGTTCAGCACGAGGCCGCGCCCGCACCCGACGTCGAGGACCCGCCGGCACTCCGGCGGCAAGCCCGCCGCGAGCTCGCGCGCCGCGCGCCGCGCCAGCGCCGTGACCACGCTCTCGACCGGCAAGCGGAACTTCTCGCCCTCCACGCCGTAGGCGGTGGCGTAGCTCGACGCGAGCTCCTCGTCGCTCGGCGGCGGAGAGAGCACGCCGTGCCCACACGCCGTGCAGACGAGCACCTCTCGTTCGTCGAGGGAGAAGCGCGCGCGCGTCGGCGCGCCGCACACCGGGCAGCTCTGCGCGCCGTCGCCGGACACCGGGGCGTGGGGCAGCGCCTCATCAGCGCCGGACATAGATCACGGCTTTCTCGTCCCGGTACACCTGGCGCCACGCAGGGCGCGAAGCGAGCGCACGATCGAGCCGCCAGCCGGCGGTCCAGAACACCGTCCGGATGTCGTAGGTGTCGAGGAGCTCGTCGAGGCGAGGGCCGGCGTACGCCATGTGCAGGTAATCGTCGAAGACGCCATTGTGGTAGAGGTTGTTCCTCCCGTCGACGAACACGCCGGCGCGGGTGCCGAAGCGATACATCAGGTAGCCGCCCCAGGCGAACTCGTTGAGGAGCCGCGGGGGCGGGTGCAGCGTGTCGAGCACGGACGCAGCCGCGACGGGGAGCGATCTGTCGACGTCGAGCGGCGCCGGCACGAGCGGGATGGCCACAACGGCGGCGACACCCGACGCCAGCACCGCCGCGCGCGCGACCCTGGGCGGCAGCCGCACACCCGCGAGGACCTTCGGCAGAAGCACGATGCTCCACGCAGCGACGAACGCTGCGTAGCGCCGCGAGATGAGGGTCATGGCGATCCATACGAACGCGACGACGAGGTCGACCCGCCGCTGCCGCCGCTCGCCCGTCACCGCGCGCGCCACGGCGATGGACACCGTGAGCGCGAAGAACAAGAGCCAGCCCGCCGTGACGCCGGGAGAGCGCATGTGCTCGATGCGGCTCGTGGTCTCGTCGAAGAGGAGGCGCACGACGTCGGCGTCGAGGTGACCGCCGTACGGCGATACCCACGAGGCGCACAGCCCCACCGCCGACAGGAGCAGCAGGGGCCGCAACGCCGCGCGCGCAGGCCGCGGCTCGAGCGCGACGCCGCCCGCGAACAACAGCGGCAACGCCACCGCCACCAGGAACGAGGGATGGGTGTTTGCCCAGAGGGCCGCGACGACGAACGCGGCGGCGAGGTGCGCGGCGGAGAGCGGCGCGCGATCGCTGTCGAGGGCGCGCCGGCACAGGGCGAGCCAGGCGACGAACGGGAGGAAGGCGAGCACCTGGGCGCGCGCCTCGAAGAACTGGTGGTCGACGCCGAGGAGCGACGCGAGCACGCCGGCGCCGGCGAGCGTGGCGACGAACGAGCGGCGCGCGGGGAGGAGGAACCCGGCGAGCACGGCGACGCCCGCGACGGCGGCGAGGAGCACGAGCGCGCACAGCCCGCCGGCGCGCTCGACGACGGCGAAGCCGATCATCGGCAGCAGGAGGTGGAGCACCAGGGGCGTTCGCACCGACATCTCGCTGAACGGGTCCACCGCCGGCAGCGCGCCGCCGTCGAGGATGAAGCGGCCGTGGGCGATGTAGAGCAGGCCGTCGCCGTTGATGTACGCGAGGCGCAACGCCACGACGAACGTGAGCGCGAGGAGCGCCGCCCACCAGGGCGCTCCTCCGCCGCGCGCCCAGGAAGAGACGCGGCCAGGCTCGGCGTCGTTGGGGGCGGCGGCGCTCACTCCGGGTTCCCCGTGGGAGCGGCGACGAGCGTGGCGAGGACCCGCTTGGCGTCCTCGCGGGCGGCGGCGTCGGAGCCGTCTTTGAGCACGCGGCCGAGGAGCCCGCGCGCGACGTCGCCGTCCCCGAGGCGCGCGGCCACGCGGGCGAGACACACGGTGCCGGCGCCCGGCGTCTTCTCGGCGCCGGCCCACGCGCGCGCCGCGGGCAAAGCGCGCCAGGGGTTGTCGCGCGCGAGCCAGGCGAGGGCGGCGCCGCGCGCATCGACGGGCGGCGCCGGCGGCGGCGGGCGGGCGGCGAGGGCGACGGCGGCGGCGGCGGCGGCGACGACGACGCCGGCGAGGAGCGGCCGCGGCCACGCCGGCGGCGCCGGGCGCGCGCGCGCCTGGAGCGCGACCGCGACGACGGCGAGGGCGAGCGCGACGAGCGCGAGCTCGGCCGCCCACGACGCCACGAACGCCGCCGCGAGGAGCGCGGCGAGCAGCGCGCGGCGTCGACGCGGGACGCGGGGAAGGCAAAGCGCCGCCTCGAGGACGAGGGCGAGGCGCGCGAAGACGAGCGGCCCCTGCCCGTGCACCTGTGCCTGCAGCGGCTGGAACAAGTCGGCGGCGGTCATGGGGCCCGCACGCCCGAGACAGAGCCCGGCCACCAGCGCGGCCCCGGTGCTCAACGTGAGCGGCACCCGCGGCGACAACACCGGCGCCGCCGCCAACGCCGCGCAGACCAGCGCGAACGCGGCGACGACGGGCTCGGTGCCGGGGTGAGCCAGGACGCCGAGCGACAGCGACGCCGCCGCCGCGGCGAGGAAGATGCGCCACACGAGCGCACGTTACAGCGCCGGCGGGAGCGCGCGCGACCGGGCGGCGACGGCGGCGACGGCGCCTGGGCGCGTGGGGCGGGCGAGCGGGGCGAGCGGGGCGACGGCGGCGACGGCGCGTGGGCGCGTGGGCGCGTGGGGCGGGCGAGCGGGGGGAGCGGGGCGACGGCGGCGACGACGACTGCGGCGACGGTGGCGACGGAGGCGACGACGGCGGCGACGATGACGGCGGCGACGGCGACGGCGACGGCGACGGCAACGACGACGGCAACGACGGCGACGGCGGTGGCGACGCCGACGGCGGCGACGACGACGGCGGCGACGGCGACAACGACGACGACGACGACTGCGACGGCGACGGCGACGACGGCGGCGACGACGGCGACGACAACGGCAACGACAACGACAACGACGGCGGCGGCGGCGGCGACGACGGCGACGGCGACGGCAACGGCGGCGGCGGCGACAACGACGGCGACAACGACGGCGACAGCGACGACGGTGACGACGGCGACAACGACGACAACGACGGCGGCAACGACGACGGCGGCGGCGACGGCGGCGACGGCGACGGCGACGGCGACGGTGACGGCGACGGTGACGGCGACAACGACGGCGGCAACGACGGCGACAACGCAACAACGGCGACGACGCAGCAACGGCGACGACGGTGACGACGCAGCAACGGTGACGACGGCGACGACGACGGCGACGACGGCGACGACGGCGACGACGGCGACGACGGCGACGACGGCGGCGACGGCGACGACGGCGACGACGGCGACGACGCAACAACGGCGACGACGGCGACGACGCAACAACGACGGCAACGACGGCAACGACGGCAACGACGGCAACGACGGCAACGACGGCGACGACGATGACGGCGGTGACGGCGGCGACCACGGCGACGACGGCGACGACGGCGACGACGGCGACGACGGCGGCGGCGACGGCGGCGACCACGGCGGCGACGACGGCGACGGCGGCGACGACGGCGACGACGGCGACGACGGCGACGACGGCAACGGCGACGACGGCAACGGCGACGACGGCCAAGATGACGGCGACGGCGGCGACGGCGGCAACGACGGCGACGACGGCAACGACGGCAACGACGGCAACGACGGCAACGACGGCAACGACGGCAACGACGGCAACGACGGCAACGGCGACGACGGCCAAGGCGACGGCGGCGACGGCGGCGACGGCGACGGCAACGACGGCAACGACGGCAACGACGGCAACGACGGCGACGACGGCGACGACGGCGACGACGGCGACAACGACGGCAGCGGCGACGACGACCAAGACGACGGCGACGGCGACGGCGACGGCGACGACGGCAACAACGGCGACGACGGCAACAACGGCGACGACGGCGACAACGACGGCGACGGCGACGACGCAACAACGACGGCAACGACGGCGACGACGACGGAAACGACGGCGACGACGACGGAAACGACGGCGACGGCGACGGCGACGGCGACGGCGGTGACGACGGCGACGACGGCGACGACGGCGACGACGGTGACGACGGTGACGACGGCGACGACGGCGGCGACGGCGACGACGACAACGACGGCGGCGGCGGCGGCGACGGCGGCGACCGCGGCGACGGCGACCACGGCGACGGCCGCGACCTCGCCGACGGCCGCCGCGGCTGGAGAGACGCACTGCGGCATGACCGGAGGGCACGAGGAGAATCTCCCCGCGGGCCGTCGTCGCCAAAGTTGACGATCGAGCGGTAGACGCCATACTCGAGAGACTATGGAGCCGAATCGCAAACGCCCGGTCGAGAGCGGGCGTCACGCATGCCGGCGGCAGACCCACCGCTCGTCGGAGAAGAGACGGAAGTGACCACACCCTGGTTCCAAACCGCCATCATCTACGAACTTCACGTCCGCGCTTTCCGGGACAGCGACAAGGACGGCGTCGGGGACTTCAAGGGCCTGACGGCGAAGCTCGACTACCTCAGCGACCTCGGCGTCACCGCTCTCTGGCTCCTGCCCTTCTACCCGTCGCCGCTGCGCGACGGCGGCTACGACATCGCCGACTACACCGACGTCAACCCGGTGTACGGCTCGCTCGACGACTTCCGTCGCTTCCTCGACGAGGCCCACAACCGCGGGCTCAAGGTCATCACCGAGCTCGTCATCAACCACACGTCGGCGGACCACCCCTGGTTCCAGCGCGCCCGCGAGGCGCCGGCCGGCAGCCCCGAGCGCGACTTCTACGTGTGGAACGACAGCCCCGAGCGCTACGAGGGCGCGCGCATCATCTTCAAGGACTTCGAGACGTCGAACTGGACCTGGGACGCCGTCGCGCGCCAGTACTACTGGCACCGCTTCTACTCGCACCAGCCCGACCTCAACTTCGACAACCCCGCGGTCCACGACGCCGTCCTCGAGGTGCTCGACACCTGGCTCGGCTACGGCGTGGACGGCCTGCGGCTCGACGCCGTCCCCTATCTCTTCGAGCGCGACGGCACGAGCTGCGAGAACCTCCCCGAGACGCACGCGTTCCTGAAGAAGCTGCGCGCGCACGTCGACGCCCACTTCACCGATCGCATGTTGCTCGCCGAGGCGAACCAGTGGCCCAGCGACGCCGCCGCCTACTTCGGTGACGGCGACGAATGCCACATGAACTTCCACTTCCCCCTCATGCCCCGGCTGTTCATGAGCGTGGAGATGGAGGACCGGTTCCCCATCGTCGACATCCTCCGGCAGACACCCCCCATCCCCGAGGGCTGTCAGTGGGCGACGTTCCTGCGCAACCACGACGAGCTCACCCTCGAGATGGTCACCGACGAAGAGCGCGACTACATGTACGCCACGTACACCGAGGACACGGTCGCGCGCATCAACCTCGGCATCCGCCGGCGCCTCGCGCCCCTCGTGCGCCTGCGCAGCAAGATCGAGCTCTTGAACGGGTTGTTGTTCTCGCTGCCGGGCACGCCGGTGCTCTACTACGGCGACGAGATAGGCATGGGCGACAACGTCTACCTCGGCGATCGCGACGGCGTGCGCACGCCAATGCAGTGGTCACCCGACCGCAACGCGGGCTTCTCCGAGGCCAATCCGCAGCGCCTCTACCTCCCCGTCAGCATCGACCCCGAGTATCACTACGAAGCCGTCAACGTGGAGTCGCAGCAGACGCGCTCCGGCTCCCTGCTTCGCTGGATGAAGCAGCTCATCGATCTGCGCAAGCAGGACGACATCTTCGCCGTCGGCGCCTTCGACCTCGTTCAGGTCGACAACCCGCGCGTCCTCGCGTTCGTGCGGACGCTCGAGTCACGGCGGCTCCTCGTCGTCGCCAACCTCTCGCGGCACATCCAGCACGCCACCATGGACTTGTCGGCGTGGGCCGGGCGCACACCGCTCGAGATGTTCGGGCGCTCGTCGTTCCCCATCGTCACGGACAAGCCGTACCCCATCAGCTTCGCGCCGTACCAGTTCTACTGGTTCGTCCTCGACGAGCCCGCGCCCCAGGAGGATCGGCCGTCGCTGCACGCGCGCGACACGTGGACCAACATCGTGTCGGATCGCGTCGGCCTCGCCCGCGCTCTCTCCCGCTACGCGCGCACGCGCCGTTGGTTCAGGGGCAAGTCCAAGAACATCACGGGCTCACGGCTGGTCGACGTGCTCCGCGCCGACGGGTCCATCCTCTTCTGTGTCATCGAGGTCACGTACGCCGACGGCGTCGAGCGCTACCTCGTGCCCGTGTCGTTCGCCCGCGGGGAGCAGGCCGCGGCCATCGAGCAGACCCCCGGCGGCGCCGTCATCGCCGATCTCGTGCTGCGCTTCTCCGACTCGTCCGGCGCCAGCCACGAAGTGCCCGGCATCCTCTACGACGCGCTCACCACGGGCGAGGCCGCCACCTCCTTGCTCGAGGCCGTGCGCTCCGGCGCCACGGTCTCCGGCCAGGGCACGTCGCTCGCCACCACGCGCACGCCGCGGCTCGACGAGATGCTCGGCGACAAGCCGCCGCCGCCGCGCGTGGTGGAGCTCGAGCAGACCAACTCCACCGTGCCCTTCGGCGACCGCGCCATCATGAAGATCTTCCGGCAGCTCGAGGACGGCGTGAACGCCGAGATCGAGATGGGCGCCCGGCTCACGCAAACCGACGGACCGCGCATCGCGCCCGCGGTGCTCGGCTCCGTCTCATACACGCAGGAGAAGACCAGCGCCGCGGTCGCCGTCATCCATGAGTACATCGAGAACCAGGGCACCGCCTGGGAGCTGTACGCCCGCGACATCGAGGCGATGTTCGAGCACACGTTGAGCAACGGCGCCGCGGGCCCTCCCACGCCGAGCAACGATCCGTTCGCGCTCATCGGCTCTTCTCCCGAGGGGCGCCTCCTCGAGCTCGCGAGCACCCACCTGCGCCACGCCCGCACGCTCGGCGAGCGCACGGCCACCATGCACAATGTGCTCGGTGAGATGCGCGGCCCCGACTTCAACGCGGAGCCCTTCACCGTTCTCCACCAGCAGTCGCTGTTCCAGGGCGCGCGCGGCCTCCTCGTGCGCACCTTCGAGGCGCTCGAGAAGCGCCGCGTCGATCTGCCGCTCGAGGTGGCGGAGTCCGTGATGACGGCGCTCGGCAACCAGAAGCGCATCGAGGCGCTGTTGCAGTCGGTCTCCACGCGCCCGCTGCGCGCCATGCGCGTGCGCACGCACGGCGACCTCCACCTCGGTCAGGTGCTCTTCGTCGGCGACGACTTCGTCATCATCGACTTCGAGGGTGAGCCTGCCCGCCCGCTGCGCGAGCGGCGCTACAAGCGATGCCCGCTGCGCGACGTCGCCGGCATGATGCGTTCGTTCTCCTACGCGGCCGAGTCGGCCATGCGCTCCGGTCGCCTGCGCGAGCGGGACATGGGACGCCTGCGCCCGTGGGCCACGGCGTGGACGCGCTGGGTGGCCGCCGCGTATCTGGAGGCCTATCTCAAGATCGTGGACCCGCGCCTGCTGCCCCCGGGCGGCGACGCCAAGCTCCTCCTCGCGTTCTACACGGCGGAGAAGTGCGTCTACGAGCTCGCGTACGAGCTGAACAACCGCCCGCAGTGGCTCCCCATCCCCGTGAGCGGGCTCCTCGACATCCTCGAGGCGTCGGGCGGTACGCGATGACGCTCCCACAGCGCGTCATCATCGACGCCGTGCGCCCCGAGGTCGACTGCGGCGCCTTCCCGATCAAGCGCGTGGTGGGAGAGAGGGTCGACGTCGAGGCCCACGTGTTTGCCGACGGCCACGACGCGCTGTGCGTGACGCTCCTCGCCCGCGCCGCCGGCGGCGCGTGGTGGCGCATCGCGATGGAGCCCCGCGGCAACGACGTGTTCACGGCGTGGTTTCCCGTCGACGCGCTCGCGCCGCACGCGTACACCGTCGAGGCGTTCATCGACGAAGCGGGCACCTGGCACCGCGACCTCGCCAAGAAGATCGCGGCCGGCCAGGACGTCACCGTCGATCTCCAGATCGGCGCCGCCCTGTTCGAGGGCGCCGCCGCCCGCGCCGCGGCGCACGGCGCTACGCCCGGTGCGCCCCCCGACGGCGTCGCCGCCGCCTCCGCCGACGCCGCGATGTTGTCCTTCGCCGCGCGCGATGTCGTGAAGAGCCCGGACAAGATCAGCGACGCGATGCTCGCGGCGGCGCGCGCCTGGCCCGATCCCCGGCGCGTCGTGCGCTATGCGCGCGAGCTCGGTGTCGACGTGGAGCGGGTGCGTGCGCGCTTTTCCTCGTGGTACGAGCTGTTCCCGCGCTCGACGTCGCCGAGCGGAGGCCACGGCACGCTCAAGGACTGCGCCGCCCGCCTCCCGTACGTCAAGGAGCTCGGCTTCGACGTCGTGTACCTCCCGCCCATCCACCCCATCGGCGTCACCGCGCGCAAGGGCAAGGACAACGCAGAGAAGGCGGAGCCCGGCGACGTCGGCAGCCCCTGGGCCATCGGCGCCGCCGAGGGCGGCCACGACGCCGTCCACCCCCAGCTCGGCACCGTCGACGATCTGCGCGCGCTCCTCGCGACGGCCAAGGGCCTGGGCCTCGAGGTCGCGCTCGACCTCGCCTTCCAGTGCGCGCCGGACCACCCGTGGGTGAAGGAGCACCCGCAGTGGTTCCGCCGGCGCCCGGACGGCACCGTGCAGTACGCGGAGAACCCGCCCAAGAAGTACCAGGACATCTACCCGCTCGAGCTCGACGGCGACGACTGGCAGGCGCTGTGGCAGGAGCTGTTGCGCGTGGTGCTCCTCTGGGTCGACCGCGGTGTGCGCATCTTCCGCGTCGACAACCCGCACACCAAGCCCTTCGCGTTCTGGCAGTGGCTCATCGCCGAGGTGAAGAAGGAGCACCCCGACGTGTTCTTCCTCGCCGAGGCCTTCACCCGGCCGAAGCCCCTGTACCGCCTGGCCAAGCTCGGCTTCTCGCAGAGCTACAACTACTTTCCCTGGCGCAACACCAAGGAGCAGCTCGTCTCGTATTTCGAGGAGGTCACGCGGCCACCCGTGCGCGAGTACTTCCGGCCGAACCTCTGGCCCAACACACCGGACATCCTCCCCGAGCGCCTGCAGATGGGTGGGCGCGCGGTCTTCGTACAGCGCCTCGTGCTCGCCGCCACGCTCGGCGCGTCCTACGGCATCTACGGCCCTGCGTTCGAGCTGTGCGAGTCGACGCCGCGCGAGCCGGGTGCCGAGGAGTACGCGCGCTCCGAGAAGTACGAGATCAAGCACTGGGATCTGGACGCGCCGCACTCCATCCGCGACGTCGTCGCACGCATCAACAGGATCCGCCGCGACAACCCCGCGCTGCAACGCGACGACACGCTCTCCTTCGTCCCCACCGACAATGAACAGCTCCTCGCGTACGTGAAGCACAGCGGTGACAACGTCGTGCTCGTCGCCGTGAACCTCGACCCCGACCACGTGCAGTCGGGCTTCCTTCATCTGCCGGCGGAGCTGCTTGGCCTCGACGAGCACGCGCCGCTTCAGGCCTGGGACCTCCTCGGCGGCGGGCGCTACCTGTGGAGCGGCGCGCGCAACTACGTGGAGATCGATCCGCAGACGGCGCCCGCACAGATCTTTCGGCTGCTGCGCAAGGTGCGCAGCGAGCGCGACTTCGACTACTACTTGTGAAGTGCGGAGCCGCCCGATCCGGCGGTGACGCAGGCGAAGGCGAAGGGAGCGGAATGGACGACGGCATCGGGGACGTGGACCTGCACCTCTTCGGCGAGGGCACGCACTTGCGCGCGTGGCGCGCGCTCGGCGCGCACCCGACCATCATGGGGAAGAAGGCGGGGACCCGCTTCGCGGTCTGGGCGCCCAACGCCGAGTCCGTCTCCGTCATCGGCACCTTCAACGAGTGGCGCCCCGGCGCCAACCGCCTTGTCCCTCGGGGCGCGTCCGGGATCTTCGAGGGCTTCGTCCCCGGCGTCACCAAGGGCGCAGCCTACAAGTACCGGGTTCGCTCACGCGTGAACGGCTACGAGATCGACAAGGCCGACCCCTACGGCTTCCACCACCAGACGCCGCCCGAGACGGCGTCGGTGGTCTGGGACCTCGCGTACGAGTGGCGCGACTCCGAGTGGATGCGCACCCGCGGGACGCGCCAATCTCTCAACGCGCCCATCTCGATCTACGAGGTGCACCTCGGATCCTGGATGCGCGTGCCCGAGGAAGAGAACCGCTCGCTCACCTATCGCGAGATCGCCGGCAAGCTCGCCGAGCACTGCGCGCAGATGGGCTTCACGCACGTCGAATTCCTGCCGGTGATGGAGCACCCCTTCTACGGGTCCTGGGGCTATCAGGTCACCGGGTACTTCGCGCCCACCAGTCGCTACGGCACGCCGCAGGACTTCATGTATCTCGTCGACACGCTGCACCAGCGCGGCATCGGCGTGATCATCGACTGGGTGCCGTCGCACTTTCCCTCGGACGCGCACGGCCTCGGCTTCTTCGACGGCACGGCGCTCTATGAGCACGCCGACGCGCGACAGGGCTTTCACCCCGACTGGAAGAGCTCCATCTTCAACTTCGGCCGCCACGAGGTGAAGAGCTTCTTGTTGTCGAGCGCGCACTTCTGGCTCGATGTGTTCCACGCGGACGCGCTGCGCGTCGACGCGGTGGCGTCGATGCTCTACCTCGACTACTCGCGCAAAGAGGGCGAGTGGATCCCGAACGCGCACGGCGGCCGCGAGAACCTCGACGCCGTCGCGTTCCTCAAAGCGCTCAACGAGAGCGTGTACCGCGAGCACCCGGACGCGCAGACCATCGCCGAGGAGTCCACGTCGTGGCCGGCGGTGTCGCGCCCGCTCTACCTCGGCGGCCTCGGCTTCGGCTTCAAGTGGGACATGGGCTGGATGCACGACACGCTGTCCTACTTCCAAAAGGACCCGGTCCACCGCCGCTACCACCACCGCGACGTCACGTTCCGCATGATGTACGCCTTCTACGAGAGCTTCGTGCTGCCGCTCAGCCACGACGAGGTCGTGCACGGCAAGGGCTCGCTGCTCGGCAAGATGCCCGGGGACGACTGGCAGGCGTTCGCCAACCTGCGGCTGTTGTACGCGTGGCAGACGGCGCAGCCGGGCAAGAAGCTGCTGTTCATGGGCGCCGAGCTCGCGCAGCGCGCGGAGTGGAACCACGACCAGAGCCTCGACTGGCACCTCCTCAAGGACCCGCGCCACGACGGTGTGCGCAAGGCGCTCGCGGACCTCAACCGCGTCTACCGCGACGAGCGCGCGCTGCACGAGCTCGACTGCGACGCCGCCGGCTTCGAGTGGATCGACTGCAACGACGCCGACGGCTCGGTGGTCGCCCTCCTGCGGCGAGGCAAGGATCCCGACGACGTCGTCTGCGCGGTGTTCAACTTCACTCCCGTGCCGCACAGCAACCGCCGCGTCGGCGTGCCGTTCGACGGCTTCTGGGAGGAGATCTTCAACAGCGACGCCGCCGACTACGGCGGCGCCGGCTGGGGGAACCTCGGCGGCGTGGAGGCGGCGCCCGTGCCCATCCACGGCCGTCGCTTCTCCTTGAGCCTCACCCTGCCGCCGCTCGGCGCGGTGTTCCTGCGCGGGCGACGTGCCCCTGCCTGACGCCTTCGCCGACGACGTGCGCGCGGCTCTCGCCTCGCTCGGCGTCGATCGCCTCGTCCTGCAGATCCACCAGACGAGCTTCCCCGCCGGCGACGGCGACATCGGCTGCGGTACGCCCTACTCCGACGCCGGCGCCGCGTTCCTCTCGTTCGCGCGCGGGCTCGGCTTCACGGGGGTCGCCCTCGGCCCCGGCGGCGTCACGGCGCGCGACGATCCGTCGCCCTACGACGCCACGTGGTCCGGCCTGAACCCGATGTTCCTCGACGCCGGCGCCCTCCCGCCCGGCGTGCGCGGCGACGCGGCCGGTGACGCCACCGCCCGCGCGCGCGACGCCGACGGGCGCGACCCCGGCGGCGTCGAACGCGTCGACGTCGTGCGGGCCTGGGACGCGTCGCGCGCCCTCGCCGCCGCGCTCGAACGGAGCGGCGGCGACGTGCAGCAGGTGCTGCGGTCGCAACACGCGCGCATGCGGGCGCGGGCGCACGGCTTGCGCGTCTACGCGGACGCGCACATCGGCGTGTCGTACGCCGAGCGCCTCCAGGACGCGGCGCTGTTTCTGCCGGGCTACGCCATGGGCGCGCCGCCTTCGCGCACCAACCCCGACGGACAGCCTTGGGGCTATCCCGTGCTCGACCCGCGTGCGCTCGACGAGGGCGGCGCCGCGCGCGCGTTCGTCGAGCGCCGCTTCGATGCGCTGTTCGCCATGCACGACGGCGTGCGCATCGATCACCCACACGGCTGGGTCTGCCCTTGGGTCTACCGCACCGACGTCGACGACGCGCTCTTCGCCGTTCAGCACGGCGCGAGGCTGTACGAGTCCCCCGACCTGCCCGACCACCCGGCGCTGGCCGCGTTCGCGCGCGTGACCCCGGCGCAGATCGATCGTGCGCGCCCGCGCTACGACGACCGCTGGGTGCGCGCGCTCGACCAGGCGCAGATCGATCGCTACGCCGCGATCCTCGACGTCATCCTCGCGCGCGCCGCCGCCCACGGAGTGGACGGCGCGGGCTTGATGGTCGAGGTGCTGAGCACCTGCCCGCGGCCGCTGCTCGCCGTGCTCGAGCGCTTCGGCCTCGGCCGCTTTCGCGTCACGCAGAAGGCCAAGGTCGAAGATCCGCACGACGTCTACCGCAGCGACAACGCCGAGCCCGCCGACTGGATCCTCGTCGGCAACCACGACACGCCCCCGTTGCGCCTGGTCGTCGAGCGCTGGGACGACGCCGAGCGCGCGCGCCGCGCGGCCTGGCTCACGTTCCGCCTCGCCGCGCGCGGCGCGTCCGCCGCCGACCGCGACGCGATGCGCGCGCGCCTCGCCGGCGGCGGCGCCCCGCTTTTCGACGCCATGCTCGCCGAGCTGTTCGCCGGGCCCGCGAACAACGTCGCCGTCTTCTGGGTGGACCTGTTCGGCCTCACCGAGATCTACAACCGCCCCGGCGTCGTCCACGCCGACAACTGGACGTTGCGCGTGCCCCGCGACTTCGCGCGCGCCTTCGACGACGCCGTCGCCGCCGGCCGCGCGCCGCACCTCGGGCGTGCGCTCGCCCTCGCCTTGCGCGCCCGCGGCCTCGACGGCGCGCTCGCGGCGCGC
Source organism: uncultured delta proteobacterium (assembly GCA_963775425.1). Lineage (GTDB taxonomy): Bacteria > Myxococcota > UBA727 > UBA727 > VGSZ01 > CAVZJB01. The sequence continues at coordinate 669,098 of CAVZJB010000011.1, read as the reverse complement.
CTCGCGCGATGAGGATCGACCAGGCCCGCGCCCCACGGGGCGCGCGGGATCACTTGTTGTTCAGGAAGCGCAAGGCCTTGTGGCAGGCGTCGCTCGACTCGGCGAGGACGCAGACGCAGACGTAGGCCTGATCGCGCAGGCCGGACTTGCCCTCGGACGCGTAGACCTTGCTGAGCTCGAAGAAGGCCTCGGCGTCGAGCGGGTTCACCTTGATGGCCTCGCCGAGCAACAGCTCCTTCTTGGACTCGAGCAGCCCCGCCGCGCGCGATTGCTCGATGAAGCCCTTGGCCTTCTGCTTGCCTTCGGCGCTCACGGCGACGTCGTCTTTCTCCTTGGGACACAGCTCGGGCCGCGGACGGCTCGCGATGGAGGCCGCCGGCGCCTCCGCCGGCGCGGACGTGTCGGGCTGCTCCGTCGAGTACGACGGCGGCGCCAGCGCGGCGACGAGGATGATGCCGAGGAGCGCGCCGCCGGCGCCGGAGATGCCGACCCACGCGGGCCGCGGCAGAGCGGGCAGGTTGATCTTGGGGAGCTTGATGGGCTTGCGCGGCCGACGCACCTCGGCGTCGAAGCTGCGCACGCGCGGCTGCACGAGCTCCGCCGACGTCTCCCCGCCGACGGGCGTGGGATCGTCGGACACCCCCATGGACGTGTTTTCGAGGCGCGACGCCGTAGACGTGGTCTCGTCGCGCACCAGTGACGGCCCGTTGTCGTCGTCGCCGCCGCGCATCTTGAAGATGGCGGTGGACTCGGTGCGCGCCACGGGCAGCGGCTTCTGCTTCTCCTGCTGCTCCTGCTCCATGGCGCGCAGGTTGAACATCACCGTGGACTCGGTGCGCGCCACCGGCAGCGGCTTTTGCTCCTCCTCGACCTTCTTGTTCGCGCTCTCCCGCATCTCCACTTCGCCGAGCAGCGCGCGGGCCGCGGCCTCGACGTCGTTCGGGTCGGCGAACTTGGGAACCTCGAGCACGTCGCCCGACGGCGCGGACGGCACCGACGCGAACGGGTTCGAGCGATCTTGCGTGCTGGTGGCCTCTTTGCGCGGGTCGGGGAGCGTCTCGTCGCGCAGCGAGGGAATGCGGGTGGCGAGGTCGGAGAGCGCGTCCGCGAGCTCGGTCCCGCCCTTCCAGCGCTTCTTGGGATCGCGCTCGAGGCAGCGCGCGATGACCTTGCGGATGCCGTCGGGGACGCTGCGCTCCTGCATCATGCGATCGCGCGGCTCGTTGGACTGCGCCGACGCCAACAGCGCCGCAGCGTCGACGTGCGAGCGCAGCGGCCGGTTCATGGTGATGACGTAGAACAGCGCGCCGAGGGCGAACACGTCGGTGGCGGGGCTGACGGGATCGCCGAGGATCTGCTCGGGCGCGAGGTAGTTGGGCGTTCCGACGAGCTGGTCGCGCCGGGTGATCTGCGTCTGCCCCTCGATCTTGCAGATGCCGAAGTCGCCGATGAGCGCGCGCGCGTCGAGGGAGATGAAGATGTTGGCGGGCTTGACATCCCGGTGGACGATGCCGGCGGCGTGGGCCGCGCCGAGGCCGGCGGCGACCTGCATGCAGACGGCGGCGGCGGCGCCGGGCGCGAGCGCGCCCTTGCGCTGCACGAGCTGCGCGAGCGTCTCGCCCTCGACGTACTCCATCGAATAGAAGAGCAGCCACCCGAGATCGGGATCGTCGGCCTCGCCGGCATCGATCACGTGGACGACGTTGTCGTGGTTGACCTGCGTGAGCGCCTGCACCTCGCGCACGAAGCGCTGGCGGCGCTGGTTGCGGCTCTGCTCCCGCCCGCCGAGGCCCGCGACGGCCGTCGTCTTGAGGGCGATGCGACGCCCGGTGTTCACGTCCTCCGCGATGTACACAACGCCCATGCCGCCGCGCCCGAGCTCGCGCTCGATGCGGTAGCGGCCGAGCCGTTTGCCGGCCCGGGCGGTGGGCTGCCTCGCCATTGTCGTGAGAGTCGCAAACGCGGGGGTTCCGTTGCAAACTGCGCCCCATGACGACCTCGAACAAGCCGCCCGAGAAGCCGCAGCTCCAAATCCAGCTCCCCCCGGAGGTGCAAAACGGCGCCTATGTGAACCTGACGCTCGTCAACCACACCGAGACGGAGTTCGTCTTCGACTTCATCTTCGTGCAGCCGCTCGAGCCGCGCGCCACCGTGCGCGCCCGCATCATCTCGTCGCCCAAGCACGCCAAACGGCTCCTCAACGCGCTGTCCGACAACGTCCGACGCTACGAAGAGCGCTGGGGCGTCGTCGACGTCAGCGACGCAAAAGCGCCTGTGCACTGAGCGCGCGCTCAGTTCGCTTTTTTGAGCTCGGCCTCGACGGCGTTGATGAAGCTCATCGCCACCGTGGAGCGCGCGTTCTCGAGGAACTCGGTCTCGAGGCGCAGCGCGCGCACCTCGGCGAGGTAGCGGGTCCAGGGGTCGCCCGCCGACAAGCCGCGCAGCCCCATGAGGTCCGCGACGGCGCTGCAGGCGAACTCGGCCGCGTCCTGGGCGAGCTGGCGCGCCATGGTGGTGCCCTTGGACTCACGTGACGTCGTGGTGTCCCGCCGGAACGCGGCGCTGGCGACGAGGCCCTCCGCCGCCTCGACCTGCGTACAGGCGTCGCCGAGGGTCCACAGGGAGCCCTGTTGCTCGCGCAGGGGCTTGCCGCCCACGCCGCGCTTGAGGAGGGCCTCGACGCCGCGCTGCAGCGCCTGCCGGGAGATGCCGAGGCAGCCGGCGGCGGCGGGGAGGCGCATCATGTCGAGGGAGGTCTGGGCGATCATGAGGCCCTGGCCCTCGCCGCCGAGGCGGTGCTCGGCCTCGATCTCGACGTTGTCGAAGGAGACGGCGCCCACGGGGAGCGGCGACACGAAGCCCTCGGCCTGCACGGTGACGAGGTCGCCGTCGACGACGAACATCGAAAAGCGCGGCGGCTCGTTGGGCACGTTTTGGCGGTGACGCGCGAGGACCACGAACTGGTCCGCGATGGGCGCGAGGGGGACGAGGGTCTTGTTGCCGCTGAGGGCGTAGCCCCCCGGCTTGGTCGTGGCGACGAGGGGATTGCTGCCGTCGAGGAGCGCGAGGCCGACGAGCGTCTGCCCGGCGGCCATGCCGGGCAGGAAGATGGCCCGCTGGTCTTCGTTGCCGCAGAGGGCGAGCGGGTACATGCCCTGGACCTGGGCGCCATAGACGCCGTCGCACAGCCCGGAGGTGCGCCCGAGCAGCGTGCGCACGATGCACAGGGAGCGCAGCTCGGGCCGGGGCGCCTCGCCCTCGAGCGCCTTGCCGAGCGCAGGATTGAAGAGCCCCTCTTGCCCGAGGAGCGCGACGTACTCGACCGCCGCGCTGTCGTGGTCCTCGAGCTCGGTCATGGTGAGCGCCGCGAGCCTGTCATCGCAGAGCCGTTTGACTTTTGCGGCGAGGGTGCGGTGGATGTCGTCGAAGAGCGGAAGCTGCAGGTCCATCTTTTCCCCGAGGCTTCTACGATGGGGCCGATGAATGCAACGGACATTCGCCTTGTCCTGCCCGCCCGGCTGCAGAAGGTGAGTGTGGGACGTACCGGTCGCGCCGTCTTCGAGGTGTACGTCCACGTCGCAGGCGCGGGCGAGAAGCGCTTCGTCGTCGTCGACGGCGGGGCGGTCCGCCTCGACGTCGACCGGCCGGGGCGTGACGACGAGGCGCCGCCGCCGGCGGTCCAGGGGCTGTTCCGCAAGGAGCTGACGCCGTCGACCCTGGTGGCCGTCGACGACGACGAGCCGCCGGGCGAGGCCGTCGCCGACGTGGGCGGGGGCCTTGCCCACCCGGGCCCCGGCGTCGCCACCCTGGTCTTCGCCCGCGCGGACGGAAAGCGGCGCGTGCTCCTCGTCGAGCGGGAGCGCGCCGTCTTGACCGCCGTCGTCGACGAGGGCCGGCGCATCCTCGCCGTCCTCGGCGACGCCCGCCCGCGGGACGGCCGCGACCTGCGCCGCGGCCGGCTGTACGTCGCCCCCGCCGGCGACGAGCCCCGGCGCCACGGTGAAGCAAGCCACGGGGAGCCGGAGGCCGCCCTCGGGGGGGGAGCGCCCCTGCGCCGCGATGGACCCCGGGCGGGGGGCACGCCCCCGCGCCCCGGTGACGCCGGCACAGCGGAGCTGCGCGCGCGGCTCAAGGCGGAGCACAAGCGCGTGAAGCGGCTCGTCGCCGCGCTCGCCGGCGACGTCGACAAGCACGGCGACCCCGCGGCGCACGAGCGGCACGGCGAGCTGTTGAAGCCGCTGCTCGGCACCGTGCGCCGCGGCACCGACCACGTCGACACCATGGACTGGGAAGGCAACCCCACGCGCATCGACCTCGACCCGGCGCTCGACGGCAAGCAGAACCTCGAGCGCTTCTTTCAACGGGCGAAGAAGGCCCGCGCGGGCCTCGCGCGCGCGACGCCGCGGCTCGAGGAGGCGCGCGCCCGGCTCGCCCTCCTCGAAGAGGCCCGCGCGCGCGTCGCCGAGCGCGACGCCCCGGCGGCGGTCCTCGACGAAGCGCGCGCGTTGCTCGCGCGCACCGACGTCGGCGGCTCCGCGCGCAGGCGGGCCGCCAAGGCGGGCAAGCGCATGCCCTGGCGCTGCTTCCGCTGCGCGCGCGACATCGTCGTCCGCGTCGGCCGCGGCGCCCGCGACAACGACGCCCTCGTCAAGAGCGCGCGCGGCAACGACCTCTGGCTGCACGCGCGCGACCAACGGGGCGCCCACGTCGTCATCCCCTCCACGGGCGGCGACGTCGACCCCGAGCTCATGCTCGACGCCGCCCACCTCGCGGCGCACTTCTCGGCCGCGCGCGGCGAGCCGCGCGTCGACGTCCAGCACGCGCGCGTGAAGGATCTGAAGAAGGGCCCCGCCCCCGGCCTCGTCTTCATCACGCGCGAGTCCGTGCTCCACCTGCGCGTCGACGACGATCGCGTCCGGCGGCTCCTCGCCGCGGAGGTGCCCGCGTAGCGCCGGCGCGTGATAAACGAGCGCGCATGAAGTGGATCGTGCGGGGCGACATCGACGGCTTCTTTGGCCTCGCCCTCGACAACCTGGTGCAGCTCCTGCTCATCGACACGCTGTGCCGGTTCGTCCTCGGCTTCCCCCCGGAGCTGCTCTACGGCCGCGTGCTCCCGGGCGCCGCCGTCTCGCTCCTGGTCGGAAACGCCTTCTACGCCTGGCAGGCGCACCGCCTCGCCAGGGCCACCGGGCGCGACGACGTGTGCGCCCTGCCCTACGGCATCAACACCGTCTCGCTCTTCGGCCACGTCTTCCTCGTCATGCTCCCGGCCAAGCTCGCGGCGCAGGCCGCCGGCGACCCCGATCCCGTCACCACCGCGTGGCATGCGGGCCTGTGCGCGTGCTTCGGCAGCGGCGTCATCGAGCTGTGCGGCTCCGTCGTCGCCGAGCGCATCCGCAAGGCCACGCCCCGCGCCGCGCTCTTGTCCACGCTCGCGGGCATCGCCGTCACCTTCATCGCCATCGGCTTCCTGTTCCGGACCTTCGCGCACCCCATCGTCGGGATCACCACGCTCGGTATCGTCCTCGTCACGTACTTCGGACGCGTGCGCTTCAAGGGCGGCATCCCCGGCGGCGCCGTCGCCGTCGTCGTCGGCGCCGCCCTCTGCTGGGCCACCGGCATCGCGCCGCCGGCGGGGCCCGCGCCGGCGTGGACCGGGATGCACTTTCCGCTCCCCGTGATCGTCGACGTCGCGCGCTCGTTCAAGCACCTCCTCCCGTACCTCGCCGTCATCGTGCCCATGGGAATCTTCAACGTCATCGGCTCGCTCCAGAACATCGAGAGCGCCGAGGCCGCCGGCGACCGCTACCCCACCGCGCCGTCGCTCGCCGTCAACGGGCTCGGCAGCATCCTCGCGGCGCTGTTCGGCTCGGCGTTCCCGACCACCATCTACATCGGTCACCCGGGGTGGAAGTCGCTCGGCGCGCGCGCCGGCTACTCCATCTTGAACGGCGCCTTCGTCACCGTCATCTGCCTCACCGGCACGCTCGCGTTCATCACGTGGGCCGTCCCCGTCGACGCAGGCATGGCCATCGTGTTGTGGATCGGCATCGTCATCACGGCGCAGGCGTTCGCGTCCACGCCGCGCGAGCACGCGCCCGCCGTCGTCGTCGGCCTGTTGCCTGGCATCGCCGCGTGGGGCGCGCTCATGGCCAAGGCCGGGCTGCGCGCGGCAGGCGTGGGCTCGCAGACCCCGTTCGCCCCCGCGCTCGTCGACGCGTTCCACAAGGGGGACACGTGGATCGAGGGCGCGTTCTCCCTCGAGCAGGGCTTCATCTTCACGTCGATGATCCTCGCCGCCGTCACCGTCGGCATCATCGAGCGGCGCTTTCGCTGGGCGGCTGCGTGGTGCTTCGTGGCGGCGGCGCTGTCGATGCTCGGCTTGATGCACAGCTACGCGTGGACCTTCGCCGACACCACCGGCGCCATCTTCACCCCCGCCTGGCCCTTCGCCGCGGGGTACGCCATCGTCGGCGCGCTCCTGCTGGTGGCCCCGTGGGTGACCGTCGAGAGCAAAGGAGATCACGGATGACCCTCCCCCCGCTCCCCCTCACGCGCCTCGCCGCCGCGGCCGTCGCCGTCGCAGGCGCCGCCGCGCTGTCCTGCGCGAGCGCGCCCACCACCGTCACCGCCGCCGACGCGAGCGCCGCCGCCGCCGGCGGGCCCGACCTGCGCGCGGCCGCCAAGGCGCAGCTCGGGGACCTCGCCCACGCGGCGTCGGCGTTCGAGATGCAAAACGGGCACTGCCCCGGCGGCGTCGAGGACGTCGCGCAACCGGCGCCGAATGATCCGTGGGGCAACCCCATCGCGTTCATGCCCGCCGGCCCCGAAAACCCCACCACCGCGTTCATCTCCGCCGGCCCCGACGGCCAGCTCCTCACCGCCGACGACATCACCGCCCCCGTCAACTGCTCGGAGCGCTGACCATGCTCACCCCCGCCTTCTCCCTCGTGATCGCCCTCTCCGCCGGCGCCGCGCCCGCGTCGCCGGCGACGCCCTTGCGCGTCCAGGTGCTCCTCGACGGCAGCTATGGACACAAGCAGGAGCTCAAGGCCGTCTTCCGCGAGGCCTCGTCGATCCTTTCGTCGCAGCTCGGCGTCGGCCTCGAGATCGCCGACGTCAAGCCGTGGAAGCCGTCGAAGGCCGCGTCCGTGAACGTGCGCGCCGCGCTCAGCGAGCTCGAGCACGGCGAGAAGTTCCCGGACGCGGACATCGTCGCCGCCTTCATCCGCGAGCCGCCGCGAAAGACCGACGACTACAAGCAGCTCGGCAACGCGCACCCGCTCGGAAAAGAGGTCGTCGTACGGGCCGCCGCCGACGCCCACGAGGAGGCCGTCGTCCTCGTGCATCAGGTGGCGCACGCCCTCGGCGGCGTCCACGTCGCGGATGCGAGCTCCATCCTGTCGGCGTCGTACGACAAGGGCCAGAAGAGCTTCACCGAGGACCAGCTCGCGCTCCTCAAGCCCGGCATCGCCTTCAAGCACGCCGGCAACGACGTCGCGCGCGCGAGCGCCGCCGCCCAGGTCACCCGCGAGCTCCAGCACCGCCGCGCCAAGCTCGACTCCGCCGGGGGCGACGCCGTGCAGGCCGCCCTCGACGAGCTCGCCGGCAAGGCCCGCGCGGACCTCGTCCTGCCGCCGGACCAGGCGCGCGTCGTCAACGACGCCGTCGCCGCCATGAACGCCGGCGACACCGTCCGCGCCTGGAAGTTGCTCAAGCCGCTCGCCGAGAAGAAGGACGCGCCGATGCAGGCGCTCTCCGTCGGGTGCCGGATCATGTCGAGCCCCAAGGTCACGGACCTCGACCGCAGGCTGTGCGACCGCGCCGTCGCCAAGAGCACCGACCTCGACTCGGCCAACGCCGCCATCCGCTGGGCGCTCAGGATCAAGGACGCCGCCGCCACCAAGCGCGCCTTCGCCGAGGGCCGCGCGCGGCTGCAGCGCGTGCGCCAGCCCGGCGCCGACGTCGACGAGCTCGCCGCGCTCGCCCAGGGCACCGGCCGGCTCGCGCTCGCCGAAGAGGCGCTCGACAAGTCCACGGCCCCCGACGTCAAGGAGCGTCGCCACACGCTCGCCGTGGAGCGCATGCGCAGCGGCGTACCCAAGGGCCTGCTGTCGTACGAGGACGAAGCCGGCGTGCTCGACGCGCTCTCCGTCATCTCGCGCACGCCGCGCGCCGACAAGGGCGACGCCATCGACCGCGCCGTGCGCCGCTACGGCGAGGTGCCCGGCTTGCTCGTCGAGCGCTGCGACTGGCAGACCGACAAGGAGCGCTACCGCGACGCCGAGGCATCGTGCGAAGAGGCCGTCAAGAAGTTCGACGGCGGCAGCGTCGCCCACCTCGTCCTCGGCATCGCGTATGCGCAAGACGATCTCGTGAGCAAGGCCATCCCGCACCTGGAGAAGACCATCGCGCTCGATCCCGACAACCCCGATGCGTACACGTCGCTGTGGCCCCTCTACCATCAGGTGGGCAAGCACGCGGAGCAGGCCAGGATCGAGGCCGAGTACCAAAAGAGGTTCGGTAAACCGCTGCCGCACTGAGACGGCGTACGGGGGGGACGATGGGCGCGCGCGACGCGGAGATCGTGATCGAGCGGGACGAGTCGGTGACGGCGGGGCTCGACCTCGTCGACGCCGGGGCCGCGTACGCGGTCGCCCGCAACGAGCACGTGATCGTCGTTCACCTGTGGGGTGACGTCACCGACGCCGTCAGCGACGCCTGGCGCACGGCGACGCAGGCGAGCTACGACCGGGACGGCACACCCGCGTTCGGCTTCGTGCACACCACCGGCGGCCGCTCCGTCGGCTCGCTCCAGGGGAAGATGCGTTCGGCCGCGTTCATGCGCAGGAGCGCCGAGCGCATGAAGCGCATCGCCCTCGTCGGCAACGTGCAGGGGAGCTTCGTCATCAAGAGCGTCATGCGCGTGGCGGGGGCGAGCAACGTGGAGCTGATCCCGCCCGCCGACGCCGCCCGCGTCCTCGACGCCATGCGTGAAGGCCGCGATCCGTTCGCACGGGTGTGAAATCGCCCGCGTGCCCGCGCGACTTGTCGAACGGCCGCGAGCGCGTATGAATAGTGCATGATGTTCCTTCGCCCCTACACCCTCGACGAGGCCAACGCTTTGGTGCCGTACCTCGGCGAGCAGATCGACCGCCTCCGCGAGGCGCTCAGCGGCGCTCGGGCGACCTACGTGGCCGCCGAGGAGCACAAGGGCGCCGGCGTCGCCAGCACCGACGGAGGCCACCAGACGCCCGAGATGCCGCCGGAGCTCAAGGACGCGCTCGCCCGGCACGAAGCCGACGCGGCCGAAGCCATGCGCGCGCTCGCCCGGGTCGCGGCCCAGCCCGAGGTGCTCGATCCGTTCGTGGTCGAGGTCCCCGCGCTGCGCGCCGGCCGGCGGGTGAAGCTCGGCTTCGTCGAGGGCCAGGACAGCTTCAGCCTGTGGCGCGATCCCGACGGCGCCGTGCGCCCCATCGACGATCCCTCGGCGTTCGGCGCGTCGCTCCCGCTTTGACCCCGCGCTGACCCAAGCGCGGCCGCTCCCCCCGGTCGCTCATCAAGCGACGGTGTGCCGCCCGTACGGGAGCCATGTCGGACCCCGTGGTAGCGTCGCTGGATGCCCGTCGAGGGACCCGTCTCCCGCCGCCTCCGCGCCACCGCGCAGGGGACCCTGCGCGACGCGCTCAAGGAGCGCGTCGACAAGGGCCTCGCGCACCTCGACGAGGGCGCCGCGCTCCTCGGCGACGTGCTGCCGGCCGTCGGGCTCGAGGGCGGTGACGCCGAGGCGCTGCGCACCGGCGTCCACGACCTCTTCGACAGCCTCTGGACCGGCTTCGAAGTGCCGCCCCAGAGCTCCCCCGCGGCCCTCGCGCTCAAGGACGCCGCGAGGAGCTTCACCGATGCATCGCTCACGCCCGACGAGCGTCGCAAGAAGCTCGCTGCCGCCGCCGGCGACCCCCTCACCGACGCGGTGCTCGAGGTCGTCGTCGACCTCGCCCGCATCGTCCCCGCCGGCGCGCTGAAGAAGGGCGCGACCGCGCTGTCGAAGACCATGGGCGACGCGAGCGTTCAACAAAACGTCGAGGCCAAGTGGTACGCGACGTTCGTCCCCTCCGCCGACGGCGTCGCGTCCGTCGGCGACAACCTCGAGAAGCTGCGTGCGCGCCTGCAGACGCCGGAGTTTCGCGACGAGCTCGCGCGCGCGCTCGACGTGGTGCGCGTGCTCGGCAGGCTCGAAGCGCACAACCTGGAGAAGATCGCGCTCGACGTCGACGCCGCGGGCGCAGGCACCGTCAAGGACGCCGTGTCGCGCTACCTCACCACGGTGGCCGAGGGGGCCATCGTGTCGTCGTTGCCCAAGGACGGCGAGCTCGCCGTCCTCGCGCGCGACCTGGTCTCCCTCGCCGCCGTGCGGCGGCGCGCGGCCGACGGCGACGCCGCCGCGGGCGACGGCGACCTCTTCCGCGCGGTGGTCGAGCGCCTCGCGGGCGGCAGCGGCGACGTCACACGCTCCGCCACCAACGATGCGGCCGCGGCCCTCGCCGAGACGGAGCGGTCGGCGCGGGCGCTGCCGGAGACGTTGGACGCCGCGGAGGAGCGGCTGCTCTCGGACCTCCGCGGGACGGGCGCGCTCAGCGAGGAGGCCGCGGGCGCGGTGAAGGAGCTGTGCGCGGACATGTCCGCGGTGCTCGTCACGGCCGCGCACCTCTTCCGCCTGTTCGGCGCCGCCAAGAACGACAAGATCCCCGAGGAGCAGCGCATCCCCCTGGTCAAGAACGCGGCCAAGGACGCCGGGCCGGTGGTGGTGAAGCTCCTGCAAACCTTCGCCAACCAGGCCGCGGCGGACGGCGGCGCCGTCGACGGCGTCACCCACCGCGCGCTGTTGGAGCTGCAGGAGCGGGTGCCGGAGATGAGCGAGGCCGAGGTGCGCGCCCAGGTGGAGGCGGGGCTCGGCACGACCATCGACGAGGCGTTCGTGCCCGGCTCTTTCGAGATGAAGCCGCTGGCGTCGGCGAGCATCGGGCAGGCGCACCGCGCGCGCGTCAAGGATTGCTTCGGCCGCGAGCACGAGGTGGTGGTGAAGGTGCAGCGACCGCACCTCGCAGAGCAGTTCACGCGCGCCACGCGCGTGACGCGCATCGGGCTTCAGTTCGCGAGCGAGCTCATGCGCGTCCTCGGTGATCAGGGCAAGAAGCTGGACCTGCCCGAGGGCGTAGACCCGCTCAAGATGATGAAGCTCGTCGAGGAGACGGTCTCGTCGTTCGTGCAGTCCTTCGAGGTCGAGACGGACTTCGACAAGGAGCGCGTGAACCTCAAGAAGTTCCGCCGCGACATGCGCGCCCACGGGCACGTCACGGCGCCGTACGTGTTCCGGCGCTGGAGCAGCAAGACCGTCATCACCATGGAGCTCATGCGCCTCGAGAAGGTCGGCAGCCTGATCGAGCGCGCGCAGCTCGCGCGGGCCACCAAGGCCACGCCCGCGCCCACCGGTCCGCTCGCGGGGGACGCGGTCGGCGATGTGACGAAGCGCGCGGTGGACCACACGGCGCGCGCGTTCGGCATCGCCACCGGCGCCGAGCGCGTCACCGTGGAGCGGGCGCCGCCGCCCAAGGACGCGAAGAAGCCCGGCGGTTGGCTGGCGACGGTCGCCACCGATCACCCGCTGTACCCCGCGTTGAAGCTGCGCATCGCCGACGACGGCGTCATCACCCACGTACAGGTCCCGCCGATCCTCAAGGACGACGACGTCCGCTTGATGCGCGACCGCTTCCTCGCGAGCGTGCTGTCACAGGCCGTCGTGCACGGGCGCGTGCACGGCGATCCCCACAAGGGCAACTGGGGCGTGCTCGCCGACGGCCAGACCATCGTGATGCTCGACTTCGGCAAGATGATCGACCTGAAGAAGAAGCACCTCATGGCGCCGCTGTCGCTCGCCTGGAATTGGTTCCGCAAGGACCTCGACGGCATGGCCGACGCCGCCCTGACCATGTCGACGGTCACCGACCGCGGAAAAGCGAAGGAGGCCAAGCGCGCCCTCGTCGGCGCGCTGTCGGAGCTCCAGGACACGGCGCCCGGCAAAAAGCCGAAGCGCCTCGAGCCCGATCAGATCATCGGCACGGTGACGGCGACGCTGGCGAGCCACGGCCTCGGCCTCTCCTCCGTGTACACGCAGAGCATCAAGGCGGGCTTCTCGTTCGCCGGCAACTTCTCCGGCCTCGCCGAGGTCGGCGCCGGCGACCTCGGCCTCGGCAGCATCGCCCGCGCCGGCCGCATCGCCGGCGGCGACGCCCTCGACAGCGCCACCCTCGGCGTCGTCGGTAGCGTCATCGCCCTGCGCAAGAACGCCCGTGTGAGCGCGCTGAACAAACCGCCGCCGAGCTGACGCACGGATCACCGACGCCGTCGCACCGCGCTGATGGCGAGGCCGGCGCACAACAGCAGCACCGGCATGCCGTAGAGCAAGACGAACGCGATGCGCTCGCGCGCCGTGGGGGTGAGCAGCAGGAGGTTACCGCCGCGGCCGCGGGCGCGCACGGCGATGTCGCTCTGCTTGTCGGCGAGCCAGAGCACGGCGTTGACGGCGAGGTCGCGGTTGGCGCCCAGGCCGATGCCTCGGTTCTCCGCGAAGGTGGCGTCGCCTGCGACCGCGACCCGCGCGCCGCCCGGCGCCGTCACTGCCATCATCATCGTCAGCGGGCCGGCGATGTCGGCGTCGTCCTTTTGCGGCGGCGTCCCCGGCACGAGGTGCGTCTCGCCCCAGGTGTCGGCGCCGGTCTGCACGAGCGCGGTGACCGTCGCCGGCGTCCCGGGGTTCTCCGCCAACGAGCGCGCGTGGAGGAAGTGCGTGAGCGCGCCGCCGAGCTTCGCCGTCACCGGGTGCGTCGCGTACGCCACGCCCGTCGCCGTGTCCGGCCCGCCGAGGAGCCCCGAGAAGCTCGAGTTGTCGATGACGACGTCGCCGTTCGGCTGGACCCCGACGGAGCCGAGCAGGCTCGCGAAGTCCTCGCCGCCGGGCTCGAGGAGCAGCAGCAGCCGGCCGCCGCCGTCGAGGTAGCGCTGCAACGCCGCGCCGTCGCCGCGGGCGCTCGACGGCGCCCCCGCGTCGCCGTCCCCGGAGGGCGGCGCCAAAAACGGCCTGGCCCCCGCCACGATCACGGCCGCCGCGTCCTCCGGCACGCGGCCCACCGCGGCCAGCGGCAGCGGGACGACCTCGAAGCCCTCGTCCACGAGCGCCTGGCCGAGGCGGCGCAGGCCCGGGGGCCCGTCGTCGTCGACGGCGGCCTCGCCGTGGCCCGCGAGCACGTAGACGCGCGCACGCGTTCGCGTCTCGATGGCCTTCAACGCGCGGGTGAGCTGCGCCTCCTGATCGGGCGCCCCCGCCTCGAAGTGCACCTTCTGTCGCCGATCGCCCGCGACGAGGACCACCTTGTCGTCGCCGTTGGCCGCGCCCGCCGCGGGTTGGACGCGCTCGAGCGTGAGCTCCGAGGTCTCGCGGCGGTAGCGCTCGACGAGGTCGCGCAGGTCGGCGAAGGCGCGGTCGTCCGCGTCGAGCACCGCGCGGACCACCACCGGCTCCTTCAGGGCGCGCGCGACCTGGACGCTCTGCTCGGCGAGCGTGTTGCGCTTGCTGCGGGTGACGTCGACGGCCGCGGGGAAGCGCAGCGCCACGACGTTGGCGGCGACGGCGAGCACGACGACGACGGCGCACTCGACCACGGCGCGCGCACCGCGCCCGTCGACGCGGGCGCCGCGCAAGGACGCGACGCCGCCGGCGGCAGCGGCGACCAGGCCGGCCCCGAGGGGCACGAGCGTGAGCCACGTGGTCACGCCGAAGAACGCGCTGCCCACGGTGGCCGCCGTGAGGGCGACGGCGAGGCCGCAGACGAAGACGACGCGCGCGAGCGAGCCCGTGAGCGTCGTCATGCGCGCCTCCTCGCGTCGACGAGACGCGTGGTGATGAAGGCCAGGGCCGCCGTGCCGCCCAGGAAGTACACGAGGTCCGGGACGGCGACGACGCCACGCGCGAGCCGCTCGAGGTGCGACGCCGGCGCCACCCAGGCGACGACGTTGCCCGCCGAGCCCGCCAGCCCCGGGGCGGCGCTGCCGCCGAACCAGAGGGCCACCAGGGCGAGCGCGGTGACGAGCGCGGCGGCGGACGGGCTGTTGGTGGCGGCTGACAGGGCGGCGCCGAGCGCGGCGTAGAGCGTGCCGCACAGGATGACGCCGAGCAGGCCGCTCGCGACCTGGGCCCAGTCGACGATGCCGTCGCCTTGCACCACGGCGCGGCCGAAGACCTGGAGGAGCGCCGGGTACACGAGCAACACCGCCGCGGCGGCGACGACCACGACCACGACGCTGCCGATCTTGCCGAGCACCAGGGACCAGGTGCGCATGGGCGCGGCGAGGAGGAAGTCGAGCGTCCCCTGGCGCGCCTCGTCGGCGAACAGCCGCATGGTGAGGAGCGGGACCACGAAGATCAAAAGCACCTGAGCGTGGTTGAGCACGCTGCCGATGAGCAGGTCGTTGAAGTCGAGGAGCGCCAGGAGCTGGGGATCGTTGACGGCCAGCGCCCGCTGCTGGGCGACCTCGAAGCTCAGCAGCTCGAGCCAGAACAGCAGCGCGGTGACGAGGGAGAACGCCCCCAGCGCCGCCCACGCCAGCGGCGTGGTGAACACCACGCGCAGCTCGCGCCCGAGCACCGCCCGCGCGGCGCTCACGACGCCTCCCGCGCGCGCCACGAGGGCCCGCCGCACGACGAGGGCGTCACGGTGTCGCCTCGGCCGCGGGCTCGTCGTCGAGGGCGGCGAGCACAGTCTGTTCGAGGGAGCCGCCGCGGGCGCGGAGGCCGTCGAGGCTGTCGTCCACCACCAGGCGGCCGCGGCGCAAGAGCAGGGCGCGCGAGCACAGCGCCGTCACCTCGTGGAGCAGGTGCGTGGACAGCAGCACCGCGTGGCCGGCGCCGAGGTCGCGGATGAGCTCCCGCACCGCCGCGGCCTGCTTGGGATCGAGGCCCGCCGTGGGCTCATCGAGGAGCAGCACCGGAGGGTCGCCGAGGAGCGCCTGGGCGAGGCCCACCCGCTGCTTCGTTCCTTTCGAAAGTGTGGAATTCAGCTTCCGCCGGACGTCGCCCAGGCCGCAGCGCTCCACCACCGCCGCGACCGCCGCCTTGCGCCGGGCGCGCGGGCCGCCCACGCGGATCCCGGCCGCGAAGCCGAGCTGCTCCTCGACGGTGAGCTCCGCCGTCAGGGGAGGCGTCTCCGGGAGGAAGCCGACGTTCCTCCTCGCTTCCATCGTTGATGAACCATGACCATCGATGAGGGCCTGCCCGCCCGTGGGCGACAGCGCGCCGGCGAGGATGCGCAGCGTCGTGGACTTGCCGGCGCCGTTGTGGCCGAGGAAGCCGGCCACCTCGCCGCGGGCGAGCGAGAAGCTGACGTCGCTGACGGCGGCGGTGTCGCCGAAGCGCCGCGACAACGAGCGGGCGTCGACGAGCGCCTCGCTCATGCCGGCCGGCCGCCGCGCGGAAGGGAGCCCTGCCCGCCCCTTCGGGGCGCGGCGGCGTGGCGGCGGAGCCGGACGAGGCCGCGCAACCCCAGAACGGCGACGAGCGCGGCCTCGGGATCGCAGGGCGCGCTGCTGCCGCCGCAGCCGCCGCCAGCGCCGCTGCTCGCGTCGTCGAGGACGCGGGCGGGGTCGCCGCGGGAGGTGGTGGTGGTGAGCCCGGCCTGAAGGAGGTCGAGGGTGCCCGTCTCGCCGAACACCTCCGCGCTCACCTCGGCCGGGCGATCGTCGGGCGGCTCGCCGTCGGCGGGGAACGAGACGCTGCCGTCGACCACCATCCCCTGGAGGCCGTTGAGCGTGACGCGCTCGTCGGAGCTCCACGAGAAATTCAGGTCGCCGATGAGCTCGACGTCGTTTTCGAACGCGCGGCCCCACAGCGTGACGTTCCCCTGGTCGTCGGCGGACGTCACCGCGACGTCGACCTCGTCCACCTGCGCGGGGTCGATGGAGTGCACGGTGTACGCGAGGTCGTCGAGGCCGGGCGTGTGGAGCGTGAGGGTGACGTCGCCGGCGTCGACGGCGTGCACCACGAACGAGGCCGGGCCCGCCGCCGCCGCCGTGGACGTGGCCCCGCCCACCTCGAGGGACGACGCGTGCAGGTCGAGGAGCTCGCCGCCGCAGGTGTCGAGAGCGGAGACCTCGAGGCCCGTGTCGAGGTCCTTGTGGATGGCGAAGGCGTCCGGGAGCCGCGCGTCCACCTCGGGCGCCGCCGCGAGGAGCACCGGGTCCACGAGGGTGGTCGCGCCGGCCTTGCCCGCGTGGATGTCGATGCTGTCGACCGTGCCGTCGGGGCCGTTCACCTGGAGCTCGGCGGCGCCGGGGCCGGTGATCTCGACGCGCCCGCCGGCGTCGACCGTGAGCACCTTGTCGTCGCTGCTCTCGAGCAGGGCCTTGGCCACGGCCCCCTTGTCCTCGTCGCTGCGAGCCTTGAACCCCACCACGAACGCGCTCCCGACGACGAGGCGCGTGGAGAAGGCCAGGTTGGTCTCGGCGTCGAAGACCACCTTGCCCTCCTTGCCCACGGCCTCGCCGGCGCCGGTGGCCGGCACGCAGCCGGTGAGCGCCGCTGCGACCAAGGCCGCCAGGCAGGCGCTCCACTTGGGCGCGCCGCGCGCCGCTCGCGCCGCCAGCGTCACGCGTCGCCTTCGTCGGTGTCGTCGTCGTCGGCGTCGGACATGGTGGGCGTGGGCGGCTCGGTGTCGCCATCGTCGTCGGCGTCGGCGGAGCCGGCCTCCACCGGCGCGCCCTCCTCCGACTCGGTGACCGGCGAGCCGTCCACCTGCGAGCCGCCCTTCACCGCCGGCTCGTCGATGCGCACGACGGTGACGACGCGCTCGCTCTCGTCGACGTTGAGGATGCGAACGCCCTGCGTGTTGCGCCCCATCTCGCTCACGTCGTCCGTGGCGATGCGGATGAGGGTGCCGCCGTCGGTGACCACCATGGCCTGGTCACCGGGGGTGACGACGATGGCGCCGGCGACGCGGCCGTTCCGCTCCGTGGTCTTGATGGTGATGACGCCCATGCCCGCGCGGTTTTGTTGCGGGTACTCCTTGGCCTGCGTGCGCTTGCCGTAGCCGCGCTCGGTCACCGTCATCACCGACGGCTCGACCTCGGCGCCGCCGCCGGCCGGCAGCGCCTCCATGGCCACGACCGCGTCCTTGGCGCCGCTGTCCTGCTGCGTCAGCTTGATGCCGATGACGCCCACCGCCGAGCGCCCCATGGGCCGCACGTCGCTCGCCTTGAAGCGGATGGACATGCCGTCGGCGGTGGTGAGGAAGAGGTCGCTCTGGTCATCGGTGATGACGACGGCGATGAGCTCGTCGTCAGTGTCGATGCCGCAGGCGATGAGGCCGGTGGAGCGCGGGTTGGAGTACTGCGTGAGGTCCGTCTTCTTGACGGTGCCGTTCTTGCTGCAGAAGACGACGTAGCCCTCGCCTTCCTTCTCTGGGAACTTGCGCACCGGCAGCACCGCGCACACCTTCTCGCCGGTGCCGTCCGCACCCTGCTCGAGCTGCACGAGGTTGATGATGGGCCGGCCGCGCGACTGGCCGCCCGCCTCGGGCACCTGGTGCACCTTCACCCAGTACACCTTGCCCTTGTTGGTGAAGGTGAGGAGGTACGCGTGGGTGGAGGCCACGAACGCGTCCTGGATGAAGTCCTCGTCCTTGGTCTTTGCCGCGGACTTGCCCTTCCCGCCGCGCTTTTGCGCGCGGTAGGCGGACAGCGGAGACCTCTTGATGTAGCCGGCGTGGGAGATGGTGACGACCATCTCCTCCTCGGCGATGAGGTCCTCGACGTTGATCTCGTCGACGTCGGCCACGATGCGCGTGCGCCGGTCGACGGCGAAGCGCGTCTGGATGTCCTTGAGCTCGTTCTTGATGACCTGCATCAGGACCTTCAGGTCCGCGAGGATCTCCTTCAAGCGATCGATCTCGCGCAGCAGGTCCTCACCCTCCTCGAGGAGCTTGTCCCGCTCGAGGCCGACGAGGCGGGAGAGGCGCATCTCGAGGATGGCCTGCGCCTGCGCCTCGTCGAGCTGGGCGTAGCCCTGCTGCAACCAGCCCGCGATCTGCGGCGTGGGCGCCGACGCGAACAGGCCGAGCTTCACCGCGCCCATGAACTTCTCGGCGCAGAGCTTCTGCTTGGCCTCGTCCGTGTCGCGGCTGGAGCGAATGATGGTGATGACGCGGTCGATGTCGTCGAGCGCGGTGACCAGGCCGGCGACGGTGTGGAAGCGGCGCTCGGCCTCGTCGAGCTCGAAGCGCGTACGGCGCGTGACCACTTCGCGGCGGAAGTCGATGAACGTCTCGAGCAGCGCGCGCATGCCGAGCGTCTTGGGCTGCCCGTCGACGATGGACAGCATGGTGACCGGGTAGGTGATCTCGAGCGGCGTGTGCTTGTAGAGCTGGTTGAGCACGATGTCGCCGATGGCGTCGCGCTTGAGGTCGATGGCGATGCGCATGCCGGTGCGGTCGCTCTCGTCTCGCAGCTCGCTGATGCCGTCGACCTTCTTGTCGCGCACGAGCTCGGCGATGCGCTCGACGAGCTTGGCCTTGTTCACCTGGAACGGGATCTCGTCGATGATGATCTGCGTCTTCTTGGTCCGGGCGTTGTCCTCGATGCGCGCGACGCCGCGCAGCTTGAGCGCGCCCTTGCCGGTCTCGTAGTAGTTGTAGACGCCCGCCTGGCCGCAGAGCTGGCCGCCGGTGGGGAAGTCCGGCCCCGGCATGAGCTCGACGAGGCGGCGGGTGGTGAGCTTCTCCTTGCCCTCGTAGCGCTCCTCGATGAGCGCGACCAGGCAGTGGATGACCTCGTTGAGGTTGTGCGGCGGGCAACGCGTGGCCATGGCCACGGCGATGCCCTCGGAGCCGTTCACGAGGAGGTTGGGCACGCGCGACGGGAGCACCGTGGGCTCTTCGTGGGTGCCGTCGAAGTTGGGGAGGAAGTCTACGGTGTTCTTCTCGATGTCACGCAGCAGCTCTTCGGCGAGCTTGGCCAGGCGCGACTCGGTGTAGCGGTAGGCGGCGGGCGGGTCGCCGTCGACGGAACCGAAGTTCCCCTGCCCGTCGACGAGCAGGGCGCCCATGTTCCAGGGTTGCGCCAGGCGGACGAGCGCGTCGTAGACCGAGGCGTCGCCGTGGGGGTGGTACTTCTTCAAGACCTCGCCGACGACGCCGGCGCACTTGGAGTACTTGCGCGAGGGGAGCAGGCCCTCGTCGTACATGGCGTAGAGGATGCGCCGGTGCACCGGCTTGAGCCCGTCGCGCACGTCGGGGAGCGCGCGCCCGATGATGACGCTCATCGAGTAGTCGCGGTAGCTGTCCCGCATCTCGTCGACGATGGAGATCTCGCTCACGTCGCGGCGGCCGCCGCCGTCACCGTCACCGTTTTCGGGGGGCTTTTCCGGGGTGTCGCTCATGGCCCGGAGTTAGCAGATCGCGGGATCCGGTCAACGACCCGGAGGGCGTTCCTGTCGTCGTCACGCCCGCCGGATTGCCCGGCGGGCCGCCGCTCAGCGGGGGGCCGCCACCACGCGGTTTCGCCCGCCGCGCTTCGCCTCGTACATGGCTGCGTCGGCGCGCTTGAGGATGCCCGGGGGCTCCTCCTTGTCCTGAAGCTCCGCCACGCCGAGCGAGATGGTCACCGCCGGGAGCGCGGCGCCGTCGGGCATCGTCACCGTGGCCGCCGCCACCGCTTGGCGCACGCGCTCGCACGCGACCTTGGCTTCGTCGAGGACGGTGTCGGGGAAGAGGATGACGAACTCCTCGCCGCCGAAGCGCGCCACGAGGTCCGTGGGGCGGAGGTTCTGCGCGAGCACCGACGCCACGCCGCTCAGCACGACGTCGCCGGCCTCGTGCCCGTGGCCGTCGTTGAAGCGCTTGAAGTGGTCGATGTCGATGAGGGCGACGGCCATGGGCGAGCGCACCGTGCGACCGTCGTCGTCCGTGTCGCCGAGGTGGTGGCGCTCCACGAGGCGCGTGAGGTTCTCGTCGAGCCAGCGGCGGTTGTGGATGCCGGTGAGGCCGTCGAACATGGCGGCGCGCTCGTAGAGCCTGCGCTTTTCGATGTTGCCCGACACGGTGGCGTTGTTGGCGCGCAAGCGCTCGGCGAGCTTGACGATGAGGTTGATGGCGAACGCGTGCGACTTGTGCGTCAGCGACCAGAAGGCCTCCTCGTCGAGCGCGAGCAGCTCGCAGGGGCCGTGGGCCACCACGTGCGCCGACGCCAACCCGCCCTCGAGGACGCCGAGCTCGCCGACGGTCTCTCCCGCGTGGATGCGCGCGATGGGCTCCGCCGAGGGATCGCCGAGCGTGACGTACAGCTCCCCCTGCAGCAGGAAGTACATGCGCACGCCGGGCTCGCCCTGCCTGATGAGCACCTCGCCGCCCTCGAGGTTCTTCGGCACCGCCGTCTTGGCCAGCTCGCGGCGCAACGCCGCCGGCACCCCGCTCAACATGGCGACGTGCTCGAGCGGATCGGGCTTGACGGCCTTGGCCGCGGACTTGTTCGCTGCTTCCTGCGTCATGCCCGCACCTCGTGAAGCTCCACCTTCTTCGCCGCCTCGACGCGGCCGCCGAGCGTCGCCCACAGCACCCACGGCATCACCGGCGGCGGCGCGTCGCGCACGCCGTCGAGGACCCCGCGCACCACGGGCGCGTACAGGTCGATGATCTGGCCGGCGAAGTAGGCGCCCGTGGACGCCGTCGCCCGGTGCGGCGACGACGTGTAGCCCGGGAACGGCCGCAGGGATCCCCACCCTTGCGAGCGCGCGGCCAGCAGGAATTCGTCGGCGAGACGGGTGCGGCCGATGGCGCGGGCGGCGCGCTCGAGGCGCGCGAGCACCGGGTCCAGCGGCAGCCCGGCACACGGCGGCAGCTCCGCGTGCGCCGGCGACACCGACGCCGGCGCGTAGTGCAGCGTCATGCTCGTCTCGAAGAAGCCGGCGTGGAAGTCCACGGGCATCAGCTCCAACAGCCGCGCGCGCTCGGCGGCGTCGTCGATGTGATCGACCGCAGGCGCGAAGCGGCGCCCGTCCACCGTGACGAGGAGATCCAGCAGGAGGTTCATCGGGTTGAGCGCGCGCGCCCCCCGTTTGCGGGCGGCGGCGAGCCCGACGTCGATGGCGTGCTCGTGCAGCGGCGACCCGTGAAACGTCATGGCCACGATCTTCCTCGCGCCGAGGTCGACCAGGCTGTCGCAGGCGTCCGTGACCGCGTCCCTCACGACGTCGAACGAGAACGCGCGCGTCCCCGGACCCGGACACGGGTCGACGCCCATCTCGAGGCGGCCGCCGACAAGGAGCGGGCCGGCGTCGTCGAACGCGCGCGCGTGCAGGTCGCGCGCGAGCCCGCGGGCCACGAGCTCGTCGTTGTGCAGCGGGAGGTGCGGCCCGTGGAACTCCACGGGGTTCACGAAGAGGTACACCGGCGCACCCGTCGACACCGCGCGGCGGGCCTCGGTGTGAGACAGATCGTTGACGTCGACGACCTCGACCATGCCGCGGTCTACAACGAACCGCGCCGCCCGTGCACTCCCTTCGGCGGCCGTCCGCCGGGATTAGCCGGGGCCGGTGAGCAGGCTCTCCCACGTGGGGCCGTTGTCGTGGCCGTCGCCGCCGAGCTGGCATTTGTCGCCCCACGTGCGCGTGACGACGGAGATGTGGGCGTCGACGGGGCCGCAGCCCATGGGGCGCACGACGACGCGATGGCACCCTGCGGGCAGCGGGCTCGCCGGCCACAGGCACTCCACCGGGGGGACGCCGGCGTCGTCGGCGTTTTCGTTGCCGGTGTCGACGGGCGTGAGGCCGTCCTCATCCTGGTGCACGAACGAGAAGAACCGCTGCGGATCGGTGGCGGTGAGGTCCTGGAACCCGGCGATCCAGGCCGGCGGCACGCTCGAAGGCGTCCCGAGCCCGATGGCGTCGGCGACGCCGGAGAGGAGCACCACGCGCGCCACCTCTTGCTCGCGCGCCCAGAACAGCGCGTGGCCGTTGCCCTGCGAGTGGCCGGAGAGCGTCATCGCGCTCATGTCGCCGTCGGCGAAGGCCTTGTCGAGGTCCTTCCACGGCGGGAAGGCGTCGCCGTCGTCGCCGGCCAGGGCGTCGAGGAGCTTCTGCGTGCGGTTCCTCACCGCGTTGTTGTCGTCGACGCTCACGCCGGCGACGTCGACGGCGCCGTCGCCGAACAGGATCTCACGGTGGAACGCCTCGAAGCACGCGTCGGCGTCGGCGCCGTCGAGGGCGCCGCAGACCTGCCGCGACGCCTTCCTGTTTTCGTACATGGGCGCCACCGCGGCGAAGCCGGCGGCGCAGGCGCGCTCGGCGAAGCCGTCGGCGGCGGAGGGGTCGTCGCCGGTCCCGACGAGGTGCACGAGCAAGCCGTGCTTGAGGTCGGCGGCCTTCTCGGGGCGGCAGGCGTAGTCGTCGCCGCGGCCGCTGAACAGCGTGAAGACGTCGTCGATGCCGGCGCCGCTCTCCGACGGCGTGAGCGCCGTGCGGCACACGCGGTGACCGTCGACGTCGATGCAGTCCATCGACAGCGGGCGGCCCCGCACGCAATCGCACCCGGCCCCGACCCACGCCGCCAGGAGCAGCGCGAGGCCGGCCCGCGCCGTCGACAGGCGCCTGCGCGTCACGTGACCTTCACCCATACGTCCTCGTTCTTGCGCTCGCCGCGGCGATCGGAGCGGTACACCCGCAGCCCCCCGGTGACGAGCCTCCTGGTCGCGGCGACGTCGACGTGCTCGCCGGCGACGCTGTCGCTCTCGAGCCATCCCTCGAGGCGCTTGGCCATCCAGCCCTGCGCGTAGAGGCGCTGGTGTACGTGCACCTTCTCCGGCTTGTGCGGGTCCGCGGTGGGAAAGAAGATCTTCTCGGGCACCCGCGTCTCGAACACGAGCGCGAGCGGCTTCACGTCGTTGTTGCCCGGCGGCAAGCGAAAGGCAGCGAAGGCGTAGTCGGCCCAGGCGTCGGCGGGCAACGCGGGATCGGCGCGCGTGAGCTCGGCGCGCGTCTTCCACAGCGCCCCCGTCGAAGCCGACGCCCCCGCGTTCAACAGCGACCCCTCGAGGTCCGCCTGCAGGCGCGGGTTGTCGGAGATGACGAGCGAAGGCTCCCAGCACAGATCGAGCTCGCCGAACAGCGTGTCGTAGGCGGAGAGGTCGGTGAAGGCGCAGCGACCGCCGGCCTTGAGGGGCAGCGGCAGCACGAGGAGCGCGTCGCCCTGGACGTCCGCCCGCATCGACACGATGAGCACCTGCTCGCCGAAGTTGTTGAGCCGGCCGAACATCCACAGCCGCTCGATGCGCGCCTTCCCGACGATCACGTCGCGCTCCGCTCCGCCGGCCGGCGGCGGCGCCACGCGCGCAGGCGCTCCGCCGCGCGCTCGAGGGTCTCGGGCCTCTTGCAGAACGCGAAGCGCAACAGGCGCCGCCCCTCGTCGACGTCGGCGGCGTAGAAGGCGCTCGGGGGGATGGCGGCGACGCCGGCCTCGTCGATGAGGCGGCGCGCGAAGGCGACGTCGTCCTCGGCGGTGAGGCCGCGGATGCCGGCGAGGACGAAGTAGGCGCCCTGTGGGACGCTGACGTCGAAGCCCACCTCGCGCAGCGCGGCCACGAGGAAGTCGCGGCGCCCCGTGTACTCGCGCACCAGCTCGTCGAGGAACGGCCGCTGAAACGCCGACAGCGCCGTGGCCATGGCCGCGTGCAGCGGCGTGGCCGCGCAGAAGGTGAGGAACTGGTGGGCCCGCTGCACGCAGGCCACGAGGTCCTTGGGGCCCGTGCACCAGCCGACCTTCCAGCCGGTGAAGGAAAAGGTCTTGCCCGTCGACGACAACGACACCGTGCGCTCGCGCATCCCGGGGCGCGTGGCGAGCGGCACGTGCTTCCGGCCGTCGAAGGTGAGGTGCTCGTAGACCTCGTCGGTGAGGGCCACGAGGTCGTTCTCGCTGCAGACGCGGGCGACGGCGTCCAGCTCCGCCTCCGTCAGCACGCGGCCGCTCGGGTTGTGCGGCGCGTTGACGACGATCATGCGCGTCTTGTCGGTGACCGCGCACGCGAGCGCGGCGGCGTCGACGGCGAACTCCGGGAACCGCAGCGTGACGATCCTCGCGGTGGCGCCCGCCATGGCCACGGTGGCGGGGTAGCCGTCGTAGAACGGCTCGAGCAGGATGACCTCGTCACCGGGCTCGAGCAGGCCGAGCATGGCGGCGGCGATGCCCTCGGTGGCGCCGGCGAAGGCGCACACCTCCGTCATGGGATCGTAGACGAGGCCGTAGTCGCGCTCGCGCTGGGCGGCGATCTGCTGCACGAGCGCGGGCAGGCCCATGCTGCGCCCGTATTGGTTCTTCCCGGAGCGCAGCGCCTCGACGGCGGCGTCGACGACCTCCTTCGGGCCCTCGAAGTCGGGGAAGCCCTGCGACAGGTTCACCGCGCCCCGCTCCTCGGCGAGCCGGGTCATCTCCGAAAAGATCGACGTCCCGAGGGACGCGAGCGCGCTCCTGGCCACGACGCGACCGTACCACGCGCCGTCGGTGCGCGCGGCCTCGTCGCGGGCGGCCTCGGCCCGCGGCGACCCGCTACGGCATGCGCAGCACGGTCCAGCGCACGCGCCGCACCGGGCCCGTGGCACGCAGCTCGACGCCGTCGACGAGGACCGTGTCGTCGGCGGCGAGCGCGCCGTTGGCCCGGATGCGCTCGACGTCGCCGAAGCGGTCCACGGCGAAGCAGCGCGCGCAGCCCTCGAGGTCGTCGCCCGCGGGGGCGAGCGGCCCCGTCACCTTCGATGCCGTCGCGTGGGCGCTCAAGAGCGTGCCGTCGGTGAGCGTCATCTCGGCGGCGCCGCCGGGCCCGAGGGCGACGACGACGTCGAGCCGGTCCGCGACCTTGTCCGGCGTGACGATGGCGGGATCGTCCGTCGCCCCGAGCGTCTCGATGGACGCGTCGAGCATGGGCACGAGCTGGTTCTCCACGACGAGCAAGGGGAGCTTGGTGAGCGGCGCGGGGATGACGACGTCACGCAGGCCGTCGCCCTCGTAGACCGCGCCGTCGTCGAGGTCGACGAACCGGCCGGGCGGCAGCCACGCGCTCTTGGCGGTCTCTCCGCGGCGAACGATCGGCAGCGCGTACAGGGAGGGCCCCAGGTAGAACGCGTCGTCGACGTCGCGCGCGAGGACGGCGTCGGGGTGCACGAGGAACGGGTGGCGCATCACCGGCACGCCGGTCTCGTGCGCCTGGCGCGCGAGCACCTCGAAGTACGGCTGCAGCCGCGTGTGCAGCCGCGCCATCTTGGCGTACGTCTCGGTGGTCTCCTCGTCGCTCCACAGGGTCCACTTGGTGCGGCCGGGGTCGAGCGGATTGCTGCACGCGTTCTGCTCCATCATGATGGGGCTCACCGCCATGAGCTCCGCCCAGCGCAGGTAGACCTCTTTGTCGCGCGGGTAGTTGGTGAGGCACTTGAAGCCCGTGCCGTCGCTGCCCCAATAGGGCACGCCCGACATCCCGAGGCTCAAGCCGGAGCGCAGCGCGCTCGGGATGCCCTGCGTGTCGTCGAACGTGGCCTCGGCGTCGCCGCCCCAGACGGCGGGCACGAACGCCTGCGTGCCGGAGCCGCCGGAGCGCACGAAGAAGAGGTAGTCGTCGGGGCGCTCGCGCTCGAGCAGGTCGTGGGCGGCCTTGGCCGACAGCACCGGGAAGCGGTTGTGCAGGCTCTCGCCGGTGGAGCCGTCGTGCGCGTGCCAGGCGCGCCCCGTGTATTCGCCGAAGTCGTGCATCCACCCGTCGTAGCCGATGTCGAGCGTGCGCTTCAAAAGCGACTGGAACCAGGCGACGGCGTCGTCGTCGGTGAGGTCGACGGTGGCGAGGGTCTGGGGCGTGCCCGAGATGAAGAACGTCTGCGCGGGCGCGCCGCTGTCGTCGGTGAGGAAGAACCCGTGGTCGCGCCCGAAGCCGAAGTCGGCGGCGGCGGAGGCCTCCGACATCGACACGTACGGGTTGTTGTAGGCCATGACCTTGAAGCCGGCGTCGTGCAGCCGGCTGGTCCACGCGCGCAGCTCGTCCTCGCGTCCGGCCTGGGAGAGGTGCGGCAGGAAGTGAACGGCGTCGTCGATGCCGGTGGTGGGCACGTGGGAGTCGCGCAAGCGATGCCACTCGTCGTCGTCGAGCGCGTCGACGCGGCGGCGCGGGCCCCAGACCCACGGCGCCGGGATCATCGGCCGGCCCGTGTCCTCGGTGTACATGTCGAGCGCCTGCAGCGGCGGCGCCGCGTAGACGACGACGTCGAAGTCGGCGGCGGAGACGGCGGCGCGCCAGTGGCGGGGGCTCTCGTCGCCGAGGTGGACCTCGGTGCGCACGGTGGTGTCGAGGTGGACGGCGTAGCCGGCGCTCGAGAGGAAGAACGGCACCGGGAAGTACGTCATCGACGGCCCGTTGGGGAACGGGCTGCCCGCGGCGCCGACGGGATCCTCGCCGCCGCCGAGCCCGCCCTCCTCGGCCCAGGTGTACAAGCCCTTGCCGCGGTGGTTCACCTCGGCGAAGCGCTCGCCGAGGCCGAAGAAGCCCTCGTCGCCGCTCATGCCGAAGGTGAGCGACGTCTTGGCGGGGACGCCGGCGGTCTCGGGCTCGAGCGCGAACGACAAACGAACGCGCGGCCCGTCCTCGCGCACCGTGAGCGTGCCGCCGTCGGTCTCGACGACGGCGTGGGCGTCGTCGGCCTCGACGACGTCGGCGCCCTCGACGAGCTGCCACGTCTTGACGGACTCGCGGTAGCCGTCCCACCCGGGCAGGATCTGCGGCTCCTCGTAGTAGAAGTCGGCGCCGCGGTGGACGCCCTGGAGCACGAGCTCGCCGCCGTCGGCGGTGGCGATGACCACGCGCAACGGATCGGTCTCCACGCGCACGCGCTCTCCGACGTCGACGGACGCGGGAGCGCAGGCGGCCATGATTGCGACGAAGGAAGCGGCACCGGCGCGCGCGACACCGGCTCGGCCGAACGCGCGCGCGCCCCCTCGAAGCTGCACCTCGCTCATGCGGCACGGGTAGCAGGCGCGTCCTCGATCCGCTATCTCCGTCGACGGAGCGGTGGTCGAGTGGTTGAAGGCACCGGACTTGAAATCCGGCATACCCGCGAGGGTATCGAGGGTTCGAATCCCTCCCGCTCCGTTCGCTACATCCCCGGCGCGAAGCTCTCGTAGGCCTCCTGCGCACCGATCGCGCCCACGGCGACGCTCGCGCCGGCCCCGAGCGCGAGGAGGCCATAGCCGACGGGGTCCGGGACGCGCAGCGCGATGACGCCGAGGGCCGTCAGCAGGGAGCCGCCGACCGCGAAAACGCCCGCGCCGCTGCCGGCGAGCAAGGCCACGCCGGTGTCACCGTCGACGACGCTCGCGCCCGCGGTGGCGCCGCCGGCGGCCCCGGCGACGACGGCGGCGGCGGCGACGAAGGGCGACGCGTACAGCGCCGCGGACTGGAGGGGCGTCGGCGGCGGGCAGCTCTCGAGGCACAGGTGGAAGCCGTAGCCGAACAACGCGATGCCGGCGACGCCGCCGACGAGGCCGCCGGCGACGGTGCCGATGGCGGTGCCGGCGCCGACGGCGTAGGCGCGCGGCTGTACGCCGTCGGCGGTAGGGGCCGGCGGCGGCGTCGTCCCACCGCCTCCGGCCACCGCGACCGCCAGGACGAGGGCGGCAGGCGTGATCATGGGCAGGGGTGCTCGTTGTTGTTCACGCAGTCCTTGCCGTCGGTGCAGCCCTGCATGCCCTCGGTGCACGCGTTCTTGTCCGTGTGCCACCAGCAGCCGCCCTCGGCGACACATTCGCCGCACGTCGTGTGCTGGCAGGCGCCGGCGGCGGGCGCGGCGGCGGGCGCGGCGGCGGGCGCGGAGGCGGGCGCGGGGGCGGCCGGCGTCGAGCTGTGACAAGCGCCGGCGAGGAGCGCGAGGAGGGAGAGCGTGAGGACGGTCTTCATGTGCCGCATCCTACTGCGTCGACCCCCTGCGCATCGAGGACCGGCCCGCCGGCTCCACTCACAGCCGGCGCGACAGCTCGCGCTTGACCCAGGCGACGTCGGTGGCGTCGAAGCGGGGATCGCTCCGCATGCGCTCGAGGAGCGCGGCGGCCGACGGGCGCCCCATCTCCTTCATGAGGGCGAAGGCGTGGGCGCGGCGTCCGAGGGTGGAAAAGAGCGCGCGCATGGCGGGGTCGTCCTGCATGAGCTCCGGGTGCCACTGCGTGGTGATGCCGTTCCAGCGCTCGGTGGCCTCGATCATGTCCTTGCCCGTGCCCTCGTCCTTCACCTTGGCGACGACGCGAAAGCCCCAGCCGGCGAAGTCGACGGCCTGGTGGTGCAGGCTGTTCACGCGCAACGCCTGCTGGCGCGTGGCCTCGAAGATCATCGAGCCGCGCTTGACCATCATCGGGTGGTGCCCGTCGCGGTGGCTCACGGAGGTGAGGCCCTCGTCCTGGATGTCCTGCACGAGCTTCCCGCCGGCGGCCGCGTTCCACAGTTGGTGGCTGCGGCAGATGCCGAACGCGAAGAGGTCGCAGTCGAGGGCGACCTTGACGAAGGCGGTCTCGAAGGCGTCGCGGAAGGGGTTGGTCTGCAGCGAGCCGGTGTTCTGCTCGCCGTAGACGGCAGGATTGACGTCGGCGCCACCGGGGCCGACGAGCCCGTCGAGCGTGGACGCCATGGACGCGACGGCGCGGGCGCGAGCGTCGGCGCCGCCGGCGACGCAGATGTCGGCGCAGGGAGGGACGATGACCGGACGGCACCCCATCTCCTCGACGAGCCGGATGACGTTCTCGGTGTTCTCGTGGAAGTCACGAACGAGCATCCGCGCCTCCGAGAGGATGACGCCCACCGCGGGGCGCGCGTCGGGCGCGGCCTTCTTGGCGGTGAGCTTGCTCAGCGCCTCGAGCTGCTCGGCCTGGTCGGCGAAGGCGCCGCTCTTTTCAAGCGCGGCGACGTAGGCGGACCAGGTGGTGCCCTTGGGGAGCATGACGACGGCGTCGCGCCCGGGGAGCGTCCACAGCTCGACGTCGGCGCGGCGGACGACGCGGCCGCCGACGGAGCCCACCACGGATGCGCGCGGTGTGTCCCCGGCGTCCGCCTTCGCGTGCTCCACGTCCACGGGCGAGCCGGAGCGCACGCCGGTCGCGCCGGTGATCAAGCGCGGGAGGCCGTTCGGGGCGTCTCGGCGGACCTGCATGCGTCGATCCTACCCCACCTGTCGACGTCAGCGAACGCGAAAGCCCGCGTCGCGCGCGGGGCTGGTTGACGACGCGGACGACGTCACCGACATTGGCCCGATGCGGTCCGCTCTCCTTGCGTGCCTGACGCTCTCGTGCGCGTGCGCGCCCGACGTCGTCGACGGGCCGCCGTTTTCGATGTCATTTTCGCGCGAGGGGTCGCTGTTCGACGCGCCCTTCCCGTCGGACGACCTCCTGAGGGAGGACGGCACGGTCGACGTGAGCGGCGTCACCAACCCGAACAACGCGGGCGTCGTCGCGAGCGCCCTCGACATCGTCGCGCGCGACGCCCGCGGCTTCTCCCAGGCCGGCGCCGTCTACCTGCGCGCCGGCGCCCGCGTCGACCGCGCCTCACTGCCGGACCTGTTCGGCAGCGTGCGCGACGACGCCTCCGTGTTCCTCGTCGACGTCGGGACCGGCGCGCGCGTCCCGGTGGACGTCGCGTTCCTCGACGACGGCGGACCGTTCGGCGACGCGCGGCTGCTCTCGCTCCTGCCGCTCCAGGGCGCCCCGCTGCGGGCGCGCACCACCTACGCCGCCGTCGTCACGCGAGCGCTGCGCTACGCCGACGGCTCCGCCCCCGCGCCGGCCCCCGTCCTCGACGAGCTCCGCGCCGGCAAGACGCCCGACGGCATGAGCGCCGCCGTCGCCGCCTCCTACCGCGCCGCGCTCGACACGCTCGGCGACGACGTCGCGGCGCTCGCGGTCTTCACCACCGACGACCGCGCCGCCGACCTCTCGCTGTTCCTCGACGACGCCCTCGCGCACCACCCCGTCGCGCCGCCGGCCACCCCCGCGCTCACCGACACGTTCGACGGCTACTGCGTCTTTCAGTCCACCGTCGACCTCCCCGACTACCAGTCCGGCGTCCCGCCCTACAGCCAGAGCGGCGGCGCCTGGCGCGTCGACGACGCAGGCGCGCCCGCCTTCGACCACGAGGAGACCGGGCGCATCTTCATCACCGTTCCGCGCGGGCCGATGCCCGCCACAGGCTGGCCCACCGTCGTCTTCATCGGCACCGGTGCCGGCGGCGAGCGCGCGCTCGTCGACCGGGGCGTGTGCGCCACGCCGGACTTCACCGCGCCCGTCGTCCCCGGCAGCGGGCCCGCGCAGGAATTCGCGCGCGTCGGCTGGGCCGCGGTGCAGATCGACGGCGCCCTCGAGGGGCTGCGCAACACCACCGGCGGCAACGAGGACTTCCTCGTGTTCAACGTCTTCAACCCGCCCGCGCTGCGGGACAACATCCGGCAGTCCGCGCTCGAGCTCGCGCTCCTCCCCCCGATGCTCGCCGCGCTGCACTTCGACGCGAGCGCGTGCGACGGCGCCGCCGGCACCTTCGCCGTCGACGGCGACAAGCTCGCGCTCATGGGCCACTCCATGGGCGCCGCCATCGCCCCGCTCGTGCTCGCGGCGCAGCCCGCGTTCCACACCGCGGTGCTCTCGGGCGCCGGCAGCAGCTACATCGCCAACATCATGGACAAGCAGCGGCCGCTGGTGGTGCGCCCCGTCGCCGAGCAGCTCCTCGGCTACACCGCGAGCGGCCGCGCGCTCGAAGCGCACGATCCGGCGCTCACGCTCTTTCAGTGGGCCGCCGAGCCCTCGGACGCGCAGATCTACGACGACGTCATCGTGCGCGCCCCCCGCTCGGGGACGCAGCCGAGGAACGTGTTGATGCTCCAGGGCATCGTCGACCACTACATCCTGCCGAGCATCGCCGAGGCCACCAGCCTCTCCATGGGCCTCGACCTCGCCGGCCCCGCCATCGACGACGGCGATGAGCTCGCCGCGCTCGATCAGCGCCCGCTCGAGACGCTCCTGCCCCTCGTGGGCCGCGCCGCGCTCCCGCTGCCGGCGAGCGGCAACGCCGGCGACCACACGGCGGTGGTGGTGCAAAACCCCGGCGACGACGTCGAGGACGGGCACGAGGTCAACTTCCAGACCGAGCGCCCGAAGGCCGAGTACCGCTGCTTCCTCGAGGACGTCGCCGCCGGCCGCGTGCCCGTGGTGCGCGCCGGCGACAGCGCCGATCCCTGCTTGCGTTGACGGCGCCCCGGCGGCGAACGCGTCAGGGCGCCAGCCGCGCCTGCGCGGTGGTGACGACGTCGCCGAGCGGGGTGACGGTGCACGACGAAGAGGCGTTGTCGATGGTGACGTCGGCGACCTTCCAGAAGTCGTTCTGCGCGGGGTCGCTCGGGTCCGTGGTGAGCGGCGCCGGCGACACGATGCTCTGCGCCAGGTCTCCGAAGCAGAACACGTTCACCAGCGCCGTGGACGGACCGAACGCGTTGTCGGCGAAGTAGTGGACGCCGATGCGATAGGTGAGGTCTTCGGGGCTCTTGATGTTGATGTTCTCGGGCCCGCGGCCGTCGCGGTCGTCGACGTCGAGGCTCGGCGACGGGTCCACCGCGAGGGCGTTGAAGTTCCACGACAGCCCGCCCGCGCGGCAATTGGCGAAGTGGCAGTCGAGGCCGTTGTCGAACCAGCCGACGCCGCCGGCGATGGCGTCGTCGTGCAGCAGGTGGAGATCGAGGTCCGTGTCGTCGCCGGTGGTGACATCGAGGTTCCACAGCAGCTCCACGCGGAGGGCGTCGTCGGTGGTGGCCGTGACCTTCACCTCGCAGGCCGACAGTTGCCCCGCGTCGTCGGCGGCGACGTAGCGCAGGCGATAGTCGCCGACGAGCACCGGGGTGAAGGAGACGTCGTCGCTGGTGCCCCCCTCGAGCGCCACCGTGGAGCCCGTCGGCGCCTGCACGATGCTCCAGCGCCGCGAGGCCACGAGCACGTCGTCGGTGGCGGACGCCGACAGCGTGGCAGGGTTCAGCACCGTCACCACGACGTCGTCGGGACAGGTGACCACCGGCGCCTGGACGCACGAGTCCTCGTCGGCCTGGCCGTCGCCGTCGGCGTCCACGCCGTCGGCGCAGTCGCGCGGCGGGAGACAGACGAAGCCGCCGTTGCCGTCGGGGCCGCAGGCGCCGCCGGGGCACACGAGCGAGGTGCGATCGGGATCGCAGGCGGCGCCGAGGGCGTAGGTGCCGCTCACCTCGAGGCGGTAGTCGCCGGTGGCGCCGCGGTAGCCCTCGACGACGAAGAACACGTCGCCCGCGGGGACGTCGGCGGCCGTGACGAGCGACTGCGGCCCGCCGGTGTCGTCGTTGCACCCGAGGGCGCTCTGCGGATCACACACGCCCTGGTACACGGACAGCACGGTGTCGAACGTCGAGCCCGCGGTGCTCGCGTTCAGCGTGGCGAGCCCGTCGGGCGGGACGTTGAACGAGAAGATGGCGTCGGGCGCCAGGAGGTCGAAGCAGCCGTCGACGTCGTCGGCGCCGTCGGGCGCGAGGGTGCCGGCCACCACGCCGTCGGCGGGGACGGCGCCCGGCTGCGAGCAGCCGAGCCGCACCGGCGGCTGGCCCGCGTCCTCGAAGCCCGCGTCCTGGGGGCCCGCGTCGACGACGACGCCGGCGTCCGCCGGCTCACACGAGGGGCTGCACGGGTCCACCGTGCCCTGCGAGCGATCGCACCGGCCGTCCTCGTCGAGGTCGGCGCCCGCGCACAGCCCGTAACACGCGGGCTCGAGCACGTCGGGCTGGCCGTCCCCGTCGTCGTCGCAGTCGTAGCGCTGGCCGCCGGCGTCGCACGTGGCCTGCGCGAGCGCGGCGCCCGACACCGTGCACGGGCCCAGGCACTGCTCCCACAGCTCGGGCGCCAACGACTGCAAAGGCAGTCCGACCTTCCCGTCCTGGTCGCGGTCGACGTCGCCGATGGGGTTGCAGGGGTCGGCGCTCTGGATGGTGAGCAGGCCCCACTGGAGGACCTCGGGGCCGCTGTACGCGAGCTGCCCGAGGAGCGCGCCGTGAAACTCGGGCGCGTCGGGCGCCGAGTCGACGTAGACGTCGAACGCGCCGAGCGGCACCTCGAGGTCCATGGCGGCGGCGAGCGTGGTGTCGAGGCTCGCGAGCACGTCGCCGGGGCGCGCCGGGGAGCCGCCGATGCGCACGAGCTTCACCGTCGCCGCGGCGCCGCTCGCGCCCGACGTCTCGCCCGTGAGCGCGGTGGTGACGCGCACGCTGCGGGTGCCCGACGCCGGCACGAGCCGGACCGTGCCGGCGTCGGTGGCGCCGCCGGCGGCGGCGGTGACGGCGACGGGCGCGCTCATCGCCGGCGGGTGCTCGCCGTCGCCGGGATCGAACGCGACGAGGTGGAACGTCCCCGGCGCGATGTCCGGCAAAACGAACGCGCCGTCGGGGCCGACGCCCGACGTGGCCTCGGCGACGCCGTCCGTGCCCGCCAGCGAGGCCGGGCTCGCGCCCGCGAGCTCCTCGGGGGAGAGGTCGGCGGCGCCGCGCACCACGAACGCGCGGGCGTTGTCCGACGGGGGCGCGCCGTCGTCACGAGCGGCGCTGCCGGAGACGGTGACCACGCCGCCGAGGGGGACGTTTCCGAGGAGCACGGAGCTGAGCTGCGCGCCGGTGGTGCCCGGCGCCGTGAAGCTCTTGAGGGACACGGCGCGCACGCCGGCGCGGTCGAGGCGGCCGTCGCCGTTTTGATCTTCCTGGAACCGTAGAAGCCAGGTGCCCTCGCTGAGCCCGCGGATGACGAAGCTGCCGTCGTTGTTGGCGCGGCGCACGAGGTTGGCGCCGTCGACGGTGATGCGCGCGAAGCCCGCGTCGCCGCCGCCGTCGGCGTGGAGGGCGCGGCCGACGACGTCGCCGGGCTGCACGTCCTGGGTGCGTTGGAAGCGATAGGTGCACGAGCAGAGCGCGGCCGTGGCGGCCAGCGCGGCGATTGCGTGGCGGGACGAACGGCGAGTGACGGCGGAGATCACAGGCAGTGATTGTATCATGGAGCCGCGCACACGGCCGCTTGGCCCCGCGTGCAGTCGACGTCGTTCCAACCGTTGCCGTCCACCTCGACGCAGTCCTCGTTGTTGCCGAAGTCGTTGGGCTCGCCCTCGGAGAAGTTTTCGAAGTCGAACGGCGTGCCGTCTACGTTGGTGAACGTTCCTTCGACGGTGCGATCGCTCGCCCCGATCCAGGTCGGCAGCGCATTGGCGCCGCGCACGAGCTCGATGACCGCGTCCGCGTCGGCCTGGTCATGGAGGGAGACGAGGTGCGTGCCGAAGAGGGCGCCGCACCCGCCGTCGGAGACGGCGAAGCTCCGGTTTCCGGGGCAGACGGCGATGCCGCCCGCCGGCGCCAGCGCGCGCGTGCAGTTGCCGGCGCAGCCCGCGCTGACGCTCCCGTCGAGGTCGTCGCAGTCGACCTCGCTCGTCGTCTTCGGGGCGACGCCGCCCGGCAACGTGCCGTCCGTGCACGCGAGCTCGTGCACGCTGCTGGTGACGCCGTCGCCGTCCTGGTCCCGAGCCCCGCCCACGAGGGCGAAGACCGTCGCCGAGGTGTCGTCGCAGTCGTCACCGGCGGCGCAGCCAGCGCCGCGGCCGTCGCCGTCGGCGTCGATGCACGCGGCGCCGCTCGGCGGCGGGGCGGGGCTCGGCTCGCACAAGAACGGCCGCAGCCCGACGCAGGTGAGGTCGTTCCACTCACCGCTCGCCGCGATCTCGACACAGTCCTCGTTGTTGCTGTTGTTGGGCTCGCCGGGCGCGAAGTGTGAAAACGAGAGCGGGCTGCCGTCGGACCAGACGAAGCTGCCCTCGGTGACGCGGTCGGTGAGGCCGATCCACGGCTCGACGGTGTTCCCGAGGGCCGCGTCGACGGCGTCGCTGTCCACCTGGGTCTTGATGGTCGCGAGCCGGTAGCCGCGGCGCGCGCACTCGGCTTCGGCATCCGCGAACGTGCGGTTTCCGAAGCAGAGCTGGCGGGGCGACGCGACGTCGCCGAGGCGGAGCGGGACGCAGCCGCAGACGTCGCCGTCGTCGACGACGCCGTTGCAGTCGTTGTCGAGGCCGTCGCACTCCTCGGCGTGCCCGAAGGAGCGCCGCGCGTCGTTGTCGTCGCAGTCGTCCTCGGGGCAGCCGGTGCCGGCGCCGTCGCCGTCCAGGTCGATGCAGGGCTCTCCTTCGCCCTCTCCTTCGCCCTCCCCTTCGCCCTCTCCTTCTCCTTCTCCTTCTCCTTCTCCTTCTCCTTCTCCTTCTCCTTCTCCTTCTCCTTCTCCTTCTCCTTCTCCTTCTCCTTCTCCTTCTCCTTCTCCTTCTCCTTCTCCTTCTCCTTCTCCTTCTCCTTCTCCTTCTCCTTCTCCTTCTCCTTCTCCTTCGCCTGCTCCTTCTCCTTCGCCCTCGAGGCCGCCGCCGCAGACCCCGCGCGCGCATGTGAGGCCGGAGGGGCAGTCGACGTCCGTGTCACACCCGAGCGCGAAGCCGGCCGCGCATGTGCAGCAGGGCGCGAGCGCCGCGGCGATCAGGGAGAGCAGCAACCGCACGGTCAAATCCTACCGCCCCAAACGGCCCCCCGTGCGGCGACGGCAACACAGCAACAGCCCCCCGAGCAGCGCCACGAACGGGAGCGCCGCCGAAGGGCCACCGGCTCCCGAGCAGCCGCACGACGGCGGCGCCGCAGGCGGCGGGGGCGGCGGCGACGCGAGCGCGGGCACCACCGGCCACGCGTGGTACCCGAAGTCCGCGGCACCGACGTCGGGGTTGCCGCGCACGCTGGTGGTGCGCCCGCGCAGATCGAGCAAGCCCGCGTCCTCGGCGGCGGCGTCGACGCCCGCGCTGTCGTTGTCCTGGCCCCCGCGCGCCTGCGCCAGGTAGCGCGCGTGCAGCGGGCCCGCGACGAACACCACGCCGTCGCTCACCACGCGCGCCGCGTCGCCGGCGGCGTCACCGACGACGTCGTCCCCGGTGCTCCCGGTGGCGATGCTGCGCGCCACGCTCGCGCTGCCCTGCCGCAGACCCGCTCCCGCGGCGTCGACGATGGTGAGGTTCTCGAGGCCGACGCCCGCGCCGTTCACGACGACGCCGTCGCCGCCGGCGCCGTCGACGAGGTCGTTGGCCGCCAACGCCAGGTCGGTGTCGTCGAACACGACGCCGTCGCCCGCCGCCCCGAGCACTTTCACGTCGCGCACCAGGCTGCTCCCCGTCGCGTGCACGCCGGCGCCCGTCGCGTCCTGCACCGTGACGTCGAGCAGCTCGGCGTCGTCACCGACGTCGACACCGCCGGCGATGACGGTGACCTGATCGGCCGGCGAGAACACCCACGAGCCCGCGCGGTGCCCGCCGCGCACGCTCAGCCCGCGCGGCAACACCACGCGACCGCTCCCGTCCGTAGGCGCCGCCACCGTCCCGCCGGCGACCTTGATCACCGAGTGGAACACCGCCGCCGCCCCGCCGCTCGTGGCGACGTCGACGGCGTGAACGAGCGTGGCGAACGGCGCCGTCGCCGAGCCGTCGGCGCCGTCGTCGCCGCCCGCGGGGTCGACGTAGAGCACCGCGGCGTACGCGGGCTCGTCGGGGACGTCGAACAGCACCGTTCCGCCGGGGACGTCGAACGCCCCGGTGAAGAAGCGCTGCCAGATGTGCTCGATGCGCGCGCGGTACCGCCCCGGAGGCACGGCGCCGAGCTGCGCCTTGCCCGCGTCGTCGACGCTGCCCGTGACCTCCCCGTCGGTCAGCGCGCCGAGCGCGGTGTCGAGCACCACGCGGGCGCCACCCTCGTCGTACAGCGTGACGCGATCGCCCGTCGCGGGCTCGCCGAGCCTGGTGACGAGGATGTCCGGCGGCGTGGACACCACCACCGTGAACGTCACCGACGCAACCGCGGTGTTCCCGGCGAGGTCCACGGCCTTTGCGTGCAAGACGTGGGTCCCCGCAGTGGAGACCGCGCCATCGGCGCCGAGCAGCACACCGTCGACGTCGAGCACCAACGTGCCCGGGTGGTCGTCGGCGGCCTCCGCCACGGGGACCACCGGCGGCGGCAGGAACGCACCGTCTGCGGGGAACGTGATGGCCACCGTGGGCGGGGTTTGATCGACGAAGAAGGAGACGGTCACCACGGTCTCGTTTCCCGCGAGGTCGGCGGCGTCGACGACGAGCACGTGCGCGCCCTCGTCGGAGACCTCCGCGCCCGAGTCGAACGGCGCGCCGTCGAGCGTGGCCAACACCGGACCCGGGAACGCGTCGTCGACGGTGAACGCGGGCGCGAGCGGCCCCCGGGCCACCTCTCCGTCGACGACGCCCGTCACCGACACCGACGGCGCCACCGTGTCGATGGCGAAGCTCAGGCCGGCGACGGCGCTCTCGACGTCGTCGACGAAAGCCACCGCGCGCACCTGGTGGCGCCCGTCGTTGGCGCCGGGACCGCCGGTGACCGCAGAGGGGGCCGACACGACGGTGCCGGGGACGAAGTCCTCACCGTCGAGCGTCATCGTGGTCACGAGCTCCGCGTGGATGCCCGGATCGAGCGCGGCGGCGACGTCGAGGGTGACGTCGTGGTTGACCACCTCGCCGTCGCTCACGCCGAGGATGGCCAGCGAGGGCGCGGAAGGATCGATGGTGAAGGTCACCTGCGCACGCGCCTCGTTGCCCGCGGCGTCGGTGACCACCACCACCAGCACGTGGGTGCCCGCGGCGGACACCTCCGTGCCGAGGAGGAAGTCGCCGTCGTCGAGCGTGGCGGTGATGGCGCGGGTGTCACCGGTGGACAGCTGAACGTCGGGCGTGACCGGGTCGCGGTAGACACCGCCGTCGACGACGCCGGTGATGACGAGGTCGGGCGGCGTGCCGTCGATGGTGAAGCGGACGTCGCGCGACGCCGTGCCGGCGGCGTTTTCGGCCTCCACGTGGAGCGTGTGCTTGCCGTCGGCGCCGATCTCGCCGCCGTCGTAGGGGAGGTCGTCGAGCGTGACCACCACGAGGGCGGTCGGATCGTCCGTGGTGATCACCGGCAGCACCGGCTGGCTGTACGTGACGCCCTCGTCGACGCCGGTGATGAAGATGTTGGGCACGTTGGCCGCGACGTTGAAGCGGACGGTGACGTCGGTGACGTGGCCGGCGCCGTCGACAGCGTGGACCGCGAGCACGTGATCGCCGGGCTCGTCGATCGGCGTCCCGTCGACGTACGTTGCGCCGTCGAGCGTGACCGCGGCGCTGGACAAGTGCGCGTCCTGCACATCCACGAACGCCGCCACGCCCGAAGCGAAGCGCCCACCGTCGGACACGCCCGTGATCGTGACCTGCGGCGCGATGCTGTCCACCGTGAAGACGGCGCTCGCGTCCGCGGGGTGGCCGAGGGCGTCCTCCGCGTGGACGGCGAGGACGTGGCCGCCGTCGCCCACGAGCTCCCCGGGGATGAACGGCTTGTCGTCGAGCGTGGCGGTGGACGTGACCGGCGTGTCGTCGGTGATGGTGATGACGGGACGCACCACGGTCGGGTTGATGGCGGCGCCCTGCGTGAAGCCGCTGAAGGTGATCACCGGCGCGGAGGTGTCGATGATGAACGGCACCGTCTCCGTGGTGGTGTTGCCGGCGAGGTCGGTAGCGGTCGCGACCACGACGTGGGCGCCGTCGGCGGAGACGACGCCGCCCGCGGGGAGCGGCGCGCCGTCGACGGTGACGACGAGCGACGCCGGGTCGGGGTTGTCGTCGTCCACGGCCACGCTCACCGTCACCGGCACCTGCGACACCAGCCCGGGGGTGACGCCGTTGACGGTGACGAGCGGCGGCGTGAGGTCGATGACGAACGACAGCGCGTCGCTGCCGTTGCGCCCGGCGATGTCCGTGGCGCTCATGGTGACGGCGTGGGGTCCCTCCGCGCTCACGGTCACCGGCGTCCCCGCGTCGAGCGGGGTGTCGATGTCGAGCGCGAGCGACGACGACGCCAGCGGGTCGTCGGAGGCGATGGTGGCGGTGAAGGTGACGGGCGCGCTCAGGAACTGAGCGTCGGTCACACCGGTGACCACGAGGCGCGGCGCGTTCCCCTGCACCGCGGGCGCGACGTCGACGACGAGCGGGCCGTCGAGCCCCGGCGGGGGCACCGACGGATCGGTGACGAGGAGCGTCGTCTGGCCGGCGCGCTTGAGCACGAGGCCCGTGACGGTGTGGACACCCTGGTCCGCCGCGATGATCGAGATCGGGCCCTGGCCCGGCGGCGCGAGCGTGGAGAAGGGATTGTCCGCGGTGACGAAGATGTCGCCCGTGTAGCCGGTGTCGACGGCGTCGTTGGTGTCGAGGGCCGTCACCCGGATGTCGAACGGCTCGCCGGACACGGGGGAAGACAGCGCCTCCACGAGGAACGACGACACGCGCGTGGCCACGAGCTGAACGTTGGTGGCGTTGACCTTCACCGCGAACGAGAGGCCGCGCGCGATGTCGGTGCCCGCGAAGTCGGCGAACGCCCCGGCGACGCTCGACGCGGTCAACACGGTGAACACGTTGCCCTCGACGGGGACGAACCCCGGGTCGAGCGCGACGCTGATCTTGCCGGACAGCGTGACGGCGCCGAGGACGTTCAGCACGTCGAGCTGCCCGGCGCCTGACCCGCCGATGCGCGTGGCGAGGCCCGTGACGTCGACGCCCTTGCTCACCGTCAGCGTGCCGTGCGCGCCGGCCGTCCCCGGCGCGAAGGTGCCCGCGTTCGAGAACGCGTCGGCGAGGTTCATGCGCGCGTTGCCGGCGATGACGCCGTCGACGTCGTTGAGCAGCGTGCCGCCCTGGTAGGCGCTCGTGAAGTCGGTCTCCAGCCGGCCGTGGTTCTCGATGTCGCCCAGGATGCCGCGCGCGCCGCCGCTGCCGTTTTCGGTGCGCACGGTGCCGCCGTCGATGAGCAGCGTGTGCGCCCCCATGTCGAGCTGCGACGTGAAGTTGGTGTTCTCCGAGCGGATGAAGAGGAGGCCTTGCACCACGACGTCGTCGTCGGCGGCGGCGACGGTGTTCGCGGTGATGTTCTGTCCGCTGATCTCGACGGTCTGACCGGCGTGGATGACGCCCTGCAGGTGCGGCTGCGCGCCGCCGAGGGCGCCGACGAGGAACGCGACGGGCTCCACCGCCCCGGCGTCGATCTGCAGCGAGCCCGCGCGGATGCGCGGCACCCCGGTCACGGTGCCGCCGAGGACGAGGGTGGTGCAGCCGTCGACGTTGGCCGCGCCGCCGTTTTGGACGTTGAAGGCTCCACCCTCGAGCCGCACCGTGGTGCCGCTGCCCGTGATGGTGAAGGGCGCGGCAACGTTCCACGTGCCCCGGTTGATGATGGTTCCTCCGGCGCGCGGCAGGCTGCTGGTGAACGAGACGTCGAAGGTGCCGGCGTTGGTGACGTCGCCGAAGATGGAGCGCGCGCCGCCGGAGCCGTTCTCGAGGGAGACGCGACCCGTCTCGGTGACGTCAAGGACGTGCCCGTTCATGTCCAGGCTCGACGTCAAGTTGGTGTTCTCCGAGCGCAAACTCAGGAGCCCGTCGACGACGAGGTCGCTGTCGGCCAGGGCGACCGTGTTGTTCGTGATGTTCTGCCCCGTGATGAGCACATCCTGCCCCTCGTGGATCTCGCCGGCGACGTGCGGCTGCGTCTGGCCGAGGGCGCCGACGAGGAACGGCGCCGCGCCCGTGGCGGCGGCGTCGATGGTGAGCGTGGAGCCGCGGATGCGGGGGCGGCCCGTGACGGTGCCGCCGGTCATCGTGAAGGTGCTGGCGTCGACGTTGAACGCGCCCGTCACGGACACCGTGCCGCCGTCGTGCTGAAACGCGCCGTTCGAGAGGGTGAGGGTGCCCGAGACGTCCCACGTGCCGCGGTTCGTGTAGACCGCGCCGGCCTTGGGCATCGCGGAGGTGAACGAGACGGACACCACGCCGTCGTTCACGATGCTGCCGAGGATGGAGCGCGCGCCACCGCTGCCGTTTTCGAGGGAGACGGTGCCGAATTCGTCGACGAAGAGCGTGTGCCCGGCGAGATCGAGCGATGAGGTGAAGTTCGTGTTCTCCGAACGGATGACCAACGACCCGTTCACGTGGAGGTCGCCGTCGGCGACCGCGACGGTGTTCGCCGTGATGTTCTGGCCCGAGATCTTGACGCTCTGCGCCGCGTGCACGGTGCCGGCGAGGTGCGGCTGTCGCGCCCCGAGCGCCCCCACCAGGAACGACGCCGCCGCGCGCGCGTTGGGCCCGATGTCGAGCGTGGAGCCCCGGATGCGCGGCTGGCCTGTGACGGTGCCTCCGCTCATGTGGAACGTGCCCGCGTCG
The DNA here is from genome assembly GCA_963775425.1 of uncultured delta proteobacterium. Taxonomy (GTDB): domain Bacteria; phylum Myxococcota; class UBA727; order UBA727; family VGSZ01; genus CAVZJB01. The sequence goes on along the minus strand of CAVZJB010000011.1, from coordinate 627,671 downwards.
AAGTTGAGCGCGCCCGCGCCCGCTACTGAGAGCCTGCCCGCTTCGAGCTCGAAGCGCCCCGACGTGATGGTCAGGGCGTTGCCCGACACGTTCCACGTGCCTCGGTTCGTATACACGGCGTCGACGGTGGGCATGCTCGACGAGAAGGAGACGTCGACGACGCCGTCGTTTTCGATGTTCCCGAAGATGGAGCGCGCGCCGCCCGAGCCGTTCTCGATTGAGACCCGTCCCGTGCTCTCGACCAAGAGCGTGTGGTCCTTCAGGTCGAGGCTCGACGTGAAATTGGAGTTCTCCGAGCGCAGCGTCAGCAGGCCGCCGACGACGACGTCGCTGCCCGCGACCGCGACGGTGCTGGCGGTGACGTTCTGACCGCTGAGCTTCACGTCCTGGCTGGCGTGGATCTCCCCCGACAGCGTCGGCTGGGTTCCGCCGAGCGCACCGAGCAGGAAGCGCGCGGCGCCCCCCGCGCCCGGATCGATGTCGAGCGTCGACCCGCGGATGATTGGCCGGCCCGCGCTCACCGTGCCGCCGGTCATCAGGAAGCTGCTGGTGTCGACGTTCATCACGCCCGAGACCGTGACGTCGCCGTCCTCCTGAAGGAAGTCCCCGCCGGTGACGGTGAGGACGCCCGACACGTTCCACACGCCGCGGTTGGCGTACGTCGCTCCGCCGGTGGGCATCGTGGAGGTGAAGGAGACGTCGACGGTGCCGTCGTTTTCGATGTTGCCGAAGATCGACCGCGCGCCGCCGGACCCGTTCTCCAGGGACACGGTGCCGCCGGCTCCGACGAAGAGCGTGTTGCCGCCCATGTCGAGGCTCGAGGTGAAGTTCGTGTTCTCCGACCGCAGCGTCAGGAGGCCGTCGACGATCACATCGGAGTCGGCGACGGCGACGGTGTTCGCGGTGATGTTCTGGCCGCTCAGCTTCACGTCCTGCTCGGCGTGGATGGTGCCGGCGATGTGCGGTTGGGTGTTGCCGAGCGCACCGATGAGGAAGCGCGCACTGCCGTCCGCCGCCGCGTCGATGGACAGCGTGGACCCACGGACGCGCGGCCTGCCCGCGGACACCGTTCCGCCGCTCATGTGAAACGTGCCGCCGTCGACGTTGAACGCCGCCGGCGCGGTGACGTCGCCACCGGCGAGCTCGAACGTGCCCCCCGAGACCGTGAGCGTGCCGCCGTTGACGTCCCACGTGCCGCGATTTTCGTACGTCGCCCCGGGTTTCGACAGCGACGCCGAGAACGACGTCGTGACGGTGCCGTCGTTTTGGATGTCGCCGAGGATGGTGCGCACGCCGCCGCTGCCGGCTTCGATCGACAGGGTGCCGCCGGAGCGCACGCGCAAGGTGTGCCCTGCCAGGTCGAGGCTCGACGTGAAATTCGTGTCCGCCGACCGCAGCGTCAGCAGGCCGTCGACGACGAGGTCCCCGGTGGCGACCGCCGTGGTGGAGGCCGTGAGGTTCTGTCCGGAGACGAGGACCTGCTGACCTGCGTGCACCGTCCCCCCGAGGTGCGGCTGCGTGTTGCCCAACGCGCCGACGAGGAACGACGCGGCGCCGCCGGCGCCGTCGGCGCCGTCGATGGTGAGCGTGGCGCCGCGGATGCGCGGCTGGCCGGTGACCTGTCCGCCGGTCATCGTGAAGGAGCCCGTGTCGACGTTGACGGCGCCGCCGGCGACGGCGAGCTCGCCGTCCTCCAGGCGGAACGCGCCGCCGTTTTGGAGCGTGAGCGTGCCCGCGGTGACGTTCCATTGCCCGCGGTTGGTGTAGACGGCCGACCCGGCGGGCAGGGTGGAGGTGACGGACACGGCGACGGTGCCCTCGTTGGTGATGCTGCCGATCACGGAGCGCGCGCCGCCGCTGCCGTTTTCCAGCGAGAGCGTGCCGCCGGCGCCCACGGTGAGGACGTGTCCGCCCATGTCGAGGTCGGAATTGAAGCTGGTGTTGGCGGACACGATGCGCACCGTGCCGTCGACGCGCACGTCCCCCGTGGCCAGGACCGTGGTGCCGCCGGTGGTGTTGTTGCCCTGGATGAGGACGCTCTGCGCCGCGTGGACGTCGCCCGTGAGCGTCGCCGAGCCACCGAGCAAGAACGAGCCCTGGCCCTCGGAGGCGGCCCCGACGACGAGCGCGCCCGTGGTGCGGATGCGCTGCTGGCCGATCACGTCGCCGCCCTCGAAGTCGAAGGTGCCGCCGACGGCGTCGACGATGCCGAAGCTCGCGCTCGGGGCGCCTTGCGGCGTGGTCAGGGTGCCCGCCTGCTGCACGAAGGTCTGGCCGCCGCCGACGTTGAGCACCGCGGTGCCCCCGGCGGCCGCGTCCTGCACCAGGAACGTCCCCTCGTTGATGTAGACGCCGTCGGGCTTCGACAGGGTCGTGTTGACCGCGATCTGCACCGTTCCCGTGGAGTGCAGATCCCCCGAGATCACCCGGGTCCCTCCGCTCCCGCGGCCGACCCGGAGCGTGCCGTCGACGCCGACGGTGATACCCGCGCCGCCCGCGGTGAGGTTCGACGCAAAGGTGGTGTTCTGCGACTGCAACAGGAGGGTCCCTGCCTCGACGTCGACGCCGCCGGCGGCGGTGATGACGACGCTGCCGTTGGCGTTGCTGCCGGTGAGCTCGACGAGCGCGTCGGCGCTTTGCACCACCAGGCCGCCGACGGTCTTGCTGGGCCCAAGATCCACCGTGTACGCCGCGCCCGTGGCGTCGATGACGGCGTTGTCGCCGGCGCCGGGGACGACGCCCTCGGCCCAGTTGCCGGCCACGTCGAACGACCCGCTCTGGGCGCTGCCCCAGTGGATGTCGGCCGCGAGCGCGTCCGCGCCCGCGAGCAGGGTGGCGATGATGACGATGCTGCGCATGTGCTTCCCCGGGACATGAAGGGTAGCGCGCATCGCCGTCGTCGGGCACGGCCTCCGTGCGCTGCCTCGAAGCGTGACGCGGCGAGCAGCTGAGCCCTCCCGGCGCGACCGATCCTTGGAGCTCCGCGTGTTCGACGTCGCGGCCGGGTCCGGGCATCATCCCGGCCATGGAATGGGACTGGCGAGCACAAGCGGATTCCCTCGGTATCCACGGCGTCGCGGCCGACCTCGTCGCGCTCGCGGTGGTCTCCCTCGGCGCGGTGGTCCTGCACCTCACGCTCGGCGTGATCCTGCGCCGAACCCTCCATCGCTTCGTGAGCAGGACGCGGGTGACCTGGGACGACGCGCTCGCGCGCTCGGGGCTCTTTCACCGCATCGTGCACCTCATGCCGCTCGCCGCCGTGTGGCTCGGAGAGCGGCTGCTCAGGCTGCAGGGCACGCTCGCCACCGTCGTCGATCGCATCCTGAGCGTCGTCCTCGTCATCCTCATCGCCCGCGTGATCGACGGGACGCTGAACGCCGGGCAGGAGATCTACGGCATGCGGCCGGAGGCGCACACGCGCCCCATCAAAGGGTACGTGCAGGTCGCGCGCATCTTCCTGTGGACGGCGACCACCGTGATCGCCATCGCCGCCGCCGCCGACAAGTCACCGCTGCTCTTCCTGAGCGGCATCGGCGCCATGACCGCGGTGCTCCTCCTCGTGTTCAAAGACACCATCCTCGGCCTCGTGGCCAGCGTGCAGCTCGCGGGAAACGACATGATCCGTGTGGGCGACTGGATCGAGATGCCGAGCGCCGGCGCCGACGGCGACGTCATCGACATCGCGCTCCACACGGTGAAGGTACAGAACTGGGACAAGACCATCACCACCATCCCCACGTATTTGCTGATCAGCCAGGGCTTCAAGAATTGGCGGGCCATGAGCGAGTCCGGCGGCCGGCGCATCAAGCGCGCCGTCTTCGTCGACCAGGGGTCCATCCGTCACCTGCGCGACGACGAGATCGAGCAGTTGCGCGGCGTCCGCCTCATCCACGACTACGTCGTCGACAAGGAGCGGGGCGTCGAAGACACCAACGCCGGCGTCCCCGGTGAGGCCCGCACGGTGGCCACCAACCTGCGCCGGCTCACCAACATCGGCACGTACCGCGCCTACGTCTACGCGTACTTGAAGGCGCACCCGCGCATTCAGCAGAAGTTCACGCTCATGGTGCGCCAGCTCGCGCCCGTCGCCGAAGGCCTGCCGATCGAGCTCTACTGCTTCACGGCGACGACGGTGTGGGCGGAGTACGAGGGCATCCAGGCCGACATCTTCGACCACATCATCGCTGTCGCCTCCGAGTTCGGCCTCCGCGTCTACCAGGCGCCGTCGTCGGACGACGTCCGCACGTTGCGCGACAGCCTGAAGAGCGCCTGACGCCGCCGCTCAGCGTGCGCCGGTGCGCAGCTCCTCAGCGCCGGCGGGAGTAGCTGCGCGCCATGTGGCAGGTCCTCGCGCAGCTGCCGCCGTCGTCGGTCTGGCGGAAGCCGAGCGGCAGCCGCCAACCATGGCTGCCGAAGGCGACGTCGTCGTGCACGAGGTTCCTGCGCTTGCCCGCGTGCATGTCGTGGCACGCGCCGCAGGAGCGCCCCTTGTCGTCGCGCATCACGTGCACCGTGTGCAGGTTCTTGTCGCCGTCCCTGAACATCGTGGCGGTGGTGGTCTTGGCCTGTTCCACGAGCTTCGGGTCGTGGCACGAGAAGCAGAGCGCGTACGCCCCGCGGACGTAGGGCGCGTAGAACGTGGCGGGATACGCCGACCTCAGGAGGCGCGCGTCGGTGGCGGAGCCGTGCGGCGTGTGACACTTGGTGCACGATCCGGGCGCCTCGATGGGTTGGTGCTCGAAGGCGCCGCGCTCCTTGTCGACGTGGCAGCTCGCGCACAGCTTCTGCGGCGGCGCGTGCAGCAGGTGCTCCTGCAGCGAGTTGTGCGGGTTGTGGCAGTCGAGGCAGCGGCCGCCGGCGCCGCCGTGCTTGTGGAACACGCCCTTGACGCCGGCGGCGGGATTGTCGTGACAGCCGAGGCACAGGGCGCTCGACGTGTCCTCGACGGCGCCGGGGTTGTCCTTGTCGTCCGACGCGTGACACGAGCTGCAGTCCTCGGAGTCGAACGGGTCGTGCACCGACACCGCCTCCACCCCCTTCGGCAACGGCGCCAGCGAGCGCGTGGCCCGCACGGTCTTCGCGCGCGCCTCCACCGCCGCCTTCTCGTCGTCGCGCGCGTCTCGGTCGGGGAGCGCGCGCGCCCCGACGGCGCCGACGGCGAGCACCGCGACCACCGCGAAGCCCCGGACCCCGATGCGCGCGCCGTGGCGTTCTGCTTTGGCCGCAGCCGTTTTTGGCTCCGAGGGCGACATCGACGTCGTCATGGCCGCTCCAGGACGCCGTTTATGTGCAGCGCCGGGTTCAAGGGCCGCGTGCCGATGAACGGGTGGCAGCCGCCACACGACGTGGGTGCGACGTCGGGGTGCGGCGCCGGCGGCGGCACGCCGTGGCAGGTGCCGCACGCGGCTTGCGTGCCGTCGACGATGGTCCACGACGGGTTGTGCAGCGAGCCGCCGCGACCCGTGAGCCCGTCGCCGCCGTGGCAATAGGTGGTGCAGGTGACGCCGTTGAACGACGACTCGACGTTCTCGGCGTTCGCCAGCGGACCGAAATCGAGCTCCGCGGGCAACGGCGTGTCCCGGTGGCCGGGATTGTCGACGTTGGCCGGCACCCGGTGGCACTCGCTGCACGCGATGGGCGCGTGCAGCTCGTTGCCGAAGATGTGCGAGCGGTGCGCGCCGACGCCGGTGAACGCGGTGTCGACGTCGCCGTTCAGGTCCTGCGGCGGCGCGGGGCTGTCGGCGTCGCCGTGGCAGGCGTTGCACGACACGTCGACCTTGCCGTCCACGTGCTTGCTCCCGTCGACGAAGGTGCCGTCGGCCGCGATGACGTCTCCGTGGCAGGCGTTACAGTCGGTGCGCGCGGGGTGCGGCGCCGGCGGCGGCAGCCCGTGGCAGGTGCCGCACGCGGCCTGCGTGCCGTTCACGGTCGTCCACGAGGGCGCGTGGTTCGTTCCGCCCATGGTCGCCCCGGCGCCGAACGCCCCCGCGGGTGCGCCGACGTGGCCGCCGCCGTGGCAGGCGACGTCGCTGCAGCCGGAGCCGTCCCACGCCGGCTGCGCGCCGCGCGCCGCGGCGAGCGCGCCGAAGGTCACCTCGGCGGGGAGGTCGGTGTCGACGTGACCCGGGTCGTCGAGGTTCTCGGGGACGACGTGGCACTCGCTGCACGCGATGGCGGCGTGCGTGGTGGACGCCGCGAGGTGCGTGCGGTGCGCGCCCACGCCGCGCGCGGTGGTCACCGTGTTGCCGAGCGTGTCCTTCGGGGGCGCGGGGTTGCCGTCGCCGCCGTGGCAGGAGTCGCACGAGGTGCCGCTGTCCTCGACGATGCCGTCGACGTGGAGCTGCGGCGCGACGAACGTGTTGTCGGCGGCGACCACCATGCCGTGGCACTGTGCGCAGTCGGTGCGCGCGGGGTGCGGCGCCGGCGGCGGATAACCGTGGCAGGCGTCGCACTGCGAGTACGTTCCGTCGACGACGGTCCACTTGGGCTCGGCGCCGCCGTGGCAGTACGTGTTCTTGCACCCGACGTCGACGCTGTCGTAGGAGGGCGTCCTGCCGTCGTGGACGGCGAGCCCGCTGAAGGTGACCTCGGCGCGAGCGTCGTTGTCGTCGGCGTGGCCCGGGTCCCCGAACGCCTCGGGCACCACGTGGCACGCGCTGCACTCCACCGCGAGGTGTCCGTCGCTCGACAGGTGCGCCTGGTGGGCCCCGACGCCGCGCGCGGTGGTGGCGCTGTTGCCGGCGAGGTCCTGCGGCGGCGCGCCCGACGGATCGCCGGCGCTGCCGTGGCAGGAGTTGCACGCGGTGCCCCTGGAGTCGACGACGCCGTTGATGTGCTTGCCGAGGTCGAGGCGGATGCGGCCCTGCTCGTCGACGGTGTCGGCGTGACAGGTCACGCAGCGCGAGCTCTGGGGGTGCGGCGCCGGCGGCGGCGCACCGTGGCACGAGTCGCACTGCGCCTGGCTGCCGTCGACACGCGTCCACACCGGGTTCGTGGCCTTGCCGCCGGTGAGCGTGGCGCCGTGGCAGTAGGTGGCGCAGGTGAGCGTCTCCGGCGTCCACGCGGGGGCGAACGGGCCGTGCGTGTCGAGGGTGTCGTTGTCGGCGCCGTCCTTGCTCGCGAGCGGGCCGAACGTGACCTCCGCGGGGAGCGGGTCGACGTGGCCCTCGTCGCCGATGTGCTTCGGCACCTTGTGGCACTCCTCGCACGCGACCGCGCCGCGGATGACGTTGTCGTGCAGGTGCTGCCGATGCGCGCCCACGCCGGGGTCGCGCGTGTCCTCGCTGCCGTCGAGCGCGTTGGGCGGCGCGGGATCGTCGCCGCGCCCGTGGCACGAGGTGCAGGTGACCGTCTCACCGTCCTTGTAGCCGTCGGCCAGCGGCTCGGGCCCGCACGCCGCCGCGACGAGCCCGATCGCCGCGGCGACGACGACGACGACGACGGCGACGGCACGCGGGGGCTTGTCCTTTGCCGGAAGCATGACGCGGGGGCTCACTTGTTCCCCCTGTGGCAGTCGATGCAGAAGCTCGGCCGGTGGCACACCTGGCAGCTCGAGTCGCTGCGGCTGCGGGCGACGAGGCCGTGCGTGGCCTTCCACGAGGCGTCGTGGTTCTTGGGCTCGGTGGTGCGGTGACAGCCGACGCACTGCCCGGTCTCGTGACAGGTCTTGCAGCGCGCGCGATTGAAGGACGCGACGATGCCGTGCGTGCGCTCCTCCCAGACCGGCGTGTGGTCGGTGGGCGCTTCGACGCGGTGGCAGCTCTTGCAGCTCGACTCGCGGTGACACAGCACGCAGCTCTGCCCGTGCGGCAACGGCGCGAACGGCATGGCGCTGGCGCCGTGCATCCGCTTCCAGGCGAGCGCGTCGTGCGTCCGCGGCTCCACCTGGCGCTGGTCGCGCCCATGGCACATCACGCACGCCTGCTCACGCGGCGCGTCGGCGCTCCCCTGGTGACACGAAAAACACATCGAAGGCTCCGCCGCGAGGCGGTGCTCGACGTGCCGCTCGTCGTCGCTGGCGCCGCGCACGTGGCATGACGCGCACTTGCCGGCGACGGCGTCTTTGTGCGGCCGGTGATCGAAGAGCACCGCGAGCGCGGCGCGTCCCTCGCGCGCGGCGAGCGCCGGCACCTCATCGTGGCACTCCGTGCAGTGCGCCGTCTTCAGCGCGGGCCGGCCGGCGGTGGGCGCCCACGGCCCCAAGGTCCCCGCCGCGACGGCGCCGGCGGGCGCCGCACCGGAGGCGTCGTGGCAATCCGTGCAGGTCGACGCCGGGTCGCGCGCCGCGTGCTCCGCGTGCGAGAACACATAGCGCCGCGCTTCGTGCGTCGTCGACGCCTGCGCGCCCAACGCGGCCACGGCGACGGCGAGCGTCGCGATGAGCCGCCACCCTGAGCGAGGCGCCGGGGCTCGTCCACCGCCCGGGAGCAGCCGAGGGCTCACCACCCACCTCCGAGATCCTGAACCAGGGTGACGCGCGCCGTGTGCACGACGCGATCCGCGAGCTCGAGGCTGTAGTCGGCCTTCACGCGCAAAAACGCGAGCGGCCGCACGTCGAGCGACGCATACACCGTGCGCACGTCGAGGAGCTCGTTGACGTCGCGGTAGTAGTCGTACTTCACGCGGTCCCACGACGTCCCCACGGACGCCTTGAAGGAATCGCCGCGCCAACCGGCGCTGCCGCCAAGCGCGACCACCGCGGGCTCCGACGGGCCGAGCGCGACGTCGTAGGAGACGATGGCGGAGAGGAACGGGCCGGTGAGCACGATGTCGTCCGCTTCGGCCAGCGCATAGACGCGGCCGCTGTCGCGGTTGAACGGACCCTGCTCTCCCTGGAGCACGCGCCGGCCGCTCGCCCCGAGGTGCAGCCCCGCGTCGGCGACGCCGACGTCGGCGCGTCCCCAGGCGTCGACCGCGCCGCGCAGGTTCGGCTCGCTCTTGCCGAGCACGGCGAACAGCGGGTTCTCGCTCTCGAAGACCTCACCGAGCGGCGCCGTCTGCTCGACACCGTCGAGGTCGATGCCGATCTGCCACGGCGTCCGCCGCGCCTCCCCGGGCGGCGGCGGCGCATACGCGAGGTGCGTGCGCGCGCCGACGTGCGAGAGCTTGTCGTCGATGCCGCGCGCCCAGAGCTTGGTGAGGGCGACGTCGTCGATGCGCTGGTAGAACGCCGCGCCGTAGCTCTGGGCGAAGCGGTGCGAAGGCGAGTCCTGCACCAGCGCGCGGTAGTCGGCCTCGAGCTTCAGCGTCTGAGCGATGAGCAGGTCGGTGCCGGCGGACGCGGCCCAGTCCTCGAAGCCCTCGCCGTCGACCGCGTAGAAATGCACCGTGCGCCCCACCGAGCCGAACAGCGTCACCGCCGCTGCCGGCACGCGCAGGGGCGTGACGGCGACGGCGGCGCCGTCGAGGGTCTCCGGCAGCCCCTCGTCGACCGTGAGCCGCCCGATGGAGAAGCGCGGCACCAACGGGTCCGCGGCGCCACGCAGCTCGAGCGTGTCGACGATGATGTCGACGGCGCCCTTGTCGTCGTGGATGGACGCGAACCCGGGGCTCTTGCCGTCCACGTCCCAGAACAACGCGCCGGACACGTCGAGGCCGGCTCGGCCTTCGAGCGCGCGCGCGCCGCCGTCGACGAGGAGGGAGACGTCGTTGTCCCCGGCGCTCCCGTCGGTGCGCAGCCGATAGCCCTCGGCCGCCGAGAGCCACGCGTCGAGCACCGGCTCGTCGGCGTCGGCCGCCACGGCCGGCGCCGGCGGGCCCGGAGCAGACGCGCTCGCGCCGGCCCCGGGTGCGGCCGTCGCGAGCAACAGGATCAAAGGACCGTTCACTTGGCTCCGAGCGAGCGGATGAACGCGAGGAGGGCCTTGGCCTGCTCCGGGGTGCCGTTCTTGAGCGGCGACATCTTCACCTTCTTGCCGTCCTCTTCGCGCTCGACGCCCTTGAGGATGGCGTTTTCGATGTCCTCATCGGTCTTGGACTTCTGCCACTCGGCGCTGGTCATGTCCTTGACGTGCTTGGACTTGCCCATCTTGGTGTCGCCCTTGCCGTCGGTGCCGTGGCAGGTGGCGCACTTGGATGCCTTCTCGTTCCAGATCTTCTCTCCGTCGGCGGCCGTGGGCGCGGCGGGCGCCGGCGTGTCGGGCGCCGGGGCCTTGGGCGCCGGCTCGCCGGCGACGGCGGTCAGAGCTCCACCGACGATGGCGGCGAGGAGGAGGTGTCTCGGCTTCATTTCTTTTCTCCTTGAGCGGACGCGACGGAGGACATCTCCGCCTTCTTGCGGCGCAGCGCGCCCAATTGAATCGCAATAGCGGGCTTTGCCAGGAGCGTGAAGATGAGCGCACCAAAGGCCCAGATTGCAAGGCTGACGAACACCTCGGTCCACGTCGGCATGTAGCTGTGCACCTCGCCGAGGGGGGTCGGGGTGAACCCGGGAACGATGAGCCCCAGGCCCTTTTCGATCCACACCCCGACCACGGCCAGGCCGCAGGCGACCATCACGTTCTGGATCCGCCGGCTCCAGGCCGGGATGACGAGGATGAGGGCGGCGACGATCTCCATGCTGAGCGCGATGTAGATGAAGGGGCCGTCCCTGCCCTGGAACAGGCCGAGCGCCTGCGAGCTCTCTTCTGTCTGCGCGTAGCCTTCCGTGAAGACCTCCGCGCCGACCATGAACAGGTTGATGAGCAGCGCCACGCAGACCACCACCGCGAGGAAGCGGACGACGTCCTTGGGGATCGGGTAGCCGATGCGATCCTTGAGGATCCGGAAGGTGACCAGGATCAGCGCCGGACCGGACGCGAACGCCGATGCGATGAAGCGCGGGCCGAGGAGCGCCGTATGCCAGAAGGGGCGCGCGGCGTTGGCGGAGTAGAGGAACGCGGTCACGGTGTGGATGCCGATGGCCCACACGATGGCGACGCTGATGACGACGTAGAACCAGGTGGGGTGCGGATCGCGCCCGTCGAAGCGGGCCCGCAGCACGCCGAATGGGATGAAGATGTTCAGCATGAGGTAGCCGAAGAGCACGATGACGTCCCACGCCAGCACCGACGTCGGGAAGTGCAGCCGCCCGATGAAGGGCATGAGGTGCCACATGCGCTCGGGGTGGCCGAGGTCGACGACCACGAAGGTCATCGCCATCACGCACGCCGCCACCGCCAGCGCCTCGGCGATGATCACCACGGAGCGCGCATGCTCGTTGTGAAAGACGTACGACGGGATCACGAGCATCACCGCCGCTGCGGCCATGCCGACGAGGAACGTGAAGTTCGCGATGTACGCGCCCCAGCTCACCTGGTCGCTCATGCCGGTGACGGCGAGGCCGTTTTTGAGCTGGCCGACGTAGGCGACGGCGCCGGGGATCATCGCCACGACGAGCAGCGCGAGCCACAGCTTGTACTTGCGGCCGCCGCGCCAGGCTTCCCGGACGCCCTCCGTGAGGAACGCGCGCGTGAGGCCACGACGATCCTGGCGCGGGGCGCTCACGGCGGGGGAGAGGGTGTCGTCGAGGGTGGAGGTGGAGGCGCTCATGTGTAGTACCAGAACTTGGGCTCCGTCCCGAGGTCTTCCTTCAGGCGGAACACGGTCTTGTGCTCGAGGATCCAGCGGATGTCACTCTTGGGATCGAGGAGGTTGCCGAACACGCGCGCGCCGGTGGGGCAGGCCTCCTGACACGCGGGCAGCCGGCCCTCGCGGGTCCGCTGCACGCAGAAGGTGCACTTCTCGACGACGCCGCGCGGGCGCGGACGGTTGCCGAGGTAGTGCGTCTCGGTCTGCGTGAGCTCGGCGCCCGGCTGGGCCCAGTTGAAGTGCCGCGCCTCGTAGGGACACGCCGCCTGGCAGTACCGGCAGCCGATGCACCAGTCGTAGTCGATGACGACGATGCCGTCCTTCTCACGCCACGTGGCCTCGACCGGGCAGGCCTTGACGCAGGGCGGGTTGTCGCACTGCATGCACGCGACCGGCATGTACATCTTGCCCGGCACCGGCACCTCGGCGTCGTGCTTGGCGTAGTCCCGGTCGGCCTTCTGCAGGTCGATGGGCCCTTTGTCCATCTCGAGGACCTTGATGTAGGAGAACTCGCCGGTGAGGTTGTTCTCCTCGCGGCAGGCCTTGACGCACTCGCCGTAGCCCTTGCAACGCGAGATATCGAGCGCGTAGCCGTAGAGCACGCCCTGCAGCGGCTCCGTCGTCTTCACGTGGACGTCCTCGCCGGCCTGCTTGGAGTACTTCTTCTCCAGGCGCGCGATGGTGTCCTTCACCTCGTCGGGCGTCATGCTCTGGTAGTGCTCCTGCACGAAGCCCTGCAGCCACTCGGTGTAGCCCGGCGAGCAGCCTGCGGCGCCGGCGACGGCGGCACCGGCGCCGAGGACCTTGAGCGCGCCACGCCGGGTCAGCTTCTCGCGCGGCTTGTCCGCGGTCTGGGTACGGGAGTCATCATCGCGTGGCATCGGGTCCTCGCCAGGGTTTGCGCGGCTTGATCGAAGGATCGTGCGCGTCGTGACAGCTCGTGCAGGCGGCGACCTTGCGCTCGCCGCGCCAGGAGCCGAGGCGCTTGCCGTGGGCTCCATAGAAGAAGTCGCGCTGCTGCTGGAAGTGGCATTGGCCGCACAGCAGGTACGACTGATCGAAGTCGATGGGCTGGCCCTTGAGGCTCACCAGCGAGTCCTTGTCGGCGCTCGCGCCGTGGCAGGTGGTGCACCAGAAGCGCCCGCCGCCGTGCTTCAAGACGATGTCGTCGTGGTTCTCGGTGAGCACGCGCTCCGTGGGGTTCGGAGCGAGCGACTCATCGTGGCACTCGGAGCACGGGTAGGCGTCCATTTTGTCCTTGCGCCCCTCGGCCACCAGGGCCGGGAAGCGCGCGAGCAGGTCTGTGGGCTTGTCGAGCGTGGGCGCCGCCGGCGCCTCGGCCGTCGCCTTGGCGTCGGCGGGCTTCGCTGCGGGAGCCGCGCCCACCTCGGGCACGCCGCGGGTCACGGCGAGCGCCGCCGGGCCGTGCAGGGCGAGGTCGGCGAGGCGCGGCGTGGACGGATCCGGCGCCGCGGTCTCGCTCGAGCCCGCGCTCGCGGCCACGAAGGCGACGAGCGCGGCGAGCGCGAGGAAGAAGGGCGCGGCGCGTTTCATGGCGTGGGCTCCGGGCGGACGAAGTTGGAGGTGTCGCCGCCGAGGTCGTCGATGGAGTCGATGAGGAGCTCGGCGATGTAGTCGAAGTTGTGGGCCCAGGCGCCGGGGTCGTTGTGCCAGAGCTGGTAGTTGTACGTGGCCTTGACGAGCTCGGGCGTGAACGCGGTGAACTTGTTCGGGTTGCTCTGCTCGCCGGGGTCGCACTCGCCGCCGGAGCCGTCGTTGTCCTTGAAGAAGTACGGGTACGCTTCGCCGTGGCAGAGGCCGCCCACGAGGTTCATCTCGTTGAGCAGCGCCGAGGCCACGCCGTCGAGCTCACCGGCGAGCGTCTCGTTGGTGTCGCCGTCGCCGTCGGTGTCGTCGGGGTGACGCGAGGTGCGGATGTCGGTGGGCTGGGTGATGCCCACGTGGCAGAGCTGGCAGCGCTGCAGGTTGTCCTCGATCATGAAGGTGTGGTCGGTGTTCTGCGGCGAGTGGCAGTCCACGCAGGAGCTCCCGCCGAGGTGGCCGGTCCACTCACCCGCGTACTGCTTGCCGTCGTACTCGTAGCCGACCTGCGCCACCGCTCCCATGCGCACGGCGCCGGCGGGATAGTAGTGCACGTTCTTGAAGGAGAGCTTGCCGCCCGAGTCGAGCATCGCGTCGACGCTCACCTTGCTCTCGCGGCCCTGGTGGCAGGTGGCGCAGATGTTCCCCTTGTCCCCGGGCCGCGTCACGGTGACGCCGCTCGGGAAGGTGACGCTGTCGACGGACACGGTCTGGAACGCGCCCGGCTGGCCCTGGTGGCCGAAGGTGTCGTGGCACGTGGCGCAGTCGAGGCCGTCTCCCTGCTCGAGCACCTGCTGGCCCACGCCGTACTGCAGGTAGAAGCGGAAGCCCTGCGACGCGCCGTGGCAGCGCGAGCAGGAGGAGTCGACGCCTTCGTTGCTGTCCCAGTGGCGCGCGGGCTGGCCGGCGCCGTTGAAGTGGCCGGGGTCGTTGCGGACGAGGGCGGAGATGTCGAGGGGCGACGTCAGCGCGCCGTTCACGTCCTGCGCGGAGTCGTAGAGGGCCTCGATGATGTACTTGGCGTTGTGCGCGAAGGCGCCGGGGTCCTTGGTGGCGACGTGGTAGTTGTAGCCCGCGCGCAGGAGGCGCGGCGTCCACTCGTGATAGCCGTTGCTGGAGACGGCCTCGGCGTCGCTGCAGGCGCCGTCGTCGTCGACGTCGTTGAAGAAGTAGGGATACTTGTCCGTGTTGTAGCAGATGGGCGCGCCCTTCTCGCGGCCGTACTCCTGCATGACGGACATGACGCGGTCACGCACGCCGATCATCTCGTAGTAGATGCCCTCGGTCTTGTTGCCGTCGCCGTCGTAGTCGCTGTGCATCGACGACATCATGCGGATGTTCTTGAGGTCCGCCTGCGTCGAGATGTTCTCGTGGCAGCCCTGGCAAGCGGTGATGCGAATCTTGAGCGTGTGCTGGTCGTGGCACTTGATGCAGGTGTCGCGCTCCGGCACGTGGCGGAAGCGCACGTCGTAGGTCTGGCCGGCGTACTGGTAGGCGCCCTCGACGCGCCCGGCGTTCAGCGTGGCGCCGGCGGCGTAGTAGTGGATGTTCACGAAGCCGAGCTGCGAGCTCGGCTCGTCGTCGCCCACGCCCGCTGCGGTGATCTCCGCCTCGACGGTCTTCCCCGACTCGCGGCCCTGGTGGCACACCATGCAGCGCGCCTCCGGACCGAGGCCCGTGAGGGTCTTGCCCGAGGGGAAGGTCACGGAGGTGAGCGCCGCGGCGGCGTCGTTGTGACAGGTGGTGCATTGCACCACGGTGCCGATGGGCTGCGCCGAGTCGACGACGCCGACCGCGCTGCCGTCGGCGCCGAGGTAATCGCGGTAGCCGCCGTCGCTGTGGCAGCGAGCGCACGACGTGGGGATCTCGCCCTCGGAGTTCCAGTGGTTGAAGGGCTCGTCGGCGCGGTTCGCGTGCGCCGACGACGCCCACTCGTCGAAGTGCGGGATGGTCTGTTGCACCGTGATGCCGAGCGTGCCGCTCAGGCCCGACGTCGCGCCGGTGGCGGTGACGACGACCTCGCCCGCGCTCTTGCCGTGGATGGCGCCCGTGGCGGCGTCGATGGTGGCCACCGACTCGTCGCTGCTCGTCCACGTGTAGTCGGGGTCCACGTCGTTGACGGTGGTGGCGCTGAGCGCCGCGTCGTCGCCGACGGCGAGGTAGAAGGGGCCGGTGATGACCACCGCGGAGGCGCCGGTCACGGCAACGCTGAAGGAGCCCACCGCGCCGGTGTCCGCGCCGACGGCGGTGATGACCACGTCGCCGACGTCGATGCCGGTGACGTTGCCGTCGGAGGCCACGGTCGCCACCTCCTGGTTGTCACTCGACCACACGTAACCCGTGTCGGCGCCGTTCACGGTCATCGCGACGAGCTGCGTGCGCGCCCCGACCTGCACGCGGTGCTGACCGGCCAGCGCCACCACCGCCGCAGGCGCCGCCTGCACCACGATGGCGTGGACGCCCTTGGCCTGGGTGTCGTCGCCGACGGCCGTGACGAGCACTTCGCCCGGGGAGAAGCCGCGCACCGTGCCGGACGCGTCGACGTCGGCGACGGCGGGGTTCGCCGAGCTCCACGTATACGAAGCGTCGCTCCCGTCCCTGGTGATCGCCGCGAGCGTCACGCTGTTGCCGACGACGACGCCGCTTGGACCGCCAATCTCGACGACCGGCGCCTTCACCTCGACGTCGGGGCCGGCGTCGCTGCCGTCGTTCCCCGTGAGGCACCCTCCGGCGACGCCCGCCAGGAGGAGCACCGAGGCGTTGATGAGTACAAGAGACCAGGAGGGGCGATTGTTGGTAACCATGGGGCTTCTCCGCATCCGCTCCTCAACACGGTTCGTGCCACCGCGAGCTTGAGCGCGGGCAGCCGTCCCGTGCGGCATTCAGCCGCGACCGCGATCGTCCTGTGTGGAATTCCACACACCCAGGGTGGGCAGGATGCACAGGCGTCATCGGCTTGGCGCCGCGTCAGATCGCCGCGGTGTGCGGCCACGCCCGCCGGCGCCGCCGCTTCGCCGCGCCGCGGCTGGGCCCAGGCAAACAACCGCCTGATCCAGCGTGCCGGCGCGCCCCCTGCGCGGCGCTTCGGCGCGACGTCTCCTCGTGGCACGGCGGGTGCTCGTTGCGGCGGCGCCGGCAACGCAGCCGGTCGACTTCGAGGAGCAGGCGAACATGGGACACCGTCGGATGCAACGCGCGAAGACCCGGACGAACAACAAGACGCGCAAGCCGCGGACCGTCAAGCGTCGCGCGAAGAAGACGCCGTTGGTCTACGCCTTCACCGACCTCGCCGTCGTCGAGAAGCGCGTGAAGACGTGGGAGGCCGTGCGCGCGCTGCTCGGCGGCAAGGGCGCGAACCTCGCGGAGATGGCGCGGCTGAAGCTGCCGGTGCCGCCGGGCTTCGTCGTCACCACCGACGCGTGCCGCGCGTTCATGTCCCGCGGCGCCCTCTGGCCCGAGCTGTGGGCGGAGATCGAGGATGCGGTCGAGGCGCTCGAGGAGCGCACCGGCAAGCGCTTCGCTGACGTCGACAACCCCCTCCTGGTCGCGTGCCGCTCGGGCGCCAGGATCTCGATGCCCGGCATGATGGACACGGTGCTCAACATCGGCCTCAACGACGCCGTCGCCGAGGCGATGGTCGAAAAGACCGGCGACGCCCGCTTCGTCTTCGACGCGTATCGGCGCCTCGTCCAGATGTTCGCCACCGTGGTCATGGGCGTGTCCGACGAGCCGTTCGAGGCGCTCCTCGCCGCGGCCCGCGCGCGGCGCGGCGCCAAGAACGACGCCGACCTCCCCGCCGCCGACCTGCGCCAACTCACCGCGGAGTTCAAGCGCGTGGTCGTCGAACGCGCGCACCTGCCGTTCCCCGAGGAGCCCAGGGAGCAGCTCCGCCTCGCCGTCGCCGCCGTCTTCCGCTCGTGGAACGGCAAGCGCGCGCACGACTACAGAAACGCCGCCGGCATCCCCCACGACCTCGGCACCGCGGTGAACATCGTCACCATGGTGTTCGGCAACATGGGCGACGACTCCGGCACCGGCGTGGCCACCACGCGCAACGTCACCACGGGCGAGCCGGAGATGGAGGGAGACTTCCTGATCAACGCGCAGGGCGAGGACGTCGTCGCCGGCACCCGCGCCACGCTGCCGCTCCAGGAGCTCGCGCGCCTGATGCCGTCCATCGACGGCGAGCTGCGCAAGATCGGGCGGCGGCTCGAGCGCCACTACAAGGACGTGCAGGACCTCGAGTTCACCATCGAGCGCGGCAAGCTCTGGATGCTGCAGACGCGCGACGCCAAGCGCACCGCGCCCGCGGCCATCCGCATCGCCGTGGAGCTCGCCGACGACAAGCTCATCACGCGCAAGGAGGCGGTGCGGCGCATCAAGCCCGCGCAGGTCGACGCGTTCCTTCACCCGCAATTCTCCGCGAGCGCACGCAAGGCCGCCGCCGAGCGCCTGCTCGCGACAGGCCTGAACGTCTCGCCCGGCGCCGCCGTCGGCGAGATCGCGTTCGACGCCGACACGGCCGAGCGGTGGGCCAAGGACAAGCGCCCGGTGATCATGGTCCGCCCCGAGACCAAGCCCGACGACGTCCACGGCCTCCTCGCCGCCGCCGGCGTCCTCACCACCCGCGGCGGGCGCACCTCGCACGCGGCGCTGGTGGCGCGGCAGTTCGGCAAGCCCGCCGTGGTGGGCGTGCTCGCGCTCGAGGTGGACCTCGACAAGCGCGAGCTGCGCGCGCCGGGCGGCCGCGTGCTGCGCGAGGGCGAGGTGGTGTCCATCGACGGCACCACCGGCGAGGTCTTCGCCGGCGCCATCGAGGCCACCGTGCCCGACGTGAATGACCCCTACCTGTCGCGTCTGTTGTCGTGGGCCGACGACATCCGCCGGCTCGGCGTGTACGCCAACGCGGACTACCCGCGCGACGCCAAGCGCGCGCGCGAGCTCGGCGCCGAGGGCATCGGCCTGTGCCGCACGGAGCACATGTTCTTCGAGGCCGAGCGCCTGCCCATCGTGCAGGCGATGATCCTCGCGGCCACCGACGAGGAGCGCGACCGCCGCCTCGCCCAGCTCCTGCCGATGCAGCGCGCCGACTTCGACGGGTTGTTCCGCGCCATGGACGGCCTGCCGGTGACCATCCGCCTCATCGATCCCCCGCTCCACGAGTTCCTGCCGAACCACACCCTGCTCGAGCACGACGTGACGGAGCTGGAGACGCGCCTGCGCCTCAAGGACGGCGACGCGGGCACCCTCGAGCGAGAGCTCGCCGGCAAGCGCACCGTGCTCGACGCGGTGAACGCGCTGCGCGAGCAGAACCCGATGCTCGGCCTGCGCGGCGTGCGCCTCGGCATCCACCTGCCCGCCCTCATCCGGATGCAGGTGCGCGCCATCTTCGAGGCGGCCTGCGCATGCAAGAAGGACGGCGTCGACGTGCGGCCGAAGATCATGATCCCGCTCGCCATCGACAAGAGCGAGCTGCAGGTGGAGCGCGCGCTGCTCGACGAGGAAGCGGCGAACGTCATGCGCGAGCAAGGCGTGAAGCTCCGCTACAAGATGGGAACCATGATCGAGATCCCGCGCGCCGCGCTGGTGGCGGATCGCCTGGCGGAGGTGGCGGAGTTCTTCTCCTTCGGCACCAACGACCTCACGCAGACCACGTTCGGCATCTCGCGCGACGACGCCGAGACCGGGTTCCTCATGGAGTACCTCCAAAAGGGCATCCTGGCCGACAACCCCTTCGCCACGCTCGACCGCGTCGGCGTCGGCGAGCTGATGCGCACCGCGGTGACGCGCGGCCGCTCCAAGCGGAAGGACCTCGACGTCGGCATCTGCGGCGAGCACGGCGGCGACCCGGCGAGCATCGCCTTCTGCCACGAGGCCGGCCTCGACTACGTCTCCTGCTCCCCCTACCGCGTCCCGGTCGCCCGGCTCGCCGCCGCCCAGGCCGCGATGCGCTGAGCGGCGTGACCTGCCGATCGCATCCGTCAGCCGGCGGACGCGGCCCTCGCGCGCGCCACGGTCCGGTGGCGCGCGCCGGACCCGAGGCGAGCGCGCGGCGTATCCCACCTGCGCGCGTTGCGGCGACGGTGACGTCGACGCGCGGCGTTGTCGGCGCGCCGCGACCGGATCGTCGACCGATGCGGACCCACGCCGGCGCACAGACACGGCGTCGCTCGCATCGTCCGGTGCGCGCAGACGCGCTCGCGCGGCCGTGGACGATACAAGCGGCATGGACTCCTCGCCCACCACCGGGTCGCGCGCCTTCGCCCTCGCCAACGCCGTCGTGGTCGCCGCCGCTGCGGCGGCCGTCCTCGCCGGCGCCGGCGCCGCGCTCGCGGGCTGTGCCGCCGGCGACGGGTCGGCGCAAGGCGCCGGCCCCACGATCTCCCTCGCCGCCGATCACCCCGAGATGCCCGCCGACGGCATCTCCGCCGCCACCGTGACCGCCCACCTCGCCGGCGCGCCCGCGGGGACGGTGGTCTCGTTCGCGCTCTCCGGCGTCGGCCTCCTCGGCGCCACCAACGTCGGCGCGGACAACGGCGTGGCCGCGGTGACCGTGTGGGCGCCCTTCGAAGACGAGCTGTCGGCGCAGGCGTCGTTCACCTCCAAGGTGACCGCGAGCGTCACCGACAACGACGCCGTCGTCCCGCAGTCCGTCGACCTCACCTTCACCGTGCCCGAGACCGGCGCGCCCGTGCTCAACGTGCGCGCCTCGCCGGATCGCGTGGTCGCCGGCGGCGCCGACGTCATCACGCTCGTCATCGACGGCCGCCGCCTCACGGACGGCGACGTCACCCTCAGCGCCGACTCGCCGGCGGTGGCGCTGCCCGCGTCCGTCACCCTCGACGACCAGGGCGGCGGGCTGTTCCACGGTGAGGTCACCGTGCCCGCGCCGGCCGACCCCGTCGACGTCACCGTCTCCGTCGCCGGCGAGGGCGGCGCGGTCTCCGCGACCGCCGTGCTTCACTTCATCGCCGCCGACGCCCCGGCGTTCGACCTCACCGGCACCTTCGCCCAGGTCTCGTACGGCGCCGTGCGCATCGGCGACCTCATCTTCCTCGATCCTGATCCCCAGTGCGTGGTGGCGCCCTCGTACTCGCTCGTCCACCTCACCCAGACCGGCAACCACGTCACCATGAGCCAGGAGCTGTGCGCGATGAGCATGCCCGACGTCACCGCGGTGTTCGGGATTACCTCCCACTCGTCCGTGGACCAGGGCTTCATCGACGCCGCAAACCAAAGGAGCGGCGGCGACGCCGACTTCGACCTCGACGACGTCGGCGCGGGCGCCGCCTTCGACCTCCCCGGCTCCGCGTTCCCCCCGCTGATCGTCGGCGCCGCGCTCGCCAACCCTTCGGACGCGCTGCCGACCAGCGCCGACGATCCGCGCACGCGCGACGACGACAACGACGGACACCCCGGCGTCACCGTCCACAACTCGTCCCAGGGCGACCAGTACACCTGCTACCGCACCGTGGTCCGCAGCATGAACGGCACCATCGAGAGCTCCGACTTCCTGAGCGGCGACACGGAGGCCGACACCGAGACCAACATCTTCAACGGCGGCGGGCTCTCGCCGACGGTGACATCGCTCGCCTCGCCGTACGCCCTCGTCCGCGTCGACGGGTTGAACGGCGCCACCAACATCGCGAGCCGCGACGGTGACCCGTCGTCGGTCTCCTGCAGCGACGTCATCGCGTACGAGGCCGAGCTGCAGCAGCAACTGCCGCCCCCGAACGTCCAAAGCTTCTGCCAATGAGCTCGAGGATCACCACCATGCGTCGCGCCCCCCTCTCCCTCCTCGCTCGCCTGTCGCCCGCCGGCCTCGCCGCGGCGCTCGCGCTCGTCCCCGCCTGCACCAACGAGATCCAGTCCGGCGGGCCCGCCGGCAGCTTCCCCGTCGCCGTCCTCGCGTGCCCCGACCACGTCGCGGCGAACGCGCCTTTCGACGTCGACGGCTCGGCGAGCACCTTCGATGACGCGCCAGGCGCCACGGCCGAGCTCAAGCTCGCGCCCGGCGGCGACAGCGTTCCGGACCTCAGCGGCCAGTTCACGGCGCCCGCGGGCATCGCCACCGTGAGCCTCAGCATCACCGACGCCAAGGGCAACGTGGCCGCCGCCCGCTGCCGCGTCGTCGTCGACGCGCCCGCGGACGACGGCGGCGACAACGGCGGCGGCGATCCCGTCGTCGATCCCGTCGACGATCCCGGCACGAACCCGGACGACGGCGGCGGCGACCCCGGCGTCGATCCCGTCACCAGCCCCGGCGCGCCGGTGGATCTCACCGGCACCTTCGCCCTCGTCGCGTTCGACAACCCGGAGCTCACCGACGGCGCCCTCGATCCGAGCCGACAGTGCGCGCGCGCGCCGATGCTCGCCCGCGTCTCCATCGCGCAGACCGGCAACCACGTCGACATGACGCTGCACACCTGCCACGTGACGATGCCCAGCGTGCAGGTGTTCCTCTTCGGCGTTTCGGACTCGTCCGCGCCCGACCGGGCCATCGAGCAGATGGGCGACCTCACGGCGAGCTTCGATCTCGACGACGCCAGCGTCGGCGCCACCTTCGCGCCGACCATGGATCGGCTCGGCGTTCCCCTCATCGGCGGCGCCCTGCTGCCGAACCCGTTCGGGTCGCTCCCGACGGATCCGTCGGATCCCGCCGTCGACGACCCCGACGGCGACCAGCAACCCGGCATCACCCTCGACACGAGCTACGGCCCGCAGCTCGTCGTGCTCCGCCGCACCATCCGCGCGTTCAGCGGGATCATCGAGTCGTCGGACGCCATCGACGGCGGTGCGCCGGGCAGCTTCCAGGTCGACGGCGAGTCGTCGCTCCTTTCGCCGGCGGCGTTCCTCGTCCCGAGCTCGAGGAGCCGCCCCTCGACGTTCCGGATGAGCCGCATCGCCGACGACGCCACCTGCGACGACATCCGTGCCCAGGCGGACGCCCTCGAGAGCGCCGCGATCGCACCGGCCTGGCCCGGCGGCTGCGCCTCGTTCTGAGCTGTGCGCTGAGCGGGGGCCGACGCGCCTGAGCCGGTGGGCGTGACGTTGCGGCGCGCACGTATGGTACACGCTCTCGTGCTCCGTCGACGCCGCCCCTCGAGGACGCGCCCGCCATCCTGGGCGCTTTGCGCGGCCGCCCTCGGCGCGTGCGGGCTGTTGTGGTGCGCCACCGCCGCCGCCAAGGGACCCCGGCACGCGGGCGCGGCACAGAAGGCCGCCGCACCCAAGGCAACCGCACCCAAGGCAACCGCCCCCAACGCGGGCGCACCGGACGCCGGACCCGCCGGCGACGACGCCCCGGCGACGGTGGCGCCGGGCGTGCAGGCGCTCCTCGACCGCGCCGCGCAGGTCGACGCGCTCGCGGCGGGCAAGCTCCCGCCGGCGGTGAGCCCCAGGAGCTTGTTCGACGTGGACCTCGACGACGAGGCCGCCGTCTCGCTCGAGGTCGTCCGGCTCAAGGCGCTGGCGGCCATCGCGCCGCCCAAGGCGAACGCGAAGCGCGCCGACGCCGGCATCGACGCGCGCACGGCGCTGTGGGGCGCGCGCCGGGCCTTCGACGAGGCGCGGCTCGCGTTCCTGTCGCTGCCGGCGGCGAAGAGAAAGGCGCTGCTGGAGGACCACCAAAGGCGCGTCGCCGCCCTCAGCCAGGCCGCCACCGCCGCCGCCACCGCTGCCGCCACGCGCGAGGAGGTCGAGCAGCGCGCGAAGGAGGCGGAGGAGGAGCGCGAGCAGGCGTTGCAGGCGGCCAAGGATGCGCGCTCCGAGGCCGAGCGCCTCGTCTCCGAGGAGCTCGCGCGCCTGCTCTCCGTGGAACAGGCCCAGGCCGACTTCGCCGGCGCGCTCGCGCAGCGCACCGACATTGACGCGCGCCGCGAGGCCACCCTCGGCTGGCAACGAAAGGCGCGCGAAGCGCACGCAGACAAAGCCGCGCCTGACGACGTCGACGCGCTCTACGACGACATCGTACGCGCGCTCCGCCTCGCCCACGATCAGCTCTCCTCGGCCCTCGACGACCTCTCCGCCGGCAAGAGCGCCGTTCCGTCGCCGGGGCCGGACCCCCTCGGGCGCCTCGGCGCCGACGTCGACGTCACCGCCGTCCGCGAGGCGCGCCACCGCGTCGAAGAGGAGGCCCGGCGGCTGACCGCGCAGGAGAGCCGCGTCCGCGAGGGGAACGCCGCGCAGCTCTTCGACGAGGTCGACGTGCTCAACCAGTTGCGGCTCGGCCTCTTGCCGCTTTTGACCTCGCACAAGCGCGACGCGGTCACCGGGATCTCCGCCGACGGATTGCCGCAAGCGGCGATGGAGCTGCGCCACCTGCTGCTCGTGCTGCGCTACCACCGCCACGCCACCACCCGTTGGCTCTCCGTCATGCGCAAGCCCGCCACGGAGGGAGCGCCCGCGGGAGGTACGGAGGGGCTCGGCGTCGCCGCGCGCCTCGCGTTCCTCGCGTTCCGTTGGGGCGTGGCCATCGCGCTGTTCGTGTGGTGGCGGCGCCGGGCGCCGGCGTTCCTCGAGGGCGCGCTCAAGCGCGCGCGCCAGAACGACCGCGCGCAACACCTCGCGCAACCGAGCCCGCTGTTTCGCGCCGTCTTGTTCTTGAAGAGCATCCGCCGCTCGCTCGAGTGGCTGGTGCTGTTCGCGGTGCTCGGCTGGCTGCTCCCCGACGGCGCGGCCGATCTCCTCGAGGTGCAGCTCATCACGGTGGCGCTCGCCTGGATCCTGGCGGGAGCGCTGGCGGTGAACACGGTGAACGCCATCGCGGACACCGGGCGCCGCCACAGCGCCGACAAGGAGCTGCGCCTGCGCTCGTTGCGTCTCGTCGGGCGGGTGATCATCGTCTTCGGGCTCACGCTCTCCATCAGCGCGCGCGTCGTCGGCCGCGGAACCATCTACGGGTGGGTGTTCTCCACGTGCTGGTTCGCGGCAGTCCCCGTGTTCCTCATCCTCGTGCGCTGGTGGCGCGCCGCGGTGTTCACGCGCATGGAGGCGCATCGGAGGTCGTCGACGTTCGAGCGCTGGGTGCTCGACAACAAGGTCGGGTGGAAGAGCTTCATCGCCGCCATGGGCGGCGCGGTGTTCCTCTTCGGGCGCGGCGCGTACCGTGTCCTGCGCATCCGCGCCGGCGGCTTCGACGTCACGCGGCGCGCGCTCGCGTGGTTGTTCCGCCGCGAGCTGCAGCGGCTCGAGCCGGAGCACGCGTCCGCGCTGTCGCCGCTTTCGCCTCTGACGCCGCCGAGCGACCTCGCCATGAGCCCGCAGACGACGTCGGCGGTGCGCATCACCACGGAGCTCGACCCCAGGCTCGACGAGATCGCGGCGCGGATGCGCGCGCGCAAGGGCCGCGTGGTGGCGGTGGTCGCCGAACGCGGGATGGGCAAGTCGGCGACGCTCGCGCGGCTCGCCGCCGACGTCCAAGGCTGCCTCCGCCTCGACGCGGCGTCGCCGGACCTCGACGCGCTCCTGCCCACCGCCCGCGCCGCGCTCGATCTGCCCGACACCGCTTCGCTCGCCGACGTCGCCACGCGCCTCGACGACGAGGACGGTCCGCCCGCCGTGCTCATCGACGACGCGCAGCGCTTCGTGTTGCCGCTCATGGGCGGGCTGCGCTCGTTCGACACCCTCATCGGCGTGGCGCGCGCCAACAGCAGCCGCTGCGCCTGGCTGCTCGCGTTCGACAACGCCATCTGGCAGTTCCTCGAGCGCTCGCGCGGCCTCCACCCGCTGTTCGACGACGTCATTCGCGTGCCGCGTTGGCGCGAGCCGGACGTGGCGGAGCTGCTGCGCTCGCGCTGCCTGCAGGCCGGCATCGAGCCGAGCTACGAGCGGCTCCTCGAAGGTCTGCCCAAGAGCGCCGACGCCGTCGACCGCGAGGAAGCGCTCGCCGACCGCGCCACCGGCTACTCCCGCCTCGTCTGGGACTACGCCGGTGGAAACCCCGCCGTCGCCCTCGACGTGTGGCGCCGGGCGCTCGGCGTCGACGCCGACGGACGCGTGCTCGTTCGCCTGTTTCCGTCGCTCGACTCCGCGGACCTCGAGCGGCTCCCCGACGCCGCCGTGTTCGTCCTGCGCGCCATCCTGCAGATGGCGCCGGTGGCGGCGCCCGATATCCGCCGCGCCACGCTCCTGCACGGGTCCGCCGTCGCCGACGCGCTCCGCTACGCGCTCGCCCGCGGTTACGTGACCGAGGACGACGGCCGCTTCACCATCACGTGGACCTGGCTTCGTCCCATCACGCGCCTCTTGCAGCGCAAGCACCTCCTGGTGGTTTCATGAACGAGACGCCCGACATCGGAGCCATCGCCGAGCTCATCCGCTGGGGCGGGGTGTTGGTCTCGGTCCCCGTCATCGTCGCGTCCATCGTCGCCATTCGCCTCATCGAGAACGCGAGCGACCGGCTGAGCGCGCGCTTCACCGATCGCCGGCCGACCATCCTGCTGGTCGTCAGCGTGTTGCGCTTCGCGATCTACGTGGTGGCCATCGTGCTCACCATCTCGCTGTCCATCCGCCTGGACAAGACGGCGATCACCGTCATCGGCGGCGCGCTCGCGTTCGCCGTCGGCTTCGCCATGCGCGACCTTGTCGCCGCGTTCATCGCCGGTATCACCATCATGTTCGACCGCCCCTTCCAGGTCGGCGACCGCGTGGAGTACGCCGGGCAGTACGGCGACATCATCAAGATCGGCCTGCGCAGCGTTCGCATGAACACGCTCGACCACAACATCGTCACCATCCCCAACAACAAGGTGCTCACCGACGTCACCGCGTGCGGCAATTACGGTGCGTTGGAGATGCAGGTGCCGATGATCTTCTACGTCGGCGTCGATCAGGACCTGCAGCGCGCCGCCGACATCGTGCGCGAGGCGTGCCTGACGAGCCCCTACGTCTTCCTCGCGCGCGACGTCCCCGTCCTCGCCAAGCAGCTCATCCTGCAGGACTACGTCGCCGTCGAGCTCAAGGCGCGCCCGTACGTGTTCGACTGCAAGTACGAAAAGCCCTTCGAGACCGACGTGCACTTCCGCGTCCTCGAGGCCTTCCGCACGCAGAACATCCTGCCGCCCGCGGTCCTGCACCGCGGCGTCGCCAACACCGCGCCGGCCTGACGCCGGGCATCAAGCGAACGCGAAGACGCGCGCCCACAGCGGCGCGGGCGCCTCGGCGGGCGCGATGTCGAGGGCGTCGCGGGCGAAGCGCTCGACCTCCTTGGCCGACGCGAGCAGCTCGACGTCGAGCTCGAGCGCGCGGGCGTGGTCCTCGAGCTCCATGCCGCGGCGGCCGGAGACGACCGCCACGGGCACCGCGCGCGTAGACGCGGCCGAGCGCATCGCGTCGCACAGCGCGAAGCCGGACATCCGCGGCAGCGTGACGTCGGTGACCACCAGCGCCGGCGCGCCGTGCGCGTCCATCCACGCGAGCGCGTCCTCCGCGGAGCCGAAGGCGAACGGCGCGAGCCCGAGCTCGTGGAGGGTGCGCAGGGTGCGCCGCTGCGACCTCGGGTCGTCGTCGATGACCAGGGCGATGGGGGCGGAGAAGCTGCCGTCGTGTGCCATGGCCGGCCCATCTGCAGCGCGCGTGCCGGCGAAAGCGGCGCGTCCGGCCGCGGCGTCGGCGGCGGTCGCGCACGGGCTTGCGCAACTCGCGCACCTCGACCTGCGCTATCCGTCAACCGGAGGACGTCATCGGGAGGACCCCGTGACCGTGATCACGCGCCGTCAGCGCACGAAGCGGCGGGCCTCGTCGACGTCTGCGACGACGCGGCCGCAGCGCGGCGCCGACCGGGCCACCAGCTCGCTGTAGTCGAGCCGCTGCAGCGGGTCCGCCGACACGAGCGCGGCGATGCGCACCCCGCGCTGCTCGGCCGCGGCGAACATGCGCTCGAGGACGTCGAAGGTCTTGGCCCCGAGGACCATGCGCGCCTCGCGCACGTCGAGCACGAAGCCGCGGCGCGACTCGGTCTTCAACAGCGCCTCCACGCGCTCCACCAGCTCTTGCGCGCTGCGGGCGCCGTCGTCGCGGCTCTTGTCGGGCCGCGCCCACACGCGGCACACCGCGATGTGCGGGTCCGCCGACAGCTCGTAGTTGTCGCCCCGCGCCACGGCCGGGAGGTTGAAGTCGAGCGGCACCACCGCCGCCCCCGGCCGCGGCCGCGGCGGCGGCGGCGCGGGATCGAGCACGGTCTCGTCGTCACCACCGCCCGCACCCGACGACGGTGGCGTCATCAGCGTGCGCTCGATGGCGCGCAGCGTCCGCTGCGCCCGCGCCGCGAGCCGCGCTCCGGCGAACGTGCGCATGGTCTCCGCCAGCACCGACGCCGTGATGTCCGTCGACGTCAACCGCGCCCCGTGCTCGAGCGCCTTGGCCAGCTCCCACGCCGACTCGAAGCGGTCGTCGGCGTGGAACGCGAGCGCCCGCTTGAGGGCGTCGACGAAGATGGGCGCGAGGTCCTCTCGCACGTCGAGGATGTCCGGCGAAGCGCCGCCGGCGATGGCGGCGATGGCGGCGCGCGGGCGATCGGAGAGGATGCGGCGGCGCCCCGCGAACAGCTCCCACAGCAAGGCGCCGATGGCGAAGACGTCGCTGCGTCTGTCGACGGCGGAGCCGTTGGCCTGCTCCGGCGAGAGATACGCAGGCTTTCCCATCACGACGCCGGTGGGGTCGTCGAACGAGTCGTCGGCGGCGACGCCGAAGTCGAGCAGCTTCACTGCGCCGTTTTCGTCGACCATCACGTTGTGCGGCGTGATGTCCCGATGCACGAGGTGAAGAGGCTTGCCGTTGTCGTCGCGGAGCTCGTGCGCCGCGTGCGCCCCGTAACACACCTGCACCACCGCCGCGACGCACGCGCCCACCGGCAACGGCCGGCCGCCCGCCGCCTCGAGCAGCTCCCGCAGCGTGGCGCCGTTCACCATCTCCATCGCGATGAAGTAGCGGCCGTCGATCTCGCCGAGCCGGTGGATGCGCACGACGTTCGGGTGCGAGAGCCGCGCGATGATGGACGCCTCGTGCTCGAGCAGATCGATGAAGCGCGGGTTGGACGAGCGATCGGGGTGCACGATCTTGAGCGCGACGAAGCGGTCGCCGCCGGGCGCGGCGCGCTCGCACGCGAGGCTGACGACACCCATGCCGCCTTCGCCCAGCCGCTCGAGCAGCTCGTAGCGCCCGAATTTCATCTGCCCACGATACCCCGCCCCCCTCCGCGCCGTCGTGGCTCGCGCGCTCCGTGGCATCGTCCGGCGCCTACTGCGGGCTGAGCGGGTCCGTGCCCGCCAACAGCTCGTCCTCGTCGCTCACGCCGTCGTCGTCGAAGTCGTGGCGCGGCCGCACCGTGCTCACGAGCACCGGGGTCTCCTCGTCGCGCACGCCGGCGAGCATGCCGCGGACCTGCTCGTGGATGGCGCGCACCGGGTTCGCCACCGGGATGGTGGCCGGCAGGAGCTGGAAGTCGAGGTCGTCCTCGCCGAAGGGGGCGTACTTGCGCGCGCCCGCCTCCTTGCTCCAGTTGTCGCCGTGGTTGGCCGGCGCAAACTGCACGAGCGCCGCCGTCTGTCCGTCGACGTTGCCCGCGAGCGGACCCGCCTCGACGGGGATGCCCGGCAGCGCGCCGAACGCCGGCGCGAGCAGCGGGATGCCGAGCGCGCGGGCGAGCGCGTTGGTGGCGCTGTTCGGGAGGACTTCGTCTCCCACCACCTCGCCGAGCACGACGCTGCGCGGGCCGAGGGGCGTTTCGCCCACGCGCGGGCGGTCGCGCAGCACGTGGGGCGCGTAGGTGAGCGGGTCCGCGCCGTCGAAGATCGCGGCGCCGAGGCCGATGAGCGAATCGAAGCGGTCGAGGGGCCTGTCGACGCCCCACGCCGACGGGATGAACAGCTTGTAGAACGCCGACAGCACCGGCGAGTTCGGCCCCGCGTACTCGAGGACGCCGCCGCCGGGGACGTCGAGGTAGAACATGTGCACGTCGGGCTCCTCCGCGCAGAACAAGGCGCCGAGCACGCCGCCGAAGCTCTCGCCCAGGTACGCGATGCGCGAGCCGTCCACGCGCGTCCCGGGCACGAGCGCCGACAGGTCGGGGTCGCTCTCGAGGAGCCGCACCACCTGCGAGAGGTCGATGACGCTCTCGCGCATCTGGTCGCGCATGGCGGAGAGGTTCACGAACCCGTGAAACACGTCGAGCGCCGTGCCCGTGCCTTCGACGTCGCCGAAGCCGTCCTTCATGTCCTGCACGCCGAGGAAGGCGTCGCCGAGGCGGGCGCCGGCGTTGTTGTGCTCGTCGACGTCGGTGTGGCGGCTGCCGTGGCCGTCGGCGTCGATGGCCACGGTGACGAAGCCTTCGCGCGCGAGCGTGTCGATGAACGCGAGCATCTGCGCGCGGCTCCCGCCGAGGCCGTGGCCGAAGAACGCGACCGGCCAACCGCTCGCCGGCATCGCGCCCACGGGCACCGCGAAGGTGATGGGGAAGGTCGCCGCGCGGTCCACGACGGGCGCGCCGTCGTCGTCAACCGCCCAGGTGCCGCTGTCGGGGAGCTTGCCCGCGTCGCCGTCCTTCTCCTCGCGCCGGAACGTCACGCCGTGCAGCGTGCCGGTGCCGACGGCGGCGACGTGATCGTGCGCGAGCCCGCTCGGCCAGCTCCAACCCAGGCGGGCTTCGCCGTCGTCGTCGCGCACGGGCACGCCGAGGAGCGCGCGCAGGCGCTCGGGGCCGGCGAAGATGACGCTCGCGTCGTCGAAAGTGACGGTGGGAGCCGGCAGCGCCTGGATCTCGGCGCGCGCGCGCAGGAGCCCGCGCCGCGCGTGCGCCGTGGTGAAGGCCGCGACGGCGACGACATCGCTCCTGCCGAGGAAGTCGAGCGCCGCGCGCGTGCTCTTGAGGTTGTCCGGCAGCGCCTCCGGGGCGGCGCTCCTCAGGAGATCGAAGCCGGCGCTGCCGCCGAGGCGCCCGTCGACGCCGCGCACCTGCGTGGTGAGGAACGCGGCATAGCGCGTGCCGGTCTCGAGGACCACGCCGCGCGGCACGGCGCCGGCGATGGCGCGGGCGCCGTCGCGCACACGCCAGTCCATGGGCGTCACGCGGCCGACCGCCGGCGACGCGGGGTCGACGTTCATGACGAAGAGCGCGTCGGTGTCCGCGGCGGTGTGTGCGGGGACCGTGCCGGCGTCGACGGGCGCGTCGAAGAAGAGCTCCACGACGGGACGCGTGCCGAAGCCGTCGAGGAGCGAGAGCTGCGCCTGCAAGGCCTCGTGCTCGAGCGGCCCGACGAGGGAGAGGTCCTCGATGGGGCCGATGCGGCCGGCGTCGTCGAGGAAGATGTCGCTGGGGAACGGTCCCTTGCCGTAGGTGGGCGCGTCGCCGGGAGCCGGGAAGAGCGCGGTGGCGGTGATCGGCTCGCAGGCGGCGACGGCGAGCGCGCAGAGCGCGACGCCCCCTCGGAGGGCGCGCGCGAAGAAGGGGGGGGTGAGCACGCGTGGCATCCCGGTTGATTATCGTGTCAATCCGGGATTGACTAGCGAGTCAACGCCGCCTCCTCCCGGCGGCCGTCTTCTTGCGGGGCGCGGGGCGGGGCGGACGGGCACCGGCGTCGAGCGCGGGGTAGTGCCGGAACAAGCCGTGCTCATTGAAGGCGACGCGCCGCGGCGACGCGAGGTACGCCGCGATCCGCGGGCGGGCCGCGACGTCGTCGTGCAGCGCGGCCAGGCGCGGGTGCGCGGCCTCGAGCTCGGGCAAGGCGCGCGGGAACGCGAAGCGCAGCCCGGCGACGACGTGGAACACGGAGAGGTCGACGTAGCTACAGGCGTCGCCGAGGAGCCACGGCCGGCCCTCGAGCGCGCCGCTGAGATAGCGGAAGTACTTCGGCAGGCGCTCCGTGAGGAGCAACGGCGTGCGCCGCGCCGCTTCGCGCTTTTGGTCCTCGTAGTACAGGCTCGACGCGATCGGGTGGTGCGCGTCGTGGATCTCGGCGCAGAGGTCCGCGATGGTGAGCTGGATTTGGTGCGCGCGCAGCCGGCTCGCCTCGTCGACGGGCACCACCCCGATGCGCGGCGCCACGTACATGAGGATGGCGGCGGTCTGCGCCACGACGACGTCGCCGTGGTGGAGCACCGGCAGCGCGAACGGCGTCAGCGCCGCGCCGGCGGGCTCGAGGGCTCGCATGAGCGCCGGCACGCCGCCGCCCTCCTTGGCGGAGCGCCGGCCGACGTCGTCGTAGGCGGCGCCGGCGTCTTCGAACGCGAGCCGCACGAATTCCCCGCGCCCCGGGATGCCCGGCCAGTAGTACAGCGTGTAGCGATCCTTCATCGGCGCACCTCCGGCCGCGTCTTTCGTGAGGCCCGCCCCGGCGTCAACGGGTGATCGAGGTGCGCCCGCGGCGCGCCGCCGTCGTCGACGGCGACCGCGCCCGCCGTGTCTCGCGCCGGCCACGCGAGCGCGCTATGGCCCCCGCATGCTGCACCTCGCCCTGCCCCTCGCCGCCGCCGTCGCCGCCGTCGCCGCCGGAGCGCCCACCGCGGTCTCGCACGAGCCCGCCAAGCCCGCGGCGGCGCCCGCCGCGTCGACGACGACGCCGGCGCTGCACCTGTCGCCGAGCGCCGCGAACGCCGCCAAGGTCCGCGACCGCGCGCTGGCCGGAGACTCCGTCGCGTGGGACGTCCTCGCGTCGCTGACCACTGAGGTCGGCGCGCGCCCCACCGGCAGCCCCGCGATGGCGCGCGCGAAGGATTGGGCGGTCGACAAGCTCAAGCGGCTCGGCTTCAAGAACGTCCACGTCGAGGCGTTCACGAAGAAGGACGCGTGGCTCCGCGGGCCGGAGAGCGCGGCGATGACCAAGCCGTACGCCATGCCGCTCAGGATGATCGGCCTCGGCAAGAGCCCGGCTACGCCCGCCGGCGGCATCGAGGCCGAGATTGTCGTCTTCAACAGCTACGAGGCGCTCACGCTCGCGCCGCCGGGCTCGCTCAAGGGCAAGATCGCGCTCGTCAACGAGCCGATGACGCGCACGCAGAGCGGCGAGGGCTACGGCGCCGCGGTGAAGGCGCGCGGCGTGGGGCCGCGCGTGGCGCAGGAGCGCGGCGCGGTGGCGTACTTCACGCGCTCCATCGCCACCGGCGACGGCCGCGCGCCGCACACGGGCGCCACCGGTTGGGGCGCCGCCCCCGCCGACATCCCCTCCGCCGCCCTCGGCGTCGCCGACGCCGACCTGCTCGCGCGCCTCGCCGCGCGCGGCCCCGTGCGCGTGAAGCTGTCGATGGCCCCCACGGTGCTGCCGGAGGCGCAGGCGTGGAACATCGTCGGCGAGGTCCCGGGGCGCGATCGCAAGGCCGGCGTCGTCGTCATCGGCGGCCACCTCGACAGTTGGGATCCCGGCGAGGGCGCCATCGACGACGGCGCGGGCATCGCCATCTCCGTCGGCGCCGCCAAGCTCATCGCCGAGCTGCCCAACCACGCGCGCCCGCGGCGCACGGTGCGCGTGGTGTTGTTCGGCTCCGAGGAGACCGGCGGCAGCGGCGGCGCGTACGCCGACGCGCACCAAAGCGAGGTCGCCGACATCGCGATGGCCTCGGAGAGCGACCTCGGCGCCGGCCCCGTCTATCGCGTCGCGCTTCCCGAAAACGCCGCCGCGGACCCGGCGCTCACGGGGCTCGCGGACGTGCTCGCGCCGTTGCGCGTCTTCGTCGCCCGCGACCCGGCGCGCTTCGGCGGCTCCGACGTCGACGGCCTGCAGGAGGCCGGCGTCCCGATCATCGAGGTCGACGAGGACGCCACTCGCTACTTCGACATCCACCACTCCGCCGACGACACGCTCGACAAGGTCGACCGCAAGGACCTCGAGCAGTCGACCGCGGCGTGGGCGGCGCTCGTGTACTTCGTCGCCGACAGCGGCGTGGACCTGCGCCACCCCCCGCAGCCCCTCAAGGACCGGTAGGGCCATCGTGCGTGGTGCACGTGCGCCGCTGCTGCTGCTCTCCGCGGTGTCGGTATCGATGTCCATCGGGTGCGCCAAGCTCGTCGTCGCCCTCGGCGGCGGCGGCGGCGAATCCATCCCGGGCGACCTCACGCGCTTCGACCCGGTCGCGCGCGCGCCGGCGATGCGCGGCCGGGTGGGCGCGGGCTACGCGCTGCAAAGGCTCCAGGCGTTCGGCGTTCGCCTCGACGGAACGGTGAACATGAAGGAGGAGCGCTTCGAGCCCAAGGTCGACTACAGCTTCGTGCGCGCCGAGGGCCCGCCCGCCGATCAACCGCCGCTCGGCGCCGGTGGCTCCATTGCACGGGAGTGGCACCGCGACGCCCACGTCGACGTCAGCCGCCCCGGCGGCCACGAGACCTGGCAAAACGGGAGCCAACACGGCGGCGTCATCCTGCGCGGCGTCCTCAAGAGCGAAGGCTCTCCGTCGCCCGGCGCGGCGAGCCACATCGCCGGCGATCCGCGGTGTCCGCTGTCAAAGCTCTGGGACCTCGCGCGTACGGCCGGCGCCCCCGCCGACGCCGTCGCCGCCGTCGACTACGACGACACGGGCTACGAGCTGACCATCCAGGGGACGCAGGTCCGCGTCCGCCTCGACGCCGACTGCGCGCCGCGCCGCTGAGCGGCACCGCGTCCGGCACAGCGCGCTGCTTCGCTCAACCTGCAGCGGTTTTTGCGCGCCGACGTGCCTCGCCACGTACTCCGCGCGGCGAGCCACCTTGTGGGCGGCTTCGCCGGGTGCTGCTACGAGCCTTTCACCCGAAGCGGCGCGCGCACCAGTCACGGAAGTTCTGCGCGGTGATGGCGCCGTCGCCGTCGATGTCGAAGGCGGGGTTGGCGCGGGCGATCATGCCGGCGTTCTTGCCGCCGATGACGTAGTCGCCGGGCTTGCCGAGCGCCGCGGGATAGAACGTGACGGTGTAGAGGTCGGTGGCGTTGTGCAACTGCCCGGCGTAGGGCTTGTAGTACTTCTCGACGTAGTCGAGCTGCTCCACGGCGCTCATGCGCTTGAGCGCGTCGGTGGACGTGCCGAGGCCGCGCGCCGTCGACGGCATGAACTGGATGAGGCCGGTGGCACCGCCGTTGGGGTTCACGGCGTCGGTGCGCAGCCCGGACTCGCTGTTCATGATCTTGAGCATGGAGTCGGGGCTGACGCCGAGGCGTCCGGCGACCTGATCGAGCTTGTCGAGGAACGGCTGCCCGTGCATGGCGAGCGCCTTGGACCGCAGCGAGCTCGCGTCGGGTGACGACGTCACCGGGCCCGTGCGGTGCGCGAACGAGTGCGCCCACGGCTGCAGGAGCTTCAAGCCGGGCTCGAGCTTGAGCCCCATCATCGCGCCCCACGTCTGCTGCCCGACGACGCCGTCGACCTTGAGACCGTTTTGCGCCTGGAACTCGCGCACCGCCTTGTCGGTGGCCGCGTCGAACTTGCCGTTGGCCTCGCCCTTGAACAACCCCTTGTCCTTGAGGAAGGTCTGCAGCTCGACGACGTCCTTGTTCACCTCGGGGCTGTCGTCGCCGCGCGCGAGCGGGTGATGCGTCTTGAGCGCCGCGAGCTGCTCGTCGGTGGGCATGCGCGCGCGGACGACGGCGCCGGCGTTGCTGGTCATCTTGCGGGCGTCCGTCTGCTCCTCGAGCGTCGCCGTCTTCTTCGGCGCCTGCACCTCGGCGGGCGCGGGCGTCGCCGTCTGCTTGGCCTTGTCGGGCTGCTCGACGTCGGGGACCGTGGTCTTGTTGAGGTTCTGGGCGGAGATGCGGTCGTTGCGCACAGGTGACATTCCCATCGGATAGCACGCGGGGGATGAGGCCGGCCGTGACCGGGGCGACGCAACACATCCGCCGCCGCCGCCGAACATCGCGCTCCCGGTGTGACGAGCGTGACGCCGTGTGACGAGCGTGGCGAGCTCGCGCCGACGCCTTCCCCGGCGGCCCGCTGCGTGGGACGGTCCGCGGGATGATCGCCGCGCTCTTCGCCCTCGCCCTCGCCACCGCCTCCGCCTCCGCCGACAACGGCACGCCCCCCGCGGAGGCGCCGGCGCCCGTCGGCGACCACGAGGCGCCGGCCCCGCGGAGCTCGGCCGCGGCCGGCGACGACGTCCTTCACATCGTGCGCGTCGGCCCCGGCTGCTTCGGGGCGCGGACCTCCAACGCAAACCTCGCCGGCGGCCTCTTCGATCCCATGGCGCAGCGCGGCGGCAGCTACGTCATCCGGGCGCTCAACCCCAGCGCGCTGCACAAGGACGACCGCCTCCTCTTCCCGGAGGCCTCGCACCTCGGCGACGTCGGCGTCGTCGGGCGCTTCCTCGCGCACGGCGGCGACACCCGCCGCGAGGTGCTCGCGGAGTCGCTCGACGTGCTCGTCACCCTCCGCGACCTCGCGTTTCAGTGGCCCGTCGAAGGGACGACGGACTACCTCGCCCTCATCGAGGACGACGCCGCGCGCACCGGCGGCTTCGCCGACCTCGAGCGCAAAAAGGCGAGGCTCGTGCGCTACACCCGCGGCGACGACGTCGTCCTCGCCCTCGAGGCCGATTGGCTCGCCGGCGGCAAGCCCCCCGCCGGCGACCCGCTGACGTCAGGCGTGCTCTCGTTCGACCGCCGCTTCGCGGTGCTCGGCGCCGTGAAGCCCAAGGACGACCCGGGCGCGCAGATCTTCGCGTTCGCGCGCCCCGCCGGCGGCGGCGGCGCCGTCAAAGCCAGGCTCGACGCGCTCGTGTCGTCGCTGCCCGCCGCGCGCACCCTCGTCGTCCACGCCGGCGACGTGCCGCCGCGGCGGCCCATCGACGCCGGCGAGACCGCGCTGTGCGCCTCGACGCTCGCCGGCGAGCACGTCGCCGCCGTCGTGCCGCGCACCGCCGACCTCGAGCTCGGCGTGAAGGGCCTGCACGATTTCGCCAGGAGCGCGTCGCTCCGGTACGTCGCCGTGAACCTGCGCGACAAGGACGGCGATCGGCCGTTTCCGCGCTTCCGCATCGTGGACGTCGACGGCATGAAGGTCGCCCTCCTCGGCGTGGTCGGCAGCAACCGCTTCGACGACCTGCCGAGCGCCGTGCGCGCGCAGTGGCGCGTGGATCCCCCCATCCTCGCCCTCGACAACGCCCTGCAGGCCGTCCACGACCAGTTGCGGCGCTGGCCCGATCTCACCGTGGTGCTGTCGTCGGCGGACCACGAGCCCGCCCTCGACCTCCGCGCCTTCCCGCACGTCGACCTCGTCTTCGAGGGGACGCCGTGGGGCGACTTCATCGAGCGCAAGCGCGACGTCGCCGTCTCGCCGGCGCGCGGGGGGCGAGAGCGCCAGCCCGGCCAGGACACGTCGCTGTTGTCCGCCGCCAACGCGTGGTCCGTCAGCCACGCCACGGTGTCCTTCGCCGCCGCCGACGACGCGCCGCCGGACACGCGCCGGGTGCTGACCGCGATCAGCGACGACACGGTGCCCCTCCTCGACGGCGATCCCGTGGACGCGGTGTACCGAAAGAAGCTGCGCGCGTTCGAGGAGAAACAAGTGGCGCGCGACGGCGCGATCCTCCTGCCCGACCCCGAGCCGTTCATCCGCGCGCACGACGAGCTCCACCCGCTCGTGTGGGGCGACCGCGTGCTCGACCACCAGACGTGGATGAAGCGGGAGAGGTCGTGGTCACCGTTCGTCACCGACGCCCTGTGGATGCACCTCGTCACCAACGCCATGCTGCGCGATCGCCACGTGGAGGTGGCGCTCGCGAAGGACCTCAAGCGCGGTGACGATGTCCTCGGCGCCCTGCCTCGCCTCGTCATCGAGGACTGGCTCGCCACCAATGAGCTGGTCCTCGAGACGCACCTGACGGGCGCCGAGCTCGTGCAGGTGGCTGCCCGCGTGGCCAAGGACACGGTGCAGCCCAAGGACTTTCTCTTCGCCGCGGGCCTCGACGCCAAGAAAGGCCGCATCGGCGGCCGCGCCATCAACCCCGACGAGAGCTACAGCGTCGCGTTCAGCGAGTCCGTGGCGCGAATCCCGGAGCTCGAAGGGATCTTCCGCGGGAAGGAGGTCGAGGCGGACAAGCCCCCGCTGCACGACGTGGTGCTGCGCGAGCTGCAGGCGGAGAAGGATCCGTTGGACCTTCTGCTCGACCACAGCGACGTCGTCGTGGACAAGACCACCGCCGGCTTCGACGAGCTGTCGCTGACGGGCTCTGCGTTCCGCAACAGCGACAACATCGGGCTGTTCGCCAGCTCTCGCGAGACGCGCCTGGCCAACCCGGACCTCTACCAGCTCGGCGCGCACGTGAACGCCTTCTACCTCTACGACGGCACGTGGATCGCGTCGGAGTGGCGCGCGCTCGCGCAGTACGACGGCATCGTCGTCGACATCCCCGGGCAGGACATCCCGCCGCAGGAGCAGCGCGACGACATCGTGCTGTCCTCGGAGCTGCGCTTGAACAAGGTGAAGTTGTCCGTCGCCGGAGACGCTTTCCAGGTCATCCCCTTCGGGCAGGTGGCGTTCGACACCGAATTCACGCCGGTGCCGCTGCCCAACGACCCCCACAAGGCGTTCCCCCATCAGCTCATCCTGCGCGAGTCCGCCGGCCTCGTCGCGTATCCCGGCCCGCAGATCCGCGAGGTGCGCCTCGGGGCGCTCGTGCAGCACGACTTGTCCGAGTACGCCGCCGACACCCGCGTCGGCGCCGTGCACCACGACGCCGGCGTCGTCGCCGGCTACAAGCTGCGGGTGCCGCTGTTCTGGCGGTTCCTCTACGACTCCACGCTCGACCTGCGGTTCCTCGTGCCCGACGACGACGACCGCGCCTCCGACCTCGCCCTGCGCATGCAGTGGACGCACAAGCTGCTCTTGCCGCTCACGGAGAAGACGTCGCTGTTCCTCTTCGTCGACGCGTTCGTGGTCTCGGGCAAGCTCGACGAGAACAAGGGCGTGGGCTGGAACGCCATCGCCGGCGCGGGCATCCAGCTCCAGGAGCTCTTCAAGCTGTGAGCGTCACCAGGGGAGCGTCTGCCCGTTGGCGTGGCGGAACGTGCCGCTCGTCTCGGGCGTGAGCTCGTCGAGGCGCGCCACCAGGCCCGCGGCGGACGTGGGGGCGTCGACGTCGCCGTGGCCGCCGGTCATGTCGGTGCGGACGAAGCCAGGGTGGAGCAGCATCACCGAGACGCCGGCGGGGGCGAGGTCGTGCGCGAGCGAGCGGCCCGCCATGTTCAGCGCCGTCTTGGACATGCGGTAGCCGTAGCTGCCGCCGGAGGTGTTGTCGTCGATGGAGCCCATGCGCGACGTGATGAGCCCGACCTTGGAGCCCTTGCCGAGGTTGTTTCGCAGCGCGGCGACGACGCGCAGCGGGCCCACGGCGTTCACCACGAGCTGCTCGAGGAGGCCGGGGTCGTCGACGTCGTCGAGCGACTGGCGCTTGAGGATGCCCGCGGCGACCACGAGCACGTCCACGTGCCTGTCGCCGAGCGCCTTGCGCAGCGCCGCGCCGGCGCCCTCGCCGCCGACGTCGATGCCCTCGACGACCTCGGCGCCGGTGGCCTTCAGGGCGTCCGAGCTCTTGCGGCACGCGCCCACGACGGCGTCGCCGCGCTCGCGATAGATGCGCGCGAGCTCGAGCCCGATGCCGCGATTGGATCCGACGACGACGACTTGCATGACGGCCTCCGTGCGCGGACCCTAGCCCCCGGGGCTCCGCCGGCCAGCGGGAAATCGTCCCTGTGGCCGGGCTCCGGGTGACGGGTGTGACGGGGGCCGCTCCCGAGGGGCGGGAGCGCGGCAGGATCCGCGCCAAATCGCGCCCTTCGGGGCTAGAAGGGGGCATGCCCACCATCCATGTCAAGCGCGGTATCGAGTTTCGCCCCGACCTCTTCTCGAAGCCCGACCACGCCGAGTGGCTCGACGCCGTCGGCAAGGAGATCGAGACCAAGGGCATCACCGTGAAGGTCGGCGACGGCGCCGCCGCCGTCGACGTCAAGAACGCGGCCGACCTCAAGGCGGCGTACCAGACGCTCCAGCAGGCGGCGGGCAACAAGGACGTCAAGGAGTACACCCGCGAGCTCCTCGAGGCCCTCGATGACGTCGTCAAGCCGAGCTCGGCGGTGGCCCAGGGCGACAGCCTCGACTTCAGCCGCGGCAGCGACCTCGCCAAGGCGCTCGGCATGAACGACTCCCACTGGTACGCGTCCACCCGGACCGACTTCGGCCACGCCACGCGCAGCCGGCCCGACGGCACCCTCAGCGTCGCCGGCGCCATGCTCACCGCCAGGGCCGCGGGCACGGCCCCGGTGAACCCGACCCCCGGCCCCACGACCACGCCCGGCGCGGACCCGCTGCAGGGCGTCCCGTTCATCGACGCGAGCACCTTCGCCGGCGCGCAGGGCACGAGCGGGCGCGACAGCCTCGAGGTCGAGGCGGTGCGCCAGGCCAACGGCCTCGACAAGGACCAGATGTATGCGCTGATGACCGCCAAGAGCGGCAGCAAGACGGTGCTGCACAAGCTCCAGAAGAACCGCGACACCGTCGCGCTCGGCGTCGGCTACCAGGGCATGAGCCTCGACGAGCTCGATTGGTCGAGCAAGGCGCACGAGGTGCGCCAGATGAACCCGTACATCTCACTCACCGTCGAGCCCGGCCGCATGGAGATCGACCAGAAGACCGGCGACCGCGAGATCAGCGTCGGGCGGGACACCTTCTTCGACGTCTTCTACGCCACCAAGGACCCCACCACCGGCAAGCTCACGCGCGACCTGCTCGACAACAACGTCATGATCCGCGGCCGCACCCGCGTCGACGACGAGAGCGGCAAGCCCACGCGCGTGCTCATCGCCATGAAGATCGGCACCGAGGTGGACAGCTACGGTGTGAAGTCCGCCGCCAAGGCCGACATCCGCACCGACAGCCCCACCGACGACACCGTCGCCAAGCTCGACGACGCCATCAAGGGCGCCAAGCTGACCGGCGCCGGCTGGTACCAGCAGGGAGCGGTCATCGAGCCCCTCGCGCAGG
The DNA here is from genome assembly GCA_963775425.1 of uncultured delta proteobacterium. Classification (GTDB taxonomy): domain Bacteria; phylum Myxococcota; class UBA727; order UBA727; family VGSZ01; genus CAVZJB01. The sequence goes on along the minus strand of CAVZJB010000011.1, from coordinate 587,573 downwards.
CGTACACGTACCTCAAGTCCAAGGGCGCGCTGAAGACCTACGGCCAGCACAAGGACACGCTCGTCCTCGAGCAGGCCGCCTGCCTGCGCCAGGTGCGCGGCCGCTATCACCTGAACGAGACCGAGCCGCAGGCGCTGCTCAACGCGTTCAAGGTGTGCAGCGGCAAGGTCGGCGACATGCTCACGCTCATCAACGCGTCCACGACGCTGCCGGCGGCGGACAAGACGGCGCTGTCCGCGGCGTGCCAGGCGCTCATCGATCGGAGCGAGATCGTGAAGCGCGCCACGGAGGGCCTGAAGAAGATCGACCCCAACATGACCGTGGACAAGGCCGCCATCGACAAGCTGTGGCCCGACCAGGGCACCACGTCGGACAAGACCGAGGTCAAGAAGCGCAAGGTCGTCGCGGACAGCATCGTCGCCGCGTTCAACGACTTCACCGCCAGGTTCGACAACGACACCGAGCGCAAGATCGCCGGCAACGACGACAAGAGCGTGCGCAAGGCCGGCAGCTTCGACGACGTGAAGGACTTCCTTCAGGCCAAGTCCACCGCGAGCAAGTTCATGACCTGGGCCGCCACGCAGCAGGGCAGCGGCGTCGTGCAGGGCAAGCCCGAGACGTACAAGGCGTACCTCGACAAGGTCAACCAGATGCCCGAGGACGACCGCTTGAAGCTGCTCGCCAACAGCGGGCTCGCCAGCAAGCGCCTCGACGACATCACGCTCGAGATGCTCTCCCCGCTGCAGGTGCCGGCCACCCTCGAGCGCGACACCACGGCGGCGCCGTTCCTCGCTGAGTTCGACGCCAAGCTCGCCGGGGCCGACAAGCAAGCGTTCATCGATCAGCTCGGCGCGTTCCTCGCGTCCAAGGGCAACGACAAGCTCAAGACCGCCACCGACAAGGATGCGGTGCTCGGCGACATCCGCAAGAACCTCGTGTTCGAGGACCTCGAGGTGCTCCACCGCATGGTCGAAGAGGGTGCCACCTTCGGCCAGACGCTGTGGTTCGACTCCGCGCGCAGCGCGTACTGCTCGGCGCAGCGCTCGGGCTGGTCCAACTTCATCATCGACAGCTTCGACGTCGAAGAGCAGTACAACCTCAAAAACGGCCTCGCGCTCAGCAAGACCGAGCGCGCGTCGCGTGATCCGCTCGACGCCTCCAAGATGATCGGGTTCGGCATCAGCAACGACTTCCAGATCGAGCTCGGCTACGAGCTCCCCTACACCACCGCCATCGACAAGGCCGAGTCCGCCATCAGCAGCGCCGCCGCCGGCGTGTTCATGGACTACGCGCTCCAGAAGCAGGGCTCGGGCGTCGCCGCCAACGACCCCGCGTCGTTCACCAAGTACCTCGACGCGCAGCTCAAGGCGCCGGCCGGCCAGAAGAAGGCGTTCCTCGACGATCTCGCCGCGTTCGCCAGGAGCAAGGGATCGCCGCTGGCGATGGACGAGGCCATGATGGCCGGCGTCACCAAGCACGCCAAGTCCGTCGACCTCTTGATGCAGTTCGCGCAAGGCGTGCAGGGCAGCAACGTCAACCCGCAGGACCCGGCCACGCTGGACACCTGGCTCAAGGCGCAGCTCGGCTGGAACCAGAGCCAGGACAAGAAGACCAAGTTCCTGAACGACCTCACCGACTTCTTCAGCGACCACGGTGTGTCCAAGGCCTGGACCGAGAAGGGCATGCAGGACTTCAACGTCAAGGCGTTCGCCACCACCAACCAGAACCAACCCACGGTGGGCCACGCGCAGCTCAAGGAAGACCTGGACATGGCCAACTTCGTGTGGACCACGCTGTTGAAGACGCAGGAGTCCGTCGCCGACTTCCGCGGCAAGCACGTCGTCGACGAGGCCAAGAAGCACGGCTTCGACGTGAAGTGGGAGGCGGCCACCGGCAGCAAGGGCGCCGACACGGTCGAGAAGGTCCTGGGCTGATGCCCAAGGTCCACGGCGGCACGCCGCCCATCATCGGACGCCACCACGTCGAGCGCACGCACGGCGTGCGCCCGGCGGTGGTCTCCAACGTCCCCACCTCCAAGCTCCTCGGACACCTGCCGAAGGTCGAGAAGCTCGACGTCGAAAAGCTCACCAAGAAGCCCGAGCTCGAGGTGAATTGCATCCGCGGCGCTTCGGTGGTGGCGGAGATCAGCACGGGCGTGAGGAGCCCGAGCGGCATCGCCCACCTGCCCACCGGCGAGCTCATCGTCGTCGACGACGACAAGGGCATCTACACGCTGCAGCGCGACGGCAAGGCCCAGCGCCTGGTCAAGGACACGCACGACGTCGAGGGCATCGCCGTCGACGACAAGGGCAAGCACGTCTGGACCGTCGAGGAGGAGTCGCGACGCGTCACGCGTTACGACGTGAAGCGCGACCACGACGGCGGCCTCGAGCTGACCGAGAGCAAGGTGGAGCACCGCCTGCCCAAGCTCAAGCACGTCGAGAACAAGGGCTGGGAGGGCATCACCTTCCTCCCCAAGGAAGTCGCGGGCACCAAGAAGGATCAGCTCGTGTGCGCGCACGAGGGAGATCCCCGCCGCATCGGCATCTACGCCCTGCCCGACCTCGACGAGGGCGTGCTCATGCGCCTGCCCAAGAAAGCAAAGGAGCTGTTGCCCGACCTCGCAGACGTCGCGGTGGATCCGAAGACGGGCCACCTGCTCGTCATCTCCGACGAGGCCCACACCGTCGTGGAGATGGCCATCAAGATGGGCAAGGCGCGCGCGGGCAACGGGCTCCTCGATCGCATCGAGCTGAAGGTGATCTCGTCGTTCGAGGTCCCCGTGAAGCGCAGCGCCAAGACCGAGGGCATCTGCTTCGACGACCGCGGCCGGCTGTGGGTCACGCTCGACGGCACCGGCGACGCCCTCGTCCTCGAGCTCGAGCGCGGCTGACGCGCCGCCGTCGCGCGCAGGCGCATCGCGTCGGACGGCACGCTGACAGCGCGGCCGGTTGCTCACGAAGCGGGCGCCGTTAGGTTGAAGGAGCAGGGGGCGTCGTCGTCATCGAGGCGCTCTATGCCGCTGCTCGAGAAATTCTATCGTGCCTATCCTCCCACCTTGAAGCGCGCGCCGCTCACGCTCGGCGTGCTCGCGTCGGCCGCCTACGCCGGCGTCGTCGCCATGCTGTTCGTGCTCATGGCCTCTACGTAGGAGCCGCGGGCGCGGCGCGCGGCCCCGTCAGGGGAGCGGCGCCCCGGGGACCACGATGCGCCCCGGCGCGAGGTTTCGGCCGACCACCGTGTGGCACGACATGCAGTCGCCGTCGGTCTGCGGCGTGAGCATCGCGCGGGTCACGCCGCCGACCTCGATCTCCGCCGTGTACGGCGTCGCGATGCCCGAATCGAAGCTGAAGTTGCCGTTGAGGTTGGTGGTGCTCTCGCGCACCTGACCGTCGGCGCCGGTGACGCGCACGGTGACGTTGCTGACGCCGCGGCAGTCGTCCTCGTCGTGCACGCCGCCCATGACCGTGCCCGCCGCGAAGTAGTGCGGCGCGCCGCCGTGCTGCGCGTGGCACTGGATGCAGCTCTGGCCGGGGTGCATGAGGGACGTCCCGAGGTCGCCGAGGATCCAGTGGTGGCTCGAGGTGCACGTCGGCGTGGCCGGGTCGCCCTCGCCCTCGCCCTCGCTGCCGGGATCGCCCTCACCCTCACCGCCGACATCGCCCTCGCCCTCGCCCTCGCGGCCGGGGATGTCGCCCTCGCCCTCGCCCTCGCCCTCGCCGGCGTCGCCCTCGCCCTCGCCGGCGTCGCCCTCGCCCTCGCCGGCGTCGCCCTCGCCCTCGCCGGCGTCGCCCTCGCCCTCGCCGCCGCCGGACGGCCCACCGTCATCGAGCGGTGTGGCGCAGGCCGGGATCAGCGCGATGGCGAGGAGGACAATGTGCTTCATCCGCGGCTTTTACGCGCGAGCCGCCTACACGCGATCCGGAGATCCGCCACGGCCGTCCCCGGGTGTTTCCCCGAGGGCACGGGCGGGCCGCGGCGTCAGGGCCGGCGAAACGGCGGCTTGCTCTCGACGTCGGTGAGGTCCTCCGCCGCGTAGTACCCCGCGACCATCTGGCGGTACTCGGGCCGCGTGAAGACCTCGGCGCGCGGGGTCACCATGGCGTCGGCGATCACCTTGGCGACCTCGTCGACGTCCTGCGCGTTCGGCAGCGCGCGGTTGTCGACGCCGCCGTGCCTGGCGTTCAGGCCGAAGTCCGTGGCGACCACGCCCGGATACACGGTGGTGATCCACACGTCGGGGAGCTCCGCGCGGATCTCCATGCGCATGCTCGTCGAGAGCGCGTTCAGCGCGTGCTTGGCCGCGCTGTACATCGCGCGCGGCAACGCGAACGGAACGCGCCCGAGCATCGACGACACGTTCATCACCTGCCCGCGCTTCCGCCTCTTCATGTGCGGCAGCACCGCCTGCATTCCCCACAGCGCCGACTTGACGTTGACGAGCATCATCTCGTCGAAGTCCTCGTCGCTGATCTGCGAAGGCATCCTGGTGATGCCGAGCCCCGCGTTGTTCACCCAGACGCCGGCGCCGCCGGCCTCTTCGCCGGCGCCGGCGAGCCGCTCCACGTCGGCGCGGACGGTGACGTCGCAACGAACCGTCACCGCGCCCGCCGCGCCCGCCTCGCGGCACGCCGCCGCCACCGCCGCGAGCGCGGGCTCGCGGCGCGCCGCGAGCACCACCTTGGCGTTGCGGCGGGAGACCTCGAGCGCGAGCGCCTTGCCGATGCCGGCGCTCGCCCCGGTGATGACGACGACGCGGCCTGCCAGGGCGATGGGCGTCGTCACTCCGTCACCAGATCTCGCAGCGGTCCTTGCGGACCATCTTGTCGCCGGCCTTGCAGCCGAACGCCGCGGCGAACTCGCTCATGTTCGACAGCGGCCCGTCCACGCGCCACCTCGGCGGCGAGTGCGGGTCCGTGGCCGCGCGCAGGCGCACGTTCTCCGGACGGAACTTGCTGCACCACGACTGCGCGTAACCGAGGAAGAACTGCTGGTCCGCCGTCCACGTCGACTTCTGCAGCGGGTGCTCCTTCACGTACTTGTGCATCGCCGCGAGCGAGATCTTGAGGCCGCCGAGATCGGCGGTGTTCTCGCCGAGCGTGAGGTCGCCCTTGAGCTTGATGTCGTCGATGGCGGTGTAGCCGGAGAACTGCTTCACCACGCACGCGGTCTTGGCGTCGAACTTCTTGGCGGCCTCGGGGCTCCACCAGTCGCGCAGGTTGCCGTCCTGATCGAACTTGCGGCCCTCGTCGTCGAAGCCGTGGGTGATCTCGTGCCCGACGACCATGCCCATGGCGCCGAAGTTGACGGCGTCGGTGGCGTCCTTGTTGAAGAACGGCGGCTGCAGGATGCCCGCGGGGAACACGATCTGGTTGAGCTGCGGGTCGTTGTAGGCGTTCACCGTCGGCGGCGTCATCTGCCACTCGCCCTTGTCGACGGGCTTGCCGATCTTCTTCAGGTCGCGCTTGGCCTCGAACGCGTTCCCGGCGAGGAAGTTCTGCAGGAAGCTCTTCCGGTTGGTGTGGTAGCTCGCGTAGTTCCGCCACTTGTCCGGGTAGCCGATCTTGTTGAACATCTTGGAGGCCTTCTCGAGGGCGACCTTGCGCGTGCCGTCGTCCATCCACGTCACGGCCTTCAGGTCGTCGTTCATGGACCCCTCGAGCGCCTTCACGATGCCGAGGGTGCGCGCCTTGCCGTCGGCGCCGAAGTTCTCGTCGACGAACACGCGCCCGAGCGCCTCACCGAGGTGGCCGTCGGCGAACGACACGCACTTCTTCCAGCGCGGCCGATCTTCCTTGGCGCCGGTGAGCGCCTTGGACGTGTACGCGAAGGTCTCGTCCTGGAAGGCCTTGGGGAGCGCCGGCACGACGCTGCGCACGTAGACCCACGACAGGTAGGTCTCCCAGGTCTCGGGCGGCGTGTCCTTCACGATCTTGTCGAATTCCTCGAAGAACGGCGGGTGCTCGACGCTGAGCTCCTTGTCCTTGGGCGCGCCCATGGCCTTGTAGAAGGCCTTCCAGTCGAACGACGGCGCGAGCTTGTCGAGGCCGGCCTTCTCGACGCGGTGGTAGATCTTCTCGGGGTCGCGCCGGTCGACGTTGGTGAGCGTGACCTTGGCCAGCCGGGTCTCGAACGCCATGATGGTGTCGCTCTTCTTCTTGGCGTCGTCGGGCTTGTCGCCGAGGAGCTCGAACATCTTGGCGACGTGGGCGGCGTAGGCGTCGCGCACGGCCTTGGTCTTGGCGTCGTCCTTCAAGTAGTAGTCGCGATCGGGCAGGCCGAGGCCGCCCGAGCTGATGCCGTTGATGACCTTGGAGCTGTCCTTCAGGTCCTGCATGGAGCCGAAGCCGAACACCGGGTTGATGGCCTCGGCCTCGAGCTTGCCGATGGTGGTCGCGAGCGCCTTGCCCTTGAGCCCCTTGAACGCGGCGAGCTGCTTCTTCACCGCGGGCAGCGACGAGTCGAGCTTCTTTTCGTCCATGCAGGTGGCCCAGTAGTCGCCGAGCTGACGGGCGAAGGGCTGTCCCTTCTTGAGCTTGCCCGCCGCCGCGCGCTCGAGGATGTCCTTGAGCTTGAGCTCGTTTTGCTCGGCGATGTGGACGAAGCCCCTGGACGCCGACGAGCGGTCAGCGGGGATCTCGGTCTTGTCGATCCAGGCGCCGCAGGCGTAGCGGTAGAAGTCGTCGCACGGCTTGGCCATCCAATCCCCGACGTTGTCGTCGAGCCCGGGCGGCAGCGGCGCGTGCTGGGCGGTCGGGGCGCTCTTGGCGGCGCCGGTCTTGCCGCTGTCGGGCTGCCCGGCGAGGGCGCCCGACGACGCGAGCGCCGCGGAGATGAGAAGGGCGAAGAAGGAAGTGCGCTTCATGGCGCGGACCCTAGCAAAGCCTCGCCCCACGTCACCTGACGTTCGCGCGCCTCGCCGGTCGGCCTGCTCAAACGACCATCGGGGCGGGTGCCGCGACGTCGCGCGGGCCTCGACGCGCGCGCCTCCCGTGAGCGGCACGCGGTGCGCTCAGCCCGCGCGCGGCTTCAGCGAGTGGAAGCGCATCTGCGCCTTCTCGAGCCCTTCCTGGATGAGCGCCTCGACGGCGTCGGCGCAGTTTTCGACGAGGATGCCGGCCTCCTCGGCGTCCTTGCCCCTGAAGGCGCCGAGCACGTGGCCGACCACCTGCCGCCCTTCGCTGCGCGCGTGGCCGATGCCGCCGCGTACGCGCAGGTAGTGGGGCCCGATGTGCGAATCGATGGACTTGAGGCCGTTGTGGCCGCCGGCGCCGCCGCCCTTCTTGAGCTTGATCTGGCCGAGCTCGAGGTCCATGTCGTCGTGGACGACGACGACGTGGTCGAGCGCGATCTTGTAGAACTGCATGGCCGGCTGCACCGATGAGCCCGACAGGTTCATGAACGTCGTCGGCTTCAACAGCAGGACGGTCTCGCCGCCGATGTGGCACTGCGAGACCTCGCCCTTGAACTTGGACGTCGACGACGGCGCGCGATGCCGCCGCGCGAGCACATCGACGACCATGAAGCCGACGTTGTGCCGCGACTTTTCGTACTCACGGCCCGGATTGCCGAGCCCGGCGACGAGCCACATGGCCCGCCGTCACTTCTTCTTCTTGTCCGCCTCGGCGGCCGGAGCAGCGGCGGCGGCCGCGGGCGCGGCGCCCTCGGCGGCCGGAGCGGCGGCGGCGGCGGCTTCCTCTTCCTTGTCACCGCGCGGGATCTTCAAGGAGATGAGGGGCGTGTCGGGCGCATCGACGAGGGAGGTGCCGGCCGGCAGCTTGATCTGCTTGGCGCGGATGACGCCGAAGCCCTCGTCGGTGACGTCGAAGACGACCTTCTCGGGCACGTCGTTGACCGCGGCCTCGAGGGTGACGGTGCGGGAGATGAGCGTCAGCTTGGCGCCCTGACCGACGGCCTTGGACTTGCCGGTGACCTCGATGGGGATGCGCACGGGCACGCGCGCGTCGGGCGCGACCTCGATGAAGTCGACGTGCGTGGCGACGCGCTTCACCGGGTGCGTCTGGAGGTCCTGCACCATCACGGTGCGGCTGCCCTCACCCTTGATGTTGAGGCCGAGGAGGACGTTTCGGCGCAGCGGTCCCATGAGCGCCTTGGTCAGCTCCTTGGGGCCGACGGCGATGGAGAGCGTCGGCTTGCCACGCGCGTAGACGATGGCGGGCACGTGGCCGGCCGCGCGAACGCGGCGAGAGGCGCCCTTGCCGTGGCCGGTGCGGAGGATGGCTTCGAGGACGATGGGACCGGGCATGCTCTTTCTCCTTCCCCTCGATCACGCGGGACACGACGAGCGTGGACCGCCTCGCGGGGGGCGTATCGATGGGCGGCTTGTCCTCGACCGCCCCCGCCGCGTCAACCCCCCCTCGGGGACACCGTGGCGCCGACTTCGACGGCGCGTGGCCGCTCCCGCTGAAGAGCGCGCTGTTCACCGCGAGCTGCGCGCCGGCTTCGAGCGAGCTCGTCGATCGGATCGCTGTCCGCGCCGGCGCCGGCGCCCAAGGCGCTCGACGCGCTCGACGCGCTCGCAGCGGCGCTGCCGGGCCCCGACAGCAGCCCGGCGACGGCCCGCGGCGACGACCTCGTCCGCGCCCGCATGAAGGCGCGGTCCGCCGTCGTCGCCCTCGCCGCCGCGTATGGCTGGGCCGACCCCGGCGTCGCGGCGGCGCTCGCGCGCCTGCGGGCGCTCGATCCCGCCGAGCGCGTCGCCGCCGCGCCGTGACTCACCGGCCCTTCAGCTCAAAGGAAGAGCGTGGAGATGGACTCGCCCGTGTGGACGCGCTTGATGGCCTCGGCCACGAGCGGCGCCACCGAGAGGGCGCGGATGCGACCGCTGTTCCTGGCGTTTTCTCGCAGCGCGATGGTGTCGCTGACGACGAGCTCCTTGAGCGGCGAGCCCTCGATGCGCTCGATGGCGGGGCCCGAGAGCACGGCGTGGGTGGCGTAGGCCCACACGTCCTTGGCGCCCGAGGCGATCACCGCCCGCGCCGCCTGCGCGAGGGTGCCGGCGGTGTCCACCATGTCGTCGATGATGATGGCGCGCTTCTTCTCGACGTCGCCGATGATGTTCATGACCTCGGCGACGTTGGGGCCCGTGCGCCGCTTGTCGATGATGGCGAGCGAGCACTGCAGGCGCTTGGCGTAGGAGCGCGCGCGCTCCACGCCGCCGGCGTCGGGCGCGACGATGACGACGTCGGTGTCGGCCTCCCGGTTGCCGTTGCCCGGCGGCTGGATGCCGAAGCGCTCGCGGATGTCCTGGATGAGCACGGGCGTGGCGTAGAGGTGGTCGAAGGGGACGTCGAAGAAGCCCTGGATCTGGCCCGCGTGCAGATCCATCGAGATGACGCGGGTGGCGCCGGCGCGAGAGAGCAGATCGGCGACGAGCTTGGCGGTGATGGGCGCGCGGGGCGCGACCTTCCGATCCTGGCGCGCGTAGCCGTAGTAGGGGAGGACGGCGGTGATCTCGTCGGCGCTGGCGCGCTTGAGCGCGTCGATGACGACGAGGAGCTCCATCAGGTTCTCGTTGGCCGGCGGCGACGTGGACTGCAGCACGAAGGTGTGCAGGCCGCGCACGCTCTCGTCGATCTCGACCCACACCTCGCCGTCGGAGAAGCGGTTCACGCGGCACTTGCCGAGCGGCGTCTCGAGGAAGCGGCCCACCGCCTCGGCCATGGCCGGGTTGGAGTTGCCCGCGAAGATCTTGATGTCGTCGCCGTCGCCGCGCATATCGCCTCCGCCCCCGCCGAGTGATCCCTGCCGCGCGGACTGTGTCACGCGTCGGGGCCGAGATGACAACACCCGCCGCGGTCGTTCTCGACGAGGGCGTTGGCACGCGCCCTCGCGGTGGTTAGTCCCCGGCGTGGACTTCCTCCGTCGTGTCACAGCGCTGCCCCGGCTCGGCATCGGCGTGAGCACCGAGTACGGCGCCGCCGCCGCCGCCGGCGCGCTCGATGTCGAGCGGCTCGCGCGCGAGCGGCCCGAGCACGCGCGCTTCCTCGAGATCGGCGTCGAGATCGACAAGGGCATGGATGCCTCTTCGCGCGCCTGGATCGAGAGCGGGCGGCCGTGTACGTACCACTTCCTCGACGTCAACCTCCATGAGCCCGACGACCTCGACGACGCGTGGCTCGCCGGCGTCAACGCCCTCGTCGCGCAGATGAAGCCCGCGTGGCTGTGCGGCGACGCCGGCGTGTGGCACTTCGGCGCGCGCGATCGTGCGCAGATGCTGCTGTTGCCGCCGGTCCTCGTCGACGAGGCGGCCGCTGGGATGGCCCGCGGCGTCGCCCGGCTGCGCGAGGCCACGGGCGTGGAGGTGCTGCCCGAGAACCCGCCCGGCACCGCCTTCGTCGGCGACCTCCACCTGCTCGAGTTCTTCGCGCGCGTCGTCGAGCGCGCCGACAGCGGCATGCTCCTCGACGTCGCGCACCTCGCGATGTACCAGCGCGTCACCGGACACGATCCCCTGTTCGGCCTCGACGCGTTCCCGCTCGAGCGCGTCGTCGAGGTCCACGTCGCCGGCGGGCGCGTGCGCGACACGGCCGGCTTTTCGTGGGTCGAAGACACCCACGGCACCGCCGTCCTTGACGACACCTGGCGCATCTTCGACGTCGTCGCCGCCCGCGCGAAGAACCTGCGCGCCGTGGTGTTCGAGTGCGAGAGGAACGCCAACGACGGCGTCGACGCCGGCTTTCGGCGCATCGCCCGGAGCTTCCCGTGAGGGCCTCAGCGCGGGCGCTTCTTGTCGACGGCGGCGAGGCAGCGGTCGCGCGCGTCGCCGGCCTCGAAGGTCAGCGTGAGCGCGTCCTTGGTGGTGGACTCCAGGGCCACCGCCGGCGCCTCGCCGGCGCGCGCGGCCGCGACCTTGGCCACCTGCGCCCAGGCATAGCGCCACGCGCGGCGCGCGCGGCTCGCCGGCGCGCTCTCGAAGACGAGGCCGCGCTCGTTGGCGATGAGCTGGCCCGCGACGGGCGTGGCGCCCGCGGCGACGCACGCGCAGCGCACGGGGGCGCGCGCGGCGGCGGCGGCGGCCATGCGCTCGCGGTAGGCCTCCTCGCCGGCGACGAGCTCGCGCACCAGCGCGGGCACGGCCACGCCCATGTCCCACGTCGGCGCCGGCGGCGTCTGCGCCGTGGCCACCAGCACGCCGCGCACGCTCTCGAGCGTGGCGCCGACGATGACGCCGTCCCCGGTCTTTCGCACGACGCCGCGCACGAAGAGGCGGCCGGCCCATTGGTCCGACGCGGCCACGACGCAGGTGACGTCGTCGGGGCGGCAGGGAGAGCCGCGCTGGCGGTACACGAGCGCCATCTCCTCGCGCGTGACCACGGCGAGCGCCTTGGGATCGGCGAGCTTCTCGAGGGCGCCACGCACGGCGACGGAGAGGTCGCTGAGCTCCTGCGCCGTGATGTCGCCCGTGAAGCCGACGACGGCGACGCGCACCGCCGGCGACGTCGTCCGCTGCTGCGCGCGCCCCTGGCCGGCGAGCCCGAGGGCGACGAGCGCGGCGGCCAGCGCTGTGGCGCACGGAGGCGCGCGGCGCGCGCGTCTCCCTCGCCCTCTCGGTGCGGACACGCGCGGCGGCGTGGTGAGGGTGGCACACGGCGTTCGCGGGTGCATCCCTCGGAGGATGCTGCATGAGGCCGAGCGTCGTCCAGCGCGCGGCGGTGCTCATGCACTTCGACGCGTCCTTCGCCGACGACGTGCGCGCGGGGCGCGCGCGCGGCCTCGACGACGACGAGCGCGCGCTGTTGTGTCGCGTCGACGCGCGCGCGTTTCGCACGGACCCCGAGCGGCCGCTCCGGCTGCTCGCCACGCTCATCGAGGAGTACCCGGTGTCGTGCGCCGTCGTCGGCGCCGGCGCGCTCGGCGCCTTCGTGCGCTCCTCGCCGTTTCGCCACGCGGTGATGACGGACCGGCTCGTCGTCGACGCCTTCGGCGACTGGCTCTTTCCGCGCGCCGGCGCGGTGGCGCAGATCGAGCTCGCGGTCGCGCTCGCGCGCCGGCGACGACGTCGTCGCGGCATGGGCGGCGTCGACGATCGGCTCGCCCGCGCGCCCGGCGTCGAGCTGGCCCGGGTCCCGGCGGGCACGCTCGCCTTCTACGCCCGCGCGCGAGCGCGGCTGGCCGCCGGCGCGGCGTCGCTGCAGGAGGCGGTGGCGCGCGGCGCGCGCGTCGAGGCCCCCGAGCCTGTGTGGGACGAGCAGGGGCTCGAGCACCTCCTGGCCACGCCCGACGTGGCGCCGTGCGCCGAGCCGCTGTTCGCGCTCCTCGCGTACGCGCGCGAGGGGCGGGAGCGGGCGGCGCTCGTCGACGAGGCGCGGCAGCTCGGCGCCGACGAAGAGGCGGAGGCGCTGATCGACGATCTCGTCGCCGACGGTCTGCTCGCCACTGTGTAGGTCTCTGTCGCCGTCGTCGTCGCCGGGAGCAGCCGTTACAATCGGCCCATGACGGACTCCGCAGGCCCCCTGCTCGGATGGTCGCTCGGCGCCGTCCAGGACCAAAAGCGCATCCACGACCTCGTCGACTTCCCCTGCGAGTTTTGCTTCAAGGCCGTGGGCAAGACGGCGTCGGACTTCGTGGAGAGCATGCTCGAGAGGGTCGGCGAGGTGCTCGGGCGCGAGATCACCGACGGCGAGCACAGCACGCGAAAGAGCGCCCGGGGGCGCTACGAGAGCGTCACGCTGCGGCTGTGGGTGACGTCGGGCGATCAGGTCTACGCCGTGTACGCCGCCCTCGGCGCCGACGACCGCGTCAAGTACCTGCTCTAGCGCGCCCCCACGACGCGCGCGGGGCGGGATGGGCGTCAGGGCACAGCGCGGTGTCCGAACTGGCGCGGCGGGCAGGCGAACGGCAGAATCCCACGGTGCGGCTGCCTCGTCGACGACCGCGGCTCCCGATCGGCCTCGCGATCTTCGCGGGACTGGTGGCGCTCGCCGTGCGTTTCCTGTTGAGCGAGCCCACCCTCAACTTCGCGCTCGATTGGCTCGCCGAGCGGCTCCACGACGAGCTCGGGCTCACGCTCGTGGTCGCCCACGTCGAGGCCGAGGCGCAGAGCGCGCGCGTGGTCATGGGGCCGGTGCTGTTGAAGGGCGACGACGGCGAGGTGCTCTTCACCGCCGACCGCATCGTGGCCGACGTGGCCCCGCTCAAGTTCTTCGAGCGGCGGCTGCGGCTCGAGCACCTCGAGATCGATCACCCCCACGGCATCCTGCGCGTGGTGGACGGCAAGATCGCGGGCATCCGCCCGCCGGCCAAGCGCTCGAGCGAGCCGCTCATCCGCGTCGACGTCGCCGACTTCCAGCTCCACGACGGTGAGCTCGATCTCGCCGTCACACCGCGCGCGCTGGCGGCGCCCCCTGCGCCTGCGGGCGCTGCGCCTGCGGCGGCGCCCCCGGCGCCTGCGGCGGGGCCCCCTGCGGTGCGGGCGCACCTGGGGGGCGTCGAGGTGCGCCTGCGCGACCGCGGCCGCGAGGAGCACCGCCTGAAGTTCACGGTCGCGCAGGCCGACGTGAAGCGGCCCCTCGACGACGGCGGCGAGGACATCATCACCGCCGACGCCTTCGGCGGCAGCCTCGCCGTCCGCGGCGACGGGCTGCTCGCGCCCGAGCGCATCGCCGTCAGCGACGTCACCGTCGACGCCGACGACGCCGAGGTGAGCGTCTCCGGCGACGTCGTCCTCGGCCCCGCCGGCCTCGTCCCCGCCTTCGACGCCGACATCAGCGCGCGCGCCAACCTCAAGACCGCGCTCACGCACTTCCACCTGCCGCTCCCGGTGAAGGGCGCCGCCAACCTCACGGCGCACATCTCGGCCAAGCCCGGCGGCGAGGAGCTGCTCGCCGTGGGTCAGGTGGACACCGTCGGCGTCGACGTCGACAACCTCCACCTCGGCTCCCTGCGCGCCCGCTTCAAGGCGGACAAGAAGGCGCTCGACGTCGAGCAGGCGAGCTGGGACTGGGCCGACACCACCGTCCACGGCTCGGCGCGCGTGGCCTTCGACGACGCGCTCCACACGAACGTGAAGGCCGACGCCCCCGCGTTCTCCATCTACCAGCTCATGGACAACATGGGCGTGCACGGCGCGTGGGGTGACGCGCACGTCGACGGGCGCGTCGACGTCTCGGGCACGCTGCGCCCGCTGCTCCTCACCGGCAAGGGCGGCGGCACCTTCACCGACATCCTCGTGGCGTCGATGGACGTCCGCAAAGCGCCCCAGGACCGCATCGTCATCGAGGTGCCCCGGCCCGTGCAGGGGCGCGACGTGGGCATCCGCGTCGACGAGCAGGGCCTGCGCTTCGACGGCTCCATCGACGACGGCTTCACGCGCGCCTCGGGGTTCTTCCAGGTCTATTACGACGTGAACAAGGGCCTCGTCATCGACGCCGACAGCGACCAGGCCGACTTCAGGAGCATCGACAACCGCATCTCGCACCTGGCCTTCACCGGGGTGGGCCGCGGGCACATGCACGTCGAGGGGCCGCAGTCGGGCCCGGTGCTCACCGCCGAGCTCGAGATCGGCGGCTTCGGCCTCGAGGACTTCGCGTTCGGCGACGCCACCGGGCGCGTGCACCTGTTCAAGGACGACCTGCGCTTCGAGGACGTCGTCGCCGTCAAGAACGGCCGCTCCCGCTACGGTGGCACCGTGGCGCTCAACTTCACGCCCAAGGCCGACGAGCGGGGCGTGGTTCAGGAGACGCCCAACCTCGCCGTCGACATCGCGTTCGATCCGGCGCAGGCCCAGGACCTGCGCGCGGTGATCCCGGCGCGCTACACCACGGGCGTCCTCGACTTCCTGCGCGAGGACCTCGACCTCGCCGGCCCCGTCCGCGGCAGGATGGTCGCGCAGGGCGCCGTCGGCGACGGCACCTTCGATCACATGAAGGGCGAGGGGAACCTCGACATCCTCGACGGCGCCTCGCTCCTCGATCAGCACCTCACCGGCAGCGGCGCGTTCCACATGGACCTCGACCGCTTCGTCATCGACAAGCTCGACGTCGCCGTCGGCCCCGCCGCCGCCGCCGCCAAGGGCAAGGGCCACGTCGTCGCCAGCGTCGGCCGCGCCGACGCCGACCTCGACGGCGAGGTCTCCGTGCATGGCGTCCCGCTCGCGGACATCGACGCGCTCAAGGACGCGGCCAAGCCGTTCCACGGCACCTTCGACGTCGACGGCAAGCTCGGCAGGAGCGCGCACGACCCCGGGCTCGTGGGGCGCGCGGTGGTGCACGACGCGGGCTACGGCACCGTCCCCATCGGCGACGCCGACGTCGCCCTCGACCACAAGGGCCGCGTGCTCACGCTCACCGGCAAGGTGCTGTCGGGGCGCGGCGACGGCGTCGTCCACGTCGAGACGCGCTCGCCGTTCAACTACGACGCCACGGTGGCGGTGAGCGACGGCGCGCTCGCGCCGCTGCTCCCCAAAGACCTGCTGCCGGCCTCGGTGAACGTCGTCGTCGGCGGCGACGTCGACGCCCGCGGCGCGCTCAAGACCTTCCGCGACAGCCGCGGCACCCTGGCGCTCAAGACCATGAAGGTCGAAGCGCGCGGCTTGAAGCTCGCCTCGCGCGGCGACGTCGCGGCGCACTTCCACGGCACCCGCGTCACCTTCGACCTCCTCGATTTGTCGAGCGCGCCCCCCCCGGGCGCCGCGCACGGCTCGTCGCCCTCGGCGGTGGAGCCCGATCGGGTGAGCGTGCGCGGGCTGTTGTCCGACGACGCCCTCGACCTCGCCGTCTCCGGCAACGGCGGGCTCGCGCTCCTGCCGCGGGTGTGGTCGCGCGCCAGGAGCGCCGACGGGCGCTTCAGCTTCGACATCGCCGTCACCGGCGACCTCGACCACGCCGCCATGTCGGGCCAGGGCCTGGTACAAAGCGGCAAGCTCACGCTCGACGGGCCGTTCCCCGAGCTCGACGACATCGACGCGCAGATCGCGTTTCGCGGGCCCAACATCGTCGTGGAGCGGGCCACCGCCCGCGCCGACGGCGCCCCCATCCACGGGCAGGGAGCCATCACGCTCGACGGCGTGAAGCCGAGCTTCTACGACCTGGACCTGCGCTACGACCGCTTGAAGCTCCACGTGCCGTCGAGCATCGAGAGCGTCTCCTCGGGCCGGCTGACGCTGAAGGGCGACGCGGCGCTGCCCACGCTCACCGGCGACGTGCGCGTGCACTCGGCGCGCTACACCGAGGACATCAACTGGGAGCGCCTGCTGCCCGATCTGCGACGGCGCGGGAGCGCGTTGCAGAGCCTCGACACCGACGACGAGGACGTCCGCTTCGACGTCCACCTCATCGCCGACCGCGGCCTCGTCGTCGAAAACAACGTGCTCGACCTCGAGGCCAAGGGCGACCTGTTCCTCACGGGCACCGACGAGCGGCCGGGCCTGAAGGGCGGCGTGCAGCTCATCCGCGGCAACGCCACCTTCCGCGGCAACCGCTACCGGCTCGCGCGCGGCACGGTGGACTTCGTGGACACCTATCGGGTGATGCCCATCCTCGACGTGGAGGCGGAGACCACGGTGCACGACTACGACGTCACCGCGCACCTCGGGGGGCCGGCGCAGGCGCCCAAGATCGATCTGAGCTCGCGGCCGGAGCTGTCGGAGATCGACATCGTGTCGCTGTTGACCTTCGGCTTCACGCAGTTCGAGGTGCGCGACGCCGGCGGCAGCGCGGGCGCCGCGGGCCTCGAGGTGGTGAGCGCCTACACGGGGCTCGACAAGGAGCTCAGGCGCGTCCTCCCCGAGGCCGTGCGCAAGTCGAGCGCGTTGAACCTCGACGAGCTGCGGCTGACGTCGCAATTCTCGGCGCGCGCGGGCGCGAGCGTCCCGGCGGTGGCGCTCGGCATGGAGGTGAACCCGGGGCTGTGGGGCATCGACGGGTCGCGGCTGCGTCTGCAGAGCACGCTCGTCGACACCACCGGCTCGGGCACCGAGCAGCGCGTCGAGTGGGAGAAGCGCTTCGACAGCAACGTGCGCCTGCGCCTGAGCTGGTCGTCGGAGGACACGGGCACGTGCCCCTCCTGCACCAACCAGTGGGGCGACCTCGGCGGCGACGTCTGGTACCGCTGGGAGTTCTGAGCCGCTAGCCGTTCTCGACGACGTTGAAGAACTGGTAGCTGATCTCCACGGGCGTGCCTTCGGGCGGGCGCGAGCCGAAGAACAGCACCGTGTTGGAGGTGGCCTCGTAGTCGAAGCCGTCGGTGCGGGAGCGGTCGACGGGCGCGCCCTCCACGTCGACGTGCAGCGACGAGGAGATTGGCGTGCGCTCGAGCGGCGAGCGGCTGGCCGCGCCGGCGGCGCCGACGAGGATGTCGGCGATGGTCTCGGCGAGGTTGGGGTTGCAGATGCTCGCCGACGAGCCGCCGGTGGCCTGCGCCACCTCGATGTAGTGCTCGCCGAGCTGCGCGGCGCCGAGGCCGACGAACACGCAGCCGACGGGGCGCGGACCGACGATGGCGTAGACGATGGCGCCCTCGGACGTGAAGAAGTCCACGTACTCCGGGATGGTGCGCAGGTCGCTGGCCTCCTCGTCGCTGATGATGATGACGACCTTGGCCGCGTCGTCGCGGAAGCGGCGGGCGTCGTCGGCGTTGTCGTCGGCGAGGGTGACGGCGCGCGCGGCGAACTCGAGGCCCATCTCGAGGCCGTTGCCGTCGATGCCCACCTGCACGTCCTGGCGGAACACGCTCGGGTCGTTGGTGAAGCCGGCGCCGCGAAGCACGTCGCTGTCGGTGGTGACCACGCCGAGCCGCGCGTCGAGCCCGGAATTGACGAGCGCGGCGTAGAACTCGTCGGCGGCGTTGGCGAGGCCCTGCTGCTCCTCCTGCATGGAGCCGGAGTTGTCGACCACGAAGACGAAGTCGGACTTCAAGACCGGGAACTGCTTCTCCTCGCAGTTGACGTCGAGGATGGCGCCGGGCGGGCCGACGTGCGTGCCGTTCGTGAGGTCACCGAGGAGCGGGCCGTTCTGCGTGCCGAGCTCCTGCGGCGTGAACGCGATGACGGTGACGCTGACGTCGTCGACGACGCGGACGAAGACCGCCATCTGCATCTCCGACGTGAACAGCGAGGTCTGGCGCGGCGCCGGCAGGTCGTTCAGCGCGCCGGGCGCGGCGTCGGCCAGGGCCTGCGCCGCGCGGTTTCGCACCTGCGCCGCCGTGGTGGGGCCCGCGAGCTGCACGCGGTAGAGCGCCTGCGCGCTCGGGAGCTGGTCCTCACGCGTGAGGAACGAGCGCTCGCTGAGCTGCACGCGCGAGGACACCACCGGTGAGCCCGGCAGCGCGTCGAGGGCGGAGGAGTCGTCGGAGAGGATGACGTCGGCGGCGCCGGCGTCGGTGGCGTCGACGCCCGGCGGCAGCGGCCGCGTCAAGACGACGGCCTCGACGTCGGCGTCGGAGTCGAGCGCGATGCCCGCGGTGTTCGCGAGGAACGTGGCGTCGACGTGCCGCGGCAGGGCGAACGGCGTCCGCGCCCCGGGGACGTCGAGGGTCTCGACGGCCACGGCGGGATCGGGGACGCAGCTCGGATTGCCCTCGCCTTCGCCCTCGCCCTCCCCCTCGCCGCCGTCGCCCTCGCCCTCGGCCGCGGGCGTGAGATCGACGCCCTTGGGCACGCGCACGCCGTCGCACTGGCAGGCGCCGAAGCCGGCGATCACCGCGAGCGCGACCGGGAGCGAAGCGCCTTTGGCGCGCGCCACCGGGTTGTCCCAGGCCGCCGGCGCGACGATGAGCGCCCGGCGGGGCGCGCGCGGACCGCGGCGCCACAGGGCAAGGAGCGCGAAGAGCGCGGCGAACGGGAGCATGGAAGCCGCGGCGTCGCCGGGGCTCGCGGGCCCGGCGAGGCCGCAGGTGCAGCCGACCGTCACGGGCGAAAGCGGAGCCGGCCCCTGGGCGACGGGGCCCGCGTCGGCGTCGGCGGCGCCCGCGTCCGGCGCACCCGCGTCGTCGGGCACGCCGGCGTCGTCGTCGCCGCCGCAGACGCGGAGGCCGTCCGCGCTGAGGTCCACGCGGCGGTCGCAGTCGTCGTCCTTCTGGTTGCAGATCTCGACCGCGCCCGGGAACACCTCGGGGTCTGTGTCGTCGCAGTCGCCGTCGCAGTTGGTGAAGCCGTCGCCGTCGTTGTCGAAGCACACCGAGCACAGCGCCGGGTTGTCCGGCAGCGCGTCCACCAGCGCGTCGCAGTTGTTGTCGATGCGATCGCACAGCTCCGCCGCGTGCGGGTTCACCGAGGCGTTGGCGTCGTTGCAGTCGCCGCAGGCGCCGGTGAAGCCGTCGCCGTCGTCGTCGCGGTCGACCTCGTCGATCTGCCCGTCGCAGTTGTCGTCGACGCCGTTGCCCGGGATCTCGAGGAGCAGCGGCGAGATGTTCGGGTCGCTGTCGTTGCAGTCGCCGAAGCAGGTGGGCACGCCGTCGCCGTCCTGATCGAAGCCCTCGTCGGGCGGCCCGCTGCAGTCGTTGGACTGCCCGTCGCACACCTCGGGCGCCGCCTCGATGTCGCCGAAGGCCGGGTGCACCGCGGCGTTGTAGTCGTTGCAGTCGCCCTCGCACGTGGTGACGCCGTCGCCGTCGTTGTCCGTGTCCTCGTCGATCTGCCCGTCGCAGTTGTCGTCGATGCCGTTGCCGCAGATCTCCGCGCGGAACGGGCTCACCGCCGGGTTGTTGTCGTCGCAGTCGCCGGTGCACGTGCGCGCGCCGTCGCCGTCTTGATCGAAGCCCTCGTCGACGTTGCCGTCGCAGTTGTTGTCGAAGCCGTCGCACACCTCCACCGCGCCCGGGTTGATCTCCGCGAAGCGGTCGTCGCAGTCGCCCTGCGACGTGGTGTACCCGTCGCCGTCCTCGTCGGTGTCCTCGTCCACCTGGCCGTCGCAGTCGTCGTCGATGCCGTTGCCGAAGATCTCCGGCCGGTTCGGCCCCACCGCCGGGTTCCTGTCGTTGCAGTCGCCCTGGCAGTTGGTGACGCCGTCGCCGTCGAAGTCGTGGCACGGCGCGCCGGTGCACACGCCGCCCTCGTCGGTGTTGCCGTCGCAGTTGTTGTCCTGGCAGTCACACACCTCGGTGGCGCCCGGGTTGTTGAACGGGTCGTTGTCGTCGCAGTCGCACTGCGCGGGCGTGAGCGACGGGCACAGCGCGCAGTCCGGGAAGCCGTCGCCGTCGTTGTCGAAGTCTTCGTCGACGAGGCCGTCGCAGTCGTTGTCGAGCAGGTCGCACTCCTCCGCGGCGGGCACCACCTCGCCGGCGCAGTCGCCGCTCGGCACGCCCGCGACGCACTGCGAGGTGCCGGCGACGCACAGGCCGACGCCGACGGTGTCGGGCGGGCCCGAGTAGCACTGGGTCTGATCGCCGTCGATGTTGCCGTCGCAGTCGTTGTCGACGTCGTCGCAGATCTCGAGCGCGCCCGGGTGGATGTCGGCGTTGTTGTCGTTGCAGTCGCCGTCGCACACCTTGAAGCCGTCGCCGTCCTGATCGAAGTCGCCGTCGTCGACGACGCCGTCGCAGTCGTCGTCGATCTGGTTGCACTGCGCCTCCGGCCCGGCGGGATCGTTGGCGGGCAACACCAGATCTCCGCCGCAGGCGCTGAGCGTCCCGTCGGGCAGGCAGGTCTGCACGCCCGCGTGGCACGGCGGGTTCGGCGTGCAGCCCGGCCCCGGGCAGACGCCGGTGAACGTGTCGGGCGTGACGTTTTGTCCGTCGAAGCACACCACGGGAGGCACGTCGGTGAGATTGCCGTTGCAGTTCTGGTCGATGGCGTCGCACAGCTCCGTGGCGTTCGGGTGCACGGTGGCGTCGTTGTCGTTGCAGTCGCCGTTGCAGGTGGTGAAGCCATCGACGTCCTCGTCGAAGCCGTCGTCCACCTTGGTGTCACAGTCGTCGTCGGCGCCGTTGCACGTGGTCTCCGGCAACGCGGGATCGTTGCTCGGCAAGACCTCGCCGGTGCACGCCGAGAAGCTCGAGACGTGGCTGCCGGGCACGGCGTTGCACGTCTGCGTGCCCGCGCGGCACGTGCCCACGCCGGCGGTGCCGCCGGGGCCGTCGTAGCAGGAGCGCGAGATGATGTTGCCGTTGGCGGCGTGGTCGACGGTGCCGTTGCAGTCGTTGTCGAGGCCGTCGCAGACGTCGGTGAGCGCGGCGATGGGGCCGTAGGCGGGGTGCTGGAACTGGCCGAAGGCGTTCGGGTCGTCGTTGCAGTCCTGGTTGCACGGCGTCTGCCCGGGGACGCCGTCGCCGTCGAGGTCGGTGCCCGCCGGGAAGCGGATGCCGTCGCAGTCCTTGTCCACGGGCCCGCAGTCCTCGGGCGCGTTCGGGAAGATGGTGTTGTCGTTGTCGTTGCAGTCGCACGGAGACGTGGAGCAGAAGGCGCAGCTCAAGAACCCGTCGCCGTCGTTGTCGAAGCCCTCGTCGATGACGCCGTTGCAGTTGTTGTCCTGGCCGTCGCACACCTCGTTTCTTCCGGGGGCGTTGTTGGGGTCGCCGTCGTCGCAGTCGCAGTTGCTGGCGGAGAAGGGCGGCAGGAGGCACGCGGACGTGCACGCGGGGACGCCGTCGCCGTCGACGTCGGTGATGAGGCCGTCGTCGGCGCCGTTCACGCAGTCGTTGTCGAGGCCGTCGCAGATCTCGGCGCTCGGGAGGACCTCGCCGTTGCACGGGTTGCCGGCGAAGGCGCCGCCGAGGCACTGCTGTTGTCCGCCGCGGCACACGCCCACGTTGCGCGTGCCGCCGGGGCCGTCGTAGCAGGACTGCTGCAGCGGGTCGCCGGCGGCGTTCCGCTCGTCCGTGAGCCCGTTGCAGTTGTCGTCGACGCCGTTACACACCTCGCCTCGCCCGGGGTGCACGGCGCCGTCGCCGTCGTTGCAGTCGCAGTTCGGCGCTGCGGGAGCGCCACAGGTGCCGCACGCGCGCGAGCCGTCGCCGTCGACGTCGACGATGAGCCCTTCGTCGGTGCTGCCGTTGCAGTTGTCGTCGATGTTGTTGCAGCTCTCGGTGTCCGACGCACCCGTGCCGTCACCGGTGCAGGTGCCGAACGACGCCCCCGTGCAGCTCTGCGTGCCGAACGAGCACGCGCCCACGCCGGCCGTGCCGCCGGCGGGCAGGAAGTTGTCGTAGCACTGCCGGGTGATGTTCTCGTTCTGGTCGAGGACGCCGTCGCAGTCCTCGTCGACGCCGTCGCAGTGCTCGGTGGCGCCGGGGTGCACGGCGCCGTTTCCGTCGTTGCAGTCGCAGTTGGGCGCCGCCGGCGCGCCGCAGCTCCCGCAGGCGCGCGCGCCGTCGCCGTCGACGTCGACGATCAGCCCGTCGTCCGCGCCGTTTTTGCAGTCGTCGTCGAGGCCGTTGCAGACCTCGGCGCTCGGGACCACCTCGCCGTTGCACGCGCCGAACGTGGCGCCGGTGCAGGTCTGCGTGCCGCCGTGGCAGACGCCCACGCCGTTGGTGCCGCCGGGGCCGTCGTAGCAGGCGCGCGTGATGTTCTCGTTTTGGTCGGGGACGCCGTCACAGTCCTGGTCGACGCCGTCGCACTGCTCGGTGGCGCCCGGGTGGATGGTGCCGTCGCCGTCGTTGCAGTCGCCGCCGCAACTGGTGAAGCCGTCGCCGTCGACGTCGAAGCCCTCGTCGGCTTGCGCGTTGCAGTTGTTGTCGAAGCCGTCGCAGATCTCGGCGGCGCCGAGCTGCACGGTGCGCGGGTCGGCGAAGTCCTGCGTTCCGGGGTGCGGGTCCACGCCGCAGTCGGGGATGTTGGCGAAGAGGCCGTCGATGTCGCAGTCGAGGCAGTCGCCCTGGCCCACCGTCTGCCCGTCGTTGTCGCAGTCGTTCTCGGGGTTCTGGAAGTTCGCGGTGTCGCACACCGCCCACGCCGCGCGAGCGGGCGCGAGCGCAGCGAGGACGACGGCGGCGCACAGGAGGGCGGAGGGGCGCGAATGCGATCTCGTCATCAAAACACCACTCCGACCTGAAGCTCGATGGACAGGCGCGCGTCGTCGAGGGCGAGCGCCACTGCGCCGGCCTCCCGGACGTCGGTGTGCGCCGACGCGTAGCGGACGCCGGCGCGCGCCTCGGTGAACGAAAAGGGGCGCGCGACGAGGAAGCCCTCGCCCCACGCGCCCGCCGAGAAGGATCCCTCGTCGGGCGCGAGCAGCACGCCGCGGCCGCCGGCGAGCAGGTCGAGCTCGAGGGGGGAGCCGGTGTTGTCCTCGGCGCGCGGCAGGAGCGGCTGCGTGACGCGGACGCCGGCGGCGACGTTTTGGTACTGCGTGCTCGGCACGGGGAGCGCGCAGCCGAACTGCACGCGCTCGATGCCGACGCCGGCGACGGCGCCCACCTTCGGGACCCACGGGTTGTCGACGAACGCGGCCCGCCACCCCGCGCGGAAGAACGCGTCGTCGTCGTCGTAGCCGCAGGACTTGCCGGCGGCGTCTTTGACGTCCCAGATGCCGCGGCGGTACGCGGCCTCCACGGTGACGTCGGTGTACGGCGACGACCGCAGCGACGGCACGAGCGCGCGCAGCGGGCTCAAGGACGCGTACACGCCCGCGGTGGGCACGAGGCCGTTTTGAAAGGGCGCGAGCGACGCCGCGCCCGGCCCGCTCTCGTCGAGGAAGCGCAGGGCGCCGCCGCCCGAGAGGAGCGCGGACACGAAAGGCTCGCCCTGCTCGCGCCGCCGCTTCTCCTCGGCGAGGCGCGCGAGCCGCGCCGCCTCCTCGGCGCGCTCCGCGGCCATCTCGGCCTTGATGTCGGCGTCCGCCGCGGGGGCTTCGTCTTCGACCTCCGCGCCGGCGACGTCGATCTCGAATTCGAACGCCTGCAGCGCGTCGCCCGCGCGCGCCTTGACGGTCCTGGCGATGCGCTGCGCCCACGCGTCGTCGAGGGGGTCGCGCTTCTTTCTCTTGAGGCGCACGATGGGCGCCGCCGGGCCGCGGCCGCCGATGAAGATGTAGACCACGGTCTCGGTGTCGCGCACGTCGACGAGCAGCGCGCTCGACGCGTGCGCCTGCTCCATCAAGCGCGCGAGCCCGCGCGGCGGCGGCGTGCGCTCCTTGCGCCTGGCCTTGCGCGACAGGGCGAGATCGGAGGCGGTGATGGAGGCGGCGAGCTGCGCGTCGATGACGCTCTTGACGTCGAGGACGCGCTCTCCGATCTCGGCGCGCAACGCGGCCACGAGCGCGCGCTGCGCGGCGGCGGTCTCCTCGGCGGGCGCGCCGAACGGCGCGGGCACGAGGATGGCCTTCGACGACGCATCGGGCGCTGGCGCCGCCTCCGGGGCGGGCGGGGCGGGCGGGGCGGGCGCCTCGGCCGGGGGCGCGGGGGCCGGCGGGTGTTCGGAGACGGCGAGCACGACGAGGGCGAGCCACCAGGCGGGCATGCCGAATGGTAGCGCTGCTTGGAGCAGAAATGGTGCGGCCGGCGAAATTGCGAGCGTGATTGTGCGACGGGAAAAATTGCGTGCGCGGCGACGCCGACGCCGCCGTCACCGGCCCAGGCGTGTCCGCAGCGTGCCGTCGGCGAGCTCCGCGGCGACGTCGTTGGCGCCGCCGATGAGCGTGCCCTTCACGAACACCATCGGGAACCACGGCCAGCCCGACCAGAGCTTGACGATGAGCCGGCGGCGGTAGCCCGACAGATAGCTCCCGTGACCGACGTAGCCGTAGGAGAGGCCCGCGTCGTCGAGCAGCTTCCGCGCGCGCTTTACGACGGGGTTTTGCGCCATGCCGATCACGGCGATCTCGTTGTTGGCGACGACGTGCTCCACCTCTGCGAGGAAGTCCGCCTGGAAGCGGCCCATCTGCTCCGCGGCCCGAGGGCTCACCCGCTCCGCGGCCAAGAGCGGGCGCGCGCCCGCACCGGTGTTGTTCGTGCTCGTCATGGCGCCGTGCTGCCGCGCGCCACGACGCCGCGCAACCGCGCCCGCCGGAATTCGTAGCGCGATCGTCGTACGCCACCGGGCCACGCGATCGCCCTAGTCGGCGGCTCCGAGCGCCGGTGTGGGTGAAGCGCCGATACCCGGTTCGCCTTCACACGGAGACCGACACATGAACGTCACCGCGCAGACCTCGAAGACCCGCCCCGCTCACGACGCCCACTCGAAGTACTGGAAGCCGGGCGAGACGGGGAAGCACGTCAAGGACATCGAGGGCGAGCTCAAGCGCCTCGGATACAGCCCCGGCAAGGTCGACGGCAAGTACGACCAGCAGACGGCGAACGCGGCGAAGCGCTTCAAGGCCGACGAGGCCCGGCTGCGCGCGAACAAGGACATCGGCGGGCTGTCCAAATCGGCGCGCGACATCCTGCGCAAGGAGGTGCGCGCGCTCGATCACAAGCCCAAGACCGTGACGCGCAACAAGACGAAGAAGACCGTGGCGCAGGATCGCCTCGTCGACGGCGCGGCCAAGCGCGGCGTGAAGCGCGGCGACCACAACCAGGCCGTGTCCGTCATCCAGCAGCACCTGCGCGACGCCGGCTTCGACCCCAAGAACACGAGCGGCGCGTTCGACGATCGCACCGAGGGCATGGTGAAGGAGTTCCAGCGACGCGAGAAGCTCTCGCCGACCGGCGTCGTCAACGCGCACACCTGGGCCGAGCTGAAGAAGGTGACGGTCGAAAACGACGGCCTCGGCACGCGGCGCACCATCATGAAGCGCGCGCACAGCATCGGCGACGAGATCAACAAGACCGGCGGCTATCGATTCGACGGCGTCAACGACTGCTACGGGTTTCTGCGCCGCGTCTGGGATCCGGTGATGGCGAAGCACCACATGAGCGGCCTGCCCATCTCCGACCTCGGCAGCGCGGAGGCGCACCGCAACTGGGGCAAGATCAACGACTTCTCGAAGCTCCCGGTCGGCACCCCGCTGGCGACGGCGCAGGGCCACGAGTGGGGCCCCGATTGGCACTGCGGGCTCTTCGCCGGCATGCACCACGGCGTCCCGTACATCTACGACAACTCGGGGAGCATGAACGGCGCCTACGTGCGTCCGATGCCTCCGGGGCTGTTCAGCTACTTCTATCGGCCCGCCGCCAAGCTCGCCTCCTGAAGCGGATCGTCGCGCTCCCTCCGGTCCCTGACCACGCGCAGTGCCTTCCACCGATCGCCCGCGGTCGTCGATCACACCATTCGCGGAGTGCCCAGGCGAAGTCGCCCTCGATCGCGGTGACCTCGTCGCCAGCGGCGACACCGACGGCCTCGCGCTCGTCGCCGTCGCGCCCCATCGCAACCTCGACGCGATGACGACGGAGACGGTCGATCTCGGCGGCTCCATCGCCACCTCCGTCACGGCCCGCGAAGACGGCGGCGTCCTCGTGTCCGCCAACGATCCCGCCGGCGGCGTCATCCTCCGCGACGGCTGCACGCCCCTCGAGCGCGACCGCTTCGTCGTCGGCGCGCGCCTGACGCACGTCGTCGCCACCCGCTACGGGCAGGCCGTCGTCGCCGGCAACGACGTCGCCGCCGGCGCCGTCGTCGCCCAGGTGCGCACCACCTCCGGCGGACGCGCGCTCGAGCTGCACGCCACGCCGGACCAGACGGCCTTCGTCGACGGCTTCGTCACGTTCGACTGGCTCACCGAGGGGGCGCTCCAGCCGCGGCTCGACAAGGTCTTCGGGCCCGGGCCCGCGGGCCCCGGCGTCGTCTCCCCCCACGGCAGCGTGACGATCCCCTTCGGCGACGTCCTCACCGGGGCCTGCGAGCCTCCGCCCGGCGACGTTCCATGGGCGGCGCCCGGCGACTGGTTCATCCACGTCGCGGGAGCGCACACGGGGGGCGGCTGGATGATCGCCGCGAACCACAGCGGGCTCGACGTGCCGTTCATCCCGGGGAACCCGACCGACGTCACGCCCGACGAGTGCCACGCGCACGCGGGCTGCACGATCGCGCACCCCGCGACGTGGGACGTGCACTTCTACCGGCTCCCGGGCACGGGGATCCGGCCGCGCGCCGGGCGCTCGACCACCGACCTGCCTCCCGACATGGCCTTCGAGCCGTGCGCCGGCTGGCCGCGCAACCTCGGCTCGGCCGATCCCTTCGGCGTGGAGCTGTTCCCCACGCAATCGCTGCTCGGCTGCTCGCCCTGAGCGTCCCGGATGCTATGCAGCGGCGTGAACGAGCCGCGCCTCGGCATCCGGGAGAACCTCGGGCAGTTCTCACTGCTCGTCGTCATCAACGCGTTCGTCGGCGCGATGATCGGCCTCGAGCGCTCGCTGCTGCCTGACATCGCCCACGACGTCTTCGGGCTCGAGGCGAAGACCGCGATGTTGTCGTTCATCGTGGTCTTCGGCCTCACCAAGGCCGCCACCAACTACCTCGCCGGCCGCGTCTCCGACGTCGTCGGCCGCCGGCGCGTGCTCATCGGAGGCTGGCTCGTCGCCGCCCCCGTGCCCTTCATGCTCGCGTACGCGCCGTCGTGGTCGCTGATCCTCGCGGCCAACGCGTTGCTCGGCGTGTCGCAGGGGCTCACCTGGTCGACGACGGTGATCATGAAGATCGACCTCGCCGGCCCCGCCCGCCGCGGGCTCGCCATGGGGCTCAACGAGTTCGCCGGCTACGCCGCCGTCGGCCTCTCCGCGCTCGCCACCGGCGAGATCGCCGCGCGCACGCACCTGCGGCCCGAGCCGTTCTTCCTCGGCGCGGGCTTCGCGGCCGCCGGCCTCGTGTTGTCCTTGTTCGCGCGCGAGACCGTGCATCACGTCGCCACCGAGCAGCGCGCGCACGCCGCGGCGGCGGGCGAGGCGGCGGCGGCGCGGCCCACGGAGCGCGCGATCTTCTTGCGCACGAGCTTCACGGACCGCGCGTTGTCGTCGCTGAACCAGGCCGGCTTCGTGAACAACCTGAACGACGGCGTCGCCTGGGGCCTGTTCCCGCTGCTGTTCGCCCGCGCCCACCTCGACGTCGGCGGCATCGCCGTGCTCGTCTCGCTCTATCCGACGTCGTGGGGCGTGCTGCAGCTCTTCACGGGCCCGCTGTCGGATCGCACCGGCCGCAAGCCCCTCGTCGTCGCGGGCATGCTCACGCAGGCCGCGGCCCTCGCCGCCGTCGCCGTGTCCACGTCGTTCCTCGCGTTCGCGGGCGCTGCGCTGCTGCTCGGCGCCGGCACCGCCCTCGTCTACCCCACGCTCCTCGCCGGCATCGGTGACGCCGCGGCGCCGTCGTGGCGCGCGTCCGCCGTCGGCACCTACCGGCTGTGGCGCGACTCCGGCTACGCCGCCGGCGCCCTCGTCGGCGGCGCCGTCGCCGACGCCGTCGGCGTCCCCGGCGCGCTCGGCGTGGTGGCCGGGCTGACTTTCCTCTCGGGCGTCGTCGTTCTAGTCGTGCACCCCGGGTCGCGCCCGCGGCCACCGAGGGAGGCAGGCTCATGAAGCGCGCGTGCGTGATCCTCGCTGACGGCTTCGAAGAGACCGAGGCCGTCACCACCATCGACGTGCTCCGCCGCGGCGAGGTCAAGGTCGAGGTGCTCGGCGTCGAGGCCAAGAAGGTCACAGGCAACCACGGCATCGTCGTCGAGGCGGACGCGCTGTTGTCCGACAGGAAGGGCGAGCGCTACGACCTCGTCGTGCTCCCCGGCGGCATGCCCGGCGCGGCGCGCCTGCGCGATCACTGGGGCGTGCAGAAGCTCGTGCAGGCCCACGCCGCCGCCGGCGCCCTCGTCGGCGCCATCTGCGCCGCGCCCATCGCCCTCGCCAGGGCCGGCGTCCTCGAGGGCAAACGCGCCACGTGCTTCCCCGGCTTCGAAGACCAGCTCGGCGGCGCCCGCTTCGAGGCCACCACCGTCGTGCGCGACGGAAACGTCATCACCTCGCGCGCCATCGGCACCGCGGTGCCCTTCGCGCTCGCCCTCGTCGAGGCCCTGCGCGACGAGGGCGTGGCCACGAAGCTCGCCGAGCGCATGCTGGTCGGCGCCTGAGCTGAGCGGCGTTGGTCGCCGACGACGACGTCGGGCCCCGCCGCGAATGTCGTCGCCGCACGCGTCGACACGGCACGTCGGCAGGGCGTTCGTCGCTGACGACGACGTCTTGGCCCGCCGTTCTCGCATCGGGGCGACACGACACGCACGGCATCGAGACGTAGGGCGCCCCCTCGTGGGGCGCGTCGGAGGCAACGTCCGCCTGGCCTCTCCGACGCGGGGGACAAGCCCCCGCCCTACGGGGCGTCGACGCGGCCGACGTCAAGCTCCGCCGGGTCGCCGACGACGACGTCGGGCCCCGCCGCGAATGTCTACGCCGCGCGCCGTCGGCGCCTCTCCCGCGTCGGGGCGACGGCCGTCGCGGCTCAGGTCGGGCGCGCGACGACGACGACGTTGCCGTCGGGGTCGGCATAGTAGGCGGCGACGTCGCCCCAGTCGCGGGCGGCGCGGGCGCTCAGACGGCGCGCGCCCTGCGAGGCGAGCGCGGCCTCGGCGGCGTCGAGGTCGTCGACGTGCAGGTAGAGCTCGGTCGCCGTGGTCATCGGCGCGAGCCCCTCGGGCGCGACCGGCCGATCCGCCGGGCGCGCGCCGGTGTTGTTCGCGAAGCCCGCGCGCGCGTACAGGCCGAGGCGCATGCCCCCGGGGAGCGCGAGCTCCACGTAGTGCGGCAGCTCGACGGCGGCGGTCCAGCCGAAGGCGCCGCGGTAGAAAGCGGCGGCGCGCGCGACGTCGTCGACGGCGAGGATGGTGAGGACGTGCCGCGCGGAGGTCATCGGACGCGCGCCCGGCGGAGGGCGAGGATGAAGTCGTCGAGGGTCGGCGGCTGGGCGTCGGGCTCGGCGTAGAGCATGCGCGACGCGATGGCGTCGGCGGCGGTCTGCCAGACGGGATCGAACGCCGTGGCTCGGTTGACGGCGACGTGCCACAGCTCGTCGGCGGGCTGGCCCGGGCCATAGACGCCGGGCCGCAGGAACGTGACGTCCCAGGTGTAGGTCACCGGGCCGTTGCCGTCGTCGTCACGCGCGATGGCGTTGAGCGCCGTCCGCACCTGCTCCGACAGCGGCGGCACCTGCCAGTACCCCGGAAGCACCTCGCCGTCCTCGTCGCCGACGGCCTTCATGTTGGCGTTGCCCCGGGCGTCGTCGGTGAAGTCGTCGTCGCCGGCCTTGCTGTTGCCCGTGACGCTCTCCTCGCCCTCGGGCCCCTCGAGCGCGGCCGCCGCCTCGCCTTCTCCCTCGACGCCGCCGCCGCCGGTGACGCCCCCCTTGCCACGAAGCCCGGCGCCCTGCCCCTCGACCTCCCCGTGGCCCTTGTCCGCCGCGGGATCCCCGGTGCCCTCCTGCACGCCGCGCTCCACCGCCTGCTGCTGGGCCATCACCGTGTCGAGCCGCGCCTGCTCCGCGACGGCGTCGGCGGACTGCGCGCTCACCGGCGCCCGGGCCGCGACGTCCGCGGTGGTGGTGGGCTTCTGGGTCGGCGCCTGCGGCCGCAGGGGATCGCGCGCGACGTCGCGATCGGCCTGGTTCTTCGACGTGGTCTCGTTCAACGCGCGCCGCACCGTCTGCTTGGGCTCGACGGGCTTTTCGCTCTGCGCCTTCTTCGGGACGTCCGCCTCGACGACGCCGTGCTCGGCGAGCGCCTTCAGCGTCTCCGCGTCCGGCTTGCCGGTGAGCGGCAGGCCGAACGTCGCCTGAAAGCTCTTGAGCCCCTCCTCGAGGCTCCCCTTTTGTCCGACGAAGCCGGCGGCGAACAACGACGCGAGCATCCGCGTGGGATCCGCGATGCGATCGAGCGGCGCCCCCGCCTCGCGCGGCTGCGGCTCGCTCTTCGGCCCCGCGCCGTCGACGCGCGCGCGCACCTGCTGCTCCACCGCCGAGCGCGCCTGCCGCGCCGCCGCCGTGTCCGCCGGCCGCGGCGCCGCCCGCGGGCTCGCCGGCTCCGGCGCGCGCCCCTGCGTCGTCGTCGACGGCGCGCGCTCGATGACGCCGCTCTCCCTCAACGTGCTGACCGTCCCCGCGTCGAGCTTGCCCGTGACGGGCAGGCCGTTTTGCCGCTGGAAGTCCGCGACCAGCCTGCCGAGGTCCACGTTCGCGGGCGCCGCCTCGGCCGGCGTCGATGACGACGTCGGCGCGTTCGCCGGCGGCGCCTCCGCGTTGCCTCGCGCGGGCGGCGTCGCGCGCGGCACCGGGCCGTCGGGCGCGTTGCCGCGCGCAGGCCGCCCGGGCTCGCCCGGCTGCGGGCCGCTCACGCGCAGGCCCGCGTTCCTCTGCTGCAAGCGCTGCGTGATGTGCTCGACCAGGCGCTCGGAGTCCTGGCGCGAGTGCGTGATCTGCTGCTCCTGGAGCTGGCGGAGCTGCTGCTCCCGCGCCTGGTCGAGGCGGTTGTCGTTGGCGCCGCCCGAGGGGACGAAGCCGGGGCCGGGGCCGCCGGAGCGAGAGACCATGCCGGATGATAGCGCGTGCAAGCGTGACGTCGTGGTCCGGACCGCCCCCGACCTCGCGTCCTTTCGTCGCCGGCATGTTCTTCCTCGGCTCCCAGCTCGTCGACCCGCGCACGTGGCCGTCGGTGGCCGTGGTCGTGGCGAGCTGCGCCTTGTTCTTCTGGACGTGGCGACGCCGATGCTATTGCCCTGTCCGACGTGACCCCACCCCGCTCCTCGCCTGTCTGGAAGCTCGCGCGCGCGGCGCTGTTCCTCGTCGACGCCGAGCGCGTGCACCGGCTCGCGATGACGTCGTTGTCGGCGTGGTCGCGCGTGTGCACCGTCGACCTCCCGCAAGGTGACCCGGCGCGCGCGGCCTCCCTCGCCCGCGAGGCGCTCGGGCTGCGCTTCCCGAATCCGCTCGGGCTCGCCGCCGGCTTCGACAAGGACGCCGAGTGCATCCCGGCCTGGCAGGCGCTCGGCTTCGGCTTCGTCGAGGTGGGCACCGTGACGGCGAAGGCGCAGCCGGGCAACGACAAGCCGCGCCTGTTCCGCCTCCCCGGCGACCGCGCGCTCTTGAACCGCCTCGGCTTCAACAACCACGGCGCCGCCGCCTGCGCCGCCCGCCTCGCCGACGTCCGCAAGCGCGCTCGCGTGAAGATCCCCGTGGGCGTCAACATCGGAAAGACCAAGGTGGTGCCGCTCGAGGACGCCGCCGCCGACTACGCCGAGAGCTTCGCCGCCGTCGCCGACGTCGCCGACTACGTCGTCGTCAACGTGTCGTCGCCGAACACGCCGGGCCTGCGCGACCTGCAGCGCATCGACGAGCTGTCGCGCGTGCTCGACGCCGTGTGCGGGCCGAACGCGAGGCGCGCCGCGCCGCGCCCCATCCTCGTGAAGCTCGCGCCCGACCTCGCCGACGACGACGCGCGCGCCTGCGCCGCCGCCGCGGCCGACGCCGGCTGCGCGGGGCTCGTCGTCAGCAACACCACGATCTCCCGTGAGGGCCTCGTCGGCCCGGTCCCCGAAGGCCCCGGCGGCATCTCGGGCGCGCCGCTCTTTGAACGCTCCACCGGACTGCTGCGCACGCTGGCGGGAGAATTCGGTCGGCGCCTCACCTTCATCGGCGTCGGCGGTGTCGAGGACGGCGCGGGCGCACGGGCCAAGCTCGAGGCGGGCGCGGCGCTCGTGCAGAGCTACACGGGCTTCGTCTACGGCGGCCCCTCGTGGCCGCGCCGCGTCCTCCGCGAGCTCGCCGTCACGCCGGCGCTGCGCGACGCCGCGCCCGCCGGCGCGCTCGCGCCGTGAGCGGCGCGCGACGCCGGCGCGTCACGCGTTGTTGCCCGGGGTGGCGCTCGGCCACGCGCCCGGGGGGATCATGTACAGACCGGTGTCCCACTCCCAGGTGCGGATCGGCGTCTCGCTGATGGCGTGCTGGCTGTCGGGGCCGGCGGTCCAGTGGAAGTCGGTGACGCTGCCGGCGTGGCCGACGAAGGTGTGCGTTCCGCCGTTGGCGACGCCGACGAGGAACGGGGCGCTCTCGAGCTTGTGCAGGAGCGCGTCGGTCGCTTCGTTGGGCTCGCTGTCGCGGTAGCCGGTGACGACGACGTCGGGCTTCACGCCGTGCGAGAGCGGATCGCCGCCGGCCTTCCAGATGCGCTTGCCGGCCTCGGCCATCTGGAGCGCCTCGAGCTTGGCCTTGGAGCTCGACGACGACGCGAGATCGTCCGCCGTGCGCGGTGAGTAGAACACCGCCTTCCAGCCGTCCTTCTGCAGCTCCTCGCACAGCACCGTGCCGCGCATCCCGCTCGCGCGCATGTGGCTCTCGATCTCCTTGAAGCGGTCGGCCTTGCCGGCGGCCTGGTACGCCGCCTTCACGTTGTCCATGACCCAGCCGATGCAGGAGCTCTCGCGCAGCTTCTTCTCCGCGCCGCTCGCGTCCTGCACCGTGACGGAGTTGTTGGTCATCGACTTGAAGGTCCAGCGGCCGTTCGACATCGACGACACCGCGGCGGCGACGGTGTCCTTGTCCCCCTTGTGCACTGCCTCGGCGAGCGTGCCGTGGTCGCCGTAGAAGTCGCCGAGCCCGCCGTCCTCGATGCCCTTTTCGTGCGAGGCGCTCTTGTCGACGATCGACCGGGCGCCCGCCGTCGCCGCGTCCCTCCAGCGCTGCGCCTCGCTGCGCGTGTCGCGCCCGGCGAGGCCACGCCGCGGGCGCGTGCCCACGGTCCCCGTGGCGTCGGACGTCGTCGCCGGCGGCGTCGCTGTCCCTCGCGGGAAGGCCCCGGCGTTGCGCACGGCCTGGTCGAGCGCGTCGAGCGTCGCGGGGTCGGCGGCGCCGGTGGCGGGGATACCGCGCGCCTGCTGAAATGCGCTCACGGCGTTCGTGGTCTCGTTGCCGTATTTGCCGTCGACGCCGCTCGGCAGCGTGAGCGCCGCGTCCTGCGTACGCATGCCGAGCATCATCAGCGCGCGCTGCAGCGTGCGCACGTCGTCGCCGGCGGCGGGCGGCGCGACACCGCGCCGCCGCAAAGACGCCGGGATCCCGGTGAAGGTGCTCGGGTGCTCCGCGCCGGTGAAGGCCGCGAGGAGGCTCGACGCCCCCGGGTCCATCACGTCGCCGTAGCGGGTGACGGCGTCGCGCGCCTCGTCGGCGCTGACGTCGCCGTGCTGCACGAGCGCCTCGAGCGCGCGTGCGTCCTCGGGCGAGAAGCGCCCGTCTCCTCCGAGGTTCCTGATGGATGCGTTCACCGGCATGGTGACGCAGGTATCGGGGCGTGTGCGCACGCCATTGCGGCGCCACGGCCAACCGACCGATGCCTACGTGCGTCCGACAAGCGGGCGGCGGGAGCGCGCCCCTCAAGACACCCCGAGGCGGGCGGCGCCTCGGGCGATGGCGCGGGCGAGGGCGCGGTTGTGCGGGCGGCGCGCGTCGATGGGGCGGCCGCGCTCGTGGCGGGGCGGGTGGCCGCCGGCGAGGCCGGCGTTGGTGGGCTCGAGCTCGACGCGGTAGTTGTTCGACGCGCGGTGCACGCCGAGCGCGACGAGGGCGTGCGGGCGAACGCGGGCGAGCGCCCAGGGCAGCGAGCCCGGCCGCGTCGGATGGAGGGCGACGTCGTCGACGTCGAGGCGCAGGCGCGCGAGGAGGACGTCGCCGGCGACGTGTGCCGAGATCTGCGCGCCGTCGCCGGCGAGCTTGGCCAGGTCGGGCCGGCGCTGCGCCGGCATCCCTGCCGCGAGCGCCAGCGCGTGCGCGACGGACTCATCGTGCTCGACGAAGTCGCCGGTGGGGTTCGAGACCACCGCCGCGAACGGCCCGAAGCCCGTGAGCAACACGCGCGGGCTCGCGATGCGGCCGCGCAGCTCGTCGAGGATCCCCGCGAGCGCGCACGCGACGACGCGCGCGGTGCCGCGGTGGCGGTCAAAGCGCGCGCGGCCGGGGTGGCCGGTGGTCTCGGCGTCGGCGGGCACGTGCAGGAAGCCCACGAGCGGATCGCCCGCGCCGTCGCGCACCAGCGTGGTCGCTTCCTCGCCGGCGGCGCCCGAGGCGAGCCACAGGACGTGGGCGCAGTAATAGGCGCCGGCCCACGTGGACTCGCGGACGTCGACGCCGTCCACGGTGAGGATGAGCGGGCCGTCGGCGTCGTCGCCGGAGAAGCCTTCTTCCGATCGCGTCATAGGAGCGCCTTCACCTCGTCGAGGATGCGCCAGGCCGCGTCCGCCTTGTCGAGCTTCGGCAGCCACCTGTCCCTGCCCTTCTTCTTCACGAGCAGGATCCGGTTGGTGTCGACGTCGAAGCCGCTCCCCTCTTCTCCGACGTCGTTGGCGCACACCAGATCGCACTTCTTGCGGACGAGCTTGTCGCGGGCGTAGCGGGCGACGTCGCCGGTCTCGGCGGCGAAGCCCACGAGCACGGGCCGGCCCTGCTTGCGCGACGGCAGCGCGCCGAGCGTGGCGAGGATGTCCTCGGTGGGCGTGAGCGCGATGGCGGCGAGCTCCCCCTTGGTCTTCTTCAGCTTCTTGCGCGCAGGCTTGGCGGGGCGCGCGTCGGCGACGGCGGCGCACAGGATGGCGACGTCGGCGCCGTCGATGCGCAAGAGCGTCTCGTCGAGCATCTCCTGCGCCGAGCGTACCGGGCGCGGCGTCAGGCCCGGCGTCGAGGGCGGCGGGGCGCGCAGCGGCCCGTGGACGAGGTCGACGCGGGCGCCCCGCAGCGCGGCGGCGCGGGCGAGGGCCAGGCCCATCTTTCCCGACGAACGGTTCGTGAGGAAGCGAACGGGGTCGACGTCCTCGACGGTGGGGCCGGCGGTGACGACGATGTGCCTGCCGGCGAGGTCCTTGTCGGCGAGCGCGTAGACCACGGCCTCGACGATCTCCTCGACGGGCGCGAGGCGCCCCGCGCCGCTCCGCCCCGACGCGAGCGGGCCCGCGGCGGGACCGACGACGAACGCGCCGCGGGTGACGAGCGTGCCGACGTTGTCCTGCGTGGCCGGGTGATCCCACATGCGGGTCTCCATGGCCGGGGCCACCACGAGCGGACCGCGGAACGAGAGCAACGTGGCGAGCAGCGCTTCGTCGGCGAAGCCGTGGGCCATCCGCGCGACGAGGTCGGCGGTGGCCGGCGCGACGACGGCGCAGGCGGCGCGGTAGGCCTCCTCGATGTGCGGGATGACGGACCGCGCCGGCGCCGCGTGCGCGCCGGCCTCGGGCGTCGCCGGCGGGGCGTGGCCACCGCGCTCGAGCTCGAGCACGCCGCCGAGGCACGGCTCCCCGGAGATCGCCTCGAAGGTCAGTGGCGTGACGAAGGCCGAGGCCGCGCGGGTCGGCGCCACGCGAACGCTGGCCCCGAGCTCGCGCAGGCGGCGCACGACGTCACAAGCGCGATACGCGGCGATACTGCCGCCCACGCCGACGAGGATGTGCTTGCCGTCGAGACGAAGCATGCCGCTCCGTCAGTCTAGCGTCCGCGCCTGCGGATCACGACAAAGCGGCCCCCGGGGGCCTCATGCGTCACGCCAGGATGTGGAGGGGCACGCGGCGAGCGCCCCAGGTGCCGGGGCGCGCCTCGAACGTGCCGGCCACCGCGCAGCCGCACGACGCGCAGCGCCCGGCGCCGTCGTCGCCGGCGGCGATGCCGTAGCGGCCGAGGGTGTAGCCGTCGCGCTCGACGAGGACGGCGCCGCAGCCGGGGCAGGCGGTGCTCTGCCCTTCCACGTCGTGGACGTTCCCCGTGTACACCCAGCGCAAGCCGTTCTTCTTCGCGATCTCGCGCGCCCGGCGCAGGGTGGACGCGGGCGTGCGCCCGACGTCCGTCATCTTGTAGTCGGGGTGAAACGCCGTGAAGTGGATCGGCACGTCGACGGAGAGCTCGCCGGCGATGAACCGGGTGAGCGCGTCGATCTCGTCGTCGCCGTCGTTCTTCCCCGGGATGAGGAGCGTGGTCACCTCGACCCAGCAGCCCGTCTCGTGCACCACGTAGCGCAGCGTGTCCTTCACCGGCTCCAGGTGCGCGAGCGTCTCCTTCGTGTAGAACTCCTCGGTGAACGCCTTGAGGTCGATGTTGGCGGCGTCCATGTTGGCGTAGAGGTCCTCGCGCGCCTTGCCGCTGATGTAGCCGTTGGTCACCGCCACGGACTTCACGCCGCGCTTCTTGCACTCCCTGGCGGTGTCGACGGCGTACTCCACGAAGACGGTGGGGTCGTTGTAGGTGAACGCCACCGAGCGCGCGCCGGCCTTCACCGCCAGCGCCGCGATGGCGTCCGGCGACGCCGACGCCTGCAGCGTGTCGTCCTGGCGCGACTTGGAGATGTCCCAGTTCTGGCAGAAGGAGCAGCCGAGGTTGCAGCCGGCGGTGCCGAACGAGAGCACCGATGTCCCCGGCAGGAAGTGGTTCAGCGGCTTCTTCTCGATGGGATCGATGCAGAAGCCCGACGAGCGGCCCCACGTGGTGAGGGCGACGCCGTCCGCGGTTCCCTCGCGGACGTAGCAGAAGCCGCGCTGTCCGGGAGACAGCAGGCAGCCGCGCGGACAGACGTCGCAGCGGAAGCGCTCGCCTTCTGCGTGGTGATAGCGGCCGGGGACGTTCATGCGCTTTGTTCCGCGGTCTTCTTCGTCACCTTTTGCGCGCGGAACTTCCGCAGCGTGAAGGGCTCGTCGGGCCGGATGCCCGCCTTGCGAAGGACGATGTTGAGCTGTTGCTCGACGCTATCGACTCCGTCGATGTCCGGCAGGAGCACGCCGTGGCGCCAGCCGTTTTTGGCCTCCACGCCCCAGGTGCGCGGGTCGAGCTCACCGACGTCGTTCACGTGCTCGCTCGGCGACAGCAGCGTGATCTCCGCGTCGAGGCGTGGGGCCTCCGCGGCGGTCACCGGCAGGAACCGCGGGTCCGCCGACGCCGACGACACCGCGAGCTCGGCCACCGCCTCGCTGAGCGGCTTGTCGAGCGTCATGCGGCCGACGCAGCCGCGCAGGTCGCGGCCCTCGCGCCAGGTGACGAAGGCGCCGCTGACGGCCATGGCGTCGACGTGTCCGGTGTCGAACGCGCGCC
Organism: uncultured delta proteobacterium; assembly: GCA_963775425.1. Lineage (GTDB taxonomy): Bacteria > Myxococcota > UBA727 > UBA727 > VGSZ01 > CAVZJB01. The sequence continues at coordinate 549,721 of CAVZJB010000011.1, read as the reverse complement.
GACCACGCCGCTCGAGGTGCGCCCTCAGCGCGTCCTCGGCGACGTCGACGAGGACGTTGGCGCGCTCCTCGGGGTCGGCGCCCGGCTTCGCGCGGAAGGACGGAGCCGGGTCCGGGTCGCACAAGACGGCGACGAGGTAGCCGACGCCGAACGGGCCCTCGTAGCTCAGCACCTCGCGCCCGAGTGTGGAGCCCGACGCCGCCTCCGCGATCTGCACTGTGTCGACGACGTCCTCGGCGGCGAGGTCGCGCAAGCCGGCGTCGATGCCCTCGAGGCGCTCGCCTGCGGTCACCACGCGCACGAGCGCGTCGTCGAAGCGCTGCGCCTCGGGGTGAAAGCCGGCAGGCGCGCCGGGGATGAGGCGGTGGCTGCAGTCGCCGGACGCGACGACGGCCCAGCGCTCGTCGCCGGCGGCCTCGGCGAGCAGACGGCCAAAGGCGCGCATCCCCTCGGCCGAGGGAGCGCGCGGCAGGCCCACGACGAGCGTGGGTCCGCAAAAGCCGGCTTCAACCAGGAAGGCGAGGGGCACGGCGGCGCCGTGATCGAGCTTGCCCAACGCGATCGCGGAGACGTCGGCGCCGGCTTGCTCGGCTTTGTGAAGCAGGCGGGCGGTGGCGTCCTCCGCCGCGGGCAGGTCGATCTGCACCGCCGGCGCGCCGAAGTCCTCGAAGGACCCGGTGATGCGACCGGTCCGGCCGCGGCCGACGCCAGCGACGATGCCGAAGCCCGGCAGGCGCGGCGTGTGCGGCGACAACACCACGACGACATCCGGGTGTTTTTGCACCACGCGAGCGGCGGCGGCGCGCATCGCGGCGGTGCTGTGAACGCATTGCTCCCCACGCACCCCGGCGACGTCGGGGATGACGATGGGCGCGTGGCACATGAGGGTGCTGACGGAAATCATGCGGAAAGGATACGCACAGCCATCCCCCCCATCTATGGGGCGGGATTGCACCGGAGCTGTGTGCTCTCACACCGGGCGTGCCGTCCGGCCCAACGAAGGAACGCGGCCGTCGGTGACCCCGCGAGCGGCACGCGCGGTGCACACGCAGCGGGCAGCGATCGCGGCCCCTGAGGCCCCGTGCTTGGAGGAGAGAGAGATGCTGGTCCGCGACATCATGACCCGGGATCCCCTGGTGGCGAAGCTCGACACGTCGGTGTTCGACGCCATGCGAACGCTCGAAACCGAGGAGATCCGGCATCTCCCGATCGTCGATCAAGGCGAGGTGAAGGGCATCATCAGCGATCGCGACCTCGCGCGCTTCTCGCACCAGGCGTTGCTCGCCGAGCCCGACGGGCTGCGCGCGCGCCTGCGCCAGCCTGTGGCGAGCATCATGACCGGCGAGCCGGCGGTGGTGGAGCCCGACGACGACATCGACGACGCCATCGAGGCGATGCTCGAGAACCGCTGCGGCGCCCTCCCCGTGGTGAGCGCCGACGACGGCACCCTCGTCGGCATCGTCAGCTACGTCGACATCCTGCGCGCCGCGCGCGGTCACCTCTGAGCTAGGAGCGGCGGGCGGGGCGGCGCGCGTGCGGGTCGGTGCGGTCTTCGTCGGACTCTTCGTCGGCCGGCTCGCGCAGGAACGCGGGCATCTGATCGCCCACGCTGACCTCCTCGAAGGGACGGCCGTGGAACGGCGGCCGCGCGTCCGGCGCGGTCTGCTCGTCGGCGCGCGCGATGGCCTCGAGCAGGCGCGAGAAGAGCGGCAGACAGATGGACTCCGCCACGTCGAACGCGGCGAGCCCCTGCCGCATCGTGGGCGCGCGGGCGAGGAACGCCTTGCGCACCACGGGCAGATACGTGTGCAGGGCCAGGTGGAACTCGGGGCCGGTGAAGCCGGCCAGGCGACGCACGCGCAACAGATCGCGTGCGAGGTTGATGATGACCTCCGGATCGCCGCCGGCGAGGTAGTCCTGCACGGCACGGAGCACGGTGTGCGTGTTGTGCACGAAGGCGTTTTCGTCGACGTCGGCCCAGTGGGGCTGCAGCCTGCAGGTGAGCTGATACACGGACCGCCCGATGTGATCGCGGTTGTCGGCGAGGAGCCGGATGGCGAGCTCGCGTGGGGTCTCGATCACCGAAGGCATCCGGCGAGGGTGTCACGCGCTCTCGATCACCATCAACCCCGGCGTCGCCGCGCGCTCCTCGTGGAACATGTTCCGCACCGCGACGGCGAAGCGCTGACGGCCGTTGATCTCCTGTGTGACGACGACGGGGATGCGGACCTCGTCCCGCCCGGCGAAGTCCACGCTGAAGCGCTTGACGCGCCCGCCGCCCTCGAGCCACGCCATCGCCGGCGGCAAGCACACGTGGACGAGGTCGCCCTCGGCGTAGCCGCGCGGCAGCGTGACCACGAGCTCGGCGCGGTCGCCGCGTCGAAAGCCCGTGATCGAGCGCCCGGCGCCGTCGCGGAAGCCGACCTTGAGCGGGAACGTCGCGCGCGCCTCGGCCCAGCGGTCCTCGCGCACACGCGTGACCTCGACGACGCACACGCCCTCCTTCACCTCCACGACCTCCGCCTGGTCGGACAGCCGCGACGCCTCGAGCGCGGTGGCGGTCCGCCCGTTCACCACGAGCTCGGCGCCGCCGCCCACGATGCCCGTCCGGCGCAGTTGCACCATGAGGGCGATGGCGGCCACCGAGTCCAGCGTCGAGTACAGCCGGCCCTGCTCGTTGAGCTGGCGCAGCACCTCGTTGGCGAGGCGAATGGCGGTCTGCGTCTTCCCCGACGCGAACAGGACCGCCGCCGCGTACGCGAGCGTGGCGCGCTCGTCCACGCGGCGCGCCGGCGCGCGCAGGCGCGGGCCGCTCTCGTCGAGGCACACGGTGCGCGCGACGAGCTCGAGCGCCTCCCGGCGGCGGCGCGGCGCGCGCACCGCGAGCGCCCACGCGTCGTCCATGGTCTGCACGCGCTCGGGGACGCGGGCCATGCGGCACGCCCCGGCGACGTCGTCGGCCATGGCGATGCCTTCGCGCACGGCGTCGACGAGCTGCTCTGACAGCCCGTTCAGCTCCGCGAGCCCGTCGAGGCTCCACAGGTGCTGCACCACCTTGGGCGTGTAGTGCTCCGAGACCGACGGCTCCTCGGGGTACATCGCGAAGCCGCGGCCGCGGCCGTCGCGGTCGCGGCGGATCATCTGCCGCTCGCGCGCGATGCCGGCGAGGATGATCTCCTCCGCGCGCTGCCGGAGCGCGGGCTCGTCGGCGGACAGGAACATCACCACCGCCGAGAGGATCTTGGCGGCCGTCTGCTCGCAGCACAGGTGCGCGTAGCCGGCCGTGGCCTCGGCGAGCATCCGGAACGGCTCGTCGAGGCCGGGCAGCACGCGCAGGGACAACATCTCGCCGTCGAGCGTCACGCGCTTGCCGCGGTCCACAAGGACAATCTCGCGCGCGACGCTCCGGGAGACGCCGGGCGCGCCCACGCGCACCTCCATGGCGTCCTCGTCGCCGCCGACGGCGGCCGCGGCGGTGGCGAGCCAGACGCCCGGACCGGCGTCGAACAACAGCTCCGTGCCCGACGGCAGCGCGTCGTCGACGCCGACGATGCGGCCGTCGACCGTCTTCAGCGGCACGGAGCGGCCGTCGCACACGAGGGCGACGCGCGCGCTGCCCGAGCGGCACCCGACGCGCAGCGTGCCCTGCACGCGATCTTCTGGGTCGATCTCCGGCGCGATGTCGAGGTCCACGCGCACGGCCTGATCCACCTGCACGCGCGCGCGCGCAGCGCCGAAGTCGCCGCCGTCGACGAAGAAGATCTCGACCGCGAACCCCCCGAGGGCCTCGCCGGCGGGGACGCGCACGACGTCGCCGTCGCCCACCTCCACGAGCCCGCAGAAGAGCACCTCGGGAAAGGCGGCGCGCACCGGCGTGTCCTCGACGCCGCCCCCGCCCTTTTCCCGGAGCGATCCCAGGTCGCCCAGGCGCAGCTCGCGCGTGGACGCCTCCTCCTCGTCGTCGAGCACGAGGCCGTCGTCACCGGCCGACACGGCGAAGAGGTCGTCTTCGAGGATCTCGTCGCGCACGCCGGGCGCGCGCGCGGCCCTCGGGGCGGGCGCCGCGAGCACCGCGACGTCGTCGTCGAAGTCGTCGTCGGGCGCGGCGGCGGCGCCGACGGCGAAGGTCAGCGAGAAGTCGCCGACCGTCACCCGGTCCGAGTCCTTCAACACCTGCGGCGCGCCGATCCGCTTGCCGTTCACGTACGTGCCGTTGGTGCTCTTGAGATCGACGATGACGAGCTTGCCGTCGCGCAGGACAACGCGCGCGTGGAGCTTGCTGACGTTGGGGCGCGCGAGCATCACCTGGGTCCCCGGCAGGCGGCCGATGCTGACCTCGCTGTCGTGGAAGTGCTCGATGCGCGCCGGCTGTCCCCGCCCGCGCACCGACACCTCGATGCCTCCGCGGGTGCCTCCCGTGCGCACGGGGGGCGCGGCCGCCGGCGCCGCCAGCTCCTCGAGGCGCACGAAGCGGAAGTCGTCGCCGAGCCCGGCGGTGGCCGCCGACAGCGCGCGCCTGGCCGACGCCGCCAACACCTGCTGGGGCGCGTCGCTCGCCGTGAGGCGCTCGTCGCGCACACACAGGACCATCGGCAGCGGCGCGCTCCGCCCGGTGCGCACGGTGACGGCGATCTCGCCACCGGGCGGACACGTGTCCGGCACCTCGAGCGAGACGGGGCGTTCGGCGGCGAACAGCGCCGTGAACGCCTCGAAGGGCTCACCGTTCACGAAGCACCCGAGGAACGCCACACACATCGGCCGCGGCACGTCGAGCGACGCGCTGCTCCCACGCGGGACGTCGCCGAGGTCGACGACGCTGAACGCGTCGCGCGCGGGATCCCACGCCGCCACCACCAGCGACTCGATGTCTTCGTTGGCGCGCAGACACGCGCGATCACCGACCGGATCTTCGAGCACGACGGGCGTGGCCACGAAGTCGCCCTGGCTGACGTGCAGGCCGCGCACCGCCACAGCGCCCGGCTCGGGCAACAGCGACACGAACAGCTCCCTGCCGAGCTCCCCGGCGAGCGTGAGCTGGCGCTCACGGCGGCGCGTGCCGGGCAGCGCGACGTCCGCCGTACGCGCGGCGTCGTCGACGGCGGCGGCGCGCACCGTGAACGGCCCTTCGCCCGCGACGCGCGCCTTGCCGGTGAAGCGCCCGGGCCGCTCCATGGTGAAGACCACCTCGGACATCTCGCGGCCGCTCTCGACCAGCGCACCGCGCAGCGGGCGATCCCAATGCACGCCGTAGCTCTCCACGCCGAGGGTGACGGTGAGCGTCTGCGCCGCGCGATCGATGCGGTGCTCGAGCAGGCGCGCCGACAGCGGCGCCAGGGTGTACTCCGCCACGGTGAAGCGCGCGCGCTCGCCGGTGTCGACGCCGGCGACGACGAGCTGCGCCTCGTAGCGCCCGGGGAGGAGCATCGCCAGGGACTCGACGCACACGCCCTTCGCGAGCTCCACGCGGCGCTCGGTGAGCGGCGCGCCGTTCATGGAGACGCGTACGACGGCGTTGCCGCCGCCGGGCATGGTGACGAGGAGCCGCACCACGTCCTGCTCCGCGCGGTAGAGGTCGCGGTCACAGGAGAGCCCGGCGAGGCGCTGCAGCTCGAGGGGCGCGGGGTGGATGCGCGCGCCCGCGATGTCGACGGGGGCGTCGGCGAGCGCCCGCACCGCCCGCCCCTTGTTGTGCTTGTAGCCGAGGAGCCGCTGCATCCGGCCCGCCGGCGGCATCACCGCGTGTGCGTCGTCGACGAACACGAAGTGGCGACCGACGCGCACGTGCGGGAGCGCGCGCTCGAGGGCGTCGCGGTCGAGCACCTCGAGGCGCGGCAGCTCGTGGCCGGCGGGCGGCGCGCCGTCGTCCGGGCCGGTGCTCTCCTCGAGCGCGGGGTTCCGCGCGGCGTCGGCGTGGCGCAGCGTGTAGCCGCCGATCTGCAGGCGCGCCCCCGGCTCGAGGCGCGCGGAGCCGCGCAGCACCCGGCCGTCGAGGTAGGTGCCGTGGGTGCTGTCGAGGTCGAGGACGAGGAGCGCGCCGTCCTGCAGGAGCAGGCGCGCGTGGGCGCGGTCGACGTTGGGATCGTCGAGGCGGATCTGCGCGCCGGCGGCGCGGCCGATGGTCATGGCGCCGCTCACCCTGAAGCGATGGATCTCCACGCCGCCGCGCTCGAGGACGATCTCGAACATGTCTAGCCTCCCGTCGCCCGCAGCATGCGCGCGAGCTGCTCCAGGTTGTCCGCCAGCCGCTCCCGCTTCTCGGGGTCCTGCATCACGGCGGGCTCGACGATCACGCGGCCGCCCGGCGCGAGCTCGAGCGCGAGCGCGCCGCCGGCGGGACGCACGGGGACGCGGTCGTCGTCGGCGGCGGGCCGCAGCGGCGGCACCTGATCGAGGCTGCGCGGCGGTGTGACGACGTCGGCGTGGGTGCGCGTCTCGACCAGCGCGGTGACGTCGTCGTCGTTCTTCCGCTCGAGCGCGCGCGCGACCTGCTCGAGCGTGAAGTGCTCGGCCTGCATGCGCTTGATGGCCAGCAGGCGCACGAGGTGCGCGTAGCCGTAGCGGGCGCGGCCGCCGTCGTACGACAGCGGCTTCGGCAGCAGGCCGCGCGTCGTGTAGTAGCGGACGGTGCGGACGTCGGGGCGCTCGCTCACCGCGTAGCGCGTCTGCTTCACCTCCCGCAGCAGCGCGTCGGCGGCTTCGACGAGCTCGTCGAGCGTCAGATCGTCCCGGTCGCGCCACGCGGGGAGGGCCACGCTCGTCACGGTATCGAGTGACAGCATATACTGTCAATGGTGGCAAATCGGGGCGATGCGGCGCGGCGGGGCCTGGGTCCGCGGGGCAGATTTCGGCTCGAAAAGGGCGAAGACGCGGGGATCTGAGGCATGCTGCGGGCCCATGAAACGGCTCGTTCTGATCCCCTCCCTGCTCGCCTCCTTTGCCCTCGCCGCCTGCAGCGACGACTCCCAGCAGCGCCTGACGGACGTCCTGTCCAAACAGGGGATCAAAGAGGTGACCGTCACGGAGGCCAAGGTGACGGCCAGGTGCGCCAGCGGCGCCACCGCCGAGGTCGACGCGGCCGAGCTGCAGAAGAACTTCCTCGGCATGGTGAAGAGCGAGCGCCTCGGCGTCGTGGCCAACGACCTCTTCAAGAAGTGCGACGACCTCGACAAGGACAAGCACAAGGCCGAGGCGCAAAAGCAGCTCCTCGCCGACGCCGCCAAGGAGCTCGGCATCGACGTCTCCGCCATGGACGACGACGCGGCCAAGAAGGCGATCTGCGAAAAGCTCACGGCCAAGCTCCCCGTCAAGGACCCGGAGCGCGCGGTCGAGGACGTGAAGAACCAGAACCGCTTCGGCTGCGCGCCGGCGCCGGCGCCGGCCGCGCTCCCCACGGGCCTGTGGCAGGTGGAGACGCGGCCGGGCAAGCGCAGGAAGCCGCCCACCACCTACGCGCGCCTCGACAGCGAGCACGGCGAGCGGCTCACGGCGTCCTGCACCGGGAGAAAAGCCGACCTCTACGTGATGATGCCCGCCAAGGTGAAGCACCACACCAAGGTCATCTACGCCGTCGCCGGCAGCAGCAAGCCGATGAAGTGGAAGGTGAAGCCGTCCACGGACGGCAAGGCGCTGTTCATCGTCGACGCCAAGGGCGGCTTTCGCGCCATGAAGGACGCCGACAGCCTCACGCTCAAGGTGCCGATGGCCAGGAAGGTCGAGGACGTGGCCTTCCCCGTGAAGGGCTTCGACGAGGTCCTCAAGCAACTACCGAGGCATTGCCGCTGACGGCCGCGGCGGGCGCGCTCAATCACGCGCGGGCCCGTGATTCCGAGGGCGACTTGCCCTAAGCTGCGCCTCCCTTTGAACAGGAGACGCCATGATCGCCCGTCCTCGCACCCGGCTCATCCTCACGTTCGCGCTCGGCCTCGCGGCGCTCCCCTTCGGGTGTGACTGCGGCGGCGCCGCGGCCGCCGGTCCCAAGGGGGACAAGGGCGCGCCCGGCGTCGACGGACAAGACGGCGCAAACGGCGCCGACGGCCAAAACGGCGCCGACGGCCAAAACGGCGCCGACGGCCAGGACGGCCAAGACGGCCAAGACGGCGCCGCCACCCAGATCCTCGCGCTCGCCGGCCTCGACGAAGACGGCGTCGACGCCGACAACAAGGTGCAGGCCGAATTCGGCGGCAACGTGAACGACGCGCTCCTGTCGGGCGAGGCCATCACACTGTCGTTCTCGCGGCGCTCGGCGCCCGAGCTGGTCGCCGCCGTGGCCGGCGTCGGCTGTGACAGCGCCGGCGACGCCATCGACCGCACCTGCTTCACCGTGGTCGACGGCGTGCGCGTCCTCGACCTCGAGAACGACCGCGTCGCCGACGGGCTCCTGCCGCAGGGCGCCTCGTTCCACCTGCGCTTCGACCGCCCCATGGGCATCACCACGCGCGACGATCTCGACGAGTGGATCCAGGGCGTGATCGGCATCGACGACGCCTTCGACGTCACCGAGACCGACGCCGGCCTCGAGTACGAATTCACGTGGACGCTCGCGGAGCCGCTGCCCATCGCGGCCTTCAACGCAAACGGCGACAACACCGGCGTCGCCCTCATCCTGCCGCCGTTCACCGTCAAAGACATCGACGGCGACGGCAACGCGCTCACGGAGCTCGTGTTGAACGACGGCCTGGTGGCGGACGACCAGCGCGAGCCGAGCGCCGTGCCGTTCGATCCCGACGTCGACATCGTCACCGCCGCCGTGCGCGAGGACGGCATCTGGCAGCCGGGCGACCGCTTCACGCTGCGCTTCGACACGCCCATGGACCCGCAGTCCACCGAGCAGGCCATCGAGATCCGCCTCGAGGAGGGGCCGTTCACGGACGTCGACGTCGTCGAGATCGCCGCCGACACCTTCCGCGTCACCGTCCAGGGCACGGGCCCGGTGGATCTCACGGGCATCGGCGGCAGCTTCGACCTCGCGCTGCAGCCGCACGACGTCACCAGCGACTTCGGCATCACCAACACCACGCAGACGCTGCACTTCGTCATCACCGACATCACCGTGCCCACGCTGAACGTCGTCGACGCCCAGAGCGGGGACACCATGCAGGTGGTGCTCGCCACCGGCGTCCCCGATCGCCAAAACGGCGGCGCGCACGACAACGACTTCCTCGTGCAGGGCGACACGATGGTCGTCACCTTCAGCGAGCCCATGCAGGTGGCCACGGTGCAGACGGAGCTGGCGCGCGCGCTCACCGCGCTCGGCGACGCCGACGCGAGCAACACCCTCGCCGCCGCCGCCGGCGACATCGTCTCCCAGGCCGGCGGCACGCGCTTCCTGTACACGCTCAAGGCGGGCGAGGGCGTCGTGGTGCCGTCGCTGTTGTCGCTCGGCGCGCTGCAGACCACCATCACCGACATCGACAACGCCGCCGACGTCGGCATCGCCCTCGCGGACAACCAGGTGCCGCAGGCCACGCGCGACGCCTTCATCGTCCAGCCCGCGCTCGTCCCCGTCGCCGAGCAGGACACGGTGCTCGTCGCGCTCGGCGCCGGCACGCCGCGCGAGGACAACGTCATCCAGGCCGGCGACATCCTGGTGTTCACGTTCAGCAAGGCCATGGATCCGGACACCACGACCACCGAGCTCGCCGAGCGCATCGTCAACGATCCGCTGACCGGCGGCGTGCGCCGCGGCACGTTCGACGCGGCCACGGTCAAGGGCAGCATCAGCGCGGGCAGCGGCAACAGCGTCTTCTCGTACATCCTGAGCGGGGATCAGGAATTCGGAGATCAACGCGGGCACCATGACCTTCGGCACGCTCGCCGACACCGTCCTCGACGACAACGGCCTGAGCATCCTCCAGAACCAGACGCTCGTCGTGAGCGACCCGCGCTTCGACCCCGACCTCGCGCCCACGCTCGCGAGCGTCACCGGCGCGCGCGCGCTGGACACGAGCTGTGGCGACGGCCTGCTCGAGGGCGGAGACACCGTGACCTTCACCTTCAGTGAGCCGCTCGGCGCGGGCTCCGTGAACGCGGCCAAGGACGCCGTGGTGACGGCGCTCAACGCGTTCGCCAACGGCACCGACCTCGTCGCCGCGGACGTCGCCGCCGTGGCCAACACGGTGTTCATCGCCACCCTGCCCGACGGCGCCACGCTCGCCACCAAGAACCCCGTGGTGTTCACGCTCGGCGCCGCCGGCATCCAGGACGAAGACGGCGTCGACGCGGTGCTCCTGCAGGCCACGCTCGATCCCACCGACGTGCTCGCCGCGTCGCTCGTCGTCGCGCGCAACCTCGTGCAAAACGACGGCCGGCTCGTCGGCGGCGACCAGCTCGCCCTCACGTGGAGCTGCCAGATGGACGAGGCCGTGACGCTGTCGGCGGTGCAGACGGCGGTGGATGACCTCATGGGCGACGGCACCGGCCGCACCACCACCGTCGACAACGTCACCTACAGCATCGAGGTGCTGCCCGGCCGTGAATTCGACGCCCCGGTGCAGCAGACGCTCTCCATCGGCGACGTCGCCACCGACCTCGACATCGTGGCCGAAAACGACGACGCGAACAACGACGGGCGCGTCGACGTCGCCGGCCCGTTCAACATCACCTTCGACGACCTGCCCGTCGCCGACGTCACGCTTACCTACGTGAACGGCAGCGCCGACGGCTTCACCGCGGTCTTCCAGGCGCAAGAGCCGCTCGTGACCGGCACCTGGTTCCTCTCCAACGTCACCGGCGGCATCTCCCGCGGCGACGTCGAGCTGCCCGTGGTCTTCACGGACTTCGAGTAGCCGTCGTCCCGCGGCATGCGGCGCGTCGCCGTCCTCGTTGTCGCCTGCGCCGTCGCCGCCGCGGGCTGCGACGCCTTTCGCGCCGCCGGCGACGCGCCCAACGTCAACGGCGAGTGCCCGAGCCCCGACGACGACCTCGTCGCCTTCTACGGGATATGCGCGCAGACCTGCCGCAGCGATCCCGACTGCCCCGCGGGCACCGTCTGCACCTGCGGCGGCGCGTGGGCGCCGTTCTCCGGCGGCGGCCAAGACCCCGCGGCGCCGTTCGGCGTGTGCGTGGCCCCCTGCATCACCGACGACGACTGCCCCACGCTCTCGCGCTGCCGCTTGTCGACCGAACAGCCGCGAGAGCTCACCTGCGTCGACGCCCGGGGCGTCTGCGGCGCCGACGAATTCTGCCACGCCGCCTGCTCCGGCGACGACTTCTGCAACGAAGGCACCGCCGTCAGCAACGACCGCTGTGAGGACACCCTCACCGGCCGCATCTGCACCACCGACACCGCCTGCGGGCGGCAGTAGCCGCGCCGCCGCACCGCCGCCGCAGGTGCGACGTCACGGCAGGCGGTACTTCACCGTCACCTCCGCGGCGTCGGTGTCGACCTCGCCGAAGCCGGCGCGGCCGCCGTTTTCCGTCGCGGGCGCCACGGCGAAGAAGAGCGTGCGCTCGGTCCCGAAGAACAAGCGGGGCAGCGCTGTCCCGCCGGTGTCGGTGGCGTCGAGGGGCGTGTCGGCGTCGTCCCAGACGACGTCGGCGGGGGCGCCGGCGGGGGCGCTGTTGTCCGCGAGCGCGCGCCAGCCGTCCTCGTCCCACACGAACAGCCGCGCGCCGGCGGCGTCGTTGTCGCCGAGGCCGCCGCTGTCGAACCGCGCGCTCACGTCGACGATGGTCTCGTCGCCGGCGGTGCCCGCCGCCGCGAACGCCGCGGCCATCACCTGGCCGGGCCGGTCGTGGCCGCCGGCGTCGTACAGCCAGGTCTCGGCGTCGCCGCCGCCGAACATCACGCTCTTTTGCAGGCGCGGCGAGAACGCCATGGCGTGCCCGAAGCGCCCGCCGGGCGTGCCGTTTTCGTGCACGTCGGAGATGAGCGGCTGGCTCCAGTCGCTGCCGTCCCACTCCCACAGGTCGGTGCACTCGTTTTTGCCGTTGCCGCAGTTCACGCCGAAGAAGCCGCCGGCGAAGCCGCCGAAGAGAATGGCCCGGTGGCGCGCCTCGTCGTAGGTGAGCGTCTCCTGGGTGCGCGCCGGCGGGCGATGGGCGGGCGAGCGCTGCTGCCACGCGGCGCCGTCCCACTCCCAGGTGTCGTCGAGGGGCGTGGGCGCGTCGCCCGGTTGTCCGCCGAACATGACGTCGACGCCGCGGTCGCTGTCGAAGGCCATGGCGGACTGCATGCGCGCGGGTGGGCTCGTGGTCCCCGTCGTGCACCCGGTGCAGAGCTGCGCCCAACTGCCGTTGAGCTGCCACGTGTCACCGGTGGTGCCGTTGAATGGGCTCTCCGACGCCGAGTTGGAGCCCCCGAACATCAAGGCGCCGCCCGTCGGCGACTCCGCCATCGCCTGGAGCGAGCGCGCCGGCGGCGTGGGCGGACAGGGCTGCCCGATGACGCAGATCTGAAGGAACGGGGCGAAGTTGCCGGCGGCGGCGAAGCCCGTGAACGAAGACAGGGCGTTGCCCGTCGTGAGCCCGCCGAAGACCATGAGCCGGCCGCTCTCCCTGGCCACGCGCGCGTGCACGGTGGTGAAGGTGCCCGACGAGCGCCAACGCTCGCCGAAGCGGAAGATGGCGCCGCCGGTGCCAACCATGAGCACCTCGTCGCGCTGCGGATCGAACGCCGCCGACAGCGCCGCGTTGTCGGTGGGCTCGGTGACGTCGGCGAACGAATGCCAGCTCGTGCCGTCCCACTCCCAGGTGTCCTCGGCGTTGGTGCGCGTGCACTCGAGCGTGGCGCAGGGCTCGTCGTCGACGCCGCTCACCATCACCACGCGCTGCTGCCGCGGGTCCCAGGCCATGCCCGGGCTGCGCCGCGGCGTCGGGTCGCCGTCGCCCTCGGGGTCCGCCGGCGTCACGGTGGTGAAGCGCGCGCCGTCGAACAGCACCGTGTCCGACAGCAGCGCGTGGACCTGGCCGTTCGGATCGCCGCCGCAGGTGCCGGCCGCGCCGGACAGGCCGCCGAAGATCACGGCCTGGTTGCGCACGCGATCGTAGGCGAAGCCCGCGTGGTCCCGCGCCGTGGGCCGGGTCGCCGCGCACGCCGCGTCGGTGCACAGCTCCGTCCACGACGCGCCGTCGAAGGACCAGATGTCGTTCAGGAGGCCGCCGTCGTCGCGGCCGTCGCCGTCGATGTTGCCGTCGCCGTCGCCGCCGAACACCACCACGGCGCGGAGCGCGTCGTCGTAGATCATCCCGTGCGCGGCCCGCGCCGGCGGCTTGGTGCACGTGGCGTCGACGCAGGCGGCGCGCCACGCGTGGCCGTCCCACTCCCACGTCTCGTCGGTGAGGCCGGCGCCCGCTTTGCCGCCGAAGACGACGCTTCGACGGCGCACGGGATCGTACGCCGCCGCGAGCTGCGCGCGCGGTGACGGGCCGTTCGCCGCGCACGCGGCGTCGCACGCGTGACGCCACGACGTGCCGTCGAGCTCCCAGACGTCGGCCGCGCCGCCGGTGCCGAAGAGCACGGAGACGCCGCGCGAGACGTCGAAGACCATGGCCCCGCCCTCCTCGGCCACCGGCGAGCCGTCGCCCTCGGGGTCGGCGATGGTGACGGTGGACCAATGGGCGCCGGCCCGCGCGAAGGTGTCGATGCAGGGAGCGAGGCCGTTGCCGGCGCCGCACACGCAGGACTGGCCACCGAACAGGAACAGCCGGCTGCGCGCGGGGTCGTACGCGAGCATGGGCCGCTCGATGTCGGGGTTTCGCCGCCCCGCGCCCTCGGTGATGTTCTCCCACGTCGACGCGCCCGTGGTGACGGCGACGACGCCGTCGCCGGCGGCGGCCTGATCACCGAGCTCGACGACGGCGCCCTGGACGAGCGCGTCGGTGAGGATGGAGCGCGACTGGAACGTGTGCGGGTTGACGAAGCTCGAGCCGGGGACCTTGCCGCCCATGGTGGCGACCCACTCGATGTCGCGCACGCGGGCGCGCGGGCCTTCGTTGCCGGCGGGATCGATCTGCGACACGAACAGCTCCGCGCGATCGACGGGGTTCAAGACGAGAGAGAACGCGCCGGTCCCGTCGGCGTCGACGTGGCCGACGGCGTCCTCCGGCGGCGCGTCCTCGGTCTCGTACACGGCCACGCGCGCGAAGGGCTCCGCCGCGCCCGCGAGGCCGTCGACCGTGAAGCGCTTCGCGCCGCCGGTGGCGTCGTCGCCCCAGGGGACGCGGCGGTAGACGACGGCGTCGGGCGTGTCGACGTCGGGAGCGAGCGGCGCCGTGACGTCGAGGTCGAACGCGGGCGCGAGCACGGGCGCGCCGAGCGCCTGGTTGCCGGCGGCGTCGGCGAGGTCGGCGAGCACGTCGCACGCGCCCTCGGGGAGCGTGTCCAGCCCGCCGGCGAGCCGCTCGACGAACACGATGGGGCTCGTGACATCGCCCGTGCGCTCCATGTCGCGCTCCGCGCCGCCGCACGAGACGAACACGCGCGGGCTCCCCGCGAGCGGCTCACTGGCCACGAACACCACCTCGAGCACCGTGTCGGCCCTGGCGTCGAGCACGTCGTCACCGCGGAGCTCGACGTCGGGGACGGTGCGGATGGTGGCGCCGGCCTGGACCGCGGGCGGGGTGTTGTCGACGGTGACGCGGCCGACGAGGAGCCCGCCCGCGGTGTTGCCCGAGAGATTGGTGAGCGTGGCCTCGACGGAGTAGTCGCCGTCGGCCTCGTCCCCGGCGTCGTCGTAGACGAAGCTGCCGTCGCCGGCGTCGACCATGTCGATGACGTCGCCGCCGTCGACGGGGACGAGGGCGACGGCCGCGCCGCCCGCCGCGAGGTCCTCGGTGGGCGTGAACGTGGCGGTGAGGACGTCGCCCGGGCCGATGAGCGTGGCCGAGAGCGACGGCGAGGTGAGCGCCGGCGGCGCGAAGTCGAAGGTGATGACGCCGCCGGACAGATCCGCCGAGGGGTTGTCGGCCTTGTCGACGAGCTTGATGGTCACGGGGCTCGGCCGGTCGGGCGCCTCGGCGCCGCTCGCGGTGTACGTGAGCACGTAGTGGAGCGCGGCCGCGTCGCTCGCTTCGGCGTCGAGGGTGAAAGGCGCTGACGACGCGGCGCCGATGTCGACGCTGACGTCGGGGTCGGCGGACAGGGCCTCGCTGACGTCGAAGGTGAGCGTGAACACGGTGCCCGCGTTGCCGACGACGGGGTCGAGCGTGGGCGTGCCGGTGAGGACCGGGGGCTTTTCGTCGAGGTTCTTCTGCAGGACGCAGAGGCTTCGCGCCTCCTGGCACACGAAGCCGTCGGGGCAGTCGGCGTCCTTGGCGCACGAGATGAGGGCACCGTCGGGGATGGTCGGGTCGATGCACGCCACGCCGGCGACGGCGACGACGACGGCGACGACGGCGAGGTGGGCGCGGCCGGCGCGCGCGGCGAGGGCGGCGTTCACTCCGCACCTCCGGCGCCGGCGTCTTTGAGGTCGTCAAAGTCCGTGAACGGGATGAGCGCGCCGAGCGAGGCGCCGCCGAGAGCGGCGGTGCCGAGCAGGATCCACGAGGCCACGGCTGTGCCGGCGATGGTGTCCTGCTTGGCGCGCACATCGACGCCGCGCACCGGCGTCTGCGTCTCGAGCGTGGCGGCGACGAACGCGTCGTGATCGGCGACGGCGAGGCGGTTGAGGACGACGGCGGACGCGCCGGCGACGGCGACGGCGCCGGTGGCGACGGCGTCGCTCCAGTACGCCCACGCCGGCACGGGCGGCGGGTTGAGGCGCAGGACGATGGCCGGGTCCACGCCCCGCCTGGTCCCGGGCCGCAGCGGGATGTCGGGGAACGCCTCGGCGACGAGCGGGCCGACGGCGGCGAGCAGCTCGCTGCCGTCGACGGTCTTCAGCCGCTTGGATGCGGTGCCCACCACGCCGCCCTTTCGCTGGTCGAGGCGCTTGAGGCCGATGATGGTGTCTCCCTCGAGGCGCGCGACGTTGCCGATGACGAGGCCGTCGACGCCGAGGGAGTCGGCGATCTCCGACAGGCAGCTCTCGTCGCTGCAGCCGACGAGCTCCTTTTGGGCCTCGAGGTCGAGCATGGCCTTCACCTCGTCCATGGACACCACGCTCGTGTGCTGCAGCTTGCGCAGCTCGGCGACGACGGCCTCGTTGACGATGCGCACCGTGCGCGGATCGATGCCGTCGGCCTTGAGGTCGTAGACGGCGAGGCGCAGCGCCCGCTTGGGCTCTGCGGGCGCCGCAGCGGGGGGCGGCGCGTCGGCGGGCGGCGCGGCGGGGGTCGGGGCGTCGGGGGGCGGCGCCGCGGCGGTCAGCGCGATGACGGCGAGAGAGAGAAGCGGGAGCATGCGCGAACTCTGACATGCCGCAGCGCCCGTCGCGACCCTTGGAGCCCCGCGGTCACCGCGGGCCGAGCGCCTCGATGCCGGCGTGCGCCGGCGCGGGGAGCGTTACACCGCGGCCCAGCGGAAAGCGCCGACGGCCTGGGCCTCGTCGAGCTCGTGGCTGAACCCCGTCGCCTCACGAAACGCGCTGTCGTCGACGACGACGGGGAACTTGATGTGGTTCACGGCGCCGGGCGGCAGGCGCGGGAAGCCGAAGTGCCCGAGGAGCGCAGTGTAGAGCGGCTCGGGGACGGGGATGTTCCGGCGGCCGGCGAGGCGCAGCATCGAGGACAGCGGGATGGGCTGCGGGCCGGCGATGTTGAAGATGCCCTTCATGCCGCGACCGGGGACCTCGGCGATGGCGCGGGCGCAGTCGTCCTCGTGCATGAACTGGTACAGCGGGTCGAAGCCGAGGACGGTGGGCACGCGCTTGGGCCGGATGTACGTCGCCAGGGTGCCGGTGAGGCTCGGGCCGAGCGTGTACACGGTGCGCAGGACCGTGGTCTTCATCTCGGGGAAGCGCCACAGCGCGCTGGCGGCGAAGAGGTCGGCGGCGACGAGGTCGGCGAGCTCGGGGAACGTGGACACCGCGAGCGGCGGGTCCGACTCCGTGTGATACAGGGGCGCGTCGGCCGCGGCGCCGTAGAAGGTGTGGCGCCCGACGAAGATCGCCTCTTTGACGCCGTGGCGGTGGCACTGCTCGAACACCGCGCGGGTGCCGCCGAGGTTCACGCGGTAACGCTCGTCGGCGTCGGCCTTGAAGTGCGTGATGGTGGCCATGTGGATCACGCAGTCGGGGTGCTTGGTGCGGATGACGTCTTCGGCGGCGCGCTTGCGGATGTCGACGTTGATGACCTCGACGTGGCGGGGAGCGTCGGGCCACGGCCGCCGGTCGATGCCGAACACCGTGTGGCCGCGGGCGAGCAACAGCGACGCGACCTTGCGCCCGATGGTGCCCGCGATGCCCGTGATGAGCACCCTCATCGGCCGCTCCTCTGGGCGCGGCCCCTGTCCATGAGCGCGTGTACGCGCTCCTTCACCTGCAGGACGAGGTGCTCGATCTTCTCGTCGTCCTCGTCGCCGGTGCCCTCGAAGAGCATGGGCTCGCCGTAGACGATCTCGCACGCGCGCGGCAACGGCAGCGGCAACACGTACGGGGTGACCGGGAGGTACGGCGCGCCCACGAGCTTGCCGAGCGTGTAGAGGTTCATCACCGTGGGGAGCACGTCGCCGCCGCCGATGAACGCGAGCGGCACGATGGGCGTCTTGGTCTGGAGCGCCAGCCGCAGGAACCCGGTGCCGAAGCCGACGAGGCTGTAGCGGTCCTTGTAGAGCTTGGCCGTGCCGCGCGCGCCTTCGGGGAAGACCATGAGCAGGCGATCGTCCTCGAGGAGACGCACCGCGTGCTCGGGGAGACCGGTGAGCTGCCCGACGCGGCTCGTCCACAGGGAGGCGATGGGCAGCTCGTTGAGGAACTTCTCGGCCATGCCCTGTGCGAGCCGCGGCGGATTCATGTCGAGCAGCATGCTCGCGATGACCATGGCGCCGTCGATGGCGTAGCCGCCGGAGTGGTTGCCGACGAGCATGGCGCGGCCGCGCTTGGGCACGTTCTCGATGCCGTCGACCTTCACGCGGAAATAGTTGCGGTACATCCAACCGAGCGCCGTGAAGAAGATGACGAGGTGCTTTTTGGAGATGCCGTACTTGTCGAAGCCCTCGCGGTTGAACGGGAGCTCGAGCCTGTCGACACGCTCTTGGATCTCGCGCACGAACGACGATGCCATCGCGCCGCACTCTACAGCGGACCGGCGCGGGCGCCGCCTTCTTTCCTTCCGAGCACCAATGTCTCACTCGCAGCAGCCCGCGATCGCACGCGGCAACATTCGCGCATGCCGCACGACAACGCCCCCGCCTCCCCGTCCCCCGCGCGCCTCGTGACGACGCTGCGGCTCGCGCTCTTGTGCGCAGCCTTGTCCGCCGGCGCCTGCTCGTGCGCGCACAACCCCGGTGACGCCTGCGACGCGAGCGCCGACACCCCCTGCCCCGACGGCCTCGTGTGCCAGGACCGCGGCGACGGCGCGCAGTGCCTGGTCGTGGTCGGCGGCGCGTGCGACGTGGGCACCGACGACGCCTTCTGCGCCGACGGCTCCGCCTGCGCCCCCACCGTCGACTGCGAAGGCCCGCCCTGCGGCGTCTGCGGCGGCCGCGGCGCGGCGTGCTCCGGTGACGATCAGTGCGCCGACGACACCTGCGCCGACGTCGGTGGCGGCGACCGAAAGTGCGAGCCCCCCGTGCGGCTGCAGGGCAAGGTCGTCGACGCCCTCGACGACAGCGCCGTCGCGGGGGCGGACGTCATCGCGCTCGACGTCGACGGCGCGGCGGTCTCGCGCGTGGCCACCTCCGCCGCCGACGGCACCTACGCGCTCGAGCTCATCGTCGCGCGCGACGCCGAAGGCGCACCCGCCGCCGGCGCCGCCGTCACCACGCGCGCCGACGCGCGGGACTACGCCACGTTCCCGAGCGGCATCCGCCAGGCCGTGCCCATCGACCTCGGCGCCGCCGCAGCAGACGGCGAGGGCCACTTCGTCGTCGAGAACGCCGCCACCACCATCGCGCTGGTGCCGCTGCCCGACGGCGAGGCCGGGCGGCCCACGGTCTCCGGCCACGTCGCCGCCGGCGGCGGGGGCGTGCTCGTGGTCTCCGCGAGCGACGGCGGCGTGTCCACGGCCATCACCGACAGCGACGGCACGTTCACGCTCTTCAACGTCGCCGCCGGCGACAGCGTCGTGTCGGGCTACGCCGCGGACGTGCAGCTCACGCCCGTGTCGCTGGCGGTGGCCGCGGAGGACGTGTTGAACGTGGTGCTCGACGCGGCCGTCCAGCCGACGGGCTCGGTCAGCGGATCGGTGAACATCGTCAACGGCAACGGCAACGGGGTGACCAGCGTGGTGCTGGTGGTCGCCGACACGTTCGACGAGACCATCGCGCGCGGCGAGGTGCCGCGGGGACTGCGCGCGTCCGACGTCACCAACGCGTTCACCATCGCCGGCGTGCCCGACGGCGAGTACGTGGTGCTCGCCGCGTTCGACAACGACGGGCTCGTGCGCGACCCCGACACCAACATCGGCGGCACCGCCCTGGTCCACGTCGTGGTCGGCCCCGGCAACCGCGACGTCGCCGCGCCGCAGTCGTTCAAGGTCACCGGCGCGCTCGACGTGTTCTCTCCCGGCGCCGACGGCCTCGAGAAGGTGACGGCCGCGCCCGACTTCGTCTTCGCCGACGACTCCAGCGAAGACCGCTACGACATCGTGTTGTTCGACGCGCTCGGCACCCTGACGTTCGAGGCGAGCGTGGACGGACAGAGCGGCAACCAGCGGGTCACGGTGCCATACACCGGGCCCGCGCTCACTCCCGGGATGATCTACCAATACCGCGCGACGTCGGTGAAGACGCAGGGCGCCGGCGGCGAGTCGGCGATCTCGGCCACCGAGGATCTCAAGGGCACGTTCCTGTTCGCGCCGTAGCGCCGGACGCTTGTGCCGTGATGCGCGCGACCGTCGTCTCTACAACGACGAGGAGGAGCCGCACCATGACTGAAGCAGGCCAACAATTCGCCATCGACATCGACGAGATCCGCCGGCGCGCCCGCGAGAAGCTCGAGGACGGCGCCGTGACGCACGGTTACGGCGGGTCGGCGGAGCGGTCCATCGAGCTGTTGAACGACGCGCTCGCCACCGAGCTCGTGTGCGTCCTGCGCTACCGCTTCCACGCGGTGGCGGCGCGCGGACTCAACAGCGAAGGCGTGCGCAAGGAGTTCGCCGAGCACGCCAACGAAGAGCAAGCGCACGTGGACATGCTCGCCGAGCGCATCAACCAGCTCGGGGGCAAGCCCAACTACGACCCCGACGGGCTCTCGATCCGCTCGGCCACGGAGTACGCGGAGGGCGAGGACCTCATCGAGATGATCAAGGAGGACCTCGTCGCCGAGCGCATCGCCATCGACACCTACCGGGAGATGATCCGCTACTTCGAGCCCCACGACCCGACGACCCGGCGCATGCTCGAGAGCATCCTCGCCAAGGAAGAGGAGCACGCCGACGAGATGCACGACCTCCTGGTGGCCCACGAAGGCACACCGATGCTCGACCATTGAGCGAGCTGCGGGGAGCACGACGCAGGCGGCTCACTCCGCGGCGACCGCCCGCTTGGCGACGTCTTCGACCACCGCGGCGTAGAGGAGGCGCGCGGCGCGTAGGGCGTCGGCGCGGGCGGCGTCGCCGGGGTTGATGCCGACGATGGCGGTGGTGGTCGCCACCTTGGAGAGCGCCTCGCCATCGGCGCCGGTGAGGATCGCCGTCATGGTCACGGCATAGGAGTGCATGCCGGTGCCGGCGAAGACGGGGCTCGAGCGCGTGTCGTTCTCGCTCAGATCGAGCGTGCTCGCGCCCGCGCCGCGTACCACGGGGAGCGCGTCTCTCGACATCTCCACGAGCGCGTTCTCCACCGGGAACGCGAGCACGCCGGGGCTTGGCGCCATGCCCGTGACCTCGACGGTGACGCGCGCGGGGCACGCGGCGTCGACCTTGCCGATGGATCTCATTGCTCGTCACCCATGAGCTCAGCGCGCTACGACATTCACGGCGGGACGACGTGTTTGCCCGCCGTTCTCGCATCGGGGCGACACGACACGCACGGCATCGAGACGTAGGGCGCCCATCTTGTGGGGCGCGTCGGAGGCACCGGCTACGTCCGCCTGCCTTTCCGACGCGGGGGACAAGCCCCCGCCCTACGCGGCGTCGACGCAGCCGACGTCAAGCCCCGCCGGGTCGTCGACGTCGGCGACGTCGCGAATGGACTGCGCGCCGCGCCGTGGCGTCGGTGCCGACGGATCACACTGCGCGTCGCCCTTTGAGCTCAGCGGCGTTACGACATTCGCGGCGGCACGATGTTTGTCGTCGACGACGACGTCGTGCCCCGCCGCCTAGTTCTTGCCGAACGGGTCGACGAGCTCGCCGTCGAGGACGTTCGGCGGCGTCGCCGGTGCGCCCGCGGCCGGGTTCGGACGCGGGCGGCGGCGCCGGCGCCGGTGAACGGGCTTCGGCTTCCGGGGGTGCGGGGGCGCAGGCTCGACAGCGGCCTCGTCGACGGCGGGCTCCCCGGCGTCGACGGGCGCGGCCTCCGGCGCTTGTGCCACGGCGGCGGGCCCGCCATCCGCCGGGGTGGTGATGCCTCCGTCCGGCGCGGCGGCGGGCCCTGCGTCCGCCGGGGCGGCGATGCCTCCGTCCGCTTGCGGCGCGGCGGCCGTTTCCTGGCGCGGCCCGGCGTCCGCGTGCACGGTGACGACGGGCGTCACCGGCGGCGCGGCGGGCGGGGCGGGGACGTAACCCGCCTGCGCGCACATCGCCTGGACCTCGGCCTGCGCGTGCTGCACGAGGAAGCCGCTGCGGACGCCGGCGACGACGGCGCCGGCCGCGGCGACGACGACGAAGGCCGCGACCAGCCACCCCCGCGCGCGCCGCGGCGCGGCCTCGACCGGGGCGACGTCGTCGAGCGCAGGCGGCTCGGGTGGGCGGGCGCCGAACGGGGGCTCCGGCTCGCCGAAGAACCCGGCTGACGCGCCGAACGGGCCGCTCTCGTCGACGTCGAACGGTGAAGCGATCGC
Organism: uncultured delta proteobacterium; assembly: GCA_963775425.1. Classification (GTDB taxonomy): domain Bacteria; phylum Myxococcota; class UBA727; order UBA727; family VGSZ01; genus CAVZJB01. The sequence continues at coordinate 527,744 of CAVZJB010000011.1, read as the reverse complement.
GAGATCGTCGTCAGCTCCAGCGTCGGTGGCGGGCACGGGGGGAGGTGCGGGCTCGGCGGGCGGCGCGGGCGCACCAGGGACGGTCGTCTCCGCGGCCGCGCTCGGCGCGCCGTGCTCTCCGGCGCCCAGCGGCGTGCCCACGACCACCGGCCCCGCCGACGACGACCGCGTCAGCGCCGTTGCCGACAGCCCCGTCGCGTGCGGGCCGAGCGTCGCGACGGACGGCAGCGACGGCGACGGCGGCGGGGAGGGCGACGAAGAAGAGGGCGACGGCGGCGGGGAGGGCGACGGGAACGGCGATGGGAGCGGTGAGGGCGCTGCGCCCGGCAACGGGATCGCGCCACCCGGCGACGGCGCGCCCGGCAACGGGATCGCTCGCCCCGGCGACGGCGCGCCCGGCAACGGGATCGCGCCACCCGGCGACGGCGCGCCCGGCAACGGGATCGCGCCCCCCGGCGTGCTCGCACCCGACGGCGACAGCGACGACGGCGACGGGAGCGACGACGGCGACGGCGGCGCGCCCGGCAACGGGATCGCTCCCCCCGGCGACGACGACGACGACGGCGGCGGGAAGGGCGACGGGAACGGCGACGGCGACGGCGACGGGAGCGACGACGACGGCGGCGGCGCGCCCGGCAACGAGATCGCTCCCCCCGGCGACGGCGCGCCCGGCAACGGGATCGCTCCCCCCGCGCCCGGCAACGGGATCGCCGCTTGCGACTCAGCGGCGAACAGCGAGTCCATCGCCGACGACAGCGACGACGACACGGGCTGCTCCTTGCGCGGCGGGATGGACGGCGGCGGGCTCGAGCGGCGCACCCACTCCGCGCTCCCCGGTCGCGCCCCGAGGACCAGCGGCTCGGGCGGCGGCGGCAGGTTCGGCGGACCGGTGATCGACGTCGGAGCCACGAAGGATGGCTCGCGAGAGATGCGCGTCGCCGTCTCGCGCGCCACCCACGACGGCGGCGGGTACGGCGACGCCGGCGCAGGAGGGAGCTCGTCGTCGTCGAAGTCCGACGCGTCGGCGGCCCCGGGCATCGCATGGATCCCCGAGACCGGCGACGGCCGCGTCTGCCGCCCAGGCACCACGATCCAGCTCGTGGTCCCCGGCACCGCGAAGTCCCCCGTCGGATCGTCCCGCGCCACGGGCGGCTGGTGCGCGTCGATGAGGATCGCGATCTCGCGCAGCGACGCCTGGACCACGCCCATGTCGGCGGGGCGCGCCGCCGGGTCTTTCTTCAGGCACTCGAGGATCAGCGTCTCGAGCGTCGCCGGCATCTCCGCGAACGACCCCGGCGACGGCGCCGGTTCCTGTTCGTGCGCCCGATGCAACGCGAACGGGCTGCGCGCGGTGAACGGGCGCCTCCCCGTGGTCATCTCGTACAAGATCACGCCGAGCGAATACACGTCCGCGCGCGGCCCGAGCGCCTGCTCCGGCGCCAGGTACGGCGCCACCTGCGGCGCGTCGCGCGGCACCTCGCCGACGGCGAAGTCGACGAGCTTCACCACGCCACGCACGCCCCTGCGGTCCACGAGGAACACGCTCTGCGGACACAGCGCACGATGCGCCAGCCCTGCCTGGTGCGCCGCCGCCAGCGCCGACGTGATCTGCCACGCGATGTGCAGCGCACGCGGCAACGACAGCGGGCCCTCGTTGCGCATCACCTCCGCCAGCGAGTGCCCGCGCAGCAGCTCCACCGCGAACCACGGCAGCGCCGCGTCCTCGACGACGTCCAGCACCTCGATCAGGTTGTCGTGCTTCAACCCGCGAAGCGCCTTGGCCTCCGCGACGAACCGCGCCCGCGCGTCCGGGTCCGCGGCGTCCTCGGGCCGCAGCTCGGCGAGCATCACCTTGCGCCGCAGCACTGTGTGCTCCGCGACGAACACGCTGCCGCGCGCCGCCCCGCTCGTGCCGAGATGGCCGCGTACGAGATACGGGCCGACGGTGTCCCCGGTCTTCACCCCCGGAGAATACGGCCACGGGCTACAACGGGGCATGCCCCGCGTCGCCGCACCGCTCCACCCGCCCGGGATCGCCGCCTTTTTCAAGTTCCGCCCCGAGACCGGCGTCCCCCTCTGCCAGCTCGCCGAAGCCCTCCTGCGCGGCCCCTCGCCGCTGTCGTCCGGCGAGCGCGAGACCATCGCCGCCGTCGTCTCCACCGCAAACGAGTGCGCCTTCTGCTCCCGCTCCCACGCCGCCGCCGCCGCCGCGCACCTCGGTGACGACCACCTCGTCGCCGCCGCCTGCGCCGGCGACCTCGGCGCGCAGTCGCCCAAGATGCAGGCGCTCCTGCGCCTCGCGCTCAAGGTGCGCGACAGCGGCAAGGCCGTCGGCGACGACGACGTCGCCGCCTGCCGCGCCGCCGGCTGCGACGACGTCGAGATCCACGACGCCGTCCTCATCGCGGCCGCGTTCTGCATGTTCAACCGCTACGTCGACGCCCTCGGCGCGGTCACCCCCGACGATCCCGGCGCCTACCGCGAGATGGGCAAGGCCATGGCGTCGCAGGGCTATATGCGCAGGCGCGAGTGACTACGGCGCAAGCCCCTTCGCGAGCACCTGCACCATCAGCTCGAGCTCCTCGGCGTCGTTCCACTTCAGCTCGGGGGCGAGCACCGTGCGCGTGAGCGTATACGTGAGGAACGTGCCCACCATGATGCGGATCAGGGACGTGACCTTCCCCGCGCGCACCTCGCCCATCCTCTGAAAGCGGCGGATGGCCTTCTCCACGTCGGGGAGCGCGCGATCCGCGATGGTCCTCTTGGCCAGCGCGCGCACCTCCGGGTGAAACGGCAGCTCCTGCACCGCCAGCCGGATGATGCGCTCGTGCGCCTTGACGAAGTCGATGCGGTTCTTGAACAGCGCGCGCACGAAGTCTTCGAAGTGCGGGTGCTCCTGCCGCACGATGACGAGGACCTCTTCGATGAGCGTGGGCGCGATGACCTTGGCGAAGAACGGCGCCACCAGCGCGATCAGCAGGTCCTTCTTGGTCTTGTACGTCTTGAAGACGGTGCCCTCGGCGACGCCGGCGCGCTTGGCGATCTCCGACGTCGACGCGCCCGCGTACCCCCTCTCGGCGAACAGCTCGAGGGCGGCGTCGAGCACGCGGCGCTGCTTCTCGGTGAGCTCGGGGAGAGGCGTGTCCGTCATGCCGCCCGCTTCAGCTCCTGCAGCTTGCCGTCCTGCATGTGCAGGACGCGCCGCGCGTGCTTCTCGACTCGTGGATCGTGCGTCGAGAAAAGGAACGTGACGCCGAGCTTCTCGTTGAGCTCGAGCATGACGTCGAGGATCTGCTCGCTGGTGGCGGTGTCGAGGTTGGCGGTGGGCTCGTCGGCGAGCACCAGCGCGGGCTCGGTCACCAGCGCGCGCGCGATGGCCACGCGTTGGCGTTGGCCGCCCGAGAGCTGCTCGGGGCGATGGTGCAACACCTGCTCGAGGCCGACGGAGATCGCGATGCGACGGGCGCGCTCGCGGAGCTTGCCGGCCGGCTCCGGGGGCGTGCGGAACGTGCAGGGCAGCTCGATGTTCTCGACGACGTCGAGCACCGGGATGAGGTTGAAGGACTGGAAGATGAAGCCGATCTTGCGGTTGCGCACGTCGGCGAGCGTGTCGAAGTCCGTCTGCCCCACCTCCTCGCCCTCGAGCTTGTAGCTGCCGCTCGTGACGCGATCGAGGCAGCCGATGATGTTCAGCAGCGTGGACTTGCCGGAGCCCGACGGCCCCATCACCACCGTGAGCTCGCCCTTCTCCAGGACGAGATCGACGCCGGCGAGGGCGTGCACCACGCTGTCTCCGAGCACGTAGTCCTTGGTGACGTTCGACAGCTCGATGATGGACGGCATGTTGACCTCCTAGAAGTAAGCGCGCGCTTCGAACATCGCGAGCGCGCGGAAAGGGGCGCCGTCGAATTCGCCGACGGGCAGACCGTCGACGACGCCGCCGCGGGGGATGAAGCCCTGCCAATCGCGGTCGACCGCGTCGTAGAGCCTCTGCCAGGGATCGCCCTTGATGTCGACGGACACGCGCGCCGGCGACGGCAGTGGCACGAAGCCGAAGAGCGTCAGGCGCAACCACTCCGTCGCCTGCCACGCCACCGACGCGGACACGAGCGCGGACAGGTCCTCGAGGGGAACGATGGCCGTGGCGCCGAGCGTGAAGTCGTCGAGCACCTGCGGCTTGGTGTACGAGAAGAACAGGTAGTGACGGCGGCGCGGCTGGAACGCCACCCGGTTCGGCGCCTCCGAGCCCGTCGTCGCCGAGGGCCCGCCGAACGAGCCGGGGACGTTGGTGCTGCCGCGCGTGAGCTCGGCGCCGGCGGCGGCGAGGCGCTCGACGTCGCCGAGCTCGGTGCGGGTGTAGCCGTCTGCCTGGTAGAGGTACTCGAGAGAGACCATGCTCCCGTCGTCGGGCATCACGCGCCACCCGACGAGGATCTCGGGCAGGATGCGGTCCGAGCTCTTGAGCTTCTCGTCGAAGATGTCTGTGCCGCCGATGGCGCAGCGCGTGAGGTTGTCGGCGGAGCCGCCGCAGTCGTGGGTGGCGTAGCTGCGCGCGCTGCCCTGCTGCAAGAGCACCTCCGCGTGGAATTCGTGGATGGTGAAGAGGTTCTTGGAGAGCGTGAGCGCGAGCCGCGGGACGTCTTCGCGGTCGTCGCCGTAGCGGTGTTCGAACAGGATCCACGCGTTGACGTCCGCGTCGCCGATGAGCGCGTAGCCGCGGAGCGCGGCGGCGTAGTGGAGCGCGTCGTCCGGCGTGGGCGCGCCGCCCGCGGGGAACGCGCGATCGGGGAAGACGAGCTCGCCGCGCGGATACGCGAGCGCGGCGACAGGGACGGCGTTGACGGTCTCGAGCACCTCGGGCGCGAACAGCGCCGAGACCGTGAAGCCGTCGAAGGGGAGGTCGAGCTGTGCGTGGAGGAAGCCCGCGCGCTGCAGCGCCGGATCGGTGGGATCGCGCGGCGGGTTCAAAAGATCCGTCGGCGAGTACGCGAACGCCGGTCCCCAGGTCACGCGCTTCTTGCCGACGGTGAGGACCACGTGCTCAACGGGCTCGGCGGTGACGTAGTACTCCGAGAGCGCGATGAAGGGCGCGAGCGCGGCGACGTCGTGGTCGTCGACGCCCACCATGGCTCCGTGAAACGTCTTGGCGTCGGCGTAGACGCCGCCGAAGGCGACGAAGGCGGATGTGTCGACGGTGAAGGAGAGCTTGCCGTCGAACAGCGTCGCGCGGCCGAAGAGGTTGAGCTCCTCGAGGCTCTCGAGGATGGGCAGGTCTTTGGTGGACGAGAGCGAGTCCTCCGACGGCGCCGTCACCTGCTCGCGCGTGGCGACGGAGCCGGTGAAGCTGGTCTCGCCGGCCACGAGGGTGCCGAGGGCGAGGGCGAGGGCGGAGGCGGTTGCGGCCACGAGCGGCTCCTATCGGCCGAGGTCGTCGAGCACGAAGCGCTGCGACGGGATGCTCTCTTTCACTTCGCCAGCGTCCCAGATCATCTCGGAGAAGCGCTTGGGCTCGAGCAGGTTCCTCATCGTGATCTTTGTCGGCCGCGTCCAGCCCTTGGACAGCGTCTTGACGTCGCTGAAGTCGGCCGCGCGCAGGAGCTTGCCGCTCGACGCGTACAGCTCCGCCCGCACGGGCTGCGACTCCTTGGCGTCGGTCATCCACAGCTTGATGCGGTCGTACGCCACCGAAGGCGACTTGGCCTTGAGCTCGAGGACGAGCTGGCCCGGCTTGTCCGACTTGCCGAGGGTGACGTCGTAGTCGGCCTCGTAGTTCACGCGCAGGACGTCGGCGTTGTTGAAGTCGCCGCCCATGAACTGGTCGCGCGACGCGATCCGCACCGCGCGCTTGAGGTTGGGCATGTAGAGCCACTGGTTGTCGCCGCTCCTGAGCATCTCCTGACCCTTGGCCGCCGCCGGCGCCAGGAACGTGACGCGCACCTTGTCGGTGCCCGACTTTTGCACGCGCATCTTGTACGAGCGCACCGAGCCGTCGCTGCGATGCGCGATCATGCGCGCCTCGGCGTCGAAGTACGCCGGCGACATCACGTCGTCGTAGCGCTTGATGAGCGCGTCGACGTCGGGTGCGCCACCCTGGGCCGGCGCCGCCCACGCGCCCCCGGCTGCGAGCGCGGCGGCGGCGAGGACAAGCGCCCCGCCGACCAGACGTGGGCCACCCGGTGTCCTGCCGGCTTCGGAGGGAGCGACGACGCGGCGGGGATGCGCGGGGTTCATGCGTGAATCCTTTCGTTCAGGTGGTGCGGAGGGCGTCGACGGGGTTCATCAAGCTCGCTTTGCGCGCGGGATACGCCGACGCCAACAGCGCGCCGATCATGGCGATGGCGATGGCCGCGAGGGCGATGTCGAGCCGGGCCTCGGGATAGACGATGGCCTCCATGGCGCCGCCGGGGGGCACGATGGCGACGCCACGCGCGCCGAAGGCGGCGGTGGCCACCAGACCGAGGAGCGCGCCGGCGCCGCCGCCGACGAGACCGAGCACCCACGCCTCCGTCAGGAACATCGCGAGCACCTGTCGCCGCTTCACGCCGAGCGCGAGCAGCGTGCCGATCTCGCGGGTGCGCTCGTACACGTTCATCAACATGGTGTTCACGATGCCGAACACGACGATGAAGAACAGCACCGCGCTCACGCCGGTGAGGATGATGCGCAGGCGGTTCACGGCGTCCCGCAAAAACGGCATCACCTCGTCCCACGTGGACACTTCGAGCTCCGGCCCCAGGGCGGCGCGGATGTCCTTGGCGACGGAGGGGATGCGGTCGAGGTCGTCGACGCGCACGGCGATCTCCGTGACGCGCCCGTTCATCTGCAGGAGCTCCTGCGCCGCCGGCAGCGCGAGGATCACGGAGCGCTTGCTGTCGAGGATGCTCGTCTCGCCTCGCGACACGGCCGCGACGTCGAGGTCGAGCGCGTTGAGCGCGCCCTCCCGGCCCGCGGCCGAGAGCGTGAGCACCCCGCCCGCCTTGGCGCCGAGCGCCTTGGCCAGCTCGCGGCCGACGATGCCGCCGTGCGGGGTCTTTGCCGAGAGCCACGCGCCGCCGCCGGCGACGTCGACGTCGTTCCTGCGCATCGGACACACGGAGAGCTCGCGCTCGGCGTCCACCGCCTCGCCCATGACGATCGACGAGGTCTGTCCGTTGCTCAAGAGCCCGCCGAAGCGGATGCGCGGCGCCACCGCCGTCACGCCCGGCACGGCGGAGATCTTGCGCATGACGTCGTCGGCCTGCGCGATGTCGAGCTTGAGCGGCGACGCCTCGGTGGCGTCGAGGTAGCCGGCGTGGTGCACCTGAACCGCGCCGAGCCGGCTCTCGAGCATGCCCTTGAGCATCATGTGGACGAAGCCGAGCGCGAAGCCCGACGCGAACACCACGATGGCCACGCCGAGGGCGACGGCGCCGATCGTGATGGCGCTGCGCCGACGGTTGCGGAGCAGCGAGCGGAAAGCGAGGCGCAACAGCGTCAACATCAGGCGCCTCCCGCGAGCGCGTCGACGGGCTTCATGCGGCTCGCGTGCCACGCGGGCCAGAGCGCCGCGAGGGACGCGCCGACGGTGGCGAGGAGCACCATGCGCACGAGGAAACGCAGCTCGATGAACGGGACGAGGTGCTGCGGCAGCGACGCCCCCGGCGTGGTGAGATCCACGCCGTGAACGGCCAACGCAGCGACGATGGCGCTGCCGGCGATGCTGCCCGCGACGCCGCCGAGGACGCCGAGGACGCCGGCCTCGAACACGAACAGCGCGAGGATTCTGGCGGCGCCGCGCGCCCACGGCCATGAGCGTGCCGATCTCGCGCACGCGCTCGAGGACGCTCGTGAGCATGGCGTTGGCGAGGCCCATCATGATGACGATGAGGAAGATGATGGTGATGACGGACAGCGCCGCGTCCTGGGTCTCGACGATGTCGGCCGCGAACGGCACCACCTGCTTCCACGTGTGGACCTCGTAGTCGGGCCCGAGCTTGTCCGAGAGCGCGGCAGCCACCTCATCCACGCGCGAGAGGTCCTTTACGCGCACCGCGATCTCGGTGGCGCGCCCCGGGATGCGCAGCAGCTCCTGCCCGGCGGCGAGCGGCAACAGCATCAGCTTCTTTTCACCCTGCGTGGGCGCGATGAGCGAGCCCCCCACGGCCGTGTCCACCGCGTTCATCACGCCGTCGACGTCGCTGGTGAGGACGGCCGCACGCGCCCCCTCCTTGGCGTGCAGCGAGCGCAAGAGCTCGGCGCCGATCAGGCTCTTCACGCCACCGGAGGCTCCGCCGTCCGCGGGCAGCCAGGCGCCGCTGCCGACGAAGTCCTTGCGCCGTGGGCAGGTCGCGATCTCGCGGACGGGATCCACCGCCACGATCATCGCGAAGGTGGTGTCGTCGCCGATGCTGACCATGCCGGGGAACGCGATGCGCGGCGTGGCGGAGACCACGCCGTCGACGTGCTCGATGCGCGTGAGCAGGTCGCCGCTCACGTCGAGGTTGGGCGTGAGCGGCGCGACCTCCAGGCTCTGGAGGAAGCCCTTGGCGTGCACCTGCACCGCGCCCACCGTCCCCTCCGCGAAGCCGAGCACGAGCGCCGACTGCAGCCCGTTGAGGAAGCCGCGCACGCCGACCACCGCGGTGACCCCGAGGCCGACGGCGGCGAGCACGAGCAGCGTGCGCCGGCGCTGGCGCGTGATGTTGCGGAAGGCGATACGCAGGAGCCGCGCGGTGGCCATTTGAGTGAGTGTGCACTCACTCAGCCCCGTTGTCAAGTGAGCGCTCACTCGCCCGGATCAGCGACCGGAGGGAGCGGCCGCGCTTGCGTCAGCGACCGGAGGGAGCGGCCGCGCTTGCGTCAGCGCGAGCAGCGTCAGGGCGACGTGTAGACGACGATGAAGTCGGCGGTGAGGCTCAGGCGGTTGGCGCGGAAGCCGACGCTGCCGTGGGTGGGTGCGCCGCCGTCGTTGACGTTGACGTTGTCGGAGCCGTTTGAGTCCGTGGCCCGGCACGAAAACGCGTTGCCGTCCGCGACGCCGCGGAACCGGCGCGGATCATTGACGAAGGGATCCGCCGAGACCCCGGCGAAGATCAGCCCGTTCCCCGCGTCATTGTTCACCAGGCGATTGATCTGAAGGAACACGTTCAAGCTCGGGCCGCCGTCGTTTTCGATCTGCATCATGCACAGCGTCCCGTTGGTCGAGCCCGCGCCGCTCACGCGCATGACGAGCCCGGCGTTGTCGGTCTCTCCGAGGCCGAGGCTGCGGCCGCCGGTGTAGGTGATGCGCGCGTCGACCGTCATGCGGGCGGCGTCGAGGCCTCTCAGCGCGAGGATGTTGCCGCTGCTGTTGTTGGGGAACACGAGCTGGTCGTTGGACGTGGACCACGCCAGGTCGCCCGCGGCCACGAACCAGCGCGGGTCGAGCGGGCCCCCGAAGCCGTCGAAGAACGCGATGGCGTCGCCCGGGGTGCCGGGGTGGGGGTCGCAGGCGTCGCCGACGCCGTCGCCGTCGCCGTCGGGCTGGTCGCTGTCGGCGTCCGCGGGGCAGTCGTCGCAGGCGTCGTCGACGCCGTCGCTATCCTCGTCGTGCAGGACCGGGACGCAGGTGTCCCCCTCGCCTTCGCCTTCGCCCTCTCCTTCGCCCTCTCCTTCGCCCTCTCCCTCTCCCTCTCCCTCTCCTTCTCCTTCTCCCTCGCCCTCGTCGCCTTCTCCTTCGCCCTCGCCTTCGCCTTCTCCTTCGCCCTCGCCTTCGCCTTCTCCTTCGCCCTCTCCTTCGCCCTCTCCTTCGCCTTCGTCGCCCTCTCCTTCGCCTTCGTCGCCCTCGCCCTCGCCGCCGTCACCTTCGCCCTCGGCGGCGGCGTTGACGTTGAAGCAGATGCCGTCCTCGCAGGTGCTGCCGCGCGGGCAGTCCCCGTCGGTCGTGCAATCGAGGGCGAACGTGGCGTCGCAGCCGGCGCAGGACGAGCCAGCGAGCGCCAGCAGTCCGCCGAGGGTGACAACAACGAGGAGGCGCTGGGGCACGGTCACGAGGCTCCAGCATACCGGACAGCGTTGCGCTCGCCCTCGGACGTCGACATGGTGTGAGGATGGCGCACCCCACTCCCGAACAGCTCGCCGACGCGCAGCGCAAGCTCGGAAGCGCCTTGCGCACCGAGCGCGACGAGGCCGAGAGCGCGCTCATCGCCGGCCGGGCGGCGTCGGTCCCCTATCTCGTGGCCGCCCTCGAAGACGACGCCCCGCGGGTCGGCGGCGTCTCGCCGGTTCCGCGCGCCGCCCTGCTCCTCGGGGCGCTGAAGGCCCGCGAGGCGCTGCCCGCGCTCTACCGGCTCGTCGAGCGGGACGTGCTCGGCGTCGAAGATCGCCCGTTCGTCGCGCGCGCGCTCGCCGAGATCGTCGAGGGCCAGGACGCCTTCGACGACCGCGCCCGCGACGCCGTCGAGAAGCTCGCCACCGACCGTGATCACTACACGCGCGCGTTCGCGGCCCAGGCGTTCGGCTCGTTCGGCGATCTGCGCAGCAAGGCGCGCGTGCAGTCGCTCGCCAAGGACGCCGATCCCTGGGTGCGCGAGAAGGCCTCGGCCGTCCTCGCGCGGCTCGCCGAGCTGGAGGCGCAGGCGCGCTCCGACGTGCAGCCGCAGGACTTCGCCGCGCTCGTCGCCGCCGCCGAGGCCGAGGGCGGCGTGCTCAAGCCGTACCTCGACGACCTCGGTGACCTCCGCCGCGCCGTGCGCGACGCCGCCGTCGCCGAGCTCGTGCGCGCCGGCAAGAAGGCGGTGCCCTTCCTCCTCAACAAGCTCAACCAGCCGCAGACGCGCGCCCGCATCGGCGCCGCCACCGCGCTCGGACGCCTGCAGGCCACGGAGGCCGCGGGCCCCCTGCTCGTCGCCGCCACGGCGCCGGCGTCCACGCCCGAAGACACCGAGCTGCGCGCCGTGTCTCTGCGCGCGCTCGCGAGCTGCCTCACGGGCATGGAGGAGGGGCTCGCCGCGTCGCTGTTGCCCCTCGCGCGTGATCACGATCGCTTCGTCCGCGCGGCCGCGCTCCTGTGCCTGGGCCGCCTCGCCGACCGCGCCGGGCTCAAGGCCATCGTCACCGCCATCGTCGAGGACGACCCCTTCGTCGTCGAGAGCGCGGCGGTGGCGCTCTCCGAGGGCGTACGCGAGACCGACGTCGAGATCATCAAGCCGCTGCTGCTGGCGCTCGGCCGCGGGCGGGCGGGGGCGGCGGTGAAGGAGGCGATCCTCATCGCGCTGTCGCGCGTACCCATCGAACAAGCCCCGCTGCGCGTGCGCGTGCGCCACCTCGTGCGAAGGGAGGTCGACGGTCAGACGGCGAGCACGCGCAAGGCCAGCATCGTCCTGCTCGAGCGGCTCTATGCCGACGACGATCCGCCCCCGCTCCCCCTCGTCGACGACGTGCTCGCGCGCCTCGCCGACGACCACCCCGAGGTCCGCGTGGTCTCCGCCTCCTTCGTGCGCACCCACCTTCCGCCCGGTCTCACCGGCGCCGTGCCACGCCTCATCGACGCGCTCACCCGCAAGGAGCTCACCGTGAGCCTCCTCGTGCTCGAGGCGCTCCGCCGCCACGACACCTCCGACGCCAAAGCGGCCATCGAAGCGGCGGCGCAGGACGAGCCGCTCGCGGAGCGCGCGCGGGACCTCCTCGAGGGCTTCGAGCCTCGCACCACGACGTGGGTGTTCCAGGCCAAGAGCCAGCCGCCGCGCGCGAGCAGCCCCGCGCGCGCTGAGACCCAGCGCACAACGCGCGTGCGCCCGGAGGGCGAGGTCCCGGAGGCGGAGCGTGCTAACGTCGTCGAGGCCCGCTTTGAGGCGGGTGACGAGGAACGGCGATGAACCTGGCGGAGCTGAACGCGCGCGCCCACACCCTGCGGCGGCAGCCGGTCACCACGGCCACCCGCACCGAGCTCGACCAGCTCCGCGAGAGCGCGAAGAAGTCCGGTGTGGGGCCGGCGTTCGACGCCACGCTCACGGCGCTCTTTCGCGACGTCTACGGCGGCAAGCCGCCGCCGGCCTTGCTGACGTCGATGGGCACGGCCGCCCGGAGCGCCTCTTTCGGCGGACACAAGGGCGCGGCGCTGCAATTCCACGCGCTCAAGCAGGGCGTCCCCCTCAAGGAGATCCCCGGGCTCAAGACCCCGGTGGCGCCCCAGGTGCCCATCGACGAGCAGTTCCCCGCGCTGTCGGCCGGGGACAAGCGCGAAGCCCGCGAGGCCCTCGTGCGCGACCTCGGCGGGGCGAGCACGCGCGGCCCCGACGGCAAGCTCGAGAGCATCCTCGACAAGCTCGACGCGCACCCGGGCCTGTCGGCGCAGCAGAAGGAGCACATCCTCGACGTGCTCGCCGAGGTGAAGCGCGGCTACCAGACCGTCGGCGCCGCCGTCGGCGACAAGCTCGGCGGCGTCGCGTACCAGGACGTCAACTGGAAGCACACGCGCCTCGAGCTCACGCGCGTCCTCGACGTGGCGCTCCAGAAGGATCTTCTCGCCACGGGACACCGAGGTGGCGGTGCTGGCCTCGGCCATGTCGGACGCGGTGAAGACGCCGGCCAATTTCATCGTGCACAACGTCCACGGGGCGCAGGCGGCCAAGCGGGTGCTGGAGCGCATGAACCTCGGCGCCGACGTCGTCGAGGACGTCGTCAAGGCGGTGCTCGAGCACCAGATCGGCCCACCCCGGTTCATGGCGTTCGTGGGCGTCGCCATGGGGCTCAAAGGCGCCGGCGTCGACAGCGCGCTCGTCGGCTCCATCACCGCCAAGATCGCCGACCCGCTGAACGACAAGAACCTCACCGCCGACAAGTCGCAGATCGCGTTTTCCCCCGACGAGAAGGCCGCCCTCGAGAAGATCGGCGTCCTCGCGTGGACCGTGCCCCACGAGGGCTCCCGGCACTACGCCGCCGCGCGCGCCGTCATCGACGCCGACAGCCTCGTCAACTACGCCTGCCCCGACGGCTGGGCCAAGCTGGCCGCGCTCCACGGCCCCGATCAGCCGCTGGCGCTGCGCGAGCCGCTGCTCATCGACGGGCTCGTCTCTCTTGAGCCCGGCGTCGCCAGCGCCAGGTCGAGCTTCCGGGACGCGCGCAGCGTCATCAGCCCCGACGTGCTCCCGCTGTACGACCGCGGGCTCGCTCGCACCGAGCAGGCGGTGAAGCGCGTGATGAGCCAGCTCGAGCGCTGGGCCCAGGGGCAACCGCCCGGCACCACGGCCCATACCGCCGACGGAAAGTTTCCCTATCTCGACGGCAAGCTCGACTACACCGACCCGAAGCAAATGATGTTCGCCCGACGGCTGCGCGACGAGGGCGTGCGCCTGCTGCGGCAGGAGGAGCTCATCGGATGAGCCTGAACGAAAAGACCACCGAGGAGCTGCTCGCCCGCAAAAGCGAGCTTGCCTACCAGTCGCAGATGGCGGCGCTCGAGTCGCTGCCCACGCCAACCGACGTCGAGGACGAGTGGCGCGCGCTCGAGGAGGAGCTCTCGCGCCGGTCCCAGGGGTGACACGGACACAAGGGTTTGGACTAGAGTGGCGACCGTGTCGTCACCGCAGCCCAGGCCCACCGTGTTCGAGAAGCTCACCTCCCTCTTTTCCACCGACCTCGCCATCGACCTCGGGACGGCCAACACCCTCGTGCACGTGCGCGGCAAAGGGGTGGTGCTCAACGAGCCCTCCGTCGTCGCCATCACCAAGAACGGCCACCAGACCAAGGTGCTCGCGGTCGGCCGGGACGCCAAGGAGATGCTCGGCAAGACGCCGGGCAACATCACCGCCATCCGCCCCATGCGCGACGGCGTCATCGCCGACTTCACCGTCACCGAGGCGATGATCAAGTCCTTCATCGAGAAGGCCAATGACAAGAAGTACTTCGCCCGCTCGCGCCTGATCATCTCCGTGCCCGCGGGCATCACGTCCATCGAGCAGAAGGCCGTGCGCGAAGCCGCCGTCGGCGCCGGTGTGCGCGAGGTGCACCTGATCGAGCAGCCGATGGCCGCCGCCGTCGGCGCCGGGCTCCCCGTGCAGGACGCGCGTGGCTCGATGATCATCGACATCGGCGGCGGCACCACCGACGTCGCCGTGATCTCGCTCGGCGGGCTCGTCTCCTCGCAGACGCTGCGCGTCGCCGGAGACAAGCTCGACGACTCCATCGTCAACTACGTGCGCAAGCGCCACAACATCCTCATCGGGGAGCGCACCGCCGAGCTCATCAAGATGAAGATCGGCTCCGCCTACGCCCTCGACGACGAGCTCGACATCGAAGTGAAGGGCCGCGACCTCATCACGGGCGTGCCCCGCTCCATCACGCTCACGTCGGTCGAGATCCGCGAGGCCATGAACGACAACGTCCGCCAGATCGTCTCCGCGGTGAAGGCCACCCTGGAGAAGACCCCGCCGGAGCTCTCCGCCGACATCATCGATCGCGGCATCGTCCTGTGCGGCGGCGGCGCGATGATCAAGAACCTCGACGTGCTGTTGTCCGAGGAGTGCGCGCTGCCGGTGTTCGTCGCCGAGAACCCGCTGCACGCCGTCGTCGACGGCGTCGGCACCGTGCTCGAGAACCTCCCGAAGTACCGCTCGCTCCTGCTTTGAGGCGCCGCGGCGCTCGCCACGGCCACCACCGGGCCCGCAGCGCGCCTCATCAGGCGAGGAGCTGCCGCGCGGCACGGAGGCCGCTGACGATGGCGCCGTCGACGGTGCCGGCGTGGGCGGCCTCCACGGTGTGCTCGCCCGCGAACAAGAGCGTGCGCTCGAACGGCCTCTCGAGCGCGCGCGAAGGGGCGACGCCGCCGACGCGCCGGTAGCTGTAGGCGCAAAGCGCGAACGGATCGCGCTGCCAGTCGTGGGTCCACGAGCGCCGCACGAGCTGCGCGACGCTCCGCGGCGTCTTGCCGAGGGCGCGCGCGACGGCGGCGACGGCGGCGGCCCGGCGGGCGTCGTCGTCAAGGGCCGCCAGGCGGTCGGCGCAGGGCCCGCCGGCCCAGAGCGTGAGGAGCGGGGCGCGCGCGGGGTACGCCGTCCACCACGTGGGAAAGAGCGGGTCGTCGCCGCGGACGAAGGAGACGTCGTCGTCCCACAGAGGCTCGCGCAACAAGAGCGAGACGCGCACCGCGCGCGCGGTGCCGAGCCCGTCGAGCGCCGCGCTCAGCTTCTTCGGCATCGGCTCGATCGCGGGCGTCCCCGCGAGGAGCACGCCGATGGGCACCGCGACGACGACGGCCCGCGCCGCTTCGCGCAAGCGCCGGCCGCCGGCGCGCACGCCGCGCAGCTCCACGCGGCCGCGGGACCACGTCACGCGCTCGACGACGGCGCCGGTGACGACGCGGCCGCGCACGCCTTCGGCCAGCGCGTTGACGACGCCGTCGTAGCCGTGCGGCAGCCGCCCGCTCTGCATGTCGAAGCTCCACGCGAGCGATTGGGCGCTCACGCTCTCGGCGTCGACGGCGTCGAAGCCCTCGGTGAAGCGCCGCGCCATCTCGCGCGCCGGCGCGAGCTTTCGCCCGCCCGGCTCTCGCGCGAGGAAGTCGTCGAACGACATATCGGCTCCACGCGCGGGGAGCCGCGCCATCAGCTCCGCTTGCGCGCGCCACAGGTCGCCGCCGCCTGCGCCGACAGGCAGCAGCCTGCCGCGCCGCACGGTGCGGGGCTCGCCGGCGACGTCGACGACGAGCAGGCCGTGCTCGCGCGCGACGCGCTCGGCGGCGTGAAGCCGGCCGTGCAGGAATTCGGCGCCGAGCTCGACGGCGACCGGGAGCGCGTCGTCGTGCGCGGTCCACACGCGACCGCCGATGCGATCACGGGCCTCGAGCACACGCACGTTCGCCCCGCCCCGCACCAGCGCCTGCGCGCACGCGAGCCCGGCGACGCCCGCGCCGACGACGATCACGTCGAGCATCCCCAAGCCTAACGCCGCGTCCTCCGCGCCGCTGGCGTGTCGGGGACCCCGGCGGCGCGGCCGCGAGCGAGCCCCAGGAGCGCGCCGGCGCGATCACCGCGGCCGGCGTGGCCGCCGCTTGCGGGCCTCGGCGGCGCCGACGGCGTCGAAGCCGTACTTGTCACGGATGGAGTCGACGCTCTTGTGGAGGCGCTCCTGTACGTCGAGCTCCAGTGCGAGCTGCGGGTCCTGCGTCGACAGGTTGCTGAGCTGCACGCCCACGAGCCTCACCCGCGTGTCGCGCGTCCGCGCCTTCGTGTAGAGCGCGAGCAGCACGGGCAGGACATCGAGCTCGGAATTCGTGGCGGCGGCGAACGTGCGGCTGCGCGTGAGGGTCTGGAAGTCGGCGTAGCGCAGCTTGAGCGTGACGGTGCGCCCCTTCACGCCCCGCTTGCGCGCGCGCCAACACACGCGCTCGACCAGCGCGCACAGGCGCGCTTGCACGTCGCGCGGATCGCGGAGGTCCTCGGAGAAGGTGCGCTCGTTGGAGATGCTGCCGAGCGTCTCGCCCTCGGGGTCGTGCTCGCGGAAGTGCGGGCGCTCCCGGCCGAGCTCGGCGCTGCCAAAGCCCTGCGCGCGCGCCCGGAGCTCCCTGGCGCGCATGCCGAAGACCGGCTGCAGCACGTCGAGCGGCGTGGCCGCGAGCGCCCCGAGCGTGGCGATGCCCAGGGCGACGAGGTGCCGCTCCGCCACCGGGCCGATGCCCGGGAGCTTGCGCACCGGGAGCGGCGCGAGGAACGCGGCCTCCTCGCCGGCGCGCACGAGGCGAACGCCCGCGGGCTTGGCCACGCCCGAGGCGACCTTCGCGATGGTCTTCGTCGAGCCGATGCCGCAGCTCGCCGGCAGGCCGAGCTCGTCGCGGATGCGGTTGGTCATCTCGCGGCACACGCGCGCGATGACGGCGTCGCCGTCGGCGTCGCCGGGGCGTTGGTAGAGCAGCTCGCAGCCGCGAAAGTCGAGGTACATCTCGTCGATGCTCGCGACGCGGCTCTCGGGCGTGAAGTCCTGCGCGATGAGGCGGACCTTCTGCGCGTAGTCGGCGTACACGCCGTGCGTGCCCGACAGGAAGACGGTGTCCGGCGGCGCGAGGCGATCGGCTTCGACGAGCGAGATGCCGGAGCGGACACCGTGCGGCCGCACCTCGTAGCTGGCGGCGGTCACCACGCCGCGGCCGCCGCGCGGCCCGCCCACGACGACCGGCACCCCCACGAGGCGCGGGTCCAGGATGCGCTCCACCGACACGAAGAACGTGTCGAGGTCGAGGCAGCAGATCCGCGCCGGCGGTGGCTCGGGCATGGCGCCGTCCCCCGATTCTGAACGTTTGTTCAGTGTAGCGGGGCGCGCGCTTCCGGCGCAAGGGCCGGGCGCGCGTCAGCGCAGGAGCGCGCGCAGGCGGGGCGCCATGTTGTCGACGGCGCCGGGGCCCTTGATGGAGCCCTCCATGCGCCGCGCCGTGCCGCGGCCGGCGCCGTCGGGGACGACGAGGAGCGGGATCAAGCGGGAGCCGTAGCCGGCGGCGTCGAGCCGCTCGCGGTCCTTGTCGAGATCGAACACGAGGAGGTCGACGCCGGCGAGCAGGTCGTCGAGCTCGTGGCGCGCCACGGCTTGATGGAAGCGCTGACACGGCTCGCACCACGTGGCGCCGACGTACACCAGCAGGCGCCGCCCCGCGCGCGCGCTCTCCGCCCGCTGCGCGGTGACGACGCTCGTCACCTCTCCGGCGGGCGCGTCGATCAAGCGCGGCCGCTCCGTCCGGTCGCTGATCGAGCGGGCCCCGCGCGCCGCCGGCGCGTCGTGCGCCGCGCCGCCGTCGTCGCTCACCGGGCCGCCGGCCGCCGCCGCGGGCGCGGGCGCGGGCGTGGGCGTGCATGCGACGGCGGCGCCGGCGGCCACGACACCGGCGGCGACGACACCGGCGCGGACGACGACGGCGACCGCGCGCGCCCCCATTGCCGCCGCGCCCGCGGGGCGGGCGCTCGACATCACCACGGCCGCAGCGTGGCGTCGACGTCGAGCCACACCGGTTCACGGCGCTGCTTCTCCGGCGGCGCCAGCGTGGCGGCCGACGGGCGGAAGCCGTCCTTGCGCAAGAGCAGCTCGCGCGGCCGCGGGAGCGCGGCGACGTCCCAGGGCACGGTGAGCGGCGTGACGCCGAGGACGCGCGGCGCGCCGCCGCTCATCTCGAGGACGTCGGCGCCGGGGGGTGTGGTCGTCACCCGGATGAACGCATGCTTTGCGAGCGGCCCGGCAGGCACCGCTTCCGCAGACGCCGCCGCCGAAGCGGGCGACGACGCGGGCGACGACGCGGGCGACGACGCGGACGACGACGCGGACGACGACGACGACGGTGACCCCGGCGTGTCGATGAAGCCGTGCGCCGTCAGCCACGGCTGCGCGTCGGCCTGCCAGCGCGCGAGCCAGCCGAGGCGCCAGGAGGCCGCGCCGCCGCACAGGAGGAGCCCCACGACGATGCCCGCGGTGATGGCCGCCCAGGGGCGCTCGGGCGTGGGCCGCGCGCTGAGCTTGCCGAGGATGCGCGTCGGCCGCGTGCTGTCCTCGAACGTCGGGCTGCTCCTGTCGAGCGCCACCACGGCGGAGCCCGGGCGCGTCTCGATGCGCGGGCGCGCGACGCGGCCGACGTCCATGCGCGCGCTCGGGCGCGCCGGCGTGGGCGGTGACGACGTGCGCCTGTCGATCCGCGTGTCGAGCGGCACCGGGTCGGGGTCGGGGTCGATGGACGTGAGCTGCGCGCCGCTCGCCTCCACCGGATCCTGCGGCGGCTGCGACAGGCGCTCGTCGGAGAACATCATGATCCCCGAGCCGGTGCCGCCGAGCGCGGCGCGCGCGAGCTTCAAGCGCTGCATGACGACGTCCATCGACGCCGGCCGCTGCTCCGCCTCCTTGGCGAGGCACGCCGCCACCAGCCGCTCGAGCGACTGCGGCAGGCCGGGCACGCCAAGGCGGGGGATGGGATCGTGCAGGTGCTTGAGCATGATCTGCACGGGCTTCTTGCCGTCGTAGGGCACGCGCCCCGAGAGCATGCGGAACAGGATGCAGCCGAGGGAGTAGATGTCAGCGCGCGCGTCGACGGGGCGCCCCTCGATCTGCTCGGGCGCCACGTAGCGCGGCGAGCCCATGAACGTGCCTGCCTTGGTGAGGCCGTCGATGGAGGGGGCGCCGTCGCTCGTGCCCACCTTGGCGAGGCCGAAGTCGAGCACCTTGACGAAGTCGCCCTCGATGTCGTCGGCGTCGTCCTGCTTCACGAGCATCACGTTGCCGGGCTTCAGGTCGCGGTGCACGACGCCCGCGCGGTGCGCCTCGCGCAACGAGCGGCTGATCTGCAGCGCGATGTGCACCGCGCGCAGCGGCGCCAACGCCGTGGACCGCGCGAGCACGCGCGACAGCGGCGCGCCCTCGAGGAGCTCCATGGCGATGAAGAAGACGCGCTCGTGCTCGACGACGGACGAGCCGTAGTCGAACACCGTGATGGTGTTGGGGTGCTTCAGCTTGGCCGCCGTGGCGGCCTCGAGGAAGAAGCGCCGCTGGAACTCGGCCTCGCGCTCGGGCGGGACGCCGCTCATCAGCTTGAGCGCGACGCTGCGCTCGAGGCTCGCCTGGTGCGCGCGATAGACGACACCCATCCCTCCGCGCCCCAACACGGACTGGATGGTGAACCGGCCGTCGATCACGCGGCCGATCAACGGGTCATTGTCGTCGTGCTGTGCCGCCATCGGGATCGCCCCGTCCCGGGAGGTTACGCGGCGCGTCAGGGCCCGTCTATCGCAGATCCACCAGGCGGTGGAGCTCGGCCTGCAATTCCGTCCCGAACGCGCCCGCGTAGGCGCGCGTCACCACGCGCTCCTCGCCGCGGCGGTCCTCGCCGAGCAGCAGGCAGAGCTGCTCGGCCTCGACGATGCACGCGGCACCCTTGGCCTTGCCGTGCTCGACGAGGGCGTCGGCGACGTCGCGCGTGAGCCACTCCTGGTAGGTGAAGCGGTGGGCGACGGCGTCGACGAGGCGCGCGATGCGGCCGAAGCCGTGGAGGCGGCCGCCGGGGACGTACGCGACGTGGGCGACGCCACGGAAGGGGACGAGGTGGTGGGGGCAGACGCCGTGCACCGAGATCCCGCGGATGACCACGAGGTCTTCGCGCGTGTCTTCGAAGCCCGCGCCGAGGACGCGCGCCAGATCCTGTCCGTAGCCGCCGAGCAGTCGCTTTTCCCACAGGGCGCGCACCCGCGACGCCGTCTCCGCCATGTGCGGCTCGTCGTCGACGCCGCAGGCCCGCACGAGCGCCCGCACGGCCTCCTCGAACGCGGGCCCGTCGAAGGGGCGGCTCGGCTCGAGTCCGATACGGTGCTCGTGCTCGTCGCTCACTTTGCTAGACTACGCGAACCGTGGTCGTTGAGAACCCCACATGAAGCGGCGCGCCGCGCTCGCTCTCGACGGCAACCTCGAAACGGCGCTGCGCGAGCTGCCGCTGTTCCCGCTCCCCGGCACGGTCTTCTTCCCGCACACGCTGCTGCCGCTTCACGTGTTCGAGCCCCGCTACCGGGCGCTCACCGAAGACGTGCTCGCGGGACACCAGCACTTCGCGGTGGTGCGCATCGACGACGATTGCCTCGACGCTCCCGTCGCCGGCGTCGCCCGCGTCGCCGGCGTCGGCCGCATCGTGCACCACGAGCGGCTGCCCGACGGTCGCTTCCACATCCTGCTGCAGGGCGTCGCGCGCGCGGAGCTCGTCGACGAGCTGCCCGCCGACGGCAAGCTCTATCGCCGCGCCGCCGCCGCGCTCGTGGAGTGCGGCGACGACGGCGAAGACGCGCACGCGGAGCTGCGCGCGCTGCGCTCGTGCTACGCGCGCTTGCTCGAGGCGTGTCCGGACAGCAAGGACACGCTCGGCGACCTCCCGCTCCGGGTGCAGGAGCCTCGGGTGCTCGCCGACGTCGTGTGCGCGGCCGTCCTCGAGGACGTCGCGGCGCGTCAGCGGGCGCTCGAAGAAAGCTCGGTCGCCCGTCGTCTCAGGTGCGCCAACGATGCGCTCGCCACCTTGCTCCTGCAAAGCATCGCGACGGAGACCGCCCGGATGCACTAGGCTGCGCCCGTTGCTCGGGCGGCCGCTCCTGCGGTCGCCGTTCCCCGGGGTGCCCATGTCGTCGTCCGTCAAGCCCGCTTCGCTCGCCCTGCTCACCTGCGCCGCGCTCGCCGTGGGGCACGCACGCGCCGACGCGCCGCCCGCCGCTGCGCCCGCGCCCGCCGCCCCGGCGGCGCCCGCCGCCGACGCGCCCCCCGCGGACGCAGCGCCGGCCGCGCCCGCGGATCCCCTGGCCGAGGCCAAGGACCTCGTCGAGGTGCAGGCCAACACCAAGGCCAACCTCAAAAAGGCCATCGATCTGTACGAAAAGAAGCTCGGTGACGCCTCTTTGTCCGCCAAGGCGCGCGCCGCCGGCTACGCCGACGAGTCGCGGGCGTGGCTGCGCCTCGGCGACCTCGAGACCGCCGACAAGACCAAGATCGCCGACTACGAGAAGGGCCGCGCCGCCGCCAAGAAGGGCATCGCCATCGACAAGAACGACGTCGACGCCATCTTCTGGGACATGGCCAACCTCGCCGTCATCGGTCGCACCCGCGGCGTGATGAACTCGCTGTTCATGCTGCCCGAGCTGCGCAAGGGCCTCGGCCGCGCCCTCCAGCTCAACCCGCACCACAGCTACGCCAAGCAGACGCTCGCCGAGATCGACCACAAGGTGCCGTGGGTGGCCGGCGGCAGCGACGATCGCGCCGAGAAGGCGTACCTCGAGATCCTCAAGCACGATCCCAACTTCACGCCCACCATGGTCAACCTCGCCGAATTCTATCGGGACAAGGGCGACAAGGCGCAGGCGAAGAAGTGGGCCAACGCGTGCCTCAACGCCAAGCGCTCGTCGGTGCCGAACGACTGGAAGAAGTTCGACAAGCGCGACGCGCGCGCGGTGCTGAAGGACGTCGAGTAATCCCGTGCGACGCCCTGCCGGCTTCGGGGGGGTCGTCGCCGGCGTCGTCTGCGCCGTGAGCGCCTGCGCGTCGTCCCCGGCCGTGCGCGAGGCGCCCGCGCCTTTCACCGTGCCGCCGCCGGCGGCGGCCGCCGCGCCGCGCGAGGACGAGGCGCCGGCGCCGGATCCCGAGATCTCCGCGGAGGCCTATCGCTCCGTCCTCGAGGCCGAGATGCGCCTGCAGACGGGCGACGTGCCCGCCGGCATCCAACTGTTGCGCGAGGCCGTCATCCACGACCCGCGCTCGCCGTACCTGCACACGCGGCTCGCCGAGGCCTACCTCGAGTCCGGCGACGTCGAGCAGGCGCGGGCGTCGGCGCAGGACGCGCTCGCCATCAACCGCAAGTACGTCCCCGCGTGGCGCATCGTCGGCGCCTCGTGGTCCGTGGCCGGCGACCACGACGCCGCGCGCAAGGCCTACCGCGAGGCCCTCTCCGTCGCCCCGGGCGACCGCGACACCTCCATGCAGCTCGCCGAGCTCCTCGTCGACGACGGCGACCTCGACGGGGCCGAGCACGTCATCGAGACGCTCATGGACAAGGAGCCCGGCGCCGTCGACGGCTACATCTCCCTCGCGCGCGCCTTCGCCGAGCGCGGCCAGGTCGAGCGCGCCTTCAAGCACGTCGCGCGCGCGCTCGACCGCGACGCCGGCGACGCCGACGCGCTCTCCTTGAAGCTGACGCTCCTGTGGGGCCTCGGCCGCTTCGACGAGGCGCTCCCCGTGGCCAGGTCGCTGGCCGCGGCCGCCGGCGACGGCGGCGACGTGCGCCGCGACCTCTTGAGCGCGCACGTGCTCGCCGGCGCCACCGCCGAGGCCGACGCGCTCGCCACGGCGTGGCTCGACGACAACGGCAGCGAGGACATGCGCCTGCTCATCGCCGACGCCTACGAGCGCTCCGGGGAGATCGCCCGCGCCGCCGAAGCGCTCGAGGGGCACGCGGGGCGCAAGTCGGCGCGCGCGGCGGCGGAGATTGGGAGGCTGCGCCTCGCCGCGCACGAAGCGGACAAGGCCGTCGCCGCCGCCTGCCCCGCCGTCGACGAGCCCGCGGGCGCCGACGCGTCGGCCGTCGTCGCCGCCGTCTGCGCGCGCGCGCTGGCGCGGGCGCACAAGCCCCGCGACGCCGGCAAGGTGCTCGAAAAGCGGATCGCCGCGCTCGGCCCGTCGCCGCCGCTGCTGGAAGCGGAGACCGTCGTCGCCAAGGCCGGCGGCGTCGACAAGGACCACGCGCTCGCGGACGCCGCCGCCGCCCTCGCCGCGGACCCGAGCGACGCCGACATCGTCTCCGTCGTCGCGCGCATGAACGAGGAGCTCGGCGACGTCGAGCACGCGCGCGCCGTCCTCGACGACGCGCTGCGGGCGCGCCCCAAGGATCCCGATCTGCTGTTCGCGCTCGCGCGCCACCTCGACCGGCAGAAGCAGCCGATGCCCGCGGTGGAGATTGTCGAGCGCCTCATGGACCGCGGCCTCAAGGGCCTCGACCAGCTCAACTTCGTGGCGTTCACGTTGGCCGAGGCCGGCGCGCGCGCCGAGGACGCGCGCCGCTACGCCTGGCGCGCCGTGGTGCAGGACCCGCTGAACGGCTACGTCGTCGACACGCTCGGCTGGTGCCAGCTCGTGGCCGGCGACGTCGACAAGGCCGTGGAGACCCTACGCCGCGCCGACAGGCTCTCTCCCGGGGAGGGCGAGATCCTCTTTCACCTCGCCGCCGCGCTCGACAAGCAAGGCGACGCCCACGCGGCCCTCGACGTCGCCGCCCGCGCGCGCGGCGTCCTGGACGACGACGACCCCGTCCGCCCGCGCGTGGAGGCGCTGTGGAAGAAGCTGAACAAGGGGGGCGGCGCATGACCGGTGCTCCGATCGGACGAAGAGCTCGGGCGCGCCATGGCGCGGTGCGCGGCGCGGTCGCCGGCGTCGCCGTGCTCCTCGTCGCGGGGTGTCCGCCGCGGGTGCCGCGCGTGGATTTGTCAAACCTCACCGACGCCGTCGCCAGCGCGCGCGTGCACCAGGCCGCGGCGCGGCGGGTGCGGATGGCGGGGACGGTGAAGGCCAAGCTGCCGGGCCTCCAGGGCGCCGTCATGAGCGCCGACCTCGACGTCGCGCTGCAGCCGCCGGCGATGCTGAGCGTGGCGGTGCGGTCCTTCTTCGAGCAGCCGCAGCAGATCCTCGTCACCGACGGCGACGTCGTCACGCTCTACGACGCCACGTCGGGCAAGCCGGTGTTTCGCCGCGGCCCCGTGACCGAGGAGGCGATCAAGAAGATCCTGCCGTTGCCGCTGTGGCCCAAGGAGGTCGTCGAGGTGTTCCTCGCGCACCCGCCCGATCGCACGCCGGGCAAGCTCATGAGCGTCGACGAGAAGAAGGGCACGTACGAGGTCTGGTTCGAGCCCGAGGGCGACGCGCCCTTCGAGATCACGGTGCGCGCGGCGGACGACGCCATCGTGCACTGGACGCACTATCGCAAGGACGGGTTGCCGTCGCTCGAGGTCGCGTACGGCGACCTGCGGCCCGTGGGGACGTCGGTGATGCCGTTTTCGTGGCGGGTCACCGTCGTCGACACCAAGCAGGCGCTCGACTTCATCGCCAGCGACGTGACGTTCAACGGACCGCCGCTCCCAGCGGAGGCGTTTCACCTCGAGCCGCCCCCGGGCACCATCCTGCTGCCGCTGTAGCCCCGCCCGCGGCTTCGGCTACTCTTCGTGGGTGCGCATCGGCGAGATGCTCCTGAGGGCCGGGGTCATCAGCGACCTGCAGCTCAACGCGGCGCTCGCGGAGCAGCAGCGCTGGGGCGGGCGCCTGGGCCGGATCCTCGTGCGCATGGGCGCCCTCGCCGAGGACATCCTCGTGCTCGCCCTCTGCCGCCAGCTCGGCCTGCCCAAGGCGGAGCTCGACGGCATCGTCGACTTGCCCGACGCGCTCAAACAGCGCGTCGATCAGGCCACGTGCGAGCGCTTCCACGTGCTGCCCCTCGCCTACGTGGCCGAGCGGCGCGCCATCCAGCTCGCCATGAGCGACCCCTTCGACGTCGTCGCCCTCGACCACGTGACGCGCCTGCTCGGCACCCGCATCGAGGCCTTCCTCGCAGGCGATCAAGCGCTCGCCGTCGCCATCCGCCGGCTCTACGGGGCCGTGGCCCTGTCGCCGGCCCCGGCCTCCGCCCCGCCGGCGCCGGCGGCCCCGCCCGCGGGCCTCGCGGCGCGCATCGACGAGCACCGCCGCGGCGTTCAGGCGGTCGCGGAGCTCCTCGCCGAGCGCGGCCACGTGCCCTGGATGTTCCGCGGCTGACCCGGAACGGCCGCGGCTGGCCACGTCGACAGCGGCGGTGCGAGACTCTTCGGCCATGGGTGCGCGCAGGACGGTCGGTGAGCTGCTGCTCGAGGCGGGGATGGTCTCCTCGGAGCAGCTCGCGGCGGCCTCCCACAGGCAGGCGGCGTACGGCGGCCGCATCGGACGCCTGCTCGTGAACGCGGGGGTGCTGCGCGAAGACGCCCTCGCGCGCTTCCTCGCGGAGCGTCTGCGGCTGCCGCTCGCCGACCTCACCGTGCCCGTCGCCGACGACATCGTGCGCCTCGTCCCCGCGGACATGGCCCGGCGCTTCGGGCTGTTCCCCACCGACGTGCAGTGGGACGGCAACGTGCCGTTCCTCGTCGTCGCCATGGCCGATCCCACGAACCACGAGGCCCTCGAGGCGGTGAAGTTCAAGACCGGCCACCGCGTGGCGCCCGCCGTCGCCACCGAGAGCGGCGTCGATCACGCCATCAACGCCTACCACGCGCGCAGCCGACAGCAGACGCAGGCGGCGGAGCCGCCGGGTGTGCAGTTCGCCGGCGTCGAGTTCGACCTCGCCCCTCCTGCCCCCGCGCAGCCTCAGCCGCCCGCGCAGGCGCTCGGCGACGACGACGACATCCCCGTCGTCACCGGCGTCCTGTCGCCGGCCAGCCGCCTGCCCTTCCCCGGGGTCGGCGGGGACATCGTGGACCTCGTCGAGGTGGAGGAGCCCGAGCCGAGCTTCACGGCGCTGGCGCCGCCGCTGTCCACGATGTCGATGCCGCTGTCGGCGGTCCCGCCCGCGGATCACGCGGATCAGCGGCCCGCGCCGGCGCCGGATCCGACGGACTGGAGCGCCGCGGCTGCGTCCGACACGCAGCCCGGCGTTGCGCGGGGGGCGTCGAACGTGCGATCCACGGGATCCGCGCGGCGCGCCGACCCCGGGGCACCGCAGGACCGTGGCTCCCCGGAGACCGAGATGGCGAAGACCCCCGACGCGCTCGCGGCCGCTCCCTTTTGTCCCGATTGTGGCGCCACGCGCCTCGCGTCGGCCCGCTTCTGTCCCCACTGCGGCTGCTCCTTCACCGGCGCCAGCCGCGCCAAGGGCGCGCCGCCGCCGGTGGCGCCCGCGACGCGCCCGATGATGCCGGCGGTGAAGGCGGCGCCCATCGCGCTCGCCCCCGGCGCGCCCCTCGACGTCGATCTCCTCGAGGGTCTCAACGCCGGCGGCAAGGTGATCGCGCTGCGCCCGCGCACCGCCGCCGCCGCCAACGTCGACGAGCCGGCGCTCCTCGCCGGCAAGGACGCGCCCATCGGGCTCGGCGTCACGCGGCTCGTCCCGAGCGTCGTCACCGACGCCGCGCGCCCCGACGAGCCCGCCGCCATCGCCGGCGTGGCCCCGCCCGCCTCGCCCGTGGCGGGCATGCACCTGCACCGGGTGACCGAGGCGATGGCGCGCGTCGACGACGTCGCGTCCCTCGGCGCGCCCGCTCCGGCCGCGGGCGCGTCCGCCCCCGCAGCGGCGCCGCGTGCGCCAGCGACACCGACACCGACAGCGACAGCGACAGCAACTGGGGCCGCGGCCGCCGCCGGCCTGTCCATCGAGGCGCTCGAGGGCATCTCGCGCACCTCCGTCCTCACCGCCTCCGCCGCCCTCGTCGACGACGACGACGCCCTCGCGAAGGGCGAGGGCTTCCGGCTCGCCCTCGGCGTCACCCACATGGCGCCGGTCCACGCCGACGCCGCCCTCGTCGACGATCCGCTCGTCCTGGGCGGCGGACAGCCGGAGCCCGTGCGCATCCTGCGCGCGGTCCTCCACCGCACGCACGGCGCCTTCGCCTCCGTCGACGACGCCGGCGCCCTCGGCCCCCGGAACCTGGCCAGGGAGTGGGCCGACGCCGCCGAGCGGCCCATCCCGCGCAAGGACAACCGCGCCGCCGCCGCCGTCCCGCGCTCGCGCGAGATCCTCACCACGCCGCCGCCGCCGCCGTCCACGCCGCCGCCGGAGCCGCAGACGCAGTACGTGCCGGCAGCGCCGCCGCAGCCCGCGGGCACGCCCGCGCCCTGGGCCGCGTTCTCCGGTCCCGCTCCCGGCAACGGCGGGAAGGCGGGGCCCGGGCTCGCCACGATGATCATGAGCCTCGACGACGTCGACAAACAGAAGCTGTCCGAGCGCCTCCGCGAGAAAGCGGCGGAGGAGCGCGAGAAGACCAAGAAGTGACCCTGCTCCACATCGAGGGGCTCACGGTTTCGTTCGGCGGCGTCCGCGTCGTCGACGACGTCACCCTCGACGTCCCCGCGGGAAAGACCGTCGGGCTCGTCGGCGAGAGCGGGTCCGGCAAGAGCGTCACCGCGCTGTCCGTGCTGCGCCTGCTGCAGGGCGCCGAGGTGAGCGGGCGCATCCAGTTTCGCGGCCAGGACCTGCTCACGCTCCCCGAGAAGGACCTGCGCGCGGTGCGCGGCAACCGCATCGCCATGGTGTTTCAGGACCCGATGACGTCCTTGAACCCGGTGCTCACGGTGGGGGAGCAGGTGGCGGAGGTGGTGCGGCTCCACGAGAAGAAGCCGCGCAAGGAGGCGTGGAAGCGGGCGGTGGAGATGCTCGAGGTCACCGGCGTCCCGGCGCCCGAAGAGCGCGCCCGCTCCTACCCCCACGAGCTGTCGGGCGGCATGCGGCAGCGCGTGATGATCGCCATGGCGCTCGCGTGCAAGCCCGACGTGCTCATCGCCGACGAGCCCACCACGGCGCTCGACGTCACCGTGCAGGCGCAGATCCTCGACCTGTTGCGCACGCTCCAGCGCGACATCGGGATGAGCGTCCTGCTCATCACCCACGACCTCGGCGTCGTCGCCGAGACCTGCGAGATTGTCTACGTGATGTACGCCGGGCGCATCGTCGAGCGCGCCCCGGTGCAGGCGGTGTTTCGCCGCCCGCGCCACCCGTACACGCTCGGCCTGCTGGCCTCCATCCCGGGCGTCGACGACGTCGTCGACGAGCACGGCCGCCACCGCCTGCGCGCCATCCCCGGCGCGGTGCCGAGCCCGGGCAAGCACCCCGCGGGCTGCCGCTTCCAGGACCGCTGCGATCGCGCCGACGAGGACTGCCGGCGCAAGGAGCCCGCCCTCGAGGCCGCCGGCCCCGACCAGCTCGCCCGCTGCATCCACATGATCGATCCGCCATGAGCGCCCTGCTCGAGGTCGACGCGCTCGCGGTGCGCTACCGCCTGCGGGGCAAGACCGTGCGGGCCGTGGACGGCGTCTCCTTTCGCGTCGATGCGGGCGAGACGCTGGGCCTCGTGGGCGAGAGCGGCTGCGGCAAGTCCACCCTTGGACGCGCGGTGCTGCGCCTGGTGGAGCCCGCCGCAGGCGTCGTGAAGCTCGAGGGCGTCGACATCACACGCATGTCCCAGCGCGAGCTGCGCCCGCTGCGGCGACGGATGCAGATGGTCTTTCAGGACTCGTACGCGTCGTTGAACCCGCGCATGCGCGTCGAGGGCATCGTCGGCGAGGCCCTCGACATCCACCGCCTCGCGGCCGGCGCCGCCCGCCGGGCGCGCGTGGTGGAGCTGCTCGAGCAGGTGGGCCTCGGCGAGGAGGTGCTCGCCCGCTACCCGCACGAGCTGTCCGGCGGCATGCGCCAGCGCGTGGGCATCGCGCGGGCGCTGGCGGTGGAGCCCGCGCTGTTGATCTGCGACGAGCCCGTGAGCGCCCTCGACGCCAGCGTGCGCGCCCAGGTGGTGAACCTGCTCGCCGATCTCCGCGACACGCTCGGGCTCACCCTGGTGTTCATCGCCCACGACCTGAGCGTGGTGCGCCACCTGTCGACGCGCGTGGCCGTGATGGTGCTCGGCAAGGTCGTCGAGATCGGCCCTGCCGCCGAGGTGTTTGCACGGCCGCGTCACCCCTACACGCGCCTGCTGATCGCCTCGGCCCCGCGGGTGCCGACGGCCGCGTCGCCGGCGCCGGCCGCGGCCGACCGCGCCGCCGCACCGGCGCGCGCCGACGTCGGCAGCGCCCTCGAGCTCCCCTCGGGCTGCCGCTTCCGCACCCGCTGCCCCGAAGCCGAGCCGCGCTGCGCCGAGGCCGAGCCGCCGCTCGTGCAGATCGGCGCCGTCGGCGTCGCCTGCATCCACGCCCCTGCGTCGTAGGCGCGGGGCGCGTCGCCGCAACAGAAATGCCCACCTTGCGGTGGGCATTTCCTTGGGCGGCTCTGAGCTTTGGGCTCGGTGTTTGCCGAAGTCCTTGTCTCCGACCGCCTGAGCTTGAGCTACCGGCGGCCCTGGGCCCCGGCAACTCGAGCCGATCAGCTCAAGTGCTTCGCGACGAGCTTGGTCATCTCGAACATGTTGACCGTGGGCTTCTTGAAGATCACCCGCAGCTTGTCGTCCGCGTTGATGTTGCGCCTGTTCTTCTGGTCCTGCAGGCCGTTGCGCTTGATGTACGCCCACAGCTTCTTGGTGACCTCGGTGCGCGGCATCGGCTTGTTGCCGATGACGGCGGCGAGGTCAGCGCTCGGCGTCATGGGGGTCATGAACGCCGCGTTGGGCTTGCGCTTCGACTTGGTCTTCTTGGCCTTCTTCTTCGTGGCCTTCTTCTTCGTGGCCTTCTTCTTCGCCTTCTTCGCTGCCTTCTTCTTGCCCGCTTTCTTCGCTGCCTTCTTCTTCTTCTTCGCCATCGTGGTGCCTCCGGATAGAGATGCGAACCGGCGGCGCACAATACATCAACTCACGATCGGCAAGCCCCCCTTCTTTGCGCCTTTGCCGATCGAGCCTCCGCTGATGGAGATGGAGGGGCCCGCGAGCGCCTCCGGCATCTCGTGAGCAGTCTTCGCCAGAGACGTCGCCACCTCCTCCGCCAGGGCGAGGAAGGCCAGCGCGGAGGCGCTGTCGGGGGCCCCGATGACGATGGGCTTGCCGTTGTCGCCCCCCTCCACCACGCCCGGCTCCAGCGGAATTTCGCCGAGGAAGGGGACGCGCATGCGTTCCGCGGCGTTCCGAGCGCCGCCGTGGAAGAAGATCTCGTGGCGCTTGTTGCACTGGTCGCACACGAAATAGCTCATGTTCTCGACGACACCGAGGATGGGGATGGCCACCTTGTCGAACATCGCCTTGGCCCGGACGACGTCCGCGAGGGCGACGTCCTGGGGCGTACTGCACACCACCGCCCCGCTGACGATCACCTGCTGGGAGATGGTGAGCTGCACGTCACCCGTCCCCGGCGGCATGTCCACGATCAGGTAGTCGAGCTCGCCCCAGGCCACGTCCTTGAACAACTGCATCGCCGCCGACGCGATCATCGGGCCGCGCCACACCATGGGGGTGCTGGTGTCGACGAGGAAGCCGATGGACATCAGGCGCACGCCGTAGCGGTCGAGGGGCGCGATGAGGGGCCGCGAGGCGTCCGGCCCCGGGACGGTGCCCGGGCGGGTGCCGTCGGCGATGCCGAACATGGTGGGCGCCGAGGGGCCGTAGATGTCGGCGTCGAGGAGGCCCACCTTGCAGCCGAGGCGCGCGAGGGCCACGGCGAGGTTGGAGGCGACGGTGCTCTTGCCGACGCCGCCCTTGCCCGAGGCCACCAGGACGACGTTCTTGATGCCGGGCAGGTCCTGCTTGCCGTCGGGGGAGCCGGCGGAGGCGCGGACGTTGCCCTTGCAGTCGAGCTCGACGTCGGCGTCGACGACTTTCTTCACGGCGTCGACCACGGCGGTCTCGAGGTCCCGCCGCCCCTTCAGGGCCGGGGTGGGCAAGAGGAGCTGCACCGTGAGGGTGCCCTTGTCGGCGGTGAGCTCGCCGACGACGCCGCCTCCGACGATGTCGTCGCAGATGCCCGGGCAGGCCACCGCGCGCAGGGCGTCCATGATCTTTTCGCGGTCCTTGTCGAGATCGACCTTCTTGCCGAAGCCAAGCATGCGCACTCCTGAAACTGGGACCCGTCGATCTAGCCGCCGCCGTCGTGGCCGGCAACGCGCACCGGCGCTTTCCGTGGGCCCGTCCATCGGCTACAGCGCAGCGATGCACCTCGTCGTCAACGGTGAGCCCCGCGCCCTCGACCCCGCGCCCGCCACGGTGGACGGCCTCCTCGCGGCGCTGGGGATGCCGCGGGAGCGGGTCGCCGTCGAGCTGAACGGCGCCATCGTGCCCAAGGCCGAGCGGCCCGCGCGCCCGGTGAAGGACGGGGACGTCCTCGAGATCGTCACCCTCGTCGGCGGCGGCTGAGCCCAGCGCGCGGTTGCTACACCGTCCGCATGCGCGCCGCCCTCGCCGCCGCCGTGTGCTCCCTGGCCGCGTGCGCGCACACGGCCCTCGAGGAGGCGCCGGTGGCGACGGCGCCCCTCGGCGAGCGCCGGGCGTTCTACGAGGCCCACCGGCCCGCGGGGGAGCCGCCGGCGGGCGCCCTGTTCTTCTCGGCGCCGCTGCGCCTCAACGGCGGCGCGCGCGCCGAGCCCGCGGACCTGCTGGCTGCCGTCGACGCCGACAGCGCCACCGCCGACGCCGTCCGCCGCTTCCAGCTCGACCGCGCCGCGTTCCTCTCGCTGTTCGCCGCCGGCGCCGTGTGCCAGGTGGCCTCCACGGCCTCCACCGTCGTCGGCGTGCCGCTCCTCGCGACCGACGCCAAGAGCGGGACGGCCGTCCTCATCGCCGGCCGCGTCGTCGAGGTCGCCGGCTTCGGTGCCCTCGCCGCGGGCTATTTCCTCTTCGGCGCGCCGTCCATCGAAGCGCGCGAGGAGGCATTCCGCACCTACGACGCG
Source organism: uncultured delta proteobacterium (assembly GCA_963775425.1). Classification (GTDB taxonomy): domain Bacteria; phylum Myxococcota; class UBA727; order UBA727; family VGSZ01; genus CAVZJB01. The sequence continues at coordinate 495,772 of CAVZJB010000011.1, read as the reverse complement.
AGCCTGCGCGCCCGTCTGGGGCTTTTCTCGAGCGGCTCCGAGGGCTACCCACCACCCCGATGACCACCAAGGACTCTCCGCTCGTCATCGGGCCCGTCTCGCTGCACAGCCGCCTCATCGTCGGCACCGGGAAGTACCCCGACCTCGACACCGCCGCCGCCTGCATGGAGATCTCGGCCAGCGAGATGGTCACCGTCGCCATCCGCCGCGTGCCGCAGGCGAAGCCGGGCGAGCGCTCGCTGTGGGACACCATCCCCAAGACGATGCACGTCCTGCCCAACACCGCGGGGTGCTTCACCGTCGACGACTGCGTGCGCACCGCGCGCCTCGCCCGCGAGCTCCTCGGGGAGGAGCGCGCGCGCCTCGTCAAGGTCGAGGTCATCGGCGACGAAAAGACCCTCTTCCCCGACGTCACGGCCACCATCGAGGCCACCAAGGCGCTCGTCAAAGAGGGCTTCGTCTGCCTCCCCTACGTCACCGATGATCCCGTCGCCTGCCTGCGCCTGCTCGACGCCGGCGCGTCGGCGGTGATGCCGCTGGCGGCCCCCATCGGCTCCGGGCTCGGCATCAGAAACCCGCACAACCTGAGGATCATCCTCGAGCTCGTGCGCGAACGCCGCCCCGACGTCCCCGTCATCGTCGACGCCGGCGTCGGCGTCCCCTCCGACGCCGCGCGCGCCATGGAGATGGGCGTCGACGGCGTCCTCATGAACACCGCCATCGCCCTGGCCCGGGATCCCCGCGCCATGGCCGCCGCCATGCGCGACGGCGTGCGCGCCGGGCGCCTCGCGCACCTGGCCGGGCGCATCCCCATGAAGCTCTACGCGTCGGCGTCGAGCCCCATCGACGGCGTCATCGGGCGCACGAGCTGAACCACCCCGGGGGAGACCATGCAGCGCTTTCGAATTCTCGCCGTCGCCGTCGCGCTCGCGGCCCTGGCTGCGTGCGGCACCACCAAGCACGAGCACCACGGCACCGCCTCGCCCATCAAGCCGCCGTCGCCCGAGGACATGGCGCCCGCGGCGCCTGCCACCTCGACGGACGCGGAGTTCGACGAGGTGAAGAAGGCGGCGGCCAAGCAGCTCGAGTGTCCGCTCGAGAAGATCAACGTCGTCTGCCTGCGCAGAGACGCCGACGGCGACTGCATCTCCGTGCGCGCCGACGGCTGCGAGAAGTCGTACGAGTATCGCTTCGGAGACGTGTGAGGCGTCTTGAGTCCGACGGCTCTGCGGCGTAGACCGCGCCCCCATGAACCACCGAGCCGCTGACGTCCGCTCCGCCTGGATCGCTCCCCGTCGCGGGGACAAGAACGTGACCCAGATGCGCTACGCGCGCGGGGGCACGATCACCGAAGAGATGGCGTTCGTCGCCAAGCGCGAGAAGCTCGACCCCGAGCTCGTCCGCGCCGAGGTCGCGCGCGGCCGCATGATCATCCCCGCCAACGTCAACCACGTCGAGCTCGAGCCCATGGCCATCGGCGTGGCGTCGGCGTGCAAGGTCAACGCGAACATCGGCAACTCGGCGGTGACGTCGGGCGTCGACGAGGAGGTGGCGAAGCTGCTCCTCGCCGTGAAGTACGGCGCCGACACCGTGATGGACCTGTCCACGGGCAAGCGCATCCACGAGATCCGCGAGGCCATCATCCGCGCCTCCACGGTGCCCATCGGCACGGTGCCCATCTACCAGGCCATCGAGAACGTGAAGGACCCGCTCGACCTCACGTGGGAGGGCTTCCTCGGGGTCATCGAAGAGCAGGCCAAGCAGGGCGTCGACTACATGACGCTGCACGCGGGCGTGTTGTGGGAGTTCATCCCGCTCACCAAGGATCGCATCACGGGCATCGTGTCGCGCGGCGGCTCCCTGATGGCGCAGTGGATGATGTACCACGGCAAGCAGAACCCGCTGTTCGAGCACTTCGACGACGTCCTCGACATCTGCGAGAAGTACGACGTCTCGCTCTCGCTCGGCGACGGCCTGCGCCCGGGCTGCCTCGCCGACGCCTCCGACGAGGCGCAGTTCGCGGAGCTCAAGGTGCTCGGCGAGCTCACCAAGCGCGCCTGGGAGCGCGACGTGCAGGTGATGATCGAGGGGCCGGGCCACGTGCCGATGGATCAGATCCAGCACAACGTGGAGCTGCAGATGCAGCTCTGCCACGAGGCGCCCTTCTACGTCCTCGGGCCGCTCGTCACCGACATCGCGCCCGGCTACGACCACATCACGTCGGCCATCGGCGCGGCCATGGCCGGCTGGTACGGCACCGCGATGCTCTGCTACGTCACGCCCAAGGAGCACCTCGGGCTCCCCGACGCGGAGGATGTTCGCAACGGTCTGGTCGCGTACAAGATCGCCGCCCACGCCGCCGACGTCGCCCGCCACAGGCAGGGCGCGCGCGACCGCGACGACGCCCTGTCGCGGGCCCGCTACTCGTTCGACTGGAACGAGCAGTTCCGCCTCTCGCTCGATCCCGAGCGCGCGCGCGAGTACCACGACGAGACGCTCGAGCCGGAGCACTTCAAGACCGCGAAGTTCTGTTCGATGTGCGGGCCCAAGTTCTGCTCCATGCGCATCAGCGAGGACGTCCGCAAGCTGGCCGACGCCAACGTCGGCGCGCCCACGCGCCTGCTCGGCCTCGACAAGGTCGACGGCGACGGCGGCTGCGTGAGCGAGGCCGGCGACGGCCTCGTGCAGCTCAAGCCCTCGGCGCGCTCGGCCCCGCCCGCCGCCGAGTGACCCTGGCCGTCCGGCGCGGCGCGGGGAGACCTTGGACCTGCCCTTTCGCCTCCTCGTGATCACCGACGCGGCCGCGTGCCGCGCGCGGGCGCGGGGCGTCGTCGAGACCGTGGCGCGGGCGCTCGGCCCGCTCGCCGCCGGGCGCGGGGCCGGCGTCGCCGTGCTCGTGCGCGACAAGCGCGCCGCCGTCGACGACGTCGCCCGCGCCTGCGCCGCGCTCCGGCCGGTGACGCGTCGCGCGGGGGCGCTGCTCCTGGTCCACACGCACGCGCGCCTGGTCGCCCGCCTCGGGCTCGACGGCGTCCACGTCGACGGCCGCGCCCGCGTCGACGAGGCCCGCATCGCGCTCCCCCCCGGGGCGCTGCTCGGCGCCTCGCGGCACGCCGGGGACCTGGCACCGGCGGCGCACCGCAGGGGACCCGGCGGACTGCGGGGCGACGACGACGGCAGGCGCGCGGACTACGTCACGCTCTCGCCCATCTTCCGGCCGGCCTCGAAGCCCGCGGACGCGCGCGCGACGCTCGGCCTCGCCGGCCTCGGGCGCGCCTGCGCCGCCGGGGGACCGCCCGTCGTCGCCCTCGGCGGCGTCGACGATCGCAGCGCGCGCGCGTGCCTCGACGCTGGCGCCGCAGCCGTCGCGGTGATCGGCGCCGTCACGGGCGCGCACGATCCTGCGCGCGCGCTCGCGGCGCTCCTCACGGCGTGCCGGCGGGCCCTCCGCTGATCTCCCGCCGCCGGCGCGGCCGCTCTGTATGTCGTGGCCGCCCCACGGGTCGTTGCCGGAGCCGACGCGCGGCTACTCGCGGAAGATCGCCGGATCCACCTGGTCGCCGCGGCGCTGCAGGTCTTCGTAGAAGCGCGGCTGCGTGCCGGTGGCGACGAAGCGGCCGACGACGGCGCCGTTTTCGTCGAAGCGCTCGCGCTTGAACGTGAAGATGTCCTGCGTGGTCACCAGGTCGACCTCGATGCCGGTGACCTCGGCGATCTGCGTGACGCGGGAGCTGCCGTCGGCGAAGCGCGTCAGCGACACGATGACGTTCACGCTCGAGGCGATCTGCTCGCGAACGACCTTGGACTGCACGTCGAGACCCGCCATACGGATCATGGTCTCCAGGCGGTCGAGGCAGTCGCGTGCGGTGCTGGCGTAGGTGGTGAAGAGGGTGCCGTCCTGGCGCCCCGCCATCGCCATCGACAGCTCGAGCGCCTCGGCGCCGTTCACCTCGTGGACCACCAGGCGGTTCGGCCGCATGCGCACGGCGTTGGCCACCAGGTCGCGCATGCACGTGGCCGACGGCCCGCCGCGCAGGGGCCGCGGCTCGAGCGTGATCACGTGCGGCTGGGGGAGCTTCAGCCGCGCCACCTGCTCCACGATCACGATGCGCTCGTCGACGGCGATGGTGCCCGCGAGCGCCGACAGGAGGGTCCCCGTGCCGGAGCCGGGGCCGCCGCAGATGGCGACGTTCCTGCGCGAGCGCACGCACAGCTCGAGGAACTCGGCCATGTTGCTCGAGAGCATCCCCTCGTCGACCAGCTCCTCGAGGCGCGCGTTGCGCGTGCTCGTGCGCGAGATGGTGACCAGCGGGCCCTTCACCGCCGCCGCGTGGTGCACGGCGTTCACGCGGGTGCCGTCGGCCATGCGGGCCTCGGCGATCGGGTGCTCGGCGTCGAACTTGATGCCGGCGGCCTGCATGATCCGCCGGACGACGAGCGCGACCGCCTCGTCCGACGAGAAGAACGCGTTCACCGCGTTGAGCGGGATGCCGATGCTCGACGTATCAGCCGCCCGCCGCACCAGGATCTGCGAGGGGCCGTTGATGAAGATCTCGACCACCGCCTCGTCCTCGAGGAGCTCGGTGAGCGGCCCCAGGCCGCAGACCTCCCGGGAGATCTGCATGGGCCACGACGAGAAGTCGGCGCCCGCGAGCTTCTTCTGCAGCGCCTGCAGCGTGCGCTCCGCCGCCGAGCGCGCCTTCTCGAGCGTGGCGTCGTCGTCGAGCGGGATGCCGCTGCCGCCGTCGGTGGCGAGCGCTTTGGCCACCGAGAGGAACACCGCGCCGCGCGCCTGCATGGCCACGAGCGGCGGCAGGTCGATCTGGAGCTCGCTCGGGCGCGCCGGCTCCGCGGGCCGGCGCCCCCCGCTCGAGGGGCGCTTCTGCTCGCGCGCCACCGGCATGTCGTCGGCGGGGGGGCGGGGGCGCGGCGGCGGCGGCTGCGCCGGCGGCGGGGTGGGGCTGCGGGCGGGCGGGATGACCGGCTCCATGGCCGCGTCAGGACCGAGCAGCTCGTCGGCGGCGCTCGGGCGATCATCCTCGAAGAGCTGCTCCTCGTCGCCGCCGAAGGCCACGCCGTTGTTGTTGCCGTTCGGGGGCTTGGGCTGCGACGGCGGCGACGCCTCGGGCACCGCCCCCAGCTTCATCTCGAGCTGGAGAGTGAAGTCGCCGATGTAGATCTTGTCGCTGTCCTTCAGGACCTGGGGCGAGGAGATGCGCTTGCCGTTGACGAAGGTCCCGTTCGTGGACTTGAGGTCGACGATGATGAACTTGCCGTCCCGCAGCACGATGCGGCTGTGCCGCTTGGAAATGTTGCCCTTGGGAAGGACGATGTCGTTTCCCTGCACACGCCCGATGGTGATCTCGTTTTGATCGAAATTCTCCGAGCGCGGTTTCCCGCCCTTCTCGGTGATCACAATCGTGTAGTTCGAATTCGACACGTTCCCGTCCTGCACGGGCCTTCCCTTTGCATCCCTACCGGCGTTGGTGATCAAGCTCCCGTCGAGGCATTATCTCCACCGCTTCGGGACCGCTTCAACTTTTCCATTCCTGAGACGCGAAGCGGGCCTGCACCCACCCGGGCCCGAATGTCCCACCGCCTGCTACGCGGGCGCAAGGGCGACGAGAGGGCTCCCGCCTCGTGGGGCTGCCCGGGCGACCCGTGACGAAGCAGCCGTCGCGCGCGAGGACATGTGTGAGCATGTGCGCGGGGCTGTCGTCCTCGACGACGAGGACGCGCGCTTTGCGAATCCGCCACGGCCGGCCGGGTTGGTTGCGCGCGCGTCAGAAGTAGCCGATCGACAGATGGAGGTTGAGCCGGTCCAGAGACGACAGGGAGGGGAGGCGGCGGCGGCCGTCGATCACCTTCCAGCCGAGGTCGATGGCGAACGGCCCGACGGGGGTGTTGTAGCGCACGCCGACGCCCGCGCCGGCCGCGAAGCCCGTGGGCGCGACGTCCGCCACGTCCTCGACGAGCTGGCCCACGTCGACGAACGTGCCCATCTCGAGATCGCCGACCACCGTCACGCGGATCTCGCTGCGGAGGCTCATGACGAAGTTGCCGCCGAGGCTCTGGCTGGTGGCCGTGCAGCCCGTGGGCACGGCGGTGAGCGGGACCTGCGACGTGGCGGGGAAGGCGCAGTTGTCGGCGGGGAGGATCTCGTCTTCGCGGAAGCCGCGGATGGAGTTGGTGCCGCCCAGGTAGAAGCGCTTGAACAGCGGCACGTACTCCTGCTGGTCGAGGGGGAAGATGTTGCCCACGCGCCCGGACACCGCCCAGATGAACGTCGGCGACAGCGGCACGTAGCCGGCGGCGGCGCCGGTGAGCTTGACGAAGTCGCTGTTCACGTCCGCGGCCTGGGTGGCGTTCCCGTTTTCGCGCAGCCGGCCCGAGCCGAGCGCCACGTCGGTGGTCCCCGAGAACCACACCCCTGAACGCGGGCGCACGGGGTTGTCGCGCAGGTCGACGGCGCCGGTGATGCGGTAGGTGGTCTGGCGGATGAAGCCGGCGTCGAGGCGGCGGGTGATGCCGGCGGTGCCCTCGCCGCAGCTCTGGCCGAGGTTCAGGTCCTTCGGGCAGTCGAAGTCCGAGTACTCGCCCTCGATCTGCGGGCCCACCTGGAGCCACGAAAACGGCTGCATGTCGAAGCCGCCGAGGACGGACGCGCGGTTCAGGGTGAAGGCCGGCCGGATCTGACGAAGCGCGGCCGTGTCGACGTGCAAGCGCGTGTCGAAAGGCACGCCGTAGACCTTGGGGAGCTCGCCTGTGAGCACCGCCTGCCCCTCGAAGAACTGGCCCCAGTCGACGAGGAAGTCGCCCGTGGTGGGGAAGCGCAACAGCGGGTTGTTCGGGTCCTCGGGGTCGTACAGGAAGTCGTAGAAGGCGCGCGGGTAGTTGAGCTGGCCTCGGCCGCGCACGCCGACGCCGAGGCCGAAGATGTTGCGCACCTCGCCGGCGAGGAACGCGCGCGGGCCGTCCTCCACGGACGCGCCTGCGCCGACCTCCACCGCGAACTGGGGGCGCTCCTTGACCACCACGAGGAGGTCGCGCACGGGGGCGGTGGGGTCGTCGTCGAGGAGCTCGATGGACACCGACGAGAACAGGCCCATGCGGGCCAGCCGCTCGCGCGAGCGCTCCACCTCGCTGGCGGAGTAGAGGTCGTTGGGCTTGAGCGTGACCCGGTCGAGGATGACCATGTCGCGCGTGACGCGGTTTCCGCGCGTGCGCACCTTGCCGATGGCCACCCGCGGCCCCGGGTTCACCGTGTAGACGACGTCGACCTCGTCGGCGCGCGCCTTCACCCGCTCGAGCCCCTCGGTCACGCGCGCGAAGGGGTAACCCTTGTCCTGCAGGTTCCTCTCGAGCGTGCCGCGCGACTCCGCCACCGCCGCGAAGCTCGCCGCCTGCCCCGGCGCCAGGGTCACCTGGTCGAGCAGCTCCGAAAACGAGATGTTCTGCGCGCAGCTCGCGTTGGCCGCGCACGGCCGCGCGTCGACGAAGCGGACGGCGCTCACCGTGACCCGCGGCCCCTCGCGGATGGTGTAGCGCACCTTGATCTTCCTGCCGTCTTCGGAGAAGTCGGCGAAGGGGCCCTTGACGCTGACGTCGAGGAAGCCGTCGCTCCTGTAGATGTCGGCGATGCGGCGGCCGGCCTCCACGAAGGCGCTCTCGATGTACACGGGCTTTCTGCCGATGAGCGGCCGCGGCAGCAGCTCGAGGTACTCGTCGCTGACCTCGAACGGGCGCGGGCCGGCCGCGCTGCGCTCCTTGCCCGTGGGCCGCGACAGGAGGTCGTCGACGTCGCCGGGGTCCACCGGTTGCAGGAGCCCCGGGTCCGGCGCGTCGGCGTTGACGGACTTCCAGACCTCGTCCTCGAGCTCCTGGCTCTTTCGCGCCTTGGCACCCTCGATGAGCACGTCGGTGACCTCGGCGCGCGGGCCCTCGTCGATGACGAAGCGCAGCTCGCGCTCGGCGTCCCTGTCGTACGGGCGCTGCGCAGGGACGTCGTCGACCTTGACGGACACGCGCGCATAGCCGTTTTCACGATAGCGCTGCTCGATGGCGCTCCTGGCGCGCGCGACGCCGAGGGCGTCGATGCTCTCGATCTTTCCCTCGTCGAGGACGGCGCGCAGGGCGGCGTCCGACAGCGCGTGGTTGCCGACGTAGCGCAGGCGATACCGCGGCCCGGCGTCGATGCTGACGACGACCTCGGCGCCCTCCCCGAGGTGCCCGGCGTCGTGCGTCACGCGCACCACGCCGACCTTGGCGCCCAGGTGGCGGCGCCGCATGAGGAGCGCCTTGATGCGCTCGAGGCCCACCTCGAGCCGCGGCCGGTCGAAGGGCTCGCCCTCGGTGACCCCGAGCAACGCCTCGACGTCCCTTCGCGACAACGCCGGGTCGCCGTCGACGACGAGCTTGCGCAGGCGCACGGGCTCCCCGGGATCGACCACGAAGCGCAGCCGGCGGGCGTAGTCGCCGGAGTCGTCGACGTCGACCTTCACCTCGGCCCGCGGATACCCGAGGTCCGCCATGGCGATGCGGATGCGGGCGGCGGCCTCGTCGACGCGCTCGGGGCGGAAGCGCTCGCCGACGTCGATGGCGGCCGCGTCGCGCAGGCGCTCACGGGGCAGCCTCGACGGGGCCTGGATGGAGACGTCGGCGATGAGGACGTCGGGCACGAGCTTGACGAAGACCACGACCCCGGGGCCGGGGGCCGCGCGCGCGACGCTGACCTCGACGTCCGCCCACGGGCCGGTGAGGAACACGCGCTTGATGCCGAGGCGCACGCGGCCGGCGTCGAGGGTGTCGCCGGCTTTCATGCCGAAGACGTCGCGCGCGGCCTGCTGGGCGGCGGCGTCGCGGGCGCCCTCGACGACGACGGCGGTGATCCGGCGACCCCCGGGAGCGGGCGCGCCGATCGAGCGCGACGGGTCGCCGGGCGCCTCCCCCGCGGGCGCGCCGGCGAGGCCGGGCGCGAAGGCGATCGCGAGGACGGCGAGCAGGGCCATGATCCTCGGGGAGCTTACTGCGCGCCGTCGACGGCCGCGACGAGGACGGCTCGCACCTCCACGCCGGGCGCGCGCGCCACCGCCGGGTGCTCCGCGGCCGCGTCGAGGGTCACGGGGAAGAACGCCGCGCGGCGGCCGGCGAGATCCTCGCTGACGACGTCATCGAGCGCGAGGCCCTCGCGGGGCAACGAAAAGCCCACCCGCTGGATGCCCTCGTCGTCGACGTCGACGCGCACCGTGATCTGGATGCCCGGCGCCTCGGGGTCCTCGTCGTCGGCGGCCGTGTAGGCGAGCCCCTCCCCCGGCCCGGCGATGGACAGCGGCGGCGGCGGCGGTGCGTCGAACGGCACCTCGCCGATCCCCGCCGCGCACCCCGAGCCCAGCGCGGCGACGACCACGAGCGCGGACAGCGCGGTGCGCGCCGCCGGAGGGGGGGCGCGCCGGGCGCGGCGGGGCGTGGCCCTCAAGCGAGCCTCTCGCCGGCGACGGCGACGGCGGTCTCTCGAGGGGCGCGCTCACCGACGAGGGCGGACGCGGCGGACGCGGCGGCGGCGCGAGCGGGGGCATGAATCGGCAGCATGGAGCCTCCTTGGGCCGGCTTGCTCCGGCCGGCTCCAAGGTAGGCGCAGCCCGATCACGCTCCAAATTTTTGGCCGCCGCCCCACCGCCCGCCGCGCCGCGGTGTCACTGCGAGCAGTCGAAGCCGGTCGCGTCGTCCACGTGGATGCACGTGCCGCCGGTGTCGGCGCAGTCGACGGTGTTGAGCGCGTTGTCCTCGCACCACGTGAGCACGGTGCCGTCGCAGGCGCCCTGGTAGTCGAAGCCCTGGCAGGCGTCCTGGTCGAGGCAGTAGTTGCCGAGGACGTCGCCGAGGAATTCGCACGTGGTCCCCTCGGCGCCGCAGTCCTCGGTCACCACCTGGCCGAGCGCGTCGCACCACTTCGACACCGCGCCGTCGCACTCGCCGAGGCGATCGAGGTCCCCGCAGTCGGAGGGAACGCAACTGAAGCCCTCGTCCGGCGACAACAGCGCGCACCGCTCGCCGCACGCCTCGCAGTCGCGCTCCTTCACCGCGCCGCCGTCGCACCAGGTGAGCGTCTGGCCGTCGCAGGTGCCGTAGCCGCTGACGGCGCCGCACGCGTTGTCCGCGATGGGGACGCACCGCTTGTTGCCCGACGCGTCCGCGCCGCAGATGTCGCCGACGCCGCACGCGTCATGGACGACGACGCCCGCCTCGCAATACGTGGCGATGCCCTGGTGCACGTCGCACGATCCCTCCGCCGTGACGTCCGCCGGGCACGCCTGCGACGCGGCGACGGGCGTGGGCCCGGTGACGTCCTCGATGAACGAGCGGATGGCGTCGGCGCGGGCGTAGTTGTCGACGAACGTGCACTCGGCGTCGCCGAACGACAGCGCCCCGAGGACGCGCACGTCCCCGGCGGCGGTGACCCTGAAGCTCGGCCCGCCCGAGTCGCCGAAGCAGACGCCGCGCTGGCCTTCGCCGTTCACCTGGATGAACGCGCGGTCGAAGCCGTCGAGCAGCTCGGTGACGAAGAACCGCCCCGCGAACCCGCCGTCCTCGTTCTCGCCGAAGCCGGCGTTTTCGACGAGCACGCCGACGTCGTCGTTTTGGGGCGGGTCCACGGCGATGGGGATGGGCGTCACGGGGATGTCGTCGGCCGGGGCGTGCTCGAGCGTCAGGATGGAGACGTCGGTGTCGGCGTCGGTCTCGTGCTTTTCGAGGACGTTGAGCGTGAGGATGGGGTGCAGGTCGTCCGCGCCGAACAGCACCCGCAGGCTCACCGCGCTGTCGTCGACGGTGCAGTGAACGGCGGTCATGACGACGTCGTCGCTGATGAGGGTGCCCGAGCAGAACGCGCCGTCGGTGACGGTGTCGCTGATGGCGACCACCGCGTTTTGCTGGGCTGCGTCGAGGGGCACCAGCGTGGGCGTGCGGGTACCGAAGTAGATGCTGCCCGGCGCGGCGGCGACGGGGCGGTTGGTGTCGAGCGCGCACGCCGCCGGCAGGTCGCCCTCGCCTTCGCCCTCGCCCTCGCCCTCCGCCGTCGTCGGGTCGCGGCCCGGGCAGCCGGCGACCACGACGAGGACGACCGACGCGAGCGCGAGCGAAAGGCCGGAGAGCTTGAGCATCCCTGTTCGTACCCGGCGGGGACGAGGCTGCCAACGGCCGCGGCCGCGGGCAGGCCGCGCTAGGGTCGGCGACGCATGGCACACAAGCTCGAACGGACCCTGGGTCCGGTGATGATCTGGGGCCTCGGCGTCGGCTACGTCATCTCCGGCGCGTACTTCGGGTGGAACCTCGGCCTCCCCGAGGGCGGCCCCTACGGGCTGCTCGTCGCCACCGTCGCCGTCACGCTCCTGTACGTCTGCTTCGTCCTCGGCTACGCGGAGCTGTCCTGCGCCCTGCCCCGCGCGGGCGGGGCCTTCGTCTACGCCACGCGGGCGTTCGGCCCCCACACCGGCTTCCTCGCCGGCGTCGCCCAGCTCGTCGAGTATGTGTTCGCGCCGCCGGCCATCGCCTTCGCCATCGGCAGCTACATCAACAAGCTCTTCCCGACGGTGCCCATCCTCGGCGTCGCCGTCGGCGCCTACTTCGTGTTCACGCTGGTGAACATCTGGGGCGTGAAGCTGTCGGCGAGCTTCGAGCTCGTCGTCACGGTGCTCGCCGTCGTCGAGCTCCTGGTCTTCGGCGGCGTCACGCTCCCGCACTTCTCGTGGGCGGCGTTTTCGAAGGATCCGCTGCCCCACGGCTGGGGCGGCGCCTTCGCCGCGCTGCCGTTCGCCATCTGGTTCTACCTGGCCATCGAGGGCGTCGCGAACGTGGCCGAGGAGGCGCGCGCGCCGCAGAAGGATTTGCCGCGCGGGTTCCTCTCGGCCATCGCCACGCTCGTCGTGCTCACGGTCATCGTCCTGTTCGGCGCCGTCGGCGTCGACGGCTGGAGGAGCGTCGTGTACGCCGACCCCGGCGCCACCGTCACCGACGACTCCCCGCTGCCGCTCGCCATCAGCCACGTCGTCGACCGCAGCCACCCGCTGTTCGCGGTGCTCACCGGCGTCGGCCTCCTCGGCCTCGTCGCCAGCTTCCACGGCATCCTCATCGCCGCCAGCCGCGCCATCCTCGAGTACGGGCGCGTCGGCTACGCCCCACGCGTGCTCGGCGAGGTGCACGCCTCGCGCAAGACCCCGGTGGCCGCGCTCCTCGCCAACATGGCCGTCGGATGCATCGCGCTGTTCACCGGGCACACCGGCGACATCATCACCCTCTCCGTGTTCGGCGCCTTGACGCTCTACGTGCTCTCGATGCTCTCGCTGTTCCAGCTCCGCCGCAAGGAGCCCGCGCTCGAGCGGCCGTACCGCACGCCGCTGTACCCCGTGGTGCCGGGCGTCGCGCTCGTCCTCGCCGTCGTGTGCCTCGCCGCCATGATCTGGTTCAACCCGGGCCTCGCCGCCGTGTACGCGGGCATCGTGCTCGTGACCTGGGGCCTGTTCGCGCTCCTGGTGCCGCGCGACAAGCACGTGCGCGAGCTCGCCGGCCCCGATCCCGGCGACGCGTGACACGCAGAAGCGCCCGGCGTTTGCCGGGCGCTTCGACGACGGCGCGCCGGGGAGCGCTGCTACGAGGGGCGGCCCCCGCGCGAGCACCGCGCCGCCACCCAGGCGACGAAGGCGACGGCGGCCACGCCCGGCAGCAGACCGACGGCGGCCTCGGCTCCCTTGCCGTGCGCGCACGCGATGCACAGCGGGGTGACGACGAGCACCGCGGGCAGCGCGAGCGCCATGAGGACGACGCGCAGGCAGCCGGGCCGGCCGATGCGCACGGCGGCGAGCGCGTGCAGCGCGGCCTCGGCCTGCATGAACAGCGCGGCGCCCGCGAGGAGCGCGAGCGCCCAGCCGGAGGGGAGGCCCGTGAAGCTCAGCGCGCTCGGCGAAAACGCCGCCGCGAGCGCGAAGCCGCTCATCACGAAGCCGGCCACGGCCCAGCTCGCGCCGTGGAACGCGAGCACGAGCGCCGCGGCGGCGCGCGCGGCGCGGCGGAGGCGCGCGGGCGCAAAGAGCGACGGCTTGGCGGAGAGGTGGGCGGTGGCGGTAGTGGTGGTCATGGCGGGCTCCTCGTTGGGGTGTGCCCGCCGGTTCGCACGCGCCGCGCCAGGCGTCGCGTCGCGCCCGGACGCGCCGGCACAGCGCCGCCGCCGCGGCCCGACGTTCCACCTGGAACGCCGGGCCGGCCGGGCGGCGCGGGTCACAGCGGCGTCGGGAAGTCCGGCCGCAGCCGCGCGTCGAGCGCGCGGCGGCAGATGCTGAGCTTGTCCAGGCGCGCGCGCAGCGGCGGGTGTCGGAGGGACAGCGCGCCCAGCGCGTCGGCCGCGAGGAACAGCGCCGTCACCGGCGTGCGCGCGAGCACGTCGCCGCTCGCGCGGTTGTCCGGCAGCGCGCTCATCTCACCGAGGAGCGTCGCGCAGCCGACGACGCCGGGGCGGACGCCGCCGGGGGCGTCGCTGCCGACGACGTCGACCTCGCCGCCCTCGATCGCGTACAGCCCGGGGCTGTCCCGCCCGCCGCGCATCAGCGGGCTGCCGGCCGGGAGCACCGCGGGCGCGAACGCCAGCGCCACCGCCTCCGCGACCTCGGCCGGCACGCCCGCACACAGCCGCGCCGAGCGCGCGATGAGCCGGCGCAGGTCGTCATCCTCGGGGAGCGGCGGCGGCGCGCTCGGGTGCTCGACGAGGACGTCCGTGGGCTGCACCTCGAGCGTGATGTCGTCGGCGGCGGCCGCGCCGGTGAGCGCCTTGAGCGTCTCACGCGCCTCGATGTCGCCCGGCGAGACCTCGAGGACGAGCCGGCACGCGGCCGCCGCGCGCAGCTTCAAACCCTCGGCCGCGAGCTCGCGCATCAGGGCGCGATACGCGGCCGCGGCTTCGTCGAGCTTGCCGGTGCGGCGCAGACGGTCGCCCAGCGCGCGGTGCGCCCGCAGATCCTTCAGCGGTCCGCCGAAGAGGCCCATGCGCGCTGTGAGCACGTCGCGGCGGTCGAACGCCGCGGTCGTCGATCAGGGACCGGCGAGGGCGCGGGCGAGCGCGCGGGCCTCGACGATGTTGTCCTCGATGGAGCAGTAGGTCCAACGGCCGTAGCGGCCGACGGCGTGGACGCCGAGGTCGGCGAGGGCGGCCCGCGTGCGCGCGGACTCGAGGAGCGACCGCCGCGTGATGTGTGCGTACGCCGGGTTCATCACCACCGCGTGCGACGCCACGAGGCGATGGCCGTCGACGACGCCGGCGCGGGCGAGGTCGGCGAGGGCGCGGGCGCGGGCGGCGTCGACGTCGACGTCCGCGCCGGCCGGCATGCCGATCTCGACGTAGAGCGACATGCGGTCGGTGCCGAGGATGTTGTCGTAGAAGCCGACCCGGTACAACGACAGCGCCGGGTCCGCGAAGTAGATCCAGTGCACGTCGTCGCGGCCCTTCCTGTCGAAGCCGAGGTTGAGCACGAGCACCTGGTTCGACGTGAACGCGTCGGCGTCGTGAGCCACGCCGCACGCCCGCAACAGCGACGGCAGCGGCGCCGACGCCACCAGGTGCTCGTAGCCGATCTGCCGCCCCTTCTTCGTGTGGACCACGCGCCGGTCGACGTCGACGCGCTCGACGCCCTCGCCGAGCGCGACGGCGCCCTCGGGGAGATCGCGCATCAGCGCGCGCACGTACTGGACGGCGCCGCGCTTGGGGTAGGTGAAGGTGTCGTTGTACGTGGCCAGCCGCGCGCCGCCGAGCGCCGCGAGCGCGTCTTCGAGCGACGCCTGTGGGAAGAAGCGGCCCATGGCGTCCTTGTCGAGGCGGTCGAGGTCGGTGGCGTAGACCTTCTCGTTGTACGGCACGAGGAAGCTGTCGCAGACGGCGCGGCCGAAGCGGCGCTCGAGCATGTCCTTGAACGAGCGCGCCCCCGCGCCCGCGCCCGGCGCCCGCGCGGCCGCGGCCCAGTCGGCGAGGCACGCGACGAACGCGGGCTGCGGGAGCTGGTGCAGGTGCGTCTGGAACGGGAAGTCCACCTCGTCGCCGGCCACCGTCGTCACCCGCGTGCGCTTCTCGACGGTGCGCACGCTGTTCGCGGGCATCCGCTCGCGCAGCCATGCGTCGATCTCCGGGCGGCGGAAGTGGAAGAAGTGGCCCGAGTAGTCCCAGACGAAGCCGTCCTGCTTCACCGTGCGGCACCAGCCGCCGGGCTCCTCCTCGCGCTCGAGCACCAGCACGCGGTCCCGCACCTCGTTGGCGAAGGCGAGGCCGGAGACGCCGGCGCCGACGACGAGAAACTCGCGCTTCTCCATGCTCCCGCGACGCTATACAGATGCCGCGTGAAACGACAGAAACCGCCGCGAGCCCACGGACACGAGCGTCGGCGCTCCGGACCGCAAAGCAGCGCACCCCCACGCGACAGCCCCGGCATCAAGAACCCCTACGTGCGCTTCCGGCCGCTGAAGAAGCCGCCGCTCGTGCCGGCCACGACGACCTTGTGGGACTACCCGTCGCAGCACTACGGCACCGGCGAGCAGGGCAGCCAGCGCTACCGCGGGGCCACGCCGTCGTGGGTGGTCTGGCAGGTGCTCACCCTGTGGTCCAAGCCCGGCGCCCTCGTCGTCGACCCCTTCTGCGGCTCCGGCACCACCCTCGACGTCTGCCAGGACCTCGGCCGCAAGGGCCGCGGCTTCGACCTCGCCCCCGCGCGCGCCGACGTCGAGCCCGGCGACGCCCGGAAGCTCCCGCTGCAGGACCGCAGCGTCGACCTCGTGTTCTTCGACCCGCCCTACGCGGACAACCTGCGCTACTCCGACGACCCCGCCTGCATCGGCAAGCTCTCCGCCGCCGACGGCTCCTGGGGGCAGGCCATGGGCGACGTCATCAAGGAGGCCCGCAGGGTGCTGCGCCCCGACGGCGTCCTCGCCATGTTCGTCTGCGACGTCCTCCAGGCCAAAGCCGGCAAGCGCGCGTTCCACCCCCTCGGGCTCCAGCTCGCCACCCTCGCCGAGGACCACCGGCTCGAGATGATCGAGCACGCCGCCATCATCCGGCACGGCAAGGCCCTCGAGCGGGGTCCGGGGACGCTCCAGGCGGCGCGGGAGGGCTTCCTGCTGCGTGGCTTCAGCCACCTCGTGGTCTTCGAACGGCCCAGGTAATCACACCCTGTGGTTTCCACAGGTCTACGTGTTCCCGTGGCGTCAGCTCGCCGACTGCTTCAGCTCACGGGCAGCGAAGGCGTGGAAGAAGCCGGCGCCCGGCCGCGAGTCCTTGCAGGTGTCATCGCGGGCGATCAGCTTGCCGTCGGGGGCGAAGGCCCAGACCGTCGGCGTGTAGCAACCGCCGATCTGCCGGCTCCACTGCTGCGCCTGGCGGCACTCCGGCGTCGTGCGGTCGTCGCAGACGTCCGGCGGGAACATCACCACGCGGATGGCGACGTCATGGCGGACGTGCGCGAGCTTCTTGAAGGTCAGCATGTTCTTCTTGCAGCCGCCGCAGTGGACGCCGGCGAGCTCCACGAACGTGAGCGCCCCCGGCTGCGCGAGCTGCGTGAAGTCGCCCTGGGCCTGCTCCCAGGGGATCATCGCGATGCCGCCGAGCGCCTGGGTGACGTAACGGCCATCGGCGGCCTTGGCTTCGGGCGGGGTACAGCTCGCCAGGGCGAGCGCGACGAGGGCGAAGGCGAGGCTGCGCATGCCTGGATGCTACGAGGCCGCGCGCCCGCGGCAACCCCCGGAATCCCGGCCCCGGGGATGGGCCGCGGGCGATGGGAGAGAGATCGAGGGCACGAGGAACGAAGGCGCTGCGAAGGCCGAGCACAGCGGCGCGCTTCCCACGCCGGCGTCGCGAATGGGTTCGAAACGCGCACGGTGCGACGATTTGCAAACCGCGCTGCGTAGGGCGGCGCCCGAGACGCGGACGCGGCGGGCGAGCTCACCTCGGCCCGAGGGCGCGCACCTGGTCGCCGGGCGTGAACAGGGCGCGGCGCGCGAGCCAGGCGGCGGTGCCGCCCGAGACCGAGGCCACGGTGACGAGCTGGTAGAGGATGACGATCTGGTAGCGCACGGCGTCGTCGGGGGAGACACCGCTCAAGATCTGACCGGTCATCATCCCGGGCAAAGACACGAGCCCCACGGTGAGCAGGCCGTTGATGGTGGGGATCAAAGAGGCGCGCACGGCGTCGCGCACGGGCTTCGCGAGCGCCTGCTTGGGCGTGGCCCCGAGCGCGAGCCACTGCTCGATCTCCGCGCGCTGGGCCCGCGCCGTAGCGAAGAGGCGCTCGTTCACCTGGGCGACGACGTTCATCGCGTTGGCGACGATCATCCCGCTGATGGGCACCACCGTGCGCGCGCCGAACCACGGATCGGGCGTGACCACCAGGGCGAACACCGGCACCAGCGCCGTCGCCGAGCCGAGGAAGATCGCGAGCCACGTGCGCGGCACGAGGACCGCGACGGGCGGGCCGCTCTCCACGCGGCGCGCGCTCGTCCACGCGGCCACGAGGAGCATCACCGTGAGCATCAAGAGCACCCACTCGGGCAGATCGTGGGCGAAGAGCACGACGAGGACGTAGCCGACGGCGAGGAGCTGAACGGCGCCGCGGGCGACGCCGATGGCGAGCTCCTTGCCGAGGCCGAGCCCCGCGCGCCAGGACACCGCCAAAGACGCCGTGAGCACCAGCGCGAGCACGATGAGCAGGCGCCAGAGCGGGATGTGGACGTAGCTCATGCAGGCTCCGTCCTCGTCACGCGGCCGCCTTCGCACGCGTAGCGGGTGCCGCCGAGCGCGCGCGCCTGCTCGCGCGCGTGGGTGACGACGACGACGCCGCAGCCGCCGGCGGCGCAGCGCTTGACGAGCTCGATGACTCCGGCGCTCGCTTCAGGGTCGAGCGCCGACGTCGGCTCGTCGAACAAGATGACGCCGGGCTCGTTGGCCAGCGCGCGCGCGATGGCCACGCGCTGCTTCTCGCCGCCCGACAGCTCGCCCGCCGCGCGCGACGCCATGGACGGCGCCAGCGCGGAGCGGGACAGCAGGCGCGCGACGTCGTCGTCGCCGAGCCTGACGCCGCGCAGCCGCGGTCCGGCGCGCACGTTGTCGGCCACGCTGCCGGCGAACATCACGGGCGTCTGCGGCACGTACGCGACGCGCGCGCGGAACGCCGGCGGCGCGATCCCCGCGGCGGGGGCACCGCCGAGGGCGAGCGTGCCCGCGTCGACGGGTTGGAGCGTGCCCAGCGCGCGCAGGAAGGTGCTCTTGCCGCAGCCCGACGGCCCCTCGACGACCGCGATCTCGCCGGCGGCGAGCGCGAAGTCCACGCCGTCCAGCACCGGGCGGCCGTCGAAGCGCACGGTGAGGCCGCGCGCTTCGAGGGCGGGAGGCGCCGGGGTCATCGCACGAGCCTCGACCGATCCCCGCGCAAAGCGCAACGCCCGCGCCCCGCGCGCGACGCACACGTCCAGAGCGCGGCGGCGGGCCCGCGCCAGGGAGCAGCCCGCGCCGCTTCGCTACGTCTGCGGCGCAGGGAGCACGTCGTGATCGACGTGGCGTTGGCCGCGCAGGGCGCTCACGATGTTGATGGCCACGCGCGCGCCGTCGCCCGCGGTGACGGCGACGTGGACGCTCACGCCGGCGACGGTGCCCGCGGCCCAGACGCCGGCGACGTTGGTGCGGCCCTCGCCGTCGACGGCGACGATCTCCTTGATGCGCGGCTCGGTGGCGGGTTTCACGTCGACGCCGGCCTGCTTGGCGAGGTCGACGCCGACGCCCGTGGCGAGGAGCACCTGCTTGGCCTCGAACGTCTCCCCGCCCTCGGCGGTGAGCAAGAAGCCGTCCTCCTTCTTCGTGAGCGAGGCGATCTTGGCCTTCACCAGCGTGGCGCCCGCGCGCTTGATGTGCTCGTGGCCCTTGTCGACGAACGCCGGCCCCGTGATCCCCTCGGGGAAGCCGGGCGCGTTGTCGAGCTGCGCCCGCCGGGTGATGCCCTGGTCCGCGTCGAGGACGAGCGTGGACAGCTTGGCGCGCGCAAGGAAGACGGCGGCGCTGGCGCCCGCGGGGCCGCCGCCGATCACTGCGATGTCATTCATGGTCATGGAATTCCCTCTCGTTCGTCTTCGATGCCCGAAGCCGCCGCGGGTTCCTCCCCGCCGAGCGTCAGCGGCCGGAGAGCGGCGGCTCGGCGCCGGTCGTCGACGAGGACCGCGGCGCGATCGGAATCGTAAAGCCGAACGTGGCGCCTCGGCCAGGCACGCTGTCGACGAAGATCCGACCGCCGTGGGCCTCCACGACCCCCTTGGCGATGGCGAGGCCGAGGCCTGCGCCCGCACGGTCGGCGTTCTTGGCCTGCCAGAAACGGTCGAACACGTGCGGGAGGACCTCCTCGGGGATCCCGGGGCCCGTGTCGACGACCAGAAACAAGAGGTGGTCCCCCTCCTGCGCCGCCGAGAGCGTCACGCGGCCTCCGCGCGGCGTGAATTTGAGCGCGTTGCCGAGCAGGTTGTCGAACACCTGCGACAGGCGCCCGGCGTCGCCCCAGGCGTCCGGCAGGGCGGCGGGCGCGACGACGGCGAGCTCCACCCCTGCCTCCTCCGCGAGCTGTCGCTGCGCCGACGCCGCGGCCTCGCACGCGGCGCGCGGTGCCACGCGCTCGCGCGAGAGGGAGAGGCCGCCGGCGGCGGCGCGGCGGACATCGAGCAGGTCCTGGATCAGACGGTTCATCCGCTCCGCCGCGTGCTTGATGGTCTCGCCCGACCGGCCCCCGCCCGCCGCGCCGCGCATGGCCTGCACCTGCGTCGCCAACAGGATGGCGTTGAGGGGGTTGCGCAGGTCGTGCGCGACGATGCCGAGCACGCTGTCGCGATCCTCGAGCGCCACCTTCCCGGCGTGGTACAGGCGCGCGTTCTCGAGGGCCAGGGCCGCCCGCTGCCCGAGGCCGTCGAGCAGGTGCAACTCGGTCGCGGCGTAGCGCCTGACACGAGAAGCCGAGACCACCACGAGCGCGCCCACGAGCCGCCCGTGGGCGAACAGCGGCACCTCCATCACGGACGCCAGGCCGAGCGCCTCGATGATCCGCCGGCGCTCGTCGTCGGGGAACATGTCGCGGACTTGCTCGGCGGTGCGACAGACCGTGATGTGGGGGCGCCCGGACGACAGCGCCTCGCGCCCGAGGTGAGGCTGCCCGCGACCGATGGGGAGGCTCCGGAGCGCGTCCGCCGCGGGTTGCCGCGCGGGGTCCGCGGCCGACACCGCGGTGCGGCGGATGCCGCCGTCGTCGTCGAGCGCCACCAGCAAGCTCCAGTCGCCGAGGTCGAGCGCGAGGCGCACGATGCTCGCGACCGTGTCGTCGAAGTCCAGGGTGTTGGCGAGGACCGCGCCGACCTCGGAGAGGAAGCGCTCCTCGAGCTCCACGCGCCTTTGTTCGGTGGCGTCGCGGAGCACCACGGTGAGCACGCGTCGCCCGCCGACGTCGATCTTCGAGATGGCCGCGTCGGCGGGGAACTCCTCGCCGTCTTTGCGCCTCCCGGCGATCGGGGTGTTTCGGTCGCCCATCCGCTTCGACGCGGCGGGGCCGCGAGCGAAAGCATCGATGTGCTCTCGGTGAAGCGCGCGGAGCGCCCCGGGGATCAGCACGTCGATCGGCTGCCCGAGGATCTCGCGCTGCGCCCACCCGAAGATGGCCTCGGCGCCCTGGTTGAACAGGGTGATGCGCTGGTCCTCGTCGATGGAGATGACCGCGTCGACCGACATGGACACGATGCCGGAGTACTTCTCCTCGGAGAGCCGGAGGCGGTCCTCGGCCTGGCGTCTCTCGGTGATGTCGCGCACCAGCCCCTGCAGGCGGCCGTCGGGGAGCGCGTTGGCGCTGAGCTCAACCGGCAGCCACGTGCCGTCCTTCTTCTTCAAGCGCCACTCGGAGACGTCCAACGCGCCGCCGCGCAGGCGGTCGACCAGGCTCGTCTGACGCGGCAGCTCGTTCGGCGCCACGAGCTGCCTGACGTTCATGGTGAGCAGCTCATCGCGGGAGTACCCGAGCAAGCGACACGCGGCGGGGTTGACGTCGATGTAGTTGCCGTCGCCGTCGGCGACGAAGACCCCGTCAGGGGTTCCCTCGAACAAGCTGCGCAGGAGCGCCTCCTCGCGGGCGAGGTCCTCCTCGGCGCGCTTGAGATCGGTGATGTCCTGCACGGTGCCGACGCGGATGCCCCCGGGGCCCGGCTGCACCTCGGTGCGCGCGCGCACCCAGCGCGTCTCACCGCGGACGACGATCCTGTACTGGGAGTCGATCGTCGCACCGCCCTTCGCCTCCGGCAGGAGGCGCGCGAGCTGCGCACGATCATCGGGGTGGACGCACTCGAGGAGGCGCTCCCAACTGAGCGCCGTCCCTCGCGCGACGCCGAAGATCCGGTAGAGCTCGTCGGACCAGCGACGCGTGTCGTTCTCGACGTCGAACCACCAGATCCCGATCTGCGCGACCGCGTTCGCGCGCGCCTCCATCCCGGCGTCGCTCCTGCGCGCGCAAGACGTGACGTCTTCGACGCGG
Organism: uncultured delta proteobacterium; assembly: GCA_963775425.1. GTDB lineage: Bacteria > Myxococcota > UBA727 > UBA727 > VGSZ01 > CAVZJB01. The sequence goes on along the minus strand of CAVZJB010000011.1, from coordinate 474,203 downwards.
TGGATGACGGAGCGGACCGCGCCGTCCGCCCCGAGCACCGGCGCGTTGATCACGCGAAGCCAGCGCTCCTCGCCGTCATCCTCACGGCGCTCGGGCGGCATCTCGTCCGGCGCGCGCAACTCGATCGCCCGGGCGATGCTGTCCGCCACCGAGGCGCCGCGGTCCTGGAGATCCTCGGCGAGCACCTCCAGGAGCCCCCGCCCCATGATTGCCTCGGGGCGGGACCTCACGAGGCGCGCGTATGCCTCGCTCACCGCGATGACCGTGAGCTGCACGTCGGGGGCGACGACGACGTATTGCCCCGCCAGCGCGTCGACGAGCGCCTGGTCGTCCGGCGCCTCGGGCCGTGGGGGCAGGGGCTTCGTCATCGCTCTTCGCTCATCTGTAACAACACGCGCCGTCCGCCCCCGCCGGCAGCGCGCGTGTGAGGAGCCGCGGCGACGGCGCTCAGGCGCGCAGCACGGACTCGAGGCTCGCCTTGGCGTCGGTCTTTTCGTCGCGGTACTTCACGATGAGCGGCGTGGCGACGTGCAGCCCGCGCTCCTTGGCCCACGCGCCCGACGCCGGACGCGAGCCGGGGACCACCACCGCACCGGCAGGGATCTCGAGCGGCGCGTCGGCCGTGGCGGAGATCTCCCGCTCGTTGACGACGTCGAACACCTTGGTGGAGCGGGTGAGCACCACGCCGGCGGCCAGCACCGCGCGCGTGCGCACGAGCGTCCCCTCGTAGACGCCGACGTTGCCGCCGACGAACGCGTCGTCCTCGATGACGACGGGGACGGCGCCGATGGGCTCGAGCACACCGCCCACCTGCGCGGCCGCGCTCAGGTGAACCCGCTTGCCGATCTGCGCGCAGCTCCCGACGAGCGCGTGGCTGTCGACGAGCGTGCCCTCGTCGACGAACGCGCCGACGTTGACGTACGCCGGCGGCATGATGGTGACGCTCGGCGCCACGTGCGCGCCGCGGCGCACGGACGAGCCGCCGGGGACCACGCGCACCCGATCGGCCGGGGCGAAGCCGCGCACCGGGTAGGTGTCCTTGTCGACGAACGGCAGCGCGGCGTCGCCGAGCTCGACGAGCCTGCCGAGCTTGAAGCCAAAGAGGATGCCGCGCTTCACCCGCGCGTCGACCTCCCAGCGCGGCGCGCCGTCCTTGCCCGCGCCCACGGGACCGGCGGCGCGCACGGCGCCCACCTCGAGGAGCCCGAGGAAGTGCCGGAACGCGGTGCGCGCGTTGCGCGCGGTGTCGTCGGCGATGAGAGCGGCGGCGTCGAGGTCCAGGAACGGTGCGAGCTCGGCCATGACGGCGTCGACGCGCGCCTTGTCGGGCACGCTCCCGCCGTCGACGGTGCCGGGGCGCAGGGGCGGGGCGAGGGGCGAGGTCATCGGGCGTCTCCGGCGGCGAGAAGGCGGCGGCTGAGGGAAGCGTACGCGTCGACGGCCGCGCGCAGGTCGGCGACGGCGACGCCCTCGTGGGACGTGTGCGCGTCGAGGATGGAGCCGGGCCCGACGAGCAGCGGGCCGCCGGCGGCGGCGCACAGCGGCGAGAGGTGCGGCACGTCGGAGCCGAACGCGACCACCTTGGTGGCCTCGCCCGGCAGCGTCACCAGGCGCTGCGGGCCGCTCTTCGTGCGCACCGCCATCAACGTCGACGGCGACAACAGCCCCCGGATGCGCGCCTCGAGGGCGTCTGCGTCGGCGCTGCAGCGCATGACGCAGACGGCGCGCGCGTGGGGCGCCAGGACGTTGGCGGCGACGCCGCCCTCGAGCACGCCGACGTTGAGCGTGGTCTCGCCGACGTCGTCGTCGGCGGGCCAGGACTCCGCGCGCAGGCGGGCGAGGTCGTCGATGAGCTGGTGGACGGCGCTCTTGCCGGCGTCCGGGTACGCGCTGTGCGCGGCGACGCCGTCGACGTCGAGCTCGAAGGCGAGCACGCCCTTCATGGCGCGCACGAGGACGCCGTCGGTGGGCTCGCCGTCGATGAAGTGCTTCACCTTCGGGGCGAAGCCGGCGGCGGCCGCGCGGGCGCCGTCGCTGTTGGTCTCCTCGCCGACGACGAACAGGAGGCCGACGCGGGTCTCGCCCGCGGCCACCAGGGTCTGCCACGCTGCGATCATGGCCGCGGCGATGCCCTTGGCGTCGATGACGCCGCGGCCGGTGAGCCGCTCGACGCCGCCTGCGACGACGCGCTTGGGCGGCAGGAACGGCGGCACGGTGTCGAGGTGCGTGGTCAAGAGCAGCTCGGGCGCGGCGGCGCCGGCGGGCACCGCCAGGAGGTTGTCGCGGCCGGCCTTGTCCTCGCCCTGGTCGGGCACCCGCTGCCGCGTGACCGTGGCGCCGAGCTTCTTCAGGCGCGCGGCGACGTCGTCGACGGCGGCGGCCTCGTCCCCGGTGACGGACGGGATGGAGCACAGCGACTCCGTGAGCTCGACGACGTCGATCATGCGCCGACGCTACACGGAGCACGCCTCGGCGCAAGGGTCGCTCGGCCGCGGCCGCAAATCACCGGCGGCCGCCTCCTGCGCTCGCACAGTGCAGACCGGAGGGCGGCGCAGCGAGGAGAGAGGAAAATTCGTACGGGTGGGTGTCCAGACCGGGTGCCCTCGCGCGTCGAAGGGGATAACGGAGGAGACCATGCCGAGCCACAAGTACCTGTTTCTCCATCGCAGCCCGCCTTCCCAGGGCCAAGCCGGGCCCGCGCCGTCGCCGGCTCCCTCGCCGGCTCCCTCGCCGGCTCCCTCGCCGGAGCAGATGCAGGCGATGTTCGCGAAGTGGAACGCCTGGAAGGACAAGTTCAAGGACAACATCGTGGACTGGGGCGACAAGCTGAAGTCCGGCGGCAAGCTCGTGAGCGCCGCGGGCGTGAGCGACGGGCCGTTCGTCGAGGCCAAGGAGGTCGTCGGCGGCTTCATGATCGTGTCCGCGGACAGCATCGAGGAGGCCGTGCGCATCGCGCAGGAGATGCCGAGCGGACCGGGCGCGCGCATCGAGGTGCGTGAGATGGCCGGCGCGCAGATGTGACCGGCGACGAGGGCCCGGCGGCCGGGCTCGTCGAGCACTTCTTCCGCCACGCGTACGGCAGGCTCACGGCCCAGCTCGCGCGCAAGGTCGGGGTGCGGCACATCGAGCTCGTCGAGGACGCGGTGCAAAGCGCGCTCGCGGCGGCGCTGAGCGCGTGGGTGGCGAAGGGCGTCCCCGACGACGCCGGCGCGTGGCTCTATCGCGTGGCCTGCAACCACCTCGTCGGCGCGCTGCGACAGGACGCGGGCAGGAAGCGCATCCTCGAGGGGGCGGCGGCCGAGCTGGCGAGCATGGCGGCCGTGGATGCGCCGCCGGCGTCCGCGCACTACGCCGGCGAGGTCCGCGACGATCTGCTCCGCATGCTCTTCGTTTGCTGCGACGAAGAGATCCCGCGCGAGTCGCGGCTGGTCCTCGCCCTCAAGACGCTGTGCGGGTTCTCCACCGGGGAGATCGCGTTGCGCCTGTTCACCACCGAGGCGAACGTGCACAAGCGGCTGCAGCGCGCGCGCGAGCGGCTGCGGAGCACCGCCGTCGAGCGCCGCACCTCACTCCCGCTCGACGCGCTGCCGACGCGCATCGCGAGCGTGCACGAGGTCCTCTACCTGCTGTTCAACGAGGGCTACCTGAGCGCGCGCGCGGAGTCGGCGCTCCGGCACGAGCTGTGCGACGAAGCGGTGCGCCTCGCGACGCTGCTCGCCGAGCACCCCGTCGGCGCGACGCCCGAGACCTTCGCGTTGCTCGCGCTCATGCACCTGCACGCCGCGCGCTTCGCCGCCCGCGTCGACGGCGCCGGCGCCCTCCTGCTGTTGGAGGAGCAGGATCGAAGCTTGTGGGACCAGGACCGGATTCGCGTCGGCGCCGCGTGGCTCGCGCGCTCCGCGAGCGGCGGCACCTTCTCGCGCTATCACGCCGAAGCGGGCATCGCCGCCGAGCACTGCTTCGCGCCGTCGTTTTCGGACACGCGCTGGAAGGAGATCGCCGATCTCTACGCCATGCTCGAGCGCGCCGCGCCGTCGCCCCTTCACGCGCTCAACCGCGCCGTCGCCGTCGCCGAGTGGCAGGGCGTGGAAGCCGCGCTCGCGCTCCTCGACGGCGTGGCGCCTCCGCGCTGGCTCGAGGCCTCCTACCTCTGGGACGCGGTCCTCGCCGACCTCCATCGCCGCGCGGGCCACGCCGAGACGTGTCGCCGGTATCGCGAGCGCGCGCTGGCGGCGGCGCCGACCGACGCCGTCCGCGCCCTCCTCAGCCGGCGCCTCGACCCGAGCGCGAAGCGCGCGCCCGTCGACGACCCCTAGAGAAGTGATCCGCACAGCGGAAAAGGGTCAGTGCCGGCACGCGCGGTGGTCCCGCCGCCGGTGCGCTGACACCGAGACGTCGAAGCGGAAGATGCAGCGGTGTCGCTGTGGCGACTTCGCAGCGGTGTGGAGGGCTCTCGTGCGCACCGGCGGCCGCGACCACCGCGGGGCGGGGGGATCGCGTTGCGCCCGTCGGCGTGATCTACGAGCCGGATCGGAGGCTCGCATGCCCCGCGCCGCCACAGCGGCGCGAGAACCGGATCGCAGTCCCCTCACCGTGACGGCGCACGTGCGCCGGACGACGACGACGCGCCGTCTGCTCGGCGGGCGCGCGATGTTACGCGTGGCCCACGGCGCCCTTCTGGATCCGGCGCGGCATCGTCACCTGCACGGTGGAGCCGTCGGCGGAGCTGCGCGTCAGGAGCTTGCCGCCGTTTCGCTCGACGAGGACGCGGGCGCGGGCGAGGGAGACGCCGAGGCCGGGGCGGTCGACGTCGGCGCGCGGGTGCATGAAGGGGGCGTCGGCGTCGGCGATGCCGGCGCCGGGGGCGGGCTCGGCGCCCTCCGGCAGGACGTCGGAGATCTCGAAGGTGACCGCGGCGGGGCTGCCGCGCAGGTGCACCTCCACCCGCACGTCGGGGTGTTCCACGCGCGCGCGAAAGGCGTTGTCGAGGACGGCACACAGCGCTTCGGCGAGGTCGGCGGGGTCGCCGTCGACGTCGACGTCGACCTCGCTGCCCACCACGTCGACGCGCAGGACGTCCTCGCGCCGGCCGCGCAGGGCGGGCTGCGCGCCGCGCGCGCGATCGAGCGCCGCGTCGAGGAGCCGGCGCGCAGGGACGCGCGCAATCACGCGCGGGCGTCCCGGCCGGCGCAAGATGGCGTCGTCGAGGAACGGCGCCATGGCCCCGAGCGCCTGCGCCGACGGCAGCGCCACGTCGAGCGGTGGCTCGCGCGGGGGCAGCGCCGTGGCGCGCCCGACGTCGACGGACGCGCGCACGAGAGCGAAGACCGCCACCGACACCTGCGCCGCCCAACCCGCGGCGATCAAGGACTCCGCGATCGGCAGCGACGCCGCCGACCCGACCGCGAGCAACAGCGAGAAGACCACGGCGCCGCTCAGGATCTCGCGCGTCCCGGGCGGCGCGCGCGGCGCGAGCCGCGCGGCGGTGGCGACGGCGCCCGCGGTGCCGAGGCCGACGGCCCAGGCGGACGCGCCGACGTCGTTGGGCAGGAACCCGAGGAGCGCCGCGACCACCGCCAGCGTCAGCGCGAGCGCCTGCGCGCCGAGGAGCGCCCGCACCCTCGGGGTCCTGTCTCTGCGGCGGCGCAGGACACAGGCGACCGCGCCGGCGGCGCAAGAGCCGGCGCCGATGCCCGCGCACGTCGGTCCGACGAGCTCGGCGGGGATCGCGTGAACGAGCACCAGCACCTGCGCGAGCACGCCGGTGGCGAACAGCGGGACGCCGAGGAGCGCGACGCGCGGGCTGACGACGTCCTGCAGACACAGCACCAGGAGCGGCGCCGCAGCCGACAGCAACAGGGCGCGTCCGTCGCCGCCGCCCACGCGCGCCGCGAGCAGCGCGGCGACCGCGAGGAGGAGCGCGAAGGCGTGGTGGACGATGACGAAGAGCTTGTCGAGCCTGTGCGGCGGCTCGATCTTCATCAACGCCGAGAGCCCCCCGAGGATCGAGAGCGCCGCGAACGTAGCGAGCGAGGCGCGGAGGAGCGACTCCACGCGGAGAGCCTACCAACCCTGTCGCACGCCCGCTCGAACGCGGCCCGCGGCGGGTCGCTCAGGCGCGGTAGAGGATGGCGCTCCACGCCATGCCGGCGCCGATGGCGAGCATGAGCACGAGGTCGCCGGGCTTCATCCGGCCGTCGCGGACGGCCTCATCGAAGGTGACCAGGGCCGACGCCGACGACGTGTTCCCGTAGTGATCGATGTTGATGACGAAGCGCTCCATGGGGATGTGAACGCGCTCGGCCACGGCCTCGATGATGCGGATGTTCGCCTGGTGCGCCACGACGAGCTTCACGTCCGACGACGTCAGCCCGTTCTTCTTCAGGATCTTCTCGGCGGCGTCCACGAGCGCGCGCACGGCGATCTTGTAGACCTCGCGCCCGTTCATCTTGATGCGATCGGCCTGCCCGTCGAGCAGCTCCTGCGTCATGCGCGTCTTGCTGCCGCCGGCGGGGATGTAGAGGTGCTCCCACGCCGTGCCGTCGGAGTAGATGGCGGTGTCGAGGACGCCGGGGCCGTCGGCGGGGGCCGCCTCGACGACCATGGCACCGGCGGCGTCGCCGAAGAGGACGCAGGTGTTGCGGTCGCTCCAGTTGGTGATCGACGTCATGGTCTCGACGCCGACGACGAGGGCGCGCTTGACGGTCCCCGTGCGGATGAACTTGTCGACGACGGTGAGCGCGTACAGCGAGCCGGCGCAGGCGGCGACGACGTCGAAGGCGCTGGCGTTCTTGCAGCCGAGCTTTGCCTGGAGCAGGCACGCGGCGGAGGGGAGGCGGAGGTCGGGCGTGACGGTGCCGACGACGATCATGTCGATGTCGAGCGGCGAGACGCCGGCCCTCTCGAGCGCGGCCCGACACGCCGGCTCGGCCATCTCCGTCGAGGCGAGGTCGCCCTCCTTCTCGATCAGGTGGCGCTCGACGATGCCGGTGCGGGTGCGGATCCACTCGTCGCTCGTATCGACGATCTTGGCCATGTCCGCGTTGGTGACCACGCGAGGCGGGCACCAGCCGCCGGTCCCGATGATGCGCGCGCGAAGGTTCTCCATCCCCGCGTTCTTGTCTTTCGTGGGCCCCGACACAAGCCCGTACCCGCGCCGGAGTCGTCGTCGCCGTATCGTGACCGATGGTGCCGTTTTCGCCTCGGCGCCGGGGTTGCACTATGCTGCCTCCTTCCTGACGTGGAGAGCCTCACGATGACGACGACGCGGCGCGTGTTTTTGAAGGTGATGGGAGCGGGGGCGGGGTGCCTGACGGTCGGCGGGCTGCCGCTCGCGTGTGGGGGTCCGCCGTCGGGTCCCATCGAAGCCGGCAACGTCTCGGACCTCGCGGAAGGCGACGTCAAGCAGGTCCCCGAGGCCAGCGTCCTCGTCGGCCGCGACGCCGGCGGCGTCTACGCGATGACCGCCATCTGCACCCACCTCGGCTGCGACACCAGCGGCCCCGACGGCACCGTCGACGCCGACGGCACCATCCACTGCGGTTGCCACGGCTCGGCCTACAACCCCGACGGCAGCGTGCTGAACGGCCCGGCGCCGAACCCGCTGCAGCACTTCAAGGTCACCATCGCCGACGACGGCACCATCACCGTCGACGGCTCCGCCGAAGTGGGCGCCGACGAACGCGCCGCCGTCCCCGCCTGATCCGGCGCGACCGGCGCTACATATCGAGGGCGACCGTGATCTTGTCGGGGTCCGTCTGCCCGGTGCGGATGCGCTCGAGCAGGGCGCGGTCCTCGGGGCTGATGTCCGGGAACTCCACGCCGAAGGAGTCCGACATGCGCGGGCTCGCGGGCGGGAGCTCGCCGGCACGCTGGCCGGCGACCCACGCGACCTTGCCGCGCATGGAGCGGGTGCCGCCCTCGGCGTCGATGTCGACGACGACGCCGGTGCCGGCCTTGAGGTTCTCGCCGAGCGGGCCCTTGCTGCGGATCTGCATCCCGCCGATGGAGACGTTGCCGACCTCGAGCTCGAGAGACGGCGCGGCCGAGGTGGCCTTCAACGACACCGGGGTGCGCTCGAAGCTCCGCGCCGGCTCGTAGGAGTTCATGGCGAAGATGCGGGCGAGCGCCGAGCCGAGGGGGCCGCGGTCGCGCGCGAGCCAGTCGCTCTCGAAGGCGACGCCGACGTCGTACATGGTCTTGCCGGTGGGCGAGGGGCGCTCGCGGCACCAGGTGACCTCGCCGATGGCCTGCAGCTCCTCGACCTCGCCGGCGTCGACGTGGAGCTTGAGCTGGGTGCCCTTGGCGACGGGCTTGTCGCTCTCGAGCCGGAGGCCCTTGGGAGAGACGTCGCTCGCTTCGGCCTCGCCCTTGGCGTCGCCGCCCTCGAAGCGAACCCGCAGACGGAGATCGATGCGCGGCCCGTCCCGCCGTTCAGAGCTCTTCGTCGCCGCCATCGCTTGCCCTCGTCTCCCCTGGGACCCCCGTCCGGGGTGCCAACGGTTTTACCAGCATGTCCGCGCGCGCCCCAAAAGGAAAGGGCCGCCCCGAAGGACGGCCCTTTCGTTCATCGCAGCGCGGGCGTCAGAAGCCCATGCCGCCCATGCCGCCCATGCCGCCCATGCCGCCCATGCCGGCGGGAGCCGCGGAGGCCTTCTTCTTGTCCTCGGGCTCGTCGGCGATCATCGCCTCCGTGGTGAGGAGCAAGCTCGCGACCGACGCCGCGTTCTGGAGCGCGGAGCGGGTGACCTTGGTGGGGTCGATGACGCCCCAGTCGACCATGTCGCCGAACTCCTCGGTGGCGGCGTTGAAGCCGAAGGCGCCCTTGCCCTCGAGCACCTTGTTCACCACGACCGAGCCCTCGTGACCCGCGTTCTGCGAGATCTGGCGCAGGGGCTCCTCGATGGCGCGACGCAGGACCTTCGCGCCGAACTGCTCCTCGGGGGAGAGCTCGAGCTTGTCGAGCGCCTTGGCGCAGCGGATGAGCGCGACGCCGCCGCCGGGGACGATGCCTTCCTCGACCGCCGCGCGGGTGGCGTGGAGCGCGTCCTCGACGCGCGCCTTCTTCTCCTTCATCTCGACCTCGGTGGCCGCGCCGACCTTGATGACGGCGACGCCGCCCGCGAGCTTGGCGAGGCGCTCCTGGAGCTTCTCCTTGTCGTAGTCCGAGGTGGTCTCCTCGATCTGCGCCCGGATCTGCTTGATGCGGGCCTGGATGTCCTTGGAGTTGCCGGCGCCGTCGACGATGGTGGTGTTGTCCTTGTCGATGCGCACCGACTTGGCCGTGCCGAGATCCTTCAGCACGACGTTCTCGAGCTTCTGGCCGCGCTCCTCGGAGATCATCTGACCGCCGGTGAGGACCGCGATGTCCTCGAGCATGGCCTTCCTGCGGTCGCCGAAGCCCGGGGCCTTCACGGCCGCGATCTTGAGCGTGCCCTTCAGCTTGTTGACCACGAGGGTCGCGAGGGCCTCACCCTCGATGTCCTCGGCGATCACGAGCAGGGGCTTGCCGGTGCCGCTCACGGCCTCGAGGATCGGCAGGAAGTCCTTCATGTTCGAGATCTTCTTGTCGTACACGAGGATGTACGGCGTCTCGAACAGGACCTCCATGCGGTCCGCGTTGGTGACGAAGTACGTCGACAGGTAGCCGCGGTCGAACTGCATGCCGTCGACCACTTCGAGGGTGGTCTCGAGGCTCTTGGCCTCCTCGACGGTGATGACGCCTTCCTTGCCGACCTTCTCCATGGCCTCGGCGATGATGGACCCGATGGTCTCGTCGCCGTTGGCGGAGATGGAGCCGACCTGCGCGATCTCCTTTTGGCCCTTGGTCGCCTTGGAGAGCTTCTTCAGCTCCTCGGTGACGGCGCTGACGCCCTTGTCGATGCCGCGCTTGATCTCCATCGGGTTGTGACCCGCGGCGACCAGCTTGGTGCCCTCGCGGAACAGCGCCTGGGCGAGGACGGTGGCGGTGGTGGTGCCGTCGCCGGCGGTGTCGGAGGTCTTGCTGGCGACCTCCTTCACCATCTGCGCGCCCATGTTCTCGAACTTGTCCTCGAGCTCGATCTCCTTGGCGACGGTGACGCCGTCCTTGGTGATGGTCGGGGCGCCGAAGCTCTTCTCGATCACGACGTTGCGGCCCTTGGGACCGAGCGTGACCTTGACGGCGTTGGCGAGGGTGTCCACGCCCTTGAGGATCTTCTCACGGGCCTTGGTGTCGAAAAGGATGCTCTTTGCAGTCATTTCAGCGCTCCACGATGCCGAGGAGGTCGTCCTCGCGCAGAAGAAGGAAATTCTCGCCGCCGACCTTCACTTCGGTCTCGGCGTACTTGGCGAAGAGGACACGGTCACCGGCCTTGACGGTCATCGGGCGCACCGAGCCGTCCTCGAGGACGCGTCCGTTGCCCACGGACACGACCTCGCCCTCCAGGGGCTTCTCCTTGGCGGTGTCCGGGATGATGAGGCCACCCTTGGTGGTGGTCTCCGAGTCGACGCGCTTCACGAGGACGCGGTCGTAGAGCGGGCGAAGCTTGGGGTTGGCCATGCAAAACTCCTGTTGGCACTCGACCGGTCCGAGTGCCAGCGGAACGTATCCCCCGGCAGCGAGCCGTCAAGGGGTCACGATTTCGCAGGGTTCCGCACGCTTGATAGAATCGGCATGAGAAGGAGCCGAACGGATGCTGGTCGCTTCGAGCCGTGAGTATTTTCGGGACGCGCTGACGAGCGCGATGAAAAAGACGTCCGTCCGCGTGAGTGAAACGGCGCAGGTCTATCTGGTGAACCTGCTCGTCGAGTTCATCCGGAGCGAGAACGTCTACGCGGGCACCGATCCGGGCGAGCGGCCGGTGCTCGCCGATCTCTTCTCGCGCGCGCAGGACGCGGAGGCCGGCGAGGCCGTCCGCATCTACAAGCACATGGGGGATCAGTCGCTCTACCTCACCGGCTTCTTCAGCGAAGCGGTGAACAGCGTCGAGTACTACGTGTCCATGGGCGGCAGCGCCTACGCCTCCGTGGCCGGCCTGATGCGGCCGACGGCGGCGTCGTCGTCGGCGTTGTTCGCCGAGCTGTCCGACCGCTTCCGCGAGCTCGTCGAGCTCCTCACCGCCATGAGCCTCGGCGAGCCCGTCGACGACAAGCGCGTGCTCGGCCTCGTCGACCGCTACGAGCGCACCGGCGAGACCCAGGTGCTCGACGCCTTGCGCGCCCAGGGCATCGACGACACCGAGATCAATTGATCGGCTGAACGCCGCCGCTCGCCCTCAGAGATCGCCGGCGAGGGCGAGGTCGGCCTTGTCGACGAGGAGGGCGTCGATGATGTCGTGCACCTCGGGCCCGCCGCCGAACGGCTCGAGCGTGTCTCGGGCGTACTGGAAGATGGTGGGGCCGCCGAAGCCGCCGACCACGAGCACCACGCGCTTGCAGCCCACGAGCACCTGCTGCGGGATGCCCGCCGTCGTCAGGGTGTCCCACGACGACACCTCCACCGTCTGCGGCGGATCCTGCGCGAGATCGATCTCGAACACGTCCCCGCTCTCCGTGGCGACGTAGCCCTTGCCGCCGCGCGCGCCGAGCGCGCTGACGAACGAGCCGCTCGGCAGCGCGTAGTCCGACGTGGCCGGCGGCAGCGCGAAGCCGGGCGCCTTGGGCACGATGACGCTGTCGTCGTCGCCGAGCAACAACGAGCCGGTCACGGCGTCGTACGCGAGGCCGCGGCGCGCCTGCGAGCCTCCGAAGCTCCCGAAGCGGGTGTCGTCGTCGGCGCCGGCGGCGGCCGCGGGCTGTCCGTTTTCGTCGGCGGTGGCGAGCACCTGGTAGCCGGACTCGCTGTTGGCGGCGACGAAGGTGACGCCGGCGTTCTTGAAGGTGACGGCGCTGTGAAACCCGCCGGAGCCGAGGTCGACGGTGCCGGAGGCGACGGCGCCCTGGCGGTCGAGCCCGGCCAGCCCCGACAGCCCGGCGGCGATGACGAAGCGCGGGGTGGCGGTGACGCCGTTGATGGAGCTGAAGCCGGTGGCGCGCACGGCCTTCTCGGGCGTACGCACCTCGAGCTGCAGGAGCGTCGACGGGTCCACCGCGTAGAAGCGGCTGCTGTCGACGAGGAAGAACAGCGTGCCCGCGGCGTCCTTCTCGAAGGCGGCGCCCTCGATGTTGGCGGCGCTGTCGCCGTTTTCGTCGACGAGCGCGCCGTCGGGCGGCACGAACCCCGTGGGCGCGAGCGGCACGATGCCGCCGGCGACGAGCCTGTAGACGTGCAGCGGATCCTCGGGATCCTTGGTGACGACGACGAGGCGCTCGCGGTCCTCGCACGCGGGATCCGTGTCGCCCTCTCCCTCGCCTTCCCCCTCGCCCCCGCCTTCACCCTCGCCTTCGCCCTCGCCACCGTCGCCGATCTTCGACGACGCGGCGGTGAGCTCGCCGTCGACCCACAGCGAGCACCCGCCGCCGAGGAAGGCCCCGCCCACGGCGACGACGGCGGCCGCGAGCGTGCCGCGGGCGGGCGTCACAGGGCCCCCGCGATCATCATGACGCCGCCCGCGACGACGAGGGCGCCGCCGGTGGCGACGAGGAGGTCGGAGCCGAGGGCGCTCTGGCGCGCGGCGCTCGCCTGCTGGTCGAAGCCGGCGCGGCCGAGGGCGCCGGCGTCGACGTCATCGGTGATCTGGCGCGTCTGGGTGAAGGCCTGCACGCCGAGGAAGCCGCCGCCGCCGAGCGCGGCCGCCCCGAGGACGGTGGAGCCGAGGCCCGCCCAGAACACGCCGCCGAGCCCCTGCTCCTCGCGCGTGGTCACCGGCGGCTGGGCGAGGCCGCGTCGCACGAGGACGCCCATGACGAGGGCGCGGGACGCGCGCTCGATGGCGCGCTCGTCGTGGGCGGGCGCCGAGCCTTGATCGCGATCGATGACGGCGCCGCGCTTGAGGTCGACGACGCGGATCACGAGCCGCGCTTCGTCGCCGATGCGGCCGACGGCGAGCGCGAGCAGGTACGAGGCGTCGATGCGCGTGAAGTCCTGGCGCGCGAAGCAGTCGTCGCGCTCGCAGCTCGACAGATCGGCGACGGTCTGCGCGCCGAGGAGGACGTCGATGTCGCGCGGGCTGACGACGTCGAGGCGCGGATCGTGCGCGACCTCGACGGCGACGGACTCGCCGAGGGCGGCGCACAAGGACGGGTCGAGGTCGCGCTCGCAGCGCACGGGAAGGATGGCCACGCGGTTGGTGGCGCTGCCGACCCGGTACGCGGGCTGCGGCGCCTGAGCGGCGACGGCGAGCACGGCAGCGACGACGACGAGCATCCGCGCTCCTTTTACATGCCCCGCGCCCCGGCTCACGATGCGCCGCGTCACAACGGGTGCGGGGGGGCCGGCCGGCGCTCGCGACGCCGCTCGTCAGCGCACCCGGGCGGCGAGCTCGTCGGCGTAGCGGGCGACGCCGGCGGGCCAGCCGCCGTTGAGGCGGTGCGGGTCGTTGCCCGCGCCGACGGGGGCGTAGACGCGGCCGACGTCGGCGACGGTGCGGCAGCCCCGGTAGGGGCCCGACGTCGTCGAGCCGAGGAGCCGCGCCATCTGGTCGATGCTCTTTGCGGCGTCCGCGAAGCGCTTGGGTCCGCCGCTGCCGGACACGCCCATGGCGTTGTGCTTGTTGCGAAACGCGCTCGACGTGAAGTTGCCCGTCTCGTGCTTCGCGATGGCCGCGAGCACGACCGGATCGACCCCGTACTTCTTGCCCGCGTCGGCGAACGTCTGCGCCAGGGCCTTCGCCTGCGGCGGCAACGCGTCCTGGAGCTTCTGCACGTCGACGGGCCGGTACGGCCGGACCTCGCGCGCAGTGCCCGCGTGCTCCGGTGCCGACGGTGCCGACGGTGCCGACGGCGCCGACGGCGCCTCCGTGCGCGCCGGCCCGGAGGCCGGCGGCCGCTCCGGCTGCGTCGTCCGGTGCCGCGACGCCGTCGTCGCGACGTCGCCGTGGCGATCCTTCACGAGCTCGTTGAGCGTGACGCCGCTTCGCCTGGCGACCTTCGAGGCCCCGTCCCAGGTCCCGCCGCCGTCTCGGTAGCAGTGGTTGATGAGGTCCTGGTTGGTCTTGATCTCCGGGTGCGCCGCCAGGAGCGTGTCGAGCTTCGACGACGACGGCCGCGCGGCGGCGCGCGGAAGCGGCGGCGCCGAGCGCGACGCCGCCGGCGCGTGCGAGGCCCACAGGGCGTGGGCGGCCTCGCTGGCCCGCGCGGCCGCGTCGGACGAGGGCGGGGCCTTCGCTTCCGCTTGCTTCGCCGCCGACGCCGTCAAGGCGGCGGGCCTGGGCTTGCACGTGTCGACCTCGATCGCCGTCATCGGAGCACCTCCACGTATGTCTGTGTCGGTGTGATCCGCTCATCTGCGTTTCGACCCGCTGGCCGATGGGAGCTGCTTTCTCGCATCCGGTGAAGCGGCGACGGGCGCATGACCGACGGCCCCTCGAACCGGCCCCCCCGCCCCGGGACGGCCCCGGGACGGCAGAAGCGCCTTGCCAGGGCCGCGCGGGGTGCTATGTGCCTCGATCTCATTTTCGAGGTTCGTCGTGTCCCTTTCCGCCGCCCACCTGCGTGAATACGAAACCATCTACGTCATCAAGCCCGATGTCGAAGACACCGCCGCCATCGCCTTCATCACCAAGATGAAGGGCATCGTCGAGCGCGAAGGCGGCAAGCACCTCAAGATCACGAACTGGGGCCGCCGCAAGCTCGCCTGGGAGCGCCAGAAGCAGCAGAAGGGCATGTTCGTCCACCACCGCTACCTCGGAAAGCCCGGCATCGTCGCCGAGTACGAGCGCACCCTCGCCATCGAGGAGACGATCATGTTGCGCCAGACGGTGCTCATCGATCCGAGCGTGGACCCCGCCTCCAAGGAGGCCGAGGAAGACGTGCTGCAGCCCCCCGTCGTCAAGGAGCGCGAAGAGAAGCGCGAGCGCCGCGGCTTCGACGACGACAACGAGGACCGCTACGGCTACGACCGCTACGACCGCGAGTTCGGCGGCGGCGGCCACCGCGGCGGCGGCGGCGACGACGACAGCCACGACGACTTCCGCGACCGCGAGTAGTCGCGCCCGTTCATCATTCCGGCGCTGCGTACGCAGCGTCATTCGCCGCGGCTCTCCGTTTCGGAGCGCGCGGCACAGGAGAGACACATGGCCCAGAATGTTCCCGTGATCCTCGCCCGCGACGTGCCCAACCTCGGCCGCGTCGGTGAGCTCGTCAACGTGCGCCCCGGATACGCGCGCAACTACCTCGTCCCCCAGGGCCTCGCTCTCCCCGCTTCGCCCAAGCGCGTCACCTTCTTCGAGCACCAGAAGAAGGTCATCGAGCACAAGCGCCGCCTGCTCCGCAGCGAGAGCGAGAAGAAGGCGAAAGACATGGCGCAGGTGCAGGTGACCATCACCGCCAAGATCGGCGAGCAGAACAAGCTCTTCGGCTCCATCACCAGCCGCGACATCTCCAAGGCGCTCAACGCCATCGGCCACAACATCCACCACCGCGACATCAAGCTCGCGGAGCCCATCAAGACCCTCGGCGTGCACACCGTCGACGTGCGCCTCGAGGCCGACGTCGCCGCGCAGGTGAAGGTCATCGTCGCCGCGGAGGTCGAGCCCGAGCCCGCAGCCGCCGAGGAGGAGCCCGAGGCCGCCGCCGACGCCGACGCCGAGGCCGAGGCCGAGGCGCCCGCCGAAGAAGAAGAAGAGGCGAGCGAGCCCGACGAGGCCTGAAGGGCCTACGGCGCCGTCGCCGCCAGCACCGCGCCGATGATCGCCGCGGTGCCGGACACCGCCGTGCACCCGGCGAGCGCCCACGTGATTCCTGCGGTGGTCTCGAAGCTCTCGGGCAGCGGCGCCGTGCCCTCGTTGGCCGCGTTCGCCTGCCGCGCGAGGTCCGCGTAGAGCCCGATGGTCGCCGCGCCGCACGCGACGCCGAGCGCGCCGCCCCCGATGGCGACGGCGAGCGCGGGGGACACGCCCCCTTCGCCGCCGGTGTCGCCGGGCCCCTTGTCGCCGCCCTTGTCGCCGATCCCCTTGTCGCCGATCCCCTTGTCGCCGATCCCCTTGTCGCCGATCCCCTTGTCGCCGCCCGTGTCGCCGGGCCCGTTGTCGCCGGGCCCGTTGTCGCCGATCCCCTTGTCGCCGGGCCCGTCGCCGGTCCCCCCCTTGTGGCCGTCGTCACCGGGCCCCTTGTCGCCGTGCGCGTCGGGCGCCTCGGGGGCGGAGAGGGCGGCCCAGGCGGCCTTCGCCGTCGCCGCCGGGGAGAACCTGGCCTTGACGCGGGCGCGGCGGGCCTTGCCCTGCCCCATCACGTGCACCACCGCCACCGTCGAGGCCGCCGCCGAAAACGCCACGATCTCGTCGACGCGGATGAGCACCATGAGCTTCTCGAGGCACGGCCCGTCGTCGACGCTACAGATGAGCCCGAGGCTCTCGGCGTCGTTGACGGCGGCGTTGGTGCGACCGGTGGGCATGGCCACGGACTTGAGCGGCGGGATCTTGCGGAAAGCCTCGGCCACCGCCGGCGACTTCGGCGACGACAGGTCGACGACGGCCACGGTCTTCGCAGCGAGGAGCGCGGTCAGGGTCAGGGTCGTCGCCAACATGGCCGGCGCCTCATGCTACACGCGGCGCCGGCGCGGATCCCGTTGCCGGCCGGCACCGGACGTCGGGAGGATCTCCGCCGCGGTCCTGCGGCGATGTACGAGACGCCGACGCGCTATCTTCGTAGCAGCGCCGATGTCGATCGAGCTCCCCCGCCCCCTTGGGCCCTTTCTGCTGCTCCGGCATCTCGCGTCGGGGGGAATGGGCGACGTGTACCTCGCCCACCAGAAGCTCGGCGAAGGAGAGCGCCTCTGCGTCGTCAAGACGGTGCGCGGCAGCTTCGGCGCCGACGACACGCTCCTGCTGCGCTTCCTCGACGAGGCGCGCACCACGTCGTTCCTCACGCACAGAAACATCGCCTCGGTCATCGACGTCGGCCGCGCCGAGGGCACCGCCTACATGGCCGTCGAGCACGTCGCCGGCCGCGACCTGCAGTCGGTGCTGCGCAAAGCAAAGCGCCAGGGCGTGCGCATCCCCGAGGAGGCGGCGCTCTACATCATCAGCGAGCTCCTCGACGCGCTCTCGTTCGTCCACCAGGCGCGCCACCCGCGCAGCCTCGAGCCGCTGAAGATCGTCCACCGGGACATCAGCCCGCACAACGTCATGGTGAGCTTCGCGGGCGAGGTGAAGCTCATCGACTTCGGCATCGCGCGGTCAACGGTGAAGCGCGAGCTCACGCAAGCGGGCCAGGCCATCGGCAAGGTCCGCTACATGTCGCCGGAGCAGGCGCGCGCGGAGCCCGTCGATGCCGCCACCGACGTCTGGGCGGCGTCCATCGTCGCCACGGAGCTCCTGTCGGGGCGGATGTTCTGGGGCGACAAGCCGCTCGAGGCCATCTTCGTTCACGTCGCTTCGGGCACCAAGCCGCGGCCACCGGCGCTGCTCGAGTTGCCGAAGCCGCTGCGCCACGCCTTGAAGAAGGGCCTCGCCGTCGACCGCGCGCAGCGGCCCACGGCGCAGGAGCTCAAGGAGTCCGTGCTCGCGGCGTCGACGACGCGCGGGTCCTCCGAGGCGCTGCGGCAGCTCCTCACCGACTTGTTCGGCGGCGAGGAGGAGGAGGAGCGCCGCGCGCATGCGCTCTTGTTGCAGGAGCCCACGTCGTTCCACGCGGCTGCCCTGTGGGCGCGCACCGCCGTCGAGGACACGCCGGTCAAGGGCACGTTCGCGTTCGACGCCGACGCGGTGACGGCGTCGCAGATCGTCGGCGTGCACATGGTCGACGACGACGAGTCCGCCGACGACGACGCCGTCCAGACCATCGAGCAGCCCGTCCGCCGCATGCGCGCGCTGCAAAAGCCCGTGTCGATTCCGACGACGACGGTGACCCACAGCGCGCCCGCCCCCATCCCGCGGCGCCGCGCGTTCACGCCCATCGCCACCGTTGCCGCCGCCGTCCTCGCCACGTGCACGGTCACCGCGGCCGCCATCGTCGCCCTGCGCCCCCCCGCCGTCGTCGCGCGGCCGGCGCCGTACGTTCCCGCCGTCCCCCCCGACGCCGCCGGCCCCACCGGCGTCGACACCCCCGGCGTCGTTCCCGCCGGCACCCCGAACCCCGACGCGACCGCCCCCGACGGCACCGCCCCCGACGCCACCGCCCCCGATGCCACCGCCCTCGCCGCGAGCAGCGACGGCGGCACCGGCGGGATGCCCCTCGCCGACGCCGGCAGCGCGACGCCCGCCCCGGTCGAGCACGTGCGACACCACGTGCACCACGCGCGGCCGGCGCCGGACAACCCGCCGCACCCGCACGAGCGCCCCGTGCTCTTCGGCGACCGGGTGCGCGCCCTGCGCGCGTGCCGCCCCGCTCCGACGTGCGCCGGCTCCGTGCTGCGGCGCGCGGCGCAGCTCAGCACGATGTCGGCGGAGGAGCTGAAGGCGCTCGACGGCGACGTCGACTGGTGCCTCGATCAGTGCCCGTGACGAGGTCCGTCCGGTCGCCGATCCGAGCGGCCGCTCCTCCGGTCGCTGAGTCAGCGAACCGTGAACGCGATGCGGTACGGCAGCGCGCCGGTGAAGCCCGACGAGCCTTTGGCGACCGCGACGTAGAACGTCTGCGCCGTCTGTGTCCCGTTGTGCAGCGAGGGGTCGCGCGGCGCCGCGCCGGTGCCGTCGCCGGAGGCGCACGCGTACAGCGCCGAGCCGTGGCTCGCCACCTCGGTGCCGCTCGCGTCCAGGACGGCGAGGCGCGCGTTGAACGCGTCGCACTCGCTCTTCGAGGTCACCGGCACCACCTCGGCGCGCAGGCCGAGGCCGGGGGGCACGTCGACGGCGTACACGTCGACATCGTCGGCGCTGCCGATGCTGCCCGACATCGACACGTCGCGGCCGTCGGCGGCGGAGCGGTCGGCGTGGGCGCGGTCGTTGTCGGGCTCGTGCTCCGGCCCGCGATCGGCGAGCGCGGCGATCTGTTCCCGGTAGCTCGGGATCGGCTGGTCGAAGTCGCACTCGGTGATCTCGACCCAGTAGTCGCCGGCGGCGAGGTTCTCCGTCATCCCCGCGCAGTTGCCGACGCCGTTTTGCGCCGCGCCCCGGAGCCACGCCGCGTCGAACTGCGCCTGGCTGTTGGCGCCGTCGACGGAGCTGTCGTACAGGGCGAGGCAGTGGGCGGCGGCGCCGGTGCAGTCGTCGGCGTTGTTTTGGTCGAAGGTCTCGAGGCGCACCACGGCCGGGTTGTTCAACGTGAGCCAGAAGCCGTCGTACTCGGACACGTTCTGGTTGGCGTTGGAGTCGAAGAACATCTCCACCTGCCCGAGCATGTCGAACTGCGTCCTCGCCACGGTGACCTGCTGTCCCTGCGGCTCGTCGTTGAGCTCCTGCTCGGTGACGCTGGTGTCGGTGTGGCAGGTGGAGGAGCAGCCGTCGCCGCTCGTGCGGTTGCCGTCGTCGCACTCCTCGGGGGGCTCGACGACGTTGTTGCCGCAGACCGCGGGGATGACCGGCGTGATGTCTCCCTCGCCTTCGCCTTCGCCTTCTCCTTCGCCCTCTCCCTCCCCTTCGCCTTCGCCTTCGCCTTCCCCTTCTCCTTCGCCCTCCCCTTCGCCTTCGCCCGGGTCGCCTTCGCCTTCGCCAGGATCGCCGGCGTCGGGCGGGAGCGCGCTGATGGAGCGACAGATGCCCGCGCCGGTGTCGCAGACCTCGCCGCCCGGGCACGGCTCGTTGTGGCGACACGGGGTCACGCCGAAGAAGAGCTGGCAGCCCCCGAGGAGCGCGGACAGGATCAGGGCGAGGGCGAGGGACCGCACATCGAGGATCATCGGCTCTCCGTGCCTCGCTGTCTTTGATCGCTTCGCCCGACCCCACCCCACCCTACATCGGTGTATTCTTCCGCCGTGCCCGACGTTCAGCTCCATGAGCATCTCACCGCCCGCCTCGAGGCCTTCGCGCGCGATCAGGTCGTCGAGCGCGCCGACCGCACCTGCGACCTCTTCCTCGCGCTCCTTCGACGCGAGGGCAGCCTCGTCCATGACGACCGAGGCCTCGCCGTGGGAGGGCGCTCGCTGTCGGGGCCCATCGGCCGCGAGCTGTTGAACCTCTCCGCGGACAGCGCGGGGCTGATGGCCCTGCTCTTCCTCCAGGAGAAGGCGGTCGCCGCCAGCGCCTCCTTCGCCGGCGACCTGGCCTCGGTGCCGCTCCCGCGCGAGGTGGCCACGGTCTGCCTCATGCGCGGCGAGACGTTCGGCGGCAGCGCGGACCTCGGTGAGCGCAGGTTCCTCGTGAACGCCAAGCCCGTCCTCGTCGGCGGCGACCCGGTCGCCGTCATCCTGTGCGGCGTCCCCGCGAGCGAGGGCAACGCGGCGCTCCTCGGCCTGTCGTCCATCGAGGCCGAGATCATCGCGCTCGCCGATCAGATCCAGAGCGAGCGCCAGCGCGCGGTCAGCGACTTCTTGAAGATCATCCGCAGCATCGCCAAGCGCATCCACCTGCTCGCGCTCAACGCGTCCATCCTGTCCGCGCAGGCCGGCGAGCACGGTCGCGGCTTCGCCGTCGTCGCGCGCGAGATCGGCGACCTCGCCGAGCGCACGCGGCAGTCCACGCAGGAGCTCGAGACCGAGTTCCTCGGGCACCAGTCCAAGGTCGACGTCGAGCGCCGCCAGGGCGGACGCCGCTCCGCGTGAGCGGGCTGCCGTCGTGCGCGCCGTCGTCCCCCTCGCCGTCGTCACCGCCGTCGCGCTCTCGGGCGCGTGCCACAAGGACGCCCCTCCCGCGGCGCCGCGCGCGGCCGCGCCGTTCGTCGCCGCGTGGCAGAAGTGGCACGACGAGCGCATCGAGCGGTTGAAGGAGCCGGACGGATGGCTCGCGCTGGTGGCGCTGCAATGGCTGCGCCCGGGCGACAACGCCGTCCCCGGCCTGCCCGGCGTGCTCACGCTCGCCACCGTCGACGGCGCGCCGCAGGTGACGCTCGCGGCGCGCGAGAGCGACGGCTACACCGAAGACGGCAAGCCCGTCGGCGAGGTGGTCCTCCACAGCGACGCGAGCGGCCATCCGGACACGCTCCACCTCGGCGACAAGACCGTCGCGCTCATCGAGCGCACCGGGCAGCTCGCGATCCGCGAGTGGGACGCACGGAGCGAGCGCCGCACGAAGTTCCCCGGCATCGACGCGTTCCCCGTCGACGAGCGCTGGGTCATCGAGGCGACGCGCCGACAAGTTGCGCCTCATGATCCCGAGCGCGCACGGCCCGGCGCAGGAGGCCTTCGCCACGGGGCGCGCGCACTTCTCCGTGGACGGCCACGCCGTCACGCTCGAGCCCGTCGACGAGGACGGCGCGCTGTTCTTCGTGTTCAAGGACGCCACGGCGCCGGCGGAGACCCACGGTGCCGGGCGCTTCCTCTCCGCCGACGCACCCCGCAACGGGAAGGTCACGCTCGACTTCAACCGCGCCTACAACCCGCCCTGCGCGTTCACGCCGTTCGCCACCTGTCCCCTGCCGCGTCCGGAGAACACCTTGCCGGTGCGCATCGCGGCAGGCGAGAAGAAGGTCGCCGAGTGAGGGTGTGCGGGGGGTGTGCGCGCACGCGGGCGCGCCCACCCGGCGCACGTCACGACGTCGAATTGTGTCTCGTGCGCAGCGAATGATGGTGACGCGGCGCGGTCCTCGCATACGGTGAGCGGACGATGCGCAAGGCCGGAATCCATGAACGGGAGATCACGCGGGCCGGGTTCCTGCCGGCGCTCGCCGCGCTCGCGATCACCGCGCTCGCCGCGGGCTGCCCGACCGACCCGGGCAAACCCGTGTTCGCCGGGCTCACCATCGCCGAGCACTCGAAGTCGTACTTCCCCATCGACAGCGGGCCGCACGCCGTCGACTGCGCGCAGTGCCACACGAACAGCGACACCTTCCAGGAGTTCAACTGCGTCTCGTGCCACGAGCACGAGCCCGTCGCCACGAACCTCCTGCACGAGACCGTCAGCGACTACGCGTACGAGAGCGTGGACTGCTACGCGTGCCACGCGCGCGGCGTGCAGCGGCCGATCTTCGATCACGCGAGCGGCCAGAACCAATGCGCCACCTGCCACGACGAGGGCGCCGCGTTCGCCGCGCTGCCCATCGCGGGCTTCACGCACCCCGACCGCGGCAGCGCCGACTGCGGCGCCTGCCACTTCTCCACCACCGACTGGACCGAGGTCGGCGCCTTCCCGCCGGGTCTCGCGTCCGATCCGCTCGCGGACGTCGACGTCGACGCGCTCCTGCCCCGCTACGCCGGCACGTCCATCGCGGCCGTCACCCCCACGGTGGAGACGTTGCCGATGCCGATGCAGCACGCGACGTCGCAGATCGACGCCGAGACCATGCTCGACTGCACCGCGTGCCACGCCGAGACCGCCACGTACTACCCGGGCAGGCTCCACTCGTCGCTCGGCACGCTGTTCAAGCCGCAGCCCACGCAGTGCGCCGAGTGCCACCTCACGTCGATGCCCACCGGCTTCGTCGGGCCCCTCGCCGTCGACCCGCCGCGCGATCCGGCTTCGGGTGAGATGAAGCACGACGCGGTGGCCTGGCTCGCCGACGCGCCCACCGCGTCAGGCCTCGTCCCCACCGAGTGCGGCCTGTGCCATACGCCGCCGTCGCAGACGCTGGCGGCCACGTGGGCCACCGCCAACGGCCCGCCGGTGTTCCACGATTCGCTCGACGCCGCCGCCGTCCCCCAGCCCGACTCCTGCATCGACTGCCACGCCAACTCGCGCCCCTCGACGACGTTCACGGCGCAGAACGCGTCGTTGCCGCCAGGCGTCGTCTTCGATCACGCCGCGCCCGCCGCGCGCGGCGACTGCGCCGCGTGCCACGCCGGCGATTCACACACGTCGTTCGCCGACGGCCGGTTCCACCACGCGGGCGACGCGGTGCCGTCGTCGTGCCTTCCCTGCCACGAGGGCGAGCGGCCGACGTCGACGGCGGCGTGGGCCGACACCGGCTTCCGCGACCGGCCCTTCGACTTCACCGGCAACGCCGCCGCCACCCACGGCGCCGGCCAGGACTGCGTGCTCTGCCACGCGGGCCCCGGCTCGGGCACCTTCGGCGTCGACCAGAACTGGCAGGGCGGCGACTACCCCCACGCCCCCGGCACCGCCGTCGACCAGTCCTGCATCGCCTGCCACAGCACGCAGCGCCCCGACCTCGTCATCGGCGTCGGCAACGCGGCGGCCCTCCTCGGCTTCGACCATCAAAACGACGGCACGGGCGACTGCTTTGGCTGCCACCAGGCGAGCGTCACCACCGCGCGCTTCGACAACTACTTCGACCCGTCGACCGGCGAATTGCCCGGCGGCGACTGGTCCGGCGGCGTCACGTACCCCGGCGACGTGCCCATCGGCGGGCTCGACCAGTTCTTCACGGTCAGCGAGATCAGCCTCGTGCGCTCGGGACCCAACAACCTGGTCACGAGCACCACGTCCATCACGGCCACGATCTACAACCAGATGCTGCACACGTCGGCGGCGCTCCCCGCAGCGCTCGACCCGGGCAGCCCCACCAACCCCGACGAGGGCGTCTGCTTCCACTGCCACACCAACACGAACGGCACGGTCACGTCGCTGGTGAACGGCCAGTACCACCCGGCGCTCGACGCGTTCACGGCCACGCCGGGCGGCGCGGTGACGCCGCTGCCGCAGCCGACGAGCCACTGCGCGGACTGTCACAGGTCGCCCGATCACATCGTCGAGCACGCCGGCTCCGACCTCATCCCCATGGATCACTCGGTGGCGTTCACGAGCCCCGTGAACATCGGCGGCGTGAGCGTCTCGAACGTCTCGCAGATCGACTGCAGCACCTGCCACGCGAGCCCGGGCGACACGTGGGCCGACGGCGCCTTCCACAGGAACATCGGCGCCGCCGTCCCCGCCGACTGCACCCTCTGCCACTACCCGACCGTCGCGAACACCGCGCAGGCCGACGTCGCCTCCGGCACCGACTACGCCATGCACCACGCGTCGGCGGAGATCCCGTTCCAGAACTGCCAGACCTGCCACGCCGCCGCGCTCGGCAACGCCGCGCAGGCGCCGGCCACGGCGGCGCGGTGGTCCGGGGGCGCCCTTCACGCGGGGCTCGACACCGGCGCCGCCTCGCAGCCGTCGACGTGCGAGGAGTGCCACGGCGCGGGCGAGCCGTCCGCGCTCACCCAGAGCGGCGTGAGCTATGTGCTCGCGCAGGGCGGCACCGCGGACAACGGCGCGCAGTGGATGAGCCACACGGCTCGTTACGTGGCGGGGCAGGACTGCGCGAGCTGCCATGCGGCGGACGCGGTGCCGTCGCCGGCTGCGTTTTCGACGTCGACGCCGTTCCACGCGTCGGTGTCGGTCGGCGTGACGTCGTGCAAGGAGTGTCACGGCGTCGGCAGCGCGCCCGGCGCGGGGAACAACATGCCCGCCGGCGTCGTCGACACCACCGCGGTGTCCACGGCCTCCGACGACGCCTCCACCGGCGTGGCGCCGGGCACGCGCGATCAGATCGATCACGGCGACGCCAACGTCGGCGCCCACGACTGCAACTTCTGCCACACGCAGGCGGGCCCCGCGCCGTCGGGCGCCGCGCAGGGCAAGGAGTGGGCGCAGGCCACGTTCCACGATCGCTTCACCGCGAGCAGCCCGCTCATCCTCAACAGCAGCGGCGGGCGCTGCAGCCACTGCCACGTCAACGTGAAGCCCGGCCCCGGCTACGTCGTCGACCACACCGCGTTCACCGACCAGGCCGGCACGCAGGACTGCGCCTCGTGCCACTCGTGGCCGGGCACCGGCACGCCGTCGGCGCCCAACTGGCTCGGCGCCGAGGGCGGCTTCCCGCAGCTCATCAGCGTCGGCGGCTTCCTCGTGCCGCAGCCGCCCGCGGACAACGCCACCACCATCGAGCCCGGCATCGCCAACCTGCCGCACCCGACGGTGCCCACGGGGACCTCGTGCGAGACCTGCCACGGCGCGAACGCCACCGGCGGCAGGAACGCCGTCGCCTACGACCACGCCTCGTCGCTCATCCAGACGCACTGCGGGAGCTGCCACGAGTCGGGGAGCGACCTGGTCGGCACCCCGTGGAACAACGCCACGGACCTCGCCTCCGGCGCCGGAGACACGCGGCCGTTCACGGTGGCGACGATGACCATCACGACGCCGGCGTACCCCGGACAGTCGTTGACGGTGGACGTCGTCAACCACTTCTACGGCACCGACTGCACCGCGTGCCACGTCACCCCCGCGGCCGGGAGCATCGCGACCACCACGACGGGCGCGGCGTACGCGGCGGCCTGGGACTTCGACCACGACGAGAGCCGCATGAACAACCCCGCCACGTGCACCTTGTGCCATGGCGAAGACGGGTTGCTCCCCGCCAACCTCGTCAACGACCCGCTGCGCTCCATCGACGTGAACGCGCAGATCCCCACGTACACCGTCACCTCCATCGAGAGCCTGCAGGCGGTCACCGAGACCATGCCGATGCCGATGGACCACCTGACCGCGCAGGTCGACGTGGCCGTGATGAACACGTGCACCAACTGCCACAGCGACACCGTCAACTACTACCCCGGCGAATTCCACTCCTCCCTCGAGAACCTCTTCATCGCCGAGCCCACGCGCTGCACGGAGTGCCACTTCACGTCCATGCCCACCGGCTTCGTCGGCCCCACGGCCACCGATCCGCCGCGCAACCCCGCCTCGGGCGAGATGAAGCACGACGCCGTCGCGTGGGTGAACGACGCGCCGACGACGACGGCGCTCGTCCCGGTCGAGTGCAGCGTCTGCCACGTGCCGCCGACGGTGCAGTCGCCGGCGACGACGTGGGCGGCGGGCGACACGCCCACGGTGTTCCACGACTCGCTCGACGCTGCCTCGCTGCCGCAGCCCGGGTCGTGCATCGACTGCCACGCCAATTCGCGCCCGGCGACGACGTTCACGCACGCGAGCGCGGCGTCGCTGCCCGCGGGTGTCACGTTCGATCACACCACCGCGGCGGCCCTGACCGACTGCATCACCTGCCACGGCGGCGGCTCGTACACCTCGTTCTCCGGCGGCCGCTTCCACAACGTCGGCGACGCCACGCCGTCGACGTGCCTGCCCTGCCACGACGGTGAGCGCCCGACGTCCACCAACGGTTGGACCGATCCCGGGTTCGCCGACGCGCCGTTCGACTTCACGACGAACAGCCTGGGGCTCGGCCACGGCGACGGACAGGACTGCGTCCTGTGCCACAACGGGCCCGGCGCCGGCGCGGCGTGGGGCGTGAACCAGACGTTCGCGGGCGGCGACTTCTCCCACGCGGCAGGCACGGTGGCGAGCTCGACGTGCATCGTCTGCCACACCGCGCAGCGCGCCGACCGCGTCGTCGCCAACAGCGCCGCGCTCCTCGGCTTCGACCACGCCACCGACGGCACCGGCGACTGCATCGGCTGCCACGCGGCCACGGTGGCCTCGGGCGCGTACCGGCACCTCCTGAGCCCCTCGACCGGCTCGCTGCCGGGCGGCGACTGGCAGGGCGGCATCTCGTACCCGGGCGACACGCTGGTGTCGTCACCCGGACAGTTCGTGGCGCTCAACGAGATCACCCTGGTGCGCTCGGGGGCCAAGAACTTCGTGACGTCGACGTCGTCGTCGCAGGCGACGCTGCCGAACGCCATGCTGCACACGTCGGCGGCGCTGCCCTCGTCTTTGAACGCCGGCCCCGCCGCCAACCCGGACTCCACCAAGTGCTTCCACTGCCACCAGAACACCGGCGGCACCGTGACGTCGTTCGCGGACGGCCTGCTGCACGCGTCGTTCGACAACTTCCAGAGCACGCCCACGAGCGGCGTGACGCCGCTGGCGCAGCCCACGGCGTGCCTCGACTGCCACGCGCAGATGCGCCCGGCGAACATCGTGCAGGGCACGGCCGGTGAGCTCCAGCCCATGGACCACAGCGCGACGTTCACGACGTCGGTGAACATCGGCGGCAGGAGCGTCAACAACGTCTCGCAGATCGAGTGCGCGGTGTGCCACACCGATCCCGGCGGCGCGTGGACGGACGGCGAATTCCACGCGAACATCGGCGCCGCGGTCCCCGCCGACTGCACCACCTGCCACTACTCGCTGATGGCCGACGCCGCCGCCGCGGACAAGGCGAGCGGCGCGCTGTTCGCCATGAAGCACAGAAGCGGCCAGATGCCCTTCCAGAACTGCCGCACCTGCCACACGGCGGCGCTCGGGCGCGCCACGCAGACGCCTTTGACGTCGTCACGCTGGTCGGGAGGGACCTTCCACGCGTCGGCGTCGCCGCAGCCCACGGCGTGCATCGACTGCCACAGCGGCTCGTCGCCGGCGGCGGCCACGCAGAGCACGGTGGCGTACACCCTGCCGCTCGGGGGCACGTCCACCAACGGCGCGCAATGGATGAACCACGGGGCGAGCTTCGTGGTGGGCAAGGACTGCGCGCAGTGTCACGCCGCCGACGTCACCAGGAGCGACTTCAACCGGGCCACGCCGTTTCACGCGGTCACCGCCAACGTCACCTCGTGCAACGTCTGCCACGGCACCCAGAACGGCAACGGCGCCACCGCGGGCACGCGCAACAACCTGCCCACGGGCCTGACGAATTCCACGACGACGACGTCGGCGGCGAGCGACTCCACCACGGGCATCGCCGCCGGCACCAAGGACCAGATCATCCACACCGACCTGAACGTCAGCGCGCACGACTGCAACTTCTGCCACACGCAGTCCGGGCCCTCGACGGTGAGCGGCGTCCAGGGCAAGGAGTGGGCGCAGGCGAAGTTCCACACGAGCTTCACCGCGCAGAGCCCGCTGTTGACCAACGGCACCACCGCCCGCTGCAGCGACTGCCACCTGAACGTGAAGCCGGGATCGTCGTTCTCGTTCGACCACAGCGGCTTCACCAACCAGTCCGGCTCCACCGACTGCTCCGCCTGCCACTCGTGGCCCGGCACCGGCAGCGCCAACAACCCCAACTGGCTCGGCGCCGAGGGCGGCTACCCGGCGTTCATCGCCGTGGGCGGCTTCACGGTCCCGGCGCCGCCGGCGACGAGCGCGGGGACGACGGAGGCGGCCGTCGCGAACCTCCCCCACCCGGACCCGGGCGCAAACGCCTGCACCGCGTGTCACGCGTCGTCGGCGGGGGGCAAGCAGGCCAAGGGCTACGACCACGCGAGCTCGGTCGAGAACAACCACTGCGCGGCCTGCCACGAAGCCGGCAGCAACCTCGTGGGCACCGTGTGGAACGGCTCGACGACGACGTCCGGCGGCGCAGGCGACACCCGTCCCTTCACGATCACGAGCCTGGTGACCCGCAAGGGCGGCGACACCATCACCGTCAACAGCAACAACTGCCCCGGCGGCTTCGCCTGCGGCAACCACTTCGCCGGCGTCGACTGCTACCAGTGCCACAACCCGCCCACGGGCCTCTCGGTGGTCACCACCGGCTCCACGTACACGTCCAAGTGGACCTTCCCGCACCGGGAGAGCCGCATGTCGAACCCCTCGACGTGCCGTCTGTGCCACGGCAACCGCATCCCGAATTGAACGCGGCCGCTCCCTCCGGTCGCAATTGACCGCGGCCGCTCCCTCCGGTCGCAATTGACCGCGGCCGCTCGCTACGGGAGCGCGCAGGAGCCGATCGCGGAGTCGACGCCTGTGGTCGTGACGCACTCGAGGCCGGCGGCGCACGCGCGCGTCTCGACGCACGACGCGTCCTCGGGCTGCACGAAGTAGCTGCACTGCGCCGCGAACGGAGCGGGCGGGACGCAGGTGCGACCACAGTCGCGCTGCGTCATGCAGACGTCGCCGTCGACGCAGTCGCCGTCGTGCGCGCAGTCGTTCGGAGCGCAGCGCAGCGGCTCACCGAGCCCGCTCGTGCCGCAGATGCCGCTGTCGCAGTCGGCGCCGCCGGTGCAGGGTGCGCCGACGACGCCGGGCACGATGCAGAGGTCGGCGACGTCCAGGGCGACGCAGCTCAGGCCGGCGGCGCACGCGCCCGCGACGACCTGGCAGGTGGCGTTCAGCGGGCCGCCGGCGTCGCACGCCGCGCCCTCGTCGAGGAGCGGGACGCAGGCGCCGCCGCAGCGCGCGTCGGCGAAGCACAGCTCGTCGATGCCGCAGTCCGGGTCGCCGGTGCACGGCGTCGGCGCGTCGCCCTCGCCCTCGCCCTCGCCCTCGCCCTCGCCGCCCTCGCCCGCGTCGCGCTCCCTTTCGCCCGCGGGCGCGCACCCGAGCAGCGCGAGGGAGACCAGCGCCGCGGCGGCGCGCATCAAATGAGGGCGCTCTCGGTGCGGTTTCGGCCGTTGTGCTTGGCCGCGTACAGGTACTCGTCGGCGGCCTTCACCAGCGCCTTGGGGTTCTGGTAGTTCTGCGACGCGAGGGTGGCGACGCCCATGGAGATGGTGACCGGGAGGCGCTTGCCGTCGTAGGTGAACTGGAAGTTCTCGATGCTGCGGCGGATGCGCTCGCAGATGATGTAGGCCTTCTCGCCGTCGGTGTCGCGCAGGATGATGCCGAACTCCTCGCCGCCGTAGCGGGCGAAGATGTCCTCGGTGCGCAGCGCCTTCTGGACGATGGCGGCGAGGCTCTTCAGCACGTAGTCGCCCGCCTGGTGACCGAAGCCGTCGTTCAGCTTCTTGAAGAAGTCGATGTCGAACAGCACGAGGCTGAGCGGGCGCTCGATGTGCCGGTGGTAGAACGCGAAGTCGGTCTTGAGCTGGTCCGCGAAGTACTTCTTGTTGTACGCGGCGGTGAGGCCGTCGCGCGTGGCCATCTCGTAGATCTGCTTCTGGGCCCGCTCCTCGACCTCGTCCTGGAACGAGAACTTGAGGATGGTGGACGAGCCGAGCTGCACCTTGTCGCCGTCGGCGAGCAGGTGGCGCTCCACGCGGGCGCCGTTGACGAAGACGCCGTTGGTGGACGGCTTGATGCCCCCGCCCGCCATCATCTCGCCGTCGACGAGCACGAGGCCGGCGGCGGCGCGCTCGACGTAGGCGTGCTTGCGGGACACGCCCTCGTCGTCGATGAGGATCTCGTTGGTGGGCGCGCGGCCGATGACGACGGTGTCCGCCGACAGCTTGAACATCTTGCCGACGGATTTTCCGTTGATGACGATCAGGTACGCGGAGCGCGCACCTGATTTTCCAGGCGTGAAGATCTCAATGTCCTTGACGCCAAGGACAGTGGTCTTCTCATAGTCATCGCCGAATTCGCTTTTCGCCATGGATCGCAGCGGCTTCGACGATACGGAACACTCCCACCGAGGCGCAAGGGACCCGGCAACGTGCCTCGCCGTCGGACGTTTCGGGTGATAGGACCCCGCACATGTCGAAGCTTGTGATCCTCGCGCTACTGGCCGTGGCGGCCCCGGACGAAAGGGCCGTCTCTTCGCTCACCTCTTTCCCCGCTGTCGACACCAGCCGCCTCGACCCCGTCGGCAAGGCCTTCTTCGCCAAGGTCGCCAACGACGAGATCTGCCCCTGCGACTGCCCGAAGAGCTTCGGCCAGTGCCTCCAGGAGGGCACGCACTGCAAGCCTGCCGTCCTCCTCGGTCGCTGGATCGTCCGGAACCTGGAAGACGGCGTCACGCCGGACCAGCTCCAGGAGTCCGTCACCCGGGAGCTCACGGGGGGCTTCGCCGGCAAGAAGAAGAGCATCGAGACCAAGGGCTACGCCTGGAAGGGATCGAGCAACCCCAAGTACACCGTCGTCGAGTACGCGGACTTCGAGTGCCAACACTGCCGCGCGGCCGCCCCCCTCCTCGACGAGCTCGTGAAGCAGCACCCCGACGTGAAGCTCGTGTACAAGCACTACCCCCTGCCGTTCCACGCCATGGCCCGGACCGCCGCCATCGCCGCCGAGGCCGCGGGCCGCCAGGGCAAGTTCTGGCAGATGCACGACGCCATCTTCGCCACCCAGGACCTCCTGTCCGACGACCTGTTGAAGGGCCACGCCAAGGCCCTCGGCCTCGACGTCGATCGCTTCATGAAGGACATGAAGGACCCCGCCGTGGTGAACAAGGTCGACGCGAGCCAGGCCGAGGGCAAGCGCCTCGGCGTCGAGTTCACCCCCTACCTCTTCGTCAACGGCCGCCCCTACTTCCTCGCCCGCTCCCCGGAGGGCTTCGCGGTGCGCTTCGCGATGGAAGACGCGCGTGCGTCGTCCACCTGCCAGTGAGGTCCCGATGAAACGTCTCGCCTCCGCCGCCCTCTTCGCCCTCGTCGTCGCCGGCATCGTCGCCCCGGCCGCCCTCGCCCAGCGCCACATCATCGGCGCTCCCTCCGACGAGCCCACCGACGCCGGCCCGCCTCCGTCGACGGCGCCGGCGCCGGCGGCCAAGAAAAAAGAGGACAAGAAGAAGGACGACAAGAAGAAGGACGACAAGAAGGACAAAAAGAAGCCCGCCGGCGGCGACATCCTCGAGGAGAGCCCCGAGGAGAAGGCGCGGCAGGCCAAGGACGCCGAGGCCAAGGACAAGGCCGAGAAGGCCGCCGAGGAGGCGGAGAAGAAGAAGGCGGAGTCCGAAAGGAAGCTGAAGGAGCAGAAGAAGGCCGACCAGGAGCGCCACCGCCTCGAGGTCCGTGACCAGCAGCTCGCCGCCGCCAAGAAGGTCCGCCAGATCACGCGCGAGTCCGGGGCGTTGGCGCTGTCGTTCGCCATCGAGCCCGGCGCCGTCCACAAGGACGGCCTGATCGCCGTTCGCGTCGACATCAACGAGAAGCTCGAGGTGGCGGACCCGCGCTACGGCAAGCTGATGCCGCAGCGGGACATCGAGGGGCTCGTGGCCACGGTGTCTGCGCCGGGGCGTGGGGCAAAGCTCCGCTACGCGCTCCACCCGCTCGACGCGCCCGGGCGCTACGGCTTTCACATGACGCCGCAGAACAACGGCAAGTACGAGATCGCGGTCGCGGGGACCACGCTCAGGCACAAGAGCTTCGACGTGAGCTTCCCGCTGCACGTCGGGGTCTGGCCGCCGCCGGACTTCGACGAGGAGCAAAAGAACACTGCCGACGCCGAAGCCGCCCACGGCGGCCGCCGCATCCTGGGGAAGAAGTGATGTTGCTCGCCCTCGCCCTCGCCCTCGCCGTCCCCGTCGCCGAGGAGCAGCCGCTGGTCGGCGACGTCCTCCACGGCCAGAAGCTGCTCGAGAAGGCCGGCGCCGAGGCGCGCGTCGACGGCGCCTGGCTGAACGCGGTGTCCGATGACGAGGCGGTCGCCCTCATCCGAAGCGGCAAGCGCGACTTCCCGCGCGTCACCTCGGACAACATCCTCGACCGGTGGGACGTGCTGGCGGCGCTGAAGGCGAAGAACACGGACCTCCAGGACCTCTTGATGGGCGCGGACACCGTGCTCGTCTCCGACGAGAAGCTCGACGAAAACGCGCAGAAGCGGCTCACCGACCAGGCCAGGATCGCGTCGTCGGCGCTCGCGGACCTCCGCGTGTTCACCCTCTTCAAGATGGGACACAAAGGCCTCGCCTTCGTGTCGGCCAGGAACGCCAAGGAGCGCGACAAGCTCAAGCCGGACAAGAAGGTCGGCTATGTCGTGTTCACCAAGCTCCCGGGCTTCAAGGGCGGCAACTACGAGGTCGCGCTGGCGGTCGACCCGGACATCCACATCCAGGAGGCCCTGGTCCGCGCCCCCGACGGCTCGTCGCCGCAGGCATTGAACCAGGCGGCCGCGCGGTTTCACGGCAAGGGCGCCCGGGGCCAGTACGCGGCCCTCAAGGCGGGCGGCGCCGGCAAGGCCATCCGCGAGATCGAACGGCCGCTCTCCGAGGCCTTCCTCATCGGCGTCGAGAACGTCTACATGTACGAAGTCCAGGAGCGCGACTACTTCGCGTTCTGAGCGGCCCCCGCGGCGCCTTGTGCGCCGATGACCCCATGGTATTCATGGGGTGTGAAAACCCACCGGTCAGGCTACACGGCCATCCCGGGGAGCGCTGCCCTGCGCAAGGAGCCCGCGGCGGCCCCGAAGCGCCTGGTGGTGCACCGGGACTTCGTCGCCGTGCCCCTCGACGTCTTCGACCGGCTCGCGCTGGGCCTGGAGCCCGAGGAATTCGCGGTGTTCCTGCACCTGTGGCGGCTGGCGGCGGCGGCGGAGCTGGACTGCTGCCGGGTGTCCCGGGCGGAGCTCGAGCGCCGGGTGCGCATGAGCCAGCTCCGCCTCGGCAAGGCCCTGGCCGGGCTCGTGGACAAGGGCTGCGTCGCCCTCGTCGATCGCAGCCGCGCGGGCACCCTCTACCGCCTGACGCCGCGCGGGGCCGACGCCCGCGCCCGCACGCTCCCTCCTGCGCCTGCGCCTGCGCCTGCGGCGCCTGGGGCCCGGGCGACACCGGCGCCGCGGGCGGCCCCGGCGCCGCGGGCGGCCCCGGGGACCCGCGGGATCGCCGAGCTCGCCCACGCTTTCCTGGCCTCCGGCCGCGCGGCGTCGCCCGACGACGTGCTCGAGGAGCTCATGGGCCTCGTTGAGGACGGCCACGGCCTCGACGCCATCGAGCGCGCCCTCGCCCGCTTCCTCCGCGAGGCCCCCCGGGAGACGCCGGTGGCGGAGCTGCCGCGGTATCTCGAGGACTGACCCGGCCGAGCCCGTTCAGTTCAGGGCGCCGACGACGGGCTCGCTCGTGGTCGCGCCGACGCCCTTGTGCGTGGTGTCCGTCGGGAAGCGGTCGAGGACGTAGCGGTTCCAGATGTCCTCGGTGACCCCGCCGGCCTTCGCGATGTCCTCGAGGGCCTGGCCCATCTTGGTCTTGGTGCGCGGGTACGTGGGGTCCGTGAAGTCGACGGAGTAGGCGCCGAAGCGCTGCCGCCGGCCTTCGACCCACTCGAAGTTGTCCGCAAGGGTCCAGTGGAAATAGCCGCGGATGTCGAGGCCGCGGTGGAGCGCGCGGCCGACCTCCCAGATGTGCGTGACGAGGTACATCGCGGCCTGGTCCTCGTCGGGCTCGAAGGGGACGTCGGGCGTGGCGTAGTCGTCGGGGGGCCGGTGGTTCGTGGTGGTGCCGTTCTCCGTCACGATGAGCGGGAGGCCCCACGTCGCGTAGTGGTCGAGGGTGGCGGCGAAGTCGCTCGCGGCGATCTCGCGGCCCATGCCGTTGTGCGGCAGCCGCGTCTCCTCCGGCACGGTGTAGTCCTTCACGTCCGTGAGCGGCAGCCCGTACAGCGGCGCGGTGTCGTCGAGGAACGGCTCCTCCTTCACCTTCACGGGGCCGTAGTACTGGACCCCGATGAAGTCGAGCCGCCCCTTGAGCGCCGGGTCGCCCGCGACGTCGTTGTCCTGGATGAAGCCGTTGAGGTCGAGGTCGACGTCGCCGTTGACGAGCCCTTGCAGGAACCAGTCGTTGTAGACGTAGTTCATGCTGTCCGCGGCGAGCTGCTCCTGCGCGGAGTCCGGGTTCTCCGGGTAGATGTCGTTGGCGGTCATGGTCACGCCGGCGCTGCAGGGGACGCCGTCGCCGTCGGCGTCGACGTCGTCGAGCTCGTGGATGATGTCGTAGGCGCGGGCGTGCATGTACATGAGGTTCACGCCGAACTGCGTGGCCTTGTGGAAGTCGAGGCCGGCGCCCGGCGGAAACTGTCCGTCGACGTAGCCCACGACCACCATGGTGAGCGGCTCGTTGAGCACCGTGTACGTGTCCACCTGATCCTTCACGCGCGGGATGACGTGGCGGACGAAGGCGTCGAAGTCGTCGACGACGGTGTGGTCGTCGGTGGCCATGCGATCGACCTTGCCGGCCGGGTCGCTGCCGTCGGGCTGCTGCACCCACGTGGGCACCGTCCAGTGCCACAGCGTGAGCACCGGGCGGAGCCCGTGCGAGCGGAGCGACGTGAGGACGTCGACGAGGTGATCGAGCTCGTCGTCGTCGAACACGCCGGGCTGCGGCTCGAGGCGCGACCAGTCCGCGCTCAACCGGAACGAGTCGAGGCCGAGGTCGGCGGCGCGCTGGGCGTCGCCGTCGTACTGGTCGAAGAAGCCGTTGCCGTCGGGGTTTTGTTGCTCACCCTTGGCCTTGCCCATGGCCATCCAGCGGGACCAGTTGGAGTCGACGGGGCCGTTCACGCCCTTGTCGCCCTCCACCTGCCAGCCCGCGGTGGCCGTGCCCCACGCGAAGTCCGCGGGAAACAGGGCCTCGCGGAAGCCCGTTTTCACGGACTTCGGAGCCGGACAGCCCACGACGACAGAGAGCACCACGGAGGCGGCGAGAGCGATGCGCGCGCGCATCCCGGGATGCTGCCGCACGGAGCGCTTTTCGCAACGCCTCCGAGACGGTACACATGCGGGATGGACGCGAAGAACCGGGACACCATCACCTTGATGTCGGCCTCCGAGATCGAGGCCATGCGGACGGCGTGCAAAGGCGCGTCCGAAATGCTGACCTACCTGGGCACGCTGGTGAAGCCGGGCGTCACCACCCTCGACCTCGACGACGCCGCCGTCGAGTGGACCCGCGCGCGGGGCTACAAGAACGGCCCGCTCAACTACCACGGCTTCCCCAAGTCCATCTGCACGTCCGTGAACGAGGTGGTCTGCCACGGCATCCCCACCAAGAAGCTCACGCTCAAGGACGGCGACATCATCAACATCGACGTGACGCCCATCGTCGACGGCTACTACGGCGACACGTCCAAGACCTTCTTCGCGGGGACGCCGTCGCCGCTCGCCAAGAAGCTCGTCGACGTCACCGAGGAGTGTCTGCGCCGCGGCATCGCCGTGGTCCGTCCCGGGGCGCGCATCGGTGACATCGGCGCGGCCATCCAGGAGTACGCGGAGGCCCAGGGCTTCTCGGTCGTGCGCGACTTCGTCGGGCACGGCATCGGCCGGGTCTTCCACACCGCGCCGCAGGTCCCGCACTACGGCAGGCGCGGCAAGGGCGAGCGTCTCGCCAAGGGCATGGTCTTCACCATCGAGCCCATGATCAACGTCGGCACCTACGAGGTCGAGGTCCTCGACGACGGCTGGACCGCCGTCACCCGCGACCACAAGCTCTCCGCCCAGTTCGAGCACACCCTCGTCGTCACCGACGACGGCGCCGAGGTCATGACCCTCCCCCGCTGACGCGCCTGTCCGGCGGCGGACGAGCGAGCCACGGCGCTCAGGTTTCGACGGATTCGAAGGTGACGCCGGCGAGCTTGCCGTCGGCGCTGCGGCCGACGAGGTAGTACTCGTAGGCGCCCTGGCTCTGCGCCATCTTCGTGCGGTCCATTTCGTCGCGGGGCCCGACGCGCACCACGGTGAGGTCCGTGATGTTGTCGTCGAAGACCTTCTTGAGCTTCGCCCACGCCTTGCTGTTGTCGACGATGAACGGGTCGCCGGGGTCGTACGGGACCACCATGTCGTCGAAGAACCTGGCGGACTCCGCCGGCGACGCCACCTCGGTGGTGAAGTCGGCGAGGTCGACGGGGCTGCCGTCCCACGAGAAGGCCTTCTCGAGCTGCGTGGCGAACCGCTGCATCACGAGGTCGCCCGTGATGGCCTGCCCCGCCGGCAGCGGGGTCTCCACGTACGCGGGCGTGGAGTCGCTCTCGCTGATGTAGTCCGCGCCCTTGGCCGCCTCGTTGATCAGCTTGCCCAGCGCGGAGGTCGGCGTCGGCTTCGGCAGCTCCACGCCCTTGAGCTCGGCGGCGAGCTTCACCGCGAGCTGCCCCGTCACCGACATCCTCTCGATCTCTTCGTGCGAGAGCCCATTGTGGTTGACGTCGTACTTGGCGACCAGGTGCTCCTTGGCGTAGTCGGAGCCGCGGGCGATGTCGGAGCCGGTGATGCGCGCCCCCGGCTTGGCGTCGCGGTGATCGACGAAGCGATAGAACATGTCGGTCAGGCGCTTCTCGGTGCCGGACATCGTCTGCAGCTTGGCCTTGATGTCCTTGCGCGAGGTGATGCCGTCCTTGCCCGCGGCGTCGCGGATGTTCTGCGCGATGCGGTCGAGGGCGGCGTTGACGTCGTGCTTGGCGATGCGGGGCATGGCTGTTCCTTTCAGGCGGCGAAGCGAACGGAGAGCGAGCTGGCGGCGGGCATGAGCAGACGACCGAAGCGCTCGAGCACCTCGGCGTCCCCCTGCACGCGCACCTGCCCCGGCACGATCTCGCCGGCCAGGAAGCGCTCGAAGGCGTCTCCCGTGAACCACAGCTTCACGTCGGCGCTGCGCAGGAAGCCGGGCACCACGGGGGCGGCGGCGTCGCCGAGGCAGAGCGTGAACTTCTCGCCGGCGCAGGAGAACGCCAGGGTCCCGCGGGACGAGCGGAACCGCGACAGCTCCCGGACGATCAGGGCGGGGAGGTCTTTCGTGAAGAACGATTCCGTGGGAGTCACACCTACATTGTCGGACAGATCCGTGGGAGGTTGCGCCGCATGCCGCTGTTGCCCTGGGATGAGCTCGAGGAGGGCGTCCCCGACCGGCGCCGGGTCTTCACCGTGCGCTCCGACGTCGTCAAAAACCCCAAGTCGGGCAAGCCGGTCACGGTGGACCGGCTGGTGGCGCCGGACTGGGTGAACGTCGTGTGCGTCACCGAGGGAAACGAGCTGGTGCTCGTGCGCCAGTGGCGCTTCGGCGCGCGCGCCTTCACCCTCGAATTGCCCGCGGGGCTCGTCGAGCGCGACGAAGACCCGCTCACCGCCGGGCTGCGCGAGCTGAAGGAGGAGACGGGCTACGCCCCCGCACCCGACAAGCCCGCGCGCATCATCGGCGCCGTCTGGCCGAACCCCGCTTTCATGAACAACCGCTGCGCCACGGTGCTTGTCGAGGGCGCCCGCAAGGTCGCCGCGCAGGACCTCGACCCGACCGAGGACATCGAGGTGGAGACGCTCGCCGTGGACGCCGTCGACGACGCGCTCCGGACGGGCGAGCTGCAGAACGCGCTCACCCTCACCGCGCTGACCTGGTGGCGCGTTGCCCGCTAGCCGGGTATGACGCGAAGCGCCATGTGGTTCATCCTTCACTCGACCATCACGCTGGCGGCGGTGCTCTGCGCCTTCGCCTTCATGTTCCAGCGGCTCGGCCGCATCAGCGCGTTCATCAACATGGGCGCCCACGAGGAGAAGCACACCGACCACAAAGCGGCGCGCTGGAAGATGGTCGGCTCCATCGTCCTCGGTCACAGGAAGACGCTCGAGGACCCGGTCTCCGGCCTCCTGCACATGTGCTTCATCTACGGCTTCCTCGTCCTCGGCGCCGGGCACACCGAGATCGTCCTCGAGGGGCTCACCGACTTCCTGCAGACGTGGGGCGTCCACCCCTTCTCGTACGGCGTCTTGTTGCCGATGCCGCTCGAGAAGCTCTACCACGTGAGCCAGGACGCCATGGCGGCCATCGTCCTCGTCGCCGCCGCCATCGCCATCGCGCGACGCCTGCTGTTTCCGCCCAAGCGCCTCGTGCCGCGCTCGCTCGACGCCGAGATCATCCTCTACTTCATCCTCGGCCTCTACGTGACGTTCTTCATGCTTCAGGGCGCTATGCACGTGCGCGAGTCCGGCTACGCGTTCGTGTTCGCGCGCTCCCAGCCCTTCACGTCGCTGATGGCGATGTGGATGTCCAACCTGCCCGTCGGCGCCGTCGACGCCATCTACTGGACGTTCTGGTTCGCGCACGTCGCGGTGTTCCTCGGCTTCGGCGTGTACATCCCGATGTCCAAGCACATGCACCTCGTGTTCGCCGGCCCCAACACCTGGTTCTTCCGCACCGGCAGCTACGGGTGGCGGCAGCACGTGCACAAGAAGGGCGAGCGGCCGCTCGGCGTTCCCCCGGCGATCGACTTCGAGACCGCGGAGAAATACGGCATCGATCGCATCACCGAGCTCCCCTGGAAGACCCTGCTCGACACGTTCGCGTGCACCGAGTGCGCGCGCTGCAACAACGTCTGCCCCGCGCACCTCACGCACAAGCCGCTCAAGCCCAAGAAGGTCCTGCACGACGAGAAGATCAACCTCCTGAAGAAGAACGGCCCGCAGCTCTACGCGCTGCGCGACTCCTACGGCCGGGCCATCGCCCGCAACAAGGAGGCGGAGGAGGCGCTCGAGCTCTTCCCGCTCATCAGCAAGGAGGAGGTGCCCAAGGAGGCCATCCGCGAGGACGGCACCTACACCACCATCGACGGCCAGATCCACGTCGACGACGCCTGGGCCTGCACCACCTGCGGCGCGTGCTTCGAGGCGTGCCCGGTGCTCATCGACTCCGTGCCCGCGAGCCTCATCGGCATCCGCCAGCACCTGGTGATGATGGAGTCCGACTTCCCCAAGGAGCTCACCGCCGCGTTCAAAGGCATGGAGCGCCAGGGCAACCCCTGGGGCATGGGCCAGGACAAGCGTGAGGAGTGGGCCGAGGGCCTCGACGTCCCCACCATGGCCAGCGTCGGCACGGAGCGCGAGGTGCAGTACCTGTTCTGGGTCGGCTGCGCCGGCGCCACCGACGACAACGCCAAGAAGGTGCAGCAGGCGCTGGTGCGCGTGCTCCAGGCGGCCAAGGTCGACTTCGCCATCCTCGGCTGCGAGGAGAAGTGCACCGGCGACCCCGCCCGCCGCATGGGCAACGAGGCGGTGTGGAACCAGCTCGCCCAGGAGAACATCGCCACGCTCGGGCAGTACAAGTTCAAGAAGATCTTCACCACGTGCCCGCACTGCATGAACTCGCTCAAGAACGAGTACGGCGAGCTCGGCGTCCACTACGACGTCATGCACCACACGCAGCTCATCGAAGAGCTCTTGAAGGACGGCAAGATCCCGCTCGACACCAAGAGCGCGCTCAAGGAGCACGTCACCTTCCATGACCCCTGCTACCTCGGGCGCTACAACCGCGAGTTCGACGCGCCCCGCGAGGCGCTCGTAAAGATCGGCGTCAAGAACACCGAGATGGAGCGCAGCAAGAAGTCGAGCTTCTGCTGCGGCGCCGGCGGCGGCCGCTTGTTCATGGAGGAGCACATCGGCGAGCGCGTGAACGTCGAGCGCACCAAGCAGGCGATCGCGACGGGGGCCACCACCGTGGCGGTCGGGTGCCCCTTCTGCAAGTCGATGATCGTCGACGGCACCAAGACCCTCGACGTGGAAGAGAAGATCAAGGTGAAGGACATCGCCGAGCTGGTGGCCGAGCGGCTGCCTACGGCGTCCACGTGATGCGCAGCAGCGTGCGCGGATCGCCCGCCCACACGCGCTGATCGAAGGACGCGGTGACGTCGGTGGCACCGGCGAGCTCGAGCAGGCGTTGGAAGAAGCCGAGGGTCTGCCACGACGCCGCCTCCTCCGCCGGTGAGCCCATGCCGTACGCGATGACGATGTCGGCCTCGTCGACGTGGAGCAGCGGGATCTGCAGGGCCTCGAAGTCGAAGAACGTGGAGCGCAGCACGCGGAAGCGCGTGAGCGTCTCGACGGTGTCGCCGGGCGCGAGCAGGTTCGGCTCGCTGCGACAGAGCGTGTCGACGGAGTGGTAGCCCCAGGCGCGCACGAGCTCCATCTCGTCGTACGCGATCAGCTTGAGGATGGCGTTGCCCAGCCGCTCGAACACGGCCATCGGGTACCAGGTCTCCGGGTCGACGGGCGCGACGACGTAGGGGCGATCCTCCTCGGTGATGCACGAGGACCACTCGAGATCCTTGCGCGAGCGGATCATCCGCACGTAATCGAGGAACAAGACACCGCGGACGTTCGGCACGCGGCGACACTACGAGATGCCCGGGCGCCGCCCCCGCGCGCGTCCGGGGTGTCCTGTTTTGGAGCGGCCGCGTCCGATCGTTCGCGGCTCCCAGGCTCGTGGCGGCTGCGCTCCGATGGACCGTTGATCCGAGCCACCCGGAAGGGGACGGTGCTCCGGCCACACGGCGGAGCGGAAAGGAGCTCCGAGCTCGGCGACGAAGACGCGCGCCGAGTTGAGCGCCGGGGCGCCGAGCTCTCCGCTCCTTTCCGCTCCGGCGGTGGCGACGTTGTCTAGCCTTCGCTGATTCCGAGCGCCCAAGCTGAAGACCCAGGCCGTGGCCTTCAACCTGCTGCAGAACCTCGCGAAGCTCACCGCCTGAAGTCCGCGCCGACGTCGCATCGAGGCACGTCGGCGCGCACACGACCCGCACGAACCCGCCACGTGCGCTGATAGCGGGATCACAACACCGCTCGGACCCGCCGTTTCCTCACAACCTGCAGCGGTTCTTGCGCGCCGACGTGCCTCGCCACGTACTACTCCGCGCGGCGAGCCACCTTGTGGGCGGCTTCGCCGAGTGCTGCTACGAGCAACATTTCTTCGTCAGCCTTTCACCGCTTGAGGCGGCACTTCTGCGCGCAGTCGGCGACGGCGTCGGCGAGCTGATCGCGCTCGGGGCCGCTCAGGTGGCGCCGGCTCCACTCGAGCACGCCCGGCGCGCAGGTCACGACGCCCACGCAGCCGTTGAGGTACGTCAGCGTTCGGCGCGTGTCGGCGTCGATGCGCGCGCCGCGCTTGCGGGGGCGCACCCCGGCGTGGGCCCCCCTGGCCTTGCCTGCGTCGTCGTCGTCGTCGGCGCGCGCGGCGGCGTCGACCGCGTCGTCGGCGCCGGCGCCAGCGTCGGGGTCAGCCGCGGCGGCTCCGGCCGCGTCCGCGGAGAGCGGCGCGTGCGGCAGCGGCGACGGGGGTAGCGCGACGACACGCTCGCCGTCGTCGGCCGCGCGGCGACCATCGAGCGCGAGCCCCGCCGCGAGGCCGACGGCGGCGGCGAGGACGACGGCGGCGCCGGCGGCCACGCGCGGGAGCCAGGTGCGCGCGGGCGGCAGCACCGAGGTGCCCGGCAGGGTCCCGGGGACGTCCGGGGTGCTCGCCGGCGGCGCGCTGTGCTCACCGACGGTGGTGGGCGCCATCATCATGGTGGTCGCGATGGTCTCGAAGCCGGGCGTCTTCACCGCCGTCTCCAGCGACGGCGCGTGCACTTCGTGGAAGCCGCGCACGAAGTGGCGCGTCTCGGCGTCGAGGCCGGGGAAGATGCCGGCCATCATGCGACGCACGTCGCGGGCGTCCGCGACGTGGCCGTGCTTGCGCGCCCACTGCACGATGGCGTCGCCGAACGCCGAGCACGTCGGGAAGCGCACCTCCGCGCTCGGCTGGAGCGCACGATCGAGGACCGCGCGCAGCTCGGCTTCGATGGACGAAAACTGCTCCGGCCGATGACCGCCGAGGCCCGAAATGCGCCAGGCCTCTTCGCGGCTCAGGCCGTCGGTGAACGGGGCGCCGGTGAGGAGCTCCGTCAACAGGACCGCCGCGGCGTATTCGTCGGAGCGGCCGTCGACGGCGTCCCCGCGCGCGTGCTCCGGCGACATGTACGTGAGCTTGCCGAGGACCGTGCCGTCGTCGGTGACCGGGCCGAGCCGCGCGCTGGTGGCGATGCCGAAGTCGATGAGCTTCACGTCGCCCTCGCACCCGAGCAGCACGTTGTGCGGCGATACGTCGCGGTGCACGAGCGCGAGCGGCTGCTCGGTCTCGGCGTCGACGAAGCGATGGGCGTAGTCGAGCGCCTCGAGCACCTCGGAGATCACGTGCACGGCGAGCGCCGGCGTCATCCGCGCGCGCGAGGTCACCATCCGCAGGTCGGCGCCGACGATGTGCTCCATGGCCACATAGAGCTGGCCTTGGGCGCGACCGACGTCGAACACCGAGCAGATGTTGCGATGGGACAGATGCACGACGACGCGCGCCTCCTCCGCGAAGCGGTTCGCGTACTCGCCGTGGGACGCGAGGTCGCCGCGCAGGCTCTTCACCACGCAGTGCTTCTCGAAGCCCTGGAGCCCGCCGTGCTTGGCGAGGAACACCTCGCCCATCCCGCCGCGCGCGAGGCGCGCGAGCAGCAAGTAGGGACCGAACGGGCGAGGCAGCGCGTCGTCGCCGTCGGGGGCGGCGGGCGCCGCGTGAGCGGGGGCGGGGCTCATCGTCGGCCGCGAGTATAGTCCTTGCTTCGCCCGAGGCGCGGTGCGCACGGAGGTGTGAAACATGCCCGGCTTCGTCATCGACCTCGGCCGTTGGGCCGGCGGGATCGTCGTCTTTTCGCTGTGTGCGGCCTTTTCGGGCCTGGCGCTCCTGCCCTGCTGGTTCGCGTTCGTGTGGATCCAGTATTGGACGTCGACGATGTGGGCGGTGGCGTCGGTGCCGTTCCTCTACGGGGTGTGGGGCTGGAGCTATGTGCTCCTGTGCGTCGCCTACAAGTGGCTCGTCTTCTATCGCCCCCGCGAGGGCGAGTGGCCGCTGTTCTCCTGGCCCGTGGTCGGCTGGGGCACCACCGGCGCGCTCACCAACTGGGCGAACGTGCTCTTCCTTCAGCACTGGAAGGGGACGCCGTTTCTCAACCTCTACCTGCGCATGATGGGCGCGCACATCGGGAGGCGCGTGAGCATCAACACCATCCACGTCTACGAGTGGGACCTCGTCACCATCGAGGACGACGCCGTGCTCGGCGGCGACTGCGTCGTTCAGGGCCACATCCTCGAGGGCGGCAAGATGAAGATGCGCCCCGTGCGCATCGGCAAGGGCGCGCTGGTCGGCACCGGGGCGAAGGTGATGCCCGGCTGCGTCCTCGGCGACGGCGCCGTGCTCGCCGCCGGCTCCATCATGAAGAAGGCGTCGAC
Source organism: uncultured delta proteobacterium (assembly GCA_963775425.1). GTDB lineage: Bacteria > Myxococcota > UBA727 > UBA727 > VGSZ01 > CAVZJB01. The sequence goes on along the minus strand of CAVZJB010000011.1, from coordinate 430,593 downwards.
GCTGCCGGCGCGCGAGATCTGGGGAGGCACACCGCCGAAGCTCATTCGCGCCCGCGGTGAAACCGACGCCTGACCGATGACGACGCCCACGACGTTCGGCGGCGTCCCCGGTTTTCTGATTGTGGACGACGGACGCGCTCGCTAACCCGCGGACCATGCGCACCGCCCTCCTCCTCGCCGCAATCGTCGCTCTCTCGCTCGGCGGCGCCGCGCGCGCCGGCGCCCCGCCGCCGGCGAAGCTCTCGGTGGGCCTCCTCGAGGCGCGCACGCACCCCGACACGCACTGGTACGGGGAGAAGGCCTATCTGTTCCGCGTCGACGGCATCACCGTCGACAAGAGCTTGGTCGGCCACACCATCACCTGGACGCTCGACGTGAAGCGCAAGCTCGCGCCGTGGAAGAGGGCGACGTCGTGGCTGCTCACCAAGCAGAATGTGCGGCTGCCGTTCGTCCATGGCGCCGCGTCCGACGCCGCCGTTGTCGAGATGCCGCAGGTGACCTTCGGCCTCATCTATCGGAGCCTCGCCAAGGCGCACTTCCTGCCCGGCGAGCACGTCGCGCGCTTCGTCGCCAAGGACGAGCGCGGCAACGAGCTGTACTCCGGCGTGGTCCCGTTCGTGCTGCCCGCCAACGGGCCCAACGCCTACAAGCCGCGCGACTACCGCTGACGCGTGGAGCTCGCGGCGACGCGTCGGGGAGCCCCGCGGCGCTTCGCAGGGACAACGGCCTCAAGGCTCGTAGAACGCACCGACGTCGGTCTGGGTGAAGAAGTTCTGGGCGGTGCCGCCGAAGACGAACACGCCGCGGGGGGTCACGACCGCGTTGGTGAAGAACCGACCGGGAGGCGCGCCGGTGGTCCCGGTGTCTCGCCAGGTCTGGGCGGACAGTGAGTAGCGGCCGCCCGGTGTCGCGTTGCACGACAGCGGCGCGATGAGCTCGTCGCCGACGAGGGCGACCGGGCTGCGGGAACCAAGGCACGGGACGGGATCGGCGATGGGCGACCACGTGTCGCTCGAGGGATCGTAGATGGCGGCGTCGAGGCCGCCGATGGAGCCGTCGCCGATGCTGCCGGCGAGCACCGCGACGCGGCCGTCGTTCAGCGGCACCAGGGTGGGCGCGGTGCGCGGCGCGGGAGCGCCCGTCGTCGTCATGTCGACCCAGCGGTTCTGCGTGTGGTCGAAGCGGGCGCCGGTGTTGGTGGTGGCGGAGGTGTCGCTGTCGGTGACGCCGCCCCAGATGAACAGGTCGCCGCCGACGACGGCGACGCCCGCGTCGCGGCGCGGCGACGGCGGCGTGCCGTTGGGCGTGAACGGCAACCATTGGTCGCCGGCGACGTCGTAGATGAAGGCGTCGTTGAGCATCAGCACGCTGATGCCCGCGCTGCCGCCAAAGACCACGACGGTGTTCGCGTCGAGGAACGCCGCGCTCGGCCGCACGCGGTCCGACGGCGCGCCCGTCGACGGCAGCGTGTGCCACGTATCGGTGCTCGCGTCATAGATGCCGCCGGCCGGCTCCGTGCCGCGGACGCCGCCGCGGAACGCGAAGAGCTTGTCTCCGAGGACGGCGGTGGTGCCGACGCTGATCTCGGTGGGGCCGTCGGCGATGGGCTGCCACGTGAGCGTGTCGAGGTCGAGCCGCGCGCCGTCCTTGTCGCTGTCGCCGCCCCACACCACGACGCCGTTGCCGCTCAGGAACGACGCCGCCCCCGTGCGCGCGCCGGGCGCGCCGTCGGTGGGGGCGTTCGACCAGGCGTCGCCGAAGACGCAGTTGGTGCGGCAGACGTCGCCGAGCTCGGTGTCGGTGTTGAAGGCGCCCTCGTCGCACGCCTCGCCCGCGTCGACCACCGCGTCGCCACAGCGCGGCAGCGTGCAGTCGGTGCGGCAGCGGTTGGCGATCAGGTCGCTGTTGGCCGCGCCGTCGTCGCACTGCTCGCTCACGTCGTGGCAGCCGTCGCCGCAGGTGTTGTCCGGGCAGAGCTCTCCCTCGCCCTCGCCCTCGCCTTCGCCCTCTCCTTCGCCCTCTCCTTCGCCCTCTCCTTCGCCCTCTCCCTCTCCTTCGCCTTCCCCTTCGCCCTCCCCCTCGCCCTCGTCGCCGGCGGCGGCGACGCAGGTGCCCGACGAGCAGGTGTCGCCCGCGGGGCAGTTGTCGTCGCCGGCGCACGCGAGGCTGACATCGTCGAACAGGAAGCAGGCGGAGAGCGGCAGCAGCGCGGTGAGGACGAGAGGAAGGACAACGGGGCGCACGGCGACTCCTACTCGACGAAGGAAACGGCGGCCGCCGCGAGGCCCGCCACGGTGACGACGGCGCCGGCGACGGCCACGACGCCCCAGGTCGGCCGGCTCGCCTGCGCCGAGGCCTTGGCGTCTCCGCTGGTGGCGGGGTCGGTGAGCGTGCCGCGGTCGGCCCACGACAGGCCCGCGCCGGCGCCAGCGATGAGCACGCCCACGCCCGCGCCGGCGAGGCCGCCGACGAGGAGCCAGTCGACGGCGCCCGCGGCGGACGACCTGACGGTGGCGCCGCCGCCGCCGACGAGCCGCTGGACGGCGGCGTCGAGGTCAGCAGGGAGGTCGGCTTCGTCGCGCGCCTGGACGGTCCCACGCCCGAGGGCGACGCCCTTCTTCGCGTCGAACAGGCTCAGCGTGACGACGATGGTGTCCCCGAGCCGCGCCACGTTCCCGTGGACGATGCGGTCCGCGCCGAGAGCCTCCGCGATCTCCGCGAGACAGCCCGCCTCGTCGCAGCCGACGAGCTGCTTTTGCGCATCGACGTCGGCCGCGGCCCTGACGTCGTCGCCGGACAGGACGTTGAAGCCCTGAACCTTCGACAGCGCCACGGCGGTGAGGCTGGTGGCCGCGTTGGTGATGCCCGGACCGGCGCCGTCGTCGCGCAACGGCAAGGCAACGACGCGCAGCGCGCCGCCCGAGGGCGGCGGCGCAGGGGACGCGGCGGCGAGGAGGACGACGAAGCTGAGCATCGACGGCACCGTCACCCGCCCCCCGGGGTCGCCGCAAGTGCATTTCCTCACGCGCATGCGCGGCGCGCGTTCGATTCGTCAGTCGGGCTTCACGTAGATCTCGCGGTCGCCCTTGGCGTTCTGCGCCGGGCCCACCAGGCCGTCGCGCTCCATGCGATCGACGATGCGCGCCGCGCGCTGGTAGCCGAGGTTCATCATGCGCTGCAGCCACGACGTCGAGCACTTGCGCGTACGCGCCACCACGGCGACGGCCTCGTCGAAGCGCGCGTCCTTGGGCTCGTCGACGGCGCCGCCGCCGTCGCCGCCTTCGTCGTCGGCCCCCACGGTGAGGATCGACATGTCGTAGTCGGGTTTGCCCTGCCCCTTCAGGTGCTCCACCACGCGATGCAGCTCCTTCTCGGAGATGAACGCGCCGTGGACGCGCAGCACGTTGGACGTGCCGGGCGGCATGAACAGCATGTCCCCGCGGCCGAGGAGCTTCTCCGCGCCGGGGCGGTTGATGATGGTCTTGCTGTCGTGGGAGGACGCGAGGCGGAAGCCCATGCGCACCGGGAAGTTCGCCTTGATGACGCCGGTGATGACGTCCACCGACGGACGCTGCGTCGCGAGCATCACGTGCAGCCCGGCCGCGCGCGCCTTCTGGGCGAGGCGCATCACGTAGCTCTCCACGTCCTTGCCCGCGACGGCGAGCAAGTCCGCGTACTCGTCGACGACGATGACGATGAACGGCAGCTTCTCGAGCGGCTTGCCCTCGAGACACCTCGTCAACGTGTCGCGCGCTTCCGGGTCGCGGCCCTCCTTGGCGTCGAGCACGCGCTGGTTGAAGCCGGCGAGGTCGCGAACGCCGAGCTCGCTCATGAGCTGGTAGCGGCGCTCCATCTCTCCCACGGCCCACTTGAGCGCCAGCGCCGCCTTCTTGCTGTCGATGATGGGCGGCAGCAGCAGGTGCGGGATGCCCTCGTAGATCGACAGCTCGAGCATCTTGGGATCGACCATGAGGAAGCGCACGTCATCGGGCGTCGCGCGATACAGGATGGAGCAGATCATCGCGTTGACGCTGACGGACTTGCCGGAGCCGGTGGTGCCCGAGATGAGCACGTGCGGCATCTCGGCGAGGTTGGCGTAGTAGCTGCGGCCCTCGATGTCCTTGCCGAGCGCCATCATGAGCTTGTCGGGCTTCTTGCCGAAGGCGGGGTCCGCGATGATCTCCTTCATGTAGACCGTCTCGCGCTTCTCGTTCGGGATCTCGATGCCGACGGCGCCCTTGCCGGGGATGGGCGCCACGATGCGCACGTGGATCGCCTCCATGGCCATGGCGATGTCGTCGGCGAGGGCGGCGATCTTGCTCACCTTGATGCCGGGCGCGGGCACGAGCTCGTAGGTGGTGCAGACCGGTCCGGGCCGGATCTCGCGGATGCGCCCCTCGATGCCGAAGTCGCGGAACTTGGCGATGAGCTTGTCCGCTTGCGCGCGCATCTTTCCCTCGTCGAGCGGCACCGGCGGCGGCGCGTCGTAGTCGAGGAGGTTCAGGGGCGGCAGTTGGAACGCTTGCTTGGGCGCCTGGACGGCGTCGACGACCTCGAACGCCTTCGGGTCCACCTGGAGGCGTTCGATGATGCGCAGCGCGCCGTCGTCGTCGCCGTCCTGCGGCGGCGCGAGCTTGCCGGCGCCCGCGCGCGGATCTCCGAGGACGCGCTGCAGCGACACGACCTTGCCGTCGACGGCGGGCTCGTCGAAGGCCTCGAGCGCCCAGGGCGGATCGGACGCCACCACCTGCGCCTCGAGGCCGCCGTCGGCGGGCGGCGCGGTGACGTCGGCGGCGACCACGGGCGCGGCGTCCACGATGGTGGGCGGCGCCGAGACCTCGGCCGGCGGCGCCGACGGGCCGACGGGCGCGACGGAGATCTCGCGCAGGCGCTTCTTGGCCCGCTGCTCCGCGGCCTCCTTCACGCGTTGCTTGCGCTCCTCGGCGCGCCCTTCGGGGTCCGGCGCCTCGATCTCGGCGCGCAGGCGGTCCTCCTCTTCCAGGAGCAGGCGGCGCTCCTCGCGCCAGACCTCGAGCCGTTCGCGGCCGGCCGCGACGAGCGCGAGGAAGCGCTCGCCGAGGTTGCGCGTCGTCGGGCCGAGCGGGCGATCGAGCGCGACGAGCACGCCGGTGAAGGCGAGGGCGGCGGCGAGGACCCCGGTGCCGAGCGGGGCGATGACGCGGCTCATGGCGTCGGCGACGACGCCACCGACGACGCCGCCCGCGGGGAACGGCAGCGACGTCGACGAGCGGAACAGGAGGTGGAGGATCATCATCGTCGACAAGAGCGCGACGACGGCGCCCCCCGCGCGCAGCGCGGCGTGCCGCGGCTGGCGCAGCGGACGGAAGCACAGCGCGCCTGCGCCGAAGAACAGGAGCGGCACGCCGAACGCGCCGAGGCCGAGGAGCAGCGTGAGGAGATTGGCGAGGACGGCGCCGCCGGGGCCGATCCAGTTGTGCACGTGGCCGACGCGGCCGGCGGCGGTGTCGTGCGCGGAGTAGGACAGCAGCGACAAGAGCACGAGCACGCCGAGCGCGAAGACCACGATGCCGGTGATCTCCATCGGGAGGTGCGCGAGCCGGTCCGCCATCGTGAGCTTCGCGGCGGGCTTCGCCTTCGGCCGGGCCTTCGAGGTGCGCTTGCTCTTCTTCGGCGCGGCCGCGGGCATCGGCGGCGTCGACACGTGCTCGGCGCGGGGCCGGCGGCGCGCCCGCTTTGCGGCTGCGCGCGGGGGCTCGTCCTTGGCGCCGCCACCGTCGACGGCGCGGAGCTTCCTGCCGCCGGCGCCGCGGCCCCCGCGGCCCGCCGCGGCCGCGCCGCCGCGGCCCGTACGCGCAGCGTCCGCGGCGTCGTCATCGGCGTAGCCGTCGTCGTCGTCCTCGGCGGCGCCGTGCTCGTCGCCGTCGTCGGCGTCCTCGTCGTCGTAGTCGTCGTCGTCGGACTCGTCGTCGTCGTCCCCGGCGGCGTCACCGTTGATCTCCGCCCCGGCGTCCTCGTCCTCCTCGACGTCGTCACCGGCGGCGGCGCGCGCGCGGCGGCGACGGCGCGGGGCAGCCTCGCCGTCGTCGTCGATGGGCGCTGCGATGAGGAGCTTCGGCGGGATGGAGCCCACCACGACCGGCTCCGGCTCCGCATCCTCCGGCCGCGCGGCGCGCGAGCGCCGTCGCCGCGGCGACTCGTTGGAGGGCGGGGGGGTGTCGTCGGCGAGGGAATCCTTCTGAGCCAAGAGGCGACCTCCGCTGTCGACCGGTGCCGGCCGGCGACAAGTGGCTCCATGGTGCGGGCCGAGCGCCACGAACGCAAAAAATTGGCTGTATTTGTTCGGTCGCCGACAGGCGACCGAACAATTACGGCGAGCCCGAGGCGCGTTGCTCGCTCGCAGGCGGCGACGAGGACGCCAACGCCGGCGATGTGTCGGGTTGCATCCCCGGGGTCCACGGTTCGTAGAGGTACGCGTGGGTGACGTGGCGTGGCTCGCCGCGATCGGTGGGGACGAGGCCGAAGCCGAGGACGGCGTCGTCGGTGAGCCAGGACGACTTGCCCGTCCATGGATCGTGCACGCGGAACAGCCGGCGACCGGCTTCCCGCTTTGCGTCGACGGCGATGACCGAGTGGGCGACGGTGTCGTCGCGGGTGGCGATGCGCAGCGGGAGATCGATGCCCTCGCGCAGGAGCTTCTCCATGTGGTCGAGGTCGTCCTCGCGCAACGCACCCGCGATGATCTCGGTCTTGGCGTCGAGGTCCGCGCCGAGCTTCAGCAGCAGCCCGTGGTCCGCTGTGCCGCGCCCGAAGCGCGGATCGCCGCGCGGCACGGCGACACCCCCCGACGACTCCAGGTCCTGACGCTCGACGAGCGTGCTGTAGCCGGCGACGTGCACGCGCAGCGCCGCGAGCGGATCAAGCTCGGCCTCTGCGACGAGCTTGATGGCGGGCATGCACGAGTCCTTGAAGCTCTGGCGGACGCCGTCGCCGAAGGAAGCGCCGTAGCCCGTGGTCTCCTCGAGCAGCCACGGCAGCGGTCGCCCCCGAATCTGCTGCGCCACGGTGCGCATCTCGGGCGCGAACCGGGGCGAGCCGAGCGCCATCTCCCGCGCCGCCAACGCCTTCAAGATCACCGCGCGCTCGCCGTCGGAGCGCGCGGCGCGCAGCAGGCTCTCGACGAGCTCGCGCGACTCACGTGGCGCCGACACGAATGCGTTCAGCGCGCGCACGCCCTGGATGGGGGCGACGAGGCCCTCGCTGTGGGGCGCATCGCGGGTGGTGCCCGCCGCCCACGCGAGCACGCGCGCCTCGGGGTAGAGCGCGTCGTCGACGGTGACCCGCGCCTTGAAGAGCTCGAGGCAATCGCGCACGCGGGCCGGCGCCGCTGCGTGATCGATCACCGCGGACCAGCGCGGCTCGGCGGCATCGAAGGTCAGGGGCGATCTTGTCGCCCGTACATCCGCGGGATCCTCGCGGCGCTCTGACCGCAGAGAAGGAGCGCCGCTGATGAGGAGGGCGGCGACGACGACGGGAACAGGCATCCAGACTCCGGGGCACGCGGGGTTGCGCCGTGCGCTGAACACCGTCATGCCAGAACGGTGGTCGAGTCTTCAATCATCCCGCACACCCGAGACAATTTTGTGTGTGGCATCGCCCTGCTCGTCGTCGTCGCCACGCTTACGGCTTGTGGCATCGCTCCTGTTCATCACGGCGGCGTTCCCAGCGGTCCACCGACGTGGACCTACGCCGGGCCGCATGGAAGACCGCTTGCTTACGGCGGCGACGTTTGCGAGGTCGCGCAGCCGCACGCGCACGAGTACCCACCCTCACCCGCCGACGCGTTCGTGAAGACGCCGCAGGGCTACGTCGACACACGAAAGACGTGGGCGTTCTTCGGCCCACATCCGCACCACGGGCGCACCTGCTTCCGCGAGGGCTGGCACCGCCACCTCGAGCCCCCTGATCCCGGCCTCGTCTACGACGAGGACAAGGCTGCCTGGCGCAAGCCGGCCGCTGACGTCGTTGCGCCGCCGCGGTGAGCGCGGGATGTGGGAGCGATGACGCCGGCCCAGATCCACCTGCTGCAGCTCGTCGGCCTCCTCATCGGGCTCGGCGTGCTCATGCGCCAGGCCGCGGGGCGGCTCGCGCCCAAGGTCGCCGTCGGCACGCTCTTCTTCCTCGTGTCGCGCTGGCCCGTCGTCGTCGCCGGGACCGCGGGCGCGGCGGGGTGGGCGTGGATCCTCCTGACCACCCACGCCCCGGGGCGCGCGCCCATGCCGGTGGCCGCCGTCATCCCCTTCGCCGCGTTCCTCGGCCTCGGCGTCGCCGTCCTCGTCGTCGGGCCGATCTTCTTCACCGTGCGCGCGTTCGCCGCGAAGCCGGAGCTCGCGCTCGAGCGGGGCGAGGAGATCCTGTCGTCCCAACCGGCGAATCACTTCCTGCGCGGCGAAGCGCGCGGCGGACGCGCCGTCGTCACCACGCGCCGGCTCGCCTTCTGCCCGCATCGCTTCAACGTGCAGTTGTCTTGCTGGAGCGTTCCGTTCGCGCGCATCGAGGGCATGCACGCGGAGGGCTCGCGCTTCCTCGTCGTCGACGTCGAAGGCGAGCAGCCCGCGTGGCTCGTCGCCCAGGGACCCGTCGCGCTCGCGGAGTCCTTGGCGGCGCTCGCCGCTGCGCCCGAGGGAGAGCGCGCATCCGTCGCGACGCGAGAGGCATGACGGCCGGCGATGCGAGAGAGGCGCCGAAGGCGCGCGGCGTAGACATTCGCGGCGGGGCACATCGTCGTCGTCAGCGACAACGTGGTTCCGCCGTGGATGTCGTCACGCCGCCAGGCTCGTCAGCGCGTCTCGTCGAGGTAGCGGGCGAGCTCGCGCTCGTTTTCAAAGTCGAGCGTCTTCCAGGTGAGCAGGAAGCCTCCGCGCCCGGCCTCGGGCGGCGCCACAAGGCACACGGCCTTCAGCAGCGCCGGGCCGCCGAGGTCGGCCTCCACGCCGATGAGGGCGTTGCCCCACGCCGACGGCAGCGCCTGCGCCCCCTCGAGGAACACGCCGCGCAAGGACACGATGCCGCGCGTCTCGACGAGCGCTCCGCCGTCGGGCGGCGAGAGCTTCACCGGGGCGTAGCGCCGGAGGGAGTCGCGTCTTTCGAAGCCGTCGGTCATTGGCCGAATCTATCGCGCCGCGCGCGCGCGGGGGACAAGCCCCCGCACCACGACGCTCAACCCTTGGCTTTCTTCAAGGCCTCGGTGAGCTCCGGCGCCGCCTTGAAGAGGTCGGCGACGAGGCCGTAGTCGGCGATCTGGAAGATTGGCGCTTCGGCGTCCTTGTTGATCGCCACGATGCACTTGCTGCCCTTCATGCCGGCGACGTGCTGGATGGCGCCGGAGATGCCGACGGCGATGTAGAGCTCGGGCGCGACGACCTTGCCGGTCTGCCCGACCTGCCAATCGTTCGGCACCCAACCGGCGTCGCACACCGCGCGCGACGCGCCGATGGCGGCGCCGAGCACGTCGGCCAGCGGCTCGATGACGTTCTTGAAGCCCTCGGGGCCCTTGACGCCGCGGCCGCCGCTGACGACGACGCGCGCGTCGGTCAGCGCCGGGCGGTCGCTCTCGACCGCGTCGAACTTCACGAAGCTCATCTTGGACGCGCCCGGGTCCACGGACGCCACCGGCTGCACCGCGCCCGCGGCGCCGGCGGCGGCGGGAGCGAACTCGGTGGGCCGCACGGTGATCACCTTGGTGGCCGTGGTGAGCTCGACGGTGCCGATGACGTTGCCCGCCCACATGGCGCGCTTGAACGTCTTTTCGTCGACGACGGCGGAGATGTCCGAAGCCATGGCCGCGTCGAGGCGGGCGGCCACGCGCGGCATGAAGTCCTTGCCCGCGCCCGTGGCCGCCGCCCACACGTGGGTGGCGCCGACGGCCTTGGCGACGTCCGCGGTGACCTTGGCCCACGACTGCGCGGTGCGGTGCTCGAGGTCCGCGTGCTCCGCGACGTGCACGGTCTTGGCGTAGGGCGCGACGGCGGCGGCGACGTCGCCGACACCCTTGCCGAGGACGAGGGCGTGGACGTCTCCGCCGACCTTGCCGGCGGCCGCGACGGCCGACAGCGTGGCCTTGGCGAGCTTTCCGTTTTGATGCTCGACGACGACGAGATTGGTTGCCATGTCAGATCACCTTCGCTTCGGTCTTGAGCTTCTCGACGAGAGTGGCGACGTCCGGGACCTTCTGGCCGGCCGTCTTCTGCGCGGGCTCCTCGAAGGCCTTCACGACCACGCGGGGGGCGATGTCGACGCCGAGGGACTTGGCGTCGAGCTCCTCCACCGGCTTCTTCTTGGCCTTCATGATGCCGGGCAGCGACGCGTAGCGCGGCTCGTTCAAGCGCAGGTCGGTGCTGATGACGCACGGGAGCTCGCACTTGACGGTCTCGAGCCCGCCGTCTGCCTCGCGGACCACGGTGGCGGCGCCGCCGTCGATGGTGACGGTGTTGGCGAAGGTGGCCTGGCCCCAGCCGAGCAGCTCGGCGAGGATCTGCGTGGCCTGGTTGCTGTCGTCGTCGATGGCCTGCTTGCCCATGATGACGACGTCGGGCTTCTCCTTCTCCACCACCTTCTGCAGCACGCGCGCGACGGCGAAGGAGTCGAGCGCGTCGTCGCTCTTGACCAGAATCCCGCGATCGGCGCCCATGGCGAGCGCGCTGCGGATCTGCGTCATGGCGTCGGACGTGCCGATGGTGAGCACCACGACCTCGCCCTGGTGCTTCTCCTTCTGCCGCAGGGCCTCCTCGACGCCGATCTCGTCGAAGGGGTTCATGATCATGTTGACGCCGCTGGTCTCGATGCCGCTCTTGTCCGCCTTGAGCTTGATCTTGGCCTCGAAGTCGGTGACTCGCTTGCAGGTGACGAGGAACTTCATACGCGCTCCGTCCGTTCCGTGGACCTCGTGATTGACTCGAATGTCAACCATGGTGGCTGCCGGCGGCATAACGCGGCGCACCCAAGCTGTCCAGCGAAGTCGGCGGCGCCGCTACGTGGAGGTCGGCGGCGTCGACGGCAACCGCGGCACTTTGACGCGGACGTCCCGCAACATCCGCTCTTTGAGCACGTGCACGATCCGCTTCACCTTGGCCCGCTGCCGATCGGTGGTGAAGCGGAACTCGAGGCCCATGCCGTCGCGCCCCGACTGCTGCCGCCGCCACGTCACGAACGCGGGGAGCGTCAGCCAACCGAACAGCGAGCCGGGCGCGCGCAGCCGCAGCTCCACTTCGGTCCCCACCTCGAGGTTCACGTCGGTGATCACGAAGCAGCCGCCCTCGCTGATGTCGTCGGTGACGCCGGTGAGCTCCTGCCCCCGGTGATCCATGCGGACGTCGACGTGGAGTGTGTAGCGCCGGTCGCGCTCCCTGTGGGCGACGCTCTCCTTGCCCTCGGCGAAGCGGAGGATCTGCGCCGCCGTGCGCTGCTCCGACGGCAGGAACTCGATGCCGACGCCGGGCGGGATGGAGCGCCGGCCCGCCTGCGACCGCTTCCACTTCACGCGCGCACGGATGTGGAAGCGCACCTGCTCCTCGGTGAAGTGCAGCTCGACGTCGACGTCGTCGCCGAGCTCCACGTCGACCTCGCCGGGGACGAACAGCCCACCGTCGCCCCGATCGAAGTGCGCATCGAGGAAGGCGGCGCGGTTGCGCAGCGGCAAGAGGAGCTGAGCGCGCGTGTTCTTGCTCGTCACGCGCTCACGTCACGGGGCGTTTTGCACGGTGAGGCCGAGCCGCGACGCCTCGACGCCGCGCTCGTCGAGCTGCGCCTCGACGCTGACGATGTACGCCTTGCCGCTCTGCACGGCGATGTCGCTGTAGAAGCCGTGGGCGCCGTCTGTGAGGAGCGTGCTCGGCACCCAGGCGGTGCCGTCGAAGTCGGCGAGCTTGAGGTCGAGGTTGGAGGCGTCCTGGTAGACGACGACGGGGGTGCTCACGCCTTTGGCGAGGCGGGCGCCGGCGCCGACGAACTGCTTGCCCGACTGCCCCGGGGTTTGGCCGCGGTCGACCAGCGTGTACGTGCCGCCGCTGCCGAGCTCCGCCGCCGACCCCTGCCACGCGCGCACCTCGTGGCGGCCGAAGTCCTCGTAGACCACCGTGAGGTTCTGGCCGATGCGCGCCACCGTCGGGAAGCGGCCGACGTCGCCGCTTCTGTGGCCGCCCTGGCCGTCGCCGTCGAGCACCACGGGGCTCGTGCCGCCGGGGGCGACGCGCAGGTCGCCGTCGATGGCGTCGTAGTAGGCGACGATGGGCGTGTCTCCGTCGAGCGCGACCGACGTGTACAGACCGCGAGCGCGGGGGACGTCGGGGCTCTCGGGAGGCAGCACCGGGGCCAGGCACTGCACGCCGGCGCCGGTGTCGACGCACGTCTGCGTGGAGCTGCACGAGGGGTTGCACCCGGCGGCGGTGGCGAGGCACTGGCCGGCGCCGCCGTTGAGCACGCAGGCCTGGTCGGCGTTGCACGCGCCGTTGCACGGGTCGAACATGGGGCGCGCGTCGACGACGGAGAACGTCCAGTCCACCGCCGACTGCGGGTTGGCGTTGTTGCTCCTGGCGAGCTTCACGCCCGTGCTCCGCCCGGTGAAGCCGGCGAGCTCGGCGTTGTGCGCGAGGTAGCTCACGTAGATGGTGCCGTCGGAGGCGACGGCGATGTCCGTGAACTGTCCGAAGTTGGCGTCGGCGTCGCCGCCGTCGAGGAAGTAGGTCTTGAAGCTGCCGTCGTCCTGCTGGATGGCGACCTTCAAGCTCTTGCCGTCCTCGTCATGGTACGCGATGCGCACCTTGCCCTGGGCGTCGGCGGCGATGGACGTGTGCGTGCCGACGTTTTGGCCGGGCTCACTGACGCCGCCGCGGGGGCCGGCGGGGTCGGCGGTGACGGCGGCGCCGCCGGGCACGCCATCGAGGTAGTCGAGCCGCGCGAAGCTGCCGTCGGGCTTGAAGTGGGCGAGCACGAGATCGCCGAACTGCGCGTCGTACGCCGACACCAGCACCTGATCGGACGCGAACACCACGCGGCTGTAGCGGCCGAAGCGCGTGGGCACGATGGGCGGCAGGCCGTCGCAACGACACGACAGCGCGCAGCAGGTCTCGCCGGACATGGACGCGGGATCGCTGAACACCTTGAGCTGCCCGTCGGCGCACGTCTTGTCACAGCCGTCGGAGCCGCTCGGGAACGGGGCGCACTTGCCGGTGATGACGTCGCACGCGGTGCCGTCGGGGCAGTTGCCCTCGCAGGGCGCGTCCTGCACGCAGCGGCCCTCGTAGCAGGCGCGGCCGAAGCCGCAGTCGGCGTCGCCGTTGCACAGCTCGTAGACGCAGGTGGGCAAGGGGTCGCGGTCGCCGATGACGGTGGGGATGCAGCGCTGCGCGGGATCGTCGCAGTCGCTGTTCTGGTCGCAGGCGAACTCGGGGTCGAGGAGCACGGGGAAGCAACTGTTGATGTCCGCGCGACAGCGCGATCCCGGGCAGCAGTCGGCGTCGGTCTCGCAGCCGCCGGGGACGCAGGCGCCGAAGCGGAATGCGTCGCCGTCGTCGCAGGTCTTGTCGGGGCTGCAGGCGGGCGGCTTGCCCGTCGGGCTCACGGGGTCGTAGCAGCACGAATTGCATCCGGCGGCGGCGGCGAAGGCGATGGCGGCCGCGATCCCGAGGCGCAGACGGGGAAGCGTCATATGCAGGAAGGTTCGCCCCCGCGGACGACGTCCGCAACCCCCAAGTGCCTGATCCGAGGCCGGATTCGGCTCGCTCCCGGCGGCGGACGCGCCCCCGGGCGCCCGACGCCGGGACTGCGTCACCGCCGCCGGCTGTTGCATGAGGATGCTGCTCGTCGCGCTCCTCGCCTTAGCCGCGGCCCCCGGGCTGGCGCTCGCCCACGACGTCGAGGCCGGCTGCGCCCCCCGGCTGCTCGACGACCGGAAGCACCCGTTCATCGAAGCCCAGGCCGCCTGCGACGCCTACGCGAGCTTCGTGCTCGTCGACGAGGTGCTCGCCGGCGAGGCGCGCGCCCCCCGCGTCGCCGCGCTGCACGCGCTCGTCGACGACATCCTCTCGCCCCGCGCCCGCCGGCCGTTTCGAGACACGGGGGAGCGCGCGCTCGGCGCAGGCGCGGGCGACGCGCGCTCGGTGCCTCGCAGCGTGCTCTACCGCGGCTACCTGTTGGCGATGCTCGCTGGCCTCGCGCGCGTCGACGGGCTCACGCCCCCGCGCGCGCAGCTCTTCGACGCGCTGGCGGGCTCCCTCGTCGAGGACCTCGCCGCGTCGAAGAGCGGCTGGCTCGAGTCCTTCCGCGGCGGCACCTGGCCCTGCGACCACGCCCTCGCCGCGTCCGGCCTCGTGTTGCACGGCGCGTTGCGCGCGGGCCACCGCGGCGCGCCCCACGACGACGGCGGGAGCGCGGCGGCGGGCCGCGCGCTCGCGGCGCGCATCGACGCCTTGCGCGCGGGGCCCCACGGCTTCCCCGCGCGCGTCGACGCCCGGGGGCGCGTCGTCGAGGCCACGCAGCGGGGCACCGTGCTCGCGTGGACCGCCGGCTTCCTGGGGCTCGCCGGGCTCCCCGAGGCCGGCCGCTTCGCGCAGACCCTCGTCGACGACATGTGCGGCGATCCCTCGCCCGTGGGGCTCTCCCTCGGCATGGCCGCGTGCCGCGAGTGGCCGCGCGGCGTGAAGCGCAAGGCCGACGCCGTCAGCGGCCCCATCGTCGGCGGCTGGGGCAGCGGCGCCTCCGCGCTCGCCATCGCCGCCACGCGCATCACCGGGAGGACCGCGTGGGCGGACGCGCTGTCGGCGACATCGTCGACGATGCTCGGCGCGCTGCACAAAAGGACCGGTCCGCTCGAGCGCGCGATCCTCGCGTGGGGCGCGGGCGCCCGCTCGTGGCTTCCGTGATCACGTGTCGCGCAGCCGGCGGTACTCGAGCCACGTGAGCGCGATGACGACGAGGTCGAGGGCGCTGAGCACGAGCAGCCACGCCCCGTGCGTCAGCGACCAGCGGTAGAGCTGATACGCGACGAACAGCCCGAACGCGGCCATCGCCCCGGGGTACGCCCAGCGGCGCTTCTTCAAGAGCGCGGCGACGAGGCCGATCTTGATCACCCCGTGGCTCACCAGATAGATGGCACCGAACGTCCTCATGTCGACGTCGATGTGCGCCGCCGCGCGACGGAGCGCGTGCGAGAGGAGGTCCGTGGGGTCTTCGCTCAGCTCGGGCCCCGTCAGCACGTGCACCACCCGCTGGATCTGCGCGGAGGTCGCGAACGCGAGCAGCGCCCCGCCGACGACCTCGAGCACGCCGTCGACGCCTTTGCCGACGACACCGACCACGAACATGACGTGCACCCACCGCCAGCGACGTGCGGACACGGCGACCTCCTCGAGGAAGCGTACCGATGCCGGCGCACCCGGCGGAACGAGCGGTCAGCGTGCGACGGGGCGCACCTGCACGACGGCGCACCCGTGCGGCGCGACGCTCGACCTCAGCGACGTCGCGACTACGGGGCGGGGCCCGCGCCCGAGACCATGATGCCCTGCGGGGGCCGTTGGCCCTGGAGGGCGTCGAGGGCGCTGAGGATCCACGAGTCGCTCGCCGCGTCCCCGCCCTCGAACACGGTCTTCGAGCGCGCGGGGGCCAGGAAGCGGTCGGGGGTGACGCCGTGGTCGTCGAGGCGGTGCCCGAGCGGCCCGACGTAGTAGCCGGCGGTCACGCGCAGGACGCCGCCGTCGGGCATGTGGATCTGGCGCTGGAAGCTGCCCTTGCCCGCGGTCTGCGTGCCGAGCACCACGGCGCGCTTGCGCTCCTTCATCGCCATCGCGAACAGCTCCGACGCCGACGCGGTGCCGCCGTCGATCAGCACGACGAGCGGGCTGTCGACGTCGTTTTCGTCTCTATGCGCGACGTAGTCCTCGGTGGGGCGCCCCGGCCCCGCGCGCGTGCCGGCGATGACGCCGTCCTTCATGAAGAGATCGGCGAGCTGCGTGGCCTCGGGGACGAGGCCGCCGCCGTTGTGCCGCAGGTCGAGGATGACGCCACGCGGCCGCACGTCCCAAAGCACCTGCTTGATCTTCTTGGCGATGCCCTGCTTGAACACGGGCAACATGATGTAGAGGACGCCGTTGTCGAGCTGGCGCGTGACGACGTCGCTCTCGGGCAGCATGGTGCGCGCCACCGTGAACGGCCTGGTGCCGTGGGCCGTCTTCATGGTGATGCGCACGACGCTCTCGTTGGCGCCCTGAAGCTTGGCCGCGATCTCCGGGAAGGTCAGGTCGGAGGCGCTGGCGTCGTCGATGGCGAGGATGACGTCGCCGGCCTCGATGCCGACGCGCGCGGCGTCGGAGTCGCGGCGCACCTCGCGCACCTTGGTGGGGTCGCGCGGCCAGACCTCGACGCCGGGCGTGGCGCCGAACATCGCCGTCTGGTGCGACGTCACCGCCGCCACCATCTCCGGCGGCAGGTACGCGGTGAACGGATCGTCGACGGCGCGGGAGAGGCCGCGCGCCACTGCGCGCTCGCGATCGCTGCGCACGGCGTGGTCCTCGTCGACGAGCCGGATGGCGTTCGACAACAGGATGGCCACGGCGTCGCTGTTGGGCGGCGGCCACGGGGCCGACAGCTTCTCGGCGCCGCACACGAGCGCGATGCTGTCCCCGCCCGGGACGCGCTTGAGGCACGGGTCGTGGCGCGCGAGCGCGTCGAGGCCGAAGCGCGCGTACTTCTCGAGGGACACGCGCTCGACCGACGACGCCTCGAGGCTCTTCACCACCTCACGCACGAGATCGCTCGGCGGTCCTTCCACGGGAGGCTTGTCGTGCGTTCTCGCCGAGAGGATCAGCGCGGCCGCGAGGATTGCGTGCATGTCACTCCAGCCTGGCGGCCTCGGCCTTGGCGAGACCGGCGTCTTTGTCGTCGGGACAGAGCTCCACGAAGTTGAGATAGCCGTTGCGCGCGTCGGTGGTCTTGCCGTCGTCCTCGTCGGCCTTGGCGACGCCGAAGCTCGCCGCGCAGTTCCTCGGGTCCTTGGCGAGGATCTTCTTGAAGACGTCGCGCGCGCTGCCGGGGACGCCGCCGTCGATGTACGAGTAACCGATGACGATCTCGGCCTCGACGGCGCCGGGCTTGAGCTCGAGCGCCTTCTTGGCCCAATACGCGGCCGACTTGGGGGAGCCGCGCCGCTGCGCGTGCTTGGCCTTCTCCATCGCGCTCTCGAACGTCTCCGGCGGCGGCGGCGGCGGCGGCCCCGCGTCGACGGCGGCGGCGACGTCGGCCTTCTTGTCGGTCTTGTCGGTCTTGTCCGTCTTGTCGGTCTTGCCCGTCTTGTCCGTCTTGTCCGTCTTGTCCGTCTTGTCGGTCTTGCCCGTCTTGTCCGTCTTGTCCGTCTTGTCGGTCTTGTCCTTCGCCTTGTCGGCGAGGACCTTGTCGAGCCGCTTGGCCAGGCGCGCGAGCAGCGCCGGCCGCGGATCGCCCGCGGCGCTCTCGGTGAGGAGCTGCGCCTCGCTCTGCACGGCGGCGAGGTCCGCCTTGGCCTGATCGTCGTCGGCGACGGCGGCGGCGCGGGCGTGGAGCATGGCCGTGAGCACGCGCGCGCGCGGCTCGTTGAGCGCGCCGACCTTCACCGCCGCGGCGCGCACGGCGGCGGCGTCGGTGGAGGCGAGCGCGGTGCGGCCGTCGAGCAGCGCGCGGATGACGGCGAGCTCCGCGGTGACGACGGGCTCCAACGGCTTTCCCTTGGCGGCGGCGAGCGCGGCGTCGGCGTCGGCGTTCAGCTCCGTGAGCGCGCCCTTCTCCGCGTGGTACTTCGCCATCGCGAGCTGTGCGCCCGCGGTGCCCTTCTCGCCGTCGGCGGGCGCGAGCGCGTTGGTCGCGAGCTTGTAGGCGGCTTCGAGGTGCGCGTCGGGGCTCTTGGTGGACACGGGCGGGCCATCGTCCTTGAGCGCCGTGAGCATCGCGGCGATGCGAACGGTGTCGTCGTCGGTGCGCGCGCGCGCGACATGCAGGATGGCCGCGGCGGCGAGCGTGTCCGCCGACGGCGACGCCGCCTTCACCGCGGTGTCGGCGCGCTTCAAGAGCGCGTCGAGCGCCTGCGGGTCGTCGGTGCGGGCGGCGGTGAGCGCCTGTCTGACCTCGCCGTCGTCGGGCGTGTTGCCGACGAGCGCCACGAGCAAGCCCGGATCGAACGCGGCGAGCCCGCCGACGACGAGCGCGAGGGCCACCACGATGCCGCCGAGCATCCACACGATGGTGGGCACGCGCGCGGCGCGCGGCGGCGCCGTCGGGCGCTCGAGCACGACGGCCGCGGCGGCGTCGTTGCCGGCGCGCGTGGTGGGCGTGAGCCCGTCGGGAGGCGGCGCCGCCTTCTCCGCCTTCTCCGCCGCCTGCGCCTCGCGCTCCCGCGCCTGCGCCACGACGAGCGCGATCTCCGGCGCGCCCCAGGTCCCGGTCTTTGACGCCGGCAGCTCGCCGAGCGAGTACTCGGTGACCGGGTCCCCCGCGCCCGCGGGCGGGATCACGAGCGGCAGCGTGGAGGGGTTGTCGACGTCGGCAGCGGGGCGCGAGCCCGTCTTCTGCGCCACCTGCTTGGCGGCGACGGCGATCTCGAGGAACTTCTGGAACTGCGCGGCCGTGGACACCTTGCGCCACGTCTTGCCGTCGGTGGAGAACGAGTCGTCGCCGGCGACGTGACCGTCGAGGATCCACTGGTGCAGCGTGGACATCTCGGTGAAGTGCATCACCTTGCCGTCCACCTTGCGCACCGCCCACTCGCCCTGCGGCCCCTTGGACATGCGCCCGAGGTCGTCCTCGGCGACGATGGCGGTGGGGCCGTCGTTGGGCGCCACCTGCGCCTGCATCGCCGGCGACGTCTGCGCCTTCTGCTTGCCCGTGCGCTCGTTGGGCTGCGGGTAGGGCGCCGCGTGCTCGGTGGGCTCCATGGGCGTGAGGTCGCGGATGCGCTCCTCGAGCTCGGGCCCGAGGATCTGCTGCACGAAGCCCGCGACGGTGGTCTCCCCCGACGACAGCGACGCGCGGTCGAGGTAGCCCTTGAGGTCCGCGGCGACCTCGCCGAGGTTCTTGAAGCGCTTGTCGACGTCGCGCTGGAGCATACGCAGGATGGTGGCCTCGAGCTCCGGCGGGAAGCCGGGCACGTGCTCCGACGGCTTGGGGATGGGCGACTGCAGGATCTTCTGCAGCGTGTTGATCTCGGTGTCGGCCTTGAACAGCCGGCGCCCCGTGCACATCTCCCACAGCACGACGCCGAGCGAGAATTCGATCGCTGCGCCCGTCGAGGGCCTCGCCGCGCACCTGCTCCGGCGACATGTACTGCAGCTTGCCCTTCACCATCCCCGTCTGCGTGCGCGAGGACTTGTTGGCGGCCTTGGCGATGCCGAAGTCCACGAGCTTCACCACGCCGTCGCCGCGGACCATGATGTTCTGCGGGCTCACGTCGCGGTGGACGATGTTGAGCGGGTTTCCGCGGACGTCCTTGGCCTTGTGCGCGTGGTCGAGCCCGAGCGCGGCCTCGAAGCAGACCCGCACCGACACCTGGAACGGCAGGCCCACGCCCGCCTTGGCCGCCGCGTACCACAGCTTGGAGAGGTCCTCGCCGGGCACGTACTCCATGGCGATGTAGTAGGTGCCGCCGGTCTCGCCGACGTCGTAGATGCTGACGATGTTCGGGTGGTTGAGCGTGGCCGCCACCCGCGCCTCGTCGAGGAACTGCTCGACGAACTCGTGCTCCTGCGCCAGGTCCGCGCGCAGGCTCTTGAGGATGGCGAGGCGGTCGAGCACGCCGGTCTGGCGCGCGAGGAAGACCTCCCCCATGCCGCCCTGGGCGATGCGCCGAATCTTCTCGTATTTGCCGAACACCAAGCTCATCGAAGGGTCGCAGGTTAGCTCAACAACGACGCGGGCGGGCACGCTGACACGCCGCGCAATAGAACGTGCTCCGGGCCCCCTGTACCGCCCGCTTGACGGGCCGGCCACAGGCGGGGCACGGCTCCCCCTCGCGCTGGAAGACCGCGAGGTGGGCGGCGTTGTCGCCGGGGGCGCCGGTGGCGTCGACGTAGTCGGAGAAGCTCGTCCCGCGCCGCTTCACCGCCTGGGCGAGGACGCCCGTTGTGGCGTCGAGCAGCCGGGCCGCCTCGCCGTCGTCGAGGGTGTGCGCGGCCCGCCACGGGGACAGGCGCGCCGTCCAGAGGATCTCGGCCGCGTAGATGTTGCCGACGCCGGCGAGGAGCCCCTGGTCGAGCAGCGCGTCCTTGAGGGCCCTGGTGGTCTTCCGGAGGCCGGCGCGCACGCGGGCGCGGCCGCCGGCGTCGAGGCTGAGGGCGTCGGGGCCCATGCCCGCGGTGAGGGCCGCGCGGGCGGCGGCGTCCTTGTAGGGGACCACCTCGCCGAAGCGACGGACGTCGACGTAGCGGAGCTCGCCCGGATCGAGGGCGATGCGAACGTGGGTGTGCGGGTGGAGCGCGGCGCCGTCGTCGACGACGAGGAGCCTGCCCGTCATGCCAAGGCGCACCAGGAGGCCGCCCTGGTCGAGCACGATGAACAGCGCCTTGCCGTGCCTGTCGACGTCGATGACGCGCCTTCCGCGGAGCCTGCCGAGCACGCGGCTGGTCACGGGCGTGCGCAGCGCCCGGCGGCCGACGACGGCGCGGCCCAGGGTGCGGCCGACCAGCAGCGGGGCGAGCGTGCTTCGGACGGTCTCGACCTCGGGGCCCTCGGGCATCCCCCCATGTAGCATTCCCTGAGGCTGCGACCCGCCTCAGGGCAGCGCCGCGAGCCGGCCCCAGGAAGCCACATCGATGTCCTCGGGGCGCGCCTGCGGCGCGATGCCCGCGGCGGCGAGAGCGTCGTCGACGCCCGCCCCGAAGACGCCTTTCAGGCCGTTGCGCACCGTCTTTCGCCGCTGCTGAAACGCCGCGCGCACGAGCTCCTCGAGGCGGGCCAGCTCATGCGGCGCCCCGCGAGGCGACGCGAGCGCGTCCATGACGACGACGCCGCCGTCGACGTCGGGCACCGGCCAGAAGGCACCCTTCGGCACGGTGTGCGCGAGCGAGACGTCGAAGCGCGACTGCAGCGCCACCGTCAGCGAGCCGTACTCTTTGGTCCCCGGCGACGCCGCCATCCGTTCGCCGACCTCGAGCTGCACCAGGAAGCACGCGCCCCCGATGCGCGGCCACGCCGACAGCGCGCGCCCGGCGAGCTGCGCGGCGTGGTGGTACGGCAGGTTCCCCGCGAGCGCGCCGCCGCCGGCGATGACCTCGAGCGGGAACGTGAGGGCGTTGTCCTCGTGGACCGTCAGGCCCGCGGCGCCGTCGAAGCGGGCCCGCAGCAGGGGCACGAGCTCGCGGTCTCGCTCCACGGCGTGCACCGTGGCGCCCAACGCCAACAGGTGCGCCGTCAGCGCGCCCAGGCCCGCGCCCATCTCGACGATGGTGCGCGCGTCGTCCTTCGCGCGGGCGACGGCGAGCCGGGCGATCTTTTGGAGGTGGACGTCGTCGGCGAGGAAGTTCTGGCCGAAGGACTTCTTCGGCCGGATCCCGGTGCCCTCGAGCTGCTGCTTCGGGTGCAACGCTTAGATGGGCATCCCGTGCGCGGCCTCGTACTCGGCCTGCAGCTCGCTCAGGCGCTTGGCGAGCACGCTCCTCACGGGGCGATCGAAGCGCACCTTGCCCGCGGCGATCTCGCGGAGGGCCACCACCGGCTCCTTGTTCTTCTGGTTCTCCACCAGCGAGCGGCTGCCCTTCATGAGCTGCCGGGTGCGGCCGGTGGCGAGGAGCACGAGCGCGAAGCGGTTGTCGAGCTCGGTAAGGCAGTCTTCGACGGTGACACGGGCCATGGAGAACCTCGGAAAATCGGTCTTGGTCTAGTCCGAGCCACTCGCCGGGGCAACCTCGATCTCCCCCTGCGGCCCCCCTACCCTCGGGGGATGCAGGGCGGGTCCACGGTCAAGCTCGTGCTCGTCGTCGACGACTTCCCGGAGTCCGTGGACGGCTTGTTCGCGGCGCTCGCCGACGCCGGCTTCGCCGTGACCGTGGCGCTCGACGGCGCCGCCGGCGTGAAGGCCGCGCTCGAGCGCCACCCCGACGTCATCATCATGGACCTCGCGATGCCCCGCCTCGACGGCCTCGCCGCCGCCGCCCGCCTCAAGTCCGACCCGCAGACGCAGCGCATCCCCGTCGTCATCTACACCGAGCACCCGGGCGACGAGCTCAACGTGCTCGCCGTCGACGTCGGCTGCGCCTGCGTCCTCGGCAAGGGCGCCGGCGCGGGCGCGGTCGTCGACGCCGTCTCCCGCCTGTGCGCGTGATCGAGCGCGGCCGCTCCCTCCGGGCGCTGGTCAGCGGCGCGCGGCCTCGAGCACGCCGTCGAGCAGCCAAGGCGCGATGGCGATCACCGCGGCGAGCACCACCAGCAGCGTGAACGACACCATCAAGAGCGGCCGGCGGATGCGCGGCGGCTCCTTCTTCTTCGCCGGCGGCTGGTGCTTGGCGAACAGGAAGAGCGCGAGGCGCACGAGGGGCGCGGCGCCGATGGCGGCGCTCGCCACCGCGATGAGCGCGAGGGCGTCGAGGTGGGCGTCGACGCACGCGCGGGCGACCTCGAGGCGGGCGACGAAGCCCGCGGTGCCGGGGACGCCGGCGGCGGTGGCCACGGCGTAGACGAGGAGCGCGGCCATCACCGGGCGGCGACGGCCGAAGCCCGCCCAGTCCTCCCACGTCGACGAGGGGTCGAGCTGCGGCACGAGGATCCCGAGGAGCGCGGCCGAGGCGCCGAGCGCGCCCGTGAGCGCGGCGGCGGTCCCCGCGCGCCACGCCGCCACCGCGCCCGACGGGTCCGCCGTCTGCGCCGCCGCCGCCGCGAGCACGAGGCCGCCGGGCACGACGACGACGTAGGCGACCACGCGGGCGATGCGCGTCTGGTCGAGGGACGCGATGGGCGCGCCGATGAGCGTGAGCGCGGCGAGGACGGCGAAGCCCTGGGCGAGCTCGGGGCGCGGGCCCGCGAGCGCGATGCCGTCGACGAAGCGGAGCGCGGCGCAGCCGCCGGCGAGGAGCGCGCCGCCGGCGAGGAGGCCGGAGGACGCCGCGGAGGCGCCGTGGGCGACGTCGACGAACTTCTGGTGCAGCGGCACCGTGCCGAGCATGAGGGCGAACACGACGACGACGAGGACCACGGCGGGCAGCGCGAGCGACGCGTCGGTCTGCAAGGCGCGGCCGAGGCCCGCGGGGCTCGCGTCGCCGGCGGCGGTGAAGACGAAGACGAGCGCGAGCGACAAGAGCGCGAAGGTGAGGCCGGCGCCGACGACGGCCTTGGTGGCCGCCTCGATCCCGTGGGGACCGTCGCGATCGGGCGCGGCCACCAAAGAGACGGCGGCGACGACGAGGACGAGCCCGGCTGCGAAGGACAGGAGGTTTGCGGAGATGACCACGAGGCTGAAGCCGGCGCCGACGGCGGCGAAGGCGGCGCTCATCTCGCCGCGCTCCTCGCCCATCCCGCGCAGACCGGGGACCGCCGCGGTGTGCGCGGCGATCACGAGGAGCGCGATCCCCGCGGAGGCGAGGAGGCCGCCGCGGTCGTGAATGAGCCCGGTGGCGCTCGACGCGGGCGTGGCCGCCGCGGCCCAGCTGGTGAGCGCGTGGACGACGATGACGCCCCCGGTGAGGCCGATGATCCACGCGAGGTGCGTGCGCGCCCCGCGCTTGCGCGCCCCCACGGGGGTCCCCGCGGCCTCGAACAGCAGGCACAGGAGCGCGGCGCCGAGCCACATCGCCGGCGCGAAGATCGCCTGGAGCGTCGTCGGCGTCATCGCGCGGCCCCCGGCGACGATCCCGACGACGCGTCCGACGACGATCCCGATGACGCGTCCGCGGGCGCGCTCGAGGGGGGCGCGAACGGGGGGGTGTCGACGACGTGGACGCCGGCGCCCGCGCGCGCCTCGGCGGCGAGCGCGGCGGCGCTGCCACGGGCGCCGTCGAGGAGGACGCCGGCGGCGAGGCCCGCTGCGACGGCGACGATCGCCGGGACGAAGAGGCGCGCCGACTGCCCCGCCGTGAGCCGCTCGAGGGGACGCGCGCGGCGCGACCGGCGCGGCGGCGGGGCGAGGATGCGACGGGCCGCGGCCGCGACACCCGCGGCGCCGAGCACGGTGCCGCCGGCGAGCGCCGCCGCCAGCCACGCCGACGAGAGCGGCTGCACGCCCGACGCCGAAAGCCCGGGCGCGCGCGTCACCGACGACGCCACCGCCCACAGCGTCGTCCCCGCGCCCACGGCCGGCAGGCCCACGAGCATCACGAGGCCGAGCATCAAGAACGCGGCGAGGAGCTGCGTCGCGCCGCCGAGCCCCGCGAGCTCGACGACGTCACGCGTCTCGAAGCGCCGCTCGGCGGCCTCCACCGACGTCAGCGCGAGCGTGGCCGCGGCGCCGGTGACGACGACGTGCACCGCGCCCGCGGCGACGGCGTCGTCGCCCAGGCTCAGGAGCGCCACCGCCGACGTCGCCCCCGCCGCCTGCAGGAGCTGCGCGAGCAAGCGTCGCAGGTCGCGCTCGCCGAGCGCGATGATCCCCGACAGCACCACCGAGAGCGCGCCGATGCCCGCGATCCACGGGAGCACCGCCAGCAGCCCCTGCGGACACGTGGGCACCGCGATGCGCAGCGTGATCTGCACGCCCAGCGGCGCCGCGCCGCACGCCGCGAGCACCGCCGCGCTCACCGGCGCCTCGTCGAGGAACGACGCGAGCCACACGGAGAACGGCCCCGCCGCGAGCCGCACGAGCCCCGGCGCCACCAGCGCGAGGAAGATCCAGGGCGACAGCCAGTGCGGGAGCGCGCGCGCCGCCGTGGCGAGGTCGGTGACGCTCGCGCGCGACGCGTCGACGCCGGCGCGCGCCGCCAGCCACGCCACCACCGCGAGCGCCACGATGTCGACGAAGAGCCAGATCATCGCCGCCGACAGCGTGGTGCTCCCCCGCTGCGGCCCGCCGAACAACGCCACGAGCGCGAACAGCGGCACCGCCGCGATGCTGGCCGCGGCGAGGCGCAAAAGCGGCGCGTCGACGACGATGGCCGCGGCGAGGAGCCCCTCGGCGAACAGCACGGTGACGACGTAGAACTGCGTGCGCTCGAAGATGCGCGGCGCGCCCGAGCGCAGCGCGATGGGCGCGGCGACCACGAGCGAGAGCAACAGCGGCGCGGAGAGGCCGTCGAGAGAGAGGCGGACGCCGCCGACGTCGAGGGCGACGGGCGCGCTGACGGCGAGGAACGCGGCGCGCAGCCCCGCGATGCCCGCGGCGACGGACGTGCCCATGCCCGCGTAGCGCAGCGCGAGCCGGTCGCCCCCGGGCATCACGAGCGCGAACAGCGCGCCCGCCACGGGGAGCGCCGCGACGACGAGCAGCATCCAGGGATCGGGGAGGCCGGGGATCACGAGGGCGGCCCTCCGGCCGGAGGCACGGCGGGAGACACGGCCGGAGGCACGGCGGGAGACACGGCCGGAGGCACGGCGGGAGATACCGCGCGAGCCACGGCGCGCGCGTCGACGGGGCGGGTCGCGGACCCGGGGGCGGCGCCGCTCATCGCAGCACCCACAGGAGCACCGCGAGCACGAGCAGCGCGACGACGACGCCGCGCTGGGCGCTGCCGTTGGCCACGAAGCGGACGACGGCGCCGGCGACCACGCCGAGCAACGCGGGGATGCGGCGCAGGAACGTGTCGAGCACGCCCGGGGCGAGGTTGGTGGCGATCAGGCGCGACAGCCGCGCCGCGCTCTCGCCGACCCCCTTGGCCACCTGGCTCTCGCGGCCGGCGAGGTTGGCGAGGAGGGCGACGACCCTCTGCCTGCGCGCGCCGCCGAAGAGCTTGCCGTGGGCTTTGCGCGGGCCGTTTTTGTAGAGCGCCACCGACACGAGCCACGCGGCGGTCAAGGCGGCGAAGGCGACGAGCGCGACGGTGACGGGCCCCGTGTGCGGCGGCCGCCACGCGGCGAGGACGTGCTCGCGCAGCGGGTGGAGCACGGCCCGCTCGGGCAGCCACAGGGACCCCGCCGGCGAGATGTAGCTGACGCGCACGGGCAGCATCGCGAGCACGCCGTCGGGGATGTGGAGGAAGCCTGCGCCGAGCAGCGGCAGCGCCACGAGGAGCGGCGGCAGCGTTCGCAGCAAGCGGGGCTCCACGGCCGTCCGCGACAGCGGCTCGCGTTCGCCGGAGCCGGTGAACACCAGGTGCAGCGGACGGAACGCCGCGAGCGCGAGGACGGCGGCGCCGGCGACGACGAGCCCGCCGGCCCACGGCCCGAGCCACGGCGAAAAGAGCGCGCGCGCCAAAGACTGCGCGACGATCGCGCCGCCTGCGAACAGCGGCAGCGCCCCGAAGAGCCCGCCGGTGGTGAGCAGGCGCGCGGTGTGCGTGCGCGGCAACGACTTCTCGAGGCCGCCGAGCCCGTGGGGGTCGGCGCGGCCGGTGGCGTCGACGACGACGCCCGTGGTGGCGCAGAGCGGCACCGCTGCGACGAGCAGCGCGGTGACCGCGAGCCCGGCGGTGCCGAGGTCGGCGCAGCCGAGCGCGAACGCGGCCAGCGCGCCGAAGCCGCACAGCAGGTGCACGTCGATGCGCACCAGGTCCCGGCCGGCGAGCGCGACGAGGCCGGCGACGACGGTGGACGCCGCCGCGATCCAGCCGAGGGCGGCGAGCGCGCCGGGCGCGAGCCAGAGGATGGGCGTCGTGCGCACGAGCAGGATGAGGCCCGCGCCGACGAAGCAGGCGCCGTGGGCGAGGCCGACGGCGGGGCCCGGGACGCCGACGGCGTCGCGCACGAGGGGCAGGAGCGGGCCGAACGCGAGCCGCGTCGCCGCCGCAGCGACGACGAGGCCGGCGACGAGGAGCCAGATGTCGCTCGCGGGGAAGCCCTGCAGCGGGCCGCTGGCCGCGCGCGTCCACGGGTCGATGAGGGGCGCGCTCTCGGGGAGCTTCTCGAGGTCGAGCCCGCCGGCGCCGGCCCCGACGATGAAGACGGCGCCGAGGAGGAGCGCGTCGCCGGCGCGCTGCAGGAGGAACGCGCGGAGCGCGCCCTCGACGTCGGTGCGCGCCGGGCGGAAGGAGACCAGGAGCGCGAAGCCCGCGAGGCCCGCGAGGGCGAACGCGGCGCACACGCCTTCGATGCGGCGCGCGACCACGAGCATCGCCGTGAACGCCGTGGCCGAGAGCACCGCGGCGAGGGGGGCCGAGGAGCGCGCCTCGAGCGCCGCGGGCACGAGCAACCAGAACGCGAGCAGGCCGGCGACCGCGACGCCGACGAGCAGCGGGGCGGTGCCGGGCGTGAGCATGGCGGGCACGAGGCCGAGCGGGTCCACGCCGTCGATGCGCGCGCCGGACCAGCCGTCGATGTCGACGAGGGCGAAGCCCCCGCGCACGAGGATCTTCTGCGCCGACGCCAGCGCGACGATGAGCGCGACGGCCTGGCCGGCGAACGCGACGACGATGCGCGCCCACAGCCACGGCGCCCGCGCGAACGCGAACACCACGAGCGCCGCGAGCAACGGCGCGTAGAACACGAGCGCGAGCCGGTCGTCGTGAAAGCCGATCACGTCGCCCTCGTCGCCGGCGCCGTCGTCGTCGCGCGCGGGCACGTCGTCGTAGCGCGCGTCATCCTCGGAGCTCCCGGAGCTCGTCGAGGTTCTCGGTGCCGCGGCGGCGATACGTGGCGAGCGCGACCGCCGCGCCGGCCAGCGACCAGACCGCCGCGAGCAGGACGATGAACATCGACACGGCGACGCCCCGGGCATCGCCGCGCGACGCCGAGAGCAGCACCAGCGTCAGCGCCGCGCCGAGCATCGACACCGCGCCGCTCATCACGACGACGAGCACCGAGCGGCGCAGCAGGATCCCGCCGAAGCCGATGACGACGAGCGCGACGCCCGCCCCGACCCCGACCGTGAAGAGGATGTGCTCGAGCGGCGTCATGTGCGCCGCCTGACGAGGGCTACGGCGACGACGAGCGCCACTGCGAGCGCGACGAGCCCCACGGTGAACGGCAGCGCGAGGTCGTTCAACACGACCTGCGCCACCTGCCCCGACGTCAACGTCGCCGGCGCCGCGTCCGGCACCGCGCTCACGAGCGGCGCCGCCAACGCGGCCCACAGGATGGCCAGCAGCGGCAGCGCGAGGCCCGCGCGCAGGCGGAAGCGCCGCCGCCCGCGCTCGTCTTCGCCGAGGTTCAACAACAGCACCGCGCCGAGCAGGAGCACCCCGATCCCGCCGCCGCCGACCCACAGGACGAAGCCGGGCACCAGCGGCGCGCCCGCGGCGCCCGCCGCCGCCGCCACCCCGACCACCAGCGTGATGAGGCCGGCGGCGCTGCGGGTGGGGCTCTCGAAGGCCACCACCGCGGCCGCCCCTCCCACGGCGACGACCAGCGCGACGGCGAAGAACCACGTCGACATCAAACGCTTCCCTCGCGCATGCGCGCGCACGCTACCACGGGCCTCCCCGCGGCCAGCCGGTGCGTGGGGGGTCACACATTGCCGCACACGGGGTCGATCTCCGTTGGTCCGTCGCCGACCCCCGCCCTGCCGTGCCACCCCCCTGCGTCTCGGCGGCGCGCTGACGACGACAGCGGGGACGGTGTAGGGCGCGCTCGCGTCGGTCGACACGCTCAGGCACGATCGGGTCGAGGGCTCCGAAGATCATCGGGATGCGCCCGAGCTCCCTCGCCCTCCTTGTCGCCGCCGCCGCCGCCCTCAGCGGCGGGTGCGAGGTGTTCCTCGGCATCACCCCGTGCCAGCACGGCGAGGCCTGCCCGGGCAGCGAGGTGTGCGACGACGGCGCCGGCATCTGCCGCCCCGCCTCCCCCGCGCGTCCCGGCGCGAACGACGCAGGCGCCGGCGAGGGCGAGGGCGAGCAGCTGATCCCGCGCGACAGCGGCGAAGGCGAAGGCGAGGGCGAAGGCGACGACACCACCGGCTTCCTCGTCGGCGAGGGCGAAGGTGAAGGTGAAGGAGAGGGAGAGGGAGAGGGAGAGGGAGAAGGAGAAGGCGAGGGAGAGGGCGAGGGCGAGCCGGCGGTGGATCCCGTGCTGCCGTCCCTCTGCGGCAACGGCGCGGTCGATCCGCTCGAGGCCTGCGACGACGGAAACCGCGTGAGCGGCGACGGCTGCTCCTCCACCTGCCACCTCGACCGCGCCGTCAACGAGCGCAACCTCAACGACTTCCCCGACCCGAACGCGCTGCACCTGTCGGACACCCAATTCAGCCTCAAGGGCAGCATCGACCTGCGCCGCGATCCCACCGGAGGCCCCGACTGGTCCGAGGACGACGCCTATTGGCTGGCGCTCGCCCGGCCGTCCGTCGTGCGCATCGAGATGTTCGACGCCGGCGGCGCCGACGACTGCATCACCGGCGCGCCCGCGAGCCTCTTCGGCCTGTTCAGCGACAGCGTGAACGCGAACAACCCCGACGCCGCGCTCCTGCGGGAGGCGGCGTTCAACGGGATCGGGAGCTGCGCGGTGATGACCGAGAGCCTGCCGGCAGGCACCTATTGGGTCGCCGTCACCCAGTTCGATCGCACCGACCGTATCCCCGGCTTCCACGAGCAGCTCGCCGTCCTCGAGGATCGCGGGCGCGAGGTGGAGCCCAACGGCACCACCGCCACCGCCGAGCTCGCGGCCGCCGACGGACGCGACGTGTTCATGTCGGGATCCATCGACAGCGTCGACGACGTCGACGTGTACGGCCTCGACGTCGCCCCCGGCCGCGGCGCGCGCGTCGAGGTCATCCCCACGAGCGACGCCACCGACTGCGACGCGTTCAACACGCGCATCGCCATCCTCGACGCGAGCGGCGAAGTGGCGAGCCGCGCGTCGGCCTACGGCGCGTGCGCGTTCGTCGACGGCACCGGCTCGTCGCCGCGCGACGCGTCCCTGAGGAACAACGGCACGGCGGCGCGACGGTTCTTCGTCGCCGTGGCCAAGGGCAGCTCCGGCTTCACGGGCGCCCTCCCCTACGAGATCGCCGTGACCATTCGCTGACCCGTGCCGCCGTCGTCGACGTGCAGCCTTCGTGGTATGACGACGCCATGCGCAACGTGTGTGTAGCCGCGCTCGTCTTCGGTGTCGCTCTCGGTGCGCGGGCGAACGACGTCGAGCTCGAGCTGAGCCCGAGCGTCCCCGTGGGCAAGCAGCCGACGGTGACGGTGAAGGTGAAGAAGGACTTGAGGTCGTGCACGCTCGACGTGCGGAGCGTCGCCGGGCGCGCGCACCAGCGGCTCGGGCCCAAGGAGCGCGGCGGCGAGCTGGTGTTCACGCTTCCGCAGAAGAGGGCGGGCAAAGCCTCGTGGAAGGGCTCTCTGTCGGTGGTCTTCGATGACGGCACATCGGGCTCCATGCCGCTCGCGTTCGCCACCGAGGTGCTCTCCGGCTTCCGCTTCGCCGTGAAGGAGGTGAAGCTCGAAGAGCGCTCCATCACCTTCACCAGCGAGCACGACACGCAGAAGATCGACGTCGCGGTGTACGGCGACGACGGAAAAGAGATCGCCACCACCTCGCAGGACTTCGGCGGCGCCAAGGCGGGGACGCCGCTGACGGTGTCGTGGACGCCTCTCGCCGACGGACCGGTGCTGCGCATCCACACGGTCATCACCGACACGAGCACGGCGACGCAGTCGTCGGACTCGTTCCCCTACAACATCTCCATCCCGCACGAGGAGGTGGAGTTCGAGACCGGCAAGGCCGACGTTCGCGCGAGCGAGGAGCCCAAGCTCAACAAGGCCTTGCCGGAGCTCGAGACCGCCATCAAGCGCTACTCCACGGCGGTGAAGGTGACGGGCGCTTCCATCAAGCTGTTCGTCTCCGGCTTCACCGACACCGTGGGCTCGTCGTCGTCGAACCACGCGCTTTCCGAGCGGCGCGCGGAGGCCATCGCGCGTTGGTTCGCCAACAAGGGCGTGAAGGTCGCCATCTACGCGCGCGGCTTCGGCGAGGATCTCTTGAAGGTGGACACGCCCGACGAGACCGACGAGCAGAAGAACCGCCGCGCGGACTACGACGTCGGCGTCGACGGCCCCACGGGATCGCTGTCGGCTTGGACGCGCATCCGCTGAGAGCGGACGAGGTCCATTGGCTCGTCGCAGCTCGCTGTGCCCCGCCGTTCACGACCGGCCGCACCGACACCGCGGACACCGCGGACGCCGACGAGCGGCCAGGTCTCGCACGGTGCTAAGCTCGTCGCGTGGCAGGGCTCCTCCCCGCACTGCGCTCCGCCGCGCTCGTGGCCGGCCTCGTCGCTGTGCTCCCCGGCTGCGCGCCCCCCGCGTTCTCGCTCGCCTGTGTCCACGGCACGGACTGCCGTGACGGCGACGTCTGCAACGCGGGTGCGTGCGCCGCCGCGTGCCCGGACGGCACGTCCGTCGTCGGGCGCGACTGCGCCGTCGCCGGCGAAGGAGAGGGCGAGGGCGAAGGAGAGGGCGAAGGAGAAGGCGAAGGCGAAGGAGAGGGCGAGGGCGAGGGCGAAGGCGAGGGCGAGGGCGAGGGCGAGGGCGAGGGCGAAGGAGAGGGCGAGGGCGAGGGCGAGGGCGAGGGCGATCCGGTCTTCTCCTACACGCCCATCAACCTCGATCCCGCCGACTACACGCCCGCGGGCCCGGTGGCCTTCACCTGCAACCTCTTGATCGACACGGACGCCGGCAGCGTCGACCACGCAAACTGCGTCACCGGCCTCGTCACGGCCCGCGACCCCATCGACGGCTCGCTCGTCATCGTGGCGAGCGCGCTCACCATCGCCAGCGGCGCCACCCTCCACGCCACCGGCACCAAGCCGCTCGTCTTCGTCGTCTTCGGCGACGCCACCGTCGCCGGCACGCTCGACGTGGGTCCGCAGCAGGGCGCGGGGCCGGGCGCACGCGAGGGCTCCGTGTGCAGCGCGCGCGACGGCGGCGACGACGACAACGGTGGCGGCGGCGCCGGCGGCGGCAGCTTCGGCGGCAGCGGCGGACGCGGCGGCAGTGGCGACGGCGGCTCGGCCGGCCTCGGGGGCAACACGCTGCCGCCGACGCAGCGCCTCGGCGGCTGTCCGGGAGGCCGCGGCGGCGACGGCAACGCCAACGGCACCGGCGGCCCGCCCGGCGTCCCCGGCGGCGCTCTGCAGATCGCGGTGAGCGGCGCGCTGTCGATCAGCGGACGGATCTCGAGCCCCGGCGGCGGCGGCGGCCCCGGCGGCCGCGGCAGCAACGGCGGCGGCGGCGGCGGGGGCGGCGGCTCGGGCGGCCTGTTGCGCATCGAGGCCGACACGCTCCGCCTCCTCGCCACGGGTCGCGTCGCGGCCAACGGCGGCGGCGGCGGCGAAGGCGGCTCCACCGGCACCAACGGCAAGATCGGCGGCCGCGGCGGCACGGGGGTCGGCCCCGCCAAGGGCGGCGCCACGACCGGCAACGGCGCCGGCGGCGACGGCGGCGACGGCGCCGCCGGCATCAATGACGCCCAGGACGGCGGCTCCGTGCAGAACAACGAGGGCGGCGGCGGCGGCGGCGGCGGCTTCGGCGTCGTCGTCCTGCACGCGAGGACCTGCGACATCTCGGCGGGCCAGGTGAGCCCGTCCGCGACGACGTGCACGCCGCCGGCGCCCTGAGATCCGCGCCGGCTCGCGCCGCGAGTGGCGACGAGGGCTGGCCCGATGGCGGAGCGGAAAGGAGCTGCGAGCTCGGCGACGAAGACGCGCGCCGAGTTGAGCGCCGGGGCGCCGAGCTCTCCGCTCCTTTCCGCTCCGGCGGTGGCGACGTTGTCCAGCCTTCGGCAGCCGACGTCGCATCGAGGCACCTCGGCGCGCACACGACCCGCACGAACCCGCCACGTGCGCTGATAGCGGGATCACAACACCGCTCGGACCCGCCGTTTCCTCACAACCTGCAGCGGTTCTTGCGCGCCGACGTGCCTCGCCACGTACTCCGCGCGGCGAGCCACCTTGTGGGCGGCTTCGCCGAGTGCTGCTACGAGCCTTGTTTTTCGTCAGCCTCAGCCGAGGAGGCGGTCGAGGAAGATGGCCACCGCCGAGCGCACGCTCAGGTGGTTGTAGCCGCCGTTTTTCTCGGGGCGCCCCCGCAAGGGCTCGAGCACGACGTCCGCGCCGTCGACGAGGGAGTGCGCGAGGCCGTGGCCGGTCCCGAACAGAAAGAGCGCCCCCGCGGGCGCGCTCCCGTCTTCCGCTTCGAGGCGCGCGCGCAACGACGCGCAAGGAGTCGCGCCCTGCTCCTTCGCCGACGTCGCCACCACGAGGGGCGCGGCGCCGTCGAGCGCGGCGGTCTCCGCGGCGCGCGCGTCCTCCACCGACGCCACCACGTGCACGATGCGCATGGCGGTGGTGCGATCCGGGTTT
The DNA here is from genome assembly GCA_963775425.1 of uncultured delta proteobacterium. Taxonomy (GTDB): domain Bacteria; phylum Myxococcota; class UBA727; order UBA727; family VGSZ01; genus CAVZJB01. Next base: position 397,232 of record CAVZJB010000011.1, on the reverse strand, counting down.
CGCTTCCGGCCCGCTCCCTCTTCCCAATACGCGGCGATGGCCCGCGCCATCTTCTGCTGGGCGCTCACGGGGGTGACGACGTAGAACGCGTCGACGCCGTAGGTGGTGGCGCCGCGCGCGATGTCGTGCACGTCGAGGTTGGTGATGGACGTGGTGTAGATCTCGCCGTGCTTGTCGAGACACGGGTGATGCACCAGGGCAACCGCGACGCGCCCGGTCACGCCGACGCCTCCCCCGGCGCGAGCCCCTCGACGTCATCGTCGCCGAGGAGCGCGTCGTCGCCGGCGGTGAGCCGCGCGCGCACGAGCAGCTCGGGCCGGCGGCGGCGCGTGACGAGGAGGGCGTCCTTCCTGCGGGCCGCGTCGATGAGCTTGTGGTTGCCCGACATGAGCACGGGCGGGATGGAGCGGCCGTCGAAGGTCACGGGGCGCGTGTACTGCCGGTGCTCGAGGAGCCCCTCCTCGCCGTGGCTCTCGTGCGCGCTCGACGCCTCGTTCCCGAGGACGCCGGGCAACAGGCGCGCGGCGGCGTCGATGATCAGGAGCGCCGCGAGCTCGCCGCCCGTGAGCACGAAGTCGCCGGCGGAGACGACCTCGTCCACGTACGCCTCGGCGCGCGCGTCGACGCCCTCGTAGCGCCCGCACACGATGACCAGCTCGTCGAGCGCGGCGTAGCGGCGAGCGGCGCGTTGGTCGAAGGGGGCGCCGCGCGCGTCGACGAGGACGGTGCGGCGGCGCGCACCCTGGGCGGCGGTCACGTGATCGAGCGCGCCCTTCACGACGTCGACGCGCAGGATCATGCCGGCGCCGCCGCCGGAGGGGGTGTCGTCGACGGTGCGGTGCTTGTTGGTCGAGAAGTCGCGCATGTCGACGGTGTCGACGACGACGTGGCCGTCCTTGCGCGCGCGGCCGAGGATGCTCGCCTCGAGGATGGAGCTCAGGCTCTCGGGAAAGAGCGTGAGGACGGTGATCTTGAGTGTCACGCGCGCGTCTCGTCGTCGAGATTGTCGGCGTCTTCGAACATGCCCGCCGGCGGCTTCAACACCACGCGCTCCTTGTCCGCCGACTCCACGATGGCGTCGACGAACGGCACCATGACCTCCTTGCCGTGGCCGTGGACGAGGAGGAGCGGCTGCGCGCCGTTGTCGGAGAAGCCGGCGACGGTGCCGAGCTTCTTGCCCTGCGTGTCGACGACCTCGGCGCCGACGAGGTCGACGAGGTAGACGCTGCCCTCGTCGAGGGGGAAGTCGGCGCGCAGCACGAAGACCTCCTGTCCCTGGAGCGCCTCCGCGGACGTGCGATCCGGCACGCCGTCGACGGCCAGGATGCCCGCCGCGTAGGTGGCGACGCGCCTGACGACGTCGCCGATGCGCACCTCGAGTCCGCCGCGCAGGACCGCGCTCTGCTCGTGCCACAGGTGCAACTTCAACGCGCCACGGATTCCGTGCGCACGGGCGACCACGCCCAGCGACACCCAGCCGTCGGGCGTGACGCCGGCGGTGGGGACGATGCGCGCCGCCATGGATCTCTACTCGTCGTCGCGCCGGGCGCCGCCGGGCTCACCACCGTCGTCGCCGCCGGGGTCCTCGGCGGGCGCGTCGGGGTTGGCTTCGCCGGGCGCCGCCGTCGCGGCGAGCGGCTGCGCGCCCTCCGGCTCGAGGATCTCGAGCGTGACGCGGACGTTCTGCTTGGCGCCCGCCGCGGCGAGCAGCGTGCGGAACGCCTTGGCGGTGCGGCCCTTCTTGCCGATCACCTTGCCGAGGTCATCGCGGGCGACCTTCAAACGATAGACGGCGTCCTCGGGCGTGCCCGCCTCGAAGACCTCCACGGGCGCGGGGTTGTCCACCAGCGCCTTGGCCAGAACCTCGACGAGGCCCTTCATCAGGCCTTCGGCAGCGCGGACTTGGCGACGGCGACGATGTCGCGCACCGTGTCCGACGGGCGCGCGCCCTTGCCGACCCAGTGCTCGATGCGGTCGAGCTGCAGCTTCACGCCGTGCTCGCTCTCGCGGGGATCATAGGTGCCGACCTGCTCGATGAAGCGGCCGTCCCGGGGGAAGCGCTGATCGGCGACGACGACCTTGTAAAACGGCTTCTTCTTGGCGCCGGCGCGGGCGAGGCGGATGGTGACCATGTCCTTCGGATCCTTCGAAAAACGGAACGCCACCGGACCTCGCCATGCGCGATGTGTCAACCGAGGAGCGCCCGCCGCGGGGGCGCGAGGACGCACTGCGTAACGGCGTGCGCATGGTTGGTACCCGCGGGTGCCAACCGGAGCCCTCCGCCGCCCGCTCGTGTCGGGTGAGGTCGCACCAGATAACATCCTGATATAAAAGGTGTTTCAGGGGAAACCGGGGGCCAGGCAAGCGCGTGGGCCCCCATCTTGCTGTACTTCCGGCCATATGGGTTTCCCCGTCTCCGCCGCCCTGGACCGCCCCTTCGCCCGCCGCTCGGCGTTTCTCTTGAACGCCAATGCGCGCGCGGTGAACGACAGGCTCATCGAGGCGCTCGCCGAGATCGTCCCCGCGGGCGACCTCTTCCTCTCCCGCACTCTCGAAGACGCCGAGGTCTTCACGCGCACCATCGCGCGCCGCGGCTACGGCCGCGTCTTCCTCGGCGGCGGCGACGGCACGCTCGTGACCTCGCTCGAGATGCTGCGCGCGGTGTGCTCGAAGGAGTCGCTGGAGATGCCGGCGGTGGGCGTGCTCAAGCTCGGCACCGGCAACGCCATGGCCCGCTGCGTCGGCGCCCAGGGCGCGGTGATCGACGCCAACCACATCGTCAACAAGGGCCCCATGGCCGACAGGGCGGTGCAGCTCCTCGAGACCGAGGACGGCGTGCTCACCCCGTTCGCGGGCATGGGGTACGACGGCGCCGTGCTCAACGACTACATGTGGCTCAAGAAGCGGCTCGCCAGGTCGCCGCTCGGCCGGCGGCTGGTCGAGAGCGTGTGGGGCTACCTCGGCGCCATGCTCTTCAAGACGGTGCCGAACGAGCTCAAGGCGGACCTCCCGCGCATCCGCGTGACGTCGAAGAGCCCCGCGGTGAAGATGGTGTCGACGCCCGAGGGTGACGTCGAGCAGGTCATCCCCGCCGGCGAGGTGCTGTTCGAAGGCCAGGCGCCCATCGCCTCCGTCGGCGCCATCCCCTACTTCGGCTACGGCTTCACGATGTTCCCCTTCGCGGACCGCAAGCCCGGCTATGTCCAGCTCCGGGTCGGCTCCATCCCGATCCCCGTGATCCTCGCGAACCTCTGGCCGCGCGTGTGGAAGGGCTCCTTCCGGCACCCGCATCTGCACGACTTCCTGGTGAAGGACGTCGTGATCGAGAGCGATCGCCCGATGCCCTACCAGGTCGGCGGCGACGCGAGCGGGAGCAAGACCACGCTCTCGTTCCATGTGGCGAAGGAGCCGGTGCAGATCGTGGAGCTCGGGGAGCGCCTCGTCCCCCAGGGTCACGCCGTGCTTCAGCTCGGCACCGCCCGCTTGATGCTTCGCCTCCCCCGCTGATCGAGGCTCAGCGCGGGAGCGCAGCGCACTCGGCGTCATCGAGCGCGCGCGTCCACACCCGGACCTCGTCGATGGTCCCGGAGGCCTCGAAGCCGGCCGTGCCGAAGGACAGGGCGTCGGTGCCGGCGAACGAGCCGAGCGTGCCCGTGGAGGCCGTGTCCACGCGCGCGCCGTCGCGGTACCCGCGCAGCTCCCGCGCAGCGTCGTCGTACACCACCGCCAGGCAGTGCCACTCGAGCGGCGGCGCCGCGCCGACGTTCACCGTGATCGGCGGGTGCGCCGGATCGATGTCGGCGACGCGAAAGGCGAAGCCCGCCGTGCTTCGCGCGAGACAGACGCCGGCGTGCCCCGCCTCGCAGCCGCCGGCCGTGAAGACGCGCTCCTCGTCCGTCGCGCTGAGCTGCCGCTCCGGGCGCGCGCACAGCGAGGCCGACAACGATCCTCCGGCGAACGCCGTCGCTGTCGCCCCGGCCACCGCGGCGCTGCCGCCGGCGCCCGCGGCGAAGGTGAGGCCGCGCGTGAAGCGCCCCGGGCCGATGGTCGCGCCGATGGTGTCGGTGATCGCGTGGCCGTTGCCGCTGTTGTCTGCGAGCCCGTCGGGGCCGTCGAAGGTCCAACGCGCGAACGTCGACGGATCGAGGGCGCCGGCGTGCAGGGCGCCGATCTCCGTGGCGTCGAGGGCGCGGGAGTAGATCCGGACCTCGTCGAGGACCCCGGACGCGTGCGCGGCGCCGTTGCCCCGATCGCCGAACGCGAGCGTGGTACCGGCGGGCACCGTGCCGAGGGACGACGCCGAGCTCTGGTCGACGAAGATGCCGTCCCGGTAGCCGGTGAACGTCCCGGCCTGGCGATCGAGCACCGCCGCGTAGCAGTGGAAGAAGCCGGCCGCGCTCTCCGTGTCCACCTCGGCGCGAACGCTCCCGGCGACCCCGTCGCTGACGTGGAGCGCCCAACTGCCCGTCCCGAGCTCGGCGTCGAGCCCGGGCTCGTCGACGCTCGAGCCGCCGGCGTAGAGGGGCACGTCGAACGCGGCGACGTTGTCGGTGACGAGCGCGCAGAAGGAGAACGTCACGTCGCCGTCGCCGACGAAGGCCGTGTCGAAGCCGGGGACGATCACGGAGGAGGCCGCGCCGGGATCCATCAGGAGCCCCGTGCCGTTGACCCCGGCGGTGAGCACGGCGCCGACGGCGTCGCCGGTGCCCGCGTCGTTCTTTCCGGGCCTCGCGGCGTCGTCGAAGGCCCAGGCGCCGACCAGGCCCGGATCGCCTTCGCCTTCGCCTTCGCCCTCGCCCTCGCCCTCGCCCTCGCCCTCGCCTTCGTCGCCGTCCCCGGTCGCGGTCGGGGCGCAGAAGCCGTCGACGCAGGACTCCCCTGCCGGACAGGCGGCGTCGCTCGCGCACGCCAGCTTGGAGAGCCCGAGGACGGTGCACGCGCTTGCTCCGATGGCGGCGGCGGCGCCCGCGAGGGCGAGGGCGATCGAGGAGGCGCGCACCGCGCGCATGGGGACGGTCATGGGGACAGCGCCCACCACACACCGCCCACCGCGGCGGCAGCGACGCCGACGGCGGTGAGGGCGACGAAGACCCGGCCGCCCTCGATGGCGGCCTCGCGATCGGCGCCGAGCGCCGTGGGGTCGGCGGCGGTGAGCTCCGCCGCGACGACCCCCGACACGCCGGCGGCGACGGCGACGACGCCCGCGCCGGCGGTCAGCCCCGCGAACGGGATCGCCGCGGCTTTGTCGGCCGCCGGCGGCGCCGACGGCGTCGGGGGTGCGGCCGGTACGGCTGCGCGGTCGGCCTCGAGCTCCTGGCGCACCATCTCGAAGAACGCGGCCACCTTGGGCGCGGTGCCGTCGGGCAGCCTGGCGTCGCGGTCGTGCTCCAGCACGGAGCGGAAGTTGATGCGGGCATCGACGTCACGGCCGATGACGCGGTTGGCGATGCCCGCGATCATGTTCGCGCGGAGCTTCTGTGCGTCGGTGGCCGCGGGATCCGCGAGCACGAGGAGGAGGTCGTCCGCCGCCTCGTTGTATTCGAGGGCCGCGAGGGCAGCCTGGGCGCGATCGATGCGCTCGTCCACGGTGGCGGGTCCGGCGCCGACGAGCGCCTGCAGCGCGAGCACGAGAACCGGCAGGGCCATGCGCGAAGCTAACACGCCGGCGCGCCCTCGGGCCTCGCCGAGCCAACGTCGACGACAACGGCGGCCCGCGATGGAAGCGAGGAAAGCGGGGGCGATCCGGAATATCGGGCGTCGAGCCCTCCTTCCGCTTTGGTGCGCTTTCGCTCCTGTGCGTCTTGCTCTTCCCCGCCCACGCGCGTCCGCGCCGGCGTCGCCTTCGCCGCCGTCGTCATCGCCGTCGTCGTCGTCGCGGCCTGCAGCAGCGAGGAGGCCCCGGCGCGGCTGAGCGAGGACGCCTACGTGTGGCAGCGGGCCTGGACCCCGCGCGTCGTCGCGGCCGTGCGCGAGCGCGGGCGCGCGTTCGACGGCCTGCGGGTGCTCGCGTCGGAGATCCCGCCCGACGCCGCCGTCCCGCAGGCGGCGGTGCGGCTGCCGTCGCCGGCGGCGGCGCTCTCGGTGCTGAAGGGCAAGCCGGTGATCCCCGTGGTGCGGGTCGACGGGTCGCGCGTCGCCGACGCCCGCGTCGTCGTGGCCGAGGCAAAGGACGCGGTGGCGCGCTTTCGCCGCGCCGGGGCGGACGTGCGCGGCGTCGAGCTCGACCATGACTGCGCCGCCGCGCGGCTGCGCGCCTACGCCGGCGTCGTCGCCGCGGTGAAGGCGGCGGTGGCGCCGCTGCCGGTGTCGATCACGGCGCTGCCCTCGTGGGCGCCGTCGCCCGCGCTCGACCGCTTGATCGGCGCCGCCGACGCCGTCGTGCTCCAGGTCCACTCCGTCGACGCGCCCACCGACGGGCTCTTCTCCGCGCGGCGGGCGCGCGCGGCCATCGACGCCTTCGCCAGGCACAGCGCGCTCGCCTCGGGGAAGCGCCGGCTCTTCGTGGCGCTGCCCGCGTACGGCTCCGCGCTCGGCCTCGACGACGCCGGCCGCGTCGTCGCGGTGGAGAGCGAAGCGCCGCGGACGCTGCCGGCGCGGGTGCGCGCGGCGTGGGCGGAACCCGCCGACGTCGCGGCGCTCCTGTCCTCGCTCAAGGAGGACCCGCCGGCGCCGCTGGCTGGCGTGGTGTGGTTCCGCTTGCCCGTCGGCGGCGACGTGCGCGCGTGGAGCTTCCAGACGCTTCAAGCCGTCCGCGCCGGCGAGGTGCACCCCGCGGTGGCCGTCGAGCGCGACGGCGTCGACGTCTTCGTGAGGAACACGGGCAACGTCGACGTCACCGCGCCGCCGCGCGTGGAGCTCGGCGCGACGGGGGACGGCGCGACGGGCGACGGCGCGACGGGGGGCGGCGCGACGGGGGACGGCGCGCTCGTCGGCGACGGCGTCTCCGGCTACGCGTTCGAGCCGTCCGCCGGCGGTGCGGCGTTCGTCTCGCCGTCGCCGCCGCGGCTGCGCGTCGGCGAAAGGAGGGCCGTCGGCTGGGTGCGCCCGATGACATCGAGTGCGCCGGCGCGCGACGCCGTCGCCACCACAGGAGGGACAGATGCGCGATGACGCGAGCGACACGCGCGCCACAGCGGCCCACCCCATGACCGAGCCGGCGCGCTTCACGACGCAGGCGCGCGCGCCGTCGGGCGCGGGCTTGCCCCGCGGGCGCGAGCCGCCGCAAGGACTGCCGGCGCGGGGCCCGCGCCGCGTGCGCGGGGCGGGCGCCGGGATCGTCGTCGTCGTCGTCGTCGTCGTCGTCGGTGCGCTCGCGAGCGGGCGGGCGCGCGCGTGCGGGCCGGAGTTCCCGCACCGCTTGCTGCTCGATTGCAAGACGACGATGAGCGAGCTCGTCGAGGGCAACTTCGCGTGGGAGGCGGCGCACCTCGTGACGCCGTCGTTCCCGTACGTCGTCGTCGAGGGCGCCGAGCCGCCGCACGCGCGCGACGGCGGCGGCGAGCGCGAGCGCGCGCTGTACGACGCGGGCGCGCGCGCGTTTCACCAGGGCGACACCGGCGCCGCGGTGAAGTCGTGGCGCGCGTTGCTCGCGCTCCCGGCGCAGGAGCGACAGGCGCGCTCGACGTGGGCTGCGTTCATGATCGGACAAGCCACCGGCGACGTCACCTGGCTCCGCCGCACCCGCGCGCTCGCCCGCGCGGGCTTCGCCGACACCCTCGGCCTCGCCGCGTTCAGCCTCGGCGAGGAGGCCCGCGACGTGCTCCCCTCCGCGGCGTGGCGTTGGGGCCTCGAGGACCTCGCGCCCTCCGCGCCCGCGCGCGCCGACGACGAGCGCGCCGACGACGAGCGCGTCGACGACGGGAGCGCGCGCGAGCGCAGCGACAGTGCCGCGGGCGTCGGCGCCGCGCGACGGGCCCGGGCGGCCGCGGGGACGGCGGGCGGAGACAGCGCGATCGCCCGCGCGGTGCACCTGTATGCGGAGCAAGCCGCGCTCGGCTCGGTGAGCGGGCGCGCGTCGCTCTCGTTCCTCGCGCGGCGGTTGCTGCGCGACGACGCGGCGCTCGAGAGGAACATCGGGGACCCGGTGGTGCAGCGGCTCGTCGCCGCCGCCCTCTTCACGGCCCACACCGCGGTGGAGCCGGCGCGGCTCGGACGGCTCATCCGCCTCGTCGACAAGCGCGGCCTCGTGCGCATGGAGGCGGCGGACCGGCTCGCGGCGGTCGCGTACGGCGCCGGCGAGTACGAGTACGCCAAGGGCTTCGCCCGCCTGGCCGGCCCCCGCAGCGCGCTGGCGAGGTGGATCGAGGCCAAGCTCGCGCTCCGCGACGGCGACGACGAAGCGGCGCGGCGGCTGCTCGCGGCGGCGGCGGCGGCGTTCCCCGAGGCCCGGCGCTGGGGCGAGGTCTGGCACGCCGACGACTGGGGCTACGAGGAGCTGGCGCCCCGCGCGCGCGTCGACAGCGAGCGCGCGGTGCTCGCCCTCGATCGCCGCGAGTACGCGGAGGCGCTCTCGCTCTTGCTCTCCGGCGGCGAGGACTACTGGCTCGACGCGGCGTACGTCGCCGAGCGCGTGATGACCACGGACGAGCTCGTGCGCTTCGTCCACGTCCACGCCCCTCGCGCGCTCGAGCCCCTGCACAACCCCTGGGGCGACGACGCGCCCAAGCCGTTCGAGCGGCTGCGCGCGCTGTTGGCGCGGCGCCTGGTGCGGGAGGGCCGCGTCGACGACGCGCTCGCGTACTTCGACGACCACGCGCTGCGCGCCGACGCCGCCCGCTACGGCCGCGCGCTCGCCCGCGGCGATGCGGGCGCGATCGTGCGCGCGACCATCGTGGGCGCGCCCGCCGACGACGCGTCCGCAGGCGCGCCGCGGATCGGCGAGGCGCAGGCGCGCTTCGAGGCGGCGACGCTCCTGCGCAAGCGCGGCATGGAGATCAGCGGGACCGAGCTCGACCCCGACTGGGCCGTGTACGGCGGCACCTTCGACCTCGGCGCCTCCACGCTCAGCGGCGACGTCCAACCGTGGCGCCGCAGCGACGACGACGACGCGAGCGGCGGCGCGGCCACGACGGCAAGGGGCGCGACGGCGCGGGCGTTGCCGGAGCGCCTCGACGTGATGGCGCCGCGGCCGCCGTTCGCGAGCTACGACGAGGAGCTCCGCGTGGCGGCGACGGCGGTGCACCCGCTCGTCCGCTTTCACTACCGGGCGGTGGCCGCCGCGCTCGCGGGCGCGGCCGCCGACGAGCTGCCGCCGCGATCGCAGGCGTTCGCCGCGACGTTGTGCGCGGCGACGTCGTACCTGATCGATCGCGAGCCGGAGCGCGCCGACGTCTACTACGACCGCTACGTCCGCGAGGGCGCGTGGGTCCCGTTCGCCGGCGACTTTGGCCGCGACTGCCCCGCCCCCGACTTCGCCGCCGCCGCGCGCGGCGCGCCCCCGCGCTCCATCGCGGCGCACGTGTTGCCCGAGCGCGCGCGCGCCTGGCTCGAACGCGCGCACACGCGTTGGCCCCGCGGCAGCGACGCCGTCGTCGACACCGCGGCGCTCCTCGGCCTCGCCCTGGTCACGCGCGCCCTGGCCCGCGCCGTCGCGCGCCGGGCCGCGCCGCGCGTCGCGTAAGGCCCGAGCCCGGTTGCCGGCCGGAGCGCCCGAGGGAGGATGGGCGCGTGAGCGAGAGGCCCTTTCACATCCGACCGGCGCGCGTCGACGACGCCGCCGCGCTCGCGGCGGTCCACGTGCAGGCGTGGCGCGACGCGTACCGGGGCGTGGTCGCCGACGAGGCGCTCGCCGCGCTCGACGTAGCGCAGCGCCGCGCGATGTGGGAGCGCGCGCTCGCCCGGAGCGACGGCCGCGTCCTCGTCGCCGAGAGCGCCGAGAGCGCCGAGAGCGCCATCATGGGGTTCGCCTCGGTGGGCAACAGCCGCGACGGCGACATGGCCGGCGCCGGCGAGCTCTACGCCATCTACGTCGCCGCGTCGCAGTGGGGCGCGGGCGCCGGCCACGCGCTCCTCGTCGAGGCCGAGCGCGCCCTCGCGGCGCTCGGCTTCTCCGAGGCGGCGCTGTGGGTCCTCGACGAAAACCCGCGCGCGCGGCGGTTCTACGAGTCCCACGGCTGGAGCGTGGACGGCGCGTCGCGCGTGGTGTCCGCCGACAGCGCCGCCGCCGGCCTCGTGGAGCTCCGCTACCGCCGCGCCCTCGGGTGACGGGGGCGCCCGGCTCCCGGCGACGCGGCGGACAAGCCGCCGCCCTACGTCAGGTCCGCAGCGGTGAGCGGGTCGTCGAGGAGGAGCACGTCGACGGCGTCGCCGGCGACACCGCCGGCGCCGTCCCTGGGGAAACGCACCAGGGCGTTGGCGCGGGCGAGCACCGAGATTCGATGCGAGCCCTGCCCCTCGAGGACGCGCACGTGGAGCTTGCCGTCGACGAGACGGGCGCTGCCGCGGGCCCAATGCTCGAGGCCGGGCCTCTTCTTCACGTCGCTGTCGACGAGGATCGCGGGCCACAACGGCCGCACCGTGGCGGCCCTCCCCTGCAGGCGCGCGAGCGCAGGACGCACGAAGAGCTCGAAGCTCACCATGGCGCTCACCGGGTTGCCCGGCAGCCCGAAGACCACGCGGCCGTCGGGGAACGCGCCGAACGCCACGGGCTTGCCCGGCTTCATCGCCACGCGCCACAGGTCGAGCGTGACGCCGAGCCTCTCGAGCGCGGGGCGCACGAAGTCGTGCGTGCCCATGGAGACGCCGCCGATGGTCAACACGACGTCGAAGCGCGACGCGCCCTCGAGCATGCGCACGTGGTCTTCGAGCGTGTCGCGCGCGATCCCGAGCAGGTGCGCGTCGCAGCCCGCCGTGCGCGCGGCGGCGGCGACGGCGTGCGCGTTGCTGTTGACGACGTCGCCGGGGCCGAGGGGCTCACCGACCTCGACGAGCTCGTCACCGGACGCGAGCACCGCGACGGACGGGCGGCGCACCGCGCGCGCGCTCGTGAGGCCCGCCGCGAGGAGCAGGTTCAGCCGCGCCGGCGTGACGACGTCGCCGGGGCGGCCGACGACGTCGCCGGCCCTCACGTCCTCGCCGCGGCGCCGCACGTTCTGGCCCGGCGCCGCCGGCGCGAGCACCGAGACGAACCCGGCGGCGACCTCCGCCTCCGAGGTCTGCTCGCGCATCACCACCGCCTCGACGCCGGCGGGGACCGGGGCGCCCGTCATGATGCGCGCGGCGCTCCCCGCCGCGAGCCCGCCCGCTCCTTCCCCGGGCGGCGCCGCGCCCGCCAGCGACGACCCGGACAGCGCGAGGCGCACCGGCGACGACGGCGACGCGCTCGCGACGTCGGCGACGCGAACGCCGACGCCGTCCATGGCGGAGTTGTCGAACGCGGGCAGGTCGCGCCGGCTGTGCAACGCCTCCGCGAGCACGCGGCCGCCGGCGTCGGCGACGGGCACGGTCTCCTGCGACAGCGGGGACAGCGCGGCGAGGATGCGCGCGCGCGCCTCGTCGACGGACAGCAGGGTCTCGGTCATCGCGTGCCCTCCGCGCCGCCGGCGGTGGCCGCCTCGAGCGCACGGAAGCGCTTCTCGCCGTGCCCCGGGCCGAGGATGAGCTTCAAGCGGTCTGTCATCACGAAGCTCTCCGTGGTGGGGATGTGCGGGACGCGGTGGCAGGTGCGGCAGCGGGCTTCGTCGGGCTTGCCGACGATGTCCTCGGGCGCGCTGCTCTCCACGTGAAAGCTGCCGGGGCCGTGGCAGCTCTCGCATTGTACGGCGGCGAGGCCGCGGGCGACGACGTCGCCGGTCTTACAGGGGCCGCCCGGCGCGTCGAAGCCGACGCTGTGACAGCCGACGCAACTGCGGTCCTTCTGCTTGCCGTCGGCGACGAGCGTGTCCCACGCGTGGACGTGGCCCTCGGTGCGCGTGATGGGGCGGCCGTTGTCGTCCTTCCCCGGCAGCTTCACGAGCTGCTTCTTCCAGAACGCGTACTGCTCTTCGTGGCAGCCCTTGCACGCCTTGGCCCCCACCCACGTCGCCGCGTCCTTCGGCGCGGGCACGCACGTGGCCCCGGCTTCGCACGACGTCACCAGCGACGGGATGCGCGCGGTGTAGGCGTCGAGGGCGGCCTTCACGCCGGGATCTTCGGGGAAGCCGCGCGCCAGGGGCAGCGCCCGCACCTTCACCCGTGGCCCCGTTGTCGACGGCCCGTTTGCGTCGAGCGCCTTCATCTGCTCCTCGGCCGTCGCGAGGCGCCCGGCGAGGAACTCCTTGCGCGCGCCGTCGGCGTCGTCGACCTGCCTCTTCAGCTCCTTGATGCGCACGCGGAGCACCTTCTTGTCGGCGTCGGCCTTGGCCTCGGCGTCGTCGAGGGCGAGCGGCGCGCCCGCCGTGCGCCCCGCGAGGTGGAGCTCGAGGACGCCGACGTATTGCGCCTGCATCCCCGCCGCGACGAGCACGGCGCCGCCTCCCAGCGCCTCCGGTGGCAGCGGCACCTCGCCGGGGGCCCTGCCCTGGATGACGATGTCGATGCCCGGGATGCCCGCGACCACGCGCTTGGTGATCGCGCGCGGCGCCTGCGCGAGCACCACGATGACGTCGAGGTGTCGCGCGGCGCTGGTGCCCGCTTGCGTCGCGAGGCGTCGCACCTCGGCGGCGAGCGCGTCGTGCGCGCGCTGCACGACGGCGGTCGTCCCGTCGGAGGCGCCCCCGGGCGCGTCGACGCGAAACGCGGTGACGCCGACGCCGACGTCGCCGAGCACGCGCACGACGCTCACGGCGCGCGCGGCGCCGGCGACGAGCGCGCGCGGCGTGTCGACGCCGACGGTGACGATGCCGGCCTTGTGGAGCCGCGCGTCGCGGAATTCGGCGCCGCGCACGTCGTCGAGGGGGCCGAGCACCGTGGCCGCGAGGCCGAGCTTGCCGTAGGTGTCGACGAGGAGGTCGTCGCGGGCGCCGGCCTGGCATGCGTCGAGCGGCGCGTTGTCGCTCTCGTGCTCGAAGAGGAGGTCGCCGGCGTCGAGGAGGAGCACGCGACCATCCGTCGCGCGCTTGGCGTCCTTCACGGCGGCGGCGAGGCGGGCGACGCCGCCGAGGGGATCGCCCGTGCAGCCGCAGGGCTCGACGTACCCCTGCACGCTGGCGGTCCACAGGATGCGTGCGGCCTTGGGCTCGTCGAGCCTCGCGAAGATGTGCGTCTCGGGCGGGGCGACGGCGGGCGCGCGGGACGTGGGCCGCGTCGACGGCGCTGCCTGCGGGGGCGCCGTCCCGACGGCCGGGGGCGTCGATGCCGCCGGCGTCGAGCGCGCGCTCGTGCAGCCGCCGGCGACACCGACGGCGACGACGGCGACGACGACGGCGACGACGACGCTGACGGCGGGGGCGATGAGCGACACCAGGAGCGGCCGGCGGTCCACGGGCGGGACCTTAGCCACGACGTGGGGCGGTGCCAAACCTCGCCTGCGCCCGGTGAGCGCCGGCGGCCCGCGGGGATGGGCTATCGTCCTGTGCGGAGACCTCGCATGCGCATCGATCGCCTGGCACCCCACGTCGTCGCCGACGTCCCGACCCGCCCGTCCGCGGGCGCCGTCGACGGCCTCGCCCGTCGCAGGCTCGCCGCCACCTACCTGGCGCCCGGGAAGGGGCCCGTGAAGGTCGCCTTCTTCGACGCCGACGCCACGCTGCGCGTCGCGCTCTCGGGCGGCGCCACCGCCGACGGCCCCGGCGACGTCGCGCTCCTGCCGAACGTCGCGCGCACCCTCGGGCGCCTGAGCCGCGAGGGCTACCTCATCGCCATCGTCTCCAACCAGGCCGGCGTCTCCGCCGGCAGGATCTCCCTCGAGGACGCCGACGCCGCGCTCGAAGAGACCGTGGAGCTCATCCGCAAGGGCGGCGGCGACGTCCATTGGGTCGACTTCGCCGAGAGGAAGGACTCTCACCGAAAGCCCGCGGTGGGGATGGCGCTGTCTCTGGAGACCTTCCTCAAGGAGACCTTCGGCGACCACGCGGTCATCGACAAGAAGCACTCGTTCATGGTGGGCGACTCCGCGTACACCAGGAGGGAGATCGAGCCCGACGGCGAGCGCGGCGACGACCACTCCGACGCCGACCGCCTCTTCGCGCAGAACCTCGGCGTCTCCTTCCAGGACCCCGCGGACTTCTTCGGTTGGCGCACCCTCGGCGTCGACGGGTTCCGGGACATCCGCGCGCTCGAAGCGTTCCGCGCCGCGCACGAGCGCAACGCGCGCCGACTCATCGGCGGCGGCTGACACATGGAGGCCATCCCTCTCGAGCGAGCGCGCGCCATCGCGTACGAAGCGCACCACGGCCAGACGCGACGACACGGGGCGCCGTACATCCGCCACCCCGAGGCCGTGCGCACGCTCATCGACGACGTCGGGCCCGCGTGCGGCATCGCCGTCGACGACGTCACACGGGCGGCGGCGCTCTTGCACGACGTCCTCGAGGACAACGAGGTCGGCATCGACGCGGCCGAGCTGCGCGCGCGGTTCGGCGCCGAGGTCACGCGGCGCGTGGAGCTGTTGACCAAGACCGGCAAGGGGCCCGAGGCCACCGCGGCGTACTACGCGCGCCTCGCCGACGGCGCCGACGACGCGCTGCGCCTGGTGAAGGTGTGCGATCGCCTGCACAACCTCGGCGAGCTCCACCTCGCGCCGAGCCGCGACAAGCTCGACGCGTACGTCGAAGAGACGCTCGCGCACGTGGTCCCTCTCGCGCGCGGCGCGTCGACGCCCGGCCTGGTCCAGGCGCTCGACGACGGGATGCGCGCCGCGTGCCGCGCGCAGAAGAAGCCGCTCCCCGCGTCGCTCGCGCCGCCCGCCGCTCGCGTGCCGGCGGGCCTGTACGCCGTGGTGGCGCCGCACGCGGAGCCGTCGTCGACGGCGCACGGCGCCGTGCCGTTGTTGTCGAGCCCCGTGCATCGCGTCGAGGCGCAAGCCCTCCTCGACGAGCTCGAGCGGCGCGCGGCGGCCCTCGTCGAGGGGGGCGTGGCGATGGTGCAGTTGCGCGCCAAGGGCTTCGCCGACCGCGACGTGCTCGCGTTGCTCGAGCCGCTCCTGGCGCGGTGCCGGCCGTACGGCGTCCCCGTCATCGTGAACGATCGCCCCGATCTGTGCGTCGCCGCCGACGCCGACGGCGTGCACGTCGGCCAGACCGATATGCCGCCCAAGCTCGCCCGCCGCATCGTCGGCGCGGACGCGCTCGTCGGCGCCTCGAGCCACACCGAGCCCGAGCTGCTCGACGCGTGCGCCGACGGCGGCGCCGACCTCGTCGCGGTCGGGCCGGTGTTCGCGTCCCCGACCAAGTCGGGGCACGCGCCCGTGGTCGGCCTCGAAGCGCTGGCGCGGCGAACGAAGCTCGCACCGCTCCCCGTCGTCGCCATCGGTGGCGTGACGACACCGGGGCGCGTCGCCGACTGCGCCCGCGCCGGCGCCCGGCTCGTCGCCGCCGTCAGCGCCCTCGACGTCGACGACCCGCGCTTCATGTGCCGCCGGATGTCGCTCGCGTTCGCCGCCGCCCCGCGCTGAGCGGGCCGCGTGCGTCGCGGCGGCGCGCCCGCCGCCGGGTCAAGGTGCCAGGGCGTCTTTCAGCGTCGGCGCCTGGTGCGCGAGGAACGCGGCGAGGTCGGCGCGCGCGCCACCGACGCGCGCGGCGTCGTGGGTGCTGTAGCAGGCGGCGCGGCCTCGCAGCCACGACTCCGTCCACAGCGGGTCCGGCTCGATGGAGCCGTAGACGCCGGCGCACCAGCCGGGCATCGACGCGGGCGCACGCATGAGCAGCTCGTGGACGCACGTCACGCGGGCGACGAAGGCGGCCTTGCCGGGCAGCGGCGTCGAGAGGGACCGCGCCACGGCGAGGGCTTGCTCCGGTGACATGGCCGCGCGCGGCACCCGTTCGAGGACGCTCGCGAGGATCACCTGGTTCACCCACGGATCGCGCGCGAGCGCCGCCACCGCCGCGTCGACGAGCGCGGGCAGGTGCGCGCCGTCGCCGTCGGTGACGGCGGCGTCGACGCGGATGAAGGCGACGTCGGTGGCGAAGCCGGCGGCGACGAGCGCGTCGAGGTCGCCGGCCGCGGGGCGGCCCCCGCCGACGGCGCCGGCGTGGGCGCGGATGAGCGCGCCGACGCTGTCGTGTGCCGGCCGCGTCGCGGCGAGCGCCGCCGCCCTCGCGTATTGCCTGGCGGCCCACGCGCGCTCGACGGGATCGCCCACGCCCTGCGGCGCCGGCGAGCCCTCCGCGGTGTAGACGCGCCCCGCCTGCCGGTCGACGGCGGCGCGGTCCACGGGCTCGCTGAGCGCGGGCAGGTCCTCGCCGAGCAGGCGGCTCTGCGTGCGCATCTCGTCGAACGCGTCGGCGAGGCTCCGGCGGACGCCGTTGTCGAGCGCGGGCCGATTGTCGGTGCTCATGCCCCCCGCGCGCGCCGCGAGGCGGTGCACGAACGCGTCGTTGCCGCAGACGCGCGACAGCAGGCCCTCGACGTCGGTCTGCCACAACATGTGCTCGACGAAGAAACGATACGGCTCGCGCGCGAGCGTCACGCGCAGGCGCGGCACGTCGAGGGGCGCCTTGGAGGTGCGGCCGAGCAACAAGACGTCGCCGGGCCCGAGGCGGAAGATGGTGACGTCGGGAAACACCGCCGACAACGTCGCCAGCACCGTCTCCATCGTGGCCAGGTCGACCGCATCCGCCGGCATCCACTGCGCGAAGATGCCCCCCGGCGCGAGCTTTCCGCGCGCCGTCTGGTAGAGCTCGAGCGCGGACAATCCGGCGAGGCCTGCGCGGGGCGCGCTCGAGGGCGCGCTCACGATGAGGTCGTAGCCGCCCTTCGACGTCGCCAACGCCTCGCGGCCATCGGCGACCACGATGTTCACCTTGCGGTCGTGCATCACGTCCTTGTTGGTGAGCGCGGTGCGCGCGGCGAAGTCGAGCAGCGCGGGCTCGACCTCGGCGACGTCGACGCGCTCCATGGTCGGCACGGCCGCCAACCACCCCGCCGTCTGCCCCGTGCCGAGCCCCAGGACGAGGGCGCGCTTGGGCGCGCCATGGATGAGCGCGGGCACCAGGCCGAGGCCCACGTGCGTGCCCTCGTCGCCGAACGTGGCGCCGTCGGACGCGCCGTTCACGAGGAGCGCCTCGCCGTGCGTGGCCATGGTGCGAAAGCCGAGCCCTGCTTCCAGGCCTTCCCGCTGGTCGGTCAAGCGGCGCGCGTCGTACGTGAGCGCGTGCAGGTCGTTCCACGTCTCGGCCCACAGGTGCGCGCGGCCGGCGCCGACACCGGACTGCCGCCACAGCGCGGTGGGCCCGGTCGCGAACGCCAACGACGTCGTCACCAGCGCCAACGCGGCGAACGCGACCACGCGCGCGCGCTCAGCGGGCGACGAAACGCGCGGGCGCGTGGCCGCGAACAGACCGGCGCCGACGAGGAGGAGCGCCGCGAGCTTCCACGCGCCGGGCGCCGACAGGAGCGGCAACAGCCCGAGCCCGCCGGCGAGGGCGCCGAGGAGCGAGCCGGCGGTGTTGCTGGCGTAGACGTCGCCGCTGTCGACGGCGGCGCCCTCGATGCCGTCCCCCGCGAGGGAGAGCAGCGACGGGAACTGCCACCCTGCGACGAGGGCCGGCGGCACCACGAGGATGGCGGCGAGCACGGCCTGGCCGGCGACCATGGAGGACAGCGCCGGGCTCGCGAGCGCACGCAAGAAGTACGCGAGCCGCGCGAGGTCGTCGCCGAGCGCGTAGGGGACGAGGGCCAGCGCGGCCTCGAGCGCGCAGGTGACGGCGAAGCCCGCGGGCGTCGGCCGGCGCGGACCGAAGAACGCGAAGGCGAGGCCGCCGGCGCCGACACCGAAGAGCGCGAGCAGGACGACGATGCCGTAGGTGTACGCGGAGCCGCCAAGGAGCGGCGCGCTCAAGCGGTACCAGACGAGCTCGAGCAGGAGGAACGAGAGGCCCGTGAGGAACGCCGCCACGAGGACGAAGAGCCGCCGCGCCCGCGGGGCGCCTCCCTCGGGGCGCGGCATCGCGGCGACGGGCCGTGACGATCTGGCGCGGTTGCGCGCGACGACGGCGACGAGCGCGTTGGCGGCGCACGCGATCCAGATCGAGCGGCGCACGCCATAGATCTCGAGGAGCGCGAAGGTCGATGCGGCCGCGCCCACGACGGCCCCGAGCGTGCTCGCGCCGAAAAAGAGCGCGAGCGGCTTGCGCGTCTCCCGCGCGGCGTCGCCGGCGGCGCGGGCCATGGCCGGGAACGTCCCGCCCATGAGCGCGGCGGGCACGCCGAGGGCGAAGACGGAGAGCACGAGCCGCGCGGCGGTGGCGCCGGCGCCGAGCGTGGTGGAGCCGCCGAGCGCCAGATACACGGCGCGCACGCCATCGACGAGGAACGGGGAGAGCGCGGCGGAGGCCGCGACGCCCATCTCGAGGCGGGCATAGAGCCTGAGCGGCTGCGACGTTCGCTCCGCGCGGCGCGCGAAGACGGCGCTGCCGACGGCGAAGGCGCCCAGGAGCACCGACAGCACCGCCGCGTTCGCCGGCGTGGACGCCCCGAACACCGTGCGCAGCGCGCGCAACCACATCGTCTGGTACACGAGCGCGCAAAAGCCGCTCCCGAAGAGGAACGCCGCCTTCACGCCCACGGAGCGGAACATCGCGCGACGATAGTCGAAGCGCTCGGCCGCGTCGTTTGCCGGAGCGCGGCGGGCGGCGAGGACGGTGACGGCGCCCGCGCCGCGGGGATAGATTCGGCGCGTGAGCCGCCGCCCCGTCGTCCTTCTGCCGCCCGACCTCGAGACCCAGGAGACCAGGCGCGGTCCGCAGCCGCGTCTGGTGAGCCAGCGCGAGTACGCCGACGCCATCCTCGAGGCCGGCGGGCTCCCGCTCATCCCGCCCATCGTCGACGACGCGGGCGCGCTCGATCAGCTCGTGGCGCTCGCGGACGCGCTCGTGCTCCCGGGCGGCGACTTCGACGTCGACCCGGCGCACTACGGCGAGCAGCCGCACGAAGCGCTCGGCAAGCTCCTGCCGGAGCGCACCGCGCTCGAGTGGGGCCTGCTCGTGCGCGCGGAGAACAAGGGCATCCCGGTGCTCGGCGTGTGCGGCGGCATGCAGCTCATGAACGTCGTCCGCGGCGGCACGCTGTGGCAGGACCTCGACGCGCAAAAGCCGGACAACGCCGGTCACAGCCAGAAGGGCCGGAAGGACGAGCCCTGCCACGACGTCGCGCTCAGCCCCGGCACGCGCCTGCGCGCGCTGGTCTCCGCCGCCGGCGGGCCCGACCGGCTGCCGGTCAACAGCACGCACCACCAGGCCGTGAAGGCGCTCGCGCCCGGCCTCGTCGAGAGCGCGCGCGCCGCCGACGGCGTCGTCGAGGCCTTCGAGGATCCGAAGCTGCGGTTCTTCGTCGCGGTCCAGTGGCACCCCGAGGCCATGCGCGAGCCCGCCCAGCGCGCCATCTACGCCGCCCTCGTGGCGGCCGCTGCCTCCGGTCGCTGATCAGCGCGGCCGCTCCCTCCGGTCGCTGATCAGCGCGGCCGGCTCCCTCCGGTCGCTGATCAGCGCGGCCGCTCCCTCCGGTCGCTGATCAGCGCGGCCGCTCCCTCCGGTCGCTGATCAGCCCGTCGACGGGGTCGGATCTTCTACCGAGGGTGGCCGGCCTCCGCGCGCGGTCGAATGCGGCGGTGATCGACTCCGCACGCCTCGCCCTCTCCGTCTGCGCCGCCGCCCTCCTCGGGATCGTCGTCGCCGCCTGCGACCCCTCCAACGTCCAGCCCGGTGACGGGAAGGCGTGCGACGACGTCAACCAGCCCTGCGCGGCTCCCGACGTCTGCCAGGACGGCGCCTGCGTCGCGCCGTGCACGGCGGGCAGCGGCTGCCTCCAGGGCTTGTGCGACGAGGAGAGCGGGCGCTGCGTCGACTGCCTCACCAGCGACGACTGCGACCCGGGCAAGGTCTGCAACGCGTTCTCCCACGACTGCGTCGATCCCGTGCAGGGCTGCTCCACCGACGGCGACTGCAGCGGCGGCCAGCACTGCGACACCATCAAGGGCGGCTGCGTCGAGTGCTTGAGCGACGGCGACTGCGCCGGCGGCGCCCTGTGCAACCAGGCCACCTCCACCTGCACCACCACCCAGAGCTGCGCCACCGACGACGACTGCATCGACGGCGTCTGCGATCCCGGCCGCGGCGTCTGCGTCGAGTGCCTTGGGCCCGCCAACTGCGCGAGCGGCGTTTGCGACACCACCACCAACACCTGCGTCGCCGGCTGCACCGACGACGACGCCAGCGAGCCCAACGACGGGCTCGACGCCCTGCCCATCGCCTCCGGCGGCGCGCACGAGGGCGCCATCTGCCCCGGCGACATCGACGAGTTCCTCGTCGACGCCGCGGGGACCGTCGTCGCCACGCTCACCGTCCAGGGCGCCGGCCCGCTGACGCTCGTCCTCGAGGGCCCCGGCGGCGGCGTCATCGCCACCGCCACTCCCGTGAACGACGACACGCTCTCGCTCACCGCGCCCGATCTCGCCCAGGCCCAGTACCGCCTCATCGTCCGCGGCGACGGTGCCGACGCCAACGCCGACTACCTGCTCTCAGTCGACGTCAGCGCGCCGAGCACGTGCACGCAGCTCGACGCCGAGCCCAACGACACCACCGGCGCCGCCGTCTCCATCGCCGCCGACGACGCGCTGCACTCCGGCGCCATCTGCGGCACCGACGTCGACCTCTTCCGCTTCACCGCCGCCGCCGGCGACAACGTCGAAGCGGCGGTGGTCCCCGGCGACGGCGCCGGCACGCTGGCGCTCTCGCTCCTCGACGCAAACGGCAACGTCCTCGCCACCGCGCCCGCGGCAGGCCAGCCGGCCACGCTCGCAGGCGTCACGGCGGGCGCGTACTTCGCCCGCGTCTCCGCCACCGGCGGCGACATCACGTACTCGGTGCGGGTGAACGCCACGGCGTCGCCGCCCGTGTGCAACCAGACCGACGCGGAGCCCAACGACACCGACGCCCAGGCGCTGTCGCTTCAGCCCGGCACGCCCGCGAGCGGCACCATCTGCCCCGGCGACGTCGACCAGTTCCGCTTCGCCGCCGCCGCCCTCGACGACGCGGCCATCACGGTGACGGGGTCGAACGTCACGGCCCGGCTCGTGCGCGCGTCGGACGGCGCGCAGATCGCCACCGGCACCACGATGAGCGCCCCCGACCTCGTCGCGGGCGGCTACCGCGTCGTCGTGCAAGGCTCGAGCGCGTCGACGCAGACCAGCTACACCGTGCGTGTCACGCTCACGCCGGAGCCGGTGCCCGATCCGTGCGACGAGGGCGGCATCGAGCCGGATTCGCTGGCGGCCCCGCGCACGCTGGGGCTCGACGGCACGCCGCTCGCGGGCCGCGTCTGCGCCGACGACACCGACTTCTTCACGTTCACGCTGCCGTTTCAGTCGACGGTGACGGTCCACGCGCGCTTCACCCACGCGAACGGCGACCTCGACATGCGCCTCGTGGACGCCGCCGGCGGCACCGTCACGTCGTCGGTGAGCGTCACCGACGACGAGATCATCGTGCGGCAGCTCGACGCCGGCACGTACACCGCGGAGATCTTCGGCTTCTCCGGCGCGCTCAACACGTACACCATGGAGGCCACGCTGCAGGGCTGCTCGCCCGACGACGGCTTCGAGGACAACAACGCCGTGTCGCGCGCCACGCCCATCGGCGGAAACGCGCTGTCGGCGGTGCGCTGCCCCGGCGACGACGACTTCTACCTGTTGAAGCTGCAAAGCGGCGACTCCCTCGACGCCGTGCTCGCGGGGGACGGCCTGACGTTCTCGCTGGTGTCGGCCACCGACGGCAGCGTCGCGCGCAACGACACCGCGAGCGGCGGCAACCGGCGCATCCAGGCCTCGGGGCTCCCCGCGGGCCGCTACGCGCTGCGCGTCACCGGTGGAAGCGCGGACCGCATCGCCTACACGCTCACGCCCTCCATCACCCCCGGCGACGGCCGCTGCGTCGACGACGGCGCCGACCCCAACGAGCGCGCCGTGGATGCGTTCGCCCTCGACGCCACCGGTCTTCAGGACGGCAGCTACGAGGTGGGCGCCTTGATGTCGTGCGCCCAGTTCGATCAGGATTGGTTCTCGGTGGCGCTGCCGGCGGACAAGCTCGTCACCGTGCAGCTCGCGTTCGATCCCGCCGACGACGTCGACGTGGGCGTGCTCGAGCCCAAGGGCACGTCGGGACTCACGCGCACGCTCGCCCGCTCGTTCGCCACCAACAAGCAGGACCGCGTGTCGGGGATGATCAACCAGGCGGGGACGTACCTCATCATGGCCGAGGGCTTCCGCAGCACGCCGGAGCCCTACGGCATCGGCATCACCCTCGACGACCCACCGGCATCGTCGTGCGTGAACGATCGCTTCGACACGTGGAGCGCCACCACCTCCACCACCACCGACGAAACGTTCCGAAACGACGACGTCACCACCGAGGCCACGGAGCTGTCCACCACGTCGCCGGAGTCGTTCGCGAACATGCGCATCTGCCCCGGGGACCACGACTTCTTCGTCTTGAAGTCGGTGGCGGCCGGAAAACACGTGGTGGTGCATGTCGACTACGTGCACTCGAGCGACAAGGACATCGACATCCGCCTGTACGGCCCCGGCAGCAGCACGCAGGTCGCGAGCAGCCTCGGCACCGACGGCACCGAGGACATCGACTTCGCGGTGACGACGGCCGGCGACTACTTCGTCGAGGTCCACGAGTTCCTCGACGATGGCGACAACTTCTACGACATGACCACGAACGTCCAATAGCGGCGCTCGCGACGGCACGGAGGCTCGCGTTCCCCCGCGCATCGAGCGCCGGAAGGCGCGGCGTCACGGGTGTCTTCGCACCGCTCCTCCCCGAAGCGTCGCCCCGAGCAGCGCGGTGCCGGCAACCGCGCATATGGCACTTGGAATGCAAGCACAGCGCTGGTCGCGCTCCAGCGAGCGATCGGGAGGTGAGGGTGTGAAAGCGCTACCAGGGTTCGGCATGACTGGCCGTTGCGTCATCGCCGCGTGCGTGTGCATCGCCGGGGCGTGCGCGCCGCCGAAAAACCAGCAAGACCAGAAGCCGGCCGACGGATCGTCGCCGGCGGAAGGCACCATCACCGTCGACGGTCAGACCTGGGATCTCGTGCGTCTTGCGGCCTCGACGGACGCCAGCGCCGACGAGTATGTCCCCGGGAAGAAGCTCGTGATGAGCGCCTACGTGGACGACCCGGACATCGCGGTCTTCATCGACTTCGACGATCTCGTGAAGGGGAGCGCGCCGGCCGTGCCCTACGGCACGCCGGACGTCACCGTGCTGTTCGACAAGGAGGACTACCGCGCGCTCGCAGCGACGGTGGAGGTCGTCGAAGGGTCTCTCGACGAGGGCGCCACCGTCCACGTGCGCGTCCCTGAGGCCACCTATACCTCCGACTGCGACGAGGACGACAAGGTGGTCTCCATCGACATGACGGCGACGGTGGACCGTCAACTCCCCCAGTCGAACATCGACGACGGCGATCCCGCGGCGGGCTCCGTCATCGGCACCTTCACGGTCGCCGGTGAGCAACCCGTGCGGTACATCGGCCTCGTTGACGGCGAGATCCGGCCTCTCTCAGACGGGCCGACGTGGTTCATGGGCTCGTCGGATCGGTGCGCATCGGGCGCCCTCGCGTGGCAGTTCCTCTTCGCCGTGCCCGAGTCCGTCGCCGTGGGCACCGACGTGCCCCTCGCCGGCGGGCCCGTCGACGTCTACCTCGACGAGGTCGACACCGCGGCGCGCGTGAACACGCGCAGCTTCGTCGCGGTGGCAGGCGCCGTGCGCACGGACAACCCGGTCACGGACGATCCCCACGGCCGCGCGCGCATGGAGCTCACGGGCGTGCGCATGAGCGAGATCGACACCGATGGAAACATCATCGACGGCGGACAGACCGTGACGCTCGACCAGGCGACGCTCAACGCGTCGGTCGGCGCGGGGCTCATCGTGCCGTAGCGAGGCTACGCCGACGCCCCCGGCGGCATCTCGCCGTCGGTGGCGGTGACCTCCTGGACGGCCTCGCCCTCGGCGGAGAGCGGACCGGGCGGCATCGGGTCCTCCTCGTAGAGCAAGAGCGTGCCGCGGCCGAGGCTGCCGCCCTCGGGCAGACAGGCGTAGAGCGCCGCGAGGACCTCGTCGAAGTCAGGGAAGCGCTCCGAGACGGGGTCGCGGGTCATCCTGTCGAAGAGGTCGTCGACGGCGCGGGAGCCGGGGCCGCCGAGCGCCTCCGCGACCCGCGGCGTCAACGACGGCATCGGCGAGCGGCGGCCGGGCAGCGTCTCCGTCAACAGCTCGTACAACAGGATGCCGAGCGCGTAGACGTCGGCGGCCTTGCCGACCTGGGCGCGGTGGAGCTGCTCCGGCGCCATGTAGCTCGGGTTGCCGTTGCCGATGTAGACCGGCGGTGCGCTGGTGGTGTCGTCGGACAAGCGCTCCGCGGCGCGCGCGAGCCCGAAGTCCGCGAGGCGCACGTTGCCGGCGGCGTCGAACAGCACGTTCTCCGGCTTGATGCCCGCGTGGATGACGCCGTGGCGGTGCGCGTGGTGCAGGCCGTAGCTCGCCTGCAAGATGAGTCGAAGCACCACGGGCACCGGCAGCGGCCCGCGCGTCATGCGGTCGCGCAGCGAGCCGCCGACGGCGCGCTCGAGCGTGATGGTCGGGTAGTCGCCGACGAAGTTGACGTCGAGGACGCGCAGGATGTGCGGGTGATCGAGCTTGGCCTGCGCCATGACCGCGTCGCGCACGCGCTTGCTGAGCTCCTCACGCGGCAGGTACGTCACCAGCTCGTAGATGTGCCGCACCTCCTTCACGACGACGTTGCGCTCGAGGACGCTGTCGCGGGCGCGATACACGGGGCCCAGGCTCCCCTGCCCGATGGCCTCGCCGAGCGGGTAGCGCTCGACCGCGATGGCGTCGAGCGCGATGGACACGGGCTGCTGGCCGGGGACGATGCCGGCCGACGCCGGCTTGGGCACGGAGCGCTCCGAGCGCGCGTGATCGGAGCGCCCCTCGGAGACGGCGACCACGCGCGGCTCGTCTCGCGCCACGAGGACGTGCATCTTGGCGCCGTCGAGCTGCTTGCTGAAGTGCGCCGCGAGCGTGGGCGTGAGCGAGGGATCGCTGCCGCCCTCGGCGACGTTCTTTCCGCGCGGCAGCGCGGCGATGGTGTTTCGGCCGCGGTCGATGTCGACGTAGGCGTGGCGCTTGAGGAACGCGCAGTACTCGACGAAGCCCACGGACAGCGAGCTCTCGAGGAGCTTCTCGGCCTCGGTGAGCGACACCTCTTCGCCGAAGAGGTCGTCGCGCATCAGCGTCTTGAGGAGGAAGCGGATCTCCTCCGTCAGGGATTCGGCGGTGAGCGGACGTCCTCCGCGAGCCATGAGCCTCTCCTCGTCGTCGTGCGAGCAGAGACTACGTCGGGAGCGCTCAGTCGCGCGAGGTCTCGCTGGGCGACTGGCCGAGCAAGCGGACGGCGAGAGAGGCGTTGGGATCGTCGTCTTCGGTGGGCTTGTATGCCTGCCAGCCGCAGTAGATGCAGCTGAAGTACTCGTCACCGGAGTAGCTGCGCGCGAGGACGACGCCCATCGAGTGACACTTCGGGCACTCGCCGCGTGTGCGCCCTCGCTTGCGCGGACCGCCGGCGACGGGCTCGGCGACGGCGCGTCCGGGCCTGCGCGCGGCGGGCGCCGGCGGCGGAGGGTCGCCGACGCCGAGCGCGGCCACGGGCGCGCGCGCGCCGTCGTTGCGCGGCGGCGGCGCGGACGGCGCGGGAGCGCGGCGATCGTCGTCGTCCTCGACGGCGGGCACCGGCGGGCCCATCCCGGGCGGCCGCGGGCGCGCGGCGCTCGGCTGCGGCACCTTCGACGGCGGCGACGACGACGACTTGAGCTGCATGCGGAACTCGTCGATGGCGCTGCCGATCTTGGCGTTCAGGTCCGGCTGCGGCGATCGCCACAAGCCGAGCAGGCGCTCACCGAGCGCGTCGCGCGCGGTGGTGCCGGGGGGGATGTCGACGCCGGGCTTGGTCTGCACGCGATAGCGCGACATGAGCTTGCGCATCTCGGCGTCGGCGCCGGGGCCCGCGGGCGTGGCCACGATGACCACCATCTCCTCGTAGAGCTTCTCGCGCGCTGTCGTCATCGCCCGTCACCCTCGGAAGCTGACACTGGTTTCGCACAAGTCCGCGCGGATGGGAAACCCGACGGCCCTCGCGTCTCATCTATACGGATGTAGGCACCCGCCGCCGGCCCGCGGGGTCCGCCGCGTCGCGCTCGATGAGCGTCCGCAGCCGGGCCGCGAGCACCCCGAAGAACGCGTGCATCAAGCCCGGACGGTCGGCGAGCAGGTCCATGAAGATGTCGCGCTCGACGACGAGGAACCGCGCCGGCGCCTTGTCCGACACCCGCGCCGTCACCGGCCGCGGCCCGCGATCGAGGAAGCTCACCTGCCCGGCGCTCTCGCCGGCCCGGAGCTTCATGACGTGGCGGCCCGCCCGCGTCAGCTCCACGTCGCCCTCGATGATCACGTAGAGCTGGGTGCCGCTCTCGCCCTCCTGGTACAGGGGCGAGCCCGCCGGCAGCGCGTGCTCGGTGGCGATGGAGGCGATGGCGGAGAGGTCGTCGGTGGACAGCCCCTCGAACAGATCGACGTGCTCGAGGAGAAACAGGCGCTCGACGAGGTTTTCGGGCATGTCCTCTCCTTCGAGCTCCACGGCGCCGGGGCCGACGGCGGGCGACGTGCCCGAGACCTCCGGCGAGTCGTCGCCGAGGAAGCGCATGGTGCGGCGCGCGATGCCGCGCAGCAAGGGGTCCTTGGACCGACAGAGCTTCAGCGCGCGTTTGCGCGCGTCATCGATCGTGGTCGTCCTCGGGGTCCGCTCCAAAAGCGACAGGAAATCTTCCCGCAGGGGGTCCCCGGAGAGCGCCGCGTCGAGCAGCTCGATGGCGTCGTGGCGGGCGCTCTCCTTGCCGCTCACGAGCCCCGCGTGCACCGTCTGCATGCGCGCGAGCCCGCGGTGGATGCCGAGCAGGTCGAGCGCGATCTTGAGGTTTTGCGCACAGCGATCGCGCACCGCGTGCTTCAGCAGCGACAGCCCCGCCGTCGGGTCCGCCTCCAGCTCGCGGCGGGCGTCGTCGTACGCGGCGGAGGCCACCAGGCGGCGCCCGATAGCCTCGTCGGTGCGCTTCTTGTCCACCGGGGTCCCCGGCTCGTACGCGACGATGCCCACCAGCGACGCCGCGATGCGTTGCTGCAGGTAGGCGTCGTCCCTGGGGTTCGAAAACAGGAGCGCGCGCGCCGCGCTCTCCGTCCCCACGGCCTCGAGGACGCGGGGGACGTGGATGCGCACCATCAAGGGGAGCTGGCGGTCGTCGAGGGCGGCCTTGAGCGGCTCCACCCCGTCCTCGCCGTAGCGCGCGAGGGCGCGGGCCGCCTGCACGCGCACGCGCCGATCGCCGAGGTGCGAGATGAGCAGGGGCACGTGGGCGGCGTGGCGCTCGCGGCCGGCGGCGTCGATGGCCAGCGAGCGAACCGTGGCGTCGTCGTCGCCGATGAGCTGCGCGAGGAAGCCGTCGTAGCGGGCGTCGTCGAGCGCCCCCAGGAGCCGAGCGATCTCGCGGCGCCAGGCGAGCGAGCGCTGGGGGAGGTCGACGAGGATGCTCTGGAGCTTGTGGCGCGCGCGCATGTTGGCGGTGAGGGCGCCCGTCATGGTGTCCTCGTCGTCGTTGGTGACGCCCGCCTTGATGAGCTCGATCTCCGCGTCGCGCGCCGCCTTCAAGGACACCTCGAGGGCGGCGGCCACCACGCCGGGCTCGTCGTCGTCGAGGAACTGCCCGATCACCGCGGGCGCGTTCTTGCCCTGCAGCCGCGCGAGGGCGCGCACCGCCTCCGCCCGCGGACGTCGCGGCCCGTGCGCCTTGGCGATCTGCAGGAGGCGCGCGGTGAGCACATCGTCGGGCGCCACCGGCACGTGCTTGAGCGCTGCGGTGCGCACGCGCTCGTCCTTGTTCTCGACGAGCGTCGCGATCTCCTCCGTCGTGAGCGTGTAGCGCGGCCCCAGCGCGCCGAGCGCGCCGAGCACGCGCTCCGGGTCGTCCGCCAGCAGGAGGGTGCGCAACGCGGTGCGCGTGACCTTGTCCGAGGGATCGATGGGGCCCGGGCGGATCTTCTTTCGCTGGCCCAGCTTGTCGTCGAGGGCGTCGAGGTAGCGCGTGCGCAGGATGGGCAAGAGCACGAGCGTGGCGCCGGCCGCCAGCGCCACGAGCCAGCTCCCCACGAGGAGCGGCAAGAACGCGGCGAGGGCGCCGAGCACGAGGCCGGCGCCGGCGGCCCCGGATTTCTTGATGGCGCCGTCGATGAGCGTGCGCACCTGCGAGCGCAGCTCGCCGGGCATGGGGTTGTACAGGAGCGACACCGCCGTCTGGTTGAGCGAGTAGGCGCCGGCCATCTCGATGCCCTTCATGACGACGATGATGGAGAAGCCGCCGCCGGGGAGCGCGACGGCGAGGACGCTGGTGGCGACGAGGAGCGTGGGGACGATGGCGACGAAAGAGAACACGCCCACGCGCGACAGCAGGCGCGAGGTCAAAGACACCTGGAAGAACACGACGACGACGCCGACCACCGCGTTCAGCGTGCCGAAGAGCGCGGCCATCTCCGTCTCCGTGTGCGCGTGCGCAACGGCCGTGCGGAAGACGAAGTCGGTGGCGGCGCCGGTGGCGGCGAGGAGCACGACGAGGGTGGCGACGGCGATGGGGTAGCCGCGGCCGCCGAGGTAGCGCACCGCGGGGAGCAGCTCGGCGTCGCTCCTGCCGACGCGCTCCCCGCGCGAACGGAGGGCGCGCAGGAGCGGCAGCGCGACCATGAAGGCGACGGCGGAGGCGATCATGGGGATGACGACGCCGGCGCTGTCGGCGATGAGCCGAATGAGCAGGCCGCCGACGGCGGCGCCCGACATGCCGCCGGCGCCGACGAGGCCGACCACCTTCTTGCTGTCGCGCGCGGCGAAGGCGTCCATCACGCGGGCCCAGAACAGGACGCTGCCCGTGGTCGCGGCGGCCTCGCCGACGACGTAGACGACGGCCTCCGCGCCCGGGAGGCCGGCGGCGGCGGCGGCGGTGCTTGCGATGAGGGCGACGCCCGCGCCGATGACGCCGACGGTGAGCACCTGCGCGGGCGAGCGGCGCGCGAGGAGGCGGGCGAGCCCCGAGGTGACGAGGAGGACGACGACGGCGACGGCGACGTACAGGAGCGGGAGGCGCGCGGGGTCCTCGCGCGCGAGGTAGAGCGCGTTGGTGCCGCTCTTGATGATGGTGACGGCGCCGACGAAGACCGCGTGCCACAACGCGGCGCGCAGCGCGGGCCGTGCGATGAAGCGCGGAACGTCGAGAGCGACGCTGAGTCCGTCGGCGAGGGAGCGCACGGCGCTCCGGTTCTACTGTATTTTCCGGCGCGACGCGCGGAGCCGCCGACGACGCCGTCAGCGGGGGCGGAGCGTGCCGCGGAAGTGCGCGCCCTCGGCGACGGTGAGGGTGCGCTGGGCGCTGCGGTATCCGTCCAGTCGGAGCTCGACGAGGATCTTCTTTCCCGCCGGCAGCGCGAACGAGCAAGGCGTCTTGCAGAGCAGCCGGATGCGGTGGTCCATGCGAATCCACACCTGCGCGTGGCGTGGCACGGAGTCGAACGCGACCAGCGGCTCCGACGGGGAGCCACCCGCGGCGTCCGCGGCCCCGGGCGCGTCGGGCGCCGTCGTGGGGGGCGCCGTCGTGGGGGGCGCCGTCGTGGGGGGCGTCGTCGTGGGGGGCGCCGTCGTGGGGGGCGCCGTCGTGGGGGGCGCCGCCGTCGAGGGCGCCTGCGTGGGGTGCCCGTCCGTCGCTTGCCCCGCCGCCGGGGGAACCGTCGACGGGGACGCCGCGCGCCACGCCACCGCGGCGCCGATCCCCCCGGCGACGGCGGCGGTGGCGACGAGCGCCGCGGCGACGACGGGCCAGCGCAAGCCGGCCACCCCCGCGCGCTGCCGGCCGATCGGCGCCATGGGGGGCGCCGGGCGCGACGGCGCCACGGCGGCCGGTGGCACGCTCACCACCGGCTTGTCCTCCACGGTGTCGCGCACGGCCGGGATCTCGTCGGTGACCGACGGGAAGCTCGGCTCCTCGTCGTCGAACACCGCCGCCGGCGCCACCGTGACGTCCGCGGCCACGGTGGTGAAGCCGCTGGTGTTCTTTGGAACGGCGACCGACGCGCCTGGGCCCTCGTCGCCCACCTTCGCGGGGCCGGCGTTGTCGGCGAGGACGCCGAGGGCGAGCGACACCTCGTGCATCGACGGTGGCCGCGCCGCCGGGTCCTTCTCGAGGCACTGCGCGATGAGGTCGTCGAGGGCCTGCGGCAGGTCGGGCGCCATCGAGCGCGCCCGCGGCGCCGTCACCAGGAGGTGCTGGCGCACGGTCTCAGCGAGGTCCCCGACGAACGGCTTGCGCCCGACGACGAGCTCGAACAGCAACACGCCGAACGAATACATGTCCACGCGGTGATCACCCGCGGTCTGGCGGAGCTGCTCGGGCGCCATGTACGCCGGCGTCCCGATCACGGTGCCGGGCACGGGCTTGCCCTCGTGGCTCTGCATGCGCGTGGCGCCGAGCTCGAGGAGCTTCACGAAGTCGGCCCTGCCGGCCTTGCGCACGAGGAAGACGTTCGACGGCTTCAGGTTCCTGTGCACGACGTCGACGTCGTGCGCGTGCGCGAGCACCACCGCCACCTGCCGCACGATGCGCAGCGCCCGCGCCAACGGGATGGGTCCGCCCTTCAGCAGCTCCGAGAGCGTGCGCCCGCGCAGGAGCTCCGTGACGAAGTACGGCCGCGGCGCGTCGGCGACGACGTCGGTGACCTCGACGGTGTTTTCGTGCTCCACCGCCTGCAGCGCCCGCGGCTCGCCGAGGAACAGCGAGACCATCGCCGGCTGCGCGACGAATTCCGGCCGCAGGACCTTCATGACGACGTCGGCGCCGCGCGCGTCCTCGGCGAAGAACACGGCGGCGATGCCCCCTTCACCGATCTCGCGCCGCAGCGCGTAGTCCCCGAGCCGCTCGCCCGTCTGCACCCGCCGACCCTATCACGCGTCGCGCGCGCGTCCCGCCGCGGGAGCGCTCACGCCAGGTGGCGCACGTTGTCGCGCGCCCACGTCTCGAACGTGTGCGCCTCCCGGCCGGCGACGTCGCGCACGGCCGTGGTCAACAGCGGCTCGGCGAGGCTGTCGCCGCCCTTCACGAGCTCGAGCACGGCGTCCGCGATGACTTCGGGCATGCCGCCCTTGAGCATCCCCGCGCGCGCCCCCTCGATGGGGACCGGCACGTGGCGCACCGGCTTGCCGAGCACGCGCGCGACGACGTCGACCTGCTCGCGCGCCGTCATCACCTCCGGGCCCGTCAGCGTGTACGACTTCCCCGCGTGGCCGTCGGAGGTGAGCGCGGCCGCGGCGACGGCGGCGATGTCGCGCGGGTCGATGGGCGCGGAGCGCGAGCCGGCGCTCGCGTCGAACACGGCGCCCTGCGCGCGAATGGTCTCGCCCCAGCGCAAGGCGTTCGACGCGAAGTTGCCCGGGCGCAGGAACGTGAAGTCGATGCCCGAGGCGGCCACCTCGTCCTCGCCGGCGCGGTGCCAGCGGCCGAGGGCAGACGACGGCAGGTGCTCGACGGAGTAGCTCGAGAGAAAGACGATGTGGCGCGCGCCGGCTCCTTTGGCCGCCGCCACCGCGTTCTTCACGTGCCCCTGCATGTGCGGCGTGGCGTGCGCCATGACGAACGCCTTGTCGACGCCGGCGAACGCCACGGCGAGCGTCTCCGGCGCCCCGAGATCGCCGCGCACGCGCTCGACGCCCGCGGGCAGGTGCGCCGCCTTCTCCGGGTCTCGCGTCAGCGCGCGCACAGCCGCGTTCGCGGCCGTGAGGAGGCGAACGAGCTCACCGCCGATCTGTCCCGTGGCTCCTACGACCAGGATCATCTCTCACCTCGTGCTTGGCGCCGGACGCTACGACGCCCGCGCCGCGTCGTCACCGGCGCGCCCCCAGCGATCGGGCCCCTACTTGGTGCGCAGCGTCCATGTGCCGCTCCAGTCCGGCGGCACGCCCTCCGCCTCGAGCGTGGCGATGCGCTCGAGGAGGAGGCACGCGGCGGTGTCGCCGGCCCAGGCCCCAACGCAGTCCTCGAAGCACGGGCGCGCACCGGCGAGCTCGCCCGCGCGGTACAGCGCCAGGCCCTCGGCGTAGCGCGCGCGCGTCGCAACCTTGGCGGCGCGCTCCTCGTCCTCGAGGCCGTCGAGCACCTCGAGCACCGTCACCGCCGTCGACTTCCCTTTGGCAACCACCGTGTCGAGCTCGCGCAGCGTGAACGCGCCGGGCTCGACGAGGCGGTCGCGGGTGTCGCTCGAGATGAGCTGCATCGCGCCGTACTGCTTGGTCATCCCCTCGATGCGCGCGGCGAGGTTGACGGGGTCACCGATGACGCCGCACTTGATGCGCTCGCGGCCGCCGATGGTGCCGAGCATGAGCGCGCCCGTGTTCACGCCGACGCCGATGCGGATCCTGGGCTCGCCGCGCGCCGCGCGCTCGGCGTTGTAGCGGTGGAGCGCGCGCAGGTCGCCGATGCCCGCGCGGACGGCGTCGTCGGCGCGACCGGCGAAGAGCGCCATGACCGCGTCGCCCTCGTAGCTGTCGATGAAGCCGCCGTGCTCGCGAATGGGCGGCTCCATCCACGACAGGTAGTCGTTGATGAAGGCGAAGTTCTGCTCCGGCGTGCGCCCCTCGACGAGCGTGGTGAACGAGCGGATGTCCGAGAACAGGATCGACATCTCCTGCGCGACGTTGTCGCCCTTTTGCACCTCGGTGAGGTCGGTGTGTCCGAGGAGCGAGAGGAACTCGAACGGGACGAAGCGCGTGCCCGCGCGGTTGAGGGCTTCGACGCGCGCGCGATCGAGGCGCGCGAGCTCGGCGATGGCGGCGGCGGCGAAGCCGACCTCGATGACGAAGCCGAGCGGCCACGCCCAGATGGGCAGGCCGGCGCCGGCGCCGAGCTGGATGACCGCGAGCGGCGCGAGCAGCAGGAAGAGCATCAGCCACCCGAGCAGGTAATACGCGGCGGGCGAGTACCCGGCGCGCCAGCGGCGGGCCGCGGCCACGACGACGACGAGGACGGCCGCGAGCGACACCAGCGCGAACGCCGTGAGCTGCGCGAAGCCCGGGGCCAACAGGCCCCAGACGGCGAGCGCGCCGATCGACCAGGCGGCGGCGCGCAGGACGCGGTCGGTGCGCGGCAGGCGCGAGGTCTCGAGGACGCTGCGGGCGAAGAGGATCACGAGCACCGTGACGGCGTGCGACACGACGACGAACACGCGCTGCGAGCCGACGAGGTCGCCGGTGACGCCGAGGAAGTGCAACGTGCCGTCGGTGTAGGCGAGCCAGCCTATGACGCTGGCGACGTACGCCGCGTAGAGCGCGTGCTTGCGGTCGCGCACGAGCACCGACAGGAACAAGCTGTACACGGCCATGATGAGCAGCGCGCCGTACATGACGCCGAGGACGAGGCTGTCGCGATCGAGCTCGGCGCTGAGCGCGGCGGGGCTGCCGATGGTCAGGGCCGCCTGCGCCGGCGACGTCCGCGCCTCGAGGCGGGCGAGCAGCGCGTGCGTCCCCGGCGGCACGCGCAGCGCCACCACGGGCTTGCGTGCGGGCACCGAGCGCTCCGCCCCCGCGAGGGCGCGGCCCGTCGAGCGCACGGGGCCGCCGTCGACGCGGGCGTCGAAGCGCCACACGGTCTCGTCCTCGGACGCGAGCCAGACGTCGAGCGGCGCGCGCGTCGGGTTGTGCACGGTGGCGCGCAGCCAGAGCGCGCCCACGGGGCCGCCCGTCGCCGGGTGCGGCGTCGCGCGCCAGTCACCCGACGCCGCGGCGTCGTCGAAGCGCAGGGCGAGGGCGTCGTCGTGGAGGACCTCGAGGTGCCCTTCGAGGGAGAGGGTCGCCGGGTCGAGGGAAAGCTCGACGGGGGCGGCGGCCGCAAGCGCGACGAGCAGCAGCGCGTACACGTGCGCACGATACAGCGAGTCCGGCCGCGCCGGCCGTCACGCGGCCGCCACCGCCTCAGCGCGGGAGGCCGGGCACCGGGGTGAGCCTGCGCAGACCGGGCGACGCGTTGACGACGGGGTCGCGCGAGCCGGTCGGCGGAGGGATGTGCGGGAGCGGCGTCGTGGACGGCGGCGTCTGGGGCGACGACGGCTCCGGCGGGTCGCGCGGGATCTGGTTGGTGGGCGTCGAAGGGGTCTGAGGGGTCGACGGCACCGACGGCGCGCTGGGCGTGCGCGGCACCGTGGGGACGTGCGGCGCCGCGGGGACGATGCGGCTCGGTGGCGTCGCCATCGGCGGCGTCGTCGGCGTGCCTGTGTCCGTCTGCCCGCCGGGGAAGAGGCCGGCGAGGAGGTCGTTGATGTCGAAGTTGGCGTTGTCGTTGATGTTCGGGGAGCTCGGCATCGCCGGCGGCGCGAGGCTCACCGGCCGACTGTTGCTGACGGGGTTGCCGCCGTTGAAGCCGCCGTTGTGGACGAAGCGGTCGCCCTGGCGCATGCCACCGTCGAACCTGCCGGTGCTCGTCGACAGCGCGTGGGCGTGCCCCGGGGTGTTGCCCGTCGTCGAGAGCGCGTGCGCACCCTCGCCCTTGTGGAAGCGCCCCTCATGCTCGTGGACGCCGTGGTGATGGTGGTCGTGGTGGCCACCGGGCCCGTGGTGGCTGGCGGTGTGAGCCGTGGTGTGCGCCGCGTGATGCGATCCGCTCCGTCCGACAGTCATGGCAAAACCCCTCTGGGAAAAAAGCTCGTTGGACGCTGGGTGTTTCGGAGGATGCGCCGCCGGGACCGTCGACGAACCGGCCGATGGTCTCCGCACCTACTCGCGCGCCGTGGTCCCACCCCGCGTGGGGATGCGGTCGCGCGGCGCCTGCCTACCCGCACCTCCCGCTCCTCACCATGCGATCGACCGATGCCACGCGCCCCGCTCGCGGCGCGCACCGAAAACGTTGGAGGATGGCGGACGTGGACTCTTCCTCGGACCCGAAGCACGAGCACACCGAGCGCGTGGAGCGCCCGCGCACCATCCAGGACGTGCGCACGCTGATCTTCTCCTTTGGCCGCAGCGAGGACACGCGCACCTTCCTCGTGCCCCGGCGCCGGCCCACGACGAGGTCGCGGGTCGTCGTCGCCGCCGCCGGCCGACCGCGCCTCAAGCCGCGCCACGTCGTGTCCATGGCGGCCGGCTTCGCGCTCGTCGCGTTCGGCGCCGCGCTCGCGCTCGCGGCCTCCACTGTTCCGCCGGCGACCGCGCAACAGGCCGCCGCCCCCGCTCGAGGGCCGACCCCGGCTCCCGCCGCGACCCCGGCGCCCACCGTCGAGACGCTCGCCCTCGAGCCGATCGCACAGCCGGCACCGGCCCTGCCCCTCGCGGCCCTGCCCCTCGCGGCCCTCGCCGACGACCCGCCGCCGCTCGCGGCCCTCGCCGACGCCCCGCCGCGCGCGGCTCTCGCGAGCGACCCGCCGCCGCTCGCCGCCCTCGCCGCCGACCCGGCGACCCGCGCGCGGCCCCGCGCCGTCGAGCGGCACCCGCGCGCTGCGCACGCCACGCGGCCACGCGTCGCCGCGGCGCCGCCGGCCGCGCCGCCGAAGGACGACTTCGTGCGCGTGTTCACGGAGGCCGACCGCCCATGATCCCCCTCGTGCTCGCGGCGTGGGTGACATCGGATTCCTCGTTGCCGCCCAACGCCCGCGCGGAGGCCGCTCACGCCGAAGCCGAAGCGTTCGACGCGCTCCACCTCCACCACGACTGCGACGCGGCCGCGGCGTTCCGGCGCGCGTTCGACATCTCCCACGACGAGCGCCTGTTGTTGAACGCGGGGCTCGCCTTCGAGCGCGCCGGCGACAGCGACGCCGCGCGCCAGGCGTTCTCCGCCATCGAAGACGCCTCCGTCGCCGCGCGCGCCGCCGATCACATGCGCGCGCTCGGGCCGACACGGAAACGCTGCCCGGCGCCCGTCGTCACCGCCGCCCCGCCGCCCCTCGACGCGCCTGCGGATCGCGCGGCGCCGCCCGCCCCGCCCGCGCCACGCGAGACATCGACGACGCCACCCACGACGGCCACGACGCAGAAGACGGCGGGGGCGACGGCGACAACAACGTTGGGGGCGACGACGACCCCAACGATGGGGGCGACGACGTCAACAACGATGGGGGCGGCGACAGGGGCGACGATGGAGGCACCGGCGACCACGGCGCCCGGGGCCGTGTCATGGCCGCTCTTCGGCGTCGGCGCCGCCGCGCTCGGCACCGGGGTGCTCATCGGCGGCGGCACCGCCACGGGCGCTGTCCTGTCGAGCGGCGTCCTCAGCGACAGCAACTCGTCGGGGGCGGACAAACAAAGCGCCATGAACGCCCAGCCGCTGCTCCTCGCCGGCGCCATCGTCGCGGGGGTCCTGGTTGCCGGCGGGGCCGCGCTGGTGCCGTGGGCGTTGTTGCCGGGAGACGGGTGACGCGCGCGCTCCCGCTCTCGCTCCTCTTCCTGCTCGCGGCGGGATCCGGCTGCTACTTCGGCGACGGTGTGGGCCTTCCCTGCAACGCGGCGGCGAACTGTCCGGGTGGGCTCGCGTGCCGCGAGGGCTCCTGCGAAGTCGCGACGCCGCCGCCGCCGCCGCCACCACCGCCGCCGCCGCCGAGCCCCTACACGTACATCGATGACACCGCGGCGTTGATCGCCGAGGACTCGGTGCCGCGCGTGCTCATCGACGGCGCGGACGTCGACGTCCTCATGATCGAGAGGGACTGCGCGCTCGCGCGTTGGCGTCCGCTCGAGGGTGTTCACAGCGTCGTCGTCCAGCCGGACACGGGTTGCCTCCGCGCCTTCGACGCCGCGCGGAGCAGCGACGGCGTCATCCACGCCGCCGCCGAGCGCACGCTCGCGAACGGCGCCGATGTCTTCGCCGTCGACCTCGGTGACGCGCTCCTTGCCACCCGCACCTACGCGCAGGACAACCCCGGCGACGAGCGCGGCGCGGAGGTGCGCGTGGTCAGGGACGCAGCGGGCAGCGTCACGGCGAGCTGGGTGACGAAGCCCACGAGCGGGGACCAGAGCATCGAGGACGCCATCCTCGACGACACGCACGACGCGCACCTCTATCTGCAGTCCTCGGGCGACATCACGTCGTTGGGGCTGGTGCTCGACGACGTCAACCAGGAGGTGGATCGCTTCTACCTCGACCTCTCGACGCTGACCCTCGCCTACCTCGCCGGAAGCGCGACGAACATCGTGGTGCAGGACAACGCCAGCGGGAGCATCGACGCCGTCTTCTGTCTCGACGCCCCGTTCGTCGTCTTCCGACAGATCGGCAACCTGCAGGTCGCCAGCATCTCCGGCGACACCGCCGGCGCTCCCGAAACCGCCGTCAGCGGGCTCGCCCTGGCGCGTGCGCCCGGCGACGTCGCCATCGCGTGCGACGGCGACCACCTCTGGGTCGCCAGCGTCGACGCCGCGCGCGGTCAGGTGCACGTGGCGTCGCGGTCTCGCGCGTCCGACACCTGGGTCGCCGAGGACGTCGGCGACGACGCCGCCGGCGCCGTCTCCCTCGCCGTCGTCGACGGAAAGCCGCACCTCGCGTACACCACCACCAACCGAACCGTGCGATACGCGACGCGCGATCCCTGATCGCGTCGCTCTCTCCGCGGGCGTCCCGTGCGCTCAGCCGGCGTCGGGCGTGCCCCCGTCGACGTCGGGCGTGCCTGCGTCGACGGTGCCGTCGGGGACGGACTCCGGATCGACGGGCGTGAACGGCGGCGGATCGAGCTCACCGGTGCGCGTCCCGGTGTAGCCCGTGGACAGCTCGAGCGTGGCGCCGAGGACCGCGGGGCCGAACGCGCAGAGGCCGAGGTAGCCGACGCGCAGCGTGCCCTCGGCGACGCCGTTCACCGGCGCGCCCGTCGGGAAGGTGACGTGGGAGACGAAGCCGGCGTCGGCGGCGCCGGCGCTCCCACCGTCGAGGTCGCCGGTGCCCGCGTCCGCCGAGGCCGCCGGCTCCTGCACCACCTCCTCGCCCTCGTGCGTGAAGCGGCCCTCGGCGATGGAGAGCGCGAGGAGGCCGCAGTCGCCGTTGCCACGCGAGTCGCCGCCGACGAGCAGCGTGAGCTTGTCGTTGGCGTCGACGAGGCCGGCGACCACGTCGGCGGCGACGCCCGGGGGCGGCTCGTGCACCCGGTTGTCGATGACGTTCAACACGTGGGTGTTCGGGTTGTGCGCGGCGATGTTCGGCTGGTCGATGGACACCTGGTTCCAGAGGACCTCGGACGGACACTTCACCTCTTCCTTGGCGCAGAACGCGCCGAGGTCGAGCGTCACCGGCTGCCCGTTCACCTGGAAGCTGACGACGTCGTGCTCGGTGCCCGTCTGCTCCTGCTTGGCGCCGCCGACGTCGAGCTTGATGGTGAGGCGGTCGTCGAACGCGATGGCGTAGTTGCCGCGCACGTCGGAGGCGGGGGTGTTGTCGTGGCACGCGGTGAGCGAGAGCAGGGCGGAGAGGACAAGAGCGCTGCGCATCCAGGCATTGTGCCACACGCGCCCGCGGCCGCCCGCGGGTGCGCCGTCCCCTCACGCGGCGGCGCAGCGCCGCTCGAGGGCCTCGTTCACCGCCGCGTGCGAGCGCGCGACCGACGCGCCGATCAGCGGCCACAGCGCCGCCGCCAACGCGCCCTCGAAACGCTCGCCGTGCACGAAGCGCGAGCCCCCGCCCGGCGCGGGCTCGAGCCGAAACCAATGCGACGCGCGCAGGAGCGAGCGCGCGGCGTTGCGCGGGCCGCTCCAGCGAAGCTCGCGCCCGGCCTCGCACGCGTCGACGTCGACCACGTAACGGCGCGGCATCCACGGGCGATCTTGCTCGTAGTGGAGCGTCACCACGCCCCCGGCGCGCAACGTGCCGTCGACGCGGCGCAGCCTCGGGTTCCACGCGGGATAGCCGGCGGTGTCCATCAGCGTCGCCCACACCGCCGCGGGCGCGGCGGACAGCAGGAGCTCGTTTTCCACCTGCGGCACGCGGCGCATCGTAACACCATCGACGAGCACGCCGTTTCGTCGCCCCGCTTTCCGGGGAAACGGTGACCGCTTCTTCATCGAACGAGACGTGCGAAAGGACCCGCCGTCTCAGCTTGACCGTCGATTGTGTGTACCCGTACGTTGATTCCGTTTTGACGCAGATCACACTGCAACACCTCGTGACGCACTTGAAACGTCGTGGAGAGACGGTGGCCCTCGAGCTCGCGTACGGCCCGTTCGAGCTCGGCAGCGTCGTCGTCCACGGCGGTTCGCTGTGGCACGCCGAGGTGCCCGGCGCGCGCGGCGACGAGGCGTGGTCGCTCCTGCAAAACGTCGCCACGCTGTCGGCGCACCTGCGCGCGCTGAGCGCGGACGCGGTGCCGCAGAAGTCGGTGAAGCGCGACGCCGGCCTCGACGACGCCGCCGTCGACCCCGCCGCCGGCGCGGCCATCGAAGCGGCGCGGCTCGAGCGCGTCGTGCACCTCGGGCGGCCGGCCGCCGTGCCCGCGAGCCACGACACGGTGTCGCGGATGAGCATGCCGCCCGCGCCCGTCCCTGCGGGCCCCGCGGATTCGTCGCCTCTCGACGACGACAGCCAGCAAGCCTACGAGGAGCTCTTTCGCGCAGGGACGCAGGCGTATCTCCGCCACGACTTCCCGCGCGCCATGGAGTCCTTCGCGGCGTGCGCGCGCCTCAAGCCCACCGACAGGCGCGTGCAACACAACATCGAGCGGCTGAAGACGCGGCTCCGTCCGGAGGATCACTGATGCGAGTCGTCACCGTGGCGAGCCAGAAGGGCGGCGTCGGCAAGACGACGGTGACGTTGAACCTCGGCTTCGCGCTCGCCAAGCGTCGCTGGCGCACGCTCATCGTCGACACCGATCCGCAGGGTGCCATCGGCCTGTCCCTCTCGAAGAAGCTCGCCGGCGCCGCGGGCCTCGCCGAGTACGCCTCCGGGCGGCGCGCGCTCGCGGAGACCCTGGCGAGCACGCGCATCGCGGAGCTGTCGCTCCTGCCCGTCGGACAGGTGGCGCCGCAGGACACGCCGGGCTTCGGCGCCTTCCTCGCCGATGGACGCGTGCTCACGCGGCTCATCGATGAAGCGATGGGGCGCTTCGACGTCGTGCTCTTCGACACGCCGAGCGGCTTTCAAGGGATCACGCTCGGCGCCATTCGGGCGTCGGGCCACGTGCTCTCGCCTGTGCAGGCGGAGCCCATCGCGTTGCGCTCGCTGTCGCAGCTCCTCGAAGTCATCAACGCCATCCGCGACGAAGGCGTGAAGGTCGAG
This sequence comes from uncultured delta proteobacterium, assembly GCA_963775425.1. GTDB lineage: Bacteria > Myxococcota > UBA727 > UBA727 > VGSZ01 > CAVZJB01. Next base: position 356,782 of record CAVZJB010000011.1, on the reverse strand, counting down.
CTCACCGGGCTCGTGCTCGTCATGCTGCAGATGCGCGTGTCCGCCTCGCTGTCGGTGGCCGACGAGCTGTGGACGCAGCTCGGCGAGCTCGCCATGCAGACCACCATTCCGCGCGACGCTGCGTTTCTCGAGGCCAGCGCCGCGGGCGTCCCCGTGGGGCTCCTCGGCCGGCGCCCGCCCGTCGTCGCAGCCACCTTCGACCAGCTCGCCGCCGAGCTCGAGGGACGGCTCCAGCTTCTTCGACCCGAGGACCGTGACAATGCGCCTATCCCTCTCGTGGACTGACCCGGCCGCCCTCGCGGGTCTGGCGGCGCGTCTGCAAGGGCGCGGCGGCGCAGCGCCCGTCGCCACACCGGCGCGCGTACGTTTTCCGTCGACGCCGTCGACGCCGCCGACGCCGTCGGCCGCGGCGCACCTGGCGCACGGCGACGTCCCGGCGCCTCCCCCGCTCGGACCGCCGCCGCCGCTCGGCGCCCCGCCGATGCTCGCGCCGCCGCGCGTCGTGTCCGGCGCGGTGCCCGGCGCGACGGGCGTCGTGCCCGCGCCGCCGACGCTGCCGCCGATGCCCGCTGCGCCCGGCCCGGCGATGCCGGCCGCGACGGCGAAGCCTGCGGTGCGCTCGACCTCGGGCCCCACCACCAACAGCTCCGCCTCCTGGCAGCGCCCGTCGTTCCGGAGCGTCGAGATCGACGCCGCGGCCATCGGCCTCGATCCCGCGGCGCTGCGCCGGGCGGCGGCAGCGCGGAAGGCGCCCGCGGACAAGCCCGCCGCGCCCGCGAAGGCAAACGCCACGACGCCGAAGCTGGTGCCGGTTCCGCCGCCTCCGCCGCCGCGCTCCATCGGCGCGCAGATCTCCGAACCGGACGACGAAGGCGAGCTGTCGCCGCTCACGGGCGGCCGCGTCAGTCCGTCGGTGTCGCTGTCGTCCATCCTGCAAGGCACGTTCGCCGAGAAGCTCGAGGTCTTCGTGCACTGGCTGATGGGCTCCACCGGCGCCTACGCAGCCTTCGTCGTCGACGACGAAGGCCTCGAGGTGGCCAACCGTCACGCCACGGAGGATCTGCTCGCGGTGTCCGCGCTGATCGATCGCGCGCTCGTGGAGTCCCGCCGCGTCCTCCTCGGCACCAACGAAGGCAGCTTCGCGCTCGAGCTCGACGAGCGAAACGTCCTGCAGCTCGTATGGGTCGACGCCGACCACATCCGCTTCGGCATCGGCCTCGTGCTCGCCGACGCTCTCGAAGGCCGACTCATCAAAGCCATCCGAAAATCGTTCCACAGTGTCGCCGCGATCCCCGGCGCAAAACCCCGTTCCGCGTGAGTAGACGATGAACGCACCCAGCAGACTTTCACTCGCTCCCCTCGTTCAGGACGTCGGCGGCATCCGCGGCTTGATCCTCACGGTCATGCCCGACTGTCTGATGTTCGACGCCTGGAAGCACGAAGAAGAGACCTTCGAGCCCGAGGACGTCGCCTCGTACTTCGGGGATCTCATTCGCGCCAACCGAGAAGGCCTGCGCGCGCTCGGGCACACCGACGAGATGCAGGTCACCATCGAGGCCGGCGGCCGCCTCGTCATCCTGCGCGAGCTGCCCGGCGACTTCGTCGCCGGCTTCGTCATGAAGAGCGATACGCCGCTCGGCATGGTGCGCATCCATGTAAAGCGCACGCTCGAGCGCCTCGCGCCGCTGTTGCCGAGCTTCAAGCCCGAAGAGCGGCCCAAGAGCGTCCGCGTCATCGACTACCTGCGGCGCTACGCTCCCGATCCGCACGCCGCGCTGCTCCGCGTTTCTCTGCGCACGGGCATCCCGATGGACGTGCTCAACGCCCCCGAGGCGTTCACCGAGGCGCAGACGAGCCTCGTCGCCAACACCGTGCGGGACATCCTCGGCCTCGAGGAGCTCCACGTCTGAACCCGTTCGCAGGTTTTTCCGTCTCACGTCCGCCCGCAAGTGAAAGTGAAGAGGCCTCCATGTTGGACCGCATCCTGGCAACGCGCAGCTTGCTGCCTGAGCACGATTTGGCCTTCCTCGCCGATGCGCCCGTCATCTACCACTGCCACCACTTCAACCTGTTCCTCGACCAGACCATCGACGATGCGCTCGGGCAGGAGCAGGGCGCCGCGCTGCGGACGCGCGCCGCGCGCGACGCCGCGTATCACCTGCTCGGGAGCCTCATCAAGAGGCTCGACCTCGTGACGCCCACCGAGCGCCTCGAGGTCGCGTCCGCGCTGTTCGCCGCCATGGGGCATGGACGCCTCGAGATCCTCACGCAGCCCACCGGCGGTGAGGGCCGCGGCTCGTGGTTGCACTACGGCTATGCCTGGCACGAGAAGTACGGCGCGGCGGTGCGGCGCCGGAACCCCGCCGACGCCATGGCCGCCGGCTGGCTCGCCGCGGCCACCGAGGTCGCCTACAACCTCCCGCGCGAGTCCATGGGCTGCACCGAGACGCAGTGCATCGCGATGCGTGCACCGCGCTGCGAGTTCACCCTCAAGCCCGGCACCGCGGAGGCCCCCGAGGCCGACGTCGGCGTCGCCGCCACGCGCGCCATCCTCAAGCCGTCGTTCTCCGGGCTCCACGAGGAGCGCATCGCCGCCATCGCGAAAGGCCTGCGCGACTTCGCCGGCGGCGTCGCCGGCGACGAGCGCGGGCTCGTCGAGGCGTTCGGCGTGTTCGTCACGCTCCACCTCGCCACCTACTACAACCGCATCTCCTACGACGCCTGGAACCACGTGGCCAAGCACGCGCCTGCGAGCTTGCCGGTGATCGAGGCGCTCTTGCGGGAGTCCGGCCACGTGTGCGTCTTCAACACGTTCGGCGGAATTCTCCTGTCACCGGAGTGGGAGGGCATGGTGGGCCCCATCCAGGGCGACGCCACCGAGATCGTCACCGGCTGCGCAGCCATCGGGCGCGCGCTCGGCTTCGGCCACTGGACGCTGGAGGAGCTCGTGCCCGGCAAGCGCCTCGTGATGAAGACGCCGTCGACGTACGAGAGCTCCTACTGGCTCACGCGCGAGGGGCCCGCCAAGCAGGGCATGTGCTTCTTCCTTCAGGGGGCCGCGCTCGCCGTCATGCAGCTCGCCGAGCGCGTGCCGTGGACCGAGAAGCCGCACCTCACGCAGGACTTCTACAACGAGCTGTTCCGCAAGGGCGTCCCGTGGACGGTGCGCGAGACCAAGTGCATCAGCCGCGGGGACGCCGCCTGCGAAGTCGTCGTGGAGCGAACCTGAGCCGGGGGGCGCGTGCGTCTCGAGAAGGATCACGGCTGTCGGACCGGATTGGCGTGGCGCTGCGACATTCGTCCCGGCGCCCTGACGGACGCGCTCATCGACGCGTTCGATGACGCGGGCGTTCCGTTGAAGACCGAATCCTTCGGGCTCGCCACCTTCGAAGAGATGGACACCAAGCACCGCGTCATCGTCGTCGTCGCCACCGGACGCGTTCAGGTGCGCCTCGACTACACCACGCCGCACGACGCGCGGCCCGACGAGGCGACGCGCGTCGGCGTCCTCCTCGGCCGCGTCTTCGAGACGGGGAACGCGCTGTGACCGGCGACCCCCTCGATCCGGCGCAGTGGATCGGCCGCAAGGTCGCGGGCCGCTTCCGCGTGATCGAGGAGCTGCGCCGGGGCGGCATGGGCGCGGTCTTCCTGGCCATGCAAGAGCCGCTCGAGCGCAAGGTCGCGCTCAAGATCATGCTGCCCGGTCCGGCTGCGGACGCCGGCTCGCGCCGCCGCTTCATCCAGGAAGCGCAGGCGCTCAGCCGCATCCCCCATCGCAACATCGTCACCATCTTCGACTTCGGCGAGGTCGACGGCGGCTCGCTCTTCATCGCCATGGAGAACATCGAGGGCGAGAACCTCCGCGAAGCGCTGCGCCCGAACACACCGGTGCCGTGGAAGGACACCATCCCGGTGTTCCTCGGCATCGCCCGCGCGCTGTCGATCGCGCACGCCTCGCAGATCGTGCACCGCGACCTCAAGCCCGAGAACGTCATGCTCGTCGGCGGGCGCTGGACCACCGACGACGTGCGCCTGCTCGACTTCGGGCTCGCGCGCACCCTCGATTCCTCCGAACAGCTCACGCAGGTGAACGCCATCCCGGGCACGCCGAGCTACATCGCGCCCGAGCGCGTGGTGTCGCGCGCCGACGATCCCCGCTCGGACCTCTACGCCATGGGAGCCATCTGGTTCGAGCTGTTGACCGGGCAGCTCCCGTTCGGTGGCGAGACCATGGCGGCGGTGCTGCTCGCGCACATCCAGGAGCCCCTCCCCACCTTCGCCGACGTCGGCATGACGAACGACGTCCCCGAAGAGATCGAGGACATGGTGCGGCGCCTGCTCTCCAAGCGGCCCGAGGACCGTTGGGAGACCGTGGACCAATTCCTCGATGAGCTGATGACGCTCGGCGAGCTCTTGCTCGGCGGGGAGCGCTTCGGGGAAGGCGGCGCCCGTCCGGCCGGCACCCGTTCGCTCGACGCCATCCCGGTCCCCGAGCGCCTGCCGCTCACGCCCCGGCCGTCCGCGACGCCCGCGCCCCGGCCGTCCGCGAAGCCCGCGCCCCGGCCGTCCGCGACGCCCGCGACGCGGCGGCCGACGCCGGCGCCGACGTCGGCGAGCCGCTGGACGACGTCGAGCACCGTCAACGAGAAGGTGCGCTTCGCCGACCCGGCCCGCTCCGCAACCGCCGCCGCGACGCCGGCGCTGGGCACCGACGCCGCCATCCTCGATCCCCCGGACGGCGCCGTCGTTCGCCCCGACGCCAAGGTCGTTCTCCCCGGGCGCACCGCGCTGCTGAACGTCGGCAAGGAAGCCGTCACCGTGCAGACGGAGTGGTCCGCGTCCAAGCACGCGTTCGTGACCGTGGCGGTCTTCAAGGGTCGCGTCCTGCGCCGGCGCGAGGTGCCGGTGCCACCCGGCACACCGCAAGAGGAGCTGCGCCCTCGCATGGAGGCGGCGCACGGCTGGTTCTCCGACGAGATCAAGCAGCTCTTCGGCGGCCTCGGCAAGGAGCGCGCCGCGCACGCGCAGATCTTCTTCCTCGCGCTGGAGGCCTACCAGCGAGGCGACAAGGAGACGGCGCTGCGCAGCCTCGAGAGCCTCGTGCTCGAGCTCCCTGAGGACAAGCGGCTCAAGAACAGCCACATGAAGCTGCTCCTGGAGCTCGGGACCTGAGCGGCCTGCCCCGCCCCGTCAGCGGCGAGGGGCGGCCAGCAACACGAGCAGCTCGCTCTCCACCGCCGCCAGGACGAACGCGAGGACCTCCTCGCGCGCGACGGGGAGCTCGACCTCGAACGCGTGACACAGCTCGTCCGCGATCGCGGTGAGGCTGTGTTGGCCGTCGGCGCGATCCCAGATGAACGTCGCCGTGCCGTTCAAGCTGTGCATCAGCTTGCGCGCAGCCACGATGACCTGGGCCTCTCCGTCGACGATGCGGGTCTCGCAGCCGGGGGCGTGCAGGAGCCGCTGGTCGCAGAGCTGGTGCCAACGGCTGAGCTCGAGCGTGGTGGGGTTGGATGACTGCGCATCACGCAACAGCGGGCTCCGCTCGGTGGCCGACGCGAGGTCGCTGGGCAACGGCCGCGGCTCGGGGGCGGCGCCGACGGGGGGATGCAGCTTGGGCGCGGCCGGCGCGTCCATGGTCTCCCGCAACCAGCGCTCGACGTGCCGCGCCGTGTGCTGCCGCGACAACAGCCACTGGTCGAGGAGCTGCGCGACCTGCCAGCCGGTGGCCGGACGGTGCTCGCGGTTGCGGGCGAGCATCGACATGGCGATGTCCTCGAGCTGTGGATCGACGTCGCGCTGCACGGAGCTCGGCCGCGGCGTCTCTTCCTGCACCACGGTCTGGATGATCTTGAAGTCGTTGCGCCCGCTGTGGCGCTTGCGCCCCGCGAGCAACTGCCAGAACACCACGCCGAGCGCGTAGATGTCGCTGCGCAGGTCGATGGGTTGCTCGAGCATCTGCTCCGGCGACATATAGGGGATCTTCCCCTTCAACACGCCCGTCGACGTGCGCACGTGCTGCGCATCGGAGCGCGCCACGCCGAAGTCCGCGACCTTCACCTCCGCGGTGCGCGACACGAGGATGTTGGACGGCGAGACGTCGCGGTGCACGATGTTCAACGGCTTGCCCGTGGCCGGATCGTTGGCCTCGTGCGCGGCCCCGAGCCCCTCGGCGGCGCGCGCGATGATCCACGCGGCTTGCTCCTGCGGAAAGCGCCCCCCACGGGAGCGGATGCGCGCGTCGAGCGTGCCGAGGTCCAGCCCGTCGACGTGCTCGAGCACCATGAAGTAGTCGCCTTCGCGCTCGCCGAGATCGAGCACGGACACGATGTTGGGGTGGTGCAGCTTGGCCCCGAGGCGCGCCTCGTCGAGGAACATCATCACCGAGTCGTTCTCGTTGGCGAGCTGCGGCAGCATGCGCTTCACGACCACCATGCGGGCAAAGTCTCCCGCGCCGAGCACGTGCGCCCGGAAGACCTCGGCCATGCCACCGATCCCGATGCGATCGAGCAGCTCGTAGCGCCCGAAGAGCTGAGCCATCGACGGCATGATGTGCCCGCGTCGTCGTCGAGGCAAGCCCGGCCCCTGGGCCATTTGCGCTCCGCTCCCCGCGGCGGCGTGTGCGATCCTGCGGGCATGCTCCCCCTGCTCGCCCTCGCCGCCGGCCTCGCCGCCGCTCCGGCCGCTCCGCCCGCTCCGACCGCTCCGACCGCTCCGACCGCTCCGACCGCTCCGACCGCTCCGGCCGCTCCGGCTGCCTCCCCGGCGGTCTGGCCGCGGTTGACCCTCAAGGCCAACGCAGGCTTTCCCGGCTTCGTCGGCGTCGGCGTCGAGGTCAACATCCTCGAGGGCGTCGGGCTCGAGCTCGGCGCGAGCCCGCCCGCCATCATCGACGGCTCGTGGTCTTTCGGCGGTTATTGGCGGCCGTTGGCGTACGAGAGCGATCACGTCGACGCGCGCCTCGGCTTCGGCGCGCAGTTGTTCGCGCTCTACGACCAGAGCTTCATCCCCTTCAGCCGCGGCGAGGGGCTCTTCGCGCTCACGGGGCAGGCCGTCGTCGCGTGGCGCCCGGTCCCCAACGTCTCCCTCGGGCCCTGGGCCGGCCTGCGCCTCGGCGCGGGCCCCGCCTTCGCCTTCGACGGCCCGCGCATCGAGCCCGGCATCGTCGCGCTCCTCGAGATCGGCGTGGTGCTCTTGTGACGGCGCGGCCGCGCCCTACTCCAGGCGAAGCCGTCTCTTGATCTGCACGAGCTGCTCACCGCCGACGCCGCGCTCCTCGAGCGCGGCGATCATCGACGCGCCGTTGTGCGCGACGGGGCGGTAGCCGCAGCCGTCGAAGAGCTGCGGGTCGGCGCCCTCGAGGAGCATGCGCGGATAGTCGCGGCAGATGCCCGGGCGATTGTCGTAGTCGCGGCAGCGGCGCGTGGTCTCGTCGAAGTGCGTACACGAAAACAGGAACGCGTAGCCGCGGCGCTCGTCCCTCTTGTAGAGGAAGCCGTTCACCGCGCGCTGCCACCAGAGGAACAACGCGCGCAGCGGGGGCACGAAGTACACGAGCCTCCCTACGGCGATGGCCGGCTCCTCGCAGCACCTGGCGCAGCCGCCGCAATCTCCCCGCAGCTCCCAGGAGAGCTGACCGCGCTTGTTCAGCCGCCGACGACGACGCGCGACCTGCGCGAGGTAGCTCTTCGCCAGCGCGCGTCGCAGCCATCCGGGGGCGCCCATGCCCATGCGTGTCTCCTCGGCGCGCGCGCGCTGTCCGCTGCGATGATGACACGTCACGCGCGCGATCGCAGCGCACAGCAACCGTGGAGCGCGGCTCGTTCCATCCCGCCCACGGCGCGTCGTACGCTCGAGGGGTGAGTGAGGCCCTGCGCCGGCGGCTGCGCACCATCCCGCGCTTGCTCGTGACGGCGTCTGCGCTGGCGGCGCTCGCGCCGGCGCTCCTCGCTGCCGCGGTCGTCGTCGACGTCGTCCGCGCGGCTGTTTCGTCGCGGCCGTTCATGTCCGTGCGCTTGCTGGCGTTCGCCTTCGTGTACGCCTGGAGCGAGGTCGTCGGGCTGTGTTGGCTGTTCGTTGCCGGCCCCGACGTGCACAGGACGTACGCGATTCAAAGATGGTGGACCGGCCTGTTGTTCACCTCCGTGCGTGTGCTCTTTCGGTTGCGCTTCGTCGTCGAGGGAGACGAGTGCGCCGGCCCGCGCGCCGTGGTGCTCGTCCGGCACGCGAGCATCATCGACACGCTGCTGCCGTCGGTGTTCCTCACCCGCGCGCACGGCGTGAAGTTGCGGTTCGTGGTGAAGCGCGAGCTGCTCGAAGATCCGTGCCTCGACGTCGCGGGCAACCGCCTGCCCAACCACTTCGTCGCCCGACGCACCGAGGACACCGACGCCGACGTCGCCGCCGTCCGCGCCCTCGCCGCGGGCTGCGCCGCCGACGAGGCGGTGCTCGTCTATCCCGAGGGGACGCGCTTCACCGAACACAGGCGCGACAAGGCGCTCGCGCTCCTCGCGCAGCGGTCGCCTGAGCTGGCAACGCGCGCGCAGACGCTCTCCCGCGTGTTGCCGCCGAAGCCGTCGGGCGCCTTCGCGCTCCTCGACGGGCTCCCCGGCGCCGACGCCGTCTTCCTCGCGCACGCGGGCCTCGAGGGCTTCGCGCACGTCGCCGACGTCTTCTCCGGCGCGCTGGTCGGCCGCACGGTGCACGTGAAGATGTGGCGCGTGCCACGCGACCGGATCCCCGAGGAGCGTGGCGCGCGGACGCGATGGCTCTACGATGAATGGCAGAAGGTGGACGCGTGGATCTCGTCACAGACCTCGCCGTAGACGCAGCCGTCGTCGCCGCCGCCATGGTCCTGTTGTGGGGCGTGAGCGTCGTCAAGAAGGACGCGAGCATCGTCGACGTCTTCTGGGGCCTCGGCTTCACGGGGCTCGCCTGGCTGTCGTGGGCACGCTCGGAGCGCGGGCTCCACGCCACCCTGCTCGCCGCGGCGGTGACGCTGTGGGGCGTGCGGCTCGCGCTCTACATCGGCGTCCGCAACCACGGCCGGGGGGAAGACGCCCGCTACCGCCGGCTGCGCGAGAAGTACCCGCCGTTTTCGCTCACGTCGCTCGGCATCGTCTTCGGTCTGCAAGGCGTGCTGATGCTCGTCGTCGCGCTGCCGGTGGAGCTCGGCATGAACGGCGCAGCCGGCGCCTTCGACGCCGTCGGCGGCGCGATCTTCGTCGTGGGCGTCGTGTGGGAGAGCACGGCTGACCTCCAGCTCGCGCTCTTCAAGCGACGGCACCCCGGGGCGTTGATGGACCGCGGCTTGTTCGCGCTCTCGCGCCACCCGAACTACTTCGGCGAATTCGTCCTGTGGTGGGGCCTCGGCGTGATGAGCCTGTCGTCGGGGACCTGGTGGCCGGCGCTCTTCGGGCCGGCCACCATCTCGTTTCTGCTCTTGCGCGTCTCCGGGGTGCCGATGCTCGAGGCCGCGATGCGCGATCGACCCGGATATGCGGCGTACGCAGCGTCGACGCCCGCGTTCTTTCCGCGCTTCTTCTAGCGGACCCACGTCGCGAGGTACTCCATGTCGGCGCCGGCGGGGAGCGCCAGTCCCGGGTCGTCGACGACGAGGGAGCCGCGGAACCCGTCGTGGCCAAGCGTGACCTCGAGGCTGCGATAGAAGGTGCCGACGTCGAGGTACTCGGGCGAGCACGCGTATTGTTTGCGGCCCGTGCCGACCTCGTCGCGCAGGCTGAACGATGCGTAGATGTGCAAGCGCTCGTCGCCGGGGGTGAGGACGACGCGCCATGACTGCTTGTTCTTGGCGGACGGAGCGAAGCGCGCGAGCTCGAGCGCGGCGCGGAACGGGGTCTCGTGCTCGCCGAGCGGCGTGCCGAAGTCGCCCCACGAGTAGAAGAAGTCCATCGGCTTGCGCCGCGACGCGCCGAGCACCAGGGGCGCCGCCATCGCGAACAGCCGCTTGTGGTCGCTCGCGTAGCCGACCGGGACGATGGCGGCGATGATCTCACCGTCCTCGACGCGCGTGGCGCGCAGGATGTCCGCGGGGTTGAACGCGCCGCCCATCCACACGGTGCCGACGCCCGCGTCGGTGAGGGTCAGCACGAGCCCGTGCAGGACATACGCGAGCTGGAACAGCGCCAGCGGCTCCGGCCGCGCGATGGCGACGAGGACGCCGCGGAAACCCTTGGTGTAGCCGTAGGTCCCGATCTCGCGGTCCGCGTCGACGTTGTTGAGGAATACGACGCGAAAGCGCCCGCCCAGCGGCCCCTTCATCCGCTCCGCGTCGTCGAGGTAGCCGTCGATCAGCGCGACGTGCTCCGGACGGAGGGGCGCGCCGTCGAAGGTTCGGCAGGCGCGGCGCACCTTCACCGCCGCGTAGAGCCGCTCGTTCGTGAGGGGTCCCGGGAGCGGCGCGGCCTCCGGCGCTTGGGTCTCGACGGCGTGGGACATCTTCGTGCTCCTCCCGGCGGCGCCTCCGCCGCCTGAAGGCAGTATGGGCGCCGATGATGGCCGAGTCTGGAACAACAGGTGGCCGAATCGTGCCACCCTCCCCGGATGGACCTCGAGGACCTCCGCGCCTTCCGCCAAGTGGTTGAATTCGGCTCTTTTCAGCGCGCCGCCGCCGCCCTGCGTGCGCCCCGCACCGGGCTGCGCCGCCAGGTGGAGCGGCTGGAAGCCGAGCTGCAGGTCGCGCTGCTCATCCGCGGCGCCCAGGGGATCGAGCCCACGCCCGCGGGCCGCGTGCTGAACCAGGGCGCCGCCGCCCTGCTGCGCGACGCTCACGCCCTCGCCGACCGCGCCCGCGCACAAGCCGGCGACGCCCGCGGCGTGCTGCGGCTGGTGGGGCCGACCGGCATTCCCGCCGCGGGCAGGACGCGCGCCCTCGCGTGGCTGCGCAGCCTCCACCCCGAATTGAGCATCGAGGTGCTCGAGGCGGACGACCCGCTCGCGCGAATTGGCGAGCCGTTCGACCTGATGCTTCACTTCGGCGACGGCCCGCGGCACGAGGGCTGGTTCTCCCACGTCATCCTGCGGGCCAAGACGGGCCTGTTCGCCTCCGCCGCGTACCTCGCGGAGCACGGGACGCCGGGCGACGTCGACGCGCTGCGCGAGCGCGTCTTGCTCGAGTGGAGCGGCGCCGGCGAGCGCGGCCTCCCCCTGCGCGCGGGGGGCACGCTCGCGACGACCCCGTGGTTGCGCACCACGAACCTCTCGCTGCTCTTCGAGCTCGCCCTGCAGGGCGTGGGTCTGCTCTACGCGCCGGCGCTGCCGGCCGCGTTCACCGGCGGCGAGCTCGCGCTCGCCCGCGTCCTCGAGGACGAGGTGGGGGGCACCGTCACCGTTCGCGCGCTCTCGCCGCGGCCGAGCCGGGTCGATCCGAAGGTGCGCGCGCTGCTCGAGAACCTCCAGCGCCTCATCACGTCGCTCGGGGCGGAGCCCGAGGCGGAGACCCTCGACGAGCTGCTCGACGAGCGCTCGCCGCGATGAAGCATCGACGGCGGCGCGCAGTGCTCTAGGATGGCGCCATGGCGACCCACGACGACGCGCCTCCACAGCGCCGCAAGGCCACCCTCGGGAGCCTCGTGCAGATGCAGGCCCGCGTGCTCTTCGCCGGCAAGACCCCCGACGGCGACGCCATGCCGTGGCGAGGCCGCGCCTACGCGGCGTGGTTCCTCGCCTGGGGCGCGCTCGCGCCCGTGGCCATGGGTGTCGTCGTCGGCGTGCTCGTCGGCACGGGGTTCCACGGTGAGAACATCGGCGTGCGCGTCGTCGTCGCCGTGGTGCTCGGGATGATCACGCGCACCGTGACCGGCCCGCTCGCGCTCCTCGTCATCGCCAAGACCTCGCCCCTCGTGTTCCGCCTCCTCGGGCTCCCGCTCGCGCCCACGACCCGCTAGGGTCCTTCCCCTATGGCGTTGATCGACGGGTACGTGCGCGCGTTGTTCGAGCAGTCGGCGGATGCGATCGGCATCGCCCTCGGCCACCGGGTCACCATCATCACCAAGGGTGAACGCAAGCCGCTGTCGGGTGGGCCCATCGACGAGGCAGGCCTCGAGATGATCCTCAACGAGCTCGTGCCGCAGAGCCAGCGCCCCACGCTCGAGCAGGCCGGCAACCTCGACGTGCGGCACACCACCACGCACGGTCACGTGAACGTCAACGTGAAGCGAATCGGCACGTCGCTGCGCCTGATGATCGCGCGGGTGGGCACGCCGATGCCGCGCTCGACCGAGGGCGCACCGGTGCGCTCGACGGAGGGCGCGCCCGTGGCGTCGTCGCCACCGAGCGCACCCGCGGCGAAGCGCAGCCCTGCGCCGTCGACGGCGGGCGGGGAGCCGGCCATCGACGCGCTGTTCCGTACCCTGGTGCAAAAGGGGGGCAGCGACCTCTACGTGTGCACGGGGAAGAAGGCCATGATCCGCAAGGACGGCGACCTCATCTCCATCGGCAGCAGCGAGCTCAGCGAGGACGAGGTCGAGCGGCTGCTCTACTCGTGCGCGCCTCAGGAGCGCATCGACGAGTTCCTCGCGCGAAACGACGCCGACTTCGCATACGAGATCAAGGGGCTCGCGCGGTTTCGCGGGAACCTCTTTCGCGATCGCCGCGGCATCGGCGGCATCTTTCGACAGATCCCCGTCGAGATCCTCACCGCGGAGAAGCTCGGCATCCCGCAGGCCATCCTCGATCTCTGCAACCTCAGCAAGGGCCTCGTCCTCGTCACCGGCCCCACCGGCTCGGGCAAGTCCACCACGCTCGCGGCCATGATCGACTACATCAACCGGACGCGCGCCGCCCACATCATCACCATCGAAGACCCCATCGAGTTCGTGCACCCGGACAAGCGGTGCGTGATCAACCAACGGGAGGTCGGCAACCACACCGAAGGCTTCAAGCGGGCGTTGCGCGCGGCCTTGCGCGAGGATCCCGACATCGTCCTCGTCGGCGAGATGCGCGATCTCGAGACGGTGGCCATCGCCATCGAGACCGCGGAGACAGGCCACCTCGTCTTCGGCACGCTGCACACCAACACCGCGGCGTCCACCGTCGACCGCATCATCGACCAGTTCCCCGCGGAGCAGCAGCAACAAATCCGCACCATGCTCGCCGACGCGTTGAAGGGCGTGATCTCGCAGACGCTCTGCAAGCGGAAGAGCGGCGGCCGCGTCGCTGCCCTCGAGATCCTCCTGTGTCCGCACTCGGTCTCGAACCTCATCCGCGAGGGCAAGACCTACCAGATCCACTCCACCATGCAGACGAGCCGCGGCGCCGGGATGGTGACGTTGAACGACGCCTTGATGGAGCTCGTGGAGCAGAAGCACGTGGCGCCGGAGGAGGCGTGGGCTCGGGCGATCGACAAGACCGACTTCAAGAGCAAGCTCACGCGCGCGAACATCTTCGTTCAGGGCATGTGAGCTCCCCGAGGAGCAGGCGGTTCTTCGGGCTCACCTCGACGGGGATCGTCTCCGTCCACACGCGATAGCCGATCGCACCGAGCCGCTCGGCGCGTTCGTCGTCCATCGCGCGGGCGGGATCGGGGTGCCCGGCGAGCTCCGGCCGCCAGCGCGAGGCGTGGCAGCACGGCAGCACGGCGACCCGGGCGCCCGCGTCGACGGCGTGCGCGAGGACGTCGTCGGTGAGGGCGCCGCACGCGTGCGCGGAGACGACCAGGTCGCCCCGCTCGAGCACCACCCGCTGCAGCGGCGCCTGCACGAAGGACACGCGGCCGCGCAGCCGCGGGAACGCGCCGGCGAGCGCGTCGTGCACGCGGCGGTGGTTGAGCGGCAGGCGCTTGTCCACGGCCACCGCGTGCGTCGCGGCCTCGTCGACGAGGAGCAGCACCTGCGCGAGCACGCCGAAGCCCGCGCACAGGTCGACGACGCGGCCCCCACGAAAGCGCTCGCGCACCCGCCGGGCCATCTCCCATGCCTCGTGCAGCTCCTTGCGCGGCAGACAGCGCGCGGTGCACAGCGCGCGCCCGAGCGCATCGAGGAGGCTCGTGCCCGGGTAAAGCCGCGCGTGCGCAGGCGTGAGCTTGTTGCGGGAGCCGACGCCGTGCATCGTCAACGAGCTCAGCTACCGATGGGCGGGCCGTAGACTCCGGGGCCGGTGGCGTACTCCGCCGCGAGCGGCGGCACGCCAAGGCGCCGGCGCACCTCGACGAGCGGCGACGCCATGTGCGGCCAGAAGTCCCAGGCGTCGCCGAGGTCGACCACGAGCTGCGACCCACGCTCCATGGCGTGGAGCATTCGCGCGGCGAGGTCGCCTTCGCCGATGCGGCCCGGGTGCTTCGGCATGGGCAGCGGTGAGACGTTCACCCCTGCCGTGTGGAGCAACACGGCGAACAGGAGGGTGAAGAACGAGTTCTCCGTGCGCCGGTAGCCCGCTTGGAACGCCGCGACCTGCATCTCCCCCTCGGGGGTGGCGTCATAGCCGCCGAGCACGTGGCCGACGTCGTGGAAGATCGCGCCCATCGGGAAGCCACCCTTGTCGCCCGGGAAGGTGAACCCGTTCGTGCGGTAGTGCTCGACGAAGCCGCGGCCCAGCGTGCCCTCCGGGAGGTCGGCGAGCGCGCGAAAGCGGGCGGCGAGCGCGTCGTCGTGGACGACGCCCTTGAGCTCCATCAGCGACTTGACGACGGCGAAGATCCCACCCTGCGTACGGTACTCGTTGGTGACGTAGTCACGGAGGTTCGAGCGCCGGTGCAGGTCGATGACGAACAGCAGCATCTCCTCGTGGGCCAGGTGCTCGATGGCGCGCACCGCCGGCTCTTCCACACCGAGGGCGTGCGCGAAGCGACCGATCAGGTCCGTCTGCTCCCGGGTCGCGGGGCCGACGGCGAGGCCCATGACGATCATGCCGCGAACCAATTGCCTCGCCAGCCCCGGGTCGTTGAAGTGTCCGGCCAGCGTGTCGGGCGCGACCTCGGGCAGCGCGTCGACGTCGAGCTCGGTGCGGAGCAGCACGCGCTGGACCGTGTCGAGCAGCACGCGGTGGGTGTGAGCGAGTCCGCCGTCGGCGGCGCGAGCGACCATGGTCAGGGCGGAGAGACCGAACGGGACGACCGACGCTGGAGGTGTGATGAGCTGCATGGGTGCTCCGGGAAAGATCGGCCGCAATATAGCCGCGCCCGGCGAGGGCGGGGAGCCATCGTGAGCCCGCGTGACGCCTCGAGCGCTTGCACGATCGCCCCATGGCATCGATGCTCGGTGCGTGAAGCCGAGCTCCTCGGTGCTGTCGACGGTCCAGGCGTGGTTGATCGCGCTCGTGGCCACATCGACCATGGCGGTCAGCTACGTCGACCGTCAGGCGTTCGCCGTCCTCGGGCCCACCATCACGGACTCGCTGCACATCTCGAACACCGCGTTCGGCTGGCTCGGCTCCGCGTTCTCCATCGCGTACCTCGTGTTCGCCCCGGTCGCCGGCGCCGCCGTCGACCGCTTCGGCGCGCGCCGCGGGCTCGTGGTGTCCGTGCTCGCGTGGTCGGCGGTCGCCGCCGCGCACGCGTTGGTCCCCGGCGTCATCGTGCTCTTCATGTTGCGCATCCTCCTCGGCTGCGCCGAGGCGCCGTCTTTCCCGGGCGCCGCCCAATCGATGAACCGCGTGCTGCCCCCGCGGCAACAGAGCGCGGGCTTCGGCGTGTTGTTCACCGGGAGCTCCATCGGCGCCGCCGTCTCCGCCATCGTCGCGCCCGCGCTCGACGCGCGCTACGGCTGGCGCATCGCGCTCGTCGCCACCGCGGTCGCCGGCCTCGCCTGGATCCCGCTGTGGATCGCCGTGACCTCGTCGAAGAAGGCGCGCGCGGCGCTCGACGTCGCGCCCGCCCCCGCGCACGCCGCCCAGGAGCGCGCACCGGCGACGGCGCGCTTCCGTGAGCTGCTCGCCGACCGCGACCTGCTGCGCGCCGTCT
The DNA here is from genome assembly GCA_963775425.1 of uncultured delta proteobacterium. Taxonomy (GTDB): domain Bacteria; phylum Myxococcota; class UBA727; order UBA727; family VGSZ01; genus CAVZJB01. The sequence continues at coordinate 340,866 of CAVZJB010000011.1, read as the reverse complement.
GCGCCGTGGTCGCGTCGGGCCCCATCAACGGCCTGGTGCTCGTGTTCGGCGCCAAGATCCTCGTCGCCCAAAACGCACTCACGCAGGCCCAGGTCGGCCACTATTTGTGGCTGCCGCCGCTGGCGTTCGACGGCGGCTCGGTGCTGTTCGGCGTCGTTGCCGGCGCCGTCCAACGCCGCACGCGCACGGTGGGCGCGCCGCGCTCGCTGTTCGCGCTCGCAGGCGCGCTGTGCCTCGCCGTCGGCGCGCTCGGCCTCGCGGGCACCCCGTGGCAGACGACGTCGGTGATGGCCGTCGCGCTCGCCGGCGGCGGCGGCGTCTACGCGCTCACCACGAGCGACCTGCTCCTGCGCGTCGGCAAGGACCGCGTGGCGGCCACCGGTGGGCTGCTCGCGGCCGCGCAGTCGCTCGCGCTCATCATCGCGTTCCCCATCATCGGCGCCGTCGTCGACCGCACCCACAGCTACGCGGGCGCCGGCGTCGGCCTCGCCGTCTCCGGCGCCGTCGGCCTCGGCGTGTGGCTCGCGGTGCGCCCGCGGCGACGGCTCGACGCGTAGCGCCCGCGGGAGCGTCGAGATCAGCGGGGCTTCGAGAGCACGAGCGGATCATGCTCGTGGTTCACGACCTCGAGCGCCTTCTCGCGAAACGCGGCGTAGTCCGCGGGCTCAATCATGGGGCAGGTCTTCACCACGGATTGCTTCACGTGCACCTCCGTCGCCGACGTCGTCGTGGTGCGATCGGCGGTGAAACACGCGTGGACCACGTGATAGTCCGGCGGTGTGCGCAGGACCTTTCGTCCTGCCGGCAACGCGAACGTGACGTCCACGCTCTCCGTCGACGGGACCCCGAGGCGCAAGGGGAGCTGGCGCGCGGCGAGGCGCGTGAGCCCCGACATGCGCGAGATATCGGGGACGTCGATGCGCGCGCCGTCGTCGTCGTCGTGGACGGCGCCGGAGATGTCGACGTCCATGTCGAGCGCGAAGGGCTTGGTCAGGTCCTCCGAGGTGTCGACGCTGCCGGTCTTCAACGTCGTCCCCGGCCACAACAGGCTGGCCCAGCCCTGCTCGAGCTTCTTGGCGGTCTCCGCGTCACGAACGGCGCGGCGCTGGCGGGAGGCGCCGTCGCCGCGCGAGAGGATGTCGACGTGCGCGAGGCCCCTGTCGACGTCGAGCTTCACCGCCGCGCGCGAGTATTCGAGCTCCGGCGCCTGGTAGGGAATGTCGGCGAAGTGCCACTTGCCGCTGTCCGGGTCGAGCACGAGGCTGACGGCGCCCTGGTCGTCCCTGCGCAGGTTGCCGAGGTCGAGCGCGTCGGTGGTGGGATCGATGAAGAAGCCCTCGTCGATGCCGGGCTGCTCGCGCACGTAGACGATGGCGTGGTTGAACTGCTGGTTGGGCACGCTCTTGACCACCTTGCCCGCGTCGGTGGTGCGCAGGATGGCGAAGTCCGCGGCGACGCCGGCCTTCTTGAGGAGCAGGATCAACAGGACCGCTTTGTCCTTGCAGTCGCCGTAGCCGCGCTCGAGCACCACGGGGCACGCGTGCGGCTTCACGCCCGCGATGGTGGTCTCGTACTCCTGCGTGTAGCGAATCTCCTTCGAGACGTAGCGGAAGAGTCGATTGATCTTGTCGCGCGGTCCGCCCGCGCCGTCGAGCAAACGCTTGGCGAGCGCGTCCACCTCGGGGTTGCTGCGAAACGCATCCTTCAACAGCGCCTGCTCCCAGCGCACGTACTCGTCCCACCCGTCGAGCGTCGACACGCTGACGCGGCGCAGGAAGTCGACGGCGGGCGGCATCCCCGGCTCCGGCAACAGCGGCGGTACATCGGTGGCGCGCCACGTGTAGACGCGCTTGTCGCCGGCGTCCGCCACGGACTCCTTCACCTGCCCCTGGATGTCGCGGAACAACGGCCGGTCCTTGGGCGTGATGGCCACCCACGTCGAGTCGCGGACGTCGACCTGCATGCCCGAGAACCAGAAGGTCGCGACGTAGTGGTTGGGGAGGAAGCTGCCGGGCGGCGTATGCGTGAGGTACTGGACCACCGTGATGCTGCCGACCTCGAGGCTGCGAAAGCGGATCTTGCCGTTGGTGATGGACGACGCTTCCTGCGTCTCGCCCTTCGGAGTGATGGAGTGCGCGTCGAGGATCCGCGTGAATCGGCTCGGTACGGAAAACGAGATGAGCTGATCGCGCCCGCGCTGGTTCACCGCCTGCTGCACCAGCGTGACGATGGCGCGCGAGCTGCCGTCGGCGTTCACCTCGTTCACCTGGTGATCGATGATGCGCACGATGTTCGAGCCGGGCGCCGCGGGCTTGTCGAGCGACGCGAGGATGGCTGCCTTGATGTCCTTGTCCGACGGCGCGTACTTCTGGAGATCGCCGAACCCTTCGTCCGCTGCGAATTCGACGTGAACGCTCAGGTCGCCGTCCTTGGGGTTGCGGGTGAGCGCCTCCCGCCATCGCGCGATCGCCGTGGTCCTGTCGCCGGCCTCGTAGGCGAGGTCGCCGAGGCGGGAGAACGAGGTGGCGCCGTCGGGGTCGATGTGTCGCGCTTGGGCGAGGTAGGCCTTGGCGCGCTCCGGATCGTGCGCGAGGCGCGCGAGGTCGGCCAGCAGGATCTGCGAGCCGGGGCTGGTGTCCTCGATGGCCGCGTACCGCTCGAGCCAGCGCCGCGCCTCGTCGAGGTCACCGGCGTCCTGCGCGAAGAGCGAGAGCCGCCACGCCGGTGAGCTCCAGCCAGGCTGGAGCGCCCAGGTGCGCAGGTACATCGCGCGCGCTTCGCTGCGGTAGCCGCGGCCGTCGAGGCAGTCGGCGTCGTTGCGCACGAGGAAGGGGACGTCGGGCCACAGCTTCAACCCCTCGTCGAGCGTGCGGCAACAATCGATCTCCCAGTGTCGACGCGCGTAGATGCTGGCGAGCAGGTCGAGCGCGTTGCGCGTGGCGGGATCGCGCTTGCGAACCTTGCGCAGGTCGTCCTGGGCCGCGTCCCAGCGCCGCTTGGACTCGTAGAACCGCGCGCGCTCGATGAGCAACGCCGCCGGCGCCTGCGCATCGTCGCCGATGGTCTTGTTGAGGAGATCGATCGCCTTGCCTGCCTCCTGGTTGCGCTTCAACAAGCCGCTGACGAGGAGCACCGCGAGCGGGCTGTCCTTCGACTCCTCCGCGTACCGGCGCGCGCTCTCCAGCGCGTCGCGCACGACACCCGCGCGCGACAATGAGCGCGTGTCGATGAGCGTCGCGCGCGGGCCGCTCCCCTCGCCGGACGGCTCCACGAACGCGCGCGGCTCCGGTGCGCGCTTGTCCCTCGCGAAGCGCACGGGTGTGTCGGTGACGACGACGCCGGCCATGGGCGCGCCATGGTCGTCCACGAGCCGCGCGCGAAACCTCCATGAGCCGCGCTCGTTGGCGGACTTGATCAACAACTGGTTGCCGCCGGCGGCGAGCTCGACGGGGACGCGGAAGGCGTCGTCGCCGAACGCGTCGACCCGCTGCTCCTCACCGACGAGCCGGCCGTTCAGGAACACGCGAAACGGCGCGTCCGTCGACACCATCAACGCGCCGTTGCGGGCCTGCTTCGCCGTCAGCCACGTCGCGAGATAGGCGACGGACTCGTTCTCGGGCGAGATGATGTCGTCGAGGGGAACGGAGCCGGTGCGGTGGAGCTTCTCCACCTCGCGCCAGTGCACGGGGACCACGAGGCCCTTCATCTCCTCGTCGAGATCGACGCCCTCTTCCGGCGGATAGCTCGTGAGGAAGCCCTTGCCCTGGTCGTTGTCGAACGCGCCGACCACCTGCCATGACTCGATGATCCCCGCGCCGCGGCGCTCCTCCGGCCGCGCCTCCGCATAGCGAGACTCGACGGAGATCTTGCGCACCAATGCGTCGGCGCGGACCGCCGGATCCGGGTGGTGCGCCGCGACGTCGGCGAGGAAGAGCAGCTCGGCGCGGTCGAGATGAACGGGGAGCGGCTCATCCTGCATCTCGGCGAGGAAGAAGCGCGCGTCGCGCGCGCGGAGGTCGGCGGCGGCGGCCATGAAGTGAACGGAGGCGGCGTCGTCGTGGTCCTCGAGCCGCGCGACGAACCCGGCGACCTCGTGGGCCTCCCAGGCGAGCGGGCATCGAGTGAGCACGTCGTTCGCGCGCGCCTCCACCTGCGCGAGCGGCCCCTTCAGCCGCCCGCCGTGGAACGCGGCGAGCATGTCGGCGGCCTCGGGGCACGGCGGCGACGCGGCGAGCGCCGGGTGCGGCGCGGGCGCGACGTCGAGGTAGGACCGGGCGTCGGAGAGCGCCGACGTCGTGCGACACGAAATGAGCCCGGCGGTGACGAGCGCGGCGCATACGAATCGAATCATTCGCACACGCTAACGCAGACGACCCCCACGCGGGGCGCGGCCGCCCCGGCCCCGATCTCCGCGGCGATTCGACATCTCGCGCGCCATCTCGAGGAGCACCTCGCTCGAGAGCGCCGCCCGCGCCGCCGGGAACAGCTCGTTCTCCTCGCGCGCGATGTGGGCGCGGTAGGTGTCGGCGAGGGAGCGGGCGACGGCGGACACGCGGGCGGCGTCGAGCGCGCCCGGCGCGTCGGCGAGGGATTGCAGCTCGCCCTCGAGCCGGTCGTGGGTGACGTGCTCGTCCGCGAGCGCCTTCAGGATGACGGCCAGCTCCGGGTGCGCCTGCAGCCGCGGAAAGAGCGTCTGCTCCTCGTCGTCGACGTGCTTCCTGCCGGCGCGCGAGAAGAAGCCGGCGACGTCGCGAACGACCTCGTCGGCGTCGCCGTGGCCCCCGAGCGCGGCGCACGCTTTCAGGAGCTCGTCGAGGCGCTCCTCGATGCGTCGGTGGGTCTGCAGCAGTCGCTCGAAGGGATCGCGATCGCGTTCATCGGGCTCACGCACGGCGCACCTCCTCGCGCAGCCTACAGCGGACGGTCGAGGCATCAAGGAGGCGGGTGCCGGGGGGCGGCGACCTCGCCGCCCCCCGGCGGCGCGCTGCGCGTCAGGAGAAGCCGCGGCCGAAGCGGCCGTCGCGGTCGTCGGTGTCGCGGCGCGCGCTCCGCTGCCGGTCGTTCGACTCGCGGCGGATGTCGCGCCACAGGTCCTGCTCCTTCTTCTCGATGCGCCGGCGCTCCGCCCGGCTCACGCGGCCGTCGCGAGTCACGCGGCGCTGGGCCTCGCGCAACTGGCGCACCTCGCGCTGGAGCCGCCGGGCCTCCCCGCGGGTGAGCGAACCGTTGACGACGCCGCGGCGGATGGCCGCCTCGAAACCGTCATCGTTGCGCGAGACCACCACGTATCCCGAGCGCGGCGCGTCGCGGCGCTCCCGGCGCTCGTCGCGCTCGTGCGCGGAGGCGGTGCCGGCGAACATGGCGACGCCGAGGACGACACCGAGCAAGCTGACGACAAAGCGGCTGTTGGACTTCATGTCTCATCTCCTACGCGGCGCGACTTGCGACGCTCACGAGAAGAAACGTGCGGCGGCCTCGATGAAAAGCGCGCCGCCGGTGGCGAGCGTCACCCGGCGCTTTGAATACGCCGGCGACGACGTCCGATTGAATACGCGCGCGCCGCCGACGTCGCGCCCCCGCTTCGTCCGGCGGGGCCGCTTTCAGTGCTTGTCGCCGCGGGCGGCCGACGGGATCACCGGGCGGTCGACGAGCACGGTCTTCTGCTCGCGGTAGGGATCCGCCTGCGGCGCCCCGCCGGGGGGCGGCATGGCGAAGCCGGGGTTGGTCACCGGGGCCCCTTGCGGCGGCGCGAGGCCGGGAATGGGCTGCCCACCCGGCACGGACACGGCGCGGGGCTGCTGCCCGGCGGGCGCGCTCGGCGGCGGCGCCCCACCCGCGGACTGCGCGCTCGCGGGCGGCGTGCTCCCGGCGGGGCGAGGCGCTGCGCTCGCCGGCGGGCTCGTCGCCGGCCGCGCCGCCGACGGCGGCGACGACCCGGGCCGCGCGCGCGCCATGCTCTCGCGCGCCGCCGCCTGCGCCTGCTTGATCTTCTCGGCCGCGAGCCGCTTGATCTGATCCGACTCCGCCCTGGCTTGCTGCGCCGCAGCCACGGCGTCGGCGCGCTGCTTCTTGGCCGCCGCCAGCTCCTGCGTCAGCCGCTGCACCTGCTCGGCGAGGGCGTTCTTCTCGCGCCCGATCTCCTGCTCGGCGTGGAGGCGCGCCTTGGCCACCTCCTGCTCCGCCTCGACGCGCGCCTTCTCGGACGTGTCACGCGCGGTCGTCAGGCGATGCACCTGCTGCGTCAGCTCGTTCAAGCGCGCGATGCGTTGCTCGCCCTCGAGCCGCGCCTGCGCCACGAGCTGCTCGCCCGCCTTTTGTGCGTTGCGGATGTCGTCGACCTCCGCGCGCGCGCGCTCGCCGTCGGCCTCGGCGGCCTTCCTGGCAGCCTCCGTCTTCTCGAGGGCGGCGCGCGTGGCGCGCAGCTCGTTGGACGCCTTCTCGGCGTATTGCCGCATCTTGAGCGCGTCGCCGCGCGCCTTCTCCTCGGCCGCCTTGAGCTCCACCGCCCGCTGCGCCTCGGCGCGCAGCGCGGTGGCCTCCGCGTTTTGGCGGTCGAGCTGCGCGCGCAGCTCTCTCGCCTCCGACTCCATCTGCTCCGCCCGTGCGCTCTCCTTGTCGATCTCCTGCTGCGAGTGCGCACCCTGCGCCTTCATCAGGCGCTCGCGCTCCTCGAGGCGCGCGGCGACGGACTGCTTATCGTTCTCGACGGCGGCCATCTGCGCCTGCAGGCCGCGGAGCTGCTCGGCGAGCGCGTCGCGCGCGGACTTCTCCGCCTCGAGCGCGCCCTTGAGCTCGGCGATGGAGGCCTCGCGCGTCTGGAGCCAGCGCCCGCGCTCCTCGATGGCGCTCTTGCCCTCGTCGACCGCCTGCCTGGCCTCGACGAGCTCTTCGCGCAGATCGGCGAGCTCCCTCGCCTGCTCCTGCGACTGTTGCTCCGCCCGCTCGAGCACCTGCCCCTGGGCCGCGATGCGCCCCTCGCGCTGAGCCACCTCGTCATGGAGCTGCTGCTCGCGCTGCTGCGCCTCCTCGAGACGCACCGCGGCGTCCGACAGCGACGCCGACAGCTCGCCGTTTTCCCGCGTCTGCTGCGCGACCTGCTCTTCGAGGGATTGGCGCTCGGCCTCCGCCTCGTGCAGCCGCGCCTGCAGCGTGCCGCTCTCCGTCTGGAGGCCCTCGCGCGCGCGCTCGAGCTCCGCGATCTGGCCGAGCGCGGACTGGAGCTCGCGCTCCTGCCCCTGCGCGCGCTCGCGCAGCTCGGCGAGCTCGACGCGCATCTGGTCGCTGCGTTGGCCGGCGTTGTCGAGGTCGACGAGGGCGTTTCTGAGCTTGGCCTCGCTGTCCTCGAGCGCCTCGCGGAGGTCTGCGCCGCGCTGGTTGGCGGTGTCGAGCTGCTCTTGCAACTGCTCGGAGACGGCGCCGCCGGCGGCGATCTCCTGCCGCGCGTTCTGCAGCTCGGCCTGCAGCGCGGAGCCCTTGCGCTCGCTCTCGAACAGCTCGCTGGCCCTCTGCTGCAGCTCTCCCTGGAGCCGCGCGGCCTCCTCGCGGCTGCGCGCGATCTCGGCCTGCAGGCTCTGGACGTTCTGGTCCTGGCGCTCGATGGCGGCCTGCTTGTCGAGGACGAGCGCCTGGCTCTGCCGGACCTCGGCCTCCAGGGCGTCGATGCGCTCCTCGCGCTGCGACAGCTTCTCCGAGAGCTGCTCGATGCGCTCGTCGCGCGCGACGAGGTCGGCCTCCTTCTCGGAGTTGGCGCTCGTGAGCCTGAAGACCTGCCCCTCGAGCGACACCTGCTGCTCGTCGGCCTCGCGCACGCGGTTGAGCAGCTCGGTGATGCGCTCGTCGCGGACGGTGACGGTCTTTCTGAGGTTCTGGATGTCCTCTTTGGCGTCGGACAGCGAGCGCTCGATCTCGACAATCTTCTCGCTCTTGTTGGCGAGCTCGTTGTCCTTGCGCTCGATGATCCCGGCGACCTCGACCTCGCGCTGGTTGCGCGACTGCTTGGCGTCGGCGAGCTCCTCGCGGGTGTTGGCGAGCGCCTGCTCGGTGCGGCCGAGGTTGTCGGCGAGCTTGTCCCGCTCCTCGGTCGTGACCTCGAGGTCGCGGGCGAGCCGCTCCTCGGTCTCCGCCAACAGGTCGCGGGTCTCGGCGAGCGCCTTGTCGAGGTCCTCGGCCCGCGCCTGCTCCGCGGCGTGCTCCATCTCGCTCTGGCCGAGGCGCTCGGTGACGTCGGTCAGGTTGGAGGTGAGGCGCGCGACGCCCTCGGAGAGGTCGGCGAGCTTCTCGTCGCGGACCTGCACCTGGACCTCGCCGACGATGCGCCGCTTCTCCTCGAGGGTGAAGAGCTGGTACGCGGTGGCCTCGAAGAGCGCCTTGACGTCGTCGAGCGCATTGGCGAGCGCCAGCGACCGCTGCCGGAAGATCTCGCGCTCGCCGGCGAGCCGCGCGACCTCCTCGTCGCTGGCGCGGGCCACCGCGGCCATGCGCAAGAGCTCGCGGCGCCGGTTGTCCTCGAGCCGGAACAGCAGCCGCTGGTGCCTCTCGAGGTCCTCCTCGACGTCGAGCAGGCGCGCCTGGGTCTCGTGCAGCTCGCCGACCGCCGCCACGCGCCCGCGCTGCTCGTGCACGACCACCGCGTGTGCCCGCGCCACCACCTCGTCCTCGAAGACGCCGGAGGCGTGCTCGACCTCGCGCACGCGCCGCTCGAGCCCGCCGATCTTTTCGCGGGCGATGGTGACGTCGAGCTCACGGTCCCGCAGCGCGCCGAGCACTTCCCGGCGCTCGCCCTCGCGCTGCCGGATCTGCGACTCCAGCCGCTGGACCTCCTCGACGCTCGCCTCCATCACCTTCCAGTGGTGTTGCTCGAAGTCGGCGTAGGCCTTCTCCCACTCGAAGATGCGCTCGGTGAATTCCTTCTTCTCCTGCGCCCACGCGTCCTCGGCGCGGCGCATCTTGGTCTTGAGCGCGTTGAGCTCGTTCTCCTTGCCGGCGACCTGCTGGATGAGCTCCGCCTGCTGCAGCGCGGTGTTGTCGTAGGTCTCGCCCATCGCGCGGCCGAACTCGGCCTCTTTCTCGACGAGGGCGTGGTTGGCCCTCTCGAGCTCGGCGGTGACCTCGCTGATGCGCAGCCGCAGGCCTTCGATCTCGATGTCCTTCTGGCTGACCCGCGACTCCTTCTGCCGCAGATCCTCCTCGCGCGCCCGCCACAGCCGCGACAGCTTGGCCAGCTCCCGTTCGCGCCGTTTGAGCTCCGAACGCAGCAGCGCCACCTTGCGGTCGCCGGCGTCCCCGATGGTGGACAGCGGCGGCTCGGCGACGGGCGCGTCGGCGTCGATGTGCTGGATGGTCGAGAACACCTTCTCGACGAAGGTGAGGTCGTCGGCGGTGAGGACCGCCTCACCGGTGCTCCTCGGCGAGGCCTTGGGGAGCTGCGCGAGCGCGCGCAGGCCCGACGGGGGCAGCGGCGGCGGCCGGCGCGGATCGTTCTTCTCCTCGGTGGCCTCGGCCTCGGCGGCCTCCTGCACCTCGGGGACCGCGCGGGCGGCGGCGACGAGCTCGGCGCGCTCGACCGGGAGGCGCAGGTAACCGTCGGCGTGGGCCTTCTGCTTGCGGTTCTTCTCGATGGCGTCGGGGGTGAGATCGCTGGTGGTGACGACGATGGCGGTGCCCTGGGCGACCTGCCGCAGGCGGCTGACGAGGGCGAGCCCGCTTTGGGGCCCGGTCCTTTCGTGGCGCAGGACCAGGATGTCGGGTGGGTTCTGCTCCACCTCGGCGATGAGGTCTCCGTCGGAGAACACCTGCGCCTCGTACCCCTCGTCGGTGAGGATGGCCGCCTGGCGAAGGGCTTCCTCGGAATCGGGCTCCGCGATGAGGGCGCGCTTGGACATCGGGCTGGACCTACCGGGCGATCGGGGCGGGATCGGGCGACGAGCCCGGTCAGACTACCCGGGCGGCCCCCCGGCACCAAGCCGCGGACAGGGGCGCGCCAAAACGGCCCGTCGCTTCACGCCGCGGCGCAGGGGCGCAGGACGTAGACGATGGCCGGCCCTCCGACGAGGCTCATGCCGAGGAGGGCGGGGACCGCGTTGTGGATGAGGTCGACCTGCAGCGAGGGGCCCTCCCCGGTCCTGCCGGTGACGGCGTCGACGGCGCTCTGCACGTCGACGGCCGCCAGCTCGCCGCTGCGCGCCTTGCGCACGATGTGCCGAAGGCGCGCGCCGTGCTCCGAGGCGCGGACGCTCAGCACGCGGTCCCAGGGCCAGGCGCTGACATCGACGACGCGAAACGACGACGGGCCGCGCAATTCCACCTCGGCGGTCTCCGAGATCTCGCCGATGGCGCGGTTCATCGCGAGGAGGAACGCATGGGCGTTGCCGTCGACGGCGACGGCGCTCCCTTCGAACGCGGCGGCGGCGCAGTCGATGAGCCAGTGCTTCACCATCGCCTCGCGCACCGTCCGCGGCCCCGGCACCGCGGCGACCACGGCTTCGTGGGCGGCGACGGCGTCGGCGCGGGCGCGCAGCTCGCGCCGGGTCTTTGGCTTCAGCGGCTCGGCGAGGATGCGCACGCCGTCGGCGAAGAGCAGACCGGACGCGGCGAGCAAGGGCTCCCAGTCCATGCACATGGTGACGCCGTCGGGCGCCGAAAACACGCCGACCTTCGTCACGTCGTTGCGGGGCCACGGCACCGCGCCCGGCGCGAAGCGCTGCTCGCTGATGTCCCCCTCGGCGATCCGCACCGCCACCGCGCCCGGCTCGACGACGAGCTCGTCCTCGATGATCAGGAGCGCCTTCAGTCGGGCGCCGAGCGACTGCAGCAGGGCGTCGCCCTCGAACCAACCGGAGTGCGAGGCGAGGGGAAGGTACGCGCTCATGCAGGAGGATCGAGCGTGGCCGCGGGTCCCCCCGAGCCTTCGGGGCCCACCACCGCGGTGACCCTCGCTCCGGACAGCACGCGGCGGGCGACGCGCAACACGTCATCGAGGCCCACGGCGTCGATCTTGTTTTCGTACGCGCGGTGCGCGAGGTGGCCGAGGCCGTACAGCTCGTTGAGCGCCATCGCCGACGCGCGCGCGCCCAGCCGCTGCAGGCCGATCTCGTGGCTGCCGACGAGGTAGCGCTTGCTGCGGGACAGCTCCGCCTCCGTGATGCCCTTGTCCGCCACCTCGCCGAGCAGCGCGTTGATGCCCGACAGCGCCTTGTCGACCTTGTCGGGGCTCGTCCCCATGTAGACGGCGAACGAGCCTGGCTCGAGGCCCTCCACGGAAAACGCGCTCACCGAGTAGCAGAGCGACTGTTTGTCGCGCAGCTCGAAGAACAAGCGCCCGCCCTGCCCCGACAGCGCCGAGCACAAGACCTCGAGCGCGAAGCGGTCCTCGTCGTCGAGCGTGAGCCCGCGGGTGCCCGTCACGAGGTGCGCCTGCGCGCGCGCCCGCACCAGGCGGGCCACGCGCGGCTCCGTGGGCGGCGACTCCCGCGGCGGCGACGGCGCCGCGGCGTGGCGGCCGTCGCCGTCGCCGAGCAGCTCCTGGACGGCGTCGACGATGTCGTCGGGGTCGACGTCGCCGACGAAGCTCATGATCACCTGCTTGGGCAGCGCCCGCGCGTGCCAGAACCCGCGCAAGCGATCGCTCGTCGCGCCCGTCACCGACGTCGTGGTGCCGAGGAGGTCGCGACGGTACGGGTGCTTGAGCCACAGCGAGCGCCCGAACAGATCGAAGGCGAGGCCCGCGGGGTTGTCGAGCTTGTTGCGCATATCCTCGAGGACGAGGGCGCGCGTGCGATCGAGCTCGTCGCCGGCGAACGCGGCGTCCTTCATGGACTCGAAGAACAGGGCGAGCCCGCGGTCGACGTGCTGCTTCAAGAACGTGGCGCGCATGCCGAAGCTGTTTCGGCCCGCGAAGCCGTCCATGTGGCCCGCCATGGCGTCGATGGTCTCGGCGAGCACCGGCGCCGACGTCTTCTTGGTGCCCTTGCTGATGAGGTCGGCGCAGAGGTTGGTGAAGCCGGCGGTGTCGTCGTCCTCGGCGCGCAGGCCGCCGAGCCACGCGGCGCGCATGACGGCGATGGGGTTGCCCGCGTCGCGCTCGACGACGACGATGGCGCCCGACGGCAGCTCCACGCGCACGACGTCGTCGACGGCGCTCTGGCGCAGCTTCTTGGGCGAAGGCGCCAGCGCCTTTTGCGCGTGCTCGACGAGGCGCTCGGTCTCCACGAGGGCCGCGTGCGGCCGCGGCACCATGGCCACGACGTTGGCGTGGCTGGGCGCGAGGTACTTCTCCGCGGCCTGGCGCACGTCGTCGGTGCCGACGGCGGCGACGCGCTCCTGGTAGCGGGCCTCGTACGTCGGATCGCCCGTGAGGAGCGTCCACGTGCCGAGGCGGCGCGCGAGCCCCTCCACCGTCTCCCGCTGGTAGATGGACTCGGAGGCGAGGATGGCCTTGGCCTTGTCGACCTCGGTGGTGCGCGGCCGCGCCTCGACCACCTTCACGATCTCGTGTCCGAGCGCGGCGAGCGCCCCGTCGAGCTTGTCGTGGTGCAGCGACGAGCCCACCACGAACAACCCCGGGTCCTTGGGCGTGTACGCGTATGCGTAGGTCTCGTTGACGAGCTGCTGCTCGCGCTTCACGCGCGACACCAGACGCGAGCTCTCGCCCTGGCCGAGCAGCACCGAGAGCACGTCGACGGCGGGCATGTCGTCGTCGAGGAGGCGCGGGCCGACGAAGCCGAGCGCGAGGTGGCTCTCCTCGACGTCGTCGACCAGGCCCTTGGCCCGCAGCCCTTCCTGGGGCGGCTCCTTGGCGCGCGGCGCGAGCTTGGCGGCGTTCTTGGGGCAGCCGGCGAACGCGCGGGCGATCTTCTGGACGCAGGTGTCGGGGTCGACGTCGCCGACGGCCACGACGGTCATGCGGTCGGCGCGGTAGTGGGCGTTGAAGAACGCCATGACGTCGTCACGGGCGAAGCCGCGCACGACCTCGCTGTAGCCGATGACGGGCCTGCGGTAGGGGTGGTGGTGAAACGCGGTCTCGAACAACGCGCGGCTCGTGCGCGAGCCGGGCTGGTCCTCGGAGCGCTTGATCTCCTCGAGGATGACCTCGAGCTCCTTTTTCAGCTCGTCCTCGTCGAAGGCCGAGCGCTGGATGGCGTCCGCGAGGACGTCGAGGCCGGTGTCGAAGAACCGGCGCGCGAGGACGACGTGGTAGACGGTCTGGTCGTAGCTCGTCCAGGCGTTGATCTCGCCGCCGCTCTTCTCGATCTCGCCGGCGATCTCGCCGACGCCGCGGCCGGGCCTGCCGTCGTGACCGAGGGTGCCCTTGAAGAGCATGTGCTCGTGGACGTGCGCGAGCCCGCCCTGCGCCTCGGTCTCGTCGGCGGAGCCGACGCCGACCCAGACCTGCAGCGCCACCACCGGCGCGGCCGCGCTGCGACAGACGACGACGCGCAGGCCGTTGTCGAGGGTCGTGCACAAGAGGGGCCGACCCCCGAGGAAGGCGTGTTGGTCGTTCGGCATCGTCGATCGACCGTAACCGCGCCCCGGGATGTCAGCAACCCGGCGACCGCTGCGCCTTGCGGGGCGTCCTGCTCACGGGCAATCTCCCACCATGCAGCGCCTCTTCGTGCCGCTCTGCCTGCTGGCCCTGTCGGGCTGCACCTGCGGCGGCCCCGACAACCCCGACGCGGGCCCCGCCGACGGCGGCAGCGAAGGCGAAGGCGAAGGCGAAGGTGAAGGCGAGGGCGAAGGCGACGTCGACGCGGGCCCGCAGTGCGGCCCGGATACGCCCACGTTCGGCGATCCCTGCGGCGACTGCGGCACCAACGTCTGCAGCCAGATCACCGACGCCATCGCGTGCGCCGACCCGGGCTTCAACCGCTGCGGCGTGTGCGGTGACCTCGACGAGAGCGCCGGGCGGGTCGGCGAGGTCTGCGGCGCCGAGGGTTGCGGCATCGGCGTGTGCAACGCCGACGGCACCGCCAGCGAGTGCCAGGGCGGGGACATCATCCGCAACGACTGCGGCGGGTGCACGCCGCTGAGCCCGAGCCTGCACCCCGGGGACGTCTGCTCCGGCTGCGACACCGGCGTGCAGACCTGCACCAGCGACGAAAACAGCCTCGTGTGCTTCCACGGTCGCGAGACCGACAACCGCTGCGGCGGGTGCGCGCGCTGCGTGCAGGCGCACGCCGCCATGGTCGACCACGTCGAGGGCGGCGGCTACATGAACCCCGGCACCACCGCCATCTTCGAGGACGTCGGCGGCGGCGCCCCGCTCCGGCTCATCTTCGATCCGCTCATCGAAGGGCCCGGCTCCTGCTGCGTCCCGCGCGGGCAGATCTTCTTGTCGGCGAACCCCGATCCGTTCGGGGGCCTCTCGGTGGCGCTCTTCCCCGAGTACTCCTCCACGCTCGACTTCGTGCTCTCCGATCCGGTGCGCAGCTACGACGTCGACGCGTTCACCGAGTCCGAGCTGCCCTCCCCCGTCGGCACCGGCGCGCTGCGCTACGTGGTCCTCGTCGACCAGTCCGGCCTGTTCGGCGACCCGGTGCTCTCCGTCGGTGAGATCCTCCCCGGCCCACCCGAGTAACGCCGCGACCGGAGCGGCCGTCGCCCCGATGCGAGAGAGGCGCCGAAGGCCCGCGGCGTAGACATTCGCGGCGGGGCACGACGTCATCGTCAGCGAGCACGTCGTCCGCTCAGCCAGAGGCTGACGCGTAACGTGTTGATCCGAGCCACCCGGAAGGGGCCGGTGCTACGGCCACACGGCGGAGCGGTGCTGCTACGAGCCTTGTTTTTCGTCAGCCTTTCAGCTCGCCTTCGGGCGCTTCTGCTCTTCGCTCCACCACGTCTGAAACACGGCCACGGCGCGCTGGCGGTTCCGCCGCGGCTCGTCGGCGCGGTAGCCGAAGTCGTCGCCGGTGATGGCGGCGAGCTCGACGTGGGCGATGGTGCGCAGCTCGCGGTCCTCGGACGAGAGCCCCTCGATGAGCCAGTCCACGCGCGTCTTCTTCTTGGCCTTCTGCCACCAGCGATCCCACCCGCGCGCGCGCGTGCCGAAGTCCTGCAGCGTGATGGCCCGCAGGGCCTGGCGCACGTCCTCGGCGAGGTCCGTCGCGCCGCGCCCGTCGAGGAGCGCGATCAACAGCGGCACCCCGCCGACGTCGCGGAAGGCGCCCAGGAGCTGGACCGCGCGCCGGCGCGCGTCGAGCAGCGGGCTCTGCAGCCGGTCGCGCAGGTGCACGAGCACCGCCTCGAAGCGCGGGTGCGCGACGAACGGCGCCAGGGCGTCGGCGGCGAGCAAGCGGATGCGCGGCTCCTGATCGTGCAGCCGCGCGCGCAGCAGATCGATGCCGCGGGAGTCCGGCGTGAGCGCGAACAAGAGGACCGCGGCGAAGCGATGCGCCGGGTACCGCGAGTCGAGGTGAGGCACCGCGGCGTCGAGGCCCGCGGGCCCGAGGGCGTAGAGCACCTCGACGAGCGGCCCGAGCGCCGGCGCGGTGCGCACGTTTTCACCGGGGTCGAACGGGTCGACGTGCAGGCGCCCGGGGAAGCGCTCCTCGAGGGCCGGCACCGCCTCCACACCGCGCTCGAGGAGCTGCTTCTGCGCGCGCTTGACGGCGGCTTCGTCGAGGCCCTCGAGGGCGTCGACGAGCTCCTCGAGCGGCGACGGCGGCTCCTCGTCGGTGATGGGCTCGCCGTCGCCAACGGTGGCGATGGAGTCGTCGAGCACGGGCATCGACAGCGCGGCCGCGTCGCGGGGCGCGGCGGCGTCGAAGCTCTCGTAGCGGATGTCCTCCCAGCCCTCGTCGTCGAGGAACAGGCGCGCCTTCTCCTCGGGCGCCACGGTCCCGCCCTGGTGACCGCGCTCGACGGCGTCGTACAGGGCGTCGCGCCAGGCGATCGTGGCCTTGCCCTCGGCGACGTCGGCGAACACCGCCGGCGCGTCGAGCCTGCCGATGCTGCCGAGGTCCTCGACGACCATCGGCGGGACCGGCGGAGGAGGAGGACGCGGCGGCGGCTCCGCCTGCTGCGGCACGACGTAGTCGCGCGCGAAGGGGCTGGTGCCGTCGCGGGACGGGGGCACGAGCTCCACGGCCGGCATCGCCGTCATCGTGATGGGCCGCGGCGATCCCACGGCCGGCGCGGGCATCGGCGGCGGCGCCGGCACCTCGTCGAGGTCCACGCCCGGGCCGAGGCCGCGGAGCATCGGCTGCGGCGCGGTGACCTCCGCCTCGTCGACGACGCTCGTCACCGGCGGCGCCTGCGCCGGAGGGGCCGGCGGTTCGGGGGGCGGCGCCGGCGGCGACGCGAGCACGGGGTTTTGCACGGTGAGCGCGTCGCTCATCTGCGCGCCGGCGGGCGCGGGCGGCAGCGACTGCGCGTGGCGCTTGCGCAGGAGCGTCTCGAACGCCGGGCCGAGGCGCGCGGCGAAGGAGACGAGGTCAGAGAGGGAGCCGATGTCGCGGGAGCGGATGCCCCCGTCGGCGACGAGCGCGCCGACGGGCTTGGCCGCGACGACGATAGGGACGACGAGGAACGTGCGCGGGCGCCGCCGGCCGAGCCAGCCGAACAGCGCGGCGTTGCCCGACGTGATGGCGGGCTTGCCGAGGGACGGAGAGGGGCTCTTGAGCGCGCCGTCGAGCACGCTGTCCGCGGTGATGACGTAGGGCCTGTTCGAGAACTGAACGCCCTCGGCGGGGCCCGAGCGCAGCCAGCCCACGCACTGCGCGCTCCCGTCGACGGTGCGCACGCCGATCATCGCGGCGAACGGCATGAACTTGCGTGCGTACGACGTGGCCACGCGCGCGATGCCGTCGCGGCTGTCCTGGGACGCCAGGTGCGCGAGCGCCTCGACCAGGTCCCACTTGGCGGCGCCGGGGTCGGAGGCGTCGCGCATGTCGTCGAAGGGGGCGCCCTCCTCGGAGCCGTCGCCGGGCTTGGCCGGCGAGCGCAGGTCCGTGAGCAGCGCGGCGAAGCGCTCGTCGGGCGCGGTGCCGTAGGCCTGCTGCAGGCCCTGCCACAGCCGCACCTCGGGGACCACGTGCGGCACCAGCGGCTTCTTCAACAGCGCGCTGACCTCTTCGATGAGGCCGCGGTCGAGCGGCGAGGTGCACATGACGTGGACGGCGGTGCCCTCGACGGCGAAGGGGCACAGGCGCATGGCGAGGGCCATGCGCTCGGGGAGGGCTTTGACGGCGGCGGCCGCGGGGCGCTCGATGTCGTCGAGGGGGACCGGGTCGGTCTGCCAGGCCTGGGCGAGGAGGGCGGCGAGGGCGCGCTCTTCGACGGCGCCCTTTTCGAGGAGGATGGTGTCCAGGGCGCCCCCGTGGATCATCTGCTCCTGCACGGCTTCCTCGAGCGCGGACGGATCGAGGCTGCCGCTCTCGATCAGCGCTTTCGACAGCGGCGTGTCCAGGCGGGGCGCCATGGGAGCTTTATTGCACGACCGCGGGGGCCGCGGGCGGGCGGGAACGGCGGATGCACGGCTTGGCGGCGTGGGCGCTGAGGTCGTCGTCATCACCGGGGCCGCGGGGCGCGTGGGCGCGCAGACCGCGCGGGCCTTCGCACAGGGGGGTGCGCGCATCGGCCTCGTCGACGCCGGTGCGGACGCGCTGACGGCGGTCGGGCGCGAGGTCGAACGGCTGGGCGGGGAGGCGCTGGTGCTCCCCTGTGACGTCGCCGACGCCGAGGCGCTGGAGGCGGCGGCGGACGCGGTGGAGGAGCACTTCGGCGCGATCGACATCTGGGTGAACGCGGGCATCGACCGCGTCGAGGACACCGTGGGGGCCGTGCACGGCACGTTCACGGCGCTCAAGCGCATGAAGGCACGGGACGAGGGCAGCATCGTGCAGGTGGCGCTGGCGGCGCGCCGCGCCGTCGACGGGCTCACCGACGCGCTGCGCACCGAGCTGTTGCACGCGGGCAGCGGCGTGCGCGTGAGCGCGGTCCACGTCGACAACGTCGCCCGCATCGTCGACGTCGCGCGGCACCCGCGCAAGAGCTTCCTCGTCGGCGGCCTGTTCTCCCATCGCCCGCCGCCGGCCCCGCGCGTCCCCGCACGGCCGCGCCCCTCGCGGGCCGCCCGCATCGCCGCCCTCGCGGCCGTCGTCGGCGGCCTCCTGTTGCTGCGCCGCCTCCGCCGCCGCCGCTGACGGTGCAGGCGGCCCGTCGTGGGGCGCCCCGGCGCTCACTCGACGTCGACGCTCTCGAGGAGGATGTCCAGCGCGCCCCCGTCGGTGGGGTCCGTCGCCGTCGTGACCTCGAGCCGCGCGCCCTCGAGCCGCGTGCCGCGCGCGGCGTCGACGAAGTGCTCACGCAGGTGCTCGGGCGAGATGTGCGCGAGCGCGCCCAGGCGCAGCCGCACGCACGTCACGCGCGTGGCCCGCTCGGCGTCCGCGATGCGCTCGACCTGGCGAAACAGCCCGGCGAGCAACGAGAGCTCATGCATCCGTCCCGCTCCCTTCGCGCGGCGCCGCCGTCCCGGACGAGCGCCCGGCGCCGAGCTCCTCGAGGATCCCCTCCGCCACCGTCGCCACCGACGACGACACCGCCGCGCACGGCGACGTCCCCTCCGCGAACGACGCGGCCTCGATGCCCCACAGCGTGGCGTCGACGGCGCCCCCGAGCGCCTCCGCCAGCTCGAGCGCCTCCGCCACGCCGAGCGCGTGCGTGGACGCCCGCGGGAACATCTCGCGGCGGATGTCCTTGCGCGCGAGGCGGCGCACCGTCCCCGGCGCGACGCCGGTCACCACGGCGTCGACGACGACGAGCCGCGCCTCGGCCGTGCACAGCTCCACGAGCTCCGTCAGGTCGCCCCGCAGCGCGCGCAGGTCGACGCCCGCAGGCAAGCGGCCGCGCAGCGCCTCGAAGACCGCGGGCCCGGCGCCGTCGTCCCCGCGAACGGCGTTGCCGATGCACACGACGATGGTGCGCGGCGACGTCGTCGCTGCCGCCGGTGAGCCGTCTGCCGCTTGCGCTGGAGGCTTGGTCACGTGCGCTCCAGGTCGAGCGCCAGGAAGTGCGTCGCGCACGAGATGCACGGGTCGTAGTTGCGCACCGCCTGCTCGCACCGCGCCGTCAGCTCCGGCTTGGGCAGCTCGGCGAAGCGAGGCACGAACGCGCGCAGGTCGTCCTCGATGGCCGCCTGGTTCTGCGACGTCGGCGGCACGATGCGCGCGGACACGATGGCGCCGTCGGCGGCGAGCTCGTAGCGGTGAAAGAGCAAGCCGCGGGGCGCCTCCGTCGCCGCCGTGCCGACGAGCGGCGCATCGCCCGGCGACCGCGCCGGGACCTCGACCGGGATCGAAGGCGCGGGCGGCTCCGTGTACGCGTCGATGATCCTGATCGACGTGTCGACGGCGTGCAGCAGCTCCACGCTCCGCACCGCGATGCTCATGAACGGGTTTCGCACCGTGCGCGGCAGCCCCGCCGCCTGCGCCGCCGCCCGCGCCGCCGCGCTCAGACGATCGAAGCCGAGGTTGTAGCGGGCGACCGGGCCCACGAGGTACGAGCCCACGCCCGCGAGCGACGCGTGCAGCGCCGTGGAGTGCGGGACCTGGCTCTCGGAGAAGTGCGACTCCCACTCGCTCGCGTCGATGTCGAGGCCGCTCTCGCACACGATGCGGCCCTCGTTCATCGCATATTCGCTCTCGTGCTGGAGCGCCACACACGGCACGTCGCGCTCGAGGTCGGGGAAGTCGAGCGCGGCGGTCTTTCGCACGAGCATCGCCGCGATGTCGCGCGCGGCGACCAGCGCCGGGCGCAGCTCCAGCAGCTCCTTTGGCCGCGGCGTCTTGTAGAAGCCGCCGACCTTCACGTTGATCGGGTGGATCTCGCGGCCGCCGAGCAAGCGCATGATCGCGTTGCCCGCCTTCTTCAGGACCAGGCTCTCCTTTACGAGGTCGGGCGACTGCTTGGCGAGCTGGATGGCGTCGTCGAAGCCGAGGAAGTCCGGCAGGTGAAGCATGGTCACGTGCAGCGCGTGGCTCTCGACCCACTCCCCGCAGTACAGGAGCGTGCGCAGGTCGCGCAGCGGCCCATCGACGACGACGCCGAGCGCGCGCTCCATCGCGTGCACCGCACTCATCTGGTACGCCACCGGGCAGATGCCGCAGATGCGCGCCGTGATGTCGGGCGCCTCGCGGAAGTCGCGGCCGCGCAGGAGCCCCTCGAAGAAGCGCGGCGGCTCGTAGATCTGCAGGCGCACGTCGCTGACCGCGCCGTCTTTCAGGCGCACGAACAGGGCGCCCTCGCCCTCGACGCGCGCGAGCGCGTCAACCTTGATCGTCCGGGTGCTCATAGCGGCGGCTCTCTCGTTCGAATTCGGGGGCGGCGGCGTTGAACGTGCGCAGGATGCGCAGCGCGCCCTTCTTCGGCAGCGACAGGTGCTCGCGCGCGTGGGTCATGAGCGCGGGCGGGTTGGCGTTCTCCTTGGGGCCGAAGCAGCCATAGCAGCCGCGGGCGTAGCCCGGACAGAGCGCGCCGCAGCCCGCGTGCGTGATCGGGCCGAGGCACGGGGTGCCCTGCGCCACCGTCACGCAGACCTTTCCGGCGAGCTTGCACTCGACGCATACGCTGTGGTTCGGCACCGAAGGCTTGCGGCCGCACAGGTGCGCGCTGATCACCTCGAGGAGCTGGTGCTTGTCGATGGGGCAGCCGTGCAGCTCGTAGTCGACCTTCACGTGCGCCGACACCGGCGTCGACGTCGCCAGCGTCGAGATGTACTCGGGCGACGCATACACCGCGGACATGTACTCGTTGATGTCGGCGAAGTTGCGCAGCGCCTGGATGCCGCCGGCGGTGGCGCACGCGCCGATGGTGACGAGCACCTTGGACTGCGCGCGGATCTCCCTGATGCGCGCGGCGTCGGCGGCCGTGGTGACGCTCCCCTCGACGAGCGTGAGGTCCCAGGGTCCCTTCACGGTCGCCTTGCTGACCTCGAGGAACTGCGCGATCTCCACCGCGCCGGCCACCGCCAGGAGCTCGTCCTCGCAATCGAGCAGGCTGAGCTGGCAGCCGTCGCACGACGCGAGCTTCCAGACGGCGAGCTTCTTCTTTCGCGCCGCTTTTGCCATCAAAGCTCCCGCACCGTCATGACGGGCGCCATGCGCGTCCAGGGAAAGACCGGGCCGTCCTTGCAGACGAAGTCGGCGCCGAGCTGGCAGTGGCCGCAGTGGCCCACGGCGCACTTCATGTTCCGCTCCATGGACACGTGGACCTGCGCCGCGGGGACGCCGCGCTCGGCGAGCGCCTCGGCGCCGAGCCGCATCATGATCTCGGGCCCGCACAAAAAAGCGCTGGTGCGCGCCGGCTCGAGCTCGAGCACCGCGAGCGGCCGGGTGACGAGGCCGACGTGGCCGCGCCAGCCGGCGTCGGCGCGGTCCACCGTGACGTGGAGATCGAGCGCGCCTTCCCGCTCCCAGCGCGACAGCTCTTCGCGGAAGATGCGCTCATCGGGCGTGCGCGCGCCGTACAGCACCGCGATGCGGCCGAACTTCGCGCGCTCGGCGAGCGCCGCCAGGATGGCCGGCCGCAGCGGCGCCAGACCGATGCCGCCGGCGACGAAGACGAGGTCGTGCCCCTCGGCCGTGGCCAGCGGCCACGGCGCGCCGTAGGGACCCCGCACGCCGAGAGAGTCGCCCTTCTGCAACGCGACGAGCGCGCGGCTCACCGCGCCCACCGCGCGCACGGTGTGCAGGCGCTCGTCTTTCGACGCGGGATCGCCGCTCAACGAGATGGCTGCCTCGCCGACGGCGAAGGCGTAGAGCATGTGGAACTGCCCCGGCAGAAACGGCGGCGGTGCCCCCGAAGCGGGCGCGACCGCCAGCGTGACGGTGTCGGCGCTCTCGACGGTCTTGTTCCGGACGCGCCAGACGTCGGGCACGATCGGCGACCGGAGGGAGCGGCCTGGGACGATCGGCGGCGGGAATTGCTCAGGGGGCGGCATAGAGATCGAGGAGTTGGATGCGGGTGTGGCCGAGGCGCTTGGCGACGGTCTCGAGGAGGCGCCGGTGGATCTCGTAGCCGAGGTCGTGGTCGGCGGCGCACGCCTCACGCAGCGCCGCGCCGTCGACAGCCAACGCCTCCGTGCGCTCCACGGCGCGCGCGGTGAAGCGAAAGCGGTGCGGCGGCACCGCCCACGACCAACCGAGGACCTCCCCGGGAGAGATGGTCTCGACGACGACAGCGCCGCGGCCGGGCACCTC
The DNA here is from genome assembly GCA_963775425.1 of uncultured delta proteobacterium. GTDB lineage: Bacteria > Myxococcota > UBA727 > UBA727 > VGSZ01 > CAVZJB01. Next base: position 318,676 of record CAVZJB010000011.1, on the reverse strand, counting down.
GATCTCGAGCGCCACGCGCCCGGCCGTGACGAGGTAGAGCGCGTCGGCGGCGTCGCCCGTGCGAAAGAGGACGGCGCCGGGGTCGAACGACACCGCGCGCGCGAGGGCGCCGACGCCGCGCACGTGCTCCGGCGGGAGGCCGGTGAAGAACGAATGCCCAAGGAGCGCGGCCTCAGCCATGGTCACTCCCGTCGCCGCGCAGCGCGGCGGTCTCTTCGGTGATGTCGATGCCGACGGGGCACCAGGTGACGCAGCGGCCGCAGCCGACGCACCCCGAGGTGCCGAACTGCTCGTGCCACGTGCCGAGCTTGTGGCTGATCCACTGTCGGTAGCGGCCGCGCGTGGTGGCGCGCACGGGCCCGCCGTGCAGGTGCGAGAAGTCGGCGTTGAAGCAGGAGTCCCAGCGCTCCCAACGCTCGGCGTGCTCCCCGGTGACGTCGCTCGTGTCCTCGACGGTGGAGCAGAAGCACGTGGGGCACACGAGCGTGCAGTTGGCGCACGACAGACAGCGATCGGCCACCTGGTCCCAGCGCGGGTGCTCGCGGTTGTCTGCGAACAGCGCCTGGATGCCGGCGGTGTCGAGGCGCCGCCCCATGTGTCGCGCGGTCTCCTCGACGACGGCGTCGGCGTCGGCGACGTCGGCGGGCGCGGCCTCGGGCGGCGAGAGCGCGGCGAGGACGTCGCGCCCTGCGTCGCTGCCGGCCTCGACGACGAAGCGGTGCGCTCCCGCGCGCGCCGGCGCGCCCGCCGCCCGCTCGACGTGCTCGATGCCGAGCTCGGTCAAGGCGAGGTCGAAGCCCGCGGTCGCCCTGGGGCCGGTCCCCATCGAAGCGCAGAAGCAGGTGCCGCCCGCCTGGCCGCACTGCACCGCGACGAGAAAGACGTCGCTGCGCGCGGCGGCGTACGCCGGGTCGTGGGCGCCGGCGCCGACGAACACCGCGTCCTGCACGGCGAGCGCGGCGAGGTCGCAGGCGCGCACGCCGATGAACGCGGTGCGCCGAGCGGCGGGCTCGTCCTCGATGATGCGCAGCCCGCCGCGCGCGCCGCGCTCGGCGGAGAACACCCGGCGCCGCGGCGGCTTCATGAACCGGCGCAGCGACATGGGCCCGACGGAGAAGCCGAAGAGCGCGTCGTCGCCGCGCGCCCTCAAGCGATAGCGGCCGCCGTCCTGCTCGTCGCCGACGCCGCGCGGGAGATTGTCGACGCCTTCTACGTCGTCGAGCACGACGGCGGCGTCACGCACCGTGGGGCCGACGACCCGATAGCCGCGCCGCGCGAGCTCCGTGAGGAGCGCCGAGAACCCCTGCATGTCGAGGAGCAAGCGGGCCATGAGGCGGTCTAGCGCAGTGGGCGCGAAGGCTCACGGCGAAAACGCCGGCACCACGAGGAGGCCGGCCGTGCGGCGCGCTACGCCTTCTGCAGCGCGCTCAGCATCTCGTCGACGTCTTCGAGGTCGAGGCTGCGGCGCGCGCCGCCGCCGGCGACGCGCGTGAGCGGGATGGGCTCGTTCGCCGACGCCGAGACCTTCGCCGCGTGGAGCGTGACCCCGAGGTTGTCGCCGATCTTCTTCATCATCTCGCCGTCGACGTCGCCCGCACGTGACAAGAACGCCTCGAACAGCGCGTTGTCGCACAGCGTGTTGATCACGCGCGGGATGCCGGTGGAGCTCTGGTGGATGGCGTCGATGGCGTCCGGGCGGAACAGCATGCGGGAAGCGCCGGCGAGCCGCAGCCGGTGCTTGATGTACGCCTCCGTGGCGTCCCGATCGAACGGCGACAGGTGCACGCGCAACGCCACCCGCTGCGCGAGCGGCGGATCGAGCAACAGGTTCTGCTCGACCTCCGGCAACCCGAAGAACACGAACGTGACCAGCTTGCGCTCGGGCACCTCGAGGTTCAGCAGCCCGCGAAACTCCTCCATGAGCTCGCGCGTCTGAAGCATCTGCGCTTCGTCGATGAGCACCACGGCCTTCTTGCCGGACTCGTATATCTGCACGAGGCGCTGATAGAGCTGCCCGAGGAGCGCGAGCTTTTCGTGCGCCGGCTCCGGCACCCCGAGCTGCAGCGCCACCCGTCGCAGGAGCCACGAGGCCGTGATGCCCGAGTGGATGATGACGAGCAGCGCGGCCTCGTAGCGATCCTCGGGGAGCGCATCGAGCATGCGGCGCGCGAGCGTGGTCTTGCCCGCGCCGATCTGACCGACGAGCAGCGCGAGCCCCTTCATCGAGTCGACCGCGTAGGTGAGCCGCGTGAGCGCCTCGGCGTGCTGCGCGCTGTTGTAATAAAAGCGGCTCACGGGAGCGTTCGAAAACGGCTCCTGCGTCATGCCGAAGTATTCGATGAAGTTCATAGGGGCCGACCGGAGGGAGGCGCGCACTCTGACCGAGCGAAGTGAGGGAAGGCGTGCGGGAGGATCATACGTAGTCGATGTTCTTGGGCCCGCGGCCCGGCGGTCGCTCGCCCGGCTTTCCGTGGCCGTTGGCGCCGTGGTTGTTGCTGCCGTTGTTGCCGCCGCCGCTCCCGCCGCCGCCGCCGCGGGATCCGTTGGGCGCCGCGGGGCCGCCGCCGTCGTCGCCCCCCACCTTCGCCGTGAGCTCCTGGATGCGCCGATCGAGATCCACCGCCGCGCTGCCGTGCGCCTTCGCGGCCTTGAAGGCGCGAAGCGCCTCGACGAGGCGATCGAGCTCCTCGAGGACGACGCCGCGCTGGTACTCGGCCGCGCCGCGCTGGTCGCGCGTGGCGGTGGGCACCGCCACCGCCTCCTCGAGGGCCTGCAGCGCGTCTTCGCGCCGTCCCTGGTCGAGGCGCACGACGCCGATCATGAAGCGGGCGTCGGCGGCGCGAGAGGACGCGCGCGCGGCGATGTTGAACTCGGTGACGGCGTCGTCGTGGAGGCCCATCTCCTTGTAGGCGATGCCGAGCTCGTAGTGGGTGGCGGCGTCGTCCTCGGGGACGGTCTCGGCCACGCCCTTCTTGAATTGGCTGAGCACCTCTTCCACCGACACCTGCGCGGTGCCGTCGCCGAGGGCGGGCTCGGCGGCCTCGCGCTGCCCGGTGGCCTCCGAGATGCCGAGGTCCTCGAGCTGCGCCTGCACCTCCTCGAGGATGCGCTGCTCCCACGGAGCCGGCGGCTCCGGCTCGCCGTTCTCCTTGGCCACCACGCGCGCGAGCATCCACTGGACGCGCGCGCTGTCCGGCACGTCCTCGAGGATGGCCGACAGGATGTCGCGCGCTTCGTCGAGGAGCTCCTGCTGGATGAAGAACTCGGCCTCCTCGAGCTCGTCGGGGAAGAACTGGTTGGCCGGGTCGTCCTCGAAGCCGTGGGCCTTGTTGGCGAGGCCCAGCTTGCCGCGCAGCGTGATCTCGCCGGACGGCTCCGAGAACGCGTCGAAGCTCATCTCCGGCGGGAGCTCCTCGAGGCCCAGGCTCGCCGCCGACGGGATCTCGGGCTGAAGCTCCTCGAGCTCGCCGATGGCCTCGAGGGGCTCCTCCGCGCCCGGCGCCGCCGGCGTGGGCCCGCTGGCGTCGCGGCGCAACAGCTCCTTCACGTCGTCGGGGAGGTCGAAGCTCGACGGGTCGAACTCCTCGGAGAAGTCGCCGGCGAGCTCCGGCGGAGGCGCCGCCGTCGCGCGCGCCGGCGGCGCGCCCCGCTCGCGTTCGACGGCGCTCGCGCCCCCGGCGTCGGCGGCGCCCCCGGCGGCGGCGCCGATGTCCGGGAAGCTCAGGTCGCTCGCGCTCCTCGGCTTGAGGTCGGGACGCTGCTTCGCCCCGGAGAGCGTGGGCACGTTGTCGTCGTCGTCGTCGGAGGAGGGGCTGTTGGTGAGGAGGCTCGGCGCCGGACGCGCGGCGGCGGCCTTGCGCGGGCGCTCGTCGGTGGGCACGTCGCTCGACGGCGCCGGCGGGAGGAGCGCGAGCGTGGGCTCGTCGAAGCCCGCGCTGTCGTCGTCGTCGCGCATCTCGGGCGGCAGCGCCGGCGGCTCCAGCGACGCCGCCGCGGACGCACGCACCACCGTGGCGCCGACGGGGGACACGCCCGAAGAGAAGCCGGAGCTGCCCTCGAGCTCGTCGATCTCGTGTTGCTCCTGCGGCGACAGGCTCATGAGCGCGGTGGCGGCGACGTCGGCGACGAGGCTGCGGTTGGCGTCGTCCACGGCTTCGCGCGCGAGGCGATCGATCTCGTCGTCGTCGGGGTTGGAGATGCCGCTCCGCGTGGGCACCGTGCGCGACTCGGGGGCGGCGTCGGTGAGGAGCGCCGGCATCTGCCCCGTGGACAGCTCGAACGCGCCCGACTGCGGCCCCTCGACGGCGTCGCCCTCGCCCGACGACGGCAGGATGTCGTCGGGGGACGCCTCGAGCAAGAGCTCGTCGGCGGCGGCGGCGACGTCCTCGGCGCTGATGTCCTGCAGCGCCTTGCGCACGAGGGCGTCGGCGTCGTTGAAGTCAACGACGTCGTCGAGCGCCAGGACCGGCGGCTCGGGCGACGCGGCGATCGGCGGCGGCGCGCCCATCGGCGGCGGACGCAGCGGCTCGGGCGCGCGCAACACCCCGGTGGGCATGCGCGGGATCTCGCGCGGCGCGTCGAAGCCGTCGGGCTCGTCGGGCGGCAGCGCCGCGGTGCCGGACATGTCGTCCATCATGGAGCCGTCGCCGTCGAGGAACGGCTCGTCGAGCGCGGAGGGGTCGAGGGCGATGATGCCGGAGGCGTTGTCGTCGAGGCGGATGACGCCCGACTCGCTCTGCAGAAACGGCTCGTCGGCGAGCTGGCTCTGCTGCGAGTCGTCGGTGATGACGATGTCGCCCTCGCCCGACGACGGCGCCGCCGACTGGCTGACGGGGATGATGAGCGACGGCTGCGTGAGGGGCCGCGCCGGCGCGCCCGCGCGAGAGAGCTCACGACGCCACTCCTCGACGCGCGCGTGCCCCTGCTTCTCCGCCGCGTCGACGAGGCGCTTCAACGTGGCGGCGAGGTCGCGCCCGCCGACCTGCTGCTGGAGGTCCTTCAGCTTCTCGAGCGCGGGGATGTGGTCGGGCCGGACGGCGAACACCTTCTGGATGTGCTCGATCGCCTTCTCCTTGAGCCCGTACTTCACGTAGACGTCGGTCTCGGTGAGCAGGCGCTGCAGTTGCTCGTCCTCGGCGCTGACGCGCGGCTGCGGCGCGCTGTTCGGCTGCGCGGCGATGGGCGCTTGCGCCTGCGCGGGCGCCACCACCGTGGGCACGAGCGTGGGGCGCCCGTAGGCCGGCGCCGTGGTCTGCGGGCCGTTGCGACCGAGCGCCTGCTCCGCCTCCGCGTCGCCGGGGTGCAGCTCGATCACGCGCTCCCAGGTGCGCGTGGCGAGCTCGACGTTGCCGTCGGCCGAGTAGATCTTGGCCATCTCCTTGAACACGGAGATGGTCTTCGGCACCTGCTGCATGTCGAGGAAGGCCTGCGCGATCATCGCGAGCACCTCGACGTTGCGCGGGTCGGCCTTGAAGCACATCTGCAGCTTGCCGAGCGCCACGCTCGGCTGCTCGCGCTGCATGTAGATGCGCGCGAGGTCCTGCGCGACGTCGAGCGCGCCGGCGTCGTAGGCGACGAGCCGCTCGCCGACGCGCACGTAGTCGTCGAAGCGCTGCTGCTGCTTCAGGAAGTTGAGCGCGCTGCGCATCTCCTGCGACGCCTCTTCGGCGAGACCCTGCTGCGCGAACAGCTCGCCGAGCTTGATGCGCGAAGCGATGTTGTCCGGGTCGAGGTCGACCATGCGCTTGAGCATGTCGAGGGCGTCGCGAGGACGGCCGCCTTGCTCGTAGAACACGGCGACGGTCTGGTAGTGCGCCAGCGCGTCCGACGTGAGGCCGAGCTGCTGGTAGAGCTCGGCGAGCTTGAGGTGCAGCTCGGGGACGTTGGCGTCGACGCGGAGGATCTGCTTGAAGACCGCGACGGCCTTCAAATAGAAGCCCTGCTCCGTGTAGATGGCGGCGGCCTTCTCGTACGCGTCGATGGACTCCTTGCGCGCCCCCACCTTCACGTACGTCTCGCCCAGCTTGAGCAGGTTGCGGACGTCGGTCTTGTCATCGTCGACGAGCTTCTTGAACTCGACGATCGCCTTGTCGTACTTGCCTTGCTGCAAGAGCTTGATGGCGGTTGCCTCGACCTTGTCGCGGTTGATCGCCAAACGAAGCTCCCAAAAGCCCGCGTCGACGACGAGGATTCGTCGTCGCGGCAGGCAAAGTGACAATAAGTGGCACCCCCCGGGGGGTCAAGCTCGGCGCCGGATGTGGATCCGCTCCGGGCGCGTCACACCGGGGCGATTGCGCCCTGTCCGTCCCCGACGCTGTAGAGTGCTCGCATGCGACCCTCCGCGGAGCGCCTCGTGGCGCTCGTCGGCCTGCTGATCCTGCCGGCCTCCGGGGCGCTCGCCGGGCGCGCCCTCGACGAGCCGGCGCGCCTGGTCCGGGCGGCCCGGCGCGCGCCGCGCGTCGACGTCGACGCCGCGCTCGCCGCCGCCGGCGCCACCGACCGCTGCAAGGACGCGCTGCGCGTCTCGGGTCTGCGCGGCGTCGAGTGCCGCGCGCTCGTCGACGTCGCGCTCGCCCGCAAGCGCACGCTCGACGCGGCCGGCGACGCCGACGCCAAGGCCGCCGTCGACGCGCGCGCCGACGCGTTCGCCGACGTGGCGCGCGTGGCACAGAGCGTCTCGTCGTGGAAGCCGCTGTCGCCCGTGCCGGGCCTCGGGCGCGCGCGCTTCGAGACCCACCGCGCGCTGTCGAGAGGCCTCATGGCCTTGTACGACGACGTGAGGAACGCGCGCTCGGCCGGTGTGCGTGCGCGCGCGCCGGCCATGAAGAGCGCCGCGTGCACCGCCGCCGCACGCACCGTCGAGCTCGCGCGCGGCGCCGACGCCGGCGCCGACGAGCGCGGCGCCGTCCAGGAGCTGCTCACCTCCCACGCGTGCTTCCTCGACGAGAGCAAGCTCGAAGCGCGGCCCACGCCCACGGCCCTCAAGGACAACACCGATCCCGCCGCGCTCGCCGCCACCGACGCCGGCGCCGTCAAGGACTACGCCGCGTCTCGCGCCATCGATCTCAAGCGCTGCGTCGACAAGTACGTGTCGGCGGCCTTGCGCGTCGACGACGAGGGCAAGGCCCTGTCCTGCCTCTGCCGCGCGATGGCGCGCTGGCACACGCCCAAGCCGCGCGACGCGCTCGAGGTGCCCATCCCCCTCACGAGCGCGCTGGCGGTGCGCGTGCACGTCACGCGCGCCGGCACCATCGATCACTGCGTGTCCATCGTGGGCGGGCGTTGACGGGGCGCGCTTTTCTCCTCGCCTGCGCCGGGCTCGTCGTCGTGCGCATGGGGCTCACGGCGCACGCGCCGTCGCTCGTCGACGCGCACGTGTGCCTCGCGGCGCTGGCTTTGGCGTTGGTGGCGGGGGCACCTCGCCACGCGCTCGTGGCGGCGGCGCTCGTCACCGGCGGCGCCATCCTGTCGGTGCCGACGTCGTGGGACCCGTGGGTGTCTTTCATCGCGCTGCCCGCCGCCCTCGGCCCGGCCGCGTTCTTCCTGCTGGCGTCGACGGGGAGCTGCCGCACGGCGCTGTTGTGGGGCGTGAGCGCCGGCGGCGCGCTCAACGCGGTGGCGGCGGCGTGGCAGAAGGCGATCGACTGGCCGGAGAAGCTCGCGCGCGCGCAGGAGCTCGGCCTCGACGAGCAGGTGATCGCCACCCTGCGCGCCGCGCGGCCGCTCGGCTTGTCGCTCTCGCCGGATCTGTGCGGCGGCCTCTGCCTCGCGGGCGCGTTCGCCGCGTTCGCGTTGGCGCTCGAGGCCCCCGCGGCGCGCGTCGACGGCGCCGAGCCCGATCCGGCGCGGCCGCTCGCTCCGGAAGCCGATCCGGCCACCGTGCGCCGCAAGCGCATGGTGCTCGCCGGCATCGCCGCGGTGTCGGCGTCGGGCGTCGTCGCCGTGCGCTCCTTCGGCACCGCGCTCGCGTTCGTCGTCGGCATCGCCGTGTGCGCCGTCGCGTTCGCCCTGCGGCGCTCGCTCAAGCAGGGCTTGTTGCTCGCGGGCACCGGCGTCGTCGTCGCCGGCGCCGCCGCCGCTGTCGCCTTCGCCGTTCGCGGAGGCGACGCGCTCGCCCACTCCGCCGGCGAGCGCGTCGACAACTGGCGCGCGGCGTTGACCATCGCGGCGGAGCACCCGCTCCTCGGCGTGGGCTTCATGCGCTTCCCCGCCGCCTACCTGGCGACGCGCACGCCCGACGCGAACCTCACGCGCTACGCGCACTCCACGCCGCTCGAGTACCTGGCCGAGGGCGGCGTCGTCGGCGCGCTGCTCGTCGTGGGCGCCCTCGTCGTCTGCGCTCGCGCGCTGTGGAAGCGGCGCGACAGCCTCGGCGTCGCCGACATGGTCCTCGCCGGCGGCGCCGCCGCGTACGCGGTGCGGCTGTGCATCGACTACGACGGTCACGTCGCGCAGACCGCGTCGATCGCCGGCGTCATGTGGGGGCTCGTGCTGGCGACGGAGCCGCCGGCGCCGGCGGGCGCGTTGCAGCGTCGGGTGACGGGCGCGTTCGTGGTGCTCACCGCGGTCCTCACCGGCGTGCTGTTCTTCCGCGACGCCGCGCTCGGTGGCGACGACCCGGGGCCGCTGCGCAGCTATGCCGCGGCCGTGCCGTTCGACGTCGAGCCGCGGCTCAAGATCGGCCAGCAGGCGCTCGACGTCCTCGACAACTGCGTGCAGGCCGACGGCTGCCCCGAGGCCCTCGCCCTCGCGCACGGCGCGCTCGATCCCGTCGTCGCCCGCGCGCACCCCGCGAGCGTGGCGCTCGTGCTGCACGCGCGCGTGTTGAGCCACGAGGGCAAGCTCAACGCCGCGCTGCGCGACCTCGACGCCGCGCTCGCCGTCGACCCCGGCAACCCCCTCGCGCACCAGCTCGCCGTCGGCATCGTGCGCACGCTCGGCGAAAAGGACGAGACCGCCCGCCGCGTGGCCGAGGCGGAGCGCTGGCACGTCACCCTCCCCGAGTAACCAAGGTTCGCGGCCGGGTCAGACGAGCGAGGCGATGAAGTCCCGCAGGCTCTCGTCGAGGCGAGCCTTGCTCCTGTGCCGCTCGACGCCGAGCCTCACCAGCGTGTCGACGAGCTCGGGCAAGGGGACGCCCGCCAGCCCCCACAGGCGAGGGTACATCGACACCGACGTGAAGCCCGGCAGCGTGTTGATCTCGTTCAGGTAGAGGCGCTCGCCGTCGACGAAGAAATCCACGCGCGCGAGGCCCGCGCCGCCGACGGCCTCCATGGCGGCCGCGGCCACGCGCTTGACCTCGGCGGCGAGGGCGTCGTCGAGGGGAGCGGGCGCCAGCAGCTTGGCGTCGTCCTTCAGGTACTTGTCCTCGTAGTCGTAGAAGTCGTTGCCGGGCACGATCTCCCCGATGGCCGACGCGCGCATGGCCCCGGGCGCGCCGAGCACCGCCACCTCGATCTCGCGCGCCGTGAGCCCCTGCTCCACCAGGACCGTGTCGTCGAACTTCAGCGCGAAGCGCACGGCGTCGACGAGCTCAGCCCGGTCCTTCACCTTCTTGCAGCCCACCGAAGAGCCACCCACCGACGGCTTCACGAACAGCGGCAGCGGCATCGTCTCCGTGCCGGCCAACGACGACAGGGGGCTGTTGTCGAAGCCCGCGCGCCCCGCCGCCACCCACGGCACCACCGGCAATCCCGCCGCCTCGAACAGCCGCTTGCTCTGCAGCTTGTCCATGGCCACCGCGCTGGCGAGCACGCCGCAGCCGACGTAGGGGAGGTCGAGCATCTCGAACAGCCCCTGGAGCGTGCCGTCTTCACCGTACGTGCCGTGGACGATGGGGAAGGCGACGTCGACGTCCGCCTCGCACAGGTGGCGCAGCGACGCGCGCACGCCCTCCGACGACGCCGGCAACGCCTTGTCGCTGCCCTCGAGCACTCCGGCGCACACCGCGGGGTCGAGCCACGCGCCGCTCTCCGCGATGCCGAGCGCGACGACGTCGTGCCCCGCGGCGACGAGCCCCTCGCGCACCGTGCGCGCCGAACGCACGCTGACGACGTGCTCCACGCTTCGCCCGCCGAACACAAGACCCACGCGCATCGAGACCTCCCTCGGGCCGACGGCGACAACCGGTCGCGCCGACGGCGGATTCCGGACCCTACTGCGGCGGCCGGCAACTTGCCGCCGGGGGACTCCGAGCATAACGATGTGCCCGGTGAAGCTGCCCGTCGTCCTCGCCGCCGCTTGCGCCGCGCTCTTGCCGCCGGCGGGCGCGCAGCGAAGCGGTCCGGACCACGACGGGCTCGGCGTCCGGCTCGCCGGCCTCGACGATCGCGTGCCGGAGCTGTTCCTCCGCATCGTCAACGACAAGCTCAAGGGGCACATCCGTGCCCGCGTCGTCGACTACCAGGCGCCGAGCAGCGTGGTCCTCGAGGACGCGCTGCTCACCGACCCGTCGGGGGCCGAGGTCGCCCGGGTGCGGCGCGCCTCCGCCACGCTGTCGCTGACGTCGCTCCTCGCCGGCGACATCGTCATCTCGCGCATCGAGCTGGCGCAACCGCTGCTCTCGCTGCGGCTGCACGACAAGAAGCTCAACCTCATCGAGGCCCTCACCCCCAAAAAGCCGCCTGACAAGAACAAGCCGCAGAAGGCCGCCTTCCGCATCGACGCCATCATCGCGCGCAACGGCGGCTTCACGTTCACCGACGAAGAGAACGTCACCGTCACCGCCGACACCATCGACGCCACCGCGTCGCTCGAGATCGACCTCGCGCACGACCTCGTCGTCGTCGACGTCAAGCGTCCGACCATCAAGAAGGGCGCGGTGCGGCTCAAGCAGCTCGACGTGCCGCTCGTCGACGTGAGGGCGGCGGGCGTGCGCGTGGTGAAGAACGGCCTCGAGATCACCGCGGCCACGGCGCGCGCCGCGGGCGCCAAGGTCACGGCGCACGGCAAGCTATGGTTCGCGGACCCGGGGTCGCTCGACCTGCGCGGCACCGTCGACGCGCCCAAGAACGCGTGGCCGGAGCGGCTCAAGCGCCTTCCCTTCGATACGCCCCCGGTGCACGCCTCCGTCGACGTCACGGGTCCGTTTTCGGATCCGCGCGTCCACGCCGACGGCACCTTCGCCCACGCGGAGGCTTACGGCTACGACGTGGACGCGGGCCGCGGCGTCATCGACGTCACCAAGGACGTGGTGCACATCGAAGACGGGACGTGGCTGAAGGCCGGCGGCGTCGTCGCCGCGGCCGGCACGGTCAAGCTGCCGGGGCTCGAGATGAACCTGAGCGTCAAGGCCACCGACGTCCCCGTCGCGCGCGCGCTCGAGCCGGCCAAGCTCGACCCGGCGCCCAAGGGCGTGATCAGCGGGCGGGCGACGCTCACCGGCGTCGCCGACGGCGAAAAGCCGATCACCGTCGACGCGTCGGCGACGGCGCGGCGCGCGGAGATCTCGGCCGTCAAGATGCGCGGCAACGTCGACGCGCGGGCGCGCGTGGTGGTGCGGCCCAAGCGCGTCTCCATCGAGTCCGCCACGCTCCGGGGCGACCGGCTCGACGCCACGGTCCACGGCGACGTCTTCACCGAGGAACAGCGGCTGGCGCTCGACGTCACCGCCGGCGCAGACGACGCCACGGCCCTCGTGCCCGCGGTGCCGGCCGACATCCACGCCGACGGCGCGCGCTTCGAAGGCACGGTGAACGGTCCCTACCACAGCGTCGTCGTCGACGGCCGCGGCACCGCCGCGCGCGGCGACGCCTACGGCGTGCCCGTGGGCGCTCTCACGGCCCACGTGGCGGCCAGCGCGACGCAGGTGCTCGTCGACGGCCTCACGGCCCGCGCCGCCGGCGGCGCCGTCTCGCTCAAGAAGCCCATCGTGGTGAAGCTCAAGGACAGGCGCGCCCTTGCCGGCACCGTCCGCGTGGCACGCGCCGACCTCGCGCGCATCGCGCTCGGCGCGGGCCGCACGAGCGCGGACGGCGAGCCGTCTCTCCTGGCGGGCGTCGCCGACGTCGAGGCCGTCCTGGGCGGCACCGTCGACAACCCCGTCGTCGCGCTGCGGGCGGCCGCGGGCGGGCTCGAGGTCTCCGGTGAGGACCTCGGCGCCGCCACGGCGCGCGCCACCGTGAGCAAGAATTTGCTGCAGGTGACCTACGCGGACGTCCGCGGCGGCGTCGTGCGCGCGCACACCGACGACGTGCGTTTGACGTTGCCCGACCTCGTCATCGAGGGGCACGCCCACGTGGAGTCGCTCGCGCTCGCCGGCATCCAGGCCGCCCGGAAGGCGCGATTCGGCGGCACCGCGCAGGGCCTGGTGATCATCAGCGGCGACGCCAAGGAGCCCGAGGTCGTCGCGCGGCTCGGCGCCACAGACGTGAGCGTCGGCGATCAGCAGCTGGGCGCCGGCGCCGTCGACGTCACGTACCGGCCCGAGGCAGCGGGCGCCGCGGGTGCGCCGCGCGGCAAGGCGACGCCCGGCGGGGCGCCGCGGAGCCACGTAGCCACGCTCGCCGCGCACCTCGAGGGCAGCCGCGGCGCGTGGGACGTCGTGTCGTCGTACGCGGTGGAGCGGCGGATCGTGAACGCGCACGCCGAGATGCAGAACGTCGACCTGTCGCCGTTCACAACGCAGCTCGGCAAGGCGGTCTCACCGCTCGAGGGCTTCGCCACCGGCGCCGTCGACGTCTCCGGACCGCTCGAGGCGCTCGACATGCGCCTGCACCTGCGCTCCCCTGAGGTGGCGGTCGCGCGCGCGAGCCCGGGCAGCACGGAGACGCAGGGACCCGCGCCCGCGGTCATGCGCCCCCTTGGCCCGTTGCTCGTCGACGCGCGCATGGACGGAGGCTCCCTCAACGCGCGCATCTGTGCTTTCACGCCGGAGCCGGCGACGCCGGCGAAGGCGCCGGCGCCCACGAGCGCGGCGCCATCGACGCCCCCGCCCCCCCTCGGGGCGCCGGCCGGGGAGGCGGAGTCGCCGTGCACCGCGGGCGAACGCGTGTGGGCGACCATCGTCGGCGACGTCGACGGCCTGCACGGCACGTTCGACCTGGCGGTGGTCGGCCAGGTGGAGGAGCCACGGCTCGAGGACCTGCTGCCGGCGCTCGCGGCCCGCGATCTCTCCGTCGGGGCCAAGGCGCGCGCGGACGCGCAGATCGTGAAGGCCGAGGGGAAGCCCGTCGACATCCGCGCCGAGGCGACGCTCCTCGAGGCCAGCGTGCAACCGCCGGGCTCGCTGCGCGCCGATCTCGCCGGCACCTCCGAGGTGCTCTACGCCGATCGCCGCGTCAAGCTCGTCACGCCGGCGCGCTTCGCGTCGCCGAGCGGCGACGTCGACGTCGTCGTGGCCGGCTCCGTCGGCATCGAGGACATCGACCTGAACGTGAAGGGCAGCGTCGGGCTCGGCATCGCCAAGGCGTTCACGCCGCAGATCGCCAACGCGAGCGGCACCGCGCAGACCTCTCTCGTGGTGCGCGGGCGCTACGACAAGGGCATCAGCGTCGAAGGCACCTTCACGCCCAACAGCGGCGCCGTCGTCACGCCGCGCGCGCTCGGCGAGGTCATCACGTTCACCGGCGGCAGCGTCGCCTTCGCTCCCCTCGCCGACAACGCCGACGGGCTCATCCGCGTGAACGCCAAGGGGCTCAAGGCCCGCGTCGGCGACGGCGACCTCACGCTCAACGGCCTCGCCGACGTGCGCACCGCGCGGCAAAGCGACCGCGGCTACGTCGCGCATTGGGACCTCGTCGCGTCCGGCAGCAACCTCGTCTTCAAGCTGCCCACCGGCCGCGCCGAGGGAGCGCTCGACCTCACGCTCGAGGGCGACGAGGCGGCGCCCAGGCTCAAGGGCCGCGTCGAGGTCACCGAGGGCCTCTACCGCAAGACCTTCGAGCTCCGGAACTTCATCCTCCAGGCGCCGCCGGACAAGGCGAGCGACCCGCTGTACGTCACGCTCACGCCGCTCGGCCTCGAAAACCTGGAGCTCGACGTGGGGCTGTCCCTGCAGGGCTTCCGCGTCCGCGCCAACATGGCCAACTTCGACGCCGACCTGACGCTGCGAGGCGATCTCCAGCTCAAGAACACCCTGCGTGTGCCGCGCCTCGACGGCGCCGTCGAGGTCGAAGAGGGCACCGTCGACTTCCCGCGCGCGCGCTTCGAGGTCGTGGAGATGCAGATCGAGTTCCCCACCGCCGTCGACGGGAAGCTCAACCCGTTGGTGCACGCCACGGCACGAACGGAGATCCCCCCGGGCGCCGCCGGCACCAACGACACCGAGATCCCCGTGGACCTCTTCCTCGACGGCGACTTGAAGAAGGGCATCACCCTCGACCTCTCGGCGACCGATCCGCAGCGCGAGTGGACGCGCTCGGAGCTCCTCGGCTTCATCCTGTTCGGGCGCACCATCGAGGACACGGTGCAAAACCGCGACGTCAACATCGCCTTGCGCGCGCTCACCAGCGAGGCCACGGCGCCGGTCACCGCGGAGCTCGAGCAGCTCGCACAGCAGACCTTCGGCGGCGAGGTGAACCTCGACATCGGCGGCTGGCGCTGGCAGCTCGGCCGCCGCCTGCAGCTCGAAGGACCCGGCCTCATCGTCAACCAACAGGGCGCGCAGGGGCTCACCTACGTGAACACCGCGGCCACCACGGCGACGTCGGGGACGGCCACGACGCTCAACGCGGCGTCCACCACCGACCAGGGCGTCCGCCTGCGGCTGCTCATCTACGACCACCTCCCGATCGGCAAGAACCTCTCGCTCGAGGGCAGCACCGGCGGCCCCAGCGGCGGGGACCTGCGGCTCTCGCTGAGGCTCTTCGAAGAATGACGCCCCTGCTCCTCACCCTGCTCGTCGCGACGGGCGCCGGTCCCGGCGCCGTTGTCCCCGCCGACCCCGCCGCGGCCAAGAGCGCGACGCCGGGGGCCCGCGGCGGCACCGTCGCGGGCTTTCGTTACAAGGCCGAGCGGCTGAGCGCAGGGGAGCGCGAGCAGCTCGATCGCTTCCTCGCGGATCTCGTCGGCAACCCCCTCGACGCCACCGTGGTGGACGAGGCCCAGGCCCGCCTCGACGCCGTCCGCCGCTATCGCAGGGCCCGCTGCGCCGAGGCCGGCGACGGCATCGTCCAGTGCACCTTGTGGCGCGCGCGCGTGCTCCGTGAGGTGAAGATCGAGGGGCTGCCGCGCGCGCTCCTCGAGAGCGACGTGCGCAAGCGCATCTTCTTGAAGCCCGGCGAGCCGCTCGATGAGGAGGAGGCCGGAGGTCGCAGCCGCCTGGTGCGGCAGCGGCAGCGCATCGAGGAGTACCTCGACCGTGAGGGCTTCATGGGCGCGCGCGTGCGTCTCCTCGTGCGCCGGGCCAAGGAGCCCGGCGAATACAACGTGACCGTGCGCGTGCGCGGCGGCGCCTTCGTCGACGTCCACCGCGTGGATCTGCGGCGCTGGGAGCCGCTCAGCCAGCGGCAACTGCAAGAGGCGTTCGGGCACATGTGCCTGACCAGCGAGGGCGCGCTCGACGGCTTCTTCATGGGGCTGCGCACCGCGTGCTTCAACAAACGACGCCTTCAGGCCACCATCGAGCACTTCACCGACGTCTTGCACGCGCGCGGCTACCCCGAAGCCCGCATCCGCGTGACCCCGCAATTCGTCGACCCCGCCCACGCCGACGTCGCGAAGTGCGCGCTGAGCGGCAAGGACCTTCAGAGCTACAAGAACCACGGGCTCAAGCCGCCGCCGCAGTGCGTGAACCTCGTCGTCGACGTCGAGGCGGGCACCCAGGTGACGGTGCGCTTTCACGTACAGCCCGGGGAGAAGCCCATCGCGGAGACGCCGGTGCTGTTCGAGTCGTCGGTGCTGTGGCTGCGGGAGACGTTCGCGGAGCCGTTCTCGCGCCTCTTCCAGATCATCGCCGACGCGCCGCCCAACAGAGCCCTCGACACGGACCTCGTCGAGGGCCGCCTGTTTCAGACGCTCACGTTCCAGCAAGCCGGCGCCATCGACGAGACGGAGATCGGCGTCACGGCGCAGAACGTCGAGAAGTACCTGGCGCAGCGCGGGCGCATCCGGCCCAAGGTCGACGTCGACGACCGCAGCTATCCCGGCGAGCGGGTGGTGGACTACACGGTGGAGCGCAGCCCCATCGCCGCCGTGCGCTCGGTGCGCTTCGTCGGCAACCACGCCATCTCCACCAAGGACATCGAGAAGCACACGACGCTGGCGGCGCACGTGCGCTCCTTCGGCAACAGCGGAGCGGTGTCCGCGCCCCAGCTCGCCGACGACGAAGAGCGCATTCGGGCGTTCTACGAAGACCGCGGCTATCCGGAGGCGGAGGTCGAGGCCACGGCCGCGCTGGACGACGGCGGGCACATCGACGTCACCTTCGTCATCGACGAGGGCGAGACGTTCCTGTTGAGCGGCGTGGTGCTCGCCGGCGGCGCGCCCGCGCTCACCCCCGCGGTGCTCCAGGCCATCCGCCACTGCGACGGCGGCGTCGCCACCAAGGAGGGCCGGCCGCCGACGACGCCGGAGGACTGCAAGGGCGCGCCGCTGCGCCCCGAAGAGCTCGAGGGGGACGCGCAGCGGGTGCAGCAGGTGTACGCGAGCCACGGCTTCCCAAACGTCGAGGCGTCGCTCGAGACCGCGTTCGGCGCCGACGGCACGCGCGTCCGCATCACAGTGCTGCCGCCCAACGCCACGGCGGAGCAACGGGCGCACCCGCGCACCAACAACGTGCGCCAGGTGCTCCTCGGCGAGGTCTTCGTCTCGGGCAACTTCGTGACCCAGCGCGGCGTGTTGTTGCGCGAGGCCGGCCTCGACGGGAAGGTCGGAGAGCCCCTCGACCCCATCGCGCTCGGCAAAGGCATCTCGCGCCTGCGCCGCAGCGGCCTCTACGACAGCGTCCAGCTCCGCTACCTCGGCCTCGACGGCAGCTTCGGCAACAACCGCGCGGCGGTGTCGCTCACGGTGGCGGAGCGGCCGGCGTTCACCGTAGACACCTCCATCGGCTTCTCCACCGAGCAGCTCCTGTCGCTGCGCACGGAGGTGCGCCACAAGAACCTCTTCGGCACCATGCTCGACGCCGATTGGTCGCTCGACTTCGGGCTGTTCGTCGGCCGCCTCAGCCAGACCAAGGGCCAGGTTCGCTGGCCGCGCATCTTCGGCTCGGACATCAGCGCGTCGTTCATCCCGCTCGCGCTGACGTACTTCGACACGCCGGCGGGCGCGCGGCTCACCATTCCGTCGACGACGGCGGGGCAGAAGGCGACGGCGGCGTGGGAGGCACCTGACCTGCGACGACGCCTGTTCTCCGTCGGCGGCTCGCTGTCGCTCGACTGGCGCCTCCAGAACATCGCCCCCGTCGTCGACGACAAGCTCACGCTCGGCGTGACGGTCGAGCTGCGCTACGACTGGCTCGACCTCGCCGCCTCACCCATCCCGCCGTTTTCGCAGGAGGCGCTCCAGACCATCGACGGGCTCTTGACGTCGGTGCAGGTGGACCCCACGCGGGTCGCGACGCTCACCCCCCGGATCTCCTACAACGACGTCGACAACCCCTTCGACCCCAAGCGCGGCTTCGGTGTCGACGCCTTTGTCCGCGCCTCCACACCGCCGTTCGTGGAGCACGGGCCGTACGCCGTGTTCGGCTTCGCCGGTCGCGCCTACCTGAGCTTCTTCGACCGCGTGACCTTCGCGGCGGGGGTGCGCGCCCGCGTCGGGGCCTCGGTCGCGGTCAAGTGCCCAGGCACGAACCTCGGGTGCGAGTGGGCGCTCATGCAGAACGACCTGCTGCTCCTCGGCGGCGAGCGCAGCGTGCGCGGCGTGAGGGAGAACGAGATCGGCGTCTTCGGCCCCGTGTACGACACCCGCCTCAAGCCCGTGCTCGACGACGCGGGCCAACAGAGCTTCCAGGTGCGGCCCGGGCTCTACGGCGGCAACGCCAACCTCGAGGTGCGCACCACGCTCGTGAAGCAGCTCTTCCTGGGCGACCTCCAGGGCGCGCTCTTCGCCGACGCCGGCGGCAGTACCGACGACTTCGACGTCACTGCGCCGGCCGCCTCCGTGCAGGACCCGCGCTACGCGTGGTCCTTGGGCGCCGGGCTCCGGCTGGTGACGCCGGTCGGCCCGCTCGCGTTCGACTACGCGTTCTCGCCGCCCCGCGGGACGAGCCAGTACTACATCACGCTCGGCTACCTGTTCTGAGCACGGGCAAAAAAGAGCGGCCCCCTCGTTCCCCGCAGGGTCGAGGGGGCCGCGCGTTGCCCGAGGGCGACGGCGTCAGCCGCCGGAGTACTCGAACGCGTTGCCGGCGTAGACGACGAAGTCGATGAGCTGGACCTTCTCGTTGAGCTTCTGGTCCTGCACATTGAAGTTCACCTGCGCCTGGTCCTTCTCGGCCTGCGTGGCGTTCGGGTCCGCGTTGACGGTGTTGAGCGCGGCCTGGGCGTCCGCCCAGTCACCCTCGGCGAGCGTCTTGGCGTCGCTCAGGAGCCGGAAGCCGACCGAGGCGTCAGGCCCGTCGATCTCCGCGGAGCGATAGACGATGCCCGAGTTCGGGTCGGTGAAGTCCAGCGTCGGCACCGAGGCATCGTGGGTCGGATCCGACTGCGATCCGGCGATGGTGATGCGCGCGCGCTGGGCGAAGTCCATGGTCTGGTCCAGCGTGGAGCTCAGGTTCACCATGCCGATGTACGCGGCCTGCAGACGGAGCTGGTAGCTCTGCGCCGGCAGGATGGGGTCGCCCGCGGAGAGCGACGGATCGGGGTCGATGGGCTGGCCGTAGACGTCGGTCTGCACGAAGGGCTGGTAGATCACCTGCGGCGTGTGCGTGTCCGGGTCCACCACCACGCGCGGCGTGAAGGTCGAAGCATCGCCGCGCATCATGCCGCCGAACAGCTTCAGCATCTCGGGCTGGAACACCCGGTAGTAGCCGATGCTGAAGGCGCCGCGGTTCGTCAACGACGAGAAGTCGCGGAAGAAGAACGCGTCGCTGTCGGTGAGCGCATTGATGGCGAGGTACTTGTCCCAGAAGTTGCCGATGTTCAGCGGCTGGAAGTCGTAGTCGAGGTTCCAGTTGGTGTTGTAGACGCGGCCGTCGTCGATGCCGAGCTCGACGGAGTCCGCGCACCCGTCATCGGACTGCGCCTGCGGAACGAATTCACCCGCGCTGTTCTTGCAGTAGGTCCCGACGTCCGGCGTCTGGATCACGCGCGCAAAGAAGTTCATGCCGATGAGCGAAGCCTCCGCCCAATCGCGCACCGCCGGGAAGATGCCGGAGGAGGAGCGGCGATAGAAGTAGAAGTAGCGGAACGCGTTGAGCATCGGCTGGTACGTGCGCGAGTACAGGCGGCTCATGTACGACGACGGCCAGGACCACTGGTTGGCGAGCACGCGCTCGCCGCGGAAGGCCTGGAACGGGTAGTAGAACTCGTACATCTGGCCCGCGTTGGAGACGATCTCCTTCGAGGTCACGCCCATGTCGAAGCGGTTGCAGGTGAGGCCGCCGCCCCAGGCGTACGCGTCGGAGCAGTAGCCGTACGGCACGGCCACCTTGGGAGCGCGGCCGTCGTCGTCGAGGAGGCCCGAGTCGCGGAGGTCGGCGATGTTGTCGTACGAGCCGACGAACGCCCGAAGCAGGGTCTCGTTGCGCAGCCAGTCGCGCACCGGGATGTCACGCCGCTTGTAGAGGTTCTCCGGGTGCGGGCGCAGGCCCGACTCGTTCGGGATGTCGAGCACCGTGTACTCGTCCCCGTTCTCGTAGCGGTTGAGCGTGTCGGTGTAGGCGTGGCCAATCTTGTCGTCGGCGGTGGAGCCGCCGGTGGCCGCGTCCGTCTGACCGCCGACGAGGTACGGCAGCGAGTACGGGTCGAGGATGAACAACGAGTTGATCCAGTCGCGGGAGACGAAGTTCCCGTTGGTCTGACCCTCGTCGAAGATCTCGACGCGCTGCGCGTAGCCGAACTTGATGGCCGCCTCGTCGTAGAGGCCGAGACCGCCCCAGTCGCTGTTGAAGCGCTGGTGGTAGTCCATGATCGACGAGTACTGCTGCTCGCTCTTGCGCGGTGACTTGCTGAGCTCGTGCTGGTGGTCCGCGTCAAGCGCAGTGGCGTCGACGTCCCAGAACTGCGGGAAGAAGTTCAGCGGGTCGGCCGAGCCTTCGAAGTTGTGCCGCAGGCCGAACGTGTGCCCGAGCTCGTGCGCAGTGACGGCGATGAAGATGTTCTCGCGAATCTTCTTCACCAGCTCTTCGCGCGAGAGGTTCTCTTCCTTCAGCGACGCCGCGAGGTCGGCGACGGCCGGCTCCACCTGGCCCGCGAGGTAGCAGTGATTGCTGCGGCCGAGGTAGTCGGCGAACGAGTCGAACTTGCCGGCGAGGCCGATCACGTGCGAGTCGCGCATCATCGCGTTCGGGTCGTCGTTGTTGAGACCCGTCTGCGAGTCGTACGCGAGCTGCGGCACCGTGGTGCGCAGCCAGGTCGAGGGCTTGGCGTTGTGCATCATCTTGTCGGTGATGCGGCCCTGGCTCTGCGCCTCGTAGTCCTGGCCGAACATCTTCAGCATCTCGTTGGTGACGAGGTACTGCTCCTCGATGCCGCTGTTGGCGAGCTTGTCGAAGTTGGCGTTCACGGCCGTGAGGGGCATGGGCTTGAGGTACTGGTCGTCGCTCATGGAGCGCGTGCGCTGATCGAAGAGGCGCTCGAAGCCCGTGACCTGGGCGTCCGGGATCTTCTTGCTCCAGCGGTTGCGGACCGCCTCGACGTGCTCGCGGATCTGCGTGCCGTTGATGATGTCGCCCTCGGTGATCTTGCCGTTCAAGAGGTCGACGATGTCGGCGCCCCAGTTGGCGTAGGTGTCGATGTTGGCGCCGTAGATGTTGGCCACGCCGCTGACGATCTCACCGGTCTGCGGGTCCGCCGAAGACGGGCCGAAGCCGAGGAGGCCGCCGGCGCCGAACTCGGGGCGAAGCACCCAGTCGACGAAGCTGTAGCGAAGGTCGCCGAGCTGCTCCCAGGTGAACACCTCGACGCTCGGGTCGAGCGCGTGCTGCTTCTGGGTGGCGTCCTCGAGCACCGCGCAGGACTGCTCGAGGTTGCCGAAGGCGACCTCCATGATCCCGTTGTCGTGCAGCGCGTTGGTGAGGTCGTGGTCCTTGGCGAACTGGTTGACGTGGTCGATGTTGCAGTCGTTCTGGCGGATCTCGAACATCTGCTGGGTCACGTCCGCGACGTGCTTGCCCTGCGCAGACGCCACCGTGGACTGGAACACCGTGTTCCACTCGTTCTGGAGCTCCGTGGCGGCCGGGAGCATGTCCGGCGGGAAGCCCACGTTGAGGTAGTAGACGATCGGCTTCGTCTCACGCGCGCTCTCGGGGAGGATGGTCCCGTCGTCGGCGCGGCTCTTCTTCCAGATGTTCCAGCGGTTGATCAGGCGCTCGCGGCCGGCCAGCGTGTTGCCGTTCTCGCGGTCGTACACGAAGCGGTCGGTGCGGAAGAAGCCGAAGCGCTGGAACAGCGGGATGGTGAACTGGAAGCAGCTGTCCGGGTCGCTCACGGCCGTGTTGCAGGGGATGCTCACGTCCTCGGGGCCGGCGGTGAAGGAGAGCGGCTCCATGCCCTCGCACTTGGCCTCGATGGTCTCGCAGTCGATGCCGTTGACGGCGTCGCCCGTGAACGGGTCGGGGTTGCACATGCGGGTGTTGCCGTTCTGCACGACCACGTCGAACTCGGCGGTGCCCTCGGGCCCGACCTCGTCGGAGGTGCACAGACGCGGCACGAACCGGCCCTGCGAATCCTGCAGCGAGGCGAAGATCGGGGCGTCGTCGTCGAAGCGGTGGAGGTTGCCGACCTGGGGCGTGGTGAAGTCGGGGTAGTCGAGCGGGACGTAGTCGTCGCTCGGGTCGATCTTGCGGAACGACAGCTTCATCTTGACGGCCGCGCCGTTGCAGGGCGAGACGCCGTCCAGGTAGTAGCAGACGTACGGATCGGGCTGCTGGATCGTGTCGAGCGTGGTCTCGATGTAGTCCGGCGTGATGCGCAGCTTGTACGGATACGTCGGATCGTTGTTCGCGTTGTGGGTGACGGTGGCGCCCTCCCACAGCGAGGAGCTCACGTCGAAGGTGTCGGCGAGGTTGCGCGACCAGTCGACGCGCATGTAATCGCGCTGCCACCACGGGCGGTCGAAGTCGTTCTCCTCGATGACGTTGGTCTCGACACCGTTGGTCGGGTTGTACCCGCGCTTGATGTCGAAGTGCTTCTTGATGCCGAACATCGCGATGACGTTGCCGTCACCGGGGTTCGACGGGTCCGTGCCCGGGACGCGCTCATAGGAGCGGTGGGCGATCAGGAAGCCCTCGGTGATCTCCCAACGGATGCGCTCGAGGCCGCCCTGGTCACCCAGGATGGTCGTGACGTCGTTGGCCTGCTTGTCGACGACGGTGGTGCGGAAATACCACTCACCGTCGAAGATCTTCTTGTCCACGACGTTGGGACCGACGTGGTTGATGTCGATGGCTTCGCCGCAGCCTGCGGTGGCCAGGGCGCCGCACATGGCGGCGGCCCCGAGCAGCGAAACGGCGAGCGTCTTGACGTTGCGGTTCATGGTGTTGGCTCCGTTGGTGCCGAAGGAGGTGTTGTTTTTCATGGCTCGCCTCCTTCTCAGTACCAGCCGAGGTATTTGTTGAGGGAACGGAGATCCCCGACGTAGTCGACGAGGTCATCCATGATTTCGCGCGCCGAGTCGCGACGATTGTCGAGCACGTAGGGCTGGCACAGGCCGCTGCCCACGGTCTCGACCGACTGCCGCGTGCAGTCGCCGCTCACGTAGTCGACGTAGTTGTCGATGCATGCGCAGTACGGGTCGCTCTGGTGCAGGCCGCCTCCGGCCGACACGTTGGTCGGGTCGCCGTCGTCCGCGAGGTCCGCCTGCATGTCGGCGTCACACGCGTCCAGGTGCTGGAAGCGATCCTTCAGCAGGTTCAAGCGCTTGACCAGGTCGTAGGCGATGGGGTTGTCGCCGACCTTGAGGCCCCGGTAGGTGAGGCCGCTGATCGGGTGGGTGAAGGTGGCCACCACGGCCTCCTCGCAGTCGCGCACTCCGTTGCCGTCGACGTCCGCGCTCGGGTCGGAGGCGGCGCCGCAGCTCTGGGAGATGGCCGAGTCGAACGCGCTGGTGTCGTCGTTGCCGCCCTGGAGGGCCACCTTCATCGACTTCGGAAGGTCGAGGGTGTCGTCCGTGGGCGAGTTCATCCAGAGGTTGGCCCAGATGAGCGCGTAGTACTGCTGGCTGAACGAGATGCTCGGCATGATCTTGGTGTTGCCCGAGTAATCCGGCTCCGTGAGGTCCGCGTTCAACAGGTCACGCGAGACGTAGTTGCCGTCGGCGTCGATGGTGGGGCCGAGGTCCTGCACCTTGTCGGTGATGAAGTCGTAGAAGATCTTGCTCACCTGCTTGGGGAACAGCCGGTACCAGCTCACGTCGTAGATCCGCGGGTCCGCGTAGAAGTCCGCGCGCGGGAAGAACGCGTTGTTGTAGCCGAGCAGGTCGAGCGCGTAGATCTTCGTCCAGAACGTGCCGACGTAGGTCACGTACCAGTCCTCGTAGTCGTCGGTGAAGCCGAGGAAGAAGGGCCGGCCCTCCGACTGCGGCACCACCGTGGCGTTGTAGCCCGGCTTGGGCCTCACGAAGATGCCGTCCGTCGGGTCCTGGGTGTCGATGCAGGTGTTGTGCGCGACGTCGCAAACGCAGGTGTGCCCGTCGGGACCGCAGATGTCCGGGCGGCCCTTGGTCGCGTCGCTGCAGTCGGAGTCCTGCAAGCAGATGTCCGGGGTGGCCACGGTGGCGCCGGTGATGGCCACCTGGCGCGCCGAGCAGCGACCGAGGTTGGAGTACGGCAACGCGATGTCGGACGGCTCCTGGTTGCGCTGGTCCGTCGGCAGGTCGAGCAGACCGAAGATGTCCGCCTTCTGCGCCGTCACGTACTGCCCGTTGGCGGGGTGACCGACGATCTTGCCGAAGAGGTTGAGGCCCGTGATGGTCGCACCCAGGAGGTCATCCTCGGCGTGGCTGCCGGGGAAGTCGGGGTCGGTGGCCTCGAAGAAGAACAGCCACTGCATCTTCTCGGTGAAGTCGAGCATCGTCTGCAGGTCGCTGTTGAGCGCGCTCGTCTCACCGTTGCTGAAGTAGTCGTTGAGGTGATCACGCATGAAGTGCGTGAAGAAGTAGTGCTGGAAGTAGCGCGTGATCTCGTTCTTCGCGTTGGTGCGGAAGTCCGGACCGAAGTCGAACGGCTTCTCGTCAGGCGTGTAACCCGCGCCCCAGCCGAACTTGTAGGGCACCTCGTTCGGGAGCGGGGCCTGGCGCGTCGACGACGTGTTCCAGTCCATCTTCACGTAGGTGCGGTCGTAGATCTCGTCGATGCCGTTGACGATCTTGGGCGCCACGGTGCCGTCGGGGAGCGTCACGTCCTGCGCGATGTTCTCCCAGCCGTTCAGGAAGATGCGGCGCTTGATGGAGCGCGTATCCGACGTCTGGTTGAGCGCGCCGTCGTTGAACACTTCGAGGAGCTGGCCGTACGCGAACTTGTTGGCGGCGAGGTCATACGGACCGAGGCCACCGAAGTCCGAGTTGTTCGTCCAGTTGGCCTGGTAGTCCATGATGGACGAGTACATGGTCTCTTCCTGCTCGAGGCAGTCCTGCGTGTTCATCTGCAGGGCCTCGGGCGGCAACGTGCTCGTGGCGCCGGTGGAGCCGATCTCGTTGACCGCGTCCACGCAGCGCTGCAGCGCCGTGAGCTCGTCCTGCGAGCGCGGGTCGCTGGCGCCGGCGAGGGCGGTGATGGCGTCCTCCATGTCGGCCGGCAGCTTCTGGATGTTCCAGAACGCGGTGCCGTAGTTCAGGGCGTCCGACGTGCCGGCCATGTTGTGGAACAGGCCCGTGGTGTGGCCGACCTCGTGGAGCGCGATGGCGACGTAGATGTCTTCGCGCAGGCGGTTGAAGCGCTCGTTGTACGGCAGGTCGCGGTACTTGATGGCCTGGCCGATGAGGAGGTCGTCGATGAACTCCGGCGGATCCATGGCGCGCATGCCCATGTTCACCATCCGGCGGTTCTTCTCGATGAGGTTCTTGAGCAGGTTGTTGCCGCGCAGCGGCGAGACCGCGTTCATCATGCTGTCGTCGAGGGCGGCGCCGTCGGCGGCGAGGGGGTCGACCTTGCCGAAGGCGATGAGGTCGTCCGGCGTGATGAGCTTCTGCTCGAGATCGGTGCCCACGAGCTTGGAGGCCTGCGAGTCGAAGCGGCCCGGCGGGACCTCGCCGACGGCGTTGGCCATCACGTCGCCACCACCACGCTGCTTGAGAGCGTTGAAGTAGGTGTGGAGCTGCTCCTTGGCGCGGTTGTCCGGCTTGAGGGAGGTCAGCGCGTTGGTCTCGAGCAGCTTCTGCTTCATGTAGCGGTCGATGTCGAAGCCGAAGGTGAGGTCGGTGGGCGAGACCTCGCCGTTGATGATGCCGACGTACTCGGCGGCGCGGGCCGCCATGCGGTCGAGGCCGGAGACGGCGATGTTGGCGGTACCCGAGATGGTCTCACCGGTGATCGGATCGGAGTACGGCGGCCCGAGGCCGACCCAGCCGGACTGGAAGTTGCCGACGATGAGGTCGAGCATCGAGTAGCGCGTGTCACCGAGGCGCTCGTAGCTGAACGGCGCGACGGGCGTGCCGTCGTCCTTGGTGGCCGGCGCGATGCCGAGGGTGGGGTCCCCGCCGGTGACGTACTCGAGCGCGGAGCAGATGCGCTCGAGGTCGTTGAGGGCCTGGGTCTCCTCCGACTGGCGCGAGGTGAACGGCGCGGTGTTGTTCGGATCGTTGGCCTCGTCGAAGCGCGCCTTGGCGTCCGCGAGCGTGCCGTCGAACGGAACCACTTCGGGGTTGAAGCTCTTGCGGACGGCGTCGCCCGCGATCTGCTTCCTGAGGTCGGACGACAGCCCGTCGAGGTGGCTCTTCACGTTGTCGAAGTTGCAGTCGTTCCGCTTGAGGATGAACATCTGCGGCACGTCGCTCGGGATGCCCGTCGCGTCGATCTCGCCGCTGTACTTGTTGGGCTGCAGCTTCCAGATGGTGTCGCGGAAGGCCCGGTTCCACTCGTCGGCCACGCGCTGGCTGCCGTGCATGAGCGCCTCGGGGTGCTCGACGTTGGTGTAGTAGATGATGGGCTTGGGCTCGCGCTGGTCCGTCGGGATGATGGTGCCGTCGGGGTTCTTGTGGTGCTTCCAGATGTTGAAGCGCGACGCGTTGAAGATCTGGCCCGACTGCACGATGCCGCGGTTCTCGTCGAAGGTGTTGCGGCCGAGGGTGCCGAAGAAGCCGAAGCGGTCGTTGATGGGCACGCGCACCGCGAAGCCCTTGCTGTCACGCACCTCGTTGCCGTCGGCGTCCTCGAGCACGACGGACGGCGGCATGGGCAGCGGCTGGTAGTCGGAGGCCGGCACGCGCATGAAGCTGTGGCGCATGTCGATGAGGGCGCCGGAGGTGTCGCCCTGGTAGGGCACGCCGTAGAAGCCGAAGTACGAGTAGATGTCGGGCATCACCTGCGTGCGGTCGGTGATCTCGAAGTAATCGAGGTTGCCCTTGTCGTCGTCCTCGAAGCGCCAGCGCTTGGGGTCGCCCGGGTCGTTCTGCTGGACGGCGTAGTCGTTGAAGATCTGGGTGAGCTCGATGTGGAACTTGTAGGTGGGGACGAGGTTCACCGACCAGTTCACGCGGAAGTAGGCGCGGTCGAACCACTGGCGGTCGTGGTTCTCGACGATCTGGTTGGTCTTCTCCCCGGTGCCCGGGTCGAAGCCCTGCTTGATGTCGAAGTGGTCGGTGATGCGGAACATCGCCACCGGCTCACCCTTGTAGACATCGTCGGAGCCTGGGTAGTTGTCGAGGTCGCTGCCGGGAACCACGGGGTAGCTGCGCCACCCGATGAGCATGTTCTCGGTGACCTCCCAGCGGATCTTCTCGAGCATCAGCCAGTCGCCGTCGGCGACCGAGATGAAGCCGGACTCCGGCGGAGCGTCGACGACGGTGGTGCGGTAGTACCACTCGTTTGCCGCGGTGAAGTCCGCCTTCTTCCAGTAGGGGTCCACGATCCGATTGAGCGTCGGATTGCGATACGAGCACGACCCGCCGAGGGCGACGATGGCGACGACCGCCAGGAGAGGAATGGAGAGGGTACGCATACGGTGATTTCTCCTCAGATGCCGACGCTGATGCCGAAAGAGGCGGAGCTCATGTTGGTTTTCGGAGTTCCGAAGTTCCAGAAGGGGAAGCGGAGGTATTGGTTGCCGTCGTCCGCGGTGAACCACGCGGGCCCTCCGCCGCCAAGGCCGACGCTGAGGCTCACGTGGGCGGCGCCCGTGAGGTCAGCGGGCAGGTTGTAGCTGTAGCCGATGCTGCCGTTGCTCGACTCGCTGAAGTTCTGACCGGAAGCGTTCTGCGACGACAGCTCCGGGTGGTTGGAGAGCGGCGCGAGGAAGCCGTGGCTGAAGCCGAGGCCGACGCTGACGCTGTGGTTGCCGAGGCTCCACGACGCGCTCAGCGAGTTCTGGATGCTGGCGAGGCCGCGGCGGCCGCCCAGCTCGCACTCGCCGGTGGCCGCGAGCTGCTCGGTGGTGCGGCAGTACGCGATGGGCAGCGTGGCGCCCGTGACCGGGTCCGTCGGAACGTTGTTGCCGACGGCGGCGTCGCCGACGCCGGGGACCGTGGTGGCGGCGCCGTAGTAGAGGTTGAACGCGACGGCGGGGCTGTAGTCGACGCCGATCTGGCCCCAGCTCCACTCGGGGCTGGTCCAGCCGATGCCGAGGCCGACGGACGCCGAGGTGAGCAGGCTGCGCTGCCGCGAGCCGAGCGAGATGGGCAGGCGCGCCGAGATGTGCGGCGACGCGGTGATGCCCGTGAACTCTTCCTTGAACGCCTGGCCCATGGAGGCGCCGACCCTGATGTCGCTCACCTGGATCTCGCGCTCGAAGGCGGTGCCGTTCGAGTAGGCGGGGAGCCAATTGGCGATGTTGAGGCTCATGCCGGTGGAGAGGCCGATCTTGCTCGGCATCCAGTCGGCCTTGGGCAGCGCCGCGCTGCCGTGCAGCCCGAGCGAGGTGCTCCACAACGGCTCCGCCTGCGCGGGCGCGAAGTGGAGGTTCTGCTGGCTGCCCTGGACCGGGACGTCGACGCCGTTGCCCTGGTTGCCGAGGAAGCCCTCGCCGAAGGCGTTTTCGATGCTCACGCCGCCGCTGAGGGGGAACTTGTTCTTCTTGTCCTTGCCCGCGTCGTCACCGACCTGCGCCACCGGCGCGCTCGCCATCGGCGTGCCCGCCGACGCCATCGCCGAGGGGGCCGCCATCGCCGAGGGGGCCGCCGAGGGGGCCGCCGCCGCCTGCGCCGCCGGCGCCAGGACGGGGGCTTCGCCGTCGGCCAGCAAGCCGGGATTGTCCTTCTTCGGTTGCTGGTTCTTCTGGGGGTCGTCGGTGGTTGCGCGCGCTCCAGTTGCGCTTGCCAAGGCAAGGGCGAGCAGGAGAACGGGGGGAGTCTTGCGCATCAGGGGGACCTCTCCGAGATCACGGGATGTACGCATATGGCACACCCAAGCACACTTGTAGACGGGTAATCGCCCCATGCGAGCAATGGATGGGCCAAAGTGACCGGCGTCGCCGCTCGGGTCTAAATCCCTGAAAAGGCAGAACGCCTCACAGTGTCCTCGGAGCCGATCTCCCGGCGATCGCCCCGGCCGTTAGCCGCCTGACGGGGCGCCGGCGAGGACGAAGGTCCGGATCGGGGCGTTGGTGCTCGCGTCCAGCTCGCTGATCCGAAAGCCGGTGCCGGGGATCAGCTCCACGGTCGCGAAGCCGTAGGGCGCGCTCCCGGTGAGAGGGGCGCCGCCGTTCCCGACGACGACCTGCTTGCCCGTATGCGAGAACGTGTGGGTGTGCCCGACCAGGAGGAGGTCGTAGGGCGCCGTCTGCAGGACGTCATCCATCTCGGTGACGCAGGGGGCGGTGTCGGCGCTCGAGGGCTCGTGGCGCACGACGATCGTGTACGTCGTCGGCGACGCGAGCTGGTCCTCGAGCCAATTCTTCTGCGTGGCGTCCCACGCGTTGCAGGCGGTGACGACCAGCTTGGCGGTCCAGTCGGGCCCCGTGACAGGCACGACGTAATAGAGGTCGAGGCCGAGCGGGTCGACGAGGGTCTGGCGGAACGCCGTGAGGTTGTGCGTCGTCGTCGTCGCGCAATTGTCGCGCGTGTAGCCGGTGCACTCGTGGTTGCCGAGCGTGGGCAGCACCGGCCCGCCGTGGAAGCGGGCGGCGGCGGTGGCGTACTTGGCGATCTGCAGCGCGCCCTGGGAGCCGTTCTTCGACGCGAACATGTAGTCGCCCGTGGTGAGGACGAACTGCGGCTTGGGGTCGAGGCTGTCGATGTCGTCGTAGATCTGCTCGATGACGTCGGTGGGGTACTGGTCGGTCTGGTTGACGTCCGGCGGGCGCGTGTCGCCGACGACGGCGAAGAACAGGCGGTTCACGGTGCCGCCCTGCGCGGTCACCGAGCCGGTGATGGGGCCGGCGTCGGGGACGTCGAAGACCTCTTCGCCGCAGCCGTCGGGCGGGGGGCGGCAGTGGTTGCCGTCGGTGTCGCAAAACCAGCCGCCGAAGCAGCCGTTGGCCTGGCAGTCGCCGCTGCCGCAGGAGTGGCAGCCGGCGACGCCGTCCGGTGGCACGAGGGAGCCGCAGCCGTTGTCGGGCGGGACGACGCAACTGCCGGTGGTGGGATCGCAGACCTCGCCGGCGGCGCAGTCGCAACCGCCCTGGTCGCCGCAGGTGCCCGAGGTCGGGACGCACACCTGCACGTCGGCGCCGCTCGAGGACACGGCGGAGTTGCAGGTCTCGCCGTCGGCGCAGTCGGCGTCGCTCTCGCAGGAGCCGGCGCAGAAGTCGTCGCTGCCGATCTGCACACAGGAGCCGTCGGTGCAGTCGTCGGCGGAGAGGCACGGGGTGCACTCGCTGCCGGGCCCGGCGTCCGCGCCCGCGCCCGCGTGGTGGTGATGGCGAACGATGGTGATGATCGTGCAGCCGCCGGCGACGAGGGCGGCGAGGAGGAGCGGGAGAGCGCGCAGCATCTCGCGGGCTTTTAGCGGCCGGGATCGGATCCGGATATCCACATCCCGGCCGGGTCGACGGTGCACATCGCCCCCGGACGCGGGCTGTCGACGATGACGCGCAGGCCCGCGAGGAGGCGCATATCGGGCGCCGCGTCGTCGACGATGCCGAGCGCACGGCCCTCCGGGCGCAGCCGCAGCAGGCGCACGGCGTGGAGCTTCAGGCGGCGGGCGAGCGCGGCGACGGCGGCGTAGTCCGTGTCGCGCGTCACGAGGACGTTCACGCCCACGCGCGGGTGGACGGGGGCGAGGCGCTCGAGGGCGGGGACGCCGCAGGGTGCGAGGCTCACGTGGATGGCGTCGAAGACCGCGAGCGCGTCGACGGCCGCGGGCAGGCCGACGCCCGACGTCGTCATGGTGACGTTCAGGCCGCGGGCCTTGGCGTGGCGCGCGAGGGTGAGCACATGCGGGTGCAGCAGCGGCTCGCCGCCGCCGAAGGCGACGGTGAAGACCCCGCGGCGCGCGAGGTCGTCGAGGACGGCGAGGCCGGTCTCGAGCGACATCTCCTCGCCGTCGGCGGTGGCGTCGACGGAGCAATACCAACAGCCGCCGGGGCAGCGCCGGGACAGCAGCACGTGCGCGACGAGCGGCGCGGACAGCGTGGCGTCGTCGGCGGGGGCGGCCCACAGCGGGCTGTCGGCGACGCCCAGGGCGCGCATCGCCGCGCGGTTGACGGCGACGATGCGCTCACCGTCGTCGACGAGGCCCCCGAAGCGCTCCACCCGCACCCTCACGCGCCCTCCTCGCCGGCGGGGCTCGCGTCGTGGGGCGCGCGGGCGCCCTCGTCCTCGGGCGCGCCCTCGTGGCGGGCGCGGAGCAGATCGCTCGGAGGCCCGCCGATGAGCTCGACGCGCCCGGGCCGTCGCAGGAGCGACGACAGCACCAGGGTGAGGCCGACGGTGGCGGCGCCGCCGAGCAGGAGGAACGTGACGTCGACGCCGAACGCCCCCGAGTGCGCCTCGAGCGCCTCCGCCACCCACAGCGCCCGCGGGGCGTCCTCGTGGCACGCGCGGCCACGTGCCGCGCCGGCGCCGTCGTCGACGCCGTCGTCGACGCCGCCGTCGACGGCGCGCGCGCCCCCGGGGTGCTTTGCGCCGCTCATGCCGGCCCCGCCGTGAAGAAGAGCGCGAGCTTGTCGACGAGGCCGGCGCCCTCGAAGACCGCCCACGCGAGGGCCAGCGTCTCGACGACGGCGAGCGCCGCGTCGGCGACCCGAAGCGCCGGCCGGAGCGGGCGCGCCCAGCGGTGCGCCCCGCGCGCCCACAGGAGCACGACGCCGCCGGCGGCGAGCGCGGCGATCGCCGGCAGCTCCTTCAGCCGCTCGACGGCGCCAAGCACCGCCAAGAGCCCGAGCACGGGCCCCGCGGCCTGCGCCTCGAAGGGCGGCGGCCACAGCCCGCGCTTTGAGCGCCACGCGCGCAGGCCGACGTCGACGACGAGCGCGAAGATCACGGCGATGAGAGCGAAGCGGTGCCACCTGCGCGAGCGGATCGCGTCGAGCATCCGCTGCCCCGCCGCCGCCTGCCGGGGCTCCTCGCACGCGGCCAGCGCGCGACTCTCCTCCTCGGCGGCGCCGAGGTGGCCGTCCTCGAGGTCCATGGCCGCCGCCAGGCGCAGCGCCTCGCGCCCCGTCCTGGTGCGAATGACCTGCGCTTCGTGGAGCGTCGTCCGCGCCGCCGCGCGATCGCCGCCGTCGAGCTTCAGCCGCGCGATCCACACGAGGCCACGCGCGGCGTCCTCCCCGCCCGGGTGCGCGTCGACGAAGCGCCGCATCCTCGCGACGGCCTCGGGCGCAGGCTTCGTGCTCAGGGCGAACGCGAGCTCCTCGAAGCGCGGCGAGGCCCGCGCCGGCTCTTGCGCGGCGCCGGCGCCGGCGACGACGACGAGGACGAACAGCGCCACGCGCGAGCACCGAACGGGTCGGCGGGTGGAGCCCGCGCGTCCCCGTGCCACGAGGCCGAGGCGCGGCGCGACGACGGCACCCCGGCGCCGGGACGCGCCGGCGAGGGGAGCCGACCGGGTCGGTGCTTCAGGGAGCATCGTGCGGCACCGCGGGCAGGGAGAGCGGGTGAAGGGGGCGCCCCCACACGTGGAACAGCGCGAGCGCCATGGACATCACCAACGCGAAGCCCGCCCACGTCAGGCACAGCATCGCGAGCCGCGCCGACACCTTCGCGCGCAACGCGTGCCCCGCCGCCGCGCCGGCGCCGAGAGCGACGACGACGGCGACGACGCGGCCGTAGTAATCGATGACGAGGCCGTGGGGCTTGGCGCCGGCGGCGAGCTCGTGCGCGAGCGGCAGATACCAAAGCGGCATCGGGATCACGGTCACCACGAACGCGGCGACGGCGCCGGCGGCGAGCGCGACGGCGGCGGTCTTCACGCCGGCCCCTTCACGCTCGTGACGACGAGCCCGACGACGGCGGCGACGAGGACGAGCACGCCCGCGCTCACGCCGAGCGCGCCGATGAAGGGCGCAGCCTCGCGATCGCGCGGCAGCTCGAAGCGCCGGCCCGCGAAGAAGAGCGCGGCGACGACGGGGAGGCCGGCGAGCACGATGGCCTCCTTGAAGTCGAAGGCGTTCGAGGCCCACGCCGCGTCGCGGTCGAGGACGAGGCCCCGCACGAGGACGCGGAACGCCGGGTAGATCACGAGGCCGAGCGAGAACGTGGCGGCATACACCGCCGCGAGCACGCGCGCGTGCACCCGCACCAGCCGCGCCGGCGCCCGCTTCTTCCACAGCAACAACACGCCGAGCACCGCGAGGTGTGCGCTCGAGCCGAGCGTGGCCACGGCGAGGAGCGCGTGGACGACGAGCAGCGGGCGCGCGAGGCCCTCGAGGAATGGGTGCGGCACGCCGCTACGGTAGCCGATCGGTGGCCCGAGGCGCGTCTGCCCCCGCGCGCGGAGGGCGTGGCAATGTGGGTCAACGCAGCTTGACGGGGTCGATGCCGAGCTCGCGGATCCAGCGCAACAGCACGGCGCGCGGGCGGCCGAGGGCGCGGGCGGCGGCGGAGACGTTGCCGTGGGCGGCGCGAAGCGCGGCGCTGATGCTCTCGACGTCGACGTCGACCTGCCCTTCGTCGCTGCGCGGCTCGCCCCGGCTCACGCCGTGGGCGGGCGTGGGCTGACGGCCACGTCGCTGCGTCGGGTCCGTCAGGTCGTCGGCGAAGACGTCGGGGATGGACTCGCTGCCCGTGCTCAACGCCATCTGCTCGCTGGTGTTGTCCGGCCCGACCGCGGGCGCCGCGCCGAGCACGAGCTCGCGCAGCAGCTCGGGGCCGACGACGTCGACGGGGAGGTGGACCACCTCGATGGACCCGGCGTGGCCGCCGGGCGCCTTGGCGTCGCCGACGCTCGCGAGGGTGGCGGCGGCCTCGATGCAGCGGCCCATGGCGCGCACGTGGGCGCGGAAGGGGTACTTGAGGACCGCGCGGCACGCGTCGCGAGAGATGGCGGGCGCGCCGCGGGCGCGGGCGAGGAAGTCGTCGAGGAGGAGACCGAGGTCCGGCAGCCGCTGCGACAGGGAAGGCATGCGCACCTGCACGACGCCGAGGACGTCGACGAGGCTTGGTTGCACGACGCCGAGCGCGAGCGCGTCGTCGACGCCGGGCGACATCGAGGCCACCACCCGGGCGGCGAGCCCCGAGCGCGAGCCCGCGCGCGCGCGGCGCAGCACCTCGGCGAGGCGGTCCTGCACGTCGAGGGGGAGCGCGTCGAGGTTCTCGATGAAGAGCGTGCCGCTCTCGGCGTCGCGCAGGCGGCCGTTCCGGTTCTCGTCGCCGAAGAGGTCGACGAGCAGCCGCTTGCTCTTCCGATCGCGGCAGTCGAGGTGGACGAAGCGTCCGGTGCGCCCACTGACGACGTGGATGGTGCGCGCGAGGAAGCCCTTGCCGGTGCCCTCGGCGCCGACGAGCAGCACGTGGTCCGATGACGTCACGCGCGGCAGGAGGTCGGCGAGCTGCCGCGCGAACGACGGCGTCCACGTCGACACGCCGCCGAGCTCGAAGGGCTCCGCGAGTATGGGATCCATCGCGGACTCCTCGACGTAGATCCAGAACGTGCGCCCGGTCTCGACGAGGTCGCCGTGGAGCAGCGGCGCCTTCTTGGAGGGGACGCCGTTCACGAGGACGCCGTTGGTGCTGCCCATGTCCTCGACGACGAAGCGGCTCGGGATACCCGGCGGCCGCAGCGACGACCCCGAGTGCGTGCCCACGCGGCTCGGCGGCCGCTCGAGCGGCGTGATCCTGGCGTGGCTGCCGCTCATCCACGGGTCGTCGACGAGGACGCGCCCGTCGCCGCCGTCGGTGCGCCGCGGGTCGCCGCGCCCGATGAGGAGCGTGCCGGCGCCCAGGGCGGTGGGGCCGTCGCCGACCTCGAAGATCTCGCCGGCCCGGCACAGCTGGTACAGCACCGGGCGCTTCGCCGACGAGCGGGAGGGGCTCCGCGCCACCATTCGATCTTTGTATCCGGGAAACCCGCGAAAACGAAGAGGCGCCCCGCCTGTGGGTCGAAGCCTGCGCCAGGCGGCCCACGCCGTCGGCCCGAGGACACAGCGACGAGGGCCACGCGCGGCACGGGCCGGGAGCGGCCGCGCTGTTCAGCGACCGGAGGGAGCGGCCGCACTGATCAGCGACCCGAGGGGCAGATCACGGGTACCGGACGCCTGCGAACAGCGGACCGTTGTCGATGAGGCGGACGCCGCCCACCTTGGCCGCCAGGAGGAGGCGCGCGCCGGCATCGAGATCCTCGACGGGCTCGAGGGTCCTGGGGTCGCGCACCACGACGTAGTCGACGTCCACGCCGGGCTCCTGATCGAGCACCGCCCGCGCCGCGCGCACGAAGCGCTCGGCCTCGACGACGCCGCGCTGGGCTTCGTCCTGCGCCGCCATCAGCGCGTGGTACAGCGCCGTCGCGCGCTTGCGGTCGTCGGGCGAGAGGTAGGCGTTGCGCGACGACAGCGCCACGCCATCCACGTCGCGGATGACCGGCATGGGGACGATCTCCACGGGGAGGTGGAGGTCGCGCACCATGCGCCGCACCAACGTGAGCTGCTGGTAGTCCTTCTCGCCGAACATGGTGAAGTGCGGCTGCACGACGTGAAAGAGCGCGAGCACCACGGTGAGCACGCCGTCGAAGTGGCCCGGACGAGCCGCGCCCTCGAGGAAGCCCCCGAGCGCCCCCGCCTTCACGGTGGTGTCGAAGCCGGCCGGGTAGACCTCGTCGACGCTCGGATGAAACAGCACGTCGACGCCGCACGCGTCGCAGAGCCTGCGGTCGTCGTCGAAGGGCTGCGGGTACTTGGCGAGGTCCTCGGTGGCGCCGAACTGCCTGGGGTTGACGAAGACGCTGGCGACCAGGATGTCCGCGCGCCGCCGGGCCTCGTCGAGGAGCGCACCGTGGCCCGCGTGGAGCGCGCCGAGGGTGGGGACGAAGCCGACGGTGAGCCCCTGCGCCCGCGCCGCCATCATGCGCGCCTGCACCTCGCTGGCGCTGTCGATGACCTCGAGCACGCGTCGCTGCGCCGGCGCCGACATCCGCTTCGCCGGAGCCCGCGCCGCGCGCGGTGCCGACCGCTTCGCGCTTCGCTTCGCCGTGCGCGTGGTGGTGCGCTTGGCGGTGCGCTTGGTGGTGCGCTTGGCGGGGCTCTTCGTCGGGCGCTTTCGGGAAGAGGTCGCGGCGGACTTCTTGCGCATCTTCTTGGCCGGCATGGCGCGCACCATACAGCGGAACCCGCGGCGGAGGGGCAAGGGCCACGGCGCGCACGGGAGCCGCGCGCGCACTCCGATCCGCGCCCCGCGGCGGCCTCGACATGCTAGGAATGCGACGTGCCCGATCCCCACGCGTCCGTCCCCGTCGTCGAGTCCAAGCTCGCCGGATCGCGCCAGGTGCTCCTCACGCTCGAGCACCCCGCGTTCGTCGACGCCCACACCGCGTCGGGGCAGTACGCCAAGCTGGCGTTCGAGGAGGGCGGCGTCCCCCGCCCGTACGCCATCGCCTCGCCGCCGGGCAACGGCGGCCGCTTCGAGTTCCTCCTGAAGCTCCCCGAGGAGCGCGTGGGGCCCGCGCTCGACCTCGGGCCCGGCGATCGCGTGCAGATGGGGCGGCCGCAGGGCAAGGGCTTTCCCGTCGACAAAGCCGCGGGCAAGGAGCTGTGGCTGTTCGCCGTCGGCTCCGGCGTCGCGCCGCTGCGCGCGGTCATCGAGCACGTGCTGCCACGCCGCAACGACATCGGGCCCATCACCCTGCTGTACGGCGTGCGTGACCCCGACGAGCTCGTCTTCACGCAGCGCTACGGCGACTGGGCCGGCCACGGCGTCCGCGTCGTCCCGACGGTGAGCCGCCCGAAGAGCGGCGGCTGGGACGGCCGCACCGGCTATGTCCAGGAGCACCTGCCCAAGGCGTTCGAGCGCCCCGAGGCCGTCGTCGCGTTCGTGTGCGGCCTGCCCGAGATGGACCGCGACGTCTCCGCCGCGCTGCTCGCGCGCGGCGTCGGGCCTGAGCAGGTCTTCCGCAATTGGTGAAGCTCGGTTAACAACAGCGCCCCACCCCTATGGCCTCCCCCCTCCACGAGATCCTGATCGCCGACGACGACGCCGGCATCCGCGACATGCTGACGCGCGCGTTCGCCCACGACTTCCGTGTGGTGGCGGCCGCCGACGGCCAGGAGGCCCTGCGCTTCCTGGAGCGCGTGCGGCCCGCGGCCATGATCATCGACGAGATGATGCCCGGCGCCACCGGCACCCAGGTGCTCGAGCGCGCCAAGAACCTCTACCCCGACGTGCCCCGCGTCTTGATGACGGCGTCCAACGACACCGAGCGCGCGATGTACGCCATCAACGCCGGCGAGATCCACCGCTTCTACACCAAGCCTTTGCGGCCGGTGGAGGTGCGGCGCGCCATCCTCGCGCTCGTCGAGCGCGCGCACAACGAGCAGGCCCTGCGGCTCGAGCTGCAAACGCTGCGCGCGGTGAAGGAGACGTCGCAGGTGACGCGGGCGGCGACGCGCGTCGTCATCCTCGGCGCCGCCGACGGCGAGCTGAGCGCGCGCGGCGACCGCGTGCAGGAGGCGGCCAAGCTGCGCGGCTTCCACACCGTGCGCGTCACCCGCGCCGAGGACATGCCCGACGCGCTGATGCGCGCCCCCGCCGACGTCGCCGTCCTGCTCGCGGGCCCCGGCGTCGACGTGCGCGCCCTCGCCCGGCTCGCGCACACCATGGACGAAGCCACGGCGGTGATGATCGTCGACGGCCAGCCCCGCCTCGACGAGGCCATGCTCGCGCTCGAGGTCGGCGCCGTCGACTACGTCGCCGAGCCCTATCCCGACGACATCGCGCTCGCCAAGCGCATCGAGCGCGCCGCCGCGGGTCCCCGCGCGTCCCGCGACATGCGCCGGCTCACCTTCGATCTCATCGTCGCCAACCGCGAGCTCGCGCTGGCGCGGCGGCGCGTGGAGAGCGAGCAGGTCAAGCTCTTGAACGCCATGATCCGGGCGCTCGAAGCGCGCGACAGCTACACAGCCGGCCACACCGACCGCGTCGCCGCCATCAGCGTGCGCTGCGGCCAGGCACTCGGCATGGAGCCCGACGTCCTCGACGTCGTGCGCATGGGCGCGCTGCTGCACGACATCGGCAAGATCGGCGTTCGCGACTCCGTGCTCTTGAAGCCCGCGCGCCTCACGGGCGACGAGTTCGAGATCATCAAGACGCACACCACCATCGGCGCCAGGCTCCTCGGCGACGTCGAGCAGTTCCAGTGCATCCTGCCCATCGTGCGCGGGCACCACGAGAAGCTCGACGGCACCGGCTACCCCGACCGCCTGACGGCCATCCAGATCCCCATGGAGGTGCGCGTGGTGTCGGCGAGCGACGTCCTCGACGCGCTCACCTCCACGCGGCCCTACCGCCGCGGCAGCGAGCCCGAGGAAGCGTTCGAGATCATGGCGGGCGCCGTCGGCCGCCACCTCGACCCCGTCGTCGTCGACGCCCTCAAGCAGGTCCACAAGGACGGCCGCCTCGTCGAGCTCCTGCAGCCCGGCGCCACGGAAGGCGACCTCCCCGCGCCGTACCGCGAGTGACCCGCTAGAACGGGTTCGCGCCGGTGACGTCGTTGGGGCGGCGCGCGAGCACGTAGGTGAACGTGCCGCCGCCGGCCTTCACCGCCGCGCGGAACGACTGCCACTGCGACGGGTCGATGTTCTGACAACCCGTCGACGAGGGGCTCGAGGAGTTGCCCGGGTGCCACTGGATGGCGCCGGCGGTGTAGTGCTTGTCGTTCTCGCTGCCGGTGATGGTGCCGTCGTGGTTGAGGTCGCGCGCGGCGGGCATGTTCTCGAGCGGGTCGAAGCGCTCCTTGCCGTGATGGACGTGCGTCGACTTGGTGTACTCGTACGCGCCGGGCCGAATGAAGGCCGTGCCGGGGACGCCGTCGCTGCCGACGGGGCGGAGCTGCGCCGGGTGGCTCGAGCTCTTGTACGGACCGCCGACCTCCTGGAGCGTCCCGCCGTGGGCCTGCATCACCACGGTCTGCCCCGTGTAGCTGCGCATGAAGGACGACGACGCGCGCTTCGGCGGGTCTTGATCGATCTGAAGCACGTAGGTGTGACCCTCCTTGAGCGCCACGCCCTGCTTTTTCAGGAGCTGCTCGGCCTGCGCCTCGCGCGTGGCCTTGCTCGTCGAGAAGCGGCCCGCGGCCCTGCCCTG
Source organism: uncultured delta proteobacterium (assembly GCA_963775425.1). Lineage (GTDB taxonomy): Bacteria > Myxococcota > UBA727 > UBA727 > VGSZ01 > CAVZJB01. The sequence continues at coordinate 279,811 of CAVZJB010000011.1, read as the reverse complement.
CGCCGGCGAGAAGCCCGTGGTGCGGCGCTGGGCGTCCTGCATGTCTCCCGCGCGGACGCTGCCCGACGGGCGCGAGGTGCGCTCGGCGTCGGTGGGGGCGCGCAGCGCGCCGACGGTGTGATCGCCGTGGCCTGCGGCGGCGGCGGCGGCGCGGAGGGCGTGGAGCGTGTGCATGCCCGCCTTGCCGTCCACCGCGAGCCCGTGGCCGCGCTGGAAGGCGCGGACCGCGCGATCCGTCTTGGGGCCGAAGTCGCCGTCGACGGCGAGGCTGGCGCCCGCGGTGTTCAACAACTTCTGCAGCTCGGCGACGCCTTGGCCCTGCTGATCCTTTTGCAGACTGTGCCCAGGCTGGTCCTCGGCGGTCGTGATGGAGGGAGCCGTGCGGGAGCGATGGGCGGTGACGGAGGTCATGCTTTCATTTTCGGGACCGGCCGGTCCGCGACGCTCGGACCCTCGACCGTCGGTCTGTCAGCCGACCAAGCGCGGCCGCTCCGGACATCGGGCCGATGATGACGACACCGTCGTGTCGCTGCTTCAGCGCAAGACGAAGCGGGCTTCGCGCGTGGCGGTCTTGTTGCCGATGGCGTCGCGGACGCGGACCAGGACGCGGTAGCCGCCGGCGGGGGACTTGTCTCCAAGTCCGATCTCGACGCCGAACGACGTCACCCCGAGGGGCGTGCGGGTGTCGAAGGCCTGCGTCCCGAGGGAGACGCCCTTCTGCAGCGGCTTGAGGCCGGGGCCGCCCTTGTCGTCCTTGGGCAGCGCCGGGTCCTCGAACGAGAAGTCGCCGGTGACGTCGAGCTGGGCGTGGCCGACCGCGGGGCCGACGGCGGCGAGCGTGAAGTTGGCGACCTCGACGTAGAGCCGCACGCGCCGGCCGTCGACGACGCCGTTTTCCGCCGGGGTGTACAGGCCGATGCCGGTGTGGTCGTGGTTTACGGGGACGGCCTCGCGGATGTCGAGCGCCGCGTCCTTGCGCAACAGGAGGAGCGCGTCCTCGAGGTCCTTGATCGCCGCCGCGGGGTGCTCGTGGCGGACGGCGGCGCGCGCGGACTTGAGGAGGTCGTCGAGGCTCACCGGGCGTTCCCTCCGATGCGGGGGACAAGCCCCCGCCCTACGAGCGCCTTCCAAGGCCGGGGACGAGCCCCCGCCCTACGAGCGCCTTCCAAGGCCGGACGAGCCCCCGCCCTACTGGAGGAGGCGCGCGCACTGGTCGGCGTTGCCGGGCTCGGCGCGGGCGTAGCTCTTACAGGCGAGCTGCGCCTTGGCCATGTTGCCGAGCGCCTTCTCGCTGGCGGCGAGGTAGAGGTACGTCGACGAGTACTCGGCGGTGGCGTTCAAGGACTTGCCGAAGATCTCCACGGCGTTGGCGTGGTCGCCGGCCTTGGCGTAGGCCTTCCCGAGCCAGGTGTAGACGTTGGCCTGCACCGCGGGCGAGCGGCTGCCGGCCTTGTCGGCGGCCTTCTTCAACCAGTCCACGGCGTCGTTCATCTTGTCGGCGCGCAGGAAGACCACGCCGATCTGGCGGTAGACCTCGGCCTGGTCGTGGGCGGCGAGCATGGCCTTGAGCGCGGCCACCGCCTCGTCGAACTTGCCCTGGCGCGACAGGAGATCGCCCTTGGCGAGCCCGATCTCGAGGTTGTCGCCGAACACCGCCTGGGCGTCGGTGAGGGCCTTCTCGGCCGCGCCGAAGTTGTGCGAGTGGGCGCCGGCGTCGACGATGACGAGGTACGGCGCGAGGCGCACCCGATCGTCCTTGATGGCGCTCTGGGCGAGCTCGATGGCCTTGGCGTAGTCGGGCGGATCGAAGCTCATCGCCCGCTTGGCCTCGAACAGGGGCAGTTCCGGATCGCTGCCGAGCACGCTCTTGGCGAGGCCGAGCTCGCGCTCGTTTTCGCGGTGATCGCGCCCGAGGCGGTCGCCGACGAGGGCGAGGCCGAGGCTGGCGTAGCCGCGCTGCTTGGTGCCCACGGCGTCCTTGCCGAGCTCCTTGAGCGTGTTCAGGTCGTCGATGGCGACGTTGAGGTTGGTGACGTCGTCGTCCTCGAGGATGGTGAGCGCCCGCAGCGCGCGCGCGGGATCGTGGTCGAGGTCGTTCTTGATGGCGCCGTCGAGGGCGTTTCTGGCGCGGCCGTGGTCGCCGATGCGGCGGTAGGCCATGCCGACGAAGGTGAGCGCCATGGCGTCGGGGATGGTCTTCAGGCTGTCGGCGACCTTGAGCATCTCGGGCACCTTGCCGAGCGACGCATAGGTGCGCCCGAGCTGCGCGCGCACCTGGATGGGCAAGCCCTCGTCCGGCCCGAGCTTCTTGGCGAGCGCAAGGGCCTCGTCGGGCTTGCCCTCGTTGCGCAGCGCCATCATCTTGGCGGCGATGGAGCCGGGCTTGTCCTCGGCCACCTTCATCGCCCGCTTCAGGGCGGCCTTGGCCTTGGCGTCGAGGTCGCGGTCGCCGCGCTCCCAGGCGAGCGTGGCCAGCGAGTAGGCGTAGGCGGCGACGACGTCGGGCTCACCGTCGTCCACCTGCAGCGCCTCTTCGAGGTAACGCAGGCCCTCGCGGTGGCCCTTGGAGGTGTCCGACTTGATGGCGTTCTTGGCCGACTGCCAGCTCACCCGGATCTTGTCCTGGTGGCTCTTGTGCACGGCGAGGCCCGCGATCACCACGGCGACGACGAGGAGCAGCAGCGCGCCGAGGCCGAAGGTGAAGCCGGGGCCGAGGCGCTTGCCCGCCGAGGCCACGGGCACCGGGCCCGAGAACATGCCGTAGGCGCCGGCGGCGCTCTGGTACATCGGATCCGCGGGGAACGCGGGCGCCGGCGACGACGTGGTGTGCGGCGTGGGGCGCCGGCCGCCCCGGGAGGCGGACGGCGCGGACTGCTGGGCGGCGGCGGCCTTGCGCGCCTCCTCCGCCTTCCACTCCTCCTCGGCCTTCCTGGACTCCTCTTGCAGCCGGCGCTTCTCGGCCTCCTCCGCCTCGCGCTTGGCCGCCTCGGCCGCCGCGATCTCCTCCGGGGAGGGGCCCGGGCTCCAGTCGACGCCCTTGGCCTTGAGCGCGGCGGACGCGGCCTCGTGGCCTCTGTCCTTGCGGAGGGCTTCCTTGAAGCTCTCGATGGCCTCTTCGAACTTGCCCGTCTTTTCGAGCATCTGGCCATAGAAGAAGTGGGCCTCGGCGACCTCCGGCTTCTGCTCCAGCAGCGCCTTCAGCTCGTCCATCGCCTTCGGGACCTTGCCCTGCTCCGAATACACGCGGGCGAGGAGCAGGCGGCCCTCGGCGTTGTCGGGCTGCTGCTTGATGCCCTTCTTGCAGACGACCATGGCCTCCATGAAGCGGCCATGGTGGATGTACGCCGTGGTCAACGCGACGAACTGCGAAGGGTCCTTCGCAAACGCCATCTCCAACTCTGCCAGGTCCTGGGTCTCGCTCATCTTGTGTGCTCGGCGTCGGGAGGACGAGGTTGCAGGAACCGCGACACGAGGTCAAACGCGAAGGAAGAGGTGGACAGTATGCCAGAACGAGCCCTCGTCACCGGCGCCTCGGCCGGCCTCGGCGCCGCCTTGGCCCGGCGGCTCGCCGCCCGCGGCATCGAGGTCTGGCTCGCGGCGCGGCGCGCCGAGCGCCTGAGCGAGCATGTGGAGGAAATCCAGAAGGCGGGCGGCCGGGCGCACGCCTTCCCCCTCGACGTCAGCGACGCCGCCGCCTGTGCGGCCGCCGTGGAGAAGCTCGACGACGAGTCGGGAGGGCTCGATCTGGTGGTCGCCAACGCCGGGATCGGCGGCGGCGGGCGCCTGGTGTCCCAGACATCGTGGGAGAACGTCCGCGACGTCTTCAACACCAACGTCATCGGCGCCCTGGCCACGCTGCTGCCGGTGGTGCCGCGAATGCTCTCGCGGGGGCGCGGGCACATCGTCGGCGTCTCGAGCATGCACGCGGAGCTCCCCCTGCCCGCGGCCGCCGACTACGGCGCCTCCAAGGCAGCCCTGACGTTCTTCCTCGAGAGCGCGCAGGGCGAGCTGCCGGCGAAGGGCGTCGACGTGACCATCATCCATCCGGGCTTCGTGAAGACAGACCTGACGGCGAAGAACAAGTTCCCGATGCCGTTCGTCTTGGAGGCCGACGAGGCCGCCCGCATCATGGACGACGGCATCGCGCGCCGGGCAAAGACGGTTCGCTTCCCGCTCGGGCTGGTGGCGCTGATGGGCGTGGGCAAGGCCGCGCCCAAGGCATGGAAGAACGCCGTGGTGTCGCGCAGCCTGCCCTCGTAGGGGCCGTCGCGCATCCGATCAGTTGATCAGTCCGCGGGCAGCTCGCGGAAGTCGTGCAGCCGCTGGCGGGCGAGCTTCAGGACCTTGTTCTCGAGGAGGCGGGCGCCTTCGCGAGAGAGGTTCAGGCGATCGCCGAGGGCGGCGAGGGTCTCGGGCTCGTCGGAGAGCAGCCGCTTTTCGATGATGGTCTTCAAGCGGGGATCGCCGATCTCCTCGCAGATGTTCTCGAGCACCTCGGCGACGGCGTGGTCGCGCTCGAAGCGCAGCGTGGCGTCCTCCGGGTCCTCGCCGTGGTCGGTGAGCACGTCGCCCATCGAGCGGTCGTCGTCCTCGTCGAGCGGCGTGTCGATGGACACCGAGCGGGCGCGCGGGCGACGGCGGCGGCCGCCGGCGAGCGTCTCCATCTCGGCGCCGGCGATGGCGGGGGTGTCGTCGCGATCGAGGCGCTGGAGGTAGCGCTGGATCTTCGCGCGGATCCAGTACACGCAGTACGTGGAGAACCGCACGTTGCGATCGGGCTCGAAGGTCTCCGTGGCGCGGAGCAGACCGAGGGTTCCCTCCTGCACGAGGTCCTCGTAGCGAACGCCCGCGCGTCGCATCTGGTTGGCGACGAGGTGGACCAGGCCGAGGTTGGCGAGCACGAGGGCGTTTCTCGCGTCGACATCGCCCCAGGTCTGGATGCGCTCCGCCAAAGCCCGTTCGTCTTCGGCGGTGAGGCGGCGGCGGGGCTTGCCCGCGGCGTCCACCTTGACCGGCAGCGGCGGCGGCGCGTCGTGCGGGAGCACGCCTTGCTCGATGAGCTCGAGCACACGGATGGCGTCTTCCAGCTCCTGGTCGGGGCGTGGCTTGGCATCCGCCCCCGGAGGTCCGGGACGGCGGCGTGCGCGCAGCGGGTGCTGCGTGAGGATGTGTGTCTCCTCTCGCTCGGCGGCGGGGAGGCCTTGTGTCTTCTTCGTCATCGGGACCTCCTGATGATCCTTCGTTGGATGCACGCGCCCCCCAGGGGTTGCGGATCGACTCTCCTTCCGGAAAGAACGCTCCACAGAGCGATTGGATTTCCTTCCTTGGCCGAATCCGACAGGGCGTTGCTGATCCTCGACATGGTCGTCGACCGCCTCGACGGTCCGCGGGCCGTGCCCGGCGCCATGAGCATCGTTCGCTACGTGCAAGGCGAGCTCCGGTACTTCCGGGAGCGCGGCCGACCGGTGATCTTTGCCTGCACCGCCCCCGACGTGCTGACCGGCCGGGGCGCCGAGCCGCCCCAGATCATTCAAGAGCTCACGCCCCAATCCGACGAGCGCGTCATGTGGAAGAGCGCCCCTTCGGCGTTCTTCGACACCGACCTCGGAGACACCCTCCGCGAGCTCAAGGTTCGCCGGCTCACGATCACCGGCCTCGAGACGCACACCTCCGTTCTGCTCACGGCCGCCGACGCCGTGGCGCGCGGCTTTCAGGTCGTCGTGCCCGACCCGTGTGTGTGTGCGACCTCGCCCGATGATCATCGTTTCGCCCTTCGCCAGATCCGCGAGGTGTGGCCGCAATGGCCCAACTCCCCCCAACCGAGCCCGGATCTGGACCTGGACGAGACGGGACGGCTGCGCCGGGCAGGCCCCGACGACATTCCTCGTTCGTGAACAACATGCGCACGGACCCCTGCGGCGTCTATGTACACGTCCCGTTTTGTCGACGTCGCTGCCCGTACTGCGATTTCGCTTTCGAAGTCCGCGCGGCCGATCCCCGCTTCGTCGACGCCGTGGCCGCGGAGCTGCGCGGGCGCTGGGCGGAGCTGCCCTCGGCGCCGTCGTCGTTGTCGCTGGGAGGAGGCACGCCGTCGTCGCTGCGGGAGGCAGATCTCGCGCGCCTCGTCGAGGAAGCACGCGCGCTCGGCCTGGCCGCGGACGCGGAGATCTCGTTGGAGGTGAACCCCGAGGACGACGTGGCGCCGGCGGGCTTCACGCGCGTGAGCCTCGGCGTGCAGAGCTTTGACGACGACGTGCTCGCGTGGCTCGGCCGCGCCCACGACGGCAAGCGCGCCCGCGACGCCGTCGCCGCGTACGTGCGCACCGGGCGGCGCGTCGGCGTCGACCTCATCGTCGGTGTGCCTGGCGAGCGCCACGACAGGCTCGCGCGTGACGTCGAGACGTGCGTCGCGCTCGGCGTCGGGCACGTCAGCGCGTACCTGCTCACCGTGGAGGCCGGCACGCCGCTCGTCCAGCTCATCGCGCGCAAGCAACGCGAGGCGGTCGACGACGACGTGCAGGCGATGGCGTACGAGGACGTACAGCGCCGGCTCACCGCGGCGGGGTATGCGCAGTACGAGGTGTCGTCGTACGCGCGACCCGGCGAGGAGAGCCGCCACAACCGCGTCTATTGGCAGGGCGGCACCTACCTCGGGGTGGGCCCGAGCGCACACTCGATGCGCCGCCTCGACGACGGGCGTGTGCGCCGCCGCCAGACCACCGCGCGCTTCGACGCGTGGGTGATGGATCCGCTGCGCGCGGCGATCGACGTCGAGGAGCTCGAGCCGGCGCACGCGCTCCGCGAGGCGGTGGCGTTCGGGCTGCGCGATCTCGCCGCCGGCGTCGACCTCGCCGCCCTCGCGCGCCGCCACGCCGTGCCCGCCGGCGCCCGCGTCCTCGACGACGTGCGCGCCGCCCTCGACGCCGCCGCCGCCGCCGGCGACCTCATCATCGACGGCGACCGCGCCCGCCTCACGTCGAAGGGCGCCCGCTTCGCCGACCGCGTCGCCCGGGCCGTCCTCGCCTGAGGAGCATCCGCGGGCTCGTAATCGGGCGCCCACCGCCAAACTGCACGGCCTTGGCGTCGAGCCCACCGAGCACAGGTCGATCAGGCGAGCCGGGTGCTCGGGGCCGATGAGGTCGTCCACGGCCTGGGTCTTCAGCTTGGGCGCTCGGAATCAGCGAAGGCTAGACAACGTCGCCACCGCCGGAGCGGAAAGGAGCGGAGAGCTCGGCGCCCCGGCGCTCAACTCGGCGCGCGTCTTCGTCGCCGAGCTCGGAGCTCCTTTCCGCTCCGCCGTGTGGCCGTAGCACCGGCCCCTTCCGGGTGGCTCGAATCCCTCGTCGCCACTCGCGGCGCTCTCGATGACGCGCGGATACGCGGCTTGCATCCGCGTCGTCGTGGCGATACGCCCCGACAGACCGCGCCATGTCGTTCAAGCTTCGCTGCCCCACGCACGTCTACGAGATCATCCCGGACCACTTCGTGCCCGGGAGCGACAAGCCGCTCCTCGCCATCCGCGACAAGCTCGATCACATCGCCAGCCTCGGCATCGACGGCATCGCGCTGACGCCGCTGTTCCCGGGCGACGACGAGCTGCGCATGCACACCACGGACTTCGACCAGGTCGACCCGCGGCTCGGCACCGAGGAGGACCTCGAGCAACTCTGCGCGGCGGCGCTCGAGCGCGGCATCAGCGTCACGCTCATGGGCGTCTTCGATCACGTGAGCGCGAACCACCCGTGGTTCCAGGCGGCCAAGGAGCAGCTCGACGACGACGCGCGCTTCCCGCCCGAGGAGCGCACCCGCGCCTTCTTCACCTTCGACCCCGCGTACCGCACCGGCTACGCCTGCCGCGACGGCTCCGCGTCCGAGCCCGAGCTCGACCTGCGCGACGGCGAGGTGCGACGGCGCATGTTCACCGGCGACGAGAGCGTGCTCCACCGCTGGATGCGCGCCGGCGCGTCCGGCTGGCGCATCCTGCGCGCGGAGCAGGTGGGCTACTCCATCCTGCGCGAGCTGCAGCGCGGCTCGCGGAACATCGAGGGCAGCCACTTCCTCGTGGGCGACATCAAGGGCTTCGCGGACCGCTACCAACGTGACGGCCTCCTCGACGCGGTGGTGAATCACTACGGGCGCGAGGCGGTGCTTGCGTTCTTGAAGGGCGACATCCCCGCGCGCCAGCTCGCGCGCGTGCAACGCGACCTGCAAGGCGCCTACGACAAGTCGCTGTCGCGCTCGTGGAACCTCCTGTCGGGCCACGACACACCGCGGCTGCCCACGCTCCTCGGCGCCGAGACCGGCAAGGTGCGCGCCGCGCGCGTGCGCTTGGCCACCCTGCTCGGCTACACGCTGCCGGGCGCCGCGCATGTGCTGTTCGGCGAGGAGATCGGGCTCGCGATGGGCCACGCGGTGCCGGCGACGGCGCCGATGTCGTGGGACCCGTCGACGTGGAACGCCGACACCCTCGCGCTCCACCGGCAGCTCGGCACCCTGCGCCGGCGCCGCGCGGCGCTGCGCACCGGCGAGCTCGTCGACATGACGCCCGAGGGCGAGTGGGAGGTCTTCGCCTTCGCCCGCGTCACGGCCGACCCACGCGAGACCACCATCGTCGTCGTCAACCGCAGCGATCGCCCGCAGACGCGCAAGCTCTTCTCGCCCATCTCCGACCTCGTCGACGGCCTGCTGTTGAAGGACGTGCTCGCCGGCCGCCGCACCCGGGTGCGCTCGGGCTCGCTGCACATCGAGGTGCAGCCGCAGGAGGCCGTCATCCTCGTCCCCGACGACGAGGACGAGGCGAGCGCACACTTCTTCCGCGGCTACTGATCCGCGCGGCCGCTCCCGCCGGTCGTTGCGCCGCGCGGATCGACGGTCCCGCACCTGTTCGCCGGCGCGGGCCGCCCGCCGCGTGGGCTACGCTCGGCGGATGCGCGCGCTCGCCGCCCTCGCCGTGCTCGCCGTGCTCGCCGCCGGCGGCTGCCCCTCGCCGGCGCGCACCTGCAACGCCGACTCCGACTGCCGCGACGACGAGGTGTGCGCCGAAGGTCTCTGCCGGCTCGCCGTCGTCGTCGGCGGGGAAGGCGAGGGCGAAGGCGAAGGCGAAGGCGAGGGCGAAGGCGAGGGCGAAGGCGAGGGCGAAGGAGAGGGCGAGGGTGAAGGCGAAGGAGAGGGCGAGGGCGAAGGCGAAGGCGAAGGCGAGGGCGAGGGCGAAGGCGAGCCCGCGCAGTGCGCGGTCCTCCTCGACCACTTCGACGGCGCCGGCGTCGACGCCACGCGTTGGCCGCAGGGCTTCGAGGACCCCGGGACCGGCCTCACCGTCACCGGGGAGCGCCTCCACGAACAGATGCAGGGCGACGGCCAGGGGTTCGCCGGCATCAAGTCGGCGCCGGTGACGGCGCCCGGGCGCATGCTCACCGCCCGCCTGGTGACCCCGCCGGACGACCCCGCCGTGCTCGCCTTCCTCCTCCTCGAAAACGAGTCCGGTGCCCAGACCGGCTTCATCGTCGAAGGCGGCGCCATCGACGCCGTCGCCGGCGGCGCGACCACCACCCTCGCGGCGGCGCCGGCCAAACCGACGACGCTGCGCTTTCACGTGCACCCGGACGGCGCCGTCCTCTACGAGTCGTCCAACGACGGCGTCAGCTTCACGCCGCTCGGCGGGGCGAGCGCCGACGCCGACTTCCTCGCCTCGCAGCCGCGGGTGGTGGCGTCGGCGGGCTTTCAGGGGAGCCTCACGGACGCCCACGTCGTCGAGTGGGACGACGTCACGCTGGCGGACGAGGCGTGCACCGCGTGCGACCCCGTCTTCACCGACGCCTTCGACACCGGCGGCCTCGACAGCGCCGCCTGGGACGAGTCGTACGCCGACCCTGGCGCGGGCGTCGACGTCGTCGCGGGCCACCTGTCGCTCCACCCGCCCGCGCTCGTCACGGGCGACGCCGGGGCGCAGACGGGCCCGCGCTTCGACTTGAGCCAGAAGAGCCTCGAGCTCGAGGTGGTGGCGCCGCCGCCGTCGGCCAGCCCCATGGTGCTGTACGCGCTGGCGGGGCGGACGCCCGATCGCGTCGTCGGCTTCCAGATCCTCGGGCAGAGCACGCTCGAGATGCACACGGGCGGCGGCGCCCACACCGACGTCCCCTTCGACCTCGTCGCGCATCGCTTCTTGCGGCTGCGCTTCGCCGGCGAGCTCGTGTTCGAGACCTCCGCCGACGGCGCCGCCTGGAGCGAGCAATTGCGCGCGCCGATCACCGTGCCCCTCGACGGCGCCCGCATCAACATCGGCGTCGCCAGCTTCCAGCCCACCGCCGACACCGCCGTCGTCGACGACGTCGCCCTGCGCCCGCTCTGCCCGTGACGACGACGTACCTCGGACGCTACGCGCCCTCCCCGACCGGTGACCTCCACCTCGGAAACGCGCTCGCGGCCGTCTGCGCCTGGGCCCGCGCGCGCCGCGCCGGTGGGCGGTGCCTGCTGCGCATGGAGGACCTCGATCGCCCGCGCGTCGTCGCCGGCGCCGCGGCGCGCATCGCCACGGACCTCGCGGCGCTCGGGCTCTCGTTCGACGCTGATCCGTCGCTGGCGGCGTCCCACGACGACGGCGCGCCGCGCGACGACGGTGCGCCGGCGCCCGGTGCCGAGCAGGCTCGCGAGGAGCGCGCCCTCGACGACCTCGAGGCGCGCGGCGTGCTCGTACAGTCGCGGCACCCGGACCGCTACCAAGCGGCGCTCTTGCAATTGCGCGAGGCCGGGCTCCTGTACGCGTGCCGCTGCTCGCGCAAGGACCTGCTGCGCGCGGCGTCGGCACCGCACGAGGGCGAGGAGGGCCCGCCCTACCCCGGCACCTGCCGCGACCTGCGCCTGCCCTTCGACGACCCCCAGCTCCCCGTCGCGTGGCGCTTCCGCGTGCCGCCCGGGGTGGTGGTCGTCGACGACGTGCTGCAAGGCCGCGTCGAGCAGGACGTGGCGGCCGCCGTCGGCGACTTCGTCGTGCGCCGCAAGGACGGCCTCGTCGCCTACCAGCTCGCCGTCGTCGTCGACGACGCGCTTCAGGAGATCACCGAGGTGGTGCGGGGGCGCGACCTCCTGTCGTCGGCGCCGCGCCAGGTGCAGCTCTTTCATGCGCTCGGCCGGACGCCGCCGGCGTTCGCGCACGTGCCCCTGTGGCTCGACGCCGCCGGCAACCGTGTCAGCAAGCGCAACGGCACGTCGCCGCACTCGCTGCGGACGCTCTTCGCCCGCGGCCTCGACGGCGCCGCCTTGCTCGCCCTGATCGGCGTCCGGCTCGGCGCGTGCCCTGCGGGGACGACGCGCATCGGCGCCGAAGCGCTCGCCGCCCGCCTCGAGGACCGCGTGCTCGCCGCCCCGTCGATCATCGACCCGGCCCCGTGACGCGCGCGTTCGTCGGTGCCGCAACGACCCGCGCCGCCGGCGGCGGCCACGGCTGCGGTACGCTCGGTCCGTGACCGCGGCGCACCTCACGCCGGAGCAGCTCATCGCGCTGATGAACCCGTCGGGGCGTGACGACGAGGAGGAGCGCAACAAGGCGCTTGCTCACATCGCCGGGTGCCCCGAGTGCGCCGCGCGCGCCGACAACACGGAAGCGCCGACGCAGCGAGGCTTCGTGGACGCGAGCGGCGGTGTGGTGGCGCCGGCGGTGCTCGACAAGGCCGACCGCTTCGAGCGCGGCGCCGCCATCGGCCGCTACATCGTCATCGACGTGCTCGGCGCCGGCGGCATGGGCGTCGTCTACGCCGCGTACGACCCGGAGCTTGACCGCAAGGTCGCGTTGAAGCTCCTGCAAGCGCGACCGGCAGCCGGCGACGTCACGAGCGGGCAGGCGTTGCTGCTGCGCGAAGCCCAGGCCATGGCGCGCCTCTCCCACGAAAACGTCCTCGCCATCCACGACGTCGGTACGCTGCCGGGCGATCGCGTGTTCGTCGCCATGGAGCTCGTCGAGGGCGCCACGCTGCGGACGTGGCTCAAAGACAAGCACCGCTCGTGGCGCGAGGCGGTGCCCAAGCTCCTCGCGGCCGGCCGCGGCCTCGCGGCGGCGCACCAGGCGGGCCTCGTGCACCGCGACTTCAAGCCCGACAACGTGCTCGTCGGCGTCGACGGCCGCGTGAAGGTCATGGACTTCGGCCTCGCGCGCCGCGAGCGCCCGGGCGAGCCCGTGCCGCAGAGGCCCGAGGCCGAGCTCATCGCGCAGCTCTCGCCGCTCACCGCGGACCTCACGAAAGCGGGCGCCGTCGTCGGGACGCCCGCGTACATGGCGCCCGAGGTCTTCAAGCGCCCCGCGGACAAACAGAGCGATCAGTTCGCGTTCGGCGTCGCGTTGTACGAGGCGCTCTACCACCAGCGGCCCTTCGACAAAGACGCGCTCGTGCGCGCGCGCTTGAAGTCGGCGGCGGCGGCGGCCCAACCGGCGCTCCGCCTCACCCCGCGGGATCCGCCTCGCGACAGCGACGTGCCGGCGCGGCTCGACAAGGTCGTGCGCCGCGCGCTCGCCGAGGCGCCCGAGGACCGCTACCCGTCGATGGACGCCCTCCTCGACGACCTCGCCGCCGATCCCGAGGCCGCGCGCCGGCGGGCGGCGGTGTGGCTCACCGCGGTCGTCGTCGCCGTCGCCGTCGCCGGATCTTTCGCGCTGGCATCGTCGTCGCGCGAAGAGCTCTGCACCGGCTTCGACAAGCGGCTCGCCGGCGTGTGGGACGGCGCCAAGCGGGAGGCCGTGCGCGGCGCGTTCTTGTCGTCGAAGAAGCCGTACGCGGCGCAGGCGTTCGCCGGCACCACCGGGGCGCTCGACGCGTACGTGAACGACTGGCTCGCGATGTCGAAGGACAACTGCCTCGCCACCCGCGTGCGCGGCGCGCAGAGCGAGGCCGTGCAGTCGCTCCGGCAGCTCTGTCTCGATGCGCGCCTCTCGGAGATCGAGGCGCTCGTCGGCCTGCTCGCGAACGCCGACGCCACGCTCGTCGAGAAGGCCGACCGCGCCGTGTTCGCGCTCGAGCCCGTCAAGCGCTGCGCGAACGTCGCCGAGCTGCAGTCACCGGACCGGCCGCCGTCGTCGCCGGCGCTGCAGCCGCGGGTCACGGAGATGAACGGCAAGCTCGCCGCCGCCAAGGCCGCGCTCGACGCGGGGCACTTCGACGATGCCGTGAAGGCCGCCGACGACGCCGCGTCCGCCGCGCGCGAGCTCAAGTTCTCTCCCGCGGAGGCGGACGCGCTGTTCGTCCGCGGCAGCGCGCTCACCCAGAGCGGCAAGGCCGAGGACGGCGCCAAGGCCCTCGGCGACGCCGCCCTCCTCGGGCTCACCGCGCGGCGCGACGACGTCGCCGCGCTCGCCGCGATGATGGCGGCCGACGCGGACGCCGATCTGCTCAGGAAGGACGGCGAGGCGCAGGTGTGGCTCGGCGTCGCCGGCGCCGCCGTCAGCCGCGCGGGCAACGACCGGGCTCTCGAGCAGCAACTGGCGCAGGTCCGGGGCGTGGTGGCCGGATCGCGCGGCGACCTCGTCGCGGCCGCCGCGTTGCACGAGGAGGCCCTGACCCTCGCCAAGGAGGTCTACGGCGAGGGCAACCCGGCGCTGTGGCGCAGCGAGGAGCTGCTCGCCGCGAGCCTCGCGAAGGCGGGCAACTACGCGAAGGCGGTCCCGCACTACGAGGCGGCGCTCGCCCTCAAGGAGAAGGCCGGCGGACCCGAGCACCCCGACGTCGCGCTCATCCTCACGAGCCTCGGCGGCTGCTACGACCACACCGGCGAGGTAACGAAGGAGCGCGACGCGCTCGGCCGCGCTCTCGCCATCCGCGAGAAGAACTTCGGCCCCGACAGCCCCAAGCTCATCGCCACGCTCAACAACATCGCCGACTTCATGCGGCAGCAACACGACCTCGACGGCGCCCTCGCCGACGCGCGCCGCGCGTACGCCATCTCGAGCAAGGTCCCGGGCCCGGCGCACCCGCTCACGCACATCGTGGCCACCACGTTGGCGGAGGTGCTCGTCTCCCGCGGCGACGTCAAGGAGGCCCACGCGCTGTACGACGACGTCATCGCGCGCGAGGAGAAGCTCGGCTCTCCGATCCTCGCCACCACGCTCGTGTCGCGGGCGTCGTTCGCGCTCCGCGAAAAGCGCTACGCCGACGTGGTGTCGATCGACGCCCGCGCGGTGGCGCTCCTCGAAAAGTCCGGCGGCGAGGACGCGGCCGACCTGTGGCGGCCCCTCGGCGACATGGGGCTCGCGCAGGCGGCGCTCGGCAAGCGCGACGACGCGCGCGCGTCCCTCACGCGCGCCGTCGCGGTCGGCAAGAAGGCCGAGGTCACGGCCAAAGACCTCGCGCCGCTCGAGGGGGCGCTCGCGTCGCTGTGAGCGTGACGAGCGAGACGGGGCGGAACCGGCTGGAGCAGGCTTCCACTGGCGGGCGACGTCTGTAACGATGCGCCGCCAAACGCCGGGGTGATCCGTGACCGTCGCCGAAGCCTCGAAGAAGCTCCTCGATCGCATGCCCAAGCTCGACGCCGACGAGCTCGAGAAGCTGGTCCGCTACCACAACAAGCTCTACTGGGACGAAGCCGCCCCCGAGATCGACGACCCCACCTACGACAAGCTCGTCGAGGCGCTCAAAAAGACACGCCCGCAGAGCAAGGTGCTCGAGGAGCTCGGCGAGTCGCGCGCCTTCGGCGACGTCAAGCACGAGCGCCCCATGCTCTCGCTCGACAAGTGCTACGACGACGACACGCTCCTCAAGTGGGCCGCGGGCATCAAGGGCGGCTTCATCATGAGCCCCAAGATCGACGGGCTCGCCTGCTCCATCCGCTACGACGACAAGGGCAGGCTCAAGCTCGCCGCCACCCGCGGCGACGGGAAGATCGGCGACAACATCACGGCCAACGTGCGCGGCGTCAAAGACATCCCGCACACCATCAAGAACCACGGCGACGAGCTCGAGGTGCGCGGCGAGGTCTACATGCGCCTGTCGCGCTTCAACAAGCACTACAAGGGCGACAAGGCCAACCCGAGGAACCTCGCCGCCGGCGCCATCAAGACCAAGGACCCGAAGGAGAGCGCCGCCTACGGCTTGAGCTTCTTCGCCTACGACCTCCTCGGCGGCGGCGAAAAGTCCGAGCACGCCAAGCTCGAGCGGCTCGACAAGCTCGGGTTCCCCATCCTGCCGTTCCACGTGCTCGACGACAAAGACGCGCTGCCCGACGGGTTCAAGAAGCTCGTCGAAGAGTGCAAGAAGCTCGACACCGAGACCGACGGCGTCGTGTTCAAGGCCGACCTCTCCTCGGAGGCCACGCGGCTCGGGGTCACCGCGCACCACCCGCGCAACGCCATCGCCTACAAGTTCCAGGGGGAGAGCGCGCAGACCACGGTGAAGGACATCGAGTGGAGCATCGCGCGGACGGGCTCGGTGAACCCCGTGGCCATCATCGAGCCCATCTTCGTCTCCGGCGTCACCGTCACCCGCGTGAGCCTCCACAACGCCGGCTACGCCAAGAAGCTCGGCGTCGGCAAAGGCGCCCGCGTCGAGGTGGTGCGCCGCGGCGGCGTCATCCCGCACGTGGAGCGCGTGCTCAGCAAGCCCGACGAGCCCATCCGCTTCCCGACGTCGTGGAAGGTCCCCGGCGGCAACACCAAGGTCCACCTCGACGGCGACTTCCTCTACGTCGACGATCCGGAGACGGTGCCCGAGGTCGTGGTCGATCGCGTGCGCCACTTCGCCGCCGTCGTCGACGCCAAGGGCTTCGGCGAGAAGATCGTCAACCAGCTCTTCGAGGCCGCCATGGTGAAGAGCCCCGCGGATCTCTACCGGCTCGACGCCAAGAAGGTCGCCTCGCTCGAGCGCATGGGAGACAAGTCGGCGAAGACGCTCATCGACGCCATGGAGCAGAAGCGCAAGCTCACCCTCGCGATGTTCCTCGAGGCCATCGGCGTCGAGCGCATCGGGGCCACGGCCGCGGAGAAGCTGGCGTCGACGTTCAAGTCGCTCGACAAGTTGCGCACCTGCACCGCCGGCGACCTCACCGGCAGCGACGGCATCGGCGACGAGACCGCCGACGCCATCGTCACCGGGTTGAAAGAGAGCGCCCACGTGATCGACGAGCTCTTGAAGGAGGTCACCATCGTCGAGCCGGAGAAGGTGAAGGACACCGGCAACGCGCTGTTCGGCAGGAGCGTGGTGTTCACCGGCGGCATGGCCCAGATGGATCGAAAGACCGCGCAGAAGCGCGTGCAGGCCGTGGGCGGCAAGACGCCGTCGGGGGTGTCCGCCGAGCTCGACTACCTCGTCATCGGCGACGAGGGCTCGCCGCTCCTCGGTGGCGGCGAGAAGAGCTCCAAGCACAAGTCCGCCGACAAGCTCGTGGCCAAGGGCTCCAAGCTCCAGATCATTTCGGAGACGGACTTCCTGAAGATGCTCGAGGCGCAGTGACGGCTCGACCCAAGAGCGCCGCTGCGACGCCGGGGACGCCACCGCGCGGCGGCGCGCGGCGGGGGTGGCCGGCGGCGAGCGCGCTCGCGCTGGCGCTCTGCGCGGCGACGTCGCCTGCGCGCGCCGCCGACGCCGACGACCCGTGGGGGAGCGGTCCCGAGGCCCCTTCGCCCACGGCGCCGCTGCCGTATCCACAGGCGCCCCGGGAGCCGGGGGCGAACAAGGAGGTGCTCGCGGTTCCGCCGCGCGCCCCCGACCCGGCGCGGCCGCCGCTGCCGTTGCCCGCGGGCCTCGTCGACGCCGGAGTCAGCGAGCCGCTCGGCTACGATGCGCGGCTCGAGAGCGCGCGCACGCGCAAGCAGCTCTTCGCGCACGGCGCGCTCGACCCCGACACCGCCCTCGTCGACGTCGCCGGCGTGTGGCTTCGACACGAGCAAGCGGGGGACTCGCGGTTCCTCCTGCGCGGGCTCGACGACAGGGACCTTGACGTCGTCCTCGACGGTGTCCCGCTCTTCGACCTCGGCGGCCTGGTGCCGCCGCTCGAGCAACTGTCGAACGCCGGCGCCGCCCGCTTGGTGCTGCACCACGGAGCGCGCGCGCTGACGGCGTCGCCACGCGGCGCGGCGGGCGTGCTCGAGGTGGACTCGCTCGCGGGCATGGTCGACGAGGGCGAGCAGCTCGGGCTGCACGGCACGATCGGCGGCGGCTACGGCGGCGCGGACCTCGAAAAGGGCGTCTTCACCTTCGCCTCCACCGGCTACGGGCGCGCCCGCCTCGGCGTGCACGCCACGCTGCTCGATCGCGAGGACGAGCGGCTCGGCCGCGGCGACGTGCGCGTGGGCGAGGAGCCGGGCGGCGTCCTCCCGCGCTCCTTCGGCGACGGCGGCGCCGTCGGCGCGCGCGTCGACGTCGCACCGCTTCGGGCCACGCACCTGTTCAGCACGTGGCAGAGCGCGCGCTCGATCACGACGCCTCACCCCGACCTGTGCGGCGCCAGCGACGATCGGGGGCGCGCCCTCGACTGCGTCGTCACCGACGAGCGCGGCCTCGACGCCTGGATCGTCGGCGGCGATCAGGCGGTCGACGTCGGCGGCGCGTCGCTCGTCGCCCGCGGCCGCGCGCACGCACAACACGCCATCTCCAACGAGTCGCGTGCGGGCACGGGCATCACCGTCGTCGAGCGTGCGCTCGACGAGGGCGTGCGGGCGGGCGCGCGCGCGGCGCTCGAGCTCACCCTCCCGCCGGTGGCGCTCCTCGACGTGCTCACCCCGCGCGCGTCGGTGTCCGGCGACGTCTACGCCGACCGCGTCACCTCGCACTTCTTCTCGCGGAGCGTCCTGCGCCGCGACGCCGAGCCGCCCGGCGACGGCCTGGAGGACCCTTCGCGGGCGCGCCTCAACGACGGCGCGGTCGACGGCTTCTCGGCGCTGTCGCTCTCCCTCGCCGCCGACGGCGCGCGCACGTCTGTGTGGGCCGCGGGGCGCGTGAGCGCCGTCGACGTCACCGGCGAGGCCGGCGCGCGCGTCCGCGTCGTCGACGGGCTCGAGGCGTACGCGGCGGTGGTTCACCTGGCGCACGACGACAGCGTCGAGGGCGGCCTCGCCTGGCGCTCGGCCTGGCTCGACGTCGACGCCGGCCTGTACGGTGCCGCCCGCAGCGCCGCGCCGCCGGGCGCGCTCGCCGGCCCCGGCGCCGTCGCGCTGGTGGCGGGCCCGTCCCTCGAGAGCGCGAGCGGCGACACCGTGGCGTGGGGCGCCGAGGCGCGCGCGCTCTTGAAGCCGGGCCTCGACGGGTTGACGGCGCGCACGACGCTCGCCGTCGTCACCGTCGACGACGGCGGCCTCCTCGACGCCACCCGTGCCGCGCGCGCCGGCGTGCCGAACCCGGGCGGCACGCTGGAGGTCGACTACGAGCCCCACGTCGTCGACGGCGTCGGCGTCGGCTTCTTCTCCCGCGCCCGCTTCCTGCTCCCGCAGCAGCGGCTGTCGAGCGCGGAGGAGCTCGACCGCGCGCTGTGCCCGCAGTTGCCGAGCGTCGACGACCTCGCCGCCGGCGCCGTGCAGACCACCCCGTGCAGCGGCGCGCCGGGCGCGTTCCTCTTCGACGTGGGTGCGCACCTCGACTTCGGCGGGGTCCGCTTCGACGCCGTCGGCGAAAACCTCCTCGACCAGCAAGGCGCGCTGCGCGACGAGCCCATCGGCTTCGGCGGCGCGGCGTTCCGCGGCATGGTCACGCTCGCGCTGTGAGGCAGCGTCGGCCGCGCCGGGGCATGACGGCGGCGGGCCTCACCGGGCTCGTGTGTATCGCGATCGGCCTCCTCGGGGTGCCTGCCGCGTGGATGGTGGTGCGAGCCAGCGCCTTCAGCCTGCCAGCAGCGCTCATCCCGCTCGCCCCGCCACTGGTGCTCGTGGTCGCGGGGCTCGTGCTGGCCCTCGTGGGCCGCCGCGGGTGATTTGGGTAGAAAGCAGTGCTAGAATCCGTCCCGTGAGCGGCTGTCCATCGTGCGGTTCCGCCGGGAAGGTCGTCGTCGAGAGGCGGGGCGCCGCGGCGTGCATGGCGTGCGGCGGTGCGTTCATCTCGTTGCCAAAGGCGTTCGAGGTCTTGAAGCGCGCCGGTGTCGACGGCGCGCGGCTTCAAGGCATCCTGCAGACCGAAGGCAAGCGGCAGGTCGCGTGCCCCACGTGCGACCAGCTCCTGACCACGTTCCCGATCGGGCGTGAGACGCTCCACGCCTGCGTCCCGTGCGGCGGCATCTGGGCCGGCCTCGGCGCGCTCGATCGCATCGGCGCGGCGGCCTCTCCGTCGACGCCTGCATCGTCGACGCCACCTGCGCCGTCGACGACAGCGCCCCCCGCCCCGCCGCCTGCCCCGCCGCCGATGCCGCCGATGCCGCCGTCGTCGTCGACGCCCGCGATGCCGCCGCTGTCCTCGACGCCCGCGATGCCGTCGACGCCCGCGATGCCGCCGTCGTCGTCGACGCCTCCGATGCCGCCGCTGTCCTCGACGCCCGCGATGCCGTCGCCGCCGTCGACACCCGCGATGTCACCGCTGTCCTCGACGCCGCTGTCCTCGACGCCGCTGTCCTCGACGCGGCCGTCCTCGACGCCGCCGTCCTCGACGCCGCCGTCCTCGACGCCGCTGTCCTCGACGCCGCTGTCCTCGACGCCGCCGTCCTCGACGCCGCCGTCCTCGACGCCGCCGTCGTCGACGCCGCCGTCCTCGACGCCGCCGTCCTCGACGCCCCCGATGCCGCCGCTGTCGTCGACGCCCGCGATGCCGTCGGCGCCGCTGCCGCCGCTGCCGCCGCCGCCGCCGCCGTCCTTCACGCCGCCGCCCCGGGCGTCGACGCCGCCCGCGCCGTCGACACCGGCCGCGGCGAAGCCGTTCTCCCTCACGGCGGACCCCGCGCCGGCGAGCGCGGCCCCGGCGAGCGCGGCCCCGGCGACGAGACCCCCGCCGTCCCGGAAAGCGCCGGGGATCGGCCTCGATCCGACCGTGCCGCGGCCGGAGCCCGCGCCGCGGCCGGAGCCCGCGCCGCGGCCGGTGCCCGCTCGGCGGACCGAGCCGAGACCGCCGCCCCGCGAGGCGCGCGAAAAGACCGCGCCGCCGTCGACGGGAATGCCGTGGGCCGCGCGCCTGCTCGGCGTCGCCGTCCTCGCCGTCGTCGCGTTCTTCGTCGTGCGCGCGGCCGTTCCTCCGCCGACGACCCCCGTCGGCGGCGGCCGGAGCGTGATGCTCCCGCCTCAAGCGACGATCACGCGCGCCCCCGCGAAGCTCAAGGACGGCAGCGAAGCGCAACGCATCTCGGCGGTCACCAAGGCCGGCGCACACCTCGACGTCCTCTATGTGCACGCCAGCGACGCCGGCAGCGCCATCTCCGAGGTCTACGGGAGCGACCTGCTGCTCACGTCGGTGCCCCTGCGCCCCAACGGCCTCTCGGTGTGGCGAGGCAGCGGCAAGGTCAACCTCGACGGCACGAAGCACCCCGCGAAGCTCCGCGTCTTTGTCGGCGCCAACGAGTCCTGGGTGCTCGTCGCCGCCGACGCCTCGCCCGACGTCGGCGATCGCTTCCTGACATCGTTGTCGTTCGACTGAAGAGCCGGCAGAAAATCGGACCTCGGTGGTCGGTTCACGGAGATCGGTTGTGCATCACGACAACACACGGATCCACGCGCGGTGCCCCGACGGCGGCAGCTACTGACGGCGCCAGGCGCGCGTGGCGTACACGGTGTAGCGCGGCGCACCCGGCGGCTGGTTCCCGAGGGAGTCGAGGTGCTTGTCGTATGCCCAATCGCGCGTCGGCGGGTTGTACGACTTCGTGCCGCAACAGAAGCGCGGCCAGCGATAGTAGGGGCTGTTGAAGCCCACCACGATGGAGCCGCGGATGACGTTCCGCGCGCCGCTCCAATCCTCGATGAAGCGCGGGAAGTTCTCGATGCCGCCGCTGTATTGGCCGCCGGAGGACTCGGACCAGCCCGCCAGCATCTCGATGTTGTACGTGGTGTTCGTCGCGTCCGCGTTGTTCGCGTTGACGCTGTGATCCCAAGGCTCGTTCTTGTCGTTCCAGTCGTCCGAGAGCAGATAGATCTGATCCGCCGCGACGAGCGCCGGGCTCCACGGGCTGGCCGTGCCTGACGACGTGTCGATCGTGGCGCCGCTCGAGGTCTGCGTGTTCCACTGGCCGACGACGTAGACGGGCAGGTTGCTCGAGATGGTCACGCCGTCGTCGATGCCGTCGAAGTCGCGATCGAAGCCGACGTTCTTCGCGTTGATCAGGCGCACCGCCATCGGACGCGCGCCGCCGCCGCCGCCGAAGTCGGTGCAGGCGGGGTATTTGAAGGACGTCGTCGAGTGCCCCGTGGCCGTCGCGTCCGTCCCCGCGAGCGACGTGCTGCACAGCGGGTACGGCAGGCCGCGCTGCGCCGCCGCGCTGTCGCCGACGCCCGAGGAGTCGTGGCGGTTGAGCGGCTGTGTCACCGCGTTCGTTCGGTCCCCTTGCGCGGGCCACAGCCCGGGGTTCGCGCCCGCGGCGCCGGCGGCGAAGCCCGAGAGCGAGCCGTCCCACGTCACGCCGATCCACACGATGCCGTTGAAGGGGCGGCGCATGAAGCAGCCGCCGCCCGGCGCGCAGAAGTAGGAGCCGAGCTCGCCGACGCTCGACGACGCCATCGCCGCGTGGAAGGCCGCGACGTCGAAGTTCACCGGCAGCACCTTCTGGTGCAGGTTCTTCGAGCCGGAGACGACGGCGGCCGCGTAGTCGTCTGCGTTCTGCTCGATGTGCCCGTCCCGGAACCCCGTGCGCGTGGCGTTCAGCAGGGCGGTGTCGAGCGCGTACGGGGCGCTGGTGCACGGCGTCGTGGTGGTGTCGAACACCGACAAGAAGCCCGGGGCCGAGGCGCTGAGCGGCGAGGCGCTCGGGCAGTCCTCGCCCGTCTGCCCCGGCCAGTGGCCCGGCACCCACTTCGGTCCGCTGATGCGCGTGATGCCGCCGTACGAGATCACGCCCTGCGGCGCCGGCGAGGTGGCGGTGGCGTCGTTGTCGAGGAGCGCGAGGCTGCGGGTGCCGCTCGTCCCCGTGCCGTCGTCGTCGACCTCGTAGAAGGAGAAGAGCCGCGGCGGGGTGGTGCCCCACAGAATCCCGCGGCCGGCGAGGGTCGCCCGGATGTCGTCCTGGCCGACGGCCTGCGTGCCCGCCACCGACGCCTCGTCGGGCTCCGCGTCCGCGCCGGTCGCGCTGATGGTGTAGTGGCCCGGATGATCGGACCAGATGGGCAGCCCGGGCCACGCCCCCGGCGCGCCGGGGTCCGGGAGGTACCAGACGCCGTCGAGGATGCGGATGTCGGCGTTGCCCGCGAATTTCTGCTGAACGATGTCGGCGGAGTCCGCGCCGCGAACCGGGTCGACGAGGAAGCGAGAGTTGTCGCCGTTGCTCACCTTGCCCTTGTTGGCGTTGGTGCCCGCCTGCACGAGGGGCGCGCCGCTGATCGGCAGCTTCAACTGCGGGGTGGACATGTCCTTGTCGAGCGCGTTGTTGCCGAACTCGGTGCGCGCCCACGAGGCCCAGTTGGCGCCGGTGCCGTCGCAGCCGGTGCAGCCGCTGTCGCGATCGGTCGCGTGGAGCCGGCGCCACTCGGCGGTGTTGCCGCTGCTGCAGTTCGTGAAGTCGGGGGTGCTGTCGTGTGCGATGAGCGGGTCGCCGGCGCCGGGGTGGTAGCGGCAGCGCCCGTCGTCACCCTCCATGATGCGCCCCGAGGCGGTGACCTTGGCGAGGCAGAAGGGGCTGTCCGAGGCGAGGCAGATGTCGCCGTTGGCGTGGACGCGGCCGTCGGCGTTCTGCGGCGGGCCGGGGGCCCAGTCGGCGTAGCCGTCGACGAAGACCATGAACTGGAACATGGAGATCTGGGCCAACGTCGCCGACATCTCCTCCTTGCACGCCGCCGCCGACAGGACCTTTCGCAGCTTCATCGAAGCGACCACGGGATGCAGATCCGCGTTCATCCCCTCGAACGCGCCGTTGGGCACCGGTCCCGACTTGCGTGCGCTGTTGTCGATGTCGAAGGCCTCACGCGAGTAGCCGGCGGGCGTGATGGCGTCGAGGATCGACGTCGTGAACGACGCCTTGAGGTCGGTGCCAGTGGCGTCGGGGTTCTTGGCGAGGAAGTCGTCGGCGACGCGCATGGTCGCGCGCATCATCCCGTCGGTGGCGAAGAACGTCTGCTTGCGTGACAGGAGCTCGCCGCCGGTGTGGCCGGAGCTCTCGAGCACGACGAACATGGTGCCGCACAGCACCACGAGCAGCGCGGAGAAGATCAACACGAGGTTCAGCGAGTAGCCGCGAAGCATGATGGATGACCTCGCAGTGTCAGTAGAAGAGGTTGAGGTTGCGGAGCGTGGCCCGCGTGCTGATGGCGTGGAAATAGCGGCCGTGCGTCGCGGAGCGCACAGGGCCGTCGAAGAGCTGCGCCGAGGATCGGGTCTCGCGCACGGGGACCGGCACGCTGGCGATGATCCCGACGTGGATCATGCGCAGGAGGGTCCGGTCGACCGACGCGTAGCCGGGCTGCTCCAGGTCGACGACTTGATCGCCGGTGGTGTCGAAGCCGAGCTCGACCTGGAGGTCGCCGACGTGATCGGCGAGCTCGGAGATCGCGGGAGTCCCGTCGTCCTCGGACGAGAGCATCTCGAGCACGCCGCTCGGGGGATCGAGGAAGAAGCTCAGCGTGTTCCCCGCCGTCATCACGCCGCCGCTGAAGTCGGCGGTGCCCGCGCCGGCCGTCTGATAGGCGCTGTCGCCCTTGAGCGTGCACGTGCACGCCGTGGTGTCGACGACGTCACAGAAGTCCGTGCGCCACTCCCCGGCGCTCGCGGTGCTGTCTCCCGCCATGATGAGGAGGGGCTTCTTCTCGAAGTCGGTGGCGTTGAGACAGCAGGTGGCGCCCGTGCCGGTGGACGTGATGGTGCTGCCGCTGACGCTGACGATGGTGCACTGGTTGCCGTCCGGGTCGGGCGTGGCGATGTGGAGGCGGTCGGAGCCGTCGCACGCCGGCAGCGTCTGGCCGGCCACCGTCAGCGAAGTCGTGCAGTTGTCGTCGATGGCGATGCCCATCCACGGACGGACCAGCCCGCCGCCCGCCTGCTGCACGGAGCCCATCAGATAGTCGACGAGCTGCTTGGCTTCGGCGTCGGCGTGCGCCTGTTGTTCCACGCGGCGCGTCGCGTGGGAGATGCCGATGAACGCGGTCATGGAGGCCGCGGCGATGATGCCCGAGATGGCGAGCGCCGCCATCATCTCGAGGAGCGTGAAGCCGCGGGCCCTCATTCGCGCACCGTGGTGAACGCCACCCGCCGCGTGGTGGTCTCCTCGGCCCACGTCACCGTGAGCGCGATCTGCTTGAGCCCGGCGATGGGCTCGTTCGGTGTGACCGTCCACCGGGCCGTGTAGGGACCGAGCGGGCTCTGGTCCCCCTTTGCGTCGTAGGTGCGCGAGATGGTGGCGTTGGGCGCGAGGTCCGCGTCGCCGCGCGCCTTCAAGATGAGCTCCTCGAGGACGCTCTCCCCGATGAGGGCGGCGGCGGTCTCGTGCTCGAAGTGCGCCGACAGGCGGGTGGACGTGTGAAACGCCGAGACGACGCCGGCCACGGAGACGGCGAAGATCACCGACGAGATCATGACCTCGATGAGGCTGAAACCGCGATTCATCAGCGCAACCTCACGGCGCCGGTGGCCGGCCACACCTCGATGGTGCGCGTGCCGCCGGTCAAGACAGTGACGACGGAGAGCGCCCGCTTGCGCGACGGCTTGCCGGCGTCCTCGACACCGCCGTCGGCGCCGAAGACGAGCTGCGTTTGGGCGGTGCCGTTGATGGTGAACGGAGCGATGGACACGAGGTTCCCGCTGATCGCCGTCTTGGTGGTCTCCATGCCGGCGCAGGTGGCGTCGGTGTCCGCGGGATCCGGCCCGACGATGACCTGGGTGTTCGCCGCGTCCATGGTGACGAGCGTCTTGCAGAGGCGGATGCGCGCCCGCGTTCGCGCGTCGATGACGGCGTCCGCGATCTTCACGACCTCGCCGCGCGAACGCTCGCGCCGAACCGTCTGGGACACGCTCGGCATCGCAAGAGCCGCGAGGATGCCGGCGATGGCGACGACAACGAGCGCCTCGATCAGGGTGAAGCCGCGCATGTTGGTTGGAGACTAAACGATTCGCGTTTTCGCCATCTCCAGAACATGCACCCCGGTCGATCCCGGGACAGCCGGCATCCCCGTCCTGCTGCTCGGACGACGCTGCGTCTGTACGCCGGAGCAGCGATGCCCTCGCTCCTCGCGCTCCTTGTCTTCGCGACAGGCTCCGTCACACCGGCGCCGCTGCCTGCGGCGTCCACCTTTCGGTACATGCCGCCCGGGCTCCGCTATTCGCCGGCCCCCACGCTCGTCGCGGGCCTGCCGGTGCCCCCGCTCGTCCCCGCGCTCGGCGGCGTGCGCGACCCGCGGTTCCGCGCCGTGGGCTTGCCGCGCGGCCTCGCCATCGACCCGTGGACGGGCGTCGTGTCCGGCACGCCCACCGTAGCGGGCAAGAATCACGTGGTGGTCAGCGCCGTGGGCGAAGCGGACGACGGCGCCGCGCGCAGCGTGCTGGCGGCGTTCGACGTCGAGGTCATCTGCCGCCGCGACGTCGCCCCGCCCGAGGAGGACGCGCCGGACCCGCTCTTCCACGACGAAAACGGCGACGGCGTCGACGGCATGGCCTGCGGTCCGGTGTTCGTCTCGCCGCGGGGGACCCACGGCGCCGACGGCAGCCTCGCGCACCCGCTGCGATCGCTGCGCGCCGCCGTCGATCTCGCGGCGTCGCTCGACCCGCCGCGGCCGGTGTACGCCGCCGCGGGCGACTACCTCGGCACGCTCCACCTCGCGCCGGGCGTCTCGATCATCGGCGGCTATGACGAGTCGTTCGCGCGCCGCGAGCCGCAAGCCACGCGCATCGACGGCGGCGCGATAGCGATCGAGGCCGACGGCCTCGACGACGACGTCGTCGTGGAGAACGTCGCCGTGCGCGCGGCGGACGGCGCGACGCCGGGCGCGCCCTCCATCGGAGTCTTCGTCACGCGCGGCGCGGGCGCGCTCCACCTCGTCGACGTCGACGTCCGCGCCGGCGCCGGCGCGCGCGGGAGTGACGGCGGCGACGGCGCCGACGGCGAGGACGGCGAGGACGGCGAGGACGGCGAGCGCGGCTGCGAAAACAGCGTCGGCGTGTGCGCCACCTGCGCGGAGCCGCGACCCGGCGAGGCCGGCGGCGGCGACGGCGGGCGGCCCGGCCTCGGCGCGAAGGACGGGCGCGACGGCGAGAGCGTCGACGACGCGCAGGGCGGCGCGGGCGGCGTCTTCGGCGACGACGTCGACGGCGCCGGCGGCGACGCGGGCGACGGCGGCGAAGACGGTGGAGACGGCGACGGCGGCGACAGCGACGCCGACGGGCGAAGCGGCGTGAACGGCGACGACGGCGCGAGCGGCGCCGGCGGCGGCGGCGGCGCGGGCGCCCGCGCGGTGTGTGACGCCTACGGCGGGGCGGGCGGCGCCGGCGGAGGCGGCGGAGGCGGCGGCGAGGGCGGGGGCGGCGGCGGGCACGGCGGCGGCAGCTTCGGCGTCGTGGTGTGGGACGCGCGGGTGGTGCTCGTCGGCGGGCGCGTCGAAGCCGGCCGCGCCGGCGACGGCGGCGACGGCGGCGACGGCGGCCTCGGTGGAGCGGGCGGCCGCGGCGGCAAGGGCGGCGCGCGCTGGGGGACCGGCGGCGAGGCCACCTCGGGGAGCAGCGACGAGACCGGAGAGGCTGCCGCCGACGAGGACGCCGGCGGAGGCAAGGGCGGCGACGGCGGACGCGGCGGCGACGGCGGACGCGGCGGCGACGGCGGCGGCGGCGGCGGCGGCTCGTCCGTGGCCGTGCTGGTCGACGACCCGCTGCACGTCGACGTCCGCGGCACGGCGCTGGTCGCGGGCAAGGCGGGCGCAGGCGGCGGCGGGCCCTCCCTGCGGGGCACGCCGGGGACGACGGCGACACAGGAGCGCGGCGCGACCGAGTGACGACAGACGCGCTCGCGCAGGGTTCGCGCGAGCGCGCCGCGTTGGATGGAACGAGCGAACGAGCGCCGGGCGCACCAACGACGACGCGCTCGCGGGTCACGCCGACGCGGCGGCTCCTCGGTGGCCGGATGGTCGACGACCCGCCGCACCCCGACGTATGCGGCATGACGCTGTCGCGGCAGAGCCGGCGACGCGCATACACGCGTCGCTCCGGGTCACGCGCTGACGGACGACCCGGCGCACGTCGCGTCCAAGGCGGGCGCAGCGGCGCACATCCCGCGCTCAAGCACATGCGATGCACGTGCTCATCGCGTCGCGATCTCACCTGGGGCCCCGCCGAGCGCGCGCAGTCCGCAGGCGAGGGGCCAGCGCTTCTCTGCTTCCGCCTCCGTGACGATTGCGTCGTCCGCGACGACATGAAGTGCCCTCGCCATCACGCTTGCATGGATCGCGCGTATCCGTTCCGGCGGGAGCGCGCA
This sequence comes from uncultured delta proteobacterium, assembly GCA_963775425.1. Taxonomy (GTDB): domain Bacteria; phylum Myxococcota; class UBA727; order UBA727; family VGSZ01; genus CAVZJB01. The sequence continues at coordinate 252,331 of CAVZJB010000011.1, read as the reverse complement.
CCGCCGCTGAAGCCCCTGCAGGCGCTCGATCTCGACGTCGTCGAGCAGGAAGTCGTCGCCGGCATCGCGGAGCGCGTGGGTGTAGCTTCGGCCCCCTGCGCCGCACGCCGCTCGCGCTCCAGGGCGCGCGATCGTTCGACGGCGGCCTCGTGCAGCGCAGCTATCGAGCGCGCCCGGCGGCGTGACGGGCGCCGCGCACAGCGCCGCACATCACGTCGACGCGCAGGCCCCCGGAAGATCGACGGGATCCGACGGATCTGGGAGTTTCCATCCCGGAGCATGGGCGTGTCGAAGTCACAGATGGCGAGCGATCGAGAGCTCCTGACGGAGCTCTACACGAAGTACGGGAGCCGCGTGTACGCACGATGTCTGTACCTGCTGCGCGACAAGGAAGAGGCGAGGGACGCCATGCACGACGTCTTCATCAAGGTGCAGAAGAACCTCGCGCAGTTTCGCGGTGAGTCGAGCCCCATCACGTGGATGACCCGCATCGCCACCAACCATTGCTTGAACGTCATTCGCGCCAAGCGCGCCGCCTGGCACGACAAATACAAAGCGGAAGTCGAGGGCGCGCCGCCCGTCGAGCTCAAGTCCCTCGCCGAGAGCCACCAGTTGCTGCGCGTGGCCATGGCCAGGGTCGAGCCGGAGCTCGCCGAGATCGCCACCTACTACTTCGTCGACGAAATGACGCAGTCCGAGATCTGCGCCCTCGTGAACCTCAGCGCGCCGACGCTGCGCAAGCGCCTTCGTGAGTTCATCGCGGTCGCCCGCGACGAGATCCAAAAGGCCGTGCCCGGCATCGAGTTCCAGGAGGCCCCGATCTAGGGGACCACGCCATGCCCACCCTCCGCCTGCCCCCCCTCGATATCCCGGAGCCCGCCGTCAGCGGCTTCGAGCTCTCGCGCTACATCGCGGGCGAGCTCGACGCCGAGCGCCGCAGCGCCATCGCCGGGCTCCTCGCGAGCGACGCCGCCCTCAAGGCGCGCCACGACGCCCTCGTCGACGAGCAGCGCGCCGCCGACGCCGCCCTCCGCCTCGAGGTCCCGCTCGAGCGCTTCCTCGCGGAGCACGAAAGCCGCGTCACCGCCCACGCCTCCGGCTTCGCCTCCGTCGTCGCCGCGCTCCTCGCGCCCCTCAAGAGCCTGCGGGTGCAAGCCGGCCTCGGCGCCGTCGTCGCCGCCGCCGCCGTCATCATCGTCGTCACGCGTCCGCCGAGCGACGGGCGCGCCGGGGGCAATGGCATCAAGGGCGGCGAGGCCAGCGTCGGCTTCTTCGTGCGCGATGGTCACAACGCGCACTTCGGCCACGAAGGCGAACGGCTCGGCGCCGGCGACCAGATCCAGTTCGCCGTCCGCGAGCACGCCGCGCACAACGCCATGGTCCTCGTCGGCGTCGACGGCCGCGGCGAGGTCACGGTGTACGACGCCGAGGACGTCGCCGGCCGCGCCAAGGGCCCCGCGCCGGCCGCGGACGACAAGCCTCGCCTGTTGCCCGACAGCGTCGTCCTCGACGACAGCACCGGGCCCGAGCGCTTCTTCGTCGTCTACGGCGACGGCGACGTCGCCGCCGTGCGCGCCCGCGTCGAGAAGGCCGCGCAAGAGCTGGCGTCGTCCCACGCCGATCTCGTGTCGACGGAGCGCTTGCCGCTCCCCGACGCCTACGTGCAAGGCTCGGTGCACATCGTGAAGGTCGCCCCGAGGTAGCCCGACGTGCGCAATCGCGCCCTCTTCCTGGCCGGAGTCCTCGCCGCCCTGCTCGGGGCGGCGCCGGCCGTTGCGAAGACCGAGCGCTTCGCCCTCATCGTGGCGAACCACGAAGGCGGCCCCGGGCTCCCCGCGCTGCGCTACCCCGAGCGCGACGGCGCGCGCCTCGCCGACGTGCTCGCGGAGCTCGGCGGCTTCACCCGCGCCGACATGCTCTCCGTCATCGACGGCGACGCCGCCGCGGTCTTGAACACCATGGACGAGGTGGAGCGCCGCGTCTCGGAGGCCAAGGCCAAGGGCGACGAGGTGGTGTTCCTCTTCTATTACTCGGGCCACGCGCAAAACGGCGTGCTGCGCCTGGGCGACTCCATGCTCGACATGCAGACGGTGCGCACGCGCCTCGAGCGCTCGAGCGCCGACGTGCGGCTCGCCTTCATCGACAGTTGCGGCGCCGGCGCCATGATCCGCGAGAAGGGCGGCACCATCGCGCCGCCCTTCGTGGTCGCCGTCGACGAGAACCTCTCGGCCAAGGGGCAGGTGATCATCACGTCGTCGTCGGCCAACGAGGTCTCGCAGGAGAGCGACGACATCCAGGGCTCGTTCTTCACGCACTACCTGGCCACGGGGCTGCGCGGCGACGCCGACAAGAACCACGACGGCAAGGTCACCCTCGAGGAGGCCTACGCCTACGCCTACGGCCGCACCGTCGCCGCCACGGCCGTGACCCGCGCGGGCGCGCAGCACCCCACGTACGCCTACGACCTGCGCGGCGCCGGCGACGTCGTGCTCACCGAGCCCGGCGACGCGGACGTCGTCATCAACTTCCCCGCGGCGCTCGAGGGCCGCTACTTCGTCGTCGATCTCGACCGGCAGCTCTTCGTGGCCGAGGTCGACAAAGACGCGGGCGCCGCCTCGCGCATCGCGCTGCCCACGGGGCAATACGCGATCAAGAAGCGCCTCGACTCGCACCTGTTGATGCAGCGCCTGAGCGCCCGACAGAAGGGCGTGTTCACCGTCAATGACCAGACCATGGAGACGGTGAGCTTCCAGGACGACTACGCCAAGGGGACGCCCATCCTGTCGGACACGGTCGAGCGCGCCGTCGGGTGGTCGTTGTCGCTGGGCTTCGGCGGCCAGGTCGTCGTCGACGGCGCCAACGACGGCGGCCTGTTCCCCTCCTTGCCGTTCGTGACGCTGGAGGCGCGGGCGCACAACCTGTTGCGCACGCACCTCATCGGCAGCCTCGACGTCGGCGTGGGCAGCGTGCAGACGGTGCGCACGGCGGACGGCGGCGCCCTCGGCGTGGCCTCCTATCCGACGCAGGTCACGCAGCTCGAGGCGGGGGCGTCGCTGTTGTGGGAGGAGCGGTTCGTCGACGAGCAGCTCCTCCTCGCGGGGGGCGCGCGCACGGCCGCGTACTGGTTCCACCACCAGCTCTCGGGGGCGCCCATCGCCGAGCAGAGCTACCTCACCTTCAGCCCCGGCCTGGTGGCCCTGGTGGGCTGGAATTTCGCGCACTGGGGCCACGTCGAAGTGATGGGCCGCGCGCAGTACCTTCCCTACAACGTGGACGAAGTCAGATCCCTCGCGCTGCTCGACGGGATCGCTTCGGTGTGGTTCGATTTCTAGGGTCGCCCGGAGCTGTGTCCAAGATCATGATGAGCGCCCGTCCCCCCTGTGAAGAGCCCCGCCGCGGCTGGTCCGCCGCCGGGACCGCCGCGGCGTTCGCGCTCCTCGCGTTCGGCGCGGGGTGTGGGGACTTGTCGCAGGAGGACCTGATCTTCCGCGCGGCCGTGCCGTCCAAGAGCGCGGTGGAGCTGCGGCCCGCCGGCGCCGCCAGCGAGGCGAACGCGAGCGACAGCTCGACGTCACAGGCGCTCGAGGCCGCCTGCGCCGAGGGCGACCTGCGCTGCACCGCCCGCCAGACCGCGCGCGGCATCAACAACCTCACCTTCAGCCTGCTCGACCTCGTCGACGCCGTCACCGCGCAGCCGCCCACCACACGCGCCCGCGGCAAGCGCGTGTGGGGGCCGTTCTTCGTCGCCGACAAGGGCTTCACCGCGCGCTTCGAGATGGACCGCGTCGACGACACCACCTTCGGCTTCTGCCTGCACGCCGTGGCGGGCCCCATCGGCCCCCGCAAGGGCAAGGACGTCACCTGCGACACCGACGTCGACGACGACAGCGGCCTCGCGGTGTTGTTGTCGGGCTCGTTTTCCCCCGGCGAGATCCAGGACCGCGGCGCCCGCAGCGGCAGCGGCGACATGACCCTCGAGGTCGCGCGCCTGCCGGACTTCGGCACGCTCGGACGTGAGCTGAGCTTCCAGTTCGACAACGACGGGCACACCCACATCACCGTCGACCTCGACGGCGTCGTGCGTCCCGACGGCAGCACCGCCACCCCGCTGCACTACGACTTCCTGCGCGAGACCGACGGCTCGGGCACCTTCGACTTCGAGGTCATCGCCGACATCCCGCTGCGCGACGTCGACAACACCCCGCGGCTCGAGGACCTCCACATCGCCGCCGCGTGGAACGCCGAGCAGGCGGGCCGCGCCCACGGCGGCATCACGGGCGGCGACGCGGGCGCGGGCGTGCAGGAGACGCAGTGCTGGGACGACACCGGCACCAACAGCTTCGTCGAGTTCGTGGGCCCCGACGGCAACTCGGTGACCGAGCCCCCGGACAGCGACGACGGCGTCTGTCTTTTCGACGAGAACCTCGACCCGCGCTAGCATCGTCTTCCCATGAGGCGCGATGACCTCGTGCGCGATCTCGACGCCTTCTTCGGCGTGGACGCCGTGCGCGACGACGACTGGACCGAGATCTTCGATGTCGTCTATGAGACGCCGACCTGGAAGGAGTACGTCGAGCCGCGCTGGATGGAGCGCTGGAACGGCCTCATGCTCAAGGGCGGCGACGACGTCACGTGCGTGGCCACGTGCGTGTTCCCGAGCGACGCCCTGTTCGCGCGCCTCGCGCCGGGGACGTTCCTGTTCACCGAGCACCCGATAGACGACGCCACCGGCGACGTGTTCGCGCCCTGGTCGCGCGCGAGCTTCGAGCGCGCTCGCGCCGAGGGAATCAGCGTGTACACGGCGCACGCGCCCCTCGATCACCACCCCGAGGTGTCCCCGTCGCTCCTCATCGCCGGCGCGCTCGGCCTGTCGTCGACGGAGCCGTTCTTTCCCACCACCGCCGACCTCCCCGGCGGCGCCGGCGTCATCGGCGACAGCGACCTCGACGTCGCCGCGCTCGCCGCGCGCCTGAAGGCGACGCTCGGCGACGACATCCCCGTGCGCATCGTCGGCGCCCCGATCGCCGCGCGCGCCGACGGCGGCGTGGGGCGCGGACCCGTGGCGCGCGCGGCTGCGGCGCGTGCGGCGGGTCGGGTCGCTGTGGTCGCCGGCGGCGGCGCCGACGTCGCCCCGCTCGAGCAGGCGCTCGCGCGCGGGTGCACCACGTACGTCACCGGCAACGCCGCGTCACCGTGCCGCATCCCCTTCGTCCGCGCGCTCCACGACGCGTTTCGCGCACGCGCGGCTGCCGCCGGCATCGCCGTCGTCGACGGAACGCACTACGGCACCGAGAAGCCCGCGCAGCTCGCCATGGCCGAATGGTTCCGCGCCCGCGGCCTCGACGCCGTCTTCGAGCCCGGCCGCCCCGAGCGCGAGTGAGCCGCTCACGGCCCGAAAGTGGGGCGCCGCGCCTGCGGTGTGGCAAGCTCCGGACATGCGCCGCACCTTCCTCCTCGTCGCGCTCGCGTTCTCCACGGGCACGTCATGCAACTTCTTCTTCCCGTTCAACGCCGATCAGGCGTGTGAGAGCGAGGTCCGCGCGCTCTGTCACTTCACCTACTCGTGCTGCAACGCCGCCGAGCGGGGCGCCTTCGCCAACGGCTTCGGCGTCGCCGGCTTCAGGAACGAGGGGGAGTGCGTCAACGAGCTCCTCGAAAACGGCACCGCCGCCTGCGGCAACTCGCTCGAGGTCCAGGACGCCATCAACCAGGGGCGCTTCGAGTACGACGGCGCGCTCGCGGAGAAGTGCCTGAAGCCGGGCATCGACGCGCTGAGCTCGTGCGACGCCTCGCAGGTGTTCCGCCCCGACGACCTCGGCGACGAGTGCTCCGGCGCCGGCTTCAGCGCCGGCAACTTCGCGTTCGGCACCGGGAAGGTCAAAGAGGGCAAGGGCTGCTTCGAGGCCTTCGAGTGTGCAGACGCGGGCAGCGCTTGCGAGCTCAACAAGGACGACAACGCCAACGACAACAAGGACCTCCTCACCGCGGCCGGCACCTGCAAGTCGCCCGGCAAGGAGGGCGACGACTGCACCGCCGACACCGGCACCGACGGCCTGTGCGAGCCCGGCACCTTCTGCGACGGCGACACCTGCCAGAAGATCGTGCTGAAGCAAAACGGCGAGGGCTGCTTCCTCGACGGCGAGTGCGGCAGCGACTTCTGCAACGACATCAACGGCCTTGGCGGCGCCGTCTGCGCCGACAAGCTCCAGGTCGGCGACGACTGCCTCGACGACAACGACTGCGACACCGCCAACTGCTTCGACGACGGCACCGGCGCCACCTGCCAGGAGCCCGCCGAGCTCGTCGTCGACGGCTGTAACGGCATCCAGGGCGACGACACCAAGTTCTGACGCCCCCGACGCGGGGGCTTGTCCCCCGCTGCGCGCCGGCGTGCTAACGCTCGGTCGCCGTGCACGACGACGGGTTGAACGACGCGCAGCGGGCGGCGGTGTTCCACGACACCGGCCCGATGCTCGTGCTCGCGGGCGCGGGGTCGGGGAAGACGCGCGTCGTCACCACGCGCATCGCCCGGCTGTTGCTGCAAGGGGAGCCCCCCCGCTCCATCCTCGCGGTCACCTTCACCAACAAGGCGTCCAAGGAGATGAAGGAGCGCCTGGTGCTCCTCGCGGGAAAGAAGCTCGCGCGCGGGGTGTGGGTGTCCACGTTCCACTCGCTGTGCGCGCGCCTGCTGCGACGGGACGCGCACCGCATCGGGCTGTCCAACGGCTTCTCCATCCTCGACGAGGGCGATCAGCTCGCGCAACTGCAACGCGTCGCGCGCGAGCTGAAGCTCAAGCTGTCGGAGAAGGAGCCGCGCATGGTGCTGTCGCGCATCGGGCTGTGGAAGAACCAGGGCATCCGCCGCGACGTCGACCCGCCCGAGCCCGGCGGCGACCCGATCTCGCTCCTCGCGGCGCAGCTCTGGAAGCCGTACGCCGCCCACCTGCGCGCCCTCGCGGCGCTCGACTTCGACGACCTCCTGTTGAGCGCGCGCGAGCTCCTCGAGGACGTGCCCGACGTGCGCAAGCGCTACCAGGCGCTCTTTCGCTGGGTGCACATCGACGAGTACCAGGACACGAACCCGATCCAGCTCCTCATCACGCAACTGCTCGTGGGGCCCGAGCGCAACCTGTGCGTGGTCGGTGACGACGACCAGGCCATCTACGCCTTCCGCGGCGCCGACCTCGAAAACATCCTCGCCTTCGACCAGCAGTTCCAGGGCAAAGACGGCAAGCCCTGCGCCGTGGTGAAGCTCGAGGAGAACTACCGGTCCACCGGGCTCATCCTCGGCGCCGCCAACGCCGTCATCGCCAAGAACCGCGCGCGGCGCGACAAGACCTTGCGCAGCGTGCTCGGCGAGGGGCGGCCCGTGGAGATCGTCGCCGCCGACGACGGCGACGCCGAGGCCGACTCCGTGGGCGCGCGCATCTTCGACCTCGTCATGCGGGAGAAGGTCCCGGCGGAGGGCGTGGCCGTCCTGTACCGCGCGGCGCCGCAGTCGCGACTTTTCGAGGAGGCCTTGCGGCTCCGCGGCGTGCCCTATCGCGTCGTCGGCGGCATGGAGTTCTTCAAGCGACGCGAGGTGAAGGACACCATCGCGTACCTGTCGTGCATCGCGCGCCCCGATGACGAGCTCGCGTTTCGCCGCGCGGTCAACCTCCCGGCGCGCGGCCTCGGCGAAAAGACCGTCGCGCGCGTCGTCACCGGCGCGCGGGACAAGGGCGTCGGCGCCGTCGACTACGCCGCCGCCGGCGCGCCCGACGTGCCGCTCAAGCCCGCGCAGGTCGACGCGCTCCTGTCGTTCGCGCGCCCGCTCGTCGACGTGCGCGCGCGCCTCGCCGAGGCCGAGCACGATCCCGACGCGGACCTCGCCGGCATCGCGCGCGCGGCCATCGACGAGGCGGGCCTGGCCGCGCTCGTCGACGGCGAGACCGACGTGTCGGCGCGCGAGCGCCTCGTGGAGTCCATCGAGGAGGTCATCGACGCCTTCGCCGCCTTCGTCGATCGCCTGCGCGACGCCGAGGAGGCGCCCGACCTCGCGGAGAGCCGCCTGGTGAGCGCGGAGCGCGGGGCGCTCGACGCGTTCCTCGATCGCGTCGCCCTCGACGACGATGAGCGCGACAAGGACAAGGACAAGGACGACAAGAAGAAGGCCAAGGGCAAGGTGCAGCTCATGAGCCTGCACGCGTCCAAGGGCCTCGAGTTCCCCACCGTGTTCCTGGTCGGCCTCGAAGAAGGGCTGTTGCCGCACCGGCGCGTCGTCGAGGAGAGCGGCGAGCGCGGCGTCGAGGAGGAGCGGCGCCTGTGTTACGTCGGCATCACGCGCGCGCAGCGGACGCTCGTGTGCACGTTCGCCAGGTCGCGCCGGCGCCGCCACGAGATGATCGCGCGGCGGCGCTCGCGCTTCCTCGACGACATCCCCGCGCATTGCCTGTTGCCGGTGGCGCCCGTCGTCGAGGTCGCCGATCCGGCCGCCGCCTTCTTCGAGACGATGCGCGCCAAGCTCGCCAAGCCGTGAGGGCTCCCTGCGATCAGAAGGGAACGCGAACGCCGGCGGCGACGACGCCGTTTGCCAATGGGCTCTCGTAGAGCGCGCGGCCCGACGTGGAGTCGCGCAGCACCACGCGCACCAGGGGCACGGTGGCGGCGGCGCCGGCGACCACGGACAGGGACCTCGTCACCGCGAGCGACACCTCGATGGAGGCGCCCGGCGCGAGGTGCGGCGCGACGCCGCCCTTGGCGTCGGGCACGCCGCTGCCGAACGTCAGCGCCGCACCGACGTCGACGAGCGCGCAGGTCTCGACGGACGAGCGCGCGCCGACGGGGACCATGACGAACGCGAGCCTCGCGCACGCCCGCGGCTCGACGACCGCGAGCAGGACCGTGGCGGAGCCGCGGCCGATCGGGCTCGTGCTCCAATCGGCGCCGACGCCGACGCCCGTCGACCAGGCGCCACCGACAAACGCGACCGAGGCGTCGGCGTGCCCGCCCAACCCCGGCCCGCGGCCGGCGCTCCCGCCGAGGCGTCCCGACAGCTCCAAGCTCGTCGGCACGAGCGCCGGCGGGCGCGGCGCCGGCGGGGACGGCGGGGACGGGGACGGGGGCGGCGAGGACGGGGGCGGCGGGGACGGCGGGGGCGGCGCCGGGCGCGCGGCGGCCGGTGACTTGCGACCGGGGCGCGCGCCCGGGCTCGCGTCGGGGCGCGCGGGCGACGGCGGAACAGGAGGAGCGCGGGGCTCCGGTGGCGGCGGCGCGACGGGCGCGAGAGGAGTCGCGAGACGGAAGGTGTCGAGGAAGACGGCGACGGCGACCTCGGTGGTCCGCGTGAGCTGCGCGCAGGTGTCGAACGGGCCGACGACGCGTTCGCCGTCGACCCCGTCGATGGTGATCGCCGCGCGCAACGCGCCGTCGGCGTCGGAGACCTCGACGTGGATGGTGCGCGCGTCGTCGGGCGGCGCGAGCGGCACGAGCTCCTCGTCGGGAGCGAGCCGGGCGCGCACGTGCGCGACGAGGGCCTCCCGCTCGAGGCAGCCCGCGGGGTCGTCGACGGCGACGGCGAAGGACGCGCCGGCGGACATCGCCATCGTGATCGCGAGCGCGGACAACATGGGCTCCTCCCCGGCCGGTGACAACGGCACCGCTGTCCGTGCTCCCGCGCCGCAGATCCGCTCTCACGCGGCGCACATTCCCTCAAGGGCCGACCGGCGCGCGCACCCGCGGCGCGCCGACATCCGGCGCTGACATCCGGCCTCGTGCTCCGCGGAAGCGCCTTGCCGCAAAAGAGCTGTGACGGATCCGCGAGCCGCGGGCAATTCCCTGCATCACCCCTGATGTACCTTCCGGAGGCTTCATGCTCGCCGTTCGCACCGCTCTGCCCTCGCTCCTCGTCGCCCTCTCCGCCGGCTGCCCCTTCCCCGTCGACATCGGCAGCTTCGGCGTCGGCACCGGCGCCCTCGAAGGCGACCCCTGCGCCGCCGACACCGACTGCGACGACGGCCTCGTGTGCGCCGACGGCGCGTGCGCCGCGCCCGACGCCGGCTGCGCCGCCGACGCCGACTGCGACGCGCCGCAGGTCTGCGTCCAGGGCGCCTGCGAGCGCCCCGCCTGCGCCACCGACGCCGACTGCGACGGCGGCTTGTGCGATCGCGACGGCCTCTGCAGCGCCCAGCAGTCGCTCGGGCCCGTGATCGTGATCAGCGAGACCGGCCAGGGCATGGGCGAGGTCGTCGTCGGCGACGCCTCCGTCGGCGACACCGAGATCGACAACTTCGGTGACGCGGACGTCGTCGTCGACGCAGCGCACTTCGAGGGCGACGGCGCCGACCAGTTCTTCATCGCCAGCGGCGTCGTCGACAACGGCGACGGCACCGTCAGCATCGACGCCCTCTCGTCGCAGCTCGACGCGCCGATCACCATCGCGCCCGACGGCTCCAGCACGCTGTTCGAGGTGTTCCAGCCCACGCGCCTCGGTGACTTCACCGTCGACCTCGTCGTTCACTCCAACGATCCCGCCACGCCCGAGCTGCGCGTCGCGCTCCGCGGCGTCGGCGTGGATCAGCCGACGCGGCCCTGAGGCGATGTCGTTGTTCGCCGCGCGCACCGATCGATCGGCGACCGCCCTCGCGTCCACCGCGACGGCGGCGCGCGACGAGCGCGCGGCGTTCGACGCCGTCTACCGCGAGCACAAAGCGTACGTCTGGCACACGCTGCGGCGGCTGGGCGTCGCCGAGCGCGATTGCACGGACCTCGTCCATGACGTGTTCGTCGTGTTCTGGCGGCGGCGCGCGGACCTCGAGGACGGGCGCCCGGTGAAGCCCTGGCTCTTCGGCATCGCTCACCGCGTGGTCCTCGGTCATCGGCGCAAGCGCGGACGCAGGCCGGAGGACCCGAGCGACGACGTCGACGCGCGCGTCGAGCCCGCGCAAGACGCCGTCATCGACAAGAAGCGCGCTGAGGCCCTGCTCGCCCGCGCGCTCGCGCGTATGGACCTGGACCAGCGCGCGGTGTTCGTGCTCCACGACGTCGACGGCGAGAACGTCGCTGCGTGCGCCCGCGCCCTCGACGTCAGCGTGAACACCCTCTACTCGAGGCTGCGGCTCGCACGAAAGAGGCTCGCCGACGTCGTGCAGGAAGCTCGCGCCGGAAAGGAAGGTGTCGCATGAGCGATCCAGCTCCCCTCGAGCCTCTCGATCCCGCCCTGCGCACCCTCATCGATCTCGCCGAGAGCGACCTGTCGCCCGTGCCCGCCGACGTCGACGCCGGCATGCGCGCGCGGCTCGACCGCTCCTTGTTCGCGCGGGTCGCCGCGTCCAAGCTGGCGCTCGCCGGCGTGGTCGCCGCCGTCGCCGTCGGCGCGGTCGCGTTCGGCTTGCGCGAGGCGCCACCCCCCGCTCCCGTCGACGTCGCTCCCGCGGCGAGCGCCGCGCCGGAGGCCCCCGCCGAGACCGCGCTCATCGACGCCGCGCGCGCCGCGCTTCGGCGCGGCGACCTCGACGACGCGGCGCGCGACCTCGACGAGCACGCCCGCACCTACCCGCACGGCGCGCTCGCCGAAGAGCGCGACGCGCTCGCGGCCCTCCTCGATCTGCGCAAGGGCGCGAGCCCCGACGACGTGCTGTCCGCGTTTTCCCGCGCGCACCCTGGCAGCGTGCACCGCGCGATGCTCGAGGAAGCCGTGCGCCAGATGCGCTGACGCCCCTCGCGTCCGAGCCGGCCGTCCCCCGCGCGTTGCCGCGCCGTTGTTCGCTCCGAAGCGACGCCCGTAGGGCGGGGGCTTGTCCCCCGCATCATGGCAAGGTGCGCCGCGCTACGGGCAGGTCGTGGCGGTGGTCGCCGGCGTGGTGGCCGTGACCGCGCCGCCGCACATCTCGACGGCGCCGGAGCCGCCGCCGCCGCCGCCCGCCGCGCTGCCGCCGCCGCCGTCGTCGGCGCTGGTGCTGCCGGGGCCGCCGCCGGGGCCCGTGCCGCTGTCGCCGCCGTCGCCGCCGGGCGCGAGCGCGCTGCCTTCTCCCGCGAGGGTCCCCGCTTCGAGGCGAACGAAGCCGCCGCCTCCGCCGCCGCCGCCGCCGCCGGCGGTGCTCGCGATGGCCGCCTTGGCGCCGACGGCGCCGACGCCGCCCGCGGCGCTGACCACGCCGTCGACGTGCAGGCGCACGGCGGTGAGCGTGAGCGCGCCCCCGCCGCCACCGCCGACACCGCCCGCCTGCGAGCCGCCGCCGGCGATGCCTCCCTCGCCGCTGCCGCCGTCGCCGCCTTGGCAGCCGCCGCGGCCGGAGCTGGCGTCGACCGCGCCCCCGCCCCCGCCGTTGGCGCCCGCTACGCCGCCGCCGCCGCCGCCGGCGGTGCCCGTGCCGCCGCCCCCGCCCCCGCCGCTGCCGAGGTTGCCGCTGCCCGAGGAGCCGGCGCCGCCGTTGCAGCCTTGCTGTGTCCTGGAGCCGGGGCCGCCGGTGACGCCGGCGGCGTCGACGTCGACGCGGACGCCGGCGGCGACGCTGAGGTCGCCGAAGGCCACGATGTCCACGGCGTGGGTGCCTGTGAAGTGCACGTCGCCGTCCAGCGCGAGGTTCTCGGCCACGAGCAGGACGGGCTGGCCGCCGGCGCGCACGACGCCGAGGTCGCTGCGCGCGGAGATGGCATCGACGTCGATGACGCCGCTCAAGGTGGTCGAGGACTCCACGGGCACGGCCGCGAGCGCGGCGTTGACGTCGAAGAGCGCCGGCGTGAACGGCAAGGCGTCGACGCAGCGGCCGCCGGCGAGCGCTTGGTCGCCCGGGCAAGCGTCGCCTTCGCCTTCACCTTCACCTTCACCTTCACCTTCGCCTTCACCTTCGCCTTCACCTTCGCCTTCGCCTTCGCCTTCACCTTCGCCTTCGCCTTCGCCTTCACCCTCGCCTTCGCCTTCGCCTTCGGCGGCCAACGAGGGGAGCACGCAGAGGTGGGTGGCGGCGTCGCAGACGTCACGATCCGCGCAGTCGACGTCCGCGTTGCAACGCGCGCCGAAGGCGACGGGCGCCAGCTCGCAGGCCCCGACCGCGACGACGACGAGCAGGAGCCCGAGGAGGCGCACGCGTCGAGCATACCCGAGCCCGCGCGGCGCTCACCCGGAGTCGTCGCCGGGCAAGCGTGTTGCGGAGCTCTCGCCTGGCCGGAGGATGACCGCCCACTTCGCGAACCCCGCTTCCGCTTTCGTCGATCGGGGCACTTCTGTGCGCGGCCGCCGGTGACCCCTCATCTCGGCGAGCACGCGGCGACCTCGGCCGCGGGCGTCGCCGGGGCCGCGGGCGTCGCCGTGGCGATGGGCGTCGCCGCGGGCGTCGCCATGGCCGTGGCCGTGGGAGCGGCCGTGGCCGTGGCCGTCACCGTGGCCGTCGCCGTGGCCGTCGCCGTGGCCGTCGCCGCCGCCGTCGCCGTCGCCGTGGGCGCCGCCCTCCTCGCCGTCCGGTGCGGCGGCCCCGTCTGCGTCCCCGTCGACTTTTCCGTCGTCCGCCCCGTCGTCCGCCCCGTCGTTCCTCCCGTCAGCCGCACCGTCGGCCCCGGCGTCGGGCCCGGCATCGGCGGTGTCGAGGCCGGCGTCGCTCTCGTCAGCGGCACCGTCGGTCCCGGCGTCGGCCCCGGGATCGACGCTGTCGAGGCCGGGGTCGGCCCCGGGATCGACGCTGTCGAGGCCGGCGTCGGCCCCGGGATCGACGCTGTCGAGGCCGGCGTCCGCGTCGTCGCCGGCGCGGCCCGCGTCGACCCAGGCGGGCGCGGCGACCCGCTGCGGGTCGGGCTGCGCGCCGTCGGGCGCCCCCGCGTCGTCGAAGGGCACGCAGAGGCGAGTGGTGACGTCGCACGCGTATGTGGGCTCGCAGTCGGCGCTCTGCGTGCAGGGCGCGCCGAAGCCGGGCGGCGGCGCGCACGGATCACAGCCGCAGACGGCGACGAGCGTGGCGGCGAGGAGCGCTGCGCGCATTCCCCGGCGTAACCACCGCGGCGGTCGACGGCCGAGGGGAACGACCGTAGATTCCCCGACGTGGATTGGGAGAAGCGCCTCTCACCGACGCAGCTCAAGGCCGCCACCTACCTCGACGGCCCGGTGTGCGTCCTCGCCGGCGCCGGCAGCGGCAAGACGCGCGTCATCACCCACCGCATCGCGTGGTTGATCCTCGAGCGCGGCGTCCAACCCGAGCGCATCCTCGCCGTCACGTTCACCAACAAGGCCGCCGGAGAGATGAAGGAGCGCGTCGCGCGCCTCGTCCCCGGCCGCGGCGCGCGCGCGCAGATCGGCACCTTCCACGGGCTGTCCGCGCGCATCCTGCGCCGCTTTGGCCGCGCCGTCGGCATGAACCCGAGCTTCGTCATCTACGACGACGACGACTGGAAGCGCCTGCTGCAGCGCATCGTCGTCAACGACCTCAACCTCGAGAAGGACACCGTTCGCGGCATCAAAGCCCTCATCGACTCCTGGCAGTGCGAGGGCCTGCTCCCCGACGACGTCCCCAAGGGCCACGACTTCCTCTTCGACTTCGCGTTGCGGGCCTACGGCATCTCCCGCGAGCGCCTCGACCAGATGGGCGCCATCGACTTCGGCGGCCTCCTGTTGAAGATGCGCGACCTCCTCAAAAGCGACGTCGCGTCCCTCGTCAAGGACGGCATCCGCCACGTCCTCGTCGACGAGTATCAGGACGTGAACGCCGTGCAGGCCGAGATCGTCCTCGCCCTCGCCAAGGGCGCCGACAGCGTCGCCGTCGTCGGCGACGACGACCAGGCCATCTACGGGTGGCGCGGCGCCTCCGCCGCCAACCTCAGGAAGTTCCTCGAGTCCATGCCCGGCGCCGAGCTCGTCAAGCTCGAGGAGAACTACCGCTCCACCGCCACCATCCTCGACGCCGCCAACGGCATCATCAAGAAGAACGTCGTTCGCCTCGGAAAGACGCTCAGGCCCACCGGCGAGCGCGGGCGCTCCGTGCGCGTCATCCGCGCCCGCGACGACCTCGAGGAGGCCCGCCGCATCGTCAGCGACGTTCTCGAGCACGCGCGTCAGGGCACGAGCCTCGACGAGGTCGCCGTGCTCTATCGCACCAACGCCCTGTCGCGGCCGTTCGAAGACGAGCTCCGGCGCGCCAACCTCCCCTACCGCGTCGTCGGCGGCGTCCGCTTCTACGACCGCAAGGAGGTGAAGGACGTCCTGGCCACCGTGCGCTGCGCCATCAGCCCACAAAGCGACGTCGACACGCTGCGCTTCCTCGCCGCGGTCCCGCGCGGCATCGGCGACGGCACCATCAAGAAGCTCGAGGCCGCGGCCCGGGAGCGCGGGCTCGCCCTGTTGCCCGCCATGGCCGACCGCGACGCCCTCGACGCCGCGGGGCTCAAGGACAAGGCGAAGGCGCGTTGCGACAAGGTCGCCAAGAGCGTGCTCGCGCTCGGCGCGCTCATCGCCCGCCGCGCCCCCGCGGGCGCCGCGCAGCCCGGGCTCTTCGAGCAGAGCGCGGCGCCGGCGCACGTGACGGCCAAGGAGGCGATCGCCAAGGCCGTGGGGGTGAGCGGCGTCGCCGAGCGCCTCGAGGCCGAGAGCTCCATCGAGGCCGAGGGGCGGCTCGAAAACCTCGGCGAGCTGTTGAGCGCCGCGGAGGAGTGGGCGGAGACGGCGAGGGCGGCGGGCGAGCCCGACGACGTGGTCGGCTTCCTCGAGAGCGCGTCGTTGTTGTCGAGCGTCGACGAGGCGAGGGACGGGCGCGGCCAGGTGACCCTCATGAGCCTGCACGCCGCCAAGGGGCTCGAGTTCGACGTCGTCTACCTCGCCGGGCTCGAGGAGCACTTGTTCCCGCACGCGCGCGCCCTCGAGGACGGCGCCGGCGACGAGCTCGAGGAGGAGCGGCGCCTGGCGTACGTGGGCATCACGCGCGCGCGCCGGCGCCTGGTGTTGTCGTACGCCGACTGGCGCATGGTGCAGGGGCAGAAGAAGCGGCGCACGCCGTCGCGCTTCCTCCACGAGATCCCGCGCGAGGTGCTCGACGGCGACGTCCCCAGCCGCTCGCTCGAGCGCCTCGACCTGTGGCGGCAGCGCGCCGCGGAGCCCGCGTTCGAAAACGAGACGCGCATCGTCTACGACGAGCCCCAGGAGCCTCGTGCCCCGTTGCGCCTCGTGATGGCGGACACGCCGATGGGCGAGGTCGCCCCCACGTTTGCCACCAGCAGCGCCAAGCGGTTCCGGCTCGGCGGCCTCTCCCCCATCGATGTCGACGTCGAGCCGGAGCGGCGGGGAAACGACGGCGACGACGCCGACGGGGCCGCGGGCCTCCGCGACGGCGTCCGGGTGTGGCACCGTTTGTTCGGCGGCGGAACCATCGTCGGCCTGCGGGGGCGAGGGCGAAGCGCCTCCGCGCTCGTTCGTTTCGACGACGAACGACAGCCCCGCGTGATCATCCTGCGGCACCTGCGCGCCGAGGCCGACGCACCCGCCCCGGATTTGGAATAGTGTGAGGGCGCCATGACCACGCGTGCTCGCCCTCCGCAGCCTTCGCGCTCCGCTCCGCGCCAGGCGCAGCGCGCGCCTTCAGGGGGCTCACCGTGATCGTCACGTGCCCGGGCTGCGCGTCGAAGTACCGCGTCCGCAACGAGGCCGTCCCCGTGGGCGGCGCGCGCATGCGCTGCCCCAAGTGCGACACGCTCTTCCTCGCCAAGCCTCCCGCCTCCGGCGGCGACGCCGTCGACGACCCGTCGTCGTTGTTTCAACAGCTCAACCCGAGCAGCACCGGCGCCTTCGCACCGGTCCCGCGCTCGTCGCCGGGCGTGGCGGTGCCGCCGACGGCGCAGCCGCCGTTCATGGGCGCGCCGCCGCAACCGTCGCTGCCGCCGACGGCGCAGCCGCCGTTCATGGGCGCGCCGCCGCAACCGCCGGCGCAGCCGGCGCCGACGGGCGCCGCGCAGCAGCCGCAGCAGGGTCCCATCACGGCGCTGTTCCAGGCCTTCGACGCGTCGACGCTCCCGCCCGAGATGCAGCGGCCGCCGCAGCCCGCGCCGGAGCCGCCGGCACCGTCGCCGTCGGGCCTCTCGCTCGACACGGGCCCCAAGATCCACATCCCGTCGCCACAGCCGTCGACGAACGCCACCGCCACCTTGCCGCGGCCCGTCCCCGACCTGCCGCCGCGTCCGCGCGCCGCGCCGGGCCTCGGGGGCGTCATCGCGTCATGGCTCGCCGTCGTCGCCGCCGCCGCGTGCGCCGCCGCCGGTGTGGTGTTCACGCTGTGGACCACCGAGCGCGTCGACCTCGACGCGACGCTCATGCCCGTGTTCGAGACCACGTTCGGCTATCACCCGCCGCACTCGAGCGTCGGCGCCGACGCCACCGGCATCGACGAGCTCAAGCGCGCCGCCGAGGACGCCGCCACCAACGGCGACCTCCCGCGCGCGGTGGTCCTGTGGCGGCGGGTCAAGGCGCGCGCGCCGAGCGACCCCAAGGCGCCCGCGGCCATCGCCCGGCTGCTCACCGATCTGGGGGACATTCAAGGGGTCCCGCCTTGAGCGGAGTTTCGCCGTGAGGCTGTCTGTCGTCGTCGCCTGCTGTTCCCTGTTGGTCTCGAGCGCCGCTCTTGCCGACAAAGCCTACGTCGTCGCGTCGGACCAACCGGCGTTCGCCGAAGCGGCGCGCGCCGCCATCGACGCCCTCGGCGGCGAGGGTCAACTGCTGCGCGCGGACGAGAGCGCCAAGTCGCTCATCGCCGGTGCGCTCATCGTCATCGCGGTCGGTCCGCTCGCGGACCGCGTGGTGAGCGCTTCCCTCAACAGGGACGCCCGCGTCGTCGAGTGCCTGACGCCGCGGCGGGCGAGCGGCGTCTCGCCGCTGCAGACGTTGAAGGTGCCGCTGCATCCTGCGGCGAGCGAGGTCTTCGAGCTCGTGCGCGAGGTGCTGCCGCGCACGCGCCGCGTGGCCGTGTTCCCCGCGGCCGGCGAGAGCCGCGCCGACATCGACGCCGCCGCCCACGACGCCGGCCTGGACGCCATCTTCCCGCGGACCGACGAGCCCTTCGGCGCGGCGGTCGACCGCCTCGTCGACGACTCCGACGTCGTGTGGATCGCCGACGCCACGTCGTTGCCCACCGGCGGCCCCGCGCTCGTGGTGAAGAAGGCCGCCGAAGCGCGCAAGCAGGTGATCGGGCCCAATCGCTCGAGCGTCCAGCGCGGCGCGTTCTTCGCCGTCGTCCCCGACCCGGCCGCCCACGGCCGCGCCGCCGGCGAAGCCGCGCTGCGCATGCTCCACGGCGACGACGTGCGCGCCGTCCCCGCGCCATTGAGCCGCATCGTCTTCAACGCCGCGCTCGCGCGCTCGTTGAACGTCACGCTGCCCGCGTCGCTGGCCCACCGCGCCGAAGCCGTCGAGTAGCCGCGCCGCTCAACGCGGCATGGGGGTCGCGATGCGGTTCCACTCCACGCGCGCGAGCGCGCCGGCGACGAGCGTGCGCAGCGGGGCCGCCCCCGGCGACTGCGCGACGAGCGCCAGCCGGAGCGCTGACGCGGGCAGCGCCCGCCCGCTGCGCGGCAGCCGCGGCCCCTCGAGGCGCATGCGCACGAGGACGGGGGCGTCCACGCGCAGGAAGTCGTGCGGGAGCACGACGTGTCCCTTGGGCAACCACGCCGCGAGCGCGTCGTGCGCGGCGCCGACGACGGCGAAGCGCACGCGCAGCTCCTGCACGTGGGCGACGACGCCGTCGGCGCTCTCGAACGGCTCGTAGGCCGCCCGCCGCTCGAGCGGGCGCGGCGCGGGATCTTCGTCGAGGGAGATGCCGGCGGCCGCCTGCAGCTCGTCCTCCACGGCGCGGTCCAGCGCGCGCCCGGAGAACCACGCGAGCGCCGCGCGCTCCTCGCCCTCGGGGGCGCCGCGGTCGAAGCGGACGTCGGCGGCGCACACGAAGGCAGGGAGCTCGGCGGCGCGGCGCCGGCGCGCCTCGGCGCTCTCGGGGATCGGACATGGCGCGAGCCGTCGCGTCGCGCGCGCGCCGAACGCGCCGTCGACGACGTCGCGCCCGGTGCGCTGGAAGGATTCGACGTCGGGCACGCCCTCGAGCACGCCCTCCCACGCGGATCGCACGAGCAGCTCGTCGACGACGAGGGCGGCGCCGCTTTGGTGATGGACGATCACGCGTGCTCACCCGGCGAGGGCTTCGGGCGCCGCTCCGCGCCAGGCTCGATCATGGGCGCCGCAGGTCGATGCGGACCCAGTCGTTCTTCTTCGCCGTCCCCGTGTGCACCAGGCCAAGCGCCTCGTACGCGGTGCGCACCGCGCGCTCCTGCTCGGCGAGCACGCCCGAGAGGAACAACACGCCACCCGGGCCCACCGCCGCCGCGATGTCGACGGCGAGGTCGAGCAGCGTGCCGGCGAGGATGTTGGCGACGACGGTGTCGAAGCTCCCGTCCTGCCCCCGCGACGACGACGATGTGCGCGCGGGCGCGGCGGCGGTGAGCCCCGCGGCCACGCCGTTGTTCGCCGCGTTTTCGCGCGCGGCCGCGACGGCGACGGGATCGATGTCGGTGCCGAGGGCGCTCTTCGCGCCGAGCCGCAGCGCGGCGATGGAGAGGATGCCGGTGCCGGTGCCGACGTCGTACACGCGGCCGAGCGCGCCCGCGCGCGCCTCGAGGGCGTCGATGCACAACTGCGTGGTCTCGTGCGTCCCCGTGCCGAAGGCCATGCCCGCGTCGAGGTAGAGCACGACGGGCTCCGGGCCCTCGCCGACGCGCTCGGCGATGAACGTCTCCCGCTCCCAGGACGGACACACCCACACGCGCACGCCGCAGCGAAACGGCTTCCAGTGCTGGCGGAAGATCGCGTTCCAGTCCTCGGGCCAGAGGTCTTCCCAGGTGACCTCCGCGTCGGCGGCGCTCTCGACGTGGTGAGCGAGGTCGGCGATGCGCTTGAGGATGCGCGCCTCGAGACCGCGCGCGCGCGAAAACGTCGCCGTCACGACGGCCCGCCCGGTGGGCGCCTGCGCGCGCCCCGGCACC
Source organism: uncultured delta proteobacterium (assembly GCA_963775425.1). Lineage (GTDB taxonomy): Bacteria > Myxococcota > UBA727 > UBA727 > VGSZ01 > CAVZJB01. The sequence continues at coordinate 232,354 of CAVZJB010000011.1, read as the reverse complement.
GCGCGCGTCTCGTCGTCCTCGGTCTCGAGGCCGAGCGCGCCCTCGTCGACGAGCAAGCCCGAGACCGCGTCCGCGGCGGCCGCGGGCACGTCGACGTGCGCGCGGCGCCAGGGAGCGAGCTCGGGCTCGGAGCGCTTGCGATGCTTGGGCACGGCGCGGTCACCAGGGCGGGGGCTCTCCCCCCGCGTCGGCAGGGACTCTCCCCGCCGACGGTCCCACGCCTGTTCGGTCAGTGCGCGAGGCTGATGGGCCCGATGGCGCCCATGGCGATGAGCAGCGCGAAGAGCACCAGCGACTCGATGAGCGCCATGCCGAGGATGAAGGGCACGAAGACCTTGCCCGACGCCGACGGGTTGCGCGCGATGCCCTCGAGGGCGCTGCCCGCGGCGCGGCCCTGGCCGATGCCGCCGCCGAGCGCGGCGAGGCCGACGGCGAGGCCGGCGCCGATGCCCCAGATGGCCTTGTTGCCGCTGTCGCCGCCGCCGCCCTCCTGGGCGAACGCGGGCGACGCGATGACGAGCGTGAGCAACGGGACGAAGAAGGCGAGGAGGCGGTTCATGCGGTTCATGACGTTTCCTTTGCGACGGGGGGTGGAATCAGTGGTGGCCTTCGTGCTCCGGCTCGGCCGTGTGCAGCGCGATGTAGACGCACGAGAGGATGACGAACACCGCCGTCTGCACCAGGCACACGAGGAGGCCCAGCGCGTAGAACGGCAGCGGAAGAAGCAACGGGAAGATGCCCGCGAACGCGAGGAGGAGCGCGTGGTCGGCGATCATGTTCGCCGAGAGGCGGATGGCCAGGGAGACCGCGCGCATCACCAGCGACGCCATCTCGATGGGGAACATGAGCGGCGCGAGGAACCAGCCCCACCACTCGCCGATGGGGTTGGCGAGGTGGACGAAGTGGTGGAACCCCTGCACGCGCAGCGCGTGGAAGTTGAAGTAGATCCACACGATGGAGCTGAGCGCGAACGTGGTGCTGACGGCGTCGGTGCCGCCCTTCATCCCGGGGATGAGGTTCAAGAGGTTGTTGACGAAGATGAACAGCGCCAGGGTGCCGATGAGCGGCACGTAGCGCTTGTAGGTCGGCCCGATGGTGGACTCCATCACGCCGAACAGCGTCTCGAGGAACAGCTCGAAGAACGCCACCACGCCGATCTTCCTCGGCGGCACGATGGCCTTGTCGATGTCGGCGACCTGGCGCCTGGCCATGAACGACGCGATGAACAGGATGATCAACACGATGGCGGCCGCGAACACATGGTGCACGGTGGTGATGCCGTCGTGGTTCATCAGCTCGGTGCGGCCGTAGTTCTCCTGCACGTAATGCAGGAGGGACTGGTAGCCGGGCAGGAACGCCAACCACGTCGTGTGGTGATCCATGGCGGCGTCATGCCCCGTGTTTCCGACCGAGGCAAGGACTTCCGGTGCGGCAAGTTACCGCAGGGTTCGCCCGTACAAGATGCCCGCGAGCGCGGGCGTGGTGAGGCCGAGCGCGAAGCCCAACGTCCACGCGCGATGCGCGAGCACCACCCACGCCGCGAGGAGGACGAGGGCGAGGAACGATCCGAGGAACGCGACGAGGGCGCGCGCGCTGGTGCCCTGCCCGCGCATCACCTGGAACCATCCGCCCGCGAGCAACACGAGGTTGAGCGTGGCCACCGCCGCGCCCACGAGGTAGCCCGCCGTGTTGTGGAAGCCCGCCGCGCGCCACGCGTCGACGGCGGCGACGGCGGCGCCCATCAGCACGGTGGCGGCGGCGCTCGCGGCCAGGAGCTTCTTCAGCTCGCCTGTGGCCTGCGCGACGCGGCCCTCGGGCGTGGGCGCGGCGTCCTCGTCGGGGAGGTACGTGTCTTCCCCGGCGCCGCCGTCGGGGTCTGTGTGTGAGGCGCCATCGCCGAAGAGGTCGTCGTCACGCATCGGCGTTCTCCCGGCGATAGGCCCTGACGAGGCGAAACATCGCGCGCCCCGCGACGACGAAGCCGAAGACGAGGCCGATCCACACGCCCCACGGCCGGGTGCCCCAGTGCCGGTCGAGGGCGGCGCCGGCGACGAGGCCGAAGGCGACGCCGAGGGGGATCTCGAGGGCGAGCCCCATCCAGCGCGAGTACGCCTGCATGGTGGCGCTGCGCTCGAGGCGGGCGCGGCGCTGCGCGAGGATCTTCTCGAGCGCGCTCACACCTTGAGCTCCTTGCCGTGCAGCAAGCGGCGGATGTTCCCGTGGTGGCGGGCGACGATGACGACGGCGGCGGCCGCGATGGGCAGGATGGAGACGTCGTAGGGCCCGAGCACCGCGAGGGTGGCGACGACGGCGAGGGCCGCGACGAGCGAGCCCGCGCTGACCCTGCGCAGGAACGCGTAGGCGACGGCGAAGCAGACGAGGCCGGCGGCGGCGGCCTCGGGGCGGGCGGCGAGCAGCACGCCGAGCCCGGTGGCGACGCCCTTGCCGCCGCGGAGCTTGAGCCAGACCGGGAAGCAGTGTCCGAGGATGGCGGCGAGGCCGACGAGGCCGGCCAGGAAGGCGCGGTCGTGGGTCACCAGGCGCGAGGCGACGAAGACGGGGACGAAGCCCTTGGCCGCGTCGAGGACGAGCACCACGACGCCGAGCTTCTTGCCGACCACGCGCGCGACGTTGGTGGCCCCGATGTTCCCGCTGCCTTCGGTGCGTACGTCCTTGTTGCCGACCAGCTTGGCGAGGATCAGCCCGAACGGAATGGACCCGGCGACGTAGCCGGCGCCGACGAGAGCGGCCGCGAGGGGGTCCATCTCCTCGTCGTAACGTGCCGGAGGGGCCCGGTCCACCGGGGCCGGTGACACGGGCCGGGGTTACGAGACGGGCTTGCGCTTGCCGGCGAGGACCTCGTCGAAGTACTGGACGGTGCCCTGGTTGTACCAGTCGCGCGGGCCGGTGAACTTGGCGGCGACCTTGCCGTCGGGGTCGATGAGGTACGTCTCGGGGAACTTGCGGGTGCCGTAGGAGAAGCTGGTTGCCTTGTCCTTGTCCCACAGGACCGTGAACGTGGGCTTGGTGTCGCCGAAGAAGCGGTTCACCTCTTTCCAGTCCTCGTCGACGGACGCGGCGACCAGGTGGATGGGCAGCTTTTCCTGCTGGAGGCGGCGGTTGAGCATCTCGAGCGACGGCATCTCGTCGCGGCAGGGGGCGCACCAGGTGGCCCAGAAGTTCAACAGCACCCACTGGCCGTGGAACTGCGAGATGTCGACGACGGCGCCGCCGTCGCCCTGGGGCAGCTTCACCGGGGGCGCCGCGGCGTCGTTCCAGTCCTCGGGCTCGACGACGCTGTCGACGAGGAGGCGCGTGAAGGTGATGCGCTTCCAGGCGGTGTAGCCCGAAAGCGGCAGGATGAGGGCCAGCGCGAACCAGAAGAAGAGGGCCTTGTACCAGGCAGGCACCACCCACTTCTTCTCGGAGTACATGATGCCGACGAGGTCCTTGGCGTCCTCGCCCTCGAGCTTCTCGCCGGGCTTGTCGCCCGTCTCCGCCGTGTCGGGCGGCGCGGCGGCGGCGGCGGCCGTGTCGGCGGGATGGGTCGGGGGGCTGTCGGCGGCTGGGTCTTCGGCGCTCACGGCACCGGCTTAGCGCTTCCTCAGGACCTCGGCCAGCAGGACCGGCCAGGAGATCACGAAGAGCACGGTGACGAGGTAGCGCAGGGCGGGGCGATCATCCTCGTCCTCGAGGTCGAAGCCGATGGCCATCTCGATCTCGTCCGGCATCGCCACCCAGGCGGCCATGGTGGTCCCGAGGCCGATCGCAAGGTACGCGAACGTCATGAGCATGGCCGGGGACATGAGTGACATCGCTGCGATGGTACTCCCCTCGATGATGAACCGCACCTCGACGACCCAGGTGTCCCGTGCAAGACGTCACGGCATGAGACTCGCGGGGATCTTCGGCTTTCTCGGTGTCGCCCTCGGCGCCTTCGGCGCCCACGCCCTCAAGGAGCGGCTCGGGGTCGACGGCGCCCAGATCTGGCGCACCGCCGTCCTGTATCACCTGGTGCACGCCGTCCTCATCGCGGCGGCCGGCCGCTTCCCCTGGGTGATGCGTCTGGCGGCCGCCGGGATCGTGCTGTTTTCGGGGAGCCTCTACGTGCTCGCGCTGTCGGGCATCAAGATCCTCGGCGTCATCACGCCGTTCGGCGGGCTCTGCTTCCTGGCGGCGTGGGCGCTCCTCGCCTGGCAGGGTGCGAAGCTTCACGACACCTGAAGCTTCAGGACACGTAGAGCGGGTCGGGCTTTTCGGGGTTGCTCCGGACGAGGTCGCGCATGACCACCGCGAGCCGCCGCCGCGACTCGTCGGGATCGGCCACGAGGCTCTCCACCAGGGCGTAGAACGCGGCGGCGTCGGCAGGGCGATCTTCCGGTGTCTCGCCGAGCGCGGTGTCCACGAGCGCCTTCAGCTCGATGGGCAGATCGAGCCCCCGCGGCCACGGCGCGCGGCGGTTGTTGGCGTGGGAGCGCAGGAGCGCCTCGTCGGTGGCGCTCTCCACGGGGAAGGCGCGCTCCCCCGTGAGCATCTCGTACATCAACAGGCCCACCTGGTAGACGTCGACACCCTGGGTGAGCTGGTCGCGCTTGGCCTGCTCGGGGCTCAGGTAGCCCGGCGTGCCGACGACGTCGCCGCTGGGCTCCTCGCGCAAGGACAGCAGCGCGCTGCCGAAGTCGATGACCTTGGCGGTGCCCTTGTAATCGATCATCACGTTCTTCGGCGACAGGTCGCGATGGATGAGGCCGAGCGAGCGCCCGCGGTGATCGATGATCGCCTGCGCGGCGGCGACGCCGGCGAGGATGTCGGCCGCGAGGCTGGCGACGAGCTCGGGACGCAGCCGCAGCTTCTCCTGGCGCATGATGAGGAACAGCGTCGAGAGGTTCTCGCCCTCGATGTACTCGACGGCGCTCCACACGCGCCCCGCGGTGACGCCGCGGGTGATGCCGCGGACGATGTTCGGGTGCTCGACCATGGAGAGCAGCTCGGCCTCTCGCGAAAACGTCGACGACACCGCGGTGTCGCGCGCGGCGGTGTCGCGCAGGACCTTGATGCAGCCGTGCTCACCGGGCGCGAGCGGGACGCTCGGGTCGCGCGCGGGCGGCGCGTAGACGGCCCGGAACACCCGAGCGCTGCCGCCGCCGGGGAGCTCGTCGACGAGGACGAAGGGCCCGACTCGTTGCTCCCCCTTCTTCTTCGAAGCGCCGTTGACCATGTGCGAGGAACTCTATCAGGGCTCGTCTTCGGCGGCGCAACATGCGTCGGGGGCGACGAAGAGGTGGTGCCCGGGGCCCGGCTCGAGCCGGGGGTCCACGTCGAAGTCGGGGCCGAGCTCGAAGCTCTCACGGGAGCCGTCGACGTCGGCGGCGCTGTCGGCGGCGACCACGTCGTAGAGCGCGCCGCCGTAGCGGGGCACGAGGACGTGCAGCGTGGTCCCGCCGTGCTCGATGACCGGGACGCGCAGCCGCTCGACCTTCACGTCCGTCGAGGCCGCGAGCGGCACGTCGCCGGCGCATCCGTCGGCGGCGAGGAGGCGCGTGACGACGTAGATCGGCAGATCCCCAGCGCCCGGTCCGGCCTCGAGCCGCAGGGCCGGCCCGTGCGCGCCGAAGCGCGCGGTGAGCTCCCCCGCCTCGCGCCGGTGCGACGCCCGCCGCTCGTCGTCGCACGGCGTGCGCACGTCGACGCGCTCGAGGCAGACGTCGCCCGTGGGCGCGGCGCCGGGCCGGCGCCCGAGGAGCACGCCCGACGCCACGCGGGCGCGCGCGAGGTCGCCGTGGCAGCCGAAGACGAGGTCCGCCCGCGCAAAGGGCGCGGCGCGGCGCAGGACGCGGGAGCGCGCGGCCGGGGCGGCGACGCTCACGACGGCGGGGTCGTGCGGATCGAGCGCCCAGGCGCGCAGGAGCAGGACCCGGCGCGCGGTGTCGTCGGAGGCGGCGCGCGCGGCGGTGAGGAGCGCGCGGCGCGAGGGCGGCGCGGGGTCGAGCGAGGCCACGGGCAACCAGCCCGCCGGCGCGGACGGCGAAAACGTCGACGGCGCCACCGGCCGCGCCTCGCCGCCGGGGCTGTCGTAGACGAGGACGCGCGGGCCTGCGAGGACGCGGGCCCAGCCGTGCTCCACGGTGTCGACGCGCACGGCGGTCCAGATCGGGAGCTGTCGGACGACGGCGGCGGCGGCGCCGGGGGCGGCGCGCATCGACGCGGTGCCCTCGACGACGAACGCCGCGGTGCCCGGGGCGAGCGCTCCGGCGGAGGCGGCGGCGAGCGCGGCGAGCGCGGCGAGCACGAGGCAGCCTACGTGCGGCCGGCCGGCGACGTCCACGCGAAGCGGCGGGCGCGCCGCCTACGCGCTCGCCCGGGGGAACACGAGGGTGAACGTGCTGCCCACGCCGGGCGTGCTCGTCGCCGACACCGCGCCGCCGAGCGACGTGACGATGCGGTGCACGGTGGCCAGCCCGAAGCCCGTCCCCTCGCCCGCCGGCTTGGTGGTGAAAAACGGCTCGAAGACCCGCTCGAGCGTGGCGGCGTCCATGCCCTCGCCCTCGTCGCTGACGTCGAGGCGCACGAAGCCGCGACCCGCGTCGCGCAGGAGCGCCGGCACCGCGGCGGCGCGGGCGACGACGGCGAGGCCGAGGCGGCCGCCGCGCTCGCGCATGGCGTACGCGGCGTTGGCCACGAGGTTCAACAGCACCTGCTGCAGCTCGGACGCGCTCGCCAGGATGGTGTCGTCGATGTCGCCGGGCGCGTCGACCTCGATGCGCACCGCCGACGGCACCCCCGCGCGCAACAGCGCGAGCCCGCCGCGCACCGTGTCCCCGAGCGACAGCGGCGCCCGCTGTCCGTCGTCGCGGCGCGCGTACGTCGACACCTGGCGCACCAGGCTGCGCAGGCGCTCCGCCGCCTTCGCGATCTCATCGACGTCCGCCCGCGCCGCGCTCTCCGCGGGGAGCGCCGCGCGCGCCGTCATCGACAGCGCCACGATGGGCTGCAGCAGGTTGTTGAGCTCGTGCGAGATCCCCGCCGCCACCCGTCCGATGGCTTCGAGCTTGCGCGCCTGCATGAGCTCCCCCTCGAGGCGCTCGCGCTTCTCGGCCTCTTTGACGATGCGCGCGTTGGCGTCGGCGAGGCGGGCGCGCTCGCGCTGCACCGACGCGAGCGCAGAGGCGAGCCCGCCGAGGAGCTCTCCGATGGGCACCGACAGCGCCGCGCTCAAAAACACGCTGCCGCCGGCGAAGGCGAACCACGCGAAGGGCTGGCCGGCGCCCCCGGCGATCCACCACGACGGACGCACGGCAAACAGCGCCAGCGACGTGAGCGCGACGAAGCCGACCTGCGCGGCCGTGGACCACAGGGCCGCGCGCACCCCGAGGAGCATCGCCGCCACCACGGCGGCGCCGGTGAGCCACATGACCCCGTGGCCGAACGGCCCGAGCGCGGCGAGCAACATCGCGCCGACGGTGTGCGCGAGCAAGACGAGGTGGAGCGAGCGCTGCGCGCTCGTGAGCGGGAGGAAGCGCACCGCGAGCACCCAGCCGTACAGGGCGGTGTCGGCGGCCGCGACAAGGAGATGCCCGGCGTGGACGCTCGCGAGCACCGAGGGGACGTAGGCGACGAGGCCGAAGACACAAGCCGCCCAGGCGAGGGAGCTCGCGATGCGAGCGCGCATGAGGGCGAGATCGCTCTGCGCGCTCTCGCTCTCATGTCGCTGTCCGTGCATCAGTGAACCTTGGCTTCGTCCGCTTCTTCGGTGGGGGAACGCGGCCGGCGCTTCATCAAGCTCTCGTCGAACACGTCGGCCGGAGGCGCTTCGGAGAGCCTCTTGAAGAGAGCATCGGGATTGTCGCTCGCCAGCGCAAGCTTGAGGACCTCGTCCACGTGCTCGACGGCGACGAATTTGAGCTTCTTGCGCACCTGCTCGGGGATGTCCGCGAGATCACCCTCGTTGTCCTTGGGGATGATCACGGTCTTGCAGCCCGCGCGGTGCGCCGCGAGCGACTTCTCCTTGAGCCCGCCGATGGCCATCACGCGCCCGCGCAGCGTGATCTCACCGGTCATGGCCACCTCGTGCCGCACGGGCACCCGCGTCAGCGCGCTCACCAGCGACGTGGCGATGGTGACGCCGGCGGAGGGACCGTCCTTGGGCGTGGCGCCCTCGGGCACGTGGATGTGGACGTCGATGCGCTCGTAGAAGTCGGGGCTCAGGCCGAGCTGTCGCGCGCGCGAGCGCACGTAGCTCATGGCGGCCTGCGCGCTCTCCTGCATGACGTCGCCGAGCTTGCCGGTGGTGGCGAGCTTGCCGCGACCGGGGGTCACGCTCACCTCGGTCATCAACATCTCGCCGCCGACGGGGGTCCAGGCGAGGCCGTTGGTGACGCCGATCTGATCGTGGCTGTCCTTGTCGTGGCGGCGGAACTTCTCCGTGCCGAGGTAGTCGCGCACCTTGGCCGCGCTGACCTTGAGCGGCTCGCCCTCGAGGCGCGCGCGCAGCGCGGCCTTCTTGGGATCGTGCTCGCCGTCGGCCTCCGCCACCGGCGCGCCCTCGTCCGTGTCGTCGCTGCCGCTCGCGGCCGACGGCCCCGACAACGCCACCGCCGCGCTCGGCAGCGGCGGCGGCGCCTCCGACGACGCCTCCTCGTCGTGCGTGGCGTCGCCGTCGGCCCGGGCCGCGGGCGCCTCGACGCCGTTGCCGCGGGCCTTGTCCTGGCTCTCACCGATGCGCTTGAGGAGCTCGATGGCGGACTTGCGGCAGCACGTGCCGATCTCGCGCTCGAGGTTTCGCACGCCGCTCTCGCGCGTGTAGCTGTTGATGATCTTGCGGATGGCCGCGTCCTCGAAGGTCACCTTGGCGCCGGAGATCTGCTCGGCGCGCGCAGCGCTCTTCTCGTCGTCCTTCTTGTAGGCGGCGAGGCCGTTGCCCTCGAGCTGCTTGGGGATGAGGTACTGCTTGGCGATGGCCAGCTTCTCGAGGTCGGTGTAGCCGGAGAGCCGGATGATCTCGAGGCGGTCCTGCAGCGGCCCCGAGATGCCCTGCAGCGAGTTGGCCGTGCAGATGAAGAGCACCTTGGACAGGTCGTAGTCGAGGTCCAGGTAGTGATCGACGAAGGCGTGGTTCTGCTCGGGGTCGAGCACCTCGAGGAGCGCCGCCGCCGGGTCGCCGCGGAAGTCCGTGGACATCTTGTCGATCTCGTCGAGCAGCAGCACCGGGTTGCTGGTGCCGGCCCGCTTGAACGACGCGATGATCTTGCCGGGGAGAGCGCCGATGTACGTGCGCCGGTGGCCGCGGATCTCGGCCTCGTCGCGGACGCCGCCGAGCGACAGCCGCACGAACTCGCGCCCGGTGGCCCGGGCGATGGACTTGGCCAGCGACGTCTTGCCGACGCCGGGCGGCCCGACGAGGCAGAGGATGGGGCCCTTCATGCGATCCACGAGCTTCTGCACCGCGAGGTGCTCGAGGATGCGCTCCTTGATCTTCTCGAGGCCGTAGTGGTCCTCGTCGAGGATGTGCTCGGCGGTGGTGATGTCGATGGGGTCGTCGCTGTACTTGCGCCACGGCAGCATGGCGACCCAATCGAGGTAGCTCCTGACGACGGTGGCCTCCGCCGACATCATCGACATCATGCGGAGCTTCTTCAGCTCGCGGGCGACGCGCTCGCGGGCCTCCTCGGTGAGCGGCTTCTTCTTGAGGCGCTCCTCGAGGTCGTTGAGCTCGTTTTTGAACTCGTCCTGGAGGTCCTCCGGGCCCTGCTGCGGCGGCGCCGACTGCGCCGACTCGCCCCGCTGGTCGGGCCGCTTGGCGAAGCGGCCGCGCACCTTGCGCTGCATGCGCACGACCTCGGACTCCTGATCGATGAGCTCGATCAGCTTGCGCATGCGCGCCTCGACGCTCATCTCCTCGAGGAGCGCCTGCTTGTCCTGCGGCCGGATGGGGACATAGCCGGCGACGACGTCGGCGCGGCGGCCGGGGTTCGCGATCTCGGCGACGTTCTTGGGCACCTCGGGCTGGAGGCGCTTGCTCAAGCGCGCGAACTCCTCGAACGACGCCTGCAGCCGGGCGAGGAGCTCCTGGGCGACCGCGGGCTCCGGGTTCAGCTCCTGGGTCGCGATGCGCTCGACCTCGACGACGAAGGGCTCGACGGCGAGGCCGGCGGGCAGGCCGCCGGGCAGCTCGCTCGGCTGGGCGAAGCGCTTGATGCGCGCGCGCTCCTCGCCGGCCACGAGCACCTTCATCATGGAATTCTGCAAGGGGAGCAGCGTCTTGACGACGCCGATGGCGCAGACGGCGTGGATGTCGTCGGCGCCGGGCTCCTCCGTGCGCGCGGTGCGTTGTGCCGAAAGCACCACCCGCCTCTCGCACCCGGGCACCGTGGAGCGGATGGCGGTCTCCAACGCCGACACCGACCGCGGCCGTCCCACGAAGAGCGCTTGCAGCGACTCGGGGAAGACCACGATGTCGCGCAGTGGAAGAAGCGGAAGGATCAGGGTGTTTTCGGGTTTTGGCTCGGTCATGCTTCTCCTGCCCCCGAGGACGTACCGCGGAGGTCGGATCCTGGCGAGCATGATCGCCACGTGTCCCCGTCCGCGCAAGCGTGACGGACGGATCACCCGTTCCCGGCGCGCACGCTGTCGGATGGCGCACTGTCGTACATGCGCGTGAATAGCCCGGATCCGGCCTCCGTCTGTCGGCCATGAACAACGCGATCCTGCTCGCTCCGGCGGTGCTCGTCGTCGCCGGACTCGCCGCCGCCCCGTCACAGGCCCATGAGCCCGTCGTCACCGCCACCGTCGGCATCCCGCCGCTCACGGTGGAGGTGGGCGGCGTGGTGGTGACGCTCGGACGTACCCCGCCACCGGTGGTGGTGGAGCGCCGGGCCCCGCGCCAGGTCGTGGTCGTCGAGGAAGCGCCCCGGCCGCGGGACCGCGTCGTGTACGTCGAGCACGGCAAGAAGAAGCACTGCCACACCCCGCGCGGGCACGGCTACGGCGCCTGGAAACACCGCCGCTGACGTCGGCAGGTCGGCGCCGCGCTCGGTAAGCTGTCCTTCGAGATGGCCGAGCAGCCCGCCTCTCCCGCCGCGCCGCTCGCGCGCCCCGCCAAGCTCCCTTGGTGGCGGCGCGCCCTCGGCGTCCTCGGGCTCGCGCGCGGCCCGGAGACCCTGGAAGAGCAACTGCGCGGCGCCGCCTGGTCCGACGACGCCCAGGACGTCGTCCGGCACGTCGACCGCGGCGGCGGCGTCCTCGACGCCCTCGCCGAAGCCACGGAGCTCGCCTCGTTCTTCGACGCCGTCGAGGCCGCGAACGACGGCGCCGCGAACCGCGGGCCGGTGCGCGACGTCATGCGCGGGGGCTCTCCCCAGGCGGGGCGGGCCGTGCGCGTCGCCAAGCTCTCGGCCCTCGGCGCCGGGCGCTCCGAGGTGCGCTCCGGCGACGTCCTGTACGCGTTGCTGCGCCTCGATCAACGCGTCGAGGGGTTGCTCGCCGGCGCCGGGCTGACGCGCGGGCGGCTCGCCACGTTCCTGTCTCACGGCGTGCTCGCGCACCCCCGGATCACGGGCGGCCCGCGCGGGGATGTCCTCGAGCTCGTCTTGCACAACGACGACTTCACCCCGCAGGAGGTGGTCGTGGAGCTCCTCGAGGAGGCGTTCGGCCTGCACCGCGACGAGGCCGTCGCGCGCATGCTCGAGGTGCACACCGTCGGCGCCTCGATCGTCGCGAGCCTGCCGCGCGCGGAGGCGTTGGCCTCGGCGAACCGCGTGCTCGACGAGATGCGCGGCCGCGGCTACCCGCTGCTCGTGACGCTCGAGAGCTTCGAGGTCGAGTGATCCGCTCCCTTCGCGGACCCCGCGCGCCCAGGCGCGCGCGGTGTTAAGCGGGCGCATGACCCTCGCACCCACGGGCTTCGGCAAGCGCAGCACCGCCCAGGACGTCGTCGACGGCGTCGCGCGCGCCGCCGGCGTCGACCCCCGCGCGCTCCTCGCCGGCAAGCGCATCGTCGTCACCGGGGCCTCGTCGGGGATCGGCGTGGAGACCGTCCGCGCCCTCGCCGGCGCCGGCGCCGACGTCGTCCTCGCGGTTCGCGACGTCGCGGCGGGCGAGCGCGCCGCCGGTGCGATCCGCGCCGGCCTCGGCGGCGCGGGCGGCGCGCTCGACGTCACGGCGCTCGACCTCGCCGACTTCGCATCCGTGCGTGCGTGCGCCGGCGCGCTCGGCGCCGGCGACGCGGCCGGGATCGACGTGCTCCTGTGCAACGCGGGCGTGATGGCGAGCCCGCTGTCGTTCACCAAGCAGGGCTTCGAGCTGCAGATGGGCACCAACCACCTCGGGCACTTCCTGCTCGCGTCCCTGTTGCGGCCGTCACTCGCGAGCAGCGCGCGCGTCGTCGTCGTCGCCAGCTCCGCGCACACGCGCGGCAGCGGCGCCGGCGTGCTCGCCACGCTGGGCGACGACAAGCGCTACGACAAGCGCAAGTACGCCCCGTTCACCGCGTACGGCGACAGCAAGCTCGCCAACATCCTGTTCGCTCGCGCGCTCGCGAAGCGCATGCCCGCCGGGCAGTCGGCGTTCGCGCTGCACCCCGGTGTCATCGCCACCAACCTCGTGCGCCACCTCGGCGTCCTCGGGGTCCTGTGGCGGGCGGCGCGGCCGTTGCTCAAGAGCGAGGCGCAGGGCGCGGCCACCTCCGTGCTCGCCGCCGTCGCGCCCGGGCTCGAAGAGCACCGGGGCATCTACCTCGCCAACTGCAACCAGAGCGGGACCAGCGCCGACGCCGGCGACGAGGCGCTCGCCGAGCAGGTGTGGACCCTCTCGGAGCGCCTGGTCAGCGGGAGCGCCGAGGCCGAGGCGGCCCCCGCCCCGAAGCCATAGAGCACGGAACGCTCAGGGCACCGCGCACCCGCGCGCGAGCGCTTACGGCTTTCCGTCGAGCTGGCGCACGCCGTCGCCGGCGGGCGGCGGAGGCGGAGGTGCGACCGCGGCGTCCTCGGGGTTGCCCATCACGACGATGGGCGCCTCCTTCTTCAACACCGCGCGGTCGTTGATGACGACCTCTTTGACCCCGCGCTGGCTCGGGATGTCGAACATGACGTCGAGCATGGCGCTCTCGAGGATGGAGCGCAGGCCGCGCGCGCCGGTGTTCCGCTTGATGGCCTCGGTGGCGACGGTCTTGAGCGCTTCGTCCGTGAAGCGGAGCGAGACGCCGTCGAGCTCCAGCATCCGTTTGTATTGCCGCGTGAGCGCGTTTTTGGGCGTGGTGAGGATGGAGATGAGCGCCTTTTCGTCGAGATCCTCGAGGACGGCGATGACGGGGAGGCGCCCGATGAACTCGGGGATGATGCCGAACTTCAGGAGGTCCTCGGGCTGCACGAGCTGGAAGAGCTCGCCCACCTTCTTCTTACCCTTGCCGGTGCCCGCGTCGACGTCACCGCTGCCGAAGCCGATGCTCTTTTGGCCGATGCGCTGCTCGATGATCTTCTCGAGGCCGGAGAAGGCGCCGCCGCAGATGAACAGGATGTGCGACGTGTCGACCTGCAGGAACTCCTGCTGCGGGTGCTTCCGGCCTCCCTTGGGAGGCACGTTGCAGGTGGTGCCCTCGATGATCTTCAGGAGCGCCTGCTGCACGCCCTCGCCGCTGACGTCGCGGGTGATGGAGGGGTTCTCGCCCTTGCGCGCGATCTTGTCGATCTCGTCGATGTAGACGATGCCGCGCTGGGCGCGCTCGATGTCGTGGTCGGCGGCGTTCAGGAGGTTGACGATGATGTTCTCGACGTCCTCGCCGACGTAGCCGGCCTCCGTGAGCGTGGTGGCGTCGGCGATGGTGAACGGGACCTTGAGGATGCGCGCGAGGGTCTGCGCGAGCAGCGTCTTGCCCGAGCCCGTGGGGCCGATGAGCAGGATGTTGGACTTCTGCAGCTCGACGTCGTCGGTGTCCACCTGCGAGTAGATGCGCTTGTAGTGGTTGTGCACGGCCACCGAGAGGATCTTCTTGGCGCGCTCCTGGCCGACGACGTACTCGTCGAGCACGGTCTTGATCTCGCTCGGGCGCAGGATGGTGGGCGAGGCCGACTCCTCCGTCTCCGCCTCCACCTCCTCGGCGATGATGTCGTTGCACAGGCCGATGCACTCTTCGCAGATGTAGACGGACGGGCCGGCTACGAGCTTCTTCACCTCCTTCTGGGACTTGCCGCAGAAGGAGCAATGCAGGGCGTTGTCGTCGCGACGCGTGGCCATCCCGTGGCTATAGCCGGCCGCCGCGCCCGGCGCCACCTCGTGTCCGCCCGCGGGCGGCGTCGTTGAGCTTCCCGCCGGGTCATGCAAAGGACCGCCCGTGGAGCAGGCGTCGCGCGGTTGGATCTCGACGGGCATGTTCCTCGCCGCCTTCGGCCTGGTGCTGCTCGAGGTCACGGCCACGCGCGTCATCGGCTACGCCGTGGGCAACGGCGACGTCGCCATCACCATCGCGCTGGCCGTCCTCGGCGTCGGCGCCGCGGGATCCCTCTTGAGCCGGCCCCGGTCGAGTCGGGGCGCCACGGCCTCCCGCGCGTGCAGCCTGGCGGCGCTCTTCACGGGCTGCGCCGCGGTGACCACCCTCGGGCTCTTCGCGCTCGCGCGCGTGCTCAAGGCCGGAGAAAACGAGCTCGTCAGCAAGGTGCTCGGCGACTCCACCCTCGACGCGTTCATCGAGATCACGGTCCGCCAGCAGGCGCACGCGCTCTATGTCCTCGGGGCGGCCATGGCGTTCAGCTACGGCTTGTACGGCGGGGCCATCGCCGTGCTCTTCCGCGACTGCGGCGAGGGGCGCGTCAACCGCCTGTACGCGGCCGACCTGGGCGGGGGCAGCCTCGGCGCGCTCGGCGCGATCGCGCTCCTCGAGACAGGCGGGTTCGCTCCGCCGTTCGGCGCGGCCGTGGCGGCGCCCCTCGCGTCGGCCGCGTGCCTCCTCATGGCCGCGCGGAGGCCGCGGGCGGCGGCGGGCGCGGCGGCGCTCGGGGCGGTCGCGCTGGTCGTGGCGCTGAGCCCGCTCCACGACTGGTTCGACCCGCCGCCCCACCCCGCGTCGGCGGCGCGCACGTTGCCCGGCGGCCAATACGCGCGGCAGCACGCGAGAGAGATCTGGCACACGTGGACCTCGTACGGGCGCATCGGCGCCATGGAGCTGCGCGACACGGCGGACGATCCCCACCCGCGCACGATCATGGTCCACGGGCGCGGCGAGGGACACGCGCGCGTCCCCGTGTTTCCGCCGGAGCAGCCGATGGAGATCGCCTCTCGGCTGGCCACGGCAGCGTGCGCGCCGGGGCGCGTGCTCGTCCTGCTCGCCGGCGCCGGCTTCGACATGGTCAACATCGACACGGACCTCGGCGGTCGGCCGTCCGAGATCGTCGGCGTCGAGCTCGTGCCTCAGGTGTTCGGCTGGCCGACGTCCCAGCCCGGCTCGGAGCTCGCGCGCTACCTCGCCCGGCCCGGCCGCAAGCTCGTCGCCGCGGAGGCGCGCACGTTCCTCGCGCGCGACCGCAGCAAATACGATTGTGTGCTGATTTCGTGGTGGGGCCACACGATTTCCTATTACACCGGCGCGGCCGCAGCGTCGTTCGAGCACGTCTATTCGAAGGAGGCGTTCGCCTCCATCCTCGACCACCTCACGCCCGGCGGACAGCTCACCATCCTGAACGGCAACAAGGTGCGCGCGATGCTGACGCTGCGCGAGCTGTTTGCGGAGCGGGGCGACAGCACGCCGGCGGCGCGCTTCGCGGTGGTGGCCCGCGACGGCGACGTGAGGACGTGGGACGACCCTGAGAACCACAGCGTGTTGATGGTGAAGCCGGCCGGCGTGTCCGCCGCCGACGTCGAGCACATCTCGTCGCTGTTGAGCGGTCCCTACAAGGTGTTCTACGCGCCGGGCATCGCACCCACCGCAGCCAACAAGCCGTTCGTCGTCGCCGCCACGGCCGCCGAGCCCGGCGCCGCGGTGGCGGCCCTGTTGCCGCGCGCCGTCTCGCTCGAGCCCACCAACGACGATTGGCCGTATTTCCGCTCGGTGGTCCCGCGCGACGCGTTCCTGCACTCCTGGTTCTGGTCGTCTCATCGCCCGGCGGGGCTCAACCGCCACGTCGTCAACCAGCTCGATCAGTGGCGACGGCGCGCGGTGTTTCCCCTGGTCCTGCTCCTCGTGGCCGCCGCCGTGGTGCTCGCCCCCGTCGCGCTCGGGAGGGGCCGCGCCGGCGTGTTCCTGCCGCGCGCGGCGTGGGTGCACCTCGCCTACTTCGCCGGGATCGGCGCGGGCTTCATGTGGCTGGAGGTGGGGCTCATCCAGAAGCTGCGCATGATCGTCGGCCACCCCGGCTACGCGCTCGGCATCGTGCTGTCGTCGATCATGTTGTTCACCGGGCTCGGCAGTCTGCTGTCCGAGCGCACGTTCGCCTCCGGCCGCGTCGGTGCGCGCGGCGTCGCGCTCTTCGCCGCGCTGCTGGCCCTCGCCTACGCCGCCGGCCTCGACGCGCTCGTCCCGCACGCGATGGCCGCGCCGCGCGCCGTCGGCTTCGCGCTCGCCTTCGCGCTGCCGGCGCCGCTCGCGCTCGTCCTCGGCCACCTCCTGCCGCGCGGCGTCGCGGCCATTCCGCCGGAGCACGCGCACCTCATTCCGTGGGCGCTCGGCGTGAACGCCGCCGCCGGCACCGTCGCCACCGCGATGTCGTCGCCGCTGAGCTATGCGCTCGGCTTTCGCAGCCTGTTGCTGCTCGGTGCCGTCGCCTACGCCGTCGTCGCGGCGTTGCCCGCCCGCCCGCCCGCCGGCCGCGCTTGATCCGCGCGGGCGCTCCCTCCGGTCGCTGATCAGGGCCCGGGGTTTCCGTCCGGGGCCCGTGTGGTGTCCAATGCGCCAATGCGCGCCCTCCATCCCTTCGCCGTCCCCCTCCTCGCAACCCTGATCGCGGTGCTCGCGGGCTGCCCCGGCCGTGACAACACGGGCGAGGGGGAAGGCGAAGGCGAAGGCGAGGGCGAGGGGGAAGGAGAGGGCGAGGGCGACGGCCTCGCGGCCTACGCGGCCTGTACGCAGAGCGCCGACTGCGCCACCGGCACCTGCACCAATCTGTTCGCCGGCAACCCGACCCTCAACGACATCTGCACGAAGAACTGCCGCCTCGACGCCGACTGCGACGGGCTGGGCGTCCCCTCGCGCTGCCTGCTCCTGTCCGCCCAGGGCGGCCAGTGCTTCCCGACGTGCAGCACGAGCGCCGATTGCACCCTGCCCGACGACGCCGGCGGCGTCTGCTTCGACAACCTCGGCCAACAGTTCAACGGCTGCCTGAGCCTCACCGGCGGCGCATGCAACAACGACGGCGACTGCGGCGCAGACCAGACCTGCTCCATCGTCGGCACGGGCCGAGGCTTCGAGAGCTTCTGCTTCCCGAAGACGGTGGCCGCCCTCGGAGCCGGCGACACCTGCGACGCCACCGCGCTCAAGCACCGCGGCGATCCGTGCCGCGCGGACACCGATTGCCCCGCCGGCTACGCCTGCGCCGACGCCGACGGCGACCCGCAGACCCCGGGCAGCGTCTGCACCCCGCCCGCCAGCGACGTCTGCGGCGCGTTCGTGTGCTGGGATCAGGACGTGTGCGCGAGCCCGTGCGGCGACGACGTGGACTGCCCCGACGGCATGCGCTGCGAGGGCATCGACATCGTCGCCGACCACAACAACGCCGACCCCGCCGACGACGTGCCCGCGGTGCTTCGTCTGTGCCGACCCTTCACGGGCTCCGGCGACTCCTGCGCCATCGACAATGACTGCGCCGCGACGGAGCGCTGCGCGCTTCACGACGACGCCGGCGCCAACCTCGGCGGCTTCTGCCGCGCGCCCGACGACGGCGCCGGCGCGCTGTTCGACGCCTGCGGCGACGTGCCGTCCACCCACGACGTGGTCGAGCCCACGGCGGTGTGCGAGAGCGACCTGTGCATCGAGGGCACGTGCTCGGCGCTGTGCGCCAGCGACGACGACTGCGCGAACGGCGCCGGCACGGGAGGCGTGTGCATCCGGCTCTCCCTCGACGACAACACGCTCGGCATCTGCTTTCAGGGGACCCACTGCGCGGCGGAGGCCGACTGCCCCGACGGCACCGGCGCCGACGGCGAGCAGACATGCACGCGCTTCGCCGACGCCGACCACGCCGTCACCTCGCGCTGCGTCGACTCCGACGGCGGGCTCGCCGAGGGCGAGGCCTGCGATCCCTTCGTAGCGCTGCCGCTCCTCGACGACGCCGGCGCGCCCGCGTCCTGCATCGACGACACGGACTGCACCGCGCTCCTCGCCGGCGCCACCTGCGACGTCGGCGCGCACACGTGCCGCCCGCCCGCGGCGGCGGTGTGCCGCAGCGCCGTGTGCACCGCCGACGGCCGCTGCGCCGCGGCCTGCACCGGCGACGGCGACTGCGGCGCCGACGACGTCTGCGGCAGCTTCGCGCTGTCCACCGACGACAACGGCACGCCGGACGACCCGAGCGACGACACGTTCGCGTTCGCCGGCATCTGCGAGCACCGCCCGGGGACGCGCACGGAGTGCGCGCGCGACGCCGACTGCGCCACCGCCGGCGAGGTGTGCCGCCCGGTGACCGCGCTCGTCGACGGCACCGCCACGGGGGTGTGCGCGCTGCCGAGCGACGACACCTTCGGCGACGAGGGCGCCCCCTGTGGACTCGTCGACGGCGCCTTCGCCGGCTGCAAGAGCGGCGTCTGCGACGACCCCGACGGCACCGGCACCGGCACCTGCGCGGCCCTGTGCGCCACCGACGACGACTGCACCGCGCCCAAGACGTGTCAGGACTTCGCGTTCGGCCCCGACCCCGCGCTGACGTTCCCCATCTGCCGTTGAGCTCGGCGCTGACTCAAGGGGTGCAGCTCATCGGCGATCGGTCGCCGGCAATCGGTTCGCGGGCGCGGTCGTCAGGCTCAGATTTTCTGCCGGCTCTTCAGCGCGGAGGGAGCGCGCCGATCAGCCGGTGACCTCGAACGTCATCAGCGTCGGGAACGAGCCCTCGATGTAGGCGACCTTGCCCTTGTGTCCGCCGAGGCGCGCGTACAGCTCCGCCGACGCCTGCGTGAGGTTCCTCGACCAGTCGCGGCCGACGAAGCAACGCGCGGAGAGCTTGCCGCCGCTGACGAAGTGGATGTCCGCGCTGTCCCTGTGGATGAGCAGCGTCCCGCTCTTCTGGTCATAGATGAACCGGTCGCCGATCTGGGCGCTCGACCGCTGTCCGTCGACGTAGATCTCGGCGAACGGCACAGGTCCCATAGTCTCCGACATGTCGCGGGCTCTCCTTCCCCCCACGTTCTCTTACGGAGAAGAGGCCCGCGCGTGATCGGCTACTGCGCCCACTTCGGGGTGAGGCCGCGATCGGCGGCGCGCCTGGCCATGATGGCGATCAGGTCGCGGGTGGCGTCGTGGCTGCCGCGGAACTCGCGGCAGCCGTGGCCGTCGTCGTAGCCCGTGAACAGCCCCGCCGCCGCGACCTTGTCGTGCCAGGGCTCCATGCTGGTGCCGTCGTCGTCGCTGAAGGCGTCGACGTTGCTCGCCGGCAGGTCGTAGATGCGCGCGAGCACCAGGGCCACCGTGTCGCGGTTGGTCTTGTGCTCCGCGCGCACCTCGGTGCCCCCGCGGTACCCCGTGACGACGCCGAAGTCTTTGGCCGCGTCGAACCACCGCTCACATCCGTCGGACGAAGTAGGCCGCGCGCCCCTGGGAGCCCGCGCACGCCACACGTGAAACGGAACGACGACGCTACTTTCGTTCGACGTTGCGCTCGACGATGCGGTCGACGAGGCCGTAGGCGATGGCCTCCTCCGCGCTCATGTAGAGGTCGCGGTCCGTGTCCTTCTCCACCTGGGTGAGGGGCTTGCCCGTCGACGTGGCGATGATCTCGTTGAGCTGGCCGCGCAGCTTCATGATCTCGCGCGCCTGGATCTCGATGTCCGCGGAGGTGCCGCCGGCGCCGCCGTGCGGCTGGTGGATCATCACGCGGCTGTTGGGGAGGATCTGCCGCTTGCCCTTGGTGCCCGCCGTGAGCAGCACCGCGCCCATGGAGGCGCACTGGCCGACGCACACGGTCTGCACGTCGCAGCGGATGTATTGCATGGCGTCGTAGATCGCCAAGCCCGCCGTCACCACGCCGCCGGGCGAGTTCAGGTACATGATGACGTCTTTTTCGGCGTCCTCGGCCTCGAGGTAGAGGAGCTGAGCGACGATGAGGTTGGCGACGTCGTCGTTGATGGGCGTCCCCAGAAAGACGATGCGGTCCTTCAACAGGCGCGACCAGATGTCGTACGCGCGCTCGCCGCGCGCGGTCTGCTCGATGACGATGGTCATGTTTCGCTCACCTTGGCCGTCGCCTGGTTGCGCGACACCGACTTGTCGACGAGGCCGTAGGCGATGGCCTCTTCGGCGCTCATGAAGTAGTCGCGGTCCGTGTCCTTCTCGACCACCTCGAGCGGTTTGCCCGTGTGCTTGGCGAGCAGCTCGTTGAGCCGCCGCTTGAGCTTCATGATCTCCTTGGCCTGGATCTCGATGTCCGCCGACGTGCCGCCGGCGCCGCCGTGGGGCTGGTGGATCATCACGCGGCTGTGCGGGAGGATGTGGCGCTTGCCCTTGGTGCCCGCGGCGAGCAGCACCGCCGCCATGGACGCGCACTGGCCCACGCACACGGTCTGCACCGGGCAGCGGATGTATTGCATGGCGTCGTAGATGGCCAAGCCCGCCGTCACCGAGCCGCCCGGCGAGTTCATGTAGAGGATGACGTCCTTCTCCGCGTCCTCGGCCTCGAGGTAGAGGAGCTGCGCGACGATGAGGTTCGCCAGGTTGTCGTCGATGGCGCGCCCGAGGAAGACGATGCGGTCCTTGAGGAGCCGCGACCAGATGTCGTACTCGCGCTCGCCGCGCGCGGTCTGTTCGATGACGATGGGGCTGTAGCTCATCCGCGTCCCTTAACGATTAGTCTTCGCTGCCGCACTGGAATTGGCCGCCGCTGACGGCGTCCTCCTCCGCGTGCTGGAAGTCCTTCTGCTCCTGGTCGCACTTCTGGCCGAGGTCGGCCTCCTCGAAGTCGTCGCAGTCGAGCGAGGCCTTGCACGCCGCGAGGGCGAGCGTGGCGTCCGCGAGCGTCTGACACTCCTCCTCCTTGTTGGCGCGGAGGGTGTCGATGGTGCGGTTGAAGGCCTCGGCGCAGACGGCGGGGTCGTCGTCCTGGCGCTTGTCGTTGCACTCCTGCTCCTTGGCGCAGATGGCCTGGGCGGTGCAGCCGATCACCCCCGTGAGGAGGGCGGCGAGCGCGAGGGGAGCGAGGGCTCTCGTGATGCTCATGCGTGCACCTCTCAGGTCTCGTCCGGGCTGCAGCGGTTACCGGCGTCCTGGATGGCGTTGTCGACGTCGCGCAGCTCGCTGTGGCACGGGTTGTCGCTGCCGCGCAGCAGCGGATCGCAGGCCTTGTCGGGATCGCCGCCGTACTCCTGGGCGACGCAGGCCATGTAGGCCTCCCACGCGTCCGCCCAGTCCTGGCACTGCGACTCCTCGTTGGCCCGCAGCTCGCGCAGGAAGCCGTCGTTGTCGGCGATGCAGACGCCGACCGAGTCGTCGCTCTCACCGACCTGATCGAGGCCGAGGGGGAACTGCGCCGCGAAGGCGTCGCAGTCGCTCTGCGCCTGGCAGAACGCCCCGGTGGGGGAGCAGCCCGCGACGACCGCGAGGGCGGCGGCGACGGAGAGGAGCACGAGGGCGCGCTTCATGGCGGGGACGCTACCAGAGGCCGGGTCGGCGTCTACGCCACACGGCGCCAAAAACCGCCGTCGACGGCTAGAATGTCCAGATGGCCAACGTGGGCGGACCCAAGGGCAACGATCCCGGCAAGCTGCAAAAGGGCGGCCGGATCCTCCCTTTCCGTGGCACAAAAACGGCGGATCCTGCCGAGAACAAACGGGAAATCAGCGAAGTCAGGTCCGAGCTCGACGAGGGCAAGGGCGGCGTCTTCGACCCGGGCGCCCCCACGATTGGCAAGGACGACCTGCCGGATCAGCACGTCGAGGTCGTCCGCGGCGCCGGCATCAAGGCGCGCCTGGCCGCGCTCGGGGTCAAGGGGACCGAAGGCCTCATCAAGGCTGCGCCCAAGGACGGCGTGCGCGTCAAGGACACGCCTCTCGGGCGGATCATCGACGGCAACGTCACGGTCGAGAGCGCCGGGGGGCTGCACAAGCTCGACGGCGTCGCGCGCATCACCGGCGACCTCGTGGTCCAGGAGAGCGCCGCCAGGAGCATGGACTTCCTGGCGCTCAAGTCGCTGGTCGAGCTCGGCGGCCGGCTCGTCATCGAGGGGAACGCCGCGGTCTCGGTGCTCGACGGGCTCGACAGCCTCGAGCGCGCCAAGGGCATCTACATCGGCTTCAACACCACGCTCACGCGCCTGTCGCTGCCGAGGCTCAAACAGCTCGACGCCGCCCTGATCATCGAGGGCAACCCCCGCCTCACCGAGATCAACCTGCCCGCGTTCGAGAAGGGCGGCCTCTACCTCCACGTGCACGACAACGCCGCCCTGACGTCGGTGTCGCTGCAGCGGCTCGAGCAGCTCGGCGAGGAGCTCTCGCTCCTCGACAACCCCAGGCTCGTGAAGGTGAACGTCGGCTCGTCGCAGAAGCCGGCGCACGTGGCCGCGCTGGAGCTCGAGCGAAACGGCGCCGCTTCCTTCGCCGCCCTGCACACCAGCTCGACCTGAGCCGTCGCCCGGACGGGCGCGCAGGACGGACGGAAACTCGACCCGCGCGATCCGGGACGAGAAGATCGCTCGCATGAGCGCGGCGCTCGCCCTGGTCTCCTTCGTCGCCGGCGCCGGCTACGCGGTGGCCGAGGCGCCGCCCGAGGGCGTGTGGCTGCACGCGTCCGTGGACGCCGGCGCCGTCGGCGGCGACGTCGTCGCGGGCGTCGGCGTCGGCGTCGGCGTCGAGACCGAGCCGTTCGCCGCGCACCTCTCGCTGCCGCTCACGCTGCGGCTCATCGACCTCGCCCCGCCCGTGGATCCCGCGGGCCCCGCCGCCTGCAAGCTGGTGCGCTGCGAGGAGTGGCTGGAGGCGGGGGCGCCGTCGGCGGACGCGCTCGGCAAGATTGTCGAGGAGGTGCGGCTCTTTCACCCCGGCGACGCGTTCCACCTGAAGGCCGGCGGCCTGTTCGCCACCCTCGGCCACGGCGCCCTCGTCGACGAATACACGAACGCCTCCGACTGGGATCACCGCCGCTCGGGCCTGTACCTGCAAGGCGACCTCCCCTGGGGCGCCACCGAGATCCAGGCGTTGGCGGGCGACTTCCTCGCGCCGCAGCGGGTGTTCGGCGCGCGCGTCTCGACGTCGCCGCTGTTTCACCGGCCCGCCGCCGGCGCGCGCGACGACGGCGACGTCTTCGATCGCCTCCTCGGCCGGCTGCGCCTCGGCTTCGAGGTCGCCGGCGACGCCGTCGCCCCCACCGGCCCCGGCGCCACCGGCGCCGCCGGCGACGTCGTGCCCGGCTCCAAGTCCCGCCCCGTGGGCGGCGCCGCGGTGGACGCCACCTGGGCGCTCCTCGACGACGGCGCCCTGCAGGTGACGCCGTTCGCCTCCGCCTCGTCGACCACGGGCCTCGGCGGCGCCGCGCTCGGCGCCGGCGCGCAGGCGGGCCTCGACGTCTCCCTCGACGTCGCGTTCGCCGCCGCCCGCGCGGGCGTGCGCGGCTTCTTCGACGGCCCCGGCCATCGAACCGGGATCTTCGACACGCTCTACGACGTCGACCGCCGCCGCTACGCCCTCGCCGCCGGCGGCTTCTCCGACAGCGGCGTCGCGGACCTCGCGGCCCCCGGCGGCGCGGGCGGCGCGGTCGAGGCGGAGCTCGTGGTCATGCGGGTCGTGCGCGCCGGCGCGCGGGCGCACGTGGACGCCGTGCCCGAGGCCACGCGCGTGGAGGGGTTCCTCGAGGTGGACGCGGGCAGCGTGCGCGTCGACGTGCGCGCGCTGCAGCGGGCCGTCGCGCGGCCCGTCGATCTGCTCGCCTTCGGCGATCGCACCCTGGTCGTCGCCGACGCGGCGTGGCAGGTGGCGCCGCCGTTGTCCGTCTACGCGCGCTGGCTGCACGGCCCGCGCTTTCACGGCGGCGTTCCGGTCGCCGACGACGACGTCGTCGTCGGCTGCTCGTTTGATCTGGTGCTGGCGCCGCAGTGACGCCGGCCCGCCTCGCACCGCCGGCGCCGGGGACGACCGCGCGTGCCGGCGACGCCACCCTGACGAGCGTCCTCGCGCTCCCGGGCCGACGGCTCGCGCTACTGTGCGCGCGTGACGCCCGTGCTGTTGCTCTTTGCTGTCGCCGCGAGCGTGCGCGTCCCCGCCACCGACGCGCACGTCGTCGTCGTCGGGCGCCGCGAAACGGCCGGCGACGCCGTCGTGCTCTCCTGGTCCGCCGGCGCGCTGCGCGCGCGCTTCACCGGCACCTCGCTCTCGCTCGAGGTGGAGGAGCGCCCGGCGCCGCCCGAGCCCATCGAGCACCCGAGACCGGGGGAGCGGGCGCAGGCGGGGACGGATTGCTTCGCCGCGTTCGTCGACGGCGCGCGCAGCGAGCTGTCGATGCCGCGCGGCGCCGGCGCCGTCGTCGTCGCGCGCGGCTTGAAGCCCGGGGTCCACACGCTCTCGCTCGTCAAGCGCACCGAGCCGCTCGTGGGCACCACCGTCGTGAAGGCCCTCGTCCTCGACGACGGCGCGGCGCTGGTGGCCCCCGGTCCGCTCGGGCCGAAGAGGAGGCGGGTGGAGGTCATCGGGGACTCGCTCGCCGCCGGCTTCGGCGTGCTCGGCAAGGGCCCGGACTGCCCGTTCTCGGCCGACACCGAGGACGCCACCCGCGCCTTCCCCGCGCTCGTCGCCCGGCGCTTTCG
Organism: uncultured delta proteobacterium; assembly: GCA_963775425.1. Lineage (GTDB taxonomy): Bacteria > Myxococcota > UBA727 > UBA727 > VGSZ01 > CAVZJB01. Next base: position 207,440 of record CAVZJB010000011.1, on the reverse strand, counting down.
CGCCGACCTCGCCGTGGTCGCGTGGTCGGGGCGCGGCGTCTACCGCGACTTCGACGGCAGGACCGACGTCGAGAGCGTGCCCGCGCTGTACGCAAAGACCCCGCCGCTGTCGTCGCGGGCGAACGTCGACGACGTGGTGGTCGTGGAGCTCGGCAACAACGACTTCCTCGAGGGCGTCCCCGACCGCGGCCGCTTCATGGCCGCCATGCACGCGCTCCTCGACGAGATCCGCCGGCGCTCGCCGCGCGCCTTCATCCTGCTGCTGTCGCCGATGCCTTTGAGCAAGAGCCCGAAGGATCCCGTCGCCACCGTGGCGCCCACCTGGATGAACGCGGTGGTGCACAAGCGCGGCGACGGCAGGCTCGCGTGGGCGAAGCTGCCCGCGCGCGACGACGCGCTCGGCCTCGGCTGCGTCTGGCACCCCGGCCCGCGCATGCAGCAGCGGCTCGCGGACACGGTGGCCGCCGCGCTGACGCGCCACCTGCGCTGGTGAGCGGAGCCGGTCAGGGCGCGAGCGTGGACATGTGCCGGGCGACGTCGGCGTTGGCGGGGTGCCGCTTCAAGAAGTCGCGCGCCACGCGGCGGGCGTCGTCGACCTTGCCCGTGGACGCGTAGAGGTCCATCAGCATGCCCGCCGAAAACGACATATCGGGGTCGAGGCTGCGCGCGATCTTCACCGCGTCGACGGCGCCGGCGACGTCGTGGTCCGCGGCGCGCGCGCTGGCGAGCAGGACGAAGGCCATGGGCTCGTCGGGAGAGGTCTCGGTGAAGCGGGCGGCGCGCGCGACGGCGAGCGCGGCCTGGTGGGCGACGAGGGCGGTGAGCACGTCGTAGACGTTCCGCTCGCGCAAGGAGAGCGCGCCGCTGACGTGGGCGAGCGCCTCCTTGACGCCGGGGTCGTCGACGCCTTGGCGGCCGGCGCGGATGAGCGCGAGGTGCACCCACAGCGTGCTGCACGCGGGGTCGAGCTGCGTCGCGAGCTCGAGCTCCCGCTGCGTGCCCGCGAGGTCGCTTTCGAGGAGCTCGAACGCGTTCATGTAGTGGCGGTAGGCCTCCGGCACGGTGGGCACGAAGGTGCTCGACGGCGGGAGGGGATCGCCCACCTTCCCGGGGCTCCCCGGTGGAGGCGCCCGGTGCTTCTGCAGTCGGCTCACCGCTTCGTTCTTCGCTCCGTTGGCTTGCTCAGGCGTCTTGTGGGCCACCTCGACCGCGGCCAGCGGACCGCTTTGTGCGATCGGGTCCGTGAGGCCCGGCGTCGATTCCGCGACCGTGGGGCCGTCGGCGCGCGCGGTCTTTCGCATCTCCTCCGACACGCCGCGCTTCTCCTGCGCCGGCAGCAAGCGCGTGAGCGACGCGCGCACCGCCGGGAGGACCTTCCGCACCGCCGCGCCGACGTCCGCGGCGCTCGGCGAGCGGCCACCCTCGACGAGGTCGCCCGTCGCCATGTCGTTCAGGCTCACCACCACGCTCACCCCGTCGCCGGGGTGGTTGACCTGCCCCGTGACGGCGATGTCGACGCCGAGCCGGCCCACCGCCTCGAGCGGGTCGCCCTTGGCGTCTCGCTCTGCGCGCGCCACCCGCAGCGGCGACACGATGCGCGCGCCGTCGAGCCCCGCGAGGGAGCTCGCGAGCGCGTCGGCGGCGATGGCGCCGAGCTGAGGATCTTGCGCCGTGTCGACGAGCGAGAGCACGGCGATCCGCTTGCGGCCGTCGCCCGCCGGCGTCGGCGGCGCGCTGGCGGCGCTCCCGCTCCCGCCGCCCCCCCGCGTGATGACGACGCCGGCGACGAGCGCGACGACGACACCCACGACGATCGCGAGCAGCGCCGCCACCCTCGGCCGCGACGACCGCGCCGGCACCGGCGCCACGCGCGCGGCGGTCACGGTGGGCGCGGTGGGCGCCGTCGACGACACGAGCGGCGCGGCGACGGTGGAGGTGGCCGTGGCCGCCGACGACGACACGGAGAGCGAGGCAAGGGCGTCGACGAGGGCGGCGGCGGTCTCTGGGCGATTGGCCGGGTCCTTGGCGAGGAGCCGAGCGAGGATGGCCTCGATCTCGGCGGGCACCGCCGAGGGCGCGAGCTCGCTCGCGCGCGGCGGCGGCTTCACCATGTGCTCCATGGCGAGCTCGGCGCCGGTCTTGCCCCCGAAGGGCCCGCGACCGGTGAGCAGCTCGAACCAGATGACGCCGAGCGCGTAGAGGTCGCTGCGCGGATCGTCACGCACGCCGCGGAGCTGCTCCGGGCTCATGTAGCCGACGGTGCCGACCGCCGTCCCCTCCTCGGTGACGGTCTGCTCCGCGGTGGCGGCGCCCGGCTCGCCGGCGAGCACGTCGGGGCCCGGGTCGAGCATGCGGGCGACGCCGAAGTCGAGGATCTTGCAGGTACGCCCCCGCGACGTGCGCTGCAGGACGACGTTTTCGGGCTTGAGATCGAAGTGTGCGACGTTTTGCGCGTGCGCCGCCGCGAGCCCGGCGGCGATCTCGCGGACGACGTCGAGTGACTGCGCCGGCGTCATCCGCCCGCGCGCGTGGAGCTCTTCGCGCAGCGTGGGCCCGTCGACGAGCTCCATGGCGATGTAGAGCGTGCCGTCGTCGGCGCTGCCGGAGTCGTAGACGGTGACGACGTGCGGATTGGAGATGCGGCCGAGCGCCTGCATCTCGCGCAGGAAGCGCGCCTCCGCGCCGGCCCGCACCTGCTTGAGCACCTTCAGCGCCACCTTGCGCGACAGCGGGCGTTGCTCAGCGATCCACACCGTGCCCATGCCGCCGCTGCCGAGCGGGCGCTCGAGGACGTACTTGCCGGCGAACGTCTCGCCGGCGATCACCGCCCGGCCCCGGGCGCGCTCGCCAACCGGCGACGGCGGCCGCGCACCATCAAGCGTCCGCGCCCGGCGCGGTGGGGAGCTCGCGCTTTTCCCGCTGCTCGACGAGCTCGGCGAACACCTGCCGCGCCTCGACCCGCTGCGCCGGATCGACGAACACGCGCTCGAGGAGCGCGGGGTTGGCGTAGCGCGCGTACAGCGGCGTGTACTCCTCGAGCGACACCGGCGTCCCCGACGAGCTGGTGACGAAGATGGGGCTCTTGTTGGCGGTGTGGAAGTACTTGGAGAGCACGCTGCGCGAGCGGGTGTGGATGTACTCGATGCTCTTTGCGCCGAGGCGCTCCGCGAGCTCGTCGTGGGAGACGCCGCTGCCGACCTGTTGGTGGCCCTCGTTCTTCTCGTCGAGCAGGACGAACGGCTTGCGCTCCACCACGCGGCGCGCCCACGGGTTCTTGGACTTGCGTAGCGCGGCCCAGAGGTCGACGTCGTCGATGGCGCAGTAGCGATCGATGTCCGCGGGGAGATCGAACTCGCCGCGCGCCTGCTCGAAGTAGCGCGCGAGCATCTTCTCGAAGATCACCGGCGTGTAGTGCAGGTAGACCGTCGCGAACATGTGGTAGCGCGACAGCAGGAAGTCCTCGAACGAGAAGATCGCGCGTGACTTGATGCCGAGATAGACGGCGCCCTGCTTCTCGACTGTGGTGACGTTGTCGATGAGCCAGTCGGCGTCGAAGCGCCCGTAGTTGACGCCCGAGTAGAAGGAGTCCCTCTGGAGGTAGTCCATGCGATCGGCGTCGCACTCCGACGAGACGATCTGGCGGAGCACCGGGGAGTAGTCGACGCCGCCGTGGCGATACCGGGCGCTCTGTCCCTGCCACGTGGCGCCCGCGATGAGCTCGGCGACGTCCTGCGGCATGATGCCGTCGTCGTCGAACAGCTCGCGGATGAGCTCGCCGAGCGAGCTGTCGAGGACGATCTTGAGCGTGTAGTCCTCGTGGGTGGCGGCGCGGGTGACGTCGACGCCGGCGAAGGTGCCGAGGCCGAGCTCGCCCACCGACGGCATGAGCATCTCGGTGGTGTGCGACAGCGGCGCGTGCCCGAGGTCGTGAAAGAGCATGGCCAGGCGCGCCGCCTGCCGGAACCGCGCACGCACCCGCTCCGGCAGATCGGCGCCGGGGCCCTCGTGCCCCAGGGCGCGCGGTGGAAAGAGGCGATCGAACAGCCGCGTGGCGACGTGCATCGCGCCGAGCGAGTGGCTGTAGCGTGTGTGCGTGGCGCCGGGGAAGGCGAGGTCGGCGAAGCCGAGCTGCTTGATGTTCCGCAGCCTCTGGAAGTAGGGGTGATCGATGAGCTTGATCTCGCGGGTGCTCACCAGGAGCGTCCCGTGGATCGGGCAGCGGATGTGGACGTCGCCGTCGTTGCGCACGGAGACGTTCTCGCCCGCCAAGCGCGAACCCGCAACGCCCGCCCGGGGTGTCTTTCGCGCCGCTCACGCGAACCCGAGGAACGCGGCGGCTTCTTCGGCGGGCGTGAGCGCGGTGGGCGCGACGGCGGCGTGGTAGCGGCGGAAGGCGGCGGCGAAGCCGGCGGGATCTTCGTGGAAGCGCGCCGCGGCGGCGCGCGAGCCCTGGATGACGCGCTCGAAGCGCAGCTTGGCGACGAGCAGACCGGTGACGCGCGCGCCGTCTTCGTCGACGACGGCGCCGAGCGCCGTGAGCGCGGCCGCGGGGTCGCTCGCGCACAGCGCCTCGGCGTACGCCCTCTCGTCGAGCGAGCGCGGGCGAGCCACCTGCACGCTCGCGGCAGCCGGCCGGTTGTCGGCGACGGGTGGGAGCGCGGCCGCCGCCAGCGTGTCGACGAGCTTGCGGACGCGGGCGAGCTCTTCGCGCAGCAAGGGGACGGTGTCGTCGTCGACGGTGCCCTCCATGCGCTCGAGCGTGACGCCCTGCAGGCGCGGGCAGCGCGGCGCCCAGGCGGCGAGGAGCGACCAGACCGCCTCGGGGACGGCGCCGTCGTGGCTGTCGAGGCGCACGCTGCGCCCGCTCGGGAGCCAGCGCGGATCGCTCTCGGAGCCGCCCGAGACGTGGATCTCGACGACGCGATCGAGGGGCAGCCGCGACAGGTACGCGTCGACGTCGAAGCCGAGGTTCTGCGCCATGGTCCAGACGTTGTGCAGGTCGAGCACGACGCCGGCGCCCTCGGTGCACGCGGCGACGAACGCGGGCTCGTCGAGGGGATCGCCGAGGACGAAGTGGTTGGCGGTGGTCTCGACGGCGGCGGGCGCGCCGACGGCGGCGGCGAGGCGCGCGAGCCTGCGCCGGGTGGCCGCGGCGTGCGCGGCGGTCATCGGCACCGGCACGGGGAGCTGCAGGTGCAGGCCGCCGATGTGGGTGGCGCCGAGGTGATCGCTGGCCCAGCGAAAGCGAAAGCGCGCGGCGTCCTTCGCCAGGCGCGCGAGCCACGCCGACAGCCGCGGCTCGTCGGCGTCGTCGAGGGTGCCGAGGGAGAGGCCGACGCCGTGGGAGACCACGGCGACGCCGGCCCGGTCGACGATGCGGCCCACCTCGACGTGGAAGCCGTTTTCGACGAAGGCGCCGTCGTCGCGGCGGCGCCACAGGGTCTCCGGCGCGAGCTCGGCGTAGTCGGCGTGCTCGAGGAGCGCCGCGCACAGCGCGAGGAATTCCTCGTCGGGCTGGAGCGTGAAGCCGACGCCGACGCCGCTCATCTCCCGCGCCCCGACGACGGGCGCGCGGCGCCCCGGTGGCGGCGACGACGGGTCACTCGTAGGGGCCCTTGGTGAAGAAGTAGAGGAAGCGCTGCGCGAGCTCGGGGGTGTGGCCCATGCCGCAGGCGATGCCGACGTTGTCGTCGTCGCCCTCGACGCGCACGCCGCAGCCGCCGCCGTGCGCCCACTTCGCGCCCCGCGGCGGCTTGTCCACGATGCGCGCGCGGGCGGCGCGGGCGGCGAGGGCGACGCCGTCGGGGCCGGCGGCGGCGACGAGCGCGGCGGCGCGGTCGACGAGCGCGAGGTCCTCGGGCGCGGGCGCAGCGGCGGGCGGCGGCGACGGCGACACCCGCTCGAGGATGGCGGCGAGCGCGCGCTTGTCCTCGGCGGAGAGCGCGGCCTCGGCCTGGGCGACGCGGCCCGCGAGGCGCTCTCCGACGCTGCCGAAGACGGCGGCCCCGACGAGGGCGCCGAGCGCCCGGATGCGGGCGAGGCTCGTCTCCTTTTCGCGGCGAAGGCGCTCCTCCCACGGCACGGAGCTGTCGTAGCGGCGGATCTGGTCGTACGCGGGCAGGTCGGCGGTGAACCCCGCGGCGGGCGCCGGGATGCGCGCGGTCTCGACGAGGACGAACAGCGGCTCGCCGGCGGGCGCGGCGGGCACCACCCGCTTCATCGCCGCGGTGGTCGCGCAGACGACCTCGGCGAGGGCGAAGGCGGCGAGCGCGTCGTCGCTGCCGTGGTTGAGGACCTCGCCCCACACCTCGCCGCGCGTGTACTTCTCGCTGTCGTCGGCGGGGATGACGAGGATAAGGAGCGGCTTGCCCCGGCGCGCGGCGCGGCGGAAGGCGGCCCCGACGTCGTCGACGCCGTGCTCGACGCCGATGCCGGGGCCCTCGGCGGCGAAGGCGCGCTGCACGAAGGCGGGCCACAGCGCGGACGACGCCGCGAGCCCGAGGAACGAGCGGCGCTTCATCGCGAGCCTCCGTCGGCGACGGCGACCCAGGTGGTGCCGTGCAGGCGCAGGACGTCGTCGCTGTCGGGGGCGATGGTGACGACGCCGAGGGTGAGCATCGGGCCGGCGACGCTCCACCGGCCGGAGGTCGCGCCGCCGACGGCCGCGCCGAAGGCCGCCCAGGTGCCGTCGACGGCGAGGATCAGGCGCGCGTCGCCGGCGCGGTAGACACCCGCGAGCCGCGTGGCGTCGAGGGTGCGGACGGCGGAGACGATGTGGGTCTCGATGCGCGTCTGTTCGCTCACCTGTACGCCCACCTCCGCGCCCGGCGCGACCGGGCGCGCGACGAAGAGCGCGGCAGCGGCGGCGAGGCCGAGCAGGCCGTAGGCGACGAGGGGTAAGGCGCGGGCGGCGGCGGGGCTCTGAGCGGGGGCCATGGACACCTCGACCGCGCGACGGCGCGCGGGGTTCCTCTGGAAACGGAGCACGCGCCCGGAAGATCTCCGGATCCGTTCGGCAGAGCGTGCGGGCGTCGACGCGTGGGGCGCAGCCAAGGCCGCGCGCGATGACGCGCACCGTCGACGCGGCCGGCACGCGGGGCACGGGCGTCGACGCGGCCGCCGCCATCCGATGCGCGGGACGAGCCCGCGCCCCACGACGGAGCGTCGACGCGGCCGCCGCACATCCGGTGCGCGGGACGAGCCCGCGCCAGCGTCGACGCGGGACAAGCCCGCGCCCCACGACGGAGCGTCGACGCGGCCGCCGCCATCCGATGCGCGGGACGAGCCCGCGCCCCACGGAGCGTCGACGCGGCCGCCGCACATCCGGTGCGCGGGACGAGCCCGCGCCAGCGTCGACGCGGGACAAGCCCGCGCCCGACGATGGAGCGTCGACGCGGGACATGCCCGCGCCCACGACGGAGCGTCGACGCGGCCGCGCATCCGATGCGCGGGACAAGCCCGCGCCCCATGATGGAGCGTCGACGCGGGACAAGCCCGCGCCCACGACGGAGCGTCGACGCGGCCGCCGCGCATCCGATGCGCGGGACGAGCCCGCGCCCCACGATGGAGCGTCGACGCGGGACAAGCCCGCGCCCGACGACGGAGCGTCGACGCGGCCGCCGCACATCCGGTGCGCGGGACGAGCCCGCGCCAGCGTCGACGCGGGACAAGCCCGCGCCCCACGACGGAGCGTCGACGCGGGACAAGCCCGCGCCCCACGACGGAGCGTCGACGCGGCCGCCGCGCATCCGATGCGCGGGACGAGCCCGCGCCAGCGTCGACGCGGGACAAGCCCGCGCCCCACGATGGAGCGTCGACGCGGCCGCGCATCCGATGCGCGGGACAAGCCTGCGCCCACGACGGAGCGTCGACGCGGCCGCCGCGCATCCGATGCGCGGGACGAGCCCGCGCCAGCGTCGACGCGGGACAAGCCCGCGCCCACGACGGAGCGTCGACGCGGCCGCCGCACATCCGATGCGCGGGACGAGCCCGCGCCCCACGACGGAGCGTCGACGCGGGGCACGAAACGCTGCGGCGCGCCGTCGACGCGGCCGGGAGTCCTGTATGCTCGGGCCCCCATGGGGCGCGTCGTCCTCCCGCTGCTCTTCGCCGCCGCCGCCGCGTGCGCGTTCGTCGTCATTGGTCACCCGCCGCCGCCGCCGCCGCCGGCGCCGCCCCCGCCGCCGCGGGACCCGCGCACGGTGGAGGCCGCCGACCTGCCCCCCGTCGAGGACGGCCCCGATCCCGACGACCCCAACGACGCCCAGGCCCGCTTCGCCCTCGCGATGACCGGCCACCGGCGCGTCGTGTACACGGGTGATCTCGACGACATCAAGCGCCGCCACGTCATCCGCGTGCTCACGCGCAACAACTCCACGAGCTACTTCCTCTACAAGGGCGTGGAGGCCGGCTTCGACTACGAGATCGCGCGCTGGATCGCCAAGGAGATCGGCGTGCGCCTCGAGATGGTCGTGTCGCCGACGCGCCGCGACCTCGTGCCGTTTCTCCTCGAGGGCAAAGCCGACATGATCCTCGCGGGCTTCTCCGAGGAGAGCGCGCGCGTCGACCGCGTCCACCTCACGCGCCCCTACCTCGAGACGCCGTGGGTGGTCGTCACCCGGAAGAAGAAGGGCCCGAAGATCGAGAGCGTCGACGACCTCCACGGCCTCGAGGTCCTCGTGCGCTATTCCTCGGGCGCCCTGCATCGCCTGCGCGCGGTCGGCGGCGTCGACGTCAAGGCCGCGGTGGAGGGCCTCGAGAGCGAAGACCTGCTCGACGCCGTCGCCGACGGCGAGGTCCCCGCGTGCGTCGTCGAGGAGCGCATCGCCAAGGTCGAGCTGCTGCACCGCGACGACCTCAAGATCGCGTTCACGCTGCCGGGCGGCCCCGACCGCGAGGCGCCGGCGGTGCGCCGCGAGGACGTGAAGCTCTGGGCGCTCCTCGACGACTTCATCGCGCGCCACCGCAAGGACACGGACTGGAACGTGACCTACGCGAAGTACCACTCCTCGTTCAAGCGCACGGCCGCCGTGCGCGACGACACCCTGCGCGCCGACCGCGAGGGGCGCCTGTCGCCGTGGGACCCGCTGTTCCGCAAGGCCGGGGAGAAGGCGGACGTCGACTGGCGCCTGCTCGCCGCGCAGGCCTACCAGGAGAGCCGCTTCGACCCGCAGGCGCGCTCGCCGTTCGGCGCCGTGGGCGTCATGCAGTTGTTGCCGTCGACGTCGAAGGAGCTCGGCTGCGATCACCCCGAACGGCCGCCTTGCGCCATCGACGCCGCCTCGCGCTTCCTCGGCAAGCTGATGAAGCGCTATCCCGACCTCGCGCTCAAGGACCGCGTGCGCTTCTCGCTCGCCGCCTACAACGTCGGCCCCGCGCACCTCGACGACGCGCGCGAGCTCGCGGAGAAGCAAGGTCTCAACCGGAACCGGTGGTTCGGCAACGTCGAGAAGGCGATGCTCTTGTTGTCCAAGCCCAAGTACTACTCGCAGGTGAAGCACGGCTTCGCGCGCGGCGACGAGCCCGTGAAGTACGTCTCCGAGATCCAGACGCGCTACGACAACTACGTGCAGCTCGCCGACAACAAGTAGCCGCCGGCGTCGACGAGCGACGTCGTCACGCGCCGGCCGGTGGATCCGGCTCGGCGAACGTGATGTGGTTGCCGGCCGGGTCGATCACCGTGAGCTCGGTGCCGCCCCAGGGCGGGCGCTCCAGGCCCGGCCGCATGTTCTTGTACCTGCGCGCCGTGAGCTCGGTGTGCAGCGCGGCGACGTCCTCGACGTCGACGCGGATGTGGACGCCGGGCGCTCTACGAGGGCTTCCTCGGCTTCCAGGTCGACTGGGAGCACCGCTTCGAGCCCGACCTGCCGCTGGTGAGCCGGGCCGGCATCGTGCTTCACGTCTCCGAGCACCACGGCGACTCGTCGAACGAGCGCAGGATCGGCACCGTGCGCAGGCCCCGGAGCGCCACGCGTCAGAACGGCAGGTCGTCGTCGATGAAGCCCTGGTCCGGGGGCGGGGGCTCGTCGCCGCCGCCGCCGCCCTGGTCCGCGGGGGCCGACGCGGGCCGGCCGCTCGAGGGGCGTGGCCCGCCGGCGCGGTCGCCGCCGCCGCCGAGGAAGAGCACCTGGTTGGCGACGACCTCGGTGCGCCAGCGGTCCTGGCCTTCCTTGTCCTTGTACTGGCGCGTCTGCAGGCGGCCCTCGACGTAGACCTGGCGGCCCTTCTGCAGGTACTGGCCGGCGTTTTCAGCGGTCTTTCCGAAGGTGACGACGTCCATCCACTCGGTGTGGTCCTTCCAGCCGTTTTCGCCGTCCTTCCTCCGCTCGGTGACCGCGAGGCGCAGGGTGCACACGGCGTTGCCGGACTGCACGTAGCGCACCTCGGGATCGCGCCCGAGATTTCCCACCAGGATCACCTTGTTCACACCGCTCGCCATGTCTTCACCTCGCCGTGCCCATCGATCAAAGGAACCGAGGCCACAAGGGGGCCTCCCTTCAAGAACCTCCGTCCGAGGCGGCGCGAATTTGCGCGCGCGGATCCCGGACGCGCAGGGGCGGCGGACGAGCCGCGACGCCCACCGAGGCGCTCGGCTGCGATCTCGAGATCGCAGGTGCGGGGTCAAAACCGCGGAGACAGCCCGAAACATCGGGGACTTAGCTCGTTTTTTCGTGGCATGATGGCTGCTCGCGGGAGTCCCATGCGCAGCGCCCTCCTCCTCGTCGCCGCCCTCGCCGCCCTCCCCGGGTGCAACATCTTCGTGGATGCGGCGCAGTGCCCGAGCCTCGACGACGTCTGCCCGGACCTGCAGTGCGACGACTACAAGCAGGACCGCGACGGCTGCTCCATCTGCGAGTGCACCACGCCCGAGGTCACCGTGTGCTGGGACAGCAGCGAGTGCGGGGCGGGCCAGCGCTGCGACAGCGTGGACTTCTGCGAGCCCGCGCCCAACTGCGAAGGGGACGGCCCCTGCCCCGACGCCTGCTACGGCCGCTGCGTCGACGCTCCGGCCTCGTGCACCTCCGACGCCGACTGCGCCGCCGGCCAGGCCTGCGCGCTCATCGACAACGGCGGCGACGCCAACCAGCGCCCCGCGCCCCCGCCCGACCAAAACGGCGACGCCGCCCCGCAGCTCCCCGCCCCCGCCGGCGTCTGCGTCGACGCCAACTGCGCCGGCGCCGGCGTCGCCCTGCCCGAGTGCCCGCCCGGCACCGAGGTCGGCCTCGCGCCCTCGGGCGATCCGTGCGCGCTGGGCTGCGTCCCCGTCGACGGCTGCCGCGGCCTCGCCCCCGACCAGTGCCAGCTCAGCCCGGGCTGCCAGCTCATCGACGACCCCGCGGGCAACACGCTGTGCGGCGCCGTCGACGACTGCTCCGTCCTCGGGCCCGACTCGTGCGAGTCGAACCCCAACTGCATCCTCAAGTCCGTCGACGGCACCAACGCCGGCGCCAGCGGCGGCGGGAGCGACGGCGCCCCCGCCCCGTGCGACGCCGCCGACCCGAATTGCACCGGCACCGACCCGGCGCCGCCGCCGCCGCCGGACCTCGTCTGCGTGCCCCGCTCCTCGGACGGCGGCGACTGCTTCAGCGACGCCGACTGCTTCGCCGGCGAGGTCTGCTCGCTCACCACCGTGTGCGGCAGCGGCTGCGAGGTGAACGCCGACGGCAGCCAGACCTGCTTCGATCAGTGTTGGACCGAGAGCGGCGTGTGCGGCCCGAGCGATCAGAGCTGCGGCGCGCTCACGCCCGATCAGTGCAGCGCCGATCCCCGCTGCACCCTCGTCGACGGCGGCACCAGCTCGACGCCCTGCGGCTGCGACCCGAGCACGCCCAACGGGTGCGACTGCGCGCAGCCCGCGCCGCAGCCGGTGTGCGTGCCCGCCAGCCCCTCCTGCACCGCCGACGCCGACTGCCTCGACGGCCAGCACTGCGAGCTCGTCGAGTCCTGCCCCGCGTGCGACCCCTCGGGCAACGACCTCAACTGCGCCGCGCCTTGCTTCGTCGAGGGCACCTGCGTCGACGGCGCGCCGCCGCCGGCCGAGTGCAACAGCGACGCCGACTGTGGCCCCGGCGGCGCCTGCGTCGCCGTCAGCGTGTGCGGCACCTGCGCCGAGCCCCCCGCCCCCGGCGGCGACGGCAGCGGCGTCGCGCCGCCCCCGTGCGATCCCGATTGCCGCCCCGACAACGTCTGCGTGCAGGTCGAGCCCACCTGCTTCGCCGACGCCGACTGCAGCCCGGACGAATTCTGCGACTTCAGCCTGCTCGCCTGCGGCCCCGGCGCCCTCGTCGCGCAGTGCCCCGGCCTGTGCGCGCCGCTCGCGCCGCCCGCCACGTGCCAGGCCGACGGCGACTGCCCCGCCGGACAGCGCTGCGCCGTGGAGCTCGACGGCCCCGTCTGCGTCGACGACACCGGCGCCTCGGGCACCTTCTGCCTGGACGACTCTGCGTGCGCCTCCGCCGACGGCACGGTCGCCCGCGGGAGCTGCCGCTTCGACCCCGACGTCTGCCTCGACGATCCCAACAGCGACCTCGCCGTGTGCTCCGGCTGGTGCGCCGCCCAGTGCGCCGACGTGGTGACGGCCGCCATGGATCCGGTGAGCGGCCAGTGCGTGGTGTTCCAGGACTCCTGCATCCCGCCCGGCTGGGTCGTCACGAACGGCTGCTGACGTCCCGTGACGGCCGGTCGACGGCCGTGGGGGCGGCCCGGTGACGAATCGCGCTAGGTTTGGCGTATGGCTGACGACACCACCTCTTCCGACGTCGAGAACCCCGGCGGCGTCTGGCTCATCGAGTCCATTGCCAAGCAGTCGATCTTCACGCCCGAGCAATTCACCGAAGAGCAAATCGCGTTCGCGAAGACCGCGTCGGACTTCGCCATGGGCAAGGTGCTCCCGCGCGTCGGCGAGATCGAGTCCAAGAAGCCGGGGGTGCTGCGCGAGCTGTTGAGCGCCGCGGGGGAGCTCGGCCTGCTGATGCTCGACGTGCCCGAGGCCTACGGCGGCCTCGGCACGGACAAGACCACGTCGATGCTCGTGACGGAGCAGATGGTGTGCGTGCCGTCGTGGGCGGTGACGATGGGTGCGCACGTCGGCATCGGCTCGTTGCCCATCGTGTTCTTCGGCACCGACGAGCAGAAGCGCCGGTACCTTCCCAAGCTGGCGACGGGCGAGCTCATCGCGGCGTACGCCCTCACCGAGGCGGGCAGCGGCTCCGACGCGCTGGCGGCAAAGACCACGGCGGTCGAGGACGGCGAGCACTGGGTGCTCAACGGCGTGAAGCAGTGGATCACCAACGCCGGCTTCGCCGACGTCTTCACCGTCTTCGCCAAGGTGAACGGCGAGAAGTTCACGGGGTTCATCGTCGAGCGCGGCGACGCGGGCGTGAGCATCGGGCCCGAAGAGCACAAGATGGGCATCCGCGGCAGCTCCACGTGCGAGGTCATCCTCGACAACGTGCGCATCCCGAAGGACCGGCTGCTCGGCCGCATCGGCAAGGGCCACAAGATCGCGTTCGGCATCTTGAACATCGGGCGCCTGAAGCTCGGTGTCGGCGCCGTCGGCGGCTCCAAGTACGCGCTCGAGCTCGCCGTCGACTACGCCAAGGAGCGCAAACAGTTCGGCAAGTCCATCAGCGAGTTCGGCCTCATCCGCCACAAGCTCGCGCGCATCGCGTGCGGCATCTACGCCACCGAGAGCATGGGCTACCGCACCACCGGCGTCATCGACGCCTTCATCGCCCACGGCGGCCGCGCGACGGCCGTCGGCCACGACCACGCGTCGCGCGTGCAGCAGGCGCTCGAGGAGTACGCCATCGAGTGCGCCATCCTGAAGGTCTACGGCACCGAGCAGCTCGCCTACACCATCGACGAGGCACTGCAGATCTTCGGCGGCTACGGCTACACGGAGCACTTCCCCATCGAGCGGCTCGCGCGCGACGCGCGCATCAACCGCATCTTCGAGGGCACAAACGAGGTGAACCGCCTGCTCATCCCGGGCACGCTGTTGAAGCGCGCGGTCATGGGCCGCGTGAAGCTCCTCGACTTCGTCACGCAGGTTCAGGCGGAGCTCAGCAACCCCGACCTCATCCCGCTCTCCGTCGACGGCTCGCTCATGGGACGCGAGAAGCGCTCGGTGGAGCTGAGCAAGCGCATCGTGACGTACGTGGCCAACGTCGCCATCCAGAAGCACATGGCCGAGCTCGAAGAGCGCCAGGACATCCTCGGCTCGCTCGCCGACATGATGATCGACGTCTACCTCATGGACGCCGTCGTCTCGCGCACCGCGCAGAACATCCCGAGCTTCGGCCGCGACAAGACCGCCATCCAGCGCGAGATGACCACGCTGCTCGTCGCCGACGCCTACGATCGCGTCGTGCAGAACGCGGGGCGCCTCGCGGCGAGCATCGCCGAGGAGGACGAGCTGCAGGTCATCTTCGGAAACATCGAGCGGCTTCACGTCGTGCGGCCCACCAACCAGTTCCGGGCGCTCGAGCACATCGCGGCCGCGGTGCTCGAAGCCGGGGGCTACCCGGTGCTCGGCTGACATGGGGCAGGTGAGCGCCCGCTGGCACGACGACGACGTCATCGCCGGGATCTTCAAGGGTCACGTCACCGCCGCCGACGTCACCGAGCTGCGACGACTCACCGACGCGCTCATGGACGCGCGGGTGCCGCTCGCCGTCTACATCGACACCTCCGCCGTCACCGGCTTCGACCCCGCGGTGCGCGAGCCGGCCGTCCCGTGGCTGCGCTCGATGAAGGAGCGCGAGGTCAGGCGCCTCCTGGCCGTTGCGCCCTCGAGCCTGGTGCGCATGATGGGCTCGGCGATCGCGGTGGCCTCCGGGCTGTCGCTCAAGTTCGTCGCCGCCGCCGACCTCGAGGCGGCCCTCGCCCGCGAGCGCGACGCGGCCGCTCCCTCCGGTCGCTGATCCGGCGCAGTTGTCGGACGCGTGGTCTAGACTTAGTCTAAATTCATGGACGCGATTCGGACCCTCGAGGAGCACGGCATCCAGCCGTCCGCCCAACGCGTGGCGGTGGCCCGCTATGTCCTCGTCACCGACGAGCACCCGTCGGCGGACCAGGTGTTCGCCCGCGTGAAGCACGACCTGCCCGTGCTCTCGCGCGCCACCGTCTACAACACGCTCAACCTCTTCGTGGACAAGGGGCTGCTCCGCCAACTGGTGCTCGCCGAGGGCCGCGTGGTCTTCGACCCGAAGACCACGCCCCACCACCACTTCATCGACGACGACACCGGCGCCATCCGCGACGTCCCGTGGGAGGCGCTCAAGGTGAAGAACGTCGAGTCCCTCGAGGGGCTCGACGTTCGCGAGTACCAGGTGGTGATGCACGGCAAGGCCCGGCGCAAGCGGCGCTGACTCAGCGGCAGTCCACCACGGACGACGCCGTGCAGCCCGCAAAGCCGCTCAGCACGATGGCGCCGGCAGCGCCGCCGCCGGCGCCGTCGTTGGCGCCCACCTTGACGCCCTCCTTGCCGCCGGGCGTCGCGAGCGTGCCGCCGTCGCCGCCGCTGGTGCCGCCGCCGCCGCCGCCGTCGGTGCCCGGTTGCGCGCCGCCGTCGTCGCCGCCGCCGCCGCCGCCACCGTTGACGTTGACGACGCCGGCGCCGAGGTCGAGCTGCCCCGCCTCGAGCGCGACCACGCCACCGCTGCCGCCGCCGCCGCCGTTGTGCGCGCTGTTGCCGCCGCCGCCGACGGCGCTGATCTTGCCGGCGGCGGCGAAGCTCCCCGAGGCGGCGATGTAGAGCGCGCCGCCGCCGCCGCCGCCGGAGACCGTGGAGGCCCCGCCGGGGCACCCGCCGTGGAGCGCGTTGAACCGCGAGACGAACACGTCGCCGCCGCTGCCGGGGCTGTTCCCTGAGCCACGGCCGCCGTTGGCGCTGAAGCCGGCGCCGCCGCCGGCGGCCTGCGAGCCGTTGCCGCCGGCCGAGGCCCCGCATACCGCGCGCTCCCGCGCGCCCGGACCGGCGGCGTCGCCCTGGGCGTCGACGGAGACGGAGCCGGTCAACGCCGCGTCGCCGTTGACGAGGAGAGCCACCGCGCGGTTGCCCCGGAAGCGGAGCGCGCCGGCGGCGGTGACGGCGAGCTCGCGCACGTGGAACACGAGCACCGACGTGCCGTCGAGGCTCTGCACGTCGGTGAGCACGGGGTGGCCGCACACCGTCGACGGCGGGTTGTCCGTGTCCACGATGACGGCACAGTCGACGGCCAGGTCGGCGGTGGGCCTCAGCGGGGTGAGCGCGAAGAGCCCCGGGTGCACCGGGAGGACGCAGAATGACGGCGCCCCCGCGCAGACGAAGCCGTCGTCCGGCGCGCAGGCCGCCGAGCACCCGTCGCCGTCGACGACGTTCCCGTCGTCGCAGCCCTCGGCGCCCTCGATGACGCCGTTGCCGCAGGTGGAGGCGTCGCCTTCGCCTTCGCCCTCCCCTTCGCCCTCCCCTTCGCCTTCGCCTTCGCCCTCGCCCTCGCCTTCGCCCTCGCCCTCGCCTTCGCCCTCGCCCTCGCCCTCGCCTTCGCCCTCGCCCTCGCCCTCGCCCTCGCCCTCGCCCTCGCCCTCGCCCTCGCCCTCGCCCTCGCCTTCGGCGCCCTCGTCGGCGGGGACGCAGAAGCCGTCGCGGCAGATGTCGACGTGGGCGCACTCGTCGGTGGAGTTGCACGGCTGCGCGGTCGGGCCCGTCGGGCACGCGCCGAGCGCGACGACGAGGCCGAGCGCCAGCGTGCCGAGCAGGACGGGGGCGGCGGAGACGCGAGGTGTCACGCCGCGAGCATACCGCGCGGCGCGCGCGCCGCGGACGCCGACGCAACGCCTGCCGGCAACGCCTCCGGGATCCGTGCATCTCACCCGGGTGGAAGTTAGACAGTGTCTAAACCTGGAAGGAGACCAGCCATGAAGACCCGTGAGAACCTCGAAGCCGCGTTCGCCGGAGAGGCGATGGCCAACCGGAAGTACTTGTACTTTGCCCGCCTCGCGCGCCTGAAGGGCGACGAGGAGGTCGCCCGCCTGTTCGAGGCCACGGCGGACGAAGAGACCGCCCACGCCTTCGCGCACCTGTCGCAGCTCTTCCCGGCGGAGCAGCTCGAGGTCACCGACCTGCTGCGCGCCGCCATGGAGGGCGAGCTGTACGAGACGAGCCAGATGTACCCGGCGTTCGCGGACGTGGCGCGGGCGGAGCAGGAGCACGCCGCCGTCGAGGTGTTCGACGAGCAGGCCCGCGAGTCCAAGGACCACGCCGTGCTGTTCAAGGGTGCCCTCCAAAAGGCCGAGAAGCGCTTCCGCGGCCTCGCCAAGGTGGAGGCGCGCCACGCCCGTCGCTACGCCGACGCCCTCCAGAAGCGGGCCACGAGCCAGGCGGCCGAGTAGGACCGACATCGGCGCATGGCACACAGGCTGTCCGTGCGGGCGCGGAGGGCCCCGTTGGGCATAGGATTCCTGCGTGACCGGTGATCTCAAGACCGACGGCGTCGAGCGGGAGGAGCCGCAGCCCGTCTACACGCTGCCGGCGCGGCTCGGCCGGTACCTGCTGACCAAACGGCTCGGCGTGGGCGGGATGGCCGAGGTCTTCCTCGCGCAGCAAGACGGACCTGCGGGCTTCCAGAAGGCGTGCGTCGTCAAACGCATCCTGCCGCACCTCGCCGTGGAGAAGCGCTTCGTCGACATGTTCCAGCGCGAGGCGCGTGTCGCGGCGATGTTGCAGCACACGAACATCGTGCACATCTACGAGCTCGGCGAAGACCACGGCGCCTACTTCATCGCCATGGAGTACGTCGAGGGGCTGGCACTCAACCGCCTCGCGCGCGCCGCCTGGCGGTTGAAGAAGCCGCTGCCGCTGGAGCTCGTCTGCAGCGCTCTGTCCGACGCGGCCCTCGGGCTCGCCGCCGCCCACGAAAAGTGCGACGCGGACGGCAAGCCCCTCGACATCATCCACAGGGACATCAGCCCCGACAACCTGATGATGAACCGTGAGGGCGTCACCAAGATCCTCGACTTCGGCGTCGCCAAGGTGGCCACCGCGGAGCGCACCAAGACCGGCGAGCTCAAGGGGAAGATCCCGTTCCTGTCGCCGGAGCAGGTGCGGGGCGATCCCGTCGACGGGCGCGCCGATCTGTACGCCCTCGGCGTCACCGCCTACTGGCTGCTCACGGGCAAGCGGCCGTTCTCGGCGCCGACGGACCTCGCGCTGATGAACGCGATCCTGTCGGAGAAGCCGCGGCCGCCAACTGAGCTCAACCCGCTGGTGCCGAGGCGCCTGGAAAACCTCGT
Organism: uncultured delta proteobacterium; assembly: GCA_963775425.1. GTDB lineage: Bacteria > Myxococcota > UBA727 > UBA727 > VGSZ01 > CAVZJB01. The sequence goes on along the minus strand of CAVZJB010000011.1, from coordinate 189,167 downwards.
CCTGCGCCTCATCGAGAAGGATCGCGACCTGCGGCCCGCCACGGGGCACGACATCGCCGACCGGCTCGCGGACGTGCTCTCGATGCGCCGCTCGGTGGTCGCGCCCTTCGTGCGCGACGTCCTCGACCACGCCGACGAGGTCGAGGTCGAGGAGACGGGCCCCATCCTGACGTTCCCGGCGTCGGCGCCCGAGACCGAGCTCCTGAAGTCCGGTTGGGTGTCGAGGACCGGCGCGGGTGACACGCTCGAGGTGCCGCACATCTCGGTGAGCGACGCGACGGCGCCTACCTCGGTGGGCCTCGCGGGCGGCGACGACGAGCTCGCGGCCACCTTCAAGCCGAGCCGGGCCCCGCTGTTCGCCGCCGCCGCCGCCGTCGCCGTCCTCGGCATCGGCGGCTGGGCGGTGGTGCGCTCCGCCCAGGACTCCCTGGGGCATCCGCCGGCGCCCGCCGGGGCGACGGCCACAGCCCCCGGCGACGCCCCATCCGGCGACACGCCCCCCGGCGACACGGCCCCCGGCGACGCGCCCCCGGGCGACACGGGCCCCGGCGACACGGGCCCCGGCGACACGGGCCCCGGCGACACGGGCCCCGGCGACACGCCGAGCCCCACGCCGGGCCCCGGCGACACGGGCCCCGGCGACACGCCGAGCCCCACGCCGGGCCCCGCAGGGGACGACCCGGCCGCCTTGCCGGCGCACAAGGACGACGCCAAGGACGACGCCAAGGACGACGCCAAGGACGCCAAGGACGCGCACCGGGACACGCGCCGCCGGCCGTCGGTGCGCGAGGTCGCGGTCGTCGCTCCCCCCTCGGTGCAGTGGCTGACCGACCGCGGCAAGATCCTCGGCTTCGCCACCACCCGGCTGCAGGTGCCGGCGTCCACGCGGCGCCTCATCGCCTACGACAAGCGGCATGGCGGCCGCACCGTCGTCGAGGTGTCGTCGCACATCGACTACGGCGCGCTGCCGCACGGAAAGCTCGACGTGCGCGCGCTGCCGTTCGCCGACGTCATCATCGGCACCCGCGACTTCGGCAACACGCCGCTCGCGCCCATCGACGTCGTCGCGGGCAGCTACGTGGTGCACCTCAAGCACGGCGACAAAGAGATCACCAAGAAGGTCGACGTCAAAGGCGGCGCCACCGCCCGCATCGCCGTGACGTTCGAGTAGGCAGGCGGCATGTCCGCCGGCGTCCCTGACGCGCGCTGCGCGTCGGCGGGCGGCGATGGCGCCGAGGTCAGTCCTGGGCGCGCTTGGCCGGCCGACCCTCGGCGAGGTTCTTGGTCTTGGTGGCCCGCGGGTGGCGCGCCGGCGCTCTCGCGGCGCGGTTGTGGTGCGGGACGAGCTTGATGCCGAAGAGGTCGGCGATGCTCTTGGCCAGGCGCGCGGCCTCGTAGTGGTCCTCGATGTTGCGCTGGATGCCGCTGCCGTTCTTCAAGCGGCCGCGCGTGAACGGCAGCTCGGTGCCGTCCACCGAGTGGATCTCGAGAGAGACGTCCTTGAAGAACGTGACGTCGACGAGCGCGTTCACCGTGTGGTTGGAGCCGTCGATGATGCGCACCGGCGCGCGCTGGATGGTGAAGGGAAACAGCCGCGCCGCGTACTTGAAGCCGACCATGCAATGCGCGTCGAGGCGCCCGACGGCGATGCGCACGCCGCGCGGCTCCTCGAGCGGGAACTGCAGGACGTCGCTGGGCAGACCGAGCTCCACGAAGCCGAGCCGGCGCGGCGCGCCGTGCGTGTGGTCGCGCTGCACGATCTGCTGCACGTGGTCGAGGTAGCCGCCGAGCCCGGGCCGCGTGTCGAACCCGGCGAGCACCGTGGGCACGATGGTGATCCACTCGCGCAGCGGCCGCGCGCGCATCACGTGGAGCTCGATGCCCTTGTCGTTGGCGGTGCACAGGTAGGTGGAGTCGGGCTTGCCCGTCTTCCACGCGCCGGTGTCGGGGGCGCCGCCCTTCTTGCCGCCCAATCCCAGGCGCTGCCGCGCCGCCTCCCGCTCCGCGCGCTGGCGCATGCGCTCGGCGAGGCGCTCCGCCCGGCGGCGCTGGAGGTCCGCCAGCCGCGCCTTCCACGCCGCCTGCCGGTCCACGGTGGGGATGGGCGGCGGCACCGACACCTTGGCGGGCGGCTCCTCCACCTTCGGCGGCGTCTCCTTGTCCGCCTCCTTCTGCGGCTTTTGCACCGGCGCGTCTTCCTTCTTGGGCGCGTCGACGTCGTCCTCGTCGGGGGCCTCGACCGGCTCGTCCGCCTCCGGCACCGGCACCGGCGGCGGCGGCAAGAGCGTCACCTGCACCGGCGTCTCGCTGACGGCCTCGATGCGCTGCCAGTGGATGAACGGCAGGCCGAAGTGCATGCAGAGCGAAGCGGTCAGTGCGCCGCCGAGCAACGCGGCGCGTCTGCTGCGCTTGTCCCCGTGGAAGGGGAGCCATGCGAGGGGATTGGCCACGTGCTCCTTATCCTAGCGGCTTGGACGTCACGCGGGGAACGTGCATTCCCCGGCGCCGATCTATGCACACATCGAAGTGTGCGCGACCGCACGCGCTCACCGTCGGCGCACTACCGCGTGCGGAAGCGGTGGATGGCTTCGGCGAGGCCGGCGGTCTTGTCGTGCACGCGCTGGACGACCTCGTCGAGGGCGGCGGCGCCCCCGCGCGCGTCGTCGCTGAAGCGGCGGATCTGCTGCAGGCTCTTCTCGACGCGCGCCACGTCGCTGCGCTGCTCGTCCTGCGTCGAGGTGAGCTCTCCCACCTGGCGCGACACCAGCGAGAGCACCTGGCCGACGCGCGCCGCCAGCTCGCCCTGGTCCTTGCTCATGTGGGCGACGTCGTCCGCGACGTTGGTCACGCGCTCGGCGACCTCCTTCAAGACGCGCACCTCGTCGGCGAGGGCGCGCGCGGTGCCCTCCACGGAGTTGCCGGCGCCGTCGACGACGTCGATGCGCGCGAGCGTCTCCTTCACGTCGCGCTCCTGGCTGGTGAGCGTCTCGGAGATGCCCGCCGACACCTGCTGGCTCTGCGCGGTGGAGGTGCGGATGGCGTCGAGCGCGGCGCCGGCGCGCTGCGCGTCCTCGATGGAGGCGCCGACCACACCGCGCAGCGCCTCGGCCGCCTCGTCGGTGCGGCCGCGCTGCTCGAGGATGGTGCGCACCGACAGCTCCACGGTGGCGGTGAGCTCCGCGGTGCGCGCGGCCAGGCTCTTGAGCTCGTCGACGACGACCTGGAAGGCGGCGCCACGCTCCCCCGCCTGCGCGGCGATGATGCCGGCGTTGAGCGCGAGCAGGCTCGTGCGGCTGGTGACGTCGGCGATGGCGCCGAGCATGGGGTGCATGCCCTCGACGCGCCCCGTGAGCGCCCGAAGGTTGCCCTCCATGGTGCTGCCGAGGGCGGCGATCTGCTGAAAGCGCGCGATGGCGTCCTCGATCGCTTTGCCGCCGGCCTGCGAGCTGTGCATCGCGTGCTCGGCGAGACGGGCGGCCTCCACGGCGCGCTCCATGCCCACCTGCGACGTCATCTGCATGCGATTGGCCGCCGCTCGGGCCGCCTCCGACGCCTCGCCCACGGCGCGGGCGTCGCGCGACAGCGCCTTGGTGCGGTCGTCGATGACGAGGAGCGAGCGGGCGTGCCGCTCGAGCTCGCCGGCGAGCGTGAGCACCGTCTGGCCGGTGGCCGCGTTCTGGCGCTCGATGGTCTCGGTGTCGCGCGAGGAGACGTCGGCGGTGGTGGCGAGGTCGGTGAGGCGGCGCGTGGCCTCGTCGACGGTGCGCTGCATGGCGGCCACCGCCTCCTCCGTGATGCCCACCGCGCGCGTGCCGTCGTCGGCGCCGGAGCGGAGGCTGCCGGCGGCGCCGGTGATGCGCTCGACGGCGACCGACACCTCGTCGCCCAGGGAGCGCACGTCGCCGATCATCAAGCTCAGCGACTGCGAGATCTCGTTGAGCGCCTGAAACAGCGTGGCCAGCTCGCGGTACTCCGCCTCCACCGCGCCGTCGACGAAGTCGCCCTGCGCCATCCGACGGGCGTGCTCGAGCGCGGGCTCGATGCGCCGGAAGGCGTCGCGCGCGATGCGCCACAAGGCGATGAGCGAGATGAGGCACAAAGCGATGCCCGTGACGACGACCGCGGCGGTCTGGCGGAGCACCTGACCGCGGCCCGTGAGCATGATGCGCACGTGCGCCGGCGCGGCCGGCTCGATGCCCGCTTCCTCGTTGATCTGGTCGAGCACGTCGCCGGACGCCTGCTTCTCCGCGGCCGGCGCGAGCGAGACGTCCTTGACCACCTCGAGCGCGGTGGCCCGCGGGGCGCGCGCCGCGAGCGCCGCGAGGTCGGCCTCCGGGATGGGGCCGTCGTTGCTGATGCCGGCGATGGGCCTTCCGTCAGGCGTGAGCACGATGACGAACACCAGGTCCTCGCCGACGGTGGTGAGCCAGGACAGCGCGCGCTCGACCAGCCCGGAGTTGTTCTGGCTGACGCCGATGGACAGCTCGGTGGACTGCCCGAGCGCGCGCCCGATGACGTTGGCGCGCGCCGCGAGGTCCCGCTCGAGGCCGGTGCGCACCACGGCGAGGCCGGCGAGCGCAATGGCGACGGTGAGACCGACGAACACCACGAGGATGGTGCTGAGGGCGCGGGTGCGCAGGGACTGGGCCGCCATCGACCGGATGATCGCCTGCATCGGGACTCAGTGGAAGGAAACGGCGCGAGGCGTTAGGACTATGCACATGGCTGCCCGCGAGATCCTCATCTGGCCCAACCCGGAGCTGCTCAAGGTCTCCTCGAAAGTCGAGGCCATCGACGAGGGGATCCGGGCGCTGGCCAAGGACATGTTCGACTCGATGTACACCGCCGACGGCGTTGGACTGGCCGCGCCCCAGATCGGCGTCCACAAGCGCGTCGTCGTCGTCGACATCCGCAGCTACGACCGCGACAAGGCCGACATCCCCTCGGGGGAGGCCCCGTTGGTGCTCATCAACCCCGAGATCTCCAACAAGCAGGGCGAGCTCGAGTGGGAGGAAGGCTGCCTCTCGGTCCCCGGCGAGACGGGCATGGTGACGCGCGCCGCGCGGTGCACACTCACCTACACGGATCTCGAGGGGCAGCAGCACGTCATCGAGGCCGAGGGCCTCAAGGCGGTGGCGCTGCAGCACGAGTGCGATCACCTCGATGGCAAGCTCTTCGTCGACTACCTCTCGCGGCTGCGGCGGGGCGTCATCAAGAAGAAGATGCTCAAGCTCATCGATGAGCGCGCCCAGGAAGAAGCCGCCGAGTAACGCGCTACACTTCGGGCGTGCGCGTTGTCTCCCACGTCCCCCTCGTGCTGCTGATCGCCGCGGTGCCCGCAGGGGCCGGCGCTTGCCTGCTCTTCGCTGACGCGCCCCCGTGCTTCGCCGACGGCGAAAACGACGACTGTCCCGCCGGCCAGACCTGCTCTGCCGGCGTCTGCGTCGCCGTCGCCCCGGGCGAGGAGGGCGAGGGCGAAGGCGAAGGCGAAGGAGAAGGCGAAGGAGAGGGCGAGGGCGAAGGAGAGGGCGAAGGCGAGGGCGAGGGCGAAGGCGAAGGCGAGGGCGAGGGCGAGGGCGAAGGAGAGGGCGAAGGAGAGGGAGAGCCGGCGCGCTGCGGCGACGGCGTCCGCGACGACGCCCTCGGCGAGACCTGCGACGACGGAGGGACGACGGCGGGCGACGGCTGCGACGCCCTGTGCCACGTCGAGAGCAACTACGAGTGCCGGGGCCAGCCGAGCCACTGCCTGCTCTCCCCGAGCGTGGTCGCGGCGCCGGACGCCCCCACGCTGCTCGCGCACGACGGCGACGACGGCGAGGTGATCATCGAGCTCACCGGGGGCGCGACCTACGCCGCCGCGCCCAACTTCGACGGCGCCAACAACAACCCCAACGAGGCGAACATCATCGTCGAGGCCGTCGGCGCGCCGGCGACCATCGACATCGGCGCGACCAAGCTAGACGTCCACAAGGGGACGCACGTTCACCTGATCAACGTCATCGTCACGGGGAGCAAGCCGATCGACGTCCACGACGCGGACAGCGCGCTCGTCCTCGAAGACAGCGAGGTCGGTCCCATCGCCGACAACGGCGTGCTGCTCGAGGCGAGCGCCGCCAAGCTGACCGTCCTGCGCAGCCGCATCCACGACGTCACCGGCCCGGGGCACGCGGGCCTCAACCTCGGCGCCGACTACGAGATCGTGAGCTCCATGATCTACGACAGCGAGATCGGCCTCTCGCTCGCGCTGGCACCCACGAGCCAGGACGCGCTGCGGCACCTCACCGTCACCGGCAACAAGACGGGGATTGCCTGCGGCAGCACGGGCGTCACCGTCGAGCGCTCCATCGTGACGGCGAACAACGCCAACGACTTCACGGGGACGTGCGCCTTCTTGGACTCGGTGGTCCCGGGCGTGAGCGGCGACGGCAACGTCGACGTCGACCCGGGCTTCACGACCGATCCCGTCGCCGGCCGGGATGTGCTCCACCTCGCGCCCGACTCGCTCGCGATTGGGGTCGCCGCCGCCTCCCGCGAGCTCCTCGACATCGACGGCGCGCGCCGCGACGGGGCGCCCGACGCAGGCGCCGACGAGGCCGGCGCGCCCTGAGCCCGAGCCTCACGAGCCCGAGCCTCACGAGCCCGTGACAAGCATGGCGGCGCCGGCCGCGACCACGACGCCGCCGGCCACGGCGGCGACGGCGGCGACCTTCTCGACGTTGAGCATGGCGTCTCGCGCGGCGAAGTCGCCGGTGCCGCCGCTCTCGAGGATGACGTCGAGCGTGACGGCCGTGCCCGCGCCCACGGCGACGATGGCGCCGCCGGTGATGGCGGCGATCAGGCCGGCGGACGGCCCGGCCGACACCGGCGCAGATCCCGGTGGCGGGGTCGACAGCGGCTTGAGCACGAGGCGCAGCGGCGTCTCCGCGCCCGGGCGCACGTCGACGCGGCGGCGCGCAGGCACATAGCCGGGCAGGCTCACGGCGACGTCGTGGGTGCCCGCGCGCACCCGCACGCGCGCGGGCGCGGCGCCGGCCGCGTTGCCGTCGACCTTCACAGCGGCGGCGGGCGGCGCGCTGTCGACGACGAGGGCGCCGAGCACCTTGTCGGGCGTGAGCAGCTCCGCCACCGCGTCGGCGACGGCCGACGCGCGGTGCTCGCCCTCGGGAACCAGGGCGTGCACGGCGCCGGTGCGTCGCGCGAGCGCCGCCTCCACGAGCACGAGATTCGACGTCGAGGCCCGCGGCGGTGCGCACGGCGCTCACCGACACGAGCCCGTCCACCTGCGCGAACAGGGCGAGCTTCACCAGGCACTCGTCGCTGGTGGCGCCGCACGCGACGCCGGCGTCGGCGGCGCCGCGGACGTCCTCCTGTGTGGAGGCCGCCGAGATCACCCGCTTCCCCTCGATGGAGGACACCGACGCGCGGACCGAGGCGACGATCTCGCCGGCGGCGTCACCGAAGGGAACCACCGCCAGCTTCTCCGCGGCGGCCGGCGCCGCGGCGACAAGAGCCATCATCCCCCACAGCGCTTCACGCACGTCTCGAGCTCCGCCGCGAGGCCCCGTGCCTCGTCGACGGAGAGTGCACCGAAGTCCTTGTAGTTGTCGACGACGGTCGGCGCGCAGCGTTGTTTGCACTTCCCGAGGAATTGGAGCTTGTCCCTGGTGGTGCGCAGCACGCGCCGGTGGGTGTGGTGCGGCCGTCGCGCGCGCGGCCCGTCGTCGCTCGGTGCGACGAGCTCCAGCGCGGTGGGATCGGCGTCGAGCGCGTCGCCCTCCCCGCCCGCGTCGTCCGCGGGAGCGTCCCCCGCGGGGGCGTCGCCGGTGGCGGTGTCGTCCGCGTCGGCGCCGGCGTCGGCGCCGGCGTAGGCGTCGGCGCCGGCGCCGGCGTCGACGACGCTCGGCGCCGCGCGCCGCGCGACCGGCCCCGCCCCGGCGCCGGCGGCGGGGCCGTCGGGAGCCTGCGTGCGGGACGCGGCCCAGGCGATCACCACCACGGCCGCGACGACGACCAGGCCCGCTGCCAGCGCCGCGATCCGCGGCGGCCGTCGCTCGGGGAGGCGCTCGGTGAAGGTGTCGCGCGCGCGCACCCGCACGCGCTGGGTGAGCTCCCCGGCGGACGGCGCCGTCGCGCTCATTGCCTCGAGCTGGGAGAAGAGCACCACCGTCTCCGCGGACGCCGTCTCCGACGCGCCGTCGAGCGCGGCGGTGACCAGCTCGCGCTGCCGGGCGAGCTCGTCGGGGAACAGCTCCTTCATGAGCGCGCGCAGATCGGCCGCGCGGGCGACCTCGCCGCGGGCCACGAGGAGCCGATCGATCTCGCGCGCCGCGCCGCCGGCGGACAGCCGCGTCTGCGGATCGGGCGCCAGCATCTGCTCGAGGACGGTCCGGATGGCCGGATCGACCTCGTCGAGGGCCGTGGACCTCGCGCCGCGCCGCGCGGCGTCGCGCACGGCGGCCGGGTCGTTGCTGTCGTAGAAGCGACGCCCCGCGAGCAGCTCCGTGCCGACGATGCCCGCGGAGTACACGTCGGATTGCGCGTCGACGACCTCTCCCCGCGCCTGCTCCGGCGACATGTACGCGACCTTGCCGATGAGCGTTCCGGCGTCGGTGCGCTCCTCCTTCCACGTCGACAGCGCGTGCCCGAAGTCGATGATCTGCACCTCGCCTTCGACGCTCACCATCACGTTCGACGGCGACACGTCGCGGTGCACGATGCCGAGCGCCGCGCCGGTGCGGGGGTCGGCGAAGCGGTGGGCGTAGTCGAGGCCCTCGAGCATCTCGCGCAGCACGTACAGGCCGGCGCGCGCCGCCAGCTCCAGGCCGCGATCGGCGAGGGCCTGCAGGATGTCGCGCAGATCGCGGCCCGCGACGTAGTCCATGACGAGGAAGAGGTTGCCGTCGACGGCGCCGACGTTGGAGACGCCGCAGATGTTCTTGTGCCGGAGCTGGATGGCCAGGCGCGCCTCGTCGAGGAAGCGCTGCGCGTGCTCGCGATCTCCGGTGAGCCGCGAGGTGACGGTCTTGACCACGACGGCGCGGCCGAGGCCGCCGGCGGCCTCCTGCCGGGCGAGGAAGACCTCGCCCATCCCGCCGGCGCCGAGGCGCCGGATGATGCTGTAGCCGCCGATGTCCACGGCCCGATGTTACCCGCCCCCCGCGGTGCGGGTGGGACGCCTCGTCACAGAGAGCCGGAGAGGCCCAGATCCGCCACAAGCGTCGTCGGCGACGCGCGCGTGCTGCCGTCGAGAGGCGCCAGCGCCGCCTGCACCTGCGCGCGGCCGCGCACCGACAGCCACGGCAGCACGGGCGCGTCGATGAGCGTCATCAGCGCGGCCTCGCGCAGCGAGTCGTTGATGGCGGCGTCCTCGAAGTAGGAGGCGCGCGTGACGATGCGAACGACGTCGAGCGGCGACACGGTGGCCGCGAGGTACGCCGTGCGCCCGCTCCACCGGATCTTGGCGACGTCGGCCTCCTCGGCGTAGCCCAGCTCGAGGCCGCCGAGCGTGCCGAACGCGGTGGGCAGCTCGACCATGGGCCCTGCGTAGCCGCGGGCGCTGCGCGTGGCGACGTCGTAGCCGGCGCCGCTGTCCGCGCCGATCACGAGCCACGACGACAGCGCGTAGCGCGCCTCGAGGTCGCCGTGGTGGGCGCCGCCCACCGTGGGGACGCCCGAGGCCGCGTCGAAGTCGACGGCGAGCGGCGCGAGGTAGCGGTAGCCGGCGTCCACGTGCAGCGGGCCCGTGTGCACGTCGAGGTCGGCGCGCGCGGCGTCGAGGGTGGGCAGCGGGTCGTCGGTGCCGCCGGCGCCGACGCGGGCGGAGCCGCCGGCGGCGACGACGCCGTCGATGAGCACCTGCGTCTCCGCCTCCGCGAGCGCGCGCACGGTCTTTCCGTCGGGGGTGCTCACGAGGCCGACGCGCGCGCGCGGCAGGACGAGGACGTCCTTGGCCGCCGCGAGGTCGAGCGAGAAGTAGGCGCCGCCGGTGAGCCGGTCGATGGACGGGGCGAGCGTGACGAGGTCGGGGATGGCGCCTGCGTAGCCGCCCACCTCGAGCGCGCCGCCGAAGGCGCGGAAGCCCGCCTGCGCGCCGTCGAGGAGCTCGAGGCCGGGCGCCTTCTGGGGGCGGAAGCGGCCGGCGGCGCCGACGACGGCGCCCTCGGCGACGCCGACGGACGCGTTCCACAGGTAGAGCTGGAGCTCGCCGGGCCGGAAGCGCTGCTCGGGAGGCGCGAGCACGTCGCCCTGCACGCGCAGCGCGCCGGCGGCGTACAGGCCGGGGAAGATGCCGATGCCCGCGCGCGCGCCGGCGTCGAGCGAGGGGCGCGCGAAGACGTTGTCCTTGCCCGACGTCGCCCACACCTGTTGGCGCAGCGTCGTCGAGCCCCGCGCCGTCCACACCGGCCGCGCCGCGCGGCGGGCCTTCTTGAACGCCACCTTCTGAAACGGCGCGGCCTCGACCTTCTTGCGCAGCGGCGCGAGCGCGTCGGGCGTGGGCGGGTCGGGGCGCGGCTTCACCGCGGCGGGCGCGTCGGCGGCGGCGCGCTGGAAGCGCAGGCGATCGCCCACGCCGGGCACGCGCTTGCCGTCGGCCTTGCACACCGCGTGATGCGCGGCGATCTCGACGACGGTGCACGAGGCCGCGCCGCGCCGCCGGTGCCGCGCCTCGAGCTTGGCGCCCTGCGCGAGGCCGTCGGCGGTGCCGGCGTCGACGTAGATGGCGCTCGCCGTCGCGAACGTGACGCGCGTCGACGCCACAGGCGCCGCGCGCGCCTCCACGGGGATCACGAGGCACACGAGCGCCACCAGCCCCGCCGCGCCGCGCGCGTGACGCTGAGCCGCCGTCGTGGGACGCGCCGGTGCGGCGCGCGCGAGTGCTTTCAGTCGCCGCATGCGTTCCTGTTGTTCACCGTGCACGACGACGAGTGGCACTTGGTGCACACGCCTTGCGTGAAATTGATGGCGAAGGGCTTGTCGCTGCGGAAGGTGCGGTGGCAGTCGATGCATTTGGCCCGGTGGTGTGTAGGGCTGAATACGGTGTGCGACCGAAGCGTGTCCACCTGCGCATCACCGTGGCACTGTTTGCAATTCACGGAGTTGTTGGAGAAGCCGCCGACGGAGCCGTGGGACGACGACGGCGTCGGCGAGACCCCGGCGTGGCAGCTCGCGCAATTCTCCTGCGTGCGATCGGTGCGCGAGACGTGGCACGCCGAGCACTGGTTCTGCCCTGAGGCGATCTTGGCCGCGTACGCCGCCGACGCGTGCTGGGAGCCCGCGCCGATGGGGAAGTAGGCCTGGTGATCCATCGTCCCGACCGACTCCGAGTGCGGGTGGCACTGCAGGCATGCCGTCGACGTGCTCGCGAAGCCCGGGATGCCCTGGTGCACCGCCGCGATGGTCGGGTTGGTGTCGCCTTGGTGGCACTGCGCGCAGCCGAGCGTCTGCCGGTTGTTCGGATCGATGTGGCAGTCGGCGCAGGCGATGCCCGCGTGCGCGGACCCCGCCGTGATCGGGAAGAAGCGCGCGTGATCGATGTTGCCGACGGGCTCGCTGTTGGGGTGGCAGAACAGGCATTGGGACGTCGACCACTGAAAGCCGGGGACGTCTGCGTGCCGCTGCGTCATCGGCGTCTGATCATGGCTGCCCAGGTGGCACGCGGTGCACTCGACGACGGTGTTGTCGGCGGGGTTCGTATGGCAGTCGGCGCAGGCGATGCCGTTTTGCCCGTGTGTGTCGTTGGCCGTGATGGGGAAGTAGGGGTGCGAGAACACGGCGCCGGCGGCGGTGCCGTTCGGGTGACAGCCCACGCACGACGCCGGCGTCCACGAGTAGCTCGGGACGCCGGTGTGCGCCGTGTTCATCGGCGCCTGGTCGTGGCTGCCGAGGTGGCAGCCGGTGCAGTCGAGCAGCGTGCGGTTGGTGCGGTCCCTGTGGCAGTCGGTGCACACGAGGTTGTTCGGGGCGCCGAGCGCGTGTTGCGTGCCGACGAGCGGGAAGTAGGGCTCATGGTCGAACGTCCCCGGCACCTGCGACTGCGCGTGACACGTGAAGCAGGCGGTGCTGTCGAACTGCCATCCCGGCAGGCTCCGGTGCACGGGCTCCATGTCGGTGAGCACGTGACACGACGTGCACAGGAGCTGTGAGCGATCCGTCTGCGACGCGTGGCACTCCGCGCACGCGATGCCCTGGTGGGCGTCGCCCGACGCGATGGGGAACTCGGGGTGCTCGGAGAGGTAGCCGTCGGGCTCACCGTGCGGATGGCAGAACAGACAGCTCGAGTCCTGCCACGCATAGCCCGCGATGCCGTCGTGGATGGGCTGCAGCACGTCCTCGAAGTGCGCGTGGCAGCCGAGGCACGTGGCCTGCGAGTTGTCGGTGGGGTTCTTGTGGCACGACGTGCAGGCGATGGTCTCGTCGGGGACGAGGCCGGCGTTGTCCACGACGGTGCCGAGCGCGTGCGTGGCGCCGGTGTCGATGGGGAAGAACGTGGAGTGATCGATCTCGCCGGGCACCTGCGACTGGGCGTGGCAGAGGACGCAGCTGCCGGAGTCGTAGCGGTAGTCGGGGACGTCGGCGTGCGCGGCGTCGGTCTCGACCTGGTTGTGCTCGTGGCAGGTGACGCACAAAAGCTGCGAGCGATCCTGCGGCGTGGCGTGACACGCGGCGCAGGAGATGCCCTCGTGCGACGTGCCCGCCGCCGTCGGGAACGCCGTGTGATCGTAGCTGCCCGGGTTCTCGCTCTTCGCGTGACAATCGCGGCAGCTCTGCGTGTCCCACGCGTAGCCCGTCATCTGCCCGTGCACCGCCTGCAGCTCCGCCGAGCCGTGCACCTCCTGCCCGTCGGCGGCGTGGTCGTGGCAGCCGGTGCAGGTGACGATGGTTCGGTCGTCGGCGTGCGTGTGGCAACCGGAGCACTGCACCGCCTTGTGCGCGCTGTGATCGTCGATGGGGAAGTACTCGCGCGTGTGCGTCGCGTCGTCGATGCCGTCGATGTCGGCGTTGCCACCGGGGTGACAGGACAGGCAGCTCGCGCTGTCGTAGCGGAACTCGGCGATGCCGGAGTGGATGCCGGTGGTGACGTCCTGGCGATGCTCGTGGCAGCCGGTGCACGAGAACTCGGTGAAGCTGTCGCTGCCGGCGGCGTGGCACGAGCTGCACTGGATGGGGCCGTCGTCGGCGCGCTTGCCGAGCGCGTGGTGCTCCCCCCTGCCGATGAGGAAATAGGCGTCGTGCTCGCCGGTGCTGACGCCGAAGGTGAGCGCGGGCGCTTTCGGCGCGCAGCCGGTCGCGGCGATGACCGCGAGGACAGCGCAGCAGCGCGCTGCGCTCAGGGCGTGCATCCGGCGGTTCCGTTGGTGCCGAGCGTGACGCGGTCGCCCGCCGCGGTCTTCAGGCTCGGCACCCCGCCGGTGCACGCGAGGACGGGGTTCTGGTCGAGGTCGAGCGAGCCGGCGATCGACGTGAGGCTCGCGAACGCGGTGGCGCTCACGCTGGTGAGCGCCGAGTTGTTGTGGATGACGAGCGAGCCGCCGATGGTCTGGAGCTGGCCGTAGCCGTTGATGGTGTGCAGATCGACGCCGCCGTTGTGGATGACGAGGTCGCCGCCGATGCTCTGGAGGTTGCCGAGGGCGTTGCCCGCGCCGCTGTTGGTGTCGCCGCCGCTGAACGTCACATCCCCGGACACGGTCTGGAGCGCACCCAGGTTGTTGAGGCTGTTCTCGATGTTGCTGATGCTGAGGCTGCCGTTGACGGTCTCGACCCCCGAGAGCCCGGTGAGCGAGCCACCTGTGAGGGTGATGTCCGCGGTGACGGCGGTGCAGCCCGAGAACTGGTCGACGCTGTTGACGGTGCCGCCGGGGCTGCAGGGATCGCCTTCTCCCTCTCCTTCGCCCTCTCCTTCGCCCTCGCCTTCGCCTTCGCCCTCGCCTTCGCCTTCGCCTTCGCCCTCTCCTTCGCCTTCTCCCTCTCCTTCGCCCTCGCCTTCGCCCTCGCCTTCTCCTTCGCCCTCTCCTTCTCCTTCGCCCTCGCCCTCGGCGACGACGTCAGCCGGGGCGCAGACTCCGTCGCTGCAGAGCTGGCCGCTCGGGCAGTTCTGATCGCTGCTGCAAGGGGCGTCGGCGAGGAGGGCGGCGCACCCGGCGCCAAGGACCCCGAAGAACACGGCGGCGAGGGCGGCGGGAATCAGGAAAGAGGGCAAGGTCTTCATGGGGCGATCCTACGTCGTCCGACGTGGACCGCGATCGCGAAGCAACCCCTGCGCCACATCGACGCGCCCGCCGCCACCGGAGCGCGCCCGCCGCGTGTGGCTCCATGCGAGGCGAAGCGGGCGCGCACGCGGGCGCGCACGCGGGCGGCGCACGCGGCGCTCGCGTCGGACGTGCGCGGGCGTAGAGAGACCAGGTGGGTGTACTGTGACCTCCGAAATGCAGGCCGACCAGCTGAGAGCCGGCGAGCGGCTGGGCCGCTATCGCCTCGAGCGCGAGCTCGGGCGCGGCGCCATGGGCATGGTGTTCCTCGCCGAGGACACGCTGCTCAAGCAGCGCCTCTGCGTGAAGGTGTTGCACCCCGCGCTCGCGGCGCACCCCGAGGCCGTCGAGCGCTTCAACCGCGAGATCGTGCTCGCGCGCCGCATCGTGCACAAAGGCGTCTGCCGGCTCCACGACTTGCACGAGGACAAGGGCGTCCGCTTCATCACCATGGAGGTCGCGGACGGCATCCCGCTGCGCGATCTCCTCGGCGCCGACGTCCCACCGCTCCCCGTGCGCCGCACCCTCGCCATCTGCCGCAACATCTGCGACGCCCTCGCCGCCGCCCACGACGTCGGCGTCGTCCACCGGGACCTCAAGCCGCGCAACATCATGGTGCGCGACGACGACGAGGTCACGCTGCTCGACTTCGGCATCGCCAAGGCGCTCGACGGCGCTTCGTCGCTCACGCTCCCCGGCGTGGCCCTCGGCACGCGCCACTACATCGCGCCGGAGGTCTGGGCGGGGAGGCCGGCGACGCCCCGATCCGACCAGTTTGGCGTCGGCGTCATCTTCTACAACTGTCTCACCGGCAAGATGCCCTTCTCCGCGAGCAGCGACGTCATGCTCCTCGAGGCGATGTCCAAGTCGCGCCCGCCGCCTCCGCACCTGGTGCGCAAGGATCTCCCCGCCGCCGTGAGCCCGATCGCGCTGCGCGCCCTCGCCTTCTCCCCGGACGAGCGCTACCCCGATGCCCGCGCCCTCGCGCGCGCGCTCGCGGACATCGAGAAGAGCATCCCCGACGACGACGTGAAGACGATTCCGTCGCCGATGCCGGTCTCGTTGGGAGACACGTCGTCGGAGCCGGACCCGCTGACCCGCCCGCCTCCTCCCGTGCGCCCCGACGCGCCCACGCTCACGCGCGGACCGGTGCGCACCACGGACGAAAACGAGCCCGCCCACAGCACCGATGAAAACGCGCCGCCGCTCACCGCCGACGTCACCATCGTCAGCCTGCCGCCCACCGACCCCGCGGAGGAGCCGGCGCGCGCGCCGCCGCGGCTCGAAAGCGCCATCCGCGTGGATGAAGACCCGCGGTCGTCCGCGTCGTGGGTGATCGGCGGCCAGCCCGCGGGGCCCGCGCTCCTCGCCAAGGACACCCAGCTCCTGCCCCAGCCGGCGCTGCGCGTCGTCAGCGACGAGGACAAAGCGCTGCTCGGCCCCGGGAAGAGCAGGCTCAAGCCGCTCCTCGGCGTCGCCGCCGCCGTCGCCGTCGTGGCCGTCGCCGTCGTCGTCGCGCGCGACGCCCGTGACGAGCCCGCGACGGTGGCCGATCCGCCGGCTGCCGACGCCGCGCCGGCGGATCCGCCCGACGATCCCCCCGCCGATCCGCCCGCCGATCCGCCGGCCGATCCCGCCCCGGATCCCGCCCCCGACGCCGAGGACCCGCCGGCGACGGCGGAGGAGGCCGAGCACGCCGCGCCGCCGTCGCACGCGCCCCGGCCGCGGGCGCACCACGGAGACACCCGAGCCACCGACCAGCGGCACTACGCCGAGCAACGAGCGGCCCTCGATCGACTGCTGGCGCAAAAGGGCCTTCAGTCCGGCGACGACGGCGAGCTCGACAGGCTCCGGGCACGCGTGCTCAACGCCGCCCGGACGCGGCGATTCTCCGAGGCCGGCGACATGGCGCTCGACGCGCGACGGCGCGCCGACGCCATCGAAATCGACAAAGGGTTCGTTCGAAAAAAACTGTTACGGTTCAACGAGCGTTACGATGCGACCGCCCCCGACGCGGCCGCACGAAAACAGCTTGACGCTCTGGCGGGCGAGGTCTTGAGAGAGATGAAAGACGGAAAGTACGACGCCGCCAACCGCACGCTGAACGCCGCCTTTGCCGCGCTCGGGAGGATCCGGTCGTGACCCTCGGCGCAGCAGTCCTCGCCGCGGCGTTGAGCTTCGCCGCGGCGCCCGGCGGCACGCGCGTCGCCGTCGTCGTGCACACCGCCGGCTTCGCCGACGACGACGCCCGCCACGTGCAGGACAAGGTCGACGCGGAGATCAACGGCACCGGCGCCGAGCTGTGGGCGCTGTCCAAGGCGCTGTCGGTGAAGACCGAGTGCCTCACGGATCACGCGTGCGCCAAGGAGGTGCTCCGCACCGCCGACGCCACGTGGCTGGTCTGGGTCGAGGCCTTGCGCGCCGGCGGGCAGGTGCAGCTCGAGGCCCACCTCGTCAACACCGACGGCCGCTCCATCGCCCAGGACGAGAGCGCCGCCCGCGCCGACGACGTCCTCGGCGGCGGCTCCGTGGTCCCCGCCGCCGTCATCAAGGCGCTCAAGGGCGCGATTGACAAGGCCAAGCCCCCCACGGCCGCCACCTCCACGTCGACGAGCACCACCGCCCCGCCCCACCCCACCACGGGCACGGCCAAGGGCGATCCCGGCATGAAGCCGCTTCAGCCCGAGGCGCCGCCGGCGGATCCGCCGCCCGTGGCGCTCACGCCCATGGCGGTCGGCGGCATCGCCGCGCTCGGCGGCGGCGCGCTGTTGTGCCTCGGCGGCGGCGCTGTCGCGGCCAGCCAGGTGGGGATCATCCGCGACCCCGACTCCCTCGGCCCCGCCAAGGAAGGCGCCGCCAACGTCGCCACCGCCATGCTGCTCGTCGCCGGTGTCGGCGTCGCCCTCGCGGGCACCGGCGGCGTGCTCCTCTATATGGGGATGTGAGGCATGGTCGGTGGCGGTGCTCCGCGCGATCGCTCCTCCGGTCGCTTGATCAAGCGCGGCCGCTCCCTCCGGTCGCTTGATCAAGCGCGGCCGCTCCCTCGGGTCGCTGATCACGGCACGCGAGTTGCTCGCGGGACGTGCCTCGTCGAGGCGGACGCGTCGTGAGTGACACGCTGATCATCTCCTTCACCGTCGCGGCCGTCCTGCTGGCGGCCATCGTCATCCTTTTGTTCCGTCGCCGCGCGATGTCCACGGCGGGCGAGCGCGCGCTGCAGCTCGCGGTCGCCGAGGGACAGAGCACGCCGCCGTCGCTCCACCCCGTCATCGACCCCACGCTGTGCATCGGCAGCTTCTCGTGCATCAAGGCGTGCCCCGAGGGCGACATCATCGGCGTCGTCGGCGGCGTCGCCACCCTCGTCGAGGCCGCGCACTGCATCGGCCACGCGCGCTGCGCGGTGGAGTGCCCCGTCGGCGCCATCAAGCTCGTGTTCGGCTCGGCCGAAAAGGGCGTCGACCTCCCCGACACCGACGACAAGTTCGAGTCGAGCCGGCCGGGCGTCTACGTCATCGGCGAGCTCGGCGGCATGGGCCTCATCAAGAACGCGCTCCGCCAGGGCATCGACGTCGGGCGCTCGCTGAAAGGCAAGCTGAAGGGCACGCAGGCGCAAGGCACCCTCGTCGACGTCGCCGTCGTCGGCGGCGGCCCCGCCGGCATCGCGTGCGCCGTGTCCTGCAAGGAGCAGGGCCTCGTCGCGCGGGTGTTCGAGCAGGAGACCCTCGGCGGCTGCATCGCCCACTACCCGCGCGGCAAGGTGGTGATGAGCGAGCAGGTGATGGTGCCGGGCTACGGCAAGTTCGGCCGCTCGCTCCTGTCCAAGGAGGAGCTGCTCTCCGAGCTGCAGGTGGTGCTGCAGAAGAACGAGATCAAGGTCGACGAGGGCCACAAGGTCGTCGGCATCGAGGGACAGGCGGGCATGTTCACCATCACCACGTCGCGCGGCCTCGCCGTGCAGGCGCGCGCGGTGGTGCTCGCCACCGGGTTGCGCGGGACGCCGCGCAAGCTCGGCGTGGCCGGCGAGGACCTCGACAAGGTCACGTACCGCCTCGTCGATCCAGAGCAGTACCACGGGCAGCGCGTCCTCGTCGTCGGCGGCGGCGACTCCGCCGTCGAAGCCGCCGTACAGCTCGCCGAGGAGAGCACCGCCAAAGTCAGCATCTCGTACCGCCAGTCGAGCTTCTCGCGCGCCAAGCCCCGCAACCGCGACAACGTCCAACGGCTCATCGACGAGGGCCGCGTGCGCGCGCTGTTCAGCAGCCAGGTGAAGAGCATCGAGGACCGCGCCGTCGTCCTCGACACCGCCGACGGCGAGGGGCGCCTCAAGAACGATCGCGTCATCGTCTCCGCCGGCGGCGAGGTGCCCACCGCGTTCTTGAAGTCCGTCGGCGTCGCCATCCGCAAGTACCTCGGCGAGGAGAAGGGCGCGGGCGGCCCCGCGCGCGGCCCGACCAAGGCGGAGGTGGAGGCGCGCACCCGGCGGCGGCTCGCGCTGTTCCTGTTCGCGCTCGGCTCGGCCATCATCACCGGCCTCTTCTTCGTCGGGCGCGACTACTACACGTTCCCGGTGGACGCGCGCGCGGGGCTGCCCGGCGACGAGTTCCTCAAGCCCGCCGGGCTGTGGGGCCACGGCGTCGGCGTCATCGCCACCACGTTCATGATCTTCAATTTCTTGTACGCGCTGCGGAAGCGCTGGCGGGCGTTGAAGGGGACCGCGTCCATCCGCACGTGGCTCACGTTCCACATGTTCGTCGGCATCATGAGCCCGCTGGTGATCGCGTTTCACGCGGCGTTCATGCTCAACAACCTGCTCGCGGTGTGGACCTGGATCGCCCTGTCCATCGTGGTCGGCACCGGCGTCATCGGCCGCTTCCTCTTCGGGTTCGTGCCCGCGCAGGCCGGCAAGGTGTTGGCGCTCTCCGAGGTGCGCACGCAGCTTCAGGACATCCGCAAACGCATGGAGCCCCACCTCGAGGACGCCACCAACGCCGAGCTGGTGCACCAGCTCTTCGCCCTCGCCGACGCCGCGCCCAAGCAGCGCTCGTTCTTCCGCGCCGTCGTCGAAGATCCGCGGGCGCGCCGCCACCTGCACAGGAGCATCGAGAGCGCGCGCCCCTACTTCGTCGACGCCAAGGCCTTCGAGACCTTCAAGAGCGGCCTCATGCTCATCGCGCGCTCGCGTCTGCAGATCTCGTTCTACGCCGGCCTCAAGCGCCTCTTCCGTGGCTGGCTCGTGATCCACGTGGTGCTCGCGCTGTTCATGGTGGTCCTCATCGGCGCCCACGTGGGCGTGAGCCTGTACCTCGGCTTCAAGTGGATCCTGCCGTGATTGCGGCCGTCATCCTCCTGTCTTCGGCGCAGATCGCGGCGCAGGTGTTCTCGCCGGGGCCGTTGTCGAGCGCGCACAAGCAGCTCGACGGCCTGACGTCGTGCACCAAGTGCCACGAGGAGGGCGGCAAGCACTCGAACCCCAAGTGCCTCGCCTGCCACAAGGAGATCGCGTCGCGCATCGACCAGGGCGTCGGCTACCACGCGCGCAACAAGAACGAGCTGTGCGCCGAGTGCCACAAGGAGCACAAGGGCGGCACCGGCGACTCGCTCATCCACTGGTCCATGCGGAGCTTCAACCACGCGCTCACGGGTTGGCCGCTCCACGGCGCCCACCAGAAGAACGACTGCCGCGACTGTCACGAGGCCCGGCGCATCCTCGACGGCGCAGTGAAGAAGCTCCTCACGGAAAAGAAGCGGACACGCACGTTCCTCGGCCTGTCGTCGGCCTGCACCAAGTGTCACTTCGACGAGCACCGCGGCCAGGAGGGCAACGAGTGCACGCGCTGTCACGGCAACGACGACTGGAAGCCTACGCGCTTCGTGCACAAGCCGCCGCTCGCCGACTTCCGCTTGAAGGGCCGCCACAACTCCGTGGCATGCGCCAAGTGCCACGAGGACGCCACCGACGAGAGCACGCGCATGGACGCGTTCCCCAAGCCACGCGCGCGCACGTACATGCAGATGCAGCTCAAGGGCATCGGCCAGAACAGTTGCCTCGCGTGTCACGACGACGTGCACCACGGCGAGTTCGGCAAGAACTGCGTCAAGTGTCACAGCGAGAGCGGCTGGAAGGTCATCAAGCAGACCGCGCACGACACAGGCTTCCACGACAAGACCAAGTTCCCGCTGCGCGGCGAGCACACGTCGGTGGCGTGCAAGAGCTGCCACGGTCCGTTCCCCGGACAGCGCGCGGTGTTCAAGGGCTTGAAGCACGAGACCTGCGGCGCGTGCCACGCCGACGCACACGAAGGGCAAGTGAAGGCCGACTGCGAGAAGTGCCACTCGGTCACGGGCTTCACCCCGGTGCTCTTCGACGTGAAGATGCACGACGACACCCGCTTCGCCCTCGCCGGCTCCCACCGCGCCGTCGCCTGCAACCTCTGCCACAAGAGCGACCGCGGGCTCTTGCGCAAGGTGCCGTCGTCGGTGAGGCGCGAGCTGTCGCGCCACGGCCGCCCGCTCCTGGTGAGCGACGTGAAGCTGGCGCTGCCCGACGCCACGGGCAAGTGCGAGGCCTGCCACCGCGATCCGCACGGCGGGCAGTTCAGCGGCGACAAGGGCAAGGCGTGCGACCAATGCCACCAGGCGTCGTCGTTCGACAAGATCGTGTTCAACCACGACGACAGCCGCTTCCCGCTCACGGGCAAGCACAAGGCCGTGGAGTGCGGCGCGTGCCACTACCCCGCCGCCGACGCCAAGGGGCACATGCGGGGCATCGTCATGTACAAGCCCGTCGACACCGCGTGCGCCTCGTGCCACGCCGACCAACACGTCGGCCAGCTCGCCAAGGACGGCGTCACGGCGTGCGAGCAGTGCCACTCCACCAAGGGCTTCAAGCCGGCCAAGTTCGATCACGACAAACAAAGCTCGTTCCCCCTCGAGGGCAAGCACAAGACCGCGCGCTGCGCCGCGTGCCACGAGGTCATCGACACCGGCACCTTGAAGACCGCGCGCTACAAGCCACTGCCGACCGCGTGCGCGAGCTGTCACCAGGACGAGCACAAGGGCGGCTTCAACGACTTCGCGCCGGCCCCCGGCCCGTCGCGCGCGCCCGCCCCCGCTGAGGCCGCGGCGACGACGAAGGCGCCCGCGCCGAAGGACGCGAAGGCGGCGCCCCCCGTGCACGGTGCAACGACGACGACGGCGGCGACGGAGACGGCGACGACGACCGTGGCGGGGCCCGAGGACGCCCTCGCGCACCTCGCGCTCGACGCCACCGGCAAAAACGCCGTCGGCTGCGACGCGTGCCACGCGCCCAAGGGGTGGTCGCCGGCGCGCTTCGCCCACGACAGGACGCCGTTCCCGCTCGTCGGCAAGCACCGCGGCGTCGGCTGCGTCGACTGCCACGGCGGCGATACGTCGCGTCCCATCCCGACGAGCTGCGCGGGCTGCCATCAGGATCCGCACGCGCAGGAGTTCGGCTTGATGTGCCGCTCCTGCCACACCGAGGACGGCTTCAACGCGCCCAACTTCACCGTCGACGCGCACCGGCGCACGAACTTCCCGCTGGTCGGCCGCCACGCCGCCCTGCCCTGCGAGGAGTGCCACATCGAGAAGCGCGAGCGCACATTCAGCCGCGCCGCGCTCGCGTGCGTCGCGTGCCACGCCAAGGACGCCGCGCGCGCGTCGCTCGTCACCGTCGACCACGCGCGCGCCCCCTTCACCGCCGACTGCCGCACCTGCCACCAGCCGGTGGCCTTCACGCCGGCGGCGTTCCTGCAGCACGAGGCCTGCTTCCCGATCCTGCGCGGCGTCCACGCACCCGTCTCCTGCAACGAGTGCCACTCCGGCCTGCGCGGCGCGGCCTCCACAGGGAGCTGCGCCGGGGTCCCCGTGCGCTGCGCCGAGTGCCACGCGCACAACGCCGATATCGAGGCCAAGAACCACAAGGACGTCCAGGGCTACGAGCACAAGTCCGAGAAGTGCGCGCAATGCCACCGGAGCCCGTAGCGGCGCGGCCGCGGCTCCGTCCGGTCGGAAATTCGGCGTCCGTGCGCCACCGGAGCCGATCCCGTCGAATGATCTTGCTTCGTGCGCCCGAGCCCGTACTCTGTACACAGGTCTGGTTCGACCTGTTTGCTCGCCCCACTGCCCCTCAAAACAGCAGCCGTCGCGCGCTCGCAAGCGTCCAGAAGCTGGGCTTCCATGCCGTCAATGGGTGACGGTGGGAAGGCGCAGCAGTTCCCGGGAAAGTTCTCAAATGGCTGAAAACAAGCTCTACGTCGGAAACCTCTCGTTCAACACCACTGAGGAGCAGCTCGCGCAGCTCTTCGCCAGCTACGGCAGCGTCGATCGTTCCTCGATCGTCACCGATCGCGAGACCGGCCGCTCCCGCGGCTTCGGCTTCGTCGAGATGGGCACCGACCAGGCGGCCAAGGCCGCCATCAGCGCCCTCGACGGGCAGATGTACGAAGGCCGCGCGCTCACGGTGAACGTCGCGCGCCCCAAGGAGAGCGGCTTCGGCGGCGGCGGCGGCGGCGGTGGCCGCGGCGGCAAGCGCTGGTGAGTTGACGTCGTCACTCTCGTGACGACGAGGAGGGCCCGCGCAAGCGGGCCTTTCTTTTTTTGTTCCGCACGCCTTCCCTCGCTTCGCTCGGTCAGAGTGCGCGCCTCCCTCCGGTCGGCAGCACTTCTCTTCAGAGTGCGTGCCTCAGCTTTTTTTCTCGCTTCAGGTGTCGTCGGCGAGGGCGCCGCGCAGGCCGTGCTTGTCGAGCCAGCGGTAGACCTGCTTGCGCGAGCGGCCGGTGGCCCGGGCGATCTCCGCGATGACGCCGCGATGGCGCTTGAGCAGCTCTTGAAGCTGCTCCTTGTCCGGCACCGGATCGCGCGCGGGGTCGCCGGCGGGCGCGGGCGCGCTCGTCGCCGGGGGGCCCCCGGCGGGCGCGGGGCGGCTGCGCAGCCGCTCCTCCACGAGGTCCAGCGCCAGCAGCGGGCGGCCCTCGCCGCGCACGGCGAGCTCGGTGGCCACCTTCATCACCTCACGCACGTTGTAGGGCCACGCGTACGCGAGCAGCGCGCGCACGAGGGCGGGCTCGTAGGGAGCGTGCCCCTTGGGCAGCGCGTGCTCGAACAGCGGCATCACGTCTTCCTTGCGCGCCGACAGCGGCGGCAGCCGCACCGAGATCTCGGCGAGCCGCGCGTAGAGATCACCGCGGAAGCGGCCGTCGGCGACGCGGGCCTCGAGGTCCGCGTTGGTGGCGGCGAGCACGCGGACGTCGACCGGCACGGCGTGGGCGGCGCCCACCGGAGTGACGCGCCGTTCGTCGAGGACGCGCAGGAGCTTGGGCTGGAGCGCGAGCGGGATGTCGCCGACCTCGTCGAGGAACAGCGTCCCGCCGTCGGCCTGCCGGAACCACCCCGGATGATCGCCCTTGGCGCCCGTGAACGATCCGGCGAGGTGGCCGAAGAGCTGGCTCTCCGCGAGGCTCTCGGGGATGGCCGTGGCGTTCACGGCGATGAACGCGCCCGTGCGCCCGCTCTCGTCGTGGAGGGCGCGGGCGAGCACGTCTTTGCCGGCGCCGGTGGGCCCGAGCAGCAGCACGGAGGCGCCGGTGGGCCCGACGAGCTTCACCGTCGAGCGCAACTGGGCCGCCGCCGGCGACACGCCGATGATGGCGTTGTTGATCACGTCGACGACGTCCGCGGGCACGAGCCGGAAGACGGCGAAGGTGTCGCCGAGCTGAAGCACGTCGCCGTCGGCGAGCAGGGCGTCCTCGACGGCCACGCCGTTTTGGAACGTGCCGTGCTGGCTCTTGTTCACCACGCGCACGCGGCCCCCGTCGACGACGACGACGGCGTGCTCGCGCGACAGCCGCGGGTCGTCGAGGCGGATGCCGAGCACGGCGTCGACGCTGCGGCCGACGGCGGTGGTCCCCTGGCGCAACGCGTGAACGTCGACGGTCGGGGCGTCGCCCGAGAACACCACCCGCAGCGTCGCGCGTGGCGGGTGCCGCGCGCGAGCCTGGCTCGGGCCCATGGTGGTCTCGTCGTCGCGCGTCATGCGAAGGCTGTTATACACGCACTGTGCCCGTCCTCGCTGTCGTTGTGGCGTTGGCGGCGAGCATCACCGGTGACCCGCAGGTCCCTCCGCGCCGACGGCATGTCCCCGGTGACGCGTCGGAACGCCCGAGCCGAGGGCTCTTCAGGCGGGACGCATGTCGGTAGCATCGGATCCGACGGCGTCGCCCTTCCGGCCCCATCGCGACGTGCAACGAGGAGGTGCAGCATGGAGATGGCGTATCGACAGCGGTGGCGGGCTGAGATTGCCGAGCTGCAGAGGCTCCTGTCCGGCTTCGATTTGAAGGAGGAGTGCAAGTGGGGGAAGCCCTGCTACACGATGGACGGCAAGAACGTCGTCATCATCCAGGGCTTCAAGGAGTATTGCGCGTTGGGCTTCTTTCAAGGTGCGCTGCTGAAGGACCCGAAGAAGCTGCTGGTGCAGCTCGGGCAGGTTCAGGCAGCGCGGGTGATGAAGTTCACCGGCGCGAAGGAGATCGCGACGAAGGCCGCGACCATCAAGGCCTACGTGCGCGAAGCCGTGGCGGCCGAGAAGGCCGGGTTGAAGGTGGACAAGAGCCGCCCGGACCTGCCCGTGCCCGACGAGCTGAAGGAGAAGTTTCGCAAGGACCCGCGGTTCAAGCGCGCGTTCGAGGCGCTGACGCCCGGGCGGCGAAGGGGCTACCTGTTCCACTTCGCCGGCGCGAAGCAGCCTGCGACGCGGATCGCGAGGATCGACAAGGCGATGCCCGCGATCTTCGAGGGAAGAGGGCTCCTCGAGAGGCGAGGCCGCTAGCCACCTTGCTGCCGCTGGAGAGCGCATGGGATGCTCGCCAGGGAATTGAGGCGTTTGAAGGTCTTTTCGGTCCTGTCCGTCCTCGCCTGGCTCTTGGCCGCGACCGCCTGTCCCGCCCCGCCGGCGCCGTCGCCCGACGCAGGGCCCGCGGAAGGCGAGGGCGAAGGCGAGGGTGAAGGAGAAGGCGAGGGCGAGGGCGAAGGCGAAGGCGAAGGCGAGGGTGAAGGAGAAGGCGAGGGAGAAGGAGAAGGCGAAGGAGAAGGCGAGGGTGAAGGAGAAGGCGAGGGTGAAGGAGAAGGAGAAGGTGAAGGAGAAGGCGAGGGTGAAGGAGAAGGCGAGGGTGAAGGCGAAGGCGAAGGAGAGGGAGAAGGCGAAGGCGAGGGTGAAGGAGAGGGCGACGTCGCGCCGGTCCTGACGGTCACGGCGGCGCCGCCGGCGCTGACGAACCAGAGCGCGGCGACGTTCGCCTTCACCTGCGATCAGACGTGCACCTTCACCTGCGCCGTCGACGGCGCCACGGAAGCGCCCTGCACCTCGCCCCAGAACATCTCCGTCGGCGACGGCGACCACAGCTTCACCGTCACCGCCACGAGCGCCGGCGGCACCGACGCACGGACCGTCGACTGGACCGTGGACACCGCGGCGCCCACCGTCGTCATCGACGAGGCGCCGCCGGCGCTCACGAACGCCGCCGCCGCCCACGTCGCGTTCCACTGCAGCGAGGGGGCGTGCACCTTCCGCTGCGCCGTCGACGCCGGCGCCTTCGCCGCCTGCGTGTCGCCCGTCGACACCCCCGCGCTCGCCGAGGGCCCGCACCAATTCCGCGTCACCGCCGACGACGCCGCCGGCAACCGCGGCGCGGCCGCCTTCGCTGGCTGGACCCTCGACCTCACCGCGCCGACGACCACCATCCTCGCGGGACCCCCGAGCTCCGCCGACACGTCCGCCACGTTCCGCTTCGTCGCAAACGAGCAGGCCACCTTCCTGTGCGCCCTCGACGCGGCCGCCGCCGCCCCGTGCACCTCGCCGTTCACCATCGACGCGCTCGGCGACGGCGCGCACGTGATGCAGATCGAGGCCACCGACGACGCCGGCAACGTCGAGGCCGTGCCGCCGCTGTGGACGTGGACCGTGGGCGCCACGCTCATCCGGGCGCTCACGCCGGAGCGCGGCGCCGTGGGTGGCCCGCTGATCATCGAGGGCACGGGCTTCGGTGACGTGCAGGGCGGCTCCACCGTCGTCATCGGCGGCGTCACCGCGCAAGTGACGACGTGGTCCGACAGCCTCATCGTCGCCGTCATCCCCGCGACGCTCGACGCCGGCGACGTCACCGTGTCGGTCAACCCGAAAAGCGCCACGGCCACGCTCGGCATCCTGCCGTGGATCCGCGACGTCGACCCGTCGTCGTTTTCGCCGGGCGCGTCGCTTCAGATCAGCGGCAGCTCCTTCGGCACGGCCAGCGGCGCCGGTGCCATCGGCGCGACGCCGATGACCGTCACCGGGTGGGCCGACGACGCCGCGTCGTTCGACGTGGCCGCGTCGACGCCCGCGGGGCTCGACGACCTCTTCGTCGCCACCGCCGGCGGCATCGACAGCAACCACGTCGGCGTGACGGTGCGCGGCAGCGACGTGTGGGTCATCCCGGACTCCGTGCCCGCGGGACGCTTCCACGCGTCCATCGTGTGGAGCGGCATGGAGCTGCTCGTCTGGGGCGGCACCAACCAGAACAGCTTCGGCAACGAGACGGCGACGGGCGGGCGCTACGACCCCGTCACCGATCGCTGGCACAACATCACCAACGTCGGCGCGCCGAGCGCGCGGTCACAGCAAGACACGGTGTGGACCGGGCGCGAGATGATCGTCTGGGGCGGCACCGGCGGCACCAGCGGCGGCCGTTACGACCCCGAGCTCGATCGCTGGCAGCCCGTCAGCGTCGTCGGCGCGCCCCGCTCGCGCAGCGGCGAGACGGCGGTGTGGACGGGCGACCACGTGATCGTCTGGGGCGGCAACGCGGGCAGCTTCCCGCTCGTCGACGGCGCCTCCTACGACCCCGCCACCGACACGTGGGCGCCCATCGCCGACGCGCCCTCCGGCCGCAGCGGACACGCCGCGGTGTGGACCGGCACCGAGATGCTCGTGTTCGGCGGCAGCGGCTTCGGCGGCGGCCTGCGCTACGACCCGGCGACCGACGCGTGGAGCGCGATGTCCACCACCGGGCAGCCCTTGATGCCGTTCACCGGCACCGCCGTGTTCACCGGCGAGCAGATGGTCGTGTGGGGCGAGCACAACAGCGCCGTCGCCGGCGGCCGCTACGACCCGGGCACCGACACGTGGGCGCCGGTGACGACGACGAGCGCGCCCTCCGCGCGCGTCGAGCAGACCGCCGTGTGGACGGGGACGCGCATGATCATCTGGGGCGGGCGGCCGTTCTCGAGCACGCTGCCGGTCGGGGACGGCGGCGTGTACGACCCCGTCGCCGACGCCTGGACGCCGACGAGCGCCACGAACGCGCCGCCGGCGCGCACCTCGCACGGCGCGGCGTTCACCGGCAACGAGATGATCGTGTGGGGCGGCGCACAGCAGAGCGACGGGGGCCGCTACGACGTCGCCGCCGACGCGTGGACCGCCACCGACACCGCGCCCGGGATGGCGAGCAACCGCCCGGCCTTCACCGGCATCGAGATCCTGAGCTTCCACGAGCGGCCCGGCACGCGCTACGACATCGACACCGGCGCGTTCTCGCAGATGAGCGACGTCGGGCAGCCCGAGTTCCGCCTCGATCCGTCCGTCGCGTGGAGCGGGGCCGCGCTGCTCGTCTGGGGCGGGCGCGGCAACAGCACCTCGCGCTTCTCCACCGGCTTCTCGTACGACCCCGTTCTCGACGCGTGGTCGCCCATCACCAGCACCAACGCGCCTGCCGGCCGCTCCAACAACGGCGCGGTGTTCACCGACAGCGAGCTCGTCGTGTTCGGCGGCGGCTTCTTCGACAACACGTTCAACTTCATCCCCCTCGGCGACGGCGGCCGCTACGACCCCGACGCCGACACGTGGACGGCGCTGCCGTCCACGGACGCGCCGGCGCCGCGCGAGGACCTGTGCATGCAATGGACCGGCGCGCTCGTCCTCGTCTGGGGCGGCCGCGACCAGAGCGGCGCGCTCGGCGACGGCGCGCGCTACGACCCCGCGCTCGACGCGTGGAGCCCGATGAGCGCCGCCAACGCGCCGAGCGCCACGTTCTTCCCCGCGTGCGCGTGGAGCGGCGACGAGCTCATCGAGTGGGGCGGCGTCGACGGCGGCGCCTACGATCCGACGACGAACACCTGGCGCCGGCTCGCCGGCGGCGGACCCACGCTCACGCGCACCACGCTCGCCGCGTGGAGCGGCACCACCTTCGTGGTGTGGCAGAGCCCCGGCGTCGGCGGCCGCTACGACCCCGTGGCCGACGCGTGGTCCGGCATCACGCACGACAACGAGCCCACCACCTTGATGGACGGCGCCGTCGGCGCCAACGGCTCGGTGTTCTTCAACGGGGGCACGCCGCGCGCGCCCGCCGAGTACATCCCGTGACGTCGCGAGCGTCCCACGGCGAGGCAACGAGCCGCGCCCCGTGCGCGGCACCGGCGGCGTCACCCGGGGAGCCGCGCGACGGCGGTGCCTCGAGTCAGGCGTAGGCCGACCGGCGCCTCCGGGCGGACCCGCCGAGCGGCAGGACCTGAGCGCGAGGTTCCTCACGGCGAGGCCGGCGCGCGTTTGCGGCACGAGGAGCGACGCGGTGAAGCGCATGCTCTTCTGCCGCGGCGTCGCGAGCTTCCGGTGGCGCGTCTCATATTGCCGCCACGCCGCCTCGACACCGCGATCGGAGGCCAGAGGCGCCTCGTAGGAACCTCCGAGGCCCGGGTAGCGAAACAGCAGGAAATCGCCGGTGGCTGAGCTACGGCAAGAGCGCGGAGTAGACGCGGCCGAAGAAGCTCACGTCCGACAGCGCCGGCGACGTGAGCGTGCCGCTCGGTGACACGAAGACCGCCGTGGATCCGTCGGCGGCGAGGTCGGCGATGGTGGTCCCGGCGCCGAGCGGCGCGTGGCCGTCGCCGAAGCGTCGATCCACGAGCGCGGGCGTCGACAGCGCCGACACGTCGAAGAGATAGAGGTCCGCCGCGGCGCCGGCGTCGAGGGTGGCGTCGAGGGCGTTGGTCGTGCTCGCGAGGAAGCGCGCGCCGTCCGCCGTGAGCGGGCTCCTCTTACACGTGAAGCTGGCGCTGCACACGCCGGTGACGATGGTGAGCGACGAGGCATCGGACGCAGCGACGAAGATGTCGGCGAGGCCGTCGTTGTCGTCGGCGACGAGGTTGGTGGAGTCGGAGACGAAGGAGACGCTGCTGCCGTCGGCGGAGATGTCGACGTCGCGGGCGATGCCGTCGGGATCCACCGCGCCCGACGGCACCGAGATGGCCGTCGTGGTGCCTGCGGCGACGTCGTGCACGAACACCACGTCGAGCTTGCCGGTGTTGGACGCCGCGGGCGTGCTCGCCTGCGCGAGGTTGTCCGCCTGGCACACGAAGGCGACGTGGTTTCCGTCGTTGGAGATGGCGACGCTGGTGGCGTTGGCGTCGCACGGCCCATCAGAGATGGCGGAGGTGCCGACGGGTCCCGACGTGCGGCTCACGAGCGTGGCCCCCGGGGTGCCGGCGGCGTGCACGTAGACCTGGTTCTGCGCAGCGGCGAACACGCCGTCCACGCCGGCGGCGCCCGAGAAGAACGCGATCACAGCGCCATCCGCCGACACCGCGGGCGCGGTGCTGCTCCCGGCGGCGTTTCCGTCCGGCAGGCTGCTCACGAGCTCGTAGACGCCGTCGGCGTCGGCGAGGCCGTGGGCGTAGACGTCGGAGGAGCCGTTTTGGTCCGCCGCGACGCCGCTGCCGAGGGTCACGAACGCCACCGTGGAGCCGTCGCCGGAGATCACCGGCGTGGTGCAGTCGGCGTTGAAGCCCTGCGACACATACGTGAGGGCGCCGCTTTGGCGATCGAGGACGTAGACGTCGCTGAAGTTGTTGGTGTCGAGGGCGTCGAGGGCGTCGCCGGTGGCAAAAGCGACGAAGCGGCCGTCGTCGGAGACGGCGATCTCGGTGGCCTGGGTCGCGTCAGGGGGCGTCTCGAGCGTGACGAACGCCTCGCCCTCGCCCTCCCCTTCGCCCTCGCCTTCCCCTTCGCCCTCTCCTTCTCCTTCGCCTTCTCCTTCTCCTTCGCCTTCGCCTTCGCCTTCTCCTTCGCCTTCTCCTTCGCCTTCTCCTTCGCCTTCTCCTTCGCCTTCTCCTTCGCCTTCTCCTTCGCCTTCTCCTTCGCCTTCTCCTTCGCCTTCGCCCTCTCCTTCTCCTTCGCAGGCGGTCGAGCTGGCGACGGTGAAGACAAGGCCCGAGAGGAGGACCGCGAGGGAAAGCACGCGTGAAAGCATGACGTCTCCAGGAATCTTGCCTTGCAAACTACCGGAGACGGAACCCCGATTGCACGCACCAATGTGGACGCAATCGGCTTGCGCGGCGGTCAGCCGGGGAACTGGATGCGCGCGATCTTCTCGGCCATGTCATGGGCGCTGACGAAGGCCAGCTCCACCGACGCCGCCCGCGAGCGGCGCGCGCGCACGAGACGAGGACGGCGTCGCAGACGACCTTGGGCATGCGCACGCGTCCGTCGACCTGCACTCCAGCCACGCGCTCTGTCCGGTGCCGGAGTTCATGCGGGAACGCGTGGCGGCGGCCCCGGACCTCGCCGGCGCCATCCATGTGCTCGCCGCGTGGTTCAGCGAGGTCCATGCGCGCACGGCCGCTCTGTGGCGCGTGGTGGACGAGGCGGCCGGGCACGACGGGGAGATCGCGGCGTTTGCGCGGACCCGCGCGCACCAGCGGCTCAAGAACTACGGCGGGGCCGCCCAGCAGCTCGCGGGCCGCGGCGAGGTCGCCGCCGGCCTCGGCGAGGAGGGATTGGCGGCCCTCATCTGGTCCGTCTCCCACCCGCAGGTCTACCGGACCCTCGTGCAGGAGCAGGGTTGGTCCGCCGAGCGGTACCAGGCCTTCGTCGAAGCCTCGCTGCGGGCGGCGGTGTCACCGCGTCGATGACAGGGCGCGGCTGCAGCGGGCCGTCGCTCTTTTGCCGCGGCGCCATGAACGAGCTCCCGAGGCGCTTCGCGCAAGCGTGTCACGGCTCCACGGCGATCCAGAATCTCGACGACGAACGGCGCAGCGCCGAACACCGAGCGCTCGAAGTCGGGCCGCGCCGCCTTCACGCGCCCGCTGCGCGGCAGCCATGTGCCCCAGGCGTAGTCGACGGTGGCGCCGATCTGGGTCACCGGCCCGCGGTGCTCGAACACCGCGTACGGCCCGGGCGGCACCGCGCCGGCGTGCGGCGCCGCCGCGACGTCCATCTGCGTGGCGTCGACGCCGGCGAGGTACGCGATGGGGTGCTCCGGCCCGTGAGGCACGCCGGCGCCGCTTGTGAGGACGACGCCGTAGCAGCTCGTGCCCACGGCGAGCGGCCCGAGCTCCTCGTGCACGCGTCCCCACAGCGCCATCACCGGCAGCTCGTCGTCGAGGTCGATGGGCGCCGCAAAGCCGCGCACCGCCAGCGCGCGCTCGAAGAGCCGGATGGTGGGCTCATGGGTCATGCTGTCCCGCAGGTGATCGAGCGACGCGGCGGTGGCCGGCTCGAGCCCGCGGTACCAGGGCCGCGTTCTGCCCACCCGGTACGCCGCCGGCGGCGCGCCGAACATCGCGCGGAACGCGCGCGTGAACGACGCCTGGCTCTCGAAGCCGGACTCGAGGGCGATGTCGAGGACGCTCCGCTTCGTGGTGCGCAGGAGCGTCGCCGCGTGGGTGAGGCGGCGCTTGCGCACGTACCCCTTGATGGAGTGGCCGAAGAACGCCGTGAACAGGCGATGCAGGTGGTAGAGCGAGAGGCCCGCGGCGGCGGCGACGTCAAGGAGCGACAGCGGACCGAAGAGGTTCGCTTCGATGTGATCGATTGCTCGCTGGACCTTCGCGGTCGTCGCGTTCATCGCCGTCCGTGTGCTGCGCCTCCTGCAAGAGGCGGTGCCGGATGCGAAAGTAGCACGCGACGCCGCCGTCCCCCACGAGCAGCTGGTAGTGCCCGACATCCCCCGGGTCGTCGAGCTGCTGCGTGCGCCACACGGGCGCGTCCTGGTAGCGCTGCAGGAGACGGTAGTCGAAGACGCCGAGCAGCCAGCTCAGGAAGCCGCCGATCAGGGGCAGCCGCACGTAGTCCTGCACGTAGCGGGCGAACACCCACGTGTTGTGCTCGTCGATGGGCGTGGCGATCGCGAGGAAGCGCACCTTGCCCGCGGTGATGATCAACAAGGAGGGGACCACGACGTGGACGGCGGCGACGAGGCCGCGGCTCTTGCCGTCGGTCATGCGGCCGCTGACGCGGACGTGCACACCGTCGGACGTGCACTCGAAGTCCTCCAGCACCTCGCCCACCGGGATGGTGCGGCGGTGGACGAACGGCACGTGGAAGAGGTCCGTGCTGTTCTCCATGAGCCGCAGGTAGTTGATGTCGAACTGATCCTCGATGTCGACGGCGTGGCGGCCAGGCGCCAGCTCCGCGTCGAGCGCGTCGTCCCACGGGATGGGCGGCAGGTCCGCGCGCGCGTCGCCGTGCCAGAGCCAGACGAGGCCACGCTCCTCGCGGCACGGCAGCGGCCCGAGGTGGAAGACCCGCGGGATGGGGCGCGTCCCGAGCGCGGGGATCTTCACGACGGCGCCGTCGCCGTCGTAGCGCATGCCGTGGTACGGGCACTCGATGCAGCCGTCGACGACGCGGCCGCAGCTGAGCTGCGCCGCGCGGTGACAGCATCGGTCCGGC
The DNA here is from genome assembly GCA_963775425.1 of uncultured delta proteobacterium. Taxonomy (GTDB): domain Bacteria; phylum Myxococcota; class UBA727; order UBA727; family VGSZ01; genus CAVZJB01. The sequence goes on along the minus strand of CAVZJB010000011.1, from coordinate 156,206 downwards.
ATGCACACGAGGCGACCGTCGCCGTCGCGCCACAGCACGATCTTCTGGCCGAGGCGCGTGAGCCCCACCGGCTTCTTGCCGACACGGCGCGCGGGATAGATGGCGTACCACTGCTGAGGGACCACGACGACCTCCGCGACCAAACCTAGGGTCGGCGCGGGGGGCGCGTTTGACCGTTTCTGCGCTTTGGCGGTCAGACTGGAAGTAGAGGAGCTCGCACACATGAAGCGCGCGATCGAGCCGCTCGCGCACGCGCCGCTGCACCTCGACCTCGACCTCGACGCGCCGGCGCTGAACGACGCGGCGCAGGCGTGGTGGCGCGCGCGCGCCGGGCCCGTCGCCGCGACTCGTTGAGGCTGCGCGTCATGCGAAGCCCGCCTGAGAGCGTGACGTCGTCGAAATTTTGCGGTTGGATGTCGCCCAGGAGCAGGGAGACTCCGTCATGACTGTCCACGATCGGCCCTGGGTGCGTCCCGGCCGCTTCGCCTACGCGCTCCGTCGGATCCGGAATTTCCTGTGGCCACCGGTCACCGTCGTTGCGGCGCCGCCGGACCTGATCAAGGAGCATGACGTCCCGCTGCGCATGCGCGACGGAACCATGCTGCGCGCCAACGTCTACCGCCCGCCCGGTGACGGGCCGTTCCCCGTGATCGTGTCGATCCATCCGTACGGCAAAGACGCTCTGCCCCGCCGGACGAGGAGAGGCTGGCGATTGAGCTTCCAATTCCGGATCATGAATCAGTCCGAGCCCTACCGGATCTCGAGCGAGACCGGGTGGGAGGCGCCGGACCCCGTCGCGTGGGTCGCCCGCGGCTACGTCGTCGTCAACGCCGACGCGCGCGGCGCGGGGACGTCGGAGGGTGTCGGCTCGCTGTTCTCGGATCAGGAGGCGCAGGACGCGTACGACTTGATCGAGTGGGCCGGGACGCAGCCCTGGTCCAACGGTCGCGTCGGGATGCTCGGCGTCTCGTACCTGGCCATCTCGCAATACAAGGTGGCGGCGCTGCAACCGCCGCACCTCGCCGCCATCTGTCCGTGGGAGGGGTTCACCGACGCCTATCGGGACTTCATGACCCCCGGCGGCGTCCCCGAGCGAGGCTTCTCGGTGATCTGGGCGACAATCACTCGACGCACCGCGCGCTTGTCGAGCGACATCGGGGCCGAACGCCGGCGCCACCCGCTGCGCGACGCATGGTGGAGGTCGCTGGTGCCGGACCTGGCGCGAATCGAGGTGCCGGTGCTCGTGTGCGCCAGCTTCTCGGACCACAACCTGCACAGCCAGGGCTCGTGGCGGGTCGTCGAGCGAGCGGGGTCATCGGAGCTCACGGCGTACGCGCATCGAGGCTCGAAGTGGTCGACGTTCTACAGCGAGGATGCGCAGCGCACCCAGGCGGCCTTCTTCGACCGGCACCTGCGCGGACTGGACGTGCCCGCGCTGCCGCGGGTTCGTGTCGAGGTGCGGGAGAACCGGGGGACGGTGACGTCGGTGCGGTCCGAGAGCGAGTGGCCGCTGGCACGGACGCGATGGACCCCGCTGTACATCTCCGCCGGTGGGGCGCTGTCCACGGCGCCGCCGCTCACGCCGGGCTCCGCATCCTTCCGTCTCCGCCGCCGGTCCCTGGTGTTCACGCATCGCTTCGACGCCGAGACGGAGGTCACCGGGCCGATGAACCTGCGCCTGCGCGTCGCTCTCGGCGGCGCCGACGACGCGCACCTGTTCATCGGCGTCGAAAAGTGGAGCGCCGGGCGCTACGTGCCGTTCGAGGGCTCCTACGGCTACGGGCGCGACCGGGTCGCCGACGGCCGGCTCCGCCTCGCGCTTCGTCGGCTCGACGCGACGGGGCCCGCTCACGAGGCGGAGGCGTCCCTCGACGAGCTGCACCCGCTCAAACCGGGGGAGCTCGTCGACGCGGACATCCCGCTCAGCGCGTCAGCCACCTTGTTCCGCGCCGGCGACGAGCTGCGCTTGATGATCGCCGGGCGCTCGCTCGAGCCGGGGAACCCGTTGTTCGGACACTTCCCGGCTCGTTACGCACCGAGCCGTCGAGGGCACGCGACGGTGCATTGGGGCACGGGCGCCTCCGTGCTCACGATCCCGGTCGTCCCGTGACCGTGCGCGGCGCTCGCGTTCGTCGGCTCTCGCCGTCGCCGATGCTGCTTTCAGAGCCCCGCGCGGCTGAGCTCTTCTTCGGTGGGCGGACGCGGCAACCGGTCCACGGCGCGAACGAGCGCGGCCCACCAGTCGATGTCGCGGTCGACCTGTGACGCAAGCGACCGATAGGCGCCGGCGGCGAGGAGCGCGGCCACCTTTGGCCCGTCCGGCCCTCGATGACGAGCGGCTTCTTCGGTTCATAGGCGACGGCGGCGCGTGTCTTCATGCGGCGCATCATGCACAAGGCCCGGCCCCGCTGCCACGCGCGCCTTTTGCGCCGCGCCGCGCGCGCGTAGGCTGCGCCGGATGACCGGCGGAAACCCCACGGTGAGCCTCCGCGTTCGGCCGGACCTCGTCGAGGTCGGCGTGACCCTGCACGTCCAGGGTGCCGGGTCGCATCTCGCCGCCGTGCTGCTGTTCGAGCGTGCGGTCCGGCGGCTCGCCGAGCTCGTGCCCCCCGGCGCGACGGTGACGCCCCTGGACTTCGCCGCGTCGTCCCCGACCGACACGCCGGCGAGCGCCGCGGAGCGCGCGTTGGACCTCGTGCTCCTCGACATGCAGGGCCGGCTCGTCGCCGCGAAGAAGCAGGTCGCCGTGGCCATCGCCGATGAGAAGCGCTTGCTGAAGCAGGTCGAGACCGAACGCGGGCTCACGGCGGAGGGGAGCGAGCACGCGCGGCGCGCTGCCGCCTTCGAGAAGGAGTGGACGGAGCAGAGGGCCGCCGTCGAGGAGCTCAAGGCCGCGCTGCTCGAGCTGAGCTCCCGAATCGAAGCGGCCAAGCGCGAGAAGGGTCTCCTGAGCGCGCGCATGAAGCGCGCGGAAGCAAAGGCGCGCATCGACGAGGTCGCGCATTCGGGCGACCCGGGCGCGCTCGACGACGCGCTCGGCGCGATGCGGCGCGTGGTGGACGCCGCCGAGCTCGAGGCCGAGGTGTTCGCGACGCGGCGGCTTCGGCTGGTGACCACGCCGGCGGTCGACGCCGTTCGACCGGCGACGGAGCCGGCGGTCGACGCCGAGCGGCCCGCGCCGGCTCCGTCGCCGGCTGCGGCTCCTGCCCCGCCGGCGCAGGGCGACGCGCGGTCCACGGTGCGCGCGCTGCTGCGCATGCCCCTCGACGCCGGCGCCTCGTTCTGGGAGCGCGCGCGGGGCTTCGCGGCGCTCGAGGACGCGATGCGCGGCTTTGCGGCCGAAGCGACGAAGCAGAACCCGATGGTCGCCGTCGCGTTCGACGCTCCCGTCTTTCGCGCGACCGACACGCGCGGATCGCTGGAGCAGCGGTCCGTGGGGCTCGACGAGGTCGAGCTGATCATGCGCGCGGCGGCGACGTGAGCCGCATATCGGCGCGGTGGGCGAGGATCTGCTGCACCCAGGGCTCGACGTCGAAGTCGTCGGCGCGGCGGCCGGCGCGCGACACGTCCTGCCACCACGCGGGGCTGCGCGCGACGGGCGTCCCTTCGTCTTCGTAGTCTGCGCAGTCACACTGCACGAGCTCGCGCCGGCACAACGAGCACGGCGGGGCGATGCCGCGGAAGAACCAGTCGAAGAAGCCGTTCGCCGCGGTGGAGAAGGGCTCCTTGACGCCCGCGGTGGGCGGCCGCTACCCGCTCGCCGAGGCCGCCCGCGCGCGCACGAGGACCTCGGGGGCAGAAAGACCACCGGCGCCCTGGTGTTGACGCCATGAGCCCGTCGACCGGGCCCGGCGGCGGCGACGACGACGCGCTCGCCCGCGGCTTCTCCGAGTGGTTCCCGCTCGACGCCGCCGGCACAGGGCAGCACGCGCCGGACGCGCCGGCGGCGGTGCAGGTGTCGCGCCTCGACAGGTCGCTCGCCGTCTATCCGAAGGGGAAGAGCGCGATGGTCTTCTCCTTCTATGCCGCGCGCTCGGCGCGGGAGGCCCTGCGCCGCCTGTTCGCGGACGAGCTCGAGGAGCCCGGCGCCCGCGGCCAGGGCGCGCTCGCGTTCCGCTTCATCGCCGGCGGCGACGCGGCGCGCGTGCACCTCGAGCGCTTGTACTTCGAGTTCGAGGAGCGCTTCGGCGCGCCGCCGGTGCTCCACGCCTCCGACGACGCGTGAGCCTCAACGCACGCAGAGCGTCAGCCGCTCGAGCCCCAATCCCGTGCGGCCGCCGCCGACGACGCGGTTCATGCCGATGTACCAGTCGCTGTCCGGCTTGCCCTCGCGATCGTTCGGGGGATTCAGGCGGAGCGCGTTGTCCGACGAGACCGTCATGCACGGCTCTTCGGCGAGCACCGTGCCGTCGCCGACGAACAGCTTCACGTCCTGGCACCCCGTGGCCTTGAGGAACGCGGGGTCTGCGTAGAGCTTGGCGCCGTGGACGGCGTCGCTGCCGAAGAGCGCGACGCCGCTGCCGGCGAGCTGGAGCTCGGCGTCCCACGTGCTGCTGCCGAAGTCGCCGCCGTAGCCGTTGCAGCTCGGCGAGTCCGCGACGTGGAGCGTGAAGCCCTTGGGGTTGCAGATGTGCGCGGTGAGCTCGAGGCCCCGGCGCCCCGCGAGGTGCGCCGCGAGCACGCCCTGGCCGTTCACGAGCGGGCGCCTGGCGGAGAACACCGCCGGCGGGCAGTCGGTGGTGCCGGCGACGACGTCGACGCTGCAACGCACGCGGCACTTGCCGGTGGGCAGCGGCGTACACACGCGGTTCGGGATCGGCGCCGGCGCCGGGGGGCGCGCCCGCTGCGGCTGCGCCTGCGGGACAGGCGTGGGCGGCGGCGGGATGGGCTGCGGGGCGGGCACGGCCGCCGGCGACGGCGCGCGGGAGAAGAGCACAAAGCCCGCGACGCCGGCGCCCACGGCGAAGAGGGCGCTGGCGCCGATGAGCGCGGCCGCGAGTGTGGCGCGCCGGGCCGGCGGCTGTGGGCGCGCCCCCCGGCTGTTGGGGCGGGGAAGTCCGGGATGCGCGGGCTCGTCGAGCAACGCCAGCGCGTCGCGCGCCGAGCGCGGGCGGTCTTCGGCGACGGGCTCGAGGCACGCGTCGAGCCACGACGCGAACGCGTCGCCGACGTTGACGGCGGCGCGGAAGTCGATGCGCAGCCGGCGCGTCGGCAGGGTCTCGGGCGCCTTGCCCGACAGGACGTGCACGAGCGTGGCGGCGAGGGCGTAGACGTCGGACGCGGGGCTCGCGCGCCCCTGGAACTGCTCGGGGGCCATGTAGCCGAACGTCCCGGCGACGGTGCTGCCCGTCTCTCCGCTGGAGACGCGGACGGCGCCGAAGTCGACGAGCTGCACGCGTCCTGCGTCGTCGAGCACGATGTTGGCGGGCTTGACGTCGCGGTGGGTGACCGGCGGCGACAGGCCGTGCAGATACGCGAGGATCCGCAGCACCTGCCCGGCGATGTCGCGCGCGCGGGCCTCGTCGAACAGCTCGCCCGCGCGCAGCCGCTGCTGGAGCGACGCGCCGTCGGCGAGCGTCTGCACGAGGCAGAAGGAGCGCGGCTTGCCGTCCTCCTCCTCGCGGAAGGAGTCGACGAACGCCGGGATGCCGGGGTGCGCGAGGGCGGCGAGCAGCCCGGCCTCGCGCTCGAACAGCTCCACGCTCTTCCAGTCGTCGACGCGATGGAGGTGCAGCTCCTTCAGCGCGACGGCGGCGCCGCTCGACGTGTCGTCGCACCGGTACGTGGTGGCGAACCCGCCGTCGCCGAGCACCTCGCGGACGACGTAACGCTCGTGAATGACCGACCCGGGCTCGTGCGGCATCACCCGAGTGTACTGGACGCCACCGTGAATGTCGTAACGCCGCGGAGCTCAGAGGGAGACGCGCAATGGGACGAGCCGGCGGGGCTCGACGTCGGCTGCGTCGACGACCCGGCGGGGCTCGACGTCGGCTGCGTCGACGACGAGGCGGGGCTCGACGTCGGCTGCGTCGACGACCCGGCGGGGCTCGACGTCGGCTGCGTCGACGCCCCGGCGGGGCTCGACGTCGGCTGCGTCGACGACCCGGCGGGGCTCGACGTCGGCTGCGTCGACGACCCGGCGGGGCTCGACGTCGGCTGCGTCGACGCCCCGTAGGGCGGGGGCTTGTCCCCCGCGTCGGAAGGCCAGGTGCGGACGTTGCCGGTGCCGCCCGACGCGCCCCACAAGGATGACAGGGAAGGAGCTGGTGAAAAAGCGAGCTGTCCTTGTGCCTGCGCGAGCTCGCGCGAGTGCCCAACCTTGCTGCCGCTGGAGCCGGCATGGGATGCTCGCCGAGGAATGTGGGCCTTTGAATGTCTTATCGGTCACACGCGCATGCTCTACGGCGACGCCAAGAAGTCCGTCGACGCCATCGAGCGCGTCCTCGAAGACATCGCCCGCCCTGCCCCCGAGATCCACGCCCCCGTCTAGTGCGCGGCCGCTCTCGTCGACGGCCGCGCTACGCGGGGGCGACGTCGACGATGATCTTGCCGGCGCTGCGCCCGCTGCGCGAGCGGTCCCAGGCGGCGTTCAGGTCTTCGAGGGGGAAGCGGCTGTCGACGACGACCTTGAGCTTGCCGGCGGCGTAGAGCTCGTCGAGGAAGGCGAGGTCGGCGGCGTTGCTCTTCAGCATGACCGCCTTCACCTTCCTGGGCGTGACGGGGTCGAGCGCGCTCCTGAGCATCGTGAGCGCTCCCGGGAACGTCGATGCGTAGGTGCCGCGCGGCGTGGTGCGCGTGAGCCAGGGCAGCGGGTTGCCGCCGACGCAGTCGAGGATCACGTCCCAGCGCGCGGCGCCCTTGAACGCGTCGGGCTTCGTGTAGTCGATGACCGCGTGGGCGCCGAGCTCCTTCACCAGCGCGGCGTTCTTGCCGCTGCAGACGCCGGTCACCTCGGCGCCGGCCGCGACGGCGATCTGCACGGCGAGGTGCCCGACGCCGCCGGACGCGCCGACGACGAGCACGCGCGCGTTCGCGTTCTCCATCGGGAGCCCCGCGTCGCGCCTGAGCCCTTGCAACGCCGTCATGCCCGCGAGCGGCAGCCCGGCCGCCGTCGCGAAGTCCATCGACGCCGGCATGTGCGCGAGCACCGCCGTCGTCGCCAGCGCGTACTCCGCAGCGCCGCCGGGGTTGTTGCCGGCGATGCGGGCGTGGACGCGGTCGCCGGGCGAAAACGTCGTCACCCCGGGGCCGACGGACTCCACCACGCCGGCGACGTCCGCGAGCGGGACGCACGGCAACCGGTTCCGCATGATCAGCCGGAGCTTGCCGCTCGCGATCTTCCAGTCGACGGGATTCACGCTCGCCGCCATGACGCGGACGAGCACCTCGTCGGCGCCCGCGGTCGGCACCGGCAGGTCCACCAGCGAAGGCGGCGTTCCGTAGGCGGGGTACTGCATCGCTCGCATGTGATTGCCTGACCTCAGCGGCGCAGCCGCTCGACGGCGGCACACGCGGCGCCGTCGCCGCCTTTGCACGCCACCTGCTCGTAGTCCTGACACATCCCGAGGTGCTTCGGGACGTAGCGGCCTTCGCAGTAGAGCGCCGCGAGGTCGCGACACGCGGCGAGGTCGGGCTCGTGGCCGAAGCACGCGTACTTGTACGCGCCGACGGCGGCGTCTGTGTTGTCGCTCGCGAGGTCTGCGACGGCGGCTTGTCTGCACGCTCCCTCGACGTCCGCGTAGCACGCGCTCTCGATGGCCTTGCGCGCCTCGTCGGCGGAGACGCCGCCCTTCCCTCGCCGGTGAAAGACCTCGAGGCACGCGCCGCCGTCGTTGAGCTCGCAGCCGTAGCGGGCCTGCTCGAGCGTGGGCGCTTTCACCTTGGCGCGGCACGGGGTTTCCTTCCGACAGGCGGCCGCTCGCGCGTAGGCCGCGTGAACCGGGGCGCCGTGGGCCTCCTCGAGGTCGGCCAGGAGCCCGCACAGCACCACGCGCGGCGTGAAAGACCTGCTGCACATGTCGCGGAGCGCGGGACGCAGATCGGCCTTCGTCTTCGCCTTCGCAGCCTCGAGGCACGCGTCGCCGTCGCCAGCGTTGCACCCGTCGACGGCCGCTTGGGTGCAGCCCTGCTGCGACCCGCGCTTGCACGCCGCGGCCGACTCGCCGGCCGCGAGGCACAAGGCGGCCCAGCGCTGGCCGCTGCTCCGCACGCACGCGTCGGCGGCGACCTTGACATCCGCGGTGCCGTGCTTCGCGGCCAGCAGGCGCGTGCACGCGTCGAGGTCGAGGTCCTTGCAGCGGCCCCGCTCGAGGTCGTCACACAGCACGCGGGCGCCCAGGCGGCAACCCTTCGCTTGCAGGCGCGCGTCCTCGGCGGCCTCGGAGCGAACCAGGCCGCACGCGTCGTGGTCGCCGTGCGCGCACGCGGTGCTGCCGAGCTCGACGGCGCGCTCGAGGAGCCGCGCGTGGACCTCCGGCTTCGCGGCCTCCGGTCGCGCGAGGAGCGCCGAGCACGCCACGTACGGCGGCCACGTCCAGCCCGGCGGCGCCTTCTCCCCGCGGCACACGCGCGCGGAGACGGACGCCAGCTCGTGGGCGCCGACCGCGTTGCCGTGGTCCTCCAGCGCCGAGCAGCTCTCGGCGTCGCCGCGCCGGCACACGACTTCGAGGCGCTTCTCCGCCGCCTTCGCCGCGGGCTCCGTCGCGAACACGTCGTCGAGGAGCGAGCGGCACGCGTGGAAGTCGCCCTGTTCGCACCGCGGCGCGATCAAAGCGGCGCCGAGGTCGGGGCGCTTGGGAAGCCCCTCGCCGGTCGCGTAGGCGTACGCGAGCCGCTCACAGCTTTGGGCGACGCCCGCGGCGCAGGCCTTCTCCCAGAAGGGCGCCGCGGCGAGCACGTGGCCGCCGCCGCCGGCGCGCGCGTGCCACACGAGGTCACCCCACGCCGCGCACGCGCTCGCGTCGCCCTTCGTCATGCACGCGTCGTAGCAGGCGAGCCCCACGCAGGCCGGGGCGGGTGTGGTGAGGGCGAAGGCGAGGGCGACGACCAACATCGGAGCGTCGGTATCGGCTCGGCCGCGTCGGCGGAACGGGGTATCACGCGCGCGTCGTCCGCGTCAGCGGCGCGACGCAGCGCGCCGCCGCCGACGCTTCGCCAGGGCGACGACGAGCAGCGCGAGGACGGCGGCGTCCGGCGTGGACGACGACGACGAGCAGCCCCAGACTGTGGAGCCCGACAACGTCACCGCGGCCTGCGCGAGCCACGACGGCGGCGACGGCGACGACGCGGACGGCGCGGTCGTCGACGAGGGTGACGGCCCGAGGGGCGCGGGGAGCTCGGGCGTGGTCGGCGGCAGGATCTCGGGGGCGGCGCGCTCGGGGTCGCGCTCACCGACGGGCGGCGGCACAGGCGCGGCCGCGCTGGGATCCGGGGCGCGCGCGCCCGTCGGCGGCAGCGCGCAGGGGCTGGTCTCGCCGGCGTCGATGAGGCCGTCGTGGTTTTGCTCCTCGGCGCCGTCGAGGACGCCGTCGCCGTCCCTGTCGGCGTCGAGGGGATTGGCGTGGCCGTCGGGACACGCGGCGCCGGGGTAGAGGGCGACGCGCTCGAGGCCGTCGTCGAGGCCGTCGCCGTCGCTGTCGGGGTCGGCGGCGTCGGTCTCGCCGGGCTCCTGCAGGCCGTCGTGGTTTTCGTCCTCGACGCGTCGAACGACCCCTTCTCGCGCGCGGGATGGAAGCCCTCGCCGAGCTTGATCTTCTGCGCCGCCACGCCGCCCTCCCTGGTCGCGCGCAGCGCGCGTGCGCTCTCGCGGCGCGGCCTCCTCGCCGTCGAGGCCGCCGAGAACGCCCCAGGGACATGCGGCGGGGAGCGCAAGTCGCGTCCGTCGCGGTCGCCAAGGCCGTGGGCGCGAGCAAGGCGCGCGTCGACGCCGGCGACGAAACGGACCTGTTCTTCTGGTGGGACTGAGCGCCCTGCACGGCACGGTGCGCGGGCGCACCGCGGATCGGGCGCCAGCGCACGCGGCGCGCGCGCGCGCTCAAGGACAAGGGCGCCGGTGCCGACGACGTCACCGCCGTTGTCAGGCTCTTCGCCGCGCGCTTTTTGACGCTCGCGCAAGAACCGCCCCGCGGCGGCTACGTCGATCTCGCCTGGCTCGCCACCGCAAGCGGCAGCGCGAGAAGTTGCCCTCGGCGGGGGAAAATCTCCGCGTCCGCAGCCTCGGGAAAAATGCCTCAACGTGGGGCGCGTTTCGCCCCATGATGCGCGCAGAAAAGGAGCACTCATGTTCGTTCGCGCATCTCTCGTCGCCATCCTCTTCGTGTCCGTCGCCGGGCTCAGCGCCCTGACAGCCTGCCCCGCCGAAGGCGAAGGTGAAGGTGAAGGGGAAGGCGAAGGGGAAGGCGAAGGGGAAGGCGAAGGGGAGGGCGAAGGAGAGGGCGAAGGAGAGGGCGAAGGCGAAGGCGACGCCGGGACGTTCTCGTGGACGGCCGACGGCCACGCGCACTCCGTCAACAACGCGGTGGGCCACTTCCTCAACGCCGGCAACGTCGTGGTCGCGAGCGCCAACGCGCTCGGCGGCGACAACGGCTCCAGCGCCATCGTGAACTGGAACACCTCCGGGACCAGCGTCCCCGCCGGCAGCTACGCGTGCGACAGCTCGGTCAACATCACCGTCGGCGAGAGCGGCACCGTCTACAACGGCATCAGCACCGGCGCGAGCTGCAGCATCACCGTCGACGCCGACTTCAGCGAAGGCGGTGAGCTCATCGGCTCGTTCACGAGCACGCTGGGCGAGACCACCAACACCGGAACCACCATCGACGTGACCGGTACGTTCGACGTCGCCGACGTCGACTAGCGACACGCCGCCGTGGCCGCGCCGGTCACTCGTGGCGCAGCACGAAGCCGAAGTCGCCGACGACAAAGACACCGCTCTCGATCGCTCGGAGCCCGCGTCCGTGGTTGAGGAAGCGGAGGCCGTCGTCGGTGAAGGCGGCGCCGTCGAAGTCCAGGACGCCGCCGAGCTCGTTGAGCGCGTAGCCCTCCGACGGCGACACCAACGCAGCTTGCCCGATCTCGGTGTTCCCCGAGAGGCGCGCGCTCGTCCCATGCACGCTCGGGAGCACGACGGTGAAGCCGCCCTCGAAGAGGTCGACGGCATAGGTGACGTCGCCGAAGCGCTGCACCGTCACCGGGTGCTCGAGCGACGGCACCTCCGACAGCGCTTGTCCGTCCCAGTGATAGATGGGCGGCGCGCCGACGTTCCGGTCGGCGAAGAACGCGGTGACGTCGCCGACGGCGTGGCCGGTGACGGCGAGGACGGCGTCTCGCGTATCCGTGGTGACGTCGACGAGCCCCGCGCCGGTGTCGCGGTAGAGGTGGCCTCCGCTCCCCGCGGCCCACAGCTCGCCGGGATCGGCGCCCCGCCATGGGCGGGCTCCTTTCGAACGGGCGGTGGAGCGAACGCTAGATCGCCTTGAAGTAGCGGGCGACGGGCAGGAGCGTGTAGCCGGCCTTCTCGTAGACGTGCCGCGCCGGCGCGTGGCCGGGGTCTCCGCCGCTGTCGATCATCGCGATCTTCATGCCGGATTGGCGCAGCCACGCGGTCGCGAACTCGGTGAGCGCGAGGCCGATGCCGTGCTCCTGCTCGTCGGGGTCGACCGCGAGCATCCACACCTCGCCCATCGCCTGCTCCTTGTGCAGGTTCGCCGCGACGAACCCCGCGACGCCGCGCGCGCCCTCGGCAACCCAGGTGCGAACGGCGGCGTTCGCGAGCGTGTCGCGCACCGCGCGCGCCTGGTACTCGCGCCAGTCGCCGTGCAGCCGCGTGAAGATCTCCGCGCCGAGGATCGCCTCGAGCGACGCGAACACGGGCGCCCACGCGCGCAGCGAAAGCGCGACGACGCGCTCCTTGTCCTCGACGCGGTACTCGCGGATGTTCGCCTGCATGGCGGCGGACGCTAGCACACGGGTGCATCGCGTGGACGCGCTCAACGAGGCTCCGTACTCTGGCTGCGGGCCCGTAGCTCAGTGGTAGAGCAGTGGACTTTTAATCCATCGGTCCAGGGTTCGAATCCCTGCAGGCTCACCATCCATCGCCCACCCTCAACGGCTGCGACTCAGCGACCGACCTCCGCTTTCGTATTGAGATCGCTCTCCGTGCGGCGGACCAGGCGCCCAGCGGTCGCGGGTTTCTCGCGGCAGCGTTGGGTCGCCTGGTCGTACAGACATATCGAGCAGACGACGACGACACCTCCGCAGTCGCTGCCGCGATGTCCGGGTACGTGGATGCAAACGCGAACGACGAGGAACGCGCGCAGGCGGTTGAGGTTGCGGCGAGGCGTAGCGCCGCAACGCCAGAACTCATCGCGCTCTACCGGAACGCGATTCGAGCTCTTGTCCCCGTCGACGGCCCGCCGAATTCCTTCAGGCGAGCATGACCGGCGACGCTCGTCGGCCCGACGCAGCTAGAGCCGCGCGTCGCGCCGTGAGCATGAGGTCCTCTTCGTTGCGGCCGGCTTTCGCCGTTGCAGTTGGCGCCGCTTCCCGCGGTGCGGCCGCTGCGAGATTACATCCTCGGCGTCGACGGCGACATCCTCAGCGGCCGCTTCGCCATGGACCTCGTGAGCTCCGACGGCTCCACCACCCTCACCTTCAGCGACGGCTCCTTCAAAGCGAAGCGCCAGTAGCGCCGAAGCGACGTCGTCGCGCGCGCCGGGGCGCGACCTTGCTCGTGCATTGATCGCTTCGCGGTGCTCCGGAACCTCGACGGCGACGAGCGACGGCACGCAGCGCCATCAGTTTGAGGAGCTTGCGGGCTGCCAAAAGCCCATGGGACCCTCACCAGCGACGTCTCTTGGAGGAAATCGTGCTGGCTCTGTTCATGTTGTCTTTGGCCGTGACCAGCCCCGAGGGCCCCCTGTTCTCGGGCTCGGTGTACTCGGAGTCCGGCGTGGGCGAGACGGGAGCGCTGTTCGTCCGCGACGGAGCTCTCTGCTTGCGACCGGACAAGCCCGCGCGGCTCGAGGTCACTGACGCCACTCTGCAACGCGGCTTCGGGGAAACGCAGTGGTTCGTGTTGAGCAACGTGAGCCACGCGCCACAGGCGGAGCTCTTCCTTCCGCCGACGCCGGAGACGCAAGCGTGCATCGCCGCGCTCAACAGTGGGAGTCCGGCGGACTGCGTGGCAGTGCAGGGTGTTGCGAAAGCGCACGTGGTCCCGGCGCATCTCGTGTTCGGCCGGCATGTGTTGCCGGGCACCGCCTCCATCGTCGTACAGAGGCGTCAGGTCAGCTTCGCTGCCGATGCCGCCGCGCCCGAGTCGTGCATTCCTGGACGAGAGATCGGGCGCGTGAAGGTGCCCCGAATCGGGAAGAACTTCGAGGTGGATGCGTTCGGGAGCAAAGGGGAGATGGTGGGCGGGGCCGGGCTCGCGCTCGCGCAGGCGCGCGCGCTGATCAGCGCGGTCTGTCGCATCGCTCCGGCCGCCACACCCGTGCAGCAAGATCGGAAGACCCTGGGCACATGTGGCGCTTGGTCGGGCGGCGCGCTCCCAGCACCGGCTGCGTCCACACCGCGCTAGCGCAGCAGACCGTCTTCACCGACCCTGCCGCCAACAACATTCAGTGCGGGCACGGTCGCGGTCAGCACGGAGCGCGGTTCGACTTGTGAAGCGGCGCAACTGATCTGCGCAACTTTTCTTCGCTGGTGAGGGTGAAGCGAGTCGTCAACGACGTCGAGGGCTTGGCGAACCCACTTGTCGGCGCTTTCGAACTGCGCCTGCCCATGCCCGGCCCCTTCGCCGTGCGCTGGTGCGTGCGCGTTTCCCGTGGCCAACGTCTACGCCTCGCAACGGCGCACGAGGTTCGTCAGCATGGCAACGAGGTGCTCGAGCTCCTTCCGCGGCGCCACGACGTCGATAACCGGGTCAAGCTTCTGAAGCTTGTGCTCGATGCTGAGCACGCGCGCGGGGTCGTCGACATTTGCGCGAGCGCGCGGGATCAAGGGCGCCGCGCACGCTACGCAGCGTGGTTCGAACTTTGCTGCGCCGCCGGGAGCGCGCGGAGCGCCGCCGCTGCGGGAGGCGGCGCGCAGTTCTGGAAGCACGGAGGCGGGGCACACAGCCCTCGACACCGTGCGGCGGACCGCTAGGCTTCTGCGACCGGGGCGGTGGAGGTGGACCGTGAAGTGCAAGTCGTGCGGTGAAGACGTCGAGGAGCTCTTCGCCGTGAAGGTCGGCGGCAAGACCAAGAAGGTCTGCGAGGACTGCAAGAGCCGCATCGAGGAGGAGGGCCAGATCGCCGCCGCCGCCGAGAGCAAGATGCAGGACATGATGGAGTACCGCGGGCGCCGGTGAACGCCGTGGCCGGCGACGACGGCGCCCAGCCTCGCACACAGATCGACGGCTATCAGCCGCTGCTCGGAGCGCTGCGGGCCGAGGGCGCCGACCCGCGCGCGGTGCTCCTGGAGTTCGGCGTCGATCCCGACGCTCCGCTGGTCGCGCCGGGGGCGCCGGACGCGGCGCACGTCGTGGTCGCGCTCGTCGAGGCAGGGCTCTTGCGCTTCGGCGACGGCTTCCTCGTGCGGCAGGCGGAGCGCTCGCGCCTCGAGGACCACCAGGTGCTCGGCTACGTCTGCCTCACCGCCGCAGACGTCGGCGCCGCGCTGCGCCTCGCGCTGCGCTACCGCCGCATACGCTTCGCCGCCGACGACTTCGCGCTCGTCGACGACGGCGACGTCGTGCGCCTGGTGCGGCAGGACGCGCGGCTGCCCGCGGGACATGCCGACGCGAGCCGCGCCGTGGTGGAGCTCGGCCTCGGAGAGCACCTGGCGGCGATGCGCGAGGTGAGCGGCCAGCACGTGCGGCCCGTCGAGGTGCGGCTCGCGTGCGCGCCGCCGCGCGACACCAGCGATCACGAGCGCTTCTTCGACGCGCCCCTCGTCTGGCGCGCCGCGCGCCACGAGCTGGTCCTGCCCGCGTCGGTGCTCGCGCTTGCGTGCCGGCACCGCCACGCCGGCATGCAGAGCTTCTTCGAGGCCGAGGCGCAGCGGCTGCTCGCGCAGGCGCAGGACCCCGCGGGCGTCACGCGGCGGGTGCGCGAGGTCCTCGCCGGGAGCGCGAAGGGCGAGGCGCCTTCTCTCGCGCAGGCAGCCCGCCGGCTCGCCATGAGCGAGCGCAGCCTCGCGCGCCGGCTGCAGGAGGAGGGGACGACGTTCCGCGCGGTGCTCGACGAGGTCCGCCGCGACCTCGCCGTCTCCTACCTGCGCTCGCAGCGGCTGTCGGTGGCCGAGGTCGCGTTCCTCCTCGGCTTCTCGGAGCCGAGCGCCTTCATCCGCGCCTTCAAGCGCTGGACCGGCCGCTCGCCCGCGCAGGTGCGCGCCGCCCGCTGAGACCGCGGCGCGCCGCAGGCGCCGCCATCGGGCGCGGGTCAGTGGCCGCCCGACGACACGGCGACGGCGACGGCGACGACGACGGCATGCGCGGCGTGCGCCGCCGCGCGCTGCCACGGCGACAGCGGCGCGCGCAGGCGAACGCGCGCCAGGCCCGGCACGGGGTCGAGGAACATGGCGTTCGCGACGTTGCGCGCGAGGTGCACCGCGGTCGCCGCGGCGAGCGAGCCCGTGTGCAGGAACACCACCGCCAGCAACAGCCCGCCGACGATCCAGCTCGCCACCTGCCCCGCGCTCGCGCGCGTCGTGAGGAAGTGCACCGCCACGAACGCGCCCGTCGAGAGCGCCACGGCCGTCGGCGTGCCGAGCGCGCGCAGCACCGAGAGCAGGTAGCCGCGGAAGAGCAGCTCCTCCGCAAAGGCAGCGGCCGCGAGCGCGGCGAGGCCGACGACCACGACGACGGCGCCTCGCCCGCGCTCCACGCCGGGCGCGACGGCTCCGCCGAACAAGACGGCGGCGGCGGCGCCCACGACGACGGCGGCGACGACGCCCGCGCCGGCCACGGCGGCGGCGCGCGCGCCGAAGGAGAAGCCGATCGCGACGAGCGGGCGTCCCTCGAGCGCGCACCACAGCGCGGCGACGGCCGACGCCGCGGCCAGGTTGGCGGCGAAGCCGAGCGCCGCGGCGCGGACGGAGACGGCGCCGTCGCTCCCCTTGCGCACGGAGAGCCCGAGCGCACGCAGGGCGGCGACGAACGCCAGCGCCGTGCAGACGTAGACGATGAGCGCGAGCGCGGCGTGCAAGACAGCGGTGACGACCATGGCGACCTCCGGGGTTCGCCTTATGCGTACGCGCCCCCCGCGGGCGCGTCGCTGACCGGTCCCGCCAACGAATTGACCGAAGCCGCCAGCTGCGCGCCGGACGATGTTCCGGTCGTGCAGAAGAAGGGCGACGTGGTCGCCGCCTCGCGCGCGTCGTAACAGTTCGCTCGTACACACCGGACGTGTGCGCTGCCCCAACCGCGCGCGGCGCCGTGCCCATGGGGCGTCGCGCCTCGGTGGCACGGACGGTGCTGGTGCTCTCGTGCACCCAACAGGGGGCGAGTCATGCGCACGACCACCGGCCTTGGCGCCGCGTTCTTCCTCGTGGCGCTCGGTGCGTTCGCGGCCTGCGGCGGCCCCGACGGCCACCACACGACGCCTTTGCAGCCACGCGGCGAGGTCACGCTGCGCGTCCTGTCCATCGGCGACTTCCACGGCAACCTCGAGGCGCACGGGGACGTCGGCGGGGCGGCGTGGCTCGCGGCGCACCTGAAGGAACGCGCGCGCGGCGTCGACGGCGCGCTGTTGGTCGGCGCGGGTGACATCCTCGGCGCGAGCCCGTTGCCGTCCGCCGTCCAGCACGACGAGCCCACGCTCGACATCATGGGGCGCATGGGCCTCGCCGCGAGCGCGGTCGGCAACCACGAGCTCGACGAGGGGTATGACGAGCTGGTGCGCCTGGAAAGCGGTGGCTGCCACGACGGCGACCCGTGCGACCACCCGTGGCCGGGCGCGTCCTTTCCCTTCCTGGCGGCGAACGTAGCTCTCGACGACGGCTCGCCCGCCTTCCTCCCCGGCGCCATCGTCGACGTCGCTGGCGCGCACGTCGGCCTCGTCGGCGCGTCCTGGCGCAAGACGCCTACCGTGACCGTCGCGACGGCGGTCGAGGGCCTCACGTTCGACGATGAGGCGGTCGCCGTCCGACGCGAGGCCGGAGTGCTGCGCGAGGAGGGCGCCGACGTCGTCATCGCGCTTACCCACGTGCCCGGCGCGCCGCTGTTCGGGTGTTCGCTGGGCGGTGACATCGTGCCGTTCACGTCCGCGGTCGCGGACGTCGTCGACGTGGTGCTGTCGGGGCACTCCCACGCGCGCTTCGCATGTCCCATCGACGATGTGCCGACCATCGCCGCCGGCGCCTTTGGCGACGTGTTCGGCGAGGTCGACCTCACCGTGGATCTCGACGCGCGCACGGTGACGGCCGGCGCTCCGCTCACGCGCGACGTCGACCACGACATCGCGCCGGACGCGGGCGTCGCCGCCGCCGTGGCCGAGGCGGTCGCGGCGTCCGTCGACATCGGCGCCGAGGTCACCGGCACCGTCACGGCCGACCTGCGAGCGACGCCGAACGTCGCGGGAGAGAGCAGCCTGGGCGACGTCGACGCCGATGCGCAGCTCGCGGCCACGGCGCCGGCGGGCGCGCGCATCGCGTTCCAGCAGAACGGCGGCCTGCGCGATTCCCTGCTCGTCGCGCCGACGGGCGATGAGCAGCCGGGCGAGGTCACGGTCGCGGAGCTGTTCGCGGTGCACCCGTTCGGCAACGTGCTCGAGACGGTCACGCTCACCGGCGCGCAGATCGAGCGGGCCCTCGAGGACCAGTTCTCGTCGCAGCAGGGCATCCTGCAGGTGTCCGGGCTCAGCTACGCGTGGTCCGGGCCCGACGCGTCGGGGCGGCACGTGGTGCCCGGCAGCGTCCTCGTGGGGGACAAGCCGCTTGCGCCTGCCGGCGAGTACCGCGTCACCGTCAACAACTTCCTCGTCGAGCGCGGCGTGTTCGCCGCCGGCCGCGATGTGACCACCGGCCCGGTCGACGTCGACGCGCTCATCGCGTGGTTCCGTACGCACTCGCCGGTGTCGCCGCCGCCGGCGGGGCGTATCCAGTACCGCCCGTGAGCGGCGCTACTTGAGGACGAACAACGCGAGCACGCCGACCACGACCGTGCAAGCGGCGCGCGGTGTGCCCGTCATGCACCGGTCGGCGCGCCGCGGACTGCGCTGCCCACCTCGTCGACGCGGTTCTTCCGCGAACAAGATCGAGCATCCGACCGGCGTCGAGATACCGGACGAGGTCATGGCCGCGCTCCGAATCGAGCGAAATGCATTTCACGGCAACTGGAACTACGTGATTCATCCACGCAGCAGTGCCTCATGAACAAGTCGATCGCGTCGGCGCCGAAATCGGGGATCGACCTCCGATCGTGATCGACTTGTTCATGACACGGCCCGAAGGAGAGCACGAATTCGTCCTGGCGGCGGGCGGGAGCACCGGACTGCGCCGCAGTCCGGACATCGGCCGGGACCCGGTGGACTTCATCCTGTATCTGCAATAAAACCGTGCCTCTCGAGTACGAATCCGATGACCAACCTATCCGTTAACATCAACAAAATCGCTCTCCTGCGCAACGCTCGGGGACGTGACTATCCGAGCGTGGCCAATTTCGCGAACCGGTGCATCGACTTCGGAGCGAACGGCATCACGTTGCATCCACGACCAGACCAACGGCACGCACGGTACTCGGATGTGTCCACGCTGAAGTCGATCTGTGACGACCGCGGTGTGGAGCTGAATGTGGAGGGCTATCCGGGCGACGAGTTCCTCGAGGTGGTGCTCGAGACAGTGCCGGCGCAATGCACACTGGTGCCGGACTCCCCCGGACAGATCACCTCGGACCACGGCTGGAAGGTGGTGGACCACCGTGCGCTTCTTCGACGTGTGATCGGGTCCCTTCGGGACCGCGGCATCCGGGTGAGCCTGTTCGTGGACCACGACACCAACGAGCTGGAGTCCATCCGCGATCTGGGGGCCGATCGCGTCGAGTTGTATACCGAGCCCTACGCCAACGCCTTCGAGGCCGGACGGGAACAGCCTCTGCTGGATGCATTCCATGAATCAGCGCAACGGGCACAGGCGGTCGGCCTCGGGGTCAACGCCGGCCATGATCTCAATCTCGACAACCTGGGTCGATTCCTGACGATTCCAGGCATCCTCGAAGTATCCATAGGACACGCGCTGGTGGTTGAAAGCATCGATACAGGTCTCGCCGACGTGATCCAGCGATACCTGGCCATCTGTATGGCGCGCGGGCCGAAGCGACGCTGAAGGTCGTGCTCGAGGACGACCTCAGCAGACCTCGCTCAACTCAAAGAAAATGCCGGACCGTGCGTTGGTCCGGCAGGCGGCTACCGAACCGCCATCACGATCTCCCCGGCCGCGCGCTCGAGCTCCTCGCGCACCGAGAGGCTCCACGCCGGGACGACGTGCGCCGCGCGCGTGAGCGCGTTCACGGCGTCGGCGAGCGTGTCCCCGGGTTCCTGCGTCCACGCGTCGACGAGCGCGGAGACGACGACCTTGTCGTCGCGCTCGCCCGGCACGACCACCGTGCCCTCGTCCACCCACGCCGCGAACAGCTCCTCGGGGACCACCTTGAGGCGCCTCGACGCGCTCGCGCTCGAGGCGGAAGTTCTTGTCCCCGACCTCGGTGACCCGCGTCCCGGCGGCGAAGAGGGGCGGCGGGAGCGCGAACCCCTCGCGCGCGAGGACGGACTCGTCGCGCAGCCCCCGCTCCTCTGCGCTCACCGAGATCCGACGGTGACGGTGACGGGGAGGGTGACGATTGTGCCCGACGCCTGCGTGCTCGCCACGACGGCGCCGGTCGCGCGGTGCGTGAGCGCGAGCGGGACCGGCGTGCACGACGACGCGACGGCGGCGAGCGCGAGGCCGGCGACGACGCGGATCGAGCGAGGACAGGGCAGCGCCGCCCTCCGCGCCCGCGTCCGAGCGCCGGCCAGGCGAAGGCGGCGCCCGGCGTGAACGTGACGATGGAATCGCCGACGGCGCCGCGCCGGTGGGCGCGCGGCGCCGCGAGCGCCGCTACTCGCGGACCGGGCGGATGTCCATCTCGAGCGTCTCGACGCTCTCGAGCATGAGACCGCCATAGCGCCACGCGAAGTCGAGCACCGCGTCCTTCGACGGCAGATCGAGGATCGCGAAGCCGCCGATGAGCTCCTTCGACTCCGCGAACGGCCCATCGATGACGTCCCTCCTGCCCGCGCGGTTCATGTGGATGCGGGTCGCGCGCGACGAGGGCGTGAGCGCCGCGGCGCTCGTGAGCACGCCGGCGTCCGCCATCTCCTTCTGCACGCGGTCGACGGCGTCGCGCACTGCGGCGCTCGGCGCCTCACCGGCCTCGGACGCCTTCGTCGCCTTCTGGAGCACGAGGTAATGCTGCGGCGCGTTCGGCGGCTCCGGCGCGAGACCGAGGTCCCACTCTTCGGTGGTCTTCCCGACCTCGATCTCGGCGTCGCCGAGGACGCGGCCGAGCCGGGAAGCCCACTCGACGGCTTCGGCGCGCGACGTCACGGTGATCTGCTGGAACGCGGCGACGAGCTCGTTGTCGGAGCCCGCGTAGGGTCCCTCGAGCAGCGTGCGCTCACCGCCCTTGAACGTGAGCCGGGTGCGCGTCGCGCTCCTTCCCAGCCCGGCGCCGTCCTCGAACACGCCGGACTCGATGAGCTCCCCGATGAGCGCTCCCATCTTCCCGATGAACTCCGGGCTCGGCCGCCCGCCCGCTTCGGTGGATTTGTCGTGCTTGTGCATCACCATGAATCGCATCGCGTCCTCCTTGGCTGACGACGAACGAGCCCACCGCGGATCGACACCTCGGTCCCACAAAAGAACGCCGCAGGCGTGAACCCGCGGCGTCCTTGAGTCTTGTTGGTGCCCAGAGCCGGAATCGAACCAGCGACACGCGGATTTTCAGTCCACTGCTCTACCAGCTGAGCTATCTGGGCGCGCCGCGGACTGTGCACGCGAGCCGGTGAGAGGTCAAGAGGCCGCCGCGGCTTCGAGGGGATCTCGCTTCACGGCGCGGGCGTTCCGGGGGCCGGCACAGGTGTCGCCGCCGGGGCCGCCGCCGCGGAGGGCGCCGACGGGGCCGGGGCCGACGGGGCCGACGGGGCCGACGGGGCCGGCGCCGACGGGGCAACCGGGACGTCGTGGCCCCGCGACAGATGCCAGCCGACGAGCCCCCCGCCGGCCAGCGCGATCATCAGGCCGAGCCGGCGGATCTTCCTGCCGAAGAGCTTCATGTCCGTGGTGAAGCCGACCTTGAGGTTGCGGCGCTTGCGGCGCTCGGCGATCCGGCCGTTGGGCCTCAGGGTGTAGATCCACCCCCGCAACATCATGATGAGGCCGAGGACCAGGATGGGCAGGCCGGCGTAGAGCATGCCCGACGCTAGCGCGGCGAGCGCGGCCGCTCTACGGGCGCACGCGCCGCGGGCGCTTGTCGAGCCCGATCACGTACGTCTCCGTGGACCCCGCCCGCGTGCTCTTCGGCCGCCTCACCTTCACCGTCTCGAAGACCTTCTTGCACGCCTCGAGGTAGCTCTTCATGTCCCCGCCCTCGAGGATCTTCACGCACATGTTCCCGCCAGGGGCGAGCGCCTGCTCGGCGATCTCGAGGGCGCGCTCGCACAGGGCCAGGCTCCGCGCCTGGTCGACGGTGCGGATGCCCGTGGTGTTCGGCGCCATGTCCGACAGCACCACGTCGAAGGGCCCGCGCTCCTCGAGCGGGGTCTCGTAGACGTCGCCCACGAGGACCTCCACCTTCCCCGACAGCCCCGCCTTCACCGGCAACAGATCGATGCCGAGCGCCGTCCCCGTCTTCAGCTTGTCGTCGACGTACTGCAGCCACGAGCCGGGCGCGGAGCCCAGGTCGAGGACGCGGTCCTTGGGCGCGATCAGGTGCATCTCGTGGTCGATCTCCTCGAGCTTGTAGACGGAGCGCGCCGCGAAGCCCTCCTTGCGGGCCTTCTTGAAGTAGTGATCGTGGCGGTCGTAGCGGGCGTTCCCCTTGGGGACGAACCGGTCTTTCTTGGCCACGGCTACTTCGTCTTCGTCGCGTGGGTGCAGTCGGCCTCGACGCGCGCGGTGTCCCCGGCGAGGTCGCGGGCGAACACCGGGACCTTGCCGCCCGCGACGTCGACGACGACCTGGCCGTCCTTCGGGTACCTCACCTTGGCGCCCACGAACACCTGCGCGCCGGCGGGGACGTCGACGGTGAGCTTCTTGCCGTCGCAGCGGGGGGTCAGCGCCAGCGCCGTGGGCTTCGCCTCCACGCGCGGCTTCTTGTCCGGCCCGACGACGACGACGCGGCCGCTCTCGGCGATCTCGTCGCCGCCCGGCGCCGTCCCCTCGCAGGAGCCGCTCTGCACCAGCGCGCGCAGCGCGCCGGAGCCGTCGACGAGCACGCGCACGGCGCCGCCCTCGCCGCCGCCCGGGCGGAGCGTCAGCTTGCCCGCGACGCCCGCGGCCTTCACCTCGAACGGCGTGGTGCCGCCCGGCAGGCGCACGTCGACGATGCCGCGGGTGATGGTGACGTCCTTGTCGCCGAGGACCACGTCCGCCGCGTCGCCGACGACGAGGTCGGCGGTGGGGGTGCGCAGCCGGGCCTGCCCGTAGCGGGACACGCGCACCTCGTCGCCGGCGTCGAGGAACAGGCCGGCCTTGGGCTCGAGGGCGGCGTCCTCCCGCTTCTCGCGCTGGCGGCGCTGCTCCGAGGCCATGATCTCGACGTCGCCGGTGGCCTCGAGGAGGACCGCGTCGTGACCGCGGAAGCCCCAGGGCGGGCCGCGCTTGGCCACCGCCACCACCGGCAGCAGGATGCCGATGACGACGAAGAAGGCCGCGGTGGCGAGGCGGGCTTTCATGGAGGCCGAACGTACTGTGGACCGGCCAAAAACTCGAGAGCGCGCTTGAGACTGCCTACGATCGCGCCGGTATGAACCGCGTCTTCGTCGCGTTGCTCTGCGCAGCCGTGCTCGCGGCGGGCCTGCATGACGTCTGGCCGTCGTTGTTCCCCCAGGCGATCGAGGGCGGCGCCATGAAGGGGGTGACGCAGAAGGCGCTCGATTCGGCGTCCGACGCGGCCAAGCTCGCCCTCAGCCTCGTCGGCGTGCTCGCGCTGTGGATGGGCCTCATGCGCGTCGCCGAGAGGGCCGGGCTGGTGGCGCTCCTCGCGCGCGTCCTGCGGCCGGTCCTGGTCCGGCTGTTCCCCGACGTGCCGCCGGAGCACCCGGCCATGGGCGCCATCGTCATGAACATGTCCGCGAACCTGCTCGGGCTCGGCAACGCCGCCACGCCGCTCGGCCTCGAGGCCATGAAGCGCCTGCAGGAGCTGAACCCGGAGAAGAAGACGGCGACCAACGCCATGGTGCTCTTCCTCGCCCTGAACACCACGCACATCACGCTCATCCCCGCGCGGACCATCGCGCTGCGCCTGGCCAACGGGAGCTCCGCCGCGACGAACATCGTGCTGCCGACCATCCTGGCCACCGGCTGCGGCATGATCGTCGCCTTCGTCGCCGCGCGCCTGCTGCAGCGTCGCTACCCCCTGCCCGGCGCGCCCGCCCCCGAGGCCGCCGCGCCGGCGCCGGCGGCCGCGGCGCCCGCGGGCGACGACGACGACGCCGCGGGGGCGCCGTGAACGTCCTGCGCTCGGTCGCCGACGTCGTCGCCGACTGGGCCATCCCCGTCGTCATCGTGGTGATCGTCGTCGCCGGCGCGGTGCGCAAGGTGAAGGTGTACGAGGTCTTCGTCGAGGGCGCCAAGGAGGGCTTCGAGACCGCGGTGCGGATCATCCCGTACCTCGTCGCCGTCCTCGTCGCGGTCGGCATGGTGCGCGGCGCCGGCCTCCTCGACCTGCTCGCGCACGCGCTCGGCCCGGCGCTGTCGTTCATCGGCGTCCCCGCGGAGACCCTGCCGATGATGCTCGTGCGTCCGCTGTCGGGCAGCGGCGCCGACGGCGTGATGGTGGAGCTCATGAAGACGCACGGCGCCGACAGCGTCCCGGCCACGACGGCGGCGGTGATGTCGGGGGCCGCCGACACCACCTTCTACATCCTCGCCGTCTACTTCGGCTCCGTCGGCATCGAGCGCATCCGGCACGCGCTGTGGGCGGGGCTCATCGGCGACCTCGCGGGGCTCCTCGCCGCGGCGTGGTTCACGCGGCTCCTGCTGTTTTGAGCGCCGCGCCGACAAACGCCGCGCTCGCTGGGTTGACCGGGCGAGGGCGATTCCGTACCCCGAGCGGACAAGGAGCTCCCATGCAAGTCGCGAAGAAGTGCGCCGTTGCGCTCGACTACAAGCTCACCATCGACGACGGCACGGTCGTGGACTTCTCCGAAAAGGGCGAGCCCCTGTGGTACCTCCACGGCGCCGGCAACATCATCCCCGGCCTCGAGGCGCAGCTCGAGGGCCTCGAGAAGGGCGCGCAGAAGAAGTGCGTGGTCTCGCCCGAGGACGGCTACGGGACGTACGACAAGAGCCGCGTGCACGCCGTGCCCAAGTCCCAGTTCCCCCAGGGCAAGTACGACGTCGGCGACCACATCGTCGCCACCGCGCCCGACGGCACCGAGGTCCCCGCGCGCATCACCGAGATGGACGGCAAGACCATCACGCTCGACTTCAACCACGAGCTCGCGGGAAAGACGCTGACCTTCGAGGTCACCGTGAACGACGTCCGCGAGGCCACCGCCGACGAGATGAAGCACGGCCACATCCACGGCCCCGGCGCCCACAGCCATTGAGCGGCGCGCACGCGTCCCCGCCCGACCTGTCGCGATGAGATCCGCCGGCGGGTGCGCAAATTGCGGCGGGGTCGCGCGGATGTCCTCGTATGAGCCGTGACGCCACCATCTTCGCCTGCCAGGTGTGTGGGCACGTCGAGCGCAAGTGGACGGGGCGCTGCACGCAGTGCGGCGCGTGGTCGAGCTTCGTCGAGGAGCGGGCGCGCAAGTCGTCGGGGGCGTCGGCGGCGCGCGGCGAGCGGCCCGCGAGCAAGGCCGTGCGCATCACCGAGGTCGTCAGCGAGAACGTGCCGCGGGTTCGCCTGGGGCTCGGCGACCTCGACCGCGTCCTCGGCGGCGGCCTCGTGCCCGGCTCCCTCGTCCTCATCGGGGGCGAGCCCGGTGTCGGCAAGAGCACGCTGCTCCTCGAGGCCGCCAAGCGGCTGGCGCAGCAGGGCGCGCGCACGCTCTACGTGAGCGCCGAGGAGTCCACGGCGCAGACACGCATGCGCGCCGAGCGGCTCGGGGCGCTCAACGAGGACATCTTCCTGCTCGCGGAGACGGACCTGTTCGCCGTCCTCGACGAGGTCAAGGCGCACAAGCCCGTCGTGCTGATCCTGGACTCGGTGCAGACCATCTCGTCGCCGGAGCTCGACTCGGCGCCGGGGTCGGTGTCGCAGGTCCGCGAGGTCACCCACAAGGCCATGCAGGTCGCCAAGAGTTGGGGCATCTCCACGCTGCTCGTCGGTCACGTCACCAAGGACGGCGCGCTGGCGGGACCAAAGACGCTCGAGCACATGGTGGACGCCGTGCTCTCCTTCGAGCCCACGCGCGCGGGGCCGCATCGCGTGCTGCGCGCCACCAAGAACCGCTTCGGGAGCACCCACGAGATCGCGGTGTTCGAGATGCGCGGCGAGGGGCTCGTCCCGGTGGACAACCCCTCGGCGCTGTTTCTCGCCGAGCGCCCCAAGGGGCGGCCGGGCTCCGCCGTCGCCGCCACCATCGAGGGCACCCGCCCGCTGCTCGTCGAGGTGCAGGCGCTGTGCGTGGCCACGCCCTTCGGCAACCCGCGGCGCACCACCACCGGCATCGATCAGGTGCGCGTGGCCATGCTCGCCGCCGTCCTGGAGCGGCGCGCGGGGCTGTCGCTGCTCGGACAGGATCTGTTCGTGAACGTCGCCGGCGGCGCCGTCCTCGACGAGCCCGCCGCCGACCTGCCGGTGGCGCTGGCGGTGGCGTCGTCGCTGAAGTGCGCCCCGCTGGATCCGGAGCTCGCCTGCTTCGGCGAGATCGGCCTGTCCGGGGAGATCCGCGGCGTCGCCCGCGTGGAGAACCGCCTCGAGGAGATCGCGCGGCTCGGCTTCACCCGCGCCCTCGTCCCCGCCACCGGCACCGACGGCGTTCGCGCCCCCGAGGGCCTCACCGTCTTACGCGTGAAGTCCCTCGACGAGGCCCTGGAGCTCGCGTTCGCGCCTTGAGCCCCATCGGCGACGGGGCGGCGAGCTCGGTGTCGTCGACGAAGCTCGGCTACGCGGAGAGGCCCGGCGCCGGGAGGAGCCGAAGGCGCGCGGCGTAGACATTCGCGGCGGGGCACGACGTCGTCGTCAGCGAAAAACGCCGTCCCGCCGAGAATGTCGTAACGCCGCTGAGCTCCAGGGGTGACGCCATCGGCAAGGCGCGCGGGACGGCCTGCTCGGACGCGTGCGCGCCCGGGGCGTCGACGCGTGGATCCGCGTCATCGAGAGCGCCGCGAGTGGCGACGAGGGCTGGCCCGATGGACCGTTGATCCGAGCCACCCGGAAGGGGACGGTGCTACGGCCACACGGCGGAGCGGAAAGGAGCTCCGAGCTCGGCGACGAAGACGCGCGCCGAGTTGAGCGCCGGGGCGCCGAGCTCTCCGCTCCTTTCCGCTCCGGCGGTGGCGACGTCGTCTAGCCTTCGCTGATCCGAGCGCCCAAGCACTCGCAACTCACCGAGATTTGCGCGCCAAAAGTGCGGCTCGAGCTGATCCACCTTGCATGGTGAAGCTCAAGCGCGGCCGCGCGGGGCCGGCGATCGCCGCAAGCACCAGAAGCCTGATCCACGGCTGGATCAGTACACGGGCTCTACGTACGGGGGCTAGCGAAGGTGACGACGGTCGCCCTGATGGCAGCCGTGGCCTTCAACCTGCTGCAGAACCTCGCGAAGCTCACCGCCTGAAGTCCGCGCCGACATCGCATCGAGGCACGTCGGCGCGCACACGACCCGCACGAACCCTGTACGACGTTCGCGGGCTGATGAGCGATCGACGTGCCTCGCCACGTACTCCGCGCGGCGAGCCACCTTGTGGGCGGCTTCGCCGAGTGCTGCTACGAGCCTTGTTTTTCGTCAGCCTTTCAGAAGGTGTTTACAAAGTAACTGTCCGCCTGCTATGTCGAGGTCATGGCGCGCATTCCCAGTGGTCGCGGTCCCGGACGTCCTCCAATTCTCGACGCCGACGATGATCGGTTCCTCGTCGACACGTTGAATGCCGAGCCGCGTTTGTCGACGTACGAGCTCGCCGAGAAGATGCGGGCGCGGAAACGTCGCCGCGTCAGCCACGACACGATCAACGTGGCGCTCAAGCGACTCGGGCTGAAGCTTGTGCGCACGGAGAACGCGCCGTCGACGCCGCCGGCGAAGCGCTACGGCTACACCCAGGCGCACAGGCGCGCCTCCGACGGCCACTATCCGTCGAGCACCACCGACGTCGAGTGGGAGCTCGTGCGGCATCTCTTCGAGAAGTCAGGGGTGGGGCGTCCGGAGAAATACCCGAGACGCCTCGTGTTCGATGCGATCTGCTACGCGGTTCGTTCCGGGTGCGCCTGGCGGATGCTGCCGCGCGAGTTCCCGCCGTGGCAGAACGTCTACGCGACGTTCCGTCGTTGGTCCGACGAGCGGCTGTTCGAGAAGATGAACGACGAGCTGCGAGACTTATGGCGCGAACGCGAAGGACGCGACGAAGCGCCGACCGCCTCCGTTCTCGACAGCCAGTCGGTGCGGACGGCGGAAAAAGGGGGGCCCATGGTTACGATGGCGCTAAGAAGATCAAAGGTCGCAAGCGCCATCTCCTGACAGACACGCTCGGGTTGTTGCTCACCGTCGCGGTTCTGCCTGCGAACATCCAGGACCGCGACGCCGCTGACGAGGTTGTTGCACGCGGCGTAAAGAAGCACCCGACGCTCAAGAAGGTCTACGTCGACATGGGCTACTCGGGTAAGTGCGAGAAGCGGCTCGAGAAGCGCTTTCCCGGCGTCGATGTCGAAGTGGTGCCGCGAATGTCAAAGCGCCGAGCGTGGCAGGGTCCGCAGCTCGCGCTCTTCAAGCCCGTGCCGGTCTTCCAGGTGCTGCGCAAGCGATGGGTCGTCGAGCGCACCAATTCGTGGAGCGACCGCCCGCGCCGCCTCGGCAAGGATCACGAGCAGCGCATCGATGTCGCCGAAGCGTGGGTCTGGTTCGCGCACGCGAGCCTGCTCATGCGGCGCGTCGCCGCAGCGCCGAAGCTGCCTCCGCGGCCGAAGTCAGCGCCGTCGCCCTTCCGCCGTGCGTCCATCGACCGCGGTGCCAATTTGTAAACACCCTCTCAGTAGTCGTCGTCGCGGGCAGCGCCGCCGACGGGGCGGACCTTGTGCATCTCGCGCTCGGTGCCGTCGCGCAGCGGGACGATGACCAGCACGAGGTCGCTGCGGATGAACGTGGTGCCGTGCGCCGCGGCGTACGGCCCGGCGGTGGCGCCGACGACGACCCAGCCCTCGTTGCCGTCGCCCTCGTCGTAGCTCCAGTACGTGTCCTGTAGCTCGAAGCAGCCCTTGCCGAGCTCGCCGCTGCGCCACGCGTTGAGGGTCTTCGCCGACACCCGGCCGCGGTACACGCTGACCAGCGTGCCCTTGAGCACCTCGACTTCCACCCAGACGTCGTCGCCGTCGGCCATCGCGATCCTTCCCTGAAGCGCGCCCCTAGAAGCGCTCGGAGAGTATGCGGCGAACGCCGTCTTCGTCGAGCGAAACAGGGTTTGTCGCGAGGTCGGCGTCGCCCATGGTGAGCCGGACCAGTGCGTCGAGGTCACCCTCGGTGACCCCGGCGTCCCGCAGGCGGCGCGGGATCCCCGCCACGTCGTGGACCAGGGTCTCCACGGCGTCGATGGCCCAGGCGGCGGCGCCGTCGAGCGTCGGGGCGCCGAGGGCCTGGCCGAGGTGTCCGTAGGCGCGCTTCGCCTTCTCCGCGTTCACACGCATGGTGGGCACGAGGAAGATCCCGTTGGCCACGCCGTGCGGGACGCCCTTGAGCGCGCCCAGCGCGTGGGCGAAGGCGTGGCAGGCGCCGAGCATCGCCGACGAGATCGCCTGGCCTGCGAGGTTGGCGGCCACGAGGCAGGCGGCGCGGGCGTCGATGTCGTCGGGGGCCTCGAGCGCGCGCGGGAGGGCCTCGCGCAGCAGCCGCACGGCCTCCACGGACAGCGCCGTGGCGATGGGGTTCTGCATCCGGCTCGCCGCGGCCTCGACGGCGTGGGTGACGGCGTCGACGCCGGTGGCGGCGGTGGCCGCCTTGGGCAGGCCGAGCACCATCTCGGGGTCCAGGATGGACAAGACGGGGACCAGCGACAGGTCCATGAGGATGCGCTTGCGGCCCTCGGCGCGGTCTTTGACGACGGCGAACTGGGTGGCCTCGGAGCCCGTGCCCGTCGTGGTGGGGATGCACACGAGCGGCAGGAGCTTCGCCCGCACGGTGGCCACGCCCTCGAGGTCCTCGATGCTCTTGCCCTTGGCGGCCACGGCGGCGGCGCACTTGGCCGAGTCCATGACGCTGCCGCCGCCGACGGCGAGGACCGCCTCGGCGCCGCCGTCGGCGAGCCTCTTGCCGAGGGCGTTGATGTGGGCGACGTCGGCGTCGGGGACGCAGCCGTCGTCGACGAAGGCGACGCGCTCGCCGAGCGACGGCAACACGCGGTCCAAGAGGCCGGCCGCCTTGACGCCGGCGTCGGTGACGACGGCGATCTTCTTGGCCCTCTTGAGCGGTCCCTGCTGCCCCGCCTGCGCGGCGGCGCCGGGGGCGAAGGCCACGGCGCCCGACGGAGAGTGCGAAAACGGCCGGATGGGCATGGGCGGGACGGTGGCCGCCTATCGCCCCGGCGTCAACCGTGCCGTGCGCGCCGCCGGCGCGGCCGGGCCGCTCCGATCGAGGAAGCGCGCGACGCGGAAGTGCTCGTCGACGGGGGCGTCGACGAAGCGGACGCAGACGTCGGGGCAGGCCCCGGCGGTCGGGGCGTAGCGCACCACCTCGCCCTTGATCACCACGGGCGCGTCGGCCTCGTCGACGACGATCTTCACGATGACGGCGTCGCCGACCTTGAGCTTGAGGCCCATGCCCCCGAAGCGCGCGCCGTTCTCGGTGAGGTCGAGCGCGAAACCGCGCACGGAGAGCGCCTCGGTGCACACCCACGCCCGCAGCGCGACGGGCACGCGGGGGCGCCGCCGGCCCTCGACGAGAGGCTCCCGGGGCATGGCACCGCGGACCGACCCCGCCGAGCGCGGGCGCCCGGCGATGACGAGCTCGTCGGCCCCGACGAAGGCGACGCGGCGGTTGTTGCGAACGAGGTTCGTGGCGGCGGGGGAACGCGGGCGCATGACGGCGACCATGGGAGCCTCCTGGATGCGCCTGGAGCCTAAGGGCGCCCCGGTCCGCGCCGAAATTTTTGGCCGCGCGCGGAGCCGGTTCCGGCCCTTGCGCTCGGCGCCGCTCCGGCCGGCCCGGCGGCCCTGGGCGCGCAACGAAGGCGCGCCCGGTGCATCGTACGGGCACCGTCGTGCTCGACGCGCCCGCACCTCCTGTCGTCTCCGAAAAGACCCTCGTCGGCCTCATCGGGGCCGTGCAGTTCGTCAACATCCTCGATTTCATGATGGTGATGCCGCTCGGCCCGGACTTCGCCAAGGCGCTCGACATCCCCACCAGCCGGCTCGGCCTCATCGGCGGCAGCTACACCGCCGCCGCCGCCGTCGCCGGCATCGCCGGCGCGTTTTTTCTCGACCGCTTCGACCGCAAGAAGGCCCTGCTCGTCTCCTTGGTCGGCCTCGCGTGCGGCACCTTCCTCGGCGCGCTCGCCACCGGCCTCGGCTCGCTCCTGTTCGCGCGCGTGGTCGCCGGCATGTTCGGCGGCCCCGCCACGTCGGTGTCGCTCTCCATCATCGCCGACGTCATCCCGGTCGAGCGCCGCGGCCGCGCCATGGGCGCCGTCATGGGCGCCTTCTCCGTCGCCAGCGTCCTCGGCGTCCCCGCCGGCCTCGAGCTCGCCGAGATCGGGAGCTGGCGGCTGCCGTTCCTCGGGGTCGGGGCGGCCGGCGCCGCCGTCGTCGTCCTCGGCTTCTTCGCGCTGCCGTCCCTGCGCGGCCACCTCGCGTCGAGCCGCGGCCCGCCCCGCCTGCTCCGGTTGTTCTTCCGTCGCATCAACCTGCTCGCCTACGCGGCGCTCGCGCTGGCGATGATGAGCGGCTTCGCGCTCATCCCCAACATCGCCGCGCACCTCGAGCAGAACCTGCACTACCCGCGCGCGGAGCTCGGGCGGCTCTACCTCGTCGGCGGCGCGCTCAGCTTCGTGGTCATGCAGGTGACCGGCCGCATCGTCGACCGCGTGGGCTCGTTCGCCGTCAACACCGCCGGCACCGTGGGCTTCGCGGTGGCGGTGTGGCTCGGCTTCGTGCTCGTGGTTCCACCGGTGCCGGTGCTCGTGCTGTTCTGCGCGTTCATGCTCTCGCAGACCACGCGCAACGTCTCGATGACCACGCTCATGACCAAGGTCCCCGAGCCGCACGAGCGCGCCGGCTTCCTCTCGGTGCAGTCGGCCACGCGGCACATGGCGAGCGCCGTCGGCGCCGCGGCGTCGTCGCAGGTCCTGTCCGACGGGCCCGGCGGGAGCCTCCTCGGCGTCCCCGCGCTGGCCACGGCGTCCATCGTGCTGGCGGCGCTCGCGCCGCCCTTCGTCTTCGTCGTCGAGCGCGCCGTCAGACGCCGCGCGTCTTGACGAGGTCGAGGTACTGCTCGAGCGCCTGGGCCCACGGCCGCGCCTGCCTGCCGAGCGCGCGCTCGAGCTTGGTGGTCGCGAGCACCGAGTACGCCGGCCGCTTGGCGGGCGTGGGGTACTCGCTGGTCTTGATGGCGCGCACCGTCTTGCACTTCACGGGCATGCCCTTGTCGCGGGCGCGCTCGAGGATGGTGCTGGCGAAGCCGTGCCACGAGACCTCGCCGGCGTTGGCGAAGTGCCACACGCCCGTGAGCTTGCGCTCGGCGACGTCGACGAGGGCGCGGGCGAGGTCGGCGGTGTAGGTGGGGCGGCCGATCTGATCGTCGACGACGCCGATCTCCTCCTTGTCCGCCATGAGCTTCAGCATGGTCCGCGGGAAGCTCTTGCCGTGGATGCCGTAGAGCCACGAGGTGCGCACGACGGCGCCCTCGCGGCCGGTGGCCTCGAGGAACCGCTCCTCGCCGATGAGCTTGCTCTTGCCGTAGGCCGACAGCGGGCCCGTGGGCGCGTCCTCGGCGTAGGGCGCCTTGCCGTCGCCGGGGAAGACGTAGTCGCTGGAGATGTGCACCGCGTGGATGCCCTTCTCCTTGGCGAGCACGCCGACGCAGCCGGCGCCTTCGCCGTTGACCTTGTCGGCCAGGGCCTGCTCGGCCTCGCACCCGTCGACGTTGGTGTAGCCGGCGCAGTTGACGACGTGGGTGGGCTGTTGTTCGGCAGCGAACGCGCGCAACGCGTCGAGGTCGCTGACGTCGAGCTCGTGACCGGTGACGACGACGTCATGTCCGCGCCAGGCGACGGCGGCGGCGAGGTCGGTGCCGAGCATGCCTTTTCCGCCGGTGATCCGAATCTTCAAGAGCGCCTCTTCAAAAGAGCAAAGAGCTGCACGCCCCACGGAGACGTGCGGAGGTTGGCGAAGTTTGCGAGCCAGAGGGCCGTGGACACCGCGACCTGAGGTAGCCCGTAGGGGCGCTCTCCTGCAAACGCCTTCAGCGCCGCCTCGGGTCGAATGTTCTGGGCCCACTTGGTGAGGGCGTAGGACGGGAAGCCCCAGGACCACAGCTCCTCGACGTCCAGGCCGGCCCGGGCGGCCCAGGCCTCGAGGTCCTCGGGGCGGGGGTGGCGGACATGGCCAAAGTGCCGCTCGGTCGGCCAGACGCGGCCTGTGGGGCAGGTGACGATCACGTGGCCGCCGGGGACGGCGGCGGCCGCCAGGCGCTCGAGGGCGGCGGCCGGGTCGTCGAGGTGCTCGATGACCTCGGAGCAGACGACGAGGTCGAAGCCCTCGGGCAAGGCCTCGCGCTCGATGTCCTTGGTGAAGAACTGCATCCGGGGGAGCGCCCGCCGGTTCTGCTCCACCACGGACGAGGACAGATCGGCACCCGCGAGCCGCCGGCCGGGCCAACGGTCCTCGATGAGCCGCAGCAGCTCCCCGTTGCCGCAGCCGACGTCGAGCAGGGAGTCGAACCGGCAGCGCTCGACGAGGTCGAACACGTGCCGCCGGCGGTGCCGGGCCCCCGGGTTGTAGCGGATGAAGTCCGACATCTGTCGCCAGATGCGGTCGTACACGTCGCGGTTGTAGTCGGTGGCGGTCACGATCTCGTCGAGGGAGGTCTCACCCTAGCACCCGCATGTCCAGCCGGGGCCTCGCAGAAGGACACGGACCGCGCCGGGGGCGCCGGGTTCGAGCCTCGTCGTCGTCGAACGCCCGACGGGAGTTGACAGCCCCGACGGAAGCTCGCTACGGAAGGAGGAGCCACCACCTGCTGGGGAATCGTCTAACGGCAGGACAACGGATTCTGATTCCGTTTATCTAGGTTCGAATCCTAGTTCCCCAACCACCTGAGCCCGCGGCCCCCCGCGGGCTTTTCTTGGCACCCGGCGCGGCGTCACTCGCCGAGGACGGCGGTGAAGACGTCGCTGGTGCCGAACGGGAAGCCGCTCCACACCACGCGGTTGCCCTCGACGTCGGCGTCCACCACCGGCGCGGCGCCGTCGACGCCGAAGTCGGTGTCGAGGCGATAGCGCACGTCGGCGAGGGCGTCGTAGACGACGATCTGCCCGAAGGAGTCGCCGGCCTGGTGCGAGACCCAGACGATGTGACCGTCGGTGGACACGCGCGGTGACTCCACGTCCCCGGAGCCGGAGGCCAGGAGCGTGACCGGGCACGAGGCGGAGGCGCCGCTGCAGTCGAGCTGGCACGCGCGGATCTCGGTGTTGTTGTTCGCGCCGTAGGCGAGCACCGGTCCGAGGCCGGTGATGGTCGCCGCCCCGAGCGTGCGCGCATCCGTGTCGATGATGTTCGTCGCGGTGGCGCCGACGACGGCGCAGCCGACGCTGTTGCCGCCCGCCCCCGGGTCGTCCTCGTAGATCACCGTGTCGCCCGCGGCGGCGGTGCGCGTCACGCGCTGCGCGACGCCGCCGACGTTCTCGATGGTGCCGGGCGTGACGCCGCCGGCGCCGCCGAGGCTCGCGGTCTTCATGCGGCCGTCGGCGCTGTCGAACCAGAACACGCGCGAAGCGTCCTCGTTGAGGATGGGCGCCTCGATGGTCGCCGTGGTGCCGGCGACCTGGGTCTGCTCGCCGGTGGCGACGTTCTGGACGAAGAGCCGGTCGGGCGCGCCCGCGCCGTTCAGGAACGTGTAGGCGACGATGCCGTTTTCGAAGGAGTAGATGGTGTCGCCGGCGCCGAGGATCTCGCTCGAGGGCGTGACCTCGAGCTCGCTGTCGGTGGCGAGGTCGAAGGCGAACAACTGGATGCCGGCGTTGCGCGTGTCGACCCACACGATGAAGTTGCCGTCGGTGGCCGGGATGCCCTGGAGCGCCGGGTCGGCGACGACGAAGGTGCCCTCGGTGAGGTCGCGCACCACGACGTCGTTGCTGAAGCGCTGGCGATCTGTGTAGGCGAAGCGGTCGCGCCAGATCTCCGCGTCCCCCTGCTCGAGGATGTCGTCGGTGAGCTGCGTGATTGTGCCGGTGCTCCTCTGGAAGAACGCGACGTCGATGGGATCGGTGAGCGCGTTTGTGCCCAGCGTGACCCCGATGCGGTCGCCATCGCCGCCCGTCAGCTGCCCGATCTGGCCGGAGACCACCTGCTGCGCGACGGGGCAGCCGTCAAACGGCGTGGCGACGGTTGCGGTGGCGTCGATGCGGCATAGATCCGTGCCGCTCGCCCAGTAGAGACTG
The DNA here is from genome assembly GCA_963775425.1 of uncultured delta proteobacterium. GTDB lineage: Bacteria > Myxococcota > UBA727 > UBA727 > VGSZ01 > CAVZJB01. Next base: position 121,220 of record CAVZJB010000011.1, on the reverse strand, counting down.
TCGCTCGTGATGACGGGCTGGTGGGGCGTTTGGAACCCCGGTTGCACGTTGGTGGCGATGACCTCGTCGGTGCCGGCGGGCGTGGTCCCGAGCCGGATGCGGTGGATCTCGAGCGCGCTGCCAGTGTCCTCGCACCACACGATGACGTTGCCATCGATGCGGACGCCGGTCTTCTCGCGATCCTGGCAGAGCGCGACCGGCTCCCCCACCGGCGTCAGCCTCGTGGCATCGGGCGCGGCGCCCTCTCCGCAGAGGGGCCGCGTGCAGTCGGTGGGGCTGGTCAAGAAGAGCCCCGGGCCCTGGACGTCGCCACCGTCGAGCACGATGTTGTCGCCCGACATGTCGATGCTCGACACGCCGTTCACCTGACCCGCGCACTCCTTCACATGGCAGCCGTCGAGCTGGCTACTGTCGGCGATGGCCGCGCCAAAGCCGTCGACGGGGTACGACACCAGCCGCGCCTGCCCGGAGCTCGACCAGAGGAGCCGGAAGTTGTCGCGGTCCCCGTCGATGCGCGGGGCGAAGCCGTTGGCGTCGATCACGTGGCTGGCGCCGCTTCGGATGTCGGCCGCGACGACGCCGTTGCTGACGTCCTCGTAGGCGACCATGTCCCCGAAGATGGTCGGACGCTGCTCGTCCACGCCGCTGTTGGCGATGGGGAGCGCGGAGCTCTGCTCGATGATGACGCAGTCGGTGGTGCTGACGTTGCCCGCCAGGTCCTTGCCGCGGATGCAGAGCTGGTGGCTGAAGTCGCGCTTGTCGAGCGTGAACTTGAAGATGGGCGGCGCCGTCGCCGTGAAGGCGTCGATGTCGCCGCCGACGATCTCGTACGTGGCCACCTCGCCGCCGTTGTCCTGCGAGATCTCCTCGAGGCGCATGAAGGCGTCGAGGCCCGTGATGCGCGCACCCCGCGGGGTGAGCCGGGGCGCCGTCGGGAACGTGGAGTCCTCGTCGACCACCACCTCGGTCGTGCCGCTGACGTTGCCCGCCGCGTCGCGCGCGCGGATCCGCAGGCGGTTCTCGCACGGCGACGGGCAGACGACGTCGTCGCCCTGCTCGAGCGTGAAGATGAGCCCGTCGACGAGCGCGGTGGGCGTGAAGCTCGGCGACGGCCGGCTCGGCGACACCGCCGCGATCTCGTAGTGGCTGAAGTTCGCGTCGTCGTCGGCGAGGTTGTTCACGGGATCGAGGAACACGGCGAAGGTGTCGGCGTTCACGACGGCCGTCGTCGCCAGCGGCGTCGGCGCGGCCGGCGCCACCGGGTCCACCGTGACGGACAGCGTGGCCTCGACGGAGCGGTTGCCCGCCTGGTCGAACGCGCGCACGCGGATGAGGTTCGGCGCCGACGCCGTGGCCGGGTCGATGCCCACCGGCGGCGTGAGCGTGAGGTTGAAGCGCGGCGGCGACCCGGCCAGCGGCGTCTGCACGGCGAAGACGCCGTTGTCGCCCGGGTCGACGACGATCTCGTAGCCGCCGAAGAACGCGTCGGCCGGCTCGGCCGCGAGCGCGAGCTGGAAGGCGACGCCGCCCACCACGCCCGGCGCGGTGGTGATGACGGGGACCGCCGGCGGCGTGCTGTCGAGCGTGATGGTGTCGCACACGGTGGAGGACAGGTTGCCGGCGGCGTCGCGGAACTGCGCGCACACCTGCTTGCAATCGGGTGAGGCCGACGAACAGTCACCTGCCGGCAGGAGCGCGGTGGCCGTCTGCGCGAGCGGCACGAACACCTCGGAGTCGAACACCGCGTCGGTGCGGACGCGCATCTCCGTGGCATCGACGACGCCCAGCGTGAGCGTGACGGAGGTGGAGCGCGTGAAGCCGGCGCCGTCGTCGATGGCGATGGTCGGCGACGACGGCGGCGTGGTGTCGAGCAGGACCGTGTCGAGGCTCACGGTGCTCGTGTTGAGCGCGTCGTCGAGGAACACCGCGCTCACCGTCTTCAGCCCGTCGCCGCCGGGGAGCACGATGTTCTGCGCAGGCGCGAACGGCACGACGGGCTCGGTGTCGAGCGCACCGTCGATGGACACGCGCATCTTGGTGGCGCCCTGCGCGCCGAGCTGCAGGGTGACGTTGTGGGTGGTGACCGCGTCGGCGCCGTTGGCGATGACGACGAAGCCCAGCGAGGGCGGCTGCGTGTCGAGCGTGATGACGGGTGTGGCCGTCAAGGTCACCGCGTTCCCCGCGTGATCGAAGAGGCGCACGTGCAGCGTCTTGTCGCCGTCGCCGCCGGAGAGGACGAAGGGGTCCCCGAGCACGTCGCCGAGCGACTTGGGCGTGAGGCCGGCGAAGCTGCCGCTCTCCGTCACGATCGCGGACACCACGTCGCTTCCCGGCGGCAGGCCGAGCGCCACCTGAACGTTCTGCGTCACCGTCAGCGACGTCGAGGTGCTGCCGTCGCCGATGTGACCCGTGACGGTGACGGTGATGTCGTTCGCCGGCGGCGTGGTGTCGAGGTTCACGACGAGCGGATCGGGCGTGGGCGAGCTCGTGTCGAAGTCGAGCTCGGGGCTCTCGTTGCCGGCGGCGTCCACGAAGGAGATGTGGACGGCGTAGGGGCCGTCGGCGCTGCCGAGGCGGACGGGGACGAAGGAGTCGAAGTCCTCGACCTGCGTCTCGGGGACGCCGCCGACGGTGTCGGCGAAGTCGCCGTCGCCGTTCAGATCCACGCGCGCGACCACGGACTGCACGAAGCCGTTGGCGTTCGGGTCCACGGCCTGGACGTTGCCGAGCAGCACGGCGGCGTCGACGACGCTGTCGCCGTCGACGTCGGTGCCGGCGGTGAAGAACGCCGGCGTGCCGGTGGTGTTGTCGACGAGGCAGGACGCGCAGGTGGCGGAGATGCCGACCGGCGGCGTGAGGTCGAGGTTGATGGCGTCGGACAGGAACGTGGTGTTGCCCGCGGGATCTCTGAGGCAGGCGCCGAGGGTGCGCGTGCCTTCGCTGCCGGCGATGGTGGCGGTGCGGGTCTCGTCGCCGTCGAAGGGCGAGACGTTGAACGGCGGCGTGCAGTCGGTGGCGGGGATCTTGAGCGCGAGGTCGGCCTCGCCGCTTTGGACGTTGATGTCGACGTTGCGGTCTGCCGTGTAGTCGGCGCCGCCGTCGAGCGTGAGCGTGCCGGCCGGCGCGGTGGTGTCGAGGCGCACCTGGGTGGTGAGCGCGGTGGTGAGCCCGGCGCCGTCCTCGAGGCAGGCGTTGATGGTCTTGTCGCCCTCACCGATCGACAGCGTCACCGGCGTCGCAGCCGAAAACGGCCCGTAGGTGGCGGTGGCGCAGTTGAGCGCGCTCGTGGACACCGCGAGCCCGACGACGTCGGGCGAGGTGCCCGAGATGACGGCCGTGACGTTCTCGGTGTTGACGAAGTGCGTGCCGCCGACGACGGAGCCCTCGGCCACCGAGAGCACGCCCGCGGGCGCGACGGTGTCGAGCGTGATGCTCGCGTGCGCCACCGACGCCGCCGGCGTCACGCGGCCCGCGGCGTCCTTGAAGCACGCGCTGACGGTGCGCAGGCCCTGGCCGCCGGCGAGCACGAGCGCCTTGGTGGACGAAAACGCTTCGTACGAGAGCGCGCCGCTGGTGCAGTCGAGCGTGGCCGCCTCGCGCACCGCCATCTGCGCGGTGCCCGTGTCCTCGCCGGGGAGCGTGAGCGCGACGGTGACGTTGGCGGTGTTGGCGAAGCCGTCGGCGTTGCCTTCGGGATCGAGGATGGCCACGGTGCCCACGGGGTCGGCGGTGTCGACGACGACGCTGTCCTGCGCGACCGAGACGTTGCCCGCGGGGTCCTTGAAGCAGACAAAGACCGTCTTTGTGCCGTCGCCGCCCGAGAGCGTCTGCGCCACGGTGGCCGGCACGGCGCCGAGCGCGCTGAAGGTGGCGCTCGTGCAGTCAACGGCGTCGTTGGCGACCGCCTTTTGCAGGCCGCTCTCGGGGGGCGAGGTGTCGAGCGTGAGCGTGACGTTCCTTGTGGTGGCGAAGGCGGCGCCGCCGTTGATGGAGACGCTGCCGCCGGGCGCGGTGGTGTCGAGGACGACGTCGCGCGTGTTGGCGCCGGTCACCGACGTGTTGCCGGCCCGATCCTGCAAGCACAAAGACACGGTGACGGGGCTCGCGCCGGCGACGGTGAATTGCACCGGCGAGGTGAAGGGGCCGTAGCTCGCGGTGGTGCAGTCGAGCGCGCCGTTTTGGATCGCCATGCCGGTGACGTCGGCGCTGGCAGCGACGGCGACGGTGACGGCGGGGTTGTTGGTGACGGGGCTCGTGACGCCGTTGATGGTGAACGTGGTCGCCGTGGGCGGCGTGGTGTCGAGGACGATGGTGTCGGTGAGCGCGACGGTGCGGCCGGCGTCCTCCTTCAAGCAGGCGTTCACCGTGCGCGTGCCGTCGGCGCCGGCGGCGAGGGTGAACGGCAGCGGCGAGCTGAGCGCGCCGTAGGTGGCGGTGGCGCAGTTGAGCGCGGACTCGGAGACCGCCACCTGGTGCACGTCGGAGGGCGCGGTGAACACGAGGCTGACGTCGCGCGAGGTGGTGTTGGCGGCGCCGCCGTTGATGGCGAGCGAGCTGTCGGCCGCGGAGGGCGCCACGGTGTCGAGGACGATGGTGTCCACGGCGAGGAAGGTGTTGCCCGCGCCGTCCTTCAAGCAGGCGGCCACGGTCTTTTCGCCGTCGCCGGGCGTGAGCGCGTGGCCCGAGATGGTCGACGTGGGCGCCGCGTACGTGGCCGACGAGCAATCGAGCCCGTCGTTTCCGACGGCGACGCCGGTGACGTCGCCGGGGAAGGTGAGCGTGAGCGTGACGGTGGCGCTGGTGGTGAACGCGGCGTCGTTGGCGATGCTGACGGTGGACCCCGACGGCGGCGAGGTGTCGAGCGTGATGGTGTCCTGGCGCGTGGTGGTGCTCACGTTGCCGGCGCCGTCCTTCAGGCACAAAGACACGGTCTTCGTGCCGTCGCCGGTGGAGACGGTGAAGGGCACGGTGGGCTGAAACGCGGTGTAGACGAGGTTGGCGGCGTTGCACACGAGCGCGCCCTCGCCCACGGCCATGAGGCTCGCGTCCTCGCTGCCGGCGTTTCGCGCCACCGTGAGGATGACGTCACGGCGGTTGGTGAAGGCGTCGCCGCCGTTGACGACGACGGAGCCGTCGGGCGCGCCCTGGTCGAGGCGGATGCTGTCCGGCACCGCGGCCGCCTTGCGGCCGGCGCGGTCCTGCAGGCACACCTGCACGCTCTTGTCGCCGTCGCCCGACGACAGCGTGAACGCCGGCTGCTGCACGAACGCCACGTAGGTGGCCGTGTCGCAGTCCGGCGTCGTCGCCGACTCAATCAGGGCCATGCGGTCGACGTCGGCGCTGGCCGAGATGGTGAGCGTGACGTCGCGCGCGGTGGTGGCCACCGCGCCGCCGTTGACGACGACGCTGCCCGCGGGCGCGACGAGGTCGAGCGTGGTGACGTCGGAGGCCTGCGAGGTGTTGCCCGCGGCGTCCTTGAAGCACGCCACGATCACCTTGCTGCCCTCGCTGGCCGACAGGCTCACCGTGGCCGTGGCGCTCGCCGGCACGTACGCCGCCGTCGACGCGCAGTCGAGCGCGCCCTCGGCCACCGCCACCTGCGCGGTGTCGGCCGCGGGGAAGGTCAGGTTCGCCGTGATGCTCGTGGCCGTGGAGAAGTCCGGCACGTCGACGAGCACCGGCGACGGCGCCGCGCGGTCGAGCGTGATGTCGTCGGTGACCACGGTGGTGTTGCCCGCGTCGTCGCGCAGGCACACGAAGGCCGACTTGCCGCCGTCGGCGCCGCCGAGCGTGAAGGTCTTGGTGGTGACGAACGCCTCGAAGTTCTGGCACGCCGTGGCCGACGACGACGACACGCCGATCTGATGCACGTCGCTCGAGTCCGGGTCCTTGGTGATGCTCAAGGTCACGTCCGCCGTGCGCGTGACGGCGGCGCCGCCCTCGATGACGACCGAGCCGCTCGGCGCGAAGGTGTCGAGCAGGATGCTGTCCTGCGAGAACAAGGTCTGCGACGACGTGGTCTTCACGCACGCAGACACCGTGCGCGAGCCCTCGGCGGGCGCGGCGCCGCCGGCCGCCAGGGTGAGCGCCTTGGTGGTGGCGAAGGCCTCGTAGCCGACGGGGTCGTTGCAGTCGAGCGTGGCGGCCTCGGCGACCTTCATCTGGTCGGCGTCGGACGGGCCCACGAGCGAGACGGTGACGTTCCTCGTGGTGGTGGCGGTGGCGCCGCCGTTGACGGCGACGACGAGGGTGCCGCTCGAGGCCTGCTCGAGGATGATGCTGTCGCTCGCGGCGGTGGTGTTGCCCGCGGCGTCACGGAAGCACGCGAACACCGTGGCGGCGCCGCTGGTGGCGAGGAGGTCGAAGGGCGTGTCGGTGGCGAGGGTGCCGTAGGGCGTGCTCGCGCAGTCGAGCGGGAACGCCGCGAGCGCCATCTCGACGGCGTCGGCGTCGAAGGTGGCGTTGACGGTGACGCTCGGCGACGACGTGGTGGCCGCGTCGCCGTTGATGACGATGGAGGCGAGCGGCGGCTTGGTGTCGAGCGTGATGTCGTCGGAGAACAGCGCCGTGCGGCCGGCGGCGTCCTTGAGGCACACGCTCACGGTCTTGAGCCCGTCGGGCGCCGCGAGGGCCACCGCGCGCACCGACGTGAACGCCTCGTAGGTGGCGGTGGCGCAGTTGAGCGCGCCGGCGCTCACGGCCATGGACACCACGTCCGAGGAGCGCGTGATGTCCACGCCGACGGTGCTGTTCCGCGTGAGCGCGGCGCCGCCCTCGATGAGCACGCTGCCGGTGGGGTCGGCGCGGTCGAAGAAGATGCTGTCGCTCGAAGGCGCGGCGGTGGTGTTGCCCGCGGCGTCTTTGACGCAGGCGAAGATGGTGTGCACGCCCTCGGTGAGCGCGAGCGTCACCGTCTGCGGCGACACGAAGGCCTGGTACGTCGCCGTGGAGCAGTCGATGGCCGTGTCCGCAGACAGCGCGAGCTGCGCCGCGTCCGCCGCCGGGGCGACCGTGACGGCGACGCCCACCTGCTCGTCGAGCGTGAACTCCGCGCCGCCGTCGACGAGGACGCTCGCCGCCGGCGCCGTGCGGTCGACGACCACGGTGTCGCTCACCGGCGTGGCGCTGAAGTTGCCCGCGGCGTCCTTGAAGCAGGCGAAGACGCGAACGGTGCCGTCGCCGCCGTCGAGGTCCACCGTGACCGTCTGCGGCGAGCCCGTGGCCGCCACGTACGTCGCCCCGGAGCACGCGAGCGCCCCCGGCGCCACCGCCACCTCGGCGGTGTCGGCCGGGTACGTGAGCACCGCCGGCACCGACGTGGCGGCGGTGACGAGCGGCGTGACGTCGACGGCGCCCACGGGGGCGGCGCGGTCGAGCGTGACGGTGTCGCAGTCGGCGGCGGTGTTGCCCGCGGCGTCCTCGACCTGCACGCACACCTGCTTGCTGCCGTCGGCGCCGGTGAGGTCCACGAAGTCCACCGCGCGAAGCTCGGTGGCCACCGCCGTGGAGAAGTCGAGCGTGGGCGACACGCGCATGCGCGTGACCGCGGTCTCGGCGTCGGAGGCGTCCACGCGCAGCACCACCTGCGTCGACGATGTCGTCGCCGCGCCGTCCGCGAGCTCCACCTTCGACAGCATCGGCGCGCGGTCGTCGTGCGCCACCGTCAACGAGAGCGCGCCGCCCGCGCCCGTGGTGTTGCCCGCGCGATCGATGCCCCGCAGGGTGATCACGTTTTGCGTGTCGGGGAACAGCGCCACCGACGCCGTGCCGTTGAACGGCACCGTCTGCGTGGTGGCGTTGGCCGCGTTGTTGGCGTCCTCGACGTCGATCTCCAGGGAAGACACGCCGCTGCCGTCGGCCCCTGCCCCGCTCCCGCCGCCCGCGGCGACGTCGCTCGCCACCACGCTGAGCTGCGCGTTGGCGTTGCTCGTGAACAATTGGCCGCCGCTCGCGGTGCAGCTCAAGCAGCTCGCGAGCACGATGGACGGCGGCGTGGTGTCGAGCAGCACCGTGTCAGAGCGCTCGATCACGTTCCCCGCCGCGTCGAAGATGCGCGCGAACACCGTGTAGCTGCCGTCGCCGTTCGCCGGCAGCGTGAACGTCTCGCCCGCGGGGTCGAGCGGGAAGGTCTTGGTCACCACGCCCGTCTGAAACAGCCCGCCGTCCGCCGCGAGGTCCATGCGCGCGGGCACCTCGCCGCCCGACGGCACCACCACGTCCACGGACACCGTGCCGCTGTCGACGACGTCGGCGCCGCCCGCCACGACGAAGGACACCACCGGCGCCTGCGTGTCGAGCCGCAGGTCCTGGAAGAACGCGTTCGGCTCCACGATGGTCGCGTTGCCCGCCGCGTCGAACAGCTCGCCGAACACGCGGTAGTCCCCGTCGACGGCGGGCAGCGCCGGCACCGTCACGTCGGTGCGCGACGCCGAAGCCGACGGAGCCGGATCGAGCGCGCGCACCGTGGCGTCGAACGTGGACTCCGCGAACGAAAAGCGCGACGCGTACACGTCCGCCACCGCGGCGCCCGTCTCGTCGACGACCGCGCCGCCGCCCGCGTCCTGCGCGGCGCCCACGTCGAGGGAGATGCCGTACAAGGGCGAGCGCAGCAGCGACACGCCCGCGGAGACCGCCGCCGCGCCCGTGATCGAAAAGCCCGCGCCGTGCGCCGCCGACGGCGGCGTCTGGTCGTGGATCACGAAGCTCTCCTCGGGCGCGCTGCAGTTGCCCGCGGCGTCGCAGGCCCAGCCCGCGATGCGGTGGAGCGCCTCGGCCACGGTGTTGGTCGCCGCGCCCGGGAGCTGCACGCGGCACGTGGTGCCCGGCGGGCACGACGACGCCGCGCCCGGCGGGTCCACCGGCGCCGCGCTGCCGTCGTCGGGGAGGATGGCGATGCGCGCCGGCGCGAGCGGCGCCACCGTGCCCGTGCCCGGGTCCGCGTCGATCTGCACGTCGACGAAGTTGTTCTTCGAAAAGCGCGGGTCGAGCGCGCCCGCCGCCGTGAGCCGCTTCACCTCTTGAAGCACCGGCGGCACCGTGTCGCGCACCACCGTGGCCGACAGCACCTCGCTCGTGGACCCGTCCGCCTTCTTCACCTGCACGAAGAGGTCGACGAGCCCGTCCGCCCCCGAGATGTCGACGGTGAAGTCGTTCGCCGACGGGAACGCCTGAAACGGCGGGTTCGCGTCGCCCGCGAGGAACGCCGTGCGCGCCTGCGCCCTGATCTCCGTGACGTTGGTGGTGTCACGCACCTTCACGCGCACCACCGCGTCCTTGAAGAACGTCGTCGACACGCACGCGCCCGACACCGTGCACACGTCGAAGTCGCCCGTGTTCTTCGGCAGCAGCACCGGCTGCGGGATCCCCGACGCGTCGGGGTTCACCGGCGACAGCGTCCCCGGCAACACCGCCGCCGTCGCCGTGGCCGAGCCGTAGTCGTCGTGCCGCGCCTCGAGCCCGTAGCTCTCGTCCGCGCGCGTCACCGGCAGGTCGCGCAGCGCGTAGCTGCCGTCGGGGCCCGTCACCGTCGACGTCGTGAACGTGCGGTCCGCGCTCTGCAGCGTGGCCGTGACCACGATGCCCGCGTGCGCCGCGTTGTCGGCGGCGAGGTCGCTGCGGCGGAACACGCCCGTCAGCGAGCCGCGCAACAGCGGCAGCGTCACCGGGTCGAGCGCCGTCGGCGCCTCCGCCGCCGTCAGCGTCGGCAACACAGGCAAGCGCACGTGCGCCGCCGCCCAGCCGTCGCGCGCGACGTCGACGAACACGCCGGTGTTCTCGGGAATTCCCGCGAGCGCGTACGCCCCCGTCGCGTCCGTGGTGCCCGTGGCCCCGGCCACCGGCGCGCCCGTCGCGTCCACGATGGACACCGTGGCGCCCGCCCCGTCGGCGACCACCTCGGGCACACCCTCGAACGACACCACGCCCGTCACCCGAGACAGCAGCGACAGGTGCACGTCGAGGCTGCGCACCACGTTCGCGTTGCCCGCCGCGTCGATGAGCCGCGCCTCGAACGCCACGTCCTGGTCGTGCGCGAACGTCGCCGGCACCAGCACCGTCGCCGTCTGGGAAAACGGCACGATCTCCGCGCTCGGCGACACCGTCCCCGCCGAGATTCTGCATCGCCACCGGCAGGTCCGACGACGACGACGACGTGTCGAAGCGCAACTGCGCCACGCGCGTGTCGAGCACGCCCGCCACGGCGTTGTCCACCGCCAACGGCACATCGGGCGCCGTGCGGTCGAGCAGCACCGGCAGTCGCGCGGGCGTCGACACGTTGCCCGCCCGGTCGCGCACGAACACGAACACGAAGTGCTGCCCGTCCGTCCCGAGCGGGACCGCGCGATCGATGCGCACGAGGCCGCCGTTGCTCGTGACGTCGTCGAACGTGTCCGGCACCGCCGGCGCCGCGTCCGCGTCCGCCACCACCACCGCCACGCCCGCCACCGCGCTCACGCCGTCCTGCGCGTCGATGCGCAGCGCGGGCGTGCCGCCGCCGTTTTGGATGTTGGCCAGGAAGTTGTCGCCGTCTTGCGGGAGCCCCACGAACGTGGCGTCCACCACCTCCGGCGGCGTGGTGTCCCGCACGATGGTCGTCGTGAACGTGTCCGACGTGAACACGAAGCCGCCCGCGCTCGCCGCCTGGAACTGCGCGAACACCGTCACCGGCCCCTGCACGTCGGGCAGCGCCTGCTCCGCCGCCGCCGCGTATGGGACGAAGGCCAGATCGGCCCCCGTGTCGTCGAGGAATTCCGCGTTGGTCGACAAGCGCATCGACGTCACGCCGCCGAACGCCAGCACCGCCAAAGACACCGTGTCCGACGAGACGAAGAACGTCCCCTCGTCGAGCAGCGTGCTCGGCGAAGGCTGCGGCGCCAGCACCGCCGTCACCGGGAACAGGTTCAACGCGTCCGCGCCCGAGAAGTCGAACGCCAACGCCGCGCCGTCGCCCTCGCCGACGTCGAGGTCGAGCCGGTAGTCGCTCGTGTAGCCCGACGCCTCCGCCACCACCGCGTACGTCCCGGGGTTCAGGCCCTGAAACTCGAAGCTCCCGTCGGTGACCGTGCTCGCCTGCAGCACCACGCCGGCGCCGCTCTTCCGGAACAAGGACACCTTGCGCTGCGCGCCGCCCGTCGACACCGCGACGTCGCCGGTGATGGCGCCGGGGCCGGGGCCCGCCTGCTCGTTGAGCGTGAACACCAGATCGCCGACGTCGGCCGCCGCGCCCGGCAACAAGCGCACCGGCGCCAGCGCCGGCGCCGCGTACGCCGAGAGGTTCTCGACGACGAGCGTGTACGTCCCCGGCAGGAGCTGATCGACGAACAGCGCGCCGCCGTCCTTGGTGACGTCCTTGAGCGGGACGTCGAGGTCGCCGCCGCCCTGCTGCACCCGCGCGCCCGTGTCGTCGAGGAGCCCGATGCGCGCCGCCGAGAGGTCGCGCACCAGCGTGGCGTCGTCCGCCTCGGGGTTCACGAGCACCACCCGCCCCGACAGCGCCGCCTTGGCCTGCAGCTCCGCGGGCGCGTTCGGGTCGAACGGGTTCGTCGGCGCGCACGACGCCGCCACGATCACCGCGAGCGAGCTGCAGAACAGGGCGAGAGTGCGCGCGGCGCCGGCGCCGGACACGTGGGGGAAGCTCATATCGATCTCCGTCGAGGGGCAGCACCTTAGCCCGTCCGTGCCGGGACGCGTCCGGTAAAAGATCACCGGACCTTGCACCGGGGACGCGGCTCGCCTCCGCGCGAGCTCGCCGAATGAATCGCGCACTCGATTGCGTCGCCCTCCTCGCCGCGTCCACAATCGCCGTGATGCCCCGTCGCCACGCCCCGGTCGTCGTTGACCGCTCCCCTCGCGGGGCGCACGGGCGGCGGCGCCGCTGCGTCGGCTTTGCGCTCGGGCCACTCCTCGCGTGGGGCGCGTGCGTGGCGCCCGCGGAGACGCCGCCGACGGCGACGCAGCAGTGCCTGCCGGGCCGCGCCGTGTGCAGCGACGCAGACCCGTGCCCGCGTGGATTCTTCTGCGACAAGGAATTCGACAACGCCGACGGCACCGCTCCCGGAGACGGAATTCGATCCGCGGACGATCCGCTCGGCTGCTGCTTCCTCGTCGACCTCTGCACGCGCGACATCGACTGCCCGGTGGACGAGGGCTGCGACGTCCGCCGCGGCATCTGCCGCCCGTCTCAGCTCTGCGACCCATCGGCGGACGGGGGCGGGCAGTGCCCCCAACGCGACGGCACGAGCGCCCCTTGCTGCGAGGACGACGGCCTCTGCGAGCTCACGGACGGCGTGTCGTCGTGCGTCGGCCAGGCGTCGGACGCGAGCGCCTGCTTCGTGGCCGCCGACGGCCGCATCCTCACGAGCGGCGACGACGACGATTGCGATCCCGCCGCGGTGTTGTCGGGACACGACCTGCAGCTCGAGGCCGTCGGCACCGACGTAAACGGCAAGCTCGTCGCGCACTCGACGTTCACCTGGGCCGGCGCCGGCGTCGACGCCGGCGGCGTCTTCCACGCCGCGTGCGACAGCGGCGTCTGCCCGTTCACGCTGACCGCCACGACGCAAAACGGCGGCGCCTCGTGCACCGGCGTCATCGACGTCTACGCGTCGCCTGTCCTCGGCCACCGCATCGTGGTCTTCGACGCCAAGAGCGGCGCGCCGCTCGTCGCCGTCCCCGTGGCCGCCACGGTCGGCGGCATCCCCGTCGCCGGCGTCACCGACGCCGACGGCGCCGCCGAGTTCGACGGCGACGTCACCGCGCTGTCCGCCTTCCCCGACGACCACGAGTGGCACACCATCGTCGACCCGCCCGCCGACGTCGTCATCGCCACCAGGCGCCTGCCCGACCCGAGCGTCGTCGCCGGCGTCAGCGGCACCATCAATTTCGACGCCGTGCACACCACCGGCGACATCAAGGTCGGGCTCGCGGGCACCGCCATGAAGGGCCCGCTCGCCGACGTCGACCTCGTCGGCGTCCTCGGCGAGAGCGCCGAGCTCCTCGTCGACCTCGAGGGCATCACCGACCCCGGCGGCGAGCTGCTGAGCATCCCGTCAGGCGTCGTGGTCGAGCTCGGCTCCACGCCCACCAAGGGCGACTTCGTCGCCTTCGGCGCCGCAGGGACGAACGTCCTGTGGTCCATCGGCGGCCAGGTGCCGCTGCCCGCGGTGGGCCCCCTCGTCAGCGAGATCGCCGGCGGCGACGTCCACGCCGGCACCGTCGTCAGCGGCTTGTTCCCGCTCCTGTCGCGCTTCGACCACTCCTTTACCGCGGGGCTCACGCTCGCTGACACCACGCGGCCGCGCTGTGACAACGGCGGCTTCACCTGCGCCGACGCCGACTCCTGCGACGCCGCCACCGGCGCCTGCGTCACCGCCGACGGCCACCGCCTCCCGGTCGACACCCCGACCTGGGGCTTCCAGAACGTCGAGGCGCACCCCGACACGCTCGCGTTCGCCGACACCGACGTCGTCGTTCCCCGCCTGCCGTGCGCCGCCGGCGTCGACGACGACGGCGCGTGCGTGAGCCCCGTGAGCGGCTCACCGTTTTACGCGGGCGTCGTCGTCATGGTGGGCGCGTTGATCCCCGGCGTCGGCGTCGTCCCGCTCGGCTTCTCCGCGGGCCTCGACGACCCCGACGATCTGGACGGCCAGAACCAGACCGACGGCCTCGTCGACAGCGCGGACCGCGCGAACGGCCCGCAGCAGGGCCACGTCGCCGTCTCGGCCGCGCCGGAGCACGACGGGCTCGAGGGCCTGCCCCTCGTCACTGTTGCGTTCGCGCGGCAGGACTTCCTCGATGGCGGCGACGGGTCCGCGCTGGTGCGCGTCAGCAAGGGCAGCGTCGACGGCGCGGGCTTTCCGGCCGGCGCGTTCCTCGAGCCGCCCGCGGGCGCCTTCACGCCCGACGACGGCCACGTCGCGCTCGGGCCCGCCGACGTCGGCGTCGACGTCCGGCGCGTGCGCCTCGACGACGGCGCGGGCGCCTCGTGGAACGTGTGGCTCCCGGTCGACGTGCTCGCGTTCGACGTCACCGAGCTCCACCCCGTCCCCGCCGCCGCCGCCGCGCGCGTCCGCCACGCGCGCCTCGAGAGCTTCGCGCTCGGCGGCGACGGGCCGGCGAGCTACGAAGCGCTCTTCGAGGGCGAGGGCCTCGAAGAGCCGCGCGTCTTCGCCGCCGCCGCCACCACGATGTGTCGCCCCGGCGGCGTTTGCGCCGCACCTTGAGGAGGGGCCGATCCGGTTGAGCCGGACGTGTGCGCTCGATCACACGGGCGGCGAGCAACCGGGGATGTGGGCGACCGACACACATCTACGGACAAACAAACCGGGGAGCACCATGAGCATCCGCACCGTCAGCGCCCAGATCCGCACCGCCGCCCGCGACCACGTGATCACCGCCGCGGAGGCGACGTCCATCGTCACCGACGCCGAGCGCGGTCCCGTCACCGTCGGCGAGGCGCGCGCGGTGCGCGAGCTGTTCGAGCGGCAGCCCGTGCGTGGCTCCGGCGTGCCGTTGCCGAGCGACGTCATCATCGAGACCGGCGCCAAGAACGTGCTCGAGACGTTCTTCTCGCGGCACGACATCCCCGCCGGAAAGAACCTGCAGAAGTACGTCGAACGCATCGAGGCGAGCCTCGAAAACGGCTACGGCAGCGCGCTGTCGACGGCGCCGGACACCAAGAAGCTCCACATGGTGCGCCTGCCGTACCCGAAGAACGTCGCGGACTTCCCGTCGCGCACGGCGTTCCTCGATCCCAAGAAGAACGAATTCTACCTGTGCGTCGCCGGCGGCCTCATGGCGCCCGGGCCGGCGAGCACGCACTGGTACGGCCCCATCGCGCTCGCCGACGCGCCGGCCCCGCGGACGGACCTCACGCCCGAGCGCACCGACAGGCTCCACCAGGCGTTCAGCACGGCCAACGTCGCCGGCACCCTCGCGTGGAAGCCCGGCTCCGTCATGCAGGGCCACCTCGGCGAGCGCTTCGTGCGCGTCGAGCTCATGCGCGAGCGTCACCCCGACGGCTACGCGTACGCCGCGCTCGTCCCGGTGGGCGCGCTGTCGCCGACCGCGAAGACGCTCGACCCGAACAAGGTGAACGAGTTCTATCTCGAGCGCACCGGCGGCTTCGCCGGCCTGACGAGCTCGGTGGGGCCGCTCACCCTCTCGTGACGACGGCGCGCGCGGCGCGGCGGGTCGCTCCCCGTCGCGCCGAGCGAACGACCAACAGGTGCGCCGTCCGTTGTGGCGGCGACAACGCCTCAGGTGTGCTCATCTTGCGAGCGGTGAGCTTCGATTTCCGGGAATGCTTCACGCGGCTGTCATGGCTTGCTTCCTGCTTCGTCGCGCCCATCTGCATCCGCAGATGCTCGGCTGCGAAGGAGTGTGATGAAAGCAAACGTAGTCCTCGTGTTCGTCCTCGTGCTCGCCGCTTGCGGTTCGGCACCGAATAGTGTGAGCGAGGGAGTCGCGGAAGTGCCCCCGCCGGACCCCGCACCGCAACAACAGCATCCTCGCGAGACGCCTCGGGGACCGGTCGGCCAGCTCCAGGAGCCGGACGGTGAGCTCGAGGCGCAGAGCGTGGCCGTGCAACTGAGCGGCGTCCAATCGCCGGGCAATGTCCTCGTTCGCGTCGCCACCCTCGACCTCACCGCCGCAGGTGAAACGCTCGTGGGGACCCTCGACGGAGCCGAGATCGATCTCGGGTCGCCGACGCCTTGGGAGCTGGTCACGTTCGACGTCCCGACCGCCCCGACCGAGGCCACCGTCACGCTCCAATTCGAGCCCGTGGGTAGCGTCGTGCGCGATGGAGACACGGAGGCGCTCGACTGTCGTGGGCCGCCGATCTCGGTCGCCGTGGACATGGACGCAGCGCGCGCCAGCGGCCAGGTCGTGCTCGAGCTCGACCTCAATGCCTCCATTGTCGATGGTGGGAATCGGAGCGTCCTGCTCCCGAGCATCAGCGTCACCTACTAGACGTCGCGCGCACCTCCAATTCATCTCTCAAATCGCTCTGGACTACATCCAGGCAAGGGGACCTCTTCATGCGTTTCGGGAATTCAGCAGTCTGTTTGGCGGCATTGATCGCCTCTTGGAGCACGGCGGCGGCGGCACACCAGTTGGAGTGCGACAAGACCGTAAACGGCCAGGCCATCTACGAGGTGCACGAGTACCCCGCGGTGCTCACGTGGGAGATGACGGTCAGGAACACGCTCCCGAGCGGCGCCTCCGTTGTCCAGAGCGTCGAGGACCCGCTGCTCGACGCGCAGTTCAATTGGACCCCTTCGCTGGAGCCGCCCTACACGCTGCAGGTCGGCGAGTCTCACAAGGAGACGTTCGCCGTCACGGTGCAGTCCTTTGAGGAATGCCAGTGGCTCGCGCAACAGGACGGCGCGTCCGACGACTTCATCGACAACGTCTTTGGTGCTTCGTGGGAGAGCGGTGAGACCCAGTGCCGGGCCCGCGCTGTCTGTGTCCCGTCGTCGTGCGGAGAGGCGGCGTGTTGCGCCGGCGGCGCAGGCCCCGAGGGCCCCCCAGGACAAGACGGCGCCCCCGGCGAATCCGTCGAGGGCTGCTCCGAGGCGCCCGGGGACAACTGCGCCGCAGGCGGCGTCAAATACACGTCGTCATCCGGGGTGAACTACGTCTGCAACGGCACCGAAGGTCCCTCAGGCTCCGAAGGCCCGCAGGGCCCGCAGGGACCGCAGGGACCGCAGGGCCCGCAAGGCCTGGCCGGGCCCACCGGCCCGAGCGGACAGGTCGGCGCGCAAGGTCCCCAAGGCGTCGCGGGCCCCGCGGGGCCGACGGGCGCGACCGGCGAAGCCGGGCCGGCCGGCGCGGTGGGCGCGACGGGCCCGCAAGGACCGCAGGGCCTCACGGGAGAGACCGGCGCGCAGGGGCCTGTGGGACCTGCCGGGCCGACGGGGGACACGGGTCCGCAGGGCTTGACCGGCGAGACCGGTGCGCCCGGGCCGGCGGGGCCCCCCGGCGAAGCGGGTCCGCAGGGCTTGACCGGCGAGACCGGTGCGCCCGGGCCGGCGGGCCCCCCCGGCGAAGCGGGCCCGCAGGGCCCAGCAGGCGCGACCGGGCCCACCGGCCCGGCGGGGAGCACGGGCGCGAACGGGGAGTCGGTGGTCTGTGTCTCTGAAGCGCCCGGCGACAATTGCGTCGACGGCGGCGTCGCGTGCACGTCTGCGTCCGGCGTGAGCTACGTCTGCAACGGCGCCGCGGGCGCGACCGGCGACGTCGGTCCGGAAGGACCGACGGGTGCGACCGGAGCGCAGGGTCCGGCGGGTCCGGCGGGGCCGGCGGGGCCGACGGGCGCGACGGGGCCCCAGGGCTCACCGGGTGACGCGGGGCCGGCGGGGCCGGCGGGGCCGGCGGGGCCGACGGGGCCGACGGGCGCGGCCGGGCCGCAAGGCGACACCGGTCCGGCGGGGCCGACGGGCGCGACGGGCCCCCAGGGCTCTCCGGGTGACACCGGTCCGGCGGGGCCCGCGGGGCCGACGGGCCCGGCCGGGCCGCAAGGCGAGACCGGCGCGACCGGGGCCACCGGAGCGACAGGAGCGACCGGCCCGCAGGGAGCGGCCGGCCCGCAGGGAGCGACCGGCGCCGAAGGCCCCACGGGCCCGGCAGGCGCCGACGGAGAGTCCGTCGTCGGCGCGTCGGAAGCGCCCGGACCGAACTGCGTGGACGGGGGCGTGGCCTACACGTCCGCGTCAGGCGTCGACTACGTCTGCAACGGCGCCGCGGGCGCGACCGGCGACGTCGGTCCGCAGGGACCGACGGGCGCGACCGGAGAGCAGGGGCCGGCGGGGGAGTCCGTGTTTGCGACCTCGGAGGCGCCAGGGCCGAACTGCCTCGACGGCGGCGTCGCGTACACCTCGGCGTCCGGCGTCGATTACGTCTGCAACGGAGCCCCGGGCGTCGCCGGCGACACCGGCCCGGCGGGACCGGCGGGGCCTGCGGGGCCTGCGGGGCCTGCGGGGCCTACGGGCGATCAAGGTCTCCAGGGCGAGCAGGGACCCGCGGGGGGGCTCATCGCGTTCGGCTTCTTCTATGCCCTGATGCCGGGCGACAACGCCGCGACCGTCGCCGCTGCCGCTCCCGTGGCGTTCCCGCAGGATGGTCCGGCGAGCGGTGTGTTCCGCGCGAGCGCCACGGACTTCGTCTTGCCGGCGATCGGCACCTACGAAATCTCGTGGCAGGTCAGCGTCACCGAGGCCGGCCAGCTCATGCTCGGTCTCGACGACGGCTCCGGCGTCGTCGAGCTCGCCGAAACCGTGGCAGGGCGTGCGACCGGCACGTCGCAGATCTCGAACACCGTGCTCGTCACGACGACGGTGGTGAACTCGGTGGTGACCGTGCGAAACCCGAGCGGGAACACGCCCGCGTTGACGATCACGCCGCTCGCCGGGGGAACCCACCCCGTGTCCGCGACGCTCGTCATCAAGCAGATCCAGTAGGCGAGGGTGGATCAACACGGCACCGCGGTCGGCCGAACGACCGCGGTGCCGCGTCTTTTCAGGGACGCTCTCTGCGGGGCGCCGCGTCGTATCGCTCCAGTCGACGGTACAAGGTCCGCCGATCAAGGCCGAGCGCATCCGCGGCGGCGGACTTGTTGCCGTCGAGCTGCTCGATGACATCGCGGATGTAACGCTCCTGGAAGGTCTCCAGCGTCACGATCCGACGACGGCCCCCATCCTCCGTGCGTTCGAGCAGCGATTTGTGATTTCGAATACGCGCCGGGAGATCCTCGATCGTGACCTCGTCGCCGCGCGCCAGCGCGACCGCGCGCTCCATGCAGTTCTCGAGCTCGCGCACATTGCCGACCCAGTTGTAGTTGAGCAGCCGCTCCACGACCTCCGGGGTGAGACGCATGGGGGTCCGGCCGTTGCGCAAAGCCGCATGCGCGAGGATTTCGGTCGCGAGATCGATCACGTCATTTCCGCGCGCGCGCAAGGGTGGCAGCTCGAGCGCAACCACATTGATGCGATAATAGAGGTCCTCTCGGAATCGCCCCGCCTCGACGAGCTCCTCCAGGTTCTGGTGCGTCGCGGAAATCACCCGTGTATCAAACGGGACGTCTGTGTTTCCGCCGATCGGCCGCACGCGGTGCTCCTGCAACGCACGAAGCAACTTCGCCTGCATCTCGAGCGGCATGTCGCCGATCTCGTCGAGAAAGAGCGTCCCACCGCTCGCCTGAACGAAGAACCCCTCGTGGCTCGTCTTGGCATCGGTATAGGCGCCTCGCGCGTGGCCGAAGAATTCCGCCTCGAGCAGCGCCGCGGGGACCGCTGCGCAGTTGATTCCGAGGAATCGGTGTCCGCTCCTGGCACTCTCCTCGTGGATCGTCCGAGCGACGAGCTCCTTCCCGGTGCCGGTCTCCCCGTGCACCAGGACGGTGACGTCGCTGGACGCGACGCGTGCAACGAGCTCCCGGAGGCGCTTCATCGCTTCGCTCGATCCGAGAGATCGTCCGCCTTGTCCGCGGTCGACCGTGCGCGGATCTTTGTATTCACGAGACGTCGCGGCAAATTCCGCGGCTCTACGGACGCGAAGGCCCAACACCAGCGGGTCGACCGGCATCGCCACGAAGTCGTACGCGCCCGCTCGCAGGGCGGCGCCGTCGCCGTCCGCGCCGTCTGCGAGCACGACGACGGGGATGCCTGGGCTCCTTTCGCGCAAACGCTCGAGCAGTCGGTACCCCGTCATTCCGTTGAGCTGCAGAGCGGTGACGACGACGAGCGCGTGCGAACAGCGCTCGATCACGTCGTCCGCGGATGAGCTTGCGTGCGCGAGCAACCTCTCATCGCGCAACATCGCGACGTGGAGGCGCGCCCTCTCGGGGTCGTCGTCGATGACGACGATCTCGTGCATCGGCGCGCGGTCGCGTGGAGCGCGCTGGCTCGAGCCACCCGGAATGCAACTTCCTTGAACCATCTCCGTTCTCCTTCCGGGGCCCGACACAATTCGTAGCAGGATCGACGGCCAAGGAAACGTTGGGCGACTCGCTCTATCATTTTGAAACCACGCTCGGTCGTCATGGTTGACGGCGATCTTGCATCGACAGGCGCCGCTCGCCGCGCCGGCCATGACGGCGGGCTCGGAGGACGGACAGCCGTGGGGCCGCTTCGCGGGCGCGCGTCGCGTGCACGACGGGATACACAGAGCGCGTCGCCGTCTTCCGGCTCTCGCAGCCGTTCTGCGCATTCTGTGCTGCGGCGACGGGCGCACCGTCTCGGGCCCCCACGTGGACGCCCTGAAGAAATGGACCAATGAGACGGCACCTCATTATTTCGTCGCATTCCGGTCGTGTTCGTGAGGCCTCACGCTTGTGCATAGCGGGTGCGCAAGGCCACCGCCGCTTGCGCCTCTGCGACCAGTGCGCGCGGGAGGATTCCAGATAGAGCGACGTCGTCGACGGGTGAGGGAGCGGCGAGCTACAGCGTTGGCGCTCCACCGCGCGGGGAGCGGCGGCGATGCCGCTTCGGCTGGATCTGTTCCTGCAATCGCGACGACTGAACCGCGTTCAAAGGAGTACGAAATGTCGATGAGTCACGGAGAGTGTTGGACCGGCATCTCAGGGCACCCGATGTGGCGACCTGGCCCTCGTCCTGCGGCCGTCGTCTTGGTTGCGCTCCTGAATGCGGGGAGCGCTGCCGCCGCTGTCTGTTCGGTTCCAAGCGGCCCTTACCCGACCATCCAAGCCGCGGTCGATGACATCGGCTGCCAGACGGTTCAGGTGGCTGCGGGGACGTACACAGAGAACGTCGCGATCGGCCGCTCCGTGTTCTTGCTCGGCGCCCAGGCAGGGATCGACGCGCGTGCGCGCTCGGGCGCGGACGAGTCGATCATCGACGGCAACGCCGCGGTCACCATCGACGCCCCGAACGTCTTCGTGGACGGATTCACGATCACCGGTCCGACGAGCAATTCGAGCGGCTCCGGCATCATCGTCAAGGGCAGCGGCGCGGTCATCCGGAACAACATCCTGGACGGCATCACGGGCGTCACCACAACCGCCAAGGCCATCTCCGTCTACAGAGGTCCGGACGGCGTGGTCATCGCCCAGAACGTGATCAGCAACGTCTCGAGCCCGAGCTCCGCGAAGGGCGTCTTCATCGAGGACAGCGCGTCCACAGACCCGAGCATCGCCGTGACCATCGAGGACAACGAGATCTCGGGCGTGACGAGCGCCAACAAGGGCGCCTACGGCGTGCTGATCAACAACGGCAACGGCAACACGGCCAACGCCTACCTCACGATCCGGAACAACCGGATCAGCGGCTTGTCCGGAGCGTGGGTGCACGGCGTCGGGCTGGAGGCGGACACCCCCGAGGTGGTCGTCACCGGAAATTCGTTCAGCGACTTCACCAGCCCCGGCGCCGACAAGATCGCGGTGTGGTTCGAGAGCGTGAACACCTCGTTCTCCACGGCGCAGGTCAACGACAACAACTTCAACTTCTCGAGCGCCTCGAGCGTCTACGGCATCGCGGTTGGTCTTGTCGGCGGGACCCCGCTGGACGGGACTCGCAACTACTGGGGCAGCCCCACGGGGCCCAGCGGCGTGGCGCACGGGAGAGGCGCGCTCGTGAGCGACCTCGTCACCTACGCCCCCTGGAGCCGGCGCCCCGGCGAAGGCAGCCCGTGTCCGGATACCCAACACCCGTCTCATGGGCGGTGGCGTTGACGGCCTGAGCACACCGGCGACTCAACACGGCGCGGTGTGGCTGACGACCTCGTCAGCCACGCCGCGTACGTCTCATTCGCTCTTGAACACGAACGGGTAGGTGACGACGACGACGCCGCCCTTCGGCTTCGGAAAGGTCCACCGCTTCACGCGCGCCACCAGGCAGCTCGCCACCGCGGCGTCGTGCATGTCGTCGCTCTTGATCACGGCGTCGGAGACGCTGCCGTCGACAGCGATGGTCCACGTCACCTGCACCTTGCCTGTCAGCGACGGGTTCTTCGCGAGCGCGCGCTCGTAGCAGTAGCGCATCTCGTTCACGTGCCGCCTCACCACGCGCTTGATGATCTCCTTGTCGAGGGCGCCGGTGACGAGCGGCGCGCCCCGCGCGAGCCCGGGCCTGCGACCGCCCAGCGTCCCCCATGACACGCCCTTGCCGCGCGCGCCGACGACGCCGCCGACGTCCCCGCCGATGACGCCGCCGATGCCGCCCGCGGTGCCCAGCAGCGAAGCGATGCCGCCTTCCCCGGCGGAGGCGAGCGCCTGGTCGTCGGGGGCGGGCGGGGTCCCGAGCGCGATCACGACGCCGTCGTGCTTGGCCTTCGCCAGCGCCGTGTAGAGCGTGGCGGGCGTCTCGTCGGGCGCGAGCGCGCGACACGCGACGCCGGACGCAGCGGGTGCGTCGCCGCAGCCGAGCCGCGCTGGCACCGACGACTCCGGCACGGGCGACATGAGCGTGACGACGAGCGGCGGCACGCCGGGCGTGCGCGCGAGCTCGGCGAATGACGACGGCTTGCTCGGCGTTCCGGTGAAATCCAACGTCTCGATGCCCACCGCCGTGGCGCCGTCCACGAACGCCGCGAGCGCGGCCGGCCGCGTGCGCGCGTCGACGGCTACGGCGACGCGATTGTCTCGCGCCTCTTCGGCGAGCGTGCGCAGCGCGTCCCCGAGCGCCGGGCCGGCGGGTTTGCCGTTCACGAGGACGTCCTTGTCCGTGACGAGCACCGCGACGTCTCCTTCGGGTGCGCCGTCGACGGGGACGGGCTGAAAGCCGGGCGCCTCCGCCCATGGTGGACGCAGGGACCGCGCGGCGAGCGCCGTGGGTGCCTTCATCAACGCGCCATCGACGACGGGCGCGATGGGCAAAAGGAGCCCCGCGACGACGGCGCCGGCGATCTCGCGACGTCCGATCGCGCCCGCCACGAGCGCCACCGCCGCCCCCGTCCCCGCCAGCACCGCGGTGACCGGCAGCACGAACGCAAAGCGCGCGGCGCCGGCAGCGACGAGGAGCGGGCGCTCTGCGGGCGCGACCATGAACGCCGCGCGCAGGAGCTGTGTCGTGGTGTCAGCCTCGAGCACCGCGCCGAGCGCGAGACCGAAGCCGGCGAACGCCACGCCCGCCGCGGCGAGCGAAGCAAACCCGTCCTTGCCCACGCGCACCGCGAAGGCGATGGCCACGCCGAGCAGCGCCCCGGCGGACAACAGCGCGCCCAGCTCGCGGTTCACCAACACCTCGGCGACGCCGGCCGCGAGCATGGTGCCTCGATCGAGCCCGCTCACCGCGGCGACGGCTTCGGTGACCTTGTGCATCTCCCACATGGCGCCGAGCGAGCCCACCAGCCACGGCAACAGCCCCGCCGCCACCGCCGTCGCCCGCGGCGCACCCACGCCGCACAAGGCCGACGCCGTCGACGCCGCCAGCAGCGTCACCGGCACCAGCGCGAGCGCGACGAGGCCGCCCTCGCGAAACAGGTCCGCGGCCTGCGCCGGGCCGGCGTGCAGGAACCACACGCCGAGCCCGGCCAGCGCGAGGCCGAGGGGCCAGGGAAAGGCGAGCGGGACTACGCGTGACGTCGACATCGCGCCGGCCTAGCACGCCGGCCGCCCGGCGAAGCGTGACCTACGGCATCGCCTCCAGCTTGGCCGCGGTGACGAAGTGCGGGTCGACGTCGACGGGGACGCCCTTGAGCTCGTTGATGATCTTCTGCACCGCGGGGCGCACCACCGCGCGCGTCTGGATGAGCTTGCGGGCGCCGGCGGCGTCGCCGTTGGCTTCGATGGTCAGGAGCTCATGCGCGAGGCCGGCGACGGCGGCCTTGATCTTCTTTTCGTTCACCGAGAAGCGCCCGTCCTTGCCGACGACGTAGCCGCCCTTGTCGAGGTAGGTGTTGAGCTGGATGGCGATGCCCTTGCCGTGGGCCTCGGAGAGACCGAAGCGAATGGCCCGGAAGGTGGACGCCAGGTACGTCTGGTACATCGACTTCTCGAAGCTCTTGTCGAGGACGCCCTTGTCGACGAGGTACTGCATCGCCCACAGCCCGGTGACGTCGGCCTTGGCCTCCTCGATCGCCGAGTAGGCGTCGGTGAGCTGCTCCCGCGGCGTGGTCTTCTTGCCACCCTTGACGATCTCGTGCGGCCCGAGGCCGTGCATGAGCTCGTGCATGAGGATGTGCGTGAAGAACGAGTCGAACGAGACCTTCTTCTGGTCCGCCGCTGACAGCGCCACCTTGGAGATGGGCACGAGCACGGCGTGGAACTTCTGCTCCTGCATGTTCTTCAGCATCACGCGCTTGCTGCCCATCTTCGCGGTGACGTGGTCGTCGTTGGGGAGGTTGTAGGCGGCGGTCTGGATGCCGCGGTTGCCGTCGCCGGCGTCGAACACCACGTCGACCACGCGGATGGGGGCGAGGCCGCCGAGCTTCTTGCTGCGGAATTTGGGGTCCTCGGGGAGATGATCCTCGATGTCCTGGAGCTGCTTGGAGAAGCGCGCGAGCTTCTTGGTCTCTTCGTCATTGCGGACGCAGATGAAGGACTCGAAGGCCGCCTTGTAGTTGAACCACTCGTCCTCGTAGACCTCGTAGGGCCCGATGGTCGGGTCGACCTTGGAGTCGAGCTTCATCCACGCGACGTCGGAGTCGTAGTAGTCGTCGTTGAGGAACGCCTTGGCGCGCAGCTCGAGGAACGACTTGAGCGACGGCTCGGTGGCGAGCGCGGCGGCCTCCTCGAGGAGCTTGGCGGCCTTCTTGAGCTCGGCAGCGTACGCCTTGGAGTACGGCACCAGCTTGAAGCCCTTCTTGTCGCGCTCGACGACGGAGAAGAAGCCCTTGGCCTTTTCCTGCTCCGCCTTGGGCAGAGACGCCATCCACTTTGCGACGTCGTCCTTCTTGGCGTCATCGGGGTAGAAGCCGGCCTGCGGTGGTTTCTGCGCGGGCGCGCCCGGGAGGAAGACCTTGTTGGCGTCGAGGCGATCCCACGGGCCCGCGTTCTGGATGAAGAACGCGAGGCGCGCCTTGCCGAGCGGGCTGTGGTCCTTCTCGAGCTGCGCCTTCATGGCCGGGTTCCCGCTCCACACCTGGCCGAGGAAGATGGTGTCCATCACCCGCGACGCCTCGACGAGCTTCTTCAGGACCTTCTTGTCCGCGTCGCTGAGCTTGCCGAGATCGACGCCGAGGTCGACGGGCGCGTACTGCGCCATCAGCCCGTCGAGCTCCTTCTGGTTCGGCAGCGGCGGCTGCGGCTTGGCGGCGCGCGCGGCGCTGGCGGAGAGGAGGACGGCGGCGGCGAGGCCGGCGAGAGAAGGGACGGAGCTTGCGCGCATGGAATTCTCCTTGTGCGCGCGCTTTCGCGAATCCGCGGCGCGATGACAACTCCCCTCGTCCGGTCGGCGCGCAGCGCCGCAGGCCTCACCAGACGCCGCGCTCGACGGCGTAGTGGCCCGAGGCGCGGCCGTAGTAGAGGGTCACGCGCGTCGCCCGCGACTTCGACGGTCGCGCGTCCAGCCGGCACAGCGCCCGGTCCGCCAGCGGCCCCTCGAGGAATTCCTTGGCGAAGCGCCAGGTGCGCGTGCCGTTGCCGGTGACGTCGCCGTCGACGCCGATGTCGAGCACCAGCCGCGACGGCGCGCGGATCACGCGCTCGACGACGGTCCCCGGCGGCGCCCAGCTCACGATCACGAGGTCGGCCGCCGCGCGCTTCACTGCCGCGACGGCGCCGAGGCGCAGGACGTCGACGCCGGCGTGGATGCCGGAGAGCGACACGCCGCGGTACCGCCGCCGGTCGGCGCGGCTCATGCGCCCCTCGGCGCGCGACCACGAGCCGTCGTCGCTCGCGACGACGTGGAGCTTGGGGCGCGCTCGCGCCAGGCAGGCCGACAAAAACCCGTCACCCGCGGCCACCTCGAGCACGCGCTTGACGCCGCGGCGACCGACGAAGCGCGCGAGCGCCCCGATCCACTCGCGGGTCGGCAACAGGTACACGGGGCCCGCGCTGCTCGCTTCGCACACCCACCACACGTCGCGCGGATCGCATGCCTCGAGCGCGCGCACGAGCTCCGCTTCGCGCGGCAAGCGACGCGCGCCGTCGTCGGTCCAGAGCACCGCCGCGAGCGCGGCGCGCGCGGCCTTGCGCTTCGCCGTGTCGCGGCCGGCACCGACGGGCGCAGGGACCGTGACCATGCGCGCACCGTAGCCCAGGCGGCCACGAATGCGCGAAGGCGAGCTGTACGTCGAGCGTCCAGGTCCTCCTCTTCCGCCCCGCGGGCGCGGGACAGCGAGGAGGACCGGGGCGACTTCGCCGAGCGTCCCGGCGCCTTCGGGGATCGGCGCCTTCAGAACACGAAGCCGAGCGACAGCCCGGCGCCCCAGTTGTTCAGCGACTCCGGGTCGAAGCCACTGCCCGTGTTTCCGAACATGTCGGAGAACAGCGCCTGGTGGTAGGTGCCCCGCACGTCGATGGTGGCGTTGCCGTAGTTGAAGCCGACGCCGACGCCGAGCGGGACCGTCATGATGTCGTCGCTGCTCCGCACGTCGGAGGTGTTGGACGTGACGCCGCCGAGGGCGAAGTGCTGCCATCCGAGACCGCCGAACGCGTACGGCTCGACGCTGAGGTTCTCGGGCGCCTTCGCCGCCTGCAGCGGCGCGTTCAGCCGCACGAGGCCCTCGAGGCCGTTGTTGTACAGGAACGCGCTGTTGTTGAGCCCGAGGGCAGTCACGTTGCGCGTGCCACCGATGTAGCCGAGCTCGGCTCCCATAAACGACTTCACGCCGATGCCGAGGCGCGCGTCCCAGTAGCCGCCCAGGTTCGTGTCCGCGGCCACGGTGGGCTGGGTGAAGCCGTTGAGGCCGCCGCCCACCGAGGCGTAGATGCCGTAGTCCGACATGAAGCTCTGTATCTGTCCCTGCGACGCCTCGTCCTTGCTCTGCTCCTGCGCGAGCGCCGGCACAGCCAGCACCAACGCGCTCGCGCACAGCGACGCCATCATCATGGTTCGCTTCATCGCATCCTCCTGTCGGCACGAAGCCGGGTCAGAACATGAACCCGAGTGAGAGCCCGGCGCCCCAACTGTTCAGGGAGGCCGAGTCGAAGCCGCTGTTCGTGTTGCCGAACATGTTGGAGAACAGCGCCTGGTGGTACGTGCCGCGCAGGTCGAGGGTGAAGTTGCTGTAGCCCATGCCGATCCCGACGCCCATCGGCACCGTCATGACGTCGTCGTTGTTGCGCACGTCGGAGGTGTTCGTCGTTGCGTTTCCGAGCGCGTAGTGCTGCCAGCCGAGGCCGCCGAAGGCGTACGGCTCGATGAGGAAGTTGTTCTGCGCCGCCGTGATCGGCGCGTTCAGGCGCACGAGCCCCTGCAGACCGTTGTTGTAGAGGAACGCGCTGTTGTTGAGGCCGAGCGCTGTGACGTTGCGGCTGCCGCCGAGGTAGCCGACCTCGGCGCCGAAGATCGAGCGCATTCCAACGCCGAGTCGCGCGTCCCAATACCCGCCGAGGTTCGTGTCGGCGGCGACGGTTGACTCGGTGAAGCCGTTGAGGCCGCCGCCGACGGTGCCGTAGACGCCGTAGTCGGTCGCCGACGAGGACTGGCTCTTGTCGTTTCCTGCGTCCTGCGCCCATGCAGGGGCGGCAAGTGCCAGGACACTCGAGGCGCAAATCGCCGCCATGATCATGGTTCGTTTCATCACTGTCTCCTGTCGCGCCGTGGCGCGTGGTGATTTCCCGGTGGGTTGTGCATCGCTTGTGCCCCAAGCGTGCGCGTGATGAACGCGCGACCAGCCGCGATGCGCGTGCGACGGGCCGAGTGGACGCGTGTCGTCGTGCGCACCCGTATCGGCGCCAAGCCGCACGCTGCGCGATCGCGACCAACGTCGCCCGGGGCGCCTCGAGGAGGTCGACGCTCGCGCCGCGCATGCCGGCGGTGCCGGGCGCGCCGCGCACGCCGACGGGCGCACGTGATGCGACAGGTGAACGTGGATAACGACGTGGACGACACGCGAGCGGCGCGCCCCGCCCACGATGCGGCGTCACGCCTGCGTCGACGCAGGCGTCGGCGCAGGCGATCGCCTCGACCCGCACGACGCGCTCCGCGCTCCGGCGGGGGGAACACGGCGGGCCGCTGCCCTGTCAGGCCGCAGAGCTGCGACCGGCACCCTCGACGACCTCGACCGTGCTCGCCTGGGGGCCCTCATCTCCCGGCTCCTCGACGTAACGCACGCGGTCGCCGACGTTCACGCCTTCCCACCCATCGAGCACGGCGTTTTCGTGGAAGTAGACGTCGCGGCCGTCGTCGCTCTCGAGGAAGCCGTAGCGGCCGCCGGGCTCGGCGAAGAGGCGGGCCACGCGTCCCACCGGCGTCGGCTCATGGAACTTCACCTCGCCACGCACGAGCCGCAGGTGATCGAGGAGCGCGCGGCGCGCGCTGCGGAAGGCGTCGCGGATGGCGACGTAGGCGTCGGCGTGCGCCTGGTGCTCCGGCGGGTTTCTCCCGACGACAAGCTCGGCGCCGGGGACGGTGAGGTCGACGCTCACCCGGTAGAGCTTCCCTTGCCTTCGGTGCCGGTGCGGCGCCTCGACGACCACGCGACAACCCATGATCTTCGGGTAGAAGCGCTCGAGCCAGGTGATGCGACGCAGCACGTCCGCCTCGATGGCGGGGCTCGGTTCCATGTTCCGGAAGGTGATCTGCGGTTGATGGACCATCTCGTTCTCCTGAGCCACCGTCATCAATCCTCGTGCCACCGTGCGTCCTGCGCCGGCCTGCGGGGCTCGGCCCTTGCAACCACCGACATGGATGAGCGAATCGGGCGCCCCCCGCCGCGGAGATCAGGAGCTGGAGCACACCGGCGAGCTTCGTCTCCGCATCTTTGCGCCCACCCGGGAGCGCCTTTTCGCCGAGGCGGCTCGCGCGGTAGCAGATGTGCTCACGGGAGAGGCGGGCTTCGAGCCGGGCGACGCCCTCGTCGACACCGTCGAGCTGAGCGCCGCCGACGGGGACGCCCTCCTCGTGGCGTGGCTCAACGAGCTGCTGTTCTACGCCGAACAGCGCGGCGTGGTCGTCGTCTCCTGCGCGCTGACGCTGGACGAACGGAAGCTGCGGGCGACCCTCCGCGCGCGACGCCCGCGGGGATGGAAGCCCCCCCTGAAGCCCGCCGCCTACCACGACCTGGCCATCACCGCCGAGGACGGCGGGTTCGAGGCGACCGTCGTGTTGAATGTGTGAGCGCCCTCGACGATCACGGCACGCGCAGGAACGGGTAGCGCTGCATGGCTTCGCGCGTGAGGCGTGAGGCGCCCGCCCAGCGGCCGACGACGTCGACGTAGAAGACGACGTCCGGGTCTTCGAAGTCCACCTGCGCCGACTGCCTGCGCGCGTCGAGCCCGTCGAACACGTAGCTCGCGAGGCGCGCCTCCTCGTCCTGCACGCTCCTGCGCTCGTGTACGCCGCGGCGGTGCAGGCGCACGTGGAAGCTCTTGTCCGCGGCCGACGCCGCCCACGCGTTGAAGATCGGGTAGAGCTTGTCCTCGAGGGCGCCGGCCGAGGCGTGGAGGAACGCGACCTCGGCGGGCACGGCGTGCAGAATCGACCCGCCGCGGGGCGGCTGCAGCGCCATCTGCCGTTCGAGCTCGTAGGCCAGCGACGCGCGGTCGGGCACTTGCGTGAGAAAGACGCGCGGAAACCCCGACGGCAGCAGCGGAGCGCCCATCCGGGCGAAGAGCGCTTTGGCGTCGGTGGTGCGGCCCTCTCGCACGGTCACGACCGTGTTGCATTGCTCGAGGCGTGGCGCCTCGCCGATATCCGCGCTCGTCTGCTCCATCTCGCCTCCGTCCCGCCTCGGTGACCTTCACGTCGCGTGCCGCGGCCTGGCTCCTACGGTGCGGGACGCGCGTCTTCCGCGTGGGCAGCGTCGAGGATCGCGGTGACCTCGTCGTCGGGCACCTGGGCGAAGTCTTCGTACCAGGCGCCGATGGCCCACAGGTCGTAGACCGGCTCCACGCACACGATCTCGTCCGCGACGCCGCGCAGCGCCTCCAGCGTGTCCACCGGCGCCACCGGAACGGCGAGGACGATCCGGGCCGGCGCCTTCTGCCGCAACGCGAGCAGCGCCGCGCGCACCGTGCCCCCGGTGGCGATGCCGTCGTCAACGACGATGCAGGTCTTCCCCGCGAGCGGCAGCGGCGGGCGCTCGCCGCGCCACCGCTTCACGCGGCGCTCCACTTCCGCGAGCTCGCGTCGGATGACCGCCTCCAGCTCGCCCTGGGTCGCGCCCACCTCGCGGACGATGTGCGGGTCGATGTAGTGCACGCCGCCCTCGGCGACGGCGCCCATCCCGAGCTCCTGCTGCACCGGCGCGCCGAGCTTCCGCACCACCAGGATGTCGAGCGGGAGCCCCAGGGCGCGCGCGACGTCGGCGGCGACGGGCACGCCGCCGCGCGGGAGACCGAGGACGACCGCGTCTTCCCCGCGGTGCGCTTGCAGACGAAACGCGAGCTGGCGCCCGGCGTCGTGTCGGTCACGGAACATCGCGCGCCTCCCTGTCGTGCCCGTTGCGAGGCGCGGGCGCCGCGCCGGGGGCGGGCGACGGAAACGCGCTCCACAGGGCCGCGAGATCGTCGCGGTACAACGTCTCCTTCTCGAGGAGCTTCGTGATCAGCGCGTCGAGGAGCGGGCGGCGCGACGACACGATCTGCTCGGCGCGCTGCTGCGCCCCTTCGAGCGCGGCGCGCACGGCCTCGTCGATGCGCGCGGCGAACGCTTCGCTCGAATGGCGCTCCGGCATCTCGATGCCCGCCAGGAACCGCAGCGGCGGAGGCGCGTACGACACGGGTCCGACGGCGGCCTCCATGCCGTAGCGCATGACCATGTCGCGCGCGATGGCGGTGGCCTTCTCGATGTCGTCGGCGGAGCCGGTCGACGTCACCCCGAGGATGGCCTCCTCGGACGCGCGGCCGGCGAGGAGGACCGTGAGCCTGTCCTCGAGCTCGTCCTGGGTCACGAGCTTGCGCTCCTGCTCGGGCAACTGAAGCGTCATTCCCAACGCGCCGATGGTGCGCGGGACGATGGAGACGCGGTGGACGGGGTCGGCGTTCACGAGCGAGCGCGCGACGACGGCGTGCCCCGCTTCGTGCACGGCCACGCGCCGCTTCTCCTCGTCGCTCAGCGCCGCTCCCACCTTGGCGAGGCCGAGCATCACGCGGTCGAGCCCTTCTTCGAAGTCCCGCTGTTCCACGACCGTGGCGTTGCGCCGCGCCGCCGACAGCGCGCCTTCGTTGACGACGTTTGCGAGGTCCGCCCCCACCATGCCCGGCGTGCGCCGCGCGAGGAGCGCCATGTCCACGCCCTCGCCGAGATGGAGGCGGCGCGCGTGCAGCTCGAGGATGGCGCGGCGGCCGGCGACGTCGGGGCGCTCGATGATCACCTGGCGGTCGAAGCGACCCGCGCGCACGAGCGCGGGATCGAGGAGCTCCGGGCGGTTGGTGGCCGCCATCAAGATGACGCCGGCGTTCTCCTCGAAGCCGTCCATCTCGACGAGGAGCTGATTGAGCGTCTGCTCACGCTCGTCGTGCGACGCCATGGTGGCGGCGCCGGCGCGCGACTTGCCGATGGCGTCGATCTCGTCGATGAACACGATGCAGGGCGCGCGCTCCTTGGCCTGCTCGAAGAGGTTGCGGATGCGCGCGGCGCCGAGGCCCACGAACAGCTCCACGAACTCCGAGCCCGAGATGGAGAAGAACGGAACGCCTGCTTCGCCGGCGATGGCGCGGGCGAGCAGGGTCTTGCCCGTCCCCGGCTCGCCGACCAGCAAGACGCCCTTGGGCATGCGCGCGCCGATGGCGCGATAGCGGGCGGGGCTCTTCAGGAGGTCCACCACCTCGAACAGCTCGGACTTCGCCTCCTCGGCGCCGGCGACGTCGGCGAACGTCGTGGGGCGGCCGGCGGTGCGGTCGTAGATCTTCGCCCCGCTCCTGCCGAAGCTGATCGGCCCGCGCTGCCCGAGGCGCTTGAAGCCCCAGCTCCACAGCAGCAAGAGCAGCCCGAGCGGCAACATCCAGCCGATCAGCAAGCCCTGCCACCACGGCGACGTCGAGATCTCGCCTGAGATCTGGACGCCGTGGCTCGCCAGGTCCTTGTAGAGGAAGTCCTCGTCGATGCCCGGCAGCCGGGTGGCCACGATGGACTTCGGCTTCGCTCCCTGCTTCGCTCCCTGCGACGCCGGCTTGAGCTCGGCCACCACGCGGTTTTGCTCGATGCGCGCGTGCGTGACGTCCCCTTGATGGACGCGCTCGATGAGCTCGCTGTACGAGACGCTCTGGGGCTCGACGAGCGGGCTCACCACGTACGTGTTCACGGCCCACAGCGCGATCACGGCGGCGAGCACGATGGCGGCGGTGAACCACCAACGCCGGTTGGGAACGGTCGGGTCCGGCTTCATCCCCCGCGGCCGTTGCACCGCCCCTGCCACCCTCGCCCGGCCGCGGAGAGGCGCGCATGCCGCGCGCCGCGCAGGGCCATCCGGCGCACGCCGTGTGTGCCGCGGCACGCGCGGGTCCGCGCGTCGGGGCGCGAGCTGCGGCGAGCGCCTTGTTGTCCCCGCCGGCGACGAGCTTTGCCGCGGGCTCGGCCTCGGCGCGCTGCCGGCGGGGCCCTGGCACGGAAGTGGGATCCGCGGGCTCGTGCCCATCACAAAGCCCACCCTCGATGAGCTGACGCGCGAGTCGCGCATCGCCTACTTCAGTATGGAGATCGCGCTCCAAAGCGACATCCCGACCTATGCGGGCGGCCTCGGGGTGCTGGCCGGCGACACCCTCCGCACCGCCGCCGACCTCGAGCTCCCGCTCGTCGCGGTGACGTTGGTCAGCCGTGGGGGCTACCTGCGCCAGACCATCGACGACGCGGGGCGACAAGGGGAGGCGCCGGACCCCTGGGAGCCCGCGCGCTCAGCCGAGGAGCTGCCGGCCAAGGTCTCCGTGACCATCGCCGGTCACGACGTGTGGATTGGTGCGTGGCTCTACCTCGTGCGCGCCGAGCGCGGCGGCGTCATCCCCGTCGTCCTGCTCGACACGGATCAACCCGAAAACGCCTCCGACGACCGCGGCATCACGCGCTCGCTCTACGGCGGCGACGAGGTCTATCGCCTCAAGCAGGAGATTGTCCTCGGCGTCGGCGGCGTCCGCATGCTGCAGGCGCTCGGGTTCACCATCCGCAAGTTCCACATGAACGAGGGGCACTCGGCCCTGCTCGCCGTGGAGCTCATCCGCCGCGCGGCGTACGCGCCGGAGGACGTCAAGCCAGGAGAGCCGCGCTGGGATCTGCCGCGCGTGCGCAACCTCTGCATCTTCACCACGCACACGCCGGTCGACGCCGGCCACGACGTCTTCCGCTACGAGCTCGTCGAAAACGCCCTCGGCAGCGAGCTCGACATCGACGAGCTGAAGAGGCTCGGCGGCGACGACAAGCTCAACATGACGCGGCTCGCCCTCAACGCGAGCGAATACGTCAACGGCGTCGCCGAGAAGCACGCGGAGGTGTCGCGGCGGATGTTCCCGGGCTATCGCTTCGCGGCCATCACCAACGGCGTCCACCCGCACACGTGGACACACTCGGCTCTCGCCCGGCTCCTCGACAACGCGATCCCCGGGTGGTGCCACGATCCGGCGAAGCTCGTGCGCGTCGACCAGATCCGGGACGAGCTGCTGCTCGAGGCGCACGGCGTCGCCAAGGCCCAGCTCCTCGACGTCGTCGCCCAGCGCAGCGGCGTTCGCCTCAGCCCGTCCGCGATGACGCTCGGCTTCGCGCGCCGCATGACCGCGTACAAGCGGCCCGACCTGCTCTTCTCCGACATCGACCGCCTCACGCGCATCGCGCGCGACCAGCCGCTGCAAATCCTCATGGCGGGAAAGGCACACCCCCGCGACCACGCAGGCAAGGACCTCATCGCGCGGCTGCACGAGATCGCGCGCGCGCTGCGCGACGTGGTGCCGGTGGTCTTTCTCCCCAACTACGACATGGACCTCGCCCGCGCGTTGGTGAGCGGCGTCGACGTCTGGCTGAACACGCCGCAGCGCCCCTACGAAGCGTCCGGCACGAGCGGCATGAAGGCGGCGCTCAACGGCGTCCCGAGCCTGAGCGTCCTCGACGGCTGGTGGATTGAAGGCTGCATCGAGGGCCTCACGGGCTGGGCCGTCGGCGGCGTCGCCGAGAGCGGCAACGGCAGCGACGCCGGCTCGCTCTACGAAAAGCTCGAGCGCGCGGTGGTCCCCGCGTGGAAGGCCGGCGGCGCCGCCTGGACCGCGCTGATGAAGGGCGCCATCGGCAAGAACGGCGCGTACTTCAACAGCCACCGCATGATGCTCCGCTACGCCGTCGAGCCCTATCTCAGGTAGCCCCGACGGACGACACACAGGAGGAAGCGATGATGAACGAGACAACCGAGCCGATCCCCCGCAACGACGAGCAGGTCGAGATCGATCCGGTCTGCGGCAAGGAGCTTGCGCGCGACGAGGCCACGGCGTCGACGTCGTACGAGGGAGAGACCTACTTCTTCTGCAGCGCGCAGTGCGAGCGCGCGTTCCTGCACGAGCCCGAGCGCTATCGGGTGTCGTGCGTCGAGGTGAAGTGAACGTTTTCCTGAGCGATGGCGCGCAGCAAGTTGCGCAGTGACGCGACCGAAGGAATGGAGAAGCGCGCCGCGGATGGGCGCCGCCCGACGCAGATGGAGATGGCCTCGGGCGGCAGAACGCGAAAGAGCGCCTCGTCGGTGTCGTCGTCGCCGGCGGCGACCACGAGCGCGCCCGGCGCCTCCGCGAGGAGCCCGGGAACCACCACGCCCTTGTTCAAGCCGTGGGGTTGCACCTCGACGACGCGGTTGCCCGAGATGATCTCGACGGCCATGTTGCTGAGGACGTGCGCGAGGTGCAGCTTGAGCTCACGCGCTTGCCACTCGCCGTACTCGACGTCGGCCATGCGGTAGTGAAATGCCAACGACGCCGTCTTCTCCTCGACGAGGGAGCCCGGCGTACGCATGGAGAAGTCGCGCAGCAGCGGCCGCACGGCGTCCTTCCACTCGACGTCCACGTGCATGTTCTGGTGCCAGCGGCCGCCGCGGTGCCGCGACCACAGCCCGTGCTCCGCGTGCAGCCCGATGTGCAACCCGCCGAGCCACTCCTCGAGCTGGTCGCGCTGCACGCCGCTGACGACGTGAACGGAGATGCGTGGGTCCGCGTCCAACGCGGAGAGCAGCTCGAGGATCTCGCTGTCGGGCTCCGCGAATTCGGGGCGCAGGGCGAAGGGCAAGAGCGTCCCGTCCCAATCGAGCAGCAGGAGCACGCGCGAGGCCTGCGCCACCATCTGCGGCAGCTCCGACGGCGGCCGCGCGGTGGCCGTGGTCTGCTCCGCCGCGCTCCGCTCGAGGTCTTCGATGAACTCGTTGGCCCAGCGGTGCACGTCGTACGCGAAGATGCGCTCGCGCAACGCCCGCATGCGCACCCGCCGCGCGTTGGGCTTCATCTGGAGCCCCCGGGCGATGGTGCTCGCCGTGCCTTCGATGTCGTACGGGTTGACGAGGAGCGCCTCGCCCATCTCCGACGCCGCGCCCGCGAACTCGCTCAGCACGAGGACGCCGTCGCCGTCGTGGCGGCTGGCGACGAACTCCTTGGCCACGAGGTTCATGCCGTCGCGCAGCGGCGTGACCAGCATGGCGTCCGCCGCGACGTAGAACGCGGCGAGGTCCTTCTGCGCGAAGCCCTGGTGCAGGAAGTGGATGGGCACCGACGTGGGCGTGGAGAAGCGGCCGTTGATGCGCCCCACGAGCTGGAGCACCTCGGCGGTGAACGTCTCGTATGACGGGACGTTCTCGCGCGACGGCACCGCCACCTGAACGAAGCGCACCTTCCCGCGCAGCTCGGGCTCTCGCTCGAGGAGCCGCTCGATGGCGAGGAGCCGGCGCGGGATGCCTTTGGTGTAATCGAGGCGATCGACGCCGAGCAGGAGCTTGGCGTCGCCGATCTCCACACGCAGCCGCGCCGCCTCCTCCTGCACCGCCTCGCTCTTGCCGCGCTTGTCGAACGCCTGCGCGTCGATGCCCATGGGATAGACGCCGAGCTTCACGTCGCGCCCGTCGACGCTGACGCTGTCCGCGGTGGGCATGAGGCCGAGCGAGTGGATGAGCGTGTTGATGAACTGGCGGAGGTACGAAAATGTGTGAAAGCCGACGACGTCCGCGCCGAGGATGCCGCGCAGGATCTCCTCCCGCCACGGCAGGAGGCGAAACACCTCCGAGGCCGGGAACGGGATGTGGAGGAAGAACCCGATGCGCGCATCGGGGATCTGCGCGCGAATCATCGCGGGCACGAGCATCAGTTGGTAGTCGTGGACCCAGACGAGGTCGCCGGGTTGGTACTCCGCCGCGACCGCGTTGGCGAAGCGTTGGTTGATCGCCTGGTACGTCTCCCACTCGCGCTGCTGATACGGGATGCGGTCGATGAGGTAGTGGAACAACGGCCAGAGCACGCCGTTGGCGAGGCCGGTGTAGTAGCCCTCGATCTCCTCCTGATCGATGGGCACCGGCACCGCGCGGAGGCGCGCGAGCTCGCGGGCGACGGCGGCGCGCTGCTCGTCATCGAGCTTGTCCATGTCGCCCGGCCAACCGATCCAGAGGCCGCCGGAGGCCTCGTGCGGGCCGCGCAGTCCGGTGGCGAGCCCGCCCGCGCTCTGCTTGACCTCCGCCTTGCCGTCCGTGGTCGTGACGGTGACGGGGAGTCGGTTGGACACGATCAGCAGACGCTTCATGACGGACCACGTTCATTCAGCAACGCGGCGAAGAACGCAACACGTCGGGGTCACGCGCGCGGCGGCGCAGCGATGACAGGGAGCGGCCGCGGACGATCGAGGTCGACGACGGTGCGCGTTTCGCCGGCGCTCAGGAAGAGCAGAAGATAGTCGGCGATGTGGCGCGTCAGCAAGAAGCGCCGGCGCACGTGCTCGCGTCCGTTGTCGCCGAGCCAGCGTGCGAACGCGGCGTTGTTCAGCAGCTCGCGAATGGCATGCGCGGTCCCCTCGACCGTGTGGACGAGCAGACCTGTCGTGCCGTGCTCCACCTGCAGCGGAATTCCGCCCACGGCGGAGGCGACGACGGGCCGCCCCTTCCACAAGGCCTCGCTGACGGTGAGGCCGAAGCCCTCGGCGAGCGACTTTTGCACGACGACGTCGGACGCGCGTTGCAGCGCATTGATCTCGACGTCGGCGTTGGGCGGCAGGAGCAGCACGTGCACATCGGGATCGTCGCCCGCGCGCTCGCGGACCTCGGCGAGCACGGCGGCGCCCTCCGGGTCGTCGCTGGCACCGCCGCCGGCGAGCACGAGCTGGCAACGCATGGTCTTTCGCACCATGCGAAATGCGGTGAGCACGCCCACGGGATCCTTGAGGCGATCGAAGCGCGAGATCTGCGTGACGATCGGACGGTCGCGAACGATCCCGTGCTTGTCGAGGATGTGCGCGATGGTCTCGTCCGGCAGCTCCTTGTTCTTGAGGCTCAGCGGATCGATCGACGGCGTGATCTGGAACTGCGGGATGCTGAGCTCCCGCGCGAACTGCGGCGCCGAGAAGACGGCCGCGTCGTACAGCGGCGCGAGGTCCGCCAACAGTTGCCACGCGCGCGGGCGCGGGTGCGAGACGTCGACGTGGCAACGCCAAAGGAAGCGGCGCTGCTCGCTCTTGTCGCGCGCGAGCCACATGGGCTGCGGGTCGTGGACGAAGACGATGTCTCCGTTCGGCTGGAGCTTCTTCGCTTCCTCCCGCGCCGTCTCCTCGTACACCTCGATGTCGCCGTCGTCGAGGTCGTCGCCGCGCCCGTGCAGCGCGTTGTGGAGCTTCTTGGTGACGTCGAAGAAGCGCGGGTTGCCGCCGATGACGTCCCAGCGAACGTCGAGGCCGAGCTCCTCGAGGAGCGGCACCATGCGCGCGAGGATCTCCGCGACGCCACCGCCGATGCGGGTCGAGTTCACGTGCTGCACACGCACGCCCTCGAGGTGAGCCGCGAGCGCGCGCAGCTCCGCGATGGCGGAGGCGCCGACGATGGGGATGTATTTGTCGAGGTTCCTGCTCATACGCGCATCCGCTCCTCGAGCAGCGCGATGGCGGCGTTGCGCAGTGCCTCGGCCGTGCTCGTGTACGGATCCAGGGCGGCGATGGCGCCGGCGAGCTCCTTGTCGCCGTAGCTGTCCTCGATCCACTTGGAGAGATTGTCCGCCGGCATCCCCATGCCGAGGCGCGCCTCGAAGAGGTGCAGCATGAGTGTCTCCGGCGGGACCGTGCGCAGCGCCTCCGCGAGCTCTCGCAGGTTGTGCGCGACGAGGCCGGTGGACAACACGAACACGCGCGACTGCTTGAGGAAGAGCTCCTCTCCCTCGGGCGCCGGCGCGCCGTCGCCGTAGGCTTCGAGGTATTCGCGGCACAGCGCGACGAGTCGCCCGCGATACTCCTCGAGCGAGCCGAGCGCGCACGGGTCGAGCGCGTCGAGCCGCTCGCGCAGCACCGGCTGGCGCAGGACGTCGCCGACGAAGCGCGCGAAGTCGCTGACGGGCGACGGCGCGAGGTAGTCGTGCTCGCTCACGAAGACCAGGCTGTGCTGGTGGATGCAGGCGAGCGACGCGCGCTCGAGCTCGTCGGCGAGCTCGCGCAAGTCATGCGCGCGGCGCCCGGTGAGCTCGGGGAGCGTGAAGCGCGTCTTGAGCTCCAGCGCCCGCGGCGCGATGAGCTCGCCGTCGATCTTGCTCCCGGTCATCCTCTTCACCACCGTGGCGACGATGATGCGGTTGTTGGGGATGATGGTGATGTCGCCGCGCTCGGAGCGCAGCGTGGTGGTGCGCCAGCCGATCTGGGTGACCACGCCCTCGACGCCGCCGACGCGGATGCGATCGCCGCGGCGGATGGCGACGCCGGTGGCGAGGCCGATCCCCGCGAAGAGGTCGGGCAGGACGTTGCGCACCGCGAGCGCACCGACGCCCGCGGCGACGCCGACGACGACGAGGATGGGCGTGGGGGAGACGCCGAGCGCGGGCAGGAGATAGAGGCAGCCGGTGCCGGCGATGACCACGAGCACGATCTGCTGCACGAGCGGCGCGATGCGCGGACCGTCCTCGATGCGCTTTGCGTAGGCCTTGATGAGCCCTTGTGCGCCGTCGGCGACCATCCACGTGACGACGATGACGAACAGCGGCACCGCCGCGCGGTGGACCACCTCGCGGTGCGCCGCCGTCAACGGCGCGAGCCGCAGGCCCGCTTCGAGGCCGACGAGCAGCGCGAGCATCGGGAGCGGCCAGCGCATCGCCGACACCAGCACCTCGTCGAAGCGCCACGGCGTGCGCTTGGCCCACCTCGTCAACCGGCCGCGCAGCCAACGCCGCAGCCAGAAGCCGAGCGCCGTGCCGGCGACGACGAGCAGCGCCGCAGGCAACCATGCGAGGAGGAACGTGCCGAGCGCTTCCACGCCGCCCTGTCTTGCCGAAACCGTGCCGGCCGACAGCCGCCCCGGGCCGCGCGCACCGGCCCACCCGTGCGCGCTTCCGCACCCCCGCGGTGCCGGATGGCACAGAGACGGGCGCCACGGCGCAAGCCGAGCAGGCGACGGCAGCGCGCGCCGCGAGGGCTGGCCCGATGGACCGTTGATCCGAGCCACCCGGAAGGGACGGTGCTACGGCCACACGGTGGAGCGGAAAGGAGCTCCGGCGGTGGCGACGTTGTCTAGCCTTCGCTGATTTTCCGAGCGCCCAAGCTGAAGAGGCCCAGCTTGGCGTCGACACGCTCTACGTACGGGGGCTAGCGAAGGTGACGACGGTCGCCCTGATGGCAGCCGTGGCCTTCAACCTGCTGCACAACCTCGCGAAGCTCACCGCCTGAAGTCCGCGCCGACGTCGCATCGAGGCACGTCGGCGCGCACACGACCCGCACGAACCCGCCACGCGCGCTGATAGCGGGATCACAACACCGCTCGGACCCGCCGTTTCCTCACAACCTGCAGCGGTTCTTGCGCGCCGACGTGCCTCGCCACGTACTCCGCGCGGCGAGCCACCTTGTGGGCGGCTTCGCCGAGTGCTGCTACGAGCCTCATTCTTCGTCAGCCTTTCAGCGCACGCGCGCCTGGCGCAGCGCCGACGTGAAGTCCTCGGGGGTGACGAGGGCCCGGCCGGGCTCGTACTCCTTCTGCTTGTGCGCGAGGGCCTCGCGGGCCTTCATCCACGCCGGATCGAAGGGACCCGCGTGCTCCACGACGAGGTGGAGGATGGGCTCGCCGTCCATGGGCGCGCCCGGTTTGTAGAAGCTCGCATCCCACGAGTACGTCGTCGGCACGGCGCCGCCGGTGTCGCTCAGCTCGTCGCGCTGGATGAGAGCGAGCTGCCGTCGAATCTGCACCGGCAGGTTGGGCGCGAGCGCGACGGGCGCTTCGTCGACGGCGTCGCCGTCGTCCTCGTCGTCGTCGATCAGGTCCTCGTCGTCGTTTTCAACGAGCGCGCGCCACTCGTCGGCGGTGAGCGGCTCGCCCTTCTTTCCCATGGCGTAGACATCGAAGGTGAACGTCTCGAGGATCGCCTCGGTGGACTCCCGCTTGATGCGCCCGAGGTCCTTCAACGGCGCTGCGAGCAGCGCCATGGTCCACG
Organism: uncultured delta proteobacterium; assembly: GCA_963775425.1. Classification (GTDB taxonomy): domain Bacteria; phylum Myxococcota; class UBA727; order UBA727; family VGSZ01; genus CAVZJB01. The sequence continues at coordinate 80,611 of CAVZJB010000011.1, read as the reverse complement.
TCCCCGGTGTGTCGACGAGCAGTTGGTACTTCCCCTCGTCCCTGTGCGGGTGGAACTCGTAGCCGGGGCGGCCGCCGCCGAGGAGGGCGAAGGCCTTGATGCGCACGTCGCCGGGCACCGTGAGCGTGACGGGATAGCCGGCGAGCACCTTCTTGCCCGCGACCACCTCTGCGAGGTTGCCGATCACCGAGCCGCTCCGCACCCCCGGCAGGATCTCGGGCCGCTCGTCGAGGAGCCTCATGATCACCTCGAGCGGGTAGACATCGCGGATGGGCTTGGACTCGAGCTCGGCGAGCACCTTGCGGATGTTCTGCACGCCCGCGAAGCCGGCGATGAAGTGGGCCGCTCTATCGAGGGCCTCGTCGTGCGTGATGCCCGCGAGCATCCACGTCTCCACGAGCCGCACCAGGTGGGCGCTCGCACGCTGCGTGCCCAGCGCCTCCACCTCGAGCGGCGTGCGCTCCGGGTTGAAGTCGTCGCGCGTGCCCTTCCTGCGCAGCTCATCGAAGCGCTCTGCGTCTGCGCTGACGTTTCCACGGAGATAGCGCTCGTAGGCCTCGCGCCCGCGGTCCTGGCCGCCGAAGCCGTCGCCCTCGGACTCACCCTGGCTGCGCTTGACCGCGTCGGCGCTGCTGGCGCCGGTGTCGTGCACCTCCTCCTTGGCCTCGATCTCCTCTTCTTCCTCGAGCTCCACCTCGATGTGGTGACCGTGCGCCGCGAGGTGCGCCAGGTGCATGGCGTCCTCGATGTCCTCCTGGATGGCGTCCTCGAGCGCGTTCTCCGCGAGCATCTCCTCGCGCTGGTGCCGCAGCTTGGATGCGTGGCTGTGCTTGTTGGGCTTGGCCTTCGGCGTCGGCTTGGCCTTGGGCGTGGACCTCGGCTTGGGCTTGGCGACGGTCTTGGCGCCGTGCTTGGCGGTCACCTTGCGGACGCTCGACGCCGCCGCCGCCGTCTGCGCCTTGTGCATGCCGATGTGCTTGTTGGCGTGCGGCGTGTGGTGCGGCTTGTGACCGGAATTGATGTTCTTGGTCATCCCGCGTCGCCCCTGCGGCCGCGCGCCTCCGGGGTGTCCAGGTGGGCGCCGAGCGGCGCCGTGGGCAGGTCGATCATGCCCCGAGGCTACAGCGGGCGACGCCGTTCGTCGCGGGGCACGGCGGTCCCCGCTGGCGCCGCGGACGTCGCGGCGTTACGCACCGACCATATGACGACCTCCCTCTACGACCTCACGGTCCCCGTCTTCACCCGCATGCTCAAGAACAGCCGCGTCTGGATCGACAAGGCGGTCGAGCACGCGGAGAAAAAGAAGTTCGACCCGGGCATCCTCATGGGGATGCGCCTGGCGCCGGACATGTTCCCGTTCTCCCGCCAGATCCAGTCGTCGTCGGACAACGCCAAGGGCTGTGTGGCTCGGCTCGCCGGCATCGAGGTCCCGCGCTACGAGGACACGGAGCAGACGCTCGCGGAGCTGCAGGCCCGGATCGACAAGACCGTGGCGTTCCTCGACGGCATCCAGGCGGCGACGCTCGACGGCAGTGAGGATCGCGAGATCGTCTACAACACCGGTCGCCACGAGCGCCGCTTCAAGAACGGTCTCGAGTACGTGCGCACCTTCGCGCTCGCCAACTTCTTCTTTCACACCACCACGGCGTACTCGATCCTCCGCCACAACGGCGTCGAGCTTGGCAAGATCGATTACCTCGCGGGCGCGGGGTGAGCGTGCGCCGGCTCTTCGCGTGCGCCGCCGCCGTCATCTGCGGCGGCTGCGTCCCCACGGTGGACTTTGACGTGCCCGTCTCGGGAGACACCACCGTCGACAAGGGCTCGCTCCTCGAGCAGGTGCTCGACGGCTTCGGCTTCGGCTCGTTCGTCACCATGGACCTGTCGCAGTCGCAGCAGTTCCAGGACAACGACACGCGCAAGGATCAGGTCACGTCCACCAAGCTCACCAAGCTCACGCTCTCGGTGACGGAGCCCGTCGACGGCAACTTCGACTTCCTCGACAAGATCGCGTTCTCCGCCGCCGCCGACGGCGTCGACAAGGCCGAGGTCGCGCACAAGGACGTCCCTGACGGCGTGCGCGTGTTCGACTGCGACCTCGACGACGTCGAGCTCGCGCCGTATGTGAAGGCGAAGAGCATGTCCATCACCGCCGACGTCACCGCCCGCCACCCCGCGGAGACCACCACCGTGCACGTCGACGCCAACTTTCACGTCACCGCGGAGGTAGTGGGGAAATGACGGTTCGAGGCTCCATCGAGATCAAGACGCCCGACGGCGTCGTCAAGGCCAGCACCCATCACCCCGACGGCCAGGGCCCCTGGCCCGCCGTGATCTTCTTCATGGACGCGATGGGCATGCGCGAAGCGCTCGAGACCATGGCCGCACGCTTCGCCGACGCCGGCTACTTCGTGATGGTGCCGAACCTCCTTTACCGCGCAGGCGACTTCAAGCCGTTCGACCCGAAGGTGGTGTGGACCGACGAAGGGGAGCGCACGCGCCTCATGAACCTCCTCGCGAGCATGAAGGATCCGGCGCCCACGATCCGCGACGTCGGCCTCTACCTCGACGCGCTCGGGAAGATCCCCGAGGTCAAGGCAGGCAAGGCCGGCGCCGTCGGCTACTGCATGGGCGGCACCCTCGCCTTCCGCTCGGCGGCGGCGTACCCCGACCGCCTCGCCGCGGCCGCGTCCATCCACGGCGGAAACCCCGTCACCGACGATCCCAACAGCCCGCACAGGAAGGCCCGCGACATCTCCGCCAGGCTCTACTTCGGCTGCGCCGACAACGACCGCTCCTGCACCCCCGAGCAGCGGGCCGCGCTCGAGCAGGCGCTCTCCGCCGCGGGCGTGGCGCACGAGATCGAGCTGTATCCGGGCAAGGCCCACGGCTTCGCCGTCCTCGACACCCCCGCCTATGACGCGGCCGCGGGCGAGCAGCACGTCGAGCGCGTGCTCCGCCTGTTCGCCGAGACCCTGCGCTGACGACGCGGGCGGATGGGGCGTTTCGCTCCCGCCCGCCGGCCTGACATCGGGCGATCGGGGGCTTGCCCGAACGTCCATTCGCGGTGAGGGTCCGCCGTCCTCCGGAGGTCCCATGCTGCGCGTTCGTCTCCTCGTCCTGGCTCTGTTCGTCTCCCCGTGGCTCTTCACCGGCTGCCCCGCGCCCGGCGAAGGCGAAGGCGAAGGCGAGGGCGACGTCGGCGAAGGCGAGGGTGAAGGCGAAGGCGAGGGCGAAGGGGAAGGAGAGGGCGAAGGAGAAGGCGAGGGCGAAGGCGAAGGAGAGGGCGAAGGCGAAGGAGAAGGAGAAGGAGAGGGCGAAGGAGAGGGCGAAGGCGAAGGAGAAGGAGAAGGCGAAGGAGAGCCTCCCGCGGCCTGTGTCACGCCCCTCACCGCCGTCACCGGCGACAACGCCGGCGACACCACGGGCGGGACCACCGATCTCGTGGGCGACGGCTGCCTCGACGACGCCACCGGCGCCGAGCAGGTCTGGGCCTTCACCCCCGACCACGGCGGTGAGCTCACCGTCACCCTCACGGCCGCCACCGATCTCGGCTTCTACGTCCGCACCGCCTGCGCCGACGGCGCCACCGCGTTGACCGACGGCAACGGCGACGACTGCATCGACAACGCGGCCGGCGGCACCGACGAGACCGGCGTCTTCGAGGTCGCCGGCGGCGCCGCCGTGTTCATCGTCGTCGACACCTTCGTGGACCCGACCAACGGCGCCGCCCCGGGGCCGTATACGCTCAACGTCGCGTTCGCGGCGAGCAACTGCGGCGACGGCAACGTCACCGGCGCCGAGCAGTGCGACGGCAACCCCGTCACCGGCAGCGTGTGCAGCGACGCGCTCCCGCAGTCCACCGGCACGCTCGCCTGCAACGCCGACTGCACCTTCGACACCAGCGGCTGCGTCGACACGTGCGTCGCGGCGCAGACGGCGGCGGTCGGCGCCAACAACGGCGACACCACCAACGCCGACGGCGTCATCGCGTCTTCTTGCATGGACCCGGTCGCCGAGCAGGTCTGGACGTTCACGCCGGCGTCGGCGGGGTTCGTCCAGGCCACGCTGTCGTCCGCCACGGACCAGGGCGTGTTCGCGCGCAGCTCGTGCGCCGATCCTGACAGCGAGCTCATCTGCGCGGACAACGGCGGCACCGGAGAGGATGAACAGCTCTTCGTGCCGGCCACGGCGGGGACACCGGTGACGCTCGTCGTGAACGCGTTCACCCAGGCCGACGAGGGCACGTACACGCTGACCATCGCCAACGGCACCGTCACCGAGGTGGAGCCCAACGACACGCCGCCCGTCACCGTGAACGCGTTCGCGGCCGGCTACACGGGCTTGATCTTCCCGAACACCGATCAGGACTGCGTCTCCATCGCGGCCAACGCCGGCCAGACCATCACCGCCGAGGTCACCGACGGCGGCGACGGACGCTGTCTCGCGGCCAAGCTCGACTCCCTCGTCACCGTCTTCGACACGGACGGCATCACCAACCTCGTCGACAACGACGACATCGACAACGCCAACGGCAACCTCTGCTCGAGCGCCACCACCGACGCGCTGCAGAGCTCGGGCACCTTCTTCGTGTGCGTGGGCGCGTCGCCGGCGCCGGAGCCGGGCGCCGACGTGTTCAACTACGGCCTCGACGTCACCGTTCAGTAGGCGGGGCGCGCCGCTCCGCGGCCTCGTGGCCGAGGCGCACAACCTCGGCGCACTGCGCGCGGACCTCCTTGCGCGCGAGGAACTGCGCGGTGGCGTCGTTGACGCTGCCGCGCGGCGACTCTCCCCTGCCGATGGTCTCACAGAGCTGCGCGAAGACCGCGGCGTCGACCGGAGCGACGCCGGGGCCCGGGTTGTCCTTGCGGTTCGCCTGCTCGAGGACGCGCCGGTAGCTGCCGTAGAGGCGCGTGAGCTTGACGTCGGGGTTGGACACGGGCTCGGCGGCCCGATCGACGCGCGGCATCGGCTGCACGTCCTGGCTCTGCTCTTCCGGCGTCGACAACGGCGACACCGAGCTTGCCGTCGGGCTCGGAGCGGATGCTCTGCCACAGGCCGAGAGCGAAGCGCACGCGGCAAGCGCGCAAACCGTAAAGGTGATGCCGGGCGTTTGCATGCGCGACCTCCTCGCCGGAGGAGACGCAACTCCCGCGCCCGCCCACAGAGCGGCCACAGCGCCCTTGGGAGCGCCGTGACGCGTGAGCGCGCACAACGACACCGCGCGAAAACAGCACGCCGCGAGCGCGGCCGCGACGTGCCCGCTCGGGGCGCGCTTGGGGTCAGCGAACGGTGACGTCGTCTACAAAGAGCGTGTCGCTCGCCGACGACATCTGCGCGTCGAAGCGAATCACCAACGTGGACGCGCCGGCGAAGGCGCCGAGGTCGACGTGCACCGCGTGGTACGTGTCGTCGCTGTCGCCGGCGCCGAAGGTCGTCACGGTCTGAAACGCGCCGCCGTCGGCGCTCACCTTCACGGACGCGGTGTCACCGGCTTCGAAGCCTTGCACCCGCGCCTGGAAGGAGAGCGAGAGGCCGCTTTGGCCGCCGACATCGACGGCGCGGCGGATGTCGCCGGTGCTCTGGCGCAAGCACGCCGCGCCGCTCGACACGACGGCGTCGCCCGAGTGCGTCCACGCGCCTTCGAAGCCGTCGCCGCCCGACCACGTCGACGAGGCGAAGTCGTCGGACGCAATGGCGCGGCCGTCGCCGGCAGCGCCCGTCGAGGGCACGCGCGCGCTGACGACGACGCGTCCGCCGGCGATGTTGGTGTAGGCGTTCACGGAGACGAACCAGGTGCCGGCCGCGGCAGGAGTCGCGCCCGCCCTGGCCCGCGGAGAGCTGATCGCTCGTGAGGCGGATGCCGCCGGAGGCTCGTCGGCGAACCAGGTGGGGTGCCCGGTCGTAGGCAGCGTATGGGACCGCTGCTCGCGCTCGGGATCGCGGTGACGACGCTGTCGTACGGCGCCGACCCCGCGCAGAGGCTCGACCTCTACGTCGACGCCCACGCGAGCGAGGGCCGGAGCAAGCCCGTCGTCGTCTTCTTCCACGGCGGCGTCTGGCAGCATGGCGGCAGGCGCGACGGCGCGCGGCTCGCCGAAGCGCTCGCGCGGCGCGGCTTCGTCGTCGCCGTCGCCGGCTATCGCCTCACGCCGCGCGCGCGCTGGCCCGACGAGGCCGAGGACGCGGCCGCCGCCGTCGACGTCGCGCTCGACGCCGCCGCCCACGTCGGCGGCGATCCGCGCCGGCTGATCCTCGCCGGCCACTCGGCCGGCGCGCAGATGGCGGCGATGCTCGCGTACGATCCCCGCTTCCTCGCCGCGCGTGGTCGCTCGGTGAGAGACATTCGCGCGCTCGCGCTCCTCTCCGGCGTCTTCTCGCTCGCGCAGCCGCTCGACGAGGGCCAGCCCGACGGCGGCTTCCGCGCGTTCGTCGCCCCCACCTTCGGCGACGACCCGCGCGCGCTCGGCGCCGCGTCGCCCCTCACGGTCGCGCGCCCCCTCGGCATCCCGTTTGTCTGTGTGACGGCGGAGCACGACTACCGCGCGATGCGCGCACAGACCGCCGCGTTCGAGCGCAAGCTGCGCGCGCTCGGCGAGACCGTCACGCACCTCGACGTCCCCGGCGTCGACCACACCGGCATCGTCGACGCCCCGCAGACCGCCGACGCCGTCGCGCGCCTCGCCCTCACGCCTCCCGCGGCCGCCGCGCGTCGCCCACCCCGCTGAGCAGATCCTCGAGGAAGAACGCGGCCAGGTCGTGGCGGCCGTCGAGGCCGGCCTTCTTGTACAAGGCGCGCGCCTGCTGCCGCGCCGTCGCCTCGGAGACGCCGCGAACCTCGGCGACGTCCCTGTGGCTCAGGCCTTTCAGCAAGAGGAGCGCCGTCTCCTTCTCGGCGGGCGACAGCGCCCAACGCTCGAGCTGATCATCGATGGCGCCGCTCAGCCCTTCGAGCAAGTCGCGCGCTTGCTCGCGCCAGCGCGCAGCGTCGCGCTCCGTGTCGTCGAGCCGTTGTGCGAGAACGCGCGATTCGCCGGCGAGGCGATGCGAGCGCCGCACCACCTCCGTGAAGCGCCGCCCCTCCCATGCGAGCCCGACGAGCCCGCACGCCACGAGCACGCCCTCGAGCGCGACGTGTCCCGCGCTCTCCCCCTCCTCCATGTCCTCGATCAGATCCCACGTCGCGAAGCCCGCGACGGTGAGGAAGATGAGCGGGAGCGCCCAGGCACGGCGCGTCGCCGATCCTGCACGCGTCGAATGATCCGCGGAATTCACACTTAGCGGATAAGCACTCTCGGCCTCACCGCCAACATGTTTCGACGTCGCGCGTTGATTGCGCACGCCGAGGCAACCCATGCGCGCCGCACTCACACCCGCCGTCCTCATCGCCACTGTCGTCATGGCGTTCGCCGCACGCCCGGCGACGGCGTACCCGTGGATGATCGCACACGGCTACACGAGCTGTGCGTCTTGCCACGTCGATCCCGGCGGCGCGGGACAGCTCACCGCCTACGGCCGCGGCATGAGCGATCTCCTCGTGCGCTGGCACGCGGATCCCGCCGAGGCCGGTGACGAGCCGTCTGCTTTGTCCCAGCAGCTCTTCGGCCTCGCGCAAATGCCGGAGTGGTTGAACGTCTCCGCCAACGTCCGCGGCGGCGGCCTCCTGCTCGCCACGCAGACCGTCGCCGTCTACCCGCTGGTCATGGCCCTCGACGCGGAGGCCACCGTCGACCTCTCGCCGTTCGTCGCGCACGCCTCGCTCGGCTACGGCGCCCACGCCGTGGGTCCCGCCGTGTTGTGGTCGCCGAACGGCGGCCCCGACAACGCGCTCGTCTCGCGCGAGCATTGGCTCGGGCTCAAGCTCTTCGACGACTCGCTCATGCTCCGCGTCGGCCGCATGCCGCTGCCGTTCGGCCTGCGCAACGTCGAGCACAGCAGCTTCGTGCGCAGCGAGACACGCACCGACTTCAACACCGGGCAGCAACACGGCGTCTCCGTCTCCTTCGCCAACGACCTCCTGCGCGCGGAGGTGATGGGCATCGCCGGCAACTATCAGATCCGCCCCGACGCCGTGCGCGAGCGGGGCTACGCGGGCAGCGTCGAGCTGTTCCCCGCGGACAAGCTCGGCGTGGGCGCGTCGAGCCTCGTCACGTACGCGCAACAGGACATCAACCTCGGCGTGCCAGTGTTGCGCCAGGCGCACGGCGTCTTCGCCCGCTACGCGCCGCTCGACACGCTCGCGCTCCTCGGCGAAGGCGATCTCCTCATCAACAACGACACGCTCGGCAGCGCCGCGTTCCTGCAGGCGGACTGGAGTGTGATCCCGGGCGTGCACGTCATGCCCGCGCTTGAAACGCTCTACCGCGCCGACGGCACCATGTCGTTGCCGACGTTCGGAGCGTGGGCCGGGGTCGCCTGGTACGCGCTGCCGCACACCGAGCTTCGCTTCGACACCCTTTACCGCGAGAGCTTCCCCTCTCTCGGCAAGCCGGCGGGAGAGCTCGCCGTGATCCTCCAACTGCACGCATACCTCTGAGGCACCCATGCACCCGCTCGTCGTCACGCTGCTCCTGTCCGCCAGCCCGCAATTCCCGGGCGACCTGCAGAGCTACTTGATGCTCAACAACGCTCCCTCCTGCAATCTCTGCCACCAAAGCGCCGTCGGCAGCGCGGGCACGGCGCAGAAGCCGTTCGCGCGAGCGCTCATCGCGCGCGGGCTCGTCGCCGAAGATCCGCAGGCGCTGCAGAGCGCCATCGACGCCCTCGATCGCGACGGCACCGACAGCGACGGCGACGGCGTCAGCGACGTCAACGAGCTGCACGCCGGCACCGATCCGAACGTCGCCGACGCCGGCGGCGGCGGAGCGGGCGGCGGCGCGGGCGGAGGAGGGACGGTCGCCGGCGCGGCGGGCCCGGTGCAGTACGGCTGCGCGTCGACGGCGTCGAGCTCCTGGTTCGCGTTGCCCCTCGGACTGCTCGCGCTCTTGTTCCGCCGGCGCTCGCGGCGCGGCGTCACGAAGCTCGGGGCGCTCGTCCTCGGCGCCGGCGCGCTCGCCGGCTGCGGCGTGCCGCTCGGGTTCTCCGAGGACGGGCCGCGCGGCGGCGAGGGCGGCGGCGGCTTCACGAGCAGCGGCGGGGGCGCCGGCCAGTGCAGCTCCGGCGCGTGGTGGAACGGCGGCAACGAGGAGTCGGCGCTCATGCACCCGGGCGTGGACTGCATCGGTTGCCACAGGAGCGGCGAGGGCGAGGGCCCGCGCTTCGCCATCGCCGGCACGGTGATGTCCGCCGTCGACGACGTAAACGACTGCCTCGGCGTCGAAGGCGTCACGGTCGAGATCCTCGACAACAACGGCGTGGTCGCGGCGACGATGCAATCGAACGCGGCGGGCAACTTCTACGCGCGCAACGGTCTCGCGGCGAATCGACTGCCGTACACCGCGCGCGTGACGTCGGGCGGCCGCACCGTCGCGATGGCGACGCCGCAGAGCGACGGCAACTGTCTGCACTGCCATACGCAGAGCGGCGCCAACGGCGCCCCGGGCCGCATCGTCGCCCCGTGACGTCGATCCGTCGCCGGCGTCGACGCGTGCGGCGCGGCGTCGTCGTCAGCCGACAGCGAACGCCGCGTCGGTGGTGACACCGCTCGGCTCCGGCGAACGGCGGATGCAAACGACGCGGCGCGGCGTGAGATCTCCGTCGCGCCCCGTCGACGGATCGGGATCGCGGCGCTACCACGCGCGCCATGCGTTCGCTCTTGCTGCTCCTCGTGCTCGCGCTCCTCGTCGGCGCCGGCGCTTGTGCCACGGCTCAGAGCGCGGAGCGCGCTCTGCCCCGGCATCACCACCACCACCGGCATCACAGAGCGGCCGCGCCGTCGCCGGGCGCCGTGGCGCGCGCCGAGGCGGAGGACGAGGACGACGGTGACGACGACGCAGGTGATGACGCGCGCGCGCAGCAGGAGCTCACGGCGCCCATCGTGACCGAGGGCCGCGCGAGCTACTACCACGACTCCCTCGCGGGCCGGATGACGGCCAACGGCGAGAAGTACAACCCCGAGAAGGCCACGTGCGCGCACCGCTCCCTGCCCTTCGGCACCGTGCTCGTCATCGAGGACGTCGCCACCGGCAAGCGTTCGCACTGTCGTGTCAACGATCGCGGCCCCTACGTCGACGGTCGTCTGCTCGACGTCTCGCGCCGCGTCGCGCGCGACCTCCACATGCTCAACCGCGGCGTCATCCGCGTGCGCATTCGCGTCGTGCGCTTGCCCACCACGAGCTGAACGCCGGTCCTCTGCGCCAAAGCGCAACCGGCGCCGCGCGCGCTCGCCCAGGCGTCGCGCCTCGCCCCACCAAGCGGCGCGCGACGCGCAGCGGCGTCGACGGGGCATGCGCGATGCAACGTCGCTCCCGTCGCGTTACGACGACGACAGGAGTCCCCATGGCCAGCGCATCGTCATCTCCTGCCCCGGTTCCGCTCGCGCCGCCGCGCGTGCCGAACGCGCCGGGCGCCCGCGAGCACGGCGAGATCGTGCTCTCCCGGCAGAACCTCCGCGTCGCGCGCCTGGTCGTCCCGCCGAACGCGCCGCTTCACGAGCACCGCTCCCCCGACGACGTCATCATCGTCGTGGTTCGCGGCTCCGGGCTCATCACCGTGGACGGCACCACCCGCCGCGCCGCCGTCGGCGACGCCATCGACGTGCGCGCCGGCGCCGCGCACGGCTTCGCCGCGCACGACGAGCTGGAGCTCGTCTTCGTCCACGCGCGCCTCGCCCCGTGACCGGCGCGGATTGACCGTGGCGCGGGGAGCCGGCAGACATGCCGGGTGCTGCGGGAGAGCTTCTTCACACAGACCCACGGGCGCTCGCTCGTCGACGTCACCAGCGACGTCGACGGCGTCGTCGCCAGGAGCGGAGTGCGCGAGGGGCTCTGCACCGTCTTCATCCACCACACGAGCGCTTCGTTGATCGTCAACGAGAACGCGGACCCCACCGTGCTCCTCGATCTCGAAGCGTACTTGTCGCGGCTGGTCGTGGATGGTGACCCGCTCTTTCGCCACACCGACGAGGGGCCCGACGACATGAGCGCTCACGTGCGCACGGCGCTGACGTCGACGTCGCTCGGCATCCCCGTCGCCGGTGGGCGCCTCGACCTCGGCACGTGGCAGGCGGTCTACCTCTGGGAGCATCGGAGCGCGCCACACCGACGCCGGATCAGCGTCGTCGTGACCGGATGACCCACTTTTTGCGTTGACGCGCGAGCGCCGATCAGTACGATCCCTGTGTCTTTAGGCGTCGGGCCTCCCCAGAGAATCCATCGTTTGATGGCCTCCGGTTTCGGAGGTCTCTAGGAGTGGACTATGCGGCTCTATCGAAAGATCATCCCGAAGATCGCGCGCGAGATCGTGCGCACGCTTCACAGCAAGAACGAGATCGAGGTCGAGGACGGCCGCATGGACGAGGCCGAGCTGGACCTGGCCGCTGTGATGGTCGAGTACATGAACGAGGAAGAGCGCATCATCGCCGAGACCAAGGAGACCATGGCCCGGCGTGGCTTCTCCCAGGAGCGCTTCACCCAGGTGAAGAAGTCGCTCGCCGAGGCCCGCGGCTTCAAGCTCGGTGACGACGGCATCGAGTTCGTGCTCGATCAGATGCTCGAGGCGCTGTTCTCCTCCAAGAACATCGCCGAGGTCTACGCCGAAGACAAAGATCTGCGGCTCTTCATGAAGACGGTGTTCGAGAAGTACACCGGCGTCGACGAGGAGCTCGACAAGGAAGCCCGCAACCGCCTGAAGAACCTGCGCGAGGGCACCCCCGAGTGGGAGATCGAGTACCCGCGCGTGGTCGCCGCGCTCAAGAGGCAAAAGGGCCTGATGTAACGCCCGCGCAGGCGGGCGAGTGCCCGCCTACGAGGTCGTTCGCGCCCTGACGAGCTCCTGCCACGCGTCGAGCGTGGCGCCGAGGGCCGCCGGGGCCGCCGCGGCCGCCAGGGCGAGCTCGAGGTGCAGCGCGTCCGCGCGCGCATCGAGCTTCGGCGCGTAGGGCGCGAGCGTCTTGAGCGCGCGCGCGACGGCGGCGACGGCGCCCGCAGCTTCGCTCCTTCCCCGAATCACCACGGCCGCGTCGAGCTCGAGGTCACCGACCTTGAGATCGCCGACGTCGAGCAACCCGCGCTTGTCCACCGTGAACACCGCGTTGGACGCCGGCAACGGCGCGCGCAGGTCGATGTGCGTGGTGAGCGCGGGGAGCGCGGGGATGGCCACGCGCAGCGCGGCGGGGCCGACCACGCCGCGGGCGTCGTCGAGCCGCGCCTCCACGACGTCGCCCACGCGCTCGACGTCGCCACCCCAACCCTCGACGACGTGCTCGACCATGCGTTGGAAGGCCGCCGGCAGCTCCGCGGGCGGCGCCTCGAGGAAGAAGCTGCTGTCGCGGGCGAACGCCTGCAGGAGCGCGGCGAACAGCGAGAAGAGCTGCGCGAGCCGGCGGTCGTCGCGGATGACGCCGCTCTCGATGAAGTGGAGCACGTCGACGCCGGAGGCGTAGTCGCGGCCGAACATGCCCTCGTCGTCCTTGATCTCCACGCGCATGCGCGGCTGCGCCATGAGGAGCGCGCGCAGCGTGGGGTCGCCGAGGACGTTCTTCACCTTGTCGACGTCGTTGCCCTGGATGACGAAGTCGGCGTCGAAGGCGGCGTCACCTATCTCGATGTCCTGTTGGCCGAACGCCTTGCCGATGCCGGAGAAGATGGACGCGCGGTGCACGTGAAAGCGGAGCCCGCGCGCGTTGACGAACGGCGCGCGCATCCGCGTGAAGGTCTGCGACGACTTCCCCGTCGACACCGTGTACGTGTCGAGGACGATGTCGAAGCCGCCGAGCTGCGCGCGCACCTCGTCGGGGTGGGCCCAGCGCCCCTCGACGAACGCGCCGCCGAGCTGGGCAGCGAGCCGCTGCCAGACCTCGCGCTTGCTCTCGCCGAAGATGTCCTGCCAAAGCCCCATGGCACGAATCTACCTCCGTCGACGGCGCGCTCCACAGCGACGGGGTCGACGGCCGGGGCGAACGGCCGCGCCGCGGGCCAGGCGGAAAGGGCTGGCCCCCTCGGGCGCCGTCTGGGATCCTTGGCGCACGATGACCGACGACGACGCCGTCTACCTCGACCACAACGCGAGCACGCCGCTCGTCCCCGAGGCGCTCGAGGCGCTCACCCGGGCGACGCGCGAGGGCTTCGCCAACCCGTCGAGCGCGCACGTCTACGGCAAGAGGGCGCGCGGCTTCGTCGAGGAGGCGCGCGCGCAGGTCGCCGGGCTCGTCGGCGCCGCGCCCGCGGAGGTGGTGTTCACGTCGGGTTGCACCGAGGCGAACAACCTCGCCGTGCGCGGCGCCTCGGGCGGGCTGCCGGTCCTCACCTCGACCATGGAGCACCCCGCCACCGCCGCCGTCGTCCGTTGGCTCGAAGAAAGCGGCCGCCGGGTGCTCCGCGTCGACGGCGGCGCCGCCGGCCGCGTCCGCCTCGACGACGTCGAGCGCGCCCTCGCCGCCCTCGCCGCCGGCGACGCCGGCGTGTTCGTCACCCTCATCCACGCGCACAACGAGACCGGCGCCATCCAGCCCGTCGCCGGCGTCGCCCGGCTCGCTCGCGCCGCGTTCGCCGCGCCGGCGGCGGACGAGCCGCCCCGCCGGCTCGAGGGGGCGCCGCGCGTCGAGGGAGCGCCGGTGGTGGTGGTGCACGCCGACGGCGCGCAGTCCGTGGGCAAGATCCCCGTCGACGTGCGCGCGCTCGACGTCGACCTCCTGAGCATCGCTGGACACAAGCTCGGCGCGCCCAAGGGCGTCGGCGCGCTCGTGGTGCGCTCCGGCGTGACGCTCGAGCCGCTCGTCCGCGGCGCCGGCCACGAGGGCGGCCGCCGGCCCGGCACCGAGAACGTCGGCTCCATCGCCGCCCTCGGCGCCGCCTGCGCCGTCGCCGCGCGCACGCTCGACGTCGAGATGCGCCGGCAGAGCGCCCTGCGCGATCGCCTCTTCGCCGCCCTCGCCGCCGCCGTCCCCGGCCTCGTCCGCGAAGGCGCGCCGCACGACGGCCCGTCCTTGCCGAACACGTTGCTCCTGCGCTTCCCCGGCGTCAGCGGTGCCGCGCTGCTCGCCGCCTGCCCCGGCGTCCCCGCGTCCACCGGCTCGGCGTGCCACGAGGACGGCGGCGACGACGGCGCGCGCCCGGTGCGGCTCACCCTCGGCCGCACCACGAGCGACGCTGACGTCGACCGCGCCGCCGCCGCCCTGCTCCAGGCATGGGAGCGGCGCGGCGACGGCGCGGGCTGATGCGCGCCGTCGTCGTCACGCCGCGAAGCTCGCGCCGCGCTTCAGCGCAGAGGCTGACGCGTAGGATCCGCGTCATCGAGAGCGCCGCGAGTGGCGACGAGGGCTTTCACTGGAAGGCGCCGCAAAAGGCCGGGATGGTCTCGCCTTCGTCGCAGCTATAGACCGCGTTGAGGCCGAGGGAGTCCGGCGACGCCGTGGCGATCACCATGCGGCGAGCGACGATGGTCTCGCCGGCCACGTTGCTCGGCGACGGGATGGTCATCTGGCCGCCGGCGATGGCCACGGGCTGCAGGCCCGCCGTACCGAAGCCGCCGCCGCCGAGGCTGACCGTGGTGGAGGGATCGGAGAGGTCGAGGTCGAGCAGCGACACGTGCGGATCGAGCGGCAACGACAGGGTGCTCCCCCGGTGCTGCGGCGGCCCCGCGTCCGACGCCGTCAACGACAGCGTGGCCCCGGGCAACGCGACGTCGCCCGTGAAGTCGAGCCGGCCGAGGTAGTCGTTGTCGCGGTCGAAGACGACGAAGGCGTCGAGCGCGCCGACGGCGAGCCGCACCGTCCCGCCACCGGCGATGCAGGTCGCCTGATCGGGCGTGAGGCCGTCGATGGTGACGGCGTCGCCGTCGATGGCGCTCGCGGTCCCCTGGAACGTGGTGTCGCAGCCCGCGGGCGGGCTCTCGACGGTGAGCGCCGCCACGTCGCCCACGTGCGCGTCGAGGTCGGTGAGGTCGCGCGTGGCCGTGAACGTCGGGAACGACAACGTCCCCGACAAAGACGAGAGCCCCGGCGGCGAGCCCTCCCAGATGAGCGTCAGCGTCTCGTCCGCGTCCAGGAGCGGCACGAAGGGCGGGCTGCCGAAGTTGTCGGCCGGCGTGAGCGTGGCCGAGGGGATGCGGGCCTCGTCGTCACCGGCGGGCGTCCACGTCGGCGCGTTCCCGAGCGCGAGCGGCTCGAGGTCGTTGTCGAAGGGCCGCACCGGCGGCACCAGACGAAGGTAGAGCACCTTGCCGCTGGCCATGCCGACGGCCGCCCACGCGTCGCTCGCCTCGCCGGCGTTCACCGCCTCCACCGTGAGCTCGTTGCAGCACACCGTCACCGACGTGCGCTCGTCGGGGACGTAGGCGGTCATCGGGAACGACGGCAGCCCCGCGCTGCCGAGCACCGAGTAGCGCGGCTCGCGGAAGCCGTCGCGGAACAGCTTGATGGCCACCGCCACCGGCTTGTCCGTGCGCAGCGCGAGCGCCACCGGCGCCAGGCCGTCGCCGATGTCGACGACGCCGGTGGTGACGCGGCTGGTGGGCCCGCCCACGTCGAGGTCGCGGTCGATGTGGCTGAGGTCGTCGTGGCGGATGACGTGCACCACGCCGAGCGCGGCGTCGCCCACGATGATGGAGTCGCCCTGCGGGTCGACGGCGACGTCGGTGGGCACCGCGCCGTCGCCGAGCGGCACCGTGACGCTGCCGTCGCCGACCGTGATCTCCTGCAGCGCCCCCTCGAGCGGCAGCGTCACGAAGATCTCGATGGTGCCGCCGTCGTTGAGCACGGCGATGTCCGACGGCGCGCGGCCGGTGGGGATGGGCTCGCCCACGGGCGTCCACGGGACGCCGTCGCCCGTCACCGTGCGCACGACGAAGATTCTGATCGGTGGCGGAGTCGAGCGCGAACACCTGGGTGTCGTCGCCGGGGGCCACCGCCAGGCGCCGCGTCGCCGGCCCCACCGCGATGGACGCGGGGAAGTACTTGTTGGGGCCGTCGACGAAGCGGCCCGTGGTCAGGTCGAGCACACGCAGGTGCTGGAGCTCCGGCTCCGACGTCACCATGAAGGTGTCGCCGTCGCTGCCGGTGACGACGACGGTGTCCCCCGGCCGATCGACGTTGCCGGTGCGCGCCTGCGCCGCCTGCTGGCACTGCTGACAGTTGGCGGCGACGCCGAGCAGCGAGAACGCCACGAGCGCGAGCGGGACGGCGCGGGCGGTCATTGGCGGCCGTCCTCGGGCTTCGGGGTGGGCTCGCCGATGCGGCGCACCAGCGCCAGCGCGGGTGACGGCGGGGTGCCGCCGTCGGTGAGCGCGAACTGCCCGACGGAGTCGTCTTCCATGAAACTGACGTACGCCTCGCCGGCGGCGTCGTCGACCACGACGTCGTAGGGGCCGCGGCCGCCGAAGCGGACGACGTCGGCGGCGTCGAGCGTGAGCGGGTCGAGCGCCTCGACGGCGTCGTCGGTGCGGATGGCGGCCTCGGCGCCGAGCACCGCGCCGCCGCAGGTGAGCAGCACGCGGTTCACCGACGACGCGTACGCGAGCGACAACGGCGCGCGGCAGGTGGGCACGAGCGCGGTCATGCGGAAGGTGGGCAGCGAGCCCGCGTCGTCGATCTCGAAGCGCGCGAGGGCGTCGGGGTTCCTGAGCACGGCGACGACGGCGTCGTTGTCGCCGTCCTCGCCGGGGACGAGCACGAGGTCGCGCATGGAGAGGGAGCCGGTGGTGGCGGTGACGTCGAGGTTGGCCACGTTGGTGTCCGCGCGCGGCAGGAACGTGGCGAGGCGCGCGCCCGCGAGGCCGACATCGGTGGACAGATCGAGCGCGGCGATGATGACTTGATCGGTGCCCGCCACCGGCGGCCGCAACACGGCCGCGCGCACGCCGCCGATGCTGGTGCCGAGATCGAGCGTGCCATCGAGCTGCATGCGGCGGGCGGGGGTGCGGCTGGTGTCGTCGGAGAAGAAGCTGATGACGGGGGACGACTCGAGCGTCACGAGCCCGCTCACGCGCACCTTGTCGGGGGACTCGGCGAGCAGGATGACGGTGAAGGGATCGCTCTGGGTGAGCTGCAGCACCCGCGGGGCCACGCCGCAGGTCTGCGGGCTCGTGTCGCTGCCGCAGGAGAGCGCGCCGTCGGCGCCGACGTCGACGACGGCGACGGTGTTGGCGGCGCCGCTCGCGTAGAAGCCGCGGGCGGGGATGAAGACGCGGTCGCCCAGGGGGGACAGCACGGGCTGATCCGACTGCGGCGGCAAGAGCACGGCCGAGGTGTAGGCGCTCGTGACGACCGTGGGCGTGTTGTCTTCGCCCGCCTTCTGCTGCCGCACCAGCGAGAGGTCCGCGCTCAGGAACGCGCCCTGGCCGAAGGCGAGGTCGAAGTCCGACGACACCACGAGGAGGTGGTCGCCGTCGGCGCTGAGCGCCATGCCCATGGGCAGGACGGGGTGGTCGGTGGGGACGGCCGCGGTGACCGGGAGGCACGCGCCGGCGCCGGCCGCGAGGGGCGCGGCGGCCACGAGGAGGGCCGCGACGCCCGCGAGGCGCGGGGGCGGGAGACGCTGCATCTGGGTGCGGTAACCCGCCGGGGGTCGAGGGGCAAGGAGATCAGCGAGCGGGGGGAGCGGCCGCGCTCGATCGGGTCGATCGGCGACGAAGGTCGCGGCGGAGGCGTCTGCGGTGGTAATCACGAGACGAACGAGGCGCACGGAGACGGCTGGGCGGATGACGCGTTTTGGGGACTTCACCCTCCTCGAGGAATTGGGCCGGTCCGAGGTCGCCGATCGCTACAAGGCGACGCACGCGACGCAGGGAGGGCCGTACTTCCTGAAGGTGTACTCGCGCCTCGACGCCGCCCTCCACGACGAGCTGTTGCGTCGCTGCGAGCAGCTCATCGGCAAGAGCCACCCGAACCTCGCCCGGCACCTCGGCCACGGCGTCGTCGACGGCCTGCCGTTCGTGGTGGCCCCGTACCTCGAGGGGCTCGATCTGGGCGAGATGGCGAAGTCGCTGAAGGACCGCCGGGTCACGATCGGGCTCGAGAGCGTGCTGCTCGTGCTCGCCGACCTCGCGACGGGCGTCGGCGCCCTCCACGGCTTCGCGCCCGCGAACGGCGTGCCGGGGCGCAACGGAGCGGTCGCGCGCACGCTGCTCGGCCACGGCGACGTCAGCATCGGCCACGTCCGCGTGGGCAACGACGGCCAGGTGTGGCTCACGGGGCTCACCACCCCGCGCAACGACCCGCCGGACCGGCCGCCCGAGGCCCGCTGGGACATGGCCGGCGTCGGCGCCCTCCTCTACGACCTCGTCCCGCTGTTGCGCGGAGGCGGCGCCCGCCCGCCCCTGCCGCCGCCGCTCGATCGGGTGGTGCGGCGCACGCTGGGCATCGGCCCCACGGAGGCCCAGATTGGCTCGCCCGAGCTCGTCGAGCGGCTCGGCGAAGCCGGCGCCGTCTTGAAGCTGAAGCCCGACCGCGCCGCCTTCGCCGAGCTCGTGCGGCGGACCGTGCGCGCCGTCGAGCGGCGCATCGCCGAGGAGGGGCCGGTCCGCCCACGCACGCCCGCCGACTCCATCCCCTCGCTCGATCCGGTGGATCGCATCCCGACCCTCGAGCCGCTCTCCGGCCCCGCGCCCGTTCGCGCGCAAAACGCGGGGCCCGGTCCGGTGCCCATGCTCGAGCTCATCCCCGTCGGCGGGCCCGGCGGCGAGCACGAGGCCACCACGCGCCTCGTCGCGCAGGCGCCCGCGCCGCCGCCGCTCGCCGGCAGGCCGCCGCAGCGCCCGGCCACCCCGCCGCGGGGCGCGCCCGGCGGCCCGCCGCCCCTGTCGCAGCCCCCGGCCATGCCGCCCCCGTTGGCGCCGCCGCGGATGCCGCCCCCGGCGGCGCTGCCCACGGTGAGCGCGCTCGAGGACCTGCCTGACGAAGCCGTGGCGATCGTCGGGCGCGCCGAGGACGTCGCACCGCTGTTGCGCCCGCCCGTCGACGAGCCGCTCGACCTGGACGCCTTCGGCGAGCCGCCGGCGCTCCTGCCCGAGCGGGCCACGGACGCGCCGACGCTCGCGCCCGCCGCCGCGGGGGACGACGACCCCTTCGCGCCGCCGCCGCACACGGACTCGCGCACGGCGCCCGTCAGCCCGCGCATCGAGGCGCCGCGGACGAGCCCGCAGAGCTTCGCGGACCTGCCCCCGGACCTCGAGGACGAGGCGGTGGCGCCGCCGCCGCCGCCGCGCAAGCCGCCGCCCCGGCCGGCGCAGAAGCGCCTGCTGCTCGCCGATCCCGACGAGCCCGGCGCCGCCAGCGCCAGGCCGCCGCCCCGGCCGGCGGCCCCCGCCCGGCAGGCGCCGCCGCGGCCGGTGTCGGGCGCGCAGCCCGCGGCGCCCGGGCCGGCCTCGACGGCACCCGTGCCGAGCCCCGGTGACCTCGCCGCGCCGCCCACCGCGCCGAAGCTCGCCGTGCCCGCCACCAACGTCGCGCCCGATCCCGCGCGCGCGGCAGGGGCGACGGCGGCGCCGCCGATGTCGACGGCCACCGCGAACGCCGCCCTCGAGGAGCGCACCCGCGATCAGACCGATCCCGAGCAGCGCAGCACCCGCGCGGCGCAGGCCCGGCAGGATCCGGCGGTGCGCGCGCTCGTCGCCCAGGGCGTGGTCGCGGAGCAGGCGCTCAAGGCGGCCATCGACGAGCACACGCTGCGCGGCGGGCGCGTCGTCGAGATCCTCGTCGCCGGCGGCGCGCTCACCGACGCCACCGTCGCGGACGCGCTCGCCGCGGCGTCGGGGCGGCCGCGGCTCAGCGACGACGCGCTGCGGGCGCGGATGCCGCCGCCCGCCCTCGTGCGGCGCCTGCCGCAGACCTACGTGCTCGCGCGGCGCGTGCTGCCGCTCTCCCTCGACGCCGGGCACCTCGTCGTCGCGCTGGCCGACCCCTTCGACCACCCCACGCTCGAAGAGCTGAAGAACCTCCTCGGCGCCGACGACGTCGAGGCGCTCGTGTGCGCGCGCGCCGCGGTCACGGCGGCGGCGGTGGAGGCGTACAAGAGCCTCGGCATCGGCGGCGTGCCCCACGCCGCCGGTGGCGTGACGGTGCTTTTGTGCACCGCCGACGAGAACAAGGCCGCGCGCATCGGCGCCCGCCTGGCGCAGGAGGGCATGGGCATCGAGCACGTCGTCGACGGCGGCGTGGCCAAGGAGATCCTGCAGAACCGCCCGCCGGACGTCGTCATCTGCGCCCACGACCTCCCGGGCGTGAACGTCGCGGCGCTGTTGTTGTCGGCGCGGGAGCAGTTGCGCACGGCGGAGATGCCCTTCTTCGTCTACGGGCCGCGGGGCGACGAGCAGCTCGCCACCCGCCTGCTCGATCTCGGCGCCGACGACTTCCTCACCGAGCCGCTCAAGCTCGAGGTGCTGCTGTCCAAGGTGCGCCGGGCCGCGCGCCGGGCCCGCGGCGAGGGCGGCGTCAACGACCCGAGCATGCCGAGCGTGCAGTTGCCTTCCATCGACGAGCAGACGCCGGTGCACGCGTTCGAGCTGCCGCCGCAGCCGCCGCTGGTGAAGCGCACGGAGCCGGCGTTCCTCGAGAACATCGCGATCCCGTCGCTCGACGACCTGCCCGAGCTGCCGCCGGACTTCGCGGGCGAGGAGCAGGCCCCGCAGACGCCGCCGGCGATGCCGACCGGCGTGATGGGGACGCTGCGGCAGATGGCGCTGCCGGAGATCGTGCAGAGCCTCGAGATGGGTCGAAAGACCGCCCGCGTCGACCTGGTCCCGGCCGACGGCGACAAGGGCATGATCGCCTTCGAGACCGGCCAGATCCGCTACGCGGAGTGCGGCGCCCTCCGCGGCGACGACGCCTTCTACCAGCTCGCCCGCCACAAAGAGGGCTTCTTCCGCATCCACTACGGCGACAAGCCGCCCGACGTGAACATCGAGCACCAGACGACGTTCCTGCTCCTCGAAGCCATGCGCCGCATGGACGAAGAGGACGCCGGCTAGGTCACGGCCACAGGCGGGTCAGCTCCCGGTCGATGAAGGAGCACAGGAACGGAGCGTTGGTCTTCGGCCACGTCGACGGGTCCTCCTCGCAGCCGACGGGGGTGAACGACAGCGTGCGCATCCCGTACTCGCGCGACAGGGCGGCGTCGCCGCGGCCAAAGTCCACGTAGCCGTCGACCTGGATGGGCCCGGAGGAGAGCACGGCGAACCAGCCGTGCTGCGCCGGGTCGACGCCGCGGTCGTCGAGGAAGATGGTGCTGTCGCCGCCGGGGGCGACCAGCCGGCTGGTGCTGAAGGTGCTGTTGACGGTGCCGTCGGCGTTGAAGAAGGCGAAGACCACCTCGACCTCGTCGGCCCCGAGGTTCAGCGCGTTCACCGACGTCGTGCTGGCGCCCTCGTGCACCAGCCACAGCGGCGAGGTCCAAAACGGGTGCGCGGCCGCGGCGTGCGCCTCGAGCGCCTGCGAGATCTCCCCGACCCGGCCGGACAGCGCGTCGACGCTCGTCTGCAGCCCGTCGGCGCGGGTCTGCAGCCCGTCGACGCTCGTCTGCAAGCCGTCGACGCTCGTCTGCAAGCCGTCGACGCTCGACTGCAAGCCGTCGACGCTCGACTGCAAGCCGTCGACGCTCGACTGCAGGTCGGCGACGCCGGTGTCGAGCGCGGTGCACTCGCCGACGCTCGCCTGGATGTCGGTGAGCGTGTCCGCGACCGCCGCCTGCGACTGGCAGATGTGATCGAGCGGGTTGCCGGGCCCGCAGGTCTGTGCCCGCGCGGCCGCGGACGTCAGCGAAAAGGTCACGAACGCGATCACGGCCAGCGTCTTGCCCATGTTGTGCACGGTGGGTCCTCCCGGGTTGTCGGCGCCCAGCATGGGGGATCCGCCGGACGCCGGGAACCGCAAGAGTTTTTGCCCCCGCGCGGTCCGAGACCGTCGGTCGCCGCGGCGCGCGCGGCCGGCTTTCGCCTTGTGCGAGGCGCGGGGCGTCTGTATGGTTCTGACCGTTCAAGATGTCTTGAACCAAACAAACGGAGGTCTTCGCATGCAACCCGATCAGGCCGCGC
This sequence comes from uncultured delta proteobacterium, assembly GCA_963775425.1. Taxonomy (GTDB): domain Bacteria; phylum Myxococcota; class UBA727; order UBA727; family VGSZ01; genus CAVZJB01. Next base: position 58,492 of record CAVZJB010000011.1, on the reverse strand, counting down.
GCCTCTTTCGCGCCATCGACGAGCAGAACGCGGACGCGTTCGTCTCCTTCCTCACGCCCGAGGGCACCTTCCGCTTCGCCAACGCGCCGGCGGTGAAGGGCCGCGCCGCCGTGCACGAGGCTGTGGCCGGCTTCTTCGGCGCCATCGCCGGCAGCAAGCACCGCATGATCCACCTGTGGAACGACGGCGACGACGTCGCCATCCACGGCGAGGTCACCTACACCCGCAAGGACGAAAAGAACGTGACCGTGCCCTTCGTGAACGTCTTCCGCATGAAGGGCGACGCCATCGACGAGTACCTCGTCCACGTCGACACCGCGCCGCTGTTCGCGTAGCGCGTCAGCGCGGTGCGTCGGGGCGCGTGGGGGCGTCGGAGCGCACCGGCCACGGCACCTCGAGCGTCTCCTTCACCTCGACGCCGCGCTTGCCGAAGCTCATGGCCGAGACCTCGGCGCGCAGATCGGTGAAGCGCCACTCGCGCTTGAAGATCTTGAGCGGCGGGAACGGCTCGTCGCCGTCGGGCGCGCCGTTGACGCTCTTGGTGGGCGGGCCGAAGCGCGCGGTCATCGCCGCCGTGGCCGCCTTCAGCTTTTCGAGCGCCAGCGCGGGATCGGTGAATTTGGGCGCGAAGGAGATGTGGCGCACCGGGAGCTTGTCGCTGTCGAGCACGATGAGCACGCGCCCCTTCTCGTCGTCGCGCGGGCGATCCGCCAGGGCGGCGCCGGCCACGTCCTCGCACGAGAGGCGCACCTGCGGGTTCTGCTCTTTCCGCGAGTGATAGTCCGCGAGCGAGGCGCCAGTGACGCCGTCGGGGTCGTCGCCGTTCGCCTTGGCCTCCTTCATCTGACGCTTGATCTCCTGCCGCTTTTCTTCCATCAGCGCGCGCATCGACGTGTTCACGCACTTGAGGCCGCGCGCGGCCTCCCACGCCTCCACGTTCGTCAGCGTCGAGCGGCCCACGTCGAGCCCGAACAGGATGGTCTGCCCTTTGGGCGCGCGCTGTCCCGGCGGGATCTCGGTGAAGGCCGGCAGCTTGTCGCGCCGGCGGTCCCACACCATGTAGCTGCGAACGCCGAACGCCGCGGCCGCCAGGAAGGCGACCACGGCGACGGCGATGACGGCGGCGCGCTTCATGCGCCGCAGCTTACTGGCACCCGGTCCCGCCGGTCACGATGTCGCCGCAGGTGCCGCCGAGGGCGCCGTCGATGGTGGCGATGTCGCCGTCCGCGACGCCGAGGGTGGTCAGCACCGTGTTGAGGTCGACGACCAGCGCGTTGAAGTCGTCGATGTTGATGCTGGCGCCGCTCCCGTCCGTGAGGCTCTGGTGCGTCTCGAGCATCGAGCGGCACTGCACGAGGTTGTCGCCCCCCAGCGAGTCGCCGTCGACGAGGCCGTTGTCGTGGTCGTAGACGTCGGGCCCGCCGGTGGCCTGCGTCACCTGCCGCTCGAGGCACGTCACCAGGCGGGAGGCGTCGAGGTTGGCGTCGTTGGTGAAGAACCCGTTGATCTCGGCGTCCGCGAGGACGGTGGCGACGAAGCAGTCCTGATCCCCGGCGTTGGTCGGGTCGCAGTCGGTGCCCGCCAGGGCCGTCAGGATCCCGGGCTTTCGGCCGAGCCGCTGGTAGATGGTGGCGTCGTTGGTCTCGTCCTCGACGATGTCGGTCTTGAGCCCGCCGAGCACGCCGGCGATGGCGGCCTGGTCGGCGTCGGCGACGCCGCGGTCGACCATGGCCTGCGCGAAGTCGGCGATGAGGTCGTCGAAGTCGTTCTGCGAGATGCCGAGGCCCTGGTGCGCGGTGAGCATGCTGCGGCAGGTCACGGTGCCGCCGGCGTTCACCGTCGACGGGAGGTCGTCGGTGTCGTTGGCGTCGGTGATCCCCGGGTAGGTCTCGCCTGCCTTGCCGGTGGCGGCGGCAACCTCGTGGTTCAAGCAGGAGAACAGCCGGTCGGCGTCGAGGCTGTCGTTGCTGAAGTAGCCGTTGATGTTGGGGTCGACGAGGACGACGCCGACGAAGTCGTCGACGAGGTCGGACACGCCCTGATCGCCGCCGATGCGGTCGAAGATGGTCTCGCCCTCGCCTTCGCCCTCTCCTTCACCTTCTCCCTCTCCCTCTCCCTCTCCCTCTCCTTCACCCTCCCCCTCTCCTTCGCCCACGGGCGGGCAGCCGAGGGTCGGGGCCAGCAGGCCGGCGAGAGAGAAGGTCACGAACAGCGGCACGAGCTTCTTCATGTGGATCCCCTGGTGGTGTCCGGGGATACGAGGCCCTCCGCAGACCGGTTCGACGCGCTGTGACCCACATCTATGGGGGATCGGCGCACCTTGGCCTACCTCTGCGCCGATACAGGCCAAAGGGTCCCTCCTTCGGATAGAACGGTGGCCATGGCTGTCTCTGCTGTCTCGCAAAAAGGCCTGCCTCAGCTCGTTGACAGGGCGGGCGGCACCGCCCTGCGCGATCAGATGAAGCTGCGCGAGCACGCCTTCAAGGCCCGGGAGAACGCCGCCCTGGGCAAGGCCCGGACCCCGCAGGCGAGGAAGGCCCTCGACGCGGAATTCAAGGCGGCGGCGCTCGAGCGCGCGCACGACTACGCCGCGATGATCTGCTCCCAGGAGGACTGGAGCCCCAAGCCGGGGTGCAGCGTCCAGGGCAACGTCCTCACGTCCTTCTACCGCCTGATGGGCCAGAAGGCGCGCGCGCACGCCGCCAGCGAGGGGCGGCTGTTCACGCTCGACGACCTGCGCGCCGTCAAGCTCGACGAGCACGACATCGCGGGGCTGCGCAAGCAGTTCAGCGACGCCGACATCAAGAAGGCGTGGCCGCTCCTCGACAAGCACATCGTCCACGGGCGCTTCTTGAGCCACGGTGCGCAGCGCTTCATGAAGAGCGGGCGCTTCCTGGCGTACCAGACGGCGCTCATGGTCGCGGAAGACCGCATGGAGAAGGGCATCGAGCACCACAGGGAGAAGCTCGACGACAAGGCCGCCCAGAGCCTCCGCGACGACAGACGCGCCACCCAGAAGCGCCAGTTCACGCACCTGACCGACGAGGTCATCGTCGAGCGCGACCGCACCCATCAGGAAAAGACCACGTACGCCGTCGTCGGCAACCGCCTCGTGCCCGTCGACGAGAAACCGGAATAGGGCCCCACATGCAAGGTCTCTCGCTCAACCCGCAGAACGCCAACACCTACCTGAGCCGCCTGTTCCGCGACGCCGCGGGCAAAACGGCCAACGAGGGCGCGGGGCTGAAGTCGAAGGGCCTGCAGATCGCGGACTCCCTCACGGACCCCGACAAGAAGATCTCGCTCAAGGGCCCCGAGGTCGACCGCCTGCTCGCCCACGTCGAGGGCTTGCCCGCCGCCGACCGCGCCGACGCGGTGCAGGTGCTCGACCTGTTCCGCGACAAGTTCGAGATCTCCGACGAGGCGGCCAGGAAGAAGCTGCTCGACTTCGTCCCGAAGACCGCCGCGCCCATCGACGTGTCCGGGCGCGTGCGCAGCGTCGCGGACGCCAAGATCGAGGCGGCCACGGCGCCCAAGACGGCGTCGGCCAAGCACATCAAGGAGGCGGACGGCCTCATCGACGCCGCCGCCAACGCCGCCGGCGGGGGCAAGGCGGGTGAAGCGCTGGCGGGCGAGATGCACAAGGCGGCGCAGTCGGTGTTCAGCGACGGCGACGTCAAGGCGGACCCGGACGGCGGCCGCAAGGCCTACGTAGAGACCAGCGCCAAGCGCAACAACGGCGACCCCACCATGGCGCTGTTCGACAAGTACGCGCGCTCACCGTTCTTCGAAGACCGCCTGATGGCCGCGCTCGGCAGGAGCTCGCTCAAGTTCATGAACGAGATGAACGAGAAGCTCTCCACCTTCGACGACCCCAAGCGCGAAGACGAGATGCGCGGCCTGATGAAGGACAACATCAAGCAGTTGCTCGCGCAGGCCGACCGCATCAGCCCCGACGGCAAGGCCAAGGTGGCGGCGCAGATCGCCGCCTTCGTGAAGGACAACCCGGACTTCGACGGCCCGCCGGAGCTCAAGCAATTCCTGTCGCAGGTGAAGGCCAACCCCGCCGCCTCCGACGGCCACGACGACCTGCTCGGGAGCCTTCCGCCCATCGACAACTCGGTCGTCTCCGCCATGGAGAAGAGCGACCGCAGGGAGGTGCGCGAGTGGGCGGCGGTGTTCAAGGCCGCGCACTCCGCAGAGAACATCAAGCGCGCCCTCGGCTCGGCCGACGTCGACTCGCTCGGCGAGGACAAGCTGCATCACCTGATGGACCAGGCCCACGACTTCCAGGCCGAGCTCGGCGCCGTGAAGTCCATGCTGCCCGAGGACGTCCAAAAGGAGCTCCCGGACGTGAAGCTCAAGCCGCTGCCCGCGCAGATCGACCCGACGTCACGTCAGGTGATGTTCCAGCAGATCAACCTGATGATGAATCAGTATCAACAGATCATGCAGGCCATGTCGGAGATCATCAACAAGATGAACGAGATGGCGATGGACCCCATCCGCAAGATGGGTCGCTGACCCCCTTGCGGTGCGCCCGCGGATTGGGCACCCGGAGCGCATGTCCGACGCGCTCGCCACAGCTCTCGACGAGGCCTACGAGGCCCTCTACGACGAACGCCTCGATGCGGCGCGCGCCGCGCTCGACAAGGCGCGGCGCATCGACGCCAGGTCCGCGGAGGTGCGGCTGTTCGAGATCGAGCTGCTCGACGCCGAGGGCCAAAGCGAAGAGGCGGTGACGGCGGCCGAGGAGGCCGTGGAGCAGATGCCCGGGAGCATGCTCCTGCGGCTGAAGCTCGCCACGCTGCTCCTCGACGTCTACGACGACGTCCCCGGCGCGCGGCCGCTCCTCGAGGAGCTCGTCGCGCGCATCGACAAGGGCGAGGAGCCCGACGTCGGCGGCGTCGACGGCGAGGCCAAGGCGGAGGCGCGCGAGGACTTCGCGCTCGAGGTGCTCCTCACGCTGAGCGACGCCCGCGCCGCCGACCACGACCAAAACGGCGCTCTCGAGGCGGCCGAGCGCGCCAGCAAGCTCGCGACCGAGGACCCCATGGCGCGCGTGGCGCTCGGCGCCGCGCTCTTCGACGTGTGCCGCCTCGACGATGCCGAAAAGGCGGTGGCGCAGGCCGTCGACAGGGACCCGCGGTGCGCGGACGCCTTCTGGCTTCGCGGCCGCATCCTCACCGCGCGCGGCGACGACAAGGGCGCCGACAAGGCGTTCGCCAGAGCCGTCCAGCTCGACGACGAGCGCTTCCGTCCCCCGTTCCGGGCCAGCGAGGACGCCTTCGCCAAGCTGATGGAGGAGGGCCTCGAGGAGCTGCCGCAACAGGTCCGCGACTACCTGAAGAACGTCGCCGTCACCGTCGAGGACGTGCCGCCGATGGAGCGACTGCAGCAGTCGGATCCGCCGCTGTCGCCCGGGTCGCTCGGCCTGTACGAGGGCACGCCGCCGTCGTTGGCCGAGGGCACGGACCCGTGGGGCCACTTCCCGAGCTGCATCACGCTGTTCCGCAAGAACATCGAGATCTCGTGCGCCACCGAGGAGGAGCTGCGCGACCTCGTGTCCACCACGCTGCTTCACGAGGTGGGTCACTACCTCGGTCTCGACGAGGAAGACCTCGACGAGCGGGGGCTCGGCTGACGATGGCGGTGTTGATGTCCCTGACGTACGCCGGCGACCTCCGCTGCGACGTCGCGCACGAGCCGTCCTCCACGAAGATCGGCACCGACGCCCCCGTCGACAACATGGGCAAGGGTGAGCGCTTCTCGCCCACCGACCTCGTCGGCGCCGCGCTGTTGTCGTGCGCGGTCACCACCATGGCCATCAAGGCGCCGAGGGAGGGCATCGAGCTGCCCGCCGGCTCCATGCGCGGCCGCGTGCGCAAGGAGATGTCCGCGGCGCCGCCGCGAAAGATCGCCGGGCTCTCGTTGACGCTCGAGCTGCCTGCGGCGCTCTCGCCTCCGCAGCGCGCGCGCCTCGAGGAGATTGCCCGCACCTGTCCTGTCGCGTTGTCCCTCGGCGACGTCGACGTCTCGATGACGTTCACATACGGAGAAAGACCATGATCCAAGCTGGAGACAAGCTGCCCGACGCCACCCTGTTCGAGTCCACCGAGATCGGTGAGTTCTGCCCCGTAGCGCCCGGCAAGGTGTCCGTGGCGGAGGCGAGCAAGGGCAAGAAGATCGTCATCTTCGGCGTGCCCGGCGCGTTCACCCCCACCTGCTCGGCCAAGCACGTCCCGGGCTTCGTCGCGCACCTCGACGACCTCAAGAAGAAGGGCGTCGACGAGGTGTGGTGCGTCGCCGTCAACGACGGCTACGTCATGGCCGCGTGGGGCCAGAGCGAGAAGGCCCTCGGCAAGATCCGCATGCTGGGCGACGGCAGCGCCGAGCTCGCCAAGAAGCTCGGCCTCGAGACCGACCTCGGCGGCGCCGGCCTCGGCCTGCGCGTGAAGCGCTTCTCCATGTTCGTCGACGACGGCGTGGTGAAGAAGGTGAACGTCGAGGAGCCCGGCAAGTTCGAGGCGAGCACCGCCGAGACCATGCTCACCCAGCTCGGCTGAGTGATCCTCCCGCTCGTCGCCCTGGCCCTGTCGGCGGCGCCGCTCGCGCCGCACGAGGGCGGGGCACAGTCGGACGACGCGGCGGCGGCCCCGGTCGTCGCCGCCGCGTCCCCCCCGGCGGCGGCGGCGAGGACCGCGGCGCTGCGCGGGCGGCCGCGGCCGCGACGAGGGCGGCGGGCGCCCGCGCGGCGGAGACCGGCGGGGCCCGTCACCGTCCCCATCGACGTCGGCGTCGGGCCCGTCGTCATGTTCCCGAACCCGCCGGCGCTGCAGGACCAGGCCGTCTTCACCGGCCTCGAGCTGTCGCTCGCCGCCGTCATCGACAAGGCGCTCATCAACGCGCACCGGGATCAGATCCCGGCGGGCCTGCGCGGCGCCGCCCGCGGCCTGTCCGAGGTGCGCTACCGGCCCTGGTTCGTCGCGCTCGTCCCCGAGCGGCTCATCATCTCGCCGCAGGTCCTCGACCTCGGCGCCAGGACCGGCATGTACGGCGCCGTGTGGCGCCCCCTCGGCCTCGGCGTCACGCTCCTCGACACGCGCGCGGCCAACATCTCCCTGAACGGCGCCGTCGACGTCGCGTACATCTTCATCCACAGCGCGTCGCTCGGCGGCGGCTCCCTCTCGCAAAACAGCATCACGCACTTTCTGCGCCCGGGCATCAACGCGGCCCTCATCCTCGAGGTGCCCGTCACCAGGAGCTTCGTGATCTCCGCAGGGTGGTCCAGCGACCTCTTCATCCCGCAACCGTTCGGGAGACCGCCCTGGGAGATCACGCCCGTCGAGGACTCACTGTGGCACCTCGGCGGACCGTTCCTGCAACTCCACATTCGCATTCCCTACGAGGTGAACCTGTGACGGCTCCGGATCCCGTCGCTGACGTGCAACTCCCGGAGGGCTTCACGCTCGAGGCCTCCGATGAGCGCGTCGTCCTCGTGAACAAGCACCGCGACCCCGGCGACATCTTCGCCCTCACGTTCCTCGGCATCATCGTCGTCCTCTTCGCCGGCGGCATCGGCGGCAAGATCTTCGACCTCCTCGGCGCCGGCGTCGGCCTCGCGGTCGCGTCGCCGCTGTGGGGCTGGCTCGTCGTCGGCGCGCTCAAGCGCGGGCTCAACAGCACCCACGTCGTCGTCACGCCCGGATCCTTGTCCGTGCGGGTGGGTCCCATCGGGCGCGCGGGCAGCCGCGAGCTCACCACCAAGGACGTGCTCAGCTTCCACGTGAAGAGCTTCGAGAACAGGAGCTCCACGCGCGGCGGCAAGCTCCTCGTCACCAAGAGCTTCAGCCTCTACGCCAAGCTGCAAGACGGCACGGAGCTCCTCATCGCCGACCCCTTCGACGCCGACGCGCAGGCGCGCCGCCTCGAGAAGGCGATCGAGAAAGTGTTCGCCCCGAAGACCGAGGAGACCTGAATGCGTTCGTTCGACGCCGTCATCGTCGGCGCAGGCCACAACGGCCTCGTCTGTTCCATCATGCTCGCGCAGGCGGGCTTGAAGGTGCTCGTGCTCGAGGAGAAGAGCACCATCGGCGGCGCCACCAAGACCGAGAAGCCGTTCAAGAACGCGCCCCACCTCGCCACCAGCACCGGCGCGTACCTCCTCGGCGTGATGCCGCCGGAGATCATGCAGGCCACCGGCGTCGACATCCCCATCCGCCGCCGCGACCCGCACTACTTCCTCCCCACGCGCGACACGCGCTACCTGCTGTTCGGCTCCGACAAGGCGTCGATGAAGGAGCAGTTCCTCTCGTTCTTCTCCGAGGCGGACTGGCGGGCCAACGAGGCCATGCTCGCCGAGGTCCACGCGATGCGCGACGACATCGCCAAGACCTGGATGGAGGAGCCGCTCTCCGTCGAGGCCACCGCGGAGCGCTACGTGCGGCCTTCGTTGCGGCGCACGTTCGTGGATCTCGTGCGCGGCAGCGTCGGCGCGTACATCGAGCGCTTCGACTTCAAGAGCGACCTCGTGAAGGCCATGTACGCCGTCACCGACGGCTTCTCCGGCCTGTACGGCAGCTACGACACGCCCGGCACCGGCCACAACTTCCTCGTCCACAACATGTGTCGGCTGCCGGGGAGCGACGGCACCTTCATGATCGTCGAGGGCGGCATGGGCACCATCCCGCAGCTCTTCGCCGAGAGAGCGCGCGCGTTGGGCGTCACCATCGAGTGCGACATGAAGGTGGACCGCGTCGTCGTCGAAGGCGGCGTCGCCCGCGGCGTGGTCGTCGGCGACGACGAGATCCGCGCGCGCGCCGTGTTGGTGAACGCGGACCCGTTCCGCACCGTGAAGCTCGCGGGCGCGCAGAACCTGCCGTGGAGCTTCCTGCAGAAGCTCGAGCGGTTCCGCCGCGACGGCAGCACCTTCAAGGTCAACCTGGCGCTCAAGGGGCTCCCGAAGTTCACCTGCCTGCCGGAGGACCGCGGCCAGTACGGCCCGACCATCCACCTGCTCCCCGACGAAGATCGCGTGCTCGCGTCGCTCAAGGATGGCTTCGACGACGTCAAGAACGGCCGGCTGCCGCAGTTCCCGACCATCGAGTGGTACATCCACACCACCATCGATCCGTCGATGAAAGACGCCGAGGGCAACCACAACAGCGCGCTCTTCGTGCAGTGGGTGCCCTACGCCCTGGCCGAGAGCACGTGGGACGTGGAGGCGGAGAGGTACGCGCGGCACCTGCTGTCGCTCTGCGATCGCTTCGCTCCCGGAACCAGCGACCTCGTCATCGACATGATGCCGCTTCACCCCGCGGCCATCGAGGAGCACTTCGGCATCACGCGCGGCCACATCCACCACGTCGACAACGGCTTCGCCTTCGACGAGCGCATGCCCTACGCGCTCCCCGTCGACGGCCTGTACTCCTGCAGCGCGGGCACCCACCCCGCCGGGAGCGTCATCGGCTGCGGCGGCCACAACGCCGCCAGGCGTGCGCTCTCGGATCTCGGCAAGCGCTGACGGCGCTCAGCGGTCGATGGGGACGGTGGCCCGCATGGTGTGCCCGTCGCCGCGCGTGAGCTCGATGGTGACGGTGCCGCCGCGGGTGAACCAGCCGGTGTCGCTGCAGCCGAGGTCGAGGTGGGTGACGCCGCCGCTCGTGAAGAGGCCGCCGGTCCGCCGCAGGTCGAGCCGCTTGTGCCCCTCGAGCAGCGCGAGCGGATGCGGGCCGGTCTGCGTGTCCCACGCCTCGGACCACATGGGGCGGCCGTCCCGATCGCTCGTGAACGCGCGGACGCGCCGGATCTTCCCCGGCGGACCCGCCAGGGTGAGGGCGATGTGCGCGTCGCCCCTCCCGTCGGCGAGGCTCGTGACCGGACCGACGACGTCGCGGCCGATGCCGAGGTAGCGCGCCTCGGCGATGTGCGGCGAAAGCTGGGCGTCGACGGCGTCGTCGAGCTTCGCGCGCGTATCATCGAGCTGCTCCTGGAGCACCTCGGCCTTCACCGCTGCCTCGGCGGCGGCGGCCTCGGCGTCGGCGGCGCGCTTCTCGGCGGCGGCGGCGCGGGCCTCGGCGGCCTCCGCCTTGTGGGCGTCGACCGAGGCGCTGACGGTGACGGTCTCCGACTTCTGGCGCTGCCAGACGACGAACGCGGCCGAGCAGATCACGAGGGCGGCGATGATCAGACGGCCGAGCATGAGGACCTCCGTGGGCCATTGTGTCACCCGGCGGATCGGCATTTCCACCCGCGCGCCCGGCCGGGTCAATGTTCACCGATGCGCCCCCTCTGCGCCCTCGCCGCGTCGCTCCTGATGTCGCTCGGCTGCGCCGTAGACCGTGCGCCGGACAAAGGCGGTCCGGACGCGCTCACGGGCAAGATCGACGGGGAATTCCTCGTCCCCCACTTCGACAAGCGGAGCTACCTCCTGCACCTGCCGCCCGGCTACGACGGCGAGACGGCCATCCCCGTGGTGATCGCGCTGCACGGCGGCGGCGCCCACAACGAGAGCGCCCTCAGGGTCACCTGCAAGGACGGCGACGAAAACGACCCGAGCTGCATCACCGCCGTCGCCGACCGCGAGGGCTTCGCGGTGGTGGCGCCCAACGGCGTCCCCGGCGACCCGTTCGAGGACGTGCGCACCTGGAACGCGGGCGGCGGCAGCGGCGGTTTCCAGTGCGTCTCCGGCGCCGCGTGCAAGGACGCCGTCGACGACATGAGGTACCTCGACGCCGTGTTCGACGAGATCGAACGCGCCGTCGTCGTCGACGAGGACCGCGTGTACGCCACGGGCATCAGCAACGGGGGCGCCATGGCCGAGCGGCTCGCGTGCGAGCGCTCCACGCGCTTCGCCGCGGTGGCGCCTGTGGCGGCGGGCACGCAGGTGGCCCTCGTGCAGGGGTGCAACAACACGCGGCCGGTGCCGATCCTCGAGATCCACGGCACCGCCGACCCGTGCTGGAACTTCGAGCAGGGCGACGGGGCGTGCTTGCAGGATGACGGGGGCATCAAGATCGGCGTCGAGGAGACCGTGAACGGCTGGGCCGACCGGAACGGTTGCCTCGGTGACGTCGTCACCGAGCCGCTCGACGACGCCGTCGACGACGGCACGACCACCACGCGCGAGACCCACGGCGGCTGCCTCGACGGCGGCGACGTCGTGCTCCTCAAGACCGAGGGCGCGGGCCACACGTGGCCGGGTGGGTGGCAGTACGAGGCCAAGGGCGTCGTCGGCGTGGTCGCGCAGGACTACGTCGCGGACGACGAGATCTGGAAGTTCTTCGACGCCCATCCGCGCGTGATCAGCGCGGCCGCTCCCTCCGGTCGTTGATCGCCGAGGCGCTTTTTGCAGCGCGCGACGACGACGGTGGCGCTGGGCTGCAAGCGCTGCGGCGCCCCGCGCCGCCGCGCCGCCCCGCTGTGGCGGCACGCCGCTCGCAACGCTCGGCGCGCGCGCTGGGCGCAGGGGGCGAGCATGGACACAAGGGGCGTCGAGGTGGGGGAAGAGCCGGGGGTGAGCGGGAACCTCTCGTGGATGGGCGTGGTGGAGCTGGTGCAGGCGCTGGAGATGTCGCGGCGCACCGCACGCGTGGACCTCGCGACGAGCGACGGCGCGGCGGGCGTGCTCTTCGTCGAGCGCGGCGCCGTCGTGCACGCGCGCTTCGGGGCGCTCAGCGGCAGCGACGCGTTCTTTTCGATGTGCGCGTTGCGCGCCGGTCGCTTCTGCGTGTCCTTCGCCGTGACGCCGGCGCGCACCGTCGCCTGCTCCACCGCCGGCCTGCTCCTCGAGGCCATGCGCCGCACCGACGAAGGCCGGCGCGCCGCGCCGTAGGGCGGGGGCTCGTCCCCCGCCTCGTCCGGGCCGTACGGCGGGGGCATGTCCCCCGCCTCGTCAGGCGCAGGGCAGGATGCGCAGGGCGCTCTGCGGGATCACGAGGGCGACGCGGTCGCCCTCGACGAGCCCGCGCACGCCGCGGTCCTCGCGCTCCTCGACCTCCCAGAAGTCGCGGCGCGCCGCGCCCTCCACGGAGGCCACGAGGTGCACCCGCGCGCCGCGCGGCCACACCGCCTCGAGCGTGGCGTCGAGGACGACGCCGTTGCCCGCGGGCGGCTGCTCGGCCGCCGGCACCACGCGGATCTCGTGCGGCATCACGGAGAACGACACGGCCGCGCCCACCTCGAGGCCCGACGGCGGCCCCGCCAGCGCGCGGCCCTGGTAGTCGACGAGGGTGCCCTCCGCGTCCGACGACAGCACGGTCCCGCTGAACACGTTGCGCATGCCGACGAGCTCCGCCACCTGCGCCGACGCGGGCCTCTTCAAGACCTCTTCCCGCCGCCCGTGCTGCAGGACGCGGCCGCCGGCGACGACGACGATCTCCTCGGCGAGCTCGTAGGCCTCGTGCGGGTCGTGCGTGACGAGCACGATGGGCAGGTCCATGGTGCGCAGCAGGCGCGCGAGCTCGCGGCGAAGCTTCAGGCGCATGGGCGCGTCGATGGACGCGAACGGCTCGTCGAGCAACAGCAGATCGGGCTCGAGCATGAGCGCGCGGGCGAGCGCCGCGCGCTGTTGCTCTCCGAACGAGAGGTTCTCCGCGAAGCGGTCGGCGTGGCGGCCGAGGCCGAACGCGTCGAGCAGATCGCGCGCGCGCCGCTCGTCCGCGGGGTCGTTGCCGACGGGGAACAGCACGTTCTCCGCGACGGTCATGTGCGGGAAGAGCCCGAAGCCCTGCGGCACCCAGCCCACGCGCCGCTCCCGCGCGTCGATGAAGATGTGCTCGTCGGCGTCGAAGAGCGGGCGGCCGGAGACGCGGATGCGCCCGCGCGCGGGGCGCGACAGGCCGGCGAGCGACTTCAGGAGCAGGCTCTTCCCCGAGCCCGACGGGCCGAGGATGGCCAGGCGGCGGCTCTGCGCAGCGAAGCACACGTCGAGATCGAACGAGCCGGCGCGCGCCGCCACCTCCACCTCGAGCGAGGGGCCCGGGCGGCGGTTCTTCTTGGACACCGCGGCGTCGCGGCCGCCGTCGAACGACAAGCGAACACGGCCGCTCGCGGGGCGGAGCTCGTCGACGGCGCGGCGCGCGCGGCGGAAGCGCCGGGAAGCCACGAGCGAGAGCGCCAGGCCGCCGGCGCCGACGGCGAGCTGAACGCACACGACGGGCAAGGTGGCGTCGAGCCCGGAACCTGAGAAGCGCACCCAGGTGAGCACCGACAGCGTGTGGGGGTGGTAGGCGACGACGGCGGTGGCGCCGAACTCGCCGAGGGCGCGCACCCACGCGAGCGCCACGGCGGCGCGGATGCCCGGCCACGCCAGCGGCAGCGCGACGTGCAGGAAGATCTGCGCCGGCGACTTGCCGAGCGTGGACGCGACCTGCTCGAGGGTGGGGTCGACGGACGCGAACGCCGAGCGCGCGGCGACGACGAGGAACGGACAGGCGACGAACACCTGGGCGAGCACGATGGCCGGCCGCGCCTCGGTGAGCGACGCCCCGTGGCCGGCGAGGAAGCTGCCGATGGCGGTGTAGGGGCCGAAGGCGATCAACAACAGGATGCCCGACACCACCGGCGGCACCGCGAGCGGGAGCTGTACGACGACGTTGACGAGGCCGGTCCACGGGGACGAGCGCCGCGCGAGGAGGTAGGCGAGGGGCACCCCGAAGAGCACCAGCAGCGCGACGGCGATGGTGGAGGTCTCGACGGAGACGAGGAGCGCCCCGACGACGTCGGGGTCGGCGACCGCGGCCATGCCACCGGAGGACAGCCGCGGCACGAAGGCCACCAGCGGCAAGGACACGACGACGAGCAGCAGCCCGCCGAGGAGGAGGAAGATGCGAGGGGCTCTCTGAGGGCTCACGGCGACACCGCTGCGCTGACGCCGACCACGGGCCTGAGCGACGCCGGGACGGCTGCGGGGTCGCCCTTCACCGCCGGCGCCACCGGCGGCAGGCCGTGGCTGTCGAGGAGCTTCCTGCCGTCGGCGGAGAGCATGAAGCGCACGAAGGCCTCGGCGCCCGCGGTGTTCTTGGCGGTCGAGGGGATCGTCACCGTGTACACGATGGCGCTCCCCCGGAGGGTCTTTCCCTTGGCGTCTGTCCACGTCGCCTTCTCATAGCGATCGCTCATGGCGGGATCCGAGAGGTTGATCTCCCTGGGGAGCGTCGCGTACGGCAACCCGCGCTCGGCGGCCTCGTTCCGATAGAAGATCCCGGCGTCGATCTGTCCCGTGTCGAGGCGCGCGACGAGCTGCTCCTCGGGGAACACCTGGGCGGGGTTGTCATCGGCGCCGAGGAGCTTCTGGCGCAGCCCGGGCTGCCGGTAGAAGCCCGACGCGAGGTCGAAGAGCAGGAGGGTGCGATAGCCCTTCGGGTCGAGGGCCGGATCCGTGCGGCCAAGCTTGAGACCGGGCAACTGGAGGACCTCGTAAAACGGGGTGGACCCCGCCTTCACCTGCGCCAACCTGGGGGCGAAGGCGCTCTTTTCGCTGTAGGCGAGGACCATCTCGTTCCCGAACACCACGGCGTACCACGAGACCATGTTCCCGTTATCCGTGCCCATCAGCCTTTCGTTCACCTTGGACGAAGCGCTGATGAAGACGTCGGGGGTGCGCAGCTTCTCGTTGATCATGTTGGCGAGCGCGGTGGATCCCCTGCCCTCGCCGCGGAAGGGGTACCCCGTGGCCCTCTCGAACGCCGGCCCGAGATCCTTCTCCATGAGGCTTACGAGAGACCCGGCGTAGAGCACGCTCACGGGTTGCTTGTCGGGGGCGGCCTTGTCGACCGTCGGCCTGTCGCTCGGTGCGGTGGACTTCGGGCACCCCGCCGCGGCGACGACGGCGACGGTACACACGGCGATCCTCGACGACAGCGCCCTCGTTCCTTTCCGTGACATTCCTGCTCTTCCTCTCGATCGATCGGGTCCAATCGTAGCGCGCGCGTCGAAGGGGCCTCGTGTCACCGTCGTGGCACGCGCGTGGCCACGCCATGATTTTTCCGCGACCGGTGCCCGTTTTGTTGAACGTCGTCGTGGACTGCCCCGATAAGCGAGGTGCGGAGTCACCATGATGTTCCTCTTTGTCGTCGCCACACTCGCGCTTTCGTCCGACCCCCCTCCGACCGACACCCCTGCGTCGGCGCCGGCGCCGCGCCCGTCGGCGCCGCCCCCGTCGGCGCCGCCCCCGTCGGCGCCGCCCCCGTCGGCACCGCCCCCGTCGGCGCTCGCGGGCTACCAGCGCGGCTTCTTCATCCGATCGCCCGATGGCGACGACAAGCTCGTGATCCGCGGGCTGGTGCAGCCGCGCTTCGCCCTCGTCGCTGCCGACCCCGACGTGAAGACCTGGAAGGCGAGCTTCCTCGTGCAGCGCGCGCAGATCACGCTGTCGGGCTCCATCCTCGACCGCGATCTCGGCTTCAAGCTCCACACCGAATTCGGCCAGGGCAACGTGTTCATCCGCGACGCATACCTGCAGGAGAGGTTCAACGACCTCGTCACCGTGCGCGCCGGCCAGTGGAAGCTCCCCTTCAGCCGCCAGTTCATGACCCCCGCGTGGAAGTTGGCGTTCTTCGACCGCGCCATCACCGACGCCGCTTTCGCCAGCGGCAGAGACATCGGCGTCGCCGTGCAGGACGGCTACCAGAAGTCACCGCCGTTCGAGTGGGCCGCCGGCGTGTTCTCGGGCGCCACCGACAAGCCCAGGATCACCGGCGACGTCGTCACGGACCCCGACAAGGGCGATCACCTGGAGAACGTGAAGGTCAGCAACTTCCAGAAGCTCTTCACGCCGACCTTCGCCGGCCGCGTCGGCTTCAACCTCGGCAAGGTCAAGGGCTACGACGAGATCGACGACGACGGCGGCCCCTTCCGCCTCGGCATCGGCGTCAGCGCCGTCGAGGCCGTCGACATCGCCGGCAACGGCGCCGGCGCCACCGACATCGACGTCGACGCCATCGCCAAGGCCGAGCACTTCGACGTCAGCGGCGCGCTCTACGCGTCCGCGGCGCAGGCCGATCCCGCGAAGGCCGGGCAGGACTTCGCGGCGTTCGGGGGCCACGTGCAGGCCGGCGTCCTGTTGATGGATCGCGTCCACGTCGGCGTGCGCTACGCGGGGCTCTTCCAGCAGGACGGCACCACCGGGCAGGAGGTGCTGGTGAACGCCCTGGTGCTCCTCTTCGGCCGCCAGGTGGAGTGGGGCGTCGAAGCGGGGACCGTGCTCGTCGACAACGTCCCCGACGTCCGCGTCCGCACCCAGGCGCAGCTCAAGCTCTGACGGGCGGCGCGCCGATCAACCGCCGCCGAGGACCACGCCGAACGGCGCGTCGTCGTCGTGGGGGACGTCGGTGGCGACGTAGCGAAACGGCAGGCGAGGCTCTTCGACGAGCGCCTCGAGGTCGCTGACGGCGAGGGCGCCGAGCTGGTGCAGGTACTCCACGTGCGTGCCCGCTTCGAGGAGCGCGAGCAGCACGTTGTAACCCTCCTGCTTGCCGAAGAGGGCGGTGGACACGTCGGCGACGGTGGCCCCCCGGCCACACGCGGCGCGCGTCTGGCGCAGCTTCTCGACGTGGTCCTCGGCGATCTCGCGGATCCGCGCGCGCAGGTCGAGGATGGGGTCGTAGTGCGCCGGCAGCGTGTGCACCACGCCCGACTCGAGGATGAGGCGGCCGAGCCCGGTGATGTAGCGGTCGAGGCCGTTGTGCGGGTTGAGCGCCTGGGGGCTCAGGTGCGGCGTGATGGGCGAGAGCACCTGATCGGCGACGAGGAGGACGTCGTCGATGCGCAAGCACGCGTGACCGGGACAGTGCCCGGGCGTGTGGATGACCCGGGCGCGGCCGCCGAACAGCGTCTGGCGATGGCGCAGCCGGCGATCCACGGGCACCGACGAGAACATCTCCTTGGACGCGAGGTACATGCCCACGAGCTCGCGCACCTCGTCGTCGGAGCAACCGGCAGAGGCGAGCCACACGGCCATGTCGCGCCCGGTGAGCACCGTGCGCTCCGCGAAGTTCTCGAGGACGCGCGCGTCGAGCTCGTGGATCCACAGCGGCGCGCCCGTCGCCTGCTTCCACCACTTTGCGTCGCCGAAGTGGTCGTAGTGGCCATGGCTCACCAGCAGGACGTCGACGTCGTCCGGCTCGAGCCGCGCGCCGAAGGCGGGCTCGAGCAGCTTCATGCCGTCGAGGATCATGGCGCGCGCGCGGTGCAGGCCGCTGCCGCAGTCCCACATCACGCGCGTGTCGCCGAGGTCGAGGAAGTACACGTAGTTCACGTGGCGCGGGAAGCTCTCGGTCACCACGCGGTAGATGCGCGTCCCCGACGACGTCGTCCACAGGCGCGCGCCGCCGATCCCGTGCTCCTCGGCGTAGCCGCGCAGGGCCGCGTCGCGGTCGCCGGCGCCGAGCGCCGCGTCGAGCTGCGCGCGGCGCGCGGCGAACGCGCTCTTGTCGGCGGCGGCGAGCGCCGGCCGCGCGAGGGCCTTGTCGAGCGCCGCTCCGGCGTCCCGCGCGTCGCGCCGGAGGACGAGGGCGGCCTCGAGGTCCCAGAAGGCGGCGTCGGCGGCGACGCGGGCACGCCGCTCCTTGCGCGCGGCCTCGTCGACGGTCATCGCTGGTGGGGGGCGGCGCCGGCCGGAATCATTCGGCGCCGGGGGCTATGGGGTGGTCACTTTTTTTTTCAGCCGACTCTTCCGGAGACTCCGCCTCCGCCTCCGCGTTCGCGTTCGCGGTGGCGCCGGAGGCGGGCGGGTCGCCCCAGTGGAAGCGCTCGCCGACGAGGAAGTCGTCGGCGGGCGCCGGGCGCGCGAAGTAGTAGCCCTGCCCGTACTGGATGCCGAGGGACTTCACCACCTCGAGCTCCTCGGCGGTCTCGACGCTCTCGAGGATGACGGGGATGCCGAGCAGGCGGCACATATCGCCGGTGGAGCGAACGATGAGCTGCTTGAACGGGTCGAGGTGGATGTCGCGGCAGAAGTAGCCGGAGAGCTTGAGATACTCGGGCCGCAGGTCCTGGACCAGGCGGAGGTTGGCGAAGCCGACGCCGTAGTCGTCGAGGGCGCACTGGAAGCCCTGTGCGCGCAGCTTGCCGAGCGTGTCCGCGAACGCCTTGGGGTTCACGATGGTCTGCTGCTCGGTGAGCTCGAAGACGATGTCGTTGTTCTTGAATCCCGCGGCGGCGACGAGGTCGGCGACCACCGGGGCGAACTCGGGGCTCGTCAGCGACCGTGGCTGCGAGTTGATGAACAGCTTGGCCCCGCGCAGGCCGAGCTTCTTGCCCTCGGAGAGCGCCGCCTTGATGCACAGCAGATCGGTCTCGAAGAGGCGCTCCTTGCGCGACGCATAGGCAAAGAGGATCTCGGGGTTTCTGAGCGGGCTGGTCTTGGGCGCGCGCGCAAGGCTCTCGTAGCCGTGCGCGATGAACGGACCGTTTCCGCCGGTCCCCGCGCTGGCGACGTCGACGATGGGTTGCAGCACCGCGCGAATGGCGCCGGTGGCGAGGAAGTCGTCGAGGAGGTCCACCTCGCTGACGCTGCCCTCGCCCTCCGCGGGCGGCAGCCCCTGCTCGCCGTGCACGTAGCGGCGCAGCCGCCGCAGATCGATGGGCTTTTCGAGCACGGCGACGGCGCCCACCGCGCGGCCGAGGGCGTGGACGTCGTCGTTGACGTAGCCGCTCATGGCGAGGACGGTGGTCTCCGGAAAGTGCGTGGAGACGTAGCGGATGAGGCGGATGCCCTCGAGGCCGCCGAGCTCGGACACGCGGAGATCGGTGACGACGACGTCGAAGCGGTGGTGCTCGAGGATGGCCTCGGCCGCCTCGATCTCCCGGCACGTGATGATCTCGATGCCTGGCGCGACGAGATAGTCCGCGAGCACGCCGAGCACCGCGGGCTCGTCATCGAGGAGCAGGACGCGCCGCACGCCGGTCACGGTTCACTCCCGCCCGTCGGCGCGACGGCGCCGGCGACGCAGCGCGAACAGCAGGCCCGCGAGCGCGAATGTCCCCACCGTGGCCTCGGGTGCGTTGGCGCAGTTGCAGCCACCCGCGGGCGTGTCGTCGAGCGGCGTGCAACTGCCGATGCCCGGGTTGCAGGTCTCGCCCTCGCCGCAGGGCAGCGTGAGCGGCGTGTTGGAGCTGTTGCACACGATCTCGTTGTGGTCGTCGGAGCAGCCGGGCACGCAGTCGCCCTCGCCCTCGCCGCCGATGTCGCCCTCGCCTTCTCCTTCTCCTTCTCCTTCGCCTTCGCCTTCGCCTTCGCCTTCGCCTTCGCCTTCGCCTTCGCCGATGTCACCTTCGCCTTCGCCTTCGCCTTCACCTTCGCCTTCGCCTTCGCCCTCTCCCTCTCCCTCTCCCTCTCCCTCGCCTTCGCCCTCTCCTTCGCCCTCTCCTTCGCCTTCTCCTTCTCCCTCTCCTTCTCCCTCTCCTTCGCCTTCTCCCTCGCCTTCGCCTTCTCCCTCGCCCTCGCCTTCGCCTTCTCCCTCGCCTTCACCTTCGGCGGCCTGAGCGACTGCGGCGGTGGACCAGGCGAGCGGGAGGATGGCGGCGGCGACGGCGAGCAGAAGGAGGCGTGCCATGGAGGCAGCCTAGCACCGGACACTGATACAGTGCGCGCGATGGTGCTCGCTGGTTCGACCCCTTTGACGGTGGGCCCGCTCGTGGGCCGAGCGACGTCGGACCCGTCCGCCCTCACCAAGGAGCTCGGCGCGTGGGTGCTCGTAGGACCGCCGCCCTCCAGCGAAGAAAACGAGTGGAGCTTCCGCACCTTGTCGGCGCGCACCGTGCGCGACGCGCGCGGCGAAATCGAGGCGGTGCTCGACGACACCTACGTCGTGTACGTGCTCAAGAAGCAACAGGCGGGTCCCTGGGCCTCCACCATCCTGGTGGGACGATCGCGCACCAACGACGTCTGCGTCGCCCACTCCAGCGTGAGCAAGCTCCACGCCCGCATTCGCCGCACGGACGACGGAAAGCTGTACTTGAGCGACGCCGGCTCCTCCAACGGCACCAGCATCAACGGCAATCGCCTCGCCCACAACGACGAGCGCCCGCTCGAGCACGGCACGCAGGTGCGCTTCGGCGCCTGCAGCTTTCAGGTCTTCGAGCCCGAGCGCTTCGTCGAGCTGCTGCGCAAGTTCGCGCGCACGCCGCAGTGACGCTCCCGAAGAGCGTTCACTGCAACGAGAGCGTGTACGGCCCCGTGACGGGTGTCCCGTCGGCGGTGCGCACCACCACGTAGAACGTGGACGCCGCGGGCTCCGTGGACTGGAACGTCACCGGGCCGCCGTTGTCGACGGCGATCGCGAGCGCGTCCGCCAGGTCCGGGAGGATGCCGGCGTTCTCGGGTCGGGCGTAGAGCTCGGCCTCCATCCCGCTGGGCGTGTGATCGTCCTGGTCGATCTGCACGCGGAGCGTCTGGCTGGCGCCGAGGATCACCTCGTAGACGTCGACGTCGTTGGTGGTGCACAGGCTCTCCGCCAAAGACGCCGGCAGGCTGGGCACGAAGGTGGACGTCGAAGGCAGGTTGTTCGACGCGGTGCCCGCGTCGTTGTCGTCGTCGGTGCACGCGGCGCCGACCTCGAGGTTGAACGTGTACGGCTGGAGCTGGTGGCCCGTGGTGCCGCGGGGGTTCACGCGGAACGCGAACTCGTGCTGCGTGGTGCTCAACTCGGTGAAGAAGACGTCGATGATGCCGTCGCTGTCGGTGTCGTTTTCCGTACGGTTGTCGCTGGAGGTGGCCGTGCCCAGCGTGGCCGACGAGCGCACGACGCTGAGATCGCCCTGCGCCGGATCGAACTCCAGCCGGGCGTGGACGGTCTGCTCCCGGGCGAGGGCGCCGACGCGGTAGAAGTCCTTGTCGTCGTTGCCGCAGGTGCGCCCGCAGCCTGCCGTGCCGGACGCCGCAGTGCTGCAGTCGGCGGGGGCCAACGGCTCGGGTACGAACGAGGCGCAGGGGAAGCCGGAGCCGGCGTAGTCGCCGACGGCGCCGACGCAACGCGCGGTGGCGAAGCTGTCGTCGCCGCCGTCCGGCTCCGTGGCGATGCACTGCGCGGCGTCGAAGGTGTGGACCTCGAGCGCGTAGTGCTGGCCGGTGATGCCGCCGCTGCTTCCTGAGAGGCGGGCGCGCACGACGTAGCTCTCCGCCTGGGTGCTGCCGGGGATGGCCACCTGCTCCACGGGGTTGCTCGTGCTCGAGGAGTTCGAGGTGGCGATCTGGTTGCCGGACGCGTCGAGGAGATCGAGCGCCATGTTGCCCTCGCTCTGGTTGAAGCGGATGAGCGCGCTCCCCTGGAGGTTGGGCGGCATGGTGAACGTGAACAGATCGATGTCCTGCGGGTTGCAGCGCAGCGGCCCGACGGCGGTGGCGTCGGCGGTGCCGTCGGCGGCCTTGCCGTCGGCGAGGAAGACGCCGAGGTTGTGGTCGGGATCGCCGCCGCTGTTGTCGGCGACGAGCGTGAGCGCCGCGGCGTTGACCACGGTGCCGTCGTCCTCGGTGGGATTGGGGACGCAGGCGCCGAGCGGCGCGCCGCCGAGGGTGCACACGCCGGCGGTGCAGGCGTCCGCGGGGTTGCCGAGCGCGTCGCTCGGGCAGTCCGCGACCGTGGCGCAGAAGCCCGGCCGCGGCACCTCGGTGGCGGTGACGTTGTAGGTCTGGTTCTGCACGGCGCCGTTCACCGTGGCGAGCGCGACCTTGACGAAGTACGTGCCCGGCCCCTCGGGCCCGGTCACCTGCTCGAAGTCGTTGACGGTGTTGCCGCCGGCGCCGGAGACGCGGTCGCTGGTGCTGGCCCCGTCGAAGAGATCGACGTTGAGGTTGCCCTCGGCGTTGAAGAAGCCGCCCAGGATGAGCTTGACGGAGTGCAGCGGGCTCAGGGGGATGGAGTAGAAGTCGACGTCGTCGGTGCCGCAGCGCGAGAACGTCTTGGTCTCGCCGATGGTGAGCGGCGTGGCCGTGGCGAAGTCGTCGTTGGGCTCCTCGGGCTGGCCGGCCGCCGAGCAGTCCGCGGTCTGGCTCGGCTCGTCCTCGCGGATGGTGACCGAGTACGTCCACGAGTCGCGGGCCTGGTTGGCGCCCTCGACCTTGATGTAGAAGTTGCCCGTCTCGCTGTCGCCGGTGACGCCCGTGACCTGCACCGACGCCTGGGTGGTGGTGAAGGTCTGGAAGCTCTCGATGGCCAGCGTGGTGTTCAACATCTGCACGCCGATCCCGGGCTGACCGCTGCCGTGGAAGTCGACGGTGGCGGTGTAGCGCTTGTGCGGGATGACGGGGAACGAGAGGACGTCGGTGTCACCGCGGCACAGCGTGCCCGCGTACGAAACGCCGTCGGTCATGGGGGTGGCGGCCGCGGTGCTGTTGTTGGGCTCGTCGGTCTCGTCGCACTCCGCCGGCGGCAGGAAGCACTCGAAGCTCGAGAGGTTGCACAGCTCGCGCGCGTCCTCGGAGTGGCAGGTGGCGTCGCTGGTGCACTGCGGGATCACGCAGGTCTGCGCTTCGACCGAGCAGCGCTTGTTGCCGCTGCAGTCGCCGTCGCTCTGGCACTGATCGATGAGGGAGAAGCAGTGGCCGGTGCCGCCGTCGCAGGCGAGGCCGGGGCCGCAGTCGGCGTCGGTGACGCACTGCACGCACTGGCGGTTGTCGTTGCAGAACAGGCCGTTGGCGCACGAGTCCTGGACGCCGGGGTTTTCGCACTCGGGCTCGCCGACGTCGACGCAGAAGCCGCTCTCCTGCGAGCAGGCCTGGCCGGCCTCGCAACACAGCTCGGGGAAGTCCTGGCAGAAGGTGCAACCGCCGCGGTCGGGGACGCACAGGAAGACGTTGCGATCACAGCGCTCGCCCGAGTTGCATTGGAACGACGACGTGCAGTCTTCGCGGCCGGCGGCGTTGAAGCAGGCCGCGCCGGAGCAGAACTGGCCGGCGGCGCAGTCCTCCTGCGTCTCGCAGGGCGTGCAGCCCGGATCGTTCTGATCGCAGCCGATGCCGTGGACGCTCGGGTCGTTCCTGCACTGGAAGTCGACGCCGTTGCACAGCTCCCATGGCTTGCAGCAGAAGGACTGCTCGGAGTCCGCGACGGTGCCGTTGTCGCAATCGGTCTCGATCACCGGATCGCACGTCCCGATGACGCAGTTGCCCTGCGAGCAGATGTCGCCCGTGGGGCACTCGGAGCTGGCCTCGCAGTTCTTGTGGACGTTCGCTGGATCGACGACCTGGCCCGGGTCCTTGGGGCACGCCGCCGAGACCGCCACGGCCAAGAGGATCAGGAAGGAGCGGAAGGTCATGGGCCGCACTCGTCGGTTGGGTCGCCGTCCGTGAGGTCCTCCACGCACGGCTGATCGGTGGAGATGTCGTCGGGCCAGTGCACGAGCGCCACCTCCCAGAAGTCGGGGCGCTCGAGCTCGTTGAAGAACTCGCCGGCGAGCTGGCCGAACACGAAGACGCGCACGGTGCAGCCGGAGGGGATGGAGGTGGAGTAGGCGTTGACGCTCACCAGGTAGTCACCGCCCGGCATGACGTCGACGTTGATGTTCTCCGGGCCGAAGCCGTCGAGGTCGTCGATGTCGAGCGAGGGGTCGCCCGAGCTGCGGCCGGCGACGCCGTCCCAGTCCGGCGGGTTGCCGAACGAGGTGGCCTTGCAGTCGGAGTAGTTGCAGTCGAGGCCGTCGTTGCAGTCGCTCTCGCCGACGGTGCCGGTGACGTCGGTGCCGGAGGTGGTGGCGCTGACGCAGAAGCCGTCCGCGCCCTTCTTGGTGACGTGGAGATCGATGTCGTTGACGTCCGTGTCCCAGGAGAGCTGCACGAGGAAGTGCTGCTTGGGGATGGCGGAGAACTCGGCGCAGCACTCGTTCACGCTGCCGGTGCCGTTGCCGTCGAACACCTGCCCGCAGATCTTGTAGTCGCCGGCGAGGTCGACGCCGACGGTGTCGGCGAAGGTGAAGCCGGTGTCCACGCCGGTGGGGTTGGCGATGCGGATGGTGGAGCCCGCCGGCCGCCCAGGGGGATCCTGCCAGGCGTAGGAGGCGATGGAGCCGCCGGGGGTGGAGGGCTCGGAGCCCTCCATGGTGACGACGACGTTGTCGAGCGGCTCGACCTCGGGGTTTGAGCCCGCGGGGACGTCCTGGCCGTTGATGGTCTTCACGCGCGCCGTGCAGGTGGGCGGGGTGACGCCGATGCCGGAGAGTGTGACGTCGATGGATCCCTCGTCGGGATCGTTGCTGAGGATGCGGAACTTGCCCTGGTAGTTGCCGAGGACGTCGGGGGTGAAGCGCACCTGGAGCGTCACCGGCTGCTCCGGCGCCACCGTCGGCGGGATCTCCTCGTCGGGCGTGGGCGGGCGGCCGGAGAACGCGAAGGGCGTCTGGGCGCTGTCGGGGGGCACGTCGAACAGCGGCGCGCCGTCCTCGTCGGTGGGCGCGACGAAGTCGACCGAGTCGAGCACGAGGCCGCGGTTGCCGCGGTTGGCGATCTGCACCGGGCAGAGCTGCACGCCGCCGACGGCGGTGTTGCCGAAGTCGCAGGCGAGGGGCGTGACCTCGATGTCGGGGATGCCGTTGTCGACGCCGGTGGCGGTGAGCGGGATCTCGATGTCGCTCTTGCCGTCCGGGGTCTGCTCGGTGTTGTTCGCGTCGGAGAGGATGGTCAGGGTGCTCTCGATGAGCGTCTCCGTGTTGGGCCTCACGCTGACGACGATGTCACCGGAGAGGCCGGGGCCGATGGTCTCGGGGGCGAGCTCCACGTTGAACGACGGATTGCCGGTGACGACGACGTTTTCGAGGTGCAGCTCGATGATGGAGGGGTTGGTGACCTTGATGGCCCGGGTGACCTTCACGCTGATGTCACGCGTCCCGAAGTCGACGGCGCAGTCGTCGAAGCCGCCGATGAGGATGCCGTTGACCTTTCGCTGCGGCGTCTTGCACACGTCCAGATAAATCTGCGGCGCGATGGCGTGGGGCGCCTCCACGCCACAGTTGCAGTCTGCGAGGGCGGGCAGGAGGAAGATGGGGAGAAGGCGGATGAGCGGCTTCATGGTCCCCGTGAGATGCCACACGTTTCGCCACACCTCAACGAAGCGCCGCTGACAAACCCATCCGGAATTGGCCTGAGCAACCTTTTCGGGATCGGCGCCGAAGATGAAGGGCCCCCCGGAGCCATGCTACGTTCGGCGCGGTGCGTCGTCGGAAGGCGTGGGTGATCACTTGTCCGGACTAAGTGTTGCGATCATTGAGCCCGACATGAACGTCGCGAGCACGGTGGAGGCCACGTTCACCGGGCTCGGGTTCGAAGCACACGTGCTCGGCGAAGGCGACGTGGTCGAATTCGTCCGCAGCAAGGCCCCGAGCGTCATCCTCTTGAACGTCGAGCTGCCCCGCGGCAGCGGCTACTCGTTCTGCAACCGTTTGAAGAAGCAGCAGGATCTCAAGCGCATCCCCATCATCCTGACGTCGGGACAGGAGACCGAGGAGGCCTTCGCCCAGCACCAGCGCACCGCCACCCGCGCGGACGCGTACATGCGCAAGCCCTTCAGCGTCGATCAGCTCGTCGACGCGGTGGGGCGTTTGATCCCGGACGCGTTTCCGAACGGAATGCCCGCGGCGGACAACGAGATGGTCGGGGCGCCGGGCACGGGCGGCGGCGCGGACGGCGCCAACGTCAGCGGCGAGGGCGCGGCGGTCATGCCGCCTCCGGCCGAGCAGGGCGCGCAGCAGAAGGCGCCGCCGAGCCTGCCCCGGCGGGAGCGCTCCGCCGCCGATCTGCGGCCGCGCGACGCCGGGCGGGGACCGGGGCCGAGCCTCGACGAGCTGATCGCACAGGGGCGCGCGGAGGCTCCGGCGCAGCCGCCGAGCAACGCGGCGGGGCCGGAGGCCAAGCTCTCCTTCCTGCGCGACAGCCTGCGGCAGAAGGAGCAGGACATCGGCCGCGCCCGCGAGCTGTGGAGCACCCGTGAGCGCGAGTTCGCCCAGCTCACCGAGGTGCTCGAGCTGCGCGAACGCGAGCTCGAGCGCGCGCGCAAGAGCCGCGAGGATTTGCTCGCCCAGCTCACCGCCACCGAGGACAAGGTCGCCGCCGCGCGGCTCGACGTCGAGCTCGCGGCCGAGCGCAGCGAGCGCCTCGAGCGCGAGAAGAAGGCGCTGTCGGACGAGCTCGAGAACGTCACCAACGAGCTCGAGCGCAACCTCATGCAACTGCAGGCGCGCAGCCAGCAGCTCGAGGAGGCCCTGCGCGGCGAGCAGTC
Organism: uncultured delta proteobacterium; assembly: GCA_963775425.1. GTDB lineage: Bacteria > Myxococcota > UBA727 > UBA727 > VGSZ01 > CAVZJB01. The sequence continues at coordinate 32,285 of CAVZJB010000011.1, read as the reverse complement.
CGCGCGCGCCGACGAGAATGATCGCAGCGCCGCCGAGATCCACGACCTCGTCAATGACGTCGAGGCGCTGCGGCAGCAGATGGCCAAGGCCGAGGCCGAGTTCAACGAACGCGACGCCGGCGCCCGCAGCCAGGAGGCCGAGCTCCTCGGCAAGATCGCGGGCCTCGAGGCCGAGGGCCAGAACCTGCGCGGCACGCTCGTCGACGCGCAAAAGGACGGCGAGGCGCTCCAGCGCGAGCTGCAGACGCTGCGCACCGAGAAGCTGCAGGATGACGAGCGCGCGCGCACCCTCGTCGAGGAGCTCGAGGGGCGCATCCGCGATCTCTCGCTCGACAAGGACGGCGTCGAGGCCGACCTGCACCGCACCGCCGCCGAGCTGCAGGAGCGCGAGAGCCGCATCGCCGACGGCAACTCCCGCATCACCGACCTCGAGGCCGACCTCGCCGACACGCAGGGCAAGCTCACCGATATCTCGAGCCAGCTCTCGCACAGCGAGACCCGCGCGGCCGAGCTGACCAACGAGCTGTCTGAGGTGCAGCAGCACGCGCTCGAGCTGAGCCAGGAGAAGCACCGGCTCGAGCAGAAGCTCTACGAGACCAGCAAAGAGGTGTCCGCCGGCGCCGAGCGCATCGCGGAGCTGAGCGGCGAGCTCGAGGACACCAAGCAGCGCGACGCCGCGCAGGTGCGCGAGCTCGAGGCCCGCATCGCCGGGTTCAAGGAGAACATCGTCGAGCTCGAGGACAAGGTCCGCGAGGGCGTCGACAACGCCGGCATCCTCGAGAGCCAATTGCGCGATACGCAGATGCGGCTCGAGGAGAAGACCCGCGAGTGGGACGCGGAGCGCGTCGGCCGCCAGAAGGACATCCTCAAGCGCGACCAGCGCATCGGCGACCACGAGCAGCGCATCCGCGAGCTCGATTCGCTCGTCCACGAGACGGAGCGCGCGGCCAAGACCCGCGAGGCCGAGCTCACCCTCGACATCGACGCGCAGCGCGCCCGCGGCGACGAGCTCGATCGCGATCTCAACCGTTCGCGCGCCAAGGGCGCCGAGCTCGAGGCGCTGCTCGAGGACAGCAAGGGCAAGATCGCGGATCTGTCGCGGGAGCTGAAGCGCGCGGAGACCAGGGCCACCCAGGTCGGCGAGGAGCTCACCGTCGCCAACGAGCGCAACGAGGAGCTGACGCGGCTGTACAACGAGCAGAAGGAGCGCACCGCGTTCGTCGAGGCCGAGCTCGGCGAGGAGCGGGCCAACCACGCCCAGGACCTGCAGACGCATTCGGGCGCCCTCGACCGGACCACGCAGCAGGCCAAGGAGCGCATCGAGAAGCTCCAGGACGCCGTGCAGAAGCTGCGCGCCGAGCTCGGCGCCAACAGCGCGGACCTCCAGGCCACGCGCGAGCGCCTGGCGCGCGCCGAGGACAAGGGCGCCAAGCTCGAGGCCGCCCTCGACCGCGAGCAGCGTGAGCGCCAGGCGATGAGCGACAAGGCCAGCGTCCTCGACGAGGAGGTCGAGGGAGCGCAGGCCAAGGCCGAGGCGCTCACCGACGAGATCACGCGCCTGAAGACGGCGCTCAAGCGCGCGCAGGAGGAGACCCTCCTGGCCAAGAAGGATCGCGCTTCCGTCGAGGAGCGCTTCCGCGCCGAAGAGCAGACCATGGTGAAGCGCATCGACGATGTGAAGCACTCGGCGATGGAGGCGAGCAACAAGGTCAAAGACGACTTCGCCCGCGTGACCAAGGAGCGCGACGACGCGCGCAGCCAGGCGCTCGACATCCGGCGCAAGGCCGAAGCGCTCATGCGCAAGTACCGCGAGCTCGAGGCGCAGCACGCGGAGCGCGGCACGTCGGCGGACCAGAAGGTGGAGCGGCTCGCCGACGAGCTGCGGTCGGAGAAGGAGATGCGCGCTCGCGAGAACGCGAACTTCAAGGCCCTCGAGGAGAAGCTGCAGGGCCAGCTCTCGGCGCTTTCGACGCAGGCCATGAACCAGAACGACATCGAGCTCACGTCGCTGCGCACGCAGGTGCGCGAGAAGGACGACAAGCTCAAGCAGGCGCAGCACGAGTACGCTGCCATGCGCGCGAGGGCCAAAGAGGCCATCGAGAAGCTCAAGGAGCTTGGCGAGCGCATGCGCACCGGCGGCGACGCCGAGCTCAAGGCGCGCGTGGAGCAGCTCACGGTCAAGTACAACGAGGCGGTGCAGAAGCTGAAGACGCAGGCCGAGCTCAACAAGAAGATCGACGGCGCCTACAAGGAGCTCGCGGACAAGCACAGGAAGGCGCTCATCCTCCTGAAGGAGCACCGCGAAGCCGCCGCCAGCGAGCAGACCATGATCGTCAAGCAGGGTTGAGCTGAGCGCGGGCCCGGGCGCGAACGCGCCGCGTCGACGGGGATAATGCGGTAGAAGACGTGCGATGAGCGGGCTCATCCCCGAGGCGCAAGCGCGGCTGGAGAAGCTGCGCGCCCTCCTCACCGAGGAGGAGCGCGAGGTGCGCGCCCGCGCCGACGCCCTGCTCGTCGACAAGAGCCCCAAGGAGCTGGAGGCGCAGGGCGTCCTTTTGCGGAAGGCCCGCGTGGTCGACGTCAGCGCAGCGCTGTTCGGGCGCGTGCGCGTCACCGTCGGCGACGACCCGTCGCGCCCCGGCCACGTCGACCGCTTCGACGCGCGGCCGGGTGCGGTGGTCTCCCTCATCGAGCGCGACCCGTCGGACACGTCCGGGGGCACGCGCATGCAGGCGCTGGCCGACGGCGTCGTCTCCCGCCGCCGCCGCGGCGCCATCGAGATCGTGTTCGAGTCGTCGGAGCAGGTGGCCGACGTCGACGAGAACATCGACGTGTTGCTCGCCTTCGACGAGGTCACGCTGCGCCGCATGCGCGAAGGCCTCGACGAGGCCGCGCGCGTCGAGGGGCGCCCCGCCCGGCTCGTGGAGATGCTGCTCGGCGCCGTGGAGCCGCGGGCCACGCGCATGTCGGAGCGGGTGAAGGTCGACGAGGTCTTGAACGCCGACCAGAGGACGGCCGCGTTGCACGGCATCCTCTCCGAGGACATCGCGCTCATCCACGGGCCGCCGGGCACCGGGAAGACCCGCGTCCTCGTCGAGGTGATCCGCGGCTGCGTCGAGCACGGTGAGCGCGTCCTCGCGCTGTGCGCCAGCAACGCCGCCGTCGACCACCTCGCGCTCTCCCTGCTCGAGGCCGACCCCGACCTCGCGCTCGCCCGCATCGGCCACCCGGCCCGCGTGCACCCCGCCCTCGAGAAGCACACGCTGGTCGCGCTCACCGAGGCCCACGAGCGGCGGCAGCTCGCCAAGAGCCTCGTGGAGCAGGCGTTCACCCTCCTGCGCTCGGCGCGTCGCCGCTCGAGTCGCGGGCGCGACGCGTGGCAGAAGGAGCGGGAGGCGCGCGTCGAGGCCGGCAAGCTCTTCGCCGACGCCCGCCGCCTCGAGCGCCAGGCCGCGGCCGACGTCCTCGACCACACCCGCGTCCTGTGCGGCACCCTCACGGGGCTGCGCGACGACGTCCTCGCCGAAGGTCCCTTCGACGTCCTCGTCGTCGACGAGGCATCGCAGGCGTTGACGCCCGCGCTCATGCTCGGCGTGTTGCGGGCCAAGCGTGTGGTGCTCGCCGGCGATCACCGCCAACTGCCGCCGACCATCATCTCCGACAAGGCGGCGCGCGAGGGCCTCGCGACCACGGCCTTCGAGGTGCTCGCCAAAGACGACGCCGAAGCCAGGCGCTCGCACATGCTCACGGTGCAGCACCGCATGCACGAGCTCCTGATGCGGTTTTCGTCGGGCGCTTTCTACGACGGCCGGTTGACGGCGCACCCGGCGGTCGCCGGCCACACCCTCGCCGATCTCGGCGTGGCGGACACCCCGGTGGCGGCGGCGGCGCGCGTGCTCGACGTCGTCGACACCGCCGGCACCGGCCACGAGGAGCTCGCGCCCGAGGGGAGCGACAGCAAGGAGAACCCGGGCGAGGCCGCCATCGTGGAGCGCATCGTGCGCGACCTCGTCGAGCACGGGCTCGCGCCGGGGCACATCGGCATCGTCTCGCCCTACTCCGCGCAGGTGGCGAGGCTCCAGACGGCGCTCGCCGACCTCGTCGACCAGGGCCTGGAGATCGACTCGGTCGACGGCTTCCAGGGGCGGGAGAAGGAGGCCATCGTGTTCTCCGCCGTGCGGAGCAACGCCGACGGCGCCGTGGGCTTCCTCGCCGACGAGCGCCGGCTGAACGTGGCGATCACGCGGGCGCGGCGAAAGCTCGTGGTGGTGGGCGATTCGGCAACGCTCTCCTCCGACGAGCGCTGGCGGGCGCTGTTCGACCACGCCATCGCCACCGGGGCGTACCGGTCCGCGTTCGAAATTCCCGATCCGTGATCGCTCGCCCGTCGGAGCATCGCTATGCTCCTGATGTGATCGCACAACCCTCCCGGGTCATCACGCGCCGCTTCGCGGGCCACATCTCGCACTCGGAGCTCTTCGACGAGCCGCTCGTGGTCGCGCACCTCACCGACCAGCACGTCGGCCGCATCACGCCCATGGAGGCGCAGATGGAGGCGGTGGCGCAGGCGAACGCGGCCAAGCCCGACGTGGTCGCGCTCACGGGCGACTTCGTCTGCCACAGCCAGGCCTGGCTCGACGACCTGCGCGAGATCATCGAGGCCTTCGACGCGCCGGTGGTGGCGGTGCTCGGCAACCACGATCACTGGTGCGGCGCGCAGGACGTCGTGAAGACCCTGGTGCGCGCGGGGGCCTGCGTCCTGCGCAACTCGTCGACGACGTTGACGGTGCGTCACCAGCGCCTGCAGCTCGTGGGGCTCGACGACGCGTACACCGGCCACGCCGACATCGCCCGCGCCGTCCGCGGCCTCAGGCCCGGGCTGCCCTCGCTCGGGCTTTCCCACATCGCCGAGGAGGCCGATCCCCTCTGGCAGCACGGGGTGCCCCTGGTGCTCTCGGGGCACACCCACGCCGGGCAGATCACGGTGGCCCGGCTGCACGAGCTGAGCGTGGGCCGGGTCGCCGGCCACCGCTACGTGCACGGGCTCTACGGCGCCCGCCGGGGCGAGGGCGCCGTCTACGTCGGCGCGGGCATCGGCGCGGCCATGGTCCCCTTCCGCATCGGCGAGCGGGCCAAGCGCGAGGTGGCCGTCTTCGAGCTCGGCGCGGCGCCCGGGGCGTTCGACGAGCACCACGAGGAGCAGCCCGCGCTCATCGGGCGCAAGCCCTCGCCGGAGAAGCGCGCCCGGCGCCACGCCGAGGTGGCCAAGAAGGCCGCCAAGCGCTCCCGCCGCCGCGCCTGACTCTCGGCGCCCGACGCCTCATCGTGGGGCGCGGCCCGGGGGGCGCGCGCCGCGCTGAATCGCCGGCGGGCGGTGATCGTCCTTGACGCGTTCTCCGAGTGCCGATACGAGTCGTCGCCGTTGGAGCGGTAGTTAAGCTGGTTATAACGCCGGCCTGTCACGCCGGAGGCCGCGGGTTCGAGTCCCGTCCGCTCCGCCAGCTTTAGGTTCTTCTAAACCCTCGGTCCGCCGAGGGTTTTCTTTTCTCCGATCGCCACCACCACCGCGTCGGTGGCTTCCGTTGCCGTCAGGTTGCCGTAACTCTGCTGCTCTCGACGAGGCTCGAGCAGCGCGATGGCGGCTGCGCGCGCCGTCGGCGTCAGGTGCATGTACCCCATGGTGGTGCTGAGGTCCGCGTGCCCGGCGAGCTCTTGGATCGCCTTCGCAGGCGCGCCACGCATCGCCAGATGCGCGCAGAACGTGTGGCGAAGCACGTGGACCCTGCCGGTCACCTCGAGCCCCGCCCTTCGCTCCACGCGCATTATGCCCTTGCGGAAGGCGTCCCGATGGAACGGCTTGCCGTTGTCGAGCATCAACACCAGGTCCCTGTCCTTGTCGATGCGTCGAACCTTGCTGTGCGCGCGCCGCGCCGCAGCGAGCCTCGATGTCATCGGCACCTCACGCACCTTGCCGCCCTTCGTCTTCGTCACGTGCCCGCGCCAGTCGGACGCCGCGACAACGATCGTGTTTCGCGCCCACACGATCCGTCCCCACTCGAGCGCAGCCATCTCGCCCATGCGCAGCCCGGCCTCACCGCCGAGCAGGATAGCGAGCTGGAGACGCGCGTCGACCTGTCCTGCGGCCTCGACGAGCCGTTCGTAGTCGTCGAAGTCGTAGAACTTCATCTCCTCCTTGTGCACCTTGAGCAGCTTGATCCTGCAAGGGACGTCGTCGATGACGTCCCACTCGGCTGCCTTCCTCAGCATCACGCGCAACGCCGCGAGCGCGTTGTTCACCGTCTTTGGGGAGAGCGACGCGAGCTCGCCCTTCATCTTCTGCACGTCACTCGCCGTGACCTCGTTCAGTCGCTTGTCCCCCATCCGCGGCACGATGCGGTGGTTGAGGACGTGCTTCATCGACGCCGCGTAAGACGGCTTCAACTGCTCCGCCTTGCAGTGGCCCTCGATGAACACAGGGACGAACTCCTTCACGAGCGGCACGACCTTCGGAACCTCTTCTTCCTTCATGTAGCTGCCGTCGAGGATCGCTCGACGAAGCTCCAGCTCGTATCTCTCGGCGTCGCGTTTCGCCTGCACCGGGGAAGTCTTGCGCACTCGCTGACGCTTCCCGTCGGGCATCTCCACGTCGACGTCGACCATCCAAAACTCACGGACGCTTCCCGTTCCCGGGTCGATCCGCTTCTCTCTCCTCACCGTCATGGATTCCTCCGCGACGGCGACGAGACGCGACCTTCACCTGCGAGCCACTTTAGCACCACGTCGCGGTCGACGCGGATGATTCCGCCGATGCGTCGCGCGCCGGGGATCGCGCGCTGGGCGATGGCCGCGTACACGGTCTTGCGGTTGAGGCGCAGGAACGCGGCGAGCTCGTCGACGGTGAGAACCGCAGGGAGCGCCTCCGGGCTCGGCTGCTCGCCAGCGCGTTTGTGGACCGCGCGCTCGACCGCGCCGGCGTCCGACAGCTCTTCGTTCATCTGCACCTCCTGGTCCCGTAGATGCAGGTGGCGCGAGTTCTTCCGACGGCACGGAGAACCGGCTCTGGAAAAGCCGGCTGGTGTTCGCAGCTACCTCCGCTCTACATCGGACACCGGAGTCCGCCCTCCACGTCACGAACGTCGCCCTGCTCTGCCAGGCGCTCATAACGCGCGCGGATGCCCAAGCGGCCGGCGACACCTTGAGCCCGAGGGCTAGTCTGCGCGCGCGAAGCGTGTAGCAGGCGACGGAGTTATGATTCGGCGTGCCCACCCGTCGGAGGCGGCGATGCCGCTTCATTTCAGAGCGCTATGACACGGCCATCCACGAAGCCGGGCACGCAGTCATCGCCTGGCGCGCCGGCCTGCGACCCCGTGAGATCGTTGTGTACCCCGCGCCGCTCGACGGAAGTGCCGGCCACACGATGCTGCTTGGACGCGCGAGCCGGTGGTCGTTCGAGTTGCTCTACCTTCTTGGGAACGACGTTGCTGCGTACTTCGCCGACGTGCACGTGGACGCGGAGCTTGCTGCGTTACTGGCCGGTCCACTCGCGAGGAGACGACTCCGATCAACAGGGGCTTGGGCATCGGGCCTCGAGGCGCTGTTTCCGGGCGGTGGTGGCCTTGACCACCCGAGGGGCGATCTCGGCAAGGCGGCCCGCCTGCTTCGGCGCCAGGCCGTTGCAAAGGAGCGATCTGCTCCTCCGCTCCATCGAGTCGAATTCCGCATTCGCATGGCCGCGGTCGCAGTCAGACATGCGCTGAGAACCACGGACATGGGCCGCCGTCCGCGCCGTGGCGTCAGCGGTGAACAGGGGCGGGCACCTTGGCAGCGCGGAGATAGAGAGCATCATCGTGGCTAACGGCGTGCGCCGCTTCGCGTCAGCGTGGCTCGTGCGGCCCTCTAAGCCCGTGCGCCTTCGACGTCGAAAGCGACGATGAGTGGCCGTACGTGAAACCTCAGCAACGCAAACGCGCATTGCGCTAGCACGGCCGCACGCGCCTACCGGCGACCGCGCTCGCGCATCTCACGAGCCGTCGCTCTAACGTGGTCGGGCGGCAGCGGCTCCTGCTCCACAGCCACGCGAGGCCGCTCGTTCCACGTCGGAAAGATGTCGACGTGGAAGTCCTGTGCAGCGCCGCGCTTCTTGTGGCCGTGGAGGATGGTTACCTGAAACCAGCTCGGTTCCCGCTCGGCCGCGACCAGGAACATCGCGCCCCACCAAAGGTCAAGGCGCTCGGGAGTTGGAGAGACTGCGGGGAGCAGCCACCGCTCGGTCATCGCGTAGTGGACGACGTCAAAGGGGTAGATCGCGTCCGCGGTATCGCGCGAGCCCCGCTTCGGGTCGAAGACAACAAGCTGCGAATAGCAGAGCGTTGCTCCGCGTTTCTCGTCGATGGAGACCCGTTCGCGCAAAGCCGTCGAGATGGCTCGCGTGCTCGGCTGACGGCAAAGGCCGAGAATACCGGCCCGCACGTCGCGCGCGTGGGCGAGCGAATCGTTCTCGACGTCGACGCGCAGCGAGAATCCTCTGTCGTCGCTTGCGCCGTCTCCCTTGAGGTACTCCGCAGGTCCCTTTGGGTGGCGGTACTCCGCTGGGATCCGAGGGACGAAGCGCGGCTGCCGGTGGCGGCCGAGGTGGAGATCAGTGATCAGCCATGGGTCTGCTTCACGCGTCGCATCGCCGAAGCGGAAGTAGTAGCGCGGACGATCCTCGTGCACCGCGATCGCAGCCGGCGCCTTCGCCACCACGACGAGCTGCACGCACCCGCCGGGGACGGGGATAGCTTCTGGAAAGACCGGTGCTTGACCGAAAGCGTGGTGCATCGACACCAGCAAGTCGCGGATCCAGTGGCGAAGTTCCTGTCCTCCGACGTGCGTGTGCGCGGGAACAACCGCGGGCGGCTTCAGAAGTGCGCCTGTTTCTCGGTCGACTTCCGGATCTGACGCGCCAATCACGAGAACGCCTCCGTCCGCGCTGGCGAAGCCGCAGATCTGCCGCCGAATTTCGACCCTCGCGGCGTCGACGTCATCGAGCAATCGGCCGCTCTTGTACTCGAGGTGAACATCCTCGCGCGGGAACTCCGCGAACATCTCGTCGAGCAAAACGCGGTCGACAACGCGCTCTGCAAGGAGTTCCTGGAGCAGGTGCGATGTAGTGCGCTTCCCTCTCGGCAACCAGCACCTCGTCGTAGGGCTTTCAGAGCCGCCGGAGCAGCGACTCAGCAACCAACCCCATCGCTTCCACAGCCGCATGCGCGTCGTCGTCAGATACCGTCGGCGGGAACGGCCGACCGTGGCCGGTGCCCTGCTTGTTGCGCAGCGTGTTCGCGACCGTTGCGACCAGATAGAGCAGCTGTTGCAGCCTCTTTGTCGGGTCGGCGTCGAGCGTCTGCGTGATGGACTGCAGTTGGTTCGGCGCAAGGGGCGCCATCCCAACGGCGAGAAAGGCGTTCAGCAACGTGCCCGGAAACGGCATCGTCTCGTGGTAGCTTCCACCTCGCTCGACGATGACGTGCCGCGCCGTCGCTTCGACAAGGTCCTTGCCGGTCCCCGTTACAAGTGCCGCATCGAGCGAGCCCCGCTGCGCACGCTTCACGTAGGCGTCGAGGGCGCTCGTGAGTGCGGCACCGCTCAGGGCATCGAGCACGCGGGGCCTTAACGCTCCGTCGCGGTCCACTTCCCAGCCTTCGGCAGCGAACGCCGCGCGGAGCGACGAGAACGCGGCATCTCCAACAAAGAATTCGCTCTCCTTGTCGAACCCACGCGCACCCGCGATCACGCCGAGCAACTCCTGCATCAGCTGCTTCCCCGCGGCGACGTCCTGTTCAAGCGCGTAGGTCAACACGCCGCGCAGCCTCTTCATCTTGCCCACTCTCTCCTCGGGTGCTCGCCTCGGGTCGGCGCGCGCCAATTTCGTCCGCGCGAACAACATGTCGAGGTCGCTGTGGCTCGGCTTCGTTCGGTCTGCGTCGACGAGGTTCGCCAGTGCGGTCGCAATCGCGGTGTTGAACGGCAGCTGGTTCATTTGGTCCAATCTACGCGCGCACGCTCCAGCTGGGAACCGGCCGCAGGCCGCCGGTTCGACCACGACCGAGGAACCCCCGTCACCACCGGCGTCGGACACGATGTGTCACGGCGCACGCGGATCCCCGAGGAGGAAGTTCGCGGCTTTGCATCCCCAGCCGCAGGAGGCCCGACATGCGCAACCGACCCGGTCCCGAGCAAGACAACGAGCGAGAGCGTGAGCGCGACAAGACGAACCAGCGGATGGAGCGCCAGGAGCGCCGCACACAGACGCGCATCCCGAAGATCCAGTACCGCTTCCTCAAGGAGCTCGAGGAGCAAGGCGTGTCGAAGGAGACCCGCGACGACGCCTACGCGATGGCCGGCAAGATCCGCCGGTTCCCGCTCGAGGAGAAGCACGTGATGGGCTCCTGGGAGCGGTTCACGCGCACGGCGATCGAGGCGTACAAGCAGGGCCACGGCAGCGACGCCGAGCGCACGCGTCAGCACCGCGCCTACGCCGTGCTGTTCTCCGCCATCCGCGGCCACGCGCCGATCCAGAACTCGCTCGACCTCAAGATCCGCGTCGACAAGTTCGAGGTCGAGCCGCGTCCGCCCAGCACGCGCGACGAGAAGCCGCACGCCGCGACCCCCGTCGTGCAGCAGCGGACGCTCCCGCTCCCCGGGCGCGACACCGTCGAGCGCCCGGAGATGGAGAAGCGCATCGACAAGGCGCTGACCAAGCTGCGCGACCTGCCCTCGGAGCCCGACGACGACCTCGCCACGGTCCTGCAGAACCAGAACCCTGGGCCCGCGGCCGCGCCCGACATGAACGTCATCGTCGGCGGGCCGGAGCTCGAGCAGCTGGTGCACCTCGTCGTGAACGCGATCCTCTACGCGACGTCGGCGGCCGAGAGCTGGTCGCTGCTTCCGTCTCCCGCGCGCGCCATCAAGAACGGCGCGGCGCGGTTCGGCAAGAAGCGGCGGCAGCGCGCGGCAACCCGCGCCGGCGCCATGCGACGGGCTCACTCCAACGAGAGCGTGTTCTTTCTTCCGGGCAAGATCCCGATCTCTCAGCCTGCGCCGCGCGCGGGACAGCGAGCGACGGGCCGGCAGCGCTCAGCTCTTCTCGCGCTTCATGGTGCGGGGACACTGGCGCCGGCCGGCGGGAACGTGGAGCGACCAACATCTCCGGTGGATCGAGCCCTACTGGAAGGGTCCCGAGATGGCCACGATCGTGGAGCGCCATTACCGCATGCACGTCTAGCGTTCTGGAACAACGGTTGTCTTCGCGCTGACGCGTAACGTGGCCCGGGTGCGTCCGTCTGCGCATCCTTGCGACGAACGTTGTACCGCAGCGTCACTCGTCGCTGAGTGACTCGCAGCGCCTCTTCGCGGCCTTCATCTCGGGCGTCATCCAATGATCTGGGTGCTCATCGCGCCACCGCTGCGCGAGCTCAAGCTCGTGAACCAGCGCGCGCGCGTGTGTCTCGTCGAGGCGGAATGCGCTCGGATCCTGCCCATTGTCGAGGAGGTACTGGGCAAAGTCGTGCGCGATCGTCGGCCTCTCCCCTGGCTTCTCCCCGCGCAGCGTCGTCGAGTACTCGTTCACCACGCGGGACGCCAAGCGACAGATCTCGGCCACGGTCTCGAAGGTCGGCTCGGTGGGCGGTGACACATCGCCGAGCCGCGCGTCGAGATCGACGTGGCCGATGAGCTTGTTCCGACGCCACTCGATGCCCACTGCAAGCTTCTTCATCTCGCGCAGGTGCTTGCTCATCGCCTTCGCAACGTCGTCAAACCCGTCGCGTCTCACCGCGGCGGAGAGGGCGTACATCGACGCGCTCTGATCGCCGCGCGACTTATCGAGCAACCGGAAGATGCGGATGTGGTGCCCGTCGAAGAGGCGACGCTGGAAGATCGTGAACAGGTTTCCGGTCCGCCTGTTGAGGATCGGAATCGTCGCCTCGTTGAAGAGATCGCGCCATACGATCACGTCCCAAGTGAAGTTTGTGACCTCGAAGTTGATGATGTCGAACAGCTTCTCGGTCGCCTTCGATGGCTTCTTCTGCTTCATACGCGGATCATCGCGCGCCCGCCGCGTCTGTAAAGGCGCCCGACGAACGTTGAACCGACAAGCTGCACAGGCACGCGAACCTCGCCGTGATTCAGCGCCTTGGGAGAAGCGCAAGGAACTCGTCGAGCATCGAAGCCGTCACATGCGTCCTGTTGCCCTCGCGCATCTTCTTCGCGGTCTTCTCGATTTCTGCTTCCGTCGCCGCGTCCGCAAGCCGCAGCGCCAAAAGCAGGTCAAGCCCGGACTTCGATGCAACTTCCTTCGCCGCACACGCATCGCGCACGGCGCGATCGTTTGTCACGCAAACGCCCCCCGCGGTTGCTGCGAGCGATAAGCAGACGCGGTCTTCGAAGGCGATGCGCCCTCGCTGTCCCGACGCCTCGCGCAGTACATCCAGGGGCTCATCGACGACGACAAGCGCGTGGTCACCGCACGCACGTCGATCGAGCTCGTCGACGATCCGCAGGACGACGGACGCAACGTGCACTGCGCCAACGCTGCGGGACACCGCGGCGAGCAGCCCGATGTCGGCGCCCACGTAGTCCATGAGCACATCCGCGACGACGAAGAACATGGAGCCTCACCCAAACCACGCCGCTGCGACGGCGCGCATCTCCTTTTGCTCGATGCACAAGATCTCCGCCGCCCTCCCGAGAGAGATGACGCCCTCCTCGACGCCGCGCCGTACGAGCGCGCGTAGGCGGTTGTCCTCGAAGTCATGCTCGTCGAGTTTCGCCGGCTCGGCTCCGCGCCCGCGCTGAAACCAGCTCTTGTCGATGCCCTCAGGCTCGTCGTGCTTCGTCAGCGACTGACCCGTGCGGCGCTTGTGCTCGCCGTTCATGAACCGCCAAAGCTCGTTCTTCTGCTCTGTCGGAAGCTCGAGCGCGAGCCGATAGACCACCGTTCGCCAGCTCACGCGGAACATCCGCTTCACCCGCAACACGCGATCGTAGGTCGCAAAACCGCGAAGCTCCTCCCACTTCTCCTTGAAGTACTCCTGCGGCATCAGGAAGTGCCCCGCGAATTCGTCGGCTTCGTGCTCCTGACCACCCTCACGATGGTCCGCGTCGACCTCCTGATCGTCCTCGACACGATAGGACCCGATGTGTGCGAGCAAGTGGAAGAGCTCATGGACGGCGCTGAAGATCCAGGCCTCAACGGGTATTCGATCCCAGACGTTCACGATCACCGCGGGGCCGCCGTCTTCCTCCGACACCGACAGCCCGAAGAACGCGTCCGTCTCCCACGCAACCGAGTGAACCTTCACGCCGTGCGCTTCAAGCACACCGCAGATGTCGTCGACCGGCAGCCGCGCGTCGAGCCCGAATTCCTTCCGCACCATCGCGGCCACGGCGGGCATGCCTTTCTTACGGAGCTCGCGTACGCGTGGCTCGAGCTCCTTCAGCTTGTTCATCTTCGGCGGCTCGTTCAGCAGTATCTCGAGCTCGCGGTAGTCCTTGAGCCACTGCCCAACTTGATGGAGCACGTCTTCGCGCCGCTTGAGCCGCTTGAGACTCCGGAACCGCACGTGCTTCAGGACTGTGGGCGCCGCCAGCAGTCCGTGCACCGACACGCCCAACGCGCGCGCGATGTGGTGCAGCGTCTCCTCCTTCGGCCACGACTCCCCCAGCTCGATGTTCCGGTAGCCGGCGCGTGACAGCCCGACCTCCTCGGCCAGCTCCTCCTGGGTCCTCCCTGCGCCCGTCCGCAGCCGCCGAAGGTTTGACGCCAGGGTGAATAGATCCGGATCCGCGGTAGTCATACGCTCCAGAGTGGATACTATGGCTAGTGGGCGGCTGCCAAGGCCGCCATCGATGGGACGGGTCTGTCTTCGCGCGAAGGATGCCACGGCACGCCTCCGCGATGGGGGAGGTGCGTCCTGAATTCACCGCCACGACGAGTGGCACGACCAGGAGAGAGACCGATGACCGAGGAAAATCAAACCGCCGAACCGAACAAGCCCGACAACCCCAACAAGCCGCCCGATCACGATACGGGGCCGCCGTTCTTCGTGAACGTCGAAGGCGAGCTCCACCCGTGGCAGACGAAGACGATCACCACTGAGCAGATCGCCGCGCTCGGCGGCTTCGATTCCGCGCAGGGCGTGATCGTCATCGACGCCCACAACAACGAGCGCACGCTGGCACCGGGCGAGACGGTCGAGCTCAAGCCCGGCATGGGCTTCGCCAAGAAGGTCAAGTTCAAGCGCGGGCGCGACCGCATCGAGCAGGAGCTCGAGCTCGTGCGCGCCGTCGTCCCGGGCTTGCAGCTGCACGGCAAGGACTGGGGGCTGCTCCCCGGCCAGAAGCTGCCCGAGAAGTGGGCGCCCTCGACGTGCGACATCGCGTTCCAGATCCCGAACGGGTACCCGGGAGCGCAGCCGTACGGCATCTTCGTGCCCGCGACCATCACCTTCAACGGCACCGCGCCCCGCAAGTTCACCGCGTCCGCGCCGCAGTGCCCGTTCCCGGGCAAGTGGGGCTTGCTCTCGTGGCAACCCGAGTCGTGGAAGCCCGGCGCGACGCCGACCAGCGGCACGAACCTCGTCAACTGGATCCTGAGCTTCGCGAAGCGCTTCCAGGAGGGAGCGTGATGTACACGCTCGCGATCGCGAAGGCGCTGCACGAGCAGCTGATGCGCCACCTGTTCCAAGGCGACGGCGTCGTGGAGCAGGCGGCGTTCCTGTTCGGTCGGCTCGATGAGCCGAACGCGGCCGTGGAGGTGATCGAGCAGAAACTGCTCTCCCCCGCCGACTATGCGGTGCAGACCGCCTACCACATCGAGGTGAACGACGACGCGCGCGCGTACGCGATCAAACGCGCGCACGATCTCGGCGCGGTGCTCATCGAAGTGCACTGCCACACCTTCGACGGCGGCGGCGCGTTCTCCTGGTCCGACGAGCTCGGCTTGCGCGAATTCGCGCCGCACGTGCTCTGGCGCCTGCCGAAGAGGCCGTACGTCGCAGTCGTCGTGGCACCCGGCGAGTACGACGCCCTGACCTGGAGCGACAAGAACACCGCGCCCGCGACGCTCGTCGGCATGCGCGTCGGCGACGACGTCATCACGCCCACGGGCCGCTCCGCACGCGCATGGGGTGAAGGACATGGATACGGCTACGACTCGCGATGATCGAACCATCCAGCTCTTCGGCGCGGACGCGTTCGAGCGCATCCGCCGCGCCCACGTCGTCCTCGCCGGCGTCGGTGGCCTCGGCACGCACAACGCCGTCGAGCTCGCCTACCTCGGTGTCGGCGCCATCACGCCGATCGACGACGAGGACGTCACCGACACGAACATGAACCGCTACGTGGGCGCGGTGCCCGCCGACGTCGGCCGTCCCAAGGTTGAGGTGATCGCCGACGTCATCAAGCGGATCCGCCCCGAGACGCATGTGAACCCGATCCGCGCGCCGCTGCAGTCGAAGCGCGCGTTCGACGCGATCAAGAGCGCCGACTGGACCCTCGCCGGCGTCGACAACGACGGCGCGCGCCTTGTGCTCACGCACCTGTGCGCCGCCTATGAGAAAAACTGGATCGACCTCGCCACCGACACCGAGAACGACAACGGGCGCATCCGCTTCGGCGGGCGCATCATCGTCGCCACCGGCGACGGCTGCCCATACTGCTTCGGCGAGATCGACTCCGCCCAAGCGGCGCGCGAGCTGGTCGACCCGGCGCTGCGCGCGGCGCGCGACAAGATCTACGGCGTCGAGAAGGGCAAGCTCAACGGCACCGGCCCCGCCGTGGTGTCCATCAACGGCACCGTCGCCTCGCTCGGCGTCACGGAGCTCATGATGTTGCTCGTGGGGCAGCCAGTCACGCGCCGCGTGATCGTCTATCGCGGCGACCTCGCGCGCGTGACGGTGCGAACCGACAAGCGCGAGGAGTGCCCGTACTGCGACGGCTTCCGCGGCCAACGCGAGGCGGCCGCCGCCGAGCGCTTCCTTGAGCACACGATCGAGCGTTAGAGGTTCGCGCGCGCGGCGTGGCCGTGTACTCTTCCATGCAACGGCCACCGCGCCGATGTCAGAGGTTCGAGTCGATGGCCGACGACAACCACACCAACCAGGCATCTCCGCCGGAGGCCGAGCAGCACTGGGCGCCTCGCTTCTACTTGGCGAAGTTCGTCGCTGTCGATCGACCCGCAAAGGCAAACAAAGAGGTGTGGGTTGCGGATCTCGATGCCAAGCGCGTGTACCGGCGCAGCCCCAAGAGTATCGCCAAGGCGCATCACTTCTACGAGCAGACGGACACGACGTCGACGGTGCCACGCATCGAGCCCCTCATGAAGCTGATCGAGGACGAGGCCGCGCCCGTCTTGCGCGCGCTCGACCAGCCGATCGCTGCCAAGCCGAACATCTTTCCCTTGCTGATGTTCATCGCGATGCAGATCGCGCGTACGCCCCTCGCCCGCCGCACGATGCAGTACCAGCTCACGCGCGAGCGTACGACGCCCTCACTCGCGCCGATCGGCGTGCCGCTCGTTGCTCCGGGCGACGTCGAAGATCCCCTTCTACACAGGCTTCTCACGCTCGCGCACCATCTTGAGGCCAACCCGACCAGCCCAGATGCCGCGCTGCTGAATACCGTCCTGCGGCCAGTGCGCGACCTCTTGCCAAAGCTCGTAAAAGCAAGCTGGTTCCACTTCGACGCGCCGACTGGATTCGAATACGTGACGAGCGACCACCCAGCGATGCTCGTGACACCGCAGGGCACCGAGCTGAAGGAGGCAAGCGCGGGTAGGAAGCTCCACGCTGTCTTTCCGCTGAGCCCGCGCAGCGTCTTCGTCGGCTGTCTCGACAATGAGCAGTGCGAGACGCCCGCACTACACGTGGCGCCTCACGTCGACCGCATCAACCGGCTTGTCGTCTTCGGCGCCGAGACGCAGGTCTACTGCTCACGCCGTGTCATCGCCGAAACCGTTCTTCGAGTTGCGGACAGCGTCCGCGCCACACGCAAGTCCCACTGACCAAACGCCAGTGCCCGTCACGTCAGCAGCAGAGCGCGCAATCACATGGCGTAGAGCGTTCGGTGGAAGGACGCGACCGCGAGTACGGCATCGGCGCGCAATGTCGCCTCGTCGCGATCCGGGTGGTCGAGCAGCATCTGCTCGGCGTACGCCTCCGCACCCTGGTCGCTCGGGCCGCGGAAGTTCGACTCGAGCTCGTCGAGGGTCCGCCGCATTGCGGACAGGTCGCCCTTGAACTTCGCGAGCACAGCTCGCGCGGCCGCCTCAACCCCGCCCGCGTTGTTGTGAAGGAGCACGAACGCGACGTCGTACCAATCCTTCCGCTTACCGCGCGCACGGGCCGCCGCTGCCTTCGCGAGCAGAAAGCCGGCGAGCCCCGCGACGTTGACGTCGACCTCGCGCATTGCGCCGTCGACCTCGCCACGCATCTTGCGAACCACGAGGTCGCGCGACGCGAACCCCGTGCCGCGCAAGTTCACCGCCCCAAGCTCCGCGCAGTCGTTGAACTTGAACACGACCTCGGCGGGCTGACTGTCGTCATCGGCGAGCAGCTCGAACTTCACCACCATGCGCTTGTCGCCATGGACCGTTGCCCACCGCCACACATCCTTCTTCGTCGGCGAGAAGCCGGCCTTCAAGAGTGCGGCCTCCAAGCGAGCGGCGTTCACGGAGCCGCTCTCGAGCTCGAGGTTCACCTGCACGTCGACGTCGGTCGTGCCCGCGTGCATCGAGTCGCTCCCGCTGCACAGAAGCTCCGGGACGAGGCCACCAAGGACGACGATCTCCGGAATGCCTCCGTAGTGGTGCACCACACGCACGAGTGCAGCCTCTGCGATCTCGCGCGCCGCCCGCGACCTCTCGAGCTCATCCACCACGAGTCACCTCCCGCAAATGCTCGGCCGCTTCCTCGCCACGAACGCCGACGAGCTTCACGTCAGCATAGACGCGTGGCCACGGCGCCACGCGGATGTCATCGGTGATCATCGCCATCCGGCGCGCTGTGACGGTAGGGAACGGCTTGAGCGTCAGTCGTCCGCCTTCGATCGGCGTGAGGCCCGCGCGGGCTGCGAACGCGTCAAGCTCAGCGGGTGTCTTTGCATCCACGTACACCTCCGCACTGCCGACGTTCGTCACGAGTGGCGCGAGCACCGACGCCGCCACCAATCCCGTCGCCGCCCACTCAAGGCCGGCGGCGGTCCACCGCGGGCCTTCGACGCGCAGCCCCGGCACTGCGTTTTGCCACGTCACGCCGACCACCAGCGACAGCTTCGCGGTCTCGCCAGCGACCGCCGCCGCGTATGCATCGAGGAAGTCGTCGGGGTCGACCACACGTCGAGCGGAGCGCGGTCCGCGCGCTTGTGTGCTTGTGAGCAGCTTCATCTCTGCGAGCGTTCGCAACGCATGGGTGCAACTTCCCGACGACAAGCCGGTCGCCTTCGCCGTGGCCGACAGAGTCGGGGCGGTGCCGCACAGCACCGCCTCCGCGACGGCAAAGACTGCAGGGCTCCAGGTCGCTTTGCGCTCTTCCTTCGGCGGCGCCTTCCCCGTGCGCGACACGATCAGGGTCCCGATCGCGATCTCCGCCGCACCAGTTTGGTCGAGCCAACCCACGCGCGCCTTCGAGAGGGCGTCGCGCGCGCCTGCCGACATCAGACGCGCGACCACGATGTCCGGCCGATCGTCGCTCTCGATGAACGGCCGCACCTGACGAAGACCACCCGCGCCAGCCCATGCGACCCGAACCTTGCGCGAGCCGATCGACACCGTCGTCGCATCCTCGCGCGTCACCTGATGCTCGACAGCAACCGCCGGCGGCAACACAGCGCGCAACGCTTCGACGATGCGGCGTCCCACTCCGGTCTGAACGGGCTTCACGCGTACCTCATGAAAGGATCATACCTCATAAAAACACTGAGGTAGCGATCTTGGTGAGGTTTAATCGCGCGTCTCCACGAAGATCACGTCGACAAGCGGTTCGAGCCACGCCCGCGCAGGATCCGGCCAACGTTGGTCGGATCTGGTCGACCTGAACGCGTGAGCAGGCTACGCTCTGGTGTAAAGAAACACGATGGTCGAGGCGTTCTCGCGCGTCGACGTAGCGCACGGGAGGGCACCGGATGACGAAGAACGCCGCGCTCGCGAAGATCCACAAGGCCGTCGAGGACACCGCCGTGCTCGCGTTCGAGGACATGGGCTTCACCGTCACGCCCATCCCAAGGTCGAACGAGCAACGAACCGCCGACCTCCTCGTCGAAAGGGCGAGGAGCGACACACGGTCGAGGTAACGACGAAGAACGACGACGGTGAATTCGACCAAGCACTCAAAACGACAGGCACCGCCGAAGCCGATCGCATCGAGCAACACAGCAGCACCATCAAGGAGCGGCTCCGCAACAAGAAGCGGCAGGTGCGCGCCAGCAGCACCGGCGGCTTCGGCGTCCTCTGGATGGAAGCCATCGGTCCCTTCGGCAAAGACATCGTCGATGAAATCGTCGCGACCTGGTTCGGGAGCGTGACGGTCCCGGTGACCAAGTCCGACGGGCGTCGCGTCGGTCAGCCTTGCTACTTTTTCGACAGAACCGAGTGTTTCGATCACCCGCAGCTGAATGCTCTCGTCGCCGCGCACGAGGGCAACGCGCGTTTGCTCATCAACCCGCAAGCGCACCGCGCTGATCAATTCCGTAAGTCCGCGCTCGTCGCTGCGTTTGCGCCGGGCGTCGTCGATCCGCCGCACGAGGTCGCGAAGGGAGACGCGTTCACGCTCGAAGACTACGTCGGCCCGCGCGCGCCGACTCCACAGAATGATCGACCGCGGCGTGCGCTGCTCGGCAAGAAGTACGGGCTGGCCGTCCCCGTGGCGCTGCGCATGCACCGCATGACCATCGCGAAGTTGATCCCCGTCGACGAGCTTGCTGCGCGTCTCTCAAACGCCGCGAGCTCAGCGTCCGCGAAGAGGACACGGCCGAACAACACGAACGAAGCCGACTGACGACGCGGGAGATTTACATGCGCAGTGAGGATGCTCGACGGATCGGCAACGCCTACGACGCTGCGCCGAGTGATCGCTCACCCGATCGAAAATTGCTCGAGGCGATGGACGTTGTCGTGCCGAGCTGGCGCTGCCTCTACGTCGACCTGCGCCTGGACTTGGCAAAGGAAGCGCCATGGGGCTTTCCTTGGTGGCCCGTTGACGACGAGCTCACGCACCCGCGTCGCGCCTCGATCGCCGATCACCTCTATAGCGCCGTGCAATGCGTTCCGTGGTCGCTCATCGAGGCGCGTTACCACCTCTTGGAGCTGCATCAGGCGCACGAAGATGAGGCGAAGCGCCATGTTGGCTTGAAGGCGACCACGTACTCGCACGAGCGACACTTCGAAGATCATCTCCCGCTGCTCGCCGCCAAGGCCCACATCAAAGCGCTTGTGCGCGCACTCGGCACGGCCTTCGACTGCGCAGCGGCAGCCGTCGTCGGGATCGCCGCGCTGCCGAAGGACATCAAGAAGGCCGACATGCCGATGGTCCTCGAGGAGGATCGCTGGCCGAAAGGCCAGTCGAACGACGCGCGGCTGCAGCGCGAGATCCTCGAGAACGTCGCGCGGGTCATCACCAGCGCAGGGCCGACAGGTTGGCATCGCTGGTTCAGCGACCTGAGAAACACGTTCATCCATCGCCCGGGCCTCGTGGACATCACCGGCATCAAGTGCGCGGACGACCTCGACCGCGATGGCGACGTCGTCGTTGAAGACGTTATCCACCGCATGCCGGCCGAGCCGGCGCTGAGCGACTTGCAGAGCTTCCAGCGCGCGCCTGACGGGACCCCGGTACTCGATGAGAAGACGGCCACCACCATGGACGGCCTGTTCCAAGCCGCGACCAACGTCATCGAGGAGCTCGGCCATCTCCTTCGTGTCGTCTGGGCGATGCGCAGAGAGCAGCCCAGCCTCCTGAAGCAGCCCGCGCTCAAGCAATGGCGCGAGGATGTGCTGCCCACGCCTCCGCACAGCTTTGCCGGCTTTGCGCCGGGATCCGCGCCCTTCGAGCCGGCCGCGACGTTTCAAGATCAACCGATCAAGGAACGCCTCGCTGCCGCAGCTCTCACCGACTCGACACGAGCTGCTTGGAAACAAGCGACGCCGTCCGGGTCCCCCGCCAGCAGCGAGCGTGAGGGCTCCGCCTCAGGCTCGGGGACGCCGCCGGCGCGCCCCGCCGAGGCGAGGGCGACGCCGACGGTGACGGGACGCGAAGGCACGTGACAGCGTGCTCCGCTGAGCGCGTGAACCACGAGAGAGAGAAAGGAGTCGTGCATGGCGCACCGCGAAGAACTACCAGACGACGAATTGGTCGAGGCGATGCGCGGGGCACCACCGCCGCAGACGTTCATCGATCAAGGGGTGAACGACTTCGACGCCAAGACCTTCGGCGTGCTCGGCGCGCTCTATGTCGCGTATCGGGCGGGGCACGGAAATCTCGTGCAGCAGCCGCAGTTGGTGGCTGCACTCCCGTCGCTCGACGAGGAGGAACTGCGTGTCGCGCTCGATGAGCTCGAGCACAGCGACTACGCGATGGCGGGCGGACTCTCGGGGATGATCAAGCCCGCGGGGGTCCTTCGTTTTGAGAGCGTCCTCAGCGTCGACAGCCGAATCGCGGTGAACAAGAAGCGGCACGACATCCTTGCCGCGTTCAAGGAGGCGAAACAGGAATACGAAGAGAAGGACCTCAAGGAGCTCGTCGGTGACGACGTGGGCCTCTTCGCCACCGCGCTCGCAGGCCTGGAGGCCGCCGGCGTCCTCGACGTGCAGCACGTGATGGGTCCTTGGCCGACAACGCGCGCGCACCTGACGCGCGATGGATTCCGGCTGCGCTCTACGCGAGGAGAGCCGGAGGCCTCTTTTCCGACGCGCGTCGAGCCGCAGCCCGCGTCGCAGAGCCCACCGCCAAAGAAGAAGGCGAAGAAGAAGCGATATCCCGAATACGTCTTCAATCCCGATGACGAGCTCCGCCAATGGCGGCTGGTTCGCCCTCTGAACCGCGGCGGCCAAGGGGAAGTGTGGGAAGCACGCGCGATCGACGAGAAGCACGCAATCCCGCGCGCGATCAAGCTCTCGTTTCAAGCTGACCCGAAGGCGCGTGAGCGCTTTCGCAGAGAGGTTGAGCTGCTCACGTTGCTCAAAGGCGACGCGTACATCGTCGGAATTCACGACGCGGAGCTGGACTGGACGCTCCGCGGCGAGGACCTGCCAGAGTGCGCGTTCCTCGTGATGGACCGTGCACACGGAAGCCTGAAGGAGCTGTCCCTCACGAGCGACAGCCCGACCCGCGTCTTGCGTTACTTCCGGGAAGCATGTGCCGGCATCGGCGCGATGCACGCGCAGTCGATTCTCCATCGCGACATCAGCCCTGGAAACCTCCTCGTTCTCGAAGAAGCAAATCGCGTTGTCGTCGCTGACCTTGGCCTCGCGAAGCGTGGCGCGGAGACGCCCGCACAAGGCGAGGCGCTGACCGGTCTGAGGGAAGCGGGCGGCACGGAGAACTACCGGGCACCGGAAGTGAGCCAGGGGGGCCTTTCACAAGCCACCGAGCGGAGCGACATCTACGCGCTCGGCCGCGTCCTTGAGTTCTTGCTGACGCGGCAGACACCTGACTTGCTCGACCCACGTCCCGTGCCGCGAGGACACCTCCTCTCCGAGGAGGCCTGTGCCGCGCTCGATGACGTGATTCGCCGTGCGACGCGCCACAAGCCGGACGAGCGCTTCGCATCGATCGCTGAGCTTGTCGCTGCCCTGCCGAACCTCGTCGTCGGCATCGATCGCACCACGCCGACGCGCGGAACGACGGCGAGCACGCCATCCACGTCCCTCCCAAAGGTCGTCATCGAGGCGACGAGTCTCGTCTCGATGACCGTTCCACGTGTACCCGGCGACGTCGTTCCGCAAGAGAAGGAGCGCGTCCTCGTGATCTCCGTGGAGAATCACGACGCGATCCCGATCTACCTTCCCTCCGTCGCCTTCTCGCTGCTGAAGAAGGACGGATCTGGCTTTCTCTTCTCGCGCGACTACTACGGCCTTCCCACCGCGGAGAAGACGCTGAACCCGGGGCAACGTCACTCGCTGGAAGTCGGCGCGAGGTCGTTAGCAAAGCTCGACCCAGACGAGGTCGATCGCATCGGCGTCACCGACCAGATTGGCCGCCGGTGGTACACGGAGCCAGACGCAACGCGCAGGGCGCTCCGGGAGACGCTCGAACCGTTGTGAACATCACGCCTCGTTCGCGCGATCCGCTGGAATCTCGAGCGAGATCTGAGCGTCCGAGCACGCTGCTGCGGTCAACCGCGAGCGCGAGTGGAGTGACCCGTGGGACGGAATTCTGACAAGCGCCTTGCACGCCGCGGCGTCTCCGCCACCGCTGTTGCGTCGCCGGGCAAGAAGGCGCTCAGGCGCGACGAGCGAATCGCCCGTGCGACGGGCCTCGTGAAAAAGAGAGTCGTCGTCGACACAAACGCGATTCGTGACGTAGTCGACGGCACGCGGTCAGGTCCGCGCTTCCACGAGCTCGCGGCGTTCAAGGACGTCGTATCCATTCATCTCTCCGACACGTCGCTCCTTGAGATCACGCTCCAAGTCGCGCGAGGAACAATCGACTTCGAAGCGTGGCGGGAGGCGTGTCCCGCGCTCGTCGCTGTGATCGACGACGACGAACCGGTGATCCACGCGGAGGACCCCTTCTCGCGTGCCGAGCCCAAGCATCCAGCTGTTGCCCGCGCGGAGCGGCAGGTGTCGTGGCGGCGGCTCACGACATCGCCGACGCTCGCGGCGTTCATCGCTCCCTTCGCGATGCAGATCGGACCTGTGCTCGTCGAACAAGGCGCGCTTCGCCAGGCTGACACAGAAGAGCGCTTGCGCGACGACCACCAAGCGAAGTGGGCCGGCTACATAGAGCGGGTGTCCGCGGAGTTCGCGAAGCGCGGGCTGAAGCCATCCTCGCAAGAGGTCTTCGACGCGATTCTCGCCGATGCGCGCGGGAACTTCCCCGGTGGGGAGGCGCGTGTCTGGAAATACGAAGCATACGTGCGCGCGATCGCTCGCTTCGTGTCGCTCAACCTTACGAAGGGCTCACAGTACCTTCCGGCGAAGGAGCGCGGTCAAAACGACATGCTCGACATCAAACTCTTGTCCATGCTCGCCGTAGCCGACTTCATCATCACAGAAGAGAAGAAGCTGGTCGCGCATCTTGCGCAGAGCGGCAGCAAGGACGCCGCACGCCTTCTGTCCGTCGGGGAACTTCTTGCGCGCGCCGCCACGTGGCACTCCGGCTAACCGCAACAGAGCGTGGCGGCGGTGGTGCGAGCGCTCAGCCTTCCCCGGTCGGAGTGCCGAACGCGTAGTACGGTGCGCGCCAACGAAGGTCGCCGAGCGAGTTCGTCACCGTCACGATCTTCTGACCTCGCTGCACGTCGCTGAGCGTCTTACGGAGCAGAGTTCGAAACTTCTCAACGAGCACAGATGGTTCTTGACCGTGGTGCGCGCGGAGAAGGAACCAGCCGAACGGCACGATGTCGACGTCGGTTGGAATATCCAGATAGTCCGCGCCGATCGTGTTCGTGGGAATGACGACCCAGATGATCTTGTCGACGCGAAGCTCCCTCCCAAAAACATGCTGCGCCAGCCACGCACGATCGTGACCTTCGACGTAGCGACGAGTCGTCGCAGTCTGCTTGAGGGCCTTGTCGATGTCCGCATTGGCCGCTTCGACCTCGGAAGGGCTGTCGCAGCCGATGTTGAACTTCGTCTGCGCAACGACGAGCGTTCGCGTTCGCTCTTCGTACCAGGCGACGTCGATCTCGCCATCCCCGCCGGGAAGATCGCGGTTGAGCTTCACCAACAGATCGTTGCGCTTTAGGTGTTCGGTAAGCGTCTTCAGCTGCGCGGCCTCGTGCGCGGAGGACCAAGCGTCGTATGACTTCTTCTCCGCGTGTGAGAAGTGACGCCGAGCCAGGGGCGCCGCGTTCGCCATCAAGAGAGGGGTCCTCGCAACGAACAGTTCGTCGCTACCGACGTCGACCAGCGGCACGTGGAAGAGGCAGAACTTCGGCGGCGTTGTTGCAGTGAACGTGTGCCACGATACGAACGTCTCAACGGCAACTCGCCGCACCTCGGCTTCCGCGCAGAGCATGACGACGAGCTGCGAGCGTGAGACCGTGACGGGACCTTGCTCAAAGAGCGCGCCGATCTCCGCACGCGTGCCAGGCATCACGAGCTTTCGGAGCGCCTGCCAGAGCTTCGCAAACTCATCGCTTGTGATTCTCTCTGTCGCCAGCCCGCGAGGGAACTCATCGTCGGTCTCGAGAAGGTCACGATGAACGCGCGGTTCGTCGCCGTCCTCGAACGTGCGGGCGCTTTCACGGTCAATCAGATGAGCGATGTCTTGATCGGCCGCGTCGCACCCCCCCGGCCACTCCACCGCATCCTTGAACTCAAGCGTGTCGCCGTCCATCGCGACCTCGTACCCGCGCTGCCTTGCAGAGAAGGTGATGTCGCGCCAATAGTGGTACCGCTGACCGTGTTCCAGGAACTCGACTGCGCGATCACCCAGACGAGCGGCGTCGATCCGCACCTGCTGGGGTGAAGGAGCTGTTTCCGAAGCAACGCATCCCGTACGCGCCATTCGCAGCGCCCATGAACAGGAGAAGATGTCGGTGCGCAGGGCTTCATGCGCGGTCGGATGCGCGTCACGGCCATCGTGAACGCCGAAATCGGGACGGCGTGAACGCTCGGATCGGCGATCGTGATCGGAGCGAAGCGACGCTTTCCGACGGTGTTCAGTCCTTGGTGGCCTTCTCCTTCCGCCGCGACGGGCCTTTGAGCTCGATGCGGTGGGCGTTGTGCACAACCCGGTCGCAGATCGAATCCGCGACGGTCGGGTCGTTGATGTAGTCGTGCCAGGCCTTGGTGGGAAGCTGGGTCGTGATGATCGTCGATCGGTTGCCGTAGCGGTCCTCGAGTACGTCGAGGAGGCCCTGGCGGTCTTGGTCTTTCATCGCAGCAAGGCCGAAGTCGTCGATGATGAGCACGTCGACGCGCGCAAGCCGCGTGAGCAGCTTCGCGTACGTTCCGTCGACGCGGGAGAGCGCCAGCTCCTCGTAGAGCCTCGATGCGCGCCGGTAAACCGCGCTCCGGTTCTTCCGGATGGCGGCCTGAGCGAGCGCACAGCCCAGGTACGTCTTCCCCGTTCCGGTGGGGCCGGTGATGATCACGTTCAGGTGTTCGTCGACGAAGGCGCACGTCGCCAAGCGCATGAGAACGCCTTTCTCGATGCCGCGAGCGGCGCCGGTGTCGACGTCCTCGACGCAGGCCTGCGTGAGCCGCAGCTTCGCTTCCTTCATGCGCCGCTTCGTTCGCCGGTTCTGCCGAAGCAGCCATTCCGCGTCGACGAGCAGGCCGAAGCGGTCGTCGAAGTCCATGCTCGCCACCTCTTTGCTCTTCTGCTGCTCGACGTACGCGTCTGCCATTCCGTAGAGCCAGATGTTCCTCAGCTTGTCAATCGTTGGTTCGGTCAACACGGTCTCTCCTTCAGTTGTAGTAGCCAGGGCCGCGGATGTTCTCGTGGTCGACGGGCGGCCCGTTGTCGTCGACGGCGTCGGGCATCGGTGCCTCATCGAGGCGGTTCTTGAGGATCGCGGCGACGTGCCGGTAGTTGCGCGCGCCGGCCAGGTGCGCGCGCTTGCACGCCCTGTCGACGCGCTCGTTGCCGTACGGAACCTGTCAACGAGTCTGAGAATCGGCGTGACGGAATTTAGTGAGCAACGCCTCCTGTGTTCGTGAACGCGGCCGTCGAACTGAACGGCGTGTCGAGAGTGGCGAGCAGTGACGCCGTCGATGGCGTGGAGGCCGTCGACGGGGTCGCCAGCCCAAGGGCTGGCTCCGACCCCGTCTCCGGCGTAGCCACGAGCGTCGTGGGCGGGTTGATGAAGACCGCGCCGGGGAGCTCTTCGATGCGCGGCGGGCCGTGCACGAAGCGCTCTGGGTGCGCGTGGTAAGCCTCGAGCTTCACCTCATGACGGCGCTGCAGGGCGGCTGACGCCCGCCCGAAGTGCACGTCTGCGGGCGTGAGCAGGGCGATGCCGCTGTGGTGGTGCTCGTTGTTGTACCAGTCGAAATAGGGCTTGCAGAATGCGCGCGCGTCGACGTCGCCGTGGAACTTCTTCGGGAAGCTCGGGTTGTACTTCATCGTCTTGAAGCCGCTTTCGGAGAACGGGTTGTCGTTCGACGTGTGCGGCCGACTGAAGCTGCGGGCGACGTCGAGCTTGGCCAAGAGCTCCACGAGCAACTTGCTGCGCATCGGCGCTCCGCGGTCGGCGTGCAGCGTGAGCTCGCCCGGAGCGACGTCGTGCTTCGCCACCGTCTCCTCGATGAGCAGCTTCGCCAGCGTGGCGCTCTCCTGGGCGGCGAGCATCCAGCCCACGACATAGCGGCTGAAGATGTCCATGACGACGTACAGGTACAGGTAGACGAACTTATCGAAGGTGAGCAGCTTCGTGATGTCCCACGACCACACCTGGTTCGGGGCGGTGGCGACGAGCTCGGGTCGCGCGTACTCGGGATGCACGAGCTGGCGGCGGCGCTCCTTGACCTCGTCCTGCGCGGCGAGCACGCGGTACATCGTGCGCTCCGACGCCAGGTACGTGCCCTCGGTAGCGAGCGCGGCGACGACCTCGGCGGGCGCACGATCCCGGAAGCGCTCTCCGTGCAGGACGTCGAGAACCTTCTGCCGCTCTACCGGCGACAACGCGCGGGCGGGTGTCGGCCTCGCGGCGACGGGGGCCTTCGACTTGCGTCCTCGATAGAAGGTGGCCACCGACAAGCCGAGCGCCGTCAGGATGGCGACGACGCCGGTTGCGGGCATGACCTCGACCGCCGCGCTCATGAGTCGTTCTCGTCGTCGTCTGGGCTCTTCAGGGGGATGCCCAGGAGCGAGGAGACTTTTTTTTGAACATCGATGATGAGCTCGGCCTGCGCGAGTTGCTTCTTCAGCTTCTCATTCTCGCGGCGGAGCTTCTCGTTCTCGTCGGCGAGAGGGTCGTTCTTGGACTTGCGGCCGCGCTTCTTCGACAACTCGGCCATCGTGCCTCGCTGGCGGCCGTGGCGCCACTCGGTGAGGTGCGACGAATACAGGCCTTCTCGACGAAGGACCGCGCCGACCGCGCCAGGTTCCTTGTCCTTGACGGCGTCAACCTCGGCGAGGATGCGCATCTTGTAGTCGGCGGTGAACGCTCGTCGACGAGGACGGGTGCTCACCTCGGGGTCAGGCGCCTTGCCGTTGGACTTGGCGCTCGGGTGGTTCTCCATGGCTTCGACCTTGCCGCTCCCTCAGTAATTTCGGAACGGGCCGGTTTCTCACGCTTGTTGGCAGAGGGGGGTACGTCTTCGCGAGTCGGATGATGCCAAGGCTCGGTCGGTAGCCCTGCTCGGGATGTTTCCGCTCAGCGATGAGCGCCTCGATCAGCGCCTTCACGTTCGGCCCGATCTTCCCGGCCCAATCGATCACGCGCGACGGTGGCCATTCGAGGTGCTCTTGGTGCGCCTTCGGCATGTGCGCCGTCGTCGTCACGAGCCGCGCCGTTCCGTAGCTGCGCACGTGCGACGCCACGCGCTGGCTCTTGAAGTACAGCTCGACCGTCGTCGCCGTCGCGCGCACCTCCAGGACTTCGTGCACGAGCGCGTACGGTGCCGAGTACGCGTTGCCGTCGAAGGACACGTGGTAGTCGATGTTGAGGCGCGCCTTGCCCCACTCCGAGTAGACGAAGCGCTCGACGGGCAGCGGCTTCAGCACCGGCTTGTCGAGAAGCTCGAAGAGCTCGCGACGGCTCTTCTTGTACGCCCGCATCGGCCAATCGTTGAGCACCTCGAGCAGCTCGGCGATGCGCTCGTTGAGGGCTTCGAGTGAGAAGAACGCCTCGTTGCGAATGCGCGCGAGGATCCAGCGCTGCGCAACCTGCACCGCCACCTCCACCTTCGCCTTGTCGCGAGGCTTCTTTGGCCGTGCCGGCAACACCGCCGTGGAGTAGTGCTCGGCGAGCTCCTCGTACGTGCGCTGGATCTCCGGGTCGTACCAAGACGACGTCGTCACGCCGCTCTTCAAGTTGTCCGGGACGACGAGCGCGGGGGCGCCGCCGAAGTACTCGAGCATGCGCACGTGGCTCTGAATGAAGTCGACGCCCTGCTGCGACCGCGTGGCCTCAGCAAACGTGAAGCTCGACGCACCGAGAACGCCGACGAAGAGCTCGACCGGAACGCGCTCGCCGGTCTTCTTGTCGATGATGGATGGCCGCTTGCCCGAGTAGTCGACGAAGGCGCGCTCGCCTGCCTTGTGGACCTGGCGCATCGTCAGCTTCCGTCGCGCGAGCCAGGCGCGGTACCGATCGCAGAACGCCGTGTAGCGGAGACCGTTCGGGTGCGACTCGAGGTACTCGATGTGCAGCAGCTCGAGCGTCACGCCGGGCCGCATCTTCTCGACGTGGATCCACACCGGGTCCGGCTCGTCACGCGCGACACCAGGTTCGACGACGGGGCCGTTGAGCCGCATTTCGAGCGCGGCCTCGTCGAGCGGCGCGAGCTCCGCCCACGTCAGGCCCGCGGTCTTCGCGCGGTTGATGACCTTGCTGACGACGCCGACGGAGACGCCGGCGCTCAACGCGACCTCGCGGCACGAGAGCTTCACCTCGTGCGTGAGCCGCAGAATTTCCCTGACCTTGCGCATAGACAGCCTCGTGTTCGACATCCGCCCTCCGCGGGCGGGTGTGGTTCGAGTCGTCCAGCGTCGCCTCGTAGAGCCCGGCCCAAGTGGCCCGAGCCTCGCCGTTCACGCCCGGCGGTCCAGGCGTTCACGGCCCCGATCTCGGCGTTCACGATGCCGATTCCGGCGTTCACGATGGCCGATTTTCGCGTTCACGATGCCGATCTTGGCGTTCACACGCCGCCGATCCGGGTGTTCACGCTCCGCCGATTTTCCCGTTCACGGTGGGCCGTCGCACGCAGTCGGAAGCTCCTCGCGGCCGTAGCGCGCGCAGAGCCGGTCGAGAAGCGCCAGCAACGCGTACGCGTATGCGGGCCACGTCACGCCAGGCTGCAGCCCAGCAACCCACGACTGAACGCGACTCTCCGCCTCGTCGAGTAGAGCGATGGCTTCCGCCGTCGCTGGGAGTCGTCGGCCAACCTGCTTGCTCTGCTTTGCCACGTCGCCTCCCTCTTCGTGCGCGTGTTCTCACCGAGCAGCCGCGATTTCGGGGCCAGCGACACGGATGTCGCCGAGCGCCAACAGGAACAAGAGCACGATAAGCGCCTCCAGCTCCGCACGGCTCGTGGGGTGGCGGATGCCGTGGGCAACGTCGTCGCGGATGTTGAGGTGGCGCGAGTCGATCAGGCAAAGGCGCATGTGCACATCGAAGTCCTCTCCCACCCGGTTGAGCACCTTCTTGACCTCATCGTTCTCGAGCAACACCTTCAGAGACGACCAGTGAAGTTCGCCCGTCTTCGGAACGAACCGACTCGTCTGCGTGCCGACACCCTCCGCCAGCCTTCGCACGACCCGCTCCACTTGTGGCACAAGCGTGTGCAGCGCTTCCCACATCCGACCTTCTTCGAACGCCTCGATGCCGGGCGCGATCGCCGACAAGGCGATGTCGTCGAACAGAGCCCCGCGCGCGAGGTGCGCAAGGAGAACGTCCTCCGACCACTTTCCCCGCGCACGCAGCATGTCGATCTTCACGAACACGAGGCTCAGCAAGATCTGAAGGTCGCGCTTGTGGCTCTGCGCCTCGTCCATGAACAGCCTCTGCGCCTCGTCCTCGATAGGCGGGATCTGTCGCCCATCCTCGGTCAGCATCACGACGGGCAGAAGGTGCTGTAGCGGGAACTCCTTGCGGATCGCCTCGGCTCTCGCCTTCACGTCGGACCACGCCGGCCAAAGGGCAGGGTCGCGAGCGAACAGACCGATGTGCGCCGGGCCTTCCTCGTCCGCGACCGATTCCAAGAGCCGCGCTACCTCCGCTTCGATCTCCGCACGCGGGATCTCGGTTGTCGCGCCGTAGGCCTTCAAATCTTTCATCGACGCCGTCGTCGCGGCCTGCAACGACTTCTTTACGCGTTCGACGTCGTCCCTGAGCCCAAGCTCGGCGAAGCCCTCGAGCGCCCGCTGCAAAAGCACCGACTGGACGCCCCCGCCCTCCGCAGCGCGCTCCGTCGCCTCCGCTTCGTGGCTTCGTGCGATCCGCTCACACAGCGAGCGGCGCGCGCCCGTGTCGCCTGCGGCTTCTGCAACGACGTCTGCGGCAGCGAGGAAGCTGCGCTCCGCGATGCGCGCTTGCCCGCCCTCCTTCGCACTCGCGTTGGCTGCGCGTTCGGCGGCCGCTGCGATGCGCCGACCAGCTTCGACCTCGCCGTCGAGGATCTGAGCTCCCGCTGAGAGAAACTTGCGCGCAACACCGTTGCCCGCGTCGAGCAGGGCCACTGACACCTTCTCAAACAGCGGGACAAGCTCAGGTCGTGCCGTCTTTGTCTTCCGCACGAGACCAACCGCTCGCGCGATCGCTGGCGGTGTCTCGACGAGGTCTCGTCCGCGCGCCGCGTCCACAAACGCGATGTAGCCATCGATTGCCGCCGCCGCGTAGCGCGGGTCGCGCTTCAGCGCCCAGAGCACCTCGCCGACACGCGCCTTCACGCTCGGCAGGAGCGTTCGATCGAGCCACCCCTCAAGGAGTCCCGCAGGCTCAGCCTTCAGGTCTTTGACCGGCGGCGGGTAGCTCTCGAACATTGGCGCAAGCGGCGGCTCGACGCCTTTAGGAAACGGCGGCGGATGAAGGCGGTAGTCGAGCACCATCAGCGCCAGCCGCAGCGCCTGGAGCCGTGCGTCATCCGCCGCGACCTCCTTGAGCGCGTTGCGCAGCGCGGAGTCGACAGCGAAGCACGCGGCTCCAGGAGAAAGCTTCGCCTCCAGGGCTACAAGGAATTCCACGGCTCCATCGACAGTCATCTCGGCAAAGTATCAAGCGCGGCGGCGGCCGCCATGCCCCTGCTCGTGACCCGAACCGCGAACATCGACGAGCGCGGCCTACGCCGATCGCACCGTCGCCGTCATCCACGCGGAAGGAACAGGCGACGCCGGTAGGAAGAAGCGTCTTTTGGTCACCGGTGACCTGACCCTCCGCGCCCGTCCGCACGGCGACGCGACGCGGGGGTGCAACTCGCG